>NZ_CP030038.1:1105000-5905000 GCF_015291725.1 Bradyrhizobium sp. CCBAU 51765
GGCAGGCCGGTCAATGGTGCGCTGCGAACGCGGCTTCCATGGCCTTGCGCGTCTTCACCGTTTCGTTGCCCGCATCGAATTCGATATCGCTCCAGCGCACCACCGCGCCATGGGCGACGTCATGTTTCAGCTTCACGCGATGTGCCAGTCCGATGGGCAGGGCGCCGGTCCTCAGGCTCGCAGCCGCCGGTAACAGCTTGCCCCACACCGTATAGCCCCCCTCGCCGTCGAGCATCTCGCCGGCGCGCAGATTGCGCTTGGCCACCGCTGCGACGTCGCCGCGGAAGCCGATGGCCTGCCCGGTCGGTTCGCCCCGCAGCGCGGCCGACAGCACCGAGATGTTCAGCTCGAGCCCGATCAGATGATAGGGCTTGTACATCGCGGCGAAGCGTCCGCTGGCGTCGGTCTTCAGGCCATATTGCCTGAAGCAGTCGGCGGCATAGTCGTTCGGCGCCTCCAGCACTACATAGACGCCCCAGCGCAGATCGCGAAACACCGGCCGGCCGTCGCGCTCGAGCGAGGAGACGACCTCGACGACGCCGGACCGTTCCAGCACGCCGCCGCGCGAGCGCGGCCGCATGATGTGCGGCAGGTCATCGACGCCGCAGGGCGGAAACAGCAGGCCGTCCGTGGGCACGTCGAGGCCGCAGGCGTTCGCAATCGCGGCCATCTCGATCGCCGATTTGGTGCCGTCGAGAAAGGAATTGAACATCTGTGGATTCATGCCGGCCGATTGCGCCTCGCCCGCAGTCAGGCCGTAATGCTGCCAGACGCCGTCGGGCGTCACGTCGTGATAGGCCGGCAGATATTTCGTGCCTTTGCCGGCAGCGACGACGCGGAAGCCGGTGGCCCGCGCCCAATCCACCATCTCCGCGGTCAGCGCCGGCTGGTCGCCATAGGCGAGCGAATAGACCACGCCGGCCTTGCGCGCTTCCTCGGCGAGCAGGGGGCCTGCCAGCACATCGGCCTCGACATTCACCATCACGATATGCTTGCCGGCCGCGATCGCGGCGCGCGCATGCTTGATGCCGACCGCAGGATTGCCGGTCGCCTCCACCACCACGTCCATCGCGCCGCCGGCAATGGCGCGTGCGCCGTCATCGGTGAACATGGTTGCGGCGATCCGCTCGGCGCTCCAGCCGACGGTGCGGCAGGCCTCACGCGCGCGATCGCGGTCGATGTCGACGATGATGGGCACCTCCAGCCCAGGCGTGTGCGGTACCTGCGCCAAGAACATCGAGCCGAATTTGCCGGCGCCGATCAATGCGACACGGACCGGCTTGCCGGCGGAGGAACGGGCCTGGAGGAGGCGGAAGAGGTTCATGGGAGATTTTTCCAGTGATGCAGCAGTCGTGAGACGCATGTCTCTATCAGATCGTCATGGCCGGGCTTGACCCGGCCATCCACGTCTTCCTGACGGCGATCGCGTCAAGTCGTGGATGCCCGGGTCAAGCCCGGGCATGACGACTGAGGATGTGGCACGAGGCCTGTTCTACTCCGCCGCCTGCCGCGGCGCACGAGCGAGCCGCAGCAGTGCGTCGTCGTCCACGGTCTTGATCGGCGTGAAGTCGCGATGCGCGATGTAGTCCGGCCGGGTCGGTGTGCGGATGTAGTTCGAGACCGCGTTCAGCGTCAGGTACACGATCTTGCGCGGGTAGGGCGTGATGTTGCCGGCAGATCCATGCACGAGGTTGCCGTGGAACATCAGCATGCCGCCGGGCTTGCCCGTGGGCGCCACGATGCCGCCCTGCTTGACGAGGCGCGTCACGGTGTCCTCGTCCAGCGTCCACAGCGGATAGGAGGTGGTGGCGAGGTCATGCGAGGCCTCCAGGTCGCCGGCATTCTGGCTGCGCGGCACCAGCATCAGGGGGCCGTTGATCGGCATCACCTCGTCGAGGAAGATCGCGATGTTCATCGCGCGCGGCTCCGGCATGCCGTCGTCCCGCTTCCAGGTGCCATAGTCCTGGTGCCACTGCCAGACGTCGCCCGTGAAGGCCGATTTCGCATTGATCTTGAACTGGTGCATGTAGACGGGCTCGCCGAACAGCTGCTCGACCGGCTCGATCATGCGCGGATGGGCGCCGAGGAGTCCGAAGGCCTCGTTGTAGAGGTGTGCGGCAAAGGCCGTGCGCGGCGCGCCGCTCTTCTCGCGCCAGACCTCCGGCCGGTTGGCGTCGTAGATGCCGACCGCCTCGCGCGCGAGCAGATCGACCTCCTCCTGGGCGAACAACTCGGGCAAAAACAGCCAGCCCTCGCGGTGGAAGAACTCCAATTGCTCCTGAGACAGTTTCATGGGTCGTCCTCCTTATGTTTGCTTGTTCGTTTTCTCTCTCGTCATGCCCGGGCTTGTCCCGGGCATCCACGTTCTTTGGACCGGGCGGAAAGGCGTGGATGGCCGGGACAAGCCCGGTCATGACGGCGTTTGCGATTACGCCGCCGCCTCGTCCGTCGCCCTCAATCTCTCCTCGGTCATCCGTCCTGCCGTCTGCGCATGCACCAGCGCCGCACGCTCAGCTCCGTTCGCGTCGCCAGCAAGAATGCGTGCGGCGATGTCGGCATGTTCGGCCCAGGCGCTGTCGCGATAATCGAGCTCGGACAGCACCGTCGCCATCGAGCGCCGCATATGCGGCCATTGCGGTGCGATCGTTTGCTCGATCACGGGATTGCCGGCGAGCTGATAGATCGCGCGGTGGAAGTCGACATCGAGCGCGATGAGCTCGGCCAGCGTCGTGTTGCGGTCGCTGCGGCGTCCGACGGCAAGCGCCGCGTCGAGCCGTGCACGTCCGGCCGCGTCAGTGCCTGCGCGCGCCGCGGCAAGTCGGGCCGCCAGCGCGTCGATGGCGCCGCGTACCTCGTAGAGCTGGCGGATGCGCGCGGGGTCGAGCTGGGTGACTTCAAATCCCCGGCGGCCGCTTTCGGCGACCAGGCCCTGGCGGTGCAACAGATGCAGTGCATGCGAGACCGGCTGGCGCGATACGCCGAGCCTGTCGGCCAGCTCGTTCTGACGGATGCGCTGGCCGGGACGCAGCGTGCGGTCAGAGATCGCTTCCAGGATCCGCGCATAGACCTGGTCGATCAGGTTCGGGAGCGGGTCGAGAGGGATCACGCCGGCGGCTCCTCATACGGAATACGGAATTCCGTATCGGAAGGTATGCCGGGACGGTTGGGGCGTCAAGGCGAACCTTAGAGGTCCCGCTCAAGCGGCCTTTCTGCCCCCGTTAAGCCGTTGATATCACTAGGTCCGTCTACTGTGCATGGGGTTGTTTTCGAAGTTTGGAGGCGGGCAGCCACCCCTACTCCGCTAGGAACCTGTTCACGACATCACCGAACTCGAGCGGCGCCTGCTCGAACATCCAGTGGCCGGCGTTGGCGATCACCGCCGTCTCGGCGCCCGCGATGTGCTCGGCCAGCACACGCCACATCACCGACAGGCTGCCGGTGGTGGCGCCGCCGCCGATCAGCAGCGTCGGCGTCCTGATCGCCTGCGCATCGCTGAGCGTGTACGGCCGGCGCTGCTCGTTGATCTGGCCGAGGAAGGTCAGCGCGTTGTCGCGCAGCTGCTGCTTGGCCGCGGCGGGCACGCGCCGCCAGGAGCCGTCGCCCTCGATGCCTTCGTAGAAATTCTGCAGCGCGCCCTCGATATCGCCGGCGCGGATCATCTCGACCGATCGCACGGTGCGGGCCGCCAGCGGCGGATGCGCGGGCGTGCCTTCCGGCACCGGAAGGGATGCGTCGAGATCGCCGCCGGGCTCGGCCAGCACCAGCTTGCGCAACAGATCAGGCCTCGCCTGCGCGACGCGAAAGGCGATATGCCCGCCGCGCGAATGGCCCATGAGATCGACCGGCGCAGGCTCAACCTGCTCGATGAAGGCGATCACGTCGGCAACATGCTGCGCCATCTTGTAGTCGTCGCCGACCGCATCCCAATGCTCGGGGAAGAAATGCCGCAGGCTCACCGAGATCACGCGATGATTCTTCGACAGCGGGCCGAGCACCGGATACCAGGTGCGGAAATCCCCGAGCGTGCCGTGCACGCAGACCAGCGGACGGCCGCTTCCGACTTCCAGATAGGCCATGTCGTAGCCGTTGACGCGAATTGTCTGCATTGGTCAGCTCGCCAGGAAATCCAGCACCACTTCGGAATATTTCTGCGGCGCCTGCTCGAACATCGGATGCGTCGCGTTCGGGATGATCGCCGTCTTCGAATAAGGCACATGCGCGGCCAGCGCGTGCAGCACCTTCGGCAGCAGGCCCTTGGTCCGCGCCCCCAGGATGAACAGGGTCGGCATCTTGATGGACTCCGCATCCGCCTTCGAGAACGGCGGGCGGTTGTCGCGAACCTGGCCGATCAGCGTCATGGCGTTGTCGCGCAGATTCTGCTTCACCATCGCCGGCAGTCGCGGCCAGGTGCCGGGCCCCTCCAGCGTGTCGACGAAGACGGCGAGGCCGCCATCGACATCGCCGGCTGCGATCTTCTCGGCCGAGGCGGTGAAGCGCGCCAGCAGCGGCGAGGGGCCGCCGACGTAATCCGGATCAAGGCTCGCATCGAGCTCGCCGCCGGGCTCGGCCAGGATCAGCCGCCGGAGCAGGTCCGGCCGCCGCTGCGCCACGCGGAAGCAGATGTGCCCGCCGCGGGAATGGCCCATCAGATCGACCGGTCCGAGATCGAGCTCGTCGATGAAAGCGATGACGTCGTCGACATGCTGGGCGATCGAATAGGTGTCACCAAGGCCGTCCCAGCGCTCGGGGAAGAAGTGCCGCAGGCTGACGGCGATCACCCGATGTCGCTGCGTCAACGGCCCGAGCACGCAGCCCCAGACGCGGAAGTCGTTGAGCGAGCCGTGCACGCAGACCAGCGGCGGACGGCCTCTGTCTTCGCCCACGTCGAGATAGGGCATGTCGTATCCGTTGACGTGGAGGCTTTGCATTCAGGGCTCGCGAGGGGTTGGAACTCCTGTGCAAGATTCCCGGAAACCGGGTGGATCGCAACTATTTCCAAGCCTAGATTCGGGCCGAGATCACATTGGGGGCATGCGGCAAGGAACGCAGCCAGGAACCAAGCCATGACCGACCAGCATTTCGCCCTGTTCGACACCCGGATCGGCCTCTGCGCCATCGCCTGGGGCCCGCGCGGCATCAACGGCACGCAATTGCCGATGGGCGGCGAGCAGAAGATCCGCACCCGCATCAGCCAGCGTCATCCTGAAGCGACCGAGGCCGAGCCGACCGCCGAGGTGCAGCAGGCGATCGACCGCATCACGAAACTGCTCGCGGGCGAGCCGGATGACCTCACCGACATCCCGCTCGATCTCGACGGCGTTCCCGACTTCAACCGCGGCGTCTACGACATCGCCCGCACCATTCCGCCCGGCAAGACGATCACCTATGGCGACATCGCCAAGCAGCTCGGCGGCGTCCAACTGTCGCGCGACGTCGGCCAGGCGCTTGGCCGCAATCCGTGCCCCATTGTCGTACCCTGCCATCGCGTGCTGGCGGCCGGCAACAGGCCCGGCGGCTTCTCGGCCAATGGCGGCGTGGTGACGAAGCTGAAGATGCTCGAGATCGAAGGCGCGCTGGTGAACCACACGCCGAGTTTGTTCGATTGAGGTGGTCTGCGCGAGCGTTGTAGGGTGGGCAAAGCGAAGCGTGCCCACCAACAGATCGTAGTCTGAACAGGTGGTGGGCACGGCGCTTCGCGCCTTTGCCCACCCTACGAGATTGCGCCCTAAATCTTCGTCGCCGTCTTCGGCCAATATTTGTCGCGCAGATGCCGCTTCACCAGCTTGCCCGTGGGCGTGCGCGGCAGCTCGGCTTCGAAGTCGATCGAGCGGGGGCACTTGATGGCGGAGAGGCGGGTCTTGCAGTAGGCGATCAGATCGGCCTCCAGCGCCTTGCCGGCGCGGCTCATGTCGTGCGGCTGGACCACCGCCTTGACCTCTTCGCCCATCTCTTCGTTCGGCACGCCGAACACAGCGACGTCGGCGACCTCAGGATGCGTGATCAGCACGTCCTCGGTCTCCTGCGGGTAGATGTTCACCCCGCCCGAGATGATCATGTAGGACTTGCGGTCGGTGAGATAGAGGAAGCCGTCCTTGTCGAGATAGCCGACATCGCCGAGCGTCGACCAGCCCTTGGCGTTGTAGGCCTTCTTCGTCTTCTCGGGGTCGTTGTGATAGGTGAAGGCGGGCGCGTCGGCGAAATAGACCGTGCCGATCTCGCCTGTCGGCTGCTCCTCGTCGTTCTCGTCCAGAATCTTGACCTTGCCGACCACGGCGCGGCCAACGCTACCGCGGTGCTCCAGCCATTGTTGCGAGTTGCAGACCGTGACGCCGTTGCCTTCCGAGCCCGCGTAGTACTCGATCAGGATCGGTCCCCACCATTCGATCATCCTGGCCTTGACGTCGACCGGGCAGGGCGCCGCTGCGTGAATCGCGCCTTTCAGCGTTGAAACATCGTACTTCGTCCGCACCTCGTCCGGCAGCTTCAGCATGCGCACGAACATGGTCGGCACCAGCTGCGACTGCGTCACCTTGTATTTCTCGACCAGCTTCAGGAATTCTTCGGCGTCAAAGTGCTCCATGATGATGGAGGTGCCGCCGAGCACGATGGCCATCATGTTGAAGCGCAGGGGCGCGGCGTGATAGAGCGGCGCCGGCGAGAGATAGGTGCTATCCGCGTTCATTCTGCACATATCGGCGCAGAGCACGCGCAAGAGGGCGTTCGGCACGTCGATCCTGTTACCTTCGAAGGCCTTCTTGATGCCCTTGGGTCGCCCGGTGGTTCCCGACGAATACAGCATGTCGTAGCCGGCGACCTCGTCCGCAATCGGCGTGGTCGGCTGCGCGCCTGCTTCCTTGTCGTAGGAACGGAAGCCGGGCAGCGGCTCGTCCATCATGTAGAAGACGGGCTCGCCTGCCGTGCCCTTGATCAGGCCCCTGATCTGGTCGGCGCATTTCGGCGTGGTGATGACGATCTTGGCGCCGCAATCCTTGATGATGTAGTCGATCTCGTCCTGCTTCAGATAGCGGCTGATGGCTGTGTAGTAGAGCCCGCTGCGCTGTGCCGCCCAGCAGATCTCCATGAAGGCGAGCCGGTTCTCCATCAGAAGTGCGATGTGGTCGCCGGCCTTCAACCCGAGCGATCGGAAGAG
Source organism: Bradyrhizobium sp. CCBAU 51765 (assembly GCF_015291725.1). Taxonomy (GTDB): domain Bacteria; phylum Pseudomonadota; class Alphaproteobacteria; order Rhizobiales; family Xanthobacteraceae; genus Bradyrhizobium; species Bradyrhizobium liaoningense. The sequence goes on from NZ_CP030038.1 coordinate 1,112,151, forward strand.
ATGTGCGCCCTGGTTCGAGAGCTCGTCGAGCTCGCGATAGGTGATCGCCTTGCCGGTACCGGCCATCTGGTAGGCGACCTTGTTCGGCGTGGTGCGGGCGTGGATGGAGGGGTGGGTCATGGCGTTTCCTCAAAACGCGAATGGCGAGTAGCGAGTGGCGAATAGGGAAGAAGGGCAAACCGCCCTTCGCCTACTCACCATTCGCTACTCGCCATTCACTACTCGCTTTTGTTCTTCTTACAGCCGTTCCACGATTGTCACGTTCGCCATGCCGCCGCCTTCGCACATGGTCTGCAGGCCATAGCGCTTGCCGCGCTGGTGCAGGGCGTGAACCAGCGTCGTCATCAGCTTGGTGCCGGAGCCGCCGAGGGGGTGGCCGAGCGCGATGGCGCCGCCGTTGACGTTGAGCCGCTCCGGGTCGGCGCCAGTGGTCTTCAGCCAGGCGGTCGGCACCGAGGCGAAGGCTTCGTTGACCTCGAACAGGTCGATGTCGCCGATCTTCATGCCGGCCTTCTCCAGCGCTTTCTTGGTGGCGTGCAGCGGCGCGTCCAGCATGATGACGGGATCGCCGCCCGTCATGGTCATGTGGTGGACGCGCGCGAGCGGCTTGACGCCGAGTTGCTTCAGGCCCTTTTCGTTCACCACCATCACGCCGGAAGCGCCGTCGCAGATCTGGCTGGCGCTGGCGGCGGAGAGCCTGCCGTTCTCGGCGATCAGCTTGACCCCCTTGATGCCGTCGAGGCTGACGTCGAAGCGGATGCCTTCGTCGATGTGGTGGGTGTCCTTGCTGCCGTCGGCACGGGTGATCTCGAGCGGCACGATCTCCTTATTGAAGTGACCTCCTTGCGTCGCCGCGATCGCGCGCTGGTGGCTGTTGTAGGAGTACTCGTCGAGCTCATCCTTGGAGAGGCCGTACTTCTCCGCCATCATCTCCGCGCCGGTGAACTGGCTGAACACGATGTTCGGATACTTCTTCTCGATGCCCGGGCTCTTGTAGTTGCCAAATCCGTTCTTGGCCGGAAGCTGCGAGGACAGGCCCATCGGCACCCGGGTCATCGATTCCACACCGGCCGCGATCACGACGTCCATCGCGCCCGACATCACAGCTTGCGCGGCGAAGTGCAGCGCCTGCTGCGAGGAGCCGCACTGGCGGTCGATCGAGGTGCCCGGCACGCTCTCCGGCAGCTTCGAGGCCATGATCGCGTTGCGCGCGACGTTGTTGGACTGCTCGCCGACCTGCATCACGCAGCCCATGATCACGTCCTCGACCAGCGCGGGATCGGCCTTGGTGCGGTCGACCAGCTCGTCCAGCACCTTGGCGGCGAGATCGGCCGGATGCCAGCCGGCGAGGCGGCCCCCCTTGCGCCCGCCCGCGGTGCGCGCAGCGGCGACGATATAAGCCTCGGCCATTTCGGTCTCTCCCATGATTGTTCTGAATTGGGTTGTCGGGGCGGATTTAAGGGGTGGACTATCGTTTAGTCAATCGATCAATTAACTCTTGTGATGAGGCGCTGCTTGGGCTTATCTGCCCCCCGCTCCGAGCGGCGAAAACAGGGATCTCCGTGGCTATCAGCGTACCGAACAGGCTCCCCGGCGGGAAAAATTCCACGGCAGAGAAATTGCTGGTGGCCGCGAGCGAGCTGATGATCGAACGCTCCTCGATCGAGATCTCGCTCTCCGATATCGCGCAGAAGTCCGGCGCCAACGCCGCGCTGGTCAAATATCACTTCGGCAACAAGGACGGCCTACTGCTGGCGCTGCTTGCGCGGGATGCGGCAACCGAGATGTCGAATCTCGAATATCTGCTGGCGCAACCCATCACGTCGACGGCGAAGCTGAAGCTGCATATCGCCGGCATCATCCGCGCCTATCACCGGTTCCCCTACATGAACCGGCTGATCCACTATCTGCTGCACGAGACCAGCGCGGGCTCCGCCGATGAGGTCTCGAAATTCTTCGTCGCCCCGCTGCTGGATTTCCACCGCCGCCTGCTCGCCGAAGGCGTCAGCCGCGGCGAATTCCGGCAGACCGATCCGGTGCTGTTCTACACAAGCCTGATCGGTGCCTGCGATCATCTGTTCTTCGGCCGGCATGCGATGTCTCGCGCGACCGGCGTCGGCCCGGTCACCGACGACGTCTGCCGGCAATATATCAAGCACATGGAAACGCTGATCTGCGGCGGCATCCTCACGCAAGCCGAGGAAGCTGCTGCGGCCGGATAGTCCGGCCACCACGTCACAAGTCTAGAGAAGAAACGCTCAAGGAAAGGTACAAGCGATGCAGTTGAAAGACGTAGCCGTTCTCATCACCGGCGGTGGCTCGGGCCTTGGTGCCGCGACCGCCCGCGCCATGGCTGCCAAGGGCGCCAAGATCGGTGTGATCGACCAGAGCAAGGAAAACGCCGAGAAGGTCGCTGCCGAAGTGAAGGGCGTCGCGCTGCATGCCGACGTCACCAGCGAGGAGCAGATCAAGGCCGCAATCGCCAAGGCGGAAGCTGCGCACGGCGTCGCGCGCGTGCTGATGAACTGCGCCGGCATCGGCGGCTCGCAGCGCATCGTCGGCCGCGACGGCGTCTACCCGCTGGAAAAGTTCGCGCGCATCATCAACGTCAATCTGATCGGCACCTTCAACTGCCTGCGCCTGTTCGCGGAACGCCTCGTCACTGCGGAGCCCATCGGCGAGGAGCGCGGCGTCATCATCAACACCGCCTCGGTCGCCGCTTACGAAGGCCAGATCGGCCAGATCGCCTATTCGGCCTCGAAGGGCGGCGTCGTCGGCCTCACCCTGCCAGCCGCGCGCGATCTCGCCAGCCAGAAGATCCGCGTCAACACCATCGCGCCCGGCCTGTTCTTCACGCCGCTGCTGATGGGCTTGAACGAGGAGGCGCGCAAGAGCCTGGGCGCCCAGGTGCCGCACCCCTCGCGTCTCGGCGACGCCAATGAATACGGCATGCTCGCGGTGCACATCGTCGAGAACCCGATGCTCAATGGCGAGACCATCCGCCTCGACGGCGCCATCCGCATGGCTCCGCGGTAGGTACTTTCTTCCTTCTCCCCTTGTGGGAGAAGGTGGCGCGAAGCGCCGGATGAGGGGTTTCTCTCCGCGATCTCATCTGCGGAGCCAGACCCCTCACCCAAGCCAGTTCGTGGCTAACGATGTGCATGCCCTCTCCCACAAGGGGAGAGGGCGCAGCAACCCGCACCGTGACCAGCGCCATGCACGAGACCCCATGTCCCAACCGCTGCTGATCGAGCACGACGACGGCGTCGACCGGGTGACGCTCAATCGTCCTGACAGTCTCAACGCGCTCGATCCGGCGCTGATCGACGCGCTCAACGACTATTTCCAGGGCCTCCAACGCAACCGCGATACCCGCGTTGTCGTATTGAAACGCGCCGGCAAGAATTTCTGCGCGGGCCTCGATCTCAAAGCCGCGATGGCGCGCCGGGCCGGGCAGCAGGAGCCGCCTGGGGTCACGGAGTCGCTGGACTCGCAGCGGCGCATTGCAGACATCGTGATGCTGATGCGGCGCTGTCCGCAGCCGATCCTGGCGCTTGTGCAGGGCGCGGCTGCGGGTGGCGGCTTCGCGCTGGCGCTGGCGTCCGACATCCGCATTGCGACGAGATCGGCACGGATGAACTGCGCCTTCATCAAGCTCGGGCTCGGCGGCTGCGATATCGGCACCAGCTATTTCCTGCCTCGTCTCGTCGGCGTGTCGGTCGCATCCGAGCTGATCCTCACTGGGCGCTTCATCGGAGCGGAGCGCGCGCTCGCGGCCGGCCTCGTCTCGGAGGTCGTGGACGAGGACAAGCTCGACGACGCGGCCGAGCCTTATGTCGAGGCGATGATGACCGCCTCGCCGGTGGGGCTTCGTCTATCAAAGGAATGCCTCAACATGAGCGTCGATGCGGGGTCGCTGGAAGCGGCGATTGCGATGGAGGATCGCAACCAGGTCCTGTGCAGCCGCTCGGAAGAGTTTTCGGAAGGCATCAGGGCCTTCCTCGAGAAGCGAAAGCCTGTCTATATCAGGCGCTGAACGACGAAGATCCGCAAAGGACAATAATTCCGGGAGACGCAAAATGAGTGGAAGCGCGGCGGCGGTGATGACGAAGCCCGCCTTTCGCAAGGTCCGGTGGCTCGAGCGCAACATCGACGTGGAGCGCCGCGGCGACGGCACGGTGGTGCTGAAGTCGCGCATTCCGCTGCAGCCTTACGAGAAGCATATCCCGGCCTCGCTGGCGAAATGGGCGAAGGAAGCACCCGAGCGCATCTGGCTGGCGCAGCGGAGCGGTCCGAACCGCGAATGGCGCAGGGTGTCTTATGGCGAAGCCAAGCGCATCGTGGATGCGCTGACGCAAGGCTTGCTCAGTCTCAAGCTCGACGGACGGCCGGTCACGATCCTCTCCGGCAATTCGATCGAGCACGCGCTGATGACGCAGGCCGCGATGCAGGCGCGCTCGCCCGCTGCGCCGGTTTCGCCAGCGTACTCGCTGATGAGCCACGATCACGTCAAGCTGAAATACCTCTTCGACCTGATCAAGCCGGCCCTCGTCATGGTACAGGACGGCCCGACCTTCGAGAAAGCGCTGAAGGCACTCGACCTCACCGGCGTCACCGTGGTTCACGTCGCGCGGCCCTGCGAGGGCATCAGGAGCATCAGCTTTGCCGAGCTCGCGGCAACGCCAGTGACGGCGGATGTCGAAGCGTCGATTGCAGAGATCACCCCCCAGACCGTCGGCAAGCTGCTGTTCACGTCAGGCTCGACCGGCATGCCGAAGGCCGTCATCAACACGCAGCAGATGATGTGCGCCAATGCGGCGATGATGATGCAGGTGCGGCCGCGCGACCCGAGCGGGCCGATCTCGACCATGCTGGACTGGATGCCCTGGAACCACACCATGGGCGGCAATGCGGCGTTTCACCCGATCCTGGTCGATGGCGGCACGCTCTATATCGATGACGGAAGGCCGATGCCGGGCCAGTTCGATGAGACGCTGCGGAATTTGCGCGAGATCTCGCCGACCTATTACGCCAATGTGCCGGCAGGCTACGCCGCGCTGGCCGCCGCCATGGAGAAGGACGATGCGCTGTGCCGCTCCTTCTTCAAGAATCTCTCGATCATGGCCTATGGCGGCGCGCGGTTGCCGGACGATCTCTACGATCGCATGCAGGCGCTGGCGGTGAAGACAACCGGCGAGCGCATCGTGTTCTACACCGGCTGGGGCTCGACCGAGACCGCGCCGACCTCGACTGGAACTTACTGGGACACCGAGCGCGTCGGCCTGATCGGCCTGCCGTTCCCCGGTGTCGAGCTGAAGATGGTGCCGTGTGGCTCGAAATACGAATTGCGCCTGCGCGGCGTCAACGTCACGCCGGGCTATTTCGGCCAGTCCGATCTCACGAAGAAGATGTTCGACGAGGAAGGATTCTACTGCATCGGCGATGCCGGCATCTTCGTCGACGACACCGATCCGGTACAAGGCATCATCTTCGCTGGCCGCGTGGTGGAGGACTTCAAGCTCACCACCGGCACTTTCGTGCATGTCGGCTCGCTCCGCACTGACGCGATCGCCGCGGCGACCCCCGTGGTGCACGACGCGCTGGTCGCGGGGCAGGATCGCGCCTTCATCGGCTTGCTGGCCTGGCCCAATTTGCATGCCTGCCGCCAGCTCGTCGGCAATCCCGATCTGAGCTTTGCCGAGGCGGTGAAGCATCCGGAGGTGATCGCCTGCTTCAGGCGCGGCCTGGAAGCTCACAACCGGGACTGCGAGGGCGCCAGCAGCCGGGCCATCGCTCGCGCGATGCTGATGGTCGAGCCGCCCTCGATCGACGGCAACGAGCTCACCGACAAGGGCTACATCAACCAGCGCGCCGGCCTCGAGCGGCGCGCCGCGCTGGTGGAGCGGCTCTATGCCGATCGACCGGATCAGGATGTGATCGTGCTGCGATGAAGTCCGTCTCTCTCCATTCGTCATTCCGGGCTCGCGCTACGCGCGCCCCGGAATGACGGTCTCAATGAATACGACGAATGAACAAAGGTAGCCGCCCATGAACTTCGATTTCTCCGACGACCAGAAGCAGCTCCGCGACCAGGCGCGCAAGTTCCTCAGCGAGAAGTGCCCGCCCAAGGCGGTGCGCGTCGTGCTCGACGGCAAGGCGCCCTACGACAAGGAGCTCTGGAAGGGCCTTGCCGAGATGGGCTTCCTCGGCGTCGCGATTCCCGAGGAGTTCGGCGGTGCGGGCGCCGGCCATCTCGAGCTCTGCGTGATCGCGGAGGAAATGGGCCGGGCCAACGCGCCGGTGCCGTTCTCCTCGACGGTCTACCTCGCTGCCGAAGCGCTGCTGATCGCCGGCAGCGACGCGCAGAAGAAGAAATGGCTGCCGGCAATCGCCGCGGGCGAGGCGATCGGCACGCTTGCGCTGTTCGAGGGCAAGGGCAATCCGTCGCCGAAGAACGTCAAGCTCACCGCCGCGAACGGTGTCCTCAATGGCGTCAAGAAGCCGGTGGCCGACGGGGCAATCGCCGATTTCGCGGTGGTTGCCGCGCGCACGGGATCGAGCGGACGCGAGAGTGACATCTCGTTGTTCCTGGTCGACCTCAAGGCCGGCGGCGTCGAGGTGAAGAGCCTCACCAATCTCGATCCGACCCGCGGGCAGGCCGAGCTAACGTTTAAGGATGCCAAAGCCGAGCCGCTCGGCGCTGCGGGCGAAGGCTGGAGCATTCTGACCCAGGTGCTCGACCGCGCCGCGGTGCTGTGCGCCTTCGAGCAGGTCGGCGGGGCCGACCGCGCGCTGGAGATGGGCCGCGACTACGCGCTGGACCGCATCGCTTTCGGCCGCCAGATCGGCTCCTTCCAGGCGGTCAAGCACATGCTTGCGGACATGTACGTATCGGCGACGCTGGCGCGCTCCAACAGCTATTACGGCGCCTGGGCGCTCTCGACCAACGCAGCCGAACTGCCGGAGGCCGCGGCCGCCGCGCGCATCAGCGCGACGCAGGCGTTCCAGCATTGTGCCAAGAACAACATCCAGGTTCACGGCGGCATGGGTTTCACTTGGGAGTTCGATTGCCACATGTACTACCGCCGCGCCAACGCGATGGCGCTGGGGTTAGGCAGCTTGTCCTATTGGGAAGACCAGTTGATCGACCGCATGCGGAAGAAGAACGCGGCGTAAATTCCTGTCGTCATTCCGGGGCGCGCGGAGCGCGAACCCGGAATCTCGAGATGAGACGGTAACCTCTGGATTCCGGGTTCGATGCTTCGCATCGCCCCGGAATGACGGAAGAGAGATGAAGCCATGAACTTCGACGACACCCCGCAGGAAGCCGAATTCCGCACCACCGCGCGCGCCTGGATCAATGCGAATGCGCCGAAGCAGTACGAGGAGGAGCTGCGCAAATCCTCGCTCGGCCGCACTGTGCTCAAGAACGCCGACATCCTGCAGGTCGCAAAAGCCTGGCAGAAGAAGAAGGCCGACGCCGGCTGGGCCTGCCTGCATTGGCCGAAGGAATATGGCGGCCGCGGCGCCTCGCCGATCGAGCGCGTGATCTGGTCGCAGGAAGAGGGGCCGTTCGGCCAGCTCTCGCGCATGTTCATCATCGGCCATGGCATGTGCGGGCCGACCATGATGGCATTCGCGCGCGAGGAACATAAGCGCACATATCTGCCGCCGCTCGCCTCCGGCGAGAAGGTCTGGTGCCAGCTGTTCTCCGAGCCCGCCGGCGGCTCTGATGTCGCCGGCCTGCGCACGCGCGCCGAGAAGGATGGCGACGAGTGGGTGGTCAACGGCCAGAAGATCTGGACGTCGGGCGCGCATTATTCCGACTACGGCATTTTGCTCACCCGCACCGATCCGACCGTGCCCAAGCACAAGGGGCTCACCATGTTCTTCCTGGACATGAAGAGCCCTGGCGTCGAGGTACGGCCGATCAAGCAGGCGAGCGGCGCCTCCGACTTCAACGAGGTCTATTTCACCAATGTCCGCATCCCCGACCACCAGCGCCTCGGCGAGGTCGGCGACGGCTGGAATGTCTCGCTGACCACGCTCATGAACGAGCGCAGCGCCATCGGCGCGGCCGTCTCGACCGGATTCCCGGAGCTGTTCGAATATTGCTCCAGCCTGATGCTTGATGACGGTCCGGCGATCGACGATCGCGCGGTGCGCTCGAAGCTCGCGAACTGGGCGGTGAAGGCGAGCGGGCTGAAATACACCAGCATGCGCGCGATCTCGGCGCTGTCAAAGGGCGAGCGGCCGGGGCCGGAAAACTCCATCGGCAAGCTGGTTGCGGGCTCGATGATCCAGGATGTCGCCACCTACGCACTGGACTTGCAGGGTGCAAGCGGCGTCGTCAGCGGCGAGGATGGTGAGCTCGCCGGCCGTTTCCAAGCCATGCTGCTGCGCGCGCCCGGAACGCGCGTCGAAGGCGGCACCGACGAGATCATGCGCAACATCATTGCCGAGCGGGTGCTGGGCCTGCCCGGCGACATCCGTGTCGACAAGGACGTGCCGTTCAACAAGATCCCGACGAAGGGAAGAGGCTGAAATCGTAGGGTGGGCAAAGGCGCGGTACGCGCCGTGCCCACGTATTCTATCGAGAGAAGGTGGTGGGCACGCTTCGCTTTGCCCACCCTACGCACTGCGCAAAGATTGAGAGGTCCGCCATGAATTTCGACGACACGCCACAGGAAGCCGCATTCCGCGAGACCGCGCGCAAATGGATCGAGGCCAATGCGCCGAAGGAGCTGCATGCCGAGCTGTCAAAATCCTCGCTCGGGCGCATCCGCCTTGCCAATCGCGACATCGTGGATGTCGGCAAGGCCTGGCAGAAGAAGAAGTTCGAAGGCAATTGGGCCTGCCTGCACTGGCCTAGGGAATATGGCGGCCGCGGTGCGACGCCGATCGAGCGGGTGATCTGGCAGCAGGAGGAGGGCGTCTACGGCAAGCTGACGCAGCCGTTCCAGATCGGCGAAGGCATGTGCGGTCCGACCGTGATGGCTTTCGGCAGCGAAGACGCCAAGCGCCGCTACTTGCCCAAGCTTGCCTCGGGCGAGGAGATCTGGTGCCAGCTGTTCTCCGAGCCATCGGCCGGCTCGGACGTTGCGGGCTTGCGCACGCGCGCCGAGAAGAAGGGCGATAGCTGGGTCGTCAACGGCCAGAAGATCTGGACCTCGGGCGCGCATTATTCCGACTACGGACTCCTGATCGCGCGCACCGATCCGAACGTGCCCAAGCACAAAGGCCTCACCATGTTCTTCCTGGACATGAAGAGCCCGGGCGTCGAGGTGCGGCCGATCAAGCAGGCGAACGGCATGCAGGAGTTCAACGAAGTCTATTTCACCGACGTCGTGATCCCCGACAGCCAGCGGCTGGGGGCCGTCGGCGAGGGCTGGAGCGTGTCGCTGACCACGCTGATGAACGAGCGCATGTCGATCGGCGCGCGGCTTGCGACCGGCGTGCCTGAGATGTTCGAGTTCTGCTCCAGCCTGATGCTGGAGGACGGACTCGCCATCGACGATCCCGCCGTGCGCTCGAAGCTCGCGACCTGGGCGGCGAAGTCGAACGGGCTGAAATACACCAGCTACCGCACGATCTCGGCGCTGTCGAAGGGGGAGCGGCCGGGCCCGGAGAATTCGATCGGCAAGCTCGTGTCGGGCATGATGCTCCAAGACATCGCGACCTGCGCCATGGACCTCCAGGGCGCGGCCGGTGTTCTCACCGGCAACGACGAGGAGACGGTGCAGGGCCAGTTCCAGCAGATGCTGCTGTCCTCGCCCTCGATGCGCATCGCCGGCGGCACCGACGAGATCCTGCGCAACATCATCGCCGAGCGCGTGCTGGGCCTGCCCGGCGACATTCGCGTCGACAAGGACGTGCCGTATAACAAGATCCCGACCAAGGGGCGATAATCTCACGTCTCGCGGTATCTCGTGGGGTGGGCAAAGCGAAGCGTGCCCACCATATGAAGATGCTTCGGGGCAAGTCTGTCGGTGGGCACGACGCTTGCGCGTCTTTGCCCACCCTACGAGAAGAGCGCGAGCCAACTCATGGATGCAAAAGTGAGCCAGACCCAAGACCGCATCGGCGTGCTCGAAGAGCTCCTCAACGAGCGCTACTCCGTCCGCGCGTTTCTTCCCAAGGACGTCGATCGCGCGACCATCGAGCATGTGCTGACTACCGCGCAGCGCACGGCGTCCTGGTGCAACAGCCAGCCCTGGCAGGTCATCATCGCCAGCGGCGAGGCCAAGGAGCGCTTTCGCAAGGCGATCTACGCGGAGGCCTCAAAGGGCCTTGGCGATGATTACGATTTCACGCCGCCGCGCGAATATGTCGGGGTCTATCTGGAGCGCCGCCGCGAGAGCGGCTTCCAGCTCTACAACACGCTCGGCATCGCCCGCGGCGACAAGATGGCCTATGCGAGGCAGGCGCTCGAGAACTACAATTTCTTCGGCGCGCCACATGTCGCGATCATTCACACCAACGAGCCGCTCGGCATTTACGGTGCGATCGATTGCGGCGCCTATGTCAGCAATTTCATGCTGGCCGCGCAGGCGCTGGGGCTCGGCACGATACCGCAGGCGGCGCTCGCGCGGCATTCCGGGCTGATCCGCCGGCATTTCAATCTGCCCGACGACCGCCGCGTCGTCTGCGGCATCTCGTTCGGCTATGCGGACCATGCGCACAAGGTCAACAGCTACCGCACCTCGCGTGCGAGCATGGCCGATACCGTGACTTTTGTTGACGAGTGACCAAGCGCCGTGAACCCGGCGCCAGCCGCATCGGACGTGCGCGAAGACGGCCGTGGGAATGGCCGTCTTCGTCTCGTCTGATTGGCGTCGGCTATCAGCCGCCGCTGCCGCCGATCACGGCCCGCACCGTCTCGTCGGGCCCGAAATCCTCGGCGCCGTCGACATAGAGCAGCGCGGCGAGCTTCGAGCGGGCGCGGTTCACGCGGCTCTTGATCGTGCCGACCGCGCAGCCGCAGATCGAGGCCGCGTCCTCGTACGAGAAGCCGGACGCGCCGACCAGGATCAACGCTTCACGCTGATCCTGCGGAAGCTTGTCGAGCGCCGTGCGGAACTCCTCGAACTCGAGATGCGCGTTCTGCGAAGGCTGCGTCTTCAGCGTCTTGGCGTAGTTGCCCTCGGCATCCTCGACCTCGCGCCGCCGCTTGCGATAGTCGGAGCGGAACAGGTTGCGGAGAATCGTGAACAGCCAAGCGGGGAGGTTGGAGCCCGGCTGGAACGAGTCGATGTTGGCGAGCGCACGCAGCAGCGTCTCCTGGACCAAGTCGTCGGCCCGGTCCGCATTGCCGCTGAGCGAGATGGCGAAGGCGCGCAAACTGGGCACGGCCGCCAGGATGTCGTTACGAAGGGAGTCCGTGAGAGGCATTAATCCCTCCCATTGTTGTTGTCGTTGGATCCACCCTCATTTTCCACGTGGGGAGTCGCTCCCGGCGCATCAAGCTTCTTGATCAGTTCTGCGAACCGATCCGGAACTCCCTGCCGCACGACATCGTCGTACATGGCTCGCAATTGATGCCCGATCCGGGATTGGATCTCCGGAGTGAGGCCTCCCTTGCCGGGGGTCGTGCTTCTGCTGGCTTGAGACTTGAGATCTTTCATGACCTGTTCCACGTTTCCCCGAGTTAAGTGACTGCAAATTCGAGAGGTTTTCTCAACCGGGAGCCGTTCCCTGGATAGGCTCAATTCCAGGTCCGCGAAAAAGTTCCCAGCTCCACGGAACTTTTCTTGAGCTGATGCGTAGTCAGCCCAGCAGGGGAACCCGGGCCCCCCGCGTGTCTCCTGACCTCAAGGCTGGCCCGAAGACGAATGGAGTGGGGATGTCCCGTTCACAGCTTGTTGCTGAACACTTGCCGTTGTTGCGCCGGTACGCGCGCGCCCTGACCGGCAGCCAGGCCTCCGGTGACGCCTATGTCGCAGCCATGTTGGAAGCCATGCTGGGAGATCCGTCGGTGCTCGATGAGAGCCATGGGCCTCGGGCCGGCCTGTTCCGGCTGTTCACGCAGATCTGGAATTCGGTCTCCGTCAACGAGGATGCCGAGGTGACGACCCTGCCGATGCCGCCGGAGCGGCGGCTGTCGAACATCACGCCGCTGCCGCGTCAGGCCTTCCTGCTGCTTTCGCTCGAGGGCTTCTCGGAAGAGGAAGTCGCCTTCGTTCTCGGCACCGACGTCGCGGAGACGCGGCGCCTTGCAGACGCTGCCGGACGCGAGATGGCGGCCGAGATTGCGACCGACGTGCTGATCATCGAGGACGAGACCTTCATCGCCATGGACCTCGAGAGCCTGGTGAAGAATCTCGGCCACAATGTCGTCGGCGTCGCGCGCACCCATGCCGATGCAGTGGCGCTGGCCAAGAACAAGCGGCCCGGCCTGATCCTCGCCGACATCCAGCTCGCCGACGGCTCGTCGGGCCTGGATGCGGTCAACGAACTGCTGCGCACGTTCGAGGTGCCCGTGGTGTTCATCACAGCCTACCCTGAGCGCTTCCTCACCGGCGAGCGCCCCGAGCCAGCGTTCCTGATCTCGAAGCCGTTCCAGCCGGCGATGGTATCGGCGGTGGCGAGCCAGGCCCTGTTCTTCCAGCGCAATTCGCGCAACCGCGCGCCGAAGGCGCCGGCGGCGTAGTGACGCCCTGTATCGAACAAGAGGACGGCGCGTCGCAAGGCGCGCCGTTTTAGTTGCCGGTACTCTATTCAGCAGCCTCGGCAGAGGCCGTTGAGCTTGGCCTTTACCTTGGCTTCGTCTACCCACGGCCCGCCCATCCCATCGAAAGTCATGAAGACGGATATTCTCTGCAGGTCGTCCTTCGCTTTAGCCGGCGGTTTTGGGAACGGCACGGATCGCTCGACCATGGCGAGCGTGGCGGCATCCAGCGGCGCGAAGCCTGTGCTTTCCACCAAAGCGTTTGAAATCAATTTGCCTGAGCGATCGACTACGAATGTGACTCCGGCATCGCCTTTCCGTCCTATGGCCTCCGGAGGGAACACCCTATTGCGCCAGACATGCTCCGTGACTGCTTTGCGCCAGGCGTCCAAGGCGTCGGACAATGCGAAGGCGGGCGTCGGCTCGCTCGCTGCCAACCCGTAAGGCGGGACTTGGAAGTAACGGTGGCTGAAGACGATCGGCACCGTGAAAGAAAACTTATCTCCCTTCAGCTCGGCCGGTGGTTCGGGAAACGGTTGGGCGCGATCGAAGATCGCCAGCACGGCGGCATCGAGCTGCCGAGAGCCGGTGTCCTCAACCAACGTCCGCGATATCAACTGGCCGGAGCGGCCGATCACGAATTTGATCTTGGCATGGCCGGGCTGCCTCGGCGCTTCAATCGGAAACAACCTGTTACCGACAATGTGTTCGGTCAATCTTGTCTTCCAGGCCGTCGCGCGTTCTGTTGGTGTATCAGTCTGCGCATGCGCGGGGAAAGCAGCTAGCAATCCGAGAAGTCCGGCCAAGAATAAGAGGAATTTCATCTGCATCGTCGCGGATATTAATCGCCGCCAGGTTGATTTCAAGGCTCGTTGCTCGCATAGCGCTCCCCCGTTGTGGCCAGCCGGAACGACCGCGAGGCCGATCCGCTTGACGGCGCCCAAATTGCCCCGTTGATACGTCGGCCGATGACGCCCATCGCAGCCTCAAGCCCGGAGATGTCCCCATGGACCAGCCGCTGCTCGATCGCCTCGCCATCCGCGACCTCGTCGAGAACTGGGCGGTGTGGCGCGACGCCGGCGACTGGGAGCGCTTTGCCACGGTCTGGCATGACGAGGGCTGGATGTCCGCCACCTGGTTTCAGGGACCGGCGCGGGATTTCATCCGCGTCAGCCAGGAGGGATTCGCGAAGGGCGTGCGTATCCTGCATTTCCTCGGCGGCACCAGCATCGATCTTGCCGGCGAGCGGGCCATCGCCCAGACCAAGATGACGATCTCGCAGCGCGCCCTCGTGCACGACGTGCTCTGCGACGTCGTCTGCACGGGACGCTTCTACGATTTCCTGGAGAAGCGGCAGGGTAAATGGGGCATCGTCCGCCGCCAGCCGATCTACGAGAAGGACCGGATCGATCCGGTCGATCCCGCCGCGACGCTGCGCCTCGACCGGGAGGCGCTCGCCGCGCTGCCCGAAGGCTATCGCCACCTCGCCTACATGCAGGAGCTGATCGGCTACAAGGTCAAGCGCGACATGCCCGGCCTCACGGGCCCGGAAGTCGAGAAGCTCTATGGCGAAGGGCGGGAATGGCTCGCGGCGAAGGCGAAGTAGACGCCAGACAAAAGTAAGGCGCGACCGGCATCACCACAGTCGCGCCCTACGTCGCCGGCTTATGGGGCAGGGGGGAATAGCCGGCTGCTGAGACGACTCCTGACCGTCGGAGTCGTTCCACGGCTTGCGAAATATTTCGCCGACCTGCGGCATTTTCCGCACACGGTTAAGTGATCGTAATGGCCGAGAACCGCCGATCCTGTGGCGGCGTTGTTCCCGTGATCGCCATGGGGCGAGGGATCGACAGCCATGTCACAGATTCAAAAGGTATTTTTAGGCGCCATTGCGACCGTCGCGACGCTCGGTGCTGTGCAATTGGCCTCCGGCCATGACTTGGCTGGTCGCTGGCAGGCTCTCGCCGACACCTCCAGCCGCAGCGCGAACTTCGCCCCGAGCCACAACGTCAATCGCACCGCAAAGGCGGACCGGCTCGCCGAGATCAAGCCGGCGCCGGCTGCGACCCGCACGGTGTCGATGCGGCTGAACGACCTCGCCGATACGTCGGTGCTGCTGCGGGTCCCCGCGGTGATCGAGACCGGCAACGCCAAGCCGCCGGTGCTGCTCCTGAACCAGCAGAAGGTTCGCACCAGGCCGACGGTCGCCTGTGAGCCGATGGTCAGCTCCCTGACCGAGGTCGCGAAACTGCTCCAGCCCGGCCGTTGCGTGACCTGATCCGCGCCTCCCCTGACAGGAGCCTGCCGGGCGGATGCTTCACATCCTCTTGATCCGCCGTTGCCTCGCGCTATATCCGGGTTCCTCCCTTTGTTTTGACCGGGTAAGCGCATGACGACGTCAGATACGGCTGTGCATACGCAGCCTTTCCAGGCCGAAGTTTCCGAACTGCTGCACCTGATGGTGCATTCCGTTTATTCGGAAACCGATATCTTCCTCCGCGAACTCATTTCCAATGCCTCCGATGCCTGCGACAAGCTGCGCTACGAGGCCATCGCCAGTCCCACCCTCCTGGGCGAGGGCGACGCGCTCAAGATCCGCATTATCCCGAACAAGACGGCCAAGACGCTTACGATCGCCGACAACGGCATCGGCATGGAGCGGCAGGAGCTGATCGATCATCTCGGCACCATCGCCCGCTCCGGTACCAAGGCGTTCGTGTCCAAGCTGAAGGAGGCCAAGGACGGCCTCGGCCTGATCGGCCAGTTCGGCGTCGGCTTCTATTCAGCCTTCATGGTCGCCGAGAAGATCGTCGTGATCAGCCGCCGCGCCGGCGAGAGCGACGTCTGGACCTGGACGTCGTCCGGTGGCTCCGGCTTCGAGATTGCCCGTGCCAGCGACGAGGACGCGGCGCGCGTGGCGCGCGGCACCGAGATCGTCCTGCACCTGAAGGACGACGCCAAGAAGTATCTCGAGACCTACGAGATCGAGCGCATCGTCACGGCCTATTCCGACAACATCCTGTTCCCCATCGAGCTCGTGCCCGAAGAGGGCGAGCCGCGCCAGATCAATTCGGCCAGCGCCCTGTGGCAGCGCGCGAAATCCGAGCTGACGGCGGACGATTACAAGAAGGCCTATCAGCAGATCGCCTCCGCCTTCGACGACCCCGCGATGACGCTGCACTACCGCGCCGAGGGCCGCTATTCCTACGCCGTTCTGCTGTTCGCGCCCTCGACCAAGCCGTTCGACCTGTTCGAGCCCAACCGCAAGGGGCGCGTGAAGCTCTATGTCCGGCGCGTCTTCATCACCGACGATGCCGATCTGTTGCCGGGCTATCTGCGCTTCATCCGCGGCGTCGTCGACAGCGAGGATCTTCCGCTCAACATTTCGCGCGAGATGCTTCAGAACAATCCGCAGCTCGCGCAAATCCGCAAAGCCGTGGCGACCCGGGTTGTGTCCGAGCTCGAAAGTCTTGCCGACAAGGACCCGGAGAATTTTGCCAAGATCTGGGACGCCTTCGGCGCGGTGCTGAAGGAAGGCATCTATGAAGATTTCGAGCGGCGCGAAAAGCTGCTTTCGCTGTCGCGCTTCACCACCACGTCGGGCGAGAAGCGCTCGCTGAAGCAGGTCATCGCCGATTTCAAGCCGAACCAGACGGAGATCTATTATCTCGTCGGCGACAGCATCGAGCGGCTGAAATCCAATCCCCGGCTGGAAGCTGCGACCGCGCGCGGCATCGAGGTGTTGCTGCTGTCCGATCCGGTCGATGCGTTCTGGACCTCGATGCCGTCGGAGTTCGACGGCAAGCCGCTGAAGTCGCTGAGCCAGGGCGATCTCAATCTCGACCTGATTCCCCGCATAGACGAGGCGGACGAGGCGAAGAAGGACGAGCCGGCCGCGGACGAAGCGGCCACCATCGCCGTGATCAAGGCCGCGCTCGGCGAGCGCGTCAGCGATGTCAAGGCCTCGACGCGCCTCACCAGCTCGGCCTCGTGCCTCGTCGCCGACAGCCAGGGGCCAAGCCGCGAACTGGAGCGCATCCTGTCGCAGCAGAATCGCGGCATGAAGACCAGGCCGATCCTCGAGATCAATTTGCGCCATCCGCTGGTCACCGCGGTCACCAAGGCGCAAGCCGGCTCGAAGGTCGTCGACGATCTCAGCCTGCTGCTGCTCGAACAGGCGCAGATCCTGGACGGCGAATTGCCGGAAGACCCGGCGGCGTTCGCGGCAAGGCTGAATCGGCTCGTGCTGCAGGGGCTCGGCGCCTAGCGCCGCAGCCCCACCCTGCTCACCTTGCTGTCATCTATCTGCAGGAACAGTCGCGTCCGCCGTGATGTTATGCCATATGAAGCCGCCGGCCCCGATCAGCCGGCGGCTACTCGAGGATGTGTCCATGCGCTTGCCGATCTTGACCCTCACCGCGATTGCCACGCTGTTCGTCGCGGCAGATGCCAGCGCCCAGACCTATGATCCGCGCTATCCGGTGTGCATGCACGTCTATACGCCCGGCGGCTTCGGCGGTGGCGGCGGGGACTATTTCGACTGCTCTTTCACCTCGCTGCCGCAGTGCCGCGCGACCGCCTCGGGCCGTTCGGCGAGCTGCGACCTCAACCCCTATTACGCCTTCGACGAACCGCCCCCGCCGCCGCGCCGGCGCCACAAGAAACAGCATTAGCGGTCTGCAATGCGGTCTCCTCGGATATTCGCCTCGCGTGGTTGGCTCGGCCTGGCCATGGCCGTCGGTGCCTTGCTCGCCGCCGCGCCGTCGCATGGGCAAACCTTCGATCCCCGCTATCCCGTCTGCATGCACGTCTATTCCGGTGCGAATGGCGGTGGCGGGGACTGGTACGACTGCTCCTTCACCTCGATGCCGCAGTGCCGCGCGACCGCCTCGGGACGCGCCGCGACCTGTGACCTCAACCCGTACTACCCGGTCACCGCGCCGCACCCGCGTCACAGGCGAAGCGGTCAGCACCAGGGATGGTAGAGCACGGAATTTCCTGCTTGGCGAAGGCCGCCTAGCGCCTCCCACTACTCCTTCCTCACGCCCGACAGCTCGACCACTTTGCGCCGGCGATGGTTTCTGCCATCAGCATGCTGCCGAACTCATGGGCATTGCCGTGCAGTGGGATCGCGCCGAGGTCGGCGATGCGGGCCTTGATCCCGGCGTCGAGGGAGAGGGAAGCTTTCCGCTCGGCTTTCGCTACTTTGCTGTCGCAAGAATCGCACCGGGCTGCACGCCGATCCCGCCGGCCTGGTAAGGGATCGCTAGAGTTAATCGCGCACTAACGGAGTTTTACCTTGTCTCTTAACACCTGGGCAGCGCGCGCGGGCTAAGCTGCCGGACACCAGCAGACGGCCCCGAAAGAGTGAACAATATGACCACCGGCGTCATCGAGCAGCCGAAAGCCGCACGCGCGCCGTCGGCTTCGAAGATCTGGCTGAAGGCAATCGAGCTCACTGCGCAGATCGAGGCATTGCCCGGGCGTCTGTTCGCGGACGTCATCGACGATTGGGCGCAACGCCAGCCCGGCCGCGTCGCGCTGGTCACGGCTGACACAAGTCTCGACTATCAAGGCCTGTCGAAGCGCATCAATCGCTACGCGCGCTGGGCGCGCTCGGTCGGGGTAGCCAAGGGCGATACCGTGGCCCTCATCATGCCGAACGGCATCGACTATCTCGCGGCCTGGCTCGGCATCAGCCGCGTCGGAGGCGTGGTGGCGCTGCTCAATACGAAGCTGGTGGGACAGTCGCTTGCGCATTGCATCGACGTCGCAAGGCCGGCGCACATTATCCTGGCGCACGAGCTGACGGAGATGCTGGACGGCGCAACGCCGCATCTGAAGGCGCAGCCCAAGGTCTGGACCCACGGCGATGCCCGCAGCCAGCGCGCGATCGATGTCGCGCTCGCCGTCCTCGACGACGGCCCGCTCTCGTCGGACGAACATGGCGACGTCACGATCGGTGACCGCGCGCTGCTGATCTACACCTCGGGCACCACGGGCCTGCCGAAAGCGGCCAGCATCAGCCACCGCCGTATCCTCAACTGGGGCTTCTGGTTCGCCGGCCTCACCGGCGCGACTCCGCAGGACCGGCTCTACGATTGTCTCCCGTTGTTCCACTCGGTCGGCGGCATCGTCGCGCCGTGCAGCATGCTGGCTGCCGGCGGTTCGGTCGCCATTGCGGAAAAATTCTCGGCTTCGCACTTCTGGTCCGACATCGTCCGGCATGACTGCACGATGTTTCAGTATATCGGCGAGCTCTGCCGTTACCTGCTGAAGGCGGCGCCGTCGGAATACGAGAACCGGCACCGCTTGCGGCTCGTCTGCGGCAACGGCCTGCGCGGCGACATCTGGGAAGATTTCCAGGCGCGCTTTTCCATTCCGCGCATCCTCGAATTCTACGCGGCGACCGAAGGCAATTTTTCGCTGTTCAATGTCGAGGGGCAACCGGGTGCGATCGGGCGGATTCCGCCGCTGCTCGCACATCGCTTTCCCGCCAGTCTGGTCAAGCTCGAGCCCGGCAGCGGCGTGCCGCTGCGCAATGACGAGGGCTTTTGCATCGCCTGCGCCCGCGGCGAGGCCGGCGAAGCCATCGGCCGCATCGGCACCGCGGACGAGGGCGGAGGCCGCTTCGAAGGCTACACCGATGCGGGCGAGACCGAGAAGAAGATCCTGCGCGACGTCTTTGCCAGGGGCGATGCCTGGTTCCGCACCGGCGATCTGATGCGGATCGACGACAAGGGCTTCTTCCATTTCGTCGACCGCATCGGCGACACCTTCCGCTGGAAGGGCGAGAACGTCGCGACCTCGGAGGTGAACGACGCCGTGCGTGATTTCGCCGGCGTGGTTGACGCCACCACCTACGGCGTCGCCATCCCCGGCGCGGACGGCCGCGCCGGCATGAGCGCGATCGTCGTGAACGAGGGCTTTGACATCGCCGCGCTGCCTGCGCATCTCGCGCGGCGCCTGCCGGCTTACGCCCGGCCAGTCTTCGTCCGCATCTCGCGCGAGCTCGATGCGACCGAGACGTTCAAGCAGAAGAAGAGCGATCTCGCGCGCGCGGGATTTGATCCGGCTGCGATCTCCGATCCGTTGTTCATGCTCGACCCGAAATCCGGCGGCTATGTCGCGCTCGATTCCAGCACATTCGCCAGGATCGCAGACGGCACGATCTGGCTGTAACGGCAACAAATCCGCAAGATGGGTCCAATTTTATCTGAATTGTCCAAGAGGCCATTTACCTCTGTCGGGTAACAGAGGGGCATTGGGAGGCGGTCATCAAGAGCCGCCGCAACACGAATGATACGAAAAGTGAGCCAGCCATGTCGGTAAGGTCAAAGGTCATCGAAGCGATCCAGCAGATCGCCAGAGAGCAGCACGTCACGCTTCCCGCACTCTCGGACGATCTATCCCTGCACGAGACGGGTTTCGACTCGCTCGCCTTCGCCATTCTTGTGGCGCGCCTCGAGGACGAGACCGGCGTCGACCCATTCACCATTTCCGAGGACGCTGCGTTCCCCGCCACAGTAGGCGATTTCGTGCGGGCCTACGAAAATGTCCCCGCGTGAGATCTTTGCGCTTCGCGATCATCTTGGCGCGGAGCTGAAAGGCCGCACGATCTCCGATGCGCACGATGTCGTGTCGCTGACCGACATCCTGTCGCACACGGTTCTGGGCGGCCGCCTGCGCGAGCTGTCCGGCCGCGCCGTGCTGCTGAAACTGTCAGACCAGCTCCGGTCAGGCCTTGCCATGATCGAGCTCGACGGCATCGCCCGCCGCATGCTGCTGTGTCCGCCGGATCTCAACCCGGCGCATCTTGGCTCGTTGATCGCTGATGCCGGCATCGATGCCGTCGTCACCGACGAGCCCGATCGCTGGGGCGGCACTGGCGTTCCGCTGGTCGTCACCGCGCATTTGCCGCTTCAAGCCACCGTGCCGGTCACGAGCGAACGTGCGACCGAATGGTTGATGTTGACTTCGGGTACCTCGGGCGTGCCAAAGATCGCCGGCCATACGCTGGAGGCGCTGACCGGGGCGATCGTTGCCGAAGGTCCGGCGCGCGGTCCGGCGCCGGTATGGGCGACGTTCTACGACATTCGCCGCTACGGCGGCCTGCAGATCTTCCTCCGCGCAATCCTGTCCGGCGGCTCGATGGTGCTGTCCGATCCGCATGAGGCGCTCGGCGATCACATCGCGCGGTTGAATGCGCGCGGCGTCTCGCACATCTCGGGCACGCCCTCGCACTGGCGCAAGCTCCTGATGAGCGGCGCGGCCGCGCAATTCGCCCCGGCTTACGTCCGTCTCTCCGGCGAGATCGCCGACCAGGCCGTGCTCGACGGCTTGAAGGCGGCGTTCCCCAATGCTTCGGTCGGCCACGCCTATGCCTCGACCGAGGCCGGCGTCGGCTTCGCCGTGAATGACGGGCTGGAGGGCTTTCCGGCCGACTATCTCGGCAACCGCAACGGCGTCGAGATGAAGGTCGTCGACGGCTCGCTGCGGATTCGCTCGGCACGCACGGCGCATGCCTATGTCGGCCGCGACGCGACGGCGCTTACCGATGCCGACGGCTTCGTCGACAGCGGCGACATCGTCGAGCTGCGCGGCGACCGTTACTACTTCGTCGGACGCCGCGGCGGCATCATCAATATCGGCGGGCTGAAGGTCCATCCCGAGGAGATCGAGGCGGTGATCAATCGCCATCCCGACGTGCGGATGTCGCGCGCCAAGTCGCGCCGCAGCCCGATCACCGGCGGCATCGTCGTCGCCGACGTGATCCTCGCCGACGGCACCGATGCGGCGCGCGCGAAAGAAATTCGCGACCAGATCCTGGATCAGTGCCGCGCCCAGCTCGCGTCCCACAAGGTGCCGGCGGTGATCCGTTTCGTCGAGGCGCTCGACGTCACCCCGGCCGGCAAACTGGCGCGCACCGATGCATAACGTTCTTGTCACCGGCGGCAGCCGCGGTATCGGTCTTGCCATTGCAACGCGCCTCGTCGGAGGTGGCTTCAACGTGATCGCGGCAGCGCGGCGCGAGAGCGACGAGCTCAAGGCGGCGATTGTCCGGTCCGAGGGGCGGCTGCATTTCCGCGCCTGCGATCTTGCGGTGATCGATGCGATCCCGGCCTTCGCAAAACTCGTTCGCAACGAATTCGGCCCGATCTACGGTCTCGTCAACAATGCCGGCCTCGGCACCGAAGGCCTGCTCGCTACCATGCACAATTCCGAGATCGCGGCCCTGGTGCAGCTCAACGTGCTGTCGCCGATCGTCCTCACCAAATATGTCGCGCGGCAGATGATGGCCGATGGCGCCGGCCGCATCATCAACATTTCCTCGATCATCGCGACCACCGGTTACAATGGCCTGTCCGTCTACGGCGCGACCAAGGCCGCCGCCACCGGCTTCACCCGCTCGCTCGCGCGCGAGGTCGGCAAGCTCGGGATCACCGTGAACGCGGTCGCACCGGGCTTCATCGACACCGAGCTCACGCACAACCTCTCGGACGAGGGCCGCAAGCGCATCGCCGGCCGCAGTGCGCTGCGTCGCCTGCCGCAGACGGACGACGTCGCGCGCATGGTGGAGTATCTGCTGGGGGAGGGCGGCCGCAATGTCACCGGGACGGTGTTCACTGTCGACGCGGGGAATACGGCATAGGCGGAACTCTGCCGTCATGATTGCATTGATCCGGCACAATGACATTCAGCCGGATTTGGTCGTAAGATGTCCCGCAATCGGTTGGGTTACGTCAATCGATCTGCCCTAATCGACAGGGAGCAGTCCATGACGACGTCAAACATGACCGCTTCAAATCAGGGCCGCACGGAGCAATCCCCTGCGAAACCGGACGATATCCACTGCCCGCCGATGACACATCAGAATTCCGGCAGTCACGGGCATGAAATGTACCCGCAGCAATTCGTCCGCCTGGTCGGCTGCCATGATGCGTCTCTCGATGCCTTGCGCAAGCGTCAGGATGAGCGGGTGCACTAAGCGGCTCACGTCCGCAGCTTCGGCGCGTCCTTCGGAAGGTCAATTCGCTCGTGTGAGAATTCCGGCGGGCCTTCGGTGAGGCGGCGGATGCGGCGCTCGCGTTCGTCCGCCGGCAATGCGGGATCGAGCAGCGTCTCGATCTCGTGGACTGCGATCCCTTCAATCCTGGTGGCGTCCGATTCGAGCGGGTGCACCGGCGTGAGGACCGGGGATGCGGTCTTCAGGCCCAGCTCGATCAGCTTGCAGATCGCATCCGAGCGGGTCAGCTGATGAGATTCGGCCCAGGCGTCGACGGCCGCCGTCAGTCCTTCGGGCATCTTCACGGCGCTGATCGGGTCGATGCCCGTGCGCCGCCTGACCGGAGAGGTGGAGTCCTTGTTGCCGAAGTCGGGCACCTCGATTATCCCATGCAACCCTTGGAGCCGACCGACGATAGCCGTTCTCCCCGGGCCGTCGTTTGATGCCGATCAATGACTCCACCGCGGCATTGCAGCGGGGCCATATCTTGTTGTCCGGGTCGGTTTCGGCCAATGATTGAATTTGGGGGCGCCGTTCGGCGAACCCGGATCAATCCTGCCACGTATTTGCTTCGCACTCCAACCATCCGGCAACTCCGATGACCTCAGGCGAATCCTTCTATGGCGGCATTCCCGTCTTCCGAGGCTTCACCAGCCTGATGGACCCGATGCTGTATTCGCCGCTGCCGGACGACTGGAGCATCGGTGTTGCCGACATCGTCGATTCGACCAAGGCGATCGCGGCGCAGCGCTACAAGGCGGTCAACATGGCTGGCGCCGCCGTGATCGCGGCGGTGACGAACGCGTTGGGAGGGCGCGAATTCCCCTTCGTGTTCGGCGGCGACGGCGCAAGCTTCGCGGTTGCGCCGGACGATCTCGAACTTGCCCGCGAGGCGCTGGCGGCGACCGCGACCTGGGTGCGGGAAGATCTCGACCTGATCATGCGCATCGCGCTGGTGCCGGTCAGCATTATTCGCGCTCAAGGCCTTGACGTGCGAGTCGCCCGCTTCGGGCCGTCGGCAAACCTGTCCTATGCGATGTTCTCGGGCGGAGGACTCGCTTGGGCCGACGCCGCGATGAAGCGTGGCGAGTTTGCGGTCACGGCGGCGCCCGCCGGCGCACAACCGGACCTCTCGGGCCTGTCGTGCCGCTTCGAAGTGATGCCGGCTGCGCGCGGCTTGATCCTGTCGGTGCTGGTGATGCCGGTGCGCGGCGTCGATCCGCACGCCTTCCGCAGGGTGATCGAGGACATCATCCATCTCGTCGAGCGCAGCCCGGAAGGGGGGCGTCCGGTGCCGCCGCAGGGGCCGCCGCTGAAATGGCCGCCGCAGGGGGTGGATTATGAAGCCCGCACCAGGCGCGGAGGTCCGCTGCTCGTGCGTCGCGCGGGGGTGCTGGCCTATACGCTGTTCGCCTATCTGATCATGCGCTTTGATCTCAAGGTCGGCGGCTTCGTGCCGAATGTCTACAGGCGCCAGGTGGTCGAAAACTCCGATTTCAGGAAATATGACGACGGCCTGCGCATGATCCTCGATTGCACGCCGGAGCTCGAGCGCGCCCTCAGCGATCGTCTCGCCGCCGCCGCGCGCGACGGCATCGTGCGGTACGGCCTCCATCCGCAGGATGCCGCGATGATGACCTGCTTCACGCCGTCGGCACTGCGCAGCGACCACGTCCACTTCATCGACGGCGCGCGGGGCGGCTATGCCTCGGCGGCGACGGCGTTGAAGGAGATGATGGCGTGAGCGACCCTTGCGTCCCGGACGCGCTGCGTCCGGGGCAACGAGAGTTGAGAAGCTAGCGCCCCGTGCGCGTCCAGGTCTCGCCGCCGCAGAGCGCGCCGACGCAGCCTTCGACCCGCAGCGAATCCGCTGATATCAAGCTGATGTTGCTGGCATAGGTGCTGCCGTCGTCAGCATTGTAGATCTGGCCCGACCATTTGTTCGGACCTGCGGATTGCATGTCGCTGAACAATGGCAGGCCGATCATCGGTCGTCTTGCGAGCGCGGGATTGGGATTCTTGCTGTCGGTGGCGGGCTGACCGGTCGAGGTGTCGTAGGGCTGGCGCAGCCAGACGATGTGGCCGCAGATGCCGCCGCCGCATTTGCTGATCTTGACGCGCGCATCACCGGCCTGCGTGAGCCATGTCCCGTCGGCGTTCTGCGCACGAGCGACAGATGCGCCAAGCAGCAGGGCGAGGAGGACGATGAGAGCTGCGAATCTGGAAATCATGGAGAGGGCCCCGAAAATGGAGCGCCTCAATAGCAGCCCGGCAGGATTGTGCAACGCCGGCTGGAATCACATTCCTGCGTTCATTTCGCGCTCACCTGCCTGCGATCATTTGCCCCATCGCACGAAGGCGACCGAGGCCGCGGTCGACAGCCCGAACACCACCATGGCGCCGCCGACCAGCGCGAACAGGGTCCAGGCCGGAGCTTGCGCAGTCATGAGTCCGACGCCACCGATCGCGACGATCAGGAGCCGCGCCGTCGAGGCGAGCACGGGGCCGCCGACACGCGCCGCGCCCTGCGACGAGAAGTATAGCGATACGCCCATGCCGAAGAACACGAAGGCCGGACCTGCCCAGTGAAAATAGCTGTGCGCGGCGGCGGTGACGCCTGGATCCCGCGTGAAGAGCCCGACCCACAGCGACGGAGCGAGCGCAACAGCGAGGCCGATCAGGCCGACCGTGAGTCCGGAGGCCGCAGCCGCCGTCCAGGCCACATGCCGCGCGCGCTTCACATGTCCGGCGCCGATCGCCATGCCGACCATCGGTACCGAGGCGATGCCGAAGGCGAAGGTGATCGGGATCAGCAGAAATTCCAGCCGCGAGCCGATGCCGTAGCCGGCCAGCATCTCGGTGCCGAAGGTCGCGAGGATTCTTGTGAAGATCAGAATGGTGAGCACGGTCTGCAGCGGCGACAGGCAGGCCACCGCGCCGACCTTGAGGATGTCCAGGAACATCGCGCGCTCGAAATGAAACGCCCGGAGGTCGAGCGGCAGCCGGCTGCGCCCGGACAACAGATACCAGAGGAAGAAGACCGCCGCGCAGCTGAACGCGATCAGCTGGCCGCTCGCGACACCCGGCATGCCGAATTGCGGCACGCCGAACAGGCCGAGCCCGAGCGTGCCGCCGAGCACGATCTGGAGCACGCTCGCCCCGATCAGAATCATCGAGGGCAGGCGCATGTCGCCGGTGCCGCGGATCACCGAGGCCAGCGTATTGACGAGCCAGATCGCGACCGCGCCGGAGAACAGCACCTGCGAATAGCCGCTGGCTTCCTCGAGCACCTGCTCGCGCCCGCCGAGCAGCGTGAAGAAGGAGCGGCCGAAGACGAGCATCGTCACCGTGAAGAACAGCCCGCCGCAGAGGCCTATGATGGCGGCATGCAGCGCCAGCGTCGCGGCGCGGTCGCGATCCCCCGCACCGAGCGCGCGGCTGATCGCGGAGGAGACGCCGCCGCCCATCGCGCCCGCGCTCATCATCTGCGTCAGCATCGCGAACGGAAACACCAGTGCGATCGCGGCGAGCGGAATGGTGCCGAGCCGGCCGATATAGGAGGTCTCGGCCACCGCAACCAGCGTGCTGCCGACCATCGCGATCATGTTGGGAATCGCGAGCCGCAGCAGCGTCGGCAGGATCGGCGCGGTCAGGAGGCTGGCGATGGGGGAGGCGACCGGCGCAACCGGCGGGACGGCGTCTGCAGGGGCGTCGATCGTCATGTTCACCGGGCGGAATATTAAATGATGACCGACATATTATAGGGCGTGCGGCAGCCGGCGCAGCCCTCGCTCACGCAGGGCTCACCACGGCAGGCCGCATAGGTCGATCGTGCCCAGCGTCGGCGCGCGGACGATGTTGAAGACGTAGGGCGCCATGTAGGTGAACCGGATCCGCCCTTCCGGCTGCTCGCAATAGACCTCGCCGTTGAAGGGAAGCCAGCTCCGGGCCGCGTAGAAGTCAGCGTTGTGCGGTTCGCAGACCAGCAGCGCGAAACGGACCGCCTCGTTGGCGCGGATCGTATGCACCGCTGCCTCGATAGCCGTGGTTGCATAGCCACGGCCGCGCTGGTCTTCCCGCGTGCAGACGCCACCGATGCCGCCGATGTGAACCTTCTGTCCGTTCCAGGTGATGGTGCGGAAGTAGATGCCGACATGGCAGACGAGACCATCCTCGGGCGTCTCGATCAGCACGCGGAGATCGGCATTGGCCCATTTGACATGAGCCCAGGGCTTGCTCGCAATCAATTGCGGACCCCAGACCGCCTGATGCAGCGGCTCGGCAATCGGCCACGAGGCGTCGCCGTTCAATATGTCGATCTCGATGCTCATGGCGTGGGTCCTTCACAACTCCGCTTCGTGGCGCGTTTGTTCTGTCTTAAACGCCTCAAAGGCAATGATATTTTACAGCGAAACCGAGGGTCTGATCGACGGCGGCCGGTTGCGACGAATTTGTGCATTCAGGCAGGACGCGCCCGGTCACGCCTTTTCGCAAATTCTGAGGTATTTAATGGCGGCGGAACCTTCTATAAGGGGTGACCGTTAGAACTCGTTCCCCACCAGTTGCGGACAAGAACCCATGACCTTTACGCTGCCCCCACTCCCTTACGCCTATGACGCCCTCGGCCAGTATATGTCGAAGGAGACGCTGGAATATCATCACGACAAGCATCATCAGGCCTACGTCACCAACGGCAACAACGCGCTCAAGGGAACCGAATGGGAAGGCAAGTCCCTTGAAGAGATCGTCAAGGGCTCGTTCGGCAAGAACCCCGCGGTGTTCAACAATGCCGGCCAGCACTACAACCACATCCACTTCTGGAGCTGGATGAAGCCCAATGGCGGCGGCACCAAGCTGCCGGGCAAGCTCGAGAAGAAGATCAACGAGGACCTCGGCGGCTTCGAGAAGTTCAAGACCGACTTCCAGGCGGCCGGCGTCGGCCAGTTCGGCTCCGGCTGGTGCTGGCTCCAGGTCAAGAACGGCAAGCTCGAAATCTCCAAGACCCCGAATGGCGAGAATCCGCTGGTGCACGGCGCCACCCCGATCCTCGGCTGCGACGTCTGGGAGCACTCCTACTACATCGACTATCGCAACCGCCGCCCCGACTATCTCAAGGCGTTCGTCGAGAACCTCGTGAACTGGGAATACGTGGAGTCCCTGTTCGAGAAGGCGTAAGTTTCACTCCGTCATCCCGGGGCGATGCGCAGCATCGAACCCGGGATCTCGAGATTCCGGGTTCGCACTTCGTGCGCCCCGGAATGACAAAGAGGCGGTCGCATCAGCGGCCGCCTTTTTGCTGTGCGGAATTGCCCTGCACGGTGCGCGTATCGACCTGTGATCGTTCCGTTTGCATCGCCCGGCCGGCGCTTCTAATCAGAACGGGCATCCCCTCGATCCGACCCGAGCCCGTTGTCAGAACCTTCCCCGAAAGACCCGGCGCCTGCCGAGGACGCAGACTCCGAGCCGCGGCCGGGGCGTGTGCGCAAGCCGATCGGCTGGTCGACCATCATCATTGCGGTCCTGGTGACGGTGAGCGCGGGACTGGTCTGGCGGCGTGACGGTGCCGACGGCGTCCTCGACATTCTCACCCATGACCTGTCGCTGTTCGGCGGCATCCTGCCGCGCGTGCTGGCCGGTTGCCTGCTCGGCGCCTTCATCTCCGAGATCCTGCCTCACGAGAAAGTCTCGCGCTCGCTGGGGCCGAAATCCGGCCTGATGGGCCTTCTGATCGGCACCGCCTTCGGCGCGATCCTGCCGGGCGGCCCCTTCACCGCCTATCCCGTGGCGAGCGCGCTGCTCGCGGTCGGCGCCGATTTCGGCGCCACCATCGCCATGGTCGTGAGCTGGACCCTGATCGGCTACGGCCGGGCGGTCGCCTGGGAGATCCCGATCATGGGCACCGATTTCACGCTGTGGCGGATCATCATCTCGCTGCCGCTGCCGGTGCTGGCGGGTGCCCTCGGCCGCTTCGTCTATGTCAGGCTCTATCCGAAGCCACTCGCGAAGGACGACGAGAATTGAGCGCGGCGCTTCTGATCGACATCCTGTTGTGGGGCTCTGTGCTGGGCGTCGGCCTGATCGCTTTCCGCCGCGGCCCTCCCGTGTTCATGGCCTCGCTCCGCGAAGGCTCGATGGACTTCATCAACATCGTGCCGCGGATCGCGCTGGGTGTGATCGGCTCCGGCTACATCGCCGCCATCATCCCGCAGGAGGTGATCACCGGATGGCTGGGCCCGGACAGCGGCTGGCTCGGGGTCGCAACTGCCGTGGTGGCCGGTGCGGCCACGCCCGGTGGTCCCGTGGTTGGCTTCTCCATCGGCACCGTGGCGCTGAAGTCCGGCGGCGGGATGCCCCAGGTGGTCGCCTATGTCGTCGCCTGGGCACTGTTCGCCTTTCAGCGCGTGATCTTGTGGGAAATCCCGTTCATGCCGGCCCGTTTCGTCTGGTTCCGCTGCGCCGTGTCCGTGCCATTCCCGTTCGTGGCCGCCGCCATCGCGATGGTGATCGGCAAGCCCTGAGCCCGGCGTGGACAGCGGGAATGTTATAATATAACGTTCTCGGCATGGTTCCCGTCGCGTCCCGCGCCCAGCATCATGACCATGTCCAGGGCCACGCCCTTGGCCACGGGCATTCGCATGGGCGCGACCACAGCCATGCCCATGTCCATGATGCGACGTCTCCGCATCCGGCCCAGGCGGCGCGCTGGTCGATCCTGCGCATGACCGTGGCAGGCCGCCTCGCGGCCGCGGCCGCCGTTTGTGCCGTGCTCTGGGGCATCGTTTTTCTGGCGATGAGGTGAGGATGGCGGCGCTGCATTTCCACAACGTCACGCTGGGCTATGACCGTCATCCGGCGGTGCACCATCTCAGCGGCGAGGTCGCCCCGGGTGCGCTTGTCGCGGTGATCGGCCCGAACGGCGCCGGCAAGTCGACCCTGCTGCGCGGCATCGTCGGCATCCTCAAGCCGCTCGCGGGCAGCATCCATCTCGGTGGTCTCGATGCCCGCGACATCGCCTATCTGCCGCAGAGCGTGGAGATCGACCGCAGCTTCCCGATCTCGGTGTTCGATTTCGTCGGCACCGGGTTGTGGCGCGCGACCGGTCTGTTCGGCGGAATCGGCAGGGCTGCCCGCGAGAAGATCCTCGGCGCGATCGCGTCCGTCGGCCTCAATGGATTCGAGAACCGCCCGATCGGCACGCTCTCGGGCGGCCAGATGCAGCGTGTGCTGTTCGCGCGCGTGCTGCTCCAGGACGCGAGCCTGATCGTGCTCGACGAGCCCTTCAACGCCATCGACACCAAGACAACGGCCGATCTGCTTGCGCTGGTGAAACGATGGCATGGCGAAGGCCGCACCGTGCTCGCCGCGCTGCATGACATGGAGATGGTGCGCAACCATTTCAGCGACACGCTGGTGCTGGCGCGCGGCCCCGTGGCATGGGGCCCGACCGCGGAGGTGCTGACGCCGGAAAACCTGATCGTCGCGATGCGGATGTGCGAGGCCTTCGACGACAGCGCCGCGGCCTGCGCGGCCGATGATGTCAGCTCGCGGGCGGCTTGATGTCCGATGATCTATGACGCGCTGATCGGTCCGTTCACCGAATTCGAGTTCATGCGGCGGGCGCTCGCCGCCGTGATCGCGCTGGCGCTGGCGGGCGCGCCGATCGGCGTATTCCTGATGCTGCGACGGATGAGCCTCGTCGGCGATGCCATGGCGCACGCGATTCTGCCCGGCGCGGCCGTCGGATTCCTGCTCTCGGGCCTCAGTCTGTTCGCGATGACGGCCGGCGGCCTGATCGCCGGTTTCGCCGTTGCGATCCTCGCCGGCGTGGTCGCCCGTTCGACCGGGCTGAAGGAGGACGCGTCGCTTGCGACTTTCTATCTGGCATCGCTTGCACTCGGCGTCACCATCGTCTCGATCAAGGGCACGAATATCGACCTGCTGCACGTGCTGTTCGGCAACATCCTCGCAATGGACGATCAGACGCTGCTGGTGGTCGCCTTCAATGCCACGGTGACGCTGCTGGTGCTCGCGGTGATCTACCGCCCGCTGGTGATCGAGAGCGTTGATCCCTTGTTTTTGCGAACCGTGAGCCGCGCCGGCGGCCCCGCGCATCTCGCCTTCCTCGCGCTCGTCGTCATCAACCTCGTCAACGGCTTTCAGGCGCTCGGCACGCTGCTTGCGGTCGGACTCATGATCCTGCCCGCGGGCACTGCCCGGTTCTGGTCGCGCGATCTGACCACGATGATCTGCATCGCAGTCGTCGCTGCCGCGGTCTCGGGCTATGCGGGGCTCGTGCTGTCGTTCCAGACCCGTGTGCCGTCAGGCCCCGCCATCATCCTCGTGGCGACGATGCTCTACATCGTCTCCGTCCTGTTCGGCCGCGTCGGCGGCATCGTCCGGCAACTGTTTCCCGGCCGGCACCTGGAAGCATGACGATGCGGCTCATCCTGTTTTGTGCGCTGTTGCTGATCGCCGCGCCGCTGCATGCCGCGGAGCGGCTCAACGTCGTCGCGAGCTTCTCGATCCTCGGCGATTTCGTCCGCAACATCGGTGGTGACCGCATCAATCTGACGACGCTGGTCGGCGCGGACGGCGACGTCCACGTCTACACGCCGGCCCCCGCCGACGCGAAGCGGGTCGCGGATGCAAGGCTCGTCATCGTCAATGGACTCGGCCTCGAGGGCTGGCTGCCGCGTCTCGTCCAATCCTCCGGCAGCAAGGCAACGGTCGTCGTTGCCAGTGGCGGCATCGCGCCTCTGAAGCTCGGCTCAGCCGCGGATCCCCACGCCTGGCAGTCTGTCCCGAACGCCAGGATCTATGTGACCGACATCGCCAATGCATTGGCCGCCGCCGACCCGGCTGAGGCGGACTTCTTCCGCAGCCAGGCCAAGGCCTATCTGGAAAAGCTCGAAACGCTGGACCGAGATGTCCGCGACGCCGTGGCGAAGATCCCGCCGGACCGGCGCAAGGTGATCTCCACCCACGACGCTTTCGGCTATTTTTCCGCCGAGTACGGTATCCGGTTCATCGCCCCCCTGGGCGTCTCCACCGAAACCGAACCCAGCGCGCGCGACATCGCGGCCATCATCAGCCAGATCAAGGCCCAGAAAATTCCGGCCGTGTTCCTGGAAAATATCAGCGACGACCGCCTGATCCGCCGGATCGCGGCCGAGAGCGGCGCCAGGGTCGGCGGGACCCTGATTTCGGACAGTTTGACCGGCGAAAAGGGGCCTGCACCCACTTACATTGACATGGTCAGGCACAATATAAAGGCCCTGACCAGCGCGCTTGACCATTAGGGCAGGGGCCACCCCGCCTCGCGTCGCGCGACAAGCCCGAAGTCCGGAGTTGTTATGTCTGAAGCGACCTCCCAAAAGATTCCCGTGACTGTCCTGACCGGCTATCTCGGAGCCGGCAAGACCACGCTCCTCAACCGCATCCTGTCCGAAAACCACGGCAAGAAATACGCCGTCATCGTCAACGAATTCGGCGAAATCGGCATCGACAACGACCTCATCATCGGCGCCGATGAGGAAGTGTTCGAGATGAACAATGGCTGCATCTGCTGCACCGTGCGCGGCGACCTGGTCCGCATCATGGACGGACTGATGAAGCGCAAGGGCAAGTTCGACGCCATCATTGTCGAGACCACGGGTCTCGCCGATCCGGCGCCGGTCGCCCAGACATTCTTCGTCGACGAGGACGTGCAGAAGAACGCACGGCTCGACGCGGTGGTCACGGTCGCCGACGCAAAGTGGCTGTCCGACCGGCTCAAGGATGCACCCGAGGCCAAGAACCAGATCGCCTTTGCCGACGTGATCGTCCTGAACAAGACCGACCTCGTCTCCAAGGGCGAGCTCGCCGAGGTCGAGGCCCGCATTCGCGGCATCAACCCCTATGCGAAGCTTCACCGCACCGAGCGCTGCTCGGTCGCCCTGGCCGACGTGCTCGACCGCGGCGCGTTCGACCTCGACCGCATCCTCGACATCGAGCCGGACTTCCTGGAGGCCGACGATCATGACCACGACCATGATCATCACCATCACGGCCACGACCATCACCACCATGATCACGGCCACGGCCTGAAGCACTATCACGACGAGGAGATGCAGTCGCTCTCGCTCAAGACCGACAAGCCGCTCGATCCGAATGTGTTCATGCCCTGGCTCCAGAACCTGGTGCAGGTCGAGGGCGGCAAGATCCTGCGCTCCAAGGGCATCCTCGCCTTCCACGACGACGACGACCGCTACGTCTTCCAGGGCGTCCACATGATGCTGGAGGGCGACCACCAGCGGAAGTGGAAGGAGGGTGAGCCGCGCGAGAGCCGCCTCGTCTTCATC
This sequence comes from Bradyrhizobium sp. CCBAU 51765, assembly GCF_015291725.1. Taxonomy (GTDB): domain Bacteria; phylum Pseudomonadota; class Alphaproteobacteria; order Rhizobiales; family Xanthobacteraceae; genus Bradyrhizobium; species Bradyrhizobium liaoningense. The sequence continues at coordinate 1,145,164 of NZ_CP030038.1, forward strand.
GGCCGCGAATTGCCGGAAGAGGCCATCCGCAAGGGTTTCGAGAGCTGCATCGTCTCGTGATGAAAGAGTTCACGCCGCCTCCCGATTCCGGCTCGATCGTCTCCGTCACCGACCGCGTCAAGCCTGTTACGCTCGGCATGGCGGTGACCTCGGTGCATTTCCTTGGCCCCCGCGCTGCTTTCGTCGGTGGCGAGGAGAATGTTGCGTTCGTCGATGGCAAAGGCGAGATCGCCACGGTTGCCGTGCACAGCGGCGGCATTCTCTCGACCGCTTCCGACGGCAAGCGCCTCGTGATGGGCGGCGACGACGGCAAGGTCGTCTCGCTCGACGCCAAGGGCGAGGTGACGCTGCTCGCCACCGACCCGAAGCGGCGCTGGATCGATGCGGTGGCGCTGCACGCCGACGGTGCCTTCGCCTGGTCGGCCGGCAAGACGGCCACCGTCAAGAGCGGCAAGGCCGAGGAGAAGTCGCTCGAGGTGCCCTCGACCGTCGGCGGCCTTGCCTTCGCGCCGAAGGGCCTGCGGCTCGCGATCGCGCATTACAACGGCGTGACGCTGTGGTTTCCGAACATGGCGGGATCAGCCGAATTCCTGCCCTGGGCCGGTTCGCATCATGGCGTCAGCTTCAGCCCGGACAACAAATTCCTGGTCACCGCGATGCACGAGCCGGCGCTGCATGGCTGGCGGCTGGCCGACAACAGGCACATGCGCATGACCGGCTACCCCGGCCGGGTCCGCTCGATGTCCTGGAGCGCGGGCGGCAAGGGGCTCGCGACCTCGGGGGCCGACACCGTCATCGTATGGCCGTTCGGCAGCAAGGACGGCCCGATGGGCAAGGAGCCCGCAATACTCGCCCCGCTGCAGGCGCGCGTGTCGGTCGTCGCCTGCCATCCGAAGAATGATATCCTCGCCGCCGGCTACAGCGACGGCACGGTGCTGATGGTGCGCCTGGAGGATGGCGCCGAGATCCTGGTCCGCCGCAACGGCACGCCCCCTGTCGCCGCGATCGGCTGGAATGCGAAGGGCACGCTGCTGGCTTTCGCCGATGAAAATGGGGATGGCGGGCTTCTCGAGCTTTAATTCGTCATGGTTCCCGCCGTAGGGTGGGCAAAAGGCGCCCTTGCGCCGTACCCACCATCTCTCTCAGCGAAGCAAAAGCGGTGGGCACGTCGCGCGAAGAACGCGCCTTTGCCCACCCTACCGCATCTCTCAAACGGCGGCGCGGACACATGCGGTTTCTGACGACCTTCCAGCTTGCCGACTTCGGCGACACGCTGATCAGCCTGACCACGGCCTTCGTGCTGGGAACGCTGATCGGCGCCGAGCGGCAGTATCGCCAGCGCACCGCGGGCCTGCGCACCAACGTGCTGGTCGCGGTCGGCGCGGCCGCCTTCGTCGATCTCGCCATGCAGCTGGACGGCGCCGATGGCGCGGTGCGGGTGATCGCCTATGTCGTCTCCGGCATCGGCTTCCTGGGCGCCGGCGTCATCATGAAGCAGGGCATGGACGTGCGCGGCCTCAACACCGCGGCGACGCTGTGGGCCTCGGCTGCGGTCGGCTCCTGCGCCGGCGCCGACATGATCGCGCAGGCGGCCGCCCTGACCGTGTTCGTCATCGCCGGCAACACCATGCTGCGCCCGCTGGTCAATGCCATCAATCGCATTCCCCTGAACGAGAAGGCGCTGGAGGCGAGCTACTATTTCAAGCTCGCTGTTGCGGCCGACGCTCTTCCGGATATGCGCGACCGGCTCGTCGAGAAGCTCGAGGCCGCGAAATATTCGGTGGCCGATATCGACGTGGCCGAAATCGGCGAGGACGTTCTCGAGATCGCCGCACGGCTGGTTGCGACCGCGGTCGATCCGAACGAGCTGAACGCGGTGGCGACAGATCTCCAGCATTTGCCGGGCGTGCGCCACGCCACCTGGGAGGTCAGCACGACCGATTGAGCGCGGCGTTTTGGCGCGCAAGGGGCGGGTTCCCGCTTCTTCGGCCCTGGAACCGGCGGGCCTCGGTTTCGTTGATTCCGCGGACAAAGGCGGTGATCGATATGCCCGGCCGAGATGAGAAGCGCAGACTGAAGCTCGATCTGACAGTTGCCGGCGCGCTGTTCGCAGCAGGCGTCGTGGTGTCGGTGATGTCCCTCGCGCAAATCCGCGCCGAAAGCCGGATGGAGCTGGCACAGGCAACGCCCCCGCTCCAGGGCACCCCGTCCGACGAACAGAGCAAGGTTCCCGCGGAGTCCAAGCCCGGCGGTGATCGCCCGACCACGCCGGCCCCCGAGCCTGCACGGCCGGATTCGCAGACGCAAGGCGCGGCGGGCGCGGCCAAACCAGCGCTGCCGCCGGCGCCGGCCGAGAAGATCGCGCCGCCGATCGAGAAGAAGTAGCGTCGGCTTCCCACACTCGGTGTCATTGCCCGCGAAGGCGGGCAATCCAGTATTCCAGAGGCCGTGGTGCTGGAGCCGGGAAGCCGCGGCGTACTGGATGCCCCGGTCAAGCCGGGGCATGACAGTGGAGTGCGTGGCGACGGGCGGAGAGAGTCCGCCTTACCGCACCAGGATGTTCCGGAACTGCCAGGGATCGCTGGTGTCGATATCCTCCGGAAACAGTCCAGGACGATCCGTCAGCGGCGTCCAGTCGGTGTAGAAACCCTTGACCGGGCCGAGATAGGGCATCTGGATTTGGAGCAGGCGATCGAAATCCATCTCGTCGGCTTCGACGATGCCTTCGTTCGGGTTCTCCAGCGCCCACACCATGCCGCCGAGCACGGCGGAGGTCACCTGCAGGCCGGTGGCGTTCTGATAGGGCGCGAGCTTGCGGGTCTCTTCGATGGAGAGCTGCGAGCCGAACCAGTAGGCGTTCTTGTCATGGCCGAACAGCAGCACGCCGAGCTCGTCGATGCCGTCGACGATCTCGTTCTCGTCGAGGATGTGGTGCTTTTCCTGCATCTTCCCGGCGCGGCCGAACATTTCATGCAGTGACAGCACGGCATCGTCAGCCGGATGGTAGGCGTAGTGGCAGGTCGGCCGATAGACCGCCGTGCCGGACGCATCGCGCACGGTGAAGTAATCCGCGATCGAGATCGACTCGTTGTGGGTGACGAGGAAGCCATATTGCGCGCCGCGGGTCGGGCACCAGGTGCGCACGCGCGTGTTGGCGCCGGGCTGCATCAGGTAGATGGCGGCGCCGCAGCCGGCTTCGTGGCCATGTGCATTCTCGGGCATCCATTTCTCGTGGGTGCCCCAGCCGAGTTCGGACGGCTGCATGCCTTCCGACAGGAAGCCTTCCACCGACCAGGTGTTGACGAAGACATCGGGCTCCTTCGGCGTCTTGGAGCGCTGGGTGTCGCGCTCGGCGATGTGGATGCCCTTGATGCCGGCCTGCCGCATCAGATCCGCCCACTCCGCCTTGGTCTTCGGCCTGGGAGCATTGAGCTTCAGATCAGCGGCGACATTGAGCAGCGCCTGCTTGACGAAGAAGGAGACCATGCCGGGGTTGGCGCCGCAGCAGGAGACGGCCGTCGTCGAGCCCGCCGGGCGCGCCTTCTTGGCGGCCAGGGTGGTTTCGCGCAGGGCGTAGTTGGAGCGCGCTTCGGGTCCCTTCGAAGGATCGAAATAGAAGCCGAGCCAGGGCTCGTTGACGGTGTCGATGTAGAGAGCGCCGAGCTCGTTGCAGAGCTCCATGATGTCGGTCGAGCCGGTATCGACCGACAGATTGACGCAAAAACCCTGGCCGCCGCCCTCGGTGAGCAGCGGGGTCAGCACCTCGCGATAATTGTCCTTGGTCAGGCCCTTCTGGATGAACCTGACATTGTGCTTCTCGCAAAGCGCCTTGCGACCCTCGTCCTTGGGATCGAGCACGGTGATGCGCGACTTGTCGTAGTCGAGATGCCGCTCGATCAACGGCAATGTGCCTTTGCCGATGGAGCCGAAGCCGACCATGACGATGGGACCGGTGATCTTCGCGTAGATCTGCGAGGCGGGGCTCATGGGATGGTTTCTCCGGAAAGTGCTGGCAGACAAAAGGGTGGGGTGGATCAGGCGCTGCGGCGCTTGTCAGATGCTGCGGCGCTTTTTAGGTGCCGCGGCGCTTGGCGGTGACTTCGATCTCGACCTTCATCTCGGGCTTGGCGAGGGCGGAGACGACAAGCAACGTCGCAGCCGGCCTGATGTCGCCGAGAACCTCGCCGCAGACGGCGAAGTGGGCGTCGATGGTGCTGGCGTCGGTGACGTAGTAGGTCGCACGAACGATATCGGCCATCTCGAATCCACCCTCCTTCAGGGCGGCTTCGATGGTCTTGAAGCAGTTGCGTGACTGGCTCGTGACATCGGCCGGCATCGTCATCGTCGTGTAGTCATAGCCGGTCGTTCCCGCGACGAAGGCGAACTCGCCGTCGATCACAGCGCGGCTGTAGCCGGCGGTCTTCTCGAACGGGGAGCCGGTGGAGATCAGGCGACGGGACATGGTCATGGGCCTCGACGGATGCGGTGTTTCGCGGGGTTAAAGGGCGTTTCTCGCGCCTGCGCAACCCCAAAGGAAGCCGGCGCAGGCGCGTTTGGGCGCTGCCGCTCGGTACGGTGCGCTCTTCGCTATGAAGGCGATCTCTCAGGCCGCGTGCGCCTCAGGTGCGCGAACCGCCCTCCGTTTGGGCAGGGCAGCGCCGGTCGGGACGATCATCCCTTCGGCGCCATCGAGCGCGCCATTGGTGAATTCGACCGCCAGCAGGCGGTCGCGTTCGAACGGGCCGGGCAGCGAGAGCTCGCCGGTCTTCTCCGCCGAGAAGCCGAAGCGGGTGTAATAGGGCGCGTCGCCGAGCAGGATCACGGCGGCATGCCCGCGCGCCCGGGCGGCGGCCAGCGCTTGATGCATCAGCGCGGCGCCAATCCCGAGCTCGCGGCAGGCAGGGTCCACCGCCAGCGGTCCGAGGACCAGAGCGGGCCTGCCTCCGGCGCTGACATGCCAAAGCCGCACGGTTCCCACGAGCTTGCCCTCGCGCACGGCGGCCAGCGCGAGGCCGGCGGCAGGTGCGCGCCCGTCGCGCAGGCGCTGGCAGGTGCGGCCGTGGCGGGTCTCGCCAAAGCAGGCATCGAGCAGCGCCTCACGCGTCTCGACGTCGGCAGCACGCTCGTTGCGGATCGCGAACGGAGCGGCTTTCGAAGAGAGGGCGATCTGTGGCTTCCGAGGAGCAGTCATGGCACGTCAGTCCTCGCTCGAATCCGTGCGCCAGGGGCACGCGGATTCGCGCGTCGTCAGAATGGCAATGTCAGGAAGGGAGCCGGCGGACCGGCTCCCGGGTTCGTCAGGCCTCTAGAACAGAGAGGCGGATCAGATGTGGTACGTCTTCAGCGGCGGGATACCGTTGAACGCCACCGACGAGTAGGTCGACGTATAGGCCCCGGTGCCTTCGATCAGCACCTTGTCGCCGATCTCGAGCGTGACGGGAAGCGGATACGGGTTCTTCTCGTACAGCACGTCGGCGCTGTCGCAGGTCGGACCTGCGAGCACGCACGGCGTCATGTCCGCGCCGTCGTGACGGGTGCGGATGGCGTAGCGGATCGACTCGTCCATGGTCTCGGCGAGACCGCCGAACTTGCCGATGTCCAGGTAGACCCAGCGGACCTCGTCCTCGTCGCTTTTCTTCGAGATGAGCACGACCTCGGATTCGATGATGCCGGCGTTGCCCACCATGCCGCGTCCCGGCTCGATGATGGTCTCCGGGATCTGGTTGCCGAAGTGCTTGCGCAGCGCGCGGAAGATCGAGCGGCCGTAGGTCACCACCGGCGGCACGTCCTTCAGGTACCTGGTCGGGAAGCCGCCGCCCATGTTGACCATGGACAGGTTGATGCCGCGCTCGGCGCAGTCGCGGAACACCTGCGAGGCCATCGCCAGCGCGCGGTCCCACGCCTTCACCTTGCGCTGCTGCGAGCCGACATGGAACGAGATGCCGCACGGCTCCAGCCCCTGGCGCTTGGCGAGGTCGAGCACCTCGACAGCCATCTCCGGGTCGCAACCGAACTTGCGCGACAGCGGCCACTCGGCGCCGGCGCAGTCATAGAGGATGCGGCAGAACACCTTCGCGCCGGGGGCGGCACGGGCGACCTTCTCGACCTCGGCGGCGCAGTCCACGGCGAACAGCCGGATGCCGAGCGCGAAGGCGCGCGCGATGTCGCGCTCCTTCTTGATCGTGTTGCCGAAGGAGATGCGGTCGGGCGTCGCACCCGCGGCCAGCGCCATCTCGATCTCGGCGACGGTGGCGGTGTCGAAGCAGGAGCCCATGGAGGCGAGCAGGGCCAGCACTTCCGGCGCCGGGTTCGCCTTGACGGCGTAGAACACGCGGCTGTCCGGCAGCGCCTTGGCGAAGCTCTGATAATTGTCGCGCACGACCTCGAGGTCGACGACGAGGCACGGCTCGGTGTCGAGGCCATCCTTGCGGCGGTTGCGCAGGAATTCCTGGATACGTTCGGTCATGGCACTCTCCAAACGGCCCAGCGACGGGCCCGTTCAAAACATGACGTCGGATAGGAGTGCTCTGGCCGGATCGCGCGATGGAGGCGCGACGAAGCCACAAGACTCAAACCAGACTGTGCTGCCGTGGATTGGTTGGGAGTGTTCCCGCCCGCACACCTGGCAATGAAGGACAAGCCTTTTCAGTAGCCCGCGCCGGCGTTGGACTGCCGGTAGAGACCAAAAAAGCCCGATCCGTCGTTGCTTTAAGTCGCGTCCCCCGTTGAGAGCGGGGTGCGCCGGTTCGCCTCCGGCTGCCAGTCACGGTTGCAAAGAGTAAAGTCACCTTCGACATGGCACCTCTTTGAGAGAGATGCTGGGCGCTCCGGGTTTGCTCCGTCGTCTGACCTCCTCGTCCTGCGACGTTGGGTCTTCCGACTTCTGCACTTCCGAAGAGCCCCTCGGCTTCTTCACCCCTTGGCGGCTGTCCGGCCTCTTGTCCGGATACCTACCGACTGACACACGACCACAGGCACGTGCGAAATTGGGCAAATCCGCACATAAGCGTTTTGACTCTGCTTCGCAAGAATTTTTTTAGGCTGGCAACCGAATTGCCTAACATCTGCTTGCGCAGTGTTGCGCTAGCGACGCGGAAGATGAACGCGCGTTAAGCTTCATCGTGCAGCGCGCGCGTCTGTCGCGCGTGAGCGTCAGCCGCGCTTCGTGAACGGCTCGACGCGCTGCGCTCCGCGGATGAACGCGGTCATCACCAGCACGCCGAGTGCGAACAGCACGGCCTGGAGGATGTGGGCGCCCTGGTCGCCGAGCCCGAACAGGATCGCGAGCGCCCAGCCGCCGGCAAAGGCCGCGCCGAACACCTCGGCGCCGATCAGGATGGCGGCGCTGATGACGGTGATGACGCTCGGCCAGGCGATCTGACGGGAAGATGAGGAAGGCGCGTTCATGAGTTCAGGGTCCGTAGCTTCGAAGGGGCGCAATCTCCCCGAAAAGGCGGCCGGGAGCAAGGGCAAATGGCCCAAAAAAGCCCCATCGCGTGCTATAGCTGGCCGCAACAATCGAGCCACGAATTCGGGACTTGTGATGTCAGAAACCCGCCAAACTACGGACGTCGAGACCAACCCGCTGCTGAAGGCCTGGACGACGCCGTTTGCGACCCCGCCCTTCGACGAGATCAAGCCGGAGCACTTCCTTCCGGCGTTCGAGCAGGCCTTCGCCGACCACTCCGCCGAGATCGCGGCGATCATCAACGATCCGGCGGTGCCCGACTTCGCCAACACCATCACGGCGCTGGAGCGCTCGGGCAAGCTGCTGAGCAAGGTCGCGGCGGTCTTCTACGACCTCGTCTCGGCGCATTCCAACCCGGCCATCCTGGAGATCGACAAGGAGGTCTCCTTGCGGATGGCGCGGCACTGGAATCCGATCATGATGAACGCCGTGCTGTTCGGCCGCATCGCCCAGCTGCACGAGAACCGCGCCGATCTTGGGCTCACGCCCGAGCAGCTTCGCCTGCTCGAGCGCACCTACACCCGCTTCCACCGCTCCGGCGCCGGTCTCTCGGAGGAGGCCAAGGCGCGGATGGCTGAGATCAACGAGAGGCTGGCCCAGCTCGGCACCGGCTTCAGCCACCATCTGCTCGGGGACGAGCAGGAGTGGTTCATGGAGTTGGCGGAGGCCGACCGCCAGGGCCTGCCGGAGAGCTTTGTCGCCAGCGCCAAGGCCGCGGCAGAAGAGCGCGGCATGGAGGGCAAGGCCATCGTTACGCTGTCGCGCTCCTCGGTCGAGCAGTTCCTGAAGAGCTCGGCGCGGCGTGACCTCCGCGAGAAGGTCTACAAGGCCTTCATCGCGCGCGGCGACAACGGCAACGCCAACGACAACAATGCGACCATCGTCGAGATCCTGAAGCTGCGCGAGGAGAGCGCCAGGCTCCTGGGTTACCCGACCTACGCCGCCTACCGGCTCGAGGACTCCATGGCCAAGACGCCGGATGCGGTGCGGAGCCTGTTGGAGCGGGTGTGGAAGCCGGCGCGGGCCCGCGCGCTCGCGGACCGCGACGAGATGCAGGTGCTGATCACGGAAGAGGGCGGCAATTTCAAGCTCGCGCCCTGGGACTGGCGCTTCTATGCCGAGAAGCTGCGCCTTCAGCGCGCCAATTTCGACGATGCCGCGATCAAGCCGTATCTCAGCCTCGACAACATGATCGCCGCTGCCTTCGACTGCGCCACGCGCCTGTTCGGCGTCACCTTCGAGGAGCGCAAGGACGTTCCGGTCTGGCACCCGGACGTCCGGGTCTGGGAGATGAAGGGCAGGGACGGCAAGCACAAGGCGCTGTTCTATGGCGACTACTTCGCCCGGCCGTCGAAGCGCTCCGGCGCCTGGATGACCTCGCTGCGCGACCAGCAGAAGCTCGACGGCGATGTCGCGCCGCTCGTTCTCAACATCTGCAATTTCGCCAAGGGGGCCGGCGGCGAGCCTTCGCTGCTGTCGCCCGACGATGCCCGCACCCTGTTCCACGAGTTCGGCCACGGCCTGCATGGCATGCTCTCCAACGTGACTTACCCCTCGCTGTCGGGCACCTCCGTGTTCACCGATTTCGTCGAGCTGCCGTCGCAGCTCTACGAGCACTGGCAGGAACGGCCCGAGGTGCTGCAAAAGTTCGCCCGCCATTACCAGACCGGCGAGCCGCTGCCGGACGAGCTGCTGCAACGGTTCCTTGCCGCGCGAAAATTCAATCAGGGCTTTGCCACGGTCGAGTTCGTGTCCTCGGCGCTGGTCGATCTCGAATTCCACACCCAGCCGGCCGCCGCCGCGCAGGATGTCCGCGCCTTTGAGAGACGCGAGCTGGAGAAGATCGGCATGCCCGAGGAGATCGCGCTGCGTCACAGGCCGACGCAGTTCGGCCACATCTTCACCGGCGATCATTATGCCGCCGGCTATTACAGCTACATGTGGTCGGAGGTGATGGACGCCGATGCCTTCGGCGCCTTCGAGGAGGCCGGGGACATCTTCGATCCTGCCGTGGCCAAACGCCTGCACGACGACATCTATTCGAGCGGCGGATCGGTCGATCCCGAAGCTGCCTACGAGGCCTTCCGCGGCCGCCCGCCCGAGCCGGACGCGCTGCTCCGCCGGCGCGGCCTGCTCGACGACGCAAAGGCGGCCTGATGGAGCTGCGCACTCTTTACGGATGGCTGCTCGCCGCCATCCTCACGCTTGCGGCGGGAGCGGCGCAGGCGCATCCGCATGTCTGGATCACCGCGACCAGCGAGTTGCTCTACGCGGCGGACGGCAGCATCACCGGCGTGCGCCATGCCTGGACCTTCGACGACATGTTCTCGGCCTATGCGGTGCAGGGGCTCGAGAGCAAGACCAAGGGCACCTATACGCGCGAGGAGCTGACGCCGCTGGCGCAGACCAATGTCGAGTCGCTGAAGGAATACGCCTACTTCACCTTTGCGCGAGCCGACGGCAAGAAGGAGAGATTCCAGGAGCCGGTCGACTACTTCCTCGACTACAAGGACACGGTGCTGACCCTGCACTTCACGCTGCCGCTGAAGAACCCGGTCAAGCCCAGGCAGTTGGTGCTCGAAGTGTTCGACCGCTCCTTCTTCATCGACTTCCAGATGGCCAAGGACAATCCGGTCAAGCTGGTCGGCGCGCCCGCGGGCTGCCAGATGAAGCTGGAGCGACCGAACGACGGCACCGCGAGCGCGCAGAAGCTCAACGAGCAGACCTTCCTGAACGGCGAGAACTCGAATTTCGGCATGATGTTCGCCAACAAGATCACGGTGGATTGCCCTTGAAGCCGCAACTCTCTCCGCTCGCGCGCGGGCTGCTCGCCTGCACCGCCGTTCTGCTGGTCGTGGGCGTGGCCGATGCCGCGCTCCATGATCTGCTCGCGCAAAATCCGTTCGGCGTGCCGCGACCGGCGCAGGCGGCCGAGCCTGAAGCCGGCGGCGTGATCGGCTGGCTGCTGGCAAAGCAGTCGGAATTCTATCGGCAGATGTCGGCGACCATCCGGGCCGCGAAGTCGGACGGATCGGCGGTGTGGACGCTGCTTTTCATCTCGTTTGCCTATGGCATCTTTCACGCCGCCGGTCCCGGCCACGGCAAGGCGGTGATCGCCTCATACCTGGTCGCCAACCGCGAGACCGCGCGGCGCGGCATTGCGCTGTCCTTTGCCTCGGCCCTGATGCAGTCGCTGGTGGCGATCCTCATCGTCGGCATTTCGGCCTGGATCCTGAATGCGACCGCAAAGACCATGTGCAAGGCGGAAGGGGTGATCGAGATCGCGAGCTACGCCCTGATCGCGCTGTTCGGCCTGCGCCTGGTATGGGTCAAGGGCGGCACTTTCATCCGCGCGCTTCAGGCCGCCCAGCCCGTGCCGGCGATTGCGGGCGTGCCGCACCATCATGATCACGATCATCACCATCATCGTGAGGCCCATGCTCATCATGACCACGATCACGGGCATGATCACCACCATGGCCACAGCCACGCTCACCATGACCACGGCCATGGTCACGTCCATGACGAGCATTGCGGTCATTCCCACGGCCCCACCCCCAGCGAGCTCGCTGGCCCCGGTGGCTGGCGGCGCGGGTTCGCCGCGATCCTGACCGTCGGCATCCGCCCGTGCTCGGGTGCGATCCTGGTCCTGGTGTTCGCACTGGCCCAGGGCCTGTTCTGGGCTGGCGTCGCCGCAACCTTCCTGATGGGTCTCGGCACCGCGATCACGGTCGCGGCCATCGCGATCGTCGCCGTCTCCGCCAAGGATATCGCCGCCCGCCTCAGCGCCGGGCGCGACGGCGGCGGTGCGCTCTTCATGCGCGGCATCGAATTCGGCGCCGCCGGCCTCGTGCTGCTGTTCGGAGTCGGGCTGCTGTTCGGCTACATCGCCGCTGAACGGACGACGTGTTTTTGAGGACGCGCCTGCGGTTCGCGGCGCTAGCTGGACACGACAGTCGACACCTTGCTCCGTCATTGCGAGCGTAGCGAAGCAATCCAGAGTGTCTCTGCGGCGGCAGTCTGGATTGCTTCGTCGCAAGGGCTCCTCGCAATGACGAGGACGGACCATCCGGGCCATGGCACCTTTGCGAACTCCCTCCGGTCCGCTATTCACATCATCAAACCAAACAAGAACGTCTCGGGGGATACCATGTCGCGCGAAAATTTCTGGTTCTTCCACCCATTCCGGGTGCGCTATTCCGAGATCGACGGCCAGGGTGTCGTCTTCAACGCGCATTACCTGACCTATTTCGACACCACCATTACCGAATATTTCCGCGCGCTGGGCTATGACCAATATGCGGATGCTCAGGCAAGCGGCATCGATTTTCACGTCGTCAAATCGCTGATCGAGTACAAGGCGCCGGTCCGCTTCGACTGGGAGCTCGACGTCGGCGCACGCGTGGCGCGGATCGGCAATTCGAGCCTCGTCTTCGAACTCGCCATCTTCCGCAAGAGCGGCGCCGACGCGCTGGTGACCGGCGAGATCGTCTGGGTCTACACGGACCAAAACACCCATCGTCCGGTCACGATCCCGGCATCGATGCGGGCGCTGATCGGGACGCGCGAGCGTCATTTGGCGGTGTGACGCCGCCTCACACCGGCAGGAACCGCTTCAGGGCCGGCATGAAGAAGATCCCGAGGTTGATCGCAAAGCCGATGCTCCAGAGGATCGAGCGCAGCGTCGGGCGGTTGCCGAGATAGGTCAGCACATAGGCGAGGCGCACGATCAGGAACAGCGCCGCGAGCTCGTCGATCAGGCGCTGCGGCGAGTCCCGGTATTCGGCAAGCAGCACCGCGAAGGCGAAGAACGGAAAGGTCTCGATGCCGTTCTGGTGCGCCCCGAGTGCGCGCTGCGAGAGGGCGTCCTCATAGAAGGCGGGATCGCGCGGCCGGGAATTGTCGAAGCGGCGAAACCTGATCCATTTGACCGAGGCGATCGTTGCCAGATACAGCAGCAGCGCTCCGAATACGCACCATTCCGCGAGCGTCATCTTGCCTCCCCCCGCTTGGGTGCGACCCTAGCGAACCCCGGCTCATCTTGACAAGTTCGGACCAACGCGCGACCCACAGAGCCATGACCAGTGTCGTCCCTATCGAGACCGCGAGACCGGCCACCCAGTCCACCTTGCCGCGTGTTGGCGTGCTCCTGATCAATCTCGGAACGCCTGACACCGCCGATGCGCCGGGCGTACGGGTCTACCTCAAGGAGTTCCTCAGTGACGCCCGCGTCATCGAGGACCAGGGCCTGATCTGGAAGCTGGTGCTGAACGGGATCATCCTGCGCAGCCGTCCCCGTACCAAGGCGTTGGACTACCAGAAGATCTGGAACACCGAGCGGAACGAGTCGCCGCTGAAGACGATCACGCGCTCGCAAAGCGACAAGCTCGCAGCAGCCTTGTCGGACCGCGGCCACGTCGTTGTCGACTGGGCGATGCGCTACGGCAATCCCTCGATCAAGTCGGGCATCGACGCGCTGATCGCGAAAGGGTGCGAGCGCATTCTCGCCGTGCCGCTCTATCCGCAATATTCCGCCTCGACCTCGGCGACCGTCTGCGACGAAGTGTTCCGCGTGCTGGCCCGCTTGCGCAACCAGCCGACGCTGCGGGTGACGCCGCCCTACTATGAAGATGCGGCCTATATCGAGGCGCTCGCGACCTCGATCGAGGCGCATCTGGCGACGCTGTCCTTCAAACCGGAGCTGATCGTGGCGTCCTTCCACGGCATGCCGAAATCCTATGTCGAGAAGGGCGATCCCTACCAGCAGCACTGCATCGCCACGACAGAGGCGCTGCGCCGCCGGCTCGGCATGGACGACACGAAGCTGCTGCTGACCTTCCAGTCGCGCTTCGGCAATGACGAGTGGCTCCAGCCCTACACCGACAAGACCATGGAGCGGCTCGCCAAGGAAGGCGTGCGCCGCATCGCGGTGGTGACGCCGGGCTTTGCCGCCGACTGCCTGGAGACGCTGGAGGAGATCGCGCAGGAGAATGCCGAGATCTTCAAGCACAATGGCGGAGAGCAGTTTTCCGCGATCCCGTGTCTCAACGATAGCGTATCAGGCATGGACGTGATCCGCACCCTGGTGCTGCGCGAGCTTCAGGGCTGGATCTGATGGGCGCCCCATGAACCGTCGTGAGTGCCTGGCGCTTCTCGGGATGATCGTGGCGCTGCCGGCCCCGGTACTGGGGCAGCCGCCGAACGCGGCGCGGCGGCTCGGCGTGCTCTCGGTCACGGCCGCCGATGACGCGATCGGGCGGGCGCGCAGCACGATCCTGGTCGAGGCGCTCGCCGGCCAGGGCTGGAAGGAGCGCGACAACCTCAAGATCGATTGGCGCAGCGGCGGCGGCGACCGCGCCCGCATCGCGCAGCTTGCGGACGAGCTGATCGCGCTCAAGCCCGACATCCTGCTCGCGGTCGGCACGCCCTCGGTGGAGGAGCTGCGCCGGCGTACCACGACGATCCCGATCGTGTTCGCCGTCGTCACCGATCCCGTCAGCCAGGGCTTTGTCGAAAATCTCGCGCATCCCGGCGGCAACATCACCGGCTTTACCGATTATGACGGTCCGCTCGCCGGCAAATGGCTGGAGATGCTGACCCAGGTCAGGCCGCCCGTCCGCCGCGTGCTCGTCGTCTACAATCCCGCCACCGCGCCGTTCGCGCCCCTGATGCTGCGCACGATCGAGGACGCCGCACGGACTCTGCACGTGACGGTCGAGCCTGCGCCGGTCCATGACGCCGCCTCGATCGGGGCGCTGGCTTCGCGGAAGGACGGCGCCATCCTGGTCCTGCCGGACTTCTTCACCATGGCCAACCGCGCGCAACTGCTCTCGGTGATCGCACAGGCGCGCGTGCCCGCGGTATTCTGGAGCCGGACCTTCGTCGACGAGGGCGGGCTGATGTCCTACAGCACCGACAGCGCCGAGCAGCTCCGGCGCGCGGCGGACTACATCGACCGCATCCTCAGGGGTGCGCAGGCGGCCGACCTCCCGGTCCAGAACCCCACCAAGTTCGAACTGACGATCAACCTGAAGACGGCCAACGAGCTTGGCATCACGCTTTCTGAAGGCCTCCTGGCAATCGCGAACGATGTCATCGAATGACGCCGCCCGCTGCGGACGGCATCGCCGGATGTGTTGATATCTGTCGGTGGGTGGTCGCCGCTCGCTTTCAAGAGCCTGTCGCAAATACATATTGCGAGCATTCCCTCTCCGCGCCACTTGTGCAGAATCGCGCCCATATCGACGTTACGCGCGACCGCTGAACCGGTAGGATCGTGATGCCGACCAATGACAGCGCCGGAAAGGGCTTTTTCCCGGCTTGGAGGAGATATGAGCGGTTTCGACATTTTCGCTATTGTTCTGGTGTTGCTCGTCATCGTCACGCTGGTGGCCGGCGTGAAGACGGTGCCGCAGGGCTATGACTGGACCATCGAGCGGTTCGGCAAATACACGCAGACGCTGAGCCCCGGCCTCAATCTGATCGTGCCCTATTTCGATCGCGTCGGGCGCAAGATCAACATGATGGAGCAGGTGATCGACATTCCAGAGCAGGAGGTGATCACCAAGGACAACGCCACCGTGACGGTGGACGGCGTCGCCTTCTACCAGGTGTTCGATGCCGCGAAAGCCAGCTACGAGGTTTCCAACCTCAACCAGGGGATCACGGTCCTCACCATGACCAACATCCGGTCGGTGATGGGCTCGATGGACCTCGACCAGGTGCTGTCGCATCGCGACGAGATCAACGAGCGCCTCTTGCGCGTGGTCGATGCCGCAGTCTCGCCCTGGGGTCTCAAGGTCAACCGCATCGAGATCAAGGACATCGTGCCGCCGGCCGACCTCGTCGAGGCCATGGGCCGGCAGATGAAGGCCGAGCGCGTCAAGCGTGCCGACATCCTGGCGGCCGAAGGCCAGCGCCAGTCGGAAATCCTGCGTGCCGAGGGCGCCAAGCAGGGCCAGATCCTCCAGGCGGAAGGCCGCAAGGAAGCGGCGTTCCGCGACGCCGAGGCACGCGAGCGTTCGGCGGAGGCCGAGGCGAAGGCCACCCAGATGGTCAGCGAAGCGATTTCCAAGGGCGACGTCGCCGCATTGAACTATTTCATCGCCGACAAATATATCAAGGCATTCGGGCAACTGGCCGACTCGCCGAACCAGAAGGTCATCATGCTTCCGGTCGAAGCGATGAGCATGCTGGGCTCGCTCGCCGGCATCGGCGAGATCGCCAAGGCCACGTTCGGGGAGGGCGCGGCGACCGCCGCCCGCCGCGGCGGCTCGGTACCGATGACTGGCAGCACGCCGCCGGCGGCGCCGCCGCGGCAGGGATAGTGACGGCGCATGACCTTCCGATGAGGACTTGCGCCAATTGATAGAGGTCGTGTCATGACCGACATGTTCGTCTCGCTCGGAAACTGGAACTGGCTGATTCTCGGCTTTCTCCTGATGGCACTGGAGGTGCTGGCGCCGGGCATCTTCCTGTTCTGGCTCGGGCTCGCCGCGCTGCTGGTGGGGTTGATCTCGTTCACCGTTGCCGTGTCCTGGCAGATCCAGCTCGTGATGTTCGCGGTCTTCGCCGCGGCTGCGGTGCCGGTGTGGCGCCGCATCGCCAGACCGAAGCCCGACACCAGCGCAAGCCCGTTCCTCAACAAGCGCACCGAGGCGCTGCTGGGCCGCGAGTTCACGCTGGAGAAGCCGATCATCGATGGCTCCGGCACCGTGCGCATCGGCGACACCGTCTGGCGCGTGGCTGGCCCGGATACACCGGCAGGGACACGGGTGAAGGTGGTGCAGGTCGACGGCGCGAATCTGACGGTCGCCGCGGCCTAGCTTCTTTTTCCCTCTCCCCTTGTGGGAGAGGGTGGCTCGCCGCATAGCGGCGAGACGGGTGAGGGGTTTGTCTCCTCGAACGCTGAGCTGAATTTGAGGACGCATACCCCTCATCCGGCGCTTCGCGCCACCTTCTCCCACAAGGGGAGAAGGAAGGTCACGCGTGGCAACGACTGCTGCTCACACCTTCCACCTTTCTGCGAACCTGTGCAGCGGCATGAAGGTCTCGCACAAGTCTCGCCCGAGCGGCGTCAGCCCGTAACCTCCACCGTCGCCCAGCTCCACGAATCCCGCTTCCCGCAGCTCGGTCAGGCGCGCCTGCAGCACCGTGGGGGAGGCCTCGTCGCAGGCGCCGCGCAGGGCGCGCGAGGTGAGGGGTCCATCGCGCAACTCCCACAATATTCGCAAGCTCCAACGCCGGCCGAGCAGGTCCAGCAATGCCATGATCGGCCGCCCGGTGCGGGAGCCGCGGGCATTGCGTGTTCTCGATCCGGCTTGTTTCGCCATGGCCGCCTCTTGCGCTTTGCTACAAATAATGTAGCGTACTGCTATGATAAATGTAGCATGGAGAGTGGTCCCATGTCCGAAGCCGCACCGCGCATCGCCCCGCTCGCGCCGCCTTATCCCCCGGAGATCCAGGCGCAGTTCGACCGCATCATGCGCGGCGCGCCGCCGCTGGTGCTGTTCCGGGTGATGGCGGGTCACAGCCGCGCCTGGGACAAGTTTCGCGCCGGCGGCCTGCTCGATCCCGGCCCGCTCTCCTTGCGCCAGCGCGAGATCGTCATCGACCGCACCTGCGCACTGAACAGATGCGAATACGAATGGGGCGTGCATGTCGTGATCTTTGCTGGGCCGGCAAGGCTCACCGACGATGAAGTGCGCGCAACGGTGCAGGGTGACGCCGCATCGCCATGCTGGTCACCGGGCGAGCAGGCGCTGATCGCAGCCGTCGACGCGCTGCATCACCGCGCGACGTTGAGCGACGAGGAATTCGTCGCACTCTCGGCGCATTACGACGAGGCACAGATCCTGGAGATCATGCTCCTGTGCGGCTTCTATCGCACCGTGTCGTATCTAGCGAACGGGCTGCGACTGCCCCTGGAGGAGAACGCGGCGCGGTTTCCGGCGCGGCTCTAACCGCCGTCATTGCGAGCCACACTCTCGCTGTTATTCCGGGGCGCGCGAAGCGTGAACCCGGAATCTCGAGATTCCGGGTTCGATGCTTTGCATCGTCCCGGAATGACTCTGTGGAGAGTGCGTGCCCTACGCCACCCCCGCGCGCAGCAGGTCGTGCAGATGCACGATGCCGACCACCTTGCCCGCTTCCGTCACCAGCAGCGTCGTGATCTTGCGGGTGTTCAGCACCTCGATCATTTCGGTCGCGAGCATCGAGGGCGGCACGGATTTGGGCTGCTTCGTCATGATCTCGTCGACCGTCACCGTCAAAAGATCGGGCCGCATGTGGCGGCGCAGATCGCCGTCGGTGATGATGCCCACGGCCTCGCCCGCGGCGTTGACGATGCAGACGCAGCCGAGCCCCTTGGCCGACATCTCGACCACCGCCTCCGACATCTTGGTGCCTTCAGGCTTGACCGGAATCTCCGCGCCGGTGCGCATGTAGTCGCGAACGAATTTCAGCATCGCGCCCAGCTTGCCGCCGGGGTGGAAATGCGCGAATTCCAGCGCGGTGAAGCCGCGGCCTTCGAGCAGCGCGATCGCGAGGGCGTCGCCGATCGCGGCCTGCATCAGGGTCGAGGTGGTCGGCGCCAGATTGTGCGGGCAGGCCTCGCGGGCCTTCGGCAGCTCGATGACGAGGTCGGCGGCCTGGCCGAGCGAGGATGCGGCGTTCGACGTCACCGCGATCATGGGAATCGCAAAGCGCGCCGAATAGTTCACGAGGTTCTTCATCTCCGGCTGCTCGCCGGACCAGGACAGCGCCATGATGACGTCGTCGGTGGTGATCATGCCGAGGTCGCCATGGCCGGCTTCGGCGGCGTGCACGAAGAAGGCGGGTGTGCCGGTCGAGGCCAGCGTCGCCGCGATCTTGCGGCCCATGTGTCCGGACTTGCCGAGCCCGGTCACGATGACGCGGCCCTTGGCGTTGCGGATCAGGTCGACGGCCTTCGCGAAGGTCGCGCCCAGTGGGCCGCGCAGGGCTGCGGCGAGCGCGTTGATGCCGCCGCTCTCGGTCTCCAGCGTGCGGAGCGCGGATTCGACGCTTGTAGGGATGGGGCCGGATGATGCGGTCATCAGCGGTTTCGAGCTCGGCATGGTCTGGTCCAGGGAGGGGGGCGTTCGCCCGTTGGCGCCTGCTTAGCACGCCCCGACCAGCGAGGCGACGAGCGCCCCGACACCCTCAACGGGTCATTAACCATAATTGTTTTAACTCCATTAAGGATGGTTCCTGCCGGCCGGCCGGGGCGATCGTGGAAGTATTTGATTTCGTTGAGGTTGTTCCATCGTGGGGTCGTCTCCAGGCACTGGCCGGAGCAAACGCGCGCATTTCCTGCGTGCGGCTTTGCCATGCCTCGCGCTGACGGCCCTCGGAAGCGCCCCAGTGGCCGCCCAGAGCCTCACGCCCGACCTGTTCAATCCCAACCGCGGCGGTTTTGCCTCGCCCGACACGCTGCCGACGCGCCGCACCGCGGGCGTGCCGCAGGCGCCATCGGATTCATTGCCGGCGCTGCCCGATCCCAGTGCCGATCCGCGCAAGGCCCGCGAGACGCCGGCGACCTCGCGCATCGGTCAGGTCCCGACCTACGGCTTGCCCGCCGCCGGCGGCGCGAGCAGCTCCGGCTACGACTCGCTGAACCGCAAGCGGCAGCAGCCAAAGCTCTATCCCGGACAGCCGAAGCCGAAGCGCGCGGCCGGTCCGGGCTCGAAGGCCCCGCCGGCAACCCCGGAGCGCACGCTCACTCCGCCGCGTATCGCGTCGCCTCCCTCCGAGACCGCGCACAAGGTCCCGGTGCCGCCGGCGATGGCGGGCAACGTGCCTGGCCAGCCGCTGCGCCGCCGCCTCAGGGCCGATGAGGATCCGTTCGGTGCCGTCGGCGATTATGCCGGCAGCTTCCTGATTAAGGGCGGGCTCGAGCTCTCCGCGGGCTATGACACCAATCCGACGCGCCTCAACAAGCCTGTCGGTTCGCCGGCCTATGTGATCGCGCCCGATCTCCTCGTGGTGTCCGATTGGGAGCGCCATGCGCTGGTCGCCGATCTGCGCGGCTCGTTCTCGGGTTACACCAGCGACATGCCGGCGACGATCAACGGCCTTGCCTCGCCATCGCCGGTCGAGGCCAATCGGCCCGATTTCAACGGCCATGTCGATGGCCGGCTCGACGTCACCCGCGACTTCAAGCTTCTCTCGCAGCTCCGCCTGCGGCTCGCCACCGACAATCCCGGAAGCCCCAACGTGCAGGCCGGCCTGCAGAAATACCCCGTCTATGCCGCCTACGGCACGACCATCGGCTTCGACCAGACCTTCAACCGCTTCCAGGTCTCCGCCGGCGCCACCGTCGATCGCACCGCCTACACGGATTCGAAGCTCACCGACGGCACGACCTTCCCCAACAGGGATCGCGACTTCAATCAATATGGCGGCGTCGGACGCTTCTCCTATGACCTGAAGCCCGGCCTGAAGCCGTTCGTCGAAATCGAGGGCGACACCCGCGTCCACGACCAGCCCGCCGACCGCAACGGCTACTTCCGCGACTCCAACGGCGGCTATGCCAAGGTCGGCTCGTCGTTCGAGTTCTCGCGCATCCTCACCGGCGAGATCTCGGTCGGCTATTCCGCGCGCAACTACACCGACCCGCGCCTCAGCCAGCTCGCGGGCTTCCTGACCACGGGCTCGCTGATCTGGAACGCGAGCGGCCTCACCACGGTGAAATTCTTCACTGACACGCAGATCAACGAAACCACGATCCCCGGCTCCTCCGGCGTGCTGGTGCGTACCTATGCGGCCGAAGTCGACCACGACTTCCGCCGCTGGCTCACTGCTGTCGGCAAGTTCACCTACGGCACGTACGACTACCAGAACCAGGGTCGCAACGACAAAACCTACTCGCTCGAAGGCAACCTGATCTACAAGCTCAACCGCAACATCTGGGTCAAGGGCACGCTGCGCCACGACATCCTGGATTCGAACGTGGCGAGTGCGAGTTCGCAGGGGACGGTGGTGCTGGTCGGGGTGAGGCTGCAGAATTAGGGGGGCAATGAGCCGCGTTTGCGCGCATGCGGCTTCGTTGGCTCCGCTCTCGCTACGCGCTCAGCTGTCATGCCCCGGCTTGTCCGGGGCATCCAGTACGCCGCGGCTTATCGCTTTAATTACAGCTGTCTCTGGAATACTGGATCGTGGATCGCCCGCTTTCGCGGGCGATGACACCTTTCGTAAATCTGGCAGCGCAGCGAGAACCCTACCGCGGCAGATCCGTCTTCCCCATCAGGAACGTATCGATCGACCGGGCGCACAGCCGGCCCTCGCGGATGGCCCAGACCACCAGCGACTGGCCGCGGCGCATGTCGCCGGCGGTGAACACGTTCGGGCGCGAGGTCTGGTAGTCGAGCGTGTTGGCCTTGACGTTGCCGCGCGGGTCGAGGTCGACGGCGAGCAGCTTGAGCAGGCCTTCGTGCACGGGGTGGACGAAGCCCATGGCGAGCAGGACGAGATCGGCATCGAGCTCGAACTCGGTGCCGGCAATCGGCTTGAACTTGTCGTCGACGCGCACGCAGTGCAGCTTCTTGACCTGGCCGTTCTCGCCCGAGAACTTCTGCGTCAGCACGGCGTATTCGCGCACCGCGCCTTCGGCCTGGCTGGAGGACGTCCGCATCTTCAGCGGCCAGTTCGGCCAGGTCAGGCCCTTGTTCTCGCGCTCGGGGGGCGCGGGCATGATCTCGAGCTGGGTCACCGAGAGCGCGCCCTGGCGCAGCGAGGTGCCGATGCAGTCGCTTCCCGTGTCGCCGCCGCCGATGACGACGACATGCTTGCCGCCGGCCAGGATCTCCTGGACGCCGCCGAGCGGCTCCTCGGAGACGCGGCGGTTCTGCTGCGGCAGGAAGTCCATGGCGTAGTGGATGCCGGCGAGATCGCGGCCGGGGATCGGCAGGTCGCGCGGGGCTTCGGCGCCGCCGGTCAGCGCCACCGCGTCATACTCGTTGAGCATCTCGCGCGGATCGACATTGCCCTCGGCGCCGACATGGCTGTTGTAGTGGAAGGTGACGCCTTCGGCTTCCATCTGCGCCACGCGGCGGTCGATGACGCTCTTCTCCATCTTGAAGTCGGGGATGCCGTAACGCAGCAGGCCGCCGGCCTTGGCGTACTTCTCGAACAGATGCACGTCGTGGCCCGCGCGGGCGAGCTGCTGCGCGCAGGCCATGCCGGCGGGACCCGAGCCGATCACGGCGACCTTCTTGCCGGTCTTTTCAGTCGCCACTTCCGGCTTCAGCCAGCCGTTCTCCCAGGCGCGGTCGACGATCGCGCATTCGATGGTCTTGATGGTGACGGGGTTGTCGTCGATGTTGAGCGTGCAGGACGCCTCGCACGGCGCCGGGCAGATGCGCCCCGTGAACTCCGGGAAATTGTTGGTGGAGTGCAGGTTGCGCGAGGCCTCTTCCCAATTGCCCTGATAGACGAGGTCGTTCCAGTCCGGGATCTGGTTGTTGACCGGGCAGCCGGGCGTGCCGGGCGCCACCGAGCCGGTGCCGTGGCAATAGGGGATGCCGCAGTTCATGCAGCGCGCGGCCTGGTCGCGCACTTCCTTTTCGGACAGCGGAACGACGAATTCCTTGTAATGCTTCACGCGCTCGGCGACCGGGGTGTACTTGCGGTCGTGCCGTTCGATTTCCAGAAAACCCGTGATCTTGCCCATTAAACCCGAAGTCCCTGCCGCTTAAATCGTTTGTTCTCTCACTCCTCATCCTGAGGAGCGGCGCTCTTTCGCGCCGCGTCTCGAAGGATGGAGGCCCGGATGGTGACCTCATGGTTGGAGACGCAGCTATCGCGCTCCTCACCATGAGGGCTTTTTATTACGCCCCGATCGCGATTTTCGGCTCGGCGTCCGCGTTGGCGGCCATCTCGCGCAGCGCGCGCCGGTACTCGACCGGCATCACCTTGCGGAACTTGGGCAGCCATTCCTTCCAGTTGGCAAGGATGTCGGCGGCACGCTTGGAGCCGGTCGCCTTGGCATGGCGCGAGATCAGCACGTGCAGGCGCTCGACGTCGGAGGCGAGCAGGTTCCTGAACACGTCGACCCGGCCGTGCGCCTCGAGGTCACCGGAATGGTGATAGGTGCCGGCGTTGATCAGCTCTTCCGACAGCACCGGCTCGAGCTCGACCATCGCCATGTTGCACAGCCGGTCGAAGTCGCCGGCCTCGTCGAGCACATAGGCGATGCCGCCGGACATGCCGGCCGCGAAGTTGCGCCCGGTCTTGCCGAGCACGACCACGATGCCGCCGGTCATGTATTCGCAGCAATGATCGCCCGCGCCTTCGACCACCGCCACGGCGCCGGAATTGCGCACGGCAAAACGTTCGCCGGCGATGCCGCGGAAGTAGCATTCGCCCTCGATCGCGCCGTACATCACGGTGTTGCCGACGATGATGCTCTCTTCCGGCACGATCGCGGAGTTCTTCGGCGGCTTGACGATGATCTTGCCGCCCGAGAGGCCCTTGCCGACATAGTCGTTGCCTTCACCCTCGAGCTCGAAGGTGACGCCGTGGGCAAGCCACGCGCCGAAGGCCTGTCCAGCGGTGCCCTTGAGGCTGACATGGATCGTGTCGTGCGGCAGGCCGGCATGGCCGTAGATCTTGGCCACCGCGCCCGACAGCATGGCGCCGGCGGAGCGGTTGGTGCTGTTGATCGCAGCCTCGATCTTGACAGGCGCGCCGCGGTCGAGCGTGGGCTGCGCCCGCTCGATCAGCGTGCGGTCGAGCACCGCCTCCAGATGATGGTTCTGGCGCTCGGAGTGATAGATCTTCTGGCCCTTCTCTTCCTTCTGCTTGACGAAGAGCTTGGAGAAATCGAGGCCCTTGGCCTTCCAGTGCGCGACCAGCTTGGTCTGGTCGAGCAGCTGCACCTGGCCGACCATTTCGTTGAAGGTGCGGAAGCCGAGGCTTGCCATGATCTCGCGGACTTCCTCGGCAACGAAGAAGAAGTAGTTGATCACGTGCTCGGGCTGGCCGGTGAAGCGCTTGCGCAGGACGGGGTCCTGCGTCGCGACGCCGACCGGGCAGGTGTTGAGATGGCACTTGCGCATCATGATGCAGCCGGCCGCGATCAAGGGCGCAGTGGCAAAGCCGAACTCGTCGGCGCCCAGCAGCGCGCCGATCACGACGTCACGGCCGGTGCGGAAGCCGCCGTCGACCTGGACCACGATGCGGCTGCGTAGCCGCTCGCGCACCAGGGTCTGGTGGGTTTCGGCGAGGCCGATCTCCCACGGCGAGCCGGCGTGCTTGATCGAGGTCAGCGGCGAAGCGCCGGTGCCGCCCTCGAAGCCCGCGATGGTGACATGGTCGGCACGCGCCTTGGCGACGCCCGCGGCGACCGTGCCGACGCCGATCTCGGAGACGAGCTTGACCGAGACGTCGCCCGTCGGGTTGACGTTCTTGAGGTCGTAGATCAGCTGCGCCAGATCCTCGATCGAGTAGATGTCGTGGTGCGGCGGCGGCGAGATCAGGCCGACGCCCGGCGTCGAATGCCGGACCCTGGCGATGGTCGCGTCGACCTTGTGGCCGGGCAGCTGGCCGCCCTCGCCGGGCTTGGCGCCCTGTGCCATCTTGATCTGCATCATGTCGGAGTTGACGAGATACTCCGTGGTGACGCCGAAGCGGCCCGAGGCGACCTGCTTGATCGCCGAACGCATGGAATCGCCGTTCGGCATCGGCTTGAAGCGGTCGGCTTCCTCGCCGCCTTCACCGGTGTTCGACTTGCCGCCGATCCGGTTCATGGCGATCGCGAGCGTGGTGTGCGCCTCGCGCGAGATCGAGCCGAAGCTCATCGCGCCCGTGGCGAAGCGCTTGACGATGTCCTTGGCCGGCTCGACCTGGTCGAGCGGCACAGGCTTGCGCTTCTCTTCTTCCGCGTTCTTGATCCGGAACAGGCCGCGCAGCGTCAGCAGCCGCTCCGACTGCTCGTTGAGGATCTTGGCGAAGGCGCGATAGCGCTCCTGCGAATTGCCGCGCGCCGCGTGCTGGAGCAGCGACACCGATTCGGCGGTCCAGGCATGGTCCTCGCCGCGGCTGCGATAGGCGTACTCGCCGCCGACATCGAGCGCGCTCTTGTAGACGAGCGCCTCGCCGAACGCGTCGGCATGGCGCCGCACCGCCTCTTCCGCGATTTCGGCCAGACCCACGCCCTCGACGCGGGTATGCGTGCCGGCGAAGAACTTGCCGACGAAGTCGGCCTTGAGACCGACCGCGTCGAAGATCTGCGCGCCGCAATAGGACTGGTAGGTCGAGATGCCCATCTTGGACATCACCTTGAGCAGGCCCTTGCCGATCGACTTGATGTAGCGCTTGACGATCTCATAGTCGTCGAGCGAGCCGGGCAGGCGGTCCTTCATCGCGATGATGGTCTCGAACGCGAGATAGGGGTTGATCGCTTCGGCACCGTAGCCCGCGAGGCAGGCGAAGTGATGCACTTCGCGCGGCTCGCCGGATTCGACGACGAGGCCGACCGAGGTGCGCAGGCCGGTGCGGATCAGGTGATGATGCACGGCGGCGCAGGCCAGCAGCGAGGGGATCGGCACGCGGTCGGTACCGACCATGCGGTCGGACAGGATGATGATGTTGACGCCCTCGCGCACGGCGCTTTCGGCGCGCGCGCAGAGCTCGTCCAGCACCTGGTCCATGCCGGCCGCGCCGAGGCCGGCGTGGAAGGTGGTGTCCAGCGTGCGCGACTTGAAGTGAGACTCCGCCACTTCCGAGATCGAGCGGATCTTTTCCAGATCCGCATCGGTCAGGATCGGCTGGCGCACTTCGAGGCGCTTGGTCGTGGCCATGCCCTGGAGGTCGAACAGGTTCGGCCGCGGCCCGATGATCGAGACGAGGCTCATCACCAGCTCCTCGCGGATCGGGTCGATCGGCGGGTTGGTGACCTGCGCGAAGTTCTGCTTGAAGTAGGTGAACAGCGGCTTGGCCTTGTCCGACAGCGCCGAGATCGGCGTGTCGTTGCCCATCGAGCCCGCCGCTTCCTCGCCGGTGGCCGC
The DNA here is from genome assembly GCF_015291725.1 of Bradyrhizobium sp. CCBAU 51765. Taxonomy (GTDB): domain Bacteria; phylum Pseudomonadota; class Alphaproteobacteria; order Rhizobiales; family Xanthobacteraceae; genus Bradyrhizobium; species Bradyrhizobium liaoningense. Next base: position 1,170,658 of record NZ_CP030038.1, read on the forward strand.
CATCGGCGTCATCAGGATGGTGATGTCTTCCTGGCTGTAGCCGAACGCCTGCTGGCGATCGAGCAGCGACAGGTTCGAGCGCACGCCGGTGGTCGCAACCTTCGGCAGCTCCTCCAGCACGATCTGGGTGCGCTCCAGCCACTCCTTGTAGGGATGGCTCCTGGCGAGCTCGGCCTTGATCTCGTCGTCGGGGATCAGGCGGCCCTGTTCGAGGTCGACCAGCAGCATCTTGCCGGGCTGCAAACGCCACTTGGTGATGATCTGGTCCTCGGGGATCGTCAGCACGCCCATCTCGGACGCCATCACGATGCGGTCGTCCTTGGTGACGAGATAGCGCGCGGGCCTGAGGCCGTTGCGGTCGAGCGTGGCGCCGATCCGGCGGCCGTCGGTGAAGGCGATCGCGGCGGGGCCGTCCCACGGCTCCATCAGCGCGGCGTGATATTCGTAGAAGGCGCGGCGCTTCTCATCCATCAAGGGATTGCCGGCCCACGCCTCCGGAATCATCATCATCACGGCGTGCGGCAGCGAATAGCCGCCCTGCACCAGGAATTCGAGCGCGTTGTCGAAGCAGGCGGTGTCGGACTGGCCCTCATAGGAGATCGGCCAGAGCCGGTTGATGTCCTTGCCGTACAGCTCGGAGCTCACCGAGGCCTGCCGCGCTGCCATCCAGTTGACGTTGCCGCGCAGCGTGTTGATCTCGCCGTTATGCGCGATCATGCGGTAGGGATGCGCCAGCGACCAGGCCGGGAAGGTGTTGGTCGAGAAGCGCTGGTGCACCAGCGCCAGCGCGCTCTCGAAATCCTGCTCGTGCAGGTCGGGATAGTACTTGCCGAGCTGGTCGGCGAGGAACATGCCCTTGTAGATCACGGTGCGGCAGGACATCGAGCAGGGATAATAGCCCGCAAGGCCGCGGTCGCGGCGCTGGTAGATCGCCTGCGAGATCGACTTGCGCAGGATGTAGAGCCGGCGCTCGAACTCGTCCTCGGTCTTGGCGGTGCCGTTGCGGCCGATGAAGACCTGCATGCAAGCGGGCTCGGTCGGCTTCACGGTGACGCCGAGCGAGGAATTGTCGGTCGGCACGTCGCGCCAGCCGAGCAGGGTCAAGCCCTCTTCCCTGATCTGGTCGGCGATGATGCTCTTGATGACGTTGCGCCAGGCGGTGTCGCGCGGCATGAACAGCGCGCCGATGGCATATTCGCCGGGCTGAGGCAGCGTAAAGCCGAGCTCCTTGGCCTTGCGGTTGAAGAAGGCGTGCGGGATCTGCACCAGGATGCCGGCGCCGTCACCGGCGCGCGGGTCGGCACCGACGGCGCCGCGATGCTCGAGATTGCAGAGGATGCTCAGCGCGTCCGAGACGATCTCGTGCGACTTCTTGCCCTTGATGTTGGCGATGAAGCCGACACCGCAGGAATCCTTCTCCAGGCTCGGATCGTAGAGGCCCTCGGCTTTGGGACGCGAATTGTGTTCCTGAATCGGGTCAGTCGTTTTCGAGGCGACCGTCGCCGACAGCTCTTCTGCCACGATGTTTGCGCGCTCGAATTGCGACCCGTTCATTGCTCTGTCCTCTCCATGCGGCAAGCTGCCTCACCGCCAACTTCGGCGCACCTTGGGTGTCCCGCGGCACCCGCTCCTGGGCCACCGCTCGTCCGCTGCGAGCCGCATTTTCTTAAATTCAGGCCTAGGCGCTCTTCGTCCCCGAGAACGGCTTTGCCTGGTACCTTGCCGACGCTCGAGAGCACCGGTTTTCGCTGCAATCCCTGTGCCGGAACCGCACGCAAAATTGAGACAGTCTTCCTGTCCTAAACATCACCTTGCCAAATTTTTGTCTAGCACACAAGCGCGCGGAAGTCCCGATTCCCGATATGTCAATCAATCGCTTTCCGAAAGTTGCGCGGCCCCGGTTTTGAAGCAAACGCGCCCTGATCCGGCCCCGTGCGCGCCGGAATCCCCAATGAAGCTTCGGATCAACCCTTCGGAAGGCGCGCCACGCCGCGAGAAGCGAAAGAGGGCGGCCATCGGGGGGCCTGACAGGAGCGTCTCGACCATGAAGTTTTTCACAGGATGTGTGGCCGCCGCCGCGCTGGCGTTGGCTGCAAGTGCGGGCCACGCCCAGGTTCCCGCCAGCGGTATCGCGAGGGGAGCCATCGTCGCGGTGTCGGATTTCGACGGACCCTACGCGCCGGAGGCCGCCCCGCCACCGCGTTACGGTTACGGCTATGGCTACGAGGAACGCGGTCCGGCGCCGGTATTGTTGCCGTCAACCGAGGTTTACGCGGTGCTGCGCGAAAACGGCTTCTTGCCGCTCGGCATCCCGCGCCTGCGCGGCAGCGTCTACACCATCGCGGTGATCGACCGCCGCGGCGACGACGGCCGGCTGGTGATCGACGCCCGCGACGGGCGGATCATCCGCTTCATGCCCGCCGCTGACGCCTACGGCATGGCGCCCGCCTATGACGAACGCGCGGTCGCGCCTTACGGACCGCAAAGCGCGCTGCCGCCACCGACCGTGATCCGCAGCGGCCCGCCGCGCCCGCCGGCTCCGATCCCGCATGTGGCAAGCCGCGCCGTGCCGCTGCCCAAGGCCGCCCCGCGGCGCGCCGAGACGCCGGTCGCTGCCGCGAAGCCGGCCGAGCCGGTCGCGCGGCAGGCTCAAGCACCGCAGGCCCAGCCTGCGCAGCAGGCGGCCGCCGCACAGGCCAAGCCCGCCGATGCAGCCGCGCAAGCTGCCGTGCCGACCGTGGGTCAAGCCAAGCCGGCCCCGACCATCCTGCCGACGCAGGACATGCCCGCCGCGCAGGGGCTGGATTAGGTTTGCGAGTTTGACGCGACAGTGCCCATCACACCCTCGCTGTCGTCCCCGCGAAGGCGGGGACCCATACCGCGTGATCTATCGGTGGGGATGAGGTGCGAGTACCGGACTCCTAGTCATCGCCAAACCGCTCCCTGGGGTTATGGGTCCCCGCCTTCGCGGGGACGACATCGGGGAGAGAGCTGGCCAAAACAAAAGGCGCCTGAGATCTCAGGCGCCTTTTGCATCAAAGCGACCGCCGCTCAGCTCCGCGGATACCCCGCCGCGTCCAGGATCAGGTTCGCGACCTCTTTCGGATGCGATACCAGCGAGAGGTGTCCGGCATCGAGCTCGATCGTGGTGGCGTTCATGCGCTTGGCGAGGAAGCGCTCGAAATCGGGGTTGATGGTGTAGTCGTTCTTCGACACCGCGTACCAGCTCGGCTTGGAGTGCCACGCCGCTTCCGTGGTGCGGCCGGCGAAGATCGAGGCCGCCGTCGGCCATTGTACCGCATAGAGCTCCCTGGCCTGCTTCGGATTCACGCCATTGGCGAAGTATTTCAGGAAAGCCTCTTCCGAGAGCTTGGTGTAGCCGTCGCGCTCGACGATGCCGGCGCGCGCGGGCCCGGTCGGAAACTGCTTCGACAGCGCCACGAAATCCTCGTTCGCATCGGGCGCGCGGGCGGCGACGTAGACGAGCCCGGTGACCTTCGGGTCGGTGCCGATCTGGCTGATCACAGTGCCGCCCCAGGAATGCGCGACCAGCACGGTCGGCCCGTCCTGCTCGGCCAGCGCACGCCTGGTCGCCTCGACGGAGTCCGCGAGCGACGACAGCGGATTCTGCACGGCGGTGACATGCAGGCCTGCAGCCTGGAGGATCGGGATCACCTCCGACCAGCTCGAGCCGTCGGCCCAGGCGCCGTGCACCAGCACGACGTTCTTCGCCTTGACCGTCGCAGGTGTCTGCGCATGAGCAAGGCTGAGGGGAGCCGCCAGAAGGCCCGCAGCGACGAAAAGGCTGCGCCAGAGTGACATGATCTTCTCCATCTTGTTTGCGTTCGATGCCCAAGGGACGGAGGGAGCGATGGCGGCGTTACGCGGCTTCACCGCTCTGTGATGCGATGCACGACGAAAAAGCGCCCCGGGGCACCGGGGCGCTTTCGCAACCTGGAAGTCGCGTTCTGCTCAGGCGGCTTGCGCGGCCGAGTTCTCGATCACCTGCGCCTTGGCGCCGGCGTTGATCGCGATCTGGCGCGGCTTCTTCGCCTCGGGAATCTCGCGTACGAGGTCGACGTGAAGCAGCCCGTTCTCGAGCGAAGCGTCCTTCACCTGCACGAAGTCGGCAAGCTGGAAGGCACGCTCGAAGGCGCGCGCGGCGATGCCGCGGTAGAGCACTTCGGACTTCGAGTTCTCGTTCGCGACCTTCTCGCCCTTGATCGTCAGCGTGTTTTCCTTCGCGACGATGGAGAGCTCATCCCTGGAGAAGCCGGAGACGGCAACGGTGATGCGGTAGGCGTTCTCGCCGGTACGCTCGATGTTGTACGGGGGGTAACCGGGGCTGCCGTCCGAACCGGCCTGGTCGAGCAGGTTGAAGAGGCGGTCGAAGCCGACGGTGGAACGATAAAACGGGGTGAGATCGTAGGTACGCATGGTCAAGTCCTCCATTGAGCGACTGTTAAGCAACCCGCCCGCCATCGGGCCGGGCTCATCTCTGTGTGCAGCCTGATGTTCCGGTTCCGAAACACTGGTAGCGGCCTGCACGAAAATGATATGGGTGGAACGAGACGGCGTTCAAGAGGGCGGCATTTGCGCCTTTTCGGCGCTTTAGCCCCTTGATTGCAGTACTTCCCGCCTATGACGCTGGTCTCGATCCCGTCCAATCCGGTTCCCGAAAACGTCGTCAGCGGCACCATCAGGACCCCCGATGGCGCCGAGTTGCGCTTTGCGCGCTGGGCGCCGCCGGCGGGCCGCAAGGGCACCGTCTGCGTCTTCACCGGCCGCAGCGAGCAGATCGAGAAATATTTCGAGACCGTGCGCGATTTGCGCGACCGCGGCTTTGCGGTGGCGATGATCGACTGGCGCGGGCAGGGCCATTCCTCGCGCCGCCTGCGCGATCCGCGCAAGGGCTATGTGCGCGACTTCTCCGATTTCGAGATCGACGTCGAGACCTTCGTGCAGCAGGTGGTGCTGCCGGATTGCCCGCCGCCCTTCTTCGCGCTCGCCCATTCCATGGGCGGCACGGTGCTGCTGCGGGTCGCCCATGCCGGCAAGCGCTGGTTCGACCGCATGGTGCTGTCGGCCCCGATGATCGACCTGCCCGGCCGCACCACCTCGTTTCCGGTCCGTGCGTTGCTCAAGACGATGCGCCTGCTCGGGCAGGGCGGCCGCTACGTTCCCGGCGGCAGCGACCGCCTCACCGGGCTCGAACCCTTCATCAACAATCCCCTGACCAGCGATCCCGTGCGCTATGCGCGCAATGCCGCGATCCTGGAGGAGGATCCAACGCTCGGACTGGCGTCACCGACGGTCGCCTGGGCCGATACCGCCTTCCGCGCGATGCACACCTTCAAGCGCGTGAACTACCCCTCCCAGATCCGCCAGCCGATCCTGATGCTGGCGGCCTCCAATGACACCGTGGTCTCGACCGCGGCGATCGAGGAGTTCGCCTATCACCTGCGCGCCGGCGCCCATCTCGTGATCGCCGGCTCCAAGCACGAGATCCTGCAGGAGCAGGACCGCTACCGCTCCCAGTTCTGGGCCGCCTTCGACGCCTTCGTCCCGGGCACGCCGCTGTTCAAGTGAGCGCTCGAGCGAGGGATCGTGCCACGAACTCGTCATGCCCGGGCTTGTCCCGGGCATGCACGTTCTTGGTGCCGCAGCAAAGGTCGTGGATGGCCGGGACATAGGCGAGCGGAAGCGACGCCGTCCTTCGGACGGCTATGCCCGGCCATGACGACGAGATAGTTCACAGCGTCTTCAAATACTCGATCAGGTCGTAGCGCTCTTGCTCCTTGAGCGGGCGGCCGATGGTGCCGTCCTTGCCGGGGCCTGGCGTGCCGTCGAACGAATGGCCGAGATTGCTGTTGCCGAACAGGTCAGTGCCATCAGACGCTCGCGTCGAGAAGCGCGTCTGCCCGGTCTTGCAGCTCTCGCCGTCAGTGACCGCGAAGCCGACCTGCTTCGGATCATAGTCGCGGTCGCCACCCATGCAGAACGATTTGGGGCGCTCGGCCGCAGGCCTCAGCATCCAATAGAGCGAGGGTACCGATCCGTTGTGCAGGTAAGGCGCGGTGGCCCAGACACCGTTGAGCGGGCGCGCGCGATACCAGGGTCCTGGCTCGTTCTTGTCGGTTGGCTGCGGACCGAGATTCGGGCAGTTCTTGCGCTTGCCCCACCAGGCGTCCTGAATCTTCGGGTCGATCTTCGCATCGTCCATCGCCTTGCGGCTGACGATGTCGACGAGCACCATGAGGCCAAGCGAGTACGGCATGTCGGTCGACGAAATATCCGGCAGATTGCAGTTCCACCAGGCGTTGAGATTCTGCGTGGGGTCGAGCTTGAGGAAGCCCGGCACCTGAACCGTTCGCGTCGCCAGCACGCCCGCCTGAGCGGGGTCGGTGCCCATGCCTTTGACGCCCTTCTGAACCTCGTTGAGGAACTTGTCGTTGCCGATGGTCTCCCAGCGTGGCGAGGACCAGATGCTCTGGGCCGGAAACTCGGCGTCGAACGCCTTGTCGTCGACCGGACCGAGATGGCATTCGGCGCAGAGCTCCGCATAGAGCTTACGGCCGCGCTTGACGCGCTCGTCATCGATCTTCCAGGCAGCATCGCCAAAGATGTCCGACGGCCATTTCGGCGATGTCAGTCCGGACAGCTGCTTCTTCGGATAGGGCGGCGAGCCCTTCAGCAGATCCTCGATCCAGATCAGATTCTTGATGTCCATCGAGGAGCGAAACAGCCTGTCCTTGGGGGTATTGTCGGACAGGTTGAGCAGCGCGGTCACGCCCAGCGCTTCGCCGGCATTGCGGATCAGCGGCTGTTCGATCGAAGCGTCATATTGCGCGTATTTGAGCCAGGGCACGGTCCAGATCGGCGGGAAGCTGACCGGCGCGTCCTGGGCATGCAGGTTCTTTTCGAAGCCGCTGAGGCCGCTGATCGCCATGTCCTGGGCGAAGACCTGATTGCCGATGCGGTTGAGCGCGTCGAGACGACCATATCCCTCCTCGGTGTTCTCTTGCGGCTCTTCCCGCTTTGTCTTCGGGTTGAGCCTCGTCTTGCCGGCGATGGTTTTCGCGTAGGTCTTCTCCCAGTCGACCAGGAATGTGCTGATCGTGCGCAGCTTCTGCTTCAGTGCATCGCGATCCTCAGCGCTGGCGGAGGTGCCAAGCACACGATCGGCGAAGCGCGTGAAGCGACCTGGCACGAGCAGTGTGTAGGCGATCGACAGACCGGTCGTGACCTCGAGCTTCCTCAGGTCGGTCATGGCCGGACCGCCGTCGAAGCGGATGGCGATGCCTTTGTATTGGATCTGGCCGGTGTGGCAGGCGGCGCAGGTCAGGCCGATCCGGTCCTCGCCGATCTGGCCGGTCGTGGGATCGGCGACACCGGTCATGCGCGCAAAGCCGACGGGCAGGCCGTCGACATTTTCAGCCTGGGCCCCCCAATTGACTGGCGGATCCCAAAGCCGCGCCGGCACCGGCTTGGTCTTGTCGTAGACGTTGGCGTAGCCGAACCGGCGTAGCGTGGCATCGTCGGTGTTGATCGTCTGCGGGCTCGGGATGAAGCCGAAGCGCTGCAGATGGTCGCTGTCATGCAGCATCCCGGGCTTTGCGAAGAAATGCAGCCGCGGCTGCTCGAGCGCCATGAACCAGCTATAGGGCACCGGGAAGGTCGCGGTGCCCTGGCTGGCGTGATGAAACCAGTGCCGGTCTTCCAGCGCCCAGTTCTGCTCGAGCCAGTATGCAGCCTTGGGCTCGACGAGCTTCGGCAATGGCGGCGCCACGAGGTCGCCGAGGATGCCGGGAAGCATCGGCTGGAATTGATCCGGAAAGCGCAGCGCCACGATGCCGAAGATGAAGAGCGCGGCGGCCAGTCCGCCGGCAGCGCGCAAGATCAGCGAGGGCGGGGTGACCGGCTGGACGACAACCCTCTGGGTGATCCTGTCCGGGAATTTGCGCTCGTTGAACAATGTCCTCACCTCGGCCACGCTGAGATAGCGGTCGTCGCCCTGACCCTTGCCCATGATCCTGAGCAGGATCGGCCATTCGAACTTCATCAGGATCCGGTAGTACCAGCGCGATTGATTGCCGGCGCGCTTGAGATTGTCGTTCATGAAGGTCTGGATTTGCGAGGCGTTGAGCCCGACCTCGCTGCCGCCATCGGGGTCGGCATAGGTGCTGCCGAAGCTGGCGAGCCGTGCGATCTCGTTCTCGTTGACGCGCCCGTCGACGCCAAGGATGCGCGAGCCAGCCCCGAGCTTGTCGAGCGGGCCGCCGCGCAGCGTGTTGAGCTGCGCGCCCCAGAAGATGCTTTGCAGGATGTGACAGGCGCCGTTGGCGATCAGTGCAACGCCGCGGACCTGGATGCGGGCCGAGGTCTTCTTCAGCCCGGTCTCGCCGCTTGCATTGGCGATGGTCTGCGACAGCGTCCGGAGTGGGACGGTGCCGCCATCGACGAAACCTTCGCCGACGAGACCGCGCAGGAAGGGACAGGGATTGTTCGGCGAGACCTGGATCGAGGGGTCGAAGGGCGGCTTCGAAGCGGGGTCATGCATGGCCCAAATCCTGACAACGGCGAATCGTGAAATGGCGCGCCGATCAAGCGCGGAAAGTCCTAACAAACCGACAGCAAACTATACTACTTGGGCGTGTGGTGGAGTGTGGCCGAATTCACTGTCCTGTCAACATAGGCAGGTGTGATTTGGTCAAGAGCGTCCGCAGGGGGACTGCGCCCGTCAGGACTCGGCGGCGCGTTTGACGCCGCTCTGAACCAGGGTCAGCTTGCCGAGCGGCACGCCGGCCTTCAGCAGCCCCTCGCGATAATGGGCGATGTCCTCGGGCCGCTTCCAGTGGAAGTTGCGCAAGTGACGATCGACATTGAGGTTCGGATAGTTGCCCATGAGCACGATGGCGGCCTCGCTCGCCTCGTCGGTCCGGCCCAGTTGCGCCAGCGCCGCGGCGCGGATCGCCAGCGCCTGCATGTGGTTCGGATTGATGTAGAGCTGCTCGCGGGCCCAGGACAGGGTCGCGTCATATTGGCGCAACAGATAATGGCTGAACGCGTTCAGCGCGGCCCATTGGTAGCGTGGGTCGCTGTTGTCGCGTTGCGCGGCCATAGAGAACAGCTCGATCGCCTCGCGGTGCTCGCCGATGACGAAATGGCAGATGCCGAGCACGCCGCGTGCGCCATTGTCGTAGGGGTTGAGTGCGACCGCGCGCTTGGCGGCGTCCAGCGCCGCCTCGTAGTGCCCCTCCATCGCATGCGCCCAGGACAGGATCGAGAACGCAAAGGATGAGCGCGGATCGAGCCGGACACTGGTTTCGGCGAGGTTCATCGCCTCGGCCCACATCTCGCGCGTGCCCTTGACCCAGCCGAACTGGATGCTCTGAATCTGGATCGTGGCCAGATAGGCATGTGCGATCGACAGTTTGGGATCGAGCCGGATGGCTTCGCGGAACAGGTCGACGGCGACCGCCAGATCCTCCTTGGTCTGCCGGTAGTAGTGCGACAGCCCCTTGAGAAAGCGATCCCAGGCGCTCACGTCGGTCGAGAGCCGTGCCGGCGCCGAGGCCTCGGCACGGACGATCTCCGTCGCGATCGCAGCGGACAGGCTGGTCGTGATCTCGTCCTGCATCGCAAAGAGGTCGCCGATGTCGCGGTCGTAGCGCCCGGTCCAGAGCTGCTCGCCGGTCTCCGGCGCGATCAGCTCGGCGGTGACGCGGATCTTGGCGCCGGCGCGCCGCACCGAGCCCTGGATCAGATAGGTGGCGTCGATCTCGCGCGCGATCAGGCGGGTGCTCGTGTTCTTGCCCTTGAAGGCGAAGGTCGAGTTGCGGCTCAGCACCCGATAGAAGGATTGCAGCGACAGCGCATGGATCAAGTCCTCGGTGAGGCCGTCGGAGAAATATTCGTCCTGGGCGTCGCTGAGATTGGCGAAGGGCAGCACGCCGACGATCGCGGTGCGGTACTGCTGCGACAACGCCGAAGCCTCCCGGAGCTCGGGGGCAAGCGCCGGCGCGCCGTCGGGCGTCCAGGTCCAGACCTCGATCGCATCCTTGATGTTCTTGAAACGATGATTGCCGGCATCGATCAGCGGCACCGAGAGATGCTTGCTCGCCTCCCGGTAGGCCTTGGCCGAGATCGCGAAGCCGCCGGGGCTCGCCACCGATTCCAGGCGGACGGCGATGTTGACATCGTCACCGAAGACCTCGTCCTCGTCGGCGATGACGTCGCCCATGTGAATGCCGATCCGGAACTGCATGGCGCGGTCGGCCGGCAGGTGGCGGTTGCGCTCCGCCATCAGCGTCTGCATCGCGATCGCGGCCTCGGTGGCGCCGACGATCGACGGGAATTCGAGCAGGAAGCCGTCGCCGGTGTTCTTCACGACGCGGCCGCCGTGATTGAGGATGATGGGGTGGATCGCCGCGCGATGGGCCTTGAAGGCGGCATGGGTGCCGGCCTCGTCGCTGCCCATCATGCGCGAATAGCCGGCGACATCGGCGCAGACGATGGCGGCCAGACGTCTTTCCATATCCGCGAAGCTCCAAGGGAGAGGGGACCGGCCACGGCGTGGCAGTCGCCTCGAGTCCCGCATTTCGAGAACCCTCCCTTTATAAAGCAGATGAGGCCGAGCGGAAGCCCGATCCGCATTGCAAATTCGAGGCAAATCCTAAGCGATTCCGGCGGTGGACGGGGACGGGCGAACCGACTAAGCGGAATCGACACGTCCGGACGGGCGGCGGGGGACCTTGCATGCTGGGCATTCACGAGATCGGGCTTTTCATCCTGTCGGGCGTGCTGCTCAACATCACGCCGGGGCCGGATTCGGTCTATGTGATCGGCCGCAGCATGCAAATGGGCTGGCGGGGCGGCGCCGCCGCCGCCTTGGGCATCAGTTGCGGCTGTTTTGTCCATGTCGCGGGCGCGGCGATCGGGCTTTCGGCGCTGCTGATGGCCTCGTCGACCGCCTTCTCGATCCTGAAGCTGGTCGGCGCGGCCTATCTCGTCGTGACCGGGCTCCAGATGCTGTTGTCGCGCCCGGTGCCGGCGTTGGCGATCGACGAGCCGGTGCGGAGCTCATTGCGGCGGGTCTTCCTCCAGGGCGTCTTCACCAACGCGCTCAATCCCAAGGTCGCGCTGTTCTTCCTGGCCTTCCTGCCGCAATTCGTCGCAGCCGACGCGCCGCACAAGCCGCTCGCCTTCCTGACGCTCGGCCTCATCTTCATCTCGACGGGGACGCTGTGGTGCCTCGTGCTGGCCGCGTTCGCTGCCAAGGCCGCGCACCGGCTGCGGCAGTCCGAGGGCGCCGTCGCCTGGGTCAATCGCGCGCTTGGCGGCCTCTTCATCTATCTCGGCATCCGCGTCGCCATGCTGGAGACGCGGTAGCTCCTTCCAACGGATGAGATGCGGCTGCGTAGGGTGGGCCTTGCGGCCGCGCGAAGCGCAGTCGCAAGGCGTAACCCACCATGCCTGTTCGAATGCGAACGAAGATGGTGGGTTACGCCCCGCGGCTTGCGCTGCGCGCAATCCGCGATGCTAACCACCCTACAGTCTTCTCTCAGCCGAATTCCTTCACCAGCGCGCTTCCCGCGAGATAGAGGCCGAGCAGGATCATCGCGATCAGGAACCAGCGGCGAAACGCTTCCGCCGGCATCCGCGCCCGCACCGACTGGCCGATGAACATGCCGGCAAAGGCCATGGCGAGGCCCACGGCGCCCGGCACGACATTCGCGGGCGTCAGCAATCCGACGGCGGTCAGGTTGAACGCGAGCGCCAGCGTCGCCGTCGTGAAGAACACGCCGAGCGCCTGTACCAGCTCGTCCTTTTCCATGCCGATCGCCTGCATGAACGGCATCGAGGGGATCACCTGCACGCCGGTCGAGGCCGAGATCGCGCCGGTGACGACCCCGACCACGCCGCCGACCCACTTCTCGTTCCCGCGTGACACGCGGAACTGGAATTTGTTCAGGCCGATCACGGCGTAGATGACGAGGAGCACGCCGAGCACGATCGTGCCGTAGCGCGCATGCGGCCCGGTCAGCGCGCCGGCATTCAGCCAGCAACCGACCACGGTGCCGATCATCAGCGGCCACAGCCGCCTCAGGATGTCGCGCAGATAGGGGCCGACGAAGGTCTGCCAGATGTTGGTGATGATGGCGGGCACGATGACGATGGCGATGGCCCGGCTCGGGGCCATGCTCACCGCCAGCAGGCCCATGGACACCGTCGGCAGGCCGAGCCCGACCACGCCCTTGACGAATCCGGCGAGCAGGAAGACGGCGGCGATCACGATGAGAAACGGGTCGATCATGTCGGCACATTGACCGAAGCTGCGATCCGGCACAATCTGGAGGTTACGGAGAAAGCCTTCGTCTGGAGCGAAGGCTGGAGACACGGCATGCGCTTCGATCTCGTCGACCTCCAGCTCTTCATCGCGGTCGCCGACCAGCGCAGCATCACGGGCGGTGCCGAGCGCTCGCACCTGGCCCTGGCCTCCGCCTCCGCGCGCATCAAGGGACTCGAGGATGCGCTCGGCGTCGCGCTGCTCAAGCGCGGGCGCCGCGGCATCGAGCTGACCGCGGCCGGCGAGAGCCTGCTCGATCATGCAAGGCTGGTCATCCACCAGATCGACGCCATGCGCGGCGATCTTGCCGGCTTTGCCAGTGGCTTGCGCGCCAGCGTGCACTTGCTCGCCAACACCTCGGGGCTCTCGGAGCATCTGCCGAAGGCGCTTGCCGGCTTCCTGCGCGCGCATCGCGACGTCGCCGTCGACATCGAGGAGCGCGAGAGCACCGACATCGCGGCGGCGATCACGATGGGCGCCGCCGATCTCGGTTTCGCCGCCGAGCACGCGCTGCCCGACCATATCGAGCGCTTCATCTTCAGCGAGGACCGCCTGACACTGGTGACCTCGCGCCGTGGCCCGTTCGCCGGCCGGCGCCAGATCGACTTTCAGGAGGCCGGGGCCTGCGACTTCGTCGGCCTGACCAGCGCCACCGCGCTGCAGGTGCACATCTCCAAGCACGCCGCGCGGCTCGGCCTGCGCCCGCATTTCCGCGCGCGCCTGCGTGATTTCGACGCGATCTGCCAGATGGTCGCCGCCGATGTCGGCGTCGCGCTCGTGCCCGAAGCTGCCGCGCGGCGCTGCGCCAGGACCATGCCGCTCGCCATGGTCCGCCTGCGCGATGCTTGGGCCAACCGGCGGCTCGTGATCTGCGCACGCAGCTTCAAGGCGTTGCCGCGGCCGGCCAAGATGCTGGTCGAGCATCTAAGGGCAGAGGCGGTGTGAGGCTCACTCTGGTCTAGAGGCTCCTGAGCGATGGTGGCAAAGGTGCAGGCGTATGAACTTTTCAAAGAGACGATGCCGGGCGGAGTACCCCACCGGGAGACTGTCCGCACACCAGAGGGCAAATTCTGCTTTTCGATGTTCCTAGCTTCGTCGTTCGAAGGTCATGATCATTTCCCAACCGATCTGGCGCATCATTGCAGATTCAATCTCGGGGAGATTGGGAGAAAGCCTCTTATCCTCCTTCAATTCTACATATCGGGGATCGTCTAAATCACCGAAGTGGCCTCCGCCCTCTTTGTTGCGAAGTGCGAAGACAAGCCCTCTTCTTGAGAGTCCAAACTTGGTTCCGCGAGAAATTTTCTCCTTTTCCCACCAAGTGGGAAATTGCACATATTCGTGCGTCCAGACGTTGTTGCGACTGGTCTGAGGGCCCTCGTCCAACATTGGATGACACTTGATCCCATCCTGGGTCATTTCCGCTTTCACAAGCGGACTCCAAGCCAGCTCACCATCGCCACGGACTCGCCCAGACGACAGAAACCGAAACGATCCTCTGATCCCAAGTTGCGTCAGTATGGAGTGATAGTTCTTCCCGTGATCATGAACGAGCGTATGAACTGTGGTGGCGATTCTCATCGCTTCCCACTTTTCACCGGCGTCGTATGCCCTGCACGAAGCTTGAAGGGCTTTGTATTGTGCCTCAAAAGCCTTCTGAACTTCCTCCAACGTTCTTTTCGATATGGTCATCAAAACCGATCCGAACAAGAAATCATCGAACTCTAGCCACTTAACTCATCTGACATGCGCTGGCCTATCACCCGGCAATGATGTCGTTGGGCCCGCCAGTGGGGAACGGCACGATCGGCTTGGGCGGGAAATTCTGTGCGGAGGCCAATGACGGCAGCAGCAGGAGCAATCCGAGGAGCCTGCGTGAGATGGTCATGCAAGCCCTCCGCTCTCGTTGTTATTGGTTCAAGAGCCTCAAGGCCTCTTCGTGAACCCGCGCGTCGCCGGCCGCGATGATGCGGCCGCCGCCCTGGGCCGGCTTGCCTTCCCAGGTGGTGACGACGCCGCCGGCGCCGGTCACGATCGGGATCAGCGCGGCGATGTCGTAGGGCTTCAGCTCGGTCTCGACTACGAGATCGACATGACCTGCGGCGAGCATGCAGTAGGAATAGCAGTCGCCGCCATAGCGCGACAGCCGCGCGCCCTGCTCGATGCGGCCGAAGATGGCGCGGTCGCTCTCGTTCATCAGCAGGGGACTGGTGGTGTAGGTCGTGGCTTCCGACAGCGAAGCGCAGCGGCGGACCTGGAGCCGGCGCTCGCCGGAGGGCCCTTTATAGTTGGCCGAGCCGTTGTCGCCGGAGAAGCGCTCGCCGATGAAGGGCTGGTGCATCATGCCGTAGACCGGCGCGCCCTTGTGCAGCAGCGCGATCAGCGTACCCCAGATCGGAAAGCCGCCGATGAAGGATTTGGTGCCGTCGATGGGGTCGAGCACCCAGACATAGTCGGCATTGTCCTGCTCATTGCCGAATTCCTCGCCGACGATGCCGTGCTGAGGGAAATTGGCCCTGATCAGCCGCCGCATCACCGCCTCCGCGGCGCGGTCGGCCTCCGTCACGGGGTCGAAATCCTTGGTCTTGCTCTTGTCGTCGATCGACAGCGAGGTGCGGAAGAACGGCAGGATGGTTTCGCCGGAGGCGGTGGCGAGCCGTCCGATGAAGGCGGAGAAGTCGATCACCGTCACGGGAATCCTCGAAGCGAAGGTTGGATGAAACTGGCCTCCTGCCTAGCTCAATTCCTCCCCCGCGTGCAGCGCTGTGTTGATTTGCTCCCTGGTATTTTGGATGCCGAGGCCCGCTGCCTCATCCCAGTCATCTGCTGGCCAAATATCGATCACGGAGTTGAAAACTTCGTTCCGAAGTTGCCTCGTTGGTATGCAAATGATTATCAACCCATTGAATTTCCTTATCAAAGAAACTGAATCTGGGTTTCTCTGGAAGCAACTGAGCCATGTGTGAATTGCATGGGAAACGGCTCAAAAGGCCTTGCACTTTGTGCGGCGCGGTCGCATATTGTTGCGGTGCGGTAGCGCTTGGCGTTACCGCTGCCCTCCTTGGGCGTTTCCTCCCTAGACTTGGGCCGCTTCTTCATCAGAAGCGGCCCTTTTTTCTGTGCGCCTCTTTTTGCTTCGAGGTGCCTAGCGAAGCGAGCGCGCTTTCGCCTCCAATCGCAGACAACATGATCGTGCAGAAGCGCCGGCCTATTCCGCCGCGGCCTGGAACGGGCCGAGATCGGCGAACGGAATCGTGCTGGCCAGCACGTCGGCGAGAACGCCGAAGTCGGAGGCCACTTGCGCAAAGCGTGCGCTCCGCTCGCGCCGCCGCTCGTCCATGTAGATCGCGCGGTTGAGCTCGAGCTGTACCGCGTGCAGGCCGCTTGCGGGATTGCCGTAATGCTCGGTGATGAAGCCGCCGGCATAGGGCTTGTTGCGGCCGATCGAATAGCCGAGGCTGGTCATGGTTTCCTCGACGCGATCGGGAAGCAGCGGCGTGCAGCTCGTGCCGTAGCGGTCGCCGATCACGACGTCGGGCCGTCGCGGCTCGTCCCTGCTGACACCGACCGAGGGCATCGAGTGGCAGTCGACCAGCACCACGGTGCCGAACATCTGGTGCACCTTGTTGATCAGCCGGCGCAGCGCGCGGTGGTAGGGCTTGTACAGCGTCTCGATCCGCCCGAGCGCATCGTCGACCAGGATGCGGTCGCGGTAGATCTCCTGGCCGTCGCCGACCACGCGCGGAATGGTGCCGAGGCCGCCGGCGACGCGCATCGAGCGGGTGTTGGCAAAGCTCGGCAGCCGTCCGCTGAACATGCGGGGATCGAGCTCATACGGCTCGCGATTGACGTCGACATAGGAGCGGGGAAAGTTGACCCTAACCGTCGGGAAGCCACGGTCGCTCAGATGGCCGATCAGTTCGTCCATGAACGAATCTTCCGACCGCCGCAGCGTCGGCAGGTCGATCCGCGACGCCGCCAGGAATTCGTCCGGATAGGTCGAGCCCGAATGGGGCGAGTTGAAGATGACAGGCGCGCGCCATTCGGCGGGCTCGAAGATCTCGAAGGCTGGCGACATGTCGCCGTCAAACCGGGTCATCTTCTCAAGCTTCGTCCCTGCTCAGGCCTCGCCCCCTTGGCGCCGCACGATCCGGAAAAGCTCCGGATCCAATGATTCGGCCGGTCGAGCGGCTCTTATGTGTCCTCATTGTCCGGAATCGCAACCATTCTGCCAAGCGAAAAGATGTGATGGACGCTGGAACATGTCTTAACCCTGCGGGCATCGTGGCGGGGAGCAGTCGGTCCGGCTCGATTGATTCGGAGCCCGTTCCGGTTCACAAGAGCCGGCAGCGCAGCCGGCCCAAGGTAAAGATTTTCACCCCAAATTTACCCTCTGTCGGGCTTAGTGACCTCTGCTGATATCCTCTGGGGATTCGACGTTTCCTGCCATGGCAAAAATCCTGCTCGCCGAAGACGACAACGACATGCGCCGTTTCCTGGTCAAGGCGCTTGAAAACGCCGGTTTCCAGGTCTCGTCCCATGACAACGGCATGGCCGCCTATCAGCGGTTGCGGGAAGAGCCGTTCGAGATGCTGCTGACCGACATCGTGATGCCGGAGATGGACGGCATCGAGCTCGCCCGCCGCGCTTCGGAACTCGATCCCGACATCAAGATCATGTTCATCACCGGCTTTGCCGCGGTCGCCCTGAACTCGGATTCGGACGCCCCCAAGAACGCCAAGGTGCTGTCCAAGCCCGTGCACCTGCGCGAATTGGTCAGCGAAGTGAACAAGATGCTGGCGGCCTAAATCGGCGCCGTTCCGTCCTTGCGCCGGGTCCCCTGAGCCGTTATAGGGACCCCACCGATGAAATGACCTCTAGGGCACGTAGCTCAGCGGGAGAGCACTACCTTGACATGGTAGGGGTCACAGGTTCGATCCCTGTCGTGCCCACCATCTTCTTCAATGATTTAGGCGCCCCGCGCTTGAGGCTTGAAGGAGTGGTTTCCACGAGATTTCCATTTCGGCGCGGGTCGCCCCATCCAGATTGGGCTGGTGCCCAAATGCGGGCGTTACTCCGAAGGTGACGCAGAAGGCCGCTTGCTCTTCTCGATCGTCGCTTCGGCCGCAGCACACTTCCCTGTCTCGGCATCGAGCGCGCTCGTATCGACTGGAAACAGCGTGCGTGAACAGTGTCCGCGCGTAGCGCTTCTTTCGTCAACAGCACGTTTCGAAGCCAGAACTTTCCGCGGGGCGGTCGGCGTTTCCGGCCCAACGGAGGAAGTTCGCGGCTCTCAAATTCCGCCCGTCTTGTGGTCCATTGCCGTCGCAACACTTGCTCCTGCGCCAATGATCGCCGGGCGGTGGAACTCGCGGGCGCGGCGGCCGTTGCTTGGCCGCGGCAGCAGTAGCGAGGAGAACGCGTGAACCGACGCCAGCTTGTTCAAGGGTCGGCAGTGCTGCCGGCGTTGCTCCTCGCATCGCGAAGCGGTTTCGCCGCCGCTCGCGCGTCGGAGGACGCATTCGGGTCGTCCACGGTGAGGGACCTTGCCCGTATTCTGGCGGGAAAGCCGTACGAGGCGCCGGACGAGAAGCTGCCGAGTGGATTGCGCGATCTCGACTACGATCAGTATCGTTCGATCCGCTATTTGCCCGAGCGCGCGCTCTGGCGCGGCAAGAATCTTCCCTTCGAAGCGCAGTTCTTCCATCGCGGCTTCTTCTACAAGAACAGAGTGAACATCTTCGAGGTCGCGGACGGAAAGGCAACCGAACTCAAGTACCGCAAGGCGGACTTTTCGTTCGGCGAAAAGGTTCCGGCGTTCGAGGACGTGGATCTTGGGTTCGCAGGCTTCCGCATACACGCGCCCATGAACCGCGCCGACTATTACGACGAAGTCTGCGTCTTCCTGGGCGCGAGCTACTTCCGCGCCGTGGCCAAGGGACAGACGTACGGGCTTTCCGCCCGGGGACTTTCGATCGATACGGGCGAAGCCAAGGGCGAGGAATTTCCGCTCTTCAAGGCCTTCTGGCTGGAGCGGCCGGCGCCGGGTGCGACCTCGTTGGTGATCCATGCTCTGCTCGACAGCAAAAGCTGCGCAGCGAGCTATCGATTCACGGTGCGGCCAGGGGACACGACGGTCTTCGACGTCGAAATGTCGGTCTATCCGCGTGTCGAAATGCAGCGGGCCGGACTCGCGCCGATGACCAGCATGTTCTTCTACGGTCCGAACGACCGCAATGACATCGACGATTTCCGCCCCTCGGTCCACGATTCCGACGGTCTTGCGGTCTTCAACGGGAAGGGCGAAAGCCTCTGGCGGCCGCTCAGCAATCCCCGCGATCTCCAGATCAGCACCTTCCAGGATCTCAATCCGCGCGGGTTCGGCTTGATGCAGCGGGAGAGAAACTTCTCCGCCTACCAGGACATCGAATCCAGCTTCGAAAAACGCCCAAGTCTCTGGATGGAGCCGATCGGCGATTGGGGCGAGGGCGGGGTCATGCTGTTCGAGATTCCGACCAAGGAGGAAGTCCACGACAACATCGCGGCATTCTGGCGGCCTAAAAACCCGCTGCAGGCCAAGGGCGAACACAACTACACCTATCGGCTGCACTGGGGGCCGGATAGCCCGAAGCCGCATTCGCTCGCCAGATTCACGCGAAGCGGGATAGGGGCGAGAGGCGAGGACGCGCGCCTCTTCGTGCTCGATCTGCTCGGCGACAACCTGAAGGGAATTGATCCTGCGGGCGTCAAAGGCGTGGTGACGGCGGAGAAATCCGAGATCAAGAATATCGTCACGCAACCCAATCCCTACACCGGCGGTTGGCGGCTCAGCTTCCAGTGCCAGGTGAAGGGCGAGCCGATCGAGCTGCGGGCGTTTCTGGCCGAGGGCGACAAGCCCTTGTCGGAAGTCTGGGTCTACCGATGGGCCCCTTGAGCACGGCACCCCGGCCGGTTGCCGGCGAAATCGCGAGCCAACGCCTGCTGCCGCACGAGTCCCCGCTCCCGATGGCGCCTGGCGACCTCGGAAGGAACCGGGTATCGGACCGTGTTCCTGCGCCGGTCGCCCCCACGATGGTTTGGCGGCGCGGCCTCATCCTGCTCTCGACGGCGGCGCTCACGGGGGCGGGCGGCTATGAGATGTATCGCGTGCTGCAGGTCGGCGGCGTCACCATCCTAGAAGGCATGGTGCTGGCGCTCTTTCTGGTCCTGCTTGCCTGGGTCGCGTTTTCGTTCGCCTCCGCCGTGGCAGGCTTTGTTGTGTTGCTGAACCATCGTCCGGACGAGGTTGCCTTGGCCTCCGGCGCGGAACTGCCAGCCATCGCAAGCCGCACCGCCATGCTGCTTCCCACCTACAACGAAGACCCGCACCGATTGACGGCGCGGCTCCGTGCGATGATCGAATCCCTGGAGACGACCTCGCACGGAAAGCTGTTCGACTGGTTCGTTCTGAGCGACAGCACCGATCCGGACATCTGGGTCGCCGAAGAAAAAGCGCTCCTCGCGCTGCGACAGGCCGTCGGAACACGGCTGTACTATCGCCACCGAGCCGAGAATACGGAGCGGAAGGCCGGGAACATCTCCGAGTGGATCAGGCGGTTCGGCGGCGTCTACGACTTCATGATCGTGCTCGACGCCGACAGCCTCATGAGCGGCCAGACCGTTGTCCGATTGGTCCATGCCATCGAGACCAATCCGAGCGCCGGACTCGTCCAGACGCTCCCCATGGTCGTCAACGCGCGAAGTCTGTTCAGCCGCGTCCAGCAATTCGCGGGCCGCCTGTACGGGCCGATGATCGCCGCCGGCGTTGCCTGGTGGCACGGCTCCGAAGGCAACTACTGGGGCCACAACGCGATCATCCGGGTGAGGGCATTTGCCGAAGCGGCGGCGTTGCCGCAGCTGCGCGGGCGCAAGCCCTTCGGCGGACATATCCTCAGCCACGATTTCGTCGAAGCCGCGCTGATGCGGCGAGCCGGGTGGGGCATCTACATGCTGCCGATGCTCGACGGAAGCTACGAAGAGGTGCCGCCCTCGCTGCTTGACTTCGCCGCGCGCGACCGACGCTGGTGTCAGGGCAATCTTCAGCATCTCGCTGTCGTGCCCGCGCGGGGCCTCCATTGGGTGTCGCGCCTGCATTTCATGGTGGGAATCGGAGCGTATCTGACGGCGCCGCTGTGGCTGCTGTTCCTGCTGCTGGGAATGCTGATCTCGTTGCAGGCCCGCTTCGCGCGTCCGGAGTATTTTCCGAAGGGCTTCTCCCTGTTTCCGACGTGGCCGGCCCAGGATCCCGTGCTCGCCATCTGGGTGTTCGTCGCCACCATGGCGCTGCTGCTGTTGCCCAAGCTGCTCAGCCTGGTCCTGCTTTGGATGCGGCGCCCGGTGCGACGCCAATTCGGCGGCGCATTGCGTGCCTCGGCCGGAGTTTTCGCAGAGATCGTCGTATCCGCGTTGATGGCGCCCGTGATGATGATCTTTCAGTCAATCGCGGTGGTCGAAATTCTGGCCGGCCGCGATGCGGGCTGGCAGACGCAAAGGCGGGACGACGGCACAGTGGAGCGCCGCGAGCTCTATCGGAAATACGGTGTCCCGACCTTGTGCGGCGTTGCGATGGCGGCAAGCGCGTACGCGGTTTCGCTGCCCCTTCTGCTCTGGATGTCGCCGGTCGTCGTTGGGTTGCTGTTCGCCGTTCCCATAGGCGCGCTGACTGCCAGGCCCGCGTCCGGCAAATTGTTCGTCACGCCCGAAGAAGGAGCGCCGCCTTCGGTGCTGCGTCGAGCGAACCAATTGAGTGAGTCGGCGGATATAGGGATCAGACCCGCGTTGCTGGAATTGCGCGAAGACGCCAGGCTTTTAGCCTTCCACGTCGCGCAGCTGCCATTTCCACGCGCCGTCCGGCCCGACACAATCGATGCGAACCTGGCGGTCGGCCGTGCCAAGGTCGATGCGAGCGATACTTTCGAGGAGGCCGTCGCCCATCTGTCCTCCCGGGAGGTTTTTTCGATCTTGAACGACGGTTCGCTGTTGCCGGCGGTGTTGCAGAAACAATGAACACGCGCCGGGCGTTGGCGACCTGGCCTTGGCGCCGACTTCGCAGCACGAAGGGATGATGACCGGTGGCATCGGCAGGTGCCAACGCACGACCTGTGCGCGGTTGAGTCATGAGCTCGCAAAGGCAGGGCAGACGTCCGGCGGCCTCGCTCCTCCGGCACCATTGCGCCGCTGGGGTCAATGCGTTGATCTCGATCAAGGTGGTGGCGACGAAACGGGGCAATCTTAACGTGAAGATGCAAATGGGGAGATTGACAGTGCGTGCCTGTCTCTTTGCGTCGGCTCTCGTGATCGCTGTTCTGGGATCGTCCACGGCGCACGCGGGTTGCTGGCCGAGCGAGAACTTTCCGCTCGTCTGTTGGCTCGATACGAAGGGCGAGGGGTGTTCGGAGCATCATGCGCTGACCAGCGCCAAGGCAGTGATGTACCCGCATCCGAACCAATCCATCTATGAGTTCGAAACCACCCATTGGTGGACTGGGCCTCCCATAACGGCCTGCCCGCCGAGCAAGACGATCAAGTTTACCGGCATTTGGGACCGCGAGACGGGCAAGGCGGAGGAAAAGGCGTCCACCGGCTGGTCGTCGTGGTCGCGCTACGTCTATTGCAGCAACAACCCATGGACCGGACAAGGCCCGCCAACGGTGCCGATCTGCTCGGGGCCGGCCAACGACCCAAATGTGGGGCAGCCGGTGACCTCGGCGATGCTTTCGCAAAGCCAGAGATTGAATCTGCTTCAGGTCCAGGAGCCGCTACACACGAGGTGCCTGCAGGTCGAACCCGACCCGATGGGTTCGGAATGGCTTACGGGAAACTCGCTGGTCCGGGTCGTCGTTTCGCACCATGAATTCCAGAAAATCGAGTGGCACTATTTCTTCCAGGAGTTCTATTCGTTCGACGGCTGGAAGGAAGTCCCCGCGCCGAAGTCGAAGGTCCCCTTGATCTCGACGAAGAAATACACCGAGCGCCGTATCGCGACCACGACGGGACGGTTCTGGCTCAACAAGCAGGGACGCTGGAAGATCGTCGCGGTCCCGAAGCCGACCTCGCCCGCCGCCCAGCTCGTCGCAACGACGGTCACCAACGAATGCCCGGGCGCGCGATTCAATATCCAATGAAGGCAGATCGATTGAAGGACCCCCTCCCGAGGTACGCGTCATAAGATCGACAGCAATGACGAACACGCCAAGGAGCGTCTGCCGATCAAGGCCTATCCCACCAGATATTTCTTCACCGCCGCCTCATCCCATTCGATGCCATTCCCGGGCTCACTGCCCGGCAGCGCGAAGCCGTCCTTGATCTGCAACCGCGTCGCGAGCACCGCGTCGGCCCAGTCGACATATTCCAGCCAGTGCGCGGTCGGCGTCACGCAGAGCAGATGCGCGCTCACTTCCGAGAACAGGTGCGTCGACATCTCGATGCCGGCGGCGTGCGCCAGCGCGGCGGCGCGGAGCCAGCCGGTCACGCCGCCGATGCGCTGCACGTCGGGCATCACGTAGTCGCAGGCTTCCGCCGAGAGCGCCGCCTGCATCGAGAAGGCGCTGTCGAAATTCTCGCCGATCTGGACCGGGGTATGCAGCGCGTCGGCAATGCGGGCGCAGCCGGCATAATCGTCGTGGCGGATCGGCTCCTCGATCCAGGTGAGGCCCTCGTCGTCGAGCATCTCGCCGCGGCGGATCGCCTCCGTCACCGTCAGCGCCTGATTGTAGTCGCACATCAGCGTGATCTCGTCGCCGACCGCCTTGCGCACCGCGCGCACGACGGCGAGGTCCTCCCGCGCATCGGGCCGGCCGACGCGGATCTTCGCCGCCCGAAAGCCCTCGGCCAGCAGCTTGTGGGCTTCCTCGACCGCGGCGCCGGCCGGCATGATGCCGAGCCCCTTCGAATTGTAGGCCTGGACCGGTTTCGGCGCGCCGCCGAGCAGGCGGGCCAGCGGCAGGCCGCGTGCGCGGGCCAGCGCGTCCCAGGCCGCCATGTCGATGCCGGATTGGGCCAGCCGTTGCAGACCGGCGAGGCCTAGCAGCGTGAAGCGCCGGGCCAGCTTGCGCTCGATCTCGACCGGCAGCAGCTCGTCGCCGGCGAGCAGGTCTGACATTTCCGTGACCATCGCCGTCAGCGGCTTCAAGGCCGAGGACGTGATCGAGAACAGATAGGCATGGCCCACCGCGCCCTGGTCAGTCTCGCAGTCGATCAGCACCAGCGGTGCTTTGGCGACCGCCCCGGTCGAGGTCTGGAGCGGCAGGTTCATCGGCACGATCACGGGGCGCGCGTGGAAGCGCTTGATGCGAATGGTCTCGGTCATGGGCTTCTCCCGGCGGGGCGGATGCAGACGCGGCCGATCTTAAACATCCGTGATGAAACGAAAAGGCGCTTGGCCCGACCACCATAAAATGGGGTTGCGCGGGCCCGCAATTGTTGGCTCTGTGCTGCCGCATTCTTTGCCGCAAATCCCGACGGGTTTGCGACAAAATCGCACACAGCGGAGCCACAGAGTGAAACAAGAGATCGCCGAAGATCAGCGCAAGAGCGGCATTCTCACGGGCGCCGTGATCGCCTTCCTGCTCCTCGCCCTGCCGCTCGCGGTGTGGCTGGACCTGACCGAGCTGAGCAAGACGGCGCTGCGCCGGCAGGCCATCGATCTCAACTCGGTGATCACGAGCGTGCGCAGCTACTACGCGACCAACGTGGTCGGGCGGGTGCTGGCCAATCCCAACGGCACGACGCGGGTGGTGCACAATTACGAATCCATCCCCGGCGCGATCCCGATTCCGGCAACGCTGTCGCTCGAGCTCGGCCGGGTGATCGGCGCGCAGCAGGAGAACATCACCTACCGCTTCGTCTCCGACTTCCCGTTCCAGAACCGTGCCCCGCACCAGCTCGACAAGTTCGAGAAGGACGCGCTCGATGCGCTGCGGAAGGACCCCGAGCAGAAGATCGTGGAGACCGAGACCTCGCTGTTCAACGACAAGGTCCGCCTGGTCGCCCCCGTCACCATGGGGCCGGCCTGCGTGAGCTGCCACAACAGCCACCCCGAAAGCCCGAAGAAGGACTGGAAGGTGGGGGATGTCCGCGGCATCCAGGAGGTGATCATCGCCCAGCCGATCGCCGCCAACATCTTCTCGTTCAAGTTCCTGCTGGCCTATTTCGTCATCGCCGCCGGCAGCGGCCTGTCGTTCCTGTCGCTGCAGCGCCGCCAGGCGCGCCGCATCAAGGGCATGAACAAGGAGCTCGAATCCGCCAACGACTTCCTCGCCTCGCTCTCGATGAAGATCTCGCGCTACATCCCGCCCCAGGTCTACAAGAGCATCTTCTCCGGCCAGAAGGACGTCACCATCCACACCGAGCGCAAGAAGCTCACCATCTTCTTCTCCGACATCCAGAATTTCACCGCGACCGCCGAGCGGCTGCAGCCGGAGCAGCTGACGCAGCTCCTCAACGAATATTTCACGGAAATGTCGGCGATCGCCCACGAATATGGCGGCACCATCGACAAGTTCATCGGCGACGCCATGCTGATCTTCTTCGGCGATCCCGAGACCAGGGGCGACCGCGCCGATGCACAGGCCTGCCTGCAGATGGCCTGGCGCATGCAGCAGCGCCTCGCCGAGCTCAATGCGAAATGGCGCGCCTCCGGCATCGAGCAGCCGTTCCGCTCCCGCATGGGCATCAATTCCGGCTATTGCAATGTCGGCAATTTCGGCAGCGCGGACCGCATGGACTACACCATCATCGGTGCGGAGGCGAACCTCGCTGCGCGCCTGCAATCGATCGCCGAGCCCGGCGGCATCGTGCTGAGCTACGAGACCTTCGCGCTCGTCAGCGACATCGTCCGCGCCCATGCGCTGCCGGCGATCACCATGAAGGGCATCAGCCGGGAGGTCATTCCCTATTCGGTGGATGCGCTAAGCGACACTGCTGCTGAGAATAGCGGTATCATCACCGAGCGCGCCCCGGGCCTCGAACTCTATCTCGACCCCGCCGTGGTGAAGTCAGGCGATGCCGCACGCGTGCGCTCGCTGCTCGAAAACGCGCTGGCCTCGCTCAAGCCGGCGTGAGGGGGCAAGTTCGTTTTGTGCCCGGCTGTGGCCAGGAGAAAGGTGCATCGCCTCTCTCGCTTGCGGGAGAGGTCGGCGCGAAGCGCCGGGTGAGGGTTCTGTCCTCTTGGGGATCCTCGATTGCGGAGACACCCTCTCCCCAACCCTCCCCGGCAAGCGGGGGAGGGAGCGCACATCCTTCGCCGATAGTCCAGCGCCGACCTCTCCAACAAGCGCGTAGCGCGCTGCGCGCTAGGTTCACCTTGCCGCGCCTTCCGTGAAGGCCGTCTCGATCACCTCGCCGAACGGCTGCCAGGAACGGCCGTCGAACTGGACCAGCCGCATCTGCCTGATCGGCAGGTAGTTGCCGGGCGAAGTATTCATCCGGATGTCCGGCAGCGCCACGGACGGATGATAGTCCCTGAGCGAAGCTGCCTGACGCATGATGTTCTCGCGCGAGAAGTCGTCGCCGCATTGCTTCAGCACCTGCGTCAGTGCCTCGGCCGCGGCGTAGCCATAGAGTGCGGCGCTGTTGTTGTTGCTTTCGACCTGATGGTACTTGTCCATGAAGGCGAACCAGTTCTTCATGGCGGGATCGTCCTTCCAGGCGGGATCGCTCGGATCCTTCAGAAAAGCCGCCGAGATCACGCCGGCCGAGTTCTCGAGGCCCGCGGGTGCCATCGCATTGGCGATCGAGGCGGAGGCATCGTTGACGATGAAGACCGGATGCCAGTTGAAGGACGCCGCCAGCTTGATCACCTTGGACGCCGTCGACGGCACGCCGAGAAAGACGAAGATGTCGGCGCCCGCGCGCTTGAGGATCGAGACGTGCCCGTCGAGATGCTCATCGGCAATGTCGAAGGCGATGTCGACGAGGACGTGACGGTTGAGATCGCCAAGGCCTTCCTGGATGCCCTTGTAGAGCATGCGCCCGAACTGGTCGTTCTGCCAGAGCACGACGATCTTCTTCCTGGGGTAGTAGGCCTGGATGTAGTTGGCGTAGATGCGCCCTTCGGACCTGAACGACGGCTGCCAACCCATGGTCCAGGGAAATGCCTTGGCCTGGCTCAGCTCCTCGTCGCCGGAGGCGACGAAGAGCTGCGGGATCTTCTTCTCGTTCAGGTACCAGCGCGTGGCGAGATTGCCGGGTGTGCCGAACGAGCCGAACATCAGGTGCACATCCTCGGTCTCGACCAGATTGCGCGTCAGCTCCAGCGCAGTCGCCGGATCGGAATTGTCGTCGCGCGTGATGAAGCGGATCTTGCGGCCGTTGATCCCGCCACGCGCGTTGATCATGTTGAAATAGGCGGCCTCCGCCTGGCCGATGGCGCCGAACTCCGAGAGCGGTCCCGAATACGGCATGACATTGCCGATGCGGATTTCCTCGTTGCTTGCCGGTTGCTCGGCACGTTGCTGGGACATCGCGCCGAGCGAGGCGAGGGCGGCGATCAACACGAGCAGCATCTTGCCGATGACGTGCATGTTCGATGCCTTGTGGTTGGCCCCACACCAAGGCCGCTCCGTCTAGGTCAAGCGTTTGTCAATCGTGTGGCTTGCCGGCCCACTTCAAAGTAGCGGGGGGGGGGGGACGGCCTCGACCTAAAGGGGCAGACGTGCTGACGCTCCGTTACAGCTGTGTGCCCTCAAGCCTTCGCTACGGCAGCCCGCGCGCCTCGAGCTGACGCACCAGCAGCAGCGTCGGCTCGGCGAGGCTCTCGCCGGAGCCGTCGAGGCCGAAGGCGCTCGCGATACCTTCGCGGCTCCGCAGCAGCGTGCTGCGCGGGCAGTGGCCGGCGCCGCAGAGCGTCTTCTTCAGGGTTTCGCCCTGCGCCACGAGGCCGGAGGAATCGTCCACGGCCCAGGCAAGAACGATCGGCACATCGACATTGAGGATGCCGGGGAACACCGATCGGCTGTCGTACTGGGTGGGGTCGGTGCCGAGATAGGCCTTCTCGCTGTCGCTCGCCTCCTTGCCCACGCGGTAGATCCCGGACACCAGCACGACGCCGGCGACGTCGGCGCCGTCGGTCTGCAACTCGGGATGGGCCAGCAGGGTGGCGACATGGAAGGCGCCGGCGCCGTAGCCGACGGCGACGATCTCGCGGCGATCGCCGTTGAACAGGTCGATATTGCCGTGCACCCAGGACAGCGCCGCCGCCACGTCGGACGCGCCGGCCGGCCAGGTCGCCGCGGGCGCCAGGCGATAGTTGACGCGGACCCCGATCATCTCGTTGCGCGCGGCAAAGCACATGGCCTGGTCCTGGATCTGGCGCGACAGCTCCGGCGCCGCGCGGTCGCCGGTAAAGGTGTCGCCCGCCACGAACAGCAGCACAGGCCGCGGCGTGTCCGCCTTGGTCGCGCTGGTCGCGACGTCGAGCACGTTGGCCTCGCTCTCGCCATAGCGCAGACCGCGCGAGAATGTGACCTGCTCGCACAGCCTAGCGGTGCCGCCGGCGGTGGTGTCGTTGTCGGTGAGGCCCGCCTGGACGAGCCCGGTGGGCGGCGAGAGCCGCGCCGGCAAAACTCCGTGCGCGGAGGCCGCGGTCATGGTCAAGAGCAGGAAAAATGCCAGGTAATTCTTCATGGTGATGCCGGCCTCGCGGACCGATATTGGCTTGCCGATTTGGCCTGTCTTTTCAATTCGCCTCATTAGTTGGCTGTTGTTGAGGCGAATTCACGGCACCTTCGCCCGGCAGGCGGCCGACGCGGCGCGGGCCTCAGTCTGGCGAGCAGCCGCGGATTGGCCCGCAAGTTCGCGGGCCGCGCGACGATTGCGCGGCGCGGCCACTTTATCCCGGCCCGTCAAGCCGTTGTCCGGCGCCACCCAGCCCCGCACCGGAAATGGCGTCCTACTGTGCATGGGGTTGTTTTCGCATTTTTGTTGGCCGGCCTGTCAGGCCCGCTTCATCGTCCGGAAGGTGATGGAATAGCGGCGCGCCTCGACCGGCGGAATGCTGTGCTCCCATTGCGACCGCGCCTCGCCGTCCATCATGTAGAGCGAGCGCGGCAGAGCCTCGAGCGTGTGGCGTTCCCATCCGTCCCCATTGCGGCGGCGGAAGCGGAATTTGCAGGGCGAGCCGAGCGACAGGCCCAGGACCTTGTCGAAGTGCGGCTTGTCGCGGTGCCAGCCGATGCCGACGCCGACTTCATATTCGGTGCACAGCACCTGCCGGACGCTGCCCTCCGGCAGTTGCGCCCATGCCTCGACCTGCCGCGCGACGGGCAGCAGCCAGTCCGGGATCGGCTCCGCCGCGGCCAGACGTTGCAACGAATAGTCATAGCGATAGCCGAACGAGGCCACCCGGCGGTTGCCCTCGAAGGCGCCGAACTGGAAGCGCTGGAGCGGCAATGCTGCGATGCGGTCGATCAAGCCCTGCTCGACCGCGGCATCGATGAAGTCGTCGGTATGGCGAAGCCCCGCAGGGCCCGCTTCCGGTTCGGCGAACAAACCAAGCTGCGTCATGCCTCGCATTTCCGTGATGGAACCTAATGGCGGCTGATGCGACTTATCTATGACGCGGGAAGAAACGTGCGAGGCTGTCATGGCAGAGAAGCATACCGCCGATCCGGTCGAGCTCATGCGGGCGACCGGTCATCCTGAGCTTGAATATGCCGCGGGCTGGACCATCGCTGGTCTCGTCACCATCGGCACCATCGTCGCCGCCTGGGTGTTCGCGATCTAGGCCACAGGGAATTGGAGCTCGAAGGCGACGCCGCCGTCGGTCGGCTTGAGCCTGATCGAGCCGCCATGGCTCGCCATCACCGCCCGCGCGATCGCCAGCCCCATTCCGGTACCGCCCTGGTCGCGGCGGGTGGTGAAGAACGCATCGAAAATCCGGTCGCGGTTGGGCGCCGAGATCAACTCGCCGTCGTTGCTCACGGTCAGCCGCAGGGTCGTGCGCTCGTCGGCGGCCTCCAACCTGATGATCCTCGCCTTGTGCCGCACCGCGTTGTCGGCGAGATGCGACAGCACGATCAGCGCCTTCTCGCCGGACATGCCGATCGCCCGGTCGAGGCTGCCGATGGCTTCGATCGAGCTTACCGGAAACCTGTTCCGGAGGTCGGCGATCACGGGCGCGAGCTCCGTGCGCTCGTTCTGCGGCAGGCTTTCGGCGCGGGCGAGCTCGCGCAGCCGTTGCGCCATCGCCTCCAGCCGCTGAGTGTCGGACAGGATGTTGGCGATGAATGTCGTCTGCTCGGCCGGCGTCAGGCCCCCGGCCTTGCCCTGAAGTGAATCCTGCAACAGCTCGGCCGCGCCCTTGATCGAGGTCAGCGGCGATTTCAGCTCGTGGGTGAGATGGGCCGAGAAAGTTGCGATGTAGTCCGAACGCCGCGCCAGCTGCTCGGCCATGCCGAGGAAGCTGTGCGAGAGCTGGGCGAACTCCCGTGTGCCGTAGTGCCGGAGCGGCCGGAACGCCTCGCGGTCACCGCGGCCGATTCTGGCGGCACGATCGATCAGCTCGCGCATCGGCAGCGTGATGGTGCGCGAGAATACGAGCCCGATCGCGATCGTGCCGAGGAGCACGGCCAGCCCCGCCAGCACGAACTTGGCCCGCTCCTGGTAGAGGTGGTCGAAGATGTTGCTCGGCGTCCGCGTGGCGTAGATCACCCCCGCGACGCGATTGTCGACGATGACCGGCATCGCCGAGAATACGTGCACGCCGAGGCCGCGGCTGAAGGAATAGATCGGCGGCGGCGGCTTGTCCGGCACGCGGTTGCGCAAGGTGGCGCGGTATTGCCCGTGCAGCGCGTCCGCGACCTCCTCGATATGCGCGAGGGATTGCCCGACCTCCTGGCGTCCGGCGATCACCACGCCTTGCGGATCGAGGATGCGAAAGCCCGCCAGCGTCACCTTCTGCGTCTCGCGAATGATCGGCGTCAGTTTCGCGCCGATCTCGACATAGGCGGGCTGCGCCGGCCGGGATGCAGCCTGGGCATCCGGCCGCCGCCGCAGCAGATCGTTCGCGGTGAGGTCGAGCCCGGGGCGGATCGGCGTGACCTGGTCACCGGGATCGGGCAGCACGCCCGGTGGCACCTCGGCGCCCAGCGTGAGGCCGCTGTCGAGCCTTGCTGCAACCTCCTGTGCATAGATCGTCGCCAGCACCCGGCTCTGCGCGATCAGCTCGGCCTGGGTCTGTCGGATGAGCTGGTTGTCGTAGAGGCGAAAGAAGAACAGGCCGACCAGCGGCAGGATGGCGACGGTGGCCAGCACGGTGAAGATGACCAGCCCCAGCGACGGCCGCCATTTGTCTGGCGCCGCGCTCATGCCTCTTTCTCGCAGCGGCCGAGCTTGAAGCCGACGCCGTGGATGGTCTCGATGACGTTGTCGCAAGCCAGCGCCGCCAGCTTGGCGCGGATATTGCGGATGTGGCTGTCGATGGTGCGGTCGGAGACCTGGATGTTGAGCTGATAGGCGGCCCGCATCAGCTGCTCGCGATTGAACACCGAGGTCGGCCGCGTCAGGAAAGCGCGCAGGATACCGAACTCGATCGCGGTCAGTTTCAGGGGTGTCCCTGCAAATGAAGCGACGTGCTGTTCGGGATCGATCAGGAGACTGCCCTGCGACAGCGCGGTGGGAACCGCCTTGGCCTCGCCATTGCGCGGGCTGAGGCGACGCAGGATGACGTTGACCCGCGCCACCAGCTCGCGCGGGCTGAACGGCTTGGTCACGTAGTCGTCGCCGCCGATCTCGAGGCCGAGGATGCGGTCGATCTCCTCGTCGCGGGCCGACAGGAACAGGATCGGCACGTCGGACGACTTGCGCACCTCGCGGCAGACGTCGAGGCCGTCGAACTCGGGCATGCCGATGTCGAGCACGATCAGATCGGGCCTGTCGGCGGCAAAGCGGCTGAGCGCCTCCTTGCCGTCGCGCGCCTCGATCACGTCCATGCCGGCCTTCTTCAGGGCGACGCGGATGACCTCGCGGATGTGGCCCTCGTCGTCGACGATGAGAATGCGATGCGCCAAGAAAATCTCCGCTGTCTCGTCAGCCCGCCAACCGGCTGCCGGACCTGGTTTCCGCCTGGGCGTCCAGCCTGCGCTGGAGCCGCCAGCTTCGGAAGCTCCAACTCCGCCAGGCCAGGTCCTGGCGCTGCTGTTCTACAAGGCGGTCGCGGCGCGACACAAGGCAGCCCTCGCTGGCGCCGGGCCGCAGCGCGATCGCCCTGTCGATGGCGGGCAGCGCTTGCGGCCCGAGCGTCAGGAGATAGTTGATGTCGATCTGCACGCCTTGGCCCGACGCTTCCCGGCTGTGGGTGACATTGTAGTCGGCAATGAAGGCGTCGAAGTTCACCAGCGAGCAGCCGTACAGCACGATCGTCAACGCGATCAGGTTGGCGCCGATCAGCCATTGGTTGGACCGGTTGAGGGCGATGCGGGTCACGATCAGGACCAGTCCGAGCGCGACCAGCCCCATCCAGATGAAGGCCGCAATGCGCCAGTAAGTCAGCATGTAGATGTCGACATAGAGATCGAGGCGGAGGATGGACGAGGCGACCAGAAGCACGTTCTGCCCGACCCAGAGATAGACCAGTGGCCGGATCACCTTCGATTTCTCGCCCGGTCCGCCCGGTCGCATCGCGATCAGGACGAAGGCGGCAGCGAGCAGCGCGGTGGCGATCAGCGGGTAGGCACCGCGATGGGCGTAGGACGCATAGGTTACATTGTCGGGCAACGCGACGTGGCCCCAGAGATAGATGCCGTCGAGAATCGACTGTGCCGCGAACAGCAGATTGAACAGGATCAGCGAGCGCAGGATGGTGGAGGGGCCCAGAAACTCCGGCGACACGAAGGGCGGCAGCGGCGGCGGCTCCGCGGCGTCGGTCTGGGCGGCGGCGGAGATCTTCCTGCGCCGCCAGCGTACATGGATGAACGGCCAGACCAGCGCCAGCATCAGGATCCAGAACAGCACGCGCGGAACGCTGACATATTCGAGGATGACTTTCGGATTGAGCAGGGAGACCCATTGCTCGATCACGGGATTGGCCGCGGCGA
Source organism: Bradyrhizobium sp. CCBAU 51765 (assembly GCF_015291725.1). Taxonomy (GTDB): domain Bacteria; phylum Pseudomonadota; class Alphaproteobacteria; order Rhizobiales; family Xanthobacteraceae; genus Bradyrhizobium; species Bradyrhizobium liaoningense. Next base: position 1,203,079 of record NZ_CP030038.1, read on the forward strand.
ACAGCGCCACGAACACGGTGCTCAGCACCACCGGCATCAGCCAGAGCGCGATGCCGCGGGTGAACGCCGACATGTTGAAGACCTGAAGCGCGTCGGGGAAGAATCTGAAGGGACCGAACAGGACAAGGTTTCGCAGCGCGCGGGCGCGGTCCGCGAGGCTGGTCGTCTCCGGATTGGTTGCGAGCAGCAAGGCGATGGCCAGCGACGCGACGAGGATCAGCAACGAAAGCGTGTTGAGCTCCTCGACGGCCGGCGCGAGACCGAGTGCAACGACCGCGCCGCCGGTCACTGTGCGGCGAAAGTCCAGCGCCGCACGGTTGGCAAGCAGCGAGGCGCAGGCAATCGCGACTGCCAGGATCACCAGCGACAGTCCGATCCGCCGGCCGTAGAGCAGAAAGTCGGCAAGTGCGGCGAGCAGCAGTGCCATTGCGAGCTTGGCCGACAGTGCCGAAGGCCTGATCGGTGGAATGTCCGTCGTCGAGGTCGAAGCCAGGCTCGTCATGTCCAGAAGATTCTCCGTGATGGGTACATCACGAATTCTGAACGGCGCTTGTGCAGAAGCCGGGATCATCGTCAGCACGGTTTCAGGAGTCTTTTGCAGTTTTCGTGCAGACCCGAGATTGTCTCTCGCGCAGCGTCAAACGCTTTGATAGGTGCGAAGCATTCGCTCCAATCGCGTGTGCTGCATCATGCAATTCCTCAATCGCCTCTGTCTCGTCCTGCTCTGGCTGGCCGCGCCGCTCGCCGCATTCGCGGCAGTGAACAAGAATGACCCCTATCTGCTCGTGCTACGCGGCGCCGGAAACATCGCGCTTGTCGTCGCAAGCATCCTGGTCGTCATCGTCCTGCTGCGTCGCGGGCATTGGCGCAGCATTGCGGGCATGCTCCTCGTCTTGCTCTGGTGCCTGCCGCCGGTTCTGATGTCGGCGGCGCATGTCAGGTTCGAGCTGCGCAAGCACGCCGTTCTCAGTGCGAGCGCCGCCGAGGCGCGCCAGCTCGGGCCTCACTTCATGGTCGGCTATTCCTCTTTTCCCGAGATCGCGCGTCTCGCCGAGCAGGGATTGATCGGCGGCGTCTACGTCACCCGGCACAACATCCGGGGACGCACGATCGAGGCGCTGCGGGCCGAGATCGCGGCGCTTCAGGACAAGCGGCGCGCCGCAGGCCTTCCGCCGCTGGTCGTCGCGGCCGATCAGGAGGGCGGCATCGTCGGGCATCTCGCGCCGCCGCTGACCAAGGTGCCGGCACTGGCGACGCTCACCGGGCTCGCGCCCGGCGACCAGCAGGCCAGGGCCGACGAGTTCGGCCGCATCCACGGCCGAGAGCTTGCAGATCTCGGCGTCAACCTCAATCTCGCGCCGGTGCTCGACCTGAAGCCGCCGGTTCGCCGCAATCGCCTCGATTTTCACACCTTGATCGGCCAGCGCGCGATCGCGGCCGATCCCGCGGTCGTCGGCACGATCGCGAGCGCCTATGTCCGGGGGCTGGAAGAGTCGGGCGTCGATGCCACGCTCAAGCATTTCCCCGGCATCGGGCGCGTGCGCGATGACACGCATCATTTCAGCGCCAGTCTCGATACGCCGGTGAAGGAATTGGAGGCAACCGACTGGCTGCCGTTCCGCGAGGTGCTGTCGCACTCGCGGAGCGCTCTGATGGTCGGCCATGTCACGCTCACCGCTGTCGATCCCGACCGCGCCGCATCGCATTCGAAGCGTGTGGTCGAGGGCATCATTCGTGGGAAGTGGGGTTACCAGGGCGTGGTGATGACGGACGATCTCGTCATGGGCGCAATCTACCAGAACGACGTCTGCAGGGCCGTAGTGGAGGCGATCAACGCCGGCGTCGACATGCTGCTGGTCGCCTATGACGGCGCGCAATTCTCTCGGGTCTTTTCCTGTGCTCTGGATGCATCGCGGCAGGGCAGGCTCGACGCGGCGATGCTGCGCGCGAGCGCGGTGCGGTTGGAACTGCGCTCGCCGGCCGCACAGGCCGGAGCGGTCTCACCCGATGGACGCACACTTGGGATAGTCATCCCTGCTGCCCCGCGCGCGCCGGCGCGGGGCAGTTGAACTCGGGCGTCTGCGCGTTGCGTAGCGCGGTCTATTCGGCCTGCTCCAGCGCGGCGGGCATCTTCGCCACCGACATCAGCGACCGCGCCACCTGATTGAGCAGGAGATCGGCGTTCTCCTCTTCCGCGAGCGACTTCGACAGCAGCGCGACGATGGCGCTGTGCCGGAGCTGCTGCGCAAGGTTGCGCGCGGTGGTGTAGCCGGACATCTCGTAATGTTCGACGCGTTGGGCCGCCGAGATCAGCGCGAGGTCGGCGGCTGCGTCCTCCTTCTCTTCGCCTTCCTTCATGACTTCCTGGCCTTCCTCGATCAGGCCCATCATCCCCTTGCAGGGCTTGGCCCGCGCATTCTCGCCGAGCAGCTCGAAGCATTCGTTGATGCGCTCGACCTGGTTCTCCGTTTCGGCCAGATGCTGCTCGAACAGTTCACGCAGCTGGTCGAAGCGCGCGGCCTGGGCCATCTTTGGAAGCGCCTTGGTGAGCTGCTTCTCGGCATGGAGGATGTCGCGCAGCTCGTGAAGCAGAAGGTCGGTCAGGCCCGCCTCGTCCACGGGCGGCGAGCTCTCCGTGACGATCGACGGTGCTGCGCCTGGATCAGAAGACTGAAGCGCAGGCGATTCCGTGAAAACCCAGTCCTCGCCTTCGTTCCAGGGACCGCGGGTGTCGATCTCGCCGTGATCACCGCTGCCGGTGGAGTCGTTGAAATACTGGTTCACGAGGCCGGGCGTCGGCGCGATCCTGCCGATGCTGAAGGCCGGCTTCGACAGGCTTTCGAGTGCCCGTGCGAACGCCTTCATATGGGTAATCTCTCGCGTCATCAGGAACTGCAGCGCGTCCTTGCTGCCGGCGTCGTCGCAGAAATTGATCAGTCGTTCGTAGACGATCTTTGCCCGTGCTTCGGCGGCGATGTTGCTGCGGAGATCGACGTCGAGCTCGCCGGTGATCTTGAGATAGTCGGCGGTCCAGGGATTTCCTTGCGAATTGAACAGATTGACGCCGCCGCCGCCGGCAATCGCAATCAGCGGATCGGCTTCGGCCGCCTGTCGGTCGTTCTTCGAAGGCGCGAGGTGCATCCGGGCAAGGCAACCGACGACCTCGAGATGGCTGAGCTCTTCGGTGCCGATGTCCATCAGCAGGTCCTTGCGGTCGGGATCCTCGCAGTTCAGCCCCTGAATCGAGTATTGCATCGCCGCCGCAAGTTCGCCGTTGGCGCCGCCGAACTGCTCGAGGAGCATATTGCCGAAGCGCGGATCGGGTTCGTCGACGCGCACGGTGAACATCAGCTTCTTGACGTGGTGATACATGGGACGGCTCGCGCTGTGAGGGAAACTACGGCGACAACGGGCCCTTGGAATGTTCGTTCCTAGCCATCTCAAAATTCGGATTTCGTTCCAGATTGGTCTGGCGGGCCGGCTTGAGCCCGTCCCGGCATTAGAGTAGCGACGGAGCAATGGGCCTCCGCCGCTCCCCCGCGCCTGTGGACCAGCTCGCATGCGGTCGAGGGGCCGGCGGTCTCATCACGCATTGTGCTTCGAATGCAGGTGCGTTATGGCTCTCGCGCTTTTCAGAGGCGGAGACGAGCTTTGTCGAAACAATCCCTGCGCGAGGAGGCCGAGCGCCTGATCCGCGAATCGATGGAAAAGAAGACCATCGTCGTCAAGCAGGGCACGACCCGCATCGAGGCGGTCTGCGGCAAATGCGGCGCCCCGAACCGGGTCCAGGCGGAAAAGGGCCAGGCCCGCGTCAAGTTCGCCTGCAAGCAGTGTGGGCACAAGCAAGAGACGTTGTAACCCATTCGCAGCTGCACCCTCGCCCCTTGTGGGAGAGGGTGGCTTCGCGGAGCGAAGCCGGGTGAGGGGGTCTCTTCGCGAGTCCTCTCTCAGTCGTATTCGTGGCGACAACCCCTCTTCGTGGCGACACCCCCTCATCCGGCACTTCGCGCCACCTTCTCCCACAAGGGGGGAAGGAAGAAGAATCACTCTCCCTCCACGAACTTCTTGAACGCATCGGCATAGTCCGGGTGCCAGCGCGACAATGGCGGGCGGTTCTCGACGATGTCGCCCATAGCCCAGAGCATGCGTTTCTCGTCGAGGGCCCGGGGCACGTCATTGTCCGGGCAGAGGATGTAGAAATCGCCGGCCTCCAGCCGCGCCAGCATGAAATCGACCGTCTCATCCGGCGTCCAGGCGCCGGCCGGCTTCTCGGTGCGTCCCTTCGCGGTCAGGCCGGTGAAGACGAAGCCCGGGATCAACAGATGCGCCGCGATGTGGCAGCCCTTCGTGTTGCGCAGCTCGTGTTGGAGCGCCTCGGTGAATGCCTTCACGCCGGCTTTCGAGACATTGTAGGCGGGGTCGCCCGGCGGTGTGGTGATGCCCTGCTTGGAACCGGTGTTGATGATCAGGCCCGGTTTGCCGCGCGCGATCATGCCGGGCGCGAAGATGCGCGAGCCGTTGATGATGCCCCACATGTTGACGCCGATGATGCGCTGCCAATGGTCGGGCTCGCCGAACAGCGTGCTGCCCGGCTGGATGCCGGCATTGTTCATGAGGATGTCGGTGCCGCCAAACCGCTCGCGCACCGCGCGTTCCAGTTCCGTCACGCTCTCGAGCTTGCTGACATCGGCGGCGGAGGTCATCACGTTTGCGGCAGCCGTGACGGATGACAGTTTTGTTGCAGTCTCCGCCAGCAGCGCCTCGTCGACATCCGCGATACACACCTTCATCCCAGCGCGGGCGAAGGCGGTGGCGGCTGCAAATCCGATGCCGGATGCGCCGCCCGTGATCACGGCAACATTGTCTTTGACGATGGCGGGATGTGGCATTGGATCGTCTCCGTGGAGAGGGCCTCGGTCGAGCTATAACATGGCGGCAGTCCAACCCTGCACAAGTCGGCATGGGAGGTCTTCGTTCGGCGCTGCCTTTACGCCTAACCAGCCCGGCTGTATCCTTGATCGAACGATCCCGCCCAGATCGAACCAATCAATCACCTGACAGGGAGTGCAGCCATGGCTGTGTCGCAGGCTATTCCGATCACGCGCCATCCGTTTGCAAATGGATCTTACAAGCCGATGCTGATCGACGGGAAGTGGGTTGATGCAGCCTCAGGCAAGCGCTTCGAGACCCGCAATCCCGCCACCGGCGAGCTGCTCGCGACCGTCGCCGAAGGCGACAAGGAAGACATCGATCGTGCGGTTGCGGCCGCTCGCCGCGCCTTCGAAGGCCCCTGGAGCAAGGTCAAGCCGTTCGAGCGGCAGAACTTGCTCCTGAAGCTCGCCGACCTCGTCGAGAAGAATTTCGACGAATTGTCGCAGCTCGACACGCTCGACATGGGCGCGCCGCTCAGCCGAACCCGCGCCTATCGCCTGCGCGCCGTCGGCATGCTGCGCTACTACGCCGGCCAGACCACGGCGATCCACGGCGAGACCATCGAGAACTCGCTGCCCGGCGAGATCTTCTCCTACACGCTGAAGGAGCCGATCGGCGTCGTCGGCGCCATCATTCCCTGGAACGGGCCGCTGACCGCGACGATCTGGAAGATCGGTCCTGCGATCGCGACCGGCTGCACCGTGGTGCTCAAGCCCGCCGAGGAGGCGCCGCTGACCTCGCTGCGCATCGCCGAGCTGGCGATGGAAGCGGGCGTGCCGCCAGGGGTCATCAACGTCGTGCCCGGCTATGGCGAGACTGCGGGCGCCGCGCTCGCCTCGCACCATGACGTCGACAAGGTCGCCTTCACCGGCTCGCATGTCACGGGCCAGTCGATCATCCGTGCCTCCGCCGGCAACCTCAAGCGCGTCTCGCTCGAGCTCGGCGGCAAGTCGCCGGACATCGTGTTCGCGGATGCCGATCTCGACGCAGCCGTGCCGGGCGCGGCGATGGCGGTGTTCGCCAATTCGGGGCAGATCTGCAGTGCCGGTACGCGGCTCTTCGTCGAGCAGTCGATCTATGACGAATTCGTCGGCCGCGTCGCCGAGTTCGGCAAGAAGCTGCAGGTCGGCAACGGCCTCGATCCGAACGTGCAGATCGGACCGCTGGTCTCCGAGCAGCAGCTCGAGCGTGTCACCGGCTATCTCGACATCGGCCAGAAGGAAGGCGCGAAGGCGCTCGCCGGGGGCGGACGCGTCACCGAAGGCGCGCTGTCGAAGGGCTTCTTCGTCTCGCCGACGGTGTTCGCGGGCGTTGAGGACAACATGCGCATCGCGCAGGAGGAAATTTTTGGTCCCGTCATCTCCGCGATCGCGTTCAAGGACATGGACGAGCTGGTCAAGCGCGCCAATGCCACCACGTTCGGACTTGGCTCCGGCCTGTGGACGCGCGATGTCAGCAAGGCCCATGCGGTGGCGAAGCGCCTGCGCGCCGGCTCGGTGTGGGTCAACTGCTACCAGGCGATGGACCCGGCCGTGCCGTTCGGGGGCTACAAGATGAGCGGCTACGGCCGCGAGTCCGGCAAGCAGCATGTCGAGGAATATCTCAACGTGAAGGCGGTCTGGATCAAGACGGCGTAAGGCCTGTCCCTCGTCGCGTTCCGCGAGGGGGAATATCTGCTTCTTGTGGGGCGGCGACTTTCCGGTGGCCGCCCCGCGCTATATGATCAGCATCCTTCCAAAGAAAATCGGGGCCAGCATGAAATTTCCGGCGTTGTTCAAACCGTTGCAGGTCGGTCCGTACAAGCTTGCGCATCGCGTCGCGATGGCGCCGCTCACGCGCATGCGGGCCGAGCGCGAGAGTTTTGCGCCGCGGCCGCTCAATGCCGAATATTACGGCCAGCGCGCAACGCAAGGCGGCCTGATCGTCGCCGAGGCCTCGCCGGTGCTCTCGCACGGACGCGGCAATCCGACGACCCCCGGCATCTATTCGGAGGCGCAAATCGCGGGCTGGCGCAAGGTGACGGATGCCGTGCACGCCAAGGGCGGCATCATCTTCCTCCAGCTCTGGCATGTCGGCCGCGTCTCGCATTCCTCCTTCCACGGCGGTGCGCTGCCGGTTTCGGCCTCGGCAATTCCGATCAAGGCCGAAGGCATGAAGGCGATGACGGCCGACGGCAAGATCGCCGACTACGAGACGCCACGCGCGCTGGAGACCGAGGAGGTCAAGGGCATCGTCGAGGCGTTCCGGCAGGGCGCGAAGAACGCGCTTGCCGCCGGCTTCGACGGCGTCGAGATCCACGGTGCCAACGGCTATCTGCTCGAGCAGTTCCTGCAGTCGCGCAGCAACCAGCGCACCGATCAATATGGCGGCTCGATCGAGAACCGCGCCCGGCTGTTGCTCGAAGTGACGCAGGCCGCGACCGACGTCTGGGGTGCCAATCGCGTCGCCGTACGGCTGTCGCCCTACGGCATCGCCAATGATTCCGGCGAGCCCGATCCGATGCCGCTCTACACCCATGTGGTGAAGGCGCTCGACAAGCTCGGCCTCGCCTATCTGCACTTCATCGAGCCGCGATCGAGCGGCTCGGGTCGTGCCGAGGTCAACTGGCAGAACGTACCGTCGGCGATGGTGTTGTTCCGTCCGCTCTACAGCGGCGTGCTGATGACGGCTGGCGGCTTCACCGGCGAGACCGCGAACGCGGCGATCGCCGACGGCCATGCCGACATCATCGCGTTCGGCCGCATCTTCATCTCCAATCCCGATCTGCCGCGCCGTCTGGAGCACGACTATCCGATCACGCCGTACAACCGGGCGACGTTCTATAGCGGCGAGGAGAAGGGATATACGGACTATCCTGTCTATGACGAACTGACGCCAGCCTGATCTGTCATTCCGGGCCGCGACGAGGTCGCGAACCCGGAAACCATCGGGCCACATCGCCTAGACGCGGGATGGATTCTCTGATGCGCAATTGCGCATCAAAGCTCGATGCTTCGCATCGCCCCGGAATGACGACATTGATTTGTTGCGCGACCGCCACCACAAATTCCGTCATTGCGAGCGCAGCGAAGCAATCCAGTATCTCTCCACTGAGGCACTCTGGATTACTTCGCTGCGCTCGCAATGACGACGGAGAGAACCCCATGGCCAAAGTCGCAGCCGCAGCAGGTATAGCCACCGGCCAGTGTCTCTGCGGCAGGATCGCCTTCGAGATCGACGTTCCCGCACGCTGGGCCTGGCACGATCACTCGGCCGCCAGCCGCCGCGCCCATGGCGCGGCTTACGCGACCTATGTCGGAAGCTGGAAGAAGCGCTTTCGCATCACATCCGGCAAGACATCGCTCACGCGTTATGAGGACAAGGCCACGAAGACCACGCGCAGCTTCTGCTCGCATTGCGGGACTCCGATCGCCTATGAGCGTCCGCGCGGTCCGCACATGGTCAACATCCCCCGCGCGCTGTTCAAGGAGCGCACCGGCCGCCAGCCACTCTATCACATCGCTATCGAGGAGCTGCAGGAATGGGCCTATACCGGCGAGCCGCTTGTGCCGCTGAAGGGTTTTCCGGGCGTGGTGTGGCAGCGCTCGAAAAAGAAGAAGCGGGCGAGAGGCGAGGATCCGTTCGAGCTCGGCCGGGAGGAGATGTAAGGGACCGCTTGCATTGTCCTCGTGCCCCGGATGCGGCGCGGCACGAAGTGACGCACCGCTGAACCGGGGCCCATGCATCAGCGGGTTCGGCGCGAATTGGGTCCCGGCTTTGCGCCGCACCGCCGTAAGCGCGTTCACGCGCGTCTTCGACACGCTATGGCGCCGCGTCGCGTCTGGGACACGAGACCGTCCCGCGCAACGCAGCCATGACCGCGCTTCCTTGCATGCCTCCCAAGACTTCGGCCATCATGCCTTCAGTCCTTGCGGCAATGCCCGCTCCTGGAGGAAACATGAAGAACAAGATCACCGGCCGCTCCGCCTTTCTCGCGCTGCTCAAGGACGAAGGCATCACGCATCTCTTCGGCAATCCCGGCACCACCGAGCTGCCGATCATGCACGCGCTGAAGGATCATCCTGATCTCACCTATGTAATGGCGATGCAGGAAAGCCTCGTGGTCGCGATTGCCGATGGCTACAGCCGCGCCTCGGGCAAGCTGGTCGCCTGCAACGTGCACGTCGCGCCCGGTCTCGGCAACGCGATGGGCTCGCTCTACAACGCCCAGTTCACGGGAACGCCGATGATCCTCACGGCCGGCCAGCAGGAGCAGGGCCACGGCCTGATGGAGCCGGTGCTCTATGGTCCGCTGGTGCGCATGGCCGAGCCGCTGGTGAAATGGGCGGTCGAGGTGACGCGGCTGGAGGACCTGCCGCGCATTGTCCGCCGCGCCGCCAAGGTGGCGACGACGCCGCCGACCGGACCGGTGTTCATCTCGCTGCCCGGCGACATCCTCAACAGCGAGGCCGGGATCGATCTCGGCCGGTCCACCCGCATCGATGCGCGGACAAGGCCGTCGGATGAAGCGTTGAAGGCCTTTGCTGCCCGTCTGCTCGAGGCCGAACGCCCGGTGATCGTCACCATGGACGAGGTGGTCAAAAGCGACGCGCTGAAGGAAGCGGCGGAACTCGCAGAGCTGCTGGGTGCGGCGGCCTATCAATCCTCGACGCCCTATGGCGCGCATTTCCTTTCCGAAAGCCCGAGTTTCGCCGGCACGCTCGCGCGCGTGCAGAAGGTCGCGCGCGACACGCTGGCGCCTTACGATCTCCTGATTGCGCTCGGTGGTGATCCCCTGCGGATGTCGGTCTTTAGCGAGGTCGATGCGCTGCCGGATGGTCTTGGCATCGTGCAGATCGGCCTCGTGGACTGGGAGATCGCCAAGAATTATGGAGTCGAGATCGCGCTCAAGGCGGATTTGAAGGAAACGCTACGTGCGCTGATCCCTGTGCTGAAGGAGATGGGTGGCGAGGCATTGGCGCAACGCGCCAGGCGGCGCCTTGCCGAACTCGCGCCGAAGAACTGGACCGCGCGCCGCGCCGAGCTGGTCGAGCAGATCGGCAAGAGCGCTGGCCGCGCGCCGATCGATCCGGACTTCCTGGTGCTGCAGATGGTCGAGGCGATGCCTGACAATGCCATCCTCGTCGACGAAGGCCTCACCTCCAGCCGCCAGATCACGGCGCTGCGCCCGCACCGCGATCGCTACGGCTATCATGGCCTTGCCTCCGGCGGCATCGGCTGGGGCCTGCCGGCGTCGGTCGGCGCCAGCATCGCCAATCCGGACCGGCCCGTGGTCTGCTTCTCGGGCGACGGCAGCGCGATGTACTCGATCCAGTCGCTATGGACCGCGGCGCACCACAAGCTGCCGCTCAATGTCATCATCGTCAACAATGGCGGCTACCGTATCATCAAGCAGCGCCTGCTCGCCTTTCATGGCGACGACAATTACGTCGGCATGGACTTCGTCGACCCGCCGGTCGATTTCGTCGGCATCGCCAAGGCACTCGGCTGCGAGGCGATCAAGGTGAGCGACCCCCGCGAACTGAAGGCGACGCTGGCATCGGCCTTCAGTCGGCCGGGCACGAAACTGATCGAGGTCATGGTGGACGGGAAAGTGTAGGGCGGGCTCTGTCCGCCGTCATTGCGAGGAGCGCTTGCGACGAAGCAATCCAGGCTGTGTCCGCGGAGGGATTCTGGATTGCTTCGCTGCGCTCGCAATGACGAGGAGGAGGCAGCTACCCCTTCTTCCCCACCCGATACCCCGCCGCCGGATGCGACGCGCCGAGCCTTGCGCGCCCGCCGCCGAACAGCTTCTCCCGCAGCGTGCCCTTCGCATACTCGCTCTTGTACCGTCCGCGCCGGGTGAGCTCCGGCACCAGCATGTCGGCGATGTCCTCGAAATCGCCGGGCGAGATCGCGAACGCGACGTTGAGCCCGTCAACGTCGGTTGCTTCGAACCATTGCTCGATCTTGTCGGCCACCATCTCGGGCGTGCCGACCATGACCGGGCCGGCGCCGCCGATACCGACATGCTCGATGACGTCGCGCACGGTCCAGACGCGGTCGGGGTCGGCGCGGGTGACGTTGTCCATCGCGCTGCGGCCGGCGTCGTTCTGGACGTGGCGGACCTGCTGGTCGAGATCGTAGCCGGAGAAATCGACGCCGGTCCATCCCGACATCAGGGCGAGCGCGCCCTCGGGGCTGATATGGCGGCGATAGTCGGCGTATTTCTCCTTCGCCTCGGCTTCGGTCCGCCCGAGGATGATCGTCATCATCGAGAACATCAGGATCTCGGCCGGGTTGCGGCCGAGCGCGGCGGCCTCCTGCCGGATCGCGGAGACGCGCGGCGCGATCACCTTGGCCGACGGTCCCGACATGAACACGCATTCGGCATGCTTTGCCGCGAACTGCCGGCCGCGCGGCGAGGTGCCGGCCTGGTACAGCACGGGCGTGCGCTGCGGCGACGGTTCGCTGAGGTGAATGGTGTTGTTGATGCGGTAGTTCGCGCCCTCGTGATTGACGCGATGAACTTTCGCGGGATCGGTGAAGATGCCGCGCTTGCGGTCGCGCAGCACGGCATCGTCCTCCCAGCTCCCTTCCCAGAGCTTGTAGACCACCTCCATATATTCGTCGGCGATGTCGTAGCGGTCGTCATGCCCGGTCTGCTTGTCCTTGCCGGCGCCGCGCGCAGCGCTGTCGAGATAGCCGGTGACGACGTTCCAGCCGATCCGCCCCTCGGTGAGGTGATCGAGTGTCGACATGCGCCGCGCGAACGGGTAGGGCGGCTCGAAGGACAGATTGCTGGTGACGCCGAAACCGAGATTTTGGGTCACGGCTGCCATCGCCGACAGCAGCAGCAGCGGCTCGTTCGAAGGCGTCTGTGCCGCATTGCGCAAGGCTGCGTCAGGGCTGTTGCCATAGACGTCGTAGACCCCAAGCACGTCCGCCAGGAACAGCCCGTCGAAGCGGCCCCGTTCCAGGGTTCGGGCGAGATCGATCCAGTAGGGCAGGCGGTTGTAGTCGGCCGTGCGGTCGCGCGGATGGGTCCACAGGCCCGGTGACTGGTGTGCGACGCAATTCATCGCAAAGGCGTTGAGCCTGATCTCTTTGGCCATGCTGGTCCCCTCGGTGCCCTGTACTGAGCGCTCTTCGAATGATAGATGTGCGCCCCAACTTGGCGAAGTTCTTGCATATGTTTGGGTGTTGGCAAGGTCAAAATCAGCGGTGCCGCCACGCCTGGCAAGCCGATCTCAAGCGAGCAGGAACGAAATCCCAAGAGAATTACAAGCGAACTACAAGAGAAACTCCAAGAAACTCTCCAAGAAACTCTCCAAGAAACTCTCCAAGCCCCCTGCCACTTTCGATGGCCGATGTAGCCCGCTACGTTCGCCCGCGTCGAAACCTTGAAAACGAAAGCAATGACCAGAGCCGACGCCATCGCCCGCGCCCGGGACGACTTTAAATCCGGCGCGTTCCTCGCCGAGCTCGACCGCCGCGTCGCGTATCGGACCGAAAGCCAGAATCCATCGCGGGGCACCGAGCTGCGCGCCTATCTGGAACGGGAGATGCAGCCGGCCTTCGCCGCGCTCGATTTTTCCAGCCGCATCGTCGAATCCCCGAGCGGCAAGGCACCCTTCCTGTTGGCCGAATGTCACGAGAGCGCGTCGGCGCCGACCGTGCTGATCTACGGCCATGGCGATGTCGTCGACGGCATGGAGGGCGAGTGGCGCGATGGCCGCGATCCCTGGCGCACGACGGTTGCAGGTACGCGCCTCTACGGTCGCGGCACCGCCGACAACAAGGGTCAGCACAGCATCAATATGGCGGCACTCCGCGCGGTGCGTGACGCTCGCGGCGGCAAACTCGGCTTCAACGCGAAATTCATCGTCGAGATGGGCGAGGAGATCGGCTCGCCGGATCTCGGCAAGGTCTGCGATCTCAATCGGGACGCGCTCAAGGCGGACCTGTTCGTGGCCTCCGACGGGCCGCGCCTGTCCGCGGACCGGCCGACGCTCTTTCTCGGCTGCCGTGGCGGCATCCGCATTCATCTCGACGTGAATCTGCGCGACGGTGGCCACCATTCCGGCAATTGGGGCGGCGTGCTCGCCAATCCTGCGACCATTCTGGTCAACGCGATCTCGACCCTGGTCGACGGCCACGGCCGTCTCCTGCTCGATGCCCTGAAGCCGCCGCGGCTCACCAACCAGATCCGCAGCTACCTCGCCGACGTGCAGGTGGTGCCGACCGCGGACGAGCCGGCGCTCGCGGAGAACTGGGGCGAGGAGGGGCTGTCGGCGGCCGAGCGGCTCTATGCCTGGAACACGCTCGAAGTGCTGGCGATGTCGTCGGGCAATATCGAGAAGCCGGCGAACGCCATTCCCGGTCACGCCAATGCCGTGTTGCAACTGCGTTTCGTGGTCGGGACGAAGGTCGAGGGCCTGATCGATGCAATCCGCGCGCATCTCGTTGCAAAGGGTTTTCCAATGGTCGAGGTGCGGGCGGCGCAGAGCTTTGCTGCATCGCGCACCGATTTCGACAGCCCCTGGATCAAATGGGCGGCGGATTCGGTCAGGGAGACCACGGGCAAGGCGCCGGCCGTGCTGCCGAATTTCGGCGGCTCGTTGCCGAACGACGTGTTTTCCGAGATCCTGGGCCTGCCGACGATCTGGGTGCCGCACTCCTATCCGGGCTGCTCCCAGCATGCGCCCAATGAGCACATCCTGCTGCCCTTGACCGAAGAGGCCTTGACGGTGATGGCCGGGCTGTTCTGGGATCTCGGGGAATTGCCAGGACCACTGACAGGTCCGTTAACCTGAGGCATCGGTCCAGCCGAAAGTCACATTCTAATCCGGCCCGATTTGTGCTTGCATCCGGCCGCATCATCCTGAAAGGGGAAGAAGAAAGTGAAACATTTCCGTAGCATCGGGCTCGCGCTCGCCGCGACCTTCGTCGTCAGCCAGGCCGGGGCCCAGGAGCTGACCGGCACGCTGAAGAACATCAAGGACACCGGCGCGATCACGCTCGGCTTCCGCGACTCCTCGATTCCGTTCTCCTATCTGGACGACAACCAGAAGCCCGTCGGGTTCGCGATGGACATCTGCTACAAGATCGTCGACGCCGTGAAGAAGGAGCTCAAGCTCGACAAGCTCGAGGTCAAGCTCAACCCGGTGACGTCGGCGACGCGTATCCCGCTGATGGCCAACGGCACCATCGACCTCGAATGCGGCTCGACCACCAACAATGCCGAGCGCCAGAAGCAGGTCGCCTTCACCAACACCCACTACCTGACCGCCAGCCGCTATGTCTTCAAGAAGTCGAGCGGCCTGAAGTCGATCGACGATCTCAAGGGCAAGACCGTCGTCTCGACCGCCGGCACCACCAACATCAAGCAGCTCACCGAAGCCAACGTCGCGAAGGGCCTCGGCGCCAACATCATTCCGGCCAAGGACCACGCCGAAGCCTTCCTCATGGTCGAGACCGACCGCGCGGTCGCCTTCGTCATGGACGACATCCTGCTGGCGAGCCTCGTCGCCGGTTCGAAGAACCCGGACGACTACGTCATCTCCAAGGATGCATTCTCCAAGCCCGAGCCCTACGGCATCATGCTGCGCAAGGACGACCCCGCCTTCAAGAAGGTGGTCGATGCGGCGACGGCGGCGCTCTATACGTCCGGCGAAGCCCAGAAGATCTACGACAAGTGGTTCACCCAGAAGATCCCGCCGAAGGGCCTGAACCTCAACACGCCGATCTCGGCCGAGCTGAAGAACGAGTTCGCCAAGCCGACGGATTCGCCGAACCCGGACGACTACAAGTGAGATAAACCTCGATCTTTCGATCGGGATCATGTCCGGCCACTCTTGACACCAGGGTGGCCGGACATTTGCATAGGCGCTCAGGACATCCATGACTGGCGCGTTCGCGCGGGGGACACGTGAACTACAACTGGAACTGGGGAATCTTTTTCCAGCCGAACCCGATGGGGACCGGCACCTATCTCGACATGCTGCTGTCGGGCCTGGTGCTGACCCTCAAGACCGCGGCGCTGGCCTGGGTGATCGCGCTGATCACCGGCTCGATCGTCGGCGTGATGCGTACGCTGCCGTCGAAGGGGGCGAACTGGTTCGGCTTTGCCTATGTCGAATTCTTCCGCAACATGCCGCTGCTCGTGCAGCTCTTCCTGTGGTACTTCGTTCTGCCGGAGCTGCTGCCAAAAGCTGCCGGCACCTGGCTGAAGCAGCTCCCGAACGCGCCGTTCTGGACGGCCGCGATCGGCATCGGCTTCTTCATGTCGGCCCGCGTCGCCGTGCAATTGCAGGCCGGCATCGGTTCGCTGCCGCGCGGGCAGAAGATGGCCGCAACCGCGCTGGGCCTGACCACGGTACAGGCCTATCGCTACGTGCTGCTGCCGATGGCCTTCCGCATCATCCTGCCGCCGCTCACCTCTGAATTCCTCAACACCATCAAGAACACGGCGGTCGCGATCACCATCGGCCTGCTCGAACTGACGGGACAGGCGCGCTCGATGCAGGAATTCTCCTTCCAGGTGTTCGAGGCCTTCACCGCCGCGACCATCCTCTACCTCCTCGTCAACGCCGTCGTCGTGACCGGAATGCGCTTCCTCGAGCGCTGGGTCGCGATCCCCGGCTACATTACGGGGAAATAAGCGATGTTCGGCAATCTCGATTTCGACGTCATCCGCCGCGCGCTGCCCTACCTGTTCTTCGAGGGCATGACCTTCACGCTGACGCTGACGGGGCTCGCTGCCCTCGGCGGCCTCATCTTCGGCACGGCACTCGCGCTGATGCGCCTCTCCGGCTACAAGCTGCTCGGCCGCATCGCCGGCGTCTATGTCGACTTCATGCGCTCGCTGCCGCTGGTGCTGGTGATCTTCTGGTTCTACTTCCTGGTGCCCTATATCGGGCAGTGGGTGACCGGCGCCTCGCGCCCGATCAGCGTCGGCGCCTTCGCATCCTCGCTCATCACCTTCATCATGTTCGAGGCGGCGTATTTCTCGGAGATCATGCGCGCTGGCATCCAGTCGATCTCGCGCGGACAGCCGGCCGCGGCGAGTGCCCTGGGGCTGACCTACGCCCAGACCATGCGCTACGTCGTGCTGCCGCAGGCCTTCCGCAACATGCTGCCGGTGCTGATCACGCAGACCATCGTGCTGTTCCAGGACACCTCGTTGGTCTACGTCCTGTCGATCACGGACTTCCTGGGCGCAGCCAGCAAGGTGGCGCAGCGCGACGGGCGCCTGGTCGAAATGTATCTGTTCGCAGCCGTGGTCTATTTCACCATCTCCTGTATCGCGTCCTACGGCGTCCGCCGCCTCCAGGCGCGCATCGCCATCATTCGCTAGGGCTCCCCCCTCATGATCGAAATCAGCCACGTCAACAAATGGTACAGCCCGAGTTTCCAGGTGCTGACCGACTGCACCACCAGCGTCACCAAGGGTGAGGTCGTGGTGGTTTGCGGCCCCTCCGGCTCGGGCAAGTCGACGCTGATCAAATGCGTCAACGCGCTGGAGCCGTTCCAGAGCGGGGACATCCTGGTCGACGGCATCAAGGTCAATGATCCCAAGACCAACCTCCCGAAGCTGCGTTCGCGGGTCGGCATGGTGTTCCAGCACTTCGAGCTGTTTCCTCACCTGAAGATCATCGACAATCTCTGCCTCGCGCAGGAGAAGGTGCTCGACCGGTCGCGCGACAAGGCGAAGGCGAAAGGCATGCAGCTGCTGGAGCGCGTCGGCCTCAAGGAACAGGCGCAAAAGTATCCCGCGAACCTGTCCGGCGGCCAACAGCAGCGCGTTGCGATCGCCCGTGCGCTCGCCATGGATCCGATCGTCATGCTGTTCGACGAGCCGACTTCCGCGCTTGATCCGGAAATGGTTAGCGAGGTGCTCGACGTCATGGTGGATCTAGCTCATGAGGGCATGACCATGATGGTTGTCACCCATGAGATGGGTTTTGCCCGCAAGGTCGCCAACCGCGTCATCTTCATGGACCGCGGCGAGATCGTCGAGGACGCGGCGAAGGAAGACTTCTTCGGCAAGCCCCGTAGCGACCGCGCGCAGAAGTTCTTGTCGAAGATTTTGTCGCACTAATTACCGCCGTCATTCCGGGATGCGCCGAAGGCGCAGGCCCGGAATCCATCGGGCGGCAATGCCCGGGGCAGAACGGATTCCGGGCTTGTCGCTTCGCGCCGCCCCGGAATGACGAATAGAGGGGTGATCCGTCCCCCTAACTGGCGTATAAGCGCGCCAAATTCCCCATCTCGCCAGGAGACCTGCCTTGGACCCGATCGCCTATGTCAACGGCTCATTCGTCCCGCTTTCGGAAGCCAAGATCTCGGTGCTCGATCGCGGCTTCCTGTTCGCCGACGGCATCTACGAGGTCTCCGCGGTGCTCGACGGCAAGCTGGTCGATAATGCCTCGCATCTGGCGCGGCTGGAACGCTCCGTCGGGGAGATCAAGCTGAAGCTGCCGGAGACGATCGAGCGCATCACCGAGCTCCAGAAGGAGCTGATCGCGCGCAACAAGCTCCAGGACGGTCTTGTCTATCTCCAGGTCACGCGCGGCGCCGACAAGGGGCGCGACTTCCCGTTTCCCAAGGCGGACGTCAAGCCGAGCCTGGTGATGTTCACGTCCGAGAAGGACATCATCAACGCGGCGGCGGCGAAGACCGGCATCAATGTCATTACGGTGCCCGACATCCGCTGGGAACGCCGCGACATCAAGAGCGTGGCTTTGCTGGCGCAGGTTCTGGCGAAGCAGGCCGCGGCCGAAGCCGGCGCGGGCGAGGCCTGGATGCTGCAGGATGGCTACGTCACCGAGGGTGGCTCCTCGTCGGCGTTCATCCTGACCAAGGACGACGTCATCGTCACCCGCAAGAATTCCAACGCGATCCTGCCGGGCTGCACCCGCAAGGCCGTGATCGCGCTGGCCGAGGAGCGCCAGCTCCGCGTCGAGGAACGGTCCTTCACGGTCGCCGAGGCGCTCGCCGCCAAGGAGGCGTTCATCACCTCGGCCTCGTCCTTCGTGCAGCCGGTGGTCGCCATCGACGGCAAGACAATCGGCGACGGCAAGCCCGGCCCGGTGGCGACGCGCCTTCGCGAGATCTACGTGGAGTTCGCCAGGGCGACGGCGGTCTGAGCCACGCCCACCGCTGTCATCGCCCGGCTTGAACACTTGACCGGGCGATCCAGGACGCCGTGACGGCAGTGATAGGCCCGATGGGCCGCGGCGTCCTGGATGCCGCGCCTTCGCGGGGCATGACAGTTGCGGATGCCTCACGCCACCGACGCCTTCACCTTCACCGGATGCACTGCGCGGAACGCGATCGCGAGCCTGTTCCAGGCGTTGATGGCGCCGATCAGCATCGTCAGGTTCACCGTCTCCTCATCGGAGAATTGCGCGCCGACCTGTTCGTAGATGTCGTCCGGCGCATGCGTCTGCGAGATCAGCGTCACCGCCTCGGTCCAGGCCAGCGCCGCGCGCTCGCGGTCGGTGTAGAGCGGGGATTCGCGCCAGGCATTGAGCAGGTAGATGCGCTGCTCGGTCTCGCCGCGCTTGCGCGCGTCCTCGCTGTGCATGTTGATGCAGAAGGCGCAGCCGTTGATCTGCGACGCCCGGATCTTGACCAGCTCGATGAGCGATTTCTCGATGCCGGTCGACTGGATCTGCTCCTCCAGCGCCATCAGCGCCTTCATCGTCTCGGGCGCGGCCTGGAGGTAGTTCATGCGAGGCTTCATGATTGTCTCCTTGCTTCTTGGGTTGAGGTCAGTGGGCGCCACCGGCCGAGGTCTGGCCGGGCTTCTTCAGGAAGAGGACGGCGAGCAGAGCCACGATCAGCGCCACGCCGAGCAGATAGAAGGTGTCGCTGAAAGCGAGGATATAGGCCTGCTTCTGCACGATACGGCCGATCGCGACATAGGCGCGATGCGCGGCATCCGCATGGTCGAGGACGCCGTGATTGACGAAATACTGGGTGAGTTGCTCCAGCCGCGTGCGCGTCGCCTGCTCGAATATCGAGACCGACTGCATCAGTACGTTGG
Organism: Bradyrhizobium sp. CCBAU 51765; assembly: GCF_015291725.1. Classification (GTDB taxonomy): domain Bacteria; phylum Pseudomonadota; class Alphaproteobacteria; order Rhizobiales; family Xanthobacteraceae; genus Bradyrhizobium; species Bradyrhizobium liaoningense. The sequence goes on from NZ_CP030038.1 coordinate 1,222,043, forward strand.
AGTGATACTGCTCGCGCTTGGTCAGAACGGTCTGCAAGATCGCAATTCCGACCGCGCCGCCGAGGTTGCGCATCATGTTGAACAGGCCCGACGCCGAGCCTGCGTTCTCGGCTTCGATGCCGGCGGTTGCGACTGCCGACAGCGGCGCCATGACCAGTGCCTGCCCGATCGCGCGAACGATATTGGGCCACAGCAGCTGGTCGGCGGCGTAGTCGCTGGTCATGGTGATGTTCATGAAGTTGGAGGCCGCAAACAGCACGAAGCCGATACCGATCACGATGCGCGCATCGAGCTTCTGCATCAGACGCGGCACCAGCGGGATCAACACCAGTTGCGGCAGTCCGGTCCAGGCCAGCACCATGCCGATCTGCTCGGCATTGTAGCCCTGGATGCGTGACAGATACTGCGGCAGGATGAACACCGAGCCGTAGAGCGCGATGCCCAGCAGGAAGTTCGCGAGCATGCCGAAGCCGAAATTGCGGCGTACCAGCAGGCGCAGGTTCAAGAGCGGCTTCTTCACCGTGAGCTCGATGATCAGGAAGGCGGTCAGCGCCACCGCCGCGATCACCGACAGCTTGACGATGAAGGGTGAGCCGAACCAATCGTCCTTGTTGCCCTCCTCGAGCACGGTCTGCAGCGCCGATAGGCCGATTGCCATCGTGACGATGCCGGCCCAGTCGCCCTCGCGCAGCAGCGAGAGTTTCATCGGCTTGGCCTCGAGCGCGTACCAGAGCATGCCGACCATGATCGCGCCCGGCACGAGGTTGACGTAGAAGATGTACTGCCAGCCGAAATTCTCGGTCAGATAGCCGCCGATGGTCGGGCCGATCGCCGGTGCGAACGTCGCCGACAGCGCGAACAGCGCAAGGCCCACCGGCTGCTTTCCGCGCGGCAGCAGGGTGATGATCAACGTGAAGGCCATCGGGATCAGCACGCCGCCGGTGAAGCCCTGGATGGCGCGCAGCACGATCATCTGCGACAGGTCATGCGCCAGCGCGCAGGCCGCGGACAGGACCAGGAACAGGATCGCGTTGGTGAGCAGATAGATGCGGATCGAGAACACCTGCGCCAGCCAGCCGGACAGCGGGATCACCACGATCTCGGCGACCAGGTAGGAGGTCGAGATCCAGCCGCCGTCGTCGATACCGGCGCCGATCGCGCCCTGGATGTCGGCGAGCGAGGCGTTGACGATCTGGATGTTCAGCACCGCCATGAAGGCGCCAAGCGTTGCGCCGATCACCGCGATCCAGGTTTTGGCCGGCACCGACGAAGCGGCGGGTGCGGGAGTGCTGACGGCGGATGCGGCGTCGAGGGCGGATTGAAGCGTGCTCATGGAAGCCTCGTCTCGGCTACGGAGACAGGATGCGGATGATTTCGACAATCGAGGACGTTCTGGAACGATCTTGCGACAGGGTTTGACAAACCTGCCGGGTCCGGGTCAGCCGCCGTGCGGCCTCAGCATGTTGTCGGCGAGACGCCTCGCCGTCTCGCGCTCGGCCAGCACGGTCGCCTTGGTGTCGATGGTCGGCACCGCGGACATGCCGGGGCGAAGCAGGCCGGTGAGGCTGTGGTCGTCGAGCACGATCTTCACCGGAACGCGCTGCACGATCTTGGTGAAGTTGCCCGTGGCGTTGTCGGGCGGCAGCAATGCGAATTCCAGCCCGCTCGCCGGCGACAGGCTGTCGACATGGCCGTGCAGGACCCGATTGCGAAAACTGTCGACATACAGTTCGACCGGCTGGCCGGGCCGCACATGCGTGAGCTGGGTCTCCTTGAAGTTGGCAACGACATAGACCGCATCGAGCGGCACCACGGCCATCAATTGCGTGCCGGCCTGCACGTATTGGCCGACGCGCAAGCTACGGGCGCCGATCGTGCCATCCACCGGCGCTGTGATCTCGGTATAGGACAGGTTCAGCGTTGCCTGCTGCGCGACCGCACGCGCACGTTCGAGCTGGGCTGCGGCCTGGGCCCGCTGGCTGGTGAGCACGTCGATCTTGCGCTGTGCAGCCACAAGGCCGAACTTCGCGTGCTGCAATTGCGCGCTGCTGGCGCGCAGCGCCGCGTCGGTCTGCTGCGCCCGCTGGATCGTGCCGGAGCCCGACTTCATGAGGTCGTCGTAGCGGGCGCGCTCCTCTTGTGCGAATTTCAGATTGGCGTCCGCAGCAGCGACGTCGGCCGTGCTTTGCTCGATGATCGGCTGTTGCAGTTCGAGCTGGGCGTCGATGTTGCGCACGGAAGCTTCGGCAGCCGCGACGTCGGCGCGGGCCTGATCGAGCGCTGCCCTGAAATCGCGGTCGTCGATCTTGGCCAGCTGCTGGCCTGCCTTGACCTTCTCGTTGTCGCCGACCAGGACCTTGGCGATGTAGCCGGACACTTTCGGCGCGACGATCGTGGAATCGGCCTTCACATAGGCGTCGTCGGTGGATTCGAGGTACCGGCCGGTCTTCAAATAGTCGTAGCCATAGTCGCCGGCCACCGCGATGCCGAGGATCAGCGCCAGTCCGATGGCCGCCCGATTGATTGTCCGGCGAGACAGCTGCAGGCCGATTTTTGCAGTTGTTCCAGACACATAAGAAGCGTTCGACATGACATCCTCGGAATTCCCGGTCGCCCGTTCGAAGGGCGTGCGCATTGACGAGGACAAGATGCGTTGTCCCGATGGTTGTGATAATCCCGGTATTATTTGAAGCATTATCAAGCAATCGCGGATAATCGGAGCTTTCGGCCATGGACCGCTTCACCAGCCTGACCGCCTTCGTCCACGTGGTCGAAAACGGGGGCTTTTCCGCTGCCGCCCGCCGCCTCAACATGTCGACGACCATGGTGAGCAACCACGTCCAGGCGCTGGAGGACCGGCTCGGCGTGCGGCTACTCAACCGCACCACGCGGAAGGTGAGCCTCACGGAAATCGGCAAGGCCTATTACGATCGCTCAACCCAGATTCTCGCAGATCTCCAACAGGCCGACGACATCGCGAGCGAATTGCAGTCGGTGCCCCGCGGCACCCTGCGCATTCACGTCGCCACGCACATGGTGCCGCTTGTCGCGCCGATCGTGGCGAAGCTGCTGTCGACCCATGCGGAACTCAGGATCGATCTGCGCATGGGCGAGGCCGATGTCGATCTCATCGAGGAGGGCTACGACGTTGCCCTGCGCATGACGCCGCCGCCGGATTCGAGCCTGATCGTGCGGAGACTTGCCACCTGGCGTCACGTGCTGTGCTGCTCGCACGATTATCTCGAGAAGCACGGCCGGGTGCAGAAGCTCGATGAGCTCACCGGGCACAATTGCGGCCGGCACTTGAACTATCCATTTGGCGACGAATGGCGCTTCCTTGACCGCAAAGGCACCCCGGCATCCGTTCGCATCTCGGGCAGCTTCGTCACCAACAGCGGGGAAGCGCTGCGGAAGGTCGCACTGGAGGGCGCCGCTGTCTGCCTGATGGCGGGGTTTCTCATTCAGGACGATCTCGAGACCGGCCGCCTCGTGCGCCTCTTGCCGGAATATCGGACGGTCGAGCTGTCCATGAACGCGGTCTATCCGCATCGCCATCATCTGTCGGCGAAGGTCAGGACCTTCATCGACCTGCTCGCGCACCACAGCGCCGAGCAGCAGAAGCTGATCAACCCTTATTCATGAGCGACGCGGCGGCGGCAACCGGCCAAACACGCTGTCGAGTGCCATGCCGATCGCCAGCAGACGACGATCACTTCCCGCGGGGCCGTCGAGCTCGAGCCCGATCGGCAATCCGCTGCTGGCTCCGAGCGCGACCGGGATCTGGATTCCGGGAATGCCGGCATTGCTGCCGGGATCGGTGTTCTGGATGAACAGCGCGAAATTCTCCAGGCTGCTGGAATCAGGGTTGGAGGGGATGGCGACGCGCGGCGTGGTCGGAAAGACGATGGCGTCGAGCTTGTGTCCGGAGAACGTGTTGGCGTAGAGCGCCTGAAGCGCAGGCCGCGCGGTCTTGACCGCGGCGTCGTAGATCGGCTTGGCGTCGACAAGCGTGTCGCCGGGACCCGGCAGCTTTCGCGGGATCACGAGGCCCTCATAGGTACCCTTGACGTCGGCGCTGGAGATGCCCTGCGCCAGTGCCTCGACGCTGAGGCCGGTGCCGGTATGGGCGAGATAGGCGACCAGGTCGTCATAGGCCTCGTACATCGCGACTGGAAAGCTGACCTGGCCATTGAGCTCCGCCAGTTGGGGCATCTCGATCTCGACCACGACCATGCCCTGGGCTTTCATCTGCGCGACTGCCCGATGGAAGGAGGCCTCGGTGTCGCCGTCGAGATTGGCCAGCATCGCCTTGGCAATGCCGATGCGGACCAGCTTGAGATCCGCAGGCAGGACCGCATCGCCGCCCGCAATGACGCGGTCGAGCAGCGCGACATCGGCCATGGTCGCGGCCATCGGGCCGGCGGTATCGCGGGTGTGCGAGATCGGCGCGATGCCGTCTTGCGGATAGCGCCCGACCGTTGGCCGCAGCGAGGCGCACCCGTTCAGCGCGGCGGGCACCCGGACCGATCCGCCGGTGTCGGTGCCGAGCCCGCCCGCGACGATGCGTGCGCCGATCGCGGCGCCCGTCCCGGACGAGGAGCCGCCGGCGATCAGGGACCTGTCATAGGCATTGCGTACGCCGAACTCGGCGCCGGTCTTGAACGCCGTGTTGTAGCCGGAGATGCCGAAGGCCAGCTCGTGCATGCTGGTCTTGCCGAGGATGATCGCTCCCGCGGCGCGCAGCTTTGCCACAACGGGTGCATCGGTCCCTGGAACGTAGTCCTTCAGCGCCGGGGTACCGGCACTACAGGGCAGCCCGGCCACCTCGATATTGTCCTTGATTACCACGGGCACGCCGCCGAGCGGCTTGCTCCTGTCACCCTTGGCGTCGAACGCCGCGGCGGCCTCCAGGGTACCGGCCTCGTCCAGCGTGATGAAAGCGTTGAGATCGGCGTTGGCTTTGGCGCGGGCAAGAGCTTCCCGGGTGAGCGCGGTACTCGTGATTTTCCCGGCGCGGAGGTCGGCCGTGGCCTGGGTCAAGGTCAACTCGTCGTAATTCATGAGGCGTCACCCGATTGCAGAGGTACCGTCAGGGCGCCTCCGCCACGGAAGCTGAAGCTTCGCGGGCGCCGCGTCAACCGGTGGCGTGGATCTTTGCCGGAGATGGCGTGCCTCGTTCGAAAAGCAGCCGCTCGACTTCCGCCTTCACCTTGCCGATTGCGGCATCCTTCACCGGGCCATAACCGCGGATCTCCAAGGGCGCCTTTGCAATCGCGACGAGATCCGCAAGACGCGCCGTGTCGAGCCCGCCGAGCATCCGTTCGATCAGGCCCTCATACCAGGCGACCAGCTCCCGCTCGGCTCGCCGTTCCGCGGCGGAGCCGAACGGATCGAACCGCGTTCCGCGCAGCCCCTTCAAGCGCGCGAGCACGGTCAGAGGCATCTGGATCCACTGTCCGAAGGCCCGTTTGCGCGGACGTCCGCGTGCGTCTCGCCTTCCGGGCAGGAACGGCGGGGCGAGGTGATACTGGATGCTGAAGCCGTCCTCGAACTCGCGCTTCAGCTCGTCGAGGAAGCCGCTTTGCATGTGCAGCCGGGCCACCTCGTACTCGTCCTTGTAGGCCATCAGCTTGAACAGGGTGCGCGCGACGGCCTCGGTCAGCGCCTCGCTGCTCAGGTCGGCTTCGGCGTTGCGGACTCTTGCGACGATCGCCCGGTATCGCGCGGCATAGGCCGCGCTCTGATAGGCCGTGAGGAAATCGACGCGCCGGGCGATGAGCTGGTCGAGGGTCTCGGCTTGGGGCGCATCGTCCGCACTCGGCAGAAGATCCGGATCGGCCGCGGCGATCCGGCCCCAGGCGAAGGCCTGCTTGTTGCGTTCGATCGCGACGCCGTTGAGCTCGATCGCGCGCAATAGGGCTTGCAGCGAGACCGGCACCAGTCCGCGTTGCCAGGCAAAGCCGAGCATGATGATGTTGGCATAGACGGCATCGCCGAGCAGCCGCTCGGCCAGCGCGTTGGCATCGATCGCGCAGAGATTGCTCTCGCCGATCACGTGGCCGATCGCACGCAGGCGAGCTGGCGAGGCGAGATCGGCATCGCGGAAGCGGACGACGTCGCCGGTCGGCATCTCCGCGGTGTTGAGCGCAGCGCGCGTGCCTTTCCGGTAGGTTCCGGACGCCTTCGGTGATGAGCTGACGACGAGATCGCATCCGATCAGCGCGTCGGCCGCGCCCTGGTCGATGCGGACCTGATGCAACGCGTCGGGGCTGACGGCGAGGCGGATGTAGCTCAGCACCGGACCGAATTTCTGCGCGAAGCCGGTGAAGTCCAGGACCGAGACGCCGCGGCGTTCGAGATGCGCAGCCATGCCGATCAGCGCGCCAACCGTGATCACGCCGGTGCCGCCGACGCCGGTCACCAGCAGATCGTAGGGTCGCTCGAGCGTTGCGGGCGTGGGCAGGGGTAGCGTGGCCGCGCGGCCGACCGCGTCGATCTCGCTCGCACTCTTCTTCCGGCGCGCCGCGCCTTCGACGGTCACGAAACTCGGGCAGAAGCCGTTGAGACAGGAGAAATCCTTGTTACAGGCCGACAGGTTGATCTGCCGCTTGCGGCCGAACGGCGTCTCCTTCGGCTCGACGCTGAGGCAGTTGGACTCGACCGAGCAATCGCCGCAGCCTTCGCAGACGAGGTCGTTGATGTAGGCGAAGCGTTTGGGATCGGCCAACTGGCCACGCTTGCGGCGGCGTCGCTTCTCGGTGGCACAAGTCTGCTGATAGATCAGGACGGACACGCCGGAGACGTCGCGCAGTTCGCGCTGCACGGCATCCATCTCCTCGCGCCCATGGATGGTGACACCGGTCGGCAGGCCGGCAGGCGAGAACTGTGCGGGATCATCCGACACCAGCGCGATACGCACCACGCCCTCGGCGCGGACGCTGTGGGCGATGGCATGCACGCTGACCGGGCCGTCGACCGGCTGGCCGCCAGTCATCGCGACGGCATCGTTGAACAGGATCTTGTAGGTGATGTTGGCCCTGGCTGCGATCGCCTGCCGGATCGCCATCGAGCCGGAGTGATAATAGGTGCCTTCACCGAGATTCTGGAACACGTGCTTGTTGCCGGTGAATCTTGACGAGGCCGCCCAGTTCACGCCCTCGCCGCCCATCTGGATCAGCGAGGAGGTCTCGCGGTCCATCCAGCTCGCCATGAAATGGCAGCCGATGCCGGCGAGGGCCTTGGATCCTTCCGGCACTTTCGTCGACGTGTTGTGCGGGCATCCCGAGCAGAAATATGGCGTTCGCGTTGCGCCGCTGACGTTGATGGTGCGCGCCGCTTCGGGCATCAAGGCGGCTGCACGTGCGGCGAGATTGAGGCCCGGAAACATCGGGTCGAGCCGGCGCGCGAGCACAGAAGCGAGTGCCCGCGGCGACAATTCGCCGATCCAGGAGATCAACCTTGTCCCTCGCTCGTCGTGCTTGCCGACCATGCGTTCGGGCTTGCTGCCGGGATAGTCGTAGAAATATTCCTTGAACTGGCTTTCGATGATGCCGCGCTTCTCCTCGACCACGAGGATCTCGCGCTTGCCCTTCACGAAGTCCATGGCGTCATGCAGCGCCAGCGGCCAGACCATGCCGACCTTGTAGATGTCGATGCCGATGCTGCGGCAGGCCGCTTCGTCGAGGCCCATCAGCCGCAGTGCTTCCATCAGATCGAGATGCGCCTTGCCGGTGGTGACGATGCCGTAGGTGGCGTTCGGAATGTCGTAGATGTGCCGGTCGATCGGGTTGGCCTTGGCAAAGGCGTAGACCGCGTGCTTCTTCGCCTCCAGCCGTTCCTCGATCTGCGGGCCCGGCAGGTCGGGCCAACGATAGTGCAGGCCGCCGGGAGGCGGCGTGAAGTCGGGCGTGAGAAAAGCGCGCGGCGGGCGCAGCCCGACGGAGGCGCCTGATTCCACGATCTCGGAGATCGCCTTGAAGCCGACCCACATGCCGGAGAAACGGCTCAGCGCATAGCCATATTCGCCGAACGCCAGATATTCGCCGACGCTTGCCGGATGCAGCGTCGGCATGAACCAGCTCATGAAGGCGACGTCGGACTGGTGCGGCATCGAAGAGGACACGCAGCCATGGTCGTCGCCGGCGACCACCAGCACGCCGCCATGCGGCGAGGAGCCATAGGCGTTGCCATGCTTGAGCGCATCGCCGGATCGATCGACGCCGGGGCCCTTGCCGTACCAGAGCCCGAACACGCCGTCGACTTCGCGATCGGCCTGCGTTTCGACCTGCTGCGAGCCCAGCACCGCTGTCGCCGCGAGGTCTTCGTTGACGGCCGGAAGAAATTCGATGCGGTCCCGTTTGAGCCGTTCCTGGATGCGCCACAGTTCGAGGTCAACGCCGCCCAGCGGAGAGCCGCGATAGCCGGAGATGAAGCCGGCGGTATTGAGCCCGGCCGTACGGTCCCGGCGCGCCTGATCGAGTGCGATGCGGACGATGGCCTGCGTGCCCGTGAGGAAGACGCGGCCCTCCTGGCGCTCGTAGCGGTCGGAGAGCTCGTAACTGTCGAGTGACGGAATGGCGTCCATGGCGGACCTCGCGCGGCATCCTGCCGGATGATGAAAGGTTATGCCCGGGCCGCCGGTAGGTCTTACCTATTCGCCCTACACGTGTTGGCAATTTGGTAGAATTTTGCATCTTATGCGTAAATTTGGTAGAGTTTGCCGCCTGAGAGGTGCGCATGATCGAAGAGCAGGACACCAAGATTCTCGCCCATCTCCAGAGGGACGGCCGTGCCACGAACCAGCAGCTGGCCGATGAGGTCGGCATGTCCACTTCCGCCTGCTGGCGCCGGGTGCGGGCGCTGGAGGACAGCGGCGTCATTCGCGGCTATGCGGCGCTGGTGGCGCGAGAGCAGGCGGGCTTTGCGATGTCGGCCATCCTCCACGTCTCGCTGGAGCGGCATGACGCGAAGTTCGTCGACGAATTCGTGGCCAGGGTCACGACGCGCCGCGAGGTGCTGGAGTGCTTTGCGACCACGGGCGACGCCGACTATCATCTGCGCGTCGTCGTGCAGGACATGGCGGCCTACAACCGCTTCCTCGACGAGTTCATGTTCCGCATCCCCGGCATCCGCTACGTCCGCAGCAATGTCGTGCTGAAGGAGATCAAGACCAGTGTGGCGTTGCCGTTTTGAGGGAGCGCAGGACGACACGGTGGACGCAAGGTGGGCAACTCCATCCCCTCACCCTGAGGAGGCCTCGCAGCGGCCGTCTCGAAGGGCGAGGCCGAGAGGCGGGCCTTCATCCTTCGAGACGCTTGCGTCGCAAGCTCCTCAGGATGAGGATCACCGCTCCTCCCGGACAAACCTGTTCCGCAACGTCCCGACGCCCGTGATCTCGACCTCGACGACGTCGCCATGCTTGATGTCGGGCGAGGCACCGTCGGTGCCCATCCAGATCACGTCGCCGGGCCATAGCGTGAAATACCTGGTCAGCTCGACCAGGAAAGGCACCACGCCGAAGATCATGTCGGCGGTCGCGAAGCGGTTGGTCTCCTTGCCGTTGACGCGGACGATCGTTTCCATCTTTTCGAGATCGGCTTCGGTCTCGATCCACGGCCCCATCGGCTTGAACGTGTCGGCATTCTTGGAGCGCCACAGGCTGCGATCCGCCTTCTGCCAGCTGCGCTCGCTGACGTCGTTGCCGATGGTATAGCCGAACACGCAATCCATCGCGTTCTGCTCGGTGAGATGCTTCACCTTCTTGCCGATGACGACGACGAGTTCGCCCTCGTAATGGATCTTGTCCGTCGCGAAGGAGGGGATCACGACCTCCTCGTCATGCGCGATCAGTGCGTTCTGCGCGCGATAGCCGATCTCGGGCCTGTCCGGGACGGCCGGCACCTCGCCGCGCTTGTCGGCGGCTTCCTTGAGGTGCTTCAGATAGTTCAAGCCGACGCAATAAAAGGTGCGCGGGATCAGCGGCAGTTCGATCTTGACCTCGGACAACGGCAGCGTCCGCGAGGTGCGCTGCCATCCGGCGAAGGGATCGCCATCGACTGCGATCACCCGGTCGCCTTCAACGATCCCCCAGGACGTCTTGCCCGAGGCGGTGAATTTCAGCCAGCGCATGTCTTCTCCTCGTTATTCCGCAGCCTCGCGCGGCTGCAACTTCCAGGCGCCGGCAGCAGGCCGCTCGAGCCCGAGATTTTCCCGTAGCGTCCTGCCGCGATAGTCCGTCTGGAACAGGCCACGACGCTGCAATTCTGGGACGATATGCTTGACGAAATCGGCGTAGGAGCCGGGCACGTAGGTTGCGGCGATGACGAAGCCATCGCAGCCGCGCTCCACGAACATCTCCTCCAGCTTGTCCGCGATCTCCTTGGGACCGCCGACCATCGCGTCCTGCACTTGCCCGCGGCCGGAGAAGGTGACGAAGTCGCGGGCGCTCGGGTTGCTCTTGCCTGACGCCTTCAGCACGCCGTCGCGGATGCCCAAGATGCCCTGCATGCTCTTCAGTTCCTCCGTCGTCAGCGGCTCGTCGAGATCCTTGGAGGCGAAATCGTAGTTGAGTGCTTCGGCGAGCAGCGACAGAGCGTCGATCTGGAGCGGCAGCTTGTCGATCAACGCCATCTTGTCCTCGGCCTCAGCCTTGGTTGCGGCGCAGACCGGCGTGGTCAGGTTGCACAGGAACATCTGGTCAGGGTTGCGGCCGGCCGTCGCCGCTTCGTTGCGCACGGCGGCGTAGCCGTCCTTGGCGGCGGCGAGATTGCGCGCGGCGGTGAAGATCACCTCGCCCCAGCGCCCGGCGAAGCGCTGGCCGCGGCCTGAAGCGCCGGCCTGGATGATCACGGGATGGCCTTGTTGCGAACGCGGAACGGTGAAGGGCCCGCGCGACCTGAAGGCCGGTCCCTTGTGGTCGAGCCGCTTCACCTTGGTAGGGTCGGCGAAGCGACCGCTTTGCTTGTCCATGATCAGCGCGCCGTCTTCCCAGGTGTCCCAATGGCCGAGCACGACCTCCATGAACTCGTCGGCACGGTCGTAGCGGGAATCATGCTCAGGGTGGGAGTCGCGGCCCATGTTGAGCGCTTCGCCGTCATTGAGCGAAGTGACGACGTTCCAGCCGGCGCGCCCGCCCGACATCAGGTCGAGCGTTGCGAAGCGGCGCGCGACGTCGAAGGGCTCATAGTAGGTGGTCGAGCAGGTCGCGCCCAGGCCGAGCTTCTCGGTGACCATGCCCATCGTGGTCAGCACGATCAGCGGATCCATCTTCACGCAGCGGATGCCGTATTCGACGGTGTGGGCGTGGTCGCTGCCGTAGCGGTCCGGCATCGCCAGGCGGTCGTCGAAGAAGGCCATGTGGAACCTGCCGGCTTCCAGGATCCTGGCGATCTCCTGATAATAGTCCGCCGACATCGAATCGCTGCGCGAGTCAGGATGCCGCCAGGAGCTCGGCAGGTTCGTGCAGTTCTGTGCCTGGAGGAAGCCGACCAATATCATCTGCCGATTCATGCTGCTGGTCTCCTGATGCCGTCAGGCCAGATCGAGCACGGCGTCGAGCCTGTACTCACGCGCCAGAGCGCGCAATTTTTCCCATGTGGCATCCTCGATCGCGATGCCGTCGCGCAGGCGCGCGCCGCTGCTCGCGCAAGCCCTCGATCTCACCAGGACAGTAGACGTCCGCGGCATGGCGTTCCCTCGGTTTGGTGCCCGTGACAGGCTGCTTGTTGGGTGCCATCGTTTCAAAGCGCAGGAGCGATATCAATCTCCCGTAAACCATCGCAGGGCTGCAAATTCGTAGAGAGAACGCACCTTGACCGATGATTCGTCCCGCGCGGCGGCGTTTCCCGCAGTTTTGCGTTGCTCATTCGCTGCTCGTTCACTTTGATCGACGGTTTGCAGTGCGCAATAACGACCACTTAGGCGATCGCCGCTGATAAAGTCACCGGGATAAATAGGCAGAAATGCCCGGGAGCTGAGATCGTGCCGACGACACTCGCGCGCACCTTTGCGGCGTTGAGCGCCATCAATGAAGCGATCCTTTACGCGAGATCGCCGGAGGAGCTGTACCAGAAGGTCTGCGACGCCGGATTTTCGAGCGGGGATTTTCTGGCCGTGGCCGTGTTCCTGGTGGAGCCGGACGGCCGGCGGCTGTGCTATGCGGCCGGCTGTGGCGATGACATTCCGCGGCTCCGTTCGATTGTGATCACGACGGAAGCCGGCACGCCTGAAGGATCCGGCGTCGGCGGCGAGGCGTTTCGCGATCAGAAGCTGTGCATCAGCAACGACTATCTGAACGATCCGCGCTCGCTGGCGTGGCGCGAGGGCGCCGCCAAGGCTCACATCGGTGCGGCCGCGGCGCTGCCGCTGCTCTGCAACGGCAAGAGCGTCGGCGTATTGTACGTGACGCGCAGCGAAGCCAACTCGCTGAGCGAGCAGATGGTGTCGCTGTTCGAGCGCATGTCGGCGAACATTTCCTATGCGCTGGACAATTTCGCGCGCGAGACCGCGCGGCAGGCGAGTGAGCGGGCGACACGGCGGCTCAACCGCATGTTCGGCGCCATCAGCGCCACCAACGAAGCCATCCTGCGCGCCAAGACCGAGCAGGAGCTGTACCAGCTCGTCTGCGACGCTTCCGTGCACAGCGGCAAGTCGCTGGCGACCATCGTGCTGCTCCGCGAGCCGGATTCGCACTGGATGAAGCCTGTCGCCGCCACCGGGCAGAACCTCGAGCTCGTCACCCAGGCGCGCTATTCGATCGATCCGGAGAATCCCTATGGCAAGGGCATCTCGGGCGAGGTGTTCCGGACTCAGAAAGCCATCGTCGAGGACGATCTCGCCAGCCGCACCAAGGGCTCACCCTGGGAGCAGGCCAACGTCGACACCGGCGTTGCCGCGTGCGTCGTCGCGCCGCTGATCAAGTGCGGCGAAAGCGTCGGCGTGCTGCTGTTCTTCATCAGCCGCTCCTGGGCCAAGGACGAGGAGATCGTCGCACTGCTGCTGCGCATGGCGGAGAATGTCTCGTTCGCGATCGAGAATTTCGGCCGCGAGGCCGAGAAAGCCAGGATCGCCGCGGAAGAAGAGTGCCTGGCGCGAATGTATGCGGCGCTCAGCGCCACCAACGAGGCGATCCTGCGTGCGCGGTCGCGCTCCGAGCTGTTCGACCTCGTCTGCGAGGCGACCGCGAAGGGAGCCAAGTTCACCTCGGCCACCATCGCGCTGGTCGATCGTCGGGCCGAGCTGCTCCGCGTCGTCGCCTGCTACGGACCGAATGCGGATCAGGTTCGCAACTTCACGTTCTCCAGCTCCGACCGGGTGCCCGAGGGGCGCGGACTGACGGGCACGGCGTTCCGCACCTGCCAGCCCGCGGTCAGCAACGACGTGCTCGCCGATGATCGCATCGCGCCTTGGCAGGCCAGCGCCCGCCGCAGCGGCATCGCATCCGCCGCGGCGTTGCCGCTGTTCAACGGCGACCGGGTGGAGGGCGTCTTTCTGTTCAACTCTCCGGAGCGTGGCACCTTCACGCCGGAGCTCGTCGAGCTGCTGCGCAAACTTCAGGCCAATGTCGCCTTCGCCCTCGAAAGTTTCGACCGCGCCGACGAGAAGGCGCGAGCGGACAAGCAGCGCAATCGTCTGAGCGGCATGTTCGAGGCGCTGAGCGCGACCAACGAAGCCATCATGCGCGCCAAGACGCGCGAGGAGCTGTTCGAGGCGGCCTGCCAGGCGGCCGTGCTCGGCGATCTCTTCGCCTCGGCGACGATCGGCATCATCGATGAGGAGCGCGAGCTCGTTCAAGTCGTTGCGGTCAAGGGGCGCCTGAAGGAGCGCATGGCTGGACGGACCTGTAACATTTCCGCCGACCACCCCGAGGGTCAGGGCATCATCGGCACCTCACTCCGAACCCGCCGGCCCAGTGTCATGAACGACTATCTGAACGAGCCGCGGTCGGCATACTGGCGCACAAAGGCCATCGAGGATGGAACGCGGGCTGCGGCAAGCTTCCCGCTTCTGAGGGCGGGCGACAAGCCGGTCGGCATCCTGCTCTTCCTCGCACTGGAAGAGGATACGTTCACCCCCGATCTGGTCGAGCTGCTCGAGCGCCTGGCGGAGAACGTCTCCTTTGCACTCGACAATTTCGATCGCGCCGAGGAGAAGGTTCGCACCGAAGCGCAGAAGGAGCGTCTGACGCGCATGTTCGCGGCTTTGAGCGCGACCAACGAGGCGATCATGCGGGCGAAGTCGCGTGCCGAGCTGTTCGAGCTCGTATGCCTTGCGGCATCGAACGGTGCCAAGTTCACCTCGACCACGATCGCGCTGGCCAGGGCCGGCACGGACCAGCTCGAGATCGTGGCCGCCGCCGGCCCGTCCGCCGACACCACGCGCAACGTCCGTCTCTCCATCGATCCCGAGCGGCCCGAGGGGCGCGGCATGAGCGGCACGGCGTTCCGCACGCGCCGGCCCTGCATCAGCAACGACTATCTCAACGACGACCGCGTCCGTGTCTTCCACCCCATCGTGCGCGGGGACGGCGCGCGGTCGGGCGCCGCGTTTCCGCTCATCTCGCACGACCAGGCCGTCGGTGTCATGATCTACATGTCGACCGAACCGGCGACCTTCACGCCCGAATTCGTCGAGCTGTTGCAGCGTCTCGCCGACAACGTCTCCTTCGCCATGGAGAATTTCGATCGCGCCGACGAGAAGAAACAGGCAGACGAGCGGATCGAGTATCTCGCCTCGCATGACAGCCTGACGGACCTGCCAAACCGCGAGATCTTCAACGAGCTGCTGCACGCGGCGATCGACACCGCGCAGCGTCGCGATCACCGCTTTGCGGTGCTGTTCATCGATCTCGACCGTTTCAAGGTCATCAACGATTCGCTGGGTCACGAGGCCGGCGACCTGCTCCTGCTCGAAGTCGCGAACCGGTTGCGCGGCGCGCTGCGGGCCAGCGACGTGGTGGCGCGACTCGGCGGCGACGAGTTCGTGGTGATCCTCGATCAGTGCGGCGAGATCGACGACGTCCAGCGCATCGCGACGGGGCTGCTCGCGACGCTTGCCGAGCCGATGGAGCTGGCTGGCCACGAGTGCCACACTACGGCGTCCATCGGCATCGCGATGTATCCGGCCAACGGCTCCGACGCGCAGACCCTGACCAAGAACGCCGACATGGCGATGTACCTCGCCAAGGAAGACGGCAAGAACGGCTATCGCTTCTTCTCCAAGGAGGTGAAGACGCAGTCGATCGAACGGCTGTCGCTCGAGAGCGCACTACGCCGCGCGCTGGAGCGCGAGCAGTTCTCGCTGAACTACCAGCCCAAGGTGGACATGGGGACCGGCCAGATCACGGGGGTCGAAGCGCTGCTGCGCTGGGCTCATCCCGATCTCGGCAATGTCTCGCCGGCGCAATTCATTCCGCTTGCGGAGGAAACCGGGCTGATCGTGCCGATCGGCCGCTGGGTTCTGAATGAGGCCTGCGCGCAAGCCATGGCCTGGCAGCGCCGCGGCCTGTTGCCGCTGTCGATGGCGGTCAACCTGTCGCCACGCCAGTTTGTCGACGAGCATCTGTTGCAGGACGTCGACGAAGCGCTGGCCGCCAGCGGCATGTCGCCTGTGCTGCTCCAGCTTGAGGTCACCGAGAGCATGATGATGCGCAATGTCGGTCGTGCGCTCAAAGTCCTCGACTCCATCCAGAGCCGCGGCATCCGCCTCGCCATCGACGATTTCGGCACCGGCTATTCGTCGATGTCGCTGATGAAGCACTTTCCGATCGACACCATCAAGATCGACCGCTCCTTCGTGCGCGACCTGCCGCAGGATTCGGAGGACCAGGCGATCGCACAGGCCATCATCAGCATGGGCAAGGCACTCGGCATGACCGTCGTCGCCGAAGGCGTCGAGAATGCCGAGCAGGAGGCGTTCCTGCGGACCCATGGCTGCGACGAGATGCAGGGCTTCCTCATCTCCAAGCCGCTGCCGGCGCGGCAGATCGCGGAGTTGCTGCGCCCGATGGTGCTGCCCGTCGCGCCGCCGCTCCAGCCGGAGCGGGATACTGTCGCCGAGCAGGCCGCGGCTCTACGGTTGAAAGGCGCTGTCGTCTGACGGCAGCGGGTGCAGCTCACGGGACTCGTCAGCCTCGCGTTCCGCCTTGCGCGGAAAATCGTCCGGCCATGGCAGTGAGGTCTGATCCTCGAACAGGGCGAGCAGCAGGCACGCTCCGTCGGCAAAGGTCGATCCGTCGCCGAGGCCGAGCGTGGACGACCACGCACCCGGCATCGGCTGGTGCGCGTCGCGCACCGCGATCGCGGGTCCCCACCACCAGGCCGGCGCCGGCGACCGTTCGTCCTCGGGCACAGCGAGCCAGCGGGCGAATTCGTTCACCACGCGCTCGAATTGCAGGCTTGCGGCCTGATGCATTCGCTCCGTGCTCCTTGTCGCGCCTGAAAGCAGGCCGATGCGCGCACGCGGTCGTGGTCCTGAAGCTTTGAAGAACGCCGCGTCGCGCAGCCACGTATGCCGCTCCATCGGCGGCCATACCACAAGCACCCGGCGGCCGGAAAAGCGGCCGGCGCGGGTTTTCATAGTCTCTTCATTCCCTTTAGCGGCTTAAGGTGCCCGTCGGCAAGCTGCAATACGGTCGCCCTAGCGCGATCTGAACGGATGCGCCTTCTGGTGCCAGGCCCACGCCGTGCGGATCACCGTGGGCAGATCGGAGTGGCGCGGCACGAAGTTCAGCACGTTTCTCGCGGCAGAAGGATCCGCGACCAGATAGGTGGGGTCGCCGGCGCGGCGCGGCTTGACGCTGTGCGGCACCTCGCGCCCGGCCTCCTGCCTGATCGCGTCGAGGATCTCGCGTACGGAGAAGCCGGAACCGGTGCCGAGATTGAAGCTGCCGCCGGCATGCCCTTGTTCCAGAAGCTTCAGTGCCGCGACGTGCGCGGCCGCAAGGTCCGTCACGTGGATGTAGTCGCGAATGGCGGTGCCGTCGGGCGTATCGTAATCGTCGCCGAACACCGCGAAGTCGACATGGCCCTGCAGCGCCATCATCGCACGTGGAATGAGATGGGTTTCGTTGTCGCGCAGTTCGCCGATCCCGCCGGCCGGATCGGCGCCGCTGGCATTGAAATAGCGCAGGCAGAACGCACCGAAGCCGTAGGCGGTGCGGTAGTCGGCGAGCATGCGCTCGATCATCAGCTTCGATGCGCCGTACGGATTGATCGGTGCGCAGGGGAAGTCTTCCGGCAGCGCCTTGGAATCGGCGTTGCCGTAGACGGCGCCGGTCGAGGAGAACACGATGCGATGGCAGCCCGCGTTGCGCATGGCCTGCAGCAGCGACAACGTGCCCTGGACGTTGTTGATGTAGTATTTCTGTGGGTCGGTCATGGATTCCCCGACGAGGCTCGCCGCCGCGAAGTGCATCACTGCCGTGACCTTGTGGTCGGCGAAGGCGCGCGCCAGCGTCGCGCCATCGAGCAGATCGCCCGTCACCAGCGGGCCGGAGACGAAGCTGCGATGACCTGTCGAGAGATTGTCATAAACGACGGGCTGATAGCCGGCGGCGGTCAATGCGCGGCACGCATGTGAGCCAATATAGCCCGCACCCCCGGTGACGAGGACGGTCGGTCGGTCGGTCATGTCGTCTTCTGCTCTTCTTCTAGCGGATGGGGCGGTTGCGGCTGAGGAGAAGATAGAGCGCGCGGGGGTTGGTGGTCAAATAGCGCCAGAGCAGGCGGCGTGGCTCGAGCAAGGTGCGCCAGGCCCATTCGAGCCCGATCTTCTGCATCCATTGCGGCGCGCGGGAACGGCTGCCTGACAGGAAATTGAACAGGCCGCCGGACGTCTTGATGACACCCACATTGGTGAGATGCGGCGTGAAATCTCTTACGAATGCCTGCTCATTGGGCACGCCGAGGGCGACCCACAAATAGTCCGGTGCAAGGGCATTGATCTCCTCGACCTTGGCACGCAGCGCCTCGCCTTGCAGATAGCCGTGGCTGCGTCCGACGATTTTGAGCCTGGGATACATCTTCTGGACGTTGTCGACCGCGGCGGCGTTCTCGGCCTCGCTTGCGCCGAACATGTAGAACGTGCGGCCGACGGCCTCAGCCTTGCGCGCAACGATATGAAACAGGTCCGTGGTCGCAACGCGCTCCGGCAGCGGGAACCAGGATTGCAGCTTCGAGGCCGCGACCAGAGGCTGACCGTCCGCGTTGATCAGGTCGGCGGCGCGGAACAGCCGCTCGGTCTGCGGCTCGGTCGAGCAGCGTGCCAGCACCTCGCCATTGGCCGAGGTCAGGAACAGCGGGCGGCCGATGCGACTGTCAGGATCGGTCGCCTCGATCATGAAATCGGCGGTGGCTTCCAGGTCGAGCGCGGCCATGCGAAGCCCGCCGACGGTAATTCTCGGCACCTCGGCAGTCGCTGCCCGTCCTTCGAGGTTGACGCGGCGCTCAAGCATATTGTCTGCCTCGATGGCGCGTTTGGATTGCAGGGGTGAGCTCGTCGAGCACGACGCCGACGAGCTTGCGCTCGGCGGGGCCGAGCGCGGCCAGGATCTCTTCCAGGCTGTCGTTGACGTCGAGGCTGGTCGGCAGCACGGCCACCAGCGAGTCGGTGTCGTCGAGCAGCTTGCGGCCGCCGGCCGAGAGCGGCATCGCCGGGCCGTCGAGGATCACGAGATCATAGCCGCCGGCGGAACGGGCTTGCGCAATCGCCTTGCGGATCGCGGCGGCAGCCTTGTCGGCATCGCCCTCCGCGGCGGGCAGCACCGAGATGCCGTTGACCGTCTTGATCTCGCGTGCGTCCTTGTTGCCGATCGAGAGCCATCCGAGCCTGCTCGGTTCGCTCTTGCTGGGACGGCTGACCTTGTTCGAGAGCGAGCGTGCCTGATGGTCGGCATCGATCATCAGCACGCGGGCGCCGTCGCGGGCAGCGGCCAGCGCAAAATTCAGCGTGGTCACGCTACGTCCGGTGGTTTCGCCGGCACCGACAAGCGCGATGACCGGCATCGCCTTGCCGCCGGCGCGCCGGACGACCGCCGCGCGCATGTCACGCCAGGCGTTGAGCAGTGTCGTCAGCGGAAAGCCGGGGCGGAGCGTTGGCCAACCCAGCCGCGTGAGGTCGACGCCGCCGCCCGTAGCGAGGATGGCGCCGAGCGTGTGGATGACGTCGGCTTCCTGGAAGCGTGCGATCAGCGGCTTCTCGATCACGGGCCTTTCGACCATCGAAGGCTGGAGCGGGGGCGCGACAAGTTCCGGCGGAATCTGTTCGACTTCCGGAACCCGCGAGGCCGGCGGAGGCCGCGACGCCTCCGGCGGGGGCGCGCGCTGCGGAGCTCTCATTGCATCTGCATCCGGCGCCGGCGCGCGCTGTGGACGGGCAGGCGCCGGTGCTGGTGCGATCGCGCTGGTGAATAGCAACTCGGCTGCGACGAACCAGCTCGAGGCCGCGATCGCCCCGAAGATGAAGCCGATCATGGCGAACAAGCTCATCGCGGGCGGGAACGAGCGCCGCTGCGGCACCGTCGCCTCGCCGATGACGCGGGCCGCCGACGTGTTCAGGCTCTCCTGCTCCTCGGTCTCGCGGGAGCGCTTGAGAAAGGACTGATAGACGTCGCGGCTGGCATCGGCTTCGCGCTCGAGCTCGCGCAGGCGCACGGCGGCCTGGCTGAGCTGGACACTCTGCCGCTTCTGGGCCTCCAGCGCCCGGTTGAGCGAGGCTTCGAAATCGCGGGCGCGTGTCAAATCATTCTTGGCCGACTGGGCGAAGCGGTCGATCTCTTCGTTGATGGTGCGCTTGAGGTCCTCGACCTGCTTCTCGGTCTGGCGCAGCGCCGGATGGCGCGGCCCGAGCTCGCCGGCCTGCTCCGCATATTTCTTGCGGGCATCGGCATATTGCGCGCGCAGATTCGCGATCGTCGGCGACTGCAGCGCCTCGGGGATCGCACCTGCATCCGTGGCCGTGCGCCGGCTCGCCTCGATCTGGTCGAGCCGCGCCTGCGCATCCATCGTCGCCGCACGGGCCGCGGAGAGCCGCTGGTTGCTGGCGGAGAGTTGCTGGTCGCTGATCAGCGCATCCTGGGTGCCGACGAAATTGTTTTGGGCCTTGTAGGTGGCAAGCGCAGTCTCGGCGTTGCGCAGCCGGTCGCGCAGCTCCTTCAGGCGGCTGGAGAGATCGTTGGTGGCGCGCCGTGCGGCCGACGCCTGCGAGTT
The DNA here is from genome assembly GCF_015291725.1 of Bradyrhizobium sp. CCBAU 51765. Lineage (GTDB taxonomy): Bacteria > Pseudomonadota > Alphaproteobacteria > Rhizobiales > Xanthobacteraceae > Bradyrhizobium > Bradyrhizobium liaoningense. Next base: position 1,242,247 of record NZ_CP030038.1, read on the forward strand.
GCGGGATTCGGCGAGGTAGGCATTGGTCAGTGTGTTGGCCAGCATCGCCGCTTTCGCGGGATCCGTCGACCAGACCTCGATGTCGACGATGAAGCTCTTCTCGGTCTTGCGGACGGTGATGTGCTTGTTCAATGCGTCGAGCGCAGCAAGCTGCACTTCATTCTTCTCCGCGGCGGACGGCGCGCGGGGGTGCAGGCCGATCAGGCCGAGCAGCGACGACATCAGGCTCCTGCCGTCGCCACCGCCGAATTCCGGATCCTTGTCGAGACCTGCCTGCTGTATCACCTGGAGCAGTACGCTGTTGGACGTGATCAGGCGCGCCTGGCTCTCCACCACCATGGACATGCCGGAGATGTCCTGGGCGCGGGGCGTGAGCTCGCGATCGACGAGTTGGAGCTCGCGCGGGTCGACATAGAGCTGAGCGGTGGCGGTGTAGCGGGGCGTCACGCTCTTGCCGGCGACGACCGCGAGCGTCGCGCCGAGCAGGGCGGCCGCCGCGATCGCGACCTTTCGCCGCCAGAGCAAATTGACGAGCTCGAGCACGTTGAAGCCGGCCTGAGGCTTCCGTTGCGGGGCCGCCGGTCCGGTTCGATCGATCGGCTGGTTATAGTCAAGCATGATCCCCAGCTTTCATTCCAACTGCCGCGGGCTGAGGGGTTACTCTTCGCTTTACGCCACGCACCCGGCATATGGGTGCCCAATCAACGCAACAGGGAAAATTAACCATACTCGCTGAGGGACTATTCACGGAAATGGCAAACAAAGCGTTTAAGCGCATGCCACCCCTGCGCGCGTCCTCGTGACGCTTGCGATACCGGGATCTTCCAGGGATTAACGATTCGTTACCGCGCGCAGCGTGGCCGCGAGCCGTCGCTCGTCCAGCGATGGGCCGGGCACGCGTCATGGCCGTCAGCGCTTCCGCAGGATGACATGATAGTCGCCGCGACGGACGTCGGTGCCGCGCGGCAGCACGGCGTTCAGCACCGCGGCGCCGGCGTCGACCAGGGCCGCAAGCAACGGCTTGCGCCGGCGCATCTCGGGGTAGCGCGGGCTCTCCACCTCGCGTCGATAGATCATCTCGAGGCTGTTGGCGGTCGCGAAAGCTTCGAGCCGGGGCAGCGTCACCAGCGGATGGAAGAACGTCGGGAACGGCGGCTCGCCGGGCAGACCGGCGTCCTTGATGCCGCGGATATGCCGGTAGAACCAGACGTGAAACCAGTGCGGCGAATACTTGGTGACGACTCCGGAGAGCGAGCGCGGATTGGGCGCGCCGATCAGGATCATCCCGCCGCGCTTGAGCGCGTCACGGAAATTCAGGAGCGCGGCGTCGACGTTCGGCAGATGCTCGATGACGTTGTAGCAGATCACGAGGTCGAAGGTCTCTCGCCCAAAGCTGTAGGTCTGGACGTCGCCGAGGATCGCCTCGTCGGCGTAGGTGTTGTTGCGGACCTGGTCCTCGTCGATGTCGACGACCGTGACCTTGCTGCGGCTCAGCAATTCCGGTGGCAGGACGCTGCACGAGCCGCCGCCGGCCTCATAGATGGCGAGCAGGTCCTGCGGCAGCTCGCGGCACAGCACGTCGTGGACGGCGAGCAGGCTGTCGCGGGCCTCGCCGGGGACGAGATCATGGAGCGCCTGGGTGGGTGTTGTGGCCGCGGAGACATCGATTGCCGTGGCTGTCGCGAAGTCGATCGTGGCTGGCTTGTTCATGATTTTCTGGCCGCGCTTGTTCTATTCAAATTTACAAGAAAAGACTCGCTCGCCCGAAGAGCAAATCCGATGCCGCGCCGTCTCACTGATCGCAGTGCTTACGGCCGGGTTAATGCGTATGGGCGTTAACTACGGCATTGTTCATGTTGAGACGTCGACGGCGCACTGGACCGCGAATTGCACTAACACGCGTGCGAGGTTTTGCGGCAGAAACACGCGAAGGCGGTTAAGCGTATGGTGTCGTGCCAGGATGACTGGAGATTACCGGGATGGCGTGGTGGATGTGCCGCGCGCCGATCGGTCATTTTGGCACGCATCTGTCCCGCAGCGACGTGCCATCGCGGCACGAGGCCGATCTGCGCGATCGAAGCAGGGCTTTCTCAACATATCTCGGCCATCTAGGACGTCATGACTTTGATCCCGACAGACCTGTCCGCCACGCGCATCTCGGACGTCGTGTGCGATCCCAACCGGGAGATCGTGGCGAGCTCCCGCGTCATCGATCTGTCGGTAGGCATTGTCGTCTGCATTCCCTGCTTCCGGCGCCCGCAGCATCTGCGGCTGACGCTGGACTCGCTGGCGAGCCAGCGTACACCCCGCTCCTTTGCCGTCGTCATGGTCGAGAACGATGCTGCGCGGCGCGAGAGCGCGCCGGTCGCCGCTGAGTATCTCGCCGATGGCCGGCTCCAGGGCGTCTGCCTCGTCGAGAAGCGGCAGGGGAACTGCCAGGCGATCAACGCCGCATTCGAGACGGCGCAGGGGCTGTTTCCCGCCGCGACTCGTTTCCTGATGATCGACGACGACGAGATCGCTTCACCGGACTGGCTCGAACTGATGGTCCGCACTGCGGAGGCGACCGGTGCCGACGTGGTCGGCGGGCCGGTGCTGCCGGTCTTCGACGACGACAGCAAGCCCTGGCTTTCGCGTCATCCCGCCTTCTGTCCCGCCTACGATTACAGCGGAGCGGTGCCGCTGATCTATGGGTGCGGCAACTGTCTGATCACGCGTGCCGGCTTCGAACGGTTCGATCGTCCCGCGTTCGACCTGCGCTTCAATTTTCTCGGTGGCGGCGATTGCGATTTCTTCGTGCGGTGCCGGGACGCCGGCATGCTGTTCCACTGGACGGCGGAGGCCGTCATCACCGAGACCGTGCCGCACAACCGCACCAGCCTCGGCTGGATCGCAAAGCGCGGCCTGCGCATCGGTGCGATCAACTATCGTGTCCAGTACAAGGCCGCCCAGACCGCGGCGGCGCGTGCGCGGGTCTTCGCGCAGATGCTTGGGCGGGTGCCGCTGTCGCTGGTCCGCGCCGCAGCCTTGCTGAGGTCGTCGAAGGCAGTCGTCGCGATGCATCCCGTGATGGTTGCGCTTGGCGCGGCCCTGGCGGCCTTCGGGCTCGAGCCGAGGCCCTATGAAGCCTCGAAGATCGTGTCTTGATGCCGCGGCGGCGGACTAGATGCCGAAGCGGGCGAGCACGACCCTGATCGCGGCGCGTGGCAGCGATCTGAGCGACAGCCGGCCGATCATCGCGAGATAGGCGAAGGCTTCGCGATATCTGCCGAAGCGAACCGCTTGCATCGCCGAATAGGTGACGAGGTGAATCTCGGCGGCCTGGCGCAATCCGCTCGCCGTGCCCTCGGGGAGTCGCGCCAGGATCAGCCCGTCGTCGAAGACCCGCGCGACCGCAGGCAGGAAATCCTGCGGGGTTCGCACCGCCGCGTTCATCGTGTTCGACGTATGCAGGCGATAGTCGAGCAGAAGCTTCGGCGCGAATGCGAACTCGCCGATCGCTGCAAGGCGGCACCAGCAATGCCAGTCCTCGCAATATCTGAGCGAGACGTCGAAGCCGCCGACGGCGCGGAAAGCGTCCGCACGTGTCAGCACAATGCCGCCGTTGACGATGAAGTTCCCGGCCGTGAGCTGCACCAGCACGTCACCGGACGGCTTGCGGCGTCCCTTCAACAGGTCGCGCCGGCCGATCTGCCGTCCTTCGCCATCGATCGTATTGTAGTCGCCGTAGACGAGAATCGCGCGCGGAGCACCGCGCGCCGCCGACAGCAGCGCCGCGACCGCACCGGGCCGCAGGCGGTCGTCGGCATCCAGGAAGAGAAGCCACTCGCCGCTCGCATACCGGGCGCCGAGATTGCGTGCCGCCGATACGCCGGCAGCGTCGTTGTGCAACAGGCGCAGCCGCGGATCGCGCACGGCGCGGACGATTGCCACGGTATCGTCGGTCGAGCCGTCGTCCACGACGATCACCTCGCCGACATCGCCTTGCGTCAGTGCGCTCGCGAGAGTTTCGGCGAGATAGGCCGCTGCGTTCTTGGCGGGAATGACGACGGACACCGCGACCGAATTCGCCGGCAGCAGGCTGCGCAGGCCTGCCGGCACGCGCGGCGCAACCGGAAGTTCGAGAACATCGTCGGCGGTGATCAAGCGGCGGCTCGTCTTTTAATGGACCGTTAACCAGGACGCATCTGCCGCGCTTGCCAACGCCAGCATAGGCAACCTCGGCCGTTGCGGATGATATCCCCATTGCGGTCGAAGCGTTGCCGCGAAGGTCTGCGCGGCGCCGGTTTCGTGTATTAGCGTTAAGCCGGTACCAAATCCGACGAGTGCGGCGCGGCTCGGCGGCATCCGTGTCCGCCATCGTCGCGATGCTGGTTGACGGATGGTTAACGGGGATGAGCTAGAACCCGGAGCTTCTCCGGCCCCACCACCTGCCCATGGATTGCAGCTTGGATCGCAGCGCCGCTGACATCACCGACGTCGAGACCCGGTCGTTCGGCCACGTCCTGCGCGATGGGCTCGCGAGGCTGAATGCCGCGCACGCGGCGCGCTGCCTCGTCGCCGTCGCGGCGCTGCTGCTGGTGCTGGTCACGCTCGATCCGTTCCCGGACCTGCGCAATCCCGACCTCGTCACCGTCGTCGGCGGACGCATGGCACTGACCTACATCTCCTTCGGCCTCCTGGCTGCGGTCGCGGTTCTGCTCGCCGCCGCCACCGACGCTCCGTCGCTGAGGACCCTGGTGACGCCGTTGCACCTCTGCCTCGTCGGCTGGCTGCTGATCAACATCGCCTTCTCCGAGAACCGCGGCGTTTCGCTTCAGCGGTTCGTGCTCGCGGCCAGCGTGACCTCGCTCGCCGTCTTGCTGCCGTTGCTGCCGCCGACGCAGCGCAGCTTCAACCTTTGCGTGGGTGTCGCCGCGCTCGTGCTGCTCGCGCTCTGCTATCTCGGAGTCTTCCTCGCGCCGCAATACTCGATCCACACGGCCCTCGACATCACCGAGCCGCAACTTGCCGGCGACTGGCGCGGCAGCTTTGCCCACAAGAACATCGCGTCGCCGGTAATGACGATCCTGGTCTATGTCGGCATCTACCTGTCCGCCGTGGGCTCGTTCGTGATGGGGCCGGCTGTCGCAGCACTGGCCGGCATCTTCCTGATCTTCACCGGCGGCAAGACGTCCTCGGTGCTGTGCCTTGCGATCTACGCGCTCGCCTCGCTGGTCTATGTCACGCCGGGCCTGTGGCTGAAGCGGATCATCTGCTTCGTGCCGCTGATCCTGATGAACCTGTTGACGGTCGGCAGCGTCCTCAGCCCGGCGCTCGGGGCGATGACCCGGCTGCTTCCGCTTGATCCCACCTTCACCGGCCGTTCGGCGATCTGGGAGTTCGCGCTTGCGGCCGTCGCGGAGAAGCCGATCATCGGTCACGGCTATGCGGCGTTCTGGGACGACGTCACTGCGCGGCAGACCGCGCAGGGCGCCGAATGGGCGACAACTGCAGCGCACAGCCACAACAGCTATCTCGACCTCGCGGTCACCATCGGTCTGCCGGGGCTGATGCTCGTGATCCTCGCCTTCGTGGTCGCACCGCTCGGCAACTTCCAGACGGCCCAGGCCCACAGCCGCAGCGGCGCACTGGCCAAGCTGTTCCTGACCGTGTGGTTGTTCGGCCTGTATTACGGAGCCACCGAGACCTTCCTGCTCGAACGGCAGAATCCGATCTGGTTCATGTTCGCTCTTGCCGTGGCCGGCCTGCACTTCCTGGCAAGGTTCCAATGCGTCGAGCAGATAGAGCCGAAACGCTGACAGCTTGTCGCAGCCAAGCCGCCGGTGACACCGGCTTAACGATAAGCGCCGAGGGTGCTTGTGGTCTGCAGCAAAACATAATCTACCGGGAAACATTCAGTAGTCGTATGTCCAGCGGAATGACGTTTCTCAGCGTCGAGCAACTAGACGGCCAGGTGTCCAGCACGTCGGGAATCGCAATCGATTTCGCGCGTGACTGGCGGCACGTGGCCTCGCGCCTGAGCACCGGGCACCGCACCGCGTTCCAGCATGTTGACTGGCTCGACGCCTGGTACGAGGCGTTTCGCGACGTCTCCCCGCTGATCGCCGTGATCTTCGATGTCGCCACTGGCAAGGACATCGCGATCGTGCCGATGATCAGCCATGTCAGGCGTGGCATCCGCATCGTCGAGTTCGCAGACCTCGGGGTCTCCGATAACAATGCGCCGATCCTGGCGCTCGATGCTGCGTTGGATGCGGGGTCGACGGATGCAATCAACAAGGCGCTGATCGACGCGTTGCGCGCGTTGCCCGATCGTTTCGATCTGCTCCGCCTGAGGAAGATGCCGGCGCAGGTCGGAGGCAAGCCCAATCCGCTGGTGTCGCTCGGGCGGATCGGATCCTCCTCGCTCAATGGCAATCTCGTGCTGATGGGCGATGACTATCGCGACTACCAGGCCGCGATCAAGCGCCTGCAGATGCCGCGCTGCTGGCGAGTCTTCAGCCGCCATGCCGGCGCGCGATTCGAGATCGCCACGGACGTCGGGCGCGCGCATGAACTGCTGGACGTGATGGATGCGCAGCAGCAGGCGCGCATGCAAAAGCTCGGCTCGCCGTTCGTCCTCAACGACGAGACCCATGCGTGGTTCTATCGCGAGGTCGTTCGCCAGGGCGTCGCGGAAGGTTATGCCATTGTCTCGGCGCTGGTGTGCGACGAAGGCGTCGTCGCCACCGCGCTCGGCGTCAAGCATGGCGCGACCTATCTCCTGCTGCGCATCAGTCACGCCAGCGATGCATGGTCGAGCTGTTCGCCGGGTCTGCTCGTCACCGAGCGCACCATGGCCGCGCTGCATGCGCAAGGCATCCGCCGCTTCGATCTCAGTATAGGCAACCAGGATTACAAGCGGCGCTTCGGCGCCGAAAAAGTGCCGCTGACCGATGTCAGCGTCGCGCTGTCCTGGCGCGGTTTGCCCTACGCATGGCGCGATCATGCTGCGCAAGGCCTGCGCCGCTATCCGAAACTCGCCGCCCTCGCGGCGCGGGCGATGGGCAAAGGAATTCGATAATAGAGTGCTGCAGGGTGCAGCGTTCGCGTCGTTCGAACAGGCTTACGATCCCGCGCAACTGGCGCAGCGAAGCCGGCCGCGCGAGGCGCGGAACAGGCTGCGACAATACCAGCGGCGCGCAAGTGCCTGCGCGGGCTTGCGGATCATCTGCGCGATCAACAAGAGTTCGAAGGCCATTCGTATCGTTCTTTGTCGAGTATTCCCGTCATAGACGGGGCGGCATCCTCGAATGAGAATGCCGCCCGAGTCGCATCTGCCATGCAGCCGGTCGTAAGCTGAGCTGCGAGGCTCAGCCGTGCAGTTTCTTGGCGGTCTCCGCGATCTGGCGGCCCTGATAGCGAGCGCCGGCGAGCTCGTTGGCACTGGGCTGGCGGCTGCCGTCGCCGCCGGTGATGGTGGTGGCGCCGTAGGGCGCCCCGCCGGTGACCTCGTCGAGTTTCATCTGGCCGGCGAAGCCGTAGTTCATGCCGACCACCACCATGCCGAAATGCAGCAGGTTGGTGATGATCGAGAATAGCGTGGTCTCCTGGCCGCCGTGCTGGGTCGCAGTGGAGGTGAAGGCGCCGCCGACCTTGCCGTGCAGCGCGCCCTTGGCCCAGAGCCCGCCGGCCTGGTCGAGGAAGTTCGCCATCTGCGAGGCCATCCGGCCGAAGCGCGTGCCGGTGCCGACGATGATCGCGTCGTAGTTCGCGAGATCCTCGATTCTAGCGACCGGCGCGGCCTGGTCGAGCTTGTAGTACGAGGCCTTCGCGACCTCGGTCGGCACCAGCTCCGGCACGCGCTTGATGTCGACGGTGGCGCCGGCTTCGCGCGCGCCTTCGGCGACGGCATTGGCCATGGCTTCGATATGGCCATAGGCGGAGTAGTAGAGGACGAGAACTTTGGTCATGGTGGTCTCCGTTGGATTCAGGTTTGATGGATGATTGTTCGGGTCGTGATGCCCGGGCTTGTCCCGGGCATCTACGTTCTTGTTTGCTCGTGGAAAGGCGTGGATGGCCGGGACAGGCCCGGCCATGACAAGGAGATAGCTAGGCCGCGTCGACGAGCACGAGCTCGGAGTCTTCGAGCGCCGTGATCTTCAGCTTGGCCTCGTCGCGGATCGCGGCGCCGTCGCGGGCATTGACGCGGACGCCGTTGATCTCGACGGAACCCGCCGCGGGCACGAGGTAGAGATGCCGCGACTGCTGCGGCTCGTACTCGGCGCTCTCGCCGGCCTTCAGCGTGGTGGCGAGCACCCGGGCATCGGCGCGGATCGGCAGTGCGTCCGCATCGTCCCCGAATCCGCTCGCAATGGTGACGAGCTTGCCGGAGCGGTCCGCCTTCGGGAACGGTTTCGAGCCCCAGGTCGGCTGGCCGCCTCGCGCGGTCGGCTCGATCCAGATCTGGAAGATCCGCGTCCTGGTCGGCTCGAGATTGTATTCGGAGTGGCGAATGCCGCTGCCGGCGCTCATCACCTGCACGTCGCCCGCTTCCGTCCGGCCCTCGTTGCCGAGGCTGTCCTGATGGGTGATTGCGCCTTCGCGCACATAGGTGATGATTTCCATGTTGGCGTGGGGATGGGCGGGAAAGCCGGTGTTCGGTGCGATCTCGTCGTCATTCCACACCCGCAAGGCGCCGTGGCCCATGTTGTTCGGGTCATAATGGCTGGCAAAGGAAAAATGATGCTTGGCCTTGAGCCAGCCATGGTCTGCGCCGCCGAGCTTTGCGAAAGGTCTGAGTTCGATCATCTGTGCAATTCCTTGACGTGAATGGGCCGCGGTTCCGATCAGCGCCGAACCCGCCGTCGACATCGGTCCTGAATTTCTGATGACCCTTGGATAAGCCTGTCTATGTGGTGTAGAAATAGAAACTGTTGAAACTCATTGTTTCCTTAACCGTCCTCATAAGGCCGCTCGCATGGCAAAACTCCCCGATTTCGAAGCGCTCGCGATTTTCGCGAAAGTCGTGGAATTACGGTCGTTTGCGGGGGCTGCGGGCGAGCTGGCGATGTCCAAGGCGACGGTGTCGAAGGCAGTGACCCGGCTGGAGGAGCGGCTCGGCGCGCGGCTGTTCAACCGCACTTCGCGCCGGCTCGCGTTGACCGATGCCGGTCACAAGCTTGCCGACCGCGCGACGCGGTTGCTGGCCGACGGCGAGGCGGCGGAGAACGAGGCGCTGGCGCAATCGGTCGCGCCGCGCGGGCTGGTGCGGCTCGCCGTCCCCATGACGTTCGGCATCAAGGCTGTGGCGCCGCTGCTGCCGGAGTTCTTCGAGGCCTATCCGGAAGTCTCGGTCGATCTGCACTTGAGCGATGCGACCATCGATCTGATCGGCGAGGGTTTCGACATGGCGGTGCGGATCGCGCGGCTGCCGGACTCTTCGCTGATCGCGCGGCGGCTCTTCACCATGCCGCGCTACACGGTCGCCGCGCCGTCATACCTGAAACGCCACGGCAGACCGACGCATCCGATGCATCTCGCCCAGCACAAGTGCTTCAGCTACGCCTATCTCTCGACGCCGAACGTCTGGCACTACACCAATTCGGCCGGTGAGCAGGCCAGCGTGCGGCCGGGAGGACAGCTTCGCGTCAACAACGGCGAAGCCGTGATGCCGGCACTGATCGCCGGCCTCGGCATCGCCGAGCTGCCTGAATTCATCGTCGGCGAAGCCATTTCCTCCGGCGAGGTCGAAGTCATCCTGAAGGACTGGACGCAGGCCGAAGGTGCTGTGCACCTGGTGACGCCGCCCGGCGGCCCGCGTCCCGCCCGGGTCGAGGCGCTCGGCGATTTCCTGGCGGCCAAGCTGCCGGGCACCTGCAAGCGGCGGACGCGCGGAAGGGCGAAAGCGTCGTAGAACGAGCACCTCCAACGACCTCGATTGCTTCGTCGCAAGAGCTCCTCGCAATGACGGTGCTGAACTACGATACATCCACGCCGTCGATCGCGACGATGCGCAAGCTCGGCTTCAGCGTTTCTTCCAGCTGCGACTTCAGTTCGTGAACGCGAGGGTCGTTGGAACGCTTCGCGCACACCGCATATTGATGGACGGATTGCGCCAGCGCGCGCCGCGCTTCCGGTGTTCGCGTCAGCTCGGGCTTTGAAAGCCGCAAGACGATCGCGGCGAGATTCACCAGCATCTCGTCCAACGCGAGGTCGATGGTTCCAACATTTCGCATCGCTCACTCCCTCGGGAGGGCAACGGCGGGTCCCCGGGAGCCGTTCCTGGCTCCCCCGAATATGGTTGACGCTTCGTAAACATCTCGCTTTCCTGTCCATCGCCGCGCCAGGCTGGAGCGAAACCAATCTTCATGGCCGGACGCAATATCAGGATGCGCAGTCCCTGGCGCAGTTCATAGTGGCCGGCAGCGCGCGTCTGATCGCGGCAGTTCTGAAGACCGGCAAGGTGGAGCAGGCCTAGAACCCGGTGCGCAGCACGCCGCGCACCGTGTGCCGGTCATATCCCGGCGCAAACGCGCCCTCGTAGGACGCCTTGAATGAGGTCGCAGTCGTGAGATCCCATCGGATCTCCGCGCCGGTGAGCGCGACCGTCCGCGCGCGTTCGACGCCGGTGATCGCGAAGGGAATGCCGGGGGCCCCCTCCAGGGCCGCCGTGGTGGACGCCGCGCTGCCGGTAAATTCGTGGCGGACGGCGAGGGTCGCGCCGAATTGTGCCGTCTGGCCGTTCGGCATCATCGCTTGGTGATGGGTGCGCAGGCCTGCCGTGCCATAGGCGACGTCGAAGCTGCCGGCCTGCACCAGCTGGTTTACGCCCGGTGCACCCGTTTCGGTCAGACTGCCTTGCCGTGTCGAGTACCAGTCGGCCTTGGCGAACGGCTCCGCCGTGAATCCCCATCCGGTCGCAAAGGGGCGTGCGACGCCGAGCGAGGCGGCAAAGGTGTTCGCCCGCGAGGAGGCGGTCGCCGTTTCGCCGAGGAACGCGATCGAGCGAGAGGATTCGAGCGCCGCGAAGGAATAGCTGATGGCGGATGCGAGATTGAAGCCGCCCCTCTCGCCGCGCGCGTAGAAGCCCACATGGCCGGCATTGGCGTCGATCCGGTCGGCGCGACCGGCCATCCGCAGCTGGCCGGTCGATGCGCCGATCGCAAGGCCTGCCGTGAGGCCAGGCATGTGCCAGAGATCGGCGCCGAGCGCTGCGCCGGCAACGGTCGTGTTCGTTCCGAAGGCAATGCCGCTCGCCGCCACCTTGTCCCAATTGCCGTAGCCGCCGAACCAGACGCTCCGCGCCGGCGTGGGGCGCCGGCCGGCGAGAGCCTTGCCGATCGGATCCGCCGGCTCCGGGGCGTAGGCGGTGGCCGACATGCGCAGGGTTTCGCCGCGCGACTGCGTGCCCGCATTCCACATGAAGGTCTGGAACATGTCGGCCTGATCGGCAACGAAGCGGCGTCCATCGGCGTGAACTTGACCGGCAAGATCATCGAGGCCGGCCTTGATGCCGGACGCATCGAGTGCGGCGAGCGTGTTGATCGCCGCGGTCAGCGTCCCCGATGCGCCGCCGAGCTGTGCCTGGTCCAGCGCGCCGGCCACCGCGGCCTGGTTCGGCGACAGGCCCGACAGCGTGCCGAAGCCACCAATCTGCTGAAGAATGAAATAGACGTTGTTGACGTCGTAGCTGAGCTGGCCCGAAACCAGCGGGCTGCCCGACGTCGTGAGGCTGGCGAAGCTGCCGCTGACGCCGCCTGTCGCGGTCAGGATCGTATACTGGGTGTTGGCGATGAAGCCGGCGCCGAGCGGCACGATCTGCACGGTGCCGCCATTGAGCGCGGCGGTCCCGGTTGCTGCGATCCTGTCGGACTGGCCGGCAGCATTGATCTCGACCTGGAAGGTCGATCCGGCATTGAAGGCCACGTTGCCATTGACGTTGAGCGTGCCGATCGAATTGCCGGGTGCGATCGTGCCGCCACTGCTGACGACGAGCCCACCCACCGTGCCGGTGCCGCCGACATAGCCGCCATTCACGGTGACCACTGACGGCAACGTCCCGTTCACGATGAGGCCGCCGGCGTCCACCGTTGTGGCGCCGTTGAAGGCGGTGGTGCCGGTCAGGGTCCAGACCGAGGAGCCCGTCTTCGTCAGCTGCTCGAACTCATCATACTGGAGAGCCGGGCCGCCGAGATTACCGAGGTCGAACGAGGCGCTGCCGATGCCACCGAAACTCAGCGTGTCGGTGCCGGTCCCGCCACGTACGGTCCCGGTGATCGTCGAGCCTGGGGCGAGGGCGAGCACGTCATCGCCCCCGGACAGGTCGATCGCTCCGCTGCCGCCGCCCGAGATGGTTCCGAGAGTGAGGATTGTGTCGGCGCCGGAAGAGCCCTGGATCGCGATCATGAAGCCGCCGGAAATCGTGCCGGTATTGATGAGAGTGTTGCCCCCGGCAGCGAATTGCACGCCGGTATGGTCGCCGCCGATCGAACCGCTCTCGTAAACGAGGACGACGTTGCCATTCGAGGTCCCGCTTATTCGGAGTCCCGTTGTGTTTGCTCCGGTGCCGACTGCGGTCCCGCGGATGTTGATCAGATTGTTGTTCGAATTGTCGATGACGATCGCCGCCTCGGCGTTGCCCGTACCTTCCGCGATCCCGCCGGCCGCGATCGTCACATTGTTGCTGTTCGATCCGTTGGAGAGCAGAACGGTTCCGCTGTAGGTCGAGACCGTCGCTTGATTGTTGACGGTTACACGCGAAGCGATGGTGCCGTCGAAAGTGATTGCCGGAATTCCGGCCCCCGGCGTGAGCGAGGTCGTCGTCCCGTCGCCGACGTTGACCGTGACGTTGCTGCTGCCAGTGGCGTTGATGTGATCGGTGTTGCCGACGCCGGTGCAGGTCGCCACGTCGCCCGAATCGAGCGCGCCGATCGTGCCGGTGCCGGCCACGGTGCAGGCGGCGAGAGCTTGACCGGGGACCACTACAAGAAGCGAAACCAGCGCCAGCGCGGTGGTGACGAGCAGCTTGTTGCGCAGGGCAGAGGCCCTTGTGGCGCTATGTGCGCAGGTCGGTATTGCAGTCGACATCGACGATTTCCTCATTCCAGCACAATTGCTAGCGGGGACGTCGTCGCGATTCTTGGCGCTGTGCGAAATGCCTTATGGCGAAAGACGCAAGACGCCGGTTTGCGCCACCCCTGTTGCGGCGATGCCACGGACTGTGCCGCCAGCGGGGCGGCGCGTCGCCAAGGGAAGTGGGCTAAAGCGCAAATTCAGTTGGCCTGGGGCGCAACCTCACTTGAAGCGTGTTGCGCGCTGCAACAAACGCGATATTGCTGGGTCCGGAATGAGCTCGGAGACCCGCTTTCATGGCGGCCGATGACCAATCGATCCATGGCGCGCCGCGCCTCGGCTATACCGGCGAACCGCACGGGCCGGCCTATGAGATGTGGCGGGAGGAGTTTTGCCGCCGCGTGATGGCAGCCGATCTTGCGCCCTTGTCCGACGGCTCGTTTCACTGCGACGTCAAGGCGTTGATGTTGCCGCAGGCAACGATATCCTTCTGCAACGGCACGCCGATCAGGTTTATGACGCTCGGCGCCAGCGACAATCTGGCGTTACTGATGGCGCCGGATTCGCGATTGCAAGCTGTCATGGGCCGTCGTGCGCTCGAGGTCGCGCCGCTGGGCATCAGTCTCATCGACGCCTCCATCAAGGGCGCATTCGTCGCGCAACTCGAGAAAGGCGGCAACAAGGCCGCTTTGTTCGACCGCAGGACGCTGCTGTCGTATTGCCCCGATGCCGAAGACAGCGTTGCGCGGCCGCTCGATCATGACCCCGCGCTCACTGCGCTGCTGCATCGATATTACGACTTCGCGGTTCAGCACGCCCCGGGACTCGATGCGCTGGCGCAGCACGCCGTTTCACAACACCTGATGGATTTGATGGTGCTGGTGCTCGGCGGCCGGCGCGACGCCACCGATCAGGCAAGAGAGCGCGGCCTCGCCGCGGCTCGGCTGGAAGCCATCAAGGCCGATATTCTGGCACGGCTCGGCGACGGCGGGCTCACGCTCGCCGACCTCGCGCGGCGCCATCGCGCCAGCCCTCGCACCATTCAGTTGCTGTTCGAGCGCAGCGGCGTCACGTTCTCGGAGTTCGTGCTGGAGCAGCGGCTGCTGCGGGCGGCACGGCTGCTGTGCGATCCGATTCACCGGGCGGGCAAGATCAGCGGCATTGCCCATCTCTCCGGCTTCAACGACGTCTCGTATTTTCACCGGACATTTCGGCGGCGTTTCGGCATGACGCCGATGGACGCGAAGGCGCGGCACGCGGAAACGGGCAACAAGCCGTAGCCGGAAGGACGTCTTCGGTCCGTCCGGGACTCCGAGCGGTGGCGCGGGAGTCGCTGCCGCTGACAGCGCGGCCAGTTGCGGCGGTGAAGAAGACCGGCGAGGTGGAATAGGTTCCTGCGGACCTTTCACATTTTTTTGTTGGTCCAGAACCGGCTCTCGCCTCATTGGTTGAAGAGATTTGCCGGATTGGAGAAGGACCGAGACATGCGAGCAGAGCGGATTGTGCTGGGTGTGGCGCTTGCGGTTGGCGGCATCGTTGCGCAGGGCGCAGCATTCGCTGAGGAATACCGCGGCACGATGGAACAGCAGATGGCTTGTACGCCCGATGTATGGCGTCTGTGCAGCGACCAGATTCCCGATGTGAATCGCATCACGGCTTGTTTGCAGCAGAACACGCCGCAGCTCTCGAGCGGCTGCCGCGCGGTGTTCCAGTCCAACAACCAGATGCCGCAACAACAACAGGTGCCGCGCAATCGCGCCGCTCCGCCACCGCGTTACAACGCGGCGCCGCCACCTCCGCCCGCACAGCCGCAGCCTTACGACGAGGATGACTAGCCGCTCGGAAGCATGATCCGGAAAAAGTGCGCGGCGGTTTTCCGAAAGGATTGTGCTCAAACAACGAGCTCAGTCGCGATGACGATCGTCCTCATCGCGTCGCGATTTAGGGACGGTGCTCACAGACATCGACCCACTCGGCGGCGACCAGCTCGGCCAGCCGATCAGGCGTGATCCGCACCGCGCTGTGGGTCGAGCCTGCGGCCGGAACCACGACGTCGAACGCCTTCAGCGAGACATCGCAATAGATCGGCAGCGGCGATTTCAGGCCGAAGGGGCAGACGCCGCCAACCTCGTGCCCGGTGATGTCGGCGACTTCCTCCAGACCCAGCATCTTCGGCTTGCCGCCGAACTGCGCTTTCACCTTCTTGTTGTCCATGCGTGAGGTGCCGGCGGCGACGATCAGGATCACGCGCTCGCCGATCCGCAACGACAGCGTCTTGGCGATCCGTCCCGGCTCGACACCATAGGCTTCGGCCGCCAGCGCCACGGTCGCGGAGCTGATCGGGGATTCGATGACGGAGATATCGGGGGCTTTTTCGGCGAAGAAGGCGCGAACGGATTCCAGGCTCATTCCGGGTAGCTCATTGCAATCTCACAGGGCGGCGATCCTAAGCGATTCCCGTTAGCTCGGAGAGCGAGCGGACGCGGTAGTCCGGCGCAAAGCCAAGCTCGTCCATCTGGGTGCGGATCGCCCTGAACATGGTGAGCGGTGCCACGAGTTCGTTCTCGACGCAAGCCAGCGCCATGGCTTCGGGCGTGACGCGTTCGATCCAGGCAACGTTCAATCCGAAGGATTTCGCACCAGCAACGTCCCAGGGATTGGAGGAGACGAACAGAACCTCGTTCGGCGCGGTGCCGAGCACCTCGCCGATCAGCTCATAGGCCTCCGGGCTCGGCTTGAAAATCTTCTTCGCGTCGACGCTGATGGTGGCATCGAGCAGGGCATCGAGGCCCGAATTGTGCACGAGCGCATTGAGCATGTCCGGGCTGCCGTTGGAAAGGATGGCGAGCTTGCGCGGCTTCAGCGCCGTGAGCGCTGCCGTCGCGTCCGGATAGAGATCGAGCTGCAGGTATTTCTCGATCACACGCTCGAATGCGTCGTTCTCGTATGCGAGTCCCAGCATTCGGAGCGTATAGGCGAGCGAGTCGCGGGTGACGACGGCAAAATCCTGGTAGCGCCGCATCAGTGAGCGCAGCCATGTGTATTCGAGCTGCTTGATGCGCCAGACCTGCGTGATGATCTCGCCATAGCCCGGAAACGCATCCTCGGTGATCTCTGCGACCGACTGGATGTCGTAGAGCGTTCCGTAGGCGTCGAAGACGACGGCTTTCATGCTCATGACCCGTTCCCTTGGATCGTTGCAGGCGCGCGGACCAACTATACCGATACGGACCGCTTACTGTCGTTTTGTATTCCAGGTCGCCCGCTCGGCGAACACCTGGCTGACCTCCGCCATATGCTCCGTGCCCCAGGAGCAGAGCGGCACGAGGGCCTGGGCCAGGCTGCCGCCCAGAGGCGTGAGGCTGTAGTCCACACGCGGCGGCACCTCCTTGTAGTCGGTCCGCTTGACCAGGCCGTCGGCCTCCAGCTCCTTGAGCTGCTGGATCAGCACCTTGTCGCTGACGTCGCGCACGGCTCGACGGAGTTCGCCGTAGCGGGTCGGGCCGTCCTGGGCGAGGAAGTACAGGATCAGCGGTTTCCATTTGCCCGAGACGACCCGCAAGGTCGCATCCAGGCCGCAAGTGAAGCCGGGCAGATTCGGCGTACAACGCTGGACGTCTGCTTGAGCCTGCGCCGGCGGGGAGAGGAGGTCTGAACGATCTGATGACATTTTTTGGGTACTTACCAAAAGGTGCATACTTGTCGATAGGTGGGTAGGCCGCCAGCTCAGTGCAACCCTAGTGAAGGAGCACATCATGAGCAGACTAGAAGGCAAGACGGCGGTGGTGACAGGCGGCGGAACCGGCATTGGGCTTGGAGCCGCCAAGCGGTTCGTCGATGAGGGCGCGTTCGTCTACATCTTCGGGCGGCGGCAGGAGCCGCTCGACGCTGCCCTTGCGCAGTTGGGGTCCTCGGCGCGCGCCGTCAGGGGCTCGGTGACGGATTTGTCCGACCTCGACCGGCTATACGCAACAGTCAAAGCCGAACGCGGCGGACTCGACATCCTGTTCGCCAATGCCGGGACCGGACTGTTTGCGCCGCTCGGCGAGATCACGCCCGAGCACTACGATCACATCTTCGACGTCAATGTGAAGGGGCTGGTGTTCACGGTGCAGAAGGCCCTGCCGCTGATGCGAAAGGGATCATCGATCATCCTGACCGGTTCGAGCACGGGCGTGATGGGCACGCCGCAATTCAGCATCTACAGTGCGACCAAGGCGGCGATCCGCAACCTTGCGCGCAGCTGGGCGCTGGACCTGCGCGGCACGGGCATCCGCGTCAACGTGCTGTCGCCGGGACCGACCAAGACGGAGCTGGCGCTGGAGGTCGTGGGCGAGGAAGCATTCGATGCACTCGGCAGCTCGACCCCCATCGGGCGTGTCGGCGACCCGAGCGAGACCGGGGCCGTGGCCGCGTTCCTGGCGTCCTCGGACAGCAGCTTCATGACCGGCGGCGAGGTCTTCGTCGATGGAGGCCTTGCGCAGGTCTGAGATCTTGGGTCGGAAGCCTTCCGCTAGATGTCAGGAGGACGGTGCGCTCCCTCTCCCGCTTGCGGGCAGGGCAATCGCATATGGTGTGCACGATGCCGCGGCAGTGGCAGTCGGCTCCCTCTCCCGCTTGCGGGGGAGGGCTGGGGTGGGGGCTGTCTCCGCATTGGGAAAGTCATCGTGTGGAGAAAGCCCCCGCCCGCCGCGCTTCGCGCGTCGACCTCCCCCGCACGCGGGAGAGGTTGCAGCGAGCCAGTGGCGCCTCAGGCGATTCCACCCACAGCCGTTCCGCTCAGATCCCCAACAGCTTCCGCGCGTTGGCCTTCAAGACCTTCGGCCGGATCTCGTCGCGGATGTCGATCTTGGCGAAGTCGGACAGCCAGCGGTCCGGCGTGATCACCGGCCAGTCCGAGCCGAACAGCATCTTGTCCTGCAGGATCGAGTTGATGTAGCGCACCAGGATCGGCGGGAAATATTTCGGCGACCAGCCCGAGAGGTCGATATAGACGTTCGGCTTGTGGGTCGCGACCGACAGCGCCTCCTCCTGCCAGGGGAAGGAGGGATGCGCGAGGATGATCTTGAGGTCGGGGAAATCGGCCGCGACGTCGTCCATGTACATCGGGTTGGAATATTTCAGCCGCATGCCCATGCCGCCGGGCATGCCGGAGCCGACGCCGGTCTGGCCGGTGTGGAACAGCGCGATCGCGCCGCCATTGTTGATCTCTTCATAGAGCGGGTAGGCCATGCGGTCGTTGGCGTAGAAGCCCTGCATGGTCGGGTGGAATTTGAAGCCGCGGACGCCGTATTCCTCGATCAGCTTGCGCGCCTCGCGGGCCCCGAGCTTGCCCTTGTGCGGGTCGATCGAGACGAAGGGGATCAGGACGTCGAGATGCTCGGAGGCGACCTCCAGCATCTCGTAATTGTTGTAGCGGCGGAAGCCGGTCTCGCGCTCGGCATCGACAGGGAAGATCACCGCGGCGATGTTCTTGGAGCGGTAGTAGGCCGCGGTCTCCGGCACGGTCGGTGGATGCTTGTTCGGCGACTTGAAGTACTCGGCCATCTGCGCCTGGAAATCGTCATAGCCATCGTCGGGATGGCAGCCGCAGGGCTCCTCGGCATGAGTGTGGATGTCGATGGCGACGACATCGTCAATGTTCGGCAGCTTCAGCTTCGGCATTGGTTTCCTCCCGACCGGTTGCCAAATTGATTATATGATATAACGAATTTGGCAAGGCATTGCGGCAGGTTATCGGTCGGTAGAACGGGCCGATCCGGCCGCTTCTACTGTGCATGGGGTTGTTTTCACGAATTTGCTGGCCCGAACCGGGGCAGTGAACATTGACATCACCTCCCGCCATGCCTTAAGAACCGCCCCGTCCCGGGCGGTCGGTCCGCCAGCGGGAAAGATCTCATTTTGCCACATTCGCGCGTGCCGAAACGGTAGTGCCGAACACGGCCTTTCGAACGTTCAGGATTCTGCCATGAAGGTCCGTAACTCGCTGAAATCGCTGCGCGGTCGCCATCGCGCCAACCGCCTGGTCCGCCGCAAGGGCCGGGTTTATGTGATCAACAAGGTGCAGCGCCGCTTCAAGGCACGGCAGGGCTGATTCTCGCCCGGCCGGACGCCTTCGCGCGCCCCGCAAGACCACGGCTCACACGAGTTTGACGCCGCCTTTGCTTTGCAAGGGCGGCTTTGCGCGTTTAGACTTTCATCATGGCAGTCAGATTCCCTCATCCGCGTACCCTGTGTCTGGCCCTTGCGCTTGCAGCCGTCGGCTTGGCTCCGGCCCTGGCGCAGCAGGTCGAGCCGCCCGGCAAGCAGAAGAAGCTGCCCGAAGCGCCGGCCAAGCTGCCCAAGGTCGATCGCGGCAAGAATCTCGATTTCCTGTTCGGGGCGCTGAAGGCCGCTCCCGATGAGGCCAGCGCCAAGCATGTCGAGGCGCGGATCTGGGCAATCTGGCTCCAGACCCCGAGCGACACCGCGGCGCTTCTGATGTCACGCGCCAAGACCGCGGTCGATGCGAAGAAGATCGACGTCGCGATCAAGCTGCTGGATTCGGTCATCAAGCTCAGGCCCGATTACATCGAGGCCTGGAATCGGCGGGCGACGCTCTATTACATGCAGAACGACTATGGCCGCTCTCTCGCGGATATCCAGCAAGTGCTGGTCCGGGAGCCGCGCCATTTCGGCGCGCTCGCCGGCCTCGGCATGATCATGCAGGAGGTCGGCGACGAAAAGCGCGCGCTGGACGCCTACCGCAAGGCGCTCGCCGTCAATCCGCACCTCGAAAAGATCCCCGATCAGGTCAAGGCGCTGACCGAGAAGGTCGAAGGTCGCGACATCTAGGGCACGATCCGTAGCGGGAGTGCAGCGGCTTTCCGAAGAAGATCGTGCTCAAGAAATAGGGACAAGTTGATCAACTGCCGAGCGGTTGCGGCGTGTCCGGATTAACCACGATCCGAAGCGAGCCGTCGCGAGGGCTATTGCGGGACCTGCTGCAGGCCTACCTGCAGGGCAGGGAGCACAGCCATGAAGCGTTTGGGAGTAGCAGCCATATTGCTGCTCGCGTCGGGAGCGGTGAGCTTCGCCGACGGATTGTTCTGGGTGGTCGGCAACCGCGCCACCGGAAAATGCAATATCGTGACCAGCAATCCCGTGATCATCGGCGATATCTGGTTCGGCGACGGTCCCTACAAATCCAGGGCCGATGCCAAGCTTGCCCGTTCGACGATCCGCGTCTGTCCCCCGGTCACGTCCGAGGAGGAGAAAGAGGAAGACGGTACGGACTAGTCTGCACTTCGCTCAATGCAGGACGCTGCTGCCGCGCTCGACGAGGCCGCGGTCGGCGGCTGCGGCGTAAGCCTTTGCAAGCTCGGTCTCGAGATGCTCGTTGATCAGGAGCAGAGCCCGCACGGCACCGCGCAAGTCACCATTGCAGCTCGCGACAATTTCGTCGATTGCAGTGTCGTTGGATCTGAAGCTCATTGAAAATTCTCCGGTCAAACCAGGACAAATCCTGCCGGTCTTTCCCGCATCGCCCGAGGTATGCGAGGAGGATCGGCACCTACCCGCGCCTAGATGGCGGAACCGACCATGGCGATTATATGGAAGCGGCGATGACGGCTGCATGAAGCTGGTCCGGGGCTTGCGTGCTCTCCTGGAATATCGTTGATTTTGTTGAATTTTCTCGTTCTGTAATTATGCACATATCCACAGCCCCGGGATTTTCAGTGGAAGCGCGGAAAGCCGGCGGCGAAACTGCCATGCGATCAGACCCGTAGCTGCCCTGTGCCCAGGACCACCCGGATTTTCTCCATGATCGTGATGTCAGTCGTGACGGCGCTGGTCCTGCTGGCACTGGTCACGCAGGCGGGAATCGTCGCCGTGCAACGCGCCTTTCCCCCTCAGGGCCGGATGGTCGAGGTCGACGGCGCGAGGCTTCACGTCGTCGATATCGGTCCCCGCGATTCGGGTCTTCCGATCGTGATGCTGCACGGCGCGAGCTCCAATCTCGAAGCGATGCGACGGCCGCTCGGCGACATCCTCGCCGGGGACCGCCGCGTGATTCTGATCGATCGACCCGGCCATGGCTGGAGCACGCGCGGGCGGCGGCAGGATTCGACGCCGCAAATCCAGGCGCGGATGATCGATGAGGCGCTTCACAAGCTCGGGATCGATCGCGCGGTTTTCGTGGTGCATTCCTGGAGCGGGGCCCTCGGCGCGCGGATCGCGATCGATCATCCGCAGCGCGTTGCCGGTCTCGTCATGCTCGCGCCCGTCACTCATCCCTGGCGCGGCGGTGTCGGCCGCTACAACGAGATCATCGCAACGCCCGTGATCGGCCCGCTGCTCGCCTACACGATCACGCTGCCGCTCGGCTATGTCCTCGCTGAATCCGGCGCGCGCAACGTCTTCCTGCCGCAAACCATGCCGGATGGCTTCGTCAAGGACTCCGCGACGCCGCTATTGCTGCGCCCGCGCGAGTTCATCGCCAATGCCTATGATCTGGTGACTCTGAAAGAGTCGGTCGCCGGGCAAGTCGCGCGCTACGGCGAGATAAAGGCGCCGGTCACGATCGTTGCCGGTGAGCCCGACAAGACGGTGAAAACCAGCATCCACGCGCGCCCGTTCGCCGCAGCGGTGCCCAATGCGAAGCTGATCGTGCTGCCCGACCTCGGCCACATGGTGCAGAACGCCGTGCCGGATCTCGTGAAGGCGGAGATCGAGACGATGTTCGGCAGGATCGTCCCGGCGCAGGCGGCCGCCGATTGAGGCGCTCTCAAGCGAAGTGGATAGCAGTTCGCGTGAAGAAGACGCGTCAGCTCTGGCGGCCGCCTCTTGTGCGCCTACTGCTTGATCTTCCCGTCCTTGTCGTATTGGGCGAGGAAGGCCCAGAGATTGTTGATCTCGGTTTCGTTCTTGATGCCGGCGAACGCCATCTTGGTGCCGGGAATCTTGGCCTTGGGGTCCTTGATATATTCCTTGAACGTGGCCTCATCCCAGGTGATGCCGGAATTCTTGTTCGCGTCCGAGTAATTGTAGTCCGGCGCGGTTCCCGACTTGCGGCCGTTGAGGCCGTTGAGCTCGGGGCCGACCTTGTTCTTGGCGCCTTCGCCGATCGCGTGGCAGGCCAGGCATTTGTTGAACGACGTCTTGCCGGCCGCGACATCCTGCGCCATCGCGGCAGGTGCGGTGGCAATCACGGTGAGGATCGTCAGTGCGCCAAAAGTCAGTTTTGTCATCGGGTGCTCTTCGTCTCTTCCCTGGTGGGTCTGGTCAGTCTCTTGCCTGATCGACAATCGCCGGCCCGCCGCTTTTGGCAGGCCTGCTCGGCTTGGACAAGCCATCAAACCATGACAGGTTTCACGATTTCCTACTTGTCCCAGAGCGAACTCGCGGAACATCGTCGATCCGACTTTCGGATGGCCTACCCAAGCAGACGCGGACGTGATTGATTTGCCGCGACAAATTTGATCGTGAGCGATGAGCCGGAAGGATATGTCATGACCATCATGATGCCTGCGAGCGACCAGGCGGTGCTCGCGCGCCGCGCGGAGATCATTGCTGCGTTGCGCGCAATCGTCCCCGGTGAGGGCGTGATCGACAGCGCAGCCGAGATGCGGGCGTATGAATCCGACGGGCTGACCGCCTACCGCCAGCCGCCGATGGTCGTGGTGCTGCCCGATACGACCGAGCAGGTCTCGCTCGTCCTGAAATATTGTGCTGCGCAAGGCATCAAGGTGGTGCCGCGCGGCTCCGGTACGTCGCTGTCCGGCGGCGCGCTGCCGCTCGAAGACGGCGTGCTGCTGGGGCTCGGCAAGTTCAAGCGTATTCGCGAGATCGATTTCGACAATCGTGTCGTCGTCACCGAGCCCGGCGTCACCAACCTTGCGATCAGCCAGGCGGTCGCGCATGCCGGCTTCTACTATGCGCCCGATCCGTCCTCGCAGATCGCCTGCTCGATCGGCGGCAATGTCGCCGAGAATTCCGGCGGCGTGCATTGCCTGAAATACGGCATGACCACCAACAACGTGCTTGGTTGCGAGATCGTGCTGATGAGCGGCGAGATATTGCGCATCGGCGGCAAGTCGGCGGAGAACGCAGGCTACGATCTGATGGGCGTCATCACCGGCTCGGAAGGCCTGCTCGGCGTCATCACCGAGATCACGGTGCGCATCCTGCAGAAGCCGGAGACGGCGCGCGCGCTGATGGTCGGGTTTGCAGAGGTCGAGGCGGCCGGCGAATGCGTGGCGCGCATCATCGGTGCCGGCATCATTCCGGGCGGCATGGAGATGATGGACAAGCCCGCGATCCACGCCGCCGAGGCCTTCGTCCATGCCGGCTATCCGCTCGACGTCGAGGCGCTTCTGATCATCGAGCTCGACGGTCCCAAGATCGAGGTCGACGAGCTGATCACGCGGGTCGAGACCATCGCCAATGCCTGCGGCTCGACCACGTGCCAGATCTCGACCTCGGAGGCCGAGCGCAATTTGTTCTGGGCCGGCCGCAAGGCCGCGTTTCCGGCGGTGGGCCGCATCTCGCCGGACTATCTCTGCATGGACGGCACGATCCCGCGCGGCGCGCTGCCGAAGGCGCTGGCGCGCATCCGCGAGCTCTCGGAGAAGTACCAGCTCGGCTGCGCCAACGTCTTCCATGCCGGCGACGGCAATCTGCACCCCTTGATTCTCTACGATGCCAACAAGCCCGGCGAGATCGAGCGTGCCGAAGCGTTCGGGGCCGACATCCTGCGCGCCTGCGTCGAGTTCGGCGGCGTGCTCACCGGCGAGCACGGCGTCGGCATCGAGAAGCGCGACCTCATGCCCGAGATGTTTTCCGAGATCGACCTCAACCAGCAGCAGCGGCTGAAATGCGCCTTCGATGCGCAGGGCCTGCTCAATCCCGGAAAGGTGTTTCCGACCCTGCACCGCTGCGCCGAGCTTGGCCGCATGCATGTCCATGCGGGCAAGCTGGCGTTCCCGGATATTCCGCGGTTCTAGGTCCGCAGTGACGGTGCACCCTCTCCCCCTGCGGGGAGAGGCCGACGCGCGTAGCGCGGCGGGTCAGCGACTATCTCTCCGCGCCACCTTCTCCCACAACAAGGGAAGAAGGAAGAAGAGCCCTCACAGCAATCCGTATTGCGCCCGCTCGCGCTTCGCCAGGAGCGGCAGGGCTTCACCGGCGATGAAGGCCTTGAAATGCGCACTCTCCTGATGCGCCTTGAAAGCGGCCTCGTCGCGGAACAATTCGTAGAACAGGAACTGGGCCGGATTGTCCTTGCCGCGCGAGATCAGGAACAGCTTGACGCCGTCCTCGCGCTGCGCGTCCGGCAGGAAGCGGTCGAGAATCCCTGCGACCTTGTCGGCCTCGCCGGGCTTTGCCTCCCATTGCGCGACGACGAGCAAGCCGCCGCCGTCGACGGCGTCGCTGAGGGATTTCTGCGTGGCATAATGGTTCATGGGTCTTCCTCCTCGCTGCAGGACTTCAGTCTCGATCGCGATCGGTGTGAGCTTGTAGCGAGCGCCGGTCCGATTTGGTTCGCCGGTCATCGAAGTGTCGATGTCGTGAACGCTTCGATGATGACCGAAACGTTGCGGAGGTCCGGTGGAGGTCCCGAGCGCGCCGGCCATGGGCGTCCGGCGTCACGCCCCATTTGATTTTGGCGGCGAATTTCGCTACCGCCTTTTCCCGTGGACACGCTTAAAGTCAGAGACGCCAAGGACGTTGAAGAGGTGGTGCGCGCGGCGATTGCCAATGAGCAGCCGCTCGAGATCATCGGCCATGGCTCCAAGCGCAGCATTGGCCACGCGATGGCGACCAACGCCGTGCTCGACGTCTCCGCGCTGAACGCCGTCACCTCCTACGAGCCCAACGAGCTGATCATCACCCTCCAGGCCGGGGCGCCGGTCGGCGACGTGCTGTCCCTGATCGATGCCAAGAACCAGCAATTCGCCTTCGAGCCTGTCAACACCGCGCCCCTGCTCGGCACACCGGCCGTCGGCACCATCGGCGGCATGATCGCGGCCGGGCTCGCCGGGCCGCGGCGCATCCGGGCGGGCGGGGCGCGCGACCATCTGCTCGGGGCGCACGCCGTCTCGGGTTTCGGCGACAGCTTCAAGACCGGCGGCAAGGTGGTGAAGAACGTCACCGGCTACGACCTCTGCAAGCTGCTGGCGGGGTCCTGGGGCACGCTGTCGGTGATGACGGAGGTCACGCTCAAGGTCATGCCGAAGCCGGAAGCCGAGCGGACGCTGCTGCTGCGCGGGCTGGAGGATGCCGCCGCCAACAAGGCCATGACCGCGGCGCTTGGCTCGCCCTTCGATGTCTCCGGTGCCGCGCATCTGCCGAAATCGGCATCCCGGGCCGGGACCGAGGGGATTGGCGACATCGCAGGCCAGGGGGAGGCGCTGACCGTGCTGCGGCTCGAGGGCATCACCGCCTCCGCCGCGCACCGCGCCGGATCGCTGCGCGAATTGCTGGCGCCGTTCGGAACCGCGACGCTAGTCGAGGATGGGGCATCTGCGGCGCTGTGGGCCGCGATCCGCGATGTGCTGCCGTTTGCGGCCGGCGGCGCGCGCGGCGCCTGGCCGGTGTGGCGGATCGTCTGTCCGCCGGCCTCGGGCGCGGCACTCGGCACGCAATTGGTACGCGAGACCGGGGGCGATTTGATCTACGACTGGGGCGGCGGGCTGATCTGGGCGGCAGTGCCACCGAAGCCGGACGCGCATGCCCCGGCCGTGCGCGGGCGTACGAACGCGGTCGGTGGCCACGCCACGCTGATCCGGGCGGCCGAGGATGTCAGGCGCACGATCGACGTGTTCCAGCCGCAAGAGCCCGGCATTGCCGCGCTGAGCGAGAGGGTGCGTGCCAGCTTCGATCCGAAGACCATTCTCAACCGGGGACGCCTGACGCGAGGCGCTGCGTCATGAAGACCGAATTCTCGCTCGCGCAACTCGCCGACCCCGACATCGCGGAAGCCGACAAGATCCTGCGTGCCTGCGTCCATTGCGGCTTCTGCACCGCAACCTGTCCGACCTATGTGCTGCTCGGCGACGAGCTCGATAGCCCGCGCGGCCGCATCTACCTGATCAAGGAGATGCTGGAGAAGGACCAGGCGCCGACGGCCGAGGTGGTCAAGCATATCGACCGCTGCCTGTCGTGCCTTGCCTGCATGACGACCTGCCCCTCGGGCGTGAACTACATGCACCTCGTCGACCAGGCCCGGGTCAGGATCGAGCAGCGCTATCAGCGGCCGCTGCCCGAGCGGCTGCTGCGTCAGGTGCTGGCCTTCGTCCTGCCGGACCCGCAGCGCTTCCGCATCAGCATGTGGCTGGCGCGGCTGGCGCGTCCGCTGAGCGTCCTGCTGCCGACGCCCCGGCCTTCGGCGACGCCCGGATTGGTCCAGCGCATCAAGGCGATGCTGGCGCTGGCGCCGAACCAATTGCCGCCGGCCGGGCCCGCCGCGGGCAGCGTATTCGCGGCGCTGGGCAAGAAGCGCGGGCGTGTAGCGCTCCTCCAGGGCTGCGCCCAGCAGGTGCTGGCGCCACGCATCAACCAGGCCGCCATCAGCCTCCTCACCCGTCACGGCATCGAGGTGGTCCTTGTCCGGGACGAGCAGTGCTGTGGCGCGCTGACCCATCACCTTGGCAACGACCGGGATGCGCTGGCGCGAGCTCGCGCCAACGTCGCGGCGTGGCGCAAGGAAGCGGCCGGCGAGGGGCTCGACGCCATCCTGGTGACGACCTCCGGCTGCGGCACGGTCGTGAAGGACTATGGCTATCTCCTGCGCGAGGACTCCGCGTTCGCGGCCGATGCGGCGAAGGTGTCGGCGCTCGCCAAGGACATCACCGAATACGTCGCCGGCCTCGAACTCGCGGCGACTGCGAGACAGGACGACATCGTCGTCGCCTATCACTCCGCGTGTTCGTTGCAGCACGGGCAGAAAATCACGGGCCTTCCGAAAGAATTGCTTTCCAAGAATGGATTCGTGGTGAAAGATGTGCCCGAGAGTCATTTGTGTTGCGGTTCGGCGGGGACCTACAACATTCTCCAGCCCGAGCTTGCGGGCCGGTTGCGCGACCGCAAGGTCGCCAACATCGCAAGCGTCAAGCCGGACATGATTGCCGCGGGCAATATCGGCTGCATGGTGCAGATTGCCAGTGGCACGTCAGTTCCGGTCGTACACACGATTGAGCTTCTCGATTGGGCTACGGGCGGGTCGCGGCCGACATCGAATGCACAAGCTTGAGCTTTCAAGGGCTCGAGCTTTTGTCCGAAGGTGACGGCAGAACGACGCCCGATCGACCATTGTTCGGCGGCAACAGGAGGACCACGATGGCGAAAGCGAAGAAGAAGAAAAGCAAGAAGGCCAAGAAAGCGAAGAAGGCCGTAGCAGCGAGGAAGACCGCAAAGAAGGCAGCCAAGAAGTCCGCAAGAAAGTCTGCCAAAAAGACTGCGAAGAAAACTGCAAAGAAAGCTGCGAAGAAGTCTGCCAAGAAGGCAGCCCCGAAGAAAGCCGCCAAGAAAGCCGCCAAGAAGGCTGCAGCGAAGTCGGCCAAGAAGGCCGCTCCCAAGAAGGCCGCAAAGAAAGCGGCACCGAAGAAGGCGAAGGCAGCTCCTGCTCCGAAGCCGTCGGCACCGGTGGAAGCTCCGGCTCCCGAGCCTGCCTCCGAGACAAGCTGGGCGATGCCTTCGTCTTCTGCGGAACCCGCGCCGGCAGAGGGGCAGGGGTAAGCCCGGCCGCTCCCTGGCTCTTGAAGCGATCTGCAATCAGAAGGGCCGCGGCGCCGGGCGCTGCGGCCTTTTTGCATCGTCGCAAGCTGATTCAGTCTCAGCCGTTTGCCGCGCCTGTCTGATTCGTGGCCTGGGCGTCACCCAGCCGAAGACCCCCGGACTTACACGGGCTTCCTGTGCACTTTGGAATGAGAAAAATGTGATCGAGAAGCAACACAGGCGGACAACCTTTCGTGAATTGGTCAAAACGCCTAAAAAGTCGGCAGATGCCCGCGCTTTTTGCTTCACGGTTTCTATCCGCCAATCCAGATTGTCGCAGTAATGAATTTGCAATCAGGTCGAGCGCCCCGGGGGGCTTCCGGGATCCGACTGGGGTTTAAGAACTGGTGATGGGGATCGAAATGAAAAAAGTGGCTTTGTTGGCAACGGCGCTGGCATTGATGACGACGGGTTCGGCTTTTGCGGCAGACTTGCGCGTCAAGGCGCTGAAGGCCCCGCCGCCCCCGGCCTTCGATCCGTGGGATGTCGCTTTCGGTGCCGGTATCACGAACGATTACATCTTCCGTGGTATTACCCAGTCGAACCACAACCCGTCGGTCACGGCCTATTTCGAGCCGCGCTACAACGTCAACAAGGACCTCCAGCTCTATATCGGTACGGCCGCTGCGAGCATCTCGTTCCCGAACCGCGCTGCGGCAGAAGTCGACATCTACGGCGGTATCCGCCCGACCTTCGGCATGTTCGCCTTCGACTTCGGTGTCTGGGGCTACCTCTATCCGGGCGGAAGCTGCTTCGGTTCGCAGGGCACCCTCGCGCAGGGCAATTGCGGTACCTCCCTGGATAACTCCCAGGGCGCGATCGGCCTTCCGATCAACGGCAACTTCGCCAAGAAGGACGCGAGCTTCTTCGAAGCCTATGCCAAGCTGAACGTCGCCATCAACGACCAGTGGACGGTCGGCTTCAACGAGTACTATTCGCCGAACTTCCTGAACCTCGGCGCCTGGGGCAACTACGCCTCGGTCACGGCCAAGTGGACTGCGCCGAGCACGACTTTCGGCGCCAGTGGCGTCGGCATGTATGTGTCGGGTGAGTTCGGCCGCCAGTGGCTCGGCACGTCCGACATCTTCTACGGCATCGCAGGCGATCCGGTCTACGCGAACGGCATCAAGGAGCCGAGCTACAACACCTGGAACGTCGGTGTCGGCTTCACCTACAAGGTGTTCACGCTCGATCTGCGCTACTATGATACCGATCTGTCGAAGGGTGACTGCAACGCCTTTACCAGTGACTTCTCCGCCACCAACTCGAGCCCCGGCTTCGTCACCCCGATCAACGGTGGTGCGAACGCAGCCACGGCTTTCGGCTCTAACTGGTGTAGCGCTGCTGGCGTCGCCAAGCTCTCCGTCGACCTGACGGCGATGACCAACCTGAAGTAAGTTTCTTTCCGAGACGACTTGGCAAGGGCGGCAGGACAACCTGCCGCCCTTTTGCTTTGGGGCTCGTGAGAAGGATGCTCGACCGCTGAGCGAGAGTGCGAAGGGTGGGGCTGAAGACCGGCGCTGACGCCTCGCACTCCGTGATTGCGCTTGCAGTGTTGATTTATGGATGTGAACCGCATCTCGTCCTCGTGCCCCGGACGCAACGCAGCGCTTCCCCGGCGATGCGAAGCATCGTCCGGTTCAGCGGTGCGCTGCAGAGCCGGGGGCCCATCCTCCTGAAGTACGACACCTGGGTCCCGACTCTGCGCCTCAACGCGCCGCGCTCGGCTCGGCTGCAGCCCGTTCGCCGCCGAGAACGTGGATCGTACCGTCCTTCACCAGCGCCACCTTGCGCGTGTGGAAGGCGTCGAGCGTCGAGCGGTGGCCGATCGAGACGATGGTGGCGTGCGGCAGCTTCTCCGTCAGCAGGCGGTAGAGCCGAGCCTCGGAGGGTTCGTCGAGCGACGCCGTGGCCTCGTCCAGGAACAGATAGTCCGGGACATGCAACAGCGCGCGCGCAAGCCCCAGGCGCTGCTGCTCGCCGAGCGACAGCATCCGGTTCCAGTGGCCGTCCTCCCCCAGCCGCTCGGCAAGGTCGGGCAGCCCGACGGCGATCAGTGCATCGCGGACTTGCGCGGCGCCGAACGCGCTGGGCGCTGCCGGATAGACAACGGCATCGTGCAACATGCCGACCGGAAAATAGGGCCGCTGCGGCAGCATCATCAGCTTTGCCTTCTCGGGGATGACAACCGTCCCGGTACCGAACGGCCAAATGCCGGCGATGGCCCGGAACAGCGTGGACTTGCCGGAGCCGGACGGTCCGGTCACCAACACGCGCTCTGACGTCTCGATGGTGAAGGCCTTGGCGGCAACCAGCGGCGTGCCGTTGGGCAGGTTCACGCAGAGCTGCTCGAGGTCGATATGGCGGCCGCCGCCGGCGACCTCCAGCGCGATGGCAGGCTCATGTGCCGGCAGGTTCGCGGCTGAATCGACGGACATCTCGAAGCCATCGAGCCGCGCAACGATCGAGCGCCACTCCGCCAGAGACCGGTAGGCCGTGACGAAGAACGACAGCGCGCCCTGCACGCTGGAGAAGGCGGATGCGGTCTGCATCATGTCGCCGAGCTGAATCTTCTTGGCGAAGAAGGCCGGCGCCACCAGTACGTATGGAAAGATCACTGCGGCCTGCTGATAGCTGGCCGTGAACGCGGTGAGGCGTTTGGTCCGGCTCATGATGGCGTACCAGTTGGCGATCACGAAGCCGAAGCGATCGAGCAGGCGGGCCCGTTCGGCGCCTTCACCCCTGAGCAGCGCGATCTGCTCGGAATTCTCGCGGACACGGACGAGATTGAAGCGGAAGTCGGCCTCGTAGCGCTGCTGCTCGAAATTGAGGTTGACCAGCGGCGCACCGATCCAGTGCGTCAGCAGGGTGCCGAAGATCGCGTAGATCAGCGCGCCCCAGCACAGATAGCCGGGGATCATGAGATCGGTGCCGAACAGGTGTAGCGGCGCGGCGTTGGATAGGCCCCAAAGGATGATGACGAATGAGAACAGCGTCACGATCGACGAGAGCAGGCCGAGCCCGATGGTCAGGGTCTGCTCGACGAAATTCTTGACGTCCTCGGTGATGCGCTGGTCCGGGTTATCGGCCGCATCGCCCTTGAGCTGCATGCGGTAATGCGTGGCGCTCCGGAGCCATTCGCCGAGATAATGCCGGGTGAGCCATTGCCGCCAGCGAATCTGCAGCCACTGGTTCAGGTAGAGCTTGTAGACAGCCAGCGCGATATAGGTGGACGCGAGCGCGACGAAGATCCAGATCTCCCTGACGAAGGTGTCCCAGTCGCTGTTCTGGAGCGCGCTGTAGAACCGGTTCTGCCACTGGTTGACGAGCACGTCGATCGCGACCAGTGCCAGCTCCATCGCGACCACGGCGGCGAGCAGGCCGCGGCCGGCCCATTTGTCTTCCGATCGGAAATAAGGGACGGCGATTCGCCAGACGATCGCGAGCGTGGCGCTGATGTTCTTCACAGAGCAGGGTCTCCTCGGGAGATGTGCATAACGGCCCAGAGCCAAACACTTGAGGCGATGGCGGAAACGGGCGCGCTTAGACTAAAGTTGCAAGATCTGCAATTTGCGTTGGATTGTCGCAGCCCACAACCCTAGCATGGGGTTCGATGGCGCGGGGCAGGGTGGTTCGGGATTTCGCGAGCTTGTGAGCGGACGGGAACCGCCTGCATTCGCGAGGAATTGGCGTCCAGCCCGGGGTTATCACTTTCAGCGTCAAGCAGGACGGCTCTCCACGCGGGCCGCCTGCCGCAACATGCGTGGGGAGAAAGTCCATGTGGAATCAGATCTATGATCCTCTCAACAGCCCGGTGCTGTCGACCATCGCGGCGGCGGTGCCGGTCGTCACGCTGCTGATCCTCATCGCCAGCGGCCGCGTCCAGGCGCATATCGCAGCCGTCATCGCCGTGATCGTGACCAACCTGATCACGATCTTCGTCTTCACCATGCCCGCGAACATGTCGATCCGCGCCTCGGTGCTGGGCATCGTCACCGGGTTCTTCCCCATCGGCTGGATCGTCCTCAACGTCATCTTCCTCTACCAGGTGACGGTGAGCACCGGCCGCTTCGAATTGCTCAAGCGCGCCATCGGCGGCGTCACCGAGGACCGGCGGCTGCAATTGCTGCTGATCGCGTTCTCGTTCGGGGCGTTCTTCGAGGGCGCCTCCGGCTTCGGCACGCCGGTCGCGATCACCGGCGCGGTGCTGATCGGGCTCGGCTTCTCGCCGCTCGCAGCCTCCGGCCTGTCGCTGATCGCCAACACCGCACCGGTCGCCTATGGCGCGCTGGGCACGCCGATCCAGGGCCTCGCTTCGGTCACTGGCTTCGATCCCTACATCCTGGGCGCGATGGTCGGCCGGCAATTGCCGTTCTTCTCGCTGATCGTGCCGTTCTGGGTGGTGTGGGCGTTCGCCGGATGGAAAGGCATGAAGGACGTCTGGCCGGCGATCCTCGTCACCGGCATATCGTTTGCCGTCCCGCAATTCGTGATTTCGAACTACATCAATCCCTGGATCGTCGACATCGGCGCCTCGCTGATCTCGATGGGGGCGCTGATCCTGTTCTTGAAGGTGTGGCAACCGAAGCAGCTTTGGCTGTCGCCGGCGCTGCGGGGCCACGATGAATCGGCCTCGACCATGGCGGCGGCAAGGCCGCTCGACAAGACGCCGCTGACGCAGGCCGAGCTCTTCAATGCGCTTCTTCCCTGGATCATCGTCTGCGTCGTGATGCTGATCTGGGGCAACGGCGCCTTCAAGGGCTGGGCGAACTCGATCTTCGTCTGGAACTATCCCGTGCCCGAGCTGCACCAGATGATCAACAAGATGCCGCCCGTCGCTCCAGGGCCGACGAAAGAGGCTGCGGTGTTCAGCTTCACATACCTGTCGTTCACCGGCACGGGCATGCTGCTTGCCGCGATCATCTCCGGCGTCCTGATGGGCGTCGCTCCCGGCCGGCTCGTGGCCGAGTATGGCCGCACCATACGTCTGTGCGCGATCTCGCTGATCACGATCTCGGCCATGCTCGCGATCGGCACCTTGACGCGTCTGTCCGGCGTCGACGCAACGCTGGGTCTCGCCTTTGCCGCGACCGGTGTGCTCTATCCCTTCTTCGGCACGCTGCTCGGCTGGCTCGGCGTGGCGCTGACGGGATCGGATACATCGTCCAATATCCTGTTCGGCAACCTCCAGAAGATCACCTCCGAGCAACTCGGCCTGTCGCCGATCCTGATGGCCGCGGCGAACTCCTCCGGCGGCGTGATGGGCAAGATGATCGATGCCCAGTCGATCGTGGTCGCCTCCACCGCGACCAACTGGTACGGGCATGAGGGCACCATCCTGCGCTTCGTGTTCTGGCACTCGATCGTGCTGGCGTGCCTCGTCGGTGTGCTCGTGACGTTGCAGGCCTATGTCTGGCCGTTCACGGCGATGGTCCTGAAATAGCCGCCGGCGTCTCGTTCGAGGCAAATCCCCGCGAGGTTCGCCTCGCGGGGATTTTTTGCATCCGGGCGAACCTTCTCAATGGCAGCGCCATCTTATAGAAGGTGCCGCAAATCAGGTCGGTCGAGAGGTCTCATGGTTTCGCTCATGCGATTGGTGTGTGCGGCAGTTGCAATGCTCGCGATGTCCACGCTCGCGCGTGCCGAGGACGGTTTCCCGTTCGGCACCGAGATGACGCTCGAAGCATTGCCGCAGCCCGGCTCGAAGCGGATTCCGAACATCGAGATCGGCGACCATGGCGAAGTCGTGCTGGAACTCTGGTGCAAGGGCGGCACGGGCCAGTTCTCGGTTGCCGGCAACACCGTGATCTTCGTTCCCGGCCAGATCCAGGACCGTTCCTGTCCGCCGGCGAAGGCGCAGGCCGACGACGAGCTCGTGGCCGCCCTCGGCAGCGTCGAAACCTGGAGGCGACAGGGCGACGTGCTGACGCTGATCGGCCCCAAGCCGCTGCACTTCAGGACGACGGGGAACTAGGTCTCTCGAACGTTGCTCTCTTGTCCCGGACAAGGCGCGTCGCGCAAGCGATGCGCCGCAGAGCCGGGATCCAGCTTCCTATCCGCGACTTCGCTTGTGGCCTCTGGGCCTGTTCTCTGCAGCGCATCACTGATGTGCTGCGCTGCGTCCGGGGCACGAGAAGCCTACTTCCACTCCGATTTGTCGGCGTCCCAGCGCTGGCCCTTCAGCTCCTTGGCAAGTGCCTCGATCGAGCCGTTGTCGTCAGGCAGATCGCCTTCTTCGTCCAGGCTCGCGTCGTCGGACAGATTGAGCTTGGCACCGCTGCTCTCGTCGGCGGTCGTGGTCGCGGGGCTGCCGATCCAGAGCATGAGCTTGTCGGTCGTGCCGGGCTTGTCCGGCGAGACGAGCCCTGCGACCTCGATCGTGTCGGTGAGATCGAGCGCCGGATAATCCTGGTTCGGCCGCTTGAACACCAGCTTGAGCTTGCCGGTCGCGGGGTTGAAGTTCTGCGAGACCGGCTTTGCCGCGAGTGTCCTGCTCAGCACGCTCGCCACCGCGGTCGCGAGCTTGCCCTTGTTGATCTTGTCGCCCTCGCGCCAGTCCGCGGCGGGGAAGCGGATGGCGCGGTCCATCTCGACCATGCCCGCGGTCCAGCCCGCGGCCGTGACGCCCGGCATCGCCTTGAATTTCGACAGCAGCGCGCCGGCGCGCTCGGGATCGACCGACATGTTGATGGTCTGCTCGCCTGCGCGCAGGGCGTCGCAGCCGACGGTGAGGCTGGCCAGCGTCACCTCGACCTCCTGGCCCTTCAAACCCTTCAGGAAGTCGGTCGCCGCGTCGAGCTTGACCTTGACTGCGATCGCTTCCGGCGAGACGTCGGTGAAATCCTTCGGCTGCGGCGTGATGCCGTCGTCGGAGGTCTGGTTGTCCAGAAATTCCCTTTCACTGAGATCGGAATTGTCGGATGAAGTGACCTCGGTCACCGCCTGGCCGATCGCGATCTGGCCGCGGAATTCGAACGTGTCGACGGACTGTTTGCGCGTCAGCTTGACGCTGACCGGCGACTTCTCACTGATGCTCTGCGTCGTTCCCGTGAGCGCCTGGCCGGCGACATGGAGATTGACGACGAAGCGGTCCTTGCGGTCGGAGCTTTTCGCGATCGGGTAGCAGACGTCGAGCACCGCCGCGGTGACCGTCTTGCCCTGGCGCGTCTCCTTCAGGATCACGTCGGCATTGCCGTCCATCAGCCCGTCGATCGAGGTGAAATAGCGCGTCTCGATGCCGCCCGGCGCCGTCGCCTTCGGCGACAGCTTCATCTGGGCGGAGGCGAACTCGGGCGAGACGGCGAGCAGAGCCGCCAGAAGGGCAATCGAACAAACCGGAAGCGCGCGCATCGACGAAGACCTCGGGCAACGGGCATGATCCGGAAAAGTGTGAAGCGGTTTTCCGAGAGGATCATGCCCAGACAGTTAGAATCGGCGCCACCGTAGTGGTTTTTGGCTGCCGGTTGAATTGGAAAGCGGAGAGGCAGGGTCGGCAAAAAAGAAGGCCGCCCGGAGGCGGCCTTCGCAATACTGCAATGGAACGGAGCCTAGAAGCCACCCATGCCGCCGCCGGCCGGCATGGCCGGCGCAGCTTCCTTCTTCGGCAGCTCGGCGACCATGGCTTCGGTGGTCACCAGCAGGCCCGCCACGGAGGAGGCGTCCTGGAGCGCGGTGCGCACCACCTTGGCGGGATCGATGATGCCCTTCTCGACCATGTCGACATAGTCCTCGGTCTGGGCGTCGAAGCCGAAGGTCTCGGACTTGTTCTCCAGGATCTTGCCGACGACGATCGAGCCTTCCACGCCCGCGTTCTCGGAGATCTGGCGGATCGGGGCTTCCAGTGCCTTCAGCACGATGTTGATGCCGGCCTGGACGTCGTCATTGGCGTTGGTGAGACGGCCCACCGCCTTCTTGGCGCGGAGCAGCGCGACGCCGCCGCCGGGGACGATGCCTTCCTGCACCGCAGCGCGGGTGGCATTGAGCGCGTCCTCGACGCGGTCCTTCTTCTCCTTGACCTCGATCTCGGTGGCGCCGCCGACGCGGATCACCGCGACGCCGCCGGCAAGCTTGGCGAGGCGCTCCTGGAGCTTCTCACGGTCGTAGTCCGAGGTGGTCTCCTCGATCTGGGCCTTGATCTGGCCGACGCGCGCCTCGATGTCGGGCTTCTTGCCGGCACCCTTGACGATCGTGGTGTTCTCCTTGTCGATCACCACCTTGCCCGCGCGTCCAAGCATCTTCACCGTGACGTTCTCGAGCTTGATGCCGAGTTCCTCGGAGATGAGCTGGCCGCCGGTGAGGATCGCGATGTCCTCCAGCATGGCCTTGCGGCGGTCACCGAAGCCCGGCGCCTTGACGGCCGCGACCTTGAGGCCGCCACGCAGGCGGTTGACGACCAGGGTAGCCAGCGCCTCGCCCTCGACGTCCTCGGCGATGATGACGAGCGGCTTGCCCGACTGCACCACGGCTTCCAGCACCGGCAGCATGGCCTGCAGGCCCGAGAGCTTCTTCTCGTGCAGGAGGATGTAGGCATCCTCGAGCTCGGCGGTCATCTTCTCGGCGTTGGTGACGAAGTAGGGGCTGAGATAGCCGCGGTCGAACTTCATGCCTTCGACGATGTCGACCTCGGTGTCGAGCGACTTGTTCTCCTCGACGGTGATGACGCCCTCGTTGCCGACCTTCTGCATCGCCTGGGCGATCATCTTGCCGATGGCGGCGTCACCGTTGGCCGAGATGGTGCCGACCTGGGCGACCTCGGAGGAGGCGGCGACCGGCTTGGCGCGCTTCTCGATGTCCTTGACCACGGCGGCGACCGCGGTGTCGATGCCGCGCTTGAGGTCCATCGGGTTCATGCCGGCGGCAACCGCCTTGGCGCCTTCGCGCACGATGGCCTGGGCCAGCACGGTCGCGGTGGTGGTGCCGTCGCCGGCGGTGTCGTTGGTCTTCGAGGCGACCTCGCGCAGCATCTGGGCGCCCATGTTCTCGAACTTGTCCTCGAGCTCGATCTCCTTGGCGACGGTGACGCCGTCCTTGGTGATGCGGGGCGCGCCGAACGACTTCTCGATGACGACGTTGCGGCCCTTCGGGCCGAGCGTCACCTTGACGGCGTTGGCGAGAATGTCGACGCCGCGCAGCATGCGGTCGCGCGCGTCTCCGGAAAACTTGACGTCTTTGGCAGCCATGTCTGCAATCCCTCGTGTTTCGTGATGTGTCTTGTTCGTGCTGTTTCCTGCCGCGCTCTCTCCGTCTTACCGGGCTTGTCCGGCCTTCACGGCCGTAGCCGCTTCGGCGGGGCAAGCCCGGGCATGACGATGGAGCATTCAGCGGCCGTTCAGGCAGATGGCCTTAGGCCAGCACGCCCATGATGTCCGACTCCTTCATGATCAGGAGCTCTTCGTTGTCGATCTTGACCTCGGTGCCCGACCACTTGCCGAACAGCACGCGGTCGCCGACCTTGAGGTCGATCGGGATCAGCTTGCCGGTCTCGTCGCGGCCGCCGGGCCCGACGGCGACGACCTCGCCCTGTGACGGCTTCTCCTTGGCGGTGTCGGGAATGATGATGCCGCCCTTGGTCTTTTCCTCGGCGTCGATACGTTTGACCACGACACGGTCATGCAGCGGACGAAATTTGGATTTAGCCATGACGTTTCCCTTTGGAGGCTCGCTTCGGAAGGAGTGGAAGTCGGTGGGGCGGCGCGTCCGTCCACCCTCTCCCCGAGAGACCGAACGGCGCGCTTAGCAATCGGGCTTTCCGAGTGCTAATAGTGCGCCCGGAAATATGGCTTGGCCGCGATCCTGTCAAGCAAAGGTGGTTAAGCGATTGTTGAGGCGGATATAGGATGGTGGCATTGGAAACTTGTTCGGGGCGCCGGCGTACAGCAGGACGTCATTGCTCCGGCAGCGGTTTTGCGCTTGGCTGCGGGAGGGGTGCGGCCGTCGTCTTGTTCGGGGGAATGCCATGATCAGTTCAGCTCACGCGCGCACGGTTGCCAATCTGGCGGCAGCCTCCTGTCTGGCGCTGTTGCTGGGCGCCTGCGGCGGCGGCATGAGCCTGCCGTCCTTCTCGTCGTCCTCTCCGCCGCCCGAAGCCGAACCCGGCACAGCGCCGGAAATGCCCGCCACCATCCGCGCGGACGAGATCGTCGGCCGCTGGGGTCTCGCCTCGTTCCAGAACCCGGCCGACCGCGCCCGCACCGAGGCTGCCGCCCGGGCGCAGTGCAAGAACCCCTATGTGATCACCGCGGGCTCCTCCGGCGGCGTGATCATGCATCTCGCCGACCAGGCGACGCCGCAGGAACTGCGGCTGAAGGGCTCGCCGAGCGGCAAGAACTACATAGGACCGGCGGGGCCGACCCCTGGTGAGCAGGATCGCGAGATCATCTCCTTCGACGGCCGCGTCCTGATCACCCGCTTCATCGACAAGGACGCCGCCACCCGCTACGGCAACATGGTCTACGTCCGCTGCGCGCCGCGGGCGTAGTTGCTCCGTCATTCCGGGGCGGTCCGCAGGACCGAACCCGGTATCTCGAGATTCCGGGTTCACGCTTTGCGTGCCCCGGAATGACGAGGTGAAACAGAATCTGAAAACAAAAGAAGCCGGCTTGCGCCGGCGTTTTGTTTTTCCGTATCCCGCGTCCGCTCAGTCGAACAGCGCGTCGATGTCGTCCTGCGAGGCATGGCCGACGTCGCCGGCGAGCTTCGGGCCGTTGAGGAGCTTCTCGTCGTCGCTGCGGTTGTCGACATGCGCGGGGACATGGGCCTTGATGGCGTCGACGCCGCCCCAGATGTCCATCATCGCATTGATGTGCTGCTCGATGAACTTCATCGTGGTCATGACCTTGCTGATGCGCTGGCCGGTCAGGTCCTGGAAGTTGCAGGCCTCGAAGATCGAGATGACACGTTCCTGGATGTCGTCGGCCAGCCGCTTCTGCTGATCGGCCGAGTCCACCTTGGACATCGCGCTGGCGGCCTGGTCGATCGATTCAGCGGCTTCGAGGATCTGCTGGGTCGCCTGCTCGGTGCCGCCGACCACCGCGCCGAGCTCGCCATTGACCTTGGCCATCTCGCCGCCGTCGAAGCTCTTGCCGTGCAGCGTCGCGATCTCGCGCTTGGTGCGGTCGATGGCGTCGTGGATGAGGTCGAGCTCGACCTTCAGCTTCTCGCACTGCTCGATCTGCGCCCGGTAGGTATCGAGCATGGTGCGCGCTTCGGCCAGCTCGTGGGCCGTCGAGGCGTCGATCGCCGCCATGGCTGCGCTGCCGGACAGTGGGGCGGTGCCCTTCGCCATCTGTGCGCGGATCGCGCGCAGCTCGGCCATGATCTCGCTATGCATCGGGGGGGCCTCTTCAACTACATCTGAAATGGGCATCTCGCCACCGACGATATCCTCGACACGAAAACGTTTGCGGTGAACAGCCATCAGGAAACTCCCCCACCTCATTCACGCGTCTTTGTAGGCACAAGCGATTTAACACGAAGTTCACAGCGGGAACTGCCAGGCGGCCGCGGGCGACGCTGGGCGAAGAAGCGATTAACCATGGACGCGCGGCGTTCATGGAAAATAAACGCTGATCGTCAAATTGCGCCGCCACTCGCGACGTGGTGAATCCAAACGGCCGATGCGTTTACCAAACGAAACGGCTTTTGCTCTTTATTGACCACGTCGCGGGCGCCGATCAGCCAGGCAGCTTCCGCGACGCATGTGATCTAGACGAAACAGTACAGAGTACGTCGATGTTCAAGAAAATGTCTGTCGCGCTGCTCGGCAGCGCTTGCACCTTCATGGCCGGCACCAACGGCGCCGGCGCCTTCGACAACAGCGTTCCGAACGATCCGCCCGCGGTGCTCTACGCGCCGCAGGTGCCTCCGGCGCCGGTGCGCGTCGCGTCCAATTCGAACATGGGCGGCGGCTTCATCGAGTTCCTGTTCGGCGACGGTCCCGGCCGC
Source organism: Bradyrhizobium sp. CCBAU 51765 (assembly GCF_015291725.1). Taxonomy (GTDB): domain Bacteria; phylum Pseudomonadota; class Alphaproteobacteria; order Rhizobiales; family Xanthobacteraceae; genus Bradyrhizobium; species Bradyrhizobium liaoningense. Next base: position 1,282,003 of record NZ_CP030038.1, read on the forward strand.
GGTCCGGCCTACGCGCCGCAGCAGCCGGTGTATCAGCAGCAGCCGGCCTATTACGATCAGCGCCGGCTGCCGCCTATGGGCGAGCCGCAGATGCAAGGCGCAGCTCTCCAGCAGGAGGCGATCGATCCGCGGCAGCGTCCGTTCGATCCGAAATTCGAGAAACAGCTCGTTGACTATAACGGGAAGGAAAGTCCCGGCACGATCGTCGTCGATACGCCGAACAAGTTCCTCTATCTCGTCGAGGGCAACGGCAGGGCGATGCGCTACGGCATCGGCGTCGGCCGTCCCGGCTTCACCTGGTCCGGCGTGAAATCGATCACCGCCAAGCGCGAATGGCCGGACTGGACGCCGCCGGCGGAAATGCTCGCGCGCCGTCCCGATCTGCCCCGGCACATGGAAGGCGGTCCGGAAAATCCGCTTGGCGCCCGCGCGATGTATCTCGGCTCCACGCTCTACCGCATTCACGGCTCCAACGAGCCCTGGACCATCGGCACCAACGTCTCCTCCGGTTGCATCCGCATGCGCAACGAGGACGTCATCGACCTCTACGGCCGCGTCAATGTCGGCACCAAGGTCGTGGTGATGTGATCGTCGTTACCCTCTCCACTTGTTGCAGGGAGAAGGAAGAGCCTCCGGGCAAGACACATCTCATGAAAACGGCCGCCTCATCGGCGGCCGTTCGCTTGCATGCGTAGTAGATCGGCGTCACGCGTAATCGCTGCCGCCGTCGTCTCCGTCGCCGAAATCGCTGTCGTCGGCCATGTCCATGTTGTCGTCGCGATTGTCGTCGTAGTTCTGATCGTTGTTGTCGCGATCGTTCGAGGCCTGGTCCAAGAAGCCCTGGCGGGAATCCTGGCTTGAGCCAATGTCGTTGAGGCCGGCATCGCGCGACAGCGATCCGCCCGACTGGTCGCCGCCGCCCCAGGGGCTGCGGTCGCCCAAGGCGTTGGTGTCGCCGAAGGCCTGCTGATGCGATCCACCCATCATGCCGCGGATGCTCGAGAGCAGCAGCGAGCCGCCGACGACGCCGGCCGCGGCCGCGGCCGCCGTGCCGAGGAACGAGCCGCCGCCACCACCCGCGGGCGGGACACCATAACCTTGTCCCGGCCCTTGCACCGGTCCTTGGCCGTAAGCCTGTCCATAAGGTGGCTGGCCGTAGCCCGGCTGCGTCTGCTGCATCGCCTGGCCGGTGTTCCAGACCGGTCGCTGCTCACGCGGCGGCACGTTCGGAACCGAGCCGCGCGAGGGGCTGCCGCCGAACAGCGAGTCGCGCATGGTGTCGAGGAAGCCACCGGACTGGGCGGGCTCGGGCGCCTGGGCGGCCTCCAGCTCCTGGATGCGATTATGAGCGCGCTTCAGCGCTTCGTCCTGCAGCAGCGTGGTCTGCACCAGCGCATAGACGGCGCCGGGCGCCTTGCGCAGACCGTCGGAGATCGCGGCGACCGCATCGGGATCGCGCGGTGCATTTTCCAGCTTTGAAAGCCGGTCGAAAAGGTCGTCGACGAGCTGGCGTTCCTGCGGCGTCATGATCTGTCTCCTTTGCGCAAAATCAAGCGCGCAGGAGATGTAGGGTTCCATTGTGGCCCCAACAGTGCCGGCCGGATTAAATTTCCGTATGCGACAAGCTGCCTCCTGGCCCGCGTCTCGCTGGGTTCATCCCAGTGTCACGTTGCTGTCCGACAGCAGGCGCGCAAAGGCGTCGCTGGCGAGATAAGCATGCTCGCGCTCGCGGACATCGGTCATCGGGTCGAGGCCGGCGAGGACGTCATCGACGAAGCCGGGATGGCACATCACGAGGCCGCCATCGGGGAGCCCTTCCAGGAACTGCCGCATCAGCGCGCCGAAATCGGCGGCGCGCGTGAAATCATAGGCGCCGGCGAAGCCCGGGTTGAAGCTGAGGCCGGCGCTGCCGGCGCGGCGGCGGAATTGCGCGCTGAGACTGTCGAGCACCATGGCTTTTGGTGAGGCCAGCCGTTGCCTGAGCGGCAGATCGCGGCCGCCCTGACGCACCCAGGCGTTTGGCGCAGCCTCAGCGACCGCATCGACGAAGCCGTCGCGGACCTGCGGGTAGAGCTGCACATGCTGGTGGCCGTCGACGAAATCGGGGGCGCGCCCGAACGCTTCCATGAAGGCTGCCAGCTGCGCCTTGACTTCGTTGCGGAAGAATTCCCGGTCGAGCCGCCGCAAAACGCCCGCGCGCAGCAGCTTCGGAAACGGCATGAACATGTCGCCGTCGAGCGGTCGGAAATGCATGGTGAGCGGCCGGAACGGCGCCGACAGCGTCACGTGCAATCCGATCGTGCAGCGCGGGTTCGTCTTCGCTGCGGACTGAAGCGCCTCGATCTCGCTGCGCACGATCGCCGGACCCACCATCATCACCGAGGTGGCGTTGAGGCGGCCGCGTTCGATCAGGTCGCGGATGGCGCGGTTGACGGCCGGGCTGATGCCGTAATCGTCGGCGCAGAGCCAGATTCGCCGCGGGCGCGCGGCCGCGCTCATTCGGCCGCCGTCCTGTTCGGGGCGTCGTCGGCCTTGCCGGCCTCGGAGTGCTTCTCGCTGTGCTCGGCGACGAAGTAGATCGGGCGCGCCTTGAGCTCGGAGAGGATCTTGCCGATATATTCGCCGACGATGCCGATCATGATGAGCTGCACGCCGCCGATCGTCATCAGGCCGATCACGAGCGAGGGATAGCCGGGCACCTGCTTGCCGGTCGTGAACACCTCCCAGAGGATCGACAGGCCGAACAGGAAGGCACCTCCGGCGAGAATGACGCCGAGCAGGCTGGCGAAGCGCAGCGGTGCCACCGAAAACGAGGTCAGGCCCTCGATCGAGAGGCCGAGCAGGCTTGCGGCGTTGAAGGTGGTGACGCCATGGACGCGCGCCGCGGGCTCGTAGTCGACGCGGATCTGGCGAAAGCCGATCCAGCTGGCGAGGCCTTTGAAGAAACGGTTGCGTTCCGGCAACTGCCGGAGTGCGGCGACCGCGCGCGGCGAGAGCAGGCGGAAGTCGCCGGCGTCCTCGGGAATCTTCTGGCGTGCGCCCCAATTGATCAGCGCGTAGAAGCCGTGCACCGCGACCCGGCGCAAGAAGGGCTCGTTGTCGCGATGCGCCTTGGCGGTGTAGACGACGTCATAGCCGTCATCGATCCAGTGCCGCACCAGCTGTTCGATCAGCGCCGGCGGATGCTGGCCGTCCCCGTCCATGAACATGACGGCACCGAGCCGGGCATGGTCGAGGCCGGCCATCAGCGCGGCCTCCTTGCCGAAATTGCGCGACAGCGACACCACCTGGACGTCGATCGCGTCGGCGGGCAGCGACCGCGCGATCGACAGCGTCGCATCCTTGCTGCCGTCGTCGACGTAGACGACCTCGCAAGTCAGCCGATAGCGCTGCCGCAGCGTCTTTGCGAGATCGCAGATACGCTGATGCAGGGCAGCGAGGCCCGCCGCCTCGTTGTAGACGGGGACGACTATCGACAGCCCCTTCGCAGCGGCGCTCGCTGCGGTGGTCGTCATGCCGGAAACGTCAGAGCCCAGCGTCATCGATCAAGGTTCCAGAGGCGTTTAGATGTTCTCAACAGCATATGGTAGCTGCCGCTTGCTGTCGCCATGCTGAACGAACCTCGGGCTCACTGCCCGAGGAACGCCTCGAGCTTGGCGAACAGCGGGTTCTCCCGATCGAACACGTAGTCCAGCGAGACCACCGAGACGGTCTCGGCGCCATGCTCGCGCAGGAAGCTCGCCAGCGCATAGAGCTGACCCGGCGGGCAGTGCAGCGTCAGCATGCCTGACGAAGTCGGACCGCCGAACGGAGCCTCGACGCCGTATCGGCTATGGGCCTCGCCGAGCAGGGCGGCGTCGCATTGCCGGAAGCGGGTGCGGACTTCGCGGTATTTGTTGGCCCGCGCCCGCGCTGCGATGTGATCGAGGATGACACGCGCCGTCTCTCGCGCCTGCGGCGACCAGTCGGCCCCTTTGGATGCGACCAGATTGGCCTGGCTGCGCAGGATTGTACCGTCGTCGAGCACGCGCAAGCCGTTGGCGGCGAGCGTTGCGCCCGTGGTGGTGATGTCGACGATCAACTCGGCGCTGCCGGCCGCCGGCGCGCCTTCGGTCGCGCCTGCGCTTTCGACGATGCGGTAATCGGTGATGCCGTGGGTCTGGAAGAAGCCGCGGGTGAGGTTGACGAACTTGGTCGCGACCCGCATCCGCATGTGATGCTGCTCGCGGAAGCCGGTGGTGACATCGTCGAGGTCCGCCATGGTGCGGACGTCGATCCAGGCCTGCGGCACCGCGACGACGACGTCGGCATAGCCGAAGCCGAGCCCTTCGATCAGCGACACGCGCTTGTCGGCATCGGCGATGTTCTCGCGCACCAGGTCCTCGCCGGTGACGCCGAGATGCGCAAAGCCGCGGGCGAGTTGCGAGGCGATCTCGCTCGCCGAGAGATAGGCGACCTCGACATTGTCGAGACCTGCGATCGTGCCGCGATAGTCGCGGGCGCCGCCGGCCTTCGACAGCTTGAGACCGGCGCGGGCGAAGAAGGCCTCGGTGTTCTCCTGAAGGCGGCCCTTGGAGGGAACGGCCAGAACGAATGGCGCGCTCATGACTTAAGCTCCCACCTTGCGGCCGATCTTCGTCAGCGCATCCACCCAGACCGAGAAGCCGACCGCGGGGATCGGCTCGCTCGAGCCGAGCTGGGTCATCAGCCCGTCATAGCGGCCGCCCGCGACCAGCGGCTCGGCGCCGTTGCCCCGGTGATGCAGCTCGAATTCGAAGCCGGTGTAATAGTCGAGGCCGCGCCCGAACGCCGTCGAGAAGCGGGTCTGCTTCACCTCGATGCCGCGCGCCGCCATGAAGCCGACGCGGCTCTCGAACTGATCGATCGCCGGGGCCAGATCGAGCTTCGCGTCGGTCGTGAGTGCGCGCAGCTCGGCGATGGCGTCGTCGGGATTGCCTGATATCGACAGGAAGCGCTTGAGCACGGCGATCGCCTCGCGCGGCAGCGCGCCGCCCTTCAGCGTCGATTGCTCGAGGAAGCGATCGGCGATCTCGGCCGTGGTGCGCCCGCCGACATTGGTGGTGCCGGCGATCGACATCAGGTCGGTCACGAAGGCGAGTGCCGCCTTCCGATCGGAGCCGGCGAGGGCGGCCAGCACGCCCTCATATTCGCTGCGCGTCGCGGTGCTGGCGGCTGCCAGCCGCTCCAGATCCTGCTCCAGGCTGATCTTGCGGTTGAAATCCTTGACCAGGCGGCGGCGCCAGACCGGATAGAGGTTGAGTGCATCCAGCAGGGCATTGAACAGCGCGACATCGCCGGTACGGATCTCGACATCGCGGACGCCGAAGGCGGCGGTCGCCTCCAGCGCCAGGGCCAGCATCTCGGCATCGGCCGCGGCGCGGTCCTGGCGGCCGAACGATTCGATGCCGGCTTGCAGGAATTCGCTGGCCTGGCCGCTACGGTAACGAAACACCGGACCGAGATAGCTGAACCCGGCCGGCTGGCCGGCGCGGGTCGAGGCGAGATAGTCGCGCGCGACGGGAATCGTCAGGTCCGGGCGCAGGCAGAGCTCCTCGCCGGAAAGGTCTGTGGTGAGGTACAGGCTCTTGCGGATGTCCTCGCCGGAGAGATCCAGGAACGGCTCGGCCGGTTGCAGGATGGCGGGCTCGGCCCGGACGTAACCGGCCTGCGCGAACGACAAGAGCAGCGTATCCGCCCAGGCGGAGCCGGCAGCATTTGAGGTGGCAGTCGCGGTCATCTCGGGGTCCATCGGCCCGGTGGAACCGGGCAGGGCAAGGAAGGAATGGGAGTTGGCGCAGCCCTTAGCACGGCCCGAAAGCGCTTTCGACCTCCAAAGGATCAATCGCTTAACGAGTTTGGAGCGACGCCGGCCCCCGTCGGCAGGGTGTAGAACGCGGCATCGATCAGGTAATTTGATACCGAATTCCGATGGATCACGTTTCGTCGCGGGATGCGCCGGACGAGGGGGGCGGCTTCATTCGGTTGGGCCGGGGACTGGAGCCGGTTCCTCGGTCACGGCAAAGCTCGACCCGGCCGTCGCGGTCCCCGCTGCTTCCGCGAGTTGTTCCGCCAGGTCGAGGACCCTTCCCCTTCTGCCGGGGTCCGCGAGGCGAAGAAACGCCTTGATGAGCCGCAGCGACTCGCGTGATCGCGCCTCGGGCACAAGGTCGTCATTCATTGCCTTGTCTTCCATCGCGATCGCCACCGCCGGCGGCGCCGGCATCGTCCAATCTGTTGGATGCGCGCTCGCGCAATGAAGTCCTGGCGGCCGGGGTCCGGCGGGCACGTCGAAGGTCTCGCCGACAACGATGTCCGGATGCAGCAGCAGGCCGGCGCCACAATGAGAAACTACGGACGGCTGGCAAGTCGTCGCATACTCATTTTGGGTATGGCCGATGATCCGTTCGCCGTAGCCATCGTCTACAAGATGAATGTTGGTTTTCGATTCATGCGCAATGCTTCAGATATTATCCGGACGGTCTCGCGGCATACGCTAGCCTATATGCTGTTCTCGATGAGCGAGTTGTTCCGGCACTACGACGAATTCGATCCGCTGGACCTTCTGATCATTCATGCGGTCCTGAACGCCAATGTCATCCACGTGATGAACGATCCGGCGTTGGACGAGAAATTCTCCAGCATTCATGCCGTCGAGCCGGACGTGATCAAGCAGGGGGTCTCTCGTGCCGCACTCTCCCGCTTCCTCAGCCTGCCACTGGAGACGGTTCGCCGTCGCGTGACGGGACTGAAGAGGCGGAAGATTCTCGCCGAGACGAAGGCCGGACTCATCGTGACCGAGCAGAACGCATTCAGGTTTGGAAATAACCACGAGCTGCAGAAGACGAACATGCTGTTGCTCGCGAAGCTGCTTCGCGATCTCAAGCGTGCCGGCATCAGCGGGCCGGATGATCTGCGCGCCTCCAGGGGCGCGACGTCCGCAAAGAAGGCAAGGTAAGCGACACGATATGGATCAAGGCCATCTCGATACGGCGCGCGACGGAGCGCGAGAGCTGGCGACGGACCGCTTGATGTCCTTCCAGCAGCTCAAGCCATCGTCGGCCCTCGAGCTCAGGGCATATGACATCGACCATTTCGGCGAGACCGAGAGATATGCCGGCGCTTCCAGCATGCCGTTGTCGGTCGGGGCGACGGCAATCATGCGGGCCCGGCTCAGCCTGCCGACCCTGACCCTCTCTCTGGTGAAAACCGTCCCGAGGATCGTTCGCGGCTATCAATTGACCGATGCCGCCGCCGTCGTGGTGCCGATGGATCACGTGACCTCGGCCCGCATCAACGGGCAACCAATGGGCCGTTCCATCGTCGTTCTGACGGGCAGCTCCGATTGCCTGGTCTATGAGCCGGAGGGCCGGCTGATGGCAGTCGTGTATCTCAGTCCGCCGCAGCGCGAACCCTGGGCGCAGCTGGGTGACGGCTATCGCCTGGTGAACCCGCCGTCGGACGTTCTTGCCTCGCTGCGTCGCCTGATCTCCGTTACGCTGGAAACCGCGGCTCATGACCCGGACTTCCTGAACGAGCCGATGTCGCTGACCGCCGTCGAGCAGTCCCTGCTCAGCACGATGGACTCTGCGCTGCGCACCAGCGCGAGCGGCGGACCTGCATCGTCCGCCACGGATGGCTATCGGCGGATCGTCGCGGACATGGAAAGATTGATCCGGCAAGACCCGACGGTCTGGCCCAGGACGCCCGAGCTGGCCGCGCAGGTGGGCGTGTCCGTCCGGACTCTCCAGAGCGCGACACAGGCCATTTGCGGCATGAGCCCGCATCGCTACAGCCGGGTCCTGCGGCTCTGGTCGGTGCGCAAGCAGCTGCGCATCGGTCCCGGGCGGCGCAGTGTGAAGGCCTGTGCAATTGCGCACGGCTTCTGGCATCTGAGCGAGTTCGCGGCGAGTTACAGGGCGGCCTTCGGGGAGCTGCCGTCCGAGACCCTGCACCGCGCGATGCAGGAAACGATCTCAAGCGCGATGCGATCGGGATGAATCGTCATCGCGCTTGAGGTTATTGTTTGAGCATGATCATTCCGGAAAACCGCTGCACGCTTTTCCGGATCATGCTAGCCGCGCCCACCGCCCCAGTCGCCCAGCACCGCCTGCACCAGCGCCAGCGCCGCCACCGCGGCGGTGTCGGCTCGCATGATCCGGGGGCCGAGGGCCAGCCGCAGGATCTTGGGCTGCCGCAGCAGCAGTGCCCGTTCCTCCTCGGCGAAACCGCCTTCGGGGCCGATCAGCACGTCAATACCTCCGCCGGCCTCACGGGTGTCTTGCAGGCTCTGAACGGGGTCCTGGACCTCCGCCGCCTCATCGCAGAAGATCAGCAACCGGCCCGCGGCGCGCTGGCTCAGGAAGCGCTCCAGCGGCACCGGCTCGGCAACGGTGGCGATGCTGAGGATGCCGCATTGCTCGGCCGCCTCGACCACGTTGGCGCGCATTCGTTCGGTATTGACCCGGGAAGCCTGGGTGAACCGTGTCAGGACCGGCTGCAGGGCGGCGGCGCCCATCTCGATCGCCTTCTGCACCATGTAATCCAGCCGGGCATGCTTTAGCGGCGCGAAGACGTAAGTGAGGTCGGGTAGCTGGTCCTGGGGCCGGGTCTGCTGGAGGATCACGAGGCCATCCGGTCGCTTGCGGCCCTCGATGGCCGCCTGCCACTCGCCGTCGCGGCCGTTGAAGGCCAGGACTTCGGCCCCGGCGGCAAGGCGCAGCACGTTGCCGAGATAGTTGCTCTGGTCGCGGTCGAGCGGCACCCTGGCGTCCTGGACGAGGGCGGCATCGACGAACAGCCGGGGAGCGCGAAAATCGTGGGAGGGCATCGTCAGAGGTCCGATTTGCCGCCGTTCTTAACCGAAACCAGTAGTTTTGGGGGTAAATATCGCCGGATTGGTGCGTCCCAGCGCCGCGCTCTTGCCCTATTCCACGGGTTGTTAAGGGCCGGCGGGAATCGTAGAAAAGCGAACACGCTGGTCGCGCTTCAATTGGGAAGACGCCGCCCCCGTAAGCTCCTGCCGGAGAGACTGCCTTCATGATCCGTCGTCTGATGGTTCCGATCACTGCCGCCATGGTCGCCATGGGTGCCGCGGGCGCCCATGCGCAAAGCGCCTTCCCGGCGCCGCTGCCCGGTCAGGCTGCTACCAGCTCCCCCTTTCCGCCCGTGAACGGCGCGGCGCCCGTCGCCTCCGTCGGCACGACGCCGCAATCGTCGTTTCCGGTGAACGGCGCCGCCCCGGTCGGCGGTGCCGGCGCCTTCAGTGCGGCTCCGCCGACGCAAGCCGGTCCCGGTGAGGACTGCATGAAGGCGTTCATGCCCCTGCGCGAGGAAGCCGAGAAGCGCGGCAAGCTGATCAAGGCGGCGAGCGACCGTCACGCGCCGCCGGACGAGGCCTGCAAGCTGATTCGTAATTTCAGCCAGGCCGAGACCAAGATGATCAAGTACATCGAGACCCACGCCGCCAAATGCGGAATCCCGGCGCAGGTCGGCGCGCAGATGAAGGACGGTCACAAGAACACAGAGGCGATGGCGGCGAAGGTCTGCAACGTCGCGCTGCAGATGCAGCAGCAACAGGCGCGTCCGGCCGGCCCGTCCCTGAGCGAGGTACTCGGTTCGGGCTCTGCGCCGGAGGTCAATGCCGGCAAGAAGGGCGGCAGCACCTTCGATACGCTCAACGGCAACGTCCTGACCCGATGAGCGAGACATCCGCCCGCGTTGCCGATTCTACCGGCAACTGGGTCGATACGCTCGCGCCGCATTGGGCGCGGCCTTACCTGCGCCTGTCCCGCTTCGACCGTCCGATCGGCTCCTGGCTTCTCCTGATGCCATGCTGGTGGTCGGCGGCGCTCGCGAGCGGCATGGCGCATGACGTCCGCGGCCTGCCGCTCACCATCGGGCTGTTCTTCATCGGCGCCTTCGTGATGCGCGGGGCAGGCTGCACCTGGAACGACATCACCGATCGCGATCTCGACGACAAGGTCGAGCGCACGCGCTCGCGGCCGTTGCCGTCAGGGCAGGTGACCACGAAGCAGGCGCTGGCCTTCCTGGTCGCGCAGGCGCTGATCGGCCTCCTGGTGCTGCTGCAGTTCAACCGCTTCGCGATCGCGACCGGCATCGCCTCGCTTCTGATCGTCGCGATCTATCCCTTCATGAAGCGCATCACCTGGTGGCCGCAGATCGTGCTCGGGCTTGCCTTCTCATGGGGCGCCTTGATGGGATTCGCCGTCACATTGGGACACATCGACGTCACCGCGCTCGTGCTCTATGCCGGCGCGATTTCCTGGGTGATCGGCTATGACACGATCTATGCGCATCAGGATGCCGAGGACGACGCGCTGATCGGCATCAAGTCGACCGCGCGCCTGTTCGGCGCGCACACCCACCAGGCGCTGATCCTGTTCTACGGGCTCGCGGTGATGTTGATCGGCATCGCGCTGGCCTCCGCCGATGTGCGCTGGCCGGCCTGGCTCGGGCTCGTGGCCTTCGCCGTGCATCTGGCCTCGCAGATCGTGCGCCTGAAGATCGAAGATCCCGAGCTGTGCCTGCGCCTGTTCAAGTCGAACCGTGACGCGGGCTTGCTGCTGTTCGCGGGATTGCTGGCCGACGCGGTGATGCGGGCGTAGGTCTCGTAGGGTGGGCAAAGGCGCACTTGCGCCGTGCCCACGATCTTTCTCCATTCTATGGAGGAGGTGGGCACGCTTCGCTTTGCCTACCCTACGGCACCTCTGGTTGCCGCTTAATTCCGCGCGATGATCTCGCGCTCGCCCTGGTGAACCAGCAGCTCGCGCGCCATGGCGACACGCCGGCGCATCAGGAATTTCGGGCGGCGGGCGCGGATCGCGTTGGCGCGGCGACGGCGCGGCGCGGGCTTGCGGGCGCCTTCGTCGAGCTGCGGCAGCGCGAAGAGCTCGCTCCAGATCGCCCAGGCTTGCGCGATCTCGTCGGCATCGGCGCCGACCAGCAGCGGAATGGACAGCGAGGGATCGCGATGCACGAGGACGAGCGTCTGCACTTCGTCATTGCCGCGCAAGGCGACGCCGGTGAAGTCGGCAACGCGCACGTTGATCGCCATCTGCATGCCGCGGACGGCACGGCGCAGCACGACACGCTCGCGATGAAGCTCGATCTGCCTGACATGTCCGTCGGCGCGCGGGTCATGCGCGTCGAAGCGGACCGGAAGGGAAAGGGGGTCGAGCCGCAAGGAGCGGCTCGACCCGGCGGGAGCGATCCCGCATGTTGCTGTTTGACGCCTCACGGCTTTAGTTCTCCCCGCCGGGATTATGCTCCCGGTCGATGCGAGGACCTTAGCGCGGCCCTTTCCGAAACCGCTTAAAAAGCCTGGTTAACCCACCGTCACCGCTGCTCATGATTGACAAGACCTTGGCGCGCATGATTGACGAGACGTTGCGTCGAAGTTGCGAATCTGAGCTTTTGGCGGGCTGAAAATGCTTGAAGTCCGCGCTATCAGGGCACATCTGTGAGTTCCGGCCCCGAACCCCGCCCCAACAGGATTTCGTTCGTGAACTCTTCACCAAGCTCGACGCTTTCGACCCAAACATCGTCGCAGGCCAATCGCGACCTGTTAGATCAGTCCGCGCTCTCCGATCTCGCGCAGCGGCTGGTCGAGGCGGCCAGGCGCGCCGGCGCGGATGCGGCCGATGCGGTCGCGGTGCGCGGCGTCTCGCAAGGCGTCGAGGTCCGCGACGGCCGTGTCGAGGAATCCGAACGGTCGGAGGGCGACGATGTCGGCCTGCGCGTGCTGGTCGGCCAGCGCCAGGCGGTGGTCTCGACCAACGACGTCAGCGGCGATGCCGTGACCAAGCTTGCCGAGCGCGCGGTCGCGATGGCGCGCGTGGCGCCCGACGACAAATATGTCGGCCTCGCCGATCCCGCGCTGCTCGCGCGCGACTTCCCCGATCTGGACCTGCTCGATCCCGATGTGCCGGCGACCGCCGAGCTCGAGCGCCGCGCGCTCGCGGCCGAAGCTGCGGCGCTCGGCGTGAAGGGTGTGACCAAGTCCGGCGGCGCCTCGGCTTCCGCCGGCATCGGCGGCATGGTGCTCGTGACTTCGACCGGCTTCCACGGCTCTTACCTGCGCTCCAGCCAGGGCATTTCCGCCACCGCCATATCGGGCGAAGGCACCGGCATGGAGCGCGACTACGACTTCACCTCGGCGCCGCACGGCGCCGATCTGCTGTCGCCGGAGACGGTCGGCCGTTCCGCCGGCGAGCGCACCGTGGCGCGCTACAATCCGCGCAAGGTCGAGACCTGCAAGGTGCCGGTCGTGTTCGATCCGCGCGTCGCGGGCTCGCTGGTCGGCCATCTCGTCGGCGCCATCAACGGCGCCTCGATCGCGCGCAAGACCAGCTTCCTGAAGGACAGGCTCGGCCAGCAGCTCTTCGCCAAGAACATCCGCATCATCGACGATCCCTTGCGCAAGCGCGGCCTGCGCTCGCAGACCTTCGATGCCGAGGGCGTCGCGGTGAAGAGGACCGCGCTGGTCGACGAGGGCGTGCTGACGACCTGGCTGCTCGATTGCGCCACCGCGCGCGAGCTCGGCCTCGCCACCACCGGCCATGCCCATCGCGGCGTCTCCTCCTCGCCGTCGCCCGGGCCGTACAATCTGCATCTCGAGCCCGGCACGCCGACACCGGCCGAGCTGATCTCCGACATCAAGCAGGGTTTCTACGTCACCGATCTGATCGGCTCCGGCGTCAACGGCGTCACCGGCGATTACAGCCGCGGCGCCTCCGGTTTCTGGATCGAGAACGGCGAGATCACCTATCCCGTCAGCGAAGTCACGATCGCCGGGCATCTGTTCGAGATCTTCAAGTCGATGCAGCCCGCGAACAATCTCGAGTTCCGCTACGGCATCAATGCGCCGACGGTGCGCATCGAGGGTTTGACGCTTGGCGGACGTTGACGCGCACTCTCTGGACGAAACCATCCTGGCCCGCGACGCGGCGCTGCTGAAGGACACGGTGCGGGAAGCGGGCGCGCTTGCGCAGTCGATGTTTCGCACCGAGCTGAGGAAGTGGACCAAGGGCGCGTCCTCCCCGGTGTCGGAGGCCGACATCGCGGTCAACGATCTCCTCGAAGCGCGCCTGCGCGCGGCGACACCCGACTATGGCTGGCTGTCGGAGGAGAGCGCCGACGATGCGGCACGGCTGTCACGGCGGCTGACATGGATCGTCGATCCCATCGACGGCACGCGCAACTATCTGGGCGGTCATGACGAGTGGTGCGTCAGCGTGGCGCTGGTGGAGGACGCCTCGCCCGTTCTCGCCGCGGTGTTTGCACCAGCGAGCGACGAGTTCTTCTTCGCGGTGCGCGGCCAGGGCACGACGCTCAACGACAAGCCGGTGCGGGCGACGTCCGGATCCGATCTCGACTTCACCCGCGTCGCCGGCCCGAAGCCCCTGGTCGAGCGGCTGAAGCCGTCGCTCGGCGAGATCAAGCTGCATCGGCGAATCGGCTCGCTGGCGCTGCGGCTGTGCCGGGTGGCCCATGGCGCGCTGGATGCGGCTTTTGCGGGGGGCAGCAGCCATGATTGGGACCTTGCGGCGGCCGATTTGATCGTGCAGGAAGCGGATGGTAGGATGAGCGACCTCTCCGGAGAACCCATCCTCTATAACCGCCGGGAAGTGGCGCACGGAGTGCTGGTGGCAGCGGGACGCGATCGTCATGCGGGCATTGTCGCGCATTTTCGCAACCGTCCCTTGGCCTGAAGCGCTTCGTCGTGCTTGTCGGACACTGCTTTGCCGGGCAGCCCGTTAGGAACAGAACTCATGCCAGATAGTGCCCCGCAACAACTGCTCCACCTCGTCATCGGCGGCGAACTCGTCGATCTCGAGCACAACATCTTCAAGAATCTGGACGATGTCGACATCGTCGGCCTCTATCCGAACTATGCCGCCGCCCACGCCGCCTGGCGCGCCAAGGCGCAGAGCACGGTCGACAACGCACAGATGCGCTATTTCATCGTCCATCTCCACCGGCTGCTCGACCCGAATCAAGAACCGGCGCGTTGAAAAGACTGCTTCGCAATACGCTGCGAAGCAGCTGGCTTCAGCGTGCCGTCGGGGTCCTGGCGGCCGAATATCTGCGTCTGGTCTGGCGGACCAACAAATTCACGTTCGATCCGCCTGATGTCTATGGACGCGTCGAGCCGCAGCTCCCCGCGATCTTCGCGTTCTGGCACGGCCAGCATTTCCTCACGCCCTTCATCAAGAATCGGGACAAGGCCTCCTATCGGGCCAAGGTCCTGATCTCCCGCCATCGCGACGGCGAGTTCAATGCGATCGCGGCCGAACGGCTCGGCATCGGCACCATCCGCGGCTCCGGCGACCATGGCGGCGCGTTCCACCGCAAGGGAGGTGTGGGCGCCTTCAAGGAAATGGTGCGGACGCTCCAGGCCGGTTGTAATGTCGCGTTGACCGCCGATGTCCCCAAGCGCTCGCGCGTGGCGGGGCTTGGCATTATCATGCTGGCACGGGAATCGGGACGGCCGATCATGCCTTTCGCGATGGCGACCAGCCGCTTCGTCCGGCTCAAGAACTGGGACCGCACCACCATCAATTTGCCGTTCGGGCGCGGCGCACTGGTCGGCATCAAGGAAATCCACGTTCCCGCAGATGCCGACGCCGCCGCGATGGAAGCGTTGCGGCAGGAGCTGGAAGACACGTTGAACGAAGCGACCCGCCGCGCCTACGCCCAACTCGGCCGTCCGGGACCGGAAGATGCCTAAGTCGCTGCCCATTGCGCTGCCGATCACGCTGCGGATGTATCGGCGCCTCGCCTCCGGCCTGGTGCCGCTTGCGCCTGCACTGATCAAGCGGCGGCTGAAGCAGGGTAAGGAGGATCCTGCGCGCGTTGGCGAGCGGCGGGGGCTGTCCCGCGACGTGCGGCCGCATGGCCCGCTGGTCTGGATCCACGGCGCCAGCGTCGGCGAGGTGCTGGCCGCCGCGGCGCTGGTCGGGCGCCTGCGCGATCTCAATCTGCGCATCCTGCTCACCTCGGGCACCGTCACCTCGGCGGCGGTGGCGGCAAAGCGCTTTCCGCCTGACGTGATCCATCAATACGTACCGTACGACTCTCCGCGCTATGTCGCGCGCTTCCTCGATCACTGGAAGCCGTCGCTGGCGCTGTTCATCGAATCCGACCTGTGGCCGAACCTGATCCTCGCCGGGGCGGCGCGTCGGGTGCCGATGGTGCTGATCAACGGACGGATGTCGCCGCGCTCCTTCCCGCGCTGGCGGCGCATGCACGGCACCATCTCGGCGCTGCTGTCGCGGTTCGACATCTGTCTTGCGCAGTCGAAGACCGATGCCGAGCGCTTTTCCGCGCTCGGCGGCCGCGACGTCGTCACCACGGGCAATCTCAAGCTGGACGTGCCGGCGCCGCCGGCCGATCCCGCAAAGCTTGAACGGCTGATGGCGATGACGCGCGGGCGTCCGATCATCGTGGCGGCCTCGACCCATCCGGGCGAGGACGAGATGCTGATCGCGGCGCATCGCAGCCTCTCCGGCTTCTTCCCGCAGCTTCTCACCGTGATCGTGCCGCGGCATCCGGATCGCGGCTCCGCGATCGGGGGCCTGGTCACGTCCTCCGGCCTGAAGCCGAGCTTACGCTCGCGCGAGGAGCTGCCGACGGTCACGACCGACGTCTACGTTGCCGACACCATGGGCGAGCTCGGCCTGTTCTACCGTCTCTCGCCGATCGTGTTCATGGGCGGATCGCTGATCCCCCATGGCGGCCAGAATCCGATCGAGGCGATCAAGCTCGGCGCGGCGATCGTCCACGGTCCGCACGTCTTCAACTTCGCCGACGTCTATGAAGCGCTCGACGGCAGCGGCGGGGCGCGCCAGGCCGATACCCAGGAGGCGCTGGTCAAGCAGCTCGGCCTGCTCCTGGCCGAGCCGATGGTGCGCGACAAGATGCAACGCGCAGGCGCAGGCGTGGTCGAGCAGCTCGGCGGTGCGCTCGATCGCACCATGACCGCGCTCGAGCCGTATCTGCTGCAGTTGCGGATCGAGATGGGGGCCGCGAATGCGTGAGCCGGCCTTCTGGTACCGGCCACATTCCCCGCTATCGCATGTCCTCTTTCCGCTAGGTGCGCTCTACGGCGCCGTCACCGCATGGCGCATGCAGCGCGACGGCGTGGACGCCGGCATTCCCGTGATCTGCGTCGGCAACTACCATGTCGGCGGCGCCGGCAAGACGCCGACCGTGCTGGCGCTGACGAAGCTGCTTCGCGAGCTCGGCGAGACGCCGGTCGTGCTCAGCCGCGGCTATGGCGGGCACCTGAAGGGCCCGGTGATGGTCGACCGCGCCCGTCATGCCGCGGCCGACGTCGGCGACGAGCCTCTGATGATGGCGCGTGACGTCCCGGTCGCAGTCGCGCGCGACCGCCTCGACGGCGTCGCGCTGGCGAAATCGCAGGGCGCCACCGTGATCGTGATGGATGACGGTTTCCAGAACCCGCGTCTTCTGAAGGACGCATCGCTGATCGTGATCGACAGCGAGCGCGGCCTCGGCAACGGCCAGGTGTTTCCCGCAGGCCCCCTGCGCGCGCCGTTGCAGGCGCAGCTCGCGCGCACCGACGCGCTGGTGCTGATCGGCGATGGCCGTGCCGCCAACGATGTCGCGGCCGAGCTTGCCAAGCGCGACAAGCCGGAGCTGCGGGCACGCCTGAAGCCGATTGAGGCCTCGCTCGCTCAGCTGTCCGGCAAGCGGGTCTTCGCGTTCGCCGGCATCGGCGACCCCGGGCGTTTCTTTCGTACCCTGCACGCCAGCGGCATCGCGGTCGCGCGCACGCGCGCCTTCGCCGACCACCACTCGTTTTCGCAGGAGGAGATCGCGGCGCTCGCAGCGGATGCCCAGCGCGAGCAGCTCACGCTGGTGACGACGGAGAAAGACCTTGCACGCCTGCGCGGCCGCGCGGACGTGCCCGAGGGCATCGTGCCATTCGCCGTTCAGCTCGAGTTCGACGAGCCGGCAAAGCTGCGGCAATTGATCAGCGATCATCTCTACAGGGCGCGCGAGCGGCGGTTCAGCGCGCGTTGATCTCGTGCACTAAAGCATGATCCGGAAAAGTGCGCAGCGGTTTTCCGAAAAGATCATGCTTGCTTAGACAACAACCTAAAGCGCGATGACGATTCATCCTGGTCGCATCGCGCTTTAGGCAAGCGTCTCTGCCATAGCTCATACGGCGCGGGTGACGAATTCTCTTCCGCGCTCTTGGCAGTTGATGTAGCCTTTCACGAGAGCCGTCACCAGGACGTGCCGAACTCCCGGCAATCATAGACGGCGTTTATGCCCACGGCGGGCGCGATCTTATTATTTCAGATGTGACGGCCGCAACGACCAGTTCGGAGCGGCAGGGAGAGTCATTGCCAAAAGCAGAGGAGAACATGCCATGCATTTTTGCCTCACCGGCCAATACACACCACGCGCTCTCAACGCCATCTTGGAAAACCCGGCAACCAATCGCCAGGAGGCCGCCAGGAAGCTCATTGAAGCGGCCGGTGGAAAACTGATTTCAATGTACAGCGTTGCGGCCGACGGCCCCGGCGTCCTCGTGATCTTCGATGTGCCTGATCCCAGTGCGGCTCCGGCCATTTCCGGCCTGACCGTCACGGCGGGCACCCTGCAGGACGTGAAACTGGTCAGGTTGTTCACGCAGGACGAGATCAAGCAGGTCCGTCAGAACGCGGCGAAGCTGCGTTCTTCGTATACCCCGCCTGGAAGCTGATATCCGGATCTGACGCGCAGCCGCCGCAGTCGAACGACGCGGCGGCTGTGCTCATGTCGAAGCCAGAACATGTCTGCAACGAAGCGAGGGAGCCTGCTCACCACGCCCCGACGGCCATCAATGCGACGATGGTCGCGCACGACATGCAGGCCACGATGACAGTGTAGCATTCGGGTGTATTCATTGCTGTCTCCCAAACTGTCGCCAATTGCCTGGTCACTGCTACGCGAGTGATCGCCGGTCTTGCGGCCGCTTCAGTTCGGCATGCCCTGACCGGTCTTGCGGCCTGCGTCCGTTCTCTCATCGTCGTCCTGCTTCGCAGGATGATGAGCCGCTTCGCGAGTTTCAGAGCGTTGAGCTGCGATCAGAAGCTGCTTGCGCATCTCGGCGAGACGGGCTCGGCAATATTCACGATAGAGCAGGTCTAGTATGGCGGGCATGATCACCCCCATCGTTTGACTTTCAATTTACAGAAATTCCACCGCGAATTTTCGCGATGATCATAGCCCGTCAGATGACTCTTCGATATGAGCCCGTTCACAGACTGTGCCAATTCCGAAGCTCGATGGCTGTTTGGTTGTTCTGCTCGTCTGCGCGCAAAATGGAACAGGGCTGGTGACCTGACATGCACTTCTTACCTGACATGCACTTTAGCAGTGATTTGTTTCGCCGAGACTTCATCAAACAACTTAAGGGCGCCGAACGGCAACGAAGCATCCAACCACAGCGTGCGTCTTCTCGGTCCTGCAGGTCATTCAGGCGGCATTCATCGCAAGACTTCTATCGGTTCGGACGATCGGGAGAATGCGATGAAATTGCCGTCCGCGACTGTCGCCGCCAGCCTTGTGTGTCTGATCATTGCGCCTGTGTTTGCTGCGCAAGCGGCGCCGTCCGCTGCTCCGGCAGCGACGGTGCCGGTTCCCGCCACCAAGCGGGTCACGTGCTTTGCTACGACGCAAAACCTGAAGGGACAGGACAGGCGCGACCAGTTGCAGCTCTGCATGGCGCAGGCGCGGGTCGATTGTCTGAAGCAGGCGATCGATCAGAAAATCGTCGGAGAGGCCCGGAAGGATTTCATCAAGACCTGCGCAGGCTCGTCGGATGGCACGGCGCAGCGATAGCCGCGCGCCGCGGACGTTACGCCTGCGGCTTGAGCGCGCCGGGGAAATGCCGCTGCAGCACCGCGGCGGGTGTGGCGTAGGCCTCCTGCAGATCCACGCTCCAGTACTTCAGCTCGTCGAGCGGAATCCGCGTGTCGGTGATCGCGCAGCGCACGAAGGTCCCCGGCGAGATCACGCGGAAATCGCCGTCGAGATACTGCACCTGCGCTTCGCCATGGCCCGAAGGGCCGAACTTGTTCAGCACGGTCGAAAGTCTCCGTGGAAGGCCCCTCCCAGGAAGAACCCTGGAGGGCACGATGTGTTGGCTTGGATGTAGCATAGATAAGGGTGGCTTGTCCGCCCGTCAAACCCACCGGTTCGTGATGTTTTACCGCCGTTTCTGCGTGATAAGGCTTCGAGCGAAGGATCGCTGGTTCCGGCATCTTCTCCGGCAGAGTCCGATGCGCTTTCGACTGACCACCCTGTTCCTGGCGCTGCTGATATCGGCCGCGCACGCCGGATCGGCGCCGCAGCCGGTCGACATTCCGCTCGCGTCCGGGGTCCTCCATGCGCAGCTCTACAAGCCCGAGGGCGAAGGCCCGTTTCCGACCGTGATCGCGCTGCATGGTTGCGGCGGCCTCGGTGGCCATTCCGATCCCGTGCTGCCGCGCTATCGGGATTGGGCCGAGCGCCTGCTCAAGGCGGGCAATGCCGTGCTGCTGCCGGATAGCTACGGCTCGCGCGAACTCGGGCCGCAATGCCGCGTCAGGGAGATGCATGTCAAGGCGCGGCGCGAGCGCGTCGCCGATATCGCGGCCTCACGCGCCTGGCTGATGAAGCAGGCCTGGGTGGCGCACGACCGCGTCAGCCTGATCGGCTGGGCCAACGGCGCGAGTGCGCTGCTCTGGGCGGTGCGCCCGCAGAGCGCGGCGCGCGATCTCACTCCGGATTTCCGTGCCGCGATCGCGTTCTATCCGGATTGCCGGATCTCCGCGGGTCTGGGGTGGAGCACGCGAGTACCGACGCTGGTGCTGATCGGCGCCGATGACGACGTGTCGTCGCCGCCGGCCTGCCGCCAGATGGTGGACGGCGCGCGCGGCCGCAGCGCGCTCGCGCGCATCGTGGTCTATCCCGGTGCCGATCACGATTTCGATCGCACCAGCATGCCGCTGCACGCAGCTGCCGGCAGCCGCGACGCCGCCGCGCCCGAACACGGCCATGTCGGCCTGGACGCCGAGGCGCGTGCGGAATCGCAGAAGGACGTCGCACGCTGGCTGGCGCGGTAAGGGTGCTGCCGTAAACCCGGATAGAGCGACTTCGCCCGCCATAGATCGGCGGAAGCGGGGCCGCCCGGGGAACAACGTGGGCGGGCAGCCCCGCATCGACCACCGCCCTGCACAGAGCATGGCCGACCGGGAATCTACGGCCCCATGCCGCGCCGGTTTCGGCTGCGACCGTGCCATCTTTCGACCACGATGGCGGTTAAACGCATTCACATGCGCAACCGCATCGTCCTCTTCGCCTCCGCCCTGATCGTCTTCACTGTCGCGATCTTCCTGTTCGAAGCCCGCGCCGGCGCGCCAATGCTGGCGCCGGAACATTGCGGCTTCTGGACCACGATCGACGCGGGATTGTCGTGTAGGTAGGGCACGCCGTCTCCACACACGCCGTCATTGCGAGCGCAGCGAAGCAATCCAGAATCTCTCCGCGGAAGGATTCTGGATTGCTTCGTCGCAAGGGCTCCTCGCAATGACGAGATGAGAGAGCGCTCGTTGGTCGCTTGTCAGAACAGGCTGCCCTGATCCACCTTCTTGGCCACGCGCTTCGGTGCCGGCTTTGCCTCCTGCGCGGCCGGCTTGGGTTGCGGCGGCGCGCGCGTTGCGGCGGGGTCCGCGCGATCCGCATCCGCCGTCGCGCCGACGCGGCCATCGGCGAATTCGATCTCGACACGTGCGCCGGGACCGATCGACTCCGCCGCATGCAGGGGATGGCCGGCCTCATCGCGCACCAGCGCAAAGCCGCGCGCGAGCACGCTGCGATAGGACAGCGCGGAAAGCAGCTTGCCGCTGTTCTCGACCCTTGTGTCGAGCCGGTGCAGCAGCGTCGCCAGCGCGCGTTGCGCCCGTTCGGCCAGCCGATGCGTGCGCTCGCGCTGGCGGGCAATCGCGTTGCGCTGCGCCTGCGCATTCGAAAGCTTCGATGCGCGCAGGCGCACCTCCAGCCCGGCAAAGCGATCGCGCCGCCGTCGCAACAGCGAGCGCGCGGACAGGCCGAGCCGCTCGCCGCAAACCGTGAGACGATGATCGGCCTGCGAGATCTGGCCGTGCAGCACGCGCAGCGTCAGCTTCGAGCTTGCGGCGGTGAACCTGCGGAAATGCGCATGCGTGTTGGCCTTGAGGCAGCGGGGCAGGGAGGCGCCCGCCGAATCCAGCCGCTGCCGCGGGATCGCGAGCAGATCGCCGGCCGCGGGCAGTGCACGCGCGGCGGCGCGCAGCTCGCTGCGGCGGCTCTCCTGGGCGCGCTGCCAATAGGCGCGGGTGCGGCGGCCGAGATCGGCGACCTCGACGAACAATTCGCTGCGCACCGGCACCGCCATCTCGGCCGCCGCCGTCGGCGTCGGCGCACGCTTGTCGGCGACGAAGTCGATCAGCGTGATGTCGGTCTCGTGGCCCACCGCCGAGATCAGCGGGATCATGCTCTCGGCGGCCGCGCGGACCACGATCTCCTCGTTGAACGACCAGAGATCCTCCAGCGAGCCGCCGCCGCGCGCGACGATCAGCACGTCAGGCCGCGGGATCTTGCCGCCCTCGGGCAGCGCGTTGAAGCCGCGGATCGCGGCCGCGACCTGTTCGGCCGAGCCGTCACCCTGCACCTTGACCGGCCACACCAGCACGCGGCGGGGAAAGCGGTCCTCCAGCCGATGCAGGATGTCGCGGATGACGGCGCCGGTCGGCGAGGTCACGACGCCGATCACCTCCGGCAGCCACGGCAGCAGCTGCTTGCGCGCCTCGTCGAACAGGCCTTCGGCGGCGAGCTTCTTCTTGCGCTCCTCCATCAGCGCCATCAGCGCGCCGATGCCGGCCGGCTCCAGCGCCTCGATCACGATCTGGTATTTCGAGGAGCCCGGATAGGTCGTCAGCTTGCCGGTGGCGATGACCTCGAGCCCCTCCTGGGGCTTGAAGCGCATCCGCCCGTGCACGCCCTTCCAGATCACCGCCTCGATCTTGGCGCTCTCGTCCTTGAGCGCGAAATAGCAATGGCCGGACGAATGGGCGCCGCGGAACCCTGAGATCTCACCGCGGACCCGGACATGGCCATAGGTGTCCTCCACCGTCCGCTTCAGGGACTGCGAGAGCTCGGAGACGGTGAATTCGAAGGCGTTGTTGAGTTGTTCCGCAGGCGGCATCTAGCAAACGATTCGGCATTTTGGGGTCGAGCCGGACGTTAGGGATTTTCGCATCGCGGCGCCAATCGATTCGACGAGGCGCGGAACCGCTTCCGCGGAAGGCTGCTTGACTCGTGTGTAATTTCATATATGAAAGTTAAAAATCATATATGAATAAAGAGGAGGAAGCGGACCCGATGAGCGTGGCCGATCCCGACGATCCAGCTCGACGCATGTTTGCGCAGTACCGGCTCAAGCCGAATAGCGGGGTCAATCCGCCCTATTCGCCAGCCTACCCGGTCGAGTGGGGCTGCACCTTGCGGACCGTCGAGATCACGACGCGTGTCGCGCCGGGCAAGGTCGCGGCCCTGCTCGCCGACACGCCGTTCGAGATCGCGAGCGATCGCGTCGCCTTCCGCTTCATGCGTTCGCCCGGCCACTCCCTGGCCGTGCACACGGGCGAGATGTTCGACCTGATGATCTCCGTGCCTGTCCGGTACAAGGGACTTTTCACCGAGACGCATATCT
Organism: Bradyrhizobium sp. CCBAU 51765; assembly: GCF_015291725.1. GTDB lineage: Bacteria > Pseudomonadota > Alphaproteobacteria > Rhizobiales > Xanthobacteraceae > Bradyrhizobium > Bradyrhizobium liaoningense. The sequence continues at coordinate 1,304,792 of NZ_CP030038.1, forward strand.
TCATGTATTGCAGCGATCCCATGGGGATCTGCGCCGGGCGCGAAGTGTTCGGCTACACCAAGAAGGACGCCCACTACGCCTTCGACGAGCATCCGGACGGCTCGATCACCGGATGGGTCCGCCGCCGCGGAATTCCACTCGCCGATTTCGCCTTCACGCCGGATGCATCCGCACCCGTCGTCCGCATCGTCGATGGCGACGAACTGCCGGCCGGCGAAATCCATGTGCGTCGCCTGCCGCATCCTGAGCGCCTCGGCATCGCCTATGCGGACATCGCTTACCGCCGCACCCCGTTGAAATACTCGCAGCCGGTGCCGGGCCGTGCCGCGATGACGCTGCACGCCAGCGAGTACGATCCGATTGCCGAGCTCGAGCCGGAAATCCTCGGCGCGCATTTCATGGTGTCGGAGGTCTATGGCGGCGGATTCGAGGTCGAGGACCGGCGGCTCATCGAGCGGCTCATTCCCTGACGACAAGATCAGCCTGCGCGCGATGTACGTGCGGGCGGCGAATACCGGGAAGAAACACGCGCGAGGCAAAGGAGGGATTCGACATGGAAGGACGATTTCGGGTGAGCCGCCGGCGGCTGCTGGCCGGCGCCGGCGGACTTGCTTTGGGCATGACGGGACTCGGTGCGCGGGCGCAGGAGGCAAAGCCGCTTCGCATCGGCGTGCTGACGGACATGTCCAGCCTCTATGCCGATGTCACAGGCCCGGGCTCGCTGCTGGCTGCAAAGATGGCGGTCGAGGATTTCCAGGCTTCGGGTCCGAAGATGACCCGGCCGATCGAGATCATCAGCGGCGACCACATGAACAAGGCCGATGTGGGCGCCAACATCGCGCGCGAATGGATCGATCGCCAGGGGGTCGATGTCATCGTCGACGCGCCGAATTCGGCCGTCGCGCTCGCGGTCCGCAACATCGTGCAGCAGAACAACAAGACCCTGCTGGTCTCCGGCGCCTCGTCGTCGGACCTGACCGGAAAGTCCTGCTCGCCCAATCTCGTGCACTGGACCTACGACACCTACGCGCTGTCGTCGGGTGTCGCGCGCGCCGTCGTCGAGAGCGGGGGCAAGAGCTGGTTCCTGCTCACCGCCGACTATGCCTTCGGCCATGCCATGGAAGGCGACATCAAGACCGTCGTGCAGAAATCCGGCGGCAAGGTTCTCGGCGGTGTCCGCACGCCGATCAACACGCAGGACTTCTCCTCCTTCCTGTTGCAAGCCCAGTCGTCGAAGGCGGAGATCATCGCGTTGATCAATGCCGGCGGCGACACCATCAACTCCATCAAGCAGGCGGTCGAGTTCGGCATTCCGCAAGGCGGCCAGCGCGTCGTCGCGACGGTGCTGTATCTCAGCGACGTGCATTCGCTCGGCCTGAAGATCGCGCAAGGCCTGCAGTTCACCGAATCCTTCTACTGGGATCTGAATGACGACACGCGCGCCTGGACGAAGCGCTTCGCGCCGCGCAACAACGGCCGCTATCCGACGGCTTTGCATGCGGGCGCCTATGCCACGACGCTGCACTACCTCAAGGCCGTCGATGCGCTCGGCGCCTCCATCGACGGCAAGGCCGTCGTTGAGCAGATGAAGAAGCTGCCGACCGATGATCCCCTGTTCGGCAAGGGCAGCGTGCGCGCCGACGGTCGCAAGCTGCACAACATGTATCTGTTCGAGGTGAAGACTCCCGGCGATTCCAAATATCCCTGGGACTATTACAAGCTGGTCAAGACCATCGCGCCGTCCGAGGCCTGGCGGCCCTTGGCGGATGGCGGCTGCGAATTCCCCAAGTCGTGAGCGGCACGGACCGGCCGCCGGTCGCGCTGGTCACCGGCGGCGGGGGCGATATCGGGCGCGCCATCGCGTTGAGGCTGGCGCGGATGAGCGCTGCGGTCGCGATCGTCGACCGCGACGAGGCGGCCGCACGCGCCACCGCGCAACTGGTCGAGCAGGGCGGGGCAAGGGCGCTCGCCATCCGCGCCGATGTCTCGCTCGCGCAGGATACCATCGCCTTCGTCGAGGCGACCGAAACGCGCCTGGGGCCGATCGGCATCTTCGCCAACAACGCCGGCATCGAGGGCGTCGTCGCTCCTGTTCACGAATACCCCGACGAAACGTTCGATCAATTGCTGCAGGTGAACGTCAAGGGCGTGTTCCTCGGCCTCAAGCACGTGATCGCAAGGATGATGCAGCGCGGGACGGGCGCAATCATCAACACCGCATCGACCTCTGCGATCCGGGGGCGCGCAGGGCTCGCCGGCTATGTCGCCTCCAAGCACGCCGTGCTCGGGCTGACACGCACGGCGGCGCTCGATGTCGCCGGGACCAGGATCAGGGTCAACGCCGTTCTGCCCGGACCGGTCGAGTCGCGCATGATCCGGGAACTGGAAGGCCAGGCGCGTGACAGCGCCATCGCGTTGCGCCGAAACGTTGCGACCGCGCATGGGCGGCCGCAGGACGTCGCGAACGTCGTTGCGTTTCTCGCCTCCGACGAGGCTGCGCATGTGAATGGTGCCGCCTGGGTCGTCGACGGCGGGATGACGCTGGCCTAGCGCCTGACGCTTCGCCGTCAGGAGACAGCGACTGCGTGCCCCCGATGGCCAGACAGGCTGGCGAGGTTGGCTTCGGGCTGCCGCATCGCGGCAAGTCCCTGCTTCATCGTGATTTGCGGCGCGTAGCCCAGCTCGGCCTGCGCCTTGGCTGTGCTGATCGTGAACGGCTTGCCGATAAGGCGCAGCATCTGGCGCGTGATTGGCGGCTCGCCGCTGAGGCGCAGGATGCGCCACGCTGCTCCCATCAGGCCGGCCATGGTCCAGGCCATTGCGAACGGGACGGACTTGTCTGGCGGGCTGACCCCGCGGGTGGCGAGCAGCGACGAGATGAAGCTCCTGAGGGTGCTCTGCTCCGCATCTGCGACGAAATACGCCTCGCCGCCGCGCCCCCGATCTGCGGCGAGTATCAGCGCGGTGCATAAATTGTCGACGTGACAGCTCGACATGGCCTGCGTGCCTCCAGCGACCCATTGCCACCGGTCAGCCTTCACAGTCTCCACCATGTGATCGAGAGTCGGCATGTTGCCTCCCCAGATAAAGGGCGGCCGCAGCGCGATCGTCTCCAGGCCCGGGCGGACGCCGCTCGCGGCCAGCAAGGCGCGTTCGCCTTCAGCTTTCGATGAGGCGTAGGGCGAGAAGGCGCGGACTTGTAACGGAAGGCTCTCGTCGGCATTCAACATCGGCTCGGGATCACCCATGACCACCGCCGCTGCGCTGACCGCGACCACGCGGCGCACGCTGGCCGACGATGCTGCCGCGTTCACGACAACGCGCGTGCCCTCGACGTTGGTTCGATCGAAAAGCTCTTGCTTGCCCCAAAGCTTGAAGTGCGCAGCGGCGTGAAACACGATCTCGCAGCCTTGCATCGCCGTTCGCAGCGCCTGCTCGTCGTCGAGCGCACCCCGAACTGGTGTCGCTCCGAGCGCCTTGACTTGCGCCTCGCTCGAAGCGCTTCGGGCCAGCGCCCGCACCTGCCAGCCCCGGGCGAGAAGCTGCGAGATCAGGCGGCCGCCGACAAAGCCGGAGCCGCCGGTCACGAGCGCAATTCGGGCCTGTTCGGATGGCTTCAGGGGATCAGTCATGGCGAACCTCTCGGGCTGAATGGAGCCCGATGATGTCGCGCGTCCGTTCAAAAGTCAACGAACATAATTCATATTTTGTTCGGATTTGCACGCAGGGCGGCTTTGCTGTACTTTTTCGCCAGGAAACGCAGGTCGATATGCCCTCAAGTCCCTCTTCCGACGACAATTCGTTCCGAGAGCAGATTCTCGAAACCGCTCGAGCCCAGGTGCGTCGGCATGGTGAGGCAAAGACGAACGTGGTCGACATCGCGCGTGCGCTTGGCACGTCGCACACCACGATCTATCGCCACTTTCGCTCCAAGGCCGACATCTTCGACGCCCTCGTCGTTGAGATGATGCGCGACGAGGAAGAGATGGCGAAAAAATTCGTCGAGGCGAAAGGATCCTTCGCCGAGCGCCTGGAGGGCATGGTGATGGCGCTGCACGCCCGCAAGCGCGAACGGTTTACTGCCGACGCAGAGGTCTACGGCCTGTACCGCCGGATCGTGGAGGAGCGGCCGGAGATCATCGCGGCGTATTCGAAAGCGATGACGTCTCTGGTCGGCCGCATCCTGGCTGATGCAAGAAAGCGCGGTGAGATCCGGGTCGATGATGTCGAGGCCGCGGCCGGTGTCGTGCGGGACGCGGTGACCGTGTTTGTCCATCCCGTCCACGTGGCAACCGCCGTTGCGGCCAATCTCCCCAGCGAGAGGATGGCTCGCAACGTTGTGCGCACGATTTGCGCCGGATTCAAAGCGGGTGCCAAACTGACGTGAACCCGGCGTTGGCGCGCTGATCGACCCGGAGCGGAAGTCGCGCCCGGCCGGGCTGTCGCTCGCAGCGCGCCTCAGGTCTCTCGCTCAGGCTTTGCCGAGATCAGGCGTGAGATAGCCTCGGCACTCTCAGACGGCTTCAGATTATTTACATCGAGGGTGAGTGCGGGGTGAGGCATTGATACCATGCAGGCGTCGAACTGCGAGCGGAGTGCGCGCAGTAGCGACAGATCCCGCATCTTGCCGAAGGCGGCACGATCTTCATCAACCAGGCGTCGCTCTTGCTCGGCCTGTTCCAGGTGAAGTGCTACGAAGATGACTTCGCCGCCATTCCGCTCCACCAGTTCTTGTACCCGGACCGGAAAGTCTTCAGCCACCGTCGGCTCGGGGGCGAATGTGAATATCAACGATCGCTTCTGCTTGGCAGCTTCCTCGAACACGGCCATCCAGAACTGTTCACGTAAACGCGAGAATGCCTCCGTGCCAAACGGAAATACCGCGCCAACTGCGTCGACGACGAGGTGATTGTGAAACAGCGCAATCCCTGTCCGGGAGGCAAGATGGCGCGCGATAGTCAGTTTTCCCGAGGCGACTTGCCCATAGATGAAAATAAGCTGCATCGGATCGTAATATCACAGGGACTCCCTCGAAGGCTTCTCCCGGAGTCGCCACGTCCAGGCATTGCGGCCGCTCCAATGTCGCCTGTTGGCCCCGGAGCTGACATCAGGACGCAGGGATTGGCCCTTTCGGGAACTTCAGGCTTGGTGCAGACTTCAGGCCATATTTCGAAGAATTGGATAGGGTGCTGCCGATGCCAATTTTCCTCGATCGACACGATCTCTCGGGGCTGACCGCCGCCGATATCGCCGAGGCGCATCGCAAAGATCTGGAAGTGCAAGATCGATACGGCGTTCGTTTTCTAACGTACTGGTTTGATGAATCGCGCGGTACGGGCTTCTGTCTCATTGACGCACCGGATATCCGAACGGCGATGAGGGTTCATGACGAAGCTCACGGCGACGTAGCGAAAGATGTCATCGAAGTGGACCTCTCGGCGGTCCAGGCGTTTCTGGGGAGGGTGTCCGACCCGGTCCCTGGCGGCGGGGCAGACGATGTCAAATTCGATTCAGCGCTGCGAGCTATCATGTTCACCGACATCGTTGGCTCCACCAGCATGACGGAGCGTCTTGGCGATGCCCGTTCAGTGGAGATGGTTCGGGCTCATGACGCGCTGGTGCGCCGGGCCTTGAAGGACGAGGGCGGGCATGTGGTGAAGCACACCGGCGATGGTATCATGGCATCCTTTGCCGACGCCTCTGCCTCCGTGCAATGCGCCCGCGCCATCCAGCGTGCATTTGAAGCCTTCAATCTGGCAAGCACGGAGAAGCTTCAGGTGCGAATTGGCATCGATGTCGGCGAGCCGATCGCTGACAGCAACGACCTTTTCGGTGCGACCGTTCAACTGGCCGCACGTTTGTGTCAGTTGGCCGAACCGGATGCTATTCTCGTATCGAAGGCTGTACAGGATTGCATCCGGGATCGCGTGCAAGTTTCAAGCTTGGGTGCCTACCATCTCAAAGGCTTTCAGCAGCCCATTGATGCATACGGAATCGAATGGCGTTAGCTGTCGCGACTGCTGGCGACGTTGCGTTTGGCCCTTGTGCGACCCTGGAAGATTGCTGCTTCTCCGCCGCTGTCGGGTCTGAGTGGACCTCACGCGACGAGCCGCTTGTGAGCACACGTCCCAGCGGGTTGGCTTCGGCTGGAAGGGATTGCTGCGGATCGTTCACCTCTCCCGCTTGCGGCGGGGGCAAGGGGACTTGGCCTATTGAATATTGTTTCTTTGAGGATCCACCCTCTCTCGAGCCCTTGTCCGCAAGCGGGAGAGGGCGTGCACCTCCGTCGTTGCAGCAATGGAGCCTCATCCCACCATGCGTCAGGAAACGCCGCCGATCTTCTCGGAGACGATCTTGGCCGCGCTGCGCAGCTCGGCGGCGATGGTGCTGGCTTCCGCGGCTGGGATTTGCTCCTGCTTCACCAGCGGGACGGTCATCGCGGCCACCGCGCGGCCGGAAGCTTCGATGATCGGGCAGCTATAGGCAAGGATGCGCGTATAGCCGTCGTCGTTGGAGAAGTTTCCCCCCTCCGCCGAAATGCGGTCGAGCGCCGCGAGCGCCTTCCTGGTGCTGATCCGGTCATTGGTCGCGATGACCTGCGCAAGCTCCTCGCGCCGGCCCTCGAGCTGGAAGGCCGCCAGCACCTTCGCCGAAGCATATTGCTGGGTGAGCGGAAACACCGCGCCGACCTTGACCGACCAGCCCATCAGCCATTCCGGCTCGATCCGGGCAATCACCATGAACTGCTCGCCGTGCAGCACCGTGAGATGACAGGACAATTGCACGCGCGAGGCCAGCTGCTCCATCACCGGCAGCGCCGCCTTCAGCAGCCGCTCGGTCGGCGGGAATTGCGAGGCGATCCGGAACAGCTTCAGCGTCAACGTGTATTCGCCGGTGGCGGGGTCGCGCGCGACATAGCCGCGCCGCTCCAGCGCCACCAGCATCCGGAAGATCTCGCTGACGGAGCGCCCGACGCGTTCGGCAAGCTGCTTCTGGCTCATCCCGCGTGCAGCGCCCGCCAGCGCCTCCAGAAGGTCCAGCCCTTTTTCCAGGGCGGGCGCGCCCGGCTGCGGCTTTTCAGGGTTCATTCATCAGGCCTGTTGGGTCCACTGCCGGGAGCACATGTTGGCAGTGCGCTTTCGTGTACCCGATCACCCGAGCCCTTCTGGGAACTCTGAAAGCGAATGTTCTCGCCGCAGTTTCGGTAGCAATCGCTAGCGTGATCTTGTTGGAGTTCCTTGTGAATAACAGTGTGACAGGTGGGAATCTTCGGGCGATGCGATGTCGGACGCATATTACCGGTTCGTCAGAACGCAACCGGTGATCGCACAAACCGACGACACGAATGCGATGAGAATTTGTTCGTCTGATAATTGTGAGAAGATCGGAAAGTCGGTCGCATTGCCGGAAGGTCCCTTGTCGTATTCGTCGACCCGGACAACATTGAGGTAACGGCCTGTGCTGGCCCAATCTTTGTCTGCTTCACGGTGCTGAATCCACGCTCTTTTAAAGCCGCCCGGACCGATTTCCCATTCGATATAGGGCTGACCTTTGCCGTCCTTCTTGATGTTCATTCCACTGTGCTCCGATGAATATGCGCGACAATGAGTAACGACGAGACCCTAACCCTACGCTCGACCAGGGTTGTTCGGAACTCATCGAATAGCGATAGCAGCTCCTTCGCCTTAGCTTCGTCTAATGGCCCGTCCGGAAATGGGCCTTCCTTACCGCTCCAAATCGCATGAAGATACTCAAGCACGAGTTGGTATAACTCGAAGCCCTTTGTTGGCGGCTCCTTGTCGTCGTCCGCTTGATTTCGGATGCGGCCGATAAAGACCTGTCCCCATACGAAGCCAAGAAGGGTGATAGGCGGCTGGACCAAGGTCAGCTCTGCTACCTTTGCCCCCAACTGTTCTAGTTCGCCGCGTAAGGCGTCGGCAGCCTCCTCTAGCTTCTGTTGCTTCTCGGGGCCGTCCGCCATCAAAGCTGCTTCGAACCCGGACACGTTTGATCCTCCTTATCTGAACTGTCGCCCCATCTTGCATAGGTTCACGATACGAACAACCAAAGCGAGCATGGTGCCTGTCCTACGCCGCGCAAGTCATGCAAAATAGAATCCCAAGGATTCCAAAAATGTGCGTAGAGGCAGCTCAAAGGCAGCTGTTAGACATTGATCTAACGTTCGTTGCTGCAGTCAGCATCGGCAACATTCGTTATACCGCCGAAAGCCGAGGTAAATTCCGGAGCTTCGCCAACCGACTGGCACATAGCAGCGGACAATGAATCCCGGCTCGCGCCTAAGCAGCTCGCCCTCGGAATGACGGGAAATTCGGGGGAAAGCCCCCCTTGAGCCCCATCCCGATTCGTGCGACCTCCGCCCCCATCCAAACCCCTCATCCTGAGCCCCTGATGCACATTCTCCTGCTCGGTTCCGGCGGCCGCGAACATGCCCTGGCGTGGAAGATCGCAGCCTCTCCCCTGGTGACCAAATTCTGGTGCGCGCCCGGCAATGCCGGCATCGCCAGGGAGGCGGAATGTGTGGCGCTCGATGTCGCCGACCATGCCGCGGTGATCGAGTTCTGCAAAAAGAACGCGGTCGAACTCGTGGTGGTCGGGCCGGAGACGCCGCTGGCGGCCGGCATCGTCGATGATCTCACAGCTAGCGGCATCAAGGCGTTCGGTCCGAGCAAGGTCGCGGCCCAGCTCGAAAGCTCCAAGGGCTTCACCAAGGCGCTGTGCACCGAGTTCGGCATTCCGACCGGCGCCTACAAGCGATTCACCAACGCCGATGACGCCCGCGCCTATGTCCAGAGCCAGGGCGCGCCGATCGTGGTCAAGGCCGATGGGCTTGCCGCCGGCAAGGGCGTCGTCGTCGCCAAGACCGTCCGCGAGGCCGAGGACGCCATCGCCATGATGTTCGAGGGCGCCTTCGGCGAGGCCGGCGCGGAGGTCGTGATCGAGGAGTTTCTGCCCGGCCGCGAGATCAGCTTCTTTGCGCTGTGCGACGGCGAGACGGCGATCCCGCTGGCCTCCGCCCAGGACCACAAGCGCGTGTTCGACCACGATGTCGGCCCGAACACCGGCGGCATGGGCGCCTATTCGCCGACGCCGCTGGTCACGCCCGCCATCCACGACGCGATCATGGCGAAGATCATCCTGCCGACGGTGGCCGGGATGAAGCAGCGCGGCACGCCGTTCCGCGGCGTGCTCTATGCCGGAATCATGCTGACGACGCAGGGGCCAAAACTGTTCGAGTTCAACGTCCGCTTCGGCGATCCCGAGTGCCAGGTGCTGATGCTGCGCATGATGAGCGACATCGTGCCGGCCTTCCTTGCGGCCTGCGATGGGCAGCTGAAGAATTTCGACCTGCGCTGGCATCCGGAGTCCGCGCTCACCGTGGTGATGGCGGCGAAGGGCTATCCCGGCGACTACCAGAAGGGCACGCGCATCCAGGGGCTGGAGGAGGCCGCCAAGGTCGAGACCGTCGAGATCTTCCACGCCGGCACGGTGGCCAAGGACGGCGCGATCCTCGCCAATGGCGGCCGCGTGCTCAATGTCTGCGCGCTGGGGGCGACCGTGACCGAGGCGCAGAAGCGCGCCTATCAGGCCGTCGACCGCATCGACTGGCCCGAAGGCTTCTGCCGCCGCGACATCGGCTGGCAGGCGGTGGAAGCGGAGAAGGGCAAGACTTAGCTTGTCATTCCGGACGGCGCGCAAACGCGCCGATCCGGAATCTCGAGGCTGTGGTGTCACCGCGCCGCCACATCGATGTTCCAGAATGTGCAATCAGCTGTTGGGGTTAGCGGCCCCGCCGATAATACCGCTACTGTGCATGGGGTTGTTTTCGACATTTGGTGTGTCGGGGCGGCTCCGGGACTGACCAGACAAGGATGCAGAAAGATGTCCGACCTCGCCGACCTCTATCCGGGCTTTGCCGCCGAATGGATCGATACCTCCTTCGGCCGCATCTTCGCCCGCGTCGGCGGCAAGGGCCCGCCGCTGCTGCTCCTGCACGGCTTCTCCGAGACGCATGTGATGTGGCACCAGGTGGCGCCCGAGCTTGCCGAGCACTTCACGCTGATCATCGCCGACCTGCCGGGCTACGGCTGGTCGGACATGCCCGCGAGCGATGCGCTGCACATGCCCTACAGCAAGCGCGCGATGGCGAAGGCCATGGTCGAGGCGATGGAGCGTCTCGGCCATGTGCACTTCGCGCTCGCCGGCCACGACCGCGGCGGCCGCGTCTCCTACCGCCTCGCGCTCGACCATCCCGGCCGGCTGTCGCGCCTGGCCGTGCTCGATATCCTGCCGACCTATAATTACTGGGAACGGATCAACCGCGCCTATGCCCTGAAGATCTATCACTGGACCTTCCTGGCGCAGCCCTATCCGCTGCCGGAGACGCTGATCTCGAGCAATGGCGAGTTCTTCCTGCGCTTCAAGATGGCGAGCCAGACCAAGTCGAAGACGCTCGATGCCATCGACCCGCGCGCGCTCGAACACTACCTCGCCCCGTTCCGCGATCCCGCCCGGGTGCACGCGATGTGCGAGGACTACCGCGCCGGCGCCTATTTCGACTACGACCTCGACAAGGCGGATTTCGAGGCCGGCAAGAAGATCACGATCCCGATGCTGGCGCTGTGGGGCAATGCCGGCATCGCCCAGGCCGCCGCGACGCCGCTGGACACGTGGAAGCAATGGGCGACCAATCTGGACGGCATGCCGGTCGATTCCGGGCACTTCCTGACCGAGGAGAATCCGGAGGTGACCGCGAAGGCGCTGCGGGAGTTCTTCTCCGCGGGTTAACGCCGCTCGCGAAAGAACTCCTTGAGCAGCCGCGCCGCCTCGCTCTCGCCGACGCCGGAGTACACGTCCGGTGCGTGGTGGCAGGTCGGCGAGGCAAAGAAGCGCACGCCGGATTCCACCGCGCCGCCCTTGGGATCGGCGGCGCCGTAATAGAGCCGCCGGATCCTTGCAAACGAGATCGCGCCCGCACACATGGTGCAGGGCTCCAGCGTCACGTAGAGGTCGCAGTCGACCAGGCGCTCGCTGCCGATCTTCGCGGCGGCCTCGCGCAGCGCGATGATCTCGGCATGGGCGGTCGGATCATGGTCGGTCAGCGTCCGGTTGGCGGCGGTGGCGATGACCTCGTAATCGCGGACCACCACGCATCCGATCGGAACTTCGCCCGATTTTCCGGCGTTTTCGGCCGTCAGAAGCGCCAAATCCATGAAAGAAGGGGCTTTCAAGCCTCGTATCATCGCCAGAAACCTGCTACTAGCTCCGCCTTCAGCAAGAGTGAATACCGGATCTGCCTGAGCATGCGGCTCGCAGCGAGCGCGCGCAATGCTCATCGCGCTACCCCCCTTAGGTGAGATTATTCATGCCTCGCGACAGCGACAAAGACAACGATTCCCGCGGCCGGCGAGGCCCGCCGAAGGGCCGGTCCGGCAAGCCGCGTGGCCCCGAGAAGAAGTTCGCCAAGCGCGGCCCTGAGGGCAGGGGCGATGCCCGCCCGGCCCGTGGCGACCGCGACAGCCGTCCGCCTCGCGCCGACCGCGGGGATCGTCCGTTCCGCCGCCGCGAGGAGGGCGATGCCCCGCGCCGCGATTTCAGCGACCGTCCGAAATTCAAGCGTGACGACCGTGGTGGCGAGGGGCGCGGCGAGCGCAGCTTCAAGCCGCGCGGCGACCGTCCGTTCTCCGACCGCACCTCGCGCGATGGCGAGAAGCGGCCGTTCAAGCCGCGCGGTGATCGTCCGTCCTATGGCGGCGACCGTCCGCCGCGCAGCCGGGATCGCGACGATTCCCGTCCGGCCGGCCGGTTCGGCGACAAGAAGTTCGGCGACAAGCGGCCCTATACGCCGCGCGGCGACCGTCCGGACCGCAAGTTCGACGGCGAGCGGAAGTTTTCGCGGGGCGCGCCCGATCGCAGCGATCGTCCGCGTGATTTTGGCGACCGCCCGCGCGGTGGCGAACGTAGCGGGTCCAAACCCTGGCAGAAGCGCGATGCAGCACCGCGCGGCGACCGGCCGCCGCGCAAGGACTTCAGCAAGGGCCCGCGCAAGGATTTTGGCGACCGTGACCGCAGCGGGGACAAGCCCTGGCAGAAGCGCGAAGGCGGCGAGGACCGTCCCCGGTTCTCGCGTTCGCGCGACGATCGTCCGTCGGGCGAACGTCCGTTCCGCGAACGGCCCAAATTCGATCGCCCGCGCGATGATCGTCCGAAATTCGATCGGCCCCGTCGCGACGGCGATGGCGAGCGTGGCGGCGACCGTCCGAAATTCAACCGTCCTCGTGAGCGATCCGAGGGCCGTGCCGACTGGCACGAGCATCCGCGCAGCGAAGGCCGTTTCGGCGATCGTCCGCGCCGCCAAAACGAGGATGAGAGCAGGATTTTCGAGAAGCGCCCCGCCTTCGGCGGCCGCGGCGCCTATCGCCAGCGCGATCGCGATTTCGAGGGACGGCCGCGTCGCGAAGACGCGCCGAAGCCGAAGAAGGCCGGCGAGCGCATCGCAAAGGTGCTGGCGCGCGCGGGTCTTGCCTCGCGCCGCGACGCCGAGGAGATGGTCACGCAGGGCCGCGTCACGGTCAACGGCCGCGTGATCAACTCGCCGGCGCTGGACGTGACGCAGAACGACGCCGTCGCCGTCGATGGCAAGCCGTTGCCGCCGCGCGAGCGCACGCGGCTGTTCCTCTATCACAAGCCGCGCGGGCTGATGACGACGCATGACGACCCCGAGGGACGTCCGACGGTGTTCGACAACCTGCCGGAAGGGTTGCCGCGCCTGATCAGCGTCGGCCGGCTCGACTTCAACACCGAGGGCCTGTTGCTGCTCACCAATGACGGCGGGCTCGCGCGCACGCTCGAGCTGCCCGACACCGGCTGGCTGCGCCGCTATCGCGTCCGCGCCCATGGCGACGTCACGCAGGCGCAACTCGACGAGCTCAAGAACGGCATCGAGATCGAGGGCGTCAAGTATGGTCCGATCGAGGCGACGCTCGAGCGCGACCAGGGCGCCAATGTCTGGCTGGTGTTCGCGATCCGCGAAGGCAAGAACCGCGAGGTGCGCAATGTCTGCGCCCATCTCGGGCTCGAGGTGAACCGGCTGATCCGGGTCTCCTATGGCCCGTTCCAGCTCGGCGAGATCCCCGAGGGCCAGGTCGAGGAGGTCCGCTCGCGCGTGCTGCGCGAGCAGCTCGGCGACAAGGTGATCGAGAAGTCGGGCGCGCAGTTCGACGTACCGCAGAAATCGGCTGCAGCCGATGACGATGCGCCCCGCGAAAGCAAGCCCGCCAGCAAGCGCGCCGTGATCAACGACCGCAAGGGCCGCCGCGTGCTGGTGCAGCGCACCGGCAGCGAGGAGGCGCGGGAGCGCAACGAGATGGACGCGAGCGGCTACGGCCCGCCACGCCGTCCCAAGCGCGGTTATCACGGCAAGCGCGACCTGACGCCGCGGGACGGCGAGTAGGTCCAATGGGTGGAGCGAGCCTGGCACCGCGTAACTGGTTGTCATGGCCGGGCTTGACCCGGCCATCCACGTCTTGCTTGCGCCTACAGCTGAAGAACGTGGATGCCCGGGACAAGCCCGGGCATGACGGAGCGGTGTGATGCGCGTCGTCGGTGGCAGGTTGAAGGGGCGCAATCTGGCCTCACCGTCCTCGCGCGACATCCGCCCCACGGCGGATCGGTTGCGCGAGTCCGTGTTCAACATCCTCGTGCACGCCTACGAGGATCCAATCCAGGACGCGCGCGTGCTCGATCTCTTCGCCGGCACCGGCGCGCTCGGTATCGAAGCCGCGTCACGCGGGGCGAAGTTCACGCTGTTCGTCGACAACGGTGCCGAGGCGCGTGCGCTGCTCCGTAGCAATGTCGAGGCGCTCGGCCTCGGCGGCGTCACCAAGGTCTATCGCCGTGATGCCACCGATCTCGGCCCTGCGCATCCCGTCGAACCGTTCTCGCTGGTGTTCCTCGATCCGCCCTATGGCAAGGGATTTGCGGAGAAGGCGCTCGCGAGCCTGCGCGACGGCGGCTGGCTGACGCCGGGCGCGCTGCTGGTGGTGGAGGAAGCGAAGGCCGCGCAGTTCGTCACGCCCGAGGGGTTTGAGGAATTGGAGCGGCGCGCGTATGACGACACGGAGTTCGTGTTTTTGAGGAAGCCGTAGCGTCACTGCGTAGGGTGGGCAAAGCGAAGCGTGCCCACCATCGATGTCGAGTGCGCGGATACATGGTGGGCACGGCGCGCGAAGAGCGCGCGCCTTTGCCCACCCTACCGGAGCGCCACTCACCTCCGTCCGAACAGCTTCTCCACGTCGCTCAGCTTCAGCTCGACATAGGTCGGCCGGCCGTGATTGCACTGGCCGGAGTTCGGCGTCTCCTCCATCTCACGGAGCAGCGCGTTCATCTCCTCCGGTCTGAGCCTGCGGCCAGCGCGCACCGAGCCGTGGCAGGCCATGGTGGCGGCGACGTGCATCAGGCGGCGCTCCAGCGGCAGCGCCTCGTCCCACTCGGCCATGTGCTCGGAGAGATCGCGCAAGAGGCCGCCGGCATTGGTCTTGCCGAGCAGCGACGGCGTCTCGCGCACCGCGACCGCGCCGGGGCCGAAGGATTCGATGGCGAGGCCGAACGAGGCCAGCTCCTCGCTGCGCTCCAGCAGGCGCTCCACCGTCGCCTCGTCCATCTCGACGATCTCGGGGATCAGGAGGATCTGCCGCTGCACGCCATTGGCAGCCAGCGAGGCCTTCAGCCGCTCGTAGACGATGCGCTCATGCGCGGCGTGCTGGTCGACGATGATCAGGCCGTCGCGGGTCTGCGAGACGATGTAGGTCTCGTGGATCTGCGTGCGCGCTGCGCCCAGCGGGCGATCGACGAGGTCGCCGCTTGGCTGTGATTCGAACCGCACGTCCGCGCTGGGCGCGCCGACATCGAATGCAGCCTGCACGCGCTCGGCGAAGGCGGGGGCGGCGGCGCCTTCGAAGGACGGCATGGGCGCGACCGGGGCGGCTGGAGAGACCCGCCAGTCCCAGCTAGCGGGACGCGGCGTGAAGGCAGGCCGGAACGAGGACAATGCGCTCTCGCCGCCGTTGGCGGCGGTGCGCCGGCCCTCGCGCGCGAGTGCTTCCTTCAGCCCGTGCACGATCAATGCACGCACAAGGCCGGCGTTGCGGAATCGTACCTCGGTCTTCGCCGGATGCACGTTGGCGTCGACCTCGCGCGGATCGAGCATGACGAACAGCGCCAGCACCGGGTGACGATCGCGCGGCAGGTAGTCGGAATAGGCGGCGCGCACCGCCCCCAGGATCAGCTTGTCGCGGACCGGCCGGCCGTTGACGAAGAGATATTGCCCGAGCGCGTTGGCCTTGGTCAGCGCCGGCGCCGCGGCATAGCCGTCGACCACGACGCCCTCGCGCTCGGCATGAACCTCGATGGCGTGGCTGCGGAATTCGGCTCCCAGAATATCGCCGAGCCGCGTCAGCCGTCCGGCGGCGCCGGGCAGGGCGGCGGCCCAGGTCACCGGCGCGCGCTCCTCGCCCGCGAGCGTGAAGGCAATGTCCGGCCGGGCCATGGCGAGGCGCCGCACCACCTCGCGGATGGCTTCCGCCTCGGTGCGATCGGTCTTCAAGAACTTCAGTCGCGCCGGCGTCGCGTAGAAGAGGTCGCCAACCTCGACGCGGGTGCCGTGGGCCAGCGCAGCCGGCATGATCTCGGACTTCGCGCCGCCCTCGACGGTGAGAGCCCAGGCATGCGGTTCGCCGGCATGTCGCGTGGTGATCGAGAGACGCGCTACCGAGCCGATCGAGGGCAGGGCCTCGCCGCGGAACCCGAGGGTGCGGATCTGGAGCAGGTCCTCGTCGTCGAGCTTGGAGGTGGCGTGGCGCTCGACCGCGAGCGAGAGATCCTTTGCGGTCATGCCGCTGCCGTCGTCAGTGATACCGATCCGCCGCCGCCCGCCGCCGTCGGTGAAGACGTCGATCCGGCTCGCGCCGGCGTCAATGGCGTTCTCGACCAGCTCCTTGACCACGCTCGCCGGACGTTCCACCACCTCGCCGGCGGCGATGCGGTTGACGACCTGTTCGGGTAATTGGCGGACGGGCATGAATTCGATCGGGCTCGGTCTTGGATTCGTTGACGTTCTATTCTAGGCCGTGTTGCGTCAAAAGCATGCGTTGGGCAACAGCCGCATGACGGGCTGGGGAAGAAGACCCCCTATCACATTGAAGACATTGGACGTTCGGGACAATGCCGCGGTGTCGATGGACCGGCTGTCGGCCGTGGTTGTGATTGTGAGGCGCCGGGCAGCGGTGTAGCATCGTGAAAAAACGGCAACAGGACGGGAGGACGCCATGTGCCATCTCTTCGCGCATCAGCCCCAACGCGATTACGAGTCCCAGACACGGTCTTTGCGGATCGGTGGGCACTGCACGTCGATCCGTCTGGAAATGGCGTTCTGGGACACGCTGGAGGAGATCGCGGCCAAGGAGAGCATGAGCCTCGGCAAGTTCCTGACCACGCTCTACAACGAGGTGCTCGACCATCATGGCGAGGTCAACAATTTCGCCTCGCTGCTGCGCTGCTCCTGCCTGATCTATCGATCTCGAAGCGTTGCGCCGGTCCGGGAGTTCAAGGCGATTGTTGCGCCCATTCTCGACGCGGCCGAATAGCTGCTGAACCCTCGGTGTCGTCCATCGGGCTACGCGAGTCCCTCCACATCGTCATTGCGAGGAGCTCGCGACAAAATTGCGTAGCAATTTTGCGCTGATGCAACGAAGCGACCAGAATCCTTCCGCGCCGGCAGTCTGGATTGCTTCGCTTCGCTCGCAACGACGGGGGAGAGAGCGGTTTGCCCGTCGGGCGTTAGATCTCCTTCTTCTGCATCGCACCGGCGATGTAGTCCGCCTGCCGGATCGCGAGCGCGACGATGGTCAGCGTCGGGTTGCAGGCCGCGCCGCTGGTGAACTGGCTGCCGTCCGAGACGAACAGGTTCTTGATGTCGTGGCTCTGCCCGAACTTGTTGACCACGCCGTCCCGGGGCTTTTCGCTCATCCTGTTGGTGCCGAGATTGTGCGTGCTCGGATAGGGCGGTGTCGGATAGGTCACGGTGGCGCCGACGGCGTCATAGACCGCGGCGCCCTGCTTGTAGGCGTGCGCGCGCATCGCGACGTCGTTGGGATGGTCGTCGAAATGCACGCTCGCGACCGGCTGACCGAACTTGTCCTTCACGACCGGATCGAGCGTGATGCGGTTGGTCTCCTGCGGCATGTCCTCGCCGACCAGCCACATGCCGGCCATGCGCGGGTAGCCGTCGAGCGCGGACGTGAACGAGCGTCCCCAGGCGCCGGGGTTGAGGAACGCCGCCATGAACGGCAGGCCGATCGACAGCGTCTCCATCTCATAGCCGCCGACGAAGCCGCGCTTGGGATTGTTGGCGGCCTCGTCGCGGATGATGCCGGCCATGGTGGTGCCGCGATACATGTGCACCGACTTCTCGAACACCGCGTAGACGCTGCCGGTCATGTGACGCATGTAGTTGCGGCCGACCTGACCGCTGGAGTTGGCGAGGCCATCGGGGAACATGGGCGAGGCGCTGTTGAGCAGCAGCCGCGGGCTCTCGATCGAGTTGCCGGCCACCGCAACGATGCGCGCCTTCTGACGCTGCATGGCGCCTTGCTCGTCGGCGTAGACGACACCGGTGACCTTGCCGCTTGCGTCGTGCTCGATCTTCACCACCATGCTGCCGGGGCGGACCTCGAGATTGCCGGTCGCCTCGCCCTTGGGGATCTCGGTGTAGAGCGTCGACCATTTGGCGCCGGATTTGCAGCCCTGGAAGCAGAAGCCGATCTGCTGGCACGAGCCCCGTCCGTCGCGCGGCTGACTGTTGATGGCCATGTTGCCGGTGTGCACGGTCTTGTAGCCGAGCTTCTTCGCGCCGGCCTCCAGCACCTTGAAGTTATTGTTGCCGGGCAGGCCGGGAATGCCGTTGGTGCGAGTCACGCCCATCTTGTTCTCGGCCTTCGCGTACCACGGCTCCATCTCGGCGAGCGTGACCGGCCAGTCCAGCAGGTTTGCACCGGGAATGTTGCCGTAGGTGCTCTTCACTCTGAACTCGTGCTCGTCGAAGCGCAGCGAGGCGCCGGCCCAATGCACGGTCGAGCCGCCGACCGCCTTGACGATCCACGCGGGAAGACCGGAAAAATCCTTGGCGACGCGCCATGTGCCCGACGTGGTGCGCGCATCGGTCCAGGCGAGCTGGGAGAAGCTCTCCCATTCGTCGTTGATGAAGTCGTGGTTCTCGATGCGGGGACCTGCCTCGAGAATGACGACCTTGACGCCTTTCTGCGCGAGCTCGTTGCCCAGCGTGCCGCCGCCTGCACCGGAGCCGACGATCACCACGACGCTGGAGTCGTTCAGATCGAATTTTGCCATATGCGTTCTCCTGAACCGTTGGGGTGGCGATCTAAGCCTTCGGCAGCCAGTCGATGTCGGCAAAGCCGCGGTTGATGTAGCCGCCGAGCTCGGCGGAGGAGCCCTCGTAGCCGAACCGCGGCCAGACCTCTTTCTGGTTGTAGAGCGAGACGACGAGATCGCCGCGTACCTTCTGGAAAAAGGCGCTTTGCTCGATCTCCTTCAGGAGCACAACGCGGTCGGCTTCCCAGGCCACTTCGACATAAGGCACCTTGTGGCGGTCGCGCGCGTTCTGATCGAGCCGCGCAATGCCGTCGCTGATCAGCGATTTGACGGCGGGATCCTTCGCCGCCTTGCCGTCCCACGGCTTGATCGCGGTGATGTAGTAGCTGTCGCCGAGCACGTCGTGCGGATAAATATCGCGCGCGACCTTCAGCAGCGTCTTCATCGTGGCGGGTGAGAGTGCGCTCGTCTCTTCGGCCCAGGCGTTGTCGATGCTGACGCCAACGCTGGTCGCAACGGCCGCGACCGGCACGGCGGTGGCCGCGCCCTTGAGAAAGACGCGGCGGCTGTGCTTGCTTCGACGATCGATTTCTCTCATGGCATGTCCTCCGTAGATTTTTGATTTTGGTTTGGTCAGTTGAAACGGCCGCCCCGCTGGATCACTTCGATCTTGTAGCCATCGGGGTCACTGACGAAGAAGAAGCGCGCCAGCGTTCGGCCGTCGTGCTTGAAATCGCGTAAGGGGCCCGGTGCGAGCTTTTCGCGTTCGAAGCGGGCATGCTCGGCATCGATGTCCTCGACCACCACGGCGAGATGGCCGTAGCCGTCGCCGAGTTGGTACGGCTCCTTGCGATCGAAATTCACCGTCAGCTCGACCTCGAAAGGCGAGGAGGGGTGACGCAGATAGATCAGGGCGAAGTCCGCGAACTTCAAATGGTCGGTGACCTCCAGGCCGAAGGCACGCTTGTAGAAGTCGAGCGAGCGCGCCTCCTCCAGCACGCGGATCATGGAATGGACCGGCTTTGCCATTCAGTTCAGCTCCTTGAGGTAAGTGATGATGGCGGCGCGTGTCTCGGGCCTGGCCTGCCGATAGGCCATGATCACACCGGGGATGACGGCTTGCGGATTGGCCAGCCACGCGTCCAGCCGGGCCTCGTCCCAGGTGAAGTCAGCTTTGGCGAGGCCGTCCGAATAATGAAAGCCCTCGACCTTGCCGGCGGCCCGGCCCACGATTCGGACCAGCGGCGGACCTTGTCGCATCGGGTCCGAGAGATTGGTGGTATGGCACACCGCGCATTGCTGCTTGAACAGCGTCGCGCCATCCGGCGGCTTTGCCGCCGGCAATGGCATCTGCGCGTCGGCGCCTCGCGCCATCAGCACCATCGCGGTGCACAATCCCAGCACGATCGTGCGCATCGCCAAGAGCTCGCTCATCCACGTCAAATCCAGCGTGTGCAAACTCTAGTCGGCGTCAAAGATGTGGTGGTAGTAGCGGGCTGTTTCGCGGCAAGCGGAAACGTGTGGGGCGCGTGTGATGTTCCGCGGCGCCTTATATGCGGAGCACAATTCCGCGAAACCGCCGTCAAATCCCTCAACGATCACCACACCATCCGGATTGCATGACGATCACGCCGCTCGAACTCTCGACGCGATGACATGGCCGGTGCAGATGAGCGGCGTGGGGAGCCGCCGAGCCGTTCCTCGCGAAAGAATCCAGGAGAAATGGATGAAGTTGGTCAAGACCTCGATGATCGCATGCGCTCTATCGGCTCTCGTTGCCACGCCCGTTCTCGCGCAAGGCGCGCCACCTGCCAAGTCAGGCGGCACCGTGCAGAGCAAACCGATGCAGGGCAGCACCATGGGCAGCGGCGACGAAGAAATGAACCCTCAGGCGGGCGCGGCGGGTGAGAAGACCGGCATGAAGTCGACCAAAGGCACCAGGGGCACGGTCGGCACCACGGGCAGCGCTACGCACAAGGGAACGGCTGACGACGCCGCGACGGGCGGCGCAGCCCCGTCCAAACGTTACTAAAGCATGATCCGGAAAAGTGCGCAGCGGTTTTCTGAAAAGAACATGCTTAAACAACAACCTAAAGCGCGATGACGATTCATCCTAATCGCATCGCGCTTTAGTCTCGCCGGGTGGATCGGCAAAGCTCCGGTCGCCTCGCGGCCGGAGCTCTTTGCCGCACCGGCTAGTCGTCGAAGCTCCGGCCGCGTCCTGCCTTGACGTCACTGCGGTGCTTCTTGCCCTCGAGCCGGCGCTGCTTGGAGGCGAAGGTCGGCCGCGTCGCGCGCCTCGGCGTCGGCCTGATCATCGCTTCGCGCAGCATCTCCGTGAGACGGTCGATGGCATCCTGACGGTTGCGCTCCTGGGTGCGGAAGCGCTGCGCCTGGATCACAATGACGCCGTCCTTGGTCATGCGCTGGCCGGCAAGGCGCGCAAGCCGCAGGGCCGCGTCCTCCGGCAAGGTCAGCTTGCGCGTGTCGAAGCGCAGCTGTGCCGAGGTCGCGACCTTGTTGACGTTCTGCCCGCCCGGGCCGGAGGCGCGGACAAAACCGATCTCGATATCGTCCTCGTCGATGACGAGATTGCGGGATATCCGCAGCATGTAGGCACCATCCGTGATGTCTGGACATATCGCGGACGCTCAGGTTCGGCAATGGCGCTCATGCAAACGCAAATGGCCGGGCAGGGCCCGGCCATTCAGGACGCGCTTGCAGAAGAGATCAGTTCGACTTCGGCGTCGCAGCCGCCGGTTGGGCCGCGGCCTGCGGGGCGCGGCCGACGACGACGGTGAGGAGGCCCTGGCCCCAGAGGCGCTTGGCGGCCGCCTTGGCATCGTCCAGCGTCACGGCGTCGACGATGGCGTTGCGCTTCTCGATATAGTCGATCGGCAGCTTGTCCTGCTGATATTGCAGCAGCGCCTGGGCCAGCTTGGAGGAGGTGTCGAGCGCCAGCATCTGCGAGCCCTTGAGGTAGGACTTGGCCTCGTCGAGCTCCTTCTGCGTCGGACCCTCCTCGGCCATGCGGCGCACCTCCTTCTCGATCGCGTCGATGGTGTCGCCGGCGCGGTCGGCGCGCGTGCCGGTGTTGCCGATGAAGATCGCCGAATGCTCCATCCAGAGCAGCGATTCGAACACCGAATAGGCCAGTCCGCGCTTCTCGCGGACCTCGCGATAGAGCCGGGAGGACAAGCCGCCGCCGCCGAGGATGTGGTTGACGACATAGGCCGCCATGAAGTTCGGATCGCTGCGCTTCACCCCGGGGCCGCCGAAGGTGATCACGGTCTGCGGCACGTCGAGCGTCACGAAGGTGCGTTGCGGCGGCTTTGCAGCCTCGACATCGGGAACCGGCGTCAGATTGGCCTTGGCAGGCAGGCTGCCGAATGTGTGGTCGAGCAGCTTGCCCAGGGTCGCCGGATCGACGTCGCCGACGACGGCGATCTTGAGCCCGTCCTTGGCGAGGACGCGGCCGACATAGTCCCTCATGTCGGCGACCGTGATGGTCGGCACGCTGTCGAGATTGCCGTTGGTCTGCCGGCCGTAAGGATGCTCGCCGAAGGCGACTTCCAGGAACTTGCGGCTCGCCAGCGAGGTCGGATTGGTGGTCTCGCGGCGCAGGCCCGAGATGACCTGCGAGCGGATGCGTTCGACGTCGGCGGTGTTGAAATGCGGCGAGGTCAGCGCGCCCCTGAGCAGGTCGAAGGCCTCGTCCTTGTTGTCGCGCAGCATGCGCAGGCTGCCGCGAAACGTATCGCGGGTGGCGTTGAAGGAGAGCTCGATGGCACGGCGATCGAGCCGTTCATGGAACGTCTTGGAGTCGAGATCGCCGGAGCCTTCGTCGAGGAGATCGCCGACCAGATTGGCGACGCCCGGCTTATCCTTCGGGTCCTGGGAGGAGCCGCCGGCGAAGGAATATTCCATCGCGATCAGCGGCACGGTTGCGTCCTGCACGAACCAGGCTTCGATGCCGCCGGGCGAGATCAGGTGCTGGATTTTTGCGGCGGCATGTGACGGCGAGATAGCGGCGAGCGCGAGCGTCGCGCCGCTGGCAAGGGAGAATGCAACGCGTCGAAGGAAGGGATAGGTCACGAACGCTTCTCCTCGCGCTTGGCGGTAGCGGTGTCCTTGATCAGATAGCCCGTCACCGAGCGCTTCTTCTCGAGCCATTTCTGCGCGACGGCGCGAACCTGCTCGGCGGTGACGGCGCGGATGCGGTCGGGCCAGCTCCGGATGTCCTCGATCGACAGGCCCGTGGTCAGCGCGCCGCCGTACCAGCGCGCCAGCACCGCCTGGTTGTCCTGGGCGTAGATCGCCTCGGCGATGAGCTGGGTCTTCACGCGCTCCAGATCCTCGGCGCGGATCGGGTTCTGCGCAACGCTGGCAATGACACCGTCGACCGCCTGCTCCACTTCTGCGAAGCTGACGCCGGGCCTCGGCGCAGCCGAGATCGCGAACTGGGTCGGGTCGAGCGAGATGCTCGAATAGCTGGCGTTGGCGGAAACCGCGAGCGGCTTGTCGACGACGAGCGCGCGGTAGAGATAGGAATTGCTGCCGCTGCCCATCAGCTGCGCCAGCACGTCGAGGGCCGCGCTCTCGCCGGCTGCTGCCGTGGTCGCGGAGGGCACCAGATAATAGCGCCGCATGCTCGGCTGCTCGACGCGCGGGTCGGCCAGCGTGACGGTGCGCGGGGCGGCGGGCTCCGGCTCCTGCGGACGGACGCGCCGTGCCGGAATCGCGGGCTGCGCCGGGATCGAGCCGAAATTGCGCTCGACCAGCGGGCGGATTTCGGCGGCGTCGACGTCACCGGCGATCACCAGGATCGCGTTGTTCGGCGCATAAAAGCGGCGATAGAAGGCGAGCGCATCCTCGCGATCGAGCTTTTCGATCTCCTGATGCCAGCCGATCACCGGACGCCCATAGGGATGGTTGAGATAGAGCGCGGCCATGATCTGCTCGTTCAGCCGCGCATCCGGATTGTTGGCGACGCGCATGTTGTACTCTTCGAGCACGACGTCGCGCTCAGGCAACACGTTCTCGTCCTTGAGGACGAGGCCCGTCATGCGGTCGGCCTCGAACTCCATCATGGTCGGCAGCTGCTCTTTCGGCACACGCTGGTAGTAATTGGTGTAGTCGACCGAGGTGGAGGCGTTCTCGTTGCCGCCGACGCGAAGCACGGTCTGGGAGAATTCTCCGGCCGGATGCTTCGAGGTGCCCTTGAACATCAGGTGCTCGAGGAAGTGCGCCAGCCCGGACTTGCCGGGAGTCTCGTCCGCCGAGCCGACCTTGTACCAGATCATCTCGGTGACGACGGGCGTGCGGTGATCCGGGATCACCACGACCTGCATGCCGTTGCTGAGCGTGAAGCTGGCTGGCGGAGCCGATGTTACCGTGGTCTGGGCGAGGGACGTGCCGGCTGAGAGGACACTCGTCGAAAGCAGCGCGGCAAGGAGGCAGGCAGCCGATCGGTAAGAGGACATCATGATCCTTTTGAAAGGCCGAGCCCGGATGTCCGGCTCGGAGGCACGGCATGCTACACCGTGCGGCTGAGGCTTCGCGTCACGAAGCAGAGAACGCATGTCGTAGGCAAGTTACTGATAGGCAATTTACGGCTGCGCCGGGCGTGCAGGGATGCGCCGGCGCCGGCCTCGCTTTTGTCAGGATGTCGCAGTGGACAGGAACGCTATTGTTCCTTCTCCTTGCCAGACATGATGTCGTAATACATCCGCCGCGACTTGTCCGGCCCGGCGCCATAGGCGTAGTTCGGCGATGGCGTCTGGTAGCCCGGCGGCGGCTCGACCAGCGACTGGCGCGGCGGCTCCGACGTGAACTCCTTGGACTCGGAGCTGTTGCCGCCCTTCATCATGTTCCACAGACCGCCGGTGAAACCGAGCTCGGCGGGGCTCAGCGACGGGTTGCCGTTGGTGCCCGGCTGAATCGGATCGTTGCTCGTGCGGGGCGCCGCGGCGACCTGGCCGGCCTTCATCTCGGCAGGCGTCAGCGGCTGGGCGGCCTGCCAGTTCTCCGTTGCCTTGGTGGCCTTCTTGCGCGCGGCGATGGCTTCCTTGCGGCGCTTTTCTTCGGGGTCCTTGGGCCAGTTCGGCGCAGCCTTGGCTTCGGTCGCAGGCGGCGGCAGATCGAGCTTGGGCGGCACCACCAGCGGCGAGCGCTCGCGGTATTCGATGCCCTTCTTTTCCATGCTCTTGGCGCCGATGCCGGACATCAGATTGTCGATGAGCCTCTCTTCGAAGGTCATATCGTCTTCCTCGTCGTCGTCACCGGCGCGGGCCGCGCCGGTCGACATGACGAGGCCGATGCCAAGTGCGACAGCGGACAATTTCAATGCCCGCCAGAGCCCCCACCGGAGGTCTCGCACCATCGAATCGCTGGTCATCGCGCTGCGCATTGCTTTACCTGTTCCATATTGTGGCAGATCGCCGCGCGCACGCGGCTCTCATCCTCGCAAAGGCCGGGTTCCACCGCCGGTCCGTATCGGCCGGGATCAGGGCGCTTTTGCGGCGGGTACCCCCAGGAAGGAATCATACAATAGCGCCGCCACCCCAGCAACGATGGCCACGTCGGCGAGGTTAAACACATACCAATTATAGGTTTTTCCGGCGATCTCGATGTGGAGCAGGGCGAAATCCACCACCGCGCCATAGGCCAGGCGGTCGATGCCGTTACCGATGGCGCCGCCGATGATCAGGCCGAGCGCGATCGTAGCAAGCATGGTGTGCGAGCGGGCCATCCAGATCGCCAGCGCGACCACCGCGATACCTTTGACGGCCATCAGCGCGAGCTGCGCTGCCTGGCTGTCGTTCTGGAGCCAGCCGAAGCTGATTCCGATGTTCCAGGCCAGCACCAGGTCGAAGAATGGCGTCACCCGCACCGCCCCGCGGCCGGCGAGGTCGAACACATTCAGGAGCCAGAGCTTCGAGGCCTGGTCTGCCACCAGCGTGACCATTGCCGCGAGGATGCCGGCGCGGAGCGGGGTCATGGGCGACCGATCAGACGCTCACCCCCAGCGCCTTCCATTCGCGCAGCGCCTTGGCGTCGCGCGGGGTGACGTCGGGGTATTCGGGGTCCTCGCCGACGGTCGGCGAGATCTTCCAGGAGCGGGCGCATTTGGTGCCGACCGCCTTCTCCACCACGACCGCAACGCCGGGCACGGCATCGAGACGGAACGCCGAAGCCGGCGCCTCGCCCTCCCGCACCTCGTAGTTCGAGGTGATGCAGATCTCGGCGAGATCGGTGTCGAACAGCGTCATCAGCATGTCGCGGTCGGCGACATAGATCACCGGCGACGCCTCGAGCGAGGAGCCGATGTTCTTGGCGGCGCGTTCGAGCTCGAGCGCCCCGGTGACGACGCGGCGGACGTTGCGGATCGTTTCCCACTTTGCGGCGAGCCTGTCGTCGCGCAGGTCTTCCAGGTCGGTCGGGAACAGCGTCAGATGCACGGACGGCTCGGCGTCGGGCCGGTACATGCGCCAGCCTTCCTCCGCGGTGAAGCTGAGGATCGGCGCCAGCCATTTCAGGATCGAGGCGCACAGCAGGTCGATGGTCGTCAGCGCCGCCTTGCGCGTCAGCGAAGAGGGCGGATCGCAATACAGCGTGTCCTTGCGGATATCGAAGTAGAACGCGGAGAGCTCGCTGTTCAGGAAGGCGGACAGGATCGCGACCACGGTCTTGTAGTCGAACTCCCGATAGGCCTTGCCGATCGCGGTGGCGCGCACCGCGAGTTCGTGCAGCATCAGGCGCTCCAGCTCGGGCATCTCGGCGGGCGCGACTGCGTCGGTCGGCTTGTAGTGATGCAGCGTGCCCAGCATCCAGCGCACGGTGTTGCGCAGCTTGCGATAGGTCTCGACGGTGTTCTTCAGGATCTCGGGCCCGATGCGCTGGTCGTCGGTGTAGTCGCTGGATGCGACCCAGAGCCTCAGGATGTCGGCGCCGGAGTCCTTGATGACGGACTGCGGCTCGATGGTGTTGCCAAGCGACTTCGACATCTTGCGGCCGTCCTCGGCCTGGGTGAAGCCGTGGGTCAGCACGATGTCGTAGGGCGCGCGTCCGCGCGTGCCGCAGCTTTCCAGCAGCGAGGAGTGGAACCAGCCGCGGTGCTGGTCCGAGCCTTCCAGGTACATCACCGTGTCGGTGCCGCCGTCGACCTTGCGCTTGATGCCTGACAGCCCCGGGAAATGCACGGGGTCTTCGAGCACGAAGGCGTGGGTCGAGCCTGAATCGAACCAGACGTCGAGGATGTCGTCGACCTTCTGCCAGTCTTCGTTCGCGCGCGCCCCGAGGAAGCGCTCGCGCGCACCCTTCGCGTACCATGCGTCGGCGCCTTCTTTCTCGAAGGCTTCACCGATGCGCGCATTGACGGCCTCGTCCTGGAGGATCTCGGCGGAGCCGTCGCCCTTCTCGCGCACGAACACGGCGATCGGCACGCCCCAGGCGCGCTGGCGCGAGATCACCCAGTCCGGGCGCGCCTCGATCATGCCGTTGATGCGGTTCTCGCCCGACGGCGGCACCCATTGCGTCACCGAGATCGCGTGCAGCGCGCGGGCGCGCAGCGTGTCGCCGGCCTTGGTCTTGCCAGCCGTCGCAATCGGCTTGTCCATCGCGATGAACCATTGCGGCGTGTTGCGGAAGATCACCGGCTTCTTGGAGCGCCAGGAGTGCGGATATTGGTGCTTGAGCCGGCCGCGCGCGAGCAGCATGCCTCTGTCGACGAGCGCCTTGATCACGGCCTCGTTGGCATCGCCCGTCTCGCCCTTGTCGGTGATGACGCGCTTGCCGGCAAAACCCGGCGCGTGATCGGTGTAGGCGCCGTTCTCGTCGACGGTGTAGGGGATCGCGGTGTTGATGCCGCGCGCGTCGAGATCGCGCGCCTGCGCCGTCCAGACATCGAAGTCCTCGCGGCCATGGCCGGGCGCCGTGTGCACGAAGCCGGTGCCGGTGTCATCGGTGACATGGTCGCCGGGCAGCAGCGGCACGACGAAGTCATAGCCGCCGCCAAGGCCCTTCAGCGGATGGGCACATTCGATCGCGTCCATGGTGTCGCCGGGGACTTCGCGGACCTTCTCATAGGCCGTCACGCGCGCCTGCTTGAAGACTTCTTGCGCAAGCGCGTCGGCGAGGATCAGCAGATCGCCGGTCTTGGCCCAATTGTCGGCGGGCGCGTCCGTCACCTTGTAGAGGCCATAGGCGATCTTCGGCGAGAACGAGATGGCGCGGTTGCCGGGCAGCGTCCAGGGCGTGGTGGTCCAGATCACGACGCTTGCGGAGGCGAGCGCACCATGCGCGGGCGAGGTCACCGGGAATTTCACCCACACCGTATCGGAGGTGTGGTCCTCGTATTCCACTTCGGCTTCGGCCAGCGCGGTCTTCTCGACCACGCTCCACATCACCGGCTTGGAGCCGCGATAGAGCGTGCCGTTGGCGGCGAACTTCATCAGCTCGCGCGCGATCTGGGCTTCGGCGGGATAGCTCATGGTGGCGTAGGGATGGTCCCAGTCGCCGATCACGCCGAGGCGCTTGAACTCCTCGCGCTGCACGCCGAGCCAGTGCGTGGCATAGGCGCGGCACTCCTTGCGGAAATCGATCATCGCGGCAGAGTCGCGGAAGTCGGGCTTCTGCTTGCCCTTCTTGCGGTAGTGCTCTTCCTCGACCTTCCACTCGATCGGCAGGCCGTGGCAGTCCCAGCCGGGCACGTAGTTGGAATCGAAGCCGAGCATCTGCTGGCTCTTGGTGACGAGATCCTTCAGGATCTTGTTCAGCGCCGTGCCGATATGGATGTTGCCGTTGGCGTAGGGCGGGCCGTCATGCAGCACGAACTTGGCCCGGCCCTTCGCAGCTTGGCGTAGCTTCTCGTAGAGGCCGATCTCGTACCAGCGCTTGAGGATCTCCGGCTCGCGTTGCGGCAGGCCGGCGCGCATCGGGAATTCGGTCTGCGGCAGGAACAGGGTTTTCGAATAGTCTTTGGCTTCAGACTTTTGGGACTTCTGCGGCTTTTCGGACATGAGGCTGACTGGCTCGGAAGGGCGCGGGAACGGATCGCGATGCGGAATCGCGGGAGTGAAACGACAAAATCCCGGTCTTGCGCCGAGCCAAAGGCTCAGGCGGAAGCCGGGCCGCTAATCCCTATGATGCGCCGCGCAAACATGGGCCTCTCCATAGCAGGGGGCCAAGGGAAGCGCAAAGGGCTAGGGACCCAATTCGGCGACGCGAGACGCTATTGCGGAATTCCATGGCGCAGTTAATGTATTGATTAACGGAGATAAATTCCATGAGCGCAGGCCACCTTGCTGAGGTCTTTGAGGAGCTCAAGCAGATCCGCCGACGCGGCGGGAAGCAAAATGCTCAGGCGCATTCAGAAATTGCATCATCGCTTGAAGACGCCTACGCGGTGTTGATTGAGGCTGGTCAGCGTGAGACCGCGGACCTGCTCCGTGTCGTGATAGTTGAACTCAAATCGCTCGAGAAATCTGGATCTTTGGTCAGGGCTTTGGAGATCAAGACGCTCGCTGATCGCGTTTTTGGCGATCCGGCAAAGGCGGAGACTTGGCTGCAGCGACCAAATCGCTCTCTATCAGGTCAGAAACCGGCCGACTTGCTAGAGGATGAACTGGGAGCAGCCGTTGTTCGTGAACTGTTAGAACGGATCGATCACGGAATCTTTGCCTGAGTTCACAAGATGGAGCTCTGGCGAATTTCCAACTACGTCGATCTTTCCGGGATTGGTGGCCTGAGGGCCGCAGGCCGGTGGCATTCTCAGGGCAAGCGGATCGTTTATCTTGCCGATCACCCATCGAGCGCATTGTTGGAAATGCTGGTTCACATGGACCGCGATCTCATACCGTCGACGTACCAGCTGCTGCGGATTTCCGTCCCTGAGGGCATCAAGGTCGAAACCGTCGAATCAGAATTGCCTCCGGATTGGCAGTCGCACACGATTGTCAGCCGTGAAATTGGTGATCGATGGCTTGATCGGTCAACCAGTGCGCTCTTGCAGGTGCCCTCGGCGATCAGCACGCAGGGATCCAACTTTCTCCTGAACCCTGCACATCCAGACGCGGCGCGCGTTGGCGTGGCCGAGGTGATCCAGGCGCCGTTCGATCCACGGCTGGTCTGATTGATCAATCGATCACGCCCAGCCTCGGAAACGCGTCCGGGGCGGCGGCCAGGATAGCGCGGGCGCGGGCGGAATCGTCGTCCATCTGGCGGATCAGGGCCTCCAGGCTGTCGAATTTCAGCTCTTCGCGGATGAAGCCGATGAAGGCGCAGTCGAGGCGCTGCCCGTAGAGGTCGCCCTTGAAGTCGAACAGGAAGATCTCCAGGAGCGGGGCGCCATTGTCGAAGGTCGGACGGCGGCCGAAGCTGGCCACGCCGTCGAGCCGCCCGGCACCGCGGCCGACCCGCACCGCGTAGATGCCGTGCTTGAGCCCGCAATTGGCGTCCAGGCGAATGTTGGCGGTGGGATAGCCGAGGTCGCGGCCGCGCTTTTCGCCATGGATGACCTCGCCCGTAATGAACCAGGGCCCGCCCAGCATGGTGGTCGCGTCGTCGAGCTGGCCCTCGGCGAGGGCGATCCGGATCGCGCTGGAGGAGACGGGCCGCTCGTCGATATCGACATGCGGTTGCACGTCGACCTCGATGCCGAGCCGGGGCGCCTCGTTGACGAGAAGGCTCGGCGAGCCGACCCGTCCCTTGCCGAAATGGAAGTCGTAACCGACCGCGATGCCGCTGACGCCGAGGCGCCCGATCAGGTCATGGTGAATGAAATCTTGCGCGCTGGTTCCGGCGCGCGCCTTGTCGAAGGTCATGACAACGGCGCCGGCCAGCCCGGTGCCGGCCAACAGCCGCAGCTTGGCCCGCTCGTCCGTCAGGCGGAATTGCGGGGTGTTGGGGCTGAAAAACCGCCGCGGATGCGGCTCGAAGGTCAATGCCAGCGCAGGGCGGCCATGCGTCCGGCCCATCTCCAGCGCTGCCGCGATCACCGCGCGATGGCCAAGATGAACGCCGTCGAAATTGCCCATGGCGACCACGGCGCCCCTCGGAATCGCGGAATCCGGCGTTGTGTCGCGGATAACGGTAAAAGGCGGAGCCATCAGGGGAAATTCTCGAACCGGGCAGGACCGCCCGGACCGTGGCGCGACCGGCCTGACCGAGTCAAGCGGGGGGAGCGCAGAGATTGAACACGATTTCAGTCCTTTGGCGATGTCCGCAATTAACGCGCTGTTTAACGCCTTGATGCTAGTCCTTGAGGCGTGGAACTGCCGGGCTCCGGCTTGGCAGGTCCGATCCTAATATTCCTGGGTTTGCGTTGGGGGAGTCGAGATGGCGGTTGATTTGTCGATGCCGGTTCTGGTGGTGGATGACTACAGCACCATGATCCGTATCATCCGGAATCTGCTGAAGCAGCTTGGCTTCGAGAACATCGATGATGCCAGCGACGGTTCGGCAGCGCTGAACAAGATGCGTGGCAAGAAATACGGGCTCGTGATCTCCGACTGGAACATGGAGCCGATGACGGGTTACGACCTCCTGCGCGAAGTCCGCGCGGATCCGAACCTCGCCACCACGCCTTTCATCATGATCACGGCGGAATCCAAGACCGAGAACGTGATCGCGGCCAAGAAGGCCGGCGTGAACAACTACATCGTCAAGCCGTTCAATGCGGCGACGCTGAAGACCAAGATCGAGGCGGTCTTCCCGGACATGGCGAGCGCGTAAGCGCGATCGTGTCCCGGACAAGGCGCGTCACGCCAGTGACGCGCCGGCAACTGTTATGTTGATGGTGCGATTTTATAGGGTTTTCGGTCGCGCAGCATTGCGTTGAGGATGGTCAGCAGCTTCCTTGCGACAGCAATGAGGGCGAGCTTTGCTGGTTTGCCGGCCAGACGGAGCCGGTCATAGAAGATTTTGAAGTGATCGGCGCGACGAACGGCGTTGAGAGCAGCCATGTAGAGGGCGTCGCGGACGCGCTTTCGTCCGCCGCCGATCTTGCGCTTGCCACGATAAGCCCCGCTATCGACATTGAAGGGAGCCAGGCCGGCAAGAGCGGCCACCTCCTTTGGCCCGAGACGCCCAAGTTCGGGCATCTGGGTGAGGAGTTGCATGCAAGCGACGGGTCCCACGCCGGGCACCGAGCGCATCAACTGTGCATCATTGGCAAGCTCCGGTTCGGCTTTGACGAGCGCATGAATCTCAGTGTCGATTTCGGCGATCTCATCATTGAGGACCTCGATGAGGCGAGCGATGCGTTCCACCATGGCGCGGTCCTCGGCTTCGCTGCGGCGGTTCTTTTCCTGGGCCCTCATGGCAACCAGTTGGTCCCGCCGTTTTGCAAGCCTTGCCAAAGTGTTGCGAGCAGGCGTCGCGGCCTGCTCGGTGGCGGGCTTCATGGCGCGGGCAAAGGCCGCCAGCATCCGCGCATCGATCGGATCGGTCTTGGCGAGCTGGCCGCTGGCGCGGGCAAAGTCGCGGGCACGGGCCGGATTGATCCGGGCAAAGCGGATGCCGGCCCGATGCAGAGCCTCCCGAAGCTCGAGGTCATAGACCCCCGTAGCCTCGAAGACGATCAGCGCATCGCATCGCCAACGCGCCACCAGCTGTGTGATGGCCTGTGTCGCGTTGGCGATGCGTTCCGCTACGCCGATGGCCTCATCGAAAATATCAAGGTGATGTTTGGAGATGTCGATCCCGACGCAACGAGAGGATATGATCACGGTGCCTGTCCCTGTGATGCGAGGTCTGTTGACGCAGCCTCGTGCAACTGTTCAGGTTGATAGATGGAACGGGCGGGAGACCGAGCCGGCTCACGGCGTCAAGCGCCAAGGACCCAACGGCTTCCCGCCCACCATCATCATGCCAGACTTCCCAGACACAGGGACCCAGTCCATCCACGATATCGCTTGTGGCTTATGGGCCCCGGCTCTGCAGCCCTTCGAGCTGCGTCCGGGGCACGACATTTTCTACCACTTCAATTCGCGCATCAGCGCCTTCGGCGGGTGGCCGAACAATTCCACGACCGATGTCGGGTCGAGCTGGTCAAGACCCTCGAACTCCTCGGCATGGATGCCGCGGGTCACGAACAGGCAGTCGATGCCGAATTCGCGCGCGCCGGTCAGGTCGGTGCGGACGGAATCCCCGATCGCCAGCACCTTCTTGCGGTCGATCTGGTTGCCCTGGCGTTCCCCGGCGAGTGACATGGCGCGCTCGTAGATCGGCCGGTGCGGCTTGCCATAGAAGATCACCTCGCCGCCGAGCTCGCGGTAGAGCTCAGCGATCGCTCCGGCGCAATAGATCAGCCGGTCACCGCGTTCCACCACGATGTCGGGGTTGGCGCAGACCAGCGTCAGCTTGCGCTCGCGTGCCTTCAGCATCATGCCGCGATAGTCTTCCGCCGTCTCGGTCTCGTCGTCATAGAGGCCGGTGCAGACGATGTAGTCGGCTTCCTCCAGCGGCGCGGTCACGGCATCGAGGCCGCGGTAGATCGAGTTGTCGCGCTCGGGGCCGAGCCAGAACATCTTGCGGCCGGGATGCTCGGCGACATAGAGCCTGGTCAGGTCGCCTGAAGATACGATCGCGTCGTAGGTCTCATCGGGGACACCGAGCTTGCGCAATTGCCGCTGGACCGAGTCGGCCGGGCGCGGCGCGTTGGTGATCAGGATCACTGTACCGCCGCGGCTGCGATAAGTGTGCAGCGCCTCGCAGGCTTCGGGGAAGGCTTCCAGTCCGTTGTGGACCACGCCCCAGATGTCGCTGAGCACGACGTCCACACCGCCCACGAGCTCGCGCAGGCCTTCGGCAAAATGCAGCGTGGTCATGATCTGCGCGGTCGATCAGATGCGGCGCGCGAGCGCCGCGTTGCCGGTGATGCGTTGTGGCGGAGGCGCAGAAGACGTCGCGCCTGAGCTGGGTGTGCCGGAGCCATGAGGTCCCTGAATGTCTTTCGTCTGGTTCGGCGGGGCCCCGGCGGTAGCAGATGCCCCCTCCGGCCGCAATGGCCGCGGCGGCGCGAACAGGAACCCCTGTCCGAAGCGCACATCGTAATCGAGCAGGTCGACCACCGCGCGCTCGCCCTCGATCCGCTCGGCGATCAGGTCGATGCCGAAGCGGCCGAGCAGGTCGGAGAGATCGGAGGGGTGGATGTCCGAGGTCGAGGCCTGCCTGGGATCGAGCAGCAGCGTGGCCGGCACCTTGATGAAGCGCACCCCGCGATCAGCCAGTTCGCGCGGCTCGATGCGCAGATCCGTGACATGGTCGATCGAGAAACGGAAGCCGCGCTGGGCGAGCGCCGCGAGATTCTCGGTCTCGGCCGGGCCGAGATTGCGGAACGTCGACTGCTTGAACTCCAGCACCAGGGAGGGCGCCAGCGCCCGGTTGGCTTCGAGGAAGTCGAGGCATTGCGCGAAGGTGGTGGAATTGCCGAGCGTGGAGGCTGCGAGGTTGCAGAACACGCCGACGTCCTTGTTGCGCACCATCAGGCGCCGCAGCACCTGCACGCAGCGCAGCATCACCATGTTGTCGATGCGGCCGATCAAGCCCGAAGCTTCCGCGATGCTGATGAACTCCTCGGCGGCGATCAGCTGGTCGTGCTCGTCGCGCAGGCGCGTCACCGCCTCGTAGAACCGCACCTTGCGCTGCGGCAGCGTCACCATCGGCTGCAGGAATATGTCGATGCGGTTCTCGTCGATTGCATTGCGCAGCGTCGCCAGCATCTGGGTCTGGCTGCGTCCGTTGCCGGTCTGAACCGGGGTGGCGGGCTGGGCCTGGACCGCCGGCGCCGGCCGGGGCGGCACGGGAGGCGGGGGAGCGGCGACCGGCTTCTCCTCGAAGGGGGCAGCCAGATCGATCGGCGTCTCCGGCTCGGGCCTCATGACCGGGGCGGGGGCCGGCGCGTGACCGGCCAGCAGATCCTCATGGGCCGACACGGTGGTGGCAAGCTGCCTGACCAATCCGCCGAGTTCGTTGATCTCGCCGATCACCGACTGGACGCGGTCGGAGTTGGCCGAATTGGACGAGGCGATGCGGCCCTCGATCGCGGCGAGCCGGCGGCCGAACTCGGCCACCTGCCGGGCGAGGTCGGCGGTGCCCCGCGAGAGGTCGGCGATCTGCCCGCCGACGTCGCTGCGGTCGCGCAGCCGCATCGACACGGCGTTGTAGAGGATCAGGAACGTCAGCGCGGTCAGCGCGACGATGGCCGATTCCGTTCCGCTGATGCCGGCGACCGAATAGAGCACGAGCCCGAGCGAGGCCGCGACCAGGACCATGCAGATGGCGATGAAAATCGTCGAAATGCGAATCATGCCGCGCGTTATGCCTCAAGAGCTGACTGCTTCACCGGGAAAACACGGGTCGCGCTCCAACCCGTCACGGCTCATGCTCCCCCAAGCAATGCATGACCCTAACATCATTGTTGATTCGAGGGGATAGTGAGTGTCTGGCAGCCTGCATCAGGCCCGCTGCGGCTCCGTCCGGAAATCAAGGCGCTCTCAGCGTAAAATAACGCTGCTCTCAAGGCCAGCGGGCCGCATGCGCCCTATCGTCCCGGCGTTTTCAACCCCAGGAGATTTGCCCATGTCGATATCCGCAGCCCTGAAACAGCCCACACCCCCGCCTGACCTTGCCGCCGTCAAGCAGCGCCAGCACGGCGCCTGGTCGTCGGGCGACTATGCCGTTGTCGGCACCACCTTGCAGATCGTCGGCGAACAGCTCTGTGAGGCAATCGACTTGCGCGCCGGCAGCAAGGTGCTTGACGTCGCCGCCGGCAACGGCAATGCGACGCTGGCTGCGGCGCGGCGCTGGTGTGACGTCACGTCCACCGACTACGTGCCGGCATTGCTCGAGCGCGGGCAGGAGCGCGCGGCGGCCGAACATCTCAAGGTCGAGTTCCGCGAGGCGGATGCCGAAGCGTTGCCGTTTGCCGATGCCACCTTTGACGTCGTGCTCTCGACCTTCGGCGTGATGTTCACACCGGATCAGGACAAGGCCGCCTCCGAGCTCGCGCGGGTCTGCAGATCCGGAGGCAAAATCGGCCTCGCCAACTGGACGCCGCAAGGTTTCATCGGCCAGCTATTCAAGACCATCGGCCAGCATTTGCCGCCGCCGGCGGGGGTGAAGTCACCGGCGCTGTGGGGCACGGCTGCGCGGCTGGAAGAGATGTTCGGAAGCCAGGCTTCCGAGATCGCCGCCGAGCCGCGCATGTTCGTGTTCCGCTATCGCTCGCCGGACCACTGGCTCGACATCTTCAAGACCTTCTACGGGCCTACGCTGAAGGCGTTTGCCGCGCTCGACGAGAGTGGCCAGGCTGCGCTGAAGCGCGATCTCCTGGCGCTGCTCGGGGAGTTCAACCACGCCGACGACGGCACGATCGTGGTGCACAGCGAATATCTGGAAGCCGTGATCACCAAGCGCTGATGGCCCAAGATGCGGTCGGGCCGGCTCCGGCCTGACCGCACCGATCAAAATGGCGCGGTGGCGCCGACCGTATCGGCCGAGACGGCTTCGCGGCTGCCGAGCGGTTTCGGCTGCCCGGTGGTCGTGTCGCGCAGCGTCTGCCGCTCGATCTCCGAGTTCAGCTCGGCGCCGAACATGATGACGATCGCCGACATCCACATCCACATCATCAGGCCGATCGCAGCACCGAGAGAGCCGTAGGTCGCGTTGTAATTGGCGAATTCCGAGAGGTACCAGGAGAGCAGGGCCGAACCGGCGATCCAGAGGATCGCGGCCGTCACGGCGCCGAGGCTCAGCCATTGCCAGCGCGGCGCATCACGGCTGGGAGCGAAGCGGTAGAGGATGGCGAGTGCGACGAGCAGGATCAGGAACAGGAGCGGCCATCGTGCCAGCGCCACGATCAGCTTGCTTTCAGGCGCCAGGCCGAGATGATTGAGCGCAAGCGGGAAGGCGACAACGGCCCCCACCATCAACAGCAGCGCTACGATGCCGCCGACGGTAAAGGCCAGCGAGACCACGTTCAGCCGGACGAAGCTGCGCTTCTCGCGTTCCTCGTAGGCGACGTTGAGGGCGTCGAAGATCGCCTTGACACCGGCATTGGCGCTCCAGATCGCAAGCAGCAGGCCGAACAGGAACGTGACACCCAGCGTGGCGGTGCCGTTCGACACCACGCGCGCAACCTGGTCCTCGACGATCTGGAACGAGCCCTCGGGCAGCATGGTCGCAAGCGTGTGGAGGTTGGCGCTGATCGTCGCCGGGTTGGCGAACAGCCCATAAGAGGAGACGAGCGCCGTGACTGCGGGGAAGATGGCGAGCAGCCCGAAGAAGACGACGCCGCCCGCCGTCGCGAGCAGGCGATCCTCGTCGATGCGCTGATAGGTCCGCCAGAAGATATCCTTCCATCCCGCCCAGGGGATCGTGAACGGGCTCTTCGCCTGGCGGCCCCGGCCGGGCTGCGTCGCCGCGCTGGCCGGGTGCGTTTCCGGTGAGCTCGCTTCGCCGTTGCGGTGGTCTTGCGGGGGCCCCGGCCGGATCAGTCCCGAATCCTGAAAGTAGCGCTCCGCCGTCAGCACGAAGACGGCCGTCGCCGCCACCAGCAGCCAGGAGTCGATCTGCTCGGAGCGCCGCGCCGGCATCACGCATCCAGACTGTGCCTGTGGCGCCGCCGGCGGGCGGCCGTCAACCCGACCAAGCCGACGGCTGCGAGCATCAGGCCGAGCTGCACGGGGCGGTTGGCGCGGGCCGGCCAGGCCTTGCCGTGATAAGCCTTGCCGTCATCAACCTTGCTGTCCTGACCGCGTTCACCCGGCGCAAGCGGCACGAGGGGAATCGTCGTTGCGACCTCCTTTACCGCCTGCTTGACCGTTCCACGTGGGATCCGCGGCGTCGCGACCGCCACGCGCAGACGGCTCGCAAGCGGCACGATCGGCTTGGCCTTGCGTTTCATCTGCGCCATTGCCACCCCGGCACAGACCGCAGCCAGCGCCAGCAGCAGGGCGCCGACGGCACCAAATCCCCAGAATTGGCCGTAAGTGATCGCGATCCAGCGGTACAGGGCGATCAGTCCGACGAAAAATGCTGCGACAACGAACAGGCCCGCGACCGCGAACAGTCCGCCGGCCACCGCGTAAGATGTCATTCTGCCGGTTGCGCGGCCGGTCTGGTCACGCAAATAGGATTGAGCGGCGCGTTTGACGTGATTGAGCTTGAGCGCCATGCCGGCGCGCAGCAATTCGCCCGATGGCGCGAGCATGCGGACATCCTCCGAGAGCGAGAAAATTCCTCGGGGGATGAACGTGGCGGTATTTGACTTGTTCCGACGGAGCGGGATCCGCCGTGCTGAATCAGCCGAGATCGGCGGCTGCGATCCAGAACACCTCGCCTTCGGAATCCTCGGTGTCCAGCCAGAGCAGCGGCAGCTCCGGAAAGGCTTCGTCGACCAGCTCGCGGCCGCGACCGATCTCGCAGATCAAGCCGCCATCCGGCGTCAGGTGATCGGGCGCATCGCGCAGGATGCGGCGCACCACGTCGAGACCGTCGGCGCCGCCGTCGAAGGCGAGCTGCGGCTCGGCCCGGCACTCCGGCGGCAACGCCGCCATACCTTCGGCATCGACGTAAGGCGGGTTGGTGATGATCAGGTCGTATCTGTTGTCGCCGAGCGGGGCGAACAGGTCGCCGCGATAGAGGTTGATCCGGTCCTCAAGCCCGTAATCGCAGACATTGCGCGCGGCGACTTCAAGTGCCCCCTTGGAGATGTCGACGGCATCGACGGTGGCGTTCGGGAAATGATGCGCGGCGAGGATCGCGAGGCATCCCGACCCCGTGCAGAGGTCGAGCACGCGCGCGACCGCCGTGGGGTCGTCGATCAGCGAGCCGGCCTCGCCGCCAACGCCGAAATGCGAATCCAGGAGTTCGCCGATGAAGGAGCGCGGAACGATGACGCGCTCGTCGACATAGAAGGGCAGGCCGCGCATATAGATCTTGTTGACGAGATAGGCGGCCGGTTTGCGTGTGGTGACGCGCTTGTGGATCAGGTCGAGCAGGATCTTGCTCTCGGCGGCGGTGACGCGAGCGTTGGCAAAGATCTCGAACTGTTCGGGATTGAGATGCAGCGCCTCGCAGACCAGGAAGGCGGCTTCCGCGACCGGATCGGTGGTGCCGTGGGCAAAGGCGAGCCTGGCTTCGACGAAGCGGCTGACCGCGTAGCGGACGAAGTCGAGCAGCGTGAGAAGCTCGCCGCGTCCGACCTTCGCAAGCTTCGGCGCCGCGCGGCCGCGCGGGGGTTTTTTCGAGACTTTTGCCATCAGGATTTGGTCCAGCGCGCGGCGGCTTCGTCGTCGCGGGCATGGGCCTCGACCCAGCCCGTGCCGGTGGCGCTCTCTTCCTTCTTCCAGAACGGCGCGCTGGTCTTGAGATAGTCCATCAGGAACTCGGCCGCCTGGAACGCGGCCTGCCGGTGCTGCGAGGCGGTCAGCACCAGCACGATGTTCTGGCCCGGCATGAAGCGGCCGACGCGGTGAATGACCGTGACGCCGTTCAGCGGCCACCGCGAGGTCGCCTCGTCGACATGGCGCCCGATTTCTTCTTCTGCCATGCCCGGATAATGTTCGAGCGTCAGCGCGGCGATCTTGGCGCTGTCCTCGTCGGCGCGGCAGATGCCGGAGAAGCTCACGATCGCGCCGATGTCGGTGCGGCTGTTCGTCAGGAGCGCGATCTCGCGCGCGATGTCGAAATCGCCCTCCTGGATGCGGATGGTGACGGGGCAGGTCATGATCGTGTCGCTTCGATGGTGCCACACCTCTCCCATAGGGAGAGGTCGCGCCGAAGGCGCGGGTGAGGGGAGCCGCCCTCTCGTGAGACCTGTGCCCCCTCACCCGGATCGCTGACGCGATCCGACCTCTCCCCGTCGGGGAGAGGTGAGGCGACACCGTACGCTCGTCTATTCGAGAACATCGGTCTAGCCGCCGGTCATCGGCGGGAAGAACGCGATCTCGCGCGCGCCCGCGATCGCGGCGTCCGATTTGACGTGGGCGTGGTCGATTGCGGTGCGGATCACCTTTGGCTTCTCGAACGCATACGCATAAGCCTCGCCCTGGCCGGACAGCCAGGCGATCAGATCCTCGACGGTGCGCACGTTCGGGGGCGGCTCGATCGTCTCCTCGGCCTTGCCGACGCGTTCGCGCACCCAGGCGAAATACTTCACCTTCATCCCTCGTCCTCCTTGATGAGGTGATGGATGCCCGCGCGGAAATAGTCGTAGCCGGTGTAGATGGTGAGGATCGCCGAGGCCCACAG
The DNA here is from genome assembly GCF_015291725.1 of Bradyrhizobium sp. CCBAU 51765. Classification (GTDB taxonomy): domain Bacteria; phylum Pseudomonadota; class Alphaproteobacteria; order Rhizobiales; family Xanthobacteraceae; genus Bradyrhizobium; species Bradyrhizobium liaoningense. The sequence continues at coordinate 1,344,452 of NZ_CP030038.1, forward strand.
CAGCGCCAGTCCGATCATCGAGACGATGGGCAGCACCTCGTCGCCAGCCGGGCCGGCGAGCAGGAAGCCGATCGCAACCAGCTGGACCGTGGTCTTCCACTTCGCAAGCTTGGTCACGGGCACGCTGACGCGGAGCGCAGCGAGGTATTCGCGCAGGCCCGAGACCAGGATCTCGCGGCACAGGATCACGATGGCGGCCCACAGCGACCAGCCGTGGATGATGCCGTCGGCGGCAAGCATCAGCAGGCAGGAGGCGACCAGCAGCTTGTCGGCGATCGGATCGAGCATCCGGCCGAATGCCGATTGCTGATTCCAGATCCGCGCGTAATAGCCGTCGAGGTAGTCCGTGACCGCAGCCGCAATGAAGATGGCGACCGCAACCCAGCGCAGCCACAGCGGCTGATCCAGGATGGACTGCGCATAAATGCATCCGACCACGACCGGAATCGCGGCGATCCGGCCATAGGTCAGGATGTTCGGGAGGGACATCGCGCGCCTGGTCGTCCCTCGTGTCGTGGCGATGTTCATCCGTCCTACCAATACCGCTCGGGCCTGAAGGTCAACCGTTCCGCTTCCCAGATGGGTGCGGGATACGACGACCATATGACCGCGGTCCCCCTTTAGTTCATCCCGGCTGGGGATGGAAATACTCGAAAATCCTGCGGGCGCTCTCGGCGCTCACCCCCGGAACCTTGCCGAGATCGGCGATCGAGGCCCGCTCGATCTCCTTCAAGGTCCCGAAATGATGCAGCAAGGCACGTTTGCGGGACGGGCCGATGCCCGGAATCTCCTGCAAGCCGGCCTCGCGGATGTCCTTCTTGCGCAGCTTGCGGTGCGAACCGATGACGAAGCGGTGAGCCTCGTCGCGCAGGCGCTGAATGAAATAGAGCACGGGATCGCGCGGCTCGAGCTTGATGGCCTCGCGTTCCGGCATGAACAGGGTCTCACGGCCGGCATCCCGGTCCGGCCCCTTTGCGACCGACATCAGCGACACCTGGGTCAGGCCGAGATTGGCGAAGATCTCGCGGACGGCGTTGAGCTGCCCGCGGCCGCCGTCGATGATGACGAGATCGGGCCATTGCGGGAAGTCGTCGTCCTTCGCCTTGATGTTTTCCTTGGCCGCGCCCTCCTCGGGCGGGTTGATCAGGCGTTTGAAGCGCCGCTCGAGTACCTCGCGCATCATGGCGAAGTCGTCGCCGGGCGTGATCCCTTCCGACTTGATGTTGAACTTGCGGTACTGGTTCTTCACGAAGCCGTCGGGGCCGGCGACGATCATGGCGCCGACCGCATTTGTGCCCTGGATGTGACTGTTGTCGTAGACCTCGATGCGCTTGGGCGCATGCGGCAGGCCCAGCGTCGTCGCGATGGCGTCGAGCAGGCGGCTTTGCGTGGCGGTATCCGCAAGCTTGCGGCCGAGCGCCTCGCGCGCATTGGTCAGCGCATGGGTGACGAGTTCCTTCTTCTCGCCGCGCTTGGGCGTGGTGACCTCGATCTTGTGGCCGGCCTTGATCGACAGCGCATTGGCGAGCAGCTCGCTCTCCTCGATCTCGTGCGACAGCAGGATGTTCTTCGGCGGCGGCTTGTCGTCGTAGAACTGGGCGAGGAACGAGCCGAGCACTTCCTCCGGGGTGTACGTCTTTTCCGCGCGTGGGAAATAGGCGCGGTTGCCCCAGTTCTGGCCGGTGCGGAAGAAGAACACCTCGACGCAGGAGAAGCCACCCTCCTGGTGGATGGCGAACACGTCGGCTTCTTCCACCGTGCGCGGATTGATGCCCTGCTGCGACTGGATCGCCGAGAGCGCAGCAAGGCGGTCGCGGTAGAGCGCGGCGCGCTCGAATTCGAGCTCACCCGCCGCCTTCTCCATCTCCCCGGCAAGCTCCTGCTTCACCGCATGGCTTTTGCCCGAGAGGAAGTCGGTCGCCTCGCGCACGAGCGTCGTATAGCCGGGAAAATCGATCTCGCGGGTGCAGGGGCCGGCGCAGCGGCGGATCTGGTAGAGCAGGCAGGGCCGGGTGCGGCTCTCGAAGAAGGAATCGGTGCAGGAGCGGATCAGGAATGCGCGCTGCAGCGCCGTGATGGTTCGGTTGACCGCGCCGGCGGAGGCGAACGGGCCGAAATAGCGCCCGGGCCGGGTCTGCGCGCCGCGATGTTTCAGGATCTGCGGCGCCCAATGGTCGCCGGTGATCAGGATATAGGGAAACGACTTGTCGTCGCGCAGCTGAACGTTGAAGCGCGGCCGCAGCTGCTTGATGAGGTTCGCCTCGAGCAGCAGCGCCTCGGTCTCGGTGTTGGTCGAGACGATCTCCACGGTGACGGTGGCGGCGATCATGCGCAGGATGCGGGCCGGCAGCGGCGCACTCTGGCGCGCATAGCTGGACAGGCGCTTTTTGACGTTCTTGGCCTTGCCGACATACAGCACGTCGGAATTCGCATTGAGCATGCGATAGACGCCGGGCGAGGTGGGGGCGAGCCGAACCGCGCGTTCGATCGCCTCGTGGCCGGTCGCGAGCGGGCCTTCGCCGACGGCGCCACTTTCTTCCAGGATATCAGGTAGCCGCGCATCGTCCTCGTCGTCGCCGCTTGCGCTGGCGGGATCGAGGTCCGGCGGCGCCGTCTCCTGTTGGATCTCCTGGGGCGGGCCATCCGGTGCCATGCCGCGCGGGGATTTGCGCGCGCGTGCGTCGTCCGGATTGTCGGTGGAATCGTGAACCATGGGACGAATTTAGGCGCTGGGGGTGTCGATTTGAAGTTCCGGCCCTGCCGCACGCACAGGTCCCGGTAACGCTTCCTTAAGTCTGTTAACAGCGCAGTAACCCGACTTAACAGCCCTTTAACTTAAAACTCTCGATAAATCCTACGCGAAAAGTTCTTGGTTCCGTAACCATGCATGGCCGGCGCGGCGGCGCGGGCATCGCGCAGGTTGCGACAGTTGCGTTGGAGTGAGTGATGAAGGGGCTCGTTGTGGGCGCGGCCGCGTTGGTCGCGGCCGGCTGGACGGCTTCGGCAGAAGCCGCCGATCTCAGTTATGGGCAGCGTGCGCCCTATACCGTCAACCAGCCGCTCAATGCCTATAGCTGGGCAGGTCCCTATCTCGGCGGCAACATCGGCTATGAATGGGGCTCGGTGGACAACAACCCCTCGAAGCCGTCGGGCTTCGTCGGCGGTGTGCAAGCCGGCTACAATTTCCAGAACGGTCCGTGGGTGTTCGGTGTCGAGGGCGACATCCAGGCCGCCGGCGCCGACGACACCTTCGCGCCTTGGAAATTCTCCAATCCGTGGTTCGGCACCCTGCGCGGCCGCGCGGGATATGCGTTCAGCAACGTGCTGTTCTACGGCACCGCCGGCCTTGCGTTCGGCGAGCTGCGTGGGCAGACCTTCGGCTGGACGGAGTCGCACACCACCGCGGGCTGGACCATTGGCGCCGGCGCGGAAGTGGGCCTCGCGCCGAACTGGAGCGTCAAGCTCGAATATCTCTACATCGATCTGTCCACGAGTCAGTTCGCGATTACGGGCGTGTCAAACGGCTATAGCGCCAGCGTTGTCCGCGCAGGCGTGAACTATCACTTCTGACGTCTCAAGAAGAAAATACCGGACCAGCCTCCCGGCCGCTCGCGGCCGGGATTTTTTTCGCGCCAGGCTCGCTAGGCGAGGATCACCAGATTGACCGCCTTCGGTCCTTTCCCCTTCTTGTCCGGTTCGACTTCGAAAGTGATACGCTGTCCTTCGGCGAGGTCCTTCAGTCCCGCCCGCTCCACAGCGGTGATGTGAACGAAGACATCGCGACCGCCGTCGTCAGGCTTGATGAAGCCGTAGCCGCGCTCGCCGTTGAAGAACTTGACCGTTCCCGTCATGGCCATCGGGAAACTCCCCCTCATTGCTCCTCCGCCGCGACGCAGATTCACGTCACGACATGACCGGGCCTTACGGAGCCCGGGAGCTGGCCATCCTTGAACGGACCATCGGTCCGGCCGGATCTTTCTTAGGCCTTCACTCCGCCGCAACCATTCGCGGAAGCGGAACGTAAAGCCAGTCACGGAAACAGCATAATACGGTTCTTCGCAGATTGACTACCGGTCCTGCATATTTTTCCCAAGAATGCCGGAGTGTTACGGCTTGGCTCTACGGCTTGGGCACCTCCAATCGGAATCTGGCAGCTCCACCCTGGCCGAGCGGCATTTCCAGTTCGGGCAGGATGGTCTTGAGTTCGCCTTGCAGCGTGTAGGGCGGATTGACGATCAAAAGCCCGGTCGATGTGAGGGGCCCGCCATCGACTTGCGGCGCAGCGCTGAATTCGAGACGCAGGCATTTTCCCGGCGGTTTTGCTGCGGCTGCGAGCCGCGCCACAAGCTGCGCCAGCGTGTCGGTGGCACGCCGGCTCTTGGCGGGATACCAGATTACATAGATACCGGTTGGCCATTTCGCGAAGGCTGTCGAGAAGGCTTCGCCCAGCCGTTCGAACTCGTCCTTGGCCTCGAAGGGCGGGTCGATCAGCACGAGGCCGCGCCGCTCCTTCGGCGGCACGAAGGCCGGCAGTGCCATCCAGCCGTCGAGATCGACCACGCGGGCCTGCTCGTCGCGGCGCAGCACGTCGATCAGCGATTTCCGCGCCTTCGGCTCGAGCTCGCATGCGACGAGCCGGTCCTGCGGCCTGAGCAGGCCGCGCGCGATCAACGGCGAGCCGGGGTAGGCCTTGAGCTCGCCTTTCGGGTTGAAGGCGCGGACGATGTCGAGATAGGGCTTGGTCAGCGCCGCGGTCTCGTTCGACAGGCGCGCCTGCAGCAGCCGCGCAATGCCGGTCAGCCATTCGCCGCTCCGCCGCGCCTCGTCGCTGTCGAGATCGTAGAGGCCGGCGCCGGCATGGGTGTCGATGACGCGGAACGCCGCCGGCTTGTCCTGTAGATAAGTGAGGATGCGCGCCAGCACGATGTGCTTGATGACATCGGCGAAGCTGCCGGCGTGGAAGGCGTGGCGGTAGTTCATGGCGGAGAGTTACGACATCGCGCGATGAAAGTAACTCCCGTCATTCCGGGGCGGTGCGCAGCACCGAACCCGGAATCCATGTGTCAGCAATGTTTGTGGCAAGATGGATTCCGGGTTCGCGCTTCCGCGCGCCCCGGAATGACGAACTCTACCCGCCCCTGATCGGCGGCATCGTCACCTGGTCGCGGCGGCAGGCGCGGCGCTCGATCTCGTCGCAGGCGCGGAATTGCAGGTCCTTGCCGAGGCAGATGCGGACCTCGGACAGCCGTGTCCGGTTGCAGGTGACCGAGATGCTGGCATTGCTGAGGCCCGGATTGGCCTTGATGAAGGCCTCCTCGACCTCCGCCGGCGCCACGGTCTTGGCCTGCGACAGGTCGAGATAGTCGGCCGGGATCTTGATCGCGGCGCGCGCCTTCCGGATCGTCTCGAAATAGCTGCGGCCCTCGAGCCCGGAGCAGGTGCCATGCTTGTCCCATTCGTTGAAGATCAGGCCCGGCGCCGGCATCAAATCGAGCATCGAGGACACGATGTTGCGGTTCAGCCGCGGCGCCGGGCGCTGGCAATATTCCGGGAAGCCGTTCTCATATTGCGGCCACAGCCCATGCACGACGAAAGCGTAGGGCCGTCCGCCGCACTGGATCTGGGAGCGGCCGCCGCGCTCGGCCGCCTCTTCGCAGAACGAGGGCGACCACGACAGCGCGAGCACATAGAAGTCGAACTCGCCCGGCGCGTTCTGCCGCTTGTCCTGGGCTTTCGCGCCGCCGGCGAACGTTGCCAGCCCGGCGGCGAGGGTCAGCGAGATCATCAGACGGGACAACGGACGCAATCTGGGATGAAACATGGCAACGCCCCTCAACTAGACAGTGCGCGCAGTCTAGCAGGCAAAGAGAACATTTCAAGAACAAAATGCGAGCCGACTGTCGTCTGCGGGTTGATCAGCCCGAATCAGTCGCTCTTCGGATCAGGGCTTGGCGGCGCGGCAGGCCGGATTGTAGGCCCAGTTGCGGTCGAGCCCGACCACGCACCATTCGACACCGTCGCCGTAGCCGGCAAAGCCGCCATCCTCCATGATCGAGAAGTGCACCTTGCGCACCTTGCCGTCAGTGAGCAGGGCGTCGCCGGTGCAAAAGCGGCGCGGAATGTTGTCGGACTGCCAGGGTCGAAACGCGACCTCGCGAACGGAGGAGAAGCTGGTGATCTTCAACGAGGAATTCCAGAACGAGCTCTCTTTTTCCCAGAACTGGGTGGCGATCGTCGGCAGGGCCTTGTCGCAATCGACGACGGCGCCGTCGTAGCGCGGTCCGCTCAGCCAGAAATTCAGCTCGAGCGGATTGGCGGCCCTGGCCTCGCCGAGCGACAGCGCCCCGAACATGAGGCCGAGCAGAGCGGCAAAGCGAAGCGATTTCGGGGAGGGGGCGCGCATGGGTCAATCCAGACAGCTTAGGTCTTGCGAAGTTCGGACGGTGCCGCGAAGGCCGGGGGAGGTCAAGTGCAGGGCGGCAACACTTGGCGAGGAGTTGACCGGGACGTCGCGGCCAACCGGGCTTCTGTTCTTTTCACTTCCATCCCGGCACCGTAGACTGGCGCCAGCCAATTGGAGTGACGGGAATGCGAATCATTGCGGCCGCTGGCCTTCTTGCCCTGGGTATGATGGCGGGCCAGTCGGCGCGGGCCGACATTCTTCCGGTGCCGCCGTTCAAGGGCAACGACACCGGCGGCATCATCGCCTATTCGATGGCGACCCAGGTCGACGCGCGTCAGGTCGCGGTCGATCACTGCGCACGCTACGGCAAGGTCGCCAAATTCCTCGCGGTGCAGGGCTATGATGGCGGCTACATCTCGTTCGCCTGCCGCTGGGTACCCTATGGTGCCGCCGATCGCCCGATCCGCACGCTGTACTGAGGCGCTGTCGTAGCGCCGCACTCTCTCGGCCGGGAGCCTCCCACATGACGCGCAAACTCGCTTTGCTCGGCTCGACGCTTTGCCTCGCGTTGTCGGCAGGCAGCGCCAGCGCCGACGACCTGCCGGTGCGCAAGGCTGGTCTTTGGGAAATGAAGCTGATCACGACCGGCTCGCCGGTGCCCGAGATGACCATGCAGCATTGCACCGACGAGACCGTCGACAAGGAGATGAGCAACAACGTCTCCCCGATGGCCAGGCAGATCTGCGCCAAGCAGGAGATCAAGAAGACTGCGACCGGCTATGTCAGCGATTCCGAGTGCAACGTCGCCGGCGTCAGCACGACGTCGCATGCCGAGATCACGGGCGATTTCAACTCGGCCTACACGGTGAAGACCACCTCGCACGCGCAGGGCGGCGTCGCCGGCGCGGCCGGCCGCGATAGCAACATGACGCTGCAAGCCAAGTGGCTGGGCGCCTGCAAGCAGGACCAGAAGCCCGGCGACATCGTGATGCCCGGCGGCTTCAAGATGAATGTGCGCGACATGGACAAGCTGAAGGCGCTGCTGCCGAAGTGAGTTGGTTTTCCCCTCTCCGCTTGTGGGAGAGGGTGGCTCGCCGCGCAGCGGCGAGACGGTGAGGGGTTTCGTTCGGCGCGTGGCTCTCCTGCTTTTGAATTTGCAGACGCGCCCCCTCATCCGGCGCTTCGCACCGCCTTTTCCCACAAGGGGAGAAGGAAGATCGCAGCTACACCGGAATCCGCACGCTCGCCCTTAATCCTCCCATCGGGCTGTCACCCAGCGTGATGTCGCCGCCATGCGAGCGGGCGATGTCGCGGGCGATGGCAAGGCCGAGGCCGGTGCCGCCTTCGTCCTGGTTGCGGGCGTTGTCGAGCCGCAGGAACGGCTTGAACACTTCTTCGCGCAAGTGAGCGGGAATGCCCGGGCCGTCGTCGTCGACCGTGACGGTCAAATAACGGTGATCGCGCTGGCCGGCGATCGCGATGTTCCTGCCGTAGCGCGCCGCGTTGGTCACGAGGTTGGCGAGGCAGCGCTTGAACGAGGCCGGCTTCACCGTCACCACGGGCAGGCCGTGGAACGCGACGGTCGCGTTGTGGCCGTGGCGTTCGGCATCGCTGCGCAGCTCTTCGAGGGCCTGGGCCATGTCGGTCGGCTGCGACTGCTCGCCGGAATCGCCGCGGGCGAAGGCGAGGTAATCCTCCAGCATCATCGACATCTCGTCGACGTCCTTGCGCATGCCCTCGAGCTCCGGACTGTCGCCGATCAGCGCCAGCTCGAGCTTGAAGCGGGTCAGGATGGTGCGCAGATCGTGGCTGACGCCGGCGAGCATCGCGGTGCGCTGCTCCATCGTGCGCTCGATGCGCGACTTCATTTCCAGGAAGGCAACTGCCGCGCGCCGCACCTCGCGCGCGCCCCTCGGGCGGAAATTCGGCGCCTCGCGGCCCTTGCCGAAGCTTTCGGCGGCATCCGCAAGCCGCAGGATCGGCTTGATCTGGTTGCGCAGGAACAGCACGGCGACGATCAACAGGATCGAGGACGTGCCGACCATCCAGAACAGGAAGATCTCCGAGTTCGAGGCATAGGCGGCGCTGCGCTGCGCGAACACGCGCATCACGGCGTCGTCGAGCTGGATGCGGATCTCGACGAGGTTGGAACGGCCGACCGTGTCGATCCAGAACGAGCGCCCGATCTGGCGGCCGAGCTGCACCGACAGCGTCTGGTCGAGCAGCGAGAAGAACGGCTTTGGCCCCGGCGGCGGCATGTCGCCGGCGGGCAGGAAGTCGACGACGAGGCCGAGGCGCTGCTGGGCGATGCGGCGGATCTGGTCGCGGTCCTTGTCCTGCGGATAGCCCTTGTAGACGTCGATCAGCGCGGCGATGTCCTGCACCACCGCAGCCGACAATCTGCGCGTCACAGTGTTCCAGTGCCGCTCCATGAACACGAAGGCGACGACCGATTGGAGCACCACCATCGGCACGATCATGATGAGGAGCGCGCGGGCGTAGAGGCCGGTCGGCATCCAGCCCTTGAACGCGTTGCCCATCCAGCCATTGGCGGCGGAGACGCGGCCGGCGGCGCTTCGCAGCAGCGTCAGGCCGGTATCGATCGTGCTCATCGGTCGCGCTTCACTGCTCTGGTCTCAAGGCGAGGCCACCAGCCGGTAGCCGATGCCACGGACCGCCTGCAGAAATAGCGGATTGGCGGGGTCGGTCTCGATCTTGCGCCTGAGACGGTTGATCTGTACGTCGACGGCGCGCTCGTTGACGCTGCCGTTGCCGGTCAGCGCGCTGCGCGGCACGGTCTCTCCCGGTGTTTCCGAGAGAATCCGCAGCATCTCGCGCTCGCGGTCGGTGAGATGGATGACCTCCTCGCCCTGGCGCAATTCGCCGCGCTCGAGATGGTAGACGTAGGGACCGAAGGCAATTTTCTCTGCGATCGCGACCTGTGGCGGCGGGGCGGCGCGCTTGAGGATGTTGTTGATGCGCAGCGCCAGCTCGCGCGGCTCGAACGGCTTTGCCACGTAATCGTCGGCGCCGATCTGCAAGCCCTCGATGCGGGATTCCGGTTCGTGGCGCGCCGTCAGCATCACGATCGGCACCGAGGAGGAGGTCCGGATGAAGCGGGCGAGATCGAAGCCGGTTTCGCCCGGCATCATGACGTCGAGGATCAGGAGGTCGAAATGCAGGCCCAGCAGTTTCGAGCGTGCATCGCCGGCGCTCGCTGCGGTGGTGACGCGGTAGCCTTCACTGGCGAGAAAGCGCGAGAGCAGATCGCGGATGCGGCGGTCGTCGTCGACCAGGAGCAGATGCGGGGCATCGTCGGCGGGTTGCACCGGCGGGCGGGCGAGCGTGGCAGCGAGCGGCACGGTCACTCCTTGGCGTCGTGGTTGACGGAAGCGAAGATCGTCTCGAGCACCTTGTCCGGGTCGTCGCGGTCGATCATCGCGCGCAGGAAGCGCTTCACGGTCTCGGCGTCCTGCGGAGCCATCTCCGCGAGCGCCCTGTTGATCCGCGTGGTCTGGAGGCCGGCGAGCTTCTGCACCAGCGCCTCGCCCTTCGGCGTCGCGTAGAGCAGGCGCTGGCGGCGATCATTGTCGCCGGTCTTCTGCACGATGTAGCCCTCGTCCAGCAGCTGCTTGAGCACGCGGCCGAGCGACTGCTTGGTGATGCGCAGGACGTCGAGAAGGTCGGCGACCTTGAGGCCGGGATAGCGATAGACGAAATGCAGGACGCGGTGGTGGGCCCGGCCGAAGCCGAATGCCTCCAGCTCCTGGTCGGGATCGCCGACGAAGTCGCGGTAGGCGAAGAACAGCAGCTCGATGATATCCCAGCGCAAATTGCCTCCAGCGTCTGCGGCCGGCCTGGGCTCGGCGGCGTCGTGAGAGGAAGTCGCGAAATTTATGTCAGGCATATTGACGTATCTTGGGTTCAATGTTACAAAACGATCGACCCGCACGAAATTTTAGATCGCTTCGCGTCGGGTAGCATCGGAGCAAGGCGCCGGAGAGAGCCGGACAGGCGACGACGGCCGGATCAGATCTACCGTGCGATTGTCGAGCGGCATTTCGGCAAAACATACTGGACTTCCGCCTTCCGCAAAAGCATGTCCTCGGCGACATGCTGTCCACGGAAACCGGCCGTAAAAAGGCTGGCGGTGGTCCGGCAGAAACCAATCGAAGCCAGCCGGGCCCCGAAAGCGGGCAGGCGGGCGCCAGAACAGCGCCGCCACCGGCAGCGGGAGGCAAGGACATGAGCATGAAATTCGACATCCAGCCCGCATCCAATCCAACCCCCGAGAAGGACCGCGTCGCCAAGCTGGTGGACCCCGGCTTCGGACGGGTCTTCACCGATCACATGGCGATCGTCCGCTACAGCCAGGCCAAGGGCGGCTGGTACGACGCGCGGATCGAGGCGCGCGCCAACTTCCAGCTCGATCCGGCTGGCGCGGTCCTGCACTACGCCCAGGAAATCTTCGAGGGGCTCAAGGCCTACAAGCGCGACGACGGCGGGGCGAACCTGTTCCGCCCCGACGCCAATGCGCGGCGCTTCAGGGACTCGGCCGACCGCATGGCGATGGCCCAGCTGCCGGAAGACGTCTTCATCGAGGCGGTCGAGCAGGTCGTGCGGATCGACCGGGCCTGGATTCCGGGCGGCGAGGGCAGCCTTTACCTGCGCCCCTTCATGATCGCGAGCGAGAACTTCCTCGGCGTCAAGCCGTCGTCCGATTACATTTTTGCTGTCATCGCTTCGCCGGTCGGTTCCTACTTCAAGGGCGGGCCTGCGCCGGTCTCGATCTGGGTGTCCGAGAATTACACCCGCGCCGCTGTCGGCGGCACCGGCGCCGTCAAATGCGGCGGCAACTACGCCGCGAGCCTGCGCGCCCAGGCCGAAGCGATCCAGCACGGCTGCGATCAGGTCGTCTTCCTGGATGCGGTCGAGCGCCGCTACATCGAGGAGCTCGGCGGCATGAACGTGTTCTTCGTGTTCGACGACGGCTCGCTCTCGACGCCGCCGCTCGGCACCATCCTGCCCGGCATCACCCGCGACTCCATCATCACGCTCGCCCGGGACGCGGGCAAGACGGTGCGCGAAGAACCGTATTCGCTCGACCAGTGGCGCAAGGATGCAGCCAGCGGCAGGCTCAAGGAAGCCTTCGCCTGCGGCACCGCCGCGGTGATCTCCCCGATCGGCAAGGTGCGCTCGGTGAGCGGCGACTTCGAGATCTCTGGCGGCGGCGCCGGCCCTGTCGCCATGGGCCTGCGCAAGCAGCTCGTCGACATCCAGTACGGCCGCAACAACGATCCGCACAACTGGATCCGGAAGGTGTTTTGAGGTCTTCACCCTCCCCTGGAGGGCAGGGCAATCGCATTTGAATATTGCAGCGGTCGTCATGCCCGGGCTTGTCCCGGGCATCCACGTTCTTGTGCTGCATGGAAAGGCGTGGATGGCCGGGACAAGCCCGGCCATGACGCTGTGGAAACAGTCGGTACCCATAGCCACATCTCATATGCGATAGCCCTGCCCCTCCAGGGGAGGGTAAGAAGCGCAACGTTTGTGGCTTATTGCGCACCGAACGCGCTGCTGCCGGCATGCGACAAAGCCAGGACACAACAAGCATCCTGGACATTCCGATCGTGGCTGCAAAACTCTCCCAACCCGTGAAATGGGTCGTTCTCGCCGCAATCACCGGCCTTTCCGTCTTTGGCATCCTCACCATCGGCCCGACGCACGAGGTTGTTGCGCAAGACCGCTCGCCGATCGTCGACGTGCGCACCAGCGATCCCGAGATGAACGCGGCGATCGCGCGGGCCCGCGGCACGCTCCCGACCTTCTGGGCCTCCTACGAATCGCCGAAGGCGGCGGAGACCGGGCATGCCCTGAAGGTGCGTTTCTCGACCCGCAAGGGCGGCGAGCACATCTGGATCGGCGAGGTGAAGAAGCTGCCGGATGGCACTTATTCCGGCCTCTTCGCAAACGAGCCACGCGACTTGCCGGGCAAGCACGCCGGCGACAAGGTCACGTTCAGCGACGCCGACATCTCGGACTGGATGTTCATGCGCAACGGCAAGATCGTCGGCGGCGAAACCATCAAGCCGACGCTGAAATCGCTGCCGAAGGCGGATGCCGACGCCATCAGGGCCCGGATGGAGCAGCCGTAACGGCAAGCCAGCGGTTGCCGCCTCGCGCCCCGGCTGGTAAACGCCGCGCATGGCCGAGAAACCCAAGAAACCGCAGAAGCTGAAGGCGCGCCTGCCGCGCGGGCTCGAGGATCGCGATCCCGCCGCGATCCGGGCGACGCGCGAGATGGTCGAGAAGATACGCGCCGTCTACGAGCTCTACGGCTTCGAGCCGGTGGAGACGCCGGCGATGGAATACACCGACGCGCTCGGCAAGTTCCTGCCCGACCAGGATCGTCCGAACGAGGGCGTGTTCTCGTTCCAGGACGATGACGAGCAGTGGATCAGCCTGCGCTACGACCTGACCGCGCCGCTCGCGCGCTACGTGGGCGAGCGCTACGGTACCGACGGTCTGGTCTTGCCGTACCGCAGCTACCGCGTCGGCTATGTCTTCCGCAACGAGAAGCCCGGCCCCGGCCGCTTCCGCCAGTTCATGCAATTCGACGCCGACACGGTGGGCTCGGCGACGCCGGCGGCGGACGCCGAGATCTGCATGATGGCGGCCGACACGATGGAGGCGCTCGGCATTGCGCGCGGCCAGTACGTCGTGAAGGTCAACAATCGCAAAGTGCTCGACGGAGTTCTGGAAGCCATCGGGCTCGCCGGTGACGAGAACGCAGGCCGCAGGCTGACCGTGCTGCGTGCGATCGACAAGCTCGACAAGTTCTCTGTCGACGAAGTGCGCAAGCTGCTGGGTCCCGGACGATGGGACGGCGGTGAAGAAGGCAAGGGCGACTTCACCAAAGGCGCCAACCTGAGCGCGGCGGAAGCTGACGTTGTTCTCGCCATCACCAAGCCGCGCGACGATTGGAAAGAGGCCATTGCTGCGGCGGAAACTTACCTTGCCAGGAGCCCAGTCGGTCAGGCCGGCGTGAGCGAGCTTGAAGAGATTGCCGGGCTGGTGACGGCGTCGGGTTATGGCGCGGATCGCATCAAGATCGATCCCTCCGTCGTGCGCGGCCTCGAATATTACACCGGACCGGTCTACGAGGTCGAACTCCTGCTCGACACCAAGGACGAGAAGGGCCGCCCGGTGCGGTTCGGCTCGGTCGGTGGCGGCGGGCGCTACGACGGCCTCGTCTCGCGCTTCCGCGGCGAGCCGGTGCCGGCGACCGGTTTCTCGATCGGCGTGTCGCGGCTCCAGGCCGCGTTGACGCTGCTCGGCAAGCTCGACACGCGGCCGGAATTCGGCCCCGTCGTCGTCACCGTGTTCGACCGCGACCGTGTCGCCGACTACCAGAAGATGGTGGCATCCTTGCGCACCGCCGGCATCCGTGCCGAGCTCTATCTCGGCAATCCCAAGAACATGGGCAACCAGCTCAAATATGCCGACCGCCGCAACTCGCCTTGCGTCATCATCCAGGGCTCGGATGAAAAGGCGCGCGGCGAGGTGCAGGTCAAGGACCTGATCGAAGGCGCGAAGGCCGCCGCCGCGATCGCCTCCAACCAGGAATGGCGCGAGACCCGGCCGGCGCAGTTCTCGTGCAGCGAAGCCGACCTGGTTTCAAAGGTGCGTGAGGTCCTCGCGCGCCATGACGTAAAGTGGGGATAGCCATTCCGGCGGGCGTCATGCCCGGGCTTGTCCCGGGCATCCGCGTCCTGTTTGATGCGCACCTTCATGAAGGACTGGGGCGTGCCCGGTCATTGCGACAGCAGCAGGGAGACAACGATGCCTGAGATCACCATCAGCATGGCCGAAGGCCGAACCGACGAGCAGAAGGCCGGCATGATGCGCGACATCACCCAGGCACTGGTGAAGAATCTCGGCGTCGATGCCGACGCCGTCGTCATCCAGATCAACGAAGCCCCGCTCCGCCACAAGATGAAGGGCGGCAAGACCTTCGTGGAGCGCGCGGCGGCGGCGAAAAAATAGTTTCGGCTGGAGCAGTAAACACGACTGTCGTCCCCGCGAAGGCGGGGACCCATAACCACAGGGAGTGGTTATCGAGCGAACTGGTAACTCCGAGTCCTCGTCAAACTACTCCCTGTGGCTATAGGTCCCGGATCGGCGCTCCGCTTCGCTGCGCTTGTCCGGGACGACAGCGGAGTTTGAGGCACTATGGATGCACGCGACTTCATCACAACAGGCATGAGTGCCGAGCGCACGCTGGTGGTCCCGGCGGAGCGCACGGTCGGGCATTTCGTGCCCGGCATGCCGTTTGTTTATGCGACCCCGATGATGATCCTGGAGATGGAGATGACTGCGGGCGATGCGATCCGCTCGGCGCTCCAGCCGGGCTGGGTCACGGTAGGCACCGAGGTCGACATCCGGCATCTGGCCGCGGCGCTGGTCGGCGCGACGGTACGGACCACGGCGAAGGTGGTTGCGGTCGAGCGCCGCGTCATCCGCTTCGAGGTCGAGGCTTTCGAGGGCACGCGCAAGCTCGGCGAGGGCCGCCATGCCCGCGGTCTCGTCAATGTCGAGATGTTCAACAAGCGGCTGGGGGCGTAACGCGCGCCACCTGTTACTTCGCCAATTCCTTGGATCGCTGCGTCGCCGCCGCGACCGCGCGGATCATGAGATCGCGCAGGCCGGGCTCACCCATGAGCACGCCGAGGGCCGCGGCGGTGGTGCCGCCGGGCGAGGTGACGTTCTGGCGCAGCGTGGCCGAGGGAAGCTCCGACTGGTGCAGCAGCTCGCCGGAGCCGGCGACGGTCTCGCGGGCGAGCTTCGTCGCCAGCGCTTCGGGCAGGCCCGCTTCCACACCGGCGCGGGCGAGCTCCTCGGCGAGCAGGAACACATAGGCCGGCCCCGAGCCGGACACGGCGGTGACCGCGTCCATCAGGCCTTCGTCCTCGACCCATTCCACCGCGCCGGTGGCGCGCAGCAGCGCATCGGCCACGGCACGCTGGGCGGCGCTGACGCTGTTCGCTGCAACGGCGACGGTGATGCCGCGGCCGATCGCGGCTGGCGTGTTCGGCATCGCGCGCACCACGGTGCCGCCGCAGACTTCGGCAAGCGAGGCGATCGTGGTGCCCGCCATGATCGAGACCACCAAGGTCTGGTTCGAGACGAACGGTTTCAGCTTGGCGCCGGCCTCGCGGAACATCTGCGGCTTCACCGCGACGACCAGCGTCTCGACGGGGCCGGCGGTCTTCGCATCGGGATTGAGCACGACGCCCTTGGCGGCGAGTGCGGAGATCTCGGGCGAGACGTGCGGCTCGATCACCGCGACGCGGCGCGGATCGAGCCCGCCTGAAAGCCACCCGGTCAGCATCGCGCCGCCCATCTTGCCGGCGCCGGCGAGCAGGATGGTGCCGGTGATGTTTTGGAGGGGATTGCTGTTTGCCACTTTGATCACCCAAGCAAGAGGTGTCGTCCCTGCGAACGCAGGGACCCATAACCACGGGGCGGTTCTAATGGATGGAGGGCAGAGCAACAAGCACCGCACGCTACGGCGAAATCACGCGGTATGGGTCCCTGCGTTCGCAGGGATGACGATGAGGTGAGAGCGTGGTCGCCTCACAGCGCCGGGAAGGTGAGGCGCGCCTTACGCCTCGCCCACCGTGTCGAACATTGCTGCGTCCATGGCTTGCGCGGTGGTTTTGCCGGCCCACACCACGAACTGGAACGCCGGGAAGTAGCGCTCGCAGGCGTGGATGGCGCCGGCGAGCATGGCTTCGCACTGCGCGGTCGAGGCGATGAGGCCGCCCGGCAGCACCAGGGCCTGGCGATGCATCACCATGCCGGTGTTGATCCACAGGTCGAAATGGCCGACCCACAGCTGCTCGTTCACCGCTGCGACGAGCCGCTGCACCTCGCTC
The DNA here is from genome assembly GCF_015291725.1 of Bradyrhizobium sp. CCBAU 51765. GTDB lineage: Bacteria > Pseudomonadota > Alphaproteobacteria > Rhizobiales > Xanthobacteraceae > Bradyrhizobium > Bradyrhizobium liaoningense. The sequence continues at coordinate 1,360,793 of NZ_CP030038.1, forward strand.
CGCCGCGGCAATGGAATCTTCATGTCGAAGGCGCAGGCCAGATGCAGCGCCTCGATCTCGCCCATCCAGGTGAAGGAGAGCTGGTAGTCGGTCCATTGTCCCTTGGAGACAATCGTGAGTTCGTCTTCGCCGGAGCGTTCGAACGGCCAGTTGTTGCTGGCAGCGATGTCCTCGACCACCGCGAGCGGATGGCTTCTGGAATCGATGGTGCCTTCGAGCAGGGACATGCCGTCTCGACCTCTTGCCTTCTTGTTGTCTTTAAATACGCACGCGGTTGGGCCCGGCGCGCGCTCCCTAGACGCTAACCGCGATCCCCGGAGTCGCTCTCGCGATCCCCTCGGATCAGCGCGGGCCTTTCGCGGATCAAGTGATGTGATTTGCGGAATCTGCGCAACGGGGTCCCGAGTCCGTCCACAAGCCAGGACTCCTTCGTCCACAGCTCATCTCCGCCACAATTATTAACGTGCGGCGGTGCCAATCCCGACCAAGGAGAACAAACCGGAATCGGATTCGAGCCGGCGCCGACGGTTCATTCCGCCTGGCGAGATCCCAACCGCCAAGAGGGCCTCAACCCCGGCATGGGACCATGCGATTTGCCCATGCGGAACGCGCTTGCCGCGCCGGCCCGCCGGCGGCATATTTCCGGGCAGGCCGTTCATCCCGGACGGCCGATGTTCTCAGGGCGGGGTGAAAGTCCCCACCGGCGGTAAGGGCCGAAAGGCCCAAGCCCGCGAGCGCCTTCCGTGAGGGGTATCCCGAAGGGAAGGGTCAGCAGATTCGGTGCAACTCCGAAGCCGACGGTTAAAGTCCGGATGAAAGAGAACGGTCGCTGGCAGACGCATCGAGACGATGCGGCTGTTTGTCGTTCCGTGTGCCCTGATTCTGGTCCTTAAACCGAGGAAAGCCATGAATCAGATGCTGCAAGATCCCCAAGCCGAAACGTCCCAAATACAGCCGCCGCCGGTTCCCGCGGACCCGGCACCTTCGCATCCGCGCTTCGCCAAGCCGCAGCGGGTGGCTTTCGTGCAGGCCTGCTGGCACCGCGACGTGGTCGCGGAGGCCCGCATCGCCTTCATGAAGGAGGCGGAAGCCCGTCACCTCACCCACGTCGACGTGTTCGAGGTGCCGGGTTCGTTCGAGATCCCGCTGCACGCGCAGGTCCTCGCCAAGACGCGGCGCTACACCGCGATCGTCGCCGCCGGCCTCGTCGTCGACGGCGGCATCTACCGGCACGAATTCGTTGCCGACACCGTGATCAAGGCGCTGATGGATGTGCAACTCCGCACCGAGGTGCCGGTGTTCTCCGCGGTGCTAACCCCACAGCAGTTCCACGAGACCGAGGTGCACTACGACTTCTTCCGCAAGCATTTTGCCATCAAGGGCGTCGAGGTCGCGGCAGCCTGTGCGGAGACGTTGCACGGCCTGGAGCGCCTGCGCGGCCAGGTCGCGGCGGGAATCGTGGGGTAGGCAATGGTCATTCCGGGGCGCGCGTAGCGCGAGCCCGGAATCCATTTATCGACACGGAATGCTGCAAGATGGATTCCGGGTTCGGCGCTGACGCGCCGCCCCGGAATGACGGTGTCAGTCGAACAGGCTCGACACCGATTCTTCCGCCGCCGTACGTGCGATCGCGTCCGAGATCAGGCTGGCGATCGGCAGCGTGCGGATGTTCGGCGCCTTGCTCACCGCCTCGGTCGGCAGGATCGAGTCGGTAATCACGAGCTCCTTCAGCCTGGAGTTCGTGATGCGGGCGGCCGCCCCGCCGGAGAGCACGCCATGGGTGATGTAGGCGTAGACGTCCTTGGCGCCCTTGGCGATCAGCGCGTCGGCCGCGTTCACCAGCGTGCCGCCGGAGTCGACGATGTCGTCGACCAGGATACAGCTGTAGCCGGAGACGTCGCCGATCACGTTCATGACCTCGGACTCGCCGGGACGCTCGCGGCGCTTGTCGACGATCGCGAGCGGGGTGTTGATGCGCTTGGCGAGGCCGCGGGCGCGGGCGACGCCGCCGACGTCGGGCGAGACCACCATCACCTTGCCGAGGTCGAAGCGTTCGCGGATGTCGCGCACCATCAGGGGGGCAGCGAACAGATTGTCGGTCGGGATGTCGAAGAAGCCCTGGATCTGGCCGGCATGCAAGTCGAGCGTCAAGACGCGGTCGACGCCGGCATGGGTGATCAGATTGGCGACGAGCTTGGCCGAGATCGGCGTGCGCGAGCCGGAGCGGCGGTCCTGCCTGGCATAGCCGAAATAGGGGATCACTGCGGTGATGCGGCGTGCCGAGGAGCGGCGCAGCGCGTCGGTGATGATCAGCAGCTCCATCAGGTTGTCGTTCGCCGGAAACGAGGTCGACTGAATGATGAAGGCATCCGAACCGCGGATGTTCTCCTGGACCTCGACGAAGATCTCCATGTCGGCGAAGCGCCGCACCACCGCCTTGGTCAGCGGCATGTGGAGCCCTTGCGCGATGGCCTGCGCGAGAGCCGGATTGGAGTTGCCGGCGACGAGCTTGATGGAGCCGTTCTTGCCCGACATGGACGCTTCCTCCCGCGCTTTGCTGGATACGACGTTCAACATCAGAAAATACCCACTGGAAGCACGGTTACGACGGGCGAGGAAATATCAGGCCGGAGGCTGCAATGGCAACCCGGGATGCTACGTTTTCCCTTTGAAAATCCAGAGTCGGGTCAACGGCTTGGCCGCAACTTGAGGCCGTGGTTTAGCGAGGGTTATTGCTCGGCATAGCCGAGGGCCGAGGCCGGCATGTCCGACCGCGGAGCGTCCTTGATGACGCTCGCCACCGCCGGTCCGCGCAAGGCCGGAGCCGCGCCCGGTGCATCCGGCGTTCCGTTGATCATGTTGGAAAGTCCGCTGAATCCGGCCTGGGCGATCTTCCGCAACACGAGATCGTCAGCAGCCGCCCAAGCATCACGTGTCGCGTCGCGGCCGCCCTTGGCCGAGGTCGGTTCCTCGCCGGAGAGGCGCAGCGCCCGCTGCTGGTTGGCGTCGTAGACGTCCCAGACCCAGGCGATCACCGTCTTGCCGCGCACCACCTGGGCGGAGAGGTAGCTGCGCACGCGGTAGGCGGCCGTGCCCTCGCGGGAGACCACGGACAGGCTGCGCAGCTTGGATTCGCTGTCGAGCACCCCGACCATGCGGTCGAACACCTGCGGCGGCGGTCCGTCGATGGATTCGAACGCCACCGTGGCGCCGCCACCGCCGCTCGGCGCCATCGCATAGGAATTGCCCGGCGCGTTGCCGCCGGCGCAGCCGCCAAGCGCAGTCGCAGCCGCCAGCAGCACGACCGCTAGCACGCGCGACCCCGCGCGGCGCAGAAAAGATGACGCTTCCCTCATTATGGAGGGCAGCGATATCGTTAAAACGCATTAACGTCTAGGGCGGCGGCGCCACAGGCTGCTGTCATCCGTGTCTAAGCACCGTCATTCCGGGGCGATGCGAAGCATCGAACCCGGAATCTCGAGATTCTCTGGTGCGCAAGCGCACCATGGTTCGGCTCTTCGAGCCGCCCCGGAATGACGGCGTGTTGCCCCTGTGTTCACGCTTCGAGCGCGATCGCGTGAACGTGCCGGCCGTAGTCCGGCTCCTTGCGATGCACCGAGCGGCGATAGCTGAAGAAGCGCTCGTCGGCATAGGTGTCGAGGCCGAGATCGTCGATCATCAGGATGCCCGCCATGTCCAGCCGCCTGCGGATGAAGCCGGCGAGATCGAACATCGCGTGGCCCTCGCGCACGGACGGGATGAAGAACATCGCGTTCTCGGCGTCCGCCTCGATGAAACGCGTCACGAACTCGTTGCCGACCTCGTAGCTCTCCTGCCGGATCAGGGGGCCGATCGCGGCGATGATGCCGCCGCGCGTTGCGCCGAGCGTCTCCATCGCCGAGATCGTCGCTTCCAGCACGCCGGTGAGTGCGCCCTTCCAGCCGGCATGCGCGCCGCCGATCACGCGCGCATTGGGATCGACGAACAGCACCGGCCCGCAATCGGCAGTGGAGACGCCGAGCGCAACGCCTGGCGTCCTGGTCACCAGCGCGTCGCCCCTGGGTCGTGGCCCGTTCGGCCACGGCGCATCGGCCACGAGCACGTCGGGCGAATGGATCTGGTGCAGGCTGAGGAAGCGCTCGGGCGCGACGCCGACATGCTCGGCCATGCGGCGGCGGTTCTCGGCGACGAGGGCCTGATCGTCATGGGAGCCGAGCCCGCCGTTCAGCGCGGAATAGATGCCGCCGGAGACGCCGCCTTCGCGGGTGAAGAAGGCATGGCGCAGGCCCGGCACGGCGGACAGCAGCGAGGAAGCCAGCGTCATGAGGTCTCTCCGGCCTGTTCGAGATCGCTGAGGCCGGCAAGGCCCGTCAGCCGCGGCTCGGAGATGCCGAGCACCTTGAACATCGAGCCCATGCCGCCGCGCCCGGTATCGGTCAGGCGCTTGAGCGCGACCGAAATGTCGGTGGCGACTTCGGGTGTCGCCTTCTGCATCAAGGCCGCGGCGCGGGTGTCGATGCCGATCCGCTTGAGGAAGTCGCCTTGCGTTACCGGGCCGTGCACGCGGGCGCCGACATCCTCGGCCGCGCGCGCCAGCGCCTGGAAGTCGACATGGGCGGTGACGTCGGCCTGGCCCGGGGCTTTCAAGGGATCGGTGAAGCTGTGGCGCGCGATGGCCTGGAAGGTGTCGCCGGCATCGCTGCGCAGATGGCCGTAGTCGATGATGAGCGCCGCGCCGTCCTGGTCGCGCACGCGCGTGGCGAGCTTCATGATCTCGCCGTCGGGCCGCCACTCGAAGACCGCCCCGATGGGCGCCGCGCGCACCAGAGGCGGCAGCAGCACCTCGAAGCGCGGTGTCGGCTCCGGCGCCGCGCCGAACTGAAGCTTGCCGTTGGGGTCGATCTCGATCACACGCTCGTGCCAGCCGTTCTCGAGCCGCACCATCTGGCGGACCGGCAGCACGTCGAAATATTCATTGGCGAGGATGATGCTTGGGCCGTCCGGTACGTCGTCGATGCTGTCATGCCAGGCGATGTTGCGCACGTTCGCCAGCATCGCGCTCTGCCGTTCGCGCAGGACGAGATTGACCTCGACCAGGTGGATGTTGAGCGCCTGGTAGAGCGGCGGCAGCACGCGCAATGCGCGCAGCGCATCCGCCATCATGGTGCCGCGGCCGGGGCCGAGCTCGATCAGCCGCAGGAATTGCGGCGAGCCCATGTGCTTCCAGACCGAGGCAGTCCACAACCCTAAGAGCTCGCCGAACATCTGGCTGACTTCGGGGGCGGTGGTGAAGTCGCCCTCGCGCCCGAGCGGATCGCGCGAGACGTAATAGCCGTAGCGCGGATGCATCAGGCACAATTCCATGTACCGCCAGACCGGCATCGGGCCTGAGGATTTGATCAGCGCCTTGATCTCGTTCAGGAGCGGCGAGTCGGTCACGGCTGTCTTCTCGAAATGAACTAACGAATGGCCTGGAGGGGCTTCGCCGCCCCCCGCTTGACAGCCCATACAATAAGTAGCGCGCCGACGATAAGCATCGGGATCGACAACAGCATGCCCATGGTTAACCCGCCCCAGAGGAAACCGAGCTGCGCGTCCGGCTCGCGGAAATGCTCGCCGGCGATGCGGGTCAGGCCGTAGATCAGGATGAACGCGCCGAGGATCATGCCGGGGCGCTTCAGCGCGCCGAAGCGGATCATGATCGCGAGCACCGTGAACAGCAGGATGCCCTCCATGCCCGCTTCGTAAAGTTGGCTCGGATGGCGCGGCAGCTGCGTCGGATCGTTGGGGAAGACCATCGCCCAGGGCAGGCTCGCATCCGTGGCGCGGCCCCACAATTCGCCGTTGATGAAGTTGGCGATTCGTCCGAGCAGCAGCCCGACCGGGGCGACGGCGGTGGTGATGTCGCCGAGCGACAGGATCGGGATCTTGTTGCGATAGGCGAACCACATCACTGCGACGACGCAGCCGAGGAAGCCGCCGTGGAAGGACATGCCGCCCTCCCACAATCTGAAGATCGCGGCGGGATGATCGATGAAGAAGGGCAGGTTGTAGAACAGCACGTAGCCGGTGCGGCCGCCGAGGATGATGCCGAGCGTGACCCACAGGATGAAGTCGTCGACCTGCACCAGCGAGATCGGCGCCGGTCCGCCCCACAGGCGCTGGTTCTTCAGGAGCGAGCGCGCATAGAGCCAGCCGAACACGATGCCGCAGATATAGGCCAGCGCATACCATCGGATCGCGAATGGACCGATCTCGATCGCGATCGGCTTGAAGGCGGGAAAGTCGATCAGCAGAAAGGGCATCGCGCCTTCTATGTCTGGACGAGATTGCGGCGACGGAGCACCAGCAGCGGGCGCCGCGTGATTCTTCTTATGCAGGCACGTTGAATACGATTGCAAGGAAACCGGTTCATGACAAGGATACCGGCGATCGGCTCTTGAACCGTTCGATGCGGATTGCCATTGTCTTTTCGACAGTTCGCGCAAAGTTTATCGGAGGCCGAAATGACCCAGACCAGCAACCGGTTGTTCGACGAGATCGGCCGCCTGATGAACGACGCCGCCGGTGCCGCCCAGGGCGTCAAGCGCGAGTTCGACACCGTGATGCGCACCCAGGCGGAGAAATTCCTGCGCGACATGGACCTCGTCAAGCGCGAGGAGTTCGAGGCGGTCAAGGACATGGCGCGCCTCGCGCGCGAGGAGAACGAAGCGCTGAAGGCAAGGATTGCAGCGCTGGAGGCCAAGCTGGGCGGGTAATAAGACGGCCGGACGTCTCTGACCCTCCCCTGGAGGGGGAGGGTCGATCGCGCGTAGCGCGAGCGGGGTGGGGTGACAGTCTCTCCGCGTTGAACAGTGCCCGTGGGGAGAGATCACCCCACCCCGTCTCACATTTCGCTGCGCTCAATGTGAGCCTACCCTCCCCCTCCAGGGGAGGGTAGGAACCCGTTCCTGCCAGCCCATTCTCCTTGTCATTTCCGCATCTTCCGGGTAAAAGCCCGCCACGTTCGCGGCCCCCGCACCCCTGGAGGCTTGCTGCGGATGATGCCATGGGCCGCGCTGCGGCCCATTAACTTTTGCAAAAACAAGGACTTAACGACATGGCGACGACCGTCAAGGAATTGAAGGCGACCGCACGTCCGAAGAGCGGCAAGGGGGCCGCCCGGGCTGAGCGTCGCGCCGGCAGAGTGCCCGGAGTGATCTACGGCAACAACCAGCCCCCGCTGACGATCTCGATCGAAGATCGTGAACTGCGCCAGCGCATCCTCGCCGGCCGGTTCCTGACCACGCTGGTCGACATCGACCTCGAGGGCAAGAAGCACCGCGTGATTCCGCGCGACTACCACCTCGATCCGGTCAAGGACTTCCCGATCCATGTCGACTTCATGCGGCTCGGCGAAGGCGCCACCATCCGCATCAGCGTGCCCTTGCACGTGGTGAAGGCGGAAGGCTCGCCGGGCGTGAAGCGCGGCGGCACCGTTAACATCGTCGCCCACGCGATCGAGCTCGAATGCGGCGTCGAGAGCATTCCGCAGTACATCGAGGCCGATGTCGGCTCGCTCGAAATCGGTCACTCGCTGCATCTGTCGGACGTCAAGCTGCCGGCCGGCGTGAAGGCGCTGACTCGCGAGGACGCGACCCTCGTCACCATCGTGCCGCCGTCCGGCTACGCCGAAGAGCAGAAGGCCGCGGCTGCGGCGGCTGCCGGTGGCGCGGCTCCGGGCGCTGCGGCGGCTCCGGCGGCTGGTGCGGCTGCTCCGGCTGCTGCTGCTCCGGCGGCGGCTGCCAAGGCTCCCGCCGGCGGCGACAAGAAGAAGTAATCTCTCAAGGCTGGCGCGCGGTCCCTGATCGCGCGCCGAGCGAGGGGCGCGCCGCGTCATGCGACTCTTTGTTGGGCTCGGCAATCCCGGCGCGAAATACGCACGCAACCGGCACAATATCGGCTTCATGGCCGTCGACGAGATCGCGCGGCGTCATGGTTTCGCACCATGGCGCCGCCGCTTTCAGGGCGAGACCTCGGAAGGCACGCTCGGGTCTGAGCGCGTGATCCTGCTCAAGCCCACGACCTACATGAACGAGTCCGGCCGCAGCGTTCAGGAAGCGGCAGGTTTCTTCAAGATCGCGCCAGGCGACGTCACCGTGTTCCATGACGAGCTCGAGCTGCCGCCGGGCAAGGTGCGGGTGAAGATCGGTGGCGGCATCGCCGGCCATAACGGGCTGCGTTCGATCTCGGCGCATATCGGCAACGACTACCGTCGGGTCCGGCTCGGCATCGGTCATCCCGGCGTCAAGGAACTGGTGCACGGCCACGTGCTGTCGGACTTCGCCAAGGCCGACAACGAATGGGTGGCGACGCTCTGCGATGCCGTCGCCGAGCACGCTGGCCTGGTCGCCAAGGGCACGGACGCGACCTTCGCCAACAGGGTGCATCTCGCCATGCAGGCGAAGGGATTTTTGAGCAAGGACGACAACGGAGAGAAATCGAACTGATCTCTCTCCGTCACGGCCGGACAAAAGCGCGAAGCGCGTCTTTGCGCCAGATACCCGGCCATCCACGCCTTTCTTTCTCCGCGGAGCGAAGGACGTGGATGCCCGGCACAAGGCCGGGCATGACGACTTCAACGAACGCACGCGCCCGCGGCGCGAAGACTGGAAGAGACCATGGGATTCAAATGCGGGATCGTCGGATTGCCCAATGTCGGCAAGTCGACCTTGTTCAATGCGCTGACCGAGACGGCCGCGGCGCAGGCCGCGAACTATCCATTCTGCACCATCGAGCCGAATGTCGGCGAGGTCGCCGTGCCCGATCCGCGGCTGGAGAAGCTGGCCGCCATCGCCAAGTCCGGCCAGATCATTCCGACGCGGCTGACCTTCGTCGACATCGCGGGCCTCGTGCGCGGCGCTTCCAAGGGCGAAGGCCTCGGCAACCAGTTCCTCGCCAATATCCGCGAGGTCGATGCCATCGCGCATGTGGTGCGCTGTTTTGAAGATTCCGACATCACCCATGTCGAGGGCAAGATCGCCCCGCTGGCCGACATCGAGACCATCGAGACCGAGCTGATGCTCGCCGATCTCGACAGCCTCGAGAAACGCGTCGACAATCTCACCAAGAAGGCCAAGGGCAACGACAAGGACGCCAGGGAGCAGCTCGATCTCGTCAACCGCACCCTGGTGCTGCTGCGCGAGGGCAAGCCCGCGCGCCTCGTCGAGCGCAAGCCCGAGGAGGAGCGCGCCTTCTCCATGCTCGGCCTGCTGTCGTCCAAGCCCGTGCTCTATGTCTGCAACGTCGAGGAAGGCTCGGCCGCGACCGGCAATTCGTTCTCGAAGGCCGTGCAGGAGCAGGCCGCCAAGGAAGGCGCGGTCGCCGTCGTCATCTCCGCGAAGATCGAGTCCGAGATCGCCACCATTTCACGCGAGGAGCGCGCCGAGTTCCTGGAGACGCTGGGGCTGGAGGAAGCCGGCCTCGATCGCCTGATCCGCGCCGGCTACACGCTGCTCGACCTCGTCACCTACTTCACCATCGGCCCGAAGGAAGCGCGCGCCTGGACCATCCATCGCGGCACCAAGGCGCCGGCCGCGGCCGGCGTGATTCATACCGACTTCGAAAAAGGCTTCATCCGCGCCGAGACCATCGCGTATGAGGACTACGTCGCGTTCGGCGGCGAAGCCGGCGCGCGCGATGCCGGCAAGCTCCGCCTCGAAGGCAAGGAATACGTCGTCGCCGACGGCGACGTGATGCATTTCAGGTTCAATACGTAAGCTGGATTTCGTGCCCCGGACGCAGCGCAGCGCTTCCCTGGCGATGCGAAGCATCGTCCAGTGCGGTGCGCTGCAGAGCCGGGCCCAGAAGTCTTGATTGCGGAGGCATGGTCCCGGCTCTGCGTCGCGTCATTTCATGCCGCGCCGCGTCCGGGACACGAGGCCTCACCGTATCCCGCCGCCCTGGTCGCGGATCGCGCCGAGATGCTCGTTGATGCGGAAGACGATCAGGATCAGCTCCGCGACGATGCGCGAGAACACGATGCCGACCACGACGCTGGCGATCGAGGAGAGCAGCACCAGGAAACCGCCGAACGGGCTGATCGCCATCGCGGCCAGGCCAGAGAAGATGCCGGAGAGGCCGAACAGGCAGATCAGCGCGATCACCAGCCAGTAGAAGGTCTTGATGATCGTCGGCGTGATGAAGCGGTCCCATTGAAACAGGTCGCTGAATGAAAACATCGCTCTCCCCAGGGGCAAATCAGGCCTCGGCCGTCGGTAGATCCGACTCAGGATCAACGCCGACACCCCATATGTAGCACGAGCCATGCGGGCCGGCGGGTTGAGATTGCCGCAAAGTGCGGCCACAATCTGTCATTTCCGCCAACCCATCCCAAGATGACCCTGACCTTCGAAGATTTCCCGCCCGGCCGGTTCGGAACGTTCGGCCCGCGCCATGTCACCCGCGACGAGATATTGGCCTTTGCCGCCGAGTTCGATCCGCAGCCGATGCACCTCGACGAGGCGGCGGCGGCGAAAAGCATGCTGCGCGGCCTGTCCGGCTCGGGCTGGCACCTGTGCTCGCTGATGATGCGGATGATGGCCGACGGCTTCATCACCCGTGCCGCATCGCTCGGCTCGCCCGGCGTGGATGAGGTGCGCTGGATGTCGCCGCTTCGACCCGGCGACGATCTCATGCTCGAGGTCGACGTGGTGGAGGCGCGCGCCTCGAAGAGCCGACCGGAGCTCGGCATCGTCAAGTTCAAATGCACCGTGCGCAACGCGGCGGGACAGGCCCTCGCCGAGATGACCTCGCCGATCCTGATCAAGCGGCGCGAGGGAGCGGCCTGATGCGGTTCTTCGAAGACATCGCGATCGGACAGCGCCGCGAGATCGGCAGCTATACGTTCACGGCCGAGGCCATCAAGACGTTCGCCGCAAAGTTCGATCCGCAGCGTTTTCACCTCGACGAGGAGGAAGGCAAGAACTCGCTGTTCGGCGGGCTCGCCGCCTCCGGCTGGCATGTCGGCTCGGCCTGCATGAGCCTGCTTGTCGCCGACGGCCAGCGTCTGGCGCGGGAAGCCGCTTCGCGCGGCGAGGAGGTCGCGGTGTGGGGCCCGTCGCCGGGCTTTCGCGACCTGCGCTGGATCAGGCCCGTGCTCGCCGGCGACATCGTTGCTTTCGTCAATGTCGTCGTCGACAAGCGCACCTCCGCCTCGCGCCCCGGCTGGGGCATTCTGACGGCCCGGACCACCGGCACCAACCAGCGCGGCGAGGAGGTCTATTCGATCACCGCCAGCGCGTTCGTGCCGACGCGTGCAAACAGCGCTTAGACTCGTTCCAGAATGAACGTGCAAATGAGTGCGCGAGTGTTGCCCGCGCGCTATGGACGCGATTCCGGGTGGCTGCCATAAGCCTGCGCAACATGGTTACCGCGAGCAGTTTGGCGGAACCAGTGAGTTGCTAACTAATTATGAACCTGTCGCTGTCTATTTGAAACGAATTGGCTGAGGACAGGGGACGAGGACCATGGCAGATCGCGGCGCACTCAAATTCGTTGGATTCATCTTCGCGACCGCGACGCTCGCCGTGATGCTGGTCGCCGGCATGGTGGTGAAGGGCTATGCCGATGGCGGCTACACCCTCGACGCCTCGACCGTGGAGGCCGCCCGATAAGGGGGCGCTGATTTCTGAAGCATGATCCGGAAGAGCGCGCAGCGGTTTCAGGAACGATCTGCTTAAACGACAATCTGGACCGCGATGACGCTTCATCCGAATCGCATCGCGCTTTAGGGGGCGGCGTCCGGCCCGCTGTCAGCGGCTGTAGACGAACGCCAGCAACGCGACCGCAACCGCCAGCAATCCGACAAAGCGCAGCATGATCGTGCCGAGCTGATTCGGCGCGGGCTGCAGCGATATAGGGTCCGTGTTGTCGGGCCGAATGCTTTCCATGACGTGTCCCCAGGGCCCGGCCAAAACGGCCACGAGCGCTTGGCGTTTGTCGCCGGAGCGGGGTGGAGGGTTCAAAGGTGGGGCTCTGCGTCGAGCCGCGTGACCGCCTGTTCACTGCCGCGCTGTCATGTCCTTCGCAGCAACACCCTCCACCGCCATGCCCCGGCTCGACCGGGGCATCCAGGACGCCGCGGCCTCTCGGCTCCTGCCTCACCGTCCCGGGAGTACTGGATCGCGCGATCAAGTCGGGCGACGACACCTTCGTTCGGGAGATCGCACCCCCAAGAATCAAAACCAAGAATCAAAACCGCCGCGCCCCTTCCGGAACGCGGCGGCCGGTGATGCGGTGCTTTGCGATCAGCTGTTGCGCAGGCCGTCGGCGGCGCGCTTCCACTGCGCGACGTTGTCGGCGATCATGCGGGTCGACTTCATCGCAGCCTGGCTGAGCTGGGCGTAGCCGGAGATCTCGCGCTGGACGCGCTGGCCTTCGGCGTGGAGCAGGTCGCGCAGGCTCTCGAGCTCGGAGATCAGGTTCTCGATCTCGGCGAGCGACGTGCCGGCGACGCGCTGGATCAGCGAGTTCACGTTGTTGACGGTGGCTTCCGCGCTCGGGTCGAGCGGCGGCGCGTCGGTCGTGGAGGCTGCCGGGCGGCGCAGATAGGCGATGTCGTTCCGGACGAAATCGCGGATGCCGGCTTCGACCTCGGTCACGGCGGCGAGGTTGGTGTCGACCGTCTCGGTCTCGGTGGCTTCGATCTTTTCGGGACGGGTGGCGTTCATCGTTATTCCCCTGTTCGCGTTGAGCGCAGCGCGAGTGTCCCCCGCACGACGACGTCTGTGAGGCTGCCCCATCAAGGCGTCCGAATTTGGCCGCAAATGGGCCGAGATGCGGCAAGGGGGGACGATTCAGGGGTTTTGCCGTGGCGCATGGTTAGGAGAGTGTGAATGCTGTCGCGGCGACGACAATCCTATCCCCTCATGGTGAGGAGCGCGCTCTTCGCGCGCGTCTCGAACCAGGCAGGCCCGGCTGTGGCAGAGGGGCCTCGATCCTTCGAGACGCGCTCCTTCGGAGCGCCCTCAGGATGAGGGGAGAAGGTGGAGCGAAGGGCTCACCAGCTCTTCTTGAAACCTGCCGTCACGCTCTTGTTGATCGCGCCCTGCGAGGTCTCGCCGACCGAGCCGGAGACGGTGACGTTGTCGAACAGCTTCTGTTCGGCGCCGAATCTGTGCAGCCATTTGTCGTCGGTGGTCGACAGCGTCTGGCCGGCGGTGATGCTGGTGCCGGTGTCGGTGAGGGTGACCTTGGCGGTCTGGTCGGTCTCGTAATTGCGCGTGACGTGGCCGCCGATGCCGGGGACTGCGGTGGTGCCCTGCTGGTTGACGCTGTAGCCGTTCTGCAGCGTCAGCGAGGTGTCGCCCGACAGCGGCACCGACTTGGTCAGCGATGCCCCGATCTTGCTGTGCTCGGCGCCGGGATCGACCCGGGCTTCCACGGCGGTCTTGTCCCAGAGCGAGCCCGCGCCCGGCGCGGTCGCGGTGGCCCAGGCACTGCCGGAGGATTGCGGCAGGCTGCCGCCATTGGTGGCCTTCTGCGCCAGCAGCTCGGACATCGTCCGCGGCTCGCTCGTCACCGTCATGTCGGCGCCGATCCGCGTATCCCAGAACGAGAACACGGATTGCTTCACGGTCACGGCCGAGGAGCCGTTTGCATTGGGGTTCGAGGACCAGTCCAGGCCGTCCCTGGCTGCGGCCTGGGCGCGCTTCTTGGCGGCCATGGGGTCGATACCGGTCCCGGCATCGACCGCGAGCTGGCTCCAATCGAGCTTGTCGACATCGATGCCCTTGAGCACGTCGGGGTCGTTGGCGTCGGGGGTCTCGGCGGCCTCGGTCTCGGCCTCCTCGTCGGGCACTGCTGCGACCGGCGGAATGATCTGCGCCTGTAACGTCAGCACCGAGCCCAGAATGAATGCGGCCGCCAGCACCGGCAGCCTGGTCCAGCCAAACCCTGTCGAGAATTCCATCGTCCTGCCCGCGAACCCCAGCGCATGCTTGCCGATAGTATAGATCGACGTTCGGCCATGCGCCATTCCGCTCACAGGATGCTGATCCATCGTTGCGGAATTGTGGCGGTTCTCCAAAGGGGACGCGAACCAACGGGCCGCGCGAACCGCGCGCGCCCGACGACGAGCTTTTGATGCGACGGCATCCGGCGGGGCTGGAGGCCAGGACGTCGCGATAGCCTTGTCGTCGGTCCCGACAAGCGGGGCCCGTTGGCGTCCCCCCTAAAGCGCGATGATCATCATCGCGCTTCAGGTTGTTGATTGCGCATGATCTTCTCGGAAAACCGCTTCGCACTTTGCGCTAACGCGGCCCTTCGGGTCCGGATCATGCGTTAGCCGACGCTGGTCATCTTCGGCAGATGAATGGCGCGGCCGAGTGCCTGCTCGACCAGATCGAAGGTGTCGATCAGCACGCGCATGCTGGCAAGCTTGCCCGCCCTGAACTGGGCGAACTGCGCCACGCGCAGGCTGATCGGCCTGTTGGAATCCAGTGCGGTCAGTGAATAGCGCAGCATCGAGGCGGCGGAATCGACGCCGAGCATGATGCTCTCGCGGTCGAAGCGGCGAACGTGGAAATTGTCGGCGATCTGGCGGATGACGTCGAGCACGGCCTCCTTGCCCTGGCGCGCGCCGAGGAACGGAAACATGTCGATCGGGCCGTAGAGCGCCCACTCGACGTCCTCGTCGATGAGCGCTTCGATGTCCTCGAAATGCCGGTCGTTGATCGCGCGGTGCAACGCGCGCGAGAAACGCCAGAGGCTGTGCTCTGTCATTTTGGGCAGTCCTGAAGCTGGCTTGCGAAAGAAACGGAAAACAACCCCATGCACGGTCTCGTGCCGGGGCTCAACTCGTTTGTATACGAATAAAATAAGGGGCTTCGGCCAAAGCGCAATTCACATTTTTGCAATGCACCATTGAGCGGAATTTGTAAGATTTACAACAGAACCCCGTAATCTTCCGGGTCCGCACGCAAGCCCCGGATGCGGGTTCCGGGCGAGGCGAGAAGCATCAATCTCCTCGCGCCCCCGTGATCAGCGGCCCGATCTCCCGCTCCAGCACCTGCTGCACCAAGTCGTAGGAATCGATGATTTCGCGGATCTCCGCCACCAGCCCGCCGCGGAAGGTGTAGAACACCGCCATGTCGAACTGCACGATGCGGCCGTTGCTGCGCTTCCTGAAATAGGCCTGCATGTAGGTCGCGACCGCCTCGCCCTCGGCGAGGATGTGCGGCGCCTTGTAGCGGATTTCCGAATAGCGCGACCAGACCGTCTGCCAGAGCTCGCGCAGCTCGGCCTTGCCGTGGCGCGGCCCCATGTGCGGCAGCACGTCGATCGGCGCATGGGTGAGGAAGTCGACGTCCTCGGTGCAGCAGGACAGCGCCGTCTCGATATCGCCGCGCGCGAAGGCCTCGAGCAGATGCACGATGCGTTGGCGATTCAGCTTCTCGACCGTCATCCTGCCCGTCCTCGTCTGGCCCGTGCCGTCGCGCAGTGCCAAGGCGCGGTCGCGCGCACCGGCAGTTCGCGAGGTCACAGGGACGTTGCAGACGATATGACGCGCGAGCGCCATGCCTGGTTCATGGCATGCAATTGCGGGTTGAATTGCGGTATGCAGCAATTCCCGCCCATCCGGTTGCGTGGCGCGCATGGCGCAATGCGCGCGGAGCAGGCTGCCTGGTGCACCCAGCCTGTCGCCTCGTTCCAGCTCGTGATGATCGTGCTGCTGCAGTCGGTAATGACGGCGAGCGTGGGGTGAGGAGAGCAAATCTCTCCTCGTCATTCCGGGGCGCTGCGAAGCACGGAATCCATAGCCACCACTCGCGCGGTTACGCCTACCTCTTCTTCCACCCACCCCTTCGCCCCGGCATCCCGCCCGTCGACTTCGGCGCCGGCCCGAACTCCGGACCGGACTGCCGCGAGTCCGTCGGCTGGATGATCCGGCTGGTGCTGCCGAACGGCTTTGACGGCAGGCTCGGGTTCTCGCGATAGGGCAGGGATTCCGGGCCGTGCATCTCGTCGAGATGCGGCTTGTGCACTTTCGAGCCGCTGCCGCCGCCGCTGGCCTTCAGCGCGGAGCTCACGGTCTTCTTCTTCATCGCGCTGACCGGCAAATTCGCCGCGTCGCCGTACTTCTTGCTGCCGGCATAGGCGCCGGCCTTGCCCTGCACGGTTCGCTGCTTCGCGGTGGGATCGTCGACCACCGCGAGCTCGGTCGCGCGCAGGCGCTTGACCTCGTCGCGCAGGCGGGCGGCTTCCTCGAAGTTCAGGTCGGCGGCGGCCTCGCGCATGCGGGTTTCGAGATCGGCGAGCACGGCCTCGAAATTGTGGCCGATCGAGATGACGTCGTCGGTCATGTCATGGCCGCCGACCTCGACCAGCACGTGGTCGCGCTCGTAGACCGAGTTGAGGATGTCGCCGATCTGCTTCTTCACGCTCTCCGGCGTGATGCCGTGGGCGGTGTTGTACTCGACCTGCTTCTCGCGGCGGCGGTTGGTCTCGGCGATGGCGCGCTCCATCGAGCCGGTCATCTGGTCGGCATAGAGGATCACCTTGCCGTCGACGTTGCGCGCGGCGCGGCCGATGGTCTGAATCAAGGACGTTTCGCTGCGCAGAAAACCTTCCTTGTCGGCGTCGAGAATCGCGACCAGCGCGCATTCGGGGATGTCGAGGCCTTCGCGCAGCAGGTTGATGCCGACCAGCGCGTCGAACGCGCCGAGGCGCAAATCCCTGATGATCTCGATGCGCTCGATGGTGTCGATGTCCGAGTGCATGTAGCGGACGCGGATGCCCTGCTCGTGCAGATATTCGGTGAGGTCCTCCGCCATGCGTTTGGTCAGCACCGTGATCAGCGAGCGATAGCCGGCCTGCGCGGTGGCGCGCACCTCGCCGACGAGATCGTCCACCTGGGTCCGCGCCGGGCGGATGTCGACGGGCGGATCAATCAGGCCCGTCGGGCGGATCACCTGCTCGACGAAGACGCCGCCGCTCTCGTTCAGCTCCCAGCTGCCGGGCGTGGCGGAGACGGCGACGGTCTGCGGCCGCATCATGTCCCACTCCTCGAAGCGAAGCGGGCGATTGTCCATGCAGGAGGGCAGGCGGAAGCCGTATTCGGCCAGCGTCGCCTTGCGGCGGAAGTCGCCGCGGAACATGGCGCCGATCTGCGGAATGGTGACGTGGCTCTCGTCGGCGAAGATCAGCGCGTTGTCGGGGACGTATTCGAACAGCGTCGGCGGCGGCTCGCCGGGGCGGCGCCCCGTGAGATAGCGCGAATAGTTCTCGATGCCGGCGCAGCTTCCGGTCGCCTCCATCATCTCCAGGTCGAACGTGGTGCGCTGCTCCAGCCGCTGGGCTTCGAGCAGGCGGCCCTGGTCGTGCAGCTGGTCGAGCCGCTGCTTCAGCTCCGACTTGATCGACTTGATCGCCTGCACCAGCGTTGGGCGCGGCGTCACATAGTGCGAGTTGGCGTACATCTTGATGAATTCGAGCTCGTCCTGCTTGTGGCCGGTGAGCGGGTCGAACTCCTCGATGGTCTCGATGGTGTCGCCGAACAGGTTCACGCGCCAGGCGCGGTCTTCGTAGTGCGCGGGGAAGATGTCGATGACGTCGCCGCGCACCCGGAACGTGCCGCGGGTGAAATCGGCCTGGGTGCGCTTGTATTGCAGTGCGACCAGGTCTGCGATGAGCTGGCGCTGGTCGATGCGCTCGCCCTTCTTCAGCGCGAACGTCATCGCGGTGTAGGTCTCGACCGAACCGATACCGTAGATGCAGGACACCGACGCCACGATGATGACGTCGTCGCGCTCCAGCAGCGCGCGCGTCGCCGAGTGGCGCATGCGGTCGATCTGCTCGTTGATCGAGGAATCCTTCTCGATATAGGTGTCGGTGCGGGGGACGTAGGCCTCCGGCTGGTAGTAGTCGTAGTACGAGACGAAATACTCGACCGCATTGTCCGGGAAGAAATTCTTGAACTCGCCATAGAGCTGGGCGGCGAGCGTCTTGTTCGGCGCCAGGATCAGGGCGGGGCGCTGCGTCGCCTCGATCACCTTGGCCATGGTGTAGGTCTTGCCCGAGCCGGTGACGCCGAGCAGCACCTGGCTGCGGTCGTTGCGGTTGATGCCCTCGACCAGCTCGGCGATCGCGGTCGGCTGGTCGCCCTTGGGCTCGTAGGACGACTTGATCTCGAAGCGCACGCCGCCTTCGGACTTCTCCGGGCGCGGCGGCCGGTGCGGCGTCCACACCTTCATGGAGCCGTCGCCCTTGCGGAACTCCGGCCGGCCCTCGCGGATCAGCGATTCCAGCGCGTCCGCGGTGGCCTTGACGCCGAGCGCCTCCATCTTGCTGCGCGGCGGGCGCGCCAGCGCCTCGGCATCGTCCTCCTCGGTGGGAAGGCCGAGCTGCCGCGCCAGTTCCGGATCGAGCGTCGGAATCGTGGCCGCGGTGCCGTAATTGGCCTGCGGCGCCTCCTCCAATCCTGCGAGCTCACTGGACTGACGGGCGCCCGGCGGCTGCGGATTGGGCCGCAGCGGCATCGGCCGCGCGGTATCCTGAGGGAACTCCTTCGGCGTCGAAGCGCGCGCGCGATGCGCAGCGGCCTCGCCTCCCGCGCGGCGGTCGCGCGAATTGTCCGGCGGCGGCTGAAGCCCGGTGCCCGACCCCAGGCCCGCATCGCCGCGATTGATCGCGGGATTGAGCAACTCGGCCAGCGCCGGCCCGATCGGCTGCACGTCGGGGCGGTGTGCCTTCGAGTTCGGAGCCTTGGTTTTCGGGGATTTTGCGGGGGGAGCAGGTTTCTTCGCCATCAGCCGAATATGGGACGAGTCCGCCCCGCAATAAAGGGCGAATGGCCGCCGCCATGCAGGCTGCTGACAGCA
Organism: Bradyrhizobium sp. CCBAU 51765; assembly: GCF_015291725.1. Classification (GTDB taxonomy): domain Bacteria; phylum Pseudomonadota; class Alphaproteobacteria; order Rhizobiales; family Xanthobacteraceae; genus Bradyrhizobium; species Bradyrhizobium liaoningense. Next base: position 1,379,653 of record NZ_CP030038.1, read on the forward strand.
GGTTGGCAGCAGGCCGGGACCTTCAGGCCGCCGCCAGCGGCCCGCCGTCGTCCCCGGCCGGGACATGCGGCTCGAGGATGTCGAGATGGATGCCGCCGCAATCGCTGCAGCGCATGGCCCAGTACTCGCATCCGGCGCGGCCGGGGATCACGCGGAGCACCGCGAGATCGCCGTCGCATTCCGGGCAGTTGGACAGCACCGCGCGGATGTAGATCCGCGGCCGCGCTGCGTCGGTTTCGATGATGGACATGACCGGTGTTCCCCCTGCGCGCTTTTTCTCTGGTCCGCCCGCGGACCCGCTGGGCTATTCGTCGTCGCCTTCAGCCCGCCGGCGGAAGCGATCGATGTGGTGCTTGGCATCGGCGATCGCCGCATCGGGATCGGGCCAGGCGAAGCCGACTTCCATGGCAGGAAACAGCACGCCGTCGATGGCTACCGGGCTGAAATCGGCCCGGCGGATCCGCGCGTGCCACAGCCCCTTGCCAGCTTCGAAGGATTCGATGTCAAAGCCGTCGTAAAGGGTCGTCATGAGTGTAGGTCCCACTTTTTTTCGGAGGGTCAGGGGACCACGATTGCGGGTTTTAGAATGTGAAGCGGTTCACAAGCGACGCGGCTTTTTTTGCTCAAGCTTGTCGAAAAGACTTCAGTTCCGCGCGCCGGCGCGGCCGATCCGGCGGGGGCGGGCGGCGGGTTCCGAGGCCGCGCGCATGATCCAGCGGCGGAAGGCGGCAAAGTCGCGCTGCTCGGTTTGAAAGCTGCGATAGAGCAGGTACCAGCGCATGCCCTTGGGCACCGAGAGATCGAAAGGCGCCACCAGCCGGCCGGCCGCGAGATCGTCGTCGATATAGGGGCGGATGCCCATGGCGATGCCGAGCCCGTCGGCAGCTGCCTGCAACGCCTGGCCGTAGAACTGGAACTCGGGCCCCCGCGCGTTGATCCGCGCAACGCCCGCGGCCTTCAGCCAGATCGGCCAGTCCTCGGGCGAGTGCGCGACGCGGATCAGGCTCGGTCCCTTCAGGTCGGCCGGACGCTTCAGCCCGCCCGCGAGGCGTGGCACGCAGACCGGCGTCAGGTCGCCGGCAAACAGCGGCTCGGCGACGAGGCCGGGCCAGTCGCCGGTGCCGAGCTTGATGCCGCAGCTCCAGTCCTCGCCGAACGGCACCGACGCGCCGCCGGTGGTGAAGCGCACCTCGATGTCGGGCTCCTCGTTGCGAAACTCGGACAGGCGCGGGATCAGCCAGCGCATCGCAAAGGTGTGGCCGACGCCGATGGTGAGCACGCGCACGCTCGAGGGCGCCGTCACCTGCGCGGTGAGGCTCGCCAGCGCATCGAAGATCGGGGTCAGCCCGCTCTGATAGGCGCGGCCGGCCTGCGTCAGCACCAGGCGGTTGGCCTTGCGCTCGAACAACGCGACGCCGAGCCGCTCTTCGAGCAGATGCACCATGCGGCTGACGGCGGCCGCCGACACGCTCAGCTCCAGCCCGGCCGCAGCAAAGCTGCCGGTCCGCGCCGCCGCCTCGAACGCCTTGATGCCGTTGAGAAACAGCAGTCGCCGCAAATGCCCGACCCTCAGGAAAGCTGATGCCAGGGCAAGATAACTCAGTTTGCGGAGAGGGGGCAAGCAAGGCACGTTCCGCTCCCCTGACCCGAGAACCTGGAGATCCTGCGCGTGACGCCCCTCATGATCGCGGCCCTCGGATTGCTGATGGTCGCCACCGCATTCCTGTCCGGGCTGTTCGGCATGGCGGGCGGGCTGGTCCTGATCGGCGTGCTGCTGGCCCTGATGCCGTTGCCGACCGCGATGGTGCTGCATGCGATCACGCAGATGGCCTCGAACGGCTGGCGCGCGTTCCTGTGGCGGGCGCATATCCGCTGGCGGCCGGTCGCAAACTATATGGTCGGCGCTGCGGTCGCGCTCGCGGCCTGGTCGCTCACCCGCTACGTGCCGGACAAGCCGGTCGCGCTGCTGATGCTGGGTGCCACGCCGTTCATGGCGCGGCTCCTGCCGGCGAACATCAAGCCCGATCCCGACCGTCTCTGGCAGGGCACGGTCTACGGCACGATCTGCATGGGCCTGATGCTGATGACCGGCGTCTCCGGTCCGCTGCTCGACACCTTCTTCCTCGGCGGCAATTTCGGCCGGCGCGAGAAAGTCGCCACCAAGGCGATGTGCCAGCTCGTCAGCCATTTCACCAAGCTGGTCTATTTCGGCGGCATCATCGACCAGGCGGCGAGCCTCGATCCCGTGCTCGCCGGCGTCGCGATTGCCGCCTCGATGCTCGGCACCACGCTGGCGCGGCGCATCCTCGAAGCCATGACCGACCAGCAATTCCTGGCATGGTCGAACAAGCTGATCACCACCATTGCCTGCTACTACATCGCCTATGGCGGCTGGCTCCTGGTTCGTACCCCGGTGCTGGCCGCCTTCGACAAGGGAGGTTTGCAATGAGCCGCAACGCCGATCCGCTGGTGCTGGACTTCGTCGAATGGGTCGCGCGCGAGCCGCGCGCCTATGCCGAGGTGATCGCGACCTGGAAGACCTCGTGCCCGCGCCTCACCATCTGGGAAGACGCCGCCGACCGCGGCTACGTCGCCCGCGAGACAATAGCCGGCGTGGGGCTGGTCATCGCGGTGACGGAGGACGGCGAGAGATTGCTGCGCACGAACGGGCGGTGATACGCACAGTTGTCTCCACATCGTCATTGCGAGCGTCAGCGAAGCAATCCAGAATGCGTCCGCGGCGGCAGTCCGGATTGCTTCGTCGCACCAGCGCAAAATTGCATTGCAATTTTGTCGCGAGCTCCTCGCAATGACGGAGCAAGCGGAGGCCTTGCATGTCACTCAAACTCTATGAACTCGTCGGCACCGACGCTTCGCGCCCCTTCAGCCCGTATTGCTGGCGCACGCGGATGGCGCTGGCGCACAAGGGGCTGGCGGCGGAATCGCTGCCCTGGCGCTTCACCGAGAAGAGCACGCTTGCGCCGCACGGCTCGGAGAAGGTGCCGGTGCTGTTGCACGACGACAAGGCGGTGGTCGATTCCTGGACCATCGCGAATTATCTGGAAGACAATTTTCCGGATCGTCCGTCGTTGTTCGGCGGCGAGGGCGGCCGCGCCATGGCGCGCATGATCAACGCATGGGGCGACATCGCCATCGTCGGCGGCATCTTTCCGCTTGTAGTCGCCGACATCCCCAACAACCTCGCCGAGGTCGACGCCGCCTATTTCCGCAAGTCGCGTGAGGCGCGCTTCGGCGGCAAGAGCCTGGAAGAGGTGATGGCGAGCCGCGACACCGGCGTGGTCGCGTTCCGCAAGTCGCTGGAGGTGATGCGGCAGGCCTTGAAGAAACAGCCCTATCTCGGCGGCAACGCGCCGAACTACGCCGACTACATCGTGTTCGGCGGATTTCAATGGGCGCGCGTGGTCAGCCCGTTCAAGCTGCTGGAGGCGGATGATCCGGTCTATGCCTGGCGGGAAAAGCTGCTGGACGCGTTCGACGGCATGGCGCGGAAGTCGCCGGGATTTGCGGTGTAGCTTCGTGGGGTGGGCAAAGGCGCAAAGCGCCGTGCCCACCATCTCGCTCGATCGCCAAAAAATGCGTGGGCACGCTTCGCTTTGCCCACCCTACGACACGGCCTCCGCCGCCGCTTTCCTCAAGCACTCCCGGCACAAGCAATCCTCACCCGCGAGCGGCATCGGCAGTTTTGCCGTCTCCTCCGCGCACCAGCAGCTTCCCGAGAGGTCGCAGCCGAACTCGGTGCCGCAGCGGGAGCAGGCGAGGCGGCGCGGTTCCTGCAACGCGGATTCTTTCGGATTTGTCATGATCTACGCCGAAGCTTCGCCGTCATTTTCATGTCGGGTTCATCTGTCGCTGCGGTATATTACGCGCCGCGAACGTAGCAGGAAAGCGGCTCCAACGCGCGAAGGACAGATCGATGGCCCGCGACACGCAAGCTGCCCTCGTCGCGCTCAACCGCTTTGGCTTCGGCGCCCGCGGCGGCGCGTCGGGCGATCTCATCAACGCAGCATCCGACCCGCGCGGCTTCGTGAAGGCCGAGCTTGCGCGTCCCAACGGCGTGCTGCTGGAAGCGCCGGGACTGCAATCGACGCCGCAACTCGGGCAGGCCGTCTTTGCCTATCAGGACCAGGTCAAGCAGGCGCGCGAGGCGGCGAAGGCCGCCACGCCCGCTGAGACGCCGCCGGCCGCGCCGACCGAACGGAACGCCGGGCTCCGCCGCAATCCCTCGCTGAACGCGGCGGCGACGGAGATCGCCGGCCAGATGGCGGATGCGAAGCCTGTGGACAATGCGGCAAAGCCGGACGCCATGCAGCCCGACGCCGCGGCACCGCCGGCCGCAAAGCCCGCGCCGCAGCCGCTCAACGTGATCCAGAAGACGTTTCGCGCCGAGGCACTGGCGCGGCTGCAGCGCGCGACGCTGGCCGAGTGCGGCTTCACCGAGCGCCTCGTCGCGTTCTGGTCCAACCATTTCTGCATCTCCGCCAGCAAGGGCGAGCTGACACGAATCTGGGCGGGCGCGTTCGAGCGCGAGGCGATCAGGCCGCACGTGCTCGGGCGCTTCGCCGACATGCTGAGGGCGGTCGAGCAGCATCCCGCGATGCTGTTCTTCCTGGATAACCAGCAATCGCTCGGCCCGGATTCGCGCGCCGGGCAGAATCGCAAGCGCGGGCTGAACGAGAATCTCGCGCGCGAGATCATGGAGCTGCATACGCTCGGCGTCGGCGGCGGCTACACGCAAGGCGACGTCACATCGCTCGCGCGCATCATCACCGGCTGGACCTTCGCCGGCCGGCAGGGGCAGCTAGGGTCGCCCGGCTCCTTCGTCTTCAACGTCAATGCGCATCAGCCCGGGCCGCAAGTCCTGCTCGGCAGGAGCTACGAGGCCACCGGGCTCGCACAGGGCGAAGCCGCGCTCGCCGACCTCGCGCGCCATCCGTCGACCGCGAATTTCATCGCCGCCAAATTCGTCCGCCACTTCGTCGCCGATGATCCGCCGCCGGCGCTCGTCGGGCGCCTGCGCGATGTCTTCGTCAAGTCCGACGGCGATCTCAAGGCGCTTGCCATGACGCTGGTCGATTCCGATGAGGCGTGGAGGGCGCCCCTGACCAAGATGCGCAGCCCTTACGATTTCCTGGTCGCGAGCGGCCGGCTGCTCGCGCAGGTGCCGGAGGACCCGAGCCGCTATCTCAACGGCCTCAACCTGCTCGGTCAGCCGCTATGGTCACCGCCCGGCCCCAACGGCTTTCCCGACACCAATGCCGCCTGGGCCGCGCCCGAAGGCATCAAGCTCAGGCTGGACATTGCGGCGCAGATCGGCGCGCGGCTCGGCAACAACATCGATCCGCTTGACTTGCTCGAATTTGCCGCTGCAGACGCGGCCTCGATCGAAACGCGCAAAACCATCGAGCGCGCGGAGTCGCGGCAGCAGGCGCTGGCGCTGCTGTTGATGTCGCCGGAAATGCAGAGGAGATGAAGATGATCGACTGCGTCGAAAACCGGCTCCTCACCTCGCGCCGCGGCCTGCTGCTCGGCGGCGCTTCCTTCGCGGCCTGGGCCTACCTGCCGAAATTCGCCCGCGCCGCCGATGGGCGCGATCCACGATTGATCGTGGTGATCCTGCGCGGCGCGCTCGACGGTCTCTCGACCGTCGGGCCGATCGGCGACCCCGACTATGCCGGCCTGCACGGCTCGATCGCGCTCACCGCCGATGGTGCGCATCCCGCGATCATGCTCGATTCCTTCTTCGCGCTGCATCCGGCAATGCCGGAATTTGCGCGCATGTATCGCGACAGGCATGCGGCGGTGATCCATGCGGTGGCGACGCCCTATCGCGACCGCTCGCATTTCGACGGCCAGGACGTGCTCGAAAGCGGCTTTGCCGGCCCGGGCCGCGTGCAGTCCGGCTGGCTCAACCGCGCGCTGGAAGCGCTGCCGCGCGGCGAACGCGTGTCGAGCGGTCTCGCCGTCGGGCCGACCACACCGCTGGTGCTGCGTGGCAACGCGCCCACCGTCGGCTGGGCGCCGGTGGCGCTGCCGCAGGCCGATGACGACACCGCGATGCGCCTCACGGAGCTCTACCGTCACCGCGATCCCGCACTGGCCTCGGCGTTGTCGCAAGGCCTCCAGCTCGACAAGGTCGCAGCCGGCGCAGATATGAAGGCGAAGGGCGGCAACGCCGTCGCGCAGATGCGGCAGGTCGCGCGCGGCGCGGCGAAGCTGATGGCGGCCGATGACGGCCCGCGCATCGCCGCGCTCGCCTTCGACGGCTGGGACACGCATGCCAATGAAGGCGGCCCTGTGGGGCGTCTCGCCTTCCTGCTCGGCGGCCTCGACGGCGCGCTCGCCGAGTTCGAAAGCGGCCTGGGGGATCGATGGCGCGAGACTGTCGTCGTCGTCGCCACCGAGTTCGGCCGCACCGCGCGCATCAACGGCACCGACGGCACCGATCACGGCACGGGAACGATCGCGCTGCTCGCCGGCGGCGCGGTGAAGGGCGGCCGCGTCATCGCCGACTGGCCTGGCCTCAAGCTCGCCGACCTCCATGAGGCCCGCGACCTCAAGCCGACGACGGATCTGCGCTCCGTGATCAAGGGCGTGCTGCAGGACCGGTTCGGCCTGTCCGACCGCGTGCTGGCGGAGACGGTGTTTCCGGATAGCGCGAGCGCAAGGCCGATGAAGGGGTTGGTGGCTTAGGCCGTCATTCCGGGGCGCGCGGAAGCGCGAGCCCGGAATCCGTTCATCGACTTGTTCCGTGGCGAAATGGATCCCGGGCCTGCGCCTTGCGGCGCATCCCGGAATGACGACATGATGGGCCGGGCATCAGGAGAGACCACCCAATGTACATTGCCATGAACCGCTTCCGCGTCGCCAAGGGCTCCGAGGCTGCCTTCGAGCAGGTCTGGCTTTCGCGCGACACCCATCTCGACAAGGTGCCGGGCTTCGTCGAATTCCATCTGCTGAGGGGCCCCGAGCTCGAGGACCACACGCTCTACGCCTCCCACACCGTGTGGGCGAACCACGCCGCGTTCGAGGCCTGGACCAAGTCGGAGGCGTTTCGCGCGGCGCATCACAAGGCGGGCGACAACAAGCCGCTTTATCTCGGCCATCCCCAGTTCGAGGGCTTCGAGGTGGTGCAGACGGTCGGGCGCGGCGCGAAGTAGCGCGCCGCAGAGCTCAGCCCAGGGTGATCTTGTCGATCTCCGCCATCTCATCCGCGCTGAGCTTCCAGGCGATCGCCTTCACGTTCTCCTCGATCTGCTCGACGCGCGTGGCGCCTGCGATCACGCTCGACACCTGCGGGCGCGCGGCGAGCCAGGAGAAGGCGAGTTCCAGCATCGAGCGGCCGTGCGCCTTGGCGAAGGCCTGGAGCTTCTCGACCATGTCCTCGTTGCGCGGCGTGACGTAACGGTCGCGCAGCGCCGGCGCCTTGGCAAAGCGCGTGTCGGCCGGCGCCGCCGCGCCGCGCTGGTACTTGCCCGTCAGCAGGCCGCTCGCGAGCGGGAAGAACGGCAGCAGGCCGAGCCTGTACTCTTGCGCCGCCGGCAGCAGGTCCTTCTCGATGTCTCGCACCAGCAGTGAGTATTCGTCCTGGCACGAGATGAAGCGGCTGACATTCATCGCGCGCGCGGCGAATTCGGCTTCCGCGATCCGCCAGGCCGGGAAGTTGGAGTTGCCGATGTAGCGCACCTTGCCTTGCCGGACGAGGTCGTCGAGCGCACGCAAGGTCTCCTCCATCGGCGTCAGCGGGTCGTAGTCGTGCTGCTGGTAGAGGTCGATGTAATCAGTCTTGAGTCGCCTGAGGCTGGCCTCGACCGCATCCATGATGTAGCGGCGCGAGGCGCCCTGCCTGGTGCCGTCGGTCGCCATCGGCTTGGCATATTTGGTGGCGAGCACGATGTCCTTGCGGCGATCGCCGAGCACGGTGCCGAGCACCGTCTCCGAGCCGCCCATCCCGGCATAGATGTCGGCGGTGTCGAACAGCGTGATGCCGAGATCGAGCGCGCGATGGATCACCTTGCGCGATGTCTCCAGATCCGTGCGCTGGCCGAAATTGTTGCAGCCGAGCCCGACCGCAGACACGCGAAGGCCGGAGGCGCCGAGATTGCGAATTTCCATGGGAGATCCTGTCAGATGAGCAGCGGCACATTGTGACCACCGTGCGCCGCATCAGCAAGCTGATGCCCGCGCTGCTGCCATGCAGACAATCCCGGACAAAAAAATGCGGCCCCTGTCAGACGCGGCGACTGACGGGGGCCGCTTTGGGGCGCTTGATCGGTGACGGGGGGCCTGACCAGACGCAGGCGCAGCGTAGTCTTGCTGTGTTACGCCCGGGTGACAGGCGGAGTTATCCACAAGGCTTCAGGGCGCAGGACTCAGAAGATCTTGCGATAGACGATGAAGCCGGACCGCTCCGCGACCTTGTCGTACAGGCGCTGCGCCGTCAGATTGGTCTCGTGCGTCTGCCAGTACACGCGCGTCGATCCCGCGAGCTTTGCCCGCTCATAGACGCCATGGATCAGCGCCGAGGCGACGCCCTTGCCGCGCGCGGATTCGAGCGTGAACAGGTCCTGCAAATAGCAGGACGGCTCGATCGCGGTGGTGCTGCGATGAAACAGATAATGCGTCAGCCCGAGCAGGCGGCCGTCGTCCTCGGCCACCAGCGCATGCATCGGCTCATAGGCATCGAAGAAGCGCTGCCACGTCATCTTCGTAATCTCGGGCGACAGGGCGGTCGGGCCCGAGCGGCCGTAGAAGGCGTTGTAGCCGTCCCACAGCGGCAGCCATTGATCGTAATCCTGCCTGGTCAGGGCGCGAATGGTGAGGGACATGAGAGAATTCCAGGATCGATGAAGCGTCCTTCATACGTGATGAAGGGTGCGCCGATCAATTGCGCCATCACTTGGACGGTTGGGCATTGGGTGAATCGATGCAGGCTCAGAATCGGATCACCTCTCCCCGTCGAGGAGAGATGATCCCCGGGCGCCGTCAGAGCTTGATTTCAACATGCTCTACTCCGCGACGCGCAGGTAGCGGGTCAGCTTGCGGTTTGCGGGGTCGCGCAGCGAGCGGTAGTAGTCGGCGCGTGATGGCTCGTCAGTGTGGCGCACGAGGTCGGTCACCGGGGTGTAGCTCAGCATGCGTCCACCGTCGGGCAGCGCGGTGCAGACGAAGCGCAGCACCTCGCCGTTGCTCAATTTGATGTTGATCGGCGTGGCATCGCCGCCCCGCACCATCTCCATGCGTCGTGCGATGAAGGTGCCGAGCTCGTCCTCCGGCAGCTCGAACGCGCCGGTGTCGCGGCCGTGATACATCAGCGCGATGAAGGGTGGCTTGCTTTCGGCGATCTCGTCCGGCACCGCAAAATAATCGCGGAACGCGCGGTTGATGAACTCGGCCCGGGTCTCGGCATCGAGCAGCACGATGCCGATATCGACCTGGTCGAGCGCGGCCGACAGCCGCGCGGCCGTGGCGTGGCTCCGGCGCTCGGCCGCGACCGTGCCGAGCAGCCGCTCGCGCATCAGGCCGGTGATGCCGGCGGTGCCGACAGCCGTGACGGCCAGGAGACCGAGCCGGACCAGATCGGCGGCGCCATAGCCGGAAACGCCGTGGCGGTTGAGGAAGAACAGCGCCGCGCCGATCACTGCGACAACGGCCGTCGTCATGGCGGAGGCGAGCCCCGCGAGCGCGCCGGCGAGAGCCACGATGCAGACCAACAGCGGCGCGGGCGAGGGGGTGGAAAAAAGGCGATCGAACAGCATTGCCAGCAGCAGGGCCGCTGCCGTCAGCGCCGGACCGGAGATCGCGCGCCATCCGAACCGCATGGACCAGTCTCGCTCCTCACGAACGAGGTCAGGCCGCAACACTGACTGATTGTTGCGTGACTGCGATGCGGTTTCGTGCGGCGTGCTTAAGGCGCGCTTGCGTGCACCCCTCAAGCTTTCCGATGATTTTAGACCATGTGCGCGTGCTTGACGCGCTGTTGCAGTGCGGGCGCATTCAGCGTCGACGTCCCGACGCCCTTGCGCGTGCCGACGATGATCAACAGCGACGCCGCGACCAGGATGGCCGCGGTCAGGGTGATTGCAACGACTACCACAGGTGATTTCATCGACGTCCTGTCGCGATGCCGGTCGGCGCGGGCCGCACGGTGCCCTGAAGGTAGGTCCAGGATGAAACGGGAATCAGACCGGCAGGCCCATCGCCATGGTCGCCTTGGTCGATAGCACCGTCAGGGTGACGATCAGGCACAGCGAGAGCGCGGCGACGGCTAGCGAGGCCGCGACCGCATGGGTGAGCCGGGAAGACGCGACGGTAGCGGATGGGCTCTGAAAGCCTGCCGTGCCGGACGCCCGCATCATGGTCTAAATCCTTCAACACGCGAGCGAATCACCCGCGACTTCCTGGAATTTCCCAGTTTCAACCGGCAATATTGCGGCGGCTATCGCGCCAAAAATGGCGAGATTGCGGCAAAGGGGGCCCTTATGCCCGCTATTCGCCCGGGCGCGGCGCCCGTCAGGCGCCCGCCGCGATGCTGGCGGGGTCGTCGATGTCCGCCGGGCGCCAGTCCATGGTCACGAAACCGGGTGCGGCTTCGACGCGCTCGAGCCAGTCCCGGATCGCCGGGAAGGTGGAAAGATCGAAGTCGCAGCGGTCGGCGAGGTGGGTGTAGCCGTACAGCGCGATGTCGGCGACCGTGAGCTGGCGCGCAGCGAAGTAGGCGTTGGTCTTGAGATGGTTCTCCATCACCTGGAGCGCGCCATAGCCGCGCTCCATCCAGTCCTCCAGCGAATGGGTCTGGAGATCGCGGCCGCCCTTGACCAGCGACAGCCAGAAATAGGCGGCGCCGATGTTCGGCTCGAGCGCGTGCTGCTCGAAGAACATCCATTGCAGCGCTTCGGCGCGATCGATGCGGTTTTCCGGCGCGAGCGGCGTGCCGACGGCGACGTACCAGAGGATGGCATTGGACTCGGCGAGATAGCGGCCCTCGCCGACCTCGAGCAGCGGCACCTGTCCCGACGGGTTCTTGCTGAGAAAGTCCGGCGTGCGGCTCTCGCCGCGCAGGATGTCCACCTCCACCGCTTCATAAGGCAGGTTGAGCAGCGCCAGCGCAAGGCGGACCTTGTAGCTGTTGCCCGAGCGTTGCATCGAATAGAGCTTGTACATTCTGCAGTTCGAATCCGAGGACGTGAAGACGCGGCGATCGTGCCCCCGCGAGGCGGCTAAACAATGATGCCGATGCGAATCCGCCGCAAGAGCCGGCCAATAGAAAAACTTGAAAACCCTGCCGCACTGCAACGTTGCGGAAGATCATTTCCGCGCGACGATGCAATTCAGTTCACGTGTACGTCAATCTGCGGACGCATCGCTCTACGAGGCCGTGAAGCACGTAGGCCATCGCATGGACGATCGGGATTAGGACGCCAGTGCTTCCGCATCGTCATGGCTGGGCTCGTCCCGGCCATCCACGTCTGACTTGCCGCACGAAGAACGTGGCTGCCAGGGCCTTCGCCTCGCCGAAGCGGCTTCGGCCGCGCAGGCGGGACAAGCCCGGGCATGACGACGAGCGGTCTCCTGGCGACGCTCAACGCGCAAAAATTGCTCCGAGGACAGGCCTTGCCGGATATGAGGAATTCCGGAGGTTGAATTGCGCAATATTGCTGGGAAACCGCACCTCGAAACGCCGGAAATCGGCAATCTTTTTCGAGATCGGGCCGAAGTTTCTTGCGGCGCAGCGGCACACGTTTTAGGGTGGCTCATTCCCACAATTGGAGTCGTGAGGCGAATGGCTTCACGACGCTCGCCAGGAGATGATGATGTCCTTCCTTGCCGCTGCGCTCGACCGTGTGAAGCCGTCCGCGACCATCGCGGTCACGGACAAAGCACGCGCGCTGAAAGCGGCTGGCCGCAACGTCATCGGCCTCGGCGCCGGCGAGCCCGACTTCGACACGCCCGCCAACATCAAGCTGGCGGCGATCCACGCCATCGAGGCCGGCAAGACCAAGTACACCGCGGTGGACGGCATCCCCGAGCTGAAGGAAGCCATCATCGCCAAGTTTCAGCGCGAGAACGGCGTCGCCTACAAGCCGAACCAGATCATCGTCGGCACCGGCGGCAAGCAGGTGCTCTACAACGCGCTGATGGCGACCATCAATCCGGGCGACGAGGTGATCATTCCCGCGCCCTATTGGGTCAGCTATCCCGAGATGGTCGCGCTCGCCGGCGGCGAGCCGGTGCCGGTGGTCTGCACCGCGGCGACCGGCTTCAAGCTCCAGGCAGAGGCGCTCGAGCGTGCGATCACGCCGAAGACCAAATGGGTCATCCTGTGCTCGCCGTCGAACCCGACGGGAGCCGCCTACACGCGCTCGGAACTGAAAGCGCTCACCGACGTGCTGGTGAAGCATCCCCATGTCTGGGTGATGACCGACGACATGTACGAGCATCTCGTCTATGACGACTTCCAATTCACCACCGTCGCGCAGGTCGAGCCTGGTCTCTACGACCGCACGCTCACCGTGAACGGCGTCTCCAAGGCCTACTGCATGACCGGCTGGCGTATCGGCTACGCCGGCGGTCCGGCGCATCTCATCAAGGCGATGGCGACGATCCAGTCGCAATCGACCTCGAACCCGTGCTCCATCGCGCAATGGGCCTCGGTCGAGGCGCTGAACGGTCCGCAGGAGTTCATTCCCGCCAACAACAAGGTCTTCAAGGAGCGGCGTGACCTCGTCGTCTCCATGCTCAACCAGGCGAGCGGCATCGAGTGCCCGCGCCCCGAAGGCGCGTTCTACGTCTATCCGTCCTGCGCCGGCACCATCGGCAAGAAAGCGCCGTCGGGCAATGTGATCTCCAACGACGAGCAGTTCGTCACCGAGCTGCTGGAGACCGAAGGCGTCGCCGTGGTGCAGGGGTCGGCCTTCGGCCTTGGACCCGCGTTCCGCATCTCCTATGCGACCAAGACCTCGGACCTCGAAGACGCCTGCAAGCGCATCCAGCGCTTCTGCGGCAATCTGCGCTGAGGCTCTGCCGCGACAGCAGCGACAAGGCATCGAAAAGGCCCGCCTCTGGCGGGCCTTTTTAATTGTTTGCACGCTTATCCTCGTGCGCGATCTGGCACCACCACGGCTGTTGTGGCATAGACCATCACGCAACACGGGTGGGGCGCTCTCGCTGCTCGCATCACATCATCGCCGGAGACATTCATGCGCCGTTCATTCCTCCTCGCAGGGCTCACTGCCGCCAGCCTTCTTGCCTCCGTCGCGACCGGTGGCGCGCAGCAGCGGATGACGCGGGTCGGCGTGCTCGAGTGCCGCGGCGGTGCCAGTGTCGGCTTCATCGTGGGATCGGTAACCCATCTCGGCTGTGTGCTGCGCGCCGACGGCTTGCCCGAGGACCGCTACGTCGCGACCATCCGCAAGGTCGGCCTCGACATCGGCATCACCCAGGAGACGGCGCTGGCCTGGGGTGTGTTCGCACCGGTCGACCGGCTCGGCCCCGGCGACCTCTCCGGCAATTACGCGGGCGCGCAGGGCAGCGCCTCGGTCGGTGTTGGACTTGGCGGCAACGTTCTGGTCGGCGGCTCCAACAACTCGATCGCGCTCCAGCCGCTCAGCGTACAGGGCCAGGTCGGCCTCAACGTCGCCGCCGGACTCGAAAGCCTGGAACTGCGCCCGGGGCGTTAGTTTAGTTTGCGGGCCATTTGTCTCGGTAGGCCTCTAGCCGAGTAGCGTGTTTCAGTCTTTCCTCAAGGTCGTGAGCATCAATTTCTGGAAACAGAGCGCGAAATCTCTGTTCGGTTAGCATCGAAAGCAGCATCCTGATGTAAGCTGGTTCACTCGGATGGTAGGGATCGGCAAATTCATCCGGCCGGCCACCGAAACTCTCCAGTCTGCTGAAGTCAAAATAGAGCACGCCCTGGTTTCGGATCCATTCCTGCGTTTCTGCCGATCGAAACTGTCGCCACGCCCCGTAGTGTGATGATCGCTCTATGGCGTCGCGCACCTTGGGAATGTAAGGCATGGTCACCCCGACGAGCGCGATACCTTTCTGTCTTGCCAACTCGGTGAAGCGTTCGAAGTCCCGGAGAATAGAGCTGTCGAGACGCTGGGCGGGAACGAGAGGCCATTGCTTTCCTGCCTCGATTGCAGAAACGCTGTCCGTTCCGTCGTCGAAAGTGCGCGATCCGTAATTGTAGGATCCGTCAAGACGAAATCCAGAGCCGGTCCGTATCGCAGATAAACCCAATGCGGGGGTGCCATCGTAAGAGGGCCAGGGAAATCTGCGGGTGCGCACCAGATCCTCGAATACGCCGAGAATAATGCCGATCTGTTCAGGTGTCGCCCAGCCGCCTATTTCGCCGCGAGATTGAGATGAGTAGGTTGTCTCGAATGTGGGAACGAAGGGAAAATAGTCGATCGAGAAAATAATAACGCGGGGGCTGAAGTCGCCGAATTCCTCGAGCATGCGAGCGAAGTCACGGACCACAAAAACTGCGTTCGCAGCATTATAAAACCTTGTGGGATGAAACATGGCGCTACGCCACTGATTTGCGCGTGAGGATCCCATCGCCACCGCTTCCGGTTTTCTCTGGAGAACCGCATCTACCTTCAGCCGGTACGAATGATCCGACAGCTTGGGAAGGTATACGAATGACGCTCCATGGGCCTGCAGCCACGCGACGGTGCTGACGGGCAGCAGTTCGCCGCACAGAAGGGGGATTCCGAGTCCAGGAACTGCGATCATCGCCAGGGGCAGCAGAAAGATGCCCAGCCGTAGGAGGAATCGCCTGGCCGGGTGAGTGCCGGTGAACGGGCTAGAACTTGAAATAAATGAACTGCTGGACATTCGAAGATGCTTGTGAAGCGTGCTGGATCATTGCGGAGACGATGCATGCGACGGCGGCGTAGTAGCCTGACCAGCGGAGCCAGACCGGGAAGGGCTTGGCGTCCTTGGCCCATGTGACCAGGAGGTCGTATGCGATGACTGCCGCGATTGCTAGCAGAGGCTTCGTCTGCGCGACCGTTGCGACGCCCTCGGCTCCGGTGAAGAGTGTCTTGTAGATCCAAAGCGCCTCTCGGAGACCGCTGGCGCGAAATAGGATGAACGTCAGGGTGACGATGACGAACGTCGTCACGGCACGCAGCACCAGCAGCACCGGGCGCGGAATGCGGGATCGCCAGAACCGATCGCGCCGGGCGAAGGTGAGCGTCGAGAATGCGACGAGGGCGCCGTGGATCAAGCCGAAAACGGCGAAGTTGAATCCGGCGCCGTGCCAGATGCCGACCAGCACGAAGGTGAAGACCAACGCCCCGGCAAGACCATACTTCCCCCAACGCCTTGCCTGGAACTGCAATGGCATGAAAACATAGTCGCGAAACCAGGAGGACAGGCTGATGTGCCAGCGCCGCCAGTAGTCGGGCAGATTCTGGCTGAGCCAGGGTTGCATGAAATTGATCGTGAGTTCGATACCCAGCAGGCGAGCACTTCCGATCGCGATCAACGAGTAGCCGGCAAAGTCTGCGTAGACCTGAAATGAAAAATAGATGGTGGCGAGCGCCAGGTCGACGGCCCCGTGATTGCGGGGCGCCGAATAGATGGCGTCAACATAAGGTGCCAGCGTATCGGCGACGACGATCTTGAGGAACAGGCCGGTGAGGATGGCGCGCAGGCCGGTAACCGCGCGTTCGTAGTTGAACACGCCGAGATTTTCGAGTTGCGGCAGCAAATGCCGCGCGCGCTCGATCGGACCGGCGGTCAGATGCGGGAAGAAGAGCATGACTGCGCCGAATCGGATTGCGTTCCTTTCGGCCGGCTGGCTTCCGACAAAAACGTCAATGACGTATCCGGCTGCCAGAAACGAATAGAACGAGATGCCGATCGGCAGGATGACGTTGGCCATCGTCGACCATCGGACCGCCAGATCGCTGTCGGGTGGCAGCAGATGATAGGCGGTTGCTGCGTACTTGAAGAACAGCAGCGGCAGGAGGGTCGCTGTCAGGAGCGCCGCAAACAGCATACCCCGCACCCGGCCCTCGGGCACGCGAGACAGGACGAGTCCGGAGAAATAGGCCAGCGTGGCGACTGCGACCAGCACGTACCACGTGCCAGGATTGAGGCTGACATAGAAGAGTAGGCTGATGAAGGTCGTCGCGAGCAGGCGTGGCGCGCCCTGCGGAATGGCGTGCACGATCAGCGTCACAATTCCAAGAACCAGCAGGTAACGCAGATCGCTGAACGCCATTGGCTACGCCGGAAGCTTCCCGCGCAAGCAGTCCATCATCTCGCCGACGTTCTGGAAGCCCATCACCTCGCGGGTGCTGAACTTCACCTTGAAGGTTTCCTCGAGCGTCATGATCAGGGTGATGTGATTCAGCGAATCCCAACCGACGACGTCCTTTGCCTGCATCTCCCGATAGATGTTCAAGTCCGGATTGTCGAACACCTCGCGGAAGACGTTCTGTACGCGTGTTTCAAAATTGCTCATTATGATTGTGGCTCTGGTTCGTGAATGATGATCGGGATGGATTGGAGCTGGTATTGGCCAAGATCCAGCGAATAGACGCGCGTTGTGCCTTCTTCGCCGGCCGCGGCGAAACCTTGCTGCGGATAAAGATTTTCGACGATGCCGTTCTTTGTAGTCGGGATGTAGCGCCCGACCAGCCTGCGGCAGCCCAGTTGCCTGGCCTTTTCGGCCATAACCTGAACCGTCAGATCCTCGACGCGGCGCCCGAGCACGCGGCAGCTCATGATCCACGTGTCGACGATGGCATCACTGCCCGACTTCCTCAAGATCACCGTTGCGATGATGCCGTTGTCGCCGAGCCGGTCGGCCAGCCGGATGCAGAAAGCCGCGGCGTCGCGATCAGCGGCAAGCTGGCGCAGATCGGCCTCGCTGTGCCGGATCGTCGTGAGGTTGAATTGGTTGCTGCGCTGGACAAGCTGAAGGACACGGGGCAGCGCGTAGCTGTCGAACGGCAGGATGTGCGCCTCCATCCTGAGTTCGGCGATGAAGTCGTCCAGCCCGTGGAACTTCTCCCGGATCGTCTGACGCTGGTCGTCCGCTTGATAATAGGCGAGCCGGGCCAGATCCTCGGCCGTCGCCGACCGGCCTTCGAACAAATTCCAGCGGGCCAGATCGCTGATGAAGTCGGCGGGGTCAGTCGACAACTCCGGTACCTGCATCGCGGGAAACGCCGTTCGGATGAGCGACCGCTCGAAAGCTGTGTCGTCTAGGAAGACGAAGCTGTCGAGGCCGAGGTTCAACTTTTCCCGGATCGCGAGAATATTGCTGGCCTTGTCGCCGAAATTGGCGACGACGGCCGCGAAATCATCCCAACGCAAGATCATGTCTGGATGATTTTTCAGGACGTCAGTTACGTTCGCCTGGTCGTTCTTGCTGCAGACCGCGAGCAGGACGCCGCGAGATTTCAGTTCGAGCAGAGCGATCTGGAAGCGCTGGAAAGCGAGCCCGAGTTCGGTCTGCCCAATCTCGAGCCGGTCCGCGCCGTCCTCGGCCAGAATGCCTCCCCACATCGTATTGTCGAGATCGACGATCACGCATTTGATGCCGGCGCCGCGTTCCACCAGTATGGTATCGCTGACGTTCTTGACCAGTGATGGGATGAAGGACGGGGACAATGCCTGCTTCGCTTGGCACCAGAGTCGTTCGTCGAGCCAATGGCGCTTGCCGTGGTAGCCGGCCTGAAATTCGGTATCGACGATCTTCACGCCCTGCTCGGAAGCGGCGTCGAGAAGGCGCTGATTTATCCGGGTTACGGTGGACGTCAAAGTATCGCGCTCGCTCGCGGTGCGATTGCCAAACGGACGATTGAGCGGCACCACGAAATTGTGCTGAATCAGGATAGCGTTGCTGCGCGACCGAACCCGCTTCCACAGTTCAACCATCTCGCTGCTGACGCTATCCGCGAACGCGGCCTTTTCGGCACTTCGCGCAAAACGGTGGTAGAGCGCCTGGGTTGCCGTGAACAGGATGACCACTTCCGGATCGAAGCGATAGAGTTCGCTCGCCGGGTTCAATATCTCCTGGCGTATCGTATCGAACTCGGCCTCGTATATCTCAGGCCACCATCCCCTCAACTTCAAGGTGGCGGCGAGTGCCTGCCCGTAATGTTGGGTGGCCGCGTCGCCGAGCAGCGCAATACGCAAGTTCGGCTGCCCGTCCTTTCGTTCGATGCGCCGGCCGAGCGAAATCAACCGATGGAACGGCAAATCGGCCAGTTCCCACGCCTGCGGCAAGTTCAGCAAATCCATACGCCGGGAGTTCCGATTAGAGCTAGACGGTTACTGGTAAATCGTTATCGGTCGCGTCATTGAGCGACCTCACATCCAGAATGCGATGCCAGGTCTTGCCCGATGCCAGAACAGTCCCGCTGTCGTCAGTGATCGCGATATCAAGTACAATCGTCGCGACAGCCTCGCTGATCTGCCTGACCGTCGCTGCCAGCTTGACGTCACAGGGTGCGTAGCATGGCTTGCGAAAGGCAATATCCGCTCGCTCAAGGACCGATCGCGGGCCCGGAAATTCCGTTCCGACGAGGCGTGACACTAGGGCCATTAGGTAAGCCCCGTGCACGACGACGCCGTCGAAGCCTGCGGCCTTTGCGAACTCCGCGTCAACATGCAAAGGAGCAGTGTCGCCGGACAGCGCGACATATCGGGCCAGGTCATCCCGGGTGATCGGAATTCCCAGATGATGGGTCTGGCCGACGTGAAAGGCTGTCAACATTCGTGGCTGGTCCGCTGTAGGCCGCAATGATGGCGATCGATAGCTGATTATTGCCGAACTGTTGCCCGACGTTGCAGACTATTGCCATGAAGCGGGTGTGGCAGTCAAAGCCCAACTAGAGTTAGAGCTCAGACCACAGCTCTGCGGGGTTGAAGCGGCGAGGTGCCGGCCCGGTGGTGCGTCCGGGGCGAATTGCCGATGTTCCTGTTCAGCTTGTTTGCCGCGGGATTTCGGTGGTACTTTCGCAGTTCACAGGAAAGACGAGGTCAATTTGTTGAACAATCTGCAAAAATGGGCCGCCATTTGTAACGAGATGCAGGAAAATTATCCGGTTCTCGCGACCCCGTTTCTTGCTGCAGAAAAGCGATTCGGGCCGCGTTGGGTCGAGGAAGCGGTGCCGGCCATCGAGGGGATGTATGGTGACATCGGCAGTCCGTTGTCGGGTCGACTGAAAGACGCCTTGGGTTGCTACGCCGAGTTCGCGAACGATTCCATGCGCCATCAGGTCATGTTCGAGCGAAGCGGAAAATATCGTGCCTCCAATTATGAGGAGGTGCGCGCGGCGTTGTACGACAACGCTGACCACATGACTCAGAACTATCTGCCGGGTCTCTGGTTCTCGCACTACGTCTGGCCGCAGCATTACTTCACGCTGATCGGATTCACGAGCTGCGTCTTGCCGCGGATCGAAGATGAGGGCGTATTCTTCGAAGTCGGCGTCGGCTGTGGCATGTATTCCAAGATCACCCTGGACAACAAACCGGGCATTCGGGGCATTGGTTTCGACATCAGCCAGCACTCACTTGATTACACCGGCCGGGTGATGAAATCGTTCGGCTACGAATCTAGGTATAGGTTGGAAAACCGCGACATCCGCTACGGCTATGACGTCAAGGCGGATTTCCTGATTTGCCAGGAGGTCCTCGAACATCTGGAAAATCCAGCGGAGTTCTGCCGCTGGCTATTCGACATGATCCGCCCGGGAGGGCAAGCTTTTATCACCGCCGCACTCAACGCGGGCCATTCCGACCACATCTTCCTCATTCGTCATCCCGTCGAGGTCGAGAAGATGCTTAGCGAAGCCGGCTTTCAAATCTCGCGTATCCAGGAAGAGAGCGCTCCGGGTTCTAAGCCGCGCAATCTGACGCCCAGTCTCGCCGGTTTCCTCTGTGCAAAACCGCTTTGAAGATGACCAATCTCGTCATCATCACGGGCACGAGCCGGGGACTGGGCAGGGCTCTTAAGCAGGAATTCGAACGGGTCGGGTGGCGCGTGGCGGAATTGAACCGGCCCGCGTTCGATCTATCCGCCGTCGATGTCGAAAAGCTCGATACCATATTCAAGTCGCTGCGTTCGGAACAGTTCGATCGTGCGGTGTTCGTCAACAATGCAGCGACCCAAGTCATAGGTGCAGCGGCTTCGTTTGGTGTGGCCGAAATTTTGCATGAAATTACCGTCAACGTGGCTTCCCCGATCATCGCGATCACGACCTTCCTGCGCCATTTCCCCGACGGCGAGATCGCCAACGTGACATCCGGAGCGGCGGCCAAGCCGATACCCCATTGGTCCCTCTACTGTGCTGCGAAGGCCGCGCTCGAAGGCTATGTCCGTGCCGTGGAGACGGAAGGGCGACGCGTGTTCAATCTGAATCCGGGTGTGGTCGACACGGACATGCAAGCACATATCCGCGGCTCCGAATTTCCCGGCGTGCAGGACTTCATCGCCTTGAAGAAGGACGGGAAATTGCGATCGTCGGAGGCTGTCGCGAGAACTCTTGTCTGGATGATTGATCGGGCCGGATGAGGCGGCCGACCCGCGGTCTCTGCAGGGAACCAATGCTGGCTCGCCTCATGCCGAAGAACGGGTGCGCTTGACCGGTTCTTCGCCGGTCGCGACGAGCGAGATCAATCAGGCTTGACGACGCACCGCAGCGACGTTTGATGCTTGCCAAATCTCGGGGAGGGGCAGAGCATCCGCGTTTGCCGACCCAATCACGGGCCGAGCTCCACACCAAGGAGGCGGCGAATGGGACAAGACGTCAGAAGTCCCCCGGTCAATAAAACATTGGGTCCACGGTGCATCGCGCTGGTGGGCCCTTTCCAAAGCGGTAAAACCACACTTCTCGAAGCAATTCTGGCGCGAACGGGCGCAATCCCGCGCGCGGGCAGCGTCGACGGCGGAACCTCCGTCGGCGACGCCACGCCGGAGGCCCGTCATCACAAGATGACCGTCGGGCTGACTGCCGCGACCACGAGTTTCATGGGCGACAGCTACACTTTCCTCGACTGTCCCGGTTCCGTCGAGTTTGCCCACGACATGCGCGCCGCGCTTCCCGCGGTCGACGCCGCAATCGTGGTCTGCGAGGCCGACGAGAAGAAGCTGCCGCAGCTTCAGATCATCCTGCGCGAGCTGGAGGAGCTGAAGGTCCCGCGTTTCCTGTTCCTGAACAAGATCGATCGCGCCAACAAGCGCATCCGCGAGACGCTCGCCATGCTGCAGCCTGCCTCGCGCGTGCCGCTGGTGCTGCGCCAGATCCCGATCTGGAAGGACGAGTTGATCGAGGGCTTCGTCGATCTCGCGCTGGAACGCGCCTTCATCTATCGCGAGCACAAGGCCTCCGAGGTGGTCGCGCTCGAAGGGGGCGATCTCGATCGCGAGAAGGAAGCCCGCTTCTCGATGCTGGAGAAGCTTGCCGATCACGACGATGCGCTGATGGAGCAGCTTCTCGAGGACATCCAGCCGCCGCGCGATGCCGTGTTCGACGATCTCGCCCGCGAATTGCGCGAAGGCTTGATCTGCCCGGTGCTGCTGGGCTCGGCTGCGCGCGAAAACGGCGTGCTGCGCCTGATGAAGGCGCTGCGCCACGAGGCGCCCGGCATCGCGGAGACGGCGAAGCGTCTCGGCGTTCCCGAGTCCAGGGACGCGCTCGGCTACGTCTTCAAGACACTGCATTCGCAGCATGGCGGAAAACTGTCGCTGACGCGCCTGCTTGCCGGCCATCTCGACGACGGAGCGACGCTGCAATCCGCCTCCGGGGGCCTGGGGCGTATCTCCGGCATCCTCGCCGTCAACGGCGCCTACGATACCAAGCGTGCCTCGGCCGAAGCCGGCGACACGGTGGCGCTGGCCAAGCTCGAGGCGATCAAGACCGGCGACACGGTGTCGAACGGCAAGACCCCGCCCGCGGCCTTGATCACGATCGAGCCGACGGCGCCGGTGCTCGCGATCTCGATCGCGGCCGTCGATCGCAAGGACGACGTCAAGCTCGGCCAGGCGATGACGCGGCTGCATGAGGAGGATCCGTCACTCGTCGTCGTGCAGAACGCCAAGACCCATGACACCGTGCTGTGGGGGCAGGGCGAGATGCACCTGCGCGTGGCCGGCGAGCGGCTGCGTGATCGCTTCGGCGTCAAGGTCACTTCGCATCCGCCGGGGATCGGCTACCAGGAAACCATCCGCAAGCCGATCACCCAGCGCGGGCGGCACAAGAAGCAGTCCGGGGGCCACGGTCAGTTCGGCGACGTCGTGCTCGACATCAGGCCGCTGCCGCGCGGCGACGGCTTCAGGTTCGGCGAGAAGGTCGTGGGCGGCGCGGTGCCGCGCAACTACATCCCGGCGGTGGAAGAAGGCGTGGTCGACGGATTGGCCCGCGGCCCGCTCGGCTTCCCCGTCACCGACGTGGAGGTGACGCTGACCGACGGCTCCTATCACAGCGTCGACTCCTCCGATCTCGCCTTCCGTACGGCCGCGCGGATCGGGCTCAACGAAGGCCTGCCGCAATGCCAGCCGGTCTTGCTGGAGCCGATCCACGTGGTCGAGATCGTCTGCCCGACCGACGCCACTGCCAAGATCAATGCGATCCTGTCGGCGCGGCGCGGCCAGATTCTCGGCTTCGACACCCGCGAGGGCTGGAGCGGCTGGGACTGCGTCCGCGCCATGATGCCCGAAGCCGAAATCGGGGAACTGATCGTCGAGCTGCGCTCGGCCACCGCCGGCGCCGGCAGCTTCACCCGCCAGTTCGACCACATGGCCGAGGTCACCGGCCGCGCCGCCGACCAGATCATCGCCGCGCATCAGCACGCGGCGTAAGACGTTAGGGAGTCTCAGCTCCCTCACACCCTCTCCCCCCTCTTCGCGGGGGGAGGGCGGGGTCAGGGGCTGTTTCCGCGGGCGCGGTAAGAGTTGGGCTCTCCGTTCTCCTCCCACCGTCATTGCGAGCGCAGCGAAGCAATCCAGAATCCCTCCGCGGAAAGACTCTGGACTGCTTCGCTGCGCTCGCAGTGACGCTGTGGATGCGGACCTGCCTCAGGCAGACGTGAGGATTCGCAGAACCTCTCCCCGCGGACGAACCGGGAGAGGTTAGCTCTTGTGTTCGATTCCTGTTGATGTATTTTACATCATTGTATATGTTTTAGATATCATTTATAGGGACTGATAAGTGAGGCCAAGGTGATCACGGCATTCCAGATGCGGGCAGCGCGCGCGCTGCTCGGCATTGACCAGAAAACCTTGGCCGAGCTCGCCGGCGTTTCGCTGCCGACCATCCAGCGGATGGAGGCCAGCACCGGCAATGTTCGTGGCGTGGTCGAAACCCTGATCAAGGTGGTCGAGGCGTTCGACCGGGCCGGCGTCGAGCTGATCGGCGAGCAGGCCCGCAGCGACGGCGGCGGGCGTGGCGTTCGCCTGAAGGAGCCGGGGCAGCCGCGCCGCGTCGGAGCATGATCGAGCGTTGATCGTGCCCGGGATCAGGATGGGCTAGCGCATCGTCGCACCTCGGCAACGAAGGGGCGCACGGTGCTTTGGAGCATTGTGGGCATGAGCATCACGACCGATCAGGCAAACCGGCTGCACCAGCTGCGTCAGCCGACCTTTGCCGAACTGTATTTGCCGAAACTCGTCACCGTCTGGCGCGAAGGCTATGGCATCGCGGATTTCCGTGCCGACGTCTTC
The DNA here is from genome assembly GCF_015291725.1 of Bradyrhizobium sp. CCBAU 51765. Classification (GTDB taxonomy): domain Bacteria; phylum Pseudomonadota; class Alphaproteobacteria; order Rhizobiales; family Xanthobacteraceae; genus Bradyrhizobium; species Bradyrhizobium liaoningense. Next base: position 1,403,363 of record NZ_CP030038.1, read on the forward strand.
GCCGGCCTGACGGTTGCGATCGTCGCGCTGCCGCTGTCGATGGCGATCGCGATCGCCTCGGGCGTGACGCCGGACCGCGGTCTCTATACCGCCGTCGTCGGCGGCTTCATCGCTTCCCTGCTCGGCGGCAGCCGCTTCCAGATCGGCGGACCGGCCGGCGCGTTCATCGTATTGGTCGCGGCGACCGCGGAGCGGCACGGCGTGGATGGCGTCATCCTCGCCACCATGATGGCGGGCCTGTTCCTGGTCGCCGCGGGCCTGCTACGGATCGGCACCTACATCAAGTTCATCCCCTATCCGGTGACGGTCGGCTTCACCGCCGGCATCGCCGTGATCATCTTCGCCAGTCAGCTCCGCGATCTCTCGGGCATCACGCTTGCAGGGAAAGAACCCAGCGAGTTCGTGCCAAAGCTCGTCGCGCTCGCCGGCGGCCTCAACACCATCAATCCGTCCGCCGTCGCTGTCGCCATCGTCAGCATCGCCATCATCGCCGGCTTGCGCCGCTGGCGGCCGTCCTGGCCCGGCATCCTGATCGCGGTCGTGTTTGCGGCGGTGGCGACTGCGGTGCTGTCGCTCCCGGTCGAGACCATCGGCTCGCGCTTCGGCGGTATTCCGCGCGAATTGCCGTCGCCGGCGCTGCCCGCGTTCTCGGTCGCGAAGGCGACCGCCGTGCTGCCGGATGCGATCGCGTTCGCGCTGCTGGCCGCCATCGAATCGCTGCTGTCGGCGGTGGTCGCGGACGGCATGACCGGCCGCCGTCACCGCTCCAATTGCGAGCTGGTGGCGCAGGGAGCCGCCAATGTCGGCTCGGCGCTGTTCGGCGGCATCTGCGTCACCGGCCTGATCGCACGCACCGCCACCAACATCCGCGCCGGCGCGCGCGGACCGCTCGCTGGTATGCTGCATTCGGTGTTCCTGCTGCTGTTCATGCTGATCGCGGCGCCGCTGGCGAGCTACATTCCGCTGGCCGCGCTCGCCTCCGTGCTGGTCGTGGTGGCTTGGACCATGGCGGAGAAGCACGAATTCGCCACGCTCCTGCGTTCGTCATGGGGCGATGCCGTGGTGCTGCTGGCGACCTTCCTGCTCACGGTCTTCCGCGATCTCACCGAGGGCATCCTGGTCGGCTTCGCGCTCGGCGCGGTGTTGTTCATCCACCGCATGGCGGAGATGACGGGCATCGAGGAACGCACGCCGCTGGTGGCGGCCGATCGCCCCGACGACGGCAATGGCGATCGCGTTCCCTACGATTCCGCCCTCGCGGTCGACCGCGACGTGCTGGTCTATCGCATCACCGGTGCGTTCTTCTTCGGCGCAGCCTCGGCGATCGGCGGCGTGCTCGATGGCATCGCCGACGAGCGCAAGGCCTTTGTGGTCGATTTCGCTGCGGTGCCGTTCCTGGATTCGACCGCGGCCAACGTGCTCGGCCGCGTCGCCGCCAAGGCGCACCGTCAGGGCATCAAGTTGTTCATCACGGGAGCCTCGCCCACGGTCCGCCGCGCGCTGCTCACCCATGGCGTGACGCCGCCGCGCGCGCGCTATCGCACGAGCCTCGAGCGCGCCATCGCCGACATCAAGAGCCGGGCCGCCGACGAGGCTGCCGCGAGCTGACGACGCTGCTATCGCGCCGGCCGATCTGACCGACCCTGCCGCGGCCGCGCGGGCCGGCGTCTTGACAGGGCCTGCGGGACGCGAAATGGATCGCCTCCCACACTTCCCGAGGGACGGATGACCCTGACCAAGGCTCCTGCAGCCTGTCTGATCGGATGGCCGGCCGCGCATTCGCGCTCGCCGCTGATCCATCATTACTGGCTGCGCACGCTCGGCATTGCAGGCGGCTACGTCATCGAGGCGGTGCCGCCCGAGAATCTGCGCGATTTCGTGCTGCGGCTGTCGCTCCGCGGCTTCGTCGGGGCCAACGTCACCATCCCGCACAAGGAAGCCGTGCTGGCGCTGTCGACGCCTGACGCCCGCGCAAAGGCGGTCGGCGCCGCGAACACGCTGTGGTTTGCTGACGGTGAGCTGCGTTCGACCAACACCGATGTCGAAGGTTTCCTCAACAATCTCGACGCCAGCGCGCCCGGCTGGGGCGCGTCCGAGGAGGCGCTGGTGCTGGGCGCCGGAGGCTCCGCGCGCGCGGTCGTGTTCGGCCTGCTGGAACGCGGCATCAAATGCGTGCATGTCGCCAATCGCACCGTCGCGCGGGCCGAGGCGTTGGCAACGCAGTTCGGGCCGAACGTGCGTCCGCTGCCGTGGGACGCGATCGACGACGTGCTGCCGCGCGTGAAACTTCTCGTGAACACGACCTCGCTCGGCATGCACGGCCAGCCTTCGCTCGATCTCGATGTCGCGCGTCTGCCGCAGGCGGCCGTCGTTGCCGACCTCGTCTATGTTCCCCTGGTAACGCCGCTGCTGGCCGCAGCAACGGCGCGCGGCCTGAAGACCGCCGACGGGCTCGGCATGCTGCTGCACCAGGCGGTGCGCGGTTTCGAGCTGTGGTTCGGCCGGCGGCCCGAGGTCACGGCCGAGCTACGCGCGCTGGTCGAGGCCGATCTCACAAAGACTTGAGTGGGGCGCGGCGAATAGCACACCATCTCCGGAGTTCTACCGTCGTGGGACAATCGGAGACCGTCATGTCTGTTCAACGTGCAACTTTCACGCGCCCCCTGATCGCCGTCGCGATGGTGGCCGTCTCGACTTACTGCGCCTTCGCGCAGAGGGCGCCGGTGCCGACGCGCGTGCGCGGCACCATCGAAAGCGTCAATGGCGACACCATGCAGGTCAAGTCGCGCAGCGGTGAAGACATCAAGCTCCATATCGCCTCCGACGTGAACGTGTCGGGGATCACCAGGATTTCACTCGCCGACATCAAGCCGGGTTCGTTCATCGGTGCGACCACCGTGCCGGGACCGGACGGCAGTCAGAACGCGGTCGAGGTTCACGTGTTTCCGGAGAGCATGCGCGGCACCGGCGAGGGCTCCCGGCCCTGGGACCTCAAGCCGAACTCCAGCATGACCAATGCGACCGTGGCCGAAAGCGTCGTCGGCAATGACGGCCACACGCTGCTGGTCAAGTACAAGGACGGCGAGAAGAAGGTGTTCGTCGCCGACAACACGCCGGTGGTGACCTTCGTGCCGAGCGACAAATCCGAGTTGAAGCCGGGTGCGAAGGTCATCGCCTTCATGAAGCAATTGCCCGACGGCTCGTTCGAGACCAACCGCGTCAGCGTCGGCCGCGACGGCCTGGCGCCGCCGATGTGAGGGGCGGAGCACGCAGCTACCGCCACAAATTCCCTCGTCGTCCCGGACAAGCGCACTCCAAGGCGCGCTCGTCCCGGATCTGCGCTCCGCTCCGGTCAACGCTGCGCGTTGTCAGGAGCTGCGCTTGTCCGGGACGACAGTGGTGATTGAGGCGGCTTTTTGCGCCTCGGTGCTCACATTGCAATGATATGATCGTCGATCTCGTCGATCCGGTTGACGCCGCACAGGCCCATGGTCGTGAGCAGCTCCTTCTGGATGATGTCGATCGCCTTGGCGACCCCGGCCTGGCCGCCGGCACCCAGGCCATAGGCATAGGCGCGGCCGATCATGCAGGATTTCGCGCCGAGCGCGAGCGCGCGCATCACGTCCTGGCCGGAGCGGATGCCACCGTCGAACATGATCTCCATCTTGTCACCGACGGTGTCGACGATCTCCGGCAGCACCTCGATCGAGGACGGTGCGCCGTCGAGCTGACGGCCGCCATGGTTGGAGACCACGATCGCCTGCGCGCCGGTCTTTGCGGCGAGTTCGGCGTCATCGACGTCGAGAATGCCCTTCAGGACCAGCTTGCCCGGCCAGATGGAACGGATCCAGTCGATGTCGTTCCAGTTCAGCGAGGTGTCGAACTGCGAGTTGATCCAGGTCGACAGCGAGGTGATGTCGTCACTGACCTTCAGATGACCGGCGAGATTGCCGAAGGTGCGGCGCTTGCCCTGGAGCACACCCGACACCCAGGCCGGCTTGGTGGCGAAATCGATCAGCTTCGACAGCGACCATTCGGGCGGCACCGTCATGCCGTTCTTGATGTCCTGGTGGCGCTGTCCGATCACCTGGAGGTCGACGGTCAGCACCAGCGCCGAGCATTTGGCCGCGATCGCGCGCTCGATCAGCGCCTTGATGAAGCCGCGGTCCTTCATCACGTAGAGCTGGAACCAGAACGGCTTCTCGACATTGGCGGCGATGTCCTCGATCGAGCAGATCGACATGGTCGATTGCGTGAACGGGATGCCGGCGGCCTGCGCGGCGCGGCAGGCGTGGATCTCGCCGTCGCCGTGCTGCATGCCGAGCAGGCCGACGGGCGCGAGCATCAGCGGCATGGTCGAGGGTTCGCCCAGGATCGTGGTCGAGGTGTCGCGCTTGGAGACGTCGACCAGGATGCGCTGGCGGAATTTGATCGCCTGCATGTCCTCGCGGTTGGCGCGCAGCGTTTCCTCCGCATAGGAGCCGCGGTCGCAATAATCGAAGAACGCCTTCGGCACGCGGCGCTGATGCAGCGCGCGAAGATCATCGATACAGGTGATGTGCTTCATGTCTTTTCCCCGGCCCGTCTTGCTTGGAAGTCTTGCATCGGAAGATTTCGGGGTCATCTAGCATGGTTGGATGCATAGCCAAATCGTTTGCAGGACGTTTTGCAGGAGGGCGCGATGACGAGGCCGCACGCTGGACCTTCGCCGGAAGAGATCAAGGAGAAGCACGATCTCGAGGAGGCGCTGGAAGAGGGATTGGAGGAGACCTTTCCGGGCTCGGATCCCGTCAATGTCACCCAGCCGGCGCCGAGCCGGGAGGATGGCCATGTGAAGCGCACCCGCTAGGGCAGGTTCCGCCTCGGCGCCGCGCTTCGGCCGGAAATATAGTGTTAACAAGATCTTACTGAGCCGGCGTCGCGCCCGGTTCCGTAATGATTCATCATATTTCTTGAAGCCAAGTTAGCCGCGATAGCATTATAAGACCCCAGCAAATCAGGGATGCGGGGCCCTTTCGGGCATCCCGTGGTTGTAGAGGGGATCCCCTGGTTGTTGCCTTTTGGGGGACGATATGAGCCGCAAATATTTCGGGACGGACGGGATTCGGGGCCGCGCCAACGGACTGATCACGCCGGAGCTCGCGCTCAAGGTCGGCCAGGCCGCAGGCCTTGCGTTTCAGCGCGGTGACCACCGCCACAGGGTCGTGATCGGCAAGGACACCCGCCTGTCCGGCTACATGATCGAATACGCGATGGTCGCGGGCTTCACCTCGGTCGGCATGGACGTGCTGCTGGTCGGCCCGATGCCGACGCCTGCGGTCGCGATGCTGACCAAGTCGATGCGCGCCGATCTCGGCGTGATGATCTCGGCCTCGCACAATCTGTTCGAGGACAACGGCATCAAGCTGTTCGGCCCGCAGGGCTTCAAGCTTTCCGACGACGTCGAGAAGCAGATCGAGCAGCTACTCGACGAATCTCTCGACAGGAGGCTGGCACAAAGCGCGAGCCTGGGCCGCGCCCGCCGCATCGACGGCGTGCACGACCGCTACATCGAATTCGCCAAGCGCACGCTGCCGCGCGATCTGTCGCTCGACGGCCTGCGCGTCGTGATCGATTGCGCCAACGGTGCCGCCTACAAGGTGGTGCCGGAGGCGCTGTGGGAGCTGGGCGCCGACGTGGTGCCGATCGGCGTCGAGCCTGACGGCTTCAACATCAACAAGGAATGCGGCTCGACCTCGCCGGAAGCGCTGTCGAAGAAGGTGCGCGAGATGCGCGCCGATATCGGCATCGCGCTGGACGGCGACGCCGATCGCGTCATCCTGGTCGACGAGCGCGGCCACATCGTCGACGGCGACCAGCTGCTCGCGGTGATCGCGCAGAGCTGGAAGGAGGACGGACGCCTGTCGCGCCCGGGCATCGTCGCCACCGTGATGTCCAATCTCGGCCTGGAGCGCTTCCTGAAAGGGCAGGGGCTCGATCTCGTGCGTACGCCGGTCGGCGATCGCTACGTGCTCGAGCAGATGCTGAACGGCGGCTACAATCTCGGCGGCGAGCAGTCCGGTCACATCATCCTCTCCGACTACGCCACCACGGGCGACGGTTTCGTGGCTGCCTTGCAGGTGCTGGCCGTGGTGCAGAAGCTGCGCCGGCCGGTCTCGGAGGTCTGCCACCGCTTCGACCCGCTGCCGCAGATCCTCAAGAACGTCCGTCACAAGGGCGGCAAGCCGCTCGACGATTCCGACGTCAAGTCGGCGATCTCCGACGGCGAGATGCGCCTCAACGGCCACGGCCGTCTGCTGATCCGTTCTTCCGGCACCGAGCCCGTGATCCGCGTCATGGGCGAGGGCGAGGACCGCATCCTGGTCGAGGACGTCGTCGACACCATCGTCCTGGCGCTGGGGCAAGCCGCGGCTTGATGTTTTTCCTACCCTCCCCCTCCAGGGGAGGGCGATCGCATATAAGCGATCTCGCCTGTGGCCATCCTTCGAGACGCCCGCCGTTGGCGGGCCCTCAGGATGAGGACCGAGGTCGTGGCGACCGTTTCAACGAGCACGGATGCTGTTTAGCCTCATCCTGAGGAGACCGCGCAGCGGTCGTCTCGAAGGACGAGGCGTGCGCACCGGCCGCCGCCACAAGTCATATGCGATCGCCCTGCCCTCCAGGGGAGGGTAAGCGACGGGAACACCCACGCATCCCAGCCATTTGTGATTGACGGTGGTTCGACCGCCGCTCGCATCGTAATCAGCAATTCGCGGCAATCTGTCGCGCCGGGATTGCTGCATTGAACAAGCCTGTCGTCGTCTCCGAGGAAACGCTGACCGAGCCCGTCGTCGTCAGCGACGTGTCGCCCGCCGCCGCCAAGGCGGCGGGGCCGGCTTACGTCGTGCTCGCCGGCATCAGCTTCTCGCACTTCCTCAACGACACCATGCAGTCGCTGATCGCCTCGGTCTATCCGATCCTGAAGGACACCTACGCGCTCGACTTCGCGCAGATCGGCATGATCACGCTGGCCTTCCAGTTCACGGCCTCGCTGCTCCAGCCGGTGGTCGGGCACTACACCGACAAGAAGGCACAGCCCTATTCGCTGGCGATCGGCATGGCCTCGACCTTCTTCGGCCTGCTGCTGCTCAGCGCCGCGCATCAGTATCTCGTCATCCTCGTCGCTGCCGCGCTGGTCGGCCTCGGCTCGGCCGTGTTTCACCCCGAGTCGGCGCGCATCGCGCGACTCGCATCCGGCGGTCGCTACGGTTTTGCGCAGTCGGTGTTCCAGCTCGGCGGCAGTTTCGGCACCTCGATGGGACCGGTGCTCGCCGCGCTGATCGTGGTGCCGTTTGGGCAGGGCAGCATCGCCTGGTTCTCCTCGATCGCGTTCCTCGCGATCCTCGTCCTCTGGCGCATCGGTCGCTGGTATGCGCCGCAGATCAAGGCGAAGACGACGGCCTCGGTTCAGGCCCATCCCGACGCGCCGAGCTCGCGCCGCGTCGCCGTTGCACTCCTCGTGCTCGTCGCGCTGTTGTTCTCCAAACAGCTCTACGTCTCGAGCCTGTCGAGCTATTACATCTTCTACCTGATTGATCGTTTCGGCGTGTCGACGCAGGCAGCCCAGATCTATCTCTTCATCTTCCTCGCCGCGAATGCCGTGGGTGCGTTTGTCGGCGGTCCCCTGGGCGACCGCTTCGGCCGCAAGATCGTGATCTGGATCTCGATCCTGGGCGCGCTGCCGTTCACGCTGGCGCTGCCCTACGCCGGGCTCGTTGCCAGCGCCGTGCTCAGCGTCGTCATCGGCCTGATTATCTCCTCGACGACCTCGTCGATCATCGTGTTCGCGCAGGAGCTGGTGCCGCACCGCTTCGGCATGATCTCCGGCGTGTTCTTCGGCGTCGCGTTCGGCATCGGCGGCCTCGGCGCGGCCGTGCTCGGCAAGCTCGCCGACCACACCTCGATCGAGTTCGTCTACCAGGTCTGCGCCTATCTGCCGGCGATCGGGCTGCTCGCGGTGTTCCTGCCCAAGCTGCCCCGGCACGTGCGTTAACGCATTACTATTCGCTGCGTTGCAGCTTCATACATCGTTAGGAAATGCGGCCCGCCCCGCGCTGCATTTTTGCAACGCTGCCGCCGCAGCGGCGTGTGCGGTGAGGAAAAATCAACCTTAAAAATTAGGGTTAAGTGGCGCTTAAACATTTGCTGCCATCGTCCGGGTCGTGAGTTTCCAGAACGTGGGGCGCCCGTCTTTGCCTCACCGGCCAAAAGGACGAAGCAATGCGTAGCGTTAAGTCTCTCCTTGCCGCGGGTGCGGCAACCCTGATCTCGTCGATGGCGTTCGCCGCCGATATGCCGATCGCGGCGCCCCCTCCCATGTACGCGCCGCCCGCCCCGCCCGCCGATTTCGGTGGCTGGTATCTGCGCGGCGACATCGGCATGACCAACCAGCGCGCCAAGAGCATCGACGCCTCCTTGCCGGCTGGGTATCAGAAGACGACGGAGGGGCTCGGCTTCGACTCGGCGCCGCTGTTCGGCCTCGGCGTCGGCTATCGCTTCAACAACTGGTTCCGCGCGGACGTGATCGGCCAGTATCGCGGCAAGGCCAACCTGCACGGTGCAGACAACGTCATCGGGCCCGGCTTCGTCGGCTCCGACAACTACAGTGGCAGCAAGTCCGAATGGGTCGTCATGGCCAATGCCTATGTCGATCTCGGCACCTGGTGGTGCATCACCCCGTTCATCGGCGCCGGTGTCGGCGGCTCGTACAACAAGATCAGCGGCTTCCGTGACGACGGCGTCGCATATCTCGCCGCGCTGACCCCGACCCCGAGCGCCAGCGTCGCCTATTTCGCCGACAACGGAAAGTGGAACTTCGCCTGGGCCGCCCATGCCGGTCTCGCCTACAAGGTCAATCCCGGCTTCACGGTCGAACTCGCCTACAGCTACATGAACCTCGGCGACGCCGCGCCCGGCAACTACCGCTTGTTCGACAACAGTGCCTCCGGCCCGACCTCGATCAAGGTCAAGGACATCACCTCGCACGACATCAAGCTCGGCGTGCGCTGGGATCTCAACAGCCCGCCGGCCTACATGCCGCCGCCGCTCGTCACCAAGGGCTGATCGTCAGCCTCATCGCTTAACGTCTCTTAACGGCGCGGGATCATCCCGCGCCGTTTTGCTTTGCGTATTTTTCACGGCTCGCAGTGACGAAATTGCCTACCGCAACCATTGGTTAAGGTTAACGAGCCATGATCACGGGCGAAAGTTCGAGTCGATGGAGCGTTGCGATGCGTGGGCTTTTGTTGGGGGCGGCGATGTTGGGGACGGTGTCTGCCGCGCACGCGGCCGACATGCCGGATCTGCCCGTCCTGCGCGGCGGCTTCACCGACGGCCTGTCGAAGACGACACGCAATTGGGATGGCGTCTATATCGGCGGCAACGCCGGCTACACGACCGACGCGACCGATTTCAGCCAGAGCGTGGTCGGCCTGACCAACTACATCTTCCGCGACAGCGTCCTGCAGCAACCAACCGCGAACTGGTCGCTCCTGAACAAGGCCAACACGCAGGGCGTCAATTTCGGCGGCTTCATCGGCCGCAATTGGCAATGGTACGATGCCATTCTCGGTCTTGAAGGCACCTATAGCTACTTCAACACTCTCTACACGCAGACCAGCGGCTACAACTCGCTCGTTATCACCAACCCGCCCGGGGATAACCCGCCGGAGGGCACGACCAACAATTACAACGTGACCTTGACCGGCACCGCCGCGGCGAAGGTCAAGGACATGATTTCGCTCCGTGGCCGCGTAGGCTGGGATGGCGGCGATTTTATGCCGTATGCCTTCTTCGGCGCCGCGGTAGGCCGAATGGACGTCTCCCGCACGGTGACGAGCGACGTGACGCTCACGCAGGTCGTATCGACAACGGTCGGCGGCGTTACGACGACCACGAGCAATACCTATGCTGTTCCGGCGCAGTCGCAGACTCAGAGCCAGCACAGGACCAACACTTTCGCTGTCGGTTGGACCGCGGGCCTCGGGCTCGAATATTGCATTTGGGACGGGTTGTTCGCACGCGTGGAATACGAGTATGTGCGATTCTCGCCCGTCATGAACACGCAGGTTACGCTGAACAACGCGCGCGTCGGGCTCGGCTACAAGTTCTGAGCCGTCCGCCTCCTGTTGACAGATTCCCTCTGTCCTGATGCTCTGTCGCCCGAAGGCGGGGCGGCAGCGATGAAGATCTACGGCGACGGCAATTCCGGAAATTGTCTGAAGGTGAAGTGGGTCTGCGACAAGCTCGCAGTGCCCTACCAGTGGATCGAGATCGACACGCGCAAGGGCGAGACGCGCACGCCGCAATTCCTCAGGATGAACGGCGCCGGCCAGGTGCCGACCGTCGAATTCGACGATGGCCGCACGCTCGCACAGTCCAACGCCATCATCCGCTATCTCGCCCGCGACAGTACGCTCATTCCGTACGACGCCTTTGCAGCGGCCAAGATGGACGAATGGCTGTTCTGGGAGCAGTACAGCCACGAGCCCTATATCGCGGTGTGCCGCTTCCTCCTGGTCTACCTGGGCAAGGACGCATCCGAGCTCGATCCCGAGAAGGTCAAGCGCGGCTATGCGGCGCTCGACCGCATGGAGCAGCATCTCTCCGGCAGCCGCTTCTTCGCCGGCGATGAGGTTTCGCTCGCCGACGTGTCGCTGCTCGCCTATACGCGTGTCGCGCATGAAGGCGGCTTCGATCTCGGCCGCCATGCGTCCGTCCGCCGCTGGATCGGCGAAGTCGAAGCGTTTCTCGGCCTTGTGCCGGCGCGCTGAGGTGCGGAGTTGTCTGACATGAATGCCGAAGCCGTTTCCATCCGTCCCGCGCGCCGCGAGGACGTCGCCGCGATCGTGGCGATGCTCGCCGACGATCATCTCGGCCGTGCGCGCGAGCGCGTGGAGGATCCGTTGCCAGCCTCCTATTACGACGCATTCGCGCGGGTCGAGCGCGATCCGAATCTGACGCTCGTCGTTGCCGAGAGCGCGGGCAGGGTGGTCGGCTGCCTGCAACTCGCGATCCTGCCGGGACTGAGTTCGCAAGGCGGCGTGCGCGGCCTGCTCGAGGACGTTCGCGTTGCTTCCGATTGTCGCAGCCGCGGCATCGGCGAGCAATTGGTGCAATGGGCGGTCGCGGAAGCGAAGGCGCGCAATTGCAATCTCGTCGAGTTGCTGACGCATCAGACCCGCGTCGACGCGCAGCGCTTCTACAAGCGGCTCGGATTTGCCGCGAGTCATGTGGGCATGACTGTCCGCTTTTGAGGCAGCGGAAAGCGTTTTCGAGCGAAGTGGGTTCGCGTAAACAAAACGCTCAATACAAGACTCCAGAGTTCCGTTCCAATTGTATCGGAATGGGGCTCTGGCCGCGAGCCTTGCGCGATCAGCAAATTCGGATCGCGCATTCGTTCATCTTAATGGGCGGTAAACTACCCGTCCGTCGTTCACGTTGAATCGGGAACGAACAGTGCTACGGCAGCTTCTGGCACCGGGCTCGGTTGGTTCGGGGATTTCGATGACAAGCTATTCAATGATCAAGGTCGGCAACGACTACGTCGTGCAGGCCCATGACAAATGCATTTTGAAGGTCGGCAGCCGGCGCAGGGCCGCGCAATTGATCAGCGATGCCACGGACTTGCTGAATGCGCTCGCCGTCGTCCAATCCCCGGAGATCGCACCCGAGGCGCCATCACTCGCACGTGAGGCCCCGGAACTTCCTTGACTGGTCTTCCCGATTCCCGTATCAGCCGCGGCGGGACACCTCCCCCCAACGGGAGGCTTACTATCTGGAAGGGTAGATCATGACTGTAGCGAAGCCCGCTTCGCGGCCCACCGTGCCGCATTTCTCCTCCGGTCCCTGCGCCAAGCGCCCCGGTTGGAACGCCCAAAATCTCAAGGACGCAGCGCTCGGCCGCTCGCATCGTGCGAAGATCGGCAAGACCAAGCTCAAGCTTGCCATCGACCTGACGCGTGAAGTGCTCGAGGTCCCCGCCGATTATCGTATCGGCATCGTGCCGGCCTCCGATACCGGTGCGGTCGAGATGGCGCTGTGGTCGCTGCTCGGTGCGCGGCCCGTCACAACGCTCGCCTGGGAATCCTTCGGCGAGGGCTGGGTCAGCGACATCGTCAAGGAATTGAAGCTCAAGGACGTCACCAAGCTGAACGCGGCTTACGGTGAGATTCCCGATCTGTCGAAGGTCGATCCCAAGAGCGACGTCGTCTTCACCTGGAACGGCACCACCTCAGGCGTGCGCGTGCCTGATGCCAACTGGATCAGCGCGACCCGCGAAGGCCTGACCATCTGCGACGCGACGTCCGCCGCATTCGCGCAGGCTCTTGATTGGCCGAAGCTCGACGTCGTCACCTTCTCCTGGCAGAAGGCGCTCGGCGGCGAGGCCGCGCATGGCATGCTGATCCTGTCGCCCCGCGCGGTGGAGCGGCTCGAGACCTACAAGCCGGCCTGGCCGCTGCCGAAGATCTTCCGCATGACCAAGGGCGGCAAGATCAACGAAGGCATCTTCGTCGGCGAGACCATCAACACGCCGTCGATGCTCTGCGTCGAGGACTATCTCGACGCGCTGAACTGGGCCAAGTCGATCGGCGGCCTCAAGGCGCTGATCGCGCGTGCGGACGCCAACACCAAGGTGCTCGCCGACTGGAAGGCGAAGACGCCCTGGATCGACTTCCTCGCCAAGGATGCGTCGATCCGCTCCAACACTTCGGTGTGCCTCAAGTTCACCGATCCCGCGATCACCTCGCTCTCGGAGGACGCGCAGGCCGACTTCAGCAAGAAGCTGGTCGCGCTGGTCGAGAAGGAAGGCGCCGGCTACGACTTCGCCTATTATCGCGATGCGCCGGCGGGCCTGCGCATCTGGTGCGGCGCCACGGTGGAAGCGAAGGACGTCGAACTGCTGACGCAGTGGATCGACTGGGCCTTTGCCGAGACCAAGGCCACGCTCGCGAAGGCGGCGTAAGTTTCTTACCCTCCCCCGGAGGGGGAGGGTCGACGCACCGGCGAGCATGATCCGGAAAAGTGGTCTCCGGTTTTCCGACAAGATCATGCTCAAACAAGCAGGTGCGGCGGGGTGGGGTGATCTCTCCACACGGCGCACCGGCAATTTTCTTTAGTTGCAGCTTCACCCCACCCCGGCGCTTCGCGCCGACCCTCCCCCTCCAGGGGAGGGTGTGAAGGACACATCCCCATGACCAAACCTAAAGTTCTCATTTCCGACGCGCTCTCGCCCGCCGCCGTACAGATCTTCAAGGATCGCGGCATCGAGGTCGACTTTCAGCCCAACCTCGGCAAGGACAAGGACAAGCTGGCCGAGATCATCGGCAATTACGACGGCCTTGCGATCCGCTCGGCGACCAAGGCAACTGCCAAGATCCTGGAGAAGGCGGCGAAGCTGAAGGTGATTGGCCGCGCCGGCATCGGCGTCGACAATGTCGAGATTCCCGCCGCCACGGCCAAGGGCATCATCGTGATGAACACGCCGTTCGGCAATTCGATCACGACCGCCGAGCACGCCATCACCCTGATGCTGGCGCTGGCCCGCGAGATCCCGCAGGCCGACGCCTCGACCCAGGCCGGCAAGTGGGAGAAGAACCGCTTCATGGGCGTCGAGATCACCGGCAAGGTGCTCGGGGTGGTCGGCTGCGGCAATATCGGCTCGATCGTCGCCGACCGTGCGCTCGGCCTGCGCATGAAGGTGATCGCGTTCGACCCGTTCCTGTCGCCGGAGCGCGCCAAGGACATCGGTGTCGAGAAGGTCGAGCTCGACGACCTGCTGAAGCGCTCCGACTTCATCACGCTGCACACCCCGCTCACCGACAAGACCAGGAACATCATCGACGCGGCCGCGATCGCCAGGATGAAGAAGGGCGTGCGCCTGATCAACTGCGCCCGCGGCGGCCTCGTCGATGAGCAGGCGGTGGTCGATGCGCTCAATTCCAAGCACATCGCCGGCGCCGCCTTCGACGTGTTCGTCGAGGAGCCCGCGACCAAGAACGCGCTGTTCGGCCATCCCAACGTGATCTGCACGCCGCATCTCGGCGCTTCCACCACCGAAGCGCAGGAGAACGTCGCGCTCCAGGTCGCCGAGCAGATGTCGGATTACCTGCTCACCGGCGCGATCTCGAACGCCGTCAACTTTCCCTCGATCACGGCCGAAGAAGCGCCGAAGCTGAAGCCGTTCATCGCGCTTGCCGAGAAGCTTGGCTCCTTCGCCGGTCAACTCACCGAGACCGGCATCCTCAAGGTCGAGATCACCTATGAGGGCCACGTCGCCGAGATGAAGATCAAGGCGATCACCTCCGCCGTGCTGTCCGGCCTGCTGCGGCCGATGCTGGGCGAGGTCAATGTCGTCTCGGCGCCGGTCGTCGCCAAGGAGCGCGGCATGGTGGTGGACGAGATCGTGCGCGCCGCCCAGAGCGACTATGAGAGCCTGATCACCGTCACTGTCACCACCGAGCGGCAGGAGCGGTCGGTCTCGGGCACCGTCTATGCCGACGGCAAGCCGCGCCTCGTCGACATCAAGGGCATCCGCGTCGACGCCGAGTTCGGCAAGTCCATGATCTACGTCACCAACGAGGACAAGCCGGGCTTCATCGGCAAGTTCGCGAGCCTTCTGGGCGACGCCAAGATCAACATCGCGACCTTCCATCTCGGCCGCGTCGCGCCCGGCAGCGATGCCATTGCGCTGGTCGAGGTCGACGGCGCGGTGCCGGCGGACCTGCTCGCCAAGGTGCAGGCCCTGCCGCAGGTCAAGCAGGCCAAGGCGCTGACGTTCTGAGAGGCCGTCACTCCGGGGCTCGCGAAGCGAGAACCCGGAATCTCGGGATTCTGAGGTGCGCAATAGCGCACCAGAGTTCGGCTCTGCGAGCCGCCCCGGGATGACGGCCATCATATTCCGACCCGCGGAACAACGCCGCCTCCGTCACCCGGAGGCGGCGTTTTTATTTTCCGCGCCCGTCAAACTTTGTGTACCAATGGCGCACAGAACGCGTCGTAACCACGCTCCGTTCAAATCGTTCGACAAGGGAGAAACACATGCGTGAAGCCGTCATCGTTTCCTATGCGCGCACGGGCCTGGCAAAATCCGGCCGCGGCGGGTTCAACATCACGCCGCCGATGTCGCTCGCGGCCCACGCCATCCAGCACGCGGTCGATCGCGCCGGCGTCGAGAAGGACTATGTCGAGGACTGCTATCTCGGCAATTGCGCCCACGGCGCGCCGAACATCGGCCGCCAGGCCGCGCTGCTCGCCGGCCTGCCGAAGACCACCGCCGGCGTCTCGGTGAACCGCTTCTGCTCCTCGGGCCTGCAGACCATCGCGATGGCCGCCAACTCGATCCGCTCGGACGGCGCCGACTGCATCGTCGCCGGCGGCGTCGAGAGCATCTCGATTCCGGGCGGCGCCACGCCGAAGGAATCGGTCGACCCTGAGCTGCTCAAGGTCGCGCCCGACATCTTCATGGCCATGATCGACACCGCCGACATCGTCGCCGAGCGCTACAAGCTCAGCCGCGAATATCAGGACGAGTTCTCGCTGGAGTCGCAGCGCCGCATGGCCTCCGCGCAGCAGGCCGGCAAGTTCAAGGACGAGATCGTCCCGATGAAGACGAAGATGAAGGTCGTCGACAAGCAGACCAAGGCCGAGAGCATCGTCGACTACGTCGTTGACCGCGACGAGTGCAACCGGCCGGAGACCACGCTGGAGGGTCTTGCCAAGCTCGAGCCGGTGAAGGGGCCCGGCAAGTTCGTCACCGCCGGCAATGCCAGCCAGCTCTCCGACGGCGCCGCCGCGGTGGTGCTGATGGAAGCCAAGGACGCCGAGAAGCGCGGCCTGAAGCCGCTCGGCCGCTTCGTTGCCTGGGCGACCGCCGGCTGCGAGCCCGACGAGATGGGCATCGGCCCGGTGTTCGCGATTCCGAAGCTGCTCAAGCGCACCGGCCTCAAGATCGACGACATCGATCTTTGGGAGCTCAACGAAGCCTTCGCCAGCCAGTGCCTGTACTGCCGCGACCAGCTCGGCATCGATCCCGCCAAGTACAACGTCAACGGCGGTTCGATCGCGATCGGCCATCCCTTCGGCATGACCGGCGCCCGTCTCACCGGCCACCTCTTGCAGGAAGGCGCCCGCCGCAAGGCCAAGTGGGGCGTGGTGACGATGTGCATCGGCGGCGGCCAGGGCGGCGCCGGCCTGTTCGAGATCTACAGCTGAGACCAGGCGACAGGAATGCGAAAGGGCACGGCGCCGCAAGCGCCGTGCCCTTTTTGTTATTCGGGCATCAGGCGGAGACGCGACGTCTGGGCGCTGTCGGCGTCGGCGGACCCAGGCAGCGCGCCACAGTCTCGAACAGCCAGGCGACACCGGCATCCGCCATCGCAGCTTGTGAGGCGACGACACGCACCGGGTCGGGCGTCCACGGAAACGGCACGGGACGCACCACCAGGTCGAAACGCGCAGCATGGCGTTCGACCAGATGGCGCGGCAAGGTCGCAATAAAATCGCTCTCGGCGAGCTGCGCCAGCGCCAACATGAAGTTGGGCACGGTCAGCGCCACGCGCCGGGAATGGCCCCGTTCGGCAAGCCTGACGTCGACGATCCCGAGCGCATCACCGGTCGCCGAGACCAGCATGTGCCGTGCTGCCAGATAGGTCGCGAGCGTGACCTTGCGGGCCATCGTATGGCCCTTGCGCATGGCGACGATGAAGTCCTCCTCGAACAGAAGCCGTTCGGCGTAACGTGACGGCAGCGGACCGACCGGAAGCACGGCGAGGTCGAGCCGGTGCGAATCAAGCTCGGAGAGCGTGTCCTGCCAGACCTGGCCGGACGCCTTGCCATGACGTTGCGGCATCAGCTGCAGCAGCCGGATGTCGATCCCCGGACCCTCCCGGGCCAGGGTCTCGAGGAGAGACGCGAGAAACACCGCGGCCAGCGCATCCGGTGTGCCGATCGTGAACGACCGCCTCGCCGTTCGCGCGTCAAAGGGCTCGGCGGCCGACATGATCGCATCGAGGCGCGACAGGAGTTCGGCGACGGGACCTGCAAGCGCGAGCGCACGCTCCGTCGGCTTCACGCCGCTCGGCGTCTTCAGGAACAGCGGATCGTGGAAGATGCGCCGCAGCCGGGCCAATCCGTGGCTCACCGCCGAGGGCGTGAGCTTGAGCTTGTCCGCCGCGCGCGAGACCTGGCGCTCCTCCAGCACGGTGCTGAACACGACGAGGAGGCTGACGTCGATCCGGGCAAGCTGAGCAGGATTCAGCATGATCCTGAGATCTTATCACTGGCTTCATCACGGTCAAAGCGGCATCCAGCGTCTCGTGCAACCGCATGAACCCTCAACACCGGAGCCCTCGCATGAAGAACGACCAATATCCGCATCGCGCAGCCGCGCCCGCGGTGTCCAGGCGTCACACGCTCGCCGGGATGGCATGCATGCCGCTCGTCGTCGCCGAGGCGGCCACGGCCGACGACGTCATCGCGAAACTGATCGACCATACCCAGCAGGCGAACGCGGCGCTGATGCGCGGCGACGCCGGCACCTACCGGCAGATGGTCTCCCTCACCGACGACTTCGTGCTGATGTCGCCCTTCGGCGGGGTGCCGTCAAAGGCCGCGGAGTACACGCCCGAAAGGTGGGAGCGGATGGGCCGGTTCTTCAGGAACGGAACGCACAGGCAGGAGGTCGTGCAGACCTATGGCTCGCAGGACATGGTCGTCCTGGCGCTGATCGAGCGGGACAGCGTCGAGGTCGGAGGGCTGCCGGCCCAGGAGTGGGCCTTGCGCGTGACGCTCGTCTACCGGCGCGTGGGCACCGAGTGGCACCTGGCGCATCGCCACGCCGACCCGCTGGCCAACGGCATCAACCTGCAGCAGGCGGCGGCGCTGGCGCGCGGTCTGCCCGCAAGCCAGTGAGCCCCTCACGCCCCCGCCAGCACCGGCGCGAACACCACCTCGATCAGCGTGCCGTGGCCCGCGCTCTTGATGTTGAATCGGGCGCGGTTGGCTTCGACCAGGGCCTTGGTCAGCGACAGGCTCAGCGCCGAGCTGTCCGCGGCATCGCCGGGCGGCGGGGTGCGGAACGGCTCCATCGCGGCGGCGACCTCGCGCTCGGTGAGGCCGTGGCCGGTGTCGCGGATGCGCAAGGCAATCTCGCCGTGGTCGGTCAGCGCGGTCGAGACGATGACCTGGCCGCCGGCGCTGGCGAGCCGGATCGAGTTCGAGATCAGGTTCATGGTGATCTGCCGCATCGCGCGCGCATCCACGTTCACCTGCGGCAGCGCATGGGCGAGCGAGGTGCGGATGATGATGCGCTCGCGGTTGGCCTGCGGCTGCATCACCGCGACGCAGGCCTCGACGAGATCGTTGAGGTTGAGGTTGTCGAAGGTGAGGTCGAGCTTGCCGGTCTCGATCCGCGACAGCTCGAGCAGGTCGTCGATGATGGCGATGACGCGCTCGCCGGAGGCGCGGATGTCCTTCATGTATTCGCCATAGCGCTCGTTGCCGAGTGCGCCGAAGCGTTCGGAGATCATCACCTCGGCAAAGCCGATGATGGCGTTGAGCGGCGTGCGGATCTCGTGGCTGATCCGCGCCAGCATGTCGGCTTTGGCATTGGCCGCGCCGTCGACGAGGCGGCGGGCCTGCGTCAGCTCGCTCTCGCCCTTCTTGCTCTGCGAGAGGTCGCGGAACACGGCGAAGAAGTTCGGGCCGTCGGGCCGCGTGCGGCCCATGATCATCGCGAGCGGAATGACGCCGCCCTTCTTCTCGCGTCCCAGCACCTCGCGGCCGTGGTCGAGCAGGCTGGCAATGTCCTGGCTCTTCAGGCTTTCGAGATAGTCGGCGACGATCTGCTGGCTTTCCGGCGCGAACAGCGTCGAGAGGTTCTGCTCGAGCAGCGCTTGCCCGTCATAGCCGAACAGCGCCTCGGCGCTGCGGTTGCAGGCGTGGATGTTGCCCTCGGCATCGAACATGACGATGCCCTCGGCCGTGGTGTCGAGGATGGCGGCGAGATCCTCGGCCTCGGCTTCGCCGGCCGCGGACTCGGGTTCGTAGGTGTAGGACGCTGCGACGACGGATTCGGTGACGACGGATTCGGCAATCACGGTTTCTGCGATGACGGGCGCCGCGGCGACCGGTGTCGCCTGCGGCAGCGCGCAGATCAGCGCGTGCGCACTCTCGCCGTCCCAGTCGATCGTGTGCAGATGCGCGTCGGTCGTCGCAAGCGGCGCTTCGCCGTTCGCAACCGTCGCGCTGATCGTGACGGGTGTGCCGCCTTGCGAGGTGCTGCTCGCCGACGACACGCCGGGCTCGACATAGAGCGCGTCGAGCCCGCCGGCATTCTCCAGCGCGCCGAGGCTGGCATAGCCCATGCGCGCGAGGAAGGCGGGATTGGCGTAGAGCAGGCGGTCGAGCCGGTAGATCAGGATTCCCGTCGGCAACAGATCGAGCAGCGTGCGGTCGCGCGCGCTGATGCCGCGCGCCGGGGCTGCGGGCTCGCTCAGCCATTCGGCCGCGGTGTGCGGCGCCTCGGGCTCCGGCGCCGATGGCTCGGCCGCGATCTCCGCCGCCGGCTCGGCCGCATCGGCCGCGATCGTCTCGCGATCGCGTTCGAGCCGTTCGGACAATTGCCGCGCGAGCTCGTTGAACGCGCTGTTCTCGACCGGCGTCAGCGTCGGCGGTCGCGTGTCGCCGGGCGGTCGGAACGGCACGACATTGGGGGGCGTTTCCACGGGCGTTTCCAGATCGGTTGGGTGTGAATTCGCGTCGGCTGTGGCGGGTGTCGGTTCAGGCTCGGGTTCGGGCGGCTCGATCGGCGGAGGCGCTGCCGTTGCTTCCGGCTCGGCTGCGGGCTCTGTTTCGAGCTTGGCTTCGGGCTCAACGTCGGGCTCGACGTCGGGCTTGGCCTGCGGCTCCGGAGCGGGCTCGGCGGCGTCAGCGGCGAGGTCCTGCTGCGCCGGCGGCGCGGCGAGTAGCTCGAAGCGGCGCAGCGCCTCGAGCCGGTTGAGGCCGTCGAGATCGCGGCAGACGCCGAATCCCCTGAAGCCGGCAAAGTTACGCTCGTGGTCGTAGACCGGCAGGCCCGCGAGCTCGACCGGAAGACGTTCGCCACCATCGGCCGGCCAGTTCACGGTGATGCCGGCCCAGGTGTCGTGGCTCGCAAGCGCCTGCGCGACGCGCCGGTCCGGGTCGAGCGAGAATGTTTCGGCGATCTCGCGCCAGGGGCGGCCGAAGCCGGCGGCCGTGTGCGCGCCGATCAGGCGGATGAATTCATCGGAGAGAAGCACAAAGCGGCCCTCTGCATCCATCTGCCAGAGGAAGCGCAGCGGATGCTGACGCGGTGCGGGCGGCGCCTGCTGGCCCGAGGACTCCGACTCCGGCTCGACCATGCCTCGAGTGATCGGCACAACCTGCGGCGACACAATGGCCCCTGCCGGGTTTTCAACCGGAGTCTTGGACGTGGCTTCGGGCGTGGCTTCGGGCGCGGCGTCGGCCGCGGCGGGGACGATCGGCTCTTCAATGGTCGGGCCCGGTGCGACGTCCGGTGTCGCCTCGCAGCCGGGCTGCGTGGGCGTGTGCGCGACCGTCTCGGCCGGCGCAGCTGTTTCGGCCGGTTCGGTGAAGGCGTCGAACAGCGCGAACGCGGACGGCGCCGCGTTCGACGACGCAGGCTGCGCGTCCTCCGGCCCTGCGGCCGCAGGCTCGACGGGGGGGACTTCGGGCGCGGGTGGTGCGGGCTGGCTCCGTGCGATATCGGGCGCCATCTCGGGCGCGGCCTCGGGCGCGGCCTCTGTCCGGGCGGCAGGCTCGATCAGCGCGACCAGGCCGACATCGGCCCCCGTGCCGACCCGCTGCAGCACCATCTGGCCGATGCCGATCGGCGTCGCGGCGCGGCCGGTCGCCAGCGCATCGCTGCGTGCCCGGTCGAGGCCGGCCTCGAAGAGATCGCGGAAGCCGAGCAGGGAGCGGGCGGCCTCGCTGGCGCCGACGAACAATCCGTCCGGCGCGAACGCGGCCATCGGCACCTTGGCGCCCGCGACCAGGCGAGACAGCCGCTCGACCAGCGGCATCGGGCGCGAGGTGGGATCCATGGCGGTGACCAACACCGCATGGCCGCCATCGGCGAAGTCGAGCCGCGCGCAGGCGCAGGTCATCAGCGTGCCGAGTCGGGCGCCGAAACCGCGCAGCCGTTCGAGCCGCACCGTGCCGTTCGCCGGCAATTGGCCCGCGAGCCGGGCGACCTGGCGGCGATGGCTGTCCGCCGGGCCGAACACCTTGTCGGAGAGGCCGGCGCTGGTCGCCGCGCCGAACAGGTTTGCGCCGACCGGATTGGCCCACAGCACCCGCGAGCCGTCGACCGACCACAGCCAGGTGGCCAGCGGCGAGGTCGCATGCACGGCCAGCCGCGGATCGCCCACACCTCGCAACTGGAAATCCGAACGCTTCATGAGGCCGGCTGTCGCTCACGCATCAGGTGGCGGCTGCCGGAATGGCAGCCTTAAGAAAGAGTTATCGCCCGAGAGGCGCGGGCAGGTCCACGGCCGCAAGCCCGGAAGGGCGCCCCAAGCGGCGATAACCTTAATGGTGCCAACCCCGCAAGCCGCAGCGCCGTTGCATCCAAGGGATTCGCGGGGTGAAGCGGTTCAAAGCCCGTGCCGCACAAACGGTGCCATCCTCCCCTGGAGGGGTCCGGGACGAGCGTAGCTCGCCCGTAGATCGGTTCGCATCGAGCGAAGCGAAATGCGAACCGAGGTGGGGTGACAGTCTTTCCGTAGACGCGCTGCCCGCGGGGAGAGATCACCCCACCCCGCTCGCGCTGCGCGCGATCGACCCTCCCCCTCCAGGGGAGGGTAAGAAAGTCGCCGCGGCGCCGCGCACCCAATTACCTCAACCCTCGGTTCCCCCGCCCGGGAACCTCACCCTGACCTAGATTAAATTTCGCAGCGCACCCGCCTGCCGCGTTGCGATGCACAATGTTGACATGATAGGCAATTATAGTGCTGGGCGCTGGGCGAGCCATCTCATTCGTTTCGCGTTTCCAGTCTTTCGTACCCGCTGAATGCGAGGGCCCGCGATCGGGGCCGGCGGGCGCGCCAGAAGGCTCACTCGATTTTTTCATTAGCGTGAGGGACAACCATGACAGGTGCGACTGATCCGTTTTCTGCCTCGATCATCCCGTTCGAGGTTCCCGAGCAGATGCGTGCGTTCGCCGAAAAGGGCGCGGCGCAGGCCCGCGAGAACTACGCCAAGTTCAAGGACGCCGCCGAGACCCACAACGGCACCGTCGAGGCCGTCTTCACTTGCGCCTCCAAGGGCGCGAGCGAATACACCGCCAAGCTGGTCGAGTTCATGAAGGCCAACACCAGCGCCCAGCTCGACTTCGCCCAGCAGCTGTTCGGCCTGAAGTCGCCGGCCGAAGCCTTGGAGCTGTGGACCGGCCACACCCGCAAGCAGTTCGAGACCCTGCAGTCGCAGGCCAAGGAGCTGGTCGAGCTCAGCCAGCGCGTCGCCGCCGAGACCGCCGAGCCGATCAAGGCCTCCGCCTCGAAGTACTATCCGTCCGCCGCCTGAGCGGAGAGGCCGGTTTGAGCCAACGAAACCCGGGCCGAAAGGCCCGGGTTTTTTCTTCGGCTCTCCCACGTGCGCAGGGCAACCGCCGGAGCGCACGCCTCGTCCTTCGAGACGACCGCTCCGCGGTCTCCTCAGGATGAGGCTAATAGGCACCGGTGTCCGCTTAGATTGCCGCCTCGCACTCCGCCCTCATCCTGAGGAGCCCGCGCAAAGCGGGCGTCTCGAAGGATGGCCGCAAAGAGCCTTGCCAGGTGAGGGCTTTCTCCCCAAGGGGTCTGCTCGCAGCCGGGAAGACACCCTCATCATCCCCATCGAGCCCGATTTCATCGCACTGACGGTGAATTCCGCAAGTTTTCCACCCCATTGCGGCCTTGCCAAAAACCCCCGTTGCACCTAGTTTCCGCCCCGTCCAGCCCCCTCGGCACCGGCCCTTTTTTGAGGGCGTCCCAAGGCGCGGCTCGCCAGGATGCAGTTGTAGCTCAGTTGGTTAGAGCGCCTGTCTGTGGAACAGGAGGTCGGTGGTTCGAGCCCACCCAACTGTACCAGTTATCAAGCACTTAGCGGATCGCTCGAATTTTTTGGCTCGTCGAAGCAAAAGCGCTTGAGGGAAGAAATTTCTGCGACGGCATGTATCCTGCCAATGCCAGCGGAAGCGGAGGCTTCTGGCGAGCGGGGGTTTCGTATGGACTTGTGGGGGATTATCGGCGGTCTCGGCGTTGGAGGACTGCTCGGCACGATCGGCACTCAGTGGGCGATCGGCCAGCGCGAGCAAGCCGCGCGACGTGTAGCCTTCAAAAAGCAGCAACTCGCGGAGTTCTACGGTCCGCTACTCGCCGCGCACAACGAGATCAGCGCGCGAAGCGAACTGCGAGTGAAGCTGCAGAACGCGCTCGACGGCCGGCACATTGAAGCGATGTTGGAGGCGGCAGCGTCAGGCGGTGGCGCGGGGCGGAATGATCGAATCAGCGCGGCAACCGATACCCAAGGGCCAACGATCCTCACCAACATTCGGGACGAGGAGCAAACGTTCCGCCACGTGTTGATGCCGCGCTACCGCAGCATGATCGACATTTTTCGCGACAAGATGTGGCTCGCCGAGCCGGAGACGCGCAACTACTTCGGCCAGTTCGTTGAGTTTGTCGATGTGTGGGACAAGATTTTAGAAAACAAGCTGCCGCGCTCGGTCGCGCCGACGATCAACCACACCGAGGCAAACTTAGCGCAGTTCTATACCCACCTCCAGGAAGTGCACGACCGGCTTCGCCGCGAGATCAGTTGATATCGCCAGCGAACTGCGACAGCCGACGCTAAAATTACCCATTACGGTGACAGTGCACTAATCTGCACGGCGCGCCATCTGAAGCGCTGGTCAGGGCCAAACGTAATTAGCTTTGTGCGCGGTCACCGTAGCTCCTCGGTTCGCAATGCGCTATCGGTAGCGAGCCACGGACGTTCATGGACAAGCAAGCTAGGCGAAAAACATCGTGAGTTTCTTCGAGCGTCTCAAGACAGAAGCATCCGTTGAGTGGCGGGCTTATACCGAGCATCCCTTCACGAACGGATTGGCAGACGGCTCGCTCCCCGAAGCGGCGTTTCGTCACTACCTCGTTCAGGACTATTTGTTCCTCATCGAGTTTGCGCGCGCCTACGCGCTCGCGGTCTACAAGTCGCCCAGGCTTGCCGACATGCGTGAAGCCGCGGCCGGCCTTTCGGCTATCCTTGATGTCGAGATGAATCTGCATGTGAAGCTCTGTGCCGAATGGGGTCTGTCCCCGAGCGACCTTGAACAAGCCCCTCCGGCGGCCGAGATGCTGGCCTATACGCGCTACGTGCTGGATGCGGGAATGCGCGGCGATCTGCTGGCGCTCAAGGTGGCGCTTGCGCCTTGCGTGATCGGGTACGCGGAAATCGCAACGCGGCTCGCTTCGCGCCCCGATGCGGATGCTGCGAGGAACGCCTATCGCGTCTGGATCGCCGAGTACGCTGGCGCGCCGTACCAGGAGGTCGCTGCCAGGGCTCTAGCGCATATGGAGCATCTCGCCGATCTCTACGCCACGCCGGCCCGCGAGGCCGAGCTGATTGCGATCTTCAAGGAAGCCACCCGCCTCGAGGCAGACTTCTGGGAGATGGCCTGGCGCGCGGGCCAACGTGTTGAATAGCGGTGTCGGCAATCGTCAGCCGCCCCTACTTCCTCCCGCCACCATCAACACCACCACCGCAATAGGTCTCCTGAACGCTTATATCCAGGCCGCGCGAGCGAATTGTGGGCCTGCGTTCGACTGGACAAATTCGCCATTTGGAGTAGCCTTTTCAGACACAGCAACATGTTAGCGGAGGTTCTCCGTGGAACATCGCGGCGTAAGCTTCTCAATCGTTGAAATGAGCTACCCGGCTGGTTGGAAGTGGACTGTCGGAAAGGGCCGAACAGTGTCGGTCGGTGTCTGCGCGACGAGGCTCGATGCGATCCGCCAGGCTCAGACCTTCATCGACGCGATCATGGACTGGGCTGCCTAGGCTAAAGTCAAAATGCTCGCCTTCGATTGGTCGTGCCGAGCACCGTAAACCCAGCAGCTGAGTTTCTGTCGGCGCGAGATTACCGCGACAGTGCACTAAACTCTAAGAAGTCGTCCTCACGAAATCATCATCTTGACCTGTGCCGTATCCGCAAACTCGATCAGCTCGACAATCTTGCCGTCCTGAAATCTGAACAGGTCCAGGATCTCGGTGCTAACCGCCTTTCCGGTTGGACGATATCGAACGTCGACGCGGGAATGGATGGCGACCCTATCTCCGTCAACCAGCTCAGCCAGGATCTCGCGGCCTTCGAAACCGAAGTCTTCGATCAATTTGCTGAAGGCCCCACGCAGGCTTGGGTGTCCCTCCACGCTTCCCGTCAATTCGAGTGCGTTCTTGTCGCCCATCAGGGTGAACAGACCCTTGGGATGAAAAGCGGCTACCAGACTCTCGGCGTCATCATTGTCGCGTGCGGCATAGGCGCGCCGGACCACTGCGAGCATCTCTTCGCGTTGTGCCATGTTACCCTCCCTGAACGTATCAGGAGAGACTAGCGACCTTTGCGTGCAAAGGCAAAATCATCTGGAGGTGGCACGGGCCCCGGCGCGGCGGAGCGGATGGCGCGTTTTCGTTCCCCGCTTCTGACAGAAAATGGCGAGATGTACCGGCGAACCTTTTCAGGCCCCCGACTGTTTGTAGCAGCGGCAGGACGGATAACGCTGAGGAGCTGAGCTATGAACGGTATTATCTATATCATCGGGCTGGTCGTCGTGATTGGTGCGGTGCTCTCGTTCCTGGGTCTGCGCTGATCGAGGCAATGATATCCGAAGCCGCGCGGCATCGCCCGCGCGCCTTGAACGTCCGCGCGGCTTGGACGCGTTACGTCGTGACGATCAGCACGACCACCGGCAGCGTCACCGCCGCGCGCGGCGTGCCCAGCGCCTCGTCCTTCGAGACGACCGCGGAGCCTGTCATCGGGCCGCGCTTCGCGCGGACCCGGTGGTGATCTCCTCAGGATGAGGCTAAGCGGTACTGGTGCCCGTCGAAACTGCTGCTGCGCACTCCGTCCTCATCCTGAGGAGCCCGCTTGAAGCGGGCGTCTCGAAGGATGCGCCGCAGGGGGCGCCACATCAATGAATCCCTACGACCCCAGCCCAATAATCCTCCGCGCCATCCGCACATTGGCATAATCAATCATCTTGCCGTCGAGCGTGACCGCGCCCTGTCCCTGCGCCTCAGCCGTCTCCATGGCCTCGACCACCCGCCGCGCCTGGGCCAGCTCTTCGGCCGACGGCGTGAAGGCGCGCAACGTCGGCTCGATCTGGTCGGGGTGGATGACCTGCTTGCCGTCAAAGCCCATCGCGGCGGCCTTCTGCGCGCTGGTCTCGGTTAGCTTGGCATCGCGGAAGGCGCCGCAGGGGCCGTCGATGGCGCGCAGGCCGAAGGCGCGCGCGGCGACCAAAAGGCGCATCATGGGATAGGCGAACAGGTCGAGCGGCGCGGCGGCGTAGCCGCTTTGCGCGGAGCCGACGTGGCGATAGCCGTCCGGCGAAATGCCGATGTCGGAGGTGCGGGCGCCGAGCGAGGCCGCGAGATCGCCGACTCCGAGATGCAGCGCGGCCACGCTGTCGTGCGCGGCGGCGAGCGTGTCGACATTGACGAGGCCGAGCGCGGTCTCGATCAGCAGTTCGAGCGTAACAGGCGCGGCGCGTTGCGGCGCGGCGGCGCGCAGCTGGTCGGCGATGGCGGCGATGTCACTGGCGCGCTCCGCCTTCGGCACGATCGCCGCATCCAGCCTCGGCAGCGCCGCCAGCGTGCGGATCTCCTCTGTAATGAACGGGCTGTCGACGGCGTTGAGCCTGACCGTAACGCGCTTGTTGCCCCAGTCGAGGGAGGACAGCGAGCGGACAGCTTCCTCCAGCGCAACGCCCTTCTCGGCGGGCGGCACCGCGTCCTCAAGATCCATGAACACGGCATCCGCGCTTGACGCCGCCGCCTTGGCGACGAGGCGGGCGCGATGCGCGGGAACAGCCAGATAGGCCCGGCTCGGGCGCTGCGAGGCCATCGTCATGTCTCCCTGGCCAGGCCGAGTTCAGCGAGGATGGCCTCGTTGTGCTCGCCGACATCGGGCACCGGATCCATCCGCGGCGTCACGCCGGGAATGGTGAGCGCGGGCAGGAAGCTCATCACCGGCCCGCTCGGCGATCTCACGCTCTGTACCCGCGAGCGTGCATGAAGCTGCTCGTGCTTCAGGAAGGCCTCGACCGAGTTCAGATGCGCATTGGCGATCGCGGCTTCGTCCAGCAGCCGCAGCACCTCCTCGCTCGTCATGGATGCAAAGCGCTGCTCGATATGCGCCTGCAGATCGTCGCGGTTCTGCATGCGCAGCGGATTGGTGCGGAAGCGCAGGTCGTCGGCAAAGCCGGCATCGCCGAGAACGGTGCGGCACAGCGACCGCCATTCCCGGTCGTTCTGGATGCCGAAGAAGACGGTCGTTCCGTCGCCGACGCGGAACGGTCCGTAAGGCGCGATCGTCGCATGTTTCGCGCCGGTGCGCGGCAGCGGACGGCCCGTGCTCTCGGTGTAGAACGCAGGATAGCTCATCCAGTCCGTGATGGAATCGAACAGCGAGGCCTGGAAGGCCGTGCCCTTGCCGGTCCGCTCGCGGGCGTACAGCGCCATCAGCACGCCGTTGAGGATGTACATGCCGGTGGCGATGTCGACCACCGAGAGCCCGACCTTGGCGGGCTCCGCCTCGGTGCCGTTGATGGCGAGCACGCCGGCCTCGCACTGCACCAGCAGATCATAGGCCTTCTTGTCGCTGTAGGGGCCGCCGCCGCCATAGCCCGAGACGTCGCAGGCGATGAGGCGCGGAAATTTTCGCACGAGCGATGCGGCATCGAGGCCGAGCCGCTCCGCCGCGCCGGGCGCGAGGTTCTGGATGAACACATCGGCGCGCGGCAGCAGGGCGTCGAGCACCTTGCGCCCCTCGGAGCTCTTGATGTCGATGGCAAGGCTCTCCTTGGAGCGATTGGTCCAGACGAACTGGCTCGACATGCCGTTCATGACATGATCGTAGTCCCGGCAGAAATCGCCGCTTCCGGGCCGCTCGATCTTGATGACACGCGCGCCCCAATCCGCCAGGTGCCGGCTGGCCAGCGGCGCGGCGATGGCCTGCTCGATTGAGACAACCGTAACCCCCGCGAGCGGCAGTTCCGCCTCATTCCCATCCATGCGATCGCCTCCACTCCCGCCAACGCTTTTGACCGGCGCAGGAGACAGGCCGACCACCCCACGCGCATCCTTTTTTGATGATGCCATCATGCCCCTGTTTTGCCCGACAAGTCAAATTCGACTTCGTGAAATCCTAAAAACGGAAATGCCGAGGGATTGCCGTCCCTTGGCTACTGTGCATGGGGTTGTTTTCGCAGTTTTGTGGAGTTTGTCACTGCCACGGGAACTGGTGCGATCCCTCGCTCGCGAGCAGGGCTATCGCGTTTGACAGCCTTTCTCTGCGGCCATCCTTCGAGACGCCCGCCTTTGGCGGGCCCTCAGGATGAAGACGGGGTGTGCGGCAGCAGTTTCAGCGGGCACCGATCCCACTTAGCCTCATCCTGAGGAGACCGCGAAGCGGTCGTCTCGAAGGACGAGGCGCGCGCTCAGGCCCCGCCAAGCGGGAGAGGTTGGGCGAGGGACGCCGCCAACGTTTTACCTCATTCGTCGCCCCTGTTGCCGAGACCGCACACGTCGCGGCTTTCGCATCTGCCCTCGTTGCCAACGCACCGCCGTTCACCCACTATTCCCAAGGACTCATCACGTGGGGACATCGATGCCGGCATTTCGCTTCAACACGTCATTGGCCGCTGCAAGCCTCTCGCTTGCC
Source organism: Bradyrhizobium sp. CCBAU 51765 (assembly GCF_015291725.1). GTDB lineage: Bacteria > Pseudomonadota > Alphaproteobacteria > Rhizobiales > Xanthobacteraceae > Bradyrhizobium > Bradyrhizobium liaoningense. Next base: position 1,432,362 of record NZ_CP030038.1, read on the forward strand.
CTGGCCGTCCTGGCCCTGCCGCGCGCCGGCTTCGCCTACACCCAGGAGGAGCAGCAGGCCTGCTCGCCGGATGCGATGCGGCTGTGCAGCGAGTTCGTTCCGAACGTCGATGCCATCACGGCCTGCATGATCAAGAAGAAGTCGCAGCTCTCGCCGCAATGCCGGGTGTTCTTCCGCTCCGGTCCCGAGCCGGGCGAGGCCCGCGCCGGCAGGCCGACCAACATCGCGCCCAAGGCTGCGAAGAAGCCGGCGCCGAAGGTGGCCAGAAAGAAATCCAGCGAAGGCTGAGCGCGGACGCCGGCTTCGCGACAGCCACTGGACTCCTTTTGTTCACACGAGGCCGCGCGAGGCGTGCGGCCACGACAGTCCCGGGCGACGGAAAAGAATCGCCCGCAGGTTTGCGCGGCAAGGTTGCGTTGCCCCGCTTGTTGCTCAAAAAACGCACAAATGCCCGCGCGAGCGGTATTTCGGCTGGGTCCGCGTCTCCGTCCTGCGATGCAGTGTGACTCAAAAGCCAACACGCCTTGTTATTTCGTGGCCGTAACGCAACCCCTGATAAATTTTTCTTTCCCGAATCAGCGCGCTGATTCATTTTCGCGGCCTGGGGTCAATCTGGAGGCCGAAGGTATGAACGTTATTGTTTTTGCATCGCGTAAGGGCGGCTCGGGCAAGAGTACCCTGGCTGCACATCTCGCCGCGCAGATCAAGGCGAGCAAGCAGGTCATGCTCGTGGATGCGGATCCGCAGGGCTCGCTCACGCTGTGGCACAAGCTGCGTGGCACCAACGAGCCGCCGATCAAGGCTGCCGTGAACTCCGTCAGCGGCATCGTCTCCGCCGCCAAGCGCGACGGCTATGAATGGGTGTTGATCGACACGCCGCCGAACCTGTCGGCCGTCGTCGACGACGCGATCAAGAACGCCACCATGGTGGTGATCCCCGCCCGTCCCGGCGTGTTCGACGTCAACGCGGTGCAGGAGACCATCCAGATGTGCCGCGCCGCGCGCAAGCCCTATGCGGTCGTGCTCAACGGTGCGCCGGCCAAGCGCGACGAATCCGAAAGCCCGATCGTCACCATCGCCCGCGAAGCGCTGGCCAAATTCCGTGCTCCGGTGTGGGGCGGCCAGATCACCAATCGTTCGGACCTGCTGATGGCGCTGAGCCACGGCGAGGGTGCGCGCGAGTATCAGGCCGAGAGCCGTGCAGCCCAGGAGATTGCGAGGCTGTGGGCGGCGATCGAGCGTTCGGTCAAGGCTATTCGCGGCACGGCGTCGGCTTCCGGCGCAATGCACAAGCAGGCAGCTTAATTTTCATTGTTCATTCCCCGGACGACAAACGCGCGGACAAGCCGCGCGTTTTGCGTTTCTGCACCGGTGAAGACGAGCTACGCCACCATCAGCATGTAGAACACGATGACCGGCGACAGGGTCAGGATCACCGACCAGATGCCGGCGGCCCAGAGAATGTCCTCGGTGGTAAAGCCCTGCTGTCCGGCGTCGTAATGCGACGCCATTTCATTCTGACTATTCACAAACGCCTCCGCGATTTCTTCGCTTATGGGCGTCAGTGTTAGCGGGGATGTTTTAAGATCCGGATCGCAGCTGCCCCGGCATTTTGAACGCAGGTGCTACCGCGGATTAACCATCCCGCGCGCGTCCGTCAGCCGAGCAGCCAGAGCCGAAACAGCAGCACCGGCATCAGGCCGAGCATCACCGCCCAGAACCCGAACGACGACACCACCAGAATTCCCTGCAGGAGATCGGCCGGCGCGAATTGCCGCGCGGCCGTCGGCCGGATGCGCTGTCCCATGGTCATTCCCCCTCTGTAGGTCCCGGAGGGTAGGCGCGATTGTGTAAACGAGCCGTGGATGCGCCATGCCGCAACAGCGAAGGCGATTGAGGCGCGGTTAACCACGGGGCGGTGCTCTTACCCTCCCCTGGAGGGGGAGGGTCGATCGCGCGAAGCGCGAGCGGGGTGGGGTGATCTCTCCACTCGGGCAGTGTTCGCCGCGGAGAGACCGTCACCCCACCCCGCTCCACATATCGCTTCGCGACATGTGAAGCGACCCTCCCCCTCCAGGGGAGGGTAAGCGAGGCCGCTACGCCGCGACCTTTGTCCGTCGCTCGATCTCGCGATCGATTGCCGCTGCGAGCTCGCTGCTCACTTCAACCATCGGCAGGCGCACTTCAGGACTGTCGATCAGGCCGCTGCGCCACAGCCAGTACTTCGCCGGCGCGGGGCTCGGCTCGGCGAACAAGAGCCGCGTCAGCTCGGCGACCTCGTTCCAGCGCGCCAGCGCAGCATCATGATTGCCGCGCTTCAGCTCGGCATGGACGGCTGCGAACGTCGCGGTCTCGACATGAGCCGACAGCACGATGCCGCCGTCGGCGCCGTCGCTGAGCGCCTCGAAATAGTTGGCATCCTCGCCGGTGAGCACGCGGAATGCCTTCGGCCGGTCGCGCAGCAGCGCGATCGACTGCTCGCGGCTCGCGCCGCAATCCTTCAGCCCGACGATGTTCCTGTGCTCGGCGAGCCGCAGCAGCGTCTGGTTGGTGATGTTGACGGCGGTGCGATACGGGATGTTGTAGAGCGCGAGCGGCCATGCCGCGTGATCGGCGAGCGCTTGGAAATGCGCCAGCAAGCCACGCTGCGACGGTCGCACGTAATAGGGGCTCGCGATCAGGTAGCCGTCGATCGGCCAGTCCGCGGTCTCGTCGAGGCGCTCCTTCAGCCGCGAGGTGTCCGCGCCCGAGAGCCCGAGGCAGATCGGCATGGTGCGGCCGCTGGCCGCCATCTCGTCGCGCACCACGGCGACGAGACGTTCGAGCTCGGCCTCGCGCAGCGTCATGCCTTCACCGGAGGTCGCCCCCAGGATGAAGCCGTCGACGGCTCCAGCGCCGTAGTGCCGCGTCAGCCGCCGCAGCGATCTCTCGTCGAGCGCGCCGCCGTGAAACGGCGTCACCAGCGGCAGCCACAGCCCGTGCAAGTGATCTTCAAGTCCGGTCATGGTCCATCTCCTTCCAGGGAAAAGCCTGAGACGGAGGGCACATGAAAAAACCCCGTCCAGGCGGCGGGGTCTTCGGGATTTGCAGCGATGACGAAGTCAGCTAGTGCGCGCAAAAATCCGAGGTCCCCGGATGGGGGCCTTTTTTCGAATTGGCTGCGCACGACTTCGTGATCATCTGCAAATGATGCGGGGTGTGTCTGGAACTGTCAATACACGCGGAGGGCGAAAGCCCATGCGGACGAAAAAAAGCCGGACCCGAAGGCCCGGCTTAGGTATTGGCCACGTGAGGCCGACACAATCACCTTCCAAGAGGGATTACTGAACTCCCGCGCCACTGGAGGAGGGGGACAAATGCGCAACGCGAAGGCTCAGCGTGCAAACATTATGGGCTTGGCCAGCGTCATGCAGCAACAGCCGAGGCCGCATGTCAGTCATGCGGAAATCAGGACGGCCAGCGCTGCGCCTTGCTCACCACGAAGTCGCGGAACACCTGCACGCGCGCGACCGTCTTCAATTCCTCGGGATAGACGAAGTAGGTGTCGAGCTGGATCGAATCCGACTCGCCGAACAGCTGCACGAGTTTGTTCTGTTCCTCGACGAGATAGTCCGGCAGCGCGGCGATGCCGAGGCCCTGCTGACAGGCGCGCACGAGACCGAGGATGTTGTTCACCTTGAAATAGGCTTCGCGCGGACCGGAGCCGTTGCGCCCGGCTTCGATCAGCCAATTGCGATTCTGAAGATGCGGCGCGAAGCTGCCGTCGCTGAGCGTGATGATGCGGTGGGAGTCGAGCTCCTCCAGCGTGCGCGGCGTGCCGAAGCGCTTGATGTATTCCGGAGAGCAATAGGCGTGGAAGCCCATCGCGAACAGCTTGCGCTGGATCAGGTCCGGCTGCGTCGGCTTGCGGGTCCGGATCGCGACGTCGGCCTCGCGCATCGACAGATCGAGCTCCTCGTCGGTGACGATCAGCGAGATGCGGATCTCCGGATAGAGCGCGGTGAACTCGCCGAGCCGCGGGATCAGCCAGTTGATGCCGACGCCGGGCGTGGTGGTGATCTTGAGGTCGCCGCTCGGGCGCTCGCGGCTGTCGGTCAGCTTGGCGCGCGCCGCCTGCAGCTGCATGAACACGTCATGCGCGGTGCGGAAGAGCAGGTCGCCCTGCTCGGTGAGGATCAGGCCGCGGGCGTGGCGGTGGAACAGCGAGACCGAGAGCTCCTGCTCCAGCGCCGAGACCTGGCGCGAGACCGCCGATTGCGACAGGCCGAGCTGCTCGCCCGCATGCGTGAAGCTGCCCGCTTCCGCCGCCGCGTGAAACACCTTCAGCTTGTCCCAATCCATATCCGTAAATCCGTCGCGTGTTCGAGGCATGATGTTATTCCGCTGCCGCGCGCTCGCTGGCGCGAAGGGCCAAGAAACGTTCGGCTTCGAGTGCGGCCATGCAGCCGAGGCCTGCGGCCGTCACGGCCTGGCGAAAGGTCTCGTCGGCGACGTCGCCGGCGGCGAACAGGCCGGGCACCGAGGTGGCGGTCGAGTTCGGGGCGACCTCGACATAGCCCGACGGTTTCAGCTTGACCTGGTCCTTGACGAGTTCGGTCGCGGGCGCGTGGCCGATGGCGATGAAGACGCCGTCCGCCTTCACGTCCGTGAGCGCGCCGGTCTTGACGTTCTTGAGCCGGACATGGGTGACCTTGTTCGGGTTCTCGGTGCCACAGATCTCGTCGACGGCCGAGTCCCAGATCACCTTGATCTTCGGGTGGTTGAACAGGCGTTCCTGCAGGATGCGCTCGGCGCGGAAGTGATCGCGACGATGCACGATGGTGACCTGCGAGGCGTGGTTGGTGAGGTACAGGGCCTCCTCGACCGCGGTGTTGCCGCCGCCGACCACGATCACGTCCTTGCCCCGGTAGAAGAAGCCGTCGCAGGTGGCGCAGGCCGACACGCCGCCGCCCTGGAACTTGGCTTCGGACGGCAGCCCGAGCCAGCGCGCTTGCGCGCCTGTGGCGAGGATCACGGTGTCGGCGAGATAGACGTCGCCGCTGTCGCAGGTGAGGCGGAACGGCCGCTGCGCCGTCTCCAGCCTGGTGACCAGATCGGTGACGATCCGGGTGCCGACATGGACCGCCTGCTTCTCCATCTGCTCCATCAGCCAGGGGCCCTGGATCACGTCGGCGAAGCCCGGATAATTCTCGACGTCGGTGGTGATGGTGAGCTGGCCGCCGGGCTGGATGCCCTGGATCAGGATCGGCTCGAGCATCGCCCGCGCGGCATAGATCGCCGCCGTGTAGCCAGCAGGGCCGGAGCCGATAATGACGACCTTTGCATGAACAGGAGCGGACATTTCGATGGACGCCTTTCACGGGGGATTTGCAGCGCGGGCGCGGAAGGTGCCGGGAGGCCTCGCGGAGGCGCTGAAATATCAGAGCTAATCTAAGCCTTCTGGTGAGCTATGCAAGAATTGCATTCCCTCTCAGCGGATTTTTCCAACAGGGAACAAAACTCGATTGCGTTGCACGCGCAATAAAATTGCGCTGCCCGTGCCGACTGGGCTATGAGGATTTCGACAAACCATCCAATACCGCTGCAAAGGGCAGGAGTTCCAATCACGTGTCGCGGAACCTAGACGAGATCGACCTGAAGATTCTCACCGAGATTCAGGCCGACGGTCGAATCACGAATGTCGAGCTGGCCAAGCGCGTCGGAATCTCGCCGCCCCCCTGCCTGCGCCGTGTCCGGGCGCTTGAGGAAGAGGGCTACATCCACGGCTATCGGGGCCTGCTCGACGCCCGCAAACTCGGTTTCGATGTCACCGTGTTCGCGGCCGTGCACCTGTCCAGCCAGGCCGAGGCGGATTTGCGCGCTTTCGAGGATTTCGTCCGCGCCGAGCCCCTGGTGCGGGAATGCTGGATGCTGTCGGGCGAGGTCGATTTCATCCTCAAATGCGTCGCCCCTGACATGGCGACTTTCCAGGATTTCGTCACGCACCTGACTGCCGCGCCACATGTCCGCAACGTGCGGACCTCGCTGGTGCTGCACAATTCGAAGTACGAGGCGGCCGTGCCGCTGGAGGTGAAGGGGAGAAGGTAGGCCGCGCGAACTCGTGCCCCGGACGCAGCGCAGCAACGCTAAGGGCGTTGCAGTGCCTCCGGGACACGAGACGCAGAAACAAAAAGGCCGCGCACTGCGCGGCCTTTTCGAAAGTATCATCTCGGCGCAGGCGGCAAATCCTTACCGCCACTCCACCTTGGTGATCTCATAGGCCTTGGCGCCGCCGGGCGTGTTGACCTCGACCGAGGCGCCTTTCTTCTTGCCGATCAACGCGCGCGCGAGCGGCGAGGTGATGGAGATGCGGCCCTTCTTGGCGTCGGCCTCGACCTCGCCGACGATCTGCCACACCGTCTTCTTCTCGGTGTCCTCGTCGACCAGCGTCACGGTGGCGCCGAACTTGATGGTGTCGCCGGAGAGCTTGGAAATGTCGATGATGTCGGCGCGCGCGAGCTTGTCCTCGAGCTCGGCGATGCGGCCTTCATTGTGGGACTGCTCTTCCTTCGCGGCATGATATTCCGCGTTTTCCGACAGGTCTCCGTGCGAGCGCGCCTCCGCGATATGCTCGATGATCCGCGGACGATCCACGGACTGGCGCTGCTTCAATTCTTCCCCGAGCGCGACAAAGCCGGCCTGGGTCATCGGAACCTTTTCCATCGTCTCTCTCGTCCTTCGATCGTGCGCCCCAAACGCGGATGGACGCCGCAACCTTGATTCGTCAGTGTTTCCGGAGCCCAACGCAGGGACTGCCGGACGTTGACAGATATGGGCTTTTAGCGCCGGAACAGAACCACCACCTGGCCGGACAGTTCCTCCGGCCATTGTGGCTTCATCGCCAATCACTTAGCAGCGGCTTCGCCGGAGCTAGCGATCAGGTTTCCGAAAAGTAGCTCTGCAGGGTACGAACCTCAAGGTCCCCGCCCAAATAGGCGCGGATGCCCTGCGCGGCCGCCACGGCCCCGGAAAGAGTGGTGTAATACGGCACTTTATGCAAGAGGGCCGCGCGCCGCAGCGAGCGGCTGTCGGCCAGCGCCTGCGGGCCTTCGGTGGTGTTGAAGACGAGCTGGACGTCCCCGTTGGTGATGGCGTCGACGATGTGCGGCCGCCCCTCCAGCACCTTGTTCACCTTTTCGGTCGGGATGCCCTGGTCGGTCAGGAAGCGCTGGGTGCCCGAGGTCGCCAGCACCTTGAAGCCGAGCGAGTGCAATTCGCGAACGGCCTCGGCGATGCGCGTCTTGTCGCTTTCGCGCACCGACACGAACACCGTGCCCTTGCGCGGCACCCGCGTGCCGCCGCCGAGCTGGCTCTTGGCGAAGGCCACCGCAAACGAACGGTCGATGCCCATGACCTCGCCGGTCGAGCGCATCTCGGGGCCGAGCACCGTGTCGACGCCGGGGAAGCGCGCGAACGGGAAGACCGATTCCTTGACGCCGACGTGCTTGAGCCTGGCCTTCTTCAGCTTGAAATCGGCGAGCTTCTCGCCCGCCATGACGCGCGCGGCGATCTTGGCGACCGGCGTGCCGACCACCTTGGCGACGAACGGCACCGTGCGCGAAGCGCGCGGATTGACCTCGAGCACGTAGATCTCGCCGTCCTTGATGGCATATTGCACGTTCATCAGGCCGATGACGTCGAGGCCGAGCGCGAGCTCGCGGGTCTGGCGCTCCAGCTCCTCGATCATCTCAGGCTCGAGCGAGTGCGGCGGCAGCGAGCAGGCGCTGTCGCCGGAATGGATGCCGGCTTCCTCGATGTGCTCCATGATACCGACGATGAACGTGTCCTTGCCGTCGGAGAGGCAGTCGACATCGATCTCGGTCGCGTCCGACAGATAGCGGTCGAACAGCAGCGGGTTCTTGCCGAGCACCGTGTTGATCTGCCCGGTCTTGTCGTTCGGATAGCGCGCCTTGACGTCGGCTGGCACCAGCTCCGGCAGCGTGCCGAGCAGATAGTCGTTGAGCTGGTTCTCCTCGCGGATGATCTGCATGGCGCGGCCGCCGAGCACGTAGGACGGGCGGACCACCAGCGGCAGGCCGAGGTCGGCGGAGACAAGACGCGCCTGTTCGACCGAATAGGCGATGCCGTTCTTCGGCTGCTTGAGACGAAGCTTGTCGAGCACGCGTTTGAAGCGGTCGCGGTCCTCCGCGAGGTCGATGGCGTCCGGCGAGGTGCCGAGGATCGGCACTTCGGCGGCCTCCAGCGCGCGCGCCAGCTTCAGCGGCGTCTGGCCGCCGAACTGCACGATCACGCCGTGCAGCGTGCCCTTGCTGCGCTCCTTCGCGATGATCTCCAGCACGTCCTCGGCGGTGAGCGGCTCGAAATAGAGCCGGTCGGCGGTGTCGTAGTCGGTCGACACCGTCTCCGGATTGCAGTTGACCATGATGGATTCGTAGCCGGCGTCATGCAGCGCGAAGCAGGCGTGACAGCAGCAATAGTCGAACTCGATGCCCTGGCCGATGCGGTTGGGACCGCCGCCGAGAATGATCACCTTCTTCTTGTCGGACGGCGTGCTCTCGTCGGCCGGCGCGCCCGCAAACGGCGCCTCATAGGTCGAATACATGTAGGCGGTGGGGGAGGCGAACTCGGCCGCGCAGGTGTCGATGCGCTTGTAGACGGGGCGAACGCCGAGCGCGTGGCGCTTCGCCGTCACCTCCGCTTCCGTCGTCTCGGCGAGCACGGCGAGGCGTGCATCGGAGAAGCCCATGGCCTTGAGCGTGCGCATGCCGAAGGCGTTGCCCGGCAGGCCGTTCTTCCTGACCTTCTCCTCCATGTCGACGATGCCGCGCATCTCGCCGAGGAACCAGGGATCGATCTTGCAGGACTTGAAGATGTCCTCGTTCGACCAGCCGAGCCGCATGGCCTGGGCGACCTGGAGCAGACGGTTCGGCGTCGGCGTGCCGAGCGCGGCGCGGATCGCGTTCTTGTCGTCGTCGCGGCCGAGGCCCTCGATCTCGATCTCGTCGAGGCCGGTCAACCCGGTCTCGAGCCCGCGCAGCGCCTTTTGCAGGCTTTCCTGGAAGGTGCGCCCGATCGCCATGACTTCGCCGACCGACTTCATCGAGGTGGTCAGCGTGGTCGAGGCGCCCGGGAATTTCTCGAAGGCGAAGCGCGGCACCTTGGTGACGACGTAGTCGATGGTCGGCTCGAACGAGGCCGGCGTGGCGCCGCCGGTGATGTCGTTGGCGATCTCGTCCAGGGTGTAGCCGACGGCGAGCTTGGCGGCGACCTTGGCGATCGGAAAACCGGTGGCCTTCGAGGCCAGCGCGGAGGAGCGCGACACGCGCGGATTCATCTCGATGACGACCATGCGGCCGTCTTCGGGATTGACGCCGAACTGCACGTTGGAGCCGCCGGTCTCGACGCCGATCTCGCGCAGCACCGCCAGCGAGGCGTCGCGCATGATCTGGTATTCCTTGTCAGTCAGCGTCAGCGCCGGCGCCACCGTGATGGAATCGCCGGTGTGCACGCCCATCGGATCGAGGTTCTCGATCGAGCAGACGATGATGCAATTGTCGTTCTTGTCGCGCACTACTTCCATCTCGTACTCTTTCCAGCCGAGCACGGATTCTTCGATCAGCACTTCGTTGGTGGGAGACGCATCGAGGCCGCGTTCGATGATGTCGAGGAACTCTTCCTTGTTGTAGGCGATGCCGCCGCCGGTGCCGCCCATGGTGAAGGAGGGGCGGATGATCGCGGGCAGGCCGATCTCGGACAGTGCCATCATTGCCTGTCCGAGCGCATATTCCTGATAACGCTTGCGCCGGTCGCCTTCGCCAAGTGTCCATTGCCGGTCGAGCTCTTCGAGCGCCGCGCCCGACAGCTTCTCGCGTTCGGCCTGGTATTTGTCGCGGAACGACTTCTTCAGCTCGGACGCGTTGGCGAGCCGCGACTTCGGCGTCTGCAGCCCGATCTTCTCCATGGCATTGCGGAACAGCTGGCGGTCTTCGGCCTTGTCGATCGCGTCGGCGGTGGCGCCGATCATCTCGACATCGAACTTCTCCAATGTGCCCTGGCGGCGCAGCGACAGCGCGCAGTTCAGCGCGGTCTGTCCGCCCATGGTCGGCAGCAGCGCGAAACCGCCGGGAATGACGTGACGTTCCTTCTCGATGATCTTGGCGACGATCTCCGGCGTGATCGGCTCGATATAGGTCGCGTCGGCCAATTCCGGGTCGGTCATGATCGTGGCCGGGTTGGAATTGACGAGGACGATGCGATAGCCCTCTTCCTTCAGCGTCTTAACCGCCTGCGTGCCCGAATAGTCGAACTCGCAGGCCTGGCCGATCACGATGGGACCGGCGCCGATGATCAGGATGGTCGAGATGTCGGTTCGTTTGGGCATCACCGCTCACGGGCTGGAATCTGGGCACAAAAAAAGGGCGCGCTTGCCGCGCGTCCCCATTTGGCGAGAGCGCGGGGTCTCCCTCGCGCGCGGGTGGGTCTTAGACCAGTTTTAGAGGCGGCGAAACCCCGAAAAATGCCCATCAACCGGCAATTTTCAGGGGTTGCTGGCTGCGGCTGCCGGGATCGTTGGAGCCGGCAGTCCGTCTACGCTTCCGCTTCGCTCCAGCTACGCCGGACACGCTTCGCCCCTGCGGGTCTTGCGCGGCTGCGCCACGCGTAGCCCCGCAGGGGCGAAGCGTGGAGACCCGGCCTGGATTTGAACCAGGATGAAGAGCGATGCACCGCCCCCGCGTAGACACTTCCGCCACCGGGCCGCGGCGATCATGTCCGATTGCAGTGCGACAAGCTACAACGGCTAATTGTTATGCTTAACGAACCAGAGGTGGCCGGGCGATGAAGGTCATGCGCCAGCGATTGTGGCCGATATTGCCTTGGGCGCGCTGGACCGAGAATCCGGCCGCCTTCAGTTTGGCGGTGATCTCGTCCTCGCTGTAGCGCTGCAGCCCGATTTTCGAACGCAACTGCCGGTAATCCGACAGCGCGGTGCTGATCAGCCCGATCAGCGCGTCCTTCAGGAAGCCGTGGCGCAGGCCGAAGCCGAGCAGGGCCATGACGTCCCTGCCCATGCCGACATTGGGCTGGAGAATGTCGCCGAGCACCAGCTTCCCGGAGGGCTTCAGGATACGGCGGATGTTGAGGAGGGCGGCATCGAGCTCCTCCGGCGTCATGTATTGCGCGACCGAGTTCATCACCACGAGGTCGATCGACTGGTCCTGCATCTTGCGGATGTCGTCGAGCGAGCGGACGCGGATCTTGGTGTTCGGGGCAAATCGCGCGATCAGCCGGCCACGCACGCCGGGGGCGGGCTCGGCCAGGATCAACTGGCCGCAGGCGGCCGCCACCTGGCTCGCCGACAACGCTTCCCCGCAGGCATAGTCCAGCACGACCGCCTCGGGCGAGGGGATATAGCCGATGATGTCCCGCGCGATGATCTGGAAGTGCAAGTCGCGATGCAGCTTGCTGACATAGATCGTATGCGTGGAGTCGTAATAATCGATCCAATCGTCCATGGTATCCCGCTCAGCGGTTCCTATCTAGGAACCGGCGCTGCCCGCCTTGCGTTAGGGGTGCGACGGCGCGCCGTCAATGTCCGCGTCCTAACAGGAAGGTCTCCCGTGAGCAAAACCAGCAAGGTCTCGCCCGATCTCGATACCCCCACTGATCTGTCGTCCGATGGGGTCAAGAAGGTCTCGGAGGCGCTCAACGTGCTTCTGGCCGACGCGTTCGCGCTTTACCTCAAGACCAAGAATTTCCACTGGCACATCAGCGGCCGGCATTTCCGCGATTACCACCTGCTGCTCGACGAGCAGTCCGACCAGATCTTCGCCACCACCGACCAGCTTGCCGAGCGCGTCCGCAAGATCGGCGGCACCACGCTGAAGTCGATCGGCCAGGTCGCAAAGCTGCAGACAATCAAGGACAACAACGAGGACTACGTCCCGCCGCGCGAGATGCTGCGCGAGCTGATGCAGGACAACAAGCACGTCGCCGCCGCGATGCGCAAGGCGCACGAGGTCTGCGACGAGGCCGGTGACGTCGCCAGCGCCAGCATCCTCGAAAACTTCATCGACGAGACCGAGCGCCGCACCTGGTTCCTGTTCGAGGCGACCCGGCAGGAAGGCAGCAACGCGGCGTAGGCCGAGCTTCGTAGCTTTCGTAGTTTTTGTAGGGCGGGCAAAGCGAAGCGTGCCCACCAACTGGACTGTCCGGATGGAGTGGTGGGCACGGCGCGCAAGGGCGCGCCTTTGCCCACCCGCTTGCTGGCTACCGCCACAACCGCATCAGCGCGCCGTCCTTCCCCGTCACGGGATCAGCGGGCGGCAGCGCCACTTGCGGAATCGTCTTCAGCGCCTTCGCGTGGTTCTCGGGCGTCGCCCGCGTGATCTCCATCTTCGATCCCGGCGGATAGGCGCCGATCACGCAAAAATCATCGCTCGCCTCGATGCACTGATGCCCGGTTCCGGCCGGCAGGATCGCGACGTCGCCGGCCTTGATCTGAAGCTCCCGGCCATGGTCGCCGCCGAAGCGGACGCTTGCACTGCCGCGTGCGACGCCGAGCACTTCGTGCACCGTCGCGTGATAATGCAGATAGTCGTAGACGCCGTTCCGCCACGTCCCGCCCCAGCCATTGCGCTCGAACAGGTCTTCGATGGTCTCTTCCGGATGCTTCGGATCAAGCTTCACCGCGCCCTGATAGACCAGGAACGGAAGGATGTTGTTCGGCGCGAGGCCATCATCTTCGAACACGATGGCGAGCGGCTCGGCATTGTCGCGGACGACGGACATGGGAGCTCCCACTGGCAACAGACCTGGAATCAAGAGAGCGCGGGCCCTCTTGTTCCTTGTGAGACTCCATACGCCGGCTTGACCGAGATCAAGGCGCAGGCGGCCAATGGCGGGCACGCAGATCGAAGCGAAGGAGGGGGAACGCCATGTACGCATCCGACGTTGCGCAGCGTCATTTTTCGGCGGCCGTCGACGAGGCGGAGACGGCTGGCCTCGGGCACGAAGCCGTCTGCCGGGCGTTGCTCGGTTTGGTGATTTCGAAATATCTGGAGACGAGGTCGGTCGCCGACATCCAGGCGGAGCTGCGCTTCATCGCCGAGAACTGCGATCCCGACACGGACTTCATGTTCATGCGTCCGTGACGACGCCCCACCCCGGCGGACTCATCCGCCGGGCGATCTTGTGGCCTTACGCGCTCTTTCTTTGCCGCATCAGGTCGGCGAAGCGCTTGAAAAGATAGTGCGAGTCGCGCGGGCCCGGTGAGGCCTCCGGGTGGTACTGCACCGAGAACACCGGCTTGCCGTCGAGCTGGATGCCGCAATTGGACCCATCAAACAAGGAAATGTGGGTCTGCGTCGCGCCCTTCGGCAGGGTCGTCTCGTCCACGGCAAAGCCGTGGTTCATCGAGGTGATCTCGACCTTGCCGGTGGTCTCGTCCTTCACCGGATGGTTGGCGCCATGATGGCCCTGGTGCATCTTCTTCGTCTTCGCGCCGACGGCGAGGCCCAGCATCTGGTGGCCGAGGCAGATCCCGAAGGTCGGCGTGCCCGACTTGATCACGTCCCGGATCACAGGCACGGCATATTTGCCGGTCGCGGCCGGATCGCCCGGACCGTTGGACAGGAATACGCCGTCCGGCTTCATCGCCAGAATGTCCTCGGCGGAGGTCGTTGCCGGCACCACCGTCACCTTGCAGCCGACCCCGGCGAGCAGGCGCAGGATGTTGCGCTTGATGCCGTAGTCGATCGCGACGACGTTGAATTCCGGCTTCTCCTGCCGACCAAAACCCTTGTCCCACAGCCAGGGCGTCTCGTCCCAGCTGAAGCGCTGGCCGGAGGTGACCAGCGGCACGAGATCCATGCCCTCAAGGCCCGGCCACTCGCGCGCTTCCTCCTTCAGGCCATGCAGATCGAACTCGCCGGTCCTGGAATGCGCGATCACGGCGTTGGGCATGCCCTTGGAGCGGATCAAGGCGGTCAGCGCGCGGGTGTCGATGCCGGAGAGACCGATGATGCCGCGCGCCTTCAGCCAGCCGTCGAGATGCTTGGTGGCGCGGTAGTTCGAAGGATCGGTGATCGCGGTGCGCAGGATCACGCCGCGCGCGCCCGGCGTCGCCGCCATGTTCACCGTCTCGATGTCGTCCTCATTGGTGCCGACATTGCCGATATGCGGGAAGGTGAAGGTGATGAGCTGTCCGGCATAGGAAGGATCGGTGAGGATCTCTTCATAGCCGGTCATCGCGGTGTTGAAGCAGACTTCACCGACGGCGTGGCCTTCGGCGCCGAGACCGAAGCCCTCGAGCACCGTGCCGTCGGCAAGCACGAGGAGCGCGGTCGGTTTGTGGTCCGGCCAAGCGGTATCGTTGTCATGTTGTGTCATGAGCCCGCTTCATAGTCCCCGCAGGCGCCGCCGTCAAAGCGGAGAAGCGCCGATTCACATGCGTTTTTGCATATTTGACAGCCCGTCTCGGACACTTAAGCTCGGCCGCACAATTTCCGGCAATTTCCTGGGCTTGCGAGGCAATAATGGACCAGACCACCCCGATTCTGCTGGTTCCGGGGCTGGCCTCCTCGGCCCGGATCTACGCCCCGGTGATCCCGCCGCTATGGCGGTTTGGCCCCGTGATGATTGCCAACCACATCCGCGACGACAGCATCGCGGCGATCGCCCGTCGCATCCTCGCCGAGGCGCCGCCGCGCTTCGCCCTCGCCGGCCATTCCATGGGCGGCTACATCGCCTTCGAGATCATGCGCCAGGCGGGCGAGCGCGTGGCCAGGCTCGCGCTGATCAACACGCAGGCGCGGCCCGACACGCCGGACGCAACCGCGCGCCGGCACGCCCAGATGGAGCGCGCCAGGCGCGGCGAGCTTCGCGCCGTCCGCCAGGAGAGTTTTCCGGAGCTCGTGCATCCGTCGCGGCGCGATGATGCCGATATTCTCGCGCTCGTGCATGCGCAGGACGAGGACGTCGGCGTCGAAGGCTATCTGCGGCAGCAGACCGCGATCATCGCACGGGTGGATTCGCGCCCGACGCTTTCAGCCATCAAGTGTCCGACTCTGGTGCTGACGGGCGATACCGACAACACCATCCCGAACGCTTTCTCCAAGGAGATGGCCGAGGGCATTGCCGGCGCCAGGCTCGTGATCCTCGATCGCTGCGGGCACCTGCCGCAAGCCGAACAGCCGGAAGCGACAGTGCGGGCTCTTACCGAATGGCTCGGAACCGAGGTTGTCTGAAGGCCACGAACGGCCTAGATCAGGCGTCGGATATTCGAAGGGATCACGATCATGCTGCGCGACGACATCAACAATGCGGTCAAGGAGGCCATGAAGGCCAAGGACGAGCGCAAGCTGTCCACGCTGCGCATGGTCAACTCGACCATCAAGAATGCCGACATCGATGCCCGCGGCAACGGCAAGCCGCCGCTGTCGGACGCCGACATCCTCGCGGTGCTTCAGAAGATGATCAAGCAGCGCCAGGAGGCGGTCGAGCTCTACGACAAGGGTGGCCGCGCCGAGCTTGCCGCGCAGGAGCGCGAGGAGATCGCGGTGATCTCGGCCTACCTGCCGAAGCAGATGTCGGAGGATGACGTGAAGAAGGCGATCGCGGACGCGATCGCTGAGACGGGCGCCGCCGGCATGAAGGACATGGGCAAGGTGATCGCCGTGCTGCGCGCGAAATACGCGGGACAGATGGACTTCGGCAAGGCCAGCGGCTTGGTGAAGGCTGCGCTGTCGGGCTAAGTCGTCATTCCGGGGCACGCGTGGCGTGAACTATGATGCGCAATTGCGCATCAGAGAATCCATCGCGCTGCTGAATCCGTTGCTTAATGGATTCCGGGCTCGCGCTACGCGCGCCCCGGAATGACAAGAAGAACAAGGGAGGCAACCGATGACCGCCATCAAACCGTTCCGCATCGACATCAGCGACGACATCCTCTCCGATCTCAAGTCACGCCTCGTCCGCACCCGCTGGCCGGATGCCGAGCTGGTGGACGACTGGAGCCAGGGCGCGCCGCTGCAATGGATCCGGGAGATCTGCGCCTACTGGGCCGACGATTACGACTGGCGCGCCCGCGAGGCAAAACTCAATCGCTTCGAGCAGTTCACCACCGAGATCGACGGGCTCGACATCCACTTCATTCATGCGCGCTCGAAGGAACGGTCCGCGCTGCCGCTGATCATCACCCATGGCTGGCCGGGCTCGATCGTCGAGTTCCAGAAAGTGATCGCGCCGCTCACCGATCCCGCCGCGCATGGCGGCAATCCTGCCGATGCCTTCCACGTGATCTGTCCGTCGCTGCCGGGCTTCGGCTTCTCCGCCAAGCCGAAGACCACCGGCTGGGGCGTCGATCGTATTGCCGCAGCCTGGGCAAAGCTGATGGACCGGCTCGGCTATGCGCGCTACGGCGCGCAAGGCGGCGACTGGGGCTCGGCGGTGACGACCTCGCTCGGCGCGCAGGACCCCACGCATTGCGCCGGCATCCACATCACGCTCGCCTTCAATGCGGCGCCCAAGGTCGAGGGCGAGCCGACGGCGGAGGAGAAGCGCGCTCTCGCCGGCCTCAAGCACTATGTCGATCTCGACTCCGGCTATTCCAAGCAGCAGTCCACGCGCCCGCAGACGCTCGGCTATGGCCTCACGGATTCACCGAGCGGGCAGGCGGCCTGGATCCTGGAAAAATTCTGGGCCTGGACCGACTGCAACGGGCACCCTGAGAACATCTTCAGCAAGGACGAGCTGCTCGACAACGTCATGCTGTATTGGGCAACGCAGACGGCGACCTCCTCTGCGCGGCTCTACTGGGAGAGCTTTGGCAAGCGCCGCACCATGCCCGTGGTGAAGGTGCCGACGGGCGTCGCGGTCTTTCCCAAGGAAATCATTACGCCGGTGCGACGCTGGATGGAGCCGAACTTCCCGAACATCACCCACTGGAGCGAGATGGAGAAGGGCGGCCATTTCGCCGCCTTCGAGCAGCCGGAGCTGTTCGTGCGCGATGTCAGGAAGTTCTTCGCGACGGTGCGATAGCTCTCTCGCTGTCATTCCGGGCGACGCGCCAGCGTCGAGCCCGGAATCTCGAGATTCCGGGTTCGGTCCTGCGGACCGCCCCGGAATGACGCTGCATCGTCATGCCCGGGCTTGTCCCGGGCATCCACGTGTCTAAACTGGCGATGAAGCAAGAAGAACGTGGATGGCCGGAACAAGTCCGGCCATGACACCGAGACTGTGGAAACGACAAGGGCCCATGCTCACCGAAGCAAAGACCTACGACGAGCTCTACCGCAATTTTCGCTGGGACATCCCCGCGCGCTTCAACATTGCGGAAGCGTGCTGCGATCGCCATGCCGACGGCGCGGGGCGGCTTGCGCTGATCTATGTCGACGAGAACGGCGCCACCAGCCGCACCTCTTTCGACGAGATCGCCGAGATGTCGCGCCGCTTCGCCAATGTGCTGAAGGCGGACGGGCTTTCCCGTGGCGACCGCGTCGCGGTGTTCCTGTCGCAGTCCCGGGAATTGCCGATCGCGCATACGGCGGCGTTCCGCTCCGGCATGATCTCGATCCCGCTGTTCGCGCTGTTCGGCGAGGACGCGCTGGAATTCCGCCTGTCGAATTCGGAGGCGAAGGCCATCGTCACCGACGAAGGCGGCTGGGAGAAGCTCGCAAAAATTCGCGATCGTCTGCCCGCCCTGAAGACGATCTATGTGGTTGGCGGGCGCGCGCCGGCGGGAACGACGTCGTTCTGGGATACGGTGAAGGCCGCATCGCCCGACTTCGCGCGGATCGACACCTCGTGCGACGATCCTGCGCTGATCATCTACACCTCGGGCACGACGGGCAATCCGAAGGGGGCGCTGCATGCGCACCGCGTCGTGCTCGGTCATCTGCCGAACGTGGAGATGTGTCACAACTTCCTGCCGCGCCCCGGCGATCTCATGTGGACGCCGGCGGACTGGGCCTGGATCGGCGGGCTCATCAATGGCCTGTTCGCGTTCTGGTATCACGGCATTCCCCTCGTCGGTCACCGCGCACGCAAATTCGAGCCGCAGGCGGCGATGCAGATGATGGCCGATCTTTCCGTGCGCAACGTCTTCCTGCCGCCGACCGCGCTGAAGCTGATGCGGCAGGCCGGCGTGAAGCACTCCGGCGTCAAGCTGCGCAGCATCTTTACGGGCGGCGAGTCGCTGGGCGGCGAATTGCTCGGCTGGGTGCGCGAGACCTTCGGCATCGACGCGCATGAAGTGTTCGGCCAGACCGAGTGCAATCTCGTGATCGGCAGCAACTCGAACCTGTTTCCGATCCGCCCCGGTTCGATGGGCAAGGCCACGCCGGGCTTCGACGTCCGCATCGTCGACGACAGGGGCGAGGAATTGCCGCGCGGGCAGCGCGGCATTATCGGCGTGCGCCAGCCATGCCCCGTCACCATGCTCGAATATTGGCGAAATCCGGAGGCGACGGCGAAGAAATATGCCGGCGAGTTCCTCCTGACCGGCGATCTCGGCGTGCAGGACGAGGACGGCTATTTCTGGTACGTCAGCCGCGAGGACGACGTCATCACCACCGCCGGCTATCGCGTCGGGCCGTCCGAGATCGAGCACACGCTGATGAAGCATCCGTCGGTGGCGATGGCGGCGGTGGTCGGCATTCCGGATCCGATCCGAACAGAGTCCATCAAGGCCTGGATCGTGCTGCGTCCGGGCTTTACCGGCAGCGACGCGCTCGCGCGCGAGATCCAGGAGTTCGTCAAGGTGCAGCTCGCCGCCCACGAATATCCGCGCTTCGTCGCGTTTGCCGAAACGCTGCCGATGACGGCGACGGGCAAGGTGCTGCGGCGCGAGCTGCGGGCAAGAGGCTAGCTTCCTGCAATGGCAAAGGCGCCTCAAGCTGCGGGACTCCACCGCGCCTCACTGACGAAGCTGCACGATCTGGATGCTGCGCTCGAGCTCATGTATTACGGCTGGCGCGGGATGACGCTGGAGGCCGACGCATATCTTGCGAAGCAGGGCCTGTCGCGTCCGCACCATCGTATCCTCTACGTGGTGGCGCGCCGGCCTGACATCGCGATCGGCGCGCTGATCGAGATCCTTGGTATTTCCAAGCAAGCCCTCAACCGGCCGCTCAATCTGCTGGTGGAGCGCAAGCTCGTGACGTCGAAGCGTTCGCCCGAGCAGCACCGCTCGAAATTGCTGCGCCTGACGGAAGCGGGGCGGCGCATCGAGCAGCGGGCCTCCGACCACGAGCGCAAGGTGCTGCGCGAGGCGTTCGATCGCGTGGGGGCGTCGGGTGCGGCCGGGTGGGTGGGCGTGATGGAGGCGATCGCCGACAGCAACTGACGGAATTCTAAAGTCAACGTGGTTGACATGAGGCGCGAGCTTTGCCACTTTCCCTGCCAGGGAGGATCCGTGTCATGAGCGGACAGGCAATGAGCCGCGCGACTGCCGAAGGCTTTGTCGCGGCATGGTGCGCGAATTGGTGCAGGGTCGACATCGACGCGGTCGTCGCGCATTTCGCCGACGATGCGCGGATGCGCAGCCCTCTCGCTCTCACACTGACGGGTTCTCCTGTCGTCACCGGCGCTGAGAACATCCGTGCCTACTGGCGGAAGGCCTATGGCCACGTCGAGCGCGCCGACCTGAAGATCCTGAGCTGGAGCTGGGACGACACCATCGCGCGCCTCACGGTGTGGTGGCAGCTCGGCGACACGCGCGCCAGCGAATTCATGGATTTCGACGAAGCGGGGCGCGTCGTGCGCAGCGAAGCCTTCTATGGAAAATGACGATGCACGTTTCTGATTTCGTCCTGCTTCTCAACACGCTCTGGTTCGTCGGCGCCTTCATCCAGTTCAGCATCGCGCAAGCCAACACGTTGAAGATCCTGCTGCCACGGGAAGAGCGCAGCAATCCGATCGCGCCGACCCTGGCGGCCAGCGTGGCGTTCCTGGGCGGGATGAATCTGCCGATCGGGCTCCTGTCGCTCTATCTTCTTGCCGCCCGTCCATCTTTCTTCCAGCCGAGCGAAGCGCAGCTCGCGCTGTTCCTGTTCTTCGCCGCCTGCCATTTCAGCCAGTTCGCCTATAACGTTCCGGTGCTGATGCGCGGAGGCCGCGTCGGGGTGGCCTACTGGCCCGTGTTGAAGGGCCCGATGCTCCGGATCTTCGTCATCGACGCGGTCCTGTTCGCGGCCAATCTCGGCGTGGCGCTCCAACTCGCGATCGGCGCCTGATCTACCGCGACGGCTCCGAGAGGGCGGCCCGCAGCATCGCAGCAAGATCCTTGCGCCGGAACGGCTTGGTCAGAATGCGGGCGTCGCCGATCTGGTCCGGCGTCCTGACGGGGCTCTGGCTGTAGCCGGAGGTGAAGAGAACCTTGAGACCAGGCCGCAGGCCGGTTGCCTGCTTCGCCAGCTCCGGTCCGAACATGCCGCCGGGCATCACGACATCGGTGAACAGCAACTGGATGTCTCCGGGCTGGCGCAGCACATCCAGCGCCGCGGGCCCGTTCGATGTCGCGATGACGCGATAGCCGAGCGACTTCAGCTCGTTTTCGACATAGGCTCGCACCATGTCGTCGTCCTCAACGACGAGGATCGTCTCGTGTCCGTCGGGTGCGGCGACCTGCTCTGCCGGCAGCGGTTTCTCGTTCGGCGGTGTCGCGAGGCGGGGAAAGAACAGCCTGACGACGCTGCCTTGACCTGGTTCGGATTGCATTTGCACCAGCCCGCCGGATTGTCGCGCAAACCCGTAGACCATGCTGAGGCCGAGACCGGTCCCCTTGCCGACCTCCTTGGTGGTGAAGAACGGTTCGAACGCGCGCCCCAACACCTCGCGGCTCATGCCGGTCCCCGTATCCTTCACGGCCAGCATCACGTAGTCGCCCGGCCGCGGCTCGCCGTTGACGTCGAGGTCGGATTCACCGAGCGAGATGTTTCGTACCTCGACCATCAGCTTGCCGCCGTCGGGCATCGCATCGCGCGCGTTGAGCACGAGGTTGAGCACGGCCATCGCCAATTGGCTGGGATCGACGCTGGCGAGCCATAGATCCGGCGCGAGCGTGAAGCTGCAGTCGATGTGCTCGCCCAAGGTCCGCCGCAGAAGCTGCTTCATGCCGGTCACCTGCTCGGCGATGTCGATCTCTCGCGGTTGCAGCGGCTGCTTGCGCGCGAAGGCGAGCAGGCTCCGCGTCAGGTCGGAACCGCGCTCGGCGGCGGTCGCAATGTCGTCAGCGATCCGCTGCAATTCCTTGTTGCCCGCAAGCCTGTCGGCGAGGTGCTCCGAGTTGCCGAGAATGACGGTCAGGAGATTGTTGAAATCGTGCGCCACGCCGCCGGTGAGCTGGCCCATGGCTTCCATCTTCTGGGACTGGCTGAGCTTGTGGCTGAGATCCGCGATGGCGGCGCGCTGCTGTTCGAGCGATTCGGCCGTGCTGTTGAGCAGCGTCATCAATCCGCCGAGTTCGCCGCCCGGGTGGGGCTCCGGAATGCGCGCGCTGAGATCGCCGCGCCCGAGACTCTTGGCCATGGCGGCGAGCCGTCCGACTTGGCGACCGACGCTCACGGTCGCGAGGATCCAGACACCGGCGAGCAACAGAAGCGAAGCCACGGCAAGGATTGCCGTGTCCTCCAACAGCCGGCGATTGGCCGCCGCCAGCAGCCCGTCCTTGGATCGGCCGACCAGGATGGTGAGGCCCGCCTTGCTGATCGAAGGTGAGCGGGCAACGGCCCAGATCTGTGTATGGCCCACGCCGTCGCTCACCTCGCGAAACGGCTCGCGATCGGGCGCCGCCGCAAAGCGGAACAGGTCGGAACCTGCAATGGATCCGCCGACGGGCACACTCCAGCCGCCGCCCTTGGGGGCGACCAGCACCGTACCCTTGGCGTCGATCAGCAGGATGTCCTTCTCGGCGAGCAGCCGTTTGTCGTGAAATTCTACGAACTTGTTGAGGTTGAATGAGGCGAGCAGCACGAATTTCAGCGCACCCGCCTCCGATCGCACGGGATAGGCGATCTGCAGCACCGATAGCCCGGTGAGCCGGCCGAACACCGGCTCCACTGCGACGACGCCATGAAGACCTTTCACCTGCTTGAAATAGCCGCGGTCATTCAGGTCGAGCGTGCGGTTGGTCCGCAGCGAGTCGCAGAACAGACGGCCGTCGGGATCGATGGTCAGGATGCCCGTGAACTGCGGGTATTCTTCGCGGACATCAGACAAAAATGCCGAGCACGCCGCCTTGTCGCGTGTGTCGAGATCGCGGGCACGGGCGAGCCCATAGTGAAGCTGGGCGGTGCCCTTGATCTTCTCGTCCAAATCGCCCGCGATGTCGTCGGCGGATGCGACCAGATTGGCCAGCGCCGCGTCGATCTCACTGGCCCGGTTCTGCACGAAACGGAGCCCGACCAGGATCGCCGGCACGAGCATGGCCGCGATGACGAGGATCAGTAACCGGGTACGCAGGCTCATCGGTGGGCGATCGGCTCTCAGGCGAGGGTGGAGGTACAATTTGAGGCACGATCATCTGCCCCGTCCATAGTCATCGTCGTCAATATCGCACCAAAGGCCGAGATTCGCATTGGGATCATCGTCGCGTCGCCGCTCTCTTCGCGCCGGCGGCATCAAGTTGCGCCGCCGCGTGGCGGCGCTAATATCGCGGCAAGCGCGCAACGAAAAAACGCGCCGGTTTGCGGAGGAAGCTGATGTCCATCTCGGGCAAGGTCGATCCGGTGGTGCGTCCCGTGGCGGCGACCGACATAGCCGAGGCGCTGGTCGAAGGCCTGCGCGACTTCCAGGCGCTGCCTCTTTACGGTGTCTGCTTCGGCGCGCTCTACGCCGCCGGCGGCATCGCCATCATGCTCTGCCTCACCGCCTTCGGCATGGTCTATCTGGTCTATCCCCTTGCCGCCGGTTTTGCGCTGATCGGGCCGTTCGTGGCGATCGGCCTCTACGAAATCAGCCGCCGCCGCGAGCGTGGCGAGCCGGTCTCATTCGGTGCGATCTGGTCGGCGATCCGTTCGCGCAGCGAGATCGGCTGGATGGCCTTCGTGACGTTGTTCGTGTTCGTGGTCTGGATGTACCAGGTGCGGCTCCTGATCGCGCTGCTGCTGGGCCTCAATGCCTCGTTCTCGAGCTTGCAGGAGTTCATGACGGTGGTGCTGACGACCAACGAGGGCCTGCTGTTCCTCGGCATCGGCAACGCGGTCGGTGCCGTGCTGTCGCTGATCCTGTTCTCGCTGACCGTGGTGTCGTTTCCGCTGCTGCTCGATCGCGACGTCGATTTCGTCACGGCCATGGTGACGAGCGTACGTGCCGTCGTCGCGAGCCCGCTGCCGATGATCTCGTGGGCCGCGCTGATCGTGATGCTGCTGATCGTCTCGGCGCTGCCCTACTTTCTCGGGCTGATCGTGACGCTGCCGGTGCTTGGGCATGCGACCTGGCATCTCTACCGGCGGCTGGTGGCGCCGGCCGCCTGAGAGGGAGCCGGTCGCAACGGTCAGGCGCTCACGCGCTTGTGGAATTTCGCCTGGCGCGCCTTGTCCCTGCGAAGCAGAGCGCAGCGGGCGCGTCCGCCATCAGGGAACCTCGTCGGTCCAGACCTTGAAATTGACCAGAGTATTCGGACCGAAGGTCTGGGTGATCGGCACGTCTGCGGCATCGCGTCCCTGCGCGATCAGCACGCGGCCGATCCGCGGTGTATTGTTGCGGGGATCGAACATGCGCCAGCTTCCGCCGATGTACGCCTCGAACCAGGCAGCGAAGTCTCCTGGAGGCCATGGCTGCGGTGTGCCGATGTCACTGAGATAACCGGTGCAGTAACGCGCCGGGATGTTCATGCAGCGGCAGAGCGCGATGGCGAGATGGGCATAGTCGCGGCAAACGCCCTTTCCTTCCTCGTAGGCTTCGCGTGCCGTCCTGGTTGCGCGCGCGTGCTCATAGCCGAACGTGATGTGATGATGAACGAAATCGCAGATCGCCTGGACCCGCGCCCAGCCCGGCGGCGTCTTCTCGAACAGCTTCCATGCGATATCCGTCAGGTGATCGGTGTCGCAGTAGCGACTGCCCAGCAGATAGACGAGCGTTTCGGTCGGTAGCGCTTCGACGGCATGCTGAAACGCGTCAGGGAACGCGGAGTCGGGCAAGCCGCTGTCGCGAATGACGCCGTCGGCGGCAAGGCGGAAGGCGCCGGGCGGAGCCACGATGCGGCTGCACCAATTGCCGAAGAGGTCGCGATAGGGACTAATGGTCACCGGAGGGCTGGTGGTGAGCAAGTCGGGTACGATGACATCGGAGGCGCGCGTGAAATGCGTGCCTAACACCGTGATCATAGGCGTCGGCTGCGGGAATTCGTACAGCATCTCGAACCCGACGCGGAGCTTCATGCGGTGCGTTCCCTTGGCTGCGCCTTTAACATGGCTACGAAGCGGTCGAGCACAAGCCTTCGCCGGCATTGTTTCGTTCGGGCGATGCATCGGCGCTTAAAAGCGCGTGCGGGCGAGAAATCGATAGCTAATTGCCGTGAATGCGCGCACGGTGCCGCAACGTTCGAAAGGCTGTCGCTTCTGCGGACACGCAGCTCCTCGACTGTGCGCGGGCGACCTGAGATGGCTCATTCCCCGCACCGGGGAGCGAGCACATCGCGACGCCGTAGGGGCGGTCGTTTTGTGCATTGCCCGTTTCGGCGGGGGAACGGGCGCCTCCTGCATTGCCTGAAACGTCACCGCGGTTCGATTTGAGTTCGAACACCAACCGAAAGCACCAGATGCAAATTCTCTCTCCACGGCAGGTCAAGACAGACGAAGCGCTCCGGCTCGGAGTTGAGTCCGGCTGGTACGCGATCAAGGTCAGCGGGACCTTTGTCTCGGGCCCGCACGAGTCCGAAGCGGATTGCCGTCGCAAGATCGACGAGATTCACCCGCCGCTGACCAAGAAGCGATGAGCCGGCGGAGTCCGGCTGCTACGGTATCTTGATCCCCATCGCCTTCAATGCTTCCAGCATCTTGACTGGCGGCGACATCTTGATCTGCGGCGCCTTGCCCGTCTCCAGCAGGCTCTTCAGCCCCGACAGGATTGCGGGCCAACCGGTGCGGCCGCCTGAGAGGATGTCTTCGCTGAGTTGACGATCATGACGCTGGCTCAGGGTGAGGCGGACGGCCTCGCCGGCGGGCTCGATCTCGTAGGTGACGAGCGTGGTGCCGAGTTTCTCGACGAGGTCGGGCCAGTTGACGTTCCAGGTCACCGTCAGCTTCTTGGGCGGATCGTATTCGAATACTTTGCCCGCGATGTGCTCCGATCCGTCCGGCGCGCGCACGATGAACGTGCCGCCGAGCCTGGGCTCCATCTCCACCGCGAACCCGGAAAAGTACTCCCGGCTGAACTCGGCCGACGTCAGGGCCTGCCACACCTGCTCCGGCGTGGAGGCGATGTAGATCGTGTAGACGGTGAGCGGCTTGAACTGGTCGAGATCCATCGCGCATCAAATCCTTCGTTGAGCAGGCCTATTCCTCGCGCTTCTCCAACTGACGCTTCAATTCGCTGAGTGCAGCGAGCTTGCCGCGTTCGAATTTCTTGATCCAGCGTTCGCCGATCTGATGGATGGGCACGGGGTTGAGATAGTGCAGCTTCTCGCGGCCATGTCTGATGGTCGTGACCAGATTGGCCTTCTCCAGAATGACAAGGTGCTTGGCAACGGCCTGACGCGTCATCGCGAGGCCCTCGCAGAGTTCGTTCAGTGTCTGCCCGTTCCTGGCGTGAAGCCTGTCCAGCAGCGACCGTCGCGACCCATCGGCGAGCGCTCTGAAGACTTCATCCATGGTTGCGCATGATAGGCAACCAAATAGTTGCATGTCAACATGCCGTTCTCGCGCCTGATCGGCAGTGAGCGGGGAGAGGAACGAGCGAGCTTCCGTTCTCGCCTCCGCCATGCATTAATGCGCGCAAACCGCAGCGAGTCCTCCCATGATGTCCATGCAAGCCTATCTCGCCTTCGTCGCCGCCTGTATCGCGCTGGCGCTGCTGCCGGGGCCGATCGTCACGCTCGTCATCGCCAACGGCCTGCGCCACGGCACGCGCGCGGCGCTCACCAACGTTGCCGGCGCGCAAGCGGGCCTTGCCATCGTGATCGGCATCGTCGCGGTCGGCCTGACCTCGCTGATGGCAACCATGGGCTATTGGTTCGACTGGGTGCGCTTTGCCGGCGCCGCCTATCTGATCTGGCTCGGCATCAGGCTGATCTGGGCGCCGGTCGAGGGCGTCGATCTCGAGGCGCCGCCACCGCCGCCGCGCGGCGGCTTCTTCCTGCAGGGATTCCTGGTGCTGCTGTCGAATCCCAAGGTGCTGGTGTTCTTCGGCGCCTTCATTCCGCAGTTCATGGACATGAACCAGCCGCACTTTCCGCAGGTCGCGCTGCTGGGCGCCACCTTCATGGTAACGGCGGTCATGACCGATGCGCTCTACGCCATCGCCGCAGGCCGCGCCCGAAAATTCTTCTCGGCACGCCGCACGCGGATGATCTCGCGCATCTCCGGCGGCTTCATGATCGGCGGCGGCATCTGGCTGGCGCTGACACGGGCGAAGTGAGCATCACGCCATTCCGTCCTTGCGCAGCGTTGTTGTGATCTCGCGCAGGATCCGCGCCAGCCGCTCGGCCCATTGCTGCTGGCCGGTCTCGTCGGTGATCAGGTCCTGGCGGATTTCGAGGCCGGTGTTGATCAGCCCGCGCGCCTCGCCGTGGACGGGGATGGTGTAGTCGGTGACGTCGCTCACCGCATAAGGCTGGTTGTCGCCGACGACGAGGCCGCTCTCGCCCCGCAGGTGCTGCAGCATCAGCCGCGGCAGCACGGTGTCGCGGTGATAGAGCGTGCCGATGTGCCAGGGCCGCGGATCGCCGTGATAGACGGGCGTGAAGCTGTGCAACGCCACCAGCACCGTCGGCTTGCCCGCCCGCCCGCGCGCATCGATCGCCGCGCCGATCCGGCCATGATAGGGATCGAAGATCTCGCGCCGGCGCATCTCCTTGGCCGCGGCCGATAGATTCTCGTTGCCGGGGATCGCGGTCGCCTCGGAGATCACAGGGATCGAGCTCGCGGCGCCCGGCGGGCGATTGCAGTCGATCACGAGGCGCGAATAGCGCTGCGCGATCAGATGCGCATCCAGCATGCGCGCGAGCCGCTCGGCGACACCGGCGATGCCGACGTCCCAGGCAATGTGCCTGACAAGCTCGCCTTCCGCGAGGCCGAGATCGCCGAGCGCGCGCGGCAGCACCCGTCCGTAATGATCCGCGGTGAGCAGGAAGGGCGATGCGCCTGCCGCATTCACCTCATGCACGGGCGGAATGTCGCCCTCGCCGAGCAATTGGTCGGTCGCCTCGGCTGTGTCGAAAGCCATCCTGATTTGCCTATGGAGGAACAACGTGTGTAAACGGATTAACGGTATCGCGCCGTCGTCGCAACGTTGGAACACCATGAGCTCCGATCGCCTCTTCGTCTACGGCACCCTGATGCGCGGCTTCGACCATCCGATGGCGCGGCTGCTCGCGGGCCATGCGGAATTCCTGGGTGAAGCGACCTGCCGCGGCCGGCTCGTTCTGGTGAAGCACTATCCGGGATTGCTGCTCTCCGACGCGCCGACGGACATCGTCCATGGCGAGCTCTTCCGCCTGCACGTGGCGGGCGAGCTCCTGCGCGAGCTCGACATGTACGAGGCCTGCGGCGAGGGGTTTCCGGAGCCGACCGAATATCTGCGCCAGTTGGTCGATGTGGCGCGCGCCGACGGCGCCCCCGAGAAGGCCTGGACCTATGTCTACAACTGGCCCGTCACCGGTCTGCCGCGCATCGAGTCGGGCCGCTTCCTCGAGCATCAGGCCGACAGCACTTCCTTCACCATGCGCACGTCGACCTCGCGCTCGACATAGGCCCATTCCTCGGTCTGCCTGAGCATTGCCACCAGCTCCTCGAACAGTGCGGCGTCCGCGGGAGAGAATTCGAACCAGGTGAGAAAGTCGAAAGGCCCGCCGAGGTCGCGGCAGTGATAGAGCTGTCGCGCAATCGCGGGCAGGAAGCGCAGGCTGCTCGCAATGTGATGCGACTTGTCCTCGAAGATCCTGCGGCGCTCTTCCTGGGTCAGCTCCCACCAGGCCTGCGACTTGCGGATCGGAATCAGCGCAGCGCTGGTCGCCTCGATGCGGCCGAGGCCGGCCTGCACGGCAACGAGCTTCTGCTTCTCGGACCGCTCGGTGTAGCGCAGGCTGCTCGCGACGCCGACCAGCCGCCAGGCCGTGCGCGAGGGCACCAGCGGCAACGAGATGGCCTCGCTGTCGGTGACCGACAGCGCCGGCACGAAGGGCAGGGGCTCGCCCGTCACAGGCGAAATCGAGGTCACCCGCCAGCCCCCGCTCTGGCCGCCTCGAAAGGTCCTGAACATGGGGGTATGGAAGCGTGGAACCGGGGCGGATTCAAGCTTTTCCGGTCATTCCGGGCGATGCGCAGCATCGAACCCGGAATGACCGGAAGGGAAGGCAGGCTGTGAACAGCGCGTATAAGCCCGACAAACCTGACTTCTGGCCAGCCCGCACCTATATGCCTGATCCTTCGCCCGACTCACCCGGTTTCGCGCTACACACAGCCCATGCGCTTCACGCCCCAGTTCCTCGACGAGCTTCGTGCCCGGCTTTCGGTCTCCGAAGTCGTGGGCAAGCGCGTCAAGCTGAAGAAGGCGGGGCGGGAGTGGAAGGGGCTGTCGCCGTTCCAGCAGGAGAAGACGCCGTCCTTCTACGTCAACGACCAGAAGGGTTTTTATCACGACTTCTCCTCGGGCAAGCACGGCGACATCATCACCTTCGTGATGGAGACCGACGGCCTGCCGTTCGCCGAGGCCGTCGAGCGGCTCGCCAACATGGCGGGCCTGCCGCTGCCGGCGGTGACCCCTGATGCGGCGCGGCACGAGCAGCGGCGCAAGTCGCTGCACGACGTCATGGACCTCGCGGCGAAGTTTTTCGCGGAGACGCTGGCCTCGCGGCTCGGCGCCAAGGCGCGCGGCTACCTTGCCGACCGCGCCATCTCGCCGGCGACGCAATTGCAGTTCCGCCTCGGCTATGCCCCGCCCGATCGCTTCGCGCTGAAGGAGCATCTCGGCAAGCTCGGCGTCTCCGTCGACGACATGGTCGAGACCGGCCTGTTGATCGGGGGTGACGACATCCCCGTGCCGTACGACCGCTTCCGCGATCGCGTGATGTTTCCGATCACGGATCTGCGCGGCCGCGTCATCGCGTTCGGCGGACGTGCGCTGGAGAAGGACGTTCCGGCAAAATACCTGAACTCGCCGGAGACGCCGCTCTTCCACAAGGGCGACAATCTCTACAATCACCAGACCGCGCGCAAAGCCACGCATGACGGCAGCGCTTTGATCGTCGTCGAAGGCTATGTCGACGTCATCGCCATGGTCACCGCGGGCTTTGCCGGCGCTGTGGCGCCGCTCGGCACCGCGCTCACCGAGAGCCAGCTCGCATTGCTCTGGAAGATGGCGGACGAGCCGATCCTCTGCTTCGACGGCGACCGCGCGGGACAGAAGGCGGCTTATCGTGCCGCGGACCTCGCGCTGCCCTTCCTCGCACCGGGCAAGAGCCTGCGCTTTGCGCTGCTGCCGGAGGGGCAGGACCCCGACGATCTCGTGCGCTCCGGCGGGCGCGGCGCGATCGAGGAGGTGATCGGAGCTGCCCGTCCGCTCGCCGACATGATCTGGTCGCGCGAGCTCGAAGGCGGCAATTTCGCCACGCCCGAGCGCCGCGCCGCGCTGGAAGCACGCATCAAGGAGCTCACGAACGGCATCCGTGACGAGGTGGTGCGGCGCTATTATCGCGACGAGTTCGTCGAGCGGCTGCAGCGCACCTTCGCGCCGGAAGGTGGGCGCGGCTTTGGCGGCCGGGGCAATTTCCGCTCCGGCGGCGGCCGGCCATTCCAGCCGAGGGCAGGGGGAAGCGCGAATCGATTCGGCGGCCAGGGGTTTGGCGGCCTGGGATTTGGCGGCGGCCGCCGCGGCGCCCCCGGCCCGGCCCCGCTCCCGTCCGGCCCCTACCAGGCGGCGAGCCCCCAGCTGGCGTCAAGCCCGATCATGAAGGGCCAGCGCAGCGCCATGTCCCGCCGGGAAGCCCTGATCCTGCAATGCCTGATCAACCACCCCTGGCTGCTCCATGAGCACCTCGAGGAGGTCGCGGCCCTGGAACTCGCCCATCCCGAGGCCCATAAGCTCCGGGCCGGCATCATCGCCGCCTTCGCCAACGACCACCACCACTTGCCGGAACCCGGCGAGCTGGCCGAAAAGATGCGTAGCGATCTCGATCGGGGCGGATTTTCCCAGGCCCTTCAAAGGGTTGAGAACGGCATCACGACCCAGGCGGTGTGGGGTGCCCGCGAAGGCGCGGCGCGGGATGACGTTCTTGCGACCTGGCACCAGCTCGTTGTCTTGCATCGGCAATGGCATTCACTACTTAGGGAGCTGAAGGACGCTGAGCTGGCCTTGGGGGAGGACCCCAGCGAGGCCAATTTGGCGTGGCTGCGTGACGTCAAGGCCCGGATGGCCGAGGTCGACGGCACCGAGGCCCTGATCGAGGGTTTTGGCGAATTGTCGGGCCGGCTTCAGAAGAGCGTGTGATGAAAGAATCATGCGGACGGACGGGGCCGGAACCGCTAAAAGACTCGCCAAATCCAAGGTTTGGCGGCAGAAACAGGGTTAATCGAGGCTTAACGGTCTTGTAGCACTTTGGCCCAGAGGCGGCCGCAGGCAGAACAGACGCGTCAGGAATGAATCCGCGCAATCGCTGTTGGCACTACACCTGCATCCGCCGCGACAAAGAGGCTGACGAAGCGTTAGGCAATTCCGGCGAGAGAAAGTTGGGGGTGGCGAGAGGTTTGTGCGCCGCCCTTTCCGTGTCGAGAGCTGCCGAAGCGAGAGCGTCGAGCAACAGGTTCAAGTGAATTCAGGCAGGCGCGGCGGGCGTCTCGCATGAAGCGCGTTTAGGAGCAATGGATGGCCACCAAGGCAAAGACGCTGCAGGCGAAGGACAAGGAAAAGGACGACAAGGCAGCGGACGCGCCGGAGAAGGACTCCCAGGACGCGCCCTCGCCCTTGCTCGACCTGTCCGACGCCGCCGTGAAGAAGATGATCAAGCAGGCCAAGAAGCGCGGCTTCGTGACCTTCGATCAGCTCAACGAAGTCTTGCCGTCCGACCAGACCTCGCCCGAACAGATCGAGGACATCATGTCGATGCTCTCGGACATGGGCATCAACGTCACCGAAGCCGACGACACCGAAGGCGAGGAGGAGAAGGACGAGGCCGACGACGAGACCGATAACGAGCTCGTCGAGGTCACCCAGAAGGCCGTCACCGAGGTCAAGAAGAGCGAGCCGGGCGAGCGCACCGACGATCCCGTGCGCATGTATCTGCGCGAGATGGGCACGGTCGAGCTGCTCTCCCGCGAAGGCGAAATCGCGATCGCCAAGCGCATCGAGGCCGGCCGCGAGGCGATGATCGCAGGGCTGTGCGAAAGCCCGCTGACCTTCCAGGCCATCATCATCTGGCGCGACGAGCTCAACGAAGGCAAGATCTTCCTCCGCGACATCATCGATCTCGAAGCGACCTATGCCGGCCCGGACGCCAAGGGCGGCATGAACACCGCGATGATCGCAGGCCCGAGCGGCGAAGCCGGTGAAGCTTCGGCCGAGGGCGGCGAGGCCGCCGCCGTCTCCACCGCTGCGCCCGCGCATGTGGCGCCGCCTGCGGCGCCGCCGGCGCCGACCCCGTTCCGTGCCGCGCCTGCCGCCGCTGGCGCCGAAGCCGGCGAGGAGAAGGATCCAGGCGAGGCCGCCGCCGAAGCCGACATGGACGACGACGAGTTCGAGAACCAGATGTCGCTCGCGGCGATCGAGGCCGAGCTCAAGCCGAAGGTGGTCGAGATCTTCGACAAGATCGCCGACAGCTACAAGAAGCTGCGCAAGCTTCAGGAGCAGGACATCCAGAACCAGCTCCAGAACGAATCGCTCTCGCCGCACCAGGAGCGCAAGTACAAGAAGCTCAAGGACGAGATCATCGTCGAGGTGAAGTCGCTGCGCCTCAACCAGGCCCGCATCGACTCGCTCGTCGAGCAGCTCTACGACATCAACAAGCGCCTCGTCTCGCATGAGGGCCGCCTGATGCGGCTTGCCGACAGCCACGGCGTCGCGCGCGAGGACTTCCTGCGCAACTACACCGGCTCGGAGCTCGATCCGCGCTGGCTCAACCGCGTCTCGAAATTGTCCGCAAAAGGCTGGAAGAATTTCGTCCATCACGAGAAGGACCGCATCAAGGACCTTCGCCACGAGGTGCATCAGCTCGCCGCGCTGACCGGCCTGGAGATCGTCGAGTTCCGCAAGATCGTGCACTCCGTGCAGAAGGGCGAGCGCGAGGCCCGCCAGGCCAAGAAGGAGATGGTGGAAGCCAACCTCCGTCTCGTGATCTCGATCGCCAAGAAGTACACCAACCGCGGCCTGCAGTTCCTCGACCTGATCCAGGAAGGCAACATCGGCCTGATGAAGGCGGTCGACAAGTTCGAGTATCGTCGCGGCTACAAGTTCTCGACCTACGCCACGTGGTGGATCCGGCAGGCGATCACGCGCTCGATCGCCGACCAGGCCCGCACCATCCGCATCCCCGTGCACATGATCGAGACGATCAACAAGATCGTGCGCACGAGCCGGCAGATGCTCAACGAGATCGGCCGCGAGCCGACCCCGGAAGAGCTCGCCGAAAAGCTCGGCATGCCGCTGGAGAAAGTGCGAAAAGTCCTCAAGATCGCCAAGGAGCCGCTGTCGCTGGAGACGCCGGTCGGTGACGAAGAGGATTCGCATCTCGGCGATTTCATCGAGGACAAGAACGCGATCCTCCCCATCGACGCCGCGATCCAGTCAAACCTGCGCGAGACCACCACGCGCGTGCTGGCCTCGCTCACCCCGCGCGAAGAACGCGTTCTGCGCATGCGCTTCGGCATCGGCATGAACACCGACCACACGCTGGAAGAGGTCGGCCAGCAGTTCAGCGTGACGCGCGAGCGTATCCGCCAGATCGAAGCGAAGGCGCTAAGGAAGCTGAAGCATCCGTCGCGGTCGAGGAAGCTGCGGAGCTTCTTGGATAATTGATTCGGATCGTCATGCCCGGGCCTGACCCGGGCATCCATCCAAACGAAGACGGCGGGCTGAAGGCCCGCCGTTTTTGTTTATGTTGGAGCTTCGAGTATCCCGCGTCCAACGCGCTACTTCTTCTTCGCCCCGACCCGCTCGAGCCGCTTGATCTCCAGCGGCGGGCGGCCGCTCTTTTCGGCGATCTCGCGGTCCTGCTCCATGATGAAGCCGCGCGCGGGTTCGTCGCCGTCGAGGCCGCCGAGCAACTCAGTGGGCACGCGGCGATTGGAGCGTTGGGAGTCGTCTTCATAGACGACGTTGAAGAAGGCGAATTCGCCTTTGGGATTGGTTCCGGGTTTCTTGGCCATGGCGGCTTGTCGTCGATCATCGCGCCACAGTCAAATAACTTCGCCACCGGCGTAACCGAACGCGGCAGGCTCGACGCGGCTGTGAAGGTACCTGATGCGGGGAGGAGCCAGAGATCTTCTGCGACCCTTCGAGGAGACCTTCGTCTCCAAATAAACGGCGGGCCCGAAGCCCGCCGTTTATCTTGGTCTTCACCGTCGCCCGGGGCTGGCAGGGCGACAACTTAAAATAGAATATTATAGAAGGCGCGCTGCGATGGCAAGGCAAATCGTGGTGGTGTCGATGTCGCAGCGAGCGCATCAGATATGCGTTTGTTCCAATGTGCGGCGTGGCCATACATCGAGACATGGTTCGGGTTGCCAAATCATTTTGTTCAACTCGCTTGCTCTTGCGACCCAGCGAGAGCGACGCGCTCTGTAGGAACGTGCGTTGGCCTGCACGTATTCCAGCCTGCGTGCTCCGTGATCGCAAAGCAAAGCCGGTGCCATCCTCCCGGCGCGTATCTCAATGCGTGTGTGTGCGCTGCGTCAATTCCTGCGGGGCGAGCCGCGGCCCGTGGCTGCCACCCTTGTCGGTGTCCTCCTTGTGCCCCTGCGCCATGATCGCACTGCCCATCGCGGCCGAGCCGAAGGTGATGAGGAAGGAGGCGAGCAGCAGGAAAAGTGCCACGCTGGGCGCGCGGTCGGCGAAGATCAGCTCGCGCAGATGTCCGGGATTGAGCCAGAGCAGGCCGCCGACCAGCAGCGCGGCGGCGCAGGCGCCGATCGCGAGGTTGATGGCGAGCAGGCGGAACAGCGGGATGCGGAGGAGGGCGCGGGTCGATTGAGGCTGGTGGTCGGGCATGGATGATCGCTTCATGCTGGCTCAATGCAGTGACTGACGGTTGCTCAGGCATCGGCATTGTAGCGCCAACTCTCTCCGCTCGTCATTCCGGGGCGCTACGCGCGCGCAGGAATGACGAGCAGTGGTCTTTGGCGATACCATCCACCTCACGCTGCCGGCGCCACCCGGTTGCCTGCCGCGCTCGCCTGCGCCGCTTGCTGCCGTTCCATCATGGTCTGCCACAGCGTTGCGATGCTCACCTGCGTCTGCGGCGCGATCAGGCAGTGCCCCTCATTGTCGAAGCCGCAGAACCGAACCGATGGGTCCTTCTTCACTTCGGTCAGCGCCTGGTTGATCATCTCAAGGCATGTCATCACCTGCCCGATATCCTGCAGGCGCGTGTGATGCAGGATGTCCATCAGGCGGAACGTCATCACCGCGGGGCGGCCGAAGCTGATGCCGGGGCGACCGAGCTCGAACAGCACGTTCACCGCAGGAAGCACGCCGCGGATGTGCTCGAGCACGCCGGCCATGTCTTCCACGCTGCAGGCGACGAGATGGGCCGCCTGTGGTGGCGGCGCGGCCTCCGGTGTCCGTGGCGCCAGCCCGAGTGTGGCCATCACCTCCTGCTCGATCCATTGCCGCACCGGGGCGGGGGCATTGCGGATCTGCTCGGCGGTCAAGGTGATTCCGGTCATGTGCGGTTCTCCTGTTTGCCTCAATCTAGAAAGCACGGCGTGAGACGGCTTGATGCGGATCAAGCCTTGCGCTTCAAGGTCTTGCGCTTTGACGCTCGCTGTGTTCCCGGGCATGATCGGCCGCCTGCTTCGCGCAAGGAATTTTGGGGAACTGCTGCACATGCTGAGACCGCTTCTCGCCGCCGCCGTCGTCATTTGTCTGGCCGGCGGGTCGGCGCAGGCCGCCCGTTGCGGCGGCGATTTCGACAGTTTTGTCGCCAGCATGGCGCAGGAAGCACAGGCCGCCGGCGTCTCGGCGGGCGTGACCAATGCGGCGCTCGGCGGCGTGACCCAGGACGCTGCCGTGCTCGCCTTCGACCGGCGTCAGCGCTACACCTTCAAGAAGAGCTTCGAGCAGTACGTCTCGACACGTGTCGGCCCCGGCCGCATCAATGGCGGCCGCGCGATGCTCCAGCGTCACGCCGCGCTGCTCTCACGCATCGAACAGCAGTTCGGCGTGCCGCGCCATATCCTGGTCGCGATCTGGGGGCTGGAGAGCGATTTCGGCAAGGGCGACACCGGCAAGCTGCCGGTGGTCCGCACGCTGGCGACGCTCGCGCATGATTGCCGCCGCACCGACCTGTTCCAAGGCGAGCTGCTCGCCGCGCTCAAGATCGTGCAGCGCGGCGACCTGCCGCTGCGCGACCTCATCGGCGCCTATGCCGGCGAGATCGGCCAGACCCAGTTCCTGCCGTCGTCCTACATCAAGTACGGCGTCGATTTCGACGGCGACGGCCACGTCGATCTCCGCCACAGCGTCCCCGATGTGCTCGCCTCGACCGCGAACCTCCTGCACACCAACGGCTTCAAGATGGGCCAGCCCTATGGCGAAGGCACGCCGAATTTCGAGGCGATGCGGGAGTGGAACAGGGCCGTGGTCTATCGCAAGACGATCGGGTATTTCGCCGATCGGCTGGCGGGGCAGTGACTTCACCCTCCCCTGGAGGGGGAGGGTCGATCGCGCGCAGCGCGAGCGGGGTGGGGTGATCTCTCCAATCGGGCAGTGCTTCCGTGGAGGGACTGTCACCCCACCCCGTCTCACATTTCGCTGCGCTCAATGTGAGCCGACCCTCCCCCTCCAGGGGAGGGTGAAGCGCCACGCGCCTACGCTCCCTTCGCCATCTTCTCCAGCCGCCGTTGCAGCGGCGCCCAGTACGTTCCCGGG
Organism: Bradyrhizobium sp. CCBAU 51765; assembly: GCF_015291725.1. Taxonomy (GTDB): domain Bacteria; phylum Pseudomonadota; class Alphaproteobacteria; order Rhizobiales; family Xanthobacteraceae; genus Bradyrhizobium; species Bradyrhizobium liaoningense. The sequence continues at coordinate 1,468,596 of NZ_CP030038.1, forward strand.
CGGAAGCGCTGCAACAGGTCCATGAAGCGGGCGTCGTTGCCGATCAGGATGCGCGGCTCGTTCTTCTCGATGCCCCTGATGATGCGCAGCGCGGCATCCTTGGGCGTGGTCTTCGCTGCGTTCTCGAACCGCTCGATCGATTGCGCGCGGCGGGCATTGTCGGTGACGCCGACCCCGGTGCGCGCGTTGCGCGCGATCGCGGTGGCGACGCCGCCGGGATGGACCACCGACAGCTTCACCGGGCTTCCTGCCGCCGAAAGCTCATGCCGCAGGCTCTCCGAGAAGCCGCGCACCGCGAACTTTGCCGCCGCATAGGCCGCTTGCCCCGGCGGCGCGATGATGCCGAAGATCGAGGAGAGATTGACGATGTGCGCCTCTGGCCTCGTCTTCAGATGCGGCAGGAAGGCGCGCGTGCCGTGCACCACGCCCCAGAAATTGATGTCGAACAACCAGTCCATCTGCGCCTGGTCGATCTCCTCGAACGAGCCCATGAGCGCCACGCCGGCATTGTTGACGACGATGCCGAGGGCGGGATGCGCGGTGGTCGCCTCGCTCGCGAACCGCACGATGTCGGCGGGCTCGCCGACATCGACGCGATGCACGCTGACCTTGCGTGTTGTTCCGATCTCCGTGGCGAGCGCCTTCAATCCGGCCTCGTCGCGATCGGCCAGCGCGAGATCGCAGTCGCGCTGCGCCAGCTCGAGGGCCAGCGCCCTGCCGATGCCGCTCGCCGCTCCCGTGATGGCGGCAGCCCCCCGAATCGTCGTCATGAACTCCCCCGTCAAGTCCCCGATCGCGGAACTATGGGGTACTTTTTTTTGGAATGAAACCGAACCGTTGCCGGCCTCGGTTTTTAACATGCGTTATGGAGGCATGCATTGGGAGCCGCCGATGGGACAAGCAGAGCCGTTTCGCGCGACAGCGCTGATCGTTGAAGACGACGTCATGCAGCGGGAGATGCTTTGCGTTCTCCTGGAAGAGAGCGGCTACCAGGTCATCCAGTGCGAAAGCGCGGAGGCCGCCGAGCGCGTCCTCGACAAGAGCGCCGGCGCGCTCTGTCTGATGCTGACCGACGTCCAGCTTGCCGGCCGCATGAACGGCGTCGAGCTCGCGCACGTCGCCAAGCACCGCAATCCGAACCTCGACGTCGTCGTCACCTCCGGTCGCCCCTTGAAGCAGCCCTTGCCCGATGGCGCCAAGTTCTGGGCCAAACCCTGGGCGCCCCTCGACGTGCTGCGCGAGGCGGAGATCGCTCAGCTGTCCTGACGGCTCTCCCGCCGGCTCGCTTTCTCGCCGCGAGCCGCGGTGGTAAGGTCCCCTCATGACCTTGTCTTTCCTGCTTACGTCGCTCATCGTGGTCGCATCACCCGGCACCGGCGTGCTCTACACGCTCGCCTCGGCGCTGACCCGCGGCTCGCGGGCCAGCATGGCGGCCGCCTTCGGCTGCACGCTCGGCATCGTGCCGCACATGGTGGCGGCGATGCTCGGCCTTGCCGCTGTGCTCCACACCAGCGCGCTCGCCTTCGCCGTGCTGAAATGGTCCGGCGTCGCCTATCTGCTCTATATGTCCTGGCAGGCGCTGCGCGAGACGGGGACGCTCGCGGTTGACGGCGAGATCAAGGAGCGGTCGAGCGGCCGCGTCATCGTCACCGGCTTCCTGATCAACATCCTCAATCCGAAACTGTCGATCTTCTTCCTCGCCTTTCTGCCGCAGTTCATCGCGGCGGACGAGGCCCATGTGCTGGCGCGCATGCTGGAATTGAGCGGCACCTTCATGGCGATGACGTTTGCGGTGTTCGTCCTCTACGGCCTGTGCGCCGCCTCGGTGCGCGAGCGCGTCATCTCCCGTCCCCGCGTCATGGCCTGGCTGCGGCGGAGCTTTGCCGCAGGATTTGCCGCGCTCGGCGCCAAGCTCGCGTTTTCGGAGCGGTAGGTTCTTCTTCACCTCTCGAAAGGTCGTCATGCCCGGGCTTGTCCCGGGCATCCACGTTCTTCGGACTGTGCGGCAAGGCGTGGATGGCCGGGACAAGCCCGGCCATGACGCTGTCAGAGCGGGTACGCCTCGAACACTCACCCAATAAAAAAGCGGGCCTTGCGCCCGCCACCATCAAACCCGTCCGATCCGACCCGACGCCCGGGCGGAGCGAGACTCCACCCGGGCAAAGAAACAGAAGCCTCGTTACTTCTTCTTCGCCTTCTTGGCCTTTTTCGCCTTCTTCTTCGCCGCCTTCTTCGCTTTCTTAGCCATAGTATCCTCTCAAGGGTTTAATGGTGGAACGCGACACGAGGGATGCTCGGCGGAGGGCCAGCCTCGCAACATCCTCGATGACAAACTCAGCAGATTCGGAGCCGGCTGCCCCGCGCTGTCATATCTCCGTCATTGCGTTATCCACAGCTCAGATGCATTTTCGGGTGATTTTTGGCCGCGAATCCGCCTCGCCGCGCTCCCGCGGCGGCGCCTGCTCCTCCGCAGCAAGGTTTGATTAACGATGCCGCAATCCGTTTCGTCGATTCATCAATCCAAAACCAATGCCCGACTTTGCACGATTGCGGTGAGACTCCATTAAGCGCGCCGCGCACATGATCGCCCGCAAGAACACGGGGGCGGGTATGTACGGGCAGTTGCCAAACGAAGAGGGCGGGACCATGCGCGTCCCGCAGTCGCCATGCTGAGCGTGCCGACACTCTGGACCGTCATCGTCATCAACTTCCTGGCGCTCGGCCTGGTCTGGGCCTATGTGGCGCGCGCCTACCCCAAATTCGAGGCGGCGCGGTACTGGACGGCGGCGGCGGTGCTGGCTGCAGCAGGCGCGGCGATCTCGATGCTGCGCGACGTGATGGATCCGCGCTTTCCGCTGATCGGCGGCGGCGGCCTGATGATCTTCTCCTCCTGGCTCGCCTGCATGGGGGTGATCCGGTTCTATCACCGGCCGGTGTCCTGGCCGGCGGCGATCGTCCATTCGCTGCTCTGCAGCGCCGGCCTCGCCTTCTTCCTGGTCGTCGTCGACAACATGCCGATGCGGGTCGTGATCTACTCGCTGGCGCAATCGACGCCGATCCTGCTGACGCTGCCGCTGCTCCTCGGCGAGCAGAACGGGCGGGAAAATCCCGGCGCTCGCCTCGCTGCGATCGTCGGATTGCTGCTCCTGTCCATTCACGTCGTCCGCTCCGGCGCGGCGCTGCTCGGCTATGGCGGCGCCATCACCGCGATCAATTTCAACGGCCTGCAGGCCGTGATGATCCTGTTCCTGGTGTTCCTGGCCATGGGCTGGAATTTCGCCTGCCTGCTGATGGCGATCGAGCGGTTGCGCAACGAGGTTGCCGACCTTGCGCTGCTCGACGATCTCACCGGGGTCGCCAACCGGCGGCATCTCTTGCAGCGCCTGACCGAGGAATGCGCCCGCTCGGCGCGAAGCGGCGCGCCGTTCTCTCTGTTGCTGATCGATCTCGACGGCTTCAAGACCATCAACGACACCCATGGCCACGCCGCCGGCGATGCCTGCCTGAAGCACTTTACCCTGATGGCGCAGACGCGCCTCCGGCCCGGCGACATGCTCGCCCGCACCGGCGGCGACGAGTTCTGCATCGTGCTGCCGTCCTCGTCCCTGCGCGAGGCTGCCGCGATCGCCCGCCGCGTGATCGAGGTCTGCCGTCAGGATGCCGCCACCTGCACCGGAAGCGAGATTCCGATCGCGATCTCGATCGGCGTCGCGCAGTGGGACCGCGACATCGGGGAATTCCCGGATCGCCTGATGGCCAATGCCGATCATGCCCTCTATGCCGCCAAGAAGAACGGCAAGAACGATTTCGCGATCCATGATCCCGCCCCGCCGCTTTCGCCGGAGTTGATCGAGGCGTTGAGGAAATTCGCGTAAAGTCTGCCAAGGCGCGCCGCGATCAGGATGAATCGCCATCGCGCTTCAGGTTGCTTGTTTGAGCATGATCTTTCCGGAAAACCGCTGCACACTTGTCCGGATGATGCTGTAGCCTCGGGTCGCATTGGACCTCGCATGATGATGTTTCGCCGGCCCGCGGCCGTTTTTGCCGCTCTCCTTCTGATCGCTCCTGCCGCCGCCACCAACGCCGAGCTCGCAAAGCTCGCGCGCGCCTCCGGCACGCCCGACATCCCCGGCTTGAAGATCGTCTGGCTGGCGCCATGGGGCGACGTCCGCAACGCCAAGCCCTGGCGCAACATCATCGTGCACCAGACCGAGGGACCTGCGGGCTCGGCGCGCGGCGGCGCGCAAGCGCAGGCGAAGAACCCGACACGGCGCGGCGTCACGGTGTGGGTCGAGACCGACGGCACGGTCTATTGGGCGGTCGCCGAGAATCTGGTGCCGACCCACGGCGACGGTGCCAACCGCAACGACAGCAAGTACATCGACAACAGCTCGACCTACCGCCAGGTGGTGCGCGACAACTCGATCGGCGTCGAGTTCGCCGGCAACTATCCCGACGTGACGAGGGGCCCGACCGAAGCACAGGTCGCGGCGTGGAAGATCCTCGTGCAGGTGCTGCGCGCGCGCTACGGCATCCCGCTCGACCGCGTCTATGCGCACAACTGGATCGACTACAAGGATTCGCGCTATTGCGAGGGGTGCACGCTCGCGACGATGGCGAGGGAGTGGGGGGAGTAGTCGAACAGGCACGTCCGGCAATCGGAGGCCGAAACCACCAATGCCGGACGGCCATCGAGAGCGATGCGCTTCAAGGGGCGCTAGCGCGAGATGGACCTGCAGACCATTGATATCGGCCACATGTCGGCGTTGGGATATGCGCTTGCAGGCCTTGTCCACCGCAAAGCGCCGCGGGCGAGCTGCCGGTCAGTCGCGCGATGTAGAGAGCCCCGCGAGAAGCGGAGCGTACGCGGCGAGCCTGCGGGATACGAACTCCCTGAACAGCCGCACGCGCTTCGTCTTGCGTGTCTCTCCCTGTGTGAGAAGCCAAACCGTTCCGTACATGTGCAGGTCAGTGCCCGGCACCCTCACCAGCAGGGAGTCGGCATCGCCGACGAAGCAAGGCAGTGTCGTGATCCCGAGCCCCTGCCGTACAGCAACGATCTGCGCCCCGGCGTCACTGGTCCTGAATGGAACCCCCGTGGTGCGAACCTCACCCTCGCTGGCCCAATCCGGAATTCCATGAATGCTGATGACGATCCAGCGGATGGGATCAGGCGCGCCCGCACGCCACGCGGCGAGTCGATCGCGGGACATGTAGACGCCGCCGAACAGCTCCGGTCCCTTCAGGCCGTGAAGATTGAGCGGCAGGGTTTTGCGGTCGTAGACGACGCGGATCGCCACGTCGGCCTCCCGGTTGGTCAGATTTGCCAGCTCGCCGAACGATAGGATTTCCATCTCGATGTCCGGATGCAGACGCGCGAAATCCGCGAAGTCCGGCATGAGCAGGTGTGTCGCGAGGGGCGGCGGCAACGTCACCCGCAGACGCCCGCGCACGCTCTGGTCGCGCCCGAAGACGCGCGTCTCCAATTGGTGCGACGACGCTTCCATCTGGTCCGCGAACTCGAGGACCTCCTCGCCTGCAGCCGTCAGGCGGTAGCCCGAAGGCAGCTTTTCGAACATGTGCACCCCGAGGCGCTCCTCGAGCTGGGCGATGCGTCGCAGCACTGTCGCGTGGTTCACACCGAGGCGCTCGGCGGCAGCCCGGACCGAGCCTCCGCGCGCGACGGCAAGAAAGAAGCGAACGTCATCCCAATCGATCATGGTGCAATCCCGCACCGCGCGGTGCGCCTTCCAAAGTCCGTATCTGCGCCTCCTACAGCAGTATGGGCGGTCATCATAGCCTGTGCCGAGCAAGCAAGGCCCAATTCCGAAACGGCGAACGGCGATCATCGCGGCTGACGTCAGTCGCCCGGCCGGATTGATTTCGCACCACCGATGTGCGCGCTTCCGCACTCAACGCCCGACGCCGGGGGACCTATGTCGAGGTTCTCGGGGGCAGATGCTGTTCCGACACTACGAAAGGAGAAGTCATGGGAAAGCTGGAGGGTAAGGTTGCAGTCATCACGGGCGGCGCGACCGGAATCGGCCGCGCCGCAGCAAAGCGCTTCATCGATGAAGGCGCGTTCGTCTTCATCTTCGGCCGCAGACAGGAAGCGCTCGACGCGGCTGTGGCCGACCTCGGGCCCAAACTCCGCGCGGTGAGGGGCTCGGTCTCCGATCTGGCCGACCTCGACCGACTCTACGCGGCGGTGAAGGCCGAGCGCGGATCCCTCGACATCGTCTTCGCCAATGCCGGGGCGGGAAGCCAGCTTCGGCTCGGCGAGATCACCGCCGCACACGTTGACGAAACTTTCGACACCAACGTGAAGGGTACGATCTTCACCGTCCAGAAGGCGCTGCCGCTGATGGGCCTGGGCGGTTCGATCATCCTGACCGGATCGAGTGCCGGCACCACGGGCGCGCCGGCAATGAGCGCCTACAGCGCGAGCAAGGCGGCCGTGCGCAATCTCGCACGGACCTGGGCCGAGGACCTGAAGGGCAGCGGCATCCGAGTAAACGTGCTGTCGCCCGGGGCGACAGCGACCGAACTCGCAAAGGAAGCGCTCGGCGAGGAGGGGCAGAAGGTCTTCGCCTCGATGACTCCGCTCCAGCGAATGGCCGATCCGGCGGAGATCGGGGCCGTGGCCGCCTTTCTCGCGTCGTCGGACAGCAGCTTCATGACCGCCAGCGAAGTCGCCGTCGACGGCGGCTTAGCGCAACTCTGACCCCCGGCGCGGTCCCGTGCCTGGCCCACACAACGAAAGATAAGAGATCATGAAAAAACTGGAAGATAAGGTCGCAGTCATCACGGGCGGAAGCAGCGGGATTGGGTTGGCCACAGCCAAGCGCTTCGTGGAAGAAGGTGCGCACGTCGTGATCACCGGGCGACGAGAGAAAGACCTGAAGGAGGCCGCGGCCTTCATCGAGAGAAACGTTACGACGGTCGTGGGCGACGTGTCGCGCTTGGAAGATCTGGACCGACTCTATGCCGTCGTGAAAGAGAAACATGGTCACATCGATATTCTCTTCGCAAACGCGGGCGCGGGGACGATCGCACCGCTCGCGGCAGCTACTGAGGCCCATTTTGACCAGACCTTCGATGTGAACGTGAAGGGACTGTTCTTTACGGTGCAGAAAGCCCTTCCCCTCTTCAAAGACGGCGGTTCGATTATCCTGAACTCTTCCGTCTCGAACGTGTTGGGGCTGCCAGGGTTTAGCGCCTACGCCGCGAGCAAGGCGGCTGTGCGCAACTTCTCGCGCGCTTGGACGCTGGAGCTGAAAGACCGCAAAATCCGCGTGAATACGATGAGCCCCGGACCAACCGAGACCCCTGCCTTGGAGACAACGACGGGCCTTACCCCTGAGCAGGCAGAGCAAGCGGCCGGTCAATTTGCTTCACAGATCCCAATGGGTCGCAGGGGCAAGCCAGAGGAAATCGCGGCTGCCGTCACGTTCCTTGCCTCCGATGAAAGTTCGTTCATCACCGGCGTGGATCTCGCCGTCGATGGGGGCATGGCGCAGGTCTGACGCCGACATTAACACGACATCGGAGAGACATCATGAGCTACGCAATTATCGGCTTCGGCAATATCGGCCGGGCTCTGGCGAAAGCGTTTGCCCGCAAAGGCATCGAAGTATCGGTTGCAACCACGCGCGACCCGGAAAGCTTTGCATCCGCGGCGGCCGCGATCGGACCCACGATCATTCCCAAAAAACTGGCGGAAGCGGTAAAGGCGGACATCGTCCTTTTGGCCGTCCGTTTCGAGTCGCACCAGGATGTTGCGAAGGCGCTGCCCAGCTGGCAGGGGAAGACGATCGTCGATGTGACCAATGCCTACGGTGTGTCCCCCGAGAAACTGGGGGGACAGCCCTCGTCCAAGGCCGTCGCGCAGGCCTTCGCTGCCGGTCGACTGGTCAAGGGCTTCAATCATTTGGCCGCTGCCGTCCTTGATCAAAATCCGGCCGTACATGGTGGCAGAAGAGTCGTGTTCCTGGCGAGCGACGATGCCGACGCCGCAGCGGAGATTGGTGCGCTTGCGGAAGATCTCGGCTTCGCGCCGATCAAGCTTGGCGGGCTTTCGGAAGGTGGGCTGCTGGTCCAGGCGCGCGGAAATAGCTGGGGCCAACTGATCTTCAAGGACCTGGTCAAGTTCGACTGATGAACACGCGACGTCCCCGCCGGCCGGGACATGACGCACGCGAGAACAACATGCAACCGTGAAGGACTTCTTCGCCGCGATCGGTCGCGGTGATAGGGGGGATTGCTGGTGCTGGTCGCCGAGGACATCGAGTGGATCACCCGGGCGAGGAGTGGCCGCTGGCCGGAATGCACCGCGGACATGCAGGGCTGGCGGCTGAAGCGCTGGGAGACGCGTATCGAAAGACATTGAGCGCAAGATGACGGAGCGGGGCAGACATGGCTTGATCTCTGCTAGTGGCTCGCTACCGGGGCATAGCGACCCTCGTGCCCCGTCAGCTCGGCCGATTTATGGGTTCACGGCCTGGTATCTCGGAGCGCGAGATCTCTCTATGAGAGTCGCGAAGTGGATGCCTAACCTTCGCGGAGGCATGGCATCGATCGTGAAGTGACGCTCACAAGACCAAACAAAAAAAGCCGGCGTTGCCGCCGGCTTTTTCTCTCTTTCGATCCGCCAATCTGTCTCCGCGGCGAAAGCCCGCTTAATGCGCGGCTTCCAGTGCGGCCTGTTCCTGCCTTGCGATCGTGCCCTTGACCGCGGACTGCACCTTCTCGAAGGCGCGGACCTCGATCTGGCGGACGCGCTCGCGCGACACGCCGAACTCGGCGGCAAGGTCTTCCAGCGTCATCGGCTCATCGGCGAGACGGCGCGCCTCGAAGATGCGGCGTTCGCGCGGGTTGAGCACGCCCATGGCGCCGTTCAGCGCGTCACGGCGGTGATCATACTCCTCGTGCTCCGCCATCATGGCTTCCTGGTTGGGCGTGTTGTCGACCAGCCAGTCCTGCCATTCGCCGGCTTCGCCGTCGTCGCGGATCGGAGCGTTGAGCGACGCGTCGCCACCGAGGCGGCGGTTCATGTCGATCACGTCCTGATCGGTGACGCCGAGGCGCTTGGCAATCATCTTCACCTGGTCGGGGCGGAGATCGCCCTCGTCCAGCGCGTTGATCTTGCTCTTCGCCTTGCGCAGGTTGAAGAACAGCTTCTTCTGGTTCGCGGTGGTGCCCATCTTCACGAGCGACCAGGAACGCAGAATGTACTCTTGAATCGACGCCTTGATCCACCACATGGCGTAGGTGGCGAGACGGAACCCCTTCTCGGGTTCGAAACGCTTCACCGCCTGCATCAGGCCGACATTGCCTTCCGAGACGACCTCGGAGATCGGCAGGCCGTAGCCGCGATAGCCCATGGCGATCTTGGCCACGAGGCGGAGGTGGCTGGTAACGAGTTGGTGCGCCGCGTCGCGATCGTCGTGCTCGCGCCAACGCTTGGCGAGCATGTATTCCTGCTGGGGTTCCAGCATCGGAAACTTGCGGATCTCGGCGAGGTAGCGAGAAAGGCCGGATTCTCCATTAAGGACCGGCAAAGCAGCGGTACGGGCCATAGTGCGCCCTCCAAAAGGTTCAGGCCCCCGATAGCGGCGGGCCAGGCAGACGACCGCTGTGTTAAAGCCGGCCGTAGCTGCGATGTTCCGCGTTGGTCATTTCAACGCAGACGCAATATACCCTATCGGGGGTCGAAAAGGGAAGGATTGCTGACGTCACGTCCCCGTGTGGCAGCTATAACTTTTTGTAATGTAAAGGCTTTCTGAAGCGGCCTGCGTCATAGCGCCGCTTTGAGGGTGCGTTCGAGGAGAAGCAAATCCTCCGGCAGAGGCGCCTCCCAGTGGAGTAATTCTCCTGTCCTCGGGTGCTCCAATACCAGCAGGTAAGCATGTAGGGCCTGCCGCCCCAGTGCCGCCAAAGCAGCCTGCGCCTCAGGGCCGAGCTGGTTGGCCTTGGTCTTGAAATGCGGGCCATAGACCGCATCGCCCATCAGGGGGTGGCCGGTGTGAGCGAGGTGGACGCGGATCTGATGGGTGCGGCCGGTCTCGAGCTCGCAGGCGAGCAGGGCGGCGACGGGCTTGCCGTCGCGCCCGGCAAAGCTATCCAGGATCTCCCAATGCGTCACCGCCTCGCGGCCGCCCTGGCGCACCGCCATCTTCTCGCGCGCATGCGGGTGGCGATCGATCGGCGCGTCCACCGTGCCGCGATGCCGGTTCGGCACCCCCCAGGCAAAGGCCATGTAGCCGCGGCGCATCGCGCCGGTGCGGCCGTGGTCGGCGAATTGGGCTGACAGCGAGGCATGCGCGAGGTCGTTCTTGGCGACCACCATCAGCCCCGTCGTGTCCTTGTCGAGCCGGTGCACGATGCCGGGCCGGCGCACCCCGCCGATGCCCGACAGCGAGGCGCCGCAATGGGCGATCAGCGCGTTGACCAGGGTACCGGTCTCGTGCCCGGCCGCGGGGTGCACCACCAGCCCTTTCGGCTTGTTGATGACGATGATGTCGTCGTCCTCGAACACGATATCGAGGGCGATCTCCTCCCCCTTGGGCTCGGCGGGCGCCGCCTCCGGCACGTCGATTATGATCGTATCGCCGGGACTGACGTGATAAGCGGGGTCGCGGACCGCGGAGGCCTTCAGGTGCACTGCGCCCGCCAGGATCAGGGCCTTCAGCCTCGATCGCGACAGCTCCGGCCGGCGCGCCGCCAGCACGCGGTCGAGCCGGGCCGAGCCCTCGTCGCCGGCGACCACGACCTCCAACCTTTGCGCTGACCCAGAGCTTTCCATGACGACGTCTGATACCGCTGTTCCCGAACCGACCCCCGAGCAGGCCGCGCTGTTCGCGCGGGTGCGGCGGATGATGCTGATCGCGGGGTTGACCACGGCGCTGGCGATCTGCGCCGTGCTGATCGCGGTGGGCTACCGCCTTTTCAAGTCGGAGGGAAGGGCGCCCGAACCGCTAGGCGACGTCACCGCCACCCTGCCGAAGGGCGCCAGGATCGTCGCGACCGGCGTCGCCGGGGACAGGCTCGTGGTCACGCTGGACGTCGGCGGCATCACCGAGATCCGCACCTTCGACGCCCACACCCTGAAGCCGGCCGGAAAGCTGAAATTCGCCAATGAGCCGTAAAAGGCCCGTCGGGGTCCTTGCGGCGGACAAATTTCGAGGTTATTGGCTAGCCCTCACGCTCCCTTCGTCTAGCGGTTAGGACGCGGCCCTCTCAAGGCTGAAACAGGGGTTCGATTCCCCTAGGGAGCGCCAGCGGCTCTAGAAGCGCTGAGATTTCAAAAACATCTAGCAAATCATGGCTTTGACTGCGCTCGGGTGGTAGCACTTGGACGTAGCTTTGATGCGCGCGCTGATGGGAATGATCAAGGATAGACACGGGACTTACTACGTCCAACGGCGAGTGCCAGAACGATTGCAAGAGGCGGTCGCCCGCGTGCTCAATTCAGGCCGGGAACGCCAAGTCTTCCTCAAGAAGTCGCTAGGCACCAAGAACCTCAAGGCGGCGAACGTGGCCGCAACGCATGTTCTCGCAGAGTTCGACCGGACGCTTGCGGATGCCGAGGCGCTGCTGAAGGAACGTCCTGTTATCCCATCCCTGACAGATGCGCAGATAAGGCGAATGGCTGAAGCATTCTACGCGGGGAGATTGGCGAATGACGAGGAGGAGCGCCGCGAGGGCACCGGCTCCGAGCCGTTGTTTCAAAGCATTGCGGAGCAGCTCAGTGCGGCGGGTATCAAGTACCAGACCCCATTTGCCGTTGGCGTCACGCCAGAAGCGGGGCTATCGGACCGCGAAGTTCTGAAGCGCGCAGGCACACTCGAATACGAACTGGCCATCGTTCCTCCTGCCTTGGCTCGCGGTGACATCAGCGTCATCCGTGAGGAACTGGACGAACTGATGAATGATTTCCAACTCAACGTTGACCGAAAAAGCCAATCATACCGAAAGCTCGGTATGGCGGTCTTGGCAGCCTATGTTCGCGCTCTCAGGGACATCGAGAGGCGGAACGCGGGTGAACCGATTGAGACACCCCCATCTGCTTACGTGCTTCCTGAGCTTCTTACGGGTGAACAGGGAGGCACGCTACGCGAAGCCTTCGAGGGCTGGAAGAAAGAGCGCGAGAGGCCCGAGGGTACGGTGCACGAATACGGACGCGCTATTGAGATGTTTATCCAACTCCACGGCAACCTTCGGGTCTCGGAGATGAGACGCTCTCACGCTCGCACTTTCCGTGAGGCGCTTCAGTCGGTGCCCAAGACGCGTAAAGGCTCGCTCCTCAAGGCATCATTGCCGGAATTGAGCGAGTACGGGCGTAAGCACCCATCCGTCGCAAAAGTCTCTCCGGGGACCGTGAACAAGCAACTGGGCGCCGTGCAGGCGGTTGCGGGGTGGGGCCACCACGCGGGCCTAGTCCCCGAGGATGCTCCGTGGTCTGATCCGTTCAGCGAAATGCGGCTTGAGGAGGAGCAATCCGAGCGCGAGCCGTTCGATGCCCGCGACCTGCAAACCATTTTCAACGCTCCTCTGTTCTCCGAGTACAAGCTCCCCATCGGCGGGAAGGGCGAGGCTGCGCTATGGTTGCCGTTGCTCGCACTCTTCGCCGGAGCGCGCCAAGCCGAGTACGCTGGTCTTCGTGTGTCTGACGTCCGTGAGGACGAGGAGACAGGCGTTCCGCTCATGTGGTTTACGCGTGACACCAAGGCAGGACGGCGGCTCAAGACAAAGACCTCGGAGCGCGTCGTGCCTGTGCATCCGCAGCTCACTGCGCTCGGTTTTCTTGAATACGTGGCTGCACGGCGCAAAGAGGGTGAGCGAGCTTGGCTGTTCCCTACGGTCGCCCCCGATCAGAAGGGCGCACTGAGCGCTTGGTCGAAATGGTGGGGCCGCTATCTACGAAATCACTTGGGCATCAATGACCGTAACAAGGTCTACCACAGCTTCCGTCATGGCTTTCAGGATGCACTCCGGCGCACCACGCCTGATGAAGAATTGCGGGACGCCCTGACAGGGCGAAGCAGCGGGAAATCAGTTGGTCGGACCTACGGGGCCAAGGAGATGTTGCGCCGTTGGGGTGCCGAAGCCCTCAAGCGAGCAGTTGATGAAATCTCGTATCCCGGTCTGGACATGTCGCGTGTCCGCACGTTGGGACCTGTTAAGCGCACCCGCGGCACCAAGGCGTCCCGATGATGCCCCAAGGCTGCTCTGAGGTTTGCGAGAACCGCGTCGGCTGACGCGCGAGGAGCGGACGGCGCCGGAGCCGGCAGCTCGCAGTTTGACCATTTCGGACGTTGAGCTTTTGACCTGTTGATCTGGGTCAACGCGAACATCGATTTTAATGGGATTAGTCGTTCCAAACGGAGGGAGACCAAAATGAAGCTCTCATTCGCATTAGCGGCTACCCTGCTCATAACCGGGTTCGTGGCCGCGAGCACTGAGAAAGCCAGCGCTGTGGTATACTGCACATACGTTGGTTATCCCGCCAATTGCGTCGTACGGCCGGGCGTAGTGCTGCGGCCGCGGCCCGTTGCGCGACAAGCGGTGGTGGGTGCAGGGACTGTAAATCGCGGTGGCCCGGTCAATCGCGCTGGCAGACGTTAATTGGTCGTTTTGCGAGATTTGTAAACCTGCACGAAATCCCGACGTGGGATCTCCGCAGAATAGTTTTATGCAATCTGAGAAGAAGGGCCGTATCATGAAATTGATGGCTTCAGCAATTTCTGCGCTGTCTTTCGTGGCGCTCTCGGCAATTCCGCTCAACGCTCAGCAATACAAAATGCAAACGCCGATACCGCCGGGCGTTGCAATCCCGGACAAGGTGGAGACCCGCCTCGGGACGCTGAACTTCTTCGACGGCTTTCCCGACGATGCGACCGTGGAAAAGCTCTACGACAATCTGGACTTCCAACACGCCGTCCAAGCCTACCTGTTGGCCCTGGCTCCAGTGAATCAGCTCGCAAACAGAAAGGGAATCGCAGAACTGGGTCCGTTCAATCTAACGGTGCCGATCTTCGAGGATAGGATGGACTCGAAGTCGCTTTTTCTCACCCCAAACAACAACACGCCGTACACGTGGTTTTGGCTCGACCTGCGGGACGGGCCTCTGGTGCTCGAAGTGCCACCCAATGTGCTCGGCCTCATCAACGACATGTGGTACAATTTTGTTACCGATGTCGGGCTCGTCGGGCCGGACAAGGGTGTGGGCGGCAAATACCTGATCCTGCCGCCCGGCTACAACGGCGAGGTGCCGAGCGGATACTTTGTCGTGAAGCCGGCGACCTTCAGCGTCTGGGTTCCGTGGCGCTCGTTCTTGGTGAACGGCGATCCGAAGCCGGGCGTCGACTCGGTCGAACAGCACACGCGAATCTATCGCCTGAAAGATGCTGCCAATCCCCCGAAACTCAATTTCGTGCATGTTTCCGGCAAGGCATTTAGTACGCTGGCGCCGGGAGATTATCCCTTTTGGGAGTATCTGAATCAGGTTGTGCAGGAGGAGCCGACCGATACAGTTGACCCGGTCACACTCGGCCTCTATGCATCGGTTGGCATCCAGAAGGGTAAGCCCTTCGCGCCCGATGCACGGATGAAAAAAATCCTGACCGAAGCCGCCTTGGTAGGTGATGCCACCGCCCGTGCAATCAATGGCCGGTTGCGGATCAAGGAGAGCTACTATTATCCTAACAGCGCGTGGCGGACGGGCTTCTTCGGCGGCTACAAGTTCGAGGAAAACGGCGCGCGTATTCTCGATGCCTACTCGGCATTCTTCTTCTACGCGACTGGCGTGACGCCGGCGATGGATTCGAAGTCGGTTGGCGAGGGATCGCAGTACATGGCCGCGTTCGTTGATAGCCAAAACAAGCCACTTGACGGCGGAAAAAATTACAAGCTGCACTTGCCGCCTAACATCCCAGTCAAGCAATTCTGGTCGGTCATCCTCTACGACAATCAGACCCGCTCGATGCTCCAGACCGATCAACGTTGGCCAGCCGCAACCAGCCAGAACCCGAAACTCATGCCGAACGCGGACGGGTCAGTGGACATCTATTTCGGGCCCAAGGCGCCGGCCGGCAAGGAGAACAACTGGGTGCAGACAATCCCCGGCAAGGGATGGAACACGCTCCTGCGCCTCTACGGTCCGCTCCAGCCGTGGTTCGACAAGACTTGGCGGCCCGGCGAGATTGAGCCGCTGTAGCAAGGAGGAGTTGCAGCTTCGGCGCGCGCCTCCTCATCTCAAGTGTTGGCCCATCGCGATCATCCCGGCGCGGTCTGCGGCCGACCGCTGTTCACCTGTAAGCGGACAATGTGCTGAGCTTCTGAAAGAAAGGGCCGCACCTGGGGCTCCAGACTGGAAAACCTTGGGTGCGACCTTGGCCTTCTTACGTTACCTTCACGAGGTAGCCTTTGGTGGCGGAACCTCGCCCTTCGACCTTGTAGAGTACTCCCAGTTCACGAAGCGCGGCCGAAAGATTACTGGCGACTTTCGCAAGGTCTTCCTTGAGTCTTCCGAACTGTCTGCTGGTCAGCGATAGCTGAGTGCGAATGTACGACAGAGGCGTTTGCCCCGGCTCGCGTGTCCGCATCAGCTCGATTACGGCTTGAGCGACGGAGTTGCTGCGCGGTGCGTAGACCTTTGGCCCATCAGGCTCGAACTCCCATACAACCTGCTTGAGCCCCGGCATGTTCGTGTGGATGTCTCTCAGGATGGCGTCTCCACGCCAGTCCTTGGGTAGGACAATGTACACATCGGCCTCCGCGCAACGCCCCTCAGTATCGGTTACACGCCTGATGCAAATGCGGTTGATGGCTTGGATCACTGATGCCGAGACGTCCTTCTGAGAGATGACAGCCAAGATGTCCTCGTGTTCGCCGTGGCGGGGAGCCTTGAGCCACGAGGCATCCTTGGGCCCGTCGATGGCGAACACGTTGTTGATCGGCCGCGTCGGATCTTGCCAGTAGAGCCCGAAGATCACAGCCACGTTGCAATGTTGCCAATCATTCTTCCCGTCCACAGCGCCCCAGTAGCCGACCTGCAACGGCAGTTCTTTTGTGCTGTAAGTGCCAGCCAGGTCTTTCGCGCACTTGTGGACGCAGAGGAACACCTCTCTTCCCTCTGGCAGTTGCTTTCGCAATTCAGCGGCGAGGCGGGGCAGGCGTGTATGCTTCGTCTTCTCCATCTTGGTTTTGCCCATGCCCGAGGTCGTGCGCGCGACGTGCAGGGTCACGTTTTCGTAGCTGCGAATGCCTTGAGGTACATCGGCAATCATGACACCGCCGCCCAGTAGCTCATAAGTGACGTTGGAGCGAGCTGTTGCATCCAGCACCAGAACACCCGGCATGCCCTTAGGGATGATGTAGCGCGCAGAGTTCAGGGTGTGTTGGGCACCGCTGCGGTGATAGTAGGCGAACTCTTCGAGCATGACCTGCACCGCCTCAAGCACGGTTGACACGTTGTGTGCAGCATCCTCGGCGAACAGGTCGGGATCGAACTCGACAGTGCCCAAAGCCTCGTGGAGAGCTTCAATCTCCGAGGCGTGCTCGGGGAAGCCCTGAGCCCACAGAGGCACCGTCTGAGCATCGCCGCGGGCTTGCTCTTGTTCCCGCTTGTCGAGGTAGCGCTGTAGGTTCGTCAGTGTTTTGATAGCACCTCCGAACTTGTCCCTGTCCTCGTGCGGTATCGCTCGCAACACCAGTTCAATGTCCTTGCTGCTGACCCGATGGTGGCTAACTGAGTTCAGCAGGGCCTCGTCCACCACGACAAGATGGCGCTTGCCTCCAGCCCACGAGTAGAGCGAGTTCCAACGCTCCTCTGAGCCCGACCCGAACGACCAGCAGGCGCGCATGAAGGCGGCGTGGGTGATCACCAAGACGTCCGCCTCGGCCATTTCGTGGGCCTTGAGCTTACCCTCGGTGTGACTGGTGACCGCTACGGGACGTCCAGCGATTGCGTTGATCTTCTGCACCAAGCTGTCAGCGTCCTTGATAAGCCGTGTGACGATCAGAGTGCCGATTGGCGTCCCTTCGCCCTTCGCGTTGGCTTCCGCTTGGAGAGCTGCGTAAACACAGGTGCCCTCGGTCTTACCTGAGCCCGTTGGAAGAGGAACCACCACAGAAGGCTTGAAGGGACTGTCACTCGCATTGTTGATGATCAGTTCTCTGGACCTGCTCTCGAAGACGCACCAAGCCTCCTTGAGGGCTGGTGTGGCTGGCATGTAGCCGTCAGAGATTTCGGACCAGTGTTGAACCATACGGTTCAGGAAGATTTGCGACGGCACGAGAGCAAGCCCGTGCTGGTCGATAGAGGTCTGCAAAGCAGAATTGTCCTTGAATTGAACACGACCCCTCATCCGACCAAAGGACGGTCAGGAAGTGTCATGTTTGATGATTGTTAAAACCTCCCCCTTTTTCTCCTAAGAGAACAATCAAGGTGGAGCTTGAGGGGGAGATCGGGGTGTGAGAGAGTTGACGGTGAAAAGCTCGAACCGCGGCGGTCTTTGAGCTTGCCTTGTGGGCCACAGGGAGCCCGTAGGGTTCGTTTGAGCGTCTTGGTGCGGCAACAGCCATCACCCAATCAAGAACGCCTCAGTGGAGTCCCCTGAGCCCTTACCGGGTATGTTGTGGTTGGGTTGTTTGTTGGTGTTAGTCCAAGGCTTTCAGAAGCCCGGAAGGTGACGTCAGCTATAGGATGTGGTCAGCGAGACAACAGCTACACGTAGAGATTAGTTGATCTTGGTCTGCGGCGTTCCCCTCTCGTGCAGACCAGCAGGCTTCAGGCCACCAACCTGTCGGTCGCCCAAGGCTCACCAGTGGCTTCTATGATCTCCCATTTGTGGCCTCTGGTGCTTGCCCTGCGCGGCTAGTGCCGCTCGCGTCTGCTCAGTCGTCCGAGCTGATAATTGTGTTCAGAAAGTCTTCGGGCCTATCCCGCAGAAGTGCGTATTTGCTGGTTGGTTTGGCCTTGGTGTACGCGAGGACGATGTTGGCGGCTTGAGCTTTCACTCGTGGGGTCGATGGTCCGACAGCGAGCACGAAGGCTTCCCGCAGGGCACCCTCGGCCTTTCCTTCGTCAGTAGGCGGCACGAAGATCCCACCGTCGCTGTTGTTGGCAACCTGGCGGGGCAGGTCAGGCAGTTCACCTTTCGCCTTCAGGCCTTCGATGAATCTATCGGCAAGTTCGTTTGCTCGTGCCCACAGGTGATCTGCTTCGGCGCGGCGCATCCCATCGGGCACACCGTATCTGTAGAACTTGGTCGGGTCGGCCTTCGCAGCCGCGATCCGCGCTTGATCTCGGTGCTTCATCTTCTCGCGAAATTCGGGAGTAGCCCAGAGTTCCTTGAGGCGCGCTGATGTAGCTTGAGTGGCCCTCGGGGCTCCCTTGCCCCGTGCAGACTTCTTTCGTGGGCGAGATTTGGTCGTGGTTGTCATTTCTCTTTTTGATTTCTGCATTGGTTGCTCAGTGCAGTGTTTCGCTCGGGTCGCGCCCGATAAGGTGGGAGAAGAAATCGCGAAGCGCGGTCTCGTAGCCAGCCTGCCATTCGTTCTCGGCAGGATCGCACTCGCAGAGTTCAAGCTCTCCGAAGAGCCAATCGAGTGCTTCATCCCAGTTCAGCTCATCTTGTTCGAGGTCGGTGTCGTTCGTAGGAGATGTCATTTGAGTTCCATGAGTAGTGGGGTGGTGGTCACGCCTGCAGTTCCGCTGATTTCCATTTTGCGAGCTCTGAAGGCGCCTTTGTGTCGTAAGGGAGCCACCTTCGACAGTTAGTGAATTGATTTTGCTCGGTATTGTTGAGCGAAACGACAAAATTAGTGGACTTAGCAAAACGCACTTGGTAAGGGCGCGCGGAGATGACCGCTTTCTTCTCCGACAATCCTGTCTTTCACGATGAACATGCGGCGAGAGCCGCTATGGAGGCGCTGAGGTGGCCAGACGGTCCCGTATGTCCTCATTGCCATGCGAAGCAACAGAGCTTCGAAATCGGTGGCGAAAAGCAGTCGCGTCGCGCGGGGTTGCGTCACTGCAGAGCATGTCGCCGGCAATTTTCAGTGACTGTCGGCACCGCGCTGGAACGTACACGAGTGTCCTACGTGCATTGGATGCGTTTGGCGTATGTTCTCAGTCAAACCGGTAGCCGGACGTTGAGCGTCCCTGAAGTGGCCGAGGCCCTCCACATGACTTACAAAACAGCGGCTCGCATGTTGGAGCGCGTGTCCGATACGCTGGTTACTTACAAGGGGCTGCTGGACAAGAAACGATTTGGGCCGCCAGTGACTGAGTTCGTCGTGAAAGCTCGGGGACCTCAACCTCGACTTAGATTTCCGCAGAATCCCCGCTACGCGAAGCACAGAGCAAGGGTGGGGCAAAGCTATGTGCGATGGAAGGAGCGGTTGAAGCTGGACGCATCAGCCACACCCATCCCGACCGGTGTTCTACGCTCGAAGGAGAACCCTTCGCTGCCACAAGAAAACCTTGATAGGGTCGAGAGGCTCCTGATGGTGGTTCTAAATGTTGAGCAAGCCGAAGCCAGAGCGGCGAGGAAGAAGCGGAGTGGATGGGAGTGGCATCGGCGACGTTTCCAAAAGGTCCGCATACGTCTTCCAAATGGTGCGCGCGCGTAGTAGGCCGAACTCTCTATCTTCGAGAAATGACGACCGCCCCGAGGTGTGTCCGAGCTTCGAGCCAAAGTTCCGCTGCTGCGTGAAGTCTGGCGGCGGCTTGCCCCTTGAAGCCGAACAGTTTGAAGTCAGGGTGGCCGGGTTGGCCAAATTAGGATCCAGCGCGTTGGGAGAGGCTCATTTAGGGAGCCTCAGTAGACTACCAGCCGTGCCCGACGAACCAGAATGCGAGCGCGCCGAACGCCGCAGGGGCCATAGGTGCCCTCGAATGACGCCGCGAGGGCTGCGAGAAAGGTGAAGCAAGCAGCAGGCGTAATCGTCAGTCTCAAGCCCGTTCGAGGATGTTTGCTACGGACTGCGCGTACCACTGACCGCCACGAGCCGTTGGGATGCCTCGCGCATTCAAAGCGTCCGCAATCTGCCGCAGTGTGCTGGCTCCGGCCTTCTGTGCCTCACGGATGATAGGCAGAACGTTCGCTGCGAACTTGTTGGCCTCGGTCGTCACAGCCTCCACCGCGCTTTTGCGGGCCACTTGGAGCTTTGGGTTGCCGAGGGTGACCCCACGAGCCTTGGCGGCCGAGAGGGCCTGCCGGGTGCGGGTGGAGATCAGCGCGCGCTCCTTCTCAGCCAACGCGGCAAAGAGGTGCAGCACAAAGGGGTCAACATCGGGACCAAGCTCGGCCACAAGGAACGGCACCTTGTGAGCCATGAGGCCAGAGATGAAGTGAACGTCGCGGCTGAGGCGGTCGAGCTTTGCCACCCCAACATGGCACCTGAGCTTCCGTGCCGCCGCCAGTGCAGCCTTGAGCTGAGGCCTGCGGTCCAGCGCGTCCGCTCCCTTGCCGGTCTCGACCTCCACGAACTCGCGGGCCACCTCATATCCTTCAGCAGCAGCGAAATGGGCGAGGGCTTGTCGTTGTGCCTCGATGCCTAAGCCAGAGCGGCCTTGGCTGGTGGTGCTGACGCGTATGTAGGTGATGAGAAGTGCTGTTGACACGCCGAAGGTCTCCAGAGCTATTCTGTAAAGAACCTTATCGACCGTTTAGAATTTATACAAGCATACTATGGTGGCTCTTCCGGGCCTGCTTGGACTATGGATAATGGACAAGCATTGCGTGCATTGGGGGAACTAGTGGCAACCGACCTACAAGATTTTTCGCGGAGGCTGTTCGCTGCCGCCGACCAACTCTGGACGAACAGCGCGCTTCGGCCCGACCAATATGCCCAGCCCGTGCTGGCGCTGATCGCGCTGCGGCAGATGGAGGCCAAGTTCGGAGCTGTCCACGCCAAGCTCGCTCCGCAATACAAAGGCCGCTTGAAACCTGCCCCCGCGGACTATCAGGCCAAGGGCGCTATCTTCCTGCCCGAGAATGCCCGCTTCTCACGGCTCCTTTCGTTACCCGGCACAGCCGACCTTGGAGCCGAACTGAACGCCGCCATGAAGGCGATTGCGGATACTAACCCTGATCTGGCCGGGGTTCTTCCGCTGGGCTATGCGGGGCTGCCGAACGACGTTTTGCAAGAATTGCTTCGCCTCCTGGCACCCTTGGAGATCGATGGGGACGCCTACGGTCTCATATTCGAGTACTTCATGGGCCAGTTCGCCTCGTCCTTCATGCAGAAGGGCGGCGAGTACTTCACGCCTGCATCCATCGTGAAGCTCATCGTCGAGATCATCGAGCCTTATCACGGCAAGATACTCGACCCAGCCTGCGGTTCGGGCGGCATGTTTGTGCATTCGGCGGAGTTCGTGCGGCGACACCACAAGTCGCCGTCCAAGGAGATCAGTATTTACGGCATCGAGAAGATGTCCGACACGCTGCGCCTCTGCCGCATGAACCTCGCGGTCCACGGGCTGTCTGGTGACATCCGCGAGGCGAACACCTACTACGACGATCCGCACAAGCTGGTCGGCCGCTTTGATTTTGTGATGGCCAATCCTCCATTCAACCAACCGGAGGTGGACCTTGCGAAGCTGGTCAGCGACACGGGCAAGGTGGACGCGCGGTTTCCGCTCGGACTACCCACCGTCAACAACGCGAACTATCTCTGGATCAATATTTTCTGTGCCGCGCTGAACCAGACTGGCCGCGCAGGCTTTGTCATGGCGAACAGCGCATCCGACGCAGCCGGCAGCGAGCGGGAACTGCGGAAAAAGCTGATCAATACCGGCGCGGTAGATTGCATTGTCGCCGTTGGCCCAAATATGTTCTTCACCGTCACTCTGCCGGTTACACTTTGGTTCTTCGACAAGGGCAAGGTACAGGGGCCACGCAAGGACAAGGTGCTGTTCGTTGACGCGCGACATCTCTTCCGTCAGGTGACGCGAGCGCATCGTACATTCGACCCGGATCAGATCGAGTTCGTGGGCAACATCGTCAGGCTGTGGCGTGGCGAGGAAGTCGAGACGGATGCTGGCAGCGAACCACGCATGTCCGAAGCCTTTCCGAACGGGCGCTACCGCGACGTTCCCGGCCTCTGCAACGTTGCCTCGCGCAAGGATATTGAAGCGCAGGACTGGAGCCTGAACCCCAGCCGGTTTGTCGGCGTCGCACTTGGCAAGAAACATGATAGCGAGGAATTTAAGGAAAAGTTGGAAGCCTTACAGGAAGAGCTGGAGGGTCTCAATGCGGAAGCGGCGCGGTTGCAGAGCCAAATCGCTATCAACGTAGCAGAGTTGTTGGACACATGAAGCTGGCCAGATTGTTAGCCGATCTTTGCATACTTATTGTCGACTGCGAGCATAAGACTGCTCCGCTTGCTTCCGATGGATACCCGTCCATAAGAACGCCAAACGTCGGGCGCGGACGACTGCAGCTCGACGGCGTCAATCGTGTTGACGAAGCAACCTACAGGGCATGGGCCAAACGCGCCATCCCGCAGCCAAATGACCTTATCATTGCTCGCGAAGCTCCTGTCGGAAACGTAGCGATCATTCAGCAACACCAGAAGGTCTGCTTGGGGCAGAGGACAGTGTTGGTTCGACCCGACCCGACGAAAGTAGACCCGGCCTTCCTTTGCTATTATTTGCTCGGAGACTACGCTCAATCACGATTTAAGGCGGCAGCTATCGGAGCAACCGTCCCTCATCTTAATATGAAGGACATTCGAAACCTTCCGATCCCCTCGCTCCCGTCGCTCGTTATTCAACGCCGCATCTCGTCCATCCTCGGAGCCTATGACGATTTGATCGAGGTGAACCAGCGGCGAATTACGCTGCTGGAGGAGATGGCGCGGCGGCTGTTCGAGGAATGGTTCGTCCGCTTCCGCTTTCCAGGCGACGAAGACCATACGATGGTCGAAACGCCGGAAGGGCGACTACCAAAGGGATGGAGCTTGACCTCGTTGGGAGAGCTTTGCCAAGAGATCACGGACGGTTCGCACTCCAGCCCACCATCAGTCGAAGCAGGTCAGATGATGGCCTCCGTGAAAGACATGCGGGACTGGGACTTCGATCTCTCAGAATGCCGCCGGATTTCCACCGAGGATTTTGACGAGCTTGTACGAAACGGTTGCCAACCCATCGTCGGAGACATTTTGATCGCAAAGGACGGAGCGAACCTTAACAAGCATACGTTTCTCATGTGGAGGGAGATGCCGCTCGTCCTTCTGTCCTCCATAGCAATTCTACGGCCACCTCTTGACTTCGAACGGGAGTACCTCGTTGCTCTTTTGAAGTCTGATGCGACTAGCGCAGCAATCAAGCAGATGAAATCGGGGGCGGCTATTCCACGCATCGTTTTGCGCGACTTCAAGCGGCTTCGAATTTTGATGCCGCCACAACATCTTCGAAAACAGTACAACGATGCGGCCACTCCCATTCATGAGCTAATTCGGCGGATTTCTCTTGCAAATGGCAAGCTCGCGAACGCCCGTGATCTCCTTCTGCCCCTGCTCATCTCCGGCGAAGTTTCTGTCTCCTCTGCTGAACAAAGACTGGAGGCCGTCGCCTGATGGCTTCAGCTCCTCAGAACTCACTCTCGGGCATCATCACCAGCGAGGACAAGCTGGTGGAGAAACCGGGCCTCGAGTTGCTGGTAGATCTGGGCTGGACCCACGCCGACTTGTTCAAGGAAGAGCCGGGACCACCGAACCCAACTGGCCGTCTTTCCTTCCGCGAACTTGTCTTGCCCGCGCGGCTACGCGCTGCGCTTCGCAAGATCAATCCGTCGTTATCGGATGAAGCACTGCAACAAGCCGAGATTGCGCTCACTGCCGACCGATCCGCGATGCTGCCGATAGCAGCAAACCGCGAGGTCTACAGACTTCTTCGCGACGGCATCGCGGTTCAAGTACGACGGCCAGACGGCTCACTGAAGGACGAGCGCGTTAGTGTCATCCACTGGACGGACATTCCCACCAACGACTTCTTTCTCGCGTCGCAGGTCTGGATCGAGAGCAACCTCTACAAGAGACGGCCGGACGCCCTCGGCTTCGTCAACGGCATCCCGCTATTGCTCATCGAATGGAAAGACCTCACCCAGCCCATTCAGGAAGCCTACGAGGCCAACCTGCGGGACTATCGCGACACCATTCCGCGCCTGTTTGACTTCAACGGCTTCACCATTCTGTCCAATGGGCTGGAGGCTCTCATGGGCCCAAGCCATGCGCCATTCGAGACTTTTGCTCCTTGGAAACGTCTGGAAGAAGACGGACCAGAAAGCGTGGCTCTGGAGACGATGCTGCGGGCCACCTGCGAGCCTTCGCGCCTTCTCGACCTGGTAGAGAGTTTCTTGCTGTTTGACGACGCGCGCGGCGGACTGCACAAGGTCGTTGCAAAATATCATCAGGTGCTCGGCGTGAACCGCGCCATCGAGGCGGTGAAACAGATCGGCGATAATCGGGGCCGTCTCGGCGTGTTCTGGCATACGCAGGGCAGCGGTAAGAGCCTCTCGATGGTGATGTTCGCCGAGAAAGTACTGCGAAGGCTTGGCGGCAACTGGACGTTTGTGATCATCACCGACCGGCAGGAGCTGGACGACCAGATCGCCGGGACGTTTGCTACTACCGGGGCGCTCACCAAGCTCCTCAAGGACTGTCAGGCGCAAAGTCGGGTCCACCTGCGTGAGTTGCTCGCGGGCCAAGAACGTTATGTCTTCACGCTGATCCACAAGTTCTCGACGGCTGATCGCGAGCCAATGCCGGTTCTGTCAGAACGCGCGGACATCATCGTGATCACCGACGAGGCGCACCGCAGCCAATACGACCAACTCGCCGCCAACATGCGGCGGGCCCTGCCGAACGCGGCCTTCATCGGTTTCACCGGAACTCCGTTGATTGCTGGGCAGGAGGAGCGGACACGCGAGGTCTTTGGCGACTACGTTTCTATCTACAACTTCGCCCAGTCTATCGCCGATGGCGCGACGGTGCCGCTCTATTACGAGGCGAGGAAGCCCGAGCTGCAACTTGCTGCCGAAGAGCTGAAGGACGAACTGGACGCACTGCTAGATGACGCGGAGCTTGATGAGGAGCAGGAGAAAAAACTCCAACAAACCTTCGGCAAGCAATATCACCTGATCACACGGAACGACCGTCTTGACGAGATTGCCGCCGACCTCGTGCGCCACTTCTCCGCCCGAGGCTATCTCGGCAAGGGGATGTTCGTCGCCATCGACAAGGCCACGGCAGTGCGGATGCACGACAAGGTCCGCAAGGCATGGACAGCGGAGCTGGCATCAAGGGAGGAACAGTTCGTCAAAGCTCCGGAGGAGGCGCGGTCCGGTCTCGCCGAGCGTCTCGACTGGATGCGTTCCGTAGACATGGCCGTCGTAGTCAGCCAATCGCAGAACGAGATCGATGATCTGAAACAGAAGGGGCTCAATATCCTCCCTCATCGTGAGCGGATGCAGAAGGAGGACCTTGAGAGCAAGTTCAAGAGCCCCGACGATCCGCTACGTCTCGTGTTCGTCTGCGCGATGTGGATCACCGGCTTCGACGTGCCCACATGTAGCACCGTCTATCTCGACAAGCCGATGAAGAACCACACGCTGATGCAGACCATCGCGCGTGCCAACCGCCGCTCGCCGGGCAAGACCGCGGGCGTCATCGTGGACTATGTGGGGGTCTTCCAGAACCTCCAGAAGGCTCTCGCTATTTACGCCCAGAAGGGAAGCGAGAGCCACCCAATCAGGGATAAGGACGAACTTGTCTCGGGACTGGAGCAGGCGCTCGCAGAAGCCCGCGTATTCTGTGAGAGGTTTGGAGTGGATGTGGACGCCATTTTCCGTGCGGACAAGCTCGCGAGGCTCGCGCTCATCAGTCAAGCAGTCGAGGCGCTTGTCGCACCGGATGAGCGGCGGCGCGGCTTCTTTCGTGTGACGAGCGCAGCGGTGCGAGCCTATAAGGCACTACTGCCGGACGAGCGGGCGGCTCCGTACCTGAAACCGGTAGCAACCCTTCATGTCGTCGCCGAGGCCATTCGCGGGAAGCTCGGTCCGGTGGATATCTCCGCGGTCGCGGGTAAGATTGAGGCGCTTTTGGACGAACGGATCGAGGGCGTCGCTATCACCGCGCCTATCATCGAGGGCGACGAAGCAGGAGGTCGTGTCGATCTGTCGGCCATCGACTTTGACAAGCTCGCAAAGCTCTTCGCAAGCCGACCGCGAACCTCCGCCGAGAAGCTCCGCGCCGATGTCGAGACGAAGGCGCACGACATGGCCGCCCACAATCCGACGCGCGTTCACCTTGTGGAGAAGCTGGAGAAGCTCGTCGAGACTTACAACCTCGGCACACTTGGCGTAGAAGCCTTCTTCGAGGCGCTCAAAGCGCTCGTTGCCGAGATGGAGGAAGAGGAACAACGCGCAGCGCGTGAAGGTCTCACCGAGGAAGAACTGGCCGTCTTCGACTTGCTCACCAAACCCAAGCCGAAGCTCACCAAGGCGCAGGAAGTGGCTGTAAAGAAGGTCGCGCGGGACCTCCTAGAGAAATTGGAAGAGCAGCTCGCCATCGCAGATTGGAAGACGAAGCAGGAGACGCGGGCCGGTGTTCAGAGTACGATACGGTTCACCTTGAACGAGCTGCCAGAAGAGCCATACCCTGAGCCAGTTTGGAACGAGAAAGTGGATGCGGTGTGGGCGTTCATCTTTGCTCGACAGCAGGCACAATCGGCAGCAAGAAGCACGGTGTAACTTATAGACCGTCGGGAAACTCTACGGGGAACCAGATCGCGGCGGGGTGGCGGGGTGATGTCCATGGGAACGAGCATTCTGGTTGCGTTAATATCGTTCGTGGCCGGTGTGACTGTATCGGTCGTCGCAGGCCGGCTATCGCAGCGTCTGAAGGTCTCCGAGTTTCGTCAGGCTTGGATAAACTCTCTGAGGGAAGATATCGCGAGCTACCTGGGCATCACGCAGCGTTGGTTTCACGCAGCAAAAATGGAAGAGGAGCCGGGGAAGCTGTTCGCCATGGGGAATGAGGCCAGTGTAATCCTATATCGCATCAAGATGCGGATTAATCCCAATGAAAATAAGCATAAGAGGGAAGATGACGAGTTCATCGCGTCACTAGAAAGGATACAGACGACGGGTGGCCTTCCTGCCGTAGGGCTAGAGACACATTGGGCTACGGCCGCCGCTGAGATCACGTTACTCGCACGCAAATTGCTCAAGCGGGAATGGGATATTACGAAGCAGTTCAGATGGTGGTGAGGTGGCAGCAGATCGATCCGCTTCGAAGTTGCGAGTGGTAGCTTTTGGTGGTAGCAATGACAAAGCAGCTAAGCTGATTTGTTCTTTGTTCTCAGTGCCTTCATCGGTTGCCCTTCGTTTCCCCTAGGGAGCGCCACGCTGCAATTCCGCGGTCATTTACGATCTGGACTAGGGCGCGGGCCGCTCCCTTTCAGTTGTCCATTCGCTGCGCTGAGAAAGCATCCTCCCCAGCGCAACACTTGATCGCTCGTCTCTTGGCGCTGGGTGCTCACCGGTTCGCGAACCCGCCGATCCGAGATCAGAGCCGATCGGGGATATCAAGATATCCCATGCGATCCATGACGCTGCCCGCCAGCGCCACCTTGTAGACGGCTTCGGCGAAGCGCCTGTCGTCGACTATCCGGCTCGGCCTGCTGTTGCCCAGGTGCTGCGGCAGCAGCCTGCAAACCGGATCGAGCATCTCAATTTCAAACGGGACCATGGCGCCGGCCGTCATCGAGAACGTCCCAGGGGTAAGGAGCCTGGTGGCGATCAGTTCTCCATCGTCCATCGAACTTTCGAGCCCGACGTCGACCAGCCATACTTTCGAGTTGCGAATAACGTCGGTGGCGATCAGGCCCACCTCGTCGTGCCGCTGCTCGATCATGAGTATCGCGAACTGCGACCGACGCATTGCGTCCAGCATCACCCCTTCGTCGGACTGCGCCTCGAACCTGGCTGACTTCGTGTAGCGATCGATCGCCCGCGAACGATCCGCCGGTGCGGTATAAATGGCAAGGTCATAGACGTAGTACATCTCGTCCATGTCTTCGAGAAGCAACGTCTTTCCTCGCGCCAATCCGAGCCTGCGTGCGTGATTCAGCAAGGCATCGGCGGATATACACTTGAGGACTTCCTCGTGAACCTTCTTGGAGATTTCCCGAAGGTGCAGGTAGCGGGCAAGGATCTCCTCGCGCGTCGAAGGCATGTCGGCGCCCGAGGCGAAGATCGACTGCTGTTGGGCGAGGGGAAGTGCCATGAAACTCTCCCGGGTTGGGTCGCCAGCCTTCGTCATCGTTAGCGATGCGCATTGATTCGCGAAACAGCAGTGCCCATTATCGACAGTGTGAAACTGATCCGCCCCCTCGAGACTGGCGGGTCGGGTCCGGCGTTGATTGGAAGGTGCGTACCGAGAGTTACAATGGGCCGGAAGAATCGGGTTCCACTTGGCGATCGCATCTCCATGGCAGGCGAAAGGGCGCTGGCCGCCCGGCAATTTGTGAGCGCCACCGACATCCTCATCGGGATCGGGTGGCTTGATCCCGGAGCGGTCGAGCACTGGCAGCGCGGGCAGCTCGCCTGCCTGGAGGAAGCTGTCCAAATCGATCCGTCGCGCATCGCCGAAGCCATGCAGTTGTTCCAGTCCTGGGCGACAGCGACAGGACTGATCGCCAGCCCCACAGCCTATGTCGATCGTACGCCGCAACGCCGGGAGTTGCGCTTCAGTCGAAGCGGAGATCCCGGGATCGAGGCGTCATATCGGACACATTGGGTGTCGCCGCAACTCTCCGAGGCGAAGCGCGAACGCCTTGCTGAGAAGGCAAGCCGCGGCCCGGAACTGGTGGTCATCCAGCCGTTGAACGGGGAGTGGACATGCCATCGCTGCGGCGGCACCGGCGGTCTCCTGATGATGGAGCCTCCCGGCCCGGCGTGTCTGCACTGCGTTGGCCTCGATGATCTCGAATTTCTGCCGGCAGGCGATGCCCTGCTCACGCGGCGCGTGAAGGCGAACAGTGCCCGATATGCCGTCGTCGTACGCTTCAGCAGAACGCGCCGCCGTTACGAACGACAGGGCCTGCTCGTCGAGCCGCGGGCCCTTGCGGACGCGCGGTGATCGAATCTCGATCGATGCGCCTTGTCGAATACCACCGGAACATCAATCACATACGAGTTCGCAGTTTTATTCTGAATGGCGCGCCACTCTCGCGCCGGCGACCGCGCATGCCGTTGAAGCCCTGAGGTAATTTCCGGGGACAGGATCGAGGCTTGTGCACGATCCAGCATGCCCGGTTTTTCGACGTGTTGGCCTCGCGACTCCCCGCTCACTCTCGCGCTGCTGGCGTCGAACACGCGGCTGAAGGCGTTCAGCGCCGGGCCAGTTTTGTAGAGCAGATTGTCGAGTGCCGGCTTCGCTCCGGTTTCGCGGGATCCAATCCTTCCAATCTTCTGATCGCGCCCGGGGTTAGGCCGAACTGCTGGCGGAACGCACGGACAAAGCTGGAGTCGCTGCCGAACTTTCCCTCGCGACGACGTTGGCGGCCGACGTGAGGTCGGACGTTGGTCCGGGATCTGGAGTCATGTGTCGTGCGTGCATCAGTACTCTTCGGAATCTGCACCTGAGACGCTCGGCACATTGCCCGGTCGGCCGGCCTGCTAGTGCTCGATCGCACGAAGCGCGCAGGGCGCGGGGGCGTTGGGATTCATGGCAAAGTTGCGCGCGCGCGTCAGGCGAGGTTCGAAACTGGGCATCGGCTTGTTGAGCGGCACCGCGTTGTCCTCGGTGGTTTTTGTCCTTGCGCTCGGGCCATCCAGTCCGGCGCTTGCGGCGGGCGGCGCCGGCGCCGAAGGAAGCGGAAGCTTCCTCGGGACCGGGACCGGCGGCGACGGCGGACCAGGCGCCACCGGATATAGCGGCGAAACGGGCAATGCCGGTCAGGATGGCACCGGTGATTTCGGCGGCGGCGGCGGTGGCGGTGGTGCCGCCGGCGGCGGCGCGGGTGGGGCTGGTGGACTCGACGGCAGCGGTTCGGCATCCGGCGGCGCCGGAGGCATCGGTGGCGCGAATGGTGCCACCAACATTACGTCCGTGTCATCGGGATCAACGATCAGTGGCGGCGCGGGCGGCCAGGGGCAGGCCGGGGTCGCAACGTCCTCCGGGCTTGGCGGTGGCGGTGGCGGAGGCGGCGGAAGCGGCGGCTATGGCGTTGTCGAAACCACGTTTCTCACGCTCGCCAATTACGGGACGATCTCCGGAGGTTCCGGTGGTGCCGGCGGGCCCGCCGATGGGGCGCGGGTTGGTTACGCCGGTGACGGCGGTGTCGGCGCCATTTTCACCGCCGGCGGTGTTCTCAACAATTTCGGCGTCATTTACGGCGGCAGCGCCGGCGATACCAGCGGCTTTGATCCTTCCCTGGCGGGGGCTGCCGTCGTCGGAAGCAATCTCACGATCCTGAATGCGGGAACGATCGCCGCCGGCAATGGCGGCAATCGCGCGGCGATCGACTTTCTCAGCGGCTCAAACGTTCTGCAACTGCTGTCCGGCTCCTTCATCAACGGCAATGTCAATATCGAAGCGGGCGCCAGCCTGACCATCGACCAGAGAAGCGCCGGCGTCGACGCAACCTTCGGTATTCCCTACACCACGGCCCTTGTCGGCTCCGGAGTCCTCTCGATCGACGCCGGCGCACGGACGCTGACGCTGAACGGTTCGAACAGTGGTTTCACCGGCACCACGAATCTGGTCAGCGGAACGACGGTCATCAACAATGCCAGCGGGCTGGGCACTGGCACGATAGAGTTTACCGGCGGGACCTCCGGTTCGACGCTGGCGGCACAATTCAGCGGCACGTTCGGCAACGGCATCAATATCGCAGTTGGTAATTCAGCCACGATCGGTGCCGCCGCGGGCAACACGCTGACACTCGGCGGTAGCTTCGCCTACGGTGGCGGCACGGGAACGACGCTTACCTTCGGCTCGGCGACGGCGACCGGCACCGTGCTGTTCGCGCCAAGCAGCCTGACTTTGAATTCTGGCGGCTCCCTTGCCATCGATGGTGGGGCCCTGTTGGTTGGCAATTCAAACGGAGCCAACCTTCTCGGCGGTCTCAGCGGCACTGTCGTGGAGAGCGGTGCTTCGCTCGAGCTCCAGGGCGGCCTGTCGATCGGCAATTCGCCTTTGACGCTCAAAGGCGCCGGCGTCGCGAACGGCGGAGCGCTGCGCAACATGTCCGGCAACAACAGTTTCGCCGGCGCCATTGCGCTGGGATCCGACGTGCGCATCGATTCCGATGCCGGACGGTTGTCGCTGACCGGGGCGATCACCGGCGCCGGCCAAACCCTGACGTTCGGCGGCGCCGGCGCGACTCTCGTCAGCAACACGATCGCGATCGGTGCCGGCGGCCTGACCTATGACGGCACCGGCGTGCTCACGCTCTCAGGCGCCAACACCTATACGGGCGGCACCCTCATATCGAGCGGCACGTTGCAGCTCGGCAATGGCGGGACGACGGGATCGCTGGTCGGCAATGTCGTTGACAACGGCGTGCTCGCGATTGATCGCTCCGATACCCTGACGTTCGCCGGCGCGATTTCCGGCAGCGGCACATTGCGGCAGGATGGGATCGGCGCCACCGTTCTGACCGGCACCAACACCTATAGCGGCGGTACCATCATCTCGAGCGGCACGTTGCAGCTCGGCAATGGCGGCGCGACGGGATCGCTCGTCGGCGATATCGTCGATAACGGCGTGTTCGCGATTCGTCGCTCCGATAGCCTGACGCTCGCTGGCGCGATTTCCGGCAGCGGCATATTTCGGCAGGATGGGAGCGGCACGACTGTCCTGACCGGCACCAACACCTATAGCGGCGGCACCATCATTGCGAACGGCACGTTGCGGCTCGGCAATGGCGGGACGACGGGATCGCTCGTCGGCGATGTCGTCGACAACGGCGTGTTCGCGATCGATCGCTCCGATATTTTGACGCTTCCCGGCGTGATTTCCGGCAGCGGTGCGTTCCGGCAGATCGGGACCGGAACGACCATCCTCTCCGGCATCAATACCTATGCCGGCGCGACGACGGTCAATGGCGGCACGCTCGCGGTGAATGGCTCGATCGCGTCGTCCAGCCTGCTGACCGTCAATTCAGGAGGGACTGTCGGCGGCACCGGCACCTTGTCGTCGACAGTCATCGCCGGTGGCGGCACGCTGGCGCCCGGCAATTCCATCGGCACGATTTCGGTGAGCGGCAGCCTGACCTTCGACACGGGCGCGAGCTATGCTGTCGAGGTTTCGCCGAACGCCGCGGACCGCACCAATATCACCGGAACGGCCACGCTCGCCGGCACGGTGAACGCGGTATTCGTCCCCGGCAGCTATATGGCGCGCAACTATACGATCCTGTCCGCGGCCGGTGGGCTCGGCGGCACCACCTTCGATCTGTTTACGACAAGCGGTCTCCCAGTCAATTTCACGGCCAGCCTGAGCTATGGCACGACCGATGTGTTGCTGAGCCTCAAGGCGGCGCTGGGCGCACGGCAGGAGCTTGCGACCAATCCGTCGAACGTCGCCAATGCCATCAACGATTTCTTCAATGGTGGAGGCACGCTGCCCCCCGGTTTTGTCACGGTGTTTGGGCTGTCCGGCGCTCCGCTCGCCGGCGCGCTCGCCCAGCTCTCCGGCGAGGCCGCCAGCGGATCGCAGCAGACGACCTTCAACGCGATGTCTCAATTCATGGGCGCGATGACCGATCCGTTCGTGCCCGGTCGGAGCGACGGCATGTCGGCGTCGACCGGCGCTGCGCAGTTCGCCGATGCGGCCGCGGCCACCGGCGGCAAAAGCTCCACCTCCGAGCGGGACGCCTATGCTGCGATCTCTCCCAAGGCTCCGGTGACGGCAGGTCCCCTCACGCAAGGCTGGAGCGTGTGGGCCGCGGGCTATGGCGGTACGCAGACCACCGACGGCAACGCCACGACGGGATCGAACACCGCGACCAGCCGCTTGTTCGGCACGGCCGTCGGTGCCGACTACCGGTTCTCGCCGAACACCGTTGCGGGCTTCGCACTCGCCGGCGGCGGCACCAATTTCAGCGTCGCCAATGGCGGCACCGGGCGGTCCGATCTGTTCCAGGCCGGCGCGTTCGTGCGGCACACCATGGGTGCGGCCTATCTCTCGGCAGCGCTGGCCTATGGCTGGCAGGATGTCACCACGAGCCGCACCGTCACCATCGCCGGGATCGATCAGTTGCAGGCGCGCTTCAACGCCAATGCGTATTCGGGCCGCGTCGAGGGCGGCTATCGCGTCGCGATGCCGTGGATGGGCCTGACGCCCTATGCGGCCAGCCAGTTCGTCACCTTCGATCTGCCGGCCTACGCCGAGCAGGCGCTGTCGGGCGCCAATACCTTTGCATTGAGCTACGGCGCCAAGCGTGTCACGGCCTCGCGGTCGGAGCTCGGCTTGCGCGCCGATAGGTCGTTCGCGCTTGATGATGCGGTTCTGACGCTGCGGGGACGCGCGGCGTGGGCGCACGACTTCAATCCGGAGCGCTCGATCGCGGCGACCTTCCAGGCGCTGCCGGGCGGCTCGTTCGTGGTTAGCGGTGCGGCGCAGGCGCACGACGCGGCGCTCACCACCGCATCCGCCGAGGTGAAATGGCTCAACGGCGTTTCGCTGGTAGCCACCTTCGAGGGTGAGTTCTCCAACGTCACCCGCAGCTACGCCGGCAAGGGTGCCGTTCGGTATGCGTGGTGACGCTCGCAAACAATGAGTGGACAACGAGCAAATGCATCGGGCGGAGCGCCGCCGTCGCGCTGCCAGGCTTGGGACGTCGCGGCATCGGGAAAGGCCAGTTGCGGCGCGAGAAGCGCGCGCGGCAGGATCAGCGTCCGCACCTGGCACCGGCGGGCGGCGCCTTCGGTCAGCGTGATCCGGTTCGGTTGTGCCATATCGATCAGGCAGAGGTCGCCTGGTCGAAGGGCGAGCTTGGGCGGCCCGAGCTGAATTCCATCTCGCCCTCAGTGCAGAGCGTGACCTGGCAGTGATCGAGCCCGCCACGGCCGGGTTTCAAACAGAAATGCCGCGCGATGCCGGTTCGAGATCGTTGATGACGTCCTTT
The DNA here is from genome assembly GCF_015291725.1 of Bradyrhizobium sp. CCBAU 51765. GTDB lineage: Bacteria > Pseudomonadota > Alphaproteobacteria > Rhizobiales > Xanthobacteraceae > Bradyrhizobium > Bradyrhizobium liaoningense. Next base: position 1,502,746 of record NZ_CP030038.1, read on the forward strand.
GCTGCTGCGGCCGTGGCCGGGCGGTTGACGAGAGGCGGCGCGCCCTCCTGCGCCGGCAGGCTGATGACCGCGTGCAGTCCCTTCGGCCCGTTGGTCAGGACGATGTCTCCGCCGTGGTGGCGGACAATGGTCCGGGCAATGGAAAGACCGAGGCCCACGCCTCCTGTTTCGCGATTTCGCGAGTTCTCAATCCGAAAGAATGGCGCAAAAACCTGCTCGCGGGCGCTGTCGGGAATCCCGGGTCCATCATCCGAGACGGTGATTTCGATATTGTCTGCGCCTCGCTCCATGGTAACGCGCGCCCGATCGCCATAACGGATGGCGTTCTCAATCAGGTTACGGCACGCGCGGCGAAGTGCGTCTGGCCGGCAGCTGTAGCTGATCTTCTGTCCGTTCGAGAAAGACACCTCATGACCGAGTTCGGCGAGATCGTCGCAGAGACTTTCCACGAGAGCCGAGAGATCCAGGGTGCGCGTATTCTCGGCGGTCGCATCTTCGCGGGCGAATGCGAGGGTCGCCTCTGTCATCGTCTGTATTTCGGCAATGGTGGACAGCATCTTCTCGCGGACCTCCTCGTCGCGGACGAATTCCGCACGCAAACGGAGCGAGGTCAGAGGTGTGCGCAGGTCATGACCGATGGCGGCCAGCATTTTGGTGCGGTCGTCGACGAAACGATGCAGGCGCGCCTGCATGCGGTTGAATGCCTCGGCGGTGCGTCGGATGTCGTCGGGGCCGGTTTCCGGCAGCGGCACGACCTCCTGGCCACGGCCGAGCGCCTCGGCCGCGACGGCGAGGCGGCGCAAGGGTTGCGCAATGCCGCGTGCGGCAAACACGGCGATAATGGACAACGACAACGCTGAAAGGCCGAGTGCCAGGGTGGATTTGGAGGTCCAGAAGCCGTCTTGTGCGGGTTTGGCAAAGGCAGTGTTCAGCCATGTCCCATTCGCCAACTGAACGGCCAGCCCCATGCCGGTGGTGTCGTCGAGATAAAGGAATTTCGCCGGCCGCGAGAGCGGCCAGGCTTCCGGTCTCAGGTCGACCCACTGGGAGGAAGTGGCGCCGCTGCTCTTGGCTGTGTTTCGGGTGAAGTCCGGTCTCACCTCGGCGGGCACGTTGTGACCGGGAAAGGAGACGCGCGGCAATGGCTCCGCCAGGCGCTCCCATGCCTCCTCTCGCCACTCCGAAGCATCCTTCAGGCCGTTGGTCGATATCCAGTATCTCGCCGAGCTCGTGTTGCTGGCATTGAGGATGTCGGTCTGCAGCGATTGAGGCGTCGCTTCCAGGACCCGGGCCAGCGAGGCACACCTGCTGAGTATCTCGCCCTTGGCGGCCTTCCGGATCGACTGCCCGTGCTCGTCCCAGGAAATGAAGAAAACGATTGCCTGCGACAGCACGAGGGACAGCAGCGTGAAGCAGATGAAACGGGCCGCAAGGCTGCGCGTCCACAAGCTCGTCATGGTTGCCCGATCTCCGCGACGAGGCTGTATCCGCCACCCCAGTGAGTCTTGATCAAGGCTGGTACTTTCGGGTCGGCCTCGATCTTCTTCCGCAAGCGGCTGACCTGATTGTCGATGCTCCGGTCGAACGGATCAGCATCTCGGCCGACTGTCAGGTCGAGGAGCTGGTTGCGGCTGAGCACCAGGCCCGGATGATCGAGAAATGCGCACAGGAGACGAAACTCGGCCGTGCTGAGCGGCACGGCAACGCCGTCGTTTCCCAGCAATTCGCGCCGGTTGACGTCAAAGGTCCATCGGTCGAAGCGTACGATCTTGCTCGCCAGCCGGCCTCTTTGCGGCGGCAGGCTTTGCACTCGCCGAAGCACCGCCTTGATGCGGGCGAGCAGCTCGCGGGGATTGAATGGCTTGGACAGATAGTCGTCGGCGCCCACTTCCAGGCCGACGATGCGGTCGGTCTCCTCCGCCATGGCGGTCAACAGGATCACGGGAAGCTCGGTGGTGCTGCGCAGATGGCGGCAGAGGGACAATCCGTCCTCGCCCGGCATCATGATGTCGAGAACGATCAGGTCCGGAGCACTTCGTTCGAGCAAGCGGCGCAGCGCGATAGCGCTCTCCGCGAGGCTGATCCGGTAGCCATGCTGCATCAAGTATTTGCCGACCAGATCGCGGATGTCACGATGGTCGTCCACGACGGCAATGTGCGGTGTCGAGTCCATCCGATTGCTCCGTTCCGCATCACAATGAATTCCAGTAGTCCGCCCATCGGGAGAGCGCAAAAGAATGTACCGGCCGGGTACGATCGGCTGAAATCACATCCTTGCGGGACGGCATCCTTGAAAGGAACGTGGCGTCAAATCGCGATCGCGAGGGGCCGGCCTGTTCCGGGGAACTGCCCTCATCTGCAACGATTTCCAGGCGTTGGCCGAAACATCTTGGCCACAAGCTGTCGCAAAACTTTGTCCCGGCAGCCCGTTTCTGTCGCAAATTGTCGCAAGCTCGCATGTCCATCAGGTCTTGATGCGATCTCGAAAAGCTGCACCGAAAGCAACGTGATCGATGAAGGGCAGACGAGGTGAGCCGGCAGTAGAGAGGGCCAGGTTGTCGCGAACTATGCAATGCAGCATGCCTGAGACAGATCGCGACAATTCCCGGTAGCCGTCGGCAAAGTTCTGCGACAACCCGATTCCATCGTGCACATGTTCAACCGAGCAGGAGCGCTGCATGTGCGCGATGGACGCGGTTTCTCACGGAGCAGTTCCGGCAATCCCGAAAGGCTCAACGGTCGGGAACGATGATGGCGACGCCACGAGGGGATGGCTTCTTCGCAGGGCCGCATTTCGGATCACCTGCCTGCTCGTTCTCGTCCTGCGAAATACGTCGTCTTCGGCTGCGCTCGTTGATTTGACGCAGGGTGCGAGCCGCATGGCCATTTCGCGTCTCGTCGCGGATAGCGACCGTTTGACGCCCGAGCCGTATCTCAGGTTCGTAGGCGGAGAGCCCAGGGAAGTCGTTCTCTCGGTCCGAAAAGATCTGTGCACACAATATCGTACGTCCGGGGACCGAACGACACGAACGTCGTGATGGCGGAAGATCAGTATCGTGCGCTGCTCACGCCGTCGTGCCGTCGATCGAGCGGCGGATCACCCGCTGCACTTCCGCATTCGACAGGAACAGGTCGTGGTTGATGATGCCCCAGCCTTCCTGCGAGGCATCGACCACGCGCACGCCGAGCCGCGCGATGGTGGCTTTCTCGGCGGCGCCGACCCTGGTCATTCCACCTGCGATCTGTCCCGACAGCGCCAGCGCGCGATCGTTCGTCGCGGCAATCACGGTGATCTTGCCGGCCAGCGGGCCGATGCGCTGGACCGCCGACGAGAACACGTCCATGTCGATGTCGGGCGCGGCAAACACCACCGCGCCGATCTTGCTCGTGACCGTATCGCCGTAGCGCCCATAGAGCTGACGCAGGCTTTCGAGCGTCAGCATGGTTCCCATGCTGTGCGCAACGATGTGCACGCGACCGCTGCCGGGGGCCGACACGAGCGCCGAGAGCACGCGTTCGAAATCGTCGCGAGACCACATCGCGCTGTCGCGGTCATAGGCATAGTCGAACAATCCTGCCCTGGAGGGCCAGGAAAACGCCATGGTCCGGCCGCGGAACTTGATCCCATCGGAGAGATGGGCGGCATCCAGCACCGCGGTTTCGAATGTCTGCTTGAAGCCGTGCACATAGATCAGCACGTCTCCTCCGCCGGCCTGCGCGGCGAGATCGCCAGCGTCGGCCGACACCGGTTCGATCCGATCAAGACGCCAATCCCCGAGTCCGACGGAGGCGAGAGAAAGACGGCTCTCGTCCGGGGCGACCAGCCTGGCCCGCGCGACCGTCATGCTCGTCGCGCGCTCCGGCCCGAACCAGGGTTTCGTACGACCGCCGTTCGCGGGCTTGCGCGTGGTGGCGACAAGCAAGGTTGGATCGGCGGAGAGGGACGATGCGTCAAAGCGCGCACCGGTCGCGCCCAGGCCGGCGCATCCACCGAGCGCAAGGGCACTCCCGGCCGACACCAGTCCGCCGAGGAGGGCGCGGCGCGAAACGGCATGACGGGAGTCGCGTTGCAGAAGACGTCGGACGATCACACGGAACCTTTGGGAACTTTGCCCACCGTAAGCCGCCCCGCCCAACTCCCTGAATGACAATGGGGGCGAGAAGACGGCAGAGCGCGCTTCGCGGTCTGTCGCATGGTCACGGCGCCAGCGTTCGCCGTCCGGAACCTGCGGCGACCGGTCAATCTGACCGCGTCGCTCTCATGCTCATTCGAAGTGGGTTTGCTTCAGCGGCGCAGATAACGCCAGCCTACGACGACGCCGCTCACCGAGACGATGGTGCCAAGGATCGACAACAGCCAGACCACGATGTCCCAGATCGGACGATGCATCAGCAGCAAGCGGAAATCGAAACTGTGCAGCGCGTTGAACAGCCAGCGATATGTGCGACGGCTGCTGTCCACGCGGCCAATGATGTCGCCCGTGACAGGGCTGATGTGAAACCATGTTTTCGCGTCATCATCAAACATGGCGCGCAGCACCGGCAACTCGCGGTCGTGATGATGCGCATACCAGTAGGAGTCGTATGCTTCGAGGACCATCCGCTCCGCCACGCGGGCTTGTGGCAGCAGTTTCGCTGCGGCAGTCCAAAGGCGATCCTGCGGGATTGCCGTAGTCTGGCCCGACGTCACATCCAGCGGTCTCTGCGTGCCATCCCGCGATGCGGCGACAATCATCGGGCAGCCATCAAGCCAGACAAATCGCGCTTCGACGGCGGTGGATTGCGGCGTGGGGAGCTTCGTAGCAATCGTCGGCGCGTCGTGGCCGGCATAGCGCTGCAGCACCTCGCCCGTCGTGTTGCGGCCTGCGAAATATTCGCCGGGGTTGAGCGAAAGCCAGCCGGAGAACGTCCAGGTCAGCACGAAGATGCCTGCGACCAGGCCGGTGACGTGGTGCCACGCCATCCAGCCACGATAGGGCGTGATCCTGCCGCTCGCATAGCGCCGCTTCAGCCGCACGCGAAGGATGCCGATCCAGATGCCGGTGACGCCGATGATCAGAGAAATACCGGAGATCCAAAGCACGACGAGCCGCCACAACGGCCCGTCCTTGCGCAATACGGTCGGGTAGATCCAGTGGGGGATCGAGCCGAGCCAGTTCCAGACGCGTTCGCTGTGATTGGTGTCGAGCGCAATCTCGCCCGAGCGCGAGGAAACATAGAGCTCGGTACCGGCATCGTCGCCGAGCGCAATCAGGTAGAGCGGGCGCAGTGGATCGTAACGGGCCGTTACGCTCCATTGGTCGCGGTCAACAATCTCTTCGAGACGCGGCGATCTGCTCGCGGGATGATGCTGCGCGACCGCAAGCGCCTGCTGATCGGTCACGCCCGTGATGACGCGGCCGTCGGCTGCAGAGATCGCCTGCCGCTTGCCGTCCCAGCCGGTGATCCGATACACCGGTTCGTCCGCCAGCATGGACAGCCGGAGATCGCGGGGATAGTGCGTGGCGCCTGCCGCCTTCATCGCATCGTCCGGCGACACCGCCACTTTCGCCCACTGAATGTCAGGGAGCGCCGCCAGCCTCTCCTTCTCGGACAGGCCGGGAAAAGCGACGTACATCATCACCACGCCAGAAATGAACCACATGGCGAAAAACAGGCAGGTTACGATGCCGACCCAGCGGTGGCCAATGTAAAGCCACCGCCGGAATGTGCGTCTCAGGCGGCGTGCCACGCTCAGAACTTCACGTTGACAGCGAGCTGCGCCGTGCGGGGCATGCCGAGCAGCCACTGGGTGGTGCCCCCCGAGGTCGTGTACACCTCATCGAAGAGATTGTAGATGCGGAATGACACGGTGGTGTTGAGATCAGGCTTCCACTGCACACCTGCATTGACGACATTGTAGGCCGGGCGTGTCACCGTGTTGGCATTGTCCGCATAGGTCTTGCCGACGATCTGTACGCCCGCGTTGGCCGACCAGTTCGGTGCAAAGGCCCAGGTCGCCCAGATGTTGGAGACGGTCTGCGGTACGTTGACCGGTACGTTGCCGGCATAGTTCACGGCTACGCCGCCAACCGACTGCACGAAGTCGTCATACTTCGCGCGCAGGAAAGCGGTGTTGGCATCGATCCGCCAGCCGTAGTCGAGCAGGAATCCGACCGATGCTTCGACGCCGCGCGATGATTGCTGGCCGACCTGGACTGTCAGCGAAGGAATGTTGGGATCGCGGGCCAGGAGGTTGTTCTTCACGATCTCATAGCCGGCCAAGGTCCATTCACCACGGCCGCCCCAGAACGATTGCTTCACGCCGATCTCGATCTGCTTGCCGGTGGCGAGGTCGAAATTCTTGTTGGCGGACGAGAGTGAGATGATCCCTCCGACCGGATCGACCGCGGTGGAATATTGGCCATAGAATGCGAGATCCTTGACGGGCGTATAGACCGCACCCGCGCGCCAGGTCGTCGAGGAGAACGATTTTTCGAAGCTGTTGGCGGGTACCCGATAGTCGGTGCGCGTGACTGTCGGCTCATCCTGACGGATGCCCGCAATCAGGGATAGTTGGTCGGTGACCGACAGCCTGTTCTCGGCAAACAGAGCGTACTGGTTGGTCACGCTGCCGTAACCGGAAGTCGTAGGGTTCGGGCTGTTGAAGACACCTGGAACGAAGTCGTACGGGTTGACGGATGACGAGCCGCCATAGGGCGAATTGTTGGTATGGGTGAAATTGATGCTGTTGACGTCAAAGCCAGCCAGGAACTCGTTGGCCATGCCGAAGACATGTCCTCGAAATTTCGCATCCATGCGATTGCCGACCTGCTGCTGATCGTGAAAAATCTCGATGTAGTCGCTGCGGTTGATCAGTCCGGTGGCGGGGTCATAGGCGTAGCTCTCGACGTTCTTCCAGTGACGCTTGGAATTCAGGTAGTAGAGCGTGTTGTGGATCGAAATTCCATCGGCGACCTGCCAGTCGGTCTTCACCTGGTTCCAGCTGTCCTGGTAGCGGATGTGGCTGTCGCTGACATTGTAGTTCTTGAAGCGTAGCGACTCTTCGAGCCTGCCGTTGATCAGCGGCGTGCCGAAGTAGCGCGACGGGTTGCGATCGCCGTAATCGGTGGACAGCGTCCAGGTGACGTCTTCGTTCTGCCTGACCTGGATCACGGCATGAAGCGCGACGTTCGAGGTGTTGTCACGATCAACCCATCCGTCCGACATGTTGCCGGTGGCGGTGATGCGGTAGGCGACGTCCTTGCTGATGGGACCGCCGCTGTCTACCGCAATTCGCCGCTCCATGTTGGTGTCCAGCGAGACCTCGACCTGGTTGCGAGGGATCCACAACGGCAGTTTCGAAACGATGTTGATGGCGCCGCCGACCGCACCCGCGCCATACATCACCGACGCAGGGCCGTGCAGCACCTCGATGCGCTCGGCTGACCACGTGTCGAACGGAAAGGTCACCGTCCCGGCGCCGATATAGAGCTGGGTACCGTCATACAGCGTCATGACGGATCCAAGGCCCGTGAAGCCGCGGGTATTGAACGAGACTCCGCCATTGCCCGGTGCCGGGCTCGCCGTGAAGCCGGTGGCGTTCTGCGTCACTGCGTCGAGGATGTTCTGCTGGCCGCGTTCAGAAATGGTTTCGGCCGAGATCACCTCCACGCTGGCGGGCGTCTGCAGTCGCGTCAAGCCGAGTCGGCTACCGGCCGTGCTAGCGCCGGTGAGGTTGAGCGTCGGTGCGGCGAACGCGGGACCCGTCGGGTTGGCAGCCGGAGCACGCGTGTCGGCAGCTACGCCTCGCTGCTGGCGCGAGCGCGCGAGGCGCGTGGCATCGCTACGTCGGGTGCTGCGGGCATTCGGTGGCATCGCTGGCGGCTGCACCACCACGGGATCGAGCGTCTGGGCCGGCCTTTCGGACTGTGCCCAGCCATCCGTCGACAACACGAGACAGGAGAATACAACTGAACGGAGCAACGCGCGGCGATGCCGTGGCGCGAAGATTGTACGGGAGGTCATCAATGGACTCGCGATAACGTGGCACGTCACCGCGAACGCAGCTTGGCCGCTGCCTCAAGAGGAAGGCAGCTCAACACCCACCAGGACACCCCGCCCAATGTGCTCGCGTGTGACCACGACTGACGGCAGGTCTCCTGGCTCGCGGGTCGTTGCCTGTCGCCGCCTTCCCAAGCCCGCAGGCTCAGTGGCGTTTGGCGAAGGCTCACCGCTTACAGTTGCGGGGGCAGCCACGGCATTGGGGGATCCCCGCACCGTATTCCCTATTGATCTCCCGAAGGAGAACCGTCGCAGTCACCCTAGTTTTATTTGGAAAGCGCTGTCAACTGGCTGTCTCGCGATGCAGGTCAGCGCGTTGCACCGTGACTGGCCGACGTGCGGATCGCTCGATGGTCGTCGGGCAAAACACGCCGGGTCTCTGTCAATCCCTCACCGCGAAAATATTCCACTTTACCGAAATTCGGATTTGTCGTATGTCTCGCCCATCCCAGCCCACGAAAGGGGCGGTCGTACGTCGTCACGAACGCGGGCTGGGTTGCGGTGGACGCGGGCGGCGTTAAAGGCGGGCTTGCGCGTGCAGGGCGAGATGAACCTCGTGAGCATGGCGCTTCCTGCGAAGACGGACGGCGCTCAATGTCTTGCGAAGCCTCTTGGCGACGCAGGATCGCCTGCGTACGGCGAAACCGTGTGGTCCTGGCCGTCGTTGCTACGGTCAAGCCTTGGCGAGGCGTCACTCGCGTCAACCGGCGCGGGTAGCGTAAATTTCGCTGAGGTGACGGAGGCCAGAAGGAATTCGGCTCCGGGGAGAGCGCGGCATAGGCCGTCAGACCACCGCGCAGGGAAGGCCGGGTTTCGGCTGCCCTGTGTCCCCCCTGTGCATTGCGTGTGCATTCGTTCAGCGCAGGGGTCGTATGGGTGCCGGCTGGCGCCCGGTCTTCCCTGCGCCCTTTCTTTGGAGGGGCGAGAAGTGGAAGCACAACTCGGGCAAATTCCTGCCGCGAGGATGCGAGCGTATGGCGATTGGGCCGGCGAGTTGACGCAGTGGCGCTGTTGCGTTCCGGTCCCGATACACTCCCTGCGTTCACCGGTCTCACTTGCAAGCATGCAGCATCGGCATCAGTGGTGGTGGTCGTTCTCCCCAGAATCTGCACTATGCGCGCCAACACGCCTCCGAAGCGGCCGCCGGGCCCTTGGAGGTTTTGGCAATGGCTTTCCGGAGTGACGATATGAGCGGTTTGGTGATCAGCGGCGGCCGGGTGGTGGATCCCGCGAGCGGGATGGATGCCGTTGGTGACGTGGCGGTGGTGGATGGCAAGATCGCCGCTGTCGGCACGGGCCTCGGCGGCGCCGAGCGGGTGATCGACGCGGCTGGGCTTGTGGTGGCGCCCGGTTTCATCGACCTGCATGCGCATGGCCAGTCGGTCCCGGCCGACCGCATGCAGGCGTTCGACGGCGTCACGACGACGCTGGATCTTGAGGCCGGCGTGCTGCCGGTCGGGTCCTGGTATGAGCGCCAGGCGCGGAAAGGCCGCGTGCTGAACTACGGCGCCGCCACCAACTGGGCCTTTGCCCGCATCGGCGCGATGACCGGCTCCAACGCGGAGAGCTCGCTGGAAGCATTCGGCAATGCCATGCGCGATCGGCGCTGGATGGACAACGTCGCGACCGATGCGGAGGTATCAGGCATTCTCGATCGCCTTACCCGTGGCCTGAACGAGGGCGGCATCGGTATCGGCATCCTGAACGCCTATGCGCCGGGCGCAGGCGTGCAGGAGCTGACGGCGGTCTGCCAGTTGGCTGCGGCCAAGGACGTGCCGACCTTCACCCATGTCGCCTTCATGTCGCGTATCGACCCCGAGAGCGCGGCGGAAGCCTATATCCGCCTGATCGGCTATGCCGGCGCCACCGGCGCGCACATGCACATCTGCCATTTCAACTCGTCGAGCAAGACCGACGTCGAGCGTTGCCGCGTGCTGATCGAGAAGGCGCAGGCGCAGGGGCTGCCGATCACGGTCGAGGCCTATCCCTACGGCACCGGCTCCACCGTGCTGGCCGCTGCCTTCTTCAGCGATCCCGAGTTCGTCGAGCGCAACGGCACGGGCTACGATTCCGTGCAGCGCGTCACTGACGGCTATCGCTTCCACGATCGCGAGGAGTTGCTCAAAGCGCAGGCCGAGGAGCCGTCATCGCTGGTGCTCTGGCACATCCTCGACACCGAGAACAATGCACATCACCGCGACCTGCTCGACATGTCCGTGCTGTATCCCGGCGGCGCCATCGCCTCCGATGCGATGCCGTGGACGCTGTCCGACGGCAGCACCTATACCGGCGATGCCTGGCCGCTGCCGGATGATGCCACCTCGCATCCGCGCTCGGCCGGCTGCTTCACGAAATTCATCCGCGAATGGGTGCGCGAGCGCAAGACCGTGTCGCTGCTGGAAGGCGTGCGCAAATGCGCACTGATCCCGGCAGAGATCCTGTCGCAGAGCACGCCCGCGATGCGCGCCAAGGGCCGGCTCGCGAAAGACGCGGATGCAGACATCGTCGTGTTCGACTATGAGAAGCTCTCGGATCGGGCGACCTTCACCGCGATGAACCGTCCCTCGGAGGGCGTGCGGCATCTCGTGGTCAGCGGCCAGCCGCTGATTTCCGACGGCGTGCTGGACGTGGCGGCGCGGCCCGGTAAGCCGGTGCGCCGCCCCGTCGTCGAGGGCTGACCCATGCCGGTCCCCATTCTCCTGGTGACGGGCTTTTTGGGGGCGGGCAAGACCACGGTCGTCAACCATCTGCTGGCGCATGCGCAGGGGCGGCGCATCGCCGCCGTGGTCAACGATTTCGGCGCGATCAACATCGACGCGGAGCTGATCGCGGGCGCCAGTGACGGCGTGGTCAGCCTTGCCAATGGCTGCATCTGCTGCTCGCTCGAGGGCGATCTGTTGCGCACGCTCTCGACGCTTCTGCGGCGTGATCCCAAGCCTGAGTATATTGTCATCGAGACCAGCGGCGTCGCCGATCCCGCCGACATCGTCCGCAATCTGATGGACCCGGTGATCCTGCGCGAGGCGCCGCTGGAGACGGTGCTCTGCGTGATGGATGCGACGGCGCCGCCCGCTGCACTTGAAGATGCGCTGCATCGATCGCAGCTGCGCGTCGCCGATATCGTGGCGCTCAGCAAGCTGGATCTGGCCGATGCGGACGCGGGAGCACGCATGCGCGCGGCGATCCGTGCGCTGCGTATTCCCGCGGTCGTGGTCGATGCGCAGCATGGCGAGATTCCTGCCGCACTGCTGTTTCCCGCGGAAATCGATCGTCCGGCCGCGCCGCGTGACGTGGGCCCGCGGCGGCCGGCAGAGGAGCGCTTCGAGACGCTGAGCTGGACCTCGGACAAGCCGGTCTCGCTGCCGCGTTTGCAGCAGGCCATCAACCGCCTGGCGCCGAAGCTCGCGCGCGCAAAAGGCTTGTTCGAGACGATCGAGCAGCCCGGTCGCATGATGGTGTTTCAGTTCGCCGGCGGTCGCGCCACGCTCGCACCCGGCGATGCGCCGGCGGCGGGCGCGCCGCGGACACGGATCGTCTTCATCGCCGAGCTCGGGGTGCTCTCGAAGGCGGAGCTCGACGGCATCATGAAAGCGTGCGTTGCGGGCGGTTAGCGCGATCCGCACCGATCGCACGCGGATCAGCTCAAATCGGGCGCCGCCTCAATCCTCGACCGGCAGTGCATCCCCATGCGCATACCAATCCGCGCGGGAAGTCCAGTGCACATGCCGGTCTGGTGTCGCGTCCAGCTTCTCGTCGAACGCGCCGGCATGGATGATCGCCTCGCGTCCGCTGCGCGTGAGGTGCGGCATCGGGCTGCCGCAGATCTTGCAGAAGGCGGTGGCAAAGCTCCGCGCGTTGGGCAGGTCGAAGCGCATGACGGATGTTTCACCGCGCAGCCATCGCAGTGCTTGCGCCTTCACGATCACCTCGCAGGAATGCGCCGTCCCGGTTGCCTTGCGGCAGCGCGAGCAATGGCAATTGAGGAAACGCTCGAACGGTCCTTCGACCTCGAAGGCGATCTCGCCGCACAGGCAGCTCCCGCGGAAGACGGCCATGTCACTCCCCCTCCGGCTCGACCGGCTTCTCGGCCGCCTCTTCGTGGACCGACGGGGCACCGTGCGCGCCGCGCAGCCGGATCATGGTGTCGATCACGTCGACGTCGATCTTCAGCATGTCGAGATCGCGCGTCATCTCGCGCACCTCCTGACCCTTGCGCGCCAGCTCTTCCGACACGTCGACCGCCATCTTGCGCTCGGTCACGTTGCCCTGCGTGTTGACGAACAGTTTGGCGCGCATCCATTCCAGCCGCGCCCGCTGCGTGTCGCGCTCGAACTTCTTCTCGGCGTAGCGGCGCCGCGCCTCGGCATAGGCGCCGATCAGCGCGGTCTCCGGCAGGCTCCACAATTGCTCGACCGACATGGTCATGCCGCTCAGGTCCCGGGTTTTGCATCGGCGGGAGTCCTCTCCCGCACCCCATCAGACCTTTCCGGCGGTCAATTCTCAAGAGGGGACCGCCCCAATCGTGCGGTGCCATCCAGAACGACGATCCCAGCGGTGGTTGCGCTGGGATCGTCTGGAGGTTTCATGGAGGGCATCGAGCACTGCGCCTCCATGGCGACATGATAACGCAAGGCCGCTCCAGATGCGACTGGAACCCGTCCAAGCGTCAGCAGAACGCCAGCGCGTTGACCGCCCGCGTGGTCGCAATCTCGTTCTCATTGCCGACGAACTGGCAGACGACGGATTCGAGCTCGCCCGGCTGCTTGCGGCGGGCCGTCGCCAGCAGCCGCATCAACTCGGTTTCGTCCTTCGACAGGCGCCGGCAGGACGGCGGCATGAAGCACAGCTCGCATGGCCGGCCGCTACGCAGGATCCTGACGAGTGCGGCAGCCCGTGCGACCAGCAGCGGGCTGTCGGCAACGCCGGGTGCCTCGTCCGCGAAGCGATACGCCGCTTCCCAGCAATCGGAAGCGCCGGTGGCGTAGGCCGCTCCGATGAACCGGCAAAGCGACAGTGCGATACGGCAGAAGTCATCGTAGCCTTCGACGCTTCGTGGCGCCGCAAGCGCAGCCTGAAGCGGACAGAGCTGCGACCGGCCGGCGTCCGGGACTGCAAGGGAATCGCATGCATCCTGCATCGTGAATGTTCCCGTCAGTGTAGCGTGGGGCTTCCGACCAGCCGGGTCTTCATCGCCATCATCTGGTCTTGGTCGAAAGACCGCACCTGCCGGTCGGGCAGGATGAGACCGGCCATGCGGAAGATCGTTGCAAGCCCCTGGACCGGCGCAAGCGCCCAATCGGCGCCGACGGGCGGCAGCCAGCACTCGAATTGCTCGCGGGCGACCTCGAACCGTTCCTGCTGCGCAGCGGCAATGGCACGCAGGAGTCCGTGCTCGCTGTCCGACATGCGTGGACAGGTCGGGCAATGCACTTCGATGGCCGTATGGGCCGTGCAGGCGAAGATCTCGATGATGGACTCCAGCGAGGGCCCGGCGTCGCCCACGCGGAAATGGTCGTACACCTCCTTGATGTCGGCCGCGGTCGGAACGGCGCCTCCGCGGCGTGCCTTCGCCCTGAAACCCCAGATGAAGAGCCGCTCCGCTGCGCTCAGCGCAGGAAGATTGAGGGGCCTGGTATGTGTCGATTGATGCATTGAGCCTCTGGCCTTTGGCTGCGCGCGCGGCAGAGCTGGCGCGGATGATCTGCGCCGATCGTTCCGCCAGAGACCCTTCCAAGTCAACGCTCGGAGAGGCGATGTCGAGGTGTTCTAGATTGGAAGCACTCGTATCTCGGAAGCAGCGATCGCTGCAGGACAACGTCAGCACGCTCGTTGCGGGTGTGCGGGCCGCCTAGCGCGCGACTCTGCGAAAATGCGCCGCGATGTCGGCGCGTGTTGCGACCCAGACCCGGCCCTCCAGCCGCGCCAACTCGGCCAGAATGGTCTTCACTGCGCGGAAGCGCGCCGGGCGGCCGCAAATGCGCAGATGAAATCCGACCGACAGCATCGCGGAGCGGCCGCGCTCTGCCTCCTCGACCAGCGTGGTGAGTGCGGCGCTGACATAGTTTGAAAAATCCTCCGGCTGCACAAAGCCGTTCGGGTGAAAGAACTTCATGTCGTTGGTGTCGAAGCCATAGGGCAGGACCAGCATCGCTCCCTGTGGCGACCGGCTCCAATAGGGCAGATCGTCGTCGAGCGCGTTGGAATCGTAGGCGAAGCCGAGCCCGATCAGGATGTCGCGCGTCCATGCGCTCTGACTGCCGCGCGACATGAAGCCGACCGGCGTGAGGCCGGTCGCGCGGGCGATGACGTCGCGCGTCTTCTCAATGTCACGGCGTTCCGTCTCGGCATGCCCATAGAGCGCGTGCGGCAGCCAGCGCCAGCCGTGCACCGCCGGTTCGTGGCCGGCCTCGACCACGGCGCGGGCAAGCTCCGGTACACGCTCGACGGCGCGGCCGCACATCATGAAGGTGGAACGGATCCCGGCCTCGGTAAAGGCGTCGAGGAATCGCCACAGGCCGGCGCGCATGCCATAGTCGAACACCTGTTCCTGCACGAGATCGCGCACGCCCGGCGGCGATGTCGAGGCGACCTCGCCATAGTGCTCCGTCTCCGCATCGCCTTGCTCGACAGCGAGCTCGGCGCCCTCCTCGAAATTCACCACCAGCGACACCGCGACGCGGGCGCCGTTCGGCCAGACGATATCGGGACGGGCTCGGCCATATCCGCGAAGATCGCGTTCGATCGGCATGATCAGCGGCTCCCGATCTGGCGGCTGACGCCGCCGAAGATCTCGGCGCAGACGAGGCCGGCGAGGGTCAGCAGCACGATCACGCCGGAGACGGCGGCGACGCGCACGTCGAGACTGCCTTCGAGGATCGCCCAGAGCTTGATCGGCAGGACCTCGCTGCGCGCGTCGGCGAGGAACAGCGACACCGGAACATTGTCGAAGGAGGTGAGGAACGCGACGAAGCAGCTTGCGACGATGCCGCGGCGGATCAGCGGCAGCGTGACGCGCCGGAAGGTGTACCAGCGGCTGGCGCCCAGGCTCAGCGAGCAGGTGATCAGCACCGGATTGAGCTGCTGCACCGAGGCGCTGACCATCCGGATGACGAAGGGTACGCAGATGATGGCGTGGCCGAGTACCAGCGTCGCTGCCGACAGGCGGATGCCGAGCAGGTTGAAGACCAGCAGCAGCGACAGGCCGAAGGCCATCGCCGGCAGGACCATCGGCGACATGAACAGGGCGTCAAGGACGCGCGCGATCTTCAACCGGCTCCGTGCCAGTCCGAGTGCCGCCGCGCCGCCCAGCACTGCGGAAAGAATCGTCGCCGCCGCTGCGACCTTGAGACTCGTCAACGCGGGCTCGACGATTTCCTGCGATTGCAGCAGCTCGACATACCAGCGCAGCGACCAGCTCGGCGGCGGGAATTTCAGCGTGATGCCGCCGGTGAAGGAAATGATCAGCACGACCAGCGTCGGTGCCAGCAGCAGCAGCATCCCGAAGCCGGTGATGGCACCAATGATGCCGGAATAGGCGCGATCAATCAGGCTACGCTGCATCGACGCCTCGCACATAGCGGCGCGACAGCGCGCCGATCGCAAAGACGATGCCGGTTACGGCCAGCGTGAAAATCAGCGATAGCGCCGCCGAGAACGGCCAGTCCTGCACGCCGACCGCCTGCTGGTAAATATAGGAGGGCATCAGGATAATGCGCCCGCCGCCGACCAGCGTCTGGGTGATGAAGGCGGTCGCAGCGGCAGCGAAGACGAGCAGCCAGCCGGCGATGGCGCCCGGCAGCGTCAGCGGCAGGATGATGGTGATGAAGACGCGTGCGCGGCTTGCGCCCAAACCTTCAGCCGCGCGCGTCAGATTGCCGTCGAGCCTCAGCAGGCTGTTGATGACAGGCAGCGCCATCAGAGGCAGCTGGATCTGGGTCAGCGCCAGAACCATGCCCTCCCAAGTGTAGAGCAGGCGCGCCGGGGCCTGCCAGAGCCCGAGCGACAGCATCGCGGTGTTGATGATGCCGTCGCGGCCGAGGAGGACGATCCAGGCGAAGGTACGCACCACCGTGCTGGTCAGGAGCGGCAGCATGATCAGGAACGTGATCAAGGTGCGCATGAGCTGGCCGCTCGCGGCGTAAACAAGTGCGAGAGGGTAGGCGAGGACCAGCGTCGCCAATGCGACCTCCGTCCCCAGCCAAAGCGTGTCCGTCAGCACCTTGATGCTGAACGGGTCCGAGAAGAAGCGCAGATATTGCGCCAGCGACAGCTCTGCGAACTGCGGTGTGCGGAACAGACTGATCGCGACAAGCGCGATCAGTGGCAGCACGAAGGCGGCCAGGAACAACGCCGCCAGTGGGATCACCGGCAGCATTTGTCGTGATGCAGTCGTGCTTGCCGGCGTCATTTAGATCTTCACTTCCTTGCTGAAGCGGGTGATCCATTCGCCGCGCAGCGGCTGGAACTTGGTCCAGTCGAGCAGCACATTGCTGGCAATGAGGTCGTCGAGGCTCTTGGCGACGGTGAGATTGGCGCCGGTCAGCGCCACCTTGCCGTTGGTCGGCATCATCATCCAGGGCGCCGCTTCGAGGCCTTTCTGCGTTTCGACCGACATCACCGTGTCGAGATAGTCCAGCACCGCCTTCGGATCCTGGTTGTTCTTGACGATCTGGGCGCTGGTGCGGATCACGACCGCGCCGGATTTCGGCTTGGCGAAGGCGATGTCGACGCCCTTGGCGGCGAGCAGCGCCACGTTGTTCCAGAAATTGAAGGCGATATCGATCTCGCCCTGCTGGAACAGCGCAGCCAGCGCGCCGGGCGAAGCCGCGATCGCACCGACGTTGGGCAGCAGCTTCTTCATGGCCTCGAAGGCCGGCTCGATATTGGTCTCGGAACCGCCATTGAGCTTCGCGATCTCGACCATGAAGGCGGTGCCGAGGCTCGACCCCAGGCCGGTGATGCCGACGCGGCCCTTGTATTCCGGTTTCCAAAGATCCTCCCACGAGGTCGGCGGCGTCGTGATCTTCTTCGGATTGTAAGCGATGCCGATCAATTGCGCGGTGATGACAGGGGCGTAGCCGTCGGGATGGCGGAATGCGCTGGGGATATCGGCATATGACTTCGACCGCTCGACCGGAAATTTCTCCAGCACGCCGCTCGCGATCGCCGGGATCAGCGGCCCCTCGTCGAACAGCACGACGTCGAAGGGGGGCGTGTTGCGCGAGGCCTGGATCTTGCCGATCTGGTCGACGCCGAGCAGGGGCGTAAAGGTGACACCGCCGTCGCTGGACTTCTTGAAGGCCGGCCCGACCACCGCGCGGAAGGCTTCGTCGAAACTGCCGGGATAGGTCGTTGCCACGATCGAGGGGGCCGCGCGTGATGATGTCGGCCATCCGAGACTGGCTGCCGCAAGCGCGGCCGAACCTGTGGTGAGCAGCGATCTCCGAGATAGGCTCATGTCAAACACTCCTTTGCTGATGCTTGGAAACGTCGTCGACTGGCGTGCTGAAGATGCTGACGCGCGAGACGTCGGAGATCGCGAGCCAGGCCATGTCACCGGCCTGTACTTTCGCGAGGCCGGAGGCGCGGGCCTGGCTGACCTTCACGGCTTCGCCGGTCGCGGTGACGCCCTCGGTGACGCTGACGGCGCCGAGCGGCACGGTGGCGCGGATCGTGACGGGGATCGCGCCGGGCCGCTCGGCGTCGAACGTGATGTTTTCGGGCCGGACCGAGATCGTCACCGGCGTGCCGCGCCTGCGCTGGGCCGACCGGCCGAGATCGATTTCGGGCCCGGCGTCCAGCTGCACGCGATCCGTGTCGGTGACGGTGCCGCGTAGGAGATTGGTGTGGCCGATGAAGCTCGAGATGAACAGGCTTGCCGGTCGGTCGTAGAGCGCGTCCGGGCTGTCGATCTGCTCGATGCGTCCCTTGTTCAGTACGACGATGCGGTCGGCCATCGACAGCGCCTCCTCCTGGTCGTGCGTGACGATGATGGAGGTGACGCCAAAGGTCTTCAGCAGGCTCTTGATCTCGATCTGCATATCGAGGCGCAGATTTTTGTCGAGCGCCGAGAACGGCTCGTCGAGCAGGACGAGGCCCGGATCGATCGCAAGCGCCCGCGCCAGCGCGACGCGCTGCTGCTGTCCGCCGGATAGCTCTCCGGGCAGCCTTCGCGCAAACGACGCCATCTGGGCGAGGCCCAGCATCTGCTCGACCTTTGCCGCGATCACGTCCTTCGCCGTCTTGCGCGCCCGCAGGCCATAGGCGACGTTTTCGAACACGGTCAGATGCGGAAACAGCGCATAGTTCTGAAACACCATGCCGATGCGGCGGCGATTGGCCGGAATATGCTCGACCCGCGCGCCGTCGAAGCGCACCTCGCCCCGGGACGGACGCAGGAAGCCGGCGATGATCTGGAGCATCGTGGTCTTGCCGCAGCCGGACGGACCGAGGAGGGCGATCAACTCGCCGGCCGCAACGGTGAGATCGATGCGGTCCAGCGCAACGGTCGCGCCGAAGGCGTGGCCGATGTCTTTCAAATCCAGCGAAAGTCCGCGTACATCGCTCAACGCCTGCTCCATCCTTCGCGTTGTCCTGCGCGAGGGGAGTTAGCAATCGCCGTGCCACCACGGCTCGTTCGCTAAGGCCTTGCCAGCGTTGCGATAATTTTTAGGCGCCAAATATTGGCGCCAATCGTATGGCTATATTGTAAACATTATATCCGCCAGTTTGTATAAAAAATGGGCTCCGGCAGCACTCCAGAATCCTGTAAAAGAGACGCATGAAGCGAACCCGTCCCGTCAAGCGCAAGCCGAAGCGCTCCGAGCCGAAGCTCAGGGAGCCGGAGGCCGCGGATCCGCGCAGCATCGACGACGATCCGGTGGTCCAGGGCATCCTGACAGCGATCAGCCAGAAGCGGCTCAAGCCGGGCGCCAAGCTCGGCGAGGACAAGCTCGCCGCGGCCTTCGGTACCACACGGATTCACATCCGCCAGGCGCTATCCCATCTCGCCTCGCGCAAGGTGGTGATGCAGATCCCCAACCGCGGCGCCTTCGTGTACCGGCCGAGCTGGGAGGAGGCGCAGGACATCTTTGCCGCGCGCCGGATCATCGAGACCGCAGCGGTCAGCGCCGCGGTCGACCGGCTGGACAAAGCCGGCAAGGCGGAGCTTAGGGCGCATATGGAGCGGGAGGCGCGTCACGATCGCAATGACCGCTGGGCCTCGCTGTCGCTGACGGCCGAGTTCCACATCCTGGTTGCCAAGCTCGCCGGCAACCGCGTGTTGCTGGAAATGTCGCGTGAGCTGATGCTGCGAACGTCGCTGGCGATTGCGACCTTCGAGCAGCCGGGAGAGCCGGATTGCTCGCCCGACGCCCATCCCGATATCGGCGCGTTGATCCTCGCCCGCGACAAGGCCGGCGCGGTCCATGCCATGCGTCATCACATCGAGGAGATGGAGCAGCGGATCCGGCCGAAAGAAGGCGAGGATGAGGTCGACGAGCTCACCGCGATCTTCCAGGAGATCGGCGCACGGGCGCGGGCGGGCGGCTAGCATGGCCGGCCGCCGCATCCTCCTGATCAACCCGAACAGCCTCGAGGCGACCACCGCGATGATGGTGGCGATTGCCAAGTCTGCAGCCGCGGATGGCTTCGACATTGCCGGCGCCACGGCAACGCGTGCGCCCACGATGATCGTCTCGGCGGATGCGCTGGAAGCAGCCGCGCCGGAGGTCGAGGAGATCGCGCGTGCCCGCAGCGGCGGGTACGACGGCATCATCGTCGCGGCATTCGGCGATCCCGGTCTCGCCGGGATCAAGGTGACGATGAAATTGCCTGCCGTGGGCATCGGCGAGTCCTCGATGCTGGAAGCCGCGGAGAACGGCCGACGCTTCGGCGTGGCGACCACGACGCCGCTGCTGAAAGCGAAGATCGATGCACTGCCGGACGCGCTGGGACTGCGATCGCACTACACCGGCACACGCTTCACCGAGGGCGATCCGCATGAGTTGATGCGTGATCCGTCGCTGTTGCGCACCGCTCTGGCTGGCGCGGTCGAGGCTTGCATTGCGCAGGACGGCGCGGAGGCGGTGATCATCGGCGGCGGTCCGCTGGGTGAAGCAGCACGCGAGCTTCAGCCGATCTTCACCGTGCCCGTCATCGCGCCGATCCCGTCAGCCGTGCGGCGGATCATTCGCCTCGTCGCGGCGTAACGTCTGGTTTTTCCGCGCCGCGGCATCGGCCGTGCTGCGGAAAACTGTTTTCCTTGACATGAACTCTGCCGTGCTCGACGTGTAACGCGGTCGCGTGACGGCGGGTTGCGTCTCTCGCGACAAGAAAAAGCAGCACGGGAAAGACGCCATGAGTGCAGGCCTCGACGAAAGGGACTACCTCGCCGCCTTGCGCAGGTTGTGGGACAAGGCCTGGCCGAAGGGCATGCCGCGCTCGCCGAATTATCTGCACGGTGAAGTTCCCTTGACGGAATATCTGCGCGCCTGGGCGAAGCGGAGTCCGGAGCGTCCAGCGGTGATCTTCTACGGTCACGTCACGACCTACGCGGAGCTCGACCGGCAGAGCGACCGCTTCGCGGCGTTGTTGCAGGCCAAAGGCGTGCGCAAGGGTGACCGCGTCGCTGTCTTCCTGCCGAACTGCCCGCAATTCCACATCGTGTTTTTCGGTATCCTGAAGCTCGGCGCGATCCACGTGCCCGTCAGCCCGCTGTCGCGCGCGTTCGAGCTGTCCTACGAGCTGAACGATACCGAGGCCGAGGTGATCGTCGCGCTGGACCAGCTCATGCCGGTCGTCGAGCAGGTCAGGGGCGAGGTGCGGCTGCGCGAGATCATCGTCACCAGCTTTGCCGATGTCGTGCCGCCAACGCCGGCATTTCCAGCGCCAGACTCGATCCGTGCGCCGCGCGTCGCGGTCCCAGGCGCGACCGATCTGTTGCCGGCGCTCGCTGCGATGCCGGCTCCTGTGCCGCTACCGCCGCCTGGCCTCGATGATGTCGCCGCGCTCAATTACACCGGCGGCACGACCGGCATGCCCAAGGGCTGCGTCCACACCCATCGCGACATGGTCTACACGGCCGCCGCCAATTACGGCATCTCGGTCCTGTCCGACGAGAGCAGCGTGTTCCTGTCGTTCTTTCCGGAGTTCTGGATCGCGGGCGAGAATTTCGGCCTGATCTTCCCGCTGTTCTCCGGCGCGACGCTGGTCCTGCTCGCACGCTGGGATGCCGTCGGCGCGATGGCCGCGATCGACAAATACAAGGTCACGATCATCGCGATGCCGGTCGACGGCGCTGTCGAGCTGATGGACCATCCGCGCTGGAGTGAGTTCGACCTGTCGTCCTTGAAGCAGGTGCGCGTGGTCTCGTTCGTCAAGAAGCTCAATGCCGACTATCGCAAGCGCTGGAAGGATCTGACCGGTACGATTCTGATGGAGGCGGCCTGGGGCATGACGGAAACCCATACCTCCAACACCTTTACGGCCGGCTTCCAGGACGATGATTTCGACCTCAACAACCAGCCGATCTTCGTCGGGCTGCCGGTCCCCGGTGCCGAGTTCAAGATCACCGATTTCGAGACCGGTGCGCTGCTGCCCCTTGGTGCGGAAGGCGAGATCCGCGTCCGCACGCCGTCACTGCTCAAAAGCTACTGGAACAAGCCGGAGGCGACCGCGGAGTCCCTGATCGATGGCTGGCTGCGCACCGGCGACATCGGCACCATCGACAAGGATGGTTTCCTGCACTTCCTCGGCCGCCGCAAGGAGATGCTGAAGGTCAAGGGCATGAGCGTGTTTCCGCCGGAGATCGAGGCGCTGCTGGGGCAACACCCGAAGGTGTTGGGCTCGGGCGTGGTCGGCCGCGACGATCCCGACAAGGGGCAGGTGCCGGTGGCCTTTGTCCAGCTCAAGCCGGAGGCCGCCGGCAGCGTCTCTGCCGAGGATCTGCGCGCCTGGTGCGCCGAGCGCATGGCCGTCTACAAGGTTCCGGAGATTCGTATTATCGAAGCGCTGCCGCTGACGGCTACGGGTAAAGTGAAGAAGCAGGACCTTAATCCAAGCCTGCCTGCTGCTGTCTGAGTGAGAGAGATCATGTCGTTCAAGAAGCTCCTGATCGCCAATCGCGGCGAGATCGCCATTCGCATCGCGCGCGCGGCAGCCGATGCCGGCATCGCGACGGTCGCGATCCATCCTGCGGACGATGCGCTGTCGCTGCATGTGCGCGTTGCCGACGAGGCGGTCGAAATCCCCGGCCGCGGCGCGCGGGCCTATCTCGACATCGACGCCGTGGTGAAGGCGGCCAAAGCGATGGGCTGTGATGCCGTGCATCCCGGCTATGGCTTTCTCAGCGAGAACGCGGCCTTCGCAAAGGCCTGCTCCGACGCAGGGATCACTTTCGTCGGCCCCAAGGTGACCGCGCTCGAACTCTTCGGTGACAAGGTCGCGGCGCGGCAACTGGCCAAGCGCTGCGGCGTGCCGATCATCGCCGGCACCAGCGGCCCGTCGAGCCTCGAGGAAATCACGGCGTTCTTCACCTCCCTCGGCAGCAATGCGGCGATCGTGATCAAGGCGATGGCCGGTGGCGGCGGCCGCGGCATGCGCGTGGTGGAGAACGCGCCCGATCTCGCGGAGGCCTATGCGCGCTGCCAGTCCGAAGCCAGGGCCGCGTTCGGCTTCGAGGGCGTCTATGCCGAGCGGCTGATCCGGCAGGCGCGCCACATCGAGGTGCAGATCATCGGCGACCGCCATGGCGCGATTTCCCATCTCTGGGAGCGCGAATGCACCATCCAGCGCCGGCACCAGAAGCTGATCGAGGTGGCGCCGAGCCCCTCGCTGAGCGATGCCTTGCGCGGCCGCATCATCGAGGCGGCGAAGCAGCTTGCGGCGGCGGCCTCTTACGACAATCTCGGCACCTTCGAGTTTCTGGTCGATGGCACCGCCGAGGACAGCTTTGCCTTCATCGAGGCCAACCCGCGGCTCCAGGTCGAGCACACCGTGACCGAAGAGGTGCTCGGGCTCGACCTCGTCCGCGCCCAGCTCGCGGTCGCTGCGGGCAGCACGCTGGCCGCGCTCGGCCTTGCGCAGGGATCGATCCCGAAGCCGCGCGGCTATGCCATGCAGCTTCGCGTCAACATGGAGACGCTTGACGAGACGGGCGCGACCCATCCGACTGGCGGGGTGCTTGCCGTGTTCGAGCCGCCGTCGGGACCTGGCGTGCGCGTCGATAGCTTTGGCTATGCCGGTTACAAGACCAGTGCGGCCTTCGACTCGCTGTTGGCCAAGGTCATCGTCCATACGCCGGGCGAGGCTTGGCATGACGTGGTCGCGAAAGCGTCGCGTGCCCTGCGCGAGTTTCGGATCGACGGCGTAGTCACCAACGTCGCCTTCCTCCAGGCCGTGCTGGCGCATCCCGATTTCAGGACGAACCGTATTGCGACCGATTTTATCGATCGCAACATCGCAAAACTCGTCGAGGCTGCCGATGGCGCGGCCAAGCCGCTCTACTTTGCGGCGACGGAGCGCGGCGCTCACGGTGCGGAAGCCCATATCGCGCAAGTGGTGCCCGAAGGCGCGGTGATGGTCGCAGCGCCCCTGCAAGGAACCATCGTCACCATCCAGGTGAAGGAAGGCGAGATCGTGCGCCCCGGCCAGCAGCTCGCCGTGATCGAGTCCATGAAGATGGAGCATCTGGTCATGGCCGAGCAGGGCGGCCGGGTCATGAAGCTCCTTGCCGGTGATGGGGCCACGCTGATGCATGGCGAGCCGATCCTCTATCTCGAGCCGCTTGATGTTGCGGCTGACAGCACGGCGGCGGAAGCCGACATCGATCTCGACCACATCCGCCCCGATCTCGCCGAGCTGATCGCACGCCAGGCCAATACGCTCGACGAGAACCGCCCAGCCTCGGTCGAGCGCCGCCGCAACACCAACCAGCGAACCGCGCGCGAGAACGTTGCCCAGCTCGTCGACGACGGCTCGTTCATGGAGTACGGCAGCCTTGCGATCGCGGCACAGCGCCGCCGACGCAAGCTCGACGATCTCATCAAGAATACGCCGGCGGACGGCCTCGTCATGGGCGTCGCCACCGTGAATGCCGCAAAGTTCGGCCCTGAAGGCGCTCGCTGCATCGTCGTGGCCTATGATTACACCGTGCTCGCGGGCACGCAGGGCCACATGAACCACAAGAAGATCGACCGCATGCTGACGCTTGCGGAAGACTGGCGCGTGCCGCTGGTGTTCTATGCCGAGGGCGGCGGCGGCCGGCCCGGCGATACCGACCGGCTCGGCATGACCGGGCTCGACGGTCCGTCCTTCGTGCAATTCGCAAGGCTCTCGGGTCTCGTGCCGGTGGTTGGCGTGGTTTCCGGCTATTGCTTCGCCGGCAATGCCGCGATGCTCGGCTGCTGCGACGTCATCATCGCCACCAAGAACGCCTCGATCGGTATGGGCGGTCCGGCCATGATCGAGGGCGGCGGGCTCGGCGTCTATCATCCGGCCGAGGTCGGCCCTGTCTCGTTCCAGGCGCCGAACGGGGTCATCGACATCCTGGTCGAGGACGAGGAGGCGGCGACGTCCGTCGCGCAGAAATACCTGTCCTATTTCCAGGGGGCGGTGACGGATTGGGAAGCCGCCGACCAGCGCCTGCTCCGCCGGGCGATCCCCGAGAACCGGCTGCGGGTCTACGACATCCGCAGCGTGATCGACCTCGTCGCCGACAAGGATTCCGTGCTGGAGCTGCGCCGCGACTACGGCGTCGGCATGATCACGGCGCTGATCCGCATCGAGGGCAAGCCGTTTGGCCTGATCGCCAACAATCCGCGCCATCTCGGCGGCGCGATCGATGCCGATGCCGGCGACAAGGCCGCGCGATTCCTCCAGCTCTGCGACGCCTTCGATCTGCCGATCGTCTCGCTCTGTGACACGCCCGGCTTCATGGTCGGTCCGGAGGCCGAGAAGACCGCGATCGTGCGCCACGTCTCGCGCATGTTCGTCACGGGCGCGAGCCTCACCGTCCCGCTGTTCGGCATCGTTCTGCGCAAGGGCTATGGTCTCGGGGCGCAGTCCATGATCGGCGGCGGCTTCCACGCCTCGTTCTTCACCGCGGCCTGGCCGACCGGCGAGTTCGGCGGCATGGGTCTGGAAGGCTATGTCCGCCTCGGCTTCCGCAAGGAGATGGAGGCGATCGCCGATCCCGCGGAGCGCGAGACCTACTACCGCAACAAGGTCGCCGAACTCTACGCCAACGGCAAGGCGGTCTCGATCGCCTCCGTGTTCGAGATCGACAACGTGATCGACCCCGCCGAGACCCGGCGGTGGATC
Organism: Bradyrhizobium sp. CCBAU 51765; assembly: GCF_015291725.1. GTDB lineage: Bacteria > Pseudomonadota > Alphaproteobacteria > Rhizobiales > Xanthobacteraceae > Bradyrhizobium > Bradyrhizobium liaoningense. The sequence continues at coordinate 1,528,108 of NZ_CP030038.1, forward strand.
ATGGCGGGTTTGCGCTCGGTGCCGAAGCCCGAGCCGAGGACGGCGAAGAAGCGGCCGTGTATCGACACGTGGTGAGGGCGGTGCAGCAATTTAGAGTCGTCTAAGGCAACCGATATCCACATCGTCATGCCCGGCCAGAAGCGCGTCTTCGCGCTGGATGTTCCGGGCATCCACGTTCTTTCGCAGTCGCGGCAATACGTGGATGGCCGGGACGAAGCCCGGCCATGACGGCCGCTGAGGCAGCGTACCGCGTCCCCGTTCCCGGTTCCCGATTGACATCCCGCCCCGTGGTGCCAGACTTTGCACAATAATACAGGGTGGAGACGTCCGCGATGGCCAGCCTTTCGGCCTCGAACCATGTCGCCCGTGTCTTGTCCGTCGCCAATCAGGTCACAGACCGCTTGGCCGACGTCGATGCCTCCTCGCGGATCGCCAGTTCCTGGCGGCGCTGCTTGGTCAGTCACAAGCTCGATCCGGCCCGCCAGGGTCCGCCACAGACGCTGACCGAAGCCGAGATCCGGCACGCCGCCGAGCCGATGGAGCAGATGATCAGGCTCGCAATGCCCGAGCTCGACGATCTCGCCCGTGTGCTGCGCGATGCCGGTTACTGCGTCAACCTCGCGGATGCGAACGCGACCATGCTGTTCAGCCGCCTGCCGGGCGAAGCCGATGCCAAGATGTTTCTGGACTGGAAGATCTACACCGGCTCGAACTTCGCCGAGACCTTCGAGGGCACCAATGGGCTGGGAACCGCGCTCGCGGAGGAGAAGCCGATCCTGGTGCATCGCGACGAGCATTTTCGCGCGCAGTGGCACATGTTCTCCTGTGCCGTGGCGCCGCTGTTCGATCAGGCCGGGCGTCTCGCAGGTGCGGTGAACATCACTTCCTGCCGGGAGGATCTCGAACGTACCGCGCACCAGCTTGCGCTGGCTGTGACCATGGAGGCGACGCGGCGGATGGAGGGCGCGATCTTCCGTGGCCATTTCCACAACGCCTGGATCGCCACCGTTCCCGGCGACGGTGGCAGCGGCCTCATCGCCTATGACGACGACCATCGCATCATCGGCGCCTGCCGTTCCGCGCGTGCACTGCTGGGCCTCACCGACGGCATGATCGCCTCCGGCATTGATCTGTCGCGCTACATCGAGTTCGACCATCAGGCCGAGGGCGGCGCGGAGGATGTCGTTCGGCTGCGCCGTGCCGACGGCAGCGCCCTGGGCCAGGGCCATGTCGCGCCGCCGCTGCGCAGGAGGGCGCGCCCGCTCGCGCCGCGCCGCGATGCGCCTGTCGATCGCTTCGATGCGCTGCATCGGCTCGCCGGCCGGGATCCCGGCCTGATCAAGAGCGTGAACCGGCTCAGGCGCATCGGGGATCACAATCTGCCGGTCCTGCTGCATGGCGAGACCGGTGTCGGCAAGGACGTGTTCGCGCGCGCCATTCACGCCGCCAGCAACCGGGCGCGTCACAACTATGTCGCGCTGAATTGCGCGGCGATGCCGGAGAGTCTGATCGACGCCGAACTGTTCGGCTACGAGGCCGGCGCCTTCACCGGCGCCCGGCGCGACGGTTCGAAGGGCCTGATCGTGCAGGCCGATCGCGGCACGCTGTTCCTCGACGAGATCGGCGACATGCCGATCGGCTTGCAGACGCGCCTGTTGCGCGTTCTGGAAAACCGCGAGGTCTGGCCGCTGGGCGCGCTCAAGCCTGTCGCCGTCGACATTCGCCTGATCAGCGCCACGCATCGCGACCTCGGCCGCATGGCGGAGCAGGGCGCGTTCCGCGCCGATCTCTATTTCCGCCTGCGCGGCATCGAGGTGCGGCTGCCGGCGCTGCGCGAGCGCGCCGACCGCGACGATGTCATCCGCCAGATCGCGCGCGAAGAAGCGCCGAATTGTCGTCTGTCGGACGAGGCCTGGTCGCAGCTCGCGGCCTATCCGTTCCCCGGCAACATGCGCCAGCTCCGCCACGTGCTGCGGCTCGCCGGCTGCACCGCGGAAGACGGTGTCATCATGGATGCCGATCTCGATCTGCCGCCGTTCGGTGGACGGGCGGCGGAGGCCGATCTCGCGGCCGCCGAACGCGGGACGATCGTCGGTGCCCTGCGCGCGCATGGTGGCCGCGTCGCCGAAGCGGCTCGTGCCCTGAAGCTCAGCCGCGCGACGCTGTATCGGAAGATCAAGCAACTGAAGATCGAGACGGAGCAATAGCGCTCCATCGCGTGCGGCGAGCGCTCTTCTCCTCGCCCTTTGTGGGAGGGGGTGGATCGCCGCGCAGCGAGGGGTGTCTTTCCGCGCGTTCAACTCTCATTTGAGTTCGTGGATAGATACCCTTCCTCCAGCGCTTTGCGCCACCTTCTCCGGCAAGCGGAGAAGGAAGGGCACCGAGCCCACTGCTCCTTACGAAAAATCCGTCCAGCTCAGATGCCGCGCGTCGAGGTCGCCGATCGTCACGCCGTCGCGCATCTCCCGCGGCGTATGGAAGTTGCTGCGCAAGTACACAAGCGGCGTCGCCTTGGCCGAATGCGAGACGTCACGCACCTCGCCCACGAAGATCGAATGCGTCCTGGTCTCGAATTCCTGCGCCAGCACGCAATCGAACGCGGCAACCGCGTCGCTCAGCACCGGCGCGCCGGTTGCTCCACGCGTCCACTGCCCGAAGGCGAAGCGGTCGTCGCCGTTGACGCCCTTCTGGCCGCTGAAGGTGAGCGCGAGCAGCGCATGATCCTCGTGCAGGAAGTTGATCGCAAACGCGCCTTCCTCGCGGATGCGCGTATGGGCGCTGGCGTTGCGGTTGACGCAGACGATCAGCGAGGGCGGCGTGTCTGACAGCGAGCAGGCCGAGGTCACCGTCAGCCCCGTGCGCTTGCCGTGCTCCGCGCCCACCGTGACCAGCGCCACGGCGCCGGCGCATTGGCGCATCGCCTGCTTGAAGTCCTTGGCATCGACCGTCACGCGGAAGTCTCCGAAATGAATGTGGGTGCGGCACGATCGCGCCGCACCCGGCGCTAAGAGTCTAGCATGATCTGTTCGGAAAACCGCTACGCACTTTTCCGGATCATGCTTGCGTCAAGCCGCCTTCTTCGCCGAGCCGAGATGCGCAAGGCGCGGCATCACCTCGTTCTTGAGCAGCGAGAGCGAGTGGTGCCAGGCTTCCGGCTTGTGCTTGTAATCGAAGCCGAACACGCAGAGCACGCCGAAGCCGCCGACCTCGTCGTAGATCTTCTCGATCTTCTCGGCGACCGTCGCGGGCGAGCCGACGATCCAGTTCCGCTTGGCGCAATATTCGACCGTGACGTCGCTGTCGGGCACGTCGGGCGCGTGCTTCAGATAGTCCTTGAAGCCGAAATGGCCGAGCAGCGGCAGGAAGTACTCGCTCATCATCCGGCCCATCATGTCGCCGGTCGAGAGCTTCCAGGCCTCTTCATCGGTGTCGGCAACGAACACCTCGCGCACCAGCCGCCAGTCCTGCCGGTTCGGCTTGCGCCCGGTCTTGGCGGCCCCGATCTCGACCGAGTCCCAGTGGCTGCCGACATAGGCCGGGTTGAGGTTGAGGCTCATCGGAATGAAGCCGCGCTCGCCCGCAAGCTTCAGCGTGTCCGAGTTCTTCGACAGGCCAGCGACGCCGATCGGGGGATGCGGCGCCTGCAGCGGCTTGATGTGCGGCTTGAGGAAGTCGAACATCGTGTCCGGCTTGGAGACCGTCCAGAACTTGCCTTTGTAGGTCCAGGGCGCGGGATCGCTCCACATCTTCAGGATGATCTCCAGCGCCTCGCGGGTCATGTCGCGGTTCTGCCCGCTCATGCCGTCGACGTTGAACATCGCCCAGTCGCTCGGCAGGCCGGATGCGGCGACGCCGAAATTGAGCCGGCCCTCGGAGAGATGGTCGAGCATGGCGACGCGGTTGGCGAGCTCGGCCGGGTGATGATAGGGCAGCAGGAAGCCGCCCGGTCCGATGCGAAGTTTTTTGGTCTGCATCAGCGCCTGCGCGATCAGCAGGTCCGGCGTGGGATTGGGTTCCCAAGGCGCGGTGTGATGCTCGCCGATCCAGGCTTCCTGATAGCCGAGCTCGTCGAGCCAGCGCAGGACCTGCAGATCCCAATCGTGTCCTTCCTTCAACCCGCACTCCGGCGGATGCGAAGGCATCGTGAAATAGCCGATCTCCATGGGTTTCCTCTTCTGATGTTGACGCGTCTTGTCGCGCGTTGACGGCGTTGAACGACCAGTCTTCAGCAAGCGGTTCTTCAGCAAGCGGTGTGCCAGCGCGGCGGAGCCGCAAATCGAAGAGAAAGCGCTGGTTTGCCCGCGCAATAGCCGGTATCTCGACGGGAGCCTGCAAGACATCGTCTCATTTGTTGCGAGACGGCGTCTCAGCCGTGAGACGAGGACGGGACCTGACATGACCGAACCCGCTTATGTTGCGGTGGACTGGGGCACCAGCAGCTTCCGGCTCTGGCTGATCGATGACGCCGGCCTGGTGCTGGCCGAGCGCCGCAGCGGCGAGGGCATGCTGGCCGCAGCGAAGGCCGGGTTCCCGGCGGTGCTGCGATCGCATCTCGCGGCGGTCGAGGCGCCGGATCATCTGCCGGTGCTCGTCTGCGGCATGGCCGGTGCCCGCACCGGCTGGGTCGAGGCCGGCTATGTCGACACGCCGGCGCCCATCTCTGCCGTTCTGAAGCAGGCCGTGCGTGTGCCGGGCGAGGCGCGCGACATCCGGATCCTGCCGGGCATCGCGCAGCGCGACCCGAAGGCGCCGGACGTCATGCGCGGCGAGGAGACGCAACTGCTCGGCGCCCTCGGCCTCGATGCCGCGGGCGAGGCGCTGGTCTGCATGCCCGGCACGCATTCGAAATGGGTTCGCGTGAAGGACGGCACGGTCGCGCATTTCTCCACTTTCATGACCGGCGAGCTGTTCAGTGCTGTCTCGCGCGAGACGATCCTGTCGCTCGCGGTCGCCGGCGCAGACGACGCCGAGGATGTCGCAAGCTTCAGGGCGGCAGTGAAAGCTGCATACGAGGCGCCGGCCTTCGCGGCCAATCTCCTGTTCGGCGCGCGGTCGCGGCAGCTTCTGTTCGGCGGCACGCCGGCCGCGGCGCGCGAAACGCTGTCCGGCACGTTGATCGGTGTCGAGCTGGCGGCAGGGCTCTCCGGCACCGTGCCGCAAGCGGGTGTCATGCTGATTGCCTCGGGACGGCTCGCGGGGTTGTACCGGCTGGCATTCGAGGCGCTATCGATGACGGCAAGGCCGGTCGATGCGGATGAAGCCGTCCGCCGCGGTTTGTCGATGGCGGCTGCCGCGATCTGGACGAAGCAGAAGGATTCTTGAGATGAGCGTTGCTTTTCCGCCGATGAACCGGCCCCTGGTCGCGATCCTGCGCGGCATCAAGCTCGAGGAGACCGAGGCCATTGTCGGCGTGCTGATCGAAGCCGGCATGACCGCGATCGAGATTCCCTTGAACTCGCCCGATCCGTTCCGCTCCATCGCGATGGCGGTGAAGCAGGCGCCATCAGGCGTATTGATCGGCGCCGGCACGGTGCTGACCGCGGCAGATGTCGATCGTCTCAACGACGTCGGCGGCAAGCTCATGGTCTCGCCCAATGTCGACACCGAGGTGCTGGCGCGCGCGCATCAGCACGGCATGGTGACGATGCCCGGCGTGTTCTCGCCGACCGAGGCGCTGCTCGCCGCGCGCTCGGGCGCGGCGAGCCTGAAATTCTTTCCGGCGAGCGTGCTCGGCGCCTCCGGCATCGCCGCGATCCGGGCCGTGCTGCCATCAGGCGTGATGATCGCCGCCGTCGGCGGCGTCTCCGACCAGAACTTCGCGGAGTACATCAAGGGCGGCGTGACGGCGTTCGGGCTCGGCTCCAGCCTCTACAAGCCCGGCATGACGGCGGCGGATGTCGCAGCTCGCGCGAAGGTGACGGTCGCGGCCTACGATCGGGCGATTGCGCAAAATTGAGCAGGAACAGACAAGCCGTGATCGTGACATAGCTTATTGTCCTTCGCGGTGTCGCAACCGATGTTTGCGCATCGTGCACATGTGACTGGCTGGAGCAGGAGACCGACATGGCGATCAACAACGTAGCCGATCTTTTCGTGGCAACGCTCGAACAGGCGGGCGTCAAGCGTATCTACGGAATCGTCGGCGACAGTCTGAATGCGCTGACCGAAGCGCTGCGCCGTCGCGGCACCATCGAGTGGATCCACGTCCGGCACGAGGAGGTTGCAGCGTTTGCAGCGGCCGGCGAAGCGGAGATGACCGGAAGCCTCGCAGTCTGCGCCGGCTCCTGCGGCCCGGGCAATCTGCATCTGATCAACGGGCTGTTCGATGCTCACCGCAGCCGCGTTCCGGTGCTGGCGATTGCGGCGCAGATCCCCACCGCCGAGATCGGTGGCGGCTACTTCCAGGAGACCCATCCGCAGAACCTGTTCCGCGAGTGCAGCCACTATTGCGAGCTGGTGTCGGATTCGAGCCAGCTTCCCTACGTGCTGGAGAACGCGATTCGCGCCGCCGTCGGCCTGCGCGGCGTTGCCGTCGTTGCCATGCCCGGCGACGTCGCCTTCCGCAGTCCCCCGAAGCGTGAGCTGTCGACGGCGCGCGGCCTTGCCTTGTCGGCGCCGAAGGTCGTACCGGTGGCCGATGAGCTGAAGGCGCTGGCGGACCTCCTGAACACCGCCGAACGTATCACCCTGTTCTGCGGCCGAGGTTGCGCCGGCGCGCATGCGCCGCTGATGCAGCTGGCGGAAGCTCTGAAAAGCCCGATCGTGCATGCGCTCGGCGGCAAGGAGCATGTCGAGTACGACAACCCTTACGACGTCGGCATGACCGGATTCATCGGCTTCTCCTCGGGCTATGCCGCCATGCACGCCTGCGACGCGCTGGTGATGCTCGGCACCGATTTTCCCTACAAGCAGTTCTTCCCGACCAACTGCCAGATCGCGCAGATCGACATCCGCCCGGAAAATCTCGGCCGGCGTTGCAAGATCGATCTCGGCCTCGTCGGCGATGTCAAGCTCACCATCGAGGCGCTGCTGCCGCTGCTCGAGACCAAGACGCAGCGCAAGCATCTCGACGATGCTGTCGCGAACTACAAGAAGGCTCGCGAAGGGCTCGACTCGCTCGCCAGGGGCACACCGGGAACCAAGCCGATCCATCCGCAATATCTCGCCAAGGTCATCAGCGACCATGCGTCCGAGGATGCCGTATTCACGGCCGACGTCGGCACGCCGACCGTGTGGGCCGCGCGCTATCTCGACATGAACGGCCGCCGCCGGCTGATCGGCTCCTTCGTGCACGGCTCGATGGCCAATGCGATGCCGCAGGCGATCGGCGCGCAGGCCGCGCAGCCCGGCCGCCAGGTCATCTCGCTCTCCGGCGACGGCGGCTTCACCATGCTGATGGGCGATCTGATCACGCTGACGCAGATGAAGCTGCCGGTGAAAGTCGTCGTGTTCAACAACGGCGTGCTGGGCTTCGTCGCGCTGGAGATGAAGGCGGCGGGCTTCGTCGACACCGGTGTCGATCTGGAGAACCCCGATTTCGCTGCGATGGCGCGCGCGATGGGTATCTTCGCGAAGCGCGTCGAGGATCCCGGCGAGCTCCCGGGCGCGATGAAGGAGATGCTGGCGCACAATGGGCCGGCGTTGCTCGACGTCGTCACCGCCAAGCAGGAGCTCTCGATGCCGCCGACCATCACGGCCGAGCAGGTCAAGGGTTTCAGCCTCTGGGTCCTGCGCGCGGTGATGAACGGTCGCGGCGACGAGGTGCTGGATCTTGCGAAGACGAACCTGCTGCCGCGCTAAAGCGTGACGAGATGAGGCTTGATCGTTGCAACGACGCAGGTGCGCTCCCTCTCCCGCCTGCGGGAGAGGTGAACGAGCCGCGGCAACCGATTCAACCTTGAGCCATTCGCGCTAGCCCCGCTTCACCGCTGGCAGAGGCAACCGCTCATGGCGGCGCTGGAAGCGCTGCCAGTGCAGCGCGATGCCGACCAGCAGCGCCGGCACAAAGCCGAGCGCGATCAGGAAATGCGGCAGCGCCTTCGCTGAGACGAAAGCAATCGCAATATCCGAGATCAGCCACAGCGCTGCGAACATGACCGCAAAGTCCGTGCGCGGGCAGCGCAGGTAATAGAACACGGCGGTGATGATGATCGCGGGACCGATGGCGACCGCGATCATGACCGCCGTCAACTCCTTCGGCGTCAGCGCGTCGAGCACCATCGATGCCAGCAGCCAGAGCGCGGCGAACATGGCGACGATGTCGAGCGGATGCCGCAATCCAATACCTCTCGCGGAGACGCGCTATCGTTGGGGCCGGAACTTCGGCCGTCAAGTTAAAATGCGCTATTCCTCATCACTTCCCGGCGTCGGGCGCAGCATGAAGTGACCGAAAGCGGTGGCGATCGGCTTGGTCGCATCGTCCTGCCAGGCCCGCGCCTCGAAGGCCACGATTCGCCGGCCCTGCTTCACGATCGAGACGTCGGCGAACGTGTCGAGGGCACGGCCGGAGCGCAGATAGTTGACGGTGAGGCCGATCGGCTTGGGCGGCGCCGCAGCGCCGAGCTCGCGCGCCACCCCGACGATCGCGGTGGTCTCCAGGAAGGCGCCGGTCATGCCGCCATGGATCGCGGGCAGGATCGGATTGCCGATGATCTTCGGCGAGAACGGCATCGTCAGCGTGCCGTCGTCGTTGACGAGGATGCCGAGACAGCGCGCGAACGGGCTGCGCGCAAACGGCCCATCCGAATCCTCCGGCGCCTCCAGCGTCGGAATGCTGCGCGAATCCATCCTGCGGTCCGCGAGCATGTTGGTGCGGTTGGCGCCGATCATGAAGCAGGCGGTGGCGGTCGCGACCGGATCGTCCTCGGATTCCTGATAGGCGGTGGACCGTACGAAGGCAATCGAGCGCGTGGTGCGGTAGCAGACCGAATGGGCCTTGATGTCGAGGCCAGGCGTCGCCGGCTTCTGGTAGTCGATGCGCAAGTCCAGGGTTGCGATCGCGCGCGTGCCGTCGAGCGCGAGTTGCACGGCCATGCCGCAGCTCTCGTCCAGCATCGCCGTGACGACGCCGCCATGCAGCACGCCGGTCTCGGTGTCGCCGACGAAGACGGGCCGGTAGGGCAGGCTGGACCAGGCCTCGGCGGGCGCGAAGCGGTCGAGCTGGAGCCCGCTGATGTCGCCGTAATCGGAGCGGCGGCCCTTGATGGCTTCAGCGAGTTCCTCGAACGGGAGCGTGACAGGGAGAGTGGACATGGCGCTGTTCTAGACCAGTGCCCGCCGCCGCGCAAAACCCCGATTGTGCCTTGCTCCCTGCCGGGGGCGGTTTGGCCTCGACAGGGCGGGCCAAAGCAACGATGGTGGGCGTTTCGTTCGTCCAATGCCCGCAAGGAGCGCCCATGACCGACCCCGAGACACCCGGCACCAATCAGGGGCCCGTCACGATTTCCACCTCGAGCTCGGAGCGGGCGCCGATCATCTATTTCGACGGCGCATCCTGCTTTGGTCACCACAACGGCGCGATCCAGATCGAGCTCGCCGCAAACCTCCTTATGCCGGTCGGCGCCGCCGTCAGGGTCGACGTTGTCCAGACCGCGCACCTGCGTTGCAGCGTGGCCGCGGCGCTGGCGCTGCGCGAAGCGCTCGACAAGGCACTCGCGATGTACCAGCAGGGCCAGCAGCAGCCGCGCCCGGAGGAAATACCGGCGGTGAAGAACTGAGGCAGGAGCGCGATCGCATGTTGCTGCGATCGCAGCCCGTCAGCTCACATGCACCTTCGCGGTCTTGCCGCCGTTCCACTTGCCGTCGAGCGCACGCTCGATCTGGGCGGCGAGTTGCAGCAGGAGGCCGTCATTGGCCTGCTTGGCGATGGCCTGGATGCCGAGCGGCAGGCCGTGCTCCTGGGTTGCCATCGGCATCGAGATCGCCGGCATGCCGCAGAGATTGGCGAGCGGCGTGAAGGCGAAGTTGCGCCAGAGATTGCCGAACCAGTCGAGCACGTCCGGATTGTCGGAGATGGTGAGGTATTCCCTGGTGCCGACCTTCGGCGTCGGCAGCGCCGTGATCGGCGTCAGGATCACGTCCCACTGCTCGAAGAAGGCGCCGAAGCCGCGCGAGGTCGTGTTGAACACGCCCTGCATCTTCGCCCGCTCGGCGAAGCTCGTGTGCCGGCCGGCCTCCCAGATGCGGATGTTCATGGGTTCGATCAGATCTTCCGGCGGTTTTTCCAGCCCGCGCGCAGCGAGCATATTGGAGATCACCACCGCGAAATTCGAGATGTAGCAGGTGGTCTGTGCCGCGAACGCGGCACGGAAATCGACCTCGGGCAGCGCGTAGTCGACGTGATGGCCGAGGCCTTCGAGGAAGCGGCCGGCCTTCTCCAGCTCCGCGGCGATCTCCGGCGTGGCGGTATAGTCGCCCCATGTGTGCGACACCGCGATGCGAAGCTTTGACGGGTCGCGCTTGATCATCTCGCAATAGGGCTGCGCCGTGGTCCAGAACGGCATGAACTCGCCGGGTGCCGGTCCGCGGGCATGGTCGACGAAGGTGGCGGTGTCGCGCACCGAGCGCGACTGGCAGCCCTGGATCGAGACGAGCCCGGTGAGATCGGACATGTGCGGGGCGAGCGAGAACACGCCGCGCGAGACCTTCAGCCCGATATTGCCATTGACGCCGGCGGGAATGCGAATCGAGCCGCCACCGTCGGTCGCATGCGCGATCGGCACCACGCCCGCGGCGACCATCGCCGCGCTGCCTGCGGACGAGCCGCAGGTGGTGTAGTCGGTATTCCAGGGATTGCGCGTGACGTAGACGGCGGGATTGTCGGCGGAACTGCACACGCCGAATTCCGGCGTCGTGGTGCGTCCGATCAGGTTCAGTCCGGCATGGCGGAATTTTCCGGTCAGGAACGTGTCCGCGCTGGCGCGATTGCCGCGCATCAGCAGCGAGCCCATCTCCTGGAGCCGTCCCTTCATGGTCGGCCCGAGGTCTTTCATCAGGAAGGGCAGGCCGGCGAACGGGCCGGCGAGATTGGCGCCGTCCTTGGCGGGGTCGGCGATCACGTCCTCGAACAGCTCGACCACGCCCGACAGTGCCGGATTGACCTTGGCAACGCCGGCCGCAGCCTGCCGCGCCAATTCCTTCGCCGTCAGCTCGCCCTTGCGGACGCGCCCCGCCAGCGCGACTCCATCGTGCTGCGCCCATTCATTCCAGCTCATCGGCAAAGTCATGACGTCAAAAATCCTCTTGGATAGCAGCTATCTTCCTTTCGCAAGGAACGGTCCGAATCAACCGAGCCGGCGCGAGGGGCAGGGTTGCGTGGGGCGGACAGGTCGCAAGTCCCGGAAGATGCCGGGTCGTATCAATCCGACAGTCGTGCAATCGCTGCAACCGGCCCGCCGCCCGGCGGACCCTGGTGCTCGGCGCCACCGGACACGTAGACCGCCCCGGTGCCGGCAAGGCCAGCGATCAGGCCGCCGACCGCTGCACGGGCGTGGCGTGTCGAGCTGATGTCGGTGTCTTCCAGCATGGTGTGGCGAAAGCCGCGCACGCTGCCATCAGGCGAGGCCTCCGCCTTGGCGAAGATGTTGACGATCTCGCGGCCCTTCGTTGCCAGCGGCGCAATGCGGAGTCCGACGCTTTCCAGCGCCGCGGTCACCGCGGCGGCGTCGATGGCGTCGTTCATCACGGCATGACCGATCTCGAACTCGCTCACCGATGCCGCCGAGTTGCCGAGCACGATGACGACGTTGTGCATCAGCTCGATGCCTGATGAGGTGGAGGCCACGGACGAGAACAGATCATGGCGCCGCAGCACGTCCTCATCGCGGAGATCGGCTGCAATCTCGCCGAGCGCGACGGCGACGCCGAGCGCGGAGGCGCCGCGGGAATAGGCCATCGAGGCGTAGGCGCTGGTCGTCGCTGTCTTGTTGCCGCGCGCCGCTGCCGCCGCGATGCGATCGCTGGTGAGCAGCGGGCACTTGATCTGCACGAAATGGATGTCGGCGGGATCATTGATGCTGGCATCCGCCATCGCGGCCTTCACGGCTTTCGCCGTCTCCATGATCTGCGCGGAGCGGCCGAGCTCCTCGGGCAGGAAATCCCGTGTCTGCGCCATGCCGATGCTCAGCCGCTTGCCGGTGGGGCCTACCGGACGGGCGTCGACGGCTCGGCGCGTGAACACCGTGATGTGCGGGCTGAGCACGCCCTCGGTGCCGCCGGACATCACGAAGGCGATACGCTGCTCGACCTCGTGCGGCGGCAGGTCGAGGTGGGGTGCCAGCGCCGCGCACAGCGCGCTGACGGCGTATTCCCGCGTGAAATCGTTGACGCCGCCATTGCCCTCGGTCTTGCCGAGGATCGCCAGGATCTCGCGCGGGTCGATCGCGCCCGAACCGATCATGGCCATGAGACCGGAGACGTCGCCGGGGCCCGTGGTGGCGATCCTGAAGACGCCGACCGATGTTGTACGCATGACTGTCCTTGTGGAGTTCAGGGGCCCGGCGGAGCAAACAGCCGCTGAACGGCGGCTCCTGTCAAGCCGGATGACGGATCGGCGATCCCGGTCTGCCGCGACGCAGGAGAGAAGCCGCGCGTCCCCACGAATGTGGCGAGATCGCATCGATCCGGCAAAAAATCCTCTGTCGACGGTTGCGCGCCGCACCTTGATGAATCAACCTCGGTTGGTCCATAAGCGGCGTCCCGCGGCTGGTGCTTTTCGCCCTGCGTCGCGTGCTTTGATAGAGGGAATCTCGCGTGGCAAATATCAACCACAAAATTGCGCAGGAGCTTGGGGTTCGCGCCGAGCAGGTCGAGGCGGCGGTGACGCTGCTCGACGGCGGCGCCACGGTTCCCTTCATCGCCCGCTACCGCAAGGAAGCGACCGGTGCGCTCGACGACGCGCAGTTGCGCACCCTGGAGGAGCGCCTGGTCTACCTGCGCGAGCTCGAGGACCGCCGCAAGGCCATCCTCGAATCGGTCCGCGAGCAGGGCAAGCTCGATGCAGCCCTCGAAGCCACGATCATGGCCGCCGACAGCAAGGCGCGCCTCGAGGACATCTATCTCCCTTTCAAGCCGAAGCGCCGCACCAAGGCGGAAGTTGCCAAGGAAGCCGGCCTCGAGCCGCTCGCCCATCAGTTGCTGGCCGAACCCGGCAACGATCCGAAGGTCGTGGCAGAAGGCTTCGTCAACGCCGAGAAGGGCGTTGCGGATGCAGCCGCCGCGCTCGACGGCGCCCGCGCCATCCTGGTCGAGCGTTTCGACGAGGACGCCGACCTCATCGGCGCGTTGCGCGAGGAGATGTGGACCAACGCGCGCATGGCCTCCAAGGTGCGCGACGGCAAGAAGACCGAGGGCGAGAAGTTCGCCGACTATTTCGATTTCTCCGAGCCGCTGACCAAGCTGCCATCGCACCGTATTCTCGCGATGTTCCGCGGCGAGAAGGAAGAGATCCTCGATCTTCAGATCCAGGCCGAGGCGGAGGCGCCGCCTCCGGGCGTGCCGAGCGCCTATGAACTGAAGATCATGAAGCGGTTCGGCATCGCCGACCTCAAGCGACCCGGCGACCGCTGGCTGGTCGACACCGTGCGCTGGGCCTGGCGCACCAAGATCCAGGTGCATCTCAACATCGACCTGCGCATGCGGCTGTGGAATTCGGCCGAGACCGAGGCCGTGCGCGTGTTCGCCTCGAACCTGCGCGACCTCTTGCTGGCCGCGCCCGCAGGCACCCGCGTCACCATGGGGCTCGATCCCGGCTACCGCACCGGCGTCAAGGTCGCGGTCGTCGACGCGACCGGCAAGGTCGTCGACACCATCGCGATCTATCCGCACGAGCCGCAGCGGCAGTGGAACGAGTCGCTGGCGACCCTCGGGCGGCTCGCGCTGAAGCATCGTGTCGAGCTGATCGCAATCGGCAACGGCACCGCCTCGCGCGAGACCGACAAGCTCGCCGCGGACCTCGTCAAGGGCCTGCCCGAATTGAAGATGACCAAGATCGTCGTGTCGGAAGCCGGCGCGTCGGTCTATTCGGCCTCGGCTTTCGCCTCGGAGGAATTGCCCGGCCTCGACGTCACCCTGCGCGGTGCGGTCTCGATCGCGCGGCGCCTGCAGGACCCGCTGGCCGAGCTCGTCAAGATCGAACCCAAGGCGATCGGCGTCGGTCAGTATCAGCACGACCTCGGCCAGGCCAAGCTCGCCAAATCGCTCGATGCGGTGGTCGAAGACTGCGTGAACGCTGTCGGCGTCGACGTCAACACTGCCTCCGCGCCGCTGCTTGCTCGCGTGTCGGGCGTCGGCTCGGGCCTTGCGCAGAGTATCGTGGCGCACCGCGACGCCAACGGCCCGTTCAAGTCGCGCAAGGCGCTGAAGGACGTGCCGCGGCTCGGGCCTAAGGCATTCGAGCAGTGTGCGGGCTTCTTGCGTATCCTCGGCGGCGAGGACCCGCTCGACGCCTCCGGCGTGCATCCGGAAGCCTATCCGGTGGTGCGCCGGATTCTCGCGGCAACCAAGAGCGACATCAAGGCGCTGATCGGCAGCAGCGATATCGTGCGTACCCTCAAGCCGAAGGATTTCGTCGACGAGACGTTTGGTCTGCCGACCGTCACCGACATCCTGCGCGAGCTGGAAAAGCCAGGCCGCGACCCGCGCCCCGCGTTCAAGGCCGCGGTGTTCAAGGAGGGCGTCGAGGAGATCAAGGACCTCAAAAAGGGCATGATCCTCGAGGGCACCGTCACCAACGTCGCCGCCTTCGGCGCCTTCGTCGACATCGGGGTGCATCAGGACGGCCTCGTGCACATCTCGGCGATGTCCAAGACCTACATCAAGGATCCGCGCGAGGTGGTGAAGCCGGGCGATATCGTCAAGGTGAAGGTGCTGGACTTCGAGGTCGCCCGCAAGCGCATCTCGCTGACGCTGCGCCTCGACGACGAGGTCGGCGCGAAGAAGGATGCCCCCGGCATGCAGCGCGACAACAGCTCACGCAATCCCGCCCGCATGACCTCGTCGGCTCCGCGCAAGCAGGAGTCTTCGGGCGGCGGTGCTCTCGCCGAGGCGCTGCGCCGAGCGGCGGAGAAGAGTGGCGGCAAGCGGGTGTGACCTCTTAACCTCTCCCCGCTCTTTGCGGGGAGAGGTCTATCCACGTCATTGCGAGCGTAGCGAAGCAATCCAGGCCGTCTCCGTGGGAACAGTCTGGATTGCTTCGTCGCAAGGGCTCCTCGCAATGATGAGGAGAGACGGGCGCTCCGCCTCCCTGACACCCGTGTCAGAATCTGGCGCGTTTGTAAGTTGAAGGTGCCCCTCCCTTCCTTTCATCTGATCATCCTCGTGCGGCGCCGAGATCGCCGCACTGCAAGGAGGATGCTTCGATGAACAACAGGCTTCTCAAAGGCTTCACCGCGGTGACGGTCGCTGCCGCGATGGCGCTCGCTTCACCGGTGCTCGCCCGTGGCGGTGGCGGTGGCGGTGGCGGTGGCCACGGCGGTGGCGGCTTCGGCGGCGGCGGCCATGGCGGCTTTGGCGGTGGTGGGCATTTCGGCGGCGGCATGCACGCTGGCGGCTTCGGCGGGATGCGAGCCGGCGGCTTTGGCGGCGCACGCTTTGCCGGCGGACCGGGCTTCGGTGGCGCTCGCTTCGCGCATGCCGCGATCGGGTCGCGCTTTGCCGGCCGTCCCTTCATCGGCCGCCACGCCTTCTTCCATCACAATCGCTTCCGTCGTTTCGCCGTCTTCGGCGCGCCCTATTTCTACGCCGGCTACAATGACGGCTGCTGGAGCAGGAGCTGGACGCCCTATGGATGGCAATGGGTCAATGTGTGCGGAGACTACTGGTAGTCGCATCGCCGTACCGCACCATTGTCGCGATCGCCACCGGGTGGTTCCGCTCAGCCCCGGAACGGGATAGTCTGGTGGCGATCGTCGCGCGGAGCTTGTCATGAGCGGAGGTCACCGTCGCATCCTGGTCGTCGAGGACGATCCGGAAACCGCAGGTCAGCTCGTCGACGAGCTGACGGTCTCGGGCTACGACGTCGACCTCGCAGCCAATGGCCGCGAAGCCCTGAGCCACGGCGCCGCGCGTGACTATGCCGTGATCACCATCGACCGCATGCTGCCCGATATCGACGGCATCAGCGTGATGCGACAGTTGCGCGACGAGGGCGTCGCCGCGCCGTTCCTGATCATCTCCGCGCTCGGCGAAGTCGACGACCGCGTGCGAGGACTGCGCGCCGGTGGCGACGATTATCTCGTCAAGCCGTTCTCATTCACCGAATTGCTGGCGCGGCTCGAAGCACTCGGCCGCCGCAGCGAGACCATCGCCAAGGAGACGCTTCTGCGCGTCGGCGATCTTGCGATCGACCTGATCGCGCGCAGCGCCTCCCGCCGCGGCCGGAAGATTCCGCTGCTGCCGCGCGAATTCCAGCTGCTCGAATATCTCGTCCGCAACGAGGGCCGCGTCGTATCTCGCGCGATGCTGCTTCAGCACGTCTGGGACCTGCATTTCGATCCGTCGACCAATATCATCGATGTCTATGTGGGGCGCGTTCGTCGCAAGGTCGACGATGCCCAGGACTATCCGCTGATCCATACCATCCGCGGCATCGGATATTGCCTCCGTGCTCCTGGCTAAGACCCTTCGCTCCTCGACCTTCCGCCTCGCGCTGATCGCGATCGCGGCGTTCGGGTTGATCGTCGCGGCCATCATGGCCTACGTCTATTTCGGGACGCTCGCCTACGTCGAGCGCCGACTCGGCGGGGCCGTCGATCATGACGGCTTCACCGGCATGATCGAGCTCGCGATGGTCGCGGTCGCCATGCTGCTGCTGGTGCTGGCCGGGCTCGCGGCCGTGCTGGTGACGCGGCGCACGGTCGGGCGGATCGAACAGATCAACGCCACCAGCCGCGCCATCATGCTCTCCGGACTCGACCAGCGTATCCCCTTGCGCGGCAGCAACGACGAGTGGGACCGTGTCGCCGAAAACCTCAACCAGATGCTCGACCGTATCGAGACGCTGATGGGCGAGGTCAAGCAGGTCAGCGACAACGTCGCGCACGATCTGCGGACGCCGCTGACGCGCATGCGCGGCCGGTTGGAGAAGGCCTATCACGCCCCACGCAACAGCGAGACCGACGCCGCGCTGATCGGGGATACCATCGCCGATCTCGATGCCGTGCTCGGCATGTTCACTTCCATCACCCGGATCTCCGAGATCGAGACCCGCGCCCGCACCGGCGCCTTCCGCGCGCTCGATCTCGCCGAGATCGCCGGAGAGGTCGTCGAGCTCTACGATGCCGCCGCCGAGCAGGTTGCTACGAAGCTCAGCCTTGCCGGAGAACGCGACGTGGCGATCACGGGCGACCGCGACCTGCTGTTCGACGCCATTGCCAATCTCGTCGACAACGCGATCAAGCACGGCTGCAAGGGCGGGCAGGTGACCGTGACCTGCCGCAGAGCCGATGGCGCTGCGGTGATCACGATTGCCGACGACGGTCCGGGCATTCCCGCCGAGCAGCGCGATCACGTCTTCAAGCGCTTCTACCGGCTCGAACGGAGCCGCTACACGCCGGGCAATGGCCTCGGCCTCAGCCTCGCCGCCGCGGTTGCGCACCTTCATGGCGCCGAGATCGCGCTGCATGACAATGCGCCGGGCCTGACGGTCCAGCTCAGCTTCCCGGCGGCGACAGTGCCGTGAGGCTGGGCGGCGTCAAAGCTCGATCACGCCGCGACGCGCGGCGTGCGCGACTGCATCGGTGCGGCCGGTCGCGTCCAGCTTGTCGAGCAGCGAGCCGACATGGAACTTCACGGTGTGCACGGAGATGCCGAGCTGACGCGCGATCATCTTGTTCGAGGCGCCTTCCGCCATCAGCGCCAGCACGTCGAGCTCGCGCTGCGTCAACGCGATGTCCTCGGGCATGATGCGCGGATCGCGTGCGACGATCGCCGCGGCCGCCGGCTCGCCAGGCGCAGCCAGACGAAGTCCCGGGATATTGCCGAGCAGCGCCGTCAGGCGATCGGCGAGGGCGGGGTCGTCGATCTCCAGCGCAAGCACGATCTCGGCCGTCTTGTCCTCGCTCACGCCTCCGGCCTCTCGGCGACCGTGACCCTGAAGCTGGCCGGCTCGCCGCCGCGGCGCACCGCGACATCGACCACCGTGCCGACGCTCGAAGGTCCGAGCGTTTGCGCCAGCGCCCGCACTCCGGACAGCTTCTGGTCGTTGACCGCGACGATCACGTCGCCCTGGCGGATGCCGGCCGCGGCCGAGGGGCCGGCCTTGTCGACATTCATCACCATGGCGCCGATGCCGTCGTCGAGCCGTATCGGCTGGAGCCCGAGGCCGAGATATCCCCGCGCGATGCGGCCGCGCGCCTCCAGTTGCGCCGCGACGCGCTCGATCGTCGCCGTCGGGATCACCAGGACGCGCCGCGGTCCGAGCACGGCCATGCCGAAGGCTTCGCCCGATGCATCGAGCGCGAGGCCGCCCTGCTGGCTGCCGCGCAGGCGGACGTCGAGCTCGATGCGCGCATCGATGTCGCCGCCGCGCAAGGAGCGCCAGCTCTCGCCGGATGCCGACACCATCCCGAGCGCGGCGCTCGGCGTCTCGCGATTGGTGGCGACTACCACCGACAAGGCGCCCAGCGGCGGGACCGTCGCGGCGAGCTTGACCGGCGCGACGTCGGCATCGACGCGCAGCAGCGCGATGTCAGTCGTATGGTCGCGGCCGGCGATCGTGGCGGCCGCGGTGCTTCCGTCGGCAAGGCCGATCTCGACCGCGCCCTCGTCCGCCAGTGCCTCGTCGGCCGTGACGATCAGGCCGGGTTTCCAGGCGAAGCCGGTGGCTCGGGAGCGGTGCGAATGTACGGAGACGACGGACGGCGCCGTGCGCGCCACCATGTCCGCGAGGGCGGACGACAGGGAAGACAGGGGAGTAGGGGCGGTCATGGCAGGCTCCTGTAAGCTGTCCTCAATCTGGGATATCGCGGGCGCATGCGAAACTGGCCGGGTGGCCAGGACTTCCCTCCGCGCGGCCGACGAACATGTGATTGGGACCCGCTCACGGGAACGTGTAGCAATCGGCCGATATTGCGCCGCATGGCCTCAACCGTTTTGAACGAGCCCTGACCGATGACCATCGATCTCACCCGCCGCACCCTGCTGCAACTCGCCGGTGCAACCTCGCTCGCGATGGCGGCTGCAGCCGCGGCGCGCGCCGAGGGCGTTCCTCAAGGCGGCGGGCCGACCTTTGCCAGCCGCACGCCGATGCGGGTCGGCATGGTGACGCTGCGGGTGAAGAATCTCGACAAGGTTGCGGACTACTACCGCGACGTGATCGGGCTTGCCGTGATGGAGCGTTCGGCGACCGCCGCGAAGTTCGGCACGGCCGGCATAGCGCTGCTGGCGCTGGAGGCCCGTCCCGATGCGGAAATCGAGCCGCGCAATGCCGCCGGCCTCTACCACACCGCCTTCCTGATGCCGACGCGAAAAGACCTCGCGCGCTGGCTGGTGCATGCCGCCTCGCATCGCGTGCCGCTGTCGGGTTTTGCCGATCACCTCGTCAGCGAGTCCGTCTATCTCGACGACCCCGAGGGCAACGGCATCGAGGTCTATGCCGACCGCGATCCCTCGCAATGGCAATGGAGCGAGGGCAGCGTCAAGATGGCGACCGACGAGCTCAACATCCCCGACCTGCTGTCGCTGACCAATCCACGCGTCGCCGACTATGCCAGGGCGCCGGACGGCTTGCGCGTCGGCCACATGCATCTGCGCGTCGGCGATCTCGCGCAGGCCGAGAGCTTCTATCACGGCACGATCGGCCTTGATCCGACGCGCAAGCGCAGCGGCGCCGCGTTCCTGTCGTCGGGCCGTTATCACCATCACCTCGGCATGAATGTCTGGCAGAGCCAGGGCGCGGGCCGGCGCGACGATGCCACCACGGGCCTTGCATGGTTCTCGCTGGTGACGGCGAAGCAGGACATTCTCGCCGCACAGGAGGAGCGCTTGCGCAAGGGCGGTGCGCAGCTCACCACGCTTGCGAATGGTGTGGAGGCGATCGATCCATGGGGCACGCGGGTGCGGCTGCTCAAGGCGTGATCGAAGACGGCAGCTTCAGCCTGCTGCGCGTTCGAGGCGGAGGTCCTCATCCGCCCACGCGCAACGGCTGCCTCCGGCACGTTTGGCTGCGTAGAGGGCGCGGTCGACCTGCTCGAGAAGCTGCGCCGTTGCACCGGCGGTTGCAGCGCCGGCGCTGACGAGAATTCCTGCGCTCGCGCCGATGCGGACCGGAATGTCGGTCAGCAGGAACGGGATTGAAAGATCGAGAATGGCCCGGCGCGCCAGGGCGAGCGCTTCCTCGCGGCCGTCTTCCCCGGCGGTAACCGGCTTGAGTATCATGAACTCGTCGCCGCCGAAGCGCGCGGCAAGTCCGGTCCCGCCGATGCAGGCCGACAGCCGCTCCGCCACCTGGCGCAACAGATCGTCGCCAACGTGATGGCCGTGACGATCGTTGACCGGCTTGAAGCCGTCGAGGTCGATGGCGATGATCGCGAAGTTTCCGAGCGTCTCCGCCAGCGCCTGGAAGAACGCGGCGCGGTTGGGCAGTCCCGTCAGGAAATCGTGGGTCGCCTGGCGCGCCAGCCGGTGCTTTGCTTCGAGCCGCTCGACGAAGGCGGCGCTGAGATGTTTCGACGCTTCGCGCAATGTGAGCCAGAAGAACACCAGCATGATCGCGCCGAGCTTGTAGGCGAACTCGGGATGCAGCAGGCCAGCCAGGATGGTCGGCATCAACAGCACCGCGGCGGTGGTCAGGATGATCCAGGGTCGGATCGCCGCGCGCGAGACCATGCCGACGCAGAAGGACATCGAAAGGCCGAATGCGATCCAGGCGCCAGGTCCGTCGTCGAGCTGGAGCGCGCGGTAAGACAACATGCCCAGCGCAAGGCCGAAGGCGGACGCGCCGGCGCCGTAGAGCCCTTCCCAGCGGATCACGTCGGCATCGGAGAATTGCGCAGCGCGCGACTTGTAGCGGAACAGGGAGGCGATGCGGGCTGCGGCCGTGATGAAGATGAAGACCGAGATCACGGCATAGCCGGTATCGCCGCTCATCAGCGTCAGCGCGGCTGCGCCGGTCACCGACGTGACGCCAATGGCGGACACCTGCGGAAGCGACGTGTACAGGAGATCCACGAGTTCGCGCCGGATGCGCGGATCGGGATGCAGGAATCTGGACAACATTGTCAGAGTCATGGCCGGCACCATCCCTGCTTGTTCCTAATAAGGGGTAGGGAAGGGACACGGGATGATCGTTGCTGCGCAACGTCCTTAAAAAGTCGTCAATGCACAGGCTTGCTGGCGGTTTTGCACCGTGTTAGCAGCGATTGAGGCGCGCCATGGCGGCCTGATGTCCCGAATGCACCTGACATGTCCGAATTCCACGGTGTCTTTCCCTATCTCGTCTCGCCCATCGATGCCGACGGCACGGTGCGGACCAGCGTGCTCGCAAAGCTCTGCGACGACCTGATCGGCGCCGGCGTGCACGGCCTGACGCCGCTGGGCTCGACCGGAGAATTCGCCTATCTCAACGCCGAGCAACGCACGGCGATCGTGCAGACCACGATCGAGGCCGCGCGGGGCCGCGTGCCCGTCGTTGCCGGCGTCGCCTCCACCTCGACGGCGGATGCGGTGGCGCAGGCAAGGACCTGCCAGGGGCTCGGCGCCGCTGGCATCCTGGCGATCCTGGAAGCCTATTTCCCACTCGCCGATGCCCAGGTCGAATCCTACTTCCGCG
The DNA here is from genome assembly GCF_015291725.1 of Bradyrhizobium sp. CCBAU 51765. GTDB lineage: Bacteria > Pseudomonadota > Alphaproteobacteria > Rhizobiales > Xanthobacteraceae > Bradyrhizobium > Bradyrhizobium liaoningense. The sequence continues at coordinate 1,549,874 of NZ_CP030038.1, forward strand.
CCATCGCCGATGCCGTGGACATTCCCGTCGTCATCTACACTAACCCACAATTTCAGCGTTCCGATCTCACCCTCGACGTCATTGCGCGCCTCGCCGAACATCCGCGCATCGGCTACATCAAGGATGCCTCGACCAATACCGGCCGGCTGCTCTCGATCATGAACCGCTGCGGCGATGCCTTGCGGGTCTTCTCCGCCTCGGCCCATATCCCCGCCGCAGTGATGCTGATCGGCGGCCGCGGCTGGATGGCGGGACCGGCCTGCATCATTCCGCGCCAGAGCGTCGCACTCTACGAGTTCTGCAAGGCCGGACGGTGGGACGAGGCCATGGCGCTGCAGCGCCGGCTGTGGCGCATCAACGAAGCCTTCGCCCGCTTCAACCTCGCCGCTTGCATCAAGGCGGGGCTTTCGATCCAGGGCTACGACGTCGGCGATCCCGTCCCGCCGCAGGCGCCGCTCACGGCCGAGGCAAGGAAGGTCGTGGAAACGGCGCTGCGCGAGCTGACCTAGCTGTTTGGCACGCGGCAATATGCCCCGGCACCCGTGCATGAACCGGAAAAGCCCTTACCTGCTCAACCGGGAAACTTCCGTTCGTTTGCGACGTTGCTGCGTAAGCCGGATCTGTCACCCCATGCATATGCATCCCAAGGCCGCATTCAGCACTGGAGACGGTGGTCACCGATGAATCGTCGCTATGCGATTGCCGCGGCAGCCTTCGCCGCCCTGCTGCTTGCCGTCACTGCCGCGAAGATCCTGCATGTCCCCGTCCCATGGGCGGCGCCCTCCGCACGCGCGGTCGAGCAGCGCGGTCCGCTGTCCGATGGCGAAAAGGCGACCATCGAAATCTTCGAGCGCGTGTCTCCTTCGGTCGTCCAGGTGGCGGTGAAATCCGCGGCCAATCCTCTCATGGGCGAGGAAGGCCAGGGCGGCTCTTCCGGCACGGGATTCGTATGGGATCGCGACGGGCATCTCGTGACGAACAATCACGTCGTCGCCAGTGGCGGCGAGATCGCCGTGCGCTTTGCCTCGGGAGAGGTGGCCCAGGTCGACCTCGTCGGCACGGCTCCCAATTACGATCTTGCGGTGCTGCGGATCCGCAGCGTGCGCGAGCTTCCACCGCCGGTGGCTCTCGGCAGTTCGAGCGACCTGAAGGTCGGGCAATCCGCCTTCGCGATCGGCAATCCCTTCGGACTGGATCAATCGATGACGAGCGGCATTATCAGCGCGCTCAAGCGCAGGCTTCCGACCCATGGCGGCCGGGAGATTGCCAATGTCATTCAGACCGATGCCGCGATCAACCCCGGCAATTCGGGCGGACCGTTGCTCGACTCTGCCGGCCGGCTGATCGGCGTCACGACGGCGATCATATCGCCCTCGGGTTCGAACGCCGGCATCGGCTTCGCGGTCCCGGTCGACGTCGTGAACCGGATTGTGCCCGAGCTCATTCGCAACGGTCGCGTGCCGACACCTGGCATCGGCATCGTGGCCGCCGGCGAGGACGTTTCGACCCGGCTTGGCGTCGAAGGGGTGATCGTGGTGCGGACGGCCCCCGGCAGCCCTGCCGAGCGGGCGGGAATCCGCGGTGTCAATTTTTCGACTGGAGCGGTCGGAGACATCATCACCGCGGTCGAGGGCAAGCCGGTGCGTCGCCTCTCCGACCTGACCGATGCGCTCGAACAGGCCGGCGCTGGCAAGACCGTTCGCCTCACCGTCAAGCGGGGCTCGGACACCCGTGACGTGAATATGGGCATCATCGACATCGATAGGTCCTAGCCGGCCGATTCGCGCCAGCAAAGGGGCTCTGACGCGCATTGCAGATGTGCCAGGGCTCGGTTGTCTGGCCCGCAAAATCGGTTAAAACCGCCGCGGTCGTTTTCCGGATTTCGAGGACATAACGGAATGAACATTCTTCCCGGCAATTTGCGTTTCGGAGCGGGCCAGCCCGTCAAGCGTTTGGAAGACCAGAGGCTGCTCACCGGGAAGGGACAGTTCATCGACGACAAGCCGGAGGACGGCGCGCTGTGGTTGCACGTGCTGCGTTCGCCGCACGCTCACGCGAAGATCGTCTCGATCGACACCAGCGCCGCGGCCGGAATGCCTGGCGTCACCGCAATCTACACCGGCGCCGACCTCGTCAAGGACGACGTCGGCAGCATCCCGACACTCAACATCTTCAAGCGCCCCGACGGCAAGCCGATGACCGTGCCGCCGCGCCGGCTGCTGGCCCACGAGATCGTGCGCTACGCCGGGGAGGCCGTGGCCGCAGTGGTGGCTTCATCGCGCGCGGAGGCGCAGAGCGCCGCCGAAGCGATCGCCGTCGAGTACGACGTTCAGCCCGCGGTGGTCGATCCCGTCGAGGCCGTGAAGCCCGGCGCGCCCGTGGTGTGGCCGGAGGCGCCCGACAACATCGTCGGCGCCATGAGCTATGGCGATGCGGCCAAGGTGGACGAGGCTTTTGCCAAGGCGGCGCATACCGTCGAGCTCGATCTCGTCAGCCAGCGCCTCGTGCCTTCCGCGATGGAGCCCCGCTCGACCATTGCCGAGATCGACAAGAAAACAGGCCGTCTTCTGCTGCATGTGCAGTCGCAGACCCCTGCGTCGACCCGCGACGTGCTGGCGGAAGCCGTGCTGAAGCGTCCGAAGGACAGCGTCCGCGTGCTGGTCGGCGATATCGGCGGCGGCTTCGGCCAGAAGACCAACCTCTATCCGGAGGACGGCATCGTGGCCTACGCCGCGACCAAGCTGAACAGGAAGATCCGCTGGCGCGGCGACCGCACCGACGAATTCGTCGGCGGCACCCATGGCCGCGATCTCACCTCCACGGCGGCTTTCGCGCTGGACGAGAAGGGCAAGGTGCTGGCCTATCGCGTCAAGTCGATCGGCTGCACCGGTGCGTACTCCTCGGGTGCGGCGAACATCATCCCGCTGGTGCTCGGGCCCTTCGTCCAGACCGGCGTCTACGATCTGCCGCTGGTGCATTTCGAGGTGAAGTCGGTGATGACGCACACCGCCCCGGTCGGCGCCTATCGTGGCGCGGGGCGCCCCGAGGCTGTCTTCATCGTCGAGCGCCTGTTCGACGCGGCCGCGCGAAAGATCGGCATGGATCCGCGCGCGATCCGCAAGGCCAACTACATCAAGCCGGCGCAGCTGCCGTACACGAATGCGGCGGGCCAGGTTTACGATTCCGGCGCCTTCGCGCATATGCTCGATCGCGCCGTGAAGCTCGCCGACTGGGACGGCTTTGCCGCGCGCAAGAAGGCGGCGAAGAAGAAGGGCCTGCTCTACGGCCGCGGACTCACCTCCTACATCGAATGGACCGGCGGCCGCGCGCACACCGAAAAGGTCAGCCTGCACGCGACCTCGCAAGGGCGCGTCGTGCTGCATTCCGGCACCATGGCGATGGGGCAGGGCTTGCAGACCACCTACACGCAGATGATCTCCGACACGCTCGGCATTCCCATGGACAAGATCGACGTGGTCCAGGGCGACACCGATCTCGCCATGGGCTTCGGCAGCGTCGGCTCGCGTTCGCTGTTCGTCGGCGGCACGGCGGTCGCGGTGTCCTCCAATGACCTGATCCAGAAGGCGCGCGAGAAGGCGGCTAACGTGCTCGAGACCTCGGTCGAGGACATCGAGTACCAGGGCGGCATGCTCACCGTGGTCGGCACCGACCGCCGCATCAGCCTGTTCGATCTCGCCGAGAAGGAAAACGGCGCCAGGCTCAGCGTCGATTCCGAAGGTGAGGTCGACGGGCCGAGCTGGCCGAACGGCACCCATATCTGCGAGGTCGAGATCGACCCCGAGACCGGTGTGTCCAAGGTGGTGCGCTACACCACGGTCGACGATGTCGGCGTCGCCGTGAACCCGATGCTGGTGACGGGGCAGATCCACGGCGGCGTGGCGCAGGGCATCGGCCAGGCGCTGTACGAAGGCGTGTCCTACGATGCCGACGGCCAGCTCCTCACCGCCAGCTACCAGGACTACTGCATCCCGCGCGCCGACGACGTCCCGCCGATCGAGGTGACGCTGGACGATTCCGCGCCCTGCCGCACCAATCCGCTCGGCGCAAAAGGCTGCGGCGAATCCGGCGCCATCGGCGGCCCGCCCTGCGTCACCAACGGCGTGATGGACGCACTCGCCGAACTCGGCATCACCCAGCTCAACACGCCCCTGACGCCGCAGAAGATCTGGCAGGCGATCAGGGACGCGAAGGCGGGTTAGCACCGTCATTGCGAGCCACCGGGTCCGCGCCAAGCGCGGCCCGATGACAGGCTCCGCGAAGCAATCCAGTCTTTCCGCGGAAAGATCCTGGATTGCTTCGTCGCAAGAGCTCCTCGCAAAGACGGAGGAGAGAGCCGTAGCCCTTAAATCCCCAGCATCATCTTCGCGATGATGTCGCGCTGGATCTCCGACGTGCCGCCGAAGATGGTATAGGCGCGGCCGTTGAGATATTCCGGCATCACCGTCAGCATCTCCTCGGGCGTCGCCGGCTCGTGGTTGAGCTTGTAGAGCGGGCGCATCGGCTCGACGGCGAGCGCGTCGTGGCCGATCACGTCGGCGCCCAGCCGCGTCACGGCCTGGCGGATCTCGCTGTTGCGCAGCTTCAGGATCGACGACACCGCGCCGGGATTCTGCCCGGTCTGCAGCGCCGAGAGCACGCGCAGCTCGGTCATCTCCAGCGCGTCGATGTCGACCTCGACCTCGGAGATGCGCGTTGCGATGTCGGGGCTGTCGATGGCGCGGCCCGTGAGGTCGGACTCGGCGAGATCGGCGATCGCCTTCAATCCCTCGCGCAGCTTGGACGAGGCGATGCCCGCGCCGCGTTCGAACTCGAGCAGATATTTGCCGTAGGTCCAGCCCTTGCCTTCCTCGCCGACGCGGTTGGCCACCGGCACGCGCACGTCGTCGAAGAATACCTGGTTGACCTCGTGGTCGCCGCCGATGGTCAGGATCGGGCGCGTGGTGATGCCCGGCGTCTTCATGTCGATCAGGATGAAGCTGATGCCGTCCTGCTGCCGCGAGCCGTCGCTGGTGCGCACCAGCGCGAACATGCGGTTGGCGTGGTGGGCGTGCGTGGTCCAGATCTTGGTGCCGTTGATGATATAGTCGTCGCCGTCGCGCACCGCGCGCGTCTTCAGGGACGACAGGTCGGAGCCGGAGCCGGGCTCGGAATAGCCCTGGCACCAGTAATCCTCGCCGGAGAGAATCCGCGGCAGGTAGAAGTTCTTCTGCTCCGGCGAGCCGAAGCCGATGATGACGGGCCCGACCATCTTCACGCCCATCACGTTGACGTTGGGCACGCCGGCGCGCGCGGATTCGGTCTCGAAGATCCAGCGCTGTGCCGGCGTCCAGTCCGGCCCGCCATATTCGATCGGCCAGCCTGGCGCTCCCCAACCCTGGCGGTGCAACGCGCGCTGCCAGGCCATGCCGATGTCAGGGTCGGAGAACACCGAGGGCGTCAGCGCAGTCGCGCGCTTCATCTCGTCGGTGAGGTTCTTCGCAATGAAGCTGCGCACCTCACTCTGGAAAGCGCGCTCCTCGGCATTGAAACTGAGGTCCATGAGGCTCTCCCGGTGTCAGGCCCTGCGGCCGAGCTCGGCGTGGCGGGCATAATGGTGCGCGCTGCCGCCGAACAGCGTGTCGAAGGCGACGAGCCGCTTGAAATAGGCGCCGACCTCGAGTTCCTCGGTGACGCCCATGCCGCCATGGAGCTGGATCGACTGCTCGCCGACGAAGCGCGCGCATCTGCCGATCTTCGCTTTCGCGCCCGATGCAGCCCGGGCACGCTCGATCGGCGCAGCATCCACCTTCAGGGCGGCCCGCAGCGCCATCGAGCGGGCCTCGTCGACCTGCATCGCCATGTCGGCGAGGCGGTGGCGGATCACCTGGTTGGCGGAAAGCGGCCGGCCGAATTGCTTTCGGATCTTGGTGTATTCCAACGTCGTGTCCAGCAGCGTCTGCATGATGCCGACGGCTTCCGCACCCAATGCTGCCATGGCGCGGTCGACGGCCCATTCGATCGCAGGCAGAGCATCGCTGCCGTCACCGAGCAGCACGTCTTCCGGCAGATGCACGTCGAACAGCTCGATGTTGCAGGCACGTCCGCCGCCAAGACGCGGATAGTCGCTGATGACGAGGCCCGGCGTCGTCGCCTGCACGAGGAACAGGCCGATCCGCCCCGACGGCCCTCGGTGATCATGGATGTGCGCGGAGACGATGATCTGGTCGGCGGCATGTCCGTCGAGCACGGCGACCTTGCTGCCGGCAAGGCGCCAGCCTTGCGCTGTCTTGTTGGCGCTGGTCGTGACCTTGGCAAGATCGAACCGGGCCGCGCGCTCGGAATGCGCAAAGGCAAGCTTCAGTGATCCGTCCGCCACCTTGGGCAGGCTTGCCTGCCTCTGCTCGATGGTGCCGCATCTGGCGATCAGCGCCGCGCCTAGCACCGCGGTTGCGACATAAGGCTCCGACACCAGCCCGCGACCGAAGGCTTCCATCAAGATGCCGATCTCGACCGCGCCGCCGCCGAGCCCGCCGAACTCCTCGGGAAGCGGCAGCGCCAGCCAGCCGAGCTCGGCGAATTGCTTCCACACCGACGGGCTGAAGCCGAGCGGGTCGTTCGCCATCTTGCGGCGGTGATCGGCATCGTAGCTCTCGGCCACGAAGCGGTCCGCGCTTTCGCGCAGCAATCTTTGCTCGTCACTCAGATTGAGGTCCATCGCGTCTACTCCGCGGCCGCCGGCGGCTTGCGCACGGAGGGATGCAGTCCGGAGGGATCGACGATCATGCCGAACTCCTGGAGATTATGGGCGTGGCAGAGCTGGTGCAGTGCGAAAGCCTGGTCGATCGCGGCCGGCTGGCCCATCACGTCGACCGAACGGTTCACCGCTTCCTTGGTCAGCTTCAACGCGAAGGACGGTTTTGCCGCGATCCGGCGCGCCAGCTCCAGCACGCGCGAAGACAATTCCGCGCGCGGCACGACCTGGTTGACCATGCCAAGCTGGTGCGCCTCCTGCGCGCTCCAGCTGTCGGCCGTGAACAGGAACTCCTTGGCCTTGCGCGGGCCGAGTTCCCAGGGGTGCACGAACCATTCGACGCCGCAGACGCCCATGGTGACGACGGGGTCGCAGAACTGCGCATCGTCGCTGGCGACGATGAGGTCGCAGGCCCAGGCCAGCATCAGCCCGCCGGCGATGCACTTGCCATGCACCTCGGCGATGACAGGCTTGGCGAGGTTGCGCCAGCGCCGCGTGATCTGGAGATATATTTCCTGCTCGCGCGCGAAGCGGCCGTGGGCGCCGGCTTCGGCGAAACCGCCCCAATGTCCGATCGGCGGAAAATCGACGCCTGCGGCATTCTTGCCGCCCGCGCGCAGGTCATGGCCGGATGAGAAGTGCGGCCCATTGCCGGCGAGGATGATCACCTTGACCGCATCGTCCTGCACCGCCGCGTCGAAAGCGGCATTGAGGTCGTAGGTCATTTGCAGGTTCTGCGCGTTGCGCGCCTCGGGCCGGTTCATCACGACCCGGGTGATCGCCGGATCCGGCCTCTCCACGAGGATGGTCTCGAACGAGGACATGGCGTCTCCTCCGGCGTTTCCGCTTTTGTTTTGCCGGAGTTGACTATGTCGGCCTCGGATAGGCAAGAGGCTTGCGTCAGCCGGCTGCTTTTCGAGCGCTCTGGCGTCTCGCGTGCTCGATCTGGTAGTTTGCGCCGGATTCCACCGGGAGAAATTTGATGCGCAAGATCCTGACCGTGCTGGCGGCGCTGGCCTCGCTGAGCCTGACCAATTGCGGCTACAACGCGATCCAGAGTGAGGACGAGCAGATCAAGGCCGCCTGGTCCGAGGTCGTGAACCAGTATCAGCGCCGCGCCGATCTCGTGCCCAATCTCGTCAACTCGGTGAAGGGTTTTGCCCAGCAAGAAAAGGACGTGCTGCTCGGTGTCACCAACGCCCGGGCCAAGGTCGGCAGCATCCAGGCGACCCCCGAGGTGCTGAACGATCCCGCCGCCTTCCAGAAATTCCAGGCCGCCCAGGGCGAGCTCTCCAGCGCATTGTCGCGGCTGCTGGTCGTCACCGAGAACTATCCGCAGCTGAAGTCCGATGCCTTGTTCAAGGACCTGATGTCGCAGCTCGAAGGCACCGAGAACCGCATCACCGTGGCGCGCAACCGCTACATCAAGTCGGTGCAGGACTATAACGTCACCATCCGCTCGTTCCCGAGCAACCTCACCGCCATGATGTTCGGCTACAAGGAGAAGCCGAACTTCTCGGTCGAGAACGAGAAGGCGATCTCGACCGCGCCGAAGGTGGACTTCAACCCGGCCCCGGCGCCATCGAAGTAAGCGCGTTCGCCTCTCATGCGCGCCCCACACACTGCTGTCATTCCCCGCGAAGGCGGGGAATCCAGTACGCCGCGGCTTCTCGGTTCAGGCACGGCTGCCTCTGGAGTACTGGATCGCCCGCTTTCGCGGGCGATGACGGCAGGTTTGTTGCGGGCGATAGCGGTCATCGCACTCTTCCTTGCCTTCGCGCTCCCCACCCACGCCGACGTCGCCGTCCCCCAGCTCACCGGCCGCGTGGTCGATCAAACCGGCACGCTCTCCAGCAGCGACGTCGCCACGCTGTCGCAGAAGCTGCAGGACTTCGAGAGCCGCAAGGGCAGCCAGATCGCGGTCCTGATCGTGCCGACCACCCAGCCGGAGACGATCGAGCAGTTCTCGATCCGTGTCGCGGAGGCCTGGAAGATCGGCCGCAAGAAGGTCGACGACGGCGCGATCCTCGTCGTCGCCAAGAACGACCGGCGCTTGCGTATCGAGGTCGGCTATGGCCTCGAAGGTGCGCTGACCGACGTCACGTCAAGGCGCATCATCGACGAGGTCATCACACCGAAATTCAGGACAGGCGATTTTGCCGGCGGCATCTCCGACGGCGTCGATCGGATGATCCGGGTGGTTGACGGCGAGCCGCTGCCGGTTCCCTCGCCGACCGTCCATTTCGGCAATCTGGACGACCTTGCGCCTCTTTTCATCGTGACGCTGTTCGTCTCGATCGGTGTCGGCGGGTTCTTCCGGGCCGTGCTGGGCCGGCTGCTCGGATCATTGACGACCGGAGGCATCATTGCCGCGCTGACCTGGCTCATTCTCGGCTCCGCCGCGCTCGCCGCGGCCCTCGGAGTCCTCGGCTTCATCATCGGATTTGTCGCCGATCTGTTTTCGGCGATGACGCCGGGCACGGGCCGCTCGCGCGGCAGCTCGTGGTCGAGCGGCTCTTCGGGCGGATGGAGCAGCGGATCGTCGAGTAGCGGCGGCTTCAGCGGCGGCGGGGGCAGTTTCGGCGGCGGCGGCGCCTCGGGGAGCTGGTAGCGATCATGGGCATCAAGCGCATTGCCAGGCATCTCGTGCAGCATCATTGGCGGGCGAAGCAGATTTTCCCGCAAGCCGTGCTCGATCGCATCGAGCAGGCGGTCAAGCGCGGCGAGGCCACCCATTCCGGTCAGGTCCGCTTCGTCGTCGAAGGCGCGCTTGACGGAGCGCCGCTGTTCCGTAACCAGCCGGCGCGCGAGCGCGCACTCGACGTGTTCTCGCACTTGCGTATCTGGGATACCGCGCACAACAACGGTGTCCTGATCTATCTGCTGCTCGCCGACCGTGACGTCGAGATCGTCGCCGATCGCGGCATCGATGCGAAGGTCGGTGCTGAAGGGTGGGAGAGCATCTGCCGCGCAATGGAGGCCGAGTTCAGGTCGGGCCGGTTCGAGCGCGGCGTGATCGGCGGCATCGAGGCGGTGTCGCGCGAGCTGGCCCGGCATTTCCCGCCGCAGGGCCCGCCATCGAACGAGCTGCCGGATGCGCCGGTGGTGATGTGACGGATAGTGATGTGAACAGAGCGGGCGCCGCTCACTCCGTCATTGCGAGGAGCCCTTGCGACGAAGCAATCCAGACTGCTGCTGCGGAAAGACTCTGGATTGCTTCGCTCCGCTCGCAATGACGATGTGGATGCGACGTGCTCAACTCTCTGACCGTCACCCTGAGGCGCTCGCCTCTTCCGCGAGGCTCGAAGGGCGACGGCCCGGCTGCGGCAGCTGGGCCGTTCATCCTTCGAGGCTCCGCGCGCACTGCTTCGCAGCACACGCCTCGCGCCTCCAGCGACAACGGCTTCGCCGTTGCGCGGGCATGACGGGTTGGGAGTTGCGCCGTGCTTCGTACATTCCGCCGCCGTTCATCTTCCCCCGGTTACAAATTGTTTCACACCCGCCACGCCGGTTCCATTTTCCCGGCCCAATTCGGCCCCGGATCAATTCCTAAAGTTTCGGTAAGCGGGTCCGAAGGTAAGGATTTCGCAAGCAATGAAAGTTACCAAAAGGTCAATCCAGACTGGAGTATTTGAGCCGTGAGCGAACCAATGCCCGACCAGGCTGCCCAGGATTCCGGTGCTGCCGACGCAGCGCCGCCGGCCCTCGCGGTTGCCGCCGGTATCGACGCCCCCTCGATCGCCCCCGACCACGAGGCGCCGCCCAAGCCGGATCCGGTCAAGGCGGATGCTCCCAAAGTCGAGCCGCCGCGGATCGACGTGCCGAAACTCGAAGCGAAAGCCGAACCCAAAGCCGAACCCGAGCCAAAGCCGGGCAAGCTGATCGTCATGGCGCCCTCGGACCGGTCCTGGGACCGCGAGGACTTCGCCCCCCATGTGAAGGCGGACGAGCCGCGCGAGACCGGAGGCAAGCGCCGCTTGTCTGCGATGGCCGCGGTGGTGGCGATCGCCGCCAGCGTCGGCGCGATCAGCGGGGCGCTTGCGACCGCCGGCATGATGCGTTTCGCCGCCCCGGCCCAGGCGCCGGTGCAGGTCGCCGACACCAGCGCGCTGGATGCTTCGGTCGCCCGGATCGATGCCGACCTTGTCGCGCTGAAGGCCAATGTCGAGCAGAGCTCGAAAACCGGCGTCAGCCAGTTCAACCGGACCAACGACCGCCTCGACAAGCTCGAGAAGGCGCAGGCCGAGCCGCTGGCCAAGATCGCAAAACTGTCCGAGACCGTCGATAAGCTCCGCGCCACGCCGGCCGCAGCGTCCGCGCAGGCTGCAGCAGCTCCCGCCAGGGAGACCACCGGCTCGATCGCGCCGACCCAGGTTGCGACCGCCGCAGCGGCACCGGCGCCTGCCGCGCCCAAGACCGAGGTCGGGCGTCTGCCGACGATCGAAGGCTGGAGGCTGCGCAATGCCGGCAATGGCGGCGCGCTGATCGAGGGCCGCGACGGGCTGTACGAGGTCTACCCCGGCGATCCCATCCCCGGCGTCGGCCGCGTCGATGCGATCCGTCGTCAGGACGGCCGCTGGGTGGTCGTCACCAGCAGGGGCCTGATCGTGTCGCGCTGAGCGCCCGCTATCGACTTTTAAAGAGGCGCTTCACCACCATGTGAGGCGCCTTTTTACTTGAATAGGCGTCCCTGCGCGGTGTTACCTGAGGCATGAGCCGCGCGTTGCGAATTCTCGTTGCTGCCGCCGCATTGTTGGGCGGCGTCGCTTCGCTATTCGCGGCGGAGACCACAGCGCTGACGCGCGGCACTGCGATCACCGATCCCGATCTCCTGCGCAAGCTCGACCAGAACAATACGCTGACGATCTCGCGTCTGCTCTCGCCGGAGCGGAGCGCGGACGCCCCGCTCACGACCGACCTGATGTTCGCGTCGCTGCCACAGCTGAAAGAGATTCCGCCCGCGATCGATGCGGAATTCGACCGCTATATCGCTCGGTACAAGGCGGCATATCCGACCGAAGCCATCGGCGTCGGCGAGGGCTTCGACGTGCAATTGTTCGACCGCGCCAATCTGAAATCGCGCGACACGCGTTTCGTGCTGGCCGGGATCGTGAACCGAATGGACCGCGCCTATGTGTCGGAAGAGTCCTGCGGCGAGATCCGGCTGATCTACCGTCTTGCCCGTTTCGACAGCAGGCCCGATGGCGGCAAGACCGCAACGCGCCTGCCGATGACGCTCAACCTCGTGATGAAGGCACGCGATCCGCGTCAGACCGATGCGAACGGCAGGCCGGTCACCTGCGCCGAGGTTGCCCGGCGCTGGCTCGACAATGGCGATTGGCAAGGGTTGATCGGCAGTCGTATCCAATCTTACGACGCCATGCTCGACCGCATCGAGACCAACATCCAGGTCTCGGTGGCGCCGAAATCGGCGCTGCACGATTTCCGCTCCGACTATCTGCTCAAGGTGTTCAAGTACGACGCTGCCACCAAGACGTTCGAGGAATCGCCGCTGGAGAACCAGATCGACCGCGACAGGATCCTCGCCGACGATGCGCTCCGGCGCGACTTCAAGGCCTGGCTGCTCGCGCCCGATCATCTGCGCGAGTTCGATCGCGGCACCGTGCTGATCCCGGAGAAATTCCTCGCCAGGGCCGCGGTGGTGCCGACTCCCGCCGGCCTCGATGCCTCGGCGCTGCAGCCCGAGTTCGGCATGATGCAAGGAGAGGGACAAGCGGAAGGCAAAGGCGATCCCGTTTTCACTGACAATGACGTGGTTAGCGCGTTGAAGCAGGCGGCGGCACGCGGCGCCGACATGCAGAATGTCCGCTCGGTCGCCGGTTTCCAGCGCCGTCTCAACGACGTCACCTGCGCCGGCTGCCACCAGACCCGCGGCATCGGCGGCTTTCATTTCCCTGGCGTCGATTGGCTTGCGGACAACCCGTCCAATTCCGCCATCGTGCCGGCCTCGCCGCATTTCTTCGGCGACCAGCTCCGCCGCCGCGACATTCTGACCGCGTTTGCCTCCGGCAAACGACCTGATTTCTCACGCGGATTTGCCAGCCGGCCGCAGACCCGCGGAGGTAAGGAACTCGCCGGCACCGAATATCAGGACGGCTGGGGCGCGCATTGTTCCCTGCAGGATGCGGGATCGGGAACGCCGGACAGGAGTTTTACGTCATGGAGCTGTGCTAACGGTCTTACCTGTCAGGCTGCCGCGGCCTCGCGCCGCATCGGCATGTGCTTCATCAAGACGCGTTAGCGCGCAAGATAAAGCCAACAAGCGATTTGGATGATCCATGACGAATACCGGCGAAGCCAACAAGGAGCGCAATCGCGAGATTGCGCGCAATGAGGAAGCCAAGCAGGTCGCCGGCAGCACCCGCGTCAGCATCTGGGCCATCGCGACGGCCGTCATCATCGGCGGGATTTTGTTTACGCTTGGCTGGCTGGCGCTTCGCTAGGTGGCGCCTCACTTCGCGTAGTTCGTCATCCGCTTGCCCGGCAGCAGCTCATAGGCCGGCTTCCAGCCGGGCAGCGCGGCCATGCGGCCGAGCCAGGCGTGGATGGCGGGATGGCTCGCCGCGAAATCGAAGCCGTGCTCGTCGCTCGGATAGTGCAGATAGGCCATCATCGAGATGTCGGCGACCGTCGGCCTCGCCCCGATCGCGAAGTCATTGTGCTGGAGATGCCCGTCGAGGATGCCGAGGAAGTCCTCGAGCCGCCGGCGAAAATACTTCAGCACCTGCAGATCGTTCTTCTCGGTGAAGGCGCGCATGAAGCGGTAGGTCGCCATGTAGCCGGTGAGCTTGTGGTTGTCCCAGAACAGCCAGCGCAGCAGCTCGAACCTCTCGTCCTCCGTCTCGGCGCCGAAACGGCCGTATTGCTCGGCCAGTTTCAGCAGCAGCGGTGCGGTCTGTGTCATCTTTACGCCGTCGATCTCGAGCACCGGGATCTCGCCCATTTCGTTCACGGCCTGGCGCCATTCCGCCGTGCGCGTGACGCCGCCGGCGAAATCGGTCCACACGGGCTCGAACGTCTCGCCGCAGAGCGTCAGCATCAGCGCCAGCTTGTAGCTGTTGCCTGACTCGGGGAAATAGTGAAGGCGATAGCTGGGCATTGAATACTCCTTGCCTTCGGGGGCTCGAACAACGAGAGTACGTATGATCCGGATAGCAGAACATTTGTTCTGCCGTGCGTCAAGAGCTGGATGCTGGGGGCCGCATGAGCAAGGAATCAAAGACAGGGTCGGGCGAGCGCGAGCGGTCCCTGATGCAGGCGACGCTGCGCATCATTGGGCGACATGGGCTTGACGGCGTGACCCACCGGGCGGTCGCCGCCGAGGCCAAGGTCTCGCTCGGCGCGGTCACGCATCATTTCGGAACCCGTGATGCGCTGGTCGAGGCGGCCCTGCAGTTCGCTTTGGCGCGCGAAATCGGCAGGCTGCGTGCGTTGGCTCTCAGCCTTCAGGACAAGGCGTTCGAGGTGGAGGCCTGGATCGAGGCGCTGGTCGATTTCTACGTCCGCGAGATCAGCACAGAAGCCGAGACGCATATCGCCTGCTATGAGGCCTTCCTGGCCGCCGCGAGGCAAGAGCACTATCGGCCCGTGGTCGCCGAGTGGTTCGACACGTGGCGGCAGAGTGCGGAGCTTGCGCTGAAAGCTGCGAAGTCACGAAACCCACGCCGCCACGCCGAGTTGTTCGTCTCGGCGCTGATTGGCTTGCTCTTTCGCCAGCTCGCCGCGCCCAGAGCCGGCTTCCGCCGTGAGGCGAAGGCGGAGCTGTTGGAGCTGGTGGGCGGCTTGATCGCGCGGAACTAACGCCGGCGCGCCGGCCTATCCCACCGCCCCGTTCGACCGCAGCTGCTTGATCGCCGCCTCGTCGTATCCCGCTCCGCGCAAAATTTCGTCACTGTGCTCGCCGACGGCGGGCGGCTTGCGCGGCTGCACCTTCTTCGCGCCGTCGATCCAGATCGGGCTGTTGATGGTGAGCATGGTGTCGTTCTCGAACGGCACCAGCACCTCGTTGTCGAGCATCTGCTTGTCGTTCGGGATGTCGTCGAGAATGGCAACGACGCCGAACACGAGGCCGTTTCCGTCGAGGATCTCCCGCCATTCGGCGAGATTCCTGGTCGCGAAAGTGTCGTCCAGAATCCTGATCAGTTCGACCGAGCGGGCGTGACGGTCGGCCTTGGTGGCGAAGCGGGGATCGTTGATCAAATCCTCGCGTCCGAGGCAGCGGGCCAGCGTCGGAAACTGCTTCTCCTCGTTGAGCAGCGACAGGATCAGCCAGCGACCGTCCTTGCACTGATAGTGGTTGGCGACCGCGTTCAGCGCGCGCTCGCGTGGCCGTCGCTCGCCGAACTTGGAGCCGCAGAGCTTTGCCTGCGCCAGCACGCTCGCCGCCCACACCCCGTTCGCCATCAAATTGGAGGCGACGTGCGAGCCCTTGCCGGTCTTCTCGCGCTGGTAGAGCGCGGTGACGATGGCGCCGTAGAACGCCATGGCGCAGGGATGGTCGCCCATGCCGGCGACCGAGCGCGCCGGCGTGGTGTCGGTGTCGGCGCGGACGAGGTCCATCAGGCCGGAGCGGGCCCAATAGGCGTTGCTGTCGAAACCGGGCTTGTTGGCTTCCTCGCCCTTCTCGCCATAGCCGGTGAAGGACGCATAGATCAGCCGGTCGTTGAGATGGGCGAGATGGTCGTAGGTGATGCCGAGCTTGGCGCGCACCGGCGGCGGCATGTTGGTGATGAAGACGTCGGCCTCTTCCACCAGCTTGTAAAGCACGGCCTGCGCTTCGGGCTTGGATAGATCGAGTGCGATGCTCTTCTTGTTGCGGGCCTCCAGCAGCCAGGCGAAATTGTGTTCGCCGGTCGGATAGCCCGGCAAATTGGGCAGGTTGCGGTAGGGGTCGCCGGCGCCGGGCGGCTCGATCTTGATCACGTCTGCGCCGAAATCCGACAGCACGGTCGCCGCCGCCGGTGCTGCGATGAAGCTGGCGCAGTCCAGAACCTTCAGCCCCGCAAAAATGCCCTTGTCCATCGCGGCGTTGCTCCCTCGCTCTTGTCGTTTCCCGCGCGCTGGAATTGGCGCGGGCCGGTGATGGGAGCATTAGACCGATGTTTCCGCGGGATGCAACGGCGCCGGGCGCAGGGCCTCACTCCTCCCCCGCAAGCAATGCAGCATTGCCGCCGGCTGCTGCGGTGTTGATTGTCACCGTCTGCTCGGTTGCAAAGCGCGCGAGGTAGTTCGGGCCACCGGCCTTCGGGCCGGTTCCGGACAGGCCGTTGCCGCCGAACGGCTGCACGCCAACCACGGCGCCGATCATGTTGCGGTTGACGTAGATGTTGCCGACCTGGGTGCGGTCGATGATCGCCTCGATGGTGTCGTCGATGCGGGAATGGACGCCGAGGGTGAGCCCGTAGCCGGTGCGCTCGATCGCATGCAGGACGCGTTCGAGGTTCTCGGCGCGATAGCGTACGACATGAAGGATCGGGCCAAACACCTCCTCGGTGAGCTGACCGGGCTCCCTGAGCTCGAAGATGTGCGGCGCGACGAAGCAGCCGCCCGGCGCCTGGCCTGCAAAGTGCAGCCGCGCCTCGCGCTTCATCCGCGCGATGTGCGCGTCGAGGCGCTGCTTGGCCTCCTCGTCGATCACCGGCCCGACATGGGTCGCAACGTCGGAGGGATCGCCGATCTTCAACTCGCGCGCGGCGCCCGCGATCATCTCGATCATGCGGTCGGCGACGTCCTCCTGCACGAACAGCAGCCGGAGCGCCGAGCAGCGTTGGCCGGCTGAACGGAAGGCCGAGGTCACGACGTCGTCGGCGACCTGCTCGGGCAGCGCGGTGGCATCCGCGATCATTGCGTTGATGCCGCCGGTCTCCGCGATCAGCGGCACGATCGGCCCGTCCTTGGCGGCGAGAGTCCGGTTGATCAAGCGTGCCACCTCGGTCGAGCCGGTGAAGACCACACCCGCAATGTCAGCGTGCGCGGTCAGCACGGCCCCGATGCGGCCATCGCCGGTGACGAGGTGCAGCGCGCTCTTGGGGACGCCCGCCTCGTGCAGCAGGGCCACGGCCTCGCGCGCGATGCGCGGCGTCTGCTCGGCGGGCTTTGCGACGACGCTGTTGCCGGCCATCAGCGCGGCCGTGACCTGTCCCAGGAAAATCGCCAGCGGAAAATTCCAGGGCGAGATCGCGACGAACACGCCGCGGCCGCGCAAGGTGAGCGCGTTGCTCTCGCCGGTCGGGCCCGGCATGGCAGCCTCGCCCCCGAACAGCTTGCGGCCCTGCGCGGCATAGTAGCGGCAGAAGTCGGCAGCCTCGCGCAGTTCCGACAGCGCGTCGTCAAGCGTCTTGCCGCCCTCGGCTTGCAGCAGCGCGATGAAGTGAGCGCCGCGGCTCTCCAGCAGGTGCGCGGCCTGCTCCAACGCCGCCGCGCGCGCACCCGCCGGCGTGCGGCTCCAGGCGGCAAAGCCGGCGCGTGCCGCGGCGACCGCCGCATTGGCCTGATCCGGCGAGGCATCGGCGATTGCCTCGAGGCGGGCCGTCTCGGCCCTGACGTCGGTCAGCAACCGGTCGAGCGCGGCGCGTTCGCCGAATTCGATGCCGCGCGAATTGCGCCGGTCCGGCGCGAAGAGATCGCAGGGCAATGGGATTTTTGGATGAGCCGCCGCCTGCGGCCGGACGACGGCGTCTGCCGGACGCTGCAACAGCGCAGACACCGGCACGCGATAGTCGGCGGCCTGCGCCACGAAGGACGAGTTCGCGCCGTTCTCGAGCAGCCGCCGCACCAGATAAGCGAGCAGATCACGATGGCTGCCGACCGGCGCATAGGTGCGGTAGGCGATGTCCGGGTGATCTTTTGCCAGCTGCTCGTACAGCGCTTCGCCCATGCCATGCAGGCGCTGGAATTCGAAGCCGCCGCTGCCGGCGGCAAGCTCCAGCACGGTCGCGACCGTCAGCGCGTTGTGGGTGGCGAATTGCGGGAAGATGCGGGGGCGCAAGGCCAGCAGCTTCGTCGCGCAGGCGACGTAGTTCAGATCCGTCATCGCCTTGCGCGTGAACACGGGATAGCCGCCGAGCCCGCGCTCCTGCGCGCGCTTGATCTCCGTGTCCCAATAGGCCCCCTTGACCAGCCGCACCATCAGCTTGCGATCGTGTGCGCGGGCAAGCGCATCGACATAATCGATCACCGCGCCGGCGCGCTTCTGATAGGCCTGGATGGCCAGGCCAAATCCGTCCCAACCCGCTAGCGAGGCATCGGCCAACGTGGCCGCGATCACGTCGAGCGATAGCTCCAGCCGATCGGCCTCTTCCGCGTCGACGGTGAAGTTGAGGTCATGGGCCTTGGCGCGCTGGGCGAGGTCGAGCAGCAGCGGCACCAATTCGGCCATCACGCGGCCGCGGCTGATCGCCTCGAAGCGCGGATGCAGCGCCGAGAGCTTGACCGAGATGCCGGGCCGGTCGGGCAGCGGATGGTTGCCTGCCGCCTTGCCGATCGTTTCAATGGCGCTGGCATAGGCGTCGAAGTAGCGCTTCGCATCCGCGGCCGTGCGCGCGCCTTCGCCGAGCATGTCGAAGGAATAACGCGTCTTCTGGCCGGAGCGCGGCCGGCCCCGCTCCAGCGCCTGCTCGATGGTCTCGCCCAGCACGAAATGATTGCCCATCAATCGCATCGCCTGGCGCGTGGCGGTACGGACGGCCGGTGCGCCGAGCCGCTTCACGAGTCGGCCGATGGTGCCGTCGGGCGTCTCGCCGGGCTGGATCACGCGCGCGGAGAGGCCAAGCGCCCAGGCCGAGGCGTTGACCAGGAACGCGGTGGACTTGGTCTCGTGATGGATGAAGTCGCCTTCGCCGAGCTTGTCCTCGATGAACTGGTCGGCGGTGCGCGCGTCCGGCACGCGCAGCAGCGCCTCGGCCAGCACCATCAGCGCGAGCCCCTCTTTGGTCGAGAGTGCGAACTCCCGCAGCATGTCCTCGACCCCGCCGAGCCGGTCGTCGCGCTTGCGGATCGCCTCGATCAGCCGCGTCGCGGTGCGGTCGATCCGCGCCTCCTGCGGCGGGGACAGCTGCGACGCCGGCAACAGGCGCGCGGCGATCTCGGTGTCGTCGGAGGCGTAAGGAGCGGAGAAGGGAGGCGGGGAGTTCGGCATAACGTGTCCTGTGGCTGAATGACAGGATAAGGCCAACGTTACCGTAGTTCGATAGACAAATTAGCCGGATTGCCTTAGAAAGTGAAGATAATTTCCAGTTTTGTCGGATATAATATGGAACTTGATCGAGTCGACCGCAGAATCCTCTCGATTCTTCAGGAAGATGGGCGCATCGCCAATGTCGAGCTCGCCGAGCGCATCGGGCTGTCGCCAACGTCGATCGGCGAACGGCTGAAGCGCTTGCAGCGCGAGGGTTTTGTCGAAGGCTATGGTGCGCGGCTCAACCCGCACCGGCTCGGACTTGGCCTGTTGGTGTTCGTGGAGGTGCTGCTCGACAAGACCACGCCCGACAATTTCGAGCGCTTTGCACGCGCGGTGAAGCTCGCGCCCGAGGTGCTGGAGTGTCACATGGTTGCCGGCGGCTTCGACTATCTTGTGAAGGCGCGGCTTGCGGACATGGCCGCCTATCGACGCTTTCTCGGCGAGACCCTGCTGTCGATGCCGGGCGTGCGCGAGACGCGGACCTATGCGGTGATGGAGGAGATCAAGCGCGACGCACCGTTGCCGGTAGGCTGACGACATGCCGTCGCGATTGTCATTGCTGTGGCGTGGACAAGCGGTCATCCAAGGAAAAATAACTATCCCCGTGCAATCGCAACGCCTGTCGTCGACTGCACTGGCCGTCCTTCAAAATTTTCTTGGCCCGGCTCCCGGATTGGTCCAGGAGGCAGCAAATGCTGGCGGGCTTATACTTTGAGGTTTTCTGCGGAGGTCTTGCCCCGGTTTGCGATCTCTTCGTATTCCACCGTCTGTCCCTCGTTGAGGGTCGACAGACCGGCTTTCTGCACTGCCGAGATATGCACGAACACATCCTTGCCCCCCGACGCAGGCTGGATAAATCCATAACCCTTCGTCGGGTTGAACCACTTGACCGTACCTTTAGCCATCACGACTTCTCCGCGGGTCTTCCTCCAAGATCGCGAACCGCCAGTCCCCGCCAACCGGCCGGTTCGGTCCTACAGGATACGCGGAATGTGGCAGGCTTGGTAGCTCAAACCACATCGGCATTTCGCTGAATTCCGCTCAACTTCGCGGCGTTTTTGCCGGTTTTGCCCGTTTCGCGGTCAAATGTCCGTACGCATTTCCCCATCCGTCAATACGTCGCAGCCAGATAGTCGACGATCTTGCCGACATCGGCATCGTCGATCGGCGCGCCATAGACCTTGATCATCTTCGTCACCTCGGCCTGCCAGAAGCCCTTCTTGTCCTTCATCGGCGGCTGCGTGGCGATGTAGTCGGACGAGTGGCAGGCGCTGCAATTGCCCTGCACGACCTCGAGATTGGGACCGGGCTTGAAGGCGGCGACCTCGTCGGGAGTCTTGTAATTGACCGGCGCGGCAAGTGCCGAGCCCGCCACGGCGGCAAGGGCGAGCGTGATGGCGAGGAGAACGGTGCGCTGCATGATCATTCTCCTTCAGGCGACCGTCACGCGGACGGTTTCGACGACGTTGCGCAGATAGCCCGCCGGATTCCAGCGCGGCGTGTCCGGCTGGGTCTCGCCGCCATTGCCGGTGGCACGGACCTTGAGCTCGTGGCTGCCGGCGGCGAGCTTCACCGGCAGCTTCCATTCGCGGAAGGCGTATTTGCCGAGGTCCTTGCCGAGCTTTGCGCGGGTCCAGGTCTTGCCGCCGTCGGTGGAGACCTGGACTTCCTTGATGCCCTTGCCGCCGTCGAAGGCGATGCCGCGCAGGGTCGTGGCGCCTGCCTTCAGCTTCGCGCCGTCGGGCACGCTGGTGATGAAGGAGCGGATGGTGAAGCGGTTGATCGGGATGGTCGCCTTCGGCGCGGTGCCCGGTTCGACCGCGTTGTTCGGCGTATCGGGAATGCGATAGGCCGACTTCATCCAGAAGCCGTCATAGACGTTGTCGATGACGGTGATCTCGTTGAGGTGTTTGACCCAGTAGGTGCCGAAATAGCCGGGCACGATCAGGCGCAGCGGGAAGCCGTTGAGGAACGGCAGGTCCTCGCCGTTCATGCCATAGGCCAGCATCACCTCGCCGTCGGTGGCGTGATCGAGATCGAGCGCCTTGACGAAATCGGGCGTCTTGTCGCTGACCGGTCCGTCCATCCCGCCAAACGTCACCTGCTTGGCGCCGCTCTGAACGCCGGCCATCGCCAGCACGGACTTCAGCGGCACGCCGCGCCAGCGCGCACAGCCCATCGCGCCGTTGGCGAGCTGGCCGCCGGCGACGCGCGGCTCGAAGAAACCGCGGCTGTTGCCGGAGCACTGGTTGACGGCGACGAGCTCGGTCGCCTTCATCTTCCTGATGTCCTTCAGCGAAAGTTTCAGCGGCTTGTCGACCTTGCCCTTGACCTCGAGCGTGAACTTGTCGGGGTCGAGATCGTAAGGCAGGTCGGCGAGGTGATAGCGCACGAAGAACGCGTTGTTCGGCGTGATCGGGCCGTCGTTGAACACGGCAAACGGCGTCTCGAGCTGCGGCGGCCGGCTGGTCAGGCCGATCATCGGTCGCTTCTGCGGATATTTCACCAGCGGTCGTTCGCCATTGGCGAAGGGCAGGGTGACGGTGTCGAGCGCCAGCGCCTTGGTGGAGTTCAGTGTAGCCGCAACGGCGGCAAGGCCCGCTCCTTTGAGCAGGTCGCGTCGGTCGAACATTCTGGTCTCCTCCCGGAGCTTTTCGTTGGATCGCGGTCATCACCGCGATCCTGCGCTCATCTGTCGCAACGATTTGAACGAAGTCAATTCGTGCTTTCGCAGCAGGCCCATGCCGCTGCGTTGCAGCAGCCCGGTGTTACGCGGTGCGAGGAGAGAGGGAGCGCACCTTCCGTGTGGCTGCCTTAAGCCGCCACCCGTTCGCCGCGATCCACCAGCGCCGCCAGCTCCCGCGCATCTGCAATCACCCGCACCGCCATCGGCTCGTCGCGGCCGCGGATTGCGGCCTCCTGCTGCGGCAGGGCGTCGTCGGCGAGGTCCGCGGTGCGGAGGATTTCCTCCGAGACGATCGCCTCGCAGGCCAGGGTCTTGGTCATGTCCTGCAGGCGGGCGGCGACGTTGACGGCATCGCCCAGCGCCGTGAAGACGATGTGGTCGCGATAGCCGATGTCGCCGATGATGACCTCGCCGCCGTGGATGCCGATGCCGAAGCGGATCGGCTGGCGAAGATCGTGGCTCAGGAGCTCGTTGAGCTCGTCGATATGCGTGGCGATTCCGGCGGCGGCCTTCAGCGCCTGCCGGCACGCGGTTCGCGGCTCGGCCGACAGCCCGAACAGCGCCAGCATGCCGTCGCCGACGAACTGGTTCGGCAGGCCGCCATTCTCGATGACGGCCTGCGAGACGGCACCGAGGAAGCGGTTGACGATGAAGACCGTGTCGAATGGCAGCCGCTTCTCGGCAAGCTGCGTTGAGCCGCGCATGTCCACGAACAGGCTGACGAGATAGCGCTCCTGGCCGATGCTGGCGGGCGTCGAAGCCTGCGCATTCGCGGAGACTGTGTGCGGTGTGAAGAGCTGGAAGAAGGAGAGGTCGGAGGTCGGCCGCAGCTGGCAGGCGAGCCTGATCGAGGGATCGGAGGTGCCGACGCGGGTGAGCACGAAGGCTTCGCGCGGCGATGGCTCGGGCAGGGCGCCGTGGTCGCCGATGATCCGGATGCGGCAGGTCGAGCAGCGGGCGCGGCCGCCGCAGACGCTGGCATGCGGCACGTTGTGGCGCAGGCTCGCTTCCAGCACGGAGAGGCCTTTTGGCACGCGCACCGTCTTGCCGTTGCCGTAGGACAGCGCGATCATGCCGCCGCGCCGCTCGCGCAAGGCCCGCGCGCCGCGTGCCGCCAGCGCCAAGGCGAGCAATCCGAAATAGCCGATGGTGAGGCCGCCCGCGATGCGGTCGAGTGTGTTGCCTTCAGCGACCGTGCCGACCTGATCGCGGGTGAGGTTCTGGCTACGCCATTCTCCATCCTCGCTCTCGACGGCGACGCTGCGGCCGCCCTGATAGATGCCGAGCAGCGCCAGCGTCGGGATCAGCACGGCGGCCGCGAGCAGATAGGGCGCCGCGCGCGTGAAGAACGGCTTCAGGCGAAGCCAGAAGAAAATGCCGATGCAGCCGTGCACCCATGCAATGAGGAGCAGGATCGTCATCTGCCAAAGCCGGCCCGGCGCTGCGACGAAGAACAGATAGAGCTCCTGCGGATAGAGCTTCTGATGATCGTACAGCGTGTAACCGAGCCGCACCCCGACCACGTGCCCCATGACCAGAGCGGGGATGCTCAGGCCCAGCACCAGCTGGAGCGGCTCGATCGTCCGCCAGCGGAACTGCCGGCGCTGATACAGGGCGTAGATGCCGAGTCCCATATGGGTGAGCGCAGCCGTGTAGAATACGATCGCGACGGGGAGGAACTGCCAGAACAGGGTATGATAGTAGACCCCGGCCTCCATGGCATCCACCGAGATGTTGCCGAGCGCATGGTTGAGGAAATGGCTGACCACATAGGCGAACAGGATGACGCCGCAGATGAGCCGCAGTTGCCGGACGCCGGTGGCGCGGACGAACTCGGGCATGTGTACGGGAGCGGTGGCCATGATTCGCTTGTATCAGTTCACCAAGGAGAACAGCCAGCGTAGCGTTTAATTCCTGATGTGGACAGGCTGCGGGATCACTTGCGCGGCAAGGAGCCACACACACCGCCGTCGTCCCGGACAAGCGCGCCCGCAAGTGCGTGCAGATCCGGGACCATAATCCCAGGGAGCGGTTCAGGGCCGGTTGGTAACTACGAGCCATCGCCAAACTCCGTCCTGTTGCCCTGGGTCCCGGGTCTGCGCTGACGCTTGCCCGGGACGATAGCGGGGGTTTGCGGCGCTACCCCCTGCATTGACTCCCCCTCTCAGGTTGGCGAAAAGCGCGGCCGTGACGACAGCCCCTGACATCTCCGTGCCCCTCCGCGGCGCCGCGCGCCGGCCTCTCGTCTGGGCCGTGCTGATCATCGCCGCGATGACGGTGATGCGCATCGTCTACGCTTCCGCCATCGAGCTGCGCACGGACGAGGCCTATTACTGGACCTGGTCGAAGGAAACGGCGCTCAGCTTTCTCGATCATCCCCCCGGCATCGCCTGGATGATCCGCCTCAGTACCGCGATCTTCGGCGACACCGCGCTCGGCGTCCGCTTCGGCGGCATCGTCGCCATGCTGGTGACACAGCTGCTGCTCGCCGACATCGTCCGCCGCCTCACCCATGATGCGCGCGCGATCATGTTCGCGGTGCTGATGCCGGAGGCCGCGCTCTATTACGGCCTGCTGATGGCCAAGGTCGCGCCCGATGTCGCGATGATTCCGTGTGCGATGGCGATGGTGTGGTCGCTGGTGCGGCTCGCACAGGGCGGCGACGGCCGCTGGTGGCTCGCGGCGGGCCTGTTCGCAGGCCTCTCGATGCTGTCGAAATTCACCGCGATCATGTTCGCGCCGGCGGTTGCCGCCTTCCTGCTGGTGCCGGATTGGCGCTGGCGCTGGCTGCGGAGCCCTTACCCTTACCTCGCCGTGCTGGTTGCGGTCGCCGTGTTCTCGCCGGTGCTGATCTGGAATGCGCAGCACGACTGGGCCTCGTTCCGCTTCCAGGGCGTGCGCGCCACCGCCAACTATGGCATCTCGCTGCGGACGATCGGCGATTACATCGGCCTGCAATTCGGCCTGGTCGGCTTCGTCATGCTGCCGGTGGTTCTGACGGGCCTGGTGCTGACGGCATGGCGCGGCTATCGCACGCGCGAGCCGGTCGCGATCCTGCTGTCGACCGCCGTGCTGGTGCCGTTTCTTTATTTCCTTGCGAAGTCGATGACGCTCCGGGTCGGCGACACCTGGCCGATGTTCATGTGGCCGGTCGGCTTCGCGGCCACCGCGGTGAACCTCGCAACGATGACGAAAGAGGGATGGTCGGCCCGAATGCTCAAATCGTCACTGTTCTGGGCCAGGACTGCAATTGTCTCGGGCGTCGCCTTCGTCGTCATCGTGTTTCTCTATTACGTCGCCGCGCCCTGGAATTTCCTCGGCAAGAGCGATCCGATCGGCGCCGAGGCCGGTTACGAGCAGGTCGCCGCGCGCGCGCAGGCCGCGCTCGACGAGACCGGCGCGACCTGGATCGCGACGACGGACTACCGCACCTACGCCATGATGCGCTGGCTGTTCAGGGGCCGCGTACCCGTGATCGAGATCAACGAGCGCGGCCGCTTCCAGGATTTTCGTGATCCCGGCATGGACAGGATCAGGGGACACGCGGGCATCTATGTCGGACGCACGCCGGATAACCGCGCATCGCTGTGGCAGAACATCCCGGCGAAGCGAGAGCGGCTTGGCGAAGTCGAACGAAGCTGGCGCGGCGTTGTAACGGACACTTATGTGCTCGAAAAGCTCACCGGCTGGACCCCGGAGCTCGCCCCGCCGAAGGACTCGCCGCTGTTCCAGTGGAAAGTGCTGGCGGGCGTTTACCCTCCCCTGGAGGGGGAGGGTCGATCGCGCGCAGCGCGAGCGGGGTGGGGTGATCTCTCCGCTCGGGCACTGTTCGAGGCGGAGAGACTGTCACCCCACCCCGTCTCGCATCGCTGGCGCGCTGCGAGCCGACCCTCCCCCTCCAGGGGAGGGTAAGCCAGAGCCGCTACTCCTCCCCATCCTTCTTCCGCAACAGATCCGTCGCCAAATCCGACAGCTTCGGCGGCGGCAAGGCCGCGAACGGCAGCGGCCTCGTGACGTCGATGGCGGCAAGGCCCAATCGGGCCGTCAGCAATCCATTGAGCACGCCTTCACCCAGTCGCTGCGACAGCTTCGCCGCGATGCCGTGGCCGAGCATTTGCTGCACCAGGCTGTCGCTCGCGGCCATGCCGCCGGTGATGGCGAGATGAGCGATGACGTGGCGGAGCAGGCGGATCATGCCGAGCGCGCCCGGGCGGCCGCCATAGAGATAGGCAAGCTGGCGGATCAGGCGCAGTGCGGCGACGAACACGAACAGCACGTCGATCGCCGCGCGGGGCGAGACCGCTGTGACGATCGAGACTTTTTGCGCGGCCGATGACACCAGCCGCCGCGCTTCCGCATCCAGCGGGGACATCAGTTCGCGCTCGGCGAGCCGGATCATGTCGGCGCCGTCGATGATCTCGCCGGCATGGCTTTCCAGCGTGGCGCGGGCTCGCGCGAGCTGCGGGTTCTGGTGCGCGATCTTCAGCAGGTCCTGCACGATCACGCGGCTCTCGGCGCGATTGTCGCTGGCGAGCACGTCGGCGGCGCGCTGATGCAGCTTCTCGATTGTTGCGAGCCGCGCCAGTCCAAACGCCTCGCGTCCGATCACGACGGCAAGCGCCAGCGCCGTGACGAGCGCGAAGGCAAGCCCGATGAAGCCGAGACTCTCGCTGCGCGCGAACAAATCCTCGATCAGATGGACGACGCCGAGCCCTGCTCCGAGCAGCGTCAACCCGGCGAGGCCGGACCAGAACAGCGCGCCCCAGGGAAAGCGGCGCCGCACGGGAAGTGTGGCCTGAATCGGCACCGGCAGCGTCGATGGATCGCTCTCCGGCGTAATCTGGATCGTGCCGCGACCGAGCCGTCCCGTCTCGTCGGCCTCGGTGACGACGACGCCGGGATCGTCGAGCCGGAACGTCGCCGGCCGCCGCTGCTGGGATCGCTCGGTCATGACAGCTTGTCTCCGATCAGGAACTGCAGGGCACGGTCGAGGCGGATGTGTGGCAGTGCCGGCTCGCCGTCGCCATCGCGTTCGAGCTTGGGCGGGCGGAAGCGCAGGAAGCGGAAGTCGCTTGTCTCGGCCGCCTCCGTCGAGAGCCCGCGGAATGCATCCATGTCGTTGAACAGCGGCTCGGGATCGACGGGCAGATCCCCCGGAAAGGTCGCAACTTCCGTGTTTCCGTCGAAGAACTCGCCGCCGGCGCTTTCGCCCGCGGCCGGCGTTCCCAGGATCGACGGCAATTTGTCGCGTCCACGGGACACCTGCGCCTCGCGCGTGGCGCGGACGGCGGCGAGTGCAACGACGTCGATCGCCGCACCGGTATTTTCCGCGCGCGCGACGGCGCCGGCAACGGCGCGGCGCAACACGGCCTCGAGCCGGTCGTGGCTGGAATGATGCAGATGGTCCGCCTTGGTCGCCGCAAACAGGATGCGGTCGATGCGCGGCCGAAACAGGCTGGAGAGCAAGGTGCTGCGGCCGATGTTGAAGCAACCGAGAATGCCGGCAAGCGCGGCTTCGAGATCGTGCAGCGCCTCGGGGCCCGAGTTGAATGCGGCGAGTGCATCCGCCAGCACGATCTGGCGATCGAGCCGCGCAAAATGATCGCGGAAGAACGGCCGCACCACGACGTCCTTGTAGGCCTCGAAGCGGCGCACCATCATCGCCCACAGCGAGCCGTCGGGCGCCTGTCCGCCAGCGGGCAGATCGAGCGGCGCAAAGGTCAGCGCGGGGGAGCCTGCGAGATTGCCGGGCATCAGGAAGCGGCCGGGCGGCAACAGGCTCATCGCGAAGCGCTCCTCGCGGCACGCGCGCAGATAATCGGTGAAGAGCTTTGCTTCCGTCAGCGTCGCCTGCTCGTCTTCGCGCGCTTCGGGCTTGAGCGTTGCGAGATGCGCGTGCCAGTCCGCCGCGAGATGCGCCCGCGGTGCCTCGCGCGACAGCGCCAGGCTTTCCGCCGACCATTGCTCATAGCTTTTCTGCAGCAGCGGCAGATCGAGCAGCCATTCGCCGGGATAGTCGACGATGTCGAGCGTCAAATTGCGGTCCGCACCGTTCGGGCGCTGGTACTCGATGACGAGCCTGAGCTCGCTGATGTCGACCGTCGAGTTCGGCCAGCGCCGTTCCTCGATCAGCGCGCGCAGGTGGTTCTCATAGGCAAAGCGCGGCACGGCGTCGTCCGGCTGTGGCGCCAGATGCGCCCGCGCGATGCGGCCGGAGGCATAGGCTTCGAACACCGGAAAACGGCCGCCGCGCGTCAGGCCGTGGATCAGGGCGGTGATGAATACGGTCTTACCCGCCCGTGACAGCCCGGTGACACCGAGCCGCACCGTCGGGTTGAAGAAGTGCTCGCCATAGTCGATCAGCGCCCTTGCCGACAGCCGCGCTTCTTCGACCATATCCTGGAAACTGAATGCCATATGAACGTTAGAGGATCCGGGGCGGGAGGAATGTGCGGCCGTTCACAAAAGTGGCAATTGCGTGAGGAAAATCAAGCTCCATACTTCCACCGCCTTTGTCGGCCAGTCAGCCGTTTGAACGACGCGCCGATCCCGAAACACCCATACAAGAGGACGATTGCCTCACGTTAGCGGATTGCCCATGACCGTCTTCCAATTGAAAGAGTTCGCATCCAGCTCCGTCCACGCCGCCGCCGACATGGTCGGCTGGCATTACGACCGCGCCGAGCTGATCGCCGATGGTGTCATCCACGCGATCGGCGTCTTCGCCGGTATCGTCGCCGCGACCGTGCTGGTGGTGCTGACGGCGATCTATGCCGATGCCACCGACATCGTCGGCGTCTCGATCTACGTCGCCGGCCTGCTCTCGATGCTGGTGCTGTCGGCGACCTATAATCTCTGGCCGGTCTCGCCGGCCAAATGGCTGCTGCGCCGGTTCGACCATTCCGCGATCTATCTGCTGATCGCCGCGACCTACACGCCGTTCATCCTGGAGGTGAAGGACAGCGTGTTCGCGCTGGTGCTGCTCGCCGGGGTCTGGTGCGTGGCGATCCTGGGCATCGTGTTGAAGCTTCTCTA
Organism: Bradyrhizobium sp. CCBAU 51765; assembly: GCF_015291725.1. Lineage (GTDB taxonomy): Bacteria > Pseudomonadota > Alphaproteobacteria > Rhizobiales > Xanthobacteraceae > Bradyrhizobium > Bradyrhizobium liaoningense. The sequence continues at coordinate 1,578,545 of NZ_CP030038.1, forward strand.
TCCCGGCCGGTTCGACCGCGTCTCGGTCGGCATCTATCTCGCGATGGGCTGGAGCGGCATGATGCTCTACGACGCCGTGGTCAGGGCGTTGCCCGCGCTGGTGCTGGGCTTCATCGTTGCGGGCGGCCTGCTCTACAGCTTCGGCGTGATCTTCCACGCCTGGCGGCGTCTGCGATTCCAGAATGCGATCTGGCACGGCTTTGTCTTGGCCGGCGCGGCATGCCATTATACCGCGGTGCTCGACCTCGTGTTGAGCTGAACAAGTTTCCGCGAAGCGGTATAAGACGAGAGGAGACGTCGCATGCAGGTGACCGGCAAGGTCGTGGTCGTCACGGGCGGCGCAAATGGCATCGGCAAGGCGCTGTGCGAGGCCTTTCATCATGCGGGCGCAGCCAAGGTCGTGGTCGCGGACATGGACGCCGCCAATGCGCGGGCGGTCGCGGCCATGGTTGATGGCGCCGCCTTCAAATGCGACGTCGCTCAGGAAAAGGACATCGCCCACGTCATCGAGGAAACCGAACGTCAGTTCGGGCCGATCGCGCTGTTCTGCTCCAATGCCGGCATCGGCGGCGGTTTCGATCCGATGTCGGAAAATGCCGGCGGCGCCTCGGATGAACCCTGGCAGCGCAGCTGGGCGATCCACGTCATGGCGCACGTCTACGCGGCGCGGCATCTCGTCCCGCGCATGAGGGCGCGCGGCGGCGGCTATTTCCTCAACACCATCTCGGCCGCAGGCCTGCTGTCGCAGGTCGGCAGCCCCGCTTATTCGACGACCAAGCACGCTGCAGTCGGCTTTGCCGAGAATCTCGCGATCTCGCACAAGGCCCACAACATCAAGGTCTCGATCCTCTGCCCGCAGGGCGTCGACACCAACATGCTGCGCTCGATCCCCAAGGGCCCGCAATCCGGCGACGGCGACCTGACGCCGGAGCAAGTGGCGAAAGACGTGCTCGCCGGCCTCGAGCAGGAGACGTTCCTGATCCTGCCGCACCCGCAGGTGCTCGGCTACATGCGCAAGAAGACCGAGAATTACGACCGCTGGATTGGCGGCATGGCCAAGATCCAGGCCAGGATGCGGGAAGAGTTCGGGAAGTGACCACCGAACCTGATGCTGTCATGCTCCGCGAAAGCGGGGCATCCAGTACGCCGCGGCCTATCGATTGAACCACCGGCGTCTCGGCCCGGTCAAGCCGGGCGATGACACCGCGTGTGGTTACCCTACGACCTCCTCCATCCGGCTTGCCCGCAGCGCCCGCGCATAGAGCATCATGCCTTCGCGCACCTTGCGCTGCTCGGCTTCCGTCAACGCCGCCAGCGCGCCGCGGACCTGTTGTCGGCCGAATGCATGCAGGGCCTCCAGGGTGCGCCGGCCCTTCACCGTCAGCGACAACAGCTTGCTGCGGGCGTCCGTCTCATCCGGCGTCTCCCTGAGCTCGCCGCAGTCGATCAGCTTGCGCACCATGCGGCTGACGCTCGATTTCTCCAGACGCAGGAAATCACCGAGCTCGCCTGACGTCATCGGGCCGCGGATGCCGATCTCCAGGATGGTGTGGACCGCCGAGGGCGGATAGTCCGATGCCGCCACCGTCGCGTCCATGAAGCCGAGCTCGCGCACCATCAGGCGCGACGCGGCGCGGATGTCGTCGATCAGCGAAAGCTCGGCCATCTTGACTCCCGGCATATAGTTGTATCATACAACTATATGGGCGCAACGCCGCGCGCAAGCGTTTTGGAGTGGACGATGAGCGGAACTTTGCCAACCGGGATGCGGATGAGGGGCAAGGTCTGCCTCGTCACGGGCGGCGGCAGCGGCATCGGCCGCGCCACGGCGCTGAGGATGGCGGCCGAGGGAGCCGAAGCGATTTTCGTCGCCGGCCGGCGCGAAGCCGAGATCGACGCCGCCGCCTCGGCGTGCCGCGAGCTCGGTGCGGAGGCCGTCCCCGTCAAGACCGATATCACGAAGGAGGACGACGTCGCGCGGCTGGTGCGCACGGCGGTCGATCGCTGCGGAAGGCTCGACGTCGCCTTCAACAATGCCGGGTTCCAGGAGCGCCGCGCGCCGCTGGAGGAGCAGGGGACGGAGATCTACGACAGCGTGTTCGATACCAATGTCCGCGCGCTGTTCCTGTGCCTGCGCCACCAACTGCCGGCAATGCTGGCGCAGGGCCGCGGCAGCATCGTCGTCAACGCCTCCGTCAGCGGCGTGCGCAATCCCAATCCCGGCTTCTCCCTCTACTCGGCGTCGAAGGCCGCCGCGATCTCGCTGACGCGCTCGGCGGCGATGGAGAACGCCCCGCGCGGCATCCGCATCAACGCCATCGCGCCCGGCCGCGTCGTCACGGACATGATGCTGCGCGCCGGCGTCGGCGACATCGCAACCGTCAGCGCCGGCCTGCCGCTGCGGCGGATGGGAAGCCCGGAAGAGGTGGCGGAAGCCGTGGTGTGGCTGTCATCCGACGCCTCATCCTATGTCGTCGGGCATGTGCTGGCCGCGGACGGCGGATTTTTGGCGTCGTAGTTGTGTTGGTCGCTGGTGCCGCAAGCTCAGTGTCGTCCCCGCGAACGCGGGGACCCATAACCACAGAAAGAAATTTGGCGAAGATTGGTAGTGAATAGTTTTCCGCGGTACTAACGCCGGCGCCTTATCGATAGATCACGCGGTATGGGTCCCTGCGTTCGCAGGGACGACATCCTCAATGCTTCTGCCCGTACAACACCGGCACCGCTGAATCCACGATGACCTCGACGAGGCTCGTGCCTGCATGCGCCATGCCGCGCTTCAGCGCTTCGCCCAGCTCCGCCGCCTTGCTCACCCGCACCGCATGGCAGCCCATGCCTTCGGCGAGCCGCACGAAATCGATCCCCGGCAGCTCCAGCCCGGGCACGTTGCGCACCTGCATCACCTGGCTGAACGAGCGCATCGCGCCGTAGCCGGAATTGTTGATGACGACGACGGTGAGCGGCAGCTTGCGCTGTGCGGCCGTCCACAGCGCCTGGATCGAATACATCGCCGAGCCGTCGCCGATCAGGCAGACGGTGCGGCTGCTCGGCTTGCCGAGCGCCATGCCGACGGCGGCGGGCAGGGAGTAGCCGAGACCGCCGCTCGACATCGTGAAGAAACTGTCCTGGCCGCGCATCGGCATGAACTTCTGCATCGCCGGCCGGTGCGAGGGCACTTCCTCGACCAGTGAGGCGCTGTCGGGCATCGCCTGCGACAGCGCGTGCAGCAGGAATTCGACCGGCAGCGGATCGGCGGCCTGCGGTGCCGGCGGCAGGGTGCGGCCCTTCGGCGCTGCGCGCTTGCTCTCCGGCAGCAACCCGAGCAGCATGGTCAGCGCCGGCTTCATCGTCGCGATGATGCTGGTGCCGACCGGCGTCACCGCGGCGGCATCCGGATCATCGGTGATCTGAAAAATGGTCGCCCCGCCATCGAAGATCGCGGCATGGCCCTCGACATGGAAGGTGAATACCGGCGCGCCGACGACCACGACGAGATCGTGCGCGCGCAGCGCATCGGAGAGCTGCGCCGGCGATGCATGCAGGAAGCCCGCGAATTGCGGATGCCGCTCCGGAAACGAACAGCGCGCAGAGAACGGGCTGACCCAGACGCTGGCTTTCGCTTTCTCGGCGACGCGCACCATCAGGTCGACCGCGCCGGCGCGGTCGACGCCGGGGCCGACGACGAGGGCAGGGTGTTTTGCGGAGCCGAGTGCGGCAACCAGCGCCTTCATCGCGTCAGCCTCCGGACCGATCTCCCGGCTGACCTTGCGCGCTTCGATCGGAGCAGCCGCATGCGCCCAGTCGTCGATCGGGATCGACACGAATGTGGGACCGCACGGCGGCTGCATCGCGGTGTAATAGGCCCGCGCGATCGCGGCCGGCACGTCCTCGGGCCGCGCCGGCTCGACGCTGTATTTGACGTAAGGCCGCGGAAATTCGGAAGCGCGCTCGGCATAGAGGAATGCCTGCAGCGGGAGGATCGAGCGCGCCTGCTGGCCCGCGGTGATCACCAGCGGCGTCTGGTTGCGATGCGCGGTGTAGATGTTGCCGAGCGCGTTGCCGACGCCGGCAGCCGAATGCAGATTGACGAAGCCGGCATTGCGCGTCGCCTGCGCATAGCCGTCGGCCATGCCGACCGCGGAGGCCTCCTGCAGCGCCAGCACGTAGTCGATGTCGTCGGGCCAGTCGGAGAGGAACGGCAGCTCGGTCGAGCCGGGATTGCCGAACACTTTTGTGATGCCGAAGGCCCGCAGCAGGTCGAGCGTTGCCTGTTTCACGGTGACGGACTTGCTGCCGGTCTTGCCGTTCTTGGCCATGGTTTCCGTCCCCTCTTCATTCCTCATCCTGAGGAGCGCGTCTTCGCGCGTCTCGAAGGATGAAGGCCCGGCTGGTGGCCTCGCCCTTCGAGACGCCGCTGCGCGGCTCCTCAGGGTGAGGGTCTAACAACGGTGGCTCACCACACCGCCGTGCCCTTCATCGTCGGCTGCCCCTCTGCGTTCGCGGTCCACAGCTCCATGCCCGCCTCGATCTCGTTGGCATTGACCGAGAACTCGCTGCCCTCGAACAGCGGCTGCAGGCCGCGATAGGTGAACTTCTTCGGCGCCTTGCCGCTGCGAAGCTTCGCCGCCATCTCGACGATCAGCGCCGCCTGCAGCGGGCCGTGGAAGATCAGGCCCGGATAACCCTCGACCTTGGTGACGTAGTCGCGGTCGTAATGGATGCGGTGGCCGTTGAAAGTGAGCGCGGAGTAGCGGAACAGCAGCACGGGATCGGACACACGGATCTCGCGGTGCTGTGCCTTCGGCGGCGGGGGTGGTGCCTTGCCACCAGCAGGCGGGCTGCCGGTCATCTCGCGATAGACGATGTCCTGCCGCTCGCGGATGGCGGTGCCGCGCGGCGAGGAGATGCTGTGCTCGACCGAGACGAAGCACAGCGTGCCGGTCGAGCCTGATTTCACTTGCACGTGGGCGATGCGCGAGGTTCGCGTCGATTCATCGCCGACGCGAAGCGGCTGCAGGAATTCGATCTCGCCGCCGGCCCACATTCGGCGCGGGAGCGGCACCGGCGGCAGGAAGCCGCCGCGGGTCGGGTGCCCGTCGGGCCCGAGCATCGACATCGGGAACACCGGCTGCGCCAGGCACCAATGCACCGTGAATGGCGCAGCGTCGCCCTTCCTGGGCTCGCCGACCTCCTGGAATAGCGTCGCGCGCAGCCCCATCACGAGCTGCGCGGTGACGATGTCGGTCGCCTCCGTGCTGCGGCCGATCCATTGCCTGAGATGGTCGATGTCGAGCTTCTCGGTCATGACGCCTCGCTCTTGTTATGTCCGGGAGTTTGGTTTTTCGCCGATCGCGGGCACCGCGCCATAAGAGCGCGTCTCGCCGACGATGATCGGCGCCGGCGCGGGATAGCTGACGCGGCCGTTCGGCGTGTCGACCTCGATGCGGCGCAGATGCGGATGGCTGGTGAGGTCGGCCATGGTGTTGACCTCGGCAAAGGCGATGTCGGCATCCGACAGCCGCTTCAACAGCTCGTCGCGCGTCATCTTGCCGAAGGCATCCGCCACCGTCGTGTCGGTGAAGTCACGGTTGCGCACGCGCTCGACCATGTTGGCGACGCGCGGATCGGCGGGCAGGTCGGGCTGGTCCAGCACCTTCGCGCAGAGCGTCTTCCACTCGCGCTCGCTCTGGATCGAGATCAGGATGTCCTTGCCGTCCTTCGAGGTGAACACGCCGTAGGGCGCGATCGAGGGATGGCGCAGGCCCATGCGCTTGGGCGGATTGCCGGCCTCGGAATTGAGCAGCGGCACGGTGCACCAGTCCGCCATCACGTCGAACATGGAGATGCGGATATCGGCGCCCTTGCCGGTGCGCCCGCGCGCGATCAGCGCCTCGAGGATCGCCGCATGCGCGGTGGCGCCGGTCGCGACGTCGACGATCGACATGCCGACGCGCGAGGCGCCGTCGGGATTGCCGGTGATCGAAGCAAGCCCGCTCTCGGCCTGGATCAGCAGATCATAGGCCTTGCGGTGCGCATAGGGGCCCTCGTCGCCGTAGCCGGTGATCGTGCACGAGATCAGCTTCGGATAGTCCCTGAGCAAGCGCTCGCGCGAGAAGCCGAGCTTGTCCATCGAGCCGGGCTTGAGGTTCTGGATCAGCACGTCGGCGCTGGCGATCAGCTTCTCCAGCTCGGCGCGGCCTTCGCCGGTCGTGAGATCGACCACCGCCGATTGCTTGCCGCGGTTGAGCCAGACGAAATAGCTGCTCTGGCCCTTGGCGGCCGCGTCATAGCCGCGGGCGAAATCGCCCTCGGGCCGCTCGATCTTGATCACCTCCGCGCCGGCATCCGCCAGCCGCGAGGAGCAGAACGGCGCCGCGACCGCCTGCTCGACCGCAATCACCCTGATCCCGTCAAGTGCTCCCATGCTGGCCGCCTCAGTACGAGCGCGGCATGCCGAGCACGTGCTCGGCGACGAAGGACAGCACGAGATTGGTCGAGATCGGCGCCACCTGATAGAGCCGCGTCTCGCGGAACTTGCGCTCGACGTCGTATTCCTCGGCGAAGCCGAAGCCGCCATGGGTCTGGATGCAGGCATTGGCCGCTTCCCAGGATGCATCCGCCGCAAGCATCTTGGCCATGTTGGCCTCGGCGCCGCAGTCGAGGCCGGCCTCGTATTTGCGCGTGGCTTCCTTCACCATCAGCTCGGCCGCGCGCATCGAGGCGTAAGCCTTGGCGATCGGGAACTGGATGCCCTGGTTCTGGCCGATCGGCCGGCCGAAAACGCTGCGCTCCTTGGCGTAGTTCGTCGCCTTGGCGATGAACCACTTTGCGTCGCCGACGCATTCGGCCGCGATCAGGATGCGCTCGGCATTCATGCCGGAGAGGATGTAGCGGAAGCCCTTGCCTTCCTCGCCGATCAGGTTCTCCGCCGGCACCTTCATGTCGGTGAAGAACACTTCCGTGGTGGCGTGGTTCATCATGGTGCGGATCGGGCGGATCTCGAGACCGTTGTTCTTGGCCTCGCGCATGTCGACGATGAACACCGAAAGGCCGTCCGTGCGCTTCTTGACCTGATCCTTCGGCGTGGTCCGCGCCAGCAAGATCATCAGGTCGGAATGCTCGGCGCGGCTGGTCCAGATCTTCTGGCCGTTGACGATATAGCTGTCGTTGCCGTCTTTGCGCGCGAAGGTCTTCAGCGAGGAGGTGTCGGTGCCGCTGGTCGGCTCGGTGACGCCGAAGGCCTGCAGCCGCAATTCGCCGCTCGCGATCTTCGGCAGATATTTTGCCTTCTGCTCCGCATTGCCATGCCTGAGCACCGTGCCCATCGTGTACATCTGGGCGTGGCAGCCGCCGCCGTTGCAGCCCGCGCGCTGGATCTCCTCGAGGATCGCGGCGGCCGCCGAAAGCTTCAGGCCCGCGCCGCCATATTCCTCGGGGATCAGGACCGAGAGATAGCCGGCCTCAGTCAACGCATCCACGAACGCCTTGGGATAGGCCATCTCGCGATCGAGCTTGCGCCAATATTCGCCGGGAAACTGCGCGCACAGCTTGGCGACGGCCTCGCGAATGTCGGCGTGATCTTCGGTGTGGTGTTCTTGACTCATGGCGTTTCCTGTTCGTAGCGGCAGTTAAGATAACGCCGGCCAATCCCCTGGCGTTGTGAAAACAACGCCAGCCCCCTATGCTCATTTGCTATAGCGTATGGAGTAGCCTTCCAGGATTGGCAAGCATGGATTTCCGGCAGCTCAGGACCTTCAGTTGCGTGGCGGAGCTCGGCAGCCTGTCCAAGGCGTCCGACACGCTGCGCGTGGCGCAGCCGGCGCTCAGCCGGCAGATCAAGCTCCTGGAACACGAGCTGCGCACCGATCTGTTCACCCGCAACGGCCGCGGCATGGTGCTGACCGAGGCCGGCCGCCTCCTGCTGGCGCGCACCTCCGGCATCGTGCGGCAGATCGACCAGATCCGCGACGACATCCAGTCGGCCAAGGGGCCGCCCTCCGGGCAGGTGGTGCTTGGTCTCGTTCCGACCGTCAGCTGCGTGCTGTCGGCGCGCTTTGCACGGCGCTGCGTCGAAAAATTTCCCGGCATCTCGCTGCGCATCGTCGAGAGCTACAGTGGTCATCTCGTCGAATGGCTGCATCGCGGCGAGATGGATCTCGCCATCCTCTATGGCCGCTCGGCCGATCTGCATCTCAATGTGCAGAGCCTGGGGCGCGACAACATCGTCGCGGTCGGCCCGCGCGGCTGTGGGCTGGCGCGCAAGAAGAGCGTCGACATCGGCTGGCTGCTGCGCCAGCGCCTGGTGCTGCCCTCTCATTCCCACGGCCTCCGCGCGCTGATCGAGCATGCGGCGGCCCAGCGCAAGATCAAGCTCAACGTCCAGCTCGAGGCGGATTCCTTCCGCGTGCTGACCAGCCTCGTCGAGGAGGGCCTCGGCTTCGCGCTGCTGCCGCCCTCGTCGGTCCACGGCGAGGTCGCGGACGGGCGGCTTGAAACCGCGCCCGTATCCAGGCCGATGACGCGTGAGCTCATCTTTGCCTCTCCGATCGATCGCCCGGCCTCGACGGCCTCGCTCGCCATCACCGCTCTCCTGCGCGAGGAAGTCGCCGCCTGCCGCAAGGAAGGCGTGTGGGACATCAAATTGAGTTAGATGGCGTGTGGTAGAACAGTCAGGCGCCGTCTTGCCTTCGCATCTGGCGCGACCTGTCATGCCGGAATTTTATAGCCGGGCCAGGGGTACTGCGAATGAGACTCGCATCTGCATCCCGGAACTCGTCATTGCGAGCGCAGCGAAGCAATCCAGAAATCCCTCCGCGGTGACAGCCTGGATTGCTTCGTCGCAAGAGCTCCTCGCAATGACGGAGAAGAGAGCTCAGCCGGGAATCCTCACCGGCAGGGACTCGTATCCCTTGATGAAGCTGGAATAGATCCGCTTGGGCTCGCCGACCACCTCGATGCGGTCGAACCGCTTCAGCATCTCCTCCCAGACGATCCGCAGCTGCAGTTCGGCAAGCCGCATGCCGACGCAGCGGTGGATGCCGAAGCCGAAGGAGAGGTGGGTGCGCGGCCGGGGTCGGTCGATGATGAACTCGTTCGGCTTCTCGAACATCTCGTCGTCGCGGTTGCCCGAGACGTACCACATCACGACGCGGTCGCCCTTCCTGATGTGCTTGCCGCCGATCTCGGTGTCCTGCAACGCGGTGCGCCGCATATGCGCCAGCGGCGTCTGCCAGCGGATCACTTCCGGCACCATGGAATCGATCAGCTCCGGATTGGCGCGGAGCTTGTCGTACTGCTCCGGGTTCTCGTTCAGCGCCAGCACCGAGCCGGTCATGGTGTTGCGCGTGGTGTCGTTGCCGCCGACGATGAGCAGGATGATGTTGCCCATGAGGTTGTCGGGGTCCATGTGGCGCGTGGCCTCGTTGTGCGCCATCAGCGACAGCAGGTCGTTGCGCGGCGCGGAGTTGACGCGCTCGTTCCACAGCTTCGACATGTAGGCGTAGCACTCGTCCATCTCGCGGCGGCGCTCCTCGGCGGAGGCGACGATGCCGCTCTTGGGCAGCGCGGTCGAGACGTCGGACCAGCGCGTCAGCTTGCGCCGCTCTTCCCAGGGGAAGTCGAACAGCGTCGCCAGCATCTGCGTCGTCAGCTCGATCGAGACGCGCTCGACGAAGTTGAAGGTCTCGTTGCGCGGCAGATTGTCCAGTACGGTCTGCGAGCGCTGGCGGATCAATCTCGCCAGCTCGTCCAGATGCTGAGGGGTGAACATCGGCGACACCGTCTTGCGCTGCGCCGAATGCCGGGGCTGGTCCATCGCGATGAAGCTTGGATAGTCGTAGCCTTCCGGCACGTCGCGGATCGAGATGCCGCCGAGCTTCGAATCCGAAGAGAAGATGCCGTGATTGGTGTCGACATGCATGATGTCGTTGTACTTCACCACCGACCAGTACGGCTCGATCGGCGCGTTGGTGCAGTAGTGCACCGGCTCTTCCTTGCGTAGCCGCTCGAACCACGGCCACAGCGTGTCGTCCTGGAACAGCCTGGGCGCGCCGGGGTGGAATTGCGAAAGCGGCGTCGCATAGGCCTCCTCGCGCGCCCTGCGCATGCGTTCGGCCTTGTCCACTTTAACCGGCGCTTGGATGTTCATGGTCGTGACTCCAGTTGGTGTTCCATCCTCTCCCGCAAGCGAGAGCTTTGCTTAATTGGACGCGGGGGAGTGATTGCCGCTGTTGGGCGTTTTTTGCGTAGCGTTGGACGTCGGCGGCATCGAAGGTTTGCGCTTTCGTGGTCGACTGATTGGGTTGGGCGGTCATGCGGCAACTCCCGCAGGAGACAACGCCACCCATCGTTTGAGATTCATTGCCAGGCAGATCAGGCGCAGATGCGTCTGGTTGCGCGCCCAGCCCAGATAGCGGGCGCGCGCCCAGCGGTAGCTGCCCTTGAGGCGCGCGAAGACCTGCTCGACCGGTGCGCGGCGCTTTCCCACGGCACCGTTGAAGCGCTTCTGCCGCGCGGTCAGCGGATGATGCTTGTTGGGCCGGAACATCAGCCGCGGCTTGATGCCTCGCGCGCGCAGGCCGCTACGGCGCTCGTGCTTGTCATAGGCCTGGTCGGCATAGACCGCCTTCTCATCACCACAGACCAACTCGTCGGCGGGCACCGTATCGTTGACCGCAGCATCGGTCAGCTTGCTGCGGCGGATGATTGCCGAGCCCTGGTCGATGCCAACATGGGCCTTGTAGCCGAAGTATCGTTTGCCGCCCTTCTTGGTCCATCGCGCATCCGGATCGCGCTTGCTGTTGACCAGTTTGCTCGGCGCCCGACCGTCCGGGCCGGGGGGCTGCGGCTCCTCTGGTGGCTTCGGCGGCTTCACCGCCGCCGGGATCAGGCTCGCGTCGATTAGTGTACCCCGCCGCACCACCAGCCCATGCGCATCGATCTGGCGCAGGATCTCACCGAACAGCCTCTCGTCCAGGCCGGCCCGCTGCAAACTGTCGCGGAAGCGCCAGATCGTGGCGTGATCGGGTGTCTCATCGCCGAGCACAAAGCCGCAGAAATCGCGGAATGAGGCGCGGTCATCAAGCGCCTCTTCAAGCTCCGGATCGGACAGCCCGTACCATTGCTGCAGCAACAGCGCCTTGAACATCACCAGCCGCGGATAGGCCGGCGCCCCACGCTCCGGTTCCGGCAGACCGCCTAGCACGCCCCCTACCGCTGCCCAATCGACCAAGTCCCCAATCCGTCTCAGCACCGGATTGCCTTTTCCCCGTCGCGACACCAGCGCGTCCGCAAAGCTCGGTTGTCCAACCTGTCGATAGGCCATTCCCGTCCTCCCTCAGCGGTCTAGGGAATCGCAGATTCGCGAATATGCAAAGCTCTCGCAAGCGGGAGAGGATGCGCAGCTTTCTCGCGGACGTCGTTCGAACTCATCTTACTGCGAATTTACGCCGCAATCTTCACCGGCAACGTCTCCAGCCCCTTCACGAAGCTGGAATAGACCCGCCTGGGCTCGCCGACCACATCAATATGGTCGAACCGCTTGAGAATTTCTTCCCAAATAATCTTGAGCTGGAGTTCGGCGAGCCTGAGGCCCACGCAGCGGTGGATGCCGAAGCCGAAGGAGAGGTGCGTGCGCGGGCGGGCGCGGTCGATGATGAAATCGTAGGGCTTTTCGATCACCTCCTCGTCGCGGTTGCCCGAGACGTACCACATCACGACCTTGTCACCCTTCTTGATCTGCTTGCCGCGGAATTCGAAGTCGGAGAGCGCCGTGCGCCGCATATGCGCGAGCGGAGTCTGCCAGCGGATCACCTCGGGCACGAAGCTGTCGAGCAGATCCGGGTTCTCGCGCAGCTTGCGATACTGCTCCGGATGCTGGCTCAGCGCGTAGATCGAGCCCGACATGGTGTTGCGGGTGGTGTCGTTGCCGCCGACGATCAAAAGGATGAGATTGCCGAGGAAGTTCCTGGCGTCCATGTCGCGCGTGGCGGCACTGTGCGCCATCATCGACAAGAGGTCGCTCTTCGGCGGCTGTTCGATGCGCTCCTTCCAGAGGCGGGAGAAATAGGCCGCGCATTCCGTCAGCTCGGCCATCCGCTCGTCCTCGGTGGCGACGAGGCCGTCGGGGCCGGGAATGGTAGTGGCGATGTCCGACCAGCGCGTCAGCTTGCGGCGGTCCTCCCAGGGGAAGTCGAACAGCACCGCCAGCATCTGCGTCGTCAGCTCGATCGAGACGCGGTCGACCCAGTCGAACACCTCGCCGCGGGGAAGGTTGTCCAGGCACTCGGCCGAGCGCTCGCGGATGTTGATCGCGAGATTGTCCAGGTGCGTCGGCGTGAACATCGGCGCCACGGTCTTGCGCTGGGCCGCATGGCGCGGCGGGTCCATCGAGATGAAGCTCTCGCGGCGCAAATCCGGATCGATGTCGCGGATGGTGATGCCGCCGAGCGCGGAGGCCGAGGAGAACACCGCATGGTTGGTCTCGATCTCCATGATGTCGTTGTAGCGCGTCACCGACCAATACGGCCCGAACATCGAGTCCTTGCAGTAGTGCACGGGATCGTCCCGGCGCAGGCGATCGAAATAGGGCCAGAACGTATCCGTCCTGAACAACTCCGGGTCGCCCGGATCGAACTGCTCCAGCGGCAGTGACGTGGCGCGCGCGCGAAGTGCGTCGAGCTTGGTCGCGCTCTCGATGGTCCCGTGCATGACCGTTCTCCCCTGACCTGAACCGCGCGTTCTCGTTGAATTCTGCGCTGCGGTATTTGATTTGCAATTACAGCCGGTTGTCTGCGTCGGAGCAAGGGAGAGTTTTGCCACATCCAACCTTCACGAGAGCGTCGGATGGCCGTCACGCCGCCACGCGAACGTGACCTCCCGCACGCTGCGCGGTGGAGAATCGTGCAAGAACCCTATCGGAATCGAGGTAAATCGAACCGGCCCAGCTTGGGGATTGACTAACCTCTGATCTATAGTTTGACCGCAACAGATCCGCATCCCGAGGTTGCTGCCGTGAACGACATGCAATGGACCCCCATTGGGGCCGAACCCTTACCGCCGCCGCTGCCGCCCACGCGGGTCGATTTCTCCGGCAACCGCTCCGAGTTCCGCAGAATGGTCACCAGGGGTGCCATGCTGGAGCTCGTCACCTTCGGCTTCTACCGGTTCTGGCTGGTCACCGACATTCGCCGCCATCTGTGGGCCAACACTGCGATCGACGGCGATGCGGCCGAATATACCGGGCGGGCCAAGGAGCTTTTGATCGGCTTCCTGGTCGCGCTCGCGATCCTGGTGCCGATCTACCTCGCCTACTTTCTGATCGGCATCGAGTTCGAGCGCTGGCAAGGCTTCGCCTCGTTGCCGCTGTTTATCGGCTTCTACGCCTTCGGCCAGTTCGCGATTTTTCGCGCGCGGCGCTACCGCCTGACGCGCACGGTCTGGCGCGGCGTGCGGTTCTGGATGGACGGCTCGGGCTGGGCCTATTCGCTCCGCGCCATGCTGTGGGGCTTGCTCGTGTTCCTGACGCTCGGCCTGGCGCTGCCATGGCGCGCAGCTGCGCTCGAGCGCTACAAGATGCAGCACACCCATTATGGCGATCTCTCCGGCGACTTCGAAGGCGACGGCTGGACCTTCTTCAAGCGCGGCTGGTGGCTCTGGCTGCTCAGCCCGGTCGCGCTCGTGATCTTCCCGCTGGCGCCATTCCTCTACGCCGAGTTTAGGGCGCGCGAGTGGCGCTGGTGGCTCGACGGCATTCGCATCGGCGGCGTCAGCCTGTCCTCGGATCTGCCTCATGACGCCTTCTACGGCCTGTACTGGAAAGTGGTCGGCTGGTGGACGCTGCTCTCGGCCGCGTTCGGTGCTTACATGATCGGCGGTACCTTGCTCGTCGTCCAGCTCACCGGCGTGCCGGTCGATCAGGTATTCGAGCCCGGCGACGGCGCGAACAGCATCCCGGTGGTGGCAATGATGGTGATCGGCTATTTCGCCGTAGCGCTGGCCATCAACATCGTCATGCGCGTCTATCTCCAGCGCGATCTCTGGGCGAAGGTGCTGGAGACGGTCGAGGTGCACAAGATCGCGGCCGCGGCGAATGTGCAGGGGCGCGGCGAACTCGCCGGCGCGCTCGGCGAAGGGTTTGCCGATGGACTGGATGTTGCAGGATTCTGAACCGTGAGTGACGTGTCCACCGGGGTCCCGCCCGGGTCCTCAAAGCCGACCATCTTCTTCGACGGCGTCTCGAGCCGCAGGCGTCAGGTGATGCTGACGCTCGGTGATGCGCTCGAAATCGCTGAGGACGGCGAAGCACCCGTTCGCTGGGCCTATGCCGATATCCGCCGCGCCGACGGCCCGGCCGGCGTTTTGCGTCTGGCCTGCACGTCGGCCCCGCCCCTGGCGCGACTCGAGATCCGCGACGCGGCAGTGGCGGCAGATGTGACCGCGCGCTGCCTGCATCTCGACAAGCACCAGGCCACGCGCCGCGGCACTGCAAAGATCGTGGGCTGGTCGGTGGCTGCGGCCGTCTCCATCGTCTGCGTCGTCTTGTTCGGCGTGCCGCTCGCCGCCGATCGTCTCGCACCGCTGGTGCCGAAGCCGGTCGAACGGCGCATCGGCGACGCCGCCGAAGTGCAGATGAAAACCATCTTCGGCCGCCGCGTCTGCGAAGACCCCGCGGGCAAGGCCGCCTTCACCAAGCTCGTCAACCGCTTGCGCGATGCCTCCGGCCTCGACGACACCATGACGGCGGGCGTGCTGCCGACCTCGGTGCCGAATGCCTTCGCGCTGCCCGGCGGCAAGGTGTTCGTGCTCAAGGGCCTGCTCGACAAGGCCGAGAGTCCCGACGAGCTCGCCGGCATCCTCGCCCACGAGCTCGGCCATCTCAAGCATTACGACAACATGCGCGGCCTGATCTACAATGGCGGCACCTCGTTCCTGATCGGCCTTTTGTTCGGCGACGTCACCGGCTCCTCGGCCGTGATCTTCGCGTCGCGCAGCCTGGTCGAGGCCTCCTATTCGCGCGAAGCCGAGACCGGCGCCGACACCTTTGCGATCGAGATCATGCACAAGCTCGGCCGCTCGCCAAAACCCGCGGCCGAATTGATGTTCCGGATCACCGGCAAGGAGGGCGGTTCCGGCCTCACCACGATCCTCGCCAGCCACCCGCTGACCGAGGACCGCCTCGCGCGCATGACGAAAGAGGATCGTCCCGCGAGCGGCCCGCCGCTACTGACCGACAGGGAGTGGCAGGCGCTGAAGGGCATTTGCGTCAGCGGGAAGGTGTGAGCTGCCGCAGCCAGCGCTCACTTCGCCGGCGTGGCGGCTGCGGCTTTCCGAAAGATCATGCTCGAACAATACAGGTGCGTGCAGCGCCTACCGCGTCCCGTAGGCGCGGTCGCCGGCATCGCCGAGGCCTGGCAGGATAAAGCCATTCTCATCGAGGCCTTCGTCCACCGCCGCCGTCCAGATCGGCACGTCCGGGTGCAGTCCACGCAGCCGTTCGAGGCCTTCCGGCGCGGCGATCAGGCAGGCGAGGCGGATGTCCCTGGCACCGCGCTCCTTCAGCCGGTCGATGGCGGCGACGGCGGTGTTGGCGGTGGCGACCACCGGCGTCACCACGATCGCGAGGCGCTCGCTGAGATCGGACGGCGATTTGAAGAAATACTCGACCGCGGCAAAGCTGTGCGGCTCGCGGTAGAGCCCGATATGCGCGACACGCGCGGTCGGCACCAGATCCATCATGCCGTCGACGAAGGTGGTGCCGGCGCGCAGCATCGGCACGAACACGAGCTTCTTGCCTGCGATCTTGGCCGAGTGCATCGTCGCCAGCGGCGTCTCGATCACGGTGTCGGTGAGCGGCAGGTCACGCGTCACCTCGTAGCACAGGAGCATGCCGATCTCCTTGATCAGCTCCCGAAACGATTTGGTCGAGATGGATTTGTCCCGCACCAGCGTCAGCTTGTGCTGCACCAGCGGATGATCGACGATCGTGACGCCTTCCATGTAATGCTCCCGGCGAAATGCACTTCATTGAACTATGCGAGCCGGTGCTTCTTCCCTTCTCCCCTTGTGGGAGAAGGTGGCGCGAAGCGCCGGATGAGGGGTCTCTATCCGCGAACTCCAACTGAGAGGTGTGTCCGCGGAGACAACCCCTCACCCGCCTCGCTTCGCGAGGCACCCTCTCCCACAAGGGGAGAGGGTTAGAACACCGTACCGTCGCTGATCACCTTGAGCGGCGGTGAACCATCGGGACGGCGGGCGAATGCGATGGCGCGGCCGGCCGCCCAGGTGCCGCCTTCGAGGATGCTCGCAAGCGGCAAGGTCTCGGGGGTGCGGCCGAGCTTGGCGCGAATGCGCTCCGCCAAGCTGTCGAGCAGCGCAACCGTCAGCGCGCGCCACTCGACGACGAGCAGCGAATCCACTTCATGCGCGCGCGCGGCGTCCGCGGAATCGCGCAGGCGCAGCACCTCATGGTCGACGAACAGGCCGCCATTGCGATATTCGGCAAGCCCGGTCAGGCCGTCGATATCGGTCACTTTGATGCCGGCGCGCTGGAGCGGCTCGATCAGCGAATAGCTCAGCCATTGCGACAGCTTGTGCAGGGGCACAAGGCCCGCGGTCGCGTCGTCGGTCTTGAGTGCCGGATGGCGCCAGCAATCGCCGAGCGGGACGCCCGCGAGTTCGAGCCGCGACGGCCAGATCGGCCCGAGCTGGTTCAGCACCGCCGACAGAATTGCGGGCGCTGCGACGGCGCCGCCGACGGCCTGCGCCGCGATGTGATCGAACAGCCCGCCCGGCCGCGGCGAATCGTGCAGGCCGAAGATTTCGGGTCGCGCTGCGGCTTGCTTGCCCAGGCGACGCAGCAGGTCGGCGCGTCCCTCCAGGCCGAGCAGCGGATTGGCGTCGCTGACCTGAAAGGTGGAAGTGAGTGCGGCAAGAGGCAGCTTTGCAAGCACCTCCGCATCGGCCCTGAACGGCGCCCGCGGATCGCGCGAAAACAGCCCGCTCGCAAACATGTCGAGGCTCGCGATCGCAAGGCCCTCCGATCGCCCTACGTCCGCTCCCGTCGCGGTATCGCGATAGCGCCACGCTGCGCCGGCGCCGGCATCGAGCAGCACGCTGACGATGGCGAGATCGAATTCGGCGCGCGCCCGCGCCGCGCGATCCGGCCAAGACGCGGCATCAGCAAGCCGGGCCCAGCGGTCGATGCCGCCGAGCACGAAGTGCCGCCAGCGCGCATGAAAGGGAATGTCGAGCGTCGGATAGGCTTTGCGCGTCACCGCGAGCACGGCCTCGGCAACGCCATCCATGCGGTCGAGATCGACGGTGAAATGGGTGAGCCCGCCGGCAAGGCCAAGCTCGAGCATCTGCCCGGCGCGCGTCCGCACCGCCTTGGCGGTGAGCAGCGCGCGCGCCTGCGATTCCAAAGCGTGCCCCATCGCGATCAGTATTTTTCCAGCGAACGCCCGACGACGCCGTCCACGGATTGCTCCGGCGCGATGTCGGTCGAGTAGTAGCCGGCGGCCTTCTTCGCGGCGATCTCGACATGGGCGTCGGCGGGAATCAGCTCCAGCGGGATCGGCACGCGCTCGACGATGTGGATGCCTTGCGAGGTCAGCGCGTCGTATTTCATGTCGCTCATCGACAGGAAGCGGTCGATGCGCTTAAGGCCGAGCCAATGGATCGTATCCGGCATCAATTGCTGGAAGCGCGCGTCCTGGACGCCGGCGACGCATTCAGTGCGCTCGAAATAGGCGGCGGCCGCATCGCCGTCCTCCTGCCGCTTGCGGGCGTTGTAGACCAGGAACTTTGTCACTTCGCCGAGCGCGCGGCCTTCCTTGCGGTTGTAGACGACGAGCCCGAGCCCGCCCTCCTGTGCGCCGCGCGCGGATTCCTCGATGCCGTGGATCAGGTAGGGACGGCAGGTGCAGATGTCGGAGCCGAACACGTCGGAGCCGTTGCACTCGTCGTGCACGCGGCAGGTGATCCTGGTGCGATGGTCGGGCAGTTTTGTCACATCGCCGAACAGGTAGACGGTGGTGCCGCCGATTGGGGGAAGGAACACTTTCATGTCCGAACGCGTGACGAGCTCGGGAAACATGCCGGCGGTCTGCTCGAACAGCGTACGCCGCAGCTCGGTCTCGCCGGTGCCGAAGCGGGCGGCGAGGCCGGGCAGGTACCAGACCGGATCGATCGCGATCTTCACCACGGAGACGCTGCCATTGGCATGCACGACCTCGCCGTCGGCGCGCAGCCGCTTTGCGGCCAGCGCCTCGCGGATCTCCGGCAGGTCGAGCCGCGCCCGCGTCACCGCGATGCTCGGGCGGATGTCGGCGCCTTCGGCGATCTCCTGGCGGAAGTTCTCGGCGACGAGATGCCCCCAGGGATCGAGCGCGACGATTTTTGTGGGATCGCTCCATTGCGGGAACGGCCCGATGGTCGCGGCGGGAAACGTGTTGGTGAGATCGGGCCTGCGAATCGGATCGAGCGCGCCGGCGGAGACGGCGAGCGCGCGGTACATCGCGTAGGACCCGCCATGGCTGCCGATCACGTTGCGATCCCCGGCGCGCGACACCGTGCCGATGACCGGCCCGCGGGCGCGCGCGTCGGTGGCGCCCCAGTAGATCGGAAAGGCGGCCTTCCTGCCCGGCTCCGGATGGGAGGTCAGGCGGATGTGGTCGGTACGGTTGGCACGGCTCATGTCCAGGCTCCCAAAAAGCCAACGGCCCGCCGCTCGGACGGGCCTGGCTCGCTTGCGTTGCCTGCCGAAGAACAGCGGTGGCGCAAGCTCAATCCAACATATTGTAGCGGCCGGCGACGACAGACAAGTTAATCGTGCCGGACGGGCAGGGCCGTTTGCGGCCACATTCCCGTCATTGGCGGGCTTGCAGGGGCCGCCTTCAGCGCCGGGTCCTCGCGCGGGCCGATCGCGCCGCCCTGCCGGCGTGCCCGACTTAAAGAATTGAAATATTTGTATTTTTCATGTTTTCAAGGGGGTGAGCATCCTTCCGCTCGGCCCGCGCCGAATCCCGGACTAAACGTGTCATCCGTCCGATCGCAGATCGTCCTTGACTTGGAGACCCCCAATGCCCGCCGCCAGCTACATCGACCCCCGCAACGGACAGCTCTATCCGCTCGACCAGCCGCGCTGGTGCTCGGACGAGCGCACGCCGCTGCTGGTGACGCCGGGTGCCGGCATCTCGCGCGAGGACATCGATGGCCGGACGCGGTCGCTGTGGCGCTACCGGGCGGCATTGCCGGTCGAGATCGCTGATCCGATCTCGCTCGGCGAGGGCTGTACGCCGCTGATCCCGCAAGGTTGGGGTGACCTGCGGCCCTTCTTCAAGCTCGAATGGTTCAACCCGACCGGCAGCTTCAAGGATCGCGGCTCTTCCGTGATGCTGTCCTTCCTGCGGCAGATCGGTGTCGATGCCATTCTGGAGGACTCGTCGGGCAATGGCGGCTCGTCGATGGCAGGGCTTGGCGCCGCCGGCGGCATGCGCGTGAAGATCCTCGCGCC
Source organism: Bradyrhizobium sp. CCBAU 51765 (assembly GCF_015291725.1). Lineage (GTDB taxonomy): Bacteria > Pseudomonadota > Alphaproteobacteria > Rhizobiales > Xanthobacteraceae > Bradyrhizobium > Bradyrhizobium liaoningense. The sequence goes on from NZ_CP030038.1 coordinate 1,598,058, forward strand.
CGCGTCCACGTCGCCGGCCAAGATCGCGCAGGTGAGGGCCTATGGCGCCGAGGTGCAACTCGTCGAAGGGCCACGCGAGGAGTCGGAAGCCGAGGCCATCCGCCAGTCGAGCCAGACCTTCTACGCCAGCCACAATTGGCAGCCGTTCTTCCTCGAAGGCACCAAGTCGCTCGCCTACGAGATCTGGGAGGATCTCGGCTTTCGCGCACCCGACAACGTCATCGTTCCCGTGGGCGCCGGCAGCAGCCTGCTCGGCTGCGCCTTCGGCTTCCGCGAGCTCTTGAGGGCCGGGCAGATATCGAAGCTGCCGCGCCTGTTCGCTGCGCAGCCGCTGAATTGCTCGCCGATCGATGCGAGCTTTCAGGCCGGCGTCGACACGCCTGTCGCGCGCGAGGTGCACAAGACCATCGCGGAGGGCACCGCGATCAAGAATCCCTTGCGTCTGCGCGAGATTATCGGCGCCTTGCGCGAGAGCGGTGGCAGCACCGTTGCGCTCACCGAAAACGAGATCGTCGCAGCCTTGCGGCGTCTCGCGCGACAGGGCCTGTTCGCCGAGCCGACCAGCGCCAGCGCGGCGGCGGCACTGGACAAGCTCGCAGCCGCTGGTGCGATCAAGGCGACCGAGACCACGGTCGCGGTCCTCACCGGCACCGGGCTGAAGGCCGCGACGACTGTGGCTGATCTGGTGCAGTAGGGTCGGAGCGGGCGCCGTGCTGACCCTCCCCTGGAGGGGGAGGGTCGATCGCGCGCAGCGCGAGCGGGGTGGGGTGATCTCTCCACTCGGGCAGTCCACGTGAGGATAGATCATGCCACCCCGTCTCACATTTCGCTGCGCTCAATGCGAGCCCTCCAGAGGAGGGTAAGACCTCACTCCTTCAGGTCATTCACCCGCTTCACCCACGCCCGCACATCCTTGAGCACGTCGGGCAGCACCGCCTTGACCTCGGCCACGGTCATGCCCGCCTTGATGCGGGGATCGTAGAGCAGGTTGAGGATGTACTGGTCGTAGACGTCGAAATAGCCCATCGAGACGTTGTCGTTGAACATGGTCCACGGCACGCTCGCGGTGTCGTTGATCGGCCCGAGCGATTGCAGGAGTTCCTCATAGGCGCAGTCGAGGAAGACGAAATCGCCGTTGTCGACGGTGAGGATGACGTCGGAATGCTCTATCTCGAAATCGTCGTTCTTGCGAAAGCCGGACAGGCATTGCGGGTCCAGCGAGGTGCGGATTTCGCGCGCCTTCTCCGCGCCGTAGAAGCTCGTGATGGTGCGGTAGAGATCGCGGTCGCGCACCAGCTTCACCCGCACATTCGCCGCTTCGTTGGTGTCGATCATGGCGATGTCGAGATGCCGCACGCGCCTGCCGATATCGGCCACGACTTTTGCGAGCTGCGTCTTGCGGTCGGCGCGGTCGCTCTCGGCGAACACGCGCACCGGCCCGTCGAACTTGCGGATGCGGTCGACGCGGCCGGCGAGATGATATTCGGCACCGAATGCCGTCTTCAGGAAGCCTTCGATGATCTCGCCGTCGGTGAAGCTCTTCTTCTCGGCGCGCTGGCGCGAGGAGACCGCGGGCAATTCGCCCGCGGCAGCCATGGCCGCGGTGTCAGGCAGACATGTGAGCACTGCGAGTGCAAGCAGAGTGATGCGAAGGGCAGGCGAGGACGGAACAAATGCGGTCATCGTTGCCCGACGCTGCCGTATTCACGCCGCGCACACAAGTCCACAAATTCACGCGCCTTGCGGGTTCCCGCTGCGTGCAAGCCCCCGGTCTCGCTTCAGTTGTTCAGCACCACCACGGTGGTGCCGACGGCGACACGGCTGTAGAGGTCGGTGACATCGTCATTGGTCATGCGGAAGCAGCCTGAGGAGACGGCCTGGCCGATCGTCTCCGGCTCGTTGGAGCCGTGGATGCGGTACAGCGTCGAGCCCAGATACATCGCGCGGGCGCCGAGCGGATTGTCGACGCCGCCCTTCATGTGGCGCGGCAGGTCGGGCCGGCGGGCCAGCATCTGCGACGGCGGCGTCCAGTCCGGCCATTCCCTCTTGGCGGTGATCTTGTGCACCCCGCCCCAGCGGAAGCCGTCGCGGCCGACGCCGATGCCGTAGCGCAGGGCCTGGCCATTGGGGAGAACCAGGTAGAGCCGGCGCTCGCTGGTGTTCACGACGATGGTGCCGGGGGCGTAGTTGCCGTTGTACATGACGGTGGTGCGGGGAACGGGATTTGCGCCGGAACGGAAGAAGTTCGGGCCGCCGCCCATGATGTCGCGCGTGTCGAACTCTTCGGCGAACGCGCCACCTGCCGTGGCCGACAGCAGTGCGATGGCGGCAATCGGCGCGGCAAAAAACCGGATCATTGTCTCCCCCAGAAAGAAATCGATTCAATGAATGCCACAGGCCATATTTGCAGGCATTCCGCAACCCACGGGCCCGTGAGGGATGCCATGTTCGACGATCGGCGTTACCAAATCGGCAACCACAATTTGCCGAAATCCATTAGCCAAACCGGCGCATGGTCGCGCGGGGCAGGGCGGCGATGCCGGCTATTGCTTTGACGGGACGCGCGAACAATGATTGATCGGACGGATATCTGGACATGGCCGGTTGCGGGAGCTTTGGGATGAACGGTGCGGAAAGCCTGGTGCGGACGATGGTTAAGGGTGGGGTGGATGTCTGCTTCACCAACCCCGGTACCTCCGAGATGCATTTTGTCGCAGCGCTCGACCGCGTGCCGGGCATGCGTTGCGTGCTCGGCCTGTTCGAGGGCGTGGTGACGGGCGCCGCCGATGGCTATTTCCGCATGAAGGGAACGCCGGCCTCGACGCTGCTGCATCTCGGCCCCGGCCTCGCCAACGGCCTTGCCAATCTGCACAATGCCAAGAAGGCGAACTCCGGCATCGTCAACATCGTCGGCCAGCATGCCGTCTACCACATCGGCTACAACGCGCCTCTGACCTCCGATATCGAGGGCCTGGCCCGGCCGATGTCGTCCTGGGTCCGCACCTCGCCGGACGCCAAATCGGTCGCCGCCGACGGTGCCGCGGCGATTGCCGCCGCCAAGAGCGCGCCGCCGCAGATCGCGACCTTGATCCTGCCCGCCGACACCGCCTGGAACGAGGCCGACGGCATCGCCGAGGTTCCGGCCGAGCAGCAACGCGCGAGCTATTCGCCGCAGGCGGTCGAGCACGCCGCAAGAATCCTGCATGGCGACGGCGAGGGCACGCTGCTCCTCATGACCGGGAGCGCCCTGAGCGAGCAGGGCCTGGCGCTGGCCGAGCGCATCGCCGGCAAGACCGGCTGCACCGTGATGGGCCCGACCTTCCGGCCCAAGATGGCGCGCGGCCGCGGCCGTTTCTCGATCGATCGCATCCACTACGTGATCGATCAGGCCCTGCCGATGCTGGCGAAGTTCCGTCACATCGTGCTGGTCGAGTCCGACGATCCCGTGGCCTTCTTCGCCTATCCGAACAAGCCGAGCATGCTCAAGCCGCAAGGCTGCGAGGTCCATCGCATGACCTCCTGGGGCGAGAATTCGGTCGCCGCGCTGGAGGCGCTCGCGGGCGCCGTGAAGGCCAGCGCCAGGGACGTCAAGCCGCAGGCCTTGGCCGAACTGGTGAAGCCGACCGGCGCGCTCACCTTCGCCTCGATCGCGCAGGCGATCGCCTGTGCGATCCCCGAGAACGCGATCATGGTCGACGAATCCCTGACCACCGGCCGCGGCTTCTTCCCGCCGACGGCGGCCGCCGCCCCGCATGACTGGCTCCAGAACATGGGCGGCTCGATCGGCTTCTCCACGCCGCTGTCGATCGGCGCTGCGATCGCCTGCCCGGATCGCAAGGTGATCACCATGGTCGGCGACGGCAGCGCGATGTACACGATCCAGTCGCTGTGGACGCAGGCGCGCGAGAACCTCGACATCGTCACCATCGTGTTCGCCAACCGCATCTACCAGATCCTGCGCGGCGAGTTCGACAATGTCGGCGCGGGCGAGCCCGGCCAGCGCGCCAACGACATGCTCAGGCTCGACCGTCCGACGCTCGATTTCGTCGCGCTGGCCAAGGGCATGGGCGTGCCGGGCCGCGCCGTCACCAATGCCGAGGAGTTCAACAAGGCGCTGGCCGAAGCGGTCGCCGAGCCCGGACCGCGGCTGATCGAAGTCCAGATGTAGGAGCGTTGGTTGGCCAGGCTCTCTCCCCACGTCGTCCCGGCGAACGCCGGGACCCATAACCCCAGGGAGGGGTTTGGCGAAGACTTGGGGTCCGGTACGCGCACCGCGCGCACTCGATAGACCTCGCGGTATGGGTCCCGGCGTTCGCCGGGACGACACCGAGGATGTGGCGTGCACGCGCGTTGGTCGGGAGGCATGATGCAGACCGAGCTGAACAAGGTGATCGCGGCGCTCCAGGACTTCTACGCCCACGAGGATTTCCTGTTCGAGAAGGACATCGGCGAGCGGGCGGTCACGCACCGCTTCGCCGTATATCTGGAAAAGCAGTTTTCGGGCTGGTCAGTCGATTGCAACTACGACCGGCTCGGCGAGCGCACGCTGCACCTGCCGCACGGCACCATCATCTCGACCGACGATCATCTCGGCAAGTCGATCTACCCCGATGTCGTCGTGCATCAGCGCGAGATCCCGAACAATCTGCTCGCGGTCGAGATCCGAAAGGCGAACAATCATACGCCGCTGGAGCATGATGAGCACAAGCTGCGGGCGCTCACCGATCCGAATGTCTGGTTCGCCTACACGATCGGCGTGCTGCTGGTGCTGGATAGAACCGGCGTCATGTTGTCGGACGTCTATTTCGGCGGCGGGCCCGACCGGGCATTGGCGGTGTGGTTCGCCAAGCGGCTGAATGACGCCGGTCTTGCCGGGACCTCGTGAGGGCGCCGGCGAACAGAACGCAGCCCGAATTTCCTCGCTCAGAACTTGAAGCTGCTCTGGACGAAAGTGCCGTATCGGTCGACCTGATAGGTCTGCGCCTGCCCCGCTGCTCCGCTCGCAGGCTCGGTGAAGTCGTTGATTCCGGTGTGCCAGTACCGGGCGCCAATTCCGATATTCGCGTTGGGCGTCACAGCGTAAGACAGGACCGTCTCGAGCTGGAAGCCATGGCCGTAGCCGCGCGAGGGCTCGGTGCCGAAGGTGAAGTAGTGCGTGTCGAAAGCTCTCACGTCGGAATAGGTGTAGGCGGCATCGACGGTGAGCTTGAGCGCCGGCGTAAACCAGAGATCGGCCACGGCGCCGGCGCGTACGGCGTGCAGGATGTCTCGCTCGGTGATGACTTTGACGTTGCCGGCGAGGACGCCAGCACCTTCGCAGATCTGACCGCCAGATACCGTCTGTCGGCATCCCCACGCATCAGCCAGTTCGCCGCGGTAATGGTAGCCGATGAAGCCACCCAGACGAAGGCGCGGCTCCGCATTGACCGGGTGGGACTCGTAAAAGGAATAGCCGATATCGAGGCTGGCGTAGCCCAGAAAGCCGCGGGTCTGGCTCTCCGTCTTTGTGTACGGCCCGTCGAAGAACGGCGGAAAATCCTCGTCGTTCATGGTGCCGCCGGTCATACCTCCATATCCGCCGTAGCCCTTGACGAAGAACTTCATGGGGCTGTCGATCCGGAAGAAAACCTCTCCCGAATGCGTGCTCATGTTGTGATAGTCGAGCCGTGAGATGACCGGGGAAGATCGCGAGCCGCTGGTGTGCAAGTCGTAGGCGGTGCGGCCGATGCTGTACCAGTACCGTGCGCCGACCTCGACCTGCCAAAGATTGAGCGGCTCGGGAGCCCTGACAGCCTTGATGGGCAGATCGGCGGCGCTTGCCGGAGCGACCAGCATGAAGAGGCCGGATGCGATGAATGCTGCCTTGTGCACGACGTCCTCAGCCTGCCTGTCTGGATATCCTGCGAATCGGAGTGAGACTTCGAGGCGGATTGTGGTGATTTGCTGCGAACGGAGCAATCCGCAACCTCGCCCGCGCAGCGGATTTAGGACGGTTGTGGCAACTTGGCACTACACGCGAGAGCCCGGCGACGATGTCGCTGCGCGCGCGACGGTCGAGCGGTGATCGCAGCTCGGGGCGCGCGGCGTGCGCTATCACGCACACCGCCATGTCTTCAGCCGCCGGCCCGTCAGTAATGATACGGCTGCGAGTAGGCGTAGCGCGGGTTGATGCCGCAATAGGCCGACGTTCCGGAAGCCGTGGCGGCACATTGCTGATAGCTGGCGAACTGGCAGTTGCCGGGGTAACCCCAGTTGCGGCCTTGCAGGCAATACCTGTCGTTTGCGGCCTGGGCCGGTGCCGCCGACAATGACGCGGCGATCAAGGTCGCGAACGATGCAAGGGTGAGGATGGTGCGGCGCATTTCAATCTCCTTCGAGGATGGAACGGCCGTGCCTGGCGTTCCCGCTGGACTGTCTGATGCACGGTCATGCCTATATTGGTGTCCGCGACGCCGGATGCGTTCGAGGTGAAATCATCGTGACCGCAGCCTGTGGCGGGCAATGTGATCTCCACCACAGTTCGCGCGTGGGTTCCGAGCTATTCGACGAACTTGCACGCCTCGATCCCGCGGGACTAGGCTTGCCTTCATTCGGATCAGGCATTTTGGAGGTTCTGATGCAGAATTCATATTTGCTGGCTGCAACGGCCGCGCTGCTGCTCGTGATGCAGACGCCGCTTGCGCTGGCGCAGAGTGCCCCGGCCGCCGGCGGAACCGCTACGCCTCCCGCGACAAGTGCTGCGCCGGCCGCGACGACGACGGCGCCAAGCGCAACCACCGACAGCTCCAGCCAGCCGACCGACGCCGGGAAGAGCGCATCGAAGAAGCCTGCGAAGAAGAAGATGACCCGGCGGCAGGAGATCGATCATTCGATCGACACCGGCACCGTGCCGGCGCGCTACCGCAGCTCAGTGCCGAAGCAGTACCAGCAGTATATTCCGTTCGACAAGCGGTAGTGGATCGCACAGCGGCGTGACGCGACCGAACGTCGTGCCGCCGGTGCCGTCGAGAGGCGCACTTGAAATACGGCGTTTGATGATCCGGTCTTGCTAATCCGGTCTTGGTGACGCGGTCTTGGTGATGAGGTCTTGGCCGGGAGGCTTCCGGCCCCACATCCGCCAGTGGCGGTCTGCGGGAGCGGTGCTAGAGTAGGCCGATGCCCCGGGGGGAGCAATGAATGACGAGGTGAAGGACGCTGGCCTTGTGGCGATGATCAGCGGCATCCTGGGAGGAAACAGGCGCGCAGACAGTTTTGCACCGCTGCCGATCGCCGATGTTCCGCCGACTGTGCCGGCGGATGGATCGGAGCCGGTCGAGACGTCCAGCTCCGATCTGGCAGCGGCCAACGCCGAGAACGCGGCCGATGACACGCCGGCTGCCACGAAGCCAGTCGAGCCGCCCGCGCAAATCGCAACCACGCCGGACGGCAAGCGCCTGCTGCCGGCGGAGGCGATCGCCGATCTCGTGCTCGGCGAGCTGCGCAAGCTGGAGGATTTCCCGAGCTCCGGCGTTTCGGTCACGGTCTATGGCTTCCGGAACTGGAACGCCATGCTCACCTTCGCGCCGTTCTCGACCACGTTCCAGAATGCAACGCGGTTCCGTCAGGCCATGCCGGACCTTGTCTTCAAGCTGCGCCGTTTCGTCGAACTTGAGATATAGTTCAGTGCAATCGGCGGCGCGCGGCGCCGCCATCCAAAACAGCTCGACAGGATCTTCAATTGAGCGTCGCCTTTACCAAGGAAGAGAGCGCCGAAACCGCGTCCGAGACGCTGTTGCCGGATCGCCCGATCTCGCCGCATCCGAACCTCGTGACCGAAGCGGGCCACAAGGCGTTGCAGACCGAGCTTGCCGAAGCGCGCGAGGCCTATGAAGCCGCGCAACGCATCGATGACGTCAACGAGAAGCGCCGGCAGTCGGCCGTGCCCTTGCGCGACGTCCGCTATCTCACCGAAAGGCTGCGCACGGCACAGGTCATGCCCGATCCAACCGCGACCGACGTGGTCGCCTTCGGCAGCACGGTAACGTTCAGCCGCAACGATGGCCGCGTGCAGACCTACCGCATCGTCGGCGAGGACGAAGCCGATCCGAAAGCGGGGTCGATCTCGTTCGTCTCGCCGGTCGCGAGGTCGCTGATGGGAAAGGCGGTCGGCGACGTCGTGGGGGCCGGCGCGCAGGAGATCGAGATTCTGTCGATTGCGTAGCGGCGCTCAGGGTGAGGCGAGGATTGCATGAGCAAACGGCACTCGACAGGAGCAATCTCATTCGCCTAAAGCATGATCCGGACCCGAAGGTCCGCGTTGGCGCAAGGCGCGAAGCGGTTCTCCGGAAATATCGTGCGCCAACAGGAAGCTGAGGCGCGAAGTCGATCCACCAAGATGTCCATCGCGCCAGAGCTGTCCGGAACGGAGACCATGATACCTGAAGCACGAAGGAAGCAGAGCCCCGGCAGCCGTGCCGGAATTCGGCCTGCGAGACGTTTCGGTTGTCTTCTGTTGATGCCGATGGTCTCCGCTGTGCCCGCCAAACAGGGCGCGATGATTGGATGAGAGGATTTCTGGCGGGAGCGGTACCGTTTTACGCGCTGGCTGGACTGGCCATGTGCATGTACCTCGTCCTGTACAGGACGAACCTCTTCGACTTGAACGCCATCGTCCAGGGTGCGACCGGCTCGTCATGGTTTCTGGTCTTCATGTTCGTCTGCGTGCTCCTGGAGTCGGTCTTTCCGTATTTCGGCTATTTTCCCGGGACCGCGCTCATCCTGATGTCGGTGGCTCTCAATCCGAAATCCGCGGATGTCTCCGTTTTTTTCGTGGCGTGGCTGGCCATCATCGTCGGTGCCGTTCTGAGCTACGGCCAAGCTCGTTTTTTCAGGCCGCTCCTGCAGCGGGTTGCCTCGAAAGCGGCGCTGCGTCGATGTGAATCCCTTCTGCACGCCTACGGTCCCTACGCGCGCGTCGCCTTGTTCGTTCATCCCAACGCCTGCTCGATGTATTTCACGGCACTCGGGCTTCTCGGCGGGAACCTGACGCGAGAGCTCGCCCATCTTTGCCTGGGTGCTGCAGCCTCTGTTGGCGTGCTGTTCGTCATCGTGACCCGACTTGTGTCGTCGGTAGGCCCCACCGATGACGGGCGGCTGCAGGTCTTGCTGGCGGCAGGGCTGGTCGCCATCGGCACCCTCGTCGGTCTCTACACCGCCTGGCGGGCGGAGCGGGCCGCCTGAGGCTTGCTCCGGCATTGCAAGCGGCCTGTCCGCCATAGCTCGGAGAGCGACGGCGGAAGCGACGCAATCCAGCCCTTGCAGGGTGTGCCGTGCCGACGATCGCGTGCGGGTAGGTCATAGAGCCGAGTGCATCGGTTTCGGCCTCGGGATCGTCCTGAGCAGAACCCGTGCCCTGGCGTGTCGCCGAATAATCAATTCGAGCCAGAATAATCAACTCGAGCCAAACGCAGGCATGGCGCATTCATATCGATGTCGTGTCAACGTCACAGCCGTTGGTTAACGGAGCGTTCGTGCCAGTACCAAGCCAAACAGCCAGGGAGCAAGCATGTCGCACAATCACCACGACGATCATCACCACGTCGGTCCGTTCAAAAAGATCAAGTTCGGGACCAACGGAGACGACGCCATTCCAGGGTCGAACCACAGCGACATCATCCTCGGCTTCGGCGGCAATGATACGATCGACGCCGGTCTCGGCAATGACATCGTTCTCGGTGGCCGCGGCAATGACTGGATCGACGGAGGCAAGGGAAACGATACGCTGTTCGGCGAAACCGGCAATGACGCCCTGATCGGCGGCAATGGCAATGACGACCTGCATGGCGGCCGCGGACGGGATCTGCTCCTTGGCGACGCAGGCAGGGATCATCTCAGCGGCGATGAGGGCAACGATAAGTTCCTGCTCCGCAAGGGCATGGGCGTGGACACGATCGAGCGGCTCGAAGCGGGCGATCGCATCGACGTCCGCGACTTCAACATTCCATCCTTTCAGACGCTCATCAATTCCGCGCGCCAGGTCGGTCATCACGTGCAGATCAATCTCGGCCATGGCGATACGTTGATCGTCGAGCATGCCCGCATTTCCGATCTTCACGCCGAGCAGTTCATTCTTTCCAATGAGGCGACGGGCACCTCGAGCTCACAGACGCCCTACCTGCTCAGCAGCAATTCGCACGTCTATACCGAGTCGCTGCTGACGACCGGCGACAGCGTGAACGGCTACAAGATGGCCGGCATTCCGGACGGCCTCGGCGCGTTCGACAATGGCGACGGCACCTTCACCGTCCTGATGAACCATGAGCTTCCCGGAACGGCCGGAATTGCCCGAGCGCATGGCGGCACCGGCTCGTTCGTGTCGGAGTGGGTCATTGACAAGACGACGCTGCAGGTCGTCTCGGGCAAGGACCTTGTCCATGACGTCTGGATGTACGAGGGCGGCACCTATGTCGACCACAACGCCGGCAACAGCCCGGTGACGTTCAACCGGTTCTGTTCGGCAGACCTTGCCGATTCCGGCGCGTTCTACAACGCGCAGACGGGGCTCGGCTTCGACGGCAGGCTGTATCTCACCGGTGAAGAGGGAGGCGTCGAGGGACGGGCCTTCGCTCACGTCGTCGGCGGTCCCCAGGACGGCAACAGCTACGAGCTGGCCTGGCTCGGCAACATGGCCTACGAGAACGTGGTCGCCAATGCGCATACCGGGGACAAGACCGTCGTCGCCATGATGGATGACGGCCAGAACGGGCAAGTCTACTTCTATTCCGGCACCAAGCAGGCGACCGGAAATGTCGTCGAAAAGGCCGGTCTGACCGGAGGCCATCTGCTCGGAATTCACGTCAGCGAGTTCGAGGGTTCCGCGAACAATGCGCCGAGCAGCACCGATCCGCTGGGTACCGACGGGAAGTCCGCCTTCACCATGATCGATCTCGGCGACGTCAGCGGCAAGACCGGTGCGCAAATCGACGCGGACAGCGAGACTGCGGGCGTGACGAGCTTCCTGCGGCCGGAGGACGGCGCATGGGATACGCTCAACCCGAACCGCTTCTACTTCGTGTCGACGAACGCGTTCAACGCACCGAGCCAGCTCTGGGCGCTGGACTTCACCGACGCGTCGCACCCCGAGCTCGGCGGCACCATCAAGCTGCTCCTCAACGGCAGCGAAGGTCAGAAGATGCTCGACAACATTGCCGTCGATTCGCACGGCAAGCTCATTCTGTCCGAGGACGTCGGCAACAACGCCCATCTCGGCAAGGTCTGGCAATATGATCCTGCGACCGACGCGCTCACACAGCTTGCCGAGCACGATCCGAGCCGCTTCGTTACGGGAGCTGCGAACTTCCAGACCCAGGACGAAGAGGCATCGGGCGTCATCGACGTCTCGCACATCCTCGGTAACGCGGGGGAAAACGTCTACCTGATCGACACCCAGTCTCACCTCAATGTGGGAGGAGAGCTTGTCGAAGGCGGCCAGCTGCAACTGATCCACCAATATCTCGTCTGACCCCAGTCGCCTGACGAGGATATTGCTCAATGTGGAGGTGCCGGGCTCCCCGGCCGGCACCTCCTTTACTGTCAAACGGCTGTCATCAATCATCGACAGTTAGGAGCAGTTGCATCGCTTCTTCGGTGAAGGGCGGTCGGTTCGGGACAATCACCTCATCGTAAGCCGCGGAGTAGTTGCGTGTGATGTTGGCTACGCAAGCAGGCTCTTCCATGGATGCAGGATCGGAGCTGCGCGCCGCCCTTCGATCGTGCCGCACGGCCCTTGTGGGCATTGCGGCGTTCAGCGGATTGATCAATATTCTCAGCCTGACCGGCTCCCTCTACATGCTGGAGGTCTATGATCGCGTGCTGCCTGGCCGCAGCGTATCCACGCTGGTGGGCCTGACGATCATTGCGGCCTTGCTGTTCGTCTTTCAGGGCACATTGGAAGTGGTTCGCGGCCGTATGCTGGTTCGCATCGGGAACCAGATCGACTGGCGCATCAGTGACCGCATCTACGATCTGGTGGTTCGCCTTCCGCTTCGGACACGCGGCGGTGGAGACGGACTGCAGCCGGTTCGCGACGTCGACACCGTTCGATCGGTGATGTCGGGCTCCGGTCTGCCTGCGTTGTTCGATTTGCCTTGGCTGCCGTTCTACCTCGCCATCTGCTTTGCTTTCCATCCGCTGATCGGCATGACGGCGCTCGGCGGTGCCCTCGTGCTGGTGGTGCTGACGTTGGTCACCGATCGGCTGTCGCGGCAATCCGTCCGAAAGGCGTCGAGCTATGCCGCCGCACGCAATCGCCTGGCGGAAGCCAGTCGTCGCAACGCGGAAGTCCTGATCGCAATGTCGATGTCGTCCCGGTTTCTGGAGCGGTGGCGCAAGCTGGGCGATGCGCATCGCAGGCAGCAAAGAATCGCCAACGATATCTCGGGAGGTTTCGGGGTCACGGGACGGATGCTGCGCATGATGCTGCAATCGGCCGTGCTCGGCGTCGGGGCCTATCTCGTCATCCGACAGGAAGCATCCGGCGGAATCATCATTGCCAGCTCCATCCTGACGGGTCGGGCACTTGCACCCGTGGATGTCACGATCGGCAACTGGAAGAACTTCATCGCCGCTGCCCAAAGCTGGCAGCGCCTCACCGGGCTGATGTCGGCGTTGCCGGCCTCCGCCGACAAGCTGCCTTTGCGGCCGCCGGAACGGCTCCTCGTCGTGGACAAGCTGTCGGTCACGGCTCCTGGATCGGAAAAGCTCCTGGTTGCCGATGTCAGCTTTCACCTGAAGGCAGGCAGCGGGCTCGGCATTGTCGGCGCCAGCGGCTCGGGAAAATCCTCGCTGGTGCGCGCCCTCGTCGGCGCATGGCGGCCGTCACGCGGCGTGATCCGGCTCGACGGTGCATCGCTCGAGCAATGGTCGCCTGACGCACTGGGAAATCATGTCGGATACCTGCCTCAGGACGTCGAATTGTTCGAGGGTACCATCGCCGAGAACATTGCACGGTTTGCGCCTGATGCTTCCATGGAGCAGATCCTTGCCGCTGCCAATGCGGCCGGCATCCACCAGCTTATCGTCAGCCTGCCCGATGGATACAACACCCAGATCGGCGAACAGGGCGCACTCTTGTCGGCGGGCCAGAGACAGCGCGTGGCGCTCGCGCGGGCACTCTATGGAAATCCCTTCCTGGTCGTGCTCGACGAGCCCAATTCCAACCTGGATATCGAGGGCGAAGAGGCGCTGACTCGCGCAATTCTCGCCGTTCGGGCCCGAGGCGGTGTTGTCGTCATCGTCGCTCATCGTTCCAGCGCGCTGGTTGCCGTGGACTTCGTGATGACGATGTTCCATGGCCGGCAGCAGGCCTTCGGGCCCAAGGAAGAGGTGCAGTCGCTGCTGGCGAGGCGGGAAGCCGGGCCGCCTGCCGCGCCATTCAAGGTCGTCGTCCCTCAACCGGCCGCATCCACATGACCACCGCGATATACGGCGAAGATCGCAGCATGCGCCATCATCTGCTTGCCGGAGTCATTCTGGCGGCAGCGCTGACCGGCGGGATCGGCGGCTGGGCCGCGACGACCGAGCTGTCGGGAGCGGTCACCGCCGCTGGATCCGTGGTCGTCGACTCCAATGTCAAGAAAGTCCAGCATCTCACCGGTGGTGTCGTTGGCGAGCTGATGGTTCGCGAGGGCGACCATGTCCGTGCCGGCGAGACATTGGTGCGGCTCGACGAAACCGCCCTGCGTGCCGGCCTCGCCATCTATACGAAGGGATTGGACGAGATGCGCGCCCGCAAGGCTCGTCTTGCCAGCGAGCGAGACGGTGCCGACCATCTCGTCGTTCCGCAGGAACTGCTGGATAACGCTTCTGCGGAATTCGCTGTTGCGCTCGGCAGCGAACGCAAGCTGTTCGAGTTGCGCGCCACCGCGCGTCGCGGCCAGAAATCCCAGCTTCGCCAGCGCATCGCGCAGCTCGAGGACGAGATCCGCGGCTATGCGGCCTTGCAGCAGGCCAAGGCGGAAGAGATCGAATTGATTCAGCGCGAGCTGACCGGAGTGCGCGGCCTCTGGGAGAAGAATCTCGTCCAGATAAACCGTCTCACCCTCCTGGAGCGCGAAGCCGCGCGTCTCAAGGGCGAACTGGCGCAATCGATCGCCTCCACGGCTCAAGTCCGGGGCAAGGTCACCGAAATCGAGCTGCAGATCCTGCAGATCGACCAGGACCTCAGCAGCGAGGTTGCCAAGGAATTGCGCGAGATCGACGGCAAGATTGGCGAGTTCATCGAGCGGAAGGTGACGGCCGAAGATCAACTGAAGCGGGTCGACATACGCGCTCCCCAAGCCGGCGTGGTTCATCAGCTCAACGTCCATACGGTCGGCGGCGTGGTAAGCCCGGCCGACCCCGTCATGCTGATCGTGCCGGAAGCCGACCTGTTGATGGTGGAAGCCAAGGTTGCTCCGGCCGACATCGACCAGCTCTACGTCGGTCAATCGGCAAGCCTGCGGTTCTCTGCATTCAACCAGCGCACGACGCCGGAGATCGAAGGGAAGGTCAGCCGCATCTCCGCCGACGTGACGCCGGATCAACGCACGGGTCAGAATTTTTACACCGTACGTGTCTCGATATTGCCCGAGGAGCTTGCGCGACTCGGCAATGTCAAGCTCGTGCCCGGCATGCCGGCGGAAGTTTTTGCCAAGACCTACGATCGCAGCATCTTGTCGTATTTCACCAAGCCCCTTCTGGACCAGGTTGCCCGGGCCTTCCGCGAGCGTTGACGCGGGGCGATGCAAGCGGCCCGCCAGCCTCCGCATCGGGCGAGTGATCCGTTCAGGTACGATCGACCGCCCGGTGCCCTTCTCCCCTGATCATGCCATCCTGCCCCTGTTTTGCCCGACAAGTCAAATTCGAATTCGGAAAAGGCGCAACCCATTGATCCGGGTGGGGCCGTCTACTGTGCATGGGGTTGTTTTTCGATTTTTGCTGCAACGCTCCCGGCAAGCGCCAACTGAGCCGTCAACTGTCCGGAATTGTTCGATACTGCAGGAGGCAAGGGGATGGATGGTGGGCGCACAAGGGATCGAACCTTGGACCTCTCCCGTGTGAAGGGAACGCTCTCCCGCTGAGCTATGCGCCCGGGACCATCATGCAGGCGGCCGGACCTTCGGCCGGCCGTCACATCGGAGCCCGCGATTTAGAAGTGCGGGCCGAAGGTGTCAAGTTTTCAGGCGCCGCGGGCGCGGAAAACCTTCGGCAGGTCAGGCGATCCGCAACGGAAGCCTGATTTTGGGCCGGTTACGCGCCCTGCTGGCGGGCGCGGGAGGCGTGGGACTGGAGCGCACGGATGCGCTCGGCGAGCGTTCCGCCGCCTTCGGGCAGGCGGGCCGCGGGAGCGCCGCCCGTCTTGGCGTCGTTGGCCGGGCGCGGTGCCGGCTTCGCCGGCTGGCCGGCCTCGGCCGCGAGCAGGGCCTCGATCGGGGAATTCGGGCCTTCGAGCTGCATCGCGAGCTTTGCGACTTCCGCCGCAATGTCGTTGATGCGCTCGCGCAACAGCGCGTTCTCCATGCGCTCGGTGGCCCAGGAGCTCTCCGCCTGCTGCTGGATCGCGTTGACGTCGCGCTGAAGCTTGGCGCGCTCGTCGCGTGCGGTGCGCAGCTGCTCCTCCAGCGCGGCCTTTTCGGCGCGCAGCGACTCCA
Source organism: Bradyrhizobium sp. CCBAU 51765 (assembly GCF_015291725.1). Taxonomy (GTDB): domain Bacteria; phylum Pseudomonadota; class Alphaproteobacteria; order Rhizobiales; family Xanthobacteraceae; genus Bradyrhizobium; species Bradyrhizobium liaoningense. The sequence continues at coordinate 1,613,726 of NZ_CP030038.1, forward strand.
TTGCAGCCGACGACTTGCCGCCGCTCAAGGCGGCGATCTCGACGCGCAGCTCCTTGATGGTGCGCTCGTTGCTCTCATTGGCCTGGCGCAGCTGGTTGTTCTCATAGTCGCGCTCGGCGAGCAGCTTGCCCTGCGTGGCGAGGCGTCCTTCGAGGTCGGCGACGCGGCCGGACAGCATCTCGGCCTCCTTGACCTGCGCGATGAGCTGGCGATCGAGTTCGGTGACGCGCTGGCTCAGATTCTCGACGCGGCCGCGCGCCTCGGCGAGTTCGCGCGAGGCGGTCTCGGATTCGGTCCGCTCCTGCGCCAGGCGCGCCTGGGTGGCGGCAAATTCCTTCTCGGCATCGCCGACGCGGTTCTTCAATTGCTCGATCTGCGCGCGCACCGCGATGAGTTCGACCTGGCGGCTCTCCGCCATCATCGAGCGGTCGGACAGTTCGGAGTTGATCTTGGCGAGCTCGGCCTGCTTGTCGGCCAGCGCGATCTCGGCCTCGCGCAAGGCTTCGGTCTTGGCGTTGAATTCCTCCTCCGTGGCGCGCAGCTGCTCCTTCACCGCCCTCTCGCGCGCCTCCAGCGCGAAGATCGTGGCGTTCTTCTCGCCGAGCTCGATCTTCATGCGGTTGATGGCGTCGCTCTTCTTGCCGAGCTCGGCGAGCTGGCTCGTGGTCTTGTTCTTGAGCTGATCGACGCTCATCTCGAGCCGGCGCGCCGACATGGCGAATTCGGCACGGAGCTGGTCCTTGTCGGCCTGGATCTCGGCCATCGACAGCGGGGTGGCGGCCTCGAGCCGGCGCGTGGTCAGGCGCACGGCGCGGTTATGCACCAGCGGCACGATCGCGAGCCCGCACAGCATCGAAAGCAGGAAACCGATCGCCAGGTACATGATCGGTTCGACCATGGGCCAGAACTCCCAGAGCTAAGGAAAAATTTACCAACGACAATGCATGCGGGGCCGGCAAAAAGCCAGCCCTGGCCTGTCGTTAACCTTGATCCCTGGGTGGGTGGGAGGGAGAGGACCTTAGAACGGGTTCCAGGTCGCCCGCGGGGTGAATTTGAGATAGCCGATATTGGCGCCCAGCCGCAGGCCGAGGCCGGAGCGGATCGGCACCAGCACGATGTTGTTGGCGGTGAGCGCCGTCATGCCGAAGCCGCCGATGATATAGGCCGAGCCGTCGATGCCGCCGAAGCGCTGGTAGATCGCGTTGGTGGCGGGCAGGTTGTAGACCAGCGTCATGGTGCGCGCGCCGTCGCCGCCCCAGTCGAAGCCGAGCGAGGGGCCCTGCCAGTAGACTCTGAGGTCGCCGGCATTCTTGGTGTAGAGCGTGCCTTCACCGTAGCGCAGGCCGGCGACGAAAGCGCCGGAGCCTTCCTCACCCAGGATGTAGCCGTTGGGCAGGCCCCATTGGCTGACCGCCTTCTCGATGATCGAGGCGAGCCCGCGCGAGACGTTGCCGAAGAAGCGGTGGCCGGCCGTGACGAGCTCGTCAGGCCCATAGGTGCTGGGCGTCGGGGTCCGCTGCGGCGGCGGCAGGTCGGGCGGCGGCGCCTGCTGGGCGGAAGCCGGCACGATCCAGCCGACCATCGCGGCAAGCGCGAGCGCAGCAAGGCGTGATGCGAAAGTCATAAAGAACCCCTGGTACCGAATCCGGTCGCTTCCTTAACCTGACGCCAACAGGCACGGCTCTAGGTTGCGCCGGATGTCCCCTCGACTCGGATGTTATCCGCAGCAACTATGACGGCACAACGGCAGGAAGATAGCCCTTTGCGCCCCGGAATTGCCTTGATCGGCCTCCTCGTCTGCTTGCTGTCGGGCATAGGGCTCCTCGGCGCGCGGGAGCCGGCGGAGGCTGCCACCACCGAACGGGTCGTCGTCAACCGCTTCAGCGGCGTCGCCATCGAGGGCTTCGACCCCGTCGCCTATTTCGTCGATGGCCAGGCAGTGCAGGGCACGGCGGAGTTCGAGGCCAACCTCTGGGGCGCGGTCTGGCGCTTTCGCAACGAGGGCAACCGCGCTTCCTTCCTGGCCCACCCCGAGATCTACGGACCGCAATTCGGCGGCTATGATCCGGCCGACATTGCCCGCGGCGTCACCGTCGCCGGCAATCCCTATTTCTTCGCGGTCGTGGCGCAGCGGCTCTATCTGTTCAGCCGGGAAGCCAATCGCGACGCCTTCATCGCCAATCCCGAGCGCTTCCTCTATGAGGTGGGCAAGCGCTGGCCGGCGCTTCAGGAACAGCTCGGTCAGTAGCAGCCTACCGCCTGCGGATCGCCCCAGGCGATAAATTCGGGGACGATGAAGCCGGTGTCGCTGCGCTGGCCGAAGCGGAGTGCACCGCCCTTGCCGTCGGTCACCCTGCCGCCGGCCGCGGTCACGACCGCGCAGCCGGCCCCGACATCCCATTCCGAGGTCGGCCCGAAGCGGGGATAGATGTCGGCGCTGCCTTCCGCGATCCGGCCGAATTTCACGGCTGAGCCGATCGTGCGTCGGACGGCATTGGGCCTGTTGTCGATGAACGCCTCGCTCTTGGGATCGCCATGCGAACGGCTCACCGCCGCGATCCAGGACTCCCCTCGCGTCGGCAGCTTGCGGGTGTGGATCGGCTCGGCCGTCCCGATGGTTGCGCCGTTGATCTTCATCCGCTCGGCGCCGCGGCCGACGATGCCGCGCCAGAGCAGGCCGAGCGCCGGCGCGCTGACGATGCCGAGCAGGGGCTCGCCCGATGTCACGAGGGCGAGGTTGACGGTGAACTCGTCGCGCCCGGCGACGAACTCCTTGGTACCGTCGAGCGGATCGATCAGGAAGAAGCTGCCCTGAAACGGCGGGGAGGCGAGCTGGGCCTGCTCCTCCGACAGCGTCGGAACGTCGCCCGCGAGCTGCGCGAGGCCGTCGGCGATGATGCGGTCGGCGGCAAGGTCGGCCTCGGTTACCGGCGAGCCGTCCTGCTTGCCTTCGATCCGCATGGCGGCGCGGTCGACGGCAAGGATCGCCTCGCCCGCCTTCACCACCAGCGCGGTCAGCGGCTCCATCAGGCCGGATGCGGCCGCCCCGTCGATGATCCGCATCACCTGCATGCCTCATTCATCGGCAATTCCGTTCCCCATCCACTGATTCGCTTTATGGCCTCCTTAGGCCGATCGCAAGCTAGCTGCCGCGGGCTTGCGAATGTTAGAACCCGCAGCATCCGTCAAGCATGCGTGATTCGCGGCATCCAGCGCCGTCCAATCCCAGGAACCCTCCAGGACCCCTTTATATGTCTGACGCCTCGTCGCCCGCGCCCGTTACCGCTCCCGATATGCTCGAACTCGCAGCGCTCCTGTGCTCGCGGGTCTGCCACGATCTCATCAGCCCCGTCGGTGCCATCGTCAACGGGCTCGAAGTGCTCGACGACGATCCCAAGCCCGAAGACCGCGAGTTCGCGCTCGACCTGATTCGCAAGAGCGCCAAGACCGCCTCGGCCCGCCTCCAGTTCTGCCGCCTTGCCTTCGGCGCAGCCGGCTCCTCCGGCGCGCAGATCGATCTCGGCGATGCGCAGACCATGGCGCGCGGCCACATCGAGGACGGCAAGTGCGCGATCACCTGGAATTTGCCGCGGCTGCTGCTGCCGAAGAATCGCGTCAAGCTGCTGCTCAACATGCTGGTCGTCGCCCAGCATACGATCCCGCGCGGCGGCATGCTGACGATCGACCCGATCGGCGACGGCGAGACGATGAGCTTTCGCATCACTGCGACCGGACACAATGCGCGTTTGCCGCAGAACATCGCCGAGCTCCTGAGCGGCGAGCGTGGCCCCGCCGCGGATGCGCATGCGATCCAGCCTTATTATACGCGGCTGCTCGCGCAGGCCTGCGGGCTCACGGTGACGCTCAAGCCGGAAGGCGAAGCCATCATCGTTACCGCTTCGTAAACGTACGCGTCGCGCTCGGCTTCTTAATCGAATCTTTACGAGGCGCTTCGGCTTGTCCGGAGCGCCTTATCTCTTTGTTGGTCCCGTTCTTTTGCACATACTCAACCAATATTAAACGCTTTGCGGTGAAGCTGGTCCCATTCCGAAATGGCGCATCACGCCTCGTGCGCGCCCTTCCTGTATGAAGGCCTGTTTTCATGGATGATCTGTTGCGGGAGTTTTTGACGGAGACCAGCGAGAGCCTGGACACCGTGGACAATCAGCTGGTGAAGTTCGAGCAGGAGCCGAACAACGCCAAGATCCTGGATAACATCTTCCGCCTGGTCCACACCATCAAGGGCACCTGCGGCTTCCTCGGGTTGCCGCGGCTGGAAGCGCTGGCGCATGCCGGCGAGACCTTGATGGGCAAATTCCGTGACGGCATGCCGGTGACCGGGCAGGCGGTGACGGTGATCCTGTCCTCGATCGACCGCATCAAGGAGATCCTGGCCGGCCTGGAGGCGACCGAAGCCGAGCCCGAAGGCAACGACCGCGACCTCATCGACAAGCTGGAAGCGATGGTCGAGCAGGGCATGGCGGCGATGGCGGCCGGTTCGGCTCCCGTCGCCGAATCTCCGCCGCTGGCGCCGGAGGCGCCGGTTGCCGCTGCGCCCGCGCCGGCAAAGGAACTGACCACGGGTTCGCTGATCGACCAGACCCTGGAGCGCCCGTTGCGCCCCGGCGAAGTCTCACTCGATGAGCTCGAGCGCGCCTTCCGCGAGACCGCGATCGAAGCGCCGGTGCCCGCGCCCGTTGCCAAATCCGAAGCCAAGGCTGAAGCCAAGTCCGAAGCCAAGCCTGAAGCAAAGCCTGAGCCCGCCCCCGAAGCGCCTGTCGCGGAAGCAAAACCCGCCAGGGAGAAGGCCGCGCCGAAGAAGTCGACGGCCGACGAGGGCGCCTCCGAGGGCGACCGCATCGCCAACCAGTCGATCCGCGTCAACGTGGATACGCTGGAGCACCTGATGACCATGGTCTCCGAGCTGGTCCTGACCCGCAACCAGCTGCTGGAGATCTCGAGGCGCAACGAGGACACCGAGTTCAAGGTGCCGCTGCAGCGCCTCTCCAACGTCACCGCCGAGCTGCAGGAAGGCGTCATGAAGACGCGCATGCAGCCGATCGGCAATGCCTGGCAGAAGCTGCCCCGCATCGTCCGCGATCTCTCGAGCGAACTCGGCAAGCAGATCGAACTGGAGATGCACGGCGCCGACACCGAGCTCGACCGCCAGGTGCTCGATCTGATCAAGGACCCGCTCACCCACATGGTGCGCAACTCCGCCGATCATGGCCTCGAGACCCCCGCCGAGCGGCTCGCTGCCGGCAAGGGCGAGCAGGGCACCATTCGCCTGTCCGCCTATCACGAGGGCGGCCACATCATCATCTGCATCGCCGACAACGGCCGCGGCCTCAACACCGAGAAGATCAAGGCCAAGGCGATCTCCTCAGGTCTCGTCACCGAGGCCGAGCTGGAGAAGATGAGCGAAGCCCAGATCCACAAGTTCATCTTCGCGCCGGGCTTCTCGACCGCGGCCGCCATCACCTCGGTGTCGGGGCGCGGCGTCGGCATGGACGTGGTGCGCACCAATATCGACCAGATCGGCGGCACCATCGACATTAAGAGCGTGGCCGGCGAAGGCTCGAGCGTCACCATCAAGATCCCGCTGACGCTCGCCATCGTCTCGGCGCTGATCGTGGAGGCCGCCGGCGACCGCTTCGCCATCCCGCAGCTCTCGGTGGTCGAGCTGGTGCGGGCCCGCGCCAACTCCGAGCACCGCATCGAGCGCATCAAGGACACCGCGGTCCTCAGGCTGCGCAACAAGCTCCTGCCGCTGATCCATCTGAAGAAGCTGCTCAAGATCGACGACGGCGCGGCCTCGGATCCCGAGAACGGCTTCATCGTGGTGACCCAGGTCGGCAGCCAGACCTTCGGCATCGTGGTCGACGGCGTGTTCCACACCGAGGAGATCGTGGTCAAGCCGATGTCGACCAAGCTGCGCCACATCGACATGTTCTCCGGCAACACCATCCTGGGCGATGGCGCGGTCATCATGATCATCGATCCCAACGGCATTGCGAAGGCGCTCGGCGCCGCCGGCTCCTCGGCCCATGACATGGGCGACGACGCGGCCGGCCATCACATCGGATCGGGCGAGCAGACCACCTCGCTGCTGGTGTTCCGCGCCGGCTCGTCCCAGCCCAAGGCGGTCCCGCTCGGGCTCGTCACCCGCCTGGAAGAGCTCCCCGCCGACAAGATCGAGTTCAGCAACGGCCGCTACATGGTGCAGTACCGCGAGCAGCTGATGCCGCTGGTGGCCATGGAAGGCGTCACCATTGCCAGCCAGGGCGTCCAGCCGATCCTGGTGTTCGCCGACGACGGCCGCTCCATGGGCCTCGTCGTCGACGAGATCATCGACATCGTCGAGGAACGGCTCAACATCGAGGTCGGCGGTTCAAGTTCGGGCATCCTGGGCTCGGCCGTGATCAAGGGCCAGGCCACCGAGGTGATCGACGTCGGCCACTTCCTCCCGATGGCGTTCTCCGACTGGTTCACCCGCAAGGAGATGAAGCCGTCGATGCACTCGCAGTCGGTGCTGCTGGTCGACGACAGCGCCTTCTTCCGCAACATGCTGGCGCCGGTGCTCAAGGCCGCCGGCTACCGCGTCCGCACCGCGCCGACCGCGCAGGAGGGCTTAGCTGCGCTCCGCGCCCAGAGCTTCGACGTGGTGCTGACCGACATCGAGATGCCCGACATGAACGGGTTCGAGTTCGCCGAAGTGATCCGGTCCGACAACAACCTCGCCGCGACGCCGATCATCGGCCTGTCGGCGCTGGTGTCGCCGGCGGCGATCGAGCGCGGCCGTCAGGCCGGCTTCCACGACTATGTCGCCAAGTTCGACCGTCCCGGCCTGATCGCGGCGCTGAAGGAGCAGACCGCGGGCGCCGCCGGCGCTTCCGAGCTGAGCCGGGCCGCGGCGTAAGAGCATGATCCGGAAAAGTGTGAAGCGGTTTTCCGACAAGATCATGCTCAACCAAAACGCAGGATCAGGAGACAAGCGATGACCAGCAAGACCCAGTCGGCCGAAGGCGCCATGGTGGAATACGTCACCGCGATGATCGGCGGCCAGCTGTTCGGCCTGCCGATCTCCCGCGTCCAGGACGTGTTCATGCCCGAGCGCGTCACCCGCGTTCCCCTGTCCTCGCGCGAGATCGCGGGCGTCCTCAACCTGCGCGGCCGCATCGTCACCGTGGTCGACATGCGCGCCCGTCTCGGCCTGCCCAAGGCCGAGGACGGCAAGGTGCCGATGGCGGTCGGCGTTGACCTGCGCGGCGAATCCTACGGCCTGCTCATCGACCAGATCGGCGAAGTGCTGCGCCTGCCCGAGGCCGGCATGGAGGAGAACCCCGTCAACCTCGACCCCCGCATGGCCAAGCTCGCCGGCGGCGTCCACCGCCTCGACGGCCAGCTCATGGTCGTCCTCGACGTCGATCGCGTCCTCGAGCTCGCACCCGAAATGATGGCGGCCTGATACGGCGGCATCGTCGCCGACGGACTTGCAATTGGAAGTGCCCCCGCAAAGGGGAGGAAGCAGAGGTTCACATGCGCACTTGTCTCGTCGTTGATGATTCCAGCGTCATCCGCAAGGTTGCGCGGCGGATCCTGGAGGGCCTCGACTTCCAGATCCTCGAAGCCGAGGACGGTGAGAAGGCGCTGGAGGCCTGCAAGCGCGGCCTGCCCGACGCGGTGCTGCTCGACTGGAACATGCCCGTGATGGACGGCTATGAGTTCCTCGGCCATCTCAGGCGCATGCCCGGCGGCGACCAGCCCAAGGTGGTGTTCTGCACCACCGAGAACGACGTCGCGCATATCGCGCGCGCGCTGCATGCCGGCGCCAACGAATACATCATGAAGCCGTTCGACAAGGACATCGTGACAGCGAAATTCCAGGAAGTCGGCCTTATCTGAGCGTTCGCCCGAAGGCTGAACGGATCCTTCGGCGCCTGCTTTCAACCATATCGTTTCAGTCTGAGTTGGTGAGTAATGAGTGTTGCGTCCGCAGGGAATTCGACCACGACGCCGTCGCGCGATGCAGGGCCGCTGCGGGTGATGATCGTCGACGACTCCGTCGTCATCCGCGGTCTGATCTCGCGCTGGATCGGCGCCGAGCACGACATGGAGGTCGCGGCCTCGCTGCGCACCGGGCTCGAGGCGGTCAACCAGATCGAACGCATCAACCCCGACGTTGCCGTGCTCGACATCGAGATGCCCGAGCTCGACGGCCTCTCGGCGCTGCCGCAACTGCTGGCCAAGAAGCGCGATCTCGTCATCATCATGGCCTCGACGCTGACCCGCCGCAACGCGGAGATCAGCTTCAAGGCGCTGTCGCTCGGCGCGGCGGACTACATCCCGAAGCCGGAATCGACGCGCGAGGCATCCGCGGCCGACATCTTTCATCACGACCTGATCCAGAAGATCCGCCATCTCGGCGCGCGGCTGCGTCGCAAGGCTGCGGTTGCGAGCCCGCCGCTGGCGCCCGCAAGCCCGGCTCCGGCCGCGCGCAGTCCTGTTGCGCGGCCTGCGGCGCCTGCGCCGGCTCCGGCCGTGCATGCCCCGTCGTCAGGATCGCTGTCGACGCGTCCGTTCTCGACCCAGGCGCCGAAGGTGCTGCTGATCGGCTCGTCGACCGGCGGTCCTCAGGCGCTGATGTCGCTCGTCACCGAACTCGGCCCGGTGATCGACCGCTTCCCGGTGCTGATCACCCAGCACATGCCGCCGACCTTCACCACAATCCTTGCCGAGCATCTGGCGCGTTCGAGCCGCCGGCCGGCGAGCGAGGCAGTCGACGGCGAGCCGGTGAAGGCCGGACGGATCTACCTTGCGCCCGGCGGCAAGCATATGCGCGTCGTGCGCAGCGGTGCGGATGCCGCGATCTCGCTCGATGACGGGCCGGCGGTCAATTTCTGCAAACCTGCGGTCGATCCGCTCTTCACCTCGGCCATCGACGTCTGGCATGGCAATATCCTCTCCGTGATCCTGACGGGCATGGGCTCGGACGGCATGCGCGGCGGCAAGGACATTGTCGCCGCCGGCGGCAGCGTCATCGCACAGGACGAAGCCTCGAGCGTGGTCTGGGGCATGCCGGGGGCGGCGGCCAATGCCGGCATCTGCGCGGCGATCCTGCCGCTCAATCAGATCGGCGCCAAGGTCAATCGCCTGTTCGCGGGAGACCGCTCGTGACGCCGACGGATTACGACTACCTGCGCAAGTTCCTGAAGGAGCGCTCCGGCCTCGATCTCTCGGCCGACAAGCAGTACCTGGTCGAGAGCCGGCTGCTGCCGCTCGCCCGCAAGGCAAGCCTTCCCGGCATCCCCGATCTCGTGCTGAAGATCAGGAACGGCGACGGCCGGCTTGCGACCGACGTGGTCGAAGCCATGACCACCAACGAGACCTTCTTCTACCGCGACAAGATTCCATTCGACCATCTGCGCGAGACCATCCTGCCGGGTCTGATCCAGGCGCGCGCGGCGCGCAAGAGTTTGCGCATCTGGTCGGCGGCCTCCTCGACCGGGCAGGAGCCCTATTCGATCGCGATGTGCGTGAAGGAGATGGGCGCGGCCTTCGCCGGCTGGCGCATCGAGATCGTCGCCACCGACCTGTCGCAGGAGGTGCTGGAGAAGTCCAAGGCCGGCGTCTACAGCCAGTTCGAGGTACAGCGCGGCCTGCCGATCCAGCACCTGATGAAGTACTTCACCCAAGTCGGCGAACTCTGGCAGCTCAATGCCGACATTCGCGCGATGGTGCAATTTCGCCAGCTCAACCTGTTGCAGGACTTCTCCCATCTCGGCACGTTCGACGTGATCTTCTGCCGCAACGTGCTGATCTATTTCGATCAGGACACCAAGGCGGTGATCTTCGAGCGCGTGGCGAAGGCGATGGAGCCCGACGGCACGCTGCTGCTTGGCGCTGCCGAGTCCGTCGTCGGCATCACCGACGCATTCCGCCCCATGACCGACCGTCGCGGTCTCTATCAGCTCAACCCCGCGCGCTCCGGCCGCCCAATGGGTGGACTGATGCCGCCGTCGTTGAAGGTGGCAGCGGCGAGGTGATTGGCCGAACGACAGGCGATCTCACTGAACGCTGTCGTTGCAAATGATCGGCAACAACTGACGGACATCGCTTCGCCTTGGCGCGAGGCGCTTCACACGCGTTTGCGCATTGCAGATTACTCAATTACCGGCGCACGCAAGGGGGCGTGCCGCGATGCAATACAATCGCGGCCCTGATCAACATCTGACGGTTGTGCTAAGCTGCCGATCGTCCCGCCGCACCGAGGCGGGATTCCATTCCATCATGAACCGTACTGAGGAGGACATACCATGCGAATGTCTTGTGCCTCGTATTTCTTGCTGGCAGCGCTTTCGTTGCCAGCCACTGCTCTCGCCGGTGAGCATGTGCTCGAGTTCAAGCTCGTCACCAAGCCGATGGATGTCAAAGTCACCGAGGTCGCGAACGTCGAAGGCCAGATGGTCATGTCCGGCAAAATGTTTGGCGTTGCCTTTTTCAAGGATGGACGCATTGCCGTGAAAGATTTTGTGAATTCCTCCGACCTGCTCAAGGGCTCAGGACCTATCTTTGGCTACAGCACCTACACCTTCGACGATGGCTCCTCGATCACGGCGCGCTACGCCGGCGCGGTCAAGGATGGCAAAGCGAAGGGCGAATATACGATCTTGTCGGGCACTGGTACGTACGCGAACGCGACGGGCACCGGCGGATTCGAAAGTGTTCAGAGCGGGTTCAAGGGCGCATTCCTGTATGATGGAAGATTCATCGTCAAGACGCCCTAGGTCAGCATGTGCGCTCGCGTCCCGTTCCGACGAGGTCGCGAGCGCATCTCACAAGATCGCATGCGGCAGAAACCGCGAGCGGTTGCCGGTGATCGGACTTTCGTCCTCGCGGATCGAAAGGCCGCACGGCTCGTGGTTCACCAGCCAGCTTCCCACCACCGGATAGACGCCCGAAAAGTTCGGCAGCGGTGACAATGCCTGCCGCACGAAACCTTCGGCCCCGTAGGGACCTGCCTGCTCGTCGAGGGGCATGCCGCCGGACACCAGCGTGACGTTGGCGCCTTCGCGCGACAGCAGCGGCTTGCGGACGTAGGACGTTCCGAGCTCCGCGGCGCGCGGATCGTCCTCGAAGAAGGCCGGCAGCAGATTGGGATGGTTCGGAAACATCTCCCAGAGCAGCGGCAGGATGCCCTTGTTGGAGAGCACCGCCTTCCACGGCGGCTCGATCCAGCGCGTGGTTGCGTCCTTGAGCTTTGCACCGAACGCGTCCTGGAACATCCACTCCCAGGGATAGAGCTTGAAGGCCAGTGCGACATCGTCATCGTCGAGATCCACGAAGCCGCCGCCTTCGTCGCGCCAGCCGACCTCTTCGATGTCGAGCAGCCTGGTCGAGAGTCCGGCCTGGCGCGCGGTGTCTTCGAGATAAGCGAGCGTGCCGGCGTCTTCCTCGTTGCCCGTGATGCCGGTGAGATGGACGTGGTGACCGGCCGCGATCTCCTTCCACGCCGCGATCAACCGCTCATGGATGGAGTTGAACTGATCGGCGCGCGACGGGATGATGCGCCGCTCGATCGCCTGTTCGAGCCAGGTCCATTGAAACACCGCGGCCTCGAAGATCGAGGTCGGCGTATCCGCGTTGTATTCGAGCAGCTTTGCCGGCGACTTGCCGTCGAACTTCAGGTCGAGCCGGCCGTAAAGGCTGCGGTCGTCGCGCTCCCAGCTCTCCGCGATCAGGCTCCAGAACGCTTCCGGTATCTTCAGGCGCCGCAGGTAGCGCTCGTCGCCGATGACGCGGCCGGCGAGCTCCAGGCACATCGCGTCGATCTCGCCGGTCGGCGCCTCGATGCCGCGCTCGATCTCATCGAGCGTGAAGCCGTAATAGGCGCTCTCGTCCCAATAGCGTTCGCCGTCGATGGTGTGGAAGACGAAGCCGCATTGCTCGGCGGTCTGCCGCCAGTCGTCACGCTCGGGACAGGTGATGCGTTGCATGGATCAGCCGCCGCCCGAGAAGCCATGGCCGAACGAGCCGAAGCCGCCGCGGCTCACGCTGCTGTGGCCGACATCGGACGACGTGCTTGACGAGGGATGGCTCGAGGAGTCGCTGTTGAAGAAGCTCGATCGCGACGACCAGCGCGAGCTGCTGCCGCCCGACGAACTGCTGCTGCTTGTGCAGGTCGTCGTCGTCTGCCCCGGCACGGCGCCCGGCGTGGGTTCGCAAGTCTGCCGCGGCATCAAGGTGTAGGCGGTGGTGCCGACCGCGAGCGTGCCCATCACCAGCAGCGCGACATGGCCGGAGCGCTTCACCGGCGGGCGCGGCGGTGCCGGATCGGCGACCGGCCGGCGCTTGCCGAACTCCTTCTTGGCGGGTTTGTCGGCCATGTCAGTAGATCATGCTGGCGGCGTTGAGCAGCCCCGCGGCGAGCGAGGACAGGCCGAGCCAGATCGCGGGGGCAAGCTCGCCGGCATCGATGCGCTTCGACAGGTTTGGCACCGGAACCTTGACGAGATAGAACACGATGACCTGCACGATGAGCGCGATCGTCGCCCAGATCAGGCAGTCCAGCACGTTGGCCGAATGCGCGATCGCGCTCACCAGCGGCGCTACGAAGCCGAGTAGGCTGAGCCCGAGCGCGATCGCCGCGGCCGGCTCGTTGTCGCGGATGAGCTGGAATTCGTTGTGCGCGGTGATGCGGGTGTAGACGAACAGATAGGCCACGATCGCGATCAGCCCGGTGCAGAAATAGACCAGGAAGGCGGGCAGGCCGGCGAGTGATTGCAGGATCATCGTTCCCCCATCGTGCAGCGACCATTCGTCGGCAGGGGAAGGCCAGTGGTTCAAAGCTTAAGAGGGATGAAGCCGTGTCGGCACGGTCGGTGCAACCTCTCCCGCAAGCGAGAGCTTTGCATATTCGCGAATCTGCGATTCCCTAGACCGCTGAGGGAGGACGGGAATGGCCTATCGACAGGTTGGACAACCGAGCTTTGCGGACGCGCTGGTGTCGCGACGGGGAAAAGGCAATCCGGTGCTGAGACGGATTGGGGACTTGGTCGATTGGGCAGCGGTAGGGGGCGTGCTAGGCGGTCTGCCGGAACCGGAGCGTGGGGCGCCGGCCTATCCGCGGCTGGTGATGTTCAAGGCGCTGTTGCTGCAGCAATGGTACGGGCTGTCCGATCCGGAGCTTGAAGAGGCGCTTGATGACCGCGCCTCATTCCGCGATTTCTGCGGCTTTGTGCTCGGCGATGAGACACCCGATCACGCCACGATCTGGCGCTTCCGCGACAGTTTGCAGCGGGCCGGCCTGGACGAGAGGCTGTTCGGTGAGATCCTGCGCCAGATCGATGCGCATGGGCTGGTGGTGCGGCGGGGTACACTAATCGACGCGAGCCTGATCCCGGCGGCGGTGAAGCCGCCGAAGCCACCAGAGGAGCCGCAGCCCCCCGGCCCGGACGGTCGGGCGCCGAGCAAACTGGTCAACAGCAAGCGCGATCCGGATGCGCGATGGACCAAGAAGGGCGGCAAACGATACTTCGGCTACAAGGCCCATGTTGGCATCGACCAGGGCTCGGCAATCATCCGCCGCAGCAAGCTGACCGATGCTGCGGTCAACGATACGGTGCCCGCCGACGAGTTGGTCTGTGGTGATGAGAAGGCGGTCTATGCCGACCAGGCCTATGACAAGCACGAGCGCCGTAGCGGCCTGCGCGCGCGAGGCATCAAGCCGCGGCTGATGTTCCGGCCCAACAAGCATCATCCGCTGACCGCGCGGCAGAAGCGCTTCAACGGTGCCGTGGGAAAGCGCCGCGCACCGGTCGAGCAGGTCTTCGCGCGCCTCAAGGGCAGCTACCGCTGGGCGCGCGCCCGCTATCTGGGCTGGGCGCGCAACCAGACGCATCTGCGCCTGATCTGCCTGGCAATGAATCTCAAACGATGGGTGGCGTTGTCTCCTGCGGGAGTTGCCGCATGACCGCCCAACCCAATCAGTCGACCACGAAAGCGCAAACCTTCGATGCCGCCGACGTCCAACGCTACGCAAAAAACGCCCAACAGCGGCAATCACTCCCCCGCGTCCAATTAAGCAAAGCTCTCGCAAGCGGGAGAGGGAGAGGCAAAAAACAAAAACCCCGCCATTCGCGGCGGGGTCCAGGCTGGGAGGAGCGAGCCCGGAGGCTCGCGACGTAACCCAGGGGATCAGGCGGGGATGCGTTCGTCGGCCTCGTGCGGTTCGCGCAGCACGTAGCCGCGGCCCCACACGGTCTCGATGAAATTGCGGCCCTCGGAGGCGTTGGCGAGCTTCTTGCGGAGCTTGCAGATGAAGACGTCGATGATCTTCAGCTCCGGCTCGTCCATGCCGCCATAGAGATGGTTGAGGAACATTTCCTTGGTGAGGGTCGTGCCCTTGCGGAGCGAGAGGAGCTCCAGCATCTGATATTCCTTGCCGGTCAGATGGACGCGCTGGCCGCCGACTTCCACCGTCTTGGTGTCGAGGTTGACGACGAGGTCGCCGGTCTGGATGACCGACTGGGCATGGCCCTTGGAGCGGCGCACGATCGCGTGGATGCGGGCCACCAGCTCGTCCTTGTGGAAGGGCTTGGTCATGTAGTCGTCGGCGCCGACGCCGAGACCCTTGACCTTGTCCTCGATGCCGGCGAGGCCGGAGAGGATCAGAATCGGTGTCTTGATCTTGGAGACCCGGAGCTGCTTGAGCACGTCGTAGCCGGACATGTCGGGCAGATTGAGGTCGAGAAGAATAATGTCGTAATCGTATAGTTTACCGAGATCGACGCCTTCTTCCCCCAAATCGGTCGTGTAGACGTTGAAGCTCTCCGACTTCAGCATCAGCTCGATCGACTGCGCGACGGCGCTGTCATCTTCAATCAGCAAAACGCGCATGCCAGTTCCCCATAGTCGCCGCTCCTGGGCGTCAGGTCGGCCGCATTCGCGGCACTCAACAAAACGCCTTTGAACAACTGATTCGGATCCTGACGACAGATGGTTAACAAACTCTGATTCTGGAACGCAAGTCCCCACGGTGCAATTTTTGCCGAATCGCCCTAAGGTCTTGCGTATGAAGCAGCTTTCGTTACCCGATTCCGTTCAAGCTCCACTTTAAGAGACGGGCCTAACCGACTCCCGCGACTCAGCCTTCTTCTGAAGGGGAGTCACGCTCAGTCACAAAGACAGTGACGCAATGATTAATGATGCGGGTAAACACGAGGTTAAGCGCCGTTCAGAAATGTGGCGAAACTTAAGGCTTTCACCGTGATGCCCCGGATGACGAAGGCGACCACCTTATGAAGGCTCTTGCCGAACAGATCGGCGACATCGACGGCGTCAACATTTATGGCCGCGTGGTCGGCGTGCGCGGCCTGATGGTCGAGGTGGCCGGTCCGATTCACGCAATGTCGGTCGGCGCACGGCTCGTGATCGAGACCGGCGCCAACCGCACCATTCCCTGTGAGGTGATCGGCTTCTCCGGCAACAATGCCGTCGTGATGCCGTTCGCCGGCCTCGACGGCGTGCGCCGCGGCTGCAAGGCGGTCATTGCCAATGCCGCCAATCAGGTGCGGCCGTCCGCAGCCTGGCTCGGCCGCGTCGTCAACGCGCTGGGCGAGCCGATCGACGGCAAGGGGCCGCTGCCGCAGGGCTCTTCGCCGATGCCGTTCCGCAATACGCCGCCGCCGGCGCATTCGCGCAAGCGCGTCGGCGCGCCGCTCGATCTCGGCGTGCGCGCGATGAACACCTTCCTCACCTGCTGCCGCGGCCAGCGCATGGGCATCTTCGCGGGGTCCGGCGTCGGCAAGTCGGTGCTGCTCTCGATGCTCGCGCGCAACGTCGATGCCGCTGTCAGCGTCATCGGGCTGATCGGCGAACGCGGGCGCGAGGTTCAGGAATTCCTGCAGGACGATCTCGGCGAGGAGGGCCTCGCGCGTTCGGTCGTGGTGGTCGCCACCTCCGACGAGCCCGCGCTGATGCGCCGCCAGGCGGCGTATCTGACGCTCGCGATCGCCGAATATTTTCGCGACGAGGACAAGGACGTGCTCTGCCTGATGGACTCGGTGACGCGCTTTGCCATGGCCCAGCGCGAGATCGGCCTGTCCGCCGGCGAGCCGCCGACAGCCAAGGGCTATACGCCGACCGTCTTCACCGAGTTGCCGAAGCTCCTGGAGCGGGCCGGGCCGGGCCTCGGGGAGGGCGCCATCACCGCGATCTTCACGGTGCTGGTCGACGGCGACGACCATAATGAGCCGATCGCGGATGCGGTCCGCGGCATCCTCGACGGCCACATCGTGATGCAGCGCTCGATCGCCGAGCGCGGCCGTTACCCCGCGATCAACATCCTCAAATCCGTCTCGCGCACCATGCCGAAATCGGCGGATCCGCAGTTCTGGCCCGTCATCCAGCGGGCACGCCAGGTGATGGCGACCTACGCCGACATGGAGGAATTGATCCGGCTCGGCGCCTACCGCGCCGGCTCCAGCCCCGAGGTCGACGAGGCGATCCGGCTGAACGAGCCGCTGGAGGCCTTCCTGCGCCAGCGCAAGGACGAGAATGCATCCCTGGCGGACGGCTACCGCCAATTGGCGCAGATCCTCGGCAATTTGGAAACGGAACGCTAACTTTGTCAGGTCATCATCCGTTCCCACAGAGTAGCAGAGCCGGTCTTGGCCTCAATCGGGCCTGGGAGGCGACCGGTGCCGTCCCACGCGCAGCGGGCGGACTTCTGGGGAGTACGAGTCGATGAAGTCACGAGATACGCTTATCCGCCTGAAAAAGTTTCAGGTCGACGAGAAGCGCCGCCGGGTCACCCAGATCGAGACCATGATCGCCGATTTCCAGCGGATGTCGGTCGATCTCGAACGCGAGATCCAGACCGAGCAGGAGCGTGCCGGGATCAACGATCCCTCGCACTTCGCCTATCCGACCTATGCCAAGGCCGCGATCCAGCGCCGCGAGAACCTGACCCGTTCAGCCGATGAGCTGAAGGGCCAGCTCGACGAAGCCAAGGCCGCATTAGCCGAGGCTTTCGAAGAGTTGAAGAAGGTCGAGCTCCTCGACGAGCGCGACCAGGCCCGCGAGCGCGCTGAGGAAAACGCCCGAGAGCAGGCCGACCTCGACAGCATCGGCCTGATGCGGGCCCGCATCGGCGCGGTAGCCTGAGCCGGCCGGCAGCCAGACCACGTTGGAATTTGCCAAACCCGGACCCGCAAGGTCCGGGTTTTCGTATGTGCTGTCCACAGCGGGGCACCGCGCCCCTTGGTGGTCGGCTTTGCCGCGCGCTATGGTGGTGGGAATGAATGCTGTGCCAGCGACGGCGGTGCCCACTTCTCCCTTGGGAGAGGTCGGTGCGGAGCGCCGGGTGAGGGGTGACGGTCCCCCGTTTGCCCCGCGCCCCCTCACCCGATTTGCTGCGCAAATCGACCTCTCCCCGGTGGGGAGAGGTGAAAGGAAGCGGCAGGCCGCGTGTCGGGGGGCTGAATGCTGACGCCAGCGGAGCTGGTCGAGTTGATCGAGGCGGTGGCGAAGGGCGATCAGGCCGCATTCGAGCGCCTCTACGCTGCCACGCGCGCGAAACTCTATGGCGTCGTGCTCCGTATCTTGCGCCGACAGGATCTCGCAGAGGAGGTCATCCAGGAGACCTACGTCAAGATCTGGAACAGCGCCGGCCAGTTCAATTCGGCCTTGTCGTCGCCGATCACGTGGATGGCCTCGATCGCGCGCAACCGTGCAATCGACATCGTGCGCAAGAAGTCGGAAGTCTCCATCGAGGAAGAGCCTCAGGCGATGGAGGTCGCGGCCGAGAGTCCCGATCCGCTGGCGCGCCGCGAGATGACCGAGGAGCTGAAGCGGCTCCTGGAATGTATCGGCCGGCTCGAGCCGGACCGCCAGAGGCTCGTGCTTCTCGCCTATTACAACGGCTGGAGCCGCGAGCAATTGGCGGAGAAATTCGCCGCGCCCGTCAACACGGTGAAGACGTGGCTCCGGCGCAGCATGCTGGATATTCGGGAGTGCCTCGGGCTGTGATGGCCTGATGATGAGGATGGTTCTGGACCGCAATTGATGGCCTACACGGAGGATCATATCGCGCTCGCCGCGGAATACGCGCTCGGTACGCTCGACGCCGATGAGCGTGCGCAGGTCGAGGCCATGATGGCGGAGGACGAGGCGTTCGCCGATATCGTGCGGTCCTGGTCCTATCGACTTGGCGCGCTTAACCAGATGGTCGGCTCGGTCGAGCCGCGTCCGGTCGTGTGGGAGAACATCAAGTCCGAAATCGCGCGCACCGCGCTTGCGCAGGAGCCGCCTGCACCTGCCGAAGCTTCGCCGCCGCCTGCGCCCATGCCGGACTTGCCCGCGGAGGAAGTTGCGACGTTGGAATCTTCCGCGGAGAACGGGCCCCCGCAGACATCGCATCCCGCCGCGGAGCAGCCCGGGTCGTCGCGCCCCGAACCCGATGCCATCCCGGACATCGCGCCGCAATTCATTCCGCAGGTCCATGCTCCGGATATCAATGTTTTGCGCGCACAGCTGGCGCCGGTCGTCGATGGTGACGTGATCCGCCTCGAGGGGCGCGCGAAGCGCTGGCGCAACATTGCATCCGCCGTCGGCGCGCTCGCGGCCGCGCTGCTCGTGACGCTGTCGCTTCAGATATTCCTGCCTGATGCGCTGCCGGGCGTCTTGCGTCCTCCGCCACGCATCCAGACGGTGGAGGTGAAGGCCCCGGCCGCGCCGCTCGCCGCCTCGGCGCAATATGTCGCGCTGCTGCAGGGCCAGGACGGCGGTCCCGCCTTCATCCTCACCATCGACGGCGCGACGCGGAATTTCACGGTGCGGAAAGTCGGCGCGACGCCGGAGCCCGGCAAGAGTTTCGAGCTCTGGCTGATCTCGGACAAGCTGCCGCGGCCGCGCTCGCTCGGCGTGATCGGCGCCAGTGATTTTACCGCGCGTCCGCTGCTCGCCTCCTATGATGCCGAGGTCGTCAACGGCGCCACCTTCGCCGTCACCGTCGAACAGGCCGGTGGCTCGCCGAACGGCCAGCCCACATCGGCGCCGGTGTTTTCCGGCAAGCTGATCGAGACCGTGCCGCCCACGCAGCCGCAGGCGCCCGCAAAGAAATAAGCATCGCAGCATCGTAGCCGGATGGAGCCGCGCTCCATCCGGGTTGGAAGGGCGCGCCTTGTCGCCGCGGTCCATCCGGTCGTCGCATTTCGACAAGCCCGGCCAAATCCGCCCCCGATTTTGAACCTCCCCGCAAGCCGCGGCGTCAAATCCCCGGAATTTCAAGTCGGCGATGCCGGAGAGGGCGAGAGAATCAGATGGATGCAGCGAGAACGCCGGGCATCTTCCTTCACCAATATGCGGGGCTGCCGCACGGCCCGGCGTTCGAAGACTGGCGCGGGCGGGCCTTCGGTCGCTGCGGCCTCGAGATTGGGCCGAGCCAGGGCGACAGCATCGATTGCCGGCTCCAGGTCAGCGTCATCGACAACATCGTGCTCGCCATTCCGGAAGGCGCCTCCGCGCAATATTCCCGTACGCAGAGCCACCTCGCCGACGGCAGCGACGACCTCGTCCTGATCGCGGCGCATGCGGGGCTCGTCCGCGTCGGACAGAATGGGCATACCGTGGAGCTCACGCCTGCCCAGATGGTGCTCGTCGACATGAGCATCACCGGCACCGTCGGCCACACCGACGAAGACCGCTTCAACACCATTCGCATGCCGCGCCGTGCGCTGCTCGACATCAATCCGCGCGCCGAGGACAAGCTCTCGCAGGTGCTCTGCGACGGCGCGGTTGCAGAGACCATCCTCCGCTACCATGCGCTCGCCGCCAACCACGCGCCGCATCTCGATGCGGTAGGCCAGCGCCTGACGGCGCAGCATATGGTCGATCTCGTCGGTCTCCTGCTCGGCACCGATGCGGAGCATGCAAGCCGGGCACACGGCCGCGGCCAGGCGGCGGCCCGTCTCGATCTGATGCGCGCCGACGTGATGGCCGCACTCGGCCGCAACGATCTCTGTCTGGCCGAGGTCGCGACACGCTCAGGGCTGAGCCCGCGCCAGGCACAGCGCCTGTTCGAGCAGGCCGGCACGACCTTCACCGAATTCGTGCTGGAGCAGCGCCTGCTCCATGCGCGCAAGCTGCTCGGTGATCCCCGCGCCAGGGCGCGCAAGATCAGCGACATCGCGCATTCGTCCGGCTTCTCCGATCTGTCCTATTTCAATCGCGCCTTTCGCAAGCGCTTCGGGGCGACGCCGTCGGAGCTGCGCGAGGCGTAAGTCGCGATTTCGTGCGGCGGCGCGGGCGCTGCCGCATTTGGTCGACGCCGGCTGTTGAGCTAGTGTGTCCAGGCGGGGAGACCGCAGGATCCTCTGGAAGGTGCGCAGGCGGACATGGCGCGTATCGTCGTGCTCGGTGCCGGATTTGCAGGCCTGTGGGCGGCCATCGGCGCTGCGCGCAAGCGCGACGAGATCGGCGCGAGCGACCGCGACATCGAGATCCGTGTCATCGACCGCAACCCCTATCACAACATCCGCGTGCGCAACTACGAGGCCGATCTCGGCGAGGTCGCGCTGCCGCTGCCGCAACTGCTCGATCCGATCGGTGTCGGCCACGGCCTCGGCGAGGTCGAGGCCATCGATCCGGTACGGCGCGAGATCTCGCTCGTCACCAGCAGCGGCGAGGAGACGCTGGGCTATGATCGCCTGGTGCTGGCGCTCGGCAGCGAGGTGATGCGCCCCGACATTCCCGGCCTTGCCGCGCACGCCTTCGACGTCGATACCTATGCCGCGGCGCTCCGCCTCGAAGAACATCTGGTTTCGCTTGGACGCAGCGCGCCGTCTCCGGAACGTTCAACGGTGGTGGTGGTCGGCGCCGGCTTCACCGGCATCGAGGTCGCAGCCGAGATGCCTGACCGGTTGGCGCGTGCGGGCATCACCGGCAGCCGCTGCATCATCCTGGTCGATCCCAATCCAGCGGTCGGCGCCAGCATCGGTGTGCATGCGCGTCCCGTCATCGAGACAGCCCTGGCTTCGCTGGACATCGAGACGCGGCTCGGTGTGCGTGTCGTGTCGATCGAGGCCGCTGGCATGCGCCTGAACTCAGGCGAGTTCATTGCGGCGCAGACGGTGATCTGGTGTGCGGGCATGCGTGCAAGCCCGTTGGCAGCGAGCTTTCCGGGCGCACGCGATCGCCTCGGGCGCCTTCTCGTCGATCCCTTGATGCGGGTTGCGGATGTCGGCGGCGTGTTCGCGGCCGGCGACGTTGCCTCGAGCGTGATCGACGGACTGCATCCGACCGTGATGTCCTGTCAGTTCGCGCGCCCCATGGGCCGCTTCGCAGGCCACAACGTGGTGGCCGATCTCGTCGGCCTGCCGATGCTGCCGCTGCGGATCGACTGGTACGTCACCGTGCTCGATCTCGGCGGCTGGGGTGCGCTCTATACGGAGGGGTGGGATCGCGAGGTCAAGACGACCGGCGCGGCAGCAAAGGCCACCAAGCAGATCATCAACTGCAAGCGCATCTACCCGCCGATGAGCGGCAGCAAGGACGATCTGTTCGCGGCGGCAGCGCCGACGGTGCAGGCGCCGCCGCCGACATATGGCGGGCGGTGATAATCTGATTGATGCTGGTTGGAGGACGTCGGCTGAGCGTGTCGCAAGGTACCCCAGACATGAGAAAGCGCCCGTGGGGGGCGGGCGCTTTCCGTAGTCGACTTGGGGTTGGGGTCGTCTACATATCCACGTGGCGACTTTGGGGGGCTGGTAAAGAGCCGCGTGAATTCCTGAAACTCTGGATCTCCTTATCGAACAAGAGATGCGTCCGAACTGGTGACAACGACCGGCTTGCCGGCCTTGATGACGCGGGCGGTCTGGGTCAAACCTTCATCCGAACCCGAACGCGCCGTAATGCCGAGGCCTGCCACCGCGATCCCCGCAACGAGGGCCACGACCACGATTTTCAAGTGGGTCGAGCGATCTGCGCTGTAGATCGAGTGGTTCATGGAAGCCTCCTGCCGCCACCTACCCGAAGTAGTCGCCAGCCAGTTCAGGCAGGTTCATGCTTCCGGTGCCCAACAACCTAGTATTGGGGGGATTCGTTCCCAAGGGGCGGTCACAAGAGCGTGATAGGACGTGAAAGGTCGCGATCGAGAACGATCCTGGATCGTACGATTATATAATTATTTCAATGATATAGTTTGCCGATCGGGCGTCTAGGCAGCGTTTGGTCGACAAGGCGCCGGGAACTCAAAAACCATTTGCCTGTGGCTGAAAAACACACGGCTTCTTAAGGCAAATCAGATGCTTCCGACCGTTTTCAGCCTCGCCCTGGGGTGGATTTCTGCCTGCGACAGCACGGTCGTCTGGGCCCGGAACCGCTCCACCAGGGACCGGACGAACGGACGAATTGCCGCAGAGGTGACCAGCACCGGCGCTTCGCCCTCGCGGGCGGCGCGCTCGAACGCCTCGCGCACGGCGGTCATGAACTCCGACAGTTTCGAGGGCTGCATCGCGAGGCTGCGCTCCTCGCCCTGGCCGATGATGGATTCGGCAAAGGCCTGCTCCCACCGTGCCGACAGCGCGATCAGCGGCAGATAGCCGTTGTAGGAGGTGTTCTGCGCGCAGATCTGCCGCGCCAGACGCGCGCGGACGTGCTCGACCATGGTGGAGGGGTTGCGCGAGAAGGCGAGCGAATCGGCGATGCCTTCGAGGATGGTCGAGAGGTCGCGGATCGAGATGCGTTCGGCGAGCAGCAGTTGCAGCACGCGCTGGATGCCGGAGACCGTGACCTGTCCGGGAACGATGTCCTTGACCAGCTCGCTCTGCTCCTTCGGCAGCTCCTTGAGAAGCTTCTGCACCTCGCCATAGGAGAGCAGGTCCGACATGTTGGCCTTGAGCAACTCGGTGAGGTGGGTCGAGAGCACGGTCGCTGCGTCGACCACGGTGTAGCCCTTGAGAGAGGCTTCTTCCTTGAGGCTGGCATCGACCCAGGTCGCGGGTAGGCCGAAGGTCGGCTCGGTGGTGTGGATGCCGGGCACCTGCACCTGGCCGCCGCCGGGATCCATGACCATGAACTGGTTGGGCCAGATCTTGCCGGTGCCGGCGTCGACCTCCTTGATCTTGATGATGTAGGTGTTGGCCTCGAGCTGGACGTTGTCGAGGATGCGCACCGCCGGCATCACGAAGCCCATCTCGATCGCGAGCGAACGGCGCAGCGCCTTGATCTGCTCGGTGAGGCGATCGGTGCCGTCGGGACCGTTGACCAGCGGCAGGAGCGCATAGCCGAGCTCGATCTTGAGGTCGTCGATCTTGAGTGCGGCCGAGATCGGCTCTTCGGTCGCAGCGGCCCCCGGCGCGCCGGGCTGACCTGCCGCGGGCGCGGCCTTGGCGGCTTCTTCGGCCCTGGCGGTGACGCGGTTGCGGTTGCGGGCGTTCCAGGCCAGCGCGCCGGCGCCGGCGCCGAGCGCCAGGAACGGGAGGGTCGGAATGCCCGGCAGGGCCGCCAGCACGAGCATCACGGCCGAGGACATCGCGAGTGCCTGCGGATAGCCGGAGAACTGCTTCATCAGCGCCTTGTCGGCGGCGCCGGACACGCCGGCCTTGGAGACAAGCAGGCCGGCCGCCGTCGAGACGATCAGCGCCGGCACCTGGGTGACGAGACCGTCACCGACGGTCAGGAGCGTGTAGGTGCGGCCGGCGTCGGCGAAGGACATGCCTTGCTGCGCCACGCCGATGATGATGCCGCCGACCACGTTGATGAAGACGACCAGGAGGCCCGCGATGGCATCGCCGCGGACGAACTTGGAGGCACCGTCCATGGCGCCGAAGAAGCCGCTCTCGTCCTCCAGCTCCTTGCGCCGCTCCTTGGCGACTTTCTCGTCGATCAGGCCGGCGGAGAGGTCGGCGTCGATCGCCATCTGCTTGCCGGGCATGGCGTCGAGGTGGAAGCGCGCGGCGACCTCGGCGATACGGCCCGAACCCTTGGTGATGACGACGAAGTTGACGATGATCAGGATGGCGAAGACGATGATGCCGATGACGAAATTGCCGCCCATCACGAAGTTGCCGAAGGCCTCGATGACGTGACCGGCGGCGGCCGTGCCCTCGTGCCCGTGCGACAGGATCAGGCGGGTCGAGGCCATGTTGAGCGACAGGCGCAACATGGTCGAGATCAGCAGGACGGTCGGGAAGGCCGAGAATTCGAGCGGTGCCTGGATGAACAGCGACGTCATCAGGATCAGGATCGAGAGCGTGATCGAGATCGCCAGGAACAGGTCCAGCACGATCGCGGGCAGGGGAAGGATCAGCACCACCAGGATGGTGAGGACGCCGAGCGCCAGCGCGATGTCGCCGCGCTTGAGGATGTTGACGATCTCGCTGAGGGAGGGGATGCCGGCCTTCGCGCTGCCTACGCCCTGTCCCGCCGTGACGTCGACCATGGTAGCTGCCTCCCCGCGCGACTGCCGTCCGCGCGCCCCAAACGTCTGCGCGGCGGCCGATGGGCCGCCGTTCCGAAAGTGAGGCACCGCACTGGCGTCCACGGGAGCTCCCGTTCTACGCGGCTGACGACACTCGACTTCACCCGGCAATTCTTGCCGGGTGTATGGTTAGCAAAGGGTTAACGGAGGGTGGGAAGGGGGCGGGCGGGGTGTTTCGGGGGCCCCTCTCTGGTCATTCCGGGACGCGCGAAGCGCGAGCCCGGAATCCATCGGGCCGCACACGCTATGGAGAAATGGATTCCGGGCTCGCGCCAAGGGGCGCGCCCCGGAATGACGGTCGGGGGAAAAGGCCCTACTTCACTTCGCCTTGTTCATCTTCGTCACCGTGTACCCCGACGCCGCCTCCTCGGCCTCGAAGGTCACCTTGTCGCCGACCTTCACCTGCTTGAGCATGGCGGGGTCCTTGACGCGGTAGACCATGGTCATGGGCTCCTCCATGCCGAGGCTCTTCGCCGGTCCGTGCTTGAGCGTGATCTTGCCGGTGCCTTCGTCGATCTTCTTCACCTCGCCGCTGATCGCGGCGCCGTCGGCTGCGAGGGTCCCGGTCGCAAGGCCGACAGCAAGCGCGAGCGCAGCAGTGATACGGATGATGCGGTTCATGGGAGTCTCCATTGCTTACTTCACGGTGACGTGGCCGACCATGCCGTAGTCGCGATGGTCCGGAATCAGGCAGGAAAATTCGAAGGTGCCGGCCTTGCTGAATTTCCAGAGGATCTCGGCCGTCCCGTTCGGCGCGAGCCGGACCCCGTTGGGATCGTCGTGCTCCATGTGCGGATGCTTCTTCATCTCCACCGCATGCGCGAGATTTTCCTTGGGGGTGGCGAGCAGGAATTCGTGGTCCTCCTTGCCGACGTTGCGCAGCACGAAGCGGATCTGCTCGCCGCGTTTGACCTCAATCCGGGCAGGTGTGTAGTCCATCTCGTTCATCAGGACCTCGATCGTGCGGGCGGGCTTCTTGGGATCGCCGGGCTCGCCGGCGGAAAAACTCCCGTGCCCGTGCTTGTCGTGGGCAAAGGCCGGCGCGGTCGAAAGTGCAGCCAGCGCGAGGCCGAGCCTGATCGTGGTCTTCATCGTCGTCTCCAGTTGTTCATTCATCGAAACGCTCACATCTTCATGTTCTTCATCGGCGGGCCGCCTGGTTTTGGCCGGGCCGGCTCTGCGGCCGGGGCCGCAACCTCGTAGGCGACGGTGCCTTGCGGGAATTTGTACGGCCCGGGATCGCGGTAATCGTCGCGCGCGAGGTCCTCGCGGATCTTCATCACCGTGAACATGCCGCCCATCTCGATCGGCCCGAACTGGCCGGTGCCGGTCATCATCGGCAGCGTGTTGTCGGGCGTCGGCATCTCCATGTTGCCCATCGCCATGCCGGTCGAGCCCATGGCCATGCCGTCGGGCGCAAGCTTGCCGACGGCCTTGGCGAGATCCTTGCGCGACACGCCGATGAGGTTGCGCACGTCGTGTCCCATCGCGTTCATGGTGTGATGCGACTTGTGGCAGTGGAACGCCCAGTCGCCCGGATTGTCGGCGAGCACGTCGAACACCCTGACAGCGCCGACCGGCACGTCAGTGGTCGTCTCCGGGATCTGTGCGCTCTCCGGGATCCAGCCGCCGTCGGTGCAGGTGACCGCGAAGCTGTGGCCGTGCAGGTGAATCGGATGGTTGGTCATGCTGAGATTGCCGATGCGCACGCGCACCTTGTCGCCGAGCCTGACCGGGAGCGGATCGATGCCGGGAAATACCCGCGCATTCCAGGTCCACATGTTGAAGTCGGTCATCTCGTTGACATGCGGCAGATAGGTGCCGGGGTCGACGCGATAGGTGCTCATCACGAAGACGAAGTCGCGGTCGACGGGCCGGAAGCTCTGGTCGCGCGGATGCACGACGACCATGCCCATCATGCCCATCGCCATCTGCACCATCTCGTCGGAATGCGGGTGGTACATGAAGGTCCCGCTCTTCTTCATCTCGAATTCGTAGACGAAGGTCTTGCCCGGCTGGATGTGCGGCTGGGTCAGCCCGCCGACGCCGTCCATCCCGCTCGGAATGATCATGCCGTGCCAGTGCACGGTGGTGTATTCGGGCAGCCTGTTGGTGACGAAGATGCGGAGCTTGTCGCCCTCGACCGCTTCGATGGTCGGGCCCGGCGATTGCCCGTTGTAGCCCCACAGGTTCACCTTCATGCCCTCGGCGAATTCGCGCACCACGGGCTCGGCGACGAGATGGAATTCCTTCCAGTCGCCGTTCATGCGGAACGGCAGCGACCAGCCGTTGAGCGTGACCACGGGGCGATAGTCCGGGCCGCTGCTCGGATGCAGCGGCGGCTGCATCACCACCTTGTCCATGATGGGGGCTTCCGGAATCGAAGCGGCCTGGACGCGGCCGCTGATGGCCGATGCGCCGGCAAGCGCGGCGCTGCCTAAGAATCCTCGGCGGGAAAACATGCTGGCCTCCATCTCAGTGGCCGCCGGCGGCAGGCGCTGCCGCGGCGATGGTGGTTGGATTGTCGCCGCCGGCCGTCGGCACGCCGCCGCCGTTGACGGCAGTCTGCAAATCGGCCTGGGCGAGGAAGAACCGTTGCCTGGCGTCGATCGCGCCGCGCAGCGACGCCAGGCGCTGTCGCGCCTCGGTGAGCAGCGCGAAAATGTCGACCTGCATGCTGGAGAAGCGCAGCTGCATCTCCTCGGTGATGATCTTCCGCAGGGGGATGATCTCGCGCTGGTAATGGCCGGCGATGTCGTAGGTGGAGCGGTAGACACGATAGGCATCGCGCGCCTCGGAGCGCACATTCACGGCGCGCTCGGTCAGGCGGTTGAAGGCGAGATTGTAGGTCTCGGCGGCCTGCCGCACGCGCACCTCGCCGCCGTCGAAGATCGGGATCTGGAACTGCACGTCGAAGCCGCGTTCGCGGAACGGCGGCCCTTCCGGATCCTGGGTGCGGCGGGAGATGCCGGCGAGATCGAGCAGCGTCACGAAGCGCGTCGCCTCGGTGAGGTTCAGGGCCTTGGCCAGCGCGGCCAGCTCCAGCCGTGCGATCTGCAGGTCGATGCGGTGCGCCACCGCGTCGGCCTCGATCGAGGGCAAGGCCTGCGGCCGACGCGGCAGCGGCGGCAGTCGATCAGGCAGGCGGAAGTCGAGACCGGCGTCCCATAGCCCCATCAGGCGCGCCAGCCTTTCGCGCGCGCTCG
Organism: Bradyrhizobium sp. CCBAU 51765; assembly: GCF_015291725.1. Taxonomy (GTDB): domain Bacteria; phylum Pseudomonadota; class Alphaproteobacteria; order Rhizobiales; family Xanthobacteraceae; genus Bradyrhizobium; species Bradyrhizobium liaoningense. The sequence continues at coordinate 1,641,413 of NZ_CP030038.1, forward strand.
CCGCCGCTTGGCGCGCCGTTGCGAGGTCGGCGGTGGTCTCGGCGTAAAACACCTGCTCGCGGGCCTGGTCGAGCTTGTTGAGCGAGCCGGTTTCGCCGAGCTTGACCGCGAGCTGCGCGGTGGATTCCGCCGTGGCCTTCGCGTCCGTCAGCAGCACCACCATCTCGTTGGCGGCGACAGTGCGGACATAGGCGCGGCGGACGTCGGCCGCGAGCCGCAGCGTCGCCAGGGCAGCGCGCAGCTGCGCTCCGCGGAATCGGTCGCGGGCGATCTCGGAGCGGAACGGCAGGGTGGCCAGCGCGAGAATGTCGCCGACCACCTGGCGCTCGATCTCGCTGGCGCCGTTGCCTGATATTCGCGAGATCGCGAATACGGGATTGGGCGGCAGGCTCTGCTCGACGAGATCGGTCTCGGCCAGCGCCAGCTCGTTATAGGCGGCTTGCAGTCCCTTGTTGTTGAGCAGCGCGATCTGCACGGCGGCATCTGCGCTCAGCGTCCGCGACAACAGCTGGCGAACGCGCGCGTCGACCGCGTTGGCGCCCTCCGCCGTTCGCACGAAGGCGACGTCCTTGTTGATGGCCTGGCCTGTCAGATCAGAGACGTCAGTCATCCCGCTGTCGGGCGAGAACGCGGCGCAGCCGGAGACGCTGAGCGCGATGAGGACGAGCAGGCCCCGCGCAAGATGGCGTGTCATGGCGCGCTCCTACCGGTCTGGCTTCGGCTGCGGCGTCACCGCGTCGTTGCGGCCACGCCATGGCGCCGGCGTCGCAGGGCGCAGGCTGGTATAGGGCGCAATGGTCGAGCGATAGCCGATGTGCGCCACCTTCGCCGCCGGATCGGCGGGATCGGCGCTGGCGACCCGTGTCGTTGCCGGCGTGCAGCCGGACAGCGCCAGCGCAGCAAAGGCCAGCAGCAGCCAATTGAATCGGCACTGTCGTCCACCCACCGCAGATGCGGCGGCGGACTTTCCCCCGGAAGGCGTCAACATGATTCATCCCTGATCTGGAGACCACAGGTTCGCGCGCGCAAAAGCGCGCTCGGCCCGAAATCGTCGCGTCAGATCAGGCGATGGGGGGGCGGTAGTGCAGGGGCGGCGCCGTGCTGTGCAGGCTAGCCACGAGCTCGGGCGCGCAGGCGGAGACGGGCAGCAGGGGCTTGGCGACGCTGGGCAGGTCGGCGGGCAGCGCGCTCACGCACATCATCGCGCAGCACGGTCCCACTGTTCCCTTGCCGTCGTGATGATGCGGAGCGGGCGCGTCCTGCGCGGCCGTCTGGGGGTGAGCGTGGGTGCCCGCGTGTTCGTGCGAGGCATCGCCATGCAGATGGCTCGTCGGCATCTGGTGATGCGCCGGCACGTGATCTGCAAGGAGTACGTCGTCGAGGCACGGTGCAGCGCCATCGCCCCAGGCAAGCGCCGCAGCGGGCGCGAGCACGCAGAACAGGTAGGCGAGGGCGATGATCCGCCCCACCCTGATCCGCATCGATCGCGTCAATCGCAGCAACATCCGCCGGCATGCTCTCCGCGCGGCCAAGGTGCACACGCTGAATGCAAACTAGTGGCAAAACGCGCGTTCGCCAAGCTTCTTCTTACCGCAGTGCACCGCGCATGCCCAATATCGCGGCACAATGCTTGACCCTGTGGCGATCCGCGGGCCATGGTCCGGCCCGTGCACGCGCCAAATCATCCAGGACAGACGCCTCAATCATTCAGCCCTGATTCCCGTCAGGCCTGGATGCGGCTGATCATTGCGCTGCTGATCGGCTCGATCGGCGCCGTCGGCATGTGGGCGGTCGTGGTCGTGATTCCCGTGGTGCAGGCCGAATTCGGTGCCACGCGCGGCGCGGTGTCGCTGGCTTTCACCCTCATGATGTTCGGCTTCGGGCTTGGCGGGGTGATCGCCGGCAAGATCACCGACCGGTTCGGCATCGTACCGGCCATGGCGATCAGCATCGCCTTTCTCGGCGTCGCCAACGTGCTCGCGGGTCTGTCGAGCCATCTCTGGCAGTTCGTGGTGGCCTACTTCCTCATCGGGCTCGGCACCGCAGCGACCTTCGCCCCGTTGATGGCGGAGGCCTCGCACTGGTTCGAGCGCTATCGCGGGCTGGCGGTGACGATCGTTGCCAGCGGCAATTATGTCGCGGGCGCGATGTGGCCGCCGATCGTGAGCTGGGGCACGCAGGAGATCGGCTGGCGCTACACCCATATCGGCATCGGCATGGTCTGCGCCTGCACGATGACGCTCCTGGTCCTCGTCCTGCGCGCACAGATGGGCAACGACAAGGTTCGCGATCATGCCAACGCGCCGCCGCCGCGGGTCGATCTCAAGCTCTCGACCAACACGCTGACGGTGCTGCTTTCGATCGCATCGATCGCCTGCTGCGTGGCGATGGCGATGCCGCAGGTGCATATCGTCGCCTATTGCGGCGATCTCGGCTATGGCGTGGCGCGCGGCGCCGAGATGCTGTCCTTGATGATGGCATGCGGCATCGTCAGCCGGATCGGCTCCGGCTATCTCGCCGACAAGATCGGCGGCATCCGCACGCTGCTGGTCGGATCGCTGGCGCAGGGTTTTGCGCTGGTGTTCTATCTGTTCTTCGACAGCCTGACCTCGCTCTATCTGATCTCCGCGATGTTCGGCCTGTTCCAGGGCGGCATCGTGCCGAGCTACGCCATCATCGTGCGTGAGGCGATGCCGGCGAGCGAGGCGGCGACGCGCGTCGGCATCGTGATCTTTGCCTCCGTGTTCGGCATGTCCTTCGGCGGCTGGGTGTCGGGGGTCATCTTCGACGCCACCGGATCCTACGCCGCGGCGTTCGCGAACGGCGTGGCGTGGAATGCGCTGAACATCGGCATCGTCGTGCTGCTCTTGATCCGCGCGCGAATGGGCCCGGTCAAGGCCGGGCCGGGGTTTGCCACCTAGACGGACTGTCCCGCCTTCAGTAGCGAGCAGCCGGTGATCTTGTAGCTGCCGTCCGCCTGCTGCTCGAGCGTGTAGAGCGCCTCCCAAGCCTCGCCATTGGCATCGACGATGTGGACGCGCTGGGCGATCCAGCCGCCATCGGTCTTGCTCTCGCCGAATTCGAAACTCCTGTGACGATACACCGGCGCGTAACCGTTCTGAACCATGGACATGAAGATGTCAGGCGCGGGAAATATCTCCTTGATCGCCGGTGCCGCATGGGAATAGGCCGCCGCCGCATCGTCGCGAACGAAGGCCTGCTCCTGGGCGCGGATGACGCTCTGGGCGGCCGCGACATCGCCGCCAAACGCTGAATGATGACAGGCAACAATGAGAGTGACCAGCAAGGCTGCGATGCGCATGACAGGCTCCGCGTTGAGATCCCGGCGGAGGCGATGCTAGCACATCTGCGGCGCCAGGGCGTGGACTCATCACGCGCTTGGCTTGGTGCCCCAGATGCCCGCTCATCCCTCAACGGCGACACAAGCAGCAGAGATGGTTGAGGGGCGCCGATGGGCCAGGAGCGGCCTTATGCATCGCGGGTCGAAGCCAGTCGGAGCCAGTCTGAGCGTTGACACGCTACTGGCCACGCGCCTGTGATCACCGAAAAGAACCGCGCCAGGTAATATTCAATGTGGATCAATACCGCTTGTGCTTGTCCGACTTCGGTCAGGTATCCGCGAGTTCCGACATCACCGACTGTTTGCATAGGGGTGATCCGATGAATTCCAATGCAGATCTTTCGACAATTCTAGACCGCATTCTTGATACAGCGGCGGACAATCTCAGGATCGCAAAGACTCTCGTTCAAATGGGGCTTGATCCAAACAACATCACCTACGACGCATTGTTTAATCGGCTGTTTGAAATTGTGTTGGCCAATATCACGCTCGCCAACATGTTCGCCTTGGTTGGCGCCATCTTCTTTGTCGCTACCTTGCTGATGCAGAGAATGGTGCCGCTGCGGGTCGCGAATATGGTCGGCTGTGCATTCTTTGTAATTTCTTGCGCGCTTTCCGGAAGCGTCGCCACCTTTCTGCTTTATCTGCTGCTGTTGCCAGTAAATGCCGTTCGCCTCCGTCAACTGCTCAAGCTCGTTAAGAAGGCACGTAACGCGACGCACGGTGACAGGTCGATGGAATGGCTCAAACCATTTATGACCGAACGTAGATATCGCCGAGGCGACATACTATTCAGAAAGGGTGATGCCGCTACGGAAATGTTCCTCACCGTCACCGGGAAATTTCTCGTCAAAGAAATCGGCGTCGAGCTTCCGCCAGGGCGTCTCATGGGAGAACTTGGCTTCCTCACGCCCAATAACCGACGAACCGCAACGGTCGAGTGCATAGAAGACGGCCAAGTCCTGACCATAACTTATGAAAGGCTGTTTGAAATCTATTTTCAGAATGATCAGCAATTCGGCTATTATATCCTCGTCCTGACCAGTCAGCGTCTCCTGGAAAACAACCAGCGCCTCCAGGAAAGTGTCTCGCGGCTGGAAGCAGCTCTTGCACAAGAGAAAGCGGCGCGACAAATGGCAGCCGCGCGCGGCACAGCTTGAATGGCATTGACTGCCATTGCTGGCACTGCCGTCGCCGCGCAGTGCTGCTCTCGCGACGCAACGATGTCCGCTTGGGATCAAGAGCGGACTCGTCGACCGCCCATCTCCTTCGAGCACCGCCACTCTTCACCGAACAACTTTAGTATTTACTTATTTCGGCAACATACTATGGGTGCATTTTCAATCGAGCGATTCATACTCGCAATGCTGCCATACCCTGATAGTCCTGCCATTCCGCGCTTCGTTGCAGGCACATTATTCTTCCCTTTGATCTACGGAGGCATGATCAAATATTTCGAGCGACGGCTCCTTTTTGGGCAGGCTTATCTGATAGCATTGGTCGCTCATATCTTTTTGGCCGCGTTACTTTTCACATATGGTTTTGCTAGTTCGCAGATTGGCATTCCTCCACTGTTAGACGGATTGGCGAATCTCGCGTTGGTCGCGCTCTGGGCATTGATGGTCACACGGCTCGCGGCGAACTACGGCTTAAAAAAAGAAGGAAGGCTCGGCCTTGGAGCCAAGGTGGTTCTTGCAACAATCGTAGTAATGCTTGCTTTCATCGTCGCCCTGGCCAGTCTCAACTTACTCATTGGAGCGGACATCTTCTCGTGGCTACGTAGGTGATGCGGCTCGATGCAGCTGCAAACGGGGGTCCGCTCAGGGTCACAGGCAGTAGTGCTCTGGCCGATCAGCAGATTTCCGCTCGGCCTTCGGTGGGCCGACATTCCTTTATGGGTCCACCGCCTACCGCTTCCGCTTCGCCGCCGGCTTCGTCGTCTTGGCTCCGCGCGCCTTGGCCTTGCCGGGCGGCGGCACGCGCAAGCCGTCGACGAACACGTCGAGCAGGCGCAGCGCCGTCGCCTGCCAGCCGGGCTGGTCGTGCACGTAGCACATGCCGAAGAAGGCGCGCAGCAGATCCTCCGGGCTGATGTCGGCCCGCATCTCGCCAGCTGCGGCCGCTCGCTCCAGCAGCGAGCCGATCGCTTTGGTCAGACGCTCGAAGGAGAAGGCATGCAGCTCCGACCCGCTCTGCACCGCGAGCGCCAGCGCCGCCATCATTCCCTTTTTGGTCGCAACAAACTCGACCCCCGAGCGCAGCCAGCGTCGCAGCGCCTCGACCGGATCCTTGGCATTCTTCAACTGCTCGGCAAGCTCGCTGAGCTGCTCGACCTCGCGGCGGTACACCGCCTCGAACAAGGCCTCGCGCGTCGGAAAATGCCGATACAGCGTGCCGATGCCGACCCCGGCGCGCTTCGCCACCGCTTCCAGGCTCGCCTCCGAACCGCCCGCATTGAACACCAGCTTGGCCGCTTCGAGCACGCGCTCGCGGTTGCGCACGGCGTCGGCGCGGGGTTTTCGGGTCTGGTCGGTGTGGTCGTCCATGCCGCGCAATCTAGATCACGAATTGGTTAGATTGAACCCTTGCCGGACCCGTGCAGGGCTGCATCGCGTTGGGGACGCACGCGCTTTTGACGAATTCCAGATTTTTCCGTACCGCCCTTGTTAAACGGAGGCTGCCTCCGTATCTTCGGTCGAGCGTCGGCCCGCATCGTGTTCGGGCGGCGCGGTATCGACGGCGGCCACGGAGGTGGCGCGCTGCGCGATGACTCATGTCCATATCTGATCGGAGCCTTGTATGAACCACTCCATCAGCCTCACCGTGAACGGTGCGCGGCGCGATTTCGTCCTCGACGATCCGCGCGTCACGCTGCTCGATCTCCTGCGTGAGCGCCTCGATCTGACCGGAACCAAGAAGGGATGCGACCGCGGCCAGTGCGGCGCCTGCACCATCCTCGTCGACGGCAAGCGCATCAATTCCTGCCTCGCGCTCGCCATCAGCCACGACGGCGCCGACATCCTCACCATCGAAGGCGTCGCGCGCGGCGACCAGCTTCATCCCGTGCAAGCCGCCTTCATCGCCCATGACGGTTTTCAATGCGGCTTCTGCACGCCCGGCCAGATCATGAGCGCCATCGGCATGATCAGCGAGGCGCAGGCCGGCAACGATCCCGAACGCATCCGCGAATGCATGAGCGGAAATCTCTGCCGCTGTGGCGCCTATGCCGGCATCGTCGATGCGGTGCTGGAGGCGCAAGGACATATGGAAGAATCCAATCAGAGGCGCTCCGCATGAAGCCGTTCGATTATGTCAGGCCCGCCACGGTCGCAGAGGCCGTTGCCGCCGCCGCTCTGCCGGGCGCCGTTTTTCTTGCCGCCGGAACCAACCTGCTCGATCTGATGAAGGGCGGCGTCAGCCGTCCGGACCGCCTGGTCGACGTCACGCATCTCGATGGCCTCGATCAGATCGAGCGTCTCCCCGACGGCAGTGTGCGTATCGGCGCACTCGTCAGCAACGCCGATCTCGCGCACGATGCGGACTTCGCAAGGTCCTATCCCGCCGTCGCCGAGGCCCTGCTCTCCGGCGCGTCGGCTCAGTTGCGCAACGCCGCAACCGTCGGCGGCAATCTGCTGCAGCGGACACGCTGCGCGTATTTCTACGACACCGCCAGCCGCTGCAACAAGCGCGAGGCCGGCAGCGGCTGCGACGCTCGCGACGGCGAGAACCGCAGCCATGCCGTACTCGGCTGGAGCGAGAACTGCATCGCCACGCATCCGTCCGACTTCGGCGTGCCGCTGATCGCGCTCGACGCCGTCGTCGAGATCGAGGGCAGGGGCGGCCGGCGCGAGATCGCGCTGGATGAACTGCACCGCCTGCCGGGCGATGCGCCCGAACGCGAGTCCGCGCTCGAGCCCGGCGACCTCATCGTCGCGGTGCGCCTGCCGCCGGCGGCGCGCGCGTTTGCGTCGCATGCGCGCTATCTGAAGGTGCGCGAGAGAACGTCTTATGCCTTCGCCATCGTCTCGGCGGCCGCCGCTCTGCGGATCGAGAACGGCAAGATCGCGGAGGCGCGGCTTGCACTCGGTGGTGTCGCCGCAAAGCCCTGGCGCGCTCGCGCAGCGGAGGACGTGCTCAGGAACGTTGCGCCCACGGCCGACGCGTTCCAGGAGGCGGCCTGGCGGGCGCTCGAGGGCGCAAAACCGTCCGGCGACAATGCCTTCAAGATCGAGCTCGCGCGCCGCATCGTCGTGCGCGCGCTGCTACTCGCCGCCGCCGGCACGCCTGCGCGTATCCCCGCGCTGCCGGCTTCTCCCTTTGCCGCGACCTCCGGAGCCATCCATGCCTGAGCTCAACCTGACCAGCGCGCCCGCCCATCTCAGGCACGGCTCGAACATCGGCCAGCCGCTGACCCGCCGTGACGGCGTCCTCAAGGTCACGGGGCGAGCGACCTATGCCGCCGACAATCATCCGCCCGGGATGCTGTTCGCGGTGATCGCCGTGTCCAGCATCGCGCGCGGCCGCGTGACTTCGCTCGATGTCGCCGCCGCCAAGCGCCATCCTGGCGTCGTCGACGTCATGACGCCGGACCACAAGCCGCAGCTCGCGATCGATCCGGAGATCAAGACCAATCCGTTCGTGTTCCGTATGGACGCCTTGCACAGCAAGGAGGTCCGCTACGCCAACCAGCCCATCGCGGTCGTGATCGCGGAAACGCTGGAGGCGGCGACGGAAGGCGCGGCGCTGCTGGCGCCCCGTTACGAGACCCTGCCTCCGCTGGTCGGCCTCGATGCCGGCGAGAGCTTCGTGCCGCCGGTCGTTGGTGTCGGCAACCCCGCCGAAAGTCACCACGGCGATGTCGAGGCGGGCCTTGCCTCGGCCGAGAAGCGGATCGACGCGACTTACGAGACGCCGCCGCAATATCACAACGCGATGGAGCCGCATGCGATCGTGGTTCAATGGGACGGCGACAGGCTGTCCGTGGACATGCCGACCCAGGGTCTGATGCTGTCGCTGGCGCGCATTGCCGAACTGTTCGGCATCGCGCACGACAAGATCCACATTCGCAGTCCCTTCCTCGGCGGCGGCTTCGGCTCCAAGGGGCTGATGGGCGGTCCGCCCGTCCTCGGTATCATGGCCGCCAAGCTGGTCGGCAGGCCGATCAAGCTGGTGTTGCGTCGTGAGCAGATGTACGGCCCGGTCGGCCATCGCGCGCCGACGCGACAGCGCCTGCGCATCGGCGCAGACGCCGAGGGACGTCTGACCGCGCTCGATCACCATGCGCGGACGGTGTCGAGCACGTTCGACGATTTCTACGAGCCCGCCGCTGATGCCTCGCACACGCTCTACGCGGCGCCCGCGATCCGCACCTCGCATGACGCCGTGCGCGTCAACACCGGCACGCCGCTGTTCATGCGCGCGCCGGGAGAGGCGACCGGCTCGATCACACTGGAGAGCGCGATCGACGAGATGGCCTGGGCCTGCGGCATGGATCCGCTGGCCTTCCGCCTCAAGAACTACGCCGAGGTCGAGCCGATGACGGGCAGACCGTTCTCCTCCAAGGCACTGCGGGCCTGTTACGAACAGGGCGCAGCGCGCTTCGGCTGGGCGAAGCGTTCGCTCCGGCCGCGGCAGATGCGCGACGATGCCGGCCTGCTGGTCGGCTGGGGCATGGGCACGGCGACCTTCCCGGCGCTGATGTTCCAGGCCGAAGCCCGGGCGGCGATCCGCCGCGACGGTTCCGGCGTCATGGAGATCGGCGCGCATGACATGGGGCAGGGCGCCTGGACGGCGCTCGCCCAGATCGCGGCCGACGGTCTCGGCCTCGATGTCGACCGCGTCGAGTTCAAGGCGGGGACATCCGACCTGCCGGATGCCGGCATCGCCGGCGGCTCGGCGCACACGGCCACCGCCGGTGCCGCGATCCACAGTGCCGGAGCGGCCGTGATTGCCAGGCTCGCCGATCTCGCCACCAATGACGAACGCTCACCGCTGTTCGGCGCCGGCAATGCCGGCGTGATCGCGCGCGATGGCAGGCTGATCCGTCGTGACGACGAGAGCCGCGGCGAGAGCTATTCCGAGATCCTCGCGCGCGCCGGCGTCGCCGAGGTCGAGGCGCGCGGCACCGGCGCGCCGAACCCTGCCGCTATGGAGGAATATGCGATGCACGCCCACGGCGCGGTGTTCGCGGAAGTGAAGGTCGATCCCGATCTCGGCCAGGTCCGCGTCACCCGCATGGTCGGCGCCTTCGCGGCCGGGCGTATCGTCAATCCGCGCATGGTGCAGAGCCAGCTGTTCGGCGGCATGATCTGGGGCATGTCGTTCGCGCTGCACGAGGAGGCCATCACCGACCGGCGCAGCGGACGGATCATGAATGCCAATCTCGGCGAGTACCACATCCCGGTGAACGCCGACGTGCCGCCACTCGACGTCATCACGGTCGAGGAGCACGATCCGCATGTGAACGCGCTCGGCATCAAGGGCGTCGGCGAGATCGGCATCACCGGCAGCGCCGGTGCGGTCGCCAACGCGGTCTGGCACGCGACCGGCGTGCGCGTCCGCCGCTTTCCGATCCAGATCGAGGAGTTGCTGACGCAGCTTTGAGGCAAAAGGGCGGGGCGAGATCTTCTCGCTCCGCCGCGCCTCGTCAATGCAGCTTTTTCCGGAGCGCCTTCAGCGCCTCTCGCTGCATCGCGATGTATTCGGCGATGACCTTGCGCAGCTCGCGCGAATGGAGCTTGTCGGCGTCGCGCTGGACTTCGTCGAGCGCAGCTTCTGCATTGGCGAGCGTGATCTTCATATGCGAGCCCTGTTACGACGCGGCCCCCGGCGTGCCTGGGACACCGGGCGATAACCTCAGCAGCTTTTGCGCCAGGCTGTTCGGCTACGGTTCGCAAATATATAGCGGTGCGGCCCGGGGAAATTGAGATGGCTCAAGCTCCGTAAGAAACCGGTGACTCCGTAAGAGTCCGGATACCCTATCGCGCCTTCAAAACGTCGGCGGCGTGCAGGCCGAGATCACTTCGCAGGGCTTGCCGCCGACGCAGCGGAAGCGATGCGGCCGGCGGCTCTCGAAATAATAGGCATCGCCGGGATTGAGGATGCGGCGCTCGTCCTCGACGGTGACCTCGAGCTTGCCCGAGATCACGATGCCGCCTTCCTCGCCGTCATGGACGAGATGCACGCGGCCGGTGTCGCTGCCGGGTTCGTAGCGCTCCTTCAGGATCTGCAGGCTGCGGCCGAACAGATTGTCGCCGACCTGCCGATACGAGATCGGCTTCTTGCCGACTTCAGTGAGTTCCTCGGCGCGGTAGAAGATCTTGCGCCTCGATTCCGGCTCCAGCGCGAAGAACTCGGCGAGCCCCATCGGGATGCCGTCGAGGATGCGCTTGAGCGCACCGACCGACGGGTTCATCTGGTTGGATTCGATCAGCGAGATCGTCGAATTGGTGACGCCGGCGCGCTTGGCGAGCTCGCGCTGCGACAGCTTGTGGCGCGCCCGGATGAATCGCAGCCGTCCACCGATGTCGACGCTCATGCCCCTGGCCCCTGTTGCAGGTGTTGCGGATCGCGCAAATATGGACCGGAGGGCCAAGTCGAATCAATGGCTTGCAGGTCACCAGAAAAGGACTTGTTGCGGTTCCGAAACCGTGTCTCACCTATTGGGTCAGCACAGGAGCGCGGCCGTGACCCTTCATCAGATTCCGAACACCATCAAGACCGATTCGTACTGGATGCCGTTCACGGCCAACCGGCAGTTCAAGAAGTCGCCGCGTCTGTTCTCCTCGGCCGAGGGCATGTACTACACCAGCGTCGATGGCCGCCAGGTGATCGACGGCTCCGCCGGCCTCTGGTGCGTCAATGCCGGCCACGGCCGCAAGCAGATCGCCGCCGCCGTCGAGCGGCAGCTGATGACGCTGGACTTCGCGCCGTCGTTCCAGATGGGCCATCCGCTGGCGTTCGACTTCGCCGAGCGGCTCGCCGAGGTCGCGCCGAAGGGCCTCGACCGCGTCTTCTTCACCAACTCCGGCTCCGAGTCGGTCGACACCGCGCTGAAGATCGCGCTTGCCTATCACCGCGCCAACGGCCAGGCGAGCCGCACCCGCCTGATCGGCCGCGAGCGCGGCTATCACGGCGTCGGCTTCGGCGGCACCTCGGTCGGCGGCATGGTTGCCAACCGCCGCGCCTTCACCACCCTCTTGCCGGGCGTCGATCACATCCGCCACACCCATGATCTCACCCGCAACGCCTTCGCCAAGGACCTGCCCGAGCATGGCGCCGAGCTCGCCGACGATCTCGAGCGTCTGGTCGCCCTGCATGGCGCGGAGACGATCGCCGCCGTCATCGTGGAGCCGGTGCCGGGCTCGACCGCGGTGCTGCCGCCGCCGAAGAACTATCTCCAGCGCCTGCGCGCGATCTGCGACAAGCACGGCATCCTGCTGATCTTCGACGAGGTCATCACCGGCTTCGGCCGCCTCGGCACGCCGTTCGCCGCCAACTTCTTCGGCGTCACGCCGGACCTGATGACGACCGCCAAGGGTATCACCAACGGGACCGTGCCCTGCGGCGCGGTGTTCGCCAGCCGCAAGATCTACGACGGCATGATGAACGGCCCGGAGAACCAGATCGAGCTGTTCCACGGCTACACCTATTCGGCGCATCCGGTCGCGTGTGCCGCGGGCATCGCGACTCTCGACATCTACAAGGACGAGGGCCTGCTCACGCGCGGTGCCTCGCTCGCCGAATACTGGCGCGATGCGCTGCATTCGCTGAAGGGTCTGCCGAACGTCGTCGACATCCGCAACTGCGGCCTGATGGGCGCGGTCGAGCTTGCACCGCGTGACGGCGCGGTCGGTGCACGCGGCTACGACATGCTGGTCGAATGCTTCAACAGCGGCCTCTACCTTCGCACCGGCGGCGACTCCGTTGCGATGTCGCCCCCGCTCATCGTCGAGAAGAGCCATATCGACCAGATGGTCTCGATCCTCGGCGACGCCATCAAGAAGGTGGCCTGATAATTGCTCTCGCCGTTGCGAGTTGTTTCCTTGCAGCGGCGAGCGTGATGCCGCGGGAGTTTGACGAAGCGTGAAAGTTCTGATCCTCGGCAGCGGTGTCATCGGTGTCACCTCTGCCTACTACCTCGCTCGTGCCGGCCATGACGTGACGGTCGTCGACCGCCAGCCGGAGCCGGCACTGGAGACCTCTTTCGCCAATGCCGGCGAAGTGTCGCCGGGCTATTCCTCGCCCTGGGCCGGCCCCGGCGTGCCGGTGAAGGCGGTCAAGTGGCTTTTGATGAAGCACGGCCCGCTGGTGATCCGGCCGAAGCTCGATCCCGTGATGTGGGTCTGGCTGCTCAAGATGCTGCGCAACTGCACCAGCGAACGCTACGCGGTCAACAAGAGCCGAATGATTCCGATCGCGGAATACAGCCGCGATTGCCTGCGCGACCTGCGCCGCGACATCGGTATCCAGTATGACGACCGCGCGCAGGGCACGCTACAGCTGTTCCGCTACCAGGCGCAGCTCGACGGCACCGGCGAAGACATCGCGGTGCTCAAGCAATACGGCGTGCCCTTCGAGGTGCTGAGCCGCGAGGGCTGCATTGCGGTCGAGCCGGCGCTCGGCGGCGTGAAGGAGAAGTTCGTCGGCGGCCTTCGCCTGCCGCAGGACGAGACCGGCGACTGCCACATGTTCACGCAGGCGCTCGCCAAGCACGCCGAGGCGCTCGGCGTGCGCTTCATGTTCAACACCTCGATCGACCGCATCGTCACCGAGGGCGCGCGCGTCAGCGGTGTCGCGACCAGCGCCGGCCTGTTGCAGGCGGACGCTTACGTGCTCGCGCTCGGCAGCTGGTCGTCGCGGCTCGTCGCGCCGCTCGGCATCTCGCTGCCGGTCTATCCCGTGAAGGGCTATTCGATCACCGTGCCGATCAAGGACGCCTCTGGCGCGCCGGAATCGACCGTGATGGACGAGAGCTACAAGGTCGCGATCACGCGCCTCGGCGATCGCATCCGCGTCGGCGGCACCGCCGAAATCTCGGGCTTCTCGGACAAGCTTTATGACGCGCGCCGCGCCACGCTCGATCATTCGCTGACCGACCTGTTCCCGCGCGGCGGCGATCTCGCCAAGGCGACGTTCTGGAGCGGCCTGCGCCCGATGACGCCGGACGGCCCGCCCGTGATCGGCCCGACGCCATACGCCAATCTCCACCTCAACACCGGCCACGGCACGCTGGGCTGGACCATGTCCTGCGGCTCGGGACGCGTGCTCGCCGACATGCTGTCGGGCAGGAAGCCTGAGATCGACGTCAGTGCGCTGACGGTGGACAGGTACAATCACCGGTTCGGGTGAGATTCTATCTCCTCGTCATTGCGAGGAGCCCTTGCGACGAAGCAATCCAGACTGCATCCGCGGCAAGACTCTGGGTTGCTTCGCTGCGCTCGCAATGACGGCGCGGAAGCGTGGCGCTCCAACTCCATCACCGTCACCCTGAGGTGCGAGCCGCGCGGCGCAACGCGCCGTGCAGCGCGCCTCGAAGGGCAACGGCCCGGCTGCATCGAGGCCGTACATCCTTCGAGGCCGCCATGCGGCGCGCTGCGCCGGTGGCTCGCGCCTTCGGATGACGGGGCGCGCTCAGAAATCCGTCTGTTCACGGCCGCTCGCGACGGGCGGAGAGAATCCGAGTGATGTGGCCGGAATCGCCGTACATGGCGTCCCACAGATTGACGCCGGATGCCCACGATCTGATCCAATCTTCGAAGCGGGGTGATTCCGCGAAGAACGCGTCGGTCCAACCATCTCCATCGTGAACGTTGGGATCGAAAATTCGCATCGGGAAGTCCGGGTCGAGACAATCGACGCAAGAGTAGATGGCGCATCCCCAATGGCAGATCGGTAGTAGGCCATCGGGCCATCCCAGCTCTGGCGCGCTCCGAAATATTTCGTAGATCGCAAGTGCGGTTTTGCCGGAATCGTCGGGAACGCCGTTAGTTAACCCGATGAGTCCATATCCGGGGCCAAAACCTCCATTCCCAATCTCTGCATAGATGCGTTTCAGGAGGGATGGCAGCAGGAAAAGAAAATGCTCTTCGTCGGACGCCATATCGACAGGATTTCCGGGGATTAGTCCTACGCGCGGAGGTCGGCCTAGATCGGTGACTTTCGTCTTCAGCCGCTGTCGGATCGCAGCGATGATGAGGTCATCCATCGGTGGTCTACCCTCGCTGTGCAGAACGCTCTCACATTATGCCAGCGGTACAGCGCCGGCAAACTACCCCGCCCCCGTCACGCAATTCACCCACAGCACCACCGACTTCGCATCGTTCGCCGGATTTGAAAACCGGTGCGGCCTGCGGCTCGCGAAGCGAAAACTGTCACCCGTCTTCAGCGACCAGGTCTCGCTGTCGACCGTCAGCATCATCTCGCCTTCGAGAACGAGGCCGGCTTCCTCGCCGTCATGGGTGTAGAGTTCGTCCCCGGTGGAGCCGCCGGGCTCCAGATGCACCAGGAACAGGTTGAGCTTGTTGTCGGCGCTGGCCGGGCTCAGCAACTGCTTTGACACGCCGGTGCGCCAGAGCTTCAGCTCCGGGCGCTGCAGGCCGCGCGTGACCACCTGGTCGGAGGCGCCGTCGGCGCCCGGGCTTGCGCCGAACAGCGCGGCGATGCCGACGCCGAGCACGTCGGCGAGCGTCGCCAGCACCCGCAGCGAGGGGGAGGACAGCCCGCGCTCGATCTGGCTGAGGAAGCCGATCGACAGCTCCGTGCGCGCGGCGACCGTCTCCAGAGAGAACTGCCTGACCCGCCTGAGATCCCGAATGCGGCGGCCGACCGCGACGTCCATCGCCGGCTCGGTCGCTTTGGCTTTCACCTTGGCCGGCTTTTTCTTGGCCGGCTTTGCGGCGGCCGGTTTGCGCATTCTTTTGCCACCGCTCACGTCAAACCGCTTCCTTCATGTGCATGAAAACCGCTTGCATCGTCCGCGAAAGTGTGACCAAATTTTCATATTGGTGAAAATAGGCCGAAACGGCCCGGCCCGCAACGTCTGATCGCAATATGCGCGAGCGCCGCTGCCGGCCCGGCCCAAAAGGGGGATGCGATGAAGCGTTTTGTTCAGGCCGCAATCGCGGCGCTCGCCATTGCCACAGCCGTGCCGGCTTCGGCGCAACAGGTGCTGAAGGTCGGCTCGACGCCGACGGGCATTCCCTTCACCTTCCTCGACACCAAGACCAACACCATCCAGGGCATCATGGTCGATCTCATCACCGAGGTCGGCAAGGATGCCGGCTTCAACGTGCAGATCGAGCCGATGCAGTTCTCGGCCCTGATCCCGTCGCTGACCTCGAGCAAGATCGACATCATTGCGGCTGCGATGTTCATCACGCCGCCGCGCAAGGAGGTCGTCGACTTCTCCGACCCGATCTACAGCTACGGCGAGGGCCTCGTGGTGCCGAAGTCCGACACCAAGGCCTATGCCACGCAGGACGATCTGAAAGGCGCGACGGTCGGCGCCCAGGTCGGCACCGCCTTTGTCGACGCGCTGAAAAAATCCGGCCTGTTCGCCGAGGTGAAGGCCTACGACACCATTCCCGACATCCTGCGCGACGTGAACACCGGGCGCCTCAAGGCCGGGTACGCCGATTATCCGATCCTCGCCTACAACCTGAAGCAGGGCGGCTTCCCCGAGGTGCGCCTCGTCGACGGCTACAAGCCGGTCACGGTCGGCTCCGTCGGCATCGGTGTGCGCAAGGGCGAAACTGCGCTGCTCGGCAAGATCAACGCCTCGCTCGCGAAGCTCAAGGCCAACGGCACCATCGACAAGATCCTGGATAAATGGGGCCTGAAGGCCCAGGGCTGATAACGGCTCACCGAAGGCTGCCCGATGAAAGGCTTCTGGCACGACGCCGTCGAGTTCTTCCCGATTCTGATGAACGGCGTCGCGCTGACGATCGTCGTCACGATCGGCTCGCTGCTGCTCTCGACGGTGCTGGGCCTCGTCTGGGCGATGATGCGCGTCTCCGGCATCAAGGCGCTGTCGATGCTCAGCGCCAGCCTGATCAACGTGATCCGCGGCATCCCGATCATCGTGCTGCTGTTCTACCTCTACTTCGTGATGCCCGATCTCGGCGTCACGCTGTCGGCCTTGCAGGCCGCGATTCTCGGGCTCGGCATCGCCTATTCGGCCTACCAGGCGGAAAACTTCCGCGCCGGCATCGAGGCGATCGACAAGGGCCAGATCGAGGCGGCGCAGTCGATCGGCATGGGCTGGTGGCTCACCATGCGGCGCGTGGTGCTGCCGCAGGCCGTGCGCATCGTGCTGCCGCCTTACGGCAACGTCATGATCATGATGCTCAAGGACTCTTCACAGGCCTCGACCATCACGGTCGCCGAGCTCGCGCTGCAAGGCAAGCTGATCGCCTCGTCGACCTTCAAGAATACCAGCGTGTTCACGCTTGTTGCGCTGATGTATCTCACCATGAGCATCCCGCTGATCCTGCTGGTCCGTCACTTCGAGAAGCGGGCCGGCAAGCGATGATCGAGCTGAGCGACGTCCACAAGAGCTTCGGCAAGGTCGAGGTGCTCAAGGGCATCACGGCCTCCGTCCAGAAGGGCGAGGTGGTCTGCATCATCGGCCCCTCGGGTTCCGGCAAATCGACCATCCTGCGCTGCATCAACGGGCTGGAGAGCTACGACCGCGGCGAGATCAGCGTCGAAGGGCTGAAGGTCGACCGCGACGCGCCGTCGATCGTGGACATTCGCACCCAGGTCTCGATGGTGTTCCAGCGCTTCAATCTGTTCCCGCACCGCACGGCGCTGGAGAACGTGGTCGAGGGACCGCTCTACGTGAAGAAAGAGTCGCGCGCTCAGGCGCTCGAGCGCGGCCGCACGCTGCTCGCCCAGGTCGGGCTTGCGGAAAAGGCCGACGCGCATCCGCCGCAGCTCTCCGGCGGCCAGCAGCAGCGCGTTGCGATCGCGCGGGCGCTCGCGATGCAGCCCAAGGCGATCCTGTTCGACGAGCCGACCTCGGCGCTCGATCCCGAGCTCGTCGGCGACGTCCTCGGCGTCATGCGCAAGCTCGCCGACGACGGCATGACCATGGTTGTCGTCACCCACGAGATGGGCTTTGCCCGCGACGTCGCCGACCGCGTGCTGTTCATCGACGGCGGCGTCATCGTCGAGCAGGGGCCGGCCAAGGCGCTGCTCAACCAGCCGCAGCATCCGCGCACGCAGGATTTCCTGCGCCGCGTGCTGCATCCGCTCTGACCGGTCTTCACCAATGACGCGCCTGCCTTTGCCGCCCTCGCTCTACGCCGACACCGCCGTCGCACCCGTGGCCACGCCGCCGCTCGACGTTGACAAGAGCGTCTCGGTCGCAATCATCGGCGGCGGCTACACCGGCCTCTCCACCGCGTTGCATCTCGCCGAGCAGGGCGTCGAGGCGCTGGTGCTCGAGGCGCAGGAGCCGGGCTGGGGCGCGTCCGGCAACAATGGCGGTCACACCAATCCCGGCTTGAAGCACGACCCCGATCAGATCGAAGCGGATTTCGGCGCCGAGCTCGGCCGCCGCATGATCGAGTTCGCCTATGGCACCACGAATTTCACCCATGAGCTGATCCGCCGTTATCAAATTCCTTGCGAGGCGCGGCAGAACGGTACGCTGCGCGCGGCCTATCACGAGGCGAGCGCTGCGGCGATCGAGAGGACCGCGCAGCAATGCATCCGCCGAGGCATGCCGGTGGCATATCTGAACCGCGAGCAGCTCCGCGAGATGACCGGCACCGACCGCTACATCGGCGCCATGCTGGATGGCCGCGGCGGCGATCTGCATCCCCTCAGCTACGCGCGCGGCCTCGCGCGCGCAGCAATCTCCGCCGGCGCAAAGGTCTTTGGCGAGACACCGGCATTGTCGCTGCGCCGCGACGGCTCGCGCTGGCGCATCGAGACGCCGCGCGCGGTGGTGCACGCGGAAAAGGTGCTGCTCGCCACCAACGGCTTCACCGATGACCTCTGGCCGGCGCTCCGCCGCACCATCGTGCCGGTGTTCTCCTCGATCGCCGCCACCGCGCCGCTCTCCGACGAGGTCGCCCGTTCGATCATGCCGACGCGTCCCGTCCTCTACGAGAGCGGCCACATCACGGTCTATTACCGCATCGATCAGCAGAACCGTCTCTTGATGGGCGGCCGCGGCCCGATGCGCTGGATCAAGTCGCCGTATGACGTCGCCTATCTTATGCGATACGCCGAGCGGCTCTGGCCGCAGCTCAAGGGCGCGTCCTGGACCCATGGCTGGAACAGCCGGCTCGCGATCACCGGGGATCACTATCCGCACGTGCACGAGCCCACGGAAGGCGTGCTGATCTCGCTCGGCTGCAATGGTCGTGGCGTCGCGCTTTCGACCGCAATGGGCGCGCAGCTCGCGCGCCGGTTGATCGGCGGGCCGAAGGCGGAGATCGACATGCCGATCACAGGCATCAAGCCGATCCCGATGCACGCGTTCTGGCCGGTCGGCGTGACGACCGCCGTGATTGCGGGCCGCGTGCGCGACCGGCTCGGCATTTGAAGAAAGGCGCCGCCCGGTTTCGGGCGACGCCTTGCAGGACTTGCAGAGTGGCGTCAGCAGCGGCCCTGTTTCCACAGGCCGGGCGGGCACCCCATGCCGCGCCAGCCAACCTTGCGCCCGTGGTGCCATCCCGGCGGCGTGCCATGGTAATGATGGCCCATTGCGTGGCCATGGCCGCGACCATGTCCATGACCATGTCCACCCTTCGCGGCCGCGGGGCCGGCAAACGTAAGGCCGGCCGCCACGATCAGCGAGGCGGCGAGCGCAAGTTTCTTCATCGTGTCCTCCAGTGGGCGAGCGCATTTGTCCGTTCGGCGAACGAACCGCGCGCAGCTAGGTTTCCTGCAAATGTGGAGGAGTCGTGACGCTCGCGGAGATACGCCATCGCGCACCGGCTCAACGCGCGCTGGCGCCGTCGCGCATTGATCTCTGCGTCGTCAATCGCCTGTCTGGCGAACGCTCAGCTTTCCGCCACCGCTTCGGCCCAGGGCTGGAAGATCTCGACCGCGCCGGAATTCGTGTCGCCCTCGCGCATCACCACGCTCGGGCAGGCGAATTTTTGTGGCAAGGCCTGCACCCGGCTCTCTTCATAGTCGAAGCGCGCGCTCAGCGCCTTGCGCGTTTCCTCTGGCAGGCGCGCATCGCCGATCACGATCGCGCCCTCGCTGGCGTCGATGCGCGGCTGGTGGATGGCGGCATCGAGGTCCATGCCGAAATCCATCGCAAAGGACACGAGCTGCATCACCGACGGCAGGATGCGGCGGCCGCCGGAGGCACCGACGGCGAGGCGCCTGCCATCCTTCGTCTCGGCGATGACGGGCGTGTAGTTGCAGAGGCAGCGCTTGCCGGGGGCGAGCGAGTTGGTGGTGCCCGGCGTCGGGTCGAACCACATGATGCCGTTGTTCATGGGGATGCCGGTGTGCGGCGTGACGTATCTCGAGCCGAACGACGAGAGCAGCGTTTGCGTCACCGCAGCGATGTTGCCGTGGCGGTCGACCACGGAGAAATGCGTGGTGCAGGCGGGCGCCAGATATTCGGCGCCGAGCGAGCGCTTGCCGTCGGCATCGCCCATGTCCTTGAGACGCTCGCGGAAGGCTGCCTGCAAGGCGAGCGCATATTCGACATAGGCGGCCGCATCCGGCGCGCCTGCGGGCGTCAAGCTCTGCTGCAACAGGCGCAGCGCATGCGCCATCGTCGGCCCGGCCGTGAGCTCTGGCGTCGCATACACCTTGCCGCCGCGATACGGGATCGCCAGCGGCTCGCGCAAATGCGCGCGGAAGGCGGCGAGGTCCTCGACCGACAGCGAACCGCCGTCAGCCTTGATGTCGGAGGCGATGCTCCTGGCGAGATCACCCTGGTAGAAATCGCGCGGTCCGGCCTCGGCGAGATGCGACAGCGTTGCCTTCAGCGTGTCCTGCGGCAGCCGCGTCTCGGCCTTGATACCCCATGGCGCGCTCGGTGGCAGCCCGTCCTTCAGGAACGCCGCTGCGCTGGCAGGATAGCGCCTGAGATCGGCGGCCGAACCCGAGATCGTCACCGTGGTCCACCAATCGACCAGCAGGCCTTCGCCGGCGAGCCGAGCTGCCGGCGCGACCAGATCCTTCCACGGCATTCTGGCGTAGCGGCGATGCGCCTCTTCCATCCCGGCGACGACGCCAGGCACGGCGATCGAACCGGGACCGTGGATGTTGCGATCGTCCTTCACCCGCGGCCAGGGAAAGAGATCGGAGACTGCGCCTTCGCCGCTGAGCGGGTAGTCGGCAGCACGCAGACTCTGTGGTGCACACATGCCGTAGTCGATCACCTCATAGCGATTTTCCTTGGCGCGGTAGAGCACCATCGCACCGCCGCCGCCGATGCCGCTGTTCCAGGGCTCCAGCACGTTCAGTGCCATGGTGGTCGCCACGATCGCATCCACGCAGTCGCCGCCCGCCGCCAGCACCTCGGCGCCGACCTCCGCCGCCCGCCGCGATTGCGCGGCGACGATGCCGCCCTTGGATCTGACGGCGGGCTTGCGGACGGTTTGGTTGAGGCTGAACTGGTGAGGCATGATGTCGTCTTGTGTGCTGCGTTGAGATCGAGGCTCCGCAATTGGCGGAGCGCGCGGACCATGCCACATTGCGGAGAACGAGAACATCAAAAGGGAGCAGCGACATGGCTGGTGTGAAACAGGCGCGGGATGGAGGGGTCGGGATCTTGACCCTCGACGAGCCCGCGAGCCTGAACGCAATGACGCCGGACCTGCTCGGCGCGCTCGCCGCCGCCCTCGCCGAGATGACGCAGGACGAGGACGTCCGCGCCCTCATCCTGACCGGGGCCGGGCGCGGCTTCTGCTCGGGCCAGAACCTGAAGGCATCGGAGGCGCTCGGCGAGGATATCGCCGCCGGCGTCATGCGCTTCTACTGGCCGGCCTTCAAGGCCTTGCGCGAGTGCCACGTGCCCGTCGTCGTCGCCGTCAACGGGGTGGCGGCCGGCGGCGGCTTCAGTCTGGCGATGGCCGGCGACATGATCGTCGCGGCGCGGTCGGCGAGCTTCATCCAGGTGTTCAGCCGAATCGCGCTGGTGCCCGATCTCGGCTCGACCTGGCTGCTGCCGCGGCTGGTCGGCCGGCAGCGCGCGCTCGAGCTGATGCTGCTGAACGAGCCGCTGACGGCGGAGCACGCCCAGGAGATCGGCCTGGTGCGGCAGGTCGTCGACGATGCCAAGCTGATGGAGGAGGCGCTGACGCTGGCACGCCGTCTGGCTGATGGACCGACGCGCGCCTTGGTGGCAACGCGCGCGCTGGTCGAGGAGAGCGAGCATGCGACCTACGAGGCGCAGTTCCGCCGCGAGATCGAGCTTCAGGCCACGATCCGCAAAAGCGCGGACGCCATCGAAGGCCGCAATGCCTTCATCGAGAAGCGCAAGGCGAGGTTTACGGGACGGTGAGGTGCGGGGCTGCTCCTCAATCTCGCTATACCCTGGCTTGACCCGGGCATCCACGTCTTCGCATCCCCAGAACGTGGATGGCCGGGACAGGCCCGGCCATGACGACGGATAGACGGAGATCAGTCGGAAAGCGGCTAAAACCTAAGTGCTCAGAGCGAGCGGTCCAGCCGGCTGGCCTGATGCTTGGCGCGCCATTTCGGGCCAGGCCCGCGCATGTAGTGCAGCTCGGGGCGGTAGGGGTTGCCCGCGACACGGATCAGCGTCTGCCATTTGGTGGTGACGTAGGTCAGGGGCTGGCGGAGCAGGTTCAGTGACGACAGCAACATGGCATCACCTCAATGCGGCTTGCCGAGAATGGCGGTGAACGGGAGATCGAAAATCTCCTCGCCGTCATCGTCGCTGATATGGATGACCCAGTCGCGCCAGTCTTCGGCACCGGGCGTCTGGATCATCGAGTTCATGATCTGGGCGGCGCGGTCGCGCGCCTCGGTCAGATTGGCGACGACGGCCCCGTAGCGGTCGATCAGCGTGCCCTCGGTGTTGGAGCAGTGAAAATAGACCTGGACCATGAACGCCTCCTGTAGAAAGCGATTGGGAAGGCATATCGATACCACCCCAGGCATTTGCGAAACATTCGGGTCGAGCCCGGTAAGGGAATCTACGGAGGTTGGTCGCTGCGGAAGCCGCTACAGGTTTTATCACAGGCGGGTGATGATCAACTGGACGGCGTTCCGGCGACATGGAACAAGTTTTCCGGGAAGGTCGGGGGCACCGTGAACCAGTTCTCATTCCTGAGCGAACGCCGAAGCCTGCGCGTGGTTGCGGCGGCCGTCGCCGGCGCGCTGCTCGCCTTCACCCCGGCTTCTTCCGAACCGGTCAGGAAGAGCGGCTATGCGATCGGCACCGACATTTGCGGCAGCGGCGATCTCGCTTTTCCCAGGATTCAGATCGACATGAAGGCGGGATTCTGCGCCGGGCTCGTCGCCAGCGAAGAGGATCATCTCAAATTTCCGCGTTCGATCGTCCAGGTGCCCGGCCGCGACCTGTTCGTCGTGGCCGACATGGGCGGCTGGGGTCATGCCGATGGACGGCTGCTGCTGCTCGACCCGCACGCGCGACAGGACCGGCGTTTCAGGGAGCTGCTGACCGGAATCGAGTATCCGTTCGGCCTCGTCACCGGCCCGGAGAAGAAGCTCTATGCCTCGACCCCGGAAGCGATCTTCCGGTTCGATCCGCTTGCGGATAATCCGCGGAGCACGGTGGAGACCATCATCCGTCACCTGCCCGGCCGGCGGATCAGGCTGCCGGATGGCACCAGGCTCGACGAGATCGCGCACCCGCTCAAGCAGTTCGTGTTCGATCGCGACGGCCGGCTGTTCGTCAATGTCGGCTCGCACAGCGACGACTGCGTCACGCCGGCGCCGATCACAAAGCCCTGTGCGGCCGCCGAAGGCGCCTCCGCGCTGGCATCGATCTGGCTGTTCACGCCGCCGGCGGGTGGTGTGTTTCCGGCATTGAAGCCTGGCGATCCCGATCCGCCGCACACCGTCTATGCGCGCGGCCTGCGCAATTCGATGGCGCTGGCGCTGCACCCGATGTTTCCGGACGCCGGCTACGCCTTCCTGCAGGGCGAGAACGGTCGCGATCTGCCTGACATCTTCAAGCCGAACGAGGAGATCAACGCGATCGAGCAGGGCCGGCACTATGGCTGGCCCTATTGCTACGACCTGTCGACCCCGAGTCCCGAGTTCAAGCGCGTGCTGCAATCCGGGGTCTACAAGTCGCTCTGCACGGCCAATCCGCTCTACAAGGCACCATTCTCGCTGCTGCCACCGCACGGCGCGCCGCTCGCGATGATGTACTATCACGGCGGCAAATTCCCGGAGCTCGAAGGCAAGCTGCTGGTCGGCCTGCACGGCTATCGGCCGACCGGAAGCCGCCTGCTCGTCTATGACGTCGACGATCACGGCTTCCCCAAACCTGCTCCGGCGCCGGTGCGCTATCACGTCAGTTGCGCCGGCGACCCGACCCGCAGCTTCCAGACCAACGCCGGCGAAGTCGCTGCCGCGCCGTTCGAGGAGCTGATTGCAGGCTGGCACCGCGTCAATGGCGCGCGGCCGCAAGGCGCGCCCGTGGGCATGACGGTCGCCGAGGACGGCGCGATCTGGCTGGTCGAAGACAAGAACAAGACCGTCATCAGGATCGATCGCACCACGGGCGATGCGCCTCAGCCGCTACCCTGCGACATGCGCAGCCAGGTCATGATCGACCAGCTCGCGGCCTTCGTCGCCAGGGACACGCAGAACAGCGCCCGGCTCACCACGCTGCGCAAGGGCCTCGTCGAGAAGCATTGCGTCGGCTGCCACGCGGATTTCGGCCTGGCGCCGGGTCAATCGGAGACGGAGAAGGACGGGGCCGTGCTGCGCTTCATGCTGTCGCAAGACGGCTGGATCTATCCGGGCGATCCCGACGCCGGCAAGCTGCGCACGCGCCTGCGCGGCCTGGGCGCGGAGAAGCTGATGCCGCCGGGCGGCGAGGGCCTTCCGAAGTCCGAGCCCGGCTACAAACGTCTGCTGGACGCGGCGGATCTGCTCGTCGCGAACATGGTTCCGGGCACGCGGATGCGGATCAAGTCGGGTCCGCCGCAGCGCAAGTTCTACGGCAGGACGAGCAAGGAATGCGGCGAAATACCGGCCGCCAAGGTCGTCGTCGTGACACAAAGGAACGCTGTAGACAAACCCGGCTTCAGCCGATTCTTCCGGCCGGCCGATCCCTATCTGAATGGCGAGTGCACCGACGGCGATGGCTATTACATCCGGCAGGAATTTCTGGTGCCTGTGCGGTAGCGTTCTTCTCGTCATTGCGACCGCGTCCGCCCGGGCCGAGACCAGGCTGTTCGAAAGCGTGCAGGTGACGCCTGCGGGAGAATACACGTTCGGCATCGAAGGGCCGGCTACCGATCTCGACGGCAATCTCTTCGTGGTCAATCTCGGCAAGCCCGGCACCATCGGCAGGCTGCCGGCCGGCGGCGCGGCGTCGGAGCCGTTCACGGTGCTTCCCGAAGGCAGTGTCGGCAACGCCATCCGTTTCGATCGGAACGGCACCATGTTCATTGCCGACTACAAGAAGCACAATATCTTCGCGATCCCGAAGGGCGCGACCAAGCCGGCCGTCTGGTTTCACTCCGAGGAGATGAACCAGCCCAACGACATCACCATCGCCCGCGACGGCACGATCTATGCGAGCGATCCGAACTGGAAGGGCCGCGAAGGATACGTCTGGCGCATCGCGAAGGGAGCCGACGGCACGGTGCAGGGCCGGGTCATGGCTGCGCCGCGCGCGATGGGCACCACCAACGGCATCGATCTCAGTCCGGACGGCAAGACGCTTTATGTCGGCGAATCCAGCAGCGGCCAGATCTGGTCCTATGCGATCAGCGGCAACGAGCTCACCGGGGCAAAACTCGTCAAGTCGTTTCAGCCCGACACCATCGACGGTCTGCGCACCGACGTTGCCGGCCGTCTCTATGTCGCGCGCATTCTCAAAGGCACGATAGCGCTGATGAAGCCCAGTGGCGCCGTCGAGCGGGAGATCGCGCTGAAGGGCAAGGAGCCGACCAACCTCGCCTTCGGCGGCAGCGACGGCAAGACCGTCTTCGTCACCCAGCGCCAGGGTGGCTACATCGAGTCCTTCCGCACCGACCAGCAGGGGCGCGAGCACTGCCTCCAGCGCGGGCGTTGCTAGCAATGGCTTCACGTTGAAACGGTTGCCGCGGGTGGCTCAGCTCTCCCGCTTGCGGGAGAGGTCGCGCCCACCGGGTCGCGCCGAAGGCGCGCCCGATGACAGGCTCCGGCGCGGGTGAGGGCTCTCTTCTCTTAGGGATTGTCCCATTGCGGAAACACCCTCTCCCCAACCCTCTCCCGCAAGCGGGAGAGGGAGCGCACCTCGCTCGTTGCAGCGATCAAGCCTCCCGCAAGAGGGCGGCATTCTTCTTGCTTGCATCCGGCCGCCGCAGGGATCAAGAATCTGTGGCACCCCCTCAAGAGCATGCGACCACGGAGTGTTTGAGTGAAAGCCGTCCATACCGAACTGCACCGCAGCCACGATCCGCAATTCTTCCTGGTTCGCGGTGTCGTCAAGCGCACCACCGAGCAGCCCGAGCGCGCCGACCGCCTGCTCAAGGGATTGAAGGAAGGAAAGCATCAACTGGTCGAACCGACCAGGTTCGGGCAGGGGCCGCGCGCGCGCATTCACAGTCCGGAATATCTGTCGTTCCTGAGCGAAGCCTGGGACGCCTGGACCGCGCTCGGCGATTCCGGCCCGGAGATGATCGGCAACATCCATCCGGTGCGCCATGCCGCGACCTATCCCACCCACATCGTTGGCAAGCTCGGCTGGCACACCGCCGACACCGCGGCGCCGATCGGGCCGGGCACGTGGGCGGCCGCCTGCGCCGCAACCGATGTCGCAGTTACCGCGGCGCAGATGGTGATGGACGGCGAGGACGCGACCTACGCGCTGTGCCGTCCTCCCGGCCATCACGCCTATCGCGATATGGCCGGCGGCTTCTGCTTTCTCAACAACAGCGCGATCGCCGCCGCGCATCTGCGGCTCAAGCACGAGCGCGTCGTGATCCTCGACGTCGACGTTCATCACGGCAACGGCACGCAAGGCATTTTTTATGCTCGGCCCGACGTCTACACGATCTCGATCCATGCCGACCCCGTCGCGTACTATCCTTACGTGTGGGGCTATGCGCATGAGCGTGGCGAAGGCCCCGGTCTCGGCACCAATCTCAACATTCCCCTCGCCATCGGCACCGGCGATGACGGCTACATCCAGGCGCTGGACCTCGCGCGAAAGGCGATCGAGGCGTTTGCGCCGGGCGCCCTCGTCATCGCGCTTGGTCTCGATGCCTCCGAGCACGATCCACTGAAGGGATTGGCCGTCACCACGCCCGGCTTCCGCCGCATCGGCCAGGCCATCGCGAAAATGGGGCTGCCGACCGTGTTCGTGCAGGAGGGCGGTTATCTCTCGGATATCCTCGGCGCGAACCTGACCTCAGTGCTGGCAGGATTCGAAGAAGCGCGATGAGGTCTCTTTCGCCTCTCCCTGCAAGCGAGCAGGGCTATCGCATATGACAGTGGGGGGTTGCCGGATGAGCCGGGCCTGCATGGTTCGAGACGCCCGCTTTGGCGGGCTCCTCACCATGAGGGTCTGATATCTCGCCGCAAAACGCGCCCTCATCCTGAGGGCCCGCCGGAGGCGGGCGTCTCGAAGGATGGCCGCAGGCGAGTTTCCCGCCGCGTTCCCTCATATGCGATAACCCCTGCCGCGTGCGGAGGAGGGAGAAGAACCTAGAACATCCCGCTCGCCGCGAGCGCTTTGCAGACGTGCTGCATCTCGGATTCGTCGGCGACCATGTCGAGCATGATCGTCGTCAGGCCTTTCGCCGAAAACTGCTTCAGCTTCGCGCCGATCTCGTCGTAGCTGCCGACGAGATACGGGCAGTCGGCCTGGAAGGTCAGGAACGGCAGCAGCCAGTAGCCGTTGTCCTGAAGCTCGCCGCTTTGCCCCTCATGGAGCCGCCGCTTCCACACGGAGTCGCTGTTCTCCACCGTGAGCGCGAGCAGCTCGCGATCATCTTGATTGTCGCGGAAGCGCGCCGTTGCGGCCTGCCGGGCTTCGTTGCGGTCCGCGCGCGCGAAGATTCCAAAGTTCATGCCTGCTGCGTCGAGCCCGCGATCGAGGTCGGGCGGCAGCATCTGCATCTTGATGCAGCCGGTCTCCTCCGCGACGCGCTGGGCCGCCTCGGATTGGCCGGCGATCAGGAACTCCGGCATCAGCTCCGCGGGCAGGCGCGGACGAAGCTGCAGATTGCTGGCGCGGTAGAACCGGCCCGCGAAATTGACGGGTCGCGGGCTTGCCAGCAACTGGCGCATCAGTGCGACGTATTCGCCGAGCCGAACGTAACGATCGGCATGCGACTGGTCGTCGCCCAGTCCCTGCAAGTCGCTGATCGCCGTCCCCGTGATCATGTTGAGATAGACCTTGCGGCCGTAGAGCTGCGCGAAGGACGAAACGAATTTCGCGGCCGTGAACGGGTGCATGTAGAGCGGATTGACGGCGATCAGCGGCGAACTCCGCGTCGTCTCTGCCATGATGTGCTGGGCCATCGCCCAGGGCTCGACGAACACGTCATTGCCTTCGAACAGCAGGATGCCTTCGAAGCCGTTGCGGTCGGCGAACCCGGCCACCCGCATCAGCTCGCCGACATAGGCCTTGGGATCGCGGTTGCGTGAAATCGCCGGAAAGACGCGCAGCCGCGGCGGCATCATTCAGCCGCTTGCTGGAGCGGCCAGGCGTGGCGGCTGATGGGAAGGCCGCCGTCCGCACGGGAGCCGTCGGCGATCGCGAGGCGATGCGAGGGCGATGGCGAGCACAGCGAGAAGCGCCAGCCGTCCGGATCGTCGGCGATGTCGGGCTTGAAGCTGATCTCGATGGCCTCGCTCGACACCTGCATCGCGAACGCGTCGAGCGGCAAATTGAGTCCGAAGCCTCTGGCCTTCAGATAGGCCTCCTTGAGCGTCCAATAGTCGAAGAAGCGCTCGATGGCCGCGGGCTCAGGCAGCCCACGCAGCGTCTCCACTTCCTCCGGCGCAAAGAAGCGGAGCGCGGTGGACAGCGGGGCGACGCGCCGTGACACGGTTTCGACGTCGATGCCGACGGCCTCATGCCGCGACACCACGCAGGCAACGCATCCATCGGCATGCGACAGGCTGAAATGCAGCGGGGTCGAGCTGACCGGCGCTGCGACAAACGGCCGCCCATAGCGGCCCGCGGCAAAGGACCAGTCGGAGGGTGCGACGTTGCGCGCGACCTGCGATAGTGCGAGGCGCAACATGGCGTGTGCGAAGATGTATTGCCGCCGGTGCCGCTCGAACATGAAGCGATCGGCCCGGGCTCGTTCGTCGACCGAGAGCAGACGCCGGCACGCCTCGACCGCGCCCGGCCTGTCAATGGCCTCGATCAGCCCGACAAAGAGTTCAATTCTGTCGTCCGCCATCACTTGGGCCCATGACGTCAGGCGGGGCCAAATCCCCGGTCCTGACGGAAGATTCAACTGCGCAAGAATCACCAAGAGGACCGTTCCTAACGGTCCACCCAGGCGAATTCTTGTCGATTTGCAGGCCGGTTTACAGGCGCAAGCTTGTGCGAGACCCCAACTCGACCAGCGAGCGGCCGACGACCGAAAACCAAAGGCCGAAAATTAAAGGCCGAAAGTCAAAGACTGAAATCCAAAGTCCGAGAACTGAAGCTCGAACGTTGAAGTCTGGAGATTGCTGCGGCGTCCCGGCCGGCGAATCTTACTTCTTTTTCTTCTTGGTCTTCTTCGACCCGCCCAGCATCGAAAGGCTGGCGTCGACGTCCTTCAGCGCGGATTGCAGCTTCTTCTTCTCGTTGGTCAGCAGCTTCTGGAGGGCCTTGCGGTCCTTGTCGCTCAACGAGGTGCCCTTGGTAAATTTGACGAAACCCATAATATTCCCCCGGTTGAAAACAATCGTCCAAATCGAAGCGCGAGAATAATCTTGCGCGGCGACGCCAAATAATCAAGACGCAACTTGATCATTCACAGCCTTCGCACGTGAATCCGCACTCGTCCGCGACGCAATCCGCTCAGGCTGCCCTGCGTGCGAGTAACCGGCCGAGCGGTGTGTTGGGCTGCGCGACGGCCGCCGTCAGCAGCGCGACGAGATCGTCCATCCACTCGCCGACTATTCGGCCCGCGAGCAACTCGCGCTTGTAGTTGCATGAGCCGGTGATGCCGGTCGGCCGTTCCTTGAGCATCAGCGACAGCCGGGTCTGGTCGATCGGCAGCACCGGCTGGCCTTCGCGGGCGATGTTGCCGATCGATCCTGTCGCGAGATCGGGAAGATCGAGCGGCTGGCGCAGCGGATTCTGCAGCGTGAAATAGACCTGCAGCAGCGAGGCCGGATCGATCCCCTCCTGCTCCAGATGGTCGGCCAGGATACTGAACGGCAGCTCCTGCCGCGCATGCGCGTCGAGCACGCTCTGGCGCACCCGCACCAGGGCCTGCGCGAACGACAGCTCCGGCGTGATCGTCGTACGGACGATCACCGTGTTCTCGAACGGGCCGATGATGCGGTCGGTGTCCGGCTGGGCTCGATTGGCCATGGCGGTCGCGACCGCGATGTCGGTGCGGCCCGTCCGCGCCAGCAGCATGCCCTTCAGGCCGGTGAGCAGGCACATGAACAGCGTGCAATTGTGCCGGCCGGCGAACGCCGTGAGCCGGCCGACCAGTTCACGCTCGAGGCTGACCGGATGGTGCCCGGTGGATGCGCCCGGGCGTGCTTCGCCGTCGAAGACGGGACCCGCTCCGCGCAAATTCTCCGTCCAGTCTGACGCCTGGCGGCGGGCGGCGTCGGTATCGCACCACCAGCGCTGCCAGCGTGCGACAGCCGAATAAGCCGCTGGCGGCTTCGGCAGCGGCGCCGACGGATATCCGGCCAGCGCCGCATACCGGCTCGACAATTCCTCGAACAGCACGCCGATCGACCAGCCGTCGACAACGGCGTGATGCAGCGTCAGCAAGAGCACGTGGTCGTCGTCGTGGAGCCGCAATAACCGGGCGCGCAGCAGCGGCGCGCGCGTGGTGTCGATCGGGGTATAGGTCTCCTGCTCGATCAGGAGATTGATCTTCCTGAGTTCGAGCGCCCTGCGCCGCTTGTTGTTGTGGGGCTGACCGTCGCCGATCGTCTCGACGGTCATGACGGGGCCAAGGGCGCGAGGCGCGACGATGCGGCTTTCGGGCTCCTCGCCGTTCCAGGTGAACGCGGTCCGCAGCGATTCGTGCCGGCGCACGACGTCGTCGATCGCCTTTGCCAGGGCGACCGGATCGAGCGGGCCCTCTAGACGGAACGCGAAGGGCAGGTTGAACAACGGCAGCTCCGGCAGATTCCGCTCGATCCGCAGCATCTGGTCCTGCGCGATGGAAAGCGCAGGAGGCCCGCTCGCGGCCAATCGCGGCACGCCTGCGACAGGCTTGTGCGGCTTCGCCGCCACGGCCTCGTCGACCCGCCGAGCGAGCTCCTCGATCGTCGGTGCCTCGAAGATGGTCTTGATCGGCAGCGACACGCCAAGCGCGCGCGCAACGCGCGCCATCGCCTGGCCGGCCAGCAGCGAATGGCCGCCGAGATCAAAGAAATTGTCGGTCACACCGATGCTCTCCAGCTTCAGCAGGTCGACCCAGATGTCGGAGAGCACCTTTTCGGTGAAGCGCCGCGCCGGCACGGCCGCGTCCGGCCCGGACGTTTCCGGCGGGGCGGAGGCCAGCAGCGCGGAGCGGTCGATCTTGCCGTGGGCGTTGAGCGGCACCTGGTCCAGGAACAGGAAGGCGGACGGGATGGCGTGGGCTGACAGCCTGGCTTTCAGGAATTCGCGCAGCTCGCTGGCGCTGCTCCGGCGGCCGGGCTTGGCGACGATGTGGGCGATCAGCCTGATATCGCCGCTCGCCTCGCGGCGCGGCTCGACGATGCCGGCGCGCACGCCTGGATGATCGGCAAGCGCGTTCTCGATCTCCTTGAGCTCGATACGATGGCCGCGGATCTTGACCTGGTGGTCGGCACGGCCGAGGCATTCGATCGTCCCGTCGGCGCGGCGCCGGGCGAGATCGCCAGTCCGGTAGAGTCGGCTGCCTTGCTGGCGCGAGAACGGATCGGGGAGGAAGCGCTGCCGGCTTTGCGCGGGATCGTTGACATAGCCGCGGCCGACGCCGGCACCGCCGACGCAGAGTTCGCCGGTCACGCCGATCGGCTGCGGCTGGAGGTTTGCGTCGAGCACGTAGAGCTGGGTGTTCGGCAGCGGCGCGCCGACCGGAACGTTGCCGGTCGCGACCGCCGGGGCCTTGCTCAGGCGATGCAGGGAGACGTCGTCGGAGCACTCCGACGCGCCATAGGCATTGATCACCGGCACTTTCGGACAGCGGGCGAACCACGCGCGGCAGAGCTCGACGGGCA
Source organism: Bradyrhizobium sp. CCBAU 51765 (assembly GCF_015291725.1). Lineage (GTDB taxonomy): Bacteria > Pseudomonadota > Alphaproteobacteria > Rhizobiales > Xanthobacteraceae > Bradyrhizobium > Bradyrhizobium liaoningense. The sequence goes on from NZ_CP030038.1 coordinate 1,673,295, forward strand.
ACGGCTCTCCGGTCGAGATCAGGAGACGCAACCTGGAGAAGGCGCGCAGCACCGGCACTTCCTCCAGGCGATCGAGAATGACGCGCAGCAGCGAAGGCACGATCTCGAGCACCGTGATGCCCTCACGCTCGATCTCCCGCGCCAGCAGGATCGGGTCCCGCGCGATCGCGTTGCCGCAGACATGCACGCGCGCGCCGACCATCGGCCCGGCGAGGAATTGCCAGACCGAGATGACGAAGCTCTGCGGCGCGGTCTGCGCGATCACGTCACCGGCGGAGAGGTCGAGCTCGGAGATGAGCGAAGCGAGGTGGTTCGACAGGCCGCGCTGCTCGATCATGACGCCCTTCGGCGCGCCGGAGGAGCCGGACGTATAGACGAGATAGGCGAGGCTGGAGGCGGCCCGCGCTGCGGCGCGAGCGGGCTTGGTCACCCCCGAGGCAATCGCGTCTTCGAGCGCGGCCACCTGGATGCGTTCGACCAGCGGCTCGAGCAGTGTCTCGACCATGGCGGACTGAGCCCGTCCGGTCAGCAGCACGCGGGCACAGCTCGATCCGAGGATGGTCGTGAGCTGGGCGGTCGGCTGGTCGGGATCGAGATTGAGGAAAGCCGCGCCGACGCGCTGCACCGCGATCATCGCAGCGAGCAGGTCGGGCCCGCGCTCCGCGAGCAAGGCGACGACGCTCTCGGCGCCGATACCCTCACGGGTCAGCCAGCGCGCGGCCGCCAGGCTGCGGTGCGCCAGCTCACGATAGCTCAGGGAGGTGCGGCCGTCCGACACCGCAACAGCGTTCGGCGTCTTCCTCGTCTGGCGTGCGAAGCGTTCGCTCAAATTGCCGCGCGTCGTGAAATTGGCCGGCACGCCCCGGCCCTTCGCCAGCAACAGCCGGCGTTCGGCCTCGGTCAGCAGCGGCAGGCGCGAGATGCGCTGTTCCGGATTGGCGATGACGGCCTTGAGCAGAGTCCTGAGCTGGGCGGCCATGCCTGCGATCGTCGCGGCGTCGAACAGATCGGTGGCGTATTCGAAGAACCCGCTGAAGCGGCCATCGGCCTCGACCAGTTCGAGCGTAATGTCGAAGCGCGCCACCTTCGGATCGATTTCCAGCCGCCGTGCCGACAGGCCGGGAAAGCGTGCCGTCTCGATCGAGGCGTTCTGCAGGATGAACATGATCCGAAACAGCGGATTGCCGTCGCTGCGGCGCGCGATCTGGAGCGTGCGCAACACCTCCTCGATCGGGAGGTCCTGGTTGCGATAGGCGTCCAACGTGACCTGTCGCACCCGCCGCAACATCTCGCCGAAGCTCGGATCGCCGCTGAAATCGTTGCGCAGGATGAGGGTGTTGGCGAACAGCCCGATCAGGCGCTCGCTCTCGATCTGGTTGCGGTTGGCGATCAGCGATCCCGTCGCGACATCCTCATGCGAGGTGTGGCGGAACAACAGGCACTGGAAGGCCGCCAGCAGCGTCATGAACGGTGTGACGCCCTGGCTCTGGCTCAGTGCGCGCAGATCGCCCGACAGCGTTCTGGAAAATTCGAGATAGTGGCGCGCGCCGTGACCGCTCCAGACCTCCGGCCTGGGCCGGTCCGTTCGCAGCGGCAGCGTGGTGACGCCGTTGAGCTTGGCCCTCCAATAATCGAGCTGCTCCTTCGCCGCCGGCGTCTGCGCCCAGCTCTGCTGCCAGAGCGCGAAGTCGCGATATTGGAACGCAGGCGGAGGCAGCGCGGCCGGTTGCGTCTTGCGTGCCGCGGCGTAGTGGACGGCAAGCTCCTCCCAGAACAGCCGCTGCGACCAGCCGTCGGTGACGAGATGATGGACGTTGACCAACAGCGCATGGCTGTTTCCGTCGAACGACAGCAACGTGACCTTCAGCGGCGGCTCGTGAGCCAGGTCGAACGGATGTTGCGCGAGCTTGAGCGCCTCGCGCCGGACAACCGCCAGCCGCTTGCCGGCAGGGCAGGGCTTGAGCCTGATGCGCGCGAGTTGCGGCAGTGATGACAGCACAAGCTGCACCGGTTCGCCCCGACGTTCGATGAAGATTGTGCGCAGCGCCTCATGGCGTGTGCAGATCGCAGTGAGGCTCGCAGAAAGCGCGGCGACGTCGACCGGGCCGTCGAGCAGCGCAACTTCGACGACATTGTAATTGTAACGGGTCGGGTCGAGCCGCGAGAGGACGTACATCCGCTGCTGCTGGAACGACAGCGGTGCGTCTACGCCCGTAGCGGGGCGCCAGGCCGGCAGCGCCGCCTCGCGCCGGCTCGCGGCGGTTTCGATCCGCGCCGCAAGTGCTACGACCGTGGTGCAATCGAAGATGTCCTCGAACGAGAACTCGACATTGAAACGTTCGCGCAGGCGCGAGCGCATCTGCGTCACCGCGAGCGAGTCTGCGCCGAGCGCGAAGACGTCCTGGTCGGCGCCGAGCTGCGGCAGCTCCAGCAGACCGGCCCAGATTTCGGCGAGCTGGGCCTCCATCGCATTGTGCGGCAGCCGGGTCTCGTCACGGCCGTCTACTGCTGCAATCAGTCCGGCCAGCGCACCGCGTTTGACCTTGCCGCTGGCGCCCTTCGGCAGTGCCGCGACGCTGCGGATCAGGCTCGGGACCTTGTAGGCTGCGAGCCGCTTTCGTGCGAACTGGCGCAGCTGGTCGGAAGTGGCCTCGGAATTCGGCCGCAGCACCACGACGGCGGCGACGTTCTCGCCAAGCTTCGGGTGCGGCACGGCAAACACGCCGGCCTCCAGCACCGCCGGGTGGCCGAGCAGGATTTCTTCCACCTCCAGCGGCGAGATCTTCTGCCCACCGCGGTTGATGACGTCCTTGATGCGGCCGACGATGAAGAGATAGCCGTCGGCATCGAGATAGCCGAGGTCGCCGGTCCGGAACCAGCCATTGCGGAACGCAGCCTGCGTCGCCGCCTCGTCATTATAATAGCCGCGGCTCATGTTGGGCCCGCGCAGCATGATCTCGCCGCGTGCGCCGTTTGCAAGCGTGCGGCCCGTCTCGTCCATGATCGCGATCTCGGGGCCGGCGGCGCGGCCGACCGATCCGACCTTGCGCAGCTCGAACGGATTGGCCGCGATCTGCGAGGCCGCTTCCGTCATCCCGTAGGTCTCCAGCACGGGAACGCCGAACGTCGCCTCCAGCCCTCGAAGAATCGCAGGCGCGAGCGAGGCCGAGGCCGAGCGGATCACGCGCAGCGACGACGACCGGGCACGGTCCGGGTTCGCTTCCGCCGCCGTCAGCAATGCGCGATGAATGGTCGGCACCGCCGTGTACCAGGTCGGTTGCAGCTCCCGCATCCAGCCGAAGAAGGACGAAGAATCGAAGCCGTCGGTGCAGATCACGCTGGAGCCAGCGGCCAGCGCCGTGAGAAGGCCGGAGATCAAGCCATGGGCATGAAACAGCGGCAGGACGTTGAGCAGGCGATCGCGCGACGTGAGCGACAGCACATGGCCGGCATTGTAAGCGGACAGGCAGACATTGCGATGCGTCAGCGGCACCATCTTCGGCCGCGCCGCCGTGCCTGACGTCAACAGGATGAACGCATCGTCGTCGCCGCGCGAGGGACCACTGGTGCTCGCCGGCCCGACCGAGGGGCCGATGAACGCGCAACCGCCGAGATCGTCTTCCGGCCCCGGCACGAAATCGATCACCGCGATATCGAGCGTCCTGGCGACGTCGCGGCTCGCCGAGTTCATGTCGGCCCGGGTCACGAGCGCCGCCAGCTTCAATTCGCTGAAATAACGTTGCAGCTCGTCCGCCGTCAGATCCGGACTGACGGGGATGCATACGGCGGCCGACGCGACCGCGATCAATGCCAACGCGCTGTCGGCGCCACGCGGCAGTGCAACTGCAATGCGGTCCGCAGGCGCGATGCCGAGCCCGCGCAGCGTGCCGATCAGATCCTGCGTCCGGTCGCCCAAGGTGCGGTAGGTGAGAACCGGCCGGCCAGGCGCGAGGAGTGCGGGCGCCGCCGGTGTCCTGCGCGCGTAGAACTCGAGAAGGCCGCTGATATGCGCGAATATCTTCGTTTCGGCCGTCGCACCGGCTGATCCTTCGTCTGCTCCGGATGCAATGTCCGACAACGCCATTCCCTTTTGATCCGATTGGGCTATTCTTCCAAGAAGTTGGGGAACGCGTCCAGTCCGAGGTGAAGTTTGAGCCCCAAAATCTGTGGTTGAGGGGCATCGGAGCCCTTCGACGGAGTGATGGTCGGGCAGAATCACCATGCTGGAGAATGAGCCGGGCACGGGGACGGAAGGCGAGCTGAAGCGCTGGCTCGACGGTATCGGCCTCGGTCACTACACCGATCTCTTCGCGCAGCACCGTCTCGATCTCGACGTGATCGGGGACCTGACCGAATCCGATCTGGTCGAACTCGGATTGCCGCTCGGCGATCGCAAGCGGATCCAGCGGGCGATGGCGGCGCTGTTTCAAGCGGAAACGGCGGAGGCGCCAATCGAGGCGGTGCGTCCGCAAGCACGGGCGGAGGTCGGAGCCGAACGGCGCCAGCTCACCACGATGTTCTGCGACATGGTGGATTCCACCTCGCTGTCCGCGCAGTTCGATCCCGAAGACGTCCGCGACATGATTGCGGGCTTCCGCGAAACCTGCGTTCGCGTGGTCAAGCATTATGAGGGCTTTGCCGCCCGTTTCGTCGGCGACGGTATCCTGGTCTATTTCGGCTATCCGACCGCACATGAGGACGATGCCGAGCGCGCGGTGCGCGCCGGGCTCGAGATCGTGCGGGTGCTGTCGACGGCGCACGCGGTCGAGCAGCGCGGTGCGCTCGGCCATTCACCCGCAGTCCGTATCGGGATCGCGACCGGCCTCGTCGTGGTAGGCGACCTCGTCGGGCAGGGCACCGAAGAACGCGACTCCGCGGTCGGCGAAACCGTCAATCTCGCTGCGCGCCTGCAGGCCCTGGCGCCGCCCAATGGCGTGGTGATCTCGGCTGCGACGCAGTCGCTGCTGAAGGGGAAGTTCGACTACCGCAATCTCGGCGTCCATGTCCTGAAGGGGATCCCCGAGAAGGCACAGGCCTGGCACGTGGTGCGCGCCTCGCGGGTGGAGACCCGCTTCGCCGCCGCCAGGGGCTCGCGGTTGACGCCGCTCGTCAACCGCGAGGAGGAGATCGCGCTGTTGATGGGGCGCTGGCAGCAGGCCAAGGACGGCGACGGCCAGGTCGTGGTCAAGTTCGGCGAGCCCGGCATCGGCAAGTCGCGCATCATCCAGGAGATCTTCGAGCGGATATCGGGCGACCGCCATGGACAAGTCTCGCTCCAATGCTCGCCCTACTACACCTCCACGGCGTTCCATCCGTTCGTCGACCAGCTCAAATTCTCCCTCGGCCTCGATCGCGAGGAGTCGTCCGCGCTGTCGCTCGCGAGCCTTGAGACCGCGATCGCCGCCGCTCATGGCGACATCGAGCAGGTCACGCCGCTGTTTGCCGCGCTGCTGTCGATACCGACCGGGAACCGCTATCCGCCGCTCGAACTGTCGCCGCGGCAGCAGAAGGATGCGACCGTCGTGGCGCTAGTCGACCACTTCCTCGGCCTTGCGCGCGAGATGCCGCTGGTGATCGCGTTCGAGGACCTGCACTGGATCGACCCGACGTCCCGCGAAGTGATCGACCTTCTGGTCGACCGGGTGCAGAACCGGCCGATCCTGGTCATCATCACCGCGCGCTCCGAATTCCAGCCGAGCTGGAACGCGCATTCACACATCACCACCGTGGTCCTGAACCGCCTGAGCCGGCAATTGCGCACGACGCTGGTCGAGCGCGTGGCGGGACGCGAGCTGCCCAAGGAGGTCGTCGAGGAGATCATCGTCAAGACCGACGGCGTGCCGCTGTTTTTGGAAGAGCTGACCAAGACGGTTCTCGAATCCGACCTGCTGACCGAGCGGCACGGGCGCTATGTGCTGTCCGGGCCGTGGCGGCAGCTTGCAATCCCGGCAACCCTGACCGACTCGCTGATGGCGCGGCTCGACCGGATGGGACCGTTCAAGCGGATCGCGCAGATCGGCGCCACGATAGGTCGCGAGTTCTCCTACGAGACGCTGCACGCCGTCGCCAACACGCCGGCCGAGCAGATCGTGGCGGCACTCAATCATCTGGAGGATGCGGGGCTGATCATGCGCCGCGGCCATCCACCGGACGCGCTCTACTCCTTCAAGCACGTGATGATCCAGAACGCCGCGCATGCGAGCCTGTTGCACAGCGAGCGGCGCAAGCTGCATTCCCGGATCGTGCAGGTGCTTTCCGAATTGTATCCGGAGAAGTCCGAGCGCGAGCCGGAGCTGCTCGCCCATCACCTGACCGAATCCGGCCAGAGCGAGGGCGCCGCCAGCTTTTGGCTGAAGGCCGGCAAGCAGGCGGCGAGGAGCGGCGCCAATCTGGAGGCGATCGGCCATCTGCGCCGCGGCCTCAGCGTCGTGCACGCCAGCGCGGGCATACCGGGGGCCGACGTGATGGAGCTCGAGCTGCGCATCGCATTGGGCAATTCGCTGATTGCCGCCAAGGGCTATGCGGTGCAGGAAGTCGAGGAAAACTACATCCGCGCGCTGGAGCTCGGCCATCAGCTCGATGACGACGAAAAGGTCTTCGCGGCCACTCGCGGACTCTGGGTGTGCCATTTCATCCGCGCCGATCTCACCCGCGCGCACGATCTCAGCGTCGAGTTGTTGAGATTCGCCAAGCGGCAGCGGCTGAGCGAGCGTTCGCAGCCGGCGCAGCAGACCGGGTATCTGATCGAGGCGCACCGTTCGATCGCGATGACCATGCTCTATCGCGGCCGCTTTGCCGCCTCGCAGCATCATCTGCACCGCTGCATCAATCTCTACAGCCCCGATTTGCACTCCGACCTGATGGAGCGGCACGGCACCGATCCCGGCGTCGTCTCGCTGTCCTATCTCGGCTATCTCCTCTGGTTCCTCGGCCGGCCCGACGCGGCGCGCCAGCACAGCGAGCAGGCGATCGCCAATGCCGAGAAGATCCGCCATCCCTTCACGCTCGCCTTTGCGCTCGTGTTCGGCGCCTATCTCTGCCAGCATCTGCGTGACGTCGAGGGTACGCGCGACCACGCCAACCGCGCCATGATCATCGCCAGCGAGCACAATTTCCTGCACTGGAAGCAGCAGGCGACGATCCTGCGCGGCTGGGCGCTGACGCAGCTCGGCGAGACCGACGAAGGCCTCAGCCAGATGCGCTTCGGTCTCGACGAGTACGAGGCGATGGATTCCTGGCTCGCCGGCTGCTGGTTCCGCTGCCTGCTCGCGGAAGCCTACGCCAAGGTCGGGATGCGGGATGCCGCCTTGCGCGCGCTGGACGGCGCGCTCGCAATCGCGCGGCGGACCGGTGATCATTCCTACCTCGCCGAGGTCTATCGCCTTCAAGGCGAGATCATCCTGTCGGATGGCGATCCCGCCTCGGTGCAGGAGGCCGAGGAGCTGTTCGCCCAGTCGCTGGCGACAGCGCGCAAGCAGGGTGCGCTGTCCTGGGAGCTTCGCACCGCCGTCAGCCTCGCGCGCCTGTCGCTCGAAGCCGGCAGGCGCGAGCACGCAAGTCTCCTGCTCGCGCCGGTCGTGGGCAAGTTCAGCGAAGGTTTTAACACGCCGGACCTGAAGCAGGCGATGCAGCTCGTGACCGAGCTCGGGACCGACACGCCCGCGCGCGAACAGGCCGATCTGTGACATGCGCGATCTTGCCGCCGCGCGTGCGCGCTACGTGGAGCGGATTGCCAGGCGCGAGCGGATTTCCTCGCCGCGCCTGCTCGAGGCGCTCGCCACCGTTCCGCGCGAGGATTTTCTGTCGAAGGGGCCCTGGCGCATCAAGAGCGAGGCGGCGCGCAGCTACCGGCTGACGCCCGACGCGGATCCCGTTCATCTCTACGACAATGTGTTGGTCGCGATCGACGCTCGCCGCAAGCTCGACACCGGCTTGCCGAGCCTGTGGGCGCATCTCATCGACATTCTCGACGTCAGGGAGAGGGACCGCGTCGTGCAGATCGGCTGCGGACTTGGCTATTTCTCCGCGGTGTTGTCGAAGATGGTCGGTCCAAAGGGCAGCGTACATGCGATCGAGTGCGACGAGCGGCTCGCGGCCCGGGCGGCGAACCACTTGCACGGATATCGCAACGTCACGGTCGTCAACGGCGACGGATGCAAGGACGTCGGCGAGCCCGCCGACGTGATCATCGTGCATGCCGGCTTCCCGCAGCCGCACCCGCTCTGGCTCCAGTCGCTCCGTCCGCGCGGCCGCCTCCTGGTGCCGCTGACCCAGCGGGATCGCGAAGGCGCGGCGCTCAGGATCACGCGCAAGGGCAGGGGCTTTGAAGCTGAGGCAATCCAGCAGATCCGGATCTTTCCCGGCCAAGGCCGCGGCACGACCGCCCTCGACGACCGCGTCGCCGACTGGTGGCAGCGAGCATCAGCCCTGGCACCGCTGCGCTTTCGCAGCCTCGCGCAGGGGCTGCCGGCGGATGGCTGATGCTCCGTGTCGCTTTACCTTGATTGCGATCGCAAGTTTCCATCGCCTCCCATTGCCGCTATGAGTGCGGACTGACTGCCATTCGAGTGCGCGCCATGCATTCCGTTGCCCTGCTGACTGCCAGCTACGCCAAGGATATCGAGCGCTTTTCGCTGCTCAGCGAGAGCATCGACACCTGGCTCTCGGGATATACGCGGCATTATGTTCTCGTTAACGATGAGGACGTTCCGCTGTTCGCGCGGTTCGCCTCCGACAAGCGGGTCATCGTTCCGGCCTCGCGCTACCTGCCGAAGTGGCTGTTCGCGGTGCCGCCGGCCCTCCAGTTCCTCAGCAGCCGGCGTGTCTGGCTCTCGCTGCTGTCGTCACCCGTGCATGGCTGGCACATCCAGCAGATGCTGAAGATCGCCGGGGTCCTCAATGCGCCCGAGCAGCGCGTCTGCATCCTGGATTCGGACAATCTGTTCTTCCGCGAATTCGACGTCGGCCTATATGCCGGCGGCGAGAAGACGCCGCTCTTCGTCACCCGCAGGGCGATCGGCGCGGACCATCCGGTGCATGGCGTGTGGCTCCGCACCATCGATCAGCTTCTGGGTATCAAGGAACGCTCGTTCCCGGCGGACGACTATGTCGGCAATGCGCTGGTCTGGGACAGGAGCACCGCGCGTGCGATGACCGACGCCATCAAGTCGGCGACGGGCCTCAGCTGGGCGCTGGCACTGTGCCGGAAGAAGAAGTTCTCCGAATACCTGCTGTATGGCAATTTCGTCGCCAATTCGCCGGAGCATCTGGCGGCCCATCGGGTCACCGAAGATAGTATCGCGGTCTCGCACTGGGACGACACGCCGCTCGACCGCCCGGCGATCGAGGCCATGATGCGCACGGCCTCGCCGGAGCAGGTCGCGCTCTGCATCCAGTCCTATTCGTCGACCTCGGTCGACGACATTCGTGACGTGTTCCGCCTCTCCTCGCGCGACCGTCGCAGTCCGAGCCTTGCTCCCGATCACATCGGAGATGCGCCCGCGTTCGAAACGCCGAAGACACGCTGAGGACCGGCGCCTCAGGCGTCCTTCGTAAACCTGCTGATGACGTCCATGAACGGCTTCGGCTTGAACTCGCCGTCGAGCGGCAGCGGACGGTTCGGCTGCTTGTCCTTGCGGGCGAAGGTGCCGTTGATCCAGCTGTAGCGGTCCGAGATGCCCCAGGTCAGGATCGAGCGCACCGGGCCGCTGCTCGAGATCGCGGTGAGGAGATCGTCGACGCGCTTGGCGACGATGGCGTCGCGTTCGGCCGGATTGCCGCTCAGCTTCTGGTCGTCGACGTCGAGCTCGGTGACCAGCACCTCGAGTCCCCAGGACCGCAGCTCGGCCACGAACGCGGCGAGCCCGTGCGTGTCGATCTCGAGCTCGGCGTGCAGATGCGACTGCAGGCCCACGGCGTGGAGCGGAATGCCCTGGTCGAGCAGCTCCATGATGAGGTTGCGATAGGCTGCCCGCTTGGCGATGAACGAGTCCTTTGCCGACTCGATGTCGTATTCGTTGATCGCGAGCTTGACCAAGGGATCCGCCGCAGCCGCCGTGCGGAACGCCAGCGGAATCCAGCCTTGACCCAGATGCTGCGTCCAGAACGTGTCACGGCGGTCCTTCGGACTGCGGGGACTGTCCGGAATCGGCTCGTTCACGACATCCCACGACGTCAGCTTGTCCTTGTAGTAGGAGACGACGGTGCCGATGTGGTCGCGATACGCGCGCTCGACGCCCCTGGAATCCTTGATCTGCTTGGTCCAGTCCGGAATGTCGTGATACCAGGCGAGCGCGTGGCCGCGCATCGTCAGGTCGTTCGCCTGCGCGAAATCAAGGATCGCGTCGGCGCGTTCGAAGGCGAACGTATGCGCGTCCGGCCGCAACATCGGCCATTTCAGCTCGAGCACCGGCACCACCTGGGTGCAATAGGTGCTGATGGCCTCGCCGAGCCTGGGATCGGCTTCCAGGTCCCAGAGCGTCGCCGCAGCGCCATAGCCGGGCCGGCGCTGGGCGCGTTTCGATGCCGGCACTGCGGACGCAGATGAGCCCGCCGCGAGGGCCGCGGCGCTGCCGAGCAGGAATTGGCGTCTGTCGATCCTGGTCACGCGTGACGCTGCATCGCCGCTTCCGCGATCTCGTAATAGTGAAGCGCGCCCTTCTCGAGCGTCAGGTGGTCCAGCACATAGTCGCGCGGCGCGAAGTCCCCCGCGCCGACGCGCGACCAGAAGTCGTCCCAGCTGGCGGTGAATCGGCTGGCATCGGTGAAGGTCATGCCACAGCGCCCGTCGAAATAGGGCACCGAGGACACGTCGCCCTCGAACCTCACCTTGTCCGGGAAATATTTCGGATCCTGCCACGGCCCGCCGCGATCCCAGGCAAAGACGGGAACGCCGCTCGACAGCGCCTGCTGGCAGGCGATGCCCTGGCTTTCGTGCTCGCAGAGGAAGACCATGCTGCGGCAACGCGCCAGCGCGGCCTTGTAATCGTCTTCCTTGTAGTGCCCGTAGCGGATCACTTCGACGGTACGTCCGCTTGCCTCGAGATGCCTGCGGATCGGCTCGATCAGCTCTCGCTCGTACCGCCCCTGATCCCAGCGGACCTTGTCGTAGAGCAACACGTCGACGCTCTTCTGATCCGCCGGCGCGGGTGTCCAGAGATCGGTCTCGATGCCGACCGGCCAGGCGCCGACGTGGGGCCAGTGCGGGCGGAACATGTCGGCATACCAGGCGCACGGCACCAGCACGCGCCTCACATCGAGGTCCTTCAGGCTCTCCGGCGCATCGATCGGGTGGTCATACATGGCGACGCCGAGCAGGAGCGGGTTCTTCCACTTGAACCAGTCGAGCACGAACGGCCGGCCGATGATGCAGGCCAGTTCCTCGGGGTGCTTCCGGATGTGGCGATAGTCGTTGACGCGGTAGCGGATTCCGAGCCGATCGAGGCCTGCGCACAGATTGAGCAGGACGCGCCGCTGGCCGCTGATGAAGGACTTGCCCAGCAGCAAACGTCGCAGCAGCGGCCGGAGATGGCGGTCGCCGGGAAACCAGCGGTCGTCCCGTTCTTCGAAAAAGAGGTTGAGGACCATCCTGTCGCGGCCTCCTGCGCCGAAATCCGAAGGAACAGAAGGCACGTTGGTGCCGCGACGCGGCAGCGAGGCCGGTTTCAGCCGGGTTGGTTCGGCAACGTCCATGTCGGTCACATCAACGCATCGGAGGAGTCGAGCGACGTTTCGCCATCATTGCTTCTTTTCCGTGATCGCACCGGCCGCTTCAAGGACAGGGCAAATTTAACGCTAACGCGCGATAACCGCGCGCTTGCTCCATTCGCGGTCCGATTTGCAGGCTTATGCAGCTATCTTCGCCGATGCCAGCGGCGCAATCCGATTGTCACACCAAAGTCCAACTGCCTTAACGTCTCGTTAATCCTGATGGCCGCCAACGGTCCCGTGCCCGCATGCTGAACCGCCATTTCTCGATCTATCTGGTCGCCTACATCCTGCCCGCGGCGGTGGGCTTTTTCGCTGTCACCGCCTATACGCGGCTCCTGAGCCCGGCGGAATACGGCGTCTATGTCGTCGGCATCAGCCTTGCGGGCATTCTGGGCGCGATCTTCTTCGCCTGGATCAAGCTGTCGGTGTCCCGCTATCAGGCGATGTCGGCGGAGGTCGATTTCCGCGGCACGGCGATGGTCGCCTTCGCTCTCACGGCCGCGGTGCTCTGTGCCACCACTCCGCTGGTAGTCCTGTTCCGCAGCGACGTCAGTGTCGAGCTGCTGCTCGCCAGCATGTTCGTCGCGATCATGGCCAACGCGGTCGACGTCGGCCAGGAGTTCGAGCGCGCCAAATTGCGCCCCTATCGGTTCGCGGCGATCTCGATCGTGCGCAGCGTCTCCAGCGTCGGCTTCGGTCTGCTCGGCATCTGGCTCGGCTGGGGCGGATTGGGGCTGCTCGCCGCGTTTGGTCTGGGGTCGCTCACGGGCATCATCCTGAACCTCGTCGGCGACCGCACCAGGATCGCGCGCTTCCAGCGCAGCCAGTTCATGCAGCTGGCGCGCTACGGCCTGCCGCTGACGCTGGCTGGATTGTCCGTCGCCGTCTATTCGGCCTCCGACCGGCTCATTGTCGCCTATTTGCTCGGCAAGGACGCTGCCGGCATCTTCGGCGTTGCCGCCGATCTGCCGCGCCAGTTCATGGTCATGATCGCATCCAGCGTTGCCGCGGCGACCGTGCCGCTGGTGTTCCGGTCATTGTCCGAGAACAACGGCGAGACGACACGCGAGCGGCTGACCGAAAGCCTCGAGCTCCTGCTGGTCGTCGTTGCGCCCGTGGCGGTCTGGCTCGCGCTCGCCGCGGACCAGGTGGCCGGCACGCTCGTCGGCGTCGACTTCCGGGCCGGCGTCTCGGTGCTGCTGCCGACCCTGGTGCTCGCCCGCTCCTTCGGTATCGCCAATCAGTTCTACGTGCAGATCAGCTTTCAGCTCGCCGAGCGGCCCTTCATGCTGTCGGCGCAATCCTTCCTCACGCTCGTGGTCAGCGTGATCCTGATGTTCGCGCTGATCCCCGGCTATGGCCTCCACGGCGCGGCGCTGGCAACCCTGGCGACCGAGGCGATCGGCTTCCTCGCTGCCGTCGTCCTGATGCATCGGGCCCACCCGGTCCCGTTCGAGTTCAACCGCCTCGCCGGTGTTGCCGTCTCCGCAGCCGTGATGGCAGCCGCGATCTTGATCGCGCGATCGCAGGCGGGCGGCACCGGCCTCGTGCCGCTCGCCATCGTCAGTCTCGCCGGCGGCCTCGCTTACGCGGCTGCGGCCTGGTTGCTGAATGTTGCGAATGTGCGAACCTTGTCGCTGCGATTTCTTCGCACGTTCAACCGCAAGGCGCTGGGCGTTTAGAGCGTGATGAGATCGGTTTGATCGCTACAACGGAGCTGCACTCCCTCTCCCGCTTGCGGGAGAGGGCTGGGGAGAGGGTGTTTCCGCGATGGGACAATCCCCTGGAGGAGAAAGCCCTCACCCGCGCCGGAGCCGAGCCCGTGGCCATCGATTCAGCCTAAAGCCATTCCCACTTTAGTTGCGCGCCGGTGGGCGTCGCCGTCACGACGCATCCACCGGGCAGCTAACTCGGACATTCTGCCGCAGCGATCGACGCCAGCTTCGGACCAGCCTCGGCCGCAGGCCGCCTTTCGCCAGCGCAGACCGTCGTATATGAGAGATTTATCGCGGGAACGTGCCGAATCTCGCCACAGACGGAACGTAAAGCAGCTGCGATTTCTTAATCCAATGATTCCAATCTGACGCGTGATCGACACAGGCGGACTGGCATTTCGACCGAGGATGGCATGAAAAACCGACTGACGACGGCGAAATCCACCTTGGCGATGCGGCGTTGGGGGCCCTCCGCAATTGTGGCCTTGGCGGCAATGGTCGCGTTAACCGCGACCCCGGCAACCGCCGCCAAGCAGCCGCGCCAGGCGGCCGAGGCCGTGGCGCCGCGTGTGGCCGGCGAGCCGATCATGGCGATCGTGTCGATCAAGAGCCAGCAGGTCACTTTCTACGACGCCGACGGCTGGATCATGCGCGCGCCGGTGTCGACCGGCACCACGGGCCGCGAGACGCCGGCCGGCGTGTTCGCCATCGTCGAGAAGGACAAGGACCACCGCTCGACCATGTATGACGATGCCTGGATGCCGAACATGCTGCGCATCACCTGGAACGGTATCGCGCTGCATGGCGGACCATTGCCCGGCTATGCCGCCTCGCACGGCTGCGTGCGCATGCCGTTCGGCTTTGCCGAGAATCTGTTCGACAAGACGAATATCGGGATGCGCGTGATCATCTCGCCGCACGACGCAGTCCCGGCCGACTTCTCCCACCCCTCGCTGTTTGTGCCGAAGTCGGACGCCATCGCGGCAGCGCCCGGCCTGGCCGACAAGCTCTCCGCCGAGGCCGAGGAGGCCACGAGGGCCGCCGATGCGGCCAAGAAGGCTGCTTCCGCTGCCGCGAAGGAAGCTGCCTCGCTTCCCGCCGCGCTGCGCAAGCTGGAACAGCAGAAGGCCCGCGCAGATGCCGAGCTCGCCTTCGCCGACAAGACGCTTGCGAACGCCAAAACCGATCAGGCCCGCGTCAAGGCCGAAGAGCTGAAGCAAAAGGCGGCGGCCAAGGCGGCCGACGCGACGACGCAGCTCGACGCCGCCAGGGCCGCCGCGCAGCCGAAGCGCGATGCGGTGGCCGCCACGAAGGAAGCCGCGAAGGCGGCCGCGACCCGGAAAGCCGACGCCGTCAAGGCGGCGACCGACGCGAAGCTCGCAGGCGAGCCGGTCTCGGTCTACATCAGCCGCGCTACGCAGAAGCTCTACGTGCGGCGGAACACGCACAAGCCGGCGCCCGACGGCGGCGGCGAGGTGTTCGACACTAGCATCGAGGTTCCCGTCACGATCCGCAATCCCGACCAGCCGCTCGGTACGCATATCTTCACGGCGATGGCGAAGACCGATACCGGCCTGCGCTGGAACGTGGTCACGATCGAGAACGGCGACGAGGCGAGGAATGCGCTCGACCGCATCACCATCCCGCAGGATGTGTGGGATCGCATCGGACCGACCGCGTTGCCGCGCTCGTCGATCGTCGTCTCGGATGAGCCCCTGAGCAGCGAGACCAATTACCGCACCGAGTTCGTCGCGGTGCTGAGCAACGAGCCGCAGGGCGGTTTCATCACGCGCAAGCCGACCGCGCCTGCCATGATCGCGAGCGATGACGGCTGGGACAACGGCGGTAACGGCTTCGGCTTCTTCTTCCAGCAGCGCGATCCCTATGTGCAGCCGGCCAATCCGCGCCGCCGCAGCCAATATCAGTACTATCAGCCGGCGCAGCCGATGCAGCGCGGCTTCTGGTAGGAATGCGCCGCGCGCATCGTCGCTGCGGACATCATCCGAGGTCGGCCACCGCTTGGCCCAGCCGCAACTCAATGTCGGAACGGAGCTGCAGGCCGCGCTCGACCAGAGCCGCCGCACGCGCGCGGGTGGCTGGGTGAGATGCCGAGCTGAAGAAGGCCGACAGCGCCGCCGGAAAGACGCCGTCCGCAGGGAGTGTGACGTCGTTCATCAGGGCCTTGGCGCCGACCAGCGCGTGCTTTTCGAACGAGGCGAGACGGCGTGCGAACGCATCGACGAATGCCTCGATCTCGCTGTCCGGCAGGGCTCTATTGACGTAGCCGTAGCGCTCGGCGAGGTCGGCTGAAAAATCGTCGGCGCCCAAGATCACCTCCAGCCCGCGTCCGCGTCCCATCAAGCCGGCCAGCCGCGCCATCGGATTTCCACCGGGCACCGAGCCGAGCCCGACCTCGAACTGCCCCAGGATCGCGCGCTCGCGACTGGCGAAGCGCATATCGCAGGCGAGGACGAATTCGCTCCCCGCGCCGCGTGCGCGGCCACGGATCTCGGCAATGGAGGCGACCGGCGCCCGCGACAGCCGCACGAGCACGTCGATCCACGGGTGCATTCCGGTCGGACCGGGCGGCATCGCTGCGACCTTGGTCTTGTCGGCAAGCACGTCCCAATGCGCGAGGAAGAAATCAGGGTCGGCACTCCGGAATACCACGACCTTCACATGCGCGTCGGTTTCGAGCGCTGCAACCAGCGCCTGCAGTTCGCCGATCGTGTCCGGATCGATCAGGTTGATGGGCGGATTGTTGAATGTGGCGGTCCAGAATCCTGGCAGCGACTTCTCGATCGTGATCTGTCGGCTCATTGCTGTCTCCATGTGATGTTGCGAGGACGTTCGGTCGCATTCGGGCTTTTGCCCGGCGTCGGCGCGCGGGCATTTCCGCGCGGATGCCGCCCGATCCGGTTCGACCGTCCCGGTCTTTCGTCGGATCAGGTCACTCGGCAGCGGTGATCGCCCGGTTTGACGACAGCGCTGCGACGACCTCGTCCGTTGTCACGATCGCACTGGCGTAGTTGGGCATGTTGATGTCGAGCGCTGCGTGCATCATCTCTTCGGAGTAGTCGGCAACCGCATCCTTGACGACCGTGACGTCGTAGCCAAGTTCGGCAGCAAAGCGGACAGTCGCTTCGATGCAGGTGTGCGCGACCAATCCGATGACGATGAGCCGCTGGATGCCGTGCCGCTTCAGCTGGAGATCCAGATCGGTATTGGCGAAGCCACTGGAGCACCAATGCTCGCTGGCGACGATCTCGCCGGGTGCGGGCACGAACTCGGCGCGGAATTCGCCGCCCCAGGTGCCGAATTCGAAGCTCCTGTTCCTCCACGCTCTCCGTTGGATCGGCGCAACGTACTTCCAGGATGCATAATCGCCTTCGCGGTAGCGATGGTGCATGGCGTAGACGACGCGAAGCTTCGCGTCGCGCGCGGCATGCAGGACCTGTTGCATGTGTGGAACGCAATTGTTCGATTCGGCGATGGCCTTGATCCGCGGCCAGATCTTGCCGCCTTCCGAAATGAAGTCGTTGTAGGGATCGACCACCAGGAGCGCCGTGACGGTCTTGTCGTAGGATAGGTCGGTCATGGGACTCTCCGTCGTCAGGCGTTCGCCAGGGCCGCGCGCTCGATGCTTGCAGCGAACAATGGTGTTTCGCCCTGATTGTGGGCGATCGAGGCGGGCTGGCGCTGGGCGCGGAACAGGTCGAACGGAATGCCCTGCTTGCCGATGAACGCCATGAACTCGTCCGTCGCGTACGACCTGACGCGGTTGGTGAACTCGCACTTGCCGGGCTCGATCTCCTTCACGCTCAATTCCCAGGTCACATGAATGGTGGTGCGTCCATTGGGCGTGAACACGTCGGAGGTGGAATCGAGGATCAGATGGTCCTTCTCGCCCAGCGTCTCGACATAGTGCTGCACCATGAGGCTGCCGCCGATGATCTCGACATTGATGGACATCCGCTTGCCATCCGGCGCCGTCGTGAAGCCCGCGGCGATGTGCGCGGGCGAGCAACCCTGATATTCGCGTTCCGGCAGGTTGAAGCACCATTCGGCGATGTCGATCCGGTCGATCGGTGCGTTGATGATGGCGGTGAAACTTGAATCGACGATCTGGTTATCGGTCATCTCCGGAACTCCTCATGGGTTGCAGGCTCGAGGCGTCACGGCTCCGTGTCCCAACGCTGCCCAATGTGCTCGCAGGGGCGGCTGGCCGCTCGTCCTGCGACCAGATTGGCGCGAGCCGCCGGAAATTGCTCGTTATGGGTTGTTATAGGTCGTTAGCTTCCGAGGAGCCGTGGAAAGCGCGCGGATAACGCGCAGACCGCCGCCCGGCGCCGATCGGACCGCCCGGTGTTAGGGACTGCGAGATTTTGTTATGGCGGTGATCGGGAGGCCGCAGGTCTGCGCCTGCCGGCCGGATGCATGCGCCGTTGGTCTTGAAGGCGAAGCCGGTGGCGCAGTGGATTACGCTCCGCGCAAATTACCCGCGCGCCTCGATCACGATAGCCTGGATCTTGCCCTCGACCGGTCCAGAGCCATGGTTCGCCCGGATCGCCTCGGCAACGATATCAGTTGCAGCCTGAAGCTTGCTCGCATCCTTTGCCTCGATCTCGCTGCGCAGCGGTGTGCCCTGGCAGAGCGCGGTGGCGACATATTCGGCCGACGGCGCGCGGCTGATCTCAGATCGGGTTTCGATCGATATGTCATGGAAGCCCGCCCGTTCGAGGTCGCCTCTGATGACGGTCTTGTCGCAATAGCCGTGCGGCGTCCGGATCATGAAACGGGGCGGATCGTCGGGAAACAGCTTTTCGAGCGCGACCATCGCTTCCCGCGTGAGCACATTGTCCTCGATGCGATCCCATACGTTGAAGACGAACGTGCCGTCCGCCTTCAGGACTCGCTTCACCTCTCCGTAAGCCTTGATCCGGTCCGGAAAGAACATCGCGCCGAACTGGCAGCAGACCACGTCGAACTCGGCATCGTCGAAGGGCAGGGCCATTCCGTCCGCCTGGCGCCAGGTGATGCGATTATCTCCCGCCTGGCGCTGTGCGGCAACAGCCAGCATCGGCTCGTTCAGATCGGTCGCAACGTAGCGGATGCTGCCCGGCAACGCCGCCGCCACGGCGCGTGTCACCGCGCCGGTGCCTGCCGCGATCTCCAGCAGCACGGAGGGCGAGAGCGCAGCGATCCGTCTTGCGATGTCCTCGGCGTAAACGGCGAAGATCATCGGCACCAGATATTCGTCGTAGAGTCTGGGGATCGAGCCGGCGAAAACCTTGTCGGTGTCGGGCATGCTTGCCTCCCTGAAGGTTCGGACACGGCTTCAGATTAGCATGATTTGGCCTCGGTCCTTACGTCGTCTTGCGCGCTTCGAACGACGCCGACCAAGCCGGTGATCGGTCCTACGATCGGCTCCCGCCGACCTCCCGGATCGGCCGCGTGCCGTCCCAGCTCATCGCGGCCTGCCGGACCTTCTCGAAGAACGGTCCCTTGGTGCCGCTGATATCGGAGATCTCGATCACGGTGCCCGGATGGGCCTGTGTGTCGAAATAGGCAAAGCGCCCCTTGTCGCCGCCGATCTGGCCCTCATGGCCGATCCTGTAGCCGAGCCCGAGCGCCCTGTCGTAGAGCGCCTGATAGTCGTGGCTCCAGTACGACATGTGCTGAAGGCCTTCGTGGCCGGCGTCGAGAAACTCCTTGTAGAGCGAGGGCGCGTCGTTGCGCTGCTGGATCAGCTCGATCTGGAGATCGCCGGAATTGGCCAGCGCAATGCTCATCTCGACGGCGGAATCCTGGCCGCGATGCCGGAACCAGTCGGTCTTGACGCGGTCCATGTAGTACCAGGGTCCGACGCCCATCACCTCGATCCAGTGTGTCATCGCGGCGTGGATGTCCCGCACCACATATCCGTTCTGGCGCACCGCGCCGAAGATGCGGCTCATGCCCGCGCTCCTTTTCTGCTCTCAATCAGGTCACCGCTATCGCATACAACCAGCGGGGGCTGCCGTATGAGCGCGGCGTGGTTCGAGACGCCCGCTTTGGCGGGCTCCTCACCATGAGGGTCTGAAATCTTGCCGCAAGACGTGACCTCATCCTGAGGGCCCGCCGCAGGCTGGCGTCTCGAAGGATGGGCTGCAGGCAAGCTGCCCGCCACGTCTTCTTCGTACGTGATAGCCCAGCCGCTCACTTGACCTCGATCCCGGCATCCTTGGCAACCTGCTTCCAGGCCGTGATGTCGCGGGCATTGATGTCGCGCTGCTCGTCGCCGGGGACAAATTGGGGCGTGATGCCGAGGCCCAGAAGTTTCTGCTTCACCACCTCGTCGCCGAGCGCCTCCTTCAGGGCTGCCGACAGCTTTTGCGCGGTCGGCGGAGCGAGCCCCGCCGGCGCATACATCGCCCAGGACAGGCTGCGGTCGAACGGCACGCCCTGTTCCTTGTAGCTGGCGACATCCGGCAGGCTCGGCGAACGTTCGCCGCAGGCGGCGAGCGCCTTGATCGATCCGTCCTTCACCAGCGGCGTCGCCGTGGCGACGTCGAGCGTCGCGAGCGAGATGTGGCCGCCGAGCAGATCGCCGGCCAATTTTGCGATGCCGTTGAACGGCACATGGTCCATCTTGATGCCGGCCTGCTGCATCAGGATCTCCGCGCAGAATTGACCGGTCGAGCCGACGCCCCAGCTGCCGTACTGGATCGGCTCGCCCTTCCTGGCCAGCGCGACCAGGCCCCTGATGTCATTGGCGGCAAAGTTCCTGGTCGCGACCAGCATGATCGAGGAGGTGCCGACGCGGCCGATGGTCGTGAAATCCTTGATCGGATCGTAGGGCAGTTTTGGATAGATCGCGGGGGCAAGCACATGCGTGGTCATGCCGCCGACGGTGATGGTGTAGCCGTCATTCGGAGATGTCGCGACCATCTGCGTGCCAAGCGTGCCGGCCGCGCCGGTGTGGTTCTCGATATAGATGCTCTGTCCGAGCGTCTTGCTCATCCTGTCCGCAAGCAGCCGGCCGACCACGTCGCCGCCGCCGCCGGCCGCATAGGGCAGCAGCATCTTGATCTTGCGGGTGGGGTAGGCGGCAGGGTCCTCGGCGCCTGCCGGCAATCCCGCCGACAGCAATGCGAACAATGAGAGCGTGACGGTCCTGAACTTCATGGCGTTTGTCCCTAATCCTCGAAACGAAATCGGTAGGTCTCGCCGTGCCGGATCACGCGGCCCGCAGTCGGCGCCGGGAAATGGCCGGTGAGCAGGTAGCTCGGCGTGTCCGCGAGCTCCTCCAGCAGCGCCATCCGCGTTGCGAGTGCCGCAGCCGGATCGACGTCGGCGGCATTCGACAGCCACGGCGCGGCGCACTGGATCGGATGATGGATGACGTCGCCGGACATCACCGCATGATCGTGGCCGCCGTTGAGGTGGATCTGCATGTTGCCGGCGGTGTGGCCGGGCGCCGGCGCGAAGCGCAGGGCCGCGTCGCGATCGCTGAACAGGCGGTGGTCGGTCTCGACGAGTTCGGCGAGGCCGGCCGCGACCACCGGCAGCACGGAATCCGCGAACGAGCCGTGGTTCACCGGGGTCTTCGGCGCAGCATTGTGCGCGACCTCGAAATGGCGGTACTCGTCCCGCCCCATCAGATAGCGCGCGTTGGGGAAGGTCGGCACCCAGCGCCCGTCCACGAGGCACGTGTTCCAGCCGACGTGGTCGACATGCAGGTGCGTGCACATCACGAAGTCGACCTGCTCGGGGGCAACGCCCAGCGCCTGCAAGTTTTCGAGATAGGGCTGGTCCAGGTTGTTCCACGCCGGCACGCGCGGCCGCGGTTTGTGATTGCCGCAGCAGGTGTCGACGACCGCGGTCCAGCGCGGCGTGCGCACCAGGTAGGAATGGTGACTGAGGATGAATCGGCCGGTCTCCGGCTCGATATAGCGGTGGTCGAGCCAACTCCGGTTCTCCGCGATCACATCGTCGGTGACGTTGGCGAACAGCCAGCTCTTGTCGAACGCGAGCGCAGGAATCTCGCTGACGAGATCGACCCGCATGCTGCCGATCCGCAACCCCCGCATGATCAGTTCTTCAGGAGGTCACCGAACGGCACCCAGCGCGTGCCGTCGAAGCGGATCAATTGAAGGCTCGTCATCGGCGTGACGCGCTCGGGCGAATTGCTCACGGCGGTGCCGTTGATCAGCATCGGCAGGCGCACGTCTTTCATGGTGGTCGCCTGCTTCATGACGCTGGCGCGGGTGAGGTCGTTGCCTGATGCCTTCAGCACGGTCACCAGCGTCTGCGCGATGGTGTAGCCGTAGACGTTGAGCCAGTCGCTCTTGTTGGCGTCCGGCATGTACTTGTCCATGAAGGCCAGCCACTCCTTGTAGCCGGCATCGTCCTTCAGCGCGGGGTCGGTCGCGTCCTTCAGGTATTGGCTGGAGATGACGCCGGTGGAATTATCCTTGCCGGCCGGCTCCAGCACGCCGCTGATCGAGGCCGAGACGTTCGAGATGATGATCACGGGCTTCCAGCCGATCTCGCCGATCTTGCGGATCGCCTGCGCCGCGAATTTCGGCGTCGCCGCGACGAGGACGACATCCGCGCCCGCGGTCTTCAATTGCAGGATCTGGGTGTCGACGGTCGGGGCCGAGGTCTCGTAAGCCGCCCGCGCGACGATCGCCTCGCCGCTGCCGAGCCCTTCCTCCAGCGCCTTCAGATAATCCTTGCCGAGATCGTCGTTCTGGTAGAGCACGCCGACCTTGGCATTGGCGTGGCTCGCCTTGATGTACTTGGCGTAGGCGATCGCCTCGTCGCGATAGGTCGGCTGCCAGCCGACGGTCCACGGGAAATTCTTCGGGTCGTCCCACTTGGCGGCGCCGGAGCCGAGGAAGAGCTGCGGCACCTTGCGCTCGTTGAGATATTTGTGCACGGCGCTGTTGGTCGGCGTGCCGACGCCGCCGAAGATCAAAAGCACTTCCTCGCTCTCGACCAGCCGCCGGGTCTGCTCCACCGTCTTGGGCGGGCTGTAGGCATCGTCGGCAATGATCATCTGGATGCGGCGGCCGTTGACGCCGCCCTCGTCATTCACTTTGCGGAAATAGGCTTCCGCCGATTTCGCGATCTGCGCGAAGGCCGACACCGGGCCGCTCAGCGGCGCGGTGGTACCGATCTTGATGGTCTTGTCGTCGGCGCCGGGATCGTATTTCCCGCTTTGGGCCTGGGCAGTGCTTGCTGCGAGCAGCGGCAACAGGATGCAGGCCGCATAAAGCCGAGGGCGGGCAAGGCGCGCCATGACGTCGTCTCCCAAAATTGCTCTCCGCCTCTCGATGGAGCGGAGTTGAAACGCGAGAACAGTGCCCGACAGCGATCTTGCGGGCCGCGACCGTTGCCGCCAGACTGGCAAAACGAACGATCGTTCGTACGGTTGACTAACGAACGATCGTTCGTTAGTCAAGCCGCATGGCTGTCCACACCTCCAGCGCGGCGGAAGCGGCTGCGCCCACGACCCGCGAGCGCATCCTCACCGAGGCGCTCCACCTGTTCGCGCAGAGCGGCTATGGCGGCGCCTCGATGCGCGAGCTGGCGCGCCGCGTCGGCATCCGCGAGAGCAGCCTCTACAATCATTTCCCCGGCAAGGCCGCGATCCTGGAGGCGATCGTCGCCGAGCACGGCCCGGCCAGCTCCGCGAGCCGGCTGGAGGAGCCGCGCTACAGGCAGCTCGCGCGCCAGCCCGCCGCGTTCTGCCGGCAGTTCGCGCTCGACCTCGTCGAGCAATGGTCCGATCCGCGCGAGCACCAGTTCCAGAAGGTCATCACTGCCGAACGAAATCGCGTGCCCGGCATCCGTGCCAAGTTCGCCGACCATTTCTACGCGCGCGAGCAGAGCCTGATGACGGACTACTTCCGTGGCTTTGCGCTCGCCGGCCTGATCTCGACGACTGATCCGCGCGAGACCGCGCGGCTGTTCGCCGCCGGGCTGATCTACATTCGTCTCGAACATTACGTGATGGGCGCTGCGCCCTCGCCGCGGGCGAAGGTGATCGAGGCGATCGACCGCTATCTCGCGTTCTTCCTGTCGCTGATCGCGGCAGGGAATGACGGCGACAACAAGAAACGAAAGCCCAAGGGAGAAACGCGTGGCAAGGTTGCCCCTGATTGATCCGGAGACGACGAGCGGCGACATCCGCGCCTCGTTCGACCGCATGCCGGTCAAGCTCAACATCTTCCGCATGATGGCCCACGCCGAGGCCAACATGATCCCGGCGATGCGGCTCGGCAATTCGATCCTGCACAAGCAGAAGCTCTCGGCCGTCAATCGCGAGCTGCTGATCCTGCAGGCCGCCCAGCTCGAAGGCGGCGCCTATGAATGGCGCCAGCACGTGCCGATCGCGCTCGGTGTCGGCTGTACGCAAGAACAGATCGATGCGATCGAACGCGCAGATTACGACGCCGCCGCGCTGGGTGAGGCCGAGCGTGCGCTGCTGAAGTTCGGCCGCGAGGTGGTCGAGAACGTCCGGGTAGCCGAGGCGACCTTCGCTGCGGCGCGAAACCACTTCAGCGACCAGGAGATCGTCGAATCCATCGTTGCGCTCGGCTTCTACATGATGATGGCCCGCCTCACCGAGGCCACCGAGACCGATCTGGATCCAGCCGCCGGCATGAAGGTCTATGACGGCGGCAAGAGGCCGGGTGGCTGAGATGACGGAGACCGAGAGCAAGCCGGACCGTTATGTTCGTCCGCCGAGTGCGGAATCGCTGGGCGAAGCGCCGGGCAGGGGACGCCTGACAGGGCGCCGCATCCTCATCGTCGGCGGCGGCCAGCGCGTCTTCGACGCCGCCACCGACCCGATCGGCAACGGCCGCGCCATGAGCATTTTATGCGCTCGCGAAGGTGCCAAGGTCGCGGTCGCCGATCTCAATCGCCCCTCTGCCGAGCAGACCGTCAGGCGCATCACCGATGAAGGTGGCGAGGGTTTCGCCATCGCCGCGGACGTCACCTCCGAAGCGGACGTCCGGCGCATGATCGAGGAGGCGCATCGCGCGATGGGCGGACTCGACGGCATGGTGCTGAACATCGGCACCTTCGGCAAGGTCGGGCTCGATGCCGTCAGCCCCGAGGAGTGGAATAAAATCTACGACGTCAACGTCCGCGGCCCCATGCTGTGCTGCCGCGCCGCGCTGCCGAAATTCGACGATGGCGGCGCCATCGTCTTCATCTCCTCGATCGCCGCGCTGAAGGCCGGCTCGCAGATGGCGGTGTACGATTCCTCCAAGGCCGCGCTCGGCGGCCTCATGCGCAACATCGCCCATCTCGGGTCGCGGCGCGGCATCCGCGCCAACCTCGTCTATCCCGGCCTCGTCGACACGCCCAACGGCCGCGAGGCCGGCGCCGGCCGCCCCAACCGCGGCAAGGGCCACGTCCCGTTCGGCCGCCAGGCCACCGCTTGGGAGATCGCCTATGCCGTGCTGTTCTTCCTCTCGGACGAAAGCGTCTACGTCACCGCGCAGACGCTCGCGGTCGATAGCGGCCTGAGCGGGATGTGACGGGCGCGCTACCGCGCCGTCGATCGCGCGCGACAGATCAGATGATCGAGCGAAATGCGCCCCGGCCCGTAGGCCATGATGCCGAGCGCCATCGCGGCCCAGGTGAGGTGGATCGGCCAGCCGTCCGGCACCGTGAGCTCGACGATCAGCGTCATGAACAGCAGCCCGAGCGCCGCGAATCGCGTCCCTAGTCCCAGCACCAGCAGGATCGGGAACATGATCTCGCCGGAGCCCGACAGGAAGGCCATCACCGTCGGTGCCGGAAAGTGATAGGGCCCACCCGGCAGATGCAGCATGAATTCGTCGCTGAACAGCGTCACGGCGGTGTCGTTGAGCCTCAGGAAGCCGCCCCATTTGAGCATGCCCGAGCGCCAGAACGGCACGGCCAGCGCGAGGCGCAGCACGAGCTGGACGAGCGATGGCGTCGCGAGCGTCTGCACCAGAAGATTGGCTCTATCGATGAGCGCTCCGGGCGACGGCAGGCCGCTGTCGGTGGCCATGTGTTGGTCCGTGATCATGTTGGGTCTCCAGAGGCGAGCGAAGTGAAGGCGCCGGCCTCGATCAGTCCGGCGATGTTCGCGGCGATGTCGAATTCGCTTGAAGCTTCCAGCGCCGCCGCCGCGGCCTCGCCGAGCGGCCGACCCGAGATCAGATGGTTCGCGAAGACCGCGCCGTCGGGCGGAAGGCGGCGCACTGCAACGTCGAACTCGGGGCGCGTGATCAGGGTATCCTCCGGCCTGGAGGCATCGATGCGCGTGACCGGTGCATCGTCGCGGTTGGCGGCAAAGATCGTCACGGCGGCATATTGAGAGCGCAGGCATCGTGTGGCGGGATGCGGAATGAATGCCAGATCGGCCAAACGATCGGGCGTCACCGCCGACAGCCGGCCCGGCGACAGCGGAAGCGCGTCGGCGGCGTGATAGGCATCGAGCCAGGCGCGTTCGATGCGGGCGACGTCGGGGAGCCAGGGCATGGCCTGCGCATGCTCATACTGCGCGATGAACTCCGGGAAGTAGCGGCCGTATTCGAACAACAGCGGCGATGTCGGCGGATTGCTGCGGACATGGGGACGCGCCATGGCGCGGAAGAAGTCGGCGCCGGTGATGCGCTGCACCGCCGGATAGATCGCGGCCAGCGCGTCGATCAGGCTGACCGTGACGTTGTTGCGGTAGACGTCGTAGCGCCGGCCGGCGGCCTTGCCGTTCGGGCCGGTCAAGTCCGCAGGCGTGCTGCGCGCCGGATCCAGCAGCGCCTGCGCGAATGAAGCGGCGAAGGACAGGCCGGCTTCATGCGGCATGACGGTCTCCAACCGGCATGGCGGACTGATGACGGTCGAGGATCGTCTGGGCCGCGGCGGCTTCCGCCTGCAGCACCGGCCAGTCCGGTATCTTGCTGTCCCACTCGATCAGCGTCGGCACCGCGCCGCGGCGCTGGATCACGATCTCGTAGAGCTTCCAGACGGCGTCCGCGACCGGGCCGTCATGGCTGTCTATCAACAGCAGGTCGCCTTCGTCGTCGGCCTGCTCGGCATGGCCGGCGAGATGAATTTCCCCGACCTGCGACAGCGGGAAGTTCGCGAGATATTCAAGCGCCGAGAAGCCATGATTTGTCGCGGAGACGAACACGTTGTTGACGTCGAGCAACAGTCCGCAGCCGGTGCGCTCGGCGACGGTGCGGATGAAATCGGTCTCGCTCATCGAGGACTGGCGAAACGCGACATAGGTCGACGGGTTTTCCAGCAGCAGCGGGCGCCGGATCGCCTCCTGCACCTGGTCGATGTGATCGCAAACGCAGGCCAGCGTCGCCGCGGTATAGGGCAGGGGCAACAGATCGTTGAAGAAGCTGGTCTCGTGCGTCGACCAGGCGAGATGTTCGGAGACCAGCGCCGGCTGGTAGCGTGCGACCAGGCCGCGGAAGCGCGCCAGATGCGCCTTGTCGAGCGGCCCGGGCCCGCCGATCGACATGCAGACGCCATGCAGCGAGAGCGGATGATCGCGGCGGATCGCCTCCAGCGCACGATGCGATGGGCCGCCGGCCCCCATGTAGTTCTCGGCGTGGACCTCGAAGAAGCCACGCCGAGGTCCTGCCTCGAGGATATCAGGGAGATGCTCGGGCTTGAAGCTCGTCCCGGCAACGCCGCCGATGGGCGTCGCGAAGCGGAGCGGCACGGCCGCAGGTCCGGTCGACTTGGTCACCGTGCTCATCGTGCTGCTCCCTTCGTGCGTCCTGGCGATGTCGCGCCGGCCGTTACACCGGCTTGAGCGAACCTTTCTT
Source organism: Bradyrhizobium sp. CCBAU 51765 (assembly GCF_015291725.1). Taxonomy (GTDB): domain Bacteria; phylum Pseudomonadota; class Alphaproteobacteria; order Rhizobiales; family Xanthobacteraceae; genus Bradyrhizobium; species Bradyrhizobium liaoningense. The sequence continues at coordinate 1,700,530 of NZ_CP030038.1, forward strand.
GCCGTTCGGCAGCTCGATGCTGGTGCAGGTGCCGCCCTGCACGAATTTCCAGGCGTTGCCCTGGAAGTCGACGGTCGAGGTGCCCTGGCAGGTCGTGCCCGGACCCGCCGCGCAATCGTTCTGGCCCTTCAGTGCGACGCCGAAGCACTTTTCCTTCTTGGCGGCGATGGCCGCATCGCCCTCGGCCTTCGTCAGTGGCCCGGCGGCGGCAAGGGTCGCGAGCGCGGTCGACATCGCGCCGGCGAGGACGAGGGAGGTGACGGCATGTTTGGCAGACATCGAGATTCTCCTGTTCGAGATGGCATCGCCTGGCAGGCGGCTGCGCATGATCTTTTTCGCTCCGCTCGCCACCTGCGTTACCGGCAGGCTGCTCACGAATCCGTGAGAGCGATTGGATCGGGCGCACGGGCGGTGCGCTCGAACGGGGATTAGCGGGCAAGCTTCGGCTCGAAGCCAATGCCCAGCTTCTATCGAGATGGTAGCCACCGGGCATTGGCTGCGCGCGCTCGCTCCTGCCAGACGTAACGAACGAGCGCCGGCGGCGTAAGACATGTCAGTGACTCGCAACGAGGCGCGAAAGCAGCGATGAAGGTTGATCCCGAACGACGGCTTCGCGCGATCGCAGGGTTGACGATCAGCATCCGCCTTGCGGTCTCCGCGCTGGTCCTGGCGGCAATCCTGCTGACGGCCGCGCTGTCGAGCCTGTTGTGGTGGCGCACGGCGGAAGCGACCAGCCGGCAGCTCGCCTCGACCATCAACGAGCAGATCGTGGCGGCCGTGCGCAAGGAGGTCTCGGCGATCGTTGACGAGGCGCGCGCCGCTCACACCGCGATCCGCACGCTGTTCCTCCAGAACGTGCTCGACACCCGCGAGGCTGACAAGCGCGAGTTCGTCTTTCTCTCGCAATTGCAGTCGCAGGCGACGATTTCCTGGGTCGCGTTCGGCTGGCCCGACGGCTCCTTCTTCGCTGCGCACAAGCTCGGCGATCGCCGCCTGGAGATGATGGAGATCTCGCTGACTGACCATGCCGGCCAGCGCCGCGTCGATGAGTATGACGTGGTGCCCGGCGACATCGAGTTCGCCAACCGCCGCTTCGAGCCGACCTCGTTTCGCGTCGCCGACCAGGCCTGGTTCAAGGCCGGGCTGACCGCAGATGATCCGCAATGGTTCAGGGTGATGGACCATGCGACCGGCGTGCGGCCGTCGATCGCCTTTGCAGGACCGATCGACGTCTATCAGGAGCGGCAAGGCGTACTGGCCGTCGTCATCGAATACACCAGGCTCGCGCGCTTCCTGTCCCAGCTCGAGGTCGGGCGCACGGGGACTGCCTTCATCGTCGATGGCAGCGGCGAGCTCGTCGCGGCGCCGGACAAGGATGCCGACGAGCTTCATCCGGCGCGCGGCGACACGGCGCTGCTGCCGCTCGCGCGTCTGGCGCTCCACAAGGCGGGCGAGGCCGGTGGCAGGGAGGCCTGGCGGAGCCGGCTCACGTCGGACGGCGCTGCCTATGAAGTCGCGCTGACGCCGCTGCCGTTTCCCGGCTGGTCGCTCGCGACCGTGATCCCCGAGGCCGAGTTTCTCGGGCCAGTCGAGACCACGCTGCGGCGCCTGATCCTTGGCCTTGCCATCGGCGCCGTGCTCGCGGCGCTGGCCTCGGCGATGCTGGCGCGCTCAGTCATCGCCGCACCGCTGTCGCGCGTCGCCGGCGAGCTGCGCCATGTCGAGGCCTTCGCGCTGGAGCAGGTCCGCCGCCATCCGTCGCGGCTCAGGGAAATCGCGAGCCTGTCGGGCGCGATCGCCGAGATGGCGGCCGGATTGTCGGCCTTCCGCAAGTTCATCCCGGCGGATCTCGTCCGCGGCTTGCTGCGCCAGGGCGTCGAGGCGAGGCCCGGCGGCAGCGTCCAGGAGCTCAGCGTGATGTTCATCGACATTGCCGGCTTCACCGGGCTGTCCGAGCGGCTGGGCGACCGCGTGGTGCCGCTGCTGTCGCGTTATCTCGACATCACTTCGGAGATCATCGTCGCCAATGGCGGGACCATCGACAAGTTCATCGGCGACGCCGTGATGGCGTTCTGGGGCGCGCCGCAGCCGCAAGACGATCACGCCGCGCGATGCTGCCGCGCGGCGCTCGCCTGCCGGAGGGCGATCGACCAGTCGGGTCTCGTCGACGACCTCGGCCAGCCGCTCCAGATCCGCATCGGCATCAATTCCGGCCGCATGCTGGTCGGCAATATCGGCTCGGAGCTGCGGCTGAACTACACCGTGATCGGCGATGCCGTGAACGTCGCCAGCCGGCTCGAAGGCGCCAACAAATCCTACGGGACTCAGATCTTGATCGGCGCGGCGACCGAACGTCTGGCGCGCGGCGTCGTCATCACGCGCGAGGTCGACAGCATCGCGGTCTACGGACGCGAGGAGGGGATCTCCGTGCACGAGCTGATCGGGATTGCGGGCGAGACGGCCGATGATAGTGACGCGATCGGCTGGATCGCGGATTACGAGCGCGGCCTCGCCGCCTATCGTGCACGCCGGTTTGCTGATGCGCTCGCCGATTTCGAGATGGTGTTGGAACAGCGGGGCCGCGATCGTCCGGCCGAGCTGATGCGCGACCGCTGCCGGCAGCTCGCTGCGACGTCGCCTGATAACGTCTGGCGACCCGTGGCGGCATTGACGTCGAAATAGCGACGTAAACCCAATTCGAGCTCCAGCGGCTGAAGTGAAAACCGGTGGCAAAGCCGGTCCATCCCGCGCATGATGTGGACATGAAAACCACACTGCTCAATCCTGAAAACTACACCCGCTCGCCGTGGAAGAACGGCGGCGGCATCTTCACCGACATTGCGGACGCTCATCGGGCCGATGCGCCGCAGAAGAGCTGGGACAGCCTGCTCTGGCGCTTCGCGAGCACGCCGATCGTGGCTCCCGGCCCCTTCTCCTACATGCCCGGCATCGACCGTTTGCAGATGGTCGTGGGTGGGCGCGGGCTCGTGCTGAAGTCACCCACGCAGGAATTCGACGAACGTGAACCTTTCACGACCGTGCGCTTCACCGGCGAGCTCGAGATCGTCACCGAGCTCGAAGCCGGCCCGGTCGAGGTCGTGAACCTGATGGCGCGGCGCGGTGCGGCGGAGATTGATCTCCGCGCGCTCAGGGAGCCCGGCGAGCGGCCGCTCGCGGCGGGCACGCATCTCCTCTACGCCGCGCGCGGCGAATGCCGCATCCGTCTCGATGACGAGAATTTTACGATTCCCGGCCAAGGCACGCTGAAGGTCGAGCTGACGGAGCCGGCGAAGCTCGCGCTCGTGTCGGGCCTCGCGGTGCTGGGATCGATCCGGCTGCTCGCTTAGGCCGCCGGCTGCGCCGGTCGCCTGCTGCGCACAATCCATGCAACTGGCCAGGTTGACGCCGCCCGGCCGGAGCATGATATCTGCCTTGCAACAGACCGCAGCTCGAGGGGCAGAATATGACCGCGCCAGACAACCATGCCCCCACGCCTGCCGACGGCGTCATCGACTGGCTGACCAACGGCACGCGCGACGAGCGCTTCATCGACGACATCTTCGCGCAGATGTGCATCCGCCTCCAGCAGGACGGCATTCCCGTGAAGCGGGCGACGCTCCACGTGTTGATCAATCACCCGCAATGGCTGGGGGCCCGCATGATGTGGTCCGACGGCAGCCGCGAGGCCGAGATTGCGCTGGTCGACTATGAAGTCCGCGAGCGGCCCGAATATATCGGCAGCGCCGCCCACGAGATCCATGACGGCGCCACCGAGCTGCGCGAGAGGCTCGAGCAGGATCCCTCGCTCGGCCGCAAGCACGCCCTCTATGACGAGATGCGGGCCAAGGGCCTCACCGACTACGTCGGCTGGCCGCTCTACCATACGCTCGGCAAGCGCCACATCGTCACCTTCGCGACTGACCGGCCCGGCGGCTTCGACGATGCGCATATCGCGGGTCTGAAGAAGCTGCTGCCGGTGCTGGCGCTGGTCAGCGAGATCCGCATCAAGAACCGGCTGGCCCGCACGCTGCTGGAGACCTATGTCGGCTCTCATGCCGGCGAGCTGATCCTGGCCGGTGCTACCAGGCGCGGTACCGGCACGACGGTCCGCGCCGCGATCATGATCTGCGACCTCAGGGATTTCACCAAGATCTCCGACAACTGGCCGCGCGACGACGTCATCGACCTGCTCAACGACTATTTCGACGCGATGTCGGAGCCGATCGCGCGGCACGGCGGCGAGATCCTGAAATTCATCGGCGACGGGCTGCTCGCCATCTTTCCGCTCAGCGCGCCCGGCGCCTGCGCGAACCTGCTGCATGCCGTGACCGAGGCCCGGCAGGCCATGGCCGCGCTGAATGAACGGAACAAAGGCACCGGCCGCGCGCCGCTGAACTACGGCATCGGCGTCCATGTCGGCGACGTCATGTACGGCAATATCGGATCGACCAGCCGCCTCGACTTCACCGTCATCGGCCCGGCCGTCAACATGGCCTCCCGCCTCGAGGCGCTGACCAAGACGATCGGCAAGAAGGTGCTGCTGTCGCGTGCCTTCGCCGAGCTGGTGGAGAAGGAGTTCGCGCTGGAGCATGTCGGCCGGCACGAGGTGCGCGGCTTCAACGAGCCGATCGATCTGTTCGCGTATCCGGAGTGAGGGCGCGAGCTTCCGCCCCGCGCCTATTTGCGGTTCGTTCCCATCGTGCCGGCGCCCGGTGCGTTCATCTGGCCGCCCTGGCTTTGCCTTGTGTCGTTGTCCCCGGGGCGCTCCGTCTTTGATTTCGCCGGTGCGCTCGAGCCCCCGCTGTTGGCGTCCGATGACGTGTTGAGGCTCGATGCGCCCGCACCCGTCGCGCCGCCTGTCCCGGTTGCATCGATGCTCGACCCGGATCTGGAGGCACCCGCGCCGCCTTGGGCGAACGCGGAAGGTTGAGACGCGAGAGCTGCAATGAGCCCTGCCAGAACAAGCGCTTTCATGTTCGCTCCTTTCGCGCGCGATCAGGCGGCCCCGGCCGTCCGGGGGCGGTTCATGCCGGGGCCGCCATTGCCGGAACAAGTGGGATCCGGCCCGGGCCAATGCGCGGGAACGCCTGGTCGTTCCAAATCCTGCGGGGCGGCGGCTGCCGCTACGCCGACCAGCGATCCTGCTCTTCCCGATGCGCGTGCTCGTTCAGCCGCTCGGCGATCTCGTCCGCAATCTGCTCCGATTCGGCCTCGGCGACGGGCTCGCCCTTGTGCGTCTTCAGCTTGTCCTTGTCGGCTTCGATCGGGAAATCGTCGGGCTTCAGTTCGTTATCCCTGGTCATGGCACGCCTCACGCGGTTCTCGGCGGAGGGAAAACTCGCGTGAAGGCGGATCGTTGCGTCGAGGATGAAGCTTCGATCGACCGCGCAAGTCAGGCGCCGCCGATCGCCCGGGGCGCGGCACCAAGGTCCGCGCCCCAGATCCATCGTTCATGGCCGTGATGTGCAAGCGCCAGGAAACGGGAACCGCGCGACCTGTTCCGCCTATTTTTCGACTGCCCCGGACCAATCCTTGAAGCCGCCGACGTTGTAGACCTTCTCGTAGCCCATATCCTTCAGCACCTTCCCGGCCAGCGCCGATCTGCCGCCGGACGCGCAATAGAGGATGACGGTCTTGGTCTTGTCGAACGCCTTGTCGTGATAGGGCGACTCCGGATCGGCGCGAAACTCCAGCATGCCGCGCGAGACGTTCACGGCGCCCGCGATCTTGCCGCTGGCGGCGACTTCCGGCGCATCGCGAACGTCGACGACCAGCGTGTCGCCGTTCTTGATCATCTCGGCTGCCTGGTCGGAGGTGATCTTCGGGACCGCCGCGTTCGCAGCTTCCAGCATTTGCTTGACGCTCGTTGCCATGGTTTCTCTCTCCTGCCGCCCCCGCGGGAGGATAGCACAACGCTTTTCGCTGCGTCTCCTCCAGTCGATCGACGCCGCGCCGGGCAGGCCGGCGTTGGCCGGCCCGTCATGTGCCGGGCCGCCGCGTCGTGCGGATGCGCAATTGGGGGCGCCTTGGTGAAAGAGACCGCCGCGCAGGACCCGTAGACTGGCATCGTTGGCGGCTGAGACGACGAATGCCGCCCGCGTCATCGGGAGGCAAGGCAAGCCCCGGTGCAACGGAAGAGGTGATCGGCGACATCAGGCGCGACAGCGAGAGGAGACGTCAATGCCAACCTGCTCTGGAAATCCTCATGGTCGAACCGGGCGCTGCGCCGTCTGCGACGGCCGGTTCGGCCTGGTCAGGTATTACGCGTGGCGCAAGCCGCTCTGCTCGAAGAAGTGCGTCGAACGTTTCGCGACGCGACGCCAGGATGACCGCGACTGGTTCGGCCGTGTCCCGATCGCCTTCGACCTATCTCCAGAGAACCGCGCGAGGATGCTATGACCCTGCAGATGTCACGACGAGGGAAGCAATACATGGAAACGGCGCAGAGCCTGCTGCGCGCGGCGATGAGCATGACCGACGAGGTGGTCGCGACGCGCCTGAAGCTGCTGGCCGACGACTATCAGCGCCGCGCCGAAAAGGCCTCGAGCGTCGACGCCGCCAAACCGGCGCGCTCGGCCGCCAGGCCCGAATACGATTGGCCGCAGGAGCTTGTGTGAGATGATCAGGATCATCGCCGTGCTCTGCAGCCTCTCGTCTCCGACGGACTGTCATGAACAGATCGTCACGACCTCGGACTTCGCCGACGTCACGATGCAGTCCTGCCTGATCGGCGCGCCGCAACTCGCCGCATGGATGGAGCAGCATCCGGCCGAACGCCTGGCCGGGTGGCGCTGCACGATCGGCAAGCAGGGCGGCAGAGGAATTTAGGTTGCCAGCCTGGGGAGCGCAGTGCAGGGCAATCGCAATGGCATCTTCTCAGGGGGAGGCCAAGCGCATCGGTGCCCGCTGAAACTGCTGCCCCGTGCGGAGGGGCGGACTGGGAGTCCGGTTGCCAACGCCAGATTGTGCGACTAGCTTTTGGGAAAGCTACGCAAACGGTCTTTGGCCGCACATTCATGCCGAAATTCCTTCGCATCGGTGTCCATCAGTCGAACGTCTCCGGGTACACGTCGAAGGCGTGGTGTGTCAGGCGCGTTGGCTCGGCGGTCTTCCTGAAGTGGGGCGCGGTGGAGGTGCATGGCGCCGGAGCCGGCCGCAAGGTCTACTGGTCGCGTCTGCCGCAGGAGAAGACGGTTCGTTGCGGCAGCGCGCAGCGCGCGCAGGACTACACCAAGGCCGCGATCGCGCGGCGCCGCAATCATCGCTATGAGCCGCTGACCGGACCCATCGCCAACCGGCTTCCCTCGGCCGTACGCGGCACCGAGCCCAAGCAGGCGCTCGCCACCATCCTGATCGTTGACATCGTCGGCTCCACCGCGAAGGCCGCCAAGCTCGGCGATGCCCGCTGGACCAAGGTGATGGGCCACTACTATGCCGCCGTCCGCAAGGAGCTGAAGACGTGCGGCGGCAAGGAGGTCGTGACCACCGGCGACGGCGTGCTCGCGACCTTCAAAAAGCCCGCCGCCGGCATCGCCTGCGCGACCGCGATCCAGAAGGCCATGCGCACGCTCGGCCTCGAGATCCGGGTCGGCCTGCACGCCGGCGAATACACCATCAGCGGCGGCGAAATGGTCGGCCTCGCCTTCCACATCGGCACCCGCGTCGCCGCAAAGGCGCGCGCAGGCGAGGTGCTGGTGTCGAGCGCCGTGAAGGAGCTGGTGACGGCGCAGTCCGCGATCAGCCTGAGGGATCACGGCGTGCACCGGCTCAAGGGCGTGCCGGAAAGGTGGAGGCTGTGGCGGGTGGAGGGGTGAGAGGCAAAGGAGCACGGCGCGTGATGCGCGTGTCACCCCGGATGACGGCCCTGGCATCTTTGCGCTTGCTCAGCCATCGAACCGCCAGTTCGCCGCCACCCAGCGATAGCCGCCGTCCGTTTTCCTGATGTTGCCGATGCCCGGAAACGGAAAATGAAACCCGAGCACCGGGATGCGGTCCGTCGCGGCCCGGTCGAACAATCGCCTGCGCGACTGCAAGGCGGTATCAGGATCGAGATCGGGGCCGGGCCGCCAGGCATTGTCGATGTTGAGCAGGGGGCTATAGGCGGCATCGGACGTGATCAGCAATGCTTGCGCGCCGGAATGCACCAGGATCGCCGACATGCCCGGCGTGTGGCCGCCGGCGGCGATCGTCGTGATGCCCGGCAATAATTCGCTGCCCGGCCGGTACAGCACGGCGGACTTGGCGACCGGCGCCACGCTGCGCTTGATGTTGGCGATGAAGGCGCGCCGGAAGTCTTCCGGCATCGGCAGCCGCGACAGGTCCGGCTCGCTGCGGATGAAGAAAGCGAAATCGTCCTCGGGAATATAGACGGCCGCCTTCGGAAAGGCGCTCGATCCGTCGGCGCGGCTGAGGTTGCCGACGTGATCGGGATGGGTATGCGTGATCACGATGGCGTCGATGTGCTCGGGCTCTACGCCGATCGCCGCAAGATTGCGGAACAGATGTCCGCCGTCGGGGCCGAGGGTTTGCGCTGCACCGGCCTCGATCAGGATTTTCCTGCCGCCGGTTTCCAGCAGAAGCGTGTTGAGGTTGAGCCTGAAAGTGTCGGTCGGCAGGAACGCATCGCTCAACGTCCTGCCGAGTTCCTCCGCCTGCGCGGTAGAGGCGTAGATGCGCGGATTGCCGCTCAGCGTGCCGTCGCTGACGACGGTTGCCTTGATCTCGCCGACCCGGAAGTTGTAGTGGCCGGAATTGATCTGAGGCGCCGGCGTTTGCGCGATCGCGGCCGGCATGCCCAGCAGCGGCGTCATCGCTCCGGCCGTGCTGCCGGCGAGCAGGAGGCGGCGACTGATGTTCAGATGGGATGGCATGACGGCTCCTCCGGCCTGGCGGCGATGGCAGGCTGTGTACGCCCACCTGGCGTCATCCACAAATATCATGATAGAAATTGCATTATGCGCTCAATGGATTTGGCGAAGGTCGATCTCAATCTGCTCGTGGTGTTGCATGCGCTGCTCGAGACCGGCAGTGTCACGCGCGCCGCCGAGCGTCTCGGCAGCAGCCAACCGGCGATCAGCCGTGCGCTGGCCAAGCTGCGGCGCCTGTTCGGGGACCGGCTGATGGTGAAGGCGGCAAGCGGCATGATGCCGACGCTCCGTGCCGAGGCGATGCGCGAGCCGCTGGCGACCCTGCTCGGCGGCGTCGAGACATTTCTCCACAAGCCGAAGTTCGATCCGTCCGCCACCGACCGCGTTTTTCGCATCGCGACGACCGATTATGGCGCGCTCGCCATCCTGCCCAATGTCGCCGCCCGCTTTGCGCGCGAGGCGCCCAATGCGGCGATCGAAATCGTCAGCTTCTCGCGCGATGTGTTTCGTATGCTCGCCGACGGTCAGGTCGATTTCGTGCTGTATGCCGATAATCCGGTGGCCGGCTCGTTTCGGGCGCGCGAGCTGTTTCGCGAAAGTTTCGTGACGCTGGTCCGGCAGGGGCATCCCTTGCTCAAGGAGATGCGCGGGGCGAAGGACGTGATGCCGATCAAGCTGTTCACGGCCTGGCCGCACATCGTGGTCAGTATTTTCGGCGGGCAGGGCGGGCCGATCGATACCACATTGGCCGAGCGCGGCTACAAGCGGCACGTCGCGCTGCGTGTTCCCTATTTCGCAACGGCCGCGGTGATCACGGCCGCGTCGGACTACCTGGTGACCATGCCCTCGCGGGCGGCCCGGCAACTCGCGCCGCGGCTCGGCCTCGTGATGCTGAAACCGCCGGCGCAGGTGACGCCCTACGGCTATCGCCTGCTCTGGCACGAACGAAGCCACGACGATCCCGGCGCGGTCTGGCTGCGCCGGCTGGTGATCGATGGTGTCAAATCGGGGGGCGCGGGCGCCTAACCGAAGTTCGAGAAATGAAGGAAGCCGACATGGCCGGCGGGCTCACTCGCTTTCCGCCGCCACCGTGTTGTCGGCTCGATTTGCTTTCCCCGCCCCCGGTCGAAAGCGATGGGCGACAATCTCCAGCACTGTCACCGTAAGTCTCCCGGTCGGACCGTCGCTGCGACTGGAACGGGTTTGAAGCATGGATATTACGCTGGCAACGGGCCATTTCTTTGAGCCTTCGAACCCGCGAAAGCGGTCGGAGCAATTAAATGCACTAGACTGCTCCCCTTAGCTCAGAAGAGGTTCAAAGCGTTCCTTAACCACGGAAGAAAGCGGGGCTTTAAGATGTGGTACGGGACCTTCGCAAATTGCGGGCCTGCCGCGTAGGGGGCGACCTGATACGGTCCGAACGAGAATTCCACTCCGTCCGTATCAAAGACGAATGTTCCGAATGCGTTCCAATCTGCCGTGCCTTCTTGGACCCACTCTTCCGACAAGGCTGAATCCCCATCCGGTAGAGGATACAGGAGCTGGTCCCTGACAGTAGCTTGGATCAAGCTCAGGGCCTCGTCTCGGTTCGCAAATACGTTTCTCAAGTCGCTGATGCGCAGCAGAGGATCGAGCAAGAAGCAAAAAGAGATGAAGAACTGATTTGGATGTGCTGCTCCAGCGCCGTACCAGTGAACGCTGTACCGCGTGGAGATAATTTTGCCGACAATCTTAGGTTCGCTCGGAAATGCCTCCCAAGTGTTAGTTCGGGCGTGTGGTTCCTGACCGAAGTTGAATGTGTCATGATTTTGTTCAAGCTTGGCAGAGCGATGGCTAGATACTGACTCTAGCAACGTACCTTTGATTATGTCCGTCACCTCGCCAATTTTTGGATATTTGTCCGACGTGAACTGCACGAGTTTGAATTCAGTCTCGTAACCGGGGAGTCCGTCCCAGCTTTCTCGGTAGGAGGAGTGGGACCATCGCACATTTGCAAGAGTTTGCGCTTCTGCGATATCGGAGCCTTGCTGTTGTAGTTGATGCTTGATGGCATCTTCGATCTTACTCACGCAATCATGATCGCTCGCGCGAACAACGTGTATGTGCTTTAGTTCCTCCGGAATAACTGCGTCGTCGTCTAGCAGTACTGGTATGAGGTAGATATCGCCCGATAGCTTCTCCATAGCCTTGTCGAGCGCGATCTTGATTTCACGCTGAACGTATCCCCTACGAGAGACCGAATTATTTGAGACGAATAAACTTCTTACCGCTCCCACATGCACAGAGTGCGTTTCGACCTCGTCTTGTCATCCTCATCGCCCTGCAATCACCGGCCGAACTTATAGTTCGGATGTCTATCAGCCACCACGCTACCATAGGTAAAATGATCGAGCAGGCTTCTGAAACCGGAACGTCGCGAGCTTATCAGCCGTACGGGAGGCAACTGTCGCTCTTAAGACCAGCAGCGGGGCGGCCCTGCTACACGCCGAAAGGGCAATCAGAAGCCACCGCTGATTTATTGGTGGGCCCGGCAGGACTCGAACCTGCAACCAGACCGTTATGAGCGGCAGGCCATCAATGAGTTTCGTTGATTTTGCTGCACTTTGGTTTGAATTTGATCGCGTTCATCGTGGTTTGTTCACGTCGTTTCTGGTGCGAAACTGGCGCGGTCAGTGAGCTTCGGTAGGCACTTTACGCCGTTGGCGACGCAGTCTGTCCCATGATGGATTGGACCGAGGCAGCTCGAAACCTGAAAGCGAAAAAGCGCTGACGAGGCTTTGAGAGCGGAGCGGTGACGCCTAACTTCAGTTTGGCTTTACGGGCCGCAGCCGACCGGATCTGAAGCGTTCTTCATGCATGCAGTGCGGTGGCGTGGTCCCGGCCGAAATAGGCCCGTTCCAGGCGGCGCGGTAGATCGGCCTCGGTGGTTGCGGCTTGCAGGACTACACGTCCTTGGGCCAGCGCGCAGACTCGATCCGCAGCGGCAAGCGCCTTCTCGATCAGTTGTTCGACCAGCAGCACGGCGGTGCCGTTCGCGCGCAGCTTCGCCACCACCGCAAGCACCCGGTCGACAAGGACAGGAGAGAGGCCTGCTGATGGCTCGTCGAGCATCAGCAGGCGCGGCCGCCGCACCAGCCCCTGGGCCACTGTCAGCATCTGCTGCTGCCCGCCGCTCAGCGCGCCGCCGCGCTGATGGCGCTTCTCGGCAATCTCCGGAAAGAAGTTTAGCGCCTCCTCGACGCGGGCCATGCGCTCGCCACGCGGCAGGTCATAGGCCGCGAGCAGCAGGTTGTCGGTGACCGATTGCTGGGTGAAGACGCGGTGACCCTCAATCACATGGACAAGGCCAGCCCGCGCCGTCTCCTGCGGGCCCCAGCCGCGCAAGTCCTGGCCTGCAAAACGCACGGCGCCGGTCCAAGGCAGCAGGCCGGAGACGGCGCGGAGAAGCGTGGTCTTGCCGCCGCCGTTAGGGCCGAGAAGGGCGACCACCTCGCCAGGGCCGATCGCAAGATCGATCCCGTGCAGCACGCGAATCTTGCCGTAGCCGGCTTCGAGACCTCGAATGTCGATCAGTGGTTCAGGCACCGAGATAGGCACTGATCACCTCCTTGTGCACGCGGATTTCGGCAGGCGTACCGTTCGCCAGCACGCGACCGAGATTGAGCACGGTAACCTCGTCGCAGATGTCGAAGATCAGGTCGGCGTGATGTTCCACTAGGAGAACGCCGGTGCCCTGGCGGCTGATCTCCTTGATCAACTGGCCGAGCCGCTCGATCTCGTCAGTCGCAAGGCCTGCTGCCGGTTCGTCAAGCAGCAGGAAGGCGGGTTTCAGCATCAGCGCGCGCGCGATCTCCACAAAGCGCAGTTCGCTGTGTTGCAGCCGGTCGGCCCTTACGTCGGCCAGTTCCTCCAGACCTACCGCACGCAGCGCAAGGCGCGCGGCCGCTTCCAGGCTCCGCTCGTCCTGACGATGACGTGGCAGCGACATGAGTGTTTCCACGAAGGACGATTGTCCCTCAATCCAGCCGCCGATCATCACATTGTCGATGACCGACGCCTCGCCAACAATCCGCGGCGTCTGGAACGTGCGGGCGATGCCATGTCCGGCCCGAGTCTCGGGTGCGCCTCTCGCCAAAGGCGAGTTGAGCCTGACTTCGCCTTCCTGCGGCGCGTAGTAGCCGGAAATAACGTTCAGCGTTGTGGTCTTGCCGCTGCCGTTCGGGCCAATCAGCCCGTGCACCTGGCCAGGCTGGATGTTGAGGTCGAGACCATCAATAGCCCGCACGCCGCCGAAGGTGAGCACGATGCCCTTCAGGGTCATGGGCCTACCGGCTCCACTGCGCTTCAGGATCTCGCCGAGCAGCGTCGGCCGCGGCTTGATCGCTCGATCGCTTTGAAGCGGCTTGCGGTTCTTGAAGTCGAGGAGCGCGGCAATGCCGCCGGGCATGGCGAGGACGATGATCAGGAGTAGCGCGGCATAGAGAAAGGTGGACCATGCGGCGAGCGGAGCGGCGATCTCCGGCAGGATGGTGAGGATGATCGTGCCGATGAGCGGACCGAGAATGGAACCTCGGCCGCCGATCAGCACCGCGATAAAGAATAGCAACGACAGTTCGAAAGTGAAAGCGTCCGGGGTGATATAAGTCTGGAGGCTTGCGAACAGGCCGCCTGCGACCGCCGCCACTGCGCCACTGAATAGAAAGATGGTGACGAACAGCTTCGGCTTGGAAATGCCGTTGGCCTCGGCCGCCACATCGGCGTCGCGCACGGCGATCAGCGCCCGGCCAAATCGGCTCTTGGCGACATTTGAGGTCGCCCAGGTGACCATCGCGGCAAGGGCCAGGCAAAGATAGAGAAAGCCCCATGCGGTGTTGAACGGCGCTGGCATTTCCGGCCCGCTGATGCCGATTCCGCCGCCGGTGACGCCCTCCCAGGCCAGCGCCACCTGGGTAACGATGGTTGCAAAGCCGAGTGTCGCCATGGCGAAATAAAAGGTGCGCAGCCTTAGCGCCGGCAGGCCGACGACGACGCCGAATACTGCACCCGCAACTGCGGCAATTGCCAGCGCCACGAAGGTCGGTAGGGGCGGCAACACATTGCCGGCGGCGAGCACGCTCGTCGTATATGCGCCGAGCGTCAGGAGGGCGACATAGCCGATGGCAAGCTGGCCGGCGTAGCCAACGACCAGGTTGAGGCCCGCAACCAGGACCCAATAGATCGCCGCACGGGTGGTGATCAGTGCCCAATACTCGTTATCCGTAAGCGGCAACAGCACGGCGAAGATGAACAGGGCAACCAAAGGCAGGACCTTCGGCAAGACGACGCGCCAGCCGATATCGGCAGGCGCATCCGAATGGATCGTTGGTTGACTCGTATCTGGCATTAGACTCTCCGCGCCGCGGGTGCGCCGAACAAGCCCTGCGGAGCTGCGAGCAGGACGACGATGAACAGCACGAAGACGGCAACCGAGGAGAAGATGCCGCCGACCAGGAAATTGGCGGCCTGCTGGAAGACGCCGAGCGCGAGCCCGCCGATGACCGCGCCGCGATTGTTGCCCAGGCCGCCGAGTGCAACCGGCACGAAGCCGTAGAAGTTGAGGAGCGGGCCGTTGGCAAAGAAGGCGAGCAACAATTGTCCGCCGGCGAAGCCCGCAAGCCCGCCGATGGCACCGGCGAGCGCGTAGCTGGCGATTCTCAGATTGCGCTCGGGCAGGCCAAGCGCGCGGGCAGCGAAATTATCCTCGGCGACGGCCAGGAAGGCGCGGCCGACCAAGGTCTTTCGGTAAAGAAGTTCGAGCCCGGCAATGGTTAGTCCGCAAGCAACGAGCGGGAGCCAGAACTTCTCGTCGAACACGCCCGAGCCGATGCCAAAGAGCTTTGGGAAAGGCTGCGGTTCGGTACTCCATTCGATAGCCGTGACCTGCTGGATCATCAGTGCCAGCGCCAGCGTGGAGAGCACATAGAGATGCTGTTCGAGGCTCTTCAAGACCGGACGCACCGCGACGATCTCGGTAACTACGCCGATCAGCGCGCAAGCGCCAAGCGATGCCAGCAAGCCGATCACCGGCGGCCAGCCGAGGCGCAGCATAAAGAGCGAGCCGAAGACGCCGCCGAGCATACCGAGCTGGCCAGCGGTGAAGCTCATTACACGGGAGGTGGCGAACATCGTGTTGTAGGTGATCCCGATGAGAGCGTAGATGGCGCCGACCGCGAGGCCGGACGCCAGGATTGAAGCGAGCATCATCACCTCACTAATTACCGAGAGAGCGGGTTCTGTGGTCCGCCGCGCCGGCCGGTTAGGCGCGATTGACTTGGAGCGGTCGAAGTCTTGAAGAGATCGTGGGGATCGCATCCGACGCGGCGTCGGATGCACGAAACCCAAGTCATCACCGTCCGCCAGAATAGCCGGGCGCCAGCGCGAAGGCGCCGTTCTTGGCCGAACTTGCTGCCGACATCACTACATCTGCGGTTGGATAGCCGTTGTGCTGAGTCGGGCTATAGCTGTAGTCGCCAAAATAGCCGTTATACTTCGAAAGACTGTTCCAGTAGCCGGTGATCGCCTCGCTCGAGGAGGACCCGCGCGTCTCCACCGCCTTGGCCACCAATTCGACGGCGTCGATGCCGCACGCGACCCACCAGAGCAGAGTGTCCGAAAGGTTCACCTTTCCCGCGAGTCGTTCGACCAGTTCCTGGTTGCGCCCTTGCAGTTTGCCGTCGGCGCCGTAGCTGCAGCTGCGATAGCCGACGGCATAAACCTTGTCCCAATTGGCCGGCTTGTCGATAAGGCTTCCGATTTCCCCGGAAGACAGCGACGGGTGTCCGACAAAGGGAACGTCCCAGCCCATGGCTGCGCGTGTGTTCATCATACGCGCTTCCATGCCAGTGGAGACGCTCCAGATCACGATCGCCTCCGCTCCGGCATTGCGGGCCCGCAACAGGTCGGGTGTCAGGTCCGGCTGGGTGGCGTCAATATTGGCCTGATAGACCACCTCGGCGCCGTCGTTCTTGAATCCGGCGACCGACGCCTTGACCGCCGAGACACCATAGCCGGTCGTGTCTCCGATCACCGCCACTTTCTTCAGCTTGAGGATCGCCAGGCAATAGTTGCGTACCGCGTCGTCCCACTGGGTATTGGACGGCGCGATGCGAAACGCGTTGGGGAATTTCTGGACGTCGATCAGGCTGTCGACCACGCAGGGGTGGATATTGGGCATCTTGGCGCGCGCCATGATCGGAGTCACCGCCAGCGACTCGCCGGAATTGGTCGGGCCCCAGATCGCGTGGACGCGAGCCTGGCTGATCATCTCCTGGGTGGCATTCACCGCCTTCGTCGGGTCGCCCTGGGTGTCGCGGGTTATCAGTTCCACCTTGCGCCCCTTGACGCCGCCGGCGCCGTTGATGGATTCGGTTGCAAAGATGACGCCGCGGTTGAAGCCGACGCCGGGCGCCGAACTTGGGCCAGTGAGTGCGGCCAGCCAGCCGATCTTGATCGGCTCGGTCTGGGCAATGGCCGGACGGGCGAGACCGACCATAGAAGCGCCCATTGCGGCCTTGGTGAATCGACGACGACTGATAATCATTTCGTTCTCCCTGTTATTGTATTCGCCGCTCGTCGGTTGCGAGCTTCGGCTTGTCCCTGTCGTATTATTCCGGCAAAGGCTTCGTATCGCCGGAACCTGTCGCTCACGCGCCTCGCGGGCCTGAGGTTCTCAAATGTCCGATGTAGTCGCGGTTGAAAGTGAAGCCCCAGCCGGGCCGCTCGGGCACGATGGCGCAGCCATCGGCAAAGCTCAGCCGTTCATTGTAGAGCGGCGAGAACCAGGGCATGTATTCAAGGAACACGGCATTGGACAGCGCGCCGAGTGCCTGGATGCTTGTCTCAGGGAACAAGTGGCTCGACACCGCCACGTCGTGGCTCTCCGCCATATGGCCGACCCGTATGAATTCGCTCAAACCCCCAACCCTTTGCATGTCGGGCATCAAGATGTCAGCCGAGCGCAACTCCAGCATGCGGCGGAAACCGTAGCGGGTATATTCCGTCTCGCCCGATGCGATCGGCGTGTCGAGCGCGGCTGAGACACGGGCGAGGCCTTCCAGATCCCAGGCCGGCAGCGGTTCCTCGAACCAGGTGAGATCGAATTCCTCCAGCATCCGGCCGAGCCGGATCGCTTGTGCTTCGTTCAGGCCCTGGTTCGCATCGGCCATCAGCTTAATCTTCGGGCCGATCGCCTGACGCACGGCCCGAACGCGGGCGATATCTTCCTTCGGGTCAGCATGGCCGAGCCGCATTTTCATGGCGCCAAAACCTTCGGCCGCGAAGCGGCCCGCTTCCTCGACCAACTCGTCGGTGGCGAGCGACAGCCAGAGTCCGCCGCTGTGATAGACCGGCACGCGGTCCTGGGCGCCGCCCAGCATGCGATAGAGCGGCAGGCCCGCGGCCTTTCCCGCAAGATCCCAAAGCGCGCCGTCCAGGGCCGAGATGCCGACGACGGGGACCCCCTTGTGGCCGAGGAAATTGATGTCCTTCCAGGCGCGCGCCCAAAAATTCGCGATATGTCCGGCGTCGCGCCCGATAATGAGATCGGCGAGTTCATCGACCATCTTGCGCAGCACGGCGGTGCGCCGGTCGTTCAGCGTGAAGATCAGATTCTCGCCGGTCAGGCCTTCATCCGTCCTGACCGTGATCAGCACGCAGCCGAAATCGCGGATCTGGCCCAAGGCGCTGCCGATCGGCGACGGCAGGGTTACGAGAACGACTTCTGTCTCGACTTTGAGAACCTTCATGAGTGGGCCCGCCATTCATTGCGTATGGTTTCGCCAACGCGGTAACGCCGGAGCACGTCCAGATCCGGTTCGCAGCCGAGCCCGGGACCATGAGGCAGGTTGAGTTTGCCGTCCTTGGCGCGCACCCACGGGTCGAACGGATTGGCCTCCATCTCGAGCCAGAGCACTTCGATGAACGGCTTTTCCATGCGCGCGGCAGCGATATGCAGAGTGGCGACGAAGCCCGGACCGAAATAGGGACTGTGCGGAGCAACCGCCACGCCATGGGTCTCGCACAAGTCGAAAACCCTGAGCATCTCGCCGATACCGCCCACCTTGGTGACGCTAGGCTGGGCGATGTCGATGGCTCCAGCCTCTATCAGCGACTTGAAACCGAACACCCCGGCGACATTCTCACCGGCCGAAATGGGGATGCCATGGGCGCGGATGCTGGCAAGCCCATGCACGTCCTCTGGTGGCCACACCGGCTCTTCGAGCCAGTAGAGCCCATCACCGGCCAGCGAGGCGGCCATTTCACGCGCCACCTGCGGCGACCAGGCACAATTAACATCAAGCATGATCGCAGCATCGCTCGCGACGCGCTGCGCAGCGAGCACTGCCGGCCTGGTCACCTCATGCAGCTTGATGAAGCGATAACCGGCGGCGCGTGCATCCGCCGTGTTCTTGGACACCAAGGCGTCGTCCCCATAGTTCAAGAGGCTAGCATAGCCGTCCATCGGCCCTGGATCGCGTCCGCCGAGCAGGCGATAGAGCGGTTGGCCCGCGCGCTTTCCCGCGAGGTCCCAAAGTGCGATTTCGATGCCGGACCAGCCATACAGAAAGGAGCCGTTGCGGCCGAGCAGATGCAGCGCATGTGATATTTGTCGTGACAAGCCGTTGATGTCCCCGGCATCCCGCCCGAGTACCAGCGGCGCTACGATGGTGTCGATCGCCGTTTTGGTGGCGGGAATGGCGGCATGGCCGAAAGCCTCCCCCCAGCCGCTGCGACCGTCCTCGGTCTCTACCTTGACGATAAGCACGTCGAGCGTCGTCCAGGGCTTGCCGGCAAAAGCGGGCTTCGGGCCGCCCATGTCGAAGGGCAGCGACACAACGCAGGTCTCAACCGCGGTAATCTTCATGGCTGGTCAGCGTTTCCTCAGGATTCTTGACCGGCACGCTAGGCATCCCCCGAAATAAGTTCAATTGCGCCTGCCTTAATTCTGTATAAGGCAAACTGATGTCACTCAGTCTGCGCCAGCTTGAAGTCGTCCATGCCGTCAGCCGCAGCGGCTCGGTGACGGCGGCTGCGGACGCGCTCGGAATCTCGCAGCCCGCGGTGAGCATGATGCTGAGGGACTGCGCCCGGCTCGCCGGCTTTCCCCTGTTCCTGAGAAAGCAAGGGCGGTTGCAGCCGACGGCCGAGACCAAGCTCCTGCTCCCCCACCTCGAACGGGTGTTCGACGGTGTCGAGCGGATCGGGCGGCTAATCGAAGACATGGGCGACGCCCATGTCGGCACCATTCAGATCGCCGCGACCGCAACGCTCGCGGACAATATCCTGCCCGTGGCGATCGCCGCGTTTCAGCAGGCGCGGCCGCGCGTTCACATCGTGGTGCGCACCACCGACAGCCCGAGCGTCATCGCCAGCGTCCTGCGCGAGGAGGTCGACCTAGGTCTCGTCCTGTCGCCGCTCATCCATCACGACGCGCTCGCGCTCGATCTTTGCATCGCCGACCTCGTCGCCATTGTCCATCCAGGCCACGAACTCGCCCGCCGCGAGGTCGTCGAGCCAAGCGATATGGAGCGCTTTCCGCTGATCTCATTCAGCCGCAGCCAGCCACTCGGCACGTTGGTCGAGCAGGCCTTTCGCGAGGCCGGCGTGCCCCGTCGCATCGCTCTCGAGGTCAACCAGTCGTCGGTCGCCTGTTCGCTGGCGCGCGCGGGTGCCGGCATCGCGGTGATTGACCCGTTCTGGATAATCGAAGCACGAGAGCATGGCGTCGTCTGTCTGAAATTCCGGCCAAAGACGCCGGTTACAGCCCAGGTTCTGGTCAACAAGAGCACGCCCCTGTCGCGGTCGGCGCGCCACTTCCTCGTCACGCTACGCCAAACGGCACGGTCCCTGCCGCATCAGGGTGCGCTGCGGTGACGATCAGCTGCTGAAATTCGGCCAGGGCTCCATCGCAGACTTTCCTCACGATATCTCAAGCAGAATCGATTTTTCCCTCTCAAGGCTGAAACAGGGGTTCGATTCCCCTAGGGAGCGCCAGAAATTTCAATGCCTTAGAGCTTGAACTGAAAAGTCGTCGAATATCCGTTGAATAAGCGTCGACGAACGTTGGCGAACCCCGCCGCACTAATTTAGTGATCCGGTGGCAACTTCGTGCGCCGAATTCAGAGCTACGCGTCATAAAGTTCATGCGCGAACATGCGGATCTCGCTGGACGCAGCATCGCCTAGCGCCCGGAGGTAATCGAGAAACTCTTGCGGATTGCTCATCGAGAAAATGCGCGCGCGGTAGTTCAGCTCGGAACGAAGCCGGCCTTGCTGTAACAAAGACGAGCATTGCCGATCGACAAACATGGCATCGACATATGGCGCATAGGTCGCGATCGCCGTAAAATCGCTAAGGATGCCCGCACTCAATTTTGGGCTTTGTCCCGACGAGACGCGCCAGCCGAGCGCAGCCATAAGATAGGCGAATATTTTATGCGCCGGCTGCTGCTCGTTGCCTTTCCAATCAAGGAAGGTAGACACGTCCTTGCCGGGCACGGCACGCTTGGCGAATAGGGTCGCGAGCTCCTTGTACCTGTTTTGCAAGCCGAAGCTTATATCCAGCACGCTGGATGGATCATCGGATGCAAAAGCCGCGTAGCTTCGCTTCACTTCCTCTTGGACGGCGTAGCGCATGGCCGGCCCATAGCTTGAGAGCTCATGCTTCAGGACCTGATCAAAGGTAGCTCGGTTCTTCACCCAGCCTTCCGCCAGCTGTTTCAGGCTGTCCTCGGCCGTTGCCTTGCTCTTCCGTAAGCCCGGCGCAAACATCGAATAGTCGGAGTTCACCCCGATATGATAGATCGGTAGCCAGACATTGCGATCGCCGGACAACACGTCGTCAACGTTGAAGCTCAGGGCAGGTGGTCCTTCCCCGCTGAGATAGGCTTCGGCAAATATCCACTCCTGCAGGCGGGCGATACTGTCGCTGTTCTCGAATCGCGTCTCGCCGCTGAACATCTCGTGCGCGAGACGGAGCTCCTCTGGCGAATGGAAAACAATCGTCTCGTCGGAATGAAGATTCGAGAATGGAAAGATGACCTGTTGCCTCAAATACGCGCGGTTGGCGAGCGCGTAGCAATCCTGCCAGAATTGCTCACTAGGTGCGCCGACGCGCCGCGTCTTTGTTTTGGTTTTGTATAGCTCACTGACGGCGAACTGGTCGAGGTAGACAACACGCTTATCCAGATCGGGAAGAATCTCTCCGTGCGAATAGCGACATTCTGCGCAGCGCTTCTCCGCTACGTTGCCGCCGACAGAAAGCGTGCCAAACGCTTCCGCTCTGCATTTCGGGCATTTTCGATATGGCGGCAATTCAAACATGCGGCGGTGTCAGGATCGAAAACATCAATTAGCAGGAAGAGGCGTACGCCCGTCACGCGGCTGCTGCGACACTGCCAGGATTGAAGGCCTGCAGCGCGGGTCCCTCGATCGCAGTGAAATCTCTTGGATCGCGCAGGTGGATCGAAACGAGTTCGTAGGATTGTCCACCCATACAAAGCCTCACAAGTTCGCTGATGGCGAGCGCTGCGGCCACTGAACCGACAAACGGGGCGCCAATCGATCGGCCAGCCAGCCTTATGGTCCCGCAGCGGTCGCCCGACTTCTCCAACATTGCGCGATAGGCGGGGAGGGTGATGTCCGCGTCCGATGATCCAGCCTGCGACCACACCTCTCGGGCAGGTATGGACGACGGAAATGTGTGTAGGTCGATCCCGAGGAAATCCTGCGGCCCTCGCCCGAGACCTGCTTCGATCACTCGGCCGAATCCCACGTCCTCGATCGCTTGCCGTGCAAGTGCATTGTCTACGCCGATCAATGCTACACTAGGCTCCCGAGGCCCGACCACAAAGTTTGGCGCGAAGTCTCGCTCGACAATTGAGGCTTCGAAGCCTCGGGCTTCAGCCCATGCTGCCATCGCACGCGTCTTCTTGGTGCGGAGCATGGTGCGTGTGGTCAACATTGACGTGCTGAGATTTGAAGGCGCGACGACATCAGTGTCCTGTAAGACTACGCGCAGGGCCTTGTGACCGTAGGGCAGAAGCCCGAGCGTCCAAAGGTAGGCCTGCCCGAGGTTACCCATACCTACCATCCAAATATCAGAAGGAAGTCGATCTAGCGAAGGTCCGCTTGCTCCCTTCAGCCAGTCACGGCGCAGGTCCCAAAGATCGAGTCCGACAGTTCGGCGGCAGGCGATCGGCGTACCGCCGCGCGCACGCTGGAACAACTCGGCAACACCGAGTGATCCCGCCAGGACTCCGGCCGGCGTGAAGACGCCCGTTTCAGCGAGGCGCAGTCTGCTGCTTGCTGGCACGACCCCGCCGCACCAGTCTGCAAAAGTGACGCGCAATGCAAGCGGTTCGAGGTCGACGCTGCCTATCGGCCCTATCACCAGCGTTGGTAGATCCTTGCGGACGTCACTTGCGACGCGTCCACCCAAGCCCGCCACCGCGTTCTCGACGCTTTCAAAGCCCGGGATCGAAACTAGTAGGCTGCCTCGTGCCCCTATGACGCTGACGCCGCCGAGAAATGCGCGTGCTCCGGAATTCACCGCAGTCAGCAGGGCGGCTTGCAACACCGCGCTGTCTGCGACGTCTGGCCCGACTACGATTTGCATGCGATACCCGGCGAAGATGCGTTCGGCTTCGTCTATGGTGGAAGCCTCGCCGGTGTCGAGCGCGATCTTAACTAGACGGTTGAGCCCATCGGCCTTCGCTTCGAGTTCAGTCATGCCGTTCATGTTATTCTCCAATCTTGAGGGTCGAGCCGCGGCAGCCGCCACGAGGCTGCCAACGATGATCACCCAAATATTCGTAAACCCCGACGCTCCATCGTCGTATGGGCGGCTTGGCCATGCGAGGCAGAATGATCGCGATGTGACCGGGACGCGCGATCATCGGATTTTGGCGATCGGAGCTGCTTTGGCCGGCTCCGAGCGGATGGACGTGCGCGTCGGCGATAACTGTCATTTCCAGCTCTGAGCATCTGTCCCACAGCCTTGAGAAGGCGTCGGCGTGCAAAATGCAGACGCCCGAATCATATGCGCCGCGATCGAGTTCGTCGTAGTAGACGAGCTTCAAAGCTCGACGCTCACCTTCTGTACGGTGACCAAGGAGAAACGCTCCGGATTCGTGTCGATTCTCCGTTTTGCGATGAAGCTCGGATGTGAGTTCGGTCCACAGGGGGCGCGCGATATGCAGAGCCATGTCAACCCGCCTGTCCCAAATAGTCGCCGGAATTGAGCAAGTCATGAACGATGCGCAGGTAGTGCACGATGCCGACCGACGGGTCCCAAATCAGGCTGGGATGTTCTCCGTACCAGTTTGCATGGCCCTCGATGGATTGGCGGTCGCACGGGAGGTAAAGACACGATCCGTTCTTCCATCCTGGATTGAAGGCCAGCGGAATGCGGCTCCTTCCTTTGGGCCATTGATTGTTGGCCAAGGGTGCATCACGAGCGATGTCCCAAGGCCGTGCCGTCGGCGGCGTTCGCGGGTAGCCGCAACATTCAAAGCGAAGGCCGTATTTTACGCCGTCCGCGGCCCGCACGCCGAATACTGCGTACGGCCAACTTACGGAAACCAGGCGCCATCTTCCCGACGAGGCGCCGAGCAGGAAACTTCCGCTCGCGAGATGCGCGCGGAAGACCTTCTCGTCCGGTGCTGCGACCGCCATTGCGTCAGCCCTCCACCCGCTTCCGCGGCACAAGATCGAGCTCAACAGAACACACCTTGCCACTGGTAAGAGCACCGATATGCACGTCGCGGTCAGGACGCTTTTGCGTGCCGCGGATTTCCAGCACGTGTTCCGCAGCGTCGCGCGGGGAAAGGCCGAATTTTCGTCGCGCCGCCCAGTGATGGACCCGCCCGATCGTGGCGCTCGGCGGGAATTTGCGCTTGGCAACTTCCCCGTTGAACCGCACCGATACCTCGACATGACGGCATCGCGTCACGTGGAGCTTGAGCGGGATGAGGATCGCCTCCTCATCGGTGCAAAGGGGGAGCAGCTCCTCCACGATGGTCTCCAGACCGAGCGGCGCGTGCGCGTCCTCAGCGAAGACCAGGAGCTCCTCAGGATTGCCGAGAGAAGGTGCGAGGTTCGCAAGAATCTCGGCGATCGAGTGGATCGGAGCCGCCTGGCCGACCAAGATCTCGGAAAATTCTCCACCCTGGATGAACACGTCGATTGACTTCATTGTATGTCCCTTATTTTCGCGCCGCCCGGCAATCGGAACAGCTGCTCAAAGGGTAAGTCGCGGCGTGTTGAAAAAACCGGAAGTCGGGACGATCAGTCCGGGACCGCCCTGCAGATGAAATAATGGGGGCAGCGTGGGCAGTCGTCAGATGGCTTAGCGGGGAAGGCCCCTTGCCCTAAGCCCGACAATGCGGCGGACGCTCGCTCCAATCGGTCCTGCATAACGCCATCCAGCTTAACGGGCATCTCATCGTCGGTGGACAGATAGCGAATCCGGAAGTTGCCCTTTCCGCCAAGCGTTTGTTCCGCGGCTTCGAGCATCAGAGCATGCAGCAGCCGCTGGTCAGGCGTCGATGGTGCTCGTCCCGTTCGCAACCGTCGGACGATTAGATTGCGGCCGGTCTGTTCGATCTCATCGATTTCCAACCGCACCGAATGCCCGCCAACGTTGACGGACACGGTTTCCGCGATGCGTATTCCCGAACGCGACCTATGCCGTTCGCGCTCAAGCATCTGTTCGGCTGAGGTCCGATAAACCAGTTCCAGCGGATTTCCCACGGGACCAGTCTCGGCCCAGCGCGCGTCGAACTCTGCCTTGATCTGAGCGGCATCAACCGCGCCGGTCTGTTGCGAGAGCCAGCGCAGCACTCGGTAGACAGTGCGGTGAAAATGGACGAAGCCGTTGTCTTGGCGCGACCGGCTCAGTCCGAGCACGACTTGATAGAGATAGCGACGAGGGCACTCGTCGTACGTCTCAATGTCGCGGCCGTCGTGCTCACGCCCGTCTACCTTCAAATCGGGCCGCAGCGGATCTTGCGCCCGCGCTGGCAAGGTCGTTGTCCAAGTGGGAGCAGAGTTTGGAGGGCGCGGCAAATGGGACGCGATCGCTTCCAGCGCCAATGAAGGTTTAGAGACACCGCGCTCGTTATACCGCTCCGCGCGCGACAGAGAGAGATGATCTCTTCCGCGAGATAGTGCGACGAAGAACAGGCATTCCTCTTCCTCGGCTTTTGAGTCCTCGACCGGCGTTTCAAGCATTCCATCGGGGGCGGGACACACCGAGCCGCCGCCACCGCTGAGCGGAAACATGCCCCTTCCCAGGCCCGGAAGATGAACGACGTCGAACTCCAACCCCTTACTCAAGTGGACCGTCATCAGACGGACCGCGTCAATCCCATCGACCGCGGCCGGCAGTTCGCGCAAGGAGCGATCGTCTCCGAAGACCGCAAGCCTCCTGATCCAGTCCAGAAATTGCCGTTTCGGGTCGGTTTGACCTGATGTGTCATTCTCCGCCGCGAATTGCAGCAACTGGTGAATCGCCAGCCGTCGCTGCTGATCTGCGGGTGTCACTCCGGGGAGATAATCGCGTACCAGTCCTCGTTCGAATAGAAGATCGAACAGCATCTGGCCAGGTCCGGTCTTGAAGCCGATTGCATCGAGGTCAACGCGCAGCTGGTGCAGAGCCTTCTTGCCGTCCGACGAAATGTCGGGCATGGCGTCCAACGCCTTAAGCGCCGCCAGCGGCGTCTTATCCATCTCATCTGCTACTGCGAGAAACTTCTGCACGTCCGAAAGCATCATGCGATAGCGCGGCAAGGTTGCCGCACGCATCAGCCCCGCACGATGGGGCTCGGAGACAAATGAGATTAGAGACAAAAGGTCCCTGACTTCCTCCCGCTCGAATATGTCCCCGAGATTGAGGACTGGAACGCCTGCCGCCTCCAACCCCGCTGCGATTTTCTGCAAATAAGAGTGGCCCCGGCAGAGGATCGCTTGATTTCTGTAGTCACGCCCTTGCGCGCGGTATTGATTGATGATTGCCGCGAGCCCAGCAATTTCACCCTCGCGATCACGCGCCACGTTGAAGTTAACCGGCGCCGTTCCAAGCCCGCGCTTGGCTTCAAGACTATTACCGCGACACCGTCCGATCTCCATCTGGTCGGCATACGTCACGAACGCATCAACGATCTGCTTTCGCGAGCGGTAGTTTATAGCGAGCGCCTTTCGCTTGGCGTTCGGATAATCCTTCTCGAAGTTGGTGGTGTTGGTCGGCGCGGCGCCGCGGAACCGGTAGATCGACTGCCGCGCATCTCCCACGACCCAAAGGGTCTTGCCTTCGCCTGCCAGCTCTTTCAGGAGCAACGCACTGGCGCGGTTCACATCTTGATATTCGTCGACCAGGATGTGCAGATATTGACCGCGGATTTCATCGCGAATCTCCGGATGGTTCCGAAGGATTTCAATCGGGCGGTTGATTAGGTCTGCAAAGTCAACAATACCCTCTGCGCGCAGGCGATCCTCATAGTAGCGGTAGACACCAGCGACCTCGGCCGTCTTCTGCGCGCGCAGAATGCGCTTCTCGTCATGATCTGCCGCCCGGCCCATGCGTTCGGCCGCATCCGCATATTTCTCGGGCGAGAAAACCTCATCCTTAGCCCGCGCGATCGCGCCGAGAATGTGACGGAGCGCGAAGGCTGGCTCGGACAGCCAGAGGAAGTGGTCGAGTTTGAGGTTTGTGAGCTCCCCTTCAAGAAATTGAAGCTGGTCAGCTTGGTCGAGAAGCTTAACGGGCTCTCGGATGCCTTCGAGGTGGCCGAATTTTCTGACGAACTCCAGCCCGAATGCGTGGAAAGTACCGGCCCATATTTCAGCAGCAGCATCTGCCGAGGTGGTGGCGATGCGTTCCTTGATCTCGCGGGCTGCCTTGTTGGAGAAGGTGAGAACGAGGATGCCTGCTGGCGGAACTCCCTTAGCCAACAGATGCTCGATGCGCGCGACCAATGTGCGTGTTTTTCCCGTTCCGGGCCCGGCTTCGGCGAGCAACGGGGAGCCTTCATGCTCGGCCGCCTCCTTCTGCGACGGATCGAGATCAGGCGCATCAGATGCCTTCTTCGTCTTTTCAGGCGACTCCGGGAGCAACAGCGCGACCGCGAGCTGTTGGTTCACCAGGCCAAGCGGAACGCCGACCTCGTCTGCGATTTGTTTGGCCGACTCGCCGAGCATGAACAGACGTCGCGCCTCGGGTGTCGGCAAAAGAAACTCACGCGCGAATACATTTGCAAACCGCTCGCGAAGTTCCTGCGGGCTATAGGCCTCGACGCGGCGGATGCCGGTTGGCGAGTTCTCTTCTGGGGCACCAGGGTCCGAGCCGCGTGCTACCACCGCTGGATCGATCGGAGTCTCGATCCAGAAATGGCCAAACTCGTGCGCCTCGACGTAAGCGGCCATGTCTGGGGCCAACTCGTTCGAGACATATACCGAGGGCGTAGCTCCCGAGCGGTGGAGCGCACCATCGCCGCCAGCCAAAAGCGGATGCTCAGCGGGAACAGCCTGAACCTTTGCATTTGCCGCAATGCGCGCCTGGGCAAGCAGTGCAGTCGCACTGCTTGCGCCCGCCGCGCGCGCCTTCATTGCATCATGCTTCTCGCGCGCCAGCTTCCGAACCGCACCGAAACTATCCATGTAAACTATCCTGGAGCCCGGGATCCGGCGGTTCGCTCAGCCACCGGTCTTGTTCTGGTTTGGACAATTGCGAGTGTCGGACCAGCATCGCGAAATCGACTTGAGCCGGAGCCGGACGAGTACGGGACTTGTGAGCCCCGGCAAGCTGCGGTCCAAGCCGAAAAAAATCGCGCAACGCGTCAAGCGGCCGATTCAATGCCTCAGCGACCAACCGGATTAGCAACGCTGGAAGCGTTGCAGGCTTGGCCAGTCGCATGATTAGGCTGTCCAGCATCGATCTGTCGATCCCAATCGCCCGTTCAAACGACTCGAAGTCATGCCCGGCCGCACGGATGGCGGTTGGGAGATCGGTCAACGGCTCTGCGCGGGCAGTGTCGTCGAGCATCGTCTGCACACGGCTCATGGTGCGATTGACGACCCGGTTGACATCCTCAGCCCGGATGGTGCGTCGCGGCGCGGCGACATCCATCGCTATCCAGTCGGAGGCGAAGTCCGAAAGCTCTCGTGCGAACTGGGGGTAAGCCTCCTTCCAGGCGCGCAACGTCGCGGCGTCCGGCGGGCTCGCGAGGGCGGCGAACTCGTCGAGTACATCATCAAGGTCAGGCTTCCTGTTCGGCATGGCGGTCATTTCTCCTCTCCTTCTAGTCCGACGGCGGCGGCCGCTTTCTTCAGCCACTCGTGCACGGTGCGGACGCTCACCTCGTGTTCCTTGGCAATCTCTTCCTGGGTCATCTCAAAGAAGTGGTACTTGATAAACGCGGCTCGGTGTTCGGCGTCTTCAATACGGTCCATCTGGCGCTGGAGGAGGGCACGCGCCTCCGCGCTCGGAATGCGGTCCGGCACCTCGTCAATCGGGTCGATGTCGCCGTCGGGCTCGATCCGCGTCATCGCGCCCTCGATGCGAGCCTGGCGCTTTCGATATTCCGATATCGAGCGCCGCTTCGCGTAGGCCGCGAAGAAGCGTCCCGCGATGCCGGCCTTGCCGGCTTTAATCGCGACGAACAGCTGCGCGAATATCTCCTGCGCCTGCTCCTCCGCTTCGTCTTCGCTCAGGTCCCACGCCTGCGAAAGCAGCAGAGGCGTTGCGGATTTCACGATGGCCTCGAACGATAACTTCAGCAACCTCTCGTTGCCCTTGGCGGAGGCGTCGGCGCAGGTGCGGACCAAGGCCTCCGTCGTCAACTCCAGCGAGCCGGCAATCACATCGCGAAGCACCTTGTTCAGCTCCGCCGGGTCGAGGTTCTCGAGGTGCGCGGTCTCGGTATCCACGTGGGCCAAGTGGGCCTTGGATTTTGCCGCATCCGTGCTGGGTCTTAGGGCCGGAACCCCCGGCTCGCCACCGGCACCATCGAGATCGTCATCCTCGATCTCGTCCACGTCGTGCTGTTCTGCCATTCGCGTCTAGGCCTCCGATTCTCTTGGCTCTCTTGGGCGCCTGTCTCCTCAGTCGCGGCCGCCCGGAAAAACCGGAAGCGGGCCGGCAACAATTTTTCGACCGCTGCGCTGCTTGACCATCAGGGCGATCTAGGCCAGAATAGGTCCTAGTTCGTCCTATTGTCAAGGAGCGCCCATGGTTTCGCCTCAGCCAGCGTTGCGGCCGTCTCAGCCTCACCTCCACCTCAAGGGATTCCAGTGCCCGGTGTGCGAACAGCCGATCCCGAACGAGAAGGCCGAGCAGGTCCGCTCGAGGATGGAGGCGAGGGAGCGCGAGCTCGCCGACGCAGTGGGCGCCCGCCTTAAGGAGCAGTTCGCCGTCGAGCGCGTGAAGATCGAAGCCAATGCGCGCGCGATGGTGGAACAGGCCAAGAAGGAGAGCGCCGTGGCGCTCGAGGCGGTGCGCAACGAGGCGGCCGCAAAGGAGCTCGCCGCTCGCCAGGAGGGGGAAAAGGTAGGACAGGCGGCTGCGCAGCAGCAGATCAACGCGCTCAGGCAGGCGAACACAGAGCTGCAGGCATCAACCAGGCAGCAGATCGAAACCTTGACCCAGGCGAACGTCGACGTGCGCGCTGCCGCTCAGCAGCAGGTCGCGCTCGCGGAGCGCGGAAAGACGGAGGTGGAAGCTGCGGCGCGCGAGCGCATCGCGGCCGCCGAGACGGCAAAAATCACCGCCGAGAACGAAGCCAAGGCACTCAAGCACAATCAGGAGACTGTGCTCAAGGAGCGGCTCCAGGAGCAGCGCGAGGTACTCGAGAAGGACAAAGCCGCCGCGCTGAACGCGAAAGACGCAAAGCACCTTGACGAGAACCAGAAGCTCAAAGATAAGCTGGACGAGGCACTACGCAAACTTGAGCAGAAGACGGCAGAAGAATTGGGCGAGGGCGCCGAAGTCGATCTATTCGAAGAACTCAAGTACCTGTTCGAAGGTGACCGCATTCGCCGCGTGCCCAAGGGGGCGCCTGGCGCCGACATCATCCACGAGGTCATCGAAAACGGGAAGGTCTGCGGCAAGATCGTCTACGACTCCAAGAAGCGCAACGCTTGGCGCAGTGAATATGCGACAAAGCTCTGTGAAGACAAGATCGCCGAAGGGGCCGATCATGCCATACTCTCGCTGCTCAAGTTTCCAGCTGAGGAGCGCCAGCTTGCCGTCCGCGACGGGGTCGTCCTCGCGAACCCTGCGCGTGTAGCCGTCATCGCGGAGATATTGCGCGATGATATCGTGCGGTCACACGGCCTGCGTCTGAGCGGTCAGGAGCGCGAGAAGAAGAAGGGAGAGCTGTATGCCTACATCACCGGCGAGCGCTTCCGCCAGCATATGACCTCGATCGAAGCGCAGACCGACAAGCTGCTCGACGTCGATGTCGCCGAGGAGAAGGCGCATCGCAAGGTCTGGGAAACGCGCGGCGGTCTCCTGAAATCCTTGCAAAAGGCGCATGGAAACCTGCGCGCCGACGTCGCGCGAAACGCGGAATAGGACATGAACACGGCAGAAGAATCGGGCGAACGCGGCAGGATCATCGGCCTTCAGGAGCGAAGGCTAGGTGCTACCATTCTGCGCACTTACCGCGCCAAGGTCGACTTGGACGACGTGCTGCCAAACGAACGGCAGCCACGACTCGGTCCGAAAGAGGATGATGAACTTCAGCGTCAGATCGAGGCAAATGAAGGTGTATTTGAGCCGCTACTTGTCGAGCCGCACCCGGTAGCTCCGGGCAAGTTTCGAATCATCGATGGCGAGCGGCGCTGGACGAATTCGAAGGCGCTCGCCGCGCGTGGACGCGAGCAGTTTCGCCAGATTCCAATTGAAGTCACAGATAGAACCCTATCAGACGACGAACGCTTGCGTGTCTGGATCTACATTCACCGACAGCGCAAAGAATGGGACGCCAAAGAAAAAGAAATGGTTGCGTACCGTCTTGTCGAACTCATTGGCAGAGCCGGCGCGGCCAACATTCTTGGTATCTCCGTACGCGAGCTCGATAAGCTGACAGAAGTGTTCGAGTTGTCTGAACGCTTCAAGGGACTGCGCGATCCCTCAGCTGCGATTACTTGGGCGCGCGAGCTGATGGGTGTTAGCAAGAAGCTACTCACCCCAACGGTTATCGATGCCGTAGTAGAAAAGGTTGCGCAGAAGCGCATCACAAATTCGAAAGACCTACGCAAACTGAGGGCAATTTTACCAGACCCGGTCGCGCGCGACAATTTCTTGAAGGAGGAAGGCGATCTTGAAACTGCCTCGCTGCGTTTGTCAGCGCACAACAAAAAAGAGAGAATCGGTCTGTCAGGTGAGCTTGATGCTGCCGTCGAGGCTATGAAACGTGTGCCTTGGACCACGTTGGCCGAGCTCAAGGGCGACCCGGATATCCTCAAGAAGATCGATGACGCCGAAGCGCTCCTCAAGACCCTTCGGAAAACGCTTTCACAATAAAGCGGCCAATTTCAGCTTCTGATCGATGGCGGCGGTCTGCCGCTGCCCCAACAATACGTACGGCGCCGGAAGTTAAGCTACCCATGGCACTGACTGCTTATTTCGATGAAAGCGCAACGCACGGGGCGGAGTCGCCGGTGGTATTGGTTGCGGGATTTATCGCCTCACCGGAACAATGGCTATTGTTCGAGCGTGATCTCGCATCCCTCTTCGCGGAGCATGCCGTTAAGAAATTTCATGCGAAGGAGTTTCGGACCCGGAAGGGAGACTTCAAGGGATGGCCAACGGGAAAGCGAGCACACTTCAATTCGTGCTTCCTAAAGCTCGCAGACGATCACTTATCCTATGGATTGTCGACCGTACTCCGATCCGAGCAGTATGAGAGGATCTATCGCGCAACCAACTTTCCTCCGAACGTGCGTCCCGACACACAGTACGGGCTCTGTGTTCGACCTGCACTTTGGAAGGCAATTGTTCTGCACAAGAATCGCAGGGAAGATTGGCCGATTAATATCGTCATGGAGGACAGTGCCCGTAATGCGGGCGATTCCATTAGGGTATTCGCCGAGGTGAAGGATTCCCTGACGGTCGAATACGCTCCTCTGTTAGGAGACTTCAATTTCAGTTCGAAGGCCGATTTGCCCCTCGCTATTTCGGATTCACTTGCCTACGCAATTTTCAGGCTTTCGGCGGGCTATTCAGCCCATCCGTCCGAACCGAATGCCGCTGTGGTGGGACCTGCGGATCCTCCATACTATGTATCAAAGATCCCGCTGTCGCGAACCCAGATCGACGAGAACGCCCCTGGCGATACTGCGTGACGAGCTTTGGTTACAACTTCGCTAAATGCGTTTCCGAGTCCAAAAATGAGTTCTGTCAAAGTACCGACATCACAATACGAAAGCCTCCTAGCGGTTCTGTGGTCAGCACTCGGACCGGATCGAAAACCTCTACTTATCGGCATTGATGGTAGAGAAGGCGCCGGTAAGACATCCTTGTCGAATTGGCTGGCCTGGCAACTTGGAATGCCCGTCATTCATCTCGATCTATTTCTAAAGTCGAGCGAAGCACCCGGTCCCATAGCGCGCCGCATCGCGGAACTCGATCGCTGCATCAAGGCACGAGGAGATCGGCCTCTTATCGTCGAGGGCGCCTTTCTTTTGGACGCGCTGAACGAGGTCGGGCGGTCTCCCGATTTTCTAATCTTCGTCGAAGTGGATTGTGCTCCATCTGCGCCAGGCAGCGCCGACTCCGACGTAGTCGATCCACGCGAATTCTCGTTAGCCAATCAAGTATTGGCTTACCTTGCGCGATGTACGCCGCTTAATCGAGCTAACTTCAAACTTAAGGTTCACTAGGCGCGCAGCGGCGGGTGTGGCGATCGACCGCGGCGGTCAAAACTAGCCACCAGCGCGAATATTTCCGTGAGCTACGCGCTTTGATCACCTTTCAGTAGACGCCAGATTGTTGGCTCTCCGATTGCCAAGCGATTCAAAGTCTAGCCGGCGCATTTAGGTCGCATCGAGGCCAACTCACTTTGAAGAACGAGAATCCTTTGTTGCACTACTGGTTACCAATTCAAAATCATCAGGATGAGCTCCAAATGTAGCCTCGAACATCGCCTTTGCCCAGGCGACTAGGTCGTCATTTTCTCGTCGACCAGTCAGCCAGTGAAAATCGTAGCAAAACGCTCCGTCCTCAAGAATCCATTGTCGTGTTAGATGGTAGAGTAGCGTCGAGCCGAAAAAGACATTGAGCGTCTCCTGCACGGCAGCTTGATCTCGCCCAGGTACTTTCCGTGGAAAGATGCCATCATCGTCCGGGCGGTCCGAGAACAGGGAAAGATTCCGAATAAGAAGTTCGCGATATTTGTCGGTGGCATTACTCCCCCCAACATAGGCGCCGGGCCAGCAAAAGAATTCGGGATGCTCGTATTTGTCACGGCAAAACGAAAGGAAATGGGAAACCATCACCCTAATCGGCTGGTTGCTACGCGAGAAGCGGAAGGTTTTCCATTCGCGCATCAGCGCGGCCGCGCCGACATCGTCATCCATCAGATTGACGATGGTCTCGAGTGCGGCCATCGGATGGTCATAGCCGCAACGAGACGTTAGTTCTCCGGCTACATTGACGTAGTCTTCGAGACTACGGGTCTGTATCGCGCGCGCCAGCGCTGGGCTGTCTTTAGCTGCCGCGCAGAGGCGGGTGAATCGAGCGCCCGGGTCGATATCGATAATGATGTCGTTGGGTCCATCAAGTGGAAAAGGGAATCCGCGCGTTGGATTTATTGCAAGATCGCAGATTAGTAGGAACAACGAAACCAACGGATCGTCGATGTACGTTGGCCAGTCAAATCCAGTCAACCGCCGGAATTCCTCAAAACCGGATACATAAGCGCCTTTAAAGTAGCCTGCATTGCGATAGTACTCGCAGTCGGCCGGACCGCCGACCGTGTGAAGAAACTGGAGCTGGTTGAAGCGCGCCTGACCTTCGAAGATATCTAGCAGTCCGACGCGGGCTCGCCGGATTGGCGACCCGTGATAGAAGCCTTCTTTACGCGCTTCTCGCAGTGTATTGAGTGGCTCTGTCCACTCTTCTGGATCCGGAAGCGAGCTCTGAGAGAACCCGCATGAGTCAATTAGGGCATGAAGGGTGTTTGCATAAGCTACGCCATACGAATGGCCGACGCATTCAAAATAGGGATCTTGAAAAAGTTGCGCTGCGTTTAGGGGCGTCACGGTCAACACTTTGTAGAACTCGGTGTCGATGGTGTTGTTGACTGCGCGGTTTGCCTCAATGAGCGCCTCGTCAGAAGCAGGCGTTCCTGCACGGAGCTCGTTCTCGGCCCATGTCTTCACGGACTTTTTAGGCCCGATCAGCTTAACGACGTCGCGCAGATGTTCCATGTTGGCGACGCACTGGGCTGGGTAGCAGAGGCTAAGTATCAGGCCCGCAGTCGAACCAACATGTTGCCACCAATGTATCGTCTCGTGTAGGTAGGTCGAGTACGCTGAAAGCAATTCGTCGGGATCATACCCATCGGTTTCGCCGACAGTTATCGCATCGACCAGTTCATGAATTCGCGGGCTAAGGCGCAAGACAAACTGGGTCGTGTGGTAAAGGCCCCGCGCATTTAGCACGGCATTGAATTCACTGGGTGCGACCAGCGTGTCGGCAACGGGCTCAGTCAGCGCGTCTCGAAGTTTATGCAACTGAAGAGAGTCGATCGTCGGCGTCATACCTGTTCCCCACTGCTTTCCTCTAGCTGTCAGTTACGCGCACCACTTGTGGACCCCGCGGGCGACGCCCCATCGATGATGATCTTGAGTATCGAGGTTGGCGAGCCCATGCCACGGTGATGTCTTGGCTAGCCACTGCTGGCCGGATCTGTCCTGCCGTCCGTGGCATGCTGTCTCTTCTCCTGGCCGCGTGGTCGGTTGACGCTCAATCAGACCGGCTTCAGGGCTAGGACAACTTCCTGCTGAAACGGTTACAAAGATATAAGCCATTGAAAATAATTAATAATCGGGTTCAAGGGGCCTTCTTTGGTTAGAACGATTGTTTGACAGCATCGCCAGCCTTGTGGCTTACTGTCCGCAGTCCTAGGACAGAGGACGGCACGTAGCGGATGAAAAGCCAAGATATCGTCATCTTGCTCAAGCTTGCGAGCCTTGAGCTTGGAGAGCCGGAGAGGGGTGTGCATTCGGGGTTGGATGCCCACCACGACGATCCCTTTTCTGCTCGCGGCTTAGGAGCCTCACTCGGAATAAGCAAGACGGAAGTCAATGCCTCGATCAACCGGAGTGTCTCGTCTGGTCTTGCAATTAAGGATCGGAATTCCGGAAGGCCAAAACCCAACCGCCGCAACCTCTACAACTTCATTGTCCATGGATTGAAGTTTGTGTTTCCTGCGATGCCCGGCGCCATGACACGAGGCGTTCCTACGGCTTTCGCTGCGGCGCCGTTAAAAGGCCTATTGGTCAGCGCGGGCGAGTATATTTACGTCTGGCCGTTCGCCAACGGTAAAGTCAAGGGACAATCGCTAGATCCTCTTTTCAAGAGCGTCCCGGAAGCCACCCAGAAAGATGCCCGTCTGTATGAATATCTAGCCCTTGTTGATGCCATTCGAATTGGAAACCAGAGAGAAGCAGGGCTCGCCGTCGAACGCATGTCAGAAAGGCTTTTGAAAAAATGACCAGCGTTAAAGGCCAACTCCTTGTCATGTTGGAAACCGTCGCCACGGCGCTTGGCGACGATTTGCGCGAGCGGCTCGTCTTTGTTGGTGGATGCACGACCGCCCTTTTCATTACCGATGAGATTACCCTCGAAGGCGTGCGAGCAACAGACGACGTGGATCTGATTGTTGATCTTGTGGGGCGCGCGGAGTGGGCGCAACTGCAAGAGCAACTTCGACAAAAGGGATTCGCAGAATCTGCAGAGGATGATGTAATTTGCCGGATGCGGCTCGGCGACCTCAAGGTCGACTTCATGCCCGACGATGAAAGTATCCTGGGTTTTAGCAATCGTTGGTACGCCAAGGGCATTGCAACAGCGGTCAATCATGTTCTGACCGACACCATCACCATCAAATGCCTCACACCAGAATTGTTCGTAGCGACAAAGCTCGAGGCGTATCTCGGCCGCGGGAATAATGACCTTTTAGGAAGCCGCGACATGGAAGACATTCTTCTTGTCGTCGATGGCCGGGAGGAACTCGTTGCTGAGATTAAAGCCGCAGACAAAGACGTTCGCGGCTACATTGCAGAGCAATTTAAAGCTTTGCTGAAGCACGATGATTTCGAACATTTTCTGGCAGGTAACATCAAGGGGCCAGAAGGTCGGGTCGACCTTGTGCGAGAACGCTTCCTGGCAATCAGCCAAAGCGATAGCGGAAGCTAAAATGGAACTGCTGCTAAACTGGCGCAGTCAGCAAGGAACGAAGACCGACGACAACCGAGATTATGGGGGAGCCGGCGTGCGCGCCGACGGGGTGCTTTGTCTCGTCCTGGACGGTTCGACCTCAGGACCTAACAGCGGAGAGCTTGCTCGCCAGTTCGTTTGTGAGGTCGTCGATTGGTACGTCACCACCGATGAAGTCATATCGGCACAAGCGCTCACCACGCAATTACGCAAAGTTCACGCGACGCTTTCCAAGCGCTTTTCTCAGGATGCGGCCAGTTACGTGATCGTGAGTCTACCAGAAAATGGACCGATACTCGTTCTTCACGCAGGTGATTGTTTGCTGGGACATCAAGCAGGAGAGCGCCCTCCCCAGTGGCTCGTCAGGCCTCATACATTAGCCAATGCTTTTGACGATATGCCGATCGCGGAGATCGCGCGTAGTCACGCCAGGCACCGGTTGACCCGCAGCTTTCGAGCTCGAGAATTCATGCTGCCCGACGTCGCCGAAGTTCAGGCGAGGCAGGGTAGCTCCGTCGTAGCTGCGACCGACGGGTTTTGGGCAGAGCTTAACTACGAACAGCAAGCCATGTTTATGGGAGGCCAAGGTCTTCCGACGACAGGCGGCGCTGACGATCGTAGCGCCCTCACAATTCGGATGCTCGTTGACGAGCCCGGCATAAAAGTCAGTTTCAACGAGCTCCCGTCAAACAACTTCTACCTTAACGGTGCTTCGCTTTGATCTGTGCCGGAAAAACAAAAACGCTTCCCAAACAGGTCGATATTGCGGATAGCAGACGCGCGCCAGTTGCTGCAAGAAGGGCTTTTTGGTGCCTAAAGCTGAAGCCGCACGATTCCGTGCGTTGGCGTTACTACTGAATTTTGGCCACAAGGACATTGGATCAGCGCATGACGTCCCCGTTCTTCGGAGAGAATAAGTCCAGCTGGACGGATATGTCTGACTACGTTGTCCACTTCGCAAGGGACTATGAGCAGAAGAGCGCTTACGAGAACGTGCTGAGCATCTTGGCAAGCCGCGTCATCAAGGCGAAAAACCCATTTGGCTTGGTGCGGGAAAAAGCGCCGGACCCAAAATCGCAGCGTGTCGTCTGTTTTAGCGAGATACCACTGCATCGCTTAAGGCGATTAGCAGAAGCCCGTTCCGAATATGGCGTCGTGTTCAGGAAGGATTTCGTAATTCATAGAGGCGCCAATCCGATCATGTATGCGTATAAAGACCATGACGTAACGGCAGCGCTGAAAAAGATAGCGAAGGGGGCAAAAAAAGATCCTGACCATCCAATTTGGACAATTACCCCGTTTGTAGACGCTCCGGGCAAGTACGGAAATAGTACCTATTTCTTCGAGTGGGAACGGGAATGGCGCAAGATCGGCCACTTCAAATTTTCTGAGGATGATGTGGCCTTCCTCATCATTCCCGAGAGTTCGCACAAAGCTGCTCGCGGATTCTTCGACAATGCAAAGATAGAGAATTTGGGCCCCTGCTACGACTGCCCTTTCATTGATCCATTCTGGAGCCTTAAAATGATCAAACCTCTTCTGCCCACGTACGCCGAGGAGAGCGAGTCTTAGCCCGCGGTGAGGGGACCCGTCTTTGGCTTTACCCGCATAGCCTGCTCGTTAATCTCGGGAACCTGAGCCGACGAAAGCCGCTAGACGTTGCGCGAGCGCAGGATGGGAGGTCTCGCACTCCCAAACCACAAGCACGCTCCAGCCTTGCGAGATTAGATTTGTCTGGTGGCGCTCGTCACGCATCTGATTGCCGGAAATCTTTGGCAGCCAATATTCCTGCCGCGCTTTTGGCCGGCGTAGGCCCTCGCGGCAATCATGTCCATGCCAGAAACATCCATGAACGAGGATCGCCTTTTTTCTTCCAATGAAGGCAATATCGGGTTTTCCGGGCAAATCGCGCCGATGTAGCCGATAACCGGTAAATCCGGCTAGGCGCAGGGCGCGCCGCACGACAAGCTCCGGCTTCGTATTTTTTGCGCGAATGGCCCGCATGTTGGCGCTGCGGCGTTTAGAATCCAGCTTGTCCATGCAAACCTAGTGTAGTTGCTCTTTATTGGTTCGAGAGAGTGCTGAGCCACCGCTCTAAGCTAATTAGACGACCGCTATCGATATGCTCGATCACACGTCTGCGCGAGTCCGTTGCGCGGCCGCCGTCTGCCGGCAATTCTCCATAGGCAGCCCGGATTCCATCAGTATTGATGTGGACGACGTGATCGAACATGAGATTATTGCGGAAGAGCACTTCGCACGCCCTCATCAACCGCGCTGGGTCAAATTCGTTCGTCACAAAAACATACTGGAACTTTTGGTTCGCGGATTCAGCGTTGCAGTATTCCTCATACTCTGTCGGAAATTGTTTCTCCCGGTCGGCGCGGACGCTCCATTTGGCGGTCACGATCGTTCGCATCGACGGCCGCACGATGGCGACATCGACCTTGTTTTCTTTTCCGCCGGACTTGGCTCTGTTGAATCCTGGAATTTCGTAGAGCAGACTTCGGGTGAAGACTTGGTCCTGCGGCACCTTGCAGGCGCGGCGCACTGTCTGGGCCAGAACGTCCTCAAAGCCTTCACCCACGAGGTTTTTGCGCTTATTCTGCACCGCCAGGTATTGCCGCACTTTCTGAGTGACTTCGTGCCAAACCTCTTCAGGAGGATCCTTGGCAAGGTAGCCGGCGATCGCGCTGCGGATGATGGCAGCAAGTTCCGGATCTGCGCCGGGCTCGGGGAAGCCACGTCCTTCATATCCATCACGCTGCTTGCCAGCGGCCTGAGTTAAACGCGCCTCCCGCCTGAGCATCGCGGATGCAAGATCTGCGCACGCCTTGATGAAAAGCCAATCGATCTCTTGGGCCAAGCCGGCAGGCGCAGTCCCTAGCTCAGTGCAAGTCCAGTCGTGAAAGGCAAGAGAACGCGAATACCAAGCCTTTCCCGGCTGCGACTTGTCGCTCTCGTAGCAATGAGCGAGGCCCGTGGTGGGGTCAGACCACAGCAAGAGCCGGTAGACGTGCCGCCATGCGGTCGCAGGGCTGATCTCTTCGCGGTCCGGGTTCTGAAAGTAGAGATCAATAAGCCGGTTTCTGTTTTCGGCGCCGAACGCGCGCTCTATGGCGTCTGCATCCTGCAGCAGGCCCGGCTCGTCAGTCATTCCCTCACCCCGTTCTGGCGCGAACCTCCTCCCGTTCGCGGTAGGTATTAAGCTCAGCCATTAGCAGTTGCGCCACGCTTTTGGCTAGCAGTGGCGGCACTGCATTGCCCACCTGGCGGTAGCGGGAGTGAGCCGGGCCGCCGTCGTGGCGCCCCTCGATCGGCCCCCGCCGGGAGTCGGTCGTGAACACAAAACGATCGGGAAACGACTGCAATCTAGCGAATTCACGAACGGAAAGAGCTCGAGCCGCTTGGTAGTGGTAAACCGAGTCGGCTTTTGTGTTGAGTGTCCATGCCCAAATTGAGGGGTGGAGGCGCCGGTATGCGTAGAAGTGCTTCCGCGACAGGCGGCCCGTTCCGTTGTCTTGTCCCCAGCGTTGTCCGGTCAGGAAGCGCTCTAGCAGCCGCTCCTCCAGATCCCGGTGATTCCCGCCCTGAGGGATGCCTTTGAGGCGCAGCTTCGTGTCCTTGTTGATTCGTGGCACTTGCACATTGGTGAGCACATTGCCGGCACCGGTGCGCATCAGACGCTGGTATGCGCTGGTGGGGCCGGCCAGCTCCTCCCAAGACATCTCGTCGTTCCGGTTTCCGACAGGCAGCGCCGCGAGATCGGAAATTGCCTGCATTGCCGAAACAGCGATCAGGTTTTCCGCATCTTGCAAAGCCTCGCCAATCCGGAGACTGAGGATGTGTTGCTGGACTGTTAGCTGATAGCGGGGCCGGCGGGAGCCGGTGAACCTCGCGAGCGCAATGGAATCCGCAGCCCCCGATCCAGCCAGGACTGGTGGTGACATGCCCGTTCCGCGGCGAACGCCGACGAACAGGAGTCGCTTGCGCGTCTGAGGAACCCCGAAATCAGCGGCGTCCACTACTTGGGCGACGATTTCATATTCACCGTCGAGCGAAAGGTCTGCGCGAATCTGTTCGCGGACGCCCATCTGGTCCATGCCCGTGACGTTCTCCATCACAAAAGCAAGGGGGAGGGCTTCACGAAGTGTCTCTACGAATTCCCGGTAGAGTGCATTCCGCGGATCATCGATGACGCGCGAATGGTTGCGCACCTGCGAAAACGCTTGGCAAGGAGGGCCGCCCACAAGCACGGTCGCAGAGCGGGCGGCTGAAAGCGTGCGCTCCTTTATGTCTGGAGCGCAGATGTTGCCGAGAATGATTTCGGCATCTGGAAAGTTGAGGGCGTAGGTCGCAAGCGCGTCTGGGTCATTGTCGGCACCGGCAAGAATCTCAAAGCCCGCTTGCCGAAAGCCCTCGGAGAAGCCGCCGGCACCACTGAACAGATCTACCACCGAGAACGCCGGTTTGATGACACTGCCAGCTAGGGATTTCGGTCCTCCGGACCCCCGCAACGCGATGACAGGCGCCTTCGTCGAGCTCATCGTTTTCCCCTGCCGCATCCGTTGTTCTTACTATGTTCTCTTATTCTTGGCTAGGCTTTGTGGCGGAGGCGCCAGACCTAGCCGGGAACATATCCTCTTGGCGGTCCCCACCGAATTTCCCTGTGGCCGCCACGCCGCGCGCCTTTCTGGGCTCGATATCAATTCTGGAAAGCACTTCCCGGTAATCGACCCCTTTTTCCGCCATCTCTCCCATAAGGGAGGCAATCACGGCCAAGTGGGACGGCACTTCACCACTCTTGGCATTATTGGAGATCGAGATCCGGTTCATACGGACGAGCTTGGCGAACTCCCTCACGGTCAGCCCCGCCTTTCCGAGTTGACGCAGGAATTCCTCATAGCTCATGGACGATGCGCCACGTCCTGCTGGTCATATTCAAATGATGACAGGTTATCCTGATATGTCAAGTAGTCATGTGGATATGACTTCCTTTGGGCTGTTTAAACATCCGCTTCATTGTGATAAAGTCACAAGTGATGATTTCACAAGCTGGAGGCTAGTATGCGCCCCGAACAATCGCGGACAGGGCGGGCACTTCTGAACTGGTCATTGGATGATCTCGCCTCGGCGTCCGGTATCCATCGCAACACGCTTTCGAACTTTGAAACCGGAAAATTTCAGGGGGATCCCGGTACGCTGCTGGCGGTGAGACGAGCTCTGGAATCCGCCGGCGTGCTCCTGGTGGAGGAAAACGGAGAGGGCGCGGGAGTAAGGTTGCGGAGATTTCGCGTCGGAGACGTTGTTCGCTTTCGCCCGCAAACCAACGTTCGTTATAGCTTCGATATCGCAGCCGATGAGCTTGGCACGGTGGTTGACGTTGAACCGCATCCTCCCCGAACAGGTCCGACGTACCGAATGGATGTCCAATTTGCGCGCACGCGTGTCCCTGGAGTTTTCAGATTTGAATACGAACTCGTCAAAGCGGTCCCTGCGCTGACCATCAAAAGCTTCATCGAGAGCGGAGGCCGCCAGATGATCCCTCCGGGGCATTTCTTGCCGAACCCCGCGCAAGACTCTCCGGCGCAACTCGAAACAGATCCGAGAAAGCTTCCTCAAGAGCTTGGCTCGATCATCCTCATACCCACGTCCGATATGAAGTTGAGACGTGAGGTCGACGCCCGCGGCTTTTTCGCGAAGGAGACTTCAGCGACGCTCGTTCTGATGTTTCGACAATTCCCGGACGGCGTGTCGCATACCGGGCCTTGGAGGTAACCGCGGAATTGTCGTCCGAAGCCGGGCCGGTCAGACGGAATCCTTTGCCATATTGAGAGGTTTCCGGCGTGAA
Source organism: Bradyrhizobium sp. CCBAU 51765 (assembly GCF_015291725.1). GTDB lineage: Bacteria > Pseudomonadota > Alphaproteobacteria > Rhizobiales > Xanthobacteraceae > Bradyrhizobium > Bradyrhizobium liaoningense. Next base: position 1,742,728 of record NZ_CP030038.1, read on the forward strand.
AAATGGTTCGGCAGCTCGTTCGTTGCGCCAGGAATGCTGATGCTCCTGCGGGTGTTGTTTGTTTGAGCGTACGCTTTCCCCGCAAAAACAGCCGTCGTCCAGCCCCGCAGTTCCCTTCTAATTCTCAATGATGGAACCTATCTAACAAGGATTGCATCGCCGCCCTGTGTGCTACCCAGAGAAGGATCGCAATGGCTGCCGCTTCTGCTTATGTCCTTCATGTTCCCGAAGCACGCCGTGAGATCATTCTCGACCGCGCGGAAGAGAACCGATACTTCCCCGGCGCCACGGCGGCAGAGCCGGTCGACCGGTTTTCGCACGGTCGCAATGCCGCTCTCGTCGTTCTGGCGAGCTTCCGCGACGGGGCAATCACGCATATTGCGAATGGTCGAAAGGGCGCATCGGCCGGCACGGGTCTGGTCCGGCTCAATATGACGGACTTTCAAAGGTTCGATCGGCCTCTTCCCATCGAGGATTTGGTAGGGCTTGTTCCCCCGCGATTTCGCTCACCGCTTCGCCGCGTGCTCAACAGCGGCGGGTTAATTCCGCCGAAGACCTTCCGGGCTGTAGTGGACGCTCTGACGCAATTGGATGCGAGTCTTGCGTCGCGCCTTGCTCGGTTCTCAGAGCGTCGCGCCGAGGCCATCCGCCGCTTTACGCATAAAGAGCGAACGAACCTCGCGATCCAAAAAGAATCTCTGGGTCTTGCGCTCGATATCGCTGGAATGCCGCGAGAGGAAATTCTTTCTTGGTCGCCGACGCCTGATAAACCGGCCTCGTTCCTTGAAGGGCTACCCGCGGCACGGGTCCGAGAGGACGTAATGATCATCAAGGATTTCACGTCGGTGCCGGGCTTCGAAGCGGTGGGCGAAGCTACCAGTGTGGCCGCGATGACCTTCGAGAATCCACAGGATCGCAGGCTAAAGCTTACCGTGCTCATGGCAAATCGGCTGCCGCTCGAAGAGCAGACAGGGGCGGATCTCATCTACTACAACGAATTCTATCGCGCTTTCGTGCTTGTGCAGTACAAGGCGATGGCGAAAATCGGCGACGAGGCAGAGTTCCGCTGGCGGGATGGTGACCAGTTCGCCAAGGAAATCGAACGAATGGACGCGCTTTTGACCGAGCTTGCCCAATGTGCTCCGGATCATGCGCCGGAAGGCTTCCGCCTTTGCACCAATCCATTTTTCTTGAAATTCTGCTCGCGCGTTGTCTTCAATCCAGATGACAAGGGCCTGTTCTCCGGCATCTATCTGCCGCTCGACCTTTGGAAGTGCTTGCACGCGAACGGCCGGCTCAAAGGCCCGCAAGGCGGCAATGTAGTTAGCTTCGGCAATGTCGGAAGGAAGCTGTCAAACACCGAATTTATCGAGCTGGTCGCAAATTCTTGGGTTGGCACGACTATTCCGCAATCGACGGAACTTGCGAAGGTGATCCGGGCGGTTCTGGAGTCTGGCCGCACTGTGACGTTCGCAGTGAAACACCTCCCCGCACCGGACGATGCGGAGGAGAGGAATCCGACCGCGCCCCTCGACGTTTCCTCGCTGCGATTCGATGATGACCCGCGGCCGGATGATTGGCTCGATCTTGAAGACGTGGTGGAGTCCTGAATGGGGGTAGTTGCAGTTGCCCGCTAACGCTAAAGCCGCGCACAAAAATGACGCAGAATTGCTGCGACAGTTGAATTCTTCGCCGGGCAAGGCGGCGGACAGCGCCTCGCCGCGATTGGCGATTGCGTGTCTGGCGGGCCTTGCAGGAGGAATGAAGGTCAGTGGCGGAAACAGCAAAGTCTCTAATAGCGAGCTCTTGGAAGGCAACTAGGGTCCGAAAGCCAAAGCGTGGAGTGGTCGCCATTCTTGCAGGTCACTCGATCCTTCTCAACGATAAGCTTACGTCGGTTGCATTCCAAAATCACTTGGAGCTTTACGACGAATTTGTTGCTTGGCTTGCAGATCTTTCCGCCGTTCTGCTTTCCCGCAATGGCGATCTCAAACGAGAAGATTTCGCTTACGCCCATTTGGCGTCCGCCTTATGTTCGCTCGCTCTATCGGTTCGCCATCAAGCGTGCCTTGGTCATGACGTGGCGGCAAAAATCTTGGCTCGCTCCTTGGCAGAATATTCGGACGTCATGGCTTTACTGATCGTGCGGCCAGATCTGCGAGCCGAATTCCAAAAGGAGCAAGAGCCCGAGAAATTCTGGCGCAACCACGTTCAGCGAGGCAGGGCGAGAAGGGCGATCTTGGAGGCCTTGCCGCTGAAGGAACAAGCTCAGACTTGGTGGACGGAATATGAGACCTTCAGGAGGGAGGAAGGAAAGTTTCTGTCATCGACGGTACACCCCAGCTATGTCAGCGCCGCAATGATCATGCTTGCCGTCGACCACGAGAAAGAGCCGTGGCCAGGGTTTCTAGGGCGCGTGACGGACGCTTCAGTGCGTACGCTGATCTATGCCATGCAATGCCTCAGTCTCGTCGTGTTCCTGAGCCGGCTCCCCTTTGGGGACGAGAAATTTCAATTTTCCGCCGGGCTCCAGTTTGACCCGAAGAGCAAATTGCACCGGCAAATTGAAGCTCGACGATATGTTCTTGTTCGTATCCTTCGGTTCTTAGGGATGCGACGATCTGAAAAAGGGGTGTTTAAGTTGAAGGAACCAGCGGCGCTGAAGGAATGGGCGCTACAAGAGCTGCGCAACAAGCTTCATGGATAGTCGAGTGCGCCGAATTTCTGTTGCATTCATGCTCGCGCTTCTACCGGGCGCAGTGATAGCCGATGACTTTGAAGGGCTGGCTAGCGTGATTGACGGCGATACGTTGGAAATTCACGGAACGCGGATCCGGCTGTGGGGGATCGACGCTCCCGAGAGCAGCCAGCTGTGCCGCGGCGAAGACAGTCTGCAATATCGTTGCGGTGCGCAGGCTGCGAATAGGCTAGACGCCCTCATCGCGCGGCGCCCCGTCAAGTGCGCTCCGGTCAACCTCGACCAATATGGCCGCACGGTCGCCGCCTGTTCGGCCGGTGGCGCGGACCTTGCCGAATGGCTTGTGCTTAACGGGCTTGCGCTGGATTGGCCTCGATACTCGAAAGGCAGATATGGCGCCGCTCAGCGTGATGCCGAGCGAGCCGGCCGCGGAATCTGGAAGGGCAGTTACGTCGAGCCGTGGCTCTATCGCACCTGCATCCGCGCGAACGGAACGCCGTCTACTTGCTCGGATGACGCTAATTCCCATCCCTAACTGATAGAGATGGACGAGCCGGTTGGTAGGGCCGGTGACGCTAATTTTGTCTATCGTTCCGCTGACGGTGCCTGGCTAGGTCGTCGGTTTTTCCTGTCACGCCGCAGACCCGGGCAGGTCTTCTTTAACGCCGCGGGCCACGACCCGGAGCGTTGCGTCCGGAAGCGTCCGTTGCAGCTTCAGAGCTGCGTCTGGAGAGGCGGTCATCCAGGTATCGACCTCGTCAGCCGTCGTGAGAATCACCGGCATTGCTTTGGGGTGGATGGCGCCGACCTCGGCGTTCGGCTCCGTCGTGAGGAACGCGAAGAGGTCATTGGTGGTCTCGCCTTCCTTGACCTTCCGGACCGACGTCCAGTTGGTCCAGATGCCGGCGAAGCAGGCGAGGGGGCGGGTCTCGTCGAGCGCAAACCAGATATCGCCGCCTTCTGCCTTATTGAATTCGCTGAAGGAGTTGAACGGCACCACGCAGCGATTTTCGGCTCCTAGCCATCTCGTCCAGTGCTTGCTCTTCACGTTGCGGATATTTGTCGTGCCGCCGTCCGGCTCCATCCGCAGCAGTTCCTTGAAATCCACTGCCTTGCCCTTGGCCTGCAGTTTCTCGGCTCGCTTCTTCGTGGCATCCATCAGCGCCTTTGACGACGACGGCATTCCCCATCGCGCCGTAGCGAGCTCGCGGCCCTCGGCTCCGTTCCGCACGATCGGTGCTTTGTAGTCGGGAAAAACTCCCGGCATCGGCGCCAGATTTCCAACGTATCGGTTCACAACGCGGAACAGCGCGCTGATCGCGGCTTGGTTGGTCGTGATCGAATAGAGATTGCACATCGGTCAGGATTCGGTTCGAGGATGGCGCGGCTGCCATGTCAACTGTAGCAGAGTCGCGGATGGACGCCGGCCTGCCTTGGCGCATTTGCTGCACCGCAGCCGGCTAGCGAGATCGTGCACGAAGGTGGTCGGCGGGTGCTTCATCGCCGCGAGGTCCACGTCGCTCGGCGTCTTGCAGCGCGAGCACCTGATCTCCAGCCAGGAGAAGCCTCCGTTCACGGCCTGATCGATGGTTGGTGACGGATCGATCGGTTCGCCATCACTCCACATCCGCTCGTTCCAGCTTTCGCAAAGCAGCCTATCGGCTTGCTGGATCATCGCCTCGCCTTTGGCCCGCATCTCCGCCGATTGGGTAGCCAGGATGTTGGCCATCGCGCGTGCCTTGCCGAGCTCTTTCGCCAGAGCCTTGCGATCGCCGCCCGACAGCGGCGTAGGGTGATACTTCGGGGCCATCCGGACATCCAGGCGCAAAGAGATCGGATCGGCAAATCCTGAGCGACTACGGCGTCTCGAACGCTGGCCAGCACCCGTCTTCTTCATGCCTGCCGGTGCGCTGCTGGCAGATATTGTCGAGCAGCCGCTGTGCGACGTCTTTCCAGAGCGCGTTGGCGCCATACAAGCGGACAGCATCGGCGGTCTGGATTTCCACGGTCCGCTCGCAACGGCGGCAGGAGACACGCAGCACATGGCGCTGAATTTCGGAGAGACGCCGCTGCCGCATTTGGGCCTCGGTCGTGCCGGCGCGAGGGTCTTCGAGGACCGATTCCCAGTATCCGGCCGGAAGCGGCGCATCCGGAGCCGCAGAGGAGGGGCTCGGCCTACGGACGGCTTCAGCGGCCAGCTTTTCCATCTGCTTCGGGGTCGGCATGCGCCAGCTCGCGGGTCGGTCGGTCATGCCTGAATTAGAACATAACAAGAACAAATGTCGAGTCCGACTAGGGCAGCTGCTGAGAAAAATCCTCCCGTGGGACGGGTCGCGATGTCGGAACCAAGCCGGTTGGTTCGTCTTGAATCCGACATCAGTATCGGAGTTCCCCGGCATGGCCCCCCGCGCTAATTGGAAAGGCTTCCTGCGTCTTTCCCTCGTCACCTGTCCAGTCGCGCTCTATCCGGCCACCTCGGAATCCGAAAAGGTCTCCTTCAACCAGCTGAACCGAAAGACCGGCCATCGGATCAAGTACGCCAAGGTTGACGCCGACACCGGCGAGGAGGTCGACAACGAGGACATCGTCAAGGGCTACAAGGTTGATACCGATACCTTCATCGAGGTGACCAAGGAGGAGCTTGAGAACGTCGCGCTGGAATCGACGCGAACTATCGAGATCGACGAGTTCGTCGACCGCAGCGAGATCGATCCGCGATATCTCATTCGCGCCTACTACCTGCGTCCCGACGGCAAGGTCGGGCATGATGCCTTCGCCGTCATTCGGGAAACCATCCGCGAGATGAACAAGGTCGCAATCGGCCGCGTGGTGCTGACCAATCGCGAGCACATCATCGCGCTCGAACCGCTCGATAAGGGACTGATGGGTACGCTGCTGCGCTACCCCTACGAAGTTCGTTCCGCGGACGAGTATTTCGACGACATCCAGGACGTCAAAGTCACCAAGGACATGCTCGATCTCGCCAAGCACATCGTCAATCAGAAGGCGGGCCACTTCGAGCCGGACAAGTTCGAAGACCAGTACGAAACCGCGCTTATCGAGCTCATCAATCAGAAGCGGGCCGGCAAGCCCATCACCGCGAAAGCTCGCCCGCGAGGCGAGAACGTCGTGGACCTGATGGACGCGTTGCGCAAGAGCATCGGGCGGGACGCAGCGGGCCCGACAGGGGCACCGAAGAAGACAGCCAAGAAGCCGCGCAAGGCGGCCGCTGGGCAGAAGGAAATGCTGATGCCGATCACCGGCAAGAAAGCGGCGAAGGAAGCCGCAGCAAAGAAGCCGGCGGCCAGACCGCAGCGCAAGTCAGCCTAGCGTGTCGTGAAGCGTCCCGTGATGCCAGACGGCCGTTAGTTCGTTGTCCGCGGCGGGGAGCGATATGGCTGCGGCGAAAAAGACTTCCAGAAGATCGATGTTGAGTGCGGGCATTCTCGCATACCGCAAGGGCGCTCGCGGGCTCGAGGTTCTGCTCGTTCATCCCGGCGGTCCGTTCTGGCGCAAGAAGGATAATGGCGCTTGGTCCATTCCTAAGGGCGAAATCGATGGCGCGGATGCTCCCGAGCAGGTCGCGCGGCGCGAGTTTGCCGAAGAACTCGGCCCGAGTGCTTCGATTGGTCCACTTCGGGCGCTGGAGGAGGTCCGACAGCGAGGAGGGAAGCGCGTTATTGCATTCGCCGGAGAAGGCCGTTTTGACCCGGCGGCGCTGACTAGCAATACCTTCGATATCGAATGGCCGCCACGAAGTGGTCGACGGCAGAGCTTTCCCGAAGTCGACCGCGCGGAATGGTTTGATATCGAGTTCGCGCGGACCAAGATACTGTCCGGGCAGGTCGAACTTCTCGATCGTCTTTTGGCGATCGCGACTGAGAGCGACGGAAAATGATGTTCAGGATTGGAATCATTTCGGACACGCACGGGCTGTTGAGGCCCGAGGCGGAACGAGGCCTGACGGGCGTCGATCACATCATCCATGCCGGCGATATCGGGCGCCCCGAGATCGTCGACGCGCTTCGCCAGATCGCGCCTGTCACCGCCATCCGTGGAAACGTGGACAGCGGCGAGTGGGCCCACCAATATCCCGACACAAAACTCGTGCGCTTGGCGGGAAAGTCGATCTACGTGCTGCACGACCTGAAGACGCTGCAGATCGATCCCTGCGCCGGCATCGACGTCATTGTCTCCGGGCATTCCCACGTGCCGAAGATCGATACGGTCGGTGGCGTTCTTTATCTGAATCCCGGCAGCGCGGGACACCGGCGCTTCAAGCTGCCGATCACCCTTGCGACGCTCGAAGTCACGCGTGAGGGCGTGCGACCGGAAATCCACGACCTTGGAGGCGACTGAGCGCACCACTACGGAATTCACAGCGAAGGAGGCGAATGCATTAATTCGTTCCGTTGGCCGGTTACGCCCACGGAACCGCTATTTGCGCGAACGTTCTCGCTCGCGCACGACATCCTTGGCCCGCTTGTCGGACCTGAGCCCGAGATAGACCGGCTGGCGCAGTTCGCCCTTGCTTGTCCACTCCGCGAATTTGACCTCGGCAACCAGCGAGGGCCTGACCCAGGTCGTGGCGGCCTCGTCCTTCACTTTGGCAGGAAAGGGTGACTTGGAGGTCCTCAGCTTCGAGAGCTTGGCATGGAGGTCTTCCAGGGCCTTGTGGCTGAAGCCAGTGCCGACATGCCCGATGTAGCGCCATGCGTCGTCTTCCCGCACGGCGAGGACCAGCGCGCCGAAGTACGGCCTGGTGCGCCTGGGCGCCGTGAAGCCAGCGATCACCACTTCCTGTCGCTTTGCCGTCTTGATTTTCAGCCAATCCGGGGTCCGGCTTCCGGACGCATACGAACTGTCGGCGCGCTTTGCCATGATGCCTTCGAGACCCTTCCGCTCGGCCTCGGTGAAGAATTTCGTACCGTCCCCTTTGCGGTGAGGGCTGAAGGCGATCAGCTTGTCGCGCGGCAGGATTGCCTTCAACCGCTTCTTGCGCTCGAGAAGAGGCCGCTTGCGCAAGTCTGTTGCGTTCTCAAACATGAGATCGAAGGCGCAATACACGAGCTTCGCCTCATGGCGCAGCGCGTTTTGAAGCAACTGGAAATGCGAGACGCCGTCCTTTCCGATCGCGACGAGCTCCCCGTCGATCACGGCATCGCCCTTCACGTCCTCCAGCGCTTTGGCAACCTCGATATAGCTGCGGCTGATGATCTTGCCATTTCGGCTGTAGAGCGCAACCTTGCCTCGCCGGATTTCCGCGATCATCCGGAAGCCGTCATACTTGTCCTCGAAAACCCAGCCGGGATCGTCGAACGGCGCGTCGGTGAGCGTAGCGAGCATCGGCTGCAGGCGCTTGGGCAGGGTCGACGTCCGGCTCATTCGAGGCCAATCCTTAAGAGCACGTTGCGAAATGCATGGACGTCCTTCAAGGATTAGGGAACGCTTCGGAGCCGCGTCGTGTTCCGCAGACTCCGTGGCATGCGACGTTGACGCTCGATTAAGGAGGGCGGATAAGACCGATGGCGAGAAAACTGAAAACCTTTCAGACTTCGCTGGGCTTCTTCGATCTGGCGATCGCCGCTCCTTCCATGAAAGCGGCCCTCGAAGCCTGGGGCGCCAACAGCAATCTCTTCCACCAGGGCGCGGCGAAGGAAAGCGACGATCCGGACGTCATCGCTGCGGCCATGAAGAAGCCGGGCGTCGTTCTCAGGCGCCCGGTCGGATCCAACCGATCCTTCAGCGAGCAAGCCGAACTGCCCTCCGATCTCGGCGGCGACAGAAGATCGACGAACGCCCCGCGCAAATCGAAGGGCCAAATTGCGAAGAAGCCTTCCTCACGTCCCGTCGACAAGACGGCCGAGCGGAAGGCTGCGCTTGCCTACGAACGGGAGGAGAGGCGCCGGGAGAGTGAACGGGCGAGGGAGGAGGCCGCCAGGCAGAGAGAACGTGAGCGCCGTCAGCAGGCGGTCGACAAGGCGCAGGCTGCGCTGAACAAGGCGGAGCAGGAGCACGCGAAGCGGGCTGCCGCCATCCAGGCCGAGGTTGAGGCTCTCGCGAAGAGATCGCAAACCGAAGACGATCGTTGGAATAAGGAAAAGGAGCGATTGGAAGCTGCGCTGCAGCGTGCGCGGAGTTAGTATCTTGGCAGTTCTTGCTCGGCGGCACCGAGGGAAGGCAAAGGGTTGCCGTCAAGCGATCATCGTTCGGGGTCTGGTGCGCGCGCTGCGGCTCGGTTCACGGTGGTGTGGTCCCCTCGGTCCTCGGGAGCGAGCTCCATGACCGCTTGATGCAGCTCGGCCGGAATCGTCAGCGGACTTTCGGGGGGCTTGTTCGACCACTGCCAGAAGCGATCGAACGCATCCATCACAGGTCCTCCCGCAGGCCCCGGAAGAAGGGGTGGCGAACCTTTCCCTCGGCCGACTTCGCGCGATACTCGATCTCGGCCAGAAGCTTGGGTTCCACCCAGATGCCCTTGTGACCGATGCGCTTGGTATATGGCTGGGTCTTTCGAATGAGGGGTTTAAGACGTTTCTGCAGATCGGCGGCCGAGACCTTGTCGAAGCCGTGGTCGACTTTGCCGGCGTAGACCAGATCGTCGCCCTTGCGCCGGCCGACGTAGATGCCGTCCCATTTCGTCCCATCGAGTGCGAAGCCGGCAATGGTCAGTGTCTCACGCTGTACGCAGGTCTTTTTGACCCAATCATTCGTGCGTCCCGCTGGATAGGCGCTGCCCCGGACCTTCGAGACGACGCCTTCGAGGCCGAGCTTGCAGGCGTGCGCGAACATCTCGCGGCCGTCTATCTCGAAACTTTCGCTGAACTGGATGTCGGTGCCGCTCAGGATCTTCTTGAGTTCGGCTTTGCGCTGAAGGAGCGGTAGCTTCCGGATATCCCGGCCGTTCAGATAGAGCAGATCGAACGCGACGAGCACGATGCTCTTCGACTTGCCCTTGAGTTCGTTCTGCAGAACCGAGAAGTCGGTCGTGCCGTCGGCGGCGGGTACCACGATCTCGCCGTCCACCACCGCCGAGTTCGCCTTGATCCGCCAGGCATCATGAGCGACCTTCTTGAAGCGATGCGTCCAATCGTGGCCGCGCCGGGTGAAGATCTTCGCCGTCTCGTTGGCCAGATGGACCTGAACACGGTAGCCGTCGAACTTGATTTCGTGAATCCAGCGCTCTCCGGACGGCACCTTCTCGGTCGAGGTGGCCAGGGCCGGCTCGATGAAGCCGGGGAGAGGCGCCTTGACGCCGATAGCCTCCGGCTTTGTACGCTGAAACGCCACTGAAGAACTCCACGCTACAGCCGATTCAAATTGGCACAGTTCGAATCGTTCCGGAACCGGCGAATCCTTGTTGCGTTGCCTCGACGCCACAAACAGGAGGTATCCATGGCGGCAGCGAAGAAATCGAAGACGTCCCGCGGACGAAAGCAGGACCGGGCACAGGTGGCCCGTGGGCAGGACTACGAAGTTCGGTATGAGGCGAAGAAGACCGGAAGGTCGGCACCGGCGGTGAAAAAGGCTGTCAAAAAGGTCGGCAACGCGCGCAAGCGTGTGGAGAAACGGCTAGGCCGCTGAATAGGAGACGGGCTGGCGTCGATGTTTAGCGTCGGTCCTCCTCGTCAGGGGCGCATTCTGGGCAGCTATCACCAATCGAGTCCAGCACGTCGCGAATTGCGGCCTCCGCTGCTTGAGGGGAGACGTCTGCTGGCGGGTCCTGACGGGCGATATCGAAGGCGCGCTCTCGTGCATGCGGATCGGCGCGGTCTTGCATCCAACCGTGCTCCTGGCATTCGCGGATGGCGCCGGCTTCGTTCAGCACGTTGATCGCCCAACCGCGCAGGGTGCGGATCGCCGGCCGTCTCTGCTTGGTCATCAGCATTGAAAGGTTCTCCCACGCTGAGACGAATCGTTTAGTCCCGCAGACGTTCCCCATCGCTAACACACGACTGGGATTCGGGATCGTGGGATCTCGTGGTTCTTCGAAGGCTGAATTTTCAGCTTGGCGAGGTGCTAGGGTGGGCAAGAACGAAATGAAGAAGCCATTTTTCCAATACTTCAGACGTCCGAGCTCAGGTGGTTGCTCCTTGTCCGATTAGCGCGTGCGGCTGTCGCCGCACCGGGCTCTCGTGAAGCGAGCCGCGCAGCGTCTCGGTAGGGTAGGCGCGGGACACCTCGAAGAGGATATCCCTACGCCTCCCCCCAAACCGTGCGGGCACCTTTCAATGCACACGGCTTTCCGTACGCGCATGCTCTCGACCAGAGACGGCTGCACGGCATGACGGGCACAGGACAATGGTCTTGCGCCGCCAACCGGACCGTTTCCAGACCGTCAGCGATCCGCTTCGCAGGTCACCTAGGCGGCGGAGATGATGCATCTCGAATGGTCCCGTCGAATCGCTGCACGCTTCGCATTTGCGAGCGTTAAGTCGATCGATCAGATCATTTGGGCTTTTGACCCACCACGCACCTGCCGTGACGTTGTCGATAGTCGGACTTGTCCAATAGGCTCGGGTGAGATGCTTCAGTCTCCACAGCTTGATGCGCGAAGCTTACCACGGACTACGGAGCTAACCTCGTAGTCCGTGCCTTTCCACAGACGCGCCATGGTTCTTGCTCTCGTCGTCCGATGTCGCATCGCCAGCGTCTTCACAAGACTGCGGAACACGACAAGCTCCAGCAATCCCAAGGCGCTCTTGATGTCGTCGGCAAACGAATGGTAGTTCGCAAACCCACGGAACTCTGAGTTATAGGCGAGGACGGTTGCAACGTCGCTGGTTACCAGGAACTGCTCGCGCGGACTGCCGGTCTTCTTGGCGAGATCGCCATAGCCGTGTTGCTTGCAGAACTTGGTGACTTCCTTGCGCGGTACCCGCAGGCTGACATTGCCGGTGGTCGGCCGACGCATCACGCGCCATGTCCGTCCGACCGGTCCCTTGCGGCTGGATTTTCGTCCAGCCCCGTAGGATGTGTATGTCGAGATGCGATAGCTCAGGAAGGTCAATCCCTTTGAAGCGGCGTGAATCCCACTTTTCTCGGGCGACACGGTGAGCTTCAAGGTCTCCGTCAGGAATCGTTCGACGCAGGCCATGATCTCACACGCTTCCCGCTTGCTCCCGATCACGCCGATGAGGAAGTCGTCGGCATAGCGGCAGTAGCGGAGCCTTTTGAAGTTGGGGTCCATCGGATCGACGGAAGGCACTTTCCGTCTCTCCTTATTGATGGCTTTGATCTCCGCAAATGCAGCATCGATCTTCGCCCGATCCGCGCCTTCGGCACGGAGCCGTTCAATCTTCCGGCGGAGACTGAGGACGCGCCGTTCCAGCGCCACGTAGCGCGGGAATGGACGTCGCTCACGGCCTTTGTCGAAGTCCGCCTTCATCATCTGCATGTGCTGGTCCAACTCGTGCAGATAGATGTTGGCGAGCAAGGGCGAGACAACGCCGCCCTGTGGCGTGCCACTGTAAGTGCGTCCGTAGACCCAACCTTCCATGTAGCCTGCTTTGAGCATTCCTTCGATCAGACCAATGAACTTATCGTCATCGATCCGCTTCCTTAGAAGCCCAAGCAGGATGTCATGGTCGATGTTGTCGAAGAACCCACGCACATCCACTTCGACCAGCCACTTGCAGCCCGTCCAACTCTTCTTGATGAGCTTGAGTGCGGTATGACAGGATCGCCCCGGGCGGAACCCATGTGATTCATTGAGGAACACAGGTTCATAGATCGCTTCGAGTAGAATCCTGACCGCCTCCTGAACGAGCCGGTCTTCCACCGTGGGGATACCCAGCGGTCGTGCCTTGCCGTTGTCCTTCGGGATATAAACCCGCCGGACCGGCCGGAAGCGATAACTGCCATCTGCCACGCGCCTGGCGATGTCGGCGAGCTTCTCCAGCGACATGCCGTCGAAGGTCTTGCCATCTACACCGGGCGTCAGGGCTCCCTTGTTGCGGGAGACCTTTTCGTAGGCCCACTCGAAGAGACGCGGAGATCTCATCAGGCGGTGAAGGCCATTTACGCGCTTACCCGACCGCGACAAAGTCGGCAGTGATTCAATTCTTCTCTGGATGGTAACGGCCTGCATCAGCAGAACCTCTCCGTCGAAGAATCTCTTCTACGCATACTGCACATGCCGCTATTCGCGGCATCGTCCTTCCCCCGATCGGAGGCGCTTTCGGTCCGGTCGCCCGGCCTTATACGCATGATCGTCCGCCTCGCGGCGGCTGTCCCGGCCGTTACGCCGGGCATTTGGGTACTATGACGGCTCCGTCGCCATACAGGTCCTCGAAAGACCCTGTTGCAGGCGATCCCGTAGTTACGTGTGCGGGGAGTTGCGGTGTGTTTAGGTGTCCCATTCGTCTCCTTGACCCACGGATGGTGGTCGTCCCACGCGGACTGGTGGCAGTTCGCACTGGCCGGTGCGATCCACCCCGCGTGGCGTAGCGTGTCAGCCGCGTTCGCTACTGCCAGCCCTTTGGCGACTGGAAACTGGGATTCAGGCAATACAGCTTTCACCATGCACACCTTACTTTGTGCTCTCCACCGAGCTGCGGCGCCCGATTTCGAGACGTTTCCCGGCATGCTCTGGTCCCGTTCCTCTTTCGAGGTCTCAGTCGTTGCCGACACCGGTAAGCCGGGTAAGTAAGAGCCCAACCAGTAGGCTCCATTCTTTCGAACACTCCCTTCTTCTTCACGCCACAACGGCGCACGCCTTGCGGCTTCGATCCCTCGCGCTAGAGCTTTGGTGCTCCTCGCCGGGGGCACTCGGGAAAGGGGCTCGCCTGCGGCGATCGCTATCACTGCCCCGTTCCCGGGTGCCGCTATTGAACCGGTCTCGTCGCTGCACTCGGACCCGCGTGCCCCTTCGGGTCGCTATGCTCACTCTCTCCGGGTGCCATTTTCCGTTGCGGCGATGCGCCCTTGGGCGCACGCCTGATCGCGAATGAGGCCCTCGGTAGATGGCGCAAGGGCTGAGAGTAAGAGTGCAGGCTGGTTTTTCCGTGACGGGTTAGAAGTTGCGAGAGAGGCTCGCGGCGCCCGTCGCGGAGACCCGCGATGTCAAACACTACTGCTCGCGCGCGCGCCGGCCAGGACCGCGCGAACCTCTATAACGAAATCACCGACAAGATCATCGCCGAGCTTGAGGCCGGACGCGTCCCCTGGGTTCAGCCCTGGGGTACGTCCGCGGCGAAAGCGCCGCTGGCCATGCCGAAAAATGCGTCGACTAACCGGCAATACAGCGGCGTTAACATCCTCATACTCTGGGGCGCCGTGATTGAGCGCGGATTTTCCGGTCAAAGTTGGCTCACCTTCCGTCAGGCGCTCTCGCTTGGCGGACACGTTCGCAAGGGAGAGCGCGGCACCACTGTTGTCTATGCAGATCGTTTCGTGCCGAATGACGAAAAACGACGCGCCGCTGAAACTGGCGAAGACGCGCAGGCGATTCCATTCCTCAAACGATTTACCGTTTTCAACTCCGATCAGTGCGAAGATCTGCCCGACGGCATTGCCACCGCTGCGCCGCCACCGCCGGCTGGCCTCATCGAACCCACGGTCGACGCCCTGATCAAGGCCAGCGGAATTCCATTTCGGATCGGTGGAGATCGCGCATTCTATGCAACAGCCGAAGACTATGTGCAGGTCCCGCCGCCGCAGGCCTATTTCGAACCCATCAACTGGCACCGCACGGCCTTGCATGAACTCGGTCACGCGACTGGGCATCCCTCGCGCCTCAACCGCGACCAGAGCGGATCCTACGGTACGAAGAAGTATGCCTTCGAAGAACTGGTCGCCGAGTTGAGTTCCGCGTTCAGCTGCGCGTCGCTCGGGATCGTCCCGACCGTGCGCCATGCCGACTATATCGGCTCCTGGCTTGAAGTCCTGCGCGAAGACAATCGGGCCATCGTGCGGGCCGCCTCGCAGGCGAGCAAGGCCGCGGACTATTTGCTCGACTTCATTCCCAGGTCCGTTGAGCCCGCGTCGCTGGATTCGGCTGTCGCCAATCGCGAGCCGGCGTGATGCTCGGCCTCGCGCGAGAGTGAGAGGAGGGAAGGCTGTTCGCGACGGGTTGGAAGCCGAGAGAGAGTCTCACGGCCGCCCGTCGTGGAGAGCCGAAATGACGAAAGCCGTACAAAGGATCACGCTGTCGCCTTCCCGGGACATTCCGTTTAACAAGCTCGTGCTCAGCCAGTCGAACGTTCGCCGCGTCAAGGCCGGTGTCTCGATCGAGCAGCTAGCCGAGAGCATCGCGCAGCGTACGCTTCTGCAAAGTCTGAGTGTCCGGGCCGTCGTTGATGCAGATGGCCACGAGACCGGCATGTTCGAGGTGCCGGCGGGCGGCAGGCGCTATCGCGCGCTCGAGCTCCTCGTGAAACAAAAGCGGATGTCAAAGACACAGGCGGTGCCGTGCGTTGTGCGTGAAGGGGGCGTCGCCGCGGACGATTCGGTGGCCGAGAACGATGAGCGGGTCGGTCTGCACCCGCTCGATCAGTTTCGGGCCTTCCAGACTCTCCGCGATCTCGGCATGAGCGAGGAAGACATTGCCGCCCGGCACTTCGTGAACCCTGCGATCGTGAAGCAGCGGCTGCGGCTGGCGTCGGTGTCGCCGAAGCTGCATGAGGTCTATGCCGAAGACGGCATGACGCTCGAGCAGCTCATGGCGTTCTCAGTCACGGCCGATCACGCCCGCCAGGAGCAAGTCTGGGAGAACGTCAGCCGTTCCGGTTACGACGAGCCATACCAAATCCGCAGGCTGCTCACTGAGAACACCGTGCGCGGGTCCGATCGCCGGGCGCAGTTTGTGGGCCTCGATGCCTATCAGCACGCGGGCGGCGGAGTTCTGCGGGATCTGTTCGAGCACGACGACGGCGGCTGGCTTCAGGACGTCGTGTTGCTCGACCGCCTCGTAACCGAAAAGCTCAAAGCCGAAGCTGAGACGATCGCGACCGAAGGCTGGAAGTGGATCTCGGTCGCCGTAGAGTTCTCTTACGGTCACACTGAAGGCCTGCGAGAAATCGAAGGCAAGCCTGTCGATCTCTCGCCTGAGGAGCAGGCCACCATCGATGCCCTGAACGCCGAGCAAGCCAAGCTGGAAACCGATTATCAGGATGCAGACGAGCTGCCCGACGAAATCGACCAGCGTCTCGGCGAAATCGAGGCGGCACTGGCGGCATTCGAAAACCGGCCGATGCTCTACGATCCGACCGAGATCGCCCGAGCTGGTGTCTTCATCAGCATCGATTCCGAGGGGCGGCTCTCCGTGGACCGGGGTTACGTCCGTCCAGAGGACGAGGTGCCGGCAACTGATTGTGAGGTCGGGCAGGACGCCGGTGCGTTGTCGACCGAAGGTCAAGAAGAGGACGCTTCCGTCCAGCGGACGGTGATCGCGGTCGCGGGTAGTGCTCCCGATGCTGAAGAAGATGATGAGGATGCGGCCAGGCCTCTGCCCGATCGGCTGGTCACCGAGCTGACGGCGCATCGCACGCTGGCACTGCGGGATGCACTGGCAGAAAATCCTGCGATCGCGTTCCAGGCGGTGCTGCATAATTTCGTGCTGACGGCTTTTTACCGGTTCGCGTCATCCGGAAGCTGTCTCGAGATCGGCCTTCGCACGCCGAACTTTCCAACTCAAGCTCCGGGGCTGAGAGAAAGCGTCTCCGCCAAGGCCGTCGAGGCGCGGCATGAGGCCTGGAAGGCACGGTTGCCGAAGAGCGAGAACGATCTCTGGGATGCGCTGACGGCTCTCGATGGTGGTTCACAGGCGTCGCTGTTCGCCCATTGTGCATCATTTGCGGTCAATGCCGTCTATGAGCCGGCCAACCGCTACAATCAGGGCCGTGTCTCCGCTCACGGTGTCCGCACGCGTCTCGACCAAGCGGATGTGCTGGCGCGCGCGGTCGGGCTTAACATGGTGCAGGCTGGCTGGCGGCCGACCGTCGACAACTATCTCGGGCGGGTCACCAAGCCGCGCATTCTGGAGGCCGTGCGGGAAGCCAAGGGCGAGCCGTCGGCGCAACTGATCGACCATCTGAAGAAGGCTGCCATGGCCAAGGAGGCCGAGCGCCTTCTGGACGGCTCAGGCTGGTTGCCGGAGCCGCTACGTCTCGTTGATCCCGATGCAGCGCCGGTGGGGCAGGAGGGCGAAGCAGGTCCGCTGCCGGAATTCCTCGCCGACGATGAGGATCTGGAGAACGCCGGCGATGATGACCCGCAACAGCTCGACGCGGCTGAGTGACACAAAGCGGGATGGCTCCGGCCATCCCGCAGTTGCCTGGGGACCGGTGTGCAGCGCCGGTCCCCATTTTTATGGGCGAGGGCTGAGAGGGAGAGCAGGGCCGGGAGGGGTTTGAGCCGTCGGGTCAAAGGAGAGCGCCTGATGGTTCGCCCCGCTCCTGCTCTCTCGAGAAATCCAGTCATGACCGAATCTCTCGCGGGCGGCGCTGCCGCCGCGCCGCTCTCAATGCGTGCCGCTGCTACTCTCACCTCCGCCGCCGTCAGGGCGGCCCGACACCTCTTGACTGATCTCGAACGCGGCCGTCGCATCGATGCCGCCGTCCTGCGTAGCGCCATGGAGGCGGCATTCGGCGCCTCGGACGCGGACGGCGCCTGGAACTGGAAGACCGCCTATGACGTCTGCGAGGCGGCAACAGTTCTATTTCTTCGCAAGTTCGGTCCGGCCATGCGCGCCAAGGCTGGCTCGACGGCTGCCATGCTGCCAATGCTCGCGAGAATCGCGAGCTGTCTGCCGACCCATACGCGGCGTTCCGAAGACAGTCAGGCGTTTCAGCGATTCTCGACGCCGATTTCGCTTGGACTGGCGGCATGCACCGCTGCCTCTATTACGCCTGCCGACCGCGTTCTGGAGCCGTCCGCGGGCACAGGCCTGCTCGCAGTCTTTGCAGAGCTCGCCGGCGGCGCCTTGGTGTTGAACGAGTTGGCCGAGGCCCGCGCGGAGCTGCTCGATCAGCTATTCGCGGGCGTTAAGGTCACGCGGTTCGATGCCGCGCAAATCGATGATCACCTCGATGCGAGTGTCACACCTAGCGTCGTCCTGATGAACCCGCCGTTCTCCGCGGTAGCGAATGTCGATCGACGGATGGCGGATGCGGCTCTCCGCCACATCGCTTCGGCGCTGGCGCGTCTCTGCGACGGTGGGCGCCTCGTCGCCATCGCTGGTGCAAGCTTCGCGCCGGATAACCCGACATGGCGAGATGCCTTTGTTCGCCTCCAGGAACGCGGGCGCGTGGTGTTTTCTGCCGCCATTGACGGGACCGTTTACGCCAAGCACGGCACTCAGACGGATACTAGGCTGCTTGTGATCGACAAGCTGCCCGCTGCCGATCCGACGGCTTTTCCTGCCTCGCCAGGCATGGCGGCCGATGTCGCTACCTTGCTTGGCTGGGTGAATCTGCATGTGCCTCCAAGGCTGACCGTCACCACGCCATCGGAGATCGCTGCTATCGGGCGGCCAGCGATGTCGCAATTGGTCGGCGCCGTCGCACCACGCCCATCGTCCACTTCGAGAGACACCGCGCCAGTAGGCGCAGAACTGATCTACGAGACGGTCGAATGGTCCCCGCCGGAAGGCGCCCGGCTGACCGATGCGCTTTATGAGGAATACGGACTACAGTCGATCTGCATTCCCGGATCATGCGCACATCCGACCAAGCTCGTGCAGTCTGCCGCGATGGCGTCCGTTGCGCCACCGAAGCCATCCTATCGTCCGCACCTGCCCGCCAATGTCATGGACGACGGAGTTCTGTCGGATGCTCAGCTGGAGAGCATCATCTATGCCGGCGAGGCGCATTCCGAATTCCTGGCAGGCGCTTGGACGGTCGACACGACCTTTGACCTTGTGGCCGCCGCGCGCGACGACACCGAAAATGCCGTCCGCTTTCGCCGCGGCTGGTTTTTGGGCGATGGCACCGGGGCGGGCAAGGGGCGGCAGGTCGCCGGGATTTTGCTCGACAACTGGTTCAAGGGCCGCCGCCGTGCGGTCTGGATCAGCAAGTCCGACAAGCTGATCGAGGATGCGCAGCGCGATTGGTCCGCGCTCGGCATGGAGCGGCTGCTTGTTACGCCACTCTCGCGCTTCCGCCAAGGCACGCCGATCCGGCTCGCGGAAGGCGTCCTTTTTACCACCTACGCCACGCTACGGACCGACGAGCGCGGTGAGAAGCTTTCGCGTGTCAGGCAGATCGTCGAATGGTTGGGTTCGGACTTCGACGGAGTGATCGTCTTCGACGAGAGCCACGCCATGCAGAATGCGGTCGGGGGCAAGGGCGAGCGCGCCGACCAGGCTGCATCTCAGCAGGGGCGCGCCGGCCTGAGGCTCCAGCACGCCTTTCCAAATGCTCGTGTGGTCTACGTATCGGCGACGGGCGCAACCACGGTCCACAACCTCGCTTATGCCCAGCGCCTTGGCCTTTGGGGCGGCGCCGACTTCTCGTTTGCCACGCGTGCCGAGTTCGTCGAAGCCATCGAGGAGGGCGGCGTCGCGGCGATGGAGGTGCTTGCGCGGGACCTCAAGGCGCTCGGTCTCTATGCGGCTCGCTCATTGTCCTACGAGGGTGTCGCGTACGACCTCGTTGAGCACCAGCTTACGCCGGAGCAGGTTCGCATCTACGATGCCTATGCCGGTGCGTTCAGCGTCATCCATAACAATCTCGATGCGGCGATGCGGGCCGCCAACATCACCGGTGCAACTGGAACGTTGAACGGGCAGGCCAAGTCTGCGGCACGCTCCGCTTTCGAAAGCGCGAAGCAGCGCTTCTTCGGCCACCTCCTGACTTCGATGAAGACTCCATCGCTGGTCCAATCGATCGAGCACGATCTTGAGGCTGGACACGCCGCGGTCATCCAGATCGTGTCGACAGGCGAAGCGCTGATGGAGCGCCGGCTCGCCCAGATCCCGACTGAAGAGTGGGGCGACGTCCAGGTCGACATCACGCCGCGCGAGTATGTCCTCGACTATCTCGCCCACTCCTTTCCGGTCCAGCTCTATGAGCCCTTTACCGACTCTGAAGGTAACCTCTGTTCCCGGCCTGTCTACCGCGACGGCCAGCCGGTCGAGAGTCGGGAAGCCGTCGCACGACGCGAGCGCCTCATCGAGAAGCTTGCATCACTACCGCCGGTACCTGGGGCACTGGATCAAGTCATCCAGCGCTTCGGCACCGAACTGGTTGCCGAGGTGACGGGCCGCTCGCGCCGCATCGTTCGCAAGGGCGACCGGCTGGTGGTCGAAAATCGAGCCGGTTCGGCAAACCTCGCTGAGACATCGGCTTTCATGGACGACGTCAAGCGCATCCTCGTGTTCTCCGACGCCGGCGGCACAGGGAGGAGCTACCATGCCGAACTGTCGGCCCGGAATTACCGCCTGCGAGTCCATTACCTGCTCGAGCCCGGCTGGAAGGCCGATGCCGCGATCCAGGGCCTCGGCCGCACAAACCGGACCAATCAAGCGCAGCCACCGTTGTTTCGTCCCATCGCGACCGATGTGAAGGCCGAAAAGCGCTTTCTCAGCACCATTGCCCGCCGGCTAGACACGTTGGGTGCCATTACGCGCGGCCAGCGCCAGACGGGCGGGCAGGGCCTATTCCGGCCCGAGGATAACCTCGAAAGCCAGCATGGGCGCGATGCATTGCGCCAACTCTACATCTTGCTCGCGCGAGGGAAGGTCGACGGCTGCTCGCTTTGGAGGTTCGAGGATGCGACCGGTCTGAAGCTCATGGATGCGAATGGGCTCAGGGACGAGCTGCCGCCGATCACGACGTTCCTGAACAGGTTGTTGGCGCTCACCATCGACCTCCAGAATGTGCTGTTCACCGCCTTTGAGCAGCTCTTGACCGCTCGGATCGAGGGCGCGGTCGCGTCGGGTACCTACGACGTCGGGCTGGAAACGCTCCGTGCCGAAAGCTTTGTCGTCACTGACCGGCGGACGATCTACGCCTATCCGGGCACCGGCGCCGAGACCCGGCTGCTCACGATCACGCAGCGCCAGCGCAACCATCCTGTGGGTCTGGATGATGCTCTTGCTCATGTTTCCGATCGTCAGGCTGTCCTGCTAATCAATGAGCGCTCGGGACGAGCCGCCGTGCAGGTCCCGACGGCGAGCGTCATGCTCGACGACGGCGAGATCGAGCGGCGCGTCCGCCTGATCCGGCCGATGGATCAGCACACGGTCCCCTTGGACATGATGGCGGAGAGCTACTGGCTCGAAGCGGATCGTGAACGCTTCGCTGCGGCCTGGCTGGCGGAGCTTGCTGAGGTGTCTGAGTTCACGGAATCTACGATCAACGTTGTGGCGGGCTTGCTGCTACCAATCTGGAAGCGGCTGCCGAACGAATCGACCCGGGTCTATCGCCTTCAGACCGATGCGGGCGAACGCATCATTGGACGCAAGGTTTCGGCCGCGTGGGTCGCAAGCGTCCTTGCGACGGACGCGCCTGCGCTGACACCAGGCGCTGCCTTTGCCGCGCTGATGGAGGGACGGACCGTCCTCGAACTCGCGGAAGAACTCCAGCTTCGCCGCGTTCGGGTGATGGGGGCTTACCGCATCGAGCTGTCGGGCTTCAACGACACGATGCGCGATCGCCTGCGGGCTTACGGTCTCTTTGGGGAGATCATCTCCTGGAAGCTCCGTATGTTCGTGCCCACGGACACGAGCGGTGTCGAGATCCTGTCGAGAGTGCTCGACACCTATCCGGTGGCGCGCATCGGCGAGCGGGAGGCCGCCTGATGTCCCGCGATGCTTCCGAACTGGCACGCCGCCTCTCGCGCGAGGCTGAGGCGGTGTGTCGACACTATCTCTCCAATGGCAGGCGGGCGGGGCGGTACTGGCTGGTCGGCGACGTTCACAACACGCCGGGCCGCTCGTTGTTCGTGCGGCTGCACGAATCGCTGAAGGGACCCGCTGGGAAATGGACCGACGCCGCAACGGGCGAACATGGTGATCTCCTCGACATCATCCGCGAAAGTCTGGCCTTGCGAGACTTTCGCGAGGTCGCCGAGGAGGCGAGGCGGTTTCTAAAGCTGCCTCGTTCAGAGCCGCAATTCGCTCCGAAAACCATTCGTCCAGTCGTGCCGGCCGGATCGCAGGAAGCCGCTCGTCGGCTCTTTGCGATATCCAGCCCGATTGAAGCGACACTAGCTGAGGCGTACTTGCAGCGCCGCAGAATTACTTGCATCAACCATGGTGGCAGCTTGCGCTTCCATCCTCGTTGCTACTATCGACCAGACGAGCATTCGTCGATCGAAACCTGGCCGGCGATGATAGCCTGTGTCACCGACCTCGATGGACGGATCACAGGCGTACACCGCACTTGGCTCGATCCAGACGGTTTTGATCGCGTGCGGCTCGGCAAGGCTCCGATCGACACGCCGCGACGCGCCATGGGTGACCTTCTCGGCAACGCCGTTCGCTTCGGCGTGGTCGATGATGTGCTCGCTGCCGGCGAGGGAATCGAGACCATGCTGTCACTGCGTTACGCACTGCCAGCCCTGCCCATGGCCGCCGCGCTTTCGGCCAATCATCTCGCAGCCATGTTGCTGCCGTCTGGCCTGCGTCGGCTCTATATCGCCCGCGATGACGATGCTGCCGGAGATGCCGTACAGGCTATTCTTACGCAGCGCGCGGAAGAGGTCGGCATTGAAGCGATTGCGCTGTCGCCTCGGGTGGGCGACTTCAACGAAGATCTGCACATCTTCGGCCTCGAGGCCCTCCGGGCAGCGTTGCGGCTTCAACTCGTACCAGAGGACGTCGTCCGATTCCTGCATTCTCCGGCAGTAGCCGCGGAATAGCCGCGACGTGTCGCTCGGCGTCAGCAGGTCGGTCATAGCGAGGCCACTGCCGGAAGAGGACGCGACCACGGGCCTTCTAGAGGGCGATCGGACGGCAAGCGGTTCGGGCCGGCAATGGCTGCGACCGGCTATTTTCCGCCGCGCGTCGGCGATGGGAAGACACATTATTTATCTGCCCGGCGCGCTTTGCATCGCGAAGCAAAATAGCCGGCCTCCGCCATCCTCCGCTGCGCTTCGGCCCTCCGCTCTGCTCCGGGTTCTGGCCCGTTCCGCCTGCCGTCTGAGTGATCGCCACGAAGGCCGCGATGGTCGCGGCCGATCCGGCAAAGGATCGCCTTAATGACCGATCACGATGACATCGAACCGCCGCACGCCGCATCTGCGACCGAACACGTTCTTACCGAATTGCAGCTCTTCGGTTACCGCCCCTTCGACGACCAGCCTGATCCACGGCCGCTTCCCGAGGGCAGGATCATTACCGGTGCCGTCGCTGACATCTTCGATGCCCTGGTCGCCACGTTGAGCGACACGCGGCTCGAGCCGGACCTCGACGATCTGCTCTGGTCGACCGTCAACCTGTTCCATCGTGCCGTCGACCGCATCGGTCGCCAACTCGACGACAACGAACAGGCGCAACGCAAGAGTCAGCGCGAGCAGGACGGCTCCGAAGTTCGATCGGTCGAACTCGAGCGCGTGACGGCGGAAGGCATCACATTGATCGAGCGTCGCGACTGCCTGGAGCTCTTCCGCGACCAGGCCATCGAGCGCTTTGAGACACACACCGGTTCATTCTGGCGCCCTCGATCGGGATCGCTGGTCAACCACCGTACGCTGACCGCAGCGATGATCGACTCCCGCGACTTCATCGCGGCCAAGCGCCGCGCCGAGACCGAGGTCATGTTGCCGCCAGGACCGAAGATCGCACTCACCGGAGGGCTCGACTTCAAAGACCATCATCTGATCTGGGATCGCCTCGACAAGGTTCACGCCAAGCATCCCGACATGGTCCTGCTCCACGGCGGCTCCCCGAAGGGGGCCGAATTGATCGCCTCCAAATGGGCGACTACCCGTAAGGTGCCTCAGATCGCCTTCAAGCCCGACTGGACGAAACATGCCAAGGCAGCGCCGTTCAAGCGCAATGACGCCATGCTTGAACTCCTGCCGATCGGCGTCATGCACTTCCCGGGCACAGGAATCCAGGACAACTTGGCCGATAAGGCGAAGCGGCTTGGCATCCCGGTCTGGATGTTCGGCGGCGCGTGAGCGCCGCCTTCTCAACTGAAGCCTTCGAGGCGAAATTGCTCACGCCGCAACTCCGCCTCGTTTCGGTCTCATATCCAGAGTTGCGCCGTGGTGGTGGTGGAAGGCGCAACTCGTACATCTATGCACATGGAGCCACCACCATGCTCGCTATTGGGCTTGTTCTCAATACACTCGGCATCGGCCTATTCTGCTGGGCGATTTTCGCGCTCGCAGTGTATGCCCTGCCGTTTTTCGTCGCACTGAGTATCGGGATGACCGCGTTTCAGAGCGGTGCCGGCCTCATCGGCGCGCTGCTTCTTGGAACGACCGGCGGTGCGCTGACGCTTGTCCTCGGCCAGATCGCCTTTGCTGTTACTCGGTCCTTGGCCTTGCGCATCGCAATCGCGACAGCATTCGCTGTTCCCGCCGCCGTCGCCGGCTATCATGTGGTGTTCGCCGTGTCCCATATCGGGGTGCCTTCGCTGGCCTGGCGTGAAGTCTTCGCTTGCCTGGGCGCGGTTTGCATTGGCGTTACGTCATGGACGCGCTTGATTGTTTTGGCGAAGACCGGCCCGTTCGAGCCGGATGGGGTGGTGGAGAACCCGTCCTAACCAGTTCTTACGGCCACATGGCCCGAGCGGACGACCCTTTTCCGGCTTCATCGTCGAACAGGTGCGCGTAGATCGGCGCGATGAACGGGGGATGATCGAAACCTGAGCGCGGAGAGGCCGTCCTGCTCGGAACTCCTCGATCAAGCTGCCGACATTCGGTCTGGCCCACGCAGCCGCGGCAGAGCGATCCTACCTCGATCGATTCTTGGGAGACGATGCCGCCCTTTGCAGGAAATTGTTTCTCTTTCTGCCCTGAATGGTTCCGACCTCTTGTTCATCAAAACCGAGATAGCCACGCTTCTCCAGAGATTGTGGTTCAGCACGCGGACGCACGTGGCCTCGTTGATGGCTTGATCTGGCCGAAGACCGGCTTCGCCTCGATCGTCTGAGCCGCAACGCCGTTGATGCGACTTTCTTCCCCTGGGCTTCGCCCATTCCTCGCGAGACAAGAAAGTCGCCACAACGACGTCCTTCGCTGCGCTCCGGCCCGAGCGGGTGCGTCGCCGATCGTCCTCGGCCCTAGATCGCCATCGAGGCCGCGATGGTCGCGGGCTCGAAACACAACAGGAGAAGTGACATGGCTAACATCGGTTCTTTCAAGAAGGTCGGCAACGAATTCCAGGGCGAGATCGTGACCCTGAGCCTGAAGGCCAAGGGCGTCCGCATCGTCGCCGAGACCAACCGGTCCAACGAAAACGCTCCCAGCCACCGCATCTATGTGGGCCGGGCGGAGATCGGCGCAGCCTGGTCGAAGCGTTCCGAGGAGGGCCGCGATTACCTCTCACTCAAGCTCGACGACCCCTCGTTCAACGCGCCGATCTACGCGAACCTGTTCGACGACGAAGGCGGTGAAGGCTACACCCTGCTCTGGTCGCGGCCGCGCAAGACCGGCGAGTAAGAGCGCCCCACCAAGCCCCGTCCGGTCCGCCGGGCGGGGCGCTTCGCGGTCGGCCTGAAGGGGCTTACGATTTGCTAAGCCGCGGAGCCTTTTTGAGCAGGTCCCCCGGTTCGACCCCCAATGCTTCAGCAATTTGTCCGAGCACGGTGACGCTTGCTGATACATCGCCGCGCTCGATGGCGCCGACGTAACGGGCGCTTAAACCCGCGCGCTCGGCCAGCTCCTCCTGCGTCATTTGTAGATCGTGGCGTTTCCGACGCAGATTCACAGCCATGATCTCTTTGAGATCCATGGCGATATGGGAACTGAGCCGGAACGATCGTTCCTATTCGTGTCCGAACATGCTATCGAGGGTGGCGGCGTTACGTGCGCGACCGAACTCGGCCACCGATCTACCAAACGAATATTCAGGATTCGAACGGGGGGCGGAGGTCTGGATTGCGACCAAACCATGGCGTAGCCTATAGGCGTTCTAAAAGCGGGTATGATGCAGAAGCCATCCCTAGATCCAGACGTAGCTGACAGTGCGCCGAACGAGCCGCTGCTGACTGCCTATGACGAACAGCATGTCGTTACGTACATGCGCCTCCTGCAGGCGCAGGGCGAGGGGGCGGACTGGCGCGAAGTTGCTCGAGTGGTCTTGCATATGGACCCAGAGCGAGAGCTGGATCGTGCGCAGCGCGCATATCAGAGTCATCTTGCGCGCGCCAAATGGGTGACGGAGCAAGGACGACTCTTGCGCGGTGCCGGGTCGAAATAGAAGAAAATCACCGGCTGGCGGCTTGCAGGCAGAACTATTTTCTTTTGCTGACCGGTGGTCATTCCGGTGCACCACGTGGTGCCAAACTAGGGGCTTCCTACAACCGCCTCGTTCATACCTATTGCGGCGCAATCGTCGTTAGCAGCGTGCAATGGGGCGGAAGCAATGCCTGAATTCGACTGGCGGTCGCCGGATTCCTACAAGAGCCTACAAGACTGCGAAATCACCGACATCGCCTGGGAATGTCTCCGTCGTAACGCGGACTATCGACGCGAGTACGAAGCGATGATCGCAAGCAGCCCAGATGGTGAAGTGACCGAGGAATTCAGGAGGAAAGGGGTATCTGCTTTCGCCCATGACCCACAGAGGTCCTTCGACGAGCAGACGATCTTTTGGGCGCCTGAGGTTCTAGCGGCGGTCGTTCCGGTCAAGGTTGCCGGGGCTGCCGATCGCAGTTCAGCGTCTCAACCGCTGCTTGACCTTGCAGGAGGTCAGGTGCGCCGCGCCGCCGACGGCTGGCACGCCGTGCTGCGCATCGGTTCGGCGGACCACCGTGTCTGGTCCAAGGGCCCGCCGGTGCTCGGCGCGTCATATGCAGCCGACTTGCCGTTCGACGGCGATTTCGGCGCGCGTGCCTATGCAGCCCGGCGGCTGTGGCGCGCGATGAATGGACGCGCGCCGGGGCCTGCATTTCATCAACTATCGAAACATCGACGCGAACGCTTGAGCGCAGCGATCCGTGCGCTTGATGCTCACAGCGCCGGCGGTAGCTATCGCACGATCGCCGAGACGCTGTTCGGCAAAAAGCGCATCCCCGATCGCGCCTGGAAGACGCATGATCTGCGCAATCGAACAATCCGCTTGGTGCAAGGCGGCCTCGCGTTGATGCGTGGTGGTTACCGGAAACTCCTGCGTCCCGGGCGCAAAGACCAGTAGCGCAGTCCCTCAGGGGTGCCGAAAATCGCCCCTTCCATATTCGGCATCCCTCTCCGAGATCCTGCTCCTCCATGATGACCGCACACACGCCGGTCTAGCCAGTCGTAGTGCGCTGTCCTCCTGGAGTTCTTAAATGCCCGATCCGATGGCCGGTCTTCCCCCGCGATTCCTGCGTACACCTGAGGCCGCGCGCTATCTTGGCCTGTCCGGTCGCACGCTCGAGAAACATCGCACGTACGGTACTGGACCGACGTATCGGAAGATCGGCGGACGTGTTGTCTACGCCGTCGATGACCTGAAAGCGTGGGCCGACCGCGGCGTCAAGACATCGACGTCCGACCCCGGAAAGGGGACCGTGCTGCCGGCCAAGAAGCATCCCGCGCTGCGCCCGTATGCGGGTCAAGAACGCCGCTGATTGCCGCGTAAGAGCAGTGACCATGCGGCGCAAGCACCATTCCGAGCGCGACCAGCTTGAGCTCTTTCGGGCGCTGCCCGGTGATCTCGCGCCCCGCGATGCGCAGGATCTGATGGCATATCCGTTCTTTTCGTTGGCAAAGACCAAACGCACTGTGCCGATCGATTTCCGTGCCGGAGCGGTCGCAATTCGTGTCGAAGCCGTGCCTGAGCACGGCATGGCGACCATCTGGGATGCAGACGT
This sequence comes from Bradyrhizobium sp. CCBAU 51765, assembly GCF_015291725.1. Taxonomy (GTDB): domain Bacteria; phylum Pseudomonadota; class Alphaproteobacteria; order Rhizobiales; family Xanthobacteraceae; genus Bradyrhizobium; species Bradyrhizobium liaoningense. Next base: position 1,770,334 of record NZ_CP030038.1, read on the forward strand.
TCTGATCTGGGCTGCGTCCCAGATCGTCGAAGCCCGTGACGCCGGCTTGAAGACGTCGCGCCTGATGGCAGCAACGCCATACGAGATTTTGACGTTCGTCGGCCGCGGCACCAGCGCGCGCGACTATGACCGGCTGAAGGCTGGTCTCGATAGACTTCAGTCAACGACCGTGCTGACGTCGATCCGCCAGCCGATGGAACGTCGACGGCATCGCTTCTCCTGGATCAACGAGTGGAAGGAAACGGCCGATGCAAATGGCCGTCCATTTGGGCTCGAGCTGATCCTGCCTGATTGGTTCTACGCCGGCGTCATCGATGAAGCGCTCGTGCTGACGATCGATCGCGCTTATTTCGATCTGACGGGCGGGCTCGAGCGCTGGCTTTATCGCCTCGTGCGCAAGCATGGTGGACGCCAGGATGTCGGCTGGAGTTTTGATCTTCTGCACCTCCATGCCAAGTCCGGCATCCTCTCGCCACTCAAGCATTTTGCTTACGACGTTCGTCAGATCGTCCAGCGCCAGACCTTGCCCGGCTATCAGCTCGTGCTCACGCGCGATCCAGATGGCACCGAGCGGCTGAACTTCACGCCTACGCCTGTCGATCCCTTAACGGCCCGCTTGCGCCGCCGCGGTCTCATTCCAAATTCGGAGGACAACCTGTGAATCAGCTCGTGCTATCGGGGACCGCAACCCTCGTGCTATCGGGGACCCGAACCTCGTGCTATCGAGGACCGGAATCGAGCTTAAGAGCTTGTTTCTCCGCGCTTTCCCGCTCCTCTAACTTTACTAACAGGAAATCCTTCGGATTTCTTCTAACGGAACAGGCCGAAAGCCGCATTGGCGGCGCCCCGCAACGGCAGCCCGACAGGCCAGCCTGCCTTTGCAGGCCATACACACTCTCGACCAAGCCCAAGCTCACGACCGCCAACTCCAGCGTCGGGGAGCCGTGGCATGAGTGATCTCACGGAAGTGGAAGTGTTGTGGCTCGAGAAGCGCATCGAAAACCGCGTTCGGTTCGGTCGCATCGTCGAGGAACGGAAGCTTGATCGCCATCGGCGTGTCCTGTCATTCGCGCCGGGTAGCATCTTTGCCTTCGTCCGTTGGACCTCGAACGACTTCGGCACGGCCATTTCGCGGATCGACATTTTGCGCGCAATCGCTCCGCGACAGCGCTGCTCGACCGTCCCTTATGTGACACCCGGCGGGGAGATTTTGCTGCGCCTGTCTGGCTGGCCGAAGGTCGAGCGAGTGCTGCAAATGATCGATGCCGTTGAGGCACTCGGCATCGATCCAGCTGATGTCGCGCCTGATCATTGGCATCACGTTCATAACCGTCTTTCCGTCAACGAAAACCCGCGCCCATATACAAAAGCGCGCCATCAGGCCTGGCTTCATCGCCAAAAGGTGATGCGATGACGGGCCGCCTAATGATGCTGGCTGTGACGACTGGGGTCGCTGCTGCGCTCATCGCGACGATCGTCCTGGAGCCGCTTCCGCTTTACATCTGGAACGTATCCGCAAGCGTGCCGATCGGTCTCTACCGCGTGCGACCGGCGGACCAATTTCAAGTCACTGAATTGGTCGCCGTGCAGCCGCCGGAGCCGCTCGCGACATTCCTCGACTTTAACGGCTATTTGCCCATTGGCGTCCCGATGCTGAAACGCGTGCTCACCCTTCCGGGGCAGAGTGTTTGCAGAACCGGCCTCACGATTTCGGTCGACGACATAGCAGTCGGCGAGGCAAAGGATCGCGACGGACGCGGCAGGCCGCTGCCGAGATGGCAGGGCTGCCGCGTCGTCGGAGACGGCGAGCTGTTTCTGATGAATTGGCAGTCTGACGATTCTCTTGATGGCCGGTATTTTGGATTCTTGCCGGCGTCGGCGGTGATCGGCCGTGCGATGCCGGTGTGGACGTGGGACGAGTGATTGTGCGTATTCGATGTGTTCTCCCTGTCATTCCCTTGTTCGATCGATTGCGGGACCATTCCTCCGCCTCGATCGATGTCTGCAAGGCTGGCGCGAGTCCGATCGCATGCTGGGGTCAGTTGGGCACGCGCGCTTGTGCTGTGGTTCCCCTGATGCTTCTTCTGACCGCGTGTGGCAGTGTTGCTTTGGCCCAGAGCGGATCAACCGCCCAGCCGGGGATCAGCCGGAGTGCTCACTCATTTGCCGGCTTCATCAATGAAGCCTCACAACGCTTTGCGATCGCGCCGAACTGGATCCGATCAGTCCAAAGCATCGAGAGTGCTGGTGACGTGCACGCCAGATCGCCAAAAGGCGCAATGGGCCTGATGCAAATCATGCCGGCGACCTGGGCGGAACTTCGAGAGCGCTACCATTTCGGGAACGACCCCTACGACCCGCACGACAACATTCTGGCCGGCACGGCCTATCTGCGCGAATTGCTCGATCGGTATGGCTCGCCTGGCGTGTTTGCCGCGTACAACGCGGGACCATCTCGCTATGAAGAGCATCTCGCAGGCGGCTCTCTGCCTGACGAGACGCGAGCATACGTCGCAAAGCTTGCAAATCTGCTTGCCATCGACCTGCCGCCGAAATGGACTTCCAGCGGACAGTCATCAGCAGCTGCGACGCTATTCGTCACGCGATCCGATCTCATGAAAACGCGCGATCAGATGCTGGCGCTCATGCCGTCGAGCGGTGTCAGGACCGCATTCTCGGCTTCCGATGTTTCGCGCATGGTTCCCCGGCCTATTGGCGTGTTCGTCCCTCGATCGGATTCGGGAGTATCGCAATGACCAGGAGTGCTAGTTCGCAAGCTGATGGCGTATGGGCGATGCCTTCGGCCCGCGCTCTACTCGTCGCTTCGCTCCTCACCGAGCCACCCTTCGGGTGTCTCGGCCCTTCGGGTAACGATCGCTATCGCAAGCGCTCGGAAGCCGTGGGGCCCTTGCGAGTTGGCTGCCAAGTTGCGGCGGCTATTTCGGGAACCGGCGAGAGACCACGACGCCACGACGGCAGGGCGGCTCTTCAAATCGGGCTTCGAGAGATCGGTGCACGGGAATAAGACGGCCGTGGCCGAATCCGGAGCCTGGTGCAACGACTTGGAAGGTCGTTGCCACACAGGAGAGCTCCGATGAAACTGTACGTTGGATTGGACGTCGGCCTTGAAGAAACCAGCGTTTGCATCGTCGATAGCGAGGGTCTTACGATCCGCGAAGTTAAGGTCAGCACGGAGCCAGAGGCGATCCGCTCCGCTGTGGAGGGTTACGCGGATCGCCTCGATAGGGTCGGGGTCGAGGCGTCATCGCTGGGTATCTGGCTGTATCGCGAACTGCAGTCAGCCGGGCTTCCAATCATTGTCGTGGAGGCGCGCCACATGCGCGTTTCGCTATCGACAATGCGCAACAAAACCGACCGAAACGATGCGCGCGGCATCGCGCAAATGATGCGGTTGGGCTGGTACCGCGCCGTGCATGTCAAGAATATCGACATGCAAAAAATGCGCACGCTGCTGACGAACCGGAAGCTGCTCAAGCGCAAATTGATCGACCTCGAGAACCATGTTCGGGGCGCACTGCGGGCCTATGGATTGCTCGTCGGAGCGGTCGCGAGAGGTGCCTTTGAGGCCCGCATCCGCGAGCTGATCGAGCACAGCGACCCGATTTTTGTGATGTCGATCCAGGTCATGCTGGACGTGCGTCGCGCCCTCCTCGAAGGTTACGATCGGCTGCATCGTGTGCTCCTGCAGGTGGTCCAGCATGATCCTGTTTGCCGGCGTCTGATGACGGTTCCAGGCGTCGGTCCGGTCGTTGCCTTGTCATTCAAAGTCGGCGTTGATGACCCTCATCGCTTTGCCCGATCCCGCACGGTGGGCGCCCATTTTGGCCTGACGCCGAAGCGCCACCAGTCCGGGACGTCGATCGATTTTGAGGGGCGCATCAGCAAACAAGGCGATATCTCCGTGAGGGAGGCGCTGTGTGAAGCTGCCGCAAGTCTGCTGCTACGGGTCAGAAAATGGTCGGCATTGCGGGCGTGGGGCCTGCGAATTGCCAAGCGGTCGAGCATGCTGTGTGCGATAGCCGCGGTCGCGCGAAAGCTCGCGGGTATTCTCCACCGGATGTGGGTCAGCGAGACCGATTTCCACGTCGGATTCGGTGCCAAGATCACGCAACGGCTGCGCCTAAAGCCGGCGCAGTAGCAGCTACATAGACGAGCATAGGAAGGCGCTGGGACTACTCCCAGCATGTTGAGGAGGGAACGAAATTAGAGATCCGCGCGCGCGGTGAGCGTCCCCTGGCGGGGCCGCGAAACGGGGAATGTCCGCTATCTCTTGCCTGCTGCCGCCCTTCGGGGACGAGAGCGCCGGACTGCTTGGACAGCCCTGTTCACGAACCTGATGAAGAGCATGCGACGGCCGAAGTGCTGAACGCGAAGGAACGCATGGACCCCGCCTGGTGAAGGCCACTGCAACGCGGTGTGGTGACGTTTGTGCGTCGTAGATGGAGGGAAGCAGCGATGCTTATTTTGCGAGGACTCGAGGAAAAACCTAGGAATGAGTTGACTTTGCCCGCCCGATTAGGAAGGCGAGATAAAAGGGGCTCGCCGGTCGAACCGCAAGCCATTGGCATGGCTTGGGTTCTGGCGTGCCGGTCGGTCGGGGCGCGTGCCGCGCTTTGCATTTTGACGAATGCAATCAAAGGCGTTTTCGGCACCGTGTGCACTTTTGATCGTTTGGAGGCCCTGCCGTGAGCGTGGGCGACAGCGACCTGCGTATTCGGCCTGGGCGCATCCGCAGTACCCGAGCGCCTAAGCCGAAGAGCTTCATCAACCAGGTGCTGAGGGCGGCGAAGAAAGCAGGACACACCTCGGGTCAGACCGTAGCTGGCAGGCGTTCGGCGGCCTATGGGCGCTCCACGTTTGGCCGCGGGCGCCTCGCGTTTAGCCGCGCCAGATTGTTCAGCCCGACGCGGCGCGTCGTGGTGAAGGCGCGCGTGGTTCGTCACAAAGGGCGAGCCTTCCGTTCAGCGCCACTGACCGCCCACCTCTCATATCTGAAGCGCGACGGCGTGACCCGAAGCGGGGAGCGAGCCGAGATGTTCGACGCCGGCAGTGACCGTGCCGATGGCGTGGCCTTCGCGCAACGGTGCCAGGACGATCGCCATCATTTCAGGTTCATCGTATCACCGGAGGATGCGGGCGACATGACCGATCTGAAGGCCTTCACCCGTGATCTTGCCAAGCAGATGGAGACCGATCTCGGCACGCGGCTCGATTGGGTAGCTGTCGATCATTGGAACACCGACAACCCTCACGTCCACCTTCTCGTTCGGGGAGTAGATCAGGACGCGGCGGACCTCGTGATCTCCCGCGACTACATCAGCCAGGGCCTGCGCTCACGCGCCGAGGAACTGGTCGCCATCGAGCTGGGTCCAAAGCCGGAGCGCGAAATCCGCAATTCGCTGGAGCGGGAAGTCAGGGCGGAACGATGGACGCGGCTCGATCGGGAGATCCGGCTTGCGGCAGATGAGGCTGGCTACATCGATCTCCGGCCCGAAAATCCGGGCACGCTCGATCCCGAGATCCGGAGATTGATGGTTGGCCGCCTTCAGTACCTTGAGAGGATGGGCCTTTCTGCATCCGCTGCACCAGGGGAATGGATGGTCGGGCTCGAGGCCGAGCGTAGCTTGCGCGACCTCGGTATGCGGGGCGACATCATCAAGACCATGCACCGCGCCTTTACCGAGCGTGGAGAACCCCGCGGCGTTGCCGACTTCGTCATCGAGGGTGGACAGCCGACGTCCCAGATTATCGGACGCCTAGTCGACCGTGGACTGCATGACGAGCTGACTGGCGAGGCCTATGCCCTGATCGACGGAACAGACGGACGGGCGCACCATGTGCGCTTTCGAGGGCTCGAGGCTTTCGAACATGTTCCGCCGGCCGGCGGCATCGTCGAAGTCCGACGCTTCGGTCAAGCCGGCGATCCGCGGCCGACCGTGGTGCTGGCGACCCGCTCCGATCTCGATCTTGCCGAGCAGGTCACTGCTAAAGGGGCCACTTGGCTCGACCACAGGCTGGTCGAACGCGACCCGATGCCACTTGCCATGGGCGGATTCGGCCGCGAGACCCGCGACGCCATGGAAGCCCGAACCGAGCATCTGATCCAGCAGGGCCTGGCGCGGCGGCAGGGCCAACGCATCATCCTGCAACGCGACCTCCTGGACACGTTGCGTCGACGCGAGCTGGACGAGGTGGCCGCAAAAGTCTCAGCCGACACCGGCTTGCCTCATGTGAACGCCGCCTCTGGGGAGCATGTGGCGGGCACGTATCGCCAGCGGCTGACGCTCGCCTCGGGACGCTTCGCCATGATCGATAATGGGCTCGGCTTCCAGCTCGTGCCCTGGTCGCGCGAACTCGAGAAGAGGCTCGGCCAACACGTCACCGGTGTCGTGAAGGACGGCGGTGGTATCGAATGGGGCTTTGGTCGCAAGCGCGACCTCGGCCTCTAGCAATCTCGCCAATTCAGTTGCGGAAGGACGCTCGGAATGTCCGGAACCAAAATCCTCTGGGGACAGGTGATCGTTGTCGGCCTGATCGTCTTGCTGGCCATCTGGGGAGCAACCGAGTGGACGGCCTGGCGACTTGCCTACCAGCCCGAGCTTGGCCGGCCCTGGTTCGAACTGTTGGGCTTCAAGATCTATTATCCGCCGATCTTCTTCTGGTGGTGGTTCGTCTACGATGCCTACGCGCCTCAGGTCTTTGTCGAGGGAGCCTTCATCGCGTCGTCGGGGACCTTTGTTTCGATCGCTGTGGCGATCGGCATGTCGGTCTGGCGGGCGCGCGAGGCCAAGAATGTCGAGACCTATGGGTCGGCGCGCTGGGCTAATGCGGAAGAGGTTCGAGCGGCCGGACTTCTCGGTCCGGATGGTGTGGTACTGGGCAAGCTCGATCGCGACTACCTCCGCCATGAGGGGCCGGAGCACGTGCTGTGTTTTGCTCCCACCCGGTCCGGCAAGGGCGTCGGACTCGTCGTTCCCTCGCTGCTGGCTTGGCCGGGTTCGGCCATCGTGCACGATATCAAGGGGGAGAACTGGCAACTGACCGCGGGTTTCCGCGCGCGGCATGGCCGTGTCCTGTTGTTCGACCCGACCAACCCGAAATCCTCGGCTTACAATCCGCTTCTCGAGGTCCGGCGCGGGGAATGGGAGGTTCGCGATGTGCAGAACGTCGCCGACGTCCTGGTCGACCCCGAAGGCTCTCTCGACAAGCGGAATCATTGGGAGAAGACCAGTCATTCGCTCCTGGTCGGCGCTATCCTCCATGTCCTCTATGCCGAGGTGGACAAGACCCTGGCCGGTGTCGCCGCCTTCCTGTCCGATCCGAAGCGGCCGATCGAGGCGACGCTGAAGGCAATGATGACCACCGCGCACCTTGGCGAGCAGGGCGCCCATCCCGTCGTCGCCTCGACTGCACGCGAACTCCTCAACAAATCGGAGAATGAGCGCTCTGGCGTCCTGTCCACCGCGATGTCGTTTCTCGGGCTCTACCGCGATCCCGTGGTGGCCCGGGTGACCTGCCGCTGCGACTGGCGGATTGCCGATCTGATCGCCGATCGCCGCCCGACGACGCTTTACCTCGTGGTGCCGCCCTCCGATATCTCGCGGACCAAGCCGTTGATCCGCCTGGTGCTGAACCAGATCGGCCGGCGCCTGACCGAAGATCTGCACGCCCGCGACCGCCGGCATCGTGTGCTGATGATGCTTGACGAGTTCCCAGCCCTTGGGCGGCTCGATTTCTTCGAGTCCGCGCTCGCCTTCATGGCTGGGTACGGCATCAAGAGTTTCCTGATCGCGCAGTCGCTCAATCAAATCGAAAAGGCCTACGGCCCTAACAACGCGATCCTGGACAACTGCCATATCCGCGTCAGTTTCGCGACCAACGACGAGCGGACAGCCAAGCGGGTGTCCGATGCACTCGGTACAGCGACTGAGATGAGGGCGATGAAGAACTACGCCGGGCACAGGTTAAATCCCTGGCTGGGGCACCTGATGGTCTCTCGGCAGGAGACGGCGAGGCCGCTGCTGACGCCAGGCGAGGTCATGCAGCTTCCGCCGATGGACGAGATCGTCATGGTGGCAGGGACGGCACCGATCCGGGCGAAGAAAGTCCGCTACTACGAAGATCGCCGGTTCACCGAGCGGGTTTTGTCACCGCCCGATCCGGCGAGCGCCGGCCGATCGCCGCGAACGGACGGATGGTCAGCGCTCGGAACGCTGAAGCCGACGGGAGGTCCAACTAACAGGGCCGCCGAGGCCGAGGAAGACACGGCGAACAGCGGCCTTCGTCGGGAGCCCGAACTCCCCGATCACGTCGCTATCGTCAGGGAAACAATCGAATCGACACCGGCAGAAGAATTTGCCGTCGTTCTTGACGACGATGAGGACGCGGTCCGCCAATCTCGACTGCTTCGTCAGCAGATGCGTGGCGTCGTCCGCCAGGTTGCCATGGACCCGAATGACGGTATGGAACTCTGAGGCATGCGCGACAGGATGAACGTTTACTTTCCGCCAGAGCTTCTGAAACAGATCTCGGAGCTCGCCGATCGCAAGAAGCTTTCACGGTCTGCCATCGTGGAAGCGGCTGTCGCATCGTTCCTGTCACCGGACGGAGCGGATAGACGGGAGGCAGCATTCACCCGTCGCCTGGACCGGCTATCGCGCCAGATGCAGAGGCTGGAGCGTGACGTCGGTCTGACGGCTGAGACCTTGGCCCTTTTCATACGGTTCTGGCTGACGATCACGCCGCCATTACCCAATGAAGTCCAGGCGGTCGCGCAGGCAAAAGGTCGGGAGCGCTTTGAAGGATTTGTCGAGGCGCTCGGGCGCCGTTTGCAAAAGGGACAGAGCTTCCTGCGCGAGATTCCAGAAGATATCCGCCATCAGGAACCGGCCGAAGATGCTTAATTGAACCCGTAGAAAGACCCTTTCGCCGGTCCCTTCTTTTTCTACGCCAGCCTACGACTGCAGCGATTTAGCCGAACCGACAAAAGCTGGACGCGCTATCGGCTCGAGTGAGCTGAGAGCAAAGGGGGCCAGCATGCAAATCTCAACAGCATGGCGTCGAATCGCGCGCGTTTTTCTCCCTTTTGTAGCTGGGTACTATCTCTCTTATCTGTTCCGAACGATCAATGCCTTGATGGCTAGCCATCTCAGCTCGGATACTGGGGTTGGGGCTGCCGATCTCGGGTTGCTTACGGCAGTGTATTTTCTTGTTTTCGCGGTCGCTCAGATACCCATCGGTATATTGTTGGATCGCTTTGGTCCGCGTCGCGTCCAGAGCATTCTGCTCTTGCTTGCCGCAGCAGGCGCCGGCCTCTTCGCGATATCGACTGACTTCCTCTCGCTTTTGATCGCGCGTGCAATGATCGGGCTTGGCGTGGCCGCGGCGTTGACCGCAGGGCTGAAGTCGATCGTCCTTTGGTTCCCCAGGGAGCGTGTCGCCTTGCTTAACGGCTACATGGTCATGCTGGGATCGTTAGGAGCGGTGACTGCCACGGTCCCCCTCGAATACCTGCTCGCCTGGATGGGCTGGCGGCAACTCTTTGAGGTCCTGGCGGCCGCTACCGGTGCGACGGCCATTCTCATCTATACCGTCGTGCCTGAGCGAGGCATTGTCCCATCAACGGCGCGCGTCACTCTTAGCTCCGTTTTCAGCGATCGAAGGTTCTGGCGAATGGCCCCGTTATCGGCGACTTGCATTGGATCATCCTGGTCCCTGCAGGGTTTGTGGGCGTCGCCGTGGTTGATAGACGTAGAGGGGTTTGATCGCGACAGTCTGGTCCGACAGCTGTTCATAATGTCGATCGTATTGAGCGGTGGTGCCTGGTTGTTCGGTATGGCGGTCCACTACACCAAACGAAGAGGAATCGGGGCGGAGGCGATATTGGCCATGGTAGCAGTGCTGTTCATCGCAGCGGAGTTAGCCTTGATCCTGCGAGCGCCTCTGCCGTCCATTTGGCCATGGTCTGTTGTCGCAATTGTCGGAACAGCAACCGTGGTCAGCTTCGCGGTCATAGCGGATTACTTTCCGCCGGAGCTGGCCGGTCGCGCCAACGGCGCCTTGAACGTCTTGCACTTTGGTTGGGCGTTTCTGGCACAATACGTGACAGGTCTTATCCTGGAGCAATGGTCTGCGAATGATGGCCATAGGCCCGTCCAGGCCTATCAAGTCGCGTTCGGTCTCAACGTGGCACTGCAGATCGCGACGTTTGTCTTGTTCGCGCTGCCCTGGTGCCGATCCATCGTTTCATGGACGAGTTCAATCCTCTTCTTCAAGCCGGCTGATGTTTCCTACGGTGTCGAGTCAATTGGGTTATATGAGGATTCGGTCATCCTTCTGCCCGCGGATGACGATGCGGAGTGGTGAGCAGCAACCCGTGGCGAACTGATCCGATTGAGTAGGCCTAGAGACCAGTTCTCTGTCTTTCTTTTACTACGCCAATCTACGATCACTGAAAGCCATTGTTGCACCAAGTCCATTGGTGCCTTTTTTAATCATTCCCATCTGAGGGGCGCCTGTGGACGCTCTCATTCGGTGGGGGCGAACGGTGGCAATCCATACGATTCAATCGGAAGCGAGTTCGCGCGGCGCACGAATGCTGCGCAGCGCGCTCAGCCCGGCGATTGCCAGTTACCTCGAAGATGAAGCGATCATCGAGGTGATGCTCAACCCAGATGGGCGGCTGTGGATCGACCGGTTGTCGAATGGCCTGATCGACACAGGCGAAACGCTCTCCGCAGCGGACGGTGAGCGCATTGTTCGCCTGGTCGCGCATCATGTCGGCGCTGAGGTGCATGCCGGCTCCCCACGGGTTTCGGCCGAATTGCCTGGGACCGGCGAGCGCTTCGAAGGTCTGTTGCCCCCGGTCGTTGCGGCACCGGCCTTTGCGATCCGCAAGCCCGCAGTCGCTGTGTTTACGCTCGACGACTACGTCGGCAGTGGGATCTTGACCTCGGAGCAGGCCAAGATCCTGCAGAACGCGGTCGCCGCACGGAAGAACATCCTCGTCGCCGGCGGGACATCGACCGGCAAGACGACCTTGACGAACGCCCTCTTGGCGGAGGTGGCGAAGACCTCCGATCGGGTCGTTCTGATCGAAGATACACGCGAACTCCAATGCAAGGCGCCCAATCTCGTGGCTTTGCGGACCAAAGATGGCGTGGCCACGCTATCGGACCTCGTTCGCTCCTCGCTGCGACTGCGTCCAGACCGTATTCCGGTCGGCGAAGTTCGCGGTGCCGAAGCGCTCGATCTACTCAAGGCATGGGGCACAGGCCACCCCGGCGGCATTGGGACCATTCACGCGGGCAGTGCGCTTGGTGCGCTGCGGCGGCTCGAGCAACTCATCCAGGAAGCCGTCATCACGGTTCCGCGCGCCTTGATCGCCGAGACCATCAACCTCGTTGCCGTGCTTGCGGGGCGCGGCGCCGACCGTCGCCTCGCTGAGCTCGCCCTCGTCACGGGGCTTGGTGCCACCGGCGACTACAACCTTTCATCAGCAGGAGACTGACATGCGTCAGCAATTTCGCTTTTTTAGAGGTGCATCGTTGGCCGCCTTCGGCGCGGTGCTTTTGGCGTCGGCGCCGGCGTGGGCGGCTGGCTCGAACATGCCGTGGGAGCAGCCACTTAATCAGATCTTGCAGTCGGTCGAAGGCCCGGTCGCGAAGATCATCGCCGTCATCATCATCGTCGTGACCGGGCTCACGCTCGCGTTCGGTGACTCGTCAGGTGGTTTCCGCAGGCTGATCCAGATCGTGTTCGGTCTGTCGATCGCATTTGCCGCCTCGAGCTTCTTCCTGTCGTTCTTCTCCTTCGGCGGCGGCGTGGTGATCTGATGGATGAACTGGTCACAGGCTTTGTCGTGCCCGTTCACCGCGCGCTCACCGAGCCAATTCTGATGGGCGGCGCGCCGCGGTCGGTTGCGATCGTGAACGGCACGCTTGCGGCAGCCCTTGGGCTGGGATTGCGGCTCTGGATCGCGGGTCTTGTCCTCTGGTTCATCGGCCACATGGCCGCCGTCTGGGCCGCCAAGCGCGATCCAGCCTTTGTCGACGTCGTGCGCCGACATCTGCGTATTCCCGGCCATCTCAACACCTGAGCTCGATAATATGATGAACCTTGCCGAATACCGCCATTCCAACGCGCGTCTTGCCGACTTCCTGCCGTGGGCCGCCTTGGTCGACGAGGGGATCATCCTGAACAAGGACGGCTCGTTCCAACGGACGGCGAAGTTCCGGGGACCTGACCTGGATAGCGCAGTGCCGGCTGAACTCGTCGCCGTCGCGGGTCGCCTGAATAACGCCCTGCGCCGCCTGGGATCTGGTTGGGCAGTCTTCGTTGAGGCGCAACGCCATTTTGCGGGTGCTTATCCGCCGAACACCTTTCCGGATGTCGCGTCCGCACTGGTCGACGCTGAGCGCCGAGCTCAGTTTGAAGAGGCGGACGCTCACTATGAATCCAGTTACTTCCTCACCTTTCTTTACCTGCCCCCCGAGGAGGGGGCCGCCAGGGCGGAGCGACTACTCTATGAGGGACGCGATCGGAGCGTTGGAGCCGACGCGCACGAGGTGCTGCGCGGGTTTGTCGATCAAACCAACCGCGTACTGCAACTCGTCGAAGGCTTCATGCCCGAATGCGCCTGGCTCGACGATCAGGACACACTGACCTACCTGCACTCGACGATCTCGACCAAGCGTCACCGCGTTCGGGTGCCCGAAATTCCCATGTACATCGATGCGCTCTTGGCCGACCAGCCGTTGACCGGCGGGCTAGAGCCAATGTTGGGCTCAGCCAATCTTCGGGTCCTGACGATTGTCGGCTTTCCGGGCGCTACGACCCCGGGGATCCTGGACGACCTGAATCGTCTGCCATTCTCGTATCGGTGGTCGACCCGGGCAATCATGCTCGACAAGATCGATGCCACCAAGCTTCTGACCAAGATTCGACGGCAGTGGTTCGCCAAGCGAAAGTCGATTGGCGCCATTCTCAAGGAGGTCATGACGAACGAGGCGTCGACGCTGCTCGATACCGACGCCCACAACAAGGCAATAGATGCCGACGCGGCTTTGCAGGAACTGGGGTCGGATCAGATCGGGCAAGCCTTTGTCACTGCAACAATTACCGTCTGGGATCGCGATCCCAATGCTGCCGACGAAAAGCTGAGGTTGGTCGAGAAGGTCATCCAGGGCCGCGATTTCACCTGTATGATCGAGACGGTGAACGCCGTTGAAGCGTGGCTCGGCAGTCTGCCCGGGCACGTCTACGCCAATGTGCGGCAGCCGCCGGTATCGACCCTCAACCTCGCCCATATGATTCCGATGTCGGCCGTGTGGGCCGGCGAGGCGAGGGATCTGCACTTCAAGGGTCCGCCGCTTCTGTTCGGCAAGACCGAGGGATCAACGCCGTTCCGATTCTCACTCCACGTCGGCGATGTCGGTCATACCCTCGTGGTGGGGCCGACAGGCGCTGGCAAGTCAGTGCTACTCGCGCTGATGGCGCTACAGTTCCGCCGCTATCCGAACTCTCAGGTTTTTGCGTTTGACTTCGGCGGTTCAATCCGGGCGGCCGCGCTCGCCATGAATGGCGACTGGCATGATCTCGGCGGTGCGCTGTCTGCCGGAGACGAGAACCCCGTCGCCCTGCAACCGCTGGCCTGGATCGACGATTCCGTCGAGCGGGGGTGGGCGACGGAATGGATCGGCGCGATCCTGGCGCGAGAAAAGCTTGAGATCACCCCGGAGGTCAAGGATCACCTGTGGTCGGCGCTGACGTCTCTTGCCTCGGCGCCGAGGGAGGAGCGCACCCTCACGGGCCTGTCGGTTCTGCTGCAATCGAACTCCCTGAAACGCGCCTTGCAACCTTATTGCCTCGGCGGTCCATCCGGGCGCTTGCTCGATGCTGAATTCGAGCGCCTTGGCGAGGCCTCGGTGCAGGCATTCGAGACCGAAGGCTTGATCGGAACGAGTGCTGCGCCGGCCGTGCTGGGGTACCTCTTCCATCGCATTGGTGATCGTCTCGACGGCCGGCCAACACTCCTGATTGTCGACGAAGGCTGGCTTGCCCTCGATGACGAGGATTTTGCAGGGCAACTCCGGGAATGGCTGAAGACGCTTCGGAAAAAGAACGCGTCCGTTATCTTCGCCACCCAGTCGCTTTCGGACATTGATGGATCTGCGATCGCGCCGGCCATCATCGAAAGCTGCCCAACGCGATTGTTGCTGCCGAACGAACGGGCGATCGAGCCGCAGATCACTGCCATCTACCGCCGCTTCGGCCTCAATGACCGCCAGATCGAGCTTCTGAGCCGGGCAACGCCAAAGCGCGACTACTATTGCCAGTCTCGTCGCGGCAACCGGATGTTCGAACTTGGTCTTGGCGAGATTGCGCTCACATTTACCGCAGCCTCTTCCAAGACAGACCAGGCTGTCATCACGCAACTCATCGCCGAACATGGAGCCGACGGCTTCGTGCCCGCCTGGCTCCAGCACCGTGGCGTCGCCTGGGCCCTCGACCTGATCCCCAATCTCGTCAATCTGGAGAAACCGCTATGAAGCGTCTTGGTCTGTTGGCGGCCGCTGGCACTGTCGCGCTAGTGCTTGGCGTCGCGGTGCCCGCACGGGCGCTGATTGTCTTCGATCCCAACAACTATGTTCAGAACGTCCTGACCGCCGCGCGGGAGCTCCAGCAGATCAACAATCAGATCATCTCGTTGCAGAACGAGGCGCAGATGCTCATCAATCAGGCGAAGAACCTGGCAAACCTTCCGTATTCATCGTTGCAGCAACTGCAATCCTCGATTCAGCGGACCCAGCAATTACTGGGCCAGGCGCAGCGCATTGCCTACGACGTCCAGCAGATCGATCGCGCGTTCTCGACGAACTACGCGCCGGCCGCTGGAAACCAATCCAGCCAGTTGCTCGTCACCAACGCTCAATCGCGGTGGCAAAATACTTACGCGGCAACACAAGACGCGCTTCGCGTCCAAGCCGGCATCGTTGACAATCTCGACACTAACCGCATCCAGACGTCCGCGCTCGTAACGTCAAGCCAAGGCGCTAGCGGCGCTCTGCAGGCAACGCAAGCTGGCAATCAGATCCTTGCGCTGAACGCGCAGCAGCTCGCCGACCTCACCGCTGTCGTGACGGCGCAAGGCCGGGCGCAGAGTCTTGAATCAGCTCAGCGCGCCTCGGCCCAGGATCAGGGACGAGAACAACTTCGGCGCTTCCTGACACCTGGGCAGGGCTATCAATCATCCAACGTGCAGATGTTCCACTAATGACCGACTTAAAGGCATTCAAGGCTTTGTCGCTGCTTACGACAATCGGCCTAGTAGCCGTCGCTGCCTGCACGATTCATCTGCGTGGCGGAGACAATTCTCCGCCGACACCGAAGGCGGAGCAGACGACCGATGCAACCAGCTCAGACCTCGCGCGCTGCCGCGGCGTCACTCCGGAAGAAACAGCGGATTATCGGCAATGTAAGGGCGTTTGGGCCGAAAACCGGCGACGCTTCTTGGGCAAGAAAGCCGGTGCCGCTGTTCCAGGCCAAGAGGAACCGCCCGTAACGTTGGCGCCCGCCCCAAAAGACCAGAGCCGGATCCCGCAAGGATATCCGCAACCGGTGACGCCCGAGGCGAGCAAGCCATGACGGGTACGGGGATCATCGACCAGTTCTTGGAAACGTTCACGCGTTATATCGATAACGGCTTCGGGCTGCTGCGAAGTGACGTCGGATATCTCGCCACGACTCTTGCCGCGATCGACATTACGCTTGCTGCGTTGTTCTGGAGTTGGGGGCCGGACGAGGATATCATCGCCCGTCTCGTCAAGAAGACGCTCTTCGTGGGCGTCTTTGCCTACCTCATCGGCAACTGGAACAGCTTGGCGCGCATCGTCTTCGAGAGCTTTGCCGGTCTTGGCTTGAAGGCATCTGGCACAAGTCTCTCCGCGTCGGACTTCCTGCGGCCGGGAAAGATCGCTCAAGTCGGACTCGACGCCGGCCGTCCGCTCCTCGACTCGATCTCCAACCTGATGGGCTACATCAGCTTCTTCGAGAATTTCGTCCAGATCGTCGTTCTCCTGTTCGCCTGGGTCGTGGTGTTGCTCGCCTTCTTCATTCTGGCGATCCAGCTCTTTGTCACCCTGATCGAGTTCAAGCTCACGACGCTTGCCGGCTTCGTGCTCATTCCGTTTGGCTTGTTTGGCAAGACCGCCTTCGCAGCAGAGCGGGTCCTGGGCAATGTCATATCCTCCGGAATCAAAGTCTTGGTCCTGGCCGTCATCGTCGGGATCGGATCGACCCTGTTCTCGCAGTTCACCGCTGGCTTTGGCGGCAATCAGCCAACCATCGAGGACGCGATGACACTGGTGCTCGCGGCGCTCTCCTTGCTGGGCCTCGGTATCTTCGGTCCGGGTATTGCAAACGGCCTGGTGTCGGGCGGACCTCAGCTCGGTGCCGGTGCCGCGGTTGGAACGGGCCTTGCTGCCGGTGGCATTGTTGCGGCGGGCGCGGGTCTTGCCGCCGGCGGTGTTGGTCTCGCTGGCGCCGCAATTGCTGGGGCCGCGCGCGGCGGGGGCGCCGTCTGGAGCGGAGCGTCCGCCGCCTATCGAAGCGGAGGCATTGCTGGCGTTGCCGAGGCTGGCGCCTCGGCTGCCATGAGCCCGTTGCGTCGTGCAGCCGCCGCACTCGGCGGAGGTGGGGAAACCGGTGCGTCGGCCGCGAGCACTTCGGCCGAAGGGCAACCCGATTGGGCGCGACGCATGAAGCGTGCCGAGACTATTCGGCACGGTGCATCAACAGCCGGCCAAGCGGTCCGCTCAGGCGATCATAGTGGCAGCGGCTCATCCGTCGATTTGTCTGAAGGAGAGCGCTGACACCTCACCCTACAGCGCCTCAAAATCCGAGCCACCGCACGACTTGAAACCGATCACTCGATACCAGGGGCAACCATCGATGTTCAAACGATCATCAGTACACTACGGGCGAATGCCCGAGCCGACTACGCCTTATCAAAAGGCAGCTCAGGTTTGGGACGAACGCATCGGATCGGCGCGAGTGCAAGCGAAGAACTGGCGCCTGATGGCATTCGGTTGCTTGATGCTTTCAGTCGGTCTCGCGGGTGGACTTGTCTGGCAATCAAATCAAGGCTCGATCACGCCGTGGGTGGTTGAGGTCGATCATCTTGGAAAGGCCCAAAGGGTTGCGCCAGCTAACATCGACTATCAGCCGACTGATGCGCAGATTGCCTACCATCTGGCGCGCTTTATCGAGGATGTCAGGAGCCTACCTGCCGACGGAATCGTTCTGCGCCAAAACTGGCTTCGGGCCTATGATTTTACAACCGATCGCGGCGCGGCTGCGCTCAACGACTTCGCGCGCAACAACGACCCGTTCGCAAAGCTGGGTAAGGCACAAATCTCCGTCGAGGTCTCGAGCGTCATTCGCGCCTCTTCGGAGAGCTTTCGGGCGGCTTGGACCCAGCGCACCTACGACAACGGTTCGTTGAGCTCGACTGAGCGCTGGACTGCAATTCTCTCGATCGTCATCGAGACGCCCCGCGACGCCGAACGCCTGCGCAAGAATCCGCTTGGCGTTTACGTCCGCGCGATCAACTGGTCAAAGGAGTTGAGTCAGTGACCAAGACGCAATTTGACGTCAATTCGAAGCGCAGCAAGCTCAATTCGGCTTGGACCGTGTTCGTGAACTCGAAGCGTGCAGTTCTGTCCGCTATTCTGCTTTGTCCGTCGGCGCTCGGTGGGTGCGCGACCTACATTCCGCCGGAGATCAGCTATGACACCGAAGTGCCTCCGCTATCGGCGACGCCGGTGGCTGTCAACGACAGATCGCGATCGCTTCACGTTCCACCCCTCTGGAAGCCCGCTCTCGGCGGCAAGTCGGGAGAGAAGGAAGATGCTGAACCCGTGAGCCGGGTTGAGACAGCAAATAGCGCAGCCCGGGTCGAACCGCGCAAGCGGGGCTATTTCAACGCGGCGCAAATCTACGCCTACAGTCCCGGCGCGCTCTATCAGATTTACGCCGCGCCGGGGCAGATCACGGATATCGCGCTCGAGGAGGGAGAACAGTTGACGGGATCAGGGCCGATCGCGGCCGGAGATACCGTACGCTGGGTCGTGGGCGATACCGAGAGCGGGAGCGGGGACACACGGCGTGTCCACATCCTGGTCAAGCCGACCCGAGCTTCGATCGAGACCAACCTGGTGGTCAATACTGACCGGCGCACCTACCTGATCGAGCTACGCTCCCGCGAGCGGCCATACATGCCATCCGTTGCCTGGTACTATCCTGAGACGGTACGCGAACGGTCGCGTTCAGCTGCTCTGAAGCCCGTCCTTCCGGATCCGGCGCAGCGAATCTCCCGCTATGCCATCGAAGGCGACAGTCCTCCCTGGCGGCCGCTCGCCGCATATGACGATGGCCGCAAGGTCTATGTCGAATTCCCGCAAGGCATCGTGCAGGGCGAGATGCCTCCGCTCTTCGCCATCGGTCCAGACGGCAAGACTGAACTCGTCAACTACCGCGCTTACGGCAACGTATTGATCGTCGATCGGCTATTTGCTGCCGCGGAACTGCGGCTTGGCGGCGAGCACCAGCAGAAGGTCCGCATTGTTCGGACCGACGGGAGGCCGTCGTCATGAACACCCGGAATGGAAACGATCAGGAACAAGCCGCTCCGCCTGAGACACAAGAGGATCAGTCCAGGAGCTTCCGCTTGAGAGCAGAGCATCCGCGCGTGACGCGATTGTCGCGGAAGATCCTGGCCGGCGGGAGCGCAGTTGCATTACTTGTCATCGGCGGAGCGGTGCTGTGGTCGCTGCAGAGCAATCATCCACGCAATCAAGCGGCCGATGAGCTTTACAGTACCGACCATCACAATGTTGCCGACGGAATTACGATGCTGCCGAAGGACTATGCCGGCGTTCCGCGCCAGCCAATCCCGCAGCTTGGTCCGCCGCTCCCCGGCGACCTTGGTCGGCCGATCCTTGCCGCTCAGGGCCAGTCACCGGCGATCGGCGCCGATCCGGAGCAGCAGCGCCGGGAACAAGAGACCGAGGCAGCCCGCACCAGCCATTTGTTCGCTGCGATCAATGGCGGAGCGCGTCCGCCCGCTGCGGCGGTTGAAAACGACCGAGTCACGCCACCGAATGCAACGAGCACTGGCGATGATGGATCTGCGCAGAACGGCCAGGACCGCAAGCTTGCCTTCGTGAACGCCTCTGTGGACCGCCGAGCGGTAAGCCCTGACCGTATTGCCAAACCCTCTTCACCATACATCGTGCAGGCTGGGACGGTGATTTCAGGGGCGCTTATCACCGGGATCCGATCGGACCTTCCAGGCCAAGTGACCGCGCAGGTCATGGAGAACCTTTTTGACTCACCGACCGGCCGCTTTCTGCTTGTGCCCCAGGGAGCGCGTCTGATCGGGGTCTACGATAGCCAGGTCGCTTTCGGCCAGTCCCGTGTCCTGCTCGTCTGGACCCGGTTGATCATGCCGAATGGACGTTCTATCGTTCTCGAGCGGCAGCCTGGCGCTGATGCCGCAGGATATGCAGGCCTCGAAGACCAGGTCGACAATCACTGGGGTGAGCTGTTTAAGGCTGCGGCACTGTCCACGTTTCTGGCGGTCGGGACCGAACTGGGAGCCGGCTCTGATACCAACAGCAACGACAGCGCAATCATCCAAGCATTGCGGCACGGCGCCTCGGACTCACTGAACCAGACCGGACAGCAGGTAGTTCGGCGCAGTCTCAACATCCAGCCCACGCTGACCGTGCGACCTGGTTTCCCGGTTCGTGTTCTCGTCAATCGCGACCTCATACTTGCGCCATATGGAGGATAGGGATGCCCAAGCTTAGAATAGGAGAGCTTCCAGACGACAAGCCGGTCAAAGTGAGTGCGGAGCTGCCCGCGGCCGTGCATCGTGATCTCATTGCATATGCAGAAGTGCTTACGCGTCAATGTGGTCAACTGGTCGATCCAACTAAACTCATCGCCCCAATGTTGGCGCGCTTTATGGCCACTGACCGAGAATTTTCTAAACTGAAACGTGAAGGCCACGTACCGGCCACCGGCGAAGGACAGTGATGCTCGTGGTTTCCTCGAAGCCGTTGCCCACGCTAAATAGTTGCCAGCACAGCGAAACGTTGCCGAGTTGGCATCAAGAGCTGAGATATGGCGTCGCAAAGTGCTTTCGAGTTTGCCCCGAAACAGCTCCGATTGCCAATTTCTCCCAGTTTTCAGCGCGGGGCGCGGGGGCGTCGACGTGCAGTTATTCGGTCATCTTTCGCGTTACACTGCTCCGGCCATCGACACTGACAGGCACGTCACCCTCGATCGTGGCCCGACGTACGACGCGATGCTGGTCCCCGTAATCGTTGACCGCGTAATGCTGCGTTGCGCGGTTATCCCACAGCGCAATATCGCCCTCTAACCAATTCCAACGCACAGTGTTTTCGGGCGCGGTGATGTGAGACTGGAGCAGATCGAATAGCTTTTGTCCGTCGTATTTGCGGATTCCAATAAAGTGCTTCACCAAGGCGCCGAGCACTAGCGTCCGCTCGCCCGTTTCGGGATGGACGCGTACGACGGGATGCTCGGTCTCAAAAACCGTTCTGGTGAACACCTCGTCAAAATGTTTCTTGTCGACCTCACGGACCCGCGCGATCCCGGCGTAATCGAAGACGTTGCTGTGAACGGCCCATAGGGCCTCGGCAAGCCGTTGTAGCGGCGGCGGCAGACCAAGATAAGCGGCAGCTGTGTTCGACCATACGGTGTCGCCTCCGAACATTGGCATTACAACGGCCCGCAGGACCAAAATCTTGGGATAGGCGTCGGCGAAGGTCCCATCCGCATGCCAAACGTCGGCACGACCGCCGCCGCGAGTGGAGTCCAGTTCGAGGAGCGACGCCATCCCTTTGGTAGCACCGAGCATCGGATGTGGCACTAGCTTTCCGAGACGAGCGGCAAAGCGCTCATGCTCAGCGTCATTGAGATGTCCTTGATTGCGGAAGAAGATCACCTTGTGCTCGAGCAATAAGCTGTTGATCGCGGCGATCGTGTGGTCCGGTAGGTCGCCTGATAGCTTGATATTTTTGACTTCGGCACCGATGCGCGCTGCACGTTTCGCAACATCGGTGCTCGGAATGGCGCCTCCGATCAAAGCGTTTGTGCTCATCTTTGCTTTTCCAAGCCTTTGCAGTTCTTCCTCACCCCTTGGGACAAATGATCTTCAGCAAGCATCGTGCCAAGCAAAACGCAAGTATGTACTCGATCATGGGCAGTAAACGAATCGTGGCATTTGGCACGAGTCACTCGAACTGAGCCAGTGGTTGGGCCGAGTGACGAAAGAACTCGCTCACCGAGCCACCCCTTCGAATGTCGAATCGCGAAGCGACACCAGGAGCGAGCAAACGGCAGGTCTTGAATGGCAATAGATTATGGTGGTCATGAATTATGTAGTCCGGCCCTGCCGCGCGGAAGCGCCCCTCGAAAACAAATCATCCCACGATTGATCCGTTGACGAGACCGAGATTGCGGGCAAGTTCCGTCCCAACTGGCATATCGCTCACTATGACGATGACGGTTCTTTCTGGGGACAAATCATTGGCCTGCATATACAAGCGTCGCGGCTCTTGCTTGCTCATGCTCCTAGACTGAGTTGCGCGGCCCGCAACTCGCTGAGGTGAGTCTCCATTCCAAGTCGTTGTCACTTGTGCGCGAATTGGTTCAACAATGTAATTGCTTCCGGGGGGCGAGATGGAGTTTGCAGAGCGTGAGCATTGCTGCCTCCGCGGCTCTTTTCTGGATTGCTTTGTTTTGAGCAATGGCCATCCCGGGCGGCGCAGGGAGCCGCAGAGTCGAATGGGCTTTCGAAAGTCTGGACGCTTACTATGCGCGTTGTACTGGACCTGACACAGATTGTGCCTCTGTCAGAATACGGACAAGTGTCTGCATAGTGCGGCAAGCCCGAGCTGACGTTTCCGTTCGTGAATTTCGCGAGTTAATTGATGGCCCGACCGCTGGGGTTCGTGAGAGCTGTAGATGTAAGATGGCTGCGGCGCTGCTGGTCATGCACATTTTCGTCTCAGTCCTGAACCAAGATAAGAGCTGCAACTTCCTGGTCCCGTGCCAGTTTGCTCGCCGCTAGGCCGGTGGCGATACCAATGCGATCAGGCGTGGGGCGGTTTTGGCTCATCTTGCGTTTGCCTTGGACCATGGTGATAGGGATGCGCACGCCGACGATTTCACGCAACTGGGCGCCGATGAAATCCGCCGGGGCATCGCTGACGGCCCAGGGCGTCGCACGTGATGTCTCATGGATATTCGTCAGACGCGTCACAACCTCAAGCAGGCGAGTGGGATCCTCGAAGAACTCAATCGGCCCATGGGCGTGGACCGCGATGTAATTCCATGTCGGAACCACATGTTCAGCTTGTCGCTTGCTAGGATACCAGGATGGCGTCACATAAGCCTCTGCGCCAGTAAAGATTGCCAGAGCTTCTCCGATCGGGGCCGTGCGCCATTGCGGATTGCCCTTCGCCAAGTGCCCGTATAGTGCGCCGTGTTCGCCTTCGCTCTCGTCGAGGAAGAGCGGAAGAGGCGTCGCAAGTGGCCCATCTGATGTCGCTGTGACTAGGTTGGCCAATCGGGCGCAGTGGATTGTCGCTCGAATATTCTCGATGTCGTCATCTCGAAAGTGGGTTGGTATGTACATGAAGGCTCTCCGTTGCAGGTCGTCGAGATAGACGCAAGTCGATATGCGAGAAAACTGCCAGTTTTAGTCGCTCCCGTAGAGCTTCTCCGCTTCCTCTTTCGACGTGACGGCTTCGGATTTATTTGGGACACGGGCAATTCCACTCAGCCGCTTCAGTGCGTGAAGCTGCCGTTGGGTTGGTGTTTCCGTAGCTATTTTCCTGCGGGCTGAGCCAGGCATCCATGGACCTTCAGAGCTCGTACCCCGGCTCGCCTGTATGAAGCGATCCGGCGGCTGTCCCTCGACCCGTACCGAGTCGGGTTAGGCGAACCAGTCCTTGATCTTGGCAAGATCGACACCGAGCTCTAAAGCCGTCTTCATCGTCTGAACGCGTCGGTGGGTAGAAGTCGAAGGTGATCGCAACCAACCGGTCATTAAACACGAGAGTTCCCGTCTATGGACGCCTCGCCCGAGGGCAATCGGCCGAGGAGATTGTCGATTCCATCGCTGACGCGCGATCAGGTTGAGGCCGCGACCGAATACGCCGTAGCGAGGGTGCCCCTATCTCCCGCGGAAGCGGGCGCTGGCAGAGCTAGCCGGCCTCGGGTTCGATGATGAAGCCGAGGCGGGCGAGGTTGCGCCGCGCCGGATTCCGCAACCGCGTATTTCATCGACGAGAACGCGGTTCTTGAGTTTGGCAATGGTGCCAACGCGAACGTGCGCAAGTGGCTTGCAACATGGTCCTAGATTAAAGCGCGCTCTGCGCGAGCGCGGCGCCCCCGGAACAGGAATTCGCCCGAGGGCATCGCCGTGTGCAGGTTCTCGGTCAGCGAGTGGAACGCACCCAATTGTCCTTCGAGCGAGGTCACGATGGCGAGCCGAGCAGCGCATCCCGCTGCAGGCCCGTGTTCTGAGACGCGCATGAGGCCAACCAACATAGGCGGATACCCATCTAAAATAGGTTTCCGTATGGTAGCGCATGGCGACAGAGTTTCCGCATATGTTTTGCGGCACCAGGCGCTTAGCCTAGGAGGCTACTACAAGATTCGGTAGCTGGCTAAAGCCAACTTGACGCCCTACGGTTCGGTTGCCTTCCCCGCCGCATCATCGACCAACAGAAGTGAACGCAAGCGCACGTAAAGTCGGTGACCGCAGCGCCTGTGGGCGCCTTGCGCCCCTCCATCGCTTAGAGAGTGAAGTGCTACCGTGTCCGAACAACCCCTGCCGATGCTGCCGATGTGGCGCGTCGATCACATCGAGCCCTCGCCCGAGATGTTGGCGCTGCGCGCCAACGGTCCGATACACCGCGTGCGTTTCCCGTCTGGGCACGAAGGCTGGTGGGTGACAGGCTACGACGAGGCCAAGGCGGCGCTGTCGGACGCGGCGTTCCGGCCGGCGGGAATGCCGCCGACGGCGTTCACCCCGGATTCGGTGATTCTTGGTTCGCCGGGGTGGCTCGTGTCGCACGAGGGGGGCGACCATGTCCGGTTACGCACGCTCGTCGCGCCGGCCTTCAGCAGCCGCAGGGTGAAGCTGCTGACGCCGCATGTCGAGGCGATCGCTGCGCAGTTGTTCGAGAACCTGGCGGCCCAGCGCCAGCCCGCCGACTTGCGGCGCCACCTCTCGTTTCCGCTTCCGGCGATGGTCATCAGCGCCCTGATGGGCCTGCTCTATGAGGATCACGCCTTTTTCGCTCGGCTGTCCGACGAGGTGATGACGCACCAGCATGAAAGCGGCCCGCGCAGGGCGTCGCGCTTGGCCTGGGAAGAACTGCGCGCCTACATTCGCGACAAGATGCGGGACAAGCGCCAGAATCCGGGCGACAACCTGCTGACGGATCTGCTCGCGGCGGTCGACCAGGGCAAGGCGACCGAGGAAGAAGCAATCGGCCTGGCGGCAGGCATGCTAGTGGCGGGGCACGAGAGCACCGTCGCGCAGATCGAATGCGGCCTGCTGGCCATGTTCCGCCATCCGCAACAGCGCGAACGCCTGGTCGGCGATCCATCCCTGGTGGACAAGGCCGTGGAGGAAATCCTGCGCATGTATCCGCCGGGCGCGGGCTGGGACGGCATCATGCGCTATCCGAAAACCGACGTGACCATCGCGGGCGTGCATATTCCCGCCGAGAGCAAGGTGCTGGTCGGCCTGCCGGCAACGTCGTTCGATCCTCGCCATTTCGACGCGCCGGAAATCTTCGACATCGGGCGCCAGGAAAAGCCGCACCTGGCGTTCTCTTACGGTCCGCACTCCTGTATCGGCGGAGAGCTGGCCAGGCTGGAACTCAAGGCGGTGTTCGGTTCGATCTTCAAGCGCTTTCCCGCGCTGCGCTTGGCCGTCGCGCCCGAACAATTGAAGTTGCGCAAGGAGATCATCACTGGCGGGTTCGAGGAGTTCCCGGTTTTCTGGTGATGTGCGGACGCCGCTGGGGACGCAATCGTGTCCGCGGTTTGCCGGCGCACCTGCCTGCATCGCTCAGATCAGCCAGCCAACAGGTAACGAAGATGGACGTGCAAGAAACCACGGCAGCATGCCGGGACGCGTTCGCCGAACTGGCGTCGCCAGCGTGGATCCACGACCCGTATCCGTTCATGCGGTGGTTGCGCGAGCACGACCCGGTGCATCGCGCGGCGTCGGGCCTTTTTCTGTTGAGCCGCCACGCCGACATCTGCTGGGCCCTCAAGGCCACGGGCGATGCGTTTCGGGGACCGCCGCCGGGCGAACTGGCGCGCTATTTTCCGCATGCGGCGACCAGCCTGTCGCTCAATCTGCTGGCCTCCACGCTAGCGATGAAGGACCCACCGACGCATACGCGTCTGCGGCGGCTGATCTCGCGCGATTTCACCATGGGCCAGATCGACAACCTGCGGCCGAGCATCGCGCGGATCGTCGAAGCGCGGCTGGACGGCATGACGCCCGCGCTGGAGCGCGGGGAGGCCGTGGACCTGCATCGGGAATTCGCGCTGGCCTTGCCCATACTGGTCTTCGCCGAACTGTTCGGCATGCCCCAGGACGACATGTTCGGGCTCGCCGCGGGCAACGGCGCCATTTTGGAGGGCCTGAGCCCACACGCCAGCGATTCCCGGCTCGCCGCGGCGGACGCGGCCAGTGCCAAAGTGAAGGCCTACTTCGGCGCTCTCATACAGCGTAAGCGCACCGATCCGTGCCACGACATCGTGTCGATGTTGGTCCTCGCACACGACGATGATGCCGACACGCTTTCAGATGCGGAGTTGATCAGCATGTTGTGGGGCATGCTGCTGGGTGGCTTCGTCACCACTGCTGCGACCATCGACCATGCGGTCCTGGCGATGCTGGCCTATCCCGAACAGCGGCACTGGCTGCAGGGAGACGCCATGCGGGTGAAGGCATTCGTCGAAGAGGTCCTGCGTTGCGACGCGCCCGCCATGTTCAGCTCCATTCCGCGTATCGCCCAGCACGACATCGAATTAGGCGGGGTGGTGATCCCGAAGAACGCGGACGTACGCGTGCTGATCGCGTCTGGGAATCGCGATTCCGACGCCTTCGCCGATCCCGACCGCTTCGATCCTTCCCGGTTCTACGGCACTAGTCCCGGCATGTCGACCAACGGGAAGATCATGCTGAGCTTCGGCCACGGCATCCACTTCTGCCTCGGTGCGCAACTGGCCCGGGTGCAGTTGGCCGAAAGTTTGCCGCGGATTCAGGCGCGCTTCCCCACGCTGGCATTGGCCGAGCTGCCGACCCGGGAGCCCTCCGCATTCCTAAGGACGTTCACCGCGCTGCCGGTGCGGCTGCGTGCGCAGGGGCTGCGATGCGAGTCTTAGTCGACCAGGATCTGTGCGGAACCAGCGGACAGTGCGCGCTGACGCTACCGGGTATTTTTCGCCAGCGCGAATCGGACGGCGTGGCCGAAGTGTGCGGGGCGACAGTTCCGCAGGCGCTGCACGCGGCCGTGCGTCTCGCAGCCAGCCAGTGCCCGGTCGCCGCCATTCGGGTCATCAGAAGCGAAGCTAGCCGTGAGGAGCGCGCCAGCGCCGACAGTGCGCCTTCTCCAGCGGACGCGGAGCGGCATGCCGCGAGAGACCAACGCAATCCAAGAGGACACGATGGGACGGTTTGAAGGCAAGGTGGCCGTGGTGACCGGCGCCGGCGCCGGGATCGGCAAGGCATGCGCCCTCGCAATCGCGCGCGAGGGCGGCAAAGTGGTGGTCGCCGACATCGATGGTTCGGCGGCCACGGCTTGTACCGCCCAAATCGCGGCCGAGGCGGGCCACGCGCTGGCTCTGGCCATCAACATTGCCGAGGCGCAGGCTGTGGCAGCGCTGTTCGATGCGGCGGAGCGGCACTTCAGTGCGGTCGATCTCCTGGTGAACAATGCGGGCGCCATGCATCTGACTCCGCGCGACCGCGCGATCCTCGACCTGGACCTGGCGGTCTGGGATGAGACCATGGCAACCAATCTGCGCGGCACATTGCTCTGCTGCCGGCGGGCCATCCCTGGGATGATCGCCCGCGGCGGTGGCGCGATTGTCAACATGTCGTCGTGCCAGGGGCTCAGCGGTGACACCACGCTGACGTCCTACGCCGCATCGAAGGCGGCGATGAACATGCTATCGGCCTCGCTCGCCACCCAGTACGGTCATGCGAAGATCCGCTGCAACGCGGTTGCGCCGGGTCTCATCATGACCGAGCGTCTCCTGGCCAAGCTGGACGAGTGCATGCAACGGCATCTGCGCCGGCACCAGCTCCTGCCGCGCGTCGGCCGCCCCGAGGACGTGGCCGCGCTGGTGGCGTTCCTACTCTCTGACGATGCTGCGTTCATCACCGGCCAAGTGGTGTGCATCGATGGCGGCATGCTGGCGCATGTGCCGACGTACGCCGACGGTGGAAACAGCCGCGCCGCGCCGCCTTCCGGCGAGACCGCCGAAGCGGCTGCGTCGCCGCGCTGGTGATGGACATGCTGCTCAACCCGCTGAACCGTCGAGATCGGCTGCGGCACGACATCCCGGTCGTGCCCGGCGCTTTCCCCTTGGTCGGGCACCTTCCCGCTATCGTCTGCGACCTGCCGCGCCTGCTGCGGCGTGCGGAACGGACGCTGGGCAGCCACTTCTGGCTGGACTTCGGCCCGGCCGGACACATGGTGACCTGTCTGGATCCGGATGCGATCGCACTGCTCCGCCACAAGGATGTGTCCTCGGCGCTGATCGAAGATATCGCGCCCGAATTGTTCGGTGGAACGTTGGTCGCCCAGGACGGCGGCGCGCACCGGCAGGCGCGCGGCGCGATCCAGGCGGCGTTCCTGCCCACGGCGCTGACCCAGGCGGGCATCGGCGAGCTGTTCGCGCCCGTCATCCGGGCGCGGGTGCAGAGGTGGCGCGACCGGGGCGACGTAACCATCCTGCGCGAAACCGGCGATCTAATGCTCAAACTCATCTTCAGCCTCATGGGAATCCCCGCGCAGGACCTGCCGGAATGGCGTCGCAAGTACCGGCAACTTCTGCAGTTGATCGTCGCGCCCCCGGTCGACCTGCCCGGACTGCCCTTGCGGCGCGGTCGGGCCGCCCGAGACTGGATCGATGCGCGGTTGCGCGAGTTCGTTCGCGACGCGCGCGAACATGCCGCGCCCACCGGGTTGATCAACGACATGGTGAGCGCCTTCGACCGGAGCGACGATGCGCTCTCCGATGAGGTCCTAGTCGCCAATATCCGCTTGCTGCTGCTCGGTGGTCACGACACCACGGCGTCGACTATGGCCTGGATAGTAATCGAGCTGGCACGGCAGCCTGGGCTGTGGGACGCTCTGGTCGAGGAGGCGCAACGGGTGGGCGCGGTGCCGACCCGGCACGCGGACTTGGCGCAGTGTCCGGTCGCCGAAGCGCTGTTCCGCGAGACGCTGCGCATGCATCCGCCGACGCCGCTCCTGGTGCGTCGCGCAGTGCGTGAATTGCGACTCGGCCAACGGCGCATTCCCGCGGGCACCGATCTATGCATCCCGGTGCTGCATTTCTCGACCTCGGCGCTGCTGTACGAGGCGCCTCATCAGTTTCGCCTGGCGCGGTGGCTGGAACGCACCGAGCCTATCCGGCCGGTGGACATGCTGCAGTTCGGGACCGGCCCACACGTCTGCATCGGCTACTACCTGGCATGTCTGGAACTGGTGCAGTTCTGCGTCGCCTTGGCGCTGACCATGCACGAGGGCGGGACGCGGCCGCGGTTGCTGAACGGCGTCGAAAAAGGCCGCCGCTATTACCCGACCGCACATCCGTCCATGACTATCCGCATCGGATTCTCATGAGCTGGGCATCACATGCCCCTATGGTGAGGCAGGGGCGCTGGCGAGGCGCGGGATTGCTGCACTCGGCGCGCGCTCGGTGCGACGCAGACAACACCGCGGCGGCTCGCCTGTCAGGGACAAGGACATGAACAACATGCAGCCCGGCTCTACGCCACAGGATGACAGAAGTGGTGATTCCGCGCTCGGCGGATTGGGCGCGCAGGCGCGGGGCGCATCCGGCGGGCTGCTGCCCGAGATCTGGATGCATGAGGGCGCAAACCGGATCGAACAGGTGCTGGCGCGTCTTCTCTGCGCCCAACACGACGGTGAGACCGAGCTGATGGCGGCGATGCGCTACGCCACCTTGCATGGCGGGAAGCGCACCCGCGGCTTGCTATGTCTGGCTGCCGGCACACTGGCCGACGCGCCGGCGCACATGCTCGATGACGTTGGCGCCGCCATCGAGATGATACACGCCTGCACCCTGGTCCACGACGATCTGCCCGCGATGGACGACGACGTGCTTCGCCGCGGCCTTCCGACCGTGCACGTCAAGTTCGGCGAAGCTACAGCGATCCTGGTCGGGGATGCGCTGCAAGCGCACGCCTTCCTG
This sequence comes from Bradyrhizobium sp. CCBAU 51765, assembly GCF_015291725.1. GTDB lineage: Bacteria > Pseudomonadota > Alphaproteobacteria > Rhizobiales > Xanthobacteraceae > Bradyrhizobium > Bradyrhizobium liaoningense. The sequence continues at coordinate 1,799,929 of NZ_CP030038.1, forward strand.
ACCCTGGCGAGCCTGGACGCGCCGGGCGACAACCGTATCGCGCTCGTGCGCGAACTGGCGCAGGCGGTGTCAGCCGAGGGTGCCGCCGGCGGGCAGGCCTTGGATCTGTCTCTGGTGGGAAAGCACGTCGAGCTGGACAGGATCGTGGCGATGCACCGGATGAAGAGCGGAGCGCTAGTGCGCGCGTCCGTTCGCATGGGCGCCCTATGCGCTCTAGCGGAGAATGCCGCGCACGCTGCGCTGTACTGTGCGCTCGATCACTACAGCGCCTGTTTCGGCCTGGCGTTGCAGGTGATCGATGACATTCTCGACGTGACAGCGGATGCCGCGACGCTGGGCAAGACCCCCGGCAAGGACGCGGCGGCGCAGAAGCCGACCTGCGCGTCGATCATGGGACTGCAGGCAGCACGCCAGTTCGCGCTGGATCTGTTGCGCGATGCCGGGGAGGCCATCGCGCCGCTGGGACCGCGTGCGGAACGGTTGGCGCAACTCCTAGAGCGGGCCAACGCGTATCTTTTCAAGCACGCGCCATGCGCATGAGCGCGCCCGTCCGGATGAAGACGCCCTCGTGCCGCTGCGATCGACGGCGAGAGATGCTGCACTTTGTCCGAGTCGCCGTGCCGATCGCAGCGGTTGCCCGCCCCGGCGCACGCGGCGCCCCGCGCGCAAGCCTACGCGGCGGACCGGCGCGAGCATCGGGGACCTCGCCACGCCGGAGCAGGGCGGCCGTCCGGCGCTGCCTACGCGACGAGCATGCGGGCGACATGGGCTGCGTCTGCCCGATCCCGGTTCTCTTCAATCGTCTGCATAAGGAACATCCATCGTGAACGCGCTGTCCGAACAGATTCTTTCCGAATTGCGCGGCCTGCTGAGCGAAATGAGCGATGGCGGCAGCGTCGGTCCGTCCGTCTACGACACGGCGCGGGTGCTGCGCTTCCACGGCAACGTCACCGGTCGGCAGGACGCATACGCGTGGCTCATCGCGCAGCAACAGGCCGACGGCGGATGGGGAAGCGCGGACTTCCCGCTGTTCCGGCATGCGCCCACCTGGGCAGCGTTATTGGCATTGCAGCGCGCCGATCCTCTTCCCGGTGCTGCCGACGCTGTCGGGGCTGCAATCCGGTTCCTCCAGGTCCAACCCGATCCCTACGCGCATGCGGTGCCGGAAGACGCGCCGATCGGCGCGGAGTTGATCCTGCCGCAGTTTTGCGGTGAGGCCGCATCCTTGCTGGGTGACGCGGCGTTTCCGCGCCATCCAGCGCTGTTGCCGTTGCGACAAGCGTGCCTGGACAAGCTGCGGGCATTGGCGATGTTGCCGAGCGGTCATCCGTTGCTGCACTCCTGGGAAGCCTGGGGGACGTCGCCGACGACCGCATACCCGGATGACGAGGGCAGCATCGGCATCAGTCCGGCGGCCACCGCCGCGTGGCGTGCGTACGCCGTGACGCGGGGAAGCACGCCACAGGTCGGGCGCGCGGATGCGTATCTCCAGATGGCATCGCGGGCGACGCGCAGCGGCATCGAAGGCGTCGTTCCCAACGTGTGGCCGATCAATGTGTTCGAGCCATGCTGGTCGCTGTACACCCTTCATCTGGCCGGGCTGTTCGCGCATCCCGCGCTCGCCGAGCCGGTCCGCGTGATTGTCACGCAGCTCGACGCCCGCCTGAGCGTGCGCGGTCTGGGTCCGGCCTTGCATTTCGCGGCTGATGCGGACGACACGGCCGTTGCGTTATGCGTCTTGCACCTTGCAGGCCGCGACGCGGCGGTCAATGCGTTGCGCCATTTTGAAATCGGCGAGCTGTTCGTCACCTTCCCCGGCGAGCGCAATGCCTCGGTGTCGACCAACATCCACGCCCTGCATGCGTTGCGACTGTTGGGAAAGCCGGCCGCCGGCACCAGCGCCTACGTCGAGGCCAATCGCAACCCGCACGGTCTATGGGACAACGAAAAATGGCACGTTTCGTGGCTGTATCCCACCGCGCATGCGGTCGCTGCGCTGGCGCAAGGCAAGCCCCAGTGGCGGGACGAGCGCGCGCTGGCGGCGCTGCTGCAGGCGCAGCGCGGCGACGGCGGCTGGGGCGCCGGTCGCGCGTCCACATTCGAGGAAACCGCCTATGCGTTGTTCGCATTACGCGTGATGGACGAGAGAGAAAACACCACAGGGCGCTGGCGCATCGCACAGGTGGTGGCGCGTGCGCTAGAGTGGATGCTCGCCCGCCATGCGGCGCATGCACTGCCGAAAACGCCATTGTGGATCGGCAAGGAACTGTATTGCCCCACTCGGGTCGTGCGCGTGGCCGAACTCGCCGGCTTGTGGCTGGCGCTTCGTTGGGGGCGGCCCGTCCTGACCGAAAGAGCAGGAGCGACCCCATGATCCCGGCAGAACGCGCGCTGCATCAGGTGCTGGAGTGGGGGCGTTCCCTGACCGGGTTCGCTGACGAGCATGCCGTGGAAGCGGTCAGCGGTGGCCAGTACATTCTGCAGCGTATCCGCTCGAGCCTGCGTGACATCAGCGCCCGCACCGGTCGCGATCCGCAGGACGAAACACTTATCGTGGCGTTCTATCGCGAACTGGCGCTGCTGTTCTGGCTCGACGATTGCAACGACCTTGGCCTGATCGTGCCGGAGCAGCTCGCCGCGGTGGAGCTGGCGCTGGGGCAGGGCGAGCCGTGCGCGCTCCCCGGATTCGAGGGCTGCGCTGTGCTGCGCGCTTCGCTGGCCGCGCTAGCCTACGATCATCGCGACTATGCTCAGCTTCTCGCCGATACTAGGCGCTACTGCGCGGCGCTCCGCGCCGGACACGCGCGGGCGGCAGGGCCGGAACGCTGGTCCTACGCCGAGTACCTGCATAACGGCATCGATTCGATAGCCTACGCCAACGTGTTCTGTTGCCTGTCGTTGCTGTGGGGGCTGGACATGGCGACCTTGCGCGCGCGTCCGGCGTTTCGCCAGGTCCTGCGACTCATCTCTGTGATAGGGCGCCTGCAGAACGATCTGCACGGACGCGACAAGGACACGTTGGCCGGCGAGGCCGACAACGCGGCGATCCTGCTGCTTCAGCGCTATCCAGCTATGCCTGCGGTGGAGTTCCTCAACGACGAGCTGGCCGGCTATACGCGCATGCTGTACCGGGTGACGGCGGAAGAGTGCTTTCCGGCGCCGTGGGGATCGTTAATCGAGGCCATGGCGGCCATGTCCACGCGGTACTACCAGACCTCGGCCACCCGCTACCGAAGCGACCCTCAGGGGCGAGACCAGCGTTCGCCGGCCTGAAGTCGCAGGAGGCGCGCCGTGCGCGCGCTGCCGCGGTCCGGTCCGACGCAACGCCGTGGCCCGATGCGACGGATGGAGCGAGCATGAGCAATACCGCTCTGTGCCGGCGCAAGGACGACGATCTGGAGATCGTGTTGGATCCGCGACACGACGTGACCTTTGCTGGTTTCGGTCTGCGCATCTTCACTTCCGGCCAAGCGTAGCTGCGTCATCCAATACAGATTACTAGGCCGCTCGCGCCGCTATACCATTGGCTTGCATGGCGTCTGGACCGGCCAAAAGCCGAGGCAGGAGGCGAAGGTCCAATTGGGGCGTATCGCACAGAGCGACAATCCCGCGGAGGAACGCCAGCTCTCGCAAGGCGATCACCGTCAAGGAGCTCTGCGCTCTTTACCTCAACTATCTGAACGCCGGCCCTATCCTAGGAAAGGGTGGACGGCCGAAGAAGCCCAGTACCATCATCACCGATACCCGCCGCATTCGAGCGCCATATCATCCCGCTTCTTAGCAAGCGGCGCGTGAGACAAACCAAGCAGACATCAAAGGTACTGAAGGATATCATGGCCGGCAAGACGCGAGCCTCGGTCAAGACAAAAAAGCTACGCGGGAAAGTCATTGTTCGCAGTGGCAACGCGGACGGCCGGGCTTCTTGGCGGCATTCTCACGTACGCCGTCGAGGCGGGAATCATCGCCATCAATCCCTGGTCTGAGAAAAGCGGACAACGTGCGGAGCCGCCGGCTCAGAGAAGCCGAAATATCGGATAATTGGCGAGATACTGCGAAATAGCAGCAAGAAGGACGGGAAGTACGTCACGACGGCCGACATCATCCGCAGATAACCGGCTGCCGGAGGAGCTAGGTGATCGGTCTGATGTGGACCGAGGCCGATAGACGGCTAAGGCGGCGACCTTAGAGTCCCCCTTCGATCACACGGAAACGAGGGCGCCCATTTTTGTACGGCGAAACGGCACCGGCGTGCGTTGTATCGGTCACGCTGAGCGCGCCTGCAATTTGGGCAGACAAAAAGGTGGGCAATTATCGATTCCGGAGTGTCTCGCACCAACTCCGACCGAAACCATCTCATGGTGATCCGACAATTCGGACAGCCCGGGAGTTCGAGGTGCCCGAGCGCGTTCTCTCCCGCGCGTACTACACGCGGAAAATGCCCCAGCGGGACACTCGGGTAAAGAGCAGACAGCGCCTGCAGACGGGCTCGATTGATAAAAAATGATCGCGGCCCTTCTTGGCTCCGCGGTTCTCCGAGGCAGACAGCGCCTCGTCGATCGAATTGCTGACGTGGTCGCCCTCGAACATGACGTTCGATGACATGACGTCCTCGCTGACCAGGCGCTGCTAGTGTCCTGAACCAGAAGTTCGCAACATCGCCTCGTGTTGTACCGGGGCATTGTAACGGCAGAAGCGTTCGATGGAAGCAAGGATGTCATCGGCTGACTTTGTCCATCGGAACGGCTTGGGATCTGCGTTATGTCGTTCGATGAACGAGGCGATGTCCGCCCGAAGGGCGGCTACGCTCCGATAGACACCGCGCCTGATCTTCTTATCGGTAAGAAGCGCGAAGAAGCGCTCGACCTGATTGAGCCATGACGAACTGGTCGGGGTCAGGTGCACATGCCAACGCGGCCGTTTAGCCAGCCATTTCCGGATCAGCGGGGTCTTGTGGGTAGCGTAGTTATCCATGACGAGATGGACGTCGAGTTGGCGCGGCACAGCGGCCTCGATCTCGTCCAAGAACTTGCGGAACTCGGCGGCACGGTGCCGTCCGTAGCACTTGCCAATAACCCGTCCGGTCGCAATGTCGAGGGCGGCGAACAGCGATGTGGTGCCGTGCCTTTTGCAATCGTGGCTCCTTCGGGCCGGCTGGCCGGGACGCATCGGCAACATCGGCTGACTGCGGTCCAGCGCCTGGATTTGCGACTTTTCGTCTACACACAGAACGATGGCGTGTGCCGGCGGCGAGACGTAAAGGCCGACGACGTCGCGTACCTTGGCCACGAAGTTCGGATCGGTCGAGAGCTTGAATGTCTCCAGCCGGTGCGGCTGGAGCCCGAAGGCTCGCCAGATACGTTGCACCGTCGACACCGAAAGGCCGCTGGCCTTTGCCATGCCGCGGGAACTCCAATGAGTGGCATTCTCTGGGCAGCTTTCCAGCGTCCTCACGATCACGGCTTCGATGCGACCATCGTCAATGGTGCGCGGCGCCCCCGAGCGCGGCTCATCGTGCAGCCCGGCCACGCGCTGCTCCACAAACCGCCGCCGCCATTTGCCTACCGTTCCCCGCTCTAGGCCCAGCTTGGCCGCCACTTCCTTGTTCTGACCGCCTTCCGCGCAGGTCAGCACGATCCGGGCTCTCAGAGCCAGCGCCTGCGCCGTCTTTCGCCGCATTGTCAGCGACTGAAGCTCAGCACGCTCATCATCGCTCAATATCAAGGGGACAAGTCGCTGGGCCGCCATCATATCCTCCGTCGCTGTTGAAGCCGCCATCTCTGGCACAGCGACGCGAACCTAACGCGAATCTACGATTGCGAACTTGTGACTCGGGACACTAGAGCCGAAAGGTCAGCCCCTTGCACTTCTTCCCCAGGTTGTCCTTGGCCTGGAGCAAGAACCGCCGCTCGTCGTCATCGAGATCTTCAATCACGGCAAACGCAGCTCGAGCTGCAGCCACGAACGCAACCGACCCGGCGAACCGGTTCAGGGCGCTCCGTTTGCTCCCACCTCCAGCTTTGTTGAGGTGCGTCACGGCGACTACGGCGATGCCCAGGCGGTTAGCCATGTCGGCCAACGAGCCAACGGCTCCAGGACTTCCCGGGTCTCGACGTTGCCGTTGCCATCGCTGCCGCCCATATACGCCGAGATCGGATCGACGATGATCACACTGACAGCGCTTGGCTGCGCAGAAAACCAGCGCCCACCGAGTCATGTGCGCCGACTTTAGTCATGACAGCGCTGCTAACGTCGCGGCTGCGTCGGTTGACTCCGTATGGGTGTCTGCAACACGACCGACGGCTTTGGTGAGATTTAGCCTGTTTGGATTCTTCGACGATTTCGGGCGCCTTCAATTTTCCCGTTCAAAGGATTGGCATGGCGGCCCTCACGCTCGATCTGAAGTTACGTGTAGTGCCTGCGGACGGTCAAACATTCATAGCCTTCCCCGGTAAGGGCTACGGGCGCCTCATATTTGCTCGGGGCCAACATTGTCATCACAAGAAATTTACACGCCTTCGGTTGCTGCAGCCGATCGGGATCTGATCTTCGTAGTAATCGAGCGCCACCGCGAGCTGTCCGCGCACTACGATGCGGCGGCGTCGCTTTCGGCTGATGGTGCCGAATTTGCTGCCGCCGACGAAGTCACCGGCCAAACGAACCTGGCTCTCACGGAGCATGCAAATGTGCTCATTCGGTCGAAGCCAGCCACGATCACGGGCGTGATCGCTCTGACCAGATACGTCGCCGGACTGCGGGAATGGGAGCTGCCCGATGATGATGCGTGGTACCCGCAATTCTGATGGCGCGGACGCAATGACGCTCGCGCATGCCATAGGCAATCCGCTTCTCCCGCCCGGGCCAAAGTCGAAAACCCCGGTTGGAAGCCGGGATTTTCTTTTTTGCTGTTACAGGCACCAACTCTCCTAAACCGCCGCGGTGCGGTCAGTAGCGCACCTCCGGATTGAGCCGAATTTGACTTCGGCTTCGTTCCGTCCAACGCTCGATCGTAAGCCGCAGGTGTCGGTTGGTCTGCGCTCCTGCTCCACCTCAATCGATTGGTGGAGATCTCACGTCACATAAAGTCTCCATCCGAATCGGACTCTGGTGAAGGTTCATCATCACTCGGCGTTTTGATTTTGGAGAGATACATCGGAGAATTGGTTGCACGTTGCCATTCACCATCCCTGTATCTCCACTGTCTGGACTGGGTGGGATCGAGTACCATATCATTGTGATCTACATGAACGAAGCCCATTTGTTCTGCACGGGCTCTCGCTTCATCATTGGCAGGACGCCAGTTCACCAGCGGCCGTTCGCCGTCTTGCTGTAGTTGGTGCTCAAGCAGAATATCGCCGGCGTTGCCGACGAGCGGATGAGCAACCTGAAAATCCACGATTGATGTGACGTCAGTTCGTCCGGGGAACTGTTCTCGCCACCGTTGGCTGGTGAACTCAGCCGCCATAGGAAATCCGGCTTCCGTTCGTTGGAGGCCGACGCTCCTATTTCCCAGTTGGTAGCTGTAATATCGCGCGGCATCAGAATCCCTTCGGATCGCGTAACTGCTAGCGACATCCGCGGTGCGCCTGGCTCTTTCGGATACAAATTCTGAGTATTCCTGCGGATTGTTGGCGATATGATTGATCTCGTCACCATGAAAACTCCTCACCCGTTCCCGGAATTCGGCTTGGTCGATCTCAACAACGGGAGATCTTGAAGTGAGGTAATAACTCGGCTGCGAGGATGAGCTGGCACCCGAATCCTGCAATCCCATTCTACCGAACGCGTCCGCGAAATAGTCGGCATTCCTGTGCTCCGGGGAGCTCGCGTAATGATACTCATCAGCGGATGGAGCATCCGACCAATTGTTAATTCGACCGCCCATGGCGACCACACTCCTATGGCTGTTGCATTGTGTTCAGGTCATTAGACCTGACGCCGCCGATAAGCAGCTTAGCTGTCCGTAAGCTGACGCCGACAATAAACGGCAGGCAAAATTCTCTGATCGGCTTTGTAGCAACCGGCTTGCAGGACGCCGGCGAAGACCGCCAGATGCATCTGGGGATGTTCGCTTCGTGGGTCGCTCGAGGCCTAATCACCGCTGCCGGCGGCGGGAACCCGGCGAAGGGCCGGTCGTCGCGCTTATGTAAATCTCACATAAGCGGGATTAGGCACACCCCCGTGATTGTGCGCAGCTCGCAGGAAAAGGAGCCTGTATCTATGGGATTCTCGGACGACGTCCGGCTGGCGAATTGAGCATGATTTCGGTCTTTCCTATGGAGCCTAATCAGCTCGATAGGAGATCAGCATGCAAACCGCCACGGCCGCGTGCTTGGGGAGGAGGAGTATTCTTCAACGTTTCGCAATACCAGGAACACTTGCGGCCAGGGCGATATGCGCCGAACACTCAGTGCGACTACCCGCCTCGCCGGTTTCCTTTGGCGAACGCCACCGCGCCGTGCTCCCGCTCGCGCCTTCGTCATCGGAGTACGCTCGCTGGGCTCACTCCAAAAGCTCGGCAGCCCGCCATTGTGAAGCGCGCCCTCAATACAGACGACCTTGTCCATTCCCAATTCCTGTTTCGGCAGATGGTCGCGGCCCCGCTCCTCCTTCAGCACGCGCATAGTAGTTCCTCAGCGCCCCTCCGACGAACAGCGCTCGCTCAGCCTCAATCTTCCACACATCGATCCAGCTATTCGATACCTGCTGCATTGAGCTGCTCCGCGATGCTTTGAAACGACGTCTCAGAGCTAGCGCCCTCGCGGCGCTCGCTACCAATCGTACGATTTTGCACGCCAATCTACGATCTTCCGCCACCCCGATGGTGGCACCTCGGATAATGGGCACGACTGATACGATTGTGAGGATTTATGGAGGCCCGTTTGCTTGGGCGCCGACTTCGATGCGCTGAAGACGCGACCATCGGAGCTCGAGACGCAAAACAGCCGCACGCTTGGTTGGTTGCGGGCTGCTCGGCTTGACTTCGATATTAGAGCGAGGAACCCACGGTCGCGCCAGCGAGTTGCGCCACGAGCCAATCCGCGAAGGCTCGTACCGCAGATCTCTGTCGGCTGGCGCGCGGGTAGATCAGACGATGGCCGACGTAGCGGATATCGTTGGCTCGCGCTGCGAGCGGCGCAACTAGTCGCCCGCTCGCCAGTTCGCGTTCGGCCAGGAGCGTTGATTCCAACGCTACTCCCAATCCCTCCGCAGCCGTTGCGATTGCAAGAAAGCTGCGATCGAACCTCATCCCGTGGAGCGCAGGTGCTTCCAATCCGTTCGCCGTGAACCATTGGTGCCACTGAACCTGCTTCACGTCGGAACGGATAAGGGTTCGATCGAGGAGATCGGCAGCATTCCTGATTGACTTTGCAAGCGCCGGGGAGCAGAGCGGGGTGACCGTCTCCTCGGGGAGAGGAACAATTTCGACGCCCTCAGCACGCGGCGGACCATAGACAATGTCGATATCAAAATCGTCATTGCTGAAACGCACGTAGTCCGTGTTTGCAGCCAGTCGAACCTCGAGCTTCGGATAGGCGGCGAGAAATTGTGCAAGCCGCGGTGCCAACCATTGCGCGGCAAAGCTCGGAGCTGAGTGGACGCGCACCAGTTGCGGTCCGCGCGCGGCGACTTCCTCGAGACCGCGGCGGAGTTGGTCGAAAGCCGCTCCGGTGTGGCGCATCAGATTCTCGCCGGCTGGCGTGAGCCGCACGGATCGCGCGCTGCGCTCAAACAATACGGTCCGAAGCGTGTCCTCCAACTTGCGGATGGCATGACTGACTGCACTCGGTGTCAAGTGAAGTTCATTCGCCGCATCGCGAAACGATCCCGTGCGAGCAGCGGCTTCAAACGCGCGAATTGCCGATATCGGGACATTCGACAGCATTCCATAAGTGAACCAAATTCATCGATCCGTGACAACTGTGCGTTTGTCTGTTGCGTGTCCGCGGGGCATTCCTAGCCTTGCCAAGGAAAAACAATCTACGGGAGGGACTGATGCTGCTCAGCGCTAAGACGGCCATCATTTCGGGCGCGGCATCGCCGCACGGCATCGGGCTGGCCACGGCACGGCGGTTCGCCGCCGAGGGCGCTCGGGTCGCCATTCTCGACATTGACGCGAGCACGGCGGCGGACGCCGCGGCATCGCTTGGCAGGTCCCACATTGGGCTGCGATGCGACGTCGCCGACAAATCATCCTGCGAGCAGGCCGTCGCTCGCGTGATCGAATCCTTCGGAAGCATCGATATTCTCATCAACAACGCCGGCATCACCCAGCCGGTGAAGTTCCTGGATATCTCGCCGGCTGATTGGGATCGCATCCAGGACGTCAATCTGAAGGGCATTCTGTTCCTCTCCCAAGCGGTGATCCCGCACATGCGCGCGCGCAAGTCCGGATCGATCGCCTGCATGTCCTCGGTTTCGGCCCAGCGCGGCGGCGGAATCCTTGGCGGCCCGCATTATTCGGCGGCCAAGGCTGGCGTGCTCGGTCTCGCCAAGGCGATGGCCCGTGAGTTCGGTCCGGACGGCATCCGCGTCAATTGCGTGACGCCCGGTCTGATCGGCACCGACATCACCGCGGGCAAGCTGACCGACGAGATGAGGGCGAAGATCCTGGAAGGCATTCCGCTCAATCGTCTTGGCACGGCGGACGACGTCGCCGGCATCTACACCTTCCTGGCCTCGGATCTCTCCGCCTACGTGACTGGTGCCGTGATCGACGTCAACGGCGGCATGCTGATCCACTGAGCCGGCAAGACGAGGTCCAGATTGATGGAAACGCTGACCAACACGCCCAAGCTGGCGGACCGCGCCTACAACATTCGCCGCAATGCGCTGCGCATGGGCGAGGTCCAGGGCCAGGGCTATATCGCCCAGGCGCTGGACATCTCGGACGTCCTCGCCGTGGCCTATTTTCACGCGATGTGCTACCGGCCTGAAGATCCGTCATGGGAGGGGCGGGACCGCTTCCTGCTCTCCAACGGGCACTACGCCATCGCGCTCTACGCGGCCTTGATCGAGGCGGGCATCGTCCCCGAGGAAGAACTCGAAACCTATGGCAGCGACGAGAGCCGCCTGCCGATGTCGGGCATGGCCTCCTACACGCCCGGAATGGAAATGTCGGGCGGCTCGCTCGGGCTTGGGCTCAGCATCGCCGTCGGCATGGGCCTCGGGCTCAAGCGCAAGAAATCCGAGGCGCGGGTGTACACGTTGTTCTCGGACGGCGAGCTCGACGAGGGCTCGGTCTGGGAAGCCATCCAGTCGGCGGGCCATTACAAGCTCGACAATCTGATCGGCATCGTCGACGTCAACAATCAGCAGGCGGACGGTCCTTCGACGCACGTGATGGCCTTCGAGCCGCTGGTCGAGAAGCTTCAGGCTTTCGGCTGGTTCGTGCAGCGGATCGACGGCAATGATCTCGATGCCGTGGTTGCCGCGTTCGATGCCGCCAAGTCTCATCCTGCGCCGAAGCCGGGGATGATTATCGCCGACACGCTGATGGGCAAGGGCGTTCCCTTCCTGGAGCAGCGCGAGAAGAACCATTTCATGCGCGTCGAGCAGCACGAATGGCAGCTCGCGCTGGCCGCGCTGGAAGCCGGGAGGCAGGCATGAAGACCGTCAGATCAGCGCCCCAACCGGGCAAGCCGCGCCTGACCACCTCAGCCATGATCGCCTCGATCGCGGTCGAGGGACAGAAAGCGAAGCCGGCGCCGTTTGGACACGCGCTCGTCGAGCTCGCGCGCAGCCGCCCCGATGTGGTCGGCATGACGGCCGATCTCGGCAAATACACTGACCTGCACATCTTTGCGAAGGAATTTCCGGACCGCTATTACCAGATGGGCATGGCGGAGCAGCTGCTGTTCGGCGCGGCCTCAGGCCTTGCCGCCGAAGGCTTCATGCCATTCGCAACCACCTACGCGGTGTTTGCATCGCGGCGCGCTTACGACTTCATCCACCAGACCATCGCGGAGGAAGACCGCAACGTGAAGATCGTCTGCGCATTGCCCGGGCTGACCTCGGGCTACGGACCGAGCCATCAGGCCGCGGAGGATCTCGCGCTGTTTCGCGCCATGCCGAACATGACCGTCATCGACCCCTGCGATGCGCATGAAATCGAGCAACTGGTGCCCGCGATCGCGGCGCATCAGGGGCCGGTCTACATGCGTCTGCTGCGTGGCCAGGTGCCGGTCGTGCTGGACGAATACGACTACAAGTTCGAGCTCGGCAAAGCCAAGTTGATCAGTGACGGGAAGGACGTTCTGATCATCTCATCCGGCATCATGACCATGCGTGCGCTCGAGGCATTGCAAACTCTGAAGAACGACCGTGTCGATGCTGCGGTGCTCCACGTTCCGACCATCAAGCCGCTCGACGCCGAGACGATACTGCGTGAAGCCGGCAAGTCAGGCCGCCTGGTCGTCGTTGCCGAAAACCACACGACGATTGGCGGTCTCGGCGAGGCGGTCGCCGTTCTCCTGATGCGTTCAGGCGTCCATCCGCCTTTCCGCCAGATTGCATTGCCGGACGAATTTCTTGACGCCGGCGCACTTCCGACGCTGCACGACCGCTACGGCATTTCCAGCGCCGAAGTCGCAAGGCAGATCAAGCAGTGGCTTTAGCGCACCGGCACTAACCGTCAGTCAGGCCAAATCCGAGTGAAGAGTTCCGCCCGCTGCATGTTGCGGCGGACGAGCGATGGCTGTTGCGCGAATGCGGGCGGTCGAAGAGCCCGGACAGCTGAAAACCAGCGCCGGCTCATGCAGCCGGCACAACGTCAATACAGGATCAGGAGGAAAAACATGACTGTCTCGAAGCCCGGACGCATCAGCCGCCGTTCGATGTTGCTCGCGGCCAGTGCCGTACCTCTCTGCGGGATTCTGACCCGCCCGATATCTGCCGCCGAGTTCGTCTACAAGTTCGCGACCGGACAGGATCCCACTCATCCGGTGAATATAAGGGCGCATCGACCGCATCCGCGAAGCGACCAGCGGCCGGCTGGAGATCAGACTGTTCCCGGCCAATCAGCTCGGCTCCGACACCGAGCTGCTGACCCAAGTTCGCAGCGGCGGCGTCGAGTTCTTCAACCAATCGTCCTCGATCCTCGCCACCCTGGTGCCAAGCGCCGGCATCGTGAACACCGGCTTCGCATTCACCGACTACGACAGCGTATGGAAGGCGATGGACGGCGACCTCGGCACCTACATCCGGGCGCAGATCGCCAAGACACCGATCATGGCGGTGTCGAAGGCCTGGGACAACGGCTTCCGACAGGTGACCTCGTCCGGTCGTGAGGTGCGGACGCCGGATGATCTGAAGAATTTCCAGATCCGCGTTCCGCCCGCGCCGCTGCTCACCTCGCTCTTCAAGGCGCTCGGCGCCGGGCCGACGCCGATCAACTTCAACGAGGTCTATTCCGCGTTGCAGACCAAGGTTGTTGACGGGCAGGAGAATCCGTTGCCAATCATCCCGACCGCCCGTATCTATGAAGTGCAGAGCACCTGCAGCCTGACGGGGCACGTCTGGGACGGCTACTGGATCCTTGGCAACAAGCGCGCCTTCGAGCGCCTGCCGAAGGACGTGCAGGAGATCGTGACGCGGTCGCGTTCGCATTTGGTCTTGCGACGGTCGGCTATCTCGCCTTGACGACCAGCACGCCCGACGTGGTGATGATCGGACGGATGGACGAGGGCATGAGCCACCTGTTCCTGCTCGCCGTGCCGCTCTTCGTCTTTCTCGGCCTCCTGATCGAGATGACGGGCATGGCGCGCGCCATGGTTAGTTTCCTGGCGAGCCTCCTGGGCCACGTGCGCGGCGGATTGCACTACGTGCTGGTCGGAGCGATGTATCTGGTCTCGGGCATTCCGGCTCCAAGGCAGCGGACATGGCTGCGGTGGCTCCTGTCCTGTTTCCCGAGATGCGGCAGCGCGGGGCCAAACCGGGAGACCTCGTTGCGCTTCTCGCGGCGACTGGCGCCCAGACCGAGACGATCCCGCCCTCGCTGGTCCTGATCACGATCGGCTCGGTGACGGGCGTGTCAATCTCGGCGCTGTTCACCGGCGGCTTGCTTCCCGGCGTGGTGCTCGCGGTCATGCTCGCGGCCGTGGTGTGGTGGCGATACCGCCGCGAGGACCTGTCTCACGTCAAGCGGGCGACGGGGCGGCAGATCGGCCACGCTTTTGTCATTGCGATACCAGCCATCGCGCTGCCATTCGTGATCCGGACCGCCGTCGTCGAAGGCGTCGCGACGGCAACGGAGGTCTCACCATCGGCATCCTGTACTCGGCCTGCGCGGGTCTCTTCATCTACCGCCAGTTCGACTGGCGCCGCATCTATCCGATGCTGGTCGAGACAGCCTCTCTGTCAGGGGCGATTCTGCTCATCATCGGAGCGGCGACAGGCATGGCCTGGGCGCTGACCCAATCGGGATTTTCTGCCTCTCCGGCCAGGTTCATGACCACCCTTCCGGGCGGAGTTCCGGTCTTCCTTGTCGTGACGATCGTGACCTTCGTGATCCTGGGCAGTGTGCTGGAAGGGATTCCTGCCATCGTCCTGTTCGGTCCGCTCCTGTTCCCGATCGCGCGGCAGGTCGGGTTGCACGATGTCCACTACGCGATGGTCGTCGTTCTCGCCATGGGCATCGGACTGTTCGCGCCCCCGTTCGGTGTCGGCTATTACGCGGCCTGCGCCATCAGCCGCATCAATCCGGACGAAGGCATGAAGCCCATCGTGGGCTACATGGTCGCACTCCTGATCGGCACACTGATTGTTGCCGCCGTGCCCTGGCTGTCGATCGGCTTCCTTTGACAACACGGCCGCGCGCCAGCCGCTCGGCGTGGCTCGCCGGTATCACGCCCTTCAATTTCCCGGTCATGGTCCTGATGTGGATGTTTCCGGTCGCTCTCGCCTGCGGAAATGCGTTCATTCTGAAGCCTTCTGAGCGCGACCCTTCGGCGTCGCTCATCATGGCGGAGTGGTTGAAGGAAGCAGGTTTGCCGGACGGCGTGTTCAACGTGGTGCAAGGCGACAAGGAAGCGGTGGATGCGCTGCTGCATCACCCGGATATTTCGGCGATCAGCTTCGTGAGCTCCACGCCGATCGCGCAGTACATCTATTCGACGGCCGCGGACACCGGCAAGCGCTGCCAGGCGCTCGGTGGCGCCAAGAACCATATGATCGTGATGCCCGATGCCGACATGGATCAGGCGGTGGATGCGCTGATGGGGGCCGCCTACGGCTCCGCCGGCGAACGCTGCATGGCGATCTCGGTTGCTGTGCCCGTCGGCGAGGAGACTGCGGACAGGCTGATCTCCGCGATTCGACTGGGGCCAGGCGAAGGAAGCCTGATCCGATTTTGTAAAGTTCCTGGTCCGGCCTGCCGGACTGGCGATGTCCCGCTGGGACGGTGTTGTGGCGACCTCGTTCATTCGGCTGGTGGCGGCTTGACTGTACTCCGCTGCAGACGTTGAGGCGTCCGACCCGGACTCATCATGAGGCGCTGCGCGACCTCGGAAAGGACCATGACCCCAGCGAAGACATCAACCAGCCCGTACGATTCATGCCTGGCCAGCAGAGCATGTATCAGCCGCGCCCGCGCCGTCTCCGCAACCCCGACCAGCTCCGATGGCGCGGGCGCTACCACCGCGCCATGGGCGAGTTCAGAAATGCAAGCTTGACAACAAACCGCAATTAAAGGGCCGAATGACACCGCGTAGTGTCGACTGCCCGCGGGGCGGCAAATCTCTTCCTGCCGCATGGTTGTCGCGACACGGCGGCCTTTTTGGTTACCGGCGCCCGAAGCATCAGTACGAGACCAGCACGAGGGTGGCGACGAACATGCGCCACGGTTCGAGTTGTGGCGAATTCAGCCGCTTTAGTCGGATACTGGGGTTCGTGGCGCTTCAAAGTAGTCTTCAAGGCTATAAAACTTAGCGCGCTGCACCTCACAGAGTGCCTCATGCCAAAGATTGGATAAGATATCGCAGGTTCAGCTGGTGTGGGGAAAGGCGGTAGCGCTCCCCCGCTACCAATCGTTCGATTTTGCCGGCTAAACTACGATTTCCTGCGATCTCGTCCGCCGACGGTAGGAAGCCGAGCCGCTGCGTGAATTGCGTCGGTTGCAAGAGACGCGCATGCGGTCGGAAGACCCCGTTCCCGGCACACATGCGCATCGCGCATCAGAACGGATCTACGGGAACCGCGAAGATATAGCCGACGCCGCGTTCGGTCTGAATGACGCGCGGCGCACTCGGATCGACCTCCAGCTTGCGCCGCAGCCGCAGCACCTGAACGTCGATGCTGCGGTCGAAAATGTCTTCATGAATGCGGGTCGCCTGAAGCAGATGCTCGCGGGTCAGGGGACGCTGTGGCGCCTCGAGGAACGCCAGCAACAAGGCATATTCTCCCTTGCTGAGCGGGACCTGAGCTTGACTGGGATCGATGAGCTTTCGGCCACGCCGTTCCAGCCTCCACCCATTGAAGCGATAGCCTCCGCGCTCGGGATCGCGGGCGCGCGCGGTTCGGCCTATCTCCTGCCGCCGCAATACCGCCCGAACGCGTGCCAGCAGCTCGCGCAGCGAGAACGGCTTGACGATGTAGTCGTCGGCGCCGAGCTCGAGTCCGACGATGCGATCGATTTCGTCTGGGCGGTGGCCCGTCGTGATGATGACAGGCACATCGGAATGAGAACGGATCTCCCGCAGCACATCCAGACCGTCGTCCTGACCAAGGCGAAGGTCGAGAATGATCAGGCTGGGCCGGCCGGCCTCGAAATGATGTTTGAGTTCGGACCTGTTGCACGCCGCCCTGGTCGGGACGTTGTGCTCCTCCAGATATTTGATCACCATCTGTCGCAAGGCGGGATCGTCATCGACAACTACGACGTGGCCAACTGCATGCATACTTCACTCAAAAATCCGCTATCGCATCCTGATCGCTGAGGATACCAGGGTCCAATCCAAACGAGCGCAATTCTCCCGGCAAGCCGCCAGCGAGATCCTGGCCGCGACATTCACGACCATCCTCATGGAGCATGAGGCACCTGCCATCGTGTAGCGGTCTCGCCCTTCTTCAACCCGCACGATCAAAGCGGCGTGATGTCTCGGTCATCAATTGCCGCTTCCGACCAAAGTCGCCGCCGTATCTCCGCGGCGCGCCGAACGGCGCTCTTCCGACTACGAGCGCAGAATTACCGTCCCATTTCAGGTCCGGCAGCCCGCGTTACAATCGTAATCCAAGTGCGTCATTGCGGCTCGCGTGGTGCGGCTCGGCATCAATCTCCCCGGAAATGAGCCCACGCTCGAGGGGAGAGACTTCTCCACCCCATCGGCGAGCCGCGTGCTTCGTGTCGCGTCCGACGCAGGAGCGACTTGGCCGGCCCGAACGATCAGGCGGTTTCAGCGGTAGCGCGATATCGCGCACGCGAAGTCGTGATGTAGCGCGCACGTCCTATCCATGACGGGCAGTCGTTCGCAACCGGGACGATCGACGTGATCGAGATAGGGGAATGCCGATGTACAAACGATTTGGGCGGCGGACGGCGCTCGCCGCTTCGTTGCTGTTCAACTGGGGGCCCGCCCTTGCGGCCGATGCAAGCACGACCAGTGCGGTCCACGGGATCGCAGCCGGCTCGCTCGGCCAGGATCAAGCCTCGGAGCATGCCGGCACGTTCCGCCAGGCTCCCATAGGTCACCGGCAGCCGCGGCCAGGCGACATTCCGGAGGGAATGCGTCTGTCGCCGCTTGAACTGGAGCTGCGACGGATCGATGAGGAGGTCGATCGCAGACTGATCATCTGCCGCGGCTGTTGAACTCCAAGCCATCCAGGGCGACTCGATGCTCGAGCGCCTCGATGGGCAATGCGTCAACTGCGTCAAGAGTTGACGCTATCGAACTTGATGCCTCACGCTTGACTGCGTGGGGGTGACAGCGCCATTTCGTGCGGCGCTCGTGTCCATTTCGAGCCTAAGGATTTACCTTGGCGCAGAACAAGACCAGGCGCCCGCCGGAAGCGGGCGCCTCGAGGGAATGGCTCACCAAGAGCCATTCGATCAGATTTCTCTCCTATGCGAGCCCGGACAAGAGAGGGGATCGCTTCCGAACCCAGGGCTATGTCACCTTGCTGCTCGGCGGGAGCGGGCGGGCTTCATGGTTGCGGCGCGCGGCTGCGCGCGTCGTTGTCTTTCCAGACGGTGAATGATCCGGAGAACCTCCAAACGTGTATCGATGCTGGCGAATTCGTCGGCCATCTGGGTGGCGCGCATGCGGTAGGAAGGACGATCAAGCACTGTTCGCGTGGCCTCTCGCAGTGCTTCAGATGTCGGTGCGTTGGTCGCCAGGTTGATCCCGACGCCCGACCACGCCACGCGTGCATTGACGTCAGCCTTGTCCTCGATCAGGCCCGCCGTAACCAGAGGGATTCCGAAGCTTAGTGCCTGGTTGACGGTGGCATAGCCTCCGTTGGTGACGAGTGCATCCACGCGGGGGAGCAGCCATTCGAACGGCAGATAGCTGGCAAGTCGCGCATTGGAGGGTATGGGTCCGGGGATCGTTTCAATCGGTCGGCCGCCGGCGGTGGCGATAACCAGCAGGTCGGGTTCGTTGGCGAGAGCCGCAAATGTTGGCGCGAGCAGGAGCCCGAAATTGTGGTTGGCCACAGTACCCTGCGTGACCAGAACGACCTTGCGTGAACCGTCCAACTCGTGTGCCCAAGGCGGCAACGGGGCCTGATTCCGGATGATAGGCGGCGTTCCGACGAAATGCACCGTGGGTGGAAGCTCGCGCGGGAATTCGAAGCTCGGCACTGACAGCTGCAAGTAGGCATCGGCCAGGCCGACGACGGAATGGAAGAGCGGCACCGATACCGGTCCCACGCCGTAGGTCTTCAGCACCCCGTTCAGTTTGCGCAGGACGGGCTGGTCGACGTTGGCCTCGTGCTCTCCCGCCAGGACGCCGTATTGCTCGCGCTGCTCCTTCGTCGTCGCAGGCGGCAGGCCAACGAAATCCGGTGCGCCGTCGTCGCGCTTCCAATGCAAGAACGATGTGCCGCACAGCACGATCGGTGGCCTCGTCTCGCGCGGTCCGAGCAGCATCGGCAGGACGCCGAACAGCAGGTCATCGCCGACGATGACGTCGGCTTGAAAGTGCTTCAGCGCCTCGCGAAGGCCTTGGCTCTGGGCAGGGATGGCATCGACGAAGAGGCGTTCGCAGACGATGCGCAGCCACTGGGATCCCGGTGGGACATCCTTCAGTTCGGGAATCGGCGAGGGCGGATCCCGCCCGTCGAAATCGGCGTCGGCCGGAAGAGGAAGGAATTGCACGCCGCTGGCTTCGATGCGATCGCGAAATGCGGTCCCGGTCAGGAAGGCAATCTCGTGGTCGTCGTCGAGAAGTATCCGCGTGATCGCGAGCATCGGACTGATGTGGCCCGCCGCAGGCGTCGAAGCGATGAGAATCTTCATGGTTGGCCTCTGAATGTCGAACCTCGACCGTGGCTGGTCGACTAGCAGAGGGAGGGTGCCAAGCTGCCTGTTACGGCCAAGCTTCGGCGCGCCTGCAATTGGTTACGGCGGCAACGCAGCAGGCCAATTCGGGACGCAGCCCAGCTTGGCCGCATGTCCCAGTGCGCGGCGGCTACCAGCTCAAGGGCGGGAAGCTGCGGCTCGCAGCGGCAGGCTCGCAGCGGTGCCGTTCGGAACGCTCCGCCACGTACGGCATAATGCCAGCTGCCCCAGTCGACAGGCTACAAGGTTGCCAAGGAGACTGCCGATGTTGCATCCGTAGCATGATTTTGCCGATCCGCAATGATGCGGACATCGCGGTGCCTCAGGTTTCCTAGCCTCAAACGTCACCTGCCGGGTGGCGTCTGGCGAACAGAAAATGGGAGCCGAATCCTTGAACCGTCGCGACTGTCTGATCACCAGCTGCCTTGCACTGAGCGGGCTCGCAAAACCCGCAGCTGCCAGCGTTGCACAGTCGGATCTCATCCGGCTTTCGCTGAACGAGAACCCGTTCGGCCCATCGCCCCGCGCGCTCGCGGCGGTCCGCGATCAACTTGGCGAACTGTGCCGCTATGGCGGGGATCTCGGAGCTGCACTCACGGAGTTGCTGGCCTTGCGCGAACACGTGCCGGACGATCAGATCGTGATCGGCGATATCCTCAAGCCGCTCGGATTGCATCTCGCCCAAGGCGCGCCGCTCGGAGCCGAGTTCATCTATTCCGAGCCGGGTTATGCGGCTCTGGTGGATGCGGCGCGTCCAAGCGGCGGGGTTGTGGTCGGCGTTCCTCTCAATTCGAGGCTTGAGAACGATCTAGACGCCATTGCTGCCAAAGTCAGCGAACGGACGCGGGCGATCTACCTCGTCAATCCTCATAATCCGTCGGGCACTGTCAGCGATCCGGCAGCTTTTCGCGCTCACGTTCGCGCGATGTCGAAGCAAACGGCCGTCATTGTCGACGAGGCCTATCTGGAGTTCGATCCTGATTTCGAGAAGCGAACGGTCATGGACCTCGTTCGGGCGGGCGAGAACGTGGTCGTGTTCCGGACCTTCGACAAGATGTTCGGATTGGCCGGTCTCGGGCTTGGCTATGCGGCGGCGCCTCCGGCGCTCGCAACGTCGCTTAAGCGGGCCGGGTTCGGCCGGGTCGACGCACTTGATCGGCTCGCACTCGTGGCGGCGGCAGCAAGCATACGGGATATCGATTATGTGGCGACGACGCGTACAAAGGTCGCCGCCGAGCGAGACAAATGGCACCAGTTGCTCGCCAGTCTGAAGCTTCGCCACTCCGACTCGCGGGCAAACTTCATCTTCTTCGAGGCCGACCGTCCTCAGACCGAGATAGCTGCGGGCCTGCGGAGCAAAGGTATCGACATTGGCCGCGCCTTTCCGCCGCTTGAGCGCTGGGTCCGTATCACGATCGGTCTGCCGCAAGAGAACGCGGCGACACGTGCTGCCGTTGCCGAGCTGTTGCGGTGAGACCACCTCGATCGCGCCTTTGGCGGCTCCATCGTCCCGGCAGCGATCCGACTGCCCCCTCCGTCCGCGGGCAATCGCATTTAAATATTGCAGAGGTCGTCATGCCCGGGCTTGTCCCGGGCATCCACGTTCTTTGCGCTGCGTGGAAAGGCGTGGATGGCCGGGACAAGCCCCGGCCATGACGCTGCGGAGACAGTCGGTACCCATAGCCACATCTCATATGCGATAGCCCTGCCTCTGTCTGGGAGCGGCCTCGTATCCTTCCCTGCCTGACAGAGACGTGAGTTGATGGCGGTCGCGGCCGCAACTACGTGAAGCGTCGACAGTCTCACCAGTTCCTCAGCCCTCGCCTTCTGCGACAACGGAGTGTCATACTGAATGAACGTTGTGGAATATCCGATCGGCGGCGGTCCGACCATTTCGGTGCAGGAGCAGCCTGGTGTCCTGAGGTGTTTTCGATCGTTCCCACTATCCGACATCATCGAAGCAATCTGGGACTGTGACATTCCCGATGGCGATTTCGCCAAGTCGGTTACGATCAAATGCCCGCCCGGCACATCCTTGCAGCTGATCGGCCAGTACCGGAAGCCGGCCAGAATTGCACAGAGCGAGACGGTCCTTCCGTCAAAATGCGCTACCCATGTTCAGTCGCATGCTCTCACTCTCTTCCCCACGGGAGCGTTCGGAGCCGTCATCGTCTGCCTCAGGCCGGACGCAGCCAGCCGCATCGTCAAGGCTCCGTTCAGGGAGTTCGCGAACGCCAGTCTCTATCTCGGGGATCTGTTCGGCAATTGGGAAGTCGAGATGTGTGACGACCTGCTCGCCGGGGCGAGGACGAGCCACGAGCGGATCGCCGGTGTCCAGGCCTTCCTGCTTCGGCAGCTGAGTCCCCAGATAGACAGTCTCGCCAACCGCGCGGCTGGGTATCTCCGAAAAAATCCGGGCATGCCCGTCAGCGCGCTGGCTGCGCTGCTCGGCACCAGCGAGCGCAACCTGTCACGCGGCTTCAAGAGAGCCTTCGGCCTCAGCCCGAAGCGGTTTGCGCGCCTTGCGCGGTTTCAGAGAATTCTCGCCGAGCGGCGCCTCGATCGCTCCTGGGCGCAGGTCGCCCATGCCTGTGGTCTTTCCGATCAAGCCCATCTCATCGGCGAGTTCCATGATCTCGTGGGCGAGGCACCGACGCAATTCTTCACGCGCGAGCTGCGCATCGGCGCCGACGGAATGGACGAAGCCAACCTCATCATCCAGCGAAACGGCCAGAACGGTCGATCGCAATTAGTTGATGCGGACTTCCGAAACGGCCAAGAACGGTCTTGAACGTTCACCTAGCTGAAACGCATTGGTTGTTTCGAGCGAAGGTGAAACATGTTGGCTCCCCTGAGAGACCCCGGGCCGGTTGAGAATGCGGCGGAGAAGGCCTCCGTCCACTGCGGCATACCTCGGATTCGCGACAGTGCGGGTGGAACCATCAGCGCCGCGCACAATATCCTCCTTGTCGAGGACGACCCGGAAACGCGCTCGTCGGTCGTCGATCTTTTCGAAGATCATCAATTTGCCGTTCACGCCATCTGCCGCCGGCATGAGATCAGTCGACACTTCGCCTGCAATCATCCAGACTTGCTCATTCTCGACTTGCAACTGGGCCAGGACAGCGATTTGAACCTTTTGAGGGAGCTTCGATCCCGCTTCGACGTTCCCATTATCGCGACCGGCGACCGCTGCGACGAGATCAGTTGCGTAATTGCCCTTGAACTCGGGGCCGACGACTACATCGCCAAGCCCTTCGGCCTGAGGGAGTTGCTCGCGCGCGCTCGCGCCGTGCTTCGGCGGCAGAACTGCGGCCGGACGGCTCGGACGAACGGCTCGCAGCGCGGCGGGTTCAGGTTCTGTGGCTGGACGCTCGAACGCCGCGCCCGGCGGCTGGTTAGGCCGGACGGCAGTCCCCTGGTGCTGACGAAAGCCGATTACGTCCTGCTCGTCGCTTTCCTCGAAGCACCGCAGCAGACGCTCTCGCGCGAGCAATTGCTGCACGCGACCCGAATCCACGAGGATGTGTTCGATCGGAGCATCGATGTGCGGGTCTGGCGTCTCAGACGCAAGCTCGAGATCGATCCGCGCGCGCCGGAGATCATCAAGACGCAACGCGCTATCGGCTATCTGTTCACTCCCCCGGTTGAGGCCTTCTGACCGGCGAAGCGCGGGCTTTGATTCGGCCGCAGCGTCCCGCAAGCACCACGGAAACACGCCGAGACGTGAGCGATTTACGTCGATCACGTAAACCTGACGCATCCGTCCGAAACTGCCAAGACGGATATCGCCGATCTCGTCACGCTGGCCCAGGTGCTTTTGTCTCGATGAGAGAGGAACGATGAGCAATTCGGAGAAAGTGGCTGTGGTGACCGGGGCATCCCGGGGCATCGGCGCCGGAATAGTCGAGAAATTCCTCGACAATGGCTACCGCGTCGTCGCCTGCTCGCGAAACATCACCAGCAGCGGCCGGCCAGATCTTGTCGAGGTGGCCGGCGACGTCTCACGGCCCGAAACCGCCAGGCTCGTGATCCAGGCGGCAAGAGAACGCTTCGGCCGCCTCGATACCCTGATCAACAATGCCGGTGCCTTCCTGTCGAAGCCCTTCACCGAGTACACGGAAGGCGAGTTTGCGAACCTCGTCCAGGTCAATCTGGGCGGTTTCTTTCACATCTCGCAGCTGGCCATTGGCCAGATGCTTCGTCAGGCGAGTGGCCACATCATCAACATTACGTCCAGTCTCCTGGCCGAGCAGCCGGTGAAAGGATTGCCCGCGGCTTTGACGGCCATCACCAAGGGTGGCGTCAACGCGGCGACACGGTCGCTTGCAATCGAATACGCGGATAAGGGCATCCGTGTGAATGCGGTAGCTCCCGGCGCGGTTCGCACGCCGATGCATGCCCCCGAGAGCCATGGGTTTCTAGCGACGATGCACCCGATCGGGCGCATTGGGGAAATTCAGGATATCGTCAACGCGGTGCTCTATCTCGACAATGCATCCTTCGTGACCGGGGAGATACTGCACGTCGATGGCGGCGCCAACGCCGGACGTTGGTGACCACCGGAGGGATCTCCGGGTGTCAGGATACGGGAGGGAGCGTTGAGCGTTTATCCTCGACCCATACGCGACTTGTTCGGAATTGATCTGCCGATCATCCAGGCTCCGATGCTCGGCATAGTGACAACCGACATGGTCATCGGAGTTGCCGAAGCAGGTGGTCTCGGCTCGCTTCCCGCGTCCGCTCTCGATGCGGAACAAACCCGTAGCATCGTCGGTGAAATACGGCGGCGCACGCCGAAGCCGCTCAACCTGAACTTTCTTTGTCATGAGGCGCCCACACGGGACCGGCGGCGTGAGGAGGCCTGGTTGCAGCGCCTGACGCGGTACTATCGCGAGCTCGGGCTGACCACCGAGCAGTCCGCCTCCGGCCCTCCCATTCCAGTCTTCGGGAGCGCACATTGCGATCTGCTGGAGGAGATCTCGCCGGAGGTTGTCAGCTTTCACTTCGGTCTTCCGCCGAAGCACCTGCTCGAGCGAGTGCGCAGGACGGGTGCGAAGATCGTGTCGTCGGCAACCATCGTCGAAGAGGCGTTGTGGCTCGAGGATTCCGGTTGTGATGCGATCATTGCCCAGGGATTTGAAGCCGGTGGGCATCGAGGCACGTTTCTGCACCGGGATCCCACCCGGCAGGTTGGTCTCATGGCCCTCGTTCCGCAAATCGTCGATGCGGTACGGGTGCCCGTCATAGCAGCCGGGGGCATCGCCGATCCCAGAGGCGTAGCTGCAGCATTCGCCCTCGGAGCTTCGGGCGTCCAGGTCGGTACCGCCTTTCTGTTCTGCGAGGAAGCGAACGTCTCCCCTCTGTATCGAGAGGCGGCGCGCTCGACGCCGCCCGAGCAAACGGTGATCACCAACATCTTCACCGGACGGCCGGCGCGCGTATGCGACACGCGGGTCGTTCGAGAGCTTGGCCCGATCGGGATCGACATGCCCGAGTTCCCCGTTCCGGCGGTTCCGCTGGCGCCGTTGCGTGCTGCATCCGAAGGCCAAGGGCGGACGGATTTCACCCCGCTGTGGTGCGGTCAGTCAGCGCGCCTGGGCCGCGCGCTTTCGGCTGCCGCGTTGACGAGATGGCTGTTGGATGGCCAAGCCGAACCAAGCTTTGGCACGATCGGGGATCTGCGGAGGAAATCCTGAACTCGGGTGCCGCCAGGGCTAAGCCGGACGGCATCTCGCTTCACGTCGAAGCGTGCGCCGTCGACCTGCCCGGCGGCGTCAGATGTGATAGATGTCGATCACGTGATGAATGTAGTCGTTCTTCAGCACGACCTTCTTCGCTTTGATCAGCGGACGATCGCCCGTCGCGTCGATCGTGTAGAACGACACGCCGAAATAGTTGTCGATCGTCTTGTACCGATAGCTCAATGTCAGCCAGTTGAACCGGAGATCGACGATTCCGTCGGCCTGAGCGCTGATCTCGATATTGGAGATGTTGTGGAGCGTGCGCGGCTCCGGGGTGCTGGCGCTCGACCGTTCGGTTTTGATACGGAAAACCCGATCCTCGAGGCCGCTGCGGCTGGGTAGTAGATCAGGGAAACGTCGGTCTGAGGATTCTCGACCAGGCAGTCGTCGTCATCCCAGGCTGGCATCCAGAACCGCACATCCGGAGCATAGAAGGTCAGCCAGGTGTCCCAGTCGCGATCGTCGAGGGCACGGGCCTCGGCATAGAGAAATGCTTCGAGTTCGGGTCGGGTGATGGTGGTCATGCGTCATCGCCATCAAGTCGCGCCGCGCGCTGTCGCGAGCCTGACGGCTTCCAGCTGCGCTGCGCTGAGTTGTGTGGGGTGTCGCCGGCCGCCCACGAGCCACCGGTGACGAGGTTGAAGCTCTCTTGTCCGCCGATGCGGCCAACCTTGCTCCTGGCGTGGCGGGCAGCCGTGCGCCGATTGTCCGCCATCTACAGCGGCTGACCGGTGGAGCGGACCACGATCTCGCTGATATCAACGTCGACCGGCTGCTCGATCGCATATGCGATCGCCCGTGCCACGGACTCCGCCGGGATTGCCCGCTGGTAGAAGCCCATCACCATGTCCTTTGCGGCGCCGGTGGTGTTGTGCACCAATTGCAGAAGGCCTGCCTCGAGCTCCGCTGTGACCCTGCGCTTCAGGCAGTAGGCGGCGGCTCCGGCCGCCTTGATATCGGCGTGATCGGCTGGGATCCCAATGCTCATGTGCGAGCCGCCTTGCTACCATTGTAATCGTCGCGAGCTGGGGCGCTTCGCTGCGAGCGGAGGCCGGACACCAGATGCTTTCTGACAGCAACTCTCAAAAACGTGTGCTGCGGTTCGCGGGGGCTTCCTATATCTTTGGGGGAGCCGCGATATGGAACACCCAAAGGACTGCAAGACCGACCGCTCCTGCCACCCATCCTCGGAATTGATGCGGTCGGATCGTCCATTGCCCCCAAGCGACACTTCAAAGCGCCGGGTGCCACTCTGTCTTGTCGTCGAGGATGACATGACCATGCGGCATCTGGTGACCAACTATCTCGAAGACCATGACATTCGGACCCTCTCTGCTTCGCGACGAGAGGAGGTCCCGGCTCTTCTTCTCCGCAATTCACCGGACCTTGTGGTGCTCGATCTTCGCCTTGGTCAGGAGGACGGTCTGGATCTGCTGCGCGAGATACGCGCTCAATCGGATGTGCCGGTCATCATCACGACGGGTCATCGGCGCGACGAGATCGATCGCGTGATCGGCCTTGAGTTGGGCGCGGACGACTATTTGACGAAGCCCTTCGGCCTGAGGGAACTCGTCGCCCGCATCAAGGCCGTCCTCAGACGACGAGAGGCCGCCCCGTCCCTGGCCCAGCAGCGTGATGCCGAGAAAGGCCGCTGGCGCTTTGGCAGCTGGGAGGTCGATCGGCGCCTGCGTCGGCTGACAAATTCGCACGGCGAACCAGTCGGCCTCACGAAAGGCGAATATGCGCTGCTGATGGCCTTCCTCGATGCGCCGCAAAAGCCGCTGTCCCGTGAGCATCTCTTGCAGGCGACGCGTCTGCACGAGGATGTATACGACCGGAGCATCGACGTGCAGGTGCTCCGGCTGCGCCGCAAGCTGGAAACAGATCCGAGTGTGCCGTCCGTCATCCGGACCGAACGCGGCGTTGGCTATGTCTTCACGCTATCGGTGGAGCGGCTTTGACGGTCGGAGCGGTGAGGAGCCGCCCATTCGGCGGCGGGCTGGATAACATGGCTCGCCGCTTCGAATGTGCCGGAACTCGTATTACAGGTGTAGTCGTTTTGGCCAGCGTTGGAATGTCCTGGAAACGTGACGGCAGCAGAGTCTCCCATGCAAACGACATGGAGACGATCATGCTGATGGTCAAGAAGACGACATGCGATGGTCCACGAAGCGCGATACAGGAACGAGCTGACGAGCCTGCCCGCCACGAACGATCTCTGCCCGGAATAAGGCCCTCATCCTGGCCCGCGCGAATCGATGAAGCTGCGCTTCAACCGAAGGTGACGAGGCGCATCACGAATGTCCTCGCACGATCGGCGATGGTCCCAGCCAAGGCGTTTGTCGATCTTACGCTGACTGTTGGCTCCGTTCTGACTGCCGAGTTCCTTGCTGGTTGTGCCGCCTACGCTTGTGCGATGTATCCATACTATGCGGTGCCGGAAGAACGCGAAGCGGAAGTCGAGCTCGAGCCCGTTTCCGATCGGGCGAGGAGCGATCGGGCACACAGGGGTCGGGGAAACCTGCGCTTGATCGCGCGTCAGGTGAGCCTTCCGGTCGAGGACGTGGAATCGCATCGGCCACTGCCGCTGCCGAATGCGCAGCCATTCATGTCCGACGTTCCCCTCGTCAGTCGGCCCGCGCAATCGTCCCCAGCCTGGTATGCATCGATCGGCGCGGCGGCGCTGGCGCTGGGCAGATCGATCGCCGAACGCAGGGCCGTGCGGCGCTCCGTGGCCGAACTGCGTCAGCTCGATGATCGTCTCCTGCGAGATATGGGGCTTTGTCGTCTCGACATCGAAAACGCTGTCAAAGGTGAAATCGATCTGAGATGAAATCGATTGTGGCAGCCGTCTGCGCAACAGTGTTACTTGCAGGAACGTTTGCCGGCCTCGGGCCGTCGACGGTATCTTCTTCGACGGCCCCGACCGAAGCCGATGGCGAGCCGATCACGCCGATCCCGCCGCCCCCGCCGGCTGATCCCCGAAAACTCGCTCTGGGCGAGCGCCTGTTTGGCGATACGCGGCTGTCCGCCGACGGGAGGCTTGCCTGCTCATCCTGCCACGACCTCCGCACCAATGGAGCGAATGGAGGCAGGAGCCAGAATCCGGCATCAGGGCAGCTCGACACGCTCACCGTGTTCAATGCAGCTCTGAGCTTTCGTCTGACATGGGAAGGCCGCTTTCGCAGTTTTTCCGATCAGACGGAAGATTCGATCAGCAGCCCGACCGGCATGCGCAGCACCGTTGCCGACGTCGTGCTGAAGTTGAAGGCCGATGCGGCCCTGAACAAGCAGTTTCGTGCTGCCTACGGCCGCGACGTCGATCGCGACAGCCTGCTCGATGCCATCTCGACATTCGAGCGATCCCTGCTCACGCCGGACAGCCGTTTCGATCGGTGGCTCGCAGGCGATTCATCCGCGCTCTCTCCGGCCGAACTCGAAGGCTACAAGACCTTCAAGGCGTTCGGCTGCAGCGCGTGCCATCAAGGCGTCAACATCGGGGGCAATCTGATCGCTCGTCAGGGCATCTTCCGTCCCCTGGTTGCACGTGGGCCTTTCCGGGTTCGTGTGCCGAGCCTGCGGAATATCGCCGTTACCGCACCCTATTTCCACGACGGAAGCGCCGCCACTCTCGAAGACGCTGTGCGCCGGATGGCGGCTGCGCAGCTCGATCGGACGTTGAACGATGATCAGGTCGCCTCGCTGGTAGCCTTCCTCGGAACCTTGACGGGCAACTACCGTGGCAAACCCTTGACCGGAGCGGCGCCATGAAGGCCGTGCGATGGGCGGCGGTCGTGATCGGGCTGTCGGTTCTGCTGACCTGGTTCTCATGGCGCGCGGTGAATCCGGAGGCGGAGCTTTATGATCGTGCACTGATGGAGATCGATCGTTTCGGCATGATCGAGGACGCGCTGTACCGTGACCTCTTCACCGCCCGCGCGGGCCTGTTACTCAATTATGATCCATTGGTCAGCGAGATCGATGGGCTGCACAAGGCCATCGGCCGCTTGCGCGCAACCGTCGAGGTCGACGGCCGGACCGCCGACATGGTCAACCGGCTCGCCGCCTCGGTGGACCGCCAGGAGGAGCTGGTCGAGTATTTCAAGAGCCAGAATGCGGTCATGCACAACTCGCTGTCCTTCTTCGCGCGTTTCGCAGCGAATTCGGACCGCCGCGATCTGGACCTCGCCATCAGGTCGGCGGGGACGGCCATCCTCCACTTGACGCTGGACACGTCGTCGACTGCGGTCAAGGAAGCCGAGGATCGCCTGGACGAACTGGACGGGCAGGCGGCCGGATCCGGGCAGGTGGTCCTGATCGAGCCCTTCCTCGCTCATGGCCGTTTGCTGCATCGGCTGCTGCCTTCGGTCGACAACATCCTGAAGAAGATGTTGACGCTGCGACACAAGCAGGATCAGGCGGCCTTGCGCGCGACTATCCTGGACCTGCAGGTCACCTCGCGAAATTCGGCACGCTTCTATCGCGCAATGCTCTACGGCTCCTCGATCGCGCTGATAGCATTCCTGATCTATCTCGGTCTCCGCTTGAGATCACGCGCCAACGCGCTGCATCGACGCGCGGCGCTGGAACACATTATTGCGGACATATCGATGAATTTCATCAATGCGACTCCGCAAGGGATCGAAGCGGAAATCCAGCGAGCCATCGCTTCGTTCGGAACTTTCGCAGGATCCGATCGCGTCTATGTCGTCGTGTCCGGCGCGACGACACGGTCGTATGTCTGGCATCAGCCGGGCAGGGAGTTCCCGCCCGGCTGGCCTGAAGCCGCGGTCGATCTGGCCTGCCGGATGGTCGACGGGGAAGGAGTCGTCCACGTGCCCGACGTGCGCCGCATGCCCGTGGGCGACAACAAGCTCTTCCTGGAGGGCATGGGTCTCGGGGGATGGGCATGTGCGATCAATAGCGATCGTCAAGGCCGCATGGTCGCGTTCGGCTTCGATGCTGTCGGTTGCAAGTGTCGCGTTTCTCACGCTGGCGAACTCGTTCTGCTGCGTATGGCCCTGGACACTTTCATCCATGCAGTCGAGCGGCGAAGTGTCGAAGAGGAGCGAAATCGCCTGCAGAAGCGCTTGCAGCAGGCGCGCCGCATGGAGAGGATCGGCACCTTCACCAGCGGCATCGCTCACAACTTCAATAACATCCTGGGAGGCATCCTCGGGTATGCCGAAGTGATGGAGGAGCACGCCCGCTCCAGCCCGGCACTGGTACGCCATCTCGCCGGGATACGGCGAAGCGCAGACCGGGCCCGCGATCTCGTCAGTCAAATCCTCATGTTCGGCCGTCGCTCCGACATTCGTCGCGATTCCGTCAGCATAGGTGCGCTCGTCGCCGAAACGGTCTCGCTGTTGCGCGTTGCGCTGCCGCCCCGGATTGAAATGGTAGTCAGACAGCATCCGGCCGGATTGATCGTCATCGGCGAGAGCGTGCAGCTGCAACAGGTCATCATGAATCTGTGCAACAACGCGGCGAACGCGATACCGGAGTCAGGACGAATTGAGATCGAGATCGAGCTGCATGAGGTGCTCGACCCGATCTGCCTCAGCCACGACAAGATCGAGCCTGGCCAGTACGTGCGAATTTCGGTTTCGGACACGGGGGCGGGCATGGACGGACCGACATTGGACCGGATATTCGAGCCGTTCTTCACGACAAGGTCCAGCGGAAACGGATTGGGACTTGCAACGGTGAAGGAGATCGTTCTTGACCACGGCGGGGGGATCAATGTGCGCAGTTGTCCGGGCGAGGGCAGCCATTTCGACGTCTGGTTGCCGCGGGCCACGGCGGCGGCCTTCCCGGAGCAGCGCCCGCCTGAGCATATGACAGGACAGGGCAAGGTCGTGATGCTCGTAGCCGCCGACATTCACCGCCTTCGCGGTGACGAGGAAATGATTGCTGCGCTCGGCTTCGAAGCCGTGGGGTTCGCCACGGCTGAGGCCGCACGTTCCGCGTCCAAAGCAGCTCGCGACCGGTTCGATTTCGTGGTCGTCGGTCCGGTCGGCTCGCTCGGGCAATCCCTTGAACTGGCGACCGTGCTGCATCACGAGCTTCCGTCCGTTCCGATCGTCCTTGCGACGAGGACGGCATTCGAGATCGGTGCCGATGCGCTATTGGGGGCCGGCATTTCTGACGTCGTGCGATGGCCCATTGTTGCCGAGGAGATTGCGATTGTCCTGTCGCAGATCTCCCGCGTTGGCAGGCGCGAGGTCTCGAGGCGACTGATATCGGAGGCGTCAGCGACACTTCCGGTGTTATCGTGATGCGGAGCAATTGGCGAGACGGAAGGACCGGCGGACTTTCCCATCACCTGACGCTTTTCGGCCCGCAAGGTTACGAGGTCGGATGACCTCCAAAAAGGAAACAGGGTCAACGGGCGCGTCGTAATTGATGTGACGGTGTAGAAACGCCTCTCACGGCAGGGTACGCCGCCGGCCTGCTGGAATAGCCGAGGGCGGCGCCGATGGTCCGGGCCGCCTCCATGACGTGAACCGAATACTCCTTGATCTGCTTGCGCTTGACGCGGCTGTCGGGGCCGGACATGCCGATCGCTCCCACCAGTTCGCCGGAGCGGCCGAGGATCGCGCAAGCGCAGGCCGCGATGCCCTCGCGCCATTCGCCGTGCAGCACGGAGGAGTAGCCTTGCGCGCGTGCCAGCTCGATGTCCTCCCGCAGTTCCTCGATCGTCGTTCGCGTCGCTTCCGTGTAGCGCCTCAGATGCGGCCGGAATCGTTCCAGGTAATCATCAGGCATATGTGCGAGCATCGCCTTCCCCGTCGCCATGGTGAAAGCGGGTGCGCGCATGCCCACGCTCGTATGGGCGCGGATATGGTGAGCGCTTTCGATCTTGTCGACGTAGACGACGTCGGTGTCTTCGAGCACGGACAGATGAATGGTTTCGCCGGTGATCTCGGCAAGCTTCGTCATTGCCGGTCGCGCGACGTTGATGAGATCCATCCGGTGGATGACATGGCTGCCGAGCGCCCAGATCTTGGTCGTGAGCTCGTAGGTGCTGTGTGGGGGGATCTGGCGCACATAGCCTTGGGACTGCAAAGTCATCAGCAGCCGATGCACGTTGCTCTTGGTGAGCTTCAGCTCGCTCGCGAGGTCCGTGACCCCGCGGGGCTGCTCGCTCAGAGCAAGTGCTTCCAGGAGACGCAGTCCCTTGATAAAAGCCTTATCCATCCACCGGCCAAAATAGAATGATCTTTCACTCGATCTAGCATGGACGCGCGAACGGCAATAGCCCGGGTGTGGAATCAGCCCCGATCCTTTCGGATCGGGGCCGATCGGCCTGCCTACTGGGCCAGCAAGGCGTTGAGCTTCTCCTGCCCGTACTCTTCGTTGGTGGATTTCCCGGCCGGTGAAGCTGCGCCCCAATAATCCGGGCTCCATTCGATCGCTTTCGAGACGTTGTCCGGGTTGTTGGCCCAGTAGCGGGCGAGCTTCTTGTCGGTCGCAGCCTCGAACACGATCGGGGAGGGAAGGGCGACCGGGAAGGTCGAGGTAAGCTGCGCCGCGCGCTTGGGCTCGAGCCGCCAGGACAGCAGCTTCATCGCGTTATCGTAGTTCGGCGCTCCCTTGGGAATGGAGAAGAAGTCGTAGTAGATAAAGCCCTGATTGAAGGTCAGCTCGATCGGAGCGCCCTCGAGGGCGAGCTTGCTCATCGAGCCGGTGTAGGCCATGCACATGTCGGCCTCGCCATCGAGCAGGAGCTGCGGCGGCTGTGCGGATGTCGTCCACCATTTGGCGATGTGCGGCTTGATCTCCTTGACCTTCTTCAGCGCCCGCTCCATGTCGATCGGGTAGAGCTTGCTCTTCTCGACGCCGTCGGCCATCAGCGCCGCTTCGAACACGAAACGCGGCCAGGCGGGCATGCAGCGCCGGCCGGGAAATTTCTTCACGTCCCAGAAGTCGGCCCAGCTTGTCGGTACGTTTTCGCCCTTGTACTTGTCCTTGTTGTAGACGAGGCCGACGCCGATCACCTGCAGCGCCACGCCCTTCTTGCGCTTCAGGTTGTCCGGCATTGCCGCCAGCGTTTGCTTCGCCCCGTCCGACAGCTTGGAATAGTCGATATCGGCCAGGCAGCAGTCACCGAGCAGCTTCGTCTCCTGGTCGAAGATGAACGTCAGGTCCCATTGCGCCTTGCCGGCTTCGGCCTGAGCCTTGATGCGCGGGCCGCTGCGGGCCTCCTGGACGGTGACCACCTTGATGCCGGTCTCCTTCTCGAACGGGTCGTACATGACCTTGCGCAATGCATCGCCATACCCGCCGCCCGGATCCTGCATGATCACGACGTTGCTCTGCGCTTGAGCCAGACCCGTTCCCATCGCGACGAGCAGGGCTGAGGCCAATACGGAAGCCGACAGTCGCCAGTGTTTCATTCCCAGCATTTTGCTTTCCTCCAGTTGAAATTGATCTGCGTCACGTTGCCTTCCGTGACGTTGCGAGAACGGGTCGTGCAAGGACGAGCC
This sequence comes from Bradyrhizobium sp. CCBAU 51765, assembly GCF_015291725.1. Classification (GTDB taxonomy): domain Bacteria; phylum Pseudomonadota; class Alphaproteobacteria; order Rhizobiales; family Xanthobacteraceae; genus Bradyrhizobium; species Bradyrhizobium liaoningense. The sequence continues at coordinate 1,833,654 of NZ_CP030038.1, forward strand.
CTGCGACGACCAGAAGCACCTCCAGCGTCGAGACCACGGCCAGCACCGGATTGAGCCGGTAGTTGACGTCACCCCACAACATGAGCGGGAGCGTCTTCAGCTCCGCGCTCGACAGGAACAACGTCAGCACCAGTTCGTCGAACGAGTGCAGGAAGGCGAAGAATGTTGCGGCAGCGAGGCCCGGCATGATGGCCGGCAGGGTCACCAGGCGGAACACCGTCAGGGACGATGCGCCATGGACGGCAGCGGCCTGTTCGAGCCTGGCGTCGACGCCCTGGAGCGATGCGCACAGGATCACCACGACGAGGGGAAGGCCGCCGATCGCATGCGCCGCGGCGAGACCGAAGACGGAGCCGACCATATCGAAACGCAGGAACAGGCTGTAGAGCGACAGGCCGAGCACGACCGGAGGGACGATGATCGGACTTACGAGAAGCAGCATGATGGTGGACTTGCCGCGGATGCTGCTTCTGACGATGCCGAGGGCGGCCGACGCGCCCAGCACGATCGCGATTCCCGCCGACATCGCCGCGACGACCAGGGACGTCCAGAACGCCCGCATCCAGTTCGAATCGGAGAAGAACTGCTCGTACCAGCGCAGCGAGAAGCCCGGCGGCGGGAAAGTCAGATAGCTCGCGCTGCTGAAGGAAATGATCATCACCACGATGATCGGCAGGATGAGAATGGCAATGACCAGCCCGCCCATGAGGCGAACGGTCCAGGTCCCGAAGCTCGCCGGCAGCCGCCCGAACAGCCTCAGAAGCGGCCAGCCGATCACGTCGGCAGCCGAGGCGCCGAGACTGCGGCGGCCGACATCGGCGGCGTGGCGGTCTGTCGTTCTTGGTGTGGCCTCCGTCAGCTTGCGGCCGCCCCAGATGAACTCGAATCCGAGGAAGCGTCCGGCCACCGCGACCACCGCCAATGTGATCGTCAGCAGCACCACGCCCAAGGCCTGCAGGAATCCTTCAGATGTGACCGAGTCCGCCTGCTGGGTGATATGCATGGCAAACATCTGGTCCCCGGGTTCGCCGAGCAGGGTTGGCGTAATGAAGAAGCCGATCGCGGCGACGAAGACCAGCAGGAAGCCGGCGCCCATGCCGGGCAAGGTCAGTGGCAGCATCACGCGCCAGAAAGCCGCAATGGGCCCGGCGCCGCTGGCAAGCGCCGCGCGCGTCAGGCTTTGATCAAGCCGCGCCACGCTGGAATAGATCGTCAGCACCATCAGCGGCAGAAGCACCGCGGTCATGCCGAGAAGCACCGTGCCGCGATTGAACAGGAGCTGCGCGGGCTCGCTCAATATTCCGATCGAAACCAGCAGCTTGTTGACTGGTCCGTTGCGGCCAAGCAGGACCATCCAGGCGTAGGTCCGGATCAGGATGGCGATGAAATAGGGCAGCACGATCGCGGTCGCGATCAGGGCCTGCGTAATGCCGCGGCTGCGGTGAATGAGCAGCGCCGTCGGATATCCGAACAGCAGGCAGAGGACCGCGACCGTGACCGAGATCTGCATGGTGCGGACGAGCGAATCCCAATAGAGCGGTATCGCGAATACCCGCTCGAAGTAGGACGTCCATGACGGCCCGCTCACGCTGATGCGGATGAGATCGATCAGCGGCAGCAGATAGATGAAGGCCAGGAAGGCGAGCGCGGGCAGGAGCAGCAGCGCGGGATCCCTCAACCTCCTGAGGAGGTCGAGATCCGCAGGACGCTCCGCCTGGACGCCGAACGATGCCGAGGTCATGCAAGCACCCAGCAGTCCGCAGCGCCCCAGCTCACGTGCAGACGATCCCCGACGTTCGGCAGGGGCCGGTCGGCCATGTCGGTACACCTGATCAGCAGCGGCTCTCCGCCCTCCATCTGGGCCTCGATCCGCAGGATCTCGCCGAGGAAGATCGAAGACGTGACGCTGACGGGCGCGGAATTCGCAGTCGGTTCGTTTGACACGGCGATTCGTTCCGGACGCACGAGCACCGTTGCGCGTCCGACGTCGATTGTGTCCCGGCTTTCGGCGTTGAACACGTATCCTGCGCGGCTTTTCATCGTCAGCGTCGATCCGCGCTTCTGCAGAATCTCGGCCTCGATCAGATTGCTCTCGCCGACGAACGAAGCGACGAAGCGGTCGCTCGGATGCCGATAGATGTCCACCGGGCGGCCGATCTGAACGATCTTGCCGGCGTTGAGCACCGCGATGCGGTCGCTCATGGTCAGGGCTTCGCCCTGGTCATGGGTCACGAACAGGATTGTGCTGCCGATGGTCCGGTGAAGGTCGCGGATCTCGATCTGGATCTGCTCGCGCAACCGCCGGTCCAGGGCGCTGAGGGGTTCGTCCATCAGCACGACCTTGGGCCTCCTCACGATGGCCCGCGCGATCGCGACGCGCTGCTGCTGCCCGCCCGACATTTGCGAAGGAGATTTCGTCGCATGCTCCGTCAGCCGCATGATCTCCAGCGTTTCGGCGACACGACGCTCCGCGGTCGCCCGGTCGACGCCCGCCATGCGAAGTGGAAACGCGACGTTCTGGCTGACCGTCATGTTTGGAAAAAGGGCGTAGCTCTGGAACACCATGCCGAAGCCACGCTTGTGCGTGGGCACGTTGTGGACAGGCTTGCCGTCGACGAGGATCTCGCCGCTGTCGAGGCTCTGGAATCCGGCCACGAGATTGAGCAGCGTCGTCTTTCCGCTGCCGGAAGGGCCAAGAAGCGTGATGAATTCGCCCGGCTCGATGTCGATGCTGATGCGGTCGACCGCGTGGAAGCTGCCGTATCTCTTCACCGCGTCGCGGACGGCGATGCTCGATCCGATGGCGTCGCGTTCCCGGAGGCGGCCGGTCGGCGACGTCCGAGCGTTCGCATCGCCGGAGCGCATTGCGCGCAGAGCCGCGGGCTCACCCATTCTCTCCTCCCAAATTGTTCTATATTGTAGAACACTATTCCAATTATTGTTGGCGCAGCGCGCCGTCTTGTCAAGTCGAGACACCCGATCGCGGCGCAATGGCGCGCCGCTGCGATCCATGCGGAGGCGGGATCCCCTGCAAACAAAGGCTCCATCGGTGAAGCCAGATTGACAGGGTCGTCCCGATCCGCCTAACATAAACTTGGAATAGCGTTCTACAATATAGAACATATCACAGGGAGGATGATGGTGTTGAGCGAGCCTCGCGCAATGGCGAAGCACATCGAGCCGGGCATGCGCGTGGCGCTGCCGGTCGACTACGCCGGCGTCTCCATGGCCATGACGCGGCCCATCATCGAGCATGGCGCGGGCAATCTCGATCTCGTCTGCGTGCCGACCGGCGGAATGCAGGTCGATCAGCTCATCGGCGCGGGTCTGGTCCGGACGGTGGAGACCAGCGCCGTCTCGCTCGGCGAAGCGGGTGGAGCGCCCCGCTTCAACGCCGCCGTCAAGGAAGGCGCGGTTCGACTGAAGGACGCGACGTGTCCTGCGATCCATGCGGGCCTGATCGCGGCGCAGAAGGGCAGTCCCTTCATGCCGCTGCGAGGGCTGATCGGAACGGATCTGCTCCGCCATCGCGACGATTGGCGCGTCGTCGACAATCCGCTGGCGGATGGAGGCGATCCGATCGTGCTGATTCCCGCCATCAAGCCCGACGTCACGATCTTCCATGTGCCGATGGCTGATCGCTTCGGCAATGTCTGGATCGGACGGCGACGCGAACTTGCCGCCATGGCCTACGCTTCGCGCACCGTTCTGGTCACGGTGGAGCGAATCGTCGAGGAAAACCTGCTCGCCGACGAGATGAGCGCTGCCGGCGTGCTGCCGGCGCTCTACGTCACGGAAGTCGCGCGCGCTCCGAAGGGGGCGTGGCCCTACGGTCTGTGGGGCGAATATCCGGCCGATAGCGCAGAGATCGCACGCTACGCGAAGGCCGCGCGAACGGCCGACGGCTTCTCTGCCTATATGGCGCAGGCGCAGATGGAGCCCGCGTGATGGCCGACGTTCTCCCTCGCGAAGTGCTGATTTGCACGATCGCGCGGTTGCTCGACGGGGTCAGGCACGTCGCCGTAGGCGCCTCCTCTCCGATTCCCGCCGCCGGCGCGATGCTGCTGCGTGCAATGAAGGAAGCGGGCGGCACCGTCGGCCCACGCATCTCCATTCTCGGTTCTGTCGAGCATAATTTCTTCACCAACGGCTCGGCGGAGCTGTTCGATTGTGCCGGTCAGGGCCGGATCGACGCGTTCTTCCTCGGCGGAGGCCAGATCGACGGCTTCGGCAATGTGAACCTCGTCGGCACCGGTGGTTACCCAAGCTCCAACGTGCGCTGGCCCGGCTCGTTCGGGTCGGCCTATCTCTATTTCGTCGTGCCGCGGGTCATCCTGTTCCGCGAGGAGCATACGCCGCGCGTTTTCGTCGAGAAGGTGGACTTCATCAGTGCCCCCGGCGTCAGTCCCGAGGGAGTGTTTCGGAGCGGCGGCCCCGTCGCTCTCTTGACCGGCAAGGGTCTCTTTCGGTTCGACAAGACGCGGCCGGGATTCGAACTCGAGAGCGTTCACCCCGGGCACGATCTGGCCGAGATCAAGCAGGCGACCGGTTTTCAGTTTGCGCATGACGCCGAGCCGCGGCAGACCGCGCTGCCAGACCGATCGACGCTGGACCTGCTCCGCGGCCGCGTGTTCGATGAACTCGCCGAGACGTATCCGGAATTCGCCGCGCAGATGCGGCGCGAGCTTGTGGCGGTCGACGCATGAGCAGGATCAAGCGGGTCCCGCATTGCAGCCATTGGGGTGCGTACACGATCCTCGTCGAGGACGATCGCATCGTCGGCGTCGAGCCGTTCGAGCACGATCCGGCGCCGTCCCCGATCATCCATTCCATTGCCGAATGGGCCAATCCCGAGCGGCGCGTGCTGCGACCGATGGTCCGCTCGGGCTGGCTCGACAAGCGCGAGAAGAGCGATCGCCGCGGACGTGGCCGCGAGAAGTTCGTCGCGGTCAGCTGGGACGAGGCGACGACGCTGGTTGCGGACGAAGTGCGCCGCGTGGCCGGGACGTTCGGCAACGCGTCGATCTTCGCGGGCTCCTACGGCTGGACCAATTCCGGCCGCCTGCATCATGCGTCTTCGCTTCTGAAGCGCATGCTCAATCTGGTTGGCGGCTTCACCAGGCACGTCGACACTTATTCGATCGCGGCAGGCCCCGTGATCCTGCGCCACACGCTGGGCAGCGACGACGCATGCGGTGGCCGCGCCAATACGCTCGACACGATCGCGCAGCACACCGAGACGCTGGTGGTGTTCGGTGCTCTCTCGCCGCGAACCGCGCAAAACGAGGCCGGAGGAATTGGCAGCCATCGCCTTGAGACCTATCTCAGGAAAATCGTCGAGCGCGGCGTCAAGGTCATCCACGTCTCGCCGCTGAAGGACGATCTGCCGGACTGGGTCGATGCCGAATGGTGGCCGATCCGGCCGAACACGGACGCTGCGCTGATGCTCGGGCTTGCCGGCGAGATCGTGAAAGCGGGCCGGCAAGACAGGGATTTCCTCGCGCGCTGCACCAGCGGCGCGGATCGCCTGCTCGGCTATCTCGAAGGCAAGACGGATGGCGGACGCAAGGACGCCGTCTGGGCTGCGAACATCTGCGGCCTCGATGCAGACAGGATCGCGACGCTGGCGAGGCGCCTTGTCGACACGCGGAGCATGCTGACGGTGAGCTGGAGCCTGCAGCGCGCCCATCACGGCGAACAGCCGTTCTGGGCGGCGCTCGGACTTGCATCGGTGGTCGGTCAGATCGGATTGCCGGGCGGCGGCGTCGGCTACGGCTACGCCTCGCTGGGGGGCGTGGGCGCACCGCTCAATCTGGGCCGCTCTCCTGCCATTTCACAGCTGACGAGGCCCATCGACAGCTTCATTCCGGTGGCGCGCATCAGCGACATGCTGCTCAATCCCGGCGGGTCGTTTAGCTATGAAGGCAAGGTCCGCACCTATCCGGATACGCGGCTGGTCTATTGGGCGGGCGGCAATCCCTACCATCATCACCAGGACCTCAATCGCCTGTCGGAAGCCTGGACGGGGCCCGAAACGATCATCGTGCAGGACCCGATGTTCACGGCGACAGCCCAGCGCGCCGATATCGTGCTGCCGGCAACCACGTCGATCGAGCGCAATGATCTTGCCGGCAACAGGCGCTCCGATTTCATCCTGGCAATGAAGAAGGCCATCGAGCCGCTGGGCGAATCCCGCTCCGACTTCGCGATCTTCAACGCGATCGCAGGCAAGCTCGGGGTGGCCGATCGGTTCAACGAGGGCCGGGACGAAATGGGCTGGGTCCGCCATCTCTACGAAGCCTGCCGCAGCGATGCCTCGCAGCGCTTCGGCTTCGCGATGCCGGATTTCGATGCGTTCTGGGAAGCCGGCTATGCCCGCTGCCCGGTCAAGGCAGAACACACCTTCTTGGCGGACTTCCGCAACGAGCCGGAGGCGCACGCGCTCAAGACCGAAAGCGGAAAGATCGTGCTCGGCAGCGAGACACTGGCCAGGCTGGACTATGCCGACTGCCGCTCGCATCCCGCGTGGATCGAGCCGGCTGAATGGCTCGGCAACGCCGCCGACGCCGACCAGATGCACCTCATCTCGCACCAGCCGGCTGGCCGTCTTCACAGTCAGCTCGAAACCGGCGCATCGAGCCGGAGCATGAAACGCAATGGCCGTGAACAGGCTCGCCTTCATCCTGACGACGCGGCTGCTCTCGGCATTGCCGACGGCCAGACGATCCGCATCTGGAACGGCCGCGGGGAGTGCCTTGCGACGGCAGAGGTTACCGACAAGGTCCGTCAAGGTGTGCTCGTGCTTCCGACCGGTGCCTGGTTTACACCGACCGGCAATAGCGGCCTTGAGGTCGCGGGCAATCCGAACGTGCTCACGCTCGATATCGGCACGTCTCAATTCGGCCAGGGCTGCTCGGCCCATACCTGCCTCGTGCGAGTCGAGCCGCACGCCGCCGATCGGCGCGATGCGTTCGAGGCCTATCAGGAAACGCTCGTCGCGCTCGCGGCAGTCTAACAGGAGCTTGGAACATGTCTGCGCCCGCCATCAGCCGCTTTCCCGTCCCCGATATCGCAACCCTGCCGCAGGATATCCGCTCGCGGATCGAGGCGGTTCAGGAGAAGTCCGGCTTCGTCCCCAACGTCTTCCTGACACTGGCGCATCGTCCTGACGAGTTCCGGGCGTTCTTCGCCTATCACGACGCTCTGATGGACAAGCCCGGGCCGATCACCAAGGCCGAGCGCGAGATGATCGTCGTCGCGACCAGCGCCGCCAATCAATGTCAGTATTGCGTCGTCGCGCACGGCGCCATCCTGCGCGTCCGCGCGAAGAATCCGCTGATCGCGGACCAGGTCGCCGTCAATTACCGCAAGGCCGATATCACTGCCCGACAGAGGGCGATGCTCGATTTCGCGATGAAGGTTTCGGCGCGCGCCTATGAGGTGGACGACTCCGACATCGTCGATCTCAAGGGACACGGATTCACCGAGGAGGACGCCTGGGACATTGCCGCCATCGCTGCCTTCTTCGGCATGTCGAACCGCCTCGCCAACGTCACCAGCATGCGTCCGAACGACGAGTTCTTCGCGATGGGACGCTGAACACCGCGGACGAAAACTGCAATGGTATCGTTGGTCATCGACAGACGCTTCCGGGGCCCGCCAAATTCCGGCAACGGAGGCTACGTTTGCGGATGTCTCGCAAGGCACCTTGCCGGAGACGCCGAGGTGACGTTGCGCGCCCCGCCGCCGCTGGAGCGGCCGCTCGACGTGCTGACGAAGGCCGACGGCGCGATCGAGTTGCGCGAAAACGGCGGGCTGCTCGCGACGGCGCGTGCAGCAGGCATCGATGTGTCGGACATTCCCCGGGTGAGCTATGCGGCGGCCGAAGAGGCAGTCGGCAGAACACCCTACGACGAGCAGACCCACAACCTTCCGGGATGCTTCGTCTGCGGCCCCGCACGTGGCCATGGCGACGGTCTCCGGATCTTCGCAGGTCCGCTGCAGGCGGAGGCAGTCCCGGGCAAGCCCGTCGTGTTCGCGGCGTCCTGGGTGCCCCATGGCAGTCTGTCCGGCGAGGACGGTCATGTCGCGCCCGAATTCATCTGGGCCGCTCTCGATTGCCCGACCGGCTATTGCAGCGTGGCCGCCCGTCACTTCGGACTGAACGGTGACGAGACGGCCCTGCTCGGGCGCATGGCCGCGCGGATCGATCGCTTACCGCGTCCCGGAGATCGATGCGTGGTGGTGGCGTGGCCGACCGGGCGGGAAGGTCGCAAGCTCTTTGCCGAAAGCGCCCTGCTCGATGCGGAGCAGGAGGTGCTGGCGACCGCGCGAGCCACCTGGCTGTTGGTCGACCGCCAGGTCCAGCTCGGAGTAGGTGCATGAACGCGAATTGGAAACAGGGCATGAGCGACTGCGATACGGAGCTCGAACGTCGTCAATCCATCATCGACGCGTGCCGCGAGATGGCGGCGCAAGGCATCAACCAGGGTACGTCCGGAAACATCAGCGTTCGAACCGACGACGGCATCCTGCTCACGCCGTCCGGTCTTCCATACGACCGCATGAGGCCCGAGGACATCGTGGCCATGAAGTGGGACGGCTCGTGGACCGCGTCGGCCGGCAACGTTCCGTCGACGGAATGGCGCTTTCACCTCGACATCCTGAAGTCGAAGCCGGAGGTTGGCGCCGTGGTTCACGCCCATCCGATCTTCTGCACGATCATCGCGATCATGAATCGCTCGATCCCCGCGATTCACTACATGATCGCGGCTGCCGGCGGAAACGACATTCCCTGCGCGCCCTATGCTCAATACGGCACGGCGGAGCTTTCGCAGGCCGCCCTGAACGCGCTTCGCTATCGCCGCGCCTGCCTGCTCGCACATCACGGGCTGATCGCCGTCGGTCCCAATTTGCGCAAGGCCATGTGGCTCGCGGTGGAGGTCGAGGTGCTCGCCAAGCAGTATCACGGCTGTCTTCAGCTTGGCTCTCCTCCGCTGCTGCCGGACGAGGAAATCGACAGCATTCTGAAGCGATGGGGGCAGTACGGCCTGCGCGATAGCGACGGCGCATCCAAGGCTCCCGCGCAGTCCGGCTAGATCAGATCAAACCAAAAATCTCTGCGAGAAACTCATGGCTTACTCTCACGACGTCAGCGTCTGCGGCACCTACATTCTGGATATTCTGGGCGTGCCAGTGACCGAGATTCCGCCAGGTGGCGGTCGTCTGCTGATCGAGGAAATTCGGCTCGCGGTCGCAGGCACTGCCGGCGGAACGGTCGTCCCTTGTGCGCGTCTTGGTCTGGAGGCGCTCGCGGTTGGCGCCGTCGGCTCCGACGAGAAGGCCGACTGGATGCTGAACACGCTGGAGCGCGAAGGTATCGACATCTCTCTCATGGAGCGGATGGCCGACAGTCCGACCTCGGCCACGATCCTGCCGATCCGGCCCGACGGCTCGCGTCCGGTCATGCACGCAAGGGGTGCCTCGGCCCGCTGGCTTATCGCACCCGAGACGCAAAAGGCCGCTTGCCGGAGCAAGATTCTGCATCTCGGGGGAGTCGGCTCCCTGCTGGCGATGGACGGCGCGCCATCCGTCGCACTGCTGCGCGACGCGAAGGCGGCCGGTTGCACGACGACGCTCGATCTCATCCAGGCGCGGCGTGAAACGCTGGCGCTGGTCGAGCCGCTGCTGCCCTATGTCGACTTCTTCATGCCGAGCATCGATGAGACCAGTGCCATGGTCGGAACCGACGATCCCGCCGCGTGTGCGCGGTTCTTCATCGACAAGGGCGCGGGGGCCTGCGCCATTTCTCTCGGTGCTGCTGGTTCGTTCGTGATGACGCGCGACGGACGTCAGTTCACCGTGCCGGCGTTCGAGGTCGCGGTCCGCGATACCTCGGGATGCGGCGATTCCTACACGGGCGGCTTTATCGCCGGTCTGGTTCGCGACTGGGACCTGCTCGAGTGTGCCAGGCTCGCGACCGCGACGGCCGCGATCGTCGCGACGGGGCTGGGTTCGGGCGCCAATCTCGTGTCGTTCGACGAGACCGTGAAGGCCATGAACACGCTCCCGGTCCGCAAGCCTGCTCGCGCCTGATCCATTCACACCGTTAAGAAGTATTCATCCGAACAACAGGGGAGAACGCAACATGGCCCGACATGCGATCGTGACGGGAGCAAGCCGCGGAATTGGCCGCGCGATAGCCATCGGCCTTGCAAGGCGCGGCTACGATCTCGCGCTGACCGACATCGCTGCTCAGGAGAAGGTCCTTCTCGAGACCGTTGCAGAGGTCAGGGAACTTGGCGGCCGATGCATCCCGGTGCTGGGCGATGTGAGCGATGCCGGCGATTGCAGGCGGACCGTGGCTGAAGCCGTCCGGGGACTTGGGCACATCGATGTCCTCGTCAACAATGCGGGGATTCTCAGGCTGGCGACCATCGACGAGCTGACGACCGACACGTGGGACCAGACGTTCGCCGTCAACACGCGCGGTGTGTTCCAGATGACCCAGGCCGTGGTGGCGCATATGAAAGAGCGCAAATACGGACGGATCGTCAACATCGCCTCGCTCGCCGCACGAACGGGCGGTCCTGGACAGTCCCACTACGCTGCGTCGAAGTCGGCGGTGGTCGGCTTCACGCGCGTCTCGTCCATGGAGTTCGGAGGCCACGGCATCACCGTGAATGCCGTATGTCCAGGCATCATCGTGACGGAGATGGGGCTCAACAATCTCCGTGATCCCGAACGAGTTGCCTATTTCGAGAAGGTCACCGACCTGCACCGGCTCGGACAACCGGAGGACGTCGTCGGTCCGGTAGCGTTCTTTGCGTCAGATGATTCCGCGTTCGTGACCGGCCAGGCCCTCAACGTGGACGGAGGCATCTTCTACAGCTAGCAGCCGGATCGTGCATCGGCTCCGTCGCCCATGACCTTGCATGCGCGTGGCGCCGGGACGGCGCTCACTGCGCTACGAGGCCAGCCCGTGGCAGCAGATGATCGCCGTCATCGGCAATAGCGAAAATGTCGGCTCGATCGCCCGCCACAGGAAGCTGAATTTCCAGCCGGTCGGGACTTCGTCCGCCGTCGGCTTCAAGCTGGGTCGTCGGGTCGATACGGTCCTGATGCAGAAGGCGCTCGGACCGGGATCCACGTAGCTTCCTGGCAGCTGTCCGTCCGTGTTCGGAGCGGACGGGCCTCAGGCAACCCGCTCGCCGCATCGGCATCGCGTCCACGCTTGCCCCCAGAATCGGTCGACTGACGTGTTGTCGAACGGCGTTGCGCGGAAGAGACTTGCCGCGTCTGCGATCAGACCGGGGTGGCGGTTCATCCGATGCGAAACCATCCCTTGGGATGGGATCTGAACTCGGAGTTCAGTACGGCTTCGTACTGACCGTCGCGAGCACGGCGAAAATGAGGTGGTACTTCCGAAGTTGGGGTAAGCCAAAGCGAATCGGTCAGTCTTGCGCGTAGACTTTGTCCTGGAAAAAGCCGCCGGGTTCCTCGCCCTGGCGGCTTTCGAAAGTCCGTAGCTGTCGATCGTCTCCGCAGCTCGTGCGTACCGCCGTTACCTTGTTTGCGGCCATGCCTGGTCTTTGTAGGGGAAGGCGCGTGCTTTTGCTGTGATCTGGAGCACACAATGGAAGGGATTCGGCCCATGTCGCCTTCCGGATCCCGGCGCTGCATCGCGACAAGCGCATTCACGCGCGTTCTCGATGCGCTATCTGCGCTGGAGCTTGTCCGGGACCCGAGAGATTTCGACGAACTCCCCCTCAGCTCCGATACCACGCCGCCAGGTTCCACGTGATGGTGTCCCAGCCCGAGATGTCGGTCATGAGGCTGTTGACGCTCGCGTTGACGATGTGGCGGGAAAGCAGCGGCAGGAACACATTGGCCCCGCAGAAGATCTCGTCGACCTTCATCAGCAGCGCGGCGCGCTTGACCGGGTCGAGCTCGCTCTGCGCGGCCTTGTAGGCCTTGTCGGCTTCGGGATCGGAATAGCGCGAGTTGTTGCGGCCGAGCCATTTGTTGTCCTTGGTGGCGATCTCCCAGGAGACGCACTGGTTCAGCAGGCGCTCCGGATCGGGCTGCGGCTGCGTCGTGTTGTACATCTCCATGTCGGCATAGAATTTCGAGTAGGTGTCGGGGTTGCCGACGTCGGAGGAGAAGAACACCGAGGCGGTGACCGCCTTGATCTCGATCTCGATGCCGGCCTTCTGGCAGGCCTGTTTGATGATGGCCTGCGTCTTCTGGCGCGGGGCGTTGGTCGAGGTCTGGAACACGTATTTGAGCTTCTTGCCGTCCTTCTCGCGGATGCCGTCCGCGCCCCTGGTCCAGCCGGCCTCGTCGAGGATCTTGTTGGCCTTGTCGATGTCGAACTCGTATTTCAGCTTCGGCGACTTGAACTGCCTGGGTGCGTTGACGAAGCTCGCGGTTGCGAGGGCGCCGCGCCCGTAGATGAATTTCTGAATCGAATCGCGGTCGATCAGGAGATTGATCGCCCGACGAACGGCGGGATCGGACAGCGTCGGGTGCTTGGTCTTGACGCTCGAACGCTCGCCGTCGACCTCGGTCCAGGGGTCCGTCGTGTTGAGGATGATGAACTCGACATTGCCGGAAGGCGTGATGTCGAGCTTGCCTTTGCCGCCCGCCTCCATGCGCTTGAGGACCTCCTCCTCCACCTGCATGTTCCAGGCAAAGTCGTATTCGCCGGTTTGCAGCACCGCGCGCGCCGCAGACACCGCGTCGCCGCCGCCCTTGACCTCGAGCGTATCGAAATGCGGCTGGTTCTTGACGTGATAGTCGGGATTGCGCTCGGCGCGGATCATGTCGCCCGGCTTGAACTCGACGAATTTGTACGGACCGGTGCCGACCGGCTTGAGATTGCCCGGAGCCTCGCGCGACTTGGCACCGACATAGTCGCCGAAATGATGCTTTGGCAGGATCTGGCCGACCGAGCCGCCGACGAACGGGTCGGCCCAGAACGGCGTCGGCGCCTTGAAAAGCACCTTGACGGCGTAGTCGTCGATCTTCTCGACCTTGATGTCCTTGTAGGAGCCCGTGGTGTAAGCCGCGGTCGCGAGGTCCGCGGCGTACTGCCAGGTGAAGACGACGTCGTCGGCGGTGAAGGGCTTGCCGTCGTGCCAGTTGACGCCCCGCTTCAGCTTCCAGATCACGCTCATGCCGTCCGCGGCAAGGCCGCCGTTCGCCTTGGTCGGCACTTCGGCGGCCAGGCAGGGAATGAGATTGCCGTCCTTGTCCCAGCCGGCGAGCGGCTCGAAGAAGATGCGCGTGGCGATCTGGTCCTTGGTGCCGATCGCGAAATGCGGATTGAGCAGGGTGGGCGCCTGCCAGAGCAGGATCTTGAGCGTGCCGCCGCCGCCGGCCTTGGTCGGCTTGTAGGCAAGCGTGGCGTCTGCCATCGCCACGTCGTGCCACACCAGGATCTGGCTTGCGACCGGCGCTACGATCCCGATCGCGGCGACCTTCTGGATGAACGAGCGTCGCGACAGCCTGCCTTGCTTCACCTCGGCGATCAAACCGCGGATCTCATTCTCGTTCATCGGACGACCTCCACCTGCACAAACCGTTTCCGGCAACCCATCATGTTTCATGATGGCCGGGGCGGCAATGCCGGCAAGGCGGGGATGCGACGAAATGACGATGTGGAGAGCGCCCCCGGTCGAGGCGCGGACCCGGATCGCCTGCCTGGGAGACCCAGGCGGCGATCCGGTGCGATCTAGGTGAACTTGGGGAAGTTCTAAGGCCGCACCGGAACGCTAACCCGGCAGGCGCAGATTCATCAAGTTTCGGAGTGTTGCGCTGGCGAAAGAATCATTGCCGCAGCCGGGAAATCGCCACAGATCAAAGACGCTCGGCATGATTTCTTTTCAGTTTGATGTCGAATGGAGAACGCGCGCCCGCCGGGGGCCTGCCAATATGGTTTTCCATTTCATTGATTTCGCGCGGCGGAGAAGCGAATACGGTTCCATGTTTGTCGCAGACCTACGGAGACCAAAATGTCGTTTCGCCTGCCTCTGATCCTCTCGGCCGTGCTCGCCGCATGGTCCTCCGCAGCCGGGGCCGAGACCATCAAGATCGGCGTGACGCCGGGGCCGCATGCGCAGATCCTCGAGGCCGTGAAGCCGATCGCCGCCAAGCGGGGACTCGATATTCAGATCCTCGAGTTCTCCGACTATGTGGTGCCAAACGCGGCGCTCGATTCCGGCGACATCCAGGCCAATTCGTTTCAGAATCAGCCTTACCTGGACAATCAGAAAGCCGACCGCGGCTACAAGATCGAGGCCGTCGGCCTGACCGTGAATTTCCCGATCGGCGTCTATTCGAAGAAGCATAAGGCCTTCGCCGACCTCCCCGAGGGCGGCAAGGTCTCGATCCCGAACGACCCGACCAATGGCGGCCGCGTGCTGCTGCTGCTGCGCGACAAGGGCGTGATCAAGCTGAAGGACGGTGTCGGCTTCAAGCCGACGGTGCTCGACATCACCGAGAATCCCAGGAAGCTGAAGTTCATCGAGGTGGACGCGGCGCAGGCGCCGCGCGCGCTCGACGACGTCGACGCCGCCGCGATCAACACCAATTACGCAACCCAGGCCGGCCTCGATCCGGTCAAGGATCCGATCCTGCGCGAGGATCCGAAGGGCCCCTACGTCAACCTGATCGCCGTCCGCACCGCCGACAAGGACAAGCCCTGGGTCAAGATCCTCGTGGACAGCTATCACACCCCGGAGGTCAAGGAGTTCGTGCTGACCAAGTTCAAGGGCGCCGTGCTGCCGAGCTGGTAGGGGGCAAACGGCGCGAAATCCGTCCCACTGAGATGAAACTTCGGTCAGTTCATTCGCTCTCCGGTCAAAAAGGCAAAAAAATTCCAATGCCATGATGCGATCATTTCATTCCGGAACAGGCCATTTGGGAGAGATTTGTGCCGGGTCAGGGATCGTATCGAACGGCTGTGGTGACGGGAGCATCGAGCGGCATCGGGGCCGCGACAGTCGAAAGGCTCGCCGCCGCCGGACTTGAGGTGCACGCCATCGCCCGGCGCATCGAGCGGCTGAAGGAACTGAGCGAACGCACGGGCTGCATCGCGCATGCGCTCGATATCACCGACGCCGAATCCTGCCGCAAGGCGATCGGTGACCTCGATGTCGATATCCTCGTCAACAATGCCGGCGCCTCGCACAATGCCCGGCTTTACGATTACCCCTTCGAGAAGATCGACCAGCTGATCGACCTGAATTTCCGTGCCGTGGCGCACCTGACGCGCGGCGTTCTGCCGGGCATGATGAGCCGCAACAAAGGGCACGTCGTCATCGTCAGCTCGATGGCGGGCCATTATCCGATGCTCGGCTCGGCGATGTACTCCGCGACCAAGGCGGCGGTGTCGCAATTCCTCGACGTGATGCGGCTCGACACCAACGGGTCGCGCATTCGCTGGACCGAGATCGTGCCGGGCCGGGTGGCGACGGAGGCCTTCGCGGTGTCGAGCGGCGACGCCAAACTCGCCAAGGAAAAGTTTCTCGACGGTAAGGAGCCGCTGCAGCCGGCGGACATGGCCGACATGATCATGTTCGCCTTGTCGGCCCCGCCACATGTCAACATCAGCCGCATCGATGCCTATCCGACCCGTCAGGCATCAGGCGGATTTGTCTACTCCGAATGACGAAATTCAACGCGAGAAGGTTTTGCTGATGTCGTTCACCAGACGGAATGTGGTTGCCGGTTTTGCTGCGGCCGGACTTGCGGGCGTCGCGATGCCCGCCGTCGTATCTCGCGCGTACGCCGCCACCCCGAAGAAAGGCGGCCTGCTCAGGATGTGGATCGCCGAGCCGGTGATGCTGACCGGCGCCTTCAACTCGACCGGACAGATCTACGAAATCTCCGGCAAGCTGTTCGACGGGCTCGCGCGCTACGATTTCGACCTCAATCCGAAACCGCAGCTCGCACTGTCCTGGGATATCTCCGCCGACGGCAAGTCGATCACGTTCAAGCTCAGGCCCGGCGTGAAGTGGCACGATGGCAAGCCGTTCACGGCGTCCGACGTCCAGTTCTCGGCGCTGAAAGTCTGGAAGGAGCTGCATCCGCGCGGACGCTCGACCTACCGCTATCTGGCCGACGTCGAGGTGCCTGACGCGCTGACGGCGATCTTCAAGTTCGAGCGCCCCTCTCCCTATGTCATGAACTCTCTCGCCTCCGTGGAATCCCAGATCCTGCCGCGGCATCTCTACGAGGGCACGGATATCCTCACCAATCCCGCGAATTTGAAGCCGATCGGCACCGGTCCCTTCAAGTTCAAGGAGTGGCAGCGCGGTCAGTACATCATCTTCGAGCGAAATCCGGACTATTGGGATGCGCCGAAGCCTTATCTCGACGGTGTGGTGATGGTGATCATACCGGACGCGGCGTCTCGTGCGGTCGCGCTGGAGGCGGGCGAGCTCGACGTTGCCGGCGCAATCCCGGTGCCGCTGGCCGATGCGCACCGGCTTGCGGGCCTGCCGACGCTCGAAATCCCGGTGCAAGGCAGCGAGGCGCTGGCGTTCCAGGCCTTCATGGAGCTCAATTTGCGGCGTCCCTATTTCCAGGACGTTCGCGTGCGCCGGGCGATGTACCACGCGATCGATCGCAACTTCGTTCGCAAGAGCATCTATTTCGACTTCGCCAAGGCGGCCACGGGGCCGATCTCCTACGAGAACGCAAAGTTCTATACGGCCGATGTCCCTCAGTATGAGTTCAGCATCGCCAAGGCCAATGCGCTGCTCGACGAGGCCGGCATGAAGCGTCAGGGCGACGGGCTGCGCTTCAAGATCACCCATGATCCTCTGCCGGCTGGTGACCACTTCTCGCGCACGGGCGACTATTTCAAGCAGCAGATGGCGCAGCTCGGCATCGCCGTCGACATCAGGAACCAGGACTTCCCGACCTATTACCGCCGCGTCTACAAGGACTATGATTTCGACACCACCTCGACAGGCGCATTCGGGCTGACCGACCCGACCGTGGGGATCCAACGCTTCTACTGGTCCAAGAACATCGTGCCCGGCGTCGCCTTCTCCAACGGCAGCGGCTACAACAGCGCGGAGGCCGACAAGGCGCTGGAAGACGCCCAGACCGAGGTCGATCCGACCAAGCGCGCCGGTCTGTTCCGCGATTTCCAGAAGATCGTCATGACGGACCTTCCGTTGTTTCCGATCGCCGACGCGCGTTACATCACGATCAAGAGCAAGACGGTCATGAATATCGAGGTCGATCCGCTCGGCGCTCACGGCAGTTTCGCCGAGGCCTATCTCGCCCGCTAGCAAGGACGCAAGACGCCATTGTCCCGCTACGCCATATTTTTGCTCCGTCGGCTCGCACAGGCCTGCATCATCGTCGTGGGCATCGTCTGCGTGAATTTCGCGGTGGTTCACCTCGCGCCAGGCGATCTCGCCGAGGTGATGGCCGGGCAGGGCGGCGGCGGCGATGCCGGCTACGTCGCGCTGCTGCGCGAGCGGTTCGGTCTCGACCAGCCGCTGTGGGTGCAGTTCCAGCGCTACGCCCTCAACCTGCTGCGTCTCGATCTCGGCTACTCCTTCAAGGACAACATGCCGGTCGCCACCCTGATTGCCGACAAGCTGGCGGCAACCGCGATCCTGATGATTGCCTCGCTTGGGACTGCGTTTCTGCTCGGGATTGGCCTCGGCACGCTCGCGGCTGTCCGGCACAACTCGCTGTCCGACGTCGTCATCTCGCTCCTGGCGCTGATCGGCTACGCCACGCCGCTGTTCTGGCTTGGTCTGCTTCTCATTCTACTGTTTACGGTCAAGCTCGGCTGGCTGCCGTCGAGTGGTATGCGCACGATCGGCGTGCCGGTTTCCGGCCTCGCCGGCGTCCTCGACGTCGCCCGCCACGCCGTGATGCCGGTGCTGACGCTCACGGTATTCTACATGGCCGTGTTCATCCGCCTGATGCGCGCCTCCGTGCTGAACGTAGCTTCGCTCGATTTCGTTCGTACTGCCTACGCCAAGGGCATGAGCCGGCGGCAGGCCTACACGAACCATGTCGTCGGCAACGCGTTGCTGCCGATGATCACCATGCTCGGTGTCAACGCCGGCGGCATCCTTGGCGGCTCCGTCGTGGTCGAGACCGTGTTCGGCTGGCCCGGCCTCGGCCGGCTGACGTTCGATGCGATCTTCGCCCGCGACGTCAACCTCCTGCTCGGCATCCTGTTCTGTTCGTCGCTGCTGGTGGTGATCACCAATCTCGTCACCGATCTCTTTTCGGCCTGGATCGATCCCCGCATCGAGGTGTCCGCATGACCTTGCGTGCATTCCGGCAGACGCCGTGGGGGCGGCCGCAGGTCTTGGTCGGTTGCGCCATCCTGCTCGCGATTCTGGCAGCGGCGCTGTTCGCGCCGCTACTGTTCCCCGAGGGACCATGGCCCGCGGTCGGCACGCCCTATACGCCGCCGTTCCAGAGCACGGCGACGCCTCTGGGCACCGACACGCTCGGGCGCGACGTGGTCGCCGGCCTGCTCTACGGCGCGCGCGTGTCCTTGATCGTCGCGGTCGCCGCGACCGCCGCCGCGATCGCGGTGGGTATCCTGATCGGCGCCATCGCCGGCTATGTGCAGGGCTGGGTCGACGATTTCCTGATGCGCATCACCGAGATTTTCCAGACCCCGCCGAACTTCATCTTCGTGATCGCGCTCGTGGTGATCCTCAAGCCCTCGATCGGCGCCATCATCGGCGCCATTGCGGTAGTGTCATGGCCGCCAATCGCGCGTCTGGTGCGTGCCGAGTTCATGTCGCTGCGCAACCGCGAATTCGTGTTGTCCTGCCGCCTCGTCGGCGTGCCGCCGGCTAAGATCATCTTCGCCGAGATCCTGCCGAACTGCCTGTCGCCGGTGATCGTCACGAGCTCGATCATGGTGGCCACCGCCGTGCTGCTGGAAGCGGGGCTGTCATTTCTCGGGCTCGGCGATCCAAACGTGATCTCGTGGGGCGGCATGGTCGCCATCGGCCGGCCGGCGCTGCGCAGTGCGCCTTATCTCTCGGTCTTTCCGGGGATCGCGATCTTCGTGACTGTCATCGCCATCAATCTCGTCGGCGAGGCGCTCAATGAAACCTTCGATCCAAGGCGCAGGCGCCGTTGATCGAAACTCCATCCGAAAAGACGGCATCGACATGAACAGCTCCCTGAAGGCTCTGGAAGACAGGCTCAGCCACGAGATGAAGCTGTTTTCCTACCCGGCGCGCGCTTGGCCGTTGAAGCACCAGGCCGAGGACGGTACCTCTATGGTCGACGTTCTCGTCGTCGGCGCCGGGCAGGCGGGCATCGCGGCGGCTTTCGGGCTGCTGCGCGAGCAGATCACCAACGTCCTGCTGGTCGACCGCTGCGATCCCGGCCAAGAGGGGCCCTGGGTCACCTGGGCGCGGATGCGGACGCTGCGCACCGTCAAGGAACTGACCGGGCCGGACAACGGCTTGCCCGCGGCCGCATTCCGTTCGTGGTACGAAGCGCGCAAGGGTGCCGGGGCGTGGGACGAACTGGTGCGCATCCCGAAGGAAGAGTGGATGGAATATCTGCTCTGGCTTCGCGACTATCTCGCGTTGCCGGTCGAGAACAACACCAGCGTCGAGCGGATCGAATATGCGGGTGAGGCCTTGCGCGTGACGCTGGAGACGCCGCGCGGCTCGCGCGTCGTGGTGGCGCGCAAGGTGGTGGTCGCTACTGGCATCAATGGTGCCGGCGGCCCCAACATCCCGGCTTTCGCGCACTGCGCGCCCCGGCATCTATGGGCGCACAGTTCCGAGCCGGTCGATTTTGCGGCGTTGAAGGGCAAGCGAGTTGCCGTGCTCGGCGCCGGCGCCTCGGCGTTCGACAACACCGCCACTGCACTGGAGGCCGGCGCGCGCGAAGTCCGGCATTCGGTGCGGCGGCCGCGCCTGCCGGAGGTGAGCGCACTGCGCTATCTTGAATTCGCCGGCTTCTTCCGCAACTTCCGCATGCTCGACGATGCGCGCAAGCTGCGGTTCATGCGCCGCTATTTCGCGCTGCCGACCCCGCCGCCTGCCGATACGCTGGAGCGCTGCCGCGCCCACGCCAATCTTGACCTGAGGCTCTCGGACGGCTGGACCGCGATGCAGGCGGCCGGCGATGGACTTGCGATCACCACGCCGAACGGTACCTTCGAGGCCGACTTCGCCATCCTCGGCACCGGCTTCAAGGTCGACCTTGCCAACGTGCCCTATCTGGCGCCCCTCGTTCCGGACATGCTGTTCTGGAGGGATCGCTTCACGCCGGGCTCCGACAGGGTCGACACCCACATCGCAAGCTATCCGTACCTGACGCCGGGCATCCAGACTGTGGGACGAACCCCGGAGGCGGACCGGGTCTTGCGCAATCTGCATCTGCTCAACGGTGCCGGCCTCATGAGCGAGGGGCCGATCTGCACCGGCATCAACGGCATGCCCTGGGGCGTCTCGGCGCTGGTGCAGGCGATCTCGCGCGATCTGTTCCAGGCCGACGCGGACGTCTTCTACGAACAGTTCGCCGCCTACGACGTGTCGGATCCGAACGAAGGCTACAAGCCAGCCGCCGTCGCGCGCTGAAGCGGCGAACTCACATCGCCGCCGAGTGCCGCGACGAGCCCTCGCGGCCGCGGCCGGTCGAGGCATACATCAGCGGCAGTTCGGTCGTGGACTTGATCTGTTCCATCGCGAACATCGACGAGACATCGTGCAGATCGATTTTCGCGATCAACCGCTGATAGAGGTCGTCATAAGCGGCAATGTCCGGCACGACTGCGCGGATCAGATAGTCGACGTCGCCGCTGAGCCTGAAGAAGTCGACCACTTCCGGAAAGCTGATCACGGTCTTCTTGAAGCGCGCCGCCCATTCGGCGTTGTGCTGGTTGGTCCTGACCGCGATGAAGACGCTGACACCGAGATTGAGCTTGTCGGCGTCGAGCAAAGCAACGCGGCGGCGGATGTAGCCCGTACTTTCCAGCTTCTGGATGCGGCGCCAACATGGCGTCGAGCTCAGTCCGACCCGGTCTCCGACCTCCTGCACGGACAGGCTGCTGTCCACCTGGAGCGTCGCCAGTATCTTGCGATCGAGTTCGTCGAGCATGCGGTCTCCGAATGCAGCGAAGAGAGTGGAAGTTTCGTGTTGCCGAGCTCTATTCCACGACAATGCTATTGCTGGATATCCGCGTTTGCGAGCAAAAAAATTCGTCACGCTGCTGTCAAAGGCGGCAGGAAGCAAGCAAACTGCGGCCCGGCTTCGCTACGCTCGCGACATCGCTGGAAGAGTTTCGCCGATGACGCCGCCTTGTCGTGAATGGGTCAATGCCTCGATACGCCGCATCGAGATGGAACGAACGCGCTGCGCCGAGACGCATCTGCTCAAGGTCGAGCTGCCCAGCATGCCCGGGCTGACGTTGTATCTGAAGGACGAGACGACGCATCTGACCGGCAGCCTCAAGCATCGCCTCGCGCGTTCGCTGTTCCTCTATGCGCTCTGCAACGGGCGCATCGGCCCGAACTCGACGGTGGTCGAGGCCTCCAGCGGCTCGACGGCCGTGTCCGAAGCCTATTTCGCGCGCCTCCTCGGCCTGCGCTTCGTGGCGGTGATGCCGAGGACGACGACGGCGGAGAAGCAGGCCGAGATCGTCGGGAACGGCGGAGAGGTCCATCTCGTTGACGAGCCCGGCGAGATCTACGCCGCTGCCATCCGCATCGCCGATGAGACCGGCGGCTGCTATCTCGACCAGTTCACCTTTGCCGAGCGCGCGGTCGACTGGCGGGTCGACAACATCGCCCAGTCGATCTTCCATCAGATGTCCGAGGAAGAGCACCGTGTTCCGGCCTGGGTTGTGTGCGGCGCCGGCACCGGCGGCACGGCCGCGACGATCGGCCGCTACATCCGCTATCGCGGTCTCACCACGCGGCTCTGCCTCGCGGATCCCGTGGAATCGGTCTACCATCGACATATGGCCGACCGGAACGTGCGGACGTGGCGGGGCCGTTCGGTGATCGAGGGCATCGGCCGTCCGCAGGTCGAAGCATCCTTTGTCGCGGACCTGATCGAGCGCACCATCGCGGTGCCGGATGCGGCGAGCATCGCCGCGGCGCGCGTGATGTCCCGGTTCATCGGAAGGTCCTGCGGCGGATCGACTGGCACCAACCTCTGGGCATCACTGCTGATCATGCAGGAGATGGCCGCGGCCGGCGAGCGCGGCGCGCTCGTTACGATCCTGTGCGATTCCGGCGAGCGGTATCGCAGCACGCTGTTCGAGGATACCTGGCTTGCGAAACGCAAACTGTCTTGCGCGCCCTATCAACGCCAGCTCGAAGCCATGCTTGCCGTGCCAGACGTGTCGTCGGATCCGGCGCGCCCGGAGCCGATTCAAGCGCCGCCGCCGCGCGCCCGTGTCGGAGGTTGATTGCTTCCATGCGCAGCGCCATGCAGGGAATGGATTTTCCGATCTCAGCCGCACGGCGCGTGTTCCGGCCTCCGGCTTGCGAAGGGCCGAATAACGACGTAGCAGCCTTGCACGATGCCGCCTTGTGCAGGGCGGAAGCTATGGACATCATCGGACCCGGGCCGGCTGGAGATCATCAAAGGCCAATGACGTTCGCGGGGTTTGGGGCGTGAGTGCGATGGGCTTGCCAGTCAGTGCGGAGCGCGATGCGACGCTGCTCCAGCTCGACGACCTCGCGGTGAGCCTTCCGCCCGGGGCCGATCGCGCGTTCGCCGCCGAGTGCGTGTCGCTCAACGTGAAGCCCGGCGAGGTCGTCTGCGTCGTCGGCGAGAGCGGCTCCGGCAAGTCGATGACGGCAAGCGCCGTGATGCGCCTGCTGCCGCCTTCGACTTCCATTGCGCGCGGCCGCGTCCTGTTCGAAGGGCAGGATCTCGCCTCCCTGCCGGAAAACGCAATGCGCCGGATCCGCGGCGCGCGCATCGGCATGATCTTCCAGGACCCGATGACGACGCTCAATCCGATCAAGCGGATCGGACGGCAGATCGCCGAAGTGTTTGAGCTTCACACCGATCTCGGCCGCGAGCAGATCGGCGCTCGCGTCCTTGCGCTGCTCGAGAGCGTTCACATCCGCGATCCCGAGCGCGTCATGCGGTCCTACCCCCACCAGATCTCCGGCGGGCAGCGTCAGCGCGCGATGATCGCGATGGCGCTGGCGCTCAAGCCGCGCCTGCTCATCGCCGACGAGCCGACCACCGCGCTCGACGTCACCACGCAGGCGCAGATCCTCGCCCTGATCCGCGAGCTTCAGGCCAGGACCGGCACGGGCGTGCTCTTCATCACCCACGATTTCGGCGTCGTCGCCGACATCGCCGATCGGGTCGCGGTGATGCAGTCGGGTCGCATCGTCGAGCAGGGCACGGCGCAGCAGGTGCTTGGTGCGCCGAAGCATCCCTATACCCGCCGGCTGATCGCCGCGGTCCCGAAGCTGATCGCGCCGCCGCCGCGTCCGCAGGCTCAGGACAAGGTGCTGGTGCTCGACAAGGTCTCGAAGGCCTACGCCTCGCCGGGCCTGTTCGGCTTCGGCAAGCGGCACACGCTGGCCGTCAACGAGGTGAGTCTGGAATTGCCGCGCGGCGCCACGATTGGCATTGTCGGCGAAAGCGGATCGGGCAAGTCGACGCTGGCACGCTGCATCGTCCGCCTGCTCGAACCCGACGCCGGCAAGATCTGGCTGGACGGCATCGATTACGGCGCGCTCAAGCCGCGCGAATTGCGTAAGCGTTCGAAGGCCATGCAGATGGTCTTCCAGGATCCCTTCGCCTCGCTCAATCCGCGGCGTCGGGCGCGCGATCTGGTGGCCCAGGGCCTGCTTGAGCTCGGTGTTTCACGCGGCACCGCTTACGCGCGGGCGGCCGAGCTGTTCACCATGGTCGGTCTCGATCCGGCCGCGCTGGAGCGCTATCCGCATGAGTTCTCAGGCGGCCAGCGCCAGCGTATCGGCCTTGCACGTGCGCTGGCGCTCGAACCAAAAGTGCTTGTCGCCGACGAGCCTGTCTCCGCGCTCGATGTCATCGTGCAAGCCCAGGTGCTGGATCTGCTCGCCGAACTGCGTCAGCGGCTCGGCATTTCGTTGGTGTTCATCACCCATGATCTGCGCGTCACCGCGCAAATCTGCGACTTCGTCGCGGTGATGCAGAACGGGCGGATCGTCGAGCAGGGGCCGACGGCATCCGTGTTCGCCGGGCCCGAGCATTCCTATACGCAATTGCTGCTCGGCTCGATCCCGGGGCAGCGCTGGGTGGCGCCTTCCGCATATGTGGCGGTCGGCAATGCATAGGCAGTCCGGGACGACGATGCGAGTTTGCGCAACGCAGAGTGTCGCAAGGAGATGGACGAGATGACATCGGCTCATTTTGACGAGGGCATGGCGCTGAAACGCAAGGTGCTCGGCGACGACTATGTCGACCGTGCCTGGTCGGAAGCGCAGAACGACGATTTCGCGATGGCCATGCAGGAGGTCATGACCGAGGCCGGATGGGGCACGGTGTGGAAGCGTCCGGGCATCGACATCAAGGCGCGTCTGATGATGAATCTTGCGATGTTGACGGCGCTCAACCGGCCCTACGAGCTCGCGATCCACCTGCGCGGAGCGATACGCAACGGCTTTACGCGGGAGGAAATCCGGGAAATCCTGATCCACACCGGGCCCTATTGCGGCTGGCCGGCGACGCTGGACGCAGTCCGTGTGGCACGGCGCGTCTTTGCGGAAACGGAGACCGGGGGCAAGGCTGAGTGATGTCACGGCAGAAGACTGGACTCCGGAGGCTCGTGAGCGAACGATGATCGGCATGACACGGTCGGCAAAGCCGAAGAGACTTGGATTTTTCACGCGGCTGCTCGACGACGCGCCGGCGGCGGACCGCTATCGCTTCGCGGCCGAGCAGATCGTGCACGCCGAGAAGGCCGGGCTCGATTCCGCATGGATCGCGCAGCATCATTTCCACGAGCGCGAGGGTGGCCTGCCATCGCCCTTCACGTTCCTCGGCTACGTCGCCGCGCAGACCTCGCGCATCCGCCTCGGCACCGGCATCGTCACGCTGCCGCTTGAGAATGCGGTCAGGGTTGCGGAGAACGCCGCGGTGCTCGATCTGCTCTGCAACGGCCGCTTCGAGCTCGGCGTCGGCACCGGCGGCAATCCCTCGGCCTTTGTCGCTTTCGGCCTCGACAGCGCGCAGCGCAACGAGATCTTTGCGCGCAATCTCGAAATCGTTCGCACGGCCTTGGTCGGCAAGCCACTCGACGGCGGCGACACGCTCTATCCGCTGCGGCCACAACTGGACAAGCGCATCTGGCAGGCGACATTCTCGGTCGCGGGCGGCGCCCGGGCCGGCAAGGCCGGTGATGGCCTGTTGCTGTCGCGCACCCAGCCGCGGGCCAAGGAGGTGCCGAAAGCCACGCTCGCCGAGATCCAGAACCCGATCATCGATGCCTATCTCGCAGCGCTGCCGCCGGGATGCGAGCCCCGCATCATGGCCTCGCGCAGCGTCTTCGTCGCCGACGACCATCGCGAGGCGATGCGCCTCGCAGACATCGGGTTGCGGCGCGCGCTGCCGCAGTTCCTCAAGGGAGGCCACGCCATGCCGGGCGGGACGCTGGAGGAGATGATCACCGCGTTCGACACCCATGTCGGCGCCGCCGACGAGGTGATCGCCTCGCTCCGCAGCGATGCCACGCTCGAGCGGGTGACCGATCTCGTCTTCCAGGTGCACTCGGTCGATGCGCCGCATCCTTATGTGCTGCGATCGATAGAGCTCGTCGCCGACAAGGTCGCGCCGGCGCTGGGCTGGACCCGGACGGCGCCCGAAGTGGCGCTGGCGGGCTAACCGGAATGAAACATGTTCGCGCTGCACGAGGCTGACTGATGGGTACACTGGACATCATCGACACGCTTGCCGGGATCGAGCCGGGATCGGCTCTCGACGCCATCCGCGCGCGTCGTCCGCAGGCGCGCGAGAACGCGCAGAAGAGCTATCTCGCCCTGTTCGATCCGGTCGATTCGAGCGAGGTCTCGCTTTCCGAGCGCGCGGCAGTCGCGGCCTTCGTGACCGGGCTTCATGGCGAGTCCCCCGTCGTCGCCTTCTATCGCGAGAAGCTTGCCACGAGCGCGGATGGGGCGCCCCTGCTCGAAGCGATCAAGGGCGAGATCGCGCGCGGCAGGACGTCCGGGCCGTACGGCGCCTATCCGGCCGGTCCGTTGTCGATCGAGGACAAGGCCGGGCTGATCTATCGGGTCAGCGCGGAGCGCAGGCCCGTCCTCGGCGCGAAGCTGGTCGCGGCGCTTGAGCACGCGCATCTCCTGGTGTTTCGCCCACGTGACGCGTCGTCCGCCGACATGAAGGCTTTGCTGGCCGCCGGCTGGTCGGCCACCGGCATCGTGACCTTTTCCCAACTCGTCGCGTTCCTGTCGTTCCAGGTGCGCGTCGTCACCGGCCTGCGCGTGCTCGGAGCCTCGCTCGGGCGCACCGCGGCCGGCGCGTAAGGAGGCCATCATGAGCGCTGCAAACCCTATCAACCCGCCGGTTGTCTTCACTCAGGACGAGCTCGGCTGGGTCTCGTGGATCGATCCGCTGCCCGAGACCGAGCTGACCGAACGGCACTTCGCCGGTCTGGTCGACCGCGCCCGCGCCAAGTCGGAATATTTCCGGCTCCTGGTGCGCGATCCCGAGGTGCTGGAAGCCC
Organism: Bradyrhizobium sp. CCBAU 51765; assembly: GCF_015291725.1. Classification (GTDB taxonomy): domain Bacteria; phylum Pseudomonadota; class Alphaproteobacteria; order Rhizobiales; family Xanthobacteraceae; genus Bradyrhizobium; species Bradyrhizobium liaoningense. The sequence continues at coordinate 1,860,367 of NZ_CP030038.1, forward strand.
GCACCAGGACCGACAAGGACATCTTCTACAATGTGGCCGATGGCCTGCCGCGCGCCGAGCGCGAGCTCGCGGCGGCTGCAACCTCGCGTTACAACGGCTGCATCTACTGCGCCTCCGTGCATGCGCGGTTCGCGAGCACCTATTCCAAGCGCCGCGACGACGTGCAGCGCCTGCTCGACGAAGGTATCAAGGCCGATCTCGGCGAACGCTGGAATGCCGTGGTCAAGGCGTCCGTGGCATTGGCCGCGACGCCGATCGCGTTCGGTCCCGACAATATCGAGGAGCTGCGCCGTGCGGGCCTCGACGATGCCGAGATCGTCGACGTCATCAACGGCGCCTCGTTCTTCAACTGGGCGAACCGGCTGATGCTGTCGCTCGGCGAGCCCTCGAAATAGGCAATCTCACCGGCACGAGAATTGCTACTGTTTCCAACGTTGAATGGATGGAGCCGTGCATGAGCAACATCGATCGCCGTACCCTGGTCAGGGGCTCACTCGCCGCCATGATGGCGGGGGCGGCGTTTTCGCGCGCCGCCCTTGCGCAATCCGCCGAACCGATCCTGCTCGGCGTCAGCGGTCCCTTGACCGGGCCGAACGCGCAATATGGCGCCCAGTGGAAGCAGGGCTTTGATCTCGCGCTCGACGAGATTCACGCCGCCGGCGGCATCAACGGGCGAAAGCTCGCCTACCAGTTCGAAGACAGCCAGAGCGATCCGCGCCAGTCGGTGGCGATCGCCCAGAAATTCGTCTCCGATCCCCGCATCGTCATGGAACTCGGCGATTTCTCCAGTCCCGCCTCGATGGCGGCCTCGCCGATCTATCAGCGCGGCGGCCTCGTGCAGTTCGGCTTCACCAACTCGCACCCCGATTTCACCAAGGGCGGCGACTTCATGTGGAGCACGTCCGTCAGCCAGGCCGACGAGCAGCCGCTGCTGGCGTCCTATGCCGTCAGGCGCCTCGGCCTGAAGAAGCTCGCGGTGCTGCACCTCAACACCGACTGGGGCCGCACCAGCCGCGACCATTTCGTCAAGGCGGCGAAGGAGTACGGTGCCGAGATCGCGGTGACCGAGGGCTACATTGCGGAGGAGCGCGATTTCCGCTCGACGCTGGTGCGTGTGCGCGACGCCAGTCCGGACGGGCTGATCCTGATCTCCTATTATTCCGACGGCGCGCTGATCGCCCGCCAGGCCCGCCAGGTCGGCCTGAAGCAGACGATCTGCGCGGCAAGCTCGGTGTACTCGCCGAAATTCCTGGAGCTCGGCGGTGAAGCGGTCGAGCACGTGCATCTCGGCACGCGTTATTTCCCCGAGGATCCGCGGCCCGAGGTGAAGAAGTTCATCGCGGGCTTCAAGGTCAAGTACAACGGACAGGAGCCCGACGCCTTCAACGCTTATTCCTATGACGCGATGAACATGGCCGCTGCCGTGGTGAAGATCGGCGGCACCGACCGCCGGGCCATCCGCGACGCCTTCGCCAAGGTGAAGGATGTCTCCAGCGTCATCTACGGCCAGGCGACGTTCGACGTCGAGAGCCGCCGCGTCAAGGGCGCCATGAACGCCGAGCTCGTCGTGCGCAAGGGCCAGTTCGCACTCTGGGATGGCAAACCGACCTGACGTGATGGCTGGAGCGGGCGCTCCGGCCGTGCTTCTCTTTTCGCGGGGATCATCGCTTGTCATCCTGGCTCGACTACACGATCAACGGGCTGATCGTCGGCAATGTCTACGCCCTCGTTGCGGTCGGGCTCGCGCTGATCTTCGGTGTCAGCCGGCTGATCAACTTCGCGCAAGGATCGATCTATCTGGTCGGGGCCTATATCGGCTGGGTCGCGGTGGTGCGGCTGCATACACCGCTGCCGCTGACCATCATCGTGGTGGCGGCGGCCACCGCGGTGGTGGGCTTGATCATCGAGCGGTTCGGCCTGCGTCCGCTTCAGAACTCGGTGCGCATCGCGCCGCTGCTCGCGACCATCGGCATCAGCTTCGTGCTCGATCAATTGGTGATGCTGACCTTCTCGCCCAATCCGCGCGCGCTGCCGAGCCAGCTGCCTGACGTCCGCTTTCAGCTCGGCGGCGGCACCATCGGACCGCTCGATCTCCTGATCGCCGGCGTCGGGCTCACCAGCGCGCTGCTGCTGTTCGTGTTCCTGCGCTACACCAAGCTCGGCTGGGCGGTGCGTGCCACCGCGCAGGATCGCGACGCCGCCATGCAGATGGGCGTCGACGTCAACCGCGTCAATCAGGCGGTGTTCGGCATCGCGGCCGCGCTCGGCGGCGTCTCCGGCATGCTGGTCGGCATGTACTACAACCAGATCGACACCGCGATGAGCCTGCAGGCGACGCTCAAGGGCGTCGTGGCGGAAGTGGTCGGCGGCGCCGGCAACGTGCCGGGCGCGGTGATCGGCAGCCTGCTGCTCGGACTGGTGGAGAGCTACGGTGTCGCCGTGTTCGGCACCAGCTATCGCAATCTGTTCGCGTTCCTGCTGCTGGTCGTGGTGCTCGTGCTGCGCCCGAACGGCCTGTTCGCCAGCGCGCGGCAGGCCCCGCCCGAGCCGCTCACCGGCACCTTCATCGCGCCGAGCCGTCCGGTCCGCATTCCGCGCTGGGCCCTGTTGGTCGCGGCAGCTGCTTTCGCGGTGCTGCCGTTCTTCCCGGTGTCCTCCTACGTGCTCCAGACCCTGATCAACGCCTGGCTGCTCGGCATGCTCGCGCTCAGCCTGACGCTGGTCGCGGGCACGATCGGCCAGGTCTCGCTCGGTCACGCCGCGCTGCTCGCGATCGGCGCCTACACCTCCGCGCTGCTGTCACTGACGCTAGCCGTTCCGGTCGGCCTTGCCGTCATCGGCGGCGGCCTGATGAGTGCTGCGCTCGGCACACTGTTGATCTCGCCGTCGTTCCGCCTGCGCGGGCACTATGTGTCGATTGCGACACTCGCCATCGGCGAAATCGTCTCGCTGGTGATCCTGAATTGGGAGAGCGTCACCCGTGGTCCGATCGGCATTTCAGGCATCCCGCCGTTGTCGCTGTTCGGTCATGACCTGATCAGCCCGCTCTCGGTCTACTGGTTCAGCTTCGCGGTGATGCTCGTGCTGGCCCTGGTGCAAGGACGGCTGCTCGGTTCGCATCTCGGCCGCAGCTTTCGCGCCATCCGCGACGATGACATCGCCGCACGTGCCTATGGCCTCAGCCTGAACCGCTACAAGTCGCTGGCCTTCATCTTCGGCGGTTTCGCCGCCGGCGTCAGCGGCGGCATCGCCGCGCATCTGTATTCCTACATCAACCACGAGACCTTCAACACGCAGCAATCCATCCTGGCGCTGACGGTCGTCATCCTCGGCGGCCTCGGCAACGTGGTCGGCGCGATCGTCGGATCTGTCGCATTGGTCGGCTTGCCCGAACTCTTCCGTATCGCGGCGGAGTACCGCATCCTGATCTATGGCATCGTGCTGCTGCTGCTCGTGCGGTTCAGGCCGCAGGGCCTGTTGGGGACGATCTGATGGTGGAGCAGCTTCACTCGATGCTGTCCCTGCGCGGCCTGACGCGCCGTTTCGGCGGCCTCACCGCGGTCGACGCCATCGATCTCGACCTCGCCAAGGGCGAACTCGTCAGCATCATCGGCCCGAACGGCGCCGGCAAGACGACACTGTTCAATCTCGTGACCGGGCTCGACCGGCCCGACGATGGCACTGTCCGCTTCGAAGGCCAGGACATCACCGGTCTCTCGCCGGAACGGCTCGCGGCCGAAGGCATCGCCCGCACCTTCCAGCTCGGGCGCGTGTTCGGCAATCTCAGCGTCATGGACAACGTTCTGATCGGCGCTCACACGCGACTGCGTGCGGTGAAGCCGACGGTGCCGGTGATCGGCCCGCTGCTGGAGTTGGGCCTTGCGCTGTTGCGACCCGCCAGCGTCAGGGCGGAAGAAGAACGGTTGCGCGAGGAGGTAAAGGTCATTCTCGCCCGCTTCGGCGAGCGGCTGCTGCCGCGGATCGACCAGCCCGCCTATAGCCTGTCCTACGCCAACCGCCGCCGTGTCGAGATCGCGCGTGCGCTCGCCTTGAGGCCGCGCCTCTTGCTGCTCGACGAGCCCACCGCCGGCATGAACCCGACCGAGACCGCGGAGATGCAGGGCCTCGTCGCCGAGCTGAAGGCGGAAGGGCTGACCATCCTCCTGATCGAGCACAAGCTGGAGATGGTGATGCGCCTGTCCGACCGCGTCGTCGTCATGGACGAGGGCAAGAAGATCGCGGAAGGGCCGGGCGAAGAGGTGCGTGGTGATCCCAAGGTGATCGAGGCCTATCTGGGCCACGGGCTATCAGGGACGACGGAGCAGGAGAGTGCGGCATGACGAATCCTTCGCCCGACCCGCTGCTGGCCCTCTTCAACGTCAACACCTTCTATGGCCAGGCCCAGGTGCATTTCGACCTGTCGATCACAGTTGCGCGCGGCCACATCGTATGCCTGCTCGGCGGCAATGCCAGCGGCAAGTCGACGACGATGAAGATCATTCTCGGTCTGGTCAAACCGCGCTCGGGCGAGGTGACGTTCGACGGCGCCTCGCTGATCGGCCTCTCCACGCCGCAGATCGTCCGCCGCGGCATCGCCTCGGTGCCGGAGGCGCGGCGGCTGTTCGCGGACATGAGCGTGCGCGAGAACATCCTGATGGGCGCCTTCGTGCGCAACGACCGTGAGGCGGTGGCGCTGGATCTCGACCGGATGCTGACGCTGTTCCCGAAGCTCGGCCAGCGGCTGTCGCAGCGCGCCGGCTCCCTGTCCGGCGGCGAGCAGCAGATGGTGGCGATGGCGCGCGCGCTGATGAGCCGGCCGCGCATGATCGTGATGGACGAGCCGACCATGGGCCTGTCGCCGCTCTACGTCGACCGCGTGCTGGACCTGATCCGCAGCATCAACCAGGTGGGCGTCTCGGTGTTCATGGTCGAGCAGAACGCCAGCCTCGCGCTCGAGATCGCACATGAAGCCTATGTGCTGCAGACCGGCAGAATCGTGCTGTCAGGCCCGGCGCGGGCGCTGAAGGATGATCCGCGGGTGCGCGATGCCTATCTCGGCGGCTCCGAGGCAGCGTAGCTGTTCGAGTGCCTGACGCGCCCTCGGGCGGCTGAGCGGGCATGACGAACCCTCTCCGGGACTAGCCAGTGTGACCAATCTATGAAAAAATCATACCGTTGGCGCGACAGGGTGTGTGGCGGTACGGAATGAACTTGGTGACGAAATTGGTGCGGGCGGCCGAGCCCGGAACGGTGGTGCTGCTCGGCGGACTCATCGCCGCCAACGTCGCCGCATGGGCCTGGGCCTTCTCGCTGTTCGGCGACCGGCCGACGGTGATGGCAACGGCGCTGCTGGCCTGGGTCTTCGGCCTCCGCCACGCCGTCGATGCCGATCACATCGCCGCCATCGACAATGTCGTGCGCAAGCTGATGCAGGCGGGCGGCGCGCCGCGCAGCGTCGGTCTCTATTTCGCGCTCGGCCATTCCACCGTGGTCGTGGTCGCGACCATGCTGCTGGCGCTCGGCGTCGTGAGTCTTGGCGGTGACAGCCTGCTCAAGGAGATCGGCGGTCTGATCGGTACGTCGGTGTCGGCGCTGTTCCTGCTGGTGATCGCAGCCATCAATCTCGCCATCTTCGCCGGCCTGTGGCGGACGTTTCGCATGGCGCGAGAGCAGGGCGTTCACGATGCCGCAGGCCTTGATGCGCTTCTCGCCCGTCGCGGCGTGCTGGCGCGGCTGCTCGGGCCGCTGTTCCGCCTGGTGACGAAGCCGTGGCACATGTATCCGCTCGGGTTCCTGTTCGGTCTCGGCTTCGACACCGCCACCGAGATCGGCCTGCTCAGCATCTCCGCCAGCGAAGCTGCCCGCGGCGCCTCGCTCGCCGATGTCCTGGTCTTCCCGGCGCTGTTCGCCGCCGGCATGGCGCTGGTCGACACCGCCGATTCGGCGCTGATGGTCAGCGCCTATCGCTGGGCCTTCGTCGATCCCCTGCGCAAGCTCTGGTACAATCTGACGATCACCGGCGCCTCGGTCGCGGTGGCCCTGTTCATCGGCGGCATCGAAGCGCTCGGCCTGATCAGCGATCGGCTCGGCCTCTCCGGCGGCATGTGGACGCTGGTCGACGGCCTGAACGAGTCGCTGGCGAATGTCGGCTTCGCCGTGATCGCGCTGTTCGCGATCGCATGGCTCGCCTCGATCGTGCTCTATCGCCGCATGTTCTCGGATGACGGGCGACGTTCCGCGGACGCGGTAGAAGGCTTCGACGCGACCGAGGCCGTCGTGGTGAGACGTCCCTGATTCTACCGATTCAGAGCGAAGCCGCGCTCTGGACCTGTTCCACCGGCAAGTCATCGGCGTTGGGATCACCCGGCGCCGTCGCCCAAGCGAGCTCCACCAGGGTCACGATCCGGCGTCCGCCGCCGTCGAGCTGGCAGACGATCAGGCCCTGCTCCTCCATGTAGCCGAGCAGCCGCTGCGCGCGGCGTAGCGAATGCGAGCCGTAGGCGCGGGCGATCGCAGCATCGCCGGGACAAGGCCAGCCTTCCTTGGCCGCGCGCGCGATCATCATGAACACGCCCTGCATGTCGTCGGGCAGGATCGAGGCGCGCAGCGCGACGTCCTGCCAGGCGTCGTCTTCAGTGAGATCCGTGCCGAGCCCGGCGCGCGCATGCGTCAGCATGCGGCGGAATTCGTTGAGGTCCGGCACCGCCGCGCCGAGGCCCTCGATGCGGCAGCGGACCACGAACTCCTGATAGAGCACGCCGATGGCGCGGAAGCCGGCATCGGGCTCCGCCAGCACGGCGCGCAAGGTGCGGGCGACGCGTTCGCGCCGCTCGGCGAGTTCCTCTGCGCTCACCGGCACCTCGGCCACCTCGGGCCGGATCTCCGGCGCGGCGGCCGCCTTCGCTGCGCGAAGCTGCTCCAGCAGATCCGGCGCAGGCCGGCGCTGCGGCCGGCTGGCATCGGGCAGTGGTGCTGCCAGGATCACCGCGCGCGCATCTTCCAGCATCGCCTCCGGCAGCGGCATCAGCCGCGGCGTCGAATTTCGCGGACTTGTGTCGGTCGGGCCGATGTTCAGGCGCAGCGGACGGCGCGACAGCGCAGGTCCCAGCGCCATGAACTGTCCGCGCTCGAGATCGCGAAAGGCTTCAGCCTGCCGCCGCTCCATGCCGAGCAGATCGGCGGCGCGCGCCATGTCGATGTCGAGGAAGGTCCGTCCCATCAGAAAGTTGGAGGCTTCCGCCGCGACGTTCTTGGCGAGCTTCGCCAGCCGCTGGGTCGCGATGATGCCGGCGAGCCCGCGCTTGCGGCCGCGGCACATCAGATTGGTCATGGCGCCGAGCGACAGTTTTCGCGCCTCGTCGGAGACTTCGCCGGCAACGGCCGGCGCGAACAGCTGCGCCTCGTCGACCACCACCAACATCGGATACCAATGGTCGCGGTCGACGTCGAACAGGCCGCCGAGGAAGGCTGCGGCGCGCCGCATCTGGTTCTCGGCGTCGAGCCCTTCGAGATTGAGCACGGTGGAGACGCGATGCAGCCGGGCACGCTCGCCCGCGACCTGAAGGCCGCGCTCGGTATGGTCCTCGGCCTCGATCACGAGATGGCCGAAGCGCTCGGCCAGCGTCACGAAGTCGCCCTCGGGATCGATGATGGCCTGCTGCACCCACGGCGCGCTCTGCTCCAGGAGCCGCCGCAGCAGGTGCGATTTGCCGGAGCCCGAATTGCCCTGCACCAGGAGGCGGGTCGCCAGCAGTTCCTCGAGGTCCATGGCGGCCGCGGCGCCTGCCGTGGTCTGCCCCATCTCGATCGCAACCGTCATGTCCCCGACTCAAGTCCCCATCATTCGCGGACAGGGGCTTATCAATCCCGTCGCGGCGCGTCGAGCGGCGCTGGGCGAATCAAGCCGCGTTGCCCACGACGGGGTTCAGGCGTGCCCGGATAGCCGTAGAAGCGCGGGCCGATAGGGGACGTGCGGATCATCGTCCTCGGTCTCGGGGATCGCGCAGGAGCCGAATTCCTGCCTGATCCGCTCGATCTCGGCGATTCGCTCGTGCAGCCGCTGCAAATGCTCCGGCGATGTCGCCTTCCAGAATCGGAATGTGTCGGCCGTGAGCGGCAGGAAGGCGGTGCCGAACGGCGTCGGATCGGGAACGATAGTGCGTCCAAGCAGCAGGAATCGCTCGGTGGCGGAGACGACGAGGGTGGCATAGCCGCGGTTTCCGATCCGCCTGATGCCATTCAGCGACCATTCGGCGAGCTTGCTGAAATATGGCTCCCCGCGCCAGCGATCCGGGCAGCCGTCGTCGACGGTGACATTGACGGCGTCCTGGCTGAAATGCACGACGAGGCCGGCCGTCTCGGGAAACCAGTCGTCGTCGAGATGGCCTTGCAGCCAGGCGCACGCGAATGAGCGGCACATTTGCGGGCGGCGGTCATAGATCGTGCACCCCGTGCCCGTTTGCCAATGCCGGCACAGCTGGTTCACCGGCTTGTCGACCGCGGCCACTTCGAGGATATCGCAGCAGGCGTTGCACGATCCGCATTGCCGGGCCGGCCGGGTCGTCTTCGGCAGGCCGGTCGCGCGAAAGCCCCGTCCGTCGCGGACCAGCAGCTTCTGCTTCTCCAGCGTATTCAACGCGCGTTCGATCTTGAGACGGGATAGTCCGGTGGCGTCGATCACGCCCTTCATCGTCGTCGCGCCCGCCTCCACTGCGCGGACGACGCTCAGCATCGCCTGATCCATTCTTGTTGTTCTTGTCTGGCTATCTCAGCAGTGCATAGCGATCGCGCCGGAACAAGCGGACCGGCTAACAGGTTACGAAAACCTGACTTAGAAACGTATCTTGCTCATCTCCCCGTGGCAGGGCAAGACGCCGTCCCCGTCCTGCGCGCATGCAACGTCTGCGCGAATGAAGGACCTGCACGTGTGCGAGCTGATTTCACCTGGAAATCGGCTCGCTTTGCCCGCGAAGCGCCGGGCATGGCGACAGGCATGCGGTCGTCTCACGCAGTCGTGATATCAGCGATCCGCGCGCGGGGCGTGTGGACGATGAGGCGCAAGGATTGTCGTTGAGTTTGTGCCACACCGGGAACGGTGTCGCGCGGAAAGCTGGGTGAGCGGCAATGCAAAGAGGCGATTCCACGCCCGGCACGGAATGACGCAGATCAATATCCGTGAGCCCGAGGCCTGCTATTCGGCCGTATGACTTTTCTGACCTTCTTTGCGGCGGGCTATTTCCTGCTGGCGGTGCCGGGGCCGACCAACACTTTGCTCGCGACATCAGGCGCGGGGGCTGGCATCTCGCGCTCCCTTCATCTGCTCGCGGCGGAGCTGTGCGGCTATCTGCTGGCGATCACAGTGCTGCGGCTGGCGCTTGGTCCCGTCATCAGCGACGTCCCGATTGCGGCGGTCGTGCTCCGCGTCGCCGTGACCGTCTACATCCTGTGCCTCGCCGTCATGCTCTGGCGCGTCAACACGCGCGAGCTGCGCGAGGGGGCTGCGGTGACGTTCGGCCAAGTGCTGCTGACGACCCTGTTGAACCCGAAAGCGCTTGTCTTCGCGTTCCTGCTCCTGCCCCTGGGGGCCGGGCCGCTTGAACTATTGCCCTTGCTCGGCGCGATCGCGCTTCAGATCGTCACTGCCGGAGCCGGGTGGATCATTCTGGGCGCAACGCTCGGCCGCGGCGCCCGCCGCCTCGGGCATCCCGACCTGATCGCGCGCAGCGGCGCGGTCACGCTGGTCGCCGTCACCGGCATGATCTGGCTTCAATCGTTCCTGATCGCCTGAGCGCCGACGTCGCTGAAACGGCGCGCTATTGCGCGCCCGATCCACCCTGCACGATCTTCTCGTTCAGCTTCTGGTCCACGGTGTCGACGGTGCGGTCGATCTCGGCGTTCGGGACGCCGAGCTGATGCGAGATCAGTTTCACCAGGAGGTCGACGCGCTCGATGAAGGGCGCGCCGCTCGCGACCGCGCGCGCGGCCGAGGACGGCTTGAGCAGGCTCTCGGCAGCCTTCGCATATTTCGCGAACGGCACCTGGTCCTGCGGGTCGGCGCCGAGCCGGCGGGCGATCGCATCGACATGGTCGTAGATCGTCTGCGAGCGCTTGAGATCGCCGTGCACGGCATCGCGGATCGACTGCGGCTCGCTGGGCGTGATGCAGCGGTAATTGCCGGTCAGCAGCATCGACCATTTCGCCAGCGGCACGAACAGCGAGTCGAACACTTTCAGCTTCACCGGCACGTCGTGGCCGTCGAGCGTCACGGCGTCGATGTCGGCCTCGAGCTCGCGCAGCAGCTTGTTGTGCTTCTCGTCGGCAAAGACCGAGGCCTTGAAGTTGGTGGGCAGGCCGACATGAAGCACGTTGGCGGCTTCTTCCGGCGGGCGAAATGCCTGCGGATCGGGCGAGCACAGCGTCACCAGCCCCGGCTCGAACCGCTCCCACACCTGCGCATTGGTGTAGGCCTCTTCGAGGTCCATGTCGGCGAGTGCCGGAATCCGCTTCAGATAGGGCAGCGGCGGCATGTTCATGATCGACAGGCACGGCAGCTTCGCCGCGGCGATCTTGACCATGAGAACGCGCACCGTGTGGTTGGTGTATTGCGGCTCCTGCATCGCAAGGCCGACCAGATCGTAACGGGAAAGGTCGACATTGGCCGGCGTGACCGCATCGAGCTTGCCGGGCAGGTCGCGCGAGAAGATCGCACGGTGCACCGCCTCGTCGCGCAGCTTGATACGCACCTCGGTACCGTCGCGGTTGATCAGCTCCGCGGTCTTGGCGCGGCAGACCAGGGTTACGTCATGCCCTGCCATCAGCAGCTTCGTGCCCAGCAGGGAGCCGTAAGAAGCCCCAAGAATCAATATGTTGCGCGCCATGCTCCGTCCCTTTGAATGTGTACTGTTTTCAGCCCCTGCCCGTTCTCCGCGGGCGAGTTGGCGGCATGTAAGGCGAACTGCGGGAAGTTGGCAACTGGGATAATGCATACAAGGAGGCGCAGCTGCCTCGGAGCTGAGGCTCGGACCTTGTTCTTTCGAGGCGATTGAGCTTCCCGAATTGGGTTGGCGTTTCGGCTATTCCCCCCTCGTGGGCGCAACCGTCGTCGTCACACGCCCTTCGCGAGAGGCTGTCACAATGGAAGATCTTGGCCTCTCTCCTGCAGGCTTGGCACACGATGGTAATGCGCTGCACCCTTCACCACATCGTGCTTTCACAATCGAAGCTTACACAGGCATGACTCTTGTGCTGGCACGAGTGGTTTTGACTCGCCGGTCGCAACAAGAAACGACAAAGCCCGCTGCGTAAACCTCGCAGGTTGCGCGGCGCTAGACTGTGTATCAGCAACGGAGCTGGGGACGTGATGTTTGGGGTGAGCCGGCCGGGACCTTGTGCCCAAGCCTGCTCGTTTGGAATGCAGACCGCTTCACGCAGCAGCTTTGCTGCACGGCGCCGCGCGGAGCGGGACGCCGGCAAGTCTGGAGGCAAGTCCGGGCGATCGTTGGCGGCGTCGTTCGGGGGCTGACATGCAAGGTGAAACTTCGACTCATCGTTCGTGCGATGGCGCCGGACGAGGTCTCGCACACTTGCGGGATCAAGCTTTCCATTTCTTCGAAAGCCTGTCCGTCGCGGAGCTTGCGCGCGAGTCGCACCGGCATTTGTGGATCTCGGACTGGTTGAGGGTCGCCAACGACTACCGGACATTGGCCCAATCTGCGCGCGAAACGCGTTCGGCTCAGATTGCCGGGGAGGCGTGGCTGTGCTCGTTGACGGCCCTCGAAGTCGTCAGGAGTCTGTGTCGTCCGGGAGATGTCGAGAGTGCCGACCTCGCGGACGAGGTCGGCACCGGGCTGAGAGGCCTGGAGACAGAGGCTGGTCTGTCGATCGAGCGCGTCAAGATCGACTGCTTCGATCAAGGCGCGCTGGCTGGCTTTTTTCTGCCAGCGCTTCGTTACAGCTCTGCCGCGCCGGCGGTGATCTGCGTCAGCGACGACGATGCCACTCTGGGTTCGATGATAAGCAGGCTGTTGCCCGCCTCGCTTTGCGGGACCATGTCGCTACTGCTTGTCGATTCCAGCAATTCGACTGTTCATCGCTCCTTCAAGCAGGAGCACAGGCTTCAGTTCTGGTTGGACTATCTGGAATCCCGCCCCGATGTCGACCCGCGGCGGATCGGTATCTACGGCGAAGAGGCCGGCGCCGCTCATGCCTCCCGCCTTGCGCTCTCGGATCGCAGGATCGCGGCTGCCGTGTGTGACGGCGGGCTTGTGAGGCCGGTCATGTGTCAGGCGTCACTTCGCTGGATGACCGGCTTCGGGAAGGCCGTCCCTGACGAGGTATCAAGAGAGGCAATGCTTCCGCCGCGCCGAGTCCCGTGCCCGCTGCTCATGGTCGTCGGGAGCCGCTCCATGGTATGGGAGCAGGATGCTCTCGAGCTGCAAGCCGACTACCGGCGGATTGGAGCCGATTGCTCGGTCGTCGTGCCCAACAACGTCCCGCACCCGCTCGGCGAGGTCGAGAATTTCGTCGCCGTTGACGACTTCATTGTCGAGTGGCTCGCCAGCAAGCTCGGAACTGCCCGCAAGCTCGACCCGGTGACCCACCTCTACCTCTAGCCTGGTCCGGCGGCATTGCAGGCCCCCGCGGCGCGACGACGGCAGCGTCCGGCTCGCATTCTGGGCCGGCATCGGCCGATCAGGACGCGTCGATAGCCAGCAATCGCGCAGCCAGCCGGGCATTCTTGGCGATCATTGCGAGCGAAGCGTTCAATTCAGCCAGGGTCTTTTCGTCCAAATCGTTGAACATCGTCGAATTCAGGGCGAGCTTTCGCTTCGATAATTTCTCGATCTCGGTCGTCGCCTTCGCCGTGAGCGACATCAGGACGAAGCGGGCATCGTCCGCCGCCGGTCGTCGTGACAGAAAGCCGCCTTTTTCGAGGGTCTTGGTCTGGTTGGTCACGAAAGCCGGGTGGACCCGCAGCTTGTTGGCGATGTCGATCCCGGCGACGCCGCGCCCCTCGTCCAGTTCGGTGATCGCCATCAGGATCAGCCATTGCGGCTGGGTAATGCCCAGCAGTCCGGCCCAGCTGGTGTGAATGTTCTCCAGCTGCGAGTGAATTTCGACGACGTTCCAGACGAAGTCCATGATCGCCCTGTCGAGTTTCTTCTCGATCATCCAGCTGTCCCATTCTTATGCCCTAGAGCAGTGTTTTAGCCGGATATTGCGGAGCCGTCTTGGACTTCGCGTAAAGATGGAACGGTAGACACCGCATCGCAAAAACCAAATTCGACGCTTCGATGCTTGTAAAAAACAATTAATTAGATTACGTCTCCTCACACTCAGAATTTGCTGCTCTTGACCGTTGCGACAGGCAGCGATGTGAGACCTCCAAGAAAGCCCCCGGGATGCCCCCTGGGGGCTTTTTCTTTTGTTTAAAGCCACTTATTGCATGTGTTGGGGTCGCCTGTTGCGCTCGGGCAACACCCCCAGTCGAAGTTTCAATTCACCGGATCAACAAATTGAGGCAATGAATTTTATAAACTATACGTGAGGTACGACGGAGGGGGGGCACCTCACTGTCGTTTCAGTCCGGACCTTCAGTGCGGATCTGAATTGAACGGAAATTAAAGAGGGTTAAGCGGCCTCCACCGAGGAGCCGAGCCCCCTGAACCGACGTGGAGGTTTACCAATGAAGTTGACGAAGACGCTCTTTCTCGGCTCGGCAGCCAGCCTGATGGCCGTCACCGGTGCGTTCGCAGCCGATCTTCCCGTGAAGGCCAAGGCCGTCGAATACGTGAAGATCTGCTCGCTGTACGGCGCCGGCTTCTACTACATCCCGGGCACCGACACCTGCATCAAGCTGGGTGGTTACCTGCGCGCTGAAGTCGCGTTCAACACCAACAGCAACTACGGCATCTCGAACGGCGCTCCCGCCGGCGCGCACAACCGTCTGAGCAACTACTACTCGATGCGCGCTCGTCAGGATCTCAACATCGACACGCGCACCGCGACCGAATACGGCGTCGTACGCACCTACTTCGACGCGGTCTTCACCTGGACGACCGGTGGCTACGTCGGCACTGGCTCCGGTACGGGCACGACTGGTTACACAGCCACGACGGCTGGTACCACCACCATCAACTCGACCGACGGCGGCACCTCGGGTGGTTCGCTCGGCGTGTACTACGCTTTCATCCAGTTCGCCGGCTTCACCATGGGTAAGGCCGTGTCGCAGTTCGACGCGCCCTGGACCAACTATCCCGGCAACAACATCGACAGCCTCGTCGGCGGCAGCGGCACGGTCACTGGTGTCAACCAGTTCACCTACACCGCTGACTTCGGTCAGGGCATCACGGCGGCCTTCTCGGCCGAAGATGCCACGGCCTACTACCAGGCCGGCAACCTCAACATGACTGGCGCGACTGCCGCTGGCATGGTTGGCGGTTCGTATGGCTCGAACGGCATTGGCGGCTCGCGTTCGCCGAACCTCGTCGGTATGGTCCGTGTCGACCAGGCCTGGGGCCTGTTCCAGGCGTCGGTTGCCGCGCATGACAACCACGTCGCCTACTACGGCGCGACCGAGACCACTGGCCACCCCGACGACAAGTGGGGTTGGGCGGTTCAGCTCGCTCTGTCGATCAAGAACATCCCGACCGGCGCGGGTGACTCGATCAACATCCAGGGCGTCTACACGGACGGTGCGACCCGCTACAACTTCCAGAACCTGGCGGGCAGCTCCTACCAGATGTACGGCAGCTCGGGCACTGCCTACCAGAGCGTCGGCTTCGCCAATGCTCCGGATACCGTGTACGTCACGGGTTCGCAGCAGGAGACGGTCAAGACCTGGGGCTTCCGTGGTGCGTACACCCACAACTGGGATCCCTACTGGAACACCGCGCTCTACGGTGCTTACGCTCAGGCCCAGTTCGGCACGCTCGCCAAGACCACGCTCTGCGGCGCCAACGGTGCTGGCGGCGTGTTCGGCGGTCTCGCCGGTGTCACGGGTTGTAACCCTGACTTCGCCGTCGGCCAGATCGGTATCATCACCCGCTGGACTCCGGTCAAGAACCTGACCTTCTCGGGCGACTTCAACTGGACCCGTCTCGACCAGAAGTACTCGGGCACTGCCGTGCTCAGCCCGGCTGCCAACACGGCCAAGCCGACCGCTGTGTACGAGCTGAAGGACCAGGACAGCTTCACGCTGCTGCTCCGCGCCCAGCGCAACTGGTAAGACCTGTCGAAGCATTTCGACGAGCACCCGGCGGGAAACCGCCGGGTGTTTTTTTGTTGTGCGGTACGCGCCACGCAATTGGATCGTGTGTCCGATCGCGCGCTGCGAACATCCGGGCGTCCGCACCTCGGGCGCGATTGTCGGATGACGTTGCGTGCGCCCCCGGGAGAGGGGGACTTTGCTGTGTCGCCCTCTGTCAACCGGCTGTCGCGAAAATATTCCGCTTTACCGAAATTCGGAAATGACGTATATGGCGCCCATCCCGGCTCATTTCTTGAGGGGCGATCATGAGGTCGTCATTGTCGCGAGCCGGGCTTGCGGTGGACGCGGCAGCGTCGTGCACGAGAGGTGAAGGGCAGGGCGGATTGCTCTCCGTGAGCCCGAAACGCGTGCGGACGAGCGGCGCTGTCAGGTTCGTCGCGCCAGCATTTCGGCGGCAAAGTGCACAACGCCGTCGAACCCTGTGGCGCCAACGAACCGCGCGTACGGCAAAACCGTGTGGTCCTGGCCGTCGTTGCTACGGTCAAGCTCTTGCGGAGGCGGTGGTCGCGTCAACCGGCGCGGCGCCGGTGAATTTCGCAAGGACGAGGGAGGCCAGAACGAACTCGGCTCCCGGGAGAGCACGGCATAAGCCGTCCGACCATCGCGCAGGGAAGGCCGTGTGTTGGGCTTCACCTGTATGCTGCTGTGCGGTTTTCTGCGTGTGCTCTATGCGCAGCAGACCGCGGGTGCGAGCCGGCACCCGGTCTTCCCTGCGCCCTCTCGGCTCGAGAGGGAGGAACGACGAAGCAAAGCTCGGGCGAATTCGGCCGCGAGAACGCGAAGGCATGTCTGCAAGTTGAAATGCGGTGTTGGGACTGCGATGGCGCCTGTGCTCCGCAATTGCGAGTTGGAACCAGGCTTGAGGAGCAGACGCGCGCTGGATGAAACTTTGGAATCCCTCCAGAGATCGCACCGGATCTGCTTCGCTGCGCTCGCTATGCCGACGTGCTCCCGGGAGGGACACGTGCGCGTCTCGAAGAGATTCTTCCGCTGCGAGATCTTCTGCAAGTCTTGGGTCGTCATCCCAGGCTGCGGTCGGGTCGTCCGCCTCACCCCCGGCTCGCCACGCGCGCGGGGTCGAGATGCTGCTCGATCTTGGGGCGGTCGCGCGTGCGCTCGAAACTGGTGCAGAGCAGCTCGGTCTCCTCGAGCGAGACCGGCGCACGATAGAGCCGGCACATGAATTCAACGCTTGCACGTCCCTTACCGGTGCCCGGACCGCGCTCTGCGAGAAACATGCAGTCCCGGCAGATACTGGCATTGAGCCGCTGATGGGCTGCATCGAGGTGATTGAGGACCTCGCGGAGAGAGTCGCGCAACCTGATGCACTCGTCGGTCCCGAGCGAAGTGACCGCGTTCACCACGTGGTTGATCGGGTCGTGCTGGCTCAGGCATTTCTCGCCCTGGGCGGTGACGTGCAGGACGACAGAACGCTTGTCCTCGTGCGACGGCTTTCGCACCAGAAAGGACTTGCCCTCCAGAGTCTTCACGATCTGCGATGCAGTCGCCCGGGTGGCGCCGATGAAGCCGGCCAGCGCGGACGGGCTGCGCGAAAATCTGTTGGCGCGGCCGAGAAAGCGCAGCGCCATCCACTCCCGATCGCGCAATCCATGCTGATCGCCTTCGAAATACCAAGCCCTCGCCGCCTGAACCAGCAGCTCGACGGCTTCTCGCGCCAACGGCATGGAATCTACCTCGTCCCCGGAACTTTGTCTGCGGCGCCCCGGAGCCGCTCTGCGCCCTGAGTGTGCGACGAGCCTGTCGTGCCGAACTCTCGTTCAAAGGCATGGACCGCAACGCGCCGCACCTTGGCCGTTGCGGAACGCATCGTCCGGAACGAGAGGCTGCGTCGATGGCATGCCAGCAGCGTCGTCGTCGCGCGGGAGCCCGGATTGCCGTCACCGGCAGACGGTGGATCGGAGTGGTTCAACCGAAGCCCCCAAAGTTCAAGTCACAGGCAGACGTTTCTTATACTCGAGCGAAACGATGAATGAGCTTCTCAACAAAATCAAGTCAAGACGCTCGCTGAGACTGGATGTCGTCGTAAGCAGCTGTAACGTTCAAGACAATCGCGCTCTTCGGGACACATGATGGTGAATGCAATGCGCGACCCGACGAGCAACATGCGCCCGATTTGCGAGCGGCTGATTGCGCGGCATGTTGTTGTCTGTCGTCGACGCAAATTGACCGAAGCTTGTGCACGACGATGATGTGTGTCGGCACGTCATCCACAACTTGTGCGTTCCGACGCAGAATCGCCCAAGGGAACTCACAGGAATTGCACGTGGCGGTTGTCGTCGCCGTGCTCGCAGAATCGTCGCGCTGGATCGCTTGAACCGCGGTGGCGCGCAGTGCTCACCCGAACGGTGACGGCCTCATGACGGAAATCGGTGATGGATCTGGAACGCATGCGCGGGAAGCGCAACGCCATGCGCAATCTCCTGTCGAAAACCACGAGCAGGACGGGCGGCAGGCGCCTCTCATACGCCGCCTCACCCTTCCGTTCGCTGGTCGCCCTTGAGCATGTCCCGGAGCTCGCGGAACGGATCGGCGCTCGGCGGAGCCGAAGCGCCTTGCCGCATCGCGTTGTAGATTCTCGGAACCATGTCGACCGCCTGATCGAGACCCGAATCACGTCCCGACTGATATCCGCCCATCAAGCGAAGATCGCGCGTGTCCTCGTATTGCGCGATCATGGCGCGCAGCTTGCTCACCAATTCGCGCTCCTCGGGGTCCCAGACGTTATGGGCGAGGCGTGAGACCGACGCCAGAACATCGACGGCCGGATAGCGCGCCTGGTCGGCGATGTGCCTGGAGAGCACGATGTGCCCATCGAGCGTGCTGCGGATGGTGTCGGCGATCGGCTCGTTGTGATCGTCGCCGTCGACCAGCACAGAGAAAATCCCGGTAATCGTGCCGGATCCCTCCTCGCCAGGACCGGCGCGCTCCAGGAGACGCGGCAAATCGGTGAAGACCGTCGGTGCGTAGCCGCGCGCGACCGCGGGCTCCCCGGCGGCGAGCGCGACCTCACGGGCCGCATGGGCGAAACGGGTGATCGAATCGACCATGAGCAGGACCGATTCGCCCCGGTCACGGAAATATTCGGCGACCGCCATGGCCGTCTTCGGCGCCAGCCGCCGCATCATCGGGCTTTCGTCTCCCGTCGACACGATGGTGACGGCGCGGTGACGGTCGGAGCCCAGCACGTCCTCGATGAACTCGCGCACCTCGCGGCCGCGCTCGCCGACCAGGGCCAGTACGACGGTGTCGAAGCCCTGGCTGCGGGCGAGCATCGCAAGCAGCGTCGATTTGCCGACGCCGGAGCCGGCGAAGATGCCGACGCGCTGGCCGGCGCAGATCGGCGAAAACAGGTCGATGACGCGTACGCCGGTGCGCAGCGGCTTGTGCACGCGAGCGCGCTTCATGGCCGACGGCGCCTCCGCTTCCGCCGAGACCGCCTGGGGTCCCTGGATGAGGGGGCCCTGTCCGTCCAGCGGTGCGCCGAGGGCGTTGATGACGCGGCCCTTCCAGCTCGGATCTGGCGCGAAGGACAGGGGCGGCATCCGGTAGGCGACCGAGCCGAGCCCGCCGGCAAATTGCCGGTCGAACGGCTTGGCAACGATGCCGTCGCTGTCGATCCGCACCACCTCGCCGATCTGGCGCTTTCCGGCCGAATTGACGCCGATGAGCTCGCCGAGCCTGACGAAGCGCGACAGGCCGGACACGCGGAAATGCGTCGGTGCGATCTCGGAGATCGCGCCGCTGACGCTTGCCAGGGGAGTGCTCTGCTGAAGCTCCAGCAGCGCCCACTCGAGTTGCCGAAGAGCGTTCAAGGAAACCGTCCAACCTCAATCTCGACGCGCGCGAGGCGCAGTCTACTTGCCGGGTTCGCCGAGTGTCCGGATCGCATTCTGGAGCGAGCCCTCGGTGCCCTCGATCATCGAATTGGTGCCGTCGAAGGCGCGCGAGGCCGAGATCAACCGCGTCAATTCGAGCATCGGATTGGCGCCGGAGCCCTCGACATAGCCCTGCTTGAAGCCGTCCCGGGAGAAATCGGCAATGGCGGTGGCTGGCCGGTCGGGCGTCACGCCGGAATTGCCGTAGCGTTCGAGATTGGCGTCGGGCGGAATGCTGAACAGGCCGATGGTGCCGATCTCGTTGTTGTCCTGGGTGATCGCGCCGCTGCGCGCGATCGAGATCGGTCCCCCGTTGGGGTCGAGCGTGATCTGCGCGCCGCCGGAATCGACGACGGGGAAGCCGCTCACGGTCTGAAGGTCGCCGTTGGGAGCGATCTGGAGGCGGCCGTCACGCGTGTAGACCGTGCCGTTCGGACCGGCGAAGGCGATCCAGCCCTGTCCGACCACGGCGACGTCGAGCGGGTTGCCGCTCTCGGTGATGCTGCCCATCTCGCGGGAGATGATGTTGTCGCCGGGCGAGGAGAACGCCACCGGCGTCGGGCCCGCCTTGGAGAGCACGGTCTCGAACTTCACCACGTCGGTGCGGAACGCCGCCGTGTTGACGTTGGCGACGTTGTTGGCGATCGTCTGGAGGCGCTTTTCGAGGGCGACCTGCGCCGACAATCCCACATAGAGGGCCGATTGCATGGCTTACCTGTTGAACTTGATGTTCTGAAGTGTCGTGAGCATGTTGGTATCCATGCTGATCGACGTCGCGGCACCGGCGATCAGGACCAGCGCGGGGTTGGTCGAGGTGTCGTTCTGGGCCTGGGTCGCGTCCCACATCGCCGCAAAGCGCTGCACGAACTTGGTGACCTTGGCCGGATCCTGGAAGTCGGTGAGATCGATCTTGCTCGCGATCAGCTTGGCCTGCGCGTCGATGTCGGCCGAGCTGATCGTCGACGGCAGGCCGAGCGCGGTCTGAACCACCTGCGTCAACGCCTTGTCGGCGAGGATCTGGTAGGGGGTCGTGATCGTGGAAGCCTTGCGGGTGAAATACAGCGCCAGGCGCAGGCCTTCGTTCTGATTGCCGGCGTTCTCTTCCATCGTCTGGGTGACGTATTGGGTCGCGGTGCCGGTCGTGGCTGCCGTGGTCTGCGTTGCCTTGTCGCCGAGGGCAGCGAAATTGAAGGCGGTCGCGAATTGCCGGTAGCGGGTATCGGTCAGCTTGTTGGCGAAGGCGTCCTTGCTCGCAACGCCCTCGGTCAGCACCTTGCGCATGAACGCCTTGGCGTAGGTCATGTCGCTGAGGCCGTAGGCCTTCATCGCGTACGAATAGAGGCGATAGTCCTTCAGGAAATCGTCGATGGTCTTCACGTTGCCGATATGGCTGAGGAAATAGTCGGTCTCGCGGCTGACGTCAGGCTGCTGTGCGACCTGCGTCAGCGACTTGCCCATGTCCTTGGTCAGTCGGGTGTAGTCCGCGATGGTGGATAGCATGACGCGCGCCCCTCTGGCCGCTGTTGCGGCTTCGCCTCAAACTGCCGCGAATTGCTTGCGCGAGGCTGGCGACGAAGAAGCCAGCCTCGCGCAAGCGTGGCCGACTAGATATTCCCGATGGGATCGGCGATGGAGCGGCGCGTTGGGCAGTTTCGTGGGGATTTTCATCACGGTAGCGGCACTGCTCGGCGGCTTTGCAGCCATGGGCGGGCATCTGGCCGTGCTCATGCAGCCGTGGGAATTCGTGATCATCGTGGGCACCGCGGTCGGCACCTTCATCGTTGCCAATCCCTGGAAGACGGTCGTGGACACCGGCGTTGCCTGCATGCAGGCCATCACCGGCGCGGTGCCGGGGCAGCGCTATTATCTCGATCTGCTCGGAGCCCTGCATGCCCTGATGCGTGAGCTGAGGGGCAAGGGCCGCAACGAGGTCGAGGCGCATATCGACGATCCCTCGTCCTCCGAGATCTTCAAGGCGTTTCCGAGCGTGCTCGGCGATCCTTCGCTGCTCCAGTTCATCTGCGACTATGTCCGCCTTATCATCATGGGCAACGCGCGCACCCACGAGATCGAGGCGCTGATGGACGAGGAGATCCATACCATCGTGAAAGGCAAGCTGGCGCCCTATCATGCGCTGGTGGTGGTGTCCGAAGCGCTGCCGGCGCTCGGCATCGTCGCCGCCGTGCTCGGCGTCATCAAAGCGATGGGCGCGCTCGATCAGTCGCCGAAGCTGCTCGGTGGCTTCATCGGCGCCGCCCTGGTCGGCACCTTCGCCGGCATCTTCCTGTCCTACGGCGTGCTTTCGCCCTTCGCTATCAAGATCAAGATGACTCGCGAGAAGAAGTGCCGGCCCTACATCATCGTCAAACAGACGCTGCTGGCATTCATGAACGGCGCCATGCCGCAGATCGCGGTCGAGCACGGCCGCAAGATGATCGCGAGCAGCGAGCGTCCCTCGATCGACGTCGTCGAGAACGAGACGATCGCAGGTCCCAAGCCCGTCGCGGTCGAGGCCGAACCCAAGGCCGCACGCGCATGATGATGGAAGACGCCGAAGTGGATCAGCGCAAGCAGCTGCCGAACTACCTGCTGGACGCCGCCGGCATATCGATCGATCGTATGCCGATGCTCAATGTGATCTTCGATCGCATGGCGGCATCGTGCACCGACAGTCTCCAGCCGATGGCTGGAACACCCTGCTATTTCTCGGTCAACGGCATCACCAACGACCGCGTCGGCGACATCATCAAGGATTACGAGGCCAACGCGGTCGCGGCGGTGCTCTATGCCGAGCAGTGGGATTCCCGCATCATCATCATGCTCGATCGTGACTTCGTGTTCACGATGGTCGAGGCGATGTTCGGCTCCGACGGCGCCGAGCCGCCGCTCGACGTCGAGCGCTCTTTCTCCAATATCGAGCTCCGCCTGGTGCAGGCGCTGTTCGAACGGTTCGCCAAGGCGCTGCAATCCGCCTTCGCCGGCACTTCGAACGTCACCTTTCGCGTGGAGCGGGTCGAGACGGCGATGGCTTCGCTGGCAATCGGGCGAAGCGGCAACATGTCGATCTGCGCGAACATCATGCTGCAGGCGCTCTACCGCGGCGGCCAGATGTTCCTCATCATCCCGCACTCCGCGCTCAATCCGCTCCGGCAGAAGCTTGCTCATGTCGTGGTCAGCGACGGTCGCGCGGCCGACCCACGCTGGCGCGAGCAGATGGAGAGCGAGGTCCATCGGACCGAGGTGACGCTCAGCGCGGTGCTCGACGAGAAGACGGTGTCTCTCGGCGACGTCGTGAAGTTCCAGGTCGGGCAGGTGCTCGAGCTCGAGGCCACGCCGCGCACGCTGGCCCGTCTCGAAAGCAACAATCAGGTGCTGTTCTGGTGTCAGATCGGCCAGCTTGACGGCTATTACGCCATGCAGGTGGCAGATCCGGTCGACCAGAAGCGGGAGTTCGTCGATGATATCCTATCTCGTTGATGCCGTGCTGCTGATCGCGCTCGCCTTCACCAGCATGAGGGTGACAAGGATGCACCGCGAGCTGGCGCGGCTGCGCAGCTATCAGGGCGAATTCTCGACCATTGTGCACGAGACGGCGGGCGCCTTCGACACGGTCATCACGGCGGCGCACGATTCTACAGCAAATCTCGGACGGCTCGCCAACGTGCTGAGCACGAAGATCGATCAGGCGCACGAGGCGATCGCGGCGCTCGATGCCAGAAGCGGCCTCGCACCCGCCGCGACCGCGGGCGGTGCCGACCTGAACAAGCATTGAAGCCGAAGCCGGCAGGACGACTACGATCGGAACGCCACGGCGCTCCGGCAGCGGACATACCAAGAGGCGATACCAGATGGCGCAATCCTTCGACTATGAATCTGCACCCGCATCGGCAGAGGCCGAAACGTCTCCCCTTGAGCGGCTGGCGGAGATCGCGCAGCGCACGGCCGAGGAGACCGGCAAGTTCGCCAATATCGACGCCATCCTGCGGATCCCCGTCACCATGCAGGTGGTGCTCGGCTCGGCGACCATTCCGGTGGCGAACCTGATGAAGCTCGGCCGCGGCGCGGTGGTTCCGCTCGATCACCGGGTCGGAGAGCCCGTCGACGTCGTCGTCAACGGCCGCATCGTCGCCCGCGGCGAGGTGGTCGTCGTCGAGGAGGACAATTCCCGCTTCGGCGTCTCGCTCACGGAGATTGTTGGTCCGCTGGGCCAGGGTGATACCTGATCATGGCGGCACCGGTCGGCATCGCGCCAGCCAAGCAGCGAGGTGTTACCACGCTGGGCGGCACGGAAAAGGTTGCCGCGCTCCTGCTGGCGATGGGCCGGCAGGCGGCGGCGAGCGTGCTGCAGCAGTTCGAGCCGCAGGAGATCCGCATCGTCACCAAGGCGGCGGCGGAGCTGCGGCCGATCACTGCGCAGGAGCTCGAGGGAATCGTCGAGGAGTTCGCCCAGCAGTTCTCGATGGGCGCCAACATCCTCGGCACCCTCGGCGGCCTGGAAGCCGTGCTCGGCGATGTGCTTCCGGCCGACCAGGTCTCGCAGATCATGTCGGATCTGCTCGGCAATTCGAGCCGGTCGGTATGGGACCGCGTCTCGTCGGTGTCTGAAAACTCGCTCGCGAGCTATCTGTCCAAGGAGCATCCGCAGACGGCGGCTCTGATCCTGTCCAAGGTCAAGCCGGCCTGCGCCGCCAAGGTGATGAGCCAGCTGCCATCGAGCCTGCGCAACGAACTGATGCGGCGCGTTCTGAGCCTCAAGCCGATTGTCGACGACGCCATGCGCATCATCGAGAAGACGCTGCACGAGGACCTGACGCTGAACTTCGCCCGCAACCTCGGTGCCGACACTTACGCCCGCGTCGCCGACATCATCAACAAGATGGAACGCGGTCATATCGAGGACATGCTGAAGAGCCTGTCGGAGAAGCGGCCGAAGTCGGCCGAAGTGCTCAAGGAGCTGCTGTTCACCTTCGACGACGTGGTCAATTTGACGCCGAAGGCGCGCACCATGATCTTCGACCAGGTGCCGACCGATCGCATCGTCGTCGCGCTGAAGGGAACCGACAAGCATTTCCGCGAGCTGATCCTGTCCTCGGTCGCCTCGCGCGTCCGCCGCGTCGTCGAGCACGAGCTCGCCATCGGAGAGCCGTCGAACCAGCGCGACGTGCTGGAGGCGCGACGCGTGATCACCGATCTTGCGCTCGAGCTGGCGGAGAAGGGCGAAATCGAGCTCAACCCCGAGCAGGAGGATGAGCTGGTCTTCCGCTGACCGCTGAACGGGCATGGCAGAAACATCCGATCCGGAGAGCAAGACAGAAGAGCCGACCGAGAAGAAAGTCCGTGATGCGCTCGATCAGGGCAAGATTCCGGTCTCTCGGGAGGCCTCCATATTCGCCTCGATGGCCGCGCTGATGGTGATCCAGGCCTTCCTGATCGGCCAGGGCGTGCAGCAATTGACGCCGACGCTGAAGAGCCTCCTCGACGATCCCGAGGGCTTCCCGCTCAGCACGGGCGCAGACGCACAGAACCTGCTCACCGTGGTCGGACTCCAGGCGCTCAGGTTCCTGGTGCCGCTGGTCGTCATCCTGGTGGTGTTCGGGCTCGCCGCCTCGCTGCTGCAAAACGCCCCGCGCGTGGTGCTCGAGCGCATCAAGCCGGATTTGAACCGGATCTCCCCGATCAGCGGCTGGAGCCGGTTGTTCGGGACGCAGGGCCTGATCGAGTTCGCCAAGTCGCTGTTCAAGCTTGGCGCGGTGAGCGCCGTCGTCGCCTTCGTGCTGCGCTCGTCCGAAGCGAGGGCGTTCGAGGCGATGTACACCGATCCGGTCGCGCTGCCGGAGATGATTCTCAGCATCGCGATGCGGATCGTCTCGGCGATCTGCATCGCGACCATCGTCCTGGTGGCGATCGATCTCGCCTGGGCGCGCTTTCACTGGCGGCGCGAGCTGCGCATGACGAAGCAGGAGATTAAGGACGAGCACAAGCAGGCGGAAGGCGATCCGCTGATCAAGGCGCGGCTGCGCTCGCTGGCGCGCGACCGTTCGCGCCAGCGGATGATCGCCTCGGCCTCGCGCGCGACGCTGGTGATCGCGAACCCGACGCACTTCGCGATCGCGCTGCGCTACAAGCGCGAGGAAAGTGCCGCCCCGCTCGTCGTGGCCAAGGGCATGGACGTGATCGCGCTGAAGATCCGCGAGGTCGCCGAGCAGAACCGAATCCCCGTCATCGAGAACAAGGCGCTGGCGCGCGCGCTCTACGAGGCGGTCCAGGTCGATCAGGTGATTCCGGCCGAATTCTTCCGACCCGTCGCCGAGATCATCTACTTCCTCCAATCCAAGCAGACGCCGCGGCCGGAGAAGGTCCAGTAGAATTTCGGAGGATGGTGTCCGCCTCATCAGCCTGACGAAAGCTTGACGCCCTAAGCTTCCTTCGAATGGACCAGAATGGGGCTGTCGTGGGACCGCTTTATCTCTTCGAACTCGCATCGTCGCAGGCGCGGTACCTCGAACTCCGCCAGTCGACCATCGCCACGAACGTCGCCAACGCCAACACGCCGGGCTTTCGGGCGCGCGACGTCGAGCCGTTCAACAAGGTGCTCGACGGCATGCCGGTCAGGCTTGCGACGACGTCGCCGTCGCACATGCAATTGTCCGCGACCGAGACCGACACGCGGGCGACCGCGAAGAAGGACAGCTGGGAGGTGGTTCACTCCGGCAACTCCGTCAGTCTCGAGCAGGAAATGATCAAGGGCAGCGACGTCAATCGCGACTATTCGATGAACTCGGCGATCGTGCGGTCGTTCCACCGCATGGTTCTGTCGAGCGCAAAAGCCTGAGGTGAATTGACATGCTGGACTCACTGCAAGCTTCGTTGACGGTCGCGAGCTCCGGGCTCGAAGCGCAGTCGACGCGCATGCGCATCGTCTCGGAGAATCTCGCGAACGCCACCTCGACCGGGCGCATTGCCGGCGCCGATCCGTATCAGCGCAAGACCATCACCTTCGATGCCGCGATGGACCGAGCCTCGGGCGCGCAGCTCGCGAAGGTCAAGGAGATCGGGGTCGACACCACGCCGTATCGCGTGGAGTACGATCCGGGACATCCCGCTGCCGACAAGGCCGGCTACGTCAAGCTGCCGAACGTCAACATGATGATCGAAATGGCCGACATGCGCGAAGTCAACCGGTCCTATGAAGCCAATCTTCAGGTCGTGAAGCAGGTGAGATCCATGCTCGGCATGACCATCGATCTTCTGAGGAGCTGACAATGCTTGAGGCGATTTCATCCACGGCGATATCCGCTGGCCAGGCGGCGACCCGCGCGACCGAGACGCAGGCCGTCTCGCCCGCGGCGACCACGGCGATCCAGACCGGTGACGACGTCGGCTTCGAATCCGTGATGAAGCAGGTGACGACCGACGCGATCGGGACGCTGAAGGCGGGCGAGGCGGCGTCGATCTCGGCGATGCAGGGCAAGGAATCGACGCGTCGCGTCGTGGAGGCGTTGATGTCGGCCGAGCAGGCCCTGCAGACGGCGGTCGCGGTTCGCGACAAGGTCGTGCAGGCCTACCAAGAAGTCGTTCGGATGTCGATCTGACCTGAAGGAATGAAATAAGTGAAATCGCTCGCCATTGCGGCCACGGGCATGAACGCCCAGCAGACCAACATCGAAGTCATCGCGAACAACATCGCCAACATCAACTCGACCTCGTACAAGCGGGCGCGCGCGGAGTTCACCGATCTGTTCTACCAGATGGACCGCATGCAGGGCGTCGCGAACGTCAACGGCTCCTCGCCGATCCCGGAGGGCGCCAATCTCGGCCTCGGCGTCAAGTCGGCGGCGATCCGCAAGCTGCACATCCAGGGCGCGCTGACCCAGACCGGCAACCCCTACGACCTCGCGATCAACGGTCGCGGCTGGTTTCAGGTGCTCGGCCCCAACAACGAGGTGCAATACACCCGCGCGGGCTCGTTCAATACCAATGCCAACGCTCAGCTCGTCACGATCGACGGCTATCTCCTGGATCCCGCGATCACCGTGCCGCAGGGGACGGTCGAGGTCACGGTCAACGCCACCGGCCAGGTGTTTGCCAAGCTGGATACGGAAGTGAACCCGCGGCAGATCGGCCAGCTCAACCTCGCCAACTTCGCCAATGAAGCGGGCCTGGAGCCGCTGGGCGGAAATCTCTATCGCGAGACCACGGCGTCCGGCACGCCGGTCGTCGGGCTGCCCGGCGATGCCGGCTACGGCAAGATCAACCAGAAATGGCTCGAAGCCTCCAACGTCGATCCGGTCAAGGAAATCACTGAGTTGATCTCGGCGCAGCGCGCCTATGAAATGAATGCCAAGGTCATCCAGGCCTCGGATGAAATGGCCCAGACGGTCTCGAAGGGCATGCGCTAGTTCCGGTGTCTCGATGTTGAACAGGGTGGGCCTGATCATGCGCGGGTTGGCCGCCGTGCTGCTGGTTCTCGTCGCGGCGCGCGGCGCTGCGGCCGAGGAGAAGCGGCTTCCCGTGCCGGCCGTCTCGATCCGCGCCGGCGAGCTGATCCGGGAGGAGATGATCACCGAGCGCGCCTTCGCGCCGAGCCTGCTCGGCGTCGCCATGTTCATCGAGGGCCGTCAGGTCCTGGTCGGCCGCATGGCGCGGCGCGCTCTGTTTCCGGGCCAGCCCATTCCGACCAATGCGGTGGAAGACCCCTGGACCGTCGCCCGCGGCGCCACGGTCAAGGTCGTGGTCGAAGACAGCGGCCTGTCCATCGTCACCTACGGTTCGGCGATGCAGTCGGGCGCGGCCGGCGCGCTCATCCCGGTACGCAATACGGATACCGGGGTGATCATCAGGGGCGTCGTCCAGCCGGACGGCACCGTCAAGGTCGTGGACGGGTCATGACAAGACTCCTGCTTGCGCTCGTCCTGCTCATGTCGGTCGCCGGCGCCCAGGCCGCCGTCCGCGTCAAGGACATCGCGGACATCAAGGGTTTGCGCGAGAACCAGATCGTCGGTTACGGCCTCGTCATCGGCCTGAACGGCACCGGCGACACGCTTCGCAACGCGCCGTTCACGGAACAGTCCCTGCAATCGATGCTCGAGAACATGGGCATCAACGTCAGGAATGAGACCACGAGCACCAACAATCCCCCGCGTCCGACGACGCTGCGCACGCGCAACGTCGCGGCGGTGATGGTGACCGCGGACCTGCCGCCATCGATCGGGCCAGGCGAGCGCATGGACGTCACCGTGTCGTCGCTCGGCGATGCGACGTCGCTGCTCGGAGGCACGCTGGTCATGACGTCGCTGCGCGCCGCGGACAGCGCCGTCTACGCGGTGGCGCAGGGCGCGATCACGGTCGCCGGCTACAGCGTCGGAGGCCAGGCGCAGAACGTCAGCCAGGGTACGCCGACGGCCGGGCGCATCCCGAACGGTGCGCTCGTCGAGCGCGAGGTGCAGGGAAGTCTCCGCGAGATGGAGTTCCTGGTGCTGGAGCTGAAGAACCCCGACTTCGTCACCGCGACGCGCATCCTCGACGCCATCAACCGATACGCCGGTGGACGCTACCGCGCGCAGATCGCCTTCGAGCGCGACTACCGCACCATCGTGCTGTCGAAGCCGCGTCACATCGGCCCTGTCCGTTTCCTGGCCGAGATCGGCGAACTGACGGTCGAGCCGGATACGCCGGCGCGGGTCGTGATCAACGAGCGCACCGGCACGGTCGTGATCGGGCGCGACGTGCGGATATCGACCGTTGCCGTGACCCACGGCAATCTGACGGTTCGTGTCACGGAGATGCCGGTCGTGTCGCAGCCGGCGCCGTTCTCGCGAGGGCAGACGGTGGTCGTCCCGCAGACGGTGGTCGAGGCCAACGAGGCGGGAGCGCAGGTGGCGATCCTGAGCGGGGTCGATCTCCAGCGCCTGGTGCGCGGGCTGAACCAGATCGGCCTGAAGCCATCGGGGATCATCGCGATCCTCCAGGCGATCAAGACGGCAGGCGCGCTCCAGGCCGACGTCATCGTGCAATGATGCATAAGCGTCGTGCAAGCTTGGTCGCTCAATGCTCAAGTCTCGACCGAGAATCGCACGCGGCCCGATGCTGAAGCTGGATCACAAAGCCAAACTCCTCCTGCTGGCCGCGGCCTCAATGCTCGCGAGCGCATCGCCCGTGCTGGCGCTGGACGAGGCGAGGCCGTCGAAGCCGCTCAACCTGCTCTCCTTCGCGCGCGCCCGCGCGGCGGGACCGCAGAAGCCGCAGGTGACGGCCGCCCCGAATTCCGGCGAGAGTGCTCCGATCCGGGCGACGGCATGGGCGGCCGAAGAGTCGGGACCCGCGGTCACCGGGGCGATGCCGGCTTCCGAGACACCGACACCCGCGCCTGCGCCCGCACCGGTCCGTCCGGCCAGGCCCGGCAGCGCCATGGCGCCGCCGAAGCCTGCGCCGCCGCAGGCTGCACCGGCCCCGGACAACGAAATCGCCCTGTTCTGCAGCAACGTCGGCGATCCCGCTGTCGACGCAAGGCTGGCCTGGCAGCTCAAGGAGCTGGAGAAGGCCGAGAGCCAGCTGCGCGAGCGCATTGCCGAGGTCGAGGCCAAGCGCGCCGAATACGAGAAGTGGATGGCGCTGCGCGACGACTTCCTGAAGAAGGCCGAAGCGAGCGTGGTCGAGATCTATTCGCGCATGAAGCCCGAGGCCGCGGCAACCCAGATCGCCGGCATGACCGACGAGACCGCCGCCGCGGTGCTCGCCAAGCTCAGCCCGAGGAGCTCGAGCGCGATCTTCAATGAGATGGATACGGCTCGCGCGGCCCACCTTGCCGACCTGCTCGGCGGCATGCGTCGCGTGGATGACGGAAAGACCAAATAGATGAACAAGCCGATCCTCATCCCTTCGCTCCTGCTGGCGTCCGTGGTCCTGGCGGGATGCTTCCATGATCCGGCCGAAGTCCTGACCGGCCCGCAAATGTCGCCCGTCGGCAGCGGCCTGAGGATGCAGGCCGATCCGATCCCGGTGACGCCGCGCATGCGCACGCCTGTCAGCTATCGCTCGACCTGGGACGACGGCACCGATCTCTACCGCGATCCCCGGGCCCGGCGCACCGGTGACGTCGTGACGGTGATCATCTCGATGCAGGACAAGGCCAAGCTCGACAACAAGACCGACCGCTCCCGCGATTCCCAGGTCAAGTTCGGGCTCGACTGGCTGATGAACGTCGCAGGCTGGAACGACACTGGCCAAGCCAACGCCAACCTCAACACCAATACCCAGATCAAGGGCAACGGCCAGATCGATCGCACCGAGGACATCAAGCTGTCGATCGCGGCCATCGTCACCGACGTGCTGCCGAACGGCAACATGATGATCAGCGGCTCGCAGGAATTTCGCGTCAACACGGAGATGCGCGTGCTCAACGTCGGCGGCATCGTACGTCCGCGCGACATCTCGCGAACCAACACGATCTCCTACGACAAAATCGCCGAGGCGCGCGTATCCTATGGCGGGCGCGGAAATCTGTCGGACGTGCAGCAGCCTGGATGGGGACACCGGATCTATGATGCCGTGGCACCATTCTGAGGCGTGCGGACGGGTCGCGCCGCGATGGCAGGGGACGTTATGCGCCTGATCGCCGCCATCGTCGTGCTGACCTTGATCGCGATCGGGGCGGGCGCCCTTGCCGGCCTGCATCTGATCGCGACCGCCGAGCGCGTTGCCGATGCGAAGAAGAGCGCCACGCCGCCGCCGATCGCCTCGAGCTACGCCGGCAGCGCGCGGCTCAGGAAACTGTCTCCGATCGTGACCAATCTCGCCGCGCCGGCCAACAACTGGGCGCGCATCGAAGCCTCCATGGTGACCGACAGCATGAGCGACGAGGATGCCGGCATTCTGGCCGCACACATCAGCGAGGACATCGTGACCTATCTACGGTCGGCGACGGTTGCGCAGTTCGAGGGATCGCGCGGACTTCAGCATCTGCGTGACGACCTGACCGAGCGCGCCAACATCCGCTCGTCGGGCAAGGTCCGCGAGTTGATCATCGAGACGCTGGTGATCCAGTGAGAGTGAAAGTCCTGCTGCTCGCATTGGTCCTGGTCGTGCTGCCCGAAGTGGCGCTGGCCCAGATTCCGGACCTGAATTCCCTGTTGCCGCCGGGAAACGGCTCGACCAGCGGCCGCATCATCCAGCTGATGGCGCTGATCACGGTGCTGTCGGTCGCGCCGGGGCTGCTCATCATGGTGACGAGCTTCACGCGATTTGCGGTGGCGTTGTCGTTCCTGCGCGCCGGTCTCGGCCTGCAGACCACGCCTGCCAACCTCGTACTGATCAGTCTCGCGTTGTTCATGACCTTCTACGTCATGGCACCGACCTTCGACAGGGCCTGGGAGACCGGCGTCCAGCCGCTGATGAAGAACGAGATCTCCGAAGAGCAAGCCTATCTGAAGATCACCGACCCGTTCCGCGAGTTCATGCTGGCACATGTCCGCGACAAGGATCTCCAGACCTTCGAAGCGCTCGCCGCGGAAAGCTTCCGCAAGAAGTTCGACGACAAGCGCGTCGATCTGCGCGTTATCATTCCGGCCTTCATGATCTCCGAGCTCAGGCGCTCGTTCGAGATCGGATTCCTCATCATCCTGCCGTTCCTGGTGATCGACATGATCGTGGCGACGCTGACCATGTCGATGGGCATGATGATGATGCCGCCGACGATCCTCGCGCTGCCGTTCAAGATGCTGTTCTTCGTGCTGATCGACGGCTGGAACCTGCTGGCCTCCGGACTGGTGCGCTCGTTCTCGTAAGAGCCGAGATCGCTGACCGGCTGGATATGGTTAAGCGATAGGCGCGGGATATGGTTAGCGGCGGGTAATGTTAACCATATGATTTTACAGCGGAATTCCAGTCGACCTTAATCTGAAGGCAAGATTCGGCGTGCTAGCAATGCGGCACGGCGGGTTGGACCCCACCCACATCAGTCCAAAGGCATGATGCCGTCCCTCCGTACCGGTGAAAGCCCGGTATGTCCCCTCGTGAAAATGTATCGCGTACAAAAAAGGGACATTCGCAATGTCAAGCCTGCTTACGAACTCGACTGCCATGACCGCACTCCAGACCCTGCGGTCTGTGAGTTCGCAACTCTCCACCACGCAGAACCGGATCTCCACCGGCCAGCGCGTGGCCACCGCTTCGGACAACGCCGCCTATTGGTCGATCGCGACGTCGATGCGCGCCGACAACGCCGCGCTCTCGGCGGTCTCCGACTCGCTCGGCCTGTCGGCCGCGACCGTCGACACCGAATACACCGCTCTGACCTCGGTGATCGGCGACAAGGACTCGGGTCTGACCAAGCTCCAGGCGCTGCTGGTCCAGTCCAAGACCGCAGGTATCGACCGCACCAAGATCCAGGCGGACATCACCCAGATCCAGCAGGACATGAAGCTGAAGGCCAACTCGGCGACCTTCAACGGCATCAACTGGCTGAGCACCACGACCGGCACCACACCCACGAGCTTCAGCCTGGTGTCGTCCTACTCGCGCGTCGGCGGCACGCCCACCATCGGCTCGATCACGGTGACGACGGCCAACTACACGCTCTACTCGACCACGCAGACCGGCATTCTGGACACCGTGGCCGGCAGCGCGTCGGTCGACACGATCAATATCTCCGCGCTGACCGACTCGGCCGCCGACCAGACCACGCTCGATGGCTACATCGCCAAGGTCACCGGAGCGATCAACTCGGTGGCCTCGGCCGCTGCCGATCTCGGTGCCGTCAAGAACCGCATCTCGACCAATACAAACTTCGTGAAGTCGCTGATGGACTCGGTTGACCGCGGTGTCGGCCAACTTGTCGACGCCGACATGAACGCGGAATCCACCCGCCTGGCGGCCCTGCAGGTCCAGCAACAGCTCGGCGTGCAGGCGCTTTCGATCGCCAACAACAGCAGCCAGAGCATCCTGTCGCTGTTCCGCTAAGACTCAAGTCATCAGAGGAGGGCCGCGCTTCTCGCGAAGCGCGGCCCTTTCGTTGGGGCGTGACGCCACGCGCACGCCGTCATTTCGGCTCCCTGTTGCCGCTGGAGCACAGCGCCACAAGCCTCGCACAAGCTTCGCTCGCTAACCTCGCCGTTACGACAGGTTGGGCCTTGAACCCGTGTTTGCGGGAAGCCCAAAGGCATGACGCCGCTCTGCCGTACCGGTGCAAGCCCGGTATGTCCCCTCACTCAAGACAATCTCCAAAGGGACATCAAAATGGGTTCTAGTCTCCTCACCAACTCCTCCGCCATGACCGCGCTCCAGACCCTGCGGTCTGTCAGCGCACAACTCGCCACCACGCAGAACCGGATCTCGACCGGCCAGCGCGTCGCTACCGCCTCGGACAACGCCGCCTACTGGTCGATCGCAACCTCGATGCGCTCGGACAACGCCGCGCTCTCGGCGGTCTCCGACTCGCTCGGCCTGTCGGCCGCGACCGTCGACACCGAATATACCGCTCTGACCTCGGTGATCGGCGACAAGGAATCCGGCCTCACCAAGCTCCAGGCGCTGCTGGTCGAAGCCAAGACCGCGGGTATCGACCGCACCAAGATCCAGGCGGACATCACCCAGATCCAGCAGGACATGAAGCTGAAGGCCAATTCGGCCACCTTCAACGGCATCAACTGGCTGAGCACGACGACCGGCACCACACCGACGAGCTTCAACCTCGTGTCGTCCTACTCGCGCGTCGGCGGCACGCCCACCATCGGCTCGATCACGGTGACGACCGCCAACTACACGCTCTACTCGACCACGCAGACCGGCATTCTGGACACCGTGGCCGGCAGCGCGTCGGTCGACACGATCAACATCTCCGCGCTGACCGACTCGGCCGCCGACCAGACCACGCTCGATGGCTACATCGCCAAGGTCACCGCGGCGATCAACTCGGTGGCCTCGGCCGCTGCCGATCTCGGTGCCGTCAAGAACCGCATCTCGACCAACTCGGAGTTCGTCAAGACCCTGATGGACTCGGTTGACCGCGGTGTCGGCCAGCTCGTCGACGCCGACATGAACGCGGAATCGACCCGCCTCCAGGCTCTGCAGACCCAGCAGCAGCTCGGCGTTCAGGCGCTCTCGATCGCCAACCAGAACAGCCAGAGCATCCTGTCGCTGTTCCGCGGCTAAGCGGCGCTTTCGAAACGACCGTGCTCCCTCAGGGAGCACGGTCCCCGCCATGATCGGCGGATGCGACGGCACACGACACGCCGGCACCGACCTTCCGACGCCAGACTTCATGCAATACGCCGCAGCCGACAGCGCTGCCACGCGCCCGAGCGCCGGCTTGCGGCCGCCGAACGGATTGCGTCGTGCCGGCTTCCTGCAAAATTGCAACGCCTCGCCAGCGAACTGACACATTCGCGGCATCGCGCAACCTTCAGACAAGGTTGGCAGCTGAGTGTCCTGTACGTTCGCATCGGTACGAGGTCATATGCTCAGTCGTGCGCAGGTACAGCAACTGCTCAACAATCTGCTGGAGCTTGGGCCGCGACGCCTGATGGCCTTGGGACTGATCGGCTTTGCCGTTCTCGTCACCGTCGTCGGCGGTACCTATTATCTCAGCCGCCCCGAGTTCGAAGCGCTCTATACCGGCCTCAGCCGCGAAGATGTGACGCGCATAGGCGCGGCGCTGCGCGAGCAGAACATCACCTTCGACGTCAATTCCGCCGGCGATGCGGTCTCGGTGCGCCCGAGCCAGACCATGCAGGCGCGGATGCTGCTTGCCGAGAAGGGGCTGCCGACCAGCGCCAACTCCGGTTACGAGCTGTTCGACAAGATCGGCTCGCTCGGCCTGACGTCGTTCATGCAGGAGGTCACCAAGCTCCGCGCACTGGAGGGCGAGATTGCGCGCACGGTGCAACTGATGAAGGGCGTGAAGGCGGCGCGGGTGCATATCGTGCTGCCGGTCCGCGGCTCGTTCCGCGCGACACAGCAGCCGCCATCGGCCTCGGTCGTGCTGCGCACCGACGGCGCGATCGAGGCGCGCACGGCGCAGTCGATCCGTCATCTCGTCGCCGCCGCCATCCCCGGCATGAGCCGCGACAAGGTGACGGTGCTGGACGCCGACGGATCGATGCTGCTTGCCGAAGAGGACGAGGCGAGCGCCGCGCCGACCAAGATGGCGAGCCTTCAGAAGACGGTCGGCGGCATGGTGCAGGAGAATATCCGCAAGGCGCTGACGCCGTATCTCGGCCTCGACAATTTCGAGGTGAGCGTTGCGCCGCAGCTCTCCACCGACAAGCGGCAGATCAACGAGACGGTCTATGATCCCGAGAGCCGCGCCGAACGTTCGGTCCGGAACGTGCGCGAGAAGGAATCGTCGCAGAACGCCGACCGCTCGACGCCGACCACGGTGCAGCAGAATCTTCCCGACCAGCAGGTGAATGCCGGTGGCGGCAAGAACTCCAGCGAGGACAAGAGCCGCCGCGAGGACGTCACCAATTTCGAGGTCTCGTCCAAGACCACGACGACGGTAAGCGACGGCTATTCGGTCAAGAAGCTCTTCATCGCCGTCCTGGTCAACCGTGCGCGGCTGGTCGCCGATCTCGGCGACAAGAGCAACCAGGCCATCGTCGACAGCAAGCTTGCAGAGATCAGTCAGCTCGCGGCGACGGCGGGCGGACTGGACAAGACGCGCGGCGACCAGATTCAGGTGACGGCTGTCGACTTCATCGAGGGCTCGCGTGAGCTGGCGCCGGTGCCCCCGATCAGCTTCGTCGAGATGATCAACAAGCAGCTCGGCAGCGTCATCAATGCAGTGACGATCCTGGCGGTTGCTGCGATGCTGGTCTGGTTCGGGCTTCGGCCCGCGGTCAACGGCATTCTGACCCATCGCGCGGAGCAGGAGCAGGCCGAGGCGGCTGAGGCCGCCCAAATCGAGGCTGCGGCGGCCCTTGCGTTGCCCGACGGCGAGGAGGCCGAGCTCAACCTCGTCGAAGACCTCGAAGGCAAGATGCAGCGAACGCCGCAGAAGCGGCTGGAGCAGATCGTCCGGCTCGATCAGATGCAGGCCGCTGCGATCCTTAAAGACTGGATGCGACGTGAGGAGGCGGCATGAACGCGGCAATCGGAAAACTCCTGACGCAGTTCGACGCGAATGGCCGGGTCAAGTCGTCGCCGCCTCCGTCGCCGAAAATCCAGGACGTGCTGACGAGGTCGAAGGAAGCCCGGCGCGAACCTCAACCTCAACCGCAACCACAGCTCCAGCCGCAACCGCAGCTACAGGCGCCGCCTCCGGCGCCCGCGACGGAAGCTCCGCCTGCCAACCTCCTGGACGATGCCTATCGGCGAGGCCATGCCGCCGGCGTCGCGGAGGGCGAGGCCAAGTTGGCGGAGGAGCGCGTCCGCAGCGCGATCCGGCTCGGAGAGGAGCGGGCCAAATGGTCCGACCAGCAGGCGGTTGCGATCGTCGGCGGCTTCGAGGCGGCCTGCCGGGAGATCGAGAGCAACATCGCAAGCTCGGTTGCGCGGATATTGCTGCCGTTCCTCACCGAGGCGGTGCGCAACAAGGCAATCGAGTCACTGGTCGAGCAGATTGCGGTGCTGACCGGCGGTTCACCGGTGCCGGTCTTCAAGGTCACGGGCCCGAGCGAGCTGCTCGACCTGGTGAAGACACAGCTCGAGGCTTCCCGGCGAACCGGCATCGCGTACGAGGCCGCCGACACCTTCGAGGTCCGCGTCGTGGCCGACCAGACCGTGATCGAGACGCAGATCTCCGCCTGGAGTGAACGCCTCAAGGAAGCGCGCCGGTAGTCCGCCATGGAAGAGGTCAAGCACGAGATCGTGATCGTCCGCCGCCGCAGCGCCTTCGCCGAGGAGGCGCATCACGGCGGCGTCTGGAAGATCGCCTATGCGGACTTCATGACCGCGATGATGGCGTTCTTCCTGGTCATGTGGCTGCTCAATGCGCTCAACCAGGACCAGAAGCAGGTGGTCGCGAGCTATTTCAATCCGATCAAGCTCGCGGAGAACGCACCTGCTCCAAAGGGTCTCAAGGACCTCTCCAAGAAGGAGCCGTCCTCGTTCGAAGGCCAGGACGGCAAGCGTCAGCCGGCCGGGCCGAACGAAGAACGTCGCGGTGACTCTCCGACCGCCGAGAAGCCGGCCTCCTACGAGGAGAAGGTCCTGTTCCGCGATCCCTATGCGACGCTCGCGGAGATCGCCAACAGCGCGAACCAGTCCACGGGTCAGCGGCGTGCCGGCGCTCTGACGTCCGTCGAAGAGGACGGCCTCAAGGGCGGCGACGCCTACCGCGATCCCTTCGATCCCGGCTATTGGAAGCTGGCGCCGCAAGCGTCCAAGGACGCCGATCGTTTCATCGAGAGCGAGCCCAAGCCGAATGCCTCCGCGCGCGAAGGTGCAGCCGGACCAAACCCGGGCGAGCCGCAGGCACGCCGTGCCAAGGCGGAAGAGGCCGGCGGAAGCGTGGCTCCGAACGCGGACAGTCCGTCCGCAAGCCTGTCGCCCCTGCTGCCGCCGGGCCCCGCACCCACGCAATCCTCCCGCGACGGCAGCGCCCAGTCTGGCGTTCAAGCCAATGCTGCCCCCCAGGCGCGTCCCAACGACACGGCAAAGGAGTCCGAACCGCGCGATGCGGCGCAAACGCAGCAGCCGACCCTCAAGCAGCTTCAGTCCGCGATCGCGGACGCGCTGTCGGATATCAAAGCGGGGGCGGGGCCGGCGGCCGAGGTGCGTCAGGTCGAGGAAGGTCTCCTGGTCAGCCTGACCGACGATGCGAGCTTCGGCATGTTTGCGGTCGGCTCGGCCGAGCCGCGGCCCGAGCTGATCCGCGTGATCGACAAGATCGGGCCGCTGCTGACGAAACGCCAGGGCACGATCATCGTCCGCGGCCATACCGACAATCGGCCATATCGTTCGGAAACCTACGACAACTGGCGGCTGTCGACCGCCCGTGCGCAAATGGCCTACTACATGCTGGTTCGCTCCGGCGTCGATGCGCGGCGGATCGAGCATATCGAAGGCTACGCCGACCGGCGGCCGAAGCTTCCGAACGATCCGGCGGCCGCACAGAACCGCCGGATCGAGATCCTGATCCGGGAGAAACGCCCTTGATCAGGCTGCTGCGCCGCGTCGCCCTGCTGCTGCTGCCGTTCACGGCGGCGAGCGCGCTTGCCCAGCCTGCGCCCCCGTCCGGCGAGCCCTATGAGCTCGTTCGTGCGCTACAGGCGGTGCAGGACGGCATTGCCAACGGCGACACCGCTGCGCACAGCAGCCACATCGCGCTGATCCGGCAGATCGGCGAGAAGTTTCTCGCGGCCGATCCCGCCGTGTGGAGCAATCCGCAGAACAGCCAGGCCGTGGTCATCTACCTGCTCAGCGGCGGTGCGCCGCAGGTCGTCCGCAAGCTGCCGCGCGACAGGATGAACGTCGACGAGCGGCTGTTCAATGGTGCGCTCGCCTATGTCGAGGGTCGTCAGGACGACGCGCGGGAGTTGCTCAAGGACATCAAGCCGCGGACGATTCCCTCGGGTCTTGGCGGACAGGTCGCGCTGGTCCAGGGCGCGCTGTTCGCGCGCGCCGAGGCATCGCTCGCGATCGAGCGTCTGGACGATGCGCGCCTGCTGTTGCCCGGCACGCTCGTCGAGGAGGCGGCGCTGCGGCGCGAGATCCTGCTGGTGGGTCAGGCGGAGGATTTCGAGAAGTTCGAGTTCCTGACGCTGGCCTATATCCGCCATTACCGCAACTCGATCTATGCCGGCGACTTCTGGCAGCGATTCTCCGCGGGGCTGACGCAGTCGAGCCTGGCGCTCGACGAGCGCCGTTTTGCACGGATCACGGCCCTGTTGGAGCAGATCGATCGTGCGAGCCGCCTCAAGCTGTACCTCGTGATCGCGCGCGCAGCGATGGTACGCGGACGGTTGGCCGTGACCCGGCTTGCCGGTGAGCGGGCGCTGGCGCTCAGCGCCGACGCCTCGGCGGATCGCGAGCGCGCCCATTTCTTCCGCGGCGCCTCGCGGGTGCTCACCGACGAATATGACGGCGGTCTCGCCGAGCTGAAGGCGCTCGACCGGTCGAAGCTGCCCGAGCGCGACGTCCCCCTTCTGAATGCCACGGTGCAGCTCGCGCTCGACGTCCGCAAGCCGTTCGCGGGCGGATCCGTTGCGGCTGCCGACAAGCCTCCGGCAACGCCGGCGAGGCTCGATCTGTCCTCGTCGACCGTGACGCTCGCGCGCGCGCAGAAGCAGCTCGCCGAGCTCGAACTCCTTACCAGGGACCGCCGTCCATGACCAAGCTCAGTGGAACCTCCGGACAGCTTTTCTCGGGTCTCGCCGAGAGCCTCAACGTGCGCGGGATGTCACGATCCGCAAAGAGCGCCGGGACCAAATCGCAGGCAAACTCGTCGTTCAACGATCTGCTCCACACCGTCTCGAACCTCGCGAAGCAGGCACTGAGCGATGGTGCCGGCGACACGACCGCGAAGACCGGAACGCTGCGCACGCGTCTGGCTCATTCCAACGAGCAGGGGAAGCCGAAGGACGCGACGGTGCGCGAACTCATCGCGGCATCCGAGGGACCGGAGACCACAGAGGAGTCCTCCGACAACAAGGCCGACAGGTCGTTGGAGAAACTACGACCGGTGGATCAAGCGGCCGGGGCGGACGTCCAGGGTCAATCGGGCATTGCCGTGGTGGTCGGGCAGGAGATCGCTGCCGCGCCTGCCGTGAAGACGCAGCTGCAATTGCTGTCCGCCGACAAGGACGGACCCGCCCGCGACGAGCGGTCCTCCGCGACGAAGCGCGAGGGTCCCGGCACGGGCGCGGCGAAGGTGTCGACGGTCGACACCGCCCCATCCGGTGTCGCTCCCGCCGCCGCGCGCGCGCTTGCTGCGGCTTCGCAAGCGATGGGCGCGGCTCAATCGGCACCGACGCAAGGCACGGAGGCTTCGAGCGCAATGCCCGCATCAGCGGGCTTCGAGGCGGTCACGGCCAATGTCGAGCGCGCCGCCAAGGCCTCGGCGCGCGCCGCACTGCCCGAGACGACCAAGGTCACCGTGGTCCAGCAGGAGACCCATCTGCCGCCGGCGCAGTTCAACGCTCCGCAACAGGTCGCCAATGCAGTCGTCGCCGAGCTCAAGGAGTCTTCGGCACCGGCGGCGTCGGCTGCCTCGCACCTTGCGGCTTCCCAGACCAATGCGCCGGATCAGCCGCTCAAGATCCTGACCGTCAATCTCGAGCCGCCGGCGCTCGGCAACGTCACCGTGCGCCTGCGTCTCGTCGGCACCGAAGTGTCCGTCCAGCTTGCGGCCGAGCGCAAGGACACGAGCCAGATGCTCGACCAGCAGCGCGACCAGATCCGCGATCTCATGCAGTCGGCGGGCTACGTCGCCGACGTCGCGCCAGTCCAGCACGGCTCGCTGGACGGATTCCAGAGCGGCTCCGGCCAATCGCAGCCGCAGCTCTCGGGCCAGCACCAGCCCTCGTCGCAGTCGCAAGGCACGTTCGGCGGCGCCGGCACGTCGTCGGGGCAGTCCGACGGCGGTGCGAAGCAGGCCCGGCAGGAGCGCCAGTTCAACCAGGAGACGCGTCATGATCAGGACGTGGCGCCGCATCATCGTCGCGGCCCTGTTTATCTCTAGTGCGAGCGCTGCCCAGGCGGCCGCCGACATTGCGCGCCCCTGCGAACGCGAGATGGCGCGCGCGGCTCGGCAGCACGGGATTCCGCTCGGCATTCTCTACGCCGTCGGCCTCACCGAGACCGGTCGGCGCGGCGCGCTGCATCCTTACGCCCTCGGTGCCG
This sequence comes from Bradyrhizobium sp. CCBAU 51765, assembly GCF_015291725.1. Taxonomy (GTDB): domain Bacteria; phylum Pseudomonadota; class Alphaproteobacteria; order Rhizobiales; family Xanthobacteraceae; genus Bradyrhizobium; species Bradyrhizobium liaoningense. Next base: position 1,901,308 of record NZ_CP030038.1, read on the forward strand.
ACGGCCAGACCGTGTTCGCCAAGGACATGGATGACGCAATCGCGAATTTCGAGACGATGCGCAGCAAGGGGATCAAGCTCATCGACCTCGGTTGCATGCAGATCAACCATTATTATCACGGCGAGAAGTTCGCTTCGGTACGGGCGATGTTCGATCCCGCCAGGAACGTCGACTACGCCGCGCGCTTCCTCAAGGAGCTGAAGCAGCGCGAAGGCAGCTGGACCATGGCCGTCGCGCGCTACAATGCCGGTCCCAACAACCAGCCGGCGCAGAAACGCTATGTCTGTCACATCGTCGCTCATCTCGTCTCGAGCGGGTTCGGCGCCTGGACCGACAAAGCGCGCTCGTTCTGTCAGCCGAAAACGACATGACAACATGAAGTTGTGCATCGCTTCCAATCATCAGCCCCGCGCAAGCAAGACCCCCCATTGTAGCTGCAACCTACCAAAGGAGCCCAATTCATGAGCCTGTATGGTGTTATGCGCACCGGCGTTTCCGGTATGTCTGCGCAGTCCAACAAGCTGTCGACGGTCTCGGACAACATCGCCAACGTCAACACGACCGGCTACAAGCGGGCTTCCACGGAATTCTCCTCGCTGATCCTGAAGAGCGGCTCCGGCAATTACGATTCCGGCGCCGTCGAGACCACGGTCCGCTACGCCATCAGCGACGCGGGACACACGCAGTTCACCACGTCGACCACGGACCTCGCCGTCCAGGGCAACGGCTTTTTCGTGGTCTCGAACGCCAACAACACGCAGCAATATCTGACGCGCGCCGGCTCGTTCGTGCCGGACGCCCAGGGCAATCTGGTCAACGCGGCCGGCTACTATCTTCTAGGGCAGCCCGGTCTCGTGACCAACTTCTCGCAGAACAGCCTGTCCGGCATGCAGATCGTCAACGTTGCCCAGGTTCCGCAGGTGCCTGTGCCGTCGACGGCGGCGACGCTCACGACCGGAAATCTGGATCCGAAGGCGGCTGTTATCGCCGGTCCGCCCGGCCCGGCGTCATACTCATCGAAGAGCTCGATCGTGGCCTACAACAATATCGGCCAGGCCGTTACGCTCGACGTCTATATGTCCCACACGGCGACGGCTGCCGGCTCGGATAGCTGGCAGATTCAGGTCTATGACTCCGCGACGGGCACCTCGCTCGGCGCCGCCACCACGTTTGTCTTCGACACCACGGCGGCCGGCAGGGGCGCGCTGGACGCGGCGAGCCCGACCGGTCTCACCGTGACCGTCCCTGGCGGCGCGGCGCTGACCATGGACCTGTCGAACATGACGCAGGTCGGAACCGACTTCAGCTTCAAGGCGACCGTCAATGGCAGCGTTCCCTCGGCCATCGACAAGGTCGACGTCGACGATGCGGGCCACGTGACGGCGATCCTCAAGAACGGGCAGCAGCTGACGCTCTACACGATCATGCTTGCCGACGTCGCGAGTCCCGACAATCTGACGCCCGAGCCGGGCAACGTCTATTCGACCAACCTGGATTCCGGCAACGCGCAGGCGGGAAATGCCGGCACCGGCGGGCTCGGCACGATCCAGTCCGGCGCCCTGGAAGCCTCCAACGTCGACCTCGCGGACGAACTCACCGGGATGATCGAGGCCCAACGCGGCTTCACTGCGAACTCGAAATCGTTCCAGACCGGTGCCGACCTGCTCGACGTCGTCGTCAACTTGAAGCGCTGAATTCTTCAGCGCCCATTCCGGGCAAGAGCAACCCATGTCCCTGACCTCCGCTCTCGACTCCGCTCGCGCTTCGCTCATGGCGTCGGGCATTCAGTCCTCGACGATCTCGCGCAACATCGCCGGTGCCAGCGCTGCCGGCTATTCGCGCAAGATCGCCGTGCTGGACAATCTGCCAGGTGCCGGCGTCTATGTCGCGGCGATCCAGCGCGCCGCGAGCGGCGGCCTGTTCACCAACGTCCTGACCGCGACCTCGGCGTCCGCCAAGCAAAGCGTGATCTATGACGGTCTCCAGAAGATCGCGGCATCGACCGTGGATGATCCCGAGCTGGATCAATCGCCGACGGCGCAGCTCAATGCGCTGAAGCAGGCACTGCAGAAATATGCCAACGCCCCGGACAACACCACGCTGGCGCAGGCGGCGGTCGCGTCCGCCAAGGACATGGCCACCGCGCTGAACCAGGCGACCCGGACCGTGCAGTCGGTCCGCGAGGGCGCCGATGCCGACATGAGGACGTCGGTCCAGAACATCAACCAGCTGCTCTCCCAGTTCGAGACCGTGAACACCGCGATCGTGAAGGGCACGATCTCCGGCGACGACATCACCGATTACCTCGACCAGCGCGACAACATCGTCTCGCAGCTGTCGCAGGAGGTCGGCGTCACGATGTCGATCCGTCCCAACGGCGACGCTGCGCTCTACGCCGACAGCGGCGTCGTGCTGTTCGACAAGACGGCGCGGACCGTGAGCTTTGCGCCGACGAATGCCTACACCGCCGGCACCACGGGCAATGCCGTCTACATTGACGGCGTCCCCGTGACCGGCGCCAATTCGGTGATGCCGCTGAAGTCGGGCAAGCTCGCGGGCCTCGCCCAGCTGCGTGACCAGGACGCCGTCACCTATCAGAGCCAGCTCGACGAAATCGCGCGCGGCCTGATCAACACTTTCAGGGAAAGCGATCAGACCGCCGCGGCGCTGCCCGACGTCCCCGGTCTGTTCACCTATCCCGGCGCGCCGGCCATGCCCGCGGGCGCCACCGTCTCGGTGGGCCTTGCCGGCACGATCTCGGTCGCCGCATCGGTCGATCCGGCCCAGGGCGGCAACCCGAACCTGCTGCGCGACGGCGCGATCAGCGGCAACCCCGCCTACCAGTACAACACCGCGGCCAACGGCGGCTACTCGACCCGGCTGCAGCAGCTCATCGACGGCATGGATGCGTCGCAGCCGTTCGATCCGACAACGCAAGGCAAGCCGAGCGGCAACCTGATCGACTTCGCATCGTCGTCGACGAGCTGGATCGAGAACCAGCGCAAGACCGCCAACGACAACTCTGAGTATCAGAACACACTGCTCAACCGCAGCATCACGGCGTTGTCGAACGTCAACGGCGTCAACATGGACGACGAGATGGCGTTGATGCTCCAGGTCGAGCGAACCTATTCGGCTTCGTCAAAGATCATTTCGACAGTCGATGAAATGCTGCAGAGCCTGCTGGCTGCCGTGGGGAACTAAGCCATGATGAGCGCGAACTACGTCTCGACCTTGATGCTGTCCTCGTCCTTGAGGTCATCGATCACGAACAACCAGACTGCGCTGAGCAAGGCATCGACGGAGGCAACCACCGGCCGCTTCTACGATGTCGGCCTCGAGCTCGGCGCCACGACCGGAAGCGACCTCACGCTGCGGGCGGACTGGAGCTTTGCCGACCAGCTCGTCGACACCAACGGGCTCGTTGCGGGACGCCTGGACGTGACGCAGAACCGCATCACCCAGCTCAACAAGACCGCGACCGACTTCCTCAAGGATCTGATCGCGGCCCGCAGCACGGACGGCGGCGGGCGGGTCATCCTGCCGCCTGCAGCCTCCAATCTCCAGGACCTGATCGGCGCGTTGAATGTCTCCTATAACGGCTCGTCGCTGTTCTCGGGCATCAACACGCAGAACGCGCCGATCACGCCGTACGCCGCGGGCTCGGCCAGCAAGAACCAGGTCGATGCGGATTTTCTCGCGACCTTCGGCTTCGCGCAATCCTCGCCCGCTGTGGGCACCATTACTCCGGCCCAGATGCAGACCTTCCTCGACACCACGTTCGATGCCGAGTTCGCGAGCCCGGCCTGGAATACCAACTGGTCATCGGCCACCGACCAGACCATGCAAAGCCGCATCTCGACGACCGAGATCGCCGATACGTCCGTCAGCGCCAACGAGGCCGGCTTCCGCAAGCTCGCGGAGGCCTACACCATGATGGCCGATCTCGGGAATGTGAACCTGAGCCAGGAGACGTTCCAGGTTGTCGTGGACAAGGCCATCGGCCTTGTCGGCAACGCCATCAATGACCTCGCTGCGCTCGGCGGCAGCGTCGGCACGGTCCAGCAGCGGGTCACCACCGCAACCGCCAAGCTCAAGACGCAGCAGGACATTCTGAACAATCAGATCGTCGGTATGGAGAAGGTCGACCCGACCGAAGCCTCGGTCCGTGTCAACACCCTGCAGACCCAGATCCAGACCGCCCTGGCGCTCACCTCGCAGCTGCAGAAGATCAGCCTCATCAATTATCTCTGAGCCGAGGGCGCCCTGTTGCGGCTCGAAGCCTTCGTCCAGCTGTTCGGTCTCCCGTGAAGAGTGGTCCTGATGACGTTTGAAGCCTATGAAGCGGTCGTTGACGAAAGTGGCTATGAGGCGCGAAGCCGCGAACGGCAGGCGCTCACGCTCGGAATCGACCGGCTCGAGCGGATCCAGAAGGGTCGCTTCAGCGCCGAGGACCTGGTCGAGAGCCTGCTCTATGTGCGGCGGCTGTGGACGATCTTCATCGAAGATCTCGCGCACCCGGAAAACGGGCTGCCGGACAAGCTGCGCGCCGAGATCATCTCGATCGGCCTATGGGTCGTCAAGGAAGCCGACCGTCTTCGCGAGCAGAGGTCGAACGACGTGGTGCAGCTCATCGAGATCAACCGCCTGATCAGAGACGCGCTCTAATGAAGATTTCCTTGCGGGCGGGCGAGCGGATCTACATCAACGGAGCGGTGCTTCGCGTGGACCGCAAGGTCTCCGTCGAGCTCGTCAACGACGTGATGTTCCTGCTCGAAGGGCAGATCATGCAGGCTTCCGACGCCACCACGGCGCTACGGCAGCTCTATTTCATCGTCCAGCTCATGCTGATGAACCCGACCGACGTCCGCGACGCCGCGGCGCTCTACGCGCAACATCACGCGGCCCTGTCTGCCGTGTGCGAGAGCCGCGAGATGCTGGACGGACTTGGTGTCGTCGACGAGCTGGTAAGCGCGACCCGCTACTTCGAAGCGCTCAAGCGAATTCGGGCGCTGTTCCCGGTGGAGCAGGCCATCCTGGCCGGCGCCGCCACCGTTTCCCCATTCGAGGCTGCCTGACAGCGGAGAGGCCAGATGAACGTCACCAGCGCGACCGACACGACCGGAAATGGTTCCAATTCGAACAGCACCAACTCGCCGACGTCGAGCAACAGCGTGGACTACAACACGTTTCTTCAGCTCCTCATCGCCGAGATGAAGAATCAGGACCCGACCAATCCGATGGATACCTCGCAATATATGAGCCAGTTCGCCCAGCTCTCGACGGTCGAGCAGGCGATGCAGACGAATTCGAAGCTGGACGCGCTGCTGTCCTCGCAGTCCTTGTCGCAGGCCAACGGGCTGATCGGGAAGACGGTCAGCTTCACCGATTCGACCGGTGCCAGTTTCAGCGGCAAGGTCGTTTCGGTCTCCATCAACAGCGACGGCTCCATCGCGACCCTCGCGGACGGCACGAAGGTCGCCGTCGGGCCCGGGCTCACGATCAGCCAGTCATGAACGAGCGGGACGCTCTCGATATCGTCCAGGCCGCGATCTGGACCATCATCGTCGCCTCCGGGCCCGCCGTCGGCGCCGCGATGCTGGTCGGCACCGTCATTGCGTTGATCCAGGCCCTGACCCAGATCCAGGAGGTGACGCTGACCTTCGTTCCGAAGATCATCGTCATTCTCCTGGTCGTTGCCGTCTCGGGCTCCTTCATCGGCGCGCATCTCTCGACCTTCACCGAGATGGTCTATTCGCGGATCGAGCACGGCTTCTGATCCGGACAGCCCCGGCACCACCCTCGCGTAAGCTTTGCGCGGCAGATTGCGGGCGGACCCTCCTGCCGGTGACCCATGGCCGATACGTTAGCTGCCAGCCTGCCCAGCCCGCGCCGCCTCGGAGCGGACGCCTTCTTCGCGGCCGGCATCGTGGCCATGCTCACGATCCTGTTCCTGCCGATTCCGCCGATCCTGATCGATCTTGGCCTCGCGTTCTCGATCGCACTGTCGGCGCTGATTCTGATGGTCGCGCTGTGGATTCAGCGACCGCTCGACTTCTCGGCCTTCCCGACCGTGCTGCTGATCGCGACGATCCTGCGCCTGGCGCTGAACATCGCGACGACGCGACTGATCCTGGCGCGGGGCGGGGAGGGCGAACAGGCCGCGGGCCATGTCGTTGCCGGCTTCTCGAAGTTCGTCATGGGCGGCGACTTCGTCATCGGCCTGATCATCTTCGCGATTCTTGTTACCGTGAATTTCGTCGTGATCACCAAGGGTGCGACGCGTATCGCGGAGGTCGGCGCCCGTTTCACCCTGGACGCCATTCCCGGCAAGCAGATGGCGATCGACGCGGACCTGTCCGCCGGCCTGATTGACGACAAGGAAGCCCAGCGTCGGCGGCGCGAGCTCGAAGAGGAGAGCGCGTTCTTCGGCGCCATGGACGGCGCCTCGAAGTTCGTCCGCGGCGACGCCATCGCCGGCCTCATCATTACCGCGATCAACATATTCGGCGGCATCGTCATCGGCGTCACCCATCACGGATTGACTCTCTCCCGCGCCGCCGATGTCTACACCAAGCTTTCCGTCGGCGACGGTCTGGTATCGCAGATGCCGGCGCTGATCGTGTCGCTGTCCGCGGGCCTCCTGGTCTCCAAGGGCGGCACCAGGGGCTCGGCGGAGCAGGCGGTGCTGCGGCAGCTCGGCGGCTATCCGCGCGCGGTGTCGGCTGCCGCGCTGATGATGTTCGTGCTCGCCCTGCTGCCGGGGCTGCCGATGGCGCCGTTCCTGCTGCTTGGGGGTGTCATGGCCTTCGTCGGCTATTCGCTGCCGAGGCGGCAGGCGGCGCGGGAGCGCAAGGAAGCCGCATCCAAGGCCGACGAGCGTGCCCAGGCCGAGGCCAAGGAATCGGTGAAGGAGCAGCTCAAGACGGCCGAGATCGAGCTGGCGCTCGGCGGCCACCTTTCGGTCCATCTCCTGGGCTCGCGCACCGAACTCGCCCACCGCGTGGCCAAGATCCGCAAGAAGTTTGCCAAGCAGTACGGCTTCGTCATTCCCGAGATCAAGCTCACCGACAATCTGTCGATCGATCCCAAGAGCTACCAGATCCGGATCCACGACACGCGCGTTGCCCATGGCGAGCTCAGGCTCGGCGAGGTGCTGGTGCTGGTCGACAAGGACGGCAAGCCCGACGTGCCGGGCGACGAGGTGATCGAGCCGGCCTTCGGCATGAAGGCGCTGTGGGTGACGGAAGCCTTCACCGACGAGGTCAAGCGGCAGGGCTGCAAGCCGGTCGACAACCTGTCGGTGCTGCTCACCCATTTGAGCGAAGTGATCAGGGCGAACCTCGCCCAGCTCCTGTCCTACAAGGACATGCGCGGGCTGCTCGACCGGCTCGATCCCGAATACAAGCGCCTTGTCGAGGATCTCTGTCCGTCGCAGATCTCCTATTCGGGCCTGCTGACGATCCTCAAGATCCTGCTGGCCGAGCGAGTCTCCATTCGCAATCTTCACCTGATCCTCGAGGCGATCGCGGAGATCGCGCCCCATGTGCGGCGCTCCGAGCAGGTCGCCGAGCACGTGCGGACGCGGCTTGCCCAGCAGATCTGCGGCGACCTCTCCGACAATGGCGTGCTCAACGTGATCCGTCTCGGCAACCGCTGGGACCTGGCGTTCCACCAGAGCCTGAAGCGCGATGCCAAGGGCGACGTCGTCGAGTTCGACGCCGACCCGCGCCTGATCGAGCAGTTTGCGACCGAAGCCAGCGCCGCGATCCGCAAGTTCACCGAGAACGGCACCAGCGTGGTGCTGGCGGTGACCCCCGAAGCCCGTCCCTATGTCCGGATGATCCTGGAGCGGGTGTTCCCGACCCTGCCGATCCTGTCGCATGTCGAAGTCGCGCGCAGTGCCGAGATCAGGGCGCTCGGAGCCGTATCGTGATCAGCGGCCTCGCCGACAGCGTACTGGTGACGTTCATCGTGTTCTGCCGCATCGGCGCTTGCCTGATGCTGGTGCCCGGCTATTCCAGCGTCAACGTTCCGCCCCAGGTGCGCCTGTTCGTCGCGCTGGTCACGACGTTTGCGCTGACACCGATCCTGATCGCGATCCTGAAGCCGCTCACGGACAACGCGGCACCGCTGACGCTGGCGCTCCTGATCTGCTCGGAGCTCGTGGTCGGCAGCGTCATCGGGCTCGGCGGGCGCGTGTTCTTCCTCGCGCTGCAGACCATGGCGACCATGATGGCGAGTGCGATCGGGCTCAGCAACATCCCGGGGACACCGGTCGGCGACACCGATCCGGCGCCGGCCCTGGTGCCTCTGATCATGGCGGCCGTCACCACGCTGTTCTTCATGACCGACCAGCATTGGCAGGTGCTGCGCGGGTTGATGAACTCCTACGACGTCTGGCAGCCCGGCAGCAAGCTTGGTGGCAGCATGGCGCTCGACCTGCTCGTCGGCCGCCTCTCGGAAGCGTTCGTGCTGACGCTGCGGATCACCAGTCCCTTCATCGTCTATTCGGTGATCGTCAACCTGGCGGTCGGCCTGATCAACAAGCTGACGCCGGCGATCCCGGTCTATTTCATCTCCGTGCCCTTTGTGCTGTTCGGCGGCTTCCTGCTGCTCTACCTCACCAGCGACGAACTGCTGACGCAATTCATGCTCGGCGTCTCGTCGTGGCTGGCGGAGTGACAAGGTCATGACGTCGCGCTCGGACAAGCTCGGCCGGATGGTCTCGCTGGTGAAGCTCCAGCTTCGGCTGTCCGAATGGCAGCTCGCGCACCTGCGGCAGCAGGAGCGCAGCCTGCAGGACGAGCAGGAATGGCTGGTCGGAGCCCTGAACGGCGGCAGGCCGCCCGCGGGATCGTCGAGCGAATCGATCGCGCGGCGCCTGAACAGGACGAGCGTCGGCGCACGCACAGTACAGGTGCAGGCCGCGCAGCAGCTCGACCAGGTTCGCGCGGAAAGTCGCCGCGTGAAGCAGCTTCAGGAAGTCGCGAAGGCCGCGCTCGCCGACAAGCTCCGTGACGCGGAGAAGCGTGCGCTCGAGGAGATGACGGGAATAAGCCCTGCCGTGCGCGCCTGGATGCCACGGCCAGCCAACCGGGACAAGATATGATCGTGACCGCGACACCCGACCTCGTTCTCGATGTCCTCGAGGCCGCCGATCCCGTGACGCAGCGCGCGGCGACCGCGAAGCTCGACGCGTTGAAATCCGCCAATGCCGACTTCGCCGCCACGATGGACGCGGAGATCGGCAAAGCTGCCGCCGATCAATCCGCGAAGGTCTCGGAATCGCAGCCGGGTGCAGTGAACGGTCCGCCGGTGCAGGTGATCAAGGCGCCGGGATCCGGCGATGTCTATCGCAAGTTCGAAGCGTTCATCCTCCAGACCTTCGTCGAGACGATGTTGCCGAAGGAGTCGGAGGAGGTGTTTGGCAAGGGCACGGCTGGCGGCGTCTGGAAGTCGATGCTTGCAGAGCAACTTGGCAACCAGCTCGCAAAGGGCAAGGGCATTGGCATTGCCAGGCAGCTCGCAGCCGCACATCCGGCCGGACCGGACGTGGCGGGGAAGGCTGGATCATGATCTGCGAACGGGTGACAGAAGTTGAGGGGTGAATTTCCGATGCAGGCACAAGAAGGTGCGGCGGCCATGGCGATGGACCAGGCGATCGCGGACACCGAAATGATGACGACGGAAGCAGCAGCAAGCGATGCGCTGCTGCCCGTCCTGCTGCCGATCGCGGGCGGCGAGGCGGTAGTCGAGGTCGCGGATGCGGTGAGATCGGACGAGGTGCGCGGCCTGCTGGCCGCAATCCGCCGGCTCGCGAGTATCGTCGAGGAGGAGACGGCCGCGCTCGCGACGGGTCGGAAGATCGATTTCGACGACTTCAGCGCGCGGAAGAGCCGGAGCATGCTCGAATTCGTCCGCCTGATGCGGGCGCGGATGCACCTTGGCGGCGAGATCGAGATCACCGAGGAGATCCGGCGGCTGCGCGAGAAGCTCGAGCGGAATCGCTCCATTCTGGAAATGCACTACGATGCGGTGCGTGAGGTCGCGAGCATCATCGTCACCGCGATCAAGGAAGCCGAATCGGACGGCACTTATACCGGTCGCGCAACGCAGGATGGAAAATGATCAGGCTGGTGCTGGCCGGACTGTGGGTATGCATCCTCACCGCGGGCACGAGCTATGCGGTTGCCTACTGGAAGGAGAACGGCAGCCTGCTGCCGGCGAAGGACGAATATCTCGACGGGCTGCAATATCAGAAGACGCGGGCGCTGAGCGTGCCCATGGTCGAGAACGGCAATGTGCAGGGCTACATCGTCGCGCGCTTCGTCTACACCGTCGAGGGGCGGACCATGCACCAGCTGAACGTTCCGCCGGAACCGTTCGTCGTCGACGAGGCCTTTCGCAGGATCTATGCCGACGAGCGTCTCGATTTCAGGAAGCTCGCCCGCTACGACCTCTCGATCCTGACCACGGCCATCAAGCAGCGCGTCAACGAACGGATGCAGGCTGAAATCGTCCAGGACGTCCTGGTGGAGGACTTCAACTACGTGTCCAAGGAAGAATTCCAGCAGAAGCCGTAGAGCAAGCCATCCGGAACGGCGTTTCCGGGAGGATCGTGCCCCAAATGGCCAGCTGACGCCGGCGCCACGACAGTCGCGCCGCGAATGCAGGCATATGTCCTGCCGTCTCTGCCGCTGAAAGTACAACGGCCTCTGCGAAGTTGCTCGCAGAGGCCGTTGCAGGTTTGGCGGCAGCCTCCTGCCGTGTCAGTTTCCGGCCGGATAGGCCGCCGGGGCGGCATGGGCCCTGTTCAGGAGGATTCCGACCTCGTCGAGCTCCTGCACCGGCTCGTCGAGGGTCTCGCCGGCCGGGATATTGAGGCGGTATCCGACGTAGCGTCGGGCCACGATCGCGTCGAAGCCGAGGCGGTCGCGGAGCTTCTTGCGCAGCTTGCTGACGTGACTCTCGATCACGCTCTCGTCGAAGGTGGACTCGAAGATGCCGTAGACCGCGTTGAAGATCTGCGTCTTGGTGATCCACTTGCCGTGGTTGGCGACCATATATTCGAGAATGCGCAGTTCCCGGCGGGGCAGGGTGAGGGCGTGGCCTGCGATCTCGGGGTCACGGCCGTTGAAGAAGACCTGAATCCTGCTCTCGCAGGGCCTCGGCAGCTCGCCCACCCGGCGCCGCGCGATCGCGGCCGTTCGTGCGAGGATCTCCCGCAAGTGAACCGGCACGTGCACGACGTCGTCGACGCCCGATTCGAACAGCTCCAGCGTGTTCTTGAGCATCTTCTGGCCGCTCACGGCGATGATGGGCGCCGAGGAACGCTTGCGCATCGCGCGTGGCAGACTTCCGCGCGCATCGCAATCCCCGAGGAGAAAGGCGTCCACCGCTGCCAAATCCGATTCACTCGCGGATTGCAGCCAGTCCCAGAATTCTCCGGAAGAGAAGCCGATCGACGACACACCTTCGCGAACAAGCCCTCCGACGTAGCTGTTCGCGACGCTCTCGCGATCATCAACGATAATATACATCAGTCTTTCGCCCCTGTTTCGCACTTGTTGCGGCCGGCTGGTTGTTGTGATGCTCCGGCTCGGCAACGATGCTGTTTGACGACATTCCTTCCCGCGAACCGTTGTTATTGGTTTCGATATTCGCGGGCAGCCCTACGCATTCAGTGCCTGCGTCACGCAGGCCTGCTACATCAACTCGATACTGAACGCTTACTGGCGTGAGGCCCGGCGGGTGCCTTGCGGGTCACCTCGCGGAGCGGATTGAGAAACGACCTAGATCAGTTGCGCCAAGTTGCTCATCGCTTCCGAACACTGCTGAACCGTGTCGATCTCCTCGCCAACTGGCGAGAATCACTTGAGTAGGACCGTAACAATTGCCGATTTCCGATCAAGCGTGCGCAACAAAGCGGTTGCTACACGTGCTTGATGCTGTTGATTCATTTCCGGTTGTTTCTTGGTGTATTCAATCGCATCAGTTGATTTGGTTTCCAAACTAGTTTTGCACCGTGGCGGATGTAAAGTTCCGCATCCCCGTACAACTACAGCTGTTTTGCGCAGAGCAACGGTCTTGCAAATCGAGCCCTCTTCAACCCCGGATTGACTCTGGCGCTCGTTTTTCCACATGCGACAAGTCGACTCACTTGTGGCGACATGACGCCAGCTTGGTGAAATCTTGGCGAGTGTGTGTCTTTCGAGTCGCACTATCGCCGCGTGTATGACGCGATCCGACTCATGCAGCCCCGCATCGCGCGCTATGGAAAGTTTTCCATGCACACGTCTCAGGCAAGCTTCGGCAAATAACGTCACCGTTCGACAGATCGAACGAACGGAGCATTTCACATGTTGTCCGATGGACAAGCTCGTCCCAACGCGACCGCGGATGCTTCCGCGGCGGCGAAGCCGGCTCCGGAGGCGCGCGATACAAAGGATAGTGCGACGCGAGGCGACAAGCCCGCTGCAAGCGCAAAGCGTGTATCGGCCGCGGCGAGCGACGAAGTTCTCGCGAAGGAAGCTCTCGAGGGGCTGAAGCGCATTCGTGCCAAGGCGCGCCTCGACAAGATGGCGATCCCGAAACCTGCGCCGGCCGTGATCAAGCCGGCCGTGATCGTGGCGAAGCCGCCGCCGCCCCGTCCGACATGGGTCGCACCGCTCGCAACCCTGGCGGTCGCTGCCATGCTGGTGGTCTGCGCCTGCACCGGCGTGATCGCCTATCTCACCACCCAGCCCGCTCAGAGCAACGTTGCGACCAATACCGAGATCAGGAATCTGCGTGAGACCGTGGCGCAACTGCGCAGGCAGTTGTCGGGCGTGTCCGAAAATCTCGATGGCTTGCGTACTGCGGTCGATCAATCGAGCAAGGCGACGAATGATCGCTTCGGCAGATTTGCCGAAAACCTGGACCGGATCGAGCGGGTGAGCTCGTCCTCGACGGCGAAGCTCGACAAGCTTGCCCAGGCACAGGTTCAGGCCCAGGCCCAAGTCCAGGTCCAGGCTCCGGCGCCGGCAATGGTGCAATCGCAGCCGGCGCCGCAGCAAGGACCGATGATGGCTTCGGTCGCGGCGCCCGAATTCACGGGCTCGGTGCCTGCGTCCGAGCGTGCGTCGGTGCCGCGCAAGACGATCAAGGGTTGGTCGGTCCGCCAGGCCTATGAGGGGATTGCGATCCTGCAAGGCCCGAACGGGGTCATCGAGGCCGTACTGGGACAACAAGTGCCCGGCCTCGGTCGCATCGAAGAGATCAGAAACGAGAACGGGCGCCTGGTGGTGGAATCCAGCGGCGGCGTCATCTATTCGTCACGTAAGGCAACGCCTTGAGCAGCCTTCTATTGACGGTGATGCTCGAAGCTGGTGCATAGCAGATCGACCTCCGTCTCTGCGATCGGTGCACGAAACAGGCGGCAGCTGAACTCGACCATCGTCTTGCTGTCCGTGGTGGTGCGATCTTCCCGCAGGAAGATGCATCGCTTGCAAACGTCGGTGTGATGCCGCTGCTCGGCCGCGTCGGACTGATCCAGCACGTGCCGGAACGTGTCGCGGAAGCGGATCTTGGCGTCGTCGTCGAGAACGGCAATCGCCTCGACGAGAACGTTGACGGGGTCGCGCACCAGGAACTTCTTGCCCTGCTGGGTCACGCTCAACATCACCGACCGCTTGTCCGTGGCCGAACGTTTTCGTTCGAGGTAGCCGAGCCGCTCGAGCTCGCCGATGATGAACGAGGCGGTGCCCCGCGTGGTGCCGACGTAGCTCGCCAGCGCCGACGGCGTTCGGGAAAACCGGTTGGCCCGGGAGAGGAAGCGCAGCGCCATCCATTCGCGGTCGCGCAAGCCGTGCTTGGTGCCTTCGAACCACAGGATTCGCGCGGCCTGCTCCAACAATTCAATCGATTCGCGAGCCAAGTTCATTTCAGTTCCAGGTCGTATAAACGTTTATTCAATTGAGCCTTGGGTAGCGCAATCTAGGTGGACGAGAATGAAGCCCGTAGGCGCTCCTTCGTCCGTTGGTGGGCGGCGGATCGCGCTTGGGGGAAGAAGCCTCTCCGTTTCGGAAATGGAACTTCCGGCCGTGGACTAGTGCGTCACAAAGAAAGTTCGAGTAAATCGCGCGGCTCGGATACTCGGAAAATTTCAATCAAATGACGACGGTTCGCCCGCGAATTGGCGATGATGTGCGATGCGCGAGCAACATGATGTGTCGTTGCCGCCGTTGCAGCGGCCATTGGTTGCGGCCGAGCATGTCGAGCGTGCGAACAGGGGCACCCTTCGCATCCCCTCGCAGTGTGGCCGGCCGGGAAAGAACCATATTTTTCGGTTAATGGATGTTGCGATGCAATGTAGCTAGACGGTTAAGTCCGGTACACGCGCGATCCAGGGACCAAGTGTCCGTGGGAGATGGACAGGCAGGCGAGGTTCGACTTTGAAACGTGCCGCCTTCGTGGCCGAGATCGGCAGCATCCTCGAATTTCGACGACTCGTGCTCGCAGGCTGGTGATTTGCGTTTCACCGGCAACTATTGGCGAATGCGTCGCCCCAGGGATAGCAGGCAGCAGGAAGGAATGGACCGATGAGCTTCGAAACCACCATGGCATCCGACGTCGTCGGGCTGACCAAAAGCGCCCCGGTCTCACGACGCGGATTCATGAGTGCCACCGCGGCCGTGGCGGCGGGCTATACGCTTGCGGCCGGGCCCGTGCGCGCCGGGGTGGTCACGACCGACCTCAATGGACTTGAGGCCGGCGATGCCAAGATCAAGGTCGGCTCCGAGGAGATGCCCGCCTATTTCGCCCGCCCGGCCGGCAATACCAGGGCGCCGGTGATCATCGTGGCGATGGAGATTTTCGGCCTGCACGAATACATCAGGGACGTGACGCGGCGCCTGGCCAAGCTCGGCGCGTTCGCGGTCGCGCCCGACTATTATTTCCGCAAGGGCGTCGACCTGACCAAGGTCTCGGAGCTCAAGGACCTGCTGTCGGTGGTGAACGCGAAGCCGGACGCCGAGCTGTTGTCCGATCTCGATGCGACGGTGGCGTGGGCGGGATCGCAGGGCGGTGACGTCACCAGGCTCGGCATCATCGGCTTCTGCAGGGGCGGCCGCACGGTCTGGGAGTACGCCGCCCACAGCAGCGCTCTCAAGGCGGGCGTTGCCTTCTATGGCACGCTGGTCGATCCTGCCAATCCGGCGTGGCCGAAGAGCCCGATGCAGCTCGCGCCCGAGATGAAGGCGCCGGTGCTCGGCCTCTACGGCGGCGCCGATACCGGCATTCCCGTCGCGCAGGTCGAGCAGATGAAGGCAGCGCTCGAGCAGAACAAGAAGACGGCCGAATTCAAGATCTATCCCGAAGCGCCGCACGGCTTCCATGCCGACTATCGCGGCAGCTACCGCAAGGACGCCGCAGAAGACGCCTGGAAGCAGGCGCAGGCCTGGTTCAAGAAGTACGGCGTGTTGAGCTGATGCATGGTTTCGAAGGGCGGCCCGATCGGCCGCCCTTTTGATTTACACGCAGCGACCTCACCTCACCATCGCGCCGTAGACGATGTCCTGGACCTGCTCGCGGAAATATTTCCTGAGCTCACCAGGGGCCGCCGTCCCCACCACCACGACGAGACGCTCCTTGGGATCGCAGAAGAACTGCGTTCCGTAGGCACCGTTCCAGGTGAACTCGCCGGGATTGCCGGGGACTGAAGACAATCCTTCGCTGGTCCGGACCGCAACCGAAAGGCCGAAGCCGAAGCCGCCGCGATGCGGCTCGACATTGGCCACCTTGTTCTTGATCTCGGGGCCGAGGTGATTGGACGTCATGTGATGCACGGTCTTCGGACCGAGGATGCGCTGGCCGTCCAGCGCGCCGCCGTTGAGCAGCATCTGTCCGAAGCGGATGTAGTCGCCGACCGTCGCGAACGAGCACGCGCCGCCACAATCGAACTTGGTCGGGGTGTCCAGGAGCTTGATCGCCTGCGGTTTGCCGGTGAGCGGATCGTTCGTGAACGGGCGGGCAAGGCGAGGGCGCTGGGTGTCGGTCGGGTGGAAGGTCGCATCCTTCATGCCGAGCGGCTGCCAGACGTTGGCGGCGAGATAGTCGCCGAGCTTCTGCTCGCTCACCTTCTCGACGACCGCGCCGAGCACGTCGATCGAGAAACCATATTCGAACTCGGTCGAGGGTTGATGCGCCAATGGCAGCTTGGTGATGCGGTCGATGAAGGTCTGGGTGTCGCCTTCGATCGCCGGCGCGACGCCGTCGGGATATTGCCGCGCCACCGGGCTCGATGAGTCCGGGCGGCCGCCGTACATCAATCCCGACGTATGCCGGTAGAGATCGTGGATGAAGATCGGCGAGGCCTGCGGCTCGAGCTTGAGCGAACCGTCGGCCTGGGGAACGCCGACCTTCATGTCGGCGAAGCCCGGGTAGTAGTCGGATAGCCTGGCCTGGAGCGGCAGCCGTCCCTGCTCCATCGGGGTCAGGCCGGCGACCGCGGCCATCGGCTTGGTCATCGAGGCCAGCGCAAAGATCGCATCGATCGGCATCGGCGTGCTCTTGGCGGGATCGAGCATGCCATAGGCCTTGTAATGGACGAGCTTGCCGTCGCGCGCGATGGCGACCACTGCGCCGGGTACGCGCTTGGCCGCGATCTCGCGCGCGAAGAAGCTATCAAGGCGCGCAAGGCCTTGTTTCGAAAAACCGACGTCGTCGGGATTGGCTTCGGGCAGCGGCGCGGCATGCGCCGCACCGAGCGCAATGGCGGCAGTCGCAGCGATCATGGCGATCGTCTTGTTCATTGCATTCTCCCAAGAGGCGAGCTCGTTGTGTGGTGGCTCGCTCGATGGCTAGATCACGACCGCACCGGGATGAAGTCAAGCGCGGGCAAGGCATGTCTGGGAGGCGTTGGAGTGCAGGAACCCTATCGTCCTTCGCCTGCCCGCCACAGCGCGTCGAGGCCGTGCCGATAGGTGGGGTGGGCCAGCGAGACGCCGAGCTCGCGCTTCAGTTTCGCGTTGGAGACACGGGCGCTGCTGGCATAGAAGCTGCGGGCCATTGCCGACATCTCGGCGGTCGCGAACGCCTCTTCTGGCGGCGGCGCCACGCCCATCAGCTCCGCCGCATAGGCGATCACGTCCTGCGACGGCGCGGGTTCGTCATCGCAGACGTTCCAGGTGCCGCCGTTCGCGTGACGAACAGCGGCCATGATCGCGCTGGAGATGTCGTCGACGTGGATGCGGTTGAAGACCTGTCCCGGCTTGATGATGCGCCTTGCCGTTCCCGCCCGCAGCGTCACGAGCGCGTTGCGACCGGGACCGTAGATGCCCGCGAGCCGCAGGATCGCCGCATCGCCGCGCGCCGCGTCCGTCCAGGCCTGCTCCGCGGCAACCCGCATGCGCGTGCGGTCGAGGACGGCCTGCGGCGGCGTGCCCTCGTCGACCCACGCGCCGCCGTGATCGCCGTACACGCCGATGGTGGAGAGATAGACGACCTTGCGGCGGCCTTCCTGTAGCACGTCGCCGAACGCCGTGATGGCGGGATCGCCGGCGCTGCCGGGCGGGATCGACACCAGGAGGACATCGGCGTCGCGAACCTGCTGAACCGTCTCTTGCGACGGACGGCTGCCGGAAAACGGATGCACCTCAACGCGGCCGAAATCGTTCCGTTGCGCGGGGTCGCGCACGGTGCCGGCGACATGCGAGAAGCTGCCGCCGTATTGGCGAACGAAGTGCCGGGCACTGTAGCCGAGGCCGAGGATGAAGAGCCGCATGCGTCTCCTGTGCAGGTCGGAGTTCCCGCTCGCGCCGTGGCGCCTCTCGCTCATAAGAGATTTTTGGGTCCGGCAAAAGATATTGCGATTTGTCGCGCCTGCCGCTTCGGGCGATGCTCGCTCGTCACGGGCAGCTCGGGAGGGAGGCGTCGTTGGCGACCGGATCAATCATTCAGGCGGGAGCGCCCGCGGCAGGGCGATGCGATGCCGGTGAACTGATCCGGCGCGCGGCCGCGCTGATCTTCGACGTCGACGGCACCCTGGCAGAGACCGAGGAAATGCACCGCCGGGCCTTCAACCTCGCTTTCGCCCGCCACGGTCTCGACTGGCGGTGGGACCGTGCCGTCTACAAGGAGCTGTTGCGGGTCACGGGCGGCAAGGAGCGCATGCGCGCCTACCACATCAGGCTGGGGACCGCCCCGCCATTGTCGGACATGGACATCGCAGAGCTGCACCGCATCAAGACCGCGCATTATGCCGAACTGATCGAGACCGGCTGCTGCCCCTTGCGACCGGGCGTGACGGATCTGCTCGCCGCGGCCCGGGCGCGCGGCCAGCGGCTTGCCATTGCGACCACCACCTCGCACGGCAATATCGATGCGCTGCTCTCGCAGGCCCTGGGCAGGCGCTGGGCCGCGGATTTCGAGGCGATCGTCGCCGGCGATGACGTGCGGCACAAGAAGCCTGCGCCGGACGTCTATCTCGAGATCCTGGCGCGGCTGAAGCTCGGCGCGCCGGACTGTGTCGCGATTGAGGATTCCGCCAACGGCCTGGTTGCGGCCTCGCGTGCCGGCATCCCGGTTCTGATCACGCGCAGCATGTTCTTTGGGGACGATGACTTCGCCGCGGCGCGGGTCGTGCTGGACGATCTGTCGGAACTCGGTGCCGCCAAACAAAAAACTGAGGAACAACCCCATGCGCAGTAGATCACGCCTGCGTGATCGCTGCGGTCAGTGGACGCGGTGACTCGCTCTATCGTCCTCGGCCTGTTCGACAATCTGCGCGATCGGGCTGGACTGATGGTGGACGAGGCGCCAGTCGTCGCCGACGCGGCGAAAATGGTTTGCGGCGGCCAAGGCGGTGCCGTCGACGATCTCGATGCAGAGCACCCGCGCGCTGTCGCCATCGACGATCGCCTGAGGCTCGGCGCAGACGATCTGTGGCCGCTCCGGGTTTTGCAGGATGTCGCGCCAGCTGCCGATCACGGTGGCGCGCCCGATGATGGCCGGCCAGCCGGGATGGATGCAGGAGATGGCGTCGTCATCCGCCCACATCCGTTGCATTTCGTCGAAATCGCCGGTCGAAAAGGCGGCGTAGAAGGCCGCGTTGGCGGCGATGACCTTGCTGTCGTTTGCCATGCCTCCGGGGTGGGGCAAGGACAGGCAAAAATCAAGCGCGACTTCCGTCGATTTTGGCCGCAGTGCAGCATTCAAGTTCGCGCCCGCTCTGTGGGCGGTTCACGCGGGGGAAGGTGGGAGAAGACGCATCATCCGATCGCAAAATCGGCTGCCGTCTCGGCGTGAATGGCCGTCGTGTCGAACGTCTCGACCGAGGTATCGTCCTGGCCGACCAGCATCGTGATCTCGGTGCAGCCGAGGATTATGCACTCGGCGCCGCGGGCGACGAGGGCCGCCATCACCTCCTGATAGCGACGGCGCGAGGGAGCGGCGACGTTCCCGAGGCACAGCTCGTCGTAGATGATGCGGTTCACGTCGGCGCGCTCGTCGGCCGCAGGAATCAGCACATCGAGATCATGCGCGCGCAGCCGGTCGATGTAGAAATCCTGCTCCATCGTGAACTTGGTGCCGAGCAGCCCGACTCGCCGGTATCCCTTGGCCCGAATCCGCTGCGCCGTCGCGTCGCCGATGTCGATGAACGGAACGGTCACGCTGGCCGTGATCTCGGGCGCCAGTTTATGCATCGTGTTCGTGCAGAGCACGATCGCACGCGCCCCGGCGCTTTCGAGCCGCCGTGCGACCTCCGCCAGGCTGGCCGCCGCCTCCTGCCAGCGTCCGGCATACTGCATCTGTTTGATCTCCTCGAAATCGTAGGAATACATCAACAAGGGTGCCGAATGCAGCTTGCCCATGCGGTCGCGGATCCGCTCGTTGATCAGCTTGTAGTAGAGCGCGGTGCTCTCCCAGCTCATGCCGCCGATCAGGCCGATGGTTTGCATTCCAGTGCTCCCGGCAGTGATTCAATCGGATCGTAGACGAAGATGCCGGAGCCCGGTAGCCGTCCCTTGATTGCGGCGCCTTCGTCGTGTCATTGTTCCCCAGCGCCGATTTGATCCTCAGCTTGCGGGCGCTTCTACAAATGCAGCTAAAGAGAACCGCTATCCCTGCATCGTCCCGCATTGCGTGAATCGTCGGCCATCTCGACTGGGAGGGTCACATGAAATTTGCTGCGATCGCGGATGTCCACGGGAATCGTCCGGCGCTGGACGCCGTCCTTGCGGACATTGCCGCGCTCGGTATCGACGACGTCGTAAATCTTGGAGACCACGTCAGCGGACCGCTCGAGGCGGCAAGAACAGCAGACCTGCTCATCGAGCGCGGCTTTCCGTCGGTACGGGGCGATCAGGATCGAATCCTTCTGGAGCTCCGGCAGGCCGGTACTTCGGCGCGCAGCGATTTCCAGCAGCTCGCGCGCAAGCATTTCGACTGGATGGCAAGCATGCCACCCACGCTGATGTACAGAGACCGGGTGTTCCTGTGCCACGCGTCACCGAGGAACGATGCCGCCTTCTGGCTCGATCATATAGCCGAGGACGGCAGCGTGCGCGCCAGTCCGATCGAGGCGATCGAGTCCGAGGCCGAGGGGATCACGGCCGAAGTCATCCTGTGCGGGCACACTCACATTCCGAGGGTTGTTCGTCTGATGGATGGACGACTGGTCGTAAACCCCGGCAGCGTCGGGCTGCCCGGCTACGACGGGAAGCTGCCTGTGCCCTACGTGGTTGAGGTCGGCACGCCCCACGCGTGCTATGCCCTGCTGGAGCATGCCGGAGGAGCCTGGACCGCGACGATCCGCTACGTGCCCTACGATAGCGCGGCCATGGCCGCACTGGCGCGCAGCAAGGGAATGCTCGCCTGGGCGAGCGCGATTGCAACCGGCTGGATTCGGCCGGAGCGGAGTTAGGCCGCACCAGGTCGGAACGGCACTCCGTGGTCCCGCGCTGACGCCGCGCCTCGAAGCTCCGGTGTCGTTCACGAATCTGGTCCAGGGTGGCCGCGACACGGGCGGTCGTGCAAAGGGCAGGGACGGGCATGCCGCCTGCGCAGGCTGCGAAAAGCCTTTCGATCTTGCGCGTCCTGTCGGCCTGTCCTACGCCACGTCCGACGAAATTTTGCGAGGCGGTGAGGGGCACTGCCGAAGTCTCGAGGGAGCCGACATGACCATTCGCAACACCCGCACCGGGGGCCAGATCCTGATCGATCAGCTCGTCGCCCAAGGCGTCGAGCGCGTCACCTGCGTGCCGGGCGAGAGCTATCTGGCGGCGCTCGACGCGCTGCATGACAGCCCGATCGACGTCATGATCTGCCGGGCCGAAGGCGGCGCGGCGATGATGGCGGAGGCCTATGGCAAGCTCACGGGGCGCCCTGGCGTTTGCTTCGTCACCCGCGGGCCCGGCGCGACCAATGCCAGCCACGGCGTCCACATCGCGATGCAGGATTCGACGCCGATGATCCTGTTCGTCGGCCAGGTCGACACCGGCATGCGCGAGCGCGAGGCGTTCCAGGAGCTCGACTACAAGGCGGTGTTCGGCTCCATGGCGAAATGGGCGGTCGAGATCGACCGCCCCGACCGCATTCCGGAGCTGGTGGCGCGCGCCTTCCGCGTCGCCATGCAGGGCCGCCCCGGTCCCGTGGTGATCGCGCTGCCGGAGAACATGCTGACCGAAACCGCCGCCGTTGCCGATGCCATGCGCATCGAGCCCGCCGTGAGCTGGCCGGCGCCTGCCGATATCGAACGCGTCGGTGCGATGCTTGCGAGCGCCAAGGCGCCGCTGGTCATTCTCGGCGGCACGCGCTGGACCGAGGAGGCGACCAGGAGCATTGCGCGCTTTGCCGAGCGGTTCGACCTGCCGGTCGCGACCTCGTTCCGCAGGGCCTCGCTGATCGATGCCGACCATTCACACTATGCCGGCGATCTCGGCATCGGACCGAGCCCGGGCCTGAAGGCGCGTATCGAGGGTGCCGATGTCGTCCTGCTCATCGGCGGCCGCATGTCGGAGATGCCGTCCTCGTCCTATACGCTGCTCGACATTCCGACCCCGCAGCAAAAGCTGATCCACGTGCATCCGGGCGCCGAAGAGCTCGGCCGGGTCTATCAGCCGGCGCTTGCGATCCAGGCGACGCCGGCCGCATTCGCTGCCGCCGTCGAGACGCTGAAGCCCGCCGGCGCGGTGGCCTGGAAGGGCGAGGCCGCCAAGGCGCACGCCGATTATCTCGCCTGGACCGGGAAGGCCCGCGAGCTGCCGGGCAGGTTCCAGTACGGCGAGGTGATGACCTGGCTGCGCGACCGCCTGCCGAAGGATGCCATCGTCTGCAACGGCGCCGGCAATTATGCCGGCTGGATCCATCGCCATCACCGCTTCCACAGCTTTGCCGCCCAGCTCGCGCCGACCTCGGGCTCGATGGGCTATGGCGTGCCGGCCGGCGTGCTCGCCAAACGGCAGTATCCGGATCGCGTCGTCGTCGCCTTCGCCGGTGACGGCTGCTTCCTGATGAACGGCCAGGAATTCGCGACGGCCGTGCAGTATGACGCGCCGCTGATCGTCGTCGTCATCGACAATTCGCAATACGGCACCATCCGCATGCACCAGGAGCGCGACTATCCTGGCCGTGTCGTCGGCACCCAGCTCAAGAATCCGGACTTTGCGATGTACGCGAAGGCGTTCGGCGGCCATGGCGAGCGTGTCGAGCGCACCGAAGAGTTCGCTCCCGCCTTCGAGCGGGCGCTGGCCTCGGGCAAGCCGTCGATCCTCCACTGCATCATCGATCCGCGCGCGATCTCGGTCGGCAAGGATTTCGTGCCCGCTGTGAAGGCTTAAAGCGATGCCGGCCGGCCGCCACGTCGCCATCATCGGTGCCGGCGCGATCGGTGTGATCAGCGCGATCGAGGCGCTGCGCGAGGGCCATCGCGTCACGCTGATCGATCCGGGCGAGCCCGGCGGCGAGCAGGCGGCGAGCTACGGCAATGCCGGCTGGCTGTCGTCGCATTCGGTGATCCCGCCGGCCGAGCCGGGCGTATGGAAGAAGGTGCCGGGATATCTGATGGATCCGCTCGGGCCGCTCGCGATCCGCTGGTCCTACTTGCCGAAGGCGTTGCCCTGGCTGGTCAAGTACCTGCTCTCGGGCTGGACCGAGCCACGCGTCGAGACGACGGCGTTCGCGCTACGCGACCTCCTGAAGGACGCGCCGTTGCTGCACCGGAAGCTCGCCGAAGAGGCGGGCGTGCCTGAACTCATCGAGCGCAACGGCGTGATGCATGTCTTCCCCTCGCGCGGCAATTTCGACAATGACCTCGGCTGGCGCCTGCGCAAGAAGGTCGGGGTCCAATGGCTCGAGCTGAACGCCGACGAGATGCGCCAGCGCGAGCCGGAGCTGCATCCGCGCTACACCTTTGGCGTGGTGGTGGAGGAGGCCGGACGCTGCCGCGATCCCGGCGCCTATGTCGCCGCGCTCGCCGCACATGCATTGGCGAGCGGCGTCAGGCTGGTGCGTGCCAAGGCGACGGGACTCAAGCTCTCCGGCAACAAGCTCGTCGCCGTCATCACCGAGACCGGCGAGATTGCCTGCGATGCCGCGGTGATCGCCGCCGGCGCGCGATCCAGGCAGCTCACGGCGTCGGTCGGCGATCCCCTCCCGCTCGAGACCGAGCGCGGCTATCATGTCGTGATTGAGAATCCGGAATCGGGCCCGCGTAGCTCGATGATGGCGTCCGACGCCAAGATGGTGGTGAACTGGACCAACAAGGGCCTGCGGGCCGCAGGCACGGTGGAGATTGCCGGCTTGGAGGCCGCGCCGAACTGGAAGCGCGCCGAGATCCTGCGCAGCCACCTCCTCAGCATGTTCCCGAAACTGCCGAAGGACATCCCGGCCTCCCGCATCAAGACCTGGTTCGGCCATCGCCCGAGCATGCCGGACGGGCGTCCCTGTATCGGCTACGCGCGCGCCTCGCGCGACATCGTCTATGCCTTCGGCCACGGCCATGTCGGCCTGGTCGGATCAGCCCGCACCGGCCGTCTCGTCGCCCAGCTCCTGAGCGGCAAGGCGCCAGAAATTCCACTCGCGCCGTTCGCGCCCGATCGTTTCCTCTGAGAGCGCACCATGACCGTCTCAGCCAGCCCATCCCCCCGCATCGCCCGTGGCGGCAAGGCCATCTATGGCGCGCCGCTCGGCATCCTGATGCTGGAGGCGCGCTTCCCCCGGATTCCCGGCGACATGGGCAACGGCACGACCTGGCCGTTCCCCGTGCTTTATCGCGTGGTGAGCGGCGCCTCGCCGGAGAAAGTGGTGCTGAAAGGCGCCGCCGGCCTGCTGCCCGACTTCATCGACGCGGCCAAGGATTTGGTGCGGTTAGGCGCCGAGGCCATCACCACCAATTGCGGCTTCCTCTCGCTGTTCCAGAAGGAGATCGCGGCGGCGGTCGGCGTTCCCGTCGCGACCTCGTCGCTGATGCAGGTGCCCTGGGTGCAGGCGACGTTGCCGCCGGGCAAGCGCGTCGGCCTCGTCACGGTGTCGGGCTCGACCCTGACGCCGGCCCATCTCGAAGGCGCCGGCGTGCCGCTCGACACGCCGCTGGTCGGCACCGAGAACGGCAAGGAGTTTTTCCGTGTCCTGATCAAGGCCGAGAAGGACGACATGGACGTCGCGCAGGCCGAGCGCGACGTGGTCGAGGCCGGCAAGGCGCTCGTTGCCAGGAATCCGGATGTCGGCGCCATCGTGCTCGAATGCACCAACATGCCGCCTTATGCCGCAGCGCTTCAGGCCGAAGTCGGGCTGCCGGTCTACGACATCTATTCCATGATCACCTGGTTTCACGCCGGACTGCGCCCGCGCGTTTTTGCGTGAACGCGTCCGCGAGATCGTCACAAGTCCTGGAGCGAACCCATGAAACTATCCGGCAAGGTCGCCGCCATCACCGGCGCGGCGCGCGGCATCGGCAAGGCCTGCGCGAAGAGATTCCTGGACGATGGCGTCAAGGTCGTCATCTCCGACATCGATGCAGACGGCCTCGCCGCGACGGCTGCCGAGCTGGGGCGGCCCGACGCCTTGCGCACCGTGGCCGGCAATGTCGCCAGGCGCACTGACGTGGATCAGCTCGTCGCGACCGCCGTGAAGGAGTTCGGCCGGCTCGACATCATGGTCAATAATGCCGGCGTGGCCCGCAACCGGGACATCCTCGACATTACCGAAGAGGAATTCGACGAGATCATCGGCATCAACTTGAAGGGCGCGTTCTTCGGCGTGCAGGCGGCGGCAAGGCAAATGATCGCGCAGGGCGGCGGCGGGGTCATCATCAACATGTCCTCGGTGAATGCGCTGCTCGCGATCCCGGCGCTGGCGACCTATGCCATGTCCAAGGGCGGCATGAAGCAGCTCACCTCGGTCGCGGCTGTCGCGCTCGCCCCGCACAACATTCGTGTGGTGGCGGTTGGCCCCGGCACGATCCTGACCGACATGGTGGCCTCGTCCATCTACACCTCGGAGGATGCCCGCAGGACCGTGATGTCGCGCACGCCCGCCGGCCGCGGCGGCGAGCCGAGCGAGGTGGCATCGGTCGTGGCGTTCCTTGCCAGCGACGATGCGTCCTACATCACCGGCCAGACGATCTATCCCGATGGCGGCCGGCTGGTCCTGAACTACACCGTGCCGGTGAAGGACAAGTAGGGGCTTTGTCGCCCCACACTCGCTGTCATCGCCCGGTCAAGACCGGGCGATCCAGTACTCCGAGACAGCAGTGATAGAACCGATCGGCCGCGGCGTACTGGATGCCCCGCTTTCGCGTGGCATGACAGCGGTGGTCGCGCGGGCAATCTCGCCCTTCACTCCGCCGCAACCGTCATCCCGTGACCCAGCTGCTTCGAGATGCCCCCCGCGCAGTCGCGCAAGGCATGCGCGATCGGGCTGTCCCAGCGGGCATCAAAGGTGCCTTCCGGCCCCATCGCGGTGATGACCAGCGCGACATGGCCGGAATGATCGAACACGGGCGCCGAGAAGGCGTTGACGCCGGGCAGGGGATCGCCGAGCGCACGGGCGAGGCCGTGCTTGCGGACCTCGGCGAGGATCTCGGCGACCTTCGCGCCCTTCACCGCGCGCTTCGGATTGTAGCCGACGCCGCGACGATCGAGCCCGCTTTCGAGCGCGGCAGCGATCGTCTTCTCCGGCAGGAACGCCGCAAAGGCGCGGCCCGTCGCGGTCTCCAGCAGCGCCATCACCGAACCGGCCCGCATCACGATGTGGAGGGGCTGGGCCGGCTCTTCGAGCTGCACCACGGTTGGGCCGTGCGTGCCCCAGACGGCGAGCGAGACGGCATGGCCGATCTGGTTCGCGAGCGCCGCGATCCTGGGACGCGCGATGCGCACGCCCGAGAGCCGGCGCAGGCTGATCAGGCCGAGCTCGAGCGCCAGCGCGCCGATCTCGTAGCGGCCGGTGGTTTCGTCCTGCTCGATCAGGCCGATGCGGGAGAAGCTGGCGAGATAGGGATGCGCCTTGGCCGGCGTCATGCCGGCCTCGCGGGCGAGATCGCGCAGCATCATCGGCTCGCCGCATCTTGCGAGCGCGCGGAGCAATTCTCCGCCGACCTCGATCGACTGGATGCCGCGGCTTTCTCTCTTCATGCGCCTCCTGGCGGGTGGCCTACGCTGCGTCGCGCCCGGCGGCGCTGTCGGCAAGATGCCGTCCGGCAATGTAACCGAAGGTCAGCGCCGGCCCAAGCGTGATGCCGGCGCCTGGATAATTGCCGCCCATGATGCTCGCCATGTCGTTGCCGGCGGCATAAAGGCCGGGAATCACGCGGCCTTCGGCGTCGAGCGCCCGCGCGTTCTCGTCGGTGACGATGCCGGCATAGGTGCCGAGATCGCCGATCACCATCTTGATGGCGTAGAACGGTCCGTTCTCGATCGGCGCGACGCAGGGGTTCGGGCCGTGCATTGCGTCGCCCTGGTAGCGGTTATAGGCCTTCGAGCCCTTGCCGAAGGCGGCATCGTGACCGAGTGGCGCGGTCGCATTGAACTGCCTGACCGTTTCGACGAACGCCTTGGCATCGATCCCGGCCTTCGCCGCCAGCGCCTCCAGCGTGTCGCCGCGCATGAGATAGCCGGACTTCAGGTGATGGCCCAGCGGCATCGGGAAGGGCGGCACGCAGCCGAGGCCGTATTTGCGCAGCGTCTTGTGATCGCAGACGAGGAAGGCGGCGATCTCCTCGCCGGGCCTGGCCGCCTTGACCATGGCCTGGACGAAGTCGTGATAGGAATTTCCTTCATTGGCAAAGCGCTTGCCGTCGCCCATCACCGCGATCACGCCGGGCTTGGCGCGGTCGATGAAATGCGGCATCACGCCCTTCGAGCCGTCCTTGCGCGTGGTCAGCGACACCGGCACCCAGGCCGCCGCGTTCGGCAAGCGATTCTCGACATGCCCGCCGACGGCCTCCGCCAGGCGTAGTCCATCCCCGGTATTGCCGGTCGGCCCCGGCGAATAGTGCTCGTTGCCGGTCGGTGCATGCGGAAACATCTTCCTGCGCCGTTCGACGTCATGCGGAAAACCGCCGCAGGCGAGCACGACGCCCTGGCGTGCAAGCACGCGCACGTCGCGTCCCTCGCGCGAAACGATCGCGCCGGTGACGGTGCCGTTCTCGACGGTCAGCTTGCGCACCGGCGAGGACAGCCATATCGGAATCTTCAGATCGAGCGCGGATTTCGCGAGGCGTCCCGCCAGCGCGTTGCCGTTGGTGAGCGTCATGCCGCGGCCGTAGCGCAGCACGTCCATCAGGTGCCGCGACAGGCGCTTGGCGACATAGACCGCCGAGGTCAGCGACTTCGTCACCCGCATGAAATGGATGATCTCCTTGCCGGAGCCAAGCATCATGCCGAACACGGTCAGCTCGGGCAGCGGCATGCCCAGTGTCTTGATCTGATCGCCGAGCTCGCGCCCGTCGAACGGGCGCGTCACCATGGAACGGCCGCCCTGGGCGCCGCCAGGGGCCTCCGCGTGATAATCCGGAAACACCAGCGGCATGTCGAAGCGCAACGCGGTCTTGCTGGTGAAGAAGTCGACAGCTTCAGGGCCGGCGCTCAGGAAGGCATCGACCCGCGCGGCGTCGTAATTGTTGCCGGCCTCGTGGCGCAAATATGTGCGGGCCTGCTCCGGCGTCTCCTCGATGCCGTAGGCTTTCGCTAGCGACGTACCGGGAATCCAGAGCCAGCCGCCGGAGCGGGCGGTGGTGCCGCCGAAGCGCGGCTCCTTCTCGACGATCAGAACATCGAGGCCGCGGGACCGCGCGGTGATCGCGGCCGACATGCCGGAGCAGCCCGATCCGGCCACGAGCACATCGCATTCGTAAGTCTCAATGGCGCCGTGCTCGTTGCCGGTCATCTGGGCCTCACTTCTTCAGGAGCGGACATTTGGATTCGGAGACCGGGCGAAAGGCGTCCTCGCCCTTCACGGTCTTGACGATATCCAGATAGTCCCACGGCTCCTTCGATTGCTCGGGCGTCTTCACCTTGGCGAGATACATGTCGCGGATGACGCGGCCGTCCTCGCGCAACTTGCCGCCGTGAACGAAGATATCCTCGATCGGCAGCTCGCGCATCTTGGCCATCACCTTGGCGGACTCGTCGGTGCCGGCGGCCTTGATGGCCTTGAGATAATGCAGCACCGACCCATAGACGCCGGTCTGGATCATGGTCGGCATCACCTTGGTGCGCTCGTAGAACTTCTTCGACCAGGCACGCGTGGCCTCGTCCATGTTCCAGTAGGACGCCGTGGTCATGTAGGTGCCCTGC
Organism: Bradyrhizobium sp. CCBAU 51765; assembly: GCF_015291725.1. GTDB lineage: Bacteria > Pseudomonadota > Alphaproteobacteria > Rhizobiales > Xanthobacteraceae > Bradyrhizobium > Bradyrhizobium liaoningense. The sequence continues at coordinate 1,930,083 of NZ_CP030038.1, forward strand.
GCGGCCTTCAGGCCGATCGCGTGCACGTCGGTGTCGAACATCAGGAGGCCGACCAGCTTCTGGCCGCCCTGGACGAGGCCGAACTCGCCGGACTGCTTGATGGCGTTGTCGGTGTCCTGGCCGGCATTGGCGAAGGCGACCACGTCGGATTTCGAGCTCTGCGCCTGCAGCGCGAAGGAGGAGAAGTCGGCGGTGTTGGTCGGATGCTTCACGCCGCCGAGCACCTTGCCGCCCATCTCGTTGATGAAGCGGGTTGCGTCCTTCTCGAGCTGCTGGCCGAAGGCGTAATCGGCCGTGATGAAGTACCAGGATTTTCCGCCTTCCTTGATCACGGCCGAGGCCGTCACCTTCGACAGCGCATAGGTGTCATAAGTGAAGTGCACGGTGTTCGGGCTGCACAGCTCGTCGGTCAGCGAGCTCGCGCCGGGACCGGAGAGCAGGGCGATCTTGCCCCGCTCGCGTACCATGTTGTGCACGGCGATCGCGATGCCGGAATTGGGGATATCGACCACGGCGTCGACCTTGCCGTTGTCGAACCAGCCGCGCACGATCTGCACGCCGACGTCGGTCTTCATCTGATGGTCGGCGCTGATGACCTCGATCGGCTTGCCGAGCACGGTCGGCCCGAACTCCTCCACCGCCATCTTCGCGGCTTCCACCGAGCCCGGCCCGCTGTTGTCGCGGCCCCAGCTCGACAGATCCGTCAGCACGCCGATCCGCACCACGTCGTCGGAGACTTGTGCGGTGGCAGCCGTGGTCATGGCAGCCGAAGTCATGGCCGCGAGCATGGCGCAGGCCAGGAGCCCTTTCATTGCCGTTTCCTCTCTTCTTGGCCGCTTGGCGCGGCGGGGTTGTTGTGGAGGTAAATTAAATATTGACGAATAAGTTTGTCAATGGCGAATTAGACGTGCCGGGTGGTTCCGCTATGGCCGGGCATGGCCGTGTAAGGAGCGCTCCTGCATCAACGCCCCGTCATTGCGAGCGAAGCGAAGCAATCCAGAATCTTTCCGCGGATGCATTCTGGATTGCTTCGTCGCAAGGGCTCCTCGCAATGACGGGTGTCCGAGCAGCGGCACCCGACGCTCTCTTGTCCCGGATCACTTCGTGCTGCGCAGCGTCCGGGACACGAGAGCGATCAAATGCCCCCTAGGTTGCAACCACCACGCCGATTGGCCATGATGCTCACGGAATCTTTTGGGGCAGGGCATGACGGCGGCAGTAGGGGCCTCCGCTTCGGCGGAGAGATCGACGACGGCGCATGTGGTGTGGGCGAGCGCACTCGGCACCGCCATCGAGTGGTACGATTTCCTGATCTACGGCACGGCGGCAGCGCTGGTCTTCAACAAGCTGTTCTTTCCGAGCTTCGATCCCTTCGTCGGGACGCTGGCGGCGTTCTCGACCTATGCGGTCGGCTTCGTGGCGCGGCCGATCGGCGGCGCCATCATCGGCCACTACGGTGACCGGCTCGGCCGCAAGACCATGCTGGTCGCGACCATGATCGCGATGGGACTCGGCACCTTCCTGATCGGCTGCTTGCCGACCTACGATCAGATCGGCCTCTGGGCGCCGATCCTGCTCGTCTGCCTGCGCTTCGTTCAGGGCATCGGGCTCGGCGGCGAATGGAGCGGCGCGGTGGTGATGGTGATCGAGCACGCCGGCAATCGCCGCGGCTTCTACGGCAGCCTGGTGCAGATCGGCTTTCCCGTCGGGGTCGCCGCCTCCACCGGCATCTTTGCTCTGATGACGAAGCTGCCCGAGGCGGACTTCCTCAGCTGGGGCTGGCGCGTGCCGTTCCTGATCAGCATTCTGCTCGTCGGCGTCGGCTTCATGGTGCGGCTCAAGCTCGCGGAGACGCCTCACTTCAAGGAGATCGTCGAACGCAAGGAGGTGCTGGCGCAGCCGGCCCTCGAGGTGCTGCGCCGCGACTGGCGCCGCTTTCTGCTCGCGATCGGCATCACGGTATCGGAGGTCGGGCTCGCTTATCTCCTCACCGTCTTCACCGTGGTCTATGCCACGACAAAGCTCGGTCTGCCACGGCAGGTGATCCTGGATGCCGTGGTCTATGCCGCCATCGTCGAATTCGCGACGCTGCCGCTTGCCGGCTGGCTGTCCGACATCTTCGGACGCAAGGCGCTGTATCTCGCCGGCGGCGTCTTCTCGGTGGCGCTGGCGTTTCCGCTGTTCTGGTTCCTCGACAGCAGGGAGCCGGCGCTGATCACGCTCGCGCTGGTCGTCACGATGACGCTGACCCATGCGCTGCTGTTCGGGCCGAAGGCCGCGTTCATGCCGGAGCTGTTCCGCACCCAGGTGCGCTACAGCGGTGCTTCGCTCGGCGCCAACGTCGCGGCGGCTTTGAGCGGCGGCTTCTCGCCGCTGATCGCGGCCGGGCTGCTGGCATGGGCCGGCTCGTACTGGGCGGTGTCGGTTTATATCATTGCCTTGTCGATCGTCACGATCATCGCGACGCTGCTGGCGCCGGAGACGGCACGGGGCCCACTGAGATCCTGAAGGTCAGCCCCGCCAGGGGGGGCGCGGCGGCCCCAGAAATTTTTCTCCGCCCCCCTCTTGAAAGCGGTCTCGGATTTTCTAAGTCGTTTTTCGCCGCGAGAGCGGTGTGCCGGATGCCAGGATCGGGTCCGGCACGGGCGCCGGGCTGGTCTTTTCGGACCCGTCTGAATTCCCGCCTTGCGCTCCTTCGTATCCATCTTGCTCTCAGGAGGACTTGGTTATGAGGACCAGTTTCGACTTCGCGCCGCTGTGGCGCTCCACCATCGGCTTCGACCACCTGGCCGACCTCGTCGACAGCACGCTGCGCCAGGCGACCGAGGACAACTATCCCCCCTACAACATCGAGCGTTCCGGCGAAGATCATTACCGGATCAGCCTTGCGGTGGCGGGCTTCGGCGCCAGCGATATCACCGTGACGGCCGAGCAGAACGCGCTCACCATCGAGGGCAGGAAGCCCGAGACCGCCGCGCGCGAATACCTGTACCAGGGCATCGCCGCGCGACCGTTCCGGCGCGTGTTCAATCTCGCCGACTACGTCCAGGTGAAGCAGGCCTCGTTCCAGGACGGGCTCCTGATCATCGACCTCGTCCGCGAGGTTCCGGAAGCCATGAAGCCGCGCCGGATTCCGATCGCGGGCGGCACTCCTGCGGCATCGCAGATCGAGCAGAAGAAAGCAGCCTGAAACGCTCGATCGATTGAGTGGCGGAACGCGGCGCGCGGAGGCGCGGGCCGCGCTCCCGATGCATGAAGGAGAGAACCATGGCTTTTCGTGATCTCATTCCCTGGTCGAGAAACCAGGAGCTTGCGCCAGCGCGCGACAATTTCGATCCGTTCCTGACGCTTCACCGCGAGATGAACCGTCTGTTCGACGACGTCTTCCGCGGCTTCGGCGGGACCGGCCTGTCGCCGCTGATGGAAGGCCGCTTCGGCTGGCCGAAGGTCGAGCTCAGCGAGACCGACAAGTCGCTGACGGTCTCGGCCGAGCTTCCCGGCCTCACCGAGAAGGACGTGCAGGTCGAGATCGCCAATGGCGTCCTGACCGTCCGCGGCGAGAAGAAGGCGGAGCGCAACGGCGAAGGCAGGTACTTCACCGAGCGCTACCACGGCGCCTTCGAGCGGCAGATCCCGCTGGAGGGCGTCGAGGAGGACAAGGCCGAGGCGTCGTTCAAGAACGGCGTCCTGACCGTGTCGCTGCCGAAATCGGAGAAGGCGCGCGAAGGCGTCAAGCGCATCGCGATCAACACGCACTAGTGTCAAGCGGGACGGCGGCGATGACGCCGCCGTCCCATCGTCAACAAAACCGTCCCCCGGAAAGGAGCATGAGGGAGACACACCGATGACCAACGTGAATACCGATCCCGGCACTCTCAATCCGCTGTTTCACCCTGCGGCCCATTACGACTCGCCCGCCGACGTTCTGAATGCGCCGGAGCTTTCTTCGCCCGAGAAGCGCGTCATCCTGTCGTCCTGGGCATCCGACATGTACGCGGTCGAATCCTGTCCCGCCCTGCGCGAGATCCCCGGCATGAGCCACACGGTCCGGCTCGCCGATATTCTGGCCGCCTTGCGCAGGCTCGACGGCGACAACGACAATGACGATCCGCCGCGGGGCGGCGGCGTGCCGATGCGGCTACGGCGGCCATGGGCCGCCGCAGAGAGGCGGGCCGCATGATGGTCACGTCCGCCGTTCTCGGGCTCGTGCTGCTCGGCCAGTCCGCGGCTGCCTGGGCCGTTCCGTTTTTGGCCCAGCAGGGCTGGATCGTCGCCTCACGCGACGAAGACTGAAGCACCAAGATTCCGACTATCCCCACAACACAACGCGGCAGGGTGACGATGATGAATGCTGTGCGTCTGCTGTTCCTGGCCTTGCTGGTGCTGACGCTCACGGCGTCGCAGCCTGCCGCCGGCCAGATTCCGGATCTGAAGACCGGCGGCCCGGTGCCGACCCTGGCGCCGCTGGTGCGCCAGGTGACGCCCGCCGTGGTCAACATTTCCGTGCACGGCCGCGTGCGTGAGGACAACCCGCTCTACCGCGATCCGCTCTTCCGTGAATTTTTCGACGTCCCCAGGCAGATCGAGAAGGAGGTCAATGCGACCGGCTCCGGCGTCATCGTCGACGCCCAGCGCGGCTATGTGCTGACCAACAATCACGTGGTCGAAGGCACTTCCGCAGTTCAGATCACGACCAAGGACGGCCGGCAGTTTTCCGCCAAGGTCATCGGCCGCGATCCGCCGACGGATGTCGCGGTGCTCCAGGTCCAGAACCCGGCCGGGCTCAAGGCGCTTCCCTTCGGCGACAGCGACGGGCTTGAGGTCGGTGATTTCGTCCTTGCGATCGGCAATCCCTTCGGCCTCGGCCAGACCGTGACCTCAGGGCTCGTCAGCGCGCTCGGCCGCACCGGCCTCGGCAAGCAGGGCTTTGAGGATTTCATCCAGACCGACGCCGCGATCAATCCCGGCAATTCCGGTGGCGCGCTGGTCAGCCTGCGCGGCGAGCTCGTCGGCATCAACTCTGCGATCATCTCGCCCGCGGGCGGCAATGTCGGCATCGGCTTTGCCATCCCGGTCAACATGGCGCGCAACGTGATGGAGCAGATCATCGCCAATGGCCGCGTCGAGCGCGGCCGCATCGGTGTCTCGCTAAAAGACCTGCATCCGTCGGTCAACAGGGGGTTGAACCAGGGCGCCGTCATCGCCGAGATCGCTGCGGATTCGCCCGCGGAGAAGGCCGGCTTGCGCAAGGGCGATATCGTGACCGGAGCCGACGACCGCCCGATACGCACCGCCGCCCGGCTCCGCAACACGATCGGCCTTGCGCGCATCGGCGAGGACGTGAAGCTCACTCTGCTGCGCAAGGGTGCGCCACTCACCGCCACGGTGAGAGTGGCGCCAGCGACTGAGCCCAGCAGCGCGCTCGCAGGCCCCAATCGCCTCGTTCGCTGAACCAAATGCAGGGGCCATCCGCGGAAGGAAAGGCGGTTCGGCCCCTGCGACGATCTCCGAGCTCAGGCCGCGCGGTGATCCCATCCGCCTTGCAGGTCCCGGATCAGCCGCCGCTCGCGTTCGATGCGTTGGCGGTAGAGCTCGCGCTCATGCTCGGTCCTGGCGCTTGCAAGAAGCAGCTCGTAATGGCCGATGACCTTCTCGCTGCCTCGAATGAGCAGGTCTCGCTGGCTGTTCATTGCGCCATCCCCGTCGCATTGGCCGGCGCTCCGGAAGCGCGGAAGCTGACCGGGAAGGTCGCCGCGGTCAGGCCATCGAGCGCCGATTGCTCTTCCGCGAGGCGTCTCTCGACGAACTGGCGCTCCAGCTGCGACAACCTGGTCTTCAGCAGACGCCGGTAGCGGTGGATGTTGTTGCGGTGCGCACGAATGCGGGCCAGATTCTCATCGAGCATCATCGTCTCTCCAGACGGTCGCGTTAATTCCTTTGATGTCGAGGGTGAGAAAGTCTCTTCTCGGCGGAAAAAATATGCAGCGGGTGACCGCTGTCAAGATGGTCGAAGCCGCATTCGCCTCTCACCACTCGCGGCAGAGCAATCGCATCTGACTCTTGGGGCTGACCTTGAGCGCGCGCCTCGTCCTTCGAGACGACCGCTTCCAGCGGTCTCCTCGGGATGGGGCTGAGCAGCACTGTCTCCGTTGAAGCTGCTGCCACGCATTCCGCCCTCATCCTGAGGAGCCCGCCTAAAGCGGGCGTCTCGAAGGATGGCCCACAAGGAGCTCTATAGCCGGGTTCCGCCAGCGATTGCCTCTTGTCGGCCAGCAAGCGAACCTCGTGCGGCCATATTTGAGCAGGAGTGATTTCCCGAGAGGGAGGCGCTCCGATGACCAAAGCTCTGATCACCGCTGTTGCAATACTGGCGTGCGTGCCGGCGAGCGCTTTCGCGCAGGAGCGCGCGGGCGATGCGGCGCTCGGCGCGGTGTCGGGCGCGGTCGTGCTGGGCCCGGTCGGCGCGGTCGCGGGAGCCCTGATCGGCTACACGGCCGGACCTTCGATCGCCCGCTCCTGGGGCATGAGAGGTTCGCAATCGGCAAGGCCTCGGCAGCCGCCGCGCCGCGCCGCCGCCACCGGCGGCCCGCCGCGCACGCGCGAGGTGATGGCAGCCAACGGCCAGATGAGAGCTGCCGGCAATCCGGCACCGCAGGTCCAGGCTTCGCCGGTTCAAGCCGCGCCTGCCGCGCCGGTGCATTCCCCGGCACCCCCCGTTCAGGGATTCGACTGAGGCCGGCAGCCGGCCCGGCGCGGCTTGCGTCCCGCTCTAGGGTTGACCGAGAATCTTCTTCGCAGCACGAAGGTGCGGCTTGTCGATCATCTGGCCGTCGAGCCGCAGCGTGCCGGAATCGGGATTGCTCGCGAACGCCGCGATCACCTTTTCCGCCCAATTGCGCTCGGCATCCGTTGGCGCGAAGGCCGCGTTGACGATGTCGACGTGCTTGGGATGGATCAGCGCCTTTGCGGAGAAGCCGTCGCGCCGCGCCGCGCGCGTCTCGGCTTCGAGGCCCGCGAGATTATCGATGTCGGTGTAGACCGTGTCGATCGGCGCGACCTCGGCTGCGGCTGCGGCCATCAGGCAGAGATCGCGCGCCAGGCGATAGGGGCTGTGGAAGACGCCGCCGCTGGCTTTCTCGGTGGCGCCGAGCGAGGCGGAGAGATCCTCGGCGCCCCACATCAGGCCGGCAAGGCGAGAGGAGCAGCCCTTGTAGCTGCCGAGCCCGAAGATCGAGCCGGCGGTTTCGGTCGCGACGCAGACGATGCGGGTGGTGCCGACCGCAATGCCGGATGCCGCCTCAAGAGCTTCGAGCCAGGTCGCGACCTGCCGCACGTCGTCGCCGCCCTGCGATTTCGGCAGCACGATGCCGTCGGGCCTGCCCGGCATCACCGCGGCGAGATCGGCCAGCGTCATGCCGGTGTCGAGCGCGTTGACCCGGACATAGAGCTGATGCGGGCCGGGGCGGCTCTTCAGCATCTGAAGCGTCAACCCGCGTGCCTCCGCTTTCTTCTCGGTGACGACGGAATCCTCGAGATCGATGATCAGCGCGTCGGCATTGCCTTCGCTCGCCTTTTCGAATTTGCGCGGGGAATCGCCCGGCACGAACAGCATCGAACGCATCAGACCGGCCTCTTGTGCATCATCGCCATGCGGCGGCATTTGCCGACGATCTCGTCGTTCTGGTTCAAGGCATGGTGCTCGAACTCGACGATGCCGGCCTTGGGCCGCGATTTGGAGTCCCGCACCGAGAGCACCTTTGTCGTGGCCCGCAACGTGTCGCCATGGAAGACCGGCTTTGGAAAGGTGACGTCGGTCATGCCGAGATTGGCGACGGTCGTCCCCAGGGTCGTATCATAGACCGTCATGCCGATCATGATGCCGAGGGTGTAAAGGCTGTTGAAAATGCGCTGGCCGAACTCGGTCTTCTCGGCGAAATGCGCGTCGATGTGGAGCGGCTGCGGGTTGAGCGTCAGCAGGCTGAACATGGTGTTGTCCATCTCCGTGACGGTCCGGGTCAGGGGATGCCTGAACTCCTGGCCCACGGAAAAGTCTTCGAAATAAAGTCCGGCCATCGCGGTTTCCTCCCTGCGAAATAACGGCGCGCGCATACCTTCGCGCCGCATGACCCCATGCATGTTAGACACAGTTGATCGCCAATTTCACGTATCTGTACCCGGTTTTTCGAGCTAAAGAACGCAGGCGAGGCGTCAGGGCGCAGCAAGCGGCCACGGCCTTTGCGTGAGGAACGCGAAAGAAGGGAGATGGCGCGGTCGCGGCTCCCGAGAAGGAGATCGAGGACATGGATTTCGCGCTCACCGATCAGCAGGAAGCCATACGCGACGCCGTCGCCAAGATCTGCGAGGGCTTTCCCGACGCATACTGGCTGAAGAAGGATCACGACGGCGGCTTCCCGCACGACTTCCACAAGGCGCTGGCGGACGCCGGCTGGCTCGGCATCTGCGTGCCGGAAGAATATGGCGGCTCCGGGCTCGGCATCACCGAAGCCGCGGTCATGATGCGCACCATCGCGGAGTCGGGTGCCGGCATGTCCGGCGCCTCCGCGGTGCACATCAACGTGTTCGGCCTCAATCCGGTCGTCGTGTTCGGCACGGAAGAACAGCGCAGGCGCATGCTGCCGCCGATGGTCGAGGGCCGCGAGAAGGCCTGCTTCGCCGTGACCGAGCCCAACACCGGCCTCAACACCACGCAGCTCAAGACCCGTGCGGTCGCCAAGAACGACCGCTACATCGTCAACGGCCAGAAGGTGTGGATCTCGACCGCGCAGGTCGCGCATAAGATCCTGCTGCTGGCGCGCACCACGCCGCTCGAAGAGGTGCGCTCGCCGACCCACGGCCTCAGCCTGTTCTATACCGATTTCGACCGCAACAGGATCAAGGTCCACGAGATCGAGAAGATGGGCCGCAAGATCGTCGACTCCAACGAGCTGTTCTTCGAGGACTTTGAAATTCCGATGGAGGACCGTATCGGCGAGGAAGGCAAGGGCTTCGAGTACATCCTCGAAGGCATGAATCCCGAGCGCATCCTGATTGCCGCGGAGGCGGTGGGCCTCGGCAAGCTCGCGCTGTCGCGCGCCACCGAATACGCCAAGACCCGCATCGTGTTCAATCGCCCGATCGGCAAGAACCAGGGCATCCAGCATCCGCTCGCAGTGAACTGGGTCGAGCTCGAGGCCGCCTGGCTGATGGTGATGTCGGCGGCGTGGCAATACGACAAGGGCATGCCGTGCGGCGCCGCCGCCAATGCCGCGAAATATCTCGCAGGCGAAGCGGGCTTCTCGGCCTGCGAGCAGGCTGTGATGACCCATGGCGGCTTCGGCTATGCCAAGGAATTCCACGTCGAGCGCTACTTGCGCGAAGTGCTGATCCCGCGCATCGCGCCGGTCAGCCCGCAGCTCGCGCTCAGCTTCATCGCGGAAAAGGTGCTGGGGCTCGCGAAGTCGTACTGAAGCATGATGGGTCGAGGCTTGCTCGCTGCAACGTTGGAAGTGCACTCCCTCTCCCGCTTGCGGGAGAGGGTTGGGGAGAGGGTGTCTCCCCAATGGGACCGATCCCCAAGAGGAGAAAGCCCTCTCCCGGCGCGTGGGGCGATGCTTCGCATCGCCCGGAACGCGCCGACCTCTCCCGCAGGCGGGAGAGGTGAACCACACGCGGCAATCGCTTCAGCCTGACAGCATTCCGCTCTAGAGCGATTTCAGCCTATTCGGCAGCGATCCGATCCATCGCCATGGCACGGAGCCTGGCGCGCTGGATCTTGACGCCGTTGGCGCTGTCGGTGACGGGGAAGGCTTCCACGACATAGATCCGCGCCGGCACCTTGTAGCCGGCGAGCCGCTCGCGCAGACGCGCCGTGAGTGCATCCTGCTGCGGCGGCTCCCCTGCCGGGATCACGAAGGCGACGCAGCGCGCCTGGCCCTTCAGATCGACGGCAACCACCTGGGCGTCGGCAACGCCGGTGCACGATTTGAGCTCGTCCTCGATCTCGCCCGGCCCGACGAGGAAGCCGCCGAGACGCATCGCGTCGCCGGCGCGCGTCTCGTAGACGAAGGAGCCGTCGCCGCGCAGCCGGCCGACGTCGCCGGTGCGGAAGAACCCGTCTGCGGTGATCGCATTGCGCGTCGCCTCCGGATTGTTGAAATAGCCGAGGAAGCGTGACGGCGCGCTGATCTCGATCTCGCCGGAAGTGCCGAACGACGCAAGCTCGCCGGTCTCGGTGTCGCGCACGCGCACCTTCGCATCAAGCGACATCGGCCAGCCGCCGCCCTCGATGCGGTCGGCGAAGGCATCGTCGCGGCGGGCGATCGAGAACAAGGCCTGGACCTCGCTCGAGCCGTAGAGGCCATAGAGTGGCATGCCGCGCGCTTCAGCCTCCGCGGCCAGCTCGCGCCAGCCGGGCTGGAACGCGGCGAAGCCGCAGACCTCGAGATTTGGAAACGGGCGTGGCGCATCGGTGAGGGCGAGGATGCGGCGGAACATCTCGTCCGAGCCGAAAGAGTGCGTGATCCTGCGCTCACCAAGAATCTTCAGGGCCGGCGCGGCCTCGAAGGCGTCGAGTACATGGATAGTGGCGCCGGCCGCGATGAAGCCGAGCAGGCTGGTCATGCCGAACGTGCCGCAGAACGGCAGCATGGCCAGCAGCGAATGACGCTGGTGATCGAGCCGGAGCGCATGGGCGACAGAGGCGGCGTGCGTCGCCAGCGTCCGCTGCGAATGTGCGACGAGCTTCGGTCCCTTGGTCGTGCCTGATGTCGTGTAGAGCAGCACCGGCAGGTCGACGTCGCCTTGAACAGGCGGAGCCGGCGGACAGGACTTGTCGAAGGCATCGAACCGCACGCAGGGCCAGTGCGCCGGGATCGCATCCGCGCCGACCACGGCGAGCTTTTGCAGCGCGGGCACCTCGGCCTTGGCGATATCGGCGAGGATGGCGGCGAAGTCGATCGCGCGGAAAGCGGCCTCGACCACCATCAGCCTGGCCCCGGACACCTTGAGCAGGTGCGCGACTTCCGCGCTGCGGTAGCGCGTATTGACGGCGGCGACGACCGCGCCGAGCCGTGCGGCGGCGAACAGCAGTGTCAGCCATTCGACGCGGTTGACCAGCCAGACCGCGACGACGTCGCCCTTGCCGATGCCTTGGGCCGCAAGCCAGGCGGCGGTCTGCTCGACCTTCGTCGAGAATTCCGCGCGAGAGACGGGTCTACCGTCGAATACCAGGGCGGGATCGGCGGCCTCGGTCCGGATCAGCGATTGCAGCGAAAAATCGTTGGCGCTCATGGCAATCGGAGTAGCCCGATCGCGCGAGGCTGTCTACTTGGTGCCGAACATCCGGTCGCCGGCATCGCCCAGACCCGGCACGATGTAGCCGTGGTCGTTGAGCCGCTCGTCGATCGCGGCGGTCCAGATCGGCACGTCGCCATGCTCGCTCTGAAACTGGGCGATGCCCTCGGGCGCGGCCAGAAGACAGACGAAACGGATGTCGCGGGCGCCACGCGCCTTGAGCAGGGAGGCGCCGGCGCAGGCCGAGTTGCCGGTCGCCAGCATCGGGTCCATCAGGATCACGGTGCGGTCGGACAGGTCCTGCGGCGCCTTGAAGTAATATTCCACGGCCTGCAACGTCTCGGGGTCGCGGTAGAGCCCGATATGGGCGATGCGCGCCGAAGGCATCAAGGCGAGCATTCCGTCGAGGAAGCCGACGCCGGCACGCAGGATCGGCGCCAGCGTGAGCTTCTTGCCGGCGATCTTCGGCGCCCGCATCGGCGCGATCGGCGTCTCGATCTCGACCAGCTCCAGCGGCAGGTCGCGCGTCACCTCGTAGCAGAGCAGCATCCCGATCTCGTTCAGGATCTCGCGAAAGCTCTTGGTCGAGCGGTCCTTCTCCCGCATCAGGGAGAGCTTGTGCTGGACCAGGGGGTGGTTGACGACGTTGACGTTGCCAGTGCTCATGAAACCGCTCTACACCGTTCCATGAAATTGCGCCAGATCGCGCGGGCCTTTTCCCGCGGGATGGCGGCCTCACCCGGGCAGTGCGACCGCGCTGCGCGCGCGGTTGCTTGCCTCATAGGCAGCCATCGTCAGTTCGCGGTCGATTGCTGCGCGCATGGCGTCCATGGCTCCCTGGCGCAGGCGCCGCTTTGCGGTGGCATGCGATGGCTTGTGGATGGCCCGCAAGCCGGTGATGATCGTCTCGATCGTGGTGTCGACCATCTCCGGTGCAACCACGCGGTCGAGAAACCCGGCCGCCTGCGCCTCTTCGGGCTCGTACATCTCGCCCAGCGTGGCGGTACGGCTGAGCCAAGCCGGATGCAGCCGGCTGCGCGCGAGCTCGATGGCAAAGCTGGGTGGCGCGATGCCGATCGCCACCTCGTTCAGCCCCATGCGATGCGGTCCGCGCGCGCCGAGCCTGACGTCGCAGGCAAGCAGCAGGAACGTCCCCATCGGATAAGCATGGCCCTCCATCACGCCGATGGTTGGATGCGGAAACGACATCAGCCGCAGCGCGAGCTCGGCGCCGGCCCGGACCATCTCGAGGCTCCTGGCGGCATCGCCCGAGGCGAACACTTTCAGATCGAACCCCGCGGAAAAGATGCTGGGCCGGCCCGAGCGCAGCACCACGATTTCCGCCTCCGTCTCGGCGCGATCGAAGGCGGCGCCGATCTCGCCCAGCATCGCGGCCGACATCACGTTGACCTTGCCGTCGTCGAGCCCGATCCGCGCCACGCCGTCGTTCAGCTCATAGGTCACTTTCGCAGGCATCTGCCTCTCCCGTCAATTGTCATGCCTTGACTGTCGGAGGCTGATGTAGACCATTCAATATAATTCCAGACTGGAGGAGAGCGCCATGCCGGCCGTGCCGAAGCACCGTCAGCCCATCATCAATGCCGCGGTGACGCTATTCCGGCGCCAGGGATTTGCTCGCACCGGCCTCAACGACATCGTCGACGTCAGCGGCGCGCCGAAAGGGTCGCTCTACCATTACTTTCCGGACGGAAAATCCTCGATCGCGGTGGCGGCGGTGGAGGAGGCGGGCCGCCGCGTCGCGGCGACGGTCACCGCGCTCGCGGCAGAGTGCGGGTCGACCGGCGAGCTCTTGCGCGCGCATGCGAGACTGCTGGCAGGCTGGATGCAGGGCTCCGGCTTCCGCAACGGCTGCCCGATCACGACCGTGCTGCTCGAGCTTGCACCGCGCGAGCGCGCCGTCTCGGAAGCCGGCCGCAAGGCCTATGCGGCGCGGCTATCGATCCTGCGTGACAAGCTGGTCGCCGATGGGTTTGCCAGGCCGCGGGCGGAGGCGCTGGCCGTGCTCTGCACGTCGGCGCTTCAGGGCGCGCTGATCCAGGCCCGCGTCGAGCGCAGCGGCCGGCCCATCGAGGTCGCCGCGTCGGAGCTGGCGCGACTGATCGAGGCGGAGGTGAGGAGCTAGCCGTCACCTCGCAAGGCACAGGATTGCTATCCTCAACGCGATCAGCGCGGTGAGCACGCTGCCCATCGAGAGCAGGCCAAGTGCCTCGAGCGCGATGCGCTTGAGCAGGGTCCTGCGCGCTTCGGAGATGCGCACCGTGCGTTCGGCCCCGAAGTTCCGGCCGAATTCGTGTGTCAGGATCGACATCGTGGAAGTCCTTGTCCTTGGCGCGACAAGAGGGCCGCGCCAGTCTGACCCTGATGATGTCGATCGTTGCATAGGATTGCGAGATGGGCGCCGGCATGCCCGCATAGGAATGTCATAATGAACGGTCCCGCCAATCACGCTCCGACGCTGTCGATCAGTTCCTCGTCGGCGATCGCCGCGAATGCGCGCACCATGTTTCTCTGCGCGGCCGCGTCCAGCGGCACGATCGGAAGCCTGGTGGCGGGCGACATCAGGCCAAGGACGCTGAGCGCGCATTTGAGCGCGGCCGGACTCTCCCGGGACAGGCAGGTGATGAGCGGGATCAGGCGCTTGTGCAGATAACGGGCGGATTGCAGCCGGCCCTGCCTGACGTGCGAGAAGATCGTGCGACAGAGATCCGGCGCGATGTTGGCGACTTCCGAGATCGCGCCGTCGCCGCCATCCGCAATGAAACCGAATGCGGTGGTGTCGTCGCCGGAGAGACAGCGAAAACTCGCCGGCAAATTGCGGGACAGCCGCATCGGACGGGTGATGTCACCGCTCCCATCGCGCAGGCCGACGAACTGGCGGGACTCGACCAGACGCAGAAGCGTCTCGTCGGCGAGCGGGCGCAGCGTGCGGGAGGGATTGTCGTGCAGGATCACGGGCAGTCCGATCGCACCGGCGATGGTGCGGAAATGCGCGAGCATGCCTTCCTGCATCGGCTTGTTGTAGGCGGGCACGACCGACATGACGGCATCGGCGCCGGCCGCCTCCGCGCGCCGCGCAAGCTCGATGGCGTGGCTGGTTGCGTTGGATACCGCGCCTGCGATGACCCGCACGCGGCCGCGGGCGACGTCGACCGCGGTGCGGATGACGAGCTCCTGCTCGGCCGGCGAGAGCGTCGGCGCTTCCCCGGCCGTCTCGCAGACCACGATGGCGGGAACGCCGGCCGCGACCTGCCGCTCGCACAGTGCGGTGAATGCCTCGAGATCGATCGCATCTGCCGCGTCGAACGGGGTCGGCACGTCAGGAATGAACCCGGTGAACCAGGCGGCGGGAGGGATGAGCATTGGTTTTCCCCTGCTGGCGCCGGCTCAGGCGGCGTGCGGCGCGACGGTGGTGTTGGGGCGCTTGCCCATGTCGAGCTCGATCTCGCGCGGCAGCTCGACGATGGTTTCGGGATGCTGTCCGTTCTCGAACAGCGCATATTTGATCGCCTGGGCGCGGCTGACGAACAGGCCGCCATAGAGGCCGTTCTGCTCCTGAGCGACCCATTGTCCGCGGCGATTGCGGCCGATGAAGACGATGGTCGAGGGCGAGCTGCACGAGGGAGGTTCGACGAGTTTCACGGTTTTGATCCTTCTGAACGACGCCGGCTTCGGATGCAGGTCCTTGCCGGCGTGTTCAATATCCTCAGTCGCGAATATGATTTCGAGGGCGGGTGAGCCGCGATCTCATAGGAAGATCATAAAGCCGGAACTGTGCCGTTCAGGCCGGATCGATGACGACGTGGACCAGCGCGAACAGCGCGCCGAACGCGACAGCCTCGTCCCAATGATTGAGCGCAGCTCCGAACAGCGGCTCCCGCCTGACGAGGCTGGCGAGCGCGCACAGGACGATCGACATCCAGAGCAGGACGGCGAGGCTCCGGCCGAAGCCGACGCTGCCGAATGCGGCAAAGCCCATGAGCAGCACGAGGCGGACGGCGAATCGCGCGATCACGCGCGTCGGGTTCAGCGTGCGCGGCATGTCCGGAGCTTGAGGCATGGCGTCGATCGGTCGGGCGGGTCTAGCCGAAATTGTCGCAGACGACCGGCTCGCAGAGCGGATCCGGCACAGGACGGACGGCAGGACGGACGGAAGGAACGCTCGGCCGCGTCACGTCCGCCGCCAGCGCCCGCACCTCAAGGAACGCCGACAGCAGGGCGAGCGCGAGGTCGGCATGGCGCGCCTCGACCGCGGCGTCGAGCCAGTCCGGCAGTTCGCGCTCGCGTGACAGCGCGCAATGCCACTCGCCCTCGTCATAGGCGATGCGGCGGACCTGCCACATCGGCAGCTCCAGCTCCATCAGCGCCAGCGCCGCATCGGCCCAGGCCTCGGCGTCGATCAGGCGCATAATGCGGCTGGTGCGTTCGCCTTGCTCGAGGGAAGGAAAGCGCCGGCAGGCATGCTCGATGATGTCGAGCATCAACGACCGTGTCATCGCCGGTGCTGTGTGAAGCCGCTGGCCGAGGGAAGGTGGAGCGACGCGTCGGAGAGCGGTCATGTCAGGCCTCCTGGAGTTGGTGTCGGTCAGTCGGCCGGCCTCACCAAGATGGCCCGGAGGACATTTGAAAACGAGATAGGGATCGGGCGAGAGATATAGGGATTTCATAAGTGCACGGAGTCTTCCGTCCAGGGCGCGCCGGACCATCGGCTGTCATCTCCGCCGAAGGTGGCGGCCTATAGAAGCAGGGCCTTTTGAAAAGACCTTGGCTACGGCTTGCTGTAACCACGGTTGCGAGAGCGATGGTGGGCCGCGCCGCTGTGCTGCCGGCCCGGAACGACTGCCCGGAATGCATGGCCGGCGTCACGTCGCCGGCGGCCATGGCGTGCCGGCCTTTATGAGATTCCTATAACGTCGCCATAGGCCTCATCTCGAAAACCTATGGGCGCGGTGGCACGTCAGCGCGGTGAAGTTCCCGGCCGCGCCGCGTTCGATCGCAGCAAGCGGCCCAGAGACGGGCCATGCCCGAAACGTCTCAACTGAGGAGTATCGCCATGATGGACCTTCTGATGCTCGCGCTGGGCTTGGTCTTCTTCGCCCTCGCGATCGGCTACACCTACGCTTGCGAACGGCTGTGACGGAGCGGACCATGATCTTCGATTTTGCCCTCGCCGGCGTCGTCTCGTTCGGGCTCCTGATCTATCTCACCTACGCACTGCTGCGACCCGAGCGGTTCTGACGCCGTGTTGTTGCTTGTCGAATTGCTGCTGGCCGACGCCGCGCTCGTTGCGGGCCTGCTTGCGCTGCTCCTGCCGCTCTTGCGCCGGCCCCAAAGCCTGAAGGGTTAATGCCATGACTGTGATCGGTTGGCTCCAGATCATTCTCTATTGTGCGATCGTCGTCGCGCTGACCAAGCCGCTCGGCTGGTACATGACGCGCGTGTTCAACGGCGAGCGGACGTTCCTGTCGCCCGTGCTGCGCCCGATCGAGGCCGGCATCTATTGGATCTCCGGTGTCGACGAGAAGCGCGAACAGCACTGGATGACCTATACGGTCGCCATGCTGCTGTTCCATGTCGGCGGCTTCCTCATCATCTACGGCCTGATGCGGCTCCAGGCCGTGTTGCCCTTCAATCCGGCAGGGCAGTCCGCGGTCGGCGAGGATCTGTCGTTCAACACCGCGATCTCCTTCATCACCAACACCAACTGGCAGAACTACGGCGGCGAGAGCACGCTGTCCTATCTGACCCAGATGGTCGGCCTCACGCACCAGAATTTCCTGTCGGCGGCGACCGGCATCGTGCTTGCGGTGGCCTTGATCCGCGGCTTCTCGCGCGCCTCGATGCGCACCGTCGGCAATTTCTGGGTCGATGTGACCCGTTGCACGCTCTATGTGCTGCTGCCGATCTGCATCGTCTACACGCTGTTCCTGGTCTGGCAGGGCATACCGCAGACGCTCGGGGCCTATGTCGAGGCGACCACGCTCGAAGGCGCCAGGCAGACCATTGCGGTCGGCCCCGTTGCCTCGCAGGTCGCGATCAAGATGCTCGGCACCAACGGCGGCGGCTTCTTCAATGCCAACGCCGCGCATCCCTTCGAGAATCCGACCGCGCTGTCGAACTTCGTGCAGATGCTGTCGATCTTCGTACTCGGCGCGGCGCTCACCAACGTGTTCGGACGCATGGTCGGCAACCAGCGCCAGGGCTGGGCGATCCTCGCCGTGATGGGCGTGCTGTTCGTCGCCGGCGTTGGCGTCTGCTATTGGGCGGAAGCCAACGGCACCGCGACCATGCATGCGCTGGGCCTGACCGGCGGCAACATGGAGGGCAAGGAGGTCCGCTTCGGCATCGTCGCGTCCTCGCTGTTCGCCGTGATCACCACCGCCGCCTCCTGCGGCGCCGTCAACGCCATGCATGACAGCTTCACTGCGCTCGGCGGCATGATCCCGCTGATCAACATCCAGCTCGGCGAGATCATCGTCGGCGGCGTCGGCGCGGGCATGTACGGCATGCTGCTGTTCGTCATCCTCGCGATCTTCGTCGCGGGCCTGATGGTCGGCCGTACGCCGGAATATGTCGGCAAGAAGATCGAGGCGCGCGAGGTCAAGATGGCGATGCTCGCGATCCTGGTGCTGCCGCTGATGTATCTCGGCTGGACTGCGGTCGGCGTGGTCTATCCGGCGGCGGTCGCCTCGATGGCGAATGCAGGTCCGCACGGCTTCACCGAGGTGCTCTACGCCTTCACATCGGCGACCGGCAATAACGGCTCCGCCTTCGCGGGCCTCACCGGCAACACCCTGTTCTACAATCTGACGCTCGCCAGCGCGATGTTCGTCGGCCGGTTCTTCATGATCGTCCCGGCCATGGCGATCGCCGGCTCGCTTGCGGGCAAGAAGTCCGTGCCGGCCTCGGCCGGCACCTTCCCGACCACCGGCGGTCTGTTCGTCGGTCTCGTCGTGGGGGTGATCCTGATCATCGGCGGCCTGACCTTCTTCCCGGCGCTCGCGCTCGGTCCGATCGTCGAGCACCTCGCGATGAACGCCGGCCAAGTGTTCTGACTTCCGACTGTTTGGAGTGACCTCCATGGATACGACAAAACTGCAAAAACGTGCGCCGATGTCGGCAATGCTCGATCCCAGGATCGTGATCCCGGCAATCCGCGCGTCCTTCGTCAAGCTCGACCCGCGGCTGATGGTGAAGAACCCCGTGATGTTCGTGGTCGAGGTCGTGGCCGCGCTCACCACGGTGATCTTCCTGCGCGACATCGTCACCGGCGGGGCGAACCTCGGCTTCACCTTCCAGATCATCCTCTGGCTTTGGTTCACCGTGCT
The DNA here is from genome assembly GCF_015291725.1 of Bradyrhizobium sp. CCBAU 51765. Classification (GTDB taxonomy): domain Bacteria; phylum Pseudomonadota; class Alphaproteobacteria; order Rhizobiales; family Xanthobacteraceae; genus Bradyrhizobium; species Bradyrhizobium liaoningense. The sequence goes on from NZ_CP030038.1 coordinate 1,948,721, forward strand.
GTTTGCCAATTTCGCCGAAGCGGTTGCCGAAGGCCGGGGCAAGGCGCAGGCCGAGACGTTGCGCAAGACCCGCACCGAAAGCCAGGCCAAGTTGCTGAGCGGCGCGCGCCGCGACTTCAAGCTCGTGCCGGGCACGAGCTTGAAGGTCGGCGATCTCGTGCTGGTCGAGGCGGGCGACACGATCCCCTCGGACGGTGAGGTGATCGAGGGCGTCGCCTCCGTCAACGAGGCCGCCATCACCGGCGAGTCGGCGCCCGTGATCCGCGAATCCGGCGGCGACCGTTCGGCGGTCACCGGCGGCACGCAGGTGCTGTCGGACTGGATTCGCGTCCGCATCACGGCAGCCCAGGGCTCGACCTTCATCGATCGCATGATCAAGCTGGTCGAGGGCGCCGAGCGGCAGAAGACGCCGAACGAGATCGCGCTCAACATCCTGCTCGCCGGCCTCACCATCATCTTCGTGTTCGCCACCGTGACGATCCCGAGCTACGCGGCCTATGCCGGCGGCTCGATCTCGGTGATCGTGCTGGTGGCGCTGTTCGTGACGCTGATCCCGACCACCATCGGCGCGCTGCTGTCGGCGATCGGCATCGCCGGCATGGACCGCCTGGTGCGCTTCAACGTGCTGGCGATGTCGGGCCGCGCGGTCGAAGCCGCCGGAGACGTCGACACGCTGTTGCTCGACAAGACCGGCACCATCACGCTCGGCAACCGGCAGGCGACCGCGTTCCGTCCCGTGCGCGGTGTGACCGAGCAGGAGTTGGCCGACGCCGCCCAGCTCGCCTCGCTGGCGGACGAGACGCCGGAAGGTCGCTCCATCGTCGTGCTGGCGAAGGAGAAGTACGGCATCCGCGGCCGCGACATGGCGGAGCTCGGGGCCACCTTCATCCCGTTCACGGCGCAGACCCGCATGAGCGGCGTCGATGCCGGCGGCTCGTCGGTGCGCAAGGGTGCGGTCGATGCCATGCTGAACTATGTCGGCGGCGGCGCTCCGACCGCGGTCGCTTCCGGCAATACGGCGCGGGCGATGCAACCTGCCGCGCTTTCCGAGCTCGGCCGCGAGATCCAGGCCATTGCCGATGACGTGTCGAAGTCCGGCGGCACGCCGCTGGCCGTCGCCAGGGACGGCAAGCTGCTCGGGATCGTCCAGCTCAAGGACATCGTCAAGGGCGGCATTCGCGAGCGCTTCGCAGAGCTGCGTCGCATGGGCATCCGCACCATCATGATCACCGGCGACAATCCGATGACGGCCGCCGCCATCGCCGCGGAAGCCGGCGTCGACGATTTCCTGGCGCAGGCAACTCCCGAGGACAAGCTCAGGCTGATCCGCGACGAGCAGGCCAAGGGCAAGCTGGTGGCGATGTGCGGCGACGGCACCAACGACGCGCCGGCGCTCGCCCAGGCCGATGTCGGCGTCGCCATGAACACCGGCACCCAGGCCGCCCGCGAGGCCGGCAACATGGTCGACCTCGACTCCAACCCGACCAAGCTGATCGAGGTGGTCGAGATCGGCAAGCAGCTCCTGATGACGCGCGGCGCGCTGACGACGTTCTCGATCGCCAACGACGTGGCCAAGTACTTCGCGATCATCCCGGCGATGTTCCTGGCGTTCTACCCCCAGCTCAACGTGCTCAACGTCATGAACCTGTCGAGCCCGCAGAGCGCCATCCTGTCGGCGATCATCTTCAACGCGTTGATCATCATCGCGCTGATCCCGCTCGCGCTGAAGGGCGTCGCCTATCGCGCGGTCGGTGCCGGTGCGTTGCTCCGGCGCAACCTCTTGATCTACGGGCTTGGCGGCATCGTCATTCCCTTCATCGGCATCAAGGCGATCGACCTCGTGGTGACCGCCTTGCACTTGGCTTGACCGTTGTCATGCGAGGAGCAAATTCTCTCTGTCATTCCGGGGCGCCTCGAAGAGGCGAACCCGGAATCTCGAGGTTCCGGGTTCGATGCTTCGCATCGCCCCGGAACGACGGGAGAGATGCTTCGCTCGCAATGACGAAATCATTGGAGACCAAACATGCTCAGAGAAATCCGCCCCGCCATCGTCCTCTTGCTGGCGCTCACCGCCATCACCGGCCTTGCCTATCCGCTCGCGATGACCGCCATTGCCGGCACGTTGTTTCCCGTGCAAGCGCAGGGCAGCCTCATCGAGAAGGACGGCAAGGTGATCGGCTCCGCCCTGATCGGGCAGGAATTCAAGGACGACAAGTACTTCCATGGCCGTCCCTCGGCGACGGTTGCGCCGGACCCGAATGATTCGACCAAGACGGTGCCGGCCCCATACAACGCCGCCAATTCGGGCGGCTCCAACCTCGGCCCCACCAGCAAGGCGCTGGCCGACCGGTTGAAGGAAGATGTGGACAAGCTCAGGAGCGAGAATCCGAACGCGGCCGTGCCGGTCGATCTGGTGACGACCTCGGCCAGCGGCCTCGACCCGAACATCTCGCCGGAAGCGGCGCAATTCCAGGTGCCGCGCGTGGCCAAGGCGCGGAATCTGCCTGAGGATCAGGTCAAGCAGCTCGTGACCGCCAACACCGAAGGCCGTCTGCTTGGCCTGCTCGGCGAACCCAGGGTTAACGTTCTGGCGCTGAATCTCGCGCTCGATCGCATGGCCGCGAAGTAGCCGCCTAGGCTCGCGGCGTGCAGATGATTATACTGGCAAGATGGTCCGAGAGCGCCGCGATCCCGAACAACGTCCCTCTCCCGAAGCGCTGCTGGAAGCGGCGCGCCGGGAGGAGAGTGCGAGCGGCAAGCTGAAGATCTTCGTCGGCGCCGCTCCCGGCGTCGGCAAGACCTACGAGATGCTGCAAAGCGCCCATGCCAAGCGCAAGGCCGGCATCGATGTCGTGGTCGGGTTCGTCGAAACCCATGGCCGTGCTGAGACCGAGGCGCTGGTGCGCGGCCTCGAAATGGTCCCGCGCAAGAGGCTTGAGTACCGCGGCCAGATTGTCGAGGAGATGGATCTCGATGCGGTGATCGCGCGGCGGCCGCAGATTGCTTTGGTCGATGAGCTCGCCCACACCAACGCGCCCCTTTGCCGCCATCCCAAGCGCTATCTCGACGTCGAGGAGCTGCTCTCCCACGGCATCGACGTCTACACCGCCGTCAACATCCAGCACATCGAGAGCCTGAACGACGTCGTTGCCCAGATCACCCATGTCAGGGTCCGCGAGACCGTGCCGGATTCGGTATTCGACCGCGCCGATGCGATCGAGCTGATCGACCTGACGCCGGACGATCTGATCCAGCGGCTGAAGGAGGGCAAGGTCTACGTGCCCAAGCAGGCCGAGCGGGCGCTGGAGCATTATTTCTCGCCGGGCAATCTCACCGCGCTGCGTGAGCTCGCACTGCGGCGCACCGCCGAGCGGGTCGACGAGCAGCTGCTCACCCACATGCAGGCCAATGCCATTGCCGGACCCTGGGCTGCGGGCGAGCGCATCCTGGTCTGCGTCAGCGAGGATCCACGCGCCGCCGGCCTCGTGCGCTACACCAAGCGGCTGGCCGACCGGCTGCATGCGCCGTTCACCGCGATCTCGTTCGAGACGCGGCGATCCCTGCAATTGTCCGACGAGCAGCGCGATCGGCTGGCCGACACGCTGCGGCTGGCGGAATCGCTCGGCGGCGAAGCTCTCACCATTCCCGCCGTCGGCCGCCGTATCGCCGATGACGTCGTCAATTTCGCGCAAGGCAACAACGTCACCCAGATCGTGATCGGCAAGTCGAACCGCTCGCGCTGGTTCGAGATGACGCGCGGCTCCGTCGTGCACGACCTGGTGCGCCGGGCCGGCAACATCACCGTCCACGTCATCGCCGGTGACGAGATGCCCGGCGAGGCCGCGCCCAAGACCGCGGTGCAGACCGCCGCGCGGTCGGAGCCGTTCAATCCGCTGCCCTATCTGAAGGCTCTCGGCATCGTGCTGATCGGCCTTGGCGCCGCGGAGCTGATCCAGCCCCGCTTCGGCATCGAGAACGTCGACCTCGTGCTGCTGACGGCGGTGGTCGCGGTTGCCGTGCGCTATGGCTTATGGCCGTCTCTGCTGGCGACCGTCGCGGCTTCCCTGTGCTATAATTTCTTCTTCCTGCCGCCACTCTACACCTTCACGATCACCGACCCGACCAATGTCGCCGCCTTCGTGCTGTTCCTGGTGGTGGCGATGATCGTCTCCAATGTCGCCGCGCGCGTGCGCATCCAGGCCGACACCGCCATCGGCCGGATCAGGATGACCGAGCAGCTCCATGCCTTCAGCCGCAAGCTCGCCGGCACCGCCGCGCTCGACGACGTGCTGTGGGCGACCGCCTACCAGATCGCGTTGATGCTGAAGGTGCGCGTGGTGCTGCTGTTGCCGGAGGAGGGGCTGCTCACGGTGAAGTCCGGCTACCCGCCGGAGGACGAGCTCGACCAGGCCGATCTCGCCGCTGCCAACTGGGCCTGGAGCAACGATCGCCCCGCCGGCCGCGGGTCGGACACGTTGCCGGGAGCAAAACGGCTGTTCCTGCCGATGCGCACCGGGCGGGGACCGATCGGCGTCATCGGCATCGACAACGACCGCACCGGCCCGCTGCTGACACCGGACCAGCGCCGGCTGCTCGATGCGCTGGTCGACCAGGGCGCGCTCGCGATCGAGCGCGTGCTGCTGGTCGAGGACATGGACCGAGTCAAGCGCACGGTCGAATCCGAGCGGCTGCGCTCGGCGCTGTTGACCTCGATCTCGCATGATCTCAAGACGCCGCTCGCCTCCGTGCTGGGGGCGGCTTCCACCATGCGCGATCTCGCCGGCGCGCTCTCCGACACCGAGAAGCGCGAACTGCTCGCCACCGTGATTGACGAATCCGAGCGGCTCAACCGCTTCATTGCCAATCTGCTCGACATGACCAAGCTCGAATCCGGCGCTATCGTGCCCAATACGGCGCTGCACGATCTCGGCGAGATCGTCGGCAGCGCGCTGCGGCGCGCCAGCAAGATTCTCAACCGCCACAAGATCGAGTTGGTGCTGGCCGCCGATCTGCCGATGCTCCAGCTCGATGCCGTGCTGTTCGAGCAGGTGCTGTTCAATCTGCTCGACAATGCCGCCAAATATTCGCCGTCCGAGACCACGATCTCGATCCGCGGCCGCCGCGAGAGCGGTCATGTCGTGCTCGAGATCGCCGACGAGGGAGCCGGCATTCCGCCTGACGAGCTCGAGAGCGTGTTCGACAAGTTCTATCGGGTGCAGAAGGGAGATCACGTTCGTCCCGGCACCGGGCTCGGGCTCGCCATCTCCCGCGGCTTCGTCGAGGCGATGCGCGGTACGATCTCCGCCGCCAATCGCAGCGAGCGGAGCGGCGCGATCCTCACCATTCGTCTTCCCATCCCGGCAGCGAGCCACGCATTGGATACCGCCGCATGAGCGCTGCTCCGATCAAGGTCCTGGTCATCGACGACGAGCCGCCGATCCGCAAATTGCTGCGGATGGGGCTGACCACGCAGGGCTACGAGATCCTGGAGGCGTCGAACGGCAGGACTGCGCTGGAGAAGCTTGACGAAGGGCCGGCATTGATCATCCTCGATCTCGGCCTGCCCGACGTGCAGGGGCACGAACTGCTCCGCACCATCCGCGCCCGCAACGAAGCCGTGCCGATCGTGGTGCTGTCGAGCCGCGGCGACGAAGCCGGCAAGGTGCAGGCGCTCGATCTCGGCGCCGACGATTATCTGACCAAGCCGTTCGGCATGGAGGAGCTGCTGGCGCGCCTGCGCGCCGCGCTGCGCCACCAGCTTCAGGTCAAGGGCGAGCGCCCTGTGTTCCGCACCGGCGATCTCTCCGTCGATCTCGTCCGCCGCATCGTCAAGGTCGGGGAGCGCGAGGTGAAGCTCTCGCCGAAGGAGTATGACCTGTTGCGCGTGCTGGTGCAGCATGCCGGCAAGGTGCTCACCCACCGCTTCCTGCTGAAAGAGCTGTGGGACGAACTGACCGACGCGCAATATCTGCGCGTCTATGTCCGCCAGCTCCGCCAGAAGATCGAAGCCGATCCGGAACGGCCGCAATTTGTGCTGACGGAGACCGGGATCGGGTACAGGCTGAAGGCGGGGGAATGACGTTCCACAGACCTGTAGGGTGGGCAAAGGCGCCCTTGCGCCGTGCCCACCATCTCTCTCGATCGGAAACAATGCGTGGGCACGCTTCGCTTTGCCCACCCTACGATATCGAGTGCTTGGCGAGTAGGCCCCTCACCCTGCCTTCCGATGCCGCGCCGTCGATCGGTGCGCCTTCTTCGGGGCGTGCCGCCGTCCCGTCGCGCGCCGCGCATGGGACTTCGCCGCCGTCTTCTTGCCGCCCTTCAGGCTCTGCTTCAGCGCGTCCATCAGGTTGACGACGTTACTCGGCCGCTCCTCGGGCTCCGGCAGCTCGATCTTCTTGCCGCTGGCCTTGCGCTTCACCAGTGCCTTCAGCGCGTTCTCGTACTCGTCCTTGAACTTGCTGGGGTCGAAATGCGCCGCCTTGGTCTGCAGGATGTGGCCGGCGAGCTCGACCATGTCCTTGGTGATCTTGGGGCTCTTGATGTCGTCGAAGAACTGGTCCTCGTCGCGCAGCTCGTACGGGAAGCGCAGCGTGGTGCCGAGCAGGCCCTTGCCGCGCGGCTCGATCGCCATGACGTGCTCTCGGTTGGTGAGAACGATCTTGGCCAGCGCCACGCGCTCCTGGTCCTTCATGGCGTCCCGGATCACGGCGAAGGCATCGACCGCGGCCTTGCCGTCGGGGGCGATGTAGTAGGGGTGATTGAGGAAGCGCTGGTCGATCTCCTCGCGCGGCACGAAGCTCTCGATGTCGATGGTGTGATTGCTCTCGATCTGGACCGCGTCCAGCTCTTCTGGTTCGATCTCGACGTATTTGCCCTTGCGCACTTCGTAGCCGCGGCCCTTCTGGTCGCTCTCGACGACGTCACCGGTCTCGGAATCGATCATCTGCTGCTTGAGCCGGTTCCCGGTCTCGCGATTGATCAGGTGAAACCGCGTCTTCTCGGCCGCCGTCGTCGCCGGATAAAGCACGACCGGGCAGCTGACCAGCGACAGCTTCAACGTTCCCTTCCAATAGGCGCGCGGGGCCATTCCGTTCTCCAGCGTTTTAAAGGCGTTTTGGAACCCCAACCGTCCCATAGGGTTTTGGTTCCGGGCGGGACTTTCGCCGTGATAGGCTTGGATGCCGAAAGAGAAGCGGGACCGGTCGTGCTGCAAAAACTCTCCACTTACCGACAGAAGCGGGATTTCGAAAAGACGCCCGAACCATCCGGCAAGAGCGCAGTGGCGCCGTCGAAGCAGCGGCGCTTCGTCATCCAGAAGCATGACGCCAGCCGCCTGCACTACGATCTGCGACTCGAATTCGACGGCGTGTTCAAGTCCTGGGCGGTGACGAAAGGACCCTCGCTCGATCCGCACGACAAGCGGCTGGCAGTCGAGGTGGAAGACCACCCGCTCGACTATGGCGATTTCGAAGGCACGATTCCGGAAGGGCAATATGGCGGCGGCACGGTGATGCTGTGGGACCGCGGCACTTGGGAATCGGATGATCCGGAAGCCGGCTTCAAGAAGGGCGACCTCAAGTTTACCCTGCACGGCGAGAAGCTGCACGGAAGCTGGGTCCTGGTGCGCATGCGCAACGACCGTACCGGCGGCAAGCGCACCAACTGGCTCCTGATCAAGCATCGTGACGAGTACGTCCGCGAAGGTGCGGACAACGATATTCTCGAGCAGGACAAATCCGTTGCCTCCGGTCGCGCGATGGAGCAGATCGCCGAAGGCAAGGGCCGCGCGCCAAAGCCGTTCATGCTGGCGAAGGGCGCCAAGGGCAAGGCCGATGCAGTCTGGCAGTCCAATCGCGCCGAGGAGACGAAAGGGCGCACGGTGAAGCCTGCGCCGCGCACCGCGCTGAAGCGCGGCAAAGCGGCGAAGAAGAGCGCCGCGACTGCGACCAACGCCAGAAAGGTCTCGGCGATGCCGGATTTCGTCGCACCGCAGCTCTGTACGCTGGTGGAGCGGCCGCCGGCCGACCAGGGCTGGTGCCACGAGATCAAGTTCGACGGCTATCGCGTGCAGCTCCGCGTCGAGGACGGCGAGGCGACGCTGAAGACGCGCAAGGGTCTCGACTGGACCGGCAAGTTCGCCTCCATCGCCAAGGAAGCGGCTGCGCTGCCCGACGTCATGATCGACGGAGAGATCGTCGCGCTCGACCACAACGGCGCGCCGAACTTCTCCTCGCTGCAGGCTGCGTTGTCCGACGGCAAGACCGACGAGCTGATCTTCTTTGCCTTCGACCTGCTCTTCGCCGAGGGCGAGGACTATCGCCGCCTGCCGCTCGGCGAACGCAAGGCCCGGCTGAAGGAGCTGCTGGAGTCCCGCAAGCGGAAATCGAGCCAGCTCCGCTATGTCGAGCATTTCGAGAGCGGCGGCGATGCCGTGCTGCAATCGGCCTGCAAGCTCGAGCTCGAGGGCGTGGTCTCGAAGAAGCTGAACGCGCCGTATCGTTCCGGCCGCACCGACAGCTGGGTCAAGTCGAAATGTCGCGCCGGCCACGAGGTGGTGATCGGCGGCTACAAGACCACGAGCGGCAAATTCCGCTCGCTGATGGCGGGCGTGCAGCGCGGCGATCATCTCGCCTTTGTCGGCATGGTCGGCACCGGCTTCGGCGCGGACAAGGTCAAGCGCATCATGCCTGCGCTGAAAGCCATGGCGGCCAAGGACAGCCCCTTCGGCGGCAAGAATGCGCCGAAGAAGACCCGCGACGTGCACTGGCTGAAGCCGGAGCTCGTCGCCGAGATCGAGTTCGCCGGCTTCACCGCTGACGGCAACATCCGCCAGGCGGCGTTCAAGGGATTGCGGCAGGACAAGCCTGCCGAGGAGGTCGAGGCGGAGACGCCCGTCGATACCGAGCTCGCCAAGCCCTCCGCCGGGAAGGCGGCGCGCACCAAAGCGGGGCGGCAGTCGAAGCAGACCGCTCAAAATGCCGAGGTCATGGGTGTCGTCATCTCCAAGCCGGACAAGGAGCTCTGGCCCGACGACGGCGATGGTGGCGTCGTCACAAAGCTGGACCTTGCCCGCTATCTCGAAGCCGTCGGCGAATGGATGATCGTGCACCTCAAGGGCCGGCCGTGCTCGCTGATCCGCGCGCCTGATGGCATCAAGGGCGAATGTTTCTTCCAGCGCCATGCGATGCATGGGACGTCGAACCTTCTGGAGCTCGCAAGAGTCTCCGGCGATCGCAAGCCCTACCTTCAGATCGATCGGATCGAGGGGCTCGCCGCCGTGGCGCAGATCGGCGGCGTCGAGCTGCATCCCTGGAATTGTGCGCCTTATGCCTATGACACGCCGGGCCGGCTGGTGTTCGATCTCGATCCCGCGCCCGACGTCGACTTCGCCGACGTCGTCGAGGCGGCCAAGGAGATGCGGCAGCGCCTGTCCGACATCGGCATGGACAGCTTCTGCAAGACCACGGGCGGCAAGGGCCTGCACGTCGTGGTGCCGCTGCTTCACGGCGCGCGCGACAAGGTGAGCTGGAAGGAGGCCAAGGCCTTCGCACAAGGCGTCTGTCAGTGGATGGCCGACGACGATCCCGAACGCTACCTGATCAACATGTCGAAGAAGCTGCGCAAGGGAAAGATCTTCCTGGACTATCTGCGCAACGACCGCATGTCGACCGCGGTGGCCCCCTTGTCGCCGCGGGCGCGCGCCGGGGCCACGGTATCGATGCCGCTGACCTGGGCGCAGGTGAAGAGCGATCTCGATCCCAAGCGCTACACGCTGCGCACCGTGCCGGCCCTGTTGCCGCGATCGAAGGCGTGGGAGGGCTATGACGATGCCGCCGCTTCGATCAAGGCGGCGATGAGGAAGCTGGCGAAGAAGAAGTAGTCTCCGCGACGGGCGCAACCCCGGTAGGGTGGGCAAAGCGCAGCGTGCCCACCATCTTCTCGTTGCGAAGGGCGGTGGGCACGGCGCAAGAGCGCCTTTGCCCACCCTACGAGATCTCGTCCTAGTCTAGATCCGTCCCATCAGCAGCAGGATCAGCAGGATGATGATGACGAGCCCGAGGCCGCCGCCACCATAATAGCCGGTGCCGTAAAATGGCCCGCCGCCGATGCCGCTGAAGCCGCCCAGCAGGGCGATGACCAGAATGATCAGAATGATCGTGCCGATTGACATGCGAATCTCCTCCAGCCCTTTGTTGAAAGGGTCGTTTGCACTTGTCCTGTCGTGCGGGGCCAACTTGCCGCAGGTTGTAAAGTTCCCGCGTTGAAACAAGCCCGAGGGTCCAACTTGCATGGAACCTTTGCAGGTGCAGCGGGCATGACTATGTGGGAAGAGCCATCACTGGACAGCAACCATGTCAGCACCGCTTGTCGTTTCAATCCCGCATCGTCTCGGCCGCGAGGAGGCGGTGCGCCGGCTCAAGACGGGGCTTGGCCGCGCCGCGGCAAGCATTCCGGTGATGCAGGTCGAGGAGGAACGCTGGAGCGGCGACAGCATGAATTTCCGCATCCGCGCGCTCGGGCAGATCGCGACCGGTCAGGTCGACGTCGCCGACGACCAGGTCCGGGTCGAGGTGGTGCTGCCCTGGCTGTTGCAGCGCTTTGCCGAGATGGCGCAGGCGACGATCAGGAAGCGCGGCCAGTTGCTGCTGACCAAGGACGGCGGCAAGTAGCTTCAGCCGCGCGCGCGCTGCCGCATCGGCTTCACCGCGTTCGCAGCCCGCGCCTCGATGACGGCCACGGCAAGATCGCGCCAGGCCTGTGCGACCGGTACTTCGGTCCCCGCAAGGCCCGTCGCGGTGTAGCCGGCGATGTCGACGGTCGCGTCGATGTCTTGCGTCGCGGGCCATTCCCGGCCGCCTTGTGTGAACGGCGCGAAATGACGCCCGACCACGACGATCGCGGCCGCGCGGCCATGACGGCGCGCAAAGGCGATCACGTGGTCGGCATGTGCGCCGCGCACCTCGAGCGGCTGATAGTCACCCTGGGCGAATACGTCGGCGAGTCCATTGCGCAGCTTGAGAAGATGTCGCGTCCAGGCCAGCTTGAGCTGGCCGTCCGGCCAGCTCTTGCTCAGGCCGCGCCAATCCGGATCCTCCAGCGAGCTTAGTGCCGTGTGGCGCGCGGCAAAGTCCACCGGACGGCGGTTGTCGGGGTCGACCAGCGACAGGTCCCAGAACTCGGTGCCCTGATAGAAGTCCGGCACGCCCGGCAGCGTCGCCTTGAGCGTGAGCTGGCTCAGCGAGTTCAACGTGCCGAGCAGTGCGACGCGGCGAGCCAGCGTTTGCAATGCCTCCAGGAATTCTGCGGACCGGGCGGGATCGAGGATTTTCCCGACGAAATCCCGTATGCCGTCCTCATAGGTTTCATGCGGGTTGAGCCAGCTCGTCTCCTCCTTGCCCTCGCGCGCGGCCTTGAGGGCATAGGCCTGGATGCGCTCGACGAAAGCGGCATCGGCCGGCTCCTCGAGCGGCCAGGCGCCGAGCAGGGTCTGGTAGAGCATGTATTCGAACGTCGCCGACGGCGCGCGGAAACTGCCCTGGTGCGCGAGATGCGGTGCGTTCAACACCTTCCAGCGCGCCACCGCGCTGGTCCATTCACCGGGAATCTCGCTGAGCGCCGCGATGCGCGTGCGGGCATCCTCGCCGCGCTTGGTGTCATGCGTGGCGGTCGCGGTCATGCCTTGCGGCCATTCCCTGGCGCGGGCCTGCATGATCTGGTGGAAGGCGGGAACGGTGAGGCCGGTGCTCGCGGGGTCGCCGCCGACCTCGTTCAGCGCCAGCAGCCGGTGGAATTGATAGAACGCGGTGTCCTCCAGCGACTTCGCCATCATCGGCCCGGTGAATTGCTGCACCTTCAGCGCGAAGCGGCGCACGCGCGGGGCGCTGTGCGGGGGACGGCCGGGCTTGAGCAGGTCCATGGTGAGGGCATCGCGCAGGAAGTCGAAGATGCCTTCGTCGGCGGCAAACCACTCCCCGCGGGCGCGCTCGATGGTGTCCTCGATCAGCTTGCGGTCCGGTGCCGTCGGGCCGCTGTGCGTCAGGTAGGTGCGATAGACCGGGAAATGCAGCACATAAAGCTCGAGCGCCTGTCGCAGGCTGTCGGCCGAGAAGTCCCGTGTCGAGTAATGTCCGTTGGCGATGCGCGCGAGCAGGCGCGACAGCACGGTGAATTCGCTGGCGAGCAACGTCTCCAGGACCCGCCGCTTGGCGTCCTTGACGTAAGGCGCAAGCCGCGGCGGCCGGTTGCTGATCTGCCGCCAGGTCTCGTCCAGCGCTTCGAGGCCCTTGGGATCGACCAGCACATGGGTGATGACGTTCATCCATTCATAGCCCGTGGTGCCCTGGACGCCGGCGAACTTCGGCAGGCGCTCCTGCTCGCACAGGATCTTTTCGATCACGGTATAGAACGGCTTTGTATTGCCCTGGGCATCGCGCACCAGCCGGCGCAATCGCTGGCAATATTGTGCGGGGTCACGCAGGCCGTCGATGTGATCGAGCCGGATTCCCTGTAGTTTGCCGTCGGCGATGAGTTGCTTCACCAGCCGGTGCGTGGCGGCAAATGTGCTCGCGTCCTCGACGCGCAGTCCGGCGAGCCCGTTGACGTCGAAGAAGCGGCGGTAGTTGATGTCGCTGGAGGCAAGCCGCCAGTGCCCGAGCTTGTAGTGCTGGCGCTCCAGCAGATGATGCAGCGTCAGCGTCTGCGCCGGGCGGTCCTTACCGGCACGATAGGCGGCGAGGCCGCGACCGATGATGTCGGCGGCGCCCGCGATCTCCTTGAGCTCGGTCTTGAAGACGGGAGCTTCCTTGCGATTGGGACGACGCAGCCCCGTGTAGCGGGTCGCGAGCGACAGCAGGCGCTTGCCGGGCTCCGTTTCCGCCGCGTCCGCCTCCTTGACGATCACGCGCAGAATTTCGCCATAGCGCTCCGGTGCGATCGGCAGGCGATGCTCGAAATACCAGGCCGAGAGGCTTCCCTCGTCGGGATCGTAGCGCAGCTCGATGTCGCCGCGCTCCAGCGCCTCGCCGTAGGACGAGCCGAGGATCGGCAGCAGCACGCCGCCGCGGGCGCGAAAGGCCAGTTGATCCCAGTCGATGTCGAAGGAAGCGGCGTGCGGTGAGGCCTGGCCCCATTCCAGCACGTCGAGCCACCAGGGATTGTCGGCGAAATGCACGCCGACATGGTTGGGCACGAAATCGATGATGAGCCCGAGGTCGTGCTTGATCAGCGCCTCGCTCAGTCGTGCGAAGCCGGCCTCGCCGCCGAGCTCGGGATTGAACTGGCTGTGATCGACGGTGTCGTAGCCATGGGTCGAGCCCTTGCGGGCCTTCATCACCGGCGAGGCATAGAGGTGCGTGATCCCCAGCGCCTTGAGATAGGGGACGACCGCGGCGGCCTTGTCGAAGTCGAAATCCGCGGTGAGCTGAAGCCGGTAGGTCGCGAGCGGAATGGCAGGAGGCATCTCAACCTCCGAGACGCCAGACCACCGACCAGGGCGGGAGCCGCTCGCCGGCGCCGCCCCAGATCGGCGTGCCCGCGCTGAGGGTGGAGGTGATCTCGTGATCCGACAGATTGGCGACGAGGCGCAACGTCGTGCCGTCGCCCATCCGCCAATGCGCGGTGAGCAGGCCGTTGTCGGCCGCCTCGGCGTCGCCGAAGCTTGCGCCCTTGAGCCGGGGCACGATCTCCTTGCGACGCAGCGCGAGCAGGTCTTTCACCAGCGCGAGCCGCGCGGCCTGTTGCGGCGTGCGGCCGGTCCAGTCGAGCACGGCCGATTGCAGCGTTGCCGGATCGAGCGGGTCGGGCACTTCGTCGCCGTATTTTTCGTAAGCCCAGGCATATTCCTGCTTGCGACCCTTGCGCACGGCCTCGGCGAGTCCGCCGTGGAAATCGCAGAAGAACGGGAAGGGGACTGTCGAGCCCCATTCCTCGCCCTGAAACAGCATCGGCACCATCGGCGCGAGCAGGGTCACTGCGAGGGCGGCCTCGATCTGTTCTGGCGATGCCAGGCTTTCCAGCCGTTCGCCAAGCGGACGGTTGCCGATCTGGTCGTGGTTCTGGAGGAAATTGACGAAGGTCGCCGGCGGCAGCTCACCGCTCGGCTCGCCGCGCGGCCTCTTGCCCCAGAATTCCGAGATCTCGCCCTGATAGACGAAGCCCGAGGCGAGCGCGCGCGCGAGGTCCATGCGCGGCGTCTGGTAGTCGGCGTAGTAACCGGCGAGCTCGCCGGTCAGCATCACATGCCAGACGTGATGATAGTCGTCGTTCCACTGGCCGCGATACTTGCCGTTCGGCGGCTCCTGCGCGGCATCGAGCAGGCTGGCGCGATTGTCGCCGTTCTCCAGCACGAGATGGATCTGGCGTCCCGTGGCCTTGGCGAGCTCGCCGGCGGCAACGCTCAGGTCCTGCAGCATCGATTGCTCGCCGGGGATCGCCATGATGTGGTTGGCGGCATCCAGCCTGAGGCCGTCGAAGCGGTAGTCGCCGAGCCAGGACAGCGCGTTCTCGACGGCGAAGGCTCGCGCCTGCGGCACGCGATAATCGATCGCGCTGCCCCACGGCGTGTGCGCATCGGTGAAGAAGGTCGGCGCATAGCGGCCGAGGTAGTTTCCTTCCGGGCCGAAATGATTGTAGACCACGTCGAGAAACACCATCAGCCCGCGCAGATGGGCTTCGTCGACCAGCGTCTTCAGGTCTTCGGGCCGGCCATAGGCGCTGTCGGGCGCATACCACAGCACGCCGTCATAGCCCCAGCCGCGGCGTCCCGCGAAATCGGCCAGCGGCATCAATTCGAGCGCGGTGATGCCGGTCGCCGCCAGATGATCGAGCTTGTCGATCATGGCGCGGTAGGTGCCCTCCGGCGTGAAGGTGCCGACATGAGCCTCGGTCAGCACCGTCTCTTCCCAGGGACGGCCGCGCCATTCGCGCGCCCGCCAGACGAAGGCGTCGTGATCGATCACCTCGCTCGGGCCGAACACGTCCTCGGGCTGGAAGGCGGAAGCAGGATCCGGCACGTCGATCTCGTCGTCGATCCTGAACTTGTATTTGCTGCCGGAGGGCAGGTCGGCAATCTCGGCGACGTACCAGCCATCCTGCCGGCGCTGCATCGCGTGCCCGCGGTCGAGCAGGAGGTCGACGCGGCGCGCGGCGGGCGCCCATAGTCGGAACGACACGCCGTCCTTCGTCGGCCTCGCCCCGAAGGACGGTCTCATAGCGCCCCCGCGAAGGCGAGCACGGAACGCGGCGGTGCCTTGCTGTCGCTCCCGGGCAGGAAGTCGATCGTATTCAGCATGGCATCGGTCGTGTTCAGGATCTGCTGCCAGCTCTTGTATTCGGTCATTTGCGGCAATCTGAATGCGATCTCTTCGGGAGCGGCGTTCAGTACGATAAAGATCGCCGCCCCGCCCGGTTCCATCGGCCCCATGACATAGGAGAGGAACCGCCCATCCGGGAATGTCCAGTCGCTTTCCGTCATCTCGTTGCCTTCAGGCGTCAGCCACAGTGCGCCGTAGGAGATGCCGTCCTTGGGGCGGCCATCGAGCCAGCGATGGCTGCGGAGCTGCGAGAACCGGCGGCGGATGTCGGCGAGATGGGCGACGAAGTCGACCATGTCGTCGCCCTCCTTGCCGAGATTGTCCCAGCCGACCCAGCCGACTTCGTTGTCCTGGCAATAGGCGTTGTTGTTGCCGGATTGCGAGTTGCCGACCTCGTCGCCGGCGAGGATCAGCGGAACGCCCTGCGCCAGCATCAGGCAGGCCAGCACGTTCTTGCGCAGCTGCCGGCGCAGGCTGATGATGCTCGGATCGTCAGTCGGACCCTCGACGCCGCAATTGTTGCTGTGATTGTCGTTGGAGCCGTCGCGATTGTCCTCGCCATTGGCCTCGTTGTGCTTCTCGTTGTAGCTGAAGAGATCGGCGAGCGTGAAGCCGTCGTGGACGGTGATGTGGTTGATGCTGGCGCGCGGTCGCCGTCCGTCGTGGTTGAACAGGTCGGACGAGGCGGTCATGCGACTGGAAATGTCGCCGATCAGGCT
Organism: Bradyrhizobium sp. CCBAU 51765; assembly: GCF_015291725.1. GTDB lineage: Bacteria > Pseudomonadota > Alphaproteobacteria > Rhizobiales > Xanthobacteraceae > Bradyrhizobium > Bradyrhizobium liaoningense. The sequence goes on from NZ_CP030038.1 coordinate 1,964,754, forward strand.
GCCTTCGCCGCTCCAGTAGCGGCGCATGGCGCTGCGATAGCGGTCGTTCCATTCCGACCATTGCGAGGGGAAGGCGCCGACCTGGTAGCCGCCGAGGCCAAGGTCCCATGGCTCGGCGACGAGCTTGACGGTCGCCAGCACCGGGTCCTGCCGGACCGCGGTCAGGAACGAGCTGCCGCGATCGAAGCCGTTCGGCCCGCGTGCCAGCGTGGTGGCGAGGTCGAAGCGGAAGCCGTCGACGTGGCAGACCTCGACCCAGTAGCGCAAGGAATCCATCACCATCTGCAGCACGCGCGGGTGGGTGAGGTTCACCGACGAGCCGCAGCCGGTGAAGTCGTCGTAATAGCGCGGGTTCTCGCGGTTCAGCCAGTAGTAGGAGGCGTTGTCGATGCCACGATAGCACAGCGTCGGGCCCAGATGGTTTCCCTCGGCGGTGTGGTTGTAGACGACGTCGAGCATCACCTCGATGCCGGCATCGTGCAGCCGCGCCACCGTGGTGCGGAACGAATCCAGTGCGTTGTCCTGGGCGTAGCGCGGCTCGGGCGCGAAGAAGGACAGCGTATTGTAGCCCCAGTAATTGGCGAGCTTCTTTTCCACGAGGATGCGGTCGTCGACGAAGCTGTGGATCGGCAGCAGCTCGACCGTGGTGACGCCGAGCTTCTTCAGGTGCTCGATCATCGCCGGCGAGGACAGGCCGCCATAGGTGCCGCGCAAATTCGGCGGTACGTCGTCGCGCTTCTGCGTCAGGCCCTTGACGTGGGCCTCGTAGATGATGGTGTCCTCCCAGGGGATGTTGGGGCGGATCTCGCGTCGGCCCCAGTTGAAGGTCTCGTCGACCACGACGGCTTTCGGCATGCCCCGCGCGTTGTCGCGCCGGTCGAAGGACAGGTCCTCGCGCGGGCTTCCGGTGCGGTAGGCAAAATGCGCATCGCTCCAGACCAGCCGCCCCGAGAGCCGCTTGGCATAGGGGTCGAGCACCAGCTTGTTGGCGTTGAAGCGGTGACCGTGCTCGGGCTCGTACGGGCCGTGCACGCGGTAGCCATAGAGCTGGCCGGGCGAAACGTCGTTGAGATAGCCGTGCCAGACGTCCTCGGTCTTCTCAGGCAGTTCGATGCGCTCGAGCTCGCGGCGGCCTTGTGCGTCGAACAGGCAGAGCTCGACCTTCTGCGCGTTGGCGGAGAACAGCGCGAAATTGGTGCCGCGTCCGTCCCAGCTTGCGCCGAGGCGTGCGGGCGATCCAGCAGTCAGGCGCATCAGTCAGCTTTCCGGAACGAGGAAGATCGCAGCGAGCGGTGGAATGGTGAGGCGGAGCTCGCCGTCCTCGGCATGAACTTCGCCGATATTCCCGACATTGCTGCCGCCATAGTGGGCGGAATCCGAGTTGAGCACTTCCTTCCACTTGCCGCCAAGGGGCACGGGAACGCGATAGTTCTGGTAGACGTTCGGGGAGAAGTTGACGATCACCAGGCACCGCGCGTGCTCGTCGAATCCCTTGCGCAGCCAGGCGAACACGTTGCGGTTGGCGTCATCGGTGACCAGCCATTCGAAGCCGGCCTGGTCGCAATCCATCTGGTGCAGCGCCGGCACCGCGCGATAGAGCCGGTTGAGGTCGCGGATCAGCGCCTGGACGCCGGAATGGTACTTGTATTCGAGCAGGTGCCAGTCGAGCGACTGGTCGTGATTCCATTCGCGGCTCTGCGCGATCTCGGCACCCATGAACAGCAGCTTCTTGCCGGGATGGCCGAACATGAAGCTGTAATAGGCGCGCAAGTTCGCAAAGCGCTGCCACTCGTCGCCGGGCATGCGGCCGAGGATGGAGCGCTTGCCGTGCACGACCTCGTCGTGCGACAGCGGCAGGATGAAGTTCTCCGAGAACGCGTAATGCAGGCCGAACAGGATGTCGCCGTGATGGTGCTTGCGGTGGATCGGATCCTTGCTGATGTAGTTCAGCGTGTCGTGCATCCAACCCATGTTCCACTTGTAGCCGAAGCCGAGTCCGCCGAATTCGACCGGACGCGAGACCTGGGGCCAGGCGGTGGACTCCTCGGCGGCCGTGGTCGCCTGCGGGAAGCGGGCGAACACTTCCGTGTTGAAGCGGCGCAGGAAGTCGATCGCCTCGATGTTCTCTCGGCCGCCATACTGGTTCGGAATCCACGCGCCGGGGGGGCGGCTGTAGTCGAGATAGAGCATGGACGCGACCGCATCGACGCGCAGGCCGTCGATCGCATAGCGCTCCAGCCAGAACAGCGCATTCGACACCAGGAAGTTCGTCACTTCGGTGCGGCCGTAATTGTAGATCAGCGTGCCCCAGTCGAGGTGGCGCCCCTGCAGCGGGTTGGCGTGCTCGTAGAGCGAGGTGCCGTCGAAATGGCCGAGCCCGTGCGGGTCATCGGGGAAATGACCGGGCACCCAGTCGAGCAGCACGCCGATGCCCTCGCGGTGGCAGGCATCGACCAGTGTCGCAAACTCGTCGGGTGTGCCGAAGCGGCTGGTCGGTGCATAGAGTCCGGTCGGCTGGTAGCCCCATGATCCGTCGAAGGGATGCTCGCTCACGGGAAGGAATTCGAGATGGGTGAAGCCCATGTCGCGGGCGTAGGCCGGCAGCTGCTCGGCCAGCTCGCGATAGGTCAGCCATTCATTGTCGTTCTTGCGCCGCCACGAGCCGAGATGGACCTCGTAGATCGACATCGGCGCCGACAGCGAATTGATGCCGTCGGGCGCCGGCCGCGGCCGCGGCAGGTGCGCTTCGTCGAACACGATGGACGCCGTCTTCGGCCGCACCTCGCTCGCGAATGCCAGCGGATCGGATTTCAGCGGAATCAGATGACCATGCGGGCCGATGATCTCGAACTTGTAGTGATCGCCGGTCTTCGCATGCGGGATGAACAGCTCCCAATAGCCGCTGCCGCGCACCCGCATCGGATGGCGCCGGCCGTCCCAGAAGTTGAAGTCGCCGACCACGGACACGCGGCGCGCATTCGGCGCCAGCACCACGAAGCCGATGCCGTCGACGCCATCGAGCTGCATCGGATGCGCGCCGAGCTTGTCGTAGAGGCGCTGATGGGTGCCTTCGCCGAGCAGGTAGAGATCAAAATCGGTCAGGATCGGCGGAAAACGGTAGGCATCCTCGAACTCGAAGACGTCGTTGCCGAACTTGGCGCGGAGCTGGTAGTGCTTCGAGCCATTGGGCAGGGCGCCGATGAACAGGCCGGCGTCGTGGACGCGGTCGAGCGGGGCGACCTCGCCATGTTCGCCGACCGCCTCGACGTTGACGGCCTCGGGTAGAAACGCGCGCACCACGCTTCGACCACCCTCGGGATGCAGTCCGAGATAGTGGAAGGGATCGGAATGGCGGCCCTCGATGATCGCATAGGCCTCGGCAGGCAGTTTAGGCATGGGCTTCGCTCTCGGCGCTGGTCAGAATGCGAAGCAGTCCGGTCAGCGGCGCATGCAGCCCCTCAGGCCGGTGGACCAGCTCGTACTCTACTTCGTTGAATGCGTGATCAAGCAGGAAGAACCTCAACAGGCCCTCCGCGGCTTGCCGATCTTCCGGCCAGAGCCGCCGATCGGTCATGGTTTCGTGATAGGCCGACAAGAAGGTTGCGGTGGCGCGCTCGCGCCACTCGTCGAGCGCCGCCGTGAGCCGACCCTGCTCGTCGGAGGCGCCCTTGAGCGCGCGATTGAGGGCCGTGTCAATCGATACCTCGATCGAGTGGATCAGGCCCGCGACATCGCGCGCGGCCGGCGCCTTGCGCCGCTTGTCGGCCAGCGGCACACGCGGATCGCCGTCGAAGTCGATGATGAAGATATCGTCCTTCACGATCAGAGTTTGCCCCAGGCGGAAGTCGCCATGATGACGGATGTTCAACCCGCCGATGCCGGAAGGCAATAGCGCATTCAGTCGGTCGGACAGGCTCGCACGGGCCTCCGCGAGCTGATCGATCAGCGGGCGGTCCGCCTCCCGCAGCCCGTCGCGGCTCTCGGCCAGCCGGTCCAGAACCCGTTCGGCGCGTGCTTTGAGGTTGGATACCAGTTGCCTGATGTATGCGGAGCCGATCGGCTCCGGAGCGAGATCGTCCGGCTTTGCCGCCGCGAGAGCGACATGCAGCTCGCCGAGCCGCCGGCCGATCTGCGCGACGAAGTGCAGGTAAGGCGCCTGCTCCTGGGTCTCGCGGAGCTTCTCACCCGCCGGCAACACGCGCTGCTCGTCGATATAGCGATCGAGATACCCCGTGGTCACGGTCCAGCCGTCACCCTGGTTCTCGACATAGGCGTGCAGCACGCCGAGCGCGCTGCGCTGGTCACCCTCGACCAGCTCGACGCTGCCGAGCAGCGCCGGCGTATTGGCGAAGCGGGCGACCTCCGTGAGATAGTGGCCGATCTCGATCTCGGGGCTGATGCCGCTTTCGAGCTGGCGATAGATCTTGGCGACGTACTGGTTGTCGACCAGCGCGGTGCTGTTCGACTGCTCGATCGCGCGGATGCGCTCGGGCTCCTTGATGGTGTAGTCGGCGAAACGGCTGGTGGGCTTGAACTCCAGCCGCAGATTGTTCTCTTCGACCACCAGGTGCTGCGACAGATTGCGCAGGAACAGGCCGATGAAGATCTGGTCGGTCGCGACGTCGAGCAGCGTCCCCTCGCGTGCGCCCTGGCGCACGGCAGCGAGCGCCCTGGGGTTGAAGCGCTCGCGGTCGAAGCGCACCCATTCGATCTGCAGCGGCAGAACGTAGCGTGCGGCCGCGTCCCCTTGCCCGGTCTCGAAGAACGCGATCCAGGGCCTGTTGTCGCCGATGTCGCAGAACGGCACCGCCGAGGTCAGCGCGGTCTTGATCTGCTTGGGATTGTGCTCGGGATACCACCGCGTTCGCGACAAGAAGCCCGGCAGCACGTCGCGCTCGAACACGCCGCGCTCGCGGGCGAGGGAGACCCAGTTCGAATTCACCGGCACGACCAGCGTTTCGAACTCCGGCACCGCGCGCGGCGTCACCGGCTCGGACTTGTCGCGTTCCAGCAGCCGGAACCAGTAGAAGCCGTAGGGCCCGAGCGTGATCATGTAGGGCAGCTCGCCGATCGCGGGGAAGCGGGTGCGGCCGAGCATCTCCTGCGGGATGCGGTCCTTCCACGGCGACAGGTCGAGTTCGGTCGCCTGCGCGGCGCGCGAGAGATTGGCGACGCAGAGGATCACCTCGTCGCGGTATTGCCGGACATAGGCCAGCACGGCGCGGTTGGCCGGACGGATGAAGGTCATGCTGCCGCGGCCGAAGGCGAGCGTCGATTTGCGCACGGAGATCAGCCGCTTGGTGGCGCTGAGCAGCGAGGACAGGCTGCGCGACTGCGCCTCCACGTTCACGGACTCGTAGCCGTAGACGGGATCCATGATCAGCGGCGCATAGAGGCGGGCCGGGTCGCAGCGCGAGAAGCCGCCGTTGCGGTCCGGGCTCCACTGCATCGGCGTGCGCACGCCGTTGCGGTCGCCGAGATAGATGTTGTCGCCCATCCCGATCTCGTCGCCGTAATAGATGATCGGCGTGCCGGGGAACGACAGCAGCAGCGAGTTCATCAGCTCGATCTTGCGGCGGTCGTTGTCCATCAGCGGCGCAAGGCGCCGGCGAATGCCGACATTGATGCGCGCGCGCGGATCGTTGGCGTAGGTGGTCCAGAGATAATCGCGCTCGACGTCCGTGACCATCTCCAGCGTCAGCTCGTCATGGTTGCGCAGAAACAGCGCCCATTGGCAGGTCGCGGGAATATCCGGCGTCTGGCGCAGGATGTCGGTGATCGGGAAGCGGTCCTCCTGCGCGATCGCCATGTAGATGCGCGGCATCAGCGGGAAATGGTAGGCCATGTGGCATTCGTCGCCGCGGCCGAAATATTCCTGCACGTCCTCCGGCCATTGATTGGCCTCGGCCAGCAGCAGCTTGCCCTTGGAGTAGGCGTCGAGCTCCTGGCGCAGCCGCTTGATGATCGCATGGGTCTCGGGCAGGTTCTCGTTCGAGGTGCCCTCGCGCTCGCAGAGATAGGGAATGGCGTCGAGCCGGAAGCCGTCGACGCCGGCGTCGAGCCAGCGCTTCATCACCTGGATGATGGCGCTGACCACGCGCGGGTTGTCGAAATTGAGGTCCGGCTGGTGCGAGAAGAAGCGGTGCCAGTAGAACGCGCCGGCCTCGGGATCCCAGGTCCAGTTCGACTTCTCCGTGTCGGTGAAGATGATGCGCGTGCCCTGGTATTTCTGGTCGGTGTCGCTCCAGACATACCAGTTGCGGGCGCTGGAGCCGGGATGGCTGCGGCGCGCGCGCTTGAACCATTTGTGCTGGTCCGAGGTGTGGTTGACGACGAGCTCGGTGATGACGCGCAGGCCGCGCTTCTGTGCCTCCTGGATGAAGCGCTTGAAATCCTTCATCGTCCCGAAATCGGGATTGACCGAGCCGTAATCGGCGATGTCGTAGCCGTCGTCGCGGCCGGGCGAGGGATAGAACGGCAGCAGCCACAGCGCGGTGACGCCGAGCTCCTGGAGATAGGGCAGCTTCTCGGTCAGTCCGGCGAAGTCGCCGATGCCGTCATTGTTGCTGTCGGCGAAGGCCTTGACGTGGAGCTGGTAGATGATGGCGTCCTTGTACCAGAGCTCATCCACGATCTCGGCAGCCTCAGCCTTCTTGGTGTCGACGGAAGACAGAACATTCATGGCGTGAACCTTTACGCCAGGCAGCGGAACAGGAGCGCCGGATCGCGGTCGGGATCGATACGCAACCTGATCCCGCCCCATTCGATGCGGGACCGTTCGCCGGTGAGAAGGTCTTCGAGTTCCGTCACATGGTGGCGCCGTCCACCGGCGTCAATGGTGACGTCGCCGAGCGGCAGCCAGCATTCACGCGCATGACGCGAGAGTGCGATCACGATGACGACGGTGTTGGCCGGATCAGCCGCTTCCTTTGCGAAGGCGATCGTCTCGCCATCCTCGATGCCGAGGAAGCGCAGATTGGCCGTCTGCTGCAGCGCCGCGTTCTCGTTGCGGACGCGGTTGAGCTCGGCAATGTAGGATTTGATGTTGCCGGGCTTGTCCCAGTCGCGCTGCCTGATCTGGTACTTCTCGGAATCGAGATATTCTTCGCGGCCAGGAATAGCCTGATGCTCCAGCAGCTCGAATCCGCCAAAGATGCCGTAATTGCCCGAAAGCGTCGCCGCCAGCGCGACGCGCGACTTGAATGCCCAGGCCTCTCCGCTCTGGAGGTGGTAGGGCAACAGGTCGGGCGTGTTGACGAACATGTGCGGACGATAGAAATCGCGTTCGGGATAGCGCGTCAGCTCGCCGAGATATTGCTCCAGCTCCCACCGCGAGGTGCGCCAGGGGAAATAGGTGAAGGATTGCGCAAAGCCGAGCTTGGCGAGGCCCTTCATCAGCTTCGGCCGTGCGTAGGTCTTGGAGAACAGGATCACTTCGGGGTGACGGTGGCGGATGTCGCGGATCAGCCACTCCCAGAATGCAAGCGGCGCGGTGTCGTGATTGTCGATGGCGAAGATGGTGACGCCATGGTCGATCCAGAACAGCATGGCATCGCGAAACGCGTTCCACAGGCCGGCCCGATCCACCGAGCCGAAATCGGGGACGACGATGTCGGAATAAGGGCCGTCCGCCGTCCGGACCGAGCGGTCCGGCCGCCATTTGAACCATTCCGGATGCTGCGTCAGCCAGGGATGGTCCGGCGAGCACTGCACGGCGAAGTCGAGCGCCAGCTCGAGGCCGTATTCGAGGCAGGTCGCGACCAGCGCGCGGAAATCCTCGATCGTGCCGAGCTCGGGATGCAGGGCATCGTGGCCGCCCTCGGCCGAGCCGATCGCATAGGGCGAGCCGGGATCGCCGTCACGCGCCACCGGCGCATTGTTGCGGCCCTTGCGGCTTGTGTGGCCGATCGGGTGGATCGGCGTGAAGTAGAGCACGTCAAAGCCCATGGCGGCGATGTCGGGCACGCGCGCGATGCAGTCGCGCAGCGTGCCATGCCGGCCCGGCAATGCGCTCTGGCTGCGCGGCATCGTCTGATACCAGGCGCCAAACCGCGCCTTGTCGCGGTCTATGGTTAGCGGGAAGAGTGGCGAGCGCGTCAGGTCGGGCCGGGACTGGCTCTCGGCCATGGCTTCGCCGAGCTCGGTTGCGAGCAGCGAATTGACGTCGCCGTTCCTGAGATAGTCCTCGCACTGCCTGATGATGACCGCCGCTGCGTCCTGTCGCGCGCCATGCGCCTTGGTCAGCAGTCCGGCGCCCTCGATCGCATCGAGGCTGACATCGATCCCGGTGCGCTGCTTGCGCGCGACCGCGTGAGACCAGGTGGCGAACTCATCGGTCCAGGCTTCGATCGCGTAGACATATTGGCCGGGCTCAACGGGCGTGAACGCACCGGACCAGCGGTCATTGCCGTGATGGGTCATCGGTTCGCTCCGCCATTCGCGCTCCTGCTCGCGGCGCCAGATCAGGGCGGCGGCGATCACGGCGTCGCCGCCGCGATAGATGTCGGCCCAGACCTCGACCGGTTCGCCCGCGATCCGCTTCACAGCGAAGCGGCCGCCGTCGATCGAGGGATAGACGTCCTCGATCAGGAAAGCGCTGCCGGCTGCGGCACTTTCGACAGTTTGAATTGTCTTGTTCACGGTGATGCCATTGACAAGAAAGCAGGAGCCCGTTTCCCTTGCCGGGAACCGACGCTTGGTATCATTATAGAAAGCCGCTTGTGTGTCATTGGTTCCCTGGGGAACGGCAAGCGCAGTTTGCGAGTTACCCCTGACTAACCTCTTCCGCGACCTCGTTAAAATCGATGCCCTTGGCCAAACAATGGCCTGCAAGCTGCGTGCCGAATGGATCTTTTAGCTCAAGCCCGGATCAAGGGCGTTCAATCCGAATTCGTTGACGCCCTCGGCAAGTTGCGGGTCACCGCGCCCGAGGCGCTCAAATCCATCCTCGACGCCCTGCCGGAGAGGCGGGTCTACCGCTTCGTCAGCGGGCCGGTCGTGGTCCGCGCATTGGGGCATCCGCGCACGGAATTGGCGGCCATCGGTGCGCCGCCGCTGCAATGGAAAATCCACGGCAACGGCAATGTGATCGCCCAGGGCGAGACACGCGAGCCCGTGATCGCCTGGCCCGCCGGCCTGGCGCTCGGGTATCACAGATTGACACTGACCGATGCCGAAGGCGTGACGGAAGAGGTGCCGATGATCGTGGCGCCCGAGCGCGCCTTCAGCGGCGATTTCGACCGCGGCTGGCTGCTCGCCGTCCAGCTCTACAGCGTCCGTTCGGACCGCAATTGGGGCATCGGCGACTTCACCGACCTCGCAGGCCTGGTCCGGCTTGCCAAGCAGCTCGGGGCCGACGGCGTCGGACTCAATCCGCTGCATGTCCTGTTCGACGACCACCCGGCCGATTGCAGCCCCTATTCGCCGAACAGCCGGCTTTTCCTCAATCCGCTCTATATCGACGTCGAGGCGATTCCCGAATTCTCGGCAGACCACGTGCCCGACGCGGCCGCAACGGCCGCCCGCCTGCGCGAAGGTGACCGCGTCCCTTATGCCGACATGGCGGCGTTGAAATGGCGGGGTCTTCGCGCCGCCTTTGACAGCTTCGTGACAAACGCGAGCGAGGCGCGCCGCAAGGCGTTTGACGCCTTCCGGGCCGCCCGCGCGCCGCTGCTGTCCCGCTTTGCCTGCTTCGAGGTGCTGCGCCATCGCTTCAACGCCCCCTGGTGGGAATGGCCGTCGGAATGGCAGCAGCCGGATCAGGCGAAATGCGCCGAGCTGCGCAATGGCCCGGACAAGCGCGAGGTCGAGTTCGTCGAATTCGTGCAATGGACCGCCGATAGCCAGCTGCATGCCGCCAAGGAGCTCGGCAGCCGGCTCGGCATGCGGGTCGGGCTGTATCTCGACGTCGCCGTCGGCGTGCAGTCCAACGGCTTCGATGCCTGGAACGAGCAGACGGCGATTTCCCGCCATCTCGCCGTCGGCGCACCGCCCGACGTGCTCAACACCATCGGCCAGGACTGGGGTCTCGCCGGCTTCAACGCCGGGGGGCTCGAGGCGCAGTCCTTCGTGCCGTTCGCGGACATGCTCGCGGCGTCGATGCGCCATGCCGGCGCCATCCGGCTCGATCACGTGCTCGGCCTGAAGCGGCTCTATCTGGTGCCGCGCGGCTTCAAGCCCGACAACGGCGCCTATGTGCAGATGCCGTTCGAGGCGCTGCTGGCAGCCGTGGCGCGCGAGAGCGCGGCCCATCGATGCATCGTGATCGGCGAGGACCTCGGCACCGTGCCTGAAGGCTTTCGCGAGATGATGCAGGATTTCGGCATCTGGTCCTATCTCGTCATGATGTTCGAGCGCGACGATGCCGGCCATTTCCGCAATGTCGACCACTACAGGCCCAATGCGCTGGTCACGCTGAACACGCATGACCTGTCGACCTATGCCGGCTGGCGCTCCTTCAGCGATCTCAAGATGAAGCGCTCGCTCGGGCTCGATCCCGGCGAGAACGACCAGGCGCGCTGGGATGCGCTCGGCAGGCTCGACGAGATCCTGCGCCAGAACGGGATTCGAGCGAACGACCTCTATTCGGTGCTCGCCTTCCTGTCGCGCACGCCGTCCCGGCTGCTCGCGGTGTCGATGGAAGATCTGCTGGGCGTGATCGACCAGCCCAACATTCCAGGCACGATCGACGAGCACCCGAACTGGCGCCAGCGCCTTCCTGTTGCGCTCGACAAGATCGCGTCCAGGATCGACCTCGCGGCCTTGAAGGCCGCGACGCGGGAACGTTCATTGCCCGGCGGGAGTTGAACGGCCGGGGTTTCCCAGGGTTTGCACGACATTGTCTCAGAGGATCGAGGACTATGCGCTGATCGGCGATTGCGAGACCGCGGCGCTGGTCGGGCGCAACGGCTCGATCGACTGGCTGTGCTGGCCTGCCTTCGATTCCGACGCCTGCTTTGCCGCCATCCTCGGCACGCACAAGAACGGACGCTGGCTGATCGCGCCGAGCGAGACCGTGCCCCGCATCTCGCGGCGATATCTCGGCAATACCCTCATTCTCGAAACGCGTTTTGAGACGAAGAGCGGCACCGTCGCGCTGATCGACTTCATGCCGCCGCGCGGCAAGGCGTCGGACATCGTGCGGCTGGTCCGCGGCATCCGTGGCACCGTGAAGATGCGGATGGAGCTCGTCATCCGCTTCGGCTTCGGCGTGGACATTCCCTGGGTGCGACGGATCGACCATTCCTTGATGGCCATCGCCGGCCAGGACATGACGGTGTTGCGCACGCCGGTCGAGACCCGCGGCGAGGACCTGACCACCGTCTCCGACTTCGAGGTGAAGGAAGGCGAGACCGTGCCTTTCGTGCTGACTTACGGTCCCTCGCATCTTGACCCGCCTGCGCCGATCGATCCGGAGCTGGCGCTTCAGGAGACCGAGAAGTTCTGGCAGGACTGGTGCAGCCGTTGCACCCGCGACGGCGAATACCAGGAGCTCGTCCTGCGCTCGCTGATCACGCTGAAGGCGCTGACCTTCGCGCCGACCGGCGGCATCGTCGCGGCACCCACCACCTCCTTGCCGGAAAAGCTCGGGGGCAGCAGGAACTGGGATTATCGTTTCTGCTGGCTGCGCGACGCCACCTTCACGCTGCTGGCGCTGATGAACTCGGGCTACACCGAGGAAGCCTTGGCCTGGCACAATTGGCTGCTGCGCGCGGCCGCCGGATCGCCTTCGAACATGCAGATCATGTACGGCATCTGGGGCCAGCGACGGCTTCTGGAATGGGAGGCGGGCTGGCTCGGCGGCTACGAGGGTGCGCAGCCGGTGCGTGTCGGCAACGCCGCGCATGCGCAGCTCCAGCTCGACGTCTACGGCGAGTTGATCGATGCCTTTCACCAGTCGCGCATGGCCAAGCTCCAGCTCGACGACGAGACCTGGGCGCTGGAATGCGCCGTGCTCAATCATCTGGCCGAGGTCTGGGACCGGCCCGATCACGGCATCTGGGAGCGGCGCGGACAGCCCAAGCACTACGTCTTCTCCAAGGTGATGACCTGGGTCGCATTCGATCGCGGCATCAAGAGCGCCGAGACGTTTGGCTTCAAGGCGCCGCTGCTGCACTGGCGCACCCTGCGCGAGGCGATTCATCGCGACGTCTGCAACAGGGGATTTGACGCGCAGGAGAATGCCTTCGTCGAATCCTACGGCTCGAAACTGCTCGATGCCAGCGTGCTGCTGCTGCCGGCCGTCGGCTTCCTGCCGGCGTCCGATCCGCGCATCCGCGGCACCATCGCCTCCGTCGAGAAATGCCTGATGCGCGACGGTTTCGTGCTGCGGCACGATCCGCGCGAGCTGCCGGCGGACCAGCCGCCGCTCGAAGGTGCGTTCCTGGCCTGCAGCCTGTGGCTGGCCGACGCCTACGTGCTGTCAGGCGATCTCGACAAGGCGCAGGAATTGTTCGATCGCGTGGTCGGGGTCGCGAACGATGTCGGGCTGCTCGCCGAGGAATACGACTCCGTGGCCCGCCGCCAAACCGGCAACTTCCCGCAGGCGCTGACCCACATCGCGCTGATCAACACCGCGCATAACCTGTCGGCGGCGAGACAGGAGAGCGAGAAGCCGGCGGTGCAACGGTCGAAGCAGTGAATTTGGATAACCGGGATTGTATCCACAGCGAAGCTGCGCTCCCTCCCCCGCTTGCGGGGGAGGGCTGGGGAGAGGGTATCTCCACTCGCGAGAATCCCCAAGAGGAGAGAACCCTCACCCGCCGCTGCGCGGCGACCTCTCCCGCAAGCGGGAGAGGTTACAGCGAGCTCGCGGCTTGATCCGCCCGTTCAAGGCCAATTAGTTCTAGCCCACCCCATTCCACTTCAGGATCATCTCCATCGCCTCCGCAAAACCGTCCTGCTCGTTGGTCGCGGTGACGTGGGTGGCCTGGTCCTTGACATTGTCGGCGGCGTTGCCCATGGCGATCGAGGTGCCGCTGACGCGGAACATGGCGAGGTCGTTCTGCATGTCGCCGATGGTGGCGACCGCGCCGGTCGCAATGCCCAGGCGCTTGGCCATGGCCTCGACGAAGGTGCCCTTGTCGAAGCCGGGTGGGGTGATGTCGAGATAGTAGGTCTGCGAGCGCACCGCGGTGGCTTCGCTGCCCAGCGCCTCCTGCATCGCCTTCTCGCAAGCCGCGAGCCCTGCCGCATCGGCACTGGCGCCGACGATCTTGCAAGCGCTCGAGAGGTAGGGCGAGAAATCGGACACGATGGTGGGGTCGGCGCGGATCGTGTGCTGCTCGTGGGCGACGTAGCTGCCGCTGGGATTGTCGATCAGCCATTTGTCGGTGGTGAACAGCCAGATGTCGGCGCCGAATTCGCGGAGGATCTGCAAGGACCGCTCGGCCGCGCGCGCGGGAATCAGGTGCTGCTCGACCGGCCTCATCTCGGGATCGACGATCGAGGAGCCGTTGAACGGGCCGACCGGCAGCCACAGCGCCAGCGGCTCGATCAGGAAGCGCATGCCGATCGCGGGGCGGCTGGAGGTGATGGTGAAGCCGATGCCGGCCTGATGCAGCCGCTGCACCGCGCCTCGCGCGCGTTCGGTCAGCGTCTTGTCCTTGGTCAACAGCGTGCCGTCGACATCGGAGACCACGAGTGAGATTTGCGTCATGGCAGGACCTTGGGTATCGCGCCGCCCAGCTTCAATTGGCGCACCACGCCGTCCACGATCGCTTCGACGGATTCGTCGATCGAGACGGTGACGACGTGCTCGCTGGCCTCGGGCGGCTCCAGCGTGTTGAATTGGCTCGCGAGCAGCTCCGGCGGCATGAAGTGCCCCTTGCGATGCGCCAGCCGTTCGGCGATCAGCTCCTTCGTGCCCTTCAGGAAGACGAAGCGGACGTCGTCGCGACCGCGCAGCAGCACGTCGCGATAGGTATGCTTCAGCGCCGAGCAGGCGATGATGACGTGCTCGCCGCGTCCGCACACGCGCGCGATCTCGTCGGCGATGGCATTGAGCCAGGGCCAGCGGTCTTCGTCGGTGAGCGGATGGCCGGCCCGCATCTTCTCGACGTTGCTGGCGGGATGGAAGCTGTCGCCGTCCTCGAAACGCCAGCCGAGCCGCTCGCCGAGCGCCTTGGCAACCGTGCTCTTGCCCGAACCCGACACGCCCATCACGATCAATGCACAAGGTGCTTCAGCGCGGCCCACGAAATTCCTCCGGAAGCGCGGCCTGGTCGACCAGCCAGACGGTCTCGCCATTCGAGCGCGCGCGCAAGGCCGGCAGATTCTCGCCATTGAGCAGGCGCGTCAAGATCGGTTGCTTGTCGTGACCGGCAATCTCGAACAGCATCTCGCGGCAGGAGGCCAGAACGGGCAGGGTGAGCGAGACCCGCGGCACGAAGGGCGCGACATTGGCCCTGGCGACGCCGACGACCCAGCGTCGGGTCTCTTCTATCTCGGGATAACCCGGAAATAGCGAAGCGGTGTGACCGTCCGGCCCGGCGCCCATCAGGACGAGATCGAACAGCGGGCGCTGCGGATCGAGCCGGTCTGCGCCATAAAAGGCCTGCAGCTCGCGTGCATAGGCGTCAGCGCCGGCATCCGGATTCTCGGCCGTGGTCGGAATCGGGTGGATATGGCCGGCGGGCGCATTGCGATCGAGAAACGCCGTGCGCGCGATGGCCATGTTGTTGAGCGGATCGCTCTCGGGCACGAAGCGCTCGTCGCCGATGAACCAGTGCACGCGGTCCCACGGAATCCGGCCGCGCCAGGCCTCGCTGCCGAGCAACTGATAGAGCTTCTTCGGGCTGGAGCCGCCGGTGAGGCAGATCGCGATCCGTCCGGGATTGGCCGCGATCCGCGCCATCACCCGTTCGGCCGCGGCGCGGGCGAGAGCTTCGGCATCAGCTTCGACGATCAGCTTCGGCTGGTCGGCCGCGGCCATCACGAGTATTTCCGCCAGCTTCGCCCGTCGCGCCGCAGCAGCTCATCGGCGCAGGCGGGGCCGTCGCTGCCGGCTTCATAGGTTTCGATGCCGTTGGTGCCGGCGCTTGTCCAGGCGTCCAGGAACGGCTGCACCGCCTGCCAGCCGGCCTCGACGCCGTCAGCGCGCTGGAACAGGATATTGTCGCCGATCATGCAGTCGTAGATCAGCGTCTCGTAGCCGGTCGAGGGATCGGCGCGGAAATAGTCGCCGTAGCGGAATTTCATCTCAACGCCGTCGATGGTGACGCTCGGTCCGGGGATCTTGGCGTTGAACTGAAGCTCGATGGTCTCGGTGGGCGCGATGCCGATGGTGAGGAAGTTCTGCGACAGGCGGTCGACCGCCGTGCCTGAGAACATCGACAGCGGCGCCTGCTTGAACTTGATCGCGACTTCCGTGCGCTTGTGCGCCAGCGCCTTGCCCGTGCGCAGATAGAACGGCACGCCGGCCCAGCGCCAATTGTCGATCATCAGCTTGAGTGCGACATAGGTCTCGGTGGTGCTGCCCGGCTTGACGTCCGGGGTCTTGCGATAGTCCGGAATCTCCTCATCGCCGATGCGGCCGGCGAGATATTGCGCGCGCACCGAGCTCCTCAGCGCTTCCTCCCGGCTTGGCCGCTGGATCGCGGTGAGCACCTCGGCCTTCTCGGAGCGAACCGAATGGGCATCGAAACGCGTCGGCGGCTCCATCGCGACCAGCGACATCAGCTGGAACAGGTGGTTCGGCACCATGTCGCGCAAGGCACCGGTGGCATCATAGAAGCCGCCGCGATGGCCGACGCCGAGCTTCTCCTCCACCGTGATCTGGATGTGGTCGATGTGGTTGCGATTCCAGATCGGCTCGAACATGCCGTTGGCGAAGCGCAGCACCAGGATGTTCTGCACGGTCTCCTTGCCGAGATAGTGATCGATCCGGTAGATCTGGTGTTCGTCCATGATCTTCAGGAGCTCGGCGTTGAGCGCGCGGGCCGAGGCGAGATCGGTGCCGAACGGCTTCTCGATCACCAGCCGCCGCCAGGCGCCGTTCTCCTTCATCAATCCGGTGCGGCCGAGCTCCCGCGCGGTCGGCGCGAATGCAGCCGGCGGAGTCGCGAGGTAGAACAGGCGGTTGCCGCCGGTGCCTTGCGAGCACTCCAGGGAATCCAGATGCTCGCGCAAACGGTCGAACGACGGCGGGTCCTTCGGATCGGCCTCGACGAAGGTGACGCATTGCAGCAGCTGCCTGGCGATGTCATCGTCGACAGGCCGCGTCGCAAATTCGCGCAGGCCCTTCATCAGGCTGTCGCGCAGCTCGTCATCCGACTGGCTCTTGCGGGCGACGCCGACGACGCAGAATTTTTCCGGCAACAGATTCTCGGCCGCCAGATTGTACAGCGATGGCATCACCAGCCGATGGGTGAGGTCGCCGGTCACGCCAAAGATGACGAAGGCGCAATTTTCCGGCTTGCGCTTTGGCTGCGGGTCTTTTGTCACGAATGTTCGGCCTTCGCTTGTTACGTTCTGCTCGATCTCATTTGGGCTTCGCCGCGCCCGGCTGCTTCGGCTCCTTGTGGCCGCCGAACCCTGCACGCATCGCAGAGAGAATTTTTTCGGCGAAGGTGTGTTCCTTGCGGGAACGGAAACGTGTGTAGAGCGCAGCCGTCAAGACTTCGGCTGGCACCGCCTCGTCGATCGCAGCATTCACGGTCCAGCGGCCTTCGCCGGAATCCTCGACGAAGCCGGAGTACTCCGACAGCTGGGGGCTGTCGGCGAGTGCCGTCGAGGTGAGGTCGAGCAGCCAGGACGGAATCACGCTGCCGCGCCGCCACACTTCGGCGATGTCGGCGAGATCGAAATCGTAGCGGTGATCCGCCGGCAAGGCCTCGATACTGGCATTCTTGAGAATGTCGAAACCTTCAGCATAGGCCTGCATCAGGCCGTATTCGATGCCGTTGTGGATCATCTTGACGAAGTGGCCGGCGCCCACCGGGCCGGCATGGATGTAGCCCTGCTCGATGCGGGGATCGCGGCCCTCGCGTCCCTCGGTGCGCGGAATGTCGCCGGCGCCGGGCGCGAGCGCGGCGAAGATCGGATCGAGCCGGTCGACCACCTGCTTCTCGCCGCCGATCATCATGCAGTAACCGCGGTCGAGGCCCCAGACGCCGCCTGACGTGCCGACGTCGACATAGTGGATGCCGCGCGCCTTCAATGCCTTGCCGCGGCGGACGTCGTCCTGCCAGAAGGTGTTGCCGCCGTCGATGATGACGTCGCCTTCCTGCATCACGCCCGCGATCGTGTCGATCGTCGTCTCGGTGATGTGTCCCGCAGGCAGCATCACCCAGGCGGTGCGCGGCCGCTCGAGTTTCGAGACGAACTCTTCCAGCGTCGCCGAACCTGTCGCACCGTCGGCGGCAAGGCCGGCGACGGCCTTGGCGTCCTTGTCGTAGACCACGGTCGAATGTCCGTGTCGCATCAGGCGGCGAACGATGTTGCCGCCCATCCGGCCGAGGCCGATCATGCCGAGTTGCATGTGAGAGATTCCCTTAGTTCAGCGCGTCGTTGAGCGCCGCATTGAGCGCCGCGAGGCCTTTTTTGACTCCGCCCTTCAGGTGCACACGCAGCGCACGCCGGCCGCGTTCGGTGAGCACGTCGAAATCGCCGCGTGCCTGCGCCGCCTTGATCACGCCGAAGCTCGCCTTCTGGCCCGGCACCGGCAGATCCCTGGCATCGTCCGCCGTGATCTGGAGGAACACGCCGCTGTCGGGGCCACCCTTGTAGGCCTGACCGGTGGAATGCAGGAAGCGCGGTCCGAATTCGGCGCAGGTCGCGACGTGCCGCTTCTCGCGTACCTCTAACCGCATGGCCTGGAGTGCGTCGATCGTCGCCTTGTCTCGCGCGATATAGCCGAGCAGGGCGACATAGTCGCCATGGTTCGAGCGGGAGAGATGCGCCTTCAGCCAGGAGGTGAGATCGCCATTGGCGCCGGCGGCGCGCAGTGCGGTGGCGTTGGCTTCGTCGGTGTAGAGATCGGCCTCGTCGGTGCTGACCACCGGCTGCTCTTCCGGCAGCGTGCCGGTCTTCTCGAACGCGGCGGTGAGCTCGCGGGTCTTGATCTTGGCCGCTTCCACGTCCGGCTGGTCGAACGGATTGATGCCGAGGATGCTGCCTGCCACCGCCGTCGCCATCTCGAAGCGGAAGAACTCCTGGCCGAGATGCTCGATCGACTTCATGATGATGCGCACGACGGGATGACCCGCCGCCTCGATCGCCGCGAGCTTCGAGTCATGGGCCGCGTCCGCTTCGCCGTCGACACGGATGTCGATGAAGAACCGGTCGTTGCCATAGACGCCGGGATCGCCGAGCGGCTCACCCTCGATCGGGATCAGGCCCTTGCCTT
This sequence comes from Bradyrhizobium sp. CCBAU 51765, assembly GCF_015291725.1. Classification (GTDB taxonomy): domain Bacteria; phylum Pseudomonadota; class Alphaproteobacteria; order Rhizobiales; family Xanthobacteraceae; genus Bradyrhizobium; species Bradyrhizobium liaoningense. The sequence goes on from NZ_CP030038.1 coordinate 1,983,100, forward strand.
CCTTGCCGGTGGACTCCGCGATGAGCTGCTCGGCCCAGGCACCGAAATCGGCGATCTTCTTCGACGCCAGGATCGTCACCTTGTCGCGGCCCTCGACGCCTGCGAGGCCCATGGCGAGGCCAAGCTGCACGCCCGGGTTCTCAGCCGGCGGCACGTCCGGCCCGCAGGAGCGGGCCATCGCAAGCGCATGCTTGATGAAGGTCTTGACGTCGACGCCCGCAGTTGCCGCCGGCACGAGGCCGAAGGGCGATAGCACCGAATAGCGGCCGCCGATCGAAGGCTCGCCATGGAAGATGCGGGCATAGCTCAGCTTCTTCGCCGCCTTCTCCAGCGACGAGCCAGGATCGGTGACCGCGATGAAGCGATGGCCGGTCTTCACCTTCGGTCCGACGGCCTCGGCAACCCGCTCATGGAAATAGTCCTTCATCGCGTTCGGCTCTGTGGTGCCGCCGGACTTGCTGGAGACGATGAACACGGTGTTGGCGATATCGATCTTCGCCTCCATCGCCCGCACCTGCGCCGGATCGGTGGAATCCAGCACGTGCAGCTTCGGGAAGCCGGGTTTCTTGCCGAAAGTCTCGGCCAGCACTTCGGGGCCGAGGCTGGATCCGCCCATGCCGAGCACGACGGCGTCGGAGAATTTCTGGCCCTTCACGCGGCCCGCATAGTCCTCGTAATCGGCAATGTCGGCCTTGGCCGCGCTGTCGAGCCAGCCCAGCCATTTGTCCTCGTCCGCACCGGTCCAGACCGACTTGTCACGCTGCCACAGCCTGCGGATCTTGGCGGACGCCCGCCAGTCCTCGGTGCTCTCAGCCACGGCTTTGCCCAGCCCGTCGCCGAGCGAGAGAAGCTGGCGGTCGAGTGCGGGCCCGAGCACGACCGCGCGCTTGTGCGCGACGGCGCCGTAGAGCTTGTCGGCGGCATCGGCGAACAGCTTGACGCCGTCCTTGACTAGCTCCTCGGTGATCGCCTCGAGCGAGATGCCGGAGCGCTCCAGCTCCTCCAGCACGCGCCTTGCGTCCTCGACGTTCTCCTCCAGGCTGTCGCGCGGCTTGCCATGGTCGCGGAACGCATCCAGCGTCGCCGGCGGCACGGTGTTGATGGTGTTGGGACCGATCAGCTCCTCGACATAGAGGACGTCGCTGTAGTCCTTGTTCTTGGTCCCGGTGGAGGCCCACAGCATGCGCTGCGGCCTGGCGCCCTTGGCGGCGAGCTTCTCCCAGCGCGGACCCGAGAACAGGCGCTTGTAGTCCTGATAGGCGAGCTTGGCATTGGCGATCGCGACCTTGCCCTTGAGCGCGGCGAGCCGTTCCTTCTCGGATGGATCGTTGGCGCGCGCGATCTTCTCGTCGAGCTGCTTGTCGACCACCGAGTCGATGCGGCTGACGAAGAAGCTCGCCACGCTCGCGACATGCGAGGGGTCACCGCCGCCTGCGACGTATTTTTCGAGCCCGGCGATGTAGGCTTCGGCCACCTCGAGGTACACCGCCTTGGAGAACAGCAGCGTGATGTTGATGCTGATGCCGTCGCCGATCAGCTGCTCGATCGCCGGCAGGCCCTCCGGCGTTGCCGGCACCTTCACCATCAGGTTCTTGCGACCGACGTCCTTCCAGAGCCGCCGCGCCTCGGCGACCGTGCCGGATGTGTCCATCGCGAGATAGGGCGAGACTTCCAGGCTGACATAGCCGTCGCCGCCCTTGAGGCGGTCATAGACCGGGCGGAGCACATCGGCGGCGTTCTGGATGTCCTCGACCGCGACGGCCTCGAACAGGTCGGCCACGTTCCGGTCGCCGCGCTTCAACGCCTTGCCGATCGGGGCATCGTATTCGTCGGAGCTGCCGATCGCCTTCTCGAAGATCGACGGATTGGAGGTGACGCCCTTGACGCCGTCGGTGTCGATCAGCCGCTTCAGGTCACCCTTGGCGATGAAGCCACGGGCCAGGAAGTCCAGCCAGACCGCTTGTCCGTGCTTTTCCAGTTCTTTGACGGGATTCATGATGTTTATTTTCTCCAAGCCTGCGGACGAGGGGTTTCCGCGCCGGTCCTGACGCGCTATCCTCTAGCTTACATGCTCCCGGGAGGGAACCAATCAAGGGTACGTGCGTCATACCCTCCGGTGTAACTCCGTCGCGATCATGGCGATCCAGGCGGGTGTTGTAATGTCGTGTGGCCGCGAGGAGCCATGCTGCGAAACACATGTTCGCCCGCCGCGAAGATTTGGCGCTGGCCGCTGCCAATAGCCAGCGATAGGTTGCGTCTGCGGTCTCGCCGGCGGATTGCGTGATCTCCAAATTACAGTCGATGCGACAGCGGCTGCTGGTCGCGGCGGGTCTTGCCATGATCTTGCTCAGTGCGAGCCTTGCCATCGACTGCTGGGATGGTCTCGGCGACGACGAGACGACGATGACTATGTCGGCATCGCGCGGGCATTTCGGTTGAAGAATGCCGCAGCCGCAGGATGATCGCCAGGATGATCGCGTCGTCATCCGGTCGGAGGGGCCCAGCGACCGATTTTGATACACTGCTGCGCGCTTGACGCGACTGCCACGCGGGCCAGCAGCCCGTGTACTGCATTGCAGCAGGAAGATGAACGCGGCCCCAAGGCTTCTAGGTACAAGGCTTCGAGGTGCAAGGCTCGGCGTACAAGGCTTCGCCGTATAAGTGTCATAAGATCGCCGCGCCCGGATCGCTATGCTGCATTGCCGGATGGACGTATCCCCGGGAATGCCCGGATGTTGCGACCGAGTGACATTTTCTGGAAATGAGCCAATATAGACAAAGATTCGCACAAATTACAGGCATGTGCCTGTTCGTAACTCATAGAGTGCCTACGTTGTGCGTTGCGTCGAGTTGGCACCCGGGTGTCCAATGATCGTCATGTGCTCACGCTGATTCGAAACGGCCTGAGGAACGGTCCGGTAACTGCTTTCGTTTCAGCTTGTAGCGGAACTCACGCGGAGAGGGATCATGTACAACGATTCTCTATTCAATGCTTTCGCTCGGTCGTTCGAGGCGAGAAGCCAGCACGACATGTCGATGGCGGAATATCTGGAATCGTGTCGAAGCGATCCCATGAAATACGCCAACGCGGCCGAACGACTGCTAGCGGCGATCGGTGAGCCCCAGACGATTGACACGGCCAAGGACCCACGCCTTGGCCGTATTTTTTTGAACCGCACGATCCGCACCTATCCGGCCTTCGCCGGCTTCTACGGCATGGAAGAAACCATCGAGCGCATCGTCGGTTTCTTCCGCCATGCGGCGCAAGGTCTCGAAGAGCGCAAGCAGATCCTTTATCTGCTCGGCCCGGTCGGCGGCGGCAAGTCCTCGCTCGCCGAGCGGCTGAAGTCGCTGATGGAAGTGCATCCGATCTACGTGCTCAAGGCCGGCGACGAACTCTCGCCGGTGTTCGAGAGCCCGCTCAGCCTGTTTGATCCCGATCAGCTCGGCCCGATGCTGGAAGAGAAGTACGGCATTCCGCGCCGTCGTCTCACCGGCCTGATGAGCCCATGGTGCTACAAGCGGCTGGAGGCCTTCGGCGGCGACATCTCGCAATTCCGCGTCGCAAAAATCCAGCCGTCGCGGCTGCGCCAGATCGCGATCGCCAAGACCGAGCCCGGTGACGAGAACAACCAGGACATCTCCTCGCTGGTCGGCAAGGTCGACATCCGCAAGCTCGAGACCTACGCCCAGAACGATCCCGACGCCTACAGCTATTCCGGCGGCCTCAACCGCGCCAACCAGGGCGTGCTCGAGTTCGTCGAGATGTTCAAGGCGCCGATCAAGATGCTGCACCCGCTGCTGACCGCAACGCAGGAAGGCAACTACATCGGCACCGAGAACATCGGCGCGATCCCGTACACGGGCGTCATCCTCGCGCACTCCAACGAAGCGGAGTGGGCGAGCTTCAAGGCCAACAAGAACAACGAAGCCTTCATCGACCGCATCTGCGTGATCAAGGTGCCCTACTGCCTCAGGGTCACCGAAGAGCAGAAGATCTACGAGAAGCTGATCCAGGGCTCCGAGCTGGCCGCGGCGCCTTGCGCGCCGTCGACGCTGGAGACGCTGGCGCGGTTCTCGGTGATGTCGCGCCTGCGCAAGCACGAGAACTCTACCCTGTTCGGCAAGATGCGGGTCTACGACGGCGAGAGCCTGAAGGAATCCGATCCGAAGGCGCGCAGCGTCCAGGAATATCGCGACGCCGCCGGCGTCGACGAGGGCATGGACGGCGTCTCGACCCGCTTTGCCTTCAAGATCCTGGCTGCGACCTTCAACCACGATCCGCAGGAAGTCGCCGCCGACGCCGTTCATCTGATGTACGCGCTGGAGCAGGCGATCCGCCGCGAGCAGCTGCCGGAGGAGACCGAGAAGCGCTATCTCGAATTCATCAAGGCGGAGCTGGCGCCGCGCTATGCCGAGTTCATCGGTAACGAGATCCAGAAGGCCTATCTGGAATCCTACTCGGATTATGGCCAGAACCTGTTCGATCGCTACGTCGACTATGCCGACGCCTGGATCGAGGACCAGGACTTCAAGGATCCCGACACCGGCCAGCTGCTCGATCGCGAGCTTTTGAACCAGGAGCTGACGAAAATCGAGAAGCCGGCGGGGATCGCCAACCCCAAGGACTTCCGCAACGAGGTCGTCAAATTCTCGTTACGGTCGCGGGCCCAGAACGGCGGCAAGAATCCGACCTGGACCTCCTACGAGAAGATTCGCGATGTGATCGAAAAGCGGATATTCTCCCAGGTCGAGGACCTGCTTCCGGTCATCTCCTTCGGGTCGAAGAAGGACGGCGAGACGGAGAAGAAGCACGGCGAGTTCGTGGCACGCATGGTGGAGCGCGGCTACACCGAGCGTCAGGTTCGCCGGCTCGTCGAATGGTACATGCGCGTGAAGCAGGCCGGTTAAGGCGCCTGGGAGGCGAATGGAAAAGTGCCCATCCACATTATTGACAGGCGCCTGAATCCAGGCGGCAAGAGTCTTGAGAACCGTCAGCGGTTCTTGCGTCGGGCCAAGTCCCTGGTGCAGGGCGCCGTCAAGAAAACCTCGCAGGAACGCGACATCAAGGACGTCCTGGAGGGTGGTGAGGTCACGATTCCGCTCGACGGCATGCACGAGCCGCGCTTCCGCCGCGAAGGCGGAACGCGGGACATGGTCCTGCCCGGCAACAAGAAGTTCGTCGAAGGCGACTATCTGCAGCGCTCCGGCCAGGGCAGTGCCAAGGATTCCGGCCCCGGCGAAGGCGACAGCGAGGACGCCTTCCGCTTCGTGCTCAGCCGGGATGAGTTCGTCGATCTCTTCCTCGACGACCTCGAGCTTCCCGATCTCGCCAAGCGCAAGATCGCGCAGACCGAGAGCGAGGGCATCCAGCGCGCCGGCTACACCATGTCGGGCTCGCCCGCCAACATCTCGGTGAGCCGGACGGTGAAGCTCGCGCTTGCGCGCCGCATCGCGCTCAAGCGTCCCCGCAAGGACGAGATCGAGGAGCTGGAAGCCGCGGTCGAAGCATGCACGGACGAGGACGAGCGCGCGGAGCTGGTCGCCCAGCTGGAAAGGCTGAAGGCGAAGTCCAAGCGCATCCCCTTCATCGATCCGCTCGACATCCGCTACCGGCGCTTCGAGACGGTGCCGAAGCCCGTCGCGCAGGCCGTGATGTTCTGCCTGATGGACGTCTCCGGCTCGATGTCCGAGCACATGAAGGATCTCGCGAAGCGCTTCTACATGCTGCTCTACGTGTTCCTGAAGCGCCGCTACAAGCATGTCGAGATCGTCTTCATCCGCCACACCGACCGCGCCGAGGAGGTGGACGAGCAGACCTTCTTCTACGGCCCGGCCTCGGGCGGCACGCTGGTCTCCAGCGCGCTCCAGGCGATGCATGAGATCGTGCGCGAGCGCTTCAACCCGTCGGACTGGAACATCTACGCCGCGCAAGCCTCCGACGGCGACAATTCCTATTCCGACGGCGAACTCACGGGGCTCCTGCTGACCGAGAAGATCCTGCCGGTCTGCCAGTTCTTTGCCTATCTCGAGGTCGGGGAGGCAGGCGGCAGCGCCTTCGATCTCTCCGACTCCTCGCTTTGGACCCTCTACGAGCGCCTGCGCAACAGCGGAGCACCGCTCTCGATGCGCAAGGTCTCGGAGCGCAGCGAGATCTTTCCGGTGTTCCACGACTTGTTCCAGCGCCGCGAAACTGCCCAGGAGAAGACCGCTCCATGACGGAACGTTTGTTCGAAGGCGCCGATTGGGATTTCCACACCTTGCAGCGCATCACCGATGCCTGCGAGGAGGTGGCGTTGAAGGATCTCGGGCTCGACGTCTATCCGAACCAGATCGAGGTCATCACGGCCGAGCAGATGCTGGACGCCTATTCCTCGGTCGGCATGCCCTTGTTCTACAAGCACTGGTCGTTCGGCAAGCACTTCGCTTTCCATGAGGCGTCCTATCGCAAGGGCCTGATGGGGCTCGCCTATGAGATCGTGATCAACTCCTCGCCCTGCATCTCCTATCTGATGGAGGAGAACACGGCGACGATGCAGACGCTGGTGATCGCGCACGCGGCTTTCGGCCACAACCATTTCTTCAAGAACAATTACCTGTTCAAGCAGTGGACCGATGCCGACGGCATCCTGGATTATCTCGACTTCGCCAAGAACTACGTCATGCAGTGCGAGGACCGCTACGGCCGCATCGAGGTCGAGCGCACGCTCGATGCCGCGCATGCGCTGATGTCGCACGGCATCGACCGCTATCCCGGCAAGAAGAAGCTCGATCTCCGAGCCGAGGAGAAGCGGGCAGGGCGCCGCCGCCAGCATGAGGAGGAGGTCTTCAACGATCTCTGGCGCACCGTGCCCAAGGGCGTCGCCAAGAGCCGGTCCGCGCTCAGCATCGAGCGCCGCCGCAAGCTGCTCGGCCTGCCGCAGGAGAATCTGCTCTATTTCCTGGAGAAGAGCGCGCCGCGGCTGGCGCCCTGGCAGCGCGAGCTCTTGCGCATCGTCCGCCACATCGCCCAATATTTCTATCCCCAGAGCCAGACCAAGGTGATGAACGAGGGGACGGCGACCTACGTCCACTATCGCATCATGACCAAGCTGCACGAGCAGGGCCGCATCACCGACGGCAACTTCCTCGAATTCCTGGGATCGCACACCAACGTGGTGTTCCAGCCCGAGTTCGACGACCCGCGCTTCTCGGGATTCAACCCCTATGCGCTCGGTTTTGCCGTGATGCAGGACATCGAGCGCATCGTCACCAGGCCGGAGGACGAGGACCGCGAATGGTTCCCCGACATCGCCGGCAAGAACGACGTCATGGGCGTGCTGCGCGACGTCTGGGCCAATTACCGCGACGAAAGCTTCATCGGCCAGTTCCTGAGTCCCAAATTGATGCGGCACTTCCGCATGTTCCACCTGCACGACGATCCCGAGGAGCGCGCCGGCATCCGCGTCGATGCCATCCACGACGAGCGCGGCTTCCGCCGCGTCCGCCGCGAGCTGGCTCGGCAGCACGATGTCGGCTTCATCGACGCCAACATCGAGGTGGTCGACGTCGATCTCGCCGGCGACCGCCGGCTGATCCTGCATCACCACGTCATCAAGGGCTCCCAGCTCAACGAGACCGACGCCAAGCGCGTGCTCCAGCACCTCGCCGATCTCTGGACCTACGACGTCGCGCTGATCGAGGTCGATGCCAACGACAAGGTCCTGCGCGAATACGTCGTGAGCCCGCGTCCGATTCCCGCGGCGGTGGCCTGAGGCCGCTGGCTACGTGGGGTACTAGGCGAGATCCGCGTTGATGTGCCCTCGCCCCTTGTGGGAGAGGGCCGCGACGCCAGTAGACATAGGCTCACTGGGGTGAGGGGTACCTCTCCGCACTTTCCCGTGTCGATGGAGACCCCTCATCCCCGGCGCCATAGCCGAACCTTTGCTTCGGCGTCCACTTTAGAACGGCGGCCGAAGGCCGCCTATGCCACCTTCTCCCACAAAGGGCCCACACAAGGGGAGAAGGAAGGCCTCCGCGGCTGCACAATGGCTGTTCTAGGCCGATCGCTTCTTCGCCGTCTTCTTCGCCTTGGCCGCATTCAGCCCCACCGCCGCACGGATCAGCGCCTTGAACGCCTTCTCGTTGATGGTCTCGCCTTCGCGAATATCGATCGCGCGGCGCACATTTCCATCGAGGCTGGAATTGAACAATCCCGCGGGATCCTCCAGCGCCGCGCCCTTGGCAAAGGTCAGCTTCACCACTTCCTTGTAGGTTTCGCCGGTGCAGATGATGCCGTCGCGCTCCCACACGGGAACGCCGCGCCATTTCCACTCTTCGACAACATCAGGGTCGGCCTCCCTGATCAGGCCGCGGATTCGCCCCAGCATCGCGCCGCGCCAGTCGCCGAGCTCCTTGATCCGGCCGTCGATCATCTTGGAAGGCGAAGCCGCATTCGCGTCCTTTGCGCCGGTCTTCTTCGCCGTCTTCATCATCGCGCCTCGTTCACGCGGGTGCCGCGGCGGACATAGGGCAGCGCGAACAGATAGAGCCCGGTCGCGAGCAGCGGGATCAGCGGCACCAGCGCGAGGAAGCCGATCCACACGGCCTGGACCTGCATGGTCATCGCCACGATGTTGGCGATGACCGCAAGCGTGAAGGCCATCGACAGCCAGCGATGAATCTGCCGAATCCACATATGCGTGCTCATTGGGTCCTCCCTTGCAACTGATTGGAACTGGCGCCGGCCGAGCTAGCCTGCCCGCGCCAGCACGTCGTCCAGCCTGGCCAGAAATTGCTTCCAGCCCGCATGCGCGCCGCCGAAAGCCTGCTTCTGCGTCGGGCTGAAGCCCGCCTGCTCGACGCGCAAATGCGTGCCGGTGTTCGTCGGCGTCAGCGTGAAGGTCACAACGCTCTTCAGGTCGAACGCGGCGTCCTCGTGGGAGAAATTCCAGGTGTAGGCGAGCGTCTTCTGCGGCTCGATGGTGAGCACCTCGCAGTCCAGCACGCCGCCCCATTCGCCGCGCAGGTTGAAGCGATGACCGACGGTCGGCTTGAAGTCGTTCTTCATCAGCCATTCCTCGATCAGATGCGGTTGCGTCAGCGCGCGCCAGATCCGTTCAGCCGGATAGGCAAATTCTCGCTCGATGACGACTGAACGCTTTTCGGTCGCTGTTTCGATCATTGGTCCATCCTCTTCAGGAGATCGTCGAGCGCGTCGAGCCGGTTCTGCCAGAAGGAAGCCATCTGGCCGGTCCAGTCGATCAGCGGATTGAGCGCGCCGGGCCGCGCGCTGTAATGGGTCTGGCGTCCCTCGTGGCGGTCGCGCACCAGGCCGGCCTGCTTCAAGGCGCCGAGATGTTTCGACACCGCCGGCTGGGACACGCCGGATCGCGCCGTCAGCGCCCCGACGGTCTGCTCCCCCTCGCGGCACAGCCGCTCGAAGATCGCCCGCCGGGTCGGATCGGCGAGCGTCCGGAACAGGAGGTCGTGGGCGGCAGACATGCGAGATCCATAACTAGAAAGTTATGGATTGACTCATAACCGTGGAGTTATGGGTAAGTCAAGGGCTGTGGGAGGATTATGGTGCTCACTCGCGCAACTCTCTCCACCGTCATTGCGAGGAGCCCTTGCGACGAAGCAATGCAGCCCGCCTCCGCGGGAGACTGGATTGCTTCGCTGTGCTCGCAATGACGGAGGATGCGGTGAGGCCTCCTGCAACGCTACGGCCGCAAATACAAATATCCCTTTGACTGCAATTCGGCGAGGCGGACCACGCCGCCGTTTTCCGCGCTGACGAAGCCAGGCAGCAGATCCTTCAGCGTCACGTTCTGCGCCTTCATGGTGTTGCCGCAAGCGGCGAGCTCGACGCCGTCCTTGGAGAACGCGGTGACGCGCTTGCTGACATCGGGATTGGCCTGCGCCGCGTGAAACGCCTTCAGCGCCGGCCCGTGGATCACCAGCGCGAGGGTCACGTGCTCGGGACCGCCGACGCCATCGATGTGGTTCTGGATGTTGCCGAGCACGAAATTGACCTTCTCGGCATCGTTGAGATGATAGACGACCTTCAGCTTGCTGCCCGTGCCGGCTTCCGTCGCAGCGTTCGCGCTGGAGGTGCCGAGCGCCGCGCCCAGGGCCGAGACGGCGCTCCACAAGATGTTCCGTCGGTTCATGGCGATCTCCTTCGGCTCGACCGAGTTCGCGCGACAGTTATCACTTGTGGCGCAGTGCGGCGAGTTCCTTGCGGTCGGTCACGAGCGAGGCGCACTCGCTGTTGTCGGTGCGGTCGAGACGGAAAATCTTGTCGTCGGCGCCGGCGACCAGCGATTGCTCGGCGTCGTCGTCCGGCTTGTTGTTCTGCCAGACCCTGATCCGCTCGAGGCGGACGATCGTGGACTTGTTGTCCTTGGACAGCGCCACTTCGATCCCGCCGCCTTCGCAGTCGACGCCGCAGCCCAGGCGGACCTCGTCCCCCTGGCCGAGAAGCACCGCGTGGCTGCCGCATGAGCCGCTGGAGTCGAAATCGCCGGAGCGATGGCGATAGCGAAAACCGAGGCGGAAGGAATTGTGCAGCTGCTTGTCCTCCTTGTCGGTTTCCGCCGAGATCAGCAGCTTCATGGAAGCCACCTTCTGCTTGGGGTGCCGCGCCAGATGCTCGGCATCGTAGCGGCGGACGAAGCAGGCATAGGATTTGGTGCCGGGCGTCCCCCCATGGAGCCGTGCATTGAAGGCGTCGGCTTCGGCATTTGTGGTCTCCCGGATCTTGTCGGCCTCATCGGCGTGGGCGACGCCGGTCAGGGCAGCGAAAGCCAGGGCAGCAATGAGGAAGAGCTTCATGTGACGACCTTACCGCAGCACAACAGAACTGCTGTCGGTTAGACGCCCGGCAGCTGCACCGCGTTCAACGTTCGCACGTCGCGCGTGTGGGCCGCGGGCAGGGCACACGGGCCAGCAGGCCCTGGGCCCGGCCTTAGTCATTGCTGCGATCAAGAAGGTTCAATGCGTGCAGCGCCTTGATTCGACGGAACCCGACGCCGGCGATCGCTGCGACATTGTCTCGGTTCGTCAATGTGATAGCCTTCACAGACGGCCGCCTTTGGCAGTCGTAAGCTGGGGCAGTCTCGCAAGTTTCTGGAGTCCCCCCGCATGGGCGAAATTCGCAACTTCAGATCCGGAAATCAGGATGAGCCGCCGCCGCACAGCGGAGTGCCTCGTCGACTCGCCGCGATCATCGTCGGTGACATCGCTTCCTACAGTCGGTTGATGCAGGCCGACGAGGAAGGCACGCATGTTCGCGTCAAGCGGATCGAGCGGGATCTCATTCAGCCCAGCATCATCGAACACCATGGAAGCCTGGTGAAGACGACCGGCGACGGCTTCATCGCCATCTTCGACAGTCCCGTGGAGGCCGTTCGATGCAGCATCGTCATCCAGCAGAATCTCATCGGCCGGAACGCCTCGCTTCCCAAGCATTCCCGGCTCGAATATCGGATTGGCGTCAATCTCGGCGATGTCATCGTGGAGCCGGACGACATCTATGGTGACGGCGTCAACATCGCCACGCGTATCGAGGGCATCGCCGAACCGGGGCAGGTCTACATCTCCGGCGCGATCTACGAACAGATCAAGCACAAGGTCGTGTGCGGCTATGAGTCGCTTGGCGACCGCAAGGTCAAGAACATCACCGATCCCGTGCGCGTCTATCGGGTGCTGCCGGATGCCGATGCCGTCGGCAAGACAAGAAGCCGGCGCGAGAACACGCTGATCTTTCTCCTGGGCATCACGCTGCTCGTCATTGCCGCCGGCGCACTCTGGTATTTGCTGGCACAGTCCCAGGGCAGGTTGGGCGAGCAGGTCGCAACGCCCGCCGCCTCTCCGGCGCCGTCCCCCGCTCCGCAAGCTCCGCCGCGCGAAGCGGCGACGCAGGCGCCGCAACCGTCTCCCTCATTAGCTTCGGCGCCTTCATCGCCCGCGCCGGCGCCAAGCGCGTCCGCGACACCGGTACGCGAGCCCGAAATGATCGCCATTCGCGGCGGCAGTTTTGCGATGGGAAGCAATGACGATCCGACCGAGCGTCCCGTCCACCAGGTCACGGTCAAGCCGTTCTCGATCGGAAAATATCCGGTGACCGTGCGGGAGTGGAACGAATGCGCGGCTGCGGGCGCGTGTGGTTTCACCGCGACCGGCAAGGACGATGCGCCGGTCAGCAACGTGAGCTGGACCGACGCGCAGCAATATGCCGCCTTTCTGTCGCAGGCGACGAAGAAGCCGTATCGGCTCCCGAGCGAGGCCGAATGGGAATACGCGGCCCGCGGCGGAACGCAAACCAAGTATTGGTGGGGCGACAAGCTCCAGCCGGGCATGGCCGGATGCAAGGACTGCGGCGACCTCGCCGCCGAGCAGCCGGCGAAGGTCGGCAGCTTCAGGCCCAATCCATTCGGGCTCCATGACATGGGCGGCGGCATCGACCAGTGGGTCGAGGACTGCTGGCACAAGAACTATCAGGGGGCGCCGGTCGATGGTTCGGCATGGACGAGCGGCGACTGCTCATCGCACGTCCTGCGCTCGGGCTCCTGGAAGAACGATTCGAGATACGTGCGGCCATCCAATCGCGATGGCTACGATACCAATGTCCGTTACCCCACGCATGGATTCCGGATCGCGCTCAGTCCTTGACGCATGATCCGGAAAAGCGTGCAGCGCTCTTCCGAAAGGATCATGCTCAAACAATAACCCAAACCGCGATGACGATTCGTCCTGATCGCATCGCGCTTTTTGAGCTGGAGTAGGTTTGATGAAGATCGTTTGTTGCGCGGCGCTGGCGGCGGCGCTCGCATTGCTGCCGGGCACGGCTTACTCTCAGGGCAAGACCGCTCCCAAGGACGCGAAGCTCTATTTCATCACGCCGCAGGACGGGCAGAAGATCCGTGGTGGGTTCTGGGTCCGGTTCGGACTGCGCAACATGGGCGTCACGCATGCCGGCGACGACTACCAGAACGCCGGCCATCATCATTTGCTGGTCGACGTCAACGCTCCCATCGATCCCAAGGAGCCGATTCCGCAGGACAAGTCCCATCTGCATTTCGGAGCAGGGCAGACCGAGACGTTTCTCGAGCTTCCGCCCGGTACGCACACGCTGCAGCTGGTGCTCGGCGATGCGAAGCACTATCCGTTCGAACCGCCCGTCGTGTCCGACAAGATCACCGTGCGAGTCAGGCAGCCCGTTTCGGTCCGGCGCCGATGATCACCGCAGGCTGGCGTTGAACTTGTCCAGCACCGCCGAGCCCGGGCACAGCGAGTCAGCCTCCAGGCTGTTGAGCGGCGCCTCGACCGTATTGAGATGCTCGTGCATGTCTTCCGCGTCGGGATCGACATAGAGCAGGCCGGTGACGATCTGGCCCTTGGCGGCGTGCTTCTGCAGGAAGGTCATCGCGCCCAGGCGGTCATGCGGATCGTAGTCGGCATCGATCTTGCGCAGCGCAATCCTGCTGCCGTCGTGCTGCTCGACCACCTGCACCGTGCCCGGCGCGTAATCGACGGCGATCGGATCGCGGCCGACCAGCACGTCGAGCCGGTTCACCGCGTCGTTGTGCTCGCGGACATAGTCGAAGCTCTTGGTCGAGCCGGCGTGGTTGTTGAAGGCGATGCAGGGGCTGATGACGTCGATGAAGGAGGCGCCCTTGTGGCCGATCGCGGCGGCGATCAGCGGCACCAGCTGGCTCTTGTCGCCGGAGAACGAGCGCGCGACGAAGGTGGCCCCTAACTGCAGCGCGATGGCGACGAGGTCGATCGGGTTGTCGGTATTGGTGACGCCCTTCTTGCTCTTCGAGCCGCGGTCGGCGGTCGCCGAGAACTGGCCCTTGGTCAGGCCGTAGACGCCGTTGTTCTCGACGATGTAGGTCATGTTGACGCCGCGCCGGATCGAATGCGCGAACTGGCCGAAGCCGATCGAGGCGGAATCGCCGTCGCCGGAGACGCCGAGATAGATCAGGTCGCGGTTGGCGAGGTTCGCGCCGGTGAGCACGGATGGCATGCGGCCGTGCACGGAGTTGAAGCCGTGCGAATTGCCGAGGAAATAGTCCGGCGTCTTCGACGAGCAGCCGATGCCGGAGATCTTTGCCACCCGGTGTGGCTCGATCGAGAGCTCGTAGCAGGCCTCGATGATCGAGGCCGTGATCGAATCGTGGCCGCAGCCCGCGCAAAGCGTCGAGATCTTGCCCTCGTAGTCGCGATGCGTGTAGCCGAGCTCGTTCTTCTTGAGGCCCGGATGATGGAATTTCGGCTTTGCGATGTAGGTCATGCCCGTCTCTCTCTGCTCCCTCTCCGCAATCCGACGTCTCTTTGCACTCGGCCGAGCTGTCGCAACCGCACTCCGTCATTGCGAGCGCAGCGAAGCAATCCAGAGTCTTTCCACGGAGGCAGTCTGGATTGCTTCGCTGCGCTCGCAATGACGATGTGGATGCAGCTTGTCATCACGACACAGCCTTGCGGAGCGGGGTCACCTTGAGGTGATCCTGGTGGTCGCCAATGGCTTTTGCGATGAAGCGGGCGGTGATCGGTGTGCCGTCGTAATGCACGATCGGCACGAGGCGGACGGGGTCGATGCCGTTCTCGTTGACGATCAGCTGGCGCAGCTGGCTGTCGCGGTTCTGCTCGACCACATAGACGAAATCGTGCTCGGCGAGGAAGCTTGCGACGCTCGAGTGGAACGGGAAGGCGCGGATGCGCAGGCGGTCGAGCTGATGCCCGCGCGCCTCGAGCAATCCGATCGCCTCGTCCATCGCCGGCGAGGTCGAGCCGAAATAGATCACGCCATATTTGGTCGGACGCTCCGCATTGGCCTGCAGCGGCCGCGGCACCAGGTCCTGTGCGGTCTCGAACTTGCGCACCAGGCGCTGCATGTTGTCGGCGTAGACCGTGCCTTCCTCGGAGTAGCGCGCATAGCGATCACGCGAGGTGCCGCGGGTGAAGTAGGAGCCTTTGGTCGGATGGGTGCCGGGATAGGTGCGGTAGGGAATGCCGTCGCCGTCGACGTCGAGATAGCGGCCGAAGTCGCGGCCCTCCTCCAGCATCTCTGCGGTCATGATCTTGCCGCGGTCATACTGCTTGGCGTCGTCCCATTTCAGCGGACGGGAGAGCCGGTGGTTCATGCCGATGTCGAGATCCAGCATCAGGAAGATCGTGGTCTGGAGCCGCTCGGCGAGGTCGAACGCGGCCGCCGCGAACTCGAACGCTTCGGCCGGGTCTTCGGGGAACAGCAGCACATGCTTGGTGTCGCCGTGCGAGGCATAGGCGCAGGCGATGATGTCGCATTGCTGGGTGCGGGTCGGCATGCCCGTGGAGGGGCCGGCGCGCTGGATGTTCATGATCACGGCCGGGATCTCGGCGAAATAGGAGAGGCCGATGAATTCCGTCATCAGCGAGATGCCTGGGCCTGAGGTCGCGGTGAAGGCGCGGGCGCCGTTCCAGGACGCGCCGATGACGATGCCGATCGAGGCCAGCTCGTCCTCGCCCTGCACGATCGCGTACTTCGCTTTGCCCGTCTCCGGATCGTGCCGGTACTTCTTGCAGTGGGCGGTGAAAGCCTCCGCCACCGACGAGGACGGTGTGATCGGGTACCACGCGCACACCGTTGCGCCGCCATAGACCGCGCCGAGCGCGGCGGCGCTGTTGCCTTCGATGAAGATACGGTCGCCGACCTTGTCGGATTTCTTCACGCGAAGCCCGATCGGGCATTTCAAGTTCTGCAAGGCCCAGTCGCGGCCGAGATGCAGCGCATGGACGTTGGAAGAGAGCAGCTTCTCCTTGCCCTTGTACTGCTCGCCGATCAGCTGCTCGATCAGCTTCGGGTCCATGTCGAGCAGCGCACTGAGGCTGCCGAGATAGATGATGTTCTTGAACAGCTGGCGCTGGCGCGGATCGGTGTAGGTCGAATTGGTGATCGCGGTCAGCGGCACGCCGATCACGGTGATGTCGTCGCGGAATTTGGTCGACGGCATCGGCTTGGTCGAATCGTAGAACAGATAGCCGCCGGGCTCGATGCCGGCGACGTCCTTGTCCCAGGTCTGCGGGTTCATCGCCACCATCATGTCGACGCCGCCGCGGGCGCCGAGATGGCCGGCTTCCGTCACCCGCACCTCATACCAGGTCGGCAGGCCCTGGATGTTGGAGGGGAAGATGTTGCGCGGCGACACCGGCACGCCATGGCGCAGGATCGCGCGGGCGAACATCTCGTTGGCGCTGGCCGAGCCCGAGCCGTTGACGTTGGCGAAGCGGACGACGAAGTCGTTTACGCTGCTGATCGGCTTTTTGTCGGGCATGTCGAACCTGCGTGGGTCATCTCGATCAAATATTTCTGCATGTCCCAGGCGCCGGTGGGACAACGCTCGGCGCATAGCCCGCAATGCAGGCAGACGTCCTCGTCCTTGACCATCACCCGCCCGGTCTTGAGATCGCCGGAGACGTAGAGATCCTGGTCCGGATGGAGTGAAGGCGCCTTCAGGCGCTGGCGCAGGTCGCTTTCCTCGCCGTTGGCAGTGAAGGTGATGCAATCCATCGGGCAGATGTCGACGCAGGCATCGCACTCGATGCAGAGCGAGGTCGAGAACACCGTCTGCACGTCGCAGTTCAGGCAGCGATGCGCCTCGCCGAGCGCGAGCTTGACGTCGTAGCCGAGCTCGACCTCGGCGCGGATGTCCTTGAGCGCGACGATCTTGTCGCGATGCGGCACCTTGTAGCGCTTGTCGACGGAGATGTCGTTGTCATAGCTCCATTCGTGGATGCCCATCTTCTGCGAGGAGATTTGCACCTCCGGCAGCGGCCGCTCGCTGATATCCTCGCCCGACAGCATCTTGTGGATCGACAGCGCGGCATCATGGCCGTGCGCGACCGCCCAGATGATGTTCTTCGGGCCGAACGCGGCATCGCCGCCGAAGAACACTTTCGGGTTGGTCGAAGCGAAGGTCTTGGGGTCGACCTTGGGCATGTGCCATTTGTCGAACTCGATGCCGCAATCCTGCTCGATCCAGGGGAAGGCGTTCTCCTGGCCGACCGCGACCAGCACGTCGTCGCAGGGAATGGTCTGATCGGGGTCGCCCGAAGGCACGAGGTTGCGGCGGCCTTTGGCGTCATATTCGGCTTTGACGTGCTGGAAGGTGACGCCGATGAGCTTGCCGGCGACCTGCTTGAATGCCACCGGCACCATGTAGTTGAGGATCGGAATATCCTCGTGGATCGCGTCCTCCTTCTCCCACGGCGAGGCCTTCATCTCCTCGAAGCCGGAGCGCACGATCACCGTGACTTTCTCGCCGCCGAGGCGGCGCGCGGTTCGGCAGCAATCCATCGCGGTGTTGCCGCCGCCGAGCACGATCACGCGCTTGCCGATCTTGTCGACATGGCCGAACGACACGTTGGCCAGCCATTCGATGCCGATATGGATGTTGCCGGCGGCTTCCTTGCGGCCGGGAATGTCGAGCTCGCGGCCGCGCGGTGCGCCGGAGCCGACGAAGATCGCATCGTATTTCTCCGCCAGCAGCGCCTTCATGCTGTCGATGCGGTGGCCGCCCTTGAAGTCGACACCGAGACCCAGGATGTAGCCGGTCTCCTCGTCGATCACCGAATTGGGCAGGCGGAATTTCGGGATCTGGGTGCGCATCATGCCGCCGGCTTCCGGATCGGCATCGAACACCGTGCAATGATAGCCGAGCGGCGCGAGATCGCGCGCCACCGTCAGCGAAGCGGGGCCGCCACCCACCAGCGCGACGCGCTTGCCGTTCTTCGGCGCGGGCCGCGGCAGGCGCTGCCTGATGTCGTCCTTGAAGTCTGCGGCGACGCGCTTGAGGCGGCAGATCGCGACCGGAGTCTCCTCGACGCGTCCGCGGCGACACGCGGGCTCGCAGGGACGGTCGCAGGTGCGTCCCAGAATGCCGGGAAACACGTTCGACTTCCAATTGATCATGTAGGCGTCGCTGTAGCGGCCCTGTGCGATCAGTCGGATGTATTCGGGAACCGGGGTGTGCGCAGGACAGGCCCATTGGCAATCGACCACTTTGTGAAAGTAGTCGGGGGCCGCGATGTCGGTCGGTTTCATTCCTACCCTGTCCGCGCAGGCTCAAAGACCCCGCGGCCTTTTTTGTTTGAGCGTGGCGGACGCTTAACGCGTCTCGATCTGGTTTCTGAATGACGTCATTGGGTTAGCTTATTAGAACCGTTCCGAAGTACAACGGCAAATTTGCGCGCGGCACGGCTTTCATGGGAGCTACGCGCGGACAGCATTAACGCCGCGCGCAGGCATGCGGCGGTGCAGCATCACTCTCCGTCATTCCGGGCTCGTCGCTACGCGCCGCCCGGAATGACAGAAGAGAGGCGCACGCCTGCCTCCACATCGTAATTGTGAGATCAGTTCTGCGCGATGTCGCTCTTCGCGAGATCCCACATCAGGCAGTAGGTGCCGACCGAGATCGGAAGCGGGAAGGACGTCGCCGCAGGACCGGTGAAGCGCTCGGCGATGACGGCCGAGACTGCGCCGATATGCGTGCCGTCGATCAGCACGAACCAGTCGCGCGCGCCTTCGTTAGCTGTTGCCGGAATTCCTGCCGTTGCACCCGACAATTCGGGTTCGCTTTCGAGCAGATGCATCGAGATGATGCCGTCGGACTTGTCCGGCGCCAGTTTCTCTTGCAGTGCATCACGCCACGCTCCGGCATTGTCGGGCGTCGGCCGCAGACGCACCAGGCCGAGCGCGGCCCCGCGCCCGGTGCCTTTGCTGATGGTGATGCGCGCGACGACGCGCAGCATGCCCTTGAAGCGCGCCATGGTCTGCCGCGACCAGTCGGTCGGGTTCGCGAGCCGCGCCCGGTAGGCGGGGCTGTCGAGCACGTCGAGCGTCGCGGTCGAATACAGGCTGAGATATTTGGGATTGGCGGCATGCGCGACATAGCGCCGCGCTTCGAGGAACCCCTCGATCGCGACGCGCTCTTCCAGATGCTCGCGATCGTACCAGCGGTTGAAATCGGCCTCGTCGGCTGCGTCGATATTCATCGACGTCAGCAGCATGCCTTTCGCGGCGAGCGGCATTTTCTTGTTGTCCTGTGATCGGCGCTAGCGCGCAGCCTTCGACGCGAGGTCCGCAATCGACTTCATGACGGCATCCCTCACGCCGCCATCATAGAGCGAATGTCCGGCCTCTTCCACGACGCGAATCTCGGAACCCGGCCAAACTTTCGCGAGCGCCTGGGATGTCCCGGGCGGACATAACAGGTCGTAGCGGCCCTGTACGATGATGCCGGGAATGCCGGCGAGCCGATGCGCGTTTCGCAACAGCTGGTCTTCGCTCATGAAGCTGTCGTTGACGAAATAATGCGCCTCCATGAAAGGCGTCGCCGGCAGTGTGCGCCAGACGTTCAGCGCGGCGAGGTCCAGCCGGGTCCGTGCCGGCTTGTGCTCGGACAGGGTGCGTTCAACGTCGTGCCAGGCCCGCGCCGCGGGACCGTGCACGGCAGGATCGGCATCGAGGATACGGCGCCAATAGGCGCCCACCGGTTGCGCGCGCTCCTCGGGCGTCAGCACGCTCAGGAAATCCTCGTAGAGCGCGGGATAGAACTGGGACAGGCGCGAGGTGAAGGCCGTCTCGACCTCCGCCCGCGTGCCCAGAAAGGTTGCGCGCAGCGCAATGCCCGAGACGCGCTCCGGATGCGCCTCGGCGTAGGCGAGCGCCAGCGTCGCGCCCCAGGAGCCGCCGACCACCATCCAGCGTGTGATGCCGAATTTCTCGCGGATCTTCTCCATGTCCGCGACCAGATGCGCCGTGGTGTTGTGCGCGCGTGATCCCTTGGGCCGGCTGCGGCCGCAGCCGCGCTGGTCGAACAGCACGGCGCAGAAGCGATCAGGGTCGAACAGTCGGCGATGGTCGGGCTGGCAGCCGCTGCCGGGCCCGCCATGCAGATAGACCGCAGGGATTCCGTCAGCGCGGCCAACGCTCTCGACATGGAGCTCGTGGCCGTCGCCGACATCGAGCATCTCGGAGGTCAGCGGCGCAAAGGGATCGGCGCGTTTGACCGCGCTGGCCGCGTCGGCGTCAGGCATCATTCTCGGATTCCAGAGTGCCGCCGGCAAAATTGCGATAGAGAAAGCGGTTGGTCTCGCCTTCGGCTTCGCGCTCGGCCTGCTTGAAGATCGTCTCGTGCAGCGGCGACAGCGCGCAGGCCGGATCGGTATTGGCCGCATCGCCCGTCAGCGCGAAGGCCTGGCAGCGGCAGCCGCCGAAATCGATCTCGCGGAATTCGCAACTCTTGCACGGCTCCTTCATCCAGCCGGTGCCGCGATAGCGATTGAAGGCCTCGGAATTCTGCCAGATCCAGGCGATCGAATGATTGGAGCGGACGGATTCGAACGCGAGCCCGGTGATGCTCTCGGCGGCGTGGCAGGGCAGCACCTTGCCGGCGGGCGAGATGTTGAAGAACTGCCGGCCCCAGCCGCCCATGCATTTCTTCGGCCGCAGCGCGTAATAATCAGGGACGACGTAATCGATCGTCAGCCGGCCCTTCAGCCGCTCGCGCGCCTCCTCGACAAGGCGGGTGCATTCGTCGAGCTGAGCCACGGTCGGCATCAGCGCGGCGCGGTTCTTCAGCGCCCAGCCGTAATATTGCACATTGGCGACCTCGAGCCGGTCGGCGTCGAGATCGAGCGCCATCTGGATGATGTCGGGGAGCTGATGCAGGTTCTGCCGATGCATCACCGCGTTCACGGTGAGCGGCAGATCGAGCTCGCGCGTCCATTTCGCGACTTCGAGCTTCTTGCGATGTCCGCCTTTGTAGCCGGCGACGCGATCGGCGAGGCCTTCCTCGATGCCCTGGAAGGAGATCTGCACATGGCAGAGCCCGGCATCTGCGAGATCGCCGAGCTTCTCGCGCGTCAGCAGCACGGCCGAGGTGATCAGGTTGGTATAGAGGCCGGCGTCGCTGGCGTGCTTTACCAGCTCGACCAGGTCCTTGCGCGCGGTCGGCTCGCCGCCGGAGAAATGCACCTGGAGCACGCCGATCTCGGCGAGCTCGCTCAAGACCTTCTTCCATTCCCCGGTGGTCAGCTCCTTGGCCGAACGGTCGAGCTCGACCGGGTTGGAGCAGTAGGGGCATTGCAGCGGGCAACGATGGGTAATCTCGAGCAGCACCGCGAGCGGGATGCCGAACGTCTCCGCCGTCGAGCGCTGCTTCTCCAGCACCGCGAGGCTGTCGCTGGGGGGGATGGTCACGTCGCTCATGACGTCTTCTCCCTGATCTCGGTGAGAAAGCCCTTGTCGGCGAGATCCTGCAGCATGGCGATGACGTCAGCGAGGATCGCCTCGCGCGGCGCGGCGTATTTCGCGGCCAATTGATCGGCGACGTCGCCGACATTGCGCTCACCGTTGCAGAGCTGCAAGACCTCGACCGCGATCTCGTCCGGCGCCAGCACCCGTTCCGGTGCCAGGATCACCCAGACCTTTCGCGTCTCGTCATATTTCAGCTTGGCATGCCGCGGCAGCACGGGGCGGCTTGCCTCGCTGACGCTGATGTTCCGCGGCCCGGCCATCGCTAGTCCTTCAGCTCGCTTTGGGCACGAACGCGCCCGGCGGAATGTGGCCCTCGACATAGGCGTGCTGGAGCGCATCCAGTTGCACCCACAGCACGTTGGTCTTGAAGATCAGCGCATTGCAGACGGAGGCGCGCTCCTCCGGCGTCCTCGCATGCGTCTTGACGTAGTCCAGCGCGAAATTGGCATCGCGCGGCGCCTGGGTCAGGCGGCGCTTGAAGTAGCTCATGATGTCGGGATTGACGAAATCGTAGTGCTCCAACATGCCGGCGATGCGCTCTTCATGCAGGTTCGGCGCGAACAGCTCGGTGAGCGAGGAGGCGATCGCCTCCAGCGGGCTCTTCTCGCGGCAGTAGTGGACATAGGCCTCCACCGCGAAGCGCGTCGCCGGCAGGATGCCTTCGGTGGATTCCACGTAGGCCGTATCGAGCCCGAGCCCTTCGGTCAGCTTCAGCCAGCGCTCGATGCCGCCTTCGCTGCCGACATCGCCGTCGTGGTCCTCGATACGATGGCGCCATTCCAGGCGGGTGGCGCGGTCGCGGAAGCGCGAGATCACCACCGCGTCCTTGATCGGGATTGTGCTCTGGTAATAGTAGCGGTTGAGCGCCCAGGCCTGCACCTGGCCCTTGTTCAGCTTGCCGCCATGCAGCAGCTTATGGAACGGATGCAGGCTGTGATAGCGCGTCGCCCCGATATGGCGCAGCGTCGCCTCGAGCTCTTCGGCGCTGGTGAGCCTGATGTCCTTGCCGATCGAGAGCGCGGTCATTCCAGTCAGTGATGCGGCGTTCACAGCACGATCTCCGTTCCATCCGCGGGTATCTGCCAGCCCGCCTGCTCGGCGGCCTTGCGCTCGGGCGAGCCGGGCAGCAGCGCCGGATTCGAGTTATTGATATGCAGAAACAGCTTCCTGTCGATACTGAGGTCGGCCAGCCGCGCGATGGCGCCGTCGTCGCCCGACATGGCGACATGTCCCATGCTCTTCCCGGTCTTGTGGCCGAGGCCGGCCCTGATCATCTCGTCGTCGCGCCAGACCGTGCCGTCGAAGAACACCAGCGCGGCGCCGTCAATCCGGGCCTTGAGCGCGTCGGTCACCTCGGCACAGGCCGCGATGAAGTAGAAGCACTTGCCCGTCGCCTTGTCGGTGATCTCAAGGCCCAGCGTGTCGCCGTCGCCGCTCTCGCCGCCCGGATGCGCCTTGCCCTCCAGGTACCAGGCCGACTTGCCCGGCACCGCGAAGGGCAGCACCTCCAGGCCGGAGCGCGCACCATCCGGCAGGCGGGGCTCGAACGGCTCGCGGAGAGCGATCGGCTGGCGCTTCACGTTCTTCTCGTTCAGCACGTTGAAGATGCTGTTGGTGCTGAGGATCGCCAGCACCTTCTCGTGCGCATACACCGTAAAGGGCGAGCCTTCGCGCATCGACAGCAGGCCTGCCACCGCATCGACTTCGCTGTTGGTCAGGATCACGCCCGCAATCGGCGTGTGACGCAGTGCGCCCGCCTTGGGGTGCAGCTGTGGCGTGGCATTCACTTGCTGTCGCAGGTCGGGGGAGGCGTTGATCAGGAACCAGTGCTCGCCGTCGCCGCTGAAGGCGACCGAGGCCTGGGTCCTTTGAAGCTCGTGGCCGCCGCTACGGGCCGCTCGGCAGCCCTCGCAGCCGCAATTCCATTGCGGAACTCCGCCGCCGGCCCCGGCGCCCAGGACGACGACGCGAAGCATGATCCGTCTCCTGGAAGGTAAAGTCGCGAGGTGGATCTCAGGCCCACACAAATCCTGTCTTCCGGAAACGTATCGTGACCGAAAGAGTTCAGGCTGAAAGATCCACCTGCGCGGAACGCAATCGCACCGACCGCTTACTTGCGGGTGGCGCTCACATACATGTTGATTTCCATGCCGCAGGGCACTTCGACGATCTTCGGGGCTTTCCAGGCCATTTCGGCTCTCCATATTCGCGAATTCGGGACGTATCCGCCCACCTGTTAGACTAATGCCGGCGGAGAACTTCGCCAGTGAAATTTTCCCGAGAAGGTCATGCTGCGCCGCGAAAAATGCTAGGGGAACATCACTTCTGAAGCGCTGCCTTGCGTCAGACGCATTCGGTCGCGAACCCTGCCCTGATAAAGCTGTTGTGGAGTGCAGTGCAGCTTCAATCCGATACAGGCGAACCAACTGGATCTCGATATGCCCAGATACTTCTTCAACACCCGTATCGGCGACGAGCTGATCGTGGACCCCGACGGCGAGGACCTGCGCAACCCTGACCGCGCCTGGGAGGTCGCCCGCCAGATGATCCTGGAGGTGGTGAAGTCCGAGGGCGCACAGCCGGCGCTGCTCGAGGCGGTCATCGAGGTGACCGACGATGATGGGGAGATCGTGCTGGAGTTTCCCTTCACCGAGGCGCTGCTCGACATCCCCGACCAGTCCGCGACAAGGCATTAGAGGCCGCCCAACTGCCTCCACCGTCATTGCGAGCCACCGGGTCCGCGCGAAGCGCGGCCCGATGACAGGCTCCGCGAAGCAATCCAGAATCCCTCCGCGGGGATAGTCTGGATTGCTTCGTCGCAAGGGCTCCTCGCAATGACGGCGAATGAGGCGCCGCCCGGCACCAAACCCGTCTTTCACCCCCGCGAAATCCGCATGGCTTTGCCGCGTTCGCGGCGCTAAAAGACGCCGATTACACGGAGCAAGCCATGCAAGATCTCTGGCGCCTGTCGGCCGCCGACCTCGCCACCCTCGTCAAAGCCAAAAAGGTGTCCGCCAGGGAGGCCGCGCAGGCCGGCCTCGCCCGCCTCGACGCCGTCAATCCCCGGCTCAATGCCGTGATCGATCACCGGCCCGAGGACGTGCTCAAGCAGGCCGACGCCGTCGATGCCGCCATCGCCCGGGGCGAGGACCCCGGTGTGCTCGCCGGCGTGCCCGTCACCATCAAGGCCAATGTCGACCAGGAAGGCTTTGCCACCACCAACGGCCTGAAGCTCCAGCGCGACCTGATCGCGCGCGAGGACAATCCGGTGGTCGCCAATTTCCGGAAATCGGGCGCCGTCCTGCTCGGCCGCACCAATTGCCCGGCCTTCTCCTACCGCTGGTTCACCACCAATCTCGTTCATGGCGATACCAAGAACCCCCGCGACGCTTCGCTGACGCCGGGCGGCTCCTCCGGCGGCGCCGGCTCGGCGGTCGCGGCCGGCATCGGCCACATCGCGCACGGCACCGACATCGCCGGTTCGATCCGCTATCCCGCCTATGCCTGCGGCGTCCACGGCCTGCGCCCGACGCTCGGCCGGATCCCCGCCTTCAACCCGGCGCTGCCGGAGCGCCCGATCGGGCCGCAGATCATGGCGGTGTCGGGACCGCTGGCGCGCACCGTCAACGACATCAGGATCTCGCTCGAGGCGATGTCGGCCCGCGACATCCGCGATCCCTGGTTCGTGCCGGTGCCGCTGCAAGGCCCCGCGCGGGACAAGCGCGCCGCGCTCTGCCTCAACCCGGGCGGCCTCGCCACCACGCCGGAGGTCAAGGCCGCGGTGAGCGACGCCGGCAAGCGCCTCGAGCGCGCCGGCTGGACCGTCGACATCATCGACGACACGCCGCCGATGCGCGAGGCGGTGGAGTGGCAGATCAAGCTCTGGCTCGGCGACGGCTTCGAGGCGCAGCTCGAGATGGCCGAGCGCGAGGGCGATCCCGGTGCGCTGGCCTGCCTGCGCGGCAACCGCGCCAGGGTCACGCCGATGGACCAGGCGAACTACGCCAAGGCGCTGACCCGAAGGGCCACGCTGACGCGCGAATGGATGTTGTTCTTCGAGAAATATGCGGTGCTGCTGACGCCGGTCTCCGGCGAGCTGCCGTTCCCGGATCATCTCGACCGCAAGGACGACGAATCCTTCAAGCGGGTCTGGGAAGCCCAGCTGCCGCAGATCGCCATTCCCTTCATGGGCCTGCCGGGCCTCGTGGTCTCCACCGGGCTCGTCGGCAAGGCCCCGGTCGGCGTGCATATCGTCTCCGGCCGCTACCGCGAAGACCTCTGCCTGCTCGCGGGCGAAGCGATCGAGGCCGGCGGCGTGCCGCCGTCGCCGATCGATCCCGTGGGCTAGCGATGACCGTCATCTACGACTTCAAGGCCAACTCGCTTGCCGGCGAGGAGGTGCCGATGAGGCGTTTCGAGGGACAGGTGCTGCTGATCGTCAACACCGCGAGCAAATGCGGCTTCACGCCGCAATATCGCGGCCTCGAGGATCTCTACCGCGATCTCTCGCCGCGCGGCTTCTCCGTGCTCGGCTTTCCCTGCAACCAGTTCGGGGCGCAGGAGCCGGGCCGGGCGAGCGAGATCCAGGAGTTCTGCTCGACCAATTACGACGTCACCTTTCCCCTGTTCGAGAAGATCGACGTCAACGGGCCGAAGGCGCATCCATTGTATGAGTATCTGAAACGTCAGCAATCCGGCCTTCTCGGCGCCTCCATCAAATGGAATTTCACCAAATTCCTGGTGGATCGTGCCGGCAAGGTGGTCGCGCGCTACGCGCCGACCGCGCGGCCCGAAGGATTGCGGCAGCAAATCGAGACCCTGTTGTGAGCGAGACAATCATGAGCGATGAATTTCCGGACCGCCTCTCGGTCGATCCGAACAGCCCCTATTACAACGCGGACATCCTGGCGCGCGACGTCGGCATCCGCTTCAAGGGCATCGAGAAGACCAATGTCGAGGAGTACTGCATCAGCGAAGGCTGGGTCCGCGTCACCGCCGGCAACGCCAAGGACCGCCACGGCAATCCCCTGACCATCAAGGTGCATGGGCCGGTGGAGCCGTATTTCAGGGATAAGAAATAGCTCTCTGTCATTCCGGGGCTCGCGAAGCGAGAGCCCGGAATCTCGAGATTCCGGGTCTGGTCCTTCGGACCATCCCGGAATGACGCGGTAGTAGATCGAAAGCCACCTCCATGTCCGTCCGCATCGTCGACGTCCGCGAGATCACCAAGCCGATCTCGTCCCCGATCCGCAACGCCTATATCGACTTCACCAAGATGACGACGAGTCTCGTCGCCGTCGTCACCGACGTCGTGCGCGACGGCAGGCGCGTCGTCGGCTACGGCTTCAACTCCAACGGCCGCTACGGGCAGGGCGGCCTGATCCGCGAGCGGTTCGCCGCGCGCATCCTCGAGGCCGATCCGAAGTCGCTGCTGGATGCGGCCGGCGACAATCTCGACCCCGACAAGGTCTGGGCCGCGATGATGACCAACGAGAAGCCGGGTGGTCACGGCGAGCGCTCCGTCGCGGTCGGCACCATCGACATGGCGGTGTGGGATGCGGTGGCGAAGATCGCCGGCAAGCCGCTGTTTCGCCTGCTCGCCGAACGTCACGGCCTGACCGCCAATCCGCGCGTCTTCGTGTACGCCGCCGGCGGCTACTACTATCCCGGCAAGGGCCTGTCGATGCTGCGTGGCGAGATGCGCGGCTATCTCGACCGCGGCTACAACGTCGTGAAGATGAAGATCGGCGGCGCTCCGATCGAGGAAGACCGTAAGCGCATCGAGGCCGTGCTGGAAGAGATCGGCAAGGACGCGCAGCTCGCCGTCGACGCCAACGGCCGCTTCGACCTGGAGACCGCGATCGCCTACGCCAAGATGCTGCGCGACTATCCGCTGTTCTGGTACGAGGAGGCCGGCGATCCCCTCGATTACGCGCTGCAGGCTGCGCTCGCCGAATTCTATCCGGGCCCGATGGCGACAGGCGAGAACCTGTTCAGCCACCAGGATGCCCGCAACCTGATCCGCTACGGCGGCATGCGCCCCGACCGCGACTGGCTGCAATTCGATTGCGCACTGTCCTATGGCCTGTGCGAATACCAGCGCACGCTCGAGGTGTTGAAGACCCACGGCTGGTCGCCCAGCCGCTGCATCCCGCACGGCGGCCACCAGATGTCGCTCAACATCGCCGCCGGCCTAGGCCTCGGCGGCAACGAGAGCTACCCCGACCTGTTCCAGCCCTATGGCGGCTTCCCCGACGGTATCAGCGTCGAGAACGGCCACATCACCATGCCGGAGCTGCCAGGCATCGGCTTCGAAGGCAAGTCGGATCTCTACAGGGAGATGAAGGCGCTGGCGGAGTAGCCCGGCTGCCGCCACACACTCTGTCATTGCGAGCACAGCGAAGCAATCCAGAATCGTTCCGCAGAGACAGTCTGGATTGCTTCGTCGCAAAGGCTCCTCGCAATGACGGTGGAGGGGGCGGTGTCATCCTCGGGCACCTTGGTCCGCGACACAAGGCAATGCTGAATTGCGCGAAGTGCCGCCATACACTCCGTCATTGCGAGCGCAGCGAAGCAATCCAGAGTCTTTCCGCGGAGGCAGTCTGGATTGCTTCGTCGCAAGGGCTCCTCGCAATGACGATGTGGCGAAAGCCTCGGAATCATCTGTTGGTTGTGGTATTGTAGCGGCTGTCCTCAGCCGAGCACGATCATGAAGCGGCCCTGCGTTTACATGTTTGCCAATCGTCGCAACGGGACGATCTACACCGGCGTCACCTCGAACCCGCCGCGCCGCGCGTTCGAGCATCGCGAAGGCCTCGCGAAGGGCTTTTCGTCGAAGTACGGCTGCAAGCTCCTCTGGTACGAGCTGCATGCGACCATGACCGATGCGATCACGCGCGAGAAGCAGATCAAGGGCGGCAGCCGGGCCAAGAAGCTGGCGCTGATCGAGAGTGTCAATCCGGGATGGATGGATTTGTACGAGACGCTGATCTGATCGCTTTAGTCGATGACAGCGAGACGCAAATTGCCGCCATACACTCCGTCATTGCGAGCGCAGCGAAGCAATCCAGGATCTTTCCGCAGAGGGAGGCTGGATTGCTTCGCTGCGCTCGCAATGACGACGACTGAGCGTGTCCCCTACGACAACCGCATATCCAGCAGCCTTCGTCCCTCGCCCTTCAACAGCTTCTTCACCGCGCTCGACGCCACGACCTCGCCGTCGTTGGCATAGGCTTCGTGGTTCTTCTCGATGTCGTCGAGGCGGTAGAGGTAGTTGACCATGATGCCTGCCGACTCGCGCAGGCCCTTCGGCGAGAGGTCTCCGAGCCAGTTGATGCGCTCGAGCCTCGCGCCGTTGCCGAGATGGAAGCGGGCGACGGAATCGATCAGCCGGCCCTTCGGCGTGCGTGCCTTGAGGAAATAGTGCGCCGCGAGCGGCTCCAGCACGCTGCGCAGCAGCGCCGCCGTCTCGGGACTCTCGAACCATTTGGGCTCGTCGAGACGCTTCAGCACCTCGCGGTCCTCATCCGACAGCGGCAGGTCCTTGTCCTGCCTCACCCAAGCCATGAAGCCGGGCACCGGAGACAGCGTCACGAAGGTGTCGAGCTTCGGCAGTTCGCGGCGCAGCTCTTCCACCACCTGCTTGATCAGGAAGCTGCCGAAGGAGATGCCGCCGAGGCCGCGCTGGGTATTGGAGATCGAATAGAACACGGCGGTGCGCGCGCGCTCGATCGGCAGGTACTGGCGGTCGACCGCAAGCAAGGGCGCGATCGCGCCCGGGATGGTCTCGGTCAGCGCCACCTCGACGAAGATCAGGGGCTCGTCGACCATCGCGGGATGGAAGAACGCGTAGCAGCGGCGGTCGACCGGATCGATGCGGCGGCGCAGATCGTCCCAGTCGGAGATCTCGTGCACGGCTTCGTAGCGGATGATCTTTTCGAGGATGTTGGCCGGGGTCGACCAGTCGATCCTGCGCAGCACGAGAAACCCCCTGTTGAACCACGAAGAGAGAAGGTGCGAGACGTCGCGGTCGAGCGCGGCGAGATCGGTGTGCCCGTTCATCATGCCGAGCAAATCGGCGCGCATGTTGACGAGATCGCCGGTGCCGCCGGGCGCACGGTTGAGGCGGCGGATCAGCTCCTGCCGTCGCGGCTCCGAGGCGAAGTGCAGCGAGCTCGCGTCCTCGTCGCTGGGCTCGGCGCGCCATTTCTCGATCGCCCTGGACAGGCGCTCCCGATCGGGACCGAAATCGCGCACCAGCCCCTCGAAGAAGGCGCGGCGTCCTGCCGCATCCAACTCCCGGTAGATGTCGAGCACCTCACGCGCCATCGCGGTGCCGGAGGCTTCGCCCCGGCCCGACAGCAGCGCATCGCAAAGCTCGATCAGCGCATCGGCGTCCCGCCTGGTATCGGCGGAGTCCCCGCGGCGAAGCAGCGTGCGGCCGCGCTCGGAGATGGTGGCGAGCAGGTCGGAGAAGAAGGCATTGGCCATCTGGGCTTTTCGTTTCCGGGTTTGTGCGTTGCGGAAGTTTACACAAGATTTGGACGGAAGCCGATCACAATCAAGCGCAAGTTTATCGCATGTGAAACCAGGCTATGTCTCCAAAGCACGCTGTCATGCCCCGGCTTGACCGGGGCATCCAGTACGCCGCGGCTTCTCGATGCTAGCCGAGCCGTCTCGGCGTACTGGGTCGCCCGGTCAAGCCGGGCGACGACACCGCGTGAGTGGCAAATTCCGTCGGCGTGCGCC
The DNA here is from genome assembly GCF_015291725.1 of Bradyrhizobium sp. CCBAU 51765. Taxonomy (GTDB): domain Bacteria; phylum Pseudomonadota; class Alphaproteobacteria; order Rhizobiales; family Xanthobacteraceae; genus Bradyrhizobium; species Bradyrhizobium liaoningense. The sequence continues at coordinate 2,013,131 of NZ_CP030038.1, forward strand.
CCGTCACCTGGCGGAACGCGGCCGAGAATGCCGGCACGCTGGCATAGCCGAGCTGGGTGGCGAGCTGCTTCACCGACACGCTCGCATCCGTCGACAGGCGCTGGATCGCGGAGGCGATGCGGGCGCGCTGGCACCAGCTTTTGAAGCTCAGTTGCGTCTCGCTCGAGAACAACCGCGACAGCGTGCGCGCGGAGGTGCCGACCTCGCGCGCCAGCGCGTCGATGTCGTGCAGGCCGGTGGGGTCGTCGAGCACGATCATGGCGGCGCGGCGGCAGCGCGGCTCGCGCGGCAGTGGCACGAAGGTGGCGGAATCCTCGGCCTGGTGCAATTCCAGCATCACCAGGCGCACCAGCAGCTCGGTCCGCTCCTCCGTATTGCGCGCATCGAACAGCGCCAGGATCGCCTGGTTCAGCAGCGGCGACACCCGGACCACGAATTCCCTGGTCAATCCCTCATAGCGCTTTTCGCGCTTGAGCCAGGGCAAGTCGAAATACAGCGTGCGCATCTCGATGTCGGCGAGCAGGTCGATGGCATGTTGAAGCCCGGCCGGCACCCAGACCGCGCGGTCCGGCGGCACCAGCCAGCGTCCCCCGGGCGTCGTCACCTGCATCGTGCCCTTGGCCGCATAGATCAGCTGCGCCTCGCGGTGCAGGTGCGGATTGATCCGCATGCCCCTGGGATAGTCGCGCGCGACCAGGTGCACGCCCGCAGGCGAGCGGTGATTGCTCCTGACCTCCCGCAGGATTGGCGTTTCCAAGATTGGCCTTTTCAAGACAGTCATTGGCAGCATCCCGTCATGGGCACGACATATAACTCATTTCGGAGCAGGAGAGGATTCGCATGAACAGCCCAAGCCGGGTCATCAGTTTCGTCAACGCCGGCCATTTCATCGACCATTATGCGATGCTGATCTTCGCCGCCGCCGTCATCATCATGGGCCCGGCGCTCGGCATGGCCTATTCGGAACTTTTGCCCTACGCGACACCTGGCTTTGTGGCGTTCGGCGCGGGGTCGCTGCTGACCGGCTGGCTCGGTGACCGCTGGAGTCGCCGCCACATGATGCTGATCTTCTTCGTCGGCATCGGTCTGTCCATGATCGCTGTCGGCTTCGTGCAGACCCCGGCGCAGCTCGGCGCGGCGCTGCTCGCGATCGGCATTTTCGCCTCGATCTACCACCCCGTCGGCACCGCCATGATCGTGTCCTATGCCGACCGGCTCGGCCGCGAGATGGGCATCAACGGCGTCTGGGGCAATCTCGGCGTCGCCTCCTCGGCCCTCGTCACCGGCGTGATCGGCCAATATTTCGGCTGGCGCTTTGCCTTCATCGTTCCCGGCGTGGTCACCATCCTGATCGGCATCGGCTTCGCGATGAGCGTCGTGCACGAGGACCGCAAGGGCTCGAAGCAGGCGGCGGCCCAGGCGCGGGTGGCCAAGCAGGACATGTGGCGTGTGATCCTGGCGCTGCTGATTGTCGTGATCGCGATCTCCACGACCTTCAACGCCGTCACCGTCGCGCTGCCGAAACTGTTCGCCGAGCGGCTCGCGGACCTGACCAGCAGCCCGGCGCTGCTCGGAATCATCGCCGCCTGCGTCTACGTGTTCGGCGCGATGACCCAGTACACGATCGGCCGGCTGCTCGACCGCTATTCGCTGAAGACGGTGGCGCTGCCGCTGTCCTTCATGTTGGCGCCGTTCCTGTATCTCGCCGCCAGCCTGAACAATCTGCCGCTGATCCTGGTCTCGATCGGCATCGTCATGGGCGCGTTCGGACAGGTCACGGTGAACGACGCCATGGTCGGCAAGTACACCACCGAGGAGTGGCGCTCGCGCGCCTATGCGGTGCGCTATTTCGTCGGCTTCACCGCGGCCGGCGCCTCCGTCGGCCTGGTCGCCTGGCTCTACGAGCAGGGCGGCTTCGTCACCATGCTGCACGCCTTCGCCGCGCTCTGCCTGCTCGCGATCGCTGCCGCGCTGATCCTGCCGCGCGAGATCAGGACGCCGCAGACGGTGTGAGCCGAACTCTCTCCACCGTCATTGCGAGGAGCCCTTGCGACGAAGCAATCCAGAATCTTTCCGCGGAGGGATACTGGATTGCTTCGCTGCGCTCGCAATGACGGAGGATGAGGAGGCACCCTCGCCATGCCGCTACGATGCCATTCTGCCAGTGTTTTGCCCGACGGAGCAACCGTTTTCGACAAGCCCGAAATATTATCGAGCCTTTTCAACCCCATCCCTACTGTGCACGGGGTTGTTTTCGCACTTCTTGTTTTGAGCGGACGAAAGGAAGTTAGGACTTCACCTCCGCCACCGGGTGCGCCTTCGGCGCCTTCTTCGAGGCCCGCCAGTTCTCGAAGCGCTGCACCACCACGAAGAAGGCGGGCACGAACAGCACCGCGAGGCAGGTCGAGGCCAGCATGCCCGAGAACACGGTGATGCCGATCGACTTGCGCGCGCTGGCGCCGGCGCCGGTGGCGAGCACCAGCGGCACCACACCGAGGATGAAGGCGAAGGAGGTCATTAGGATCGGGCGGAAGCGGGCGCGCGCGGCTTCGATGGCGGACTCCATGATCGGCTTGCCCTCGCGGCCGTGCAGCTCGAGCCCGACCTCGACGATCAGGATGGCATTCTTGGCCGAGAGCGCGATCAGCAGGATCAGGCCGATCTGGCAATAGAGATTGTTGTCGATCTTGAGCCCGGAGAGGATCAGCATCGGCCCGAGCAGCGACAGCGGCACCGCGAGGATCACCGAGATCGGCGCATACCAGCTCTCATACTGGCCGGCGAGCACGAAATAGACCAGCAGCATGGCGAGGCCGAACACCCAGTAGATCTGGTTCGAGACCGCCTTCTCCTGATAGGACATCGCCGTCCATTCATAGCCGGTGCCGGGCGGCAGCGTCTTGTCCGCGATCTCCTCCATCAGCTTCAAGGATTGGCCGGAGGAGTAGCCCTGCGCCGGCAGGCCGATCACGGTCGAGGACGGATAGAGGTTGTAGAGGCTGATCAGCGACGGGCCGGTGGCCGGCGTGATCGTGGCGACGGTGCCGATCGGGATCATGTCGCCGTTCGAGTTGCGCACCTGCATGTTGGCAATGTCGCGCTCGGTGACGCGGAACGCCGGATCGGCCTGGGTGTAGACCTGGAACACGCGGCCGAACTTGTTGAACTGGTTGACGTAGGACGAACCGAGATAGGTCGACAGCGCCGAGAACACCTGGTCCGTCGTGACGTGCAGGGTCTGGGTCTTGACGCGGTCGATCTCGACGTTGAATTGCGGCACCGACGAGCGGAACGAGGACTGCACGCGCTGCAGCGCGCTCTGGCTCTGGCCGTTGCTGACCATCGCAGTGGTGATCGCCTGCAGCTTGGCGAAATCGCTGTTGCCGTCGCGCAGCTCGACCTGCATCGAGAATCCCGCGGCGTTGCCGATACCCTGGATCGGCGGCGGCGGCAGCACGATGGTGCGCGCTTCCATGATGGTCGCGAGCTTGTCGTTGAGGCCAAAGACCAGCGAGCGCAGATCCTCGCCGGGCCCCTTGCGGGCCTCCCAGTCCTTCAGGATGATGTAGGCGACGCCGGCATTGGCGAGGCTGGCGCTGTTGTCGAGCGCCGAGATGCCTGCGATGGTGATGACCTGCTGGACTCCAGCGGTGTCCTTGATCAGCTCGCTCGCTCTGTCGAGCACCTTCTGGGTCCGCTCCAGCGCGGCGCCGTCGGGCAGCTGCACGGCGGCGATTAGATAGCCCTGGTCCTCGATCGGCAGGAAGCCGGTCGGCACCCGCGACAGGCCGTAGACGCTGGCTCCGATGATCAGCAGCGCGACCGCGACCGAGATGGTGGCATGCCTGACGAGGAACGTGATCAGCCTTGTATAGCCGCGCTCGACACGGGCATAGACCGCATTGAAACCGCGATAGAAGAAATTGCGCTGCTCCGGCGGCACTGGCGGCCGCAGCCAGAGCGCGCATTGCGTCGGCTTCAGCGTCGCCGCGTTGATGGCAGACAACAGCGCGGTCGCGGCGATCACCAGCGCGAACTGCGAATAGATGCGCCCGGTAAGTCCTGCGAGGAACGAGGCCGGCAGGAACACCGAGATCAGCACCAGGGTGATGCCGACGATCGGCGCGAACAGCTGGTCCATCGCCTTGATCGCGGCATCGTGGCCGTTCATGCCCTGCTCGATGTTGTGCGCGGCGCCTTCGACCACGACAATGGCGTCGTCGACGACGATGCCGATCGCGAGCACGATCGCGAACAGCGTCGACATGTTGACGGTGAAGCCGAGCGCCGCCATCGCGGCGAAGGCGCCGATGATGGTGACCGGTACGGTGGTCGCCGGCACCAGCATCGCGCGCCAGTCCTGCAGGAACACGAGGATCACGACCAGCACGAGCAGGCCGGCCTCGATCAGGGTCATGTAGACCTCGTGCACCGAGGCCTCCACGAACTTGGTGGTGTCGAACGGCGTGTCGTACTTGATGCCTTCCGGAAAGCGCTTGGCGAGCTCGGCCATCTTCTTCTCGACGGCCTGCTCGACCTGGAGCGCATTGGCGCCGGGCGACTGGAAGACGCCGATGCCGACCGCCGGCTGCTTGTTGAGCGAGAAGATCTGGCTGTAGGTCTGCGCGCCGAGCTCGACCCAGCCGACGTCGCGCACCCGCGTGACGTCGCCGTTGGTGCCTGACTTGACGATGATGTTCTCGAACTGGCCGACGTCGTCGAGCCGTCCGTTGACGTTGAGCGTGTACTGGAACGCCTGTCCCGGCGGTGTCGGCGGCGCGCCGATCTGGCCGGCCGAGACCTGCTGGCTCTGCTGCTGGATCGCCTGGATCACGTCCTGCGGCACGAGACCACGGACTTGCAGCTTGTTGGGATCGAGCCAGATCCGCATCGAATACTGGCCGGCGCCGAACACCGTGACGTTGCCGACGCCGGGCAGGCGGGAGAGCTCGTCGCGAATGTTGATGGTGGCGTAGTTGCTCAGGTACAGGCTGTCGTACTTCGCATCCGGCGAGGTCAGCGTCACGAACAGCAGGATCGAGGTCGACCGCTTCTGCACGGTGACGCCCTGGTTCTGCACCGCCTGCGGCAGTTGCGACAGCGCGCTGGAGACGCGGTTCTGCACCAGCACCTGCGCGAAGTTGAGGTCGGTGCCGATCTTGAAGGTCACGGTCAGCGTGTAGGTGCCGTCGGATCCGCTGTAGGACTGCATGTACAGCATGTCCTCGACGCCGTTGACCTGCTGCTCGATCGGCAGCGCGACGGTGTCGATCACGGTCTTGGCGCTGGCGCCGGGATAGCGCGTGGTGACCTGCACCGTCGGCGGCACCACGTCGGGATATTGCGCGATGGCGAGGTTGAACAGCGAGACGCCGCCGATCAGGATCATCAGAAGCGCGATGACGTTCGAGAGGACCGGCCGCTCGATGAAGAATTTCGAGATCATGGCTGGCAGCCCCTCACTTGGCCGAGGCCTGAGACTGGTCGATCTTCGTCGCTTGCGGGTCGATCTTCTGGCCCGGGATGACGCGCAGCAGCCCCGCGATCACCACGCGGTCGTCCGGCTTCAGGCCGCTCTCGATCACGCGCAGGCCGTTGTCGACGGAGCCGATCTGCACCATGCGCTGCTCGACGATGTTGTCGCCGTTGACCACCAGCAGATAGCGACCGCCCTGGTCGCTGCCGAGCGCGGTGTCGGGAACGAGCAGGGCGTTCTTCTCCTGGTCGAAGGGCACGCGGACCCGGACGAAATAGCCGGGCAGCAGCACCCGCTTGTCGTTGGGAACGAGGCCGCGGACCGCCAGCGTGCCCGTCGACTGGTTCAGGGTTGGCGCAACGTAGTCGAGATGACCTTCGTGCGGATAGCCGGTTTCGGTCTGGAGGCCGATCTGGATCGGAAACTGCTTGAGGTTGGCGGCGGTCATCCCGCGGCGTGCCGCTTCGGCGCGAATGCGCAGCACGTCCTGTTCATTGACGGTGAAGTTCACATAGATCGGGTCCATCGCCACGATGGTGGCGAGCTGGGTCGGCGAGGAGACGCCGACGAGTTCGCCGATCGAGACCATATGGGCGCTGACGATACCGTCGAATGGCGCTGTCACCTTGGTATAGCCGTAATTGACTTCGGCGAGCTTGGTGTTGGCCTGGGCCTGCTGGAGATTGGCCTGGGCGTTGTCGCGGTTCGAGGTCGAGGTGTCGAGTGTGGCCTGGGAGACCGCCTGGCGCTGCACCAGCTCGGCCTGCCGCTTGTAATCGGCTTCCGCCTGCCGCAGCGAGGCCTGCGCCCCGGCCTCGGCCGCCTGCGCCTGCTCGAGCTTGAGCTTGTAGGTCTCAGGCTCGATCGTGAACAGCTGGGTGCCTTGCTTCACGAAAGTGCCGTCCTGATAATCGATCGTTTGCAGAAAGCCCTGCACGCGTGCGACCAGGTCGACGCTCTTGATCGGAGCGGTGTTGCCGGTGGCCTCGATGTAGCGCGTCACCGGACGCTGCACCGGCGTCGCGACGTCCACCTTGGGCGGCGGCGGAGCCACGAACGTGTTCTTGTCCTCGCAGCCGACGAGCACGGCCATGGATGCCGCGATGGCCAGTCCCCGCCCGATATGTCGCCGCACTCCATTGCGCCGTGCGGGAGATGCGGGATTCGCTGAGGTCATTCGGTGGTCCCCGATGAGTGTCTGTCGGTGCGGCAGGCTAGCAACAAATGACTGGCCGTGGAACACCATAGCCATGGCAGTCCCCGGCCTTGCAGCGCAAGGTGCAGTGTGGCCTTTGGCAGATTTGTCGTCACAGACCGCTTCGCACTGGGTGCACGATCGACCACAACCAGCGGCACGCCGCGCAAGGCCCACGACAACAGTGGGCCTGACTCATCCATCGGGATGGCATGGTCCATCGGCGTGATGGGGCTAGATCCGGGTCGCAGCCGCCCCTTGCGCATGCCAGGCCGCAAGCACGTCCCGCTCCTCATCGGCGGCAAGCCCGATGACCGGACCGTTGCTGGCGTTGAGCCATTGAAGCGTGTCGAGAGCGGTGACCGCGACCGGTCGCGAGATCAGTCCGGCCGCGCGTGCCGGCGAGGTGTCGCGTGTCAGGAATCCGGCGAAGTCGGGCAGGGGCAGCCACATCGGCAATGATCGCGGACCCGCCCAGCGCCGCACGTCATGCGTTTCGAGGAAGGCGCGCTCGACCCAGGTGAAGGTGCATGATGCGTTCAGCGCGGATGCGCACTCGGCCAGGAATTCGCCGCGCGTGCGAATTGGCCCGATCCCATCATAGATTCCGGTGAGGCGAATCTCTGCCGCATGCACGATCCATTGCGCGAGGTCGCGCACGTCGATGAACTGGACCGCATCTTCAGGCGATCCCGGCGCCAGTACCTCGCCGCCGCGCGCCAGCCGCGCCGGCCAGTAGGCGAACCGCCCGGTCGGGTCTTCCGGCCCGGCGATGAGGCCGGCCCGGCAGATGAAGGCGTCGTTGCCGACCGCTTGTTCGCAGGCGACCTTGGCGGCGCCGTAGATCGCGTCGGTGCTGTGCTCGATCTCCGCTGAACTGGGCTCGCGCAGCGGCGCGGTGTCGGCGCGTTGCCCCGGCACGCGGTTGTCCGCATACACACTGATCGTCGACACGAAGGTCCAATGCACGCCCGGCCGCTTCAGCGCGGCGACCGCTCGGCTGACCTGGCCGGGATGACGCGAGACATCGACCACGGCGTCGAATGTCTCGCCCGCAAGCGGCGCAAGACCGTCGGCGACGTCGCGGTCGATTCGCACGAAGCGCGCGCCCGCGGCAATCGGCCCCGCAAGGCCGCGGGCAGCGCAGGTCACGTCATGGCCGGTCGCGCAAGCATGGCTTGCGATCGCGCGCCCCAGAAACTGGCTGCCGCCGAGAATGAGAACGCGCATGAACCGGGGTCCCGTGTGGCCAATGAGATCGCGAGACTACAACGTCAGGTGGCGGTTGCAACCGATCCATCAGCGCGGCCTGATCTCCGCATATTTCGCCATCGCGCGCTCGAACTTCCGGTTGAACAACCACATGGCAGCGAGGATCTCGCGGTAGCTTGCCGAGCTGCGCGCCCGGTCGGCCTGTCCGAAGGCAAAGATGCTGTTGTTGCGCAGGTGCTTCATGATCGTGGGGCTGGAGACCCTGTAGTTCAGGAGATCGCCCGATTTGAGCGCGGACCTGGTCGGGGTCGGCACGATCTGGATCAGCTCGAACAGCTTCATCTGGTCGATCGGGTCAGGCAGCGTCTTCACGATTCCAGGGATCTCCCGGAACAGGTCGGCGTGCGCGTTCATCAGGCCGTTGCGCACGTTGGTCCAGTGGTTGAAGCGGTGATCGGTGCCGCGGGCCCGGACCTCTTCCCTGTCGTCGCGCGCACTCAGCCCCGGATCGATCGCGGCGATCTCGCCCTTGATGGCCTCCCATTTCCGGTGAGCGTTGCGGTCTTCGGACGGCCCGGTCTGGAAGCTGCCCATATAGGTGTTGGAGCGCGCGTTGCGGACGTTCTGCTTGCCATTGGTTTCCGCAAAGAACAGCCCGAGGCTGATGCGCCCCGCAGTCTCGGCATGCTCAGGCGCCAGCCCCTTGGCGCGCGCGATCGCAACGGCGAGATCGACCACGTCCTTGAACGGCGTTGGCGAGTCCTGCGCGCTGGCAGGCGGTGCCTCCATGATGTCGAACAGCTTTCCATACTCGTCGACCAGCGGCTCGATGTCGGCATCGAAATAGGCGGGTGGAATCTCGAACTTGTTGGGCCGGCCGATCCGCGACGGCATCGCGTCGGTCAGGTCCTTGTAGCTGCTGATGACGGCGACGCGCGCGAGGTAGAGCGCCTGTCCCGGCAGGTTCGGCAGCGGCTGCTTCGCTTCGATCTGGCGCCGTCGCTCGGCGAGGATGGATTTGAAATCGGCGAGCGCGCGATCATAGGCGGCAAGTGCCTCCGATTGCCCGGCCGTGAGCGCGCCTTGTCCCATGGCAGGCGCCGCGAGAAGCAGGGCAAGCGCGGCGACAATCGCGGCGGCGTGACGTCTTGGTTCCATCGCGGGCTCCCGGGCCGGCCGATTCGGCAACCGGAATCGTAGGCAATACGGGCTGGACTGGCGAGCCGCGAGTTCGGGCCGGCGCCAACCCGCCAGCCATCACGCCGTCACCGCGTACTCCGGCGCGGAAGCCAGGAACTTGGCATATTCATCGGCGTCCGGCGGCAGGAAGCGGCCCGCGAGCCCGCCGCGCTTCTGGGGCTTCGCGCCGATGTCGGCCATCAGCTCGTCGAAATGACGGTAGTGATAGGGCGCGACGCACAGGCCGCCATAGACGCCCGCGGCCGGCCGCTCGACGCGCTTGAAGTGCAGCATCATCTCGATGTTGTCGCGCATCGCTTGCGCCGTCGGCTGGTTGGCGAGCTGACCGTCGGCATAGCGCACCAGCCAGTTGGCGGCGAGGTCGGCGCAGAGCACGGTGCAGAACGACGAGTTGAAGCCGACGAAACCGAGCTCCGGCAGATCGGGATTGGTGATCAGTCGATAGAGTCGGTACTGCCCGTCGGCATCGACCAGCTTCTGCTTGTAAGCTTCGGGAAGGAACGGCACGCCGAGCTTGTAGCCGATCGCAAGCACCGCGACGTCGGCACCCACGCGCTCGCCGCCGCTCATCACGATGCTGTCGCCTTCATAATGGTCGAACGTGCCGAACACCGCCTTGATGCGGCCGTCGGCGACCATCGGGTAGAAGCCCGGCGTTGCGATCGGTACCGAGCAGTTGACGCCGTCCTCGATCCGCTCCTTCGGCACCATCTTGCATTGCTTCAGCTTGAGCTGCGCCTTCAAGAGGCTCTCCAGCCCGCGCCAGTTCGCCCAGACCAGCGGCGCGGCGATGCGGTGCGCGAACCGCGCCATCGCGCTCGCGCCCCAACCCGGAAACATCTCCTCCTGCGCGCGGATGTAGAGGATGCGCTTGAAGTTGACGAGGCCGCCGATGAAATAGGGAATGCGCCACACCGGCTGGCGCATCACGATCGTCACCTCGCGCGCGCCCGATTTCACCGCGTTCACCGCGATGTCGGTCGCGGACTTCGAGCCGCCGAGCACGACGACGCGGCGTCCTTTCGCCAGCGTCTGATCCCCGTATTTCGACGAATGCAGGATCTGGCCGCCCTGTGCCAGGAATGCGTCCTCGCCGGGACAATGCAGCTCACGTGGCTCGTTGAACTGTCCGGTGCAGACCGCGACGAAATCGAAATCCTCGCTCGTGGTCGTGCCGTCCTTGTCCTTCAGGGTAAGCGTCCAGCCCGGCTTGCCGTCGGCGCGGCGCGCCATGCCGGTGATCTCCGTGTTCAGGCGCAGCATGCGGTCGAGGCCAAAACTCTTGGCGTAGTCGGCGAGGTAGGCATGGACCTGCGGTCCGGTCGGCCATTCCGGATAGGCGTCCGGCATGGCCCGATCGGTGTAGCGGTAGAGCTCCTTCGGGCTCTGCGTCTGCACGTCCGGGTAGGAGCGCGCCAGCTCCCAGACGCCGCCGAGATCGGCGCTGCGCTCGACGATGGTGACGCGGTGGCCGCGGGTGGAGAACGCTTTTGCGGCGGCAAGTCCGGAGACGCCGGCGCCGATCACGCAGACTTGCTTGGGGTTGACCATGGGATGGCTCGCAATCAGTGTGTTTTCGCGCAAGCGGCCACGTTCGGCCGCAAAAGCGCGGCCGGCCGAGCTGCAAGCAGATGAAGGTGGACGAGGAGGCGGGTCGCCTCGAGCATGATCCGGAAAAGTGTGTAGCGGTTTTCCGGAAAGATCATGCTCAAACAACAACCTAAAGCGCGATGATCGCGCTCTAGTCGTTGGCCTCGGGCGGCAGGAAGTCGACCTCGTGCAGCGCCGAGATGCGCACGACCTCGGCAGGGTCGGTCAGATTGTGCAGCTGGTTGAACAGCGCCTCCAGCTTCTGCATCGGCGAGACCCAGAACAGCGCGCGGCACGGCTTGTCGGACTTGTTGAAATAGCCGTGGGGGATGCCGCGCGGCATGCGGACGAGGTCGCCGGCATGGGCCTTGACCCATTGACCGTCCAGCTTGAGGTCGAGCGTGCCTTCCTGCACCAGGATGAACTCGTCCTGGGTCGGATGGATGTGCACCGGCACGAACTGGCCGGGATCGCTGTTGGTCTCGAACGCGAAGGTGGAGTCGGTGACAGCCTTGGGGAAATAGACCTGGCCCAGGATATTCCAGCTCTTCCCGCCATAGCCCGTGCCGTTTGCAGTAATGCCCTTTTCGAGTGCAGTCATGCTCACCTCCTCATGGATACCGGCGGGGACGGAGCGTCGACCAGCCAGGGGCCGCTTGTCTATCCGCTAAACGAATCCGGATACGGCTGTTGCCATGCAGCACGGGCGATTTCATGGCGCACCCCTTTTCGGGTCTGGTGAACTATTATAGGCTTAAAGCAATTCCGTGACGCGAAGCGTGGTCGACGATGTCCGCAGCCGTGCTGGAAACGAACGCGATAACGCCCGCAGCCGAGCGGCTTGCGGCCTTCGCCCGCGTCACCACGGATGACGTCGACGAAGCGGCCGAGCAGATCGGGCGCATCTTTTGTCCGCACGATCTCAAGCCGGCGCAGGCGCGGGCGGACGGCTTCTCCGCCCGGCACAATTGCGCTGATTTCGACGGCTTCTCCATCAACTACGTCGCCTATGGCGGATCGGTCGGCATCGATCCCGGCTGTCTGGAGCGCTTCTTCCTGGTGCAGGTCCCGCTTGCGGGCTCCGCCCGCATTCGTGCCGGCCTCAGCGAGCTCGACGTCGCGCCGGCCCGGGCAGCCTCGCTGCTGTCGCCGACCGTCCCGACCCGGATGATCTGGGCCGACTGCGCGCAAGCGATCCTGCTGCTCGACCGCCGCCTGGTCGAGCAGCGCGCTGCGGCGCTGTCGGGCAGGGCGACCGGGGTGGTCGAGTTCGATCCCGCGATCGACCTGGAGGCGCCGTCCGGGCGGGCCTTGCAGAGCAGCCTCGCCGGGCTGATGACGCTTGCCGAGCGTCTCGGGCCATCGGAAAGGCTTTCGCCGGCCGCGATGGCCGATTGGCGCGAGCTGCTGCTCGATCATCTCCTCAACGGGCAGCGGCATGGCCTGTCGGATGCGATCCGGAGGTTCTCGGGGCAGGCCGAGCGCCTGCCGCGTGCGCTCCGCGCCGCGCGCGATCATCTGGCGGACAATGCCGGCGAGCCGCTCGATCTCGAGGAGCTCGCCTGCGTGTCCGGCATCGGCATCCGCGCGCTCCAGCTCGGCTTCCGCCGTCACTTCGGCGTGTCCATTTCACAGATGCTGCTCGACATGCGGCTCGCCGGCCTCCACGCCCGGCTCGCGCAGGCTTCCGCCGGTATCTCCATCACCGACCTCGCCTTCGATCTCGGCTTCACCCATCTCGGCCGCATGGCCGGCGCCTACCGCGAAAAATTCGGCGAGACACCGTCGGCAACGCTGCGGCGAAGGATGAGCTGAGGCGGGATGAAGTTAGGCTCGCGCGGCGGTCCGTGTCACCAGGAGTGGACGGGGCGCCTCAACCCGCCGGCGGATCGGTCTCGCGCAGCGTCGTCACCCAGATCACGCGCGCCACCTGCTGGGTTGGGTTGTCGAACATGTGCGGCACGATGCTCGGAAAACGAAAGCTATCGCCGGCCTCCAGCAGATGAGCCTGGTTGTCGAGCCAGAGCCGCAGGCTGCCCGAGAGGATGTAGCCGGCCTTCTCGCCGGTGTGCTGCAGGAAGTCGGTGCCGGAGGAGGCGCCGGGATTGAGCGTGAGCTCGTAGAGTTCGAGCTGGCCTTTGCCTTCCGGGGTCAGTGCTTCCTTCACGACACCGCTGGCGGTGAGGCGCAGCAGCCGCCGGTTGGTCTTGCGTACGATGTAGCGCGGCACGTCGGCGGGATCGCTGCTCTCGAAGAAATAGGAGATGGGAACGTCGAGCGCGATGCTGAGCAGGCGCAGCGTGCGGATCGACGGCATGGCGCGCGCGCGTTCGAGCTGGCTGATCATGCCGGTGGAGAGGCCGGTCTTGTTGGCGACGTCCTGGATCGAGAGGCCGGCGCGCTGCCGCAGCAGCCGCACGGTCTCACCCAGACGCTGGTCGACCGCATCGTCAGCTTCGATCGCCGGAGCGTCTTTCGTGCCGTTCGGACCGCTGCGACCATCCATGTCGCCCTCCCATGCATCATCTCAACCTCGGACCGCATCGGTCTCGTGGCTTTAGTAGGACTGAAAAGGTTGCGCATACTAGCAATGCGATTGACAGCTGTATTTAGTCGTGATGAAATTTTGGCACAATAATTTAGAAGCACTAAAGCCCACTCCTGTCCCTTTTGCCGGGGTCTCGGGGGCGCGGGAGACGGTGCCGCGTGCGACAACGGAGAGTGGTCATGGCAGGCGACACCGGCAAGCTCGGCGTTGGGGCACTGCATCTCGGCATTCCGAATCGCCGTCAATTCTTCCAGCTCGGCGCGGGAGCCGCGGCGGGATGGACGCTTTCAGGAAACGCATTCGCGCAGACCGAACGTCCCACAAATCCGCCGGACAAGCCGCGGGGCCAGGTGATCGCGGCGCTGTCGCAGGAGCCGACCGTCTTCCATCCGCTGATGCCGGGCATCGAGGTCGACCAGGGCATCTGGTGGCAGGTGTTCTCGCCGCTCTGGTTCATCGAACCCGACGGCAAGTTCGTCCCAGACCTCGCCCGCGAAGTCCCGACCATCGAGAATGGTGGCCTCTCGGCCGACGGCCTGACCTGGAAGATCAAGCTGCGCAGCGACGTGAAGTGGCACGACGGCACGCCGTTCACGGCCGAGGACGTGAAGTTCTCGCTCGAGCTGATCAACAATCCCGGTTTCCGCGCGCGCAGCCGGGTCGGCCATAGCCTCGTCAAGGACATCACCGTCGTGGCGCCCGACGAGATCCATTGGCGGATGGAAGCGCCCTATTCGCCCTATATGTCGATCCTGGCGTCGTTCACGTTCATTGTGCCCAAGCACATCCTGGAGAAGGTGTCCGATCCAAACGCCTCACCGTTCCACAATGCGCCTGTCGGGACCGGCCCGTTTCGCTGGGGCGAGCGCGTGCCCGGCGACCATATCCAGTTGAACGCCCACACCGGTTATCATGGCAAGGGGCCGTACGTCGAACGCGTGGTCTTCAAATACATCCCTGATCTCACCGTGCTCTATACCCAGTTCCGCACCGGTCAGGTCGACTACACGGGCCTGCAAGGCATCCTGCCGAACTTCGTGCAGGAGGCGAAGACGCTGAAGGGCCGCAAGATCTTCGTCTCTTCGACGTCCTCGGTAGAGCATATCGCGCCGAACCTGGATTTTGGCCCATTCACCGATCGTGCCGTGCGCGAGGCGCTCTATCTCGGCATCAACAAGCAGGCGATCATCGACGCGCTCTATTACGGTCTGCCGACGCAGACCGAGAGCTTCGTGCCGCAGCAGGCCTGGTCGTTCCAGCAGGGGCTGCCGCAGCACAAATACGATCCTGCCAAGGCCAACGCGCTGCTCGATGCCGCGGGCTGGGTTCGCGGCTCCAGCGGCATTCGCGAGAAGGGCGGCGTCAAGCTCGAGTTCGCCAACTCGACGACGGCGGGCAGTGCCGTGCGCGAACAATGCCAGCAGCTCCTGATCCAGGACTGGCGGGCCATTGGCGCGGCGATGCGCGTCAACAACATGCCGGCGGCTGTGATCTGGGGCGACTTCTGGCAGCAATCGAAGTTCAATTCGGTGATCGTCGGCGTGAACTTCATGCTGGGCAGCGACCCCGACGTGACGCCGCGCTTCGGCTCCGGCGCCATTCCCGCCAAGGGCGGCCGCGGCTACAACACGTATCAATATCAGAGCGCGGAGGCCGACCGGCTGTTGTCTCAAGGCGCCAAGCAATTCGACCTGGCGCAGCGCAAGGCCACCTATGGCGAGCTGCAAAAGCTGATCCGCAACGACCTCGCCATCCTGCCGCTGTTCCAGGGCTTCATCGCCGAGGGCATCAAGGAGGGGCTGCAAGGCTTCCGTCCCAACATCAACATGTCGATCAACAGCTGGAACATGCGCGAATGGTATTGGGCGTGATGCGTCCAATACGCCGGATCGCCTGAGATGGCCCGTTACGTCGTCAACCGCCTGGCGCAGGCGATCATGCTGCTGGTGATCGTCTCGGCGATCGGCTTTGCCATCCTGCATCTGGCGCCCGGCGGTCCGCTATCGCAGTTCGCCGTGTCCGGACAGATGACGCAGGAGGATCTCGACCGCGTCACCAGGCAGCTCGGGCTCGATCGCCCGCTGCCGATCCAATATCTCGACTGGTTCGGCCGCATGGTACGGGGCGACTGGGGGCGCTCCTATCGCGACGGCGAGGCGGTGCTATCGGTGATTTCCTCGCATCTCGGCGCCACGCTGGAGCTGATGGCAACGGCGACGGTCATCGCGGTGCTGCTCGGCTGCTGGATCGGCGTGCTCGGCGCGCTGCGCCGCTATTCGCTGTTCGACACGCTGGCCACCGTCGGAGCCATGATCGCGCTGTCGATCCCGACCTTCTGGTTCGGCCTCGTCACCATCTATGTCTTCTCGGTGAAGCTCGGCTGGCTGCCGGCCGGCAACAGGCAGACCATCGGCGACGGCTCCTTCCTCGATCTGCTGCATCATCTGATCGCGCCGGCCATGGTGCTGGCGCTGGTCGAAACCGCGATGTGGGGCCGCTTCATGCGCTCCTCCATGCTCGAGGTGATCAACCAGGACTACATCCGCACCGCGCGCGCCAAGGGCATGCCGGAATGGCGCATTCTCACGGTGCACGCGCTTCGCAACGCGCTGCTGCCGATGATCACGGTGGCGGGCCTGCAGTTTCCGACGCTGCTCGGCGGCGCACTGGTCGCCGAGACCGTGTTCACCTGGCCCGGCATGGGCCGGCTGTTCCTCGATTCCATCGGCTATCGCGATTATCCCGTGGTGATGGGCATCCTGATGTTCTCGGCGACCATGGTGCTGATCGGCTCCCTGCTCGCCGACATCCTCTATGCCGTCGTCGATCCGCGCATCCGGGTGGGCTAGCGATGACGGCTGCGACCCTCTCCACCGTTCAGCTCGCGCCCGGCCAGGCCGCGTGGCGTCGTTTTCGTCGCCACCGGCTCGCCCTCGCGGGCGCGGTGATCATCCTCGTTCTCGTCCTCGGTTCGGCGTTCGGTCCTTATCTGCTGCCGTTCGACGACACCTATATCGACATCATGAAGCGGTTCGCGCCGCCGCTGTCCGGCGCGCATATCCTCGGCACCGACGAGCTCGGCCGCGACGTGCTGGCGCGACTGATGATGGGCGGTCGCGTCTCGCTCTCGATCGGCATCGTCGCGATGGTGATCGCGATGGCGGTCGGAATTGCCGTCGGCGCTTTCGCCGGCTTCTATGGCGGCGTGGTCGGTGCGGTCCTGATGCGGCTTGTCGATGCCGTGCTGTGCTTTCCGACCATCTTCCTCCTGCTGGCGCTGGCCGCGCTCACCGAGCCCGGCCTCGTCACAACCACCGTGCTGATCGCGGCGACGGCCTGGATGGCCGTCGCTCGCGTCGTCGAGGCCCAGGTGCGGTCGCTGCGGGAACGCGAGTTCGCAGTCGCCGCGCTCGCCTTCGGCTCGTCGAACCTGCGGATCATGTTCCGCGAGCTCGTGCCCAACGCGATCGCGCCGATCGTGGTCGCGGCGACGCTGAACGTTGCCAAAGCGATCCTGCTCGAATCCTATGTCAGCTATCTCGGCTACGGCATCCAGCCGCCGGCGGCGAGCTGGGGCAACATGCTCAACAACGCGCAGATCTATCTCACCAGCGCGCCGTGGCTTGCGATCGCGCCGGGCCTCGCCATCACGCTGGCTGTCACCAGCTTCAACTTCCTCGGCGACGGCCTGCGCGATGCGCTCGACCCGCGAATGAACATCCCATGACGAGCCAGGTCTCGTTCGAACTGAAGTCCAGGAGTGTCCCATGTCCCCGCCGCTCAACCGTATCAACAGCGATGAACGCCTACCGGCGCAGGTAGACGTCGTCGTCATCGGCGGCGGCGTCATCGGCGTCTCCTCTGCCTATCATCTGGCGAAGAAGGGCCTTTCCGTCGCACTGGTCGAGAAGGGCCATGTCGGCGGCGAGCAGTCGAGCCGCAATTGGGGCTGGTGCCGGCAGCAGGGCCGCGCCCGCGAGGAAATCCCGCTCGCGCGCGAGGCGCTGCTTCTGTGGGAGGACATGCAGAACGATGCCGGCGTCGATGCCGGCTTCCGCCGCACCGGCGTCCTGTTCCTGACCAAGAGCAAGGACGAGCTCGCAAGCTGGGAACGCTGGGCCGCGGTCGCGCGCGAGATGCAGGTTCACTCCACTGTTCTGACGCCGGCCGAGGTTGCCGAGCGCATGCCTGATAATACCGACGCATGGGTCGGCGGCCTGCATACGCCGAGCGACGGCCGCGCAGAGCCGTCGATGGCCGTCCCCGCGCTCGCCACCGCCGCGCGAAAACACGGCGTCACCATCCATCAGGGCTGCGCCGCGCGTGGGCTGGAGACGACAGGCGGGCGCGTCAGCGCCGTCGTCACCGAGAAGGGTACCATCCGCACCCAATCCGTTCTGCTGGCGGGCGGTGCGTGGTCGTCGCTGTTCTGCCGCCGCCATGGCATCGAGCTGCCGATCGGTCTCGTCAACGCCACCGCGTGCCGGACCACGCCGGGGCCGGAGATCACGTCGGGCGCACTCGGCACCGATTTCTACTGCATCCGTCGCCGCCTCGACGGCGGCTTCACGCTGGCGCTGCGTAACCGCGGCACGGTCGAGCTGTCGCCGGACCTGTTGCGTTACGCCTGGACCTTCTGGCCGACCTATCAGCATCGCAAGAACGGCCTGAAGCTGTCGTTCGGCAAGTCGTTCTTCGACCAGCTCATGCGCGGCACGAACTGGAGCTTCGACAAGCCGTCGCCGTTCGAGGCTGAGCGCGTGCGCGATCCCGCACCCGACATGTCGCTGGTCAATTCGGCGCTGTCAGCGCTGATCAAGTCGAATCCCGAGTTGAAGGACATCGAGATCGCGGAAGCCTGGGGCGGCACGATCGACTGCACGCCGGATACGATCCCCGTGATCTCGGCGGTCGATGCGCTGCCGGGCTTCTTCCTCGCCACCGGCTTGTCGGGCCACGGTTTCGGCATCGGCCCTGCGGCCGGCAAGCTCGCCGCCGACATCGTCACCGGCGCAACGCCGCTGGTTGATCCCGCCGCCTACAGCCACAAGCGCATGATCGACGGCCGCAGGCTCGCGCCGGTCAGCCCGTTCTGAGGCCGGCATGACGGTTCTCTACAAGGCCAACATGGTGCGCGGTGCCGAATGGGCGCGCTTCTTCGCGGAGCGCGCGCCCGACGTGCCGTTCCGGCTCTGGCCCGACATCGGCAATCCCGCCGAAATCCGCCATCTGGTGGCGTGGGTGCCGCCGGATGACATTGCGATGACCTTTCCCAATCTCGAACTGGTCTTCTCGGTCGGCGCGGGCGTCGATCAATTCGATACCACGAAAGTTCCAGCGCATATTCCGCTGGTCCGCATGCTGGAGCCCGGCATCGCCGAGACCATGGTCGAATACGTCACCATGGCCGTGCTCGCGCTGCATCGCGATCTCCTGGATTTCATCAACCAGCAGAAGCAGCAGGTCTGGCGCGAGATCCGGATCACGCCGGCGAAGCGGCGGCGTGTCGGCGTGATGGGACTGGGCCAGCTCGGCCAGGCCGTGCTCGAACGTCTCAAGGCGTTCGGCTTTCCGCTATCGGGCTGGAATCGTTCGCCGCGCGAGATCGAAGGTGTCACCTGTCACGCGGGCGCAGAAGCGCTGCCCGAATTCCTTGCGCAGGCCGACATTCTCATCTGCCTGTTGCCTCTCACCGACGAGACGCGCGGCATCCTGAACGCAGACCTGTTCGCGCGCTTGCCGCGCGGGGCGGGGCTCGTCAATGTCGGCCGCGGTCCGCATCTCGTTGAGGCTGATTTCCTAGCGGCGCTCGACAGCGGCGCGTTGTCCGGAGCGGTGCTCGACGTCACCGATCCCGAGCCGCTCCCGCCAGGTCATCCGTTCTGGAGCCACCCGCGCATCCTGCTGACGCCGCACAATGCCAGCATGACGACGCCCGACACCGCCGTCGATTTCGTGCTCGACGTCATCGCCCGTCATCGTCGCGGCGAGGAGCTGCCGGGGCTGGTCGATCGCAGGCGGGGGTACTGAGGGCGGAATGGTGATGGTGACATCAGTGCTGCCACGAACTCCTCTTACCTCTCCCGCTCGCGGGAGAGGTCGGCGCGTAGCGCCGGGTGAGGGCTCTCTCCTCTGGGGGAGCCTTCGTTGTCGAGACACCCTCTTCCCAACCCTCCCCCGCAAGCGGGGGAGGGGGCGCACCGTCACCCCGGCGAGCGGTGAGGGCCTTGCATGAGCATCGGCGCGACCAGACCGGATCAAGCCTTCGCCAACGCACGGTCTCCCGTGCTGTCGGTCGCCGGCCTTACCACCTCCTTCATGCTCGAGCGGCAATGGATCCCCGTTGTCCGCAACGTCTCCTTCGACATCGCGCCGCGGGAAACCGTCGCGATCGTCGGCGAGTCCGGCTCGGGCAAGAGCGTCACCGCGCTCTCGATCATGCGGCTGATTCCGCAGGAGATCGGTCGCGTCGAGGGCCGCATCATGTTGGCCGGCCGCGACCTGCTCGCGCTGCCTGAGGCGAGCATGACCAGCATTCGCGGCAATGACGTCGCCATGATCTTCCAGGAGCCGATGACGAGCCTCAATCCGGTGCTCACCATCGGCTTCCAGATTGCGGAAGCGCTGATCCAGCATCGCGGCCTGTCGCGCGCAGCCGCCGAGGCGGAGACCATCCGCCTGCTCGATCGCGTCCGCATCCCCGGAGCGAAATCCCGCTTCCACGAGCATCCGCATCGCTTCTCCGGCGGCATGCGCCAGCGCGTGATGATCGCGATGGCGCTGGCCTGCAGGCCGAAGCTTCTGATTGCGGACGAGCCGACCACCGCGCTCGACGTCACCATCCAGGCCCAGATCCTCGAACTGCTGAAGGAGCTGCAGCAGGAGGAGGGGATGTCGATCCTCTTCATCACCCATGACATGGGCGTAGTCGCCGAGATCGCTGACCGCACCGTGGTGATGTATGGCGGGCAGGCGGTGGAGACGGACGCCACCGCGCGCATCTTCGCCGCGCCTGCGCATCCCTATACGCGCGCGCTGCTCGCGGCCGTGCCACGGCTCGGTTCGATGGACGGGCGGACGCGGCCGATGCGTTTTCCGATCGTCGACAAGGTGACCGGCACATCGGACGAGCCGGCCGAGACGCCCGATACGGTTTCACCCGCCGAGCGGCCTTTGCTCGAGGTCTCAAACCTCACGACGCGCTTTCCGATCCGCTCCGGCCTGTTCGGCAAGGTCTCGGGCCGCGTCCACGCGGTCGAGAACCTCTCCTTCACCTTGCGCGCCGGTGAGACGCTGGCGCTGGTCGGCGAATCCGGCTGCGGCAAGTCGACGACGGGGCGCTCGATCCTGAGGCTGCTCGAGCCGGACAGCGGGACGGTTCTGGTCGACGGCGAGAACGTGCTGGCCATGAACGGCCGAGCTTTACGCGATTTTCGCAAGCAGATGCAGATCGTGTTCCAGGACCCGTTCGCGAGCCTCAATCCGCGCATGTCGGTGGGAACGGCGATCGCTGCGCCCTTGCTCGCCAACGGGCTCGCCTCGGCGGCGCAGGCGCGGGAGAAAGTCGCCGACCTGCTCGTGCGCGTCGGCCTGACCGCCGACATGGCGGCGCGCTTCCCGCACGAGTTCTCCGGCGGCCAGCGCCAGCGCATCTGCATCGCGCGTGCGCTGGCGCTCGGGCCGAAGCTGATCGTCGCGGACGAAGCCGTCTCCGCGCTCGACGTCTCGGTCAAGGCGCAGGTCGTGAACCTGATGCTCGACCTCCAGGCCAGCATGGGCCTCGCCTATCTCTTCATTTCCCACGACATCGCGGTGGTCGAGCGCATGAGCCATCGCGTTGCCGTGATGTATCTCGGCGAGATCGTCGAGATCGGCCCGCGCGCCGCATTGTTCGGCGATCCGCAGCATCCCTACACGAAGAAGCTCATGTCCGCGGTGCCGGTGCCCGATCCCTCCCGCCGTCGCGCGCGGCGCGAAGCCTCCAACGACGAGATCAGAAGCCCGGTGCGCCCGCCGGACTACCAGCCACCGATGCGGCAATATCGCGAAGTGTCGCCCGGCCACGTCGTCAAGGTCTGGGGCGAGGAGTGGTCGGCTTGGCCTGCTGACTGAGGCCACCTTTCAGCTCCTGCTCCCGCGCTGCCGAGTGCGCACGATACAGGCTGTCCTCCTGAAATCGTGACTGGATCGAGCGACGGGGAACTGCGGCATGTGAACCGTCTCATATTTCACCACTTTCTTTTCGAGCTATCAGTGCTGCAAGAAATTGCCGCACCCGGAGCTAACTGACAGACACGGGTGAGATGCAGTGCCTGCGAAGCCGCGTGCTCGCAGCTTTGGATTGGTTCTCGCCTTGCTCACCGAGCAAGCCAGTTCCGTCACTCAGCGCAGATCTTTCAGAAATTGGAATCAAGGGCATCGCGAAACGGATTGACGCAGCTCCTATTCGGGGTCTGCCGGTAGGCTGCTACTTACCAAGGAGCCCCCAATGAAGTTAAGCAACGAAATTTACAGCGCATTTTCCCTGACGAGACACGCCGGCAATTTTCGGATCGCTCGTTCGAGTCTGATCAAATCGGCCCACCTTCTCGAGAGAATTGGGCTCGCAGCCGTCGGGGCCACTTGCGGCCTCTATGTGGGTGCGACCCTCTTACGTCAGAAGGGCGAACTGTTCGAAAGCGGCTGGATCGTACTGCTAACGATGCTCTACGGAGCAGTTAGCTTCTATGTTGGAATTGACTTGTCTCGTACGTTCGCTCGGACGTCGATTTCGAGCACCGCGGAGGAATACAATGGGTCCGACGCGGTCGAGGTCATGAGTGCGGCCGGAACATTCAGCGCGGCGATTGCAGCAGCTCTGTCCGTCAGCATCCTTGTCCTTGATCAAAGCCTTCCCAATGGCGTGCTGGTCTTTGTGGCCGGCTGTTGGATGGTTGGTTCTTCGCTTCAAGTTGCGGCGGGAACGATAGCGCGCAGCTACGAAGTGCCAGTGGACAAGGAGTGAAGACGACTGTGCTCACGGATAAGCGCCTACCCGACGTCGCGCCGTGAGCACAAGCTTGGTGCCGGATCGACTTCAGATCTGAACGAGTAGCCGACTATTCGCAGCAACCTCCGTCCTTCAATGCTGCGTGCGGACGATTTTTGATAGCGTTCGCGTCGACGTTCCCGCTTGGACGCGCCGGTATTGAGCAACCTAATTTGTCGCGCAACAAACAAGACGTGCCATTATGATGGCGTTGGGATATTGTCCCCGCGTGCCGTGGTCCAAAATTCTGCTAACCGCCAACCACACGATCGGTGGAGCCAATGCAGATTGCGGAGTGGCTCGAGAAGCTGGGGCTTGGGCAATACGCAGAGCGTTTTGCCCAAAATGGGATCGACATAGGCGTCCTTCCCGAACTGATGGATGAGGACTTCGATAAGCTCGGAGTCCTGCTCGGCCATCGCCGCAAAATGCTGCGTGCTATCGCCGACCTCGATCCAGCCGCGTTGATCGCATCGCCCGTTCCTCCTCAGGACGCCGAGCGGCGTCACCTCACCATCATGTTTTGCGATCTGGTCGGCTCGACTGCGCTCTCGGCGCGTCTCGATCCCGAGGACATGTGGGAGGTGATCCGGGCCTATCGCGCCGCCTGCGCGAGCGTTGTTGCTGCTTATGATGGCAGGATCGTCCGGTTCGTCGGTGACGGAATACTCGTCTATTTCGGCTATCCTCGCGCCCACGAGGATGATGCAGAACGGGCAGTGCGAGCGGGCCTCGACATCATCTCCGCGGTTGGGCAACTCAAAACAGGCGTCGACGAACGGGTTGAACTGCGGATTGCAATCGCGACCGGGCTTGTGGTGGTCGGTGACCTCGTCAGCGGAGATGCGTCAGAGGAGCACGCAACGATCGGCGACACACCGAATCTCGCTGCCCGGCTTCAGAGCCTGGCGGAGCCGGGGGCGGTCGTCGTTGCTTCGTCCACGCGCCGGCTGTTGGGAGATCTCTTCACTTTTCGCAATCTCGGACGCCGCGAGGTCAAGGGAATCGCCGACCCCATCGCGGTCTGGGCGGTCGAGGGGGCGACCGCATCGGAGAGCCGCTTCGAAGCGGTCCGCGTGGCGCGCTCGATCGGTTTTGTCGGTCGCAAGGAAGAGATCGAGTTCGCGCTCTCGCGCCAGCGGCTGGCATGGCAGGGGCATGGCCAGATGGTGTTGATTTCTGGCGAAGGGGGCATTGGCAAGTCGCGCATGGTCGCAACGCTGTCCGAAAGTCCTGCGTTGGAGGCGCACCGCCGGGTGCGATATCAATGTTCGCCCTACCACACCAACAGTGCGCTCCATCCCTTTGTTGCGCAGCTCGAGCGCGCAGCCGGAATCTGCTCGCACGACACGCCCGGACAGAAGCTCGATAAGCTCGAGGCAATGCTGGCACTTGGAACACAGCAGGTCGCCCGAGCGACACCGCTCATTGCGGCTCTCCTTTCCATTCCAACCGGCGACCGCTATCCGCCGCTCGGTTTGAGCCCGGCGCAGCAACGGCGACAGACATTTACTGCGCTTCTCGATCAGCTCGAGGGGTTGGCGCGAGCGCAGCCTCTGCTGATCATCTGCGAGGATATGCACTGGGCCGATGCCACCACACTTGAACTGTTCGATCTCGGGGTCGACCGGATCAGGGGATTGCCGATACTCGTCCTCATGACGTCCCGGCCGGAGTTCGAGCCCTCCTGGTCGGGCCTTGCCAACGTCAGTCTGTTGCGGCTCGACCGACTGGACCGGCAGGACACGCGCGCGCTGATCGAGCAGGTGGCGGTTGGTCGCCAGCTCCCACGCGAGATGATGAAGCAGATCATCGACAAGACGGACGGCATCCCGCTATTCGTCGAGGAGCTGACCAAGATGGTGCTGGAGTCCGGAATGCTCGTGGAGGAATCCGGACGCTATCGCCTCGATAGTCCGCTCCCGCCGCTCGCCATTCCCGCGACGCTGCAGGATTCGCTGATGGCGCGGCTTGACCGGCTGGCTCCGGTCAAGGAGGTGGCGCAAATAGGCGCCGCCATCGGCCGCGAATTTTCATACGCGCTGCTGAAATATGTTGTGGGACGCGATGATCTGACGCTGAGCACTGCGCTGGGACAGCTCGAAGAGGCCGAACTGCTGGTGCGTCGCGGGACCCCGCCCGAAGCAAATTATAGCTTCAGGCACGCTCTCGTTCAGGAAGCGGCCTACGAGGGCCTGCTCAGGAGCAAACGGCAGGTGCTGCACAAGCGCATCGGCGATGTCCTGCGCGACAAATTTCCATTCGTCGCCGAGACTGAGCCGGAAGTTCTGGCGCACCACTTCACTGAGGCGGGGTTGAGCGGCGTCGCTCTCGAATGGTGGCGCAAGGCGGGCCAGCAGGCGCTGAAGCGTTCGGCCTATTCCGAGGCGATCGCACATCTCGGCAAGGCGATTGCGGCCGCCGATGAGCTGTCGGATGATCCCGGCCGGATGATGAGCAGGCTCCATCTTCAAATCGCTTATGGCCGCGCGTTGCGGGGTGGCCTTGGTCATAACGCTCCCGAGACGGTAGCGGCATGGACGCGCGCGCGACAGTTCGCAGCCGGTATCGATGATCCCGTCGAACTTGCGCCGGTCCATTCGGGCCTTTTCAATGCCTGCCTGACCCACGGCGAACTCGCTCCGATGCGGGAATTGGCGGATGCCATCAGGAGCGCCGCTGACCGCCGGCCGGACTCGCCGGTGGCCGCCGTCGTCGCCCATTGGACGGGCGGCGTCACCTGCTGGTTCGGGGGCGACTACTTGAACGCGAGAACCCATCTTGAGCGGGCGCTGGCGATCTACGGTGCCGAACCGGATCCCGCGACATTCAAGGCTTCGGCGCTGGATCTTCCGTTCGTGATCATGAGGTTTCTTGCACTGGTGCTCTGGCCACTTGGTGCGGTCGCTCGCGCGCGCAGGCTCGCTGCCGAAGCGGTGAGTGCTTCGGGAGAAAAGCGGGCACTTTCCCAGGCCAATGCGCTCGTTCATCGCGCCGTGTTCGACGGACTATGTGGGGGCATGTTGCAGCAAACAGAGACGATCTTGGCGCTCGGTCTCGCGCGCGACCATACGATGCCGCTGTACGTGGCCGCCGGCACCTACCTGAATGGCCTCGCCAAATGGCGTGCCGGCGACCGAATGGCCGGACTGACGGACATGCGTCACGGCTGGACCTTGCTGCACGAGAATGATTGCTACCTCTGTGAGCCGTTTTGGGGAATGCATGTCGCCGTGGCGAATGCAGAGGTGGGCCAGGTCGAAACCGGGCTGGAAATCTTGAGCGAATTGATCGCCTCGACGGGACAATCCGGCCAGCACTGGCTTGATGCGGAGCTGCACCGTGTCCGGGGAGAACTCTTGTCGCGCCATGATCCTTCGAACGAATCCAGTGCTGAAGACGCCCTCAAGCGAGCGTTGGAAATCGCCCGATGCCAACAGACGAAGACTTTCGAGCTGCGCAGTGCCCTCGGACTTGCGCGCCTGTACGAGACAAATGGCCGAGCGGGCATGGCATCCGAGGTGCTCGCTCCCGTCCTCGTTGAATTCGATGCGGAGCGAAATCTTCCTGAAGTCGAGAAAGCGAAGCAGCTGCTCAGGCAAGAGCACTAGCGACGTGACGTTTCCCTGCGCTGGACGTCTGCGATCCAGGGACGAGGATCACGAATTCACGTGCACGAAATCGCGCAGCAGCGGGTAGATCTCGTTGTTCCAGCGCTTGCCGGAGAACACGCCGTAATGGCCGACGCCGGCCTGCATGTGGTGGACGCGGCGATAGGCGCGCACGCCGGTGCAGAGGTCTTGCGCCGCGAGCGTCTGGCCGATCGAGCAGATGTCGTCCTTCTCGCCCTCGACCGTCATCAGGCCCATGCGGCTGACGGCCTTGGTGTTCACCGGGCGGCCGCGATGCATCAGCTTGCCCTGCGGCAGGAGGTGCTCCTGGAACACGTCGCGCACCGTCTCGATGTAGAATTCCGCAGGAAGATCCATCACCGCGAAATATTCGTCGTAGAAGGTCTTGATGGTCGCCGCCTTGTCTTTCTCGCCCTTGGCGATGTGGTTGGCGAGATCCATGTGCTGCTTGATGTGGCGCTCGAGATTCATCGAGACGAAGGCGGTGAGCTGCACGAAGCCGGGATAGACCTTGCGCAGCGCGCCGCGGCACTGCATCGGCACGTAGTTGATCAGGTTCTGCTCGAACCAGTCGATCGGCCGGCTCTTGGCGAACTCGTTGACCCGGGTCGGCTGAATGCGTGTGTCGATCGGCCCCGCCATCAGCGTCAGCGTCGCCGGGCGTGACGGATGGTTGCCCTCGCACATCACGGCGGCGGCCGCGAGCGCCGAGACCGACGGCTGGCAGATCGCCACCATGTGCGGGCGCGGGCCGAGCTGGCCCAGGAAGTCGATCAGATGATCGGTGTAGTCGTCGAGCCCGAACCGGCCTTCGCTGCGCGGGATGTCGCGCGGATTGTGCCAGTCGGTGATGTAGACGTCGTGGTCCTGCAGCAGCGTCTTCACGGTGCCGCGCAAGAGCGTCGCGAAATGGCCGGACATCGGCGCCACCAGCAGCATGCGCGGCTGCTCCGCCACGCCATGCTTCTTGAAGTGCAGCAGCGAGCCGAACGGCGTCGCGTAGGCGATCTCCTCGGTGACGGCGATCTCGCGGTTGCCCACCATGACGCTGTCGATGCCGTAGGCCGGCCGGTCGTAGGTGAGGGTGGAGCGCGAGATCAGCTCCAGCGCGGCCGACAGCCGGCCGACGACCTGGTCCGACATGCCCTGCGGTACCAGATTGAGGAATTTGAGCGCCGACGAAGCCCCTGCGCGCCATGGCGCCGTCAAGTCCATGTGGTTTTGAAAGGCCTGATAAAACATCGACATCATGCTGAAACGCCCATCCCGTCCCGTGCTGCTATGCAATAAGGACGCCAGACGGCGGTCGCGCCGCCGCAGAATTGGCACGTCGCTTGCTGCTCAGACCCATGGAAAGTTCAGGCCACGGGCACGCCCGGGCTGAAGTCGGGACCAGGGAAGAGGCCATATGGCGAAGGCGACACTGACCATCAGCAGCAAGAACTACTCGTCCTGGTCGCTGCGTGGCTGGCTGCTGGCGAAATTCTCCGGGCTCGATTTCGAGGAGATCGTCACCGCGCCGGACGATCCGTCGGCACGCGCCGAGATTTTGCTGCTGTCGTCGTCGATTCTGGTGCCGTGCCTGCGGCACGAGGGTGCCGTGGTCTGGGATACGCTGGCGATTGCCGAATATCTCAACGAGGTGATGCCGGACGCCGGCCTGTTGCCGGCCGACCGTATCCAGCGCGCCCATTGCCGCTCGATCTCAGGCGAAATCCATTCCGGCTTCACCACGCTGCGCGCCTCGCTGCCGGTCAACCTGAAGGGACACTTTCCGGGCTTCAAGATCTGGTCGCGGGCGCAGGCCGACATCGACCGCGTCTCGTTCATCTGGCGCGACTGCCTGGAGAAATCGGGCGGCCCCTTCCTGTTCGGCGCGCGGCGCACCATGGCGGATGCGATGTACGCCCCGGTGGTGACGCGCTTTGTGACCTATGACGTCAAGCTCGAGCCGCGCCTGAAGGCCTACGCCGATACCATCATGGCCATGCCGGAGATGCAGGAATGGATCGCTGCGGCGCGGGAGGAGCCGGCCGAGATCGAGGAGCTCGAGGTCGAATATTAGGCAGGTGTTGCGCCACCCTGCCTGTTTCGGGGGCGGCGCCCTCGCGCGGCGGCCTCACGGCGATGCCTTTTGCCGCAATTAACCTTTGGCGCCGGTGACAGGCCGGGCTCATTCCGCGTGCTGCGCAGATATTGTGCGCACCCGCACAACCGCATCGACATCTAGCCGTGAACAGCTGCGTACACGGCCTTTCGGCTGATTCGGACGTGATTCGTTCGGGCCGCGTTCCGAAGGTTAAGGCGGAGCGCGGCGCCGTCGCATTTTGAAACAGAAACCGCTCTCAGGCGGCCCCACGCTGCTTCACGCGCGGCAGGCGCCAGCCGATGACGGTTGCTTCGACCGCAATGCCGGCCTCGTGGTTCTGCCAGCGTCCCTCGACGTAGCGGCAGGCGAACGGCAGCTGATATGTTCCGCTGTGATCCTCGCAGAGCACTTCGAGTGGCAGGCCCGGCGGTGGTTCTCCGGCTCCGTCGAACTCCGCCAAACGTCTGTCGCGCGTTGCCATTCCAAAAATCTCCCCTAAACAAAGCCGCGGAACGAGCGCCCACTTCATCCGCGTGCGGATCATCGTTCCCGTCCCAGGGAACGGACGCAAGCTCAACGCGAGAATGCGGTACGAGTGTGGTAGCGTCACGCTGCGGCGCGCAAACGGCGCACATTGCCGTGATCGATTGGACGAGGAACCTGCATGCTGCTTCGAAACGCCGGCATTTGTTTCGCGATGTTGCTGCTCGCAGCGCTAGCGCCGCTGCCGCTCCGCGCGCAGGACGTGCCCGGGATCGAGATCTGCACCGTCGAGAAGACCATGGAGCGGCGCACCAGCTGCCTGCAGAGCAATGTCGATTTCCTGCAGAAGACGATCGCCAAGCTCGCCCTCGATCATCAGCAGAAGCTGGATGCCGCCAATCGCCAGATCGACGCGCTGAAGTCGAGCCTCGCGAAGACGCTCGGCGAGGTTCAGGCCGCGCAGGCGAAGACCGCCGAGGATCTGAAGAAGAAGCAGGACGCCCCGCCGCCCAAGGACGCCGCGAAATAAGCGCGCTGTTCACGCGACGCGATAGCGCTCCATCACGGCACGATCGGGGTCGTAGCCGAGCCCGGGGCCTGTCGGCACCGCGACATGGCCGGTGGCATCGACATCGGCGCGTCCGCCCCAGAGGCAGGCCTCGCGCTTGAGATAGAACATCTCGACCAGCCCGTCGTCGCGCGTCGCGAGCAGATGCAGCGTCGCCAGCAGGCCGGGGCCGAAGTAAGGGGAGTGCGGGACGATCTTGATGCCGGACCGATCGGCCAGGCCTGCGACCTTCAGGAATTCCGTGATGCCGCCGACCTTGGTGACCGAGGGCTGGGCGTGGCTGACCGCGCCCGCCTCGATCATCTGGCGGAATTGATATTCGGTGCAGGCATTCTCGCCGGCGGCGATGTCGAGCCCGCCCTTGCTGCGGACGTCGGCAAGCGTGGCGAAGTCTTCCGGCGGCCAGACCGGCTCCTCCAGAAACATCGGCTGCGCCTCCCGGCATGTTTTCGCAAACGCGATCGCCTGCTCGCCCGTCAGTGGACAGTTCATGTCGACCATCAGCGTAATGGCCGGCCCGATTGCCTCGCGCGCCGCGAACACTGCCGGCGCTGTGGTCTCGTGCAGCTTGATCGCGCCATAGCCGAGCGCGAGCGCCTTCCTGCATTCGGCGGCGATGTCGCCCGGCGAGCCGATCCGCAACAGGCTCGCGTAAGCCGGAATCGCCGTGCGCCTGATCTCGCCCAGCAGGCGATGCACGGGGACGCCTTCGGCCTTCGCAGCCAGGTCCCACAATGCGATATCGAGCCCGGAGATCGCGAACATGGTGATGCCGTAGCGGCCGAACAGATGCAGGTTGCGCTGGATTTGTTCCATCACCGCGGGAATGCCGGCAGCATCGGGCACCTTCAGTCCGCGAGCCTGCGGCGCGATCATCTCCTCGACGGCGCTGCGCGTGGTGCGCGGGCAGACATAGGCGAAGGCATCGCCCCAGCCGGTCAGCCCGGAATCGGTCGTGACCTCGACGAGGACCATGTCGAGCGCGGAAATTGCGGAAGCACCCTGGCGGAAGCTTGCGACACCGGCGTCATAGGGAATGCGGATATGGTGCGCCCGCACATCGGTGATTTCCATGACGCGGTTCCTCTTTCTCGTGAGCGGTTTCAACGAGTGTAGCCACGAACGCCGGGGCGTTGCCAGTGACGATTGCCGAGCTATCGTCATGCGAAGGACAGCAATGCCGATCAAGCAGAGCGGCAGAGACCGGCGCATCATTGCCGCGCTTCGACGAGAGCCTGAACCGCCATGAATCCAGCCCAGCGCGCGCTCTGGTATATCGAGAGCCATCTGGCCGAGCCCATGACGCTCGACGAGATTGCCGCCGAACTTCGACCGCTACGGCGAGGCCTTCGATCCCGTGGCCGGCAACGGCGGCTTCGAAATCTGGATACCCGTGCGAGAGTAGCGCGCAACGCTGGCATACCGTCCGGCTTGCTTGGCAAGGCTTGGTGACTTTGTCATAACCGCGGGCAAATCTTGCGTATGGGGCCCGTGCCGGACATCCCGTGCAAGTCATAACAAGCAGCCGGGAGGGTCCCAATGTCGAATGCCACGACCAACATCCGCGTTCTCGCCACCGACCTCGAATTTCCCGAAGGACCCGTGGTGATGCCGGACGGCTCGGTGGTGCTGGTGGAGATCCGCGGCCAGCGCCTGACCCGCGTCTATCCCGACGGCCGCAAGGAGATCGTCGCCAGGATTCCGGGCGGTCCGAACGGCGCCGCGCTCGGCCCCGACGGCAAGATGTACATCTGCAACAATGGCGGCTTCTCCTGGATCCCGACCCGCAACATGATCATGCCGGGTCCGCAGCCCGACGATTATCTCGGCGGCTCGATCCAGCGCGTCGATTTGCAAACGGGCAAGGTCGAAACCGTCGTGAGCAAATGCGGCGCGCATGATCTGCGTGGGCCGAACGACCTCGTCTTCGACAGGCAGGGAGGCCTCTGGTTCTCCGATCTCGGCAAGCGCCGCGCGCGCGAGATGGACGTCGGCGGCATGTACTACCTCAAGCCCGGCATGACCGAGCTCGTCGAAATCGTGCACGGCATCCTGCCGGCGAACGGCATCGGCCTGTCGCCGGACGAGAACACCGTCTACATCGCGGAGACGCCGACCGGCCGCCTCTGGGCCTACGAACTCTCCGCGCCGGGCACGCTCAAGCCGCGCGACGTGATCTACCGCGGCGAACGGGGCAAGCCGATCTGTGGCCTCGGCGGCTACCAGATGTTCGATTCGCTCGCGGTGGAGGCGGGCGGCAATGTCTGCGTCGCCACCCTCGTCTCCGGCTGCATCTCGGTGATCGCGCCCGACGGCACCCTGGTCGAGCAGGTCCCGACCGGCGACCGCGTCACCACCAACATCGCCTTCGGCGGCCCCGAGCTGAAGACCGCCTACATCACCCTGTCGGGCAAGGGCGAACTGATCGCCATGGACTGGCCGCGCGGCGGTTTGCCGCTCAATTTCCTAAACAAGTGACGATTGCGCTTGCGCAATCGTCATTCCGGGGCGATGCGAAGCATCGAACCCGGAATCTCGAGATTCCGGGTCTGGTCCTTCGGACCATCCCGGAATGACAATCATGAGGACCGATACGATGCCCTGGCCCGATCCCATCACCCTGCGCGGACAGCACGCCCATCTGGAGCCGCTGTCGCATCAGCATCGCGAGGGGCTGGTCGAGGCCGTCAGGGACGGCGAACTATTCAAGCTCTGGTACACTGCGGTCCCGACGCCTGAGGGCATGGCGAAGGAGATCGACCGCCGCCTGGGGCTCCAGTCCGCGGGCGCGATGCTGCCGTTCACCGTGTTCGACGCCGGCGGCAGGATCGTCGGCATGACCACCTACATGAACATCGATGCCGCGAACCGCCGCGTCGAGATCGGCTCGACCTGGTACGGCAGGAGCGCGCAGCGCGGCCCGCTCAACACGCAGTGCAAGCTTTTGCTGCTGCGCCATGCCTTCGAGACGCTGAACTGCATCGCGGTCGAGTTCCGCACGCACTTCTTCAACCACCAGAGCCGCCGCGCCATCGAGCGCCTGGGCGCCAAGCAGGACGGCATCCTGCGCAGCCACCAGATCGCGCCGAACGGCACCTTGCGCGACACCGTGGTCTACAGCATCACCGCCGCCGAATGGCCGACGGTGCAGGCGCATCTGGAGTTTCAACTCAACGACAAGCCGCGCTAGGGATGTCTTCTGATCGATACGAGCTCGCCGCGATGGTTCTCACCTCTCCCCGGAGGGGAGAGGTCGATTTGCGCAGCAAATCGGGTGAGGGGGCTCCGGTCCCACGAGAGACCGCACCCCTCACCCGGCGCTCCGCGCCGACCTCTCCCTATGGGAGAGGTGATCGCGAGCGCGGCAACAGTTTAGCTAAATCAATTAAGCGATAAGGCGGCCGAGGCACCATGGACAGATTCGATTACGTCATCGTCGGCGCGGGCTCTGCCGGTTGCGTGCTCGCCAGCCGGCTGAGCGAAGATCCCAACATCAGCGTCTGCGTGCTCGAGGCGGGCCCGAGGGACTGGCATCCCTACATCCATCTGCCGGCGGGTTTCATAAAAACCTTCCACATGAAGAGCATCAACTGGGCCTATCAGCAGGAGCCCGGGCCCTGGACCGGCGGGCGCAGCATCTACGCGCCGCGCGGCAAGACGCTCGGCGGCTCGTCCTCCATCAACGGCCACATCTACAATCGCGGCCAGCGCATGGATTTCGACACCTGGGCGCAGATGGGCAATCGCGGCTGGGGCTATGCCGACGTGCTGCCGTACTTCCGGCGGCTGGAGAAGCGGGTCGGCGAGGGCGAGGCGCTCTATCGCGGCCGTGAGGGCAGTCTCACGGTCACGACGATGGACTGGCGCGATCCGCTCTGCGAGGCCTTCATGGAGGGCGCGGTCTCGCTCGGCATTCCCCGCAATCCCGATTACAACGGCAAGACTCAGGAAGGCGTTTCCTACTGCCAGCGCACCATCAACAACGGCCTGCGCGTCTCGGCGGCCACCGCGTTCCTCAAGCCGGCGATGAAGCGGCCGAACGTGCATGTGCACACCCATGCGCACGCGACCGAGATCATCTTCGAAGGCAAGCGCGCCGTCGGCGTGCGCTACATGAAGGGCGGCCGCGGCGGTCATCCCGTCGAGGTGCGCGCCAACAAGGAAGTGATCCTCTCCGGCGGCAGCTACAATTCGCCGCAGCTGCTGCAGCTCTCCGGCATCGGCTCGCCGGATCTGTTGCAGCAGCACGGCATCGCGGTGCGTCACGCGCTGCCGGTCGGCGAAGGCCTGCAGGACCATTACGCCCCGCGCACGGTGGCGCGGGTCAAGGACATCAAGACCATCAACGAGCTCCGCCGCGGCCTCTCGCTCTGGATCGAGGCGCTGAAATGGGCAACTGCGCGCCGCGGCCTGCTGTCGCTGTCGCCGACCATGGTCTATTGCTTCTGGCATTCCGGCGAGAGCGCCGAGAGCTCCGACCTCCAGCTCACCTTCACGCCCGCTTCCTACAAGGAAGGCGTGCAGGGCCAGCTCGAGGACGAGCCCGGCATGACGGTCGCCTCCTGGCAGCAGCGTCCCGAGAGCCGCGGTTACGTCCGCATCCGCTCAAGCGATCCATTCGCGCCGCCGATCATCCAGACCAACTATCTCGATGCCGAGCTCGACCGCCGCGTCGTCGTCGGCGGCATGAAGCTCGCGCGCAAGCTCTTGAAGTCCGCGCCGCTGTCGCCCTACTACGCCTATGAGGACTTCCCCGGTCCGAACGTCAACACCGACGACGAATTCCTGGCAGCCGCAACCGAGCGCGGCACCACCACCTTTCACCCCGGCTGCACCTGCCGCATGGGCCCGGCGGACAGCACATGGGCGGTGGTCGACGACCAGCTCCGCGTCCACGGCCTCGAAGGCCTCCGCGTCATCGACGCCTCCGTCATGCCCCGCATGATCTCGGCGAATCTCAACGCCTCCACAATGATGATCGCCGACCGCGCCTCGGACCTGATCCGCGGCAAGCAGCCGATGGAAGCCGCAAGGATTCCGGACGCGGCGGTGGCGTGATATCTTCGTAGGATGGGTAGAGCGCAGCGAAACCCATCATCGTGCAGCAATCGCTGAAGCACGATGGGTTTCGCTGCGCTCTACCCATCCTACCAGAGCGATGACGTCTATGCGAGGTTGTGCCATGATGAGGCATGACCTCCTATCGGCGCAACTTCGTCCCCGGCGGAAGCTTCTTCTTCACGGTCAATCTCGCCGACCGCCGACAATCGCTTCTGACGGCGAATATCGACCTGTTGCGCGCGGCCTTTCGCGAGATCCGTCGACGGCATCCCTTCACGATCGATGCGATTGTGATCCTGCCGGAGCATCTTCACACCGTCTGGACGATGCCGGACGGAGATGCCGATTTTGCAACGCGCTGGCGACAAATCAAATCCGCTTTCTCCTGCAGTCTCGCAACAAGCGAGCCGGTGTCGGCTAGCCGCGCCGCCAGAGGGGAGCGCGGCATTTGGCAGCGCCGCTATTGGGAGCACACCATTCGGAACGAGGAGGATTATGCCCGGCACATCGACTACGTGCACATCAACCCGGTCAAGCATGGCCTCGTCAAACGGGTGTGCGATTGGGGCCACTCGTCGTTCCACCGCCACGTGGCGCTCGGCATCTATCCGACAGACTGGGCTGGTGATCTCTCAAAGTTAGAGCGCGGCGCCGACTTCGGGGAGCCGAGTTGATGCGATGATCTGTAGGATGGGTGGAGCGCAGCGAAACCCATCATCGTGCGGCAATCGCTGAAGCAGGATGGGTTTCGCTGCGCTCTACCCATCCTACGAATTGCCCGTCGGGCAAAACACCCGCCGCATCGTCAACCCCTTCCCGCGAAAATATTCCACTTTACCGAAATTCGGAATTGCGGCATAACCCGAAACAGCCCGGCCCACGGAAGAGGGGCGGTTCGCGAGTCGTTCG
This sequence comes from Bradyrhizobium sp. CCBAU 51765, assembly GCF_015291725.1. Lineage (GTDB taxonomy): Bacteria > Pseudomonadota > Alphaproteobacteria > Rhizobiales > Xanthobacteraceae > Bradyrhizobium > Bradyrhizobium liaoningense. The sequence goes on from NZ_CP030038.1 coordinate 2,048,122, forward strand.
AAACGCGGGCCGGGTTGCGGTGGACGCGGCAGCGTCGGCACGAAAGGTGCGGGCAGGGCGGGTAGTCCCTGTGAGCCCGTGGCCGCGTGCAGACGAGCGGCGCTGAGCGCGTACGGCAAAACCGTGTGGTCCTGGCCGTCGTTGCTACGGTCAAGCCTTCCGCGAAGGTGCGCGCGAGCCCAACCGGGCAAACGGCATCGTCAATTCGCGGGGCGAGGGAGGCCAGAAGGAATTCGGCTCCCGGGAGAGCACGGCATAAGCCGTCCGACCATCGCGCAGGGAAGGCCGAGTGATCGGCGACACCTGTATGCTGCTGTGCGGTTTCTCTGCGTGTGCTTTTCGCGCAGCGGACCGCGGGTGCCAGTCGGCACCCGGTCTTCCCTGCGCCCTCTTTCTTTTGGGCGATGGAACGAAAGCAAAGCTCGGGCGAGATGAGCCGCGAGGCTGCGAAGACGTGTCTGCGAGCCAATGTCGCCGTAGGATGGGTAGAGCGGAGCGAAACCCATCAACTTCAACCTCGCAGGAAGAGCTTGATGGGTTTCGCTTCGCTCTACCCATCCTACAAGTCTTCCTACTGGATTCCCCGCCTTCGCGGGGAATGACACCAATGCTTGGAGCGACAGCGGAGCGCTATCGCAAGTGAGCCCGGGCCTACACTTCCCGCCGGCTCAGGAACGCCAGGCGCTCGAACAGGTGCACGTCCTGCTCGTTCTTGAGCAGCGCGCCGTGCAACGGCGGGATCAGCTTGCGCGGGTCGCGCTCGCGCAGCTGCTCGGCGCTCATGTCCTCGTTGAGCAGCAGCTTGAGCCAGTCCAGAAGCTCCGAGGTCGACGGCTTCTTCTTCAGGCCGGGCACCTCGCGCACCTCGAAGAAGATGCGCAGCGCTTCCTCGACCAGGCGCTTCTTGATGCCGGGGAAGTGGACGTCGACGATGCGGCCCATCGTGTCGGCGTCGGGGAACTTGATGTAGTGGAAGAAGCAGCGGCGGAGAAAAGCGTCCGGCAGCTCCTTCTCGTTGTTGGAGGTGATCATCATGATCGGGCGCTGCTTGGCCTTGATCGTCTCGCCGGTCTCGTAGACGTGGAATTCCATGCGGTCGAGCTCGAGCAGGAGGTCGTTGGGGAATTCGATGTCGGCCTTGTCGATCTCGTCGATCAGCAGCACCGGGCGCTGCTCGGCGGTGAAAGCCTCCCACAGCTTGCCGCGCTTGATGTAGTTCTTGATGTCGGAGACCCTCGCATCGCCGAGCTGGCTGTCGCGCAGGCGCGACACCGCGTCGTATTCGTAGAGGCCCTGCTGCGCCTTGGTGGTGGACTTGATGTGCCAGGTCAAAAGCGGCGCGTTCAACGCCTTCGCCACTTCCTCCGCCAGCACCGTCTTGCCGGTGCCGGGCTCGCCCTTCACCAGGAGCGGGCGCTCGAGCACGATCGAGGCATTGACGGCGACCTTGAGATCGTCGGTCGCAACATAGTCCTTGGTGCCGGTAAATTTCATCGCGCGTCCTTGTTGGTCGTCGTCCCGGGCAACGCCTCGGTCACGACAAGCGAACGGCCGCGCTTGGCGGCCGTTCCTGGTTCGGTCAGGCTTTCAGACCCGTTTTATCAGCGAAAGGATGACGAGCACAATCACCGCGCCGATCGTGGCGTCCACGATGGCGCCGACCGTGCCCGTTGCCAGCTGGATGTGCAGCTGCGGCAGCACCCAGCCCGCAACCAGTGCGCCGATGATGCCGACGACGATGTTGCCGACCAGCCCAAATCCCGCCCCGTGGACAATCTTGCCCGCGAGCCAGCCTGCGATCGCGCCAATGATGAGCGCTGCGAGAATTCCCATTGCGAACGTCCCCAAAACAACCCCGTGAAACCGCCAATTCTAGAGCAAAAAGGCGTCGGGTCCACGTTGAATTGGTTCGCCGACGCGCGTGGTTCACCTCTCCGATGGGAGAGGTGAACCGGCGCCCCTTGACGTTCGCCACCCGACGGGCAATCTGTCAGCCATGTTCCTGCAATTCTTCACCTCTCTGCGCGACGCGCAGGTCCCCGTGACGCTGCGCGAATACCTCACGCTGATGGAGGCGCTCGACGCTGACCTGGCGGACTACACGGTCGAGAATTTCTATTATCTGTCCCGCGCCTCCCTGGTGAAGGACGAGCGCAACCTCGACAAGTTCGACCGCGTCTTCGGCACGGTGTTCAAGGGGCTGGAAAGCCTGCTCGAGGCCATGGACAAGGCGGAGATCCCCGAGGAGTGGCTGAAGAAGCTCGCCGAGAAGTACCTGACAGAGGAAGAGAAGAAGCAGATCGAGGCCATGGGCTGGGACAAGCTCATGGAGACGCTGAAGAAGCGCCTCGAGGAGCAGAAGGGCCGGCACCAGGGCGGCTCGAAGTGGATCGGCACCGCCGGCACCTCGCCGTTCGGCGCCCATGGCTACAATCCCGAAGGCGTGCGCATCGGCCAGGAGAAGAACCGCAACAACCGCGCCGTGAAGGTGTGGGACAAGCGGGAGTTCAAGGATCTCGACGGCAATGTCGAGCTCGGCATCCGCAACATCAAGGTGGCGCTGCGACGCCTGCGCAAGTTCGCACGCACCGGCGCGCCCGACGAGCTCGATCTCGACACCACCATCCGCGAGACCGCCAATCACGGCTATCTCGACGTTCACATGCGCCCCGAGCGGCGCAATGCGGTGAAGCTGCTGGTGTTCTTCGACATCGGCGGCTCGATGGACGCGCATATCGAGCAGGTCGAGGAGCTGTTCTCGGCGGCGAAGAGCGAGTTCAAGCACATGGAGTATTTCTACTTCCACAACTGCCTCTATGAAGGCGTGTGGAAGCAGAACAAGCGCCGCTTCACCGACCGCACGCCGACCTGGGACGTGCTGCACAAATACCCGCACGACTACAAGGTCGTGTTCGTCGGCGACGCCTCGATGAGCCCATACGAGATCATGGTGCCCGGCGGCTCGGTCGAGCACGTCAACGAGGAGCCGGGCTCGGTCTGGCTCGATCGCATCATCCGCACCTATCCGCACAGCGTGTGGCTGAACCCGGTGCAGCAGAAGCACTGGGACTATTCGGAATCGACCACCATCATTCGCCGCATCTTCGCCAACCGCATGTACCCGATCACCATCGAGGGGCTGGAGAGCGCGATGAAGGAATTGACGCACTAGCTCCCGCCGTCATTCCGGACGGCCGCAAAGCGGCCGATCCGGAATCTCGAGATGGAGTGTGACGATCGAGGCTCCGGGTTCGATGCTGCGCATCGCCCCGGAACGACGGAGGAAAAGAAGGGAAGACCCATGCCCCAGACCATCACCCGCGGCATCAAGGCGCTGATCGACGAGGCCAATGCCGAGATCGAGACTCTCACCGCCAAGGACGCCATCGAGATCTCCAAGAACGGCGACGTCGTCATCGTCGACATCCGCGATCCCCGCGAGATCGAGCGCGACGGCCGTATCCCCGGCGCTTTCGCCTGCACGCGGGGCATGCTCGAATTCTGGATCGATCCGCAGAGCCCGTACGCCAAGCCGATCTTCCAGGAGGACAAGAAATTCGTCTTCCACTGTGCCGGCGGCCTGCGCTCCGCGCTCGCGGCCAAGACCGCGCAGGACATGGGCCTCAAGCCCGTCGCCCACATCGCCGGCGGCTACGCCGCCTGGCGCGATGCCGGCGGTCCGACGGAGAAGTGGGAGCCGAAGAAGAAGGGGTGAGGGGTGCTGCGCTGTCGTGCCAATCTCCGCTGTCATTCCCCGCGAAAGCGGGGAATCCAGTACGCCGCAGCCTCTCGGCTCAATCATAACCGCCTCTGGAATACTGGATCGCCCGGTCAAGCCGGGTGATGACAGCGGAGTTTGATGCGCATGCTTCAACTTCGGAACGACAAGAAAGACATCGCATGACCGCCACCGACCCCCTCGTCTCCACCGAATGGCTCGCCGCCCACATCGGCGACGCCAACGTCAAGATCCTCGACGCCAGCTTCAAGCTGCCGGGCGTCTTGCCGCTGCCGAAGGACGACTATCTCGCCGCGCATCTGCCGGGTGCGGTGTTCTTCGACGTCGATGCGGTGTCGGATCATTCCAATCCGCTGCCGCACATGTTTCCGAGCGCCGAGCAGTTCGGCCGCGACGTCGGCAATCTCGGCATCGGAAATAGCGACACCGTCGTGATCTACGATGCCGGCGGCTGGGTCGCAGCGCCGCGGGCGTGGTGGATGTTCCTGTCCTATGGCCACGGCAATGTGCGCATCCTCAATGGCGGCCTGAAGAAGTGGCGTGCCGAGGGCCGCCCCGTCGAGAGCGGCGAGGTCAAGCCGAAGCCTGCGACGTTCAAGGCCAACTATGATTCAAACCGCGTGCGCAGCATGCAGCAGCTGATCGCCAATGTCGAAAGCCGCACCGAGCAGGTGATCGACGCACGTGCCGCCGATCGCTTCGAGGGCCGCGCGCCCGAGCCGCGGCCGGGCATTCGCTCCGGGCACATCCCCGGCGCCCGCAACGTGCCCTACAATTTGCTGTTCGACGCCGCGACCGGCGCGATGAAGCCGCTCGAGGAGCTGCGCGCCGCCTTCACGGCCGCCGGCGTCAAGCTGGACGCACCAATCGTGACGAGCTGCGGCTCCGGCGTCTCCGCCGGCGTCCTGACGCTCGCGCTCTATCGCCTGGGGATCACCGACACCGCGCTCTATGACGGCTCCTGGTCGGAATGGGGCCAGGAGGGCGGCCCGGCCATCGCAACCGGTCCGGCATGACGACCTCTGTGAGCGTTCCAGGTTGCCTCCCGCAAGCGGGAAGAGGTGAAGGAATGCCTCACCGCGTGCGCGCGGTCGTTGTTGTCGCGAAAGCCGGCTGCGGCTGTCCAAACGGATCCAGCTGCTGCTGCAGCTGCTGAGGCGGCGGACGCCGCACCACGCGGGGCCGCTTCTTGGCCTTCGCCTTGCGCTTGGTCGCCTTGGCGTCGGATGCGCCGCCGTCCGCCTTGTTGCTCTCGGCCTTGGCCTTCGCCGGCGCGTCCTTCACGGCTGAGGTTGCGGGATCGTTCAGCGCGGCCACCTTCGCCGAGACGACATCAACCGCCGAGGAGGCGAGCGCGGCACCGGGATCAACCTGCGCCGGCTCGCTGGCGGCAGGCGCAAAGTCCGGCTTGGCCTCGGGGATCGAGGCCGTGGTATCGGCGGGAGTGAGCGTGTCGGTGGGCGCTGGCGCTTCTGCTTCCGTCATCGTCTCGGGCTTGGCCGGCTCAGGGGCCGGAGGCGCGGCTTCGGTGACCTGCGGCTCCGGATCGGCCTCGGCCGTCAGCGCGGCCACCTGCTCGGGCCCGCTCGCGGGCAGTCCGATCGTCGGCACCCGGTCGCGCAGCGACGGTGCGGGGGCGGGCGCGATCTCCGGCTCCGCTCGCAACACCGCGAGCACCGGCTGAGCCGGTTCGGGCACTTGCGCAAACACCTGCTCCTGCGGGCCGTTCCGCCAGGAGGGGTTGCTGACATATTGCTGATGGGTCGCCCGCAGCAGCGCGGCGGCTCCTAGGCCGAACACCAGGATGGAGGTTGACAACAGGATCGCGGCAAACAGGAAGCGAAAGCCGGGAAGCATCGAGCGATTGCGAATTTCCGCCCCGGCGGCGAGGTGGCCAGGGCCAAAGAGCCATTTGAACGCGGTGACGGTACTGATTGCCGCGTTCGCCACGCGGGATCGGAGCTCGGAAAGGTGGCGAATCAGGCTGATTCGACCATATCGCAACGATCCTGCGCCGTTCCGTTAAAATCGCGGTCGAATAACACGGCAATTGATGGCGCAATACGATTTCAGCCCCGTGATGCAACGGGGCAACGGTGGTCTTGCGGATCACAAATCGGCAAATCCGGCGCAAATAGGCCTGATATGTCTTGAATGTGCCGCTATCTTCCGTCATCTGGCCGTTAACGGTCCGATCGGGCTTCGGGACTATACAAGAGCGATGATGATCAAACACTTTCTGACGATATGCGCTGCCGCAACAGTCGCTGCGGCGGGAACCTCGCTCGCTCAGGCTCAGAGCTATCCGGTCCAGCACGCGCCGAGCTATGGCGCCCCGGCCGAATATCGGCCCGGTGACCGCACGCCGAGTTTCGACGCGCTGGACGAAGACGACGACGCGCTACCGCAGGCCTCGCTGCCGCCGCCCGGCCCAGTCGACGATCCGCGCTACGGTCGCCCGGTCGGCGCGCCCCCGGTCTATTCGGCCGCCCCGCAGGGGCCGGTGATGTCGCCGGATGATCCCCGATACGGTCGTCCGGCTGGCGCTCCGCCGGTCTATTCGGCGGCGCCCCAGGGGCCCGTGATGTCGCCCGACGATCCGCGCTACGGCCGGCCCGCCGGTCCGCCGCCGGTGATTTATGCCAATCGTCCAGGGCAGCAGGCTCCCGCCAGTGATGGCTTGCGTCCGCCCGAGGCGGTCGGCGGTCCCGCCGCGACCGGGACGGTCGATGCCGCCCAGCCGCCCGTTGGCGCCGACGGCCGGCCGATGACGATCGCCTCGCTCCCGCCCGAGGAGCAGCCCGACGCTGCACCGGCGCAACTGCCGCCGAACCTGCGCCGCCAGGAAGTCGCGTTCCAGACCAAGGAGCCGGCCGGTACGCTCGTGGTCGATACGCCCAACACCTACCTCTATTACGTGCTCGGAGGCGGCCGCGCGATCCGCTACGGCGTCCGCGTCGGCCGCGACGGCTTCACCTGGACCGGCGTGCAAAAGATTACCCGCAAGGCCGAGTGGCCGGATTGGCATCCGCCGACCGAGATGATCGAGCGTCAGCCCTACCTGCCGCGCTTCATGGCCGGCGGCCCGGGCAATCCGCTTGGCGCCCGCGCGATGTATCTCGGCTCGACCGTCTACCGCATCCACGGCACCAACCAGCCCTCGACGATCGGCAAGTTCGTCTCCTCCGGCTGCATCGGCATGCTCAACGAGGACGTCTCCGACCTGTTCGATCGCGTCAAGGTCGGCACCCGCGTGGTGGTGCTGCCGGGTGGCCCGCCGCCGGGAACGGCGACTGCCTCAGCTGCGCCGACGCAGGGCGCTGCCGGGCCGGCTCCGATCTCCGCCCAGGCTGGGCCGGTTCCGGGGACGCAGCCGACCGTGGTGCCGCCGCTGCCCGCGCCGGTCACCGTGCGCTGACGCTGCGAGAGAATTTCGAATTGCGATGGGCGTGCCTTGGCACGCCCATCGTCGTTGAGGCCAGTGTCGTTTCAGGCCAGCCTGCGCGGCAGCTCGCCGCCCTTGGTGAAGGCGTCGATCGCCTCGACCATCTGGCCGTAATGGATGCGCAATCCGTCGGAGGTGGCGTAGCCGAGGTGTGGCGTCAGCACGAGGTTGTCGAGCTTGCGGAAGGGATGGTCGACCGGCAGCGGCTCGACCGAGAACACATCCAAGCCGGCGCCTGCGATCCTCCGCTGCTGCAACGCCTCGAGCAGCGCCTGCTCGTCCACGATCGGCCCGCGTGCGGTGTTGACGAGGAAGGCTGTCGGCTTCATCCGCGCGAGATCGGCGCGGCCGACGAGGCCACGCGAGCGATCGCTCAGCACCACATGGATGGTGACGATATCGGCCTTGGCGAACAGCTCCTCCTTGGTGGCGTAGCCGACGCCGGCCTCCTTGCACTTCTCCGGCGTGAGGTTCGGGCTCCAGGCGATCACGTTCATGCCGAACGCCTTGGCAATGCCCGCCATCTTGCTGCCGAGCTTGCCGAGCCCGACGATGCCGAGCGTCAAGCCCTCGATCTCGACGCCGGCAAAGGTTTGCCAGGGCTCGCCGGCATGCAAGCGCGCATTCTCGCGGCCGATGCCGCGGGTCAGCTCCAGGATCAGGCCCATGGTGAGTGGCGCCGTCGGATCGCGCGAATATTGCGTGCCGCCGATGGCGACATTGCGCGCCTTCGCAGCTTCCATATCGATGGAAGCGTTGCGCATGCCCGAGGTCAGCAGCAGCTTCAGCTTCGGTAGGCTCTCGAACAGGCTCCTGGGGAACGCGGTGCGCTCGCGCATCGCGCAGATGACGTCGAAGTCCGCCAGTGCGCTCGCCGCGGCCTGCTCCGAAGCGAAGGGATGGCTGAACACGGTGACGTCGACCCGGTCGGACAGTTTCTGCCAGTCGGCGACGTCGAGCGCGAGGTTGAAATAATCGTCGAGAATTGCACAGCGCAGCCGGCTCATCAGCGTTTATCCATGGTGAGAGATGACGGCGCAGGCGGGCACCGTCGTCGGAGCCCGGCCATGGTTGCGCGCAATCACACCTGTGCGCAAGCAGCTGACGACTTCAAAAGTCCGATAGGGAGGAGGCGCTCAGAGATCGCGGGGCTTCAGGCGGAACGGCGCATCCATGCCGTGCTTGGCGCGCCAGGCGGGACCGGGTCCACGCATGTAGTGCAGTTCGGGCCGGTAGGGATTGAAGGCGGTGGTGAAGAAGCGCTTCCAGAAGCCCTTGACCTCCGAAACGAACCCGAAGACGTGGCCGGCTCCTGCCGGAACTGAATGAGAATGCGTCTCGATCAGAGCCATGATGCGGCCTCGCTGTGCTCCCGTTCATTCTGGCGGGCGGCGCTGTTTCCGCGCGAAACCGAGCTTTCGGCCTGATTTATTAAAAGATGGTTTCAATTGTCCGGATTGGCGTCCGGATGGTGTCCATTCCGTATTCATCCGTGGTGAACGGGCGGAAAACATTGCCCTTTTGGGGCGGGATCGTTACATCGGCGGCAAGCAAATTTCCTCAAATCGAAGGTGTCACGGGACCGATGGCGCGCCAGTTTATCTATTTCATGCAGGGCCTGACCAAGAGCTACCCGACCCGGAAGGTGCTCGATAACATCCATCTGAGCTTTTACCCGGACGCCAAGATCGGCGTGCTCGGCGTCAACGGCTCGGGTAAGTCGACGCTGCTCAAGATCATGGCAGGCATCGACAAGGAATATACCGGCGAGGCCTGGGTCGCTGAGGGCGCCCGCGTCGGCTATCTTGAACAGGAGCCACAGCTCGATCCCAAGCTGTCCGTGCGCGAGAACGTCATGCAGGGCGTCGCCAAGCAGAAGGCGATCCTCGATCGCTACAACGAGCTCGCGGTCAACTATTCCGACGAGACCGCCGACGAGATGACCAAGCTCCAGGACGAGATCGAGGCCCAGGGCCTATGGGATCTCGACAGCAAGGTCGACCAGGCCATGGACGCGCTGCGATGTCCGCCCGACGATGCCGACGTGACAAAGCTCTCCGGCGGTGAGCGCCGCCGCGTCGCGCTATGCAAGCTGCTGCTCGACCAGCCCGAACTCCTGCTGCTGGACGAACCGACCAACCATCTCGACGCCGAGTCCGTGTCGTGGCTGGAAGGCCATCTGCGCAACTATCCCGGTGCGATCCTGATCGTCACCCACGACCGCTACTTCCTCGACAACGTCACCGGCTGGATCCTCGAGCTCGATCGCGGCCGCGGAATCCCCTACGAGGGCAACTACTCGTCCTGGCTGGTGCAGAAGCAGAAGCGCCTGGAGCAGGAGGGCCGTGAGGACGCGGCACACCAGAAGACGCTCGCCCGCGAGCAGGAATGGGTCGCCTCATCGCCGAAGGCACGTCAGGCCAAGTCGAAGGCGCGCTATCAGCGCTACGAGGAGCTGCTCAAGAAGGCGAGCGAGAAGCAGACCCAGACCGCGCAGATCATCATTCCGGTCGCCGAGCGGCTCGGCGCCAACGTGGTCGATTTCGACGGCCTCAGCAAAGGTTTTGGCGATCGCCTCCTGATCGACAATCTCACGTTCAAGCTGCCGCCCGGCGGCATCGTCGGCGTGATCGGCCCGAACGGCGCCGGCAAGACCACGCTGTTCAGGATGATCACCGGCCAGGAGAAGCCGGACGCAGGCACGATCACGGTCGGCGAGACCGTGCATCTCGGCTATGTCGACCAGTCGCGCGATGCGCTCGACGGCAAGAAGACCGTGTGGGAGGAGATCTCCGGCGGCAACGAATTGATCCTGCTCGGCAAGAAGGAAGTGAACTCGCGCGGCTATTGCTCTGCGTTCAACTTCAAGGGCGCGGACCAGCAAAAGAAGGTCGGTGCGCTCTCCGGCGGTGAACGCAACCGCGTTCATCTCGCCAAGATGCTGAAGTCTGGCGCCAACGTGCTGCTGCTCGACGAACCGACCAACGACCTCGACGTCGACACGCTGCGCGCGCTCGAAGAGGCGCTGGAGGATTTCGCCGGCTGCGCCGTCATCATCAGCCACGATCGCTGGTTCCTCGACCGTATCGCGACCCATATCCTGGCCTTCGAAGGCGACAGCCATGTCGAATGGTTCGAGGGCAACTTCCAGGATTATGAGAAGGACAAGATGCGCCGCCTCGGCCAGGACAGCATCATTCCGCACCGCGTGAAGTACAAGAAGCTGACGCGGTGATGTCGGCATGATGCGGCGGGCGCTCATCGCTGCGGTGATCGTGGTTACCTGCGGCTGGTCGTCCGCCCGCGCAGCAGACGCTGCCTTCATGCAATTCATCGCTTCGCTCTGGCCGGAAGCGCAGGCCGCGGGCGTCTCGCGCGCGACCTTCGAGCGAGAGACGCGCGGGCTCGAGCCTGATTACAAGCTGCCCGACCTGCTTCTGCCGGGCCGGCCTGCGACCGGTGCGCCCTCGCAGGCCGAGTTCGTGCAGGTCCCTGCCGACTACGTCAAGGAAGCTTCGATCGCGCGGCTCGCTGGCGAGGGGCAGCGGCTGCTGCAGAAATATCGCCCGGTCCTGAGTGAGATCGAAAACAAGTCCAGCGTGCCCGCGGCTGTGATGCTGGCGATCTGGGGCCGCGAGACCGACTACGGCCGCTACGCGCTGCCCTACGATCTCGTGCGCGTGCTGGCGACGCAGGCCTATGTCGGCCGGCGCAAGGACCAATATCGCAACGAGTTCATCCTCTCGCTCAAGATTCTCGACGAGGGCGTGGTGACACGCAAGGACATGCGCTCGTCCTGGGCCGGCGCCACCGGGCTGACGCAGTTCCTGCCGTCGGAATATTACAAGCATGGCGTCGACTTCGACGGCGATGGCCGCATCGATATCTGGCACTCCGTGCCGGATGCGTTGGCCTCAGCCGCGCAGCAGCTCGTCAACAAGGGCTGGCAGAGTGGCCTCCGCTGGGCCTATGAGGTGCAGGCGCCCGCGAAGGTCGATTGTACTACGGGCGTACCGGAGGTGACGAAGCCGATCGGTCAATGGCTGCGCGAAGGCTTTGTGCCGGTGCGTGGCGCGAGGCTCAGCGCCGCCGAGCAGGCGCAGCAGGCCTCGCTGCTCCAGCCGGAAGGCATCTACGGCCCGTCGTTCCTGACCACGAAGAATTACTTCGTCATCAAGGAATACAATTTCTCCGATCTCTACGTGCTGTTCGTCGGCCATCTCAGCGATCGCATGACCAGCCCGCTGCCATTCGCAACGCCCTGGTCGGCTTCGAAGCAGCTGCGCACGAAAGACGTCGAGACCATGCAGCGCGAGCTGACGCGCGTCGGGCTCTACAAGGACAAGATCGACGGCAAGGCCGGCATGCAGACGCGTGCCGCGCTCGGCGCCTATCAGAAGTCGGTCGGCCTCAAGGTTGATTGCTGGCCGAGCGAAGAGGTGCTGCGGTCGATCCAGGCGGGGCGATAGCGCAGGACCAAAAGAAAAAACCCGGCCGATGGTCTCGGCCGGGCTTTGACGCGGTGCTTGTGAGCGCCGTGCGGATCAGATCAGTAGCAGACGCGAACCGGGCGAACGACCCAGCCATAACCGTCCCAATAACGCTGGCGCTGCCAGTAGCAGGGCGGGGGCGGCGGGCCGGGCTCGGCCACGTAAACGGGACCGCCATAGGCCGGACGGCTCGAGGCGATCGCGCCGCCGACGATCGCGCCACCGATCAGCCCGGCTGCGATACCGGCACCGATGTTGTCACCGGCTTTCGCCGGCGGCGTTGCGGTCACCAGCGAACCGGCGACCGTTGCAACCGTGAGGGCGGCAACCAAAGTCTTCTTCATGCTCTTGGCTCTCCTGGGAGATGGACTTCCCCTGTAAGGGATGGCCCGGGTTTCAAAGGTTCACGCACACTCTGATGGAATTTGGCCTTGCGGTTAGGAAGCGCGCAAATGGTCAATCCACGGTAAACGCACACGGAGCTGTGACGAGAAAAAGCGGTCTTTTTCGGGCTCCAAGATGAACGGCGCATCCGTAGTGAACCGGTTAAGCGCGCCTCAGCCACAAACTCTGACCCGGCGGACGCGCCAGGCATAGCCGTCCCAGAAGCGCTGCTTCTGCCAGACGCAATTGCCGTAATAGTCGTCGGCGACATAGCCCGGACCGGGGGCGTAGTAGCGGGGCGGGTAGTAGCCCGGTTCGTAATAACGGGGGCCTGGTCCGTAATAATACGGAGAGGCCAGTGCGCCACCGACGATGGCGCCGCCGATGATCCCGGCCGCCACGCCCGCTGCGACACCGCGCTGGGCATGGGCCGGTGTGCCGGCCGTCAGGGCCAGAGTGAGGACGGCAGCGACTGCCAGGAGCGACTTCTTCATGCGCTTGACCTTATCACATGGGGAACTCTTTGGGGCACAAGGTTCCATACTTCGCTTGAATGATCAATGAACGGTCCCTTTGCCGGAGACGACCAACCGGCATGGGCCCCCAGTTTCATCAGGAGACGCTGATGGGCAACGTGATGGTCAATGCACTGATTGCTGCTGGGGTCGTCTTCGCGATCGGCTACGGCTGGATCGCTCACCTCCAGAACCGGGGCCGGCGGCGCACGCGTGTCGGGGCCGGTGGTGCCGGCGGTGGTAGTGGCGCCGACACCTACATGCGGACAAGCGACGGCTTGTCGTTGGGAAGCTGGTTCTCCAGCGACCGTTCGGGGAGCTCGACCGACGGCGGCAGCTGTTCCAGCAGCGATGGCGGCAGCAGTGGCGGGGACTGCGGAGGTGGCGGCGATGGTGGTGGAGGCGGTGGCGGCGATTAGCTCCGCCACAAGCTTGATCAACCGCAATACCTGATTTTAGAGCCGTTCTAGGCTGATTGCCGGGCCAGTTTGGAATAGCTTCAAATACCGCTTTTTCCTTTTGCATCCGGCCGGCCCGTTAAATATCGATGATGGTGCATCACCGAAGGGCCTGCCGCTTCCATGATCGTTTGTTCCTGTAACGTGCTGAGCGATGAGGACATCCGCGCCGCCGTCGCCGAGTCCGACGACGCCGTGCGCCATGCCAAGCAGGTCTATGGATGTCTCGGCTGCAGCGCCGAATGCGGCCGCTGTGCCCGGACCATCAAGACCATCATCGACGAAGCGCTTGGCCCCTGCGCCCAGTCTTGCTGCGCCGGCTGTCCCCATGGCCATACCGTTGCCGCCAATGACGAGACGGCTGAACCTGCCCAGTTCGCCCTCGCGGCCTGCTGAAAACTTCCGCATCCTCAGCTGAGCTTTTCCCCGGCCGCGTCCGCATAGCCGGTTGCCGGCGCGCGTAAACTCATTTAGAAGCATTCTAAATTCGGTTAGGACCGATTTGGACTGCAAAGCTGGAGTGAACCATGCAGGGCGACGCGAAGGTCATCGACTATCTCAACAAGGCACTGCGTCACGAGCTGACTGCGATCAATCAGTACTGGCTGCACTACCGTTTCCTCGACAATTGGGGCCTGCTGGACATGGCCAAGGTCTGGCGCAAGGAGTCCATCGAGGAGATGGAGCATGCCGACAAGCTTACCGCGCGCATCCTGTTCCTCGACGGCTTTCCGAACATGCAGGTGCTGGATCCCCTGCGCATTGGCCAGAACGTCAAGGAGATCATCGAATGCGATCTCGCCGCCGAGATGAGCGCGCGCGCGCTCTACCAGGAAGCGGCGACCTACTGCCACGGCGCCAAGGACTACGTTACGCGTGACCTGTTCGAGAAGCTGATGAGCGACGAGGAGCACCACATCGACTTCCTCGAAACCCAGCTCGACCTGATTGGTCGCATCGGTCTCGAGCTCTACACCCAGAAGCACGTCGGCGGGCTCGAGGGCGAGGGGCATTAAGCTCCGCCCGCCTCTCTCCATTCGTCATGGCCGGGCCTGAACCGGCCATCCACGTGTTGCTGCCACGAGAAGGACGTGGATGTCCGGGACAGGGCCGGACATGGCGGCGTGTCTAAGTGGCGAACGCATCACCTACAGCTGCGTCTTGTAGCGCTCTTCCACGATCTCCTGGCTCTCCGGTTCTCCCAAGCCCGTCTGGTCGTGGATGACCTCGATGATGCTCGGCATCACCGAGCGCTGTACCTTCTCGGATGACCACAGCTTCGAGCGCATCAGCGCCTTGCCGCAGTGGAAATAGACCTCGCTGACCGCGACGTTCAGCACCGCGCGGGGCGGTTTGCCGAACTCCACCATGGCGGCGAGCAGATCCGGATCGGCCGACAGTGTGCCGCGTCCGCCGACGCGCAGCGTCTCGTCGATCCCCGGCACGAAGAACAGCAGCTGCACGAAGCCCGAGCCCTCGACGACGTTGCGAAAACTGTCGATGCGGTTGTTGCCGGAGCGGTCGGGCATCAACAGCTGGTTGGGACCGGCGACGTGGACGAAGCCGATGCCGCCGCCGCGCGGCGAGGCATCGACACTGCCGTCCGCGCCCGAGGTCGCGAGCACGCAGAACGGCGACATCTCGATGAACTTCCTCGCATGCGCATCGATCGCCGGCCGCGCCTTCGCGATCACGCGCGGGGTCGGCTTGGCGTAGATGGCAGTGAGGTCTTCGGCGCTAAGATCGGTCAACGACGTGCCTCCGTATCAGCTTGTCCTCAAGCTAGCCGATCAGGCGTCCCCAGCCAACGAAATCCGGCGCGCTAGACTGCATCCGCCGGCACGAAGCAACTGATGATGATGGCGCCGCGATGGTGGACGTACCACACCACGGCCTGGCCGACCGGATTGCCGCGGTCGCGGATGATGGCGCGCGCGGGCACCTCCATCCATTGTCCGTCGATCGGCACCCAATAGGCGCCGCCGCGCACGTCATATTCGGTGCGATGGCCATCGGAGATGTCGCAACAGGGCACGCCGTTCGGCGCGATCACGCTCTTGAACCAGGCGCGGATATCGGGCGGGACGTGGTCGTATTGGCCGTTGTCAAATGCGAACGCCGCGCTCGTCAGCGCTGTCGTTGCAGCCAGCCAGACGCACAGTGCCAGCCCGTGCATGCGATCCTCCTCATCGCGTATCGTGCCATTGGCGCGCGATTGTCCCGCGCGCCGATTCGTATCGTCGGCGCAATTAAGCCCGAGCTGTCGGCGCAATGCATGCTCAAATAATACGCTGCGCCGGGGCGCCGCACATGATGCGTTGCGAGATGAGACTGCTTGTGGCGGTGCCGCAGCCACGGAGTTGATCGGCATGGTGAGATGGAACTTCGCAGAAGCGCGAAGGCGGATGTAGGATTTCGGCCCAGACCTTCGTCTTCAGGAAAACGTCGGGAGAAAGTGCATGTGCCGCAACATCAAGACGCTGTTCAATTTCGAGCCGCCGGCGACGGAGGACGAGATCCATGCCAGCGCGCTGCAGTTCGTGCGAAAACTGTCCGGTTTCAACAGGCCGTCGCAGGCGAACGAGGCGGCGTTCGAGCGTGCGGTGGCGGAGGTCACGGAGGCAGCACGGAAGCTCCTGACGTCGCTGCATACCCATGCGCCGGCGCGCGACCGTGAGGTCGAGGCGGAAAAGGCGAAAGAGCGCTCGCGGCTGCGCTTCGGTTCGTGAGCTCGAACGGCGTACTCCGTGACCTGGCTCACGGTATCTGCTGCGTCAACTTGCGATGGTGTCGGCCGGGGTTTTGACCGCCCGGAGCACGACCATGAGCCGCCCCCTTCTTCCCTTGAAAGCAGGTGCCATCGCCTTCACGCTGCTGTGGACTGCGTGGATGATGTGGTGGAGCGGCTCGTTCTCGAGCGCGAACATGGTCATCCTCGCCCTGTGCGGCGCGGCGGTCGGCTATCTCTGGTATCGCGCGATGCGCTGGCAGTTCGAGCGCATGGGCATGTTGCCGCGAGACGAGGATCGGCCGAAATAGATGCGTCTGCTAGGCCTTGTCGCCGTGCTTCTTCTTTTTCTTTTTCTTCTTGTGGTCGTCGCCGTCATCGCTCTCGTCATCGATGATTGCCTCGTCTGGCTCCTGGACGGCAGCCTCGAGCGCTTCGCGCTCAGCGGCTTCGCGCTCGCGCTGGCGGCGGCGTTCGTCCCAGGCGTCGAAGAGCTGGTCGAGCCACGGCAGCACTTGCTCGATCGACGGCAATTGGCCGGGCGGACCCGGTTCGCCGCGCGGGCCTTGCGGCCCCGCCGGTCCCTGCGGCCCGGCAGGTCCCGGTGCGCCGGCTGCCCCGCGTGGGCCGGCTTCGCCCTGCTTGCCTTGCGGACCGGGTTTGCCGGGCGGGCCAGCCTTTCCGACCGGTCCCGGCTTGCCCTGCGGTCCGGGCTTGCCGCGCGCCCCGTCTGGTCCGCGCCGGCCCGGATGGCCCTGCGGTCCCGGCCGCCCCGGCTCGCCTTGCCGCCCGCGCGGACCCTGAGGTCCCTGCCGTCGTCCCTGATCGTCTGCCACGCCACCGCTCCCTTGACCGGAAGCAAGCTACTTAGCGGCCTTTGACGACAGCAGCAATTCTGCCCGCGCACCGTGTCCGGCTTGATCAACATCAATCGTCGGCGCGAGCCGCCATGTCATCGATCGCGCACGGCCATACCGCTTGCGAGGAGCGACCGATGCGTGCAGCGTGGAAAGTCTTTTGCCTGTTCGCTGTCGTTCTCGTCGTCTCGCTCGGCCTCGCTCAGCTGCTGGTGCCCGATATCGTGCCGGTCGGATTCGCCGAGGAGCCGCAACCGTTATGGGCCGTCATGACGGCGTTCCTGCTCCGCGCGGTCGAGCTGGTTGCGGCCTCGGTCGCGATGATCGCGTTTGCGGTCATCGCCGGCGCGTATCTGCGGCACGAGCTGCGCCGCTTGCGGCGCAGCTCGTCGTCGCGAGCAGACTGATGTTACCCCCTAATCCTGATAGGCAGGCACGTCGATGCCGGACGCGGCGTAGATCCTGATCTTGTTGCGCAGCGTGCGCACCGACAGGCCGAGCACGCGCGCTGCGCGCGTGCGGTTGCCGTCGCAGCGTGCGAGCGTCTGGAGCACGAGCTCGCGCTCGACCTCGTCGACCGTGGCGCCGATCAGCATCGGAACGATCTGGTTAGGGGCTAGGAATTGCGCGCCCGATTCGGACGCAGCGACATGAACAGTGGTCATCAACACACTCCCCGACCAACGCCCGCTTCCATCATTGGAAGCGGATCGAGAACAACGACCCCAAGCCGTAATTCCACGGTGGTCCTGTTTGGTTAATGAATGGTTAATCGGGAGCGAGCCCACCAATTTACCCCGGGAATGCCGCGAAGCCGCCGCGATTGGCGCAGGATGCATTGCGATGCGGACCTATCTCGCGCGGACAAACTCACTGTCATCCCCCACTTCGCCGGCGATGACACTTCGTGTGCCGAGAGGCCGCGCGTCCCTCACACCGTGCGGTACCCGCCGTCCACCATCACGATCGTTCCGGTGACGTAGGCTGACAGGTCCGACGCCAGGAAGATCGCGGGGCCGACGATGTCCTCGGGCTTGCCGGTGCGCGCCAGCGGGGTGTGATCGAGGAAGGCCTGCACCAGCGCCGGATTGGTTGCGCGCACATTGGCGTTGATGTTGGTCTCGATGAAGCCGGGACCGATCGCGTTGACGCGCACGCCTTCCTTGCCGAGCTCGGCGGCGAGCGCCTTGGTGAAGCCGAGCACGCCGTGCTTCGAGGTCGTGTAGGCCGCCGAGCTCGGCGTGCGCAGATGCACGAAGGACTGGATCGAGCCGATGTTGACGATGCGGCCCTTGCTCGCGCGCAAGGGTGCGAGGAACGCCTGCGTCATGTTGAAGACGCCGTTGAGGTTGAGCGCGATGATGTCGTTCCAGTCCTTCGCCACCGTTTCCGTCTCGGCGGTGAAGGCGTTGCGGCGGGTGATGCCGGCATTGTTGACGAGGATCGAGACCTGTCCGATCTTGTCCGCAACCTGCTTGGCCAGGGCGAAGCAGTCCTCGCGCCTGACAACGTCGAGCGGAAAGCTCTCGGCCCTGCCGCCCGCCTGCCGGATCTCCCGAGCCGCTTCCGCCACCGTCTCGGCATTGACGTCGAGCAGCACGACCTGTGCGCCCTCTCGCGCGTAGCCGGCGGCAATCGCTCGGCCGATGCCGGAGCCGGCACCCGTGACGACGGCGATGTGGTTTGCGAGCAATGCCATGACATATTCCTCCCGGTTTCTTTTCGAAGTTTCACGAAAAGCTAACGCGAAATTAAGGGGTCGGAAACGGCGGCCTTGGCATACTGATCCTGATTGCTAAACGTTGCGCGCATGATGGAACGGCTGGACTCCTGGAAACTCGCTCTCGAACGGCTGCGGTCGGCGCACGCGCCCGATTGGGCCGAGGCGGGCCGGCTCGTCGCCGAGATCGTGCGGATGAGCAGCGACGTCACGCTGCGCCAGGCCGCCGAGCAGGCGCTGCCGGTGCTGCGCCAGGCCGCGGACAATGACGATCATGGCGTGACGCTGGCGGCGCAGCGCCGTCTCGGCGTGGTGCTCGAGGTGGTCCACGATCTCTCCGTCCCGCGCTTCGGCCGCCGCAACGCCATGCCGAAGCAGATGTCCAGGGAGGACCGCGCCCGAAAGGTGCTCGGCCTGCCGCTCGCGGTGCAACTCACCTGCGAGGACATCAACCAGGCCTATCGCCGCGCCGCCAAGGGCATGCATCCCGACCGGGGCGGCAGCGCGCAAGGCTTCATCGACCTCGCCGCCGCGCGCGATCTCCTGATCCATCCCGGCGCGCACAAGGACGCGTGAGGGCGCCTCGGCTCTCGTTCACGCCGCACAAAAAAGCCGGGCAGGGACACTGGCGTCCTGCCCGGCTCTTCGTTCGCCGATCGAATTGTTACCAGGTGCACTGGCCGTTCTTGAGCGCGGCGTCCTTCATGACGAGGGCGTCGATGAAGGTCGGCACGCTCGCGCTGGCGCGGTGGTAGCCCGCCGGCCACGGCGTGGTCGGGATGCTCTCGTCCCAGATCTGGCAGAA
Source organism: Bradyrhizobium sp. CCBAU 51765 (assembly GCF_015291725.1). Lineage (GTDB taxonomy): Bacteria > Pseudomonadota > Alphaproteobacteria > Rhizobiales > Xanthobacteraceae > Bradyrhizobium > Bradyrhizobium liaoningense. Next base: position 2,067,263 of record NZ_CP030038.1, read on the forward strand.
GCCGCTGTCCTGCCAGCGGATCAGATGATAGCTGGCTTCGGCAGGGCTCGCGGCGGCGAAGGCGGTGACGGCAAGACTGACGGCAGCGCACAGCAGGGAAATACGACGCATGATCAGCTCCTCAAAATGAAAGACGTGATGCGCCTCCCGACAATGACGGGAGGGGGTGCGCGGGACGCCTTGGGGGATGCGCCCCGAACAAGATGTGAGTAGTTCCGCCGGCCGGTCAGGTTCAAAAGAGCCGCTGCGGGAAATACGCAATTTGAACAGTTTCTGCAAAAGAGAAGGGCGGACCGTTCGCGCGGTCCGCCCCGTAAAAACTCATCCGTATACGCGACCCGTCGCGTCGGGCTCAGAGCGTGCAGCGGCGCTCGCCGCGCAACTTGATCTGAACGTCGGACGCCTCCTGGAAGGTCGGGAACTGCTTGCTGACGACCTTGTAGGTCGAGGCGCCGAACTGGAACGGCTTGTACTTCAGGTCCTCGTTCCAGACCTGGCAGATGCCGGTGTTGTCCCAGCGGATCACGTAATAGCCGACCGCCGCCGAGGCCGGCACGGCGAACACGGACGAAGCGATGCCGGCAACGGCACAGAGGGCGAGAACGCGACGCATGAAATATCTCCTGGTGGGGGATGTGGGGACGCGAAAATTCGTGCGGTAAAAGCAGGCCCTTTGCAAGCTGGGGAGCGCGCGTTTCACGGACATGTCAGGTGCAACCGCGCATTTGGTTTGGCCGCGTGCCCGGCAAGCCACACGCTCACTTCGAAAGCGACGCCACCGCCTCGATCTCGATCAGCATCTTCGGATCGGGCAGGGCCTGCACCACGCAGGTCGTGCGCGCAGGATAGGGCGGCGGGCCGAAGGCGCCGGCATAGAGCGCGTTCATGGCGGCAACGTCCGAGGCGCGGGTCAGGAGCACGTTGACCTTGACGAGGTCGTGCATGCCGGCGCCGGCCTCCCCCAGCACGCGCCTGATGTTGACGACGACGTTGGCGAACTGGGCCTCGAAACCGTCGGGCAGCGCGCCATTGGCATCGAAGCCGGGAATGCCCGAGACGAACAGGAGATCGCCGACGCGCGTCGCAAAGGACAGCGGCGGCGCCTTGACGTGCGGCGGGGGCGCAAAATGCTGGATCGGCATGGGATCACCTCGGAAGCAGTCGCTGAGGCATCAGCGTAGCGGCAGGCGCGGCACGCTCCAAACAAAAAGTTGGAAAACAACCCCATGCACAGTAGACGCCGCACGGAAATCATTGATGTTTTCCAGAATTCGCGAAAGGCGAAATCCCCGCTTGCTCCGTCGGGCAAAACAGGGGCATTATGGCAGCGTGGAAATCAGTCCCTTCGTCGCCCCAACTCCATCATGCCCGGGCTTGTCCCGGGCACCCACGTTCTTTGTGCCGAGAGGAAGACGTGGATGGCCGGGACAAGCCCGGCCATGACGATGCGGAGACACCCTGCCTCGTATGCTGACACGTGAGCTGCCTTGCCCTGCACAGGCCAATCGGCCCCTGCCACGTCCTCCGCCCATCATGTTGCCGCCGCGTTCGATCGGATACATTCGCCGCGTCTGATTCGAAACCACTCTTGAAAAATAGCCCCCGGAGACACCCATGAAGCTCGCATCCACTCTTCGCGCCGCGCTGGTCGCCATCGCCGCCCTGGCCGGACTTTCGACCGCGGCGCGGGCAGACAGCGGCTTCGTGACGCTGACGATCTACAAGGCGGGCTGGATCATCGGCGGCTCCGGCGGCTCGGGCGTGCTCAACTTCCGCGGCCGCTCCTATGCGCTCTCCACCGGCGGCCTCGACTACGGCCTCGTGTTCGGCGGCTCGAAAACCGTGCTGCGCGGGCGCGTCTCCAACATCAATCGTCCCTCGGATGTTGCCGGAGTCTACGGCGCCGCCGGTGCCGGCCTTGCCGTCGGCCGCGGCGCCCGCGCCATCGTGCTGACCAACCAGAAGGGCGCGGTGCTGGAGCTGACGGGTCACCAGGTCGGGTTGATGGCGAACGCGGATCTCAGCGGGCTCGCGATCACGATGCGGTAGGGGAGGGTGTCGTAGGGTGGGCAAAGGCGCGAGAAGCGCCGTGCCCACCATCTCTCGGCGGTCGCCGGCGGCCATCCTTCGAGACGGCTGCTTCGCAGCCTCCTCAGGATGAGGTCTGTGGTCGCGGTGACGGCGCTGGTGGGCACGCTTTCGCTTTGCCCACCCTACGAGTCTGCGGACTTCCCGCTCACCATCGCATGAATCCGCTCGCAATGCGCGGCGAGATTGTCGTGCGCATCGACGAAGGCCTTCAGCGGCGTCGGGATCGGAAAGTAATAGATGTTGGCGATGAAGCCGTAGATGCCGGCATCGATGCTGGTCGGCGCCGCGCCGTGGACGAAGCCCGCGGCCGGCACGATCTCGGCCAGCACCTGCAGATCGGCAAGCCCCCGCGCGTAGGCCTGCTCGGGCGTGTAGCGGCCGATGCCCTGGAAGTGATAGCGCTGCGCGTTGTAGGCCTTCGCCTTCTCGAAGCCGGCGGCGTCGATCTGCGGATGCTGTGCGATGAAGCCGTCGCGGAACGCGGGATAGAAGCGCTCGTCCTTCCAGCGCGAATACGACATCACCCAGTAGAGATCGTCCAGCATGCGCGTCACGAAATGGTTGGTGCGGCGCTGGTCTGGTGACAAGCCGGCGTCGATCGTGAGGCGATATTTCGCGATCGCATGCGCGATGATGGTCTCGCTGTCGCCGATGGTCTCGCCGTCATCGACGATGTAAGGCAGCTGCCCGCGCGGTGCGGCGGAAGCATCGAAGACGTGCTCATGCACGAACGGCACGCTCGCGAGTTTCAGGAAGGCGTAGACCTTGAGGCCGTAGCCGTTGTTGTCGGCGACGCCGAAGAGTTCCGGGTAGGAGTAGAGGGTCAGCATCGGCGGGCTCCTCCGTGTGGGGGAGCCAGAATGCAGGGGAGCCGAAATGGATGCAATGCCCGCCCGGCCCCATGAGCGGAAGCGACATGTGGGTCGCCTGCCGGCCCCGGACATCGCTTGCGCTCATCCGGGCTACGGACGCAACGCGGCGGTGAACACCGCCAGTTGCGCCTCGAACGCCCGCCTGAAGGCCGGCCGCGCCTCGCCGCGGGCGACATAGGCGGCGATGTCAGGGTATTCGTCGAGCAGGCCTGACGTGTTCAACCGCCGCAGCACCGTCACCATCATGAGATCGCCGGCGCTGAAGGCGCCGTCGAGCCAGTCGGCTTTGCCGAGGCGGCGGGACAATTCGCCGAGCCTGATACGGACGCGCTCCTGCAAGCTGGGCAGGCGCTCGGCGTACCAGCTCCTGTCGCGTTCGAGCAGCATCGCCATGGTGAGCTCGACGATCGGCGGCTCCACCGTGCTCAGCGCGGCGAACATCCATGCGATCGCGCGGGCGCGCGCGTTGGCGTCCCTCGGCAGCAAGCCATCATGGCGCTCGGCGATGTCAAGCACGATCGCGCCGGACTCGAACAGGGCGAGGTCGCCGTCCTCATAGGTCGGGATCTGCCCGAACGGATGCAGCGCGAGATGCGCGGGCTCTTTCATTGCGGCGAACGAGACGAGGCGAACGTCGTAGGGCTGGCCGACCTCCTCCAGCGCCCAGCGCACCCGCATGTCGCGCGCCTGGCCCTTGCCGCGGTCGGGGGAGGATTCGAAGGCGGTGATGGTGGGCATCGGGGGGCTCCGGGGTGATCGTTTGCAGAGGACGAAAGACGGGTGCAGCTTGCCGACAGATTGTGTGGGAAATATCGGTGGTGGCGTGCCCCGGACGCAGTGCAGCGCGCCCCTGGCGATGCGAAGCATCGTCCAGTGCGGCGCGATGCGCTGCAGAGCCGGGGCCCATGATGAACGCGTGCCGGAGCTTCTGGGTCCCTGTGTCTGGGAAGTCTGGCATGATGATGGTGGGCGGGAAGCCGTTGGGTCCTTGGCGCTTGACGCCGTGAGCCGGCTCGGTCTCCCGCCCGTTCCATCTATCAACCTGAACAGTTGCACGAGGCTGCGTCAACAGACCTCGCATCACAGGGACAGGCACCGTGATCATATCCTCTCGTTTCGTCGGGATCGACATCTCCAAACATCACCTTGATATTTTCGATGAGGCCATCGGCGTAGCGGAACGCATCGCCAACGCGACACAGGCCATCACACAGCTGGTGGCGCGTTGGCGATGCGATGCGCTGATCGTCTTCGAGGCTACGGGGGTCTATGACCTCGAGCTTCGGGAGGCCCTGCATCGGGCCGGCATCCGCTTTGCCCGGATCAATCCGGCCCGTGCCCGCGACTTTGCCCGCGCCAGCGGCCAGCTCGCCAAGACCGATCCGATCGATGCGCGGATGCTGGCGGCCTTTGCCCGCGCCATGAAGCCCGCCACCGAGCAGGCCGCGACGCCTGCTCGCAACACTTTGGCAAGGCTTGCAAAACGGCGGGACCAACTGGTTGCCATGAGGGCCCAGGAAAAGAACCGCCGCAGCGAAGCCGAGGACCGCGCCATGGTGGAACGCATCGCTCGCCTCATCGAGGTCCTCAATGATGAGATCGCCGAAATCGACACTGAGATTCATGCGCTCGTCAAAGCCGAACCGGAGCTTGCCAATGATGCACAGTTGATGCGCTCGGTGCCCGGCGTGGGACCCGTCGCTTGCATGCAACTCCTCACCCAGATGCCCGAACTTGGGCGTCTCGGGCCAAAGGAGGTGGCCGCTCTTGCCGGCCTGGCTCCCTTCAATGTCGATAGCGGGGCTTATCGTGGCAAGCGCAAGATCGGCGGCGGACGAAAGCGCGTCCGCGACGCCCTCTACATGGCTGCTCTCAACGCCGTTCGTCGCGCCGATCACTTCAAAATCTTCTATGACCGGCTCCGTCTGGCCGGCAAACCAGCAAAGCTCGCCCTCATTGCTGTCGCAAGGAAGCTGCTGACCATCCTCAACGCAATGCTGCGCGACCGAAAACCCTATAAAATCGCACCATCAACATAACAGTTGCCGGGTCTGCGCTACGCTTGCCCGGGACACGAGAGCAGATGCAATCCGGCAGCAACCGTTCAGCGGGCGCGACCAATCCACGCCGCCAGCTCGCGCCACGGCTCCAGCGTCCAATGCCCGGACGCCGCACCTGACGGCGAGGGCAGCACGAACGTCTCCGGCCAGCTTCCATCGCGCGCCTGCCGCCCCAGCGCAATCGCGGCCGACGGCTTGCCGTAAAACAAGCTCGCCGCCTTCTTGCTCGTGAACGCAATGGTCCGCGGCCGGTACTTGTCCATCTTCGCCCGAAACCCCGGCACGTCGATCGTCTCCGCCGCGATCTGGTGATCCATCCCGGCGCCCGACTTGGAGAGATCGGTGAAGCCGATCCCGAGCTCGATCAGCGAAGCGAACTCGCTCGGCTGGTAGCGCCGCGGCGTGATCCCGGCCTCATGGATCGCGCGCCAGAAGCGGTTGCCGGGATGGGCGTAATAGTGCCCGAGCTCGGCCGAGCGCGTCGAGGCGGCGGTGCCGACGAAGACGAGGCGGAGGTTTGGGCGGAGGAGATCGGGGAGGCGCGTAGGGGCTAGCAAAACAATCGTCCGCAGCGTAGTAGCCCGCCTGAGCGTCAGCGTGATGCGGGACTAGTCAATCTAGGATTTAGGCATTCCCATAAGCACGCGAAAAGTTATAGCTGCTGGAGCGCGCGCTCGAAGACTTGAACGAAAGTCAGCACGGTAGGCACAAGAATAAGAAATATCCCAAGGCTATACGCCAAGAGAGAAATTATTCGAGCCGGCCTCTTACTGATGTTCTGCAGAACATAATATTCGCCCATCACGTCGGCCAACGCGTGTAGATTGTCGGACGCTAAAGCCTTGTGTTCAGCTATCACGTTGAACTTCAGATCGAATGGGTCTTTCGCTGGAGCGCCTTTCTGCTTCTCAATCAGCCCGAATAGATAATCTAAATTTCTTGGACCGCTGAAGTAAGTCTTTTCTGCTTCGAAGAAGTCCGATGCTCCGGGATAAATCTTCGCAACCGTTGGGCAGAACAATGCGTACGTGGAGGCTCCGATAGCTACGAAAAAGCAGCCGAAATACAAAAAGTAGAGACGCCAGGAAACGCCGCACGCCTTGCCGGCGCAGAAGTCAGTATGGAGCCTAAGGTATTCGACGACGTCTGAGTTGAATAGGATGAAGTACCCGAGAATCGGGACTGCGATGGTCGATTTCGCAACTGACGAGTTTCCAATGAGGCGAAGCTTGGCCCATCGCGAACTAACATCGAGCATGTCGATTGCTAACATCGCAGTCCGGTTGTGTGTTTTAGGACAGCGCTTTGTTGCTCTCCTTCACCTTCTCCGCATCCAGATAAACGCTTGAGCCCATCTCCTTGAACTTCGCGCTCATCTTCGCCATGCCGTCCTCGGCCGTTCCGCTCATCGACATCCCCACCGAGTTTGGATCATTCAGCGTCGCCGCATAATCCCGCACGTCCTGCGTGATCTTCATCGAGCAGAATTTTGGGCCGCACATCGAGCAGAAATGCGCGACCTTGTGGGCTTCCTTCGGCAGGGTCTCGTCGTGGAAGTTCTTGGCGGTCTCAGGATCGAGGCCGAGGTTGAACTGGTCGGTCCAGCGGAAGTCGAACCGGGCGCGGGAGAGGGCGTCGTCGCGCAATTGCGCGGCGGGGTGGCCCTTGGCGAGGTCGGCGGCGTGGGCGGCGATCTTGTAGGTGATGACGCCGGTCTTGACGTCGTTACGGTCGGGCAGGCCGAGATGCTCCTTCGGCGTGACGTAGCAGAGCATGGCGCAGCCGAACCAGCCGATCATGGCGGCGCCGATGCCTGAGGTGATGTGGTCATAGCCCGGAGCGATGTCGGTGGTCAGCGGCCCGAGGGTGTAGAACGGCGCTTCGCCGCACTCCTTGAGCTGCTTGTCCATGTTGATCTTGATCTTGTGCATCGGCACGTGGCCGGGGCCTTCGATCATGACCTGGCAGCCCTTGTCCCAGGCGATCTTCGTCAGTTCGCCGAGCGTCTCCAGCTCGGCGAATTGCGCGCGGTCGTTGGCGTCTGCGATCGAGCCGGGACGCAGGCCGTCGCCGAGCGAGAACGAGACGTCATACTTGCGCATGAGGTCGCAGATCTCGTCGAAATGCGTGTAGAGGAAGCTCTCCTTGTGATGCGCCAGGCACCACTTCGCCATGATCGAGCCGCCTCGGCTGACGATGCCGGTGACGCGGTTTGCGGTGAGGTGGATGTATTGCAGGCGCACGCCGGCGTGGATGGTGAAATAGTCGACGCCCTGCTCGCACTGCTCGATCAGCGTGTCCTTGTAGAGCTCCCAGGTCAGCTGCACCGGATCGCCGTTGCACTTCTCCAGCGCCTGGTAGATCGGCACGGTGCCGATCGGCACCGGCGCGTTGCGCAGGATCCATTCGCGGGTGGTGTGGATGTTGCGGCCCGTCGAGAGGTCCATCACGGTGTCGGCGCCCCAGCGGATCGCCCACACCATCTTCTCGACCTCCTCCTCGACCGACGAGGTCACCGCCGAGTTGCCGATATTGGCGTTGATCTTGGTCAGGAAGTTGCGGCCGATGATCATCGGCTCGAGTTCACTGTGGTTGATGTTGGAGGGGATGATGGCGCGGCCGCGCGCGATCTCGTCGCGCACGAACTCCGGCGTGATGAAGGCGGGCACGGAGGCGCCGAAGCTCTCGCCGTCGGCGAGGGCGGCTTCGGCGCGCTCGAGCTGCTGCTTGCGTCCGAGGTTTTCTCGCGCGGCGACGTAGATCATCTCCTTGGTGATGATGCCGGCGCGGGCGAATTCGAGCTGGGTGATCTTGTGGCCGTCGAGACCGCGCAGCGGCTTGTGATAGGCCGAGAAGGCGCGCGCGGCCTTGTCGGTGGAGAGGTTGCCGTTGTCCTCCGGCTTGATCTGCCGGCCCTCATATTCCTCGACGCCGCCGCGCTCCAGCACCCATTGCTTGCGGTTGCGCGGCAGGCCGGCGTTGACGTCGATGGTCACGCTCGGGTCGGTGTAGGGGCCGGAGGTGTCGTAGACCGGCAGGTTCGGCTCGCCCGCGCCTTCGGACAGGATGATCTCGCGCAAGGGCACGCGGATATCAGGCGCGGCGTCGGGGGTCGCGAAGATTTTTCGCGAGGAGGGAAGGGGACCGGTGGTGACGGCGGGCACGGTCTGTTGCGGATTGGAGCGGATGTTCATGGGGATCCTCCGGTTAATTCGTATGCTTGGGCGCCGGGACGACGCTGGTGGCGAAGTTCTCCGTCATTGCGAGCGCAGCGAAGCAATCCAGAAATGTTTCCGCGGAAGCAGTCTGGATTGCTTCGTCGCAAGGGCTCCTCGCAATGACGGTGAAGAGAGTTTCGGTCACGCCGCCTCCTTCAGGCCGAGCCATTGCCGCACACGTGCGTCCGGGTCTGGGTTCTGGGTGACGTCGGAGACCACCGCGATGGAATCCGCGCCGGCGGCAAAGATCTCTGCGGCGTGCTCGAACTTGATGCCGCCGATGGCGACCAGCGGGATGTTGCCGATGCGCTTTTTCCATTCGGTGATCTTTGGAATGCCCTGCGGCTCGAAGCGCATCGATTTCAGCGTGGTGAAGAAGATCGGGCCGAGCGCGACGTAGTCGGGCTGGGCTTCGAGCGCGGTCGCAAGCTCGGCGTCGTCGTGGGTGGAGATGCCGAGCTTGAGGCCGGCCTCGCGGATCGCCTTGAGGTCGGCCTCAGCGAGATCCTCCTGGCCGAGATGCAGATATTCTGCGCCGGCGACGACCGCCGCGCGCCAATAGTCGTTCACCACCAGCTTGGCCTGCGTGCCTTTCGTGATCGCCAGCGCATCCGTGACGATCTGCAGCGCCTGCGCGTCGTCGAGCTCCTTCGCGCGCAGCTGGATGGTGCCGACGCCGAGCCTGGTCAGGCGTTCGACCCATTGGAGGCTGTCGACGACGGGATAAAATCGATCAGGATACGGCATGCCAGAACGGGGTCCCAACGACAGGGGTTGAAGGAGAGGCGAAGTCGCGGGCGTTCATCAGCCCGGCTTCGTAGGCGGTGCGGCCGGCGTCACAGCCGAGGCGGAAGGCGTTGGCCATGGCGACGGGATCGGCGGCCTTGGCGATCGCGGTGTTGAGCAGCACGGCGTCGTAGCCGAGCTCGAGCGCCTGCGCCGCGTGGGAGGGAGCGCCGAGACCGGCGTCGACCACCAGCGTGATGTCGGGCAGCCGGTCGCGCAGCAGCTTCAGCGCATCGCGGTTGGTGATGCCCTTCGCGCTGCCGATCGGCGCGGCCCACGGCATCACCACCCTGCAGCCGGCATCGACCAGGCGGCTCGCGACCGAAAGATCCTCGGTGCAATAGGGAAACACCTCGAAGCCGTCCTTGATCAGGATGGTCGCGGCTTCGACGAGGCCGACGACATCGGGCTGCAGCGTGTCGTTGTCGGCGATGACTTCGAGCTTGATCCAGGTCGTGCCGAACAGCTCGCGCGCGAGTTTCGCGGTGGTCACCGCCTCGCGCACGGTGCGGCATCCCGCTGTGTTCGGCAGCACGGTGACGTCGAGCTCGCGGATCAGCTTCCAGAACGCATCGCCGCTCTTGCCGCCGGCGGATTCGCGCCGCAGCGACACCGTGACGATGTTGGCGCCGGAGGCGCGGATCGCGTCCTGCATGATCGCGGGCGAGGGGTAGAGCGCGCTGCCGATCAGGAGGCGCGAGGCGAAGGTCTTGCCGTAGAAGGTCACCATGTTGAATTCCCCGTCATTCCGGACGGGCCGCGGTACGCGGACCGATCCGGAATCTCGAAGTTGCGGCGCGAGATTCCGGGTTCACGCTTCGCGTGCCCCGGAATGACGGGCCAAAAAGAGCCGTCGTCGCGAAGAGAGCGTGTCATCCCATCACCCTCCCTGCCGCGGCGTGATGATCTCGATCTCGTCGCCGGCCTTGAGCCGCGTCTCGGCCCAGCGGCTTTTCGGCACGACGTCGTAGTTCAGCGCGATGGCGAAATGGGTGCCTTCGTAGTCGAGCTCGGCGAGCAGCGCGTCCACGCTGGCGGAATTCACCTCGCGCTGCTCGCCGTTGACGATCACAAGCACTGCATCACCTCGTTGTCGATCTGGCCGCGCTGGACATAGGCCAGCGTCAGCTCGGCGAGAGCAGGCGCGATCAGGAAGCCGTGGCGGTAGAGCCCGTTGACGCTGATCTTGCCGTCGCGAATGCCGATGCGCGGCAGGTTGTCGGGATAGGCAGGCCGAAGCCCTGAGCCGAATTCGAGGATGCGGGCCTCGCCGAACGCCGGGTGCACCGTGTAGGCCGCACCCAATAGCTCCAGCGCCGAGCGCACGCTGACGCCGGTGTCTTCGGCCTCGATCGAGGTCGCGCCCAGCATGAACAGGCCGGCCTCGCGCGGGATCACGTAGAGCGGCCAGCGCGGATGGATCAGCCGCACCGGACGTGCCAGCTGCACCTCACTGGTCTCGATCAGGATCATCTCGCCCTTGACGCCGCGAAGCTCGCCCTGCTCGTCACGGGCACCGATGCCGCGGCAGTCGATCACGATGCCCTCGGGATCCAGGTTCGCGAGGTCGTCTGCGGTGACGTCGCTGCAAAACCTGATGGTGCCGCCGGCGGCGCGGATGCGCTCATGCAGCTTCGGCAGCACGCGGCGCGGCTCGACATGGCCCTCGGCAGGGAAGAACAGCGCGTCGCGGAAGCGTCCCTCCAGCGAAGGCTCCAGCGCGGCGAGGCCGGCGGCGTCGAGCCGCTCGTGGCCCGCGGTCATCCGGGCGAAGCGCTCGAAATCGTTGCGCTCGCGCGGATGGGAGACGACGAGCGAGCCGTTGAAAGGCGTGTCAGGCAGCTCGCGCCGCCAGATATGAAGCGAGCGCAGGCCGAGGCGGCTGATGATGGGCTCTGCGACCTCGGCCTCGCAATAGGGCGCGAGCATGCCGCCGGCCCAATGGCTGGTGGCGTCCGTCATCGCCTCGTCACCGCGCTCGTGCAGGGTGACGGCGTGACCGGCCTGTGCGAACAGCAAGGCCTGCCAGGCTCCCGCAATGCCTGCGCCGATGATGGATACCGGGGAATCCGGTCGCTTGGTGGTCTGCAACATCCCTGTCCCTTCGCCGGCATGACCCGGATCAGGTTCAAAGGGTCACCGCGGTCCTGGGCAGGATTGCCCATTTAGCGGTATCTCAGCTCCTCCTCGGAGCACCCCTCGGAACGGATCTAATGTATGCCAGTGACGGGCGGTGTCAACGCGTGTTGGCCCGGAACCCCACCGTTCGTGCCCCGGACGCAGCGCATCACGCTGCTGCGCGTCCGGGACAAGAGAGGCTACTGCGAGGCCTGCGCCCGCGCGTTTCGGACGCGCTGGGCGAGCTTCCTGTGTGTCGGCGCGCCGAACATCGGCTGCGGATTGCCGTTCGGCTCGAGCCAAGGCTGACCCATGGTCTCGCCCGCATTGGCGACCTGCACGGCTTCCTGGCGCTGACGCTTTGCAGCGTAGTAATAGCCGCCCGCGAAATAACGCACAGCTCGGGCATGATCGCCATTGGCGGCGCGGTAGGCGCCGGCGAGGTATTTGACCGCATAGGTGAGATTGGTGTTGGGATCGCGCAGGCCGGCGGCATCGCCGGTGTAGCCGACCCCGCGGGCGGTCGCGAGCTTGATCTGCATCAGCCCGATGGTGCCGCCGCGGCCGACGAGGTGCGGCTGGTAACGGCTCTCGCGCATGATCACGCGGTGCACCAGCGCTTCCGGCACGCCGTTGGCGCGGGCATGGGCCGCGACCATCTCGGCATATTCGGCCTCGCCGGCGAATGCAGCCTGCGGCAAAATCAATCCAGCCGCGAGCAGCGCGGCTACGCGTAAAATTTTCATCAGATATCCCCGACTTGCCTGCGCCCGGCTGCCTTATCGTTTGAGCATGATCTGTTCGGAAAACCGCGGTGCACTTTTCCGGATCATGCTTTAGGCCCCCGAACGCGGCGATGATGTGACCAAACGACGCCGCTGACGTTTTTGCGGTGCCGTGCCGCCGTTACGACTCAAAGCTGGCGTAATCGGGCTTCCGGGGCGGACGACCCCCGCGCGACAGCACGCCTGTCTATTCGCACGGAGCTGCGAAAGCGAGCCCGCAAGCGCTGCAAATCGGGAGAGGTGCCATGACAAAAGCCAGCCTGGTCAGTGCACACACCGGCGACATCCCCAGACACAACCCTTGTGCCCAGTGCGGCACGCCGATCGCGCAGCCCGACTGGATCGAGCCCGGCGAGGGACGCGTCTCCTACCTCTGGACCTGCCGCGCCTGCAACTATCGCTTCGAGGCGGTGGCCATCTTCCCGCATGAGGCTGTCGAGCACCCGCCGCTCGCGGCGTGAGGTGTCGTCTCAAGAGGTGCCCTAAGCCGCGAGCCGCGGCGCCTGCCAGATCGGCAATCGCATCCGCACGATCAGGCCATGCGGCTCGCGGTCGTGCAGCGACAGTTCGCCGCCATGGGTGGTCGCGATCGCGCGCGCGATCGAGAGGCCGAGCCCGAAGCCGGTGGACTCGTCCATGGTGCGCGCGTCGTCGCCGCGCACGAACGGCTCCAGCATCTCCTGCTTGCGCGCATCCGAAATGCCGGGGCCGTCGTCCTCGACGTCGATGACGAGTGTCGTGCCCGAGACGACGAGGCGGATCGTCACCTCGGCGCCGAAGCGCACCGCGTTCTCGACGAGGTTGGTGACGCCGCGATGCAGATCGTCGGGCCGCGCGGCGGCGGTCGCGGAGGCCGGCCCGTCGTAATGTACGACATGTCCCATGTCGCCGAACTGGTCGGCGATGAGCTGGAGCGTGCTCGCGATGTCGACCAGCGTCACGGCCTCGATCTTGCGGTCGTTGCGCAGCAGCGACAGCACCGACTCCAGCATCGAGCGCATCTGGTCGAGATCGATCAGCATGCGCCTGCGGTTGCCTTCGTCCTCGATGAACTCGGCACGCAGGCGCAGCCGCGTGATCGGCGTGCGCAGATCGTGGCTGATCGCGGCCAGCATCCGCGTGCGATCCGCCATCAGCCGCGCGATCCGCTCCTGCATGCGGTTGAGCGCGCGCGCGACCTGGCGGATCTCTTCCGGCCCGCGCTCGGGCAGCGGCTCGGTGGTGCGGTCGAGACTGAAATTCTCGGCGGCCTTGGCGAAGGACGACAGCGGCCTCGTCAGCGTACGCGCCGCCCACAGGCCAAGCACGGTGACACAGATGAAGGCGGTCATCAGCGCCGTAAGCCAGGGCGCGCCCCAGAACATCGGTCCCGGGCCGCCATCGGCACGAGCCGCGATCACCGTGCCGTCGGGCAATTCGATGCCGACGCGGCGCGCGTCCCCGTCCGGGGCGAGCTGCACCGCCTTGAAGCCCGGGGGGAGGTGGCGGCGCATCCCGCGCAGGTGCGGACTGTCGCTCGTCTCGACAGTCGCGGTGCGGGGCGCCAGCATGTCGATGCCGAGCCTGGGAAAGGCGCGCGCCAGATCGGCGACGAGGCGTGGCCGCTCGCCGGGCTCGGCCGCGCCGAGCAGCAATGCGGCATCGGTCAGTTGATGGGCGCCGTCCGGCGGCGTCTCGCGGCGGTCGGGCCGGCCGATCAGGAACGCGGTGGTGACGACGAGATGGAGCGCGACAGTCGACGCCAGCACCAGCGCGGCGATCTGCCCGCCGATGCCGTTGAGGTGGAAGAACCCGGGCGGCTTCATCTTCGGCGCGCTCAGCCGCTCAGAGGCGTCGCGACCGCTTCCGTCCTCGGCGTGAACAGGTAGCCGCCGGAGCGCACCGTCTTGATGAGGGTGGGGTCGGCCGGATTGGGCTCGATCTTGCGGCGGATGCGGCTGACCAGCACGTCGATGGAGCGCTCGAACGAGCCGGCGTTGCGCCCCTGCGTGAGATCGAGCAGGCTGTCGCGCGACAGCACGCGGCCCGGCCGCTCGCAGAACGTCCTGAGCAGATCGAACTCGGCGCTGGTCACCGCGACGCGCGCGCCCTCGGGATTGCGCAATTCGCGCAGGCGCAGATCGATGCGCCAGCCTTCGAAGGCGAGCGTGCTCGCGCCTTCGACCGCGCTCGCCGCCTGCGCCGCGGCCTGGCGGCGCAGCACCGCGTTGATGCGGGCGAGCAGTTCGCGCGGGTTGAACGGCTTCGGCAGATAGTCGTCCGCGCCCATCTCGAGGCCGACGATGCGATCGACGTCCTCGCCGCGCGCGGTCAGCATGATGATCGGCGTCTGCGATTCGGCGCGCACCTTGCGGCACAGGCTGAGGCCGTCTTCGCCGGGCAGCATCACGTCGAGAATGATGAGGTCGACGCGATGGTCGGCCATCGCCCGCGACATCTCGCGGCCATCGCTCACGGCGGTGACGTTGCAGGCGTTGCTGCGCAGATATTTCGCAATCAACGCCCGGGTTTCGCGGTCGTCCTCGACGACCAGGATGTTGGGATTGGGGATGGCCATGCGGTTTGTTTGACCAAGATTCGGGCCAAATGGCGGATATTTTTGTTTCGGTTTGTTTCTGTTCGGCTGCCTGCAACGAGCGGCAATCGACGGATGGCGGAGCGGCAAGACTGCGTTAAGGCCGTTAACCATAGCGTGGCGGGGTCCGCGACGAAACCCCGCAACAACCACGGAGCCATCATGACCTCGATTTCGGCGGCCTCCGCCGGCAGCTATCAATCGCCGCTCCAGCGGCTTCAGCAGGAATTGCAATCGCAGGTCTCCGCCGGCCCGATCTCGTCGTCGGACCAGTCCGCGCTCTCGACGGCGCTGACCGATATCGACACGGCGCTCCAGCAGGGCCGATCGAGCGACCAGTCGAGCGGCGCGCCTCCCTCCAGGGACGAGATGCAGTCGAAGATCGACGACCTCATCTCGAACGAAGTGTCGAACGGGACGCTGACCTCGGATCAGGCCGAGGAGCTGAAAAGCGTGTTTCAATCCGCCTTCGCGGGCGGCGCGGGTGGACCGGGCGGCGCAGGCGGCCCGCCGCCGGACGACGACTCTTCGGATTCGACGACGACGGACTCGACCAGCGGCAGCTCGACGGACCAGACCACGGCCGAGATCCTCCAGCAGTTCCTGCAGGCGCTGCAACAGTCGCAATCGTCGGCATCGTCCTACGGCGCCAACGGCAGCTCATCGAGCAGCTCGGATTTCTCCGCGCTGCTGATCGACTTCAAGAGCTGACCTGAGCGACGCAAGGTCGGCGCGGTCCTCGCCGCGGTCAAGCGTCACCCCCGGCGCATGATTGTCGGCGGGGAACCGTGCATCGCAAAATGTTCCTGAGTGACGCAGGAACAAAAGCCGTGATTTTTTCGGCTCGCGCATTGCGCGACGAAATTGCGGCGCGCAAGGAACTGCAAGTGTTCAGCGCTGTTCTTCCCGCACGAGTTTTTTGTGAAGGAGAGGACAAACATGCTGATGAAATCGATCGCCGCCGGCCTTGCCGGCACCGCACTTCTTGCAACCGCCGCGTTCGCGCAAGCGCCGACCGCCACCACCGACAAGGCGCCGACCGCGGCCGCCACCACGACATCCACGACCGCGACGGGCCAGTGGCGTACGTCCAAGATGGACGGCCTGAAAGTCTACAACGAAGCCAACGAGAACATCGGCACGATCAATGATCTGCTGATGGACAAGAGCGGCGCCATCAAGATCGCCGTGATCGGCGTCGGCGGCTTCCTCGGCGTGGGTGAGCATCTGGTTGCCGTGCCCTATGAGAAGCTGAAGTTCGTCAACGAGGCCGTCGCCTATACCGGCACGGGCGCCAAGCCGGGCGCGACCACCACCACCACAACCACCACCGGCGCTGCGACCGGCACCGACAGGCCCGCTGCGACCACGACGTCGTCCACGTCGAAATGGTATCCGGACCACGCCGTGTTCAATGCCAGCAAGGACGAGCTGAAGAACATGCCCGAGTTCAAGTACTCGGAGTAATGCGGCTCGTGTAACTAGCTGAACGAAGCGCGCCCGGTTCTCACTGGGCGCGCTGTCGTGTCTTTTCGCCATCGCGAGCAGCTCGCCACGAAATTGCGACGCCGCCGCTCAGGCCCCGCTGCCCTTGAGCCGCTCGTTGCGCCGGCGCAGGCCTTCCAGGGTGGCGAGGAGGATGACCGAGACCGTCGTCAGAATCACCGCCGCTGCCGTGATGGTCGGGCTGATGTTCTCGCGGATGCCGCTGAACATCTCGCGCGGCAGGGTGCGCTGCTCGGGGCCTGCCATGAACAGCACGATCACGACCTCGTCGAAGCTGGTCGCGAAGGCGAACAGCGCACCCGACGCCAGGCCCGGCAGGATCAGCGGCAGGATCACGCGGCGGAACGCCTGAAGCGGCGAGGCGCCGAGCGAGGCGGCGGCGCGTGCCAGATTGGTGTCGAAGCTTTGCAGCGTCGCGCCGACCGTGATCACCACGAAGGGCGTCGCCAGCGCGGTGTGGGCCAGGATCAGGCCGAGATAACTGCCGGTCAACCCGATCGGTGCGAAGAAGAAATACAAGCCGACCGCGGTGATGACCCCCGGCACGACCACCGGCGACAGCACGAAAGCCAGCACGAGCGGCTTGAACCGGCTCTTCCACTGCGCCAGCCCCAGCGCGGCCGTCGTGCCAAGGACCATGGACAGCGCCGTCGAGGCGACGCCGATGATCATGCTGTTCTTCAGCGAGTTCATCCAGCGCGGCGAACTGATGAAATCGTCATACCAGCGAAAGGAGAGGCCCGGCAGCGGATAGGTGAGGTACGAGCCCGAGCTGAAGGACAGCGGCATGATCGCCAGGATCGGCGCGATCAGGAAGACGAACACCAGCGTGGAGACGATGATCGTCGCGGTCCACGCGATGCGCTGGCTGGGCGTGCGGAGGGAGGGGCTATCGCTCAATTCTTCATGCCTCCCGTGACCTGCTGTCCCTGCACCAGCTTGCCGTAGACGAGAGCGAGCAGAACGGTGGCCAGCAGCAGCACCGCACCCAAAGCCGAAGCAAGGCCCCAATTGGCCGTCTCGGTCGTGTAGAGCGCAATGAAGTAGCTGATCATCTGGTCGGCGGCACCGCCGACGAGCGCCGGCGTGATGTAGTAGCCGAGCGCCAGGATGAAGACGAGCAGGCTTCCCGCGCCGATGCCGGGCAGGGTCTGAGGCAGGTAGATGCGCAGGAAGGCGGTGAGGGGTGGTGCACCGAGCGAGGCCGCGGCACGCATGTAGGCAGGCGAGATCGCCTTCATGCTGCTGTACAGCGGCAGGATCATGAACGGCAACAGAACGTGGGTCATGGCCACGCAGACGCCGAAGCGGTTGTAGATGAGGCGCAACGGCTCGTCGACGATGCCGAGCCACAGCAGGCTGTCGTTCACGACTCCCTTGCTCTGCAACAGGACGATCCAGGCGCAGGTGCGGACCAGAAGCGACGTCCAGAACGGCAACAGGACGAAGATCATCAAGAGGTTCGACCGGGCCGGCGGCAGCGTCGCCAGGAGGTAAGCGACCGGGAAGCCGAGGATCAGGCAGAGTACGGTGACGCTGAGGCTGATGATGAAAGTGCGGGCAAACAGGCTGCGATAGATGGCCTGGTCCGGCGGGGCTGCGACGATGGCGCCGTCCACGTTCCGCGTCAGGTCGAGCGCCGCCAGCAGGTAGAAGCTGGTCAGGGGACCGCCGGCGCCCTTGATCGTCGTCCAGGTGGTGCGTTCGCGCCAGGCGGGGTTGATCCTGCCCAGCGTCTCCCTGGCCGTTCCTCGCTCCGGCTCCGCCTTCAGATTGCGGGCCGTGCTGGTCAGTATCGTGCGGAAGCCGTTCAGCGCGTAGTTCAGCCGCTTGGCTGCGATGGCGATGGTGCCGGAGGCGCGCGCCGCCAGGATGTCGCTTGCCAGCGCAGCGTAGGCGTTTTCGTCCGGCAGGTCCTTGCCGTCCCACGCGGCGAGCGCAGCCAAGGTGTTCGGCAGAACCTGGCGGACCTCGCGGTCGTCGACCGCACGCCACAGCATGCCGGCGATGGGCCCCGCGAAGGTGAAGAGCAGGAAGACGAGAAGCGGTGCCACCAGCGCCAACGCCTTGAGCTGGCGTGTCCGCTCGGCGCGCCTCAGTCGGCGCTTGAGCGGCACCTCGGTCGACGCATCGGCGCCGGTCAAGAGCGCATCCGTCATGGCATGAGCCCTTTTGAACGGACATCACTCGCCAATTCAGATAGGGCTATCGCATATGGCCTTTCGGAGAGGCCTGAGCGCGCGCCTCGTCCTTCGAGACGACCGCTTTGCGGTCTCCTCAGGATGAGGCTCTTCGACATCGGTGTCTGTAAAGTCGCTGCCACAGACTCAGACCTCATCCTGAGGGCCCGCCGTAGGCGGGCGTCTCGAAGGATGCGCCGCGGGCGAGCTAGCCGCCACGTTTTTCCCTCCGCCTGCGCCATACAACGGTTCGGTCGCTTGCTACTTCGCCGCCCATTTGTTGAAGCGCTCGGTCAGGCGGTCGATGTTCTCGAGCCAGAAGGCAACGTTGATCTCGACCGCGTTCTTGATGTTGTCAGGCGCGGTCGGCAGATCCTTCAGGACGGCGGCTGGGAGCCGTCCGGCGGCATCCTTGTTCGACGTGCCATAAGCAATGTTCTCCGACAGCTTTGACTGGTTCTCCGCCTTGCCGACGAAATCCAGGAACTTGTAGGCCGCGTCCTTGTTCGGGCTCCCCTTCAGGATGACCCAGCTGTCGAGGGTGAACAGCGCGCCGTCCCACACCATGCCAAAGTTCTTCTTCTCGTTCTTGTTCGCGGTGTCGATGCGGCCATTGTAGACCGAGGTCATCGCCACCTCGCCCGAGGCGAGCAATTGCGGCGGCTGCGCGCCGGCCTTCCACCACACGATGTCACCCTTGATGGTGTCGAGCTTCTTGAAGGCGCGATCGATGCCTTCGTCGGTCGCCAGCACCTTGTAGACGTCCTTCGGCGCGACGCCGTCGGCCATGAGGGCGATTTCGAGCGTGGTCTTCGGGCCCTGACGCAGGGCGCGCTTGCCCGGAATCTTCTTGGTATCGAAGAAGTCGGCCCAGCCGCCGGGGGCCTGCTTCAGCTTGTCCTTGTCGTAGCCGAGAACGAAATCGTAGAGGATGGCGCCGACGCCGCAAGGGTTGACCGATGGCGGGATATAGGCGGCCTCGCCGCCGATCTTGGAATAATCGAGCTTCTCGAACAGGCCTTCCTCGCAGCCGACCGCCAGCTCGTCGCTCTCGACCTGGACGACGTCCCAGGTGGCGGCGCCGCCCTGCACCTTGGCGCGCAACACGCCGACGCCGCCGTCCCAGGACTCGTCGTTCATGGGAATCCCGGAAGCTTTCTTGAACGGCTCGAAATAGACCTTCTTCTGCGCATCCTGATACGCGCCGCCCCACGACACGACGGTGAGGTCGCGCGCTTGCGCAACCGTCGCCAGCGCCGCGCTGGCGCTCAATGCCGCAGCCAAGCCCAGGGCCGTCTTGCCAATCTTGCGCTTCAGCATGGTCTTTGTTCCTTCTTCATGTGAGTTGCATTGAGTCTGATCGATGCGGATCCGTTCGCGTGGGATCAAGCGGGATCGAGGGCCAGGCAGTCCTCCGGGCGGAATGTGATGAAGACGTCTTCGCCAGGTCTCAGGCTGCCAGATCTTGGGCTGCCACGTCTTAGGCTGTCATGTGCTCCCGGCTGAAGCTTGACCATGAACTCGCCGTTGCCGGCGACGTCGAGCACGGCCAGCGCGTGGTCGCCGAGATAGATGGTGTTCCGCACTCTTGCCGGCAGCCGGTTCGGTCCCTCGCCGGAGCCGTCATCCGGAACAATGGCGACGCGCTCCGGCCGCACCGACAGGGAGGTCGACGCGCCCGCGCCTGCGACATTGATCGCCCGAGCGGTCACGGTCCCGCCACCAGCCAGCACGACGCGGCAATAGCCCTTGTCGACCGCCTCGACGGTGCCGGGGAGCACATTGTTCTCGCCGATGAAGTGCGCGACGAAACTGTTCACTGGATGCTCATACAGCGCATCGGGCCTGTCGATCTGCTGCACGATGCCGTCGTTGAACACGGCGATGCGGTCCGACATGGTGAGCGCTTCACTCTGATCGTGGGTGACATAGACGATCGTGATGCCCGTGGTCTCGTGCAGTTGCTTGATCTCCAGCTGCATCTGCTCCCGCAGGCGCTTGTCGAGGGCGCCAAGGGGCTCGTCCATCAGCACGAGTTGCGGATTGAAGACCAGCGCGCGGGCCAGCGCCACGCGCTGCTGCTGGCCGCCGGAGAGCTGGCCCGGCCGCCGCTGCGCCAGGCTTTCCATCTTGATCATGCGCAACGCGGCCCTCACGCGCGCCTGCACCTCCGCCTTGTTCGTCTTGCGAACGGACAGCGGGAAGGCGATGTTCTCCGCGATCGTCAGGTGCGGAAACAGGGCGTAGTTCTGGAACACCATGCCGATGTCGCGCTTGTGCGGCGGCACGTTCTTGATCGGGCGGTCCGCGAGATAGATCTCGCCATGGGTCGGCACCTCGAAGCCGGCCAGCATCATCAGCGTCGTCGTCTTGCCCGAGCCCGACGGGCCGAGCAGGGTGATGAACTCGCCCTTCCTGATGTCGAGATCGAGGTTCTTCACCACGAGATGCTCGCCATCATAGGTCTTCTGAATGCCGGAAAAGCGTACCAGTGCCGGCGCAGGTGTGACCATGCCGGCTTCCATGTTGTCCTCGCGGTGTCCCCTACAATGCCGTGCGAGATTAGCATCGTGCAGCGAGAATGCCAGCGGCGCAAGCGACGAGGACGTGTGCGGATCCGGTGAGTGACAGGGCTATTGCATTTCAGAGCTCTTCCCTGCGGCCATCCTTCGAGACGCCCGCCTTGGGCGCGCTCCTCAGGATGAGGACGGAGTGCGTGGCTGCAGTTTCAAAGGGCACTGAGGCCGAATAGCCTCATCCTGAGGAGGCGCGTAAGCGCCGTCTCGAAGGACGAGGCGTGCGCGCAGGTTGCGCAACAAGTCAAATGCGATAGCCCTGTGGAGGCGCGCTACATGCCCGACAGCTTCGTCACGAACACGTTCAGCGAGCCGCCGGCTTCCGCGACGACGCGGAGGGTCTTGGAATCGAAGGCGATGTCGGCGAGAGTCAGGCTGTCGATCTTGGCCTCGACCTTGAGGCCGTCCTCGCTCTTCTGGTAGTCGGCGATCGCGGCCGCGATTTTCTCGCGGGCGTTCGCGGCGATCGGCTTCAGATCGAGCGTTGCCCTCGTCAACAGCGCCTGCTGCAGCTGCGGCACCACCGCGCGCGCGGCGGCGCCCAGCAGGCCGAAGGCGGCCTCGGATTCGACCGCGAGCTCGATGTCGGCGAGCCGTAGCGTCTGCCGCGCCTGGTCGAGCATCGGCCGGCCCCAGATGTGCACCGTCGCCTCGGCGCCGAGCCCGAACCAGCTCTTCTTCTCCTTGGCGCGCACCAGAAGCGAGATCAGCAGCCGGTCGCCCGAAGGGGTCACGTTGGCGCTCTTGACGGTGACGTCGACCGGGCCGGAGCCGTCCTCGGGATAGGTGCGGCCGACCATCTGCGCTGCGATCAGCTTGTTGATCTCGGTGAAAGGGACGTCGATCGGCACGCCGATGCTCACACCGGTGCCGGTCGGCGGCACGATCGAGATCTTGTCGGGGAACGGACATTCCGGCTTGGTCGCCGCCGAGGTGACACGTGTCTCGGCCTCGAGGCCAAGTAGCAGCGTCACGGCCTGCGCATCGACGCGCGGCTGCGCCGCGATCGCGCGCACCGGCTTCATCTCGAGCCAGAGCGGCGGCAGCGCGGCCGAGGAGCCCGAGCCTTGCAGCGGGATCGAGCGGCACGCCTTGGCCCATTGCACCCTGGCGTTCTCCCGCAGCGAAGGATCGTTGCGAATACGTTCGGCGACCGCGTTGATCTGCTCGCCGACCGTCTTGTCGATCAGCGGCTTCACCTGCGCCGGCACGTTGACCTTGGCGCCGGCGACCGAGAGATTGGTGTCGCCGAGATTGACCTGGGCGCCGAGATTGGGCTCCAGATACCAATTGGCCGCGAGCTTCGGCCGCGAGGTGACGACCACGTTGCCCTTGATCTCGGCGCTGGCGTTCAGGTTCTTGATGTTGACCGCGCCGATCCGTTTCGCCGCGTCGCCGCCGAGCACGCTGCCCAGTGCGTCGCCGAGCGCGCCTGTGGCTTTCGACGACAACGAGCCCGTCACGTTCAGCCTGCCGGTGAGCGGTGTCGAGATCGTCAGCACGTCCTTGTCGCCGCTAGCTGCCATCGGGCCGCGCGCGGCGGTCCAGCCGATATCGGCGTTCTCCAGGATCTGCGAGATCGGGTTGTCGGCCTTGCCGGCGAAATTGCGCGGCGCGGCCTTCTCGGCCTGTTCGCGGATCGCAGATAGCGCGATGGCCACCGGCGCGACCACGATCGAGCTCTTCGAGGCCGGCGGCAGCGGCGGCAGTTGCGCGACCGGTGGCGCCGAGTTCGTGGCTTGCGGTGACAGGAAGTCCATCGCCTTCAGGCTGATGAAGAACGACGCCGCGAGCACTGCCAGGCCGATCAGGATGGTCTTCAGATTCAACGTCGGTCGCATCAATCCCCCAAGCAGCCCCGGTGGGATTCTACAGGGCGGGCGAAGAGGGCGCTAGAGCGCACCGGTGGGGTGGAATTGGGGCGAACAGGTTAACGGAAGCGAACGCGCCGTTACCAGGCGTTCAAGCATTGCGGGCGAGGCTATCCGCGCCGAGGACGGCGGATCGCCCTCACATTGCCGCGATTGCCGCCGCCGCAGAAGAAGCGGTCGGCGCCGTCGGATTCCAACCCCGACACCACCGTCCCGGCGGGCAGGTCGAGCTGCTCCAGCACTTTGCCTGTTTCAGGGTCGATCCGCCGCACATCGCTCTCCTCGCCCTCCCAGGTGCCGTGCCAGAGCTCGCCGTCCACCCAGGTCACGCCGGTCACGAAGCGCTTGCTCTCGATGGTGCGGAGGACCTTCCCCGTTTCGGGATCGACCTGATGGATCTTGCGCTCGCGATATTGTCCGACCCAGAGCGAGCCCTCGGCCCAGGCCAGGCCGGAATCGCCGCCGCCGCCGGGTGCCGGAATGGTGCCGAGCACCTTGCCCGAGGCGGCATCAATTTTCTGGATGCGATCCTCGGCGATCTGGAACAGGTGCCGGCCGTCGAACGCCGTTCCCGCATGCGCGGCGACGTCGATGGAGCGCGCGATCTTGCCGCTGGCCGGATCGACGGCGTTCAACCTGTCGCCGGATGCGAACCAGACATGCTTGCCGTCATAGGTGACGCCATGCACCGCTTCGACGCCTGGAAAGGGCCCGTACTCGGTGACGATCTCGGCGGCTGAACGTTTCATGTGCTCGATCCCTGATGCTTGCGCGCATCCTACGTCTTCAGGAGCGGGGTGGGGAGTAACAAGCCTGTCGGGAAACCCGGAACGGGCGGCGTCATCCAGCGGCGTGCCCGTCCGTGTCCGAAGCACTGCACCTTGTGCGACCGCGCCAGCTCGTCGAGCGCCCGCTGCACGGTGCGCGGACTGATCCCAAGCGCAAGGGCGAGCGCCGAGCTCGACCATGGCTCGCCGTCGGCGAGAAAGGCCAGGACGGCCGCGTGCTTCTCCTCGAGGGGCCGAGCCAGCACGAGGACGTCGCGCGTCTTCCGCGGCGTCAGCACGAAGCCCGGCTTCGTCGCGCTGATCTCGGCCAGCGGCTTCAGCTTGGTGCGGAGCCGTCCGATTTCGACGCGCAATCGCGCGCGGTGCGACTCATCGGCGTGCCTTGCGTGAAAGGCGCCTGATATCAACGCCTCTCGCGAGACGTCGGCGGGCCATGCCTGCGCCAGCAGGCGAGCGAGCGCGAACAGCACGGGCCGCGTTCCGAGCGGCACGACGACGCCTTGCCTGCGCACGACATGATGGAAGGTGTCCACGACGAGCGCCGTCGAGGTCGCCAGCCTTTCGACCTCTCCGAGCAACAACGGGTGTTCGCTGCCGCGCGCGATCAGGCGCGCCGCCGGCGTGTCGAGCATGAGGCTCGCGCTGTCGACCTCGGCCAGGAGCGCCGGGATTTTGGCCAGCCGCGCTGCGTGAGCCGCGCGGCCGAGTGCCGTGCGCGCCTCTTTCGTTCTGAGCCGCCTGATCGCGATGCCGGCGACCACGAGCTCGCGGACGACCTGGGAGGCGGGCGGGAGCGGCGCAGGACGGACCTCGGCCAGCGTGCGCTCGGCCTCGTCGAGGCGCCCGACCAGTAGAAAACGGCGTGCCTCGATATGGCCCGCATGGGCGGCATTGGCGAGATCGCCATGGTTCTCCAGCGTCGCGCGTGCCGCCGCGAGGGTCTTCACCGGCCAGCTCAGATCGCGCGAGACCAGCGCGATCTCGGCTTCGGCCACCACGCATCTTGCGCGTGCCACCGCCTCGCGCGGACCGAAGCCGCGCGCGGCGCTTCGCAGCAGCGTCTTGGCCTTGGCGAGATCGCCGAGCTGGGCCATCGCGATGCCGCGCAGCGCGAGCGACGGCGCATCGTTGCGCAACGCAACGCGGTTCAGCGCGCCGAGCGGATCGCCGGCTTCGAGCGCGCGCGCCGCGGCAGTGATCAGCGACTCCATGTCAATCCCGCCACACTTGTTACTCCCACCGCGCAGCTGTCCGGTGCCAGAAATCGCTGACGGCCGACGACGTGCGGCGAAGGACGATCGGTTCCGCGACCGTCAAGGTGCGGCGGAGCTTCGCCCAGGCAAGGGAATTGGAGGACCATGATGAGTTCAGCAGACAACGCAGCGACGCACGGAAGGACCGCCATGCAGACACCGCCGGTGGTATCGCCGCAGGACTGGGAGGCAGCCCGTCAGCAACTGCTCGTGAAGGAAAAGGCGCATACCCGTGCCCGCGATGCCCTGGCCGCCGAGCGGCGTCGCATGCCGTGGATGGCGGTGGACAAAACCTATGCGTTCGAGGGGCCCGGCGGCAAGCTCGGCCTGAGCGACCTGTTCCAGGGCCGGCGGCAGCTGATCGTCTACCGCGCCTTCTTCGAGCCCGGCGTGTTCGGCTGGCCCGATCATGCCTGCCGTGGCTGCTCCATGGTGGCGGACCAGGTCGCCCATGTCGCGCACCTCAACGCCCGCGACACCACGCTCGTCTTCGCCTCGCGCGCGCCGCAGGCCGACATCGCCAGGTTGAAGCGGCGGATGGGCTGGACCATGCCGTGGGTCACCATCACCGACAGCTTCGATGCCGATTTCGGCGTCGGCGAGTGGCACGGAACGAACGTGTTCTACCGCGACGGCAACCGCATCTTTCGCACCTATTTCG
Source organism: Bradyrhizobium sp. CCBAU 51765 (assembly GCF_015291725.1). Taxonomy (GTDB): domain Bacteria; phylum Pseudomonadota; class Alphaproteobacteria; order Rhizobiales; family Xanthobacteraceae; genus Bradyrhizobium; species Bradyrhizobium liaoningense. The sequence goes on from NZ_CP030038.1 coordinate 2,092,603, forward strand.
TTAAGAGCCGCGGCGACGAGCAGATGGGCGGCACCTGGAACTATCTCGACATCACGCCGCTCGGCCGCCAAGAGGTGTGGGAGGATTCGCCGGAGGGCTATCCGCAGACGCCGACCTACAAATGGTGGAACTGGCACGACAGCTACACCGAAGGCGCCGAGCCCGACAAGAAATGGGCCGAGATCTCGGACGCCGGCGAGAAGGCTTTTCGCGAGGAGGCCGCGGGGGAACGGAAATGACCGGTCCGGTCAGCGCGGCCCCCGGCGCCGGCCCCGACGGTGTCGCGGCCGCGCGCCACCTCGCCCGATGGCTCGCTCTGGCGGCCACGCCGACCTTCGCGATCATGGCCGCGTTGACGATCATGATCGACGGCGGGCAGGCGGACATGCTCTGCGGTGCCGGCCAGGTGTCCCTGCTGGGCGGAATGGTGCCGATGTATCTGTTGATGAGCGCGTTTCACGCATCGGCTTGGCTGCGGCTGATGGCGGAGCGAAGGCACGCCGCGCGTCGGTAGGTGCGGATGACTCCGCACAAACAAGCTCCGGTCTCGCCGGGGCCGCATCGTCACGAGCCTTGCCCGCCGAAGTGCAAGGCCATCAGGATCTCATCGTAGTATCGGCCGTCCTGCTTCAGCGCCTTCACCTCGCGACCGTATTCGACGAAGCCGACGGCGGCGTAGAGGCGCAAGGCGGCCTCGTTCTCGCTGACGACTGCGAGTTGCAGCTGTTCGACACGGGTCGCAGCGTGCGCCGCGACCGCGTCGGCGAGCCTCCGGCCCGTACCGGATTTGCGCGCCTGCGGCCGCACATATATGCCCCAGAGCACCGCCTTGTGCTCGGTCTTCGCGCCGTCCACCCGGCGAAAGCCGGCAACGCCCACGAGTTCCTGGGCGCAGTAGGCGCCGAAGACATCCGATGTCGTGAGGCGCTCCTCGAACCAGGCGAGGGGCTTTCCCTGCTCGCGCGCGAGCGTGCTGGAGTAGGCCTCGGGATGCGCGGCGAGTGCCTCCAGCCTGATCTCGCGGTAGAGCATGGCGTCGGCAGATGTGAGCAGTTTGATCATGGCCAGGACAGATGTGCCAGCGGCAGGGGCGCGTCGGCCTTGAGAGTCTGGATCGCGATGCTACTGCGGACCTCTTGCACAATCGGCAGGTTCAGCAGCTTGTCGACCAGGAAGCGCTGATAGTCCTCGAGCTCGGGCACGACGATTTCGAGCAGGTAATCGGCCTCACCGGCGACGAGGTGGCAGGCAACGACCTCGGGCATGGCGACGACGGTCCTCTCGAAGCTCAACGCCTGGTCGTTGGCGTGGCCGCTGATCTTGACGCCGAGAAAGGCCGAGAAGCCGAGCCCGAGACGGCCACGCCGCAAGGAGGCGCGATAGCCGTCGATATATCCCTCCTGCTCCAGTCGCCGCACGCGCCGTAGGCAGGGCGATGGCGACAAGCCGACCCGGTCCGCCAGCTCGATATTGCTCAGTCGTGCATTCGTCTGGAGTTCGGTGACGATGCGCCGGTCGATCGCATCCAGCTCGCATTTTGGCATGAACCGCATCCCATTGGATCAAGAAGGGCACGATGTTGCGCCCGAGCCGTCGAGATTAGCCCAGTTCGCAAGGACATGCCTCGGCTTTCCATGGGATGGAGTGCTCCGATCCTGCCACGAATGGAGTGAACCATGACCGAAGGCCCGACTCTCGCGCCCCTGCTGGAGGCTGTCGACCGTTACTTCACGCTGATGTACGACAATGACGTTTCGCAGTTCGACCGCGTTTTTGCGCCGACTGCGCAACTCCATGGAATTCGCGACGCTGAATTGCGGATACTGCCGGTTCGCGACTACAGAACCCTGCTGGCGTCGACCCCTTCGCCAGAATCCAAGGATGCACCGCGGCTTCAGGAGGTATTGCTGATCGACGTGGTGTCGCCGGCGCAAGCGCTCGTGAAGGTCCGGGTGCGGATCGATATGCTCCAATACGTCGACTATCTGGCGTACCACCGCATCAATGACAGCTGGTTGATCACGGCGAAATCGTTCCACGTGGAGCGACGGCATGAGCCGACGGGTACCTAGACTGGCGCTGCAGCGGTTCCTATTGACCGCCCGCCGCCTGCAGATACGCAAACACCTTGCTCGCTTCCTCTGCCGAGACGCCGCCATAGGGCTGCATCTTGTGGCCGGACACGACCTCGTCCGGCTTGACCATGAAGCGGGTGAGCTTGTCCTGGTCCCAGGCGAAGCCCGCCTCCTTCATCGACGAGGAGTAGTTGTAGTTCGGCAGCGAGCCGGCCTTGCGTCCGACGATCTTGTTAAGGTTGGGGCCGAGCCGATTGTCGCCCTCCTTCATGGAGTGGCAGGTGCGGCAGGAGTTGTTGAAGGCCTGCTGGCCGGTATCGTCACCCGCGGGTTGCTGCGCGAGCGTGAAGGGCGCGGACAACAGCAGCATCAGTGCCCCGGCGCTGATCCACGCTTTTGACGAAGGTTGCAGGCGTGGTTGCATTTGCGCCTCCATCGGGGATCGCGCCGCAACAGGCGCGTCGGGATGTCGAGGGCAAACAAAGACGGCCCCGGCGGGTTCCGGGGCCGCTTGCGTCACAATGTCCGGTCGCTCAGCGCGTTGCCGTGCCGAGCTCGGCCCTGCGCTCGGTCATCGGCAGCACGATCACCTTGGTGCCGACGTTCACGCGGGAATAGAGGTGGGTGACGTCCTCGTTGGTCATGCGGATGCAGCCCGAGGAGACACGCTTGCCGATGGTTTCGGGCGCGTTGGTGCCGTGGATCCGGTAGATGGTGCCGCCGAGATACATCGCACGGGCGCCGAGCGGATTGCCGGGGCCGCCGGCCATGTGGCGCGGCAGATAGGGCTGGCGGGCGATCATTTCCGGCGGCGGAGTCCAGGCCGGCCACTCCGCCTTGCGGCTCACCGACTGGATGCCGGACCAGGTAAAGCCATCGCGGCCGACGCCGATGCCGTAGCGCAACGCCTGGCCGTTGCCGAGCACGTAATAGAGATAGGTGTTGGGCGTATCGATGATGATCGTGCCCGGCGCTTCTCGCGTCGCGTAAGCAACGGTCTGGCGGCGGAAGCGGGCCGGCAGCTCGACCGCGTCCTGTTCCTCGGAGGGCTCGGTCTGGTAGGTCGGCGCCTGATAGGGCTGATACGGTTGATAGGGCTGCAGCGGCTGCGGCGCGGTCATCGGCGGCAGCGGCTGGAAGAACGGGAAGATTTGCACCGGCGCAGCCTTGGCTGCGCTAGCGAACGCGAATGCAGAGACCGCGACGGCACTGAGTGCAGCGGCGCGCGAAAACGTCTTGAACGTATCCAGATTGAACATTGGTCGCCCCTGTTTGCTCGGTGTTTCTGCTCACCGCGGCACCATTTCGGTGCTCCGTTGCCTCAAGTCTTAACGGCGAAACGTTTCGGGACATTTGCGCGGAAAACCGAAAACGGTTTCGTCGCGGAAAGGATTGTTTCATGACGGTTTCGTGGCTCCGTGCGTCCGTTAACGAACAAAACAGCACGCCGACACTTCTGTGACGTCACACGCCTGAAATATCCTTCGTTGATGGTCGATTCCTGAGAATCATCAAACTCTCGGGATCTTCCCATGCGGGTATTAATCGCGACTGACGCCTGGCATCCGCAGGTCAACGGTGTGGTCCGCACCCTGACCTCCCTGGCGAATGCGGCCAAAGCCCTCGACGTCGAGATCGACTTCCTCACCCCGGACGGCTTTCCGTCCTGGCCGCTGCCGACCTATCCGGGGCTGCGCATCGCGCTGCCGGGCGCCAAGGAGATCGCGCGGCGGATCGAGCGGGCGGCGCCGGACGCGTTGCACATCGCGACCGAGGGCCCGATCGGCTGGGCGGCACGGGCCTATTGCCGCCGCAACGGGCTCGCCTTCACCACCTCCTACACGACGCGCTTTCCGGAATATGTCGCGGTGCGGACCGGCATCCCGGCCGCAATCGGCTATGCCGTGCTGCGCCACTTCCACGATGCCGCCGCCATGACGATGGTGGCGACGCCCTCGCTGCGGCAGGAGCTCTCCGAGCGCGGCTTCAAGCGGCTCGGCTTCTGGACGCGCGGCGTCGACACCGAACTGTTCCATCCCGATTCTCCGGCGAGGCTCGACCTGCCGCGGCCGATCTTCATGACCATGGGCCGCGTGGCGGTGGAGAAGAATCTCGAGGCGTTCCTCTCGCTCGACCTGCCCGGCACCAAGGTCGTGGTCGGCGACGGCCCGCAGAAGGCGGCGCTCGAAAAGAAGTACCCGGACGCGGTCTTCCTCGGTGAGAAGAAGGGTGCGGATCTGACCGCGCATCTCGCCGCTGCCGACGTCTTCGTGTTTCCGAGCCTGACCGACACGTTCGGCGTGGTGCAACTCGAAGCGCTCGCCTGCGGCACGCCGGTTGCGGCGTTTCCGGTGACGGGACCGAAGGACGTCATCGCCGATCACCCGATCGGCGCGATCGACCACGACCTGCGCACCGCGTGCCTGCGCGCGCTCACAATGTCGCGCGAGACCTGCCGCAATTTCGCGCTGGAGCGCTCCTGGGAGAACAGCGCGCGTCAGTTCGTCGGCAATCTCACCTCTCTTCAGCCCAGCCGCGCCTTGCGTGCCTCGCCTCGCATGGCGCGGCGGCCGGTGCGCAGCTGATCGTCAATTCGAACCACAGCGAGAACCTCATCGATGGCTAAGATCATGAACCTTGACGGCACGCAGCAGCTCGACCTCACCCGTGGCACGGTCGAGCAGGCCTATGACCGCTGGGCGCCCGTCTACGACCTCGTGTTCGGCGGCGTGTTCGCCAAGGGGCGGCAGGCCGCGATCGCGGCCACCAACAAGATCGGCGGCCGCGTGCTCGAGGTCGGCGTCGGTACCGGCATCTCGCTGCCGCTCTATGCCCCCAACGTTCGCATCTTCGGCACCGACATTTCGGAAGCGATGCTGGACAAGGCCCGCCGCCGGGTGAAGGAGCAGAAGCTGAAGAACGTCGAGGGCCTCGCGGTGATGGACGCCGAGAAGCTCGAATTCCCTGACAATTCCTTCGACGTCGTGATGGCGCAATATGTCGTGACGGCCGTGCCGAACCCGGAGAAGGCGCTCGACGAATTCGCCCGCGTGCTGCGCCCGGGCGGCGAGCTGATCATCCTGACGCGCGTCAGCGCCGACGCCGGCGTGCGCCGCTTCATCGAGCAGAAGCTCCAGCCGGTGGTGCGTCCGCTCGGCTTCCGCACCGCCGAATTCGCCTGGTCGCGCTATGCCAAGTGGCTCTCCGGCGCGAACGGCATCGAGCTCGCCGAGCGCCGCCTGATCCCGCCGCTCGGCCATTTCTCGCTGGTGCGCTTCCGCAAGGTCGACGTCGCCAAGGCCGCATGAGGAAGGCGGCTTGAGCTTACGCGTCGCGTGCGTCACCGCGCCGCTGCACATCGTCACATGACAAAATGATGATGTCACACGGCCTACATCGAATCCCTGTAATCCCGTACCCGAAAGCATTTTGGGGGAGAGCATGATCAAGAATTATCTCGAGCAGCTGCGGATCCAGCGCTGGGACGACCATCGCTACTATCACCACAGCCGCATCAACCAGAGCCTGCACTTCGTCAGCGCGCTGAGCTTCCTGTTCGCCTATGTGTGGCTGTTCATCGACCCCGTGGTCTCCGCGCTGGTCGGTTGGCTGGTGTCGATGACCTCGCGCCAGGCCGGTCACTTCTTCTTCGAGCCGCACGATTACGACCACATCAATCAGGCGACGCACGAGTACAAGGAAGAGATCAAGGTGGGCTACAATTTGCAGCGCAAGGTGGTGCTGATGGCGATCTGGGCGTTCTCGCCGCTGGTGCTGCTCGTCGATCCCACGCTGTTCGGCCTGTTCACGCCCTGGGCGAGCGCGACCGACTTCATGCGCCAGGTCGCCAAGATCTGGCTGGTGATCGGCGGCGGCGGCCTTCTGTTCCGAACCGTGCATCTGTTCTTCATTCGCGACGTCGAGACCGGTCTTGTCTGGATGACCAAGATCCTGACCGACCCCTTCCACGATCTGATGCTCTATCGCAGCGCTCCGCTCGCCCTCATGCGCGGCGAGTTGATGGACCCCGGCCTGCACCTCAACCCCGAGCACACGCTGGGCCTGATCGGCGAGCCCACGCTCGAAGAGCAGCACGCCTGAGCGCGCTGGTCTTACCAAGCACTTCGATGTCTCATGGTTACGTCATGCCCGGGCTTGTCCCGGGCATCCACGTCTTGGAGCTACCTCGTGGAGACGCGTGGAAGGCCGGGACAAGCCCGGCCTTGACGGCGTTCGTGGAACCGGCCTCAGCGCCCGAAGCGCTTCGCCAGCATCTCTTTCAGGATCTGCCGTTTGATCTGCTTGTTGGTGAGCATGCCGTCGTGCGACCAGAAGCCGTCGGCCTTCATCTTTTCGGCGGCGCGGACGAAGCGTTCGGCGACTTCGGTGAAGTCGGCGTCGGTGTAGTTGAGGCTGAAGATCAGCCGGCCGGTGCCGACCCAGCTCAGCGCCAGGCCCTCGGCGCGCAGGTAGTATTGCAGCATCCAGTTGTAGCGGGACGGCGTGGTGTATTTCACCGTCCAGATCGAGGAGAAGTTGGCGAACCGCACCGGCAGGTCGGCGCTCTCCATCATCCGGTTGAGCGTTTGGACGCGGCCGTTCCAGGTTTCCTCGAGGCCGTCATAGACCGCGCGGAAGTTCGGGCTGGCGAGGCGGCTCAGGAACTCGTCCATCGCCGTCATGACGTAGGGATGCGAATTGAAAGTGCCGCGGGCGAAGCAGATGTCGGCGGGACGATCGTCGCGGAAGCGGCGCATCAATTCCTTCTTGCCGCAGACCACGCCGACCGGCAGGCCGCCGGCGAGGCTCTTGCCGTAGGTGACCATGTCGGCGCGCACGCCGAAATATTCCTGGGCGCCGCCGGCGGCGAGACGGAAGCCGACGAAGACCTCGTCGAAGATCAGGACGATGCCGCGTTCGGTGCAGACCTCGCGCAGCGTCCTCAGCCACTCCGTGTAGGCGGCCCGATCGAAATTGCCGCCGCGGGAGGAATCGACCAGCGAGGAATCGCCGGGCGCGTTTGCGTTGGGATGCAGGCCCTGCAGCGGATTGACCAGCACGCAGGCGATGTCCTTGCGCGTCTTCAGCACGTGCAGCGTCTTCTCGGACATCTCGGCGAGGGTGTAGGTCTCGTGCGTGGGGATGGGATTGCCGACGCCGGGCTGCACGTCACCCCACCAGCCGTGATAGGCGCCGGCGAAACGGACGAGATGGGTGCGCTTGGTGTGGTAGCGCGCCAGCCGCACCGCCTGCATCACGGCTTCGGTGCCGGACATGTGGAACGAGACTTCGTCGAGGCCCGAGATCCGGCAGAGCCGGGTCACGTTGTCGAGGATGACGGGGTGGTAGGGGCCGAGCACCGGTCCGAGCGCATGCGCCCGCTTCTCGGCGCCCTCGATGCATTCCTTGTAGAAGTCGTTGCCGAAGATGTTGACGCCGTACGAGCCGGTGAGATCGTAAGAGGTGTTGCCGTCGACGTCGGTGACTGTGACGCCGCGCGAGGACTCCATGAAGGTAGAAGTGCCCAGGTGCTCGCGGACGAGACGCGAGAACTGGAACGGCACGCGGTAGCTCTCGGTGAAGTTCAGGTCGGAGATCTTGTCCGCCGCCTCCTTCGTCATCGCGCGGCCCTTCGGGTAGCGCTCGGCGTAGAGGCGGGCGAGGCGGAAGAAGCCGTCCTTGCGTTGCGCGGCGATGTTCGCGGGCGCACCGTCGCAGGAGAAATAGTCGTTCTCTCCGTACTCGTAGAACGGCAGCAGCCGCGCTACCCGGCGCGACATCTTGGAGTGCCCGGCGAGCGACCGGTGCTTGGCGCGGGAGAGTTCGATGCGCGCCTTGAGCTTCGGGAAGGCGGCGGCAGCGGACGCTGCGGCGGCCACGGACATCGAGAGAATCGGGAGTGTCGTTTCCATGACAACAAGCGCTAACCCTGCGAGCTGACAGATTCATGACAGTCAAAGCCCTCATCGCCTCTTTCACCCAGCAGGAAGACCTCAACTTCCTGTTGACCAACCGCATCCCCCGCGCGGCCCTGACCCGCTTCATGGGCTGGTTCTCCAAGGTCGAGAATCCGCTCGTCCGCGACTTCTCGATCGCGCTGTGGAAGCTGTTCTCGGACCTCGATCTGTCGGAGGCGCGCAAGACGCATTTCAAGAGCCTGCACGACTGCTTCACCCGGGAGCTGAAGCCGGGCCTGCGGCCGTTTGATCCGGATCCGGCGGTGGTGGCGAGTCCCTCTGATGGAATCGTCGGCGCCCACGGCAAGATCGCCGACACCGAGCTGTTCCAGGTCAAGGGTGCGCCCTATTCGCTGCTCGACCTGCTCGGCGATTCCGCGCTGGTCGACCAGCATCGCAACGGCTCCTTCGCTACGCTGCGGCTGACGTCGAGCATGTATCACCGCTTCCACGCACCCTATGACGCCCATATCGAACGCGTCACGCTGATCCATGGCGACGTCTGGAACGTCAACCCGATCGCGCTCAAGCGCGTCGAGCGGCTGTTCTGCAAGAACGAGCGCGCGGTGATCCGTACCCACCTCTCGACCGGCGAGGCGGTGACACTGGTGCCCGTTGCGGCGATCCTGGTCGCGAGCATCCGGTTGCACTTCCTCGATATGGTGCTGAACGCGCAGACGAAGGGGCCGGTCAATTTCCCCTGTGACGTCAATGTGGCCAAGGGCGAGGAGCTCGGCTGGTTCGAGCACGGCTCGACCATCATCATCCTGGCGCCCGGCGATTTCAACTTCTGCGACGGCATCGCCGAGGGCTCGCGCATTCGCGCGGGTCAAGCGCTCTTGAGGAGAAAGTAGCCTTCAATCTGCCGTCGCCGCTGGCTATATCGTCTGTCGGGGACGACGATTTTGGATGTGTGAGCGATGGCGCGGGCGCCGGTCTTGGCCGCGGGGGGAATTGTGCTGCGGCGTGGCTCGGCGCCGCTGATTGCGGTCGTGCGCCAGCGCAAGCGCAACGAATGGGTCCTCCCCAAGGGCAAGCTCGACGACGGCGAGACGCCGAAGGAAGCCGCGCACCGCGAGGTGCTGGAGGAGACAGGCCACGACGTCGCCGTGCACGAATTTCTGGGCACCCTCGTTTATCAGTCCGGCGGGCGCTCCAAGGTCGTGCATTTCTGGCGGATGGAAGCTGACGGCGAGCCGGTCCGCAAGCTGATGAACGACATCAAGGCGGTCGACTGGCTGACGCTGGACGATGCGATTGCCCGACTGTCGCGCGAATATGAGCGCGCGTTCCTCAATCAGGTCGGTCCGATCGCGCTTACGGCGGCGGGGCTGGCAGCGTCGCCGCCGCCCGAGCCGGCGCAAGCGGCCGATGACATCGATACCGCCTTGCAGACGCTGACGCCGGCCGAGGCGGCGTCCGTCGACGAGCTGCGCCACGGTTTGCTGCAAAAGGTGAAGGCGTGGCTGCGCGGCGAGGCGTGAGACCTGTTCACTCCGCTCTGCCGCGCTCGCAATGACGGAGGGGCGGTGTCGTCACCGCCGCTCTTTCCTTTCCTTCGGAGAAGGCGCCGGTCTTCGTGGCGGTGTGAGGCGCTGCTGGAATCCACCGGGACGCTGCATGCCTGGCTGTTGAGCCGCCGGCTGGCCCGGCTGCGGCAGCACGATTCCGTCGGGTTGGGATTGCATCTGTCCACCGCGCTGCGGCCGGGTTTGCGGCGCGGCGCCCGGCTGCGTTGCTTCTCCGCGGCGCGGTGCGCCTGTCGGGCGGCCTGCGCCTTGCGGCTGGCCCTGCTGTCCCTGGCCTGCGCGCCGGCCACCCGGCTGCATGGCGCCGCCTTGTCCCTGCCGCTGCGGCGGCTGCGCGCCTTGCCGGCCAGGCGTACCCGGCTGCTGCTGACCCGGACGGATGTTCTGGCCGGGCTGGCCGTTCGGCCGCTGTTGTGCCGGCGGCGTATTCGGCCGCAATTGCTGCTGCTGCGGCTGGACCGGTCGCGGAATGCGGCTGAGCGCGCCCGGATTGGCGCGGCGGAAGTCGCGCTGCTCGGTGACGATCTGCCGGCCCGTGGTTTGTGCCAGATGCACCTGGCTGACGAAGCCGCGGTCGCGCGCGATCTGCTGCGCGGGAATCGTGATCGGTACCGCGGCAAAGCGCATGACGCCGCCAGCGGCGCCCGAACCCGGCCGGATCGCAAAGCCGCTGGACGGCTGTGTCAGCGCGCCGAGCCGCGTGCCGCTGCTGCGGTCGTCAACGTCGATGTGGCCGACCCGGCCGTCGGCGTCGGGATAGAGCTTGATGTTGACGTTGCTGGCCCTGCTCGCCGCGCCTTCCGGCACCTCGACGACGCCGGTGGTGCCGCGGATGCCGAGCGTTGCCGTCGGCGTGGTGATCTTCATGTCGCCGGTCTTCGCCACCGCTGCCGCCACGAAGGCAACCGTGCCCTTGCCGACGTCGAAGATCGCCGAATTCTGCCTGCCGCCGTCCTCGTAGACGTAATTGTCGATCGTGATTTTGGCGCTGGCCGAGAGATTGAACGTGGTGGCGTCGTTGAAGGTGATGCCGAGCGAGGAGTTCGACGAGGTCTGCACCACGTCGTTGAGATAGATGTCGTCGCGCACGCGCAGCGGATAGGAGTTCCTGTCGCGGATCACGGTCGCGATCCCCGTCACCGTCGCGACGTTGCCGATCGGCTCGATGGCGGCGGGCTGTGCGTCTGCAGCGGGTGTCGGTGAGGCCGACGGCGTCGGGGAGGGGCCGGGTATCGGCTGTGCCTGCGGCTGCGCCTGGGCGAGCTCGATGGCCTCGGAGCCGAATGCCATGTTGCTGCCGGCCAGCGGCAAGGCCAACAGGGCGAGCGCGAACACGAGGCGGGGCCAGGCTACCAATGAAGTCACGAGGAGGTCCGGTGAGAACGCGAGGCGAGAGCTGCGGATTTCAGCCGCGGGCAGCTGAATGGCGGATGAACATGGGCGGCAAGAGAGGGACGTTCAAGCAGCGCGCGATGCGAGCGTGGGGTCGGCTATTTCGGCAACGTCATGGCCGGGCTTGTCCCGGCCATCCACGCTTTGCCGGGCGGCACCAAGAACGTGGATGCCCGGGACAAGCCCGGGCATGACCAAGATTTGTGCGAGCCGCGCGAGATCCTCAGGTGCGCAATTGCGCACCATAGTTCGATGCTTCGCATCGCCCCGGGATGACACCGTCGGTGTCAGCTCACGCGCTTCCAGGTCTGGCCGCCGCAGAACATGCCGCCGAAGGCGCAACCCTGCACGCGCATCGCATTCGGACCCTTCATCGAGATCGTGGAATCGTAGTTGCGGCCGGAGTCGGGATCGTGGATGCGGCCGCTCCACTTCGAGCCGTCGGGCCTCATGTTGATCAGGATGCGCGCATTGGTCTTCTCGGCGTAACCGCAGAGATTGGCGCCGCACTGCTCGACGCGGACATTGCCCTTGTTCTCTTCGGTCGTCCACAGGCCGATCGGCGAGTTCGGCGCCGCCACGGGCGCGGTGGCAACAGGAGCCGGGGCCGGCGCAGCAACGACGGGAGCGGGCGGGGCAATCGGAGCAGGCGCAGGTTGCATCTTGTCGACGCCGACGGACGGAGCGGCGGCAACGGTCGCTGCCGGGGCGGCGGGCGTGGTCACGGCCGGCGCCGTGGGCGGAGCCGCCTGCACCGGAGCCGGCGCGGGCTGCGCCGTCGTGGGCGCGGGAGCCGGCGTGACGTCGAGGTCATCGTCCTTGAAACCGCCGAGGCCCTTGAGGTTGATGTCGTTCAGCTTGATCGGCTTGTCCGACAGGCCCGGTGCGACGATGGTCACGCAATCGAGCGAGGCGCAGTTGCGCGGCGTCTCGATGCGAATGCGCTGGCCTTCGATCTGGAACGAGATCGAATTGCCAGCATGTGCGGCGGCAGTCGAAGCGAGGAAGAGAGCGGTGGCGGCGATGGAGAGCTTGTTCATGACAACCTCTGAAAATGGCGTGGTCGCGATATGACAGGTGTCGCTGGTGGATGAAGCGTGGTTCGACCCTACGCCGGGGTGCTCGGGTGTTCTGTGATGGGCGTCACAACGGCGATCGCGCCTGTAGCGCGGGCTGGCCCTACACCTTGTCGGCGCCCAGGGGGGCCGCCCTTGCATCTTCACTGCGAGCTGCGCGGCTGGCTCGATATCCATGAATTTCTCGCACGCGGCGAGATGCGCAGTGTCGTGCCCTCGCCATTTGCGGGAGAGCACCGCTTCGCTGGCCGACACTGTCTGCACGAGCACAAGCGCGCTTGCTCGCCTCGTCCCCCGCAAGAGAAGGAAGAAGAGCCTGCGCTTGATGCGCCTCCAAAGCGTGATGGGATGAAGCTTGCTGCAACGACGGAGGTGCACTCCCTCTCCCGCTTGCTTGCGGGAGAGGTGAACGGCCCGCGGCGATCGATTCAACCCAAAGCCGTTCCGCTTAGATCATGCCGAGGACGATAGCGCCGACGAAGGCCATGGCGAGGTAGGCGGTGATAACGCTCAGTCTGCCGGCCAACGTCATGAGGTCGCTCCCGATGGTCGCGCGCCCTGCCATGACCATCATGGTTAACAGAGAGTCAGCTCGCGAAAAAGGCAGTCTCGCTGTCGCTCATCGTCGGCAGCCGGCAGCGCGCGCGCCCGCCATGGTTAAGGAAGGCTGAAATCAACGTGTTGAAGAGTCTTTAAGTAAATTCACCGAACGTGCGTGCATGACGCGCGGAGTTCGTTTGTATCTCGTCGGCTCCATCGTCCTTGTTTCGCTAGCGGGTTGCGGACGCGGCTTCTTCCAAGCCGAACGCGAACCGTGGCGGGCCGAGGCGGAAGCCGCATGCCTGAAATCGGGCGCGGTGAAGGAGAGTGCGGACATCGTCCGCATCGACCCGATTTCCGGCCCCGGCCAGTGTGGCGCCGAGTTTCCACTCAAGGTCGCAGCGATCGGCGAAGCCTCCAGCACCTATGGCTTTGCCGACGAGCCATTGCGTCCGCCGGGGAGCATCGGCAACCAGCCGCGCTGGCCCGTGACACAACCGCAATCGAACTATCCGCAGGGTCAGAACTACCCGGCCTCCTCCTATCCGCCGCGGTCGAACTATCCCGAGAGCGCGACGCGCCAGCCGTCCGGCTATGGGGCCTCCGCCGGGCCGATGTCGCTGAACGCGCCCGGCGTGGTGCCGCAGGAGGACGAGATCGACCTGCCGCCCGAAGGCACCGATGCCGCCGGGGCTGCGCGCTACATGAATGCGCCGAGCTATCCGGCTCGTCCTGCGCCTTACTCGCAGGCGCCCGCGCAGCAGCCACTGCCGCGCCTTGGTCCGGCGCAGGGCAATCCCGTCACCGCGGTCGGTCCCGTCGCGATCAAGCCGACGGCGACGCTGGCCTGTCCGATCGTGTCCGAGCTCGACCGCTGGCTCGCCGACACGGTGCAGCCCTCGGCGATGCGCTGGTTCGGCGTCCGCGTCGCCGAGATCAAGCAGATCTCCGCCTATTCGTGCCGCGGCATGAACGGCAACTCGCGGGCCCACATCTCCGAGCACGCCTTCGGCAACGCGCTCGACATTTCCGCCTTCGTGCTCGCCGACGGCCGCCGCGTCACCGTGAAGGACGGCTGGCGCGGCATGCCGGAGGAACAGGGTTTCCTGCGCGACGTGCAATCGGGAGCGTGTGCGCATTTCACCACCGTGCTCGCGCCGGGCTCGAACGTCTTTCACTACGATCACATTCACGTCGACCTGATGCGCCGCGCCAGCCGCCGCCTGATCTGCCAGCCTTCCGCCGTGTCCGGCGAGGAGGTCGCCGCGCGCGCGCAATCGCGCAGCCCTTATGCGAACGCGCGCGATCGCTTCGTCACCGGCTCGCTGGGTGCGCGCAAGAGCATCGCGCGCAAGCACGAAGAAGACGAGTACGTCGACGAGTAGCGGCGCGTTTCACCCATGGCCCGGATGGAGCGAAGCGCGGTCCGGGACAATCGTCCCCGCATTCCGCTTCGCTCCATGCCGGCTACGATCTACGAGGCCGGCTTGACGGTGCCGGGGCCAGCCCCATGCACAGCTGCACCTCACTCGGGACGTTGTAGGTGCGCATGATGTGGCGGCTGTCGCGCAAGCCGGACGCCTCACGTTGGACGACGAACATCCAAAGCGCGTGGCCGGCTTCCATCACCAGCTTGCGCCTGGCCGGCTGCATCGCGGCCGGAACCTCCGAGGGAGCGTGGGCGGCGTCGAATTCGCGCAAGCGCGCGAGACTCTGTTCGAGTGCGCGGCCCATCCGTCCAAGCGCCGAGGCCTGTTCCTGGACGATCTCGTAGTGGAGGATGTCGACCGGCGGGCGAAGATCACGAGACATGGCCGCAATATAGTGCCGCCCGGCCCGTCTGCGCAACGCGCTGCTACTTCGTCTTGTACGCCGCCAGGAACATCCGCGTTGCGCTGTCGACCACCTCGGTCATGCGCTGTTCCGAGGGCGCGGGCGCGGCCTGGAAGACGAAGGGCAGGAACAGCGAGGCCTTGCACAGCTCCATGAACTGCGAGGCGGCAAGATCGCAATCGTCGATCTCGAGATCGCCCGCGGCGACGCGGGCCTTGAGATAACCGGAAAGGCGGTTGATGGACTTGTCGAGCACGCGCCCATAGTAGCGGCGGCCGACATCGGGCATGCGTTCGGCGATCGCCATCACGGTGCGGATCGCCGACCCGCCGCCGGGCCGGCAGACCAGGTGAAGGTAGGCGAGGCCAAACTCCTTCAGCGTGGTCTTGGCGTCACGGGCGGGATCGAAATTGAACACGACCTGGCCGTGCTGGAGCGCTTCCTGCTCGAGGATGGCTTCGAACAGCGCGCATTTGTCGGCGAAGTAGACGTAGAGCGTGCCCTTCGAGACCTGAGCGGCGCGCGCGATCTCGCCCATGCTGGCGCCATCGAAACCGAGATCCATGAACACTTTGCGGGCGCCGTCGAGGATCTGGCGGCGCTTGGAGCTGTCCTCTTCATGGACAACCTGCGGATGTTCGTTGGCAACTACAACCATTGGTTTAGAGTCTCGGAAAAGTTTTTGGGCCGGATCAGGTCCATGAAACCCGAATAAAGCCTTCGAGGTCGTATGGTCTGTCCGTGAAGATTGTTTATATTGACCGAACGGTTCGGTCAATGGTACTTGGAGTCAGCGAGAGGGAACCGGCTGCGCAGCGGCCGCCCTCGATCGCACATATTTGGGGGAGGCCTTTATGGCCGTATCGAGAGACCAGACTGCTCGCGTCCTTCGCCAGGACGCGGCGGAGCAGCAGTCGGGCGATGATGCTGCGTCCGAGACAGCCGCACCCCATGCCGAGCAGTCGCGCGCTCATGTGGCCGAGGAAGCGAAACGTCCGTCCCCGGAGGCGCCAAAGCCCGTGACCGACAAGCCGGCCGCACCCGCGCCGGGCGCGCCCGTCGCCGCTGCGCCCAAATCCGGCAAGCGCAAACTCGTCCTGATGGGCGTCGGCCTCGTCCTCGCGCTCGCGGCCGCGAGCTACGCCGGCTATTACACGCTGGTCGGCCGCTTCTATGTTTCCACCGACGACGCCTATGTGCGCGCCAACAACACCATGCTCGGCGCGCGCGTTGCCGGCCACATTGCCGCGATCCTCGCCGGCGACAACACGCCGGTGCGTGCCGGTGACATCGTCTTCCGCATCGACGACGGCGACTACAAGATCGCGGTCGAAGCCGCCGCGACCAAGATCGCGACCCAGCAGGCCACCATCGACCGCATCGGCCGCCAGGTCGCCGCGCTCGACAGCCAGGTCGCGCAGGCCAAGGCGCAGCTCGTCTCCGCGGAAGCGGGCCTCAAGCGCGCCGACCTCGATTATGAGCGCCAGCAGGCGCTGAGCAGCAAGGGCTTTGCGTCGCGCGCCACCTTCGAGAGCTCGGAAGCCGGACGCGATCAGGGCGCCGCCGCGGTCAAGGCCGCGCAGGCCGCCTACGACGTTGCCGTCAGCAATGTCGATGTCGCCAAGGCGCAGCAGGCCGAAGCCCAGGCCCAGCTCGCCGAGCTCAAGACCACGCTGGCCAAGGCCGAGCGCGACCTCGCCTTCACCGCGGTGCGCGCGCCGGTCAATGGCACGTTCTCCAACCGCCTGGTCAATACCGGCGACTTTGTCGCGGTCGGCCAGCGCCTCGGCAACATCGTGCCGCTCGACGACGTCTATGTCGATGCCAACTTCAAGGAGACGCAGCTCAAGCGCATCCGCCCCGGCCAGCCGGTGACGATCAAGGTCGACGCCTACGGCATGCGCAAGTTCTCCGGCGTCGTCGACAGCATCGCGGCGGGTGCGGGCTCGGTGTTCACGCTGCTGCCGCCGGACAACGCCACCGGCAATTTCACCAAGATCGTGCAGCGCGTGCCGGTCCGCATCCGCGTGCCGAAATCGGTGGCGAAGCAGAACCTGCTCCGTGCCGGCATGTCGGTCTACGCCACCGTCGACACCAACAAGGGCGCCGCCGACGCCGACAGCGAGGTCGATCTCGACGATCCCGCGGTCCATCCGCAGTAGGTGCGGTGATGTTCGAGACGAGCGCCGCTTCGTCTTTCACCTCTCCCGAAGGGAGAGGTCGGATCGCATCGGAAGATGCGATCCGGGTGAGGGGTTACGCTCTCTCGTGGAAGCTGCGGCCCCTCACCCGATTTGCTACGCAAATCGACCTCTCCCCGATGGGGAGAGGTGGATCGTGCCCTCTCGCGCGAGCTGAGTGAGAGAATGGCCACCGCCACCACCGCTTCGCCCGACATGATGGCGGCCGCCGCGGAAGAGCGCATTGCGCCGAAGCGGCTGTTCGCGTTCATCATCATGGTGTTCGGGATGTTCATGTCGATCCTGGACATCCAGATCGTCTCGGCTTCCCTCAGCGAGATCCAGGCCGGACTGTCGGCGAGCTCCAGCGAGGTCTCCTGGGTTCAGACCGCCTATCTGATCGCCGAAGTCATCGCGATCCCGCTGTCCGGTTTTCTGTCGCGCGCCTTCGGCACGCGGCTGCTGTTCGCGATCTCGGCGGCCGGCTTCACCGCCTCGAGCCTGCTCTGCGGCTTTGCCACCACCATCGAGGAGATGATCGTCTGGCGCGCGCTTCAGGGCTTTCTCGGCGCCGGCATGATTCCGACGGTGTTCGCCTCGGCCTACACCGTCTTCCCGCGGACGAAATTCCACATCGTCGGGCCCATCATCGGGCTTGTTGCGACCTTAGCTCCCACGATCGGGCCGACGGTCGGCGGCTACATCACCGACCTGATGTCGTGGAACTGGCTGTTCTTCATCAACGTCGTGCCCGGCATCGGCATCACCATCGGCGTCCTGGCGCTGGTCGATTTCGACGAGCCGCAGTTCGAACTGCTCGACCGTTTCGACTGGTGGGGCCTGCTGTTCATGGCCAGCTTCCTCGGGACGCTGGAATATGTGCTGGAGGAAGGCCCGCAATATGAATGGATGCAGGATACGTCGGTCGCGATCTGCGCCTGGATCTGCGCGATTTCGGCGATCGCCTTCTTCTGGCGCGTGTTCACGGCGGACGAGCCGATCGTCAATCTGCGCACCTTCTCCGATCGCAATTTCGCCGTCGGCTGCACGCTGCAGTTCTGCATCGGCATCGGCCTCTACGGCCTGACCTATATCTATCCGCTCTATCTCGCCCAGGTGCGGGGCTACAGCGCGCTGATGATCGGCGAGACCATGTTCGTGTCCGGCATCACCATGTTCCTGGTCGCGCCGCTGGTCGGCCGGCTGATGGCCACGCTCGACATGCGCTACATGATCGCGTTCGGCCTCATCGTGTTCGCGATCGGCTCCTACCAGATGACCTGGATCACCCGCGAGTACGATTTCTACGAGCTGCTGGTGCCGCAGATCCTGCGCGGCGTCGGCATGATGTTCGCGATGGTGCCGACCAACAACGTCGCGCTCGGCACGCTGCCACCTGACCGGGTGAAGAACGCGAGCGGCCTGTTCAACCTGATGCGCAACCTCGGCGGCGCGGTGGGTCTTGCCGTCATCAACACCGTGCTCAACGACCGCACCGACCTGCACATCGCCCGCCTGCAGGAGCGCGTGACCTGGGGCAACGCGAACGCGACCGAAACCCTGAGCATGTTCATGCAGAAATTCCAGGGGCTCGGCGATTCCACGCTGATGGCGATGAAGCAGCTCTCCCAGCTCGTGCATCGCCAGGCCGTGGTGATGAGCTTCGGCGACGCCTTCCTCATGCTGACGCTGTTCTATCTCGGCCTCAGCCTGCTGGTCGCGCTGCTGAACAAGCCGGCCTCGCCGTTCGGGGCCGGCGGCGACGCGCATTGATCGGGCCACATGCTCGGTGTCATCGCCCGGCCTTCGACCGGGCGATCCAGTACTCCGAGACAGCGCGGTTAGAACCGAGAAGCCGCGGCGTACTGGATGCTCCGCCTTCGCGGAGCATGACGGCGGAGAGCGAGGCGATGGCGGCGCGCACTAAATTGCAACACTCGTCCGTGATCTCGCATGGGCCCCGTTGCAATTCGCAAACGACACATCTATAAAACGCACCTCATTCATTCGAACCGGGAGGGATTTGCATGATTTCGTCGCATTCGCAGATCGTACGCCCGCGCTCGATGATGACCTCGATCACGTTCTGGCTCGGTATGTACGCGGCCTGTTAGAGGCCTCTTCCGCCAGCTTCGATTGGGCCAAGGTTTCGACCCAGCGTCCCGATCGCTCCGCTTCCCAAGTCAAATCCCAAGTCAAAATCAGTTTTGAGTGACGCCGTTCCGGCCTTCGCGGCCGGCTTGCGTCCATCGATGGAGCCGGCCCGCGTGTGCGGCCGGATGATGCCATGACCGCTCTGTCAAAGAAGCCCGCCGCGATTCGCGTGGTGCTGCCCTTCGTTTTCCGGCACTGGCTGAAGCAGCCGGGGCGCGGCCTCATCGTCGCCGGCGGGCTGCTGGGTGCGACCGTTGCCGACCTGTTCATGCCGGTATTCTCGGGACATCTGGTCGATGCGCTCACCCGCGGTCCGTCCGATCCCGATGCGCGCCACGCGGCGCTGGTCGCGTTCGGCGCCATCGTGGCGCTGGGCGCGGCCTCGATGGTGCTGCGTCTCGTCGGTCTCCAGGCGATCGTGCCATTCACGCTCAAGATCATGTCCGACGTCGCGCAGGACGCGTTCACGCGCGTACAGCGTTTCTCGACCGACTGGCACGCGAACTCATTTGCCGGATCCACGGTCCGCAAGATCACCCGCGGCATGTGGGCGCTCGACCTGCTCAACGACACCATCCTGATGGCCCTGGCGCCGTCGCTGCTGGTGCTGGTCGGCTCGATGATCCTGATCGGCGCGCACTGGACCTCGCTTGGCCTGGTGATCGCGATCGGGGCGATCTTCTACGTCACGATCACGGTGGTGTTCTCGACCCGCTACATCGCGCCGGCCGCGCGCATCTCCAATGCCTGGGACACCAAGGTCGGGGGCACGCTGGCGGACGCGCTGACCTGCAATGCCGTGGTGAAATCGTTTGGAGCCGAAGCGCGCGAAGACACGCGGCTCGCCCGCGTCGTCAATCGCTGGCGCGTGCGCGTGCGGCGGACCTGGTATCGCTACAATTACACCGCCATGTCGCAGCTTTCCTTGCTGCTGTGCCTGCGCGCGTCCGTGATCGGCGGGTCGGTGCTGCTGTGGATGTCAGGTCACGCCTCGCCCGGTGACGTCACCTATGTGTTGACGAGCTACTACGTCATTCACGCCTATCTGCGCGACGTCGGCATGCACATCAACAACCTCCAGCGCTCGGTCAACGACATGGACGAGCTGGTGGCGATCCATGACGAGCCGATCGGCATTGCGGATGCTCCCGACGCACGGCCGATCGCGATCGAGGGTGGCGAGATCGTGTTCGACGACGTCACCTTCCACTATGGCGGCCATCGCGCGCCGCTGTACGACGGCTTGTCCGTCAAGATCCGCGCCGGCGAACGTGTCGGCCTGGTCGGACGCTCCGGTTCGGGCAAGACCACCTTCGTCAAGCTGGTGCAGCGGCTCTACGACGTCACCGGCGGTCGCGTGCTGATCGACGGGCAGGACATCGCGCACGCCACGCAGCAATCGCTGCGCAGTCAGATCGCGATCGTGCAGCAGGAGCCGATCCTGTTCCACCGCACGCTTGCGGAGAACATCGCCTATGGGCGGCCCGGCGCCAGCTTTGAAGCGATCGAGCAGGCGGCGCGGCTTGCCAATGCGCATGATTTCATCCAGCGCCTGCCGAAGGGCTACGGCACGCTGGTCGGTGAGCGCGGCGTGAAACTGTCGGGCGGCGAACGGCAGCGCGTGGCGCTGGCGCGCGCTTTCCTGGCGGACGCGCCGGTGCTGATCCTGGACGAGGCGACGTCGAGCCTCGATTCGGAATCGGAAGCGCTGATCCAGCAGGCGATGGAGCGCCTGATGAAGGGCCGTACCTCGATCGTCATCGCGCATCGCTTGTCGACGGTGAGGAGCCTCGATCGCATCCTGGTGTTCGACCGCGGCGAGATCGTCGAGCAAGGCACGCATGCGATGCTCGCAGCCAAGCAAGACGGCGTCTATCGCGGCCTGTTCGAGCGCCAGGTGGTGGAGCTCGGACAGATCGCAGCGGAGTGAGGCGCGCGGCGGCGGGGCGAAGGTCCCGACGTCACGCCGCCATAGGTGAATGACATGAAAGACCTGGCGAACGGCTCCATCGTGAGACACATCCTGGCCATGACGCCGCCGATCATGGCCGGGATGATCTCGATCATGGTCTGCCAGCTGGTCGACCTGTACTTCGTGTCGGGCCTGGGCGATGCGGCCGTGGCAGGCGTCGCCGCGGCCGGTAATGCCGGCTTTCTCGTCAGCGCGCTGATGCAGGTGCTCGGTGTCGGCACGGTGGCGCTGATCGCGCACGCCGTCGGGCGCAAGGATCGGCCCGACGCCAATCTGATCTTCAACCAGGCGGTTGCGCTATCGGTGCTGTTCGGCGTGTTGACCCTGGTCGCGGGAGCGCTGCTGGCGCGCGCCTACATGCGTTCGGTCGCCGCGGACCAGGCCACGATCGAGGCAGGGACCACTTATCTGTTGTGGTTCATGCCGGCGCTCGCGCTGGAATTCGTCATGCAGGTGACGGCATCTGCCCTGCGCGCGACCGGGATCGTGCGCCCGGCCATGTTGGTGCGGGTCGTCGCGGTCGTCATCAACATCGCGCTGGCCCCGGTGCTGATCTCGGGCTGGGGCACCGGCTACGCGCTCGGCGTTGCCGGCGCGGGGCTGGCGAGTTCGATCGCGGTCGCCATCGGCGCGCTGATGCTGCTTGTCTATTTCCGCAAGGTCGAGCGCTATGTCGCGTTCAATCCGGCGCAGTGGCGTCCACAGCCGCGACATCTCATGCGCATTCTCAATGTCGGCCTGCCGGCCGGCGGCGAGTTCGCGATGATGTTCATCTTCATGGCGGTGGTCTACTACGTGCTGCGCGATTTCGGCGCGGCGGCGCAGGCCGGATTCGGCATCGGGCAGCGGGTGCTCGGCCTCATCCAGATGCCGGCGCTTGCGGTGGCGCTGGCGGCCGGGCCGATCGCCGGCCAGAATGTCGGCGCCGGCAATGGCGCGCGCGTGCGGGAAACCTTCGTCAAGTCGGCGCTGATCACCAGCGCCGTGATGGTCGGCTTCATGATGCTGGCGCAGTTGAAGCCGGAGCTGCTGCTCGCCGGATTCTCGAACGACCGGGAGACGATGGAGATCGCCTACCTGTTCCTGCGGATCATCTCGCTCAACATGGTAGCGCAGGGTCTCATCTTCACCTGCTCGAGCATGTTTCAGGGCCTCGGCAACACCAAGCCGGTGCTGCTGAGTTCGGCGACGCGCGTCTTCACCTATTCGCTGCCGGCAATCTGGCTGTCGACGCGGCCAGGCTTCCGGATGGAGCACGTCTGGTACCTGTCGATCGCGGCGACGACGCTCCAGGCCGCGTCGAGCCTGTGGCTGTTGCGTCGCGAATTCGGCAGGCGGCTGGTATTGCCTCCTCCGGAGCAAGCTATGGAGCCGTCGGGGTCCGAGGTCGCGCCTCCTGCACGCGCGTCCGCGCTTTAGCCAAAGCAGATCGGATCGCTGCGATTCCTTTTCGGCGGGATGTTAGCTCACAAGCAGACCATTACCATCGACCACCGCGTGATTTTGCTCGTCAAGCCGCCGCGTGACCTTCCCATCGATTGGCGCTTGTTCCTTGTGATACAGGCCCATGTTGATGCAGACGTGTCGATCAACTGCACCTCAGCATCATGAGCGCCGGCCAGTGCGCTCATGAGCTTGGCCCACACGCCCGCCCGTCGCCGGCGAACGAACCGATTGTAGCAGGTCGGGTACGGACCGAAGTTTTCCGGCAGGTCACGCCATGGTGTTCCAGAGCGCAAGACCCAGAAGATGCCATTGAGGACACGACGGTCATTCACTCGTGGCACACCGCGCGGCTTATCCGGCAGCATCGGCTCAATGGCAAACTACTCATTGTCTGTGAGTTCGTGGCGCATGATTCGGCCCCTTCCGTCTGGTGGCTTGAATCATGGCTCGGCCGTCGGGCTGAACTGGCCGCTATGCACCCAAAAGCGGACCTAATATGCTCACCTTGAGTTTTGTTGTGCATGACCCATAGCGGAAGCGTTCGTCATTTCGCCTTGTCGGGCTCCTTTTGGTACTGGTTTGTCCAGTCCTCTTCGTCTTCGTCGAAGAAGTAGGGCAAGGCGAACCCCGAGAGCTTAGGTCCGTCTTCTAGTTTCTCTGTTTTTAGCTCAGGCTCTGGCACGTAGGCCGAGATGATATCCGAGATCAGCCACGAGAACAGCGTCGTGATGTTTTTCGAAACTTCTAGCACGACATTGCTCAGGTCGGAGAATGCCTTGATGTCGGCAGCTAGACTAGCTTGTTCTCTCTCGTCGATCTTTCCAGCAAGACTCAGTGCGCTGCCCGTCGCGACCATCTCGGATGCATAGTAGAAGGTGTTGCCGTGCGTCTTTGACAAATAGAACTCCCACGGCTCGGTCTCAGGCAGCCGCTGGAAGTTCTCCTCCATCAGATCGTCCTTGTCTTTGTAGTGGAACGCCACCTTATTGCGTATCTCGGTTACCGCATTCTTCTTGCCAAAGTACTCGTTAAGCTTCTTGAGCGCTTCAGCTGCTTCATCCTCCAGCTTCGTCAGGTATTTCTCCGATATGTTCTTGTTCGACTGGGCACGCGCTTTGAACAATTCCCATGCTTCATGCAATTTCCCGATCAGGATGCGCATGATGATGAAAACCTGCCCGCCCTCGGTGAAGTCCTCAACTTGCGTGGGCGGATCGCCCTTGCGCATCATCAAAATGAACTTCGAAAGGACATTTAGTTCGTTAGTGGCGTGACCTATGAGCAGTAGCAGCGAACGTTCGTCCCTTCCGGAGCTGACCGAAGCGCAAATTGCGGCGCTGCGGTTTTGACGCGCGAGCGACTGCGTCTGACATCGAAGAGAGAGCCGATTAGCTGGTCGCCTAAGTCCATCTTTAACTTGAATGGTCAAAACATTGACACGTCGGGCAAAACGCCGGCAGAATAGCATCATCGAGACGAGTCTGCGTTGCACCCGCGCCGGTTTTTCCGCCGCGGGTTTTTTGCGTCCTCGATCCCAAATGACTTGGAGTGAATCTTCAGACGGATTTTCAAGATGACCAAGTGGTGAACTGCAACGTTCTTTCCCAGAATGCTCTCGCGAGGGCGGCGGCTCGCCGCGCTCTGAAGCAGCGCACGTTGACTGAAATCAAATACCTGGCGCGGACGCACACGAATCTCGCGATCAAGACCCTCGTGCAGATCATGCGCGGTAAGGACGCTCCCGCCCATGCCCGCGTCATGGCGGCCAACGCCATTCTCGATCGGGGGTGGGGCAAGCCCTTGCAGCCGATCGCGAGCGAAGACGACAACCCCATCCAGTTCGTTCACCGCATCGAGCGGGCCATCGTGCATCCCGGCGCCGACGTGACGATGGAAGCGCATATCGAGGAAGCTGTGCAGCGAGGGCCAATTAGTGTCCTTGGCAGCCTTGGTGCGATCCGCGATGAGGATGCCTCTTATGAAGACTTTGGTTGGAGTCGCAGGAGAAGGCATGAGCGATATACTTCAGAAGTTGCTTCAAACGCGGGTTGAGCCAGGGCCGAAACCCGATTGGCCGCGATGGATCGCGGACGCACTTGATTACAAGCCGGAGAAGTTGGCGCGGGTAGAAGCCTCGCCAACCAAGCCGGTCTCATCGGGAACCGAGGGGCGGCGCAATGTTCGGGTATTGACCCGCATATCAAGCTCTTGAAGCTTAAGCTCGCCGGATACCGCGGGCTTTTGACTGCCCATGTCGGCTGCTGGGGCCGAGGGGACATCTTCTAACGGCCAGAGCATTTCGGCTTGTGGCCCATCAGCGAAGTTGCGCGTCGGCTGACGGAGGTCCGCTCGTTGCGGCAGAGCGGACGAGATTTGCTCAGCTTGAGTTCTTCGCTTTTTGACCCGAAGCGGACCTCGCACCTCTGCAAGATGGGGATCAGAAGAGAAGCCTCAAAGTAACGGAATTCTCTTGCTCTGCCGCGAGCCTAGGCTCTAAGCGCAGTAATCACCGCCCTCAGGCCTGCAGAGAGATACTTTCGGGCGGGATAGTACAAATAGAGCCAATCTTCAGGCGGGCACCATGCGTCCAGCACACGGACCAACTGGCCTTCGGAAATCGCGCGAATAGCATAGTTCTCCCAAAGATAAGCCAGACCAAGACCATCAAGTGCAGCTTGGCGCATGAGGGCGTGGTCATCCAGCGACAACGGGCCGGTCGGCAGAAACTCCACTTCCTTGCCGCCCTTGGCAAAGCTCCAGGCATATCGCGCGCCGCTGGGGTACAGGTTCTGGATGCAGGCATGATGCCTTAAGTCATGCGGAGATTTTGGAATTGAACGCGTCTTGAAGTAGCTCGGCGAGCCCACGACTGCGAAGCGCAATCGCGTCTTGATCTTCACGGCAGTCATGCCGTCTCGAAGACTTTCTCCCAACCGTATTCCGGCATCGAACCCCTCTTCAACGATGTCCACGAGGCGATCGGTCGCAACGATCTCGAGCTGAAGGTTCGGATTGTTGGCCAGCAGTGGCTTCAAGACTGGACCGACGACAAAGGATGCGATGGACGAGGGCACATTGATGCGCACCTTGCCGAACGGTGTGTCCCGAAACTGATTCAGGCTGTCCAGCGCCGAAGCGATGTCGGCGTAGGCGGGAGAAAGTCGCGCCATCAGCATGGCGCCAGCGTCTGTCAGTGACACACTTCGCGTGGTGCGGTTGAGGAGACGGATCTCGAGGCGGGCCTCCAAGCTGGACACGGCATGACTGATCGCAGATGCGGTCACGCCCCGTTCCTCGCCTGCGCGGCGGAAACTGCGATGTCGGGCGACGGCATCGAATGCCGCCAGTTCGCTGAGGTCGGTCGCTCTCATTCCTGAATCCCGCTCAGCATTATCTTCAAGATTATCTAGCTAATCAAGGGCACGTTGATCGGCCATTTTGGCGATGTCCGGCGCTGATGCCGGCCGCGAAAGGAGATGCACATGGCCGATTTCATACCCCCCGCGAAGAACGCCAACTCGCCCTTTGCTGATATGAGGGGGCACCATGTTGCCGTGCGCACACCCGACCTCGAAAGCGCGCTGGCCTTCTACGTCGAAAAGCTCGACTTTCGCGTTGTCGCGACGTGGGACTATGCCGACGAGAAACTCGCCTACATCGCGCCCGCCAACGACGATCGCTTCTATGTCGAGATCCTCGGCGGGGGTGAACCGGCGCCCACGGAAGTGCGGCCGTACACGGATCTGGCCGATAGTCTGAAATACCGCGGCTACCACCATTTCTGTCTGAACGTCGAGAGCGTCGAGCAGACCGTCGCCAAGCTGCGTGCGCGCGGCGTCACCATCGTCACCGAGCCGTTCGTCCTGCCGGCCATCAGCCGCAAGCTGGCTTTTTTCTGCGATCCCTTCGGCAATCTGATCGAACTGGCTGAAGTGTTGACCTGACGGCTCCAGCGAAAGGGAATTGAAATGTCCAAATCACTATTCATCATCGGCGCTGGGCCTGGCATCGGCCAAGCCACCGCCGAGCGCTTTGGCCGCGAGGGCTGGACCATTGTTATGGCCAGCCGCAACCCGCGCAATCTCGATCCGCTGGTGGCCGAACTCGTCGGCAAAGGTATCACCGCCCACGGGATCGTTCTCGACGCTACCGATGCGCAAGCCATGCGTTCTGCGGTTCGTAATGCCGACCGGATCACGGGCGGGCTGACAGGGGTCTTCTACAACGCGGCATTCGTGCGCAAGCAAGACCTGTTCACCATGACTGATGCCGATGTGCTGAACGATCTTGCCGTCAATGTTGCGGGTGGGCTCCATGCGATTCGTGCGGGGACGGAGCTGTTCGACAAGCGCGGCGGCACAATTCTCATCACGGGAGGCGGCTTCGCGTTAGCCCCGCATCACAGCTATGCAAGCCTCGGCATGGGAAAAGCCGCGCTGCGAAACGTCGTGCAAGCGATCGCGCCCCAGCTCGCGGAGCGCAATGTTCGTATCGCGATGATGACTGTCGCAACCTTGATCACTCCACATTCGGCCGAGGCCGACGGCGTAGCGGACGGCTTCTGGTCGCTTGCCCACGGTGCGGCCGATGTGTGGGAAGCTGTCTATCCCGCTGCTTTGGCCGAATAGGGTCTTTTCATCGCGAGATCGGTGCGCGAAGTGAAAATGCCTGCCGTCCCGCCTACTCAAGGAAATCATCCATGTCCCAAGTAACGCTCATTGCCAAGCTGACAGCGAAACCCGGACACACCCATGCCGTGCGCGATGGCTTGTTCGGGGCTACTTGATAAAACCCGCGCGGAAGCAGGGGAGCGGGCGCTCTCATAGCCGGATGGATCGCGGTCAATCTCGGAGGCCGACCTTGAAGGGCTTGTAGCCAGCTTGTGGCCCGATCCTGACGAGACTCACCCCCCAATCATGTCCGCTCTCAAGGAGGGCCGGAAGTGTCCAGCTCAGTCAGCGATGGCGCTGATGACCCAAAGCGGACGGGCCACTCGACGCAGCTTGCTTTCGAAGGGGTAGCTATCTCTTCCCCAAATCCTCTGCGAACCGCAGCAGATAACCATCGGGGTCTTGGACCAGGAATTGCCTGTTGCCGCGTTCCTCTCCTGCGATCCGATACCATGCGTCGTGACACTCCCTGAAGAGAGCCCATTCGTGCTGCTTCAGTGCATCGAGAAGAGGGGCAACAGACTCGACGAAAATTTGAAAATTAATCCCGCGGCCCAACGGCCGCTCTAGAGGCCCGGTTTCCCAGTTCCCATTTCTCTGATTTAGCATGACCTGTGCGCCCTGTAGCTCGATGAACATGAAGAGGTTCTCAGGCCTTTGATAAGCAATCTGAAAGCCAAGTATATCGCACCAAAAACTCTTGCTGCGTTCCAGGTCAAATACGTCAAACTCGGGTACAAGCCGACCAAAGCCGCCACTAGGTAGTCTATCCATCGTTATTCCCATGGCTCGGCCGTCCTCCACGCACTTGGTTCAGCAAACCATGGCAGGGCGGGATTCCGCTCTCGTGAGGGCTATTTATCATAGATCCCTTGCGACTGCTTCTGGCCCTTCTCGGAAGTCCGACAACGTCCGCTTTCGCGCCGCTATTGGGGGACAAGCGGACATCGGTCCACGCGGCTAATTTATGAGTACGCGGCCTAATGCGTGACAACGCTGTTCCAGACGAGGCCAAGGCCCGACAGGAACAACAGGCCGAGCACGACATCGCCGAAATGCTTGTCGCTCAGGGCGTGATAGACGCGGGCGCCGGCCCATGCGCCGATCAGCGTGCCCGGAAACGCGACCAGTGCGAGCCAGACCACTTTCAGTTCGACCAGACCTGAGGCCGTCTGCAGCACCAGCGCGGTGGTGAGCACCGTGAAATTGAAGAGCTGGAAGATGCCGCGCCGCTCATGCTTGTTCCAGCCGCGGATGTTGGCCCAGAGGATCGGCAGCGGTCCCGAGAGTCCGGCAAGGCCGCCGAGAATGCCGCCGGCAAAGCCGATCGCTCCGTCGGCGATCCTGCCGCCGAACCTGAAGGCGAGGGGCCTCTTGTTGAGGTAGAGCGCGCTCGAAAAGACCAGGAGCAACACACCGACGCTCAGCTTGAATACCTTCGGATCGGCCGTGGCGACCATCATGGTTCCCAGCGGGACGCCGATCAGGCCTCCGATCAGGAACGGCCAGACCAGCGAGAGGTCGAAGCTTTTCCACATCGAGGGCAGCGTCGAGGTCTGTGCGATCACCGAGCAGATCAGCACCAGCGGTACCGCGAGCGAGGGCGGCAGGACGTAGAGCCAGATGCCGAGTGCCATCAGCGCCGTGCCGAACCCGGCCAGTCCCGAGACGAAGCCGCCGGCCAGCGCGCCGAACAGCAGCAGGACGTAGGTGAGCGTTTCCAACAGATTAGCCTTGTCGCGAGGGGCGATCCCGGACTGTCGACCGCCGTCGCTCGCATAGCATGCTTGCTGCAGTTCCGGTCAATCCATGCTGCACGCAAGCGTGATCTGCGGGGTGTCGGGCTTTCCCGGAAGACACGCCTACATGATGGCCGTACTTCAATCCCCGGGGCCGCCCGACGCAATCATGCGCCCGGATCGGTCAGTCCTGAATGCGATGATGGAGAATGACCATGACCCGCACCAAGATTGCCGTTGCAGCCGCGCTGCTGGCGGTCGCGTTGACGCCGACAATGGCCCAGGCACAGTTTTCCGAGCCAGCGGCCTATCAGGCCGCTCATCCTGATCGCGATGTGCTGAACGGCGGCCAGCTCACGCCTGCGGGGCGTGCGGCTCGTGGTGAGGCAGTAGCCCCGAGCGAGGCCTATGCGGCCTATCCTGCGGCCGTTGCACCGGTCGCTCGGCCACGCCACCGTCGTCATCATCAATGAAAGTCTAAAGCGGAATGGCTTTAGGTTGAATCGAATTGCCACGGGCTCGGTGCAATCTCTCCCGCTTGCGGGAGAGGTCGCGCCCACCGGGTCGCGCCGAAGGCGCGCCCGATGACAGGCTCCGGCGCGGGTGAGGCTTTCTCCTCTGGGGGATTATCCCATTGCGGAAACACCCTCTCCCCAGCCCTCTCCCGCAAACGGGAGAGGGAGCGCACTTACGTTGTAGCAATCAAACCTGATCTCATCATGACCTAGACGATCTGCCTGGTGTCGGCAGGCTTCTGCAGCGCGCCGACCAGGATGCGCAGCGCCTCCGCCAATTCCGATCTGTTCCGCGCCGCCCCCAGCGAGACTCGTGCCGCATGCGGCGGTGCCCCGTCGACCGTGAAGGCATCGCCGGCGACGACCGCCAGTCCATTCCGCAGAAGATGTGCCGCGAGATCGGGCCCGCCTTCCGGCAGCCGCAACCACAGATGATGGGCGGCGGGCCTGGCCAGGAATTGAAAACCCTTCAGCGTGCGCTGCGCGAGCTGCTGGCGGCCGACCGCCTCGCTGCGGATGGCGGCGATGATGCGATCGGCAATGCCGCTTTCGATCCAATGCGTCACCAGCGCGACCATCAATGGCGCCGGCATCTGCACGGTCGCCTGCAAGTACGTGCGCATGTCCCGCTGCGCGTTGCTGTCGGGCGTCACCAGATAGGCGACGCGCAGCGCGGGCGCGATGCATTTTGACAATGTGGTCGCGAGATAAGTCCGCTCCGGAATGAGGCTCGCGATCGGTGATGCCGAGCGCTCGAGCAGGCCGTAGGCGTCGTCCTCGATCAGGGGCGTGTCGGCATCGCGAATGATCTTTGCGACGGCATTGCGCCGCTCGGCGGACAGCGTCGCGGTGGTCGGATTGTGCAGCGTCGGAATGAGATAGACGGCCTGTGGCCGGTGCGCGCGGCACGCCTTCGCCAGTGCATCGGGCAGGATGCCGCCGTCATCCATGGCGACGCCGACGAGCTTGACGCCGAGCCGTGCGGCGGCGGCCTTGATGCCGGGAAAGGTGAGGGCTTCCGTCAGAACGATGTCGCCCGGCCGCGCGAGATGCGCGAGCAGGTTGAACAGGATGGTTTGCGCGCCGGGGAAGATCAGGAGCCTGTCGGCCTGCGCATGCGGAACGCGTGCGCGCATCCAGCGCGCCGCGACCTCGCGCTCATGCGCGCTGCCGCCGGGCGGCTGATAGTTGAGATACGCCGTCAGTCCCGATTGCGCGCGGATGGCTTCCATGCCGGCGATGATGCGCTCGTCGAGCTGCGCCTCCAGCGGATGCGGCGGCACGTTCATCGAGAGATCGATCGCGACGGGATGCGGCAGGTCGACCGCGCGGCGCGCGCTGGTCTCCGACACGAACGAGCCCTGTCCGACGCGGGCTTCCATGATGCCGCGGCGCCGGGCTTCGGTATAGGCGCGCGTCACCGTGGTCAGGTCGATGCCGAGAGCTTTTGCGAGCGCGCGCTGCGTCGGCAATTGCTGGCCGCGCACCAGCCTGCCCGCAGCAATGTCGGCCTCCATCGCATCGACGATGCGCTGATAGCGCGGGCCGCTCAGCTCCGAGATTGTAGGGGTCCAATCCATGCAATTCAGCCCCATATCCTTTGAATGTATGGATGCAAGATATTATTGTATGGATCGTCGAAAAGGAAGAGGTGTGGTCATGGCGGTCTCTCTGGCGCCGGTCTCTCTGGCTAAGGCGATGTGGCGCGGTTTCAGCGGCAAGTGTCCGAATTGCGGGGAAGGGCACATGTTCGGCCGTTTCCTGAAAGTGGCCGACGCGTGCGACCATTGCGGCGAGGAGCTGTTTCACCAGCGCGCAGACGATTTTCCCGCCTATCTCGTGATGGTCGTGGTCGGCCATCTCGTGGTGCCGGCGATCCTCGCGGTCGAGACCGCCTATGCGCCGCCGGAATGGTTGCAACTCGCGGTGTGGCTGCCGGTGACGCTGTTCGCCTCGCTCGCGCTGCTGCAACCGACCAAGGGCGCCATCGTCGGGCTGCAATGGCAGCTCGGCATGCACGGTTTCGAGGCGAGCAAGCTGCGGCGCGAGGCCGCCGAGCTTGCACCGGTCCTGGTGAAGGCGGATACCCGCGCGGCCTGAGCGGCGTTTACATCGCGCGGCCGGCCAGTACACTCCGTCGTACCAACAAGAACGATGGAAACGCCGATGGCCGCACGCGCGAAGTCCTTCCTGCTCTGTCACGGCGCCTGGTCCGGCGGATGGGCCTGGAAGAAGATGCATCCGCTGATGGCGCAGGCCGGCCATCGTCTGATGGCGCCGACCTACACCGGGCTCGGCGAGCGCGCGCATCTCGCAAGCCCCACGATCGATCTGGAGACGCACATCCAGGACATCCTCAACGTCATCGCCTTCGAGGATCTCAGCGACATCGTGCTGCTTGGCCATAGCTATGGCGGCATGGTCGCGACCGGCGTCGCCGATCGCGCGCGCGAGCGCGTGACGCAGCTGATCTATCTCGACGCCTTCGTGCCGCGCGATGGCCAATCGCTGTTCGATCTCAATGAGGCCGGCCGCGAGCCGATGCAAGGGGCAGCAAGCTCGGGCGACGGCTATCGCATCCCGCCGAATCCGCCGCCGCCCGACACGCCCCAAGCCGATCTCGACTGGCTCAATGCACGCCGCGTCCCAATGCCGATCAAGTGCTTCGAGACCAGACTGAGGCTCGAGCACGGCGAGCCGGCGATGCCGCGCAGCTACATCTATTGCACGCGCATCCCGCCGGGCGATGTGTTCGGGCAGTTCGCCAAGCGGACGAAGAGCGAGGAGGGCTGGCGCTACGTCGAGCTCGACGCCAGCCACGCGCCGAACGTGACGGCGCCGGAGGCCTTGATGGCGGTGTTGAACGAGATCGTGGCTTAATTCTCCGCCGTCATTCCGGGGCTCGCGAAGCGAGAGCCCGGAATCCATCCCTCCACCGTCTCTGCCACCTGATGGATTCCAGGCTCGTGCTGCGCACGCCCCGGAATGACTGCGGTGAAAATGGTGAGGGGTCCGATGCGCTAGCACCGAACCCCTCGTCGCTTACCGAGCAAGACGCGTTTTCTTCACGCGAACCGGAAAACCCACTTCGCTCGAAAACGCTTTAGAGTATCAGCCGGCCTGTAAGCCGGGTTCTGTAGGGCACCGTCCGCTTGCGCGAACGATACGTGACGGCCATTCCTCTGGGACCATGTTTGCACATGGCCTCGAGCAACCTACCCGGACGGCGGGCCTGACATCGCCCCGCGGCGTTATCGCTTGCGCGAACAGCCCGCTTAAGCCGTCCCTATTCGGTTTTGCTCCCGGTGGGGTTTGCCATGCCGGCTCCGTTGCCGGAACCGCGGTGCGCTCTTACCGCACCTTTTCACCCTTACCTGCCTACGCAGCTTGCGCTGCTACGGTACGGCAGGCCCGAGGGCTTGCCGCGCCGAAGCCCCGGAGGGCGAAGGCGGGCGGTTCGTTCTCTGTGGCACTTTCCCTGGGGTCACCCCCGCCGGACGTTATCCGGCACCGCATGTCAAGGGAGCCCGGACTTTCCTCCCCGGCGGCCTTTCGGCACGTGCCGGAGCGGCCGTCCGGCCGACTGACGGATTACGCATGGGGCATTTGTGACGGTTTCGTCAAGCCGATATCGCGACGCACGCTTCGCCCGCAAATAATCTATCCTGAAGATGTCGTTTGGTGCGTGCCCCGTTCGACTGGATGTCGGCAACACAGCCGGGCAACAGGAGTGAAGCGATGCAATATCTGCTGATGATCTACCAGAACGAGGTCGAGTACGCGAAGAACGACGCGGCGACGAGCCAGAAGATGCTGGCCGAATACCAGGCCTTCACGCAATCCATCATCCAGAGCGGCAACTTCAAGGCCGGGGACCGCCTGCAGCCGACCACGACCGCGACGACCGTGCGCGTGCGCGAGGGCAAGACGCTGACGACCGATGGTCCGTTCGCGGAAACGCGCGAGCAGCTCGGCGGTTACTATCTCGTCGAGGCGAAGGATCTGAATGCGGCCATCGAGATCGCGGCGCGAATTCCCAGCGCACGCATCGGCTCGATCGAGGTGCGGCCGATCTGGGTGTATGAGAAGTGACGGCGAAGCCGTCATTCCGGGGCTCGCGAAGCGAGAATCCGGAATCTCGCGCCACAATATCGAGATTCCGGGTTCGTGCTGCGCACGCCCCGGAATGACGTGCAAAGCATCGTTCAATGACCCCTGGCGAGATCGACAAAATCTTCCGCGACGAGGCGGGGCGGGCGCTGGCCACGCTGATCCGTCTCGTCGGCGATTTCGATCTCGCCGAGGACGCGCTCCAGGATGCTTTTGCCGTCGCGCTGGAACGCTGGGCGGGGTCTGAGGTCCCCGGCAATCCGCGCGCCTGGCTGGTCAATGTCGCCAAGCACAAGGCGATCGACCGGATTCGCCGCCAGGCCGTCTTCCGCGGCAAGCAGCAGGCGCTGGTGCATGAGCTCGAACTGAACGCGCAGGGCCCCGATGAGCCGCCTGCAACGCTGGACGACGACATGCTGCGGCTGATCTTCACCTGCTGTCATCCCGCGTTCGCGCCCGAGGTCCAGGTCGCGCTGACGCTCCGCACCGTCTGCGGGCTCTCGACGGCGCAGGTCGCGCGCGCGTTCCTCGTGGGCGAGGAGGCAATGGCACAGCGGCTGGTCCGCGCCAAGCAGAAGATCAGGCTTGCCGGCATCCCCTATGAGGTGCCCGAACGCGACGCGCTGGTGCCGCGGCTCGATGGCGTGCTCGCCGTGATCTATCTCGTCTTCACCGAAGGCTATGTCGCGACCGAGGGCGCGGACCTGATGCGGCCCGATCTTGCGGCCGAGGCCATCCGGCTCGGCCGCTTGCTCGATCGGCTGATGCCCGATCGCGCCGGCATCAAGGGGCTGCTGGCCCTGATGCTGCTGCACGACGCCCGCCGCGCCGGACGCGAGACACCGGCCGGCGACATCGTGCTGCTCGAAGAGCAGGACCGCTCGCTGTGGGATCGTGGGCAGATCGATGAGGGCCTGCGTCTGGTCGACGATGCGCTGCGCGTGCCCGGCCGGCCGCAGCCCTATGCGGTGCAGGCCGCGATCGCCGCGCTGCATGCGCGTGCGCCGAGCTTCGAGGAAACCGATTGGCCGCAGATTGCGGGACTCTACGAGGTCTTGCTGCGCATCAACCCGTCGCCGGTGATCGAGCTGAACCATGCCGCGGCGGTGTCGATGGTCGATGGGCCGGCGCGAGCGCTCGATCTCGTCGATGCGATCACCGCGCGCGGCGGGCTTCGCGGCTATGAGCTGTTGCCCGCAGTGCGCGCGGATCTGTTGCGGAGGCTCGGCAGGACGGAGCAGGCGCGCGAGGCCTATCATGCGGCGACGGAGGCGACGCAGCTCGAGCCGTTGCGAAGGCTCTATGCGCGAAGGATGAGGGAGATGGAGTGATGCTCTCGTGCCCCGGACGCAGCGCAACGCCTCTATGGCGATGCGCCGCAGAGCCGGGGCCCATCTCGTCGCAACGGGCTGCATCGCCGATTGGGTTCCGGCTCGCGCTTCGCGCGTCCGGGACACGAGAGCGAACCGCATGGCCTACGCCGTCACTTCGACGCCACCGTCGTCGCTTCCGCCGGCAGGCTCGCCAGCAGTGCCTGCAATGTCGACAGCGTCGAATGATCGGCGACGCCATCGAGCCGCGCCGGACGGAAATGGCGCTGGAAGGCGGTGACGACTTCCAGCGTCGCGGCGTCGTATTTGCCGGTCAGCGGCACGCCGTAGCCGTACCTTGCGAGCGCCTGCTGCATGCTCAGCACGGCGTCGCTGATGGTGCCGAGCATCAGAGTCTCGCCGCGCACGATCGGAGCGGGCGTGACCCAGTGGCCGACGCCGGAATTGGCCAGCGAATGCCATGGAAATTTTTCGCCGGGGTCCTTCTTGCGCGCGGGCGCGACGTCGGAATGGCCGAGCACCCGGTGGGCCGGCACCTTGCGCCGGAGCATGATGCCGCGGCACAGCGCGATCACGGCGGCGATCTGGCGCAGCGGAAACTCGGGATAGCCCCAGTCGTGGCCGCGATTGATGATCTCGATGCCGATCGAGCAGGAGTTGATGTCGTCCTCGCCGGCCCAGGAGGAGACGCCTGCGTGCCAGGCGCGCTTGGCCTCGGGCACGCATTGCACGATGCGGCCGTCCTCCAGCACGACATAATGTGCCGACACTTCGCTGCCCGCCGTGCACAGCCGTGCCAGCGCGCCCTCGACATCGGGCATGCCGGTGTAGTGCAGCACGATCATGTCCGGCTGCCGTCCCTTGTTGCGCTCGCCGTAATTGGGCGAGGGGATGATGTCCGAGACGATCGACGAGTCGGGCTCGAACGTCCGCAGGCTCGCCACGGTCTTGGGAACCGGGAGAACGCGTTGACGCTTCGAATCAGATCCAGACGGTGTGGACGAACCGGAGGGCATGAGCAGCTCGAACGAACGGAGAGTGGGGCAAGCCCTTCTCTTTACTATTCCTTTACCGTCCACCGCGCGCAATCGCACGGCGCGGTTAACGGATGCATTTCGGCGATGTGTGTGGATGATGCATCACCCCGCTCGTCACCTTTACGACTTGTATTGAGTCGAGCAACGCTTTCTTAACGCTAAGGGCCGTTACTGAGGGATGAAGTGCCGACCCGCGTCCGGAGGCGGCCAAAGCGTATTTTGGCTCGAAATCCCATGGCTGCCCGACAAATTCCACTGGGAACACTGGGTTTGTGGCCTGGGACGACCGGGCCCGGTAACCATGCTGGACGAGGACTTTGTCGTGGAACCGCCGCGACGCGTAATGATTCGAGGCGTTATGGGCTTGTTCGTCCCCGATCTTGCTTGGATGTCAGGCCGGTCGGTCGGCAGGCGTTTCGCATGAGCTCGGTTCCGCACATCCCCGTTCTTGGTCGGGAGGCCGTCGCGCATCTCGCTCCGCGCGAGGGCGGCGTCTATGTCGACGCCACTTTTGGCGCCGGCGGCTATAGCCGCGCGATCCTGGAAGTGCCGGGAACCAGACTCATCGCCATTGATCGCGACCGCACGGCGATTGCCGGCGGCGCCGGGCTGGTCGAACGTTCCGCAGGCCGGCTGATGCTGGTCGAGGGCCGCTTCTCCGATCTTGCCGAGGTCTGCGCGGAGCAAGGCGTCGAGGCGATCGACGGCGTCGTGATGGACGTCGGTGTGTCCTCGATGCAGCTCGACCAGGCCGGCCGCGGCTTCTCGTTCCGCCTCGACGGTCCGCTCGACATGCGGATGGGGCAGACGGGCCCGACCGCGGCCGACGTGGTCGCGCGTGCGTCGGAAGGCGATCTCGCCGACATCATCTATCTCCTCGGCGAGGAGCGGCATTCGCGCCGCATCGCACGCGCCATTGTCGCGGACCGCCAGGAGACCCCGTTCACCACCACGCGCGCGCTTGCCGATCTCGTCGGAAGAGTGGTCCGCGCAAAGCCGGGGGAGATTCATCCGGCAACGCGGACGTTCCAGGCGCTGCGCATCTTCGTCAACGAGGAACTCGACGAGCTCCAGGCCGCGCTCGCTGCAGCCGAGCGCATGCTCAAGCCCGGCGGCCGCCTCGTCGTGGTCTCGTTCCATTCGCTGGAAGACCGCATCGTCAAGAATTTTCTCGCTGAGCGCTCCAGGACCGGCGGCGGTTCGCGGCATCTGCCGGAAGTCGCGCAAGTGACGCCGAGCT
The DNA here is from genome assembly GCF_015291725.1 of Bradyrhizobium sp. CCBAU 51765. Lineage (GTDB taxonomy): Bacteria > Pseudomonadota > Alphaproteobacteria > Rhizobiales > Xanthobacteraceae > Bradyrhizobium > Bradyrhizobium liaoningense. Next base: position 2,129,399 of record NZ_CP030038.1, read on the forward strand.
TCCGGGTTCTGACGCGGCGGCCCGTCGTCGCCGGCGAAGACGAAGTTGCGCATAATCCGCGTGCACGCTCGGCAAAGCTGCGCGCCGCCGAGCGCACCGCGGCGCCGGCGCACGAGACCGACGAGGCATCGCCCTGGCCGAAACTCTCCGACGTGATGAGGGGCGGCTAGCGCATGCGCATCATCCACCTCCTCGTCATCGGTGCGCTGATCTTCGCGGCGGCCCATGTCTACAGGATCAAGATGGACTCCACGGCGCGCACCGAGAAGGTGCTGCGGCTGCGTGCAGAGATACGCGAGGAGCGCGACGCGATCGCGGCGCTGCGGGCCGAGTGGGCCAAGCTCGATGCCCCGCTGCGGCTGCAAGGCCTGTCCGACCGGCATCTGCACCTCAAGCCGGTTAATGGCACGCAATATGACTCGCTGAAGAATCTGCCGGAGCGCCCGCCGCGGATGTTCAGGCCGGGCGATCCCGATCCGATCGGGGCCATGCTAAACGCCATCGAAGCCGCGAGTGATCCCGATACCGTGACGGGCTCCGTGCCTCAGCCCGAGGACAAGCAATGAGCGCGGCAACGCCTGCAAAATTGACCGAGAAGCCGGCCGAACCGTGGCGGCAGCGGCTGATCCGCAGCCTGCTCTACGGGCGCAATGTCGATCGCGCCGTGAAGGCGCGAGCGCGCGTGGGGCTTGCGATACTGGCCTTCGCTTCGGTCTATGCCCTGATCGGCGGGCGGCTCGTGATGTTCGCGATCGGCGCGGACGCCCACGGGGCGCGCCGCGCCGCGGCGCAGGAGGTGGTTGCGACCGCGCGGCCCGACATCGTCGACCGCAACGGCGCGATCCTCGCGACCGACGTCAAGGCCGCGAGCCTGTTCAGCGAGCCGCGGCGCATCATCGACAAGGATGAGGCGATCGAGCTCCTGACGGCGACCATTCCCGACCTCGACGAGGCCGAGGTGCGCGAGCGCCTGAAGTCGCGCAAGGGCTTCGCCTGGCTCAAGCGCGAGGTCACGCCGGCGCAGCAGCAGGCCATCCACAAGCTCGGCCTTCCCGGCATCGGCTTCCTGCGCGAGAACAAGCGCGTCTACCCGACGGGCAACGAGGTCGCCCACATCATCGGTCTCGTCAACATCGACAACCAGGGCATCGCCGGCCTGGAGAAGTGGCTCGACAACCAGGGGCTCGCCGATCTCCACCGTGCCGGCTTTGCGACCGACCGGCTGCAGAAGCCGATCGAGCTCTCGGTCGATCTGCGCGTCGAGCATGCGCTGCGTGACGAACTCCTCAAGGCCAAGGACAAGTTCCACGCCAAGGCCGCTTCCGGCATCGTCTCCAACGTCAAGACCGGCGAGATCGTGGCGATGGTCTCGCTGCCCGATTTCGATCCCAACAATCCGAAGGAAGCGCACGACCCCGATCGCATCAATCGCCTGACCACCGGCGTCTACGAGATGGGTTCGACCTTCAAGGCGTTCACGCTGGCGATGGGGCTCGATTCCGGCAAGATCAACCTGAATTCGATGTGGGACGCGCGCGGAAACCTGCACTACGGCAAGTTCACCATCCATGACAGCCATCCGCTCGGGCGCTTCATCAACACCAAGGAAGTGTTCACCTACTCGTCCAACATCGGCGCGGCGCGGATCGCGCTTAACCAGGGCGTCGAAGCGCACAAGGCGTTCCTCGCCAAGATGGGCCAGATGACGCGGCTGCGCACCGAATTGCCGGAGAGCGCGGCGCCGCTGATCCCGCGGCGCTGGAGCGAGTTGAATACGGTCACCGCTGCGTTCGGCCAGGGCCTGTCGGTGGCACCGCTGCAGGCCGTGATGGGCATCAACGCGCTGGTGAACGGCGGCTATCTGATTCCGCCGACATTCATGAAGCGCAGCGAATCCGAGGCCATGGCGATGGCCAAGCGCGTCATCAAGACGGAGACCAGCGACAAGATGCGGTACCTGATGCGGCTCAATGCCGAGATCGGCACCGCCAAGACCGCCGACGTCAAGGGCTATTACGTCGGCGGCAAGACCGGCACGTCCGAGAAGGTCATCAACGGGCGCTACGCCAAGAAGCGCGTGCTCAACTCCTTCACCGCCATCCTGCCCTGCGACGATCCCAAATATCACGTCCTGATCATGCTGGACGAGCCGCAGGCGCTGCCCGAAACGCATGGTTTCATCACGTCGGGCTGGAACGCGGTGCCGACCGGGGGCAAGGTGATCGAGCGGATCGCGCCGCTCCTGGGCGTCGAGCCGCGGTTCGACCTGCCGCCGTCCGACCGCCTTATTCTTGCAGCATCCAGGACAACCCAGTAATCAATCGGGTGGGCCATCGCCGGTGCTGAGTCGGAATTTTCAAAGCGATTCGGCTTTCCGGCAGGCATGTCGACTGGAAGACCATGAAGCTGCGCGACCTCTTGGGTCAGGATGTTCTGGGCAATGATGCCGCGATCGAGTCCGCTGTTGCGGCTCTCGACGTGAGCGGCATTGCGCTCGACAGCCGCGTGGTCAAGCCGGGCGATCTCTTCGTCGCAATCGCGGGCAGCAAGACCGACGGCGCGCGCTTCATCGATGCGGCAATTGCCGCGGGCGCGATCGCAGTCGTTGGCGACCATGCGCCTGCGGCCACCAATGTGCCGTTTATCACTGTGGCCAATCCGCGCCGCACACTGGCGCTGGCCGCGGCAAAGTTCTTTCCCGCGCAGCCCGCCACGATCGCCGCCGTGACCGGAACCAGCGGCAAGACCTCGGTTGCGGCGTTCACACGTCAGATCTGGGAGCGGCTGGGGCATGCCTCCGCCAGCATCGGCACCATCGGTCTCGTCTCGCCCAAACGCACCGTCTACGGCTCGCTGACGACGCCCGATCCGATCGCGCTGCACCGGCAGATCGACGAGATCGCGCGCGAGGGCGTTACCCATCTCGCCTTCGAGGCCTCCTCGCACGGGCTCGACCAGTATCGCCTCGACGGCGTGCGCGTCTCCGCCGGCGGCTTCACCAACCTCTCGCGCGACCACATGGATTACCATCCGAGCGTTGCGCATTATCTCGCGGCGAAGCTCCGCCTGTTCCGCGAACTGGTGCCGCCGGGTGGCGCCGCGGTGATCTCGGCCGATCATGATTGCTCGGCTGAAGCGATCGAGGCCGCCAGGGCGCGCGGCCTGCGCGTCATGGCGGTCGGCCGCAACGGCGACGGAGCAGGCGAGGGCATCCGCCTGACGGAGGCCGCGGTCGAAGGTTTCGCGCAAAAACTCACGCTCGAACATCGCGGCAAGCGCTTCGCCATCCGGCTGCCGCTGGTCGGCGAATTCCAGATCGAGAACGCGCTGGTGTCGGCCGGCCTTGCCATCGGCACCGGCAGCGACGCTGCAAACGTATTCGCAAGCCTCGAACATCTCGAAGGCGCGAAGGGCCGGCTCGAGCGTGTCGGCGAGCGCAACGGCGCGCCGATCTTCGTCGATTACGCGCACAAGCCCGATGCGCTGGCGAAGGCGCTGCAGGCGCTGCGGCCTTATGCGAAGCGCAGGCTGGTCGTCGTGTTCGGCGCCGGCGGCGACCGCGATGCCGGCAAGCGTCCGATCATGGGCGAGATCGCGGCCGAGAACGCCGACAGCGTCATCGTCACCGACGACAATCCGCGCAGCGAGAAGCCGGAAGCCATCCGCGCCGCGATCCTCGCCACCGCGAAGGGCGCCCGGGAGATCGGCGACCGCGCCGCCGCGATCCGCGCCGCGATCGAGGAGCTGGAAGACGGCGATGCACTGCTCATCGCCGGCAAGGGCCATGAGACCGGGCAGATCGTCGGCGGAGAAGTTCTGCCCTTCAGTGATCACGAGGCGGTTGCCGCCGCACTAGCGTCGAGGGTTGCATGAGCGCGCCAATATGGACGGTTGCCGAGGTCGCGCGTGCGCTGGGTGTCACCGGATCGTTCCCGGACACGGGAATCGACTTCATCACGCAGGACAGCCGGCTGGTGAAGCCGGGCAGCCTGTTCGTCGCGCTCAGCGGCACGCCGAGCGGCGGCTTCGTCTCGGCCTTCGCCAGCGCGCGCGACGGCTGGGAGTTCGCGGACAAGGCGGAAGCTTCGGGCGCGGTCGCGATGATCGTGCCGCACGAGATCGCCGGCATTCGCATTCCGCAGATCGTCGTCAGGGATACGTTGATCGACGGTCTCTGGGGCCTCGCCCGGGCCGCACGCGCGCGCTTCAATGGCCCGGTGATCGGACTCACCGGAAGCGCGGGCAAGACCAGCACCAAGGAATTTCTCGCCGCCTATCCGAACGCCTATGCGAGCCCGTCGAGCTTCAACAATTTCTGGGGCGTTCCGCTGACTCTGTGCAATGCCAGGCGAGACGCCAGCCTCTGGGTCGTCGAGATGGGAATGAACCAGCAAGGCGAGATCGCGCGGCTCAGCGAATTGACGCGCCCGACGGTCGCGCTCGTCGTCAACGTGCAGCCCGTGCATCTGGAAAAGCTCGGCTCGCTGGAAGCCATCCGGCGCGAGAAGGTGTCGATCGCGCTCGGCCTGCCCGAGAATGGTGTGCTGGTGCTGCCCGCCGGGATCAAGGCGCCCGAGTGGAAGGGCAAGGTCGTGCGCTTCGGCGGCGAGCATGCCGAGGTGCACGAGGTCGCGCACGCGCCGCACGGCGAGAGCTGGCAGGTCGTGGCCGCGATCGGGAAGAAGGAGATCGCCTTCAGCCTCACCCCTGGCGCGCCGCACCGGGTGCACAATGCGCTGGCAGCGCTTGCCGCCATTCATGCTGCGCATCTCGACGTCGCGACGCTGGCGATCAAGCTCGACCGCGTCGGCATCATGACCGGCCGCGGCGTCGAGCAGGCGGTCGGCGATATCACCGTGATCGACGACAGCTTCAACGGCAATCCGGCCAGCGTGGCGGCTGCGCTGCAAAGCCTCCAGGCGCGCCACGTGAGCGAAGGCCGCCGCATCGCGGTTCTCGGCGACATGCTCGAACTGGGCGAGGACGCGCCGAACTATCATACCGGCCTCGCCAAATATCTCGAAGGCATCGACGGCGTCTACTGCGTCGGTCCTCTGATGCGCCACCTCTACGACGTGCTGCCATCAGGCAAGGGCCTCGGCTGGCACGATGATCCGGCCACACTGAAGCCGGGCGAGGTTGCGAGCCTGCTGAAGGCAGGGGATGTCGTGGTTGTCAAGGGCAGCAAAAAGATGTTCTGGGTCAACAAGTTCGTGCCGGGCCTGATGACCGCCTTGCAGGCGAAGGCGTAAACTGCTTGGAAGGCGCTGTTCCCGAATCCCACCCTTTGTGGCGCGAAGCCGTCCGTTTTCCCAGAGGTCGCGCGACCCATGACGAAGACCAGCGAATGCCCGTGAGGCACGTCGAGGCCAAGATAACGGCCACGAACAAGGCCAAGGCTGCGTGTGCAAAGGCGCCATAGGACCGTCTGAATGTTTTACTGGCTGATCGAGCTCTCCAACACATTTCCGGGCTTCGGTGCCATTCGCACCTTCCTGAACGTCTTCCGCTACATCACCTTCCGCACCGGCGGGGCGGTCGTGACCGGCGCGCTGTTCGTGTTCCTGTTCGGGCCCTGGATCATCGACCATCTGCGCATCCGCCAGGGCAAGGGCCAGCCGATTCGCTCCGACGGCCCCCAATCGCATCTCGCCAAGAAGGGCACGCCCACCATGGGCGGGCTGATGATCCTGTCCGGCCTCACCGTCGGCACGGTGCTGTGGGCCAATCCGCTCAACCCCTATGTCTGGATTGTGCTGGCGGTGACGCTCGGCTTCGGCTTCGTCGGCTTCTATGACGATTACCTCAAGGTGACCAAGCAGACCACGACCGGGTTCGGCAGCAAGCTTCGCCTGCTGATCGAGGCGATCATCGCGCTGGTCGCCTGCTACGCGCTGGTGCGGCTGAACCGCGATCCCGCCTCGACCGCGCTGACGATCCCGTTCCTCAAGGACACCGTGCTGCATTTCGGCTGGTTCTTCGTCATCTTCGGCGCCTTCGTCATCGTCGGCTCCGGCAACGCGGTGAATCTCACCGATGGTCTCGACGGCCTCGCCATCGTGCCGGTGATGATCGCGACCGCGAGCTTTGCGATGATCGCCTATCTCGCCGGCAACGCCGTGTTCGCCGAATATCTCCAGATCAAATACGTCGCGGGCACAGGCGAACTGGCGGTGCTCTGCGGCGCGCTGCTGGGCGCTGGTCTCGGTTTCCTCTGGTTCAACGCCCCGCCGGCCTCGATCTTCATGGGCGACACCGGCTCGCTCGCGCTGGGCGGCATGCTCGGCGCCATCGCGGTCGCGGTGAAGCACGAGATCGTGCTCGCCGTGATCGGCGGCCTGTTCGTGCTGGAGGCGGTCTCCGTCATCGTGCAGGTGGTGTCGTTCAAGCTCACGGGAAAACGCATCTTCCGGATGGCGCCCATCCACCACCATTTCGAGCAGCTCGGCTGGACCGAGCCGCAGATCGTGATCCGCTTCTGGATCATCTCGGTGATGCTGGCGCTCGCCGGCCTGTCCACGCTGAAGCTGCGGTGATGAGGATGGCTGCCCAGCACCGTCATTCCGGGGCGACGCATCTGCGTCGAACCCGGAATCTCGAGATTCCGGGTTCTCGCTCCGCGAGCCCCGGAACGACGGAGATGGAGTCATCATGATCCCGGTCACATCCTTCGCCGGCAAGACGGTCGCGGTGTTCGGCCTCGGCGGCTCGGGGCTCGCCTCCTGCCATGCCTTGAAGGCGGGGGGCGCCGAAGTGATCGCCGCCGACGACAATGCCGAGAACGTCGCCAAGGCGGTTCAGGCCGGCTTCATCACCGCCGATCTGCGCAACGTCTCCTGGGCGAATTTCGCTGCGCTCGTGCTCGCGCCCGGCGTGCCGCTGACGCATCCGGTGCCGCACTGGAGCGTGCTGAAGGCGCGCGAGGCCGGGGTCGAGGTCATCGGCGACATCGAGCTGTTCTGCCGCGAGCGGCGCCGCCACGCGCCGGACGCGCCGTTCGTCGCCATCACCGGCACCAACGGCAAGTCGACCACGACGGCGCTGATCGCGCACCTGACGAAAGTCGCCGGCTACGACACCCAGATGGGCGGCAATATCGGCACCGCGATCCTGTCGCTGGAGCCGCCGCGCATGGGCCGCGTTCACGTCATCGAGATGTCGTCCTACCAGATCGACCTCACGCCCTCGCTCGATCCCTCCGTCGGCATCCTGCTCAATGTCAGCGAGGACCATATCGACCGGCATGGTACGATCGAGCACTACGCCGCGGTGAAGGAGCGCCTCGTCGCCGGCGTGCAGGCGGGCGGCACCGCGATCGTGGGCGTCGACGACGGCTATTGCCGCGACATCGCCGACCGGCTCGACCGCACTGGCAAGAACGTGGTGCGCATCTCGGTCAAGAACCCGCTCGCGTCGGGCATTTACGTCGAGCACGGCACCATCGTGCGCGCCGCGGGCGGCGCCCGCAGCGAGGTCGCCGCGCTCGGCGGCATCGGCTCGCTGCGCGGCCTGCACAACGCGCAGAACGCGGCCTGCGCCGCCGCCGCTGCACTCGCCATGGGCATCAGCCAGGACGTGCTGCAGGACGGCCTGCGCAGCTTTCCCGGCCTTGCCCACCGCATGGAGCAGGTCGGCCGCCGCGGCAACGTGCTGTTCGTCAACGATTCCAAGGGCACCAATGCCGATGCCACAGCGCATGCGCTGTCGTCGTTTGCAGATATTTTCTGGATCGCCGGCGGCAAGCCGAAGGCGGGTGGCATCACAAGCCTCACCGGCTTCTTTCCCCGCATCAGCAAGGCTTATCTGATCGGCGAGGCCGCACAGGAATTTTCCGGCACGCTCGGCGCGGTCCCGCACGAGATCAGCCAGACGCTCGACGTCGCCGTCGAGCACGCCGCGCGCGATGCAGAAGCCTCGGGTCTCACCGACGCCGTCGTGCTTCTGTCCCCCGCCTGCGCCTCCTTCGACCAGTACCGCAACTTCGAGATCCGCGGCACCAGGTTCCGCGAACTGGTGCAGGCGCTGCCGGGTGTGAAGCCGGTGGTGTGAAGATGTCGCGGCGACGCTGGATCGGGATCGCCGTCGCCGCACTTGCTGTTCCAGTCGCCGCGGGTTTTGGCTTCGTTGTTGCCGTCGACAATCTCATGAGTGGCTTCGGTGCGTGCCGCGTCGTTCGCCAGCGCGCATTCGCCTCGCCTAGCGGCAGCAAGCTGGTCGTCGTGGTCTGGAAGTCATGCGGTGCGACGGTACCCGACAGCACGCAAGCCAGCATCATCGCGCGCGGCCGGACGTTCTCGCCCGAGAGCACGCCGACCTTTCTCAGCGTGCGCGGGCACCTTGATGTTGTCGTCGCGTGGAGCAGTGAGCGCGCGGTCAGGATCGGGTTCATTCCCGGACCGGATCAGATCTACAAGCGCGACCAGCGCGCGGGAGACGTTGCGATCAACTACGAATAGGCTCTCGTGTCCCGGACGCCGTGCGGCACGAAGTGACGCTCCGCAGAGCCGGGACTCAGGCCGCTACACGATATACTGCCGCGATATGGGCCCCGGCTCTGCAGCGCACCACGCCGCGAAGAGGCGGCGCGCTGCGCTGCGTCCGGGGCACGAGACTCTCCACAACTTGATCCATCATGTTAACCTTGCGGTAACCAACCTCGGCGACCAATGGACGGACCTCCGTCCGAAAGCGGCCGCCCATGCTCTCCCGTGAAGAACGCACCCCCTTTTCCGAGTGGTGGTGGACCGTCGACAAGCCGCTGATGGGCGCCATCCTGGCCTTGATGCTGACCGGCGTGATCCTGTCGCTGGCGGCGAGCCCGCCGGTTGCGACCCGCATCGGGCTCGATCCCTTCCATTTCTTCAGCCGCCACGTGCTGTTCCTGGTGCCGTCCTGCATCGTGCTCGTCGGCGTGTCCTTCCTGTCGCCACGCTCCATCCGCCGCAGTGCGCTCATCATCTTCGCGATCAGCATCATCCTGATCGTGCTCACGCTCGCAATCGGCCCCGAGGTGAAGGGCTCGCGGCGCTGGATCACGCTGCTCGGCGTCAACATCCAGGCCTCCGAAATCGCAAAGCCGTCCTTCGTCGTCATCGCCGCCTGGCTGTTCGCGGAATCAACCAGGCGGCCGGAGATGCCGGCGACCTCGATGGCGGTGGTGCTGCTCCTGATGCTGGTCGCGCTGCTGGTGATGGAGCCCGACTTCGGCCAGACCATGCTGGTCCTGATGGTGTGGGGCTCGCTGTTCTTCATCGCGGGCATGCGGATGATCTGGGTGTTCGGTCTCGCAGGTCTCGGCGCCGCCGGCCTGTTCAGCGCCTATCTGTTCGTCCCGCACGTCGCCGGCCGCATCAGGCGTTTCATGAATCCGGCCTCCGGCGACACTTTCCAGGTCGATACCGCCATGGAAGCCTTCTACAACGGCGGCTGGTTCGGCCTCGGACCGGGCGAGGGCATCGCCAAGCGCAGCCTGCCGGACAGCCACACCGACTTCGTGTTCGCGGTCGCCGCCGAGGAGTTCGGCATCATCCTGTGCCTCGCCATGCTGGCGCTGTTCGCCTTCGTCGTCATCCGCACGCTGTCGCGCGCCTATGCCAACGAGGACATGTTCTCGCGCTTTGCGGCTTCTGGGCTTGCGATCCTGTTCGGCGTGCAGGCCGCGATCAACATGTCGGTGAACCTGCAGCTGATTCCAGCCAAGGGCATGACGCTGCCGTTCATCTCCTATGGCGGCTCCTCGATCGTGTCGCTGGCCTATGGTGTCGGCATGATGCTGGCTCTGACGCGGCTGCGCCCGCGCACCGAGGTCGAAGCGAGCGGCCACGCCGAGGCGATGCGGAGTTATGCGTGATATAGGTTTCGTGTCCCGGACAAGCCAACGGGTCCGCGCGTAGCGCGGCCCGATGACAGGCTCCGCGCAGATCCGGGACCCGGAATGCCGCAACCAATGGGCCCCGGTGCAGCAGCGCACCACGTCGCCAAGAGCGACGCGCCGCGCCCCGGGGCACGAACACCTTTGTTGCCGCACTCGCAATGACCGAGAACTCCCTGTAAAACCCCCTCATCATGGACACGTCCCCCCTGATTCTTCTCGCCGCGGGCGGCACCGGCGGCCATCTGTTTCCGGCCGAGGCGCTTGGCGTCGAGTTGATCCGGCGCGGCTTTCGCGTCCGCCTCGTCACCGACGAACGCGCGCTGCGCTACAGCGGGCTGTTCAGCAAGGACATGATCGACGTCGTGGCAAGCGAGACCGCGCGCGGCCGCAATCCGTTGCAGCTCGCCTATGCCGGCCTCACGCTCGCCGCGGGCACGCTCTCTGCCTACCGCCTGATCAAGCGGCTCAAGCCGGTCGCCGTCGTCGGCTTCGGCGGCTATCCGACGCTGCCGCCGCTGGTCGCTGCGAAATTCGCCGGCGTGCCCGGCATCGTCCACGACGCCAATGCGGTGCTCGGCCGTGCCAACCGGTTTCTGTCGAGCCGCGTCCGCGCCATCGCGACGTCCTTGCCCGGCGTGCTCGATCGCGATCCGGCGCTGGCAGGCAAGACAACGACCGTCGGCACGCCGATGCGGCCGGCGGTTCTGGCCGCCGCTGCGGTAAAGTATAGCCCCCCTGAGGTGAATGGTCCGCTGCGCCTGCTCGTCGTCGGCGGCAGCCAAGGCGCGCGCATCATGGCCGACATCGTGCCCGGCGCGATCGAGCGGCTCGAGCCTGCGTTATGGAGCCGCCTCGTCCTCACCCAGCAGGTGCGCGAGGAAGACATGAGCCGCGTGCGCGCGGTCTATGACAAGCTCAAGATCAAGGTGGAACTCGCGCCGTTCTTCACCGATCTGCCGGCGCGGCTCGCCTCCAACCATCTGGTCGTGTCGCGCTCCGGCGCGGGCACCGTCGCCGAGCTCGCGGCGATTGGCCGGCCCTCCATCCTGGTGCCGCTGCCCGGCTCGATCGACCAGGACCAGTTCGCCAATGCCGGCGTGCTGGTCAAGGTCGACGGCGCGATCCGCATTCCGCAGACCGAGTTCACCTCCGATCGTCTCGCCGCCGAAATCTCCGGCCTGGCCGCCGAGCCCGCGCGCCTTGCCGCCATGGCCGCGGCTGCGAAGGGGGCAGGTCGGCTCGATGCGGCCGAGAGGCTCGCGGACCTCGTGGTGAAAACCGCCGGAATTTAGCGTCCGCGCCGTTCAAGCCTGCACACGGGTCGCTCGGCCCGATGATCGCACGCGCGGCACGTTCAATTGTGCCCGGCGGAGGATTTGCTTGTGGCAGGCTTGCTGATTCACTCCCTCGCGGAGTTTTCCGATCTGGTCCTCGAGGCACTCAGGCTCGCGGATGCGCGCGAGATCGTCGAGATCGGCTCGGAATACGGAGGCATGTCGCCCTTCCTTGCCGCGCATTGTCGTGAGCGCGGCGGACGCCTCACCGCCATCGATCCGGCGCCGAAGCGCGAATTCATGGAGTGGCTGAAGACCAACCCGGACGTTCGCCATCTCGCAAAAACGAGCCTGGAGGCGTTCGCCGATGTCGACGAGGCCGATGCCTGGGTCGTCGATGGCGATCACAACTGGTACACGGTCTACAACGAGCTCGGCCACATCGATGCGATCGGCCGTCGCGCCGGCAAGCCGCTTCTGGTCTTTGTGCACGATATCGGCTGGCCGTGTGGTCGGCGCGATTTCTACTATGCGCCCCACCGAATTCCACCCGAGTATCGCCATGCCTACAGCTTTGACGCCGGTGCGGTTCCCGGTCAGGCAGCGCTGGTCGATGGGCGAGGCTTTCGCGGCATGGGCCAGTTCGCGTTTGCCGAGGTCTCCGGCGGTGCGCGCAACGGCGTGATGACGGCGATCGACGACTTTCTGGCCGACGCGCTCAGGGGCGGCCGCGAGCTCGGCTTTGCCGAGATCCCGGCCGTATTCGGGCTCGGCGTGATCTTCGAGCTGGACGCGCCCTGGAGCGCGCCGCTCGCCGATCTCCTGTTGCCGTATCATCAGAACAAGCTCCTTGGCGCACTCGAGGCCAATCGCCTGCGCAACTATCTTCGCGTGCTCGATCTCCAGGATGAGGCGGCCGCGCGAACCGGCTCCCTCTGACCGCAGCGGCGACATGGTCCCGGTGATCCGAGTGTGAGCCTCGCGATCCGCGAAACGGGCCAAAATGGGGCATCCAACCGGGAAATTACCTCGTTTGGAGGCCGTACCGGTCTTGTCCCGATCCGTCCAGTCTTGCATGAAGTGGAGGAGATTCGCCGCTGGCCGGCCACGACGGGGGTAATGCCGCGGCCGCAGCCGGACTAGACAGAGATACAGCCATGAGACTGCCGCGCGAGATCGGACCCATCCACTTCGTCGGGATCGGCGGGATCGGCATGAGCGGCATCGCCGAGGTGCTGGTCAATCTCGGCTATGCCGTGCAGGGCTCGGACGCCTCCGACAACTACAATCTCGACCGTCTGCGCAAGAAGGGCGCGAAGGTTTCGGTCGGCCACAAGGCCGAGAATGTCGATGGGGCCGAGGTCGTGGTCGTGTCCTCCGCGATCAAGCGCGACAATCCGGAATTGATGGCGGCGCGCGAGAGGCGCATTCCCGTGGTGCGCCGCGCCGAGATGCTGGCCGAGCTGATGCGCCTGAAGAGCTGCGTCGCCATCGCCGGCACGCACGGCAAGACCACGACGACCACGATGGTTGCAACGCTGCTCGATGCCGGCGGGCTCGATCCCACCGTGATCAACGGCGGCATCATCAATGCCTATGGCTCCAATGCGCGCTTAGGGGCCGGCGACTGGATGGTGGTGGAGGCCGACGAGAGCGACGGCACGTTCCTGAAGCTGCCGACGGATGTCGCGATCGTCACGAATGTCGATCCCGAACATCTCGACCACTTCAAGACCTTCGAGGCCGTGCAGGACGCCTTCCGTCACTTCGTCGAAAATCTGCCGTTCTACGGCTTTGCCGTGATGTGCATCGATCATCCGGTCGTGCAGAGCCTCGTCGGCAAGATCGAGGACCGCCGCATCATTACCTATGGCGAAAATCCGCAGGCCGATGCGCGCCTGGTCGATCTCACCGCTGGCGGCGGCGGCTCTAAGTTCAAGGTTGTGATCCGCGACCGCAAGGCAGGCACCACGCACGAGATCCCCGACCTCGCGCTGCCGATGCCGGGCCGGCACAACGCCTCCAACGCGACGGCGGCGATTGCGGTCGCTCACGCGCTCGGTGTGTCCGACGACAGGATCCGCAGTGCCATCGCAGGTTTTGGTGGCGTCAAGCGCCGCTTCACCAAGACCGGCGAATGGAACGGCGTCACCATCATCGACGATTACGGCCATCACCCCGTGGAGATCGCGGCGGTGCTGAAAGCGGCGCGCGATTCCTACACCGGCAAGGTCATCGCCGTGGTGCAGCCGCACCGCTACACCCGGCTGCAATCCCTGTTCGAGGAATTCTGCACCTGCTTCAACGACGCCGATGCGGTGATCGTGGCCGATGTCTATTCCGCAGGCGAAGCGCCGATCGAGGGCATCGACCGCGATCACTTCGTCGCCGGCCTGCGCGCCCACGGCCATCGCGAGGTGATCCCGCTGCCGGCGGCATCGGAGCTGGCGGGCATCGTCAAGGGGCTCGCGAAGCCCGGCGATCTCGTCGTGTGCCTCGGGGCCGGCAACATCACGCAATGGGCGTATGCATTGCCCGGCGAATTGAAGGCGCTGGGGTGAGCATGCTGAGGGACTTGCAGGCAGCCGCACGGCAAACTGCACTCCCTCCCCCCTTGTGGGGGAGGGCTGTTCGAGATGGTGCGAACGATGCTTCGGCGTCGGGACTGCGCTCCCTCTCCCGCTTGCGGGGGAGGGCTGGGGTGGGGGTGTCTCCGCGGCGGGATTGTCGAGAAATGCGGTGGCTGTCCCTGGGTGGCAAGAGCCCTCACCCGCCGCGCTCTGCGAGCGCGTCGGCCTCTCCCGCAAGCGAGAGCTTTGCATATTCGCGAATCTGCGATTCCCTAGACCGCTGAGGGAGGACGGGAATGGCCTATCGACAGGTTGGACAACCGAGCTTTGCGGACGCGCTGGTGTCGCGACGGGGAAAAGGCAATCCGGTGCTGAGACGGATTGGGGACTTGGTCGATTGGGCAGCGGTAGGGGGCGTGCTAGGCGGTCTGCCGGAACCGGAGCGTGGGGCGCCGGCCTATCCGCGGCTGGTGATGTTCAAGGCGCTGTTGCTGCAGCAATGGTACGGGCTGTCCGATCCGGAGCTTGAAGAGGCGCTTGATGACCGCGCCTCATTCCGCGATTTCTGCGGCTTTGTGCTCGGCGATGAGACACCCGATCACGCCACGATCTGGCGCTTCCGCGACAGTTTGCAGCGGGCCGGCCTGGACGAGAGGCTGTTCGGTGAGATTCTGCGCCAGATCGATGCGCATGGGCTGGTGGTGCGGCGGGGTACACTAATCGACGCGAGCCTGATCCCGGCGGCGGTGAAGCCGCCGAAGCCACCAGAGGAGCCGCAGCCCCCCGGCCCGGACGGTCGGGCGCCGAGCAAACTGGTCAACAGCAAGCGCGATCCGGATGCGCGATGGACCAAGAAGGGCGGCAAACGATACTTCGGCTACAAGGCCCATGTTGGCATCGACCAGGGCTCGGCAATCATCCGCCGCAGCAAGCTGACCGATGCTGCGGTCAACGATACGGTGCCCGCCGACGAGTTGGTCTGTGGTGATGAGAAGGCGGTCTATGCCGACCAGGCCTATGACAAGCACGAGCGCCGTAGCGGCCTGCGCGCGCGAGGCATCAAGCCGCGGCTGATGTTCCGGCCCAACAAGCATCATCCGCTGACCGCGCGGCAGAAGCGCTTCAACGGTGCCGTGGGAAAGCGCCGCGCACCGGTCGAGCAGGTCTTCGCGCGCCTCAAGGGCAGCTACCGCTGGGCGCGCGCCCGCTATCTGGGCTGGGCGCGCAACCAGACGCATCTGCGCCTGATCTGCCTGGCAATGAATCTCAAACGATGGGTGGCGTTGTCTCCTGCGGGAGTTGCCGCATGACCGCCCAACCCAATCAGTTGACCACGAAAGCGCAAACCTTCGATGCCGCCGACGTCCAACGCTACGCAAAAAACGCCCAACAGCGGCAATCACTCCCCCGCGTCCAATTAAGCAAAGCTCTCGCAAGCGGGAGAGGCGGAACCGGAGAGAGCTTGCCGACCTCATGCTCGGAGGCGGCATGAGCTTTCCGGACATCACGCCCGACCTCAAAGCCGCGATGCCTGATCTGCGGGGCCGGCTGCTGGCGAACCAGTCGCTGGCCGAGCTCACCTGGTTTCGCGTCGGCGGTCCGGCGCAGGTGCTGTTCACGCCTGCGGACGAGGACGATCTCGCCTATTTCCTCGCGCATCTCGCCAGCGACATTCCGGTCTACGTCGTCGGCGTCGGCTCCAACCTGATCGTGCGCGACGGCGGCATTGCGGGCGTCGTGATCCGGCTTGCGCCACGCGCCTTCGGCGAGGCCACCGCGAGCGGAGACATCGTCACCGCCGGCGCGGCCGCGCTCGACAAGCGTGTGGCGGAGGTGGCGGCATCCGCGAATATCGGCGGGCTCGAATTCTACTTCGGCATTCCCGGCACGATCGGCGGGGCGCTGCGCATGAATGCGGGCGCCAATGGCGGCGAGACCAAGGATGTGCTGATCGAGGCGAGGGGTGTGGGGCGCGACGGCGCGAAGCATGTCTTCTCCAATGCCGACATGAAGTTCGTCTACCGCAACAGCGGCGTCGGTCCCTCCATCATCTTCACCTCCGCCCGCTTCCGCGGCGAGATCAGGGATTCGGAAGCAATCCGCGCGCGCATGGCGGAGGTGCAAAGCCATCGCGAGACTGCGCAGCCGATCCGGGAAAAGACCGGCGGTTCGACCTTCAAGAATCCGCCGGGACACTCCGCCTGGAGGCTGATCGACGCCGCCGGGTGCCGCGGCCTGCGCGTCGGCGGCGCGCAGGTCTCCGAGATGCACTGCAATTTCCTGATCAACACGGGCGATGCCACCGCGCACGATATCGAGACGCTCGGCGAGACCGTGCGCGAACGGGTGAAGGCAAATTCCGGAATCGAGCTACACTGGGAAATCAAGCGGATCGGGGTTTCCGCGTGAGTGTCGTTCCGGGGCGGTGCGAAGCACCGAACCCGGAACCTCGAGATTCCGGGTTCGCGCTTTGCGCGCCCCGGAATGACAAAGAAACAGAGGCAGCGAATGCGCATCACCATTCTTTTCGGCGGCTCCAACCGGGAGCGTCTGGTTTCGGTCGCCTCGGCCCAGGCCCTGCATCAGGCCTTGCCCGAGGCCGATCTCTGGTGGTGGGACGTCGAGGACAAGGTGCATGTCGTGCAGTCCAAACAACTGCTCGAACACGCCCGTCCCTTCGAGGACGAGTTCAAGCCGGGCACGCGTGGCATTCCGCTGGATCAGGCATTGGACAAGGCCAAGGCTGAGAACCGCGTGCTGGTGCTCGGCCTGCACGGCGGACGGGCCGAGAACGGCGAATTGCAGGTGATGTGCGAGGCGCGCGGCGTGCCCTTCACCGGCTCGGGCTCGGCCTCCTCGCACCTCGCCTTCGACAAGCTCGCGGCCAAGCGGTTCGCCGCCCTCAGCGGCGTGACGCCGCCGTCGAACGTTGCGCTTGATAAGATCGACGAGGCCTTCTCCGAATACGGACGGCTGATCGCGAAGCCGGCGCGCGACGGCTCGAGCTACGGGCTGATCTTCGTCAACGCCAAGCAGGACCTCGTCGCCGTCCGCAATGCGGCCAAGCACGAAGAGTATGTGATCGAGCCCTACATCGCCGGCGTCGAGGCGACCTGCGGCGTGCTGGAGCGCACCGATGGCTCGATCATCTCGCTGCCGCCGATCGAGATCATTCCGGGCGAGGGCAATTTCGACTACGCCGCGAAATATCTCCTGAAGTCGACCCAGGAGATCTGTCCCGGCCGCTTCGCACCCGAGATCACCGCAGCGCTCGAGGAGCAGGCGATGCTGGCGCATCGCGCGATGTCCTGCACTGGCTATTCCCGCTCGGACTTCATCGTCTCGGACAAGGGCCTCGTCTATCTCGAAACCAACACGCTCCCCGGGCTGACCAAGTCCTCGCTCTACCCCAAGGCGCTGAAAGCCGCAGGCATCGAGTTCGTCGACTTCCTGCGCGGCCTGGTCGAGCTCGCCGGGCAGCGCGTGCGGAAATAGTCGGGACTGGTTAACGGCCGGATCGGCGAAATCGCCCGGTTTGGCGGCCAAAACCGGTAAAATGCCGGACATCGCGCCACAAATGCCGGATATCGCGGGGCAAAATGCGCATGTCGTTAACGAATTTTACCTTTTGTTTACCAGGACGTCCGAAGGTTAACGCTGGCGGCGCATATGGCGCTTTGGCTGCCGGCGCGTGAGCTGTCGCGGGTGATGTCACCTCCAGCGAACGCTTTGAAGGGGAGAGGTTTTCTTCTGCTGAAGACCAGCACCCGGCCCGGCAGGTCCGAGACGTCATGTTCGCCAGGATCCGCGCGCTGTCGCGGGGAAACTGTTGACGAGCTCGTGCAATGGATGGAGCAGGAAGCCTCACCCGATCGCTTTTCAGATCGCTGAGGCCCCAAGCTGACCTGAAGGCGGCCGCGATTGGAGCGGTCGTGCTTCTGCGCGAGTGGGTGCAGGACAAGCGTCAGCAAAGACTCCAGGCCGCGCGCGTCGCCGCCAAGGACAAGATCCAGAGCAGGGCCAAGGCTGTCGTCGAGCGTGAGCCGACACCGCGCGTCGTTGCGCTGGTCGAGCGCTATCTGCCGCACCGGGTCGGACTTGGCATGACCGTGCTGCTGCTGATCGGGAGCTGCGGCTTCGGCATCGTCAAGGGCGGCCATCTCCAGGACTTCGTCACCGCCGTCAGCGACGCCCGCAACGCGCTGGCCAATTCCGCCGGCTTCCGCATCACCTCGGTCGTGATCAACGGCCGCAAGCAGCTCACCCAGGACGAGATCCTCGCCATCGGCGGCATCAGCGGCCGCTCCTCGCTGCTGTTCCTCGACGCCGAAGCGGTGCGCGACAAGCTCAAGGCCAATCCCTGGATCGCGGATGCGACGGTGCTGAAGCTCTATCCGGGCCAGCTCATGATCGAGCTCACCGAGCGCAAGGCGTTCGCGCTGTGGCAGGAAGCCGGCCGGCTCTCCGTCATCGCCGATGACGGCGCCGTGCTCGAACCCTACGTCTCGCGCCGCTTCCTGTCGCTGCCGCTCGTGGTCGGCAAGGGGGCCGATACGCAGGCGCGCGATTTCCTGGCGCTGCTGGCGCGCTATCCGCAGGTCAATTCGGTGATGAAAGCCGCGATCTTCGTTGGCGAGCGGCGCTGGAACCTGAGGCTCAAGGACGGCCTCGACATCCGCCTGCCCGAGCAGGACGTCGGCAACGCGCTGGCGATGCTGTCGAAGCTCGACAAGGACGACAGGCTGTTCTCCCGCGATATCGTCGCCGTCGACATGCGCCTGCCCGATCGGCTGGTGGTACAGCTGTCCGAGGACGCCGCCAAGGCGCGTGAGGATCAGTTCAAGGACAAGAAGAAAAAGAAGGCCGGGGATTCCGCATGACCGGTCTCGATCGCACCCAGACGCCGAAGACACGCCCGATGCCGCACAAGCGCGGCGGCATCGTCGCCTGCCTCGACATCGGCACCAGCAAAATCGCCTGCATGATCGCGCGGCTGAAGCCGTCGCCGCCGAGCGATGCGCTGCGCGGCCGCACCCATGCGGTGGAACTGATCGGCTACAGCCAGATCCAGTCGCGCGGGATGAAGGCCGGCGCGGTGATCGATCTTGGCGAATGCGAGCAGGCGGTGCGCCAGGCCGTCGGGCTTGCGGAGAAGATGGCCAAGGTACGGGTCGAGTCGGTGCTGCTCTCGGTCTCCGGCGGCCGGCTCTCCGGCCAGCTGGTCGAAGCCGCCGCGGACATCCGTGGCGGCGCCGTGACGCCGGCCGATGTCAGCCGCGTCACCTCCACCGGCATGCGCCACGCCACCGGCGAGGGCCGCACCGTGCTGCACGCGCTGCCGGTCGGCTACACGCTCGACGGCGTCAAGGGCATCCGCGATCCCCGCGGCATGGTCGCGCACCAGTTCGGCGTCGACATGAACGTCGTCACCTGCGACGCCACCGTGGCGCGGAACCTGATGCTGGCGGTGGAACGCTGCCACATCAATGTCGAAGCCATGGCGGCGAGCCCCTACGTGGCCGGCCTGTCGGTGCTGACTGACGACGAGGCCGATCTCGGCGCCGCCGTCGTCGAGATGGGCGCGGGCACCACCACGATCGCGGTCTATGCCGGCGGCCGTTTCGTGCATGCGGCGGGTTTTGCGGTCGGCGGGCAACACATCACGATGGATCTCGCGCGCGGACTCTCCGCGACCATTGCCGATGCCGAGCGAATCAAGACGTTATACGGGACCGTCATCACCGGCGGATCGGACTCGCGTGAGCTGATGTCTGTGCCGACAGCCGGTGACGAGCAGGATCTGCCGCAGATCGTCTCCCGCGCCACCATCGCGAACATCGTCAAGCACCGTGCCGAGGAAGTCTTCGAAATGGTTCGGGACAAGCTGAAGGATTCGCCCTTCGCCTCAGAGCCCAACGGCCGCGTCGTGCTGTCGGGCGGCGCCTCGCAGCTCACCGGCCTCGTCGAGCTCGGCACCCAGATTCTCGGCCGGCCCGTGCGGGTCGGCCGTCCGCTCGGTTTCGGCCGGCTGCCCAACGAGGCGAAGAACGCCGCGTTCGCGGTGCCGGCCGGACTCCTCGTCTACCCGCAATATGTTCACCTCGAACATGTCGAACCGCGACATACGCGGCAGCAGGTCAGGACAGGAACCGGCGGATATTTCGGAAAGGTCGGACGATGGCTACGCGAGGGCTTCTGATGACGGCTTTCCGCAATCTTCGATTTTCACCAACTCCCGCGGCCGCCGGCCGGGGCGAACCCACGCGCGCGTGATCGAGAGGCAACCATGACCATCAGCATCAATGTTCCTGATATTCACGAACTGAAGCCCCGGATCACCGTGTTCGGCGTCGGCGGCGCCGGTGGCAACGCCGTCAACAACATGATCACGGCGGGCCTCCAGGGCGTCGACTTCGTGGTCGCCAACACCGACGCGCAGGCGCTGACGATGTCGAAGGCGCAGCGCATCGTGCAGATGGGCACGGCGGTCACGCAGGGCCTCGGCGCCGGCTCGCAGCCGAACGTCGGCGCCGCGGCGGCGGAAGAGGTGATCGACGAGCTGCGCGACCATCTCTCGGGCGCCAACATGGTGTTCGTCACCGCCGGCATGGGCGGCGGCACCGGCACCGGCGCCGCTCCCGTAATCGCCAAGACCGCGCGCGACATGGGCATCCTCACTGTCGGCGTCGTGACCAAGCCGTTCCACTTCGAGGGCGGCCGCCGCATGCGCACGGCCGAGGCCGGCATCGCCGAGCTGCACAAGGTCGTGGATACGCTGCTGATCATCCCGAACCAGAACCTGTTCCGGGTCGCCAACGAGAAGACCACCTTCGCCGACGCCTTCGCCATGGCCGACCAGGTGCTCTATTCGGGCGTCGCCTGCATCACCGACCTGATGGTCAAGGAAGGCCTGATCAACCTCGACTTCGCCGACGTCCGCGCCGTCATGCGCGAGATGGGCAAGGCGATGATGGGCACCGGCGAAGCCTCCGGCGACAAGCGCGCGCTGACCGCCGCGGAAGCCGCGATCGCCAACCCGCTGATCGACGATAGCTCGATGAAGGGCGCCAAGGGCCTCCTCATCTCCATCACCGGCGGCAAGGACCTCACTCTGTTCGAGGTCGACGAGGCCGCGACCCGTATCCGCGAGGAAGTCGACCAGGACGCCAACATCATCGTCGGCGCGACCTTCGACGAAGCCCTCGACGGCCTGATCCGTGTCTCGGTGGTCGCCACCGGCATCGAGCAGGCCGCGATCGCCCGCAACAGCCAGGCGACCTCCGCGCCCGTCGCAAACCCGGCACCGCAGGCGCAGCAGGCTGCCGCACCTGCCGCCGTTGCCGAGAGCCGTCTCGCCGACCTGACCGCGCGGCTCCGTGCCGACAACCAGCGTCTGGCCGAACGCGCCCAGAAGCTTGACGCGCAGGGCTCGGCCGCCGCGCCGGCTCCGGGTGCTGCCGCGCCCCGTCCCAACGTCGAGCGCGCTGCGCTCGCCGCCATCGCCGCTGCCGTTGCCGAAGCCCCGCAGGCGCCGGCGCCGACGCAGACCTATGGCGACGTCACCGTGCGGCCGATCGCGCAGAAACCGACCCTGTTTCCGGAGCCTGACATGGCCCCCGTCGCGATGCAGGAGCCGATGACGCCCGAAAACTTCATTCCGCCGCAGGCGGAACGTCCGCCGGTCCGCGCGCCGCGGATGCCGCGCATCGAGGAACTGCCGATGCCGGCCCAGGCCGAGATTCGTCAGGCCCGCGGCGAGGCCGAGGAAGAGACCCCGCAGAAGACCCGCCTGTCGCTGCTGCAGCGCCTCGCCAATGTCGGCCTCGGCCGTCGCGACGAGGAGAGCGAGCCGCCGGTCGCCGCCCGCACCGCCGGTCCCGCCATGCCGCCGCTGCCCGAGCGGCGTCCGCAGAAGACCGTGGCGCAGCAGATCGCATCCAGCGAGCCGGTATCGGAGTATGCTCGTCGTCCCGCGCCGCAGGGCCTGGATATGCACGGCCGCCCCGCGCCTGTTGCGCCGGCGCCACAGGGCGACGATCATCTTGATATCCCAGCCTTCCTGCGGCGGCAGGCGACCTGAGGATTGTTACAATAAGGCAGACGGAAAAAGGTCCCGGCAGCAAGCTTGCCGGGACCTTTCCTTTTCTCCCGCCCAGACTCGAATTTTTCTGCCAAGCAACTGATTTTAAATCATTAATTACACATTCGGTGGTTCAGTAAAACTGCCGATAACCGCCTCAAGCCGGGGTTCAATTTGGTTAAGCCTTGGCGCGAATACGGCGGGTTTGGGGTAACAATCGGTAAAAAAGCGTGAGTTGGCGCTGTTTGAGGCAGTGACTATGGTTTGCCGTGACTTGGGGATACGGATTCGCGGGGCGTCGGCACTGGCCGGCGAAGCGGGTTTGTATAAGTCGCGATGGTCGTAGTGGGGCGGTTCCTGATGAAACTCAACCGGCAAACAACGCTTCGTGCGCAAGCCTCTGTGGCAGGCGTAGGCGTTCATTCCGGTCTTCCCGTCACTGTCACCCTTGGGCCTGCGCCTGTCGACGCAGGTTTTATTTTTGTCCGTACGGGCCTTGAGGGAAGTGATCGCGAAGTTCAGGCGACCGCCGAGCAGGTGGTGGCCACCGACCTCGCTACCGTTCTCGGTGACCGCAGCGGGCCGCTGGTATCCACCGCCGAGCATGTGCTTGCTGCACTGCGGGGCATGGGCGTCGACAACGCCACCATCGAGATCGATGGTCCCGAAGTGCCGATCATGGACGGCAGCGCCGCGGCCTTCATTGCGGCGATCGACCAGGCCGGCATCGTCACCCAGCCGGCGCAGCGCCGCCTCATTCAGGTTTTGAAGCCGATCTCGGTCAAGGTCGGCGACTCCTTCGGCGAGATCAGGCCGCACGCCAGCGGGTTCCGCGTCGAGGTCGAGATCGATTTCACCAATCCCGTCATCGGCCAGCAGAGCTACGTTTTCGACCTCAACCCCGAAGGTTTCCGCCGCGACATCGGCCGGGCCCGGACGTTCGGTCTGATGTGCGATGTCGCGCGGCTCTGGAGCGCGGGCTATGCCCTCGGCGCTTCCTTCGACAATACCGTCGTGTTCGACGATGAGCGGCTGCTCAATCCCGAGGGCCTGCGCTACGCCGACGAATGCGCCCGCCACAAGGTGCTCGACGTGATCGGCGACCTCTCGCTGGCCGGCCTGCCGCTGCTTGGCGCCTACCGCTCGGTGCGTGGCGGCCACAAGCTCAACCACGCTGTCCTGACCGCGCTGCTCGCCGACCGTACCGCCTGGCGCGTGGTCGAAGGCGAGGCTGCCCGCCGCACCGCGCGTCCCGTGGGCGAAGTCGGTCGCGGCATCGTCGGTGGCCGGGTTGCCGCGGCGTTCGGACCGGACGTGTCCTGAAAGAGACCCGTCGCCTCGGCGTTTGGTTGGCGACCCCCACCCGGGAAACTCCTGGTAACCAAGATCGGCTAGGATTGCGGCACGTTCGCCTTAATCCGGGCGAAATGCCT
The DNA here is from genome assembly GCF_015291725.1 of Bradyrhizobium sp. CCBAU 51765. GTDB lineage: Bacteria > Pseudomonadota > Alphaproteobacteria > Rhizobiales > Xanthobacteraceae > Bradyrhizobium > Bradyrhizobium liaoningense. The sequence goes on from NZ_CP030038.1 coordinate 2,152,630, forward strand.
GCCTATCCGGTGAGTTAACGATCGTTTGTCGGATACATTGGCGTGGTCGCATGGCAGGCACCACGGTTACAATTCGCGCCCAGGACGGGGTTCGTGGGCTGGCGGGCACCGCATCACAGGGCGTCAGGGCTTAAACTCATGTCGGCACAGCGTATGACGCGCGGATATTTCTCGGTCTCGTCGCGAGCCCGTGGGCTGCTGCAGGCCGTCACCTTCATCATGCTCGCGCTGCCGCTCGCCGGCTGCGGCACGGGCTCGCTCTGGGACAAGTTCACTGCCAAGGACGACACCTTCGTCGAGGAGCCCGCCGACAAGATCTACAATGAGGGCCTGTACCTCATGAACGAGAAGAAGGACATGAAGGCGGCGACCAAGAAGTTCGAAGAGGTCGACCGCCAGCATCCTTATTCCGACTGGGCCCGCAAATCGCTGCTGATGTCGGCCTATGCGTCCTATCAGGGCGGCGACTATGACGGCTGCATCGGCGCTGCCACCCGCTACGTCACGCTGCATCCGGGCAGCCCGGACGCGGCCTATGCGCAATATCTGATCGCCGCCTCCCATTACGACCAGATCCCGGACATCAGCCGCGACCAGTCCCGCACCGAGAAGGCGATCGCCGCTCTGGAAGAGGTGGTGCGCAAATATCCGACGTCCGAATATGCGACTTCGGCCAAGGCCAAGATCGAGGGTGCGCGCGACCAGCTCGCCGGCAAGGAAATGAACGTCGGCCGCTACTACGCGCAGAAGCGCGACTACACGGCCGCGATCAACCGCTACAAGACCGTCGTCACGCAGTATCAGACCACCCGCCATGTCGAGGAGGCGCTGTTCCGGCTCACCGAGGCCTATATGGCGATCGGCATCGTCGGCGAGGCGCAGACCGCGGCGGCGGTGCTTGGGCACAATTTTCCTGACAGCCGCTGGTACAAGGACGCCTATAATCTTGTAAAATCCGGCGGTCTCGAGCCGAGCGAGAATCAGGGGTCCTGGATCAGCAAGACCTTCAAGAGAATGGGTCTCGGCTAGGAAATAGGGTTCCATGCTGGCGCGTCTGTCGATCCGTGACATCGTCCTGATCGAACGGCTCGATATCGAATTCGCCTCGGGCCTCGCGGTTTTGACCGGCGAGACCGGTGCGGGCAAATCCATCCTGCTCGATGCCTTTGCACTGGCGCTCGGTGGCCGGGGCGATGCCGGCCTCGTGCGCCACGGCGCGGAGCAGGGGCAGGTCACCGCCGTGTTCGATATCCCGAAGAATCACCCCGCGGCGAAGATCCTCGCCGAGAACGGCCTCGACGATACGAGTGTAGAAGAATCTTGCGAGATGATTCTCCGTCGGGTGCAGCTCGCCGACGGTCGCACCCGCGCCTTCATCAACGACCAGTCGATCAGCGTGCAGACGCTGAAGGCGGTCGGTGCCGCCCTGGTCGAGATCCACGGCCAGCACGACGAGCGCGCGCTGGTCGATGCCGCCACCCACCGACGCCTGCTCGATGCTTTTGCCGGGCTGGAAAAGGACGTCGCGGCGGTCGAATCGCTCTGGGACGCGCGCCGCACCGCCAATACCGCGCTGGAGGAGCATCGCGCCGCCATGGAGAGCGCCGCGCGCGAGGCCGACTATCTCCGCCATGCCTCCGACGAGCTGAAGCAGCTCGCGCCCAAGGATGGCGAGGAGACCGCGCTGGCCTCGCGCCGCACCACCATGATGCAGGGCGAGAAGATCGCCTCCGACCTGCGCGAGGCGCAGGAGGCGGTCGGCGGCAATCATTCGCCGGTCGCTACGCTATCGGCGGCGGTGCGCCGGCTGGAGCGTCGCGGCGTCAACTCGCCGGCGCTGGTCGAGCCTGCGGTGAAGGCGATCGACGCTGCGATCAATGCGCTGGAGGAGGCCGATCAGCATCTCCAGGCGGCGCTGGCGGCGACCGATTTCGATCCGGCCGAGCTCGAGCGCATCGAGGAACGGCTGTTCGCCCTTCGCGCCGCCTCGCGCAAATATTCGACGCCGGTCGATGGCCTCGCCGCGCTGGCCGCCAAATATGCCGCCGACGTCGTGCTGATCGATGCCGGCGCCTCGCGGCTCAAGAAACTGGAGCAGGCCGCGATCGAGGCAGATGGTCGCTATGCCGCCGCCGCCAAGAAGCTGTCATTGGCGCGGCAGAAATCGGCCGAGAAGCTCAACAAGGCCGTCAATGCCGAGCTCGCGCCGCTCAAGCTCGAACGCGCGAAATTCATGACCCAGGTCGAGACCGACGAGGCCGCTCCGGGGCCGCAAGGCTTCGATCGCGTCGAGTTCTGGGTGCAGACCAATCCGGGCACCAAGCCAGGTCCCCTGATGAAGGTCGCCTCCGGCGGCGAGCTGTCGCGCTTCCTGCTCGCGCTCAAGGTGGTGCTGTCCGACCGCGGCTCGGCGCCGACCCTGGTGTTCGACGAGATCGACACCGGCGTCGGCGGTGCGGTCGCGGACGCCATCGGCGGGCGCCTCGCGCGCCTTGCCGGCAAGGTCCAGGTCATGGCCGTGACCCACGCCCCGCAGGTCGCCGCCCGCGCCGACCAGCACCTCCTGATCTCCAAGGACGCCTTGGACAAGGGCAAGCGCGTCGCCACCCGCGTCAATGCGCTCGCCGCCGACCACCGCCGCGAGGAGATCGCGCGCATGCTCGCCGGCGCCGAGATCACGGCGGAGGCAAGGGCCGCCGCGGAACGGCTGCTCAAGGCGGCAACGGCTTAGCTACACTCAGTCATTCCGGGGCGATGCGAAGCATCGAACCCGGAATCTCGAGATTCCGGGTTCGGCTCTTCGAGCCGCCCCGGAATGACTCCTCATCTGCAGATCGACTCGTAGAGATCATTCCAGTTCGGATTGTCCTTCTCGATCAGCTGGGTTTTCCAGGCCCGCTTCCACTTCTTCAGCTCCTTCTCGCGAGAGATTGCCGAGATAGGGTCATCATAGATCTCGAACCAGACCAGTTGCGTGATGTTGTATCTGGCTGTGAATCCCGGGACCGCCTTGATTCGATGCTCGTAGACGCGGCGCACAAGATCGTTGGTGATGCCGACATAGATTGCCCCGTCGCGCCGGCTTGCTAGGATATAGACGTAGTACGCCACAAGCCCCTCCCACGATCCCGTCATTCCGGGCGCACGAAGTACGAATCCGGAATCTCGAGGTTCCGGGTCTGGTCCTTCGGACCATCCCGGAACGACGCGCTAGAACCTTAAGTGCAATGGCCAGAGCAGCAAGATCCAAAGCAACACCGCTTCGCGACGTCGCCGACCTCACCAAGGCGCAGGCCAAGGTCGAGCACATGCGGCTCGCGCTCGAGATCGAGGGGCACAACGAGCGCTACTATCAAGAGGACGCGCCCACCGTCACGGACGCCGAGTACGACGCGCTGCGCCAGCGCTTCAACGCGATCGAGAAGCGCTTTCCCGAATTCGTCACCGCGGACTCGCCTTCGCAGAAGGTCGGCGCGGCGCCGTCGGGCCGCTTCAGGAAGGTCCGGCATGCCGTTCCCATGCTGTCGCTCGACAACGCCTTCGCCGAGGAGGACGTGCGCGACTTCGTCGGCCGCATCGTGCGATTCCTGAAGCTCGACGACGACAAGGTCGATTTCTCCGCCGAGCCGAAGATCGACGGGCTCTCGATGTCGCTGCGCTACGAGGGCGGCGAACTCGTCACCGCAGCGACGCGCGGCGACGGCGCGGTTGGTGAGGACGTCACCGCCAACATCCGCACGCTCGAAGACGTGCCGCAGAAGCTGAAGGGACGTAACGTGCCCGATATCTGCGAGGTCCGCGGCGAAGTCTACATGACCAAGAAGGCCTTCCTGGCGCTCAACGAACGGCAGAAGGCCGAAGGCGGCACCATCTTCGCCAATCCGCGCAATTCGGCCGCCGGCTCGCTCCGGCAGAAGGACCCGGCCATCACCGCCTCGCGTCCGCTCGGCTTCTTCGCCTATGCCTGGGGCGAGATGAGCGCGATGCCGGAAGAGACCCAGAGCGGCATGATCCACTGGTTCGAGCGCTGCGGCTTCAAGACCAATCCGCTGACCAGGCTCTGTCACTCCGTCGAGGAGCTGCTCGCCTTTCATCATGCGATCGAGGAGCAGCGCGCACGGCTCGACTACGACATCGATGGCGTCGTCTACAAGGTCGACCGCATCGACTGGCAGGAGCGGCTCGGCTTCGTCTCGCGCACGCCGCGCTGGGGCATCGCGCACAAGTTCCCGGCCGAGCGCGCCATGACGGTGCTGCGCGACATCGAGATCCAGGTCGGCCGTACCGGCTCTTTCACGCCGGTCGGCAAGCTCGAGCCGGTCGGCGTCGGCGGCGTGATCGTGCAGAACGTCACGCTGCACAATGAGGACTACATCAAGGGCATCGGCAACAAGGGCGAGGTGCTGCGCGAGGGCCGCGACATCCGCATCGGCGACACCGTCGTGATCCAGCGCGCCGGCGACGTCATCCCGCAGGTGGTCGACGTCGTCCTCGACAAGCGGCCGAAATCCGCCAGGGAATTCCACTTCCCGAAGAAGTGCCCGTGTCCGCTCCACACCGACGTCGTGCGCGAGGAGACGGCGACGGGCGAGGAGGGCTCGCGCGCCCGCTGCACCGGCGAGTTCGCCTGTCCCTATCAGAAGATCGAGCATCTCAAGCTGTTCGTCTCGCGGCGCGCCTTCGACATCGACGGCCTCGGCGAGAAGCAGCTTCAGTATTTCTTCGACGAGGGGTGGGTGAAGGAGCCCGCCGACATCTTCACGCTGGAGAAGCGCAACGCGAAGCTCAAGCTCGAGGAGGTCGAGGGCTATGGCACGACCTCGGTCCGCAACCTGTTCGGTGCGATCGAGAGCCGGCGCAGAATCGCGCTGGAGCGCTTCATCTATGCGCTCGGCATGCGCCATGTCGGCGAGACCACGGCGCTGGCCCTGGCTCGCGGCTACGGCTCGTGGGACGCCTTCCACGATGCCTGCCTCAAGGTCGCCAAGGGCGACGAGGAGGCGATGGCGGAGATGGACGCGCTCGACCAGATCGGCGACACCGTGATCAAGAGCATCGCCGACTATTTCGGCGAGAGCCACAATCGCGGCATCGTCGAGCGGCTGACGAAGGAGGTCGAGATCGTCGACGCCGAGAAGCCGAAGAGCAATTCGGCCGTCGCCGGCAAGACCGTGGTGTTCACGGGCTCGCTGGAGAAGATGACGCGGGATGAAGCCAAGGCCACGGCGGAGCGTCTGGGGGCAAAGGTGTCGGGCTCGGTGTCGAAGAAGACCGATCTCGTCGTCGCCGGCCCCGGCGCGGGCTCGAAGCTCGCGGAAGCCAACAAGCACGGGGTCAAGGTGCTGACCGAGGACGAGTGGCTGAAGCTGATCGGGGAGTGAGGGTTTCTTTCCTTCTCCCCTTGTGGGAGAAGGTGGCGCGAAGCGCCGGATGAGGGGTTGTCTCGGCACGCGACAGCGTCGAGAGTCGTGCTCGCGGAGAGAGACCCCTCACCCGTCTCGCCGCTATGCGGCGAGACACCCTCTCCCACAAGGGGAGAGGGGACAACTGCCGCAAAACCCCTACATCATCCCCGTCTCTTCCTCCTCCGCCTTCTCGATCAGTGTCTCGCTCACCGTCACCTCGCGCCGAGGGACGACGAAGATCATCGTGCAGGCGCAGAGCAGCGAGATCGCGAGGACCGCGGCGGTGAGCGGCAGCGTCGTTGCGGAATGGCCGCCGAGATAGGCGCCGAATTGCGACATCAGCGCGCCGATGCCCTGCTGGAGGAAACCCATGGCACCCGAGGCGGTGCCGGCGGCCTCCGGGCGGATGCTGATGGCGCCGGCGGCGGAATTCGCCATCACGAACGCATTGCCGACCATCACGATCATCTGCGTTCCGAACAGCCATGCGGGCGCTTCGTTCCAGCCCGTGAAGCTCCACAGCAGGTTCAGCAGGCTGCCGCAGAGTTGCAGGCCGAGTCCGAACCAGATCAGCTTTTCCAGCGAGTGCCGTGGCGCAAAGCGCACGCAGAGCAGATTGCCGACGAGATAGGCAAAGCCCGTCGTCGCGAACCAGGCGCCGTATTCGGCGCTGGTCCGGCCCATCTGCGTCACCACGATGTAGGGGCCGCCGCCGGCGAAGGTGAAGATGATCTGCGAAGCCAGCACCTGGCACAGGACATAGCCCACGAAGGCGCGATTGCGGATCAGCATGCCGACGTCGCCGCGGAAGCCGCTGCCGGCGGCGCGGCTGCGGCGCGTCTCGGGCAGCGCCACCGCGATACCCACGGCGACGACGATCGCGGCGATGGTGATGGCGTAGAAGATCGCGCGCCAGCCGAACGCGGTCTCGATCAGGCCGCCGGTGAGTGGCGACACCATCTGTCCGATCATCAGCGCCGCGATGACGAGACTGATCATCGAGGCGACACGGTCGCGCTCGTAGATGTCGCGGATGATGGCGCGGCTCACCACCATGCCGGCGGCCCCGCCCAGCGCCTGGAAGAAGCGCGCGGCGATCAGTTGCGGCAGGTTCTGCGCGAAGATGCAGGCGATGCTGGCCGCGATCATCAGCGCCAGCCCTCCGAGCAGCACCGGGCGCCGTCCGAACCGGTCCGACAGCGGTCCCATGATCAGCTGCGACAGCGCGATGCCGACCATGTAGAGCGAGACCGTCATCTGAGCGATCGAGATGTCGCTGCCGAAATTCGTCGCCAGTATCGGCAGCGCCGGAACCAGCATGTAGAGCGAGATCGGCGCGATCCCGGTCATGACGACCAGCAGCAGCAACACGACGCGCGATGTCGCGATGGTCTTCGTTGCCGCTTCCGGCGGCCTGCTGATCATGCCGTGCATAAGTGTCCGTCTCGTCGAAATCCGAATCGACTGTAGCTTGCTCACGCAAGACGGATATCGGCGTTTCGGAATGCGGCTATTCGGATTTCGGGACGGTTATAATAGCAGCGCGATGGCGACCGATTGGGCGCGTTAGCCGTGCAGCATCATAGCTGTCATTCCCCGCGAAGGCGGGGAATCCAGTATTCCAGAGGCGGTAGTGATTGAATCGAGACGCTGCGGCGTACTGGATGCCCCGCCTTCGCGGGGCATGACGGCGGTGGTGGAGGAAAAAGCATTGCGCAAATCGCGTAGTGCCATGCGCGGCGGAACGACGACCTTACGCCTTCAGCTCCGCCGTCGCCTGATCGAGCCAGGCCGCGGTCGCTTCGTCCAGCGCCGGCCGCACCTCGGCCCGGACGCGCGCGTGATAGGCGTTGAGCCAGTCGAGCTCATCGCGGCTCAGCATCGCCGCATCGATCAGCCGTCGGTCGATCGGCGCCAGGGTCAGCGTCTCGAACGCATTCATCGGCTTCTCGGCGCCCTTGATGTCGGCGGCGACGACCAGCTCGAGGTTCTCGATGCGGATGCCGAAACCGTCGGTCTTGTAGTAGCCGGGCTCGTTCGAGAGGATCATGCCGCGCTTCAGCGGCGTGGTGCCGAGCTTCGAGATCCGGGCCGGCCCTTCGTGCACCGAGAGATAGCTGCCGACGCCGTGGCCGGTGCCGTGCTCGAAATCGACGCCGGCAGCCCAGAGATATTGCCGCGCCAGCGTGTCGAGCTGCGCGCCCGTGGTGCCGTCGGGGAAGACCGCGCGCGCGATCGCGATATGGCCGCGCAGCACGCGGGTGAAGCGGTCGCGCATCTCGTCCGTGGGCTCGCCGACCGCCATGGTGCGCGTGACGTCGGTGGTGCCGTCTTCATATTGCGCGCCGGAATCGATCAGCAGCAGGTCGCCGGGCACGATCCGCCGGTTGCTCCTGCGGGTGACGCGGTAATGCACGATGGCGCCGTTCGGGCCGGTGCCGGAGATGGTCGGAAACGACACGTCCTTGAGCGCGCCGGTATCGCGGCGGAACGTTTCCAGCGCCTCCACCGCGTCAATCTCGGTCAGCTTGCCGCCTGGCGCCTCGCGATCGATCCATGCAAGGAAGCGCGCCAGCGCCACGGCGTCGCGCACATGGGCCGTCCTGGTGCCCTTGATCTCGGTTGCGTTCTTGACCGCCTTGAGCAGTGCTACCGGATCGCTGCCGCGCACCGGCTTGCCGCCGGCGCCCGCGATCAGTCGGCTCAGCGCGTCGGCCGCGGTGGCATTGTCGAGCGCGATCGCCGCACCGCTTTTGGCGAGCGCCATCAGTGTCGGCGCCATCGCATCGGGCTCGCGCACGTCGGCGGACTGCTCGAGATGGTCGCGCGTCAGGTTGGAGAGCTTGCGGTGGTCGATGAAGATGGTCGGCCGTCCCTCCTTCGGCACCAGCGCGTAGGACAGCGGCAGCGGGGTATGCGCGACGTCGGCGCCGCGGATGTTGAAGGTCCAGGCCACCGCGTGGCTGTCGGACAGTACCAGCGCATCGGCTCCGAGCTTGGCGATCTCGCCCCTGATCTGCGTCAGCTTCTCGGCTTCAGTGACGCCGGCATGCTGGAGACCGTGCACGGCGACGGGAGCGAGCGGCGGTTGCGGCCGGTCCTGCCAGATCGCGTCGATCGGATTGCGGTCGACGGCCACCAGCTCGGCGCCGGCCTTGGCGCAGGCTGCGGACAGGCGTTCGGCTGCCGCAAAAGTGTGCAGCCACGGATCAAATCCGAGGCGGTCACCGGCTTTCAGATGCGCCGCCACCCAGCTCTCCGGCGGCGGGTCGATCAGCGATTCCACGGTCCAGGCCTTTGCGTCGACCTGCTTGGCGGCCTGAAGCGTGTAGCGGCCATCGACGAACAGCGCAGCTTCCTGGGACAGCACCACCGCCAGTCCCGCCGAGCCTGTAAAGCCGGTCAGCCAGGCCAGCCGCTCTTCCGATGGCGGCACATATTCGTTCTGCTGCTGATCGGCGCGCGGGATCACGAAGCCGGTCAGCTTGCGACGGGCGAGTTCTTCGCGAAGTGCGGCCAGCCGTGCCGTCAATGCGACACCGGCCTCCGGCTCCTCGAATGTCTGGAAGTGTGCTTCGAACATGGTGGATCACTTTAGGATCATGGGGATCGGTCCGCAATCTCGACGCATTTGCGTCGCATGTGGCATGGACTGTGCTTGAAATAGTTCCATTCGAATCGAGTGGAGTAAGGATGCGGCAGTTGCGCTTCGTCCGGATAACAGGGAAATTCGAGCAAGTGGTTCATCTCAACGGCGAGGGGACACACGATGCCTGCGTTTACGTTTGAGAAGATTTCGCCGCCAGTGCGCCGCGGCCCGGCTGCAACACCACCGAAGAAGCCGCGCGGCCTCATCAGCCAAATGATCGACCGTTTAGCCGAGCGCCGCGCGAGGCGCACCTTGCAGCAGCAGCGCGCGATGCGCCGCGACGAGAAGCCGGCAGAGTAGCCTCAGCGGTGACGGCGTCGTCACCTCGCCCCAGTTCACCCGACCTTCCGCAGCAACAGGCTGCTCCACCCCTCGATCCGCAGATGCTTCAGGGGCACGACGCCGCGCGCGCGATAGGCGGCGATCACGGCGGGGGCTTGGTGAGTCAGCAGGCCGGAAAGGATGACGCGGGCGCCGGGCGCCAGGTGCCGCGCCATCGGGCCCGCCAATTGCCGCAACGGATTGGCAAGGATGTTCGCGAGCACCAGGTCGAACGGGCCGGCGCGCGCAAAGTCCGGCGCCGCAAACCCGGTGGCGCGGATCACCCGGACCTGGTTGCCGACTTCGTTCAGGGAGGCGTTCTCCGCCGCCACCCGCACCGAGGGCGGATCGATGTCGGAGGCGAGCACGGCGCGATGCAGCGCCTTCGCCGCTGCGATCGCCAGCACGCCGGTCCCCGTGCCGAGGTCGAGCACGTTCTGCGGCCTGGAACTCTTCAGGACATGGTCAAGCAGCAGTAAACAGCCGCGCGTCGTGCCGTGGTGACCGGTGCCGAAGGCGAGCGCCGCCTCGATCTCGATGGCGAGCTTGTTTTGCGCCACACGGTCACGGTCATGGCTGCCGTGCACGACGAAGCGTCCGGCCGGGACCGGCACGAGATCCTCAAGGCTGGCCTTGACCCAGTCCCTGGCCTCGACGGTGTCGAAGGCGAGGGTCGCGGCAATCTCATTTCCTGCTGAAGTTGCAACGAGTTCGCGCAGCCACGCCTGATCCGGCGCCTCGGCGAAATGGAGCGTGACGTCCCATTGTCCGTCCGGCCGCTCGAAGGCGGCGACAGCGGCATCGCCGTCGAAAAACACCTCGGTGAGCACGTCGACGACGCGCCTGGCGTCGGCCTCGCTGCCGATTGAAAAGCTGGCGCGATGGGTGGGCGAAGGCTGCATTCAGGGTTCCGTTGGGTTCAATTTTTGGAACTTTTGGTACCAATTTCCCGACAAGTTGCGGTTCCCGGGTTAACTGGGACGAAGGTTCCGCTCTATAGATTCTCGGATGTTGGATCCAGCTAGCACAGCTTGGAGTTGAAACGGAGGCGAGTCTTGAAGCGCATGATTCAGAAGTTCTGGTCGGACGAGTCCGGTGCAACCGCGATCGAGTACGGTCTGATTGCCGCGGGTATCGCCCTGGCGATCATCACCGTGGTGAACGGCCTGGGCACCGCCATGAATGAGAAGTTCACTTCGATTAGCACCTCCTTGAAGTAATTTCCGCCTGCATTTCCCAGCGGGGGGCTGTTTTTCTTCAGAGGCTGTTCCTGATCACCGCCCGCCAGGGATTTCCCTGGCGGGCGAGGTCGTTTCCGCGGCGTCTGTTCTGCGGATCTTCAACAGGTTATCCGCCGGCTTGCCGGGTCCCTGTCCACCGCTTTTCCCGCAATTATCCCTGCGATTTTCCACCGACCTTCCCCAGCTTCGGCGCGGCGGTCTGGCCCAGGCATCCTCCGCCCGACCACAGACCTTTCGACTGCCTGTCCACAAGCAATCCACAGACCTATCCACGGCTTCCGAACAGCGACCGGTGATCCCGCAGGATCGCCTGCGCCGCGTTGTGGCCGGGGGCGCCGGTAACGCCGCCGCCGGGATGGGCGCCGGAGCCGCAATGGTACAGGCCCTTCAGGGGGCCGCGATAATCGGCATGGCCCAGCATCGGCCGTGCCGAGAACAACTGGTTCAGCGTCAGCGCGCCGTGGAAGATGTCGCCTCCCAGCAGTCCGAACTGCCGTTCGAGATCGAGCGGGGACAGGATCTGGCGGCCGAGCACGCTCGCCGCAAAGCCGGGCGCGTATTTTTCCACCGTCGCGATCATGAGATCGGCGACCTCTTCGCGATGCTCGTCCCACGACGTTCCATCGGGAAGCTCCGGCGCGACATGCTGGCAGAACAGGCTCGCGACATGCTTGCCGGCGGGCGCCAGCGTGTCGTCGAGCGTCGAGGGGATCAGCATCTCGACGACGGGTTCGCGGCTCCAGCCCTGCGCTCGCGCATCGAGCCAGGCGCGGTCCATGTAGCCGAGGCTCGGCGCCAGGATGATGCCGGAAGAGAGATGATCGCCCTCGCCCGGCAGCGCCGTGAAGGACGGCAGGTGGTCCAGCGCCACGTTCATCCGGAAGGTGCCGGAGCCGTTCTTCCAGTGCCGGATGCGGGCGAGGAAGTCCGCAGGGAGAGCGTCGGCCGCGATCAGTTGCGTGTAGAGCAGCTTCGGATTGACGTTGGCCGCGACATATCTTGCGCGGATGGCCGAGCCGTTCTCCAGCACGACGCCGACGGCGCGATCGCGCTCGACGATGATCTCGCGGACGCCGGCATCGGTTTCGATGACAACGCCGTGGTCGCGGGCCGCGCGCGCCATCGCCTGCGTAATCGCGCCCATGCCGCCGATCGCGTGGCCCCAGACGCCTTTCTTGCCGTTCACCTCGCCGAAGGCGTGATGCAGCATCACATAGGCCGAGCCGGCGGCATAGGGGCTGGCATAATTGCCGACGATGGCGTCGAAGCCGAACAGCGCCTTGACCAGATCATGTTCGAAACGTTCGTCCAGCATCTCGCCGGCGGAACGGGTGAAGAGATCGAGCAGGCTGCGGCTCTGCTCCAGCGTGAGGCCGCGGAGGATATTGGCGCTCTGGAGCGCGTTCACTGCCTCGCGGATCGCGTTCGTGCCAAATCCGTCGAGCAGGTTCGGCGGCGCGCGCAGCACGAACTGCCTGAGCACGTCGGCGATGTCTTCCAACTCGCGCGAGAAGCCGTCGAGGGCTTCTGCATCATGCGCGCTGAGACGGGCGACTGACGCTTTCGTCCGCCCCTCGCCGGTGAGGAGATAGCTGGCATCTGGCGCGGGCAGAAAATTCTGCGCGCGCCGTTCGACGATCCGCAGGCCGTGCTCGGCGAGCTTGAGGTCGCGGATCACCCGCGGATTGAGCAGGCTCACGGTGTAGGCTGCGACCGAATTGCGGTATCCCGGATGAAACTCCGCCGTGACTGCGGCCCCGCCGACCACCTTGCGGCGCTCGACCACGCGCACCCGCAGGCCCGCCATCGCGAGATAGGCCGCGCAGGTGAGGCCGTTGTGGCCAGCGCCGATGATGACGACGTCGGTTTCGCTCATGAAGAATGCAAGGCCCTGTCTGCTGTCATTCCGGGGCTCGCGAAGCGAGACCCCGGAATCTCGAGGTTCCCAGGTGCGCAAGGGCGCACCGGAGTTCGATGCTTTGCATCGCCCCGGAACGACCTCCTTATATCAAGCATTCCTTGCCGCAACATCACGTCACACTTTATTGCCCGATCAGGCGCCTTGTGCTCCATTGCGCGCGTCCGGCGCCCGCCGGAGTCTTGCCGGAGCATCCATGGATTCCATCGTGCAACCCGCCGCCACGGAGCAGCCTTCGTCGTCGCGCAACCGGCTGCTGCTGGCGGTCTACACGGCTGCGATCTTCGTCAGCGCGCTGCTGCTGTTCTCGGTGCAGCCGCTGTTCACGAAGATGGTGCTGCCGCGGCTCGGCGGCTCGCCGGCGGTGTGGTCGGTGGCCATGGTGTTCTTCCAGTCGCTGCTGCTCGCGGGCTACGCCTATGCGCATCTGCTCATGCAGGCCAAAAGCCGTATCGTTCCGGTCGCGGTGCATCTGGTGCTGCTGATCGCGGCCTTCGCCACGCTGCCGCTCGGCATCGCCTCCGCCTATGGCGAGCCGCCTGCTTCCGGCTATGCGTTCTGGCTGCTCGGCCTGTTCGCGGTCTCGATCGGGCTGCCGTTCTTCGCGCTCGCCGCCAACAATCCGCTGCTGCAGGCCTGGTTCGTCCGCACCGGCCACCCCGCCGGGCATGATCCCTATTTCCTCTATGCCTCCTCCAACATCGGCAGCTTCCTCGCACTGTTGTCCTATCCGTTCCTGCTGGAGCCGATGTTCACGCTGCACCTGCAGAACCGGTTCTGGACGGCAGGCTATGGCCTGTTGATCCTTCTCATCGCCGCCTGCGGCGCGCTGCTGTTGCGTTCGCCGAGGCTGGCTGAAGTCGACGCGCGAGACGAGGAGGTGAACGCACCGGCGCCCGGGCTTGTCACGCGGCTGCGCTGGATATTCCTGGCCGCGGTGCCGTCCGGCCTGCTCATCGCGGTGACTGCGCACATTTCCACCGACGTCGCCGCAGCGCCGCTTCTGTGGGTGCTGCCGCTGTCGCTCTATCTGCTGACCTGGGTCGTCGTGTTCCAGTCGCGTCCGCTGCTGCCGCACAAATGGATGCTGATGCTCCAGCCGGTCGCCATCGCTGGCGTCGTCGTGCTGCTGGCCTTCGGCGGCGAGCAGAATCTGCTGCTGACGCTCGGCGGTCATCAATTGTGCTTCTTCGTCATCGCCATGGCCTGCCACGGCGAACTGGCGCGGACGCGGCCGGCCGCCAGATATCTCACCGGCTTCTATGTCGCGCTGTCATTCGGCGGCATGGTCGGCGGCCTGTTCGCAGGCCTCGTTGCTCCATTCACCTTCTCGTGGATCGCCGAATATCCCATCCTGATCGCGCTTGCCGCGCTGTGCCGCCCTTCCGCGAACGAACGCCTCGCCGGTATCGTCAAATGGTACTGGCTGGTGCTCGCCGCGCTCGCGGTGGCGCTCATTGCGCCGTCATACATGACCGGCGACCTCTCGACCTGGTTCGAGGATCACCGCGTCTGGGTCGCCGGCGCCGTCGGCGTGCTCGCCGCGCTGCTCGCGCTGATCCTCAATGCCGGCCGCTGGAAGATCTTTGCCACCGTCGCGCTCGCGCTGGCGTTGATCCGTGTTTATCCCGCGGACGAGGGCCGCGTCACGACGGTGCGCAGCTTCTTCGGCGTGCACAAGATCGTGGTGACGCCGGGCGGCTATTTCCATGTGCTGATGCACGGCACCACCATTCATGGCGCCGAGCGCTTCCGCAACAATGACGGCACGCCGGTCATCGGCCGGCCGGAGCCGATCACCTATTATCACAAGGACGGCGGCATCGGTCAGGCCGTCAGCGCCATCCGCGAGCGCAAGGGCACGCCGCTCAAGGTCGCCGCGATCGGCGTCGGCTCCGGCACGCTCGCCTGCGCAGCCGAGCCGGGAGAGAGCTGGACCTTCTTCGAGATCGATCAGTCCATGGTCGACGCGGCGCGTGACCCCAGGAATTTCCGCTATATATCGAGCTGCATGCCGGACATGAAGCCCGTCATCGGGGATGCGCGCCTCACCTTCGCCAAGGAGCCCGATGGCGCTTACGATCTCATCATCGTCGATGCCTATTCGTCCGATGCGATCCCGATTCATCTCGCCACCGAAGAGGCGATGAAGATCTACAAGGACAAGCTCGCGCCCCACGGCGCCGTGGTGATGCACGTCTCCAACCGGCATCTCGATCTCGAGACGGTCGTTGTCGGCATTGCGGATGCCAACGATCTCACGAGCTGGGTGTTCAACGAGGATTCCGGGCGCGATTCCGACTACATCTTCTCGACCGACGTCGTCATCTCCGCGCGCGAGGACGCCGACATCGGCAGGCTCGCATCCTCCAAGCAATGGGTACAGACCGAGGCCGATGACAGGGTGCGGGTCTGGACCGACGACTATTCGAATATCCTGGGCGCGCTGTATCGGCGTTTGCGGGACGGGGAGTAGGCTTCACGCCTCAAGTGATCTCGTGCCCCGGCTCTGCGCCGCACCGCTACGCGCTACACCGCGTCCGGGACGCGAGATCGGGTTTACGGCGCTACCGGCGTCCCTGCCGGCAGCGCGATCCCCCTCTCGCCGGCGATCTGGCGCAACAGGTCCGGCCTGTCCGAGATGATCCCATCGACGCCGAGCTCGATCATGCGCGCCATGTCTTCGGGCTTGTTGACCGTCCATACCACGACACGCAATCCGAGTTCATGGGCCTCGGCGACCAGTGACGCGGTCACATCGCCGAAGTAAGGCGACCAGATCGCGCCGCCCGCAGCCTTGACCGTCCTTGGCAGCGAGCCGCCGTGATCGGCCGGGTTGAAGCCCGCCGTCCAGTTGGTCGCCTTGTCGCGTGCCACCGTCGGGCTCGAGCCGCGCTGGAGCGTCAGGTACACGGTCGGAATCTTCGGCGCCTGCTGCTGGACGAGAAGCAGGGTTCGCCAGTCGAACGACTGGATCGTGACGCGGTCGGAGAGTCCTTCGGTCTCGATTAGCCCGAGCAGCTTCGCGACGAAGGCCTGCGGATCAGGCGCTTCATCCGGATGGTTCGGATCGATCTTGGTCTCGATGTTGAAGCCGACGCGCGCGTCGCCGGATTTGCGCACCAGCGCGAACAGCTCGCGCAAGGTGGGAATGCGTGTCCCCGGCATGGCGCGCTGGTCGGGGAATTGTCTTGCGTAGGCACTGTCCGGCCGGATCTGGCCGACGTCATAGGTCCTGACCTCGTCGAGCCGCAGCTTCACGAAGGGTGTGCCGGGCGAAGCAATGTAGGCTCCATCGGGGCCGCGGGCGAGATCGGGGTTGAGCCTGCGCTCATGCGACAGGATGACTTCGCCGTCGGCGGTGATACCGACGTCGAGCTCCAGTGTGTCCACGCCCATCGACAGCGCATTGGCGAAGGCTGGCAGGGTGTTCTCCGGCAACAGCGCCCGCCCGCCGCGATGCGCCTCGAGATCGAAGGCCACATCAGATCCCATGGCCCGTCCCGCCATCAGAACGCAGAGCACGATCGGAATGGTCGTGGCACGTCGCTTCATGGTGCCTCGGCCGGCGAGGGCGGCTGATGGCGGCCGCGTCAGTTCTGATAGTAGTAGCCGCGCGGCTGATAATATTGCCGCTGCTGCGGCTGATAGTAGTAGCCCTGCTGGCCGTAGCCCTGGTCGTAATAGGCCCGCGGCTGCTGCTGCTGATAGACCTGCGTGTCGTAGAGCGAGCGGGTGGCCGAGCGCGGCGCCGGATAGCGCGCGCCGGTGTCGCTGCCGTCGGCCGGATAGATGTAGTTGTCGTCCTGCGGCATGTAGCGGCGCGCGGGCTGTGCCGGCGGCGCCAGGTTCACGGGATCGCCGGCGGTCGCGTATTGCTCCTCAGCCGGCTGCGGTGCGCGGGCCACCGCATTGGCGTTGCGGCCGCGCGGATTGCGAGCCAGCGCCACTTGCGCCGAGCCGGTCAGCGTCACCGTGGTGTTGAGCACGCCCTGCTGCTGAACCAGCGCATAGAGCGTCGAGGCATTCTGGCGCGACAGCCGCACGCAGCCATGGGAGGCGGGGGAGCCGAGCCGGCCGACCGAGTCCGTGCCGTGGATAGCGTGCCCGACCTTGGTGAAGAAGATCGCGTGCGGCATCGGCGCGTCGTCGAATTCCTTGGAATAGTGATCCTCTTCCATGCGGAAGGCGCGGAAGGCGCCGTTCGGCGTCTCGCGCGAGGGGATGCCGGTCGATACCGGCCAGTGATAGCGCGCGACGCCGTCGACGGCGACGGTCATCTGCTGGTTGTCCTTGTCGACGGTGATCTCGACCTTGGCCTCGGCGGCGCTTGCGCTCAACAGCAGCGATGAGGTGAAAGCAATGAAAAACGAACGCATCTGGAAACGCATATCAATCTCGGCCTCCGGCCTGTTCACGCTAGGCGCCGCGGCTCTCCGTCCCCGGCGTGCAATATGCCTGCAATCCGGCTTTCGTTCCAGCGAGCTGCCAGCCCATCGTTAACGCGATGCCGGGCGTAAGCAAGGCCGCTTCGTGCCGCGCCACGCGCGGCAGCGCTGACATTTTCGCGAGCGGAGGCGCGTTCACAACACCGACAATTCGTCACAAAGGCGCGCAACCATTCCGCCGTGCGGCGCGTTGGTGATGGCCTCTCTCCACAGGCGGCACGACCGCCGCCGTTTACCTCTTTACCTTCCCTGGGGACCCGAAAATGAACAAAGCCCGTCTCGCCGCTGCGCCATTGCCGGCCAGTCCGCCCATCCGCCTGCTGTTCGCCGCCGCCATCCTGCTGGCGCTATCGTCGTTGCCGCAAGCCAGTCATGCCCAGGGCATCGTGCGCGGCGCACAGGAGGGCTCTTATGAAGGTAACCGCATCGCCGGGCCCGTGGGCGGCGCGGTCGGCGGCGTCGTCGGCGCCGGCGTTGGCGGGGCTGTCGGTGCAGTCGAGGGCGTGCTCGGCGTTCCCCACCGCCATTACCGGCACCGCTGTCGCGGATATTACGACAGCCATCACCGTTTCCGTTGCTACAGGTGAGACCTTTGCCGTCATTCCGGGGTGCGCGTAATGCGAGCCCGGAATGACGATCAGTTCTTCAGCCGGTATCCCGTCCGGAATATCCACCAGATCACGACGAGGCAGATCATCAGGAACGCCAGCGTCATTCCGATGCTGACGGATACGCTGACGTCGGCGATCTCGTAGAAGCTCCAGCGGAATCCGGAGATCAGATAGACGACCGGATTGAGCAGCGCGACCGTGCGCCAGGTCGGCGGCAGCATGTCGATGGAGTAGAAGCTGCCCCCGAGAAAGGTCAGCGGCGTCACCACCAGCATCGGGATCATCTGCAGCTTCTCGAAGCCGTCGGCCCAGATGCCGATGATGAAGCCGAACAGGCTGAACGTCACCGCCGTCAGCACCAGGAAGGTCAGCATCCAGATGGGATGCTGGATGTGCAGCGGCACGAACAGGCCGGCGGTCGCCAGGATGATCAGGCCGAGGATGATCGACTTGGTGGCGGCGGCGCCGACATAGCCGAGCACGATCTCGAAATAGGAGATCGGCGCCGACAGGATCTCGTAGATCGTGCCGGTGAACTTCGGGAAGTAGATGCCGAACGAGGCGTTGGCGATGCTCTGCGTCAGCACCGACAGCATGATCAGGCCCGGCACGATGAAGGTGCCGTAGCTGACGCCCTCGACCTCGCTGATGCGCGAGCCGATGGCGGCGCCGAACACCACGAAGTACAGTGAGGTCGAGACCACCGGCGAGACGATGCTTTGCAGCAGCGTGCGCCAGGTGCGCGCCATTTCGAACAGATAGATGGCACGGATGGCGCGGTGGTTCATGACGTCCTCACGAGGTCGACGAAGATGTCCTCGAGCGACGATTGCGTCGTGTCGAGGTCATTGAAGCGGATGCCGGCGGCGCGGAGATCGCCGAGGAGGCTGGTGATGCCGGTGCGCTCGCCCTTGGTGTCGTAGTCGTAGACCAGCGTCGCGCCGCTATCGCAGAGCTCGAGCTCGTAATGGCGAAGGCTCTCCGGCAGCGAGGCGATCTTGCCCTGCAGATGCAGCGTCAAGCGCTTCTTGCCGAGCTTCTGCATCAAGGTCGTCTTGTCCTCGATCAGCACGATCTCGCCCTTGTTGATGACGCCGATGCGGTCGGCCATCTCCTCGGCCTCCTCGATGTAGTGGGTGGTGAGGATGATGGTGACGCCGGACTGTTGGAGCCCGCGCACCACCTCCCACATGCCCTTGCGCAGCTCGACGTCGACGCCGGCGGTGGGCTCGTCCAGGAACAGGATCTGCGGCTCGTGCGACAGCGCTTTGGCGATCATCACGCGACGCTTCATGCCGCCGGAGAGCGTGATGATCTTGTTGTCCTTCTTGTCCCACAGCGAGAGGTCCTTCAGCACCTTCTCGATATGTTCGGGGTTCTTCGGCTTGCCGAACAGGCCGCGCGAGAAGCTCACGGTCGCCCACACGCTCTCGAAGGCGTCGGTGTGCAATTCCTGCGGCACGAGGCCGATCAGCGAGCGCGCCTTGCGGTAGGAGGTCTGGATGTCCTCGCCGCTGACCAAAACCTTACCTTCGCTCGGGTTGGCGATGCCGCAGATGATCGAGATCAGCGTGGTCTTGCCGGCCCCGTTGGGGCCGAGCAGCGCAAAAATCTCGCCGCGCTTGATGTCGAGATTGATGTTCTTGAGCGCCTTGAAGCCGGACCCATAGGTCTTCGACAGATTGGCGACGGAAATGATGGAAGACATGATGGCCGGCGGGCTGGGGAGGGAAAGGGGAACGCCGGACCCACTCGGAAAGGCGGGTCGGCGGAGCCCTGAAATAGGAACGCTGTTGTTGGCCCGCAATTCCCCGGAGAAAATTGGTCTCAAAGCAGGCCGTTCAGTGGCATGTTTCGGGCAAGTGTTGCGCGATGGTCACGGCCTGCTGCGAAGATTGTCGCTCACGCGGCTCTTTGTTGCGTCTGCGAGCGGGCCGTGGCTACGATTCCGGCCAATCGCCAAGCGTATTGTCTCCAGGGAAAAAATCGATGAGATCGAACGGCCGTCACACCGCCGGCGCCCGCCAATTGTCCACCCTGCGTGTGTGGGCGATGGGCCTGCTCCTGCTGTCAGCTGTTGCCATCAGCCCGACCACCGCCAAGGCCGCGCCGAGCCAGGCCGCTGTGGCAACCACGCATGTCTACCTGCTCCGTGGCGTGCTCAACATCTTCTCGCTCGGGCTCGACACAATCGGCGCCCGGCTCCAGGCGCAGGGCATCCCGGTGACCGTCGCCAACTTCGTGTCCTGGTCCTCGCTCGCCGATGAAGCGGCGGCTGCCTACAGGGCCGGCCGGCTCAAGACCATCGTCCTGGTCGGCCATTCCTCCGGCGCGACGGCGCTACCGGACATGATCGCCAAGCTCAATCAGCTCGGCGTGCCCGTGAAGCTCGCGATCGGCCTCGACTCCGTATTCAAGACCAAGCTCTCGACCGGCGCGGAGCGTTACATCAACATCTATATCGGCGATGGTCCCGGTGAGCCGGTGCGGGCCGCGGCGGGTTTTCGCGGCAAGCTTGACAATGTCGACGTGCGCGGCACCGGCGTCGGCCACATCTCGATCGACAAGAACGAGGCGATCCAGCGTCGCGTCATTGCCGAGATCGACGCCGCCATCATGCGCTCGCGCGCACCGGCAGCGCCGGTCGCCGAACCCGGTACGCCGCGACAGGCGCGCTCGGCGGCGGCGGCCGCTCCCACCAGGAACTGAGCTTCCCTGCGCGACGGACTCGTCGCGCAGCCATCCTTCGGCGATCGCGGGAACAGCGCGGCAGGGAAGAACGGATCGTTCTTGCCCAGACCGCAGGGAACGGCGGCTTGTGCTTGCGCAAATAGTCCTGGAAGGCGCGATAGAGCGCCTTGTCGCAAGTGGACGCCCTATCGCTTCCTGACCAGCGTGAGGGGACGGCTGGCCCTTTGATCGCGGGGCTTGCTCGCGGCGCGCCCGGCTTCGGGCGGGCTCAGGAAGCGGATGAGCATCGTCTTCAGATGCGCAGTGCTCTGCTTGATATCGAGCTTCGGATTGCGGATCGGCATTGCGCGCGATCCGTCGATGATCGCGATCAGGATGTTCGCCGTCGCTTCCGGGTCCAGTCCCGGATCCACTCGCCCCTGGCTTTGCGCCTGGCGCAGGAAGTCGGCCCACATGCGGCGAACCGCTTCGGTATGCCGTTCGATGATCTTGGCGAATTCCGGATTGCGTGCGGCCTCCGCGAGGCCATCCAGATTGAGGATCTGGGCAGGACGAAACCGCAGGCTGGTTTCCTCGATGTCGGCGAGCAGCGCCTCGATCACGTCCGTCGCCGTGAGAATCTTTTCGAAACGCTCCGCCGAACGGCACAGACCCAAATCGATCATCGCCTCGATGATCGCGATCTTGCTTGGAAAGTAGTGATAGAGGTGCCCCGGACTGATCCCGGCCTCGGTGCAGATGTCGGTCGTGCTGGCGCCGCGGAAGCCGTCCCTGGTGAAGCAGCGGATCGCCGCGTCGAGGATCTCCCCGCGCTTCCGCTCATGCTTGACGGGGTCCACCTTCCTCAAGGCCCGTTCTCCTTTTCGTGAGGACCCAATTTAGCATGCCGTTCCGTCACGAGAAAATCAAAATTAGAGAGTTCCGTCTATTTATGTTGACAGGGGGCAACCGCGTGGGAATAATTCATAGAGTGATCTCTCTGGTAAAGAGTCCGGGCCTGAGCGGGACCATGCGCGTTCGCTGCCTCCGATGGACAGCATTCCCGTGCGGTTCGGCTGTGCTCCCAAATATGTCGCGTGCGAGGCGTTCGGGCGGTTTCCCGGCATCACCGGCTTCGCGAGGCAGGGGGTCGGCCTGCCGCCGGCCTGACGGATTCCGGCGCCAACGCGAGTCTGGCCGGCAAGCCAGACCCGGCAACCCAGGTGAATTCAGAGCGGACACTCACGCAATGATCCGGATGCGGTTGCCGTCGCGTCCGACTTCAACAACATTCGTGGCTGACCAGAGCAGATGACATGACCCAAGCAACGATCCATCCCTTGCGGCAAGATGCAGCGCGCGCCGATGCGCGTGTGTGCGCGAGGAGCGCGCCCCTGTTCACGGCCGATGAGGTGTGGAGCCGAACCAACGTGGATCGTCGTTCGGCCGGCGAGACGGACGGTCAGGATTCGATCCTGGAATCCGGCTTCTGGATGGCGACCGTGGTCGCGTTCCTGCCCACGGTCGCGGGCTGCTTCTATCTCTTTCTGACCCAGGGATGAGGCCCTGGGATGAGGCGCGTATCGAGCGCGGCGGCCTTGTCCGCGGTCTTGACACTGTTGCTGGCGGGCTGCGGGTCGAGCGTCGATCTTCCTCCGGCGTATCAACCTCCGCAGCCGCCCAGTGCCAAGGCGGTGAAAGACGGCGTCACGAAAGCGGCTGCCGAAGCCAAGCTGAGTGGGGGACTGGAGACATCCGCCGTCCGCCATTCCGACCACGGGCCGGGATCGTATTTCGTCTGCTTGAGGCAGAGTGGCGCATCAGCCACGAGGCGCCCCGCCTATTCGGTCTTTTTCGACGATGACACCTACAAGGGTGTCCAGGCTTCGGTGATTCTTGAGGCCTGTGAAGCCGAGGCATGGACACCCTTCAGTCAAATGGGTTCCCTCCAATGATGCCACGATGCCGCGGCGGGCGTCGCGGTCCCGGTTCCGCGCCCCAAATTCCACCCAATCGGCGGTCACTAAGCGCGGTGGGGGAGCCTCTGCCTCCTGGAGTGGGACTGCTGGACTGATGCTTGATCCAAGGCGAATTGTCGCGCTGGCAGCGATTGCGCTGCTCGCCTTCGGCACCGGCACGGCCGCTGCCACACCGGCCAAGTCCAAGACCACCGCGGCCGCCCCCGCCGCGCCGCCGCCTCCGCCGTTCGAGCCATTGCCGCCGCCCAAAATCTACCTGTTCCGCGGCGCCATGGGTCCGATCTTCTCGACCGGCATGGATCGGCTCGAAGAGAAACTGACCAAGGCTGGCTTCTCGGCCAATGTCTACGAATTCACCATCTGCCGGTGGATCGGCGATCGCGCCATCTCCAGCTACAAGGAATCGCCGGCGCCGATCGTGCTGATCGGCCACTCCATGGGCGGCCTGTGCTCGATCGTCATCTCCGAGATGGCGGCCAAGGAGAATATCCCTATCAGCCTCGTCATCGTCATCGATCCTGCGCATGCGACCGGCGACGTGCCGCTCAACGTCGAGCGCTTCATCAACATCTTCCTCTCCGACAGCGTGCTCGGCGGCGGCGACGTCGTGGCCGTGCCGGGCTTTCGCGGCCATTATGCGAGCTACGACCTGAAGGAAAACTCGCGCGTCAGCCACATCAACATCGAGAAGTCCGACGACATCCACCGCCAGATCATCGAGATGGTGACGCAGCTCCCGCGCATCCCGCCGCAAGCCCAGGCCGATGCCGTGCCGCTGCGATATCTCGTGCCGCCGGACACGCTGGTCGAATTGTGGGACAGCGGCGTGCGGGTGCCGGTGCGCCGCGGCGACACCATGGAGAGCATCGCCGCCGCCAATCGCGTGCCGCTGTGGACGCTCGCGCAGAGCAACTCCCTGCCGGAGAACGCGCAGCTCACCCCGGGGCAAACCATCATCGTGCCGCGTCACCTGACGCCGCCGGAGCCTGCGGCGGCGATGGCTACGCCGCCGGCGGCACCGGCGGCGCGGAGGTAGGGGCCGTTATCTTGCCGCAGAAGGCGGTGCGCTCCCTCTCCCGCTTGCGGGGGAGGGTTGGGGAGGGGGTCTCTCCACGATCGAGAACCCCCGAGAGGAGGGAGCCCCCACCCGCCGCGCTACGCGCGTCGACCTCCCCCGCAAGCGGGAGAGGTGCAGCGAGTCCTGGGCCACACTCGATCCGATAAGACTAGACATTCGATCCGTGGATCGCGTCGATCACGGCGTCCGTGACCTCCTTCGTCGTCGCCTTGCCGCCGACATCCGGCGTCAGCACGCCGGCCGCGCAGACGCGTTCGACGGCCGCCATCAGCCTCGAGGCGGCATCCTTCTCGCCGAGATGCTCGAGCATCTGCGCGCCGGTCCAGAACGTCGCGACCGGGTTGGCGATGCCCTTGCCGGTGATGTCGAAGGCCGAGCCGTGGATGGGCTCGAACATCGAGGGGAAGCGGCGCTGCGGATCGATGTTGCCGGTCGGCGCGACGCCGAGGCTGCCCGCCAGCGCGCCGGCGAGATCGGAGAGGATGTCGGCGTGGAGATTGGTCGCCACGATGGTGTCGAGGCTCTTCGGATGCAGCGTCATGCGCACGGTCATGGCGTCGACCAGCATCTTGTCCCAGCTGACGTCGGGAAATTCACCGGCAACCTCCGCCGCGATCTCGTCCCACATCACCATGCCATGGCGCTGCGCGTTCGACTTGGTCACGACGGTCAGCAGCTTGCGCGGACGCGACTGCGCGAGCTGGAACGCGTAGCGCATGATCCGCGTCACGCCGACGCGGGTGAAGACCGCCACTTCCGTGCCGACCTCCTCCGGCAGGCCCCTGTGGGCGCGGCCGCCCATGCCGGCATATTCGCCTTCCGAGTTCTCGCGCACGATCACCCAGTCGAGATCGCCGACGCCGACATTGCGCAGCGGCGAGGCCACGCCCGGCAGGATTTTTGTCGGCCGTACATTGGCGTATTGGTCGAAGCCCTGGCAGATCGGCAACCGCAGGCCCCACAGCGTGATGTGGTCGGGCACATCAGGGGCGCCGACCGCGCCGAAATAGATCGCGTCGAACTTCTTCAGCTCGGTGAGGCCGTCGGCCGGCATCATCACGCCGTGCTTCTTGTAATAGTCCGAGCCCCAGTCGAACGTGGTGACGTTGAAGGCGAGATCGCCGCTGCGCTTTGCCAGAGCCTCCAGCACGCGGACACCGGCCGAGATCACCTCGGGCCCGATGCCGTCGGCGGGGATGGCTGCGATCGAATGGGTGCGCATGGGAATGCTCCGTATCAGTGAGATTGCGGCGAGGATCACGGTCCGGGCCGCAGCGAGTCCTTGCCGGCCGCAGGGCCAATTCAATTGACGCTGGCTTATACAGAAAATGATACGCTATGACATCAATCCGGCGGGAAAGTGGGGATGCGATGACCGATCAGAAGGGCCAGAGTGAGTTGCGGGTTGCCATTGCAGGGCTGGGCTCGATCGGCACCAAGATCGCGACCGCGCTCGACCACGGCATCGAAGGACTGGCGCTGTCCGCCGTCGCTGTACGTGATCCCGCCAAGCATCAGGCCTTCCTTGACGGCCTGAACCGTCCGCCGCAGGTTCTGTCCCTCGATCAGCTCGGCGATGCCGCCGATATCGTGGTCGAGTGCGCGCCGAGCAGTCAGCTGCGCGCGATCGTCGAGCCCGCGGTGAAGCGCGGCAAGGCCGCGGTCGTCGTCAGCGTCGGCGGGTTGCTCGACAATTTCGATCTCGTCGATCTCGCCCGCGCCAATGGCGGCCGCATCCTGGTGCCGACCGGCGCGCTGATCGGGCTCGATGCCGTGAACGCCGCCGCGGTCGGCACCATCCATTCGGTGAAGATGGTGACGCGCAAGCCGATCGATGGGCTGAAGGGCGCGCCGTTCATCGTGCAGAACAATATCGACATCGACAATCTGCGCGAGCCGCTCAAGCTGTTCGAGGGCACGGCGCGCGAGGCCGCGAAGGGCTTCCCGGCCAATCTCAACGTCGCGGTTGCGCTGTCGCTCGCGGGCGTCGGGCCCGACCGCACGATGGTGCAGATCTGGGCCGACCCGACCGTGACGCGTAACGTTCACCGCATCGAGGTCGAGGCGGATTCGGCACGGTTTTCGATGTCGATCGAGAACATCCCGTCCGATAATCCCAAGACGGGGCTGATCACGGCGCTCTCGGTGATCGCGCTGCTGCGCAAGCAGCGCGCCACGCTCTGCGTCGGGACGTGAGTCTCAAGCGCCTGTCACGCGCCAGATCACGTTGCCGACGTCGTCGGCCATCAGCAGCGATTTGTCCGGGCCGATCGCGACGCCGACCGGGCGGCCATAGGACTCCTTCTCGTCCGGCGCGAGGAAGCCCGACAGGATGTCGCGCGCCGGACCGGACGGCCGGCCGTTCTCGAACGGGATGAACACGACCTTGTAGCCGGACAGCTTGCTGCGATTCCAAGAGCCGTGCTGGCCAATCACCATGCCGTCTCCGAAGCCGGGCAGGGTACCTGCGGGCATCCAGCACAGGCCGAGCGAAGCCGTGTGGCCGCCGAGCGCGTAGTCCGGTTGAATCGCCTTGGCGACCATCGCCGGATCCTGCGGCACGCGGTCGTCCACCGTCTTGCCCCAATAGCAATAGGGCCAGCCATAGAAGCCGCCGTCGCGCACCGAAGTGAGATAATCGGGCGGGGTCTCGTCGCCGAGGCCGTCGCGCTCGTTGACGACGGTCCAGAGCGCGCCCGTCGTCGGCTCCCAGGCAAGGCCGACCGGGTTGCGCAGGCCGGCCGCAAAAACGCGATGCGTGCCGGCGACGAGGTCGAGCTCGTAGACCGCGGCGCGGCCTTCCTCGACCTCCATGCCCATCTCGGCGATGTTGCTGAGCGAGCCGACGCCGGCATAGAGCTTCTTGCCGTCGGGGCTTGCCAGAAGACTGCGCGTCCAGTGTCCGCCCGGCTTGAACGTCGTGAGCCGCTTGCCCGGGGCGGTGATGCGGTCGGCGTTCGCGGGGTAGGGAAACGCCATCACGCCGTCGGTGTTGCCGACATAGAAGGTGCCGCCGACCAGCGCCATGCCGAAGGGCTGGCTGAGGTTCTCCATGAAGGCGCCGCGAACTTCGGCGACGCCGTCACCGTCCTTGTCGCGCAGCAACGTGATGCGGTTGGCGGATACGCCGAGCGCCGCGGCACGCCGCATCGTCGCCTGCATCGCATAGTGAAACATGCTGCGCGGGGGGCCTGCGATCTGCGTTGCTTCCGCGATCAGCACGTCGCCATTGGGCAGCACCTCGATCCAGCGCGGGTGGTCGAGGCCGGTCGCGAACGCATTGACCTTGAGCCCGGGCGCGACCGTCGGCTTCTGGCCCTCGCGCCAGCCGCGTGCGGTCGGCATCTTCAAGGTCGGGATCGCGCCTTGCGGCTTCGCCTCGGGAATGGCCGGCTTCTCGCCCCAGGCAGGTGTGGGCTCCGTGCCCGACAATTTTCGCCATTGCAGCGCGATGCCGCCGATGAACGCGACGAACTGCGCGAAGATGCTGGAAAACGTCATGAGAAGCCCCTGTGTGCGCGCGCATCCAACTGGCTGATGGGGCATACGTCAACCTGTGCAGCGCACCACCGGGGTCAATTCCCATGGAATGGCAGCCGATCGAATTTGCATGGGACGGGCGCGGCGTTTGCGCCGGAGATCAGCGGCCGATCTGCCGCTCCAGCCGCCGTGCCGCGCGAAAGTCATCCAGGTGCTGGATATTCGGCGCCAGCGCGGCTTCCCTCGACAAGAGATGATACACCCGCGCGACCGTGCGCTGCTTCTGCTTGGTCCGCCCGGGCGGCAGCGCCCGCGCCTTGCGGAGCGCGGCAATCGCGTGCGCGCGGAAATAATCGTAGGCGTCCGACATGGCTCGATGCTCTGCGGCTGGTAGCAGGTGTCGAGAGGGTAACGGGTGTGGGGAGGACCGGTTCCTCAGCGCGTCGGATCGTGCGCTCGTGCCCCGGACGCAGCGCAGCGCGTCCTCGCGGTGCGCTGCAGAGCCGGGGCCCATTTCACCGCCATGCGATGCCTCGCTATCTGATGTCTCGCTATCTATTGTGTACCGGCTCTGCGCCGCAACGCTAAGGGCGTTGCAGCGCGTCCGGGGGCACGAGAGTGAGCCTTCAGCGTGGCGACAGGAACGGAATGATCATCGGAACGCGGCGGCAATAGGCGCCGTAGGCGTCCTCGCCGAGCTCCTTGGAGAGGAACACCTCTTCCATCCGGCCCTTCTGCCACATGCCGAGCGAGATCAGGATGGCGCCGAGGATCGTCGTCACCAAGCCGATCGCAACGCCGGTCACCAGCATGCCGAAGATCAGCCCCGTGTAGATGGGGTGGCGCACGATGCCGTAGGGACCAGTGTCGATGACGCGGTGGTCTTCCTTGTGGGTGATGGTGTTGGACCAGAATTTCCCGAGATGCAGCCGGCCCCACCAGGCGAAGGCAATGCCAGCGGCCGAGAGGACCGCTGCGACGGCGATGCCTGTGTTGTCGAGTACCCAGAGCGGCTTCCAGCCCATGATCTCCGCAACCCACGGCGTGTACAGGATGCCGCCGACCAGGATCGGCAGCCGATAGCGCTGCGACTCCAGCGTCATGACCTGCTTCTTGGTCCGCCCCTGCCAGAACGAGGCGCCGACCCAGCTGGCGAGAAAGGCAAGCCAAAGCAGAGCCAGAAGTTCGGTCGGCCAAGTCGTGGTCCACCCACCCCAGGCGACAGAGAGAAGCTTGCTGAAATCGAAGGACATGAAGGTTCTTTGCGTTGGGCGGAGCGATCAGCTCGCGCGCGAGGAGAGCGCGTGATGCTTGATGGCGCCGGAGGGCTGCTGGCCGTTGCGGGCGAGCAGATGGGTGATGGTTTCGCGCAAGACCGGCTCGATCGGACGCGGCGAATAGCCGAGCTCGGTGCGCGCCTTGCTGATCGAGAGGTCGCTCGCGGCGAGCGCGATGCGCACGCCCTCGGCGGTACCGTTGGGCGGCCGGCGCGTGACGTGATCGGCGATGTATTCGAGCATGATCGCGGAGAGCTCGGCGATCTTGCCGGGCACGACGACCGGAAACTGCCGGCGGCCGCTCATCGCCGACATCATCCGCAGGATGCGACCGAGCGGAACGCAATCGCCGCCGAGAATGTAGCGCTGGCCGAGGCGGCCGCGTTCCATGGTAAGCACGAGGCCCATGGCGACGTCGCGGACGTCGACCAGGTTGACCAGGAAGTTGAGATGCGGCTGCACCTTCTTCTGGAGGAAGTACCACAGCATCGCGGTCGGCGGCGTCAGATTGTGGTCGGCAGCGCCGATGGGCATGGTCGGCGTGCCGATCACGAGCGGGAAGCCCGCGGCCGCTGCCTTTGCGGCATGATGCTCGGCGAGCGACTTCGATCGCGTATAGGCGCCGGGCATCACATCGGCCGGTTGCAGCGCCTCTTCGGCGGGAACGCCTTTGAGGTCGGAATAGGGGAACAGGATCGATTCGGTCGAGCAGTGCAGGAAGCGCGAGACACCGCGCTTCATGGCAGCCGCGAGCACGATCTCGGTGCCGCGGCAATTCACGTCGTGAAAGTCCTGCTTGTTGGCGACCCACATGCCGGGTAGGCCGGCGAGGTGATAGACCTGATCGACACCGGCGATCGCAGCATCGACCGCGGCGCCGTCCAGCACCGAGCCGTGGACGTGTTCAACGTCGGCATTCGCTGCGGCCGGCACCCGGACATCGAGAACACGAACTCGCTGCCCGCGGGCGCGGAGCGCTTCGACGAGATGATGTCCGATGAAGCCACTGCCACCGGTAACCAGGACGAGAGCCATGCAGAAGGTTGCTGTTTCGCTTTTGGAGTTATCGGGTCGAAAGGGAATTGGCCGGAAGAGGCGCCAGAATCGCGGCAAGGTCGCGACGGAAGCCCAAGGCAATGAACAATTTTGCCATCACGAACATCGGTCCAAGCAAAAGATGCGAAGGAAAAGTGAACAAGGAGGCCTCGCGGCCCTCGAAAACCTTGTGGCCGATGGTCTGCGCGGCGAGGCCGAGCACCACCAGCGTGGCGAAAATCGCCCACATGGCCGCAGTGCTGACTTGCGCTGCGGTCGTCGTCGCAACCGAAAATAGCACGACGGAGACGGCCAGAATGCCGAGCCCGAGCGCCATGTCGAGCAGCAGCCAATAGACCAATACCGGCAAGGCCAGGATCACGGCCAGGCTGACGTTGAAACCGAGCAGCGGAAGCTTGACCAGCGTCAGCGGCAGCACGGCGCCGGTGAACAGCAACAAAATGCCGACCACATGCATCGCCGTGTTCCGGGGATCGCGATGGTACTCAACGTAAACGGCAAGTTGGCGCTGGAAAAAGCCACCCATTTCGGTCTCATGCGGCACGGGTTCGGGGAAGGGCGAAGAGAGGCTATAGCACCTGATAGGACGGTGCACAAACCGGCGCTTTTGTCGCGCCAAGCCGTGCTGATGCGCCCCGGGACAGGCTGCAAAACGCCAGCGCTTCAAAGGGTTCCGCTCGCCGCGGAACCGCGTTCGTTCAACGCTTCTTGGCGGGTTTTTTCGCCGCAGGCGCAGGGGCTGCAGCCGGACGCGGCTCCTCCGGCAGCTTGGCATAGGTCAGGATCTGCAGCTGCCCGTTGACGGCCGAGGTCGGCTTCGCCCGGTCGAGAAATTGCTCCTCGCCGAGGCCGATCGGATGCAGCCGCTTGGTCGAAATCTTGAACGTGTTCACCAGCACGTCGCGGATCGCGTCTGCCCGCCGCTGGCTCAGGATCGCATTGGCCTCGCGCGTCTTCGAATTGGATTCGACGTGGCCGACGATCAGGAACGTGTAGGGCAGCAGCGAGGCATGCACCAGCGCATCGGCGATCCGGCCGACGGTCTGGTAGGACGCCGGCTGGATGATCGGCGTGTCGGCGTCGAACTGGATCTGCGCATTGAAGGCCGGCAGCTTGGCGAGGTCAGGCGCGATCAGCGGCCGGTTCACGGGTCCTGGATCGTTCTTGATCCTGGTCTTGGCGCGCTCCATCACCTGCTGCTTCAGCGCGGGCAGATCGACCTCGGCGGCCTCTTCGAAATGGTTCAGCTTGCCGACGATGTCGTCGCGGGTCGGCGCTGCCGTTTGCGCGCCGGCAGTGCCCGCGAGCAAAGCGAGCCCCAGCGCAACGACCGTTCCGGCGGTGAAGAGCCCCTCCGCGCGCATCAGCGATACCCCGCGTCGTCGACGGCCTTCAGGCAGTTGTTGCTGATGCCCTTGGGCGTCGAGACCAGGCAGGGGACCGACTTGCTGGTCTCCTTGGTCGAGCCGCCGCAGACCTTGACGATCTCGCGCTGGCACGCGTTCGCCACCGTGACGCGCGCGGCGACGCGCTTCTGGATGGCGTCGAACACACCGAAATAGTCGCTCGCGCATTGTGGGGACAGCACGTCGCGGTTGCGCGACAGGCACTCCTTCAGCCGGTTCGAATCCGGATTGACGCCGCGGCAATTGGCGACGATTTCCGCGCCGCAGCTTGCCGCCAGCTTTCCGATCGAATCGCCAAAGCTCATGGTCTCCGCCGCCGCAAGCGACGGCATCCCCAATGCAAGCACGATCAATGTGATGGAGCCCCGGAACATGGGTTTATCTGATACGGGGAAGTTCGCGATGGTCAAGGGGCGTTCGGGGGAGAACTGTCGAGAGTCCGGCGAGTGCGGCGAACAGTCCTCACTCCGAGGCATCGAGGGGCGGCCATTCGATCAGGACAGCCGTGTGTTTCCCGAGATCGTCGGCAAAATCGGGATCGGCCTTGAGCTCGTCCAACGTCCGCGGCGGGGGAAGCTGGCGGCCGTCCGCGGCCAGCTCCTGCGCAAAGAATGCGAGCGCCTCGGGCGCATTCTCCAGCGCCTCGTCGAGATCGTCACCGCCGGAAATGCAGCCGGGCAGGTCGGGAAACCACAGGCTGACAGCGTCCGGATCGGCGTCCTCGATGATGGCAACGTACTGAGCCATGGCAGGATTGGTGGCCTCGAAGGTTGTCCGGCTGGGTTTGGGTCGATTATGAATACCTGATCCGGGGAGGCAGGCAATTGAGGAGATTCACTCTGGCGGAAGGCGCCGGCTCGTTCGTGTTTCACGATGATGGCGCGGTCCCGTCGCCACGATCGATGCGGGTCTTCTCGTTCTGCCCCGGATCGAGTCATCGGCACACGCGCATCATCATGGCGATGCACGGCGTCGATCGCGCTGCCGCGGAGTTTCGCGATCTGCTCGCACCTCAGGCCGAACGCAATGGGCAGATCGTGCTGGTTCCGGAGTTCGATCCGGATCAGTTCCCGGGTGTCCACGCCTACAATTTCGGGGGCGTGCGGCTGCCGCCGCCCGACAACTCGGTTCTGCCGCGCGATCATTGGAATTTCGGGGTGATCGACCGGCTATTTCATCATGTTCGGCATGCGATCGGGTCGAGCCGAGACAGCTTCGGCCTGTTCGGTAACTCCGCGGGTGCCCAGTTTGTCCTGCGCTATCTCGCGCTCAACGAGGCCGCGTCCGTCGATCTCGCCGTTGCCGCCAATTGCGGATGCTACATGCTGCCGAATCTCACCAAGGACTATCCGGATGGCATGGGAGGGATCGGCCTCGACGAAGGTCATCTGCGCAGATATCTGGCGCGCCCGCTTGTCATCCTGCTGGGCGATGCCGACAACGATCCGGACGCCCCCGATCTACCGCGCTGGGACGAGGCGATGGCCCAAGGGCCTCACCGTCTTGCGCGTGGTCTCTGGCATTTCGAGCACTGCAAGGAGTTGGCCGGGCGCCTTGGCGGAACGCTGGGCTGGAAGCTCGAAATCGCGCCTGGCGCCGGGCACGTCGATCAGCAAATCTACGATCAGGGCGCGATCATCCTGAACCGCTGAGCGGAAAGGCTGTTCACGCCCTTTGCACGAAACTGTCCACGACCTTCTTCTCGCCGGCCTTGTCGAAGGCGATGGTGAGCTTGTTGCCGTCGATCTTGGTGACGCGGCCGTAGCCGAATTTCTGGTGGAAGACGCGGTCGGACAGCGAGAATTCCGAGGTGGTGCCGGTCGACTTGGCGACCAGCTCGCCCTCGATGGTCAGGGGACCGCGGCGGCGCGAGGAGAAGCTGCCGAAATCGGGGCCGGCCGATGAGGAGGATGAGAACGTCGCGGCCTCTTCCTCGAAGCCGCCGCTTCGGCCGCCGCCATTGCGGCCGCCGCCGCGGTTGCGGTTGGCTTGGGCGCGCTGCCAGCCCGGCGTCGAATAGCTGGAGCCGAACGCCTCCATGTCGTCGAAGCGCGAGGCGCCGTAGCCGCCGGTGCCGCCCCAGGCCGAGCCGCCCTTGGATTCCGTGATCTCGACATTGGCCGCCGGCAATTCGTCGAGGAAGCGCGACGGGATCGTGGTCGACCAGGTGCCGTGGATGCGCCGGTTGGTCGCGAAGTAGATCTTTGCGCGGCGGCGGGCGCGGGTGAGGCCGACATGGCCGAGCCTGCGCTCCTCCTCGAGGCCGGCGCGGCCCTGTTCGTCCAGCGTGCGCTGGCTCGGGAACAAGCCTTCCTCCCAACCCGGCAGGAATACGTTGTCGAATTCGAGGCCCTTGGCCGAATGCAGCGTCATCAGCGACACCGCGTCGTCCTCGGCGCCGCCCTCACGGTCCATCACCAGCGAGATGTGCTCCAGGAAACCTTGCAGGTTCTCGAACTCCTCCATCGAGCGCACGAGCTCTTTCAGGTTCTCCAGCCGGCCCGCCGCGTCCGCCGAGCGGTCCTTCTGCCACATCTCGGTATAGCCGCTCTCGTCGAGCACGATCTGGGCGAGGTCGGTGTGCGCGGTGACTTCGCGCTGGGCGCGCCAGCGGTCGAACTGGGCGACGAGGTCGCGCAAGCTTCCGCGCGCCTTCGGTTTCAGCTCGTCGGTCTCGACCACCGCGCGCGCTGCTTCGAACAAGGGAATGCGGCGCTTGCGGGCATGGTCGTGCAGCATCTGCACGGTGGCATCGCCAAGGCCGCGCTTCGGCGTATTGACGATGCGCTCGAAGGCGAGGTCGTCGGCCGGCGAATTGATGACGCGCAGATACGCCAGCGCGTCGCGGATTTCCGCGCGCTCGTAGAAGCGCGGGCCGCCGATGACGCGATAGGGCAGGCCGAGCGTGACAAAGCGGTCTTCGAATTCGCGCATCTGGTAGGAAGCGCGCACCAGGATCGCGATTTCGTTGAGCTTCTCGCCCTGGCGCTGCAGCTGCTCGATCTCCTCGCCGATCCCGCGGGCTTCCTCTTCGGAATCCCAGGAGCCCGTCACCGTGACCTTCTCGCCGTCCTGATCCTCGGTGCGCAGCGTCTTGCCGAGCCGGCCTTCGTTGTGCGCGATCAGATGCGAGGCGGCGGCGAGGATGTGGCCGGTCGAGCGATAGTTGCGCTCCAGGCGAATGACCTTGGCGCCGGGGAAGTCGTGGTCGAAGCGCAGGATGTTGTCGACCTCGGCGCCGCGCCAGCCATAGATCGACTGGTCGTCGTCGCCGACGCAGCAGATGTTTTTCAGCCTCGCAGCGGCTGGCGCCAATGCTTGTGCCGCTATGGCCGCGTCCGTGCTGGGGTCATCGATCGCGTCCGGAGCAGCCGCGACTGGCAGCGCTGGCTGCGAAGGCGCCTGCGACAGCAGCCGCAGCCAAAGATATTGCGCGACGTTGGTGTCCTGGTACTCGTCGACCAGGATGTATTTGAAGCGCTGCTGATACTGCCTGAGGATGTCAGGGTGCTCGCGGAAGATCCGGATGTTCTCCAGCAGGAGGTCGCCGAAATCGGCCGCGTTCAGGATCTTCAGCCGCTCCTGGTAGCTCGCATAGAGCTTGCCGCCCTTGCCATTGGCGAAGACGGCGGCCTCGCCCGAGGGCACCTGCGACGGCATCAGGCCGCGGTTCTTCCAGCCGTCGATCAGGCCGGCCAGCATCCGTGCCGGCCAGCGCTTGTCGTCGATGTTCTCGGCCTGCAGCAGCTGCTTGAGCAGCCGGACCTGGTCGTCCACGTCGAGCACGGTGAAGTTCGACTTGAGCTGCGCCAGCTCGGCATGGAAACGCAGGATGCGGCCGCCGATGGAGTGGAAGGTGCCGAGCCACGGCATGCCCTCGACGGCATGGCCGAGCATCTGGCCGAGCCGGTGCTTCATCTCGCGCGCGGCCTTGTTGGTGAAGGTCACCGACAGGATCTCGGCGGGGCGGGCGCGGCCCTGGCTCAGGATGTGGGCGATGCGCGTGGTCAGGACGCGCGTCTTGCCGGTGCCGGCGCCGGCCAGCACGAGAACCGGGCCGTCCAGCGTCTCCACGGCCTCACGCTGCTCAGGATTGAGCCCGGAGAGGTATTTCGGGCCCACCGAGGCGCGCGCACGCGCGGCGATGCCGCCGGCTGCGGGCTGGTGGTCGGGGACATTCTGGGACGTGATCTTGCTCGGCTCTGTCATGCGAATCATTGGCCCCACGATGGCACCGCGGGGTGACGGAAGGGAGCCTTCTTAACAGGGATTGGTGCCTATATGGGGCGCCGGGGACAGGTTTTCCACGTGCGCGGCAGGCCGATTTGTTCCAGCGCCGGCCGCGAATTTCGCCCCCGCATGGGCCGGAACCATCGTTCCCGCGTCGAGATTGTCAGGACAGGTGGCGCGGCCAGCCGCGTCGACGCAGACAACATCAAGACGAGGGTTTGACCATGCTAGGCTGGGTTGTGACGTTTCTGGTTATCGCACTGATCGCCGGCATCCTGGGCTTCGGCGGTATCGCCGGCGCTTCGATCGAGATCGCCAAGATCATCTTCTTCATCGCAGTTGTCCTGTTCCTGGTCTCGGCCGTGGTCGGCCTCGCGCGCGGCCGCAACAGGATATAGCGCTATCCTCGCGGCGCATTCTTCGAGACGCCCGCCTTCGGCGGGCCCTCAGGATGAGGGCAGAGTGTGCGGCAGCGGTCTCGAAGGACGAGGCGCGCGCTCAGACCGCGGCTATAACGCTGCGGCAGCGCTTTGAAACTACCGCTTCGCGGGCATCGCCACGCTCCGGCCGATGCCCTCAGGCCGCGGCACCGCGCCGTGGGCCTTTGTGATCCCGGCGATACGTTCGCGGATGTCTGGCGGAAACGACGCGACGCGCCGTGCATTCATGTCCATGTGCAGCGACATGTTCTCGGACGTGGCCGACAGCCAGCCCTCGGTCGCGTGCCGCATCTCCTCGAACGTGTGCAGCCGCTTGTCGTCGGCCTCCAGCAGCCAGACGAAGATCTGCACGGGATCGCCGAGGTGGATCTCGCGCAAATAGCGCACGTGGCATTCGGCGGTAAAGGTCGAGCCGCCGCGCTCCTTCATGTAGGTCGGCCCGATCCCGAGCTCCAGCCACAGCTGGTCGATCGCGCGGTCGAACATCACGTTGTAATAGGCCATGTTGAGATGGCCGTTATAGTCGATCCATTGCGGCTCGATCTGCATGATCGAGGCGCGGAACGGCGCGGCTTCGGGCCTTGAGGCGGCAGTCTCCGGCATGTTTCCTTCCAGCTATGCGTCCGGTCGCTTGACTTGACCGGTTTTATGTCCTTTGCCACGGTTCTTCTTTCGGGAGGAATTCCGTGGGTACGACCATCACCAATAATCCGCCGCGGCCGGAGCCGAAAGCCCTCGCGAGCACGCTGGAGCAGCTTGCCGCACGCTTCGGCAACCGCCTCATCACCTCGCAGGCCGTGCGCGAGCAGCATGGCCATACCACCACATGGATCGCCAACCAGCCGCCGGACGGCGTGGTGATGGCGCAGGAGACCGCCGACATCCAGGACGTGGTGCGGATCTGCGCGAAAAATCGCGTGCCGGTCATTGCCTTCGGCACCGGCACCTCGCTCGAGGGCCAGGTCAACGCGCCCGCGGGCGGCATCTCGATCGACCTGCGCGACATGAACAAGGTGCTGGCGGTGCATGCCGAGGACCTCGACTGCGTGATCCAGCCCGGCGTCACGCGCAAGGCGCTGAACGAGCATCTGCGCGACCAGGGCCTGTTCTTCCCGATCGATCCCGGCGCGGATGCTTCGCTCGGGGGCATGGCCTCGACCCGCGCCTCCGGCACCAATGCGGTGCGCTACGGCACCATGCGCGACAGCGTGCTGGCGCTGAAAGTAGTGCGCGGCGACGGCGAGATCATCACGACCGGCACCCGCGCGAAGAAGTCCTCCGCGGGCTATGACCTGACGCATCTGTTCGTCGGCGCCGAAGGCACGCTCGGCATCATCTCGGAACTGACCATTCGCCTGCGCGGCATCCCCGAGACGATCGCGGCGGGCGCGGTGTCGTTCGAGACCGTGCACGGGGCCTGCCAGGCCGTGATCCTGGCGATCCAGACCGGCATTCCCGTCGCGCGCATCGAGCTGCTCAATGCCGCGCAGGTCAAGGCCTGCAATGCCTATTCCAAGCTGACGCTGCCGGAGACGCCGCTGCTGCTGATGGAATTCCACGGTAGCGAGATCGAGGTCGGCGAGCAGTCCAAGGCGTTCGGCGAGATCGCAAGGGAGTGCGGCGGCGGCGATTTCTCCTGGACCACCAAGCCCGAAGACCGCACCAAGCTCTGGCAGGCGCGGCACGACGCCTATTGGTCGGTGAAGGCGCTGCGGCCCGGCGACAGCATCGGCGTGGTCGCGACCGACGTCTGCGTGCCGATCTCGCGGCTCGCCGACTGCGTCAGCGAGACCGAGGAGGATCTCAAGCGCCTCAATTTGCTGTCGCCGATCGTCGGCCATGTCGGCGACGGCAATTTCCACTGCTCGCTGGTCTGCGATACCAACGATGCCGAGGAGATGGCGCGGGGCGAGGAGTTCATGCATCGGCTGGTCGAGCGCGCGCAGGCGATGGACGGCACCTGCACCGGCGAGCACGGCATCGGCCAGGGCAAGCAGAAATATCTCAAGGCCGAGCTCGGCCCCGAGGCGCTCGATGCGATGCGGGCATTGAAGAAGGCGCTCGATCCGCTCAACATCTTCAACCCCGGCAAGATCGTGCCGGAGGCGTAGCGCACAGCGCCAGCCGCACCGACCCATGGAGATCGCGATGAAGATGTTCGACGATCTCAGACGGCGCAGTTGCTGTTCTGCGCGATCCAGGCCGGCTGGATGCGCGAAGCCGTTCAGCGCGATTGCCCGGCGCTGTCGCAATAGATACGGCCCGCGCGATGGGCGCGGGCCGGTGCGAGTTCATGCCGGAATGGCTCAATACCTGCGGTAGTCGCCGCGTGCCGGGCCGCCATAGCCACCCCCGTAGCCGCCGCGGCCCATGCCGATTCCGATCCCGATGCCGACACCCACGGCTGCGGGCGGGGGCGGCGGCGGGGCACGCTCGTAGACAACCACTTCGTCGGGCGGGGGCGGGCGGCGCGGCTTCGGCGGCGTCTCGACCACCTTGCGCTTCGGCGGGGTCTCGTCGACGCGCTTCTTGATGGCGGGCGCGACGGTCGGATTGACCGGCGTTGCCGGCGTCGAGCACGGGCAGGTCGGCGCCATCGCGACCGCGACGGGCGTCGCCGCGGCGGCCACGGGCAAGGCGTAGTTGCGGTTCTGGACGCGGAGCAGCAGCCGGCGCGCGGTTGCCGCGAGATCGCTGTTGTCCCAGTTCTGCAGATAAGCCTCGAACGAGGCGCGTGTGTTGATCGCGGTCGCGCGCTCCCAGGCCAGCATCTGCCGCCGGCGCTCCAGCACGGTGCGCAGGCGCGGCGTGCGGGCGTCCTGTGCGTAGAGTTCGATATAGGCCTGATAGGCGGGCACCGTGTCCTCGGTGATCACGAGTTCATAGGCGACCGGGGCCGGCTTGCCCTGCAATTCCTTGCGCCAGTCCTCGAGGCTGCGCGTGGCACTCGCAAGCGCCATTGAAGCTGCGCCTGGAAGGGCGGACGTCTGGACGCTGCTCTCGCCGAAGAACCTGAAGTCCGTGGTCAGCGACGAGCTCTCCCAGGGGATCTGCCGGCCGTCGGTCGATTGCGCCACGGCGACGCGGATGCGCTTGAAGACCTCCTCGATCGGCAGATTGGGCTGCTTGGCGATGGTCAGCGCAGCCGCGGTGTAGGGGCTGTCGATGCCGTTGCCGTCCTCGGCTTCGGCGCCGGGCGAGGTCGAATAGGAGATGAAGGAGCCGGGCGCGCCGGCCTTGGTGTCGACGATTGCAAGTCCGTGGCCGGCGCCGCTGAGCGCGGGGAACGGATTGTTGCGGCAGGCATCGAGCATGAAGATGCGCGCCCGCGTCGGCAGCGCGCCGAGCGTGTTGAGCAGGTCGTTCAGCCGCACGCCCTGGAGCGGAATGTCGGCCTCACGCTTGGGGTCGAGATCAACCGGTACCAGATAATTCTCTCCGTCGATCTGCAGGCCATGGCCGGCATAGAACACCAGCGCGACGGTATCGCTGCCGCTGGCGCCGACCTTGCCGGCGAAATCCGAGATCGCCGCGCGCATCTCGTTCTGCGAAAGGTTGGCCGCGGTGGTGACGGTGAAGCCGGCATTGCCGAGCAGCTCCGTCATGCCTTTGGCGTCGTTGGCGGCGTTGGGCAGCTCCGGCACGGCGCGATAGGCGGATTGGCCGATCACCAGCGCAAGCCGCGTTTCGGCGGCGGCGCCGGTCGGCGTCATCAATTGCGCGAGCGCAAGAAGACCGGATGCAAGCAGAAGATTGGAAAAGGCTGGACGGCGCATGGTGTCACCTCCATCGGCAATGCGCGCGATGATGTCACTTTTTCTACGTCTGCGCCATGAGGCCGTCTGTGCGCTGGATCACGCAGAAGCAGCGGCAAAATGGGGCAGTGGTCTGCCAAAGGCGCGACATTGTTCCGAGGCAATCCATGTGAATTGCGCATTGATCCATGCTCCAATTGGATTGATCCCGGCTCTGCGCGGCAGCGTGCTGCTCGCGCATCGGGCCGCAAGCCGATCCGCAACAATAATTCCGGAAAATTCTGACGTTTCGGCGTGCGCCCGCGCTGCTGATCGTCGCCACGCGCCACTCTGTGGCGGCCGGCCGCCATGCTTGCCTGTGCCGTCGCTTTGGCCATACAGTCCGTGCAACAGGCTGTGGCAACGACCGCGGCGAACAAAAAACAATGTGGGAGAGACCGCACCATGACCATCGTGCCCGTGAACCGTCGCGCGTTCATCAAGTCATCGGCGGCGGTTGGCGCCGGTCTCGGGCTCTCCCCCGCCATCATCGGCCGCGCCGAAGCTGCGACGCTGAAGCTGAAATGTTCCTCCTCGCTGCCGAACGATCCGAAATTTGCCAATGGCCGCGTCTATTACGACAATCTGGTCAAGAGCCTGAAGGCGAACGGGCTCGGCGAGCAGGTCGAGGTCGCCTTCTTCCCCGACAACCAGCTCGGCCAGGAAATCGACGTCATCAATTCGGTGAAGCTCGGCGTGATCGATCTCATGGTGTCGGGCTCATCGATCTCGGCCAACTTGGTGCCGCTGGTCGGCACCTTCGATCTCGGCTTCCTGTTCTCGAGCTTCCCGCAGCAGACCAAGGCGTTCGATGCCGGGGCCGCCAAGCCGATCGAGGATGCGCTGCTCAAGGGCGGCAACATCCGCATCATCGCCTGGGCCTATAATTTCGGCTCTCGCAGCGTGCTGGCGAAGAAGCCGGTGAAGACGCCGGAGGATCTTGCCGGCCTCAAGATTCGTACCCTGCCAAATCCCGTCATCACCGAATGCCTGCGCCTGATGGGCGCGGCCGCGACGCCGCTCGCCTTCGGCGAGATTTACACGGCCTTGCAGGCCGGCGTGCTCGATGGGCTCGAGCACGACCCGCCGACGATTCTTGCCAGCAAGTTTTTCGAGACCGCGAAATCCTATGCGCTAACGCAGCACAATTTCTCGCCGCTCGCGATCTATTTCAGCGACATGACCTACAGCCGCATGGATCCGAAGCTGCGCGAGGGTTTCCTCGATGCTGCCAAGAAGGCCGCGGCCGATACCCGTGCCCATGGACTCGCGGTCGAGAAGGAGGCGCTTGCGGCGTTGACCGAGAAGGGCGTGACGGTCGCCGAATGCGACCGCGAGGCGTTCAAGAAGCGCGTGGAGCCGCAGACCGAGAACTTCATCAAGGCGCGGCCCGGCTCCAAGGCCGTCATCGACATCATCCGCGCGACGCAAGCCTGACATGACGATGACAGCCGCCGTGCCCCTCTCGGGCGGCCGCCACGGCAGCATCGTCCTGCTGCTTCGGCTCAGCGATGCGATCGCGGCCATTCTGCTGG
Source organism: Bradyrhizobium sp. CCBAU 51765 (assembly GCF_015291725.1). GTDB lineage: Bacteria > Pseudomonadota > Alphaproteobacteria > Rhizobiales > Xanthobacteraceae > Bradyrhizobium > Bradyrhizobium liaoningense. Next base: position 2,193,168 of record NZ_CP030038.1, read on the forward strand.
CCGCCGACCTCGTGGTGGTGTGCGCCTCCGTGCTGCTGCGCTTCTTCTTCAACGCGCCGGTCGAATGGTCCGACGACGTTGCTCGCGGACTGATGGTCGGCTCGGCCTTCTTCGGCGCGGCGAGCGCGCTCGCGCGCGGCGAGAATGTCGGTGTGTCGTTCTTCCGCGATCTCTTGCCGGTGCGGCTGCGTACGCTGGTCGATGCCGCCAGCGCGCTGCTGATCGTGGTGATCTCCGGCTACGTCGCCTACAACGCCATCAAGCTGGGCTCGCTGACGTCGGGGCAGACCACCGGCTCCGGCCTGCCGCTGGAGCTGACCTTCTATCCGATGGGCATCGGCGCTCTGTTCATCACGGTGTTCGCGGTCGATCATCTCTGCGCGAGGCCGCTCCCCGAGATCGTCAGGGGCCTCGTTGCCATCATCGCCGTGACCGGCCTCTATCTCGCCTGGGATTATCTGTCGCCGTCGTCGGTGCCGTCGGCGGGCATGCTGATGCTGATCGGCTTCTTCGCGACCTTGTTCGGCGGCCTGCCGATCGGATTTGCGTTGGCGCTCGCCGCGCTGATCTTCATCTGGGTCGAGGGCGCGCTGCCCGGCGTCATCTTCGCCCAGCAGATGGCACGCGGCATCGACAACTTCGTGCTGCTGGCCATCCCCTTCTTCATCCTGGTCGGCTACCTCATGGAAGCCAACGGCATGTCGGTGCGGCTGATCGAGCTGTTGCAGCGCGCCGTGGGCCGCATGCGCGGCGGGTTGAATGTCGTGATGGTCGCGTCCATGGTGCTGTTCTCCGGCATCTCGGGCTCGAAGATGGCCGATGTCGCCGCGGTCGGCTCGGTGCTGATCCCGGCCGCGCGACGCTCGAAGCAGAATCCGGGCGGCGCGGTGGCGCTGCTCGCAGCCTCCGCAGTGATGGCGGAGACCATCCCGCCCTGCATCAACCTGATCATCCTCGGCTTCGTGGCGAACCTGTCGATCGGCGGCCTGTTCGTCGCGGGTCTCCTGCCGTCGGCGCTGATGGCGCTGGTGCTGATCGCGGTGTCCATCATCTTCGGCAAGCGGCCGGCGCGGATCGAGGAGGTCGAGCCGCAGATGCCGGTGTCGGGCCTGTGGAGCGGCGCGATCGCCTCGTTCGGCCTGATCTTCATGATCTTCTTCGGCTTCAAGAGCGGCTTTGCCACCGCGACCGAGATCTCCGCCTTCGCGGTGGCCTATGCGCTCGTCGTCGGTAGCGTGGTGTTCCGCGAGCTCGGCTTCAAATCGGCCGCGCACAGTTTCGTGCAGGCGGCGACGCGTGCAGGCCTCGTGCTGTTCATTGTCGCCGCCGCGCAGTCGCTGGCGTTCACGCTGACCTTGCAGCAGGTGCCGCATGCGGTCGGCGACTTCATGCTTGGCCTGTCCAAGACCTCGGGCGTCTGGCTGTTCATCCTCTTGGCGATCGCAGTGCTGATCGTGATGGGCTCGGTGCTGGAAGGCGCGGCCGCCCTGATCATCTTCGGGCCGCTTCTGCTGCCGGTCGCCGTGCAGCTCGGCGTCGATCCCCTGCATTTTGGCGTCGTGCTGGTCATCGCCATGGGCATCGGCCTGTTCGCGCCGCCGCTGGGACTTGGCCTCTACGGCGCCTGCCTGATCGGCAACGTGCCGATCGAGCAGACCGTGAAGCCGATCATGGGCTATCTCGGTCTCTTGTTCCTCTGCCTGCTCGTCATCGCCTTCGTGCCGTGGCTCTCGACCGCGCTGCCGCGGGCTTTCGGCTACTGAAGGAGTGCCGCCGTGAAGGTCCTGCTGGCTCACACGCCGGAGATGCGGCGCAATTACTATGGCGATCGCAGCCTGAACGGCCTGCGCGCGGCCGTCGAGGTGATCCTGCACGAGGGCGATGACCCGCTGGACGCAGCCGGCCTCGTACGCGCCGCCAAAGACGCAGACATCATCGTCGCCGATCGCATGACCGAGGGCCGCGGCGAGATCTTCGCGCAATTGCCGCAGCTGCGGGCCTTCGTCCGCTGCGCCGTCGACATTCGCAACGTCAACGTGGAAGCGGCCTCGGAGGCCGGCGTGCTCGTGACCCGCGCCGGACCCGGCTTCGTGCAGGCGGTGGCCGAGCTCGCGCTCGGCTTCATGGTCGATCTCTCCCGCGGGGTCTCGCGGACCACCGCCGACTATCAGGCCGGTCGCAAGGCGGAGGCGCGGATGGGCCGCCAGCTCGCCGGCAGCCGAATCGGCATCATCGGCTATGGCAGCATCGGGCGCTATCTTGCCGAAGTGGCAAAGGTGCTGCGCATGGAGGTGCTGGTCACCGATCCCTTCGCGACCGTCAGCGACAGCGCCATCCGCCAGGTCGGTCTCGACGAGCTGCTCGCCGCATCGGATTACGTCGTCTGCCTCGCCGTCGCCAACGAGCAGACCGAGAACCTGATCGGCGAAGCGGCGCTGTCGCGCATGCAGAGGCATGCCGTCTTCGTCAATCTCTCGCGCGGCAATCTCGTCGACGAAGCCGCACTGGTGCGCGCGTTGCGCGGGGGCCGCATTGCCGGCGCGGCGATGGATGTCGGCCGCGCACCCGACCAGATGCCGACGCCCGAGCTGGCGAAGCTGTCCAACGTGATCGCCACGCCGCATGTCGGCGGGCTGACGCCGCAGGCGATCGAATACCAGTCGCTGGAAACCGTGCGGCAAGTCGAGGCCATCGTCAAAGGCGAGGTCCCTCAGGGCGCCGTCAATGCCGATCGCTGGGCGCGGCGGCCGTGAAGCGACGGATCTGGCGCCAAGCGCACTGAAACTTCCACATCGTCATTGCCCGGGACAAGCCTGGACAAATGCGGGCATGACGGCCTCCAGCACTTGCATGTGCTATCGAAGCCCTACAGCCGATCCACCGCCCTGAACGATCCGTCCTTCTGGATCACCGTCAAAAACACCTTCGGCGGCGCGTCGATCATGCGCGGGCCGACGGTGACGATGGTGCCGCTGATGTCGAAACGGCCGATATCGTTGATGGTGCGCAATAGGCTCGCGCGCGTCGGCTGCGGTCCGGCCCTTTCCAGCGCCGCGGCCGCGAGGCGACCGGAGATATAGCCTTCGAGCGACACGAAGTCCGGTGTCAGCGTCGGATCGACCGCCTGCTGCGCCCTCTGGTAGTCGGCGACGAGCTTGAGCGAGCGGTCCCAGGGAAAAGGCACGACCTGCGAGACGATGACGCCTTCGCCGTCCGGGCCAAGCTCCCCGGCGAGCGCGTTGGCGCCGACGAAGGAGACGTTGACGAAGGTCGGAGAGAAGCCGCTGCGGCGCGCGAGCTTGATGAATTCCGCGCAGGGGCCGTAGGTCCCGACCATGACGACGGCTTCGGGCTCGGCGCGCTTGATCACCCGAAAGGCCGCGGCGACAGCGCGGGTGTTGCGCTCGAAAGTGCCCTCGGCGGCGAGTTCGAGGCCACGCCTCGCAAGCGCCCGCTTGACGCCGAGGAGACCGTCGCGGCCGAAGGAATCGTCCTGGTAGAAGATGCCGATGCGGGTGAAGCGGCGATCCTCGGTGAGGTGCTTGACCCAGGCTTCGGCCTCCGCACCGTAGCTCGCGCGGATGTTGACGACGTTGGGAAGCTCGAGGTCGCGGAGAAATTCGGCGCCGCTGAAGGGGCCGATGAAGGGAATGTTCCTGGTGCTGGTGATCGGAATTGTGGCGATGGCGGTCGGCGTGCCGACCGCGCCGATCAGCGCGAACACCTTGTCGTCCTCGATCAGGCGCAGCGTCTGCGTCACCGAACGATCGGGGTCGTAGCCGTCATCGCGGCTGATGAGCTGGAGCTTGCGGCCGTGGACGCCGCCCTTGGCGTTGATCTCGGTGAAGGCCGCGACGATGCCTTGCCGCATGCGCTGTCCGAGCGCGGAGGAGGGGCCCTCGAGCGCGGCCGCCTGACCGAACAGGATCGCGTCCTCGCCGACGCCGACTTCGTCGCTTTTGGCGGAAAGCGTCGCTGCGGCCAACAATGCGATGGTCAAGCCGACGTAGGTCGCGAATGGCGATCGTGACATGAGGATGCTTGCCGAATACAGGACGGGTTGCGGAGACGATAAATCCTGCGGGCTGAACAGGACGCTAATTTGTGCCGACTCCGGGCAAAATCGGCAAGTTACTGCCACTCTGCCGGAACTTTCTGGGCAATCGTTAACTAAGCCGCGCGATGCGCGGCGGTGCGGTTTGCGAAATTGGGCAGTTCTTAACCCCGATCCTGGTCCGATAGTCGCGCCGGCGGCTCAACCAGAAGTTCGTGCCGCCGTACCGAGGGGACTTGCAGATCAAGATGGGCGGTCGCGATCAGAACGATCAGGATCGGAGGCATATGAGCGGATGGTGGCGTGCCGCGCCGCTGCTCGGGCTCTATCGCCCTGCGCTCGTGGCGGTCGGCATCGGCCTGCTGTTCTCGATCGTGGGTGCCGCCGCCGTGGCGCGGTGGGAAGATCGCGTCAACCGGGGCGAGTTCGAGAACGCGGCCGAGACCCAGTCGATCGTCATGCAGAACGGCATGAACGAGTACATCTCGCGGCTCCTCGCGCTGCGCACGCTGTTCGAATCGACCAGCGACGAGGTCACTCGCAGCGAATTCGAGACCTTCAGCGCCCGCCTGTTCGAGCGCCATCCCGGCATGCTGCGCCTTGCCTGGTTGCCGCGCGTCAACAGCAAGGAGCGCGCCGAATACGAGGCCGCGGCGATCGCCGACGGCGTGTCCGGCTATCGGATCAAGTCGCTGCAGGGTGAGAGATTCGTCACCGCAACGCAGGGCGACGAATATTTTCCGGTGTTCTACTCGACTCAGCCGAAGACCTCGTCGGTCTACGGCATGGACTACGCGACCGTTCCGGAGCGCCGGGCGCTGCTGGAGCGTGCGCGCGACAACGATCGCGTCGCAGCCATTCGCACGCGCCTCTTCGAGCCGAAGCAGGGGGGCAGCCGGGTGCCCGACGTTCTCGTCGCCATTCCCGTCTACGCCAAGGGCACGTCGCGCGAGGAGATCGCGGACCGGCGCCGCAATCTCGCCGGCTTCGTGGTCGGCATCTTCGACCTGCCGCTGTTGATCCAGTCCATTCGCGTGACCACCGGAGCAAGCCCGGCGGTCAGCATGAACGTCTACCCGCCTTTCGCGGCGCAGGTCGCCAACGAAGAGGAAACGCTGCCGGATTACTCGTCGGCCGCCACCGCGCCGCGTTCGATGCAGGACATCGCGCAGGCCGTGCACTGGTCGGGCACTCTCAGGATCGGCGATACCGCCTGGCAGGTGCGGGCGGTTCCAACCGCCGGCGGTCCGCTGGCGACGACTTACGATCGCGCGGGCGCGGTGCTGATCGTCGGCATGCTGCTGACGATGTCGCTGTCGACCTATCTGATGCTCGCGAGCCGCAATTCGCGGCGGCTGTCGCAGGCGAACCGGCGGGTGCTCGAGCTTGCCCAGACCGACATACTCACCGGACTGCCGAACCGCGCCTTCTTCCTCACCCGGCTCGACGAGATGCACGGGCAATCCGGCGTGACGGGTCTGCCTTTCGCGATCCTGATGCTCGACCTCGACCGCTTCAAGAACGTCAACGACTCCCTCGGTCACGCAGCCGGCGATGCGCTGCTGCGCCAGGTGGCGCAGCGGTTGAAATCCGCGATGCGCGCGAACGACGTGCTGGCGCGGCTCGGCGGCGACGAATTCGCCATCATCCAGGAAGCCTGCGAGGACCAGCGCGCCTGCTCGACCGAGCTGGCGGCGCAGATCGCCAAGCTCGTGAGCGAACCTTTCCTGCTGCCGGGACACCGCGTCGAGATCGGCACCAGCATCGGCATCGCGATCTCGCCGGACCACGGCAGCGATCAGGAGCAGCTCCTGAAGAAAGCCGATCTCGCGCTCTATCGTTCGAAATCGGCGGGCCGCAACTGCTTCACCATCTACGACGAGGCGATGTCGGCCGAGCTGGAGGCCCGCAACACGCTGGAAGGAGATCTGCGCGACGCCATCGCACAGTGCCAGCTGGAGGTGCACTACCAGCCGTTCGTCGACGCCCTCAGCGGCGTACGGCGCGGCTTCGAGGCGCTGGTGCGCTGGCGGCATCCGACGCGCGGACTGATCCCGCCGGACCAGTTCATCTCGCTTGCGGAAGAGACCGGCCTGATCGTGCCGCTCGGTGAATTCGTGCTGCGGCGCGCCTGCGCTGACGCCGCCGGCTGGCCCTCCGATCTCATGGTCGCCGTCAACTTGTCGCCGATCCAGTTCAAGGAGGCCGAGCTGTTCGACATGATCTGCGCGGCGCTCGCCGATTCCGGCCTGCCGCCGCAGAGGCTGGAGATCGAGATCACGGAATCCGTGCTGCTGGAGCGCGCGGTCGAGAACCACGCCTTCATGGAGCGGCTGAAGAGCATCGGGATCGAGCTGGCGCTCGACGATTTCGGCACCGGCTATTCGTCGCTGAGCTACCTGACCGCGTTCCCGTTCGACAAGATCAAGATCGACAAGTCGTTCATCCGCAACCTCACGCATCAGCCGCGCAGCTCCGCCATCATCTCCGCGATCGTGACACTGGCGCGCGGGCTGGACATGTCGGTCACGGCCGAGGGCGTCGAGACGTGCGAGGAGTTCGAGCGGCTGAAGGTGCTCGGCGTCAATTTTGCGCAAGGCTATCTGTTGGGCAGGCCGCAACCGATCGAAGGGATCCAGTTCGACGAGCCGGCCAAGCCGTCGCGGCGCGACGCCGCCTGAACGCGGCTCGGCGAGGCGTGGACGGCCGGGACGAAAGCCCGGGTTGGACGGAAGCCCCGGCCTCGCCCGGCGGGCATTCGCGAAAAGCGCTTGACCAGAGCATCCTCGGATGATCCGAAGGAACGTCTAGGGATGAAACAAGCACAACATGCGGCTTCCGTTCTTCTACGGCTGGGTGGTGGTCGCCGTGACCTTCGTCACCATGGCCATCGGCGTCAACGCGCGTACCGCTTTCTCGCTGTTCTTTCCGCCCATCATCTCCGAGTTCGGCTGGGAGCGCGGCGTCACGGCGGGCGCCTTCTCCTTCGGCTTCGTGGTGTCGGGCGTGGTCAGCCCGCTGATCGGCCGCCTGATGGATCGCGCCGGTCCGCGCGCGGTGATGGAGCTCGGCGTCGTGCTGATGGGCGGCGGGCTGCTGCTGGCACCGCTGACCAGCGCGCCGTGGCATCTCTATGTCACCATCGGCGTCATGGTCGGTGCGGGCTCGGTGTGCCTCGGCTATTCCGGCCAGTCGCTGTTCCTGCCGAACTGGTTCATCCGCAAGCGCGGCTTCGCCATCGGCATCGCTTTCGCCGGCGTCGGCATCGGCTCGGTAACGCTGCTGCCATGGGTGCAGCACATGATCGAGCAGACCGGCTGGCGCACCGCCTGCACGGCGATGGGCCTGCTCATCCTGGTGGTGCTGGCGCCGATAAATCTGCTCTTGCACAAGCGCCCGCAGGACATCGGCCTTGAACCGGACGGCGACGCCGCCCCGATGCCGGGCGCGGCCCAACCGGTCTCCAACATCGTCGATCCCGTCTGGGTCGGGATCGACTGGACGCTCAAGCGGGCCGTCGCGACCGCGCGTTTCTGGTGGATAGCGCTCGGCTATTTCTGCGGCCTTTACATCTGGTACGCGGTGCAGGTGCATCAGACCAAGTTCCTGCTCGACATCGGCTTCAGCGCCAATGTTGCGGTGTGGGCACTCGGCATCGTCAGCCTGCTCGGAATTCCCGGCCAGATCCTGCTCGGCCATGTCTCTGACCGGATCGGGCGGGAATGGGTGTGGGCGATCAGCTGCGCGGGCTTTGCGATCTGTTTTGCGGCGCTGATGGCGCTGAAGTTCCAGCCGTCGCTGTGGCTGGTTTACCTGATGGTCCTCACGCAAGGCGCGCTCGGCTACGGTCTCACCTCGATCATGGGGGCGGTGGTGTTCGAGATCTTCCAGGGCAGGCACCAGGGCAGCATCTTCGGCACGATCATGCTGGCGGCGCTGGCCGGTGGTGCAGCAGGACCGTGGGTGACGGGCTTCCTCTATGATCGTGCCGGCGACTACACGCTTGCCTTTGCCATCGCGATCGTCATGAGCGGATTGTCGGCACTCTCGATCTGGCGGGCCGCGCCGCGCAATGTGCGGGCCGTCGCCGGCCGGCTGCACAAGCTCCCCGGCGGTATTGCGAGGTAGGTTCTCGCAAGCATCGCATTGTTCGTTTCTTCTTCGGGGAGCGTTAAGCATATCGCGTCTTGGCCTGGCGTCATGGCCCCGCAAGAACGTCTTGGACACCATCGGAGCGCTAGCGTCGGCTCAGTACCACTTCTTCCCGACGCCGTCCGGTTCCAACGATGTCTGCCTCCGATTGTCCCGCGACCGAAATGCCGGACGTGCTGCGCGCGGCACTCGCACGCGCCGAGGACGGCGTCGTCATCGTCGATGACGCGCATCGCATCACGCACTTCAACCCTGCCGCGGAGCGGATCTGGAAGCTCGCTGCCACCGAGGTGCTCGGCCGCAACGCCGCCGTTCTCACCCTCAAATGTCTCGAGGCCGGCGCGACCACGGAGTTCCGCGAGGAGATCAGTCTCGTGCGGCGCGACGGCAGCCGCATCAAGGCGCTGGTGTCGATGTCATCAACGACGATCGGCGGCGCGACCCATCGCATCGTGTTCGCACGCGACGTCACGCTTGATGCGGAGCGGCGCGTCAGGATCGGGCTTCTCCACGCCGTCGCCGACCAGACCAACCGCGCGGTGATCATCACCGACGTCCGGCAGAACATCGTCTACGTCAATTCGGCGTTCACGGCGCTGTTCGGCTATACCAGCGAGGAGGCCGCAGGTCGCAGCGCCGACGGGCTCGTTGCCGGTCGTCACACCGACCGCAAGGCCCTCGCGAAGCTTGTGAGGCGCCTGATGCGTGGCGGACATCGCGGCGAGGCCGAGCTGCTCGTCTACGACAAGGACGGCGAGGAGATCTGGGTCTCCGCCCGGATCGACACGTTCCGCGACAGCAAGGGCCGGGTCAAGCACATCTTCGCGCTGCTCGAGGATATCACCGAGACCAGGCAGTTGCGCTCGCTTCAGCAGCTCATCATGAGCGCGCTCGCCGACGAGGTGCCGATCGGCGAGATCGCCGACCGGCTGTGCCGCCGTGTCGAGGAGATCGCGCCCGACGCCGTCTGTTCGCTGCTGCACGTCGATGCCGCCGGCCTGATCCATCCGCTCGGCGGTCCCAGCCTGCCTGAAGACTATTCCCGCGCGCTGGACGGCATCGCGATCGGCCCCAATGTCGGCTCCTGCGGCACCGCGGCCTTCTACGGTACACCGGTCCTGGCGACCGATCTCGACACCGATCCGCGCTGGCAGCCCTACAAGGCGATGCCGCTCGCGATCGGCCTGCGTGCCTGCTGGTCGACCCCGGTCAAGGCCAAGGACGGCCGCGTCATCGCGACCTTCGCCTTCTACTATCGCGAGCCGCGCGCGCCGAGCAATTGGCACCGGCGCATCGTCGAGGCCTGCGTCAACCTCGGCGCCTTCGCGATCGAGCGCAAGGAGGCGCGCGCCGAGATCGCGCGGCTCGCCTATCACGACATCCTCACCGGCCTGCCCAATCGAGCCCAGTTGCGGCACCTGATCACCACGGCCATCGATGCCTGCCCGACCAGCAGCCATGTCGCGCTGGCCTTCCTCGACGTCGATCATTTCAAGGACGTCAACGATACGCTCGGGCACGCCGCCGGCGACGAGCTCCTGGTCCAGCTCGCGCAACGCCTGCGCGAGCATATCGGTCCCGGCGACATGCTGGGTCGGCTCGGCGGCGACGAGTTCGTCATCCTGCTGCCGCAACGCAACGTCGAGAGCGCCGAGCGCGTCGCGGCCGATATCGCCGAAGCGCTGGCGCGGCCGCTCCGGCTCGGGTCGAGGCTGATGCCGATGTCCGCCAGCATCGGCATCAGCCTCTACCCCGACCACGCCACCGATATCGACACCTTGATGCAGCAGGCGGACGCCGCCATGTACATGGCCAAGCAGGCCGGACGCTCGACTCATCGTATCTTCAGTGCCGAGATGAACGTGCTCGCCGAGCAGCGGCTTGCGCTGATCGCAGCGCTCCGCCGTGCCATTGCGGATGGCGCACTTAGTCTCAGCTACCAGCCGCAGATCCGCAGCTGCGACGGCGCGATCCATGGCGTCGAAGCGCTGGCGCGATGGCGCGATGCCGCGCTCGGCGAGGTCTCGCCGGCAAAGTTCATCCCGCTCGCCGAGGAATGCGGCCTCATCGAGCAGATCGGCCTGTGGTCTGTGCGCGAGGCCTGCCGGCAGATCGCGAGCTGGCGCCACGCCGGGCTCAACATTCCCTGCGTCTCGGTGAACCTGTCGCCGATCAATTTCCGCAACGTCGCGCTGGCGGCGAGGCTGAAGGACATCCTGGCCGAATACGATCTGCCGCCGGACGCGCTGATGCTGGAGATTACCGAAGGCGCGTTCATGCAGGACGGCGTCGCAGCGCTGGAGACGATGAACGCGATCCGCGAGCTCGGCGTCGGCCTCTCGGTGGACGATTTCGGCACCGGCTATTCCAGCCTCAGCCGGCTCGCGCATCTGCCGATCCGCGAATTGAAGATCGACCGCAGTTTCATGCGCGACATCGAGAAAGACGCGGGCGCGCTCGCGATCGCCACCGCGGTGGTCCGCGTCGGCCAGGGCCTCGGCATCACCGTGGTCGCCGAGGGCGTCGAGACCGAGGGGCAGCGCAAGACGCTCGCCGAGCTCGGCTGCGACATCGTCCAAGGGTTCCTCTATACCCCCGCGTTGCCCCCTGTCGCCTTCGAGCGCTGGCTGATCGACCACTGCGCCGAGCAGGCGAGGGCAATGCTGCGGCGGCTTGATATCGTGCCCGCGGGCGAGGCTGCGGTGAAGCGGTCGGCGTAGCTGCCTTTGAGCGAAATTTCCGGTCGATTGGAACGCATCAAGCATCAGCGGTTTGGTCTTCGACGTCTCCCAGAAGGGGCGCCAGCCCTTGTCCTGCCTGCAAACCGCATGAGCCCAACGACACGACGGCAAAACGGCGCCACTGCCCGAGCGGCAGGCTTTCGACCTTCGCCAGCGCAGTTCGAGGCCATCACGGCATGGATGGCTTGTCAGAGCGACGAGCCCAGCCTGTCCGAGGCGATAAGTCGCCTGGTGGAATCGGGGCTTGCGTCGCACGCCGGTCCGGATCTCCAGAAGCACCGCGCGCGCAAGATGGCCGGCGATGCGATCGATCGCATGGGCGACACGACGACGACGGCGGAGGACAGGGCAATCCGCAAGCGGGATCTGCTCGATGGACCCAAGGAGTTCGATCGCGTACGAATTGATCGGTCCAGGTGCGGCAAGCCGATTCGAGAATGGGCTGGGCACCAGGACGTCGCCGACACCGAAGCAATTCGAGCCACCAGCGATATGGAGGACAAGCAATGAGACGGTATTCCCAATCGCATGCGGCGACGGAGGCGAACAGTCTCTTCAAGCAGACCGTGACGAAGCCCGCGACCGACTACGAGAAGGCGGAACAGACCTTTCACGCCAATCGCGAACGGCTCAAGGCTGAACGGTTGGCGAGGGAGGCTGAACGACGCAGCCAGTCCGAGAGGACGACTTGAGTGTCGCTGTTCTACCTTGACATCCGGGATGGTGAATCCTCGGAAAGCCGCCGCGCACACTTTTCCCAATGATGCTTCAGAGCATCGGCAGCACGACAATCCCGTCTTCGAGCTCCCCTGAAGCAAGGCGCGCCCGCGCCATACGCTCGAACTCCGTTCGGTGCTTCTGCAGATAGCTGAAGGCCTGCTTCTGGGTGTTGAATGTCGTGGCAAGCCGGCACAGCTGGCGATTTGCGCCGGATGCGAGGAAGAAGGTGATGGTTCCGTGGTCTGGTTTGATTCTCGGCACGATCTGCACTCTCCGGCAATGAGATCGGCACTTCAAGTCTGGCCGGCGGCGTTGAAGTCGACTATCGCGCCGGCTTCCTTGAACGCCTCTTCAGCGTAGGCGCCGGCAAAGCTGTTCGGAGCGCGTCGTCAGCCGCTTCCTTGGCCTCGCGCACCTCTCGAAGCCGCGCCATGTTCTTGCGAACCTCGATGGCTTGTCTTTCGACGTCTGCCAATGCCCGGGCTCCCTCTTCAGCGGCGAGGCGCTTGCGATCGGAACGCGCAATGCTTTCGGGTGACGGCTCTGCCGATTTCTTGGTGCTCATCGTTCACCCGGATCCGCAACAGCCAAACCCGCTCAATCCCGGGATTGAGCGGGCGAAGCAACCGTTTCAGTACATCCGTGAAACGGCGCCACGATATCAAGCCAGCGAGAGGTTCTCAGCGCTGACTTTGCCTCGCATCTTGTCGGTCTTGATCTCGAAATTGACTTTTTGGCCCTCGCCGAGACCAGCAAGACCAGCTCGTTCAACCGCGCTGATGTGAACGAACACATCGTTGCCGCCATCGTTCGGCTGGATGAAACCGAAGCCCTTTTGGCCATTGAACCACTTGACTGTACCTGTCGTCATTCTCTTCTCCAAAGCGCGCAAGCGCATCCCGCGCGACAATCACGCAGCTATCTTCAACTTCGTCGATGTCTTTGGAAAAGGAGCCCGCGGGCGCATTCAACAAGGCACAGCGGCTAATCGAACGACGTACAATATACACGGCTTTCACGATTTTGCAAGGAGCGCAGCCAGTTTGTTTTCTGGGAGCCGGTTCTTCTGTTCCGATCGAGGCGTTTTGCGTGTGTCCGTCGACCTGCAGGCAGGACGTTATCGATTGACAGCGCTGCGCGACAGTGGTCACGTTGACGTCACCAAGGTGCTCGCCGTGACAGGCAGATCGGCTCGTCCGAAGCCGCGACGATGTCGCCATCACCATCCTCAAAAATTCGTAATGAAGCTCCTGCGCAATTGGCTGCCCTGCAGGACGTGTCGCATTCGCAGCCCGGGCCAGGAGGATCAAATTGCACGTACTCGTCAGAGACAACAACGTTGAGCAGGCACTCCGCGTTCTCAAGAAGAAGATGCAGCGCGAGGGCGTCTTCCGCGAAATGAAGCAGCGCCGTTCCTACGAAAAGCCGTCCGAGAGAAAGACCCGCGAGAAATCCGAGGCCATTCGCCGCGCCCGCAAGCTCGCCCGGAAGCAGGCGATCAGGGAGGGATTGCTGCCCGCGCCACCGAAGAAGAAACCCTTCGAGCGCAAGCCGCCCCTGCCGGAGATCAAAGCAAGGCCAGAGTAGAAGCGATTGATTCCGGATATCATGACGGCGCGTCACCGCTGACGCCGCAGAAGGGCCGGGCCTGGCTGTCCCGGCTGTTGTCTTCCCTATGGCCTGAAATCGATGCCTCGAAGCACGATGCCCGGCGGCGTGCCTTCGAACTCGGTGGCGCGATATTTGCTCTCGGCGCATGCTTCGATGCGATCGCGTAGACGGGCGAATTGGGCTTCCCGCTGCTCGGGCTTGACGTGTGCGCCGTGCTCGAGATCATCCATCGCTGAGGTCGAGATCGCGCAAGGAATCTCCCGGGCGCCGTCATGCATCGAGAACCGGACGATCATCCGGTCGTATTCGTGGTCGATAAAGCGGCCGCTGGTCAGTGTCATGGCTCACTCCGTTACGTATTGGTGTCCTTGCGAGTTCGCGCCCTCCAATCATTGATCGGTACCGCGCGCCCGCTTCCCGGCTCCCGCCGAGCATGCACGTGTCGAGAATGCAGGTGGCCCTCGCTCAGCCCTCTTCGGACAGCCGGGCGAAATCGTCGAACAGCGCCGAGACGAGCGCGCGGTGGCGCGTGTCCTCGGCCGGCAGGCCCGCAGCATAGAGGTTGAGCAGATGGCGCGCCTTCATCGAGGCTTCCTGCCAGGACGCAGCGGGCACTGTCATCATGCGGTGTTCGAGGTCGGCCTCGCGCTCGCGCAGCTCTCTGACATGGGCCTCGACCTCCGCCAGCGCGCGGCGCAGGTCGGTGGCCTTTTGCGCGGCCATGCCACGGCGCTTGTCGAGATCGACCGGCTGGTCAGTCATTGGCGATGCTCGCGTCTGCAGCTTGAGCATTCGCAAGATCGACGGAGCCGATCGACAGCACCTCCATGGCGCCGCCCGCACCTTCGGCGGGCACGGTGATCATCGTGGCGACCCGGCGATAGGCGGCGAAGGTCAGGCCTTCGATCGTCTCCTCGTCGGTGACGACCTCATAGGCGCCGGCCGGCAAGATGCGCTCGATGCCGCGGATGTGGAACGGATGCCTGAAGGTGACGGTCTCTCGCCGCGAGCGGATGGTCATGCGCACGCCTGCCTTTCGCAAGTGAAGCCCCAACCGGTGCCGGCTGCTGCGAGCATGCGCCTTCGGCACGGCAATAGCCAGCACTATCGTGTCCGTACGGGCAAACGGTCACGTCGCGGTGCGACGACAACAGGCACTTAACGCTCGCTATTGGTTCGGCGCGGGCGTAGGCTCGCTGCCATCACCGCGCGTCTCGACGGCTTCGACCGGTGACTGTGGGCACGTGTGCTCCCGCCGAAGGCTGCGCTGGAGCGTTCGATGTCGGGTGATCGCATTTCGGAATCGATCGTGCCGCCGGTGATCGTTCCGCTGTTTCTTCTGCTTCTCGTGTGCGGAGCCGCGGTCCTCAATGGCTAGGACAATACGCGTGCCGTATCTGGTCTGTGGAACCAACGAATACGGCAGCTCCAATCTCGGCCGGGGAACTGCGGCGGTCGCGCTACGCCTTGCGGAAAAACTGCTGCGCGAGGGCTACATGGACGTCAGGGTCTGTACCCCGCGCGGCCGGGTCCTGCAGCCGAGTGAATTCGACGAACTCAAACCAGCAAAGGAGAGCGACATGGCAAAGGGCCAACAACGCGGCAACCGCGAAGCCAAGAAACCGAAGAAGGACAAAGCCAAGGTGATCGCCGCGGCGCCGTCCCGCAAGGAAGCCGCCTGGCAGCCGGATTTCGGACCTGCGAAGAAGAAGTAGCGAGGGGGCCGCATTTGAGCGCGACAAACATGCCGCGCGGCGATTGAAGGCGCTGATGCGACGCCGATCCGTCCGACGCCGCAACCGTGATCGCGCGCAAGAAGTGTCGGCCGGCATCGATCGGCCGGTCACGGATGCTCCAAGCAGGCGCACGCTATCACAAATGCACGATGGGCGGACGACGAGTTGTCGAGGCACTGAACGGAGATCGCGCGAGAGGCATCAGAATCCGTTGAAATCTCATATGAAAACCTCTTGTGAACGACAGCTGCGGCGAGCAGTCACACGGCTAGCGTTCCAACGCGCAAATCTGGACCGTCGGTTGCCAATGTCGGATAATTGCGTGGACCTGGTGTGGCGCCTCCGTTCCCCAGGCTCCTCGCATTGTTGAGACACACGCCATGGCACAGGCGCACGCCTTCGCGCAGAAATTCGAACGGTTCTTGCATTTGAAGGATGCGCCGCCAACGCTGGTCACGCGTTCGCTGCGCAGCGCCGAGCTCGCCGTCACCGAGACGCGGGATGACCATCCGATTCCGCGCCTCTCCGAGTCGATGCCCTCGGAGGACGCCTATCTCGTCAGCCTCAAATTCCGCGATTTCGCAGGTTGTGAGTGCTGGGAGCGCGGCCGATGCGTGATCAAGCGCGATATCCGCGCCGGCGCCACTTATCTGTACGACCTGAAGCGTGATCCGCGCTACGTGATCGACAAGCCCTTCCATTCTCTGTTCTTCCATCTGCCCCGTTCGGCGTTGGACGACATGGCGAGGCAAAGCGGCGCGCCGCGGATCGGTGAGCTCGCCTATCAGCCCGGCGTCGGCCACGACGATATGACGATCCGTCATCTCGGCGCGTCGTTCCTGGCGGCGTTGCGGCAGCCCGAAGAGGCCAACCGGCTCTTCATCGACCACATGATGCTCGCGCTCACCGCACATGTTGCGACGACCTATGGCGGATTGCGGCGCGCCGCCGAGCCGGCGCGCGGCGGCCTCGCCCCCTGGCAGGTGAAGCGGGCTTGTGAAAGGCTGGAGTCCGATCTCCGCGGAAAGCTTTCGCTGGAGAAGATCGCAGCCGAGTTCGATCTCTCGGCCAGTCATTTTTCGCGCGCGTTTCGCGTCTCGACCGGCCTGCCGCCGCACCAATGGCTGCTGCGCCAGCGCGTGGACACGGCCAAGCAATTGATGACGGTGCGCGACCTGTCGCTGGCGGAGATCGCGATATCGGCCGGGTTCGCCAATCAAAGCCACTTCACCCGGGTGTTTTCCTCGGTGGTCGGCGTCAGCCCGGGACTGTGGCGCCGTGAGGCGCAGGGCGTGCCGGACGGCGAAGCGTGATCCCTCCGTTCAGCGGCGCTCGGTCTGGGAGAGGGCATAGGCGTCGCGCCGCGCCGCAAATATCTCGTCCGGCGGATGGCCGATGCCTTCGGCAAGATTGGCTGGATTGAACCCGGACGCATCGCACGTTTCGTTTGATTCAGTGCGCGTTATCACGATCGTTCCGAGGCGCACCGCTTCGCGTCCATCCTCGTCGGGCCAACGGATGGTCACGTCCATGACGGGATCGCCGGGACGGTCCAGCAGCGCCATCACGCTGAACCTGACATCGCGCGCCGCGATCCGGGAGTCGAGATCGCGCAGCAAGCCGGTGGACTTGGCTGTGGTGGCGTGCTCGCTCGGCCAGCGTTCGTCGCCGACCGGCGCGACCTTGAACTTGATGAACCGTGTCTCACCCCTCGCGTTCGTTGCGGGAAAGGCGTGCACGCCCCAATAGGTCGTGCAGGCGAGGCTTGCCGGCGGCGGATTCGCGGCAAGGTAGCTTGCCTGACGCAGCGTCTCGGGATTGGCGGCGGAGAATGCCTCGACCCGGGCCATGTCCGGCGTGCCGTCCGGTCCCGGCATGCGCGCCTGCAGGAAGGCCAGCATCTGGTCGAGCGTTCCGGCGAAATGAACCGGGACGCTCTGGGTGACGATATCGGAGAGCTGATTGCCGCTACCAAGCCGAAAGCTGAGACCGCGCAGCGAGCACCCGTCGATGTCGACCGCGTTCGCGGAGACGCCGTCCGCCGAGAAACGCGCCAGCACCCGGGAGGGCATGGTGAAGCTGCGGGACTTGGTGATCTCCTTGGCCTGATCCGAGGGGGCGTAGGTGCCGCGAACGCATCGGCCCCAGCAAAAGCTCGCCCGTGCCTTTGGCGGACGACCGGCAACCGCCCTCAGGACATCGACAACGGACATCGGTGTGGCTGCGCCGTTCGGGAGCTGAGTCAGAACGGAACCTTTGGATTCGAGCGATGGGCTTGTTTGTGGCGCAGGGTTCGCCGAAAAATCTTTCCCAAAGCCGACATGCCTTGTCCGATCCTGCGACGAATCCCGCAACTCGCTGGCTCGGGACCAGCCGCTCGCTCGCGACACGGCTAGGGCATGTCCTCAACAAGCGATGGCCGCCTGATGTACGGTCTGCTGCCTACAGTGGCCGAAGAGCGAATGGTCTCGCAGGCCGCGGATGGGCCAGTAGCGGGACCTGCCGCAGATGGCCGCTACAAACCTAATCGGCGACCGCTGCTTCCTGAAAGTCCCCTTGCTTTTCGCCCGTGTCGGAGCGACGGGATATTCGGTACCGGCCAGGCGATACGCCGTGATGTCGATGGAATAGCTTCGAAAACGCCGCCGCTGTCTCGTAGCCAACTCTGCTGGCAATTCGCGCGATGGGCTCATCGCTGGCTTCAAGCAGGAACGCCGCCTCCGCCATGCGGCGTTCGACCACATAACGGTGCATGGGCTGGCCGACGAGCTTGGTGAAGCGCGCCGAAAACACCGAGCGGCCGAGCCCCACGCGGTGGCCAAGGTCGCTCAGGGTCCAGGGCTTCTCCGGGTTTTCGTGGATCAGCTTGAGCGCCGGTCCGATATGTGGGTCAGATATGGCACCGAGCCAGCCGCCTTGTCCGGGACTAAGAGACGCGATCCAACTTCGGAGCACCTCGACAAAGAGCACCTCCGTCAGTCGCGACAGCGCGACGCGTTGACCGGGACGCTCAAGCGCGGACTCGCTGACCATGCGGCGCAGGATCGCTTCAAGCCAACCTCCGTCTGCCGTCGGCTTCAGCAGGAGCACGGGCGGCAGTAGCTCCAGCACACTGCCAAACAGGGGCCGTGACACCGTGAAATTGCCGCAGATCATCGTCGAGAGTGGCTTTGCTCGGCTGCCGTGACGGATGACGCCAAACCGCGACGACGCTCGATCGATATCTATGATCCGCAGAGGCTTGGCCCGGCGATCGGAATAAAAGGCATGGGGCTCGCCGCGTGTGATGACGACGAAATCGCCCTCGCTCATCTGGATTTCCGGACCCTCGCCGAGCGCCAGGGTCGCAGAGCCCTCGCTGAGATAGTGAAACAAGGCGTAGGGGCGGGCCGGCAACTCCAGATTCCAGGGATGTCCGAGTTCGAAGTGAAAGAGCAGCGTGCCGCCGAGGCGAACACGATCGAGCACTTGGGCCAGGATGTCCATGTCGCCAAAGTTAGACCAGTGGACGATCCGACACAACATCCGGACGATTGATCTCTATCGTCCGAACTGTCCGCGAACTAGGTCATGCCGCGGGCCGACGTCACGTACGGCAACCATCTTGCCGATGGCAGACGGAAGAACCGCGGCCTTGCTGGAAACGCCTGTCCATTCCGCCGGACCGAGTTCGTCCGACATGCCAACAGGAATTATCAATGCGAAACATCCTCCTCTCAGCCGCCACCGCACTCCTGGCCGGAACGACGTTGGTCGGCTCCGTTCATTCCGCTGAACTACCCAAGGGAGCAGCCCACAACATCGTGCTCGTGCACGGCGCTTTCGTGGACCAGACGAGCTGGCAGCCCGTTGCCAATATTCTCACGAAGAAGGGCTACAACGTTACGCTCGTCGAAAATCCGCTCACCTCCCTTGCCGCTGACGTCGATGCCACGAAACAGGCGCTGGCGAAGCAGGACGGCAAAACCGTTCTCGTCGGCCATTCCTGGGGCGGCGTGGTTATCACGCAAGCCGGTAACGATCCCAAGGTATCGGCGCTGGTCTATGTTTCGGCCTTCGCGCCGGAGGTAGGCGAATCCCTGGCGTCGCTGGCAAAAGCTGGCCCGCCGACCGAAGGCAGCAAGGCGATCCATCCTGATGCGAAGGGTAATTTGTACATCGATCCCAAGGTGTTTCCGTCAGCCGTCGCGGCCGACCTTCCTCCGGAAATCGCTGAGCACCTCGCCAACTCGCAGCTTCCGTTGAATCACGTTGCGTACGAAGCCCCGGTCGACATTGCGGCCTGGCATGACAAGCCGACGTTCTATGTCATCAGCACGAAGGACAAAGTCCTCGCGCCGGAAGCGCAGAAGTCGTTCGCAACCAGGATCAAGGCTCAGACGACGGAAGTCGCCGGTAGCCATGCCTCGCTCGTCGTCCATGCGAAGCAAGTCGCTGAGGCAATCGAAAAGGCCGCACTCGCGAAGTAACGGTAGCGCTCCCGGTCCTTTCGCGCCGGGAGCGCGCCCGCTCGACTATTTCATTGCCAAACATCCGGAGGATGAGATGACTCAACTCAACATCGCGAGCCAGGACGCCGCCACGCTCGAAACGGCACCGACCCGTTACGTCGAAGGCCACGGAATCCGCTTCGCCTATCGTCGCCTCGGCCCCGCGACCGGAACGCCGCTGGTGCTCCTGCAGCACTTTTCGGGCAACATTGACGCGTGGGATCCCGCCGTCGTCAACGGTCTTGCCGCCGATCGCCCCGTCATCGCATTCGACAATGCTGGGGTCGGTCGCTCGACCGGCCAAACGCCTGACAATATCGCAGCGATGGCGAGGGATGCATTCGCCTTCATCAATCTCCTCGGCCTTTCCGAGGTCGACCTGCTGGGCTTTTCTCTCGGCGGCTGCATCGCCCAACAGATCGCAGCTGAGCACGAAAGGTTGGTCCGGAAACTCATCCTCGTCGGCACCGCGCCACGAGGCGGAGAGGAACACCTGTTATCGGTTCTGCAGGAGGCGTTTTCCCAAACCGATGCACCGGACCCCCGTCTGCCGCTGTTCTTCACGAAGTCGTCCGCCAGCCGGTCGTCAGGCTTGGCCTTCCTGAAGCGGACGAAGTTGCGTAAGGACGATCGGGACACCGATAACGGCAACGCGGTTACCGACCCGCAGGCCAAGGCTCTGATCGCCTGGTGCGCCACACCTGATCCCGAGCACGCCATTCTACGCGCCATCCGCCAGCCCGCTCTTGTGGTCAGCGGCAGCCACGACACCATGCTGCCCGCGAACAACGCCTACGCAATGTTCAAGGAACTCGGCAACGCTCAGTTGGTCCTCTATCCCGATTCAGGGCACGGCGCCCTGTTTCAGTATCCCGACATGTTCGTCAGCCACGTCCGGACCTTCCTGGAATCACATCCCGCGGCTGCATGATCTCGCGGCGTTCCGACGCACCATCGGACGCACGTTATCAATGAGAGTCGCTACGGAGGACAAAATGACAATCGTTAGAGTCGAGGTTGAACGTTTCAGCCTCACGAGCGCAAAACCATTCGAGGCTGTTGTCGCGACCCTCAAGTCCGCGATCGGTCAACCTGACATGGTCAACTTCTTCAAAGAGACGAGGGCGACAAACTCCTTTCCGGATCTTGAGCGCGTTGTACAACGCGACCTCGGCCGAACGGACCTTATGCTCTTCGCGGAATTCGACTTGGGCGACATTCTGCGTCGCGAAACTGGATCCAGGACACCCAAGATCAAACGGTTCGTCGTCGGCAATCCACTCATCATGAAAGAGATGGTCAAGCACGTGCCCGATGCCGGATCTTATGCTCCAGTCACAGTACTCATCGATGAGCGTCCCGATGGCGTGCACGTCTCCTATGACAAAATGGAGAGTTATCTACTGCATTATGGCAGCTCGGAAGCACTTGCCGTCGCCCGAGATCTCGATACGAAAATCACAACCTTGCTACGCGAGTGTGCAGGCTAAAGCGCTCTGATGAAATCTTCGGCCGATAGAGTGGGTCACTCATATCAATCGCGGACCGCGATAGGCGTTGTCATGACACGAGCCAGACGTCGAAAGAGAAATTCCTCCATGTACAAGACACTTGTTGTCACAGCCTCGGTTCTTTCCGCCGGGACTGTCGCGTCTGAATCCGCTGTCAGGAAAGAGCCGCTGGATGCTACGACCCTTGGCGCGATCAAATCGAAGTTCGGCAGGCTGATGGAATTGGCCAACAAGCACGATTTCAAGGCTCTCCATGAGATGTTCTGGCAATCGCCCTCCACACTACTGGTAGCTAAGAGCGCGATCCAGTCTGAGGGGAACTGGGCCGGCTTCTGGGGCAACGAGGCGATTGATCAGAAGCTTCACGATATCGGCAGCTCCGGTCCGGTCGTGCTCGAGCCGGATTATTCCAAGCTCAAGGTTGTCGGCCTGACCCGCGATGTCGCCGAGTCCTACGTGCCGATGCATATCACGGTCTCTTATGCGGGGCAGGACGGAACAGCCAAGCCGTTTCTGATGATCATCAATTGGCTTCGCGTCGAGAAAGATTGGAAGATCGCTTCCGAAATCATTCTGCCGGTGCCGCCCGTACCGGCCGCGAAGGACTAGGCGCAAGGCTTCGACTGTTCGGCGCCGACGC
Source organism: Bradyrhizobium sp. CCBAU 51765 (assembly GCF_015291725.1). GTDB lineage: Bacteria > Pseudomonadota > Alphaproteobacteria > Rhizobiales > Xanthobacteraceae > Bradyrhizobium > Bradyrhizobium liaoningense. The sequence continues at coordinate 2,214,823 of NZ_CP030038.1, forward strand.
CTCTGGCGGCAGGTCCGCTCGGGGTCAATCGAGTGGGTTTGGCCCGGTCAAAGTGGCGTCCGGTTTTGCCTGCGCATCCATCCGATCGGTCTCCGACTACGGGTCAACCTAACCGACCGCGAGGTCGGGGAGTTCCTGTATTCGTATTTTGGATGGCCCGTGGAGCCGGTCGGTCACGACGAAGCCCGATCAGGGCTCGACGCGGACCACTTTGACGTGGTCCGACGCCAATCCCGTCCTGCGCCTGAGATCCGTGATCGCGCGCAGGAAACTGTCGGCCGGCGTCGTCTCCGGATCGATCAGCCGGTGCAGGCGAAAGCCGTCTTCCAGCGCGAGCACGACGGAGGCCATCCATGGCGGGTTCAGATTGTCGTTGCGCCCGTTGCTCTTCAATGTCGCCTCGACGATGTCGGCGACCAGCTTGCGCCGCGCGCGCAGGCGCTTGGCAAGTTCCGGGCGGCGCTTCTCGGCGCGTGCGACGAACAGGATCATCTCCATGTGGAGGAGGGGCGAGCGGCCGAGCGGATCCTGCCGGCTGCGGTCCATTGTCTTCAGCGCCGCGATGAAATCGTCGAGATTGTCGTGCTGCGCGAGGATGTCCATGTTGCGCCGGATCGACTGCTCGACATGATCCTCGAGCATGGCGATGATCAATTCGTCCTTGCTCTTGAAGTTCGAATAGAACGCCCCGCGGCTAAAGCCCGCCGCCGCCGCGATCGCCTCGATGCTGGCGCCGCCGATGCCGTCCTGTTCGAACACGCGCGCGGCCGCCTCGAACAGCCTGTCGCGCGTGTCGTCCCTGGTCGGTCTCGTTCTCACCCTTGACATCGGCACAGGTTAGGGCAGACTGCAACTCGATACAACAATGTATCGAGTTCGATAATTCAGGGATGGTTACGCTGCGCATGAGGGGCTGCCCGGCGTATTCGATTCATGCGGCAACCGGTCTGAGGTCACCATGAACGAGCACGTGCAAGGCGCCGGCGGCGTACCGCTGTTCAACCCGCTCTCGCCGGACTTCATCCGCGATCCCTATCCGCATTACGACCGGCTGCGCAGGCTCGATCCGATCCACGTGACGCCGTTCGGCCAGTTCGTCACCAGCCGCCATGCCGACGTCAGCCTCGTGATGCGCGACAAGCGTTTCGGCAAGGATTTCGTCGAGCGTACCACGCGCCGCTACGGTCCCGAGATCATGAACGAGCCGGTGTTTCGCAGCATGAGCTACTGGATGCTGCAGGCCGATCCGCCGGACCACACCCGCCTGCGCGGCCTCGTCGTGAAGGCCTTCACCGCCCGCCGGGTCGAGGACATGCGGCCGCGGATTCAACAGATCGTCGATGAGGCCATCGACGCCGTGATCGATCGCGGCCACATGGACCTGATCGAGGATTTCGCCTTCCGCCTGCCCGTCACCATCATCTGCGACATGCTCGGCATCCCCGAGGAGCACCGCGAAGTCTTCTACAAGAGCTCGCGCGACGGCGGGCGGCTGCTCGATCCCGTGCCCTTGTCTGAGGAGGAGATCAAACAGGGCAACGCCGGCAACCTGATGGCGCAGATGTATTTCCAGCAGCTGTTCGAACTGCGCCGCCGCACTCCCGGGGATGATCTGATCACCCAGCTGGTGCAGGCCGAGGAGGACGGCAACAAGCTCACCAACGAGGAACTGACCGCCAACATCATCCTCCTGTTCGGCGCAGGCCACGAGACCACGGTCAACCTGATCGGCAACGGCCTGCTCGCGCTCCACCGCAATCCGGATCAGCTTGCGCTGCTCAAGGCGCGGCCGGAGCTGATGGAGGGCGCGATCGAGGAATTCCTGCGCTACGATTCCTCGGTGCAGATGACCGGGCGCGTCGCGCTGGAGGATGTCGACCTCGGCGGCGTGACGATTCCCAGGGGCGAGAGCGTGCTGTGCCTGCTCGGCTCGGCCAACCGGGATCCCGCGGTCTATCCCGATCGGCCCGACCGGCTGGACGTCACCCGGGCGAACGTCAAGCCGCTGTCGTTCGGTGGCGGCATCCATTTCTGCCTGGGTGCCCAGCTGGCGCGCATCGAGGCCGAGATCGCCATCGCCACGCTCCTGCGGCGGCTGCCCGACTTGCGCATCGACGACGTCGAAAATCCGGAATGGCGGCCGACCTTCGTGCTGCGTGGCTTGAAGCGGTTGCCGGCGAGCTGGTGAGGCCTGCCGGCGTTAACCTCCGCGCGCAACAGTCGCTGTGACTTCGCCACACTTCCCTCTATATAAGGGGCTGTTCCGGCGCGCCTGAGGCCCTCAGGTTCGGCCCGGGCCGGTTTGGCCGAGGGGAGACCCGTGCAGACGACGCTGCTCGGATTGGCGATTGCCTTCATTATTGCGCTGCTGGCCGCGCTGATCGGGCCTTACTACGTCGACTGGAACCAGTTCAGGCCCCAGTTCGAGGCGGAGGCTGGCAAGATCATCGGCGTGCCGGTGCGGGTCGCGGGCGAGCTCGACGCGCGGCTGCTGCCGGCGCCGACCCTGCGGCTGCGCGGCGTCACCTTCGGCGGCAACAACGATCTCGGCCGCCTGCGCGCCGACAAGCTCGACGTCGAGTTCAGCCTCGGCTCCCTGATGCGCGGCGAATGGCGCGCCACCGAGCTCACTGTGGGCGGCATGGCGCTGGATCTCGCCTTGGACACGCGCGGGCGGGTCGATCTGCCCTCGATCGCGAGCGGCGCCTTCGATCTGGCGTCCCTCGCCATCGAACGCCTCAATCTCACCGGCCGCATCGCCTTGCACGACGCCGCCAGCCGCTCGACGCTGGAATTGAGCGACATCGCCTTCTCCGGCGACGTGCGCTCGCTCGCGGGCTCGGTGCGGGGCGATGGCAGTTTCAGCGCCGCCGGGGTGCGCTACCCGTTCCGCGTCTCCTCCGGCCCGAGCGCCGACGGCAGCGCGACCCGTCTCCACCTCAACATCGATCCCGGCGAGCGCCCCATCCTAGCCGATCTCGAAGGCGTGCTCGCCTTCGACAACCGCCAGCCGAAATTCGACGGCGCGCTGACGCTCGCCGTGCCCGCGACCAAGAAGGCAGGCGAGGCGGGGCCAACGCCCTGGAAGCTCGCGACCAGGCTCAAGGCCGATCCGGCCGGCGCGAAATTCGAGCAGATCGACGCCAGCTTCGGCACGGAGGACAGCGCGCTGAAGCTTGGCGGCGTCGGTGATCTCAGGTTCGGCGCCTCGCCGCTGCTCCGCGCGGTGCTGTCGGCGCGGCAGGTCGATGCCGACAGGCTGACGGGCAAGGACGATGCCGATCCGCAGCGCGTCCTGCCGGCGCTGCGGGCGGGCCTTGCGGCGATCCCGCAGACGCCGATCCCGGCACAGATCGAATTCAATGCCGACCAGATCATGCTCGGTGGCCGCCCGCTGCAGAACATCGCGGCCGCGCTTCAGACCGACGGCAGGTCATGGACCTTCCAGCGGCTCGAATTGCGTGCGCCCGGCACGACGCAGCTTTCGCTCAACGGCGCGACCCCCGGCGCGGACAGCTTCAGCGGCCGTCTGCGCATCGAATCGTCCGATCCGGACACGCTGGTGGCCTGGCTTCAGGGCCGCAGCGAGGTCAACCGGCGCAGCACGCGGCCGCTGCGCCTCGCCGGTGACGTGACCATCGCCGCCAATCACCTCGCCATCGACAGGCTGAAGGCCGACATCGACGGCGGCGCGGTGGAGGGCCGCATCGCCTTCGTGCAGACAGGCGCGAGCAAGGGCTCGCGGATCGACGCGGAGCTCAAGGCCGACCGGCTCGACCTCGATGCCGCCGCGAGTTTTGTCCGCGCGCTCGCGGGACCGCAGGGCGAGTGGCCGGAAGAGGCGAAGCTCTCACTGGATATCGGCCGCGCGATCTCCGCCGGCCAGGAGCTGCGGCCGTTCGCAGCCAGGCTCGCCTACAGTCCCGCATCGCTGTCACTGGAGCAGTTGCGCTTCGGCCAGGCCAGCGGCCTCACCACGGAGGCGAGCGGCAGCTTCGACCGCACCAAGGCCACCGGCAAGCTCGCGGTGAAATCCTCGGCCAGTTCGCTGCGCGAGCTCACCGCGCTGATCGAGCCGTTTGCGCCCGCGGTGCGCGCGCGCTTCGATGCGTTGCCGTCATCGCCCGGCGCGGCCCGCCTCAAGCTCGATCTCAGCCTCGACAGCAACACCGAGCATGCCGATCGCAGCAATGCCCGGATCGTGCTCGACCTCGACGCGCCGCAGCTCAAGGCGACCACGACCCTGGTGGCGCAGACGCCGGCGGCGGCCATCGGAGGAATCGACCTCGAAAGGTTGCGCAACAGCGACTTCACCCTGGACACGAAGGGTTCGGCATCGCAGGCTGGCGCGCTGCTGGCGCTGCTCGGGCTCGATCGCGTCGTGGCCGCGGGCGAGGGCGCCTCCCAATTCGAAGGCCGCTTGAGCGGCGCCTGGCGCCGACCGCTGCAATTGAACGCGAAGCTCAACGGCGGCGGGCTCGATGCGGATGCGCAAGGCAGCGTCGAACTGTCCGAGCCCAAATCGTCCGAACCCAAGGCGAGCGTGAACCTGCGCGTGCGCAACGTCAATCTGGCGCCGCTGCTCGGCACCGGCCCGGCCGACAAATCGGCGCAGAATGTCAGCCTGTCTTCCCGCCTCACGCTGTCAGGCAATCGCCTGACCTTCGACGATCTCGACGGCAATGCAGCAGGCTCGCATCTGCGCGGGCATCTTTCGATGATGCTCGATCAGGAGAAGAGCGTCGACGGCGAGGTCGGCCTCGACTCGCTCGATCTTGCGCCGGCGCTCGCGATCGCGATCGGCGCGGCCGGACATGAGTCCGGCGAGCCGTTCAGTCCGGGGCTCGTCGGCGGCTGGCGTGGCCGCATCGCCTTCCAGGCCTTGCGCGGAACGTTGCCGGGCGGCATCGAGCTGCGCCCCTTCGGCGGCACGATCCGGAGCGACGGGCAGTCGCTCGCGCTCGATGCGCTCAAGGGCGGCGTCGGTGGCGGCGAGATGTCCGCGAGCCTCGACGCGCGCAACGGCGCGAATGGTCTTGCGCTGAACGCGCGCATCGAGCTCGGCAATGTCGATGCGGCGACGCTGCGCTATCGCGACCTCGCGCTGTCCAAGGGGCGCGCCTCGGTGCAGATGGCGCTGACCAGCCAGGGCCGCAGCGTCGCGGCTTTGACCGGTGCGCTCGCCGGCAACGGCACGGTGACGCTCGAATCCGCGGAAATCAGCGGCCTCAATCCGCGTGCGTTCGAGATCGCGATCCGCGCCAGCGACGGCGGCCAGGTCGCCGACGACAACCGTCTGCGGCAGCTCGTCGAGCCCGCGCTGTCGGCCGCTCCCATTACGATCGCCTCGGCACAGATCCCGTTCACGATCCGCGACGGCCGGCTGCGCGTCGGCGCGACGTCGCTGGAGGCCAAGAACGCCCGCGCCATCGTTTCCGGCGGCTACGACATTCCCGCCGACCAGGCCGACATCCGCGCCAGCCTGACGCCGATCATGACCGGCCTCTCCGGCGCCCCGCCGGAGATCCAGCTGTTCGCGGCAGGGCCCCCCGACAAGCTGAGCCGCACCATCGACCTCACGCCGCTGTCGTCATGGCTTGCGGTGCGCACGATCGATCGCGAGACGCGTCGGTTAGACGCCATCGAACGCGGCGAGCCGCCGCCGGCCACCGCTGCGCTGCCGACGCTGGTGTCTCCGGATGCAGCGCCTGAGCAGGCGCCGGCCCATGTGCCCCTGCCGGGTCAGGACCCGCGCCGCATGCCGGCAAGGCCCAAGGCGGAGTCGAGGCCCGCGCCGACGCCGCGGGCGCCGCAGGCGGCTCCCGCCGCGCCAAGCCCCCCACTCACAAGCCCCCCACTCACAAGCCCGCCGCTCGCAAGCCAGCAGGCCGCACCGCTGCCGCCGCCGATCGAGGTGAAGCCGGCTCCGGGCCCGCCGCCCGCCAAGCCCAGGCCGAAGCCGCCGCTGGTGCTGACGCCGCAGAATCCGTAGCGCGCTTTTGGTTTGCCCGGACCGAGCCGCGGGCTCGCTCACCTCTCCGCTTGCGGGAGAGGTCGCGCCGAAGGCGCGGGTGAGGGCTTTCTCCTCTAGCGGAAAGTCCCATTGCGGACACACCCTCTCCCGCAAGCGGGAGAGGGGCGCACCGTCTCCGTTGCCCGCTCGTTAACGCGTCCCCTCGCATTTGAACGAATTTTCGTCGGCAAAACTGATTTGCCGATTTTACTGAATTCTCGCGTTTCATCTCTAGCGTCGGTTCCCAGAGGAATTCGGCGTCGCGCCAAGAGCGGCGGGACGGCTTGCCAAACGGCTACCAAGAACTGGGGTGATCGAGATGAACGGGGCGAAATCGCTTCTACAGGATCTGGACGACGCGATCGCGCGCGGCACCGACGAAAGCCGGGCGAAGGCGTTGTGGCATGCGACCGATATCCTGATCACCGGCCGCTACAGCGACGACGAGATCTCCACGTTCGGCGAGGTCATCGGCCGGCTCGCCGAGGAGATCGAGGTCGCCGCGCGGGCGCAGCTCTCGGAGCTGATGGCGGCCTGCGACCACGCGCCGCTCAACGTCATCGAGAAGTTCGCGCTCGACGACGAGATCGAGGTCGCCGGCCCCGTGCTGCGCGACTCCAGTCGTCTCGACGAGAAGATGCTGGTCGAGAGTGCCCTGACCAAGAGCCAGTCGCACCTGCTCGCGATCGCACAGCGCAAGTCGATCGGCGAAGCCGTGACCGACGTGCTGGTCAAGCGCGGCAACCAGGAGGTCGTGACGTCGGTTGCCAGGAACGAGGGCGCGCGCTTCTCCGGATCGGGCCTGTTGCACATGGTCCGCCGCGCCGAGGGCGATTCGATTCTCGCCGAACAGCTTGGCCTGCGCAAGGACGTGCCGCGCCACATCTTCCAGCAGCTCATCTCGAAGGCGTCGGAAGACGTGCGCCGCCGCCTCGAGACCGAGCGGCCCGAGATGATGGCGCAGATCCAGAGCTCGGTGACCGAGCTCACCGGCGATCTCCAGTCCAAGTTCGGCCCGTCCTCGCGCAGCTATTTCGTCGCCAAGCGCGTGGTCACGACGCAGTACCGGCAGGGCAACCTCAACCAGGACTCCATCTCGAACTATGCGCGCCAGCACCGTTTCGACGAGGTGCAGATCGGGCTGTCGCTGCTCTCGTCGCTGCCCGTCGACGTGATCGAGCGCGCGCTGATGGACCGCAACCGCGAGATGATCCTGGTCTTGTGCAAGGCGCTCGACTTCTCCTGGGACACGACGATGTCGCTCCTGTTCCTCGGCGCCAAGGATCATCTGATCACGGCGCGCGAGCTCCAGGACAACGAGCGCGAGTACGGCCGGCTCAAGATCGAGACCTCGCGCAGCATTCTGAAGTTCTACCAGTCGCGCAAGAATGGCGCGGGTGCCGAGACCGTTACGGGCCGTCAGCCCGAGTTCCAGGTCCACTAGTCGGGTGCACTGAGCATCATCCCGGAATCGAAGGGGAGTATTTGCAATGTTGCCTCAATTCGGCACCGCCGTTCGCAAGAAGAACCTCGGCAATGCCGTCACCGCCGATCTCGGCGGCGGCGCACCGGACAAGGCGTCGGTCGACGCCGCCTGGCTCGTGCTGGAAGCCGCCAACGATCTCGGCGACCACGCCGCCGTCGATGCCTGCCGTCGCGTCATCGACGCGGAGTTGAACGGCACGGTCGCAGGCAGCTCGGATGTCGATCTCGTGCTGGGGTACTTCCGGTAAACGATCGTCGCGCGGACGGGGCCAGCGGGCTGGCGCGAAGCCGCCCGACGACGGGCTTGGCGCAATCCGTGACCGCCGCGCACCGGATCTTCGCTGCGCGTTGCCTTCCGGCTCGTCTGCAGCGTGAAGCATTCCATGGCCCGGCGAGAGTCCGTGGTTGCTATGGCCCCGGCTCCGCCATTCTCAGCGCGCCTGGCCGCAGGCCGTATCTGCGCATGATGGCCTTGCTCAAGGCGCTTTCGGACGCATAACCGACGTCGCCGGCGATCTTCGCGATCGGATCGGTGGTGCCGGCAAGCCGCTTGCGCGCGATCGTCAATCTCAAATCGGACAGGAACGTCATCGGGGCGATCCCGGCATGCTTCCGAAAGGCACGCACCAGAGTCGCGCGCGACGAGACCGCGACCGCCGCCATTTCGTCGAGCGTCCAGTCCCGGGCGAGATCGTTCAGGATCGCCAACACCACCCGGGCTGTTGCGCGGTCCCGCAACAGCGAGACCGTCCCGTTTCCCGAACCCTCGTCGGCCAGATGGTCGCGGAGCATCATGACGAACAGGGCTCTTGCGAGGTCGGCGGCAACCATCTGCGATCCGACCCGTCCTGCGTCGAGCTCATCGCGAATGTCGATCAACAGGCGCCGAAATCTCTCGAGCAGGGGCTCTCCTGCGGTGCGAACGACGATTTCATCGGGAAGCGCGGCGATCAGAGGGTTCTCGTCCGACATCTCGAACAGGAACCGGCCACACAGGAATTCGGTATCGGCCCGGGCATCGACCGTTCTGCGCTGGCGAATGCCGTTCCTGATTTCGCTCGAGATCCTTGTTGCGACGCCGTTGGCCTGGCTTCGTACCGCGTGGCTGTCCCCGTGCGGCAAAAGCAGAATGTCGCCGGCGTCCAGCCGTTGCGGCCCCAGACCCGGCCTCTCGACCAGACAGGAGCCCCGCGTGACCATGTGGAATTGTGCCCATCCCCGGCCATTCGGCGCGTGTAGCGACTCCCAGGTCCCGCCAAAGCGACAGGAGTCGTCGATCACGGGCCGGATTCTCAACAGCGGCACCATCGCCTTCAACAGCTCGTCTGTCTCGGCTCCCGGCATTCGGCACTCCTGATCCGCGCGGACATGACGTCGATCCGCCTGGCCATATGCGGAGCGGCAAGCGTCTCTAAATCACAATCCAATCATCGAGTCATCGCGCGAACGAAGCGGCCAATGCTCACGGCTTCTAACACAACCTAACGAGCAATTTTTCCAGTGCTCCGTAAATGTCACCGAATGAAAGCGGCCGGCATTTCCGGAAAGCACGATTACCGACGGGAGATCGTATGACGTCCGAGACGAAGATCGAATCGTTGCCACGACCCGCGGACGTTTCCCGCCGCGGCTTCGTCGGAGGCCTGTCCGCGGGCATCCTGGCCGCCGCGAGCGAGCCAGCCCGAGCAGAGTCGCTGGCCGACATCCCCGATCGCGGGCCCGGCGCCGATCTCGGCGCGCACAGCGAGCGGTCGCGCTTCGTCAAGCTCGATCGTATCCCCGAGGCTACGCCAGGCAAACGCAACGTCGACCCGAGCGATGCCATCAATTCCAAGACACCGCACCAGAAGCTGGTCGGCAACATCACGCCAACCGATCTGCACTACGAGCGCAGCCATTCCGGCGTGCCCGAGATTGATCCCGCGCAGCATCGCCTGCTGGTCCACGGCATGGTGCAGAAGCCGCTGGTCTTCAGCGTCGAAGACCTGAAGCGGATGCCGTCGGTCACGCGTGTCGTTTTCATCGAATGCACCGGCAATGGATGGGAGAACTGGAAGAAGGCGGATCCCGATCTGACGGTGCAGAACACGCATGGCCTTGTCAGCACCAACGAATGGACCGGCGTGCCGCTCAAGTTCCTGATCGACCTCGTGACCAAGGACAAGGGCTCGAACTGGATGCTTGCGGAGGGCGGCGACGGCGCAGGCGTCGACCGCAGTATCCCCCTCACCGAGGAGATCGTGAACGAGGCTTTCGTCGCCTACGGGCAGAACGGCGAGCCGCTCCGACCCGCCCACGGCTTTCCGATGCGGCTGGTGATGCCGGGCTTCGAAGGCAACCTCAACATCAAATGGCTGCGCCGCCTCAAGTTCGGCACGGCGCCCTGGATGACGCGCTGGGAGACGGCGCGCTACACACAGTTGCTTGCAAGCGGCAAGGCGCGGCAATTTCAGCTGCGGATGGAAACCAACTCCGTCATTACCCATCCCTCGGGCATGATGCAGGTCCAGCCCGGCTACAACCGGATCTCGGGTCTCGCCTGGAGCGGTCATGGCAAGATCGCCAAGGTCGAGATCTCGACCGATGGCGCCAAGTCCTGGAAGCAGGCCCAATTGAGTCAGCCGGTGCTGTCGAAGGCCCAGGTGCGCTTCCAGATGGATTGGGTATGGGACGGCAAGCCGACCAAGATCGTCAGCCGCTCCACCGACGAGCGGGGGAACGTTCAGCCGGACCGGCAGTCTTTCATCGCCGCGATGGGAACCAATGCGCTGTTTCACTACAACGCCCAGCAGACCTGGAGCATCGATGAGGCTGGGAGGGTTCGCAATGTCCTCGCGTAACAAGCTGTTTCTGGCCGGCATCCTCACCGCCGGCGTGCTCTCCGCGCCCGCATCGGCGTTCGATTTCGGCCGTCCGGCAACGCCGGCCGAGATCAAGTTGTGGGACATCGACGTCGATCCCAATGGCAGAGGTCTGCCTGATGGCAGCGGCACGGTTGCGCAGGGCAGGCAGATCTTCGCCAGCTATTGTGCAGCCTGTCATGGCGACAATGGCCAGGGTGGCATCAAGGATCGCCTCGCCGGAGGCCAGGGGACGCTCGCGTCCAACATGCCGGTCAAGACCGTCGGCAGCTTCTGGCCCTATGCGACGACGTTGTACGACTACATTCATCGCGCGATGCCGTACCCGACGCCGGGCTTGCTCAGCACCGACGAGACCTATGCCGTCACCGCCTATATCCTGAGCCTCAATGGCATCGTTCCCGCGGACGGCAAGGTGGACAAGGAGAGCTTGCCGAAGATCAGGATGCCCAACCGCGACGGCTTCATTCCGGAGCCGGAATTCGATCCCGCCAAGCTGTTCCGCAGGAAGTGAGCGGGTATGAGGCTTTCGGCACTGATCAGGATCCTCGCTCTGATCGCAGCGATATGTTCATGGGAGACACAGGTAATGGCCGCAGAAGGACTCATCACCATCAAGAGCAGTTTCGGGCCCGAAGACACCATGAAGCGGCTGGAGGCCGAAGTGAGAGCGAAGGGTCTCACCGTGTTCGCCCATGTCGACCACGCCGCGGGCGCCGCCGCGGTCGGCCTGCCGCTGCGCCCGACCGATCTCATCATCTTCGGCAACGCCAAGGGCGGCACGCCGTTGATGCAGCAGGCGCAGACCATCGGCATTGACCTGCCGCTGAAGGCGCTGGTCTGGCAGGACGAGCAAGGTGCGACTTGGCTGTCATACAACGATCCGGCCTATATCGCGGGGCGTCACGGCGTAGGCGAGCCGGCGAAGGCCGCCGTCACCGCAATGACCGGAGCCCTGCACGCGATCGCAACCAAGGCAACCGCGCCGTAGCTTCACGAGAGGTCCATGACCAACACAGACGGGCAACCGGCGCCGTCCGGTCCGCAAGAGAGCAAGCTCGGCAGATGGCTGGTCATCGCGGTGCTGTGCGCGATGCTCGTTGGCGCCGTCGCGCTCGGCTATCTCGGCTGGTTCAGCACGGATATCGAGGTGCCGGCGGCAGGCTACCTCGCGCTGGTGCTCGGCGTCATGTTTTCGCTGGTCGTCGGCGTCGGCCTGATGACGCTGGTGTTCTACAGCAGCCGCAAAGGCTATGACGAACCGGCGGTGCTGATCCCCGAGCCGGAGAGCGAATCGGAGAATGGACGCAGTGACCCGCAGTGACTGGCCGGGCCCGCAGGGCTATCGCATATGAGATGTGAGCTATGGGTACCGAGCCTCTCCACGTCGTCATGGCCGGGACAAGCCCGGGCATGACGGCCTCTCGAAAATTCAAATGCGATAGCCCTGGCCGGGCCCGGGAAGAGCGACGATGCCCATCGTGCTCCTGTTTAGATTCCATGGACGGGTAGGACCAATGTCATCCTGCGCGGCCGGATTTTCGACGCGGGTACGCGCATTGCACGCGGCTGTGATCGGCGGAACCCCGTGGAGACCGCCTTGGGAGCCCTCAGCGCCGGATGCGGTAAATCACGACATCCTCGCCGTGGCGGTTCGTGCTCCGCTCGAGAAGGTAGTTCGATTTCTCCAGCACGCGGCGGGATGCACCGTTCCCGACATGCACGATGCCGACGACGGACGTTAGCGCGAGCTGTGACAGTCCGATGCGCGTCATCGCGGTCGCGATCTCACCGGCAAGTCCCCGGCCCCAGAGGTTGCGAGTGAACGCGTAGGCGATCTCGATCTCGTCGATGTCGTCCACCAGGATGTGCCGGAGGCCCGCCCGTCCTGCGAACGCCCCGTCGCTCGTTCGCAGCGCCCACAGCCCAAAGCCATGCCGGTCCCAATGCGCCATGTTGACGTCGAGATATTCCTTCGTCGTCTCGGCCGAGCGCACGCCGCCGAGATGACGGGACACCTCGGGATCGAGATGTAATGCGACGAGATCTGCGAGGTCAGCCTCGCGCAGCCGTTCGGCGGTCAGTCGTTCGGTGACGAAGCGATCGATGGAGCCAGATGGACGCATTTCGAGAAGGTCGCCATGCCGTAGCGGGCCGATGATGCCATTATGCCGCTGTTTTGCCCGACGGCGCAAGCGGATTTAGGATAATCCGCAAGTCATTGATTTCAAGACCCACGGTCTACTGTGCATGGGGTTGTTTTCGAAGTTTTGTCTTGGGGGATCATCCCGCGCCCAGCGCGACCGCGACATTGTACGTCACGAGGCTCGCCGCATAGGCCAGCACCAGCATGTAGGCGAAGGTCGCGCCCATCCAGGCCCAGCTTCCGGTCTCGCGCCGGATCACGGCCAGCGTCGAGGCGCATTGCGGGGCGAAGATGTACCAGGCCAGCATCGACAGCGCGGTCGCAAGCGACCATTTCGTGGCCAGCACCTGGCCGATCTGCTCGGCCGCTTCCTTGCCGCCCTCGATCGCATAGACGGTGCCGAGGGCAGCGACCGCGACTTCGCGCGCCGCCATGCCCGGGATCAGGGCCACCGCGATCTGCCAGTTGAAGCCGACAGGGGCGAGCAGCGGCTCCAGCGCCTTGCCAATCATGGCAGCCAGGCTGAAGTCGATTGCGGGCCCGGTGGCGCCCGCGGGCGGCTGCGGGAACGAGGCCAGGAACCAGATCAGCACCATCATCGAGAAGATCGTGGTGCCGGCGCGCTGCAGGAACATCTTGGCGCGGGTGTAGATCCCGATCGCGATCGATTTCAGCCGCGGCATCTTGTAGTCCGGCAGCTCCAGCATGAACGGCGCCGGCGCAAAGTCGCGGATCATGAAGAACTTGATCACGTACGAGACGGCAAGCGCGCTGACGATGCCGGTGGCATAGAGGCCGAACATCACGAGGCCCTGGAGGTTGATGTAGCCCCAGACGTCTCTAGCCGGAATGAAGGCGGAGATGATCAGCGTGTAGACCGGAATGCGCGCCGAGCAGGTCATCAGCGGCGCGATCAGGATCGTGGTGAGGCGGTCGCGCTTGTTGTCGATGACGCGCGTCGCCATGATGCCGGGAATGGCGCAGGCAAAGCTCGACAGCAGCGGAATGAAGGCGCGGCCGTGCAGGCCGGCGCCGCCCATGATGCGGTCCATCAGGAAGGCGGCGCGCGCCATGTAGCCGAAATCTTCCAGCAGCAGGATGAACAGGAAGATGATGATGATCTGCGGCAGGAACACGATCACGCTGCCGACGCCCGAGATCACGCCGTTCTGGAGGAAGCTCTGGAGCAGGCCGCCGGGGAGGGTGTCGTGGACGAACTCGCCGAGCGCATCGAAGCCCGAATTGAGCAGGTCCATCAGCGGCTGCGCCCAGGCGAACACCGCCTGGAACATCACGAACAGGATCAGCGCGAGCACGATAAGGCCGCCGACCGGATGCAGCACCACGGCGTCGATCCGTGCGGTCCAGGTGTCGGGTCTGGCAGGCAGGCTGACGCAGTCGGCGATGATGCGGTCGGCCTCGCGCTGGGTGGCGCGCAATTCGCTGACGCTGAGCGCGCGCCAGCTGTTCTCCTGCGGCTCGGAGAGCTTCGCCGAGATGTCGTCGGTCAACTGGAGCAGATCGGCCGTGCCGCCCTTGCGCACCGCGATCGAGGTGACCACGGGCACGCCGAGCTCTTTGGCGAGCCGCTCGACGTCGACGGTGATGCCGCGGCGGCTCGCGATGTCGAACATGTTGAGCACGAGGATCATCGGCCGTCCCGTGCGCTTGAGCTCGAGCAGCAGGCGGATGGTCAGGCGCAGATTGGTGGAATCGGCGACGCACAGCACGAGATCGGGCACCGTCTCGCCGCTGGCCTTGCCGAGCACGAAGTCGCGGGTGATCTCCTCGTCCGGGCTGCGGCCGCGCAGCGAATAGGTGCCGGGCAGGTCGACCACCGAGACCTGGCGTCCCAGGGGGGTGACGAAGAAGCCCTCCTTGCGCTCGACCGTGACGCCGGGATAGTTCGCGACCTTCTGCCGGCTGCCGGTCAGGGCGTTGAACAGCGAGGTCTTGCCGCTGTTCGGCGTGCCCACCAGGGCGAGATGCAGCAGGGGTAGTTCCATGTGATCAGGGCCCGGATGAGGCGTCCCGTCGCGATCTAGGCGACGATGATGGCCATGGCTTCGCGACGGCGGACCGCGATGGTGATGCTGTCGACCCGTACGGCGATCGGATCGCGCCCGACCAGCCCCTCATGCAGGATCTCGACCCGGGCGCCCTCGACGAAGCCGAGTTCGATCAGGCGGCTTTCGAGCTCGACGTCCGAGAGCGCCGAGCCCGCCTGCTTGGCGGAAAGGTGCTGGATGACGCCGGTATAGCCGCGCTGGGCCAGACCCAGCGGCATGTGCGGACGCGTGTCAGTGGTGTCGGTCATGCCCTGTATTTTCAACGCAAGGCATCAAGGTCAAGCGCGCACCTTCGCGGAAGCTGCACCTTAGAGTGATTTTAAAGTGTGGCAGCCGGGGTGCCCTCGTGGGCGCCCCCGAAGGCTACTGGGCCGGGACCTTGTCCGGCTGGGCGGCCATGGCGCGGCTCTTGAAGTAGTCCAGGACGAAGAGGCGGATCGCCGAAGACAGATTGCCTTGCTGGCGGTTGTTGTCGATCTCGCCGACCAGCTCGGACAACGTCATGTTGCGCAGGCCGGAGATCTCCTTCATGCCGTTCCAGAACGCCTCTTCCAAGCTGACGCTGGTCTTGTGGCCGGCGACGACGATTGACCGTTTCACGACGGGCGACTTCATGGCTGCTCCTCGTGATCGATCCGGTGCTGGTCCAGATGCTCCTTGGCCTGGTCCGCCCGCTTCTCCTCCGCCGAGCGGGCCGCCTTCGTGCGACCGAATTTCGCCCGGTTGGCGTCCGCCTGCTTCGCCGAGGCTTCCCGCTCGGCGCGCTTCCTGAATCGATTCAGGTTGATGACGTTCCCCATGCCGTGTCTCCATCATCCGATCCTCGCTAGGCAGGATGAAACATTCAGAAACAGGGTGCCGCGTTGCGCCCCGAAAGACTTGATCGTCATTCGCTCGTCCTCGTCAATCGGCCCATCGGGCCATCAAACGATGAATTTCGCCCGTCGAGGGCAGTGGAGCTGCGTAACACGCCGCTCCGCCGTAACATTGACGGTAATCAAATCCCTCCCCCAAAACCGCATATTTCTGGAGGGCCGAGGGTCCGTATCATTACGGATGGCTGTCGGAATTCGGAAATCTATCCCGGGCTGGTCATCTTCTCGGGGCGTACCAGACGGTCGAACTCGTCGGCCGAAACGAAGCCGAGCCGCAGGGCCTCCTCCTTCAGCGTGGTGCCGTTGGCATGCGCCGTCTTGGCGACCTTTGCCGCGTTGTCGTAGCCGATCTTCGGCGCCAGCGCCGTGACCAGCATCAGCGAGCGCTCCATCAGCTCCTTGATGCGCTTTTCGTCGGCGCGGATGCCGCTGACGCAATGTTCGGTGAAGGAGCGTGCGGCATCCGCCATCAGGCGGATCGAGTGCAGCATGTTGTAGGCGAGCACGGGCTTGTAGACGTTGAGCTCGAAATGGCCCTGGCTGCCGGCGACGGTGATGGCGGTGTGATTGCCGAACACCTGGCAGCACACCATGGTCATCGCCTCGCATTGGGTCGGATTGACCTTGCCGGGCATGATCGAGGAGCCCGGCTCGTTCTCCGGCAGGATCAGTTCGCCGAGGCCCGAACGCGGGCCGGAGCCGAGCAGGCGGATGTCGTTGGCGATCTTGAACAGGCCGGTCGCGACCGAATTGATGGCGCCGTGCGCCAGCACATAGGCGTCGTTAGAGGCCAGCGCCTCGAATTTGTTGGCGGCGCTGGTGAACGGGAGCTTCGTGATGCGGGCAACATGCTTTGCGAACAGTTTTGCAAAGCGCGGCTTCGAGTTGAGGCCGGTGCCGACGGCGGTGCCGCCCTGCGCCAGCGGATAGAGGTCCTTCACCGCGACCTTGAGCCGGGCAATGCCGCTTTCGACCTGCGCGGCATAGCCGGAAAATTCCTGGCCCAGCGTCAGGGGCGTCGCATCCTGGGTGTGGGTGCGACCGATCTTGACGATCCTTCCGAACTCCTTCTCCTTCTTGCGCAGCGCGCGGAGCAATTCGCCGAGGGCAGGGACGAGATCGGCATTGATGCGGCTTGCGGCCGCGATGTGCATCGCGGTGGGAAACGAGTCGTTCGACGACTGGCTCATGTTGACGTGGTCGTTGGGATGCACCGGCTTCTTGGCGCCGAGCTCGCCGCCGAGCAGCTCATTGGCGCGGTTGGCGATCACCTCGTTGAGGTTCATGTTGCTCTGCGTGCCGGAGCCGGTCTGCCACACCACAAGCGGAAAATGATCGTCCAGCCTGCCTTCGATCACCTCGCGCGCGGCGCGGATGATGGCGCCCGCCCGGCGCCGGTCGAGCAGGCCGAGCTCGAGATTGGACTGCGCCGCAGCGAGCTTGACGATGCCGAGGGCATGCACCAGCGAGATCGGCATGCGGTCGGTGCCGATGCGAAAATTCTGGCGCGAGCGCTCGGTCTGGGCCCCCCAATAGCGGTCGGCGGGGACCTCGATGGGACCGAAGCTGTCGGTTTCGATGCGGGTCGCGGAGCTTGAAGGGCGGGTCTTCTTGGCCATGAGCACATCCATTCCGCCACGCGAAAGCCGCGCGGCCATTTCTGTGCTCTCTATATACGCAGTTTGGCTGTGTGCGACGGCTTCGGGCTCAACCTAGATCATTTCTTACGGAAACGATCGAGCCGCACGACTTCGGCGCCGCCCTGGCTCGGCGGGGTCGGCTCGTCGGTGGCTTCCGCTGTCTCGGTCGCAGGTGCCGGGACCGATACAGCCGACGGCGCGGGCGCTGCCGGCAAAGTCTCGGATGGCACCTCGGCGACGTCGGAGGTGTCGAACTGGAGGCCGAACTTCACGGACGGATCGAGGAAGCTCTTGATGGCACTGAACGGCACCACCAGCCGCTCAGGAATGCCGCCAAAGGACAGGCCAACCTCGAAGCGGTCCTCGAGCACGGTCAGGTCCCAGAACTGGTGCTGGAGGATGATCGTCATCTCTTCCGGATATTGCGCGAGCAGCCGCGGCGACAGCTTCACGCCCTCGGCCTTCGAGACGAAGGTGATGAAGAAATGGTGCTCGCCCGGCAGGCCATGGGCCGCGGCATCGGTCAGCACCTTCCGCAGCACGCCGCGTAGCGCGTCGCGGGCCAGCACATCATATCGGATATGATCGGTCGCCATGGTGGTCCTGTTGCATCCCCGAAGCCGGACCCTGCCGGCCCGACTCGCCAAGCCGCAATAGTACCGCGCCTGACGGGTGAGCAGGAGTCCCCGCCGGGGAAGAAATAAAAGAGTTAAGTGGAGGCTTCTGTTGCCAGGTGCCTCCGAACCCCGCCTAGCGGAGCTTAACCCGCTAGGACTTTAGAGTGGTCTTTCAAACTGCGTTACGCAGCCTGAGCAACCGGAGCAAAGTTGTCGTTGGCAACTATTGCAGTAGCCCGATAACGGCGGAACAATACCGGGAAAAAGTACGCCCTTTACGCCCTCGTCGATCCTATTTCGCCCCCGCCAAAGCCCGCTTCGGGACAGCCCGATGGTGGGCTTTGGTGGAGGCGCCGGGTACCGCCCCCGGGTCCGAATGGTTTATTGCGACGACCGTTTATTTCCATAGCCGGCGAACCGGCACTCCCAATATAGGACGCAAAGCTTTCGAAAAACAGGGGTTTCGAGCGGATTGACTGCGGTTCCCTTTGGATAGGTCCCGGACCGTCTTGGCCGCGGCGCGACCCTCGTTCTAAGCTCCTGGCATGTCCTCGGGTTCAGCACCGGCCGTCCAAGAGCCGGATCTCGCCACCGCACCGCCAAGCCTGGTCGCGCTGTTTCTGGCCTTCGCCAGGATGTCGCTGGCGGGTTTCGGCGGGGTCCTGGTGTTTGCCCGGCGAGCGATCGTCGAGCAGCACCGCTGGATGACGGCGGACGAGTTCAACGAGACCTTTGCGCTCTGCCACTTCCTGCCCGGGCCCAACATCGTCAATCTGTCGATGGTGTTCGGATCGCGGCTGCGCGGCATCGCCGGCGGCGTTGCCGCCTTTGCCGGGTTGTTGCTGCCGCCGACGCTGATCATGACGGCGCTTGCGATCGCTTACGCCCGTTTCGGCGATCTCGAGGTGCTGCGCCGAATCCTTGCCGGCATCTCCTGCGCGGCGGTCGGCCTCTTGATCGCCGTGGTCTTCCGCATGATGATGCCCCTGCTCAAGCAGGCGGATCCCCTTGCGGTGATCCTGATGCTCGGCGTGTTCCTTGCCATCGGCGTGCTTCGCCTTCCGCTCCAGGCGGTGCTGCTGGTAGCGATCCCCATCAGTATCGGCCTCACTTATTTCCTGCGGCGGAAAGTAGCAGCATGACCGGCCACAGCCCGATCTGGTCGCTGATCTCCACCTTCGGTCTGATGTCGCTATTTGCCGTCGGCGGGGCCGCGGCGGCGGTGCCCGAGATGCACCGGATCGCGGTGGAGGTGAATCACTGGATGACCGACAAGCAGTTCGCGGACGCCTATGCGATCGCGCAGCTCTCGCCAGGTCCGAACGTGCTTATCGTGACGTTAATCGGCTATGCCGTCGCCGGCATCCCCGGCGCGCTGGCGGCGACGCTGGCGATGTGCCTGCCGACGGCGCTGCTTGCCTATTATGTCAGCCGGCTCCTGAATCGCCCCAGCCAATCGCGCTGGCCCGGCCTGATCCAGGCTGCACTGGTTCCGCTCTCGATTGGTTTGATGGCGGCGAGTGCCCTTGTCCTGGCCCAGTCCACCGATCGCAGCATTGCTGCACTGCTTCTGACCGTAATGGTTGCGGTGATGGCATCCGTCTCGCGCGTCAATCCACTGTGGCTCCTGCTCGCCGGGGGCGTGTTGGGTTTTGCTGGCATTGTGTGATGAAAATCGCTAGGCAGTGATCCGGGCGGGGGATCCAGTTCCAGCCGATTTACAACAACAGTGCTCGTGACTTACGGGTCGCGGAGGAGACAGGCATGGCCGACACGATGGGCCACTCAGCGATGGCCACTCGAAACACCAAGGTGGCGCTCGGCTTTTGTCTGCTGGCGATTGCGCCGCAGATTTTCGAATTGATCTGGTCGATCGGAACACTCTTCGGCTGGGGGACCGGCCGCGGCCCGGCGACGGTCGTGACCAGCCACGCGACCGCGCTGCTCGCCGGCGCACCCAGTGCCATATTCGGATCGTTCGGCGGCGGCACCAAGAAGATGTCGTCCGAGGTGCTGCTGGCGCTGATCTATTCCTATCCGATGTTCGCGGTGGCGATTCTCACGCTGTTCATGACGATCCGCTCGGCACAAGACTATGTCGGCGGCGTCGTCCTGATGGCGGTCGCCCTGTTCGCGCTGTGGGCATCGAGTGATTTGCAGGGCATGCGAGGCTTCTCCTTCGGCGCAGGCACCGCGCCGCGCATGTTCGGCGGGCTGCTGGTCGCCTTGTCCGCCGGCATCGCCCTGACCGGCCTTCTGACCGATGGGCCTGCGATGGCCCATTACTCCTGGCGGGGACCGCTGTTCGTAGTGGCTGCGATTCTCTTCTTCGCGCTGGCGATCCGGCCGCTCGGCGTCGTGGTCACGGCCTTCGCGAGCTTCATGATCGCGGCGACGGGCTCGCACGAGACGCGGTGGCTCGAAGCGGTGATCGTCGGCGCCTGCCTGACGGTCGGTTGCGCCATCCTGTTTCCCTACGTGCTCGGGCTGCCGATGCCGATGTACCCGCGTTTCCTGATCCAGTGAGGGCGTAATGGATATTTTTGCCAACCTCGCTCACGGCTTCGCCGTCGCCTTCTCTCCGATCAACCTCCTGATGTGCCTGATCGGCGCCCTCGTCGGCACGCTGGTCGGCGTGCTGCCGGGCATCGGCACCATTGCGACGGTCGCAATGCTGCTGCCGATCACCTTCGGACTGCCGCCGGTCGGCGCGTTGATCATGCTCGCCGGCATCTATTATGGTGCCCAGTATGGCGGCTCGACCACGTCGATCCTGGTCAATATTCCAGGCGAGGCGACATCGGTGGTCACCGCTATCGACGGGCACCAGATGGCCAAGCAGGGCCGCGCCGGCCCGGCGCTGGCGATCGCCGCGATCGGCTCGTTCTTCGCCGGCTGCGTCGCGACGGTCCTGATTGCCATCCTCGGTGCGCCGCTCACGAAGCTCGCGCTGGCGTTTGGCCCGGCTGAATATTTCTCGCTGATGGTGCTCGGCCTGATCTTCGCGGTGGTGCTGGCCAAGGGCTCGGTGCTGAAGGCGATCGCCATGATCGTGTTCGGCTTGCTGCTGTCGATGGTCGGCTCGGACATTGAGACCGGCGCCTCGCGCATGGCCTTCAACATTCCCGAGCTCGCCGACGGTCTCGGCTTTGCGACCGTGGCGATGGGCGTGTTCGGCTTTGCCGAGATCATCCGCAATCTCGACCATGGCGCCGGGATGAACCGCGACCTCGTGCAGCAGAAGATCACCGGCCTGATGCCGACCAAAAAGGATCTGGTCGACTCGGCGCCGCCGATCCTGCGCGGCACCGTGCTCGGCTCGATCCTCGGCATTCTGCCCGGCGGCGGCGCGGTGATCGCATCCTTCGCGGCCTATACGCTCGAGAAGAAGCTCGCCAAGAACCCGTCGCGGTTCGGCCGTGGCGCGATCGAGGGCGTGGCGGGGCCGGAAAGCGCCAACAACGCCGCGGCGCAGACCTCGTTCATCCCGCTGCTCACCCTCGGCATCCCGCCGAACGCGGTGATGGCGCTGATGGTGGGCGCGATGACCATCCACGGCATCGTGCCCGGTCCGCAGGTGATGCAGAAGCAGCCGGACCTCGTCTGGGGCATGATCGCCTCGATGTGGATCGGCAATCTGATGCTGATCATCATCAACCTGCCGCTGGTCGGAATCTGGGTGCGCCTCTTGCGCGTGCCGTACCGGCTGATGTTCCCCTCGATCGTGATCTTCTGCGCGATCGGCATCTATTCGGTGAACAACGCGCCGGTCGACGTCATCCTGGCCGGTATCTTCGGTCTCGTCGGCTACTGGCTGATCAAGCACGATTTCGAGCCGGCGCCGTTGCTGCTCGGCATGGTGCTGGGACCGCTGATGGAAGAGAACCTGCGCCGCGCGCTGCTGATCTCGCGGGGCGACTGGAGCGTGTTCGTCACGCGTCCGTTGTCGGCGGTGCTGCTGGCGGTTGCGGCGGGTCTTCTCGTCCTTACGGTGCTACCGGCGTTGCGCGCCAAGCGCGACGAGGTGTTCACCGAGTCCGAGAACTGAGGTCGCCGCCCAACGGCGCGCCACGTCCTGCGTCGGCGCGCCGCATTCGGAAGTCGAATCGACTTGTGTGACGGCTTCGTGAAATGAAAATAGCGGCCTTTGGGCCGGCAGTTTGATTGTTGTCCAAGGGGATCCACATGACTTTTCTTCGCGCGCTCACGGGCGCATGTGCCGCAGCGCTTGCCTCGCTGGGCACCTTCATCGCGCCGGCCGAGGCGCAGACCTACCCGACGCGCAGCATCACCATGATCGTACCGTTCGCGGCCGGCGGGCCGACCGACGTCGTCGCGCGCATCGTCACCTCGCATATGGCGCAGACACTGGGACAAAGCATCATCATCGAGAACGTCGTCGGTGCCGGCGGCACCACCGCGACCACGCGCGCCGCCCGCGCGGCCAATGACGGCTATACGCTGATCACCGGGCATATGGGCACGCATGCCGCATCCGTGCCGCTCTATCCGAAGCTGGCCTACCATCCCGAGAAGGATTTCGAGCCGATCGCGCTGCTCGCGGGCACGCCGATCCTGATCCTCGCGCGCAAGGACTTTCCGCCGAAGGATCTGAACGAGTTCGTCGCCTATGTGAAGGCGAACGCCGAGAAGGTGAACGCCGCGCATGCCGGCGTCGGCTCGGTCTCGCACGTCTCGTGCGAGCTCCTCCACTCGATCCTCGACATCAAGCCGGTGGGCGTGCCCTTCAACGGCACGGGACCTGCGATGAATGCGCTGGTCGGAGGCCAGGTCGATTACATGTGCGACCAGATCGTCAACGCCGTGCCGCAGATCAACGCCGGCACCATCAAGGCCTATGCAATCGCAACGCCGGAGCGCAATCCGTCGCTGCCGAACGTGCCGACGACGGCCGAAGCGGGCCTGCCGAAGTTCCAGGCCCAGGCCTGGAACGCGATGTTCGCACCCAAGGGAACCTCGCCCGCGATCGTGGCGAGCCTGAACGCCGCGGCCGTCAAGGCGCTCGATGACGAGACTGTGCGCAAGCGCCTGCTTGAGCTCGGCAGCGTCATCCCGGGCCCCGCCGAACGGACACCGGAATCGCTGGCCGCCCTCGTCAAGAACGAGATCGCGAAGTGGACCCCGGTGCTCAAGCCGGCAACTTAGGCAATGCGATCAAGCTGATAGGCCGGAAGGGCGGGACGCAAGTTCCGCCCTTTCGTTTGTGCCAGGACCGCTCATTTTTCCGGGTATAATCGCCACGGACAGCGAATCGCTGCTGTCGCAGCATGGGGGCGGCCGCTAACTTCGCCGCCTCCCCCAGAGGCTGCCGTCTTCCAAGGTTTTTGGCACATGCACCAGTATCAGGACCTGCTCGAGCGGATTCTTTCAGACGGCGCCGAGAAGACCGACCGGACCGGTACCGGCACGCTTTCCGTGTTCGGCCACCAGATGCGCTTCAATCTGTCCGCCGGCTTCCCGATGCTGACCACCAAGCGGCTGCCGCTGAAGGCGATCGTGCACGAACTGTTGTGGTTTCTGAAGGGCGACACCAACATCAAATATCTGCGCGACAACGGCGTCACCATCTGGGACGAATGGGCGGACGCCAATGGTGATCTCGGCCCGGTGTACGGCCATCAATGGCGCTCCTGGCCCACGGCCGACGGGCGCAGCATCGACCAGATCGCCAATGTCATCGACATGATCAAGCGCACTCCCGATTCCCGCCGGCTGATCGTCACCGCCTGGAATCCGGCCGACGTCGAGAAGATGGCGCTGCCGCCCTGCCACCTGCTGTTCCAGTTCTATGTCGCGAACGGTAAACTGTCGTGCCAGCTCTATCAGCGCTCGGCCGACGTCTTCCTCGGCGTGCCCTTCAACATCGCCTCCTATGCACTGCTCACCATGATGGTGGCGCAGGTCACCGGGCTGAAGCCCGGCGACTTCGTGCACTCGCTCGGCGACACCCATCTTTATTCCAACCATCTGGAGCAGGCGAAGCTCCAGCTCACGCGCGCGCCGCGCGCGCTGCCGGTGATGCGTATCAACCCTGATGTAAAGGACATCTTCTCCTTCCGCTTCGAGGATTTCGAGCTCGTCGGCTACGATCCGCATCCGCACATCAAGGCGGAAGTCGCGGTCTAGCGCAGATGTCGTTGGCCATCCGTCGTGCCCAGGCCGGAGAAGCCGGCCTCGTTCTGTCCTTCATCCGCGAGCTTGCCGAATACGAAAAGCTGTCGCACGAGGTGGAGGCGACCGAGGCTGACATCGCCGACGCGCTGTTCGGTGATAGGCCGCAACTCTATTGCGCGATCGCCGAATGGAACGGTGAGCCGGTCGGCTTCGCGGTGTGGTTTGCGAATTTCTCTACCTTCAGCGGCCGCCACGGCATCTATCTCGAAGATCTCTACGTGCGGCCGTCGCATCGGGGCAGGGGCCTCGGCAAGGCGCTGCTGGTCTATCTCGCCAGGGAATGCGTCGAGAACGGCTGGTCGCGCCTGCAATGGGCGGTGCTCGACTGGAACGCGCCGTCGATCGCGTTCTACAAGTCGTTGGGCGCCGTCATGATGGACGACTGGACGCTATGCCGCGTCACCGGGCCTGCGCTGAAGCGGCTTGCCGGGAGTGAGTCCTGATGGAGATCGTCTTCGTCGTCGCGATTGCGGAGAACGGCGTCATCGGCGCCGGCAACGCCATTCCGTGGCGACTGAAATCCGACATGGCCCGTTTCAAGGCGCTCACGATCGGCAAGCCGGTGATCATGGGCCGCAAGACCTTCGAATCCCTGCGCCGGCCGCTGCCGGGCCGCACCAACATCGTGATCACGCGCGATGCGGCTTATCGTGCCGCGGGCGCCCTCGTCACGACGTCGGCTGCGGAGGCGGAGGCGGTCGCGCGCGGCGATGCCCTGCGGCGTTCGGTCACTGAGATCGCGGTGATCGGCGGCGCCGAGATCTACCGGCAATGGCTCGATCGCGCCGATCGCCTCGAAATCACCGAAGTGCACGCGCGGCCCGAAGGCGACACGCGTTTCGACATCGACAAGTCCGGGTGGGAGGAGACCACGCGCATCCGTCATCCTGCCGGACCCGACGACAGCGCCGACTTCTCCTATGTGACATATCGTCGGCGGGCGGCCATTAACCGCATTCGCCAATGTTTACATTGACTTTTTCGTCCCCGAGCATAGCTCGGAAGGCAGCCCGGGTTGCGTTGTAAGGGACCTGTCTCTCCCCTATAAAGCCGGACCGGACAAAGCGGGCGGGGGCAATTCCACCCTGCCGAGGAGATCATCGAATGCCGTGGAAGAATCAGGGCGGTGGCCCATGGGGCTCGGGTCCAAAGGGACCATGGGGCTCAGGCCCGCAACCGGTCGGGCCGAGGCCGCCGGATCTGGAAGACCTTCTGCGGCGCGGCCAGGACCGCCTCCAGCAGATCATGCCGGGCGGCTATTTTTCCGGTATCGGCATCACGCTGATCATCCTGCTCATCGTTGCATTCTGGCTGCTGTCGGGCTTCTTCCGCGTGCAGTCCGAAGAGCTCGGCGTCGTGCTGCGCTTCGGCAAGCATGTCCGCACCGTACAGCCGGGCCTGAACTATCATCTGCCTTATCCGATCGAGACCGTGCTGCTGCCGAAGGCGCTGCGCGTCAACACCACCTCCATCGGCATGACGCTGATCGACGATCCGGCGCGGCGCGGCCGCTCCATTCGCGACGTGCCTGAAGAGAGCCTGATGCTGACCGGCGACGAGAACATCGTCGACGTCGACTTTACCGTGCTCTGGCGCATCAAGCCGGACGGCGTCGGCGACTTCCTCTTCAACATCCAGAATCCCGAAGGCACCGTGAAGGCGGTCGCCGAGAGCGCGATGCGCGAGGTGATCGGCCGCTCGCAGATCCAGCCGATCCTGACCGGCGCGCGGAACGTCACCGAGCAGAACGTGCATGAACTGATCCAGAAGACCCTGGATAGCTACGGCGCGGGTATCCAGATCAGCCAGGTGCAGATGCAGAAGGTGGATCCGCCGGCGCAGGTGATCGATGCCTTCCGCGACGTACAGGCGGCGCGCGCCAATCTCGAGCAGCTGCAAAACGAAGCCCAGACCTACGCCAACCAGGTGGTGCCGCAGGCGCGCGGCCGTGCCGCGCAGATCCTGCAGGCTGCCGAAGGCTACAAGGAGCAGGCGGTCGCCGAAGCCAAGGGCCAGAGCGCGCGCTTCCTGAAGGTCTATGACGAGTACAAGAAGGCGCCCGATGTGACGCGCGAACGGATCTATCTGGAGACCATGGAACGCGTGCTCGGTGGCGCGGACAAGCTCATTTATGACGGCGGCAGCGCCTCGGGGCAGGGCATCGTGCCCTATCTCCCGCTTCCCGAACTGACGACCAAGCGGCCGCCTACCACCGGTCCGCAGTCGAGCGGAGGCAGCCGATGAGGTCCCCGGTTACAGGTTTCGTCACGCTGCTTGGGCTGCTTCTGGTCCTGATCGTAGCCTACATGTCGCTGTTCACGGTGCAGCAGACCGAGCAGACGATCGTGCTCCAGTTCGGCCGGCCCGTCGACGTCGTCACCGCGCCCGGACTGCATTTCAAGGCGCCGTGGAACTCGGTGATCAACATCGACAAGCGGATCCTCGACCTGGAGAATCCGTCGCAGGAAGCGATCGCGTCCGATCAGAAGCGGCTCGTGGTCGACGCCTTCGCGCGCTACCGCATCAAGGATGCGTTGCGCTTCTATCAGAGCATCGGCTCGATCCAGGCTGCCAACGTCCAGCTCACCACGCTCCTGAACGCGGCGCTGCGCCGCGTGCTCGGCGAGGTCACCTTCATCAATGTGGTGCGCGACGACCGCGAGAAGCTGATGCTGCGCATCCGCGACCAGCTCGATCGCGAGGCCGACGGCTACGGCATCGAGGTCGTCGACGTCCGGATCCGCCGCGCCGACCTGCCGGATCAGAACAGCCAGGCGGTCTACCAGCGCATGAAGACCGAGCGCGAGCGCGAGGCCGCCGAGTTCCGTGCACAGGGCGGCCAGAAGGCGCAGGAGATCAAGTCCAAGGCCGACCGCGAGGCCACCGTGATCGAGGCAGAAGCGAGGTCGCAGGCCGAGCAGACGCGCGGCATTGGCGACGCCGAGCGCAACCGCCTGTTCGCCGAGGCTTACGGCAAGGACCCCGACTTCTTCGCCTTCTACCGGTCGATGACGGCCTATGAGAACGGGCTTCGTTCGAACGACACCCGCTTCCTGCTGCGACCGGAGTCGGATTTCTTCCGGTACTTCAGCAACCCGTCCGGCAAGATGGCGACCGAGACGCCAGCGAAGCCGTAAGCTAGACAAGGGCGGCCGGTCTGGCCGCCCTTTGTCCAGACAAGAACAGCATAACGGGGAGGTTCCATTCCGATGAGGTCCATTGCGTTCGCCGACTTCCTCATCGGCCTAGGCATCCTGTTCGTGCTCGAAGGCTTGATGTTCGCAGCCAGTCCCAACTGGATGCGCAAAGCCATGAAGAGCGCCATCGCGACGCCGGACAACGTGCTGCGGGCGGTCGGGATCGGTTCGGCCGTGGCCGGTCTGGTCCTGATCTGGGTTATCCGGCGCCCGATTTAGGGCATCAGGCCAACGCCAAAGTGAAGGCGCCAGACCGGTTTTCGTCGTATTGTCGGTGTCTTGAGGCCCGTTAAGCTCCGCGCTTGCGCCGTGCCCCCGTTCGAGCGCAGTCTGGCGCCGAATCCCTTTGTCTGGAGATCACAATGACCGCTGCCACCACTGCCCCGTCCCGCTCGCGCCGTTGCGTGCGACTTGGTGTGCGAATTGGGCTGGCCGCGCTCGCCGTCGGTGCTTTCAGCGCGTTCGGCACGCCGGCCCATGCGCGCGGACCGGATGGCATCGCCGACGTCGCCGAGAAGGTGATCGACGCGGTCGTCAACATCTCGACGTCCCAGACGGTCGAGGCCAAGGGCGGCGGCGGCGGCAGCAACACCATGCCGCAACTGCCGCCCGGCTCGCCGTTCGAAGAGTTCTTCGACGACTTCTTCAAGAACCGCCGGGGTCCCGGGGGCGGCAGCAAGGGCGGCGACAACGCGCCGCGCAAGACCAACTCGCTCGGCTCGGGCTTCATCATCGACGCATCAGGCGTCGTCGTCACCAACAACCACGTCATTGCGGACGCCGACGAGATCCACGTCATCCTCAACGACGGCACCAAGATCAAGGCCGAGCTGGTCGGCGTCGACAAGAAGACCGATCTCGCCGTGCTCAAGATCAAGCCGCCGAAGCCGCTGGTCGCGGTCAAGTTCGGCGACTCCGACAAGCTGCGCCTGGGCGACTGGGTGGTCGCGATCGGCAACCCCTTCAGCCTGGGAGGCACGGTGACCGCCGGCATCGTCTCGGCCAAGAACCGCGATATCTCATCAGGACCATACGACAGCTACATCCAGACCGACGCCTCCATCAATCGCGGCAATTCCGGCGGTCCGCTGTTCAACCTCGACGGAGACGTCATCGGCGTCAACACGCTGATCATCTCCCCATCCGGCGGCTCGATCGGCATCGGTTTCGCCGTGCCGTCGAAGACAGTGGTGGGGGTCGTCGATCAGCTCCGCCAGTTCGGCGAACTGCGCCGCGGCTGGCTTGGGGTGCGCATCCAGAGCGTCACTGACGAGATCGCCGAGAGTCTCAACATCAAGCCGGCGCGCGGTGCGCTCGTTGCCGGCGTCGACGACAAGGGCCCGGCCAAGCCCGCCGGCATCGAGCCCGGCGACGTCGTCGTCAAGTTCGACGGCAAGGACGTCAAGGACCCGAAGGACCTCTCCCGCGTCGTCGCCGACACGGCGGTCGGCAAGGAGGTCGACGTCGTCGTCATCCGCAAGGGGCAGGAAGAGACGAAGAAGGTCACGCTGGGCCGCCTCCAGGATCCCGACAAGGTGCAGGCTGCGGTGAAGACCGACGAGCCGGCGCCGGAGAAGCTGGTGACGCAGAAGGCGCTTGGCCTTGATCTCGCGTCGCTGAACAAGGATCTGCGCACGCGCTACAAGATCAAGGACAGCGTCAAGGGCGTGGTCGTCACCAATGTCGACGCCAATTCCGACGCAGCCGAGAAGCGCCTGTCCGCCGGCGACGTCATCGTCGAGGTGGCGCAGGAGGCGGTGTCGAGCGGCGCCGACATCCAGAAGCGGGTCGATCAGCTCAAGAAGGACGGCAAGAAATCGGTGCTGCTGCTGGTCTCCAACGGCGACGGCGAGCTGCGGTTCGTTGCGCTGAGCGTGCAGTAGGAAACGCGTAGCCTCACACCCGCTGTCATTCCGGGATGGTGCGCAAGCACCAGACCCGGAATCTCGAGATTCCGGGTTCGATGCTTCGCATCGCCCCGGAATGACAGATAGAAAATCTACCCCTCCACGAACTCGTCCCGCCGATAGCCCTGTGCATACAGTAGCGCGGTGAGATCGCCGTGATCGATCCGCGCGGCCGCGGCCGCGGCCACCGCGGGCTTGGCGTGATAGGCCACGCCGAGCCCCGCCGCCTGAATCATCGCGAGATCGTTGGCGCCGTCGCCGACCACGACCGAGTCGATGTCGTCGAGATCGAACGACTCCATCAAGTCCACCAGCGTCGCGAGCTTTGCGGCGCGGCCCAGGATCGGCTCCTTCACCTCGCCGGTGAACTTGCCGTCGCGCACGACGAGCTCGTTGGCGCGGTTCTCCTGGAAGCCGATCATGGCGGCGACCGCGCGCGTGAACAAAGTAAAGCCGCCGGAGACAAGGCAGGTATAGGCGCCGTTCGCGCGCATGGTGGCGACCAACTCGCGGCCGCCCGGCGTCAACGTGATGCGCTTGGCCAGCACCTCGTCGACAGCGCTGGCGGGCAGGTCCTTGAGCAGCGCGACGCGCTCGCGCAGTGCCGGCTCGAACTCGATCTCGCCGCGCATCGCGCGCTCGGTGATGCCAGCGACATGCGCCTTCACCCCGACGAAATCGGCGAGCTCGTCGATGCATTCCTGGCCGATCATGGTGGAATCCATGTCGGCGAGAAAAAGCTTCTTGCGCCTGAAGCCAACAGGCTGCACGACGATATCGATGGGCAGGTCGCCGCGGAGCTCGCGCAACCGTTGCTCGATGGCGTGACGGTCGCCTTCGAGGTTACTGTCGGTGCCGAATGGGATGTCGACCGCGACCCCGTCGAACAGCCAGTGCGCGGGCGCCGCCTGTGGCAGCACAGCGCGGGCGCCGTCGACGATGGTCGAATCGAGCGCGGGATTGTCGGGATTGCAGATCAGCGTGGCGACGAGGGACATTGAGGGTTTCGTGAGCGAGGGGCATTCAAGCAAGGCCGTGCTTATCGCAGGCCCGACCGCCAGCGGCAAGTCGGCGCTGGCGCTCGAGCTTGCGCTCGCCACCGGCGGCGTCGTCATCAATGCCGATTCCATGCAGGTCTACCGCGACCTCCGCATCATCACGGCGCGGCCGACGGCGGCGGACGAGGCGCGCGTGGCGCATCGTCTCTATGGCCATGTCGATGCCGCCGTGAACTTCTCGGCTGGTGCCTGGGTAAGCGACGCGGCGAAGGCGCTCGATGAAGCAAGGGCTCAAGGCCGTCTGCCGATCTTCATCGGCGGCACAGGGCTCTATTTCAAGGCTCTGACGGCCGGCCTCTCCGTGGTGCCGCCGATCCCTGCCGAGGTGCGGGAGGATGTGCGTGCGCGGTTGGAACGGAATGGCGTCGAGGCGCTGCACGTGGAACTTGCGCGCCGGGACCCAGCTGCAGCCGAGCGATTGAACCTGCGCGACCGCACGCGGATTGCCCGCGCGCTCGAGGTGATCGAGGCGACCGGGCGTTCACTTCTCGACTGGCACCGGGAGGGACAGCCACCGCTGCTGCCGAAGGACAGCTTTCGCGCGGTGTTTCTCGCGCCCGAGCGGGATGAGCTCTATGCCCGCATCGATGCCCGCTTCGGCGCCATGTTGGGGGCCGGCGCGTTGAGGGAGGTCGAGCGGCTCGCCGCCAGACACCTCGATCCGCTGCTGCCGGCGATGAAGGCCCATGGCGTGCCGGCCCTGATCCGGCATCTGCGCGGCGAGCTCAGCGTGGAGGAGGCCGCCAGCATCGGCCGCGCCGACACCCGCCACTACGCCAAACGGCAGTTCACCTGGTTCCGGCACCAATTGCCGGAATTCGAATGGGTCAAGCCGGAGGAGGCAAGGGGTTGGCTCGCGGCGGTCGCGAATGCGGCGGACCCGGGTTGACGCGCTTTTGTGCGCGGTTCCGGGAATTTACCTCTCGCCGAACCCCGGGAACACCGCTACACTGCCGAAATCGCGCGGGAGCGGCCGCATTGCCTTGACATCCGGGCTTTGGCCGCTATGTTTCGCGCAACCTTTGGGAAGCCGATCGCCTGCCATGCGTAACATTATTACCAAACTCCTTATCGCCGTCGTACCCAGGCACACCGCCGGGGATGGCTAGCTGCCATCCACAAGACAGGCGGTGTGCATGGGCCCTCTTCGGGGCCTTTTTTATTTCCCGAACCCGACACGAACGAAGCCGCTGACAACAGCGCATCCGGAGCAAGCCAATGAGCGAGAAAAGCCACGATCCGAACCAGATGACCGGCGCCGCGATGATCGTCCGCGCGCTCATCGATCACGGCGTGACCGACATTTTCGGCTATCCGGGTGGTGCGGTGCTTCCGATCTATGATGAGATCTTCCAGCAGAGCGAGGTCCAGCACATCCTGGTCCGCCACGAGCAGGGCGCCGGCCATGCCGCCGAGGGCTATGCGCGTTCGACCGGCAAGCCGGGCGTTGCGCTGGTCACCTCCGGTCCCGGCGCCACCAACATGGTGACGCCACTCACCGACGCGCTGATGGACTCGATCCCGCTGGTCTGCATCTCCGGCCAGGTGCCGACGCATCTGATCGGCAACGACGCGTTCCAGGAATGCGACACCGTCGGCATCACGCGTCCCTGCACCAAGCACAATTGGCTGGTGCGCGACGTCAACGATCTCGCCAAGGTGCTGCACGAAGCCTTCTATGTCGCGACCTCCGGCCGTCCCGGCCCGGTGCTGGTCGATGTTCCCAAGGACGTGCAGTTCGCGACCGGCACCTATCACCCGCCGCGCAAGTCCGACGTGCACCGCTCCTACGCACCGCGCGTGAAAGGCGATGCGACGCAGATCCGCAAGGCTGTGGCTCTGCTGGCCAATGCCAAGCGCCCCGTGATCTACAGTGGCGGCGGCGTCATCAATTCCGGTCCTGAAGCCACCAAGCTGCTGCGCGAGCTGGTCGAGGTCACCGGTTTTCCGATCACCTCTACGCTGATGGGCCTGGGCGCCTATCCGGCGTCGGGCAAGAACTGGCTCGGCATGCTCGGCATGCACGGCACCTACGAGGCCAACATGACGATGCATGATTGCGACGTCATGCTGTGCGTCGGCGCGCGCTTCGACGACCGCATCACCGGCCGCGTCGATGCGTTCTCGCCCGGCTCGAAGAAGATCCACATCGACATCGATCCGTCCTCGATCAACAAGAACATCCGCGTCGACGTGCCGATCATCGGCGATTGCGGCAACATCCTCGGCGACATCCTCCAGGTGTTCAAGGCGGAGGCGAAGAAGCCCGACATCAAGAGCTGGTGGCAGCAGATCGCGCAGTGGCGCGCCCGCAACTCGCTCTATTACAAGAAGAGCAACGACGTCATCCTGCCGCAGCACGCGATCCAGAGCCTGTTCGAGGCGACGCGCGGCAAGGACACCTACATCACGACCGAGGTCGGCCAGCACCAGATGTGGGCGGCGCAGTTCTACGGCTTCGAGGAGCCGCATCGCTGGATGACGTCGGGCGGTCTCGGCACCATGGGCTATGGCCTGCCGGCGGCGGTCGGCGTGCAGGTCGCCCATCCCGACAGTCTCGTCATCGACATCGCGGGCGATGCCTCGGTGCAGATGACGATGCAGGAGATGTCGACGGCCGTGCAGTACGAGCTGCCGATCAAGATATTCATCCTGAACAACCAGTACATGGGCATGGTGCGCCAGTGGCAGCAGCTGCTGCACGGCAACCGGCTGTCGCATTCCTATTCGGAGGCGCTGCCGGATTTTGTCAAGCTCGCGGAAGCCTATGGCGCCGTCGGCCTCCAGGTGCACAAGCCCGCCGATCTCGAGGGCGCCATCAAGGAGATGATCTCGGTCAAGCGCCCCGTGCTGTTCGACTGCCGCGTCGCCGCGCTGGAAAACTGCTTCCCGATGATCCCCTCCGGCAAGGCGCACAACGAGATGCTGCTGCCGGAGCAGGCGAACGATGAAGCCACGGCGAAGGCATTCGCCGGCGGCAAGGCGCTGGTGTGACAAGAGAGATTTGAAGGGGACGATAATGAACCAGCCCGCATCAGCCTATTTCATCGAGGACCGCCACGATCCCAACGAGACGCACACGCTTGCGGTGCTCGTGCAGAACGAGCCGGGCGTGCTCGCGCGCGTCATCGGCCTGTTCTCGGGGCGCGGCTACAACATCGAGAGCCTCACGGTCTCGGAGACCGAGGCTCAGAAGCATCTGTCGCGAATCACCATCGTCACCACGGGTACGCCGATGGTGATCGAGCAGATCAAGCACCAGCTCGATCGCATGATCCCGGTCTACCGCGTCGTCGACATGACCCTGACCAGGCGTTCGATCGAGCGCGAGTTGGCGATGGTGAAGGTGCGCGGGCAGGGCGAGCACCGGGTCGAGGCGCTCAGGCTGGCGGATGCATTCCGCGCCCGCGTGATCGACGCCACCACCGAGAGCTTTGTGTTCGAGATCACAGGCAATACGGACAAGATCAACCAGTTCATCGACCTTATGCGCCCGCTCGGCCTCGTCGAGGTGTCGCGCACGGGCGTCGCCGCGATCGGTCGCGGACCTGAAGGGATGTGAGCCATGTTGGCGCGCGACTGGTACTACAACGAGCGGAACCGGATGGGGATCGAGCCCGCTGTGGCATCGATCTACGACAGCCATGACGATGCCGATCTGCGGGCGCGCGCCGCGCTGAAAATGCTCGGTGTGCAGCGCGGCTGGCGTATCGCCGATATCGGCTGCGGCAACGGCGTGCTCGCCACCGAAGCCGCGCTGATGGGCGCAGAGGTCGACGCCATCGACATCTCGCCGGCGATGCTGGCGCTCGCTGAGATCTACGCCCGCGACCGCAAGGCGCCCGTACGCACCCAATCCGCCGGTCTGCTCAGCTTCGCCTACCGGCCGGAATCCTACGATCTCATCGTCAGCGAGTTCACGCTGCACCATCTGCCGGATTTCTGGAAGGCGGTGGCGATGTCGCGGATTTTTCGCGCGCTCAAGCCCGGAGCGACGTTTTATCTCCGTGACATTGTTTACTCCTCGATGCCCGACGCGATCGAGCGTGACGTCGAGCAATGGGCCGATTTCCAGATCAAGAACCACGATTTCTCCCGCGAGGGCGTGGTGACCCACATGCGCGACGAATATTCCACCTTCGGCTGGGTGATGGAGCGGATGCTGACCGACGTCGGCTTCACCCTGGTCTCGGCCGATTACCACGCGCCGATGCACGGCACGTATCTGCTGCGGAAACCGAAAGCCGGCGAGCAAGGCTAGACAAGAACAACAAACAGGGCTGCGATACAAAGCAGAACCGGAAACAACAATGAAGCCGGCCGACATCCTCATCGCCGTCATGGTGGCGATCATCTGGGGGCTTGCCTTCGTGGCGAGCCGGATCGCGCTCGACGAGCTTTCGCCGGAGTTGATGACGGCGTTGCGTTTCACGATCGCCGCGGTGCCGTGCCTGTTCATTCCCAAGCCGAAAATCGCCTGGTCGCTGCTGATCGCAATCAGCTTCACGCTTTTCCTCGGTCAGTTCCTGTCGCTGGCCTACGGCATCGCCCATGGGGTGCCCGTGGGCCTGACCTCCGTCGTCGTGCAGAGCCAGGCGCTCTTCACGATCGGCTTTGCCGCGATCGTGTTCGGCGAACGTCCGACGCCGGTGCAGACCCTCGGTGTCGCTGTCGCCGCGACGGGCTTGCTGATGATCTGCGGCACCGTCGGTTACGATTTCAGCGTCGGTGCCTTTGCTGTGCTGATGATCTCGCCGCTCAGCTTCGCAATCGGCAATCTCCTGCTGCGCAGCGCCCGTGGCGTGCCGATGTTCGACCTGTTCGCCTGGCTCTGTTTCTCCGCGGCGGTGCCGCTGTTCGCGCTGGCGCTGATCGCCGATGGGCCGTCGCCGACCTGGACGTCGCTGACGCACCTATCGCTGACGTCGGCGCTCTGCATGCTGATGCTCGGCGGCATCTCCACCAGTATCGCCTATTGGCTGTGGGGCCGCCTGTTGCGCGACTATCCCGCCGCGCAAGTGGTGCCGTTCGCGTTGCTCGTGCCGTTCGTCGGCTCGGCCGCCTCCAGCATCATGTTCGGCGAGCGGTTCGGACCGTTGCGCCTCGCCGGCATGCTGACCGTGATCGGCGGCATCGCCGTGATGGTGCTGGCGAAGCGCCCGCAAGTCCTGCCCAAGACTGCGTGAGGTGAATATGACCTACTCGCTGTTCTACGCCTTTCTCGCCTTCATGGCGGTGATGTACTTCACCCCGGGGCCGAACAACATCATGCTGTTGTCCTCCGGCCTGACCTACGGCTTCCGGCGCACGATCCCGCATATCGTCGGCATCGTCATCGGCTTCGCCTTCATGATCGCAGCCGTCGGCCTCGGGCTCGGCACCGTGTTCCTGGCCTATCCGATCCTGCAAACCATCCTGAAATATGCCGGTGCCGCCTACCTGATCTATCTTGCCGCCGTGATCGCGATGTCCGGTCCGGCGAAGCCGGGCGAGGAGAAGGCGCGCGGCCCGATGACCTTCTGGGGCGCGGCGATGTTCCAGTGGATCAACGCCAAGGGCTGGGTGATCGTGATCGGTACCATCACCGCCTACGCCGCGATCGCCCAATTCCCGCTCAACATCGCCATCCAGACCGTGATCAGCCTCATCGTCGGTACGGTCTCGACCGTGGTCTGGGCCCTGTTCGGCACCGCGCTACGGCCGGTCCTGACCTCCGAGCGGCTAGTCCGCGCCTTCAATATCCTGATGGCGGTCCTGCTGCTCGCTTCCCTCTACCCCGTTTTCACGGATGCATGATGTCGCGGATTTCCATGCAGAAACGGGTTTCCCTCAGGGCTGAAAATGCTCTAGACAGCCCCCGAAATCCGCAAATTTCACCCTTCGGACACTGACCATCGGCCGATTTTCGGCCCTGAACGAGGAAACGACCATGCGTGTTTACTACGATCGCGACGCCGACCTGAACCTGATCAAGGGCAAGAAGGTCGCCATCGTCGGCTATGGCAGCCAGGGCCACGCCCATGCGCTCAACCTGAAGGATTCCGGCGTCAAGGAAGTCGCCATTGCGCTGCGCAAGGGTTCGGCCTCGGCCAAGAAGGCGGAAGCTGCCGGCTTCAAGGTGCTGGAAGTCGCCGAAGCCGCCAAATGGGCCGACCTCGTCATGATGCTGACGCCGGACGAACTCCAGGGCGACATCTACCGCGAGCACCTGCACGACAACATGAAGAAGGGCGCCGCCCTCGTGTTCGCGCACGGCCTCAACGTCCATTTCAACCTGCTCGACCCGCGCGCCGACCTCGACGTGCTGATGATCGCGCCGAAGGGCCCCGGCCACACCGTGCGCTCGGAATATCAGCGCGGCGGCGGCGTGCCCTGCCTGATCGCGATCGCCAAGGACGTCTCGGGCAACGCCCATGACCTCGGCCTGTCCTATGCTTCCGCCATCGGCGGCGGCCGCGCCGGCATCATCGAGACCACGTTCAAGGAAGAGTGCGAGACCGACCTGTTCGGCGAGCAGGTCGTGCTCTGCGGCGGCCTGGTCGAGCTGATCAAGGGCGGCTACGAGACCCTGGTCGAAGCCGGCTATGCGCCCGAGATGGCCTATTTCGAGTGCCTGCACGAAGTGAAGCTGATCGTCGACCTGATCTATGAAGGCGGCATCGCCAACATGAACTACTCGATCTCCAACACCGCCGAGTACGGCGAGTACGTCACCGGCCCGCGCATCATCACCGACGAGACCAAGAAGGAGATGCGCAAGGTTCTGGCCGACATCCAGGGCGGCAAGTTCGCTCGCGACTGGATGCTCGAAAACAAGGTCAACCAGACCTCGTTCAAGGCGACCCGCGCCAAGCTCGCCGAGCACCCGATCGAGGAAGTCGGCGCGAAACTCCGCGACATGATGCCCTGGATCAAGAAGGGCGCCCTGGTCGACAAGAGCAAGAACTGACGGCTACGCCGTCATTCCGGGTTCGCGCTAACGCGCGCCCCGGAATGGCGGACGAAACGCAACCTTGCTCGCCAAACCAAATCTTAAATCTTCGCGGCTATGATCGAGCGAGATCGCAAACAGTGGTCTCGCTCTTTCCATTCTGCGCGAAGCACTGCTGCTTCATTCAAATTCTTCGCAAGTTGACGCGCGGCCTGAACGCGAAGAACCGAATTTTAAACCACATTCTTGGCATCGCGGCGTTTGTCGCGCATTCTCGCTGCATTCCGAACATCAAAACCTCTGCGTCTTCAGGGGCAAGGATTCGGCTCTTCATCCGCATTCTCATCTCGTGTCCACTGGGCGCCGGGCCGTTGCATGCCGGCCGAGCGTATCGCCCAAAGCGTGACCGAGCGCTGACCGCGGCAGGTCCCAAGGTGCGCCATCAGATCACGCCGGAGCCGATGCACCACCTGATCGGGGCCGTGCTGCGGCTGCCGCGCGCCGATCGATGCTGCGCTGCAACTTGCGGCGGAGGGAAACAAGATCTCCGTCCGTGAAGCCGCGTGCCGGCTGCCGTGTCGGCGGGAGCGCTGTTCCAGCACTTCCCGAAACCGCGATGCCTTGATGGTGGCCGTGGCAGAGGAGGCGCAGCGGCGCTTTCGTGCCAAGATCGAGACGGCGCTGGGCTCGGTGCCGGCCGCCGACCCGCTGGCCGGCTTTCAAGCGTTCCGCCTCGCTTTGTCTGCGCTGGACCACGGTGCAATCCCGCGCATGTCCAGATCATCTCCACCGGGCGCCATTTCGTCCATGGCGTTGGCCCATGGAGGAGCGTGACAATCGAGCGGGTGGCGGAAGAGGTGCTCGACCTGTTCATCGCGGGCGCTGCCAAGCCGTAGCAGCTTCGCCGCTCGCTAACATTAAGCGAAGGTCGGGCCGCTCCGTGCGTTGCCTGTCCTTGACCATTCCGTTACAGTTTTATGACACGGTGCAGGCTTCCGGCTGCGCCGGACGCCCTGACCGGCCGGTCAGACGTGTCACCGGGCCGGACTTGAAGTTCAGCGTATTTTCGATGGCGTCCGCGCCCAATCCAGGTCCTTCTGCCGCGACCGCCGTGCTGGCGAGCGTCGCCGCGCTTGGCATCTGGCGCCTGCTCGCGGTTGCAGCGCCGCATCTCGCCGCGCTCGCGCTGATGTACGAGACCGAGACCGATTTCGGCTCGCGCCTGTCCTTTGCGCTCGCCTGGGGCATCCTGAACTTCTTCTGGATCACGCTGTTGCGGCGGCCGGCGCTCTCGGGCGCGTTGTCGCTGACCATGGTCGTCGTGCTGGTGCTGCTGTCGCAGCTCAAGCACGAGGTCGTGCAGATGACGGTCAATTTCATCGACCTGATGATGATC
The DNA here is from genome assembly GCF_015291725.1 of Bradyrhizobium sp. CCBAU 51765. Taxonomy (GTDB): domain Bacteria; phylum Pseudomonadota; class Alphaproteobacteria; order Rhizobiales; family Xanthobacteraceae; genus Bradyrhizobium; species Bradyrhizobium liaoningense. Next base: position 2,253,213 of record NZ_CP030038.1, read on the forward strand.
GACCGCGACACCGTCGGGTTCCTGTTCACGATCTTCCCGAACTTGCGCTGGTCGGTGATTCTGGCCGGCCTGATCACGCTGCCGTTGATGTATTCGCTGTGGTGGCTCGACCCGTTCCGCGTCCGCCGCCTGCCGGCGCTGGCCTGCAAGCTCGCCTGCCTCGCCGGGCTTGTCGGGTATTCGCTCTACCATCCGGATGAAGCCTGGCGCAGCTATTACGACGACGGCTATCTCTCGAAATTCTTCCGCTCGGGCGTCAGCGCGGTGTCGGATTTCGCGCAGTACGGCTTCATGGAGGCGGCCGCTTCGACCAATGAACGGCTCAACATGCCGCTGGTCGATGCCTGCCATCCCGCCGGCCGCCGGCCGAACATCATCATGATCCATGATGAATCGAGCTTCGACATCCGCGCGGCGCAGGGCATCAAGGTGCCGCAGGGCTATGGCAGCCACTTCACCTCCTGGGACGGCAAGCAGCGCACGTTCCTTGCCGAGAGCAATGGCGGACCGAGCTGGTTCACCGAATACAACGTGCTCGCGGGGCTTTCCTCGCGCTCGTTCGGACGCTTCGCCTATTTCGTGACACGCATTGCCTCGAGCCGGGTTGAGCGCGGCCTGCCGCTGGCGCTGCGACGTTGTGGCTACGAGACGCTGTCGCTCTATCCCGCCAACGGCGGCTTCATGGGCGCGCGCAGCTTCCAGATGACGACCGGCATCGAGCGCTTTCTCGATGCGAAGGATCTCGGCGCGAAGGATGTCGAACCCGACAGCTTCTTCTACGACAAGGCGCTCCAGCTGATGGGCCAGCAGCCGCCGAACAAGCCGCTGTTCACCTTCATCTATCTCGGCGCCAATCATTTCCCCTGGGAGACGCGCTTCCGTCCCGACCTGCTGCCGAACTGGCGCGGGCCGGGCAATGTGCCGTCCATCGACGAATATCTGCGCCGGCAGGCGATCAGCGCCGAGCAGTACAAGGCCTTCGTCGCAGGCCTGAAGAAGAAATTTCCGGGTGAGCCCTTCCTGATCGTGCGCTACGGCGATCACCAGCCGGAATTCGCACCGCAGATCCTCGAGCCCGGGCTCGACGAGGGCGCCCTCGGCAAGAAGCTGGACAATTACGATCCGCGGCTCTACGCGACCTATTACGCGATCGACGCCGTCAATTTCGAGCCGGTGAAAAGCGCGGCCGTGATGGACACGATCGACGGCCCCTATCTGCCGCTGGTGATCCAGGAAGCTGCCGGCATCCCGCTGGATCCCTCGTTCGCCGAGCAGAAGGACATCATGCTCCGCTGCAACGGCATCTTCTACGGCTGCAAGGACGGCGCCGAGGCGCGGCGGTTGAACCGGCTGCTGATCGACGCGGGGATGATCAGGGGGCTGTAGTCCCGATCTTTGAGTAGGGGGGCAAAGCGACTTGTCCGCCGTAGCTCGAAGAGCGAAGGCGGAAGCGTGCCCACCACCTCTCAACCGTATTCAAAGACGTGGGCCCGGCGCTCCACGCCTTTGCCCACCCTACGAAAATCTCAACGCCCGCCCACCTTGCCCCACAGCCACTTCGCCACCGCATCCGGCGACGAGTTCGCATCGTTGCCGCCGGCGCGCAAATTGGCTTCGCGCATGTTGGCGATGTCGATCCTACCGAGCAGCGGCCTCAGCGCCGCCTGCAGTCGCTCGTCATCGGCGCGTCTCGGCGCGAGCAGCAGGATGGCGTCGTAGGGCGGGATGGCGTGCCTGATATCGTCCAGCGCGACGAGATCGTATTTCGCGATCAGGCCGTCGCTGGTGTAGCCGGCGATCACGTCGACCTCGCCGCTGGCGGCGGCCGCATACATGAAATCCGGCTGCATCTGGCGTTGGGCGCGGAACGAAAGGCCGTAAGCCTTTTGCAGGGCCGCCCATTCGGGCCGCGAGAAGAATTCGTAGTCGCCGGCAATCGACATCGTCGATGCGTGTGCGGCGAGATCGGTGATGGTGCGGATGCCGAGCGCCTCGGCGCGCTTCCTCGGCATCACCAGCGCATAGGCGTTCTCGAAGCCGACGTCGCCGAGCAGGGTGATGTTGTCCCTGGCGAGCGCTGTCTTGAGGTCCGCGAGCAGCTCGGTGCGCGGCTTGATATCGCTGCGATGCAGCTGGTTGGCCCAAAGCGTGCCGGAATAGTCGACATAGAGATCGATGTCGCCGGCCTTCAGCGCCTCGAAGATCACGCTCGAACCGAGGCCCGAGCGCGCCGTCGCGGACAGGCCGGCGGCCTGGAGACGGTCCCTGAGCAGCGCGGACAGCACATATTGCTCGGCAAATGTCTTGGCGCCGACGACGTAGCCCTGCGAGGAGCGGCCCATTGTCGGCACCAATGTTGCGGCAACGAGAGCTGCGATCCCGACGCAGCCGAGCGCTGCGCGCAGACGGCTGCGACGACGCAGACCGTTCTCGATCAGGCCAAGCAGTTGATCGACGGCGAGCGCGAGCAGGGCCGAGGCCAGGCAGCCGAACAGCACGAACACCCAGTTCTGGGTCTGCAGCCCGGCAAAGATGTAGTTGCCGAGGCTGGTCTGCCCGATCGGGGTCGACAGCGTCGCGGTGCCGATCACCCAGACTGCGGCGGTGCGGATGCCCGCCATCATCACCGGCAGCGCCAGCGGCACCTCGACCAAGAGCAGCGATTGGCGTCCGGTCATGCCGACGCCCTTAGCGGCTTCGATCAGCGCGGGGTCGATGCCGTTGAGCCCGGTGATGCCGTTGCGCAGCACCGGCAGCATCGAATAGAGCGCCAGCGCCAGCATCGCCGGCAGGAAGCCGAAGGCGGAGAAGGAAACGCCGAACCAGGTCAGCGCGACCGAGGCCGCCGCGAGCAGCAGCGGATAGAACAGTGCAAGCAGCGCCAGTCCCGGCACGGTCTGCACGATGCTGGCGAACGCGAGCAGCATGCCGCGCGGCGCCGGGCGATTGCGCGTGAGGATCGCCAGCGGCATGCTGACGGCGAGACCGAGCGCCAGTGCGGCAAGGCTGACCTGCACATGGTTGCCGAGGTAGTCGGGCAGATGCGCGAGCGCCTCGCCCCAGCGTGGATCGGCGAGGAGGCTCATGCCGCACCGCTCTGCGGCAACAGCGCATTCAGCCGCTCAGCCTGGCGCCGCGGCGTGCGCAGCAGCTCCAGCACGTAGTCGTCGCCGCTCTTGGCGAGCTCATTGGGCGTGCCCTGCGCGAGCAGTCGTCCGCCCCGCATTACGGCGATGCGGTCGGCGAGCAAGATAGCCTCCGTCATGTCATGGGTGATCATCACGGTTGTCAGCCCCAGCTTGCGATGCAGCGAGCGATAGTCGTCGCCGAGCGCATCGCGGGTGAGAGGATCGAGCGCGCCGAACGGCTCGTCCATCAGCACGATGCGAGGCCTTGCCGCGAGCGCCCGCGCCACGCCGACGCGCTGACGCTGGCCGCCGGAGAGCGCTTCCGGCAGACGGTCGCGATGCGCAGCATGGTCGAGCTGCACCAGCTCGAGCAACTCGTCGACACGTGCCGCGATATCCGCCGCCGACACACCCAGCAGTCTCGGTGTGATCCCGATATTGTCGGCGACGCTCAAATGGGGGAATAACCCGCCGCTCTGGAACACGTAGCCGATCCGCCGCCGCAGCGCGACCGGATCGACGTCTCTCACGTCCTCGCCCTCGACGGTGATGGTGCCGCCATCGGCCTCGATCAGCCGGTTGGCGAGCCGCAGCAGCGTGGTCTTGCCCGAGCCGGAGCCGCCGACGATCGCCACAAACTCGCCCTCGGCGATCTCGAGCGATACATCGTCGACGGCTTTGAGAGAGCCGAAGCTCCTGGTGACGTGCTGGTAGCTGATGGCTGGTTTGGATGGCATCCGACGCGGCTCATTCTTCCTTACCCTCCCCTGGAGGGGGAGGGTCGCTCGCGCGAAGCGCGGGCGGGGTGGGGTGATCTCTCAACACGGGCAGTGTTCGACGCGGAGAGACCGTCAGCCCACCCCGTTGTGCATTTCGCTTCGCTGCATGCCCAACGACCCTCCCCCTCCAGGGGAGGGTAAGAGCGCCCCGGGACCCATGCGTAGCACGCTTGGCGCCTTGATTGAACTTGGCCGCGCGAGCGGCTAAGGCATCGGCCTGAATTCGGAGGAAGCACATGACGACGCCCACGGCAGTGGCGCTGGAAGATGCCAAGGTCGCGTTCCGCCTCGGGGACGGGCGGGTCTATACGGCGGTCGAGAAAGCCCATCTCACGGTCGCCCAGGGCGAGTTCGTCGCCATCGTCGGCCCGACCGGCTGTGGGAAATCGACGCTGCTCAACGTTGCGGCAGGGCTGCTCAAGCCCGCCGCCGGCAGCGTCCGGATTTTCGACCGGCCGCTGGCGGGGCTGAACCGGGATGCCGGCTACCTGTTCCAGGCCGACGCGCTGTTCCCGTGGAAGACCGCGCTCGACAATGTCGCGATCGGGCTCGAGATCAAGGGCACGCCGCGCACTGATGCGCTGCCGCGGGCGCAAAAATGGCTGACCTCCGTCGGCCTCGGCGCCTTTGCGGGCCGCTATCCGCACATGCTCTCCGGCGGACAGCGCAAGCGCGTGGCGCTGGCGCAGGTGCTGATCCGCGATCCCAAGATCCTCTTGATGGACGAGCCGTTCGGGCCACTCGATGCGCAGACCCGCCAGGTCATGGGCAACCTGCTGCTCGACTTGTGGAACGCCGACCGCAAGGCCGTGCTGTTCGTCACCCACGATCTGGAAGAGGCGATCGCGCTCGCCGACCGCGTCGTGATCATGTCGGCCGGGCCGTCCTCGCGCATCATCGGCGACTGGCGGGTGAGCCTGCCGCGTCCGCGCGACATCTTCGAGGTGCGGCTGGACAAGGAATTCCATGCGCTGCATCGCGAGATCTGGAGCGTGCTCAAGGACGAGGTGATGAAGGGCTACGCGCAATCCACTCACGCCGCGGAGGCGGTCTGATGTCGCGTCCGACGCTGCTTGCGCTGCAAATCCTGGTCGCGGTCGTCTGCATCGTGCTGTGGCAAGTGCTGTCGACCGTTCCCGTCTTCGGCAAGATCCTGCTGCCGCCGTTCTTCTTCTCCAACCCATTCGACGTGTTCAGCCAGATCGTGAAATGGTTCTCGTCCGGCGTGATCTGGAAGCATCTCGGCATCACATTGGCGGAATCGATCCTCGCCTTCGTGATCGGATCGCTCGGCGGCGTGCTGGTCGGCTTCTGGTTCGCGCGCCAGCCGCTGGTCGCCGCCGTGTTCGACCCCTACGTGAAGATGGTCAACGCACTGCCGCGCGTCGTGCTGGCGCCGATCTTCGCGCTGTGGCTCGGGCTTGGTATCTGGTCCAAGGTCGCGCTCGGCGTCACCTTGGTGTTCTTCATCGTGTTCTTCAACGTCTATCAGGGCGTGAAAGAGGTCAGCCGCACCGTGCTCGACAACGGCCGCATGCTCGGCATGAGCGAACGCCAGCTGATGCAGCATGTCTATTGGCCTTCGGCACTGTCCTGGATGTTCTCCTCGCTGCACACGTCGGTCGGCTTCGCGGTGGTCGGCGCGGTCGTCGGCGAGTATCTGGGCTCGGCTGCGGGCCTCGGCTATCTCATCCAGCAGGCCGAAGGCGTGTTCGACGTTGCCGGTGTGTTCGCCGGCATGTTCGTGCTGTCAGCCTTCGTCATCCTGATCGACTTTGGCGTCACGCTGGTGGAGCGACGGCTGCTGGTGTGGCGGCCGGCCGCGTCGGATGGGCGGGGTTAAGCCGCCTCGTTGCGCGCTGACATTTATGTGATCGGCAGGCCGGAATAGAACGCGCGGCCGCGCGTCAAACCCCCATGCGACCACCCGCATGGGAGTTCTTGATGTACCCGTCACAGTTTCGCTGCGCCGTAGCGGCGCTCTCAGCCAGATGTCGATGGCCCAGGTCCGGCTTCGGCGCGGCGTTCCTCGCCGCGCGCCTTCTCGTCGCGTTCGCGGTGCCTCCGCTCGCGTTCGCGCATGAGTCCCATCCGGCCAGCCCGCCGGCTGCGCTGAGCACGGAGGAACGGGCCTTTCTGGAAGAAAATGAAGCCGCCATGACCAAGATGATGAACGACATGGCGGTCAAGCCGACCGGCGATGTCGATCGCGACTTCGTCGCGATGATGAATCCGCATCATCAGGGCGCGATCGACATGGCGGTCATCGAACTGCGCTATGGCAAGAACGAGCAGCTGCGGCGCATTGCCCAGGAGATTATCGTCGATCAGATGCAGGAGATCGCGGCCATGAAGCTCGCCATAGGCGAGCCGGCCACGGATACCGCACCTGCTCCGACGCAACCGGCATCCGCTCCGGTTGCCAACGTTCATCATCATTCGGGCATGCAGATGGATATGCCCGCCGGAATGAAGAAGTAGGAGCGACATACATGAGCACATCGAAATGCAGGGTTGTGAGAAGCATTTTCCTGGCCGCCACGATGCTTGCAAGCGGATCCGCTGCGTGGGCGGGGCAGGCACCCGGCGCGCTGTCCGCCCCCGATATTCCGATCAGCCATCACGACCGCGTTTACGCCGTAGAACAATTCTCGAATACGGTTTCGGTCACCGACCCCGTCGACAACAAGCTGCTTGGTGTGATCCGGCTGGGCGACCCGCAACCCGGCAATTTCAGTCCGCTCTACAAGGGCCAGGTCCTCGTGCACGGCATGGGCTTCTCGCCGGATCACAAGACGCTCGCCGTGGTCTCGATCGGTTCGAACTCCGTGAGTTTCATCGATACCGCGACCAACACGGTCAAGCACGTGACCTACGTCGGGAGGTCGCCACACGAGGCGTTCTACACGCCGGACGGCAAGGAGGTGTGGGTCACCGTCCGCGGCGAAAACTACATCTCCGTCATCGACCCGACCAGCTTCAAGGAGAAAGCCCGCATCACGACCCCGAACGGGCCCGGCATGCAGATTTTCTCACCCGACGGCAAGTACGGCTACATCTGCTCGTCCTTCAATCCCGAGACTGACGTGGTCGCTGTTGCCGAACACAAGATCATCGCGAGGGTGAAGCAGGAGAGCCCATTCTGTCCGAACATCGCGGCGACGCCGGATGGCAACCAAGTGTGGTTCACGCTGAAAGACGTGGGCCGGACCCAGGTGTTCAACGCGAGGCCGCCGTTCAATGCGATCAAGACCATCGAAACCGGCCCGATCACAAATCACGTCAACTTCGCGCATACGGCCAAGGGCACGTTTGCCTATGTCACCGTCGGTGGCCTGAACGAAGTGAAGGTGTTCCGCACCGACGACTTCTCGCAGGTCGCGACGATCCCGGTCGGTAGTCTTCCGCACGGTGTGTGGCCGTCCGGCGACGGGACCCGCATCTATGTCGGGCTGGAGAATGCCGACGCGCTTGCGGCTATCGATACGGCGACCAACAAGGTAATCGCCAACGTTCCGATCGGCCAGGCGCCGCAGGCGATCGCCTATGTCCCGAACGCCGCGCCTGACCCGGATGACCGCCAGAACCTGCAGGCTCTCGGCCTTGCCGGCCAGGTTGCTCATCTCGCGCTTGTATCGAAGGGTGGTGCAGGGGGCGGCCAGGCGCCGACCAGCGTGTCGTTGTTCGATCAGGGCTTGATACAGGTCCTGCAGGCTTCGGTGACGGGACTTCAGCCCAGGCAGAAATATGTGCTGGCGCTGGCGGACCATGGCGATGGAAGCGGGCCGCTGCAGCCATTGGCGGCGTTCATGACCAATCCGGCCGGATCGGCCATCGTCAACGCGACCGGTCCGATCCGGCAGATCGTCGACCAGTCTGCCGCGGCTGCCAAGCGATATCTGGTGATTGCGTCCGGCGATGCGGCTATGCCGGGCGACGTCATTCAAATCGAGGCGCGATGACGTTTTGCGGGCATCAACCGAGATGAGGCGGAGCGCGTCATGAAGGATATGCTGGTTCAGGTCGAGCCGCTGATCCCCGCGCTCCGCCGCTATGCGCGTGCGCTCATGCGCGATCGCGCGGCGGCTGACGACCTGGTCCAGGACTGCCTGGAGCGCGCCGTCAGCCGCTGGCATCAGCGGCGCGATGGCAGCGTCCGCGCCTGGCTCTTCACCATCCTTCACAATCTTGCGATCACGCAATTCCGCCAGGCCACAGCGCGGGGAAGGCATATGCCGATCGACGATGCGGGTGAGCAGGAGCTTGTCAGCGCGGCAGCGCAGGAACAAAGACTGATCTACCGGGACGTTCTGAGCAAGCTTGCGCGACTGCCGGAAGAGCAACGGGCGGTCTTGCTGCTGGTCGCAGTCGAGGATCTCTCCTACGCGGATGCTGCGAAAGTTCTCGGCGTTCCCGTGGGTACGGTGATGTCGCGCCTGTCGCGCGCACGGGAGCGGTTGCAGCAGGAGATGGATGCGGTGGGGCCGAGGAACGTCGTCGCATTGCGGAGCTTGAAATGAACCAGCGGCCGATCACGGAAGATGATCTCCATGCCTATGTGGACCAGGCGCTCGAGCCCGAGCGTCGCGCCGAGGTCGCATCCTATCTGGACGAGCATCCGGATGTCGCCAACCGCGTTGCGGGCTTCGCCAACCAGCGCGAGCAGCTGCGTGGCGCGCTCGCGTCAATCGCCGACGAGCCATTGCCCGTGGAATTGAACCTGCCGCACATCATCGAGAGCCGCAAGCGCCGTCCCCTGTGGGCATGGCGGGCAATCGCTGCGATGTTGCTTCTGGGTATCGGAGGCCTCGGCGGATGGACCATGCGCAGCGTACTGCAGGATGGCTCGAACGGACTATCCGCGTTGGCCCAGGAAGCAGCCTATACCTATGGCGTTTACGCACCGGATCGCGTGCGCCCGGTCGAGATACGGGCGTCCGACAGCGCAGAGCTCACGCAATGGATATCCAACCGGCTGAAACAGCCGGTCAGGGTACCGGACCTCTCCGTCTCGGGCTATCGGCTGATGGGGGGGCGCCTGGTCGCTACCTCGCACGGTCCGGCCGCGATGTTCATGTACGACGACGATCGCGGCAATCGCCTCGTGGTACTGACGCGTCCGATGATCAACCGCAATCAGGGTACGCCGATGATGCCGCAGTCGTCCGGCGACGTCGCGGGTTTTGCCTGGATAGAGGACGGCCTCGGCTATACCCTCGTCGGCCAGCTTCCGACAGACACCCTCAAGCCGATCGCGAACGAGATCCGGAAGCAGTCGCGCCCGATCTAGCGGTCACGAAGCGGGCCCAAGCATCGCCGCGAGTCCAATCGCGAGGGCTCAATCCCGCAGCGTGACGTCGTCGGGCGCCTGCGGCGGCGTCTTGATCCTCCCCATCGGGAATTGCTCTTGTCCGGGCACGCTGTTGCGCCGAAAGGCCGATGGCCAGCCCACCCAGGCAGTGCTTCTCAAGCCCGTCCCGCTGCTCTATGGTGCCGCCGGCCGAACGGAGGACACCAATGAAAAACACGATTGCCAGGCTCGCCGGCGCGCTGCTCGCGCTGACGCTCACCACCTCGCTTGCCGCGGCGCAAAGCAAGGTGACCATCGCGGTCGGCGGCGGTTCCTGCCTGTGCTACCTGCCCACGGTGCTGGCCAGGCAGCTCGGCGAATACGAGAAGGCGGGCCTCAATGTCGAGCTGGTCGACCTCAAGGGCGGTTCGGACGCGCTGAAGGCCGTGCTCGGCGGCAGCGCCGACGTCGTCTCCGGCTATTTCGACCATTGCGTCAATCTCGCGGCCAAGAAGCAGGAGCTCCAGTCCTTCGTGGTCTATGACCGTTACCCCGGCCTCGTGCTGGTGGTCGCACCCTCGCGCACCAACGACATCAAGTCGGTCAAGGACCTCGCCGGCAAGAAGGTCGGCGTGAGTGCGCCCGGCTCCTCCACCGACTTCTTTCTGAAATACATGCTCAAGAAGAACGGACTCGATCCCACCAGCGTCGCCGTGATCGGCGTCGGTCTCGGCGCCACAGCGGTCGCTGCCATGCAGCAGGGCCAGATCGATGCGGCCGTGATGCTTGATCCTTCGGTGACCGTGCTTCAGGGCAGCCACAAGGATCTGCGCATCCTTTCGGACACCCGCACCCAGAAGGACACGCTCGAGACGTTCGGCGGCGAATATCCGGGCGGCGCGCTGTACTCGACCGCGGCCTGGATCAACGGCCACGAGAAGGAAACGCAGGCGCTCACCAACGCGATCCTCGCCACGCTGGCCTGGATCCATTCGCACAGCCCTGAGGAGATCATGGCGAAGATGCCGGAGGAGACGGTCGGCAAGAACAAGGACCTCTATCTCGCCGCGCTGAAGAACACGATCCCGATGTTCTCGGAGACCGGCAAGATGGATCCGAAGGGCGCGGATGCCGTGCTCGCGGTGTTCAGCGTCGGCTCGCCCGAGGTCGCGAACGCCAAGATCGACGTCAGCAAGACCTTCACCAACAAATTCGTCGAGCAGGCCAAGAAGACCACGGGAAGTGCCAAATAGCCGACGCGAAGGCGTGGTAATCGCCCGGTCATGACGTCACCTGTCATTCATCGCGTCACGACGCTTGATCTTGCGGTGCGGCCGGTCGTGTGGCCGTTCGCGGAGGAACGGCGCACGGAGATCGCGGCGCATTTCGCCGAGAAGCAACGCGAGCGGCCGAAGATCTGGAACGGCCGCGTCTTGCTTGGCCGCGATCCCGTGTTCACGGGCGACCATTTCGCCGCGACCTATTTCGAGACCGATTTTGCCAGCTTCCTTGCCTGGCGCGACTGGGGCTTCCCCGATACGGCCGTGTTCAACGGTTTCGGCATGGGGGCGCTGCGCACGACCGACGGCGCCTTCGTGATGGGCGAGATGGGACAGCACACCGCCAATGCCGGCCGCATCTATTTCCCGTCGGGCACGCCCGACCTCGGCGACGTCAGGGGGGGCGCCCTCGACGTTCCCGGCAGCGTCGTCCGCGAGATCGCGGAGGAGACCGGGCTGACCGCCGATGACTACGCGGCGGAGGCGGACTGGCACTGCGTCGTCTCCGGCCGCGCGATTGCGATGATTCAGATCCTCAACCTCGACATGCCGGGCGACGAAGCCCGCGCCCGGATCGAAGCCAATCTCGCACGTGACGACGAGCCTGAATTGTCGGCCATTCATCTCGTGCGCGACATGGGTGATCTGAGGCCGTCCATGCCGCGATTTGTCACGGCCTTCGTCGAGCGCCAGTTCGCCTCGCGCTGATGCGCGAGGCTTGACATCGCCGCGCTCAGCCCATGTGATGGGTAAAAAGCAAAACCAACAAGAATGCGATGCACAATCGTCCAGGGAGGTTTTGATGCGCCTGCGCATGGCTGCCCGTTTGGTACGTGGGCTGTTGATCGCCGTATCGGCGACGGGCTTGGCGGTGTCCGCCGAGGCCCAAGACAAGGCTCAAGAGAAGAAGCTCAAGATCGGCGTCATCTATGATCTGACCGGCCCGCTCGCCGGCGGCGGTTCGGAGCTGCAATATACCGGCGCCAGGATCATGCTGGACCAGTACAGCGCGAAGGACGTCGAGGGCTACAAGATCGAGGCGATCTATGCCGATGCCCAGAGCAAGCCGGACGTCGCCATCAACGAAGCGATCCGTTTGATCGAGCAGGAAAAGGTCGACATGCTGCTCGGCTTCTTTTCCTCGGCGCAGTGCGTGCCGGTGGCAGCGCGCGTCGAGCAGCTGAAGAAGTTCATGTGGATCACGACCTGCATTTCGTCGGCGGTGCTGGAGAACAAGAACTACAAATACGTGTTTCGCCCGCAGGCCTCCGGCGATCAGTTCGGCATGATGACGATGGACTTCATCGCGCAGAACACGAAGGAAAAGTTGGGCAAGGATCCGAAGGATCTGCGCGTCGCGATCATCCACGAGGACGGTGCCTACGGCGTCGACGTCGCCAAGGGCAACGAGGCCGGCGCCAAGAAGGCCGGTTTCAACATCGTGCTCAGGGAAGGCTATTCGGCCACGGCCCCGGATCTGTCTGCGCTGGTCACCAAGCTGAAGCGGGCCAAGCCGGATGTGGTCTTCCACACCGGCTACAATCCCGACATCACCCTGTTGCTCCGGCAAGCCCGCGAACAAGGGCTGAAGTTCGGTGCGCTGGTGGGGCATGGCGCCGGCTACGGGGTCTATGAGAAACTGAAGGAGGGCCTGGGCGCCGATGTAAACTACGTCTTCAACACCGATCCGATCTCGATCTGGCTCGCCAACCAGAAGAGCATGGATCCGAAGCTGCCGCCGATCATTAAGGCGGTTGGCGAGGAGTTCGACAAGCGCAAGCCGGGCATCGCCATCCGTTCGGCTCATGTCGGCATGGCTGCGTCCAACACCTACCTGTTCCTGACCGACGTACTGCCGCGAGCGATCAAGAAATATGGCGGCATAGATCCCGACGCTCTGCGCAAGGCAGCACTCGACACCGACATACCCGAAGGCGGCACCATGCTCGGCTTCGGCGTCAAATTCCACGGCGAGGGCTCGCCCATGGCCGGCCAGAACGAGCGCTCGTTCCCCGTCGTGATCCAGTACGTCGACGACAAGTCCTACGTGGTGTGGCCCAAGAGTCAGGCGCAGCGCGAGGCCGTGCTGCCGCTGCCGAAAGGCACCACCTACAGCAACCAGTAGCGGCGGAGAGCGGCGGTGCTGGAGGTGAACGGGCTGGTGAAGCGGTTTGGCGGCTTCACCGCCGTGAACAACGTGTCCTTCAAGGTCGACGAGGGCGAGATCCTCGGCCTGATCGGTCCCAACGGCTCGGGCAAGAGCACGATCTTCAACATGCTCTCCGGCACGCTGGCGCCGACATCAGGTTCGATAGTTTTCGCCGGCCACGAGATCGCGGGCCTCGCGCCGCACCGGATCATCAACAGCGGCATCGGCCGCACCTTCCAGATTCCGCGCCCCTTCCGCCGCCTGACCATCTTCGAGAATGTCGCGCTCGCCGGCTTCTACGGCCAGGGCCGCCACAGCCGCGCCAGGGCGGAAGAGGCGGCCGAGCGCTCGCTCGCCATGGTCGGCCTGCCGACCGATCGCCATGCCAGCGTCGATGGCCTCGGGGCTGCCGGCTTGAAGAAGCTCGAACTTGCAAAAGCGCTCGCCACCGCGCCAAAGCTGCTGCTCGCCGACGAGAGCCTCGGCGGCCTCGACGAGGCCGAGATGGATCAGGCCGCCGACATGCTGCGCAACATCCGCGACGAGCTCGGCATCACCATCATCTGGGTCGAGCACATCATGGGCGTGCTGATGCGGGTCGTCGATCGCGTCATGGTGCTCGATCACGGCGAGAAGATATCGGAAGGCCTGCCGAGTGCGGTCGCCGGCGATCCGCGGGTGATCGAGGTCTATCTCGGCACCGATGCCGAGACCACGCAGGCCGCGGCCGCCGAAGCGCGCCGCCGCGCGGGAGGGTAGCCGATGCTGGAGCTTCGCGGCGTCAATGCCGGCTACGGCACCTTCCAGGCCCTGTTCGACGTTGGCCTCGATGTGAAGGCCGGCGAAGCCGTCGGCGTCATCGGCCCGAACGGCGCCGGCAAGACCACCCTGATGCGCGTGATCTCCGGCCTGATCAGGCCCTCGCGCGGCTCGATCAGAATGGAAGGCATCGACCTCGTGGCGACGCCCTCGCACAAGATCGTCAGCCTCGGCATCGCGCATGTGCCGGAGAACCGGCGGCTGTTTCCGCAGCTCACGGTGGACGACAATCTCAAGATGGGCGCCTTCATGAAGGAGGCGCGCGGGCACTATGCCGAGCGGCTCGAAGTCGTGTTCGAGCTGTTCCCGCGCCTGAAGGAGCGCCGCCACCAGATGGCGGGCACCATGTCCGGCGGCGAGCAGCAGATGTGCGCGATCGGCCGCGCGATGATGTCCAATCCGAAGCTGCTGCTGCTCGACGAGCCCTCGGCGGGGCTCGCGCCGGTCGTGGTGCAGCAGGTGTTCGAGCTGGTGAAACGGATCCGCGCCAGCGGGCTGACCGTGCTGATCGTCGAGCAGAACGTGCAGCAGGTGCTGAAAGTGGTCGACCGGGCCTATCTGATCGAGGCGGGCACGATCCGCGCCTCCGGCACCTCGGCCGAGATGCTGGCGAGCGACACGGTCAAGGAAGCGTATCTCGGGGTGTGACGGGCATGCAGGCGTTCCTGGACATTTTCGACATCTACCTGCTGGAGGCCGTGATCAACGGCATCCTGCTCGGCGGCGTGCTGGCGCTGCTCGCGCTCGGCCTCAATCTGATCTTCGGCGTCATCGACGTGACCTGGATCTGCTATGCAGAGCTCGTGATGATCGGCATGTACGGCATGTACTTCATGGTGCAGTACTACGGGATCAGCTATTTCGTCGCCGCGCCCCTCACCATCCTGCTGGTCGCGGTGCTCGGCGCGGCGCTGCACTACCTCGTGATCGCGCCGCTGCTGACCGCGCCGCCGATCAACCAGCTGCTCGCGACCGGCGGCGTGCTGTTCGTACTGCAGAGCTTTGCCACGGTCGCCTTCGGCATCGACTTCCGCAATCTCGGCATCCGCCTGCCGGTGCTTGCCTTCGGCGAAATGAACTTCAGCTACGCACGGCTGCTATCGTTCGTGGCGGCGCTGGTTGGCATGGTCGCCGTCTATCTGTTCATGACGCGAACCTTCACCGGCACTGCGATCCGTGCCATCTCGCAGGACCGGCAGATCATGGCTTTGATGGGCGTCGATACCAGGCGGATCTATCTCATCACCTCGGCGCTCGGCGGCGCGCTGGCCGGGCTCGCCGCCTGCCTCCTTGTGCTGCAATACGACGTGCATCCCTTCGTCGGCCTCTCCTTCGGGCCGATCACCTTCCTGATCTGCGTGCTCGGGGGGCTCGGCAATTTCATCGGCGGCTTCATCGCCGCCTTCGTGTTCGCCGAGATCATTTCGCTCGGCGGGCTGTTCTCCGATCTCGAATGGGGCTATGTGCTCGCCTTCGCCTTCTTCATCGTCATGATGTTCATCCGGCCCGCGGGCCTGCTTGCGAGGCGCCGATGATGGGGCAGGGGCGGCTTGCAGCCTGGGGAATAGGCCTGGCGGCGCTGGTCGCGCTGCCCTTCGTCTATCGCGATCCCTATCATCTGCACATCCTGGTGCTGATCCTGATCTGGTCGTTCGCCTACACCTCCTGGTCGATGATGGGGCGGTTCGGCCTGGTCTCGCTCGGCCATGGCGGTTTCATGGGGATCGGCGCCTATGTCACGGCGCTGCTCTGGAATCATCTCGGCCTGTCGCCCTGGATCGGCATCCCCATCAGCATGGTCGCGGCGGGCGCGCTGGCGCTGATCGTCGGCTATCCCTGCTTCCGCTTCCGCATCACCGGGCACTATTTCGTGCTGGTGACGCTGGCGCTCTCCGGCATCGTGCTCCAGGTCATCACCGCAACACGCGACTACACCGGCGGCTCGCTGGGCTACACGCCGAACCGGACCTCGGGCAACAAGCTGCTGGCGCTGCAATTCGATGACAAGACGACCTGGTACCTGATCGCGCTCGGGATCTGGCTGTTCGGCATCGTGGTCTGGCACTGGGTGGATCGCAGCATGGCCCGCTATGCGCTGGATGCGATCTCGGAGGACGAGGATGCCGCTGCCGCCGCCGGCGTCGACGTCACGGCGGAGAAGCTGAAGATCACGCTGCTCAGCGCGCTGATGACGGCGCTCGCCGGCGCGATCTATTGCCAGTACCAGATGTTCATCACGCCTGACACGGTCAGCGGCATCGCGGTGTCGCTCCAGATGGTGTTCGCGGCCATCGTCGGCGGCCTGTTCGTCTCGCTCGGCCCGACCGTCGGCGCCATCATCACCATTCTGCTGGCCGAGACGTTGCGCATCGGCTTCGGCACCAAGGCGGTCGGCTGGGACAACCTCGTCTACGGCGTGCTGCTCGTCCTTTTCATCATATTCCTTCCCAAGGGCATCCTTGGTAGCTTGCTCGACCGATTGAAGCCGCAACGCAAGGTGCCCCGCGCTCATGAACAAGAAGCCGTCCAAATCGCTCGCCCAGGAACTTGACCGCTACATCTCGCCATTCCGCCACGATGGTTCGGGCAAGTTTCACCTCAAGGACCACAAGACCGACGAAAGGGGCGATCTCGACAAGGAGAAGGCGCAGGCGGTCCTCGATTCGAACAAGAAGCGGCTGATCGAGTTTCAGGAGAAGCTTTACGCGCAGGACCGCTGGTCGCTCCTGATCGTGTTCCAGGCGATGGACGCCGGCGGCAAGGATTCTGCGATCAAGGCGATCTTCGAGGGCATCAATCCGCAGGGCTGCGAGGTTCATGCCTTCAAGGCACCGAGCAGCAAGGAACTCGATCATGACTTCCTCTGGCGCCATATGATCGCGCTGCCCGAGCGCGGGCGTATCGGCATCTTCAACCGCTCCCACTACGAGGAATGCCTGGTGACGCGCGTGCACCCGGAGATTCTCGCCAAGGAGAAGCTGCCGCCAAAGCTCGTGACCAAGCACATCTGGAGGGAGCGGTTCGAGGACATCTCGGCCTTCGAGCGCTATCTCTGCCGCAACGGCACCGTCGTGCTGAAATTCTTCCTCAACGTCTCAAGGGAGGAGCAGCGCAAGCGCTTCCTCGAGCGGCTGGAGGATCCGGCCAAGCAGTGGAAGTTCTCGATGGACGACATCAAGGAGCGCGCGCTGTGGCCTCGCTACCAGGCGGTCTATCAGGACATCGTTCGCCACACGGCGACGCCCCACGCGCCCTGGTACGTCGTGCCCGCCGACCACAAATGGTTCGCCCGTGTCGTGATCGGCTCCGTGATCAACGCGACGCTCGAAAAGCTCGACCTGCGCTTTCCCCGCGCCGACAAAGCCTCGCTGCAAGAGTTCGAGCAGGTGCGCCAGGCGCTGGAGAAGGAGGAGACAGGAGGCAGGAAGAAAGCCAAGTGACAGCCAACCGTACCTCGGACCGCAAGACCGTCAATTTCGCGCTCCAGGGCGGCGGCGCGCACGGCGCCTTCGTCTGGGGCGTGCTTGACCAGGTGCTCGAGGACGGCAGGCTCGCGATCGAGGCGATCAGCGCGACCAGTGCGGGCGCCATGAATGCGGTTGCGATGGCCTCCGGCATGGCGCACGGAGGTGCTGAGGCCGCGCGGGAGAGCCTGCACGCTTTCTGGTACGAAGTGTCGCGCATGGACATGGCGTACGATTTGATGTCGCCGCTGAACCAGTGGATCCAGGCGCTGAGGCTGCCGCCGGAATATCATCCGGTCCACGCCGTCATCCATACGCTGACGCACACGCTGCCGCCGGGCCTGCTCAATCCCTTTCATTTCAATCCGCTCCGCGCGTTGCTGCAGCGCGTGGTCGATTTCGACCTGCTCAATTCCTCGCCCGAGGCGCCGCAGCTGTTTCTCAACGCCACCAACGTGCGCACCGGCAAGATCAAGGTGTTCCAGAGCCCGCTGCTCACGGCGGAGACCGTGCTCGCCTCGGCCTGCCTGCCGCCCTATTTCCAGGCCGTCGAGATCGACGGCGAGCATTATTGGGATGGTGGCTATCTCGGCAATCCCGCGATCTATCCGCTGATCTACCGCAAGGGCAGTCACGACGTCATCATCGTGCAGGTCACGGCGATCCGGCGCGACGAGCTGCCGACCAGCGCAGCCGACGTGCTCCACCGCATCAACGAGATCAGCTTCAATTCGTCCCTGATGCGCGAGATGCGCGCGATCGCCTTTGCCACGCGGCTGATCGACGACGGCGAGCTCGACAGCGACAGGCATAGTCGCATGTACATGCACTGGATCGGCAACGACCAGTTGATGTCGCAGCTCGGCACCGCCACGCAGTTCCATCCCGAGTGGAGCCTGTTGTGCCGACTGCGCGACGAGGGCCGCGAGGCGGCACGAAGCTGGCTGGCACGACACTTCGACCAGATCGGAAAATCCTCGACGGTCGACCTGGCGGACATGTTTCTCTAGGCTGCCCCGCCTGCATCGACAAGAAAGTCCGAAAACAACCCCATGCACAGTAGCCCGTGCCAGCGGAATCAATGATTTGGCGAGGGCAGCTCGTGCTTTTGCGGATTTGGCGAAGCCGTTTGACTCGTCGGGCAAAACAGGGGCATGATGTCATGATCGCCGCGGACCGGTACGGTGGGCGAAGCGTGGCCACTATTGCCACTATTGTTCATGCGAAAAGGATGGCGGGCACGGCGCTCTCGCGCCTTTGCCTATCCTGAACCTCACGGCCCGCTGTAGACTCACCTCAATACCCGCGAGCCCACCAGTAGCAGAAGCGCTCGACATTGGCCGGAAGCGTGGACTCGTAGTTCGACCACTTCTCGTATTTCGGCAGCTTCACCTCCTTCATCGCGACGTCGAAGCACTTGCCGGCGTCCGCGGCCTTCTTCACCTCGGCGGAGAGGTCCTCCATGTAGGCGATGTCGTCCTCGACGTCCTTCTTGGTGCCGAGGCGACCGCCGGCATAGGGATGGCCGGGGATCATCCGCTCCCAGTCGAGCGACGCCAGCTTCTTCAGCGAGGCGATATATTCCAGCGGCGAAGCGTTGTCGGGGATGTTGCGGAACTGGACCTGCTCGATCGGGGCGAAATCGACCACGAAGACGAGCTTTTCCTTCGGCAGCCGCATCACCAGCGAATTGTCGGAATGATTGCGGCCGACATAGTTCAGCTCCAGCGTGGTGCCGCCGAGCGTGATGCTCTTCCTGTCATCCACCACCTGATCCGGCATCACGACGTCCGCAAGCAGAGACTTCTGCTTCTTCAGCTCGAGCAGGCGTTCCTTGGTCTTGCGGTGCGCGATGAAAGTCGCGCCGAGATCCTTGAAGGGCTGGCCTCCGGCAATGTGATCGTAGTGATGGTGGCTGTAGATGACGTATTTGATCGGCTTATCGGTGACCGCCTTGATCGCGTCGATATAGGGTTTTGCGGGACGCAAATAGGAGATCGGATCAGTCGCGATCACGCCCTGCGGGGTCACCACGAACATCGCCTGATGGCCGCCATAGCGGAAGATGTAGACGTTGTCGGTGCCGTCGACCTTCCTGGTGGACGTCTGCGGCGGGGTCTGCGCGAATGCCGATCCGGTGACGAGGGCGGCGAGAACAGCGATGCAAAATGATGCTTTCATCTCTGGCTTTCCGGAAATGAACGAGGGCGACAGAGGCGGATATTCTCTTCGATACAAACGCTGCGATCAGGGATTTATTCCACCGCTTCACGGGGCCAATCGGGCGCGGGAACAGCGCGGAACGCGCCTTCAAATGTGATTTCGAGGCCTTTGATCCCGCTTGACAGTTTTGTGTCGCAGGAGGACCATGCCGAGGGTCGCAAACAAGCGACACGCAACGTCCACCTCATGAGCAAGGGGAGGTCTATGACGCCACCTCCGCAAATCCAGCCGCGTTAATTGCGATGGAGCTCGTTCGGACTATCGCATAGCGGCAGAAACCGCGAACGGCACGCCGGGACAAGGTTTAGCGGGCTGCATCAGTGAGGCAAAGCCCCTACCTTCCCGGCGCTGTATTTTGCATCACATCGATCGCGTCTGACGGCCATGACCAGGCCGCCGCGATGGGCATCCATGACATTCTGCTGTCCGCCGTCCTCCTCCTCGCCGTCGTTCCGCAATGACGGGAGAGGTCTTTGCGCGTACGGGGATTGAAGGCGTTTCGCCGACGCCGGCTCCTGATCTTGCATTGCGGCAAATGCCAAGAGAATGTCGCCTCAAAGGCCAACTTCCGACACAGGGCCGGGGCGAATAGCGGCAATCCGACATGATGCATGTGCTTCGTCGGTGACGGTCCCGACGCCGCTGGCGCATTCATATTTCCAGGGAATCCTCGTGTCGCATAAGCTGGCCGCGGCGCTCCTCGCCGCTCTCTTCCTCACGATTCCATATTCCTCCGGCGCCCGTGCCGAGCCGTCTCCGCCGCCGGCAAACAGCGCTGCCGCACTTTCGCCCGACGAGGCGAAGCGCGCGCTGGAAACCCTTCAGGACGACAAGAAGCGCGCGCAGATGATCGACACGCTCCGCGTGATCGCCAACGCGTCCGGTCCGCAGCAACCCGCGCCCGAGCCGAAATCGCCGATCCCGCTCTCGGCCGACGGCCTCGGTGCGCAGCTCCTGCTCACGGTGTCGGAGGAGATCGGCGAGATCTCCGGTGAGATCGCCAGCATGGCGCGGACGCTCACGCACTTTCCGGCGTTCTATTACTGGATCATGCGGACCGCGAACGATCCCGCGGCCTACAATCTCCTGATCGAGATCGCCTGGAAGCTTGCGCTGGTGTTCGGTTCTGCCTTCTGCGCGGAATGGGTGATCTTCCGCCTGATCCGGCGCCCGGCCGCGTTCCTGGAAGCACGCGTGCCGCAAACGGCACGTCTGCCAGTGCAGGTCCTGCCGATCGCCGATCCGCCGTCATCGGTCGCGGATGTCACCCCGCAGCCGGAACTGCACAAGCGCCGTCACAGCCTCGCGCGGATCTGGCAATTGTTGTTGCGGCTGCCTTTCGTGCTGGGTCGCATCGTGCTCGAACTGCTTCCCGTGATCGTCTTCGTGGGCGTTGCTACGGCACTGCTCGGGACCGAGATCGGCGAGCCCACCACCGTCCGCCTCGTGATCCTCGCAGTCGTCAACGCCTATGCGTTCTCGCGCGGGCTCATCTGCATGGTCCGGGCACTGGTGGGGCCATTCGGCCTGTTCCCGGTGCGCGCCGAGACCGCCGCCTATATCGAGATCTGGGCGCGCCGCATCGTCGGCGTCGGCGTCTCCGGCATCGCCTTCGCCAACGTGGCGCTGCTGCTCGGCCTGCATCGCGCCGGCTACGCCGCACTGCTGCGCATGGTGATGCTGGTCGTGCACCTCTTCATCGTCGTCATCATCCTGCAATGCCGCCGCCAGGTCGCCGACGCCATCCGCGCGCCGGCCGAGCGGCAGGGGATTGCGGCCCGTTTGCGCAACCGCATCGCCGGGGGCTGGCACTATCCTGCCATCGCGCTCGATCTCGCGTTGTGGGCGGTTTGGGCGCTCAACATCCGCAACGGCTATTCGCTGCTGCTGCAATATTTCGTCGGCACGGCCGTGGTGGCGCTGGTCACGCGCGTCGTCATCATGGTGACGCTGAGCCTGATCGACCGCGGCTTCCGCATCAAGCCTGAGATCCTCCAGCGCTTTCCGGGCCTCGAGATCCGCGCCAACCGCTATCTGCCGCTGCTGCGCAGGATCGTGTCCGGCGTGATCGCCTTCATCGGGTTCGTCGCGGTGCTCGAAGTCTGGGGCGTCGACGCCATCGTCTGGTTCTATGGCGGCCAGATCGGCAGCCGGCTGATCTCGGCCGTGGTGACGATCGGCCTTGCCGTGTTCATCGCAGCCGCGATCTGGGAAGCCAGCAACGCGCTGCTGGACCGCCAGATCAATGCGCTGTCCCGGGACGGCCATTATGCCCGCGCCGCGCGTTTGCGCACCTTCCAGCCGATGCTGCGCACGGCGCTGCTCTGCCTGATCGCCACGGTGGTCGGCCTCACGGCGCTCAGCGAGATCGGCGTCAATGTCGCGCCGCTGCTCGCGGGTGCCGGCATCGTCGGCATCGCGATCGGTTTCGGTTCGCAAAAGCTGGTGCAGGATCTCATCACCGGCCTGTTCCTGCTGCTGGAAAACACGGTCCAGGTCGGTGACAATGTCAGCGTCTCGGGGCTCTCGGGCGTGGTCGAGAATGTCTCGATCCGCACCATTCGCCTGCGCGCCGGCGACGGCGCCGTCCACATCGTGCCCTTCAGCGCGGTCACGACCATCACCAATGCCAGCCGCGGCGCCGGCAACGCCTCGGTCAGCGTCAACGTCGCCTACAAGGAGGACACCGACCGTGCCGGCCAGATCCTCAAGGACATCGTCGACGAGATGCGCCGCGAGCCTGAATTCCGTGCGTTGATACGCGGCGACCTCGAGCTCTGGGGCATCGACAAGGTCGACGGTGCGATGGTGTCGATCGTCGGCCAGATCCGCTGCACCGAGGCCGGGCGCTGGCCGGTCCAGCGCGAATTCAACCGGCGCATGAAGCTGCGCTTCCAGCAGAACGGTATCGAGGTCGCATCCGCCACCCAGACCATTTTGATGCACATCGCGCCACCGGCGGATAGCGCCGCCAGTCTGACGCCGCGGCGGGCAGCTGGATAAGCTGTCCCCAAGATTTCCGGCCTGCCTCGCTTGATTCGGCAGCGTTCAGTCTGCATCCGAGCGCGCGACCATGGCCGCTTTCATGAGGCCGAGACGGTGAAATGGTAGCCTCTCGTTGTGACGGCCGACATCAAGCCGGAGTAGCGCGTTAACCCTTTTTCTCGCGTGCAGACTGCCAGGCGTTCGCGAAAAGCTCGCTGCGGTGCGAGATCACAATGCCCCCGTCTCTCCGTCCTTGATCTGGATGGAGCGCTGGCCGACAATGTCCGCGGTTCAATGAGAAGCTCCTTGGGGGAATTCGTGAATAGACCTGCCCGGGTCGTTGCCCAATCGACGTCGTCCAATTCGCAGCAAGGCATGACGCTGCTGCGCGATCCCTTGCTCAACAAGGGGACTGCCTTCACGGAAGCGGAGCGCGAGACGCTCGGCCTGCGCGGCCTCCTGCCGCCTTGCGTGCTGACGATGGAGACGCAGGCCCAGCGTGTGCTCACCCATCTGCGCACGCTGCCGACGGATCTGGAAAAATACGTCGCCCTGAACGCGCTGCATGACCGCAACGAGGCGCTGTTCTTCCGCGTCGTCGTCGACAATATCGACGAAATCCAGCCGATCATCTACACGCCTACGGTCGGGCTCGCCTGCCAGAAATACGGCCTGATCTTCCAGCGGCCGCGCGGCATGTTCATCTCCTCGCGCGATCGCGGCCAGATCGCGGAGATCCTGAAAAACTGGCCCTATCCGGCCAGGCTGATCGTCGTCACCGACGGCGAGCGCATCCTCGGCCTCGGCGATCTCGGCGCCAACGGCATGGGCATTCCGGTCGGCAAGCTCTCGCTCTATTCGGCCTGCGCCGGCGTGCATCCAGAGTTGTGCCTGCCCATCGTGCTCGACGTCGGCACGAACAATGAGGAGCTGTTGAACGATCCCTATTATATCGGCCTGCGCGAGCGGCGGCTGACCGGCGAAGCCTATGACAGCTTCGTCGACGAGTTCATGCAGGCTGCGCGAAAGACGTTCCCGGGCGTGCTGATCCAGTTCGAGGATTTCGCCAATCACTCCGCCTTCAAGCTGCTGCACAAGTACCGGGATGAAGCCTGCGTCTTCAACGACGACATCCAGGGCACCGCGGCGGTGGCGCTCGCCGGCCTGTTCTCAGGCTTGCGCATTTCCGGCGGCAAGCTCAGGGATCAGCGCATCCTGTTCCTCGGCGCGGGCGAGGCCGCAACCGGCATCGCCGATCTCGTGGTGTCCGCCATGATCGCCGAGGGTGCCACCGAGGCCGAGGCGCTCCGCCGCAACTGGCTGGTGGATTCCCGCGGTCTCGTCGTCGGCGGCCGCGAGGGCCTCTCCGGTCACAAGCTCCGCTATGCCCACACCGACCAGGCGCCGATCGCCGATTTCCTCACCGCGATCAAGACGCTGAAGCCGACGGCAATCATCGGCGTTGCCGCGGTTGGCGGCGCGTTCACACCCGACGTGCTCAGGACGATGGCCGAGCTCAACGAGCGGCCGATCGTGTTCGCATTATCCAACCCGACGTCGAAGGCCGAGTGCTCGGCGGAGGATGCCTATCGCTACACCGAGGGCCGCGCGCTGTTCGCCTGCGGCAGCCCGCACGACCCGGTGAAGCTCAACGGCCGCAGCTTCGTGCCGCGCCAGGGAAACAATTCCTACATCTTCCCCGGCGTCGGCCTCGGCGTCATAGCCAGCGGCTCGCGCCTGGTCACCGACGAGATGTTCATGGCGGCGGCCCATACGCTTGCCGATTGCGTCGGCAAGGAGGACCTCGCGCAAGGCAGTCTCTATCCGGCACTGCCGCGCATCCGCGAAGTTTCGGTCCGCATCGCTGCGGCCGTTGCCGACGTCGCCTATCAGCGCGGACTCGCGGACGGACCTGCGCCGAATGATGTGAAGGCTTTGGTCCAGTCGCAGATGTACGAGCCGAAATACTGAGGCACCACGCCGACAGTTGATCGGCGCCGGAACGCAATCCAGTCGGGCGCTCGCCAGGTTTCTGGCGTAGCGCCCGATTTTCGTTACCCCTGCGCTGGCCAAAGCGCGATGAAATGAGGATTGATCGCTGCGACGACGGCGGTGAGCCCCCTCTCCAGCTTGCGGGAGAGGTGACCGAGGCCGGTCCGGGCAAGGATTCAACCAAAGCCCGCCACGCTCATCTGGGGCCGTCTATGCCGATTCAGAACACGCACTGTGGTGGAATCGTCACAGCCGGTCGTGAAACGGCCGCGGCCCCAGAGCCGCTTTTGTTCCGACAAGGTTCTGCCCTCATTGCCGACCGAAAATCCGGCCGTTCGGAGGGCGTACCATGTCTCGCATTGCACGTGCCGAAACTGCCCGGATTTCCTTCGCAACCTCGTGCCGGCCGCTGCTCGCGGTCGTCGCCGCAGCATCGCTCGCCGCCTGCGCGCAAGCGCCGGTGGGCCGCCAGAAGGCCGATCTCGCCGCTACCAGCCGGCATGCCGCGGTGGAGCGGCCGCAAAGGGTGGCGGCGCTGCATCCACGCACGATCAGGCGGGCGCGTGCCCCGGACCGTGATGCCAAGCAGACCCCCTCGCACGGCGTCGCCAGCTTCTATTCGGATACGGAAACCGCGAGCGGCGAGAAGTTCGACAAGAACGAGTTGACTGCGGCGCATCCGACCCTGCCGTTCGGCACCAAGCTGCGGGTCACCGATACCTCTTCCGGCCGCTTCGTCACCGTCAGGGTCAACGATCGCGGACCCTATGTTCGCGGGCGCGTGGTCGACATCACCCCTTCTGCAGCCGAGGCGCTCGGCATGGTCGACAAGGGCATCACCAATGTCAGGCTGGAGGTCGTGCAATAGGGCACGACTCGGCAAGACCAATGCGGCGCGCTTAACCGGCTGTTAGCTGCTTCTCGATCACCATGGCTGCCCACACAATTCGGGGCATTCGGGGAGGCGGCGCTTGAACACGATCAAGTATCTCGAAGATCAGGCTGCGCGCGCCGAGCGGCTCGCCAAACGGATCACGGATACGCTGACGATCGAAAAGCTCCTGACCTTCGCCGGCGAGCGCCGCCGCGAGATCGAGGTCATCGCCGGCAAGCACCGCGGCACGCGTTCCCCGTAAACCATGCCTTGAGCGCAACGGGCTTTAGCGGTGGCTCTCGACGAAGTCGCTGAGATAGTCGGGCAGCATCACGCCATCGATGTCGCAGCGCGCCTTTATCTCGCAGGCGACATCGGCCGAGATGTCCTTCATCCAATGCTCGAGCGTGTTGAACGAGATCACCTTGACGGGGTCGTTGAAGCAGCCGGCGACGAGCTCGTCGATCGTGGTTTCGAGATCGCTCCGCTCAATGCGGATTTCGGTCGACCGGTCGAGGCGATCGATCACCACGAAGAGAGTCTGGTCTGCGCCATAGGGCACGGCAGGTGAAGGTATGCCAGCTTCAAGCATCTGAGGCGCTCACGCCTTGGCTTCCGATCGCTGACAACGGAGAGGACCGGACGAAGGTTCCTCCGCGCGTGCTTGCAAGCTGCCGTCAGAGAAACTCCCTCAGCCGCGACAGCTCGATGACGTGCTCGGGCGAGAGGGTCTCGGTCACGAGTGGCGGCTGCGGCGCCGTCCGGATCTCATAGAGATGCCGGGTCGCTGCCGGTTTCTCCATGAAGGCCGAGATGCACTCGTCGAGGGTACCTTCGCTGATCTGGTATGATTCCCGGTCCGGCCGGCGCTGGTTTGCAAGCGACGGCCATTTGTGCAGCACCGCAAGCGCACCAAAATCGACCTTTGAACCCGCGACCGCATCCCCCATCGTCTGGCCTCACGCAAGAAGCCCCCAGCACGCCGATTTGCGTGCCGGGGCTCACACCTATCGCTGCATCTCAATGCCGCAAGCGCCTCAACGCGGCAGCCGGGAAAAGGTTCCCGCCGTCTCGTCGCGATCAGCTCGCCGCAGCCGCGATCTTGAGGCTGGGCCGACCGCTGCTGTGCTCGTCGCCGCGGCTGACCTCCGGCGGAAGCCCGGCAAAGCGGCGCAAGGCTTCGGCCATCCGCACCCGGCCCGGCACTCCGGTGATCACCACATCGACCATGGTGAAGGACGAGTGGAAATGACCGCGGGCCTGAAGCTGCTCGACCAGGACGCCGGCTGCGGCCATTGCCTCGGCATAGGCGACGCCCTCGTCGCGCAACGGATCGAACTCGCAGGTGACGACGAAGGCCGGCGGCAGCCTTTCGACCTTGCCGCGCAGCGGCGAGACGCGCGGATCGGTACGGTCGGCCGGCGAGCAGTAGAGGTCCCAGAACCAGTACATCAGCGAAAGCGTCAGGAAATAGCCCGTCGCATTGTCGTTGTAGGACGGGCGATCGAAGGTGCAGTCCGTGACCGGGCATATCAGGAGCTGGCCCGCGATTTCGGGCCCGCCACGATCGCGCGCGAGCTGGCAGGTGACGGCTGCGATGTTGCCGCCGGCGCTCCAGCCCGCGACCAGCACCGGGCCCGGTTTGCCGCCGAGCTCGCCGGCGTGCTCGGCGATCCAGCGCGTCGCCGCATAGCCGTCTTCCGCCGCGGTCGGGAAGCGATGCTCCGGCGCATGGCGATAGCCGACGCTGACGAACATCATGCCGGTCCGGCGCACCATGTCGCGACAGAACGGCTCGTCCGACTGCTCGTCGCCGAGCACCCAGCCGCCGCCGTGGAAATAGACCACGACCGGATGCGGCCCGGGCGTTGCCGGCTTGTAGACGCGATAGGGCAGCGGACCGTCGGCGCCGGGCAGGGTGCCGTCGACGATCTCGCCGATCGGCCGTCCGGCCGGGCGGCTCTTGTTGAACTCGTTGACGAAGGCGCGCGCCCCGATCGCGCCCATCGACTCGATCGGCGGCAGGTTGAGCGATGCGAGCAGGTTCAGCACCAGCCGCACGTCCGGCTGCAGGCGTACCACCTCGCCGTCATTGCACTGCGCAGCAACGTAGGGTCCGGTGAGCCTGAAGCCGAGCATGCCGCGGCTGACCACCTCGTCGCAGATGCTGCGATAGGGGCCGACGCCGCCGGTATAGGGCATCAGCCCCTGGACCTTGCCGGGTACGTTGGCGCCCGTGTACCAGGTATTGGCGAGCCGGTGCAGCGTCAGCGTCGAACAGTCCGCCATGTGCCGGCCCCAGCCGGCCTGCGCAGTTTCTGTCGGCTCGATCGTGGTGAAGCCGGCCTCGCGCAGCGCGGCAAGGCGATCGACGACCCAGTCGACATGCTGCTCGATCGACACCGCCATGTTCGACAGCACCGACGGGCTGCCGGGGCCGGTGATCATGAAGAAGTTCGGGAAGCCCGCGACCGTGAGGCCGAGATAGGTCTCCGGTCCCTTCGCCCAGACGTCGGAGAGCGACTTGCCGCCGCGCCCGGTGATCGGGTGCACGGCGCGGATCGCGCCGGTCATCGCGTCGAAACCGGTCGCGAACACGATGACGTCGAGGTCGATGCTGCGCCTGGCCGTCGTGATGCCGCCTGCCGTGATCGCCTTGATCGGCTCCTGGCGCAGATTGACCAGCGTGACGTTCGGCCGGTTGTAGGTGGCGTAGTAGTTGGTGTCGAGACAGGGGCGCTTCGCCCCGAAGGGATGATCGTCCGGCATCAGCGCCGCGGCGGTTTGCGGGTCCTTCACGGCGGCTGCGATCTTCTCGCGGATGAGATCGCAGATCAGCTTGTTGCCTTCGAGGTCGACCGCCTGGTCGGCCCACAACTGCGTCAGGATGTAGACGAGATCGCCCTTGCCCCAGGCTTCCTCGAACCGCGCGCGGCGCTCGGCGTCGGTGAGCTGCCAGCTCACGACCGTCTGCTGCGGATAGGGCACACCGGCCATCGACTGGCGCGCCTGCTCGCGATAGGCGGCGCGATCGCCCTGCAGCAGGCTCATGCGGTCCGACGGCGCCGGGCCGTTATGCGCGGGCAACGCGAAATTCGGCGTGCGCTGGAACACGGTGAGATGTGCGGCCTGCTCGGCGATCAGCGGGATCGACTGGATCGCCGACGAGCCCGTGCCGATCACGGCGACGCGTTTTCCCGCGAGGTTGACGCCGTCATGCGGCCAGCGGCCGGTGAAATAGACCTCGCCCTTGAAGTCCTTGACGCCGTCGATCTCCGGCGGCTTCGGCGCGGAGAGGCAGCCGGTCGCCATGATGTAATGGCGGCAGGAGACCGGTGCGCCATTGTCGGTCGTAAGCTGCCAGCGCTCGGACGCATCGTCCCATCTGGCTTCGGTGACCTTGGTCTTGAAACGGATGTCGCGCCTGAGACCGTAGCGATCGGCGACGAAACCGAGATAGCGCAGGATCTCGGGCTGGGTCGCGTATTTCTCCGACCAGGTCCAGGCCGACTCGAGTTCCGGATCGAAGGTGTAGCTGTAGTCGATGGTCTGGATGTCGCAGCGCGCGCCTGGATAACGGTTCCAGTACCAGGTGCCGCCGACATCGCCGGCCTCATCGAGGGCGACCGTGGAGAAGCCGGCTTTGCGCAGGCGGTGCAAGAGATAGAGGCCGGCAAATCCGGCGCCGACCACGGCGACGTCGACCTGCTGAGCGGTTCCGCGCTCATCGGAGACACGTGTGGCAACCATTGCGTCAGGCATGGCATTCCTCCCGTATGTTTTGTTTTGCCGGCAGGCTATCGCCGCAGGTTCAGCTTGTCATCAGAGCAAGTGCAATCCCCGGTGGTTGTTTGCGGCGCATCGCGACCGCGCGAATGTTTGCGGCACCACACGCATCGCGATGCACAATGGCCGTGATAGCCCGGGGTAATCAGAGCGCATCCTTCTGTGTATGCTTGCGCTTACAAGCCACGCGTACCGGCCGGGCGTCATGACAGAGTTGAGTGAGCGAACCAAAGCGAACATGGACGTCGTTCTCGAGCAGACATGCCGCCAATTGCCGCATGGCGGCGATCATGACAGCCGCAGGTTCATCGCCGAGCGCCTGATCGAGGCGGCGGAGTCCGGCCACTGCACGCTCGGCGAGCTTGGCATCGTCGCGCGGCGCGCGCTGGCGGAGTTGACGGGCAAAGGCGGCTAGGCGCGGGCGCGAGGCTTGCCTCGCTGACGGCCCTGGACATAACCTGCCCGGGATCCTTCATCGAGATCTTCGAAGATGCGGTCTTTGCTTGCACTCGTTGCGGCTTGCGCAGTCCTGTGTTGCGCACGATCGGCTGAGGCTCAGCCGGTCGGACAGTTTCCATTCGCGTTGACGCGTGAAGGACAGATGCTCGGCGCCGTGGAAGGCGAGGTGGCGTCCTTCAAGGGGCTGGCTTACGCGGCGCCGCCGGTCGGCGCGCTGCGCTGGCGCGCGCCGCAGCCGACGACCGAAAGCTCGGAGATGCGCACCGCCTACGACTATGGTGCGCCGTGCCTTCAACCGTCGCTGCAGGATGCGAGCGAGGATTGCCTGACGCTGAACGTGTTCCGTCCCTTCGGGGTCGACGGTTCATTGCCGGTGATGGTGTTCATCCATGGCGGCGGCTTCGTCTCGGGCACGGCGAACGATCCGCTGTTCGACGGCGCCAGGCTGGCGCAGGCGGGCCTCATCGTGGTTACCGTGAATTATCGCCTCGGCGCGCTCGGCTGGATCGTTCATGCCGCGCTTTCGGACAGCGGCGGAAATTACGGCCTGATGGACCAGATCGCCGCGCTGCATTGGGTGCACGACAACATCGCGGCCTTCGGCGGCGATCCTGATAACGTCACCTTGCTTGGCAGCGATGCAGGCGCGACGTCGGTCGCGCTCCTGATGCTGTCTGCGCAATCACGCGACCTCTTCCAGAAAGCCATTCTGCAATCGGTGCCCGCTCGTGCGCGCCTGCGCTCAGTGCAAGAGGCAGAGGCCATCGGCCGGCAGTTCGTGGCCGCGCTTGGGGCAGATTTGCGCGCAGCCGAGCCGCGGCGCGTGCTGGCCGCCGAACGGCAATTGCTGGAGAAGTCGCCGCGCAGCTTCGCGCCGACGATGGATGGGCGTCTGGTGACCGAGGATCTCGCCCCGGGCTTTACGGCCGGACGTCAAAGCCGCATTCCCCTGATCATCGGCTCGAACGACGACGAGACGGGCTTGGACGATGAGATCGACATCAAGAAGGCGCTTGCGTCGTCCGGCATTCCCAGCGACGAACTGCGCAAGCTCTATCCGGACCTCGCCAGAAACTCGGATCTCGCGGCAAGGTTCTACACCGACAAGGTCTTCTCGGAGCCGGCGCGATTGCTGGCTCGCCTGCACGTCGCAAGTGGTGCGCCGACGTTTCGCTATCGCTTCGCCTATGTGCCGGAGGCCCGGCGCGCGAATCCGGAAGCTGGCCACGGGCGGGAGTTGCAGTTCATCTTCGGTGCGGAAGGCGTGCCCGGCGCCGGAATCTTGTCGCGAGGTGATCGCGGGCTCGCGAGCCGCATGCGCGCCTATTGGATCAATTTCGCGAGAAGCGGCGATCCCAACGGTCCCGACCTGCCACGCTGGGACACGGCCAGTGGCGATCGCCTGCTGCTGATCACGAACGACCGGATCGCGAGCGGCGACGATCCGCTGGCGGAGCGTCTCGACAGGCTCGCAGGTGAGGGCAGCAAATGAGTTGGAGTTACGCGGCGAGCTCGACGCGCGGCGCCGGGCTCAGCCGGTCTTCCTCCAGATAGTCCATCGCGCCGTCCTTCTCGACGGCGTAGAACTGCTGGCCTTCCCGCGACTTGAAGGCGGCACGGACGACACCGCGGCGGCCCTTGTCACTGTTGACGACGTCCCCCAGCGCAAACTTCCTCATCTCACGTCTCACTTGTCTTGAGGCCGACTCCTTCGGCCACACCGATTCTGAGCGGCAAATCGTTAACGACTTGCTAACCATGCGGGTTTGCCTATGCTCGCCCTTGATCGCGCGGCTATGCACGCGCATGTTGCGAACCAGACGAGCCGGCATCCATGACTCGATTTCCGACGTTCTTCCTGTCCCACGGCGGCGGCCCCTGGCCGTTTATGGAGGACAGGCGGGTGCAATATGCGAAAACTGCGCAGGAATTCGGTCGTCTGCCGCAGTTGCTGCCGGAGCGGCCGAAGGCCGTGCTCGTCATCACCGGACATTGGGAAGCCGACGCCTTCACGGTGTCGACCTCGCCGCATCCGCCGATGGTGTACGATTATTACGGTTTCCCCGAGCATACCTACCACCTCAAATATCCGGCGCCGGGCAAGCCCGAGCTTGCCGCGCAAGTGAAGGCGCTGCTCACGCATGCCGGCCTCGATTGCCGGGAGGACCCCAACCAGGGTTTCGATCACGGCACGTTCGTTCCGCTCGGGCTGATGTATCCGAACGCCGACATGCCGATCGTGCTGCTGTCGCTGAAATCGAGCTACGATGCGGCCGAGCACATCAAGGTGGGACAGGCGATCGCTCCGCTGCGCGATACCGGCATCCTAATCGTCGGCAGCGGGCTCACCTATCACAACATGCGCGGCTTCAACCGGCCGGAGTCCAAGCCGGTCTCCTACGACTTCGAGGCCTATCTGAACGAGGCGATCAGCAATCCGGATGCGGCGCGCCGCAACGCGATGCTGGTCGACTGGGAGAATGCACCGAGCGCGCGCCTCGCGCATCCGCGCGAGGATCATCTGCTGCCGCTGATGGTGGCGGCCGGTGCTGCCGGCAGCGACGTCGGACGCCGCGTCTTCGTCGACGAGGTCGCGAACGTGGCGATGGCGTCGTATGTGTTCGGGTGATGATCTCTTCTCCCTCTCCCCGCACGCGGGAGGGGGCTATCGCATATGACTTCTTGCGGCGGCCTGCGCGCACGCCTCGTCCTTCGAGACGGCGCTGACGCGCCTCCTCAGGATGAGGCTGGTCAGCGTCAGTGCCCGTTGAAATTGCAGCCACACGCTCCGTCCTCCTCCTGAGGAGCCCGCCTAAAGCGGGCGTCTCGAAGGATGGCCGGAGAGAAAAGCTCTCATATGCGATAGCCCTGCCGCAGGCGGGGAGAGGCGAAGTAACTTCACCCGTATTTCAGCTTCATGAACAGGATGCCGCCGGCGAGCAGCATGGTGACCGCGTTGGCGGCGACCAGGGGGGCATCGCCGGAGAGCAGGCCGTAGACGAGCCAGAGCGCCAGGCCCAGCACCATGACCAGGAACATGCCGAGCGAGATGTCGCGCGCCGAGCGGGTCTTCCAGACCTTGATGAACTGCGGCGCGTAGGCGACGGTGGTACAGGTTGCGGCGGCAAAGCCGAGCAGCTTGATCGCGAAGGGGTCCATGCCCGGCTCTATAGCATGGATTCGGCCATGCCTCACGCGCGGGCCGCCAGGAGGCGGCGATAGAGCGTGGCATAGTCGCCGGCGCGATTGCGCCAGGAGACGTCGGTCGCAAGCCCGCTTCGTTGCAGCCGGCGCCAGGTCAGCTTGTCGTGGAAGACGGTGTTGGCCTTGCGCAGCGTGCCGGCGAGGGCGTCCGCCGTCACGGGGCCGAACTTGAATCCCGTGGCATCGTGGCCGGACGCATCGGCCTCGCTGATGTCGACGATGGTGTCCTCGAGGCCGCCGACGCGGGAGACGATCGGCACGGCGCCATAGCGCAGCGCGCAGAGCTGGGTCAGGCCGCACGGCTCGAACCGCGAAGGAACGACGAGGGCGTCCGAACCGGCCTGGATCAGATGCGCCAAAATCTCGTCATACCCGATCGCGACGCCGATCCGGCCGGGATTGGCGCGGGCCTCAGCCTGATAGCGATCCTGCAGATCGCGGTCGCCGCTGCCGAGCAGCGCGAGCTGCATGCCCTCCCGCAAGATGGTCGGAATGGCCTCGAGCAGGAGATCGAGCCCCTTCTGCCACGACAGGCGGCTGATGACGCCGAGCAGCGGCGCCTCGTCCGAGGAATCGAGGTTGAACTGCTGCTGCAGCACCGCCTTGTTCGCGGCCCGGAATGTCAGGTCCTCCGCGCCGAAGCGGTAGGCGATGTGCGGATCGGTTTGCGGATTCCAGACCTCGGTGTCGATACCGTTGAGGATGCCGCTCAGCACGCTGGATCGTTCACGAAGCAGACCGCCGAGCCCCATGCCGCCTTCGTCGCTCTGGATTTCCTTCGCGTAGGTCGGCGATACCGTGGTGATGCGATCGGCGAAGCGCAGGCCCGCCTTCAAGAAGCTGATGCCGCCGAAATATTCCAGCTCGTTGGCGTTGAAGGAGTGCCAGGGCAGGCCGATTGATCCGATCAGCTCGGCAGCGAACTTGCCCTGATAGGCCATGTTGTGGATGGTCATCACGGTGCCGGGCCGCGGACGATCGTCGTAGTGCAGATAGGCCGGCGCCAGCCCGGCCTGCCAGTCATGGGCGTGCACGACATCGGGCACGAACGCCGGAACGAGGCCGTGGCCGATATCGGCGGCGACGCGCGACAGCGCCGCGAAGCGCACACCGTTGTCGGGCCAGTCGATGCCCTCGGGGGTGACATAGGGGTTGCCCGGCCGGGCATAGAGATGCGGCACGTCGAGCACGAACAGATCGAGCCCGTCATATGAGCCCGCGAGCAGCCGGCCGGGGCCGCCGAAATAATCCGGCCAGCTCCGGAGTTCCTCCGCACCCGAGATCAGGCGCATCACGTCGGGGTAGCCGGGCATCAAGGTGCGCATCTCGACGCCATGTGCCTTGAGCGCAACCGGCAGCGCGCCGGCGACATCCGCAAGGCCACCGGTCTTGACGAGGGGATAGACTTCAGAGGCGACCGCGATGACGCGAACAGGCGTCATGTATTGAGCCTGTCGATCATCGGCTGGGTGATCAGCGAGATGCCCTGCTCGGTGGTGCGGAAGCGCTTTCCGTCGAGCTCGGGATCCTCGCCGACGACGAGGCCTTCCGGAATCTCGACGCCGCGGTCGATGACGACGTTCCTCAAGTGGGCACCGCGACCGACATTCACATAGGGCATGATCACGGCGTTCTCGACATTGGCATAGGAGTTGATGCGCACGCCGGTGAACAGCAGCGAGCGCCGCAGCGAGGCGCCGGAGATGATGCAGCCGCCGGAGACCAGCGAGCTCACCGCCTGACCGCGCCGGCTCTCCTCGTCGTGAACGAATTTCGCGGGCGGCGTGATCTCGGCATAGGACCAGATCGGCCAGGCGCGGTCGAACAGGTCGAGCTCGGGCACGACGTCGGTGAGGTCGATATTGGCCGCCCAATAGGCATCGACCGTGCCGACGTCGCGCCAATAGGCGCGCTCGTCGCTGCCGGAGCGGACGCATGACGTCGAGAACTGGTGCGCGATGGCGCGGCCGTTCTTGACGATGTAGGGAATGATGTCCTTACCGAAATCGTGGTTCGAGTTCGGATCCTCGGCGTCGCGCTTGAGCTGGTCGAACAGGAATTTTGCGTCAAACACGTAGATGCCCATGCTGGCGAGCGAGACGTCAGGCTTGCCCGGCATCGGCGGCGGATCTTTCGGCTTCTCCAGGAATTGCTGGATCCAGCCGTTCTCGTCGACATGCATGATGCCGAAGCCCGAGGATTCCGTCCGCGGCATCTCCAGGCAGCCGACGGTGACGTCGGCGCCGCTCTCGACGTGCTGACGCAGCATCAGCTCGTAGTCCATCTTATAGATGTGATCGCCGGCCAGCACCACGATGAAGCGGCAGGCGTGAGATTCGATGATGTCGATGTTCTGGTACACCGCGTCCGCCGTGCCGACATACCACATGGTCTCGGAGACGCGCTGGCTGGCGGGAAGGATATCGAAACTCTCGTTGCGCTCGGGGCGGAAGAAGTTCCAGCCCATCTGGAGATGCCGGATCAGGCTGTGAGCCTTGTATTGCGTCGCGACCGCGATGCGGCGGATGCCCGAGTTCACCGCGTTCGACAGCGCGAAATCGATGATGCGGGACTTGCCGCCGAAATAAACCGCGGGCTTGGCACGCCGGTCGGTCAGCTCCAGGAGCCGGCTGCCGCGCCCGCCAGCCAGGACGAACGCCAGCGCCTGACGGGCAAGCGGCTCGGGTCTCGCGGCACTCATGTCATCCTCCCACAACTCTGGCGCTCGCGAGAAGCCTCCCGGCCGCGCACATTGGAACCGATAGTAATGGCACGAATAGTAAATCGTGAAGGTGGTTGTTGGTTGCGAATGCGCGGGAAGCTTAATGCTTTCCGGGTGTTCGCGCCTCAGGCGCCGTCGCGCCGGTGTCACACGCGGCGAGGTCGCCGAGCTGGGCACCGGTTGATCAGAACGGAGGCATGCGTCTTGTGCGGTGCACGCAAATTCCAGGCTTTGAAATTCCAGGCTTTGACTTGGCGCAAGGATGCCCGATCATGACGCTGCGATCCTTCTCCAAGCGAAAGGTCAGACAGGGAGTAAGACGATGAGTATCTGGAAGACGGCAATTGCCTGCTCGTTGGCCGGCGTGGTCATGGCAGGCCAAATCGGGCAGGCCACGGCGGGCCCGATGCCGACCAACGTTGCGACGATGAAGGCTGCGGCCGGCGACGATGTCACGCAGGTGCATTGGCGCGGCGGCGGCTGGGGATTTGCCCTTGGTGGTCTCGCCGCCGGCGCGATCATCGGCGGCGCCATCGCCAGCGGCGCGCCTTACGGCTATGGCTATTATGGCGGCCCCTATTATGGCGGCTACGGATATCCGGGCTACGGCTATGGTTATGCTCCCGCGTATTACGGCTATGGCTACAGACCGGTCTATGCCTATCCGCGATACTATCGGCCCTATCGTCCGTATTACGGCTATGGCTATTACCGGCCGTACCGGGTCTATCACCGTCCCTACTACCGCGGCTATTGGTGAGACCGCGCGGCTAGAATGAGAGCCACACGATCAAGCTCATGCATGCAACATGCATGAGCACGATCGCGGCGAGGTGCAATGGGCCGGGCTTGAGGCGAAGCGCGCGCATTCGGCCGGCCTTTGCCTTGTTGGATTTGCCTGTAGCCGTGAACATGGTGCGCTCCCTCCCCCGCTTGCGGGGGAGGGCCGGGGAGAGGGTGTTTCCTCTAGCGAGAACCCCCAAGAGGCGAGAGCCCTCACCCGCGTTGCTTCGCTCCGCGACCTCTCCCGCAAGCGGGAGAGGTGCACCGAGCGCGCGGCTCAGTTCGAAGGTCATGTCGTTTAATTCGATCCCGCGGCCGCCGCGGTGAAGCTGCGGTCGACGGCTTGGCTCACGTCGAGCTTCTTCGGCAGGATGCCGTAACGCGTCGCGCGGTCGGAGGCCTCCTGCACCTCCTTCACCACGTTATCGTCGATCACGATCGGGCTGGTGTGCTGCGCGGCGTAGGCCGACAGCAGTACGTCCTCCGGCAGCCTGGTCAGCTCAGCCGTGTTCCTGGCGTATTCGCCGAGGTGATCGAGCGACCATAGCCGCGCCTTGTTCAAACGCTGCACGAGATCCTGCACCGCCGCGCGCTTGGTGGCGATGGCGTTGTCGGAGGCGACGATGAAGGTGATGGTCGGCGTCAGGCCTTCGCCGTCGGCGATCACGCGGGCCTTGTCCT
Organism: Bradyrhizobium sp. CCBAU 51765; assembly: GCF_015291725.1. GTDB lineage: Bacteria > Pseudomonadota > Alphaproteobacteria > Rhizobiales > Xanthobacteraceae > Bradyrhizobium > Bradyrhizobium liaoningense. The sequence goes on from NZ_CP030038.1 coordinate 2,289,831, forward strand.
TCAATGTCGCGAACGAGACGTAGGGCTCCCACACCGCCCAGGCATCGATCGAGCCTGCGACCAGCGCGATCTTGGCGTCGACGGGACCGAGCGGCGCGAAGGTCGCGTCCTCGAGCTTGATCTGCGCCTTCTCCAGCGTCGCGTCGATCAGGAACTGACCCCAGCCGCCGCGCGTGCCGGCGAGGCGCTTGCCCTTGAGGTCGGCGGCCGACCTGATCGATGAATCCTGGCGCACCAGGATGGCCTGCGTCTTCGCATCCGAGCGCGTGCCGCCGATTGCCTTGATCGGCGCGCCCGCCGCATAGACCGAGAGGAAGGAGAGGTCGCCGGTGTAGCCGACATCGAGCGCGCCGGCATTGAGCGCCTCGAGGATCGGCGCGGCTGCGGGGAATTCCGACCACTCGATCTTGTAAGGCAGGTCCTTCGCGTATCCAGATATCTCGAGCAGCGAGCGGTTGCCGCCCTTCTGGTCGCCGACGCGCAGTACGACCGCGTCCGCGGCAAAGGCTGCGGCAGCCGTCGACAACGTGATGGCGGCGGCGAACAGCGATAGTGCGAGCCGGCGGGTGACGGAATGGTCGTGGGAGTTGATGCTCATATGGCCTGTCTTGTTAGTTGGCTCACGACGCGTGAGCGAGCGATGCTGCGAGACGATCAAGTCTATGGGTGCGCGACGCGTCGTCAATGAAATGGCCGACCGTATTGCGTGCGCGATCGGCAAGGACGTTTCAATGAAGCGAGGCTTTCGAGAACGCGCGGCTTGCGTAACCGAAAGATGCATACGGATGAAGCAAGCGAGGGAGTCGCGATCCGCTTTGAATGACGACGCGACAGCGAAAATCCTTTCATCGTTCCCGCACGCGCAGATGGAGAGAATGACTTCGCTTCGCGTCACATTCGAAATTCCATTTCATTGACGATGCGGCTCGCACGCCGCATGATTTGCGCATCGCATCAACGCGGCGCAGGAAGCGCCGACGAAGAATATTCTCTCAACGCATCTCCGTACGGAACATGCGCAACGCAATGCGCTGCGCGAACGGCGGAGCTGTGCCAACTCAGGAGCGGGGCTGATGGACAAAGATAGCAAGCGCGGAGGATCGAGCCTTGACCGGCGTCATTTACTCCAGGCGGGGTTGGCTGCGGCGTTCGCCGCGCCGCTTGGCGCCTTTGGTGCAGCACAGGCCTTCGCACCGCGCGCCATCGCGCCCGGCGTCGACTTCTCGGAGTTTCCGCTCTGCCGCACGGCCTCGGACGCGCCCGCGCTCACCGGCGCGCCGCGCAAGCTGAAACTGTCGTGGAATGCCGGCGCCGTCTGTCTCGCGCCGGTGCCGGTCGCGATCGAGCACGGTTTCTTCCAGAAGCACAATCTCGACGTCGAGCTCGTCAACTATTCCGGCTCGACCGACCAGCTGCTCGAGGCGATCGCGACGGGCAAGAGCGATGCCGGTCTCGGCATGGCGCTGCGCTGGCTGAAGCCGCTGGAGCAGGGTTTTGACGTCAAGATCGCCGCGGGCACTCATGGCGGCTGCATGCGCGTGCTGTCGCGCATCGATTCCGGCGTCGGCAAGCTCGCCGACCTCAAGGGCAAGATCGTCGCGGTCGGTGATCTCGCCGGTCCCGACAAGAACTTCTTCTCGATCCAGCTCGCCAAGCTCGGCATCGATCCGGTGAAGGACGTCGACTGGCGCGCCTATCCCGGCAATCTGCTCAACGTCGCCGTGGAGAAGGGCGAGGTGCAGGCGTTCCTGTCCTCCGATCCTCTCGCCTACCTCTGGCTCAAGGACACGCAATACAAGGAGGTCGCCTCCAATCTCGACGGCGAATACCGCGAGAAAAGCTGCTGCATCCTCGGCCTGCGCGGCAGCCTGGTACGCGAGGAGCCCCAGGTCGCCCGTGCCATCACGCAGGCGCTGCTCGATGCCGCGATGTTCACCTCGCAAAATTCGTCGGTTGCGGCAAAATCGTTCCAGCCTTACGCGCCGAAGGCCGCAACTCTCGCCGATATCGAAGGCATGGTGCGCTACCACACCCACCACCATCATCCCGTCGGCGATGTGCTCAAGCGCGAGCTCAAGGCCTATGCCGACGATCTCAAGAGCGTGCAGGTCTTCAAGCAGAGCACCGACACCGCCAAATTCGCGGAGCGCATCTATGTCGACGTATTCGCTGTCTGACGGCCTCGCCTCCGGCGCGCCGCGCACCTCGCGCGTGCCGCTGCTGGCGACCTGGCTCCGGGAATCGGGCGCCGGCGTTCTCGCCAGCGTCGCGTGGATCGCCTTCGGCCTCTCCTGCCTGTGGTGGGCGGACGTCGGCGACTGGTCGCGCACGCATTCGCTCGGCATCGCCGCCTTCGTCATCGCGGCGATCGCGCTGTTCGGAACCGTCGGCGTCGACTATCTAGGGGCAGCGGGACAGGCGTTGCACAAGCGGGCGCCGTGGCTGGTCGCGCTCGGTGCCTTCCTGACCGTGTGGGAGGTCGCGACGGCAAAATTCGCCTGGCTGCCGCTGCCGTTCTTTCCACCGCCGCAGGCGATCATCGAGGTCTACACCGACGACTTGCCAAAGCTGCTCGACAGCGTCTTTGCGTCCGTGAAACTTCAACTCGGCGGCTATCTGATCGGCGCGACGGTCGGCTTCCTGACCGGCGTCTCGATCGGCTGGTCGCGCGCGGTCGGCTATTGGGTGCATCCGGTGCTGCGCTTCATCGGCCCGCTGCCGGCGACCGCCTGGCTGCCGATCGCCTTCTTCACCTTCCCGTCGAGCTGGAGCGCCTCGACCTTCCTGATCGCGCTGGCGACGGGCTTTCCCGTCACCGTGCTGACCTGGTCGGGCGTCGCGAGCGTCAGCAACGCCTATTACGACGTCGCGCGCACCCTCGGCGCAAGGCCGTCCTTCCTGGTGTTGAAGGTCGCGATCCCCGCGGCACTGCCGCACGTCTTCGTCGGTCTGTTCATGGGGCTGGGCTCGTCCTTTGCCGTGCTCGTCGTCGCCGAGATGATCGGCGTGAAGGCCGGACTCGGCTGGTACCTGCAGTGGGCGCAGGGCTGGGCAGCCTACGCCAACATGTACGCGGCGTTGATCGTGATGTCGCTGCTCTGCTCCGGCGCGATCACACTGCTGTTTTCGATCCGCGACCGCTTGCTGGTCTGGCAGAAGGGGACCGTGAAATGGTAACCGCAGCCCTGGCCGAAATTGCCACGCATCCGGCCGCCGGCGCCGCGCTCGACATCGAGCAGGTCAGCCATGCCTTCGATATCGACGGGACCGAGCTGCCGGTGCTGAGCGACGTCAGCATCTCGGTCGAGCCCGGCGAGTTCGTCGCGCTGCTCGGCCCCTCCGGCTGCGGCAAGTCGACCTTGCTGCGGCTGGTCGCTGGCCTCGACAAGCCCAGGGCGGGGAGGCTGCGGGAGGACGAGAGCCGTATCAGAAGTCCGCATCCCTCGCGCGTGGTCGTGTTCCAAGACCCGACCCTGTTTCCCTGGCGGTCGGTCTGGGACAACGTCGCCCTCGGGCTCGAGGCCCAGGGCATCCTCAAGAGCCAGCGTCACCGCGTCGATGCCGCGCTCGATCTCGTCGGGCTGTCCTCGTTCCGCAAGGCCTATCCGCACCAGCTCTCCGGCGGCATGGCGCAGCGCGTCGCGCTGGCGCGGGCGCTGGTCAATGATCCCAAGATCCTGATCCTCGACGAGCCGCTGGGAAAGCTCGACTCGCTCACCCGCATCACCATGCAGGCCGAGCTCGTCTCGCTCTGGCAACGGAAGGGCTTTACCACCCTGCTGGTGACGCACGACGCCGAGGAGGCGCTGGTGCTTGCCAACCGGGTCATCGTCTTCAGCGATCGTCCCGCGCGCGTGAAGGCCGACATCCGCGTCGACCGTCCATATCCGCGCCATCGCGGCGATCCTTATTTGGCCGATCTGCGTCGCCAGATCCTCGGCTTGCTGGGGTTGGATGCCACATGGTGACGTCCGCAGCCGAAGACCGCCCGGTCCATAGCGAACCTGACTACGTCGCCCGCACCGAGACGCTCGCGGCAGGCTTTGCCGCGCGCGCCGCCGGGCACGACCGCATCGGGACGTTTCCGTTCCAGAATTTTGGCGAACTGTCCGAGGCGGGCCTGTTGTCGCTGACGGTGCCGGCGGTTCATGGCGGGGCAGGCGCGGGCGCGCGATACGCCGCGCGTATCATCGGCATCATCGGTAAGGCCGATCCGTCGACCGCGCTGGTGCTGTCGATGCATTACATCAATCATCTCGTCATGGCACGCAGCCCGACCTGGCCGGCGCGGCTGTCGCGCAAGCTTGCGCGCGAGAGCGTGGAAGGCCTCGCGCTGATCAACGCGCTGCGCGTCGAGCCGGAGCTCGGTTCACCCGCGCGCGGCGGCCTGCCGGCGACGATTGTGCGTCGGACCGAGACCGGCTGGAGCCTGACCGGCCACAAGATCTATTCGACGGGATCGCCGATCCTGAAATGGTATCTGGTCTGGGCCGGGACCGACGAGGCCGAGCCGCGCGTCGGTCAGTTCCTGGTGCCGGCAGGCCTGCCGGGAACGCGCATCGTCGAGACCTGGGACCACCACGGCCTTCGCGCCAGCGGCAGCCACGACGTGATCTTCGAGGACGTCGTGATTCCGCGCGATGCCGAGATCGACGTGCGCAAGCCGGCGGATTGGCGCGCGCCCGACATTGCACAGGCGGCCGTCCATGCCGTCTTCATCGCCGCGATCTATGACGGCGTCGCCCGCGCCGCACGCGACTGGCTGATCACATTCCTGAAACAGCGCGTGCCCGCCAGCCTGGGCGCGCCGCTCGCAACACTGCCGCGCGCGCAGGAGACTCTTGGCGCAATCGAGGCTCGGCTCGCGGTCAATGCGCGGCTGATCGACACGTTCGCCCGCGATGTCGACGAGGGCGTCGAGCTTTCCGCCGGCGAGTCCAATGCCGTCAAGCTGGCGGTGACCAACAATGCCGTGGCCGTGGTCGAGGACGCGTTATCGCTCACCGGCAATCACGGTCTCAGCCGTGCCAATCCGCTGGAGCGGCACTATCGCGACGTCCTGTGCGGCCGCGTGCACACGCCACAGGACGATTCCACGCGCGTCGGCCTCGGCCGCGCCGCACTCGGCTTCTAGGACATCAACAGGGAGACGATCATGTCGATCGAGTTCATCGGCTTTATCAGCAACAACAATTCGTCCGAGACCATCGTCCGCGAAGGACCGGCCCTCAACCCGACCCACATCGAGACGGTGGCGAAGGCGCACGAGAACGCCGGCTTCGATCGTGCGCTGCTGGCGTTTCATTCGACGACGCCCGACTCGCTCCAGGTAGCCCAGCACGTGCTCAATACGACCAGCCGCCTCAACGTGCTGATCGCGCAGCGGCCCGGCTTCACCGCGCCGACGCTGCTGGCGCGGCAGTTTGCCGTGCTCGATCAGTTTTCCCGCGGCAGGGTCGCGCTCCACGTCATCACCGGGGGCAACGCCACCGAGCTCCGGCAGGACGGCAACACGCTCGACGACAAGGACGAGCGCTATGCCCGCACCTCGGAATTTCTCGATGTTCTCAAGCTGGAATGGACCAGCGACAAGCCGTTCAGCTACAAGGGCAAGTATTATCAGGTCGAGAACGCCTTCTCGCAGGTGAAGCCCTATCGTCCGGAGGGCATCCGGATCTATTTCGGCGGCGCTTCGGATGCGGCGATCGACGTGGCCGGCAAGCACGCCGACACCTTTGCGCTGTGGGGCGAATCCTATGCGCAGGTCCGCGACATCACTTCCCGCGTCCACAACGCGGCGGTCCGGCATGGACGGCCAACGCCGCGCTTCAGTCTCTCGGTGCGGCCGATCATCGCCCCGACTGAAAAGCAGGCCTGGGAGAAGGCCGAGGAGATTCTGGCGCGCGCCACCGCACTCCAGGACAAGACCGGCTATCGCAAGCCCGCGGACGGCCACGCCACCGCCGGTGCGCGGCGCCTTCTCGCGCTCGCCGACCAGGGCAGCCGCATCGACAAGCGGCTCTGGACGGAGATCGCAAAGCTCACTGGCGCCAACAGCAACACAACCGCGCTGGTCGGTACGCCCGAGCAGGTCGCGGAGGTCTTCGGCGATTATTACGATCTCGGCATCAGCCATTTCCTGATCCGCGGCTTCGATCCGCTGATCGACGCCATCGAGTACGGCCGCGAGCTGATCCCGCTGACGCGTGAGCTGGTCGCCAAGCGCCAGGCCGTTCGCAGCGAGGCTGCGGAATGATCCGCCTCATGTTGGCCGGCGCGCTGCTGTTCGCTTCGTTCGAAGTCGCAGCTGCGCAAACCACGCTCCGCGTCGGGGACCAGAAGGGCAATGCGCAGGCCGTGATGGAAGCGGCCGGCGTGCTCAAGGACGTCCCCTACAGGATCGAGTGGAAGGAGTTTCCGGCGGCAGCTCCACTGCTCGAGGCGCTCAGCGCCGGTGCGATCGAGACCGGCCTCGTCGGTGACGCGCCCTTCACCTTCGCGGCCGCCTCCGGTGCGCCGGTCAAGGCGATCGCCGCCATCCGGCAGACGCGCGAGGGCCTCGCCATCCTCGTGCCGGAGAACTCATCGATCAGGAGTTTCGCCGATCTGCGCGGCAAGAAGATCGCCACCGGCCGCGGCTCGATCGGCCATCAGCTGATCCTCGCCGCGCTGGAGAAGAACGGCTGGAGTGCGAGCGACGTGCAGATCGCATTCCTGGCGCCCTCGGACGCCAAGATTGCCTACACGCAAGGCTCCGTTGATGCGTGGTCGACCTGGGAGCCCTATGTCAGCCAGGAGGAGGTGCTGTTCAAATCGCGGCGCATCATCACCTCCGAAGACCTGACGCCGGGCCTGAGTTTCCAGGTGGCGAGGCCTGACGCGATCCGTGACAAGCGCGCGGAGTTGGCCGACTTCGTCCGACGCCTCACCGCAGCGCGGGCGTGGTCGCTGAGCAACGTCGACAGCTACGCCGCGACCTGGGGCAGGCTGATGAACATCCCGACCGCCGTGCCGCAGAACTGGCTCTCGCGGGCCAAGATCCGGATCGCTCCGATCGACGATGGCGTGGTCGCGGACGAGCAAAGCACGATCGACCTCTATTTCCGCTGGGGTCTGATCAAGCAAAAGCTCGATGCAGCCGAGATCGTCGATCGTTCCTTCGCGGATGCGATCGCGAAGGCGGGATTGTAGGCATCTCTCGTGTTGCGGATCTGGCGCAGCGTGCAACGCTGCTGCGCAGAGCCGGCCCGTTCCGCGCAGATCGCTTGCGGTGAGATGGCCCCGGCTCAGCAGCGCACCACTGCGTGATGCGCTGCGTCCGGGGCACGAGACCTCACAAGGTACTCAAGCATCTGTGAAACGAGGGTACGCCTTCTAGCCCGATAGTCATCCTCAAAAAGTTCCTTCTGCATATCGCGCTAGCAGCAGCACCATCATTGCTATTTGCGCTCCCTCCCTTGCGCTCCCACGCGCTCCCGCAAAGATCAAACACACACCACATCGGGAGACTGGCCATGGGCCTGCAAGAAACAAAAATCGAATCGCTTCCTTTCGTCACTGCCGAACTCAACTATCTCGCACCGACATCGGGCAAGCCGCGCACCTACGCCTTCGACCCGCCGCCCGGCGAACCCAAGAGCACGTCGCTTCCTGAGCCGCATCAGGTGCCGATCTTCGACGCGCGGCTGATCGCGCAGAATTTTTCGCTCGATCGTGAAGGCTTCGCGCTGGTGCGTCACCCGACTCAGGTGAAGGATTTCTACAACGACGAAGAAGTGAGGGGGTCTATTATCCCGCGGTCGAGGCATTCCTGCGCGCCACGCTGAAGGCGGATCGCGTGTTCATCTTCGATCACACCGTGCGCAAGCGTGTCGAAGGTGCGCCAGATATCCGCGACGGCGGCCCGCGTCAGCCGGCGACGCGCGTCCATGTCGACCAGACCGCAGTTTCCGGCGCCAATCGCGTCCGCGAGCATCTGCCTGACGAGGCGGAGGAGCTGCTGAAGGGACGTGTGCAGGTGATCAATCTCTGGCGGCCGATCCGCGGCCCCTTGCGCGATTCCCCGCTCGCGATGGCCGACGGCACGACGGTTGCTCCGGACGATCTCGTCGCCTCTGACCTGATCTATCCCAACCGTCGCGGCGAGACCTATTCGGTGAGATACAATCCGAACCACCGCTGGTTCTATTTCCCGGAGATGACGCCGGACGAGGCGCTGCTGCTGAAGTGCTACGATTCCGCAACCGACGGCCGCACCCGCTTCGGGCCGCATACCGCATTCGTCGACCCGACCACGCCGGCAGATGCAGCGCCGCGCGAAAGCATCGAGGTCCGCACCCTGGTGTTCTATCGGCAGTAACAAAGTGTGATGACCCTGCCGGCCGCTTCCCGGCAGAGTTCCTGGAACCTTGGAGCAAAGGGGACATTTGTAGCGTCGGGCAAGGGGCGACCGGGAGCGGTGCCGTGCGAGCAAAGCCAACGCTGTTGCTTGGTCTCGTGACTTCATCCCTTGCCGTCATGTCCGTTGCAAACGCCGAAAGCGGCCTCGCCTCCTATTACAGATACGGGAAGGCCGGCAGAGGCGGCGAGTTGACCTGCGCCCATCGCACGCGCCCGTTCGGCAGCGTGCTCAAGGTGTCCCATAGCGGACGCACGATCCAGTGCCGCGTCAACGATCGCGGTCCCTTCATCCGCGGGCGGATCGTTGATCTCTCGGTGCCGGCCGCCCGCGCGCTCGGCATGATGAGCGCGGGCGTGGTGCGCGTCTCGGTGGAATAGGCTTCTGAGCGCGCTATAGTGCCGCCCCAAAGCAAGGGGGCGCCATGGCCAGGATCAGGGTGGGAGTCGTCGGCTGCGGCTTCGTGTCGGAGCTGCACATGCATGCGTTCCGGCGCGTTTATGGCGTCGACGTCGAGGTCGCGGCGGTTGCGGCGCGTGGCGACCTCGTCGTTGGATTCGCTGATCGACACAACATCCCGCGCGTCTATCGCGGCTTCGCCGATCTGATCGCGGACGCCGATCTCGACGTCATCGACATCTGCACCCCGCCCAATCTCCATGCCGGGATGATCGTCGGCGCGATGCAGGCCGGCAAGCATGTGATCTGCGAAAAGCCCTTCGCCGGCTATTTCGGCCGCGAGAGCGATGCGCAGCCGATCGGCAAGCACGTGCCGAAGGCGCTGATGTATGAGCGCGTGCTGGAAGAGATGGACGCGACGCGCGCCGCGATCGAGCGGACAGGAAAGCTCTTCATGTACGCCGAGGACTGGATCTACGCGCCGGCAGTGACCAAGACCGCGGAGATCATCAGGGCGACGAAAGACAAGATCCTGTTCATGAAGGGCGAGGAGAGCCATTCCGGCTCGCACGCCGCCCATGCCGCGCAATGGGCGATGACCGGCGGCGGATCGCTGATCCGCATGGGCTGCCATCCGCTCTCGGCCGTTCTCTATCTCAAGCAGGTCGAAGCCAGGGCGCGCGGCGAGACCATCCGCGTCGCCAGCGTCACCGGCGACGTCGGCAACGTCACCGCCGGCCTCAAGCCCGAAGAGCGCAGCTACATCAAAGCCAATCCCGTCGACGTCGAGGACTGGGGCACTCTCACCGCGACCTTCTCCGACGGCACCAAGGCCACCGTGTTCTCCGGCGACATGATCATGGGCGGCGTGCGCAATCTGATCGAGACCTATACGAGTGGCGGCTCGCTGTTCGCCAACATCACCCCGAACAATCATCTGATGAGCTACCAGACCAGCGAGGAGAAGCTTGCCGGCGTCTACATCACCGAGAAAGTCGACCGCAAGACCGGCTGGCAATATGTCTGCCTCGAGGAGGAGTGGACGCGCGGCTATTTGCAGGAGATCCAGGACTTCATGGAATGCGTTGCGACCGGACGACAGCCGCTGTCGGACCTCGCGCTCGCGTATGAGACGATCAAGGTGAACTACGCCGGCTATTGGGCGGCGGAGGAGGGGCGGCGGGTGGTGTTGTAGGGGCGCGCTTCGCTTACCCTCCCCTCCAGGGGAGGGTGCAGCGCGCCGCCGCCTACGCCCCGTAGGTCGAGCCTTTCGGCAGCGGGAACACCGGGTCCTGTGTCCTGATGTTGGTCGGCCATACCACCGAGATGTGCTCGCCCGCGTTCTGCATCACCACCGGCGTCGAGCGTTCGTTCTGGCCGGACAGCGGCGTGCCCGGCGGGAAGAATTTCACGCCGTAGCCCTGGATGGTGCCGCCGGCGGGGATATCGACGTCGAGCGCGGCCTTGCGGATGGCCTCGGGCTCGAAGCTGCCGTACTTCTCCTTGGCCACCGGCAGCACGTTGTTGAGCAGCACCCAGGTCTGGTTGAAACCCATTGAGCAGTGCGGCGGCACGTCGGTCGCACCGGTCTTGGCCTTGTAGCGCGTGACCATGGCGTTGATCAGATCGCCAATGCCCGGCGCGAGCTTGGCGGGGTCGAGCAGTTGCGCTGGCACCGGGTCGATGTTGCAGAAATTGTCGATGTCGGCCCCGAAGGTGGCGCGCAGCTTGTCGAGCTGGCTGTAACCGGCGCCGGCCCCGAACAGCATCTTGAAGCGCAGGCCGCTCTCGCGCGCCTGGCGCAGGAACAGGGTGATGTCAGGGTTGTAGCCGGCATGCGAGATCACGTCGGCCTTGGCGCGCTTGATCTTCGTGACGAGCACCGACAGGTCCGGTGCCGATGCCGAATAGCCCTCGCGCAGCACCACCGGCATGCCGGCCTGCCTGGCATAGGCTTCGTCGGCCGTGGCGACGCCGACGCCGTAGGGGCCGTCCTCGTGGATCAACGCGACCTTGACCTCCTTCGGGTCCATGCCGAGCTTGGCTTTCGCATGTTCGTTGATGAAGCTTGCAAAGGCCTGCCCGTATTGATCCGAATGGATCTGTGCGCGAAACACGTATTGCAAATTCTTGTCCTTGAACACGGCGGTCGAGACCGCGGTCGTGATCCAGAGGATCTTCTTCTGCTGCTCCACCTTCGCGGCCAGCGGCACCGCATGCGAACTCGCATAGACGCCGTTGAGGATGTCGATCTTCTCCTGGCTGATCAGCCGTTCGGCCTCGTTGATCGCAACGTCCGGCTTGCTCTGGGAATCCGCCGCAACCGCAGCAATCTTGGTCTTGCCGCCGACACCGCCTTTCTCGTTGACGAGATCGATCGCGATCTGCGCGCCGATCGACGAGGCGACCGAGCCACCCGCGGCAAAGGGTCCGGTGAGGTCGTAGATCAGGCCGATGCGCAATGTCTCGGCTTGTGCCTGGGCGCGTGTCCAATCGAGGCTGAGTGCGGCGGCGGCAGCCGCCGAGGTCTTCAGCAGCTGCCTGCGTGAAGTCGGCATCCTATCCTCCCTCGTAACCATCTTTTGGTTGGTTGTTGTTTTTGCGAAGTATGGGGAGGGGGATGGCGGAAAGTCAACATCGCGAAAGTCGGGATCCTTCTTTGACGGCATGGAATGCATGGAACGCAGTTGCGAAATGACCGCGAGGCGGCCGTGCCTGCGATCCCTGCACGCGTTATTGCGCCAGGCGCCGCAGCAGATACGGCGCGGTCTTCCCGCCGGCCTTGGCGACCTGCTCGGGCGTCCCCGATGCGACGACACGGCCGCCTTCGTCACCGGCGCCAGGACCGAGATCGATGATCCAGTCGCTGTGCGCCACGACGTCCATGTCATGCTCGACCACGATTACGCTGCCGCCGCCTTCCACGATCCGTTCGAGCTGAGCGATGAGGCGCTCGACGTCGCGCGGGTGAAGGCCGGTGGTCGGCTCGTCCAGGACATAGAGCGTGTGGCCGCGTTGCGGACGCATCAGCTCGGTCGCTAGCTTGATGCGCTGGGCCTCGCCACCGGACAGCTCGGTCGCGGATTGGCCGAGGCGGATATAGCCCAGACCGACCTCGCGCACGACCGACAGTGCGCGGTTCAGCGTTGCATCGCCCTCGAAGAAGTCGAAGGCCTCATCGACGCGCATCGCCAGCACGTCCGCGATGGATTTGCCGCGGATCTTCACCTCGAGCGTCTTGTCGTTGTAGCGCGCGCCCTTGCAGGTCGGGCAGGGCGCGTAGACGCTGGGCAGGAACAGAAGTTCGACGCAGACAAAGCCCTCGCCTTCGCAGGTCGCGCAACGTCCCTTTGCGACGTTGAAGGAGAAGCGACCGGCATCATAGCGGCGGGATCTTGCCTGCGGCGTCGCCGCGAACAGTTTTCGCACGTGGTCGAACAGGCCGGTATAGGTCGCGAGGTTGGAGCGCGGCGTGCGGCCGATCGGCTTCTGGTCAACGACGACGAGGCGGCTGATTTGGTCAAGGCCGGCAACGATCTTGCCGCCCAGCGTCTCCACCGTCGGGGCCAGGCTGTCCTCATCGGCGTCGGTGGCGAGCGTGTGGCCGAGATGCCCGGCGACGGTCTCGACGAGGAACTGGCTGATAAGGCTGGATTTGCCGGAGCCGGACACGCCGGTGATGCTGGCGATCACGCCCAGCGGAATATCGACATCGAGGCCACGCAGGTTGTTGCGGGTCACGCCCCTGATCTTGAGATGCCCCTTCGCCTCGCGGCGGATCGTCGGCAGCTTCTTTCGCGGGTGTGCGAGGTAGTTCGCGGTTCGCGAGGACTCGATCTCGCCGAGCCCCGCCGGCGGACCGCTGTAGAGGATGCGTCCGCCGCCGTCGCCGGCGTCAGGGCCGACGTCGACCAGCCAGTCCGCCTGCCTGATCACCTCGATCTCGTGCTCGACCACGAAGATCGAGTTGCCCGCGCGCTTTAGCCGGTCGAGCGCTCGCAGCAGCGCCTCGGTGTCGGCGGGATGCAGGCCGGCGGAAGGCTCGTCGAGCACGTAGACGACGCCGAACAAATTCGAGCGGACCTGCGTCGCCAGGCGCAGCCGCTGCAATTCGCCCGGTGACAGAGTCGGCGTGCTGCGTTCGCAGGCGAGATAGCCGAGGCCGAGATCGAGCAGGACGGCAAGGCGCGCCGACAGATCCTCGCAGATGCGCCTGGCGACGACTGCCTTCTCTGATTTGTCCGACGAAGCTCTCGCAAACGGCTTGATCACCTCGTGCAGCTGCTTGAGCGGCAGGTGCGACATGTCGGCGATGTTGAATCCTGCGAACTTCACCTTGAGCGTCTCGGGCTTCAGCCGCGTGCCATGGCATGTCGGGCAGTCCCGCGTGATCATGAATTGCGCGACGCGGCGCTTCATCATCGCGCTCTCGGACTTGGCGTAGGTCTGCATCACGTAGCGCTTGGCGCTGGTGAAGGTGCCCTGATAGCTCGGCTCCTCCTTGCGGCGTAGCGCCCGTTTGACTTCGGCGGCATCGTAGCCGGCATAGACAGGAACGGTCGGCTGCTCCTCGGTGAACAGGATCCAGTCGCGGTCCTTCTTCGGCAGCTCGCGCCAGGTCTTGTCGACGTCGTAGCCGAGCGTGGTCAGGATGTCGCGGAGGTTCTGTCCCTGCCAGGCGCTCGGCCAGGCCGCGACGGCGCGCTCGCGGATCGTCTTGGTGTCGTCGGGCACCATCGACTTCTCGGTGACGTCGAGCATCCGGCCGATGCCGTGGCAGGTCGGGCAGGCGCCCTCCGGCGTGTTCGGCGAGAACGACTCCGCATAGAGCATCGGCTGTCCGCGTGGGTAATCGCCGGCGCGGGAATAGAGCATCCTGAGCAGGTTCGAGATGGTGGTGACGCTGCCGACCGACGACCGCGTCGTCGGCGCCCCGCGCTGCTGCTGGAGCGCGACCGCGGGCGGCAGGCCTTCGATATCGTCGACTTCAGGGATCTGCATCTGGTGGAACAGGCGCCGCGCATAGGGCGATACCGATTCCAGATACCTCCGCTGCGCCTCGGCGTAGATCGTCCCGAAGGCGAGCGAGGATTTCCCCGAGCCCGACACGCCCGTGAACACGACCAGCGCGTTGCGGGGGATGCGGACATCGACATTCCTGAGATTGTGCTCGCGCGCGCCGCGGACTCGCACGAAGCCGTCGTCCTGCATCAGGTCGGGTTGTCTGGGTCGATCGTCCATCTGGCTGCTCCGGGCCGCGTCGGGATTAACGGCAGGATCGCAGGATAGGTCCGTTGATGCCAGTGGGACCGTTATGATCCGACGAAGCGAAAGGCGTTCAGATGTCGATGGGCATGCGCTTACAACGCAGGGAGCGAGTCCTTACGGCCACCGCCTTCGCGGCAGATCAAGCGGCGGGAGGCGGGCCGGATCGAAGGGCGCGAGGTCGACGTTGCGCGTCGCGCCTTCGACAATCAACTCTGCGAGTGCTTCGCCGGTTGCAGGGGCATTGAGGATACCCCAGACCCCATGGCCAGTCGCAACGTAGAGCGCTTCTTCCTGCGGCACGCGGCCAATCAACGGGGAGCCATCCGCTGTTACGGGGCGGTAGCACGCTTGTTTGGCGATGATCTTCTCCGGTCGGAACAGCGGCGAAAGTCGCTCCGACATCTGTTGCAGCCTGTGCATGCGGTTAGGCTCGGGCTCCACATGGGCCGGATCCGTAAAGAAGGCACCTGTGTCGGGACAAGCGGTCACATAGGTGGTGCCGTCCGGGCGAGGGAACACCTCGATGGGGGCAACTTGGCCGTGGATCTCCATCTCGAGAAACAAGGCGTCTGCGGATACATGTGTGCCCGTGTCGTAGACAATGCTCGGACTACTTTGCGCATACAGGGCGGGCAGACTCATCCAGCTCGTGGCGAGCAGGGACCATGGACCCATTGCGATCACCACGGCGTCGGCCTCGATGATGCTATCTCCCACCCCGATGCCCTTGACGGTCGTGCAACCCGCCTCGCGTAGGATGCCCGTGAAGAGGCCGTGGCGAAACTCGGCGCCTTGCGCGATCGCCGCATTCATCACGGCCGATGTGAACTTCTGGGGATGAACGATGGCAGTCGTCTCGGTCGTGCCGATGCGCTGCGCGATGTGGATGCCTTTGCTGAGCCAGTCGAATGTGGAGCGCGTGTTCCGGCGCGGATCACCTTCGGGAACGACCCGGCCGCTGTATGCGCTCATCGGCCGGTAGTCCCAATGCCCAGGAAGCTCCCGGGGCAGTTGCGCGTGAAGCTTAAAACTGTGGCGGGCCAAAGCGTCGAGCGGCGTGCCCGCGCACCAGTCGCGCGCCAGAAAGCCGCCGGCTTTGCCGGAGGCTGCAGCCGCCACGCCGGTCCGTTCGACGACGATGACATCGACACCATGCCGGCGGAGGAAATAAGCAGTGCAAGCTCCGACGACGCCGCCGCCACAGATTACAACACGCATCGCCTTCTTCCTCATGGAGCCGATTGCTGCGGCCACAGTCTGGCTCGGATAGCATACAGCCGCTGCTATTGCGATGCCTGCGGCAGCAACATGTGATCGAAGGCCTCGTCGCTGTCCTTGTGCATGACTGCTTCTTATGCGAGGGCGTCGACGTCGGCGCCTCTCGCAATTTCACGTAAATCTCTCAGGGTCATAGGGTGGGCACCATCTCGCTCCGTATCGGAGAGATCGTGGGCACGCTTCGCTTTGCCCACCCTACGCTAGCAGTGCACTCTTCGCTCAGCCGGGCCCCGCGCCTTGCGTCGCCGTGTACACCGCGTAGAGCGACTGGCTCGCCGCCATGAACAGGCGATTGCGTTTCGGACCGCCGAAGCAGACGTTGCCGCAGACTTCGGGCAGGCGGATGCGGCCGAGCAACTTGCCCTCCGGCGACCACACGGTCACGCCGCTGTAGCCGACGGAGCGGCCGGCATTGCTGGAGGCCCAGAGGTTGCCGTTGACGTCGCAGCGCAGGCCGTCCGGCCCGCACTTCACGCCGTCGATCACGCAATCGCTGAACTTCTTGAGGTTGGAGAGCTTGTTGTCGCTGCCGACGTCGAACACGAAGATCTCGCCCTTGCCGCCGGGGCCGGTGTCGCCCGGCCCCTTGCCGGTCGAGGCGATGTAGAGCTTCTTGTAGTCGGGCGAGAAGCAGAGCCCGTTCGGGTCAGGCACCTGGTCCTCGGTGACGACGAGGTCGATGCGGCCGGAAGGGTCGATGCGATAGCAGTTGGTCGGCAGCTCGCGTTTGCCCGGCACGAAACCGGCCGGCTGTCCGATCCGCGGATTGAGCTTGCCGCCTGCATTGCTCGGCCCGCCCGCGACGTCTGGCTCGCCCTCATAGAGCTGGCCGCCATAGGGCGGGTCGGTGAACCAGTAGCTGCCGTCGGGATGCGCGGCGACGTCGTTCGGCGAGTTCAGCTTCTTGCCCTGATAGGAGTCGGCGAGCACCGTGGCGGTGCCGTCGTGCTCGTAGCGCGTCACCCGCCGCGTCAGGTGCTCGCAGGAGAGCTGGCGGCCCTGGAAGTCGAAGGAGTTGCCGTTGGAATTGTTGGACGGCGAGCGGAACACGCTGACGCGGCCGTCGTCCTCGCTCCAGCGCATCTGCCGGTTGTTGGGAATGTCGCTCCACAGAAGATACCGGCCCTGCGCGCTCCACGCCGGGCCTTCGGCCCATAGCAGTCCGGTGTACAGACGCTTGATCGCGGTGTTGGGCTGGGCGAGATCGTTGAAGGAGGGATCGACCGCGATGATGTCGGGGTCCCAGAAGTAAGTGGTCGGCGCGCCGTGGGGGCCGAAATCGCGCGGCGGGCTTGTGATGGTGGTCGGCGGTGCGGCGGGCCCGGTCTGGGCCAGCGCGGGGCCCGCCAGCGTGGCCGCGGCGCCGAGCGCCAGCCCCCGGACCAGCGTTCGTCGTGAAAGCGCAGCATCCTGCGCACGCTGCTCCTGCTGAGGAGCCTCCTGGCGTGTCATCGTATCCTCCCGGTTATGTTCGGCCGGCCGGTTGATCCGGCCAAGCGAGGTGAAGGTTAGTCCGGTCCGCGTCCGGTTGCGAGGGGCGGGTTCGCAGCCCTCGCGCGATGCCGCGAGATCGCCGCAACGTTGCCGCATTGCGGCTGCGCAAAATGCGCGGCGACAATTCGCCTCGCCCTCTGACAAGAGGCGGTTTCGAGGCCTGTCAAGCCTTGACCTCACGCGTGATGCTGGCAGAACGGTGCGCGGGGCATTTTCCGGAGTTCACCGTGCTAGCCGTTGTTGCACTGCTCGTTGCGCTCGCCATCGCGTTCGCCGCCGGCTATTTCACCCGCGATCTGGTCTCCCGCAAACGTCGGGCGGAGGCGCGGCGTTGGCGCGAATATCACGAACCGGACTGGCTGCGCGCGGCCGCGCCCGCCAACACCAACGAGGCCGCGAAATCAAACGCGGTTGCGAAGGTCGCCACCGGCGAGCTCGGCCAGATGCTGGATCGCTGGGAGAGCAGGGCCCGCGCCCGCCGCGCGGGATAAGAGGCCGCGGATCTCTATGTCTGAGCCGCGGGCGTCTTCGCCGCGGTCGCCTTGCGCGTCTTGCCGACCGCCGATGTCGATCCCGCCTTGCGTTCTGCGTTATTTTCCTCCCGCAACAGATCGATGAAGGCGCGAAGCCCGGCCGTCATATGGCGGTGCCGGGGATAGTACAGTCGCAGGCCCGGGAATGGTGGCGTCCAATCGTCCAGCACGGCTTGCAGCGCGCCATCGGCGATGTGTTTCGCCACCCAGAAATCACTGACGAACGCGAGGCCCAGCCCGTCGAGCGCGGCTTCGACCATCAGCGCATCACTATCGAGCGTGAGCCTGCCCGGCACATCCATAGTGATTTCCTCCCCGCGCTTCTCGAACTCCCAACGATAGAGCTTGCCGCCCGGCATCCGCCTGCGGATACAGGCGTGATTGAGAAGATCCGAGGGCGACCGCGGCAATGGATTGCGTGCGAAATAATCCGGCGCGCCCACGACGAGGAAACGTGAGGCCGGACCGCAGGGAACGGAGACCATGTCCTGCGGCACGGCTTCGGCCAGCCGAATGCCGGCGTCGAACCCTTCCGCCACGATGTCGATGTGGCGCCCTTCCAGGACGAGCTCGACGTTCATGTCGGGATAGCGCCGCAGGAATTTGCCGACGACCGGGCGGAGGATCTGGTGCGCGGCGCGCTCCTTCAAATTGATGCGGAGCGTTCCGGTCGGCGTGTCGCGAAACTCGTTCACGTCTTCCATCGCACCGGCGATCTCGCGCAAGGCGGGACCGACCCGTGCGAGGAAGCGCTCACCCGCTTCCGACAACGAGACGCTGCGGGTGGTGCGATTGATGAGGCGGACGCCGAGCCGTTTTTCGAGTGTGGCGATCGCATGGCTCAGGGCCGAGGGCGAAATGCCGAGCTCGGTCGCGGCGGCGCGAAAACTGCGATGTGCCGAAATCGCGGCAACGGCGTTCAGCTCGAAAAGACCGGTGTGGAGCATTGTGCGATATTTTGCATCAGGTCATGCCATTTTATGCCGATTATTGCACTAATCAAGCCACCTATATTGGGCCCACAATCGTGACCCGAAAGACATCCCACATGGCAAAGACCTTTCTCATCACCGGCGTTTCCTCCGGCTTCGGCCGAGCATTGGCGGAGGCAGCGTTGAGCGGAGGCCACAATGTCGTTGGCACCGTGCGCAAGGACGCCGACAAGTCGGGCTTCGAGGCGCTCGGTCGCGGCGCGCATGCGGTGCTCCTCGACGTCACCGAGACCGGGGCGATAGCCCCTGCGGTTGCCGACATCGAAAGCCGGATCGGCGCGATCGACGTTCTCGTGAACAACGCGGGCTACGGCCACGAGGGCATCCTGGAAGAATCGTCCATCGACGATCTGCGGCGCCAGTTCGAGGTCAACGTGTTCGGTGCCGTGGCGATGATCCAGGCGGTGCTGCCTTTCATGCGCAAGCGCCGTGCCGGACATATTCTGAACGTCACGTCGATGGGCGGGATCATGACGCTGCCGGGCCTGAGCTATTACCACGGTAGCAAGTTTGCGCTGGAAGGGATCTCCGAATCCCTCGGCAAGGAAGTCAGGGAGCTCGGCATCAAGGTGACCGCGGTCGAGCCCGGCAGCTTCCGCACCGACTGGGCCGGACGATCGATGGTGAGGGCCGCACGATCGATCGGAGATTACAACGCGATCATCGATCCGATCCGCCAACGGCGCATGGAGCTGAGCGGCAAGCAGCTTGGCGATCCCAGCAAGGCCGCGCAGGCGATGCTGAAAGTCGCGCTGTCGGCCGATCCGCCGGCACATCTGCTGCTCGGCAGCGACGCCGTGCGGCTGGTGGACGAAAAGCTGAAATCGCTGCAGGCCGAGTTCGAGGCATGGAAAGCCGTTTCGCTTTCCACCGATATTGATGCGTGATGATGTGTGCCGTCGGCGGGCCCGGGTTTCGCGCCGGCCGTGAAACGGCCATTGGTATCCGCGCCGGAGCCCGCCCCAACCAGGTCAGCCATTCTGACTATCTTTTGGCGTTGCAGATGCGCCCGTTTCTCGTCTAGAAACGGCCGCATCAGGCCTCTCCCGGAAACCAACCGTCAATGGTTTTGACCGAGGATTTGAGGCTCAACAGGGTCTGGCAATGCTGATTCGCGGCCAAATCGAGGGGATTTCGGGGGAGGTGGCTCTGGCCGCCGCCACGACCCCGGCCGCGTTGCTGCCCACCCTCCTTATTGGCGGCCTCCTTCTTACTTGCCCCTGAGGGCCGGCTGGGCGCCACGCGCCTGGGCGCTCAGGGGTTGGTCGAGATCACCGGACACCTCAAGCGCCAAGGGACTAAAAGGTCTGAACGGCGCAAACGCTCAAAAGGAAATTTCGTAATGGCCACCCAGAACAAGTCCGACAAGGACCGCGTCATCATTTTCGACACCACGCTGCGCGACGGCGAGCAATGCCCCGGTGCCACCATGACCTTCGAGGAGAAGCTCGAGGTTGCGGAGCTGCTGGACGATATGGGCGTCGACGTCATCGAGGCCGGCTTCCCGATCACCTCCGAGGGCGACTTCCAGGCCGTCAGCGAGATCGCCCGCCGCTCCAAGAACGCGGTCATCGCCGGCCTCTCGCGCGCCCATCCCGCCGACATCGACCGCTGCGCCGAGGCGGTGAAATTCGCCAAGCGCGGCCGGGTCCACACCGTGATCGCAACCTCGCCGCTGCATATGCGGGTGAAGCTGAACAAGACCCCGGAGCAGGTGATCGAGACCTCGGTCGCCATGGTCGCGCGCGCCCGCAACCAGATCGACGACGTCGAATGGTCGGCGGAAGACGGCACCCGCAGCGAGATGGACTTCCTGTGCCGCATCGTCGAGGCCGTGATCAAGGCCGGTGCCACCACGGTGAACATCCCCGACACCGTCGGCTACACGGTGCCGGAGGAATACACCCACTTCATGAGGACGCTGATCGAGCGCGTGCCGAACTCGGACAAGGCCGTGTTCTCGGTGCACTGCCATAACGATCTCGGCATGGCGGTCGCGAACTCGCTGGCCGGCATCGTCGGCGGCGCGCGCCAGGTCGAGTGCACCATCAACGGCATCGGCGAGCGCGCCGGCAATGCCGCGCTCGAAGAGATCGTGATGGCGATCAACGTGCGCAACGACAAATTTCCCTACTGGAACAAGATCGACACCACGCAGCTGACCCGCGCCTCGAAACTGGTATCGGCGGCGACCTCGTTTCCCGTCCAGTACAACAAGGCGATCGTCGGCCGGAATGCCTTCGCGCATGAGAGCGGCATCCACCAGGACGGCGTGCTGAAGGACGCTTCCACCTACGAGATCATGCGGCCGGAAATGGTCGGCCTGAAGCAGTCCTCGCTGGTGCTCGGCAAGCACTCCGGCCGTCATGCCTTCGTGCACAAGCTGGAGGAGATGGGCTACAAGCTCGGCCCGAACCAGCTGGAAGATGCGTTCACGCGGATGAAGGCGCTGGCCGATCGCAAGAAGGACATCTACGACGAGGACATCGAGGCGCTGGTCGACGAGGAGATGGCGGCCTCGCACGACCGCATCAAGCTGACCTCGTTGACCGTGATCGCCGGCACCCATGGTCCGCAGCGCGCGACCATGAAGCTCGACGTCGACGGCCAGATCAAGATCGAGGAGGCCGAGGGCAACGGTCCCGTCGACGCCGTGTTCAACTGCATCAAGCGCCTGGTGCCGCACGAGGCGAAGCTGGAGCTGTATCAGGTCCACGCCGTCACCGAAGGGACCGACGCGCAGGCCGAAGTCTCGGTGCGGCTGTCGCAGGACGGCCGTTCGATGACGGCACGCGCGGCGGATCCGGATACGCTGGTGGCCTCGGCCAAGGCCTATCTCGGCGCGCTCAACAAGATCGTCATGAAGCGCCAGCGCGACACCGTGACGACGGCGGCGGCGAGCTGACGAGCGAAGCTTGTCGTTCCGGAGGGGCCGAAGGACCAGCCCCGGAATTTCGAAATTCCGGATTCGGTCCCGTGGACCGGCTCCGGAACGACCGCCGGGGAGATGGCTGCCCTGCTAACGGCCAATAGCCCCTGGCGATGCCGGTCTGTATGAATGCAGCCGGCATGAGGACAGGCCGCTCGGCATGCCGGGCGGCCCAATAACACCAGGGAGAGATTATGCGCACCTTCGCGATCGCCGCGTCCATGGCGGTACTGGCACTTGGCCTGACCGGGCCGGCACTGGCCCAATCGCCAATCATCATCAAGTTCAGCCACGTCGTCGCCACCGACACGCCGAAGGGCAAGGGGGCGGAGAAATTCAAGGAGCTTGCCGAGAAATACACCGGCGGCAAGGTCAAGGTCGAGGTCTACCCGAACTCGACGCTGTACAAGGACAAGGAGGAGCTTGAGGCGCTCCAGCTCGGCAGCGTGCAGATGCTGGCACCGTCCAACTCCAAGTTCGGGCCGCTCGGCATTCGCGAGTTCGAGGTGTTCGATCTGCCCTATATCCTGCCCGACCTGAAGACGCTGCGGAAGGTGACGGAAGGCCCGCTCGGCACCAAGCTGCTCAAGCTGCTGGATGCCAAGGGCATCACCGGCCTTGCCTATTGGGATAACGGCTTCAAGCAGATGAGCGCCAACAAGAAGCTGGTGACGCCCGCCGACTATCAGGGCGTCAAATTCCGCATCCAGTCCTCGCGCGTGATCCAGGCCCAGTTCAAGTCGCTCGGCTCGTTGCCGCAGGTGATGGCGTTCTCGGAAGTCTATCAGGCACTCCAGACCGGCGTGGTCGACGGCCAGGAGAACACCTGGTCGAACATCTACACCCAGAAGATGCACGAGGTTCAGAAGTACATCACCGAAACCAACCACGGCTATATCGGCTACGTCGTGATCGTGAACAAGAAATTCTGGGACGATCTGCCGGCCGACATCCGCGACCAGCTTTCCAAGGCGATGAAGGAGGCGACCGCGTTCAGCAACGCGCAGTCGCAGAAGGAGAACGAGGACGCGCTGGCCGAGATCAAGAAGAGCGGCAAGAGCGAGATCATCAAGCTCACGCCGGAGCAGGACGAGGCGATGCGCAAGGCGATGGAGCCGGTCTACAAGGACGCCGCAAGCCGCGTCGGCCAGTCGCTGATCGACGAGTTCCAGAAGGAAGCGAAGAGCACGACGAACTGATCCTGACGGACGATGAATGATGAACGAAGGCTTCCGTGCGGTCCGCACGGAAGCCTTTTTGTTGCGAATGATTTCCGATCGCGGCTGGAGGTAAAATCGGCCGTTACATCTTCGTAACAACGCGCTCCCTGTCCAAGTTGTAAGTTGCGCGTCAGCCGCGCCGCGCTCATCCTCGATGCATCCTTCCAGAGGAGGTTCGTATGAGGAAATTCACCATCGCAGCCATCGCCGTGCTCAGCATCGCCGGCTCGGGCGCGGTCTATGCCCAATATCATCGCCCGTGGATGGAGCACGTCCGCCACATGCGCATGAACCCCGAGGACCGCGCCGCCCTCGTCGATGCGCGGATCGCCGCCGTCCATGCCGGGCTGAAGCTCAACGCCGATCAGGAGAAGCTGTGGCCGCCGGTCGAGGCCGCCGTGCGGGACTTCGCCAAGCTGCGCATCGATGGCGCCAATGCCCGGATGAATGCCGGGCCGGGCGATGCCGACAGGGCCGAGGATCCGATCGCCCGCCTGCGCCAGCGCGCCGAGGACATGGGCGCCAGCTCTGCCGCCCTGAAGAAGATCGCCGATGCCGCCGATCCGCTCTACAAGACCCTGGACGAGGGCCAGAAACGGCGCCTCGCGGTGCTGACCCGCCACCGCGGCCCGTTCGGCGGCGGCGAAGACGGCCCGCGGCACCGCCATTTCATGGAGCGCATGGACCGCATGATGGATCGGGGCATGGACCACTTCCACCACGACCGTTTCGACCGTGACGGCGGTCCGGATCGGGACCGCGAGGGCCGGCTCTGAGCGGCTCGGGTTTCCGGCCGTTAACCCTGGCGAAGCCGCTGGATTCCAGCGGCTTTTCGCTTTTTGCGACCTGCGGAAGAAACCTCGGCAATCCCTTGGAAAACCTTCACCGGATCGCTTGCCAGACCCGGATCGCTTTGCTAAACGACCGGCCTCGCAAGGCTTTAGCCGCCTTTCGGGCGCATAGCTCAGTTGGTAGAGCAGCTGACTCTTAATCAGCGGGTCCCAGGTTCGAGCCCTGGTGCGCCCACCAAGCAAATCAAGCACTTACAGCAGTGCGCACCAGAACGGACCAGTCGGTTTGACGTCCGGTTTGAGAAATTTGTTCGTCGTCCGTACGCCAAGTTGAAGGATGGCGGAATGGCTGCGCGTTACCACAGCGGCTAACTCGTTCCCCGGCGGCGTGGAGCGCTCTCTCACGCAAAAGCCTTGGCGACCGAGGACGCCTTCACCTGGAATCGATCCACATCCCAAACTCACTGTTCCTACCCGTATACTTCACTCAATTTCTTGATCGCTGACTCGGCGAGTTCGAGCCGGCCGCCCAGGTAGTGCGCATCGAGAATCTCCTGCACCGTCTTCATCGAATGGCCAGTTATCGAGGCGATCTCCGGAACCGAGCAATTCGATAGCGCGAGGCGCGTAACGGCAGTGCCGCGCAAATCATGGAAGTGCAGATCCTTCAGCGACGTTTTCTTGAAAGCCTTGTCCCAGCTCGTCCTGAAACCGTCCTCCGTCCATGGCCGGCCGAACGAGTTGACCAATATAGTCACGGCCGAGCGCTCTTCCTTCAACGCAGCGTCAAGCGCAGCCTTCAGCGGCGGTCCCACCGGTATGGTTACACGGCGCCGGCCCTTGTTGCCGCGTCCCTTCGATTGGCGCATCCGGATATACGTGCCATCGTAATCTTTCCAGGTTAGGCGCAGCAGGTCTCCTTGGCGCTGACCTGTCCATAATGCGAGCGGGAGAGCGGCTTGCAGCTCAACCGACGCCACGCCACAAAAGGCCCGGATGTCCTCGGCCGACCAAACTATCTCAGACCGGTCAGATTCATAAAGCCGACCGCCACGCTCGCAGACGTTCACTGAGATCCTGCCACGATCCTTTGCAACGGACAGAACACGCGCAATCGTCGTCCAGATATAATCCGCCTTGCGTGGCGTGTCGGAAAATGAATCCCGAAACTCCTTGAAGTCGCCCCGTGCGCGTTTGTCCTCGATGGCGCCAATCGGCATCGAACCGAACCTAGTTTCAATAAGCTTGAGGTATCCGTCGTAAGCGCGCTTACTCTTGTCACCGATACAATCCCCCGGCAAAACGCGACCCGATGTAGCGAATTTCTGGTTCAGGACACTAGACTCGAACCGTCTCCCGGCCGGGGCGGCCCGCGAATGCGCCGAACTGCGCGGCGCGCGGTCCGGAAACCACGAAACCCCGTCCGGCACGACCGAGTTCATTCCACTTCAACAGTGACGTTGCACTCCCCGTTCGTCCGACCGCGACCGGCTGCGGTCGCTCCGGTACAAGCAGGGCGTCAAATTCCCGAAACGAGGAATCGAGCGAGTCGAACGCGGTGCGGATGAGCAGGTTGTTGGTGATCGACCAGATCAGCAGGACTGTGAAAAGAAGGCCGATGACGGTCGCAATCCTCCTCGGAATGAACCGCTGCATCCGGCTGGAGAGAAGCCGGTTGCCAGCTTGAACGATTGAGCCAGCCCGAGCAGCGCCAAAAACTTGATGAGCGCGATGCCGGTGAGTTTGAGAGGATGGGCCCTTTTCAACCGGCTGCCATTCCGCGGCCCGCCAGAGAAACAGGCTTATCGTCACGATCCGATCGCTGCGCAGGTTCCGGGCGGCCGGCGAGCGGCATCGACAGGCGCAATCGAGAGATCGGTCATTTCGGACCGATCTCCTTGTAGATGATACCGTCCTTCATGATGACGATGAACTTGTTCGCGGGGTCAGCGATGAGGCTGATGTCCTCCAGTGGATTGCCGTCGACGAGCAGGAGATCGGCCAGCGCACCTTCTTCGACCACGCCGATTTTGCCGGGATAGGGATTGCGTGCGCCGGAGAGCGCGAGCAGCTCTCCGTTGGCCGAGGTCGCCATGGCCAGTGCTTCCGCAGGAGCAAACCATCGCGTGAGATCCACGATTCCCTGGCCCTGATGCTCGGCCAACGCCTTGGAGAAGAGAATGTCGGTCCCGAAGGCAACCTTGATGTTGAACTTCTTGACCAGCCCGTACATGGTCTCGGTGCCCGCGACGACCTGGCGCATCTGCGCCTGTTGCGTCGGAGGGAGCGCGGCCGCGCCGCCGAGGTCCACGAATGGCTGCGTGCTCAGCCAGATGTTCTTCTCTGCTATGAGGCGGGCGGTCGGCTCATCCATGAGGTGGCCATGTTCGATCACTTTGACGCCCGCCTCGATGGAACGCCGAATGGCACCTGGTGTATACGCGTGGGTCGCCACATACGTCCCCCAACTCGTTGCCGCTTCAACTGCCGCCCGCAATTCCGCTTCGGTGAAGGTGGTCACATCGAGTGGACTGAAAGGAGAGGCCACACCCCCACCCGCTGTCAGCTTGATCTGGGACGCGCCCTGCATGAGTTGCTCGCGCGCGCGCTTTCGAATCTCGTCCGGGTTATCTGCGACGATACTCCCGCCAAGCTGTTCGACCCGGCTCGTTCCGCCAATGCTCTGTGGCAATTCCCAGAGCTCACGGAAGTCCCCATGGCCGCCGGTGACCGTGATTACGGCGCCTGATGGATAGATGCGAGGGCCGGGAAGGAGACCTTCGTCGATCGCGCGCTTGAGCGCGAAGGCGGGACCGCCCATGTCCCTGACGCTCGTAAACCCGCGCATCAGCGTGGCGGTGGCCTCCGCGCCCGCCAGCAGCGTGGTATAGCCCAGGTCGTTCGCCAGCATCTGAGCAGGGGTCGGACGAACCATCATCGTATGCCAATGCATGTCGCTGAGGCCGGGCATCAGCACGCGTCCACCGCCTGCAATGATGCGGGTATCCGCACGCCGATCGACCGGAATGTCGGTGGTTGCAATCCGCTCGATGAGGTTGCCTCGAACGAGGACGTTCGACGGCGCGGAAAGCGCTTGGCTCTTCCCATCAAAGATACGGACGTTCTCGAAAAGCGTCACCGCCGAGCGTTCCTGCGCCGCGGCGGTATTGAGGGTCGTCCATGTCGCGAGGATAATGAAAGCGGCTCTGGCTCTTTGCATCTGCGGGACTCCCCTTGGACGTATCTCGTCATCTCGTGTCGCGCGAGCTCTCCGGTTGAACTCGTCCAAGAGAGCATGACGGCGCGTGAGATGGGCTCGACAGGTAATTTGAGCGCGGGAAAATACGGTGTCGTTGGACGGAAACCCTACAGGTCGCCCCCGTCTCGCGCATCGGGGATTCTCTGTAGATGGAACGGGCAGGAATTGCCTCGGCGAATTCGCAAGGTCCCCCGGTATCAGCCACGGCTCTGCACGCTGCGGATTAAGCCGGCGCGACTCCAGTGATAAACAGCGTCCGGTCCCCGCCGATCAATTGATGAACAGACCAGAGACGATCGGGAATCCGCTGAATGATATCAGGGCTTTCTAGGATAACGCACTGAATGATAGCCGATATCGTCGACGAATCAGCGGCGGATAACTCCGCGCGAGCAGAGCGTGGTTCGGCTCATTGCAGAGCGACACACCAATAGATCCATCAGTGCGACACTGAAGGTGCGCGTGAAGACGGTTGAGACGCACCGCGCATCGGCCATGCGCAAGCTGGGGACGTCGTCGACAGCCGAGCTTGTCCGCTACGCGATTCGCAAGAAGTTGGTCGGGCTCTGATGCACGTGATCGACGAGCGCAATATGATGCGAGTACTGATCCTGCTCTTTCTAAACCATGATCCGGAAAAGTGCGCATCGGCTTTCCGAGAAGATCATGCTTAAACAACAACCTAAAGCGCGATGACGGTTCTTCCTAATCGCATCGCGGTTTGGTCGGCCTTGCGACAACGATCTCCGTTGCCGAGGTCTTGGCACAGAAACACGCCGCGCGGATCGCCGTTTCAGGTGCCAGATACTCATTGATACGATAGCATGTGGCGCGCGGAGCGCGAGATGCCGAGATATTGGGGCATATCGATCGCCGATCAGGGCGATGCCCCCCGCAGCTCAAAACGATCCGAAAATCGAACCCAGGACGAGGACGGCGACAAGCGCGATGATGCAGCTGACGATCACCGTCATTACCATGTCCAGATAACTCTCACGGTGAGTAAGACCGCTGATTTGCAGCAACAGCAACACCGTGCCGTTGTGGGGAAGCGCGTCCAGGGTACCTGCGCTCATCGTCGTTATGCGATGCATCAACTCGGGATCGATATGATACTCAGTGGCAAGATCCATGAAGTCAGCGCCAAATGCATTGAGCACAATCGCCATGCCGCCCGAAGCAGTTCCGGTCAAGGCAGCCAGCACATTCATGGAGAGTGCCAATGAGACCAGTGGTCCTCCCTGAACCGAGAATACCGCATCGCGGACTAGCGCAAATGCCGGCACTGCTGCAACGACCGCGCCGAAGCCGACGAGACTGGCGATCATCAGCATCGGCATGGCGGCAGAGTTCGCGCCCGCGTCGAGAGTTTCGCGCACAGACGGCAAGCGTCGAAAGTTGATGAGAATGACCGTCAGATTTGCCAGCGCGAGAGCCACCAAAACTGACCAGACGCCGGAGACTGCCCCGATCGTAATATCGCCCCAGCGAGGCTCGGACAGGTACGAGAAATCGAGCCGCGGGAATATGACGAGCGCCATCAGGAAATTGGTGACGATAACGACGACGATGGGCAGTATGGCCAGGACGAAGGGCGGCCCGCTCTCGGCCGGCTTGCCATGCTCCAACTCGGCAGGATCGAAGTCACCCGCCGGCGCCGCTTGCTCGCGGACCATCTCATTGACGACAGGCGCGGTTACTGCCTCGCCAGCGTAGCCTTCGCCAGCTTTGCGCGCTGCAGCCTCGGCACGGCCAAGCCACCACATGCCGAAAGCGATGATGATAGCCGACGCGATGAGACTCAGCCCGGGGGCCGCAAAAGTGGTGGTGCCGAAATATGGCATCGGAATCGCGTTATTGACCGAGGGCGTTCCCGGCATCACCGACATCGTGAAGGTGAATGCACCGAGTCCGACCGCTGCCGGTATCAATCGGCGCGGCAGATTCGCTGCCCGGAACATCTCGTGAGCCAGCGGGGCGAGCACGAAGAATGCGACGAACACGCTCACGCCGCCATAGGTCACGATCGCCGAGGCTGCTACCACCGCGAGCATCGTGTGGCCGGCTCCCAATTTCTTGGTCAAGTACTGCGCGATCGCGCTGACCGAGCCGCTGTCGCCCATGAACTTGCCGAACAATCCGCCAAGCAGAAACAGTGGGAACCATTGCGCCACAAATCGCGCCGCTCCCGGCATGAAGGTCTGCGTCCAGTGAGCGAGCAGCGGTTCCCCCGAGAACATGGCCACGATGAGCGCCGCGATTGGAGACACCAGCAGGATACTCCACCCGCGGTAGGCGAGCCACATGAGGAGAGCTAAGCCGAGCAGTACGCCAAAGAGTCCCATGATTAGCTTCTCCGATGAATCCGAGGTCCAGGAGGGAGCCGTCGCTGTCTTGCTCACGCACCGCCTCATGAAAATCAGGCAGGCTTTTCCACATCGTGCACTACGGCGGATACTGGCTCGAGGCGTTGCCGGGGCAGCAGGAAGAGCCAAGTCACCAGGACGAAAGGTGCCGTCAGGGCCGGGATGGCGAACGGGGACAGCGCAACGTTCAAGGCTGACTGGACGATGACCGTGAACATCGTGCCAAGGGCGGTGTAGACTACGACTCGCCAACTCGGCTGATAGAAGACGGTGCCAAGCGCGATCGCCGTCAGGACCGGGCTGAACCCGAGGAGACCGCCGGTGATCAGGTCGCTCTCCGCGCCGAAAAGATGGGCTGTCAGTACGGCCAAGATCGCGCCCCCAAGAGCGAAACCCGCGGCCGCGAGCGAGCTCACGACGAGCCCCGCAAACAGGAGCAGCGCGGCGATGCTGCTGGCCTTCAGGAAGACCTGCGAGATGCTGAGGAACACGCCTTGGACGAGATCAATCAGCTGGAGCGGACTTCCTTGGTAGGGCTGGAAGACGGTAACAACCCTGCCGGTCGGCAGTGCTGCTCCCGCGAGGCCGGAAAATCCATATGTGGCCAGCAAAAGAAGCCAAGTTGTGAGCACGAACGGAAATGTGAGAGCGCCGCCCCACGGCTTGACGGCGTTGGTTGTCCCCAGCATCACGACGACGGATACGACCGCTCCCAGTATCACATACACCCAAAGCAGCAGCCCGGGAGCCAGGAACGTCGCCAGCGCAAGGCCGACGAGGATGCCGTTGAAGCCATATAGTCCAGCATGGAGCGAGTCGGTATCGACGTGAAGCAGCTCCGCGGTCAGGTTCGCCGCGACGACCGCTACGATGCCCGCAATTGCCACGCGTGGAGCGCCGGATGCATATGATGCCCAAGAAATTGCAGCAAGGAAGAGCATCCCGGTCAGCGGGTTGTTCTGAAACATAACTTGCCCGATGCTGCGCAGATTGATGTCCAGGAACCGTAACATGCCGGAGGATCCGCAGAGGTTCTCCCACCCCGCCAAGATCTTTTCCATTGCTGCCTCCTCGAACGTGCAGTCACTGCTATGGGCGGTCAATTGCCGGTGCCCGCTAGCGCCAGAGATACGGCGGAGGTAGTGCGGCCCCGATGATTTCCTCGCGGACCACTGCCCAAAACTCGCGAACCTTGGCCTTCACTTGCGCGGTCTCGCGGCCCAGCACCTTGAACACCAGCCCGGCGTCATTGGGCAGGCGACACGCGCCGAACGCCAGGTTGTTCACGAGGTCCACATCGGCGCCGGTCCGCTCGTGGATCCGCTCGGCCTTGTCCTTGGGGACACACAGAATCACGTTGGCGAACACGTCGAAGGCGTCCATCACGCCGGTCTGCCGCATCGCATATCGCTGCGGCTCGATGACCAGCTTCTCTGCAAACAGGACACGACCATCGGGGCGCGCGCCGGACGTCGCAATCGACAAGATGGTGGCGCCGAAGCATTCGTCTGGATGATGGTGCTTGCGGCCGGGCTGAATGATCTCGGACATAAGCAGCGTGGCCGAAGGTGCCACCAAGATCTGCGTATCGCTGAGATAACGCGAATGCCGATGCGGGATCACGGGATCTGGAAGAAATTCCAGGTAGGCATCATCGGCTAGCGTGATGGTCTGGCTCTGCGCCGCATAGTTGGCGTCCATCGCGTGGATCTTGGTCGCAGATTGCGAGGTGATGTGCGCCTGCGCCCGCGGAGCGAGGGTGATGTCGAGGGTGAGCCTGTCTCCCTGCAGCACGCAACCTGTCGTCGTGATCAGGAAAAGGCAGGCCAGACCTGGCATTTCTTCGTCGCAATAAAGCGCGCGTTGCACCATGTAGGGCGCGCGCCGCTCCAGCTTCGCCAGAACAGTTTGACCAGAGCGGTGCTCCAGACCCAGGCGCAGGAAACCCGTCTTGCCGACCGCCCCGCTCCTCATCTGCGGCGGCTCGTCCTGGAACGGGGCAAACTCCGGGCTCGATGCAGCGATGGCTTCGGCGCGGGCCCAAGGAAAGCTCGCGGGTATCATGCCGGACGCCGTAGCTGCCGTTGGACATCGAACAGGAATTCCCGCTCGATCAGCGCGACCAATTCGGGAATGCCTTCCCCCGTCTTGCAGTTCGTGAACAGGAACGGCTTGAGGCCACGCATCATCTGCGAATCCCGCTTCATGACCTCGAGGCTGGCTCCTACGTAGGGCGCAAGATCGGTCTTGTTGATGACCAGGACGTCCGAGTACGTGATGCCGGGACCGTTCTTTCGTGGAATCTTGTCGCCTGCGGCGACGTCGATCACGTAGATGAAGTAGTCCACCAGCGCCGGAGAGAATGTCAGCGTCAGATTATCGCCTCCACTTTCGATCAGCACCACATCGCTGTCCGGAAAGCGCCGCTCCATGTCCTCGACGGCCGCGAGGTTCATGCTGGGGTCTTCACGGACCGCAGTATGCGGGCATGCCCCCGTCTCGACGCCGAGGATGCGCTCCTGGACCAAAATGCCCTTGAGCGTGCGCTGGACGTGCTTGGCGTCCTCGGTCGTGACCACGTCATTCGTGATGATGAGCACTTTGATGCCGAGATCGAGCAGACGGGGCGTGATGGCTTCCACGATCGCGGTCTTCCCTGATCCGACCGGGCCGCCGATGCCGATGCGCGTGATGTTCTTCGACATTCGGAGCTCCATTCGTCAATTCATGAATAGCCGGACATGCGCTCTGGTGTGGACGGCGGCCAGGATTTCCGTCAGCGGAGCAAAACTGGCCATGTCCGAAAGTCGCGCCGCCGCGGCGGCGGGGTATGCCTCTTCTGCCTTCCGGGTGAGCTCGTAGAGAATTTTCTGCGTATCGATGTGGCTGACCCTCATCAGCCTTAGGGCCGCTCCGAGGATCGTCGTCGCAACTCCGTACTGATGAACGACGAACGCCTGGCTGGCGGGCAGAGACTGTACGGCAAAGCCGATCGGCAGCGCTACCGGGTAGCAGCCCGGAGTCACGGACGCTTCAATGCGCTCGCGCCACGTGCGAAGGAGCGGCGCGCCGACCACCTCCACGCCCATCTCCGTGAACTTCTTGCCCGTGCGAACCGACATCGCCCGCGCTTCGTCGGAAAGCTTGCGGGCGTAGACCTGCGCATCGATCCGGGCGAGCGTGTCAACGTCATTTGCGGCTGCCGCGCGATGCGCGGCGATCAGCGCGATGCAGTCGCTGCGTGCGGCCTGCTCGAGCGCTGTGTGTGTGAACGCGCGGAGCGTAGCAGCATCGGTGACGACGCCTTCCTGGATCGCGGATTCCACTCCGCAAGAAAATGAGAATGCGCCGATGGGGAACATCGAATCGCCGAACTGCAACATCCGCGAGAGAAATGCGGCGCTGTCTGCTGCTTTGGCGCCCTCATTCGCGATGGTCATGCGCGGACCGGCCGTTTGCAGGCGATGCTTGCGTCGGATCTCCCGAGTCCACATCGCGGCGCGCCGGCGGATGCCCGTGAACGTGGCCGCCGTCGGGCTCGATGCCGGCGTAGCTCTCGTGTGTGTGGGAATGCACAGGGCCTTCCGCTCCGCCGAAGAGGCGCCGCGATTCATGTGGAGCAAGATAGGGAATGACATCCCGGCCGGGTACGAACTCGTAGCGGAGTCCCTCGAAGCGGTGCGTGTTCATGACGGACG
The DNA here is from genome assembly GCF_015291725.1 of Bradyrhizobium sp. CCBAU 51765. Classification (GTDB taxonomy): domain Bacteria; phylum Pseudomonadota; class Alphaproteobacteria; order Rhizobiales; family Xanthobacteraceae; genus Bradyrhizobium; species Bradyrhizobium liaoningense. Next base: position 2,322,456 of record NZ_CP030038.1, read on the forward strand.
CCATCACCTTGCGGTCGACGGTGAGCGGGACATAGACGACCGTGTCCTTGACAAGCGCGGGCCAATGCTGGTTGCCCATCGCGTGGCCCAGTTCCACGCATGTCCGCATCGCCAGCTTCGGCGGAAGCCTCGTCAGTTCGTCCAAATGCACGATCATCACGTCACGCAACTCGATTCGCGCAATGATCGCGGAGCGCGCATGGGCATCCCAAAGCAAGACGTCTCCATCGCGGATGTGGGTACCGCGGTCGATCGAGATTGCGACTTGCACGCCCTTGACCGTCGTCTTCCGGAAGCGGCTCTTCTGCGCTTCCCATTGGTCGATCTCGAGCAGGTCGGTATCGGCGGATGACAAGCGCTCCGCCCATTCATGGTCGTCGATGCTGCCTACGATTGAATCGATCAGGATCATGCCAGGTGCCTCAGCTGAAGAAGTATTTCTGGTTCAACGACACCGTCTTTAGGGGGGGCACGGTCGCGTGCTTGCCGTCGACCGTCACCGCAAAGGTTTCCGGATTGACTTCGATCTTCGGCGTGCCGGCGTTTCGGACCATATTGCTCTTGCCGATATTGCGTACATTGCGTACCGGCATCACCTGCCTGCGGAGTCCCAGCCGCTCCTTGACCCCGGCGGCGTGCGCTGCGCCGGAGACGAACGTGATGCAGTTCTCCGCCAGCGCGCTACCCTGGGTTCCGAACATGGCCCGATAATAGGTGGGCTGGGGCGTCGGGAGCGACGCGTTCGGATCCCCCATGACCGCCCAGCTGATGAAGCCGTTCTTAATCACGATCTTGGGCTTCGCGCCGAAGAACGCAGGCTCCCACAGGACGAGGTCCGCAATCTTGCCGACCTCCACTGAGCCGAGCACCTCGCTAAGACCGTGTGCAATGGCGGGATTGATCGTGATCTTCGCTACGTAGCGTAGCACCCGGAAATTGTCGTTGCCGGGCGCGTCCTCCGGAAGCTTGCCGCGGCCGGTCTTCATCGCATCGGCGGTCTGGACGCAACGCAGCCAACATTCCCCGATGCGGCCCATGGCTTGGGAATCGCTCGAGAACATCGAGATGATCCCGAGATCCTGAAGGACGTTTTCCGCCGCGATGGTCTCAGCCCTGATGCGACTCTCCGTGAAGGCCACATCGGACGGAATGTCCGGACTGAGGTGGTGACAGACCATGATCATGTCGTAGAGCTCCGCCTGCGAGTTGATGCCGTAGGGGAGCGTGGGGTTCGTCGAAGAGGGCAGCACGTTGGGAAGGCCGGCGATCTTGATAATGTCAGGCGCATGGCCGCCGCCGGAGCCCTCGGTATGGAACGAATGGACCGTCCGCCCCTCGAACGCCTCGATCGAGTCGTCGATGAAGCCAGACTCGTTCAAGGTGTCGGTATGAATGCAGACCTGCGTGTCCGTCTCGTCGGCTACTGTCAGAGCGGACCGCAGCACTGCCGGAGTGGTGCCCCAGTCTTCGTGACACTTCACGCCGACTGCGCCCGCCTCGATCTGTTCGATGAGGGCCGCCTTGCCGTGTCCGTGACCCTTGCCGAGGATGCCGACGTTGAGAGGCCAATCCTCGAACGCGCGTAACATCATGTTGATGTTGCCGGGACCGGATGTCACCGTCGTCGCATTGGAGCCGTCGGAAGGGCCCGTGCCACCGCCGATCAACGTCGTCGTGCCGTTTGAGAGTGCGGCCTGCGCCTGCTGCGGAGAAATGAAGTGAATGTGCGTGTCGATCCCGGCGGCTGTCAGGATGAGATGCGAACCCGAGATGGCGTCGGTGGCCAGACCTATCTCGAGCCCGGGCGTGACACGGTCCATGATCTGCGGATTGCCGGACTTGCCGATGGCACAGATGCGGCCATCCTTGATGCCCACATCCGCTTTCACGACGCCGAGCACCGCGTCGATCACGGTGACGTTGGTGATCACGAGGTCGGGAGCGCCACCCGCCCGCGTCACCTGATTGTCCATACCCATGCCTTCGCGCATGCTCTTGCCGCCGCCGAAAACGATCTCGTCGCCATAGCCGCCGCGCAGATCGCGCTCGATCTCGACGAACAGCCCTGTATCACCCAAGCGGATGCGATCACCGGTCGTCGGACCGAACAGGCCGACATATTCTTGTCGCGATATGGTCGCCATCGTCGCCCTCGCTCGAGAATAGGAGTGTCAGGCCTTCGTCTTGACGGAACGGAAGCCGCGCTCCGTCGCCTGTGCCACCGCCTTGGATTTGACCGTGGCGGCGTCCGAGCCGGCGGTAGGACCGTCGACGAGATTGTTGAAGCCATAAACGGCACGCTTGCCGCCATATGGAACGAGCTCAACCTCGCGTTCGTCGCCGGGCTCGAACCTGGTCGCAGTCGAGGAAGGAATATTGAGGTGCAGTCCGAAGGCGGCTGCGCGATCGAATTCCAGCGCGCGATTGACTTCGAAGAAGTGGAAGTGCGATCCAACCTGTATCGGCCGGTCTCCGGCGTTGCGCACCTTGAGTGTCGTGACGGGGCGATCTGCGTCGAACGAGATCGCAGACGGGCCGTAGATGTAGCCGCCGATCGGTACATCGACCGTCGCCGGGTCGACATCGGCGGCGATCTTGGGACCGGCCTTTGGTCCAGCCATGTTGAACTCCTGCTAGGTTGTCATTGGATCGGCGTATGTACTGTCACCAAACGGCTCCCGTCGGTAAATACCGCCTCGATCTGAACCATTGGAATGAGATCGGCGACGCCATCCATCACGTCGGCCTTGCTCAGGACGGTGCGCGCTTCATTGGTCACATCTTCGATTGTCTTCCCTGCACGGGCACCATCGAGAGCCGTCGCCGAGATGACGGCTACGGCCTCTGGATAGTTCAGCTTCAGGCCTTTGGCTTGTCGCTTCAGCGCAACGTCAGCCACCATGTAGACAAGCAGCTTGTCGAATTCTCTCGGCGTTAGTTGCATGCAGTCCTCCTGAGCTGCTGGCGAAGGGCAGGCTGACATTGCTAGTCATGCAGCCGCTCGCCGGAGCGGGCAATGGGGCTTCTACCTAGTCACGGATTGGGAAATACCTAGCGAGCGGAATGTCATTGCGCTTGGCCTGTCCAGCGCTTGATTCTCCTAATATGACAGCCGACACGGCGGCAGGGAGCCATTGGTTCTTGTTGCTCATTGTCTCCTTCGTCCAATCAATGACGGCTGAATGGGCTTCGGGACGAAGCTGGCTCTTTGGATTTGCGCGGTTGGCAAGGAGCATTTCAGGCCTCACCGCCATCCGCACACCCGACGACCGCGATGCCACCAGCAGACCCAGCGGCGACGGCGTCTCCTGTGCGGGGGCCCCCAGCCCGGGTGAGGAGGCGGGGGCGGTCCCCACCACTGCGCCCGCCGCACGAAGTCCGTCGGCTTGCCGGTTTTCGCGAGATCGGAGTCGATCGGCATCGCCTCCGCGACGCGAACGAAGTGGACACCGACGGCGCCGATCGCCGCGGCGACTACGGCATTCTGTGTAAGGCCAAGGAAAGCGCGTCGGGTAGGAGCGTTCATCGCTTTCTCCTTCATTGTCATGCCGTCCTGCGCCCCGATTGCAGCGCGTAGCGCAGCCACGCCAGGCCATGCACGATCAAGTCGACGCCAAGCAGGAAGCCGAGCGCCCAATCGCTGATCGTGGGGAAGCGGAACAGGATCAGCACGCCCGCGAGGATCGCGAAGGCGCCAGAAATCAGCATGATCCAGCCGTTCTGCCCCCAATAGGCAAAGCTCAGAATGCATCGTATGACGCCTGATGCGAACAGCACCGCGCCGAGAACATAGGTCAGGATCAGCGCGCCGGAGGCGGGTTGGGTGAGCAGCACGAGACCGAAGGCGAGATAAAGCGCGCCGAGCACGATCTGCCAGAAGAAACCGCCCCACCCTTTCGTCCAGAACGCGTGTGCAATCTCGAACGCGCCGGCCGCGATGGCGGTTAGTCCGATGAACTTGACGCTGACGATAGTCGCAAACACAACATCGCCGAGGGCGGCGGCGCCGGCGGCGACCAAGATGATGCCAAGCAGAGCGCAAACCCAGACTGGCGGAGGCCCTAGAGCTTCGATTCCTGACCGGCTGTCAAAGACTGTCATGCCACCCTCCAGATCTGACCGGCACGTTTCGGATGCTAGTTTCTGATCAGCAAAATGGACATCCGACGAAACCCTGAACGACGGTCGGGAATGTGCGTATGTGTGAATGGGACCGCAGCTTCCGGGAACGGCACGGCGACGGCTTATCGCCGACCTCGCGGGCCCAACGTCAAGTGGGTCACCCCCGCCGCCAAGTTGATCCCGATCGACCGCTCTATCGACAGCGGCTGCAGGACCACGGTACGGCGAGAGCCGCCAATCAGAACGTTGGCTCCGAGGCCAGGGCCGACGGCGAGGCTGCCGCTCGCGCCCACATAGCTGCCTCGCAATGTGCCGGGACCGATCCGCGAGTTCTTGGCAAGCACGGCCCAGGACAGCGTGCTCGCGCTGGTCACGCCGAAGTCAAGGCCAACGCGCCTGATCCGTCCCTCGTAGATGTACTGCCGGGGTGGACGCCGCGCGTAGAACACACAGCGCAACGATTGCGCCGATCCAAGCACCAGCCCAACTCGAGGCGTGGAGAAGCACAACAGTCTGCCGACCCTGAACGTCTCCGCCCCCGCGGGCGAGACGATGGTGCAAAGCCAAGCCGACACACCGATGATTGCAAGATATCGCAACTTTTGCATTCAATCCTCCGCCTGCTTGTTCATTCCGGCGGGGACCTGTGAGGGCCGATCCTGGCGCAGCCAGAACGAGATGGCGAGGCCGATCAGCAGTACGGCGCCGAGAAGGAAGAAAAAAATGGACTGTTTGAGCCAGGATATCGCCGGAACGGCGGCGCCCATCGCGAGACCTAGAAAGGAAATTTGCGGAGACAGCAGGCTCACGCCCGCAAGGAACGTGCCGAGCGCAAGCAGCGTCAGCAGGACAAGGCTGGTCGCCGGGGTGGGAAGCAACTGCTGTACGCGGGAGATCAGCATGATGTTCATCGTGACCAGAACCGCGATCCAGTGCAGGGCCTGGGTCCAGATCAAGCGGAACTGGTTCTCCTTGCCTTCGATCTCCGACCACTTGGTAAGGACGCAGACCACGCCGAAGGCAAGTGCCAGGAATTCCCAATAGCCGGTCAGTGGCTGGTGCGAGATGTTGGTATAGGCGACGCCGGCGATGGCGAGCAGCAGCGCTACAGCATAGGGAAGCTGCTGCCACAGGAAACGGGACCTCCGGGAACGCGCCAAGGGACGTTCTGGAGCATGACTTTGCTGCGCAGCGATCCCGCTCATTGCTGCTCACTCGCGGCGGTCAGGGCCGGCTCGAGATCATCGCCAATGTAATCCTCGACATAGAGCCTGATGATTGCGACGCGGCCGACGGCGACCAACGGCATGGCAACGGCGACCCCCATAACGCCGAACAGCGCGCCGAGCAGGACTATCGCAACTAATGTCCAGGCCGGAGGGGTCTCGACCGCATGTCGTTGGATCAGCGGGCCGATCACGTAGCCTTCGATCGACTGGATGATCGTGTAGGCGACGACGGCCCAGATGAGCAGCGAGGTCCCCAGCGGCATCGCGACGAGCGCAATCGGGATCGCGGCGACGATCGGCCCGAGATAGGGAATGAAATTTGACAAGCCCGCCTGGATCCCAAGCACGAAAGGAGCGGGCAGTCCTATGAGATAGAGCGTGATCCATACGCAGAGTGTCATCAGGATGACGCGGACCAATTGACCGACAAACCACAACCGCATGACGCTGCCCATCTCGTCCATCACGGCGCGAGCGCGGGCACGGTACGAGTGCTTGACCAACACGATCACGCTCTCTCGATGGCTGGTGGGATCGTAGGCAAACAGAATCCCGAGGAACAGAATCACAAGCACGGCGGTCAAAAGGCTCGATGCTCCACCCAGCAGAAATTGAGCGTGGCTGAGGAAGCGCACCTGATCCGCGAACAGCCATTGCGCAAAGTCGCGGCCCCATTCCGGACCGAGCAGGTCTACGCCATATGACAGTAAGTGTGTCTGGAGCACGTCGACTTGGGCATCCATGACCTTCAACAGCAGGCGTGTCTGTTCTGGCAACTTGCCTGCGCCCCAGGCCACTCCAAAACCGGACAGCACGGACAGCAGCAAGATAACGAGCGTCAAGCGCCAGACGCGTTTGATGGGAACGACTGGGGCCAGAGCCCGCGTCAAAGCATCAAGAAAGGCTGCGAACAACACGCCCGCGAAGACAATCAGCAGACTGGAGACGGTTTGCCATATCAGGAAGAGGGCGACGCTCGTGGCAAGCAAGGTGAGGCCGACCGCCAGCATGCTCGGCCGTCCGGTTTTTTCGGCCTGGTCAGCAGGATTCTCGTGCAGAACGACCTCGCGGATTCTGTCTGTTCCCATCCTGGAATCGCTCATCACTCGGTCCATTGCCAGGGGTGACGCTCAGATGTGACGACCAGGTCGGCGATCCCTCAGGTGCGAACACGACGGCTGCCATAGTGCGGGTGCCTGCCGCCGCGATGGCGCCAGTAGCGGTGCTTGAAGGGATTGGCATTGGTGTTGGGCGCCACCTCTTTTGGTGCAACCGCACCAGTCTCTTTTTGCGGCGTCGCGGTACTGTCCTTCGGCTGCGCGACCGAAAGGGACGGCATGATAACCGCCACCAATCCGCCCAGTACCAAGGCGCGCCCAATGGGGTGAATGTTCATCCTCGCCTCCTTGCGGCCGGGGGACCACGGCTCAGACCGCCTGGCTCTGGCGGCCTGCGCGCAGAGCCAGGCACCACCCGCGACCTTAGAAGTACGCGTCGCGTGCGCACATCAGGGATTCTCTGTAGACGGCGAGGGCAGGAAATCGGCAGGCGCGCCGAACGCTCAGGAGGTGGAGGTCGGATCCGGCTGCCGGCCAACGAGCACGACACTGCCGCGGAAGAACTCGCCGGCCCTGGCGAGCTCGGCGGCGACATGCCGGGCGTGGCGGATGGCGGCATCCTGATCGGCGCAGTCTTGTCCAATCCCATCGGGACAGACGCCGTACTTGTCGGCAATGTGAAAGAAGAAGCGCATGCCTCGGATTAGGGCAGACAGGCTCCCGCTTCCAAGTGACAAAGGCGTAAGGAATCTACGCCAAAGGGCGCAGCCGACCGGGCAGGTTCCTGTCTTGCGGGACTGTAACGCCAGCAGCGGGCGACGCTTGGGGGCGCCGCGAGCATATCCGGAGCAGGTGGTTTTCACCGCAGCAATTCGGGTCATCGTCCGATGCCGCTCCGCTGGCCGAAGGGATAGCGTGGCCCCGCTGGGGCGAGTTCCAGAGGAGGCAGCGATGTCCAATTTTGACCAGAACCTGGCGGCCGCGGAGACGGCGGGCAGCGCGATTGCGGTAGACGCCGGATTGCGCGACTACATGCTGCGTATCTACACCTACATGGGCGCGGGCGTCGGCTTTACCGCCGTCGCCGCTTGGCTCACCTATCAGATTACTGATCCGGCCTGGCTGCAGAGCCCATTGATGTGGATCTTCATCCTGGCGCCGCTTGCGCTGGTGTTCTTCATCGGCTCACGCATCAATACGCTGTCGGCACCGACGGCGCGGCTTCTGTTCTTCGTCTATGCAGGCTTGATCGGCATATCGCTCTCGATACTGCTGCACATTTATACCAGTTCGTCGATCGCTCGCGTGTTTTTCATCGCAGCCGCCAGTTTCGGCGCGCTCAGCCTTTTTGGCTATACGACCAGGCGCGATCTCTCCGGGCTCGGCACCTTCCTGTTCATGGGCCTGATCGGAATCATCATCGCGAGCCTGGTCAATCTGTTCCTGTGGTCGAGTGCGCTCGACTGGCTGATATCGATCGTCGGCGTTGGCGTGTTTGCCGGGCTCACGGCCTACGATACGCAGCGGATCAAGGCGATGTACGACAGCGCGGATGACCAGACCTCTGCAGGTCGCAAGTCAGTCTTGGCCGCGCTGTCGCTCTATCTCAATTTCATAAACCTGTTCATGATGCTGTTGCGGCTGGCGGGCGGCCGACGCTGAGGCGAGGAAAGCCGGCGGTTCATGCCGCCGGCCGCTCGACGGCGCTGGCCAAGGCGTCGCGCAAGACCTTTTCCTTGGTGTCGTCGAGAGACGTTTTGAGCACGACGCCCCCGGCGTCCTTGATCTCCTTGATCACCTTGTCCGCGGTCATGTGCTTGATCAGGACGAACAGGGCCGCGTTTCCGGTCTGGAGATTTGCGGCCAATTCCTTCATGAACTTGTCATCGATGCCGAAGTCCGACAGAGCGCCACCGAGAGCACCTGAGGCCGCGCCCACAGCGACGCCCAGGATCGGATTAAGAAAGAGAACGCCGATCAGAAGCCCCCAAAAGCTTCCTGTCATCGCGCCCATGGCGGTCGTGTTGACGAGTTGATTGAGCTTGATGCCGCCCGATTCCGTCTTCACGGCGATCACGGCGTCGCTGATCGTGATCAGATATTCCTTCTGCAGCCCGAGCAGTCGTTGGCGCACCTCTTCGGCCTTCGCCTCGGATGGATACACGATCGCAACCAGATCGGACATGGAGACCTCCTGTTGGTTCGAAAACATGCGGAGCGGAACATCAGGGCCGACGTTACGGCGCAAAGGTCAGCTTCGGGATCGGAGGAAACCCTAGGCCTGATGGCTGAATGTCCCCATATCGTGGGCTCGCACATGCAATCGTGTCGCTCCGCCGACCCAGACAAGTCCTCATGCTGGCGAAATCGGCCAGCAAAATCCGCGCAAAGAAAATCTCGCCGCGACACTGGATCGACGCGCGCCTTTTCAACGCGTGCAACGCCACGAAAACAATGTTTCGAGTGCATCTATTATGTGTCAGCGAAGGCGTTTCCGAAACATCTCCGCGACGATCGCGCCATATTTGTTTATCCGAATTTTAAGATCGAGGCGTCAGTGGCAATAGCCTCCATATGGTTGCTCCCGCGGACCGCCTGCTTGTGCAAAGTCCCATTGAGGGTTTTAATCTAGGATAATGCTACCCTCTGGTGTGGTGCTACCTTCAAGAGTATACTCAGCCCCGGGGCACAAGCTCTCGGGCGGGGCCACAGAGAAGAGGAGCGCGTACGATGCTGCATGGCTCCCGCAATCCTAAATGGAAAAAGGCCGCCGTCTGCGAATGGCATCACATCGGTCCGGCAGCGGCGAACGACCAACTCCATTGGTGGTCTTCGAAGGATCTTCTTTTCCTTGTGCGCCCTTCTTACGGGGGGCGCTTCATATACGAGGGGGCCAATTCCGCGTTCGAGGCTTGTCTTGGGCTGTCTTCCGAGGACATCTACGACAAGGATATCTCTGATTGTATGGGCAAGGAGGACGCTATATCGGTGTCCGAAGCCTTTCGGGCGTGCGTCGCACAAAGCAAAGAGGTCAGAATTCACCAGCATCTTGCGTTCGGCGGCCCGCGGCGGATGGTGGAGACCACTGTTGTACCGATCGTCGATCCCATGGTCGGTCGCGTCGTCCGGCTAATGGGAAACCATCGTGCCGCGTGCGACGGTCGCTGTGACATTGTTACTGAAGGTGCCGATCAGGCGCATGCCAACATCGGCTTGATATCGATCCAGGACGGCATTCAGGAGCGGATTGCGTCCGATCTCCACGATTCGACTTGCCAATATTTGATTGCTGCGAGTCTGGGCCTGATGCTGATGCGGACCAGCTTAACGGACACGTCCCGATCGCAGCAACTTTGCGACGAAATCGATACGTCTATTGATAAAGCTCTCAAGGAAATCCGCGGCTTTGCCTATCTGCTGCATCCTCAAAATCTGACGGTCCATGGTTTGAAGGCGGCAATCGAGCAGTACGCAGAGGGAGTTGCGGCGCGCACATCGCTCCAGATTCATACGAGGATCGTATCCGACGTAGATCGATTGTCCCATGAAACGAAGCACGCACTTCTGCGTGTCGTTCAGGAGGCTCTTACGAACGTCGTTCGCCATGCCAGAGCGACGGAGACGAGAATTGTCATCAACACGGCGGGCCCCAATTTTCGGCTGACGATCAGTGACAACGGACGTGGTTTTGCGACCGACCCTGCGAGTAAGGGCGCGAGTTCCATCCCGATTGGGGTGGGAATTCCTGTGATGAGGGCGAGGCTGCAACAGGTCGGAGGCACCTTCGATATCAGGTCTACTCCGGCAATGGGGCAGTCCGGCACAAAGTTGTGCGCAATCGTTCCGCATGGTCCCGTCGGGAATACACATAGCCGGCGAAAGCCCATACCGCGCTTGCAGGTACGCAATAGGGAAGAACATTGATCACCGGCTCCGATTGGAAGTTGCCTGGTCCCTTCATCTTGGAACCGCGCCGTCAAGAAAAAGGACCTTGGAGTACTTTGTCATGAAGCGGCTTCTTATCGCGGACGACCATGATGCGGTGCGGTCCGGCTTGCGCGCGGTGCTGGAGCAACGGCCAGGCTGGGAGGTGGTGGCCGAGGCCAGTGATGGCGGAAAGGCGATCGCCGCGGCCATTGAAAGTCGGCCGCACGTCGCGATTCTCGACTTTTCGATGCCGCGGATGACGGGCGTGGAGGTCGCGAGGCGGATCAGGAACTATCCATTGCAGACCGAAGTCTTGATCTTCACGGTGCATAACTCCAGCCTGCTCGCTCATGAGGCCTTTGAGGCCGGTGCCCGTGCGTTCCTCTCGAAGTCGGACGCCAACAAGCTGCTGTTGGCGGCCGTTGAGTCGCTTCTGCTGCACAGGCCATTTTGCAGCGGGGTTTGCCCGAACGAATTCGATAGCAGACGACTGGTCGGGGAAGGCAAGAATCGTCCACTCACCCCGCGGGAGCAGCTTGTCGTCAAGCTGGTTGCGGAGGGGTACAGCAACAAGAACATCAGCGTCGTCTTGAACCTCAGCCTCAAGACAACCGAAGCTCATCGAGCGGCTGCAATGCATAAACTGGATGTGAATTCCACGGCGGGGTTGGTCCGGTACGCAGTTCGGGCAGGACTGGTCGACGCATGACGGTTTTTGGCGGACTTCGGTCGCGTCGGTACCTTGGCCGGGACATCTCAGGGTTATCCGGGATAATCCTATTGGGCGGGACCGGTATAATCGCTCGCTGCTGCTGGTCGTCTTCGTCGCCTGCTCGACAGGCCGGAGTCGGAAAACGGGAACGACACCGTGAAACGCATCTTGGTTGCGGATGACCATGAGGTTGTGCGTTCCGGGCTTCGCGCGATCGTTGAGACGCGCTCCAACTGGACCGTGTGTGGAGAGGCGTTCGACGGCGAGCAGGCCGTCGCATTGGCCCTTGAGACGAGGCCGGACATCGCGATCATCGACTATTCAATGCCTCTCATGAACGGCTTGGCTGTCAGCCGTCGGCTCAGGTCGCTTCATCTGCGCACGGAAGTGCTGGTTCTGACGATGCATGAAACGGAGGAACTCCTGACAGAAGCCCTCTCGGCAGGCGTTCGCGGGTTCTTGTTCAAGTCTGATGCCCGGAAACACCTGATTTCGGCGATTGAAGCACTGCTTGACGGCAAACCCTATTTCACCAGCGTCCTGCTCGAGAAGCTGCTCCAACAGTACCAGGTCAACGCGCGGAACGAATCAGGCAGGCTGCTGACCTCGCGCGAGCAGAACGTGGTTCAGTTGATTGCGGAGGGACACACCAACAGGTCCATAAGTGCGATCCTGAAGCTGAGCGTGAAGACTGTGGAAACGCATCGCGCCTCGGCAATGCGCAAGCTTGGCATGTCGTCAACCGCTGAACTGGTCCGCTATGCGATCCGCAAGAAGTTGGTTTCGCCATGATTGGATTCCTGATCTTGGAGCAGAGCTGATGACCCGCCGCTTGGGGAGGGAGGTCCTGGTTAGGCCGACTTGGGATAGTTGGACGGTGTCAGGTGGCGTAGAGGCGCCCGTTTTGAACTCTTAATCAGCGGGTCCCAGGTTCGAGCCCTGGTGCGCCCACCATATAAGGCCTTCTCGATCAATTGCTTGGGCGAGCCGCTTTTCGAGAACAATACGAGTCTCGTGCGTAATTCCTTGTAATCGGACGTTACACGGTCGGACCGGGCGTCGATCTTTCCTTTGTTTCTGTACCTTCGCCCATTCGATACGGCGCGGAAATCCGATGGTACAGGCCGATCACGTGCTCGTCGTAGATTAGGATACAAGAGCGAGCAAAACGGGCAATCTGTTATGCTATGCCCGTCGCCGCAGGCTATCGATTTGCTCCAGTGGCGACCTGGCTATCAAAGGTCTGTCTTTCCGCCTCCGGCCGCAGCATGGCGGTGAGGTCGTAGAGGCGGGCAGTCGCGGCGAGCAAATGAATCCGCCTTCCGACGACACCTAAGCCCAAAACATGCGTGGCGATCGCTTGCCACAGTCCGGGCCGTAAATTGTACGAAGATCCTGTGGTCGCTTGTCAGGCGAGGGCTTGTAGGTGGCGATGTAGGGATGGGCGATGTCGTTCCGAGTCGGCCGACGCCGACTTTACCTGAATCGGCCTGGATACATCGAGCGGCAGTGCTCGCCGGCTGGAGACGTTGCGCACCGCGAGACCAGAGCGGATGCTCGCGACACCGGCGATCCGGGATATGCGTGCAATCAGATTCTCGAGGTCGGAGACGTGCAGCCGAAGCATGCGACGGTCTGGGCTTCGGTGGGTGTTGCCCCAAGTAGGCGTTTCGAGCATCTGCGCGATGAACACCATACCCAACCTCTCATGACCCAATTCCCTGGCATTCTCCCGCGAGCAAAATCAATCGCGTCTGACGGAGCGAATGATCGGGTCAGTTTTGCGCAAAATACGCAATAGGACTTGAATATTGCGCGATATGAGCATATTTAGAGCGGTTCACGAATTTATTGAATCGGAAGGGATTCCGGATCTGGGGCGAATATGATTCAAGATGCTGGCTGGGCTGGAGGCCAGCATCCGATGGTGCGACCAATTTCCAACGATTTGCGCAAGCGCGCGGTATCCGCTGTTGCCAAAGGTGAGAGCTGCCGATCTGTGGCGGAACGGTTTGGCGTTGCGGTCTCGTCAGTTGTGAAGTGGTCACAGCGTTATCGAGCGACCGGTTCGGTAGCGCCTGGCAAGATGGGGGGTCACCGCAAGCCTGTGCTTGATCCGCATCGCGCCTTCATCGTCGAACGGATCACTCAGACGCCGCATCTGACGCTGCATGGCCTGAAGGCGGAACTGGCAGCCCGTGGGGTCAAGGTTTCACACAACGCGGTCTGGCTGTTCCTACGCCGGGAAGGGCTGCGGTTCAAAAAAAACATTGTTCGCCCTCGAACAGGCTCGCGCCGACGTCTCTCGTAGGCGCCAGCGGTGGCGATCCTGGCAGGCCGGACTTGATCCGGGTCGGCTCGTCTTCATCGATGAGACCTGGATCAAGACCAACATGGCCCCTTTGCGAGGCTGGGGCCCCAAAGGGGCACGCCTGCGTGGCTTCGCCCCGCACGGGCATTGGCGTACCCTCACATTCCTCGGCGCACTCCGCCATGACCAACTCACAGCACCCTGCGTCTTCGACGGCCCCATCAACGGCGAATGCTTCCGCGCTTATGTGAAGCACCTTCTCCTGCCAACCCTGCGCGAGGGGGACATCGTCATTCTCGACAATCTCGGAAGCCACAAGTCGAAAGCCATCAGGCAGATGATCAAGGCTGCCGGCGCCAGGCTCTGGTACCTGCCGCCATACTCGCCCGACCTCAACCCGATCGAACAGGCCTTCTCCAAGATCAAACATTGGATGCGGCAAGCTCAGAAGCGCACCATCGAGGACACCTGGCGCCATATCGGTCACCTCGTCCAGGACATCCAGCCTCGCGAATGCGCCAACTACTTCGCAAGCGCCGGTTATGCTTCAATCAAAATGTGAAACGCTCTAGTCAGATAACTTGCTCGGTTTTTAATAGGAAAACGCGCAAAGTGATCAGAAGTGTGCTGTGCGGTGTGCGGGAGGACAACAAAGATGCAGGTTCCAATCAAGCGGGCGATCGAGAGCGTGCCTGGCGGGATGATGGTGGTCCCTCTGTTGGTCGGGGCGCTTATTGCCACCTTCTTTCCTGACACCCCGAAGTTCTTTGGCTCCTTCACCGGCGCACTGTTCTCTGGAGCGCTGACGATTCTCGCCGTGTTCTACGTTTGCATGGGCGCGAGCATCGACTTCCGCGCGACCCCCTACATTGTGAAGAAGGGCGGCACCCTGCTGATCGTGAAGGTTGGCGTGGCCGTTGTCCTCGGCCTGATCTTCGGCCGCATTTTGGGAGAGACGCCGGTCGCAGCTGGCATGTTCGCGGGTGTCTCGACGCTCGCGATCGTCGCCGCCATGAACGACACCAATGGCGGTCTCTACATGGCGTTGATGGGCCAATATGGACGTCCGCGTGACGTTGGCGCCTATACCGTCATGTCGCTGGAGAGCGGTCCTTTCCTCACCATGATCACTTTGGGCGTCGCCGGCCTCTCGGCATTTCCATGGCAGACCCTCGTGGGCGCTATCCTGCCTCTGGTGGTGGGTATGATTATCGGCAATCTCGACAGAGAGATGCGCGACTTCCTGAGCCGTGCTGTGCCTGTGATGATCCCGTTCTTCGCCTTCGCGCTCGGCGCCGGCCTCGATCTGTCTAAGGTTTGGCAGGCCGGCCTGCTCGGCCTCGGCATGGGAGTGGCCGTGGTGGTTGTGACCGGCATCCCGCTGTTCCTCGCCGATCGTATCACCGGCGGGAATGGTGTCGCGGGTGTTGCGGCGGCCTCGACGGCCGGTAATGCGGCGGCCGTCCCGGCGATTGTCGCCGCGGCGAATCCGGCCTATGCGGACGCGGCGCGGCCTGCGACTATCCTCGTCGCGGCGTGCGTCGTGGTTACCGCAATTCTCGTGCCGATCGTCACCGCATGGACAGCCCGCGTTGTTGGTCGCGACGTCGCGGAGCCTGCGGAAGAGAACAACGTGGCTTCTTCCGGCAAGATGACCCCCGCGGCGCGCTCGATTGTCACTGAGGCAAGTCACTGACACAATGTCACCGAAGCAGGTCGCTGAAGATGGCCCCTAAAGCGTTTTCGAGCGAAGTGGATGCCGGTTTGCGTCAAGAAAACGCGTCAAGCCAAAGCTGGCTGATCGTCGCTGACGATCTCACCGGTGCCGCGGACTGTGCGATCGCCTTCGGCAGAAGGGGGCGTGCGGCTGCGGTGACGTGGGGTGAGATGACCGACGCATCGGGCTACCAGCTGCCCGTCCTGGCCTACGATGCCGCGAGTCGAGGCCTTTGGGCCGGGGCCGCTGCAGCCCGCCATGCCGATGTGCTGGCGCGCCTGTGCGAAGGCGGACGTATTCTCTTCAAGAAGATTGACTCGACGCTGCGGGGGCAACCTGCAGCGGAGACTGCCGCCGCGCTTGCGCATCTCAAGTCACGGTCGGGTCCGGCCTTCGGCGTGTTCGCGCCCGCCTTTCCGGCCACCGGCCGCACCACCATCGACGGGCGTATTCTGGTCAAAGGCCGCCCTCTCGAGTAGGCCGAGGTCTGGCGCCGCGACCACACCTATCCGAACGCCGATCTTGTCGACGTTCTCGCGACCGCGGGCGTCCGCGGTGAGAAGGTCAAGCTCGCTGCCGTCCGCGGTGGCGATCTCAAAGCCATGTTCGCGAGGCTTGCCCGGAAGGGCGACGTGGTCGCGGCCTGCGACGCCGAGACTGAACACGATCTGCGTTTGATCGCGGGGGCGAGCCTGCATGCATCGCCCGCAACCTTCTTCATCGGCAGCGCCGGCCTCGCGCACGCCCTGGCCGGCCTCGAAGTCAGCCATGCCGCCGAGCCACTGCGCATTCCGACGAGCGCTTCCGGCACCCTGATCGTGGTGGGCTCGCTCGCCGGCGCATCTCGCGCCGCCGCGCGCAAGCTGGAGGCGACCGGCACCGTGGCGCATTTCCCGGTCGCGCCGGAGACGCTGCTCAACGATGGTGCCGGCCGGGCGGCGCTCGCCGCGGGCGTGATGAAACGACTTGCCGGCGGCGGCGATACACTGGTTGAGATCATGATGGATGATCACCCCGACATGTCGCTCGGCCCGCAGCTCGCCAAGGGGCTGGCCGACGCTCTTGAGGCCGTCGCACCCGCGATCGGTGCCTTCGCTGCGACCGGCGGCGAAACCGCCGCGGCGATGCTGTCGCGCTTCGGCGTCAACGGCATCCGTCTTGCCGACGAAATCGAGCCGGGCGTGTCGCTCGGCCTTACTCTTGGCCGATTGTCTGTTCCGATCGCCACCAAAGCGGGCGCGTTCGGTGACGAGAACAGCCTCATTCGCATCAGCGAGCGGCTTCGCGCCGTCCGAACCATAGGAAGTTTCACATGACTCGTCCGACCATTGCGATCACCATGGGAGATCCGGCCGGTATCGGGCCCGAGGTGATCATGAAGGCGCTGGCGCAGCCGCAGGTGCAGGCGATCTGCAATGCGCTGGTCATCGGCGACTCCAACCGTCTGCGCAAGGCCGGTCAGATCGTCGGCGTGCCGCTTGAGGTCGAAGCGTTGAGCGACGCGAAGCAGGCGAATTTTGCGTCGAAGGCCGTGCAGTGCGTTGACCTGAAGCTGGTGCCGGACGATCTGCCGTTCGGCAAGGTGTCGGCGACGGCAGGTGAGGCGGCCTATCGCTATATCGAGAAAGCCGTGCAGGTGGTGCAGGCAGGGCTCGCGCAGGGCATCTGCACCGCGCCGCTTTCGAAGGAAGCGCTCCATGCGGCCGGCCACAAATATCCCGGCCATACCGAGCTTCTGGCGCATCTGACCGGCACGCCGGAAGTGTCGATGATGCTGGTGTCGCCGAAACTCCGCGTCATTCACGTGACCACGCATATCGGCCTGCTCGATGCGATCGAGAAGATCGAGCCCGGCCTCGTCGAGCGTGTCATCGCACGCGGACATGACGTACTGGTGCGCGCCGGCATCGCCAATCCGAAGATCGGCGTCTGCGCCATCAATCCGCATGCCGGCGAGAACGGGTTGTTCGGTCGCGGCGAGGAAGCCGCGAAAATCACGCCGGCCGTGGAGGCCTGCCAGCGCAAGGGCTGGGACGTGCGCGGCCCCCTGCCTGCCGACACGCTGTTCTTCCTGGCCGGCCGCGGTGACTACGACATGGTGGTCGCGATGTATCACGATCAGGGCCATGGACCTATCAAGGTACTGGGGCTGGAAGCCGGTGTGAACATCACTGTTGGTCTACCGGTGATCCGCACCTCGGTCGATCACGGCACCGCCTTCGACATCGCGGGCAAGGGCATCGCCGACGAGCGCAGCCTGATCGAGGCGCTGCGGCAGGCGGTCGATCTCGCGCCGAAGAAGGCGGTTTGAGGGGGGGCGCGGGCTCAGGATGAAGAGCGAGATGCGCGTTAAGCGCTGACATTGCGCGGCCGATGCATCGTGGTATCCATCGGCCGTGCCGCGAAGCCGATACGGTCGAACTCGGCTGACGGCGATGAATCCGGGGGCTGAGGTTCGATGTCGATGCGCAGCAAGGAGCGTCACGCTCGTCTGTTGGAAGCACTGAACGCGGGAGAGATCGATGTCGATGATCTCGCGCGGCGCTTCGACGTCTCCGCTTCCACCGTGCGGCGCGACCTGCAGCATCTTTCCAAGAACAATGCCGTGCGCCGCACCTATGGCGGCGCCATTCTCACTGCCCATGCGAACGAGACGACGCTCGAGCAGCGCCTCGCGGTTCAGGGCAAACAGAAGCAGGCGATCGCGCGCGCGGCGATCGATCTGATCGAGGATGGCGACACGCTGATTCTCGATGCCGGCTCGACGGTCGCAGCCTTCGGCCGACTGCTGCAGCACCGGCGGCTGCGCATCATCACCAACAATCTTGCGCTGCTGCCCTTTCTCGCCAAGGCTCCAACCATAGAGCTTGTGGTGCTGGGCGGCACGCTGCGCACCACAAGCATGAGCACCATGGGGCCGCTCGCCAATGAGGCGCTGCGGCGCATGACCGCGGATCGCGCCGTCATGAGCGCCGATGGCGTGGTGAACGGCCGTGGCCTGTGCGAAGCGGATCTCGAACAGGTCGCACTGAAATCGCTGATGATGCAGCAGTCGAAGGAAGTCATTGTTCTCGCCGACGCCAGCAAGCTCGGCCGCGCCGAACAGATGGCCTGGGCGCCGCTGCCGCCGCGCTGGACTCTGGTGACTGATGTCGGCGCATCTGAGGAGCAGTGCAGGAGTCTCACCGATGCGGGAGCGCGCGTGATCGTTGCCAGCGTTCGCTGAGCCGGCATCGCAATTTTTCGCGTGATCGGAGAAAGATATCGACCCGAGGCGGGGTTGTAAGGAATCGCTGAACTGGAGTGCGATGCGGTTAAGTTGAATCGTCATATGCTAGGTGGCGAAGCGTCCGCCAAAAGGCTCGGCTACGATTAGCCAATAACTGAACTGTAGTCTGAAATGAGTCAGCCTTCGCGTGTGATCGCTTTGGAGATAAGCAGTCTCGACAAGCGTTCGATGCCTACGCCTAGACCTTCACGTCTATCCGACGAATAGGCAGCTACCGTGCTTACGGCAGGGGCGCGCGGGCTTGCGACGATAAGGTTCAACCAACGCCCATCACCCGCGGGATTCTCGCAGCCGGCAGTGTTCCATATTGGTGGGCGTATGCCGGTGTTTCACTCTCTAAGGAATGTTTTCCAGTCGCGCGCGCGTATTCGCGTCTCCAGCTGCTGGTCGATCTTGTCGAGGCTCTGGCGAAGCATTGCGATCTCTCGTTCGTCGAGTGCAGCGACGAGTTCGCGCTCAACCCGAGTCGAGAACGTCTCGATATCCCTATAGATCCTACGGCCTTGCGCAGTGAGGCGCAGGCTGACGCGGCGTCGATCGTCCTTGTCGATGTCTCGACGGATCAAGCCTCGACGAACCAGGAGCTCGATAGCCCGGGCGACCTTGAAGGCATCAGAAGATGTAAGGTTGGCAAGCTGCTTTGCCGTAATCGGCTCGTAGCGGGCAATGACAGCAAGGCTGCGCCAAGCCGGCATCGTGAGATCATGCCGGTCCTTGTACATCTGGGCGACGTAGTTGCCCAATCGTGCAGCGATAAGACTGAATCTGTAGCCAATCCAGTGCTCGAGCGGGATCGCAGGTTCTTTGCTCTTCATGGACAGGGAGGCGGCCTCGGCTCGCGATTCGGAATCTGGCGGGAACTATAACGATGCTCATTCCCAGACTCAACGAAGCGCCGCCGAAGCGTACGACGCGCGCAATGTCATTGACGTAAATCAAAATACTTGCATAATGCAACAAATTCTAAAAATTGCGCGGTGCGCAAACGGCTGCAAGGGAGGATCTCCATGTCCAAGGCAACGGATGGCCATGATCTCACGCGCGTCGGGCCGGGCACGGTGATGGGCGAGCTGATGCGGCAATATTGGCTTCCCGCTGCACTTTCGTCAGAGCTGAAAGCAGACGGAGACCCGATGCGGCTCATGCTGCTCGGGGAGGCCCTGATCGCATTTCGCGATAGCTCGGGCCGGGTCGGCGTCCTCGACCACCAGTGCCCGCATCGTTGCGCCTCCCTGTTTCTGGGGCGAAACGAGGAGGGGGGTATTCGCTGCGTCTATCACGGCTGGAAGTTTGATGTGGACGGGCGATGCCTGGAGATGCCGAACGTGCCGCCGCCTCAGGATTTCAAGGAGAAGGTGCGAGCCAAGAGCTACAAGGTGCAGGAAGTCGCGGGCCTCATCTGGGTCTATATGGGCGCCCGCGAGCAGCCCCCCGCGCTTCCGATGCATGAGGCGCTGTTCGTGCCCGAGGAGGATCTGACCGTTACCATCCTGCAGCGGGAAGCCAATTGGCTGCAGGGATTAGAAGGCGATATCGATACCTCGCATTTTGGCTTCCTTCATGCCGGCCACGTGAAGGCCGAGGACTTCGAGGAGGGGCATCCGGCGCGCCACACGGTCGCCAATCGCGCCCCGGAATACAAGGTCGCGGACACCGAATGGGGGACCATGTACGGAGCGTACCGGCCGGAGTCTGATGGAAAGATTCATTGGCGGATGGCGCATTTCTCGCTGCCGTTCTGGACCCAGACGCCGAATGCAGACTTTGCCGACCACGTCGTTGCGAAAGCCTGGGTGCCAATGGACGACACCCACACGATGCTGATTTCGATCTATGGCGGGCGCGGGAAGGGCGCGACGTATTCGACCTCGAAGCTGAAGTCCGGATCTGGAATCGGCGGTGCCGAGCCATTGGACTATCTGCCCAATAGCACCGACTGGTTCGGCCGCTGGCGTGCGGTGCAGAACGTGGGTAACGACTGGCAGATCGACCGCGAGGCACAGCGCTCCAATCGCATCTATACCGGTATCCGCAACATCGTGATGCAGGACCAGGCCGTCAGCGAGAGCATGGGGCCGATTGTCGATCACACCAAGGAGCATCTGGCACCCAGCGACATCATGATCTCGCGCACGCGCCGCCGGCTGCTCAACACTGCCCGCGCGCTTGCCGAGAGCGGAACCGTGCCGCCGGGCGTGGACGATGCCGAGGTGTTCTGGAAAGCGCGTGCCGGTTCGTTCTACGCCGACGCAAATTCCGACTGGCTCGATGCTTACCGGGAGCAGCTAAAGGGGGCGGTCCGCTGGCCGGCGCCAGGCCAACAAGCCGCGGAGTAGCGTGATGTCTCCGTCCGATCGGAATAGCCGTTTCTCGATCTCTCGTCGCGCGGCCTTGCTGGGACTGGCGGGCGGCGCTGCAATGCTCGCAGCGATCGATCGCGCGCGTGCGGAAGACGAGTGGCAGAAAATCGTCACGGCGGCCAAGAAGGAAGGCCACGTGGTGCTCTATAGCGCCTTTGTCGGTCTTGCCACGCACCAGGAGCTGAAGAAGGACTTCGAGGCGACATACGGAATCACGGTCGATATTCTGGAAGCGCGAGCGAGCGAGGTGCGCGAGCGTATCCGCATCGAACAGGCGGCGGGACGCTTTGCGGCAGACGTCTCGGAGAACGGGCGAACCACGACGACGCTGCAGATCGCGCAGGACCACGTCTTCGAGCCTTACGGGCCGCTGCCGAGCACCGGTCGCCTGAAGAGCGAATTCAAAAACGACGAGATCCGCCTGCCCGTATTCGCCATCATTTATGGCATTCTGGTCAACACGCGACTGGTCAAGCCGGAGGATGAGCCAAAGAGCTGGCTCGATCTCATCGATCCGCGCTGGAAGGGCAAGATCCTCAGCGACGATTTTCGCGCGCTCGGCGGGGGCGGGGTTCTGTTCTATGTCCTGATGGAAAAATTCGGTCGCGATTTCATGGAGAAGCTTGCCAGGCAGGACCTCAAGTTCAGCCGCGAGATTCCCGCCAACGAGCGCCGCATCGCGCGCGGCGAGCTTCCGATCTATCTGCCGGACAGCCTGACGTCGATCCCGGGACTGAAGGGATTGCCGGTCAAGCTCGTGGCGCCGAAGGAAGGGCTCCCCTACATCGGCTACGATCTGGCTCTGCTGAAGAACGCGCCGCATCCGAACGCTGCCCGCCTCCTGATGGAACACTATCTGGGCAAGAAGATGCAGCAGAGTTTCGCCGATCTCGGGCTGCTGCCGGTCACAACGGACACGCAATCGCAGCTGGATTCGGCGGTTGCCGAACTTGAAAAGAGCAAGCTGCTCGGCACGACCGATGCCACGCAGATGGACAAGATGCTCGCGCTGGCGCGGGAGGTCTTCCCGTAAAGCCAGGATCGTTGGCCGAGCGTCGTGATATTCGAAAAGCCGCAAGTCAAAAGTCGGCGTTGCAAGCGAAACGGGATGATGGGAGAGCGCATGGCAGGGAATAGCCTCGGCACCGATCGCGCCAAGAGATTCGCGGGCGCAATTGACTGCGATCTCCATCCCGCCGTTCCGGGGATGAACGTTCTGCTTCCCTATCTCGATGACTATTGGCGCGAGATGATCACGGTCCGCGCGCTCGACCGTCTCAACCTGAGCCTCACCAGCTATCCCCAGAACGCGCCGCTGTCCTGCCGGCCGGACTGGGCGCTCGAGGACGGAAAGAAGCCGGGCTCGTCGCTGAAGGCAATGCAGGAGCATGTGCTTGATCGCTACCAGTCTGGTCACGGCATCCTCAATTGCCTGTACGGCGCCCAGGTGTTCCACAGCGAAGACATGGCGGCGGCCTTCTGCCGAGCGACCAACGATTGGATTCGCGACGAATGGCTGAGCCGCGATTGCCGGCTTCGGGCCTCGATTGTGATACCCGCCCACAATACCGAGATGGCGGTCGCCGAAATCGAGCGGCGTGCCGATGATTTCCGTTTTGTGCAGATCCTGATGCTTGTCTCGGGAGAACTGACCCTCGGCCGGCGTCAGAACTGGCCGATCTACAGATTGGCGGAACGCCTGGGGCTGCCGATCGGCATTCACGCGGGCAGCGCCTATCGATGTGCACCGACGCCGGTGGGGTGGCCGTCACATTATGTCGAAGACTACATCGCCCAATCGGCAGCCTTCGAAACGCAGCTGCAAAGCATGATTGCTGAAGGCGTGTTCGCCAAGTTTCCAGATCTGAAGGTCGTGGCCATCGAGTCCGGCCTGACCTGGCTCAGCGGCTACATCTGGCGTGCCGACAAGACCTGGAAGGGGGTTCGCGCCGAAGTGCCATGGGTGACGAAGGCGCCATCGGAGATCATTCGTAGTCACGTTCGCTTCACCGTGCAGCCGATCGATGCCGCCGACGAACGCGAGGCGATCGCGCGGCTGGTCGATCACATGAAGTCGGACAGCCTTTTCCTGTTCTCGACCGACTATCCGCACTGGCAGTTCGACGAAGATGCGGCCCTTCCGCCGGGACTTCCCGACGAACTGTTCCGCAAGATCGTGAGCGAGAACGCGCTCGCCACCTATCCGCGCTTGTCGAAGGCCAATCAGATCATGGAGATTGCGCTATGAGCATCGTCGATGTGGAGCGAGAGCAAGGGGCGAAATACAAGCTCAAAGTCATCGATTGCGATATCCATCCGGCCATGACGTCCTGGAAGGAAGTTCATCCTTATCTGGAGCAGCGGTGGATCGAGCATCTGACGGTGTACGGCAGCCATCTGCGCCACGCCTTTTCGGAGGCGCTGTCGCATCCGCGAATGTCGCCCGATGCGGCCCGGGTCGATGCCTATCCGGAGGAGGGTGGTCCCCCGGGGTCGAGCCTGGACATGCTGCAGAAGCAGCACCTCGATCCGAACGGGGTTGAGATCGGGATGCTGATTCCCTTGCGCTGGAATCCGGGCAGCCAGCGCAATCTCGATCTCGGCGTCGCGCTGACACGGGCGATGAATACCTGGCAGGTCGAGCGCTGGATCAGGAACGAACCGCGGCTACGCGCCTCCGTCCTCGTCGCGCAGGAGGACACAGAAGGCGCGGTCGCCGAAATCGATGCTCGCGGCGGCGACCCCAACTTCACGCAGATACTTCTCCTGCCGCGCACCGACGAGCCGCTCGGACGGCGGCGCTACTGGCCGATTTTCGAGGCGGCCGTGCGCAATGACCTTCCGATCACCATTCACGTCGGCGGCACCGGAGGCCACCCATCGACCTCCGGCGGCTGGTCCTCCTATTACATGGAAGAGCACAACATGGTCGCGCAGGCGATGCAGGCGGTGCTGGCGAGCCTCGTGTTCGAGGGCGTATTCGAGCGCTTCCCCAAACTGCGGGTCGTGATCATGGAGGGCGGTCTCGGCTGGATACCCTCGTTCTGCGCTCGCATGGACAAGAACTGGAGCAGGATGCGGAGCGAGGTGCCGAACGTGCAGCGGCCGCCGTCCGAATACGTCCGCGAACATGTGTGGTTCACGACGCAGCCGATGGAGGAACCGGGAAGCTCGGCCGCGCTGCTCGACCTGTTCGATCGGATCGGGTGGGATCGGCTGCTGTTTGCTACAGATTATCCGCACTGGGATTTCGACGATCCGCGCACCGCGTTCAAGACGAATCTGACGGAGGCGCAGCGCCATCAGCTGCTCTACGGCAACGCCCGTCATTTCTACGGGCTCGACAAATGACCCGCCACATCGTTGCCACGGTCGATCAAATCCCCCCGGGTGAGCGCATGCTGGTGACCATCGGCAACCGGGAAATCGGCATCTTCAACGTGGCCGGCGAATATTTTGCCGTCGGGAACCGCTGCCCCCACAACGGCGCGTCTCTGTGCAAGGGGCGGATCGTCGGCCTGGTCGAAGCCCGCGAGCCGGGCTCCTACCAGTTCAGTCGGCGCGGCGAACTCGTGCGGTGTCCCTGGCACGGCTGGGAGTTCGATCTTCGCACCGGCAAGTCGCGCTGCGAGCCAGATCGGACCAGGGTGCGCAGCTACGAGGCGAAGGTCGAGCCGGGCGCAGTCCTGACTGACGATACGCTCAGGGCTGAAACATTTCCGGTCTCGATCGACCGGCAATACGTCGTCGTGGACGTCTGACAGCCGCTATGGGGTGGATCAAACGAATTGGTGGGAGGAGAGGTCATGCGAATGCTGCTGAAGGCCGCAATTGTCGCTTGTCTTATGGGTTGCGCGTTGCCGGCTAGAGCCCAGGACTCCTGGCAACCCGTCATCGATGCCGCCAGGAAGGAGGGTAAGCTCGTCATTTACGACATGGCCCTCGGCGCGCCGTACTTTATCGCGGTCCTGAAATCGTTCGAGGCCAAATACGGCATCCCGGTCGAAAGCCTCGACCTGCGCGCCAGCGAATTGGCCGAGCGCATCCGGACCGAGCAGTCGGCCGGACGCTATCTCGGCGACGTCGAAATGATCACTTCGACCATGATCGAGGAGCAGCGCCAGAACGGCGATTTCATCGAAAAGCTCCCGGATATCCCGAACGCTCGCAATTTGCGGCCGCCGTTCCGCGCTACCGAGTACAGCGTACCGGTCTTTGTCCAGCCGATGGGTATTCTGATCAATACACGGCTGGTGAAGGATGCGGACATTCCGGTGAGCTGGAACGATCTCACCGATCCGAAATGGAAGGGCAAGATCCTGTCGGACGACATGCGTCCCTTGGGCAGTGGCAACACGATGTTTGCCATCCTGGAGCACCAGATGGGCGCCGACTTCAATCCAAAGCTCGCCGAACAGAAGCCGGTCTTCAGCCGCGACATGCGCAACGACGCGCGACGGGTCGCCCGCGGCGAATTCGCGATCTACGTACCTCAGATCTTTGCCTTCACGTCGGACCTCAAGGGATTGCCGGTCAAGGTCGTCGTGCCGAAGGAGGGCGCTCCCTACGCACAGATGGAGTTGGCTGTGCTCAAGAATGCGCCGCACCCGAACGCGGCGCGGCTGTTCATCCAGCACTTCTTGTCACCGGAGTCGCAGCTGATTTATGCCAACGCCTGGATGCCGCCCGTGGTCGCGGGTGTTGCTGAGCGCGCCAATCCCGACGCGCAACCCTTTGCGGAGGCAAAGTTGATAGGTCCGGCGAAGCTCGCCGAGCGGTCGTCCATGATGGCATTGGCCAAGAAGCTCTATCCGTAAAGATCGGCATAATGGCGTTATCTGTGGATGATCGGGTGGGAGAGGTCGGCAAGGCGCCAGTTGCGGCCGGCCTGCAGGTCCGGCTGCGCCGGCTGCAGACAGGTCCAACCAGCCGGGCGACGGCTCTGGTCGTGCTCGTCGCGGTGTTGGGATTTCTGTCCGTTTATCCGTTGTCGATGCTGCTCTATGGCAGCCTGCACTCGACACCACCGGGCATGGCGGGAACGTTCAACCTCGACGGTTACCAGCAGGTCTTGACCCCGGAAAGCCTGCTGACCCTGCTGAACACGATCGGCATATCGTTCGCCAAGACCATCCCTTCGGTCGTGCTTGCGGTCATGCTGGCCTGGATCCTGGCGCGCACCGACACGCCGTTCCGCGGAACGCTGGAGGTGCTGGTTACGCTGCCGTTCTTCATCCCGCCGATCCTGACCGCCATGGCCTGGGGCATGCTGGGCAATCCGCAAGTGGGGCTGCTCAATCAGCTCTATCAATGGATCACGGGATCCACGGATTCTCCAATCAACGTCTATTCGTATGGCGGGGTGGTCTGGCACATGATGCAGTACTCCGTGCCGTTCCTTTTCCTGCTCATCGTCGACGCGTTCCGGGCTATGGATCCGAGCTTGGAAGAGGCGGCACGCATGTGCGGCGCGTCGCGCTGGCGGACCTTCCGGACGGTGACATTGCAGCTCATGCTGCCCGCGCTGACGAGCGGTGCAATCCTGAGCTTCATCCGCGGCATCGAGAATTTCGAGTCGCCGCTGTTTTTCGGAACGCCTGCCGGAATCCGCGTCATCACGACCGAGATCTACGACTCGATCAACCAGCGCTCGCCGCCGCAATATCAATACGCGACCGCAGCAAGCTTCGTCATCATGGCGCTCTTGTTCCTGATCGTGCTGCTGCAATGGCGGCTGTTGCGAGGGCGGAGCTTCGTCACCGTCAGCGGCAAGGGCTATTCGCCCGGGGTCATTAAGCTCGGAAGCTGGCGATGGGCGACCTTCAGCTTCTGCGTGCTGTTTTTTGTCGTGACGGTGGTGCTTCCGCTCGGCCAGCTGTTGATCGGGTCGTTCTTCAAGTTTTTTGGCTTCTACGAATGGGACATGCTGACGCTTGACCATTACCGGAACGTCTTTGGCAGCTCGGAATTCTGGCGCGGCTTCCGGAATACGATGCTGCTGGGGCTGATCGGCGCCACCCTGACCATGGTCCTGGGTGGCGCAGTCGCCTACATCTCCGTCCGAACCAAATGGCGTGGACGCTCGCTGATCGATGCCATGGCCTGGCTGCCATGGATGATGCCCGGTATCGTGCTCGGCGTCGGTTTCCTCTGGGGCTTTGCCCTGCTGCCCCACGCGATCCCGATCTACGGCACGATCTGGGCGCTGTTGCTCGCCTACATCTCCCTGGGCACGCCACTGTCGGTCCGCGTGATGTCCAGCGCCTATGCCCAGCTCTCCTACGATCTGGAGGAGTGCTCGCGCGTCCACGGCGCAAGCTGGCTGCAAACGATGTGGCGGATCATAATCGCGTTGGCGTGGCCGTCCTTCGCCGTCGGCTGGGTGCTGGTGTTCTTCGGGATCATGCGCGAACTCAGTGCCTCCGTGCTGCTCTATTCAGTCGGTTCCGAGGTCCTGTCTGTGGTGCTGCTGAAGCTGTGGGCCAACGGTAACGCCGAGCAGGTGAGCGTGATCGGCTTGATGATGATGGCGCTCGTCATCCTGTTTCGATGGGTGCAACTCAGGCTCTTGAGGCCACGCGTCGGCGCGTTATGAGAAGGAGATCCGCCATGTCAGAGGTCGTTCTCGAGAAGGTCAGTCGGAACTTTGGCAATTTCGCAGCTGTCGCCGATGTCGATCTGCGCGTCAACCAGGGCGAATTCGTCACGCTGCTCGGGCCCTCCGGCTGCGGCAAGACCACGACGCTGCGCATGGTTGCGGGTCTCGAACCAAATTCGGGTGGCCGCATCTCGATCGGCAGCGAGGTTGTCAGCGATGCCGGGCGCGGCATCTTCGTGCCGTCGGAGCGGCGGCGTCTCGGCATGGTGTTCCAGTCATACGCGATATGGCCGCATATGAGCGTTTTCGAGAACGTGGCCTATCCGCTGCGGGTCCGCCGCTGCCCCAACGCTGAAATCCAGGAGGCGGTGGCGCGGACCCTGCGCTTGGTCGAGATGGAGAGATTCGCGGATCGCCCGGCACCAGCCCTGTCCGGAGGTCAACAGCAGCGCGTCGCCATCGCGCGGGCGCTCGTGTTCGAGCCGAAAGTGCTTCTGCTCGACGAGCCGCTGAGCAACCTCGATGCAAAGCTCCGGCTGCAGATGGGCGACGAGTTTCGCGCTATCCAGAAACGGCTCGGCATGACGACGTTGTATGTCACGCATGATCAATCCGAAGCGATGGCGCTGTCGGATCGGGTGGTTGTGATGGACCGTGGTCGCATCCAGCAGATCGGAGCACCGGAGGAAATCTATCGATTTCCAGCCAGCCGTACCGTGGCTGCGTTCTTCGGCACGCCAAATCTGCTCGACGCTGAAGTCAAGGCATGCACAAGGATCGATGGCCGCCGCGTAAGGCTGGATGTTGTGGGGCAGGGTTGGGGTGGTCGCTGTGAGGCCGCGCACGAGGCGCGTCCCGGGCAAGCAGTCACCGTCATGGTGCGGCCGGAAGATGCCCGGATCGCGTCCGCCGGCTCGGATGCCGGTGATCAGGAATTACGCTGGTCTGGGAGGATCGCCCATTCGACGTTCCGTGGAGCGACTCGATCGATCGTGGTGCAGACTGATAATGGTCAACTCAATGTCGATATGTCCGCTTTCGATGCTCATGCGATCGGGGACAATGTGAATGTGGTCGTGTCACAACGCGCGGCCTGGGCCGTCCCGCGAGGAGATGTTACGGCTTGAAAGGCGGGTGCCCTCGCAAGAGCCGCCCGACAGGCGTCATTCCGCCCTGGGAGGCCGCAAGAATAAGGCGGGCCTGCTTCAGATGGGGGGCATCGAGCATAACGCCGTCGAGCTGCACTGCGCCCTTCCCGCCGCTTTCGAATGCAGCGATAACGCGTCCAGCCCAGCGGCGCTCCTCGTCCGTCGGCGCGAAACAGCGGTTGATGATTTCGACTTGAGATGGGTGAATCGCGGCCTTGCCTGAAAAGCCGTCACGGCGGGCCGCATCGGCCTCGCGGATCAGGCCATCGCCATCGCGAAAGTCGGTGAAGACCGCGTCGATCGGCGCCACGCCTGCGGCCCGCGCCGCCAGCAGGCAGAGGTTCCGCGCCATCAGAAACGGCGCCGTATAGCGGCTTTGATCGTCGCGATTGGCGGTTGCGCCGATCGCTGCCGACAGATCCTCGCCGCCCCACATCAACCCGGCGAGCCGCGGATGCCGCCAGGATTTCGCCGCGAGCGACAGCGTGGAGGACGGAGTTTCGGTGCAGACCACGATGATCCCGGTCGCGCCCTTGTTGGCCCGGGGCTCGTGGCGATCGACAAACTCGCTCAGCCTGATGACATCTTCCGGTCCCGACGATTTGGGCAACACGAGACCGTCCGGCGCCGCGGGGAGGATCGCTTCCACATCCTCCCGGCACCAGGCGGTATCGAGCGAATTGACGCGCACGAAGCGCCGTGGACCGGTGCTTGCGCCGGCGAGCGTTTCGACAACGAGCCTGCGCGCCTCCGGCTTGGCGTCGGGATGAATGGCGTCCTCGAGGTCGAGGATGATGACGTCGGCGCGGCTTGCCGTCGCCTTGGCAATCATCTTCGCTGAATTGCCAGGAACGAACAGCAACGAGCGCATCAGGCCGCCTTCGGCCGCCTGCGCATGAGCGCCGCGCGCTCGCAGGTCGCCACGACATCGCCGTTCTGGTTCGTCATCTCGTGGTAGAAGTTCACGATGCCTTCGTTGGGGCGCGACTTGCTTTCGCGTTTTGAGCGGACGATGGTTCGCACCTTCACCGAGTCGCCCTGGAATAGCGGTTTCGGAAAGCGCACGTCGGTCATGCCGAGATTGGCCAGCGTCGTGTTGAGAGTGGTGTCGTTGACGGTCATGCCGATCAGAAGGCCAAGCGTGAACAGGCTGTTCACCAGCGGCTTGCCCCACTCCGATTTCGCCGCGTAATGCGCATCGATGTGCAGCGGCTGCACGTTCATGGTGAGCAGCGAGAACCAGACATTGTCGGTCTCGGTGATGGTGCGCGACCATTCATGGTTGAACACCATTCCGTCGGTGAATTCCTCGAACCACAACCCCGCCATCAGGTCTTCTCCTCGGTTTCGTTCGGCGTTATTTCAATCAGGACGGCGCCCGCCGGGACGGTATCCCCCACGCTGCAGCGTATCTGGTCGATGCGGCCGGCGACCTG
The DNA here is from genome assembly GCF_015291725.1 of Bradyrhizobium sp. CCBAU 51765. Taxonomy (GTDB): domain Bacteria; phylum Pseudomonadota; class Alphaproteobacteria; order Rhizobiales; family Xanthobacteraceae; genus Bradyrhizobium; species Bradyrhizobium liaoningense. The sequence goes on from NZ_CP030038.1 coordinate 2,352,363, forward strand.
GGCTCGCAGCGTGTGGATCAGCTTCATCGCTTCCATCTGCATGACCGGCGCTCCGCGCTCTACGGTATCGCCAAGCGCCACATGGAGTTGCGAGACGACGCCGTGCAGCGGTGCCTCGATCGCGTTGCCGGACTTCTCCAGGCTCCCGTGCTCGCGCGGCATCTCGATCCGCAGTCGGATGGTCGCCGATAGCGACAGCCCTTCGCGGGCGATGCTGACGACGTTGCCTTCGCGCAGGGCGATGAAGGGGCGGCCCGAGGGGGAGGCGAGCTTGATCTCACCGCCCTCGATGAAAGGCCTGCCGAGGTCGAACGACACGCCATCGAGCTCGACGGCGATGCCATCGCGGTTGACCAGGACCTCGGCGTCGGCTTGGCCGTATTCATCGGCGAGATGAAGCGATGCTTTCGCCGGTCGGACGGCCGCCGTGACACGGATGGCGCTGCGGCGCTGCCAGGGGTTGACCCAGTGCGCAGCCGGCTCCGCACCATCCAGCTCCGCCCATACCACGCAGGCTGCCGCGCGCAGGCTGCGCAATTCGTCCACATTTGGCCGCCAGCCGTCTGGAAAGGCGGTCTCGATGAAGCGCGTGGTGGCGTGGCCTTCGGCAAACAACGGCTGCCGTACGGCGTCCCGCAGGAAGGGTTGGATCGTAGGAACGCCCAGCAGCGTCAGTTCCGAAAGCCCTGTGCCGAGGCGTGTCAGAGCGGCCGCGCGATCGGGTCCCTGCGCGATCAGCTTGGCAAGCATCGAGTCGTAATAGAGGCTGACGTGCGAGCCGGTCTCGACCCCGCTGTCGAAGCGCAGGCCGTGCGGCGCGTTCACGGTCAACAATCTGCCCGTTGCGGACTGGAAGCCGAGGTCGGCGCGCTCGGCGGTGATACGCGCCTCGATCGCGTGGCCACGGGCGCGGATCTTGTCCTGCGTGAGCGGAAGTTTCTCTCCTGCCGCAGCGAGCAGTTGCCATTCGACCAGATCGATGCCGGTGACGAGCTCGGTGACGGGATGCTCGACCTGCAGGCGAGTGTTCATCTCGAGGAAATACGGCTCTTCGCTGTCCCGGTCCATGATGAACTCGACGGTTCCGGCGGAGTCGTAACCGATCGTGCGGCCAAGCTTGAGCGCGGCATCGAACAGCTTTGCGCGCACGCTGTCAGGCAGATTGGGAGCGGGGGCCTCTTCGAGGACCTTCTGGTTGTTGCGCTGCACCGAGCAGTCGCGTTCGAGCAGATGGACGAGGTTGCCCGTGCGATCGCCGGCAAGCTGCACTTCGAGATGGCGCGGGTTCATGATGAATTTCTCGAGCAGGATCGAGCCGTCGCCGAAAGCGGCTTCGGCTTCGGCCCTGGCCGCGGCAAGTGCGGTAGCGAAGTCCGCTGCGTCGTCGACGCGGCGCATGCCGCGCCCGCCACCACCTGCGGAGGCCTTGATAAGCACGGGAAAACCAATCCTGCTGGCCTCTCTTGCCAGCGTGGCTTCGCTCTGATCGTCGCCGTGATAGCCGGGCACTGTTGGCACGCCGGCGGCAGCAGCGATCCTCTTGGACTCGATCTTCGATCCCATTTGCTCGACCGCCCTTGCCGACGGGCCGACGAAGATCAGCCCGGCCGCTTCGCAGCGCTTCACGAAGGTCGCGTTTTCCGACAAGAAGCCGTAACCGGGATGGATCGCATCGGCGCCGGCCTGCCTCGCGGCCGAGAGGATCGCATCGATGTCGAGATAGCTGGCGCGCGCCGGCGGCGGACCGATCCGGATGGCCTCATCGGCGGCATTGACATGCGGCGCCTGCGCGTCGGCATCCGAAAAGACGGCGATGGTGCGGATGCCGAGACGTGCGCAGGTCCGCATGACGCGAAGCGCGATCTCGCCGCGATTGGCAATCAGGACCGAACCGATGGGGCGGGGGCTCAAGAGCAGCGACACGGGCAACATCCTACATTCGATAGACCGGCCGCGTGCCGGTGACGGGCGGCTCCATCGCGCCGATCGCAAGACAGAGCCCGAGCACGTCGCGGGTATCGGAAGGGTCGATCAGGCCGTCGTCCCAGAGCCGCGCCGTGCAGTAATAGGGATCGGACTGCTCGTCGAACATCTGGCGCAATTGCTGCTCGTGGGCGGCGAGGTCGGCTTCGGTCGCGGGATTGCGCGAGATGCTGGATCGACGCAGGTCCATCAGCACCGAGCTGCCGACGTCTGGGCTCATGGTGCCGAGGCGGGCGTTCGGCCACATGAACATGAAGCGCGGCCGGAAGCCGCGGCCGCTCATGCCGTAATTGCCCGCGCCATAGGAACCACCGGTCACGACGGTGTAGCGCGGCACGCGCGCGTTGGAGACGGCATAGACGAGCTTCGCCGAATTCTTCGCAATTCCGGTCCGTTCCGCCTCCGATCCGACCATGAAGCCGGTGATGTTCTGCAGGAACAGGATCGGAACGTTGCGCTGGTCGCACAGCTCAATGAAGTGTGCACCCTTGAGCGAGGAGTCCGAGAACAGGACGCCGTTGTTGGCGATGATTCCGATCGGAAGTCCGTGGATATGGGCGAAGCCGCAGATCAGCGTCGCACCATAGAGCGGCTTGAATTCGTGGAATTCGCTGCCGTCCACCATGCGCGCGATGATCTCGCGCTGGTCGAACGGCACCTTGAGATCGGCGCCGACAATCCCGGGGATCTCCGAGGCATCGAACAGGGGAGCGCGCATCGGGCGGATATCGCCATGAAATTTCTGCACGCGGTTCAAGGCGCCGACGATATCGCGCGTCTTGGCGATCGCTTCCATTTCGTCACGCGCGAAATGATCGGAGACCCCGGAAACCGTGCTGTGCATCTCCGCGCCACCCAGCGTATCGCGATCGACGATCTCGCGGATCGCGGCTTTCACGATCTGCGGGCCGCCGAGATGGACGCTGCTGTTGCCGGCGGTCATCACGACCTCGTCGGCCAACGCTGGAATATAGGCGCCTCCGGCGGTGCATTCGCCGAACACGGTGGCGATCTGGGGAATGCCGGCCGCGGACATCCGGCATTGCCGGTAGAATGCACCGCCGAAATGATCCTGGTCCGGAAATACCTCGTCGCCCCGCTGCAGATTGGCGCCACCGCAATCGACGAGATAGACAACTGGCAACTTGTTTTCGAAGGCGATGTCCTGCGCACGCACGTGCTTGCGGATGGTCTCCTTGAAGAACGACCCGCCCTTGGTGGTAGCATCGTTGGCGATGATCATGCAGATCACGCCGCGGATGGTGCCGATGCCGGTGACGAGGCCCGCGGCAGGCACCGCGTTGTCATAAAGCCCCCATGCGGCGAGCGGCGACAGTTCCATGAATGGGCTGAACGGATCGACCAGTAGATCGATCCGCTCACGCACCGGAATCTTGCCGCGGTCGCGGTGGCGTTGAACCATGCGGTCGCCGCCGCCTGCGAGCGACCAGGCCTGTCGCGCGCGCAGGGTCTTCAGCAGTCCGTCATAGACGCCTGCGTTGGCCTGGAAGGTCGGAGATCGCGGATCGATCGCGCTGTTGAGCGTTGCCATATTGGATGTCGCCGAAGTCTCTTCTCGATTGGGTTCAGGTCGTGCCGTCGGGGCGACGCTGCATCAGCAGCACGATCGATCCGGTCTGCACGATCTCGTCGCGCTGGTTCAAAACCTCGAAGCCGAGCTTGAGAACGCCGCGTCCGGCCACCTTGCTGGGCCGGGCTTCGAGCGGGGTGACATTGGCGCTGATGGTGTCGCCGGGCTTGACCGGTGCTTGAAACTCCCACGACACGCCCAGCAGGCCCATAGCGGTGCCGTCGATCCAGTTCATCTGCGACATCAGGCCGATCGCGCTCGAGAGCACCAGCGGCCCGTGCGCGACACGGCTGCCGAAGATGCTCTTCCTGGAGAATTCCTCGTCGACGTGCAGCGGGTTGTGGTCGCCGACCAGCCCGGCGAATAGCGAGACGTCGCCTTCGTTTACCGTCCGGCCACGCGTTCTGCGCGTACGATTGAGTTCGAATTCTTCCAGGTAGAGACCCAACGTAATTCCCCTTATTCGGCTGCCACTTACTGCCTAACTAACCGGACGGTTAGCAAACCGACTTGTCAGACAGTAGACTAGCGGGTAGCTTGGTGGCCGGCAAGATGGGGAGGTCGATTTGTTTCCGACCAGGGAAGACGTGCACGGGATCAAGCGCCTCGAGGTGCTGCGCGAGGCCGCGGCGTCGTTCAATTTCAAGGGCTATCACGCGACGTCGATGAACGAGATCGCGGCGAGCCTCGGCGTCACGAAGGCCGCGCTCTATCACTACTTCCCGAACAAGAACAGTTTGCTGGCCGCGTGTTTCGACCATGCCATGGACGCGGCGTTCGCGAGCATGGAGCGCGCGCGCAAAGAGGGGCGCAACGGCCGAGAGCGGCTGGTTCTGACGATGTCCTACTACGTCGCGCAGCTGATCAATGAGCTGAATTGCTGCGTCGTGCTGATGGAAGACAAGGCTCTGGAGCCGGAAGATCAGGCCAAGCTCGTGCGGCAGCGCGACCGCTTCGAGCGGGCCCTGCGCAGCTTCATTCGCGAGGGGATCGATGACGGGAGCGTCGTGCCGTGCGATCCCAAGCTCGCGGTCTTCGTCATTCTGGGCGCCATGAATTGGGTGCCGAAATGGTTCAAGCCGAGCGGCGCCTGGAAGCCCGATCAGCTCAACGCGGCCCTCGCCCAGATGTTCGAGAGGTTGGTTTCGTCATCGCCGGTGGCCGCCATGGCAAGTGACGTGGGTGAGCTTCCGTCGAGTGCGGGGCCGCCGTTGAGCCTGAGCTCGCTCGGCTTGCGTGGGCACGGCGCGCGCGTAACGAAAATTGCAAAAAAGACTGACAAGAAAGTCAAAGTGGGAGGAAGACGATGAGGACGGGAGAGATGCGAAGACCGGGGGCTTCAAAAAATCTTTCTTCATCGCTTTGACGGCGTGAGGGAGCAGATTTTGTCATGATCGCCAATCTCATCGTTGGAGGTCTCGCGGCCGGCTGCCTCTATGCAATGGTCGGCATCGCGATCGTCGTCGTGCTCAACATCACCGACATCGCCAACTTCGCTCAGGGCGAGATGGCGATGGTGACCACGTTCTTCGCCTACTGGCTGCTCGACAGCGTCGGCCTCACCTGGTGGCAAGCGGTGCCGGTCGCGATCCTGTTCGGTATGGTGCAGGGCATCGTCATCCAGCAGGTCGTGATCCGGCCCCTGATCGGCAGTCCGGTGCTGTCGGCGATCATCGCGACGCTCGGGCTCAATATCGTGCTCAACAGCGTCGCCGGACTGATCTGGGGGCATCAGACCTATACGTTCCCGTCGCCTTTCGCATTCTCTGCCCCCCTCATGATCGGAAGTGTGCCGGTCCCTGTCGCCAGCGTCGTCAGCATCTTGGCCGGCCTGGCGATTGTCGTGGCGATGACTTGGTTTCTCCGCTTCACCTGGATCGGTATCGGCTTGCGCGCGGCGAGCCAGAACCCCACGGTCGCGCGCATGATGGGCGTGTCGATCTCGCGCACATCGGCAATCGCATGGGGCCTTGGCGGGTTAATCGGCGGCATAGCCGGAATCCTGGTCGCGCCCTTGCTGTTCCTCGACACCAATCTGATGGGGGCGCTTCTCATCAAGGCCTTCGCCGGCGGGGTGCTCGGCGGCCTGCACAGCCTGATCGGCGTCTTCCTCGGCTGCCTCGCGCTCGGGGTCGCGGAGAACCTGGTGGGTGCCTATGTCTCGCCGGCTTTCGGGGAGGCCATCACCTTCATCATCATCATCGCCGTGCTGATCGTGCGGCCCGAGGGTGTCTTCGGCCGTGTCAAGGTGCGTAAAGTATGAGCGCCGCAACCGACATGGAGCGCACGCAGCGCCAGGCCACGTCAGTTGGCGCGGGAGCGTTGCTCGGCCTTTGTCTTGCCGCAGCCTGCGCTGCCCCGTTCGTGCTGAATGGCTACGGGCTCTACGTGCTGACATTGACCGGCGTGTTCGCGCTGGTTGCGCTCGGGCTCAATCTGCTCACCGGTTATGCCGGCCAGATCAGCCTGTGCCATGCTGCCTTCTTCGGCGTCGGTGCCTACGCCACCGCGATCCTGACGCAAAGCGCGGGTGTTCCCTATCTGCTGTCGCTTCTCGTGGCGGCTTTGTTCACAGCATGCGTGGGCGCCGTCGTCGCGGTGCCGGCGATGCGACTCAAGAGCCTCTATCTCGCCATTGCGACGCTTGGTTTCGGCGTGGTGCTGCAGAAGATCATCTTTGAGTGGCGCGGCCTCACTAACGGCGGCGGCGGTCTCGCGCTCAGTCCGCCAGTGATCGCCGGGTATGAGCTGCGCGCGATGGGTCTGTATTACCTGACGTTGGCGGTCGTGACGCTTGGTATTTGGGGCGCATGGAATGTCAGCCGCGGCCGTACCGGACGCGCGCTCCTGATCATCAAGGAAAGCGAGATTGCGGCCGGCGCACTCGGCATTCCCGCTGCGCGCTACAAGGTGATCGCCTTCGCCATCAGCGCATTCTATGCGGCGGTTGCCGGCGGGCTGTTCGCCTATCTGGTCCGATACATCCACCCCGAGAATTTCAGCGTAGGTCTCTCCATCGCCTTCCTCAGCATGGTCGTAATCGGCGGGCTCGGCACCATCGGCGGGTCGATCGTCGGCGCGGCTTTCTACGTCATCGTTCCCGAGCTGTTGCGCGGCATCAAGGACGCGCCGGGCCTGGTGTTTGGCCTGCTGCTCGTCGTCGTCATGGTGCTGATGCCGCAGGGCCTCTGGGGGTTGGTGCGACGTCTTGGGCGGAGGAGCTGAGATGGCACGCCTTTCGATCGAAGAAGTCTCGGTTGATTTCGGTGGCATCCACGCGCTACGCGACGTCACCTTTGAGCTGGAATCGGGCTCAATCGTCGGCCTAATCGGGCCGAACGGCGCCGGCAAAAGCACGCTTCTGAATTGCGTTTCCGGGATCACACGGCCGAGCCGGGGCCGGGTGCGGCTCGATGAAAAGGTGCTCTCGGAATTGCCGCCGGCCAGCGTCGCCGGCTGCGGCATCGGCCGCGTATTCCAGCATCCGGAGCTGGTCGCCGATCTCTCGGTGCAGGAAAATCTGCTGATCGCCTGCCACCGTTCGCTCGGCTATGGCCTCGTCAGCGAGCTTCTGAAGCTGCCAAACATGTGGAAGGCCGAGCGCGACGCGGCGCGGCGAGTCGAGGAGGTGCTTGGTCGCCTCGGACTGTCCGATAGCGCGGAGCTCACGATCCGCAATCTGCCCTACGGTCACCGCAAGCTGGTCGATCTCGGCCGCGCGCTGTTGATGGATATCCGGTTCCTGTTGCTGGATGAGCCGATCGCCGGCCTGAACGACGCCGAGGTCGCCAAGCTCCGCGATCTTCTGCTCCGCCTGCGGGAGGAACTCGGTCTCGGTATTCTCGTCGTCGAGCACAACATGCCGTTCGTCTCGCGTCTTTGCGACCGTCTTGTCGTGCTCGATTTGGGCCGGCTGATAGCCAACGGCGCGCCGGCCGATGTGCTCAGCGCCCCCAAGGTGATGGCCTCCTATCTCGGCGAGGACGCCTGATGCTAGAAATTACCAATCTCAACGTCCGATACGGCGCGGTCGAAGCGTTGCGCGACGTCTCGATCAAGGTGAGCTCGGGCAGCCTCGTCGCGATCCTTGGCGCCAACGGTGCGGGTAAGTCGACCTTGCTGCGGGCGATCAGCGGAATCGTCGGCGCGTCTTCGGGCAGCATTGCTCTGCTCGGCAACGCCATCGATGGCTTGAGCCCGGAGGAGATCGTGCGTCGTGGCGTAGCGCATGTGCCCGAAGGCCGCGGCATCTTTCCGGACCTGACAGTGAAGGAAAACCTCATGATCGGCGCGTACGCGCGCCGGGGGCGGGATCTCACCGGCGACTACGGCAAGGTGATGCAGATGTTCCCCCCGATAGCGCGGCGCGAGCGGCAGTTCGGCTACACGCTGTCCGGCGGGGAGCAACAGATGCTGGCGATCGGCCGCGCGCTAATGGCCTCGCCGCAGGTGCTGTTGGCCGACGAATTGAGCCTCGGGCTTGCGCCAATCATCGTCAAGCAGGTCTTCGCCAAGCTCGACGAGGTGCGCAGGGCCGGCATCACGGTGCTCGTCGTCGAGCAGAATGCACGGCTCGCGATGAAATTCGCTGACTATCTCTATGTGCTCAAGTACGGCCGCGTGGTGATGGAAGGACCGCGGGACGAGTTCGAACGATCGACCGAGTTGGTCGACGCTTACCTTGGTATTTGACGATGCATGATTATCCTCTCAAGCAGCGCACCATTGGACGACTATTGGCTGACAAGGCGGCACGCATCGGCGGCCGCACCTGGCTGATTCATGGCGATGAGAGGTATAGCTACGCCGAGGCACACGATATCTCCAATCGCTACGCCAACGGATTTGCTGAGCTTGGCGTCCGCAAGGGAGATCACGTCGCGATCATGATGCCCAACTGTCCGGAGTTCATCTGGACAATTTGGGGACTCGGCAAGCTTGGCGCGGTATCGGTGCCGCTCAACACCGCGGCGAGGGGCGACCTCCTGCACTACTTCGTCACGCAATCGGATTCGTCCATGGTCGTGGTGGCGAGCGAATGGGCCGATCGCATGGCCGAAGCCCTGGCGGTCGAGAACGATATTCGGACGTTTGTTACCCATGGTGGGGCCGGGGCGAAGCTCGCGAGCCTGGGCAAGCCGCTGGTCGATATCAAGGTGCTGGCGAACTCTTCCCCCGTCGAGCCGGATCCCGAATTGGTGCAGGCGAGCGACCCGCAATACATCATGTACACCTCCGGCACCACTGGCCCGTCGAAGGGGGTGATCAGCCCGCATTCACAAGCACATGGCGTAGGCCGCTCGCTGGCAGGGAATTACGGCTATCGCAGCGATGACGTAATCTTTACCTGCCTGCCGCTCTTTCACGGCAACGCACTCTGGTACTCCTGCTACGCGGCTTTCTGGGCCGATTGCACGCTGGCGATCTCGCCGCGTTTCTCGGCGAGCACTTTCTGGGACGAGATCAGGGCGACAGGCGCCACCCAGTTCAATTCGCTCGGTGCCATGACCAATATTCTGCTGCGCGCTCCGCCGTCGCCGCGGGATCGCGATCATCGCGTGCGCCAGGCCATGATCGTGCCGCTGTCACGGGAATCCTATCGGGATGTTTCCGATCGCTTTGGCGTTCAGGTGACCTCGCTTTATGCGATGACCGAAACCTTCGCCGTGACGATGTTCTGCCCCGATGATCCCGAAGCCAAAGGCGCCTCGGCTGGCCGGCCGCGCGGCCTCGCCGAGATCCTGATCGTCAACGATGAGGACGATCCGCTGCCGACGGGCGAGGTCGGCGAGATCTGCGTGCGCCCCTGCGAGCAGGGGATCGTCATGTCGGGCTATTACAAGATGCCGGAGGCGACGGTGCGCGATATGCGCAATCTCTGGCTTCACACCGGCGACCGTGGCCGGCTCGACGACGACGGCTACCTGTATTTTGTCGACCGCAAGAAGGAGGCCATCCGCCGCCGTGGCGAGAACATCTCGGCATACGAGGTGGAGATGCTCGTGGCGAAGCACCCCGCCGTGTTGGAGGTCGCTGCCGTGCCGGTGACCTCGGAACTGAGCGAGGACGAGGTGATGATCTATGTCGTTCGTCGCGACAACGCGAAGGTCAGCGAGGAGGAGCTGGTGCGCTTTGCCAACCACAACATGGCGCATTTCATGGTGCCGCGCTTCGTGCATTTCATTGACGCCTTGCCCAAGACTGCGAGTGAGAAGATCGAAAAATACAAGCTGAAGACTTGGGCCGAGCAGAACCGTGCATTCCTGTGGGATCGCGAGGCTGTTGGCCTCAAGCTCGAGCGCTGAGCGTTCTATCAACAAAAACATGAATGGGAGAGGAAGCATGATCTGGAAAGTATTGGGAAGGAGCCTGGCGTGCGCGGCGGCTGTCGCGATGATGGCCTTGCCTGCCAGTGCGCAGGAACTGGTCAAGGTCGGCATGAGCGGTCCGTTCTCGGGCGGCCTGTCGCTGCTCGGGCAAAGCGTTCGCGACGGCGTCGAAGTCGCGTTCGGCGAAGTCAACGACGCGGGCGGGGTGAACGGGCGCAAGCTCCAGTTCATCGCCGAGGACGACGGCTACGAGCCGATGCGCACCATCGCTTCCGCGCGAAAGCTGGTCGAGCAGGACAAGGTGGTCGCGTTGCTCGCCGTGACCGGCACCGCGCCGTCGGCGGCGCTGCTGCCATTCGTCATGGAAAGCAAGACGCCGTTGCTGTTTCCGTATGCCTTTGCCCACGCGCTGACTACGCCGCTCAACCGTGATGTCTTCACGACGCTGCCGGAGGTGCGGGTGCAGATGATGGTCCTCGCCAACTATATCCTCAAGGAGCTGAAGCAGACCAAGGTCGCCGCGATCTACCAGAACGACGATTTCGGCCAAGATGCCGTTGCCGGTCTCGAGGAGCGGTTCAAGAGCGCGAATGTCCCGCTCACGAAACTGCCTTTCGACCGCGGCACCACCAACTTCTCCGGTGTCGTTGCCCAGGCGAAGGGGGCGGGTGTCGAACATGTCGTCTTCCTCGGCATTCCAAAGGATGCGGCGCTGGTGATGCGCGAAGCCAACAACCTCGGCTGGAAGCCGCAGTTCAGTGGTCACAACGCGCTCGGCGATCCCCAGACCTTCCAGCTCGCCGGCCCACTGGCCGAAGGCGCGATCGCGATCGCGGTGATGGAGCCACTCGATTCCGACAAGCCTGCGGTCAAGGCGTTCCTGGCGGCGCAGCAGAAATACAAGCCCAACAGCAAACCGACCACATACAGCATGCACGGTTACCAGTCCGGCAAGCTGTTCGCCGAAATTCTCAAGCGAACCGGCGGCAAGACGGACGAAGCCTCGATTGTCTCGGCGCTGGAGGGGATGAAGAACTTCGATACCGGCCTGATGGCGCCGCTCTCGTTTGCTTCTGACCAGCATGCTGGCGCGCTTTCGGGCGCGATCATGAAGGCGGAGGGCGGCAAGTGGAAGATCATCTCGGGCTGGCTGTCGGCGAACTGAGGCACTGATCCGATGCTTGCCGTCATTGCCGAGCGTACCGGCCCACCCGACGTCTTGCGCGTCGCCGAAATAGTCGCGCGCGAGCCCGGTCCGGGTGAGATCAGGATCGCAGTCGCCGCCTGCGGCGTCTGCTTCCATGATGTCGTGGTACGTAACGGTACCTATCGGCGCGGCGTCGCCATGCCGGTCATCCTCGGGCACGAGGTGGCCGGGACGGTCGAGAAGCTCGGTCAGGGCGTTGGCGGATTGCAGTGCGGCGATCTCGTCGCCACCACGACCTATAGCCACGTCTGCGGCTGTTGCAGGCATTGCCGCGGCGGGCACGAGACGTCGTGCCCCGACCGCGTCTTTCTCGGTGATGCCGGGCTCAATGGGGGCTACGCCGAAATGGTCTGCGTAGATGCGGATGCTGTGCAGATAATCCCTCCGGCCGTTTCCATGGAGGAAGCATCGATCGTCGCTTGCACGATCGGGACTGAGCTCAATGCCGTCCGGGAGGTTGGCCGGGTGCAGACCGGGGACTGCGTCTTGGTGACCGGTGCCGGCGGCGGACTTGGCCTGCACGGTGTGCAGCTCAGCCGTCTGGCCGGTGCCTTCACGATCGCGGTGACGACAAGCAAGGCCAAGGCCGCTCGTATCCGCGAAGCCGGTGCGGATGAAGTGATCGTGGTCGAGAGGGGTAGTGAGTTTTCTGCCGAGGTCCGCCGGCTGACCAATGGCCGGGGCGTCGACGTCGCGATCGACAATGTCGGCAGCCCAGTGTTCAAAACCGTGCGGCGTAGCATGGCGGACGATGGGCGTATGGTAGTGGTCGGACAGGTGACCGGCGATTTCATCACGATCAATCCTGCGCAACTCTTCCTGCGCAACGTCTCGATCCTAAGTGCCAAGGGTGTCTCGCGCAGCCAGCTTGCCGATGCGCTCGAGCTTGTTGCAAGGCGGCGGATCAGGCCGGTTGTGGAGCAGGTCCGCCATCTGCATGATGCCGCGGCAGCGCATCGGGTCGTCGAGGCCGGGCTTTCGAGCGGACGGATCGTCTTGTCGCCGATGAAACAGAGAGGTGGTTCTTGATGTCAGCCGACAAAGCCGAGTTCATCGGCAAGGCCGTCACGTTGTCCTGGCCCGAGCCCGATATCGCGCTCGCGACAATGACCCGCGAGCGCGAGATGAACACGCTCAGCCTCGAACTGCTCGAGGAGCTCGACGCAGCGCTGACCGCGAGCGTTGCCGGCGGCGCGCGGGCGCTTATCATCACCGGGCAAGGCCGGGCGTTCTGCGCTGGCGCACATTTGCGCTATTTCACCAGCGAAGACGCGCGGATCGGAAGCAGCAGCTTCGCGCTACGCGATCGGTATTTGCAGCCGATCGCGACGCTGTTCGACCGGATCGAGACGGTGCCGATGCCAGTCATCGCGGCGATAAACGGCTTCGCGCTGGGGGGCGGCTGCGAGATGTCCTTGGCCTGCGATTTCCGGCTCATGGCCAACGATACCAAGATTGGCGTGCCGGAGGTGCGGATCGGAGCGCTCGCAGGCGCCGGCGGCGTACAGAAGCTTCATCGTCTGGTCGGACGCGGCAAGGCCATGGAATGGGTGCTGCTGGGCAGTCACATCACTGCACAGGACGCGCTGATGCATGGTCTTCTGACCAGTGTGCACCCTCAAGATGAACTTCTGCCTGCAGCAATGGATTTGGCTCGTCGCTTTCGGCTTCTTGGCGCACGCGCTGTCGCGCAATCAAAGATGGCCGTACGCATGTGTGGAGATACCGATCTGGCATCCGCCAGGAACATCGGCTTGGAGACGCTGGCGATGTTGATCGGAGGTGCGGAATGGCAGGAAGGAATGAGTGCTTTCATCGAGAAGCGCCCCCCGAATTTCCCTCCTTTGCGAGGGTGATTTGCGTGGTTCTAACTGGATTGTTGTCTGCGACAATCCGGTATGACTTCCGCAGCCCTCAGCAAGTCTGCTCGGTGGCATGAGCCAAATCCGGATTGCGGTCGCCCCGCGAAAGACAAGCCGTCTGCGTCGACCGCCTCTGCGGACTTGGGTCGCGAGAGCAATAGGCGCCCGAAGTGGGCAATAAGTCCCTAGGGACAGTGTTGCGACCCCTTGGGATGATAGGCCGTGCAATTGTGCGACGAATGCCCGTTTTCGGTCGGATAAGCCCAGTGGGCGACCAGTAAGTCATTGATTGTTCTCAATCCAGGGCTGACTCTTAATCAGCGGGTCCCAGGTTCGAGCCCTGGTGCGCCCACCAAATCAGCACCTTAGCGGGCAAACCCGTTTGAGCGTCTGATTTTTCAAACGGTCTTTTTTAAACCACGGCCAACAGCGCCGACAATGAGAGTCATCGCGCGACACCAACTCGCCGCAACGCTTGGGCTCCCATTTGCATTTGCGGCGCACTTTGCGGCTGGAGAGCTGTTCAACGCCCTGAACATATACCGCTCCCGGTTTCAGCCGTCGTAATTTCTGCAAGCGCCGTACGCCATGGTAGGTGTCAATGTCTTTGCGGCGGATACCGATGCGGAGGCGCAGCATCTATTCACATCGTTGCAGCAGTTCATCAGCTTAAGGCGGAGCTCACCGGGACCGCTGCCGCCGCCGGTCGATGATATGGATTGGCGCAGCTCGCCCACAGAGCGGTCGATGGTCAAGGAGTCGCTGGTTTATTCGACCGTGGGCAGCCCCGCACCGTGGAAAGCGGACTGGTCCGGATCATCGCCGAGACCCGGGCGGATGAGCTCATTTTGACGGCCCAGATCTACGACCATAAGGCCCGACTGCGCTCGTTTGAAATTGCCGCTGAACTCCGTCCCAAGGCCGCTGCGCTTGCCGCCAGCGTCACCTGAAACTCGTGCAACTAGTCGAGCAGATGCAGGTTCCGCTTTCCTCGCGGGGCTGATCAACGCGACCCTTCATTCCGACAAAGGAAGTATCCATTGAATGGTCAATGCAAGTCAGATGGTTCAGTTGTCGGAATGGGCGTTGATTTTCCTGCCAAATCATCGGCCTCTTCATCAGCGGGTCCCAGGTTCGAGCCCTGGTGCGTCCACCGAATAAACTAAACACTTAGCGGTTTGATCAAACGGCAAAACGAGCGCCGTTTACACTCCCTTTTCAGTTTTATTCTTGCTTCGAGCTTGGGTCCGGTGACTAACTGACGAAAGCTTATCAGTCGGGGCCGGATAGCTCGCGACTAGGTAGCTGTTCAAACTCACAAATCAGGGGAAGCACCTGGGTTTCGTGGTGTTGCAGGATCTGGCTTCGATCCGCGGTTGTCGAGACAGAGCAGGGGTCCCTACAGCTGTCATCAGCGTAGCCAGTGCAGGTCTGAGCATTGATCTAGGCGAGCTTCTTACTGCCCCAAGCGGCGCGTCAAAATAGTGGAAACCGGGATCGAGGCCGCGAAGATCGGCGGATTTTTTCGCGGGAAGTCGTGAGAAGCTTTCAGGCAATCGGGCTCCATAGTGCGAATGCGCGATGCAGCTTACATCGTCCAGTCAAGGCGCCTTCAGCAGACCGAGCCCTACCAGGCTTTCGGCTGCCGCGAGGATCGCTTCCTCTCTTGAGCGTGGGGCCCAACCGAGCAACTGTCTCGCTTTTTCGGCCGTTGCATTCATGTTCACCCCGAGGTGGGGTACGATCTGTCTCATCGCGGGGTTCCCGATCGCAATCAGACGTATGAACCAGTTGGGTAGAACCCGCGTCGAGACCTTGCTGGCGGCCGCTCCCATGCATTGCCGTAGCACCTTCGCAATTTCGGCTAACCACATGCTCTCGCCCGCGGCCGCGAGAAAACGTTCACCGCGGGCGGCGCTGCTGGTCATTGCGCGCAAGTGCAGATCAGCGACGTCCCGGACGTCGACCACGCAGGTATTGACCTTCGGGCATCCCGGCTGGCCATCCATCATGTTCTTGATCAGCCGGATGGAGTGTGAGTAGTCGGAGCCGAGTGCGGGCCCGAGAACCGTAGTCGGGTTGACAGCCGACAGTTCGAGCCCGCCGCCCTCGCGGGCCACGAAATCCCACGCGGCTCGTTCGGCCAGGGTTTTCGATCGCTGGTACGGCGCCACGTCGCCGCTCAAGTCGCTCCAATCCAGCTCGTTGAATGGCCGCTTCAACGGTCTGTGTCCGACGCCGATTGCGCCAAAGGCGGAGGTCAGGACGACGCGCTTCACGCCAGCATCCCTTGCTGCGCGCAAGACCCTGAGATTGCCTTCGACAGCGGGCTTGACCCAATCCTCCTCACGAACCTGGTTTCCCGATGGTGTTGGCGAAGCCCCATGCTGCACGTAGGTACAACCGTCGGCTGCCTCCGTCCAACCGCGGTCGGCGGTAAGGTCAACGGCGACAAACGAGAGGCGATCTTCGGCGTCGACACCGCCAACCTTGAGATTCGAACGAACTTCCGCTTCCCGCGCCAACGATCGAACCGTGGTCCGAACGAGATAGCCGGCATCCAGCAGCGCCAGAATGCAATGCTGCGCGATGAATCCGGTCCCTCCGGTGACAAGCACCATCTCCTCACTCATATCGTTCTCCTGATAGTCGCCTAGCGGGCTTCGTCATCAACGGCTTGGGATACCCGCTCTTCCGGATCGTTCGGGCGCCTGGGCCTGATCGGCTCGGTCCGCTGGCTGGATGAACAATGAGATCGCGCCGCCGGATTGTGAATGCTTGAAAGTCCGCATTACTTGCGTAATAGTTCGAAAATGTCCGACGATCCTTTCTCAGACATCCTCAGGTTCACACGGGCTGAAACGTTGGTGACCGGCGGCTTCACGGCCGGAGGTCCATGGGCCATCCGCTTTCCGGTGCCGAAAACCATCAAGTTTTTCGCAGTCGTCAAGGGCGGCTGCTGGGTCAGCATCGATGGCGAGTCGCATCCCATTCGATTTGAAACCGGCGATGTCGGACTCTTGGCGGCGCCTCGTTCCTTCATGCTGGCTGGCAATATGGATGTGGCGCCGACGGATGCCATGGATCTGTTCTCCGGCGCCGGCGGGACGATGGCCCGGCTCGGCGATGGCAGCGACTTTGCCCAGATCGGCGGTCACGTGCTGCTTGATCCGGTGAGCGGCAGGTTGTTGGCGGATGTGTTGCCGCCGTGGATTCACATACAGGCGGCATCACCCCAGGCGATAAACTTCCGCTGGCTGCTCGAGCGCCTGGTCGAGGAGCGAGCCTCAGCTTTGCCCGGCGCGAAGCTTGCCGTGGCGCAGCTGGCTCAGCTCCTCTTCATTCAGATCATTCGTGCCCACCTGAAGACCGGAACCCATATGCCAGCCGGCTGGTTGCGGGCCCTGGGGGACGCGCGTCTCGCGCCAGCGTTACGTCTGATGCATGGCGAGCCGGCCCGCGCCTGGCGCTTGGAAGAGCTGGCAAGCGCTTGTGCCATGTCCCGGACCACATTCGCTTTTCACTTCAGAACAGTCGCTGGAATTGCGCCGCTGACCTATCTCACTGAATGGCGCATGCATCTTGCCGAACGTGCCTTGCGGGAGGAGGCGACCCCGGTCGCAATCATCGCTCGGTCGCTCGGGTATGCGTCGGAAAGCGCCTTCAGTAATGCCTTCAAGCGCGTGACCGGCAAATCGCCCAGAGCGTGCCGGACTGCGGGCGGAGTCTCCAATTCGCATGTTGCGAAGCGCGGGAGTGAAGGCCCTCAGGCGAGCGCGGGGCTGAGCTAGCTAGCTTGCCTGGAAACTAAGCCTCAACCGTGAATCGCTCTCAGCGGCTGGCGTCACCGACGGCCCCGTCGAGCATGCAGCCTGCGCTAGGCGGCCACTGACCTCATCCGCGGGATGTCAATCCCATTTGGTTAAGCACCGCGGCGCCGTCCAAGGCGCTCTTGCTCCTGCAAAACGGCGGCCAAATTCACCGCATCCGAAGCCGCAATCTGAAGGCTTGATTTGGTCCAATCATTGGAGTAATAGACGGGGATGAACTTCACCACGGTCAAGTCAGCCCGATTGTTCGAGGAAGTCTCTCGGCAGATCGGCGAGCAAATTCAGTCAGGACGGTTCTCGCCCGGCGCGAAACTGCCGAACGAGAGGGATCTCGCGTCGACCTTCGCGGTCAGTCGCCATGTCGTGCGGGAGGCTTTGCGTTCTCTGGAATCACTTGGCCAGGTTGAACTGCGCAAAGGTGCTGCAGGAGGCGCCTTTGTTGTAACCAGCGGTCCGCAGCCGCTCACCAAAATCATGCGAGGCATGGTGGCCGTCGGGGGCATCGATCTCGCCCAACTCACCGAAGCCCGGCTGGCGATCGAATCGGCAGTGATCAAGGCCGCTCTCGGGAGGGCCGACGAAGCGGGTTTTGCAGCGCTCGATGCGAATATCGACGAGGCCGAACGTCAAACGCTGGCTGGAAACCTCGCGCTGAAGACGCAGACCAACGTCCAGTTCCATATCCTGGTCGCGGAGCTTACGGGCAATCCCATCCTCATCATGATGATGAAGTCATTGATGAGCATCCTCAGCGACTTTATCGCCGAATTTGGCTCCGTGATGGGTGTCGATGTTATCCGGTCGCGCAGGCGCTTCATGAAGCATATGCGTGGCGGCGATGCGGAACGCGCGGTGAGCGAGATGGAGCGCCACCTGAAGATACTGCATCAACACTATCTCGATGCCGCGAAAAAGGCGCAGGGAAGAAGAGGAAAGCTCGATGGCTGACGCGGAAACGTTGCGATCCATGGTCGATCAGACGCGGCGCTTCGTCCGCGAGGAGCTCATTGCCGCAGAGGAATGGGTCGAAGAACACGACGAAATTCCCGATCATATCGTCGCGCGTCTCAAACAATTCGGTTATTTCGGAATGACAATTCCCGAGCCGTATGGCGGGCTTGGTCTGTCGATGTACGAGGAGGTCGCCGTCGTCTGCGAGATTGGCTATGCCTCGCCTGTATTCCGCTCCTATTTCGGCACCAGTAACGGTGTCGGTACGCTCGGTATCATCATCGATGGTACGGAGGAGCAGCGGGGAAAATATCTCCCGCGTATAGCAGCGGGCGACCTTGTGGCCTCCTTCTGCCTCACTGAGCCCGACGCGGGATCGGATGCAGCTTCGCTGACGACGCGCGCTGTGAGAGATGGCGACAGCTATATCATCAACGGCACGAAGCGATTCACAACCAATTCGCCTCATGCGGGCATCTTCACGGTGTTCGCGCGTACCGGCTCGAAGGAGCAGCGGGCGTCGGGCATTTCCGCATTCCTCGTCGAGCGAGACACGCCCGGCATCACCATCGGGCCGCGCAACAAGAAGATGGGCTTTCGCGGAGCGCACACCGCCGATGTCATCTTCGAGGACTGCCGCGTTCCGGCGACCGCTCTTCTGGGCGGCCGCGAAGGCGTTGGCTTCAAGACGGCCATGAAGTCTCTGGATCATGCGCGCCTTCACATGTCCGCCGTTGCGACGGGCATGAGCGAGCGCATCATAGATGAGGGGGTGCGCTACGCCTCGCAACGCGTCCAGTTCGGGAGCGCGATCGCGCAGTTCCAGCTGATCCAGGGCATGCTCGCCGACTGCCAGGCGGAGGCGCTGGCATCACGAGCGATGGTGGAACGTGTCGCGCACCTGCGCGACGAGGGGAGGGCGGTCACCAAGGAAACAGCCTGCTGCAAATACTTTACGACAGAAGCGCTCGGCCGGATTGCCGATCGCGTGATGCAGATCCACGGTGGGTACGGATACATCAAGGAATACCCGATCGAACGGCTCTACCGCGACGCACGCCTGTTGCGCATCTACGAAGGAACCAGCCAAATCCAGCAACTCGTTATCGCGCGTGAGATGCTGAGAGAGCGCGCGGCCTAGAATGGGCGGTCCGCTCCAAGGCATTCGGGTTCTCGACCTGACAACGGTCGTAATGGGGCCTTATGCCTGTCAGTTGATGGGCGACTACGGCGCCGACGTCATCAAGGTCGAGTCGCCCGATGGCGATGTGATGCGGCTCTCCGGTCCCATGAAGAACCCTGGTATGGGCCACCTCTTCATGTCTACAAACCGCAGCAAGCGGTCCATCGTCGTCGACCTGAAGACGAAGGAAGGACGCGAGCTGCTGCTTCGCTTGGCCGAGCGAGCGGACGTTCTCCTCTACAATATCCGACCGCAGGCGATGGCGAGGCTGGGACTGGGGTACGAGGACCTTCGCGCAGTCAATCCGCGGCTGGTCTATGTGGGAGCATTTGGCTTCAGTCAGCGCGGTCCCTATGGCGCGCGCCCCGCTTATGATGATCTGATCCAAGGAATGTCCGGCATCCCATGGCTGTCGCTGAAGGCGGGATCGTCCGAGCCGCGCTATGCGCCGGTGATCCTCGCCGATCGAATTGTCGGCCTGCAGGTTGCTTTTGCCGCAGTGGCCGCTCTGCGCCATCGCGACCTCAGCGGCGAAGGGCAGCGTGTCGACGTGCCGATGTTCGAGAGCCTTCTGACGATCGTGCTCGGAGAACATCTTGCCGGTGCAATGTTCGAGCCCCCAGTCGGTGGGGTCGGTTATCAGCGGAGCCTGGCGCACAACCGTCGTCCGCACCGGACGCGAGACGGGTATATCTGCACGCTCGTTTACACAGACAAGCACTGGCGGAGTTTTTTCGCGGCAATCGGGCAGCCGGATATTTTCGAGAACGACAAGCGGTTTTCCTCGCAAAGCGAGAGGCTCGCTCACATCGACGAAGTCTACGGGTATCTGGCCGGCGTGCTGGCAACACGTACGACGGCGGAATGGATCGACATTTTTACCGAAGCTGACATTCCCGTGGCCCGCATGAACTCTTTGGAGGATGTCTTGAGCGACGAGCACCTGCTCGCCATCAACTATTTCCGAACGATCGAGCATCCATCGGAAGGACCGGTCAGGGATATCGCGATTCCGACGGAGTGGTCTGTCTCGTCCCCGGAGGTCTCTCGACACGCGCCGGCATTGGGCGAGCACACGGTCGAAGTCCTGAGGGAGGTCGGGTTGGACACCGAAGTCATCGCCGAGTTGCTTGAGAAGAAAATCATCAGAGCCGCAAAGGCTCGTGCTTCCGGGAAGGAACCTCATGGCTAGACGGATTGCTCTTGCTACCACCGTGCTTTCAGCACTCGCGTGCCTTGCCGCTTTGAGCGATGCCTTGTCCGCGCAGGACGCGAATGGCCCCGTCAAGCTCGCGGTGCTTGACGATATGAGCGGTCCCTACGCGGAAAATTCGGGACAGGGCAACGTGCTGGCCGTCCGAATGGCGATCCAGGATTTTGGTGGTTCGCTTCTCGGCAAACCTATCGAAATGACGTCGGCCGACCTGCAGAATAAGGCCGACATCGGCATGAATATCGCGCGAAAATGGTTCGATGTCGAAGGCGTCGATGCGATAATTGGCATGGGCAGCTCTGCGGCGGCACTCGCGGTCCAAAAGCTTGCCGCCGAGAAGACCAAGATCACTCTCGCGACGACCCCCGCGACCGCTGAACTCACTGGAAAGGCCTGCTCGCCGACCGGCGTTCACTGGGTCTACGATACCTACGCGCTCGGCAAAGGTGCGGCGGCCGCAGTGGTCGCCCAGGGCGGAAAGAGCTGGTATTTCATCACGGCCGATTACGCCTTCGGACAAGCGCTCGAGGCAAGCGCTGCGAGTTTCGTCAAGGCGCTGGGTGGTACGGTGCTTGGTGCGGTCAGGCATCCGCTCAATACGTCCGACTTCAGTTCGTTCTTGCTGCAAGCCCAGAGTTCGCATGCCCAGATCATCGGTTTAGCCAATGCCGGCAACGATACAATTACGGCTCTGAAACAAGGCGCCGAGTTCGGCATTCAGCAAAACGGCCAGAAGATCGTCGGCCTTTTGATGCAGGTGACCGAGATTCACTCGCTGGGGCTCAAGGCCTCGAAGGACCTTCAATTTGTGGAGGCCTTTTACTGGGACCAGAACGACGAAACGCGGGAGTTTTCGAAGCGCTTCTGGAAAGAGTACGGGCAACCGCCGACCCAGGTGCAGGCTGGTACGTACAGCGCCGCCATGCATTACCTGAAGTCTGTGAAGGCGGCAGGCACGAAGGATGCAAAGGCCGTCATGGCGAAGATGAAAGAGCTGCCGATCAACGATTTCATGACGAAGGATGGAGCTATTCGTGATGATGGGCGCGTGATCAGGAACATGTACCTTCTTGCGACCAAAGATCCTTCCGAGTCTAAGGGCGAGTGGGATCTTATGAAAGTCGTTACAACAATACCCGGCAAGGACGCGTTCCGGCCGTTGGCAGATAGCGAGTGCCCTTTGGTTCAGCGAAAGCAATAGCTCGATAGCTGTCGCGCGCTCCGCGTCGTCCCATACAACAGAACCTGATGGCGCCATACTGATGCTAGAGCGGTTCACGAATTTATTGAATCGGAAGGGATTCCGGATCTGGGGCGAATATGATTCAAGATGCTGGCTGGGCTGGAGGCCAGCATCCGATGGTGCGACCAATTTCCAACGATTTGCGCAAGCGCGCGGTATCCGCTGTTGCCAAAGGTGAGAGCTGCCGATCTGTGGCGGAACGGTTTGGCGTTGCGGTCTCGTCAGTTGTGAAGTGGTCACAGCGTTATCGAGCGACCGGTTCGGTAGCGCCTGGCAAGATGGGGGGTCACCGCAAGCCTGTGCTTGATCCGCATCGCGCCTTCATCGTCGAACGGATCACTCAGACGCCGCATCTGACGCTGCATGGCCTGAAGGCGGAACTGGCAGCCCGTGGGGTCAAGGTTTCACACAACGCGGTCTGGCTGTTCCTACGCCGGGAAGGGCTGCGGTTCAAAAAAAACATTGTTCGCCCTCGAACAGGCTCGCGCCGACGTCTCTCGTAGGCGCCAGCGTTGGCGATCCTGGCAGGCCGGACTTGATCCGGGTCGGCTCGTCTTCATCGATGAGACCTGGATCAAGACCAACATGGCCCCTTTGCGAGGCTGGGGCCCCAAAGGGGCACGCCTGCGTGGCTTCGCCCCGCACGGGCATTGGCGTACCCTCACATTCCTCGGCGCACTCCGCCATGACCAACTCACAGCACCCTGCGTCTTCGACGGCCCCATCAACGGCGAATGCTTCCGCGCTTATGTGAAGCACCTTCTCCTGCCAACCCTGCGCGAGGGGGACATCGTCATTCTCGACAATCTCGGAAGCCACAAGTCGAAAGCCATCAGGCAGATGATCAAGGCTGCCGGCGCCAGGCTCTGGTACCTGCCGCCATACTCGCCCGACCTCAACCCGATCGAACAGGCCTTCTCCAAGATCAAACATTGGATGCGGCAAGCTCAGAAGCGCACCATCGAGGATACCTGGCGCCATATCGGTCACCTCGTCCAGGACATCCAGCCTCGCGAATGCGCCAACTACTTCGCAAGCGCCGGTTATGCTTCAATCAAAATGTGAAACGCTCTAGCGGCGGAGCCGCCGCGCCGTCTTCGTGGCTGCTTGAACTGCAGCCGGAGAGGCGAGGGATCTTATCAGAGATGACTTGACACTGGCGACATGGTCTCGCATCAGCATCTCGGCGCGCCAGGGCTCGCGCCCGACGATCGCCTCGAAGATGCGATGGTGATCCTCGTGCCGGCGACGAACGTCGCCTTCTTCAAACGCGACGACATTGCGTGGCGACGAAACCGGCACCTGCTGACACAAATAGACCATGTCGTTGAGGAGTCGCGAGCCGGCGGAGGCATGGATCGTGACGTGGAAATACGCATTGATCCGGCTGTACTCGGATCGATGCTCGTCGGTGATCTGCCCATTGCGAAGCAAATCGTCGCCGTCCCGTAGCGCCTGTTGTAAGGTCCCTATCTCGCTGACGTTCAGCCCACGCTCGGCGCTGAGTCGTGCCGCAAGGCCCTCCAGTACGGCTCGCACTTCATAGGCGCTGATCACTTCGTCGATTGAGAATTCCCGCAGCGTATAGCCGCGGTTGGGCGTGTAATCGAGCAGTCCCTCCGATGCGAGCTTCTGAAGCGCCGCGCGGACGGGGGTGCGCGAGACGCCCAGCAGCGTCGTCAGCTTGACTTCGTGCAGGCGTTCGCCCGGTTCGAATTCGCCGGCAAGGATGGCAGCGCGAACCGCCTCGAGCACGGATTCGAACCGGGTGGAGGATGACGTTTCTGGGGCTGGCAGGGCGGCCATACGAAAAGGGTCCGAAACTTATTTGTACACAATCTAGCGAAACGTCGGTGCCGTTCAAGCGGCGTCTGTCGTTACGCGCGAAGGTGGTCTTGCGCATATTGGCGTATTTTTGAGCCGGATTGAATATGGATTGACCGTGCTCCGCACAAAATCCAAGCATGAAAATGTATACATTATCTTTGACTCGTCGTCAGAATGTATTGCAGACTGGTGCAGGTGAGTTTGTCTCCTGCCCAACAATCCGGATGCCAAGGAAGCGGCACATGAATCTCGGCGTCGACCAACCCAAGGCTGCGATCATCGCGATTGATTTGCACCGCGGTCATCTGGATATGGACGTCGCGACCATGCCGACATCGCCGGAGGTTGCGCAGCGGGTGATCGCGGCCAACAAGCGCCTGTTCGATTGGGCGCGTAGCGCCAAGATCCCGGTCATCCATCTGCTGACGCAGTATCGCGATGTCGTTGAAATCGCCTCCAATCCGTTCTGGCGGACGCGCGCTGAGGATCCTAAGGCGACGCGCAAGAATGTGCTGCGGCACAATATCGGCGGGATGCCGGGTGTTGCGATCATCCCTGACCTCTATGACAGCGAACGGGACCTCGTTGTCGACACGAAGAAGCGCTACGATTGCTTCCTCGGCACCGATCTCGATTTCACGCTGCGCGCGCACGGCGTCAATACGCTGCTGATCACGGGCGTCAATACCAACTCCTGCGTGCTCGCGACGACGACTGCGGCCAATGTGCGCGACTATGCCGTAATCGTTGTGAAGGATTGCGTCGAGACCATGGACGGTCCAGCGCTGCATGAGGCGGGCCTGCTTTGCATCCGCACCGCGTTTGGTTTCGTGCTCGACGCCGGTGAAATCCAGCAACTCAGCCTCTTCGGCCCGGTCGCCAGAAGCGCCGCTTAGGAAATCCGCGATGACGTCGTCTGCGTATGCTCCGGATCTTCCAGTTCCCGTCGTCGCGGCGGCTTCACTGCCAATCGCAGGGTCGTCGCAGCGCTTTCCGGTGCGCCGGATCTATTGCGTCGGCCGGAATTATGTCGAGCATATCCGGGAAATGAAGGAAGGCGACGAGCGCGACCCGCCTTTCTTCTTCCAGAAGCCGGCGGATGCACTCGTTGAAGACGGGGCGGTCGTGCCCTATCCGGCCGATACGGACGATTTTCAGTTCGAGATCGAGCTCGTGGTTGCGCTCGGCGCCGGCGGCTGCAAACTGTCGCGCAGCAGCGCGCTGGAAAGCGTTTTTGGTTACGCGGTGGGCATCGACCTCACGCGCCGCGACCGGCAGCGCGAGATGCGCGCGAAGATGCTGCCATGGGAACGGGGGAAATCGTTCGACGCGTCAGCCCCCTGCGGCGCCATTCATCGCGTTGCTGAAGTGGCGCATCCCGCGCGGGGTGCCATTACGCTCGACGTCAACGGGCGCGAACGGCAGCGCGGCGATCTTTCGCAGATGATCTGGAACGTGCCAGAGATCATCGCCAACCTGTCGTCGTCCTATCGCCTCGCGCCTGGTGACCTCGTGATGACGGGAACCCCAGCGGGTGTCGGGCCTCTATTGCCCGGCGATCGGGTCACCGGAGCGGTCGAGGGCGTCGGCAGAATTGCCATCACCATTGGAGCGCGCGAGACGTGAACATGCTGCCCACCGACCGTCTGGCCTATTCGTCGATCGCGGACCGGCCGCCGCTGGTGCTTCCGGATGCTGCGCGTGTCGCCGTCTGGGTGATCGTCAATGTGGAGGAATGGGACCCGAAAGAGACGATGCCGCGAACGGTGCTGACACCGCCGGCCGGTGGCGCGCCGATGCCCGATATCCCGAACTGGGCTTGGCACGAATACGGCAATCGCGTCGGATTCTGGCGCATGCTCGATGTGCTGGACCGCTTCGCTATCAAGGCTGCGCTCGCCATCAATGGCAAGGCGATCGGCACGTATGAGCCGATCGCGAAGGCGGCGCATGACCGGGGCTGGGAATTCATCGGTCACGGCTTCGGCCAGAAGAACATGCAGAAGGTCCCGGACGAGCGCGAGGACATCCGCAAGACGCGCGACGCGATCCGCGCCTTTACGAACAAGAAACCGCGCGGCTGGCTGGGTCCCGGGCTGACCGAGACCTGGGAGACGCCGGATATCCTGGTGGAGGAAGGGTTCGACTACGTCTGCGACTGGGTGCTCGACGATGAGCCCGTGGTCCTGAAGACCCGCACGAAGCCGATCGTGAATGTGCCCTACACCCAGGAGTGCAACGACGTGGCGATGATGCTGATCCAGCATCACAAGGCGTCGGAATACCGGGATCGTGCCATAGACCAGTTCGACCAGATCTATGCCGATGCCAAGACCTCATCCCGTATCATGGCGCTGGTGGTTCATCCTTACATCATGGGAGCGCCGCACCGGCTCAAATACTTCGCAGCCGCAATCGAGCATATCAAGCGTCATCCTGATGCGACGTTCTGGACCGGAGAGCAGATTTACGACTGGTACCTGTCGCAACGTCCGAACGCACTGAACGATCACGCTCCGGCATGATGGGGATCAATCTCTTTCAGATCCTGAACGGCCTGACCTTCGCGGCGCTGATCTTCATCGTCGCGTCCGGCTTCACCTTGATTTTCGGCTTGCTGCGCATCGTCAATCTCGCTCACGGAGCACTCTATCTGGTCGGAGGCCTCGCCGGCTATTCGGCGGCAAAGGCCAGCGGAAGTTTCGTGGTGGGAGCGTTGGCGGCGATGGTGCTGGTCGCAGCGCTGGGCGCGGTGCTCGACCGCGGCCTGTTGAGCTTCGTGCGCGGCGTCGAATTGCGTCAGGTGCTGCTCACGCTCGGAGTCGCCTTCATTCTCAACGACATCTCGCTCGTGATCTGGGGCGGAGACACGTTTTCGGTGCCGGTCCCGGAGGTCCTGAGAGGGGCCATGTGGATCGGCGGCGTGATGTATCCGAAGTATCGCATCTTCGTTCTGGTTCTCGGCCTGCTGGTGTTTGCCGCGCTCTGGCTGCTCCTCAACAAGACGCGGCTCGGCGCGCTGATCCGCGCAGGTGTCGACGATCCCGAGATGGTCGAAGCCATGGGCATCAACATCCGTCGGGTTTTCCTCGGTACATTCATGCTCGGGGCGGCCCTGGCAGGCCTCGGCGGGGTGGTGGGAGGTGCCTTCCTGACTCTTTACCCCAGTGCCGACGCTGAGATCCTGGTGTTCTCGCTCGCGGTCGTCATCATCGGCGGACGCGGCAGTCTCGTGGGCGCTGCGCTCGGCGCCTTGCTGGTGGGCCTTTTGAACGCGATCGGGCAGGTGATGTTTCCAGAACTCGCCTATTTCGTCATTTTCGGACCGATGGCGCTGCTGCTGGCGTTCCGGCCGCTCGGCCTGTTCGGGAGGGCAGCGTGAGATCGGCTCCGCTCACCCCGGCTGTATCGTCGCCGGCTCCTTTGCTCCGCCGGCCTCGCGCCGTCGGCTGGATCGCGATGGTGCTGCTGGTCCTCGCCGTCCTGCCTGCCGTCTTGCCGAGTTATCAGGTCTCTGTCGTAACGCAGGTCCTGATCTTCAGCGTCCTGGCGATGTCGATTGACATTCTCGCGGGATTCGCAGGACGCACCTCGCTCGGTCATGGCGCTATTTTTGGCGTCTCCAGTTATGTCGCGATCTACTGGAGCTCGACGCTTGGCGGCGACATCTGGATCGGCATCGCCCTCGGCATTCTGGCGGCGACGGCGCTTGCCGGCGTGTTCGCGGCGTTGGCCATCCGTACGTCAGGCGTCTATTTCCTGTTGCTGACGCTGGCGCTCGGCATGATCGTGTGGGGCGTCTGCTTGCGCTGGACGGCGGTCACGGGCGGCGAAAACGGGCTGCGCGGTGTCGGTCGTCCCGCCTTTATCGCAGACCATGCCAGCTTCTATTACGCCGTGCTCATCATTGTCGCGCCACTGACCTGGCTGATGTGGAGGCTCGTCCACTCGCCGTTCGGGCTGACCTTGCGCGGAATCCGCGACTCCGAGAGTCGTATGCGGAGCCTCGGCTACAACGTTCCGCTCCACCTGTTTGTGGCATTCGTGTTGTCCGGATTCTTCGCAGGCGTCGCCGGCGGTCTCTACGTCCTGTTCAACAATTTCGTCAGTCCCTCGACCGTGCAGCTGTCGCAGTCGGTCTCCGCTCTGCTGATGGCCATCACCGGCGGCGTCGGCACGTTGCTCGGTTCCTTCGTGGGAGCCGCCGCCATCATCGTCCTGGAAAACGCCGTCAGCGCCTACACCGCGCGGTGGCCGAGCGTGCTTGGGATCGCCTTCGTGCTCATCATGATCTTCGCGCCGGAAGGCGTGGTCGGCCGTGCGCGCCTTCTGCTCGCACGCCGGCGTTCCCGTTCCCCGAAACCAAATCATTCCGGAGGTTAGACGATGGACCGCAGACGCTTCCTGAAAACGACCGGCCTTACGCTCGCAGCCGGCACCGGTGCTCTAGCCGCCCCCTTCGTGGCGCGTGCCCAGGCGGCGCCGATCCGTATCGGCCTGATGGCGCCGCAGACCGGCGTCGTCGCGGCCGGCGGCCGCGAGATCATCGACGGCTTTTCGCTGTTCTGGGAGAGCGCAGGCAGTCAGGCGGGCGGCCGCAAGGTGGAGATCATCGTCGAAGACGACGCCTCCAATCCGGACACGGCGCTGCAGAAGGCGCGACGCCTTGTCGAGCAGGCCAAGGTGGACATGCTCTTCGGCAATCTTCTGGCCAACACCGGCCTTGCCGTTGCCAATTACGTCAAGGGCAACGGGACGCCGTACTTCATTCCGGTGATCGCGGCCGACGATCTCACCCAGCGCACCAGGATCAAGAACGTGATCCGCGCCGGCGGTTACAGTGCCAGCCAGTTCTCGCGGCCTCTTGCGGACTGGGCGCTGAAGCAGGGTTACCGCCGGGTCGCGATGATCTCGCAGGATTACACCTTCGGCCACGAGCAGTGCGGCGGCTTCGCCCAGACGTTCACGGAAGGCGGCGGCACTGTGGTCGGCCAGTTCTGGCATCCGCTGAACACGTCCGATTTCAGCCCCTATCTTGGTCAGGTGGCGGGTGTGAAGGCTGACGTCGTGTTCGCGATGCAGACCGGCGCAGACGCCACGCGCTTGATCCAGCAATATGCGAGCTTCGGTCTGAAGGATCAGATACCCCTGCTGGGATCGCAGAACGCGACCGACCAGTCCGTCATCAGGACGATGGGCGCCGAGTGCGAGGGGATCGTCACCTCCGCCCATTTTGCCGAGGGCGCCGATCTGCCGGCCACCCAGGCGTTCGTCAAGACCTATTCGGACAAGTTCAGCAAGATCCCCTCGCTCTACGCCTTCTCGCACTATGTCGGCGCGATGTGGGTGGCCAAGGCGATCAACGCGATCAACGGCAAGGTCGAAGACCGCGATGTCTTCCTCGACACCGTGCTCAAGACCGACCTTCCGGACAGCCCGCTCGGCAAGCCGGTTCGCTTCGATGATTACGGCAATCCCGTCTACGACGTCGTCATCCGCAAGACCATGAAGAACAAGGACGGAAAATTCTGGAATGTCCCGATCGGGGGCTATCCGCAGGTGTCGCAGTTCTGGAAGTACGACCCCGCGACCTACATGAAGCAGCCGCCCTATTCGCGGGATTTCCAGGGCATCAAGAAGACCTGAGACCATCGAGGCGGCGGCTAGCTGGCCGCCACGTTCTGCCAATTGATGAGAATGCGCGTGCCGGACACCATCCTCAAGCTTGATCACGTCGGCGTCTCCTTCTACGCGTTGAAGGCGGTTGACGACGTGACCCTGCGGGTCAGGCGTGGCGAGCGACGAGCCATCATCGGCCCCAATGGTGCCGGCAAGACCACGCTGTTCAACGCCATCACGGGCGTGGTACCGCCGACGTCCGGCCGGGTCGAATTCGATGGCCGCGACATCACGAGGATGCCGCCTCACCGCCGAGCCGCTTGCGGCATCAGCCGCACCTTCCAGATCACCAACCTGTTTCCGAGCCTGACGGTCGAGCAGAACATGCAGCTCGCGCTTTGCGGCCTGACGCCGCGCAAATTTTCGCTGCTTGGTTCGGGCGGGCTGACCGATGCCGAACGCGGCCAGGCCGACCGCGCCCTCGGTTTGTCACGGCTCGGTGCACGTGCAAGATCGCTGGTGAGCGAATTGTCGTATGGCGAGCAGCGACAGCTCGAGATGGCGATGGCGCTGGCGCCGAATCCCCGGCTGCTGCTGCTCGACGAGCCCGCCGCCGGCCTTTCGCCGGCCGAGCGCGTCATCGTCGCCGACGTCATCCGCAGTCTGCCGGCGGAGATCACCATCGTCCTGATCGAGCACGATATGGACCTGGTGCTCTCCCTGGTGGACTGGGTAACCTGTCTCAACAACGGTCGGTTCCTGGCCGAGGGGGCGCCGGCAGAGATCCGCGGCAACGCTGACATCCAGGACGTCTATCTCGGCAAGGCACACCGTCATGCTTGAGATCCGCGATCTTCACAGTTTCTATGGCGAGGCCCATGTGGTGCAGGGGGCCTCGCTCACGGTGCGCGACCGCGAGGTGGTCGCGCTGCTTGGCCGCAACGGCATGGGCAAGACCAGCCTGATCCGCTCGGTGATGGGCTTGTCGGCGCCCCAGGTGCGCCGGGGCAGTGTGGCGTGGAAGGGCGAAGTCCTCACCGGGATGACGTCGCACGAGATCGCCGGGCGCAAGATCGCGCTTGTGCCGCAAGGGCGGCGGCTGTTCCCCTCGCTCACTGTTACCGAACATCTCACCATGATCAAATCCGTCCGCGCTCGCGACGGCTGGACCGTCGATCGCGTCATGGAGCTGTTCCCGCGGCTGGCCGAGCGGCGTCAGCACCGCGGCAACCAGCTCTCGGGCGGCGAGCGGCAGATGCTCGCCGTGGCGCGCGCGCTGATGATCGACCCTGAGCTCATCCTGATGGACGAACCCTCGGAAGGACTGGCGCCCGTCATGGTCCAGCATCTGGAAGGCATCATCGCGCGGCTGAAGGAGGCGGGCCTGGCGATCCTGCTGGTCGAACAGAACCTCTACAGCGCACTTGCGGTCGCAGACCGCGTCTATGTCATCGAGACCGGCAAGATCGTCCACGAGGCGGATGCGTCGGCCCTGGTCGATAATCCACAATCACTCATACGCTTCCTCGGCGTGCACTGAGACCCGACTGCATGAAGATCGATATCCACAGCCACGTCATTCCGGATCGCATCGTCAGCGCCATCGCCGCCGATCCCAAGCGCTTCCGTGCGCGTGTCGAAGGCGGGGGGCCTGCGCGCAAGATCATTCATGACCAGGGCTACGTCTATCCCTTGTTCGAGGAATTTCGCCAGACGGACGCCAAGCTCGCCGCCATGGACCGCAAGGGCATCGACATCTCCGTGATCTCGCCGGCGCCGCCGATGTTCTATTATTGGGCCGATGCCGATCTCGCGCTCGAAGTCGCCGGCCTCGTCAATGACGGCGTGGCGGACATGGTCGGCGCCAAGCCCGCCCGATTGCGCGGCATGGCGACCGTGCCGATGCAGCATCCGGATGCCGCCGTCGCCGAACTCGAGCGCGTCGTTCGCGCCTACGGCTTCAAGGCCGTGGAGATCGGCACTTCGATCGAGGGTGCGCAGCTCGCCGAGGAGCGTTTCCGTCCGCTGCTGCGCCGCGCCAGCGAGCTCAACGTCTTTGTCTTTGCGCATCCTTACTATGTCGGCGCGAAGAGCGGGCTCGAAAACTATTATCTCACCAATCTCATTGGCAATCCGCTGGACACGACGGTGATGCTGGCCAATCTCATGTTCTCCGGCCGGCTCGACGAACTGCCCGACCTGAAGCTCGTCCTGGCGCATGGCGGCGGCTTTGCGCCGTACCAGATCGGCCGGCTCGTGCACGGACACGCGGTCCGCAGCGAAGCCAACGGCATCAGCAAATCCTCGCCCAAGGACTTGCTCAAGCGGATCTATTTCGACAGCCTGGTTTTCGAACCGAAGGCGCTGCGTTACCTGATCGATCTTGTCGGCGCCGATCACGTCTGCATCGGAACCGACGCCCCCTTCGATATGGCCGACGCCGATCCCGGTGCGACGATCGAGGCGGTGCCGGCGATCACGCCGCTGGAGCGTCAATGCATCTGCTGCGGCACAGCGCTGAAGCTACTGTGCGAAGGTTGAATGAAAAGGAGTAAGAGATGTCCGAGCCCGTCGGCAACAGTCTCCGCAACCGGCTGTCCTACAGCCCGATCCACCGTAGACCGTCGCTCAAGCTCCCAAACGATGCGCGGGTGGCGGTGTGGACCATCGTCAATGTGGAGAACTGGAGTCCTAACGGTGCGATGCCGCGCGCTGTGCTGCCGCCACCGATGGGACAGCCGCTGCTGCCTGACGTTCCCAACTGGGCCTGGCACGAATACGGCATGCGCGTCGGTTTCTGGCGTTTTCTGGACGTGCTTGGCAGCCGGAATTTGAAGGCGACCTTCGCGCTCAACGGTTCCGTCTGTGAGCTCTATCGCGAAGCATGCGAGGCGGCGCGGGACGCGGGATGGGATTTCATGGGGCACGGCTTCGTGCAGAAGCCGATGCACAAGGTCGAGGACCAGAAGTCGGCGATCGCCGACACGATCGCTGCGATCACGAAATTCACCGGCAGGCCGCCCCGCGGCTGGGAAAGCCCGGGCCTCACAGAGACGGACGAGACGCTGGACCTGCTGGCTGAAGCCGGCATCGAATATGTCGCGGATTGGGTGCTGGACGAGCAGCCGATCCCGCTGAAGACGCGCCACGGCGACATCATCTCCGTTCCCTACACGGTCGAAATCAATGACGTCGTCATCAGCGCGGTACAGCAGCAGCCCTCGGACGAAATCCTGCGTCGCGGCCGGGATCAATTCGACCGGCTCTATCTCGATGGCGCCAAGGCGCCGCGCGTCATGGCCATTTCCATCCACCCATATTTGACGGGTGTGCCGCACCGGATAAAATATCTCGAGATGCTCTACGACTACATTCTCGGCCGCGACGGTGTCGTGATGTGGACCGGGGCCGAGATATTAGATTGGTATCGCTCGCAAATGCCGGCTTAGGCCGGCGACGCTGCCGTGTCAGGACAGGAAATATTCGATGGCTTGCATTGTAAGCATCAGCAGCAGCGAGGCAGGCCACCGGCAGGAAGCGCTGATCGCCGAGCACTGCGAGATCATCACAGCGCTGCAGGAGTGCGACGGAAGGCGTGCGGGGCGCATTTTCACGCGCCACGCCGGCCGTGCGCGCGAGCGCGTGTTATCGGCGCGCTCGCCTATCGTGCCGTAAGGAGCCAGCGATGAAGGCGCCCCCCTTTGCCTATCACGATCCGCGCAGCCGCGATGATCTGATCGGCTTGCTCGCAGAGCTCGAGAACGCCAAGCTTTTGGCGGGTGGCCAGTCGCTGGTGCCGATGTTGAATTTCCGTGTGGTCGCACCCGACCACCTGATCGACATCAACCGCATTCCGGATCTTGCCGGCATCCGCCTTTCCGCGGACGACGTTGTGCTTGGGGCCATGACGCGGCAGTGCGATCTGCAGGCATCCGCGGACCTCGCCGCATCGGCGCCGATCATTCGCGAGGCGCTGGCTCATGTCGGTCACTTCCAGACCCGTTCACGCGGCACGATCGGAGGAAGCTGCTGCCATCTGGATCCAGCGGCGGAATTGCCGGCCTTGTGCGCGCTGTTCGATGCCGAGTTCGACGTCGCGGGTCCAAACGGCGCACGCGTCGTGAAGGTCGGCGACTGGTTCAAGGGTTATCTCGAGTCGGCGCTCGAAGAGCGGGAATATCTGCAGTCGATAAGGTTGCGCCGCTGGCCGGCCGGGCACGGCTACGGTTTCAGCGAATATGCGCGCAGGCGCGGCGATTTCGCCATCGCCGGCGCGGGCGCGTTGCTCGAATTTGCTAAAGATGCTCGCATCCGGCGGGCCGCGATCGTCGTGTTCGGCGTGGAGCCTGCGCCGGTCCGGCTGGCTGAAGCCGAGCAGATGCTGGTGGGCCAGACATTCAGCGAGACGCTGCTGGCCGAAGCCGCCGCCCAGGCGAGCGCGCTCGATGCGATGGCCGACGTGCATGTCTCCGCCGCTTATCGGCGACGCCTTGCCGGCGTCGTGACCCGGCGCGCGCTCACCGAGGCCGTCCGCCTCGCGAGGGAAGCGGTATGAGCGCCCGGAAAATCAGTCTGACCGTCAACGGTCAAGCCGTCGAGGCCGAGGTCGAGGCCCGCGTCAACCTTGCCGATTTCGTGCGTCAGGCCATCGGGCTGACCGGTACGCATGTCGGCTGCGAACATGGGGTGTGCGGCGCCTGCACGATCATCGTGGATGGACGGCCCGCGCGCGCCTGCCTGATGCTCGCCGTTCAAGCCGATGGGGCGGAAGTGGAGACAGTCGAGAGTCTGGGAACGCCGGAGGCGCTCTCGGAACTCCAGCAGGCCTTCCGTGATCGTCACGCGCTGCAATGCGGCTTCTGCACGCCGGGCATGTTGATGACGATCGAGGCTCTTCTGCGCGTCGAAGCTTCGCCGACGCGCGAGCAGGTCAGGGACGTGCTGTCGGGCAATCTCTGTCGCTGCACCGGCTATCAGGCCATCGTCGATGCGGCGCTGGATGCAGCCAAAGCGCGCAGGGGGACGCGATGAGCACGCGCTATTTCGGTGCCGCCGTTCCGCGCCTCGAAGATCCCCGCCTTCTCGCGGGCAGGGGGACCTATGTCGACGACATCGTCCTGCCTGGCATGCTTCATGCCGTCTTCCTGCGATCGTCGGTCGCTCACGGCCGCATCCGACATCTTGATTCGACAGCAGCCCTGTCGATGCCGGGCGTGCGCGCGGTCTATGCGATGGCCGATCTGGCCGGGTTCGGCGCAGGGCCGATGCCGGCGATGGCGCCTCATCCGCTGTTGAAGACCCCGATCACCTGCAGCCCGCTTGCGAGCGACGAGGTTTGCTACGTGGGCGAGGCGATCGCGATGGTTCTCGCCGACAGTCGCGCCGAGGCCGAGGACGCGCTGGCGGCGATCGAACTCGACATCGAGCATCTTCCAGTGGTCGCAAACGCACGCCAAGGCATCGCGGACGGCGCGCCGCGGGCCCATTCGGGCCGGGACAGCAACGTGATCGCCACGCTGCGCGGGTCCCATGGCAATGTCGACGCGGTCTTCGCCGCCGCGGCGCATCGGTTCAGCGAGACGTTCGAAATCCATCGCGGGGGCTGCCACGCGATGGAATGTCGCGGCGTCGTCGCGGCGCCGGAGCCGCGATCAGGCGAACTGTCGCTCTGGACCTCGTCGCAGTCGCCTTACATGGTGCGGCGGCATCTAGCGACGTATCTCGGCCACGATGAAGCCGATATTCGCGTCACGGCGCCGGACGTCGGCGGCGGGTTTGGGCCCAAGGCCAACGTGTACCCGGAAGAATTCGCCGTCGCACTTGCCGCGCTCGCCTGCGGCCATCCGGTCAAGTGGATCGAAGACCGACAAGAGCACTTCCTTGCAACAACGCAGCAGCGCGACCAGTTCTGGTCGCTGGAGGTCGCCTGCGATGCGGCCGGCCGCATGTTGGGCGTGCGCGGCCGCTGCATTCACGACAACGGCGCCTATGCGCCTTATGGTCTCATTCTGCCGACCACGGCGCTGGCGTCCTTTCCGGGCCCTTACGCCCTTGCCGCGTTCGATTTGTCGATCGACGTCGTGCTGACCAATCTGGTGCCGACATCGCCGGTGCGGGGCGCCGGCCGACCCAACGCCGCCTTCGTGCTGGAGCGCCTCGCCGATACCATTGCCCGACGTCTGAATCTGCCGCGCGAGGAGGTACGCCGCCGCAGTTTTGTCCGCGCCGAACAGATGCCGTATGTCACGGGCGGTAAGATGCGCGACGGCTCACCGGTCGCATATGATAGCGGAGATTACGCAAGGGCGCTGTCGCTCGTGGTCGACAAGATCGATGCCGCCAGCTTCGAGGAGCGCCGCGCCGAAGCTGCAACTCGAGGCCGTCTGCTCGGCCTCGGCTTCGCGTCTTGCGTCGAGGACACCGGGCTTGGGCCGTTCGAGGGCGCCTCGGTCCGCGTCACGCCGGCCGGCAAGGTGGTGGTCGCGACGGGCGCTGCGAGCCAGGGCCAGGGGCATGCGACGACGTTGGCCCAGATCGCCGCCGATGCGCTTGGGGTCGATCTGTCCCAGGTGACCGTCAAGGCCGCCGACAGCCGCATCTTTCCGCTCGGGATCTCCACGATTGCGAGCCGCGTGGCCGTCACCGCGGGGTCTTCGGTCGAGATCGCTGCGCGCAAGGTGCGCGACAAGGCGATCAAGGTTGCCGCCCATATGCTCGAGGCGGGCGAGCACGATCTGGAGATCGAGAACGGGCAGGTTCGCGTCGTCGGCGTGCCCGACATGAACGTGCCGTTATCGACCATTGCACGGGTTCTGTCCGGCTCAGCCGGCGTGCCGATCCCTGCCGGCGTCGAGCCGGACCTGGCCGCAACCGGCTATTTCGACGCGAACCAGCTCGCCTTCGCCTACGGGTCTCAGGCCTGCGAAGTCGAAATCGATCCTGAAACCGGTGATACCCGGATCACCCGCTACGTGGTCGCGCATGATTGCGGAAGATTGATCAATCCGCTGATCGTCGATGGCCAGATCAGGGGCGGGGTCGTGCACGGCATCGGCAACGCCTTGTTCGAGCATATGCGGCACGACGAGGCGGGGCAGCCGTTGACCGCGACCTATGCAGATTACCTGCTGCCAGGCGCTGCCGAGATGCCGGATATTGAGATCCATCACATCGAGACGCCGTCGCCGCGCAACCCGATCGGAGCCAAGGGCGCCGGCGAGGGCGGCACGATACCCGCGGCGGCCTGCGTAATCTCCGCCATCCAGGATGCGCTAGGGCCAGAGGCGCCATTCGTCACGATGCATCCGGTCTCACCGGAACAGATCGTGGAATGGATCGACCAAGCCAGAAAATAAAGCAGGGGGAAATGATGAGCGTGGTGGCAGATACGGCGCCTTTGACGGCAGCCTCGGCGATGATGTCGGTTCAGTCGGGCGCCAGGCTCGACCGCTTGCCGATCTCAGCGTTCCAGAAGCAAATATTCCGGCTTATCGGAGCCGGCATGAGGCGGAGGACCATCGTCACCGAAATCGAGAAGGAGTGTGGTGCGTCCGCCTTGCCACCATTGCCGCCCACGGCCGCAGTCAAGAGCTTCGGCGCGGCGGAATTGTTCGGGCCGGTCCAGCTGCCCTGCCTGATCCTCGGGTCGATCGTTCTGATCGTGATCAATACCCTGATCTTCGGCTTCGTGACGTGGCTGCCGACCTTCTTCGTTCAACAGGGCATGACGCTGACGAAGTCGAGCGTTTTTGGGTCATCTTCGCCTTCCGGGCCACCTCAGGCCGCGCCCATGGAATCAGGGCTGGTTAGGTCAAACAGCTTCGCGGCCGGCCGATAGGATTGCTTAATTGGGCCGGCGAGCCAGACGTGTCCCACTGGCGGGCCCCGGAGATAAGACAACGAGCCGCTCCCATGATCGGCTCACCAGCCCCTTCGTCAAAGCCGGCCACCGCCTCGCCGACGACGACAGCCGCCTCGTGCGCGCGTCCCTGCGCGAGCAGGAAGCGGCCAAGAGAGACGGCTGCACGCAATTCCCAGCCCTTGGCGTCCTGGCGCCGTGCTTCGATCATGGCGTGGCGAAGATGATGCTCAGCGATCTGTTGATATGGCTCCCCGGCTCTGCTGACGATATCGCCACGCGCGCGACGCATCTCCGGAAGAAGATAGAGCTCTCCGTTGCGCTTGGCCCGCTTCAAAGCTTCGTTGAGCACTCTCAGAGCCTCGTCATGCTCTCCCCCGGCAGCCATGGCTTCGGCAAGGCTGCACGAGAATTGCGTGTTGAGCACCTCGTGCCTTTCGGTCTGCAGCACCGACATCGCCGCGGTCAACTCCTCGATGCCCAGATCGAGGTTGCCCCTCAAGGCCGCGATTTGCCCGCGCATCCCGACCCCTACCGCGAGGTAAGGTTCCAAGGAGTTCTCCTCTGCACAAGCGATAACCCCATCGACGCGTCGCGCCGCAGTGTCAAGATCATGCGACCAGATGGCGGTGGTTGCCGTATAGATGTTCGCGATGCACACTGCAACCGGCTGCTGTCGATCGACGGCCTCGCGTATAACCTCGTGAGACAGGCGGGACGCCTGATCCCAAAAGCCGCGGAGCCACAATGTCCGCACCAAAACGATGAGACCGCGGATGCGTTGATCATAGCCAAATGCGTTGAAGCGTGATACCGGGACACTCAACGAACATTTGAGAGCAGATTCACAACAGCTCTGTGCCCTCGCCTGATTACCGCTGAGGTGGTAGGCGGTCGCCTTCATCCATTTGGTCATTGCAGACAGATCATCCCGCGATGTCGACGCCGCCAATTTCGACGCTCGACATGAGATTTCATGTATGCCGTGAACATCGCCGATCCGGGCCTTGAAGATGTGCATGGCCGACAACAAACGCAATTCCTGCTCGCTCGCCTTCAATTGCCGCGCAATTGTGAGTCCGCGCTCGATCAAATGCTGGATTTGCTGCGAGTTGCCGCGCATGAACATGTTCGAGGCACCAAGTCCCTCCCACAATGTCAGCTCTGTTTCGGCGCTGCCCCCCAATCCATCAAGAACGGCAAGGGCCCGCTCGCACCACAGGCCACACTCTCTCAGGAGTGACCGCCTCAAGAGCAGTGGAACGGCCTTGGCCACCAGGTCAGGTGCCCCTTCCCGGTCGGGCGACCGCGAAAAGCTCCAGCTTAGAGCTAAACGCAGATTCGCGATCAGGCCGACAATGTCCTCTTCAGCAACTGCCTCCCTGCTCCCCGTCGGTCCTTGCAGCGCAGTGATCCACTTCGCGACGTAGGCTGCATGACGACGGGCAACCGAGTCGTAATTACCGCTCCGCTCAAGCCGTGCGAACGCGTACGCCCTCGTCAGACCGAACAGACGATAGTGAAGTCCTCCCTTCACCATGTCCTCTCGGATAAGCGATTTTTCGGCCAGGCTCACGAGGGCATCGGCAACATCATCTCGGCGGATTCCATCTTCGCCGGCGACATCTTCAGCGGCGGTCACGGTGAACGGTCCGACGAAGATGGATAAGCGCGTCAATATTAGTTGATCTCGCTCGCGGAGCAGATCATAGCTCCAATCCAATACCGCGTTCATCGTTTGGTGCCGGCGAGCTGCATTACGACGACCGCGCCACATCAAGCCAAATCGATGATCGAAAAGTTGGCCTGTTCCTTCGACACCATGACTGGCCACTCGGCCGGCGGCGAGCTCGATGGCAAGGGGTACGCCCTCGAGACGACGGCAGATCGACGCTATGGTGGACACCTCTATGTCGGTGATCTCACGCTGATAGCCACTCGCGGCGACCCGATCCAAAAACAGCCGAACGGCAGGCCATTCCATCGCGCTCGCGGCTGTCATCTCCTGCTTGCATGGAGGATGAGCCAGCCCGCTCAAGCGATACACTGCTTCACCGTCTGCGCGAAGGGTCTCCCGGCTTGTCGCAAGAATGCGCAATTCGGGAGCCCCTTCCATCAACCGCTCGACAGCGGAGGATGCTGACGCAATGAGATGCTCGCAATTATCCAGGACGATCAGCGCCCGCATATGCCGGATGCTCGCCAGAATCTCGCCGAGAACGTCGTCGGACGTGGGCGCCAGTCGAAGCGCTTCGGCGATGCTGAGCTCGACATGCTCGGCGCATGTCGCCGTACTGAGATCGACGAACGCGATCGCGCGGTCGAATTCGCCCATGAGGCGGTGTGCGACGGCTATGGCGAGAACCGTCTTCCCGATGCCGCCCGCCCCAACGA
The DNA here is from genome assembly GCF_015291725.1 of Bradyrhizobium sp. CCBAU 51765. Lineage (GTDB taxonomy): Bacteria > Pseudomonadota > Alphaproteobacteria > Rhizobiales > Xanthobacteraceae > Bradyrhizobium > Bradyrhizobium liaoningense. Next base: position 2,391,453 of record NZ_CP030038.1, read on the forward strand.
TGCTGACCAAGCGGCCAGATCGAAGCATATCCAGGATCGCGGACATCTCCACCGTTCGACCGACCATGCGGTGAAGCCGTGCCGGGAACGTGTCGGCAAAGCTCGGCATCTTCTCAGCGGGCGACCTCGACTTGTCCACGCTTGGACTCTCGTCCGGTTCCACACGCGCCACGAAGCTGTATCCCCGCCGTGGTACAGTAGTGATATAGGACTCTTCGTTGTCGTGCTGCGCGAAAAGGCTGCGCAGCGCAGCGACATGCACGCGCAGATTGCTCTCATCGACAAAGACGTTCGGCCATGCCAAAGCCATCAGGTCGCGATGGCCCATGACAGCGCCGGCATTTTTCACGAGGGCGACCAAAAGGTCGAAAGCGCGTCCAACGAGCTTGACCTCGTCCGCACCGCGCCACAGACGCCGCTCATCGGGCCAGAGACGATATGGGCCGAATTTCAGCCGGTCGACTTGCCGCGTTGAACTTTCCACCATCTATCACTCGACAATACTACTCGTCTCACGCCGCACAGAGTTCCTACCCACGTAGCGGCGGTCCCTGATCCCAACACGCACACCTTCCGTCGCCAAGAACCTCTCTAGCGCGTCAATGGACGTGCCTGGAGCCTGCGTGAACGCGAAATGGCTGACCTTCGGCAATATCAGCAAATAGGCACCAGGAATTGCTTCCGCAATGTGCTCTGTATGCTATCGCTTGATGCCCCCATATTATTCGCCGTCCACCACCTAGACGGGCACCTGCGTCCGCCACGAGATCATAGCTGAAGCCACGGTCATGCCTAGTGCTGCGCCCATGGCCGCGGCTGTCGACGAGAATGACCCGATACGACGAATGCACGAGCGCCCGCGCTTGCAGGGCACGGTAGCTTGAATTCGCAAACCCGCCGTGCAAAAGCAGCACCGGCGGGCCGGCACCGAACTCGTCATAGAAGACGGATGCCCAGTGACATCAATGGGGACTGTCCAGCCGTCATCCAAATCAATGATTTTCACTTCCGTGTGTGGCGGGGGCAGTCCAACGAGCGCACGTCTCTATGCGTCAGATCGGGACGGTCCAACAACCGGCCGAGCATCGTAGGCAAGCAAGAGCATCATTGTTGCGCTTCACTGCTCCATCAGACCAAGGATCGCCGCGGGATCGAACGCCAGCACATGGCATGCGCCGCTTGCAAGGCGCCCAAGGTGGCCAGTCCGCATCCAGCGGTGTGACAGCGGCATCGGATTGAGGCAGACGTCGGCCTCATCCACGCCGACTGCCCTGGCATAAAGGCGGGCAATATGCGTCAGACCATTGGCTCTGACGAGCTCCCCTCGGCGTCTCCGTCGTGCCGGAGCGCATTGAATTGGGGCAACTTCTGAAGATGTGACGTCCAGCAGAGCACTGCGGCTTGATGCGGGGCCAGCAGGTGTCCGTCAATGACGAGAGCGTGATGACATCCCGCAGATCGGGAGGTTGCGGCGCCACCTTTCAGATCGCTATCTGGCGACGCCTCTGCTTAGGGGGCCGGCTCACTCGTCGAAGCCGTCTCCATGAAGACGCCCTTCGGCGTTCTCATAGAGCTCGAGCCGTGACACCGTTCTCGGCCGAGCCTTGTGGTGACCCCATCGAACTATTACAAAGCGCTTCGTACCGCTGGCGCGCTTTTGCGTCAGCCGAATAGCCGCCCGCGAGCACCCAGAGCGCCGCCTGGGAGATGAAGCGCGATACTTTTGCAGTCATGCCCATCGAGGCTCCCATTATGTAGCGTCGCACCGTCCTTGCGAACTCGCGAGGAGCGGCCCGGTCCCTTGCACTCACCGACCTCTGCGTGCTCGACATGTCGCTGAACTCTCCACACGCATCCGCCGTCCGCCTATTGTGCAATATTGGCATCCTGCTGCGCGAACGCATAATGCCATTATCTGATTCAGTTCGCGGCCGTGAGCGATAGATCAAGACAGCTTGTGTGCGGCTCGCCTTCCGCAAGTCCAGTTTCATCAGCATTGGCATTTCTCCCGATTTGTATCGGCGGCGACGGCATGTTGGTCTCTACCCGATGGCGCGATCGGCCATTTCAACCGTTCATTCCGCGATAGATTCGTCGGATCCCCATATAGATCGATCCTTTTCAGAGGCGCCTCATGATCAACAATCGACGCAGTACCGTATCATCTGCTCGATGAGATCGCGCTCGGCCCAGCCAAACGCTCGAAGCGTGTCGTCATCCAGCCTGTGGAGGCCAGCGACGCTTTTCTCTCCCGCGGCTCACTGCGACGCGGCTTCGCCAAGACGCGCTTCGGACCCGATTCCTGATCGCAACTCCTGACTTGCGAAGTACTCATTTTGGATTTCCCTTGTTCCGCGATTGTCTATCTACACACGGCCTTTGACGGTCGGCTTCAAACGTCGCAACAGAGTCGCGAGCTCACGGAACTTGATGGCGCCACGCAATGGAGCAGCAATAGCGCGCCGATAGTGAAGCAGGTGTAGCAAGCAGCAATCATCTCCGGGCCGTTATTCAGATGCAGCGCGACCCGATCGCCTGCCCTGACCCCATTCTCCAGCAGCTCTGTTGAAAGGGCGATTGCCTCCGAATACCCACGCCGGTAGGTCCACCCCTCGCCTTCGAACACGAATGCAGTTTCGTTCGGACGCGACTGCGCCTTCATGGCGAGGATCGGGTTAGACCTAACGCATTCATAGCGACACCAGGACATCCTAAGGGGTCATCCGACGACATTGCGGGTCTGCTTCGCACAAAACCGGCACTACTTCCGACCGCGCACGCGATGCGCGCGACATCGAACGACTGACGCTTAGCGTTCCTGATGCCGAATGGCACGTTATTAATTGCAAATTTTCATAAAGGAACGCGAAGCGCCCGGTTGGTCCGATTCGCACCCGAACACTAGCTCGGCTGCATTCCAACAAATGAGTGTCGCAGCGGCGCGGCTATCTTTTGAATAGCGAAGCACTCACAGTCTGATTGTCTTCCCAGCAAATCGCGACTTTTTGACTTCAGTTGCATTCGATTACGGCAGCGGCCGATTGCCCACGAGCATGGAATGTATAAATCAGCGTTGAGCAGCGCTACCCGCTCAAGCCATCGGTGGTCGGTTTCCCAGCGAGGATTTGTGGCTCGGCAAGGAGAATCTGCGGTATTGGCGCGGGAGTCGCTGGCCACACGAATTTCCCGTCGTCAACGCCAGGCTCCCGACCGATCCTGCCACGGGCGACCGGCAGCAAAAGTTACGGCTGCTCCGGACTTCTGGCGTCCTCCGCCGGTCGAGGCTAGGCAGATGTGTCAGCGGAGGACCGGGACGGACGCATAACGCGAAAGGGAATCATGTCCATAGACGCCGGTCACATCGTCGTTGTCGATGACGACCACACTATTGCTTGCCTTTCTCGAAGCACCGCAGCGTCCTCTGGCCCGAGAGCATCTGCTCCAGTCGACTCGCGTTCACGAGGACATATTCGATCGCAGCATAGGCGTTCAAGTGTTGCGGCTGCGGCGTAAGCTGGAGGTCGACCCGAGTTCGCCACGCGTCATCAAGACCGAGCGGGGAGTTGGCTACATCTTCGCGGTTGCCGTAGAGCCGTTCTAGAGCGATGAGATTAGAATGAATCGTCAAGGCGCTACAGATGTTGGGTGCGCGTGATCTTTCCGGAAAGCCGCTTCGCACTGTTCCGGATGGTGCTGTTGGAACTCGATCGGGGGAGGTACGCCGCAGGTCCGGCCGGGTGATCTCAATCAGATAGGACGGACATTTATCGCATTCGCGCCAGTCAATCCATTGGGCCGACAACATAGGACTAGCGGTTCGGTTTCTTTTGCATCGGTTTCGCCGGTAGCTGCATTCAGTACCGACGAAATCGTCGCGTAGCCGATCTCTCCTATGCGCGGCACGGGCATGTTCGCCTTCAAAGGGAGAGGAGAGCTGATGATACTAATCAGACTCAGCGTAACCACTGTCGCAGCCGCCACGTTGGCATGGCCGGTTTCTAGCCTGAGGGCCAACGGAAAGAATGCCCCCGCCGCGACGTTCGTCACACGAGACGTTTCTGATCCCGTAGCGTTCACCGCCCCTGTCGGGCAAGCGCCTGTGGGACACCGGCAGCGCGCCCAGTGGGGTGCCTGCTCCAGTGCAGGGCTCGCCCGAGGACGTGATACTGCAACGGAGCTGCGCGGCGGCATCCAGCGCGCTGGTCGCCTTTTTCGACGGCCGCCCCGCGTTTGCCATGGCGGCTGTCGGTGGTTCGGCGCACAATGCTAACAAGCCAAATGCCAACATGGTGACGGTGGCAGAGCAAGCCATCCGGTACTTCAAGGAACTGCACGGTGATTCGCGGCTTGGCAAGGTTACCCGCGAGGGCCCGCGATTTTTGTGATGCGCCACTGTTCTTCAGCAACGCAGAGGTCCTTCAAACAGGCGCTGTTTGAACCGCGGATTCTGGACGGTGGAGCGCAGCGCTCTCGGACGGCGGTCGCGCGCCTCAAGAATTCCCGGTAGCCGCGGGGCCGGACGAAGGCGAGCGGCGCGCCTGAACGAACTCGATAATCGCAAACATAACGATCACGACAATGAGCACGACGACTGACGCTGCGGCGATGACGGGGCTGACCTGCAGCAGAATCCCATCCCACATCTGCTTCGGCAAAGTCGACTTGATGCCACCACCGACGAACAGCGCGACCGTCAGTTCCTCGAACGATTGCAGAAAGCCGGTTACGAAGCCGACGGCGAGGCCGCCAGCCACCAGCGGCAACGTGATGCGCCAGAACGTGCGCAGTCGTCCGGCGCCGAGCGTCGAGGCCGCCGCATCGAGATTCCAGTCATACCCCTTGAAGGTCGCCAGCATGACCATAAACACCACGGGCATGGCGATAACCGTGTGGCCGATGGTGATGCCAACGTTGCTTGCCACCAACCCCACCCGCGCGAACAGATAGAACAGCGCGATTGCGATCACGATGGACGGGACCATCATCGGTGAGAGGCAGAGGAGGAACGCGATGCCGCCCAGCCGGCTGCGAGTCCTGGCGACCCCGTAGGCCGCCATCGACGCGATCAGCAGCGTGATGGCCGCCGTCGCGAACCCGATGCCGAATGAACGGGTCATTGCGCCAAGCCAGAGCGGGGAGGCAAAGAACTGCTCGAACCAGCGGGCACTCCAACTCGGCGGTGGAAACGACAGAAAGGTCGAGCCGGTGAAGGCCATCGGGACAAAGGCGATGATCGGCGCCAGCAGCAAGGCGATCATGACCCAGGCGTAGATTGAAAGCAGGACGCCTCCGCGCAGGCCGCGGATATTGCGCTTCCAGATCTCCTCGATCGTGCCGCAGATCAGACCGGCGGCGTTGACGATGGCAAGCCCGGCACGGCGCATTGGGCCGTTGGCTTTCGTTGGTCGCCCATGACCCGTCGTCACCGCCGACAGGTCGAAGATCTGATCGTAAATGAAGCAGATTGTGATGGTCGAGACCAGGAGGATCGCGGCGAGCGCGCTGCCGAGCTGCCAGTTCTGCAGCTCGTTGATCTGCAGGATGATGAGCTGCCCGATCATGGTCTCCTTGGCGCCGCCGACAAGCGCCGGCGTGATGAAGAAGCCGAGCGAGGCCACAAGAACGAGGAGGCCTGCCGAAGCAACGCCGCGTATCGAGGGCTGGAAGAACACCTGCCAGAACGCGCGCGCGCCGTTGGCGCCAAGTGTCGATGCCGCCATCGTCAGGCGGCGGTCGATCTGGTTCATGACCGGCAACATCGTGATGACGGCGAGCGGCAGCAGCGTGTGCACCATGGCGAAGATGACGGTGGCGCGCCCGAACAGCAATTGATCTCCGCCCTTCAGGCCGATCGCGGTCATGGTTTTCGCCACGATCCCGTTGCGCCCGAGCAGCACCAGCCAGGAAAAGTTCTTGATCAGCGCGCTGGTCCAGAACGGCAGCAGTACGAACAAGGCGGCGCTGCGCTGCTGTCGGGCCGGCTTCTGCGACAGCCAATAGGCGAGGGGATAGCCAAGCACCAGGCAGAGCACAGTGGTCCAGAACGCGACCTGGAATGTCGTCGACAGCACGGCGAGATAGGGGCCGCCGCTCCAGATCCGCAGGAACGGAGCGAAAGTCAGCGCTCCGGTGACCTTGTCCATCACGCTCACGGACAACATCTGTGCGGTCGGCCAGACCAGAAACAAGACCAGGAAGCCGAGGCCGGGCAGCGCCAGCCACAGCGGATCGAGCTTGCGTTTGCGCATCTTCGCGTGCGGTTGCTCGGCAATTCCGAGAGACGCCATGTCGGCCATCACTCAGTGCTTTCGTTCGATCCGTCGGAGCTCGGTCATCTCAGCCTATGCGCGTTTGGCAATCGGTGTGGACGTCAATGAGGTGTGGCGGTTCTCAGGCCGTGCCAGGCCAAGGTGCTCGCGGAGGGTTCGTCCTTCATAGTCGTGGCGGAACCGTCCGCGTCGCTGCAGCTCCGGGACCACCTTCTCGACGAAGTCCGTCATCGTGCTCGGCAGCGCCACGAACGAGATCATGAACCCGTCGCAGGCACCCGCCTCGATCCAGGCTTCCATGTGATCGGCCACCTGGGTCGCGGTGCCGCAGAACGTTGCCTTGGCGCGATTGAATCGACGCGCGATCTCGCGCAAGGTCAGGCCTTGGCGGATCAAGCCGGCGATCTCGTCGAAATAGGCCTTGTGGAGGTTTGATGTCGCCGGAATCCGGCTGACCGGCACGGGTTCGTCGAGCGGGAGATCCGACAGGTCGGTTTCGAGATCCTGTCCGAGGCGCAAGATGCCGACATCGGGATGAACGAGGTCCTGCCAGCGATCGAGCTTGTCGCGAGCCTCCTGCTCGGTATCGCCGATCACGACCGAGATTCCCGAGGCGATCTTCAGATCGTCTGGCCGACGGCCGAACTTGGCCATCCGCGCCTTGAGATCGCTGTAGAAGGCTTTGGCGGCATCGAGATTGCCGCTCGACCCGAACACCACTTCGGCATGCTCGGCCGCGAAATCCCGACCGGTGTCGGACGCGCCGGCCTGGATGATGACCGGGCGGCCCTGCGGCGAGCGCTCGATGTTGAGCGCGCCATGCACGGTGAAGTACTTGCCCTTGTGGTCGACCAGATGCTGCTTCTCGGGCAGGAAGCTCTGGCACGTCTCCTTGTCGTAGACGAAGGCGCCGTCTTCCCAGGTGTCCCAGAGTGCTTCGACGACTTCGAGAAACTCCTTCGCCTTGGTGTAGCGGTCGGCGTGCGGGGGTAGTCGTTCGAGACCGAAATTGCGCGCCGCATAGTCGTTTGCGGACGTCACCACGTTCCAGGCGGCGCGGCCATGCGAGATATGATCCAGTGAGGAGAACAGCCTGGCGACATTATAGGGTTCGTAGAAGCTGGTTGATGCGGTCGCTCCGAGGCCGATACGGGTCGTCGCCCCCGCGATGGCCGAAAGCAGCGTGATCGGCTCCAGGACGTTCATGAACAGCGGCGACCGGCTCCAGGCTCTCAGATTTTCGGTGCGCGCGGCCGGCGTGTCCGCGATGAAGAAGAAGTCGAACTTGCCGCGTTCGGCGAGTTGCGCCATCTCGCGGTAGTAGTCGATATCGGTCGAGGCGTGCGGCCGCGCCTCGTCCATCAACCAGGATGCCGCGTGCGATCCGTTGGCGTGCACCAACGCACCGATCACCATCTGCTTCTTCTTGCTCATGACCGTCCCTCGATGTTTTCCTGCCGCTGCAGACGCTATTTCCTGCCACCCATCAGCAGCCATTCCTGAAAGCGCTCCGAGACCGCCGCGTAGTGCTTGCCCCAATAGGCATAGTCGCGCACGGTAAGGCCGGCGAGATTTTCGGGCAGCGTCGGAAGCACTTTTGCGCGTTCAGGCGTAATGAACTTGTAGGCCTTCAGGTTGCTCGGACCATTGGCGACGATGCTGGAATAGGCAGCCTGGCGCTCGGGCTGCATGGAGAATTTTACGAATTCGCGGGCCTGCTTCAGCTTGGTCGTTCCCAGCGGAATCGACCAGCCATCGATGGAGTAGAGGCCTTTCCAGACGATGTTGACCGGGGCGCCGGAATCGATTGCGGCAAAGGCGCGCGCTGACCAAGTATCGGACATGTCGACTTCGCCGTTCTGCAGGATCTGGGTGTTTTGCGCGCCCGCGGTCCACCACACCGCGACCTCGGAGCGAATTTTGTCCATCATCTTGAAGGCGCGGTCGAGGTCGAGGGGGTAGAGATTCTTCGGGTCCACCCCATCGGCGAGCAGCGCCGATTCCAGCACGCCCTTGGGATTGCGATACAGGCCGCGGCGCCCCGGAAACTTGGTCGTGTTCCAGAAATCGGCCCAGCCCGTCGGGGCTTCCTTCTTGTAGACGTCGGTGCGGTAAGCCATCACGATGCCGTAGGCCGAGAAGCCGAACCAGTTCGGCATAAGAGCGCCCGAAATCAGCTCGTCATCCGGCCCCTTGGTGATTTCGAGCGGCTCGAGATAGTTCTTCTCCTGGGTCAGGCGCAGCACGTCGTCGGGGGTCACCATGCAGACGTCCCAGAGCTTGCTGCCGGTGTCGACGATGACCTTGAACTGCGTGACCGGGTCGGATTCGTGGGCAACGCCTTCGACACGGATGCCGGTGGCCTTCTCGAATGGATCATAGAAGGCGGTGCGCAGCGCGGCGCCTGGCGCGCCCCCGACGTCAGCGACGGTGATCTGCTCGGCTGCGCTGGCCCGTCCGGACCAGACCGCGGGCAGTGCGACACCGGTGGCGGCCACGCCTGCGGCTTTCAGAAGCTTTCGTCGTGAGATGCGCGTGGTGGCGGACATTGTTTTGTTCTCCCCGTGATGCACTGACTGATGTCGGAACGGCGTGATGTGATGGCGTGGCGTCATGCGCCCGATGTCGATGGACTGCTGTCGAGGACCCGGGCCTGATCGCGCTCCCACCGGATGAAGACGTTGTCATCGATTTCGACCGGCGGCAGGCCGGCCGTGCGACGCACGGTGATCGCGGTGCCGCTGGCGAGGCGGACCAGAAGCCGCGTCTCCGAGCCCGCATAAATGCTCTCCTGAACACGACCGCTCAACAGCGCTTCATCAGCGCCGCAGAGAACGAGCTTTTCCGGGCGCACCACCAGCGCAGCCGGTCGGCCGAGCTGCAAATCGCAACCGTCGGGCAGCGGCAGGACGCCATCGCGTGTCTCAAGGCGTCCGTTGGCAGCAATGCTGCCATGGATCAGATTGGATGCGCCGATGAAATCGGCGACGAACGTGTTGGCCGGCCGTTCGTAGAGATCCTGGGGCGTGCCGAGCTGCTCGATTCGGCCCTCGTTCATCAGGCATATGCGGTCAGCCAGTGCGAGGGCCTCTTCCTGATCGTGCGTCACGAAGATGATGGTTGCACCGGTCTCGCGGTGCAGTCGCTTGATCTCGATCCGCATGTCCTCCCTGAGCTTCTTGTCGAGGGCGGACAGTGACTCGTCCATCAGGATCAGCGATGGCCGATAGACGAAGCAGCGCGCCAGCGCGACCCGCTGCTGCTGGCCGCCGGACAGTTCGCGGGGAAAGCGGTTGGCGAAGTCCGACAGCCCGACCATCGCGAGCGTGGCTTCGGCCCGGCTCTTGATTTCAGCCGCGGGAACGCGCCGCATCTGCAGCGGGAACGCAACGTTTTCGCGGACAGTGAGGTGAGGGAACAGCGCGTAGTTCTGGAACACCACGCCGATGTCGCGCTTGTCCGCTGAGTTGTCGGTCTCGTCGCGGCCATCGATGATCAGCTGGCCTCCCGAGGGCTCGACCAGACCGCAGATGATCTGGAGAAGCGTGGTCTTGCCGGACCCGGATGGACCGAGAACCGCGAGGAGCTCGCCGGCAACGACCTTCAGCTCGATTGGTCCGAGCACGGTTGCCTCGCCGTAAGCCTTCGAGATGCCGCGAACATGCAACTTGACGGTCGACGCGGCCGGACCGGTCGGTGCCGACGCAGAGGTCTGGTTCGATGCGGCGAGCCTGGCGGTCGTATCCTTTGCGTCGCGCGACGATCGCCACAACATGCGAAACACGTCGGTACGGCGGCTTCGAAGGGGAGCGGCAGGGATCGCGTCCATTACAGATCCTGTCAGGTCAACTCGGACTAAGTAAGCCGTCGGGATCCGCAACGTGTAAATTACGAAAACCGGGTCCTTTGCTTAGATGACGCCTAATCGGTTTGGTTGCGGAATTATTGGGCGAACCGTGATCAACCATTGATCTTTTCGCCTTCGGCGTTGGCGATCGCCCGCTATAGCTTTCAGGTAATCAGCGGCGACGATTTTCGTATTTTACCCCGGCCGCGGAATCCATAAGTCTCGCTGGCCTGACCTCGCGTCTCGGAGGAGCCATAGATGATGAATTCCGCCACCTCGCCGGAAGAGCAGCAGCTTCGTGTTGATCTCGCAGCCGCTTTCCGCAGCATTGCGAGGCTGGGCATGCATGAGGCCGTCGCCAACCATTTCAGCGCAGCGATCTCCGCCGATGGCCGCCGCTTCCTGATGAATCCAAAGTGGCGTCACTTTTCGCGCATCAGGGCGAGCGATCTCGTTCTGTTCGACCTGGATGATGAGCGAGGCGTCAAGGGGCGGACGGACGTCGATCCGACGGCCTGGGCCATCCATGGCCAGATGCACAGGCAACTGCCCCAGGCGCGGGTTGTGATGCATCTCCACCCGCCTTTCGCGACCACGATCGCGTCGCTCATGGATCCGCAGATCAAGCCGATCGATCAGAATACCGCACGCTATTTCAATCGCCTCGCCATCGACGACGGCTATGGCGGCATGGCCGACAGTGAGCAGGAGGGCGCGCGCCTTGCCGCTCTGCTTGGCAACAAGTCGCGGTTGATGATGGGAAACCACGGCGTGCTCGTGATCGCCAATACGGTCGGCGAAGCCTTCGACGACATCTACACGCTGGAGCGCGCCTGCCAGATTTTGGTTCAGGCCTACGCGACGGGGCAGCCGTTGAGGGTGCTGCCCGACGCTGTCGCCGAGAGCACCGCGCAGGATTGGGAGCAGATCACGGACTTCTCGATCGCGCATTTCGAAGAGATGAAATGCATCCTGGATGCCGAGGATCCGTCCTACGCGCAGTGATGGCTGCCGACATGCGCTGTTCCGGCAAGTTCTGGGATGCCGCTGAGAGATCGAGACAGGAGCGGACATGATACGCACGGGCGAAGAGTATAAAGCCTCCATTCGCGACGGTCGCGCGGTCTATATGAACGGCGAGAAGATCAAGGACGTCACCATCCATCCAGCGTTCAAGCCGCTGGTCGATCTCAGGGCGCGGATCTACGACCTCCAGCATGACCCTGCGACGCGGCATCTGATGACTTACCGCGAGGACGGAGAGGTCAATGCGATCAATAACAAATTGCCGCTCAGTCAGCAGGATTGGTGGGACAAGCGTCGCGCGACCGATACGGTTCTGGAGGATGCCGGCGGCATCATCACGCGCGTTGGCGATGAGACGGTCGGCGAAATGTGGTCGCTGTTTGACGGGCAGGATGTGCTCAACGACGTCGATCCGCAATTCTCCAAGAACATTCGCTGCCACATTCTGAAAGTTCTGCACTCCGATCCGTTTCACGTCTCGGCCAATACGGACCCCAAGGGTGACCGCTCGAAGGCTCCGCAGGACCAGGATCCTGACATGTTGCTGCATGTCGTCAGGGAGACCGACGCCGGGATCGTGGTGCGGGGTGCCAAATACGAGACGGCGGCCGCCTACGCCAATCAGGCCTTCACCAAGCCGACCATCGCCAATTGGGGCGATGCCGCCTACTCCGATTATGCGGTTGGGTTCATCTGCGATCTCAACGCCCCGGGCCTCAAATTCATCTGCCGCACCGGCTTTGCGGGCCGCGCACCGGCCGAAGATTACCCGTTGTCGAACCGGTTCGACGAGGTCGATACGCTGGTGATCTTCGACGACGTCCTGATCCCCTGGGACAATGTGCTGTTCTATCGGCATACGAAGGCGGCGGCCTACATCCGGGCCACGCTTCATCGCTACTCGGCGTTTGCGTTCGTGCAGCGGAATCTGAAGTTGGCTGACATGCTGATCGGCGCGGCGCTGTTCAACGTTCGTCAGACTGGACTTGAGAAGCAGCAAGCGGTGCAGGAGAAGCTTTCCAAGCTCGCGATCTATCGCGAGGGGATCAACGCGCATCTGACGGCGGCGATCGCTCTGCCTGAGCGCAGCCCGGGCGGCTTGATGATGCCGAACCAGTCGCTGCTCTATACCGGGCGTGTGCTGGCCTGCTCGCAACTTCATGAGATGATGCACGTCGCGCGCGAGTTGTGCGGAGGCCAGGTCTGCGTGACGCCGGACAAGGCGGCGTTCGACGATGCCGACACAGGGCCGTGGCTGGAGAAGTTCTACACTGTCAACGAGCATTGGATCGCCGATGACCGGCGCCGGCTGCTATCCTTTGCGCGCGACCTGCTCAACTCGGACTATGCGGGCCATCGGCTGACCTTCCAACTGTTTGCGCAGTCGGCGCCGTTCGCGCACCTTGCCGCGGTGTATCGAAATTTCGATTGGGACGGTCCGCTCGATTTCGTGCGCAGATCCGCGGGACTCTCGGAGAGGGTCATGAAAGAGAAGGGCGCTCAGACAGGGGATCGTGCCGTCAACCAATGGTTTGGACAGATCCGCGATGCGGCCGAATAGCGAGAGGGCATGACATGTCAGCCATAAGCGTGCAACCGACGGCAATGGACATTCGGACGCAGTTCCTTGACGGCATGAGCCGGGCCGCATTTTGCGTCAATGTCGTGACGACGGATGGTCCGGCGGGACGCGCCGGCGTCACGGTCTCGGCGATGTCATCGGTCTCTGCCGACGGCAGCACGCCAACGGTTCTGGTCTGTATCCATCATCAGAGCAAGACGGCGGCGGCCATCGTCGACAATGGCGTCTTCTGCATCAATATCCTGCGCGACGATCAGGCCGATATCGCCGATCACTTTGGCGGCCGCAGCAAGTTTGGCGGCGACGATAAGTTTGCATATGGGCAATGGCTTCCGAGTGAGACCGGCGCGCCGCGGCTGGCTGAATCCGTGGTGGCTTTCGACTGCCGCGTCATATCGTCCGAACGCGTCGGCACCCATCACATCTTCGTCGGCGCAGTCGGCGCGGTGACGGTGGGCTCGGGGCGGGCCTTGATCTATGCCGATCGCGTCTATGGCCGCGCCCATCCCATCCCGGCTTCTCAAGCCTCTTGATCGCTTTGCTTCCGACATCAGGACCAGTAAATGACTCACAAACGTATCCGACAGTTCAACACCAAGAACACATATCCCGAGCAGAAGCTCGACAACGATCTGTGCCAGGTCGTGGTCGCCAAGGGCAGCATGGTGTTCGTGCGCGGCCAAGTCGGCCAGGACCTCGACACCGCGGTCAATGTCGCGATCGGCGATGCTGCTGGCCAGACCGAGCAGGCGATGACGAACGTCAGGACGTTGCTGGCGGAGGCGGGCGCAGAACTCGGCGACATCTGCAAGATCACGATCTACATCACCGATCCTCGCTATCGCGAGGCGGTTTATCGCAAGATCGGAGAGCACCTCAAGGGCGTCTTCCCGGTCTCGACCGGGATCGTCGTGTCGGCGCTGGCCCGGCCGGAATGGCTGGTCGAGGTCGATGTGACGGCTGTCATCCCCGACGGCAGGTGAGGTCTGCATGACCTTCTCCCTGACGGCCCGCTGCCCGGACACCGGGATGTTCGGCATGGTGATCTCGTCCTCGTCTCCGGCCGTCGCGGCCCGCTGCGTCCATCTGCGCGCCAAGGTCGGTGCGGTCGCGAGCCAGAACATCACGGATCCCGCGCTGGGACAGATCGGTCTCGATCTGCTGGCGCGTGGTCTGAGCGCAAGCGAGGTCCGCGACGCGCTGGTGGCTTCGACGCCGTTCATCGCCTACCGGCAGCTCGTGGTGGTCGATTCGCAGGGACGCAGCACGTCGTATTCAGGCGGCAACACACTCGGCATTCACGCCACCCATGGTGGCGAGGGCGCGATGGCCGCGGGCAACATGCTCGCCAACGCCGAGGTGCCGGTGGCCATGGTTTCGGCTTATCAGGGCAGTGCAGGCGCGCCGTTCGTCGAGCGGCTGCTGGCGGCGCTGAGGGCCGGGCTGGCGCAGGGGGGAGAGGCCGGACCGGTTCATTCCGCCGGCCTCCATGTGGTGCGCGACGTATCCTGGCCGATCGTGGACCTCCGGGTCGATTGGAGCGATAGTCCGATCGAGGAACTTAGGAAGCTTTGGGAGATCTATCAGCCTCAGGTCGACGCCTATATCGACCGGGCAAGAAATCCGTCAGTGGCGCCCGGTTTCGGCGTCGCCGGCGACGACAGGGCCTGATCGGGCGCGCGCCCATGCTATAAGTTGGCTCCATGGAGTCCGATGCAGGGGGCGAACAGAAGCTGATGAGATATACGCTACGCCAGATCGAATATTTCATCGCCACAGCGGAGACCGGAAGCATCACTCTGGCGTCGGAGCGAGTGAACATCTCACAGCCCTCGATCTCGACGGCGATCGCGCATCTGGAGGAGGAACTCGGAACCCAGCTCTTCGTGCGCCGGCACGCCCAGGGGTTGTCGCTGACGTCAGCGGGACGCGTCCTTCTCGTGGAAGCGAAGCGGCTGATCGAGCAGGCCGAGCAGGTCTATTCGGTGGCGTCCGAGGTCGGAGAGCGCGTTCGTGGCCAATTATCGCTGGGAAGCCTGGTGACGCTGGCGCCGATGGTGATGCCGGAGTTGTCGCACTCGTTCACGTCCACCTATCCGGAATCGCGTATCATCCAGACGGTCGCCGACCACGAGCAGCTGCTGGAGCGCCTGCTGCGCGCGGAGCTTGATGTTGCCATCACTTACGACCTCTTGATTCCCGACGAATTCGAGTTTCTGCCGCTGGCGAGCCTGCCGCCGCATGTCGTGGTCAGCGAAGCCGGCCCGCTGGCACGCCACTCTGCCGTGAGCCTGCAAGAGCTCGCGCGAGAGCCGCTGATACTGCTGGATCTGCCGATCAGCCGCGAATACTTCCTTAGCATGTTCATGAAGGAAGGCCTTGAGCCGAACATCGTGTCCCGTTCCACGCATCAGGACGTGATCCGGACCATGGTCGCCAACGGCTACGGCTACACGCTGGCGAACGTTCGGCCGCGCTGCGAGATTGCCTTGGACGGCCGGCGCGTGTCCCGGGTTCGGCTGTCCGGCGATCACAGGCCGATGGTCATGGGCGTGCTGACTCTTTCCCAGGGACGAAAATCCAGGTTGGTCGACATGTTCGAACAGCATTGCCGCCGCTTCGTCTCCGACGCCTATATCCCGGGTATGGTCGCGCCCGTCATGGAGCGCCGCACCTTCCGCGGACTGGTCGAGGGAGAGCAGAACCGGCCCGAAAAGGGCACGCCGGACTGAACGGCTCGCGTCGCGTGACCTGAAGTCCGGCAGCACATATCGAAATCCGTCGAATCCTATAGGTTTTTTCGATTTTCGTCCGGATGACGCGGCTGGGTACTGTTCGTGCGGCCGCGCACGTCCTGACTGGTATGCGTCCTGCATCGTCGGCGGTCGCGGCGCGTGTCGACCGTATTGGCAGAGGTGTAAGCGCATCCATGACGAAACCGACGATCTATTTCCTCAATGGTCCGAACGCCAATCTGTACGGCCTGGATCGCAGCGGAACCTATGGCCGCGAGAGCTTCGTTTCGATCCAGAAGCGATGTGAGGATCACGCCGCTACGCTTGGTCTGGCGCTCGATTTCCGCCAGTCGAACCATGAAGGCGTTCTCGTCGACTGGATCCAGGAGGCGCGGGAGAAGGCCGCGGGCATCGTCATCAACGCTGCCGGGCTCACCTACACGTCAATTGCAATTCTCGATGCGCTGCTTGCTTTCGAAGGACCGATCGTCGAGGCGCATATGAGCAATATCTGGAAGCGCGAGCCGTTTCGGCACCATTCCTATGTGTCGCGCGCGGCGACGGGTGTGGTTGCTGGCCTCGGCGCGCTCGGCTACGAGCTCGCATTGACGGCGGCCTCACGATTGATCGCGGAGCAGGCGGCTCGATGAGATCCGACTTGATGGCGTTCTACAGCGCCCATGACGATTTCAACGCGTGGCGCGCGGCGCTTGCGGCCGAGGATGTCGAGCTACGCCGCGCCGATGATATCGAGGAGGTCGGGCGTGTCCGGCATGCGCTCGTCTGGAAGCCTCCGCATGGCTTCTTCGCGCGCTTTCCCAATCTTGGTCTTGTTGTCAATCTCGGGGCTGGTGTCGATGCGCTGGTCGGACGCCCCGATCTGCCTGACGTGCCGATCACCCGCCTGTCCGATCCAAAGATGGCACGCATGATGGCGGGCTTCGTGCTGTTCGCGGTGCTGCGTCATGCGCGCAATATTCCCGCCTTCGAACGGGCGCAGCGCGAGCGGCGCTGGCACTACATCCATCCGCGCGATCCCGAGACAATCAAAGTCGGCATGCTCGGTCTTGGCGAGCTCGGGCTGACCGCTGCGATGGAATGTGCACGACAAGGCTTTCGGGTACGCGGCTGGTCGAGATCGCCGAAGGCTATCGACGGGATCGAGACCTCGGCCGGCCTGGATGCGCTGGAAGCGGTGTTGGGAGAGAGCGATATCGTTGTCTGCATGCTGCCGCAGACTGCGGCGACCCGCGGTCTCCTCGATGCCGGCAGGCTGGCACAGATGAGGCCAGGGGCCTCCTTCGTCAACGTGTCGCGCGGCAGCATTGTCGATGAGCCTGCGTTGGTCGAGGCGCTGCGAACCGGTCATATCGCTGAGGCGACGCTGGACGTGTTTGCAACCGAACCATTGCCATCGGAAAGTCCGCTCTGGACTCTCGACAATGTGCTGATCACGCCGCATCTGGCATCGATCGCGCTGCCGGCGTCCGCTGCACGGCAGATCGGCGAAAACGTCCGTCGTTCCCGGACCGGTGAGCCGTTACTAAGTCGCGTCGACCCCGGGCGGGGCTATTGAGCCGGGCCCGAAGAGGCCGCCGATGGCAAAGGCATCGCGCGTGTAGTCGGCGAAACTCTGCACGGCGGGACGCTGCGTGTGCCGCTTCAGCCGCAGCACCGTGACGTGAGTTGGCGGCAAAGGCTCGACGATCGGCACGACGGCGATGCGGCTGCCGTCGTAGCCTATATTCGTGCGCGGCACCGCATTGTGGATCGAATATCCCTGTCCATGTCCGATCAGGCCGCGGATCATTTCGAATGAGCGGCTCCGGAAGGCGACGCGCGGCTCGAGTCCTGCGGCGGCAAACAGGCCGAAGAAGTAGTCGCGTGAATGCGGCAGGTCGAGCAGGATAAAGGGCTCGTCGCGCAGTTCCCCGAGGCTGATCGCAGGGCGCCTTGCCAGCGGATGGTCGGCTGACAGCAGGATATAGGGCGGCAGCTCACATAGCTTGTCGCCCGTTATGTCGTCCGGCACAGCGAACGAATAGGAGAGGGCAAGCTCGGTCCGCCCCAACATCAACGCGTCGATGATTTCCTGCTGGTTGCCTTCCTCCAGCTTGACCGAGATGCCGGGCTGGCGTTGGCGAAAGCCGGAGAGCAATCCTGGCATGAAGCGCGTAGCGAGGGTCAGGAAGCTTCCAACCACGATCTCGCCATGAAGCGCATTGCCGAGGGACTGTGCACTTTGCGCGAAATCGCGCGCGTGATTGAGCAACAATCGTGCATCATTGACGAGACGGTGGCCGGCCGGCGACAGCGTGACGCCCTTTGCCAGATGCCGGACGAAGACCTGAATGCCGAGTTCAGCCTCGATCTGGCTCAGCGCAGCCGAAATCGAGGGTTGCGATACGTTCAGGCGCTTGGCCGCCTCGGTTACACTCCCCGCGTCGGCCGTTTCGACCATGTACCGAAGGGCGCGGAGAGAGAACCTCATCGTGTTTTCCTATGCATCTCCAACGATAATTATATTTTCCTTATGCTAACTGCTCCGCCACCCTCTCGTCCAGTGCAACAGGAGCCAATCGATGATCCGCACGGGCGAAGAGTACAAGCAGGGCATTCGCGATGGTCGCGAGGTCTGGATCGATGGTGAGCGTGTCAAGGACGTCACCACGCATCCTGCGCTGAAGCCGATCATCGACATCAAGGCGCGCATGTACGACATGGCGCATGAGGAGCGCTACAGCGGAGATCTAACTTATGTCGAGGGTAACGAGCGGCACTCGATCTTCTACCGTCCCCCGCTGGTACAGAAGGACTGGCACGACAAGATCAAGGCCCTCGATCACTTCATGAAGGACATTTCCGGCGTCGTCACCCGGGTTGGTGATGAGACCATTGGTGAAATGTGGTCGCTGACCGACGGTCGCGACGTGCTGGCCGAGATCGACCCACGTTTCGCGCCCAATATCGACCGTCACATCCGCGCCGTGGTCGAAAAGGACGTCTTTCACGTCTCCGCCAACACTGACCCGAAGGGCGATCGCTCGCTGCCGCCGCAGCAGCAGGATCCCGACATGATGGTCCACGTCACGCGCGAGACCGATGCCGGGATCATCATCCGTGGCGCCAAATACGAGACTGCGGCCGCCTATGCCGACCAAGCCTATCTGAAGCCCACAGTCGGCGCATGGTCGACCGAGAAGCTGTCGGACTACGCGGTGGGCTGCATCGTCAAGATGGGCGCGCCTGGCGTCAAGCACATATGCCGCAGCGGGTTCGCCAGCCGCAGCAACCCACAGGACTATCCGCTCGCCAACCGCTTCGACGAGGTGGAAGCGCTGGTCGTGTTCGACGATGTCCTGGTTCCCTGGGAGGACGTCTTCTTCTATCGCCACACGCGCGCCGCTCAATTTGTGCGCTCGACGCTGCATCGCTACTCGGCATTCCCTTACGTGCTGCGGCTGCTTTACGTTGCCGACATGATGATCGGGGCGGCGATGTGGAACGCCAAACAGACCGGCCTCGACAAGCTCCAATCGGTGCGTGAGAAGCTTGCCG
This sequence comes from Bradyrhizobium sp. CCBAU 51765, assembly GCF_015291725.1. Classification (GTDB taxonomy): domain Bacteria; phylum Pseudomonadota; class Alphaproteobacteria; order Rhizobiales; family Xanthobacteraceae; genus Bradyrhizobium; species Bradyrhizobium liaoningense. Next base: position 2,410,470 of record NZ_CP030038.1, read on the forward strand.
ATCTCGTCTGCTACCGCGAGGGCATCAACGCGCATCTCACGGCGTCGATCGCGATGGCCGAGAAGAGCTCGGGCGGGCTGTTGATGCCGCAGCAGTCCATGCTCTATGCGGGGCGCGTCTTTGCATGCTCGCAGCTGCCGGCGATGATGCACATCGCACGCGAATTGTGCGGTGGACAGATCTGCATCACGCCCAATGTGAATGCGTTCGACGTCAAGGGCAGCGGGGAGTGGCTGAACAAGTTCTATTCCCTGAACGACGAGTGGCAAGCCGATGATCGCCGCAAGCTGCTTGCCTTCGCGCGCGACCTTCTCAATTCGGACTATGCCGGTCACCGTCTGACCTTCGTGCAATTCGCCCAGGCGCCGCACTTCAACCATCTGGCCGCTGTCTACAACAGCTTTGACTTCTCCGGCCCACTCGATTTCGTGAAGAAGTCAGCCGGGTTGTCGGACCGCATCGATGGAAAGAGCGAATGAGCGTGGTCGGCCGTGCCAGTGGATGCTGCCGCGGTCCAGATCGGACTGCTTCTCGAACAGGCATAAGCAGGCAGGCCGATGCTCTCGTTGTGACAGACGGGATCCTCTGAGGTCTGACGGAGATCGAAATGATCGCTGAAGCGTCGATGATTGGATCGCCTCGGGGCTGATTGACCATCAGCTCCTCACAAGATGAGCGCTGATCTCTCGTGAGAGAGGTCGGTATGTTCGCTTGCGTATTTCATAAGTATTTTCAATGGGTTGTCGATCGAAATGGCATGCCGTTTGCTTGCTGATCCATGTCAAACATTGTTGTGAGGGTTCGAGATGAAACGTGTCCTGAAGCACTTCGCGGTGGTGCTGTCGTCGGTGCTCATCATCGCTGGCGCGCCGTCCGTGGCCTCGGCTGAGGATAAGCTCGTTGTCAGCACCTGGGGCGGCAGCTTTCGCGATCTGATCGACGAGTCGATCGCAAAGAAGTTCACGGCGGAGACGGGCGTCAAGGTTGAGTACGTCACCGGTGGCACGATGGACCGGCTCAACCAGGCCAAGCTGGCGGCCGGTAAGCCCGAGAGTGATGTCACCTTCACGACGGCCCATGTCGGCTGGCTCTATGCAAATGACAATCTGTTCGAGAAGCTCGATCTCGCCAAGATCCCCAATGCCGCGCATCTGGTGGAGCAGGCCAGGATCAGCCCCTACCACATCGGCGCCTGGGCCTATGTCTACACGATCGGCTACCTGCCGGATCAGCTGCCGAAGGGTGTCAGCTTCGACAGCTGGGAAGGGCTCTGGAATCCTGCGCTGAAGGGCATGATCTCGTCGCCCGATTTCGATCCCAGCCATGTTATCGCTGTCGCCGCGAAATTGTCCGGCGCCGATGCCGCGCACTGGGAGGCCGGAAAGGACAAGCTGAAGGCGCTGAAGCCGAACTACAAGGCCTTCTACACCAATGACGCCAACAGCCAGCAGATGTTCGCGACCGGAGAGACGCCGGTCCAGGTCGTGCTGTCGATGAATGCTTACTACATGCGCGACCAGGGCGTCCCGATCAGGCTCGTCATTCCCAAGGAGGGTGCGGTGCTTGGTGTTGACACCATGGGCATCACCAAGGGCACGGCCAAGGCTGATCTGGCCTACAAGTTCCTGAACATTGCGCTCGATCCGGCGGTGCAGGCACAGATCGCCGATCTCAAGAAGGGTAGCCCCGTGGTCGATAACGCGAAGCTCCGGCCCGAGGTGGCTGCGCTCCCCGGCGTGTTAACGACTCCAGACCAATGGGCGCATCAGACGCTTATCATCGATCACAAGCTGCGTGCCGAAAAGACGGCCGAGTGGCGGAAATGGTTCGCCGAGAACATGATGGCTCCCTGAGCGAAAGGTGCGGCCCGGCTACGGCCGGGCCGCGAGTTCCTGCGCGGAGTTCGCGATGATCAAACGCCCGTTTTTGGGATGGTTCGTTTCGCCGGCCGGACTTGCCGCGCTGGGGCTGACGGCTGCGATGGCGGCCGTGTTTCAGTTCAGCATGAGGACTTACATTCCGGGCTCGCTTGATGTGGGCGGGTTCACGTTGCAGAATTTTGCGGCCATGCTCCGGCCGCTTTATGCGTTCGCGTTCTGGAATACGATCCTGCTCTGCTTCGAGACGGCGGCGTTCACGCTGATCCTGGCCTTTCCGCTCGCTTATGCGCTCGTCCGCACGAGAAGCTCGGCGGTGCGTTCCTTCATCCTGATCGCGGCGGTGACGCCATTGTTTCTGGGTGAGGTGGTGCGGACCTATTCCTGGATGATCGTGCTCGGGAACAATGGCTTCCTGAACACTTTGCTGGTGAAGCTTGGTCTCGTCGAGCGACCTGTACAGATGATGTTCACCGCTGGCGGCGTGATCGCTGCGCTGGTCCATGTAACGATGCCGATCATGGTCATCATGCTGGCCGCGGGTCTGTCGCATATCGACCGGAATTGCGAGAAAGCGGCGGAGAGCCTCGGTGCCGGACCGATCCGGGTCTTTCTGACAATCACTCTGCCGCTGTCGATGCCGGGTATTGTCGCCGGCTTCTCGACGGCGTTTGCCTGGACATTCAGCGCCTTCGCGACGCCGCAACTGATCGGTGGCGGGCGGGTCAGCACGGTATCGACCCTGATCTATCAGCTCGGCTTCTCGTCGTTCAATTTCCCCTTTGCCGCAAGCCTGTCGATCATTGGTCTCGCGCTGTCTCTGGCCGTCATCGCATTGCTGAAGCAGGCGACCCGGCCGCTGGAGCGGCTCGCGAGCGCCACATGAAGCGGTCTCCGGCCAACATAGCGCTGAGATGGTCAGGGCGCATCCTTGTCTCTGCGATCCTTCTGTTCGTGCTGCTGCCCGGCATCGTCGTGGCCGTGACCGCGTTCAACGACCGCGCCATTCTGGCATTTCCGCCGCAAGCATGGTCGCTACGCTGGTTCTGGCGGGCCTTCTCATACAGTGACTTCGGCCGGGGCTTCTGGAACGGCCTCACGGTGACGTTATGGGCGTCGAGCATTGCCCTGGTCATCGGCGCAGCCTTCGCCATCGCGATCCATCGCTACAATTTCGTCCTGAAGTCACTGCTCGAGGGCATCCTGCTATCGCCGCTGATCATCCCGCACTACACGATCGGCCTGGGCGTGCTGATCCTGGCGTCGCAGGCGGGTACGGGGCGCGGCTTTCCGCTTGTGATCCTGACCCACGTGCTGCTGGTGCTGCCATTCGTGATGCGCAGCACCTTCATCTCACTGGAGAACCTCGATAGCCGGCTTGAACTCGCGGCTTCCAGCCTCGGCGCTACGCCAGGCCGTATTCTGCTGACCGTGACGATTCCGTTGCTGCTGCCGGGGCTGTTGAGCGGCTGGCTGTTCGCCGCGATCCTGTCGTTCAACGAGTTTACGGCGACGCTGTTCGTCAGCAGCCAGGCGACGCAGACGCTGCCGGTCGCGATGTATAACTATGTCCGCGAGTTTGCCGATCCGACGCTGGCTGCATTGTCGGTGATCTATATCGCCGTCACGGCATTGCTGCTGAGTTTCGCCAATGCTTTCCTTGGCCTCGGGAAGATCCTCAATGTTGATGCACACTGACCGAACGGCTGCGACCGCAGGCAGCGAGGCGGGCCGGCAAGGCCAGCCGGCGGTGCAGCTCGACGGTGTGACCAAGCGCTACGGTGAGTCCATTGCTCTTCATGAGGCCTGGCTCAAGATCCGGCCGGCGGAGTTCATGACTCTGCTCGGTCCGTCTGGCTGCGGAAAGACCACGCTGCTCAACCTCGTTGCCGGCTTCCTCGAAGCCGATGGTGGCGAGATCTTCATCGAAGGCACGCTCGTCACCGAAACGCCCGCCCATCAGCGCGAGATCGGCATCGTCTTCCAGAATTATGCGCTCTTTCCGCATATGAGCGTCGCCAACAATATCGCCTACGGTCTGAAGACCCGCGGCATCGGCAGGAAAGAGATTGCGCGCCGGGTCGATGAGGCTCTGGCGCTGGTGAGACTGGACGGATTCAGTGACCGCAAGCCGCGGCAGCTATCGGGCGGCCAGCAGCAGCGCGTCGCACTGGCGCGCGCGCTCGTGATCAAGCCGAAGGTGCTCTTGCTCGATGAGCCATTCTCGGCGCTCGACAAGAATCTGCGCGGATCGATGCAGGTCGAGCTGAAGCAGATCCAGCGCGAGCTCGGCGTCACCACGATCTTCGTGACCCACGACCAGGGCGAGGCGCTGTCGATGTCAGACCGTATTGCGGTGATGTCGGCGGGGCGGATACGTCAGATTGCCGCGCCTGGTGATGTCTATTGCCGTCCCGCGGATCGCTTTGTTGCATCCTTCGTCGGGAATGTGAATGTTCTCACCGGACGCCTCGTCGAGCGGCGCGGAGAGGCCGCGACCGTGTCCGTCGGCAAGATGCGCCTGGAGGTTCCGGCGGCGCCGCTCGCGAAGCTCGCCGTCGGTGACGATGTGGACGTCTTCATTCGGCCGGAGCATCTGGCCGTGACGCCGGGAACCGCGCCGGGATCGTTGCGCGGAACGGTGACGACACAGGTCTTCCAGGGTGATCACATCGATCTCTACATCGAAATCGCCGGCGTTGCGCGCGCACCCGTCCTGCTGCGCGCGCCGGGGATCGCGGCCTTGTCGTCCTGTCCGGCCGGCGCCGAAGTTGGACTGATCGTGGGGTCTGATGATGTCGTGGCGTTTCCCCCCGAAGCGCGCGAGTCGTGAGAGGCGCGTAGCCATGGGCGGACTGCGCCCCTGCGCCTGATTTCGTCATACGGAAAATGCCATAAATGAGCTCGCCGGGGTGTTCCAACATCGCCTTGGTGCCCAGTGCGGTCGGATGCGCGTCAGCGCTCGCGCGCTGCAATAATAGGCATGGTGCTGCCCGTGCGATGGGCGCGTGGCGCTCAAATGGTCGGATTTTATGATGGACATTCCGGAGCCATGATGCAAACTATGGATACATAATTTGTAAAGTGAGGTGCGGCGATGGTTCGAACAGTGGTCCGGGCAGGCCATGTCATTGCCTTTCAGGACGGCGGTCATCGGCATTTGCAGAACGGCGTGATCGTCGTCGAGGACGATCGCATCACGCATGTTGGCGGCGGCGAATTCGACGGTCAGGCGGACGAGATCATCGATGCCAAGGACAAGATCGTCACGCCGGGCTTCATCAACACGCACACGCATCTGAGCGAGTCGCCGCTCGACCGCTCGTTTGTCGAGGATCGTGGTCCGCGGAATTTTTACCTTTCCGGTCTCTTCGAGTTTCTGACCGCACGTGATGGCGCCATCACCGACCAGGCGCGCCGCGCGTCCGTTGCGGCGTCCATGCCGGAACTGATCCGTACAGGCACGACCACCGTCGTCGAGATGGGCCGCCATGGCCAGTTTGTTGCCGAACAGGCGGAGAAGGCCGGACTGCGGGCCTATATCGGCGAGTTCTACCGCTCCGGGCGTTGGTACACGAAGGACGGCAAGAGCGTTCAATACGAATGGTCGGCCGACGACGGCGTGGCCGCAATGCAGCACGCGGTCAATTTCATCAAGGAAGTCGATGGCCGCGCCAACGGCAGGATCAAGGGTTTTCTGACGCCGGTGCAAGTGGATACCTGCTCAGAGGCGCTGCTGCGCCGCTCGCGCGAGATGGCGACCGAACTGAAGGTGCCGCTCGCGCTGCATGTCTCGCAGTCGGTGCCGGAATTCCAGGAGATGGTTCGTCGCAACGGCTGCTCGCCGGTCGAATGGCTGGAGAAGATCGGCTTCCTCGGCAACGACGTCATCCTCGGCCATGTCATCATGCCCGGTGGATCGAGCTGGACCAATTATCACGCTGATGATGTCGGCATCCTCGCCGACACGGGCACCAATGTCGCGCACGCGGTCTGGGTGTTCGCCCGCCGCGGCATCGCGATGGAGAGCTATTCCAAGTACCTGGCTCGGGGTGTCAACATGACCCTGGCGACGGACACCTCTCCGCAGAGCATGATCGAGGCGCTGCGCTGGACGGCCGTCATCAGTAAGATCATGGATCGGCGGACCGAGGTGGCGACCGCCGCCGACGTGTTCAACTCCGCGACATTGTCGGCCGCGAAGGCGCTTGGCCGCGACGATCTTGGCCGGATCGCTCCTGGCGCCAAGGCCGACCTGCTGTTCTGGGAAGGCGCAAGCCTGTTCATGACGCCGATGCGCGATCCCGTGCGCAACATCGTCTATTCCGCGCAGGCGGAAGACCTGAACGCAACCATGATCGACGGCAAGCTCGTCATGAAGGATCGCGTCGTCCCGGGTTTCGACGTTGACGCGCTGCTGGCCGATCTGCAGGCGGGCGCTCAGCACATGTGGGCCAACATGCACCGTGAGGATTGGGCCCATCGCGACATCAACATCCTTTCACCGGAAAGCTATCCGGCGTTCAAACGCTAGCCTGACGGACGATCTCTCCGCGATGAAGCCCGCGGGGAGGCACTGCGTCACCGCGCAATCTAGGGGACTGAAATGAAGCTGCATATGAAGATGGCATCGTCGCTTCTGGCTGCCGTCGTATCGACGTTGTTAATCTGCGTACCGGCGACGGCAAGCGAGCTGAAGATCGTGATGGAAAGCCGGCTCGGCAATCTCGATCCGATCCTCAGCGCCTCGCACCAGACGCGTGACCACGGCTATCTCATCTACGACACGCTGTTCGCGCTCGATGCGGAGCAGAAGATTCATCCGCAGATGGTCGATAGCTACAAGGTATCCGAGGACGGCAAGGTCTATACGTTCACGCTGCGCGACGGCCTGAAGTGGCACAACGGCGCTCCCGTCACCGCGGCGGACGTGGTCGCGTCAATCAAGCGCTGGGGCAAACGCGATCGCATGGGCATCGCCCTGATGTCGATCACGTCGGACGTTTCTGCCGCCGATGCCAAGACTTTCTCGCTCACGCTGTCGACCCCGTCCGGCGTTATCCTCGACGCCTTTGCCAAGCCGAGCGGCGTTCCGCTCTTCATCATGCCGGCAAAAGTCGCGGAGACCCCGGTGACCGAGGCGATCACCAACTATACCGGCTCCGGGCCGTTCAATTTCAAGGCCGACGAATATCAGCCGGGCGTCAAGGCGGTCTACGTCAAGAACGAGAACTACGTGCCACGCAAGGAAGAGCCGAGCTGGTTTGCCGGCGGCAAGCTCGCAAAGGTCGATCGGATCACCCGTATCGAAATGGCCGACCCGTTGACCTCGCTTAACGCGCTGAACAGTGGCGAAGTCGACTACGTCCAGAACATCAATTCCGACCTGATGCCGCTTGTGAACGCGTCGAAGGTCACGACGGCGCGTCTGGACCAGCTTGGCTACCAGATCAGCTATCGCTTCAATCATCTCCAGGCGCCGTTCAACAACAAGCTGGTCCGCCAGGCGGCGCTCTGGGCAATCGGGCAGCAAGAAGTCATGCAGGCCCAGTTCGGAGCGCCGGAAAACTACAAGCTCTGCGGTGCGGTGTTCGGTTGCGGGCTGCCGTATGAGAGCGATGTCCTGGCAGAGATGGTGATGAAGCCCAACGTCGAGAAAGCGAAGGCCTTGCTGAAGCAAGCCGGCTACGACGGCAAGCCGGTTACCATCCTGCACATCTCCGACATTCCCTCGCTGTCCTCGGTCGCTCCGGTCATGGCCCAACAGCTTCGCGCCGCAGGCTTTGTGGTCGACTTGCAGGCGATGGACTTTATGACGATGCTGTCGCGCCGTGCCAATCAGGGACCGACGACGGAAGGTGGCTGGAGCATTTTCATCACCAGCTGGCACAATACGGAGATCCAGGAGCCGCTGCGCAACTTCATGATCGTGGCGGAAGGCAAGGGCGGTTATGCCGGCTGGGCCGACGTGCCCGCCATTCCGCAGCTCACCAAGGCCTTCCTGACCGCGGGGTCGGAAGCCGAGCGCAAGGAGATCGCGACCAAGATCCAGTCGATCGTCTATGACGAAGGTGTCTTCGCGCCCCTTGGTTCCTTTGCCCGCATCAGCGGTTTCGGCAAGGACGTCAGGGGCGTGCTGCCGGCGCCGGCGAACATCTTCTGGAACATCTCCAAGGGCGCGCCGTAGGCCGATGTTTGGCTATATCGTCAGACGCTCCGTGATGACCATCCCCGTGATGGGGGTGGTCGCACTCATCGTGTTTGCCCTGCTGCATTTCGCCCCGGGCGATCCGGCAGCAATCATGGCTGGCGATTCAGCCTCTCCGGCGCAGCTCGCCGAGATCCGCGCACGGCTCGGCCTCGATCAACCGCTCCACATCCAGTTTTTCTACTGGCTCGGCCAGCTCGGCCAGGGGCATTTCGGGACGTCGTTGCATTCGCACAAGCCGGTCGCCGAAATGATCTCGTCGCGCATCGGGCCGACGCTCTCGCTCGCCGTGACGACGATGACCTTCTCCCTGCTGGTCGCCATTCCCATGGGCGTCTACGCCGCCTGGGCGCGCGGCCGGCTTAGCGACCGTCTGGTGATGATGATGGCCGTACTCGGCTTCTCGACGCCCGTCTTCGTCACCGGCTATGCGCTGATCTACCTCTTTTCGCTGAACGCCGGCTGGTTTCCGGTACAGGGATTTACCCCGCTGGCCACCGATCCCGTGCGTTTCCTGCAAACGGCAACGCTGCCGACGCTGACGCTGTCGGCCGTCTATGTCGCCCTCATTGCACGCATCACCCGATCGAGCGTGCTGGAGATCCTGGGCGAAGACTTCATCAGGACGGCCAGGGCCAAGGGCGTCCCCGAGGCGCGCGTCGTGCTTCGTCATGCGCTGCGCAACGCAGCCGTGCCGATCGTCACGGTGGCAGGCTCGGGCGCCGCCTTCCTGATCAGCGGTGTGGTCGTGACGGAAAGCGTCTTCAACATCCCCGGTCTTGGCCGGCTGATGGTGGAGTCGGTGCTTGCGCGCGACTATCCGCTGATCCAGAGCCTGATGCTGCTCCTGTCGCTGATCTACATCCTCATCAACCTCGGGATCGACGTCCTCTACATGGTGTTCGATCCACGCATCCGGGCTTGATCGGTGGGAGAACTAGACATGAAAATGTCCGCCGTCTTGCCTGCCGCGCGGGAGCGCCGTGCCGGGCAGTGGCGCGCACGCCTGCGCGGCAATGGACTTACGATCGCAGCTTCAGCTTTCCTGGTGTGTCTTGTTCTTGTTGCGATCTTCGCGCCGCTGCTGACCAGCGCCGATCCGATTCTGATCAACGCCGTGAACCGGTTGAAGGCGCCTTCGGCGCAATTCTGGTTCGGCGCTGACACGATGGGGCGCGATCTGTTTGCCCGCGTCGTCTACGGCGCGCGGACGTCTCTGGTCGTCGGCGTCGTCGCGGCGGGCGCATCGCTGCTGCTTGGCCTGTTGATCGGCCTTGTCTGCGGCTATTTCCCGATCGTCGACAGCGTGCTGATGCGGGTCATGGACGGCATCATGTCGATTCCGTCCATCGTGTTCGCCGTGGCGCTCGTCGCTATCACCGGTGCCAATCTGGTCACGGTGCTGCTCGCGATCGTGCTTCCCGAATTTCCACGTGTTGTGCGCCTTGTCCGCGGCCTTATTCTCTCGCTGCGCAACGAAGCCTATGTTGAGGCGGCAGTCTCGCTCGCGACGCCGGCCTGGCGCATCCTGCTCAGCCACATGCTGCCGAACACGCTGGCGCCGTTGATCGTCCAGGGGAGCTTCATCCTGGCGTCGGCCATCCTGACGGAAGCGGTGATGAGCTTCCTTGGCGTCGGCTTGCCGCCGGAGGTCCCGTCCTGGGGCAACATCATTGCCGACGGTCGCTCCTATTTCCAGCTCAGGCCCGGCCTCGTCTTCTTTCCCGGCATCCCGCTCGCATTGACGGTGCTTGCCATCAATCTGATTGGCGACGCCTTGCGCGATGCGCTCGATCCAAAACTCGCGCGCAGGGGCTGATCCATGACGGAGATCAATGCGAACGCGGATGTGCTGCGCATCGAGGGGCTGACCGTCGCGTTGAAACAGTCTGGTACGCCGGTCATCGATGACATCTCTTTTGGCGTTCGCGCCGGCGAGACGCTCTGCCTGGTCGGAGAGTCCGGCTCGGGCAAGTCCGTGACGTCGCTCGCAGTGATGGGCCTGCTGGATCCAGCTGCGCTGGAAGTCGCAGGTGGCCGCATCACGGTCGATGGTGCGGACGTGTTGTCGGCCGGCGCCGAGGAGCTGCGCCGGATGCGGGCGTCCCGGATGTCGATGGTGTTTCAGGAGCCGATGACCGCGCTGAACCCAGTCGAGAAGGTCGGGGCGCAGGTCGAGGAGGTGCTGCGGGTGCACGGTGAGGGCAATGCGGCCTCGCGCCGCCGCCGTGTGCTGGAGATGTTCGAGGCCGTGCGGCTGCCGAACCCGGAGCGCATCCACGCCTCCTATCCGCATGAGCTTTCGGGCGGACAGCGTCAGCGCATCGTTATCTCCATGGCACTGATCATGAACCCGAAGCTCCTGATCGCGGACGAGCCAACGACGGCGCTCGACGTCACCACCCAGCGGCAGATCCTGTTGCTGATCTCGGAATTGCAGCAACGGTTCGGCACGGCGGTCCTGTTCATCACCCATGATTTCGGTGTGGTTTCTGAAATCGCCGACCGGATCGTCGTGATGAATCGTGGCAGGACGGTCGAAATCGGCAGTCGGACGGACGTCTTGTCGAACCCGCAGGCTGACTACACACGGATGCTGGCATCTGCGGTTCCGAGCCTCGTGCCGCCGCAGAGGCCTGCCTCGACCGATCCCGAGGTGCTGAGCGTCTCGAATTTGGCGATGTCGTACAAGGTCGGCGACCTCTTTTCGCCCCGGCCGCCGGTGCACGCGCTGAAAGCGACCGACATGAGCCTGCGACGCGGCGAGATCCTTGGCATTGTCGGCGAGTCCGGCTCGGGCAAGACGACGCTTGCCCGGTGCATCACCCGGTTGATCCGGCCGTCCGACGGCTCGATCGTGCTTGATGGCGTCGACATTTCGCGGCTGGGGGAAACAGCGCTCCGCCCGCATCGCCGCCGTCTGCAAGTGGTATTTCAAGATCCGTTCCGCTCGCTCAACGCCCGCAAGCGTGTGCGTGATATCGTCGTTGAAGGGATGCTGAATTTCGGGACGCCGAAGAGCGAGGCTTATGAACGCGCCGCCGTGCTGCTCGAGCGGGTCGGATTGTCGCGGGACATGTTGATGCGCTTTCCCCACCAGTTTTCCGGCGGCCAACGCCAGCGCATCTGCATCGCGCGTGCGCTGGCGCTCGACCCGGACGTTCTTGTCGCCGACGAGTCCGTCTCGGCTCTGGATGTGTCCGTGCAGAAGCAGGTGCTTGAACTCCTGCGCGGCATCTGCGACGAGCGCGGTGTCGGCATCCTCTTCATCACCCACGATCTGCGCGTTGCCGCGCAGATTTGCGACCGGATCGCGGTGATGCGGGACGGGCAGGTGGTCGAGGCCGGTACGGCACACGCGGTGCTGGCGACGCCTGAGCATTCCTATACGCGCGAGCTGATCGCCGCAGCTCCCGGCCGCGACTGGGATTTCGCGAACTTCCGACCCTATGGCCAGCCGGCGTGAGCCGGCATTAGCCGCCGGCATGACGGTCGACAATCGATGCAAGAAGACGAGGTGAGATGAAAACGATCGGCGTTGATGTGGGCGGAACGTTCACGGATCTCGTCTGCTGCGACATGACCAGTGGTCAGGTTGTCATTCACAAGGTATCCACGACTCCGCACGATCCGTCCGTCGGCGTCATGCAGGGCGTGAAGGAGCTGTGCGAGAGTGCGGGGGTCAAGCCATCGGAGATTGCCTACGTCTTCCATGGTACGACGACGGCGACCAACGCGGTGCTGGAGAACAAGATTGCCCGTACGGGCATGATCACGAACGAAGGTTTTCGTGACATCATGCATATCGGCCGGCACCAGCGCGTCGAGCACTATTCCATCATGCAGGAGCTGCCCTGGCAGAACCGGCCCCCGGTCGCGCGGCGCTATCGCAAGACGGTCGCCGGCCGCCTCGCACCGCCCGACGGCAGGGAACTCGTTCCTCTCGATGAAGCCAGCGTCCGTCGCGTGGCGGAAGAATTGAAAGCGGAGGGTGTCGAAGCTGTCGTCATCTGTTTCCTGTTTTCGTTCCTCAATCCCGCCCATGAGCTCCGCGCCCGTGCGATCGTGCAAGAGGTCATGCCCGACGCTTTCGTCACGACCTCGTCGTTCATATCGCCCCAGTTCCGTGAGTTCGAACGCTTCACCACGGCGGCACTCGCCGCCTCCATCGGTCCGAAGGTGGAGCGCTATATCGCAAATCTCGAAGCCGCGCTGGCGAATCTCGGCATCGCCGGCGAACTCCGGATCATGGCCTCGAATGGCGGCGCCGCGACCGCGCGCATGGTGACGGAGAAGCCGGCGCTGACATTACTGTCCGGCCTTGCGGCCGGCGTATTGGGGGGAGCTTGGGTCGGCGAACTCGCCGGCCGAAACGATCTGATCACCTTCGACATCGGCGGCACGTCGGCCGATATCGGCATCATTCGCAACGGCCGCTTTGCAGAGACGGATGCGCGATCGACCTCGCTGGCCGGCTTTCCTCTGCTGATGCCGATGATCGACGTGCACACGATCGGTGCCGGGGGCGGCTCGATTGCACATATCGATCGCGGCGGCGCCTTCCGCGTCGGGCCGCAGAGCGCAGGCGCTGTGCCGGGACCGGCGGCCTATGGACGCGGCGGCAACGAGCCCACCGTCACCGACGCCAATATCGTCCTCGGCCGGCTCGATCCGGATAATTTCCTCGGTGGTGGCATGAAGCTCGATGCCGAAGCCGCGCATCGGGTTATTGCCGAGCTCGCAGAGCGGCTCGGCCTGCCGATTGACGAGGCCGCCGAAGGCGTGCTGACCGTGGTCAACGCCAACATGGCCAACGCGATCCGCTCGCGCACGGTGCAGAAGGGCATCGATCCGCGCCGCTTTGCGTTGATCGCCATGGGCGGCGCCGGCCCGCTGCATGGGGCGGACGTCGCCGCAATGCTGTCGATCCCGGAGATCATCGTGCCGCCATATCCCGGCATTACCTCCGCGATCGGCTTGCTGACGACGGATCTGAAATACGACGAGGTGCGCACGCAGTTCCAGACGTCGCAGGCGCTCGATATCGATCGGCTGAGCCGCAATTTCGCGGAGATGGAAGCGTCATTGGCCGCGCGCCTCAGGGCGGATCGCGTGCCGGATGATGCCGTCAGTTTCCTGCGCAGTGGCGACTTGCGCTACGTCGGTCAAGGCTACGAGTTGAAGATCGACTTCCCGGCAGGTCCGACGACGCCGGATGCGATGGCCAAGGTCTGGCGGGAGTTTCACGACAGGCATGCCGAGGAATATGGCCATGCCTTCACGGCCAGCGTGATCGAGATCGTCAATATTCGGGTCACCGGCATCGGCGCGCTGCCGAAGCTGCCGCCGCAGGTGGCACCCAAGGGCGGCTCGCTCGCGCAAGCGGAACTGCGCAAAGGCCGTTGTACGTTCCGCATCGCCGGGACGCTGAAGTTGTTCGACACGCCAGTCTATCGGCGCACGGCCCTGCCGGTCGAGGTCCCGTTCGCGGGACCGGCGATCATCGTCCAGCAGGACAGCACGACGGTCGTGCCGCCGGGAGCGGAGGCCTGCGTCCATCCATCGGGCAGCATCATCATCACCTTGGGAGGCCGCGTATGACCGCAGATCAGCCGAACGGCGAGAGCCGCATCGATCCGATCACTGCTGCAGTTATCCAGGGCGCGCTCGATAACATCGCCATCGAGATGGGCCACAAGCTCATGCGCATGAGCTACTCGTCCATCATTCGTGAGTCCGAGGATTTCGGCACCGCATTGACCGACGCGCAGGGCAGCCAGCTTTGCGAATGCCGAATGTCGACACCGCTGCAGTCCGGTCCGATTCCGGGATACATTCGCCATCTGCTGAAGACAATGAAGGAACGCGGCGAGGTGATCCGTCCCGGCGACGTCATCATGCACAACGATCCCTATGGCGGCGCAAGCCATGGGCCCGACGTTGCCTTCTGCGTGCCGGTCTTCCACAACGACGAGCTCGTCGGTTTCTCAGCCACGACGGCCCACCATCTCGATATCGGCGCTCTCTCGCCCGGGAGTTGCGGCATCGTCGATGCCGTCGACACCTACGCCGAAGGGCTGCAGTTCAAGGCGATCAAGGTCTATGATCAGGGCCGCCGCGTCGATCCGGTCTGGCACATCCTGCAAGCCAACCTGCGCGCGCCGCATCTCGTTGTCGGCGACATGGAGGCCCAGATCAAGGCAGCAAGGATCGGGGCGGATCGCTATCTTGAACTGATCGGGACGTGGGGGCTCGACAAGCTCAGGGCCGCACATGCGGACCTGATGGATTATTCCGAGCGGCTGATGCGCAATGCAATCCGTGCGTTGCCTGACGGCGACTATGGCGCGCTCGGGCATATCGACGGCTATCTCGACGATCCCGATCCAGCCCGCAAGGATTTGCAACTGGCAGTCACGCTTCGCATTCGAGGCGATTCCATGATCGTCGATCTCACCGGCACGGCGCCGCAGATTCCGGACAAGCCGGTCAACATGCCGTTCGAGGGGACGGTGGATTGTGCGGTCTGGCTGACGCTGCGCTCGATCCTGCTCGACAGCGTTATTTACGGCAACATTCCGCAGAACGAGGGGTTGACGCGTCCGATCACCATCGTCGCCCCGAAGGGGTGTCTTGCAAATCCCGAGTTTCCGGCGCCGGTGATCGCGCGCTTCTGTCCCGGCAACCAGCTCGCCGACACCCTGATGAAGGCGTTGGCGCAAGTGGTGCCGACCAAGGTATCGGCAGGCATCGGCAATCTCCGCATCGCCTCGTTCTCCGGCTTCAAGGACGGGCGGCACTGGGTGCACATGGAGATCCTCGAAGGCAGCTATGGCGGCCGCGCCGGGCTCGATGGCATGGATGCGGTGGACACGCTCTATGCCAACACGAGAAACAATCCGATCGAAGACATCGAGATGCACCTGCCGCTACGCGTTAACCGCTACGAACTGCGCGAAGAGGCCGTGCCAGCGGGCCGCTGGCGCGGCGGCATCGGAAGCGTGCGAGAATTCGCCTTTCTCGATGATGGTGGCTTTTCGATCGAGGGCGACGGCCACAAATACCAGCCGTGGGGTTATGACGGCGGTCACGATGGCAGGACCGCATCGATCACGCTCGTTTCGAACGATCAAGTTGCGAAGGACCTGGTCTCGAAGGTTTCCTATGTCAAGGCAAGGCCAGGTGACCGTCTGATCTGCCTTGGCCCATGCGGCGGAGGATATGGCAACCCTCTGGAACGTGATCCGGAGGCTGTGCTGCACGACGTTCGCGAAGGTTATTTCGGTCCCGACACGGCGCTCGAGGACTACGGGGTCGTTGTGAGCGAAACAGGGATTGATCTCGCCGCGACACGGGCCGAACGGTTGAGCCGCCAGTGATCGGTAGGCCGGCGCCGCGGATACTCACGCTTCGAGGAATTCCCGCCAGCGGCGGACCAGATAGGTGTGCTCGTCCATGAATGTATTCCATACGCGCACGCGCCCCATGCGGGTCGCGCAAGAGCCTCCCTCGCGCACGTGTCCGACGGGAATCGCGGGCTCGCCGAACGGATCGGGCAGGGCTCTTGCAGCAGGCAGGCCGTCATACCAGTAGTCCCACTCGTCCTGCTCCAGATAGCTGCGCGCACGCTCGGGGAAGAAGGCGTAATAGCCCTGACGCGAGAGGCACGCACTTGGCCATCCCTCGGCCCACCAGTTCAGATAGGCATAGGCGGCGTCGAGCGCCTTTCCATGGGTCGCTGAGGAGATGCAGAGATCGGAATGCCAGCCGCGGCCCCCCTCGATGGGGCTGGCAATGATCACAGACAGTTTTTCTCGGCGCAGACGCGTCGCACCCGGCGTGAACATGCTCTGCACCAGCGCCCCGCGTTGCATGAGACGCGCGGCCTCCTCGTAGTTTGACCAGACGCCGCGAAAATGACCGAGCTTCTTGAGCTGGATCAGGGCATCGGCGACCAGATCGATGTCCTCGATGGAGAGGTTGCCGATGTCGTCGAAACTGATATTTCGGGAGGCTTCCGTCGCCAGGGCCGCCTCGATCATTCCGAGCACGGGATCTGATAGCAGCCCGACATGGCCCCGCAGCCGATCGTCAAAGAGCCAGCCCCAGCTTTCGCGGACATCCGCACCGATCAAGTCGCGAACCGCCGGCTGATAGGCGAAGCAGTCGACGCCGCGGAGAACAGGCAGCATCGACACGTGACCGCTCGGCGCGGATCCGAGTTCGCCGTCCGCCTGAAGGAACAACTTGCGCGTGACGGTGGGGGGCGACAATGCATTGAGTGGGGGGCGCGAGATGGCGCGCAGGGCGGCGGCGCAGGTCAGGCGGTCCAGCGCGATCGGCTGGATCGCCCTGGACGTCCAGATGAGATCGATCGTGTGCCATTGGTGATAGACATCGAACGTCTCCGGCGCCGTGACGACGCGGCGTAATCCATCCAGCGTATCGACGACGTCGAATACGATATCAATATCAAGCGCGCGCGCAGCCTCGGCCTTCAGCGGCTCGGGCACGAATTCCCGTCGGGCGATGACGCGGAGGCGCGGGCGGCTCATATCAGTGGATTCGCGTCAGATAAGGCAGATCGTTCGGCGCGTCAAAGATCGACAGAACCTTGAGCCTCGCTCGCGTGCGCTGGTGCTGTAGGTCGAGGTGACGCCTCAACGCCTGCCCGGCACCCTCGGAATCCCTCCGAATGAGGTGAGCAAGGACAATGTCGTGCTCGTCGAGCAGGTTGGATTCGTCCTGTACGCCGATATGCTCACGAAACAAATCATCGACAACCGGCGCAATCTGCAAGTTCATGACATTAGCCACCATGCGGCGGTTGCGGCATCCGCCTGGGAGTTCGCGATGCAGCGCGGCTTCGGCGCCGGCGATCTCGTTGATTGTCAGGACGTCGTCTCGCCTGCGCAATATCTCGATTTCTTGCCGCATGGCCAGCAGACGCTTCTGGTCCACGCGGGACGCCGCGTCCATCAGCGCTTGCGGCTCGAGAAGACGGCGCATTTCGTGAGTCTCGTCCAGCGCCCGGGCCGAGAGAGGACCAACAATCCAGTGGGAGCTGCGGCTCTTTTCGACGTGACCCTGCGTGTCGAGGCGCGCGAGCACCTCGCGGGATACCGTGCGACTGACGCTGAAATGGTCACAGATGCCCGTCTCGGAAATCTGGAAGGTCCCGAAAGGAATGGCACGCAGCACACCTTGTTTGACCTCTTCGAGGATTGTTTCCCAGCGCGGCGCGAGTGGTGTCGATTTGCCGCTCTCGAGCAGTGACAGATCGAGGTCCAGCAGATGCAAGTTCTCGCGCCCCGGCTGTCCAGCCTCCTGGGTCGTGCCTCCCACGACGTAGCCGTGCTGGGGATGAAGGACGAGGACACCTTCTTCCATGAGCTGGTCGAGCGCCCGGCGGACGGGCGGGGGGCTCAGGGCCAGCCGGTCTGCGACGGCGGCTGTATAGAGACGAGTTCCACGTGGAATCCGCCCCTGACGGATGTTCTCCTTCAGAAGAGTTCGAACAAGGCTGTAGTACCCCTTACTCCGCATGGTCCTTGAACAACGGCGAGCGACTGCCAGAAAGACTGTTGATCTACTATTTGTAGAATGTGCTGATGATCATCCGCAAGGACCGCGGGCGCCGGACGGGGCGATCGGGGCTTGCCTGATTAGGCTCAAAAATTGTATAGATATTTCAATCGCATACGAGTTCGAAGTTTATTCTGAGGGGCGCGCCATTCGTCTCTGCTTTCACTGGTTCTTCTCTATACGCCCGATCGGCGTTACCGAGTGTTACCGTAAGACGGCGGCACGCCCTTGAGCGCCGCTCCGATGTCGATCAGCGCCCTTCGCCTGACGATCCGGACCTGGAAGAACGGATGGCTCGAATAGAGATCGAGCAGATCGGGGATTTCCGTGCCCCGCTCGATGCGCTGGGCCTCTGGCTCGAAGACAAGTGCCTCCCCGCCGCCGTGATCGTTCAGCCAACGTAAGATTGCGTACCGCGGGAGCGCGTCGTTCTCCTCTTTCTGCGGCACGGGATCCAGGAGTTAAAGAGCCGTTTGGGCTAGCCTGCGCGATCCGAAACGCTGATGCCATTCCGGCGATCGATGGCGTTCCAACTCTAGAGGAAGGTCCATCGTAGTCCGGCTATGCGATCGCGTACGATGGCACCGGCATCGCGACGGTCATCCGGCGCGAGGCCGGGTCCGGCCGTTTGTTTTCGATCGGACGGCGGCTCTTCGAAGACGGGGCGTTCGAGTGCCTGGCCTTCGAGTTCATGCCCGCGCTTGCGATTTCCCGCGCCCGATCGTGACCGCTCGGTGCGCACGTTCGAGCAGACGCTGCTCGACAACTCGGGCGAGTTCTGGCGCGGACGACTCCAAACCCAAGGCGACCACGCGCGCCGGTGCCGGCATGCAGCGAGGACGTTCTCATGAGCTCGAGGTTCGCGAGCGGGACGATGCGCTACGGCGCCCCGCGGGCGCCCCGGCGGTTGCCGACCCGGTTGTTCGGAATGTAACGAATGATATTGGCCATCCGCAGCACGATCACGAACGCGATCGCCGCCGCGGCCCACAGCGCCGGCTGGATCAGCCGGTCGCCATCGAAACCATTGAGGTTCATGTATTCATCTCCACAATTCGCAACTGGGCGGCCCTGCTAACCAAAGGCCACACCCAGAATGCCGGAAGCGGAAATATGAATACGGCCCCTCCTTCGCAAGCGCGATGTCGAGTAAAGCCGTGCCATTGGGGACTTGACGGGAGCCGAAATTGCGCGGCCGAGCAAGCCATCAGAAGCCCGTTCAGCCGCGGAAAAATCAGGTCGTGAATTCGTCTATGGCTCGCGTCACTTTGTTGGCTCGGTCGTCGACCACAGCACGGTCTTGGCGTTCTTCTCATACGCCATGCCCTTGGGGTAGCTGATCAGCTCCATCTGCATTCCCCACGGTGTCAGGAAATAGAGGATGGATTGACCGGCCGCCGGCCCCTCGTTCACGGGAATCGGTCCCTGCATGGTCTTGACGTTCTTCGATCGCAGATACTCGGCAGCCTTTTCGATGTCGTCGACATAGAGCGCGATGTGGTGGCCTCCGATATCGCCGTTCTTCGGCAGCGTCTTGGCCTGGTCGGGTGACTGATACTGGAACAGCTCGATATTGGAGCCGTAGCCGCAGCGGACCATGCTGATCTCGTCGATGACAGCGCGCGGGTTCACGTTGACGACGTCCTGCATGAAGGTGCCCTTGTCGTCCATGAACGGTCCGAACGACATCGCATGCGAGCAGCCGAGGACGTCGGTAAAGAACGCAGTCGCGGCCTTCACGTCCGGCACGGTGATGCCGGTGTGGTCGTGCCCACGCAGGCCCGGAATGGAATCCGCCGAAGCCGGCAGGATCGAGGCACCGAGCGACAGCGCGGCGGAGGCAAGCAGTACTCTCAACGGGATCATGATCGCTTCCTTTTGGTTCGCAGTAACGCAACGTCAGACGTGAAACTCAACCCGGCGACGCCAGCTGGCGTTCGACACCCTTGGGATCATGGGCAAGGCCTTGTGCAAGGCCGCGCGCCATCTCGCCGACATAGATCTCCTCCTCGCCGGCCTCGAAGCCATCGACAATTTCCTTCGCAGCATCCGCGGTCGTCATCTTCGGGATAGTCAGCATCGCAGTCATGCGGGTGTCGATCGCACCGGGAAGTGCGGCAACGACACGCACGCCCTTCGGGCCGAGATCGCCGCGCAAGCCCTGCGTCAGGCTGAGGCCCGCCGCCTTTGAGGCGCAGTAGGATCCCATGAATGGCAGATTTACGCGTGCGAGGATGGTGAGGATGTTGAGGACCGCCCCCTTGTTCCTGACCAGCGCGGGCGCGAAGGCTTTGGTCACCCGCAGCGGCGCGAGATAGTTGAGCTCAATCTCCTCGCGGGCGATCGCAAGATCGGGAGCGACCATGAAGCCGGTATTGTGATTGACGCCTGCATTGTTGATCAGCACTGTAACATCGCCGAGCTGGCCGGCGGCTTTCGCCACATCGTCGTCGCTTGTCACGTCCATCTTGACGGGCTCGATGCCGGCCGAGGCTGTCATGGCGGCAACATCGCGCGCGGTAGCATAGATCTTCGCAGCCCCCCGCGCCTTCAGTTCGGCAATGAGCGCCTGCGCGATCGCGCCGGCAGCACCCGTGACGAGGACGACGGAACCTTTGATTGTCTCGGTCATGCGGCTGATCCTTGCTGTTGCGGAGAGACGACCGAGGATTCATCGAGCCAGCCCGGCTCGACGTCGGGCAACGGAATCGCGGCGAGCAATTGCCGCGTATAGGCGTGCTGCGGAGCACCGAACACGCGTGCGACCGGGCCGGATTCGACCACTTCGCCGTGGTGCAGGATTGCGACGTCGTCGCAAAGCACACGCACGACCGAGAGGTCATGGCTGATGAACACCATGGTGAGGCCGAGCCGCGCGCGCAACTCCTTCAGCAGCAGCAGGATGTGCGCCTGGGTCGAGACGTCGAGACCCGACACGATCTCGTCGGCGACGATGAAATCGGGCTCGAGCGCAAGGGCCCGTGCGATGCCGGCGCGCTGGCGCTGGCCGCCGGACAGTTCGTGCGGATAGCGGTTGGCGAAATCGGACGGCAGGCCGACCAGATTGAGCAGCGCTGCCGCACGCTCGCGCTGATCACGCTTGCCCTTCAGCCGCCCGTGCACGCCGAGCGGGCGCGTCAGCGTCGTACCGAGCCGCAGCCGCGGATTGAGCGAAGACTGCGGGTCCTGAAAGATCATCTGGATGCGCGCGCGCAACGGGCGCAGCGCGGCCTCGTCGAGCTGACCTATCTCGACGCCGTCGAACTGGATGCCACCGGAGGTCGGCTTCAACAGCCGCACCAGCAAGCGGCCGAGCGTGGTCTTGCCGGAACCGGATTCCCCGACGAGACCCAGCACCGAGCCACGCGGCACCGCGAGATCGACGCCCTTGATCACTTCGCGAAGAGTCGGTTTCCCGAACAGGCCGTTACGCTGAGGATAGCCGAAGCCGAGGCTACCTGTCCGGAGCAGGATATCGCTCATGCCGCCCCCGCCGCCGGAACCTGATCGAGCCGGTGCGCCTCCGACCACAATTGGTCGGTGAGATCAGGCGGCACCGGACGCAGCGCCTCGGCCGGCCGGTCGGCGCGCGGCGTTGCGGCGAGCAGCGCACGGGTATACGCATGGCGCGGTCGCACCAGCACGTTGGCCGTCTCGCCCTCCTCCAGCACTCGGCCGGCATGCAGCACCGTCATGCTGCGGCAGATCTTGGCGACCACGCCGAGGTCGTGGGTGACGAACAGCACGGCGCTGCCGTGGCGCAGGCGCAGCCTCTCGACGAGCTGCAGCACCTGGCGCTGGACGGTAACGTCGAGCGCCGTGGTCGGCTCGTCGGCAATGACGAGCGCGGGATCGCAGGCAAAAGCCATCGCAATCAGCACACGCTGGCGCATGCCGCCGGAGATCTCGTGCGGATAGAGCGACAGCACCCGTTTGGGTTCACGGATCGCGACCTCGTTCAAAAGGTCGGTGGCGCGCATCAGCGCCGCACGTTTCGACAGTCCGAGATGATGCCGCAGCAAATTGCCGATCTGTCCTCCGATGCGCTTGACCGGATTGAGCGAGGTCATCGGATCCTGGGGGATCAGCGCGATGCGACGGCCGAGCAGGTTACGACGCTCTGCCTCTTGCATGGCGAGGAGATCGCGGCCCTCGAAAGCGATGCGCCCTGCGGTGACGCTCGCGTTCGCCGGCAACAGCCCGAGCACGGCACGACCGAGCATGGACTTCCCGGCGCCGGATTCGCCGACCAGGCCGCGGACCTCGCCCGGCTGCACCTCGAGACTGACCCCACGCAGCACATTGGCGGCACCGATCGCGACCTTCAGCCCCTCTATCGTGAGCGTCGCCGTCATGAGCGTTGCACCGGATCGAGGGCGAGCCGCAGGCCGTCGCCGAATAGATTGAGGCCGATCACGCTGGTGATGATGCAGACGATCGGCAACGCCATGATCCACGGCGCCTGATAGACGATCTGGCGGCCCTCGGCGATCATGCTGCCCCAGGTCGGCGTGTCGCCGGCCACCGAGATGCCGACGAAGGACAGGATGACCTCGACCAGGATCGCAATCCCCATCTCGACGGCGAGGAGGGTGACCAGCAGCGGAACGAGGTTGGGCAATATCTCCAGGCGCAGCAGCCTGGCCCGGCTGAGGCCGATCACTTGCGCGGCGGCGGCATAGTCGCGCGTGAGCTGCACCATGGTCTCGGCGCGAATGACGCGGGCAAAGCGTGTCCAATCGACCACCACGATCGCGGCGATCACCGAGGTCAGTCCGGCGCCGATCACCGCAGCCAGCACGATCGACAGCAGCACCGGCGGAAAGGCCATCCAGACGTCGATCAGCCGCGAGATGGACTGATCGACCCAGCCGCCAAAACTCCCGGCAAACAGGCCGAGCGCGACGCCGATCAGCGCCGCGAGCGTTGCCGCGATCAGTGCGACCATTACCGCGGTGCGCGCAGAATAGATCAGGCGCGACAGCACGCAGCGGCCGAGGCTGTCCGTGCCGAGGAGATACGTGTGATCCCCGCCAGTCATCCAGGCCGGCGGCAATTGCGCCGACATCAAATCCTGCTCAAGCGGATCGTGCGGCGCGAACACGGGCGCGAATATCGCGGCCAACATCAGGAGAGCGACCAGCACCGCGCCGATCCAGAGACGCGGACCGCTCCGCCTCAAGCCCGCAAGCAGGCGCGACGGCGGCGCGGCAAGAGCGGCGATTGCGATGTCAGCCATGGCGCAGCCTCGGATCCAGCATGGTGACCACGAGATCGACCAGGAGATTGAGCGCAATGAACATCACCGCAAAAGCCAGGACCAAGCCCTGGATCAGCGGAAAGTCGCGGTTGATCACCGCATCGATCGCCATGTTGCCGATACCCTCATAGGAGAAGATGCGCTCGACCAGCACGGTCCCACCGAGCAGCAACGTCACCTGCACGCCGCCGAGCGCGACCGTCGGGATCAGCGCGTTGGGAAATACCTCGTGCAGCAGGATGCTCGGGCGCGAATAGCCGCGGGCGCGCGCGACCTGGGCATAGTCCTGGTCCTCGGACTCCGCCAGCGACGCTTTCAACAGACGCGCCACCAGGGCGGCAAACGGCAGCGCCAACGCGAGCGCCGGCAGGATCATGTGATGCAGAAGCGCGAAGGCGATGTCGAAGTGGCCGGTCAGGATGCTCTCGATCAGGAAGAAATTGCTGTGCAGGTTGAGGTCGATCTCCGGATCGACCCGGCCGGAGATCGGCAGCAGCGGAATCAGCACACCAAACAGCAGCAGCAGGATCAGCGCCCAGAGGAAATCCGGAATCGCGAGCAGCACGCCGATGCCGCCATCGACGACCCATTCGGCGCGCCGGCCCCGCAGTAGAATGCCGACAAGCGCTGCGACAACGCCGAGCAAGACGGCGATGATCGTCGCCACCAGCGCAAGCTCGATCGTGGCCGGTAGTCGCGCCAGCAGCAGTTCCAGCACGTTTTGCCGCACGCTGATGGAGCGGCCGAAATCGCCGCTTGCGACCTGGCCAAGCCAGGTCGCAAATTGTTGGAGGATCGGCTGGTCGAGGCCATAGAGCGCACGGAGCCGGCCGATGTCGGCCTCCGAGGCGCCGGGCGGGATCATCATGGCAATGGGATCGCCCGGCACGATGCGCAGCAGCACGAAGACGATCACCGCCACACCGAACAATGTGGGCGGGACGAGGACGAGTCGTCTGATCAGCTCGCCCCATCGCATCCTTGTGCCCCCTTTTTCGAAGCCGGCGACTCAAGCCGGCGTGACGAGCTGCGGAAGGATCATGCCGTTGGATTGCGACACGACCTTGAGACCCTTCTTGTGGATGATCGGCTGGACATATTGGAACAGCGGGATCACCTCACCCTCCTCGGCGATGTACTTGTCGACGGCCTTGTAGCCGGCGATACGCTTGGCCTCGTCTTTCTCGCCCCAGAGAGGCCCGATGCGCTCGACGAGATCCTTGCCCTTCCAGGCGCAATGCGGCGATGGACCGAACATCGCAAAGCCGGTCGAGGTCGAGGGATCGCCGATCGCGTTGCCCCAATTGTAGAAGGCGGCCGGCGCCAGCGCGTGGCGTGCGCGCAACTCGAAATGCTTGGCGATCTCGTATATCTCGATATTGGCGTCGATGCCCACTTTGCGCCACATGCCGACGATCGCCTGGATCATCTCGAAGTCCTTCGGCTTGAAGCCGCGCGTGGTCTGGATCGTGAACTTCACCGGCTTGTCCGGAGAATAGCCGCTCTTGGCGAGCAGGCTTTTCGCAAGCTGGGGATCGTATGCAACTTTGATGGAGGGATCGAAGGCCGCATAGCCTGGCGCCTCAAGTGTCGAGATCGGAACGCCGTAGCCCTTAAGAAGCCGGTCGACGATCGCCTTCTTGTCGATCGCATGGTGGGCGGCGAGCCGCACGTTGCGGTCGAGCATTGGGTCGATGTCGGTGATGAAGATCATCGCGATGTCGGACACCGGCTTGGTCTGTCCTGCCAATCCCGGCTTGGCTTTGAGGCGGTCGAACTCCTCGTAAGGGATCTCGAAGGTGAGATCCGAGCCACCGGACTCCATCTCGGCGACGCGGCTCGTCGGATCGGTGATAAACTTGAACACTACGGTCTCGAAAGCCGGCTTGCCGCCCCAATAGCCAGGATGCGCCTTCAGCCGCAGGAAGGCGTTGCGCTCGAAGGCATCAACCTTGTAGGGACCCGATCCGATCGGCGCCTTCTCGAAACCTTCGGCACCGACCTTCTCGAAATAGGCCTTAGGCAGAATATAACCGGTGAGGAACGCCATCCATTTGAACAGCGTCGGCTCGAACTCGAGCACGTCGCCGGTGATGGTGTTGCCCTCGATCTTGTAATTGCCGACCTTGGACCAGACGAACTGAATGGGATTGCCGCCCTTCGGATCGGCGGCGCGGGTGAGCGACCACACCACGTCCTCCGGCGTCACCGGGGAGCCGTCATGCCAGGTCGCGCCCTTGCGCACGTCCATCGTGATCTTGCTGCGATCCTCGTTCCAGCCCCATTTCGTCAGCAGCCCGGGCTTGAAGGAGAGGTCCGGCGCCTGGCCGATATAGGGGTCGAACACCGCCTGATAGATCGACTGGATGGTCGGGTTCACGGCCGAGAGGCCGACAGTCGGATCGAACGACGGCACGTTGACGTTGTAAGCGATGGTCAGCGTGCCCGGCGTAGCGGCAAGTGCGCCACCGGTGAGACCCGAGGTGAAAGGCAGCGCGGCGACGCCGCCGGCGAGCTGGAGAAGCGAGCGACGAGAGAGATACGACATGTTCATGACCCCCAACACGATGGACGAGAGATTGCGAGCATTTGCGAGAACGGCGCCGCAAGCGGCGCCGTGGATCAGATCTGCTTATTTCCCGGCGCTCTCGGACCAGCGCGCCATCAGCGTGTTGGAGGGTAGCGATTCATCGACCAACTTCCTGGCGGTCTCGACGCCGGCCACCGGCAGCTTGCTTGGATCGATCAGGCCGATCTGCACCAGCACGGATGCCTGGTCCCAATAGATGTGCTCGTTGTAGAGCTTGTCGCCACGGAAGCGCACGATCGCCACCAGGGGGATCTCGACATACTTGCCGGTCGGCGGCACGCCGGGCAGCATCCAGTCGATCTCGATGTCGTGGGTGAAGCAGAACAGCATCTCGTCGACGATGCGGTCCGAGCCGATAGTGCGCGAGATCGGCACCAGCTTGGTGTCCTGCGGTGTCTTCGGAATGAAGTGGTTCTTGTAGAAGCGCAGCAGGTCACGATAGCCCACGCCACCCGTCATAGTCGGGATGTGGTTGACATAGGGCTCGGCAACCATGGTTGTCATGGTCTGCTCGGCCGACCGCGTCGCGAATTCGAGTTCGGTGTGCTTGTCCCACAGCGCCGAGAGGTCGTAGTGCGGGCCCAGCACCTTCCGGAACAGCGCGATCGAGCGTGTATAGGCCATCAGCGTCGCGGGCTTGTTGAAGCTGGTGCGCTCCGGCGCAGCGAAGGCGTGGTCGCAACCGGGGTAGAGGTAGAATTCGATCTCAGGCCGCCCCTTGAAAGCCGCCATGATCTGCGCACGCGCTTCCGCCGGAGCAAATCGGTCGAGCTCGGCAAAATGGAAGACCACGGGGCTTTTGACGTCGGCCGCTTCGCCAAGATCGGCCTCGATGCCGACGCCGTAATAGCTGACGGCGCAGTCGACATCCGTCCGTGCGGCAACGAGATAAGCAAGCTTGCCGCCAAGACAGAAGCCGAGCGCACCGACCTTGCCCTTGCATTCGGGACGCGCGCGCAGCACTTTCAGCGCGTCGGCGGCGTCCTTGATCGACTGGTTGACATCGAAGCGCTGGTAATAGCCCATTGCCTTGCCGAAATCGGCCTCGGTGTAGCCAAGCTCGACGCCTGGCTCCATGCGCCAGAACAGATCGGGTGCGAGCACCACATAGCCTTCCTCGGCGTAGTGGTCGGCAACCTCACGAATCGATTTGTTGACGCCGAAAATCTCCTGCAACAGCAGGATGCCGGGACCGGCGCCCGACGCTGGGACCGCGAGGTACCCCTTGAACGTGCCGCCATCCTTGGCAGCGATCTCGATCCACTGTCCAGCCATCGTGACCGTCCCCTCTTCTCGTTGAGCCCCTGGAGCCTTCCCTCATCACGGCGCGTCTGTTTGACGCGTCGGGCACGAGGCGAAGACGGTTGCCTTTTCATCATGCTTTCTTAATTGAATTTTTAATGTAAGAATCGAACTTGTAAATAGCATAGATTGAGCACAGCCTGCCCAGGCAGTAAGCGAGCGCGGAATCAGGAGACGATGTTGAGGAAGACGCAGAAGGCGGCCGCGCGACGAACGGGCACCGCCGCGAGAGACAAGCAGCGGCCGGCCGCGACGGAGCGGCCAGGCTCGTGGCACTTGGCGCGCACCGAGACCGAGCTGCGCCTCTCCGAGTTCGAGTTCAGGCTGGAGCGGCTGGCACAAGCCTATTATCGCTGGAAGGCTGCCTGCCTTGCCGCCGTCTGCGACGCGCCGTTGACCGGAGACGATGTCGCCGTGCTCAACGTGGTGCGCATGGGCGATGAACCCAAGCGGCTGTCAGAGATCGGCCAGCTGCTCAATCGCGTCGACGTCCCCAATCTGCAATATGCGACCCGCAAGCTTGTGAAGGCCGGTTTGATCGAGACCGAGGGCTCGTCATCGCGCAAGGAGACGCGCTACCGCGCGACCGATCGGGGCCACGACGTCACTGAAGCCTATGCAGCCTTGCGCGCGGAAACGCTCCCGCCGATGTTGGAAGCATTGGACGGCTGGGCCGAAAAGTCGGAGGCCATGGGCTCCCATCTCGAACTGGTGTCGAGCCTCTATACGCAGGCCGCCCAGGCCGCGATCATACGGCGGCATCAGCCCTGAAGCTCCTGAAGCTGCTGTGCAGTCTCGCCCCTGATTGCAGAGGAGAGATCGGTGTGCCCGGAATGACTCGAAGGTCGCATGTTCGAGTCATGCCGGGATCGGCAGACCTGCCTCGACTGAAGCTGTCGTATTTCGATCAGCTTGTTGTCGCGGGGCGAAGAAGCGCGGTCCTTGAACGGCAGGCTAGGAATCGCCTGAGCTGGCAGGCCGGTAAGACCGCTGGTCTGATCTCGCCTCAATTGCGGCTCATCTGAATATCCTTCACGACGACGTCGCCGTCGATCACGATCGCTTCGTCATCCAGCAGCAGCGAGCAGTTGCGCATGGGAATGTCGAGATGGCACGCGGTGGTGTTGGGGCCGCCGAGTTCGTTGTTGGGGCCGGTCGAAAACATGACATTGCCGTAGAAGCTGCGCGGCTCCATGCCCATCCCTCCGGGAAATTCGCCGGGGACGAAATTGTGCCAGCGTGCCTGAGGGTTCATGCCCCAGCCGACATGGCTCATGCCGTAGCCGCGCTTATCGTTGAAGGATTCCATGTAGGCCTTGACGATCTCGGCCTCGAGCCCGCCCCTGATGTCGGTGACCCAGCCTCGCTCGATCGTGTAGGTGATGGGATCGCGGACCATGATGTTCTGCGGCAACAGGATGTCACCGGTCGCGACCACGATCTGCCCATCGACCCCGTCATCGTCGCCGCCGGTGAAGACGAAGCCGGAAGGCCAATGGTCCCAGCGGCCCGGCGTGTCGTTGCAGGCATATTCGGCGATCGTGTCATAGGTATTCAGCTTGTAGGTCACGTCGGTGCCGTGCGGCGAGGTGATCCGCATCACCTTGGCCGCGTCGAGAAGGCCGGCGGCGATCTCGACCTTCTCGCGCAATTCGGGATAGGGCTGCATCCGTGCCAGCAATTCCGGCGGCTCGACCGCAGTGAGAATGCGAGTGCCTGCGGCCTGAATGGCGAACTGTTCCGGCGAGAACAGCAGGAAGACGCAGTCGATCAGCATGTCGCAATTCTTCAGGGCCTCGACGGCGTCGGGCATGGCGGCCAAGCCGGTCACGCCGACGTTCCAGCCGGCAGTCGGCAGCGGCGCAGGCAGCCGCATGTGATACATCCGCGCGCCGAGCCGCTGGCCCGCGGCCATGAAGGCGTCGGCGTAGGACAGGCGATCATTGCCCTGGGTCAGAACAACCAGGCGCTCGCCGTCGCGTACACCGGACATCTTGAGTTGATGCAGGCAGATTTCGGTGAAACCGGCGTGGTCCATGATTCCTCCTCTTTCTTGGAGGGATAAATTAAACGGCGGATTAATTTAATGGCAAGCCCATGTGATAGGCAGGCTATGAGGCAGGTTGCGCGATTGGGCGGCGCCCTCAGCCCTTGAAGCCCAGGGTGGTGAAGCGGACGACCTCCTCGATCAGATCGCCGGACGGAGGCACGCTGCGCTTCGTCCCGCTGATCTCGTCGATGCGATGCGCGTCAGAAAGAATGTAGATGTAGATTCCGATGAACTGGGCAAAACGCAGGTACAGGCGCTCATCGGTCAGATGCGGCAGCAAACCGGCCAGCACCTCGACGTAAGCGCGCACCGGGCGATCATAGACCTCACGGCGCAGTCGGTAGGCCGTTTCGTCGGGTTCGGCATGCAGGCGGGCCTGGAGGCGCAGAAAGGCGCGTCCCTGCGCCGACGCCCGCAGTTCGAAAGGCGGCGTCACATAGGCGCGCAGGACGTCCTCGACCTTGAAGCGCCGTCGCGCCGTCAACTCGCCGAGCAGCGCCATCCGACGTTCGGCCAGCCATTCACCGCGCCGCAGATAGACCTGCCGGAACAGCTCCTGCTTGCTGCCAAACCAATAATTCGCCATGGCCTGCGTGACCTCGGCAGCTTCGGCGATCTCGCGCAGATTGGCCGCCGCATAGCCGCGCTCGGCGAAATAGCGTTCGGCGGCGTCCAGAAGCGCGTCTCGGCTCTCGGTCTGCCCCTCGGGGCGACCCGGTCCACCGCGTTTCTTTCCACTGCGAACCGTTTTCATCACCACCATGCATGCCTCGATCGCGTCGCCATGCCGGGAGCGGGACAGCGTCTCGTGTGGGATAGCAATCGGTCGCCCGCCGTACCAGTCGCCTGTCCGCGATGTCGATCGGATGTCATGGCTGACCGAACGGCGTTTCGTCAGCGCCGGGACTTCCTGGAAGGAGCGGTGGGGCGCTGCGGCTCGTCCCGGCGCATGCCGCCGGCGATGAACGCAACGGTCTCCGCCTTCAATCTCGCATTGTCCCGCGGATCATAGGCTTGGGGCATCATGTCCTCCATCCGGTTCGTGTCGGACAAGGCATAGAGATAGGTCCCGATCATCAGCGTCATGCGCCAATGGATATCGACGCGCGAGAGATGGGGCAGCGCCTCGTGCAACGCTTCGATATAGAGCATCGTCGATTCATCATAGGCGGTCTTGCGCAGCTCGTAGGACAGGTTGGGCGGCTCGGTGTGCAGCCGTGCATGGAGGCGCAGGAAGGCCAGCCCTTGCACCGACGCGCGCAGATTCAGGATCGGTTGCAGGAACGCCTCGATGATGGCCACAACGTCGTTCGCACGGCCGGCGGCCCGCAACGCGGCGAGGCTTTCGATCCTGGCATCGGCGATGACAGATGCACGGCGAAGGAAAGTCTCGCGAAACAGGCCGAACTTGGTGCCGAAATAATAGGTGATGAGGGCCTGCGTCACGCCGGCCTGCTCGGAAATCTCGCGCAGCGTGGTTCCAGCATAGCCCTGATTGGCGAAGATGACCTCTGCGGCATCCATGATGTCCGCGCGCATCTTGCCGGTGCCGCCTTCGGGCCGGCCTGGGCGCTTGGTACGAGCCTCGGTTGCGGGAAGCCCGCGCCGGCCGGACACGCCACTCATATGCGCCTCGCTCCGTCGATGCCGCGGCCCGCGCCAAAGAGGCGGCATGATGCACGGAATCGATGCAAGCGACTCTGTCGAGACCGCGTTGGCCGCATGAAGTTGCCCCCGAATGGACGAAGATGGCGATACTTTCCGCCTTTTCTCAAGCTGGCACGTGGATTGCAAACAATAATTATATAGGCGACCAATAAAGAAATTATATGGTCGACCAATTAAGAAGACGTGGCGGTGCCGCGTTCGTAAAGGAGCATCGATGCCCGCCATGACCGTGACCGCTCATCGGCCGATCACCGCCCAGGACGGCTGCCAGGACCCTGTCTTGCTCAATGACTGGCATGTCGTGGGGTTTGCGTCGGACTTCGTCCCGGGCAAGATCCATCCGGTTCGCTTGCTCGAGCGCGACTTGATCGCGTGGCGCACGGACGATGGCGAGATCCATGTCTGGGAGGATCTGTGCATCCATCGCGGGGCCCGCCTGTCCAAGGGCTGGATCAAGAACGACCGGGTGGTCTGTCCCTATCACGGCTGGGAATATGACGGGGGCGGCCGGTGCACACTGATGCCCGCGGCTCCGGACGAGACGCCGATGAAGAAAGCGCGGGCCTTTCCTTATCTGGCGGTGGAGCGCTACGGCTTCGTGTGGGTCTGCCTCGGCGAACCCAGCGCCGACGTGCCGCTGTTTCCGCAATGGGACGATGCGAGCTTCCTCAAGGTCCATAGCGGACCTTATCGCTATGCGGCCAACGGCTTCCGTGCGATCGAGAACTTCATCGATGCCAGCCATTTTCCCTTCGTGCATGCCGGCCTGAACGGAGTCATGGATCAACCGGACCGGCTCGATCCCTACGACGTGCACGAGGTCGACACCGGGCTTCGTTCCTCGGAGGTGAAGGTGTTCCAGCCGTTCGGCGATGCGCGTGGCGTGCCGCTGATGGCGTTCTACACCTACCATACGTTCCGGCCGCTGGTGGCCTATTTCTCCAAGCGGACGCAACAGGCCGACGCCGCCGCAAACATCGTCTCCGATCACTCCGATCTGTTCACGACCTTCTTCACGGCTCAGCCCATCGACGAGAAGACGACCATCGTCCGCGTCTGCGCGGCGCTGAATGTGCAGCCGCATCCCGACCCGAAGTCGGTCCGTGAACGCGCCGACGTCGTCTATGGGCAGGATCGCGAGATCGTCGAGTCGCAGCGGCCGGAGCGCATCCCGACCGAGTTGCGCTACGAATTGCATCACCGTACCGACCTGATGGGCCAGCGCTACCGCACATGGTTGCGCGCCAAGGGAATTTCCTATGGCGTCATCTGAGCTCGGCCTCTGCTTGCGGCTGGTCGAGATCGTTTTTGGCGTCCCGGGCATCAACCTCTACCGGCTGGCCGCGCCCGACGGGTCCGCGTTGCCGGCATTCGAGCCCGGAGCGCATCTCGATCTGGAGATCGCGCCCGGACTTGTCCGGCAATATTCGCTGCTGTGGCCGCAACCGGCCGGAGATCGCTACGAGATCGCCGTCCAGGAGGCGCCCGACGGGCGGGGCGGTTCGCGCTGCTGGCATCGGCAGTCGGTCGTCGGCGACGTCTACCGTGCCTCGCTTCCGCGCAATCACTTCGCGCTCGGAGCCGCGACGCCCGCGACCCGATATCTGTTGGCCGGCGGCATCGGCATCACGCCGATCATCTCGATGTACCGCAAGCTCGTCGCTCAGCGGCAGCCGGTGCAGTTGCACTATTGGACTCGCAGCGCGGCGTCTGCGCTGTTCCACGACGAACTCGCCGGCTTCACCGATGGCAGCGTGCACCTGCACTCGACGCAGGGGCCTGCGCCGCGCCTGGCGGACGTGCTGCCGTCGGTGCCCGGCGATGCGCCCATGTATTGCTGCGGGCCGCAGCGCATGATCGACGCGTTCGATGCGCTGACCGCGCGGCGTCCACCCGAGCTCATGCATCGCGAGCGCTTTGCCGCGGCCCCGCAGCAGGCAGAGCCCTCCGGAAGTTTCAGCATCCGTCTCGTCCGCTCCGGCCGCACCCTGGAGGTCGGCGCCGACGAGAGCGTGCTCAGCGCGTGCATCGCCGCGGGGGTCGACCTCTCCTACTCCTGCGAGGAGGGCGTCTGCGGAGCCTGCGAGGTCCGCGTGCTCTCGGGGGACGTCGATCACCGCGACCAAGTCATTCCACCGGCTGCGAGAGCGACTTCGGCCACCATGATGGCCTGCTGCTCGCGCGGCCGGACCATGCTCGAACTCGATATCTGAGCTTTGCCAAATCTGAGCCTCGTCAACTCTGCCCTGCCAAGGCCAATCCGGGAGATCGCATGAAACATCCTTTCCACGTGGCCATCATCGGCGGTGGCATCGGCGGCGTCGCGCTGGCGCGCAGCCTCGATATGCTTGGCATCGACTATCATGTGTTCGAGCGCGCGGCGGCCTTCGGCGAGATCGGCGCGGGCGTGCAGGTCACGCCCAATGCGGTCAAGGTGCTGGAGGCGCTCGGCCTTGCCGAGGATCTCGCGGCCGCCGGTTTCCTGCCCGAAGCCATGGTCGGCTGGAATTGGCAGAGCGGTGAAGAGTTGTTCCGCACCCCGCTTCGCGCCGTATGCCCGCGGGTGTTCGGGGCCGACTTCTATCACGTCCATCGCGCCGATCTGCACGCGATGCTCGCCAAGGACATCTCGCCGGAGCGCGTCACCTTGGGCCGGGCCTGCACGGGGCTGCGCCAACGGGCAGGGCGGATGGTCGCCTGCTTTGATGACGGCAGCGAGCATGTCGCAGATCTCGTGGTCGGCGCCGACGGCGTCCGGTCCGTGATCCGGGCCGAATTGTGGGGACAGGAGCCGGCCAGCTACACCGGTCACATGTGCTGGCGCGCGCTGGTCCCGGTCGATCAGCACCCGTTGCCGTTCGTCACGCCGACATCCTCGTTCTGGATGGGCCCCAAGGGGCATGTGGTGACCTATTACGTCAAGGGCGGCGCGATGGTGAACATCGTCGCCGTCGCCGAGAACCGCGAATGGGTCGAGGAATCCTGGACGGCCAAGAGCACGCCCCAGGAGCTGCTCGATGCCTATGCGGGCTGGCACGACGATCTGGTCCGGCTGTTCGCGCGGACCAATCCCGATCAGGTCTACAAATGGGGATTGTTCGACCGCGATCCCATGGCACGCTGGTCGCAAGGGAACGTCACGCTGCTCGGTGATGCCGCTCATCCGATGCTGCCGTTCCTGTCGCAGGGTGCGGCGATGGCGATCGAGGACGCCTACGTCCTTGCGCAGGCGCTGGATCATTTCGGGCCTGGAAGGCTCGACGCGGCACTCGACGCGTATGAGATGGAGCGGCGCCCGCGTACGGCGCGGGTCCAGCTCGAGGCGCGCGAACGCGGCCGAACCTATCACCTGGCTTCTCCGGAAGAGTCGCGCGCGCGAGATCTCGCCTTCAAGGAGGAGCAGGCGCGCAATCCCAACGCGGTCGGCATCAAGGCGGAGTGGGTCTACCAATACGATGCCCGCATCTGTCGCGATCGTTTCGACACATCACCGGCGCTGAGCGCCGCGTCCTGAGGTTTTGAGGTCCCATCGTTCACCGGAGAATAGACGTAATGATCAAGAAAGTGAGTTTTATGCGTGTTTTGCTGTCCAGTCTCGCCGCCGTCGGTGTCCTATCTTCGGCTGCGGCCATGGCCGAGGAGCCGATCAAGATCGGCGAGATCAATAGCTACAAGTCGCAGCCTGTCTTCACTGACGGCTACAAGAAAGGCATGCAGCTTGCGATCGACCAGATCAATGCCGCGGGCGGCGTCGCCGGCCGCAAGCTGGAGCTCATCACCCGCGACGACAATGCCAATCCGGGCGAGGCGATCCGCCAGGCCGAGGATCTGATCACCCGCGAGAAGGTCGATATCCTCGCCGGCGCGTTTTACGCCCATATCGGCACCGCACTGACGGACTATGCCAAGCAGAAGCGCCGCTTCACGCTGATCACCGAGGCCTTGAGCGATAACATCGTCTGGAGCGTCGGGAACCGCTACACGTTCCGCCTCGACGCGTCGACCTACATGCTCGTCGCCTCGCTGGTCGACGATGCCGTGAAGCTGAAGAAGAAGCGATGGGCGCTCATCTATCCGAACTACGAGTTCGGCACGTCGGCCGCGAACGTCTTCAAGAAGCTGATGAAGCAGCGCCAGCCGGATGTCGAATTCGTCACCGAGCAGGCTCCGCCGTTCGGCAAGATCGATGCCGGCAGCGTCGTCCAGGCGCTGTCCGACGCCAAGCCCGAGGCCACGTTCAACGCTCTGTTCGGCACCGATCTCGCGCAATTCGTCCGCGAGGGCACCACCCGCGGCTTCCTCGGCGACAACATGCCGGTCTACAGCATCATCACCGGCCAGCCCGAATATCTCGAGCCGCTGCGCGACGAGATTCCGAAGAACTGGGTGGTCACCGGCTATCCCTGGTACAGCATCAAGACGCCGGCTCACCAGACCTTCCTGACCGAGTACCAGACCAAATACGGCAAGGAGAATCTGCGCTTCGGCTCCATCATCGGCTACGCCACGATCAAGGCCATCGCGGCCGGTGTGGCGGCCTCGGGCGGCAAGACCGATACCGAGTCGATGATCAAGGCGTTCGAAGGGCTCGAATTCGATACGCCGGATGGCAAGACGGTTTTCCGCAAGATCGATCATCAGGCGACCTGGGGTCTATATGTCGGCAAGCTCGCGGTCGTGGATGGCAAAGGCGTGATGGTCGACTACCACTTCGCGCCGGGCGACACGCTGCTTCCGTCGGACGACGAGGTGCGCAAGCTGCGTCCCGCCGATTGATCCGACGACGGGCGCCCCACATGCCGTGGGGCGCCGGTCGCCATTCCCCGCCGCATCTGTCCTGAGCGAGATTGCCAGAGAACTGTCATGGATCTTTACGCCCTCCTGGCGCAATTGCTGAACGGCCTGGCGGAAGCCTCCGCGTTGTTTCTGGTTGCCGCCGGCCTGTCGCTGATCTTCGGCGTGAGCCGAATCGTCAATTTCGCCCACGGCTCCTTCTTCATGCTGGGCATGTATGTGGCTCATTCGCTCATCGAGCGGCTCGGCGGCGGCTCCTGGCGAGTTATGGGGTTCTGGGGCGCGCTGTTGCTCGCGGCGTTGGTGGTCGGATTGCTCGGTGCGCTGGTGGAGATGCTGCTGCTGCGTCGGATCTACAAGGCCCCCGAACTGTTCCAGCTTCTGGCCACCTTCGCGCTGGTGCTGGTGTTCAACGACGCGGCGCTCTGGATCTGGGGGCCGGAAGATCTGCTGGGCCGCCGCGCGCCGGGGCTCGCAGGCGCGGTCCAGCTCTTCGGCCGTGCCTATCCGAGCTACAATC
The DNA here is from genome assembly GCF_015291725.1 of Bradyrhizobium sp. CCBAU 51765. GTDB lineage: Bacteria > Pseudomonadota > Alphaproteobacteria > Rhizobiales > Xanthobacteraceae > Bradyrhizobium > Bradyrhizobium liaoningense. The sequence continues at coordinate 2,446,324 of NZ_CP030038.1, forward strand.
TCGTCCTGATCGTCGTCGGGCCCGCGATCCTCGGACTGCTCTGGGTCCTGCTGACGCGGACACGCTGGGGCGTGATGGTGCGCGCGGCCACGCATGACCGCGAAATGCTCGGTGCGCTGGGGGTCAACCAGGCCTGGCTGTTCACCGGCGTGTTCGCGCTCGGATGCATGCTGGCGGGGCTCGGCGGCGCGCTGCAATTGCCGCGTGAGCCGGCGAGCCTCGGCCGCGATCTCACGACGATCGGCGATGCGTTCGTCATCGTGGTGGTGGGCGGCATGGGATCGATCCCGGGGGCGTATCTGGCGGCCTTGCTGATTGCGGAAGTGAAGTCGATCTGCATCGGGCTCGGCACGGTTCAGTTGGCGAGCATTACGATTTCCTTCTCCAAGCTGACCCTGGTGGTCGAGTTCCTGATCATGGCGGTGGTTCTTGTGGTGCGGCCCTGGGGGCTGTTGGGACGCCCGCAGGCAACCAATCGTCATGCGGCGCCGGTCGAGGCGCCGCTGCGCCGCGGCTCGGGACGATATGCGGTCGCGATCACCGTCTCCCTGCTCGCGATGGCGGCGCTGCCATTGCTCAACCAGTCGCTGCCTTATGCCGCCGTGCTGGGCCAGGACGTGCTGGTGGCGATCCTGTTCGTGGTCAGCCTGCACTTCATGATGGGGCCGGGTGGCATGCACTCGTTCGGGCATGCCGCCTATTACGGGCTCGGCGCCTATGGCGCCGCGATCCTGGTCAAGGCGGCTGGCTTGCCGATGCCGCTCGCGACGCTCGCGGCGCCGCTGCTTGCGGGGCTCGGCGCGATGCTGTTCGGCTGGTTCTGCGTGCGGCTTTCGGGCGTCTATCTGGCGATGCTCACGCTCGCCTTCTCGCAGATCGTCTGGTCGGTCGTGTTTCAGTGGGACGCGGTGACGGGCGGCTCCAACGGCATGATCGGCATCTGGCCGGACGAGTGGCTGAGCGGAACGCGCTACTACTACCTGACCCTCGTGATCGTCGCGCTCTCGGCCTATGTGCTGCGCCGGTTCCTGTTCGCGCCGTTCGGCTACGCGTTGCGGGCCGGTCGGGACTCGCCGCTTCGCGCCGATGCGATCGGCATCGACGTGAAACGCGTGCAATGGCTGGCCTTCGTCATCGCCGGCGTGTTCGGCGGATTGGCCGGCACGATCTACGTGTTCTCCAAAGGCAGCGTGTCGCCGGATGTGATCTCGGTCGGCAAATCGGTCGATGGCCTCGTCATGGTTCTCCTCGGCGGAATCCAGGCGCTGACGGGGCCCATCATCGGCGCCGCGGTGTTCGGCGTCCTGCAGGATTCGGTCATGCGCGCCACCGATTACTGGCGGGCTCTGTTCGGCGGCATCATCCTGTTTCTGGTGCTGGCCTTCCCGCAGGGACTTGCGGGGATCTCGTTACAGATACGCAGCTGGTGGCAGCACCCACGAATGGCCATGACGGCGGAGCGGCAGGAGAAGCTGACATGAGCGCTGCTTTGCTTGAGGTCCGGGACCTCGGGATTTCCTTCGGCGGCGTGCGCGCCGTCGATGGCATCAGCTTCGACCTCCATCGCGGCGAGCTGCTGGCGCTGATCGGCCCCAACGGCGCGGGCAAATCGACCACGTTCAACATGGTCGGGGGGCAGTTGCGTGCCTCCGGCGGATCGGTGCGCATGGCGGAGCACGATCTGATCGGCATGAAGCCGCGCGCCATCTGGCGCCTCGGCGTCGGACGAACCTTCCAGATCGCGGCCACCTTCGCCTCCTTCACGGTCGCGGAAAACGTGCAGATGGCGGTGCTGTCGCATCACCGCCAGGTGTTCGCGCTATGGCGCCCGGCGGCCGACCGGTTTCGCGCCCAGGCTTTGGCGCTGCTCGAGCAGGTCGGCATGCGCGCGCAGGCCGACCGGCCGTGCAGCGAACTGGCTTATGGCGACATCAAGCGCGTCGAACTCGCGATGGCGCTCGCCAACGATCCGAGGCTGCTGCTGATGGACGAGCCGACCGCCGGCATGGCGCCCCGTGAGCGCAACGAGCTGATGGCCCTGACGAAGCGGCTGGTGGTCGAGCGCGGCATGGCCGTGCTGTTCACCGAGCACAGCATGGATGTGGTATTCGCGCATGCCGACCGCGTCATCGTGCTCGCGCGCGGCAAGCTGATCGCGGAAGGGACGCCGGAGGCGATCCGCAACCATCCCAAGGTGCAGGAGGTCTATTTCGGCAGCGGGACGACCTTCGAGCATCTGCCGCAACCGGCCTTCGCCGGGAGGATGTCCGCATGAGCGACGTCGTCGAGCCTGCTCTGCTGGAAGTTTCCGGCTTGAACGCCTGGTACGGCGCCGCCCACATCCTGTTCGATGTTGCGCTTCAAGTGCGCCGTGGCGAGGTCATCTCACTGATGGGGCGCAATGGCGCCGGCAAGTCCACAACGCTGAAGGCGATCATGGGGCTGCTGGCGCGCCGCGATGGGCAGATTCGCTTCATGGGCCGCGATATCGCCGCCAAGGAGCCGTTCCAGGTCGCGCGCATGGGGCTTGGTTTTGTACCCGAGGATCGTCGCATCTTCCCCGATCTGACGGTGACGGAGAATCTCGAAACCGGCCGGCAGCAGCTTCGTCATTGGCCGGATGGCAGTCCGGCGCTGAACTGGACTCCGGACGCGCTCTATGAGCTGTTTCCCAATCTCGGACGCATGCAGGGCCGGCGCGGCGGACAGATGAGCGGCGGTGAGCAGCAGATGCTCACGATCGCCCGCACGCTGATGGGCAATCCGTTCCTGGTGCTGCTCGACGAGCCTTCGGAAGGCGTTGCCCCCGTCATCGTCGAGCAGATGGCGCACATGATTCTGTCTCTCAAGGCGCGCGGCGCCAGCATCTTGCTGTCGGAGCAGAATTTCCATTTCGCCCAACTGGTCTCGGATCGCGCCTATGTGCTGGAGAAGGGGCAAATCATGTACGAGGGCTCGATGAGGGAGCTTGCGGAGAATGACGACATTCAGCGCAACTATCTTGGTGTCTAGGCGAGAAGCCCCCTGGACCACGAGAAAGCACCGGCGCCCGCCGAAGTAGCCCATGGGCCGGATAGGAGACATTTCCGTCGTGGTCGATGCGGTGCTTTACTTTGATGGTGCAGGGCTTCCGACAGGCGAGACACTCCGTGTCGATCGAGGGAAGGCCGCGGGCCACGACCTGATCTGAGCAGGCGCTGCATCAGCCAAAGGTGTGTCTGATAGTTTGTAGTTTGGCTGTATAGGCAACATGTCCACGTCGCCGATCGCGACGGGTCCGATAGTCGGCCGATCTTCGACGCAACGGATCTGCAAGGCACAGTCGCTACCTCATTGATTTCTACGGCTCTACAACGGTTTCCCAAGCTGTAGGTCGGATATCGACGAATTGTCGACCCAATCTGTTTCTGGTAACCGTTTCCGCCGAAAGCACCCAGTCTTCGCGGGCTTCTCGTAGTTGCAGGGACGCTTTCGGTAGCAAACCTGAGCAATGCTTTGACTGCGCTCAGGTGGTAGCACTCGGTCGTAGCTTTGATGCGCGCGTTGATGGGACTGATCGTTCGCTGTCGGAGTCTAGACGAAAGGCGCGAGGCGATGACGCAGAAGCAGCGCGCAAATGGCGCTTGGGCCTTGGCGACGTTGGCCGCATGCCCGAACTCATCTGTGTGAACGATACTGCCTCGGGCATAATAGACCTCGAGGAGCCTCCGCTTGGCCCCTCCCGCCCCAGCCAGTGCTTAAGCTATTAAGCTCGTTCGCTAAGCAGTTTCATCCCAGTCAGGTCTTTTGAGCGCGTTGGGAAACAGAGATTCTAAGGCTCGATCCAGAATCGAACTAAATGGTGCGGCTTCCATCCCAACATATACCGCGGAAGCTGCTCGGGCAGGTCTGCTTTGCCTTCATCGTAGAATAGGGTGCTACGGCGAGCGAAGCGGACAACCGGTCGAGATGCGGTGTGCGGAATTGCAGCCGTGCCGCACTCCGCTCAGCCGGCGGCCTTGGGGGGCGGTCGTTGCCCCGCTATCGGGGACCACTATGACTGCAAATCGCGTGGCCTTCGTTTCCTGGCCCGACCGGAACGATGTAGACCTCGCACTTCCTGCTGTTGAAAAAGGTCCGCGCATAAATCACGCAACCATTGGCTCGCCGGGTCGTGATGGAAACGGGCGTGCCAATATTGCTTGACCGTAAAGCCGGCGATCGCCAGTGGGCAGTCGAGCACGCGCAGCCCGTAATAGTGAGCCAACGTTTCGCCAATGTGCCTTGGCAGAGTAGCGATCAGGTCGGTCGTCCCGACGATTGCGGGTAATCCCAAAAAGCCGGGGAGCTCAAGCGCAACGTCAAGGACGATCTGCTGCTCCTTCAGTGCGTCCGCCAGCAATTGATGTCCGGTGCCGGAGCGAATGAGGACGTGCGCCTCACGCCGGAAATCCTTTGTGGTGATGCGGTCGCGGATCTGAGCATGCTTTGCGTTGGCCAGGCAGACCCAATCCTGCGGAAACAGCGCCTGCTGGAAGTGTCCCGCATCGAGATCCGAGATGTAACCGAGCGCCAGATCGGCCTCGCCAGACTGCAGCATTCGTGGCGTATCGCTGCCGATCTGCGCTGCCTCGATGCGGATGCCCGGCGCAGCGCGGCGAACGTGGGCGAGTATGGCGGGAAGCAGCGTAATGTGGCTCGCATCCGTCATGCAGATGACGAAGCGACGCTTTGCAGTCGCTGGATCAAACTCAGGGCGAAGCTCCGACAGACGCCGCAGCATTTCCAGTGCCTGTCTGGCCGTGCCGATGAGAGCCTCCGCGCGCGGCGTCGGCAGCATTCCCTCCGCAGACCGGATGAAGAGCGGATCGCCGAGCTCCTTTCGCAGGCGCGCCAGCCAGATTGAAATGGTCGGCTGACTTTGACCGAGCTTCTCGGCTGCTTTGGTGACGCTGCCAGTGGTGAACAACGCGTCGAACAGCCGGAGCAGGCGCGGCTCCAGCAGGTTCGTCTCGGAGATGTCTCGGTGCTTCATTGCGATCTGCAATGTTGGATATAAGATTCATAGAATATCCAAATATTAGCCAACCTGCTAGCACGCTTTCAACGCCAAAACGGGCGAGGGAGAAGCGTTCGGATGAGGATCTGCTTTATCGGAGCGGGAGCCCTGGGCTCGACCATCGGTGGCGCGCTGGCGCGCGGTGGTGCCGAGGTTTGGTTGATCGATCCGTTTCAGGCTCATGTCGGCGCGATCAATGCGGGTGGCCTACGGATGCTCGAAGGTGAAGCCGAGACCGTTGTAAAGGTCTCTGCCTGCACCTCAGCGACCCAGGTCGGCATAGTGGCGGACCTCGTCGTCGTCCTCGTCAAATCCTACCACACGCGGGATGCGATCCGGGCGGCCGCGCCGATCATCGGGCCGCAGACGGTTGTGATGTCGCTCCAAAACGGTCTTGGTCACGAGGACATCCTTTCGGAGGAAGTCGGTCGTGACCGGGTCATGGCGGGCAAGACCTACGTTGGCGGCGTGCTGCTCGGCCCTGGCCGTGTTCGCTCCGGGGTCGTCGGCAAGGAGACCATCATCGGCGAACTTGATGGAGGCTTGACCGAACGCGCACGGCGAATTTCCGAGGCATTCAATCACGCCGGTATCCTCACGGCGCTCAGCGACAACATCCTGGGCACGATGTGGGACAAGTTGTTCATCAACGTCGCCGGAGGTGGAATTACCGCCGTTACCGGTCTCACCTATGGCGGCCTCTATTCGCTGCCGATCCTGGAAGATTGCGCGCTGGCCGCGATCTCTGAGGGCATCGCGGTCGCGCAGGCTGCCGGCGTGAAGATCTCGATTACCGAACCGCGGCGTGCCTGGACGATGGCGTCCGCCGGATTGCCGCCCGAGTTCAAGACGTCGATGCTGCAGAGCTTGCAGTCCGGCAACCTGACCGAGGTCGATTACATTCATGGCTCCGTCGTGCGTTGGGGCGCCAGGTTCAACGTGCCGACACCGGTCAACGCGGCCCTCGTCGCGTTGGTCAAAGGGCTTGAATACGCCCGCACTGACTATCCGGGAAAGGCCTGAGACGATGTCGTTGCCCCGCGCTTATGTCGAACACGTCGCGATCCTCGTGCCGGACGTTGATCGTCACGTCGACTTCTTTCGTGAGGTGCTTGGTCTTGCCATTCGCGACGAGCAACCCGCTGATGGTGCGCGCCCTCGTCAGGTATGGGTGCTCGGAAGCGTGCAGCTCATCGAAGACCCGAATTTCGTCGGACCGGAGGGGCGCCTCGCCCATCTCGGCATCATGGTCGACGATTACGAAGGTGTGCTCGCCCGTGCCGCCGCCTGGGGCGCCAAGGCATTGCCCGCCGGCCCGAACTGGCTCGAGCTGCCGGGCGGCCTGAACGTCGAGATCTTGCAAGCCAGCGCAGGCGCCGTGGAAGCGGCCCTCGCGATCAATCCACGAGCCTAAGGAAGACGCGATATGACCGTCGAGCGCTATTGGGACGATGCCAAGGTCGGTGACGAATGCGTCACCCCTTCGGTGACGGTCACTGAAGCGATGGTAAATGCCTATGCCGAACTGACGGGTGATTTCACGCCGGTCCACGTCGACGAGGAATACGCCAGGACCACACCATTCGGCACGCGCGTCGCGCACGGGTTGTTCGGTCTGTCGCTGGCCGACGGTTTGAAGACCCGTGCCGACTACCGCTTCCTTCCGGGAATGTCGCTGGGCTGGACGTGGGATTTCAAGCTGCCGATCAAGCTCGGCGACACCGTGCACGTGAAGTTCCGCGTCGGCTCAATGCGCACTACGAAGCGTGATGGGTGGGGCATCGTCGTGTTGCCCTCGGAGCTGGTCAATCAGCGCGGCGAAGTGGTGCAGCTCGGCGAGCACCGGCTGATGATTCCGATGCGCCCGAAGACCGACTCCGCAGGAGAGCAGGCATGACCGCACAAGACCTGCCGCTCCAAGATCTGCCGCTCAAAGGCATTCGCGTCATCGACTACAGCCATTTTCTGGCGGGCCCATTCATGGGCCGTTGCCTCGCCGCGATGGGTGCGGAAGTCATCAAGGTGGAGCGTCCGAAGGCAGGCGACGCGGGCCGCGCCCATGGCTATTTCAAGGACGGACAATCCGGCTACTTCCTGCAGCAGAACATGGGCAAGCAGGGATTGTGCATCGACCTGCGCGATATGCGCGGTCTCGACATGATGATGAAGCTCATCGACACGGCCGATGTCTTCATCGAGAACTACCGGCCCGGCGCCCTCGAACGCCTTGGGCTCGGTTACAAGGCGCTGTCGGCGCGCAATCCTGGACTGATCTACTGCTCGGTCTCCGCCTATGGCCACACCGGTCCCTATGCCGACCGTCCGGGCTTCGGCCTGATCGCGGAGGCAATGTCGGGCGCACTGGCGCAACTGGGCAACCCCGGCGAAGCGCCGCCGCTGCTGCGGATGCCGCTGGCCGACATGTATACCGGCATTCACGGTGTGGCTGCCATCAATGCCGCGCTGGTCGGCCGCGCGTCCTCCGGACGCGGCCAGCATATCGATCTCGCGCTGTACGACTGCATGGTCTCGATGCACGACTATGCGGTGCAGCGCTACTTCCTCTCCGGCGGGGGCGATCTGCCGAAGCAGACTGGCAGCGGACAGCCGGATTCGACCGTCTACGGCGTCTTTCCGGCAAGGGACGGCAATCTTGTCATCGCCGCGCAAGTCGATGATGCGTGGCGACGATTGGCGAGCCTGATCGGGGGAGACAATTTGGCATCCGACGAACGCTTCACCACGCCTGCTGTGCGCAACGCCCATTATGCTGAAGCGATGGAGATTGTGCGCACGTGGACGCTGTCGCAACCATCCCGGAATGCTTGTCTTGCGGCACTTGAGGAAGCAGGTGTGCCGTCGGCTCCTGTGCAGACCATCGAAGAGGTCGTGAGGGATCCGCAGATCCACGCGCGTGGCATGCTGGTCGAGCAGGAGCATCCTGTGCTCGGGAAGGTGACGCTGCCGAACCTGCCGTTCCGCTTCTCCGATTGCGACACCACGGTGCGGACTCCGGCGCCGCTGCTCGGCCAGGACAATCGCCGCATTGCAAAGTCGCTTGGACTGTCGGCCGAAGTCGTCGAGGCGATGGTGCGAGACGGGGTCCTCTACAACGAAGCCGCAGTGCAGGAGTAAGCCATGAGCGATCGTTACGCGGTGATTGGTAATCCGATCGGCTTCAGCAAATCACCCCTCATCCATGGCACGTTCGCCAAGATGACAGGACAGGACCTCGTCTATGAGGCGATCGAGGGGCCCCTCAATGGCTTCAGCGAGCGGGTTGATCAATTCCGGACAGAGGGCGCCAAGGGGCTGAACATCACCGCCCCGTTCAAGCTCGATGCCTTCGCCTATGCAAACGAGCTTTCAGAGAGCGCCAAACGAGCCGGCGCTGCAAACTGCCTGAAGTTCGACGGCGATCGGATCATTGCCGAGAATTTCGACGGGATCGGCCTCGTGCGCGACATCACGGTCAATCTCGGCGTCAGAATGGCCGGTCGGCGCGTGCTGATGCTCGGCGCCGGGGGCGCGGCGCGTGGCGCGCTGCTGCCGTTCCTGCGCCAGGAGCCGTCCGAGCTGGTTCTCGTCAATCGTACCTTATCGAAGGCTGTGGCATTGGCCGAAGAGTTTGCCGGTTGCGGTCCCCTGATCGTCAGCGGCTATGCTGAACTGGCCGATCTTGCCGAGGGCTATGACGTCGTGGTCAACGCGACATCGGCGAGCCTGCGAGGTGAGATGCCGCCGCTTCCAGGCAATGTCTTCCGCGGTGCGGAGCTGGGGTACGAACTCGCCTACGGCAAGGGATTGACTCCCTTTCTGCAAGCGGCGCGCGCCGAAGGCGTAACCAAGCTGGCCGACGGCGTCGGCATGCTGGTCGAGCAGGCGGCGGAAGCTTTTTCCTGGTGGCGCGGCGTTCGACCGAGTACGGCTCGGGTCATCGCCGAGCTGACTGTCCCTTTGAGCTGACGGGCGATGCCGAGCATGCATCAGAAGTCCAGCTTTCTCGTCGGCCTGATCGGCAGCGGCATCGCTGCGTCCCGCACCCCGCCCATGCACGAAGCTGCCGCTGATGCTGCCGGCATCCGCTATCTCTACAAGAAGATCGATCTGGCCGAGTTGAAGCTCGGCGTGGAGGCATTGCCGGAATTGCTCACGGCGGCAAGGCGGATGGGCTTTGACGGGTTGAACGTGACCCATCCCTGCAAGCAGGCGATCCTCCCGCTCTTGGACGAGCTTTCGCCCGACGCGGAGGCGCTTGGTGCCGTGAACACCGTGGTCATCAGGAATGGTCGAATGACCGGCCACAACACCGACTGGTTCGGCTTCGCCGAGAACTTTCGCCGCAGCATGCAAGGTGCGCCGCTCGGACGCGTCGTCCAATTCGGCGCGGGCGGCGCAGGCGCGGCGGTCGCTTTCGCGCTGATGAAGCTCGGCGTGCGGGAGTTGACTATCATCGACGTCGAGCCGGCCAAGGCGCAGAATGTGGTCGACGGCTTGTCCTCTCGATTTGCAGAGGGGCGTTTGAGGGTCAGCCAGGATGTCGCGGCCGCCATTGCTGGCGCAGACGGCATCGTCAACGCGACGCCGATCGGCATGGACAAATATCCGGGCACGCCGCTGCCGACGCCCCTGCTGCGTCCCGATCTCTGGGTCGCTGAGATCGTCTACTTCCCGCTGGAGACCGCATTGCTGCGTACGGCGCGTGCCCTCGGCTGCCGCACCGTCCATGGTGGCGGCATGGCGATCTTTCAGGGCACCGAAGCATTCCGCCTGTTCACGGGCATCTCACCTGATCCGGACGTCTTCCTCGCCACGTTTGCATCCCTGGGAGGGTGACACCCGGCCGATGGGCGAGCGGCACGTACAACGCCCGAGAGGAAACGCAAGATGGGCTACACGCTCGATTTCTCGGTGGTTTGGCATGCCATGCCCGCGCTGCTGCGGGGGTGCGTGGGTACGTTGAGCCTGGCGCTTGCCGGCATGACGCTCGCGATGATGATCGGTGTTGCCGGCGTCGCGGCACGCGATTCGAAGGCGGCCTGGTTGCGTGCTCTCGTGATCGGCTTCGTCGAGATCGTACGCAATACGCCTTTCCTGGTGCAGATCTTCTTTCTGTTTTTCGCCCTGCCGCTCGTCGGATTGAAGCTCAATCCGACCGTCACCGCCATCATCGCGCTCGGTGTCAATGGCGGCGCCTATGCCATCGAGATTATCCGCGGCGGCGTGCAATCCATCCATAAGGGACAAATAGAGGCCGGCTACGCGCTCGGCCTGCACAGAGGGCAGGTGTTCCGGTTCATTGTGTTCAAGCCCGCGCTTCGCGCGATCTATCCCTCGCTCACGGGGCAGTTCATCATGCTGACGTTGACCTCATCAGTCTGTTCGGCGGTGTCGGCGTACGAATTGACGTCGGTTGCGCAGCGCATTGAAAGCGACACCTTCCGCAGCTTCGAGGTCTATTTCTTCGTCACCTTCCTCTATCTCGCGATCTCCTGGCTGCTGATGCTGGGCTTTGCGGTCATCTCGCATCGCTTCTTCTCGTATCCGACACGCTGAGGAGGGCAGGTCATGACACCGCATTTTGGTCTTCCCGAGTTCGGCTTCCTGCTGCGTGGGCTGCAGTGGACGGTGCTGCTGACGCTGGTTGCGTTTGTGGGCGGCTGCACGGCGGGTCTGGCCGTCGCATTGCTGCGCACCTGCGGTCACAAAGGCGTGGAATGGATCACCCGCATTTACATCGGGATATTCCAGGGCACTCCGCTGCTGCTGCAGCTTTTCGTCGTGTACTACGGATTGGCGCTGACCGGGCTGAAGCTCGACGCCTTCGTCGCGGTGGCGATCGGCTTTACCGTGAATGCCTCCGCCTTTCTTGGTGAGATCTGGCGCGGAGCAATCCAGGCCGTGCCGCGCGGCCAGACCGAGGCGGCGATGGCGCTTGCACTGCACTATTCGTCGCGCATGCGCGACATCGTGCTGCCGCAGGCGATCCGCATCTCGCTGCCGGCAACCATCGGCTATCTCGTTCAGCTCATCAAGGGCACGTCGCTCGCCGCCATCGTCGGCTTCATCGAACTCGCTCGCGCCGGCCAAATCGTATCGAACCAGACCTTCCAGCCGTTGCTCGTCTTCGGGGTGGTCGGCGCAATGTATTTCATCCTCTGCTGGCCACTCTCGTGGTGGGGCAGCCGGATGGAAGCCAGGCTCGCCCTGGCCAGTCAGAGGTAGGAACGGCGCACCTGCTCAATCAATACAGCCATCACAAGGAGGAGGAATCTCATGTTGTTTTCACTCAGTCGTCAGCTCGGCATTGCGCTGCTGGCGCTCGGGGCAATCGCCATGGCAGACAAGTCGCAGGCGGGCACTCTGGAAGACGTGAAGAAGAAGGGCGTCGTCGTCATCGGCATTCAGGGCGACAATCCCCCTTGGGGCTATGTCGACAGCTCGGGAAAGCAGGATGGTATCGATGCCGACATGGGCCGCGCCTTCGCTGAATATCTCGGCGTGAAAGCCGAGTTCGTCCCGCTGGCGGTGGCCAATCGTATTCCGGCGCTGACCACAGGCCGGGTCGACATTCTGTTCGCAACCATGGCCATGCTGCCCGAACGTGCGAAGGCAGTGCAGTATTCCAAGCCCTACGTCGCCAACGAGATCACGCTTGTCGCTGCCCAGGCGACCCCGATCAACAGCAATGCCGACATGAGCAAGTACGTCATCGGCGTTCCCAGGTCCTCCACGCAGGATACTCAGGTGACCAACAACGCCCCGTCCGGGACCGAGATCCGCAGGTTCGACGATGACGCGGCTACGATCCAGGCGCTGCTCTCCGGCCAGGTCCAGGCGGTCGGCGCGAACTTGTTCTATCCCCAGCGCCTCAACGCCGCAAAGCCGGAACTCGGCTTCGAGCCCAAGCTTCACTTCACCGCCCTGTACAACGGAGCCTGCACGCGCCTGGGCGACAAGGAGTGGAACGAGACGGCCAACAAGTTCATCGACCAGATCAAGTCGAACGGCAAGTTGGCCGCCTTTTACGCCAAATGGATGAAGGTCCCGGTGCCAGTCTTCCCGGACTCCGTCCCCGGCGTTCCCTTCACCGTCCAGTAGCCACCGCGAGCGGCCGACGCGATCTGCGTTGGCCGCCGCCCAACGGCGGAGACCAGCATGCAGGACCAGATCCTGATCGAAATGAAGGGCGTGCAGAAGTGGTACGGCGGGTACCAAGCTCTCCGCAACGTCGATCTCACCGTGCGCAGAGGTGAAAAGATCGTGCTCTGCGGTCCGTCCGGTTCAGGCAAGTCGACGCTGATCCGCTGTATCAACCGCCTGGAGCCGATCCAGCAGGGCAGCATCGTGGTGAACGGCCATCGGCTGGAGGACAGCATCAAGGCAATCGATGTCGTACGTCAGGACGTCGGCATGGTCTTTCAGAGCTTCAACCTTTTCCCGCACATGACGGTGTTGCAGAACTGTATGCTCGCCCCCATTCGCGCGCGCCGCATCAGCAAGAGCGAGGCGGAAGCGACCGCGCGAAAATATCTCGAGCGCGTACGCATCGGTGATCAGGCCGGGAAGTATCCGGCTCAACTTTCCGGCGGTCAGCAACAGCGTGTCGCGATTGCGCGTGCGCTCTGCATGCAGCCCAAGGTGATGCTATTCGACGAACCGACCTCGGCTCTCGATCCTGAGATGGTCAAGGAGGTGCTCGATACAATGATAGGCCTTGCCAACGACGGCATGACCATGATCTGCGTCACCCACGAGATGGGCTTTGCCCGCCAGGTTGCCGACCGGGTCATCTTCATGGCCGAAGGCCAGATCATCGAAGAAGGCGCTCCCGACGCTTTCTTCCGCAATCCGCAGCATGCCCGCACCAGGCAGTTCCTTGGCGAGATCATCGCCCATCACTGAACGGAGTACTTCCATGAGCCGTCTTGTCTACGTCCTGAACGGGCCAAATCTCAACTTGCTCGGAAAACGTCAGCCCCACATCTACGGTCACGAGACGCTTGCGGATGTGGAGCGGGATTGCCGGGCGCTAGCCAAGGAGCTTGGCCTGGAGATTCGTTTCCATCAATCCAACAGAGAATACGAGCTAATCGACTGGATCCACGAGGCGCGCGAGACGGCTGCCGGCATCGTGGTGAACCCCGCGGCTTTCACCCATACATCGGTTGCCATCCTGGATGCCTTGAATACGTTCGAGGGCACAGTGATCGAGGTGCACATTTCCAACGTGCACAAGCGCGAGGAATTCCGCCACCACTCGTTTGTCTCCAAACGAGCTGATGGAGTCATCGCCGGCTTCGGCACCCAGGGCTATCTGCTCGGCCTGCGTCGTGTGGCCAAGCTGCTGGATGAGAAGAAGGGATAGCATCGTATGAGTGCACCCGTCCGCCTGTCGGTCATGGGAGCGGGTCTCATCGGCAAGCGACACGTCGAGCACATTCTCGCGCGGCCGGAGGCGATGCTGTCGTCGATCGTCGATCCGATGCCGGCGGCCCGAGAGTTGGCGGTTTCGCTGAAGGTGGACTGGTTTCCGTCCTTTCAGGACATGCTCTCCGGAAATCGGCCGCAGGGGGTGGTTGTCGCCACCCCCAACCAGATGCATGTGGCCAACGGCATGGATTGCATCGCGGCTCGCATCCCAGCGCTGATCGAGAAGCCGCTAGCAGATGACGTCCTCGCCGCACAGACCCTGGTCGAAGCCTCGGAGCGGGCGGGCGTGCCGCTGCTCACCGGCCATCATCGCCGGCATAACCCGATGATCCAACGCGCCAAGGCGCAGATCGACAGCGGCCGGCTGGGCCAGATCGTGTCGGTGCATGGCATGTTCTGGCTGATCAAGCCGGACGAATATTTCGATATGGCCTGGCGACGGGAAAAAGGGGCGGGTCCTGTTTTCCTGAATCTCGTCCACGACGTTGACCTCTTGCGCTACCTATGCGGGGATATCGTCGCGGTACAGGCTGCCCAATCCAATCGGTTGCGTAGAAATGCGGTCGAAGAGACCGCGGTGATCATCCTGCACTTCGCCTCCGGCGCCCTGGGAACGGTCAATGTCTCCGACACCATCCAGTCGCCCTGGAGTTGGGAATTCACCGCCGGGGAGAATCCGGCCTACAGTCATACGGAGGAGGCGTGTTACCAGATCGGCGGCACGAGGGGATCGCTGGCTATTCCGCAACTCGATCTCTGGCATCACCCAAGCAAGGCCAGCTGGTCGGCGCCGATCGAGCGCGAGCGGCTGAGGTACGAGAGAGAAGACCCGCTTGGTCTGCAGATCGCCAATTTCTGTGAGGTCATTCGCGGTACGGCTGCGCCTGTGGTGAGCGGGCGTGAAGGGCTGAAAACCCTCAGAGTGATCGACGCGGTCAAACGTGCGGCGGAAACCGGAGAATTCATATCGGTTTGATGCTGGAAAGCAGGGTGACTTGCCGCCCTTCGTTGGGTGAATGAAAAGCTCTATGCAGGCAAGATGCTGATGATTTTTTCTTCGAGAGTACCGACGGTGATCGCTTCGCCCATTCATGTTTACGCGACGCAGCAAGATGCGACACAAGATTTTCAGGCATCGTCTGAACAATCCTCTCAACTTGAAAGGGATTCGCGGGAGCAATCGAGCGCCAGCCTGCCGATACCCCGGGAAGAGCTCGATGTCAGCGGAGACCGCATGATCGAGAACTTTCAGCGGCCGGAGGGCACCAAGGTCGTCATCACCTGGGAACGGGTGCGCTAGAGAGCGCGTCCCCCCACTCGAATTTCCCGCGAGCCGATGCGGGAAACAGGGCGGGCTTTTCGGACGTCTTGGTGGCACGCTGTTTATGTGCCGGCGGGTACTCCCTCCTCCATCGTCGAAAAACTTGCAGGTGCCTTGCAAGCCGTGATGCAAGACAGGGACGGGCGAGCGCAGCTGGAAGAGATCGGGCTGGTGGCGCAGTATCGTCCCGCGGAGGAAGTGACTCAGCAGACGTCATCGGATATGGCGAGCTTCAGAAAGATCGCCAAGGAAAGCAACATCAGCCTGGACTGAATTGCATCGCTTTCGATCTCGGCAGTCTCGTCCGAAATGGAGGCTCGAGGCGGAGACGGAAGCTCTCCGGTCTGACGCGGCATCCGGAGTGTTAGACATGCGTCACAGACAGCCTCGAGCAGGACGAGAGATGGCGTGACCTGTCGGATGGTCACGCGCACGTTACTGAAATGCCCCGTGGCCCTGCGTCAAAATAATGCACCCGGTGTAGTTTTGTTGACACGAAGAACCCGGGCTGTTACCCAATTGGCTTCGGCACAGTGCTGTCAATGCCGGGTGCGGGGAAGTAGCAGGAGTAATGGTCATGAGAAGCTGGCTCGCTGCTATGGCATTGGCATGTGCCGTCGCGATGGCACTGCCTGAAGGCGCCAATGCGCAGAATGCTCAGGTGCAGCAGGAGCATGCGGCCTTTCGTGCGGTCGACTTCGATTGGATAGATACGTCTCGAGGTCGCGAAGTTCCTGCTCGCTTGTATTGGCCCACTGAGGCGTCGCCGGGAAAGGTGCCACTGATCATCTTCTCGCACGGCATGGGCGGTTCGCGAAACGGCTACACCTACCTCGCTGCCCGGTGGGCCGCACACGGCATTGCGAGTTTGCATGTCCAGCATATCGGGAGCGATGCCTCTCTCTGGCGTGGAAATCCCTTCGAGCTCGTGGGGCGGCTGCAAGCGGCGACCCGGGATGATGAAGCCGCGGCGCGTGTCGGAGATCTCCGTTTTGCGCTCGACCAGATGCTGTTATTTGCAACCGGTCCGTACGCGCGATTTATCGACATGCGACGCATCGCCGTAGCTGGACATTCCTATGGCGCGAACACCGCGTTGTTGACGGTCGGTGCCCGGGTCATTCGGGATGGTCGTTGGCTCGATTTCCGCGACCGACGCTTCAAGGCAGCGATCGTGATTTCAGCCCCACCTTTCTATGGTGAGAGCGACTTGTCGAGCGTGCTTGCCAACATCGCTGTGCCGACGCTTCACGTGACGGCTACACAAGACGTCATCAAAATTCCTGGCTTCTATTCGAGTGCACGCGATCGAGTCGCGATATTCGACGCGATCGCCAATCGACGTAAGCTGCTGGTCGTGTTCCGAGGCGGATCCCATAGTATATTTACGGACCGCGCCCTGACCGGGGGGCCAGGATTGAATCCGAAGGTCAAGGAAGCCACCGGAGAATTGACTCTCGCATTCCTGGACTATGCGTTCGCCGGGGATTCCAGAAGTTTGGCGCAATGGAGCTTCGACTGGCAGGATATTCTCGCGCAGCCGTCCATTCGGAACGCAATGCTGATCTCAGGCGCCTCCGCACGGGCTGATTTGCAGGATAACGTGCCCGCGACAGCGGCCGAGAAAGGCCGTGCCATGACCGGTGAGCAACAGAAGAGTTACCCTCCTCTTCGGGACGGGGGACGTCGGGCGGCGGCAGAAATCGACTGGTCGGCATCTGCATCGCGTCGCTGAAGTCCGATGCAGCGTTTCCAGCTCATAGCGGCCTTGTGTCTGCTGACCGCCGGGTGCGCGAGTGCGCCGCTGAACAGGGCGGGTTCGCTGACCAGTTATGATGGTCTGACGCCATCCGACGGTGTTCTGACGAAGTCAATCGTTCGCGTCGACAAGGAGGACGTTCTCGGCGCCAAGACCGTACGGCTGGTAGAAACTCGATTTTCGTCCAAAGCGGCCGCGGAGGTCTCCTTCTCGCCGGAGCAGCGCAGGATCATCGGCAACGCCATCGACCGTGCTCTGTGCTTCGGATTGAGCGATAGATTCCAGATTGTCGGTCCGGCGGATCAGGCCGACCTGACCGTTCAGGCCGTCATCACGCATGCGGCGGCGACGGACCCTGCGGCGGCTGGCGCATCCGGTGTCGCGCGGGTCGCGAAAACTGTACTCCTGCCTGGTGTGCCAGTACCAGTTCCGCGCATTCCGGTGGGACTTGGCAGCCTGTCGGTCGAAGGTGAGGCGAGGGACGGAAGAGGGAAGCAGAAGGCGGCTATGGTGTGGGGCCGGGGAGCGAATTCTTTCACAAGCTCTCCCCGCGTATCGGCTGATGGCGATGCATACGACCTTTCCACGGCATTTGCCGCCGACTTCAGCCGATTGTTGGTCACGGGGAGTACGCCTTTCGGAACCCTTCCAGCGCTGCCGTCGCTCGAGAGCCTGCACACGTCGCTGGGCGGTGCGCCGAAGCAATCGGCGTGCGAAGTGTTTGGAAGAGCTCCGGGACTTGCTGGATTCATCGGCCAGGGGGTTGGAGCTCCTCCAAGTTGGACCGACAAGGGCGCGGTGCCGCCATCGTCTCCGGCTGCCGCGCCACCAGTCGGCGAGCGTTCGCCGCCTGCGACATGAAGTCGGCGAAGCGCGGATCCTCGACATGTGCGATGTTGACGTGCATGCCAGGTGCCGGCGAGCGTCGGGTCTGAAGTCGATCCAGGCGCGCAACCAGTTGCCGCCTGATTCCGCACCTCAGCTGCAACCTAACCGCGGCATCGCGACGTTACCGATGCCGCGTGTCATGCACTCTGTCTATCCGGGTCGTCGCGAAAACAGCTGAAGCAATGAGTTCTGACGAAGGCCTATCCTCTCATATACCGGCTTTCCAGCCGCGGTGGCCTGGAGGCATACGCGTTCGATGCCGGTTGCTTGGATCGCCTCGTACATCGCCTTGCGCGTGACAGCCTCTCCGAAACCGCGCCGCTGGCGATCGGTGTCGGTTGCTACCAGGACCAGAAATAGGCGGCCATCCACCTCGCACACGCCCGCGCAGGCGACGGCGCTCGATCCCTCATATGCGACATAGGCGAATATCTCCTCGCGCCACAAGCGCGAACCGCGGAATGTCGCCATGGCATCCGTCTCCGACAAGCCGTATGCGCGCGCATTCAGGCTGGCATAGGCATCGAGATGCTGCGCGGTGGTGACGCGCTCAAAGCGGAGGGCGGGATGGCTCGGCTCTTCCAGTGACGACAGATCGCCAGCCATTCCCCAGCATGTGAAAGCACTCACCAGCCCGGCATCGAGAGCCAGATCGTTGATCTTGCCCCGAACATCGGGGGAGACCATCTCCTCAAAAATCCAGACACAACCTGGCTGTTCCCGACCAGCCATAAATTCCGCAGACCGCGAGAGAAGCCGCTTTAACCGCTCCGCGTGATGCACCGGGCTAGTCACGACGAGAGCATTATAAAAAGCAAACCTGGCATCGGCCCAGCGAATTGCGAGCCCGTCTTCATCAGCAACGGAACAGCCTGCGTCCGTGACCAGTTTACCCCACATTCCCGCGAGCTGGCTGACGGATTCGTATACTTCGGAATCGACGTGAAACATCTTGATAGTCTCTGCTGCAGGTTGGATGGTTTTGCTGTGGTGGATAACGGGCAGAATGTTTATCCAGTACGGATCGATCTCCCGGAGGCCGAGCGCCTCAAACATCGCGCCTCAGCGGCCAGAACCTGCCGCCGCGGCGGTCCGCGCCAGCATCGTTACGGTGCCGCGCATGAAGCGCGTGAGGTGGATGCACAGGTTCACCCGTGATGATATCAGGAAAGTACGGAGGCGACGGACACCTCTGAAGCTTTCTATGAGAGCGTTGATCCGACGATGCATCAACGCTCATTTGCTCAGAAGACGATACCATCGCCAGTCTTGCGTTGGCCATTCACGAAAATTCTGGGACGATCGCGGCAGCCGCTTCCTGGATCGTGCGCCACACCGCCTCTATGTCGCTCGCCTCGGTGGATATCGTGCCGATCGAGACGCGGACCATCCAATGCCCGGCCGCGATAGCGGGCGTGACGTAGGCTTGACCTGAGGCGTTCACCGCGTGCGCCCATGCACGCGTGAAGTCATCGAGACGATGGGAAGGCACAGACTTCGGGCGATTCACAATGCATACGGTTTGCAGAACGACGGGTGCGACGACTTCCCAACCTGGTGTTGCTTCGACTTTCGACCGAAGATCTTGGGCCAAGCTGATGTCTCGCCGCAACCGGGCCTGCAACCCGGAAACGCCCTGTTCCCGTATGGCGAACCACAGTTTCAACGCCCTGAATCTCCGTCCGAGCGGAATACCTGTGTTACGCAGATTGCGCACCTTCTCGTCGGCCTGAGATTGGAGGAAGCTCGGATCGGCAGACATCACCTGGAGAAGGTGAGGCTCGTCCCGAACGAAATAGAGCGAGCAATCAAAAGGGACGCCGAGCCATTTGTGCGCATTGATAACGACGCTGTCTGCATCCTCGACCCCTTCCCACATCCACCGAAGCTCGGGCAAGATCATCGCATTCCCGGCCATCGCAGCGTCGATGTGGAGCCACAAACCATGCCTCCGCGCTATGCCGGCGATCTCTGATACCGGATCAATGGACACGGTAGCCGTCCCGCCCACTGCCGCGACGATCGCGCATGGCGTGAACCCAGAGCGAATATCCGCAACGATTGCATCTTCGAGCGCCTCTGGCCGCATCGCAAAATTGGCGTCGATATCGACCATGCGGACATTCTCACGGCCGAGCCCCGCCAGCAGCGCCGCCTTCTCCACTGACGAATGAGCGCTTGCCGATGTGTAGATCGTCAACGGCTTGGGTTCCGCTTGCAGACCTCGGCGAACGAGCGAGAAGCTCGTCGTCTTCTCGCGGGCACATAGCAGAGCAACCAAGGTGCTTGTCGACGCAGTGTCGTTGATCACACCGAACCAGGCGGAGGACAGGCCAACCATCTGCCTGAACCAGTCGACCGTGACCTCCTCGATCTCCGTTACCGCGGGCGACGACTGCCAGGACAGGCCCAGAACCCCAAGTCCGCTGCTCACCAGGTCACCAAGGATGCCGGAGCCAAGTGAATTGGAGGGAAAGTAGCCGAAGAACCGCGGGTGTTGCCAATGCGAGATGTTGGGAAGAACCACTGAATCAAGATCAGCGACGATTTCGTCGAATCCCTCAGCTTCTGCCGGTGGGGAGGCGGGCAGCATCGCTTTGACGTCACCCGGCTGTGTCGCAGGCTGGACCGGATAGTCGGACATTTTGGCATGATAGTCCGCCAGCCAGTCGATGATCTCGTGACCTCGTCGTCGGAATTCCTCGGGCGTCATTCAGGCCTCTTTGGTTGTTCACTTCGTGGTCGGGCGGGCGTTCCAAACTATGGGAGAAGGTATCTCGGATGGCTCCGCAAGGTGCAGTGATGGGATGTGCCGGCGCGATAGCCTGAGGCGCCGAATCTGGGATACCGCAGATGTAGCCAGCGCGCGAATCCTCGCCATCGTCCCGGTCCGAAGCACGCTGAATGCGGGAAACAAGGCGAACAGCAAAGTAAGACCGATCCACCTCATCAGTCGCCCCGAGAGGAACGCTTGTATCGTGGGTGTCACCTCTTCTTGCAGGAAATCCACCGTTGTCACCAATATCGCCTTCGCGCCGGGGCAAACGAGGCTGCCTGAAACGATGCCGGCCAGATCGAAATAGGGATGGAATGAGATCACATACAGGAGAGCAGCGATCCCGACATTCGTGAGAATTGGAGATCGGAGTGCCTTCACAACGCGTGCGGCGAAGCCAAAGGAAATTGGAGCAGCGTGGGTTTCTTCGTGTTTCGCGGGATCGGCGGGCTGAATGGGCTTCAACGCCGACAGGTAGGAGCCACGGGGTCGGTCGCGCCGTCCGCGCGTTCGGCGTTGAGCAATCGTTCCACGCCCTATGGGCGCTTCGATCGGCCACACGCGCGGACGCGGCCGAAGGTGATCGGGGTCACCGCTATGGCTTGCGGACGCGCCGCCGGCAAATGGCCGCTCAGCATCTCGCTCCCGCTCTCGTTGCGGAACAGCGATATCCGTCCCATCCGGCGTGTCATATGTCATTTGATGACTCCTTGTTCGTCCCCGCGGACGACGGTCTGGATGCCTCAAGGGCGGTCATTTCAGAAGTCTCGCACCAAGCGTGACTTATTTCGCACTTGGTGTAATATTATTTGGGCGATTTCGTGGCCCGGTCCATGAGGACGCGCGTCCGCCAGCGGCATCTCCTGTGAGACCTCGCTTGGCCCGCAAGGCAAGACGTCCCGTGCGCAAATTTGCGCAACGATGGTTTTGATATGGAGGAGGCAGTTGGACGAAGTCGTGTTCGTTCGTATTGGGGGGGCCGGCGAATGAAGCCGGCCCGGTATCGTGCCCGCAACCCGAAGCGCTTTGGGCTGCCGCTTATCAGGCTGTCGATTTGGGCTTCACGGATACTGTGCTTCGATTTCGATCGACTTCACGTCGGGGATCTCGACTTTTCCCTTTTCGAAGGTGGGTCTGTTTGTCAGACTCATCTTTGGATTATTCGCTATACCTATTCCCGATGTCGGGATTCCCAGCAGGTTCGTTTCAGGTTTGCCCGTTCGTTTCGGATCGTGAAACATCGAGACTGCGTACTGTCCTGCGGGCAGATTGGGGAAGGACACTCGTGCACCGGACGCTGGCGCGGTAACCTTCTTGAACGGACGCCCTTCGGCGCATCTGGGAAAGCCTTCGTCCGTCGAACGCCAAAGGCAGACGACGATGTCCCCCTCGGTACTCTTCAACCTTGTCACGGTCACATCGAGCGCGGCCGCGACGGGCACAAGCCCGAAGAGCGCGGCAGCAGTCAAAGCGAGACGAATGGTAGAGCGACGCCAGCCCGATGAAGGAAGCTGCATCCGATTTGTTCTCCTCATGACTCTTTCTTTCACGGTATTATTGCTGATGGCGGGTGGACTGTTTGCGAGCATTGGTCACTCGAGAGTGCCGCAATTCCCCTTACGTGATGGCTGCATGCTGCCGGAAGCCGTCTTCCGAGCGATCACGACGATTGAGTATTGAGCGGTAATGCGAACGCGGAAAATGCCTGAACTTGCATTTTTCTTGCCTATTCCTGCAAAGGGCAAAGGTGGATTTCCGCCCGCGTTGGCGTGCGAAATTTGTCGCGTCGAAAGGTACCTTCGAGCGGCGTCGAAGAATGCCGGTCGTAGTGTACGATCGCACCTTATCGATCACGGATGTCTTGAGGCGGTCGAGGTACGAGCCAGAGCAAAGGAGATTGCAGGTCGGCGCGCAGCTGTCGGGTTCGATCAGAGTCGTCGCCGGGGCAGATAGGCGCTCACCACGATCGCCGAAGTGAAGCAGCGATCCGCCGATTTGCAATCAACAGGACGATGCCAGTGACGGCGCTGGCGACCGGGACAGTCAGCATTCCAATCGCGAGCCCGTTAGGCATCTGGGCCCTTGTCGCGGCGTCGCTGATCAAGCCGACGATCAGCGGCCCAATTGCCGGGCCGAAAAGGCCCGAGCCGATCATAACGAGGCTGCTGGCCATCGCCTCTTTGCCTTTTCCGGCCACCAGATGTGCTGCTCCAAACCCCCAAGGCAGCAGAAATGCGAAGGACAACATGCTCGGCACCAGCAGCAATATCGAGAGCCAACCGATTGACGCAAACAGGGCTGCAGCTGTCGTCGTGCTGGCGACAAGAAAGAGGATCGCGGGAGGCCCAAGTAGCTTTCCGCTACCGGAGCGCACGGCGCGATCGAACCAGCGCCCGCCTATGAGCGTACCGAGAATGCCCATCAGACCTTGGAGAAGCCCGAATGCCAGCCCTGCCTCGCTGGCGCTATATCCGTGAGTGCGAATGAGAAAGGGGGCTGCAAAAGCGTAGAACGGGGCTGCCGCGAAACTGCCGATGATTGCACCAACGAACAACCAGCGAAAGTTTGCGGACGAAAGAAGCCGGTAGCTCGCTCGGAAGAAGGGTTCGCTTCTTGTAACTCTGGTCCTGATTGGCGGAGTCGGACTGATGATTGCGAGCGCCAGAAGGCCGATTGCTGCTCCCGCGACGCCTGCGCCAATCAGCGCCGCGCGCCAACCGAGTGCATCGCTGACGGCACCGCCGCCGGCGAATCCGACCATGGTGCCGAGAGGTAGACCCAGGGCGAAGAGGGCAATCGCGAGGCCGCGGTGTTCGGGGTTGATCTTCCGGGCGATGATCGCGTGTCCCGCCGGGGTGGCGCCGGCCTCACCGAACGCAACTCCGAAGCGTGTGAATGCCAGGAACAGGAAGCTGGCGGCGAAGCCGCCAAGCGCCGTCATCGTACTCCAAAGCAGGGTGCACAAAGCGATCACCAACCGGGGTGATCCCCTATCAGACGCTCTGGCGAGCGGCAAGGAAAGGAGCGTGTAGCAAACAGCGAAAGCAGCCCCGGTCAGTAAACCGACCCCGGTGTCGCCGAGCGCTAGATCAGCCTTTATCGCTTCTGCCATGACGAACGGCAGTATCCGATCGATCTGAGAAATCAGGCTGACAAGAAACAATGCAGTCAGCGTTACGGCAACGCGCCATCCCTGGATGTACTCGCGGCCGTCATCTTCAGAGACAATTGACAAGAGGCCTGGCCCTTAGGTTGAAAGCGTGACGCCGTTCGTCACGCCAGCGGGATGTTTCTGTTTTGCTGGATGTTGTTCGGCATAAAGAGGCGGCCGATTGCCAATGCCCGCTACGTAGATATATTTGGCTAGTCCAACAAGGGACCATACGTTTGCTGTCGGGGGCCAAGTGTCGCACGGGCCGCACGACCGATCGGAGGCTCGCGTGTCGTCGTCGCTGCTTAGAGCTGTCACTTCTTATATCGAGGCTCAGGGTGGCGGCCAGGGTTTGTTCCCGACACAGATCAGCTCTGTCAACATCATGCGATCGTTCGACCGGAGACCGCCGATGCGGCAGATCTACCGGCCGTCGATCTGCGTCGTGATACAAGGCTCGAAACAAATCCTCTTCGGAGAGGAGACGCTCCACTATGGCGCGATGGAGTGCCTTGCCGTCGGGATGGAGCTGCCGGCCACTGGACGCATCGTCGAAGCAGGTCCGGACTCTCCGTATATAGGCGTTACGATAGAATTCGATTTGGCGATAATGCGTGACGTGCTGGAGAATCTGGAGACGCCCCCAACGCTTCCGCCCGATTCAGGTCGGTGCGTGTTCGTGAGCAAGGTTGATGGACCTCTGGCCGACTGCATCCTCCGTGTTATCCGGATGAACGAAGCACCGCAGGCGATACCGATCCTCTACCCTTCAATCATGCGAGAGATTTGCTATTGGCTTCTGAGTAGCCCGCATGGCGGAAAACTATGTAGGTTGGTATTGCCCGAAACGAACGCGGCGCGAGTCTCAAGGGCGATCCATCTCATACGTACCGACCTTGCCAGGATGTTGCGTGTCGAGCAGCTGGCCGAAGCGGCACGAATGAGCCTTTCGTCATTCCATCAACATTTTAAGGCTCTAACGTCTATGACGCCGCTTCAATTCCAGAAGCAATTGCGTCTTATCGAGGCGCGGCGGCTCATGGTGACAGAGAATGCAAGCGTGACGGAGGCTGCGTACCAGGTCGGCTACGAAAGCGCATCTCAGTTCAGCCGGGAGTATTCTCGCATGTTCGGAGTTCCTCCCAAGCGGGACGCCATGAACAAGCAGCGGCTATATAGCCAATACATCAACCGAAAAGCACAAAACGCATACAGCAGCTAGGGCATCTTGTCGTGCGCCGGAAAGTTGAGGCGGGCAGGTTCGTCGCACATCGACTGGTACTCAAGACGTCGACTGGTACTCCATCAGAGGGCGCCGCGGGCGCAGCCTCTTACGGGCCGCTCCTCGGTTCAAAGGATGCCCCGCAAATTAGCGAAGGATTCGCGGAGATAGGCTGCCGGCGGCCGCCTGCCGTTGTCGTTGCTCCAGGATTCGATCGCCAGTCGAAGCGCTCCGACGGCGACCATGGCGACGTATCGAAGAGATTTCCGCCGCTTGGCCTGCGGCCATTTTACGCAAAGGGCTTCGAATATCGCCTGTTCCTGAGCGATATACTTCGCGTGACTCGCGGAAATCAGCGCCGGGCTCGAGCGGATGACCCGATCGAGGGCAAGGCTCTGCTCCGAATTGTAGTTGCCGGTCAGTTTCAGCAAAGCGTTCTTGACGGTGTCGATTGGTGATTGATCGGACGGCTCGGCGATCACGGCAGCTCTAATGAGCTGCGTGAAATGGCTTTGCCACGCAAGGAGAATTTCCTCCTTGGACTTGAAATAATAGAAGAAGGTCCGCCGAGAAATGCCTGCCGCCTCGGCGATCGCCTCGAGGGTCGTCTCTTCGTAGCCATTCGTCATGAACAGCTTGAGGCCCGCTTCCGCGATCCGAGCCAGCGTCTCGCGCCGCTTGCGCTCGCGAAGACCCTCCTCCGCAACTTTGTCGTCCGCTACTACTTTTGCCGGCAAGGAAGGCCCCATCCAAAAAATCGCACCCAGTGCAATATACTACACGCTGCGCAAACAATGTGCAAGGAAAAAGCGATTTGCCTGCCGTGACTTAGGCTGTCTTGCGATGCGATCGCGGTGCTCGGCTGGTGGCTGCGTCCGCGGCCAGGGGTCGCACAGTCGGTGCCCGCTACAGCCTTGCAATATCGCACTTCGTGCAATAAAAAATACACTTGATGTAAGTTTTTCGAGGGGCCGCTGCGCTGTTCGCCGGCTGGTCTTCGTTAGAATGCCGCGGTGTCATACATGTTCGCAGATTTCTTCCCAGTCAGGCTCTTGTAAAATTACACTGAGTGCAATATTTGTCTTGCGTCCTAGTGTAGTGGACTGCGGAGAAGGCCATGCCGGAATGGACCATCAAGGATATTCCTTCTCAATTGGGGCGATTAGCCGTCGTCACGGGAACTGGTGGGATCGGCTTTGAAGACGCGTTGGCGTTGGCCCGGGCCCGCTGTGAAATCATCATCGCGGGCCGTAGCCTGGAGAAGGGGGCGAGCGCCATTGCACGGATCCGCACGGCGTTTCCCGACGCCAAGGTGCGCTTTGAAGAGCTCGACCTCGCAAGTCTGAGGTCGGTGAAGGACTTCGGCGCCCGGATGCGAGCCCAACGGTCGAGCCTCGATATGCTCATCAACAACGCCGCCGTAATGGCTCCGCCGCTGCGAAAGATGACGAGCGATGGCTTCGAGCTGCAGCTGGCGACCAACTATCTTGGCCACTTTGCGCTCACGGCGCAGCTCCTTCCGCTTTTGCGCAACGGCAAGGAGCCACGCGTCGTCAACGTTTCGAGCCTCGCCGCCCGGAGCGGCGTAATCGACTTCGATGATCTTCAGGCGGAGCGCGAATACAGGCCCATGCGGGTTTACAGTCAATCAAAGCTCGCGTGCCTCATGTTCGCGCTCGAGCTTCAGACGAGAAGCGATGTTTCCGGATGGGGAATCAGGAGCATCGCCGCGCATCCCGGCATCGCCCGCACCGAGCTGATTCCAAACGGCGCCGGGCCTCGCAGTTTGCAGCGCCTCACTCGGTCCTTCCTCTGGTTCCTGTTTCAACCGCCAGCTCAAGGGGCGCTGCCGACGCTGTTCGCGGCGACGTCTCCGCTTGCCGAACCTGGAGGCTATTACGGGCCGGACAGACTGGGCGAGACCCGCGGCGTACCGGCCGCCGCTCGAGTACCCCGGCAAGCAAAAGACGCGGCCGCGTCCGCGCGACTCTGGGAGGTTTCCGAAAAGCTCACCGGCGTTCGTGTTTCATGAGCTGTTCGACGATCAAGCGTAACGGAAGAGCGGTCTGTAACGCTGGCGCTCTCCCCGTTGACGATGACCGCGTCTTCCGCAGCGGAACGCAAGCCGGCCACGGCCCTATTGAACCTCTGACAGGCAGAATGCTCTTGGCAGACTCTCGGCGGGCCCGCCCGGACATGGTGAAAGGGCTCTATGCGATGGTCAGACGGAGCGCTTTCTCGATTTGCGCCGTCGTCTCGCTCGTTCTGAGCGGGTGCGGCACACCCTTGGTCGGCGCCGATCCGGTACCTTCTACGTCCAGCCTCGACCACGCACGTGATGTCGCTCGGCCCGAGCTGGAGCGCAGTGCGGATTTCGAGAAGATCAGCGTCGAGACCGAGATCCAGGCACCTTTGGCTTCCGTAACGACCTGGTTCGCTGACCGCGGCGCTGCCGCATTCGGCTCGTTTCTTACGGGAACGGACAGTGTGCCGGGCGTCGTGAGCACAGAGTCGCTGAGCGGAGCCTGGGGCAAGCCAGGCGACCGTCGGCGCGTCGTATTCTCGGACAACAACACCGCGCTGGAAGAGATTACGGATCGCAAACCACAGCTTCTACAATACCAGATATGGAATCTCACCAACCGTACCGGACGCTACATCAGGTATGCGGTGAGCGAGCTGGAGTTCATGGATAATGGCCAGGCGACCCGCGTGCGCTGGACTTATTCGTTCCGGCCCAAGATCTGGCCGGACGGGTATCTCATCCGGCCCTACGTCCAGAACGACTTTCGGAAGTTCATGGAGGTCGGCCTGCAAGCAATGCGAGACAAGGCCGTGGCGGACCTTGCTCCAAAACGCAGCGCGCGGTCGTCCTGAATAGGAGTAGGCGAGCTTGAGCATCGAGCAGGAAAGTATCCATCCAAGAGTCATTCCCATGGCGATCGTGTACGCACGCCCTTCACCTGCCTTCGTAACCTCGCGCAACGGCAGTAGGCCTGGCTCTCGGTCGGAAATGGCTGCTCGGGCTCATGCCGCTATGGGCAAGGTGTCGAGTACCGCGCTTCGGGCGAAGCGTACGAGTAGCCGTCTGACCTCCAGGGTAGGACGTGCAGCGCTCGTCTTCGGGATGTGGCTGGTCGCGTTCGGTGCCCCAAGCGCGAGCGCCGCCGAAGGCGACGTGCGTGCTTCCTATGCCGTATCGTTCGCCGGGGTGCCGTTGGCTAACGTGACTTTGCATGTGGCGCTCCGCGGCAGTACCTACGCTGCGCAAGTCGACTATCAGGTCTCCGGAGCGATGCGGCTCTTGAGCAATTCTGCAGGTATCGCGTCCTCTAACGGCACTCACAACGCAGGGCACTTCGTCCCGACCGAGTTCGATCTCGATCATCGAAGCGGTTCACGTCGGCAGAAAGTGAAGCTCGGCATGACCGACGGCGTCGTCAAGACCATGGTGGTCGATCCGCCACTGGCCCTGGATTCGAATCAAACTGCGATTGAACCGAAGCATCTCGTGGCAATCGTCGATCCCTTGAGCGCGTTCCTCATGGGAGCCGCCAAGATCGAAGGAAGAGCACAGGGGGGAGTATGCGATCGGGCGTTATCGATCTTTGACGGTCTGAGACGATATGACGTCAAGCTCGAGCACCAAGGGACAGGGACGACCGTACAAAAAGGTCTTGGCGGAAGCACGACCATCTGCCGAGCAGTCTTCAAGCCTGTGGCCGGGGGGATTGGCGAAGGAGACAGGGCGCGAAGTTCGTCTCCGAACTCCAACGTCGATCAGATCACGATAACATTCGGCCGAACCAGCACGATGGATCTCTACATTCCGGTCTCCATCCAGGCGCAGACGCGGCTGGGTGCCGTAAGCGTTCTCTTGACGGCATTCAGCGCCGACTCTGCAAGGTCTGCCGATTCTCGGTGAAGCGGCGGGGTCTGGAAGCCGAGTTCTCGTCACTTCCGCACAAGCTCTGCTCGGCGGAGCTCCGGTATGACGTCGGGCCGGCGTCAATGCGAAATCATTCCCTGGAGGCCTTGAAAACTACACTGAGTGCGATATATTTTCGCATGAAGTGCAATTAAGGGATCGTCGATGAAGCTTAACGTCAATGGCGAGGATCGGGATTTCGATGGCGATCCGAACATGCCGCTCCTCTGGGTTCTTAGAGACCATCTGAATTTGAGCGGCACGAAGTTCGGCTGCGGAATCGCTCAATGCGGGGCGTGCACCGTACACTTGGACGGCAAAGCCGCGCGTTCGTGCTCCGTGCTTGCGGCTGAGGCGCAAGGCATGAAGATCACGACGATCGAAGGCGTAAACGCTGGACATCGATTGCTCGTCGCCTGGGTCAAGCACGACGTTCCGCAATGCGGCTATTGTCAGTCTGGGCAGATCATGCAAGCGGCGGCGCTTCTCGATGAAAAGCCGAAGCCTACGGATGCCGACATCGATGCTGCCATGAGCGGCAACATATGCCGTTGTGGGACCTACCGGCGCATCAAAGCGGCAATCAAAGACGCCGCGGGAGTGGCGTGATGTCGGAGCGGAAGTTCGGAGAGGGAGCGCAACCGTCGCCGGTCCTCACCCGCCGTCGCCTGGTCCTGGGTGGCAGCTTGCTGGGCGGAGCTTTGGTAGTCGGCTATGCGGCGACGAACTTTGGGGCCATCGCCGCCGGCGCGCTGAGTGTTGGTGCTGCAGATGCGAATCCGGGCGTGTTCGGGCCGTTCATAAAGATCGACGAGGCTGGCTGGGTTACAGTCGTCAACCGATACCAGGAGATGGGCCAAGGTACCCATGCTGGCTTGGCCGCAATCGTCGCTGAGGAATTGGACGCCGATTGGGAGATGGTGAGATTTGAGAGCGCTCCCGCCAACGCTGCCGTATATCGGGACGTGACGATGGGGATTCAGGGCACCGGCGCCTCGCATGCGATCGCGGGCTCTTGGGACCAGCTTCGCCAGGCCGGCGCTGCAGCGCGGACGATGTTCGTCCAGGCAGCTGCTCGGAAATGGAGTCTGCCAATCGACTCGATCGGCGTGCGGAACGGCGTCGTGTATCACGTGGCTTCCCAGCGTAGCGCGACGTTCGTCGATCTGCTTGCTGACGCGGCGAAGGTCGCGCCACCCGAGTATCCCAAGCTCAAGGATCCGAAGGACTACAAGCTGATCGGCACGGAGATCGTGCGCCGCAAGGATAGTCAATCCAAGAGCAATGGCACCGAGCTGTATACGCAGGATGTCCGGCTTCCGGGCATGCTCGTGGCGATGGTCGCCCATCCCTCTCATTTCGGCGGCAAGCTCGGCAGCTTCGACATAAGCGCGGCGCGAAAGGTGCCTGGCGTCGTGGACGTTTTCGAGATCGCGAGCGGCGTTGCCGTAGTTGCCAAGGATACATGGTCCGCCCGTCTCGGGCGCGACGCACTCAAGATCAGTTGGGACGATGCAAAGGCCGAGACACGATCCTCCGATGAGCTGCAAGCGCTCTATCGTGAAATCGCGAAAGGAAAGACCGATGTAACCGGGTCGGCGTTCCAGACGAAAGGCAAGGTCGACGATGCGTTCGACGGGGAGCTGTTCGAAGCGTCGTTCGATTTTCCCTACCTCGCAAATGCTCCCATGGAGCCGATGAACTGCGTTGCTTCGGTTGACGGACGCCGGGTGAAGCTTACTTTCGCCGCGCAGATCCAGACGGTGGACCAGATAAACTGCGCCTTGGCTGCGATCACGCTTCCCGGCATGGTGGAGATCGAGACGTTGCCGGCGGGTGGATCATTTGGACGTCGCGGCACGTTGACGTCCGACTACATTGTCGAATGCGTCAACATCGCCCGTCACGTCGGCGGCGGTCGGCCTGTCAAGCTCGTCTGGACGCGCGAAGACGATATGAGCAGCGGATACTACCGGCCGATGGCCCATCACAAGGTTTCCATCAAATGCGACGAAGATGGGCTGCCGACCGCCTGGCGCCACAACATCGTGTCGCAGGCAATCGTTCCTTTCGGCGCTAACGATCTGCCCACACACGGTGTGAAGAATTCACCCTATCTGTCTGTGGCCAGCGTGGTGGACGCCAGGATTTTCACCCCGAAGCTCGCTGTGCCCCCTGGCCTATGGCGATCCGTCGGAAATTCGCAGTCGGCGATGGTCATGGAACACACGGTCGATCTACTGGCGCGACGCGCGAAGCGGGATCCGGCCGAGTATCGCCGCGCTATCTTTACGAAAGTAGGTGATGTCCGCAAGCTGGCCGTCCTGGATCTTGTCTGCAAGAAGGCAGGGTGGGGCAGTCCATTGGACGCTGGATGGGCGCGGGGGCTCGCCATCCACGAATGCTTTGGCACGGTCGTGGCCCAGGTTGCCGAAGTCTCGGTGCAGGGAGGAAATCTCAGGGTACGCCGGGTGGTGTGTGCGGTCGATTGCGGCATCGCAATCGCGCCAAATCAGATCGCCGCACAGATCGAGGGTGGAGTTTGCTTCGGACTTGGTGCGGCTCTTTATGGACGAATTACGCTTGATCATGGCATTCCGCAAGAAACGAACTTCGACGCTTACAGGGTTCTCCGTATGGACGAAGCGCCCGCTGTAGAAACCCATATCGTGCCATCGAAGAAAACTCCCACGGGCATAGGCGAGCCGGGTGTCCCGCCGATCGCTCCCGCCGTAGCGAATGCTCTTTTGAGTCTGACCGGGCGACCGACCAGCAGTCTCCCGTTCGTCATATGATCTGGCGCGGCAGCTTTGGAGGCCCCTGATGCGATGGATCGCCGTCTTCGACTTCGGCATTCGTCTGACCCTCGTGGCCGCTTTGCTCGCGGTCGGCGCGGTCTTCGTTTACTGAACCGTTCTTCGCCTTCGCGACGTGCCGGGTATGGCCTGGTGTCGCGAGCGCGGTATCGACCGGTCCCGTTCTGCCCCCAACGACGGTGACGAGGATTTCTCGCGAACGCTGATCAACCCACGCCCCGCTGCCGCAATGTGGCACTTCGCCTCTAACCCCGCGCCGCGCGCTGTCCCGTGACGGACGGGGCGTATGTTGTGAGACCAACGGCACGCTATGAGGGGGCAAAGATCGATCATGAGGTGGCGAGCCCGCAGGCACGCATGAGGTAGTCCGCAATAGTGTGGCTACGAAGAATATTACGTCCTGACTCTATGGCTCATCCGGCGAGAAACCCGCCATCCACAGCAACGACCGTTCCGGTCGCATATCGCGACGCCGGCATGCAGAGGAAGGCAACTGCGCCGGCGATCTCCTCCGGCTGTCCCCAGCGCTTGAACGCGGTGCGATCGGCGATGCGCTGATAATGCGCGAGATCAGTACGGCCGGCGGCGTTGATCGCCGTCTCGATATAGCCGGGCGCTACCGCATTGACGCGGATGCCGTCTTCGGCCCACTTCAAGGCCAGCGCCTTGGTCAGCATCACGACACCGCCTTTGCTGGCGCAATAGGCGGGAATGCGCGGCAGCGCCAGCGTCGCATTCATCGAGGCGATGTTGACGATCGAGCCTTTAGTCTCCGCGAGCCGCGGCTGAAACGCCATGCAGGTGCGGAACGTGCCGGTGAGATTGACGTCGAGCACCTTCATGAAGGTCTCGATTTCGAATTCCTTGTCGCGCGCGAGGATTCCGGCACAGTTGACCAGCGCATCGACGCGCTTGTGCTGCCGGGCGAAGGACGTGACGGCGGCATCATCGGTCACGTCGAGTGTCGCGAGCGT
Source organism: Bradyrhizobium sp. CCBAU 51765 (assembly GCF_015291725.1). Taxonomy (GTDB): domain Bacteria; phylum Pseudomonadota; class Alphaproteobacteria; order Rhizobiales; family Xanthobacteraceae; genus Bradyrhizobium; species Bradyrhizobium liaoningense. The sequence continues at coordinate 2,478,630 of NZ_CP030038.1, forward strand.
AAGGCCCGCGCGGGGCGTGAGCAGGGTGCGTGCGAGATCGGCATCGTTGGCGCCAGTGGCCGTCACGGTCGCGCCGAGATCGCAAAACTGGTTGCTGATCGCAGCGCCAATGTCGCCGGCGCCGCCGATCACGACGGCGTGGAAACCGGGTGAGAGTGAGAAATTCGAACTCATGGGCAGGGTCTCATTTCAGGGATTTCGGAGGCTGGGCCGTCGATTCACGCACAACCAGCGAGAAGTCGATCTCGCGATGCATGATGGTCTGCTCGCCGGCAAGGCTCCGCACCAGATATTCGCCGGCGCGCTGCCAGGTTTCTCCGGTCGGAACGTGGATCGTGGTCAGGCTCGGCCGCAAATGGCGGCTCCAGTCGAGGTCGTCGAAGCCGACCACCGACAAGTCGCGCGGCACGGAGAAGCCGTCGCGCTCCGCCTCGAGCAGGACGCCGTAGGCGATGACGTCGTTGCCGCACACCACCGCCGTCGGACGGTCCTTGAGATTGAGGAGATAGCGCGCCGCCTCGCGCGCGTCGTCCAGCGTGTAGGGCACCTCGACATGCCATTGCGAGGGAAGCTCGATGCCGTTCTCGGCGAGCGCGCGGCGAAAGCCGGCGACGCGGGCGCTGGCGCGGTCGTTGTTGCGCTGGAGCGCCGAGACGATGCCGATGCGGCGATGGCCGAGCTCGATGACGTGCGCAGCGGCACGATGGGCGGCGGCTTCGTTGTCGGTGCCGACGCAGGGGTAGGGCCTATCAGGCTGATAGATGCCGACGTTGATAAAGGGGATTGCATTGTCCGCGAGCAGTTTTCGCAAGCCGTCGTGATGACAATCGCCCCGCAGCACCAGGCCGTCGACGCCGCGGCTGATCAGATTGCGCGCCTGCTGCAATTCGACGTCGAGGTCGTAGCCGCTCGTGGTGAGAAACAGCATGTATCCGACCGAGGAGAGATATTGCTGCAGCGAGGCGATGCCGCGCGCGAACATCGTGTTGTCGATCGTCGGCACGATCGCGCCCAGTGTGCGCGAACGCCGCGACGACAGGATCCGCGCCGGCGCATGCGGGATGTAGCCGAGTGCGTCAATGGCCTTTTCGATGCGCGCGCGCAAGGACGGGCTCACCGCATCGGGATTGTTGAGCGCGCGCGACACCGATGCCGTCGAGACGCCGGCGCGCGCCGCCACGGCGCGGATCCCCTGTTTCGCAGATTTGGCGTTGGTTAGTCTCATGTAACGTTACATTGTGCGGCGCAACCCGAGCGTTAGCGGGATTGTCGCAAATCTGCCGTAGATTGTGCAGCTTGTCCATCGCTTGACACAGCGGATGCGAGGTCTATTTTGTAACCGTTTTCAGATAGTGATCAAACGTACTCAGAATGGTCCGCCAGCTTAAGGCGGCCAGCCGGGAGGAGAGTTCGATGAAGGCCAGGATGCTCGCGACCCATGTCGCGTTGCCCGTTTTCGCGATTGCCGCCGCCAGCGCGCCGGCACACGCGGCCGATTTCGACTGGATGAAATTCAAGGGCAAGACCGTCACCTTTCTCGCCAACAACAATCCGGTCGCGCAGGCGCTGCTGACCTACAAGGCCGATTTCGAGAAGCTCACCGGCATGACCCTGAAGGTTGACGCCTATCAGGAACAGCAGATGCGCCAGCGCCTGGTCACAGTCATGAACGCGAACAGCGACGAGGTCGACGTGTTCATGACGCTGCCCTCGCGCGAGGGCGAGCAGTTCGCCGCTGCCGGCTGGTACGGCGATCTCACCGCGATGGCCAAGAACGAGGTTGCCAAGGACTATGATCCGAATGGATTGAGCCAGGCCTTGCTCAAGGCCGCGACCTTCGACGGCAAGCTCACCAGCATGCCGATGAACATCGAAGGTCCGATCTTCTACTACCGCACGGACATCTTCAAGAAATGCGGCCTCGAGGCGCCGAAGACCATCAAGGACGTCGAGGCTGCTGCCGAGAAGATCAAGACCTGCGACGGTGCGGTGACGCCGTTCGTCTCGCGTGGCCTCAAGCCCGCGATCGCCTACACCTTCAGCAATATGCTGCACAATATCGGCGGCACCTACATCGCAAGCGGAAAGTCGAACCTCTGCTCTGCCAAGGGCAAGGAGGCGCTCGATACCTATAGCCGGCTGCTGCGCGATTTCGGTCCGCCGGGCGTCGTCAATTACAGCTTTCAGCAGATCTCCGCGCTCTACCGCAGCGGCCGCGCGGCGATGGCGTTCGAATCCTCGAACGAACTGCGCACAGTGATGGAAGGCGGCGCGCGCCTCAAGGACACCGGCCTGCTGCCGTTCCCGGCAGGCGAGGCCGGCCAGGTGCCGACCACGATCGGCTGGGGCATGGCGGTGTCCTCGCACAGCAAGCAGCCGGAGGCAGCCTGGTACTTCGTGCAGTGGGCGACCAGCCCCGAGGTGCAGAAGAAGATGGCGCTGCAGGGCATTGCCCCGCCGCGTCCATCGGTCGCCAAGGACCCTGAATATCGCAAGTGGATCGACGAGGAGCCGGTCCGCAAGGAATGGCAGGCCGCGCTCGACGTGCTCGCCACCAAGGGCTCCTCTGAGGTCGGCTATCCCATCGTTGCCAACCCGGAATCGCGCGAGTTCATCGGCCAGGCGGTGCAGGATCTGATCCTGAAGCAAAAGCCGCTCGAGCAGGCCTGCGCGGATGCCGACAAGGCGCTCGATGCGCTGATCGCCCGGAAGTAACGGTTTCATGCCGGCAGGCGCGCTGCCTGCCGGCACCTCATTCTCAAGGAAACGGGCGGATGTCTGACACGGCTGCGACACTCACGCAGGACCGGCAGAAGCTGGAGATGGCGGCGCTTTCCGCGCCGGCCGTGGTCTTCACGGTCGCGATGATCGCGTTTCCGGTCGTCTATACGATCTGGCTCGGCTTCCAGACGTTCTCCTCGACCGGCAAGCAGTCCTTTGCGGGCCTCGCCAATTATTCGACGCTGATCTCCGATGTCGAATTCTGGCACGGGTTGTGGATCACCATCGCGCTGTTCGTGCTGTCGCTGGTGCTGCAGCTCGTGTTCGGCGTCTGGCTGGCGCTGGTGCTGTTCCATGCCAAGCGCCTGCCGGGCATCGTGCGCTCGCTGTTCATCTCGCCCTTCATGATGCCGCCGGTGGTCGCGGGCATGATGTGGCTGGTGATCCTCGATCCCTCACTGGGGGCGGCCAACTACATCCTGCAATCCTTCGGCCTGCCGCCGTCGGATTGGCTGGCGTCGCCGACATGGGTGATTCCAACCATCGCGCTGATCGACAGCTGGCAGTGGACGCCCTATGTCGCCCTGATCGTGCTGGGCGGCCTGCAGTCGCTGCCGCCGAGCGTCTACGAGGCCGCGCAGATCGACGGCGCATCCCCGTTCAAGACCTTCCGCCGCATCACGTTGCCGCTGCTGCTGCCGACCATCGTCACCGCGGCGATCCTGCGCAGCGTCGATCTCTTGCGCTTCTTCGACATCATTTACATCACCACCCAGGGCGGGCCGGGCAACGCCTCGAACACGCTCAACATCTACGGCTTCCGGGTCGGCTTCGAGTTCTTCAACATCGGCTATGCCAGTGCCCTGATGCTGACATTGACGGCGATCGTGTTCGGCGCCGTGCTCGCCTTCAACCGCCTGCGCGGCGCAGTGGCGTGGTGATGTCATGACCGATGCCGCCGACACCGACCGCTGGATCCGCCGGCTCAACCTGGTGCAGCTCGTGCTGGCCGGCCTGCTCATCATGGCGCCGACGGTCTGGATGGTGCTGTCCTCGTTCAAGCCGTCCTTCGAGGTCACCGCCTATCCGCCGACGCTGGTGTTCACGCCGACATTGGAGAACTATGTCGAGCTGACGAGGACCACGCCGTTTCTCAGCTATGCGCTCAACAGCCTCATCGTCACCGTGGGCTCGACCGCGCTCGGACTGCTGTTCGGCATTCCCGCCGCGTTCGCCGTCTCCTGGACGCGGATTTCCTGGCCCGCGATCCTGACGCTGGCGGCGCGCATGGCGCCGGGCACGCTGTTCCTGCTGCCATGGTACGTCATGTTCCGGCAGGTCGGCATGATCGGTTCCTACACCGCATTGATTCTCAGTCACGCCGTGATCACGCTGCCGATCGTGATCTGGGTCCTGCTGCCGTCCTTCGACGGCATCCCGCGCAGTGTCTTTGAAGCGGCGCAGGTGGACGGATGCAGCGTCACGCGCATCCTCTGGCGCATCGCGCTGCCGCTGGTGGCGTCGGGCGTCGCGGTCTCGGCGATTCTCGCCTTCGTGTTCTCTTGGAACTACTTCCTGTTTGCGCTGGTGCTTTCCAATGGCGACACCAAGACGCTGATCGCGGCGGCCTTCAACTTCATCGGCGAGGGTTCGACGCAGTGGGGAGCGCTCATGGCGGCGGCGACGTTGATCGCATTGCCGCCGCTGGTGCTGGCGGCCCTGGTTCAGCGCTGGCTCGTGTCCGGACTGACGCTCGGCGCGGTGAAGGGCTAGGTCTCATGAATGCATTATCCCGTCCGAACTCGATCATGCAGGCCGCGGTCTTCCACGGCAACGATCGCATCACCATCGAACGCGTGCCGATGCCCGACGTCGGCAAGGGCGAGGTGCTGGTGCGCGTCTCGCGCACGGCGCTGTGTGGCTCGGACTTCAAGCTCTGGCACAAAGGTGCGGAGTTCACCGCGGGCCACGAGATATTCGGCGTGGTCGAGCAGCCCGGTCATCGCCTGCATGGCCGGCGCTGCGCCGTCTATATCCCCTTGCACTGCGACCGCTGCGCCGCCTGTCAGCGCGGCGACACCCAGATGTGCCTGGAGGTCTCCAGCCTGATCGGCTGGAACAGGCCGGGCGGCTATGCCGAATACGTGCCGGTGCCTGAAAACTGCCTGCTCCCGGTCCCCGACGACATCGAGGACAGCCTCGCGCCGCTGCTGCTCGACACCATCGGCACCTCGGGCCATGCCGTGCGCTTCGTCAGCCGCGTGGTGTCACCGGCCGAGGCCGGACCGGTGCTCGTGATGGGGGCGGGGCCCGTCGGTCTCGGCGTCGTACTGGCGCTCCGCGCGCTCGGCTACGATGACGTCCATGTCGCCGACCCCAACGCCGCGCGCCTCAGGATCGCGCAATCCTTCGGCGCGAAGGCGCACCCGGTCGGCGACACCTCCAAGCGCTTTGCTCTCATCATGGAATGCTCGGGCGCGCATGCGGCGCGCAATCTCGGCATCGAGCTGGTCCTGCCGCGCGGCGCCTTGGTACTGGTCGGCGAAAACGCGGCGCCCTGGACCATCGAGGAAGGCAAGGTGTTTCGCCGCAAGGATTTCTACATGATCCGGACCTTCTATTTCCCGGTCTCGGACTTCGAACCGAATGTCAAGCTGCTGCGCAAGTACAAGGACGAATACCGCGTCCTCGTCGACGGCGAGTTCGGCCTGTCGGCTCTCCCTGAGAATTTCGCCCGCTTCGCCAAGGGCGAGCTGATCAAGCCTGTGCTGGCGCTGGACTGAGCGATCATGGCCTCGATCTCGATCCGCAACCTCACCAAACGTTACGGCAATTTCACCGTGATCCCCGATCTCAATCTGGAGATCGCGGACCACGAGTTCGTTGTGTTCGTCGGCCCGTCCGGATGCGGCAAGTCGACCTTGCTGCGCATCATCGCGGGCCTCGAGCCGATCTCGTCGGGCGACCTCTATATCGGCGACAAGCGCGTCAACGGCGTGCAGGCCGCGCAGCGCGACATCGCGATGGTGTTCCAGGACTACGCGCTCTATCCGCATATGCGCGTCTACGACAACATGTCGTTCGCGCTGGAGCTGCGTGGCACGCCGAGGGCGGAGATCGATGCCCGCGTAAAGCGCGCCGCCGCTCTGTTGCACATCGAGCCTTATCTGGACCGAAAGCCGAAGGAGCTGTCCGGCGGCCAGCGCCAGCGCGTCGCCATGGGCCGCGCCATCGTGCGCAATCCCAAGGCGTTCCTGTTCGACGAGCCGCTCTCCAACCTCGACGCCAAGCTGCGCGGGCAGGTCCGCGCCGAGATCAAGGCGCTGTCGCAGGAGCTGAAGACCACCATGGTCTTCGTCACCCACGACCAGATCGAGGCCATGACCATGGCGGACCGGATCGTGGTGCTCCAGAGCGGCACGATCCAGCAATACGACACGCCCGAGACCGTCTACGAGCGGCCCGCCAACCAGTTCGTCGCCGGCTTCATCGGCTCGCCCGCGATGAATTTCTTCCCGGTCGAGTGGCGCCAGGAGCAGGCAGTTCTTTCGCAAGGTGGAACGGTGGTGGCGCTGGACGGCGAGACCGCAGGGCGCCTGAGCAAGGCCGGTAACGCCGTGCTCGGCATTCGCCCCGAACATTTCGCGGTCGCGACCGATGCCGCCGATGGCATCGCCATCGACGTCAAGCTGGTCGAGCCGCTCGGTTCGGACACGCTGATCCATTTCGACCTCGCCGGCGGCCCCGCCATTGCGCGGGTCGATCCGGCGCTGCGGCCGAAGGTCGGCGATCGCATCAACCTGCGCCCGCAGCCGGGCAAGACACACCTGTTCGATGCCACCAATGGACAGGTTCTGCGGTGAGCGCGTCGGTGAACATCGGCGACCTCTCGGCGCTGGCGGACGTCGCGTCCAGGGAGAGGCCCGTGCACGTGATCTGTCTCGGGCTGTCCGCGCTCGACCAGGTCTGGCGCGTCGATCGGCCGTTCGCGGGTGGAAGCGAGAAAATCAGGGCGGTCGAGTACGGCACGCTTGGCGGCGGCATGGCTGCCAATGCTGCCGTCGCGGTGGCGAAGCTCGGCGCGTCCGTCGCGTTCTGGGGGCGGGCAGGGAACGATGCCGCCGGCCATGAGATGAAGTCGGCCTTCACCGCCGAAGGGGTCGACGTCCAGAACTTCCGGCTGTTTCCCGCCGGCCGCTCGTCGGTCTCCGGAATCATCGTCGATAGCTCCGGCGAGCGCCAGATCGTCAACTTTCGCGGCCTGTATCCGGAAGCAGCCGATTGGATTCCGCTCAAGATCGTCGCGCACGCATCCGCCGTGCTGGCCGATCCGCGCTGGGTCGAGGGCGCGGCCGCGCTGTTCCGCGAAGCGCGTGCGCGCGGCATTCCGACCGTGCTCGACGGCGACATGGCCGACGCCGAGGTGTTCGAGCGGCTGCTGCCGCTGACTGATCACGCCATCTTCTCGGAGCCCGCGCTCACGGCCTTTGCCGGATCGGCCGATGATAGATCCCTCGTAACGCTGGCGCGCTTCGGATGCCGCGTCATCGCCGTCACGCGCGGCGAGGGCGGCGTGAGCTGGCACGAGAACGGCCAACTGCATCGGCAGGTCGCCTATGCCGTCGACGTCGTCGATACCACGGGCGCGGGCGACGTCTTCCATGGCGCCTATACGCTTGCGATCGGCGCCGGCATCGACGTGCGCGCCGCCATGGCGTTTGCGGCGGCCACGGCCGCCATGAAATGCCGCCATGCCGGCGGCCGCAATGGAATCCCCACCATCAATGAGTGTCTTGTATTCATGAGGACGAAGCCATGAGAGCGATTGGAAAGAACCGGGGCCTAGCACGGCTTGCTGACGCGGACGGCCACTTTCGCATGGTCGCGCTGGATCAGCGGCCGCCACTGTTCGATGCCATCGCGAAGGCCAAGGGCATCACGCGGGAGCAGGTCGAGTTTTCCGACGTCACGGCGGCCAAGCGCCTCCTGGTCGAGAACCTCGCGCCGCATTGCAGCTCGATGCTGTTCGACCCGAACTTTGCCGTGCCGGCCGCCATCGACCTGCTGCCGCCGCGCTGCGGCCTCATCATGACGCTGGAAGAGCACCGCGTCGAGGAGACCGCGGGCGGCCGCAAGTCGCGTGCGATCACCAATTGGAGCGTGGAGAAGATCCGCGCCATGGGCGGCGACGCCGTCAAGGTGCTTGCCTGGTACCGGCCCGACGCCGATGCCGCCGTCAACGAGCACCAGAAGAAGTTCGTGCGCGAGATCGGCGAGGACTGCGCCCGCCACGACATTCCCTATGTGCTCGAATTGCTGGTCTATCCGTTCCTCGGCAGCGCCAATCACACCGCCGATTACGTGGAATCGCCGGGCAAGCTGCCGGGCCTCGTCATCGACAGCGTGCGCGAGTTCGCGAAGCCCGAATACGGCGTCGATCTCCTCAAGCTGGAGAGCCCGCTAGCGGCCAACAGCCTGCCGGTACGTGACGGCAGCGCCGAGGCGAAAGCCGCGCAGAAGGAGTTCGATGCGATCGGCGATATCTGCCGCGCGCGCAACATTCCCTGGGTGCTGCTCTCGGGCGGCGCAGCGCCGGAGAAGTTCGAGCGTGTGCTCGACTATTCCTATGCCGCAGGCGCAAGCGGCTTCCTGGCCGGCCGGACCATCTGGCTCGATGCCGTCCTGAAGAACTTCCCGGACCGCGCGGCAGTCTCGGCGAGCCTGAGCAAGGATGGTCTCCACGTGCTCGAACGGCTCAGCGAGCTGACCACGGCCAAGGGCACGCGCTGGAAGCCGCGCTTTCCGGTCTTTACCGATATCAAGCTGGAAGGTGACTTCGCACGCGCCTACTAGGATGGTAGCGGTCCGGCGTGGTCTTGCAGGAATTGCAACATGACTGACAGCTTCACCATCCGTTCGATCGAGGCGTTCTGCTATCGCTATCCGCTGGCGATGCCGGTGGTGACCTCTTTCGGCAAGATGCTCAACCGTCCCGCCGTCTTCGTTCGCGCTATCGACGAAGACGGCGTCGAGGGATGGGGTGAAGCCTGGTGCAACTTTCCAGCGCCAGGCGCGGAGCATCGCGCCCGGCTCATCAACGAGGTGCTTGCGCCCGCGCTCGTCGGGCGCAAATTCGATGGTCCCGCTCAGGCTTTCGAGACCCTGACCAAGGCCATCGAGGTGCTGGTGATTCAATGCGGCGAGCCCGGTCCGTTTGCGCAGGCGATTTCGGGCATCGATCTTGCGCTGTGGGACGTCTGCGCACGGCGTCGGCGGGTGCCGCTATGGCGGCTGCTCGGCGGACAGTCCGGCAAGATCAAGGTCTACGCCAGCGGCATCAATCCCGCCGGCGCGGTGCAGACGGCGGAAGCCGCGCTCAAGCGCGGCCATTGCGCGCTGAAGCTGAAGGTCGGGTTCGGCGCCGAAACCGATATTGCCAATTTGGCCGCGCTGCGTGGGATCCTCGGCGCCGGCATGCTTGCCACCGATGCAAATCAGGGCTGGTCAGTCGGGCAGGCGATGGAGATGCTGCCGCGGCTTGCCCAGTTCGATCTACGCTGGCTGGAAGAGCCGATTCGGGCCGATCGCCCGCGCGCGGAATGGCGCAGGCTGCACGCCGCAGCGAAGATGCCGATTGCCGCCGGCGAAAACATTTCGAGCGTCGAGGGCTTCAAGGAGGTTCTTGCCGACGACGTGCTTGGTGTGGTTCAGCCCGATATTGCGAAATGGGGCGGGCTGAGCGTGTGCAGTGCACTGGCCCGCGACATTCTGAAGGCGGGCAAAACGTTCTGTCCGCACTATCTCGGCGGAGGCCTGGGCTTGCTTGCGTCCGCGCATCTGCTCGCCGGCATCGGCGGACATGGCTGGCTGGAGGTTGACGTCAACGACAACCCGTTGCGCGATCTCTGTTGCGGCCCGGTTCTTGACGTGAGGGAGGGCACGGTTGAGTTGGATCAAGAACCGGGGCTCGGAATAGCGCCCGAACTCTCACGCATCGAGCGCTATCGCAGCATCTAAGCCGGCGACCGTTCGTCATCATCGGCGTCTGCCGCCGGCACTTCCGGCAGGTGCCAGACGCGCATGGCCTGTCGGATCGTCAGGAGAAAAGTGGCTCGGCGACACGGCGGGCCGATCATGCGCTCGTCAGACATCAGACTTCCATGGCCACGCCGGGAGCCGTGCGCTCGCAAGTTCGTGTGCACGGATTCACCCACCGCTGCGTGCCGCGCGTTGGCGCAGCAGCTTGGCAAACGCCTCCGCGGGCGGTGAGAGCACGAGCCCGCGTCGTTGATATATATAGTAGCGGCGGCGGATTTCCGGAGCGCGCAGCTTGATGAAACGCACGTCGAAATTCGGCGCGAACAGTCGTCCGTAGTCGGGAACGGCCGCCAGGCCGGTACCGACGCCCACCAACGCCAAAGCGGTGGTCAGATATTTGACCTCGACGGCGGTCTGCATGGAAAGCGAGCTATCGTGCGCATGCAGCAGGCTCTCCAGGTGCCGGTTGAACTCACTGGAATAAATGACCCAGCGCTCGTCGCGCAGTTTTTTCCATGAGACGGCGCGTTGCTGCGCCAGCGGGTGCTGCGCTGAGCAGACCACTCGGATCGGCACATCCATCAGGAATGTGCTGGTGACATCCTCGCCGGTGGCGCGCTCTGGGCCAACGCCCAGTTCTGCCTCGCCCCGGCGCACCGTGCTCACCACCTCGTCCGCCATCGCGTCGGTCACGCGCAGGCCGACATCCGGATGGGCTTGCTCGAACTCGCCCAGCACTGCCGCCACCCATGTGCATGCCAGCATCTGCGGCGCCACCACGCGCAGCAGGCCGGTGCGAAGGGAGCGAAGGTCCGAAGCGCCCTCTGCGATCTGTTGCACGTCATCCAGGATGCGGCGCGCCAGGGGGAGCAATTGCTGGCCGGCCGCCGTCAACAACACGACCGCGCCGCGGTCGAACAGTTTCAGCCCGAGAGTCTCCTCGAGTTGCTGAACCAGCATGCTGACTGCCGACTGCGTCAGGTTGATCTGTCGCGCCGCCGCCGTGAAGCTGCCCGCTCGAGCGACCGCGGCAAAGGCGCGCATCTGGCGCAGGCTGAGAGTGGAGAGAATGGCGGGCCGCATCACATATCCTCGCTCGAACGGATCGATTATCAGGAAACCTGATGATCATATTAAAAGAATTGGCTTGTGTGATGGGGGAATTATTTTTCAGAATTCCCGCATGCACATTGTCGTCATAGGAACGGGAATCGTCGGCGCTTGCACTGCGGCGTGGCTGCAGCGCGACGGCCACGCGGTGACCTTCGTCGACCCGCTGGACGCGGGCGAGGCTTGCTCCTTCGGTAATGCCGGCTCGCTCTCGCCCAGCGCCTGCCTGCCGGTGGGCATGCCAGGCATGTGGAAGAAGGTCCCGCGCTGGCTGCTGGACCCATTGGGACCGCTGACGGTGCGTTGGTCCTATGCCCCGCTCGTGGCGCCATGGCTGCTGCGACTGCTGCATCATTCATCACGCGAAGAGGTGACACGCATCGCCACCGCGTTGCGGACGCTGCTGTCGCCGATCTTCGACTGCTACGATCCGCTGGTGGCCCATGCCAATGCGCAGGAGTTGGTGCGACGGAGCGGCTGTCTGTATGTTTTTTCCTCTCGCGAGACAGCGGCGCAATGGGCCTGGGGCATGAATCTGCGGCGATCGCTGGGCGTGCGGATGCAGGACGTGGAGCAGGACGAGCTGGAAAGTCTCGAGCCGGACCTGAAGGGACGTTTTCGGTTCGGCATTCTGGCGCCCGACAACGGCTCGACGTCCGATCCATCTGCCCTCGTCAAGGCGATCTACAATCGCTGCATCGGCGACGGCGCGCGTCACGTCCGCGACCGCGTCCGTGGTTTCGAGCGGCAGGGCCGGCGCGTCACGGCAGTGCTGTTGGAGCAGGGCGAGCCGCTGGCAGCGGACGGCGTGGTGGTGGCAGCCGGGGCCTGGTCGGGCGCATTGGCGGCACAGCTCGACAGCCCGGTGATGCTGGAGACGCAGCGCGGTTACCACGTCACCGTGCAGAGCTCGAACCTGGCCCTGCGCCACACCGTGATGGCGGTGGAGCACAATCTGATGGTCAACCCGATGGCCATGGGTCTGCGGCTGGCTGGCACGGTGGAATTCGCCGGCTTGAAGGCGCCACCCAACATGGCGCGTGCCGATGCCCTGCTTCGTCAGGGACAGCAATTATTCCCGCACCTGGACACATCGTCCTTCACGCGCTGGATGGGTCATCGTCCCTGTCTTCCCGACAGTCTTCCCGTGGTCGGTCCGGTCCGCGCGGCCGACAACGCCTGGCTCGCCTTCGGCCATGGCCATATGGGCATGTGCATGGGCGCGGCGACCGGCCGCGAGATTGCGCATCTGGTGGCCGGACGACCGACGCAGGTGGACCTGACGCCGTTTTCGCCGGAGCGCTTCCGTTGAGCGCGTCCTGGTCGCTCGCCGTGGACATGGGTGGCACCTTCATCGATGCGGTGGCCTTGCGGAGCGACGGGCACGTTGCATCGCTCAAACATCCGCGCGCCGGACGCCGGCTGGCGGAGCCGGTCGTCGAGGCACTCGATCGGCTGTGCGCGCAGGCGGGCATCGGGGCAGATGACGTCGGCCGCGTCGTGCACGGCTCCACCGTCGTCACCAATCTGCTGCTGGAGCTGAACGAGCCGCCGGTGGCCCTTGTCCTGACGCGCGGCATGCGCGACGTACCGGTCCTGGCGCGCCAGGACCGCAAGGAATTGTATGAGCCGGTGATCATGCCGGCCGTGCCCGAAGCAAAGCTGTTTCCGGAGCCACTGCGTTTCGAGATCGGCGGACGTATCGATGCGGAGGGGCGTGAGGTGGAGCCGCTCGACCTGTCGGCCGTTGACGCCATTGCGGATGCAGTGAGCGATGCCGGCGTGCGCGCGCTGGCGGTCGGTCTGTTGTTCTCGCACCGCAATCCGACCCATGAGCGCGCGCTGCGTGCGGCGCTGCATGCGCGCCTTCCGAGCTTGCATATTTCACTGTCCAGCGAAGTCGATCCGCAACCGCGGGAATTCGAGCGCTGGCTGACCACGGCGCTGGACGCCTATGCCAAACCGCTGGCAGCGAATTATCTGCACGCGCTGGCCGACGCATTGAAGATACGTGGCTTGCCGCCGTTGCGCCTGATGCGATCGGCCGGCGGCACTGAGCCCTGGCATGATCTCGCCGCGCAGCCGATCGGCCTTGCCATGTCCGGTCCCTGCGCGGCGCTGCAGGGCGTGGCCGCCGGTCTTGCAGCCTCCGGTCCCGCGATCGTTCTGGATATCGGAGGCACCAGCGCCGACATCAGCATTCTGCTCGACGGCAGGCCGACCTTTACCGACGCGCTGGAATGTGACGGCTTGCCGATCCGTCAGCGCTGCGCAGATATCGCCTCCATCGGCATCGGGGGTGGCAGCGTGGTGTCGGTGCTGCCGGGTGGCGCGCTTCGCCTGGGGCCGCGCTCGCAAGGCGCCTGGCCAGGACCGGCCGCCTTTGGTCTCGGCGGTGGCTTGCCGACGCTGAGCGATGCGCTGTGCGTCCTGGACCGCTTGCCGCCCCGGCTGGCCGGCGGGATCGTGCTGGACCGCGCCGCCGCGGAGGCCGCGCTTGGCGGCGTGGCCGGCGCGCTCGGCCTGTCGGTGCTTCGAACCGCTGAAGCCGTCGTGAGCGCGGCCGCCGCCGGGATGGCGGAGGCGCTCAAGACCCACGCCTTTCAGCGCAACCTGGATCCGGCGGATGCGGTGCTCGTCGCCATCGGCGGCGGCGGCGCGCAGCATGCGGCCGAGATCGCCGAACTTGCGGGCATCCGCCGCGTGCTGGTGATGCCGAACGCCAGCGTGATGTCGGCGCTGGGCATGCTCTGCGGTCCGGAAGAGGGCGACGTCGGCCTGACGGCGAGCAATAGTCCGTGGGCTTCGCTGCCGCCGGAAGGCGCAGGGCCGCATTCGTTGTTCGCGCCGATGACAACCGCCTTTGTGCCGGCGGGCTGGTCGTGGCGGCTGACGCCGGATCAGACGCTGGCGCTGGAGGCGAAGGCATGATGCCGCGCGCGCGCGACGTCGCACCTGATCCGGTCATCGCCCTGCGCATGGAGCCGCTGCGTCTGGCGCTGCAAGGCACGGCCGACCGCATGCAGCATGGCATGATGCGCGCCGCCGTGTCGTCCATCGCCCGCGAGAGCGGCGACTGTGCCGCGGCGCTGTTTCTGCCGGACGGTCGCTTGCTCGCCCAGGCGCGCTCGCTGCCGTTGTTGCTGGGATCGCTGATTCCGGCCGTTGCCGGTGTGCTCGCACGCTTTCCGCTCGCAACGATGTCCGAGGGCGACGCCTATCTGCTCAACGACCCCTGGTCCGGCGGCACGCATCTGCCGGACCTGGCTCTGGTCCATCCGGTCTTCCACGACGGCGAGGTGATCGCGTTCGCCGCCGCCAATTTGCACCATCAGGATGTCGGGGGCATGGCCGCCGGCTCCATTCCGCCCGATGCAACCGAAGTGTACCAGGAGGGCCTGCGCCTGCCGCCGGTGCGCTGGCGCAGTGCCGAAGGCGTGCTGCCCGATATCGACGCCATCCTGGCCGCCAACTCACGCACGCCTGACAATTTGCGTGGCGACCTGGAAGCGCAGTGGACCGCGCTGACGCAAGGCGCGCGCGAACTGAAGCAGATCGCGCGTCACACCGGACCTCGTTTTGCCGACGTCTGCGATGCCTTGATTGCCCAGACCGAACGCATGACCCGCGCCGCCCTTGCCGCCGCGCCCGACGGCGAATGGACCTGGCGCGATCAACTCGACGGCGACGGCATCGACACCGCCCCGGTTTCCATCGCGGTGAGCTTGCGCAAGCAGGGTGACACACTGGTCATCGACTTCGAGGGGACCGCGCCGCAGGTGAGGGGGCCGCTCAATGCATCGCCGGCGGCGATGCTGTCGGCGGCTCTGTTCTTCATGCGCACGCTGGCACCGGACGCCCCCAACAATGCCGGCTGCCTTGCGCCACTGACGCTGAAGCTTCCACCCGGCAGCCTGGTCAATCCGGTGCTGCCGGCGGCGGTCAATGCGCGCACGGCGACCGTGAAGCTGGCGTGCAACGCGATTCTCGGAGCCTGGTCACAGTCGGCAGGCGGGATGGGCGTGGCGCCGCACGCCGGGGTGGCCACCGTCCTCGCGCTCAGCGGCACGCGGGCGGACGGGCGACGCTGGATGTTCACCGAGATCATTGCCAGCGGCGCCGGCGCCAGCGTCCACGCGCCCGGCCGCGCCGGCGTCTCCACCGACGTCGGCAATGCGCGCAATACTCCCGTGGAGGTGATCGAGACCGAAGCGCCGCTGCGTGTGGAATGCTACGAGATCCGCCGCGGCAGCGGCGGCGCCGGTCTGCAATGTGGCGGCGACGGCGTGCGGCGCGCCTATCGGCTGCTCGAAGGCCAGGGGTGGATCGCCTATCGCGGCGAGCGCCATGTCGGCCGTGCGCGCGGTGCTCGAGGCGGCGGGGCCGGCGCAACGTCGATGGCCCGGGTCTTGCGTGTGGACGGAGCGATCGAGCTCTTGCCTGCGCGCGCCCGCATCGCGTGGTCCGCCGGCGACCTGCTGATCATCGAAACCGCTGGCGGCGGCGGCTGGGGATCCCTCGCTCCAACTGAATCCGCCAACCCACTCGTAAGGAGTTGCCCATGATCCGTTTCCCGATGTCGCGCTGTGCGACGCTGGCGTTGGCCAGCTTCGCGATGCTGATGCCTGCACTGGCCCATGCGCAATCAACCTACCCGAACAAGCCGATCCACATCGTGGTGCCATTCGCGCCTGGCGGCAGCACCGACGTGCTGGCGCGGCGTGTGGGAGAAAAACTCGCCGCGGCCTGGGGACAGCCGGTGGTGGTCGACAATCGCCCCGGTGCCGGCGGCGCCCTGGGCGCCGACTTCGTGGCCAAATCCGCACCCGACGGCTACAACCTGTTGGCGGGGGTGACCGGCAGCAACGCCATTGCGCAGGCGCTGTATCCGAAGTTGCCCTATAACGTGATCAACGACTTCGCACCCGTGTCCATGATGGTGAACTCGCCGTTGGTGCTGGCCGTCAATCCCGACGTCAAGGCGAACACGCCGGCCGAGTTTCTCGCCCTGGCCAAGTCGAAACCGGGCGCGCTGAGTTACGGCTCGGCCGGCAACGGCACATCGATGCATCTCACAGGCGAGATGTACAAGCAGGCGACCGATGTTTCGATGGTGCACGTTCCCTATCGCGGAAGCGCAGCCATGCTCACCGACCTCATGGGCGGTCAAATCCAGGTCACGTTCGGCGACGTCCTGGTGCTGATGCCGCAGATCCAGGCCGGAAAGATTCGCGCGCTGGCCGTCACCTCGAAAACCAGGCACCCCCTGCTGCCGGACGTGCCGACGCTGGATGAATCGGGTCTGAAGGGTTTCGAGGCGCTGTCATGGCAAGGCCTGTTTGCGCCGGCCGGCACGCCGCCCGAGGTGGTGGAGAAGCTGAGTGCGGAAGTGAACAAGGCCATGCAGTCTCCCGACATCAGGGACTACTTCGCGGCGCAGGGCTTCATCGTCCAGGGCTCGACTCCCGAGGCCTTCAAGGCCTTTGTCGCGAGCGAGGTGCAGAAGTGGACGCCGATCGTGAAGAATTCGGGTGCGCAGGTGAATTGAGCTCGCGCCGCCGGCGCGGTGCCAATTGGAATTCGCCCGCGGCAAAGGACTTTTCGACCCTGCCCCTTCGCTTCCTGAGGTCGGTGCAACGGGTCGTCCGGCGGCATCAGCCTCGGGGCGCACCATTGCCTTGCGGGAATGCCGTCGGGCAAAACACCCGTCAACCCCTCGCCGCAAAAATATTCCACTTTACCGAAATTCGGAAATGGCGTATGTGTCGCCCATCCCGGCTCATTCTTGAGGGGCGATCATGAGGTCGTCATTGTCGCGAGCCGGGCTTGCGGTGGACGCGGCAGCGTCGGGCGCGAAAGGTGCGGGCAGGGAGGGTAGTCCCCGGTGAGCTCGTGGCCGCGCGCGGACGAACGGCGCTGCTAGGCTTCGTCTCGCCTGTAAGTTTCCGGCTCCGTCGACAGGGCCGGGAAAACTGCGGCGAAATGGCGGGCCGCGCGTACGGCAAAACCGTGTGGTCCTGGCCGTCGTTGCTACGGTCAAGCTCTTGCGGAGGCGGCAGTCGCGTCAACCGGCGCGGCGCCGGTGAATTTCGCGAGGGCGAGGGAGGCCAGAACGAACTCGGCTCCCGGGAGAGCACGGCATAAGCCGTCCGACCATCGCGCAGGGAAGGCCGAGTGATTGGCACCACCTGTATGCTGCTGTGCGGTCTCTTCGCGCACCATTTTCGCGCAGCGGACCGCGGGTGCGACGTCAGCACCCGGTCTTCCCTGCGCCCTCTTGGCTCAAGAGGGTGAGCGACGAAGCAAAACTCGGGCGAATTCCGCCGCGAGAGCGTGAAGCCGTGGCAGCTGTCTCACGACCGGGCCAGCCGCAGGTTCGCCGGCCGGAACGGATTGCGTCCGGTGGACGCGATCGGAAAGCCAGCCAGGTCGCAGTTGGCAGCTTGCGTTACAGTAATGGCAGCGATCCATCTGCCCGAGGCGGGAACCGCGCATCAGCTGGGGCGCCGCCGGTCGCATCGCCCGTTGCGCCGACCAAACTATGTTTGCGCTTTGGTCAGTTGGTTTCCAGGGCTGCGCATCGTGACTCAGAGCTTCAAAAGTGCCAGCAAGGCGAATTCTTCTCGTAAGACAAAAACTTGGGTCCGGAAACCAGCCGCCTCGGAACAGCGGTTGCGGTCTGGCCCGAATGTTGCCCCTTGGTATGCCGGGTTGACGCAAAGATCATACGAGAGGAGCTCCGGTCTTGGCCAAAGTGCATCGCGCGAGGCAAAGCTCTCGACGCGCGTCAGCTGCCAATCCCATTTTGCTGTTCGGTGGGCTTATCACAGCCAACATCGCCGCATGGACCTGGGCCTTCGCGCTGTTCGGCGACCGGCCGACGGTGATGGCGACCGCGTTGCTCGCCTGGGTGTTCGGGTTGCGCCATGCTGTTGATGCCGACCACATCGCTGCCATCGACAACGTCGTACGCAAGCTGATGCAGGCGGGAGAGGCGCCGCGGTCCGCGGGCCTGTACTTTGCACTGGGCCATGCCAGCGTCGTCGTGGTTGCGACGATGTTGCTTGCGCTCGGCATGGTGACCCTTGGCGGCGACAGCCTGCTCAAGGAAGTTGGCGGCCTGATCGGAACCTCGGTGTCGGCGTTGTTCTTGCTGGGGGTCGCAGTCGTCAATCTGGCGATCTTCGCCGGCCTGTGGCGAACCCTGCGCGAGGTGCGCGAGCAAGGTATCCATGACGCCGCACGGCTCGATGCGCAGCTCGCCGCCCGCGGACTTCTAGCGCGATGTCTCGGTCCGATGTTCCGCCTGGTGACAAGATCCTGGCACATGTACCCGCTCGGCCTGCTGTTCGGGCTCGGCTTCGACACGGCGACCGAGATCGGCTTGCTCGGCATTGCCGCCACGGAAGCTGCGCGTAGCGTGTCTCTCGTGCATGTGCTGGTCTTTCCCGTGCTGTTTGCCGCCGGCATGGCGCTGGTCGACACCGCCGACTCGGCGCTGATGGTCAGCGCCTATCGTTGGGCCTACGTCGATCCCCTGCGAAAGCTCTGGTATAACCTCACCATCACCGGCGCTTCCGTTGCGGTCGCGCTGTTCATCGGCGGCATCGAGGCGCTCGGGTTGGTCGGCGACCGCTTCGGCCTTTCCGGCGGCGCATGGGCGCTGGTCGACGGCCTCAACGAGTCGCTTGCGAATGTCGGTTTCGCCGTTGTTGCCCTATTCGCGATCACCTGGCTCGTCTCGGTCGTGACCTATCGCCGGATGTTTGCCGATGACGCGCGCGCTGCGGCGCCAGAAGTGCTGGAATGCGTCGATGCGACCGAGGCGGCCTGAGTTTGGCCGGCGCCAGCGTCTCGCGTACGCTGAGTGGCTCATTCGCGGGCTTGCCGACGCAGACCACCCGGCAACGACATTCCGAATGCGCCGCCGATGGTGGCAACGGCCGGTTCACTTATGCCTATGGTTCCCTGCTCAAGACCGAAACGCTCCGCAATCTCTGCACCGGCGGCATCGCGCCGACGTCGGTCTGCCAGAACGGCGTGATGGACTATATGATGCACCCGGTGGAGCCGCTGACGCTCCGCTCGAGCGTGGCTGGTACGTCCCAGGAGAAACAAGCCGTGCAGCGAAAAGCGGATGATCCGTCGATGAGCTCTGGTCTGGATCTCGCCTGCTTTCAGTTGCATCCGCAGCGGGGCGCGGTGTTGAGTGAGGTCCATGCGCGCCCGTTCACGCGGCTGACCGGGCCGCTCGCCGTGCTGCGCTTCGCATTTCTCAGCCAGGGCGATACAGCTACCGCTGATCGGCAGAGCTTTGCCTCCTTTTGCGCTGCACATGGACTGGCAGCGCCGGATGCATCCGCAAAACACCATCACGTGACGGTCGGTGCCGTCACTTTGCGCTGGGAGCAACATTCCGAGTTCACGACCTTCACCTGGATCAGAAGCCATGCGGGCGCCTCGCGTCCGTTTGGTGATGTGGACGACGAGCTTGCTGCGCTGATCGGGTCGCTTCCTCAGGCCGGACAATTGCTGGTCGCACTCAAACTCGAGGTCGAGGAGACATCCGCCGCGGTTGATCGTGCCGAACAGTTGTTCGAGAAAGGCAGCCTGGCCATGGTCAACGTTCGAAGCGGCCAGGCTGTGGTTGCTTCGGACTTCCGCGTGGACGAGCAGGGTTTCGTGCGCATCCTGGTCTGCAACAACGGTCTGTCGTCAGGCCGTCTGGGCGCCCTGGTGCAGCGCGTGCTTGAGATCGAGACCTATCGCACGCTGGCGCTGCTCGGTTTACCGGCTGCGCTTGCGCTCGCACCATCCGCCGATCACATCGGGCGACGGCTGGTCGAGGTGCTCGAGGAGATGCAGGGCGCGGCAGACTTCAAGCTCAACAATCATCTGTTGACCGAGTTGACGGCGCTCGCCGCCTCGCTCGAGCGTGGCGCCGCCGGCAGTCTCTTCAGATTTGGGGCCAGCCGGGCCTATTACGATATCGTGCAGGCTCGGCTCGGGGTGGTCGAAGGCGGTGAGATCGCGGGCTATCCGACCTGGTCGTCATTTCTCGCCCGTCGGATGGCGCCGGCGATGCGGACCTGCGCCGCTCTGGAGGAGCGCCAGGCCAATTTGTCGATCAAGCTTGCGCGCGCCGCCGACCTCCTGCGCACCCGCGTCGACGTCGAACTGGAGGAGCAGAACCGCGACCTCTTGCGTTCGATGAACGAGCGTACCAAGCTGCAGCTGCGCCTACAAAGTACGGTCGAGGGGCTGTCGGTGGCGGCGATCGGCTACTACGTTGTCAGCCTGTTCGGCTATCTTGCCAAGGGCGCGCATGACGCCGGCGTGCATGTCGAGCCGTCGCTCGCGACCGCGCTCTTCGTGCCGGTCGCCATCGGCGTCACCTGGATTGTCACGCGCCGGATTCGCCGGCGGCACTTGAAGCATGACGGCGGGACGTCGGCTAGGCAGGATTGAGTTACTTCAAGCCAAAGCCGTGCTCGTGTGCTACGAGCGGCCGATGCTTGGAGGCTGAGGAGGAGCCATGAGCGGATCGGATGGAATGACCAACGTGCTCTGGCTGCAAGGCGCCAGTTGCGGCGGCTGCACGATGTCGATCCTCGAAAGCGGTGCCTCCGGCTGGTTCGACGAGCTCAGGCAGTTCGGCATCAACTTGCTATGGCATCCGTCGGTCAGCGAAGAGACCGGCGAGGAGGCGGTCGAGGTGCTGCAGTCCGTGCTCGACGGCAAGGTGCGGCTCGATCTGCTCCTGCTGGAGGGATCGGTGACGCGGGGGCCGAACGACACCGGCCGCTTCAACATGCTCGCGGGCACCAACCGTTCGGTCTATCGCTGGATGCTCGATCTTGCGCCGCGCGCCGACTATGTGATCGCGGTCGGAAGCTGTGCGGCCTATGGCGGCGTGCCGGCCGCCGGATCGAACCCGACCGATGCGGTCGGCTTGCAGTTCGAAGGGTCCGACAGCGGCGGTGCGCTGGGCGCGGGCTTCCGTTCGCGGCTCGGGCTTCCCGTCATCAACGTCGCGGGTTGCGCGCCGCATCCCGGCTGGATGATGGAAACCATCCTGGCGCTGACCACCAAGGACCTCGCCGCCACCGACCTCGATTCCTACGGGCGGCCCAAATTCGTCGCCAATCACCTTGCCCATCACGGCTGCTCGCGCAACGAGTTCTACGAGTTCAAGGCCAGCGCCGAGACCATGTCGGAGCGTGGCTGCCTCATGGAGCATCTCGGCTGCAAGGCGACGCAGGCGGTGGGCGACTGCAACCAGCGCTCCTGGAACGGCGGCGGCTCCTGCACCAAGGGCGGCTATGCCTGCATCGCCTGCACCTCGCCGGGCTTCGAAGGGGCGCAGAACTTTCTGGAGACCGCCAAGCTCGCGGGCATTCCGGTCGGGCTTCCCACCGACATGCCGAAGGCGTGGTTCGTTGCGCTCGCCGCGTTGTCGAAGTCCGCGACGCCGCGCCGCGTGCGGTTGAACGCGACCGCAGACCATGTGGTCGTGCCGCCGGGGCGCGCGACGACCAAGGGCAAGCCATGACGCGGATCACGATCGGCCCGTTCAACCGCGTCGAGGGCGACCTCGAAGTCCGCCTCGATGTCGAGAGCGGCCGCGTCGTGCGCGCCGAGGTGACGGCGCCGCTCTACCGAGGTTTCGAGCAGATCCTGGAGGGACGGCCGCCGCTCGATGCGCTGGCGCTGGCACCGCGCATCTGCGGCATCTGTTCGGTCTCGCAATCGGTCGCGGCTGCGGCCGCCCTGCGCGCCGCCATGACGATCGAGGCGGCGCCCAACGGGCTGCTCGCCACCAACATCGCCCATGCGGCGGAGAATGCGGCCGACCATCTGACCCATTTCTACATCTTCTTCATGCCGGACTTTGCCCGCGAGGCGTATGCCGCCCATGGCTGGCACGAGGAGGCGCGCGAGCGCTTTGCCGCCACCCGCGGCAGCGCGGCGCGCGATGCCTTGCCGGCGCGGGCGCGGCTGCTCGAGACCATGGGCATCATTGCTGGAAAATGGCCGCACAGCCTGGCGTTCCAGCCCGGCGGCACCACGCGCGCCATCGATCTCGGCGAGCGCGTCCGGCTCTTGTCGATTACGACGGCGTTCCGAGCCTTCCTGGAGCGCATCGTCTTCGCGGATTCGCTGGAGAACGTGCTGGCGATAGCAACCGCCGACGAGCTGGACGACTGGCGCGATGGCCGCGGCGGCGACTTCGCGCATTTCCTGCGGCTGGCGGACAGCCTGGCATTGACCGGGCTCGGCCGGGGGACGGGGCTGATGATGAGCTACGGCGCCTATCATGGCGTCGACGGCGAGTTGTTTCCGCGCGGCCTGTTCGGCCCGCGCGCAATCGTCGAACCCCTGCCGCTGACGCAGATCACCGAGGACGTCTCGCATGCCTGGATGCGGAATTCCTCCGCGGATCCCGCCCATAGCAGCACAGTTCCGGATCCCGACAAGCCTGCGGCCTACAGCTGGTGCAAGGCGCCCCGGCTCTCGGGCCAGCCGATCGAGGTCGGCGCGATCGCGCGCCAGACGGTGGCGGGCCAGGCGCTGATCACGGATCTGGTCGCGCGGGACGGCACCAACGTGCGCAGCCGCGTGGTCGCGCGGCTGATCGAGACCGCGCGCATCGCGCTTGCCATGGAGCAGTGGACGCGCGCGCTGCGGCTGTCGGAGCCGTTCTGCCACAATTCGCGCGAGCTCCCCGACGGAAGCTGTGTCGGGTTGGTCGAGGCCGCCCGCGGCAGTCTCGGGCACTGGATGGCGGTGCGCGACGGCAAGATCGAGCGTTACCAGATCATCGCGCCGACCACCTGGAATTTCTCGCCGCGCGATTCCTTCGACGTCGGCGGCCCGCTGGAGCAGGCGCTGGTCGGCACCGATGTCGGCGAGGCCGGGCCGCGTGCGGTTGCGATCCAGCATATCGTGCGCTCGTTCGATCCCTGCATGGTGTGCACCGCGCATTGACCGGAAACTTCGTTGCCGGCTGCAAATCGAATTGTTTCCGCTTCTTGTGTTGTCAGCGTCCTCGCTTACCGTTCATGACGGTGGTTCAAAGCCGCAACATTCTGGAATCCCTCCAGTTTTGAATCGCTCCAGGCTGTTGGCCTGCTTCTTGCTGTCCTTTGCGTCATCGAAAAGTCAAAGCCGAAGGCGGGAGGATTCATGGGCGCGGCGACGGAAACGTTCTACAGCGTGATCAGGCGGCAAGGCATCACGCGTCGGAGCTTTCATAAATTCTGCAGCCTGACGGCGACGAGCCTCGGCCTCGGACCGCTGGCGGCGAGCCGCATCGCGAACGCGCTCGAGACCAAGCCGCGCGTGCCCGTGATCTGGATGCACGGCCTCGAATGCACCTGCTGCTCGGAGAGCTTCATCCGCTCCGCGCATCCGCTGGTCAAGGATGCGGTGCTGTCGATGATCTCGCTCGACTACGACGACACCATCATGGCGGCTGCGGGCCATCAGGCCGAAGCCATCCTCGAGGAGACCCGCGCCAAGCACAAAGGCCAGTATATCCTCGCGGTCGAAGGCAATCCGCCGCTGAACGAAGGCGGCATGTTCTGCATCGACGGCGGCAAGCCATTCGTCGAGAAGCTGAAGATGATGGCCGAGGACGCGATGGCAATCATCGCCTGGGGCGCCTGCGCCTCCTGGGGCTGCGTGCAGGCGGCAAAGCCCAATCCGACACAGGCAACTCCGATCGACAAGGTGATCACCAACAAGCCCATCATCAAGGTGCCGGGATGCCCCCCGATCGCCGAGGTGATGACCGGCGTCGTCACCTTCATCACAACCTTCGGCAAGCTGCCCGAGCTCGATCGCCAGGGCCGGCCGAAGATGTTCTACTCGCAGCGCATTCATGACAAGTGCTACCGGCGCCCGCATTTCGACGCGGGGCAGTTCGTCGAGGAGTGGGACGACGAGTCCGCGCGCAAGGGCTATTGCCTCTACAAGATGGGCTGCAAGGGGCCGACCACCTACAACGCCTGCTCGACCGTGCGCTGGAACGGCGGCGTGTCCTTCCCGATCCAGTCGGGTCACGGCTGCATCGGCTGCTCGGAGGACGGCTTCTGGGACAAGGGCTCGTTCTACGATCGTCTCACCAACATCAAGCAGTTCGGCATCGAGAAGAACGCCGATCAGATCGGCATGGTGGCGGCGGGCGCCGTCGGCGCCGCGGTGGCTGCGCATGCGGCTGTGACCGCTGTCAAGCGGCTCGCGACCAAGCGCGAAGACGCCGACCACAACAGCTGATCGAAAAGACACGGCAGGGCAGGACAATCATGGGTATCCAGACTCCCAACGGCTTCAATCTCGACAATTCCGGCAAGCGCATCGTCGTGGACCCGGTGACCCGTATCGAAGGTCACATGCGGGTCGAGGTCAATGTCGACGCCGACAATGTCATCCGCAACGCGGTCTCCACTGGCACGATGTGGCGCGGCATCGAGGTGATCCTGAAGAACCGCGATCCGCGCGACGCCTGGGCGTTCACCGAACGGATCTGCGGCGTCTGCACCGGCACGCATGCGCTGACCTCGGTGCGCGCGGTCGAAAACGCGCTCGGGATCACGATTCCAGAGAACGCCAATTCGATCCGCAACCTGATGCAGCTTGCCTTGCAGGTGCATGACCACGTCGTACACTTCTATCACCTTCACGCGCTGGACTGGGTCGACGTCGTTTCCGCGCTCTCGGCGGATCCGCGGGCGACCTCCACGCTGGCGCAGTCGATTTCGAGCTGGCCGCTGTCCTCGCCCGGCTATTTCAAGGATCTGCAGACGCGGCTGAAGAAGTTCGTCGAGTCCGGCCAGCTGGGGCCGTTCAAGAACGGCTATTGGGGCAGCAAGGCCTACAGGCTGCCGCCCGAGGCCAACCTGATGGCGGTGGCGCATTATCTGGAGGCGCTCGATTTCCAGAAGGAGATCGTCAAGATCCACACCATCTTCGGCGGCAAGAACCCGCATCCGAACTGGCTGGTCGGCGGCGTGCCCTGTCCGATCAATGTCGACGGCACGGGCGCCGTCGGCGCCATCAACATGGAGCGGTTGAACCTGATTTCCTCGATCATCGATCAACTGATCCAGTTCAACGAGCAGGTCTATCTGCCGGACGTCGCGGCGATCGGCTCGTTCTACAAGGACTGGCTCTATGGCGGCGGCCTCTCCGGCAAGAGCGTGCTCGCCTATGGCGACGTGCCTGAACATGCCAACGACTACTCCGCAAAGAGTCTGAAGCTGCCGCGCGGGGCCATCATCAACGGCAATCTCTCTGAGGTATTTCCGGTCGATCTTGCCAACCCCGACGAGATCCAGGAGTTCGTGGTCCACTCCTGGTACAAATACCCCGACGAGACCAAGGGCCTGCATCCCTGGGACGGCATCACCGAGCCGAACTACGTGCTGGGCGCCAATGCGAAGGGGACGAAGACCGCGATCGAGCAGCTCGACGAAGGCGGCAAGTACTCCTGGATCAAGGCGCCGCGCTGGCGCGGTCACGCCATGGAGGTCGGCCCGCTGGCGCGCTGGGTCGTCGGCTACGCGCAGAACAAGGCGGAGTTCAAGGATCCCGTCGACAAGTTCCTGAAGGATCTGAACCTGCCGACCTCGGCGTTGTTCTCGACGCTCGGCCGCACCGCGGCGCGCGCGCTCGAGTCCGTCTGGGCCGGTCGTCAGATGCGCTACTTCCAGGACAAGCTCGTCGCCAACATCAAGGCCGGCGACTCTTCGACCGCCAATGTCGACAAATGGAAGCCGGAGAGTTGGCCGAAGGAGGCCAAGGGAGTCGGCTTCACCGAGGCGCCGCGCGGCGCGCTCGCGCACTGGGTCAAGATCAAGGACACCAAGATCGACAACTACCAGTGCGTGGTGCCCACGACCTGGAACGGCTCGCCGCGCGACCCCAAGGGAAACATCGGCGCCTTCGAGGCGTCGCTGATGAACACGCCGATGGTCAATCCCGAACAGCCGCTGGAGATCCTGCGCACGATCCATTCCTTCGATCCGTGCCTCGCCTGTTCGACACACGTGATGAGTCCGGACGGCCAGGAACTCGCCAAGGTCAAGGTCAGGTAGGAGAGGATCATGATGGATGCAGTTGCTCCCGCCTCGGACGCCAGGCCCGACCTCGCGGCGATCGCAGCCGATGCTTCCGGAGAACGAGCGGTGGGTCGTCCCACCGTCTATGTCTATGAGGCTCCGGTACGGATCTGTCACTGGGTGAACGCGTTCTCGATCATCGTGCTCATGGTGACCGGCTATCTTATCGGAACGCCGTTGCCGACGGTCGCGGGCGAGGCGTCCGACAATTTCGTGATGGGCTACATCCGCTTCGCCCATTTCGCCGCGGGGCAGGTGCTTGCGGTCTTCTTCCTCACGCGCATCCTGTGGGCCTTCGTCGGCAACCACCATTCCCGGCAGATCTTCTACATCCCGGTTCACCGCAAGCAGTTCTGGAAGGAAGTGCTGCACGAAATTCGCTGGTACGCGTTCCTGGAGCGCGAGCCCAAGATGTATGTCGGCCACAATCCGCTGGCGCAGACCGCGATGTTCACCGGCTTCACGCTGTTCGTGGCCTTCATGATCGTCACCGGCTTCGCACTTTATTCGGAAGGACAGGGCATCGACAGCTGGCAGTACAAGCTGTTCGGCTGGGTGTTTGCGATCTGGCCGAACAGCCAGGATGTTCATACCTGGCATCACCTCGGCATGTGGGCGCTGGTCGTGTTCGTGATGGTGCACATCTACGCCGCGATCCGCGAAGACATCATGTCGCGCCAGAGCATCATCTCCTCGATGATCTCGGGCGAACGGCAATTCCGCGACTGATACGAGAGCGCCAGGTGATGCCGACATTCTCACAAGACGATCGCATCCTGGTGCTCGGCATCGGCAATATCCTGTGGGCCGACGAAGGCTTTGGCGTGCGCGCGGTGGAGGAGTTTCATCGCCGCTACGCCGTGCCGGACAATGTCACCATCCTCGATGGCGGCACGCAGGGGCTCTATCTCGTCAACTATCTGGAAGAGGCGGACCGCCTGATCGTGTTCGACGCGATCGACTATGGCCTCGAGCCCGGCCAGTTGAAGCTTGTGCGTGACGACGAGGTGCCGCGTTTCACCGGCGCCAAGAAGATGAGCCTGCACCAGACCGGTTTCCAGGAGGTGATCAGCGCGGCCGACCTGCTCGGCCGGTGCCCGAAACATCTGGTGCTGATCGGCTGCCAGCCGCTCGATCTCGAAGACTGGGGCGGGCCGCTGACGCCGCCGGTGCGCGACCAGATCGCGCCGGCGATCAATCTCGCTTGCGCCATCCTGGCCGAATGGGGCATCACGGTGAGCCAACGCGCCGAGCCATTGGCGGATACCGAGCGGCTGCTCGCCAATGACATCGATCATCTCCACTACGAGACGCGGCCGGCCTGATCGGCCACACTGTCGGAGATTTGTCCATGTGCCTCGGCCTGCCCATGACGATTGTCGAGACCGACGGAGTGTCGGCGCTGTGCGCCTATCGCGGCGAGCAGCGCCGGGTCTCTGTGCTGCTGCTCTCGAATCCGCCGGTCGGCGCCAAGGTGCTGGTCTATATCGACACCGCGATCCGGCTGCTGGACGAGGACGAAGCGCGCCTCATCGCGAATGCGATCGAAGGGCTCAGTGCAGCGCTCGACGGCGAGGATTGCGACCGCTTCTTCGCCGACCTCATCGACCGCGAGCCGCAACTACCGGAGCACCTCCGGTCCAGTTAGCAGCGTCGCTGCATCTCCCGATGAATGCATTGATGACACCCGTGACCGGCCCGGCCCCGGCGGCCGCTGTAAGCCTGGAAAGGTCGATTCCTACCAGCAAAGCTGGCTACCACCAGATATGAAAAGTATCTTGCCATAGAAGCTTGGCGGACAGTCGAAGCTAGAAAATAGATGATATAGATCAATTGGATAATTCCGGACAGGTGATAACCAATCCTGGCACGTGCCTTGCTAACCTCTAGTCCGAGCAAAAACACAAGCTTGTCAGGGGAGGTTCGATGGAATTCCAGGTGGGAAAGCATGATCCGGCGCGGAGTGGCCTGCCCGAGGTCGATGCTGCGACGGTCGATCATTTCTTTGGCGGAGCGGACGAGGCCGGTGCGGTCGCGGTGCTGCTGTCGGCCGGCGATCCCAACCGCTTCCCTGAGGCAATCGATGTCGCCGTGGTGCTGCCGGAGCTGATCACCGCGTTCGAAGGCCGGCTGCGCGGTGCGATCATCGCGCGCAGCGACGAGAGCGCGCTCGGCCAGCGCTTCGGCGTGCGCGTGCAGCCGACGCTGATTTTCGTTGCCAAGGGCGAGACGCTGGGACTGATCGCCAAGATCCAGGACTGGTCGGTCTATGTCGACCGCATCACCAAGCTGATCGACCGGCCGCGCGGGCAAGGCGCAGCAGTCGCCGTCACCATCGTTCCCCAGCATCGCGCGCAAGGGGCCGGGCTGTGAAGGCCGGCTTCTGGGATGCGCCCGAAGGCGCCGAGCAACCGGTCAACGTGTTTCCGATCGGCGAAGAGAGTCTCAATGCAGCGAAGGGCAGCCTGACGGCGGCCGGCGCGCTGGCAAAGCTTGCAACGCTCGACAGTGCAGAGCTTGCAAAGAGCTGTCCGAACGCGGTCGCGCTGCTCTCGCGCATCGCGGTCGCCATTGAAGGCCAAAAGGCGGACGCGCCGACGCAATTGTTCCGGCTCGCCAATCTCAACGATCTCGAGAGCAAGCTGGTGGCCGACGTGCTCGGCGAAGGCGAGGTCGCCGGCGTCGTCGCGCTGCCCGACGGATCGCTGGCGCAGATCCAGGAATCGGTGCTGGCGGGAATTTGGCGTGTGCGGCTCGAGACCGACGCCGCTTCCGAATACCTCGAGATCGGGGCGATTCCGGAGATCGTCAGGCGCGCGGCGGCCGACCTGACATCCGCCGATTTCGAGATCGGGCAGGTGCCGGAGGGCGCGATGAACGTACTGCCGGTGCTCGCCGAGATCCGCGAGCGGGCACAGGCCTGGCGGCCCGGTCTTCGCTCGCAGATCATCAATTTCACGCTGCTGCCGATGAGCCCGGTCGACATGAGCTTCCTGCAGGACACGATCCGGAACGGACCGATTCAGCTCGTCTCGCGCGGCTACGGCACCTGCCGGGTGCTCTCCACCGGCATTCGCAATGTCTGGTCGGTGCAGTTCTTCAACGCCATGGACACCATCATTCTCGATACGCTCGAAGTCGGCGGCGTGCCGACGGTTGCGCTGGCAGCGGACGAGGATTTCGAGGATTCCGCCGAGCGGCTGCAGGAAATCATCGAGGCCTACTTCAAATGAGCGCCTTCGAGAACTTTGGCGTGCGCCGGGACATCACTGAGGCTACGCGGCTGGAATGCGGCATCTGCTGGACCGTCTACGATCCGGCGGATGGCGATGAGGTAGCGCAGATCGCGCCGGGCACGCCGTTCGCGGCGCTGCCGGAGGAGTGGCACTGCCCGAATTGCGACGCGCCAAAATCCAAGTTCATGGCGATCGAAACATGACCGGCAGCGCGCCAGCGAGTACATCAGGTCCTGTCGGCGGCGCCGACGCCGCGGCGTGGGGTGAGCTTCTGGCCGCAAGCTACCGGGAGATCGGCGAGCGCGCGATGCGCGATCTGCCCATCTACAACGATGCGCTCGACGTCGAGGCGGTCGATTTCCGCCCTTTCAACGGCACGATCGTCGGCATCATGGTCACGCCGTGGTTCATGAACGTGGTGATGCCGGCGGGCGCTATTGCGCCGGCCACCTCGGGCGCGAACGTGCGAATGCGTTTTCCCGCGGGGGATATCGAATTCATCCTGAGCGAGGTCGCCCGGGTCGGCCGGATCGCGAGCTGCTCGCTGTTCTCGCCGATGTTCCAGTTTGCCGACATGGATGCCGCGCGAGCGACGGCCGAAGCCGCGCTTGCCGAATTGATGCTGCCGGCGGACAGCGAGGAGGCGGTTCGCCGCCGCGAGCCCGCGACAAGCCCGATCGATCGGCGTAACTTCCTGCGGGGTGCCCTGACGGAGCGGCGCGGATGAGCCTCTCGTTCCGCAACGAGATCGATATCACGGTGCTGCTGTCCGGTGCCACGATCGCCGACGTCGCGATCAAGCCGCGCAGCCGGCCGCCGCTGACGCGGCTGTTTGCGGGAAAGCCCGCCGCTTCCCTGCTTCCCGTGCTGCCGCGTCTGTTCTCGCTGTGCTCGGTCGCCCATCACGTGGCGTTCCAGTCGGCGGTGGAAGCCGCACAAGGGCGGCAGGCGGCTCCCGCAACAGTGCGGCGCCGCGTCACCGCAGTCGTCGCCGAGCGGCTGACCGAACTGTTGCGCGGCTTGTTCGTCGGACCGCTCGCGCTCGACGGCACAAACGCGCCGGCGGTGCGCGCCGCGATGCAGGCAAGCGCGCTGCTCGGCCGCGCGGACGAGGCCGTCCCACCGGCCTTGCATCGCGACGCGGTGGAGCAGATCAAGGCCGCGCTCGGCGCGATGGGGATCGCCGGTGAAGAAGACGAGACGCTCGCGCCGGGCAGCGCGCTCGTCGCCTCCGTCGCGGGATGCAATGACAGGCTGGTGTCACAGCCGCAGGCCGATCCATCCTTCCTGACGGTGGCGGACGATCTAGACATCGTCACGCGTCTGCTGGCGGACGGTGCGGCCTATTCCGATGCGCCGGACCTCTGCGGCCGGATTCCGGAAACCGGCGTCTGGGCGCGCATGGCGCGCCGTGAAGCGGTCTCGCCGGCGGAAGCTGGCTCCGCCGCGCGTCTGAAGGCGCGGGTTGCCGAGGTCGCGCGGCTCTGCGCCTGGCTCGTTCGTGGCGATGCGGAGCTCGACGAGGGCGTCGTCGCAAGCTACCGGCTCGGCGTGGGCAAGGGGGCGGCCGCTGTCGAATGCGCCCGCGGGCGCCTCCATCATGCCGTCGCACTGGACGACGAGGATCGCATCGTCAAGTTCGAGTACCTGGCACCGACCGAGTGGAATTTTCACGCCCGTGGACCGCTGGTCAGGAGCCTCCAGGGCGCGACGCTCGCAGCCGGCCGGCACGGACAGGACGAGGTCCGCGCGCTGGTCGGATCCTTCGATCCCTGCGTCGGCTTCAGCCTGAATTTTCGCGAGGCGGCCCATGCATGAGATGGCGCTGTGCGAAGGCATCGTCGGTATCGTCGAGGAGGAAGCGCGCAAGCGCGCTTTCACCAAGGTGAACGTCGTCTGTCTGGAAATCGGTGCGCTGAGTCATGTCGCGCCGGAGGCGCTGAAATTCTGCTTCGAGGCCGTCGCCGCGCGGACCATCGCGCAAGGCGCGCGACTCGAGATCGTCGAGACTCCCGGCACGGCCTGGTGCATGGCCTGTTCCAAAGCCGTCGAGATCGGGCAGCGCTACGAGCCGTGCCCGTCCTGCGGCGGCCACCAATTGCAGGTGACGGGCGGCGAAGAGATGCGCGTAAGGGAATTGGAGGTCGACTGATGTGTACGGTCTGCGGCTGCAGCGATGGCAAGACATCGATCGAACATGCGCATGATCATCATCATGATCACGGCGGGCACCACCACCATCATCACCACCACGGCCATGGTCACCACCATCACCACGGTGGTGACCACGACCCAGCCCCCGATGAGGCCGGGCTGCTCGACTGCGGCGCCAATCCCGCGGGCCAGAAGATCGCCGGCATGAGCAGCGACCGTATCATCCAGGTCGAGCGCGACATCCTTGGCAAGAACGACCGGCTTGCGGCCGACAACCGCGCCCGCTTCGCGGCCGATGGCGTGCTCGCCTTCAACCTGGTCTCCAGCCCCGGCGCCGGCAAGACCTCGCTGCTGGTCCGCGCCGTGTCCGAGTTGAAGGAAAGCTTTGCGATCGGTGTGATCGAAGGCGACCAGCAGACCTCCAACGATGCCGAGCGCATCCGCGCCACCGGCGTGCCGGCGATCCAGGTCAATACCGGCAAGGGCTGTCACCTCGATGCCGCCATGGTCGGCGAGGCCTATGACCGGCTGCCCTGGCTCAACGGCGGCCTGCTCTTCATCGAGAATGTCGGAAATCTGGTCTGCCCGGCGGCGTTCGATCTCGGCGAGGCCTGCAAGATCGTGGTGTTCTCGACCACCGAGGGCGAGGACAAACCGCTGAAATACCCCGACATGTTCGCAGCCTCGTCGCTGATGCTGATCAACAAGATCGACCTCGCGCCCGTGCTCGATTTCGATCTGGCGAAGACCATCGAATATGCGCGCCGGGTCAACCCGAAGATCGAGGTGTTGACGGTGTCGGCGCGCACCGGCGAGGGGTTTGCAACGTTTTATGCCTGGATCCGCAAGCGGATGGCGGCGATGAAGCCGGCCGCGATGACGGCAGCGGAGTGACGATGGGCGGCGCGGCCACAGCACGGGACGGACGGCGGCTGCGCCTGCATGTGCGCGGCGCGGTGCAGGGCGTCGGCTTTCGCCCGTATGTCTACGGTCTCGCCACGCGCTACCGCCTCGGCGGCTTCGTCGCCAACGATTCCCATGGCGTCGTCATCGAGGTCGAGGGCGAGCGCGCGTCCGATTTCGTCGCGGCGTTGCCGCTGGAAAAGCCGCCGCTCGCCCGGATCGACGAGATCTCGGTGCAGCCGGTCGGGGCGGTGGCGAGTGCGGAGTTTTGCATCCGCGCCAGCGAGCAGGGGAGGGTGTCGACGCGCATCGTCGCTGATGCCGCAACCTGCAAGGACTGCCTGCGCGAGCTGTTCGATCCCGCCAGCCGGTTCCATCGTTATCCCTTCATCAACTGCACCCATTGCGGTCCACGCTACACCATCGCCGAGCGGCTTCCCTATGATCGAGCGGCAACGGCCATGAAACGCTTTGCGATGTGCAGAGCCTGTGCCGACGACTACGCCAACCCCCTCAGCCGCCGTTTCCATGCCGAGGCGATCGCCTGTCCGCAATGCGGCCCGAGGCTCAGCCATGAGGTCGCGGAGATTGCCGACGCGGTCGCGGCCGGCAAGATCGTCGCGATCAAGGGGCTCGGCGGCTATCAGCTGCTTTGCGATGCCCGCGACGACGAGGCTGTACGGCGGCTGCGGCAGCGCAAGCATCGCGACCAAAAACCCTTCGCGGTCATGGTCGGATCGGTGGATGCGGTTGCGGACATCGCCCATGCCGATACCGCCGAGCTCGCCTTGCTGCAGACGTCGCCGCAGCCCATCGTGCTGATGACATCACGCCACCGGCTCGCGCCAGCCGTCGCGCCGGGCCTGTCGCTCCTCGGCGTCATGCTGCCGGTCGCGCCGCTCCACCACCTCATCTTCGATGCCCTGACTACAGCGCACGAGCGGGCCGGCGAGAATTGGGCGATCGTCGCCACCAGCGCCAATCCCGGTGGCGAGCCGCTCCTCATCGACAATCGCGAAGCCGAGCAACGCCTTGCCGGCATCGCCGACCTCATCGTCACGCACGACCGCGACATCGTCACCCGGGCCGACGATTCTGTGGCGGCGGTCGTCGCCGGCCGGACGCAATTCATCCGCCGCGCGCGCGGCTACGTGCCCGAGCCGGTTCGCCTGGCGCGGTCGGTGCCGCCGATCCTGGCCGTTGGCGGCGCGCTCAAATCGACGGTGACGCTCACGCGCGGCAACGAGGCGTTCGTCTCCCAGCACATCGGCGACCTCGCCACTGCGGAAGGCGTCCGCTTCTTCGAGGAGACGGTGCATCACCTGCTTTCGACACTCGACGTCGAGCCGGTCGTCATTGCCCATGACCTGCATCCGAACATGGCCTCGACCCGTTTTGCCGAGGCCAGCGGGAGGCCGCTGATCGCGGTCCAGCACCATCATGCCCATGCGGCCGCCGTGATGGCGGAGCATGGCACCGCAGCACCGGTGCTGGCGTTGGTGCTCGACGGTTTCGGCCACGGCAGCGACGGCGGCAATTGGGGCGGCGAGCTGCTGGCTTGCGACGGCGCCCGCTTCCGGCGGCTCGGACATCTGGCCCCGATGAAGATGCCGGGCGGCGATCGCGCCGCGCGCGAACCGTGGCGCATGGCCGCGAGCGTGTTGCACGGCTTGGGGCGCGGCGGTGCGATCGCGCCCCGGTTCGGCGCACAGCCGCAGGCCGCGCGTCTTAGGGCCATGCTCGATCAGCCGGGCGTGCCGACGACAACTAGCGCCGGCCGATTGTTCGATGCGGCGGCGGGCCTGCTCGGTCTCTGCCCGATCCAGAGCTACGAGGGGGAAGCTGCGATGAAGCTCGAAGCGCTGGTGCGCAGCTCCCGCATCGCGCCTGACGGCTGGGCCATCGAGCACGGCGTGCTGTCCTTGGCCCCGCTGTTCGAGCGCCTGGCAGCTGGAAAGATCGATGCGGTCGAAGGCGCCGAGCTGTTCCACGGCACGCTTGCCGCGGCTTGCGTCGACTGGATTGATCGCGCGGCGGGCGCGACCGGGATTCGGACCGTCGCCTTGAGCGGCGGCTGCTTCCTCAACGCGATCCTCTCGGAGCAGATCGAGCGCGGCTGCCTTGCCGCCGGGCTCTCGCCGCTGCTGCCGCGCCAAGTACCGCCCAACGACGGCGGGCTCAGCCTCGGGCAGGCCTGGGTTGCCGCGCTGACACTGCTCGAACGGCAAGGCCTGGAAGGAACCATCTGATGTGTCTCGCGATACCTGCCGAGGTCACGAAGCTCCTGCCCGACGAGATGGCGATCGTTTCCATCGACGGCGTCAGCAAGGAGATATCGGTCGCCTTGATCGAGGGTCTCGCCGTCGGCGATTACGTGATCATCCATGTCGGCTATGCCCTGACGAAGATCGACCCGGAGGAGGCGAGGCGGACGCTCGAGCTGCTGCGCGAGCTCAGCGCCGAGGGGCAGGGAGCCGCGTCATGAAATATGCCGACGAGTTTCGCGACAAGGAGATCGCGCTTGGGCTCGCGAAAGCGATCCGCGCGGAGGCCGATCCGCAAAAGCCTTATCGCTTCATGGAGTTCTGCGGCGGCCATACCCACGCGATCTCGCGCTACGGCCTCGAGGACATGCTGCCGAGGAACGTGCGGATGATCCATGGCCCCGGCTGTCCGGTGTGCGTGCTGCCGGCCGGACGCATCGACATGGCGATCCGGCTCGCGATGAGGCCCGACATCATCCTGTGCGTCTATGGCGACCTGATGCGCGTTCCCGGCTCGCAGGGCGCATCGCTGTTGAAGGCGAAGGCGCGCGGCGCCGACATCCGCATGGTCTATTCGACCATCGACGTCATCCGGGTCGCCGAGGACAATCCCGGGAGTGAGGTGGTGTTCTTCGCCATCGGCTTCGAGACCACGACGCCGCCGACCGCGGTCATGATCCGCCTCGCCGAGAGGAAGCAGCTCGAGAACTTCAGCGTGTTCTGCAACCACGTGCTGACGCCGCCTGCGATGCAGAACATCCTGGAAAGTCCGGAGATCCGCAACATCGGCCGGGTCGAGATCGATGGTTTCGTCGGGCCGGCCCACGTCTCGACGATCATCGGCACGGCCCCATACGAGTTCTTTGCCGAGGAGTTCGGCAAACCCGTCGTGATCGCGGGTTTCGAGCCGCTCGACATGATGCAGGCGATCCTGATGCTGATGCGGCAGGTCAACGAGAACAGGCACGAGGTCGAGAACCAGTACAGCCGCGCGGTGAACCGCGACGGCAATCTGCGCGCCAAGGAGGAGGTCTCCGACATCTTCGAGCTGCGCGATCAGTTCGAATGGCGGGGGCTCGGGCAGGTTCCCTATAGCGGGCTGAAGCTGAAGCGCGCCTACGCCAAGTACGACGCCGAGGTGCGCTTCGACATGCACGAGCTGCGCGTCGACGACAATCCCGCATGCGAATGCGGCGCCATCCTGCGCGGCGTGAAGAAGCCGGTCGACTGCAAGCTGTTCGGCACCGTCTGCACGCCGGAGACGCCGATGGGCTCCTGCATGGTCTCCTCCGAAGGCGCCTGCGCCGCGCACTGGACCTATGGCCGCTTCCGCGATCACCAGCAGAGGCGCGCGTCATGAAGGCCTATCAGCGCAAGCTCGACATCAGGAACGGCTGCGTCGACCTGTCCCACGGCTCGGGCGGCCGCGCCATGGCGCAGTTGATCTCCGGATTGTTTCATGAGGCCTTCGGCAATGAATGGCTGGCGCGCGGCAACGACCAGTCGGCATTCGACGTCGGCGCCGGGCGCATGGTGATGACGACCGACGGCTATGTGGTCTCGCCGCTGTTCTTCCCCGGCGGCAATATCGGCTCGCTTGCGGTGCACGGCACCGTCAACGATATCGCCATGGCCGGTGCACGCCCGCTCTACCTCTCTGCAAGCTTCATCATCGAGGAAGGCTTCCGCTTCGCCGATCTCAAGCTGATCGCTGAATCGATGGGCGAGGCGGCGCGCGATGCCGGCGTCCACATCATCACTGGCGACACCAAGGTGGTCGAGCGCGGCAAGGCCGATGGCCTGTTCATCTCGACCGCCGGCGTCGGGGTCGTGCCCCACGGGCTCGATCTCTCGGCGGAGAACGCCCGCGCCGGCGATCGCGTGCTGATCTCCGGCACGCTCGGCGACCACGGCGTGGCGATCATGTCGAAGCGGCAGAATCTCGCCTTCGAGACCGAGATCGTCTCGGATTCGGCGGCGCTGAACGACCTCGTCGCGAAGATGGTCGAAGCCGGCGGTCGCGGCATCCGCCTGATGCGCGATCCCACCCGCGGCGGCCTCGCCGCCACGCTGAACGAGATCGCCCGGCAGTCCGACCTCGGCTTCCATCTTCGCGAGGAAGCGATCCCGGTCAAACCGGGCGTGGCGGCAGCGTGCGAGCTGCTCGGCCTCGATCCGCTCCATGTCGCCAATGAGGGCAAGCTGGTCGCGATCGTCGCGCCCGAGCTTGCCGGTGCGGTGCTGGCCGCGATGCGGGCGCATCCGCTTGGCCGCGACGCCGCCGAGATCGGCGAGGCCGTGGCCGACGATCATCATTTCGTGCAGATGGCCACGAGCTTCGGCGGCGGGAGGATCGTCGACTGGCTGTCGGGTGAGCAATTGCCGAGAATCTGTTAGGGCCCATCATGCGCATTCTGCTCCTGTCGCATTCCTTCAACAGCCTGACGCAGCGGCTCCATGTCGAGCTCAGGGAGCGAGGCCACGATGTCGCGGTCGAGCTCGACATCCATGCCGAGGTCACGCGCGAGAGCGTGGCGCTTTATCGGCCGGACCTTATGATCGCGCCGTTCCTGAAGCGGGCGATCCCTGACGACGTCTGGCGCGGCGTGCGTTGTCTGGTCGTTCATCCCGGTCCGCCCGGCGACCGCGGTCCGGCGGCGCTCGACTGGGCGATTCTGGATGGGGCAGGCGAGTGGGGCGTCACGGTCTTGCAGGCGGACGGCGAGTTCGATGCCGGCCCGGTCTGGGCGTTCCGCAGCTTCCCGATGCGGCGCGCAGCCAAGTCCAGCATCTACCGCAACGAGGTAACGTGCTGCGCGGTTGCGGCAGTGCTCGAAGCTGTCGCGGCGATCGAATCCGGACGGCCTGCCCCGCAGCCGATGGATACGGGCGATCCGCGCATTCGCGTGCGCGGACCTTGCCGCCAGGCGGACCGGGCGATCGACTGGCAGCACGACACCACCGCGACCGTGCTGCGCAAGATCGACAGCGCCGACGGCATGCCGGGCCTGGCCGACAGCCTGTTCTTCCAGGAGGTCAGGCTGTTCGATGCGCATGAGGCGCACGGCATCTCCGGCGTGCCCGGTACCGTCGTCGCGCAATGCGACGGCGCGCTGGCGCGCGCCACGGTCGATGGTGCGGTCTGGATCGGGCATGTCAGGAAGCTCGCGCCGAAGAGCCTGAAGCTGCCGGCCGCGAAAGTCTTCGCTGCCGAGGCGGCGCAGCTGCCGCGCCGGCCCGGCTGCGGCTACGCCCCGATCCGGTATCGCGAGCATGGCGAGGTCGGCGAACTCGCGTTCTCCTTCTACAACGGCGCCATGGCGACCGGCGACTGCGAGGCCCTGCTCGAGGCCTATCGCGCGGCGCTGGCGCGCCCGACCAGGGTGCTGCTTCTGACCGGTGGCCGGGACTATTGGTCGAACGGCATTCATCTTGCCGAAATTGAGACGGCCGATAGCCCCGCGGATGAGTCCTGGCGCAACATCAATGCGATCGACGATCTTGCCCGCGCGATCATCGAGACCACCGACCGCCTGGTCGTCTCGGTCATTCGCGGCAATGCGGGTGCGGGCGGCGTCTTCCTCAGTCTTGCCGCCGACGAGGTCTGGGCGAGCGACCAGATCGTTCTCAATCCGCATTACAAGGACATGGGCAATCTTTACGGCTCGGAATACTGGACCTATCTGCTGCCGCGCCGTGCGGGCGCCGCGAACGCAACCCGGATCACACAATGCCGACTCCCGATGGGCGTGGCGGAGGCCCGCCGCCTCGGCATCGTCGATCGCGTGCTGTCGGGCGAGGCGCTCGCTGATGCTAGCCTCGTGAAGTTCGGCTCGGCCATGGCGTCGGATGCCGGCTTTGCCTCGCGCCTCGCCGCCAAGCGGCAGCGGCGCGCCGCCGACGAGGCCGAGAAGCCGCTGCAATCCTACCGCGACGAGGAGCTGCGGCGGATGAAGCTGAATTTCTACGGCTTCGATCCGAGCTACCACGTCGCGCGCTACAATTTCATCCACAAGGTGCCGAAGTCGCGCACGCCGCTGACCATCGCCGGTCACCGTGTCAGGCGTGCGCCAGATCGGCCTGTCGGCATGGCGGTGCCATCGTGAGCATTCAGGGAACCATTCTCGTCATCGACGACGAGGTCCGCTCGCGGGAAGCGCTGCGGCGCGTGCTCAGGGAGGATTTCGAGGTGCTCTGCGTCGGCAATGCGACCGATGCGGAGAAGCTGCTGGAGGGCGAGATCGTCCACGCGATCCTCTGCGACCAGCGGATGCCGCACGAATCTGGCGTGAGCTTCCTGAAGCGCGTCCGCGAGCTCTGGCCGGATCCGGTGCGGATGATCATCTCCGGCTATTCGGACTCCGAGGACATCATCGCAGGATTGAACGAGGCCGGCATCTATCAATACATCACCAAGCCCTGGCAGCCGGACCAGCTGGTCGAAACCGTTAAGGAGGCGGTTCAGCTCTATCGGCTGCAGAAGGAGACCGAGACCGCCGGCGTCGACGTCAAGGCGACCTCGGGGCACATCAAGAAAGTCGTCTCGGTCAAGCGCGGCGTGGCCAAGCAGCTCTACGATTTCGACCGCATCGTGCATTCGACGGAAAGCCCGATGCACGCCGTGATCGAGCTCGGCAAGCGCGCCGCCGACTACGATATCTCGGTTCTGATCACCGGGGAATCCGGCACCGGCAAGGAGCTTCTGGCCCGCGCGATCCACTACGGCTCGGCCCGGGCCAACAAGGCATTCGTGGTCGAGAACTGCGGCGCGCTGCCGGACGAGCTCCTGGAAAGCGAGCTGTTCGGTTGCAAGAAGGGCGCCTTCACCGGCGCCTACCAGGACCGCATCGGCCTGTTCGAGGTCGCCGATGGCGGCACGATCTTCCTCGACGAGATCGGCGAGACCTCGCCGGCGTTCCAGGTCAAGCTGCTGCGTGTGCTGCAGGAGAGCGAGATCCGGCCGCTCGGCGCGCAGCGCGTGCGCAAGGTCGACGTTCGCGTGGTGGCGGCGACCAATCGCGACCTGGAGGCGGAGGTCGAGGCCGGTCGCTTCCGGCGTGACCTGTACTACCGCCTTGCCGCATTCCCGGTGCACATGCCGGCGCTGCGGGAGCGCCCGATGGACATCCCGCTGATTGCGGAGGGCGTGCTGTCGGCGGTCAAGAGTTCCTTCAACCGGCCGAAGCTGCGGTTTGCGCGCTCGGCGCTGGACGAATTCGGCAAGTATCACTGGCCGGGCAACGTACGCGAGCTCCAGAACGAGATCCAGCGCATGGTCGTGCTCGCCGACCGGGACGAGCTGCGCGCGCCGCCGCTGCTCGGCCGCCGCAACGGGAAGCGATCCGCGCCGCTGCCGACCCACGGCAAGCTGAACGGATCGGCCTCGCTGAAAGACAAGGTGGAGGATCTCGAGAAGTCGGTTATCATGAACTGCCTGGAGAGGAACGACGGAAACATCAGTCGTGTCGCCAGCGAGCTGGGTCTCTCGCGGGTAGGGCTCAGGAACAAGCTGACCAGGTATGATCTGAGAAAAAATGCCAAAGGCGACGCATTCTCCTGAAGCAAGCGAGACGGATTCGCTGCTCAAGCTGGTCACCAGCGGCGGCGCGATCGAGTTCGACCGCGAGCGCGAAGGCGCCTGGATCGAAGTCATCCGCAAGATGGACGAGGTCTATTCGGACCTGTTGCGCTATGAGGTCGACCTCGAGCACAAGAATGCGGAGCTGGAGGAGGCGCAGGCCTTCGTCACCAACGTCATCGAATCGGTCTCGGACATCCTGATCGTCTGCGACGCCAAGGGAATGGTGCAGCAGGTCAATTCCGCGTTCCAGCATGCGCTCGGCCGCAGTGTCGGGGACGTGGTCGGCCGGAACATTGCCGACGTCATCGATGTCGCCGACGGTGCCAAGCTGCTGCCGCTGCTGAGGCCGCGCGGCACGCCGGACGTCGTCGACGGTGAATTGAGGTTCGCGACGGACGGCGGCAGCACCGATCTGT
The DNA here is from genome assembly GCF_015291725.1 of Bradyrhizobium sp. CCBAU 51765. Lineage (GTDB taxonomy): Bacteria > Pseudomonadota > Alphaproteobacteria > Rhizobiales > Xanthobacteraceae > Bradyrhizobium > Bradyrhizobium liaoningense. The sequence continues at coordinate 2,519,175 of NZ_CP030038.1, forward strand.
TCGCGATCAACAGCTCGCCGCGCCACGATCATCGCGGCCGCTTTATCGGCGTGGTGCTGACGGGGCGGCCGATCGGCGAGCTGCGCCGCGCCTATGAGGCGCTGCACAAGGCCCATCACGAATTGCAGCGCGCCCAGCGGCAACTGGTCGAGCAGGAGAAGATGGCGAGCCTCGGCCGTCTCGTCGCCGGCGTCGCGCACGAGTTGAACAATCCGATCAGCTTCGTCTACGGCAACATTCACACCCTGATCCGCTACCGAGCGGCCATCGTCGCCTATCTCGACGCGATCCACGGCAAGGGGCGGGCGAACGATCTCGCCGCGCTGAAGAAGAGCCTGCGCATCGACGAGGTGATGGAGGATTTCGGCCCGCTGATCGAGGGCACCATGGAGGGTGCGGTCCGGATCAGCGAGATCGTGAAGAATCTGCGCCGCCTCTCCTTCAGCAAGCTCGGCGAGGTCGAGCGTGTCAATATCGAGCGTTTGATCAACACCGCGGTGCTGTGGGCCGTCCGCACCAAGCAGGTGCGCATCGACCTGCAGATGGAGCTCGAGCCGGAACTCTGGATCTCCGGCAACGAGGGACAACTGCACCAGGTCATCGTCAATCTCGTCGAGAACGCGATCGACGCGATGCGCGGCACCGAATTGCCGCGGCTGGTCGTCTCGACGGCGCGCAAGGGCAACGAGATCCTGTTCCGGATTTCGGACAATGGTCCGGGAATCGACAAGGATCACATCAGTCACATCTTCGAGCCGTTCTTCACGACCAAGCGAGTCGGCGAGGGCACGGGGCTCGGCCTCTGGATCAGCTACGGCATTGTGCGCGAGCACGGCGGCGAGCTTCTCGCCGCGAATGAGCCGGACGGCGGCGCGACGTTTTCTTTTGCGTTGCCGGCAGCGTAGACCGGCGCCGCCTCTTCGACACCGGCGTCTATTGCGGGTCGATTCCGGCCGTCTTGACGATCCGTCCCCACTTGCCGATCTCGGCTTTCAGAAGGGCTTCAAGGGCTTCCGGGGCCGCCCGCTCGGGCTCCACTGGAGCCATAGCTCGGCAAAGCGGCCGACAATCCGGGCGATTGGCGATTGTCTTGGCCGGTCTGTCCAGAGGCTTGGGCTATGCGCGACGCCCCGGAGCGACGAAGTATGGACCGACGCCCACACGAGCCTCGGAGACCGACAATGGAAGCTGGCATCGCAACCACATTCGAGCAGACTGATTTCGCGGGGATCAGCACCAGGATCATCAATTCCGGCACAAGCCCATTCACGATTCTGGACATGACGATCAAGCCAGGCTTCGGCGCACCGGCCCATATTTCCGCGTCCGAGGACAAGGTGTTCGTCGTTCTCGAGGGAACGCTGAGATATCTCATCGGCGACCAGACCGAGGTCGTAGAGCCCGGGGCACGCGTGCAGGTTCCGAAAGGCGTGGTTCATGGGTTCACGAATGTCGGCTCCCGTGATGCGCGCCACATCTTGGTCTCGACGCCGCGAAAGCACGAGGAATTCTTTCGCGATCTCCGCGACATCCCCGAACCACGGGAGCAGAATATGAATCTCCTGCCTGGGATCGCCCAGCGGCACGATCAAATGATCGTCGGACCTTTGCCATAGCGTTCGCGCCTTCCGGCACCGGGGTTCTGAAGGGCGATATCGACCCGCAGATCGAGCGAGGAAACGGGTCGAACGATGGCGGGGAGGTCCCCGATCCCCGGATGTCTCATCCCTGGCTGTGACCGACCCATCTTCCGGCGGGCGTTCGTAAAAACGAGGATGTGAAGAAGGGGACAGCGCCCGATATCGTACTATCGCGCGATAGATGCGGACTCTCGAACACTCCAGATCCCGCCCATCCATACTTGGGGATGGCCGCCGGAGCGCTCATCGCCGGCTTCCGGAAGCGGCACGCCATTTCGCCCGTGATCCCATCAGACATCACGGCTCGCTGAGCGCGCGCTGATGGATCTCAACGCGCTCAAGACATTCATTGACGTCGTTCGCGCGGGCAGCTTCTCCGGAGCCGCGCGCCGGACAGGGATGCCGCGGTCTTCCGTGAGCCTGCGCATTCGCAATCTCGAGAGCTCGCTGGGCGTTCGCCTGTTCAAACGGTCGACACGCGCCTTCGCCCTGACCGCCGAAGGGCAGGATCTGTATCAGCGATCGGAGGGCGCCCTGGCGTCCCTGGTCGATACCCTCGCCGATCTGAAGCAGGTCGAACCATCTCATGCGGGCGAGATCCGCATGACGCTGCCTGCGGACTTTCCGGCAAAGATCGTTGCCCCGGCCATCTCGGAATTCTGCGCGGCATATCCGAAGGTGCGGATCGATGTGGTTCCGACCAACGCGGTGCTCGACCTCGTCTCCGAGAATGTCGATGTCGCACTGCGGATCGGTGCCGCCAATCCCCAGGACGCCGTCGTGCGGGCGGCGCTCGACATGGAATTGGGCTTTTATGCGAGCGCCGATTATATGCGCCGTCACGGTGCTCCGGCGAGCATCGCCAGGGCAACGCGGCTGATCGGCCCACGGCAGCCGGAACTGCGCCGCCTTTTCGAACAGTGCCTCGATGGCGGGGTCCTGCCTCAATTCCACGTTACGGTCGACAGCTTCACGTTCATCCGCGAACTGGTGCTGCTCGGTCAGGGCATCGGCCTCCTGCCCGGGTCGCTATGCAGAACGGCGTTGGCGTCCGGCGCTCTCGTGAAGGCCTTCCCCGTTTCGGCTTCGGTCAGACTCCAACTCACCTATCCCTCGCGCGCCGACATCTCCTCGAAAGTGAGGGTGTTCGCAGAGATACTTGCCCGTCATCTGAAAGCGGCCGTCGCCTAAGCGCCGATTGGCGATCTTGCTGGCCGTTCTGTCCAGAAGTGCAGGCTATGCGCTGCGCGTCTTTACGACAGAATGTCAGCCGACGCACCCGGGCCCTGGAGATCACGGCCAGTGAAGGCGTCGTCACGACGCCGCTTCATTGGCAGCCCCATGGCCGAAGGACCGGGCCGGACAACACAAAGGGATTCATGATGGACAGATCGCTTCCAATCTCGATGCTCGATTTTTCTCCGAAGTACAATGGCGACGGTACGCGTCAAGCCCTGGCCCGCACTGTCGAGCGCGCGCAGCATGCGGAGGCGCTGGGCTATCGACGCTTCTGGTTCACCGAGCATCACAACGTGCCGCGGCTGACCAATGCGGCGCCACCTGTCGTGCTTGCTCATGTTGCGAGCCGTACGCGATCGATCCGCGTCGGCTCCGGCGGCGCAATGTTGCCCAACCATTCACCCCTCCTGATTGCCGAACAATTCGGAACATTGGCGGCGCTTCATCCCGGCCGGGTCGATCTCGGACTCGGACGCGCAACGGGTGGACCAGGGTCGGACGCTGACACGCTCCGGATGCTACGCAAGGCGCCCGATGCGCGCATGCGATTTGACGCTGACCTCGACGAATTGCTGGCGCTCCTGCGCGAGCCGCAATCGGGCGACAGTCCATATGCACCTGGGCGCGGCCTCGATGTACCCGTCTGGTTGCTGGGGTGTTCAACGGCCTCGGCGACAATGGCGGGCAAGCTCGGCCTGCCGTTCTCCTACGGGACCCATATCGCGCCCGATGATTTGATTCCTGCCATGCAGACGTATCGCGCGCATTTCCGGCCGGGCGCCACGATGCGATCTCCGCATGCGATGGTGTCGGCCTTTATCATCGCGGCAGACACGGATGCAGAGGCGGAGGAAATGATGGCTGGCGTCCGGCCGATCCTGGTGCAATGGTTTCGCAAGAAGCTGCCGGCGTCGGCGCCGGACGCGATTGCGGCGCCCGTCGCAGCCATGCCCGAGCGTTTGTCCTACGCCATCGTTGGTGGGCCGGAAACGGTGCGTTCCGGTATCCAGGGAATGATCAGGAGAACGCACGCAGACGAACTCATGATCATCACGTTCATCCAGGACACCGCCGCGGCCTATCGCTCCTATCAGATCGTCGCCAGTGTCTGCCAGGAGATCGATAGAGGGGCGGCTGACGACGAACCCATTCAGCCGGGTAATCGCGGAAACGTATGGGAGCTATGAACCATGTTTGGCGATGCCCGGAGCGCTCTTGCGAACGCTCGGAGCATTTCCCGGCGTTAGTGAGTGGCGCCCGGCTGATCATGGGCGGGCGGCCGCATCGAGGTTCATCAGGCGCGATGAAGCGCTGTCGTTGCAGGAGACGGCCGTCTCATTCGGCGTCCAGCGGCGGCGATGGTCTCCATCTCGTCGACGAGGCAGGACCGATCGATATCGACCTTGATGGCCTCGCCGAGGAAGCGAGCCGTCGTCGTGAAACGCGGCTCGGTGACCAGCCGGTCCACTGCCGCTGCGATCTCCTTCTCCGAGGCCGTTGGAGGCAATCGAAGCCCGGCGCCCTTGGCCTCGACCCGCGCCGCGTTCGCGGCCTGATCCCGTCCCATCGGAAGAACGAGCTGCGGCAAACCGTGGAGAAGCGAGCGGGTGACGGTTCCGTGGCCGCCTTGCGACACCACGGCAGAAACGTCTTTCATGATCAGGTCATGGGGAGCGCCGCTGATCAATTGCACGTTCTGCGGAGCCCGCAGATCTGTAACCTTCAGATTGGGGCCTGTGGTCGCGATGGCATCGATCTTGAGCATGCCCATCGCGTTGACGACGCGCTGAAACAGGTCGCGCTGGCCTTGAGCGCCGGTGCTGCAAGCGATCAAGATGCGGGGGCGCCCCGATCGCATGGACGATGCTGGCCAGGTGGCGGCCTGCCGCGAACTGGGGTGCGCGACCTTGGACCAGTTCGGCACGTCGAGCAGCGGCCCGACATACCGAAAATTGTACGGCAGAGCATCGGCCTGAAAGTCGAACGCCCGACTGGTTGCGAGCAGAAGCCGGTCAGCCCGATCGAACAGGTGCATGACGTCCGCGAGCGGGGCGAGTCCCAGATCGACGCGGGCCCGGTTGAGAAGAGGGAGAAACGAATTCAGCATCTGGGATACGGCGGCATTGGCCACGTCGACCTCGGCACGCTCTTGCGGAGTTTTCGGCTGGCCCAACCCGCTCGTGGCCGGCGGCATTCCCGGCAGGGTCCGCAGGCTGACATGGGGGGATAAAAGAGCGAGGGGCACATCCGATGCCTCCGCTCCGAGCGCGGCGCCGAACAATACGTCCAAGCTGAGAACCGCATCCGTCGGCCCGCGGCGAATTTCGTCCCGGATATCGGCCGCATAGGCCGAGCAGGGGGCGAATACGACGCGGCGTATCCATTGCGACATGTCCGAGAGATCTGTCGGATCGGCGGCCTCTCCCGTCGGAGCGCGGCGCCATGTCACGAATTCGAAGTCGGCGCTCTCGACTTCCGCACGCATTGCCGGATCCGCCATCACCCGGATATGATGACCATTCCGGCGCAGTTTCCGTCCCGCAGTCAGGAGAGGGCTGAGGTTTCCCAATGTGCCCCACGATGCCAGCAGAAAATGGTATAACATTCCAGAAGCCTCATCAGGTCGCGAAACTCACTGACGCAATCGTTCCTTTCGCGACCGGAGCAGGCGACGGGATAATTGCGTGACCGCGGGTGTAGCCGCGCTGGCCGCGCCAACGATGGTGCCATGCTGCTACCGAATGATGTCTGGTCGAGACGAAATGGTTACCTCTGTAAGAATGGCACGCGCGATCATGTGCAGTGTTCGCAGCGGTTACCGCCTCGGCGATCGCTGTCACAGTTTCGTGCGAATTAATTGATCCGCATGGCTGCTCCTGCAGGGGAAACCAGGACATTGAACGCGGCGAAGACAGATGTTTTTCACGCGAGCTCAAGCGGCTAGTCACGAGCCGCCGCCTTAGCATGATCAGAAGCCGCCAGATGATCAGCTTGCGGTCGATTTCGGCATCGAGCCGGCGCGCATCAGCCGCTCGATCGTCTGAGATTGCAGACGACGGTCGGCGGGACGCGCGACCAGGAAATACAGGACGAGCGCGAGGAGCGCTGACGCAGCCATGACCGCCGTCGTCGAGAGCGCGGTCCGGCCGTCGAAGCAAGCCGCCACCAGTCCGCTCGATATGGCACCGGCGATTAGCTGGATGCTTCCGGCAGCAGCGCTGACGGCGCCGGCGATGTCGGGAAAGTGCTGCATCGTCGCGCTCACCACGTTCGGCACGCTGAGTCCGAAGCCGAGTGCCACCGCCATCAGCAGCGCGGCGACAGGCACCGTGGGCATCCAGCCGGCCAATGTCATCGCGAGCAGGACGATGCTGGCCGCCGACGACAGCGTCAGCCCGGTGGCGAGCATGCATGCCGAAGATATCCCGCGCCGGCCGAGCTGTCCGTCGAGGAAGGCGCCGCCCATCACGGAAGCCGAGCAGGCGCTGAAGATCAGGCCGAATTGCTCGGGCGAGAGTCCGACGGCTCCGACGAAGAAGAGCGAGGCGCCGGTGACGTAGGCAAACACCGTCGCGCCGCCCGCCGCACCGACCAGGATGTAAGGAAGTGAAACCGGATGCGTCAGGACGCGGCGATAGCTGTCAATCACGGCCGCGGGCACCAGGCGGGCGGATGGAGCGATGTTCGCACTTTCGGCGAAGCGAAACATCACCACCACCAGCAGCGCCAAACCCATCGCAGCCTGGCTCGCATAGATCGATTGCCAGCCGGCAGCCGCCAGCAGGGCGGCCCCCGCGGTGGGCGAGATCACCGTGGCAACATTGACTGCGACCATGACGTTGGCGATCTTGCCTCGAGCCGCGGTGCCGTCGAAGAGGTCGCGTATGATGGCAAAGGTGGTGGCGGTTGCGGCGGCGCCGATGCCTTGAATGAAACGGCACACCAGCAGAACCGGCAGCGAGGAAGCAAGCGCGCAGCCGAAACTGGCGGCGACGAACAGCGCGAGGCCGAATGCCAGGATCGGCTTGCGGCCAAGGCGGTCGGAGGCGGGTCCATAGATCAGCGGCGCTGTTGCGAGGCTGAGCATGAAGGCACTCGTCGTCAACCCGACGTCCGACGCGCTCACGCCAAACGTGGAGCCGGTGGCTGCCAGTGCCGGCAGATTGATGTCGATGCCGGAATATGGCACGGCCGCCAGCAGCCCGAGCAGCACCATGAAGGCGAAGGAGTCAGGTTCGATGCGCATGAACGAACATCCGATGACTTCCGATGGACACTGATGGAACGACGGAGGACGGTCGCACCGCCCTCCATGGCTCAGTTCGGCAAACTGATCATCCGCGCCGCCCGGCGCGCCGGCCCCGGCTCGGCACGGCCGCGCGGAGGCGTGACAGCTTGGTCTGGTCGGTGACGAGTTCGCCGATGATCCGGAGAATTTCCGTCCGCGTATCGATCCCTGCGAACTCGTCCGCGATCTGCGACACGCGCAATCGATAGCGCGGCTGGTCGAGCACCGTCCGCACCGCCTCGCGCAAGGCTTCCGGCGTCGGCTCGTTGGTCGCGAGGTCGATGCCGACGCCGGACCACGCGACCCGTGCGTTGACGTCGGCCTTGTCTTCGGTCAGTCCCGCGGTGACCAGGGGAATGCCGAAGCTCATGGCCTGGTTGACGCTGCCATAGCCGCCGTTGGTGACGAGCACGTCGACCTTCGGCAGCAGCCGTTCGAACGGCAAATAGCTGGCGACGCGGGCGTTCGACGGCACCTTGCCGGGAATGGCGTCGACTGGACGGCCGCCTGCCGTCGCGATCACCAGGATGTCGGGCTCGTTGGCGAGCGCCGCCAGCGTCGGGGCGACCAGCAGATTGAGGTTGTGATTGGCCACCGTGCCCTGCGTCACGAGCACGACCTTGCGCGAGCCGTCGAGGTCCTCGGCCCAGGGCGGCGGCGAGACCTGGTTGGCAATGATCGGAGGCGTGCCGACGAAATTCACCGAAGACGGCATGTCGCGCGGGAATTCGAAACTCGGCACCGACAATTGCAGATAAGAATCTGCGAGATCGACCACGGAATGGAATAGCGGCATCGCCACCGGCCCGACCCCGAGGCCCTTCAAGGCGCGGTTCAGGCGCAGCAATACCGGTTGATCGACCGTCGCGTCATAGTCCCGCGCCAGGGCCGCATACCGATCGCGGTCCTCGTCGGTCCCTGCCGGCGGCAAGCCGAGAAAATTGGGTGCGCCGTCCTCGCGCGCCCAATGCAGGATCGAGGTGCCGCAGAGCGCGACGGGAGGCCGATGCGATCGCGGTCCGAGCAGGATCGGCAGGATGCCGAAAAACATGTCATCCGCGACAATGATGTCCGCCGGAAATTGCCGCAACGCCTCCAGCAGCCCCTCGTGCTGGGCCGGAATGGCGTCGACGAAGATCCGCTCGCAAACAACGCGAAGCCACTCCAGCCCCGGGGGAATGGTCTTGAGCTCGGGGACCAACGAGAAGACGTCGTTCGGATTGAAGTCCGCGCCCTCGGGAAGAGGAAAGAACCTGATGCCGTTGGCTTCGACGCGGGCACGAAAGGCGGTGCCTGTCACAAGGGCAATCTCGTGGCCTTCGGCAGCCAGGATCTGCGTGATCGCCAGCAGTGGATTGAGATGGCCCGTCGCAGGCGTCGAAGCGATAAGAATCTTCATGGGAGCTGACCTCTTGATGGATCCGTGCACGGTCGCAACAGGGCGGCCGAGCGATTGCGCAGAGCGAGTTGACGGGATCGCCGTTACACCAATGCTTCCGCCGGCCATCGAATGGTTACAGCGGAAACGCAACGTGGCGTGATCGAGGCTGGCGTCGCCGCGTCTTCCGGCGCTGCAGATCCGTGCTAAACGCGGCCGGCGGATTGCAACTGTAGCCTTTTTGCCGATGACGGTGATCTCGGTGTAACGGCCGGCCTGCACACAGGCTCCCACGAACATTGCGTGGGAGATCTACGATGAAGTCGCATTCTCGCAGTATGGTCCGGCTTGTTCGCCCGGTTGACGGCGAACTCGACGGTCAAGATTTGGCCGCATGGCCCGATGAGCGCGGTACGGCCGGTCTCGGTGCTGGCCGTAGTGGGAGGCAGGACCTCGCGGACATTGGTTCGCATCCGGCGCCGGCTGAAGCCGCGCCGGACCGGGGCGGCATGTTGTGGTCGGCGATCTTTTCCTTCATGGAAGGGTTCGCGCTCTACGGTGCAGCGTTGCATCCGGCCGCGGCCATGCCGGCTCACACGATACTGGCGGCACGAAAAGACTGGCCGACGGACCGGGAGACCGGTGAACAGGCAGAGCCGATGCGCAGCGGCGGTCGCGATGGCGCCGAGCGCAACGGCAACGCTGTCAAATGCGGCGGCGTCCCGCCGCGCGCCGCGCAACCCGCGCGACGTTGGAATTGGCTGCGTTCGGCCGGTGAGATGCTGACGGTCTTGCGGTTGCATTTTCGCCGAGAGCGGGAGATCAGAAGGGCTGTTGCTGCTCTGATGAAGCTCGACGACCGGACGTTGCGCGATCTTGGAATCCACGGCCGTTCGGAGATCGAGTGGGCGGTGCGGTGCTTCCATGATTGCTGAGGCGGGCGATCTTGCCATCGCAGGACTGAGCCTGGGCCGCGCCGCGCTGACGGGCCGGCGACCGCCCGTTACGATTGCAACGAAGTTCGACCGTCCGGCAATCGAGACGTAATGCGCCAGGCCTAGGGAGGAGAAATCGCAGTCAAGGACAGGAGAATCCCAATGGCAGAAGTTGTCGGCGCCGACGATCGGGCGGCTCTCGCCGCTGTTGAGGACCTGCCGGTTCTCAGTGCGGCAGACCTCGACGCGGATCCTCACGGAATGTTCCGCAAGTATCGTGCCGCCTATCCCCTTGTCAGGCATGAGACGGGAGGCTACCTCGTGCTCCGCCATGCCGACATTGAGCGGCTCGGCAGTGATGTCCGTATAGCCGCATCCGAAACCGCCCACCCGGAATTGTTCGGTGTCACGGAGGGAGCGCTGTTTGACCTCTTCGCGCACGGAATGCTCACCGCGAACGGTGCCGTTCACCGCCGCCGGCGCTCTCCATTCTCCAAAAGCTTTGCGGCCCGCATGATGGCCGATCTGCGGCCGCACATACGACGCTCCTCGGAGCAGCTGATTGAGAGCTGGTATGCCGATGGTCAGGTCGAATTCGTCGGTCGGTTCGCAGCTCAGCTTCCCGCCCAGGTCATTGGCGATCTTCTCGGCCTGCCGCGAGCCGATACCCCATCCTTTACAGAACTCGTCCACGCGGTGACTCGATTCCTCAGCGCCAGCATATTGCCGGACGAAATCCCCGAATCGGAGGTGGCCTGCCAACAGTTGCGCGCCTACGTGGAGAAGACGATCGAAGACCGGCGGCGCACCCCTCGGGATGATTTCCTCTCGGATTTCCTTGGGAAGGCCGACGCAGCAGGTGAGTTGTCACCTCTCGAGATCATATTTCAGATCGTACAGTTGATCGTCGGCGGCACCGACACGACTCGCGTCGCCATCGTCATGCAATTGGCGCTTCTGCTCCAGCACCGGGAGCAATGGGAGGCGGTATGCCGCGATCCCTCGTTGATTCCGGGCGCGGTTGCGGAGGCGATGCGATTCGAGCCGAGCGTGGCATCGTTCATCAGAGTGACGGCCGAAGACATCGAGGTTGGCGGCGCTGTGCTCCCGGCTCGGCAACTCGTCATCTTGTCGACCATGTCCGCCGCGCGTGACGAAGAGGCCTATGAACGGCCCGACGCATTCGACATCCGTCGAACCGACCAACCACGGTTGCTGCCCGCCTTCGGGGCCGGTGCCCATCGTTGTATCGGTGAAGCGCTGGCGCGGATCGAACTCGAGGAGAGCCTGGCGGCGCTCGCGGCCCGCATTCCTCAGCTCCGATTGGATGAAGCGCCAGCGATCAAGGGGCACAGCGGCATCCGTCGCCTCGACACCATGCGAATATCCTGGCGGCCGTGACATCCGGACGAGGCCTCGCACGGCGAACGGCCTGCCTCCTGGATGCGCGGGAATCCAGGAACCAGTGCCCTTGCGAATGCGGTAGTCGCGTCAACCGGCGCGGTGCCGGTGGATTTCGCAGGGGTGAGGGAGGCCACAACGAACTCGGCTCCCGGGAGAGCACGGCATAAGCCGTCCGATCATCGCGCAGGGAAGGCCGTGTGTTGGGCTTCACCTGTATGCTGCTGTGCGGTTTTCTGCGTGTGCTCCATGCGCAGCAGACCGCGGGTGCGAGCTTGTGCCAAACTCGACTCTCTTGCCCCGGACGCAGTTCAACGCTGCTTCAGCGGTGCGCTGCAGAGCCGGAGCCCACGTCGCCGCGCCGTGCCATGTGGCCCTGAGTTTCGCTTCTACGCCACAATGCTGGCGCGTGCGGCTTGTCCGGGACACCAGGATCACCACGAAATCGGAATTCTCTGCGCAAATCCGCCCAGGTCCGAATCCGGATTCAGAGGCTGACGGTCGAGCGGCCGGTTGTTGTTTCCGCGTGCGAACGACATGCCGGGCGGCAAGGCGTAATCGGTGAACTTGCGATCGCCGGGAAGCACTTCGGTCCCGCCATCCAGCCACGACCGCTTGCTCACATAGATGCGCGTATGCGGGCCGGACTGATAGGACTGGTTGGGCCCGTGCGGACCATACTCATAGACGACCTCATGCGTCGTCTGTTGTCGATCGCGCTTGCGGGTGGTTGCGGCATGGGCGGTGAGGGTCGAGGAGAGGAGGACGACCAGCACCGTTCTGGTCATGACAAGCGCGTTCATCGGCAAATGCCCCATGCGAATTCTTGATGTTGTCGCCTCTCGCACCGACTGCCGAGGCTGTAAAGAATTCAGGCGTTGCGGGATGTTGCTACGCGCTTGCCTGGTCGGCCCGTACGAGACCGTCCGCACGTCGGCCGCTGGCCGCGGAAGGCTCGCGCGGTCGTCAGGGCGCCGTATTCGCGCAGCCGACCCGCCAATCAATTTCAACGTCCGGAAACAGTACAGCAATCTCAAAGCCACATCGCGGCCACAGCCGTTTCGTTTCAGAGCAGGAGGTGCTCTTGAGGTGTGGAATGTCGGTGTTGCGGGGCTTGCTGATCGCGGTGGCGATGGGTGTTGTGTCGATTGCGAGTTCAATTCCCGTCGTACTGATGCCGCAGCCGGCGGCCGCGCAGAGCATGGAGACCATCGTGGTCGAAGGCAATCGCCGCGTGGAGGCCGAGACGGTCCGCTCATATTTCAGACCTGGACCCGGCGGTCGCCTCGATCAATCCGCCCTCGATAACGGCCTCAAGGCCTTGATCGGGACAGGCCTGTTCCAGGACGTGAAGATCAGTCAGTCCGGCGACCGCCTCGTGGTGTCGGTGGTGGAAAATGCCGTGATCGGCCGCATTGCGTTCGAGGGCAACAAGAAGATCAAGGACGAGCAACTCTCGGCCGAGATCCAGTCCAAGCCGCGCGGGACCTTCTCGCGGGCGCTGGTACAATCCGACACGCTGCGCATCGCCGAGATCTATCGCCGGTCCGGCCGCTACGACGTGCGCGTCACGCCCGAGGTCATCGAGCAGCCGAACAATCGCGTCGACCTGATCTTCACGATCGAGGAGGGCGCCAAGACCCCGGTCAAGTCCGTCGAGTTCATCGGCAACAGCGCCTTCTCGGCCTCGCGACTGCGCGACATCATCAAGACGCATGAAAGCAATCTGCTCAGCTTTCTCGGCAGCAACGACATCTATGATCCAGACCGCGTCGAGGCCGACCGCGACCTGATCCGCCGCTTCTACCTCAAGAATGGCTTCGCCGACGTCCAGGTCGTCGCCGCGCTCACTGAATACGATCCCGATAAAAAGGGCTTTCTCGTCACCTTCAAGATCGAGGAGGGCGCGCAGTACCGTGTCGGCGCGGTCGACTTCCGCTCGAGCATTCCGAACTTCGATCCAGCCTCTCTACGCGTCTATTCGCGCATCCATGTCGGTTCGCTCTACAACGTCGAATTGGTCGAGAAGTCGACCGAAGACATGCAGATCGAGGCCTCGCGCCGCGGCTATGCCTTTGCCCTGGTCCGTCCCGGCGGCGACCGCAATTTCGAGGCGCGCACCGTCTCCGTCGTGTTCAACGTCGACGAGGGCCCGCGCACCTATATCGAGCGCATCAACCTGCGCGGCAACACCCGTACGCGCGACTACGTGATCCGCCGCGAGTTCGACATCTCGGAAGGCGATGCCTACAACCGCGCGCTGGTCGACCGTGCCGAGCGGCGGCTGAAGAACCTCGACTATTTCAAGAGCGTGAAGATCACGGCCGAGCCTGGCTCATCGAGCGACCGCGTCATCCTGATCGTGGACATGGAAGAGAAGTCGACCGGCGACTTCTCGATCTCGGGCGGTTACTCCACCACCGACGGCGCGCTGGCCGAAGTGTCGGTCTCCGAGCGCAACCTGCTCGGTCGCGGTCTCTACGGCAAGGTCTCGGTCAGCTACGGTCAGTATTCCCGAGGAATATCGCTATCCTTCGTCGAGCCTTATCTGCTCGACTACCGGCTGGCGCTCGGATTTGACACCTACTGGCGCCAGCAATTATCCAACAGCTACACGAGCTACGGCGTGACGACGTTGGGCTTTTCTCCACGCCTGGGCTTTGCGTTGCGCGAGGACCTCTCACTCCAGCTCCGCTACTCGCTCTACCAGCAGAGCATCACGCTCGCCAGCGCTTACAACAACTGCAACAACAACGCATCGAACACGTCGCTGGCCTTCAATCCGACGCCGGCCTACATCAGGAGCGTATTGGGCGGCGTGGACCCGACCAATTCCACGGATTCGGGCGTTTACGGATACGGCTGCTATGGCGACGGTGAGTCGAGCCTGCCGGTCCGGCGCGAGCTGGCGAACGGCGCGACCTGGACGTCGGCGCTCGGCTACACGTTGAACTACAACACGCTCGACAACACCAAGAACCCCACCGACGGCTTGCTGGTCGATTTCAAGCAGGATTTTGCGGGTGTCGGCGGTGACGTCACCTATCTGAAGACGGCGCTGGACACCAAGTACTACACGTCGCTCGTGTCCGATATCGTCAGCGTGATCCATCTCCAGGGCGGTCTCCTCAGCAAGCTCGGCAACCAGGACCTGCGCATGCTCGACCACTTCCAGATGGGACCGAACCTCGTGCGCGGCTTTGCTTCCAACGGCATCGGTCCGCGCGACATCACCTATTGGAGCCTGGGCGGGAGCGGCGATGCGCTCGGCGGCACGAAATACTGGGGCGCATCGATGGAGTTGCAGATGCCGTTCTGGTTCCTGCCCAAGGAAGTCGGCCTGAAGGGCGCGGTCTACGCCGATGCCGGATCGCTCTGGGGCTACCAGGGTCCGACCTCATGGTCGGCCACCGGCGAAGTCAACACCAAGGCGTGCCCGACCTGCGGACTGCAATATGACGACGGCAATCTGGTGCGATCGTCCGTCGGCGTCGGCCTGATCTGGGCCTCGCCGTTCGGGCCACTGCGCTTCGACTATGCCGTGCCGCTGACGAAGGGCAAATACGACACGGTTCAGGAGTTCAGGTTTGGGGGCGGCACTTCGTTCTAGTTGGGCGCTGTGGCCTTGCCGTGCGGGCGCCGGATGATCGCGATCGGCAGCGCCGGAGCACCGGCAGGCGTTCCTCGCGCAGCCTCATACCGCGCTAGCGGGCCCTTAGTTCGTTATCGCGGGCGCTGGACGCCGGTTTTCACTGGACTCGATGATGCTCAGGGAGATCGATGGCCTCGCCGGCGATCAAGCAAGGCTTTGTGGGGCTTCGATCATTTGCCGTGCTCCACCCGCACCTCTCGGAGCGTCAGGTCAATGCCGGACTCCGTCCGGCTCGGTCTCCGACGCGAGGATAAAAACCAGAGCTGTCGAGCCGCAGTACGATCCGCGCGATCGCATCAATAGCACGCAGCCATCGCGCCGAGCTTCGGATAAAGCCGATCGATCGCGGCGATCTCGCTTTTCATCTGCGCGGTGATCCAGTCGCGGATCTCGGCGGCGATCGGGCGCATCGGCCGGTTGCGCGGCGGCAGGAATTCGCAGATGCGGCGCGTGGTGGTGAGTGTGTCGGAGGCCGGCACCAGCGCGCCGGTGAGCAGCCAATGCGAGGTGACCGTCAGCCAGCCGAGCGCAATGCCCTGGCCGAGCAGCGCAGCCTGCACCACGACGGCATAGTCGGTGAAGCTCAGCGCTTTGGCCGCGCCGCGCCGCCCGGTGAGCAGCGAGGCGTAATCCGCGGCCCAGTCGCCCGGCGTCTCGGCGAGACGAATGATGGTGTTGCCTTCCGTTGGATCGGTCTCGCCGAGGTATCCGGGGCTGCACATGGGCAGCATGACTTCCTTCATCACCAAGGTGCCGCCGGATGACGGCTCGTCGCGATCGCGGAAGCGCATGCCGAGATCGACGTTCTCCACCGGTCCGCGTAGCGCACCGGAGATGAGCTGGAAGCGCAGATCGACTTGCGGAAACTGCTTCTGCAGCTTGTCGATGCGCGGCATCAGCCAGTGCGTGGTGAAGGCGGAAGAGACCGACAGCGTCACCGTTTCGGTGCCCTTGCGCCGCCGCTCGATCTCGACGAGCCCGCTCTCGATGCTGCGAAAGCCCTCGAGCACGCGGCGATAGAGCAGCTCGCCTTCCTCGGTGAGCACAGCGCGGCCCGCTGTGCGGTCGAACAGGCGTACGCCGAGATGCTCCTCGAACTGGCCGAGCATCCTGCTCACCGCGGGCTGCGTGACGTTCAACTCGGCCGCCGCCGCGGTGAAGCTGCCGTTGCGCGCTGCGGCGTCGAAGACGAACAGGGCGTTACTGGACGGCAGCATCCGGCGCAACTCAGGCATAACGTCATGTTATAAGGCCCGTAATAATTTGGCAATTGCCGGGTTTTGCCAAGTCTGTTGTCATTGGCATCACAGCCTAAAGACAGGGCTTGCGAGAGAAGGTTAGGTGCACTGCACGCTTCAGCCGTGAGTGCTCAGAAACCCTGTCTATAAAGCAGGCTTATGGCGCGCAGTGAGGCACGCCATTGCAGGGATGGGTGAGGTCGGTCGTTGGACAAGCGAGCGGAAAGCGTCGAGATCAGGTCCGCGAGCAAGGCGTATGGCGCCGTTCGCGCCCTAGACGATGTGTCCCTCGATGTCGGCGCCGGAGAGTTCGTCTCGCTGCTCGGCCCCTCAGGTTCCGGCAAGACCACGCTGCTCGGCATTCTCGGCGGCTTCATCCTGCCATCGTCGGGCTCGATCCATTTCGGCGGCCGCGACGTCACCTACATGCCGCCGCACAAGCGCGACATCGGGGTCGTGTTCCAGAACTACGCGCTGTTCCCGCATATGAGCGTCGGCGAGAACGTCGCCTTTCCGTTGCGCGCGCGGCGGCTGCCCAAGGCGATCTGGCCGGAGAAGGTGCGTGCGTCGCTCGCGATGGTGGGGCTCGCCGGCTATGAGGAGCGCGGCATCGCGCAGCTCTCGGGCGGCCAGCGCCAGCGCGTGGCCTTGGCCCGCGCGATGATCTTCGAGCCGCGCCTGATCCTGATGGACGAGCCGCTCTCCGCGCTCGACAAGCAGCTGCGCGAATCCATGCAGATCGAGCTGCGGGCGCTGCACAAGCGCATCGGTGCCACCATCATCTACGTCACGCATGACCAGCGCGAGGCGCTGACCATGAGCGATCGCGTGGCCGTGATGAAGGACGGCCGGCTGATCCAGATCGACACACCCGAGCTGCTGCACGACCATCCCGCCGATTCCTTCGTGGCTAGCTTCATCGGCGAAGCGACCATGCTCGCGGTCCGCCGCGTCGACGCCACCAGTGTCGCACTCGGCAATGTGCTGCTGCGCAGTGCGCGCGCGCTTCCCGATGGCGACGCCCTGATGCTGGCGGTGCACAGCGAAAAGCTGCTGATCGACGACGGCGCGCAGGATCCCGCCTGCAACCGGCTGACCGGGACGGTCACCGACATCGTCTATCAGGGCGAAAGCCTGCGCATCTTCCTGGCGCTGGAAGGCGGCATCGAGCTCAGCCTGCGCCAGCCGGCCTATCACCAGGCCTACAGCCGGATTCCGCCGCTCGGCGGCGGCCTCACCGTCACCCTCCACCCCGAAGACACCATCGTCGTGCCCCGGGTGGACTGAACCCACGCCCGTTCAACCGAGAGAAGAAACGACCATGTCAACCCCAGCCGCATTCAGCCATTTCAAGGTCCTCACCTTCGACGTCGTCGGCACCTTGATCGATTTCGAGAGTGGCGTCCTCGCCGCTGTGCGCCGGATTTCGGGCAAGACCCCGGCTGAGCTCAGCGACGACCGGATCTTCGAGCCCTACAAGCGCGGCCGCGACAAGCACTATGGGCGCTCGAGCGAGGCAATGTTCCACGTCTATCGCCATCTCGCCCAAGAGCTGGATCTGCCGGCCGATGATGCCGCCTGCGATGCGTTCCAGCTCTCGGTGCTGCGATGGGGCCCCTTCGCCGATTCCGTCGAGGCCCTGAAGCGCCTGCGCACCAAATTCCGCCTGGTCGCGATGACCAACGCCGACCGCGTCGCGCTGTCCGCCTACGCCCATGCACTGGGCGATCCCTTCGACGACACCGTATGTGCCGACGATACCGGTGTCGCCAAGCCCAACCCCGAGTTTTTCGCCTACAACAAGGGGCGGCAGTCCGCCTTCGGCTACAAGCAGTCCGACATATTGCACGTCGCGCAGAGCCAGTATCACGACATCGGAATCGCCCGGAAGCTCGGCTACAAGGTGTGCTGGATCGAGCGCCGCCAGGGAATCGCCGGTTTCGGCGGCACGCCGGCCGTGGAGACGTTGACCCAGCCGGACTTCCATTTCCCGACCTTGAAAGCGCTGGCCGATGCGGCCATCGGGCCAGCGGCGTGAGGACGTGAGTGCGGGCATGACAGGGGAGTGGAACGCGCTGCCATCGGCCAACTCGCTGTGGGCTGCCACGGCGGAGCCGGCGCGCGACTTTCCGGTGCTCGCGAGCGAGCATCAGGCGGACGTGGTGATCATCGGTGCGGGCTACACCGGCCTGTCCGCTGCGCACCACATCGCCCAAAGCGGCCTGTCACCGGTCGTGCTGGAGGCCAACCGTCCCGGCTGGGGCGCGAGCGGGCGCAATGGCGGGGTGATCACCGCGAAATTCCGGTTGTCGTTCCGGCAGATCGACGCCGTGCATGGCCGCGACATGGCGCGGCGCATGTACGAGATCGCGCATGAATCGACCGACATCGTCGAGGAACTCGTCTCCGAATTCGGCATCACCAGCGCGAACCTGACGCGCACCGGCCAGGTCAAGGCCGCGCACAACGAGACGACGCTGCGGGCCGCGATCGACGAGGCCAACTGGATGACGCGCGAGATGGGCTCGGCCGAGGTCCGCATCCTCGACAGCGGTGGCGTGCGCGAGGAGACCGGCTCCGATGTCTTCGTCGGCGGCGTGCTCAACCCAGGCTCCGGTGGCATTCATCCGCTGAATTATCTGCGCGGCCTTGCCGACGGCTTGGCGCGCAGGGGTGTTCCGATCTTCCAGGAATCGCCGGTGATGAAGCTCCGGCGAGATAACGACGGCATCGTCGCCGAGACGCCGCGAGGCGCCGTGCGGGCCAGGCAGGCGATCATCGCTACCAACAGCTATTCCGACCTCACCGGTGCGACGGCGGATCTGCGGCGCACGCTGATCCCGTTCCGCAGCGCCATCATCGCAACCGACAAGCTGCCGCGTAACCTCGCCGGAAAGCTGATGCCGACGGGCCGCACCTACACCGAGACCAAGCGCATGATGCGCTGGTTCCGCATGGTCGACAACCGCGTGATCTTCGGCGGCCGCGGCGCCTTCGGCAAGCGGGACTCGCAGGCCGCCTTCGACGCGCTGCGCAACGCCATGGTCGGCATCTTCCCCGATCTCGCCGACGTTCCGCTCGCCTACACATGGTCCGGACTCGTCGGCATGACGCTGGATTCGGTGCCGCATATCGGCCGACTCGACGACCGCACGCTGTTCTCGGTCGGCTACAACGGCGCCGGCGTCGCGATGTCGAGCCTGATGGGCCGCTATCTCGCCGCCCTCGTGCGCGGCGAGACGCCCGAGCTGGCGCTGCTCGATGCGCGGCGCATGAAAGCGATCCCGTTCTATCCGCTACGCGAGCCGGCCGTCCGCATGGTCGCCGGCTGGTATCAGTTTCTCGACGCGATCGGTCAGTGACATTGTTTTGGCGATGGAGGAGGCGAGTATGATGACGACACGGACTTTTGGACTGGGCTGTGCCGTAGCGGGTGCTATTGCCCTCGGCGGCACGGCGGCGGCTGCTGCCGAGCAGATCACCTTCGTCTCGCAGGGCGGCGCCTATCAGCAGGCGCAGACGGTGGCGATCCTCGATCCCTCCGCCAAGAAGCTCGGCATCACCATCAACCAGGATTCCATTCCCGATGCCTGGCCGGCGATCAAGACCCAAGTCGGCAGCGGCAAGCCGATCTGGGACGTGGTCGACACGCCAACCGGCTATTGCCTGCGCGGTGGCGAGCAGGGGCTGATCGAGAAGCTCGACTTCTCCAGGATACCGAATGCGGCGGCGATGCCGGAAGCCTATCGTAGCCCCTATTCGATCTCCTACGAATTCTATTCGAGCGTGCTGGCCTACAGCCAGAAGACCTTCCCGAAGGACGCGCCGAACAGCTGGGCCGATTTCTGGAACGTCAAGAAATTCCCAGGCCGCCGGGCGCTGCGCAACCACCCGATCGCCACGCTCGAGGCGGCGCTGATGGCCGACGGCGTCGCGCCGGACAAGCTCTATCCGCTCGACGTCGACCGCGCCTTCAAGAAACTCGAGGAGATCAAGCCGCACATCACGGTGTGGTGGACCTCGGGCGCGCAGTCGGCGCAGCTGCTCAACGATGGCGAGGTCGATATCGAGATGGCTTGGAACGGCCGCGTCAGCGCGCTCGCCAAGGAAGGCGCCAAGGTCGCTTTCACCTACAATCAGGGCATCTTGCAGAGCACCTCGCTCTGCATCCTCAAGGGCGCACCGAACCTCGACACGGCCGTGAAATTCCTCAACGAGGCCGTCGATCCCGTGCATCAGGCCAATCTGCCGCTCCACATCGATTACGGCCCGGGCAATCCCAAGGCGTTCGAGACCGGCGTGATCAAGCCGGAACGCGCCGCGCAATTGCCGAGCGAGCCCGCGAATGCGGCCAAGCAGGCGCTGATGTCCTACGCCTGGTGGTCCTCGCCGGCCGGTGAAGCCGCCGAGAAGCGCTGGGCGTCGTTCCTGCAGAAGTAGGTCGAGCGAAGAAATGAGCCGGAGGAGCATCGGCACCGATTCTCCTTTGCCTCTCCCGCCTGTGGGAGAGGTGCAGCAACCGAGAGCAGCGAGGCCGCGTTGAAGAGATCAGTGTCCGATCCATCGGAGCAGCATCGGCGCCGCGAGAACGGGCTGATGCTGGCGCTGGTGTCGCCGGCGCTGCTCGTGATCCTGCTCCTGATCGTGCTGCCGGTCGGCTGGCTGGTCTGGCAATCGGTCTACCAGGACGGCTTCACGCTGGAACATTACCGCCGCGTCTTCACCGAGGCCATCTACTGGCGCAGCTTCGCGCTGACCTTCGAGATCAGCCTCGCGGTGACCGTCATCGCGCTGCTGCTCGGCTATCCCGTGGCGTATCTCGCCAACTCCGTGCCGAAGGGATGGAGCATCCTGATCCTGTCGCTGGTCGTGCTGCCGTTCTGGACCAGCGTGCTGGTCCGCGCCTATGCCTGGCTGGCACTGCTGCAGCGGTCCGGCGTGATCAACCAGCTCCTGCGCTATCTCGACGTCATCAGCGAACCGCTCGCGCTGGTCCACAACACGTTCGGCACGGTCGTCGCAACCGTACACATTCTGCTGCCGTTCATGGTGCTGCCGCTCTACGCCACCATGCAGAAGATCCCCGGCGATCTGATGCAGGCCGGCGCCAGCCTCGGCGCGAGCCCGGCGCTGACCTTCGTGCGGGTCTTCCTGCCGCTGTCGCTGCCGGGTGTACTTGCGGGCTGCACCATGGTGTTCGTGCTCTGCCTCGGCTTCTACATCACGCCGGAGCTGCTCGGCGGCGGCCGCACGGTGATGGTGTCGATGCTGGTCAGCCGAAATGTCGAGCTCTACAACCAGTTCGGCGCTGCAAGTGCCGTGGCCGTGGTGCTGCTTCTGGGCGTGCTCTTGATCTTCGCCGTCGTCAGCCGCTTCGTCGCGCTCGATCGCATCCTGGGGCAGAAATGACGCGTCTCTCGCCCGCACGGATTGCGCTCTATGTGGTCTGCGCCCTGGTGCTGGTCTATCTGATCCTGCCGGTCCTGATCATCGCGCCCATCTCGTTCTCCAGCGCGCGGTTCCTGACCTTCCCGCCACCCTCGTTCTCGCTGCGCTGGTATCTGCAATATTTCGCCAGTCCCGCCTGGATGCAGGCGACGCGGGTGACGCTCACGCTCGCACTTCTGACGGTGCTGATTGCCACGCCGCTCGGCGTCGCCGCCGCCTATGCTATCAGCCAGTCGAAGCTGCGCATCATGCGCATCATCCATCTGGCGCTGCTGCTGCCGCTGGTGGTGCCGATCATCATCATCGCGGTCGGGATCTTCTTCATCTACGCCAGGGTCGGCCTCGTGGCGACCATGCCGGGCCTGGTGCTGGCGAACGTGATGCTCGGCCTGCCCTACGTCGTCATCTCGGTTCTGGCGGGCCTGCAGAGCTTCGATCCGGCGCAGGAGATGGTGGCGCGCAGCCTCGGCATGAACCGGCTGCGCAGCTTCTTCGCGGTGACCTTGCCGCAGATCAAGTCCAGCGTGATCGCCGGCGGCGTCTTCGCCTTCATCTCGGCGATGGACGAGACCATCGTCGCCTTGTTTATCTCCGGTGGCCAGTACCAGCCGCTGACCAAGCGCATGTTCACGGCGCTGCGCGACGAGATCGACCCGACCATCGCTGCGATCTCGACGCTGATGACGGCGGCGTCCTTCATGCTGGTGCTGCTGGCGAGCGCGCGGCAGCGGAGGAATTCCTGAGGCCCCCAGCGATCGAGGGAACGCAGTAAGTGATCGCGACGATGGAAGCAGCATCCCGCGACTGAACGAGAAATCGATCCACCCGATTGATGGAGCGCGCAGACCCGACCGTGCGGGAATCTGTTCGAACAAGGCTCCGCACCGGAATCATCATACGGCCGAGATGTGGGAAGCGCCGCGATCTGACACACGCTGGCGTTGATCTGGATCAACGCAAGCTCTTGACCGGCGTGGCTTCCTTGCGAACGGACGTTTACCGAACATGCCGGAGAACCTTTGCATGTATCAGATTGCGTCGCGTGTCTTTGCTCTTGCTGCCACTGGTTTCGCGACACAGGTCACGGCGATCGCCCCGCCGCGGCCCTTTCCGCTGCAAGAGACTGTCGTGGTGCGGCAGGACCTATTCGATCGTACCGATCCGAACAGTATGTTCAACTGGCCGAGCCCGCCCGCGCAGTCAGGGCAGTATTGGGAGCGGAGACAGACATGAATGCGACCATATTTTCGCTTGCGCTGCTGGCGAGCCCGTCCTTGGTAGAGGTCTCGGATAAAGTTCCGGAGCTGAAAGTCGAAGCTTTGTGCAAAGCGACGTCCGAGACGGACAAGGCGATGGGATTGGCACTGCCGCAGAGCTTTTCGGACTGCATGCGCGACGAGACCACGGCGCAGCAGCAGCTCGGCGAGATCTGGACAACGACGAAGCTCACCGTCCGCGACGTATGCGAGGGCGAAGCGACAAGCGGCGGGAGCCAAAGCTACGTCGATCTACTCACCTGCATCCAGATGACGGGCGTTGCACCTGCGACAACGGCGACGCCCGCGCTCAGAGGCGCGAGCAAGAACCGAAGCAGGCAATAGGAAGCCATGCCTGGCGCGCGCGGCCGGATTGGTTCTGTCCAGCCAATCGGCTCTGGGTCAATGCTTTCCACCTTGCTGGAGTTCACCAGACGGCCTGGTGATTCAGTTCGACAACGGGACGATCTGGCAGTGCGACATTCCGCCGGCCCTGCCGGCTCCACGCCGGCTGTGAGGGTACAGATTCATCCTCATCGCATCGCGCCTTAGTGGTCTGGCGCCTCTTGCGCATACCTGATCATGGCGCCGGGGGGCTGCTCAGCGAACGCAGCCGGGCTTCCGCAAGTCCAGGAGCGGGATCGCCCGTCAGTGCGTTCCCGTGTACGCAGCGCGGCGGCTGTTCCTCAAGGATCCGCCGTACGGATTGGGAGCATCGCCCGCACCTGACAGTGCAACCCAGGCAGTCATACACCTGCGCAGCCGAAAAGAGTTCGTCGTCGGTCGAGCCGACCGCACCCCTGATGTCGTGATCGCTGATGATGTTGCAGGAGCAGACGATCATGCCGGATTCCGTTGCGTGATGCGATGTGCGGTGTGAAGCTTGACGGCGGCGGTTGTTGCATTGGCAATGGCGCGCCCGCGCTGATCCGTTCCGGTCCATTGGGCGTGCCGTCCGCGCGGATCGATCTCCAGCAGCTTGACGCCGGCCGGAACTTCGCTGCCGTCGCGGGCGATGCCGCGCAGGATTCCGTCGCGCGGCGCGAGCACGGGAATGCCGGAGAGATGGCCGAGCACGAGATCCCGGTAGACGCGGGTGCCGATCTCGACCGGCGTGTGCCAGCGTCCCGCGAACGGCGAATAGACGAAGCGTTCCGCGCCGACATCACCCAGTGAACTCGCAACGCCATCGGCAGCGTCGGTCCAGCGTGCATCGGTGACAGGTCCGATCTTCCCTGGCCGGGTTTCCACCGCGATGTCGCAATTGGAGTTCGATGAGAAGCCGGGGCCCAGCCCGATCGCGAGCCGGCCGAGTCGCCTGAGGTCGGGCGTGATCCGGCGCTTCTGCAGACGCGCATCGATCAGAAGGTCAATGTGGCGGACCGGAAGCAGATCGAGCAGGCCGAGCCATGTAACCAGGATTTGGGCCGGCCGACGGAGCGCCTGATGGACCTGCATGCCGTCGTCGACTCGCTCGGCGACAATGTCCTCAAGCTGCACGGTGTCCGTGAAGAGCGCGTCATGAAAGGCCATCTTGCGCCGGATCACCGGCGGATCCGGATCGTGTGACATCACGACGCAATATCCGGCGCGCACGAGTTGGATGCCGATCGCGGATGCGATCTCATTGGTGCCGAGGATGACGGCAAAGAGTCGATGGTGGTTCGGCTGGGGCATTTGAAACCACGTTTGCGGAGTAAGCGCAGCGAGATGTGATCAAGTTTGGAACAAGAAGAGCAAGAGCCGGGCCATTTGGAATGATTGAAAAACAGCTCTCAACCGCTGGCCAGCACTCGGAAAGGAGGTTTGCGCCGTGACGGCGCCGCTTGGTTCGAAAGCCCACGCGTGCATGTCGCAAATCTGGCAGCGTGTCGCGAAGCCGACATTCAGCCTTGAAAATCACAGCGATCCGGCGTTGGAGCGTGGCCCAAATCCTGCAAAGTTGCTCCCGTTGTCATTGTCTGCGTCCGTCCGGACGCGGCGAGGAGTTGACATGACGCTCGATCTTTTGGATCGCGATGGTGCCCCTTCGAGTACTTCGGCACCCGACGTCGCACTGTGTCCGTTTCACGGCGACAAGTCGAGGGCACAACATGGCGAGCGCAAAACGCTCGTTCTGACCGGCGCGTCCCGCGGCATCGGCCATGCGACGGGAAAGCTGTTTTCGGAGGCCGGCTGGCGGATCATCACCTGTTCCCGGCAACCGTTCGACGGTGAACGGTGCCCCTGGGATTCAGGGACGGACAACCATGTGCAGGTGGAACTGAGCGACCATCGCGCGCTGCCGCGGGCAGTCGCCGGAATCAAGGAGCGGCTCAACGGCGGGCCGCTGCATGCACTGATCAACAATGCCGGTATTTCGCCCAAGGCGGATGATGGCACCCGGCTGAACTCGTTGACGACGCCGGTCGAGACCTGGATGAGCGTGTTCCACGTCAATCTGCTCGCGCCGGTCCTGTTCGCGCAGGGCCTCGTCGACGAGCTGAAGCTGGCCGCAGGCGCGATCGTCAATGTCACCTCGATCGTGGGCTCCCGGGTGCATCCGTTTGCCGGCACCGCCTATGCGACGTCGAAGGCTGCGCTTGCGTGCCTGACCCGCGAGATGGCGCACGACTATGCGCCGTTCGGAATTCGCGTGAACGCGATCGCGCCCGGCGAGATCAAGACCGACATCCTGTCGCCGGAGACCGAGGCACAACTTGCGCCGATCATTCCGATGCATCGCGTCGGCACGCCGGACGAGGTCGCGAAAGTGATCTTCTTCCTCTGCTCGGAGGCGGCCAGCTACGTCACAGGTGCGGAAGTACCGATCAACGGAGGGCAGCACGTGTAATCAGGCGGCAGCGGCCCGCCACGGAAAAAGTTTCGCGGATTTGCGCTGGATCAATGCGGAGATCTCGATCTCGAGCGTGTCGCGCATCGCGATGGTAAATTCCGTGAAACGGATGACAAAGCGTGCAAGTGCGACGGAATCTTTTTGCAGCAATGCCGACAAGTTGAGCGCGACTCTCGACACGACATGAATGAGAATAAGACAAATTCCAGAGAACGCGGCCGGGAGGATCTAACGGGCAACGGAGATTCCGTCATGCTGAATGCTGCTCCCTTGGTTGAACGACACAGGGCCGAACAGACGGCACCCATCGTACCGATCAGTGAGATCGCGCTGACCGGCATCTTCGAAATCTCAAAGATACTGACGGCGCCGACTCGGCTGGAGACGACGCTCGCGAACGTCGTCAATCTTCTGCAGTCCTTTCTCCAGATGCGCCATGGCGTGGTCGCGCTGCTCGCGGACGACGGCATTCCCGACCTCGCGGTCGGGGCCGGATGGAGCGAAGGCAGTGACGAACGCTATCGCGGGCGGTTGCCGCAGAAGGCCGTTGATCAGATCGTCGCGACCGCGATGCCGCTGGTCGCAGAAAACATTGCCACCCATCCCGCCTTCAGCCCGGCGGACGTAGAGACCCTCGGAGCCTCTGAGACGATCCGCGTGTCTTTCATCGGCGTCCCGATCCGCATCGATGCCAAGGTCGTGGGCACCCTGACGGTCGACAGGGTCTGGGACGAGCGATCGCTGTACCGGCTCGATTCCGACGTGCGTTTGCTGACGATGGTTGCCAATCTCGTCGGCCAGACCGTGAAGCTGCATCGGATCGTCGCGCAGGATCGCGAACGGCTGATGCATGAGAGCTACCGCCTCCAGAAGGAGCTATCCGAGCTCAAGCCGGCGCGCGATCGCCGCAAGGTTCACGTCGAAGGCATCATCGGCGACAGTCCGGCGCTGCGCGGGCTGCTGGAGAAGATCGCGGTCGTGGCCAAATCGAACTCGACCGTGCTGCTGCGGGGTGAATCCGGCACCGGCAAGGAGCTGATCGCGAAGGCCATTCACGAGCTTTCGCCGCGGGCCAAGCGTCCGTTCATCAAGATCAACTGCGCGGCTCTGCCGGAATCGGTGCTGGAGTCCGAGTTGTTCGGCCATGAGAAAGGCGCCTTCACCGGCGCGCTCAATTCACGGAAGGGCAGGTTCGAGCTGGCCGACAAGGGCACCCTGTTCCTGGACGAGATCGGCGAGATATCCGCCTCGTTCCAGGCCAAGCTCCTGCGCGTGCTCCAGGAGCAGGAGTTCGAGCGCGTCGGCGGCAACCAGACCATCAAGGTCGATGTTCGCGTCATCGCAGCGACCAACCGCAACCTGGAAGAAGCCGTCGCCCGCAACGAATTTCGCGCCGACCTCTATTACCGGATCAGTGTGGTCCCGATGATGCTGCCGCCCCTGCGCGAGCGGCGCAGCGACATTCCGTTGCTGGCCAACGAGTTCCTGAAGAACTTCAACAGCGAGAATGGCCGTGCGCTGTCCTTCGATCGGCATGCGATCGAGGTTCTGATGAGCTGTGGGTTTCCGGGCAACGTGCGGGAGCTGGAGAATTGCGTGCAGCGTACGGCGACGCTGGCGCCGGGCCCGGAGATCGTCAGGAACGATTTCGCGTGCTGTCACAGCCAGTGCCTGTCGGCCATGTTGTGGAACGGTGCATCCGAGGGCGTGCCGCAGCGCTCGTTGCCCATCGTGCCGCTCTCGGTCCTTCCGGCTTCCGCTGCGCGCGAGAGAGGCGCCAGCACCCCTCCGTCAGCCGTTGAGCCGGTGGCGCCGACGGCGAGCGCTTCCAGCCTGTTGTCGACCGGGAGCGTGGCCGAGCGTGAGAGCGTCATCGCGGCCATGGAGAAGTCAGGTTGGGTCCAGGCCAAGGCCGCACGCCTGCTCGGCCTGACGCCGCGGCAGATCGGCTACGCGCTGAAGAAGCACGGCATCGAGGTCAAGCGGCTCTGACGGCGACTGTCGCAGATGCGACATGCTGTCGGGGCCACGACAACCGGCTTCGCGCAAGATTACGCTTGAATTTCAGACCTTTCAGGGTTGGCACGGCGCTTGAAAGAAGGTGTCCGACGGCATCGTCTGCTCAAGGAGTCGGAACACATGTCTTACAAGATTGTCGCCTCGCAATGCACGGTTTGCGGCGCATGTGAGTTCGAGTGCCCGAACGCGGCGATCAGCCTCAAGCGCGACATGTATGTCATCGATCCCAAGAAGTGCACGGAGTGTGAAGGGAGTTTCGACACGCCGCAATGCGCGGCCGTCTGTCCGGTGCCCGACACCTGTATTCCGGCCTGAGGCACCTCCATGGCGCGGTCGAGGCTGGCGGACTGGAAATCTCACTCGCGGACGGAGCGGTAGATGGCGGCGGTTCAGGAAACCATCGAACAGGTTCGCGGCATCGACGTCGACCAGTATCGTTATGGGTTTGAGACCCTGATCGAGTCCGACAAGGCCCCCAAGGGTCTGTCGGAAGAAACCGTCAAGTTCATCTCGGAGAAGAAGAACGAGCCCGCCTGGATGCTGCAATGGCGGCTGGAGGCCTATCGGCGCTGGCTGACCATGACGGAGCCGACCTGGGCCCGCGTCGACTATCCCAGGATCGACTTCCAGGACCTCTATTACTACGCGGCGCCGAAGCCGAAGAAGACCGTGTCCTCGCTCGACGAGATCGATCCGGAGATCCTGAAGACCTACGAGAAGCTCGGCATCCCCCTGCGGGAAGTCGCCATGCTCGAAGGCGTCGAGCCCAAGCCCGGCGAGGAAGACCCGGCCCGCCGCAAGATCGCGGTCGATGCCGTGTTCGATTCGGTCTCGGTTGCAACCACGTTCAAGGCCGAGCTGAAGAAGGCCGGCGTGATCTTCATGCCGATCTCGGAGGCGATCCGCGAGCACCCTGAACTGGTGCAGAAATATCTGGGCTCGGTGGTTCCGACCTCGGACAATTTCTACGCGACGCTGAATTCGGCGGTGTTCTCCGACGGCTCGTTCGTCTACGTGCCGCCGGGGGTGCGCTGCCCGATGGAACTGTCGACCTATTTCCGCATCAACGAGCGCAACACCGGCCAGTTCGAGCGCACGCTGATCATCGCCGACAAGGGCGCCTACGTCTCCTATCTCGAAGGCTGCACCGCGCCGCAGCGCGACGAGAACCAGCTGCATGCCGCCGTGGTCGAGCTCGTCGCGCTCGACGATGCCGAAATCAAATATTCGACGGTGCAGAACTGGTATCCCGGCAATTCGGAAGGCAAGGGCGGCATCTACAATTTCGTCACCAAGCGTGGCGATTGCCGCGGCGCCAATTCCAAGATCTCCTGGACCCAGGTCGAGACCGGCTCCGCCATTACCTGGAAATATCCGAGCTGCATCCTGCGCGGCGACAATTCCCGCGGCGAATTCTACTCGATCGCGATCTCGAACGGCTATCAGCAGGTCGATAGCGGCACCAAGATGATCCATCTCGGCAAGAACACGACGAGCCGGATCATCTCCAAGGGCATCGCCGCCGGCAAGTCGCAGAACACCTATCGCGGCCTCGTCACCGCGCACCGCAAGGCGCTAGGGGCGCGCAACTTCACGGCCTGCGATTCGCTGCTGATCGGCGACAAATGCGGCGCGCACACCGTGCCGTACATCGAGGCGAAGAACTCCTCGGCGACGTTCGAGCACGAGGCGACGACCTCGAAGATCTCCGAGGACGTGCTGTTCTACTGCATCCAGCGCGGGCTCAGCCAGGAGGAGGCGGTCGGCCTCGTCGTCAACGGCTTCGTCAAGGACGTGCTGCAGCAGCTGCCGATGGAATTCGCGGTGGAAGCGCAGAAGCTGATCTCGATCTCGCTCGAAGGGAGCGTCGGATGACTGTCTTTAGACCTACCAGGCAAGGAGAAGTGTGATGACGGCGCTCCTCGATATCCGCGGGCTCAAGGCCGAGATTGACGGCCGTCAGATCCTCAACGGGCTCGACCTCGCCGTGAACAAGGGCGAGATCCACGCCATCATGGGTCCGAACGGCGCCGGCAAGTCGACGCTGTCCTATGTGCTGTCGGGCAAGCCGGGCTACGAGATCACCGGTGGCGAAGTGTTCTTCAACGGCGAGGATCTCCTTGCCATGGACCCGGACGAGCGGGCGGCGAAAGGGCTGTTCCTGGCCTTCCAATACCCGCTCGAAATTCCCGGCGTCGCGACGCTGACGTTCCTGCGGACGGCGCTCAATGCCCAGCGCAAGAAGCGTGGCGAAGAGGAATTGTCCTCGCCCGATGTGCTGAAGAGGGTGCGCGAGCTCGCCAAACAACTCAGCATCGACCCTGAGATGCTGAAGCGGCCGCTCAATGTCGGTTTCTCCGGCGGCGAGAAGAAGCGCAACGAGACGCTTCAGATGGCGCTGCTGGAGCCCAAGCTGTGCGTGCTGGACGAGACCGATTCCGGCCTCGACATCGATGCGCTACGCATCGTCGCCGACGGCGTCAATCGCCTGCGTGCGGCCGACCGCGGCATGATCGTGATCACGCACTATCAGCGGCTGCTCGACTACATCGTGCCCGACGTCGTGCATGTGCTGGCTGCGGGCCGCATCGTCAAGACCGGCGGCAAGGATCTCGCGCTCGAACTGGAGGCGACGGGCTACGCGCAGTATCAGAGCGAGGCGGCGTGATCCCATGAATGCCGAGGTCCGTTCCGTCAAGACCGCTGCCGAGATCGGGTTCGCCGATCTGTTCGCGGCCGCGCGCGAGAGTCTGCCCGGCGGGGACAAGATCGAGGCGGTCCGGCGCGATGCCTTCGACCGCTTCGCGGCGCAAGGCCTGCCGCATTCCCGCACCGAGGCCTGGAGGTATACCGACCTGCGGCGCCTGCTGCGTGATGCCAAGCCGCTGGCTCCGCGCTCCGATGCGGCAGCCAGGAGTGTCGCTCGCGAGGCGGGTGCGGTCTTCGCGGGCCTCGGCCTCCGGCGGCTGCTGATCGTCGACGGCGCCTTCGCGCCCGAACTCTCCGATCTCGCCGGGCTCGAACCCGGCGTCGTCGTTCGCGCGACGGTCGAGGCGCTGGGGGCGGACGAAATGGTTCTGCCGCTCGACATGGCCGGAGGTGATCCGGTCGCCGCGCTCAACACCGCACTCGCCGCCGACGGTGTCATGATCACGGTCGCCCCGGGTGTCGTCGTGGAGCGGCCGATCCATCTCGTCTTCGTGACCACAGGCGGTACGCCCGCCGCGACGTTCACGCGATCGCGGCTGGAACTCGGCAGCGGTGCGGTCCTCACGCTCGTCGAGACCCATGAGGGTCCGGACCAGTCAGACTACCAGGTCAATGTGGCCTTGCAGGTGGATGTCGGAGACAGGGCCCGTCTGGACCACGTCAAGATCACCGGCGAAGGCGCAGCCGCGCTGCACATCTCAACGCTCGAGGCCTCGACCGGGGCGGGCGCGAGCTATCGCGATTTCGGCTTCACCATCGGTGGTGCCGTGGTGCGCAATCAGCTCTTTGTGAAGCTGGCGGGCGAGGGTGCCATCGCCGATGTGTATCAGGGAAGCCTTCTGGCCGGCCGCCAACACGCAGACACCACGCTCGTCGTCGACCATGTCGCCGCTGGTTCGCAGAGCCGGGAAGTCTTCAAGGCGGTCGTGGACGATGAGGCCCGGGCCGTGTTCCAGGGCAGGATCACGGTGCAGCCCGGCGCGCAGCAGACCGACGCCAGGATGATGGCGAGGGCGCTGCTCCTGTCGGACGAGGCCGTCGCCAATTGCAAGCCGGAGCTCGAGATTTTCGCCGACGACGTTCAGTGCGGACACGGCACCACCACCGGCGCGCTGGACGATCAGTTGAAGTTTTATCTGATGGCACGCGGCATTCCGGAAAAGGAAGCCGAGGCGCTGCTGATCCAGGCCTTCGTCGGCGAGGTGATCGACGCCGTCGCGCGCGACGATCTGCGTGAGGCATTGACGCAGGTGATGCTCAACTGGCTCAAGGAACGGGATTAGTTCCATGCATCCGGCGGTCGCCAACGGAAGTTACGACGTCAATCGCGTCCGCCAGGACTTTCCAATCCTGTCGACGCAGGTGTATGGCAAGAAGCTGGTCTATCTGGACAATGCCGCCTCGGCCCAGAAGCCAAATGCCGTGCTTGACCGGCTGACGCAGGCCTACACCAGCGAATACGCCAACGTGCACCGTGGCCTGCATTACCTCGCCAATGCCGCCACCGAAGCTTATGAGGGCGCGCGCGATAGGATTGCCCGTTTTCTCAATGCAGAGCGGCGCGAGGAGATCGTCTTTACCCGCGGGGCCACGGAGGCGATCAACCTGGTGGCCCAGACGTTCGGTCGCGAAAGGATCGGCGAAGGCGACGAGATCGTACTCTCGATCATGGAGCACCACGCCAACATCGTGCCGTGGCACTTCCTCAGGGAACGGCACGGTGCGGTGATCAGATGGGCGCCGGTCGACGACGAGGGCAATTTCCTGATCGACGAGTTCGAGAAGCTCTTGAACACGAAGACCAAGCTGGTTGCAATCACCCAGATGTCGAACGTGCTGGGCAGTGTCGTTCCGGTCAAGGAGGTCGTACGGCTGGCGCATGCCCGCGGGATTCCCGTCCTGGTCGACGGTTCGCAAGGCGCGGTCCACATGGATGTCGATGTGCGCGACATTGGCTGCGACTTCTACGTCATCACCGGGCACAAGCTGTACGGGCCGACCGGAATCGGCGCACTCTACGGCAAGTACGAGCACCTCGCGGCCATGCCGCCCTTCAACGGTGGCGGCGAGATGATCCGCGAAGTCTCGCGCGACACAGTCACCTATGGCGAGCCGCCGCATCGCTTCGAGGCCGGCACGCCGCCGATCGTGCAGGCCATCGGCCTCGGTGCCGCCATCGACTATATCGAATCGATCGGCAAGGAGCGGATCCGCAGGCACGAGAGGAGCCTGCTGGCCTATGCCGAGGAACGTCTGCGTGGGATCAATTCGCTGCGCATCATCGGAACCGCCGCCGACAAGGGCGCCATCGTGTCGTTCGAGATGAAGAGCGCCCACGCCCACGACCTTGCGACCGTGATCGATCGCTCCGGTGTGGCGGTTCGCGCCGGAACCCATTGCGCGATGCCGCTGCTCGACCGCTTCGGCGTGACCGCCACCTGCCGCGCGTCGTTCGCGCTCTACAACACCTCAGAGGAGGTCGACGCGCTGGCCGCGGCCCTGACCAGGGCCCAGGAGCTGCTCTCATGAGCGAACGGATCGCCACCAGGCCACGTCCCGTCAAGCCGCGGCCAGTTGCCCGCATCGTCTGCGATGCCCATCGTCGCCGAACGGTGCGGAACATGGAGCGGCGCTTCACCGGCGAGTATTCGGTCGGTGAACCGATCCGCGCCGCGGCACTGATCAGGAACGACGGCACGTATCCGCACAAGGATGTCGGCGAGCCGCTCGTGCACCCCGGCGATGCCGGCGTTGTGCGCGAGAGCTGGCGCTTTCTCGGCGAGGTCTACTACACGGTCGAATTCACGGCCCGGTCGGTGTTCGTCATCATGGCGGACCACGAGATGATGCGGGTGGGAACCGCGTTCGACGTCACCTGACGTTCTCCAGGCGTCATACGGCTTCCGCGAGTGCGGCCGCCGCATCCGCACGCGTACGCGCTACCATCGACCGGAATCCATTCGAGCGCTGTGGTGTCAGATGCTCGCCGAGCCCGAGCCGCTCGAACAAGGCGAGGGGATTCTCGCCCGAGATCTCCGCGGCCGGTCGTCCCGACAGAAGCGCGATCAGGATCGCGACCAGGCCGCGGACGATGTGAGCGTCGCTATCGCCGGCGAAGGTGAGGAAAGGCCGCCCGTCGCGGTGCTCGATCGTGGTCGCAAGCCAGACCTGGCTGACGCAGCCCTGCACCTTGTTGGCGTCGGTTCGCTGCTCCTCCGGAAAGGGCGTCAGCATGCGGCCCAGTTCGATGACGTAGCGGTAGCGGTCGTCCCACTCTTCGAGGAGCGAGAAGTTCTCGATGATGTCGTCGATCGGCGTTGGCCGAGAGTTCGTTTCAAGCTGCATGATCGCCTCGATGCATTGATGAGACGCGTCAAGCAAGCCCCATACCGCAGCGCGGATCGACGCTTCCCTGCAGGAAAATGCATAGCCGATGCCGTCTGGCGACGACACGCATTGTTTTGTTTCGAACAGCCCTCCGCGCACGCACATGTCGACATGATGCGATGTCGGGTTTGCAACAAACGCGAGCTTCGAAGCTATCTGTCTCCAATCGCTTCACTTTTTGTCGTCGGTATGTGCTGGCACACTCGTTGCAAAAGTCCTTGTGCAAGGCGACCTCGCGGAAGAGATCGCGAGCGCGGCGCGCCGGTTGAGGCGTCCGATCGTCACACAGGGATAACCGAGGGATACTCGCATGAGCCTAGCAACCACAGAGAGCGTCGCCGAGATCAAGGCCCGCAACAAGCAACTGATCGACGAAGTCTTGAAGGTCTATCCGGAGAAGACCGCAAAGCGCCGCGCCAAGCACCTCAATGTGCACGAAGCCGGCAAGTCCGATTGCGGCGTCAAGTCGAACCTGAAGTCCATCCCCGGCGTGATGACCATTCGCGGCTGCGCCTATGCCGGCTCCAAGGGCGTGGTGTGGGGCCCGATCAAGGACATGATCCACATCAGCCACGGCCCGGTCGGCTGCGGGCAGTATTCCTGGGCGGCGCGACGCAATTACTACATCGGAACGACCGGCATCGACACCTTCGTCACCATGCAGTTCACCTCCGACTTCCAGGAGAAGGACATCGTGTTCGGTGGCGACAAGAAGCTCGCCAAGATCATCGACGAGATCCAGGAGCTGTTTCCGCTCAACCACGGCATCACCATCCAGTCGGAATGCCCGATCGGCCTGATCGGCGACGACATCGAGGCCGTCTCGAAAGTGAAGTCCAAGGAGTATGACGGCAAGACCATCGTCCCGGTGCGCTGCGAAGGTTTTCGCGGGGTCTCGCAGTCGCTCGGCCACCACATCGCCAACGACGCGGTGCGGGACTGGATATTCGACAAGGTCTCTCCGGAGGCGAAGCCGGCCTTCGAGGCGACGCCCTATGACGTCGCGATCATCGGCGACTACAACATCGGCGGCGACGCCTGGTCCTCGCGTATCCTGCTCGAGGAGATGGGCCTGCGCGTGATTGCGCAATGGTCGGGCGACGGCAGCCTCGCGGAGCTGGAAGCGACGCCGAAGGCGAAGCTCAACGTCCTGCACTGCTACCGCTCGATGAACTACATCTCCCGTCACATGGAGGAGAAGTTCGGCATTCCCTGGTGCGAGTACAATTTCTTCGGGCCCTCCAAGATCGCGGAATCGCTGCGCAAGATCGCCAGCTTCTTCGACGACAAGATCAAGGAAGGCGCCGAGCGCGTGATCGCGAAGTACCAGCCTCTGATGGATGCGGTGATCGCCAAGTACCGCCCGCGCCTGGAAGGCAAGACTGTGATGCTGTTCGTCGGCGGCTTGCGCCCCCGCCACGTGATTGGCGCCTATGAGGACCTCGGCATGGAGGTGGTCGGCACCGGCTACGAGTTCGGTCACAATGACGACTACCAGCGCACGGCCCAGCATTACGTCAAGGACGGTACGCTGATCTATGACGACGTCACCGGCTACGAGTTCGAGCGCTTCGTCGAGAAGATCCAGCCGGATCTCGTCGGCTCCGGCATCAAGGAGAAGTACGTCTTCCAGAAGATGGGCGTGCCGTTCCGGCAGATGCACTCCTGGGACTATTCCGGTCCCTATCACGGCTATGACGGCTTCGCGATCTTCGCCCGCGACATGGACATGGCGATCAACTCCCCGATCTGGAAAAAGACCAAGGCACCCTGGAAGGATGCCCCGCGGCCGAGCCTGATGGCGGCGGAATGACGGTAAGCGCCGGCTCCTCCCGTTCAGGGAGGAGCCGGGACAGGCGATCGAACACGAATCCAACCAAGGTGCCGCGATGACACAGAATGCCGAACACGTGCTCGATCACTTCGAGCTGTTCCGAGGTCCGGAATACCAGCAGATGCTGGCGAACAAGAAAGCGCTATTCGAGAACCCGCATGATCCGGCGGAGGTCGAGCGTATCCGCGAATGGGCCAAGACGCCCGAATATCGCGAGAAGAACTTCGCTCGCGAAGCCCTCACCGTCAATCCCGCCAAGGCCTGCCAGCCGCTCGGCGCGGTATTCGTCGCGGTCGGCTTCGAGGGCACGCTGCCCTTCGTGCACGGCTCGCAGGGCTGCGTCGCCTATTACCGCAGCCATCTGTCGCGCCACTTCAAGGAGCCGAGTTCCTGCGTCTCCTCCTCGATGACGGAGGATGCGGCGGTGTTCGGCGGCCTGAACAACATGATCGATGGCCTCGCCAACACCTACAACATGTACAAGCCGAAGATGATTGCGGTCTCGACCACCTGCATGGCGGAAGTGATCGGCGACGACCTCAACGCCTTCATCAAGACGGCCAAGGAGAAGGGCTCGGTGCCGGCCGAGTACGACGTGCCCTTCGCCCATACGCCGGCCTTCGTCGGCAGCCACGTGACGGGTTACGACAACGCGCTCAAGGGCATCCTGGAGCATTTCTGGGACGGCAAGGCCGGCAGCGCGCCGAAGCTCGAGCGCAAGGAGAACGGCAGGATCAACTTCATCGGCGGTTTCGACGGCTACACCGTCGGCAACATCCGCGAGATCAAGCGCATCTTCGAACTGATGGGGATCGAGTACACGATCCTCGCCGACAACAGCGATGTGTTCGATACCCCGACCGACGGCGAGTTCCGCATGTATGATGGCGGCACCACGCTGGAGGACGCGGCAAACGCGATCCATGCCAAGGCGACCATCTCGATGCAGCAATACTGCACCGAGAAGACGCTGCCCTTCATCGCGGGGCACGGGCACGAAGTCGCGGCCTTCAATCACCCGGTGGGCGTCAGCGCCACCGACGACTTCCTGATGACGCTGTCGCGCATCACCGGCAAGCCGATCGCGAAGGCCCTGGAGCAGGAGCGCGGCCGCCTGGTCGACGCGATGGCGGACTCGAGCGCGCATATCCATGGCAAGAAGTTCGCGATCTACGGCGATCCGGACCTCTGCTACGGGCTCGCGGCCTTCCTGCTCGAGCTCGGCGCCGAGCCCACCCACGTGCTCTCGACCAACGGCAACAAGGCCTGGGCCGAAAAGATGCAGGCGCTGTTCGCCAGCTCGCCGTTCGGCAAGAACTGCCATGCCTATCCGGGCAAGGATCTCTGGCACATGCGCTCGCTGCTGTTCACCGAGCCGGTCGATTTCCTGATCGGCAACACCTACGGCAAGTATCTGGAGCGTGACACCGGCACGCCGCTGATCCGCATCGGCTTCCCGGTGTTCGATCGCCACCATCACCATCGCTATCCGGTGTGGGGCTATCAGGGCGGCATGAACGTGCTGGTGAAGATCCTCGACAAGATCTTCGACGAGATCGACAAGAACACCAACGTCCCCGCCAAGACCGACTACAGCTTCGATATCATCCGCTGACGTCGATGAGAGCTGCCGCCGCCCGATGGGGCGGCGGCAGACCACCAGTCTAGCCAGAGCGATCGAGACTGCGGGGCGGCAAGCTCGCGCAGCGGGTCAGGGAATAGGAGAGACGCATGAGCTCGCTGTCGGCCACCATCCAGGACGTCTTCAACGAGCCGGGTTGCGGCAAGAACGCCAACAAGACGGAGGCCGAACGCAAGAAGGGCTGCACCAAGCAGTTGCAGCCGGGCGGGGCCGCCGGCGGCTGCGCCTTCGACGGCGCCAAGATCGCGCTGCAGCCGTTCACCGACGTCGCGCATCTCGTCCATGGCCCGATCGCGTGCGAGGGCAATTCCTGGGACAATCGCGGCAGCGCGTCGTCCGGCTCCGACCTCTGGCGGCGCAGCTTCACCACCGACATGAACGAGACCGATATCGTGTTTGGCGGCGAGAAGCGGCTCTACAAGGCGATCAAGGAGGTCATCGAGAAGTACGATCCGCCGGCGATCTTCGTCTATCAGACCTGCGTTCCCGCCATGATCGGCGACGACATCAACGCGGTCTGCAAGGCTGCGGCCACGAAGTTCGGCAAGCCGGTCATCCCCGTCAATTCGCCCGGCTTCGTCGGCCCGAAGAACCTCGGCAACAAGCTGGCCGGCGAGGCGCTGCTGGAGCACGTCATCGGCACCGAGGAGCCTGATTACACCACGCCCTACGACATCAACATCATCGGCGAGTACAACCTGTCCGGCGAGTTCTGGCAAGTCAAGCCGCTGCTGGACGAGCTCGGCATCCGCATCCTCTCCTGCATCTCCGGCGACGGAAAATACCGCGAGTTGGCCTACTCGCATCGGGCCAGGGCCGCCATGATGGTGTGCTCCAAGGCGATGATCAACGTCGCCCGCAAGATGGAGGAACGCTACGGCATTCCCTACTTCGAGGGCTCGTTCTACGGGATCCAGGATTCCAGCGATTCCCTACGCGAGATCGCCCGCCTGCTGATCGAGCGCGGCGCGCCGGCCGAGCTGATGGACCGCACCGAAGCGGTGATTGCGCGGGAGGAAGCCAAGGCCTGGGCCGCGATCGAGCGCTTCAAGCCGCGCTTCAAGGACAAGAAGGTGCTGCTGATCACCGGCGGGGTGAAGTCGTGGTCCGTGGTGGCGGCACTCCAGGAGGCGGGCCTCGAGATCGTCGGCACCTCCGTGAAGAAGTCCACCAAGGAGGACAAGGAGCGGATCAAGGAGCTGATGGGCCAGGACGCGCACATGATCGAGGACATGACGCCGCGCGAAATGTACAAGATGCTGAAGGACGCGCGCGCCGACATCATGTTGTCAGGCGGCAAGTCGCAGTTCGTCGCGCTGAAGGCGGCGATGCCCTGGCTCGACATCAACCAGGAGCGCAGCCATGCCTATATGGGCTATATCGGCATGGTCACGCTGATGGAGCAGATCGAGAAGGCGCTCTACAACCCGATGTGGGCGCAGCTCCGCAAGCCGGCGCCATGGGACGATGCCGGCGTCAACTGGCAGACCAAGGCGATGGAGCAAATGGATGCGCAGGCTGCCGAAATCGCCGCGGATCCGGTGCTAGCGGAGGCGGCCCGGCGAGCCAAGAAGATCTGCCACTGCAAGACCGTCGACCTCGGGACAATCGAGGATGCGATCGCGGCCCACGGCCTCTCCTCGGTCGACGGCGTGAAGGAGCACACCAACGCCTCAGGCGGCTGCGGGGCCTGCAAGGGACGGATCGAGGACATCCTCGCCGCTCAGCCCACGCCGATGCTCCAGGCGGCGGAGTAGGGCGCAGCCGATGGCCATCGTCACCACCTCCAAGAAGGCCTGCTCGGTCAATCCGCTCAAGATGAGCCAGCCGATCGGCGGCTCCTTCGCCTTCATGGGCCTGCGCGGGGCGATGCCGCTGCTGCACGGCTCGCAGGGCTGCACCTCGTTCGGGCTGACGCTGTTCGTGCGGCATTTCAAGGAAGCCGTGCCGATGCAAACCACCGCGATGAGCGAGGTCGCAACCGTGCTCGGCGGCTATGAGAACGTCGAGCAGGCCATCCTCAACATCTACAATCGAACCAAGCCGGAGATCATCGGCATCAATTCGACCGGCGTCACCGAGACCAAGGGCGACGACGTCGAGGGTTTCATTCGCCTGATCCGGCAGAAGCATCCGCAGCTTGAAAAATTCCCGCTGGTCTATGTGTCCACGCCCGATTTCAAGGACGCCTTCCAGGACGGCTGGGAAAAGACCGTCGCGCGCATGGTCGAGGTGCTGGTCGATCCGGTCGAGGCCGGGGCCGCGCGCGATGCGGCGCGCGTGAACGTCCTGCCGGGCTGTCACCTCACGCCGGGAGATCTCGACGAGCTGCGCACGATCATCGAGGATTTCGGGCTCAAGCCGTCCTTCCTGCCGGACCTTGCCGGCTCCCTCGACGGCCACATCCCCGATGAATTCACGCCGACCACGATCGGCGGCATCGGGGTCGACGAGATCGCGACCATGGGGCAGGCGGCCTGGACTATCGCGATCGGCGCGCAGATGAAGCGCGCGGCGGAAGCCATGCAGCAGAGGTCGGGCGTACCGTTCCGCTTGTTCGAGCGGCTCTGCGGCCTCGCCCCAAACGACGAATTCGTCGCATTCCTCAGCGAGATCAGCGGCCGGCCGGTGCCGGCGAAGTACCGCCGGCAGCGCGGCCAGCTCGCGGACGCGATGCTGGATACGCACTTCCACATCGGCGGTCGCAAGCTCGCGATCGGCGCCGAGCCGGATCTGCTGTTCGATCTGTCCAGCATGCTGCATGAGATGGGCGCCGAAGTCGCAGCCGCGGTGACTACGACCGCCTCGCCGGTGCTCGAGCGCATCAAGACGCAGGAGGTCCTGATCGGCGATCTCGAAGACCTGGAAGAGCTTGCCAAGGCGCGCGACTGTGATCTCCTCATTACCCATTCCCACGGTCGTCAGGCGGCCTCGCGCCTGAAGATCCCGTTCTACCGCGCGGGCTTTCCGATGTTCGACCGTCTCGGCGCCGGACACCAGCTGTCGGTGGGCTACCGCGGCACGCGCGATCTGGTCTTCGATCTCGCCAATCTCGTCATCGCCGATCGCGAGGCCAACCATCAGCCGACGCCCGATACCTGGCGGACCACGGACAGCGGCCTCCAGGTCGTCCCGCCGCAACTGCACTGATGCAACAAGAGGGACCAGATCGATGAAAGTCGCCTTTGCCACCCAGGATCTCAAGCGCGTCGATGCGCATTTCGGCTGGGCCAAGAACATCGCCATCTACGACGTCAATCCGGACGGCCATCGCTTCGTCGAGGCCATCCAGTTCGACGGTGACCTCAAGGAGGACGGCAACGAGGACAAGCTGGCGCCGAAGATCGAGGCGATCAAGGATTGTACGATCCTCTACGTTGCCGCGATCGGCGGCTCGGGCGCGGCGCGGGTCGTCGCCAACAACATCCACCCGATGAAGGTGACGCAGCCCGAGGCGATCGACGATCTCTGCGTCAAGCTCGAGGACGTGCTGAAGGGTTCGCCGCCGCCGTGGCTGCGCAAGGTGCTCGCCAAGGGACAGGAACGCAGCTTTGATTTCGAGGACTGAAGGGAACCGCCATGACTGAAGCGGCTCAACTGATCCAACCCGACAACGCGGCCGAGGCGCCGTTCGTCAAGGAGCTCGTCAAGATCTGGCGGGCCCAGGACACCCATGGCGCCTGGGAGGGCAAGAAGGATCTCGACCTGCTCGAGCCCTACATCCTCGACAAGGAGAAGCGCCGCGCGCTGCCGATCGTCGGCGATCCTGACCCGGACACGATCTGGCGCATGGAGCTGTTCTTCAACGCGGTCGCGCTGTCGATCGAGAAAGCGACCGGCGTGATGATCTCGCCGATGCTGAAGATGCACCATGAAGGCTTCGGCCGGATGGTGCTGATCGGCGGCCGGCTCATCGTCGTCAACAAGCAGCTGCGCGACGTGCACCGGTTTGGCTTCGACAATCTCGCCAAGCTTGCGGCCGAAGGTGACAAGCATGTCGCAGGCGCGGTCGAGATGATCCGCAAATTTCCCGATGTGGCGAATTACTGAGGCTTGAGCATGAGCGATCTCGAAACCCTGAAGGCCGAAATCAAGAAGCTCTCGGCCAAGGCGACGCAAGCCAAGATGGATCTCCACGATCTTTCGGAGGAGCTTCCGATCAACTGGACCTCGATCCTGAGCGTGGCCCAGAAGGCGCATGATGCCTTCGCTGAGCTCGAGCGCAAGCGCGAAGATCTCAAGACGTTGGAAAAGGCATAACCGGATCCCGCCCATGTCCTACGCAACCCGTGACGGCCGCGACTGGAAGCCGGACTATCTGGTGTCGATCGATGCCCAGAAGTGCATCGGCTGTGGCCGCTGCTACAAGGTCTGCGGCCGCGAGGTCATGACGCTGAAAGGCATCAACGAGGACGGCGAGATGATCGACCTCGATGACGACGATGACGAGGTCGAGAAGAAGGTGATGGTGATGAACGACGACGGCGCCTGCATCGGCTGCGGCGCCTGCGCGCGAGTCTGTCCGACCAACTGCCAGACCCACGCCCCCGCGGCGGCTTGAACGCCGTGCCGGACCCAGCGATGAGCAAGACGAGGTTCGCCAGGTACAATATCGGCCAGGTGATCCGTCATCGTCTCTACGCAATGCGGGGCGTCATCTTCGATGTCGACACATCGTTCGCCGGCATGGATGGCGAACCGGAGCCCGACGGGGCGACGACGGGTCTGGTCTACCGGCTGTTCGCAGAGGACGATGAAATCCCCTACGTGGCCTGTATCGCGGAACGCGACCTCGAGCCCGATGATTCCGGCGAGCCGGTTAGCCATCCCGGGATCGGGGCCATGTTCGAGGTCGGCGAAGCCGGCAGTTATCGCCGGCGCCGGCACGCGTTGAACTGACGCGCGAGCGACGCCGATCCGCCTTACTCGATCCCCTGTTCGCGCGACTTCATCATCGCGGCGATGCGGAAGCGCTCGTGGATGGCGACGGGATTGGCGAGCATGTCGGCTTCCGCCTGCCTGAATGCGGCGAGCACAATCTCGGCTTCCTCGCGCGTCAGGGGCACGCGGCCAGCCATGTGGGTCGCCTCCGGCGCGGCGGCACGGATCGCGCGGCGATAGGGGTGATCCTTCACTTCGACCAACTCGTTCGCCTCGAGCTTGCCGCCGAGCGTGATCGCGAGTCCGACGACCTCGAGCTTGCGGCCGTCCTGCGTGGTCTTGACCAGGATCGCCATCACGGCACCAGCGGCATGGCAAAGCCGGGGCGGGGATGGGCGTCGTAATAGTCCGGGCGTTCCGGCCAGCCGCCTTCGGCGATGAACTTGAACGCGGTGATCTTCACCGGCGCGCCTTGCGAGCAGGAGACCTCGGCGAACTTGATCTCGCGCAGGCCGGGACCGGCGGAGAAGTCCGCAATGACGGTCCCGTCGGCCTTGCAGGCGCGGGCAAAGCCCGGTGTGCCGACACTGCCTGCCGGCACCGGGTTGGCCGCGAGGTTGACGCCGGCGTCGCCGCTGAACGCCGGGGTCGCGAACTTGAACGTGGCGAGGACGGCGCTGCGGTCGACAGGGCGATCGGCGGTGATCGGGCGCGCCACCGAATAGACGGTCAGCGTGCCGCCATCGAGCAGCGCCTTGATCTCGTCTTCCGAGCAGGCGGCGAATTCAGACGCGACGTTCATGTCATTCTCCATGCCAAGGGGGCCTGACTGAACAGCATCAATTTCCATGCCACCTCGCGGGAGTGTCCCGAGAGCTACGACGTCGCCAAAACCGGGAGAATCGGCGTGGAACTGGCCCCACATGCTGAACCAGGCGAGTGACGACGCTGTCGTGTGTCGGATTCCTGACCTGACGTCCCCCTAACCTAGCGCGATTCTTGCACCGTTCGAGCGATCCGACCGCGAACGAGGACAGCATGGACCAGAATACCGCCTATGCGATCTGCGCCTTCAACGACATCCCGAGCCAGAGGGCGATCGGCTTTCATCTCATGATCGTCGGCGAAGACGGAACGCCGCGGCCGTGGCCGATCGTGATCGTGCGCTGGGGCAAGCAGGTGTTCGGCTATCTCAACCGCTGCCCGCACAATGGGGTGAACCTGGACTGGGAGCGCAACCAGTTCCTGGACGGGAACGGCACCAAGCTGATGTGCGGCAAGCACGGTGCGACCTTCGAACTCGGCACCGGCAATTGCGTGAACGGGCCATGCAAGGGCGAGAGCCTGACGCCGATCGCGCTCGCCGTGCTCGACGGCGATATCTGCGCGACCGGTGTGGCGCTGGTGGAGGACGACGAGAGGCCCTGCGAGGAAGAGGTCTGACGACGATGCGTCAGACCGGGCGGTTCTCGTTGCGGTTCTTCACCGGCTCCATCTTCGCAACGGCGTCCTCGAACGAGATCTCGGTATAGGAGCCGTTGAGCTCCCTGGCGGCATCGAGCAAATAGTCGAGCTTGCCCGCGGTATCGAGCTTCTTGATGTCGTTCTTGTCGACGCCGGCGAGGTCCATCATCTCCTTCCACACCGTCGATTCGTCGCACGGCAGGATGCGGAATTCGATGTCCCCGATCCTGGTGCGGTACTTCGCGAGCAGGTCGATGTTGTTGCAGAACATGAAGTAGCTGCCCTTCGGGCTCAACGCGCCGTCCAGCACCTTGGCGACGTCGGCGAGATAGGCATAGGAATGCAGGTAGCCGGCGAGCACCGGGATGGTCTCTTCGCCCTCCTGCGCCACGGTCAGCACCTGCTCGATCGAATAATCCGGCGGACGCTTCTCGTCGGCGACCTGGGCCTGGAACTTCAGCGCGATGTCGCCGCGAAAGCCGAAGCGGCCGGGCTTGGTCGTGTCGCCCTTCAGCACCGCGTTCAGGAGCCGGCCTTCCTTGTCCAGGCGGCCAAGGGCGGTGTTGTCGATCGACGTCATGAATGTCTCCTTGTCTCATCTGCCGCGCGGCCGTGTGGCCGGCGCGAAGGTCTCGATCGCCCTTATGCAAGGAGTTTGCCGCCTGCCTGCGTATCCGCCGAAAGTTCGAATGCAGCGGGAATCCGGATGGCTCGGCGCGACCGCTGCACGTCGCCCGGTATGGCGTTGCCATTCCACGTGTCCAAGCGCCGCGACCGCCCCCTGTCGCAAACCCGACAAGCGTCGTAAAGGCAACAGCCCGGTGGTGGAACGAAAATGCAGCAATTTCAGACGTATGCGCTCTGGCACGAGACTTGCGATCCCTCATTGCAACAGACCCAGATAGCGAGGGCGAGCGATGATCAACCTGACGGACAGCGCGGTGAATGCGGTGAAGACCGCGATCTCCTCGGCGGCGCAGCCGGCGAGCGGCCTGCGTATCATGGTCGAAACCGGCGGCTGCGCCGGCTTCAAATACATGATGGGCCTCGCTGAAGAAGCCAAGCCCGACGACACCG
The DNA here is from genome assembly GCF_015291725.1 of Bradyrhizobium sp. CCBAU 51765. Taxonomy (GTDB): domain Bacteria; phylum Pseudomonadota; class Alphaproteobacteria; order Rhizobiales; family Xanthobacteraceae; genus Bradyrhizobium; species Bradyrhizobium liaoningense. Next base: position 2,563,499 of record NZ_CP030038.1, read on the forward strand.
TGATCGAGCGCGGCGGCGTGAAGGTGTTCGTGGACAACCAGAGCCACGAGCATCTCAACGGCACCACGATCGACTTCGTCGTGGCGCTGGAGGGCTCCGGCTTCACCTTCGACAATCCAAACGCCAAGTCGAGCTGCTCTTGCGGCAAGTCGTTCAGCTGAACGGCGCTCGTCGTCGATCTGAAAGAAGAGCAAGAAAGAGAATGTGAAATGCTCGTCGAATCCGAACACAATAAGCAGTTGCCGGCCGCTGAGCCCAGCGAGCGCGAACGCATCGTTCGCGCCGTGCTCGACGAGATCCGGCCCAATCTGAAGCGCGACGGCGGCGATTGCGAGCTGCTCGAGATCGATGGCAACAAGATCATGGTCAGGCTCACCGGGGCCTGTGTGTTCTGCAAGCTGGCAAGCGCGACCCTCGAGGGTATTCAGGCCCGGCTGATCGAACGGCTCGGCGAGTTCGTTCGCCTGATTCCCGTCGCCGGAGCGGCCAAAGCGCGCCATTGAGGAGAGGGGTTCCGTGCGGCCGATCTACCTCGACAACAACGCGACGACCCGCACGGACCCTTCCGTCGTCGCGGCGATGCTGCCGTTCTTCTCCGACCAGTTCGGCAACGCATCTTCAGCTCACGCCTTCGGCAGCGACGTCGCCGGGGCGGTGAAGGAGGCGCGCCGTAGCGTGCAGGCGCTGATCGGCGCCGCCTTCGACCACGAGATCGTCTTCACTTCGGGTGGTACCGAGTCGGACAATGCGGCGATCCTGTCGGCGCTTGCCGTGCAGGACGGCCGGGACGAGATCGTCACCACCGCGGTCGAGCATCCCGCCGTGCTGTCGTTGATCGAGGAACTCGGCCGCCGCGGCATCAAGAGCCATCTCATTGCCGTGGATACGCGTGGACGCCTCGATATCGACGCTTATAGGCGCGCGCTCGGACCACGCACCGCGATCGCGTCCGTGATGTGGGCGAACAACGAGACCGGCACGGTCTTCCCGGTCGAGTTCCTGGCCAAGATGGCGCGCTCGGCCGGCGCGCTGTTTCACACCGACGCGGTGCAGGCCGTCGGTCGGCTTCCGATCGATCTCAAGGCGAGCGAGATCGACATGCTCTCGCTGTCCGGCCACAAGCTGCATGGTCCCAAGGGCATCGGCGCGCTCTATGTGCGCAAGGGAACGAAATTCAAGCCGCTGATCCTGGGTGGTCCTCAGGAACGTCGCCGCCGCGCCGGCACCGAGAACGTTCCCGGCATCGTTGGTCTTGGCAAGGCAGCCGAGCTTGCGGCCGCGCAGCTCGACCGGGAGCGGGCGGAGATCGCCGCCCTGCGCGACCGGATGGAGCAGGGCATCCTGCGGCTCGGCCACTGCATGGTGCTGGGCGACGTCAAGAGCCGACTGCCGAACACCTCGAACATCGCCTTCGAGCATGTCGAGGGCGAAGCGATCATCCATCATCTGAACCGCGCCGGCATTGCCGCTTCGCTGGGATCGGCCTGCGCCTCCGGATCGATGGAGCCCTCGCATGTACTGCGTGCGATGAACGTGCCGGCCGCGTCGTTGCGCGGTGCGATCCGCTTTTCCTTGTCGCGCGAGACCACCGGCGACGAGATCGACCGTGTCCTGCACGCATTGCCGGACATCCTATCGAAACTGAGAGCATTGTCTCCGTCGTGGCAAGGGCGCGCGAGCGACACCTCTCGTCCTGCGGAGATGAGCCTATGAAAGTCATGATTCGCCGTTCGCCGGAGACCGGCCTGTCGATCTACGTGCCGAAGAAGGATCTCGAGGAGCCGATCGTGGACTCCGAGCACGAGACTCTTTGGGGCGGCTGGATCAAGATCGCCAACGGCTGGGTGCTCGATCTGCCGCAGATGGCCGCCGATACCAGCCTGCCGATCACCATCAACGCCAGGAAGCGCGGCGGCGAGGGAGACGAGTGATGAACGCTCCGGTCCCGCAGATCGATTTCGCCGCGCCGGCGGACGCCGAGGCCATTCTCAGCGAGGTTGTCTCGCGGCTGCGTGGCGGCAATGTCATTCCTTATCTCGGGCCTGGCGTGGCCGAGCCCGGCGAGCCAGCCGTGCCGATGAATCCGGAAGCGCTGGCGGCCTTTTTCGGCACCAGGGTCGCCCTGCCACGCCGCGCCCGGGGCAATGCCTGGGCCTCGGCGCAGCACATCGAGAGCACCAGGCATCGTGCCACGGTGACAGCGCTGATGGTGGAAGCTTTTGCAACCCCGGTCGCGCCGACCGCGCTCCATCACCATCTCGCCACCATGTCGCTGCCGCTGATCGTCGACAGCTGGTACGACGGTGCGATGCGGAGCGCGCTCGCGGGCCGTGTTGATTGGGGTGAGATCCAGGGCATCACCCGCGCCGGCATCGGCGAGGACCGCTGGTACCGGTTCTACGATGCCACCGGCCAGGAGGTCGACCGCGCCCGGGCCAAGGACTGGACCACGATCCTCTACAAGCCCCACGGCAGCGTCGCGCCGGCGAAGAACTTCCTGATCTCCGACGCCGACTATGTGGAAGTGCTGACCGAGATCGACATCCAGACGCCGATCCCGGACGAGGTGAAGGCGCGGCGCACCGGCCGCAGCTTCCTGTTCCTCGGCTGCCGTTTCAACGACCAGCTCCTGCGCACCTATGCGCGGCAGGTGTCGAAACGTTCGACCGACACCCATTATGTCGTGGTCGAGCCCGATGCGCTCTCGAAGAACGAGCTGCGCTTTCTGGTGAGCCAGGGTCTGACCCCGCTCGCCATCCCGCTTCCGCGCGCGATCGAGATCGTGCTGGCGGGCTGACCTTCGTCGTACTGTCGAACTGACCTCGCCGCGCGGACCTCGTTCGCGCGGCGCGCGTTTTGTCGGCGGTCAAGGCTCTCTGTCGGCGACGTCGCATCTGTCACCTTTGCAACATGCGTTGACAACCCGACATTTCCCGACGCACGCGCTAACCCCTTGAAGCAAGCGAAGAAAGTCGTAGGCGGGGTGCTGGCATGCAGGTTGCTAATACCTTTCTAGAACGGCTCTTAGGACGCTTCTCGAAATCCGAGCCGCAAATCTGTTCGGCCTGCAAGGAGAACTGAGCACATGGACGTTTCAGCGCAACACGACGCGAGCAGCAACGGCGGCAATGTCGGCGAGATCATGCAGGCCATCGCGGAGCACAAGGGCTGCGGCACGACGGGCGGAAGCGGCAAGGCGAGCTGCGGATCGCAGGCCGGGCAAGGCGATCTGCCGACCGAGATCTGGGAGAAGGTGAAGAACCATCCCTGCTACAGCGAAGAGGCGCATCATCATTACGCACGCATGCACGTCGCGGTCGCGCCGGCCTGCAACATCCAGTGCAACTACTGCAATCGCAAATACGACTGCGCCAACGAATCGCGCCCCGGCGTGGTCAGCGAGAAGCTGACGCCCGAGCAGGCCGCCAAGAAGGTGCTGGCCGTCGCCTCCACCATCCCGCAGATGACCGTGCTCGGCATCGCCGGCCCCGGCGATCCGCTGGCGAACCCCGAAAAGACATTCAAGACCTTCGAGCTGATCTACAACACGGCGCCGGACATCAAGCTCTGCCTGTCGACCAACGGCCTGATGCTTCCCGATCATGTCGACACCATCGCGAAATATAATGTCGACCACGTCACCATCACCATCAACATGGTCGATCCCGAGATCGGCGCGAAGATCTATCCCTGGATCTTCTACAAGCACAAGCGCTACACCGGCTATGAAGCCGCCAAGATCCTGACCGACCGGCAGCTCCAGGGCCTGGAGATGCTCACCGAGCGCGGCATCCTCTGCAAGGTCAACTCGGTGATGATCCCCGGCATCAACGACCAGCACCTGGTCGAGGTCAACAAGGCCGTGAAGTCGCGCGGCGCCTTCCTGCACAACATCATGCCGCTGATCTCCGCGCCGGAGCACGGCACCGTGTTCGGCCTGAACGGCCAGCGCGGCCCGAGCGCGCAGGAGTTGAAGGCGCTGCAGGATTCCTGCGAGGGCGAGATGAACATGATGCGGCATTGCCGGCAGTGCCGCGCCGATGCGGTCGGCCTGCTCGGCGAGGACCGCAGCGCCGAGTTCACCACCGAGAAGATTATGGCGATGGAGGTGAAGTACGACGCCGACACCCGCAAGGCCTATCAGGAGAAGGTCGAGGAAGAACGCATCGCCAAGGTCGCCGCCAAGCAGGAGGAGCTTGCCGAGCTCGCAGGCAAGTCCAGCGACATCAAGGTGCTCGCCGCGGTCGCGACCAAGGGCTCCGGCCTGATCAACGAGCACTTTGGTCATGCCAAGGAATTCCAGGTCTACGAGCTCTCCACCGCCGGCGCCAAATTCGTCGGCCATCGCCGTGTCGATCTCTACTGCCAGGGCGGCTATGGCGAGGAGGACAGCTTGGAGACCATCATCCGGGCCATCAACGACTGCCATGCGGTCTTTGTCGCCAAGATCGGCGGGTGCCCGAAGGGCGACCTGGTCAAGGCCGGCATCGAGCCGGTCGACCAATACGCCCATGAGTTCATCGAGAAATCTGCGATCGCCTGGTTCAAGGCCTATCTCGACAAGGTCAATAGCGGCGAAGTCGAGCATGTGGAGCGCGGCGATGCCGCCATCCGCCAGGGCGCGCTGATCTCGGCTGCTTGAGGAGAGACTAATGCCGTTCAAGATCATCGCTTCGCAGTGCACGAGCTGCTCGGCCTGCGAGCCGGAATGCCCGAACGTCGCCATCCGCGAGAAGGGTGGAACGTTCGTGATCGACCCGAAGAAGTGCACCGAATGTCTCGGCCATTTCGACGAGCCGCAATGCGTGGCGGTGTGCCCAGTCGACAACACCTGCGTCATCGATACGTCACTGCCGCGCTACCAGGCGCCTGCTTGAGGGGGATGGAATGAACTTCACGATCACACCGGCGGCGCAGAAGTTCATGCGCATGATGCTCCGCGTCGACGGCGGAGCGAGCAGCGGCTTCCGCCTCGCGGTCAGCCCCGGCGGCTGCTCCGGCCTTGCCGCCGACATCAGTGTGCGCGCTGAGCCGCAGGCCGGCGACGCGGTGGTCGAGCGGGACGGCGTCAAGCTGTTCCTGCCGGCCGAAAGCCGCCTGCTGCTCGACGGCGTGACCATCGATTTCGCCGACACGGCAACCCAGACCGGGCTCGTGTTCCATGATCCCAAACAGGTCTCCTGCGGACATCACTGAACAGGCGGCAATGATGCCCGACACGTTTGTCAGTCCGCAGGTCGAGATCAACGAGGCGCTCGTCACCGGCGCCTTGCTCGGGCGCGGGCTGCCGAGCGAGGCGGAACATCATTTGTGGGAAGCTGGGCTTTCCTATCACCTGGACGACATCGCGGAACGTCATCTGCGTGAGGCCGAAGCGCTCGCGCCCGACCACGCCGCTGTGCTGATCGGCCTCTATCGATTCTATTTCTACAAGGGCCGTCTCGCCGAGGCGCTCGCTGTCGCCCGTCGCTGCCTGCTCAAGGCGGCGCAGGAGAACAATCTTCCCGCCGATTGGCGCTCCGTGCGGACTGGCGATGCCGAGTTCGGCCGCTACGAGAACATTCTGCCGCGCTTCTTCCTGTTCTCGCTGAAGGGCTATGCCTATCTGCAGATGCGCCTCGGCGAGACAGAGGAGGGGCGGCTCGCGGTCCAGAAGCTGCTGGAGCTCGATCCCACCGACAAGATCGGCGCCAAGGTGCTGCTAGGCGTGCTCGAGCGGATGGGGCAGGACGATGAGTGATGACATCGACGAGGCCCTCGACTGGCTGGGACGTCAGGTTGATTGTGCGGCTTGCCCGCATCTGGCGCTCAACGGCGCCGGTGGCTGCCGGATCAGGCATGCCTGCGTCAACGATCGTTACGCGCGCCGCATCGACCGTTTCTTCACCTGGAATCCGGGCCTTGCCGACGGCTATCTCGGTCATCCGCATTTCGAGGTGCGCGCAATCGCCGCAAAATTCGCCAACCTGTTCCTGCTTCCGCCCCTGCTCGGCGATGCCGACGAAACGGTACGCTGGAATGCCGTTCGCCGACTGCCCCGACGCTATGTGCTGCAATTGCGCAAGGATCCGCATCGCGAGGTGAGGATGCGGGTTGCAACCCTGATCGACGGCGACGACCTGCTGCCGATGGCTTCCGACCAGGACTACTACGTCCGCATCGTCGTCGCGCGCCGCCTGGCGCCGCTCCTGCTCGGCCGGATGATCGACGACGAGGAGGCGGAGGTTCGCCGCGTCGTAGCCCGGCGCATTCCGGACGAATGGCTGCTCGGCATGATCAGCGACCGCGACGCCGCGGTGCGGCTCGAGGTTGCACAGCGCCTGTCGCCGGAGCTGCTGGCCTTGATGCGCGGCGATCCGGATTGGCGCGTCCGCTACGAGGTCGCAAGCCGCGCCGCCGTCGGCGAGCTCATGGGACTCGCCGAGGACCAGGATGGGCTGGTGCGCGAAGTCGCGCGGTCGCGGGTCGCCGTGCGGCTGGAGCGAGGAACGGGAGCCTCCCTATGAGCAACATCGTCCGTGACAGCGACGTCGTCGAGCTGACCGCCCCGCCGTTCTTCAGCTTCGGCGAGAAGGTGCGGGCCAAGCGCACCATCCGCAACGACGGCACCTATGCCGGCAAGGAGATCGGCGACATCCTCGCCAAGAAGGGTGAGATCGGTTACGTCGTCTCGATCGGCACCTTCCTCCAGCAATTCTACATCTATGGCGTCGAATTCCTCGAAAGCGGCAATCGCGTCGGGATGAAGCGCAAGGAGCTCGACCCCGTCAATCCGCGCGATGCGGTCGAGGACATTCCACTGCCGGAGACCGTGTCATGATGATCGAACCTAGATTGCCGAAATATCAATGGGGCCAGCGCGTGAAGGCGGCGGTGGACCTGCACAATGACGGCTCGTTTCCGGATGCGCCGGCCGAAGGCCTCCTCGTCGGCGTCGGCGGCACCGGGGAAATCGTCCAGGTCGGCAGGCACACCGACGCCAATCTGCCGATCTACCTGGTCGAGTTCGGCGAGCGGCTGGTGGTCGGCTGCCTCGAAGAAGAAATCAGTCCGCTCTAGGGATGGCCACGATGAATGCCGCGGTCCTCAGACAGCCCGACATAGGCCTGCCCGCGCATCCCAACGAGCTCGATCGCAGGCGGATCGAGCGGGCGCTCGGGTCGCGCAAGCGCTATCGCTACGTCTCGCCGATCGTCAGTGGCGTGACCGGCGGCTATCTGGTGGAGAGCCCCTGCTGCTCGCGCAACATCGACGCCGAGGGCGGTGTCATCGACGTCGCGCTGCTGCATCACGATGCGGCGGGTGCGAGCTGGAAGCTCTTCCGCAAGGACCACAAGACGGGCGCCTGGGAGCTGCACGGCGTGCATCAACGGCTGGCATCGGCGACGGACGTCCTGAATGCCGATCCCGAACGTGTGTTCTGGCAATAGCAGGAGGTTGGAGACATGGCGCTTGCGGCGACAGAGCTGACCGAGATCGAGCGGATGCTGGGCTCGCCCGACGCGGCGACCCAGGTCTATCTCGAGCTGCGCCGGAAATTCCCCCACCTTGCTTGGATCCGCTGCGACGCCTCCGACGTGACAGAGACCCCGTACCGCAGCTGCGGCGCGTTCGAACTGCATCTGCTCGACAGCGCCGATCATTGTGCGCAGATCACGGACGATCCCGCACGTGCGACCGGCATCGTGCTCGCCAAGCGGGCGGCCGGGCCATGACCGAGCCTGCTCTCGCTTATGACGACGTGGCCGAAACGGGCGAGGTCTCCGTCGAGACCGGGCACGACTTCATTCCGCTCTCCGACCCGGATATCACGCTGGCGGAGATTGCGGCGGTCGATGCCACCTTGCGCTCGCCACGGCTGTCCAGCGGGCCGCTGGCGGAGGAATTCGAGGCGGCGTTCGCCGCCTATGTCGGCCGCGCCTATGCCGTTGCGGTACCGAGCGGCACCATCGGCCTTCTGCTCGCCCTGAAGGCGTATGGCATTGGTGCCGGCGACGAGGTCGTCGCTTCGTCCTATTCGTTCCGCGAGACCGCGCATGCGATCAGCCTCGCCGGCGCCAGGCCGGTGTTCGCCGATATCGACTATTGGTCCGGCACGCTTGCGCCGCACAAGGTGGAAGAGCGGATCACGCCGAGGACGCGCGCCATCCTCGCCGCCAACACCAATGGCCATCCGGCGCCTTGGTCGGAGCTGCGCGGCATCGCGGCGCGACGCGGCGTCCTCCTGCTGGAGGATTCCACCGAGGCGATCGGCTCGCGCTACAAGGACAGGCTGGTCGGCAGCTTCGGCGACGTCGCCGTGTTCGATTTTGCGCAGCCCTCGCTGTTGACCTGCGGCGAGGGCGGCATGCTCGTCACCGACGACATCGATCTCGCCGTGGCCTTGCGCCGTCACCGCGCGCATCGGCTGAACGAGCGCTCCTCGGTCGTGGTGAGCTCGGCCGCTGCCTATCAGGCCGGGATCAGCGATCTCGCGGCCGCGCTTGGCCTCGCCCAGCTCAAGCGCATCGACGAGATCATCGAGCGGCGCCGACTGGTCGAGCAGCTCTACGCGACGCACGTGCAGTCGTTCGAGGGCATCAAGCCGCCCTATATTGCGCCCGATGTGACCGAGGTGAACTGGTTTCTCTATCTCGTGCATCTCGGCACGCGCTTCACCCGCTCGAGCCGCGACGCCATTGCCGAGGATCTCCGGGTTGAGCAGGTCGAGGCTGCCGCCTACAGCCATCCGCTGCACTTGCAGCGGCATTATTTCGATCTCGGCTACCGCCGCGGCGATCTGCTTGTCACCGAAAAGATCGCCGATCGCGCCGTCGCGCTGCCGTTCCATACCCATCTGACGGATAGCGAGATCGAATTCATCGTCGAGACCATGAAGGACGCCTCGATCAATGTGGGCGCAGGCGCGGCGATCTACTGAAGAGCCGATCACCAACGAAAGAGGATGACGACCATGACCACACTGACCGTTCTGCCCGCAGGCAAGACCATCGAGGTTTCCGAGGGAACGACACTTCTGGCTGCGCTGCTCGGCGCCGAAATCGCGATCCCGCACAAATGCGAGGGTCAGGCGAAGTGTGGCTCCTGCCACATCTTCGTGCAGGAGGGGCGCAAGGGGTTGTCGAAGATCGCGCGGCTCGAAAACGAGAAGCTCGACACCATTGTCGGCGTCGGATCGAAGTCGCGCCTCGCCTGCCAGGCCACCGTGCTCGGCACAGAGGACGTCAAGATCGAGCTGCTCGGCTTCTCGTCGGGCATCTAGCGCGGGAGCAGGACGATGGATACGCAGAAGCTCATTCTTCACACGCGCTTTGCGCCGAACGGCACCGTGGTCGAGATCAGCGAGCGGCCCGAGGGCCTCACGCCGCAGGCCTGGTTCAACTTTCTCAGCGACAAAGCCGGCGACGTCTATCAGACGCTTGCCGGCGGCCGGGGTGTGTTCCGGCTGACCCGGGAAGAGCTGACGGCGCTGAGGCAAGCGGCCACGCCGGCGGCCTGACCAGCTGGAGGAGTGACGATGGGAGCGAGAGAGATCGACGTCTTCGTCATCTGCGCCAGCGACGAGATCGAACGCGGCAGCGCGAGGGCGTTCAGCCTTTCGCGTTTCGACGAGTCCGGCGAAAGCCGGCCGTTCCCGATCGTCGTGATCCGGACCCATGGCAACGACTATGTCGGGTACGTCAATGCCTGTCCGCATGACGGTGTCTGGCTCAACATCGGCAGTGGTGACTTCTTCACGCAGGACCGTGCGTTCCTGAAATGCGGTCGCCACGGCGCCACGTTCGAGATCGACAGCGGGCTCTGCATCGACGGTCCCTGCAACGGCAAGAGCCTCCAGCCCATCGCGCTTGCCGTGGTCGACGGCGAGGTCTGCCTGTGCGGCGAGCGGCTGGTCGAGGACGACCGTCCGTTCGGCGCCTTCGACGACCATGACGAGACCATGGACATCATGATCCACCCGGACTAGGAGGGCAGGGCGTGACCGTCGCGCAATTGCTCGATCGCCTCAAGGACCTCCCGGGGGACGCCGTGGTGCTGATGGACAGCGGCGACGGACTGTCGCGCGTCGCCACGCTGGAATTTGTCGCCGATCAAGGCCCGGGCGCGCTGGCGGAGGTTATCCTGTCGCCGAGCATGGACGAATAGGTACAACAGAAGGCATCGGCAGATACGGTGGTCACTGTTTCAATGTTCGAACGGATCGGCGGGCCGGTTGTCGTCGACCGCCTGGTGGAAAGCTTCTATCGCCGGATGGACGCGCTCCCCGAAGCCGCCGGCATCCGCGCCATGCATGCGGACGACCTGACGTCGACCAAGCAGGTGTTGAAGCGATACCTCACCGAATGGACCGGCGGGCCAAAGCTCTATTCGCCGGAGAAGGGCCACCCGCGGCTGCGTCAGCGTCACATGGGTTTCCCGATCGGTAGTGCCGAGCGCGACGCCTGGCTGCTGTGCATGCGCGGCGCGCTGGGCGAGACGGTCGCCGACGAAGCGGCGCGGGCAGAGCTCGATGCCGCGCTCACCAAGCTCGCCGACTGGATGCGCAACCAGGCCGGCAATCCGCATGATGCGCGCGGCGGCGGGCACGGCTGAGGGGACGCGGCGTCAGTCCGTCAGCGGCAGGCCAAAGAACTCCTCCTCGGCGCCGCCCCAGGCCTTGTGCAGGGCAAGGCCGCTCCGCCACTTGCCGATCTCGATATCATTTGCCAGGCGGTGTGTGATCTTGCCCTCCGGTTTCTCGGCCAGCAGGAAGGTCTTGCCGTTGCGGATGAAACGATTGAGGTCCTTGGTATCGGTCGGCCGCACGACGCAGCGCGGCGCATCGTCAATGAGAATCGTCGTCGGCATCATCGCGCGGGACTCCCTCAATCCATCGGCGGCCCGAGATCGTCGTTTTCCTTCTTCTTTTTCTTCTTCTCGGTCTTGGCCTGGGCATAGGCGCCGGCATTCTTCAACAGGATCGGCTTCTGTCCCTCGACATATTGCGCGATCCAGAACAGGGTCCGTTCCTGCGCCTTCGCCGCCGCGGCCTCGCGAAAACTGCCGCGCTCCTCACAGCCGAAGCCCTTGATGGACTCGGGATAGGTGAAGGCGCTGACGTCGGGGCGCCAGGCGCGGAATTGGGTGATGGCCTCCAGCGGTAGCTCCGGATCGCTTTCGCAGAAGTGCAGGAGGGTCGGCACCTTGCGCTTTTCGCGATAGTCGGCGATCGTGTGGCTGCCATCATAGCCGATCACGCAGGCAATACCGCTGACCTTGTTCGCCGCGGAATAGGCGAGGTCGCCGCCCCAGCAATAGCCAACGAGCGCGACCTTGCCGGTGTCCTTCACAGCGTCGACCGTCGCCTGGATATCCGAGATCGCCTGCTCCCTGCCGATCTGCGCGCTGATCGCGGCCCCCTCGGCCTTGCCGTCCTGGTCGTGACCGAAGCTGACGCCCGGCTTCACCCGGTCGAACAGCGATGGCGCGATCGCTACGTAGCCCTTGGCGGCGAATGCATCGGCAATCTTCTGGATCTCGGGCGTCACACCGAAGACGTCCTGAAGGACGACAACGGCGCCCTTGGGCGCTTCGGCGGGATCAGCACGGTAGGCGGAGAAACTCGCTCCGTCGCTGGCGGTCAGTTCGATCATTGTATCCTCCTGATGGGTCTCTGGTTGTTCCGCTAGAGCAGGCCGAGCTCGAGCTTGACGTCGTCGGTCATCCGCGATGAGTCCCAGGGTGGATCGAACACCAGCTGCACCGCGACTTTCTCGATGCCGCCGACCTCGATGACAGCCTTCTCCACCCAGGACAGCATTTCGCCCGCGACCGGACAGCCCGGCGCGGTCAGCGTCATGTCGATCTCGACCAGGCCGTCGTGCTTCGGCTCGATCCGGTAGATCAGGCCGAGGTCATAGATGTTCACGGGGATTTCGGGATCGTGAACCGTCCGCAGCGCGGCGATGATGCCCGCAATCAGCGTCTCGTTGTCGGCAAGCTCCGTGGTCGTCATCGCCACCTCACTGGAGTCCCTCGGCGAGTGCCGCAACGACCGACCAGCCGACCGTTCCCGTCGGGTCGAGCCCGCGCAGCGCAGCCAGCAGTTCGTGGGCCTGCTGTCGTTCGTCCTTGCGAAGATGGATGAAGGCGAGCGCCTTCAACGTGTAGAGCGCGAAGCGGCCGGCGCCGTCCGGCAGCTCGGCCTGCGGCTGCCAGCGACGCCAATCGGGGCTCCAGCCGGCCTGGTGAGCGGCCTCGCGCAGCCCGCGCTCGGCGATGCTCTGGGCCTCGTCGAGACGCCCGCGATAGGTGTGGGTCTTGTAGAGGCAAAAATAGACTGCGAGCTCGGTCGGGGCCGCATCCAGGGCCTTGCGGAAGATCCGATCGGCCTCGAGAGGGTCGTGCCGGTAGCTCACCACGCCCTGCTGGAGAAGCGAGTCGATCTCGGGCGCAAGCTCGCCGAAATTGATGCCGTCGGAGTCGACGAGCACGTTCGCCATCATTGGGATTGGGCGCCGATCGCCCAATCTGCTGGAGTCTGTGCGAGACAATTCGAGTTCCTCTTCTGGCGTATCGGAATACGGATGCAACCTTGCAAAGCAAAAGCCGGGCCGAATGAGAAACGCCGCGAAAGGGCATCGTTTGGAGGCGCTGCGAGCCATCGTCGTAGTGTCCGGAGCGAAACCGTCGGCGTTCGTCACGTCATCGACATGCACGCAGGCGGCGTTGTCGCAAGTCGGACATCGCGGCGGAGCCGGGCACGCAAGTTCCTCTGAACACACATGTTCCGAAACTGGTTTGGCGCTTGCATGGACGAGGCGCGGAGCAGGAGTGTGCGACATGGCAATGGCGGGACCGGAGATCGAGCAACTGATCAGGGAGGCGTTTCCGGACGCTCATGTGATCGTGACCGATCTCGCCGGCGACGGCGATCATTACGGCGCGCGCGTCGTCTCGCAGGCGTTTGCCGGCAAGACTCGGATTCAGCAGCACCAGATGGTCTACGCCGCCTTGAAGGGACAGATGGGCGAGGCGCTGCATGCGCTCGCGCTCGAAACGGCGGTGCCGACGTGAATATGGAAGGATAGAAGCATGAGCGAACCGACCGAACAACGCATCAGGGACATCATCGCAGGCAGCGACGTCGTGCTGTTCATGAAGGGCGTTCCAGCTGCGCCGCAATGCGGCTTCTCAGGCGCCGTCGTGCAGATTCTGAACGGCCTCGGCGTGCCCTTCACCGGCATCAACGTGCTCGCCGATCCTGATATCCGCGAGGGCATCAAATCGTTCTCGAACTGGCCGACCATTCCCCAGCTCTACGTCAAGGGCGAGTTTCTCGGCGGCTGCGACATCGTGCGCGAGATGTTCAAGCTGGGTGAGCTGGCCGCAGTGCTGAACGACAAGGGCGTTGCGGTGGCGGCGTCATGAGCGACGGGATGACCGAGGAATTCGAGCTGCCGCAGCTCTACCGTCATCACGTCTTCGCCTGCCATACCCAGCGGCCTCCGAGCCATCCGCGCGGAAGCTGCGGAGCGTCCGGCGGCGGGCCGCTGTGGGAGCGGCTCGGCAAGGCCATTGAAGCGAAGGGGCTGACTGACGTCGGCTTCACCGCATCGGGCTGTCTCGGCTTCTGCGCCGCCGGCCCTCTGATGGTCGTTTACCCCGATGGCGTCTGGTATCGGCCGACGACGCCGGAAGACATCGACGAGATTGTCGAGCAGCACCTCGCGCAGGGCCGGCGCGTCGATCGCCTGGTGATGGTGCTGGCGCGGAGCTAGGCGAATCTTCCTTTTCCCCTTGTGGAAGAAGGTGGCGCGAAGCGCCGGATGAGGGGTTCTCTCCGCAAATTCAGGCGCAAGAGTGTCGCGCGCGGAGACAACCCCTCACCCGTCTCGTCGTTACGCGACGAGCCACCCTCTCCAACAAGAGGAGAGGGGAACCATTGCGGCACTACACTTCCGCGCAATGCGGCATTGCCTCCGGCCGTGTGCAGCCTTCGAGGTCACTTCGCTCGCCGCCAAGCAGGGATGGGACCGGCTCACGGTCGAAGCCCGCGCATCTGGCGCCATCAGCGTCGATCAGCGGACGCCGGATCAGCAGGGGATCGTCCAGCATCAGGGCGATTGCACCTGCTGCGTCGCTCTCTGCCGGATTCAACTCACCGGATTTGATCCGGGGCGCGGCCGGGTTGAACCAGGAGGTGACGGGCGTCGCACCGAAGAAGGCGAGCAGACGCTCCGTCGTCCACGGCTCGGTGAGAAGGCTCTTCGCGATCACCTGATGACCCGCCGCCTCCAGCGCGCGAATCTGCCGAGCGTTGGTCCCGCAACCGGGCTTCTGGTAGAACAGGATGGTCGCCACGCGGGCGCTCCTATCTCATCATGCTGAGCTGGACCAGGGGCGCAGCACCGCCACGCCCGAGGATGGTGTCCACTTTCTTGCGGACGCCCTCCAAGGTCAGCGGTTTCACCACGGCGCCATGGGCTCCGGCCTTCATCGCCTCGACCGCGGTGGTCTCGTCGGATTTGTCGGTGACGACGAGAATGCGCACGCCCGGAAACTTCGCGCCGAGCTCGCCGATCAGAGCAGGGCCGCGAGCCTTCAGGAAGGAGACGCCAAGCAGCACGACGTCGGGCTTCAACCAGTCCACACCCTTCTCATAGGCCTCCTCCGGAGTGGCGAGCTCATGCGTCTCGATCTCGTCGTGCAGCATGAACTGAAGCGCCGCGCGGGTGATCTCGTCCTCGTCGACCACGAACACGCGCCGCTGGTCGACTGCCTTGGCCGTCTCGACACCGATCTGCATCCGTCATTCTCCTCGAATTGTTTCACCTCGTGGATTAGCAATTTCCGTTCCGCGTGCACGCCGCAGAAATCGCGGTGCGTTTGCACCGCAATCGCCGCGATCCTTGTCCGGTTTCTGACAGAGACCCTACCTCTGTAGGGTTCGACACAGCTTCTGTCGGCTGCCTGGGTCGAAATATTTCGCGAGCGCGATCAGCGTCTTAGTGAGCGCGCCGCGAATGGCACGCCAGTTGCTATTTGGATGCAGCAACAACGAGTGAGGGCTGAGAACACGCCGACGCCGCTGGCGAGCGATGTTCTCCTTCCCGAACCCCGCGGGCCCACGCTTCTGAGAGAGAAGCAATCTCGCGCGAATAGCGCGGAGTCATTGGCAATCGGTTGATGGAGAGCAACATGTCTTCACTGAGACAAATCGCGTTTTACGGCAAGGGTGGTATCGGAAAATCGACGACGTCGCAGAACACGCTCGCGGCGCTTGCCGAGATGGGTCACAAGATCCTGATCGTCGGCTGCGATCCCAAGGCGGACTCGACCCGCCTGATCCTGCACGCCAAGGCGCAGGACACCATTTTGAGCCTCGCGGCCAACGCCGGCAGTGTCGAGGACCTCGAGATCGAGGACGTCATGAAGGTCGGCTACAGGGACATTCGCTGCGTCGAGTCCGGCGGCCCGGAGCCCGGCGTCGGCTGCGCCGGCCGCGGCGTCATCACCTCGATCAACTTCCTGGAAGAGAACGGTGCCTATGAGGACATCGATTACGTGTCCTATGACGTGCTCGGCGACGTCGTCTGCGGCGGCTTCGCGATGCCGATCCGCGAGAACAAGGCGCAGGAGATCTACATCGTGATGTCCGGCGAGATGATGGCGATGTACGCCGCCAACAACATCTCCAAGGGCATTCTGAAATACGCCAACTCCGGCGGCGTTCGTCTCGGCGGCCTGGTCTGCAACGAGCGTCAGACCGACAAGGAGCTGGAACTGGCGGAAGCGCTGGCCAAGAAGCTCGGCACCCAGCTCATCTACTTCGTGCCGCGCGACAACATCGTGCAGCATGCGGAGCTTCGCCGCATGACAGTGCTGGAATACGCGCCGGAATCGCAGCAGGCCGAACACTATCGCAAGCTCGCGCAGAAGATCCACAACAACGGCGGCAAGGGCATCATCCCGACCCCGATCAGCATGGACGAGCTCGAGGACATGCTGATGGAGCATGGCATCATGAAGGCGGTCGACGAAAGCCAGATCGGCAAGACCGCTGCCGAGCTCGCGACGGCCTGACGATCCTGCCGGCCTTCCCACCCGGGAAGGCCGGCCTTTATCGACGTCCCCTGCGGCATAACCGGCGGAGCGTTTCGTGATTGCGGCGCAAGCGAGTACGAGCGAAGCGACTGCGCATCTACCGGCACGGCCCAATGCCAGCGGGACGCATGCGGGAATAGAATTCTACCGTCTGCTGACCGGCTGCGCCCCCGCGGAAGCCGATATCGGCGCCGACGATGATTTCGATCGTCATGTGCTTGCCTCGATCCTGGCCGCGGCAGTGATGGATGGCGGTGCTCTGGCCGAGCGTGCCGGACTGTCGGAGCAGGAGCTCAATGACCTGCTCGCTCGCAGCTTCCCCTCCGCGACGGTCCGCGCGTTCGCATGGATGCCGAGATCCGCTTCCGAGAGCGACGACGAGACCATCATGGTGCGCGATCTCCTGCTCGCACAGCGTTCGACCGAAGGCGATGTCGGCCGCTGGCTCGCGGCGATGGTGGCGCGGCGTGCGATGGAGCCCAACCACCTCTGGGAAGATCTCGGGCTGCGTGATCGCCCCGAGCTGTCACGCCTCCTGACACGTCATTTCGCACCGCTGGCGGTCCGCAACACCGGGAATATGCGCTGGAAGCGCTTTTTCTACCGCATGCTGTGCGAGGACGACGGCTTCGTGATGTGCACGACGCCGGTCTGCACGCAGTGCAACGATTTCGACCTCTGTTTTGGCGAGGAGAGCGGCGAGAGCCGCATGGCCGAGCGCCGGCGGGACTATTTGCGGGGCGACAGCGATCGGATCGATGCCGCCCGAACGGCGTGAGGTGATCATGGACGCGTATTCCGAAGGGACTTTTGTCGACGTGGTGGACGAAGGGCCGTCTGCGTGCCACGTGCACCGGGACGGTGAATGCTCCGCGTTCCAGCGGTTGCGCGACGCTGGCCTGCGGCCGACACGCCAGCGCCTGTTATTGGCAGATTTGTTGTTCGGCCAGGGACACCGCCACGTCACCGCGGAAATGCTGTTTGCCGAGTCGGCGGAGGCCAATATCCAGCTGTCGCTGGCGACCGTCTACAACACGCTGAACCAGTTCACCCAGGCCGGGCTGCTGCGCCGGATCGGGCCGGATGGCTCGCGGTCGTTCTTCGACACCAACACGACGGTTCATCCGCATTTCTACCTTCACGGCGAGGATGTCCTGATCGACGTGCCCGAGACGCTCGTCCTTGCGCAGATGCCCGAGCCCTTGCCGGGCCACGAGATCTCGCGGCTCGACATCATCATCCATGTCCGCCGCAAATCCGCCGACACCTGACAGGCCTGTCTGGGCCTGTCGCATTTGCGACAAAGCGAGCGGTGCCGAGAAGCCTATGAATCTCAATTGCTTGGCGATTATTCCGACAATGGCATGCAGGTTGCTGAACTCCTGATCGGAATGAATGACTGGAGTGCGCGGATGGTGTTTTCCAACCCGACGAAACGACTGGATGGCGGTCAGCTCCCGCTCGTCGTCCTCAACGACACCACGCTGCGGGACGGCGAACAGGCGCCTGGCGTCGCGTTCACCACCGCGGAAAAAGTCTCGATTGCGCGCGCACTGGCCTCGGCCGGCGTCACCGAGATCGAAGCCGGCACGCCCGCCATGGGCCATGACGAGGTGAGCGCGATCCGCGCTATCGTGGAGGCCGACTTGCCTGCGACCGCGATCGGCTGGTGCCGGATGCGGACGTCCGACGTCGATGCCGCGATCGAGGCCGGCGTCTCCATGGTGAATGTGTCGATCCCTGCCTCCGACGTGCAGATCGCCGCCAAGCTCGGCGGCGGACGGCCGGCGGCGCTGGAGCAGGTGAGGCGGGTGGTCGGCTACGCCCGCGACAGGGGCCTCGACGTCGCGGTCGGCGGCGAGGATTCCTCGCGCGCCGATGTCGATTTCCTGGTTGAGCTGATCGCCACCGCAAAGGCCGCAGGCGCGCGGCGCTTTCGCATTGCGGATACGCTGAGCGTGCTCGATCCTGACGCGGCCTTTGCGTTGCTGGCAGCGCTTCGTTCGACCACCGATCTCGAGCTCGAATTCCACGGTCACGACGATCTGGGCCTGGCGACCGCCAACACGCTTGCCGCAATCAAGGCCGGTGCGACGCACGCCTCCGTCACCGTGATCGGTCTCGGCGAGCGGGCAGGCAACGCTCCGCTGGAGGAGGTCGCCGTCGCGCTCAGGCAGCTCTACGGCCGCGAGACCGGCGTGGTGCTGTCCGAGCTGGAGCATGTTGCAGCCGTGGTCGCGGCCGCGGCCGCGCGCGCCATCCCCCTCAACAAGGCGATCGTCGGCGAGCACGTCTTCACCCACGAGTCCGGCATTCACGTCGACGGCCTGTTGAAGGATCAGCGTACCTATCAGGCGCTGGATCCGCGGCTGCTCGGCCGCTCCAACCGCATCGTGATCGGCAAGCATTCCGGGCTCGCGGCGATCACCGCGCTGCTGGCCGAGCTCCAGCTGTCCGTCAGCACGGAGGAAGCAAAGTCCGTTCTCGCCCGCGTCCGCCAGCATGCCGTCGAGCACAAGGGCGCCGTTGCGCGCGAGACTGTGACGGCGATCTGGCGCGAGGTGCGCGAGCGCTCGCTCCTGAATTGCGCGTGAGGGTGCCATGGCCTGTGCCGTCGATATTCCGCTCGCCGAACCGTCCGCTCCCGGACCGGTCAAGCCCTCGCTGCTGAAGTTGATCCGCGAGGACGTCGGCTGCGTGCGCCAGCGCGATCCCGCCGCGCGCAGCCAGATCGAGACGCTCCTGACCTATCCCGGCGTTCATGCCGTCATCTGGTATCGGATCGCGAACCGGCTGTGGGCCGGCGGCTGGCGCTTTCCGGCGCGGCTGTTGTCCTGGTTCGGGCGCTTCGCCAGCAATGTCGACATCCATCCCGGCGCGCGCATCGGCCGGCGCTTCTTCATCGATCATGGCGCCTGCGTCGTCATCGGCGAGACCGCCGAGATCGGCGACGACGTCACGCTCTATCATGGCGTCACCCTCGGCGGCACGTCCAGGTTTCCCGGCAAGCGCCATCCGACGCTGGAAGATCGGGTCGTGGTCGGAGCTGGCGCCAAGATCCTCGGGCCGATCACGGTCGGCGCCGGCTCGCGCGTCGGAGCCAATTCGGTGGTGATCGACAGCATGCCACCCGACGTCACCGTGGTCGGCATTCCCGCGCGCGTCGTGCGTCCGCAACTTGGTCATCGCCGCGTCGTCGGCAAGATCGATCTGGACCATCATTTGATGCCGGATCCCGTCGGCGACGCCATCGCCGTATTGCTCGACCGCGTCGAGTTCCTGGAAGCGCGGCTGAGCCACATGCAGAGGCGCGCCAGGGACGCCGGCGCTTCCGCGCCACAGAGCCTGATGGAGACCGACAATGGCTGATGGAATCCTCGCGCGACTCAACGAGGCCTCGGCGGCCGAGGAGTTCTTCACGCTGCTTGGCGTCGATTACGATCCGAAACTCGTCAACGTGGCGCGGCTGCACATCCTCAGGCGCATGGGCCAGTATCTTGCCGGGGAAGATTTCTCCGGCGTGGCGGACGAGACCGTGGCGGAGCGGTGCAAGATCGTGCTGGAGCGGGCTTATGCGGACTTCGTCGCATCCTCGCCCATCGACCAGCGCGTGTTCAAGGTCCTGAAGGATGCTGTCGCGCCGCAGCCGAAGCAGGCGCCGACATTGGTGCAGATCGGCTCGCTGAAGTGAGCACGTGCTCTGTCGCATTTGCGACGCGTGTCGCAGCAGCGTTGTCGGCCCTACAGTCCGAAGCGGATGCAACCGATACCGTCACTCTTCTAAGTCGCTGTGTCTGCATCTGAATTTCGTCGTTCGCGCAGTTGGTACGACACTTGCTGTTCTGGCTCTGAACGAGGTTTTCGAAGACGAGTCCTGGAGAAGCGCATGCACATCGTCGTCTGCATCAAGCAGGTCCCCGACTCCGCACAGATTCGCGTGCATCCCGTGACCAACACCATCATGCGTCAGGGCGTGCCGACCATCATCAACCCCTACGACCTCTTCGCACTGGAAGCGGCACTCGAGCTGCGCGATCAGTTCGGCGGCGAGGTCACGGTGCTGACCATGGGTCCGCCGTCGGCCGAGGATTCCTTGCGCAAGGCGCTGACCTTCGGCGCCGACCGCGCGGTGCTGCTGACCGACCGCTTCTTTGCCGGTGCAGATACACTGGCCACCACCTATGCGCTTGCAACAGCGATCCGCAAGATCTCGACCGAGTTCGGTGCGCCCGATCTCGTCTTCACCGGCAAGCAGACCATCGACGGCGATACCGCGCAGGTCGGCCCCGGCATCGCCAAGCGGCTGGGCCTGTTGCAGCTCACCTATGTCGCCAAAATCAGCGCGCTTGATTTGGAGGCCCGCACCATCGACGCGGAACGGCGCTCCGAGGGCGGCGTGCAACTCCTGCGCACCAGGCTGCCGTGCCTCGTCACCATGCTGGAGGCGACCAACCAGATCCGCCGTGGCGCGATGGCCGACGCGCTGCGCGCCGCGCGTGCTCCGATCGTGAAATGGAGCGCGCAGGAGGCCGGCGTCGAGGACATCTCGAAATGCGGACTGCGCGGCTCGCCCACCATCGTCAAGCGGGTGTTCGCGCCCGCGGCGCGCAGCGAGAAGGCAGCGCTGATCGAGGTCGGCGAACAGCCTGCGGAGGCGCTGATCGACGCCATCTTCAAGCGCCAGCCGGCGCTGGAGACTGAGCTCGCGGCGCTGGCGCGCGGCTATTGAGGCGAGAGGGAGCAAGCACCATGGGCACCGCACCGAAAACCGCAGCTCCAGCCTCCGGTCGCGCCGCGACCAAGAAGGAGCTGCCCGAGCACTTCAAGGCCTACAAGCACGTCTGGGTCTTCATCGAGCAGGAGCGTGGCCAGGTCCACCCCGTCTCCTGGGAGTTGATGGGCGCCGGTCGCAAGCTCGCCGACAAGCTCAAGGTCGATCTCGCCGCGGTCGTGATCGGCCCCGAAGGCGAGGCGACGCAGAGCGCCGCCGCGGAGTCGTTCTGCTACGGCGCCGATCTCGTCTACATGGTCGCCGACAATCTGCTCGCCGACTATCGCAACGAATCCTACACCAAGGCGCTGACCGACGTCGTCAACACCTACAAGCCCGAGATCCTGCTGCTCGGCGCCACCACGCTCGGCCGAGATCTCGCGGGATCGGTGGCGACGACGCTGCTCACTGGCCTCACCGCCGACTGCACCGAGCTCGATGTCGATACCGACGGCTCGCTCGCCGCGACACGCCCGACCTTCGGCGGCTCGCTGCTCTGCACGATCTACACGCTCAACTACCGGCCGCAAATGGCAACGGTGCGCCCGCGCGTGATGCCGATGCCGGAGCGTGTCGCCCGTCCGGTCGGCCGCATCGTCAGCCATCCGCTTGGCCTGGTCGAGGATGACATCGTGACCAAGGTGCTGTCATTCCTGCCCGACCGCGATTCCGCAAAGTCCAATCTCGCTTATGCCGACGTCGTCGTCGCCGGCGGCCTGGGGCTGGGATCGCCCGAGAATTTCCAGCTGGTGCGCCAGCTCGCAACGGTGATCGGTGCCGAATACGGCTGCTCGCGGCCGCTGGTGCAGAAGGGCTGGGTCACCTCCGACCGGCAGATCGGCCAGACCGGCAAGACCATCCGGCCGAAGCTGTACATCGCCGCAGGCATCTCCGGCGCGATCCAGCATCGTGTCGGCGTCGAAGGCGCCGACCTGATCGTTGCCATCAACACCGACAGGAACGCGCCGATCTTCGATTTCGCCCACATGGGCATCGTCACTGACGCCATCCGCCTGCTTCCGGCGCTGACCGCGGCGTTCCGCGCCCGGCTGTCGCCGCATTCGCGCGACCGGATCGCGAGCTAGAAAGGGAGAGGCACCATGATCGAGGAGAAATTCGACGCCATCGTCGTCGGCGCCGGCATGGCGGGCAATGCCGCGGCACTCACGCTCGCCCAGCGTGGCCTCAAGGTGCTGCAGCTCGAGCGCGGCGAGTATTCCGGCTCCAAGAACGTGCAGGGCGCGATCCTCTATGCCGACATGCTGGAGAAGCTGATCCCCGACTTCCGCGAGGACGCGCCGCTGGAGCGACATCTGGTCGAGCAGCGCTTCTGGATGATGGACGACCGCTCGCACACCGGCCTGCACTACCGCTCCGACGACTTCAACGAGGAGAAGCCGAACCGCTACACCATCATCCGCGCGCAGTTCGACAAATGGTTCTCGCAGAAGGTCCGCGAGGCCGGCGCCATCGTGCTGTGCGAGACGACGGTGACTGAGCTGGCGCAGGACGCCTATGGCAAGGTGATCGGCGTTCGCACCGACCGCGCCGATGGCGAGATCCATGCCGATGTCGTCGTGCTGGCCGAAGGCGTCAACGGCCTGCTCGGGACCCGTGCAGGGCTGCGCGAGCGGCCCAAGCCCGACAAGGTCGCGCTCGCGGTCAAGGAAATGCATTTCCTGCCGCGCGAGACCATCGAGGCCCGCTTCAACCTCAGGGGCGACGAAGGCATGGTGATCGAGGCCGCCGGCACCATCTCCCGCGGCATGACCGGCATGGGCTTCATCTATGCCAACAAGGAGTGCATCTCGCTCGGCATCGGCTGCCTGGTCGCCGATTTCCAGCGCACCGGCGAGACGCCGTACGGGCTGCTCGACCGCTTCAAGCGGCATCCTTCGGTCGCCCCGCTGATCGAAGGCTCCGAGGTGAAGGAATATGCCGCGCACCTCATTCCCGAAGGCGGCTTCAAGGCGATCCCGCAGCTCTATGGCGAGGGCTGGGTCGTGGTCGGCGACGCTGCCCAGCTCAACAATGCCATCCACCGCGAGGGCTCGAATCTCGCAATGACTTCGGGCCGGATCGCGGCGGAGGCGATCTTCCAGGTCAAGTCGCGCAAGGAACCGATGACGGCGGAGAACCTGTCGCTCTACAAGACGATGCTGGATCAGTCCTTCGTCATCAAGGATTTGAAG
This sequence comes from Bradyrhizobium sp. CCBAU 51765, assembly GCF_015291725.1. GTDB lineage: Bacteria > Pseudomonadota > Alphaproteobacteria > Rhizobiales > Xanthobacteraceae > Bradyrhizobium > Bradyrhizobium liaoningense. The sequence goes on from NZ_CP030038.1 coordinate 2,586,548, forward strand.
AAGTACAAGGACATGCCTGCGCTGATGCACACCCAGTCGCAGAATTTCTTCCTGACCTATCCGGAGCTCGTCTCGAAGGCGATGCAGAACTTCCTGCGCGTCGACGGCACTCCGAAGGTCGAGAAGGAAAAGACGACGTTCAAATCGTTCATCAAGGCGCGGTCGTGGAGCGGATTGTTCGGCGACGCCTTCCGCCTCGCGCGCGCCTGGCGCTGATCTCAAGGAAACGCAACACTGGCGATGGAGACTTAAGGCCATGTCGATCGAGCCATCCGTACGTGTCGAGGACAAGCTGTTCTACAACCGTTATCTGGTCGATGCCGGCCGGGCCCACATCAAGGTGCGCCCGCACACCACGCCGTCGCCGGAACTCCTGACGATGCTGAAGGCTTGCCCGGCGCGCTGCTACGAGCTCAATGACAAGGGCCAGGTCGAGATCACAGTCGACGGCTGCATCGAATGCGGGACATGCCGTGTGATCTGTGAGGAGAGCGGCGATATCGAGTGGAGCTATCCGCGCGGCGGTTACGGCGTGCTGTTCAAGTTCGGCTGATCCATGAAGCTCAGTGCACGAAACGTTCTACCCGGACGGGTGATCGCCGTTACCAAGGGCACGACGACGGCTCATGTGAAGATCGAGCTCGCGCCGTGCCTGGTGGTGTTCTCCGCGATCACCAACGAAGCGGTGGACGACCTCGCCTTGAAAGTGGGCGATGCCGTCTCGGCCGTGATCAAGTCATCCGACGTGATGATCGGCAAGTAGTGCCGCAGGCGCCTCGGCGGGGGCGCGCGCCGCGCGGGCCCGCTTCATCCGCGACGACAGGTCCAGCCACCAGCCCTCGATCGCTCCTCGCTCGCACAACAGGCTGGTGCCGATCCCGCCGGTAAAGTCATTCCAGGCGTCGAGGCATTTCTCCGGCACCGCTGTGAGCACGGGGATACCAGCGGCGATGGCGTCGGCCAGCTCGTCCCGCAGACCGTCGCCGGCTGCCTCCTGCTTGGAGAATTTGTTGATCACGACAAGATCGACATCGGCCGCGATCGCGCGGGTGACGGCGACCGCCGCTTCGGCAAGGCCCGCAGCGTCGAGCTTGCACGCCATGGCGCCCGAGCCGAGCGGCTGGCAGATCGAGATCTCCGCGCCCGTCATGAGGTCGATCGCCTGCATGCCGATCTGGCAGCCCGCGCCATCCTCGACGTTGCGCTGGACCACGCCGCCGATCCGCTCGCCCGACCGCGCGAGATCCTGAGCAAAGTCGGCGAGCAGGCCGTCGACGTCGTCCTGCGGACGGTAGAGGATCGCGGCGACGCGGTTCGGGTCGATATCGTGAAAGTCGATCGGCATGGAAGTCATCCTCGTCGGGTTTCCTACGCTCTTCCGTCGTCGCGAGCAATCTCCAAGCCGATCGCGGCTCCCGGCCAGTGGTATCGGGTGGAGGCTGTGCAGCGGGCCGGAGCCGACGACGCGGCCTTGCTCCATCAGCACCAGATGATCGGCAAAGCGCTCGATCTCCGCCATGTCGTGGCTGATATAGAGCACCGGCAGCGACAGCGTCTCGTGCAGCCGCTCGAGGAACGGGAAGATCTCGTACCTGGTGGTGCGGTCGAGCGCGGACAGTGGCTCGTCCATCAGAAGGAGTTTTGGCTGCGACAGCAGGGCACGGCCGATCGCGACTCGCTGCCGCTCGCCGCCGGAGAGGCGGTAGGGCGAGCGGTCGAGCAATGCGGCAAGGCCGAGCAGCTCCACGACCTCGCTGAATGTGATCTGCGCGCGAGCCGCCTTCGGAGCACCGAACAGCAGATTGCGTTGTACCGAAAGATGCGGAAACAGGCTGGCTTCCTGGAAGACGTAGCCGATCGGCCGCCGGTGCACGGGCCGAAACGACGAACCGTCCTGCCAGACTTCACCATCCACCGCGCAAAAGCCGTCGGCCATGCGCTGCAGGCCGGCGATACAGCGCGCGACACTGGTCTTGCCGCAACCCGACGGGCCGAAGATCGCAGTGACGCCGGTGGCGGGCAGGCTGAGCTCGGCGTCGAGTGTGAAACTGCCGAGCCTGCCGCGGAAGGCCGCGTTGATGCGTGCGGGTTCGGCCGTTCTCACGCCGCAGCCCTCGCGGCGCGCTTGTCGACAAGCGTCATGGTGAGGATCACGGCGAAGGCGAAAACCACCATGCCGCCGGCGAGCATGCTCGCCTCGCGCCAACGCGAGGTCTCGACATAGTCGAAGAGCGCGACCGACAGCACCTTGGTATGGCCGGGAATGTTGCCGCCAATCATCAGCACGAGGCCGAACTCGCCGACGGTGTGCGCGAAGCCGAGCACCGCACCGGTCAGGAAACCAGGCCGCGCCAGCGGCACCGCGACGGTCCAGAAGGTCCGAAGGGGCGAAGCGCGCAAGGTGGCGGCAACTTCGAGCGGACGCTCGCCCATCGCGGCAAAGGCGTTCCGGATCGGCTGCACCACGAACGGCATCGAATACACCACCGAGCCGATGACCAGACCTTCGAAAGTGAAGGCAAGCGTGCGCGCGCCCCAGAGGCGCGCGAGCCACCCGCCCGGCCCGTCCGGGCCGAGCAGCACCAGCAGATAGAAGCCGAGCACGGTCGGCGGCAGCACCAGCGGCAGCGCAACCACGCTCGCGATGATTTCGGTCCACCAGCCCTTGGCGCGCGCCAGCCACCAGGCGAGCGGCGTGGCCAGCACCAGCAGGATCGCGGTCGAGATTGCGGCCAGTTCGACCGTCAGCAGAACCGACTGGCGTATCTCCGCCGACCAGATCTCCATGTGCGTCAGCTCTGCCCGTCCAGCACGTAACCGTATCTCTCGATGATGGCGCGCGCCTCGGATCCCCTGAGGAAGGTGATGAACGCGCCGGCGGCCTCGTTGCCGGCGCCCGCCTTCAGCAGCACCGCGTCCTGCCGGATCGGGTTATAGAGCTCCTGTGGTACCACCCAGCGCGAACCGGCCTCGCTGCCGGTCAGTTGCGACAGCGCCACGAAGCCGACCTCGGCATTCCCCGTCTCGACGAACTGATAGGCCTGGGTGATGGTCGCGCCCTCCACCAGCTTCGGCTTCAGGGCGTCGTAAAGGTTCAGCGATTTCATGGTCTCCACGGCGGCAAGACCGTAGGGCGCGGCGGCCGGATTGCAGATCGAGAGCTTTGCAAAGGAGGCGGCCTTCAGCGTCTCCTCGCCCGTCACGAGGCCCGGCGACTTGCTCCACAGCACGAGCTTGCCGATCGCGTAGGTGAAGCGGCTGCCCGCGACTGCGAGACCTTCCTCGACGAGCTTCTTCGGCCGTGAATCGTCGGCCGACAGGAACACCTGGAACGGCGCGCCTTGCGTGATCTGGGTATAGAATTGCCCGCTCGCGCCGAAGCTGAGCACCGCCTCGTGCCCGGTCTTCTGCTTGAAGAGGGCGGCGATCTCCTTGGCGGCATCGGTGAAGTTGGCGGCCACGGCGACGTTGGTCTGCGCGGCCTGCGCCGATGCGCATGCGAGCAGCAATCCTGCGAGGATGGTGATGGAGCGAAGCAGCTTCATGATGAACTCCAGCGGCCGGCAATTGCGTCAGCGCAGCCCGATTGCTGCAAGGTGCCGGCCGGAAGCATCCCAGCAATCGGCGTGCCGGATATGTGGTCGCAGTCTGGTGTGCGCCTTGCAGGAATGGTGTCAAGAGAGGGGGCTTTCCGCCTCTTGCGGGCGGCGGGACCGATGATCCGTGTCGGATTCCCGACAAGGCCGTCGGCAAGCCGACACCAATGAAGGGACGCACGACATGGCAACCGTTGCATCGCGCGCCGAGCTCGAACGCCTGCTGGAAGACGACGTCCCCTACGGCGATCTCACCACCGAGGCGCTCGGGATCGGCGGGGCCATCGGCGTGATGCAGTTCGCCGCGCGCGCGCCGATGGTGCTGGCGCTCGCCGAGGAAGCCGCCGCGATCATCGCGCTCGCCGGCTGCGAGGTGGAACTGTTCGCCGCGTCCGGCGCGGCGCTGGAGCAGGGCGCCCCGATCCTTCAGGCGCGCGGTCCGGCCGCGGGCCTGCTGCGGAGCTGGAAGGTGGCGCAAACCCTGATCGAGATCTGGTCGGGCGTGGCCAGCGAGACCCGCGCCATCGTCGACGCGGCGAGGGCGGTCGCACCTCATATCCCGGTCGCCTGCACGCGCAAGAACGTACCGGGCACCAAGCGCTTTGCGGTCGCGGCCGTGAAGGCGGGCGGCGCCGTGATGCACCGGCTCGGCCTGTCCGAAACCGTGCTGGTCTTCCCTGAGCACCGCGTCTTTCTCGGCGACCTGCCGCTGTTTCAAGCGGTCGAGCGGCTGCGCCGGGCGGCGCCGGAGAAGAAGCTCGTGATCGAGGTGAAGACCGCCGATGCCGCGCTCGCCGCGGCGGTCGCCGGTTTCGACGTGATTCAAGCCGAGAAGTTCTCGCCAGCCGAGATAGCTGCATTGGTCAAGCGCATGGCATCGATGGCCTATACGCGCGCTCGTCCGCTCATCGCCGCCGCCGGCGGCGTCAATGCGGCAAATGCCGCGGCCTATGCGGAATCTGGCGCCGATGTCCTGGTCACGTCCTCGCCCTATCTGGCGAAGCCGAGAGACGTGCAGGTGGAGATCGCGTCAGCCGACGACGGCACACGTGCGCGGCTTATTCTCAGGACGGATGCAGCCGTTCCGGCATCGACGTAGCAGGAGCCGCCTCTTTCCGAGTCGCCACCGCTATTTGGACAGGCTCCTGGTTTCGGGTTGGCCTCCTCCGAGCAACAGAACGAGCCCGGCGGTGACAATCGCCATGCCGATCCACTCGATGGTTGTTGGAATCTCCGAAAGTATCGGAATCGCCAACAGCGTCGCACTTGCCGGTACCGCCGCAGCCAGACCGGCCGAGGGCGTAGGACCGAGACTCCTGACGGAAATTGAGAACAGGATGACCGCCAGGAAACCGGGGCCCAAGCCCTGGAAAGCGGCCTGAAGCAGGATCGTCGTCCACGGCGCATCCTGCATGGTGGAAGGAAGAAAGAAAAACCAGACCGGCAGGAAAACGAGCGCGTTCGGCACGCTGACAAGAACCAGCGCCTGGCGCGCCTCGACCTGCCAGTGCTTCACGCCCACAAAGTAGATCGAGAGCACAGCTGACGCCGCGAGGAAGAACCCAATGGCCGATGCCACGTTATTGCCGCCGGCACGCATGCCCGGAACGGCAACGAGCACTGCGCCCACGAGCAGGATGAGAACTGCAACGAGTTGCTGCCAGGACGGCACGCGCCGCGCGAAAAGCAATCCCAGCAGAATGGTGAAGATCGGTAACGAGCCGTTGGCGAACGCTCCCCCGTATGCTGCCGACGACCCCTTCAAGCCGAAGTACATCAAGATATTGTACAGCGCGCCGGGGCCAAAGATCGACATCGCCAGAATTGCGTGCAGCGGCAGGTGGCGCGGCCACCAGGCCTTGGCGAACGGAAGAACCAGGGCGCCCGCGACCATGAACCGAAGCGCCGTCAAATCGAAGGGTGTCAGGCCGGATTGCATGCCGGCCCTCGAGAAGACGAGAAAGCCGGACCAGATGCAGAACACGCCGGCTGCGCTCAGGAGTCCGAGAATTCGCTCGTTCGATTGGGCTGCTGGAGTCAAGCCGGTGTCCGATTGCTTGAGATATCTTCACGCACCTAAAGCACCTGTGAGTTTCAAATGCTCTCCGCAACACGGTCATCAAAGATGACGCCATGGTGATCGGCCATTCGCGAGAATCAGAATGGTGCGTTGAACTCTAATCGGGGCGAGCCGCGAAAGGCGAGGAGTTTGCGCCTCGACAAAGAGGTCAGCGGCCTCGCATTCGTGTGGCTGCTGCTCGCGGAAATCCTGACGGTTGCCGGCTTCGGCTTTCCTCATGACGATGTCGGCGGGCCGGACACGCTCCGAAGGTAGGAACACTTCCGGCGGCGCTCCGTTAGCGCAGCAGACGTCCGGAGTTGTCCATGACCGATTATCCAAAGCCGCCTTATCCTGCGCAGCAGCAACCGATGCCCGGCTCGACGCGAGCGATGCAGCCCCGGCCGGATCATGGCGAGGAGAGTTACAAAGGCGCCGGGCGGCTTGCGGGAAAGAAAGCCATCATCACGGGCGGAGACAGCGGCATCGGCCGCGCGGTGGCGATCGCCTATGCGCGTGAGGGCGCCGATATCGTCATATCCTACCTGAACGAGGACGAGGATGCCGCGGAGGTGAAGACGTTGGTGGAACGGGAGGGGCGCAAGGTCGTCCTCGTCCCCGGCGATATCAGCGATCCCGATCACTGCCGCGCCATCGTGCGTCGCACCGTCGAGGAGCTCGGCCGCATCGACATCCTCGTCAACAACGCGGCGCATCAGGCTACATTCAAGGACATCGGGGATATCACCGACGAGGAGTGGCAGCGCACGTTCGAGACCAACATTCACGCCATGTTCTATCTGGCCAAGGCCGCCGTCCCCCACATGCGGCCGGGAGCTGCGATCATCAACACGGCTTCGGTGAATTCGGACATGCCGAACCCTACGCTGCTGGCTTACGCCACGACCAAGGGGGCCATCCAGAATTTCACGGGCGGGCTCGCGCAGATGCTGGCCGAGAAGGGCATTCGGGTCAACGCGGTAGCCCCGGGTCCGATCTGGACTCCGCTCATCCCCTCGACCATGTCGGAGGAAAGGGTCAAGAACTTCGGCAAGCAGGTCCCGATGCAGCGCGCCGGCCAGCCGGCGGAGCTCGCAACCGCCTATGTCATGCTGGCCGATCCGCTCTCGAGCTACACCTCCGGGGCGACGGTGGCCGTCACCGGTGGCAAGCCGTTCATCTGATCGGACGTGTCCGCTAGCGGTAGAGATGAGCGGCAACGGCAGGAAGATGGCGGCGGCGGGCGCCGCCATCCTTTCGATCCGTCGGCCTCGATCACGCGGCGTTCGACGCCTTGGCGTTGACGCCCTTGCGCAGGGCGACCGTGTTCAGCTTGGTGTTGGCGGCCTTCTCCTCGTTCAGATTGGTGGTGAGGAAGCGCACGATGTCGTCGTGGCCGAGCTCTTCGGCCCAGGCGATCAGCGTGCCGTAGCGGCACATTTCGTAGTGCTCCACGGCCTGTGCGTTCGCGACGATCGCGGCGTCGAGCACGGCCTTGTCCTCGATCTCCCCGGCGGTCTCGTCGGCTTCCTTGATGAGGCCGTCGATGGCCGGACAATGAGTGCCGCTCGGCTCCTTGCCGAGCTTCGCGAACACCTTGTTGAGGCGTTCGACCTGCTTGTTTGTCTCTTCCAGATGGGCTTTCAGCCCGGCGACGAGGTCCCTGTTGGTCGCCTTGTCGATCATCTTCGGCAGCGCCTTCAGGATCTGCTGTTCCGCGTAGTAGATGTCCTGAAGGCCGTGCAGCAGCAGGTCTTCCATCGATTTGATGTCCTTGGTGAAGAATCCCATAAAAGACGTCTCCTGTTCACAATGATGGCAGTGGAACGCCGTGCGGCCGTCGCTGTTCCATTCCCTGTGCAGATCGGGAGAGCCAAATGAGCGATGGAGTCGATCATCTTGCGAGCCTGCTCGGACGCGCGGCGATGGACGTGTGGGGCGACATGCCACGCGACATCCAGGAAGCGCTGTTCGAGACCGCCATGAAGGGACGCCCGACGGAGCGTGAGGAGCTTGCGCGGTTGCTGCACGAGCGGCACCCGCGCACGCTTCATCCGGCCCGGCCGGGCTGAAGCCGCGGGTCGCGTCGGGAACGATCGCGCCTGCTCCTGATTGGTGAAATGGGTGGCGCGCAGCCGAACGGTTTGATGCAAGCCGCGGGAGGCGCATCGCCCAAGCCCCTGGACCAGATTTGCGAGCCGATCGACGTGACTGAGATGAACATCGGAAAATGGTACGACCCGATTTCGGAGCGGTGGATCGCGCCGCGCGAAGCACGCACCATCGCAGCGAATGATCGGTCGAGCGCGAGGCCGGCGCCGGAGGCTCACAAGAGGGAAGAGGCGCAGCGGATCTGGAATCTGCTGGTCGATTGCTGCGCACGCGGATGATGCCTGCCACGCCAGCATGACGGATTCGTTCTGTGCGGGCTCCGGTGCCCGGCCGATGCCGCGGCAGACGATCGCCCCCGCAACGAATTCTCCTGGCCGCCGTGGCGACACGAATCGGCAGTTCGGGCAAATCCTTGGGCCCCCGACCCGTGCAGGTCACTGCTGACATCGCAGGCGCCCTGGCGACGCCCTCGGCTGGCATTGCGCGGGGCAGGCCAGCGTTTCCGTCAACGCTGATCTCGACGACGTCCGGAGCGGATCGGTATATTACCACCCCGATTGCAGGCCGGTACTGGAACAAGGATCAGACCATGGACGATACGATTGGCTTTCCCGACCCTGGTCTCGACCTGTCGGACGGCTTCAAGCCGCATACCTCGCATTGGGGCGTCTTCTCCGCGCGTCAGGGCGCGGCCGGGCTGGAGGTCAGGGCCTATGCGGGCGATCCCGATCCGAACGGCATCATCGACAATTTTCCCGGCGCGCTCCGCCATCAGGCGCGCATCGCCCAGCCGGCGGTCCGCCGCGGCTGGCTGGAGCGCGGGCCGGGCCCCGACGATCGCCGTGGCCGCGACGAGTTCGTCTCCGTCAGCTGGGAGAAGGCGCTCGATCTCCTGGGGGACGAACTGACACGCATCCGCGATACGCGCGGGCCGGGCGCCGTGTTCGGCGGTTCCTATGGCTGGTCGAGCGCCGGCCGCTTCCATCACGCCCAGAGCCAGGTGCATCGCTTCCTCAACATCGCGATGGGCGGTTACGTTCGCTCGGTGAACTCCTATTCCTCCGGAGCGTCCTCGGTGCTGCTGCCACAGATCCTGGCCGGCTACGAGGACATCACCAAGCGCAACGTCACCTGGGAGCAGATCGCTGATCGTACCGAGATCGTGCTGGCATTCGGCGGGATGGCGCTGAAGAACTCCATGGTGGCCGGCGGCTCGATCAGCAAGCATGTCGAGCGCGACGCGATGGCGGCTGCACGCCGGCGCGGCTGCGAGTTCGTCCTAGTCAGCCCGCTGCGCGACGATCTCCCGGTCGAGGCCGGCGCCGAATGGATGACGTGCATCCCCGGGACCGATACTGCGCTGATGCTCGGCATCGTGCACACGCTGGTCAGCGAGAGCCTGCACGATCAGGCCTTCCTCGATCGCTACACCGAGGGCTGGCCGGTTTTCCTGCGCTATCTCACCGGCGAGAGCGACGGGCAAGCAAAGCATGCCGAATGGGCCGCCGCAATCTGCGGCATCGAGGCGGATATGATCCGCAAGCTGGCGCGGCGACTTGCCCGGAAGCGCGCGCTCATCACCGTCTCCCATTCGCTTCAACGCGCCGAGCATGGCGAGCAGCCGGTGTGGATGGGCATGGTGCTGGCGGCAGCCCTCGGCCAGATCGGCCTTCCCGGCGGCGGCTACGCCTATTCGCTGGGTGCGATCGGCTATTACGGCCGCCGCGTCAACGACGTGCCCGGGCCGACGCTGGGTCAGGGCCGCAATGGTGTTGCGGATTTCATCCCGGTGGCACGCATCGCCGACATGCTGCTCAACCCCGGCAGCACCTATCGCTACAACGGCGAGACGCGCACCTATCCGGACATCCGTCTGGTCTACTGGGCGGGCGGCAATCCGTTCCACCATCACCAGGACATCAACCGCCTGCGCAAGGCCTTTGCACAGCTCGACACCTTCGTCGTGCACGAATTGGCCTGGACTGCGACGGCCCGCCACGCCGACATCGTGCTGCCTGCGACGATGACGCTGGAGCGCGAGGACATCGGTTATTCCACCAACGATCCGCTGATGGTCGCCATGCACCGCATTGCCGAGCCGTTCGGGCTCGCGCGCGACGATTACGACATCTTCGCCGATCTCGCCGACCGTCTCGGAGCGCGCGAACCCTTCACCGAAGGACGCACGTCGCGGCAGTGGCTAAGACATCTCTACGAGCCGACTCGCGCATCGCTGGCCAAGCGCGGCCTCGAAGCTCCTGATTTCGACGAGTTCTGGGCGCGCGGCAGCCTGGTCGTGCCCCAGCAGCCCGATGACGGTGGCCGGCTGCGCCGCTTCCGCGACGATCCGGTCAATCACGGCCTGCCGACGCCGAGCGGGCGGATCGAGATCTTCTCGGCCAAGATCGCAGGTCATGGCGATGCGGATTGTCCCGGCCATCCGGTCTGGCTCGACAAGACCGATGCGCCCAAGCCCGGGGCGCCGTGCTTCCTCGTCGCCAACCAGCCGGCGACGCGCCTGCACAGCCAGCTCGATTTTGGCGGACATTCGCTTGCCGCAAAGCATCGCGGCCGCGAGGTCGCGCGCATGAACCCGGTTGATGCGGACGCGCGCGGCATCAAGGACGGCGACATCATTCGCCTGTTCAACAAGCGCGGCGCGTGCCTTGCTGCCGTCCACGTCACCGACGGCATCGCGCCCGGCGTGGTCCAGCTTCCGACCGGCGCCTGGTACGATCCGATGGATCCCGAAGACGAGGCGCCGCTCTGCGTTCACGGCAATCCGAACGTGCTTACCCGTGACATCGGCACCTCCTCACTGGCGCAAGGTTGCACCGGCCAGCTGACGACTGTCGAGGTGGAGAAGTTCACCGGCAATCTGCCGCCGATCCGGGCGTTCGATCCGGTGTAGGGGCGTCAGTATTGCGCTTTCGTGCCCCGGACGCAGCGCAGCGTCTCTTCGACGATGCGCTGCAGAGCCGAGGTTCATCTCACCGCAAGCTACCGTGGAGCGTTCTGGATCCCGGCTCTGCACCGCAACGCTCGCGCGTTGCTGCTTGTCCGGGGCACGAGGACTTGCAGCGGCGAGATCGGGAGCAGCAAACAAGTTGAGGCACACGCCTCGGGATCCCTGTCGTCCGTCGCTCGCCGGATCAGCTATGCAGCGGCGCTGGCGATCCAATCCCGCTCCGGAGACGCGTGCCGCCTCGGCCGCGCTTCGACCTCGCGCTGTCCGTCCACGTTGGCAAGGCGCCAGCGCGCCGGAGATTGACCGCTGATGCGCTTGAAGACGGTCGAAAAATGCGCCTGCGTGCTGAAGCCCACCGCGAGCGCGATATCCGCCAATGGCCGCTCGGTGGTCGCGAGCAGCGTCTTGGCGTGCTCGACCCGCTGCGTCAGCAGATATTCGCGGGGACGATAACCGGTCGCGGCGCGGAACTGCGCCGCAAAGTGCATCCTGGACAGGCCGGCGACATTGGCGAGCTCGGACAGGCTGATGCAGCGGTCGAAATGATCTGCGATGTGCTGCTCGACGCGCCGCAACCGCCATTTCGGCAAGGCATTGACCTTGACGCGCGGCAGCTCAATCCGGGTGAGATGCATCGCCAGGGTCTGGCCGATGCAGCGCGTGAACTGCAGGTCCGCGGCGTCACCATGTTCGATCAGCGCCCTGGCGAGCTCCGCAGCGAGCGGATCGCGCAACAGCACGAGGTCATTCAGCCCGTCGGCGTGCGCCGGAAGATGGTCCGTGGAGATGTGGACGTGCAGGAAGGCGCTCGGCGACAGGAATTGTGCGCCGAGAGGCTTCGACGGCGCGGTGACATACAGCGACCCCGCCGGCATGGTCCCTTCGAAGATGATCCGGCCATCCCGTATGAGCTTCGCGCGCGTGGTCTTCAGGGCAATGCCGACGAAATAGCGATCATCCGGCGTCGTCGTTTCGTGCGACGAGGTGCTCCGCGGGTCGTCCCATCGCGAGATCGTGATCTCCTCGATCATGCTCTCCTGAGTGCGATCGATCTGACGCCACCGGCTCTCCCGGGCGATCGCCTGTGTGGAGCGAAGACCCTCATGATCCCGCGGGGCGGCCGGAAATTCAATCCAGGCATGCGCCGCGTGCAAGTTGCTCGACATCGTTCGTCCTCTCCTGGTTCCGCCGCAGCTTGCAACGACCGACAGGCGCGCAAGCCAATGCTTTCCATGCTGAGAGGATAGACGTGAGCTGGCCAGGACGCCCGTTAGTGGTGATTAGGATCTGTTAGATTCTGTGGGTGTGCATCAGGTGTGACAGCTCGTCGCAGAGGGCTGACTAGGACCAATTTGTCACGCATTTTGCGCGAACCGGACTGGCTTGAGGAGAGCGCAAGGCATCGCCTGGCGACCGATGCGCGATGCGGGTTCGTGCAGTGCCTTCACTGGACCGCGCTGCGGCGCCTTGTATAGTCGCGCCGTTTCGAGGAAGCAGTCGTCAAGATGAGCGAGATGTGACCGAGCTTTCGGCAGGACATGGCGGCCGCAGCGGCGACACCGGGCCGATTCTTGATCTCGATGCCGTCTCGTTCGGACCATTTTCGCTGCGTTCGCGGCTGCTGGAGAAGGACGGCGTGCCGGTCAAGCTCGGCAGCCGGGCGATGGACATTTTGCGCCTGCTCGTCAGCCGCGCCGGCGAGGTGGTGCCGAAGCACGAGATTCTCGCCTACGCGTGGTCGGGCCTCTCCGTCGAGGAGATCAGCCTGCGGGTCCATGTCGCGGAACTGCGCAAGGTGCTCGGCGACGGCAAGGATGGCGCCCGCTACATCACCAACATTCCGAGCCGGGGCTATTGCTTCGTCGCGCCCGTGCGGCGTGGCGAACGCGCAGAGCCGCCTGTGACCGCGTCGCGGCTGCCCGAAACGTCAGTCCCGCCGCCGTTTCTGCCGCGTCGCCTGGATCGGATGGTCGGGCGGGACGACGTCGTGGCCGAGCTGGCAACGCGCCTGTCCCGCGATCGCTTCGTCACGCTGCGAGGGCCGGGTGGCATCGGCAAGACCACCGTTGCGGCCGCGCTCGCGCATGACATGTGCGACAGGTTCGAGGGAAACGTCCATTTCCTCGAATTCGGTCCGCTGCAGGACGCCGCGCTGGTCGCGAGCACGGTTGCCGCCGCGCTGGGCCTCGTCGTGCATCACAACGATCCCGCCGGCAGCATCGTCAATTTTCTGCGCGGCCGACGGCTGCTTTTCATTCTCGACAGCTGCGAGCACGTCATCGACGAGGTCGCGCGTCTCGCAGAAGCTATCTACCGTGAGGCGCCCGGCGTCGCCATCCTGGCAACCAGCCGCGAGTCGCTGCTGGTGGAGGGGGAGCAGATCTTTGAACTCGCTCCTCTGCCTGGTCCGCCGCAGAATGCTCGCCTCAGTGCTGGCGAGGTGCTGAATTATCCGGCAGCGCGTCTGTTCGTGGACCGCGCCGTCGCGGCAGGCCATCGGGACGCCATCACGGACGAGGATGCGGGGGTCCTGGTCCGGATCTGCGGCAAGCTCGACGGCATCGCGCTCGCGATCGAGCTGGCCGCCGCGCGCGTCGGTCTCTACGGACTGCGCGAGATGGCGGCGCTGCTCGACAGCCATTTGCAGCTCGAATGGCGCGGGCGGCGAACGGCGCCGCCGCGCCAGCAGACGCTCGGCGCCACGCTCGATTGGAGCTTTGGCCTGATCGGCGAGAGCGAGCGCATCGTGTTTCAGCGTCTCGCCGTGTTCGCGGGCCCCTTCACGTTGCAGGGCGCGATCGCGGTGGCTGCCGACGCGGCGACGGCGGAGGATCGCGTCATCCATGCGCTGGAGCAACTCGTGGTCAAGTCGCTGGTGTCGGCGCAGCCGGACGGCGCGTCGCGGCGCTATCGCCTGCTGGACGCAACGCGTGCCTATGCCATGCAGAAGCTGGCCGACGGCGGCGAGGCCGATGCAATCGCGCGCCGTCATGCCGTATATGTTCAGCGAACGCTCGAAGCCGGCATGACGGAGCCGGTCAGCCGCGATCAGGCGTCCCGCGCGCAGGAGCGGGCCGGCCTGCTCGCCGACGCCCGCGCTGCACTGGCATGGAGCTACGCCAATGTCGACGGCGCCGGCCTGCGCGTTCCGCTCGCGGGGAGCTGCACGAGGCTGTTCGTCGAGCTCAGTTTGCTGAACGAAGCGCGCATATGGTCCCAACGGGCACTCGCAACGCTCGGTGAGGCCGAGCGGGGCGACAGATGGGAGCTCGAGCTCCAGTCGACGCTCGGTCATGCCCTCATGTTCACCGAGCGCAACAGCGAGCAGGCGGAAGCGGCGCTCAGGCGTGGCCTGGAGATCGCGGAAGCGCTCGGCGACCATGCCAATACCTTCCGGCTGCTGTCGCGGTTGAACATGTTCTACCGCCGGACCGGCGGCTATCGGCATCTGGTGGCGACCGCGCGTCACGCCGAGCGGATTGCCCACCTGATCGGCGATACCGCAGGCGTTGCCGGCAGCAAGGCACTGCTCGGCGTGTCCTATCACCTCGCCGGGGACCAGCTCGAGGCGCAGGCCCATCTCGACGAGGGCCTGCGCGACGACGCCGCGCTGCGCGGCATCCAGCCCGGACATTTCGCCTATTCGCGCACGCCGCAGATTCCGCTCGCGCGCGTGCTATGGTTGCGCGGCTTTCCCGACCGTGCGCTCGAATGCATCCGCCCGCTCGTCGGCGCGTCAGCGCCGCGCGACGTGGTCATGCATTGTATCGCGTTATGCTGGTCCGCCTCGGTGTTCGGCTGGGTCGGCGACTGGTCCTCCGTCGAGGCCATGACCGGTCGCCTGGCGAAGCATGCGAACCTGCACGGGCTCGTTCCTTACGAAGCCGTCGCGAGCGGCTTTCGGGCGCAGGCCATGATCGCCCGCGGTGAGGTCACCGGTGGCATCGACCTGTTGCGGACTGCGCTCCCGCGCCTGCACGCGGATCGCTACGAACTCTACGCATCGGCGTTCGCAGCCGATCTGTCCCGGGGATTGGCGGCACTCGGACGGCTGCCGGACGCACAAGAGGTGCTGCACGAGACCGTTGCGCGGATCGAGCAGGAAGGCGGCGCCTTCGACATGCCGGAGCTGCTCCGTCTGCGGGGCGAGCTCGAGGCGCGTGGCGGAGACCTCGCAGCTGCCGAGGCAAGTCTGGTCGCGTCGGCGACGCTCGCCGAGCGCCAGGGCGCATTGTCCTGGCGGTTGCGAACCGAGATGTCGCTGGCGCGGCTGCGAGACCGTCAGGGTATGCCGGATTCGCTTGAGCGGCTTGCCAGCACCTACGCCCGATTCTCCGAGGGGGTCGAGACCGCCGATCTCAGGGCGGCACGGCTGATGCTGGATCAGCCGGCCTGATTGTGCGCGGTCCGAAATCCGAGGCCTAGTCCTTGTCCTTATCCAGGCGCGCAAGGAAGTCGCGAACGAGCGCGGCGATTTCGTCGGCGGCTTCATCCAGCGCGAAGTGGCCCGCCTCCAGGATGTGAACCTCGGCATCCGGCACATCGTCGCGATAGGCTGTGGCGCCGGCGACGGTGAAAGACGGATCGTATTTGCCCCAGACCACCAGCGTCGGCGGCCGCATCTTGCGCAACCAGTCCTGCCATTTGGGATAGGAGGCGACGTTGGTCCGGTAATCCAGGAACAGCGTGGCCTGGATCTCGGCCTGGCCGGGACGCGTCAGGAACGCGTATTCGTCGCCCCACGTGTCGGGGTCGTAGCGTTCGGGGTGCGGACTAGAGCCGAGATGCCGCTGACGCGTCGCCGCCAGCGAGGTGAAATTGGCCTTGAGCGCCTCGAGCTCGTGTGCCGGGTCGGCCCAGTACCTGCGACGCGCTTCCCAGAGCGGGCTCAAGCCCTGCTCGTGCGACACCGCATTCTGGATGATGATTCCGCGGACACGTTCGGAATGCGCCAGCGCCATGCGGAAGCCGACAGGACCGCCGTAGTCCTGCATGAACAGAACATATTTGCCGAGACCGAGCTTCGTCGTGAGCTCTCCGATCACGCCGGCGATGTTGTCGAACGTATAGGTGAAAGCGGACGGCGGCGGCGCGCTGCTGTTGCCGAAGCCGGGATAATCAGGTGCGATCACGTGATATCTGTCGGCGAGCAGCGGCAGCAGAGGCTCCCACATCCGCGACGAGGAGGGGAAGCCATGCAGGAGCAGCACGGTCGGCGCGTCGGCGGGGCCGGCCTCGCGGTAGAAGATCTCGAGGCCCTGGATATTGACGGTGTGATAGCTGATCGAACGCCGGCTCGATCGCAGGTCTTGTGCCGAGGCGTGCGCAGTCGCGCAGGCCAGGGCTGCCGAGAGTGCAAGGGTAGCTGGAACCTTCATGTCATTGCTCCGATGGCACACGTCGTTGGTTGCTCGTTCGTGCAATCTGCACCCGATGGCGTCTGTTGGCTCGTTATGTATTGTTAGGCGTTGAGGGCAGAGTGGTCGCCGCTCCCGCGGGTGCTCGTCTCTACTCGAAGACGGCGTCGAAGATCTCGACGTCCATCAGCACGGGCCTGGCGATGACCGTTCCATCAGGCTGCAGCGCCTGCATGCGTCGAAGTGTCGGCACGACGATGCCGCAGAAGCTGTCATGAGCCCATGAGAAGTGTGCAACCTTGTTTCCGAAGAGATCGTGGTCCGTCCGCCGTTGCAGGGCGCTCTCGTCGAAATAGAAGATCTGTTCAGGCGCAAGCGTGATGAGGTGTGGGGGGAACTGTGCCCGGAGCCGCCGCCACGTCTCGGCGCCCTCACGCCAGGGCGCCAGCTCCTCCACCGCGACATCGGGATGGGCGAGCAGGAACGGGCTGGTCAGATAGTTCCAGATCGCGACGCCGCAGAAGAACACCAGATGCAGTTCGTCCGCAAGGGCGGGCGAGCCGGGCTCGGTCAACGCGAGGCTCGGGTTGCGCCAGCTCCGCAGAACTTCACCATCCAGGCTCTCGATCGTGATCGCGTCGGGTTGAAAGGAGCCGGAGTGTTCGCCCCCGGTGATGCCGGTGAACCGGAGCGATTGCGCGCGGGTCGAGCCTTCCGCGGTCACGTCCTTGAATTCCTGGGCATGTCCCGCGCTGGAGAACAACGACCCGCCAACGGAAAGGTGGAGCGTAAACCGGTTCAGGCTGTTCCAGTGGGCCAAGCCGCCGCTGGCATCCATTACGTCGTCAAGAAGCGCCATGTCCCGCCATATCCACCTTGAAGTGTCGCCACCATGGCGGGGCGCAGGCGGCTTGGCGTGTTAGAAGTTGTTAGGAGTTGCGAGCAGGCAGTTTGGCGGTATGCCGTTGAAGATGCTGTCAATTCAGCGTGCCCAGCAACTCCCTTGCGGCGACCAGATCGCGGGTCTGGAGCCCCTCCTGGTAGCGCGCGACGAGCGGGGCGAGCAAGTCGCGTGCGTCGCCGGCCTTTCCGGCCTCGCGCCAGATGCGGCCGAGGCTGATCGCACCCCGGAGCTCCCAGCCGACTGCGCATTGGCGCTGCGACAGATCGAGCGATTGGCGCAAGCAGCTCTCGGCCTCCACCGCGCTGCCCGACCGGGCGAGGATGTCGCCCTTGATCCTGAGCATCTCCGGCATGTCGAAGGACTCTCCATGATCGGGAATCTGGGCGATCGCCTCGTTGATCGTCCGCAAGGCTTCGTCGGGCTGATTCTGGGACGCGAGACCCTCCGCGAGCGTCGTCGCGAACACGGTCGTCATGATCCGGTGCCGGGCCGCGTGCAACGTGGCCTGACTGCGGCGAAGGTGCTCGACGCCTGCGGCAACGTCGCCGCGGCGCAGCAGCAGCTCGCCCTTCTGGCCGATGCCGACCGCGTGATAGGGCCCGAGGAAGTGCCGCGCCGAATGGTCGATCAGCCGCTCGATCAGGATTTCGGCGTTGTCCCAGTCGCCGACCCAGAGGAACACGTAAATCGTCCAGATCAGGGAGATGCCGAGGGTCAGCGGCTGTTCGAGCAGCTCGGCCTCGCGAACCGTGTATCTGGCGGCCTCGATCGCACGCTCGGGCCGGCCGGTGAGCCAGAGTCCGCGCGCCAGCGCCACCAGCGCGACGATGCGGTCGTCATAGCCGAGATGGCCGATGTTCAGCCGTTGCGAGCCGGGATTGTGCACCATCGCGCTCTCGCAGAACCGAACCGCCTTGTCCTGGTTGCCGATCAGATGGTGCGCCACGCCCAGCATCCATTCGACGTTCAGCGTGGCGGTGGGATCGTTCAGCTTTCGCGCGACGCTCTCGCCCTGTTCGCCGATTCCGAGCGCGCCGTGAAAATCTCCGACCCTGGTCAGGTAGATGTGCAATCCGCGCAGCAGCCAGAGCTGCCAGTGCAGGTCCTCGAGTTCCCGGGCAAGCTGGAGACTGCGCGTGAATGCCGACCGGACCCCTTCGGTATTGCCCTGCGTGAACATCACGGAGACGCCGAGCGCGGCCTGCAAGGTCATCTCCTTCCGGCTGTCCGCGGCGCGCGCATCCGGCGAGGCCAGCGCCTGCCGGGTCCAGCGGTAGCATTCCGTCAGCAAGGTCAGTTCGAGGAAGAACTGCGCGGCCGAGGCCGCCAGATCGACGCCGATCGTCCGGTCGCCGCTCTCCGAAAAGCTGAAGGTCAGCGCGGCCCTGACATTTGGCAAATGGTCGGCATAGGGAAGGAAGCCGCCCGCGCTCTGCATGCTCGTGGATTTGAGGGCAATGTCGTGCAGCAAGTCGCGGATATATTCGGCGTGGGCGCGCGCGACGCGGTCCGCTTCCCCGTTCTCGACGAGCTTGTCCGCGACGAAGGCGCGGGTGGTGTCGAGCAGGCGGTAGCGCAGCCGCCGCTCCGCGGGCGAGGTCGCGATCAGGGATTTGGACAGCAGGTTCGAAATCGCCTCGACGGCTTCGGGCTCGCCGATCCCCTGGCAGGACGCGACGGCAAGCGCGGCCTCCAGCGTGAACGGCCCGACGAACACCGACAGGCCGCGCAGCGTTGCGCTTTCGGCCGGCGGCAGCAGGTCGTAGCTCCAGGCCAGCGCCGCGCTCAAGGTTTGATGCCGCGGAATTGCGGTACGCCGCCCCCGCCACAGCAGCGAGAAGCGGCTGTCCAGCAGCGAGGCGGTGCCGGCAATGCCATAGGCGTTCACACGTCCGGCCGCGAGCTCGATCGCGAGCGCAATGCCGTCCAGTCGCCGGCAGATCTCGGCGACGAGCGGCGCATCCTCGTCGCGGAGTTCGAACTCGCTCAAGCTCTCGGCAATGCGTTCCACGAAGAGCTGACTTGCGGGATAGGCAAGGATGTCGGCGATGCCGAGGCCGTCGCGCTCCGGCGGGCAATCCAGCGGAAACAACCGATGGATGCGTTCACCGTCGGCGCGAAAGGATTCCCGGCTGGTGGCCAGGATATGCAGCTGCGGCGCCTCGCGGACGAGCCGCTCGGCCAAAGGGGCGAGTTCGTCGAGGATGTGCTCGCAACTGTCGAACACCAGCAGGATCCGCCGGTTGCGCAGGACCGTCAGCAGGCCCGGTATCGGGTCCTCGGAATTGACGGTCAGGCCCAGCGCGGCCGCAATGGTTCCGGGGACGAGCCGGGTATCGGTCAGCGCGCCGAAATCGACGAAGCACACCTGGCCGTCGAAGGCCGCGAGCTCGCCCTGCGCCACGGCGAGTGCGACCGACGTCTTGCCGATCCCGCCGGGGCCGACGATGGTGACGAAGCGATGCTGGGCAAGCTCGGCGGAGATTCTCTCGACCGCATCGTCCCGGCCGATCATCTTCGCGAGCGGCGAGGGCAGCGAGGGGGACGAAGCGGCGGGCGGGCTCGTCCCGCTCTCCGATGCTGCGGGCCGGAGCAGCGGAGCCGTGAAGCAATAGCCGCGTCCCGGGACGTTGACGACGTAGCGGGAGCCTTCGCCCGCATCGCCCAAGGCCTTGCGCAGCGTCGTGATGTGGAAGCGCAGGCTGCCTTCGTCCACGTTCACGTCGGCCCAGATGCGCTTGATCAGCTCCCGCTTGTCAATGACCTCTCCGGCACGCTCCGCGAGAAAAATGAGAATGTCGAGCGCACGGCCGCCGAGGGGAAGCGGGGCGCCGTCCTTTTCCAACAGCCGCGATTTCACGAACAGGCGAAACGGCCCGAAGGCAATGACCGAATCCTGCTCGTTGGTGTCCGGCACTGGCCAACAATTCCAATCAATGAGCTGAAGTGTGCAATTTGATTACCAGATCGAGACGTTCAGTAAACCGGCCGAAAGTGGCGAAATCGCGTGGCCGACCGCCGATCGCACTGGGACGTGTGTCGCAAATTTTGCTTAAACGCGAGCGGCTTACGACGCGACTGCGACAATTCGTCAGCGCGCCTGACCCTCGGGGCAGGCGTGTCCGCTGCGCGATCGCGGGCGCCGCCGATCATAACAGAATCTTGCAACGTCTAACGGGCAAAACGCGCGCGACGCATCCACTATAGCCTTCGAGTGAGATCCTGTTTCAACGGGGAGGCCATGATGTCCGGTATCGGCGCTAGAGTGAACGACCACGTCGTTCGACCTCAACTCGTCGCCAGTCTCGATGATCAGTCGCGTGACTGGGAACTCGTGCTGCGGGAGTCCCACCATCGCATGAAGAACACGCTGACGCTGCTCGGTGCGTCAGTCCGCCGCGACTTCACGCGCGCGAGTAAGAGGGATGTGTCGCTGGCGGTGGACCGCCTCGAGCGGCGCATCGTCGCCTTCGGCCGGCTCTATCAGCTTCTGTCCGACAACGACGATCCATCGGCCATCGCGGTGGAGCCGTTCTTCGAAAAGCTGTGCGGAGCCCTCTCCGAAGCGGTGCTGGAGCCGGCAGGCATCCGCTGCGAAGCCGCGATCGAGAGCGGCAGGCTGCCGGCCGCTCAATGTCACCGGCTCGCGCTGATGCTCACCGAGCTGGTCACGAACGCGGCGAAGCACGCTTTCCCGAACCGAAGCGATGCGCTGATCCGCATCGAATTGGCGAACCGCGACGGCGCCTGGTTCTGCACGGTGGCCGACAACGGCATCGGTGCGACCGGCCCGCTTCAGGGCACCGGCAGCCGGATTCTCGAAGGGCTCGCACGCAGCATCCACGCGCGGTTGCATGGTGAGGCGGGGCAGGGCGGCACGCGGGTGACGATCGTGATGCCGACTGTCGCATGAAGCCCTTCCATATATGCAACCGCGTCTCACATCAGGGAGTTCGACATGACCGCCATCGAAATCGATCGCGAAACCGGAGCCAGGCCCTCGACATCGCGCAGCGTTGACCTGAAGCTCGAGGTCGTCGTGATCCCCGTGTCCGACGTCGACCGTGCCAAGGCGTTCTACGCCCGCCTCGGCTGGCGACTCGACGCCGATTTTTCGTCAGGCGAGGACTGGCGCGTGATCCAGTTCACGCCGCCGGGCTCGGCCTGCTCGGTGATCTTCGGCAGGAACGTGACGGCCGCAGCGCCCGGCTCAGTGCGAGGCCTGTACCTGATCGTCTCCGATCTGGAGGTCGCCCGGCAGGACCTGCTCGACCGCGGCATCGACGTCAGCGAGCCATTTCACGGTGGCGGCGACGTTCATGCCGGGCCCGATGAGCCGTATCTCTTCGGCAGCGTTCGAGTCGGCGGTGCCGATCCGAAACGCGGCAGCTACAGTTCATTCGCATCGTTCAGCGACCCTGACGGCAATGGCTGGCTGTTTCAGGAGGTCACGACGCGACTGCCCGGGCGCATCGCGGGCGGCGCCACGACATTCGCGTCGACGACCGATCTGGCGGCGGCGCTGTGCCGAGCGGCGACCGCGCATGGCGAGCACGAGACGCGGACCGGCGGACACGACGAGAATTGGGCGGACTGGTACGCCGACTATATCGTCCGCGAGCAGGCCGGCCAGCCGCTGCCGTCGTGAATTGCAGGCCAGCCCGCTCCCGACTTTGGCCGACACGGCGCGCGATGACTGACCTCGTCGCGCGCCGTGCCGCATCGACATCGCGTGTTCTGTTTCATCGCGCGGACTCGCAAGGGCTAACGAGGCCTAACAAGCCATAACGAGCAAATCGGACTTGCCCGCGTCAATCTCTGCACAGAACGAACCGATGTGCCGCTCTCGGACCCGATCCGGGCACCGGTCGAAGCAAGGGAGATCCAAATGACGACGCAAGTCCGCACCGACATCCTCAACCCCGATCGGCGTCAATTGCTGAGCCAGGCCGCGATGGGCGCGGTTGCCGCCAGCGTGTCGAGCCTGCTGCCGCTGCAGCCGGCGAGGGCGGCTGCGAACGGCACGATCCGCCCGTTCCACGTGAACGTGCCCGAGGCGGACCTGCTCGACCTCCGCCGTCGTCTCGCGGCCAGCCGCTGGCCGGATCGCGAGATCGTCACCGATCAATCGCAGGGCGTGCAACTGAGGACGGTGCAGGAGCTGGTGCGCTACTGGCAGAGCGACTACGACTGGCGCAAGATCGAAGCGCGGCTGAACGCTCTGCCGCAATTCGTCACCGACATCGACGGCGTCGACATCCATTTCATTCACGTCCGCTCGCGGCACGAGAATGCGCTGCCGATGATCGTCACGCATGGCTGGCCCGGCTCGATCATCGAGCAGATGAAGATCGTCGGCCCGCTCACCGATCCGACCGCGCACGGCGCCGGCGCCACGGACGCGTTCGATCTGGTGATCCCCTCGCTCCCCGGCCACGGCTTCTCGGGCAAGCCGACGGAGCTCGGCTGGGATCCCCGGCGCATCGCGCGCGCCTGGATCGTGCTGATGAAGCGGCTCGGCTACAGCCGCTATGTCGCGCAAGGCGGCGATTGGGGCAATGCCGTCACCGAGCAGATGGCGCTGATCGCACCGCCCGAGCTGCTCGGCATCCACACCAACATGCCCGCGACCGTGCCCGACGACATCGCCAGGGCGCTTCAGCCGGGCGGAGTGCGGCCGCCGGATCTCTCGACCGACGAGCGCATCGCCTACGACCAGCTCGACGATTTCTACAAGCATGGTCTCGGCTACGCGATCGAGATGTCGAACCGGCCGCAGACGCTCTACGGCCTCGTGGATTCGCCCGCGGGTCTCGCCTCCTGGATGCTCGACCACGACGCACGCAGTGCCGCAATGATCGCGCGCGTTTTCGACGGCAAGACCGAAGGTCTGTCACGGGACGATGTGATCGACAACATCACGCTCTATTGGCTCACCAACACCGCGGTGTCGTCGGCGCGGCTCTATTGGGAGAACAAGCTGGTGTTCTTCGCGCCCAAGCACGTCAGGATACCGGTCGCTGTGAGCGTCTTCCCGGACGAGATCTACGCCGCGCCGCGGAGCTGGGCCGAGAAGGCCTATCCCAGGCTGATCCACTACAGTCGTCTCGACAAGGGTGGACATTTCGCTGCCTGGGAGCAACCCGCGCTGTTCTGTGCGGAGATGCGCACCGCGTTCCGTCCGCTGCGGCAATCGATCTGAAGCGCGAACACATGCATCAGGGAGTACAAGAGATGAACCGTCCCGAACGCAATCTCACGACCGGTGACATCCGACTGGAGCGCCGGCTGCCGTCCTACTGGCGCGTCACCTTCGACATGCCGCCGGTGAATATTTTCGGGCCGAAGCAGCTTCCGCTGCTGGGCGACATCGTCACGGCGATCGAGACGGATCCGGACGTGAAGGTCGTGGTGTTCGACAGCGCCGTCGAGGGCTTCTTCATCACCCACTACGATTTCCTCGCACCGCTGCAAGAGTCGTTGAGCATCCCGCCCGGGCCGACCGGCCTGCAGGCGCTGCCCGACATGCTGGTCCGCCTCAGCCGTGCGCCGGTGGTCTCGATTACCGCGATCCGGGGCCGCGCCACCGGCGTCGGCAGCGAGCTCGCGCTCGCCAGCGACATGCGCTTTGCCAGCCGCGAGAAGGCGATCCTGTCGCAATGGGAGGTCGGCGCGGGCCTCGTGCCCGGTGGCGGGCCGATGGCGCGGTTGCCGCGCCTGATCGGCCGCGGCCGCGCGCTCGAAGTGCTGCTCGGCGCAGACGATATCCACGGTGATCTCGCCGAGCGCTACGGCTATGTCAACCGGTCGCTGCCGGATGCCGAGCTCGACGGTTTCGTCGAGGCGCTCGCGATGCGCATCGCGTCCTTCGACAAGGAGGCAATCGCCGAGACCAAGCGCCTCGTCGACGTCGCGAGCCTGCCACCCGATGCCGAGATCAAGCCGGAGTGGGATGCGTTCCTGGCGGCGCTCGGCCGGCCTGCGAGCCAGAGCCGGATCAAGGCGCTGTTGGCGCGCGGCTTCCACCGCGCGGGCGATGTCGAGAACCGGCTCGGTTTCCACGTCGGGCAGATCGGCACCTAGCTGACGGAACCGCTGCGGCGTTCGGCCGGTTGGAACGGTGACGGGCGGTCGTGCCAATGTCGCCTTTCCACCGGTACGCAGCGCCGGTGCTGAAATCAAACAAGGAGAACTGAAATGATCCGCAAGGCAACGGCAGTCTGGAAGGGCACTGGTCGCGATGGGACCGGTCATCTGACGAGCGAATCCGGCGTGCTCGCGCAGACGCCCTATTCGTTCAAGACCCGCTTCGAGAACGAGAAGGGGACCAATCCCGAGGAGTTGATCGCGGCGGCCCATGCAGGCTGTTTTACGATGGCGCTGGCGTTTGGCCTTCAGATGGCAGGTTTCACGCCGGACGAACTGTCGACGGAAGCCGCGGTGACACTCGAGCCCGAGGGCAAGGGCTTCAAGATCAGCAAGTCGGCGCTGACCTTGCGTGCAAAAGTGCCGAACCTCGACGAGGCCGGCTTTGCGAAGATCGCCGGCGAGGCCGAGAAGAACTGCCCGGTGTCCAAGGTGCTCAACGCCGCGATTACGCTCGACGCCAAGCTGGGCTGATCGGAACAATGGAGACGCTGCCATGCCGCGCCAGGATCTGCCTCGCCAACATCAGCCTGACGAAGACAGGTTTCGGGCAATCCTGCCCGAGGACGTCGCATGGCAGCCCTTCCCCGCTTTCCCGCCGGGCGCGCGGCTGGCGGTGATGGTCGGCCATCCCTCCGAGCCCGGACCTTACCTTGTCCGGGTGAAGGTGCCCGGCGGCACGAAGCTGATGCCGCACAAGCATCCCGAGGACCGCATCTACACGGTCATGTCGGGCGTCTTCTACATCGGGCTCGGCGAGCGCTTCGATGGCGACAAGGTGAAAGCCTATCCGCCCGGCAGCGTCATCGTGCTGCCCGGCGACACCTGGCATTTTCACTGGGCGAGATCAGGCGAATATGTCACGCAGGTCTCGGCCATCGGGCCGCTGGGCCTCGAATATCACGATGACGTTGATGATCCGCGCTTGCATACTGCGGGGGACAAGCGCTGAATATCTCAATCAAACCAATGGAGCGTCAGATGACGACAGAGCGCGCAGTTTTGGCCGGGGGCTGCTTTTGGGGCATGCAGGATCTGATCCGCAAGCAGCCGGGCGTGATCTCCACCCGCGTCGGCTACACCGGCGGGCATGTGAAGAACGCCACCTATCGCAATCACGAAGGCCATGCCGAAGCGATCGAGATCATCTTCGATCCCGCCAGGACCAGCTTCCGCACGATGCTGGAGTTCTTCTTCCAGATCCACGATCCGACCACGCTCAACCGTCAGGGCAATGATCTCGGCACGAGCTACCGGTCGGCGATCTTCTACACGAGTGACCAGCAGAAGCGGATCGCTGAAGACACCATTGCCGACGTCGAGGCGTCCGGCCTGTGGCCCGGCAAGGTGGTGACCGAGGTCGCGCCCGCTCGCGAGTTCTGGGAGGCCGAGCCGGAGCATCAGGATTATCTCGAACGTTATCCTGACGGCTACACCTGCCACTTCATCCGGCCCGACTGGAAGCTGCCGCGGCGCGCGGCTGCCGCTCAGGGCCTATGATAGTGAGCGTTGGAGAAACCGAACTCTCCACGACGTCATGGCCGGGCTTGTCCCGGCCATCCACGCCTTGCCACGTCGCACAAAGAACGTGGATGCCCGGGACAAGCCCGGGCATGACGACCAACTTGTGAACGTGCACCCTCGGCTGCTGCTGGGGGCGAGGCGGCGCCGTCAGTTCCGGAGTTGCGCCGTCAACTCGCGTGCGGTGCGCATGTCGGCGATCTCGGCGCCCTCCGTGAACGATCCCAGGACATTCTTCAGATCGGCCAGTGCGTCCGCACTCCGGCCGGCCCCCATCCTGAGCCGCGCGAGGCTGATCGCGCAGCGCAGCTCCCAGAAGCGCGCGCCCTGCTGGACGGCAATCTCCATGGCCTCGCGAAAGCGTGCCTCGGCGTCCGCTGAATGCCGCGCGCTCCTGAGCATCAACTCTCCCTTGATGCGCATCAACTCAGGCAGATACCAGAGCTCCTGCCGGTCGTTGCAACGGGTCAGGACGTCGTCGATGACGTCGAGGCCGCGATCGACCTGGTCGGCTTCGCCAAAGCACGCCGCAAGCTCGCCAAGCAGTGGAAGAAAGCGCGGCAGGAAGCGTGCATCGCCGGCGCGGTTGAGTTCTTCGCGCAGCAGCGGCAGGCCGATCGCGATGTCGCCGCGCTTGGCGACGACTGCCGCATTGAAGGCTCTTGCCCACAGGCCCCACAGCCGGATCGCGTGCCGATCGGTGTGCTCGAGCAGCTCGGTGCCGTGGCGCTCCGCGGCGTCGAGATCGCCGGCCCAGAAGGCGATGGGGCAGGCGGCCTGGCCCAGCACGCTGCAGAACGTCAGGGCGTGACCGTTGGCTCGGCCTTCCTCGATGTTTCTCGCCGCCAGCGCCAGCGCCTGGTCGGCGAGACCCTGCAGCCACAGGATACGGGCCCGGAAATACTGCGTCGAGATCCTGAGATCGAGCGGGAAGATCTTGGGCTTCTCCGCCAGAAAGTGCAGCGATGCATTGACCCGGTCGATGCGCTGCCGCGCCTCGTTCTGGTCGCCGAGATAGTGCAGCGCTACAGCCATCAGCCGGTCGCCCAGCATGACGTCGGTCTTGTCGGGAGAGTTCGCCGCCGCGCTCGCAAAACGATCGGCGAACGCGCGGGCCCTGCCGAACTGTCCGTTGTTGAACTGGTCGATGCACAGGCCCCAGAGCGCGCGCAGCCGGAAATCCTTGTCGTCGAGCCTGTCCGCCAGCTCGAGAGTCGTCTCCAGGATCGGGCGCGCCTCGCGCGCGCGACCCTCGCCATACATCAGCGACCAGCCGAGTGCCGACAGCAGCTGCATGCGGATGCGGTCGTTGTCCGCGCCGTCTCCGAGCGCCGCCAGTGCCGTTCTGCTGCGTTCTCGGCATTCGGCGAACAGCGAAAGCCGCACCCAGAGGGTGATCGCGGCCGCCGTCAGCGCGATGCCGAGCCCTGCGTCGCCGTCGGGCGAGAAAGCCCAATCCAGCGCGGCGCGCACATTGTCCAGCTCCCCCGCATAGATGCTCAGCCATTCGGGCAGCGATGTCGATGTATCGGCCTCCGCATGCTCGAAGAATTCGCGAAAATGCTCGGCGTGGCGCCGCGCGAACGTCCGCGCTTCTCCGAGCTCGTTCAGCTTCCCGAGCGCGTAGGTGCGCGTGGTGTCGAGCAGGCGATAGCGCAGCGTCCGCGAACCGGATGGCGAGATCAGCGATTTGGTGACCAGGCTGTCGATCGCCTCCAACGTCTCCGAGGTGCTGAGGCCCTCGCCCGATGCGACCGCGGCGGCCGCCTCCGGCGCGAACGGCCCGGCGAACACCGACAGTCGCCGCAAGGTGGCGCTTTCCGCCGGCGGCAGGAGGTCGTAGCTCCAGTCGAGCGCAGCGGCGAGCGTCTGGTGCCGCGGCACGGCCGTGCGCCGCCCCCGCCATTGCAGCGAAAAGCGGCTGTCGAGCAGGGAGGCCGTTCCGGCGATGCCGTATGCGTTGACACGGCCCGCCGCGAGCTCGATCGCCAGCGCAATACCGTCGAGGCGCCGGCAGATGCTCGCCACCAGCGGCGCTTCTTCAGCGCTGAGCTGGAACGGACCCGAGCTCTGCGCGATGCGCTCGACGAAGAGCTGAGCGGCGGGATAGGCGAGGACCTCGGCGACCTCGAGACCCCCACGCTCCGGCGGACAATCCAGCGGGAACAGACGAAAGATCCGTTCGCCTTCGCTCCGGAACGACTCGCGGCTGGTTGCGAGAACGCGAAGCTGCGGCGCTTCGCGAACGATACGCTCCACGAGCGGAGCCAGCGTATCCAGCACATGCTCGCAACTGTCGAAGATCAGCAGGGCGGGGCCGGTCTTCAGGAATGTCAGGAGGGCCGGCGTCGGGTCCTCCGAGCTCACGGTCAGTCCGAGGACCGAGGCGACGGTGGTCGTGACATGGCTGGCGTCCCGCAGCGGACCGAAGTCGACGAAGAAGACGCGTCCGCCGAAATCTGCCGAGCGGCGATGCCCGACCGTGACGGCGACGGCGGTCTTGCCGATGCCGCCCGGGCCGACCACCGTCATGAAGCGATGCAGGGTCAATCCGTTCGAAATCTTCTCGATGACCTCCTCTCGCCCGATCATCTTTGCAAGCTGAGCAGGCAGGGAGCGAGGAGGGGAGATCTCGGCTGCGACTGAGGAGACCGGCGGAGCTGCTTGAACGAACGGCGCGACAAAGCAATAGCCGCGGCCGGGCACGTTGAGGACATAACGCGTCGACTTGCCGGTATCGCCGAGCGCCTTGCGCAGTGCTGCGACATGGAAGCGCAGACTGCCCTCGTCGACATTCACGTCGGCCCAGATGCGCTTGACCAGCTCCCTCTTGTCGATGACTTCACCGGGGCGCTCGGCAAGCAAGATCAGAATATCAAGCGCGCGGCCGCCGATATGAAGCGCCGCCCCGTCCTTCTCCAGGAGCCGCGACTTTGGAAACAGCCGAAATGGCCCAAAAGAAATGTGCGAGTCGTGATTACTATGGGTTTCCACGTGCCATTGCCCCCTCCACGGGAGTCAAAAGGTATTCGGTTGTGATCTAGCAGAACGACGCGTCCAGTAAACTGGCCGAAAGCCGCATGGCAGACAGACCGGCGCAGATGGCTCGGGCTTTTCCGCCAACCAAAATAGTGCCTGCGAAATAAGGGTTTAGGCTGGCATGCCAAGATGCTGGTCCTGGACCCGCGCGTGCATGGGACCATTGTGGCCGATGGCAATCCCGCCCCTCCCATCCGTAATTCGGCACAGGGCCGCTCACGCATCGACGCGCGACATCTGGCGCTGCTCCGCCGTGACGATCCGCGCCGACAGCGTGACGAGGCCCATCAATCCGGCCAGCAGCCAGAACGCCATGGGTAATCCGCCAAGACGTGCGACGAAGCCGACGCCGGCGGGGCCGATCAGGACCCCCGCGTATCCCGCAGTCGTGATCGCCGCGACCGCAAGCCCGGTAGGCATCACCGTTTGCTGCGCGGCCCGCCGGAACAGCACCGGCACGAGGTTTGACGCACCGAGCCCGATCAGCAGGAATCCGCCGAGGGCGACCGCCGCGACAGGCGCTGTCAGCAGGACCACAAAGCCCGCGATCGCGATGAGGCTGCCCCAGAGCAAGGTCGTGCGGTCCCCGATGCGCGCAACGACCGCGTCGCCGCCGAGCCGGCCTATCGTCATGGCGATCGAGAACACGATGTAGCCGGCTCCGCCCTGCGCCTCGGTGACGAGTCCCGCGCCAATCACGAGGAGCGCGCCCCAATCGAGCATTGCGCCTTCGACGAGGAAGGTGATGGCGCCGAGCAGCGCAAGCAGCAGCACCGACCCGTGCGGCAGCACGAACAACGGGCCGTCCTGCACCTGCACTGAGCGAAGCAGGCGCGGCCAGGTCGCAAACATCGCGAGCAGCATCAGGACGGAGCAGATCAATGTGCAGGCCAGCGCGCCGAGTTGCAACGAGAGCAGCACTGTCATCAGCGCGGATCCGGCGAAGCCGCCGATGCTGAACAAGGCGTGGAAGCCGGACATCAGCGGGCGTCCCGCGGCGCGCTCCACCTCCACGGCGTGGATGTTCATGGCGACGTCGATCGAGCCGAGCGCGGCGCCGAACGCAAAGAGCGCCAGCGCCAGAGACATGGGCGAGCTTGCGATCGCGAGCAGCGGCAGGACCAGCGCGAGCATGAACCCGCTTGCGACGATGATCGGTCTGCTGCCATAGCGCGCACTGAGAACGCCGGTCAGCAGCATCGCTACGACCGAGCCGATGCCGAGGCTGAGCAGGAGCAGCCCGAGGACCCCGTCGTCGACGCCGAGCCGCGCCTTCGCGAAGGGCACCAGCGGCGCCCAGCACGCGATGCCGAAGCCTGCGACGAAGAAGGCAAGTCTGGTCGCAAGGCGGGTCGCCGGCCGATCGGCTGAAGACATGAGAACTCCGGGGGAAGCAGGGGCGGGACGGAGGACAAACCCGAGAAATGCCGCGGCTTTATGGCCGAGGCGCGCTCGGTTCGTCGTGGCCGACGCGTGGTGGGCATGCTCTCGTGGCCCGGGTGAGCGAAGCGACACCCGGGAATTCACGCGCAAAGATTCCGGATGTCGCTTCGCTCATCCGGGCCAAGCACCTTGCTGTGTCGCCCCTCTGTCAATCCGCCCGCACGAAAATATTCCGCTTTACCGAAATTCGGAAATGGCGTATGTGTCGCCCATCCCGGCTCATTCTTGAGAGGCGATCGTGAGGTCGTCATTGTCGCGAGCCGGGCTTGCGGTGGACGCGGCAGCGTCGTGCACGAGAGGTGAAGGGCAGGGCGGATTGCTCTCCGTGAGCCCGAAACGCGTGCGGACGAGCGGCGCTGTCAGGTTCGTCGTGCCAGCATTTCGGCGGCAAAGTGCACAACGCCGTCGAACTCTGTGGCGCCAACGAACCGCGCGTACGGCAAACCGTGTGGTCCTGACCGTCGTTGCTACGGTCAAGCTCTTGCGGAGGCGGCAGTCGCGTCAACCGGCGCGGCGCCGGTGAATTTCGCAAGGACGAGGGAGGCCAGAACGAACTCGGCTCCCGGGAGAGCACGGCATAAGCCGTCCGACCATCGCGCAGGGAAGGCCGTGTGTTGGGCTTCACCTGTATGCTGCTGTGCGGTTTCTGCGTGTGCTCTATGCGCAGCAGACCGCGGGTGCGAGCCGGCACCCGGCCTTCCCTGCGCCCTCTCTTGGCTCAAGAGGGTGGAACGACGAAGCAAAGCTCGGGCGAATTCGGCCGCGAGAACGCGAAGGCATGTCTGCAGCCCCACACTCGGCGTCATCGCCCGCGTAGGCGGGCGATCCAGTACTCCGAGACGATCGTGAATCCCACCGCGGAGAGAGACTCTGGATTGCTTCGCTGCGCTCGCAATGACGACTTGGAGAGAGCGGGCGCTACACTTCGCTCTCGTGGCCCGCTGCAGAGCCGGGGTCCATCTATCCGCAATTGCCGTGTTGCCTGGGTCCCGGCTCCGCGCCGCAATGCTTCACGCATTGCAGCTTGTCCGGGATACGAGCGCTTGTGCCGCGCGATCGACTGCCGCAGGTCGGCAGCCACGTCTCGCTCTAGCCGCCGAGGATCCGCCGGCAGGCGTCGACGAACACCTCTGCGCCGGTGACGATATCGGCGTCGGCGGTGTTCTCGGTCCAGTGATGGCTGATGCCGCCGATCGAAGGCACGAACAGCATGCCCGCGGGCATGACGGTCGCGAGCATCTGCGCGTCATGCCCGGCGCCGCTCGGCATGCGGAGGGACCGGCCGCCGGCCAGGGCCCTGCTCGCGGCCTCGATCGCGTCCTGGAAGCCGGAATTCATCATGGCGGGCGCACCAGTGCGCAATTTCTCGACGGTGACGGTGCAGGGACCGTTCGAACTGGCCTCCTCCGCCATGATCCGCAGCAATTGCTCCAGCCGCGCGATCACGGCCGGATCATCGTCGCGGATCTGGAACAGCATCTCTGCGCCACCCGGAATGATGCTCGGCGCACCCGGATCGAGCGTGATGCGCCCGGTGGTCCAGACCGTGCGCGGGCCGCAGGCAGACGGAAAGCGGTCGTCGATCGCGACGCAGAATTTTGCCAGCGCGAGGCCGGCATCCTTCCGCGCTGCCATGCGCGTGGTGCCGGCGTGGTTCTGCTCGCCGGTAAAATTGATCTGGTACTGCCAGATGCCGACGATGGAGGTCACGACGCCGATCGCGAGGCCGCCGCTTTCGAGCGTATCGCCCTGCTCGATATGCGCCTCCAGATAGCCAACGTGCCGCCCCGGCTCGACGGTGATGCGCGGGCGTCCGGCGAGACCCATGTCGGCAAGCGCATCGCGCATGGTGCGGCCGCTGGTGCGGTCGCGCGCAGCGTCGACGTCGGCCTCTGTCACCTGTCCGACATAGGAGCGCGAGCCGAGGAAATGGCCGAAATGTCCCTCCTCGTCGCACCAGGCGGCGACTTCGACCGCGCCGTTGAGCGATGGATCGGTATTGAGCACGCGCGCCGCCTCGAGCGCGTAGACGACGCCGAGCGGGCCATCGAGCCAGCCGGCGTAGTTCTGGCTTTCCAGGTGGGAGCCCGCCAGCAGCTTCGGCCCGGGCTTCGTGCTGGTGCCGAACACATTGCCGATGCCGTCGATCGTCGCGGAGAGGTTGGCCTCGGGCAGCTTCTGAACGAGCCACTCCAGCGAAAGCTTGTGCGGCTCCGAAAAGGTCGGCTTGTGCACGCCGGTCTTGTAGGCGCCCATGGCGCGGAGCGCATGGAGGTCGGCGAGGACGCGATTTCCGTCGGCGCGCGGCTGGGTGTCAGGCATGTTCGGCAACTTTCAGCGCCTCGGTGCGGATCTCCTCGACCAGCCGCTCCTTGAGCTGGACGAATTCCGGCGTGGTCTTGATCTTGTAGGAGCGTGGATGCGGCAGGTCCACATGGATCTCGGCCTTGATGCGGCCGGGACGCGCGCTCATGACGATGACGCGGCTGCCGAGGAAGATCGCTTCCTCGATGTCGTGGGTCACGAACAGCACCGTCTTCTGGTCGCGCTCCCAGATCCCGAGCAGCATTTCTTGCATCAGGGCGCGGGTCTGGTTGTCCAATGCGCCGAAGGGCTCGTCGAGCAAGAGGATCTTCGGATCATTGGCGAGCGCCCGTGCGATTGCCGTGCGCTGCTGCATGCCGCCGGAGAGCTGCTTTGGCCAATGGTTCTCGAAGCCCGACAATCCGACCTGGCGGATGAAGGCATCGGCGATCTTGTTCCGCTCGTCCTGCGCCACGCCGCGCTCGCGCAGGCCGAAGGCAATGTTCTCGCGCACCGTGAGCCACGGGAACAGCGTGTAGGACTGGAACACCATGCCGCGATCGGCGCCCGGGCCGGTCACCTCGCGCCCGTCGAGCGTGACGCGTCCGCTGGTCGGGCGGTCGAGGCCGGCGACGATGCGCAGCAGCGTGGACTTGCCGCAACCGGAGGGACCGAGGATGGTGACGAAGTCGTTGTTGCCGATGACGAGGTCGGTCGGTTCCAGCGCCCTGGTCGGTGCGTTGCCGTGGCGAGCGGGGAAGGTGCGCGAGACCTGTTCGACCTTGAGGATCGTCATGCGAGCCTCCACGGAAACAGCCAGGCGTTGAACGCCTTGAACAGGAAGTCCGAGATCAGGCCGATCAGTCCGATCACGATGATGCCGAAGATGATCTGGCCGGTATTGAGCAGCGCCTGGCTGTCGGTGATCATGTGACCGATGCCGGAGGACGAGCCGATCAACTCGGCGACGATGACGTAGGTCCAGGCCCAGCCAAGCACCAGCCGCAGGATCTCGGCGATCTCGGGTGCCGAGGAAGGCAGCAGCACCCGGCGGATGATGCCGCGGTCGCCGGCGCCCAGCGTATAGGCGGCTTCGACCAGATCGCGCCGCGTGGCGCCGACGGTCACCGCGACCATCAGGATGACCTGGAATACCGAGCCGATGAAGATCACGAGCAGCTTCTGCAATTCGCCGATGCCCGCCCACAGGATCAGGAGCGGAATGAAGGCGGAGGCAGGCAGATAGCGTGCGAAGGAGACGAATGGTTCGAGGAACGCCTCGACTGGCTTGTAGGCGCCCATCAAGACGCCGAGCGGCACCGCGATGATCGCCGCGAGCGCAAAGCCGCCAACGACGCGCCAGATCGTCATGCCGATGTCGAACGCGAATCCCTGCTTGGTCAGCAGGTCGAAGCCTTCCTGCACCATGGTCAGCGGGTTGGCGAGAAAGGTCTTCGACACGTGGCCGCCGAACGTCGCCCAGGACCAGAGGGCGACGAACAGCACGAAGAACGCGAGGCCGTAGGCCACGCGCTGCCTCGATGTAACAGGGTCCAGGGGGCGCATCAAACTGTCTATCCGAATAGTCGATCACGGGCCGGCTCCGCCTCGTGGCGGAACCGGCGGCTTGCAGCAGCTTACTTGATGAAGCTCGCGTCGAAGAGGTCCTCGACCTTCGGCGCGGCCTTGATGATGCCGATCTCGAGCAGGAGGTCGGCGGCCTCCTTGTTGAAGGTCAGGAAGTCGCCGGCGAAGAATTTCTGGTTCGCGGCCTTGTCCTGCCAGCGCAGATATTTCGCCGAGTTGCCGAACTGCTCGCCGGTCTGCTTCACGTCGGCGCCCATGATCTCGTAGGCCTTGGCTTGGTCCTTGGCGATCATCTCGAGGGCCTCGAAATAGCTGTCGGCGAGCGCCTTGGCGGCCTTGGGATTCTCCGTCAGGAACTTCGGCGTGCAGCCGAAAGTGTCCATGACCATCGGGTAGTCGAGCGTGGTTGCGATAATCTTGCCCTTGTCTGGCGCGGCACGCACCGTCGACAGATATGGCTCATAGGTCATTGCGGCATCGTTCTGGCCGGAGACGAAGGCCTGCGCTGCCGCGGCCGGCTCGAGGTTCACGACGGTGACGTCCTTCACCGAAAGCCCGTTCTTCTTGAGCATCCAGGCCAGCGCGAAATAGGGCGAGGTGCCGGGTGCGGACGCGGCGACGGTCTTGCCCTTCAGGTCCTTGATCGCGGCGACGTCGTTGCGCACCACCATGCCGTCGGCGCCATAGCTCTTGTCGAGCTGAAAGATCTGCTTGGTCGCAACACCATTGGCGTTCCAGGAGATCCAGGTCTCGACCGTGGTCGCCGCGCACTGGATGTCGCCGGAGGCGATCGCGAGATGGCGGTCCTTCTGCGGGATCTTCTTGATGGTGACGTCGAGGCCGTTCTTCTTGAAGATGCCCGCCTCCTTCGCCAATGTCAGCGGCGCGAAGCCGGTCCATCCGGAGATGCCGACGCCGACCTTGACGTCGTCGGCGAGCGCGGGAGTGGCGGCCGCGAGAGCAATGATTGTCGCAAATAGCTTTGAACTACGCATGATTGTCGTCCTCTTGCCGATCGATGGATTGACGTCCTGTTGATCACTGTCGGCCCATCTGGACCGTTGCCCGAAGCGTTGCACGATTTGTGCCGACATGTTCTCTCAGCCTCCCTTGAATCGGGCGACAAGGCGGTGAGAGTCACCGGGATAGAGCAGGCGTACCGCGGTGATGGTGCGCGCGCTCCGCCAGGTGTAGCGGTCGATCACGAGGCAGGGCGCGCCGACGGCAATGTCGAGTGCCTCCGCGGTGCGATCGTCCGCAACGATGGCACTGATCGTGTGCTCGGCTTCGGTCCATGGGACATGGTGAAGCAGCCACGAGCCGGGGGGCTCGCGCGAGAAGTCCGCGGTCGCGGCATCCGGCACGGACGACAGGTCGATCAGCCTGTCCTCGGCGGCGAAGGGCACGTTGTCGGCGCTATGGCGGCAGGTGATCGCGATCACCTTGCCTGCCTTCTTGACGCCGAGGCGATCGCGGTCGGCAGCGGTCGCCGCGCGCAGCTTGCGGCCGATCAGCTCGTAGCCGTAAGTCCGGCCGAGGGCCGTGATCTCGGCGCGAATGTCGGCGATCTTGAGCACCGCCGATTGATGCTGCGGCCGGCGCACGAACGAGCCGGCACGCCGCCGCCGCTCGATCAGATCGGCTTGCGCCAGCTCCGACAGCGCCTTGTTCACGGTCATGCGCGAGCAGCCGTAGCGGGCCACGAGTTCGTGCTCGAACGGAATGCGATGGCCCGGCGGCCACTCGCCGGTCAGGATGCGCTGCTCGATGTCGGCACGGATGCGCTTATAGAGGGTCGGCTTGTCGGCATCGGTGACGAGGCTCATGCGACGAGCTCCCGCACCGAAGCGGTGAAACGGTCGCGCGCGGCTTGGCGCAATCTGTGGCGCCCGCCTTCGACGACCTTGTGGCCGCCGGCCCAGACGCAATCGATGGCGCCGCCGCCCGCCGCGAAGATCCAGCCGTCGATCGCCGCGTCGCCGGTGCGGCCTGCCAGCGAAGGATGCGCCGTATCGAGCGTGACGATGTCTGCACGCGCGCCCGGTGCAAGGCCGAATGTCGCCTGCGCCAACGCTTGCGCGCCGCCCGCAAGCGCATGGTCGAACAATGTGCGGCCGGTGGAACGTCCCGCGCCGCTGGAGAGCACGTTGCGCTCGCGATGCTTCAGCCGCTGGCCATATTCGAGCTGGCGCAGTTCGTCAGCAACGCCGACCAGCACGTTGGAATCGGTGCCGACGCCGAAGGCGCCACCGGCCGCGAGAAATTCGCGCGCTGGAAAGACGCCGTCGCCGAGGCTTGCTTCCGTGATGGGACAGAGGCCGGCCACCGCACCGGTCCTGGCGAAAGCCTCGACCTCCGCGTCCTTCATGTGCGTGGCGTGGATAAGGCACCAGCGCCGATCCACCGGCGCGTGCTCCAGCAACCACTGCACCGGACGCAGTCTCGACCAGGCCAGGCAATCCGCGACCTCCTTCACCTGCTCGGCGGCGTGGATATGCACCGGCCCGCCCTCGGCAAGCGGGATGATCAATTCGAGTTCGTCAGGCGTCACCGCGCGCAAACTGTGCGGCGCGATGCCGATATTGGCACCGGGCAATGCGCCGATCGCCTTGCGCGAAGCAGCCATCAATGCGGCGAACCGATCGACTGAGCAGATGAAGCGGCGCTGCCCGGCATGGGGTGCTGCACCCCCAAATGATCCATGCGCATAGAAACTCGGCAGCAAGGTCAGTGCAATGCCGGAAGCTTCGGCAGCCTGTGCAATGCGCGCGGCCATCTCACCGAGGTCGGCGTAGGGCGAGCCGTCGCGGTCGTGATGCAGATAATGGAATTCACCGACACGGGTAAAACCCTGCTCGAGCATCTCGACATAGAGCAGCGTCGCAACTGCCGCAACGTCGTCCGGCGTCATGGCGAGCGCAAAGCGATACATCGTCTCGCGCCAGGTCCAGAAGGTATCGGTGCTGTCGCCGCGCTGCTCCGCAAGTCCGGCCATGCCGCGCTGGAAGGCGTGGCTGTGCAGGCTCGCCAATCCCGGAAGCGCGATCTGGTGGCGCTCGTCGCCGGCGGCAGGCTGCACGCCCGCCGTCACCTCCGCGATCGCGCCGGCGGCGATGACCACCTGCACGTCATTGGCCCAGCCCGAAGGCAGGAGCGCGGAAGCGAAATGCAGTCGGGTCATGGTTACACGCCGGCTGGACAGAACGGCGTTACGATTATATGTCTAGACATATAAGTCAAGCATCCGACGCCGAATGGATACCCGCATGGCAGAACGCTTCGACCGGATCTGGCACAATGCCCGCCTCGCCACGCTGCGAGGTGACGGCCCCGATCTCGGCGAGGTCGAACGCGGCATCATCGCCGCCCGCGGTGGCAGGATCGTCTATGCTGGTGCGCAGGCCGATTTTTCGGTGGACGCCGATGCGGCCGAACGGATCGACTGCGACGGGCGGTGGATCACGCCGGGGTTCGTCGATTGTCACACCCATCTGGTCTATGGCGGGGATCGCGCGCATGAATTCGAGCTACGCCTGAAGGGCGCGAGCTACGAGGAAATTGCGCGCGCGGGCGGCGGCATCGTTTCGACCGTGGCAGCGACGCGCAAGGCAAGCGAGGCCGAGCTCGTCGCAAGCGCGTTGCCTCGGCTCGATGCCTTGATCGCCGAAGGTGCAACCACGATCGAGATCAAATCCGGCTATGGTCTCGATACCGAAACGGAGCTGCGGCAGCTCGCGGCCGCGCGCAGCCTTGGTCGCGAGAGGCCAGTCGCGATCCGCACCTCCTTCCTCGGCGCGCATGCGCTGCCGGTTGAAGCCGACGGTGACAAGGACCGTTACATCGATCTCGTCTGCAAGGAGATGTTGCCGGCGGTTGCAAAGACAGGCCTCGCCGATGCCGTTGACGCCTTCATGGAGGGCATTGCGTTCTCGGCTGCGCAAACCGCACGGGTGTTCGAGACGGCGAGGGAACTCGGCCTGCCGGTCAAGCTGCATGCCGATCAGCTCTCGAACCTCGGCGGCGCTACGCTTGCCGCGAAATTCTCGGCGCTCTCGGCCGATCATTTGGAGCACACCGACGAGGCCGGCGCCGCCGCAATGGCGAAGGCCGGGACGGTAGCGGTGCTGCTGCCCGGCGCCTTCTACTTCATTCGCGAGACTCAAAAGCCGCCGGTCGAGGCGTTCCGCACGCACGGGGTTGCCATGGCGCTCGCGACCGACTGCAATCCCGGCAGTTCGCCACTGACCTCGCTTCTGCTCACGATGAATATGGGCGCGACGCTGTTCCGTATGAATGTGGCCGAATGCATCGCGGGCGTCACCCGTGAGGGTGCACGTGCGCTCGGTATCCTCAGCGAAGCCGGCACGCTGGAGGCCGGCAAATGGTGCGATCTCGCGATCTGGGACATCGAGCGGCCCGCCGAACTGGTCTACCGCATCGGCTTCAATCCGCTGCACCGCCGGGTGTGGAGGGGACAATGACGAACGAGGGCGCAGTGATCGTCGTCACGCCGGGAACGGTCAGCCTCGATGACCTCGCGTGCGTGCTCGATGGTGCGCCCGTCGTGCTCGATCCCTCGTTCTGGCCGCGCATCGAAGCGGCGGCGGAGATCGTGGCAAGAGCTGCGCGCGCGGATGTCCCCGCCTACGGCATCAACACCGGATTCGGGAAGCTGGCGTCGAAGCGTATTCCGCCCGATCAGACCACGCTGCTCCAGCGCAACCTGATCGTTTCACATTGCTGCGGCGTCGGCGCGGCGACGCCAGAGCCAATCGTCCGCCTGATGATGGCGCTGAAGATCATCTCGCTCGGCCGTGGCGCTTCCGGCGTGCGCCGCGAGTTGATCGAGCAGCTGCAGGACATGCTGGCGCGGGGGGTCCATCCGCTGGTGCCACAGCAGGGCTCCGTGGGTGCCTCCGGCGATCTCGCGCCGCTCGCGCATATGACCGCGGTGATGATCGGTGAAGGGCAGGCGATCCTTGACGGGAAAACCGTGTCCGGCGCTGAAGCGCTGGCAGCTGCCGGCCTTGCGCCGCTGACGCTCGGCCCCAAGGAGGGGTTGGCGCTGATCAACGGCACGCAATTTTCGACCGCATACGCCATATCGGGCGTGCTGCGTGCATTCCGCCTGGCGCGGGCCGCCCTCGTCACCGGCGCATTGTCGGTGGACGCGGCGATGGCCTCGACCGCGCCGTTCCGGCCCGAGATCCAGGCGTTGCGTGGCCATGCCGGGCAGATCGCCGCGGCGGCGACGCTGACGGCGCTGCTCGATGGCAGCGACATCCGACTCTCGCATCTCGAAGGCGACGAGCGTGTGCAGGATCCCTATTGCCTGCGCTGCCAGCCACAGGTCGCGGGCGCCGCGCTCGACCTGATCACGCAGGCCGCGCGCACGCTGATCGTCGAGGCCAATGCCGTCACCGACAATCCGCTGGTGCTGGTCGAAACCGGGGAGATCGTCTCCGGCGGTAATTTCCATGCCGAGCCGGTCGCCTTCGCTGCCGACGCTATCGCGCTGGCTCTGTCGGAGATCGGCGCGATCAGCGAGCGGCGCATTGCGACATTGGTCGATCCCGCGCTGAATTTCGGCCTGCCGCCGTTCCTCACGCCCGATCCCGGCATCAATTCCGGCTTCATGATCGCCGAGGTGACGGCGGCCGCGCTCTATGCCGAGAACAAGCAGCGCGCGCTCGCCTGCTCGATCGATTCGACGCCGACCAGCGCCAACCAGGAAGATCACGTCTCGATGGCGGCGCACGCCGCGCGGCGGCTGTCCGACATGGCCGACAATCTTGCCGCCATTCTCGGCATCGAGCTCCTCGTCGCCGCGCAAGGCATCGCGCTGCGCGCGCCGCATGCGACCAGCAGGCCGCTTGCTGCCGTCATCGCCGCCTTGCGCGAGCAGGTGCCGGCACTCGGTGCCGACCGCTATATGGCCGGCGATCTCGCCAAGGCGGCTGCGTTGATCGAGGCCGACATGCTGACGGGCGTCGCGACGGCCGCGCTTTCATCCGATCCATTTCCGAGACTTAGCTGAAGAGGTCCGCATGAACCGCCGACTGGACAATGACCGCACCATCCGCGCGCCTCGCGGCAGCGACATCAGCGCCAGGAGTTGGTTGACGGAAGCGCCCTTGCGCATGCTGATGAACAATCTCGATCCCGATGTCGCGGAACGCCCGAGCGAGCTCGTCGTCTATGGCGGCATCGGCCGCGCCGCGCGTGACTGGGAGAGCTTTGACCGGATCGTTGCGGCCTTGCGCAACCTCGAAGCCGACCAGACGCTGCTGGTTCAGTCCGGCAAGCCGGTCGGCGTGTTCCGGACCCACGCCGACGCCCCACGGGTGCTGATCGCGAACTCCAACATCGTGCCGCATTGGGCAACGCTCGACCATTTCAACGAGCTCGATCGCAAGGGCCTGATGATGTACGGCCAGATGACGGCGGGCTCCTGGATCTATATCGGCAGCCAGGGCATCGTGCAGGGCACCTACGAGACCTTTGTCGAGGTCGGTCGGCGCCATTATGGCGGCAGCCTTGCCGGCAAATGGATTCTCACCGCCGGCCTTGGCGGCATGGGCGGCGCGCAGCCGCTGGCCGCGACCATGGCCGGCGCCTCGATGCTCGCGGTCGAATGCCAGCCCAGCCGCATCGAGATGCGCCTGCGCACCGGCTATCTCGATCGCCAGGCCGCAACGCTCGACGAGGCGCTCGCGATCATGGCAGAGTCCGCGCAGACGAAGAAGGCGGTCTCGGTCGGCCTGCTCGGCAATGCCGCCGAAATATTCCCGGAACTGGTTCGCCGTGGTGTCAAGCCCGACATCGTCACCGACCAGACCAGCGCGCATGATCCGATCAACGGCTACTTGCCGAAGGGCTGGACGCTGGCCGATTGGGAGGCGAAACGCGCTTCCGATCCGAAGGCAGTCGAGCGCGCGTCGAAAACGTCGATGGTCGACCATGTCCAGGCCATGTTGGATTTCCACGCGCAGGGCATTCCGACGCTCGACTACGGCAACAACATCCGCCAGATGGCGCAGGACATGGGCCTGAAGAATGCCTTCGATTTCCCCGGCTTCGTCCCTGCCTATATCCGCCCCTTGTTCTGCCGCGGCATCGGACCGTTCCGCTGGGCTGCGCTCTCGGGCGATCCCGAGGATATCTTCAAGACCGATGCCAAGGTCAAAGAGTTGATGCCCGACGACAGGCATCTGCACAATTGGCTTGACATGGCGAAGGCGCGCATCAAGTTTCAGGGCCTGCCGGCGCGGATCTGCTGGGTCGGCCTCGGTGATCGCCATCGCCTCGGCCTCGCCTTCAACGAGATGGTGGCGCGGGGCGAACTGAAAGCCCCCATCGTGATCGGCCGTGATCATCTCGACAGCGGTTCGGTCGCCAGCCCCAACCGCGAGACCGAGGCGATGAAGGACGGCTCGGACGCCGTGTCCGACTGGCCCCTGCTCAATGCGCTGCTCAATTGCGCCAGCGGTGCGACCTGGGTGTCGCTGCATCATGGTGGGGGCGTTGGCATCGGCTATTCCCAGCACGCCGGCATGGTGATTGTCGCGGACGGCACGTCGGAAGCCGCCAGGCGCATCGAGCGCGTGCTCTGGAACGACCCGGCCAGCGGCGTCATGCGCCATGCCGACGCGGGCTATGAGACGGCGATCGACTGCGCGCACGCCAACGGTCTCGATCTGCCGAGTTTGGCAAAGTAGGCGAAGTCAGGCGCCGAGCCGGGACGTACTGCTGACCAGTTTTGGCATCGTCGTCTTCGCGCCGTCCATGAAGGTCTGGACGGCGTCGCGGACGATGGCGCCGAGATCGGGTGGGATCGGCGTTGCGTAAATGAACTTGCGGATCGCGAGATAGAAGATGCGGCCGTGCAGACCCCAAAACAG
This sequence comes from Bradyrhizobium sp. CCBAU 51765, assembly GCF_015291725.1. GTDB lineage: Bacteria > Pseudomonadota > Alphaproteobacteria > Rhizobiales > Xanthobacteraceae > Bradyrhizobium > Bradyrhizobium liaoningense. The sequence continues at coordinate 2,628,485 of NZ_CP030038.1, forward strand.
CTCGGTTTCGCGTTCACTCAGCGCGTGAGCTTTTGCATCGGGCAACTTCAGCTCATGACGCAGCTCGGCGGCCGCGGGCTCGATGATCTCGCGCCTGACGATGTCGAGATAGCGGCTGGTGATGCCGAACGACTTCATGCCGGAGAACACGAAGATCCTCACCCAATTGTACTCGAACACGCGCTCGACATAGTCGAGATAGAAGCGGGTGAGCCGCGCCTCCAGTGGCAAGGCCCGGTCGCGGATCATCGGTCCCCAATCGGGCGACCAGCGGCTGAGATAGACGTCCTGGTAGACCCGCTCGATCAGCGCCTCCTTGCTGGGGAAGTGGCGGTAGATCGCCGAATGCGTGATGCCCATGCGCTTGGCGAGCTCACGGGTCTGGCCCTCGAAGCCGCGCTCCGCAAAGAACCGGATCGCCTCGTCCACGATCGCGCGCTCCCGATCCGCCGCGCGCATGTTGCGGCGCTTTGGCGCGGACTTGCCTGTCTCGGTCCGTTTTCGGACCAGTCGCTTCGCCGTTTTCTGCGCTTTTCGGGCCATTTCGTTGCTGAATCGTACGTCTTGGTGCCTTCATAGCCCAAGGCGCATTTGTGACCAAATGGTCATTTCCTGTTGACCGCCTCCCGGCGGCGTGTCAGGATTTTGAGACCAGATGGTTACAAATCTGGCATCCCGGCTGATGAGCCGATGGATTTCGGGGAAACGGCAGTGAAGGCGAGCGCTTTCAGCTATTTTCGTGCTGCGACGATCGACCAGGCGCTGGACGCTCATGCGCGCGCCGGGGACGATGCGCGTTTCATCGCCGGCGGCCAGAGCCTCGTGCCGGCGCTGTCGCTGCGGCTCCAGGCGCCGCGGCTGTTGATCGACATCACGCACATTGCCGAGCTGCGCGGCGTCAGACGCGAGGGCGCCTGTTTGCGCATCGGCGCGCTGACGCGCCACTGCGAGATGCTGAGCGAGCCGCTGATCGCGGAGTTTGCGCCGCTGCTGCATGCCGCGGCACCCTTCGTCGCCCATCCCGCGATCCGCAACCGCGGCACGTTCGGCGGCAGCGTCGCGCTGGCCGACCCGGCCTCCGAATTTCCCGCGATGACCTTGGCTCTGGATGCCGAGATCGAGATCGCCGGTGCCTCGGGCAGGCGCCGCGTGAAGGCCGATGAGTTCTTCTTCGACTTGTTCGAGACGGCATTGCAGCCCGGCGAACTGATCACGGCCATCTACGTTCCGCTGTTCAAGGCCGATCAGCGCTTTGCATTCGACGAACTGGCGCGGCGGCGCGGGGATTATGCGCTGGTCGGTTGCGGCATGCTCGCGACTTTCACGAGTGATCGGATCGACGACATCCGCATCTCCTTCTTCTCCGTCGGCAATAGGCCGATGCGGGCGAAAGCCGCTGAGGCGGCTTTGATCGGCTTCGGCCTCGATGCGGAACATATCGCTGCCGCGCAGGCCGCGCTCGAGGATGATCTCGCGCCGCCCGAGAACGACGAGGTGCCGCCTGCGATGCGCCTGCATCTCGCCCGCGTGTTGCTTGGCCGCCTGCTTGGACGTCTCGGTGAGGGCGCATGAGAGGCTTTGACGAAACCCTGCTGGACGAGGCCGACGAGACTGTGCGGGTCCGCTTCGTCGTCAACGGCCGCAAGGTCGCCTGCGAGGTTGCTCCCCGCGAGACATTGGTTGACTGCCTGCGCGACAAGCTCGAGCTGACGGGCACGCATGCCGGTTGCGAGATGGGCGCCTGCGGCGCCTGCCTGGTACAGATCGACGGCCGCGCCGTGCACTCCTGCCTGATGTTCGCGGTGCAGGCCGACGGCGCCAGGATCGATACGATCGAGGGGCTCACCGAGAGCGGGGCGATCGCCGACCTCCAGGCCGAATTTCATCGCCGCAACGCGCTGCAATGCGGCTTCTGCACGCCGGGCATGCTGGTCAACGCCTGCGAGCTGCTCTCGCAGGTGGCACGACCAAGTCGCGAGCAGATCCGCGACGCGCTCTCGGGCAATTATTGCCGCTGCACCGGCTATGAAGCCATCGTCGATGCCATCGACGCTGTCGCCAAGGCACGCAGCGCCGGAGGCGCGAGATGACCGCGCCGCTGACCTCGCTCGACCGCCCGAACTCCTACATCGGCCGCTCCCTGCCGCGGCCGAATGCCAAGCGCCTGCTCGCCGGACGCGGACGCTATGTCAGCGACCTCCGTCTGCCGCGCATGCTCCATGCTGCCTTCCTGCGCAGTCCGCATGCCCACGCCAAGATCGTCTCGATCAAGACCGATGAGGCGCGCGCGCTGGAAGGCGTGCATCTCGTCGCGACGGGGGCGGATCTCGCAACAATCTGCACGCCCTGGACGGGCACGCTCGATCATTTCAAGGGCATGACCTCCGCGCCGCAATTGCCGCTGCCGCTGGATCGCGTGGTCTGGGCCGGACAGGCAGTGGTCGCCGTCGTCGCTGAGAACCGTGCGACCGCCGAGGATGCGCTGGAGCTGATTGAGGTCGACTACGAGGACCTTCCCATTGTCGTCGACATCGACGGCGCGCGTGAGGCCGACAGCCCGCTGGTGAATCCCGGAAGCGTGAGCAATGTGTGCTTCCGCAGCCAGCTCGACAGCGGTGCCGTTGATGACGCCTTCGCGCACGCAGCCCATGTGGTGGAGGAGGAATTTTCCTTCGGCCGCCATACCGCGGTAACGCTGGAGCCTCGTGCCATCGTTGCGGACTACGATCCCGCCGCCGGGATGCTCACAGTGCATCACGGCACCCAGACGCCCTACCAGTTCCAGGACCTCTATTCGCGCCACTATGGCATCCCGGAAGCCCGTGTTCGCGTGATCGCGACCGACATCGGCGGCTCCTTCGGCATGAAGCTGCATGTCTATCACGAGGACATGGCGGTGGTCGGCCTCTCGATCCTGCTCGGCCGTCCCGTGAAGTACGTCGCCGACCGTATTGAATCGTTCGTCTCCGACATCCACGCCCGCGACCACCGCGTGCGGGCCCGCATGGCGCTGGATGCCAAGGGCGAGATTCTCGCAATGGACGTGCTGGATCTGACCGCGATCGGCGCATTCTCGACCTATCCACGCACCAGCGTGGTCGAGGGCAACCAGGTGGTCCGCCTGATCGGCGCGCCCTACCGCTTCAGGAATTACCGCGCCACGCTGGAGGTGATCTTCCAGAACAAGGTGCAGACCAGCCAATATCGTGCCGTCGGCCATCCCATCGCCTGCGCCGTCACCGAGCGGATGGTCGACATGGCGGCGGCGAAGCTCGGCCTCGATCCTTTCGCCATCCGCGCGCAGAACGTGATTGCCGATGACGCCTATCCGCAGACCTCGCCGACCGGCTACCGCTTCGAGGCGCTGTCTCATGAGGCGTGCCTCAAGCGCCTGCAGGAGATGATGGGCTATGACGGCTTGCGTGCCGAGCAGGCGGAGTTGCGCAAGCGCGGCATCTATCGCGGCATCGGCATTGCCACCTTTGTCGAGATCACCAACCCCAGCCCGGCATTCTATGGCGTCGGCGGCGCGCGCATCTCCTCGCAGGACGGGGCGATCGTCAGCCTGACGCCGTCGGGCGAGGTGCGCTGCCTGATCTCGGTCACCGAGCAAGGACAGGGTACCGAGGCGATCATCAGCCAGATCGTGGCCGATCAGCTCGGCCTTGCGCAGGAGCACGTCAAGGTCATCACCGGCGATACCGAGGTAACACCGCATGGCGGCGCCACCTGGGCCTGCCGCGGCGCCGGCATCGGCGGCGAGACCGCGCTCCAGGCCGCGCGCGCACTCAAGCGCAACATTCTGGAGATTGCCGCGCTCATCCTTCAGGAGCAGCCGTCGGCCCTCGACATCATCGATGGCGATGTCGTGGACGCAGGCACGCGGAACCGGCGCCTGCCGATCTCGGAGATCGCGCGCATTGTCTATTTCCGCTCCGATACGCTGCCGCCGGGCACGCAGGCGCAGCTCACCGTCAGCCATCATTTCGCCCCGCAGGGCTATCCCTTCGCCTTCACCAACGGCATTCAGGGCTGCTCGCTGGAGGTCGATGTCGACACCGGTTTCATCAAGCTCCTGAAGCATTTCATCGTCGAGGATTGCGGCCGTGTCATCAACCCGATGCTGGTGGACGAGCAGCTTCGCGGCGGCATCGTGCAGGGGCTGGGCGCGGCGCTGTTCGAGGAGTGCCGCTACAGCGAGACCGGACAGCTCGTGAACGGTTCGCTCGCCGACTACCTCGTCCCGATGCCGATGGAGATGCCCGACATCGCCATCGCCCATGTCGATACGCCGACCGCCGACACCGAGCTCGGTGCCAAGGGGGTTGGGGAGGCCGGCACCGCGGCGGCGTCCGCCTGCGTGCTCAACGCGGTCAATGATGCGCTCGTGCCGTTCGGCGCCGCCGTCAATTCGATTCCGATCACGCCTGCAAGAGTCCTGAAAGCCCTGAAGCGTTTCTAGAAAAAGACAGTTGGAGGAAATCATGCCAAAATCCGGTTCGACCCCGAAGATAACCCGCCGCACCGCGCTCGCCGGCCTCTCGGCCAGCGCGGCCCTGCTCGCTATGCCGCGGCTCGGCCACGCCGCCGACGAGACGATCCGCATCGGCTTCCCGACGCCGCTGACCGGGCCGTTCGCCGCTGAAGCGCGCGATCAGGTCAAATGCGCCGAGCTTGCGGTAAAGCTCGTCAATGACAAGGGTGGCATTGCCGGCCGCAAGGTCGAGCTGCTGGTCCGTGACGACAAGCTCAACGCCGGCGAGGCCGCGACCCGCACGCTCGAGCTGATCGAGAAGGACAAAGTTCATGCCGTGGTCGGCGCGCTCTCCAGCGCGGTGCAGCTGGCGGTCAACGAGGTCACCCGCGCTCGCGGCGTGATCTACGTCTCGATCAGCCAGTCCGACACCATCAATGAGGCCAAGGACTTCAGCAAATACACCTTCCACGAGGCGCTGAACCCGCACATGACGACCGCGGCCGTTGCGCGACAGACGCTGAAGAAGGGTATGAAGGTCGCTCATCTCGCCGCCGACTATGCCTACGGTCACGAGATGCTGCGCGGCTTCAAGCGCGCGCAGACCGCGATCGGTGCGGACAATGTCGGCGAGATCCTGCATCCGTTCGGCGCCGCCGACTATTCCACCTTCATGCCGCGCCTGATGTCGATGCGACCCGACGTGCTCTGTATCTCGAATTTCGGTCGCGACCAGGCCAATGCGATCAAGCAGGCCGTGGACTTCGGCGTCAAGCAGCAGATGAAGATCGTCGTGCCCGTCATCCTGCACAATCAGCGCCTCGCCGTCGGCCCCGACGTGTTCGAGGGCGTGGTCGGCGGTGCCAATTACTATTGGGGGCTGGAGACGCAGAGCAAGTCGGCGTCCGCATTCAACGCAGCGTTCAAGGCCGCCAACAGCGGGGCGATTCCGACCGATTATGGCGCCTACGGGTATTCCGGGGTCGGATCGTTGCTGGCTGCCATGCAGGCCGCCGGCGGCACCGATACGGACAAGGTCATCGATGCCCTGGAGAAGCTGCAATACGATCTGACCAAGGGTCCGCAACATTACCGCAAATGCGACCATCAGTCGGTTCAGTCGGTGCTGGTGCTGGAGTCCAAGAAGAAGTCGGCCATGGCAAACGAGAACGATCTGTTCGCGATCCTGGCCAACGATGCGGGGGCCGACGACATGCTGCGCAGCTGCAGCGAGCTCGGCCACGCGACCTGAAGCCCTGTCACGATGGACCTGTCGCTGATCATCATGCAGCTTCTCTCCGGGATCGCCCTTGGGGCGGTCCTGGTGATCACTGCGCTTGGGCTGACGATCGTGTTCGGCATGCTCGGGGTGGTGAACTTCGCCCACGGCGCGCTGTTCATGATCGGAGCCTATGCGGGGCTGTATCTGGCATCACTCACCGGAAGTTTCTGGTGGGGGCTGCTGCTCGCACCCATCTTGATCGGCGTATTCGGCATGCTGATCGAGTTCGTTCTGATCCGGAGACTGTATGGACGCTCGATCGACGATCCGCTGCTGCTGACGTTCGGCCTCAGCTACATCCTGGTCGAGGGGGTGCGCATCGTGTTCGGCAGCGACGGCATTCCTTTTCCGACGCCGCCGCAGCTGGTCGGCGTGCTCGATCTCGGCATCGGTTTCTTCCCGCGCTACCGCCTGTTCGTCATCGTGCTGGTGGCGGTGGTGCTGCTGGTGCTCTGGCTGACGCTGGAGAAGACCCGCGTCGGCCTGATCGTGCGCGCCGGCGCGCGCGATCCGACCATCATGCAGGTTCTCGGTGTCGATATTGGGCGGGTCTGGCTCGCGATCTTCGGGCTCGGCGTTGGGCTTGCCGCGCTCGGCGGCGTGCTCGCCGGGCCCATGCGGAGCGTCAATCCGGAGATGGGCTCGCTGGTTCTGGCGGAAGCCTTCGTGGTGACCGTGATCGGCGGGCTCGGCTCGATCGTTGGCGCAGTCGTTGCCGGCCTCATGGTCGGCATATCCATCAGCATGGTGGCGCTGTTCGCGCCGGAGATGGCGACCATCGTCATGTTCGCACTGATGGCGGTGGTGTTGCTGATCCGCCCGCAAGGCCTGTTCGGTGTGAGAGGGAGGACGGCGTGACGCTACCTTCGAGCGGCGAAGCGGTCGCCAAACCTGCCTCCAGCGGGCTCGGCTGGCTCCTCGACCAGCGCGTGCTCCTCTCGATTGCCGTGCTTGCCTTGCTGCCCTGGTTGCTGCCGTCGAAGGCGCTGGCCGTCAACGTCCTGATCTACGGCGTCGTGGTGATGGGCTACAATCTGCTGTTCGGCTACACCGGGCTGCTGTCGTTCGGCCAGGCTGCGTTCTTTGGTGCAGGCGCCTATTTCACCGGCATCGCGATCGGACGCTACGGCATACCTTGGTTCGCCGCCGTACCGATCGCCGTACTCCTCAGCACCTGCCTCGCCGCCGCAATCGGCATCGTTTCGACGCGCACCCGCGGCATCTACTTCTCCATGGTGACGCTCGCCTTGGCGCAACTCGTCTACTACGTCGCGCTCCAGGCGGCCTCCTTCACCGGCGGCGAGAACGGGCTGCGCGGCTTCACGGTCGACCGCATCAGTCTGTTCGGCCTTCAGGTCAACTTCCTCGATCCCGTCAACAAGTATTACGTGCTGATGGCCTTCGCGGCGTTGGCGATGTGGTTCCAGTCGCGCATCCTGAACTCGCCTTTCGGGGCCGTCATCGAGGCGATCCGCGAGAACGAGCAGCGGGCACGGGCCTGCGGCTATGACGTCGAACGCAGCAAGCTGGTCGTGTTCATGCTGTCGGGCGCGATCTCATCGCTCGGCGGCTGCATGCTGGCACTGCATCTGTCCATCGTGCCGCTGGACATCCTGCACTACCAGACCTCGGGCATGATCGTGATGATGGTGCTGCTCGGCGGCGCCCGGAGCTTCTTCGGGCCCTTCGTTGGTGCTGCCAGCTTCCTGATCCTGGAGGACGTGATCTCGCTCTGGACGCCGCATTGGCAGATCTTCGTCGGCGCGATCTTCGTATTGTTCGTGCTGTTCCTGCCCAAGGGCATCTGGGGTACGCTGCTCGATGCGCTCGGCGTCGGAAAGGCGCGGCGATGAGCGGCGAACTGCTTCGCGCCGAAGGCATCGGCAAACGCTTTGGCGGCTTCGTCGCGCTCGAAGACATCACCGTTTCGTTCACGGCAGGCCAGCTCACCTCGATCATCGGGCCGAATGGCGCCGGCAAGAGCACCTTCTTCAACATCCTCTCGGGCGCGCTGACGCCGAGCTCGGGCAAGCTGCACTTCAGGGGGCGTGAGCTGAACGGGCTGCCGCAGCACCGCTTCGTGCATCAGGGCATCTCGCGCTCCTACCAGATCACGAACATATTTCCCGATCTGTCCGTGCACGAGAACGTGCGCGTGGCTGCCCAGGCGCTGATCGTGAGCTACGACATCTGGCGCAACCGCGCCCGGCTCGCGGAACTGGATGCGCGCGCAGACGCCGCGCTCGACGCAGTCGGGCTGCTGGCCCGGCGGAACGAATTGGCGAAATTCCTGTCGCATGGCCAGCAGCGCGCACTGGAGATTGCGATTGCACTGGTTTCCGAACCCGAATTGCTGCTGCTGGACGAACCGACTGCCGGCATGGGGCCGGAAGAGACCAAGGACATGGTCGCTCTGCTCGAGCGCCTCGCCGAGAAGCGCACCGTGCTCCTGGTGGAGCACAAGATGAAGATGGTGCTGGGGCTCAGCAAGCGCGTGGTCGTGCTGCATCACGGCCGCCTGCTGGCGGACGGCGCGCCCGACGAGATCAGGAGCAATCCGGAGGTCCGCCGGGTCTATCTCGGACAGAGTGAAGGCTATGGTTGAGACCGCGCTGCTCGAAATCAACGATCTCCATGCCTGGTATGGCGCAAGCCATATCCTCCACGGCATCTCCCTGAACGTGAACCGGGGTGAGGTCGTGGCCCTCGTCGGCCGCAACGGTGCCGGCAAGACGACGACCTTGCGAGCGATGATGGGCCTGATGCCGAAGGCGGCGGGCCGCGTGCGCTTCGCAGGCAGGGAGCTGTTGCCGCTCCGCGCGCATCAGCGCTTCCACCTCGGCCTCGCTTACGTGCCCGAGGAGCGCCGCATCGTCCCCGGCCTGTCCGTGCGCGAGAATTTGCGGCTCGGTCTCGTCGCTGCCGGCGGCGATATCGAGGAGCGCACGGCGATCGACGAGATCGCCGAAACCTTCCCGCGCCTGAAGGAACGTCTTGATCAGGAGGGCGTGACCCTCTCGGGCGGAGAACAGCAGATGCTGGCGATTGCGCGCGCGCTGATCGCTAAGCCAAAAATGATCCTGCTCGACGAGCCCTCGGAGGGCATCATGCCGGTCCTCGTCGAGGAGATGGGCGTGCTGTTCCGCCGCCTGCGCGACGAGGGCAAGACGCTGCTGCTGGTGGAGCAGAACGTCGAATGGGCGCTGCGGCTGGCTGACCGCGCCGTCATTATTGATCAAGGCGAGGTCGTGCATCAAAGCAGCGCGGCGGCGCTGCTCGCGGACAAGGATATCCAGGAGCGCTATTGCGCGGTGTGACTTTAGGCCACGACCTTCGCCCCGGCGCCTTCGAGGCGCTGGCCTTCCTTCGCCAGATAGTCGCCAATCGCATCGGCCGGCATGGGCTTTGCGAAGTAATAACCCTGGATGAAGTCACAGCCGAGCCGGCGCAGGCTGTCGAGCTGGGCGCGGGTCTCGACTCCCTCGACGACGCAGGCGATCTCCATGTCGTCGCACAGGCCCGTGAGCGACTTGATGATCTTGTGGCTGACGGGATTTTCGTTGATGTCGGCGACGAAGCTGCGGTCGACCTTGATCTTGTCGAGCGGTAGCCGGTGGACGTGGCTCAGCGACGAATAGCCGGTGCCGAAATCGTCAAGCGAAATGCCGCAGCCCATCGCCTTCAGCGTCGCGATCGACTGCTGCGCGCGAACGAAGTCGAAGGTCACGGCGGTCTCGGTGATCTCGAAGTCGATCCGATGCGGCGGCAACCCACTCTTCTCGATGATGGAGATCAGCGGCAAAATGCCCTCCGCCGCGCAGACATCGTGGGCCGAGAGGTTGAACGACAGGCGGACGTGATCGGGCCACGTCCTGGCGATGGCGAGCGCGCGCACCAGCAGCGCCTGCGTCAGTGGCCGGATCAGACCGATACGCTCGGCGGCCGGAATGAAATCGGCCGGGGAGACCATGCCGAGGCGAGTGCTATGCCAGCGCGCGAGGACCTCGAACCCGGCGGCGTACTCGCTCATGGCGTCGACGATCGGCTGGAACACCAGATCCATCTCGGTGCTGAAATCGGCCGTGCGCAGCAGGTTCTCGATGACTCCGCGACTGCGGATCTCGGCCTCGAGCTCGCTTGAGAAGATCACGGTGCGGCCGCGCAGATTGCGCTTGGCGTGATAGAGCGAGTAGTCGGCGCACTCGTATAGCGCTTCCGACGTGGTTGCTGAGTCCGGAAACGATGCGAATCCGATCGAGCACGACAGCCCGGTGTGGGCGGTATCGAGCTGGTAAGGCAGTTTGACTTGGCCGCCGATGCGTTCGCCCAGCCGCATCAGATCCGCGTCGTCGGGACCGCCGCACACGATGAGGCCGAACTCGTCGCCGCCGAGCCGGGCGAACTCCACGCGCTGCGGGCCAAAGCCCTCGCAGACCTCGCGGATGCGTCGGCCCGCCTCGATCAGGACGCGGTCGCCGACCGAGTGGCCGTAATTGTCGTTGATCGGCTTGAAGCCGTCGAGATCGATGATGCCGACCGCGACGCGAACGTTCCTGCGCTCGGCATCTGTGAAGGCACTCGACAATTCGGCGAAGAAACGGCGGCGGTTTGGCAGCTCCGTGAGGGTATCGAGATTGGCAAGTCGAAAGTTCTCGTCCGAAAGCGCCTGCGTCGCCGCCTGTTGCGCCAGCAGCGATTTGCGGCTGGCAACGAGATCGGCGAAGTCGCGGTAGTAGATGAACAGCACCGTCACCATCGCGCCGGAAACCAGGAGGTTGTTGACGGCGATCGCCTTCAGCGTCGGTTCGCCTGTGGCGAAGAAGAACAGCACATAGGGCACATCGACGATCAGCGTCACGATCAGCGCTGCCGAACGCAGATGCATCAGTGTGAAGATGCAGCCGATCACGGTGACTGCCATGTAAAAGGCGACCTGGCTCTTGGCGAAGGGATCGCCATAAGGGTAGAGTGCGAAGGACCAGGCGGTGAAGCCGGCGCCGATCGGCAAGGTCAGCCAGTTGGTGGCGCGCAGATTGCTCAGGATGTCGGCATCGCTGCGCACGCGGCGGCGCTGGCGCAGCCACCAGACGGTTCGCAACCCTGCGAGCACGGCCAGCACACCAGGCACGATCATCGTCAGCCAGTCCGGCGCCACGTTCACATACGTATAGGCCACCGCGATCGTGTTGCTGATGAGGATGAAGTAGAGCAGCGGGATCTGCTTGGAGAACGCATTGAACTGCGCACGCGTCAGGTCCGGGTTATCGGCCGGTACGCGAAACAGCCGCGTTGCGGCGGCAAGATGAGACTTCAAATCGGCAACAGGCATTGAAATACGAGCCCCGGATCCCCTCAAAACGCGGGCGAGCTTGCACGGCGCGGGTAAAGGGCGCGTTAGATCGGGGCGCGCGGAAGGCCGACACAGGTTGACGCGCTACCTCAAGGTCTATTCGGCGGTTCGATTGGTGAGGTCCCGTTAAGGATATCCGCCGCTGGATGCGTGCGTCTCGGGCGCAAGTCCGCCGCAATCACTGCAGCTACGGTCTGCTAACCATCTGCCTCCCATAGTTTTCATGTCGTTCCGATCGGGCGATTGCCGTGGCTCGATCGGTCACGCTTCAGCGCCCGATCGTCACCCCGGCGGTGGAGCGCATCGCATCTCTCAGGCTGGTCGCGTTCATGTCGTCGAGGACCTGCCGCGTCAGCACGGTGGTCTGGCCGGGCGTGTCGAGGATCGTCTCTCCGCGCGAGGAAGAGAGCCGATTGGCCTTGTAGGGCGCGGCCGGATCGGTGGCGGGAATGGCCGTGGCTGCAGGACGCGGCCGTTTGCCGGCGGCGAGCGCTGGCTGTGAGATGGCGAAGGCGATCACGACCAGAAGCAGCGATCTTGCGCGCATGTGCGATCTCCCATGTCGGGACTTCAGGCTAGCACATCGGGAGCGTGGTCGCAGAAGAAAGGATCAGGCGAGAGCGGCCTGGCGCTCCCGCGTCGGTTCGCGGACGCGGTCGATGTTCCTCGGCTCGGCGAGTCGCGTAAAGCTGCGATGGTTCGCCTGCGCGGGCGCCTCGACAATGACGCCCTCACAGACGATCTGTCCGCCGAGCATCCTGAATTCCAGCTTGTCGTAGCGCGGCATTGTCTCGCCGGGCGCCGGCGGCAGCAGCCCGACGCTTCCCTGGATGTTCAACGCGGCCTCGCCGGTGCCGTGAAGCCGCGGATTCCACATACGGATTCCGGTCTCCGTCCAGCGCTGTCGGATCAGCGCGGCGCGATCGCTGGGTTCCGCGGCTCTCGCGCGAGCTTTCGGGGCGCTGCGGATCTCCGGAGCAGGAGACTCGAGCGGCGGAGCCGGTTCGATCTCGATGGCGACGCTGGCTGACTCGTTGGCCGCCGTCGCAACGGCTGTGACGAGCGGGACATCGTTTGCAGGGGCCGGCGCGACCTCGACGGCGAGCTCCGGGTCGCTATCGGCTCCGGCTTCAGAATCGTCGGGCGCGACGCTGTTGGCTTCGCCGAGGAGGACCGGGATTGCTTCGACGGCGACCGTTTCGACCTCGGTGGAAACGTCGGGCGATGGGGCAGCCTCGATAACGGCATCAGGGACGTCAGTCGAAGCGGTCGCGACGTCTGGTGGTGAAACCACAGCCTCTTCTGCGACGTCGGAATCGATTTCGGCGGGAGATGCATCGCCAATGATGGCGAGATCAGCGTCCGCAACTGGCTCGTTCTCCGCGTCGGGCGATGAAGCCAACACCTCCTCGGCGACGGGCGGCGTCGCGGGCGCGTCCATTTCCGTCGCTCTCTCCGGAGATGAGTCGTCGCTGGTACAGATATCGTCGGACGGATTCTCCGCGACGACAGGCACAGCCGCATCGTTCGCCGCGACCGGAGCCTGGGTGGCGGGGACAGCATCGTCGCGCACCGGGGCGGTGCTGATCTCGGCGATTCGAGCTTGAACAGGGGCCGCGACGTCTTCGATGACGGCGGGCGAAGCGTCCGTGGCGATCGGCGCGACGTCGATGCTGCCGCCGTGCGGCAAGGGCCGAAGTCGGGTAAGCGCCCAGTTCACCGAAGGGATGCGGCGCAGCAACGATATCAGTCTCGAAAGCACTGGGAGTTGTCCAAGAGGTACTCGGCGTGAGGCAATCGCTGATTCGCCAGCAATGAGAAAACCTGCCCCGGCCGTCACACTCGTGTCAATGTAGGGAGGACCAATTGCAGAACATCCACGCATCCACTGCGCGCAGATGGCGACGCAATCAGATCGAGATCACGCGCGCAAGCTTACCACACGATGCGGAAACCGCCGGTGCCCCTGTAGCCGTGATTGTCACCTGGATCATCAACGCTCGCGCGGTAGGAGATCTCGCCGAACACGGCATAACGGCCGTTCGCCCAGCTATGGGTGCCGCCGCCGCCGATGCTGCCCCACAGGCGATCATGGCCGCTCGCGAAGCCGGTGCCGGCGACATCGATCCGGTGCCGTCCAGGAACTCATAGTGCAGATTGCCGATGGCATAGAGGTCGGAGCGGACGATGCCCGTGCCGTCGTTCCAGGTGCGCTGATGGTTGAGCGACAGCCCGAGACGGCCGAGTAGACTGTCGGCGTTGCCAAGCGTGACCAGCGCGCCGAAGTGGTCGGTGAAGGCATCGAAGCCGACCTTTGAATAGGTAAGCTGAGCCTGCGGCGCCAGCCAGAAGCCGCTACCGACCGCGATCCGCTTGCCGCCCTCGAGGCTGAACGCATAGCCGAAGCCTTCATTGCCGTGGATCACGCTGCCGGCCAGCGCCGACGACAGGTCGCTGCGATAGAACATGGTCTGCGCCTGGCCGTCGACATAGAAACCGTCGTGGCCGTACCAGGTCGCGGTCGCGCCGACGCCGGTCCCTTGCGCGCGAATTCGGCCGTTGCCGAACACTGAATTGACGAAGGCCGTGGTCAGGCCGTATTGCGCCGTGATGCCGACGATCAGCCGGCCGCGCGCGTTGTCGAGCGCAACGCCATCGAGCCCGACCTGCGCTTTCATTTCGTCGGAATCATAGGTCGAGCCGGTCGTGTTGGACGGCCGCAGCTTGGACTGCCCGCCCTCGATGCGGCCCCAGAATGCCGATTGCGTCCATGAGCCGTCCGTGGTCTGCGCGGTATCGATGCCCGCGCGCGCCATCGCCTCGCTGCCGCTCCAATAGCGGTTGCCGGCGCGCTGCTGAAGGCTCGGCGCCTGGTTCATCCCGAGCAGCACCTGTGCGTAGTTCTCGTACAGGGGGACGCCGGCCTGATAAAGCGGCCCGGCGGCCACCGGCCCCAGTGGGTCGATCAGGCTGGAGCGCAGATACCAATCGCCGTCCGTCGGAGTACCGATTCCATTCTTCTGCAACGTGTATGCGTAAGCACCGCCGACCAAAGCCTGCTGGCCGCCAATGACGTAGTCGCCCTGCAGCGCGAAGGTGCCGTTCGAGGCACCGCCGACGTCGATCACCTTGATGCCTTCGACAGTCTGCGCGCCGTTGCCGCCGATCTTGGCGATGCGGAGCGTGGAGGCGCCAGACGTGGCTCCCTGCACAACAAGTCGATCAGTGATCGAGCCGTCGCCGCCGAGCGCGGTATTGAGGAGAACCGTGCCGCCATTGCCCGTATAGTCGCCGGTCACCGTCAGCGTGGTCCCCGGTGCGCCCCCGGTTCGCACCAGCCCGGCATTGTCGAGCGATGCGATGGTCTGGTTGAAGCCGTTCAAGTCGAACGTCCCGCCGGTAGCGGCGACGTGGGCGGACGCGGCGCTGAAGGCACCGGCCGCGCCGGCGCGCAGCGTGCTGCCGGTGACCGTGGTTGCGCCGCTATAGGTGTTGACGCCGGACAACGTCTGCGTCCCGCCGGTGAGTGCGAGCCCACCGGTGCCGCCGAGTGCGCCAGCGAATGTATCGCCGGCATTTGTGATTGCCAGCGTCTTGGTGCCGAGCACGACGGTGCCGGTGCCGGCAAGGCTCTGAATGTGCGAGCTAGCGTCTGTAACGCCAGAAATATCGAATGTTGCATTCACGACCACCCGCCTTGAATTGGCGAGCGCATCGCTGGCGCTGGCGATGACGCCAATCGCGAGCGTGCCCTGCTGGATCACGGTCTCGCCGGTGTAGGTGCTGCCGCCACGAAGGAACAAGGTCCCGTTGCCAATCTTGGTCAATCCGCCGATGCCGCTGAGGCCGCCCGCGCCTGAAGCGATGACAGTGAAGCCGTTGGTATCGAAGGTCAGCCCGCCCGCGGCGATGTTGTTCTGGGCGGCCGTGCCGCCGAAGTAGTTGGCGTTATTGCCCGCAGCTCGGATGACGGCATTGTCGTAATTGGCCTGATTGGCAGCACTTCCGAAAAAAGCGATGTTGGAGGCCTGCAGCGTGCCATTGCTGATGTTGAGTGTGGCGGTGCCGTTGCCGGCCGGTGCGCCCATTTGGAGCCTGCTTGTTGTGACTAGAGTTCCGCCATCCGTGATGTTGACGATAGCTGCGCCGCCGCCACCCACCGTGATGAGGTTGTTGGTCGTCCATCGCGATCCGGCTCCGGTGATGGTCATGGTGGTCGTGGCGCCCAGAGTGATGCCAACCTGAATGGAGGCGCCGGTGGTTGTCAGATTGCTACCGTTCTGAATCGTAAGGCTGGTCACTCCGGCCGAACCAAGACGAAAGTTGCCCGTTGTGCCGGTCGCCCCGGGCGTCACGCCAAGAATGATGCTTGCAGGTGTCGTCATATCGACCGCGCCGCCGGCCGGGGCCGTTCCGCCGGACCAGTTCGAGCCCACCGTCCAGTCATTGCTGGTGGCGCCGGTCCACGTCTGCGCCGCTGCGGAGCTTGGAAAAAGCGCCGAGAGCGCAGCCGCTGCAGCGCTCATCAACAGCAGGTCGCGGAACTCGGCACGTTTGCATGTGAGGGATACGGTCCGACGTGGATGTCTGCTCTGATCGTCGGTCGCTTGTCGCGAGATCGTCACAGCCCCGATGCATTCGCGCATGGTGGCACTGCCCCTGTTCTTGGTGCTGTGTCCGGATGGCTGATCGCCAAACATGATCGACAGCAGATCGTGACTGTTACGGTATGTGGCTGGCTGTGATCGGGTCAATGCAGATCATTGCTGTTCATTGCTGCGCAATACGGAATAGCGATAAGTGTGTTTGTCGTGCAACGTCAGGTCGATGGCGTTAATGGAGGAGTAACCACGCAACGCGTGTGCGAACATACAAAGACGATGCAGGTTTAAGCCGGCGGCGCGCTTTTGCCGCGCCTATGAGGAGCGAGCCGAGACGCGCCGTGGATCGATTGGCAAGCCTCGGCGACCGGGCTGCCTTCAGGGTCAATTTCCGTTGCGGCCCAAGGTCGGGGTTCCCGACGTCATTGCCCGCGCGTATTCAGGACCGTCATTGTCTGGTCGGAGACGTCGCATGAGGAAGCTTGCCACGATCGGAGCGGTCTTGCTCTGGTCCACTATCGCATTCGCACAGGATCGCACCATCACTGTGGCCTCGACGACCTCGACGGAGCAGTCGGGGCTGTTCGGCCATTTGCTGCCTCTGTTCTCGAAGGCCGAGGGCATCAGCGTCAAGGTCGTCGCCGTCGGCACCGGCCAGGCGCTGGATATCGGGCGGCGTGGGGATGCCGACGTGGTGTTCGTCCATGACCGTGCTGCCGAAGACAAGTTCATGTCCGAAGGGCAGGGCGTGAAGCGCTTCGACGTCATGTACAACGACTTCATCATCGTCGGCCCGAAGAGCGATCCCGCGAAGATCGCCGGCGGCAAGGATGTCGCGGATGCGCTGCGCAAGATCGCGGGGGCCAAGGCGCCGTTCATCTCGCGCGGGGACAAGTCCGGCACGCACGCGGCCGAACTGAGGCTATGGAAAGAGGCGGGCGTTGACCTCGGCGCCGGGAAGGACAATTGGTACCGTGAGATCGGTCAGGGCATGGGCCCGGCGCTGAACATGGCCTCGTCGTCGAATGCCTATCTTCTGTCGGACCGCGGCACCTGGCTTTCGTTCAAGAACAGGGGCGAACTTGCCGTCCTGACCGAGGGCGACAAGCGGCTGTTCAACCAATATGGCGTCATGCTGGTGAATCCGGCAAGGCATCCGAACGTCAAGGCGAAGGACGGGCAGGCCTTCATCGACTGGCTGGTTTCGCCGAAGGGGCAGGAAGCGATCGCCGGGTACAAGGTCGGCGGCGAGCAGCTATTTTTCCCCAACGCGTCCCACTAGCACGAAGGCGACGGTCGACACCGCGACGCTGAGCGCGAGCAGGATCAGCCCGAGCCCCAGCGCCAGCGGCAGGTCGCCTTTGCTGGTTTCCAGTGCGATCGCTGTCGTCATCGTGCGGGTGAAGCCGCGGATGTTGCCGCCGACGATGATGATGGCGCCGACTTCGGCAATGGCGCGCCCGAACGCCGCGAGAAAGGCCGTCAGCAACGAGGTCCGGCCGAGCGCCAACAGCAGGGCCATGCTGCGCAGGGTCGATAGCCCGTCGATCCGCGCCAGGTCGCCATACTCCGCCCATAGCAGGCTCGCCGGCCGATGCACCAGCGCCACCACGATCGGCGTGGCCAGCAGCGTCTGGGCGATCACCATGGCGGCCGGCGTGAACAGCAAGCCCGCCGCCCCGAGCGGACCGGACCGCGACAGCAGGAGATAGAGGGCGAGCCCGACCACGACCGGCGGAAGGCCGAGCAGCGCATTGGTTACGACGATGATAACCTGACGTCCCCGGAAACGGGTGATCGCAAGCAGGGCTCCCAACGGTGCGCCGATCAGGAGCGCGACGATGCTGGCGGTCAGGCTGACCCGCACCGACAATGCGACGATGCCGAGCAGCTCGGCGTCGGCCTCGGCGATCAGGGTGAGGGCGGAGCCGATAGATCGTGCAAAGTCGTTCATCCGGCCTCAGGCAACTCCGTTCCGCGGGGCTCCCGCGACGTGCGTTCTGGCCGTTGCGGCTGCCATAATCAAGACCCCGACTGGGCTGCCGCGGGAGGGCATGGAGGCCGCAAACCGGCCTCCGGGCGCCCGAGGACGGCGTTTGAAGCCCGTCAGGCGCTTTATTCCGTCTATGAATGCTTTAAGGGAGGGGCAGGATCGGGTCGCAGCCGTCTTGCGGCGGTGCTAGACCTGATGCGGAAACAATGGCGCCGGGCCATGCTGGCATCGGCCGCAGGATGAGAAGGAAGTGAGGCAATGATCCAGACGGTTGGCATCATCGGGGCAGGGACCATGGGGAACGGCATCGCGCAGGTCTGCGCCGCAGCCGGGCTTTCGGTCGTGATGGTCGATATTTCCGATGCGGCGGTGAACCGCGGCCTCTCGACCGTCGGCGGCAGCCTCGAGCGCCTGGTCAAGAAGGACAAGATGTCGGCGGCCGATCGCGAGGCGACGCTCAAGCGCATCACCGGCACCACCGACCGGTCGAAGCTGTCCGATTGCGATCTGGTCATCGAGGCCGCGACCGAGAACGAGGAGCTCAAGGTCAAGATCCTGAAGGATCTCTGCGCGAAGCTGTCGCCGCGCACGCTGGTCGCGACCAACACGTCGTCGATCTCGATCACCAAGCTCGCTGCGGCGACCGATCGTCCCGACCGGTTCATCGGCATGCACTTCTTCAACCCGGTGCCGGTGATGGCGCTGCTGGAGCTCATCCGCGGCCTGCAGACCTCGGACGACACCCATGCGAAGGCGCTCGATTTCGCCAAGCGCGTCGGCAAGGTGGCGATCACGGCCAAGAACAGCCCGGGCTTCGCCGTCAACCGCATCCTGTGCCCGATGATTAACGAGGCGATCTTCGCGCTCCAGGAGGGGATCGCAACGGCGGAAGAGATCGACGCCGGCATGAAGCTCGGTTGCAACCATCCGATCGGGCCGCTGGCTCTGGCCGATCTGGTCGGGCTCGACACCATGCTTTCGGTGATGGAGGTCTTCTACAAGGGCTTCAATGATCCCAAATATCGGCCGGCCCCGCTGCTGAAGGAAATGGTCGATGCCGGCCATCTCGGGCGCAAGACCGGGCAGGGCTTCTACACCTACAGCGCCTGATGAGGGCAGGGCGGTGGACGCGAGCGCCCGCCGCCAGATCGCACTTTGCGCTGCGACAAAGACGCCGCGCGCGATCGGCCCCAGCGTGGAGGCGGGCGCTTCCTTCTCCCCTTGTGGCTTTGTGGGAGAAGGTGGCGCGAAGCGCCGGATGAGGGGGCGCTTCCGTAAAATCAAATGCTGATGACTGGGCGGAGACAGGCCCCTCACCCGTCTCGCCGCTTGGCGAACCACCCTCTTCAAGGGGAGAGGGCAAGAGAAAACGGACGAAGAGAAGAGGACATGTCGGATCGACTGAAGGCCGAGCGCGAGGCGGCGGCCGCACGGCGGAGCCTGTTGATGCAGGATGCGATCGAGCGCACCGGAATCACCGAGGAGATGATCGGGGAACTCGTCACCCGCTTCTACGGACGCGTGCGCGAGGACGCGCTGCTTGGTCCGGTCTTCGCCATCGTCAAGAATTGGGACGAGCACCTCGCCAAGCTCAAGGACTTCTGGTCCTCGGTGGTGTTGATGAGCGGCCGCTATCATGGCTCGCCGATGCGGGCGCATCTGCCGCTGAACCTGGTGGGAGATCATTTCGACCGCTGGCTCGATCTGTTCGAACAGACCGCGCGCGAGGTCTGCCCGCCGGCGGCGGCTGCGTTGTTCATCGAGAAGGCGCGTCGTATCGCCGACAGTTTCGAGATGGCGTCGGCAACTGTCGCAGGTCGTATCGCATCGCCGCGTCACGTGCTCAGGTCCTGAACACAAATGCCTGCCTAAGAAATGCGCGCCGCGCATCCCGCGATGGCGCGCTGCACCAATTCCAACATCATCGGTCTGATCTGCAAAATCATCATGCAGTTCGCGTGATGCGATGTAGAATTTGCGAAAACGCGCTTGAACGTATTCAGTACTATTCAATCATCGCGAGTAAAGCCATATTGATGCACTGCGGCGCCAATTCTTTGCCTTGTTTTCGGCAGAGTTCCAGCGCCTGCTTGCGGGCATGTCGAGCGCACCGTTCAACGTCAATTCATCACGATCCGAGAGCATAGCGGAAGCTGAAGCCGACGCGGGCACCGAGCAAACGCGACGGACGCTGCTGTTCGGCGCGCTCGCGACCACCGCGTGCCTCGGCTGCTCCCCGCCGGCGCATGCAGGCGAGGATCCGCCCGGCGCCGACGAGCGGCCGCAGAAGGGCGATCTGCTCGTCTTCTCCGAAGGCGAGCAGGAGGGGAAGATCATCACCACGGCCGATCTGAAGGCCGGCGGTCCACCGCTCCATGCCTGGCCGAAGGACCCCAACACATCGGTGGTGCGCAGCGCCTCGCGGCTCAACGAGATCCTGATCATCAGGCTCGATCCCGTCGAGCTCGACGAAAAGACCCGCGCGCGTGCTGTCGACGGCATCATCGCCTATTCGGCGATCTGCTCGCATGCGGGCTGTCCTGTCACCGCGTGGGTGAAGAGCGATGTCGGCGACAAGGAGGTGTTCAAGTGCATGTGCCACAATTCCGAATACGATCCTCGCGCGGGCGCGCAGGTCGTGTTCGGACCGGCGCCGCGACGGCTCGCAGCATTGCCTCTGGCGCTGGCTGACGGATCGCTCAGCGTCGCCGGCAATTTCGTCGGAAAGGTAGGTGGCGCGCAGCCAGGATGATGGACGGTTGCGGGCCATGCCCGCGTCACGAGAGGCCGCTCCGCCGATCGGCGGACGACGGGACGAATGACAAGAACGACAAGAATTCACAACAAGAATTCAAACGGATGAAAAAGGGGAACGTCCATGAGAACTTCCATGACCAGGAAGCAATGGTTACTGTCCGGCTTCGTCGCCTTCACGTGTCTTGCCTCGACCGCGGCCGTATCAGGTCCGATCGAGAATTATGCTCCGGTCACCGCGCAGCGATTGGAAAATCCCGAGCCGAGCAATTGGATGCTCTATCGGCGCACCTATGACGGGCAGGGCTACAGTCCGCTCGACCAGATCAACACCTCGAACGTGAAGAGCCTCACGCCGGTCTGGACCTTTGCCACCGGCGTGGTCGAAGGCCACCAGGCGCCGCCCATCGTCAACAACGGCGCGATGTTCGTGACGACCCCGATGGGGCAGGTGATCGCGCTGAACGCGAAGACCGGCGACGAATACTGGCGCTACAAGCGGCAGCTCCCAGACGATCTGTTCCAGCTGCATCCGACCAACCGGGGCGTCGGCCTGTGGGAGGACAAGCTCTACCTCGCCACCACGGACGACCATGTGGTCGCGCTCGATGCCAAGACCGGCAAGGTGGTGTGGGACACCAAGGTGCAGGACTACAGGAAGGGCCAGTACCTGACGCTGATGCCGTTGATCGTGGACGGCAAGGTCATCGTCGGCGGGTCCGGCGGCGAGTTCGGCGTACGCGGCTATATCGTGGCCTATGATGCCAAGGACGGCAAGGAGCTGTGGCGGACCTACACCATCCCCGGCGAAGGCGAGCCCGGTCACGACACCTGGCAGGGCGACGACTGGAAGAACGGCGGTGGCTCCGCCTGGATGACCGGAAATTACGACAAGGAGACCAAGACGATCTATTGGGGCGTCGGCAACGCGGCGCCATGGCCCGGCGAGACCCATCCCGGCGACAATCTCTACACTGCATCGGTGCTCGCGCTCGATCCCGACACCGGCAAGATCAAGGCCTATCACCAGTACCACCAGAACGATTCCTGGGACTGGGATGAGGTCGAGGCCCCGATGCTGATCGATCTGCAACGCAACGGTCGCAACATCAAGAGCCTGGTCCATCCGGGACGCGACGCGATCTTCTGGGTGCTCGAGCGGACGCCGACCAAGATCAACTATGTCGCCGGTTGGCCGTTCGTCTATACGGACGTCTGGAAGGGCATCGACGAGACCGGCAAGCCGATCGTGGATCCCGCGCACAAGCCGGTCATCGGGAAACGCGTCGAGTTCTGTCCGTCGCTCTGGGGCGGCAAGGATTGGCCGTCGGCCGCCTACAGCCAGAGGACCGGCCTCGTCTACGTGCCTGCCAATGAGAATTTCTGCGGCGGATTCACCGGCGAGAAGGTCCCGCTCAAGCCGGGCGAGCTCTGGCTCGGCACCAAGCCGGAGGACATCGGCCTGAAGACGAGGCCGGGCGCGGATCATTTCGGCGAGCTCCAGGCCTGGGATCCCGCCACGGGCAAGAAGGTCTGGCAGCACAACTTCCCGAAGTCGCAGCTGTTCGGCTCCGTCACGGCGACGGCGGGCGATCTCGTCTTCGTCGGCGGGACCAACGACCGCAACTTCCGAGCCTTCCACGCCAAGACCGGCGAACTTCTGTGGGAACAGAAGACCAATTCCGGCATCGTCGGCATGCCGGTGTCCTATGAGATCGACGGCACGCAATACATCGCGATCCAGTCGGGATGGGGCGTGGATGCACAGCGCATCCAGGATGCACTCGTGACCAACAATATCGGCATCGAAGCCAATGTGCCCCAAGGCGGGGTCATCTGGGTCTTCGCGCTGAAGAAATAGCTCCGCGGGCGGATCGAAGAAGCGGAGCAGCAGGGGGGTGGTGAATGCGGCGGACGGCAACGTCCGCCGCATTTTTGCGTGGGCTCTTCCTTCTCCCCTTGTGGGAGAAGGTGGCGCAAAGCGCCGGATGAGGGGTTCTCTCCGCGCGCGCTCATGGCGAGTTGGGCTCGCGGAGAAAACCCCTCACCCAAGCAAGCTCGTAGTAACCCGCGTCGCTGCCCTCTCCCAAAGGGGGAGAGGGCACATCAACCGGCACCGCCGACAGTGGTCGCCATGATGGTGTGCACGCAAGGCCCTCGCTACTTCCCCTGGCGCTCGACCTTGTCCTTCTCCTTCTGGTTCATTTCCTGAACCTTCGGATCGGGATTGTGCTGCCCGGTGGTCTGGGTGGTGGAGGCGGGCGGGGCATTGGCGTTGGGAAGCGACGTCTGGTCCGGCGTGGCGGGGCGGGTGGCCGTTGTCGGCGGCGTCGTGTTGCCCTGGGCGAATGCGCCCGCGGCGGTCAAAAGAAAGGCGCCCGACAGCAACGAGACTGCGAGCGCCCTTGATATGTTGGTCATCGATCTGCTCCTGTCAGATCGATGCAAACGGCGCGAGGCCGCTTGCGTTCCGTCTCACGCCTCCAATTGCTTGCCGATCGGAAGCGAGCGGATGCGTTTTCCCGTCGCCGCGAAGATCGCGTTGATCAGGGCCGGCGCGAACGGGGGAACACCGGGCTCGCCGACGCCGCTCGGCGGCGTGGCGGGTCCCGGCGGCACGATGTAGACGTTGGTCACCGCAGGAGATTCGTCGATCCTGACGACCTGGAAGTCGTCAAAATTCTTCTGCTGCACCTTGCCGTCCTTGAAGGTGATCTCGCCGTATTTGGCGAGGCTCAGGCCCATGATCGCCGCGCCCTCGATCTGCGAGGCGATGCGCTCGGGGTTGACATAGGTGCCGCAATCGATCGCGGTGTCGACCCGCGGCACCGTCAGCTTGCCCTTGTCGTCGACGGCGACCTCGACGATGGTCGCGATGTAGCTGACGAAGCTGCGGTGCACGGCGATGCCGAGACCGTGGCCCTTCGGCAACTTGCGCCCCCATTCCCCCTTCTCGGCGACCAGCTCGACCACCTTGCGCAGGCGCGCGGTGTCGATCGGGTAGCTGTCCTGGGGCTCGCCATAGTTCCAGAGGTCCTTCACGTTCGGCTTGACGATGCGGGGCGAGCCGATCAGCTCGAGCAGCATGTCTTTCTGGTCGCGGCCGGTCGCCTGCGCGATTTCGCCGACCATCGATTGCACCGCGAAGGCGCGAGGGATGTTCGAGACCGAACGGAACCAGCCGATGCGGGTGTGCGCGGCTGCTTCCGGATTCTCGCAGGAGATGTTGGCGATCTCGAACGGCATATCGACAAGGCCCATGCCGATCTCGAACGGGGCCTGATGCACCGTGCCGGCGGCAAAGGTCGAGGCGATGCTGGGAGCCACGCTGCGGTGGCGCCAGGCGATCACCTTGCCGCTCTTGTCGAGACCGGCCTCGATCCGCTCGACCGAGACGGTGTGCACGAAGCCGTTGTGGAGGTCGTCTTCGCGTGTCCACTGCACCTTCACCGGCGCGCCGAGCTCTTTGGACAGCAGGGCGGCCTCGAGCGCAAAGTCGCATTTCGACTTGCGACCGAAACCACCGCCGAGCAGCGTCACGTTGACGGTGACGTTGCCTTCGGGGATCTCCAGCGTCTTGGCGACGTCCTCGCGGGTGCCGCCGGGACTCTGCACCGGCGCCCAGATATCCGCCTTGTCGCCCTTGACGTTGGCAACCGCGACCGGCGGCTCCATGGCGACATGGGCGAGATGAGGGATGTAGTATTCGCCGACGATGACCTTGTCGGCCCCCTTTAGGGCGGCGTCCGCATCGCCCTCCTTGCGCAGGACGAGGCCGGGCTTGCGCGAGGCCTCCTCGAGCTCCTTGCGATAGGCGACGGAGTCGTATTTGCCGTTCGGACCGTCGTCCCATACCAGCTTCAACGCGTCGCGGCCCTTGATCGCCGCGCCGGTGTTGCGCGCGATCACGGCGACGCCGCCGAGCGGCTGGAACTTTGAGGGCCACGGCCAGCCGCGCACCTGCATCACCTTCTCGACGCCGGGAATCTTGAGGGCCGCCTCCGGATCGAACGAGACCAGCTTGCCGCCCGTGACGGGCGGGCGCGCGATCACGGCATACTTCATGCCGGGCAAGCGGACGTCCGCGCCGTAAAGCGCCTTGCCGGTGGTGATGTCGTGAAGATCGACAATGCCGACCTGCCCCTTGCCGAGATAGCGGAAGTCCTTGGCATCCTTCAGCTTGAGACCTTCGATGCTCGGCACCGATTCCTTGGCTGCGTCCGCGGCGAGCTCGCCGAAACCCAGCTTGCGGCCGCTGGCGCTGTGGACGACCTCATGGTTGACCGCCTTGACCTCGGTCGCGGGCACGCCCCAGCGCTTCGCAGCAGCCTGCTCCAGCATGGTGCGGGCGGAGGCGCCGATCTGGCGCATCGGCATCAGATAGTGCCGCGTGCTGCGCGAGCCGTCGGTGTCCTGGTTGCCGAACTTGACCTCGTCGCCATGGGCCTGCTGCACCTTGACCCTGGACCAGTCGGCTTCCATCTCCTCGGCCACGATCAGCGGCAGGCTGGTGCGCACGCCGGTGCCCATTTCCGAACGGTGCCCGATGATGGTGACGATGCCATCCGGGGCGACCGAAACGAACACGCGCGGATCGACCACGACACCGTGCGGCATCTGGCCGGCACCGGTCTCATAGGCGAGCGCCTGGCGCGACATCACGGGGGCGGCGAGGACGAAGCCGCCGGTGACGCCGAGCCCCTTCAGGATGCTGCGGCGCGAGACCTTCTCGACCCTGATATGCTTCTCGAAGCCGCGAAGCTTGCGGGGATGGTCGATGAAGTTCATGTCACACTCCCGTCGATGCGAGATGGACGGCGTTCTCGATGCGCTGATAGCAGCCGCAGCGGCAGATGTTGCCCGACATCGCCTCGCGGATCTGGTCATGCGAGGGTTTCGGGTTGTCCATCAGGAGGGCTGCAGCCTGCATGATCTGGCCGGCCTGGCAGAAGCCGCATTGGGGCACGTTGACCTGGCGCCAGGCCTTCTGCACCGGGTGATCGCCGTTGGGATGCAATCCCTCGATCGTGGTGACCTCGCGTCCGGCGACGTCGTTGATGGACGTGATGCAGGCGCGCACGGCCTCCTTGTCGACGATGACGGTGCAGGCGCCGCACAGGGCTTGCCCGCAGCCGTATTTGGTGCCGGTCAGTCCGGCCTCGTCACGCAGGAACCAGAGTAGCGGGAGATCCGGGTCGCCGTCCCAGCTCTGTTCCTGGCCGTTGATCTTCACCTTGATCATGATCGTGCCTCGCTCTTCATAAGCATGCCAAATTCAAAGTCCGCCGACGCCGGTCGGCGACGGTTCGTGCGTCGTCTCGCCGCATTCCGCCGTCGTCCCGCGCGGGCAAATCCCGGAGGGAGGCAGGAGCGCGGATAGCGATGTCTGGATTTGCTCGATACTCCCGTCTTCTTCTTGATTGATTGTACTTCGCGCAGCATCGTGACGGCGCGACCCTAGCAGGGATCGCTCCGACCCGGCGTTCACAGCCGAGTGTTCTCACCGGGAAAAGATTGCATCGGTGGTTTGTCAAAAGCAGGGCGCGGTCATCGCGCTGCGCGCCTCTGCAACGGTCCCAAGCAAAAAAGCTTCGTCCGCCAGGAACTGCGCGGACGAAGCAGGATGCCTCAGTCGAGGGAGGGAGAAACACAGGCTCCCCGAGCTTCAAGCGGGAAGCGGGCGGCCCTGCGCAGTCATTCAGAGACCAGGACTGAGGAACTGATGGCCTCATACATGTCTGGTGCAGAAGCGGCGGCATCGCCGCGCTGGTCCCGGGACGGCGACCGGTCCGGCTCGCTGGCAACGGCAGGCGCCAGCGAGCGGATGGAGGGACCGGCGAAGGTTCGGCGGCTCCGCTCAGGCGGCCTTCTCAGGCGGCTTTGGCTTTCGCCACATGGGTCGCGATCGCGTCCATCAGCGCCGGCGACAGGCAGTCATAGGGCTCGAGCCCGATCTCCTTCAGTCGCGATCGGATGCCTGCCATCTGCTCGGGCTTCACGCCCGATTCGATCACCGAGGAGACGAAGGCGGCGAATTGCGGCGCCTGCGAGCCCTGCTCCTGGAACAGTTCGGGATGGATGAAGTCGAGGCCGTAGAACGGGTGGTTCTTGTTCTCGATGCGGCCGTACATGTGCGTGCCGCAGGCCTTGCAGGCGTGGCGCTGGATCACTGCCGAGGGGTCGACGATCTGGAGCTTGTCGCCGTTCTCGAGCACGGTGACGTTCTGGCGCGGCACCACGGCGACGACGGAGAAGGTCGCGCCCTGCGGTTTCCAGCACTTGGTGCAGCCGCAGGCGTGGTTGTGGGCGACGTCTCCCTTGATGCCGACCTTGACCGGATGGTCCGTGCATTTGCAGACCAGCGTGCCGCCGGCGAAGTTGCCGCTACCTTGCTTGATGCCGTTGTCGATCGAGGGATGGAGTGCAACAGTCATGGGTCGATCCTCCTTGGTGTGATGTCTTTCGAGCTAGAACACGACGACTGAACGGATGGATTTGCCCTCGTGCATGAGATCGAAGCCTTTGTTGATCTCTTCGAGCTTGAGCACGTGGGTGATCATCGGATCGATCTGGATCTTTCCGTTCATGTACCAGTCGACGATCTTCGGCACGTCAGTGCGGCCGCGCGCGCCGCCGAAGGCGGTGCCGCGCCAGTTGCGTCCGGTGACGAGCTGGAACGGGCGGGTGGCGATCTCCTTGCCGGCTTCGGCGACGCCGATGATGATCGAGGTACCCCAGCCGCGATGGCAGGCTTCCAGCGCCTGGCGCATCACCGTGGTGTTGCCGGTGCAGTCGAACGTGTAGTCGGCGCCGCCATCGGTGAGGCCGACGAGGTGCTGGACGATGTCACCAGTGACCTTCTTCGGATTGACGAAGTGGGTCATGCCGAACCGCTTGCCCCACTCCTCTTTGGAATCGTTGATGTCGACGCCGATGATCTTGTCGGCGCCCGCCATCTTGGCGCCCTGGATCACGTTGAGGCCGATGCCACCGAGGCCGAACACGATCACGTTGTCGCCGGGCTCGACCTTGGCGGTGTTGACCACGGCGCCAACGCCGGTGGTGACGCCGCAGCCGATGTAGCAGCTCTTGTCGAACGGCGCGTCCTCGCGGATCTTGGCGACCGCGATCTCGGGCAGCACGGTGAAGTTCGAGAAGGTGGAGCAGCCCATATAGTGGTAGATCGGCTTGCCCTTGTAGGAGAAACGGCTGGTGCCGTCAGGCATCACGCCCTTGCCCTGCGTCGCACGGATCGCGGTGCAGAGATTGGTCTTGCGGCTGAGGCAGCTTTTGCACTGCCGGCATTCCGGCGTGTAAAGCGGGATGACGTGATCGCCCGGCTTCACCGAGGTCACCCCCGGGCCGATCTCGCGGACGATGCCCGCGCCCTCATGCCCCAGGATCGACGGGAAAATGCCCTCGCTGTCGAAGCCGTCGAGCGTGTAGGCGTCGGTATGGCAGATGCCCGTGGCCTTGATCTCGACCAGGACCTCGCCGGCCTTTGGGCCTTCCAGATCGACTTCGACGATTTCGAGCGGCTTCTTGGCCTCGAAGGCGACGGCGGCACGTGTTTTCATCGTAAGACTCCTCAGATTCTCATAGGACGCCAAGAGGTGGTCTCGGCAGTCCTCGTAACGTTCATTTGTTGCCCATGCAGGCGTCTTCCGCCTTTCTGTACGCCTCTGTCTTCTCCTCCTTCTTGGCGGGACGCTGCCGGCCCCATGCTTCGGTGGAGCGGGCGCGCAGATAGACGTACAGGTCGTCCATGTAGCAGGCGACGTTCGGGTTGTCGCCGAAAGCAGGCATAACGTTCTCCTGCGCGGTCGAGATGTTCTTGCGGCCGGAGGCGACCACGCCCAGGAAGTCGCCATAGCTCATGCTCTTGACGGAATCCTTCAGTGCCGGCGCGTAGGTGGAGCCCATGCCGTCGGGGCCATGACAGACGTGGCAGTCGGAATGATAGCGGCGGTATCCGGAATAGGTGAACCAGTCCACGGTGCCGTCGGCCGAAATCTTGTAGGTCGGAATCCCTTCCTTATCGAGCCACTTTCCGTCGTCTTCCTTTTTCACTGCGGTGGGGTCGCCCGGACCGTCCGCGACCGCAATTCCTCCGGACGCAACCAAGATCATCGCAGCAATGACAGAGCAGATTTTACGCAAGAGATTTTTCCTCGAGGAGCCCGGTGGGACCCGGTGGGAGACGAGCCGGCGCGTGGAGTTGATCCACGCGCCGGAGCGATGTAGAGCGAGGCCTAGTTCGGCAGCGAGAACACGGTCAGCGTACCGCCGAGTGCCGTGTAGTTGCTGAGGGCCGCGTAACCACCGACTGCGCCGAGACCTGCGGTCGGATCGGTCAAACCTGCCGCCAGGCCGATGCCGGCCCAGCCACCGACGCCGGAGAGCACGGCAACGTACTGCTTGCCATTGTTCTCATAGGTGGTGACGTTGCCGATGATGCCCGAGGGAGTCTTGAACTTGTAGAGCTCCTTGCCGGACTTGGCGTCGACCGCCTTCAGGTAGCCTTCGAGCGTGCCGTAGAACACGACGCCGCCTGCCGTTGCGAGCGCACCCGACCAGACCGAGAACTGCTCCTTGTTCGACCAGATGATCTTGCCGGTCTTGTTGTCCCAAGCGATGAAGTTGCCCATGTGGCTTTCACCCGGGGGCGGGTACATCGAGAGCGTCGCGCCCACATAGGGCTGGCCCGCGGTGTAGCTCACCTTGAACGGCTCGTAGTCCATGCAGACATGATTGGTCGGAACGTAGAACAGCTGCGTGTCCGGCGAGTATGCTGCCGGTTGTTGGTCCTTGGTGCCCAGCGCGGCCGGGCAGATGCCCTTGGTGTTCTTGTCCTCTCCGCCGTGCTCGGTCGAGTATTGAGCGACGACCTTCGGACGGCCGTAGGTCGGCGAGTTCTTGTCCATGTCGACGCCGCTGGTCCAGTTCACCTTCGGGTCGTACTTCTCGGCCACTAGCAGTTCGCCGGTCTCGCGGTCCATGGTGTAGGCGAGGCCGTTGCGGTCGAAGTGCGTCAGCAGCTTGCGGTTCTGACCATTGATCTGCTGGTCGCTGAGGATCATTTCGTTGACGCCGTCATAGTCCCATTCGTCATGGGGCGTCATCTGGTAGACCCACTTCGCCATGCCGGTGTCGGCATCGCGCGCAAAGATCGTCATCGACCACTTGTTGTCGCCGGGACGCTGCTTCGGGTTCCAGGTCGAGGGATTGCCCGACCCGTAATAGACGAGGTTCAGAGCGGGATCGTAGGAGATCCAGCCCCAGGTGCAGCCGCCTCCGATCTTCCACTGATCGCCCTGCCAGGTCTTCAGCGACGAATCCGGGCCGACCGGCTTGCCGAGCGCCGTCGTCTTGACGGGATCGACCTTGATCTGGTCGTCCGGACCTTCGGAAAAGGCGCGCCAGGCCTGCTTGCCCGTCTTGAGGTCGTATGCGGTGAGATGGCACTGCACGCCGAACTCGCCGCCGGAGATGCCGACCATGACCTTGTCCTTGACGACCAGGGCCGCGGAAGTGCCGGTCTCCCCCTTTGCCGGATTACCGTTGGCGGCCGACCATGCGACCTGACCGGTCTTGGCGTCGAGCGCAACGAGAGTGGTATCGGCCTGATGCAGGATGATCTTGCCGTCGCCGTAGGCTAAGCCACGATTGACGGTATCGCAGCACATCACCGGGATGACGTTCGGATCCTGCTTCGGCTCGTATTTCCAGACGATCTTGTTCTCCTGCGAAAGGTCCATTGCATAGACCTTGTTCGGGAACGGTGTGTGGACGTACATCATGTTCCCGATGATCAGCGGCCCGCCCTCATGGCCGCGCAGCACGCCGGTCGAGAACGTCCAGGCCACCTGCAGCTTGCCGACGTTCTGGGCGGTGATCTGGTTCAGCTTGGAGTAACGGGTGTTGGCGTAGTCGCCCGCCGGCATCACCCAGTCCTTCGGGTTCTGCGACATCTTGATCAGCTCGTCGTTGGCTGAGGCGCTGCCGACGGCGAGAGCCGCCGCGGAGCCGATATAGGTCGCCAGTAGCACCTTGCGCATAGTCATTCCTCCGTTGGTCTCGTTTATTGTTTCCGAAGCATTGCTCAATCGCCGGGCTTCTCGTCCGGCGTCTGCTCGTGCAGGGCGGTCACGGTTGGGACCAGAAACGAATGCTGTTCTGTTTCCTCCTCCTGATGAGAGCCACGGGTCCACGTGCAGGAGCGGCCCGTTCTTGTTGTTCCTGCCGCAATCCCTAACGGCTTCGTCATCGGGAAACTTGCCCAAGAGAGAAGCCGGTTTGCTCGACAGCGCACGGACGCGAAGATTTTGTTTTGCAGTAGCGAATTCAGCGGCTTCCGCACCCCCTTGACCGCTCCCTCAGCGCTCAGGTTCCCCTTGACGGCGCTGCAACTAAGGCGGAGGATTAACTTTCAAGAGTGGCAATGGCACAATGGCGCTCGTGCCAAGAGACCGCTCAAATTCGAGGTAAACGTCACGCAATCACGGCTGAGGGCTCCGGCAGCGCTGGTTGCGATTCGCGTCGAATCTCCGGATCAAACCAGTGGCTGGATTAATGTCCGACACCATTCACACGCTCTCGACGACCGGTATGACGCCGAAGCGCCAGATCCAAAGCTGGATCGACGGGCTGACGAGCCTGTGTGGGCATTTCGACGTCGATCCGCTGGAGGCGTCCTCGCTCGAAGGCCGCATCGATTACACGAGCGTCTCGCGTCTGAAGCTCTGCCAGATCGAGGTCAGCCAGCATCGCATCGCGCATACGCTGGCGCGCGCCAAGGCCAATGAGCACCCCTACATAAAAATCCACTTCCAGACCTATGGGGTGTCTTATTTCGAACAAGAAGGCCGTCACATCGAAATCAACCCGGGCGACATTATCGCCTATGATGTCTCCTGCCCGCATTCGATCATCAGCCCGGCCTTCACGCGTCACGACGTGGTGATCGTGCCGAAGGCGCTGCTGCGCGACCGCGGGTTCCCCTCGCAGCGGATGCCCGCGTGCAAGCTGTCGGCGAAGACCGGCACAGGGCGGATCGCCCACGATTTCGTCCATGCGACCTTCGACGAGGCGGCGAAGCTATCGGCGAACAGCGCGGTCGGCGTGGCCGATTCGCTGATCGACCTGTTGCTGCTGCCGCTGCGTGAAGCCGACACGATGTTCGATCGTGTCGGACCCGAAGCGATGTATGTGCGCGCGCAGTTCTTCATCCGCGAGCACCTGCGCGATCCGGATCTGTGCATCGACCAGATATCGGCCGAGCTCGGCTGCTCCAAGCGCTACCTGCACATGCTGTTCTCGGAACGCGGCACCACGGTGAGCGACTACATCTGGCAGGCCCGGTTGCAGAACTGCCGCCAGGAACTCGAGGCCCACGCCGGCAAGACCATCACCGACGTCGCGTTCTCCTGGGGTTTCTCCAGCTCATCGCATTTCAGCCGGGTGTTCCGGAAATATTTCGGCGTGGTGCCGTCCTCGATCCATAAGTCGCAGCAGGGTACCCTGGCCTCGGGCGAACATTAGGCATGGTTTTTAAGAGGGCGGCCGGAGAGGCCATCCTCCTGATGCGCGCCGGCTGTCTGGTCAGGCCGGCTCGAGACCCAACGACTTCGCGCTCTCGATCCAGATCGGCAGCTCACGCTGGTACAGCGCGTTGGTCTCCTTGAAGCCGATCGCGGGCTCGAGCACGAAGGTCGCGAGAACCTCCTTCACCTTCGGATCGCCGTTGGCGGCGACGCAGAGCTCGGCAAGGCGATCGACCACCGGTTGCGGCGTTGCCTTTGGCACGGCCCATCCGGTGAACCCGCTGACCGTGAAGAACTTCGAGGTCGCGCCCTGTTCGGGCAGCGTCTTCACGTTCGGGATCGCGTCGACCTTCTTCGAATGCACGGCGAAGACGGTGCCGCGGTCGCTTTGCAGCACCGATTGTGCGGCCGTGTAGCTGCCCATGGCGGCATCGAGTGTGCCCTCGAGCATGCCCGTCCACATCGGCGCTTCGCCGCGATAATGGATCGGCTCGATATTGAGGCCGTACTGCTTGTTGAGCTCGTTGATCGTCATGTGGGGAGCCGAGCCCGCGCTGTAGGTGCCGAAGTTCACCTTGCCGCTCTTGCGCGCGAAGGCGACGAAATCTTCCAGCGTCTTGACCCCGGTTTTCGGGTTCGCCACCAGCAGCAGGCCGGCGCCGGGAATGACGCTGACGAGCGTCAGATCCTTGTCCATGTCGTAGCCGGGATTTTTCATCACCACCCGGTTCATGATGTAGGTCGTCGAGATCGAGCACAGGATGGTGTGGCCGTCGGGCTCGGCGCGGGCGACCTCCGCCGTGCCGATCGCGCCGGAGGCGCCGGGCTTGTTCTCGACGACGACGGTCTTGCCGACCTGCTTGGAGATGAATTCGCCATAGGCGCGCGCGAGCAGGTCGGTCTGTCCGCCGGCGGGATAGCTGCAAATCATGCGAATCTGCCGCGCCGGCCAGGTACCTTGTGATGCGCCTTGCGCCGCGGCGCCGCGGACGACGAATGGCATCGCCAGTGCAGTGGTACCGGCGGCGATGAAGTGGCGGCGATCGAGTTTGGCGGACATGATTCTCTCCCGGATTTCTGCGGAACCTACTGCATCAGGCTGGCGCCGGGCATGGCCGGCAGGCGAGACAGATTGGCGCATGATGCGTGCGCAGCGCGCAGGCGTCACTGCGTGCCGGCCGGGACATCAGCGCCCTTGCAATCACCGCTGAATGATTTGCGTCCAGACGTCGCCCAGAATCGCTGGCTCCCGCGGCGGCAGATAGGTGAGGCCGGCCTGCTTGCCGAATTCGGCGATCTTGCCATCGGCAGCAAGCTGGCCGAGCGCCTTGTTGACGGCCTCGATCAGCGCGCCATCGCTGGCGAGCCCGACATAGCCGCGATTGGCTCCGATCGGATAGTAGTAGCCGGACGCCGTGATCGCCGTGTCGGGGTGCGCGGCGCGATGGGCGTCGAAGCGGGCAAGATCGATCAGAGTCGCGTCATGGTCGCCGCGCTGGAGCGCGCCGAGGAGGTCGTCGCGACCGGGGACGAGATGGGTGATGCTGTCGATCAGTCGGCCCTTGTCGAAGCTCATCAGGACGGCGTCGCCGAGCGACCCGCTTTCGATGACGAGACGAAGGCCGGCGAGATCGCCGATGTCGCCGATCTTGCGGCCGCGGGCCTTCGGCCCGAGCACCACCGTCATCGGCGAATAGATGTAAGGCTGGCTTGGCGCGAGCATGCCCAGCGGGACGCGGCGCCGCCGATCGTCGCGTGTGGCCCCCGCGAAGTCCGGCAGGCGCGCCGTTTTCATCCCGGGCACGACCAGCGAGTCCTGCGTCAGCGCATAGCCGCCGACCAGCGAGCAGCGCCCATCCGAGAGCAGCGCATTGGCCTCGAGCTGCGGGCTGGAATCCTCATCGAGCCTACTCTCGAACCATTGGATCGCGAGCGGCCGTCGCAGGCGTTCGGCCACGGCGCGCGCCAGCAGCACGTCGAAGCCGGCATCCGGCTTGCCCTTTCGATGCACCGACAGCGGTGGCCGGTCCTCGTCGAGACAGATCTTGAGCGGATCCTCGGCCGCGCCCGCAACGAGAGGCGCCGCCGCGAGGATCGCGGCAACGCTCCAGATGGAGAGGCATCGTCTCATGGCTTTCTCCGGCTGGAGACGAAGGCCCAGAGGTTCCCGATCTCGTCGTCGCTGAGAATGTCGGCCCAGGGTGGCATCTTGTTGTTCTTGCCGTTCTTCACCGTGGTGACGAAGCGCGTTTTGTCGTCGGGAATGGCGCGCAGGTCGGGCGTGACGGTGCCGGAGTTCATCAGATTGGGACCGTGGCAGTGCGAGCATTTCGAGGCGTAAGTCGACTTGCCATGGTCGATCTGCGCCTGCATGGAATTGCCAGTGGTGTTGTTATCGGCACGACCGGCCGCCGCAAGCGCGACCGACAGCACCGCGACGGCGGCGATCATCGCCGCCGTCTTATGAGAGATCACTTTCAGCATCGTACCCGTGGTTACTGCTTGACCGCAAAGACCCACAGCGAGCCGCCGGGCGGCACGTTGGCAAGCCGCTCGTCGCCGGAGAACAGCGAGTAGACGCCGCCATAGCCGCTCGTCACGGCGACATACTGCACGCCGTCCTGCTGCCAGGTCACCGGCTGTCCCTCGATGCCGGAGCCGGTCTGGAACTGCCAGAGCTTCTTGCCGGTGTCGGCGTCGAAGGCCTCGAACTCGCCGGTCAGCGCGCCAGAGAACACGACGCCTCCGGCCGTCGAGAGCACGCCCGAGAAGCGCGGAATGTCGCTCGGCGCTTCCCATTTCGATTTGCCGGTCATGGGGTCGATGGCCTTGAGATGGCCGCGCGGCCCGTCTCCGTATTCCCAGAGGTCGGTCAGGTCCATGCCGAGGTACCATTCACCCTGCTTATAGGTGACTGGCTCGGTCTTGTACCTGCCGCCGAAGGCGAGCGTGTTGGCATAGGCAAGGCCGGTCTGCGGATTGAACGACATCGGCTCCCAATTCTTGCCGCCGAGGATGGACGGATAGACCGTCACCTTCTTGCCCTCGCGCGCGTCCTTGGAAACGTCGGTCTCGATCGGACGTCCGGTCTTCATGTCGATCCCGGTCGCCCAGTTGACCTTCACGTACGGATTGGCCGCGAGCAGTTTCCCGTTGGTGCGGTCGAGCACGTAGAAGAAGCCGTTGCGGTTGGCATTCATCAGCGTCTTGGTCGGCTTGCCCTCGACGTTCACATCGGCTAGCACCATCTCGGCCACGGCGTCGTAGTCGAATGGATTGTTCGGCGAGAACTGGTAGTGCCACTTGATCTTGCCGGTCTTGGGATCCAGCGCCAGGACGGAGCAGGTGTAGAGATTGTCGCCGGGGCGCACTGCCGAGTTGAACGGGCCGGGATTGCCGATGCCCCAATAGATCGTGTTCAGCTCGGGATCATAAGACCCGGTGATCCAGGTCGAGCCGCCGCCGAGCTTCCAGGTGTCGCCCTTCCAGGTGTCGCCGCCGGGCTCGTCCGGCGAGGGGATCGAATGGGTGCGCCAGAGATGCTTGCCCGTTGCCGGATCCCAGCCGTCGATGAAGCCCCTTGTGCCGAACTCGGCGCCGGAGATGCCGGTGATGACGACGCCGTCGGCAACGAGCGGGGCCACCGTCATCGAATAGCCTTCCTTGATGTCGGCCGCCTTTTGCCGCCACAGCTCCTTGCCGTTCTTGGCGTCGATCGCAATCACGTGGGCATCGAGGGTCGTACGGAACAGCCTGCCCTCATGAATCGCGACGCCGCGGTTGATGATGCCGCAGCAGACAATTCGCGGCGTCTCCGCCGGATATTCGATCTTGCTCTTCCAGATCTGCTTGCCGGTCTTGACGTCCACCGCCATGGTCGCATTGTGCGTGGTCACATAGATCACGCCCTGATAGACAATGGGCTGGGATTCCTCGCTACGGTCGTCATTGAAGCTGTAATTCCAGATCGGGACGAGGTTCTTGACCGTATCCTTGTTGATCTGCTTCAGCGTCGAGAACCGCTGGAGATTGTAGCCCATTCCATAATTGAGAACGTTCGACGTGTCGGTCGCGCCCTTGACCAGCTGCTCGGTGGTTTGTGCATTTGCACAGGTTGACGCAAGCATGACGAGGCCTGCGGCCATCGCAAAGCGTTTCATCCGTTCCTCCCAATATGCGCGCCTTTTGACGCTGCGACTGCAACACTCCGCCCGAAAGCAAAACTCGTCAATACGAAAGTCGTAAGTGCCGTGCCGATATCGTCGGACGCGGCGTGTCGGTCGCCTTACGGAAACCTTACGAAAGCAACTTCCACTTGTGCGGAGACGCTGAGAAAATTCCGCGCTACGAAGCGGTCCCGGGGTGGGCCCGGGGCGCACGGCCGGGTTCTCCCGGGTTGTGGTGCGCGCAAGTTGCAAGTCCGGACTTGAACCAAGGCCCGCTTGCGGATTTATGTCGTTTCTGTCCCCGTCGATTCGGGGCTCATCGTCAGGGAGGTCTAGATGATTTCGCGTCGTTCAATTGCCCTTGCCCTTGCCCTTTCGCTTACGATTGCATTGTCAGCCGGTCCGGCGTGGTCGGCCTCTGGCAACGCGGTCAAGTTGTTCGACACCGACAATGACGGCACGCTCGATCTTGCCGAGGTGAAGAAGGTGGCCGCCGCAATGTTCGCAAAGCTCGATCCCGATCATGACGGCACGCTTGATGCGCGCGAACTGCGCGGACGGTTGTCGGCGAAAGAGCTCGCCGCCGCCGATCCTGACCGCGACGGGACGCTTACGCTGGACGAATATCTGTCCGTGGTCGAGCAACGCTTCAACGCGGCGAATCCCGACAAGGACGGAACGCTGGATGCGAAGGAGCTGAACTCGCGCGCAGGCCGCACCCTGCTGCGATTGTTACGGTGAGCGGGGCAATCGGAACTGACGTGACGAGGGCCGTGTTTGCGATCATTCCGGCCTGACGCCCGGGAACATCGGGCTGCTCGGCCTGTTTTCTCCGCAACGTCCTGCCTGGCGCCGGGGCTGCGCGGCAGGCGAAGAGGAGATGCAGATGAACACAAAACGTTCCGTTCTTGCTGCCTGCGCCATCCTGACATTGAGCGCCGGCGTTGCCGTCGCCGGCCCGTGCAACACCGGTAGCGCCAGCACCGACAAGGATGCCGGCTCTGGTCCGGTCACCGTGGGCTCCGCTCAATCGCACTCGTCCAGTTCAACGCGCGATGCCAGCCAGCATCCGCCGACCAGCACGATGAATCGTGCAAGCGGTGAAACGCCGGCTTCGTCCGAGGATGCTCAGCGGCAAATGCAGAGTGAGCCGACCGCGGCCCAGCGCGCCGAAGGCGCCAAGCCGAATACCGAAATGGCCGACAAGGGCTGCTAACGGCGCTGTCGATCACGCGCGGTGCGTTGCACAAGTTGTTGTCTCGCTGGTCGTGCTTGACCAAGAGGGAACTGGCTTTGTCCGAGAGAGAAATGCAGTGCCGAAGAATCGACACGGACACGCTCGGCAGTCCAATCGAGGCTTGAACTGCATCTGACGCAGCCCTACGTTTTGCGCCGCGCGATGTCGCGCTCAATACCTTGGGAGACCCCGAATGGCTTGGAAAGCTCCGAAGATCGTGGAAGTGCCGGTCGGCATGGAAATCAACATGTACGCCTGCGCTTCGCGCAAGTAAGACTGACGACCTGCCGCGGCTTCGATGGCGAGCGCCGTCGAAGCCGCGGCAGTGTCGGATTTCGGCTTGGCCTCATCGTGCTTCGCGATGGACGCGAAGCGGCACGTGTGCAGGCCTCGACGTCTCCACCAAAATCTCGACCGCGCTCTGCCGCAGTGTGCTACGCTGATGCTCGGTGAGCGTTGCTGCTGCATCGCAGCGGCGCGCCTTTCGGGGCACGGGATGGGCGGCAGAACCTGTAAGTTCTGGATGGTGATCGGGTGCGCGATCGTGCTGGCGCCGGCACGCAGCAGCGCCGAAGAAGGCTTTGATACCGAGCACATTTTCGGCTTCATGATCGGCACCGATGTCGGCAATGTCGGCGAGCGCGAATTCCAGACTCAAACGACAGGGCGCTTCGGCAAAGGCGGGGCGGCGTATCGTGCGCTCGAGCACGAGGTCGAGATCGAGGTGGTGCCACTGCCGAATTTTCGTATCGAGCTCGGCGGCACCGCCAGCTTGCACGACATCACCGGCGTCCCTGATATCGACGACCGCCGCCAGTTCAACTTCCAGGGCGCCTCGCTCGACCTGCGTTATCGCCTGCTCGATCGCGACCGCGCCCCGTTCGGCTTCACGATCGCTGCCGAACTGCACGGCGACCGCATTGACGAGACCAGCGGCGCGAAAGGGCGAATGTACGGCACCGAGTTCACGCTGGCATTCGACCGCGAACTGATCCCGAACTTCGCCATCGGCGCCATCAACCTGATCTACCAACCGGAATGGGCGCGCCTCGAGGTTGGAGGAATATCCGAGAAGAGCTCAACGATCGGCGCTGCGTTTGCCGGCCTGGCGCGCGTGCGGCCCAATGTGCTGCTCGGTGGCGAGTTGCGCTATTTCCGGCAATATGAGGGGATCGGCCTCGGAGAATTTGCAGGCCAGGCCCTGTTCGTCGGCCCCACCGCATATTTCCAGCTATCCGAGCGCTCGCGGCTGACCTTGAGCTGGAGCATGCAGGCCTGGGGACGTCCGGCCGGATCGGGCGGCAAGCTGGACCTCGTCAATTTCGAGCGACACCAGGCCAGGATGGTGTTCGGGATCAACTTCTAGCTGCGAGATCGTCATGGGGGACAAGCCCGGTCATGACCTCTGGAGAATTCGGCGTTTTGCGTCGCAATGCCAGTAAGGGATGGAAGCAGTTCCCTCCGCCATTCTGACCTCCGCCTGAAACTTTTCCCCTCCTTGCAACGTAATCTTTCGTGCTAATCTCCAGCGCCCCTTGCGAGAGGATACGGCATGAACCCGATTGACCTGGTGGTGACTGTGTGTGCTGTGCTCTCGCCTGCGACCTGCGAGGAGCAGCATCTGGTGTTCAACTATTCCGGCTCGCCCCGCCAATGCGTGATGGCCGCGCCGCCCTATATCGCGCAATGGGTCAGCGAGCATCCGAAGTGGCAGGCGGTGCGTTGGCGCTGCGAATATCCACGCCCCAACGACAGGGCATAGGGCGCAAGGATCTGTTCGAGCGCTACTTCGTGCAGTCCTTCAGATCCTTGTCGGCGATCGAGAACACGGCGTCCGCCTTGATCTCGATGTCACGGACGATGCACTGCCGCGCGTCGGGATAGCTGACCTTCGCGTCATAGCGGCCGGGCTCGACACCGGTGATGCGCAGCCGCTCGTCGTGATCGACCTCCTTGTCCTTGTCGTTCAGGCACTGGTTCGGACCCCAGTCGGACTTGCCGGCCGGCGCGAGCTGGAAACCGGAGATCGTTTCCGTCGTCAGGTTCCAGAGCCTTACGCCCTTGCCCTTGGTCTGTGCGGCGGCCTCGCCGGCAAGCGTCGACAACGCGATCAATGCCAGTACCCAACGCATCAGGCAGTCCTCCCACAGGCGCGCCATCATTCCCTGATCAGGCGTTCGCGGTTCTTTGCCTTGTCGAAATTCTTGGCGCGGTCAAGGCCGTTCGGCGCGATCAGCTTCGCCGAGGCGAGATCGGCGCCGTCGAAATCGGCATCGATGACGATGGCGCCGGTCAGATCGGCTCCGCCGAGTTGGGCGTTTTTCAGCGATGCACCGCTCAGGTCCGCGCCCCTGAGGACCGCGAATTCAAGGTCGACGCGTGACAAATCGGCGTTGCGCGCGTTCAGCCGTTCCAAATTGGCGGATTTCAGCACCGCGCGCATCAGCCCCATCGACTGGTTGCGCATGTCGGCACCGAGATGCGCTTCCGCGATCGACGTGCCGACCATGCTCGCGCCGGTGAGATCTGCCGTGATGCGCGCACCAGTCAGATCGGCGCCGTCGAGGCGAGCACGTGCCATCTGTGACGCGAACAAATTGGCGCCCTTCAGGCTCGCGCCCGTGAGATCTGCGTCCAGCAGCCACGCCTGATCGAGGATCGCCCCATCGAGCCGGGCACCGGCGAGCTTCGTCTTGTTGAGCCGAGCCGCACGGAGAATTACGTTGGCCAGGTCGAGACCACTGAGATCGAGCCCCGATAACCGCTTGCCGGTCAAATCGGCGGGGGCGCCGGCGCTCGCTTTGGCCAGCGCGGCCTCGACCTCCTGCCGGCTCATCTCGGCGGAGACCATGGCGGGTGACGTCAGATCGAGATCGCGCATCATGTCCTGCGCACGCGTCGTTGTCGCGAGCAGGGCAAGGCCAAGTGCCGTCAGGGCGATCCTTCGCTTCATCAGCAGACTCCGCCGCGACCCAATTTAGCACGGGCCTCGCGCGGTTGCCTATGAGACATCCCGCCCGGCGTGAACGCCGCCTTGTTCCGACTGGATGCGCCGTGCAAGCTCGGTCCTGATCGCCGCAATCTCGGCTTCGCTGCGCGCGGCGCGGGGGATGGCGATTGGAAGCTCCTGTACGATCCGCGCGGGACGCGGCGACAAGAAGAACAGCCGGTCGCCGAGCCGGATCGCATCGTCGAGACTGTGAGTGACAAGCAGCGTCATCATCGGACGGCTCGCGACCAGAGTTGCGATCTCGTCGCGCAGACGGCCGGCGAGCGCATCGTCGAGCGAGGCGAGGGGC
The DNA here is from genome assembly GCF_015291725.1 of Bradyrhizobium sp. CCBAU 51765. Lineage (GTDB taxonomy): Bacteria > Pseudomonadota > Alphaproteobacteria > Rhizobiales > Xanthobacteraceae > Bradyrhizobium > Bradyrhizobium liaoningense. The sequence continues at coordinate 2,669,184 of NZ_CP030038.1, forward strand.
TCGTCGAGCACCAGGAGATCGGGCTCGACCGCGAAGGCACGGGCGAGTGCGACGCGGCGGGCAAGGCCGAGCGACAGTTCGCCGGGGAAGTGGCTGCGATGCGCTTCCAGCTCCAGGATCCGGAACAGCTCCGACAGTTTCGCGTCGGAAACCTCCGGGGCCGCAAGCCGTACATTCTGCTCGACCGAGCGCCACGGCAGCAGGCGCGGCTCCTGGAACACCATGCCGATCCGCGCCTCCGGCGGTCGCGCGATGCGGCCTGCAAAGTCGCGGTCCAAGCCGAGGATGATGCGCAGCATCGTGCTCTTGCCGCAGCCGGACGGCCCAATCAGCACACCGACCTCTCCGGATTGAAGCGCGAACCGGACCGGCGCCAGCACCTCGTGCGTTCCGCCCGCAGCACTCCTGAAGGTCTTGCCTGTGATCTCGACCTCAAGCCGCACGGGGCCGCCACCGGTTTGCGCGGGCTTCGAACGGCTGCACCAGCAAGGTTTCGATGACGAGCACGACGGCGGCGAAGGTCAGGGAGTAGGCCAGCAGCCGCGGCGTGTCGAACAGCTGGAAGGCGACGCCGATCTCGAAGCCGACGCCGTTCGGACGACCCAGGAGCTCGGCGACCAGCACGATCTTCCACACCAGCGACAGCCCGGAGCGCGCGGAGGCCGCGATATAGGGCGCAAGCTGCGGCAGCACGACGTGGCGGAAGGCGCGCCAGCGCGGCATCGCGAACACGCTCGCCATCTCGTCGAGCGAGCGGTCGAGCGCGCGTGCGCCCTCGCGCAAGGTGACGATGGCGGTCGGCAGCTTGTTGATGGCGATCGCTGCGATCGCGGCGGCCTCGGTGAGCCCGGCCCAGATATAGGCCAGTACGATCACGACCAGCGCCGGCAAATTGAGCAGCAGGATCAGCCAGGGATCGCCGAGCCGGTCGGCGAGCTTCACCCGGCCCATCAGGTAGCCGATCGCGCTGCCGAGCGACATCGCCAGCACGAAGGCGAGCGTGACGCGCGCCAGCGTGGCGCCCAGATGCAGGAACAGCGCGCCGGATGAGGCTTCCACGATCATGACCTGGAGCACGGCCGGCGGGGAGGGCAGCTTCGCGCCACCGACGAACAGCGCGGCGGTCCACCAGGTTGCGAGGAACAGGGCGAACGAGAGAAGACGCAGCACCTCAGTCTCCGGGGACTGCGTGATAGAACGTGCCGGGGTCGAGCTCGGCCGCAGGACCAACGAGATCGCGGCCGCCGATCTCGGCCAGCACGCGGTAGAGCACGCGTGCGTCCTTTTCCTCGTCGTCGATGCTCCGGCGCGGAATGCCGTCGCGGTAGCGGTCGCGGTAGGTCTTGAGCACGGCCGGATCGCTGGTGCCGGTGAGCGGCGCGACCTTGTCCCAGGCCGCATCCGAGGTCGCCAGCAGCTCTTTGGCCTTGCGGGTCATCGCGATGAAGCGCGCCACGGCGTCGCGATGGCTCGCGGCCCAGCTCTCGTCGAAGACATAGCCGACGGCGGAGACAGCACCTTTGGCGCCGAGCTTCGGCAGGATGTCCTCGATACCTGCGAGGCGCCGAAAACCCTTGGCTTCGAGCTGGGCGCAGAAATTCCAGAAATTGAGGCTCGCATCCATCTCGCCGTCGAGCGTCTTCGCGGCGATCAGGGGCGGGGCGCCATAGACGATGGTTGCCTCGGACTTCAGGTCGATCCCGTCCTGTTTCATGCGCGCCTGGAGCAGCAGCCAGCTCTTGTCGATCGCCCCGCCGGCGACGGCGAGCTTGCGGCCCTTGAGGTCGGCCAGCGTCTTGATTGGAGAAGCCGCCGGAACCATCACCGCGCCCAACGCGCTCGAATAGGGATAGAAGGTGAGCTTGGCGCCCAGCGCACGCTCGCGCGACACCCACAGCCAGTCCGACAGGATGATGTCGGCGCTGCCGGCGCGCATCGCGATCTTGCCGGCCTCGGTGCTCGCGAGCTCGGCGACCTCCAGCGACAGGCCGGCCTCCTTGTCGAGACCGCTCGCTCGGATTGCAGCCAGCTCCCAGGAGAATGTTCCGGTCTTCTGCACCGCAAGGCGGATCGCATCCGCGGCGCGGCTGGGCGCGGCGAGCGTCAGCGCCAGCGTCATTGCGAGCGCCAATGTTCGACCAAATCCCCTCGTCACACCCAGTGCTCTCATCACCTTGTGAGCCGCTTCCTCTGACGGAATGCTTTTCAGGACAATACGCATAGCATAGCCTTGGTCGCAACCAGCGGGAGGATGCGCATGAATCTGGCGGGACAGCTACGACCGATTGTCGCCGCATTGGTGATGCTGGCTGCGAGCGCGTGCTTGGCACGGGCCGAGGAGGTCAATGACTATCCCACCTCGGCGCGCGCGGAGTATGTCTATGGCTGCATGAAGGCCACGGGCGAGACGCGGGCTGCGATCGAGCAATGTTCCTGTTCGATCGACGTGGTGGCTTCGATCATACCCTACGAGCGCTATGTTACCGCCGAGGCCGCGCTCAGCATGTCGCAGGTGCGCGGCAATCTCGGCGTCCAGTTCCGTACCTCGGAGCAGGCGAACTCGGCGGTGAACGATTTGAGGCGCGCGCAGGCGGAAGCCGAGGTAAGGTGTTTCTAGTTTGCTGCCGTCATTCCGGGGCGCCCGAAGCACGAACCCGGAATCTCGAGATTCTCAGGTGCGCGATTGCGCACCAGAGTTCGGTCCTTCGGATAGCCCCGGAATGACGGCTCGCTATCACGTCCCCGGCTTCTCCACATCCCACTCGTTGCGGAACACGTGCCCGTCTGTGTCCCTTGCTTCCGCTCGGAAACGCTTGGCGCCGTTGGATACGTACGTGAAGCGCAGATTGGGATCCTCCGAGATCGAGATGCCGCCTTCCATCGACAGCACGGGGCTGTCGTCCTGCGACAGCTTCAACTGGTTGATGAAGAAGGCGGGGATATAGAGCTGCGTGACCTGATCCATCTGCAGCCCGGAATTGTTGGGATGGCCGATCATGACCTGCGCCTCGCGCACGCGGCTTGCCGGCGCGTCCTCGCGGGCGAACTGCCGGTAGCGCATCTGGCCGAGCCGGTTCCGGGCTTCCTCGACGTTCTTGCCCGCCGGTGCCGAGCAGCCGCCGGAGGCTTTCACGTAAGTCTTGGACACATAGAGCTGACCGTCGCTGAGCTCGGCGACCGCGTGGACATCGGTGTAGTTGTTGACGCGCACGCGCGTCGAGATCTCCGTGACATTGGCGTCCGGCCCGAGCTCGAACTTCGCCGCCATCGGCGCGGGGTTGCGGTCGATCACCAGCGTGATCGAACGGATGCGCCGCGCATCGCCGGGCGACAGCTTGCTGCGCAAGGTCACCGGCACGATGGCCGCGTCCTCGGCGCGATACGGCATCTCGATGCCGATGACGGCGCTGCCGTCATTCATCGGACGGTTCTTGAAGATGTCCTGCACCAGGCCGGGCCAGGGATCATAGGCCTCTTCCGCCTTCGCCGGCGGCGCGAAAGCGAGGCCGAGCAGGAGGGCGGTGAGGGTCAGGCGGCGTGTGCATCCCGTCATGGTCATGATCCCGCACGGACGAAACGAGCGTTGGCGACAGCCTAGCGCGCCCGCTACTCCCATTCAATTTCAGAGAATGCTGCAGTTGCGTTGCGGGCGTTGTAGTCGTCGAACAGCTGCCAATGCGGCCGTTCCGACGCGGCCGCCTTGTCCGCGGCGGCTCGGATCGGCTCGCCCTTCTTGTTCAGCGTGCGGACGTCGGACAGCAGCGTGGATAGGTAGCGCCGTTCATCGATCAGCGCGGCGGGCCAGTCGCTCACGGGGCCGTGACCGGGAACGACGCGGAGCGCCGGGATGGTCTCAAGCCGCTTCAAGGTGTCGAGCCAGCCGCGGATGCTGCCGTCCATGACCGGAATGTGGCGGAGAAAGACCAGGTCGCCAGCAAACAGGGTCCTGGTCGTCTCGTCGTACACGATCAAGTCGCTGTCGCTGTGTCCGGCCGGCCAGGCACGCAAGCTCAGGCGGCGCGATCCCAGATCGAGCGTCATCGTGTCGGTCACGAGCTGGGTCGGGGCAATGATCTTGACGGGATCGATCAGCTCGCTGCCCATGATGCGGCGGAAATTGTCGAGATAGAACGGCCCGCGCGTCGCGAGCGCCTGCGGCAGCCTGCTGTGCCCGACGAAGGTCGCGCCCTCCGCAACGAAGGCGGCATTGCCGAAGACATGGTCGGGATGGCCGTGGGTGTTGATGACATAGCGGATCGGCTTGGGCGTGCGGGCCCGCACGGCGGCCAGCAGCGCTTCGCCTTCGCGACGGCTGCCGCCGGTGTCGATCACGGCCACGGCCTCATCGCCGACGATGAACCCGACATTGGCAATGTCACCTTCGTTCTCGCGGGTCATCAGGGCGATGGTCCCGGAGTGCACGAAGATTCCCGGTGCGACTTCGCTCACAGGCAATTCGGCCGCACAGGCGCGTGCTAGCGTCGCTTCAAGCAGGAACCAGGCTGCGATCAGAGCGATGCGAGACACTTTTTTCTGCCTCAGTTCAAAGGGTTCGTCTCGTTGCACTGCAACAAGTTGGGCCAGCGCGAAGTTGGCACAGGTGGCGCGTCATGCGTTGCATGGATAACATCCAACCAAAACGAGGAGGAAGCGCGATGACGGAGGCCGGACGACATCGTCGCTGGTTGTTTTCACTGTGGGTCGTGGTCGCATCCTGTGCGTTCGGCGATGCCGCCATCGCGCAGACCAGCGAGACCGGCGATCTCTCATTCGAATTGGTCGATCCCAAGGTGCTGCGCGTCTGCGCCGATCCGCGCAATCTGCCGTTCTCGAACGAAAAGGGCGAGGGGTTTGAGAACAAGCTCGCCGAGTTTCTTGCGGACAAGCTCCAGAAGAAGCTCGACTACGTCTTCTTTCCGCAGGCCACCGGTTTCGTGCGGATGACGCTGGGTGCGCATCGCTGCGACGTCATCATGGGCTTCCCGCAAGGTGACGACCTCGTGCAGGGTACCAATCCCTACTATCGCACGAGCTATGCGCTGGTTTCGAAGGCCGGCAGCGGGCTCGAGGACGTCGATACGCTCGAGGACCCCAAGCTGAAGGGCAAGCATGTCGGCATCGTCGCCGGCACACCGCCGGCGACCAACATGGCGCTGGCCGGCCTGATGGGCGATGCAAAGCCCTATCCGCTGATGATCGACACGCGCTTCGACAATTCGGCACAGGCGATGATCAATGACCTCGCCGCCGGAAAGATCGACGCCGGCGTGTTGTGGGGGCCGATGGCCGGATACCATGCGAAGAAGGCCGGCTCTTCGCTCCATGTCACGCCGCTGGTGAAGGAAACCACCGGGCCGAAGCTGGTCTATCGCATCGGCATGGGCGTGCGCCCTGCCGACCAGAACTGGAAGCGGCAGCTCAACAAGCTGATCCAGGAGAACCAGGGCGAGATCAACAAGATCCTGCTCGATTTCGGCGTACCGCTGCTGGACGAGAGCGACCGGCCGCTCGGCGCGGAGGCGGCCAAGAAGACGCCATGAGACGGCCGCTTGCCGCTGCGATTGTCGTTGCTCTGCTCGTGGCACCGGCGTTGGCGCAGCAGCAGGAGCCGTTCGAGCCCGAGGGCTATCGCACCGACAATTATCGCGCGCCGGTGCCGGCGACGCTTGCCGGCGCGCGCGTGCTGACGACCGAGGAAGCGGAAGCGATATGGCGCGCAAACAGCGGCGCGTTCGTCGACGTGATGCCGCGCCCGCCGAAACCGAACAACCTTCCCGAGGGCACGGTGTGGCGCGATGCGCCGCGCCGGAACATTCCGGGCAGCATCTGGCTGCCTGACACCGGCTACGGCACGCTGCCGCCGGCCATGGATGACTATCTCCAGCGCGGCCTCGCGCGCGCCTCGCGCGGCAACAAGGGCGCCTTGCTCGTGATCTATTGCCTCGCCAATTGCTGGATGTCCTGGAACGCCGCCAAGCGTGCGCTGGCTTACGGCTATTCCAACATCGCCTGGTACCCCGACGGCACCGACGGCTGGGAGCGCGCGAAGCTTCCGACCGACGAGGCGCAGCCGGAGCCGCGGCCCGAGCAACATTGATCAGCGAGGATGCGCTTCCCCTCTCCGCAAGCGGAGAGGGGGCAAGCGCAGTGCTGCTATTTCTGCTTCTGCAGCTTCGTTAGCGTGCCGGTGCCGTTCGTCTCGGTGGCCGTATAGTTCACCCTGTCGCCGGCATGAACGGCATCCAGCATCGCGGCATCCTTGGTTTTGTACTCCTGAAGCGCGCCGGCGCTGCCAGCGCTGGCGCCGACCGTACCCTTCTGCGTCTGCTGGATCGCGATCGTGCCGTTGAGACGGTCGATCCGCGTGATCGTTCCGGTCATGTCTTCGGCAAATGCGCTGGATGCGAGCAAGCTAAGGGCCGCAGCGCCCGCGAAGATGAATTTCGTTGTTCCCATCGAGGCCTCCCGACGTATGGGGTTCACTTCGACAAGGCATCCTAGATCGATTTGGTTCCGGCAGATAGCTCGGCAAAAGGTTAACGATTGTGGAACTCTCGCGAAAGCCGTCAGCGAGGCTGCCGCTATTCCATTTCCTGCTGGATCACGCGGCCGAGCGCGAACAGGCGCTGGTCGATCGTGGTTGGAACCTCGCAGACGAACCGCACCACCTTGGTGCGGTCCTCGAAGATTCGGGTCTTCCAGATCAGCTCGTTGCTGAGCGCCTCCACCTTGGCCTCGTCGCGGGGTGTCGCGCCTTGCAGGGTGTGGAGTTGGAGCGTTTCCTCGCGAATCTTGTCGGCGGCCTCGCGCTGCTTCCGGCTGACGCGTTCGAGCCCGTTCATGACCTGCGAGCGCTGAGCATTGAGCGTGTCGAACAGACCGGCAAATAGCAGCTTCGCATTCGCCGTCTTGTCGGAACCGGAGGCGGCCAGAAACTCCTTCACCGATTTCTCGGCCTCGTCCAGCGGCGTCTTGCGCGCCGCCAGTCTTGCGACCAGCGCGCTGACCCTGGCGTCGTCCTTCCATTTGTTCTGGACGTCGTCGAGCGGCGGACCGGCCCACACGGCGGCCAGCGAGATCTCCGGCACCTTGGCCTGGGTGCAGGGCCAGTCCGGATAGCGCGGATCGGCCGCGCGCGCGGTCGTGCCGGACAGCGCGATCACCAGGGCAGCCAGGAGCCAGACCTTCATCCTTCGCCTCCCGCAGGCCCGCGTCGCGCCAGCCCGCGCGAGGGATCATAGGCCAAAATCGCTCCGACCATGAAGACGATTGTGCAGGCGGCAACCACCGCCAGCGAGATCCAGTTGATCTGCCCGTACAGCGCGAAGCGGATCAGCTCGACCGCGTGGGTGAACGGATTGGCCTCGCAGAGATAGTACAGATAAGGGCTGCCCTCCTGCACCCGCCAGAGCGGGTAGAGCGCGGAGGAGGCGAAGAACATCGGGAAGATCACGAAGTTCATCACGCCGGCGAAATTTTCCAGCTGCTTGATGCCCGAGGAGATCAGCATGCCGAGCGAGCCCAGCATCAGCCCGGACAGGACCAGCGCCGGCAGCACGGTGAGATAGCCCTGGGGCGGCGGGGTGATGTCCCAGAGCCAGGCGATCAGCAGGAATGCGTAGACCTGGAGCAGCGACACCGCGGTGCCTGCGAGCAGCTTGCAGAACAACAGGAATCCGCGCGGCAGCGGGCTCACCAGGAGCGTACGCATGTTGCCCATCTCGCGGTCATAGACCATCGAGAGCGAGGATTGCATGCCGTTGAAGAGCTGGATCATCGCCATCAGCCCAGGTGCGATATAGACCTCGTAGAGGATGTAGGTCTCGTAGGGAGGGATGATGGAGATGCCGAGCACTTGGCGGAAGCCGGCGGCAAAGATGAACAGCCACACCAGCGGGCGCACCAGCGCCGAGACGAAGCGCTCGCGCTGATGCAGGAAGCGCAGCCCCTCGCGCCAGACGATACCGGTGAGGCAGGTCAAGTACTCCTGGACCGAGAAGCCGCGCGGGGTGTCGCGCGTGGTGATGCTGCTCATGCGCCGCCTCCCGGCATCACTTGCGCGCCGGTCAGGCGCATGAAGGCGGTGTTGACGTCCTGCGCGCCGGCCTCGGCGATGACGCGGCTCATCGGCCCCTTTGCCAGCACCTTGCCCTGGTGCAGCACTACGAGATCGTCACCGGCGTTGATCTCGTCGAACAGGTGCGTGGCCCAGAGCACCCCGATGCCCTGCTCGGTCACGAGCTGGCGAACATGGCTGATGATGTCGGCGCGCGCCTTGACGTCCAGGCCCACCGTAGGCTCGTCCAGCAACAGCAGCCGCGGCCGGTGCAGCAGCGCCCGCGCAATCTCCAGCCGCCGCATCTGGCCGCCCGAGAGATCCCGGACCTTGCTGCCGGCGCGCTCTTCGAGCCCGATGCGGCCGAGCAGCTCGGCGCTGCGCGCGGCGGCCTCGCGGCGGCTGATGCCGTGCAGCGCGGCGTGATAGAGCAGATTCTGCGTCAGCGACAAATCGAGATCGAGCGTGCGCGGCTGGAACACGACGCCGAGCAGCCGCAGCGCCTCGCCGGGGCTCTTGCTGATGTCATGACCGAAGATGGCGACACGGCCGGACTGGATGCCGAACAGGCGCGTGACGAGCGAGAACAGCGTGCTCTTGCCGGCACCGTTCAGCCCAAGCAGCGCAGTCAAGCTCGCGGGCTGGACATTGAAGGAGACGTCCATCAGCGCGCGGCGCGGCCCATAGGCGTGGCTGACGCCGTCGATCGCCAGCGCCGGCACGGCAGCGGGATCAGGCCCTGGTGCGGCGTCGTGTGGTTCGGCGATCGGGGCGGGGCTGGTCATGGCGCGATCGTGACGCCCCAGGGCAGTTCGCCCACCTGAATGGTCTTGATCACCTTTTGCGCAGCGACGTCGATGACCGAGACGTCGTTCGACACGCCATTGGTGGTGAGCAGATACTTTTCATCCGGCGTGAACGCCACGTGCCAGACGCGTTGCCCGACCAGCAGGTATTTCGTCACCTTGCGCGAGGCGACATCGACCACGGCGATGCGATTGGCGGGGCCAAGCGCGATGAAGGCGGTCTTGTCGTCCTTGGTCATGCCGATGCCGACGGGCTGGATCGCCTCTTTCCGCAGGCCGGGGATCTCGAAGGTGACCTTGCCGATCACCTCGTGCTTCCTGGGGTCGATGATCGACACCGTCCCGCCGATCTCCGAGGATACCCAGACTTCCGAACTGTCATGCTTGAACTCGGCGAAGCGCGGGCGCGCGTCGACCAGCACGTTGGCGACGATCTGGCGCGAGGCGGTGTCGATGAAGTGCGCCATGTTGGTCGTCTCGGACGTGTTGATCAGCGTCTTGCCGTCGGGGCTGATGGTCATGCCCTCGGGCTCGACGCCGACCTGGATGTCGCCGAGGCGTGCGCGCTTATCGAGATCGATCACGGTCACCGTGTTGTCGTTCTCGTTGGCGACATAGAGGATCTTGCCGGCGGCATCCTGCGCGAACAGCTCGGGATCGGGCCCGGAGGGCAAGCTGTCCACCACGCTTTGCGTCTTGGCGTCGATGACCTGGATGGTGTCGTCGTCGCCGACCGCGACCAGCACGAACTTGCCGTCGCGCGTGAAATCGATGCCGCGCGGGCGCTGGCCGACCTTGATGGTCTTGGTCACGGTCCAGCTCTCGGTGTCGATGACGGACACCGTGTTGCTCTTCTCGTTCGAGACATAGGCGATGAACGCGTGTGCGGGTGCGGTGGTCAGCGCGAATGCCGCCAGCAAAGCTGTCCCCAGCATGCGCGACATCTGTCCGCGGGAGGTCTTCACCTCCCCCGCTTGCGGGGGAGGTCGCATCGCATCGACAGATGCGATACGGGAGAGGGCTCTCTCCTCTTGGGGGTTCTCGCGAGCGGAGAGATCCTCTCCCCAACCCTCTCCCGCACGCGGGCAGGGCAATCGCACTTGAATTTTGCAGAGGTCGTCATGCCCGGGCTTGTCCCGGGCATCCACGTTCTTTGTGCCGCGTGGAAAGGCGTGGATGGCCGGGACAAGCCCGGCCATGACGCTGTGGAGACAGTCGGTGCCCATAGCCACTTCCCATATGCGATAGCCCTGCGCACGCGGGAGAGGGGGCGCACCATCTCTGCGGAGGCTCCGTCGCATCACTTCGCTCACTTCAGCTTGCATTTGCTCTCCGGACGATCGTAGCCGAGCGTGTCGAGCTCGGAGACCTGGTGCAGGAATCCCTCCTGCGGCGACACCGACACCACCATGCGACCGTCGACCAGCAGGATCGGCTGGCGCAGCTGCAAGTTCCAGTCGCGCAAGGTAAGCCGCGTGCCCTTGAACGCGGCGACCGAGAAATCCGGAGCCTTGATGAAATCGGTCACCTTCTTGACGTCGCCGGAATTGGTGCGCGAGGTGGCTTCGCCGATCATGCGCACCGCGGTCCAGGCCTGCATGTCGAGCGCGGTCATGCGCCGCGAATTCAGCTTGAAGAAGCGGTTCTGCATCTGGATCGCGCCCCACTGGTCCTGCGCGGCGTCCCAGCTGCGCGGCACCAGCCCGGCCGAGCCCGCGACGGGCCGCGGATCCCAGGTGCGATAGGGCAAATAGGCGCCGAACACCTCGCTCTCGTCGGCGGCGACCAGCACGTCATAGGCCGGCGCCTGCTGAGTGAAGACAGGCATCTGGCGCTGTATCAGCGTCACGCCGCTATCGGTACGGCGTGCGCCGCCCTTGTCTTCGAAGGTGCGCTCCTGCACGATCTTGGCGCCGAAGCGCGTGGCGGTACGCCGGAGCGCATCGGCGAACAGCTTGTCCTCGTCATGGGAGCCGACCACGAGCAGCCAGCGCTTCCACTGCTTCCACACCAGGTATTGCCCGAGCGCGTCGGCGAGCATTGCCCGGGTCGGGGCGGTATGGATGACGTTGGCGCGGCAATCGGCCTCGCGCAGCCGTTCGTCGATGGCGCCGACGTTGAACAGCAGCGTGCCGCGGTCGCGTAAGGCGTCCGAGACCTTTAGCAGCGCATCGGCCGGCAGGTCGGCAACGATGAAGCCGTTCTTCTCGGCGAGCGCGGACGCCGCCTGCACAACGTCCTCGCCTTCCTTGATGCGCCGCTCCTCCAGCGTAAAGCGCTGGTTGAGGAATTTCCCGGTGGTGTTGTTGTCTTCGATGGCGAGGCGGGCGCCGGCAACGCCGTCATTCTCGGCCGGCTGCTCGACCAGCGACAGCGTCGATCTGGTGCCGGCGATGCCGAGATAGCCGACGCCGATCGTGACGGGGTCGGCCGCGAGCGCACTCGTCGCGGCAAGACTCCAGCCGATCAGGCCGACCAACCATCGGATCATGTTTCCTCCAGGTGTTCTCCCCGGCTTGACCGCCGGTGGAGAATTGTTTCTGCTTCAAGCATGACCGATTTGGCCCGCCTTGCAACCCCGCATTTCGTCCTCGCGCGCGCGAGACCGGGAATCACGATTATGCGAGCACTGATCTGTCTCTCGGCGTTGCTGTTGACGGGCTCGGTCGCACTCGCAGATCCGCCGAAACTCGCGGTGTTCGATTTCGAGCTGATCGACACCAGCCTGCCCGGCGAGTTCTACGGCTCGAAGCCCGAGCAGGCGCGGCTCGAGCGCATCAGCGAGCAGCTGCGCAAGGAACTGGCAGATTCAGGCAAGTTCCAGATGCTCGACATCGCGCCAGTCAGGGACGCAGCCCGTCACGCGAACTTACAGGCCTGCGGCGGCTGCGACCTCAAGCTCGCCGGCCAGCTCGGCGCCGACCTGGAGATCACTGGCCTCGTGCAGAAGGTCTCGAACCTGATCATCAATCTCAACATCTATATGCGTGACGTGAAGACCGGCAACATGATCACTGTCGCCAGCGCCGACATGCGCGGCAACACCGACGAATCCTGGTCGCGCACCATGAGCTATCTGGTCCGCAACCGCCTGCTGGCGCCGAATTACGGAAGACCCGAATAGTTCTTCTCTCCGCGAGCGCCGGTGCACCCTCTCCCGCAAGGGGAGAAGGAAGTAAGAGATCACGCCGTCAATCTCGCCGCATGCCAGTGCAGATGATCGCTCATGAACGTCGAGATGAAGTAATAGCTGTGGTCGTAGCCCACCTGCCGGCGCAGCGTCAGCGGGATATTGGTCCTGGTGCAGGCCTCCTGCAGCAGCTCCGGCTTGAGCTGCTCCTTCAAGAAATTGTCGGCATCGCCATAGTCGACGAGGAAGCCCGAAAATTTCGCACCGTCCTCGATCAGCGCCACCGTATCATGGTTGCGCCAGGTATCCCTGTTCGGTCCGAGATAGCCGGTCAGGGCCTTGATGCCCCAGGGCACCTGCGAAGGCGCCACGATCGGCGCGAAAGCGCTTGCCGCGCGAAACCGGTGCGGGTTGCGCAGCGCAACCGTCAGCGCACCATGGCCGCCCATCGAGTGACCCATCACCGATTGCCGCTTGACGTCGACCGGAAAGTTTTCCGCGACCAGCTTGGGCAACTCGTCGGTGACATAGCTCCACATCCGATAGTTGCGCGCGAACGGCTCTTGCGTCGCATCGACAAAGAAGCCGGCCCCTAAGCCGAAATCATAGGCGTTGTTGGCATCACCCGGCACGTCCGGCCCGCGCGGTGAGGTGTCCGGCGCGACGAAGATCAGGCCGAGCTCGGCGCAGGCTCGACGGAATTCGCCCTTCTCCGTGACATTGGCATGCGTGCAGGTGAGTCCGGAGAGGTACCAGACCACGGGTAGTCTGGCGTCGCTCGCGTGCGGCGGAACGTAGACCGAGAACACCATGTCGGTTCCGGTCGCCAAGCTTGCATGGCGGTAGACGCCTTGCACACCGCCATAGGATTTATTCGTCGAGACGGTCTGGATCGTCATGCCTGAAACTCCGTGGCATCTCACCACCTCAACATTGCAACGCTTGTGTGACCGAAATTTGTGGCGCCGTCAGGCGACGCCGCTGTCGATCGCCAGCCGCACCAGCTCGACGGAGGTTTTCACCCCGAGCTTCTGGCGCATGATCGACGAGGTATTGGCAACCGTCTTGTAGGACGATTGCACCAGCCAGGCAATCTCGGACAGGCTCTTGCCGGCGCTGAGCAGCCGCAGGATCTCCATCTCGCGCGCATTCAGCTTCGACAGCGGGCTCTGTGCCAGCGTCGGCCCCGCAAAGGCGATGCTGCGCGCGATCGCGGTCGGAAGGTACGTGCCGCCGCCGCCGACGGCGCGGATCGCCTCGACGAGATCGTCGGGATCGCCGGTCTTGGAGACATAGCCCTTGGCGCCGCACTCGATCGCACGCGCGGCGAACGCAGGATCGTCGTTCATGCTGAACATGATGATGCGGGCCTCGGGCGCGCGCTCGAGGATGCGGCGCGCGAGCTCGAATCCGGAGACGGTCGGCAGGTTGATGTCGATGATGCAGAGCTCGGGGCGTTCGACGATGAAGACGCACTCGCCGTCTTCGGCGTCGGCGGCCTCCAAAATCTCGATCTCGCCCTCGTCGGCCAGCACGGCACGGCAGCCGGAGGCGACAATGGGATGATCGTCGACGATCAGTATGCGCATAGGCGTTCCCCGCGACAGCGCGTTTCCCGTGTTGGAATTTGCCTGTTTTGCGCTGCACGCTGCCGGCATGAGGAGCTGCGCGTCTCATGTGGCCTCATGCAACCCGGCTGGGATTGCTGTACGTTTCCGATTAGATATCCGGCGCTTCGCCTCTGTCAACGTCATCGGACAGGCGCGGGCATCCTTCGCGAGGCACAGGCGATACCAATGTGGCAAAATTTATCCTTGCGCGGGCGCATCAACCTCTTGCTGGCGCTGCTGCTGGCGCTGGGGCTCGCCGTCAATATCGGCCGGCAGGTCGCAGAGGCCGGGCCGCGCGTGCAGGCCGAGGACCAGAGCGTGATCCGCCTTGCCCGAGAGTTCATCGAGATGATCGTGGCGGATCTCAACGAGGCTCCCGATCCGGATGCCAGGCTCAACCAGATCGCGCGCGATCTCAGCCGCCTGCGCCACGTCAGCATCACGCTTCGGGACGCCGGCGGCCATCCGCTGACGCCCCCCCGGCTTGACGCCGACGCCGACACGCGCGCGCCGCCGGCCTGGTTCGTCGCCCTGGTTCATCCCGAGCAGACCGCGGTCAGCGTGCCGGTCTCGATCCGGGGCAAGCCCGCCTCGCTTGTGATCACCTCGCATCCCGACGACGAGATCGCCGAGATCTGGGACGGGATCGTGACCCAGCTCGAGGTCGGCTCGGTGATCGCGCTCGCGCTGTTCTTCCTGATGATGAACGTGGTCGGCCGGGCGCTGGCACCGCTCCAGTCTCTGGCGGAGGCAATGGGGAAGCTCGAGGGCGGACATTACGATGCCCGTGTCGCGCCGGGCGGCGCGCCGGAACTCGCCGCGATATGCACCAAGCTCAACCATCTTGCTGCGACGCTTGGTGAGGCGGTCGAGGACAAACGGCGTCTTGCCGAGCGCGCGGTGTCGCTTCAGGATATGGAGCGCAAGGAGATCGCGCGCGAGCTCCACGACGAGTTCGGGCCTTATCTGTTCTCGCTGCGCGCGCATGCGAGCGCGCTGGCGAAGCTGGCGGACGGACGCGACCCGAGTGCGGATGCCGTGCGAAAACATGGCAGCGCCATGCTGGAGCAGATCAATGCACTCCAGCAATTCAACCGACGCGTGCTGGAGCGCCTTCGGCCCGTGGGCCTTGCCGAGCTCGGCTTGCGCAAGGCGCTCGAATCCCTGTCGCGGCTATGGCGGCAGTCGCATCCCGACGTCGCGATCGAGACCGTGATCTCGCCGGCGCTCGGGCCGACCGGCGAGACGGCCGATCTCACCATCTATCGTATCGTGCAGGAGGCGCTCACCAATGTATTCCGCCACGCCGGTGCGACTGCGGTCAATGTCGTCATCGAGCCGGTGGAGCAGATGACTCACGACGGCCGCGGCTGCGCCCGGGTGCGGGTCAGCGACAACGGCCGCGGCATGGAGCCAGGGCAGAAGCTCGGCTTCGGCCTCGTCGGCATGCGCGAGCGGATCCTGGCGCTGGGCGGCACGCTCAACGTCGTCTCCGGCGATGCCGGCCTGACCGTGGAGGCCTTGGTTCCAACTGCCTCGTCCTGATCTGAATGTGACGTCTACGACCTCGGGGAGAGCTCGAAATGCAGAAATTTGGCCGATGGATGGTCTCGATTCTGGCTGTCGGGATGGTGTCGGGATCTGCGCTGGCGGCGTCTCGCGGTGATCCGGTCAAGAAGTTCGATACCGACAGCGACGGGACGCTGGACCATATCGAGGTCAGGAAGGCGGCGACGGCGTTTTTCGCCAGGCTCGATCCGGATCACGACGGCACGCTGGACGTGCGGGAGTTGCGAGGCAGACTTTCCGCCAAAGAGATAGCGGCAGCGGATCCCGACCACGATGGAACGCTCTCGGTGAATGAATATCTCGCCGCCGTCTCGCAGCGCTTCGACGCAGCCGATCCAGATCACGACGGGACGCTGGATGGGAGAGAATTGAAGACGTCTGCCGGGCGCGCGCTGCTTCAGCTCCTGCAATAGATCAGGTGGCCGCGCGTCAGTTCGAGCTGTCTTCTCCGCCGGCAAGATCGCGCGCCCGGCGGAGCAGGTCGCTCGTGCGACGGATACCGAGCTTGCTCCTCGCCTGCTTGATCAGCCGGGCGACGGCCCGGGGCGTGATGGCCAGCTCTTCGGCGATCGCAGAATATGAATTTCCCTGGCCAAGCAGGCTGAGCGCCTCTCGTTCTCGGCGCGTCAGTGTGGCGACGTTGCCGGAATCGACGTGATCGGGCAGGGGCACGCCGCGCAAATTGATCCGCTCGTCGACATAGCGATGGCCGAGCCTGACCTGACGCACCGCCTTTGGCAGTTCGTCCGGCGGAGAGTCCTTCAGCAAATATCCGATGGCTCCCGCCTTGATCGCGGACGCGACGATATTTGCGTCCGCATGCATGCTGAAAACCAGGATGCGGGCGAGTGGCGCATCCGAGGAGATGCGGTGCAGCAAGTCGACACCGCCGAGTGCTTCTCCGGGAAAGGTCAAATCGAGGATGACGACTCCGGGCCGGTGCTCCAGAAATGCTTCATAGCCGCTCGGCACATCGCGCGCAGCGACCACGTCCTCGACGTCCCCCAGCATGATGCGACAGGCTTCGGCAATGATGGGATGGTCGTCGACGACGAGTATGGGGCTCAAGGGATATCTCTGAAAGGCATGATGTTTCAAAGGATTGAGGCGTGTGGCGAGCGTTGGGCGCGCCGGCTGCAGCAATGCCTGCCGCAGCCGTCTCGCCGCGTCACTTCTTCGGCCGTATTGCGTCGGCCGTGCCCTGGATGAATGCCTGAATCTTCACGACGTCGGCTTCGGTCAGCTTGCCCGTGAAGTCCGGCATACCCTTGTCGCGGAACGGTCCCTTGAACACGATGTTCTTGAGGTTGGCGATCTCCTCCGCCGGCACGTAGCCGAGGTTGCGGACGTTGCCGCCCTTGTCGACGCCGGGCACGCCATGGCAGGTGGCGCAGGCGGCGACATAGAGCGCCGTTCCTTCGGGCACGTCCTTCGGATCGTACTTCACGCCCTGGAGAAGGCCTTCGGTCTGGTACTTCACGAACTCCGGCAGCGGCGCCTTGCCGTTGAGCGCGAACGTGTAGACCGTCCCGGGACTTTGCCGCTCGGTCGCCCGTTGCGCCATGCCATAGACTCCGCCCCAGCCGACGGCAATCGAGACATACTGCACGCCGTCGAGCATGTAGGTCGAAGCCGCAGCGACGACGCCGGTGCCGGTCGGTGTTTCCCACAGCGTCTTGCCCGTCGTGGCGTCATAGGCGACGAAGCGTCCATCCGCGGTGCCCTGGAACACCAGGTTTCCGGCCGTGGTCAGCGTGCCGCCGTTCCATGGCGAGGGGTATTCGACGCGCCAGGCTTCCTTCTGCCTGACCGGATCCCATGCGACGAGGCGTCCGAACGGAAGACTCTTGGGCGGCTCTCCGTTGAGCACGAAACCGACATTCCAGCCGGTGGCGCCGCCGAACTTGCCGGGCGTTGCAGCATTCTGCTTGAACTTCTTTTCCGGAATGAGGTTCAGCGGCACGTTCTGGGCCGGCAGATAGACCAGCCCGGTTTGCGGGTTGAACGACATCGGGTGCCAGTTGTGGGCGCCGTAGGGTCCCGGGATCGAGTCATAGGCCGCGTCGCCGCGCGCGGCCGGCACCTCGATCGGGCGGCCGTTGGCGTCGTAGCCGGTGGCCCAGTTCACATCGACGAAATTCTTTGCCGAGATGAATTTGCCGTTGGTGCGGTCGATCACGAAGAAGAAGCCGTTCTTGGGCGCGTGCAGGATGACCTTGCGCGGCGCGCCGTCGATGCTGATGTCGGCGAGTATCATCGGCTGGGTCGAGGTGTAGTCCCAGTGGTCGCCGGGCGTCTCCTGATAGTGCCAGGCGTATTTGCCGGTATCGGCGTTCAGCGCCACGATCGAGGCGAGATAGAGATTGTCGCCGCCGGCGGGGCTGCGCACGTTCCGGTTCCAGGGCGAGCCGTTGCCGGTGCCGATGTAGACGAGGTTGAGCTCGGGGTCGAAGGTGATCGTGTCCCATGGCGTGCCGCCGCCGCCGTTGAGCCAATATTGGCCGGCGGGATCCCAGGTCTTGGCCGCCTTCTCCATCGACTCGTCCTCGAACGGCTTTGACGGATCGCCGGGGACGGTGAACCAGCGCCAGAGCTGGTTTCCGCTTTCGGCCTCGTAGGCGGTGACGTAGCCGCGCGCGCCATATTCGGCGCCGCCTTGTCCGATCACGACCTTGCCGTTGAAGACGCGCGGCGCGCCGGTGATGGTGTAGGAATGCTCGTGGTCGATCAGCGTGTCCTTTTCCCAGACCTTCTTGCCGGTTGCCGCGTCGAGCGCGATCAGGCGGCCATCATAGGCGGCCACGAACACCTTGCCCTTGTAGAGGGCGACGCCGCGGTTGACGACGTCGCAGCAGCCCCTGTAGCCGAGCTCGCGGTTGACTTCCGGATCGAAGGTCCAGATGCGCTTGCCGGTTCGCGCGTCGATGGCATGCACGACGCTCCACGGGGCGGTCTGGTACATGATGCCGTCGACGACGACCGGCGTCGCCTCGACGCCGCGCGAGGATTCGAGGTTGTAGGTCCAGACCAGACCGAGGCCTTTGACGTTGTCGCTCGTGATCTGGTTGAGCTTCGAAAAGCGGGTCTCGGCGTAGTCGAGACCGATCGTCGGCCAGTTGTTGGACGTTGCGGTGTTGGCCTTGATGTAGGCGCCGTCGACCTGCGAGGTGATGGCCTTGATGCTCTCCGGCGTCGGGGTCTTCGCGGAATCCTGCGCAGACGCGGCGGTGATGGATGCGGCGAGGCCCAAGCCTGCGAGAAGACCGACGACAAGACTGCTGCGGACTGGCCGAGCCGATGAATATCGAGCGGAAAAGCGGTCCCCCAACGTCATCATTTTCCTCCTGTATTCTTGTTTGCCGTAAAGGCACCCCGCCCGCGAGGGCGGGGTGAGTCTACGGATGAATGACTCGCGATCGGATCGCGATGTCGAGCCAAGGATTGCACGAAGGTCTTTCACGAGGTTCGGCAAAAAGTCTCGCGGCGGCCGGGAATAGTTCCCGGTCGCTCCCGATGAGGCTCGCCCACGCCGTTGGAGGGGCCGGGAATAATTCCCGATTTGGTCGGGAATTCGTGCGCCGGACCGGGCGGACCTTTTACGGCTGGTGCTCTTCGGCTGTTGGCCTGTATCGTTCGCCCAACCGGCGGGGAACCGAGAGAGCCGGACGATACGGGTGGAGGCGGGCAGGAATGGGCGTTCGTGGTCTGGTCATCATTTCAGTTTCCACGGGAATGGTTGTTGCGACCAGCGCGATGGCCGCGCAGGACGAGGAGACCAACATCCAGAATCTGCCGCCGGTCGAGGTGGCGGCGCCACCGCCTGCGGCGGCGAGGCGCGTCGCACCGGCGCGACCGGTCGCGCGCATAGGGGCGCCGGGGTCCGCCAGCCCCAGGACACGCCTTTACGTCTACCCCACCGCGCCGGGCACGGGCAGGGGTCTCGACGTCGACAAAGTCCCGTCGGCGATCAATGCCGTTGATGCCAGCCAGATCAAGCGGACGGGTTCGCTGAACGTCACAGATGCGCTGCGCGACTACGTGCCGGGCGTCAACATCAGCGAAGTCACCGGCAATCCGTTCACGCCCGATGTCGAGTTCCGCGGCTTCGTCGCCTCCCCCGTGACCGGCACCCCGCAGGGCCTTGCCGTCTACCAGAACGGTGTCCGCATCAACGAGGCGTTCTCGGATGCCGTCAATTGGGACCTGATCCCCACCGCTGCGATCAGGTCGGTGACGCTGGTGACCAACAACCCCGCCTTCGGTCTCAATGCGCTGGGCGGCGCGATCAACCTGCAAATGAAGGACGGCTTCACCTATCAGGGCGCCGAGATCGACATGATGGGTGGCTCGTTCGGCCGCATCCAGGGCTCGGCGCAATGGGGCAAGCAGGTCGACAAGAACTACGCCGTCTATGCCGCGCTCGAAGGCTTGCACGACAACGGCTTTCGTAATTTCTCTCAATCGGACGTACGGCGCTTCTACGGCGATGTCGGTTACAAGGCCGGCGACAGCGAATTCCACGCCAACATGGGGGTCGCCAAGAACAATTTCGGTGCCAGCGCCACCGTCCCGGCCGAGCTGCTGGAAAAATATTGGGGCGCGACCTACACCACACCGCAGACCACCGCCAACCGCGTCGGCTATCTCAACCTGACCGGAAAGGTCGACGCGACGCCGACCTGGACGCTCGAGGGCACGGCCCATGTGCGCAGGTTCGAGCAGAACATCGTCGACGGCAATCCAACCGACGTGGAGGAATGCGCTGCAGATGCCGCGCTGCTCTGCTTCGGCGACGACACCACACCTGCCAACGGCGCGGGCGGCGTGCAACTCGCCAACCCCTTCGCACCGGGAACAATTTTGGGAGCGATCGACCGGAGCTCGATCCGTTCGACGACGTTCGGCGTGTCGGGGCAGGCCACCAACACCGATCAACTGTTCGGCCACGACAACCGCTTCGTGATGGGCGCAACCTATGACGCCAGTACCACGCGCTACAACGCCAGCTCCGAGATCGGCTCGATGGGAGAGAACTACGTCGTCAGCGGTAGCGGTGTCTTCCTGGGGGCGACTCCCACGGCAGATCCCGTTGCCGGCCCCGTCTCGTTGCGGACCGTCAATCAATACAACGGCCTCTACGCGATGGACACGTTCAATGTCACGGACGCTTTCGCGATCACGGGCGGCGGCCGCTTCAACGCGGCGCGGATCACGCTCGAAGACCAGCTCGGGACTGCGCTGAACGGCGATCACACCTATACCCGCTTCAATCCGATGATCGGCGGCACCTACAAGATCACGCCGGGATTGACCGCCTATGCCGGCTATTCCGAGGCCAACCGCGTGCCGACGCCGCTCGAGCTCGGCTGCGCGGATCCCGCCCGGCCCTGCCTCATTGCGGCCTTCCTGGTTGCGGATCCGCCGTTGAAGCAGGTCGTCTCCAAGACCGTGGAGGCCGGCTTCCGCGGCACCAGGGAGCTGAATATCGGCACTCTCGGATGGAAAATCGGCGGCTTTCGCGCCACCAACTATGACGACATCGTAGCGGTGCCCGCCGTCGGGCGGACGGGCTTTGGCTATTTCACCAATGTCGGCCGGACACGGCGGCAAGGTCTGGAAGCGGAGGTCAACATCAAGTCGCCCACGCTTCAATTCCAGGCGAGCTATGCCTTCGTCGACGCGCGCTTCCTTGATCCGCTCGAGCTCGGCTCGGAAAGCCCGTTCGCCGATGACGCCACCGAGACCATCCAGGTCAGACCCGGCAACCAGATCCCCGCGATCCCGCGCCACCGCGTCAAGGTCGGCGTCGACTACGCCGTGACCGATGTCTGGAAGGTCGGCGGCAACGCCCTGTTCGTCTCCAGCCAATACATCGTCGGCGACGAGTCGAACCAGTTCGCGAAGCTGCCGTCCTATACGGTGTTCAATCTCCACACGTCCTACCAGGTGACGAAGAACATCCAGCTCTACGGCCGCGTCGACAACGTGTTCGACAAGCGTTACGTGACCTACGGCCAGTTCTTCGATCGCGAGGCCCTGCCGAACTTCACCAATGGCGGCGCGGAGTTCGTCGACCCGCGCTCGCTGAGCCCGGCGAGGCCAAGGGCATTTTACGCAGGAATGCGCGTGACGTTCTGAGTTACAGCAAGCGCTGATGCTTCCTTCTCCTGGAAAGAGGGAGAAGGAAGCATGGGGCGCCCCAGGCTCAGTAATCCCAGAACACCGGCACCCAGCGGAAGGCATCGCCGTCGACCGCGACGTGGCCGACGGACGGGAACGGCAGGTGCGTGGCCACCAGCATCTCGCCGGTCCTGGCAAGCTCCCGCAAAAGACCTATGCGAACGCGCGCCGCCTCCTGAGGGTCATGTTCGAAACCGTTGTGCCAGTCGGGCTGCTCGAACCCGACGGCAAACACGGCGTCGCCGGCAAACGTCAGTGCATCGCCGCCGGATGCGATCCGAACCACGCTGTGTCCGGGGGTGTGACCGCCGGTGCGACGTACGACGACGCCAGGTGCAACCTCGTGCTCCTCATCGAATGGCCTGAGCTGACTGCCATACGCTTTCACGAACTGCTTGGCGGTCGCCCGCAGCGCATCGGGGAAGCCCTGCGGCATGTTGGTGTGCGTGAAATCAGGCGCTTCCCAGAATTTGACCTCGGCGGCTGCGACGTGGATGCGCAGGTCCTTGCGCAGTCGCTCCTTCACTCCGTCGACGAGCAGGCCGCCGATGTGGTCCATGTGCATGTGGGTCAGCACCAGATCGGTCACGACGGAAAGATCGATGCCGGCAGCCTCCAGTCGCTTGATCAATTGCCCGGCCCGCGGCAAGTGCAGATCCGGATCGGAGCCTAGTCCAGCATCGATGAGAATGGTCTTGTCAGCGCTGCGGACCATCACCGCATTTAGCGCCCAATCGAAGGCATCCGGCGGCAGGAACATCTCTTGCAGCCAGCTCGCCCGGTCCGCCGCGGCGGCGTTGTGCCCAAGCATGATGGTTGGCAGCGGCAGCACGCCGTCGCTGACCACCAGCACGTCGATGTCGCCGACCTTCAGCGCATAGCGCGACGGGACGAGCTCTTCGGGCTTCGATGTCGCGGGGTAGGAGGTGTTGTGCAGGTTCATGTTGATCTCCTGTTTCAGTGCTTCTGGCTGGTGTTGGTCGATCCGGTCGCGCAGCCAGGGAGCGCGGCCGTCATCGCATCGTGCGTTAGAGGCTGGTCACGCGTTCCGGATCGGCAGACGCGAGCGCAGCGGCGCGTTCGGCCTTCGGCGGGTAGATCCAGACCGTGTTGATCTCCTGCTTCGTCTTCTTGGCGACGTCACCGACCATCTCGACCTTGCGATCCCAGCCGCGGGTGAACAGTGCGCCGGCTTCGCCGAGATCGAGACAGGTGACGTAGGCCTTCTGGTGGTAGGGCCTGGTCGGAACGCCGAGCAGCTCGGCGGCGGCATTGTTGCCCGCAAAGGCGCCCATGCGCGTGGCGTGCTGGCAGGACATCAGTGCGTAATTGCCCTCGTCGTCGCAGGCGGCACGGGCCGCATCGCCGGTCGCGAAGACGCCCTCGACGCCTGGCACCCGCAAGCAGCGATCGACCAGCAGCCGGCCGAAATTGTCGCGCTCGGCGGGGATTTGCGCCGTCAGAGGGGCGGCACGAATACCCGCCGCCCAGATCACGGTTTCGGTTTCGATGTGTTCGCCGCTGGACAGGGTGACACCGGACTCGTCGAGCGAGGCGACGCCGGCACCGAGGCGGGTCTCCACGCCGAGCTTGTGGAGGGCGCTCTCGATGACCGGCCGCGGACCTGAGCCCATGTCGGGTGCGATCGCGCTGTTGCGCTCGACGATGATGACGCGAGTCCTGGCATTCGGGCCGAGGATCGCGCGGAGCCGCGCCGGCATTTCGGTGGCCGCCTCGATGCCGGTGAAGCCGCCGCCGGCGACGACGACCGTGTCGCGCCCGTTCACGGCGGGTCGCTTGGCAAGGCCATGCAGATGCCTGTCGAGCGCGATCGCATCGTCGAGCGAGTCGACGCTGAACCCGTGTTCGGCAAGACCCGGGATGTTCGGGCGGAACAGCCGGCTGCCGGTGGCGACCACGAGGCGATCGTAGGAGAGCGTCTTCTTGGTGCCCTCCGCCGTGGCGATCCTCACCATGCCGGATTGGGTTTCAACCGTCTCGACGCTGCCCTGAACATAGGTGACGTCGATCGCCTTGAGCACATCGAGGAGCGGTGCCGTCAAGGTCTCCGGATTCTTCTCGTAGAGCCGCGGGCGGACGACCAGCGTCGGTTCGGGTGCGACCAGCGCGATCTCGAGTTTGTCGGGCGAGACGCCCTGGATCTCGCGCAGGCGAGCGGCGGAAAGGGCGGCGTACATGCCGGCGAAGCCGGCGCCGATGATGACTAGTCGCATTGACGGTCTCCTTTGGTTGATCTTCCTGGGCACAGGCGCGTTGCCGCTGCCGCTGCGGGTTTGCGGCAAGTCCTGTCGCGGTCAGCGACGACGCGAATGATTGAAGCGAGCTTGCTGACGGCTATTGGAGCGGGCAGCCGGTCGGCCCGTCCTGACGAAAGACGATCGACCGCGCGGACTTGCGGCTCCAGTCCTGGTAGGGAAGGCGGAAGCTGTCCCCGCTGATCACCGAAATCACCGGGTGGGCGCGTTGTGCGGATTGCGGCGGGATGTCGTCACCTGTTGCTGAAGTGAAGCGAACAGTCAGCGTAAGTCCGTACACGACCGCGGTGGCGAGACCCTTGCGTGATGAGGTGATGGCCAACCGGTGGACAAAGTCTTTCCCGATCATCATTTGCCTCCGTCATGGGATTGGACATGGTGACGGTCTAACCGATCACGCGTGCCGCTGCCCCAGAGCGATTGCTGTCGCCATCGAGCGATTGCTGCTAACGCATGCGCCTGCGCCATTCGCTCGGCGTTTCGCCGGTGAGCTTCCTGAAGGCCGCGGCGAACGCCGTCTGCGAGGAATAGCCAAGTGCCGCAGCGATCGAGACGACCGGGTCGTCGCTCTCCCGCAGCATGTTCATGGCCTGCTCGAGCCGGTGTTGGCGCAGCCAGGCATGCGGCGAGAGCCCGGTGCTCTCCTTGAAGGCGCGGCAGAAGTGAAAGCGCGAGAGGCCGGCATCGGACGCCAGCGCATCGAGGGAGACGTCCGCATCGCTGTCCGAGCGCAACCGTTCGATCGCGCGGAGCAGGACCTTCGGCGACAGCCCGCCCATGGTCGGTTGGAACGTGGCCGGTGAACCCGTGTGCGCAGCCAGGACGCGCGTGGCAAGAAGATCCGTCACCTGGTGCCGGAACAGCGTGTCGAGGACCCCATTGCCTTCGAGCGCATCCGCTGCGCTCAAGAGCAGTCGGGACGTAATGGGGTCAGGGTGCGCGGTCCGCTCCAGCAGGTCGGTCGCTCCTGTGATCCCGGCTTCGCCGGCAACGCGCTTCAGTGTCGCATTCGGAAGGTAGAGCTGAACGACATCAACGGGCTTCGGAATGTCCCATCGGGAGCTCGATCCTTCCGGGATGATGATCACGACTCCGGGACGAAACGTGCCGATCGAAACCGATTTTCCCGACCGGCGCTCCATGCGCTGCATCACGCCGTTATAGGCCATGATCACGTGGTGGCTCATGGGTTCGACGACGTCATGCAATGGATCGTGGTTCCAGTGCGCGATCCCGGCGCCGGAGGAGTCCAGCGCCATGCGGGTCGGTTCGGTCCTGAGCACCCGCGCCATCTCCGCCTCGGCGGCGCGTCGCTCGGCCATGGCGATGTCGACGGGTTGTGTGCTGGGCAGGGGTGGCTGGGGGGGATTGCGCATGAGTGCGGTGCTCCCGGTCATGGCGTGGCTCCTTCTGATCGCTTGCTGCCTCAGATCAGGTGTCCGTGCTTTTACGGGTCGGCGCGAGTTCTATGCGGCGCAGAGGGTCCGGGTCTTGCCTGGAACGGTTCTGTTTTGCCCGATCCTGCTCCGGGCAATCGTGCGGTTTCACGAACGCACGATGAGCGACGTTGAGTTGCCGCCCCGGCGCCGCGGGATTGGCGCCGCCTTTAACCGATCAGAAACCATGGAAAATGATCTGAAAATTCTAATGAAACTGCTCGGTCTTCTGCGCGTCGGTTTGTCGGAGGGCCCGTCTGATGACAGAACGCCAGTTGAGAGAGCAGGAATTCCTGATCGCGCGTTACCGGCATTTGGAGCGCGAAGTCACCGACCCGCTTGCCGCGCATCTGCTTCACAGCATCATCGAGGAGCTTGAGGCCGAGCTGCGCAAGGAAAGACCGGATTGGCACGGGCACGGCCATTAACGATTTCTTGGCATTAAATCGTGCCAATGGTCCGCGTGGGAATATCAGGAGAGACTGCTCCCATGCTGAAGGACGGCACCTACGCCGCGTGGTACAGGACGCCCCTCGACCAGGGTACCGGGATCGTCCATGTCGCAGACGGCCAGATTTGGGGCCGTGACAGCCTGATGACGTATCACGGCTCCTGCTCGGTCGATGGCGAGCGCTTCACCGCGACCGTATCGACGAAGCGTCATACCGATGGGCGTTCGACGGTCTTTGGCGTTGAGGATGAGCTCACGCTGAACATCGAGGGACGCTGCCCCGGCAAGATCGCGAGCTACACCGCGACGACACAACAGGTGCCCGGAATGATCCTTCATGGCACGCTCATCCTGACGGAACAGCAGCCGCCTGCATGTGAACGAGCCGAGCAGGTGCCGGCGTTCAATCCCGACAAGCTGCGAAAATTGCCGAAGCGTTCGCGCTGATCGGAAAGCCACGGCGTCGGCTGGCCCGCATCCATATGTCGCGCCAAGGCCGCCAGTTTCTGCATCCGGCTTTCGCCAAAGCTTGCTTTTCAAACGGCCCGCGACTCGCCATTGTGCGTCCGCAACCACCGGGAAGCGGAGAAGCATCCATGACGGACAAGGTCTCGCGTCGCCAGCTTGCGAAGATCGCGGGGCTGTCCGCAGCCGGGATGACTGGCGCGCTCGACGCAGCCGAAGCCAAGCCGGCCCGGCCGACGCGCGGTGGAAGCAGCTTTCCGTCGGGCTTCGTCTGGGGCACGGCGACCTCGTCCTACCAGGTGGAAGGCGCGGTCGACGAGGACGGGCGAGGGCCGTCGATCTGGGACAAGTTCGTGGGCATTCCCGGCAAGATCGAGGACGGCACCACGGGCGACCGCGCAAATGAGCACTATCACCGCTACAAGGAGGACATCGCGCTCATCAAGGAGCTCGGCTGCAGGGCCTATCGCTTCTCGGTGGCCTGGCCGCGCCTGTTTCCGGACGGCGACGGCAAGCCCAACCCGAAGGGGCTCGACTTCTACAATCGTCTCGTCGACGAGCTCCTGAAGAACGGCATCGAGCCGTGGCTGACGCTCTATCATTGGGACCTGCCCCAATCGCTCCAGGACCGTTTCGGCGGCTGGCGTTCGACGGAAACCTGCAAGATCTTTGGCGATTACGCGGCCTATGTCGCCGAGCGACTGACCGACCGGGTCAGGAACGTGTTCACGCTGAACGAGAGCGGCCGCTTCGTCTATTTCGGTTACGGCATCGGCATCGACGCGCCGGGCCTGACGCTGCCGCAGGCCGATGTCAACCAGATCAGGCACAACAGCGCGCTGGCGCACGGGCTCGCGGTGCAGGCGGTGCGCGCCCATGGCCGCCGCGGCACCAGGGTGGGGCCGGCCGAGAACGTCGATGCCTGCGCCCCCGCGATCGACACGCCGGAGAACGTTCGCGCCGCCGAGATCGCGCTGCGCGAGATGAATGCCGGCTATCTCAACGTCATCATGACGGGGCGCTATACCGACGCCTTCCTGAAATTCGCCGGGCCCAACGCGCCGAAATTCACCGATGCGGAGCTCAAGATCATCTCCTCGCCGGTCGACTTCCTCGGCCTCAACATCTACGCGCCACAGAATTACGTCGTGGCCTCCGACCAGGGCGCGGGCTTCATGCCGCTGCCGATCCCGAAATCGTTTCCGCACATGAATTCGGACTGGCTGCGCGTCGGGCCCGAGACGATCTACTGGGTGCCGAAGCTGGCGGCAAGGATCTGGAAGACGGATGCGATCTATATCAGCGAGAACGGTGCATCCGGCGACGACGCGGTGACGCCCGACGGCAAGATCTACGACACCGATCGCATCATGTATCTACGCAATTATCTCGCCCAGCTCCAGCGCGCCACCAGCGAGGGTGTGCCGGTGCGCGGCTATTTCCTCTGGAGCCTGATGGACAATTTCGAGTGGGTCTATGGCCTCAACAAGCGCTTCGGCCTCTACCACGTCAATTTCGACACCCAGGTTCGCACGCCCAAACTCAGCGCCAGCTTCTATCGCAACGTGATCGCCAAGAACGCGGCCGGCGCGTAGCGGCTTTCTTCCATGGAGAGAGCTATCTGAGAGATCGTCATGCCCGGGCTTGTCCCGGGCATCCACGTTCTTCCTCCCGGGGCAAAGCGTGGATGGCCGGGACAAGCCCGGCCATGACGTCGCTGGGGCTTTCGCGTAGCGGAAAATCCGGGCGAGCGGCGGGGAAAGCGTGTAGCGCCGCGCATTGACTCTCTTCTCCCGCTTATCCAAAACCGTTCTCAACATTCATAAACGAGAGGACGACGCCAATGGCTGACGCGCTGATCATCGATGCCTGCCGGACCCCACGAGGCATCGGCAAGGCCGGCAAGGGAGCGCTCTCCGGCATTCATCCGCAGCAACTTGGCGCAACCGTGCTGCGCGCGCTTGCCGATCGCACCGGCATCGATACGGCCGACGTCGACGACATCGTCTGGGGCTGTAGCGCGCAGGTCGCAACGCAAAGCGGCGATCTCGGCCGCATGTCCGCGCTCGATGCCGGCTACGACGTGCGCGCCAGCGCGGTGACGCTCGACCGCTTCTGCGGCTCCGGCATCACCAGCGTCAACATGGCCGCAAGCTCGATCATGGCCGGCGCCGAAGACCTCGTCATAGCCGGCGGCTGCGAGATGATGTCGATGGACGGACGCCGTGGCGGCGGTCCGATGATGATGGACGGCGGCAATCTCCGTCTGCGCGCGCGGCATCCGCAGTCGCATCAGGGCGTCTGCGCCGATGCGATCGCGACCATGGAAGGCATCACGCGAAGGGATGTCGACGCGCTCGGGCTGGAGAGCCAGAAGCGCGCCGCGCATGCGATCGCGAACGGCCACTTCAAGAAGAGCCTCGTGCCCGTCCACCGCGAGGACGGCAGCCTCGCGCTCGACCACGAGGAGTATCCGCGGCCGCAGACCACGATGGAAGGGCTCAGCAGCCTGAAGCCGGCATTCCCCGCGATCGCGGACTACGCGCTCGACGACAAGGGCACGACCTATCGCGGCCTGATCCTGCAAAAATATCCCGATCTGAACATCGACTTCGTGCATCACGCCGGCAACTCCTCCGGCGTCGTCGACGGCGCCGCCGCGATCCTTCTGGCTTCGCCCGCCTACGCCAAGGCGCATGGCCTCAAGCCGCGCGCCCGCGTGGTCGCGATGGCCAACATGGGGGACTCGCCGACCTTGATGCTGAATGCCCCGGTGCCGGCGACCTGCAAGGTGCTGGCGAAGGCGGGCCTCACCATCGACGACATCGACCTGTTCGAGATCAACGAGGCGTTCGCGGTGGTGGCGGAAAAATATATCCGCGACCTCAAGCTCGACCGCGCCAAGGTCAACGTCAATGGCGGTTCGATCGCGCTCGGCCATCCCATCGGCGCCACCGGCTCGATCCTGATCGGCACCGTGCTCGACGAGCTCGAGCGGCGCGACCTCAGGCGTGGACTCGTCACCATGTGCGCCGCAGGCGGCATGGCGCCCGCCATCATCATCGAGCGCGTCTAGCCGACGCTTCTTCACCGCTCCCCGTAAAAAATGGGGAGCGGGAGAGCTGCGGTGCGATCCAGCCCTTATTTTCCAGGGCGAAACGCGCTTCTTCTCGCACAAAGAGGCCATGATCGCTTGTCGAAAGCCGCGAATCAGCTTTAGCAAGATGGCGTACGGGCCTTTGAAACAAGGCAAAAACCGCTGCCCGAGGCTTTTCCCGCTCCGGAAGTAGCTAAAAAGCAGGGTTTTTTGTCACAGGGGGACAGAAAAGCCCGTAAATTCGCGACAAAACTGTGCAGAAGGCTATAGGCCTTCAACGGTTGGTCTAATATGCAACCGGCAACGAATCAGAGGAGACACGATGCCAACCCAAATGTCCAAATCGCAGCTGATCGAAAAGATTGCGACCGCCACCGAGCTTTCCAAGCGCGACGTCAAGAACGTCATGGAGACGCTGACCGACGTCGGCCACAAGGAGCTCAAGAAGAACGGCCTGTTCCTGGTGCCGGGCTTCGCCAAGTTCGTGGTCATCAAGAAGCCCGCGACCAAGGCGCGCAAGGGCACCAACCCGTTCACGGGTGAAGAGATGATGTTCAAGGCCAAGCCGGCCCGGAAGATCGTCCGCGCCCGCCCGGTCAAGGCCGCCAAGGACGCCGTGTCCTAAGAACGCAAAGACCCCCTTGAAGGAGGGGGCCTTTTGTTTGGGGCAGCCGCGAGGGCTTGAGACGGAGGGCTCAACCCTTGCGGCGCTTCACCCGGACCGGGACCGGCTGAAGCCGCGGCTCAGGCGCCGCAAGCGCATCGCGAACCCGGTCGATCGCGCGATCGAGAAACTGGCGCAGCCGCTGCGTCTTCCGCGATCCCTTCGCTTTCTCCAGCAGTTTCTTCATCGCATTCACTCCGCAGCTTCGACCTTGACCTCGGTCGGCTCGAGCGCCGCGGCGATGGCCTCGTCGACGCGCTCCAGCCAGATGAACTCAAGGTTGTCCCGCGCGCTCTTCGGGATGTCGTCGTAATCCCGCTTGTTGCGCGCCGGCAGCATCACCCGCTTCAATCCGGCGGCGGCCGCAGCCACCACCTTCTCCTTGATGCCGCCCACCGGCAGCACCAGGCCGCGCAGCGAGATCTCGCCGGTCATCGCGGTGTCGCTGCGCACCGTGCGATTGCTGAGCAGGGACGTCAGCGCCGTGAACATCGCGACGCCGGCGCTCGGCCCGTCCTTCGGGGTTGCGCCCGCGGGGACGTGAACGTGGATGTCGCTCTTCTCGAACAGCTGGGGATCGATGCCGAGCTGGGCGGCTCGGCTCTTCACCAGCGTCATCGCGGCCTGCACGCTCTCGCGCATGACGTCGCCGAGCTGGCCGGTCAGGATCAGGCCGCCCTTGCCGGGCACGCGCGTCGCCTCGATGAACAGGATGTCGCCGCCGACCGGCGTCCAGGCAAGGCCGGTGGCCACGCCGGGAACGCTGGTGCGCAGTGCGATCTCGCCTTCGAAGCGCGGCTGGCCGAGCACGGTGGCGATGTCCTTCGGTGCGATCACGACCTTCGTGGCCGTGCCTTCGGCGACCTGCACCGCGGCGTGGCGGAACAGCTTGCCGATCTCGCGCTCGAGGTTGCGCACGCCGGCCTCGCGGGTATAGCCCTTGACCACCAGCTTCAGCGCCTCCGGCTCGATCTCGGCCTGCTCGGCCGAGAGGCCATTGGCCTCGAGCTGCCGCCGCACCAGATAGCGCTGCGCGATCTCGAGCTTCTCGTCCTCGGTGTAGCCGGCAAGGCTGATCAGCTCCATGCGGTCCAGCAGCGGACCCGGGATCTGGTCCAGCATGTTGGCGGTCGCGATGAACACCACGCGCGACAGGTCGAATGGCACGCCCAGGTAATTGTCCCGGAACGTCCCGTTCTGCTCGGGGTCGAGCACTTCCAGCATGGCGGCGGAAGGGTCGCCCTGCACGCCACGGCCCATCTTGTCGATCTCGTCCAGCATCATGACGCAGTTCCGGCTGCCTGCCTTCTTGATGCCCTGGATGATGTTGCCGGGCAGCGCGCCGATATAGGTGCGCCGGTGACCGCGGATCTCGGCCTCGTCATGCACGCCGCCCAGGCTGACGCGCACGAAGGGACGATCCATCGCGCGTGCGATGGATTGGCCGAGCGAAGTCTTGCCGACGCCGGGCGGGCCGACGAAGCAGAGGATCGGGGCCTTGCCCTGCGGGGCGAGCTTGCGCACCGCCAGATATTCGATGATCCGGCTCTTGATCTTCTCCAGGCCGAAATGATCCGCATCCAGGATGCGGCGCGCCTCCTTGATGTCGATCGGCTTCTCCGCGGGCAGCGCCCAGGGCAGCTCGATCAGCCAGTCGAGATAGGTGCGGACCATGCCGGCTTCGCCGGCGGCTTCAGGCATGCGCTCGTAGCGGCGCAGCTCCTTCTTGGCGTGCGCCTCCGCCTCCGGGGGCATGTTGGCCTTGGCGATCGCCGCCGTCAGCTCGGTGACCTCGGCCGCCTTGCCGTCGCCTTCGCCGAGCTGGCGCTGGATGGTCGCCATCTGCTCGCGCAGGATCGCCTCGCGCTGCCGCTCGTCGAAGGAGGCCTTGGTCTGCTGGCCGATCTCCTTGCTGATGCGCAACACCTCCAGCCGCTCGGCCAGGTGCTTCGACACCTTCTCCACGCGGAGAGCGAGGTCGATGGTCTCCAGCACCTCCTGCTTGTCCTGCGGCTTGATGTCCATGAACGAGGTCGCCAGATCCGCCAGCGCGCCGGGCGCGCTCGTCCCCTGGAAGACCGCGGCCAGCTCGGGCGGCGCCTGCGGCAGCAGCTCGATCGCCTCGATCGCCAGACGCTGCAGGTTCAAAGCCCGGGCCTCGATCTCCGGCGAGGTCGTGGTCGGCTCGGGGATCTGCTGGAAGCGCGCGGCCGGGAACGGCGTCCCCGGCAGGAAGTCGAGGATGCGCGCGCGCTGCACGCCCTGGCAGACGATGTGGTTGGTGCCGTCGGGCGCGGTGATATAGCGCACGATGTTGGCGATGGTTGCGACCCTGTAGAGGTCGTCCGGCCCGGGGTCATTGGTCTCGGGACTGCGTTGCAGGACGATGCCGATCGGGCGCTGCTCGCGCAGCGCCTGCTGCGCGGCGGCAATGGACTTCGCCCGGCCGATCGTGATCGGCGCGATGGCGCCGGGAAACAGCACCATCTCGCGCACGGGGATGATGATCAGCGCGTCCTCGGGGATCTTCACGTCGTTGTTGGTCTGTTCGTTGTTCATCTGTTCGTTGGCCATGATCGACCTCAGGATTTGGCGAGGCGCAGCGCGACGCAGCCGTCCATTACGAAGCGGCTGATGGCGTAGCGGCCAAGGGGCAATGCGATGCGGCGCTCAAAACGCCCCTGTGGCAGCTCGAGCCGATGGATGCGGGCGTTGCGAAGCTCCGGCGGAAGGGTGCGCTGACCGGAGATGACGAGAACGCCGTCATGGATGACCGTCTCGACATTGTCCGGATTGACGCCGGGAAGCGCCACCAGGATCAGGAGCTCGCGCTCGGTTTCGAGCACGTCGATCGGCGGCTCCCAGCAGGCTTCCTGGCGGCCGAACTGCTGGCGCAGCCGATCGGCGCGGGTCAGCGAGTCCAGGGCTTCGGACAGCATCCAGTCGAGGGGGTTTTTGGGTTGCATGATGCGGGCTCGGGGGGTGGGGAAGCCTGCAATATGGGGCCGGTTCCCGGGAAATCCAGTGCAGTGGCGCCGGTGTGCCATCCGCCATCGTGTCATCGAACAAGAAAAGGGGGGAACGGGAAAAGGCCGCGGCACGGGCCGCGGCGTTTCGTCATTGGCCGGCGCGGGTCAGGCCGCGGCGCGGTACTCTTCTTCCGCTTCCAGGTTGATCACGGAGGTGGCGAGCTCTGTCAGGGTGTGATCGGTCGCCTCTTCCTCATCCAGCGTCTCCTGGAGCAGCCTTGCTGCGTCCTGCATGCCGAGCTCCTCGGCCCAGGTGCGGAGCGTGCCGTAGCGGGAGATCTCGTAATGCTCGACAGCCTGGGCGGCCGCGAGCAGCCCCGCATCGAGCGCCGGCGCGCCCTTGAACTCCTTCATGATCTCGGCGCCCTCGTCGGTAATGCCGTTGATGGCCTCGCAGGGCTTGCCGCGTGCTGGCTTGCCCAGCATCCTGAAGATCTGGTCCAGCCGCTTGACCTGGCCCTGGGTCTCGCGCAGGTGCTTGTTGAAGGCGGCGGACAGCTCTTTCGACTGCGCTGCCTTCGCCATCTTGGGCAAGGTCTTGATGATCTTGTTCTCGGCGAAATAGATGTCCTTCAGCGTCTCCAGAAACAGGTCGCTGAGCATCTTCGGGGCCTGACGCGGTCGCCGCGCCGCTGTCTTCCTGGTCGCGCGCTTCTTTGCTCGTTTAGCCATACGTCCTCCTCTTGAGGTGACACGGGAAGGCGTCGCCTTCCTCAATCCTCGGGCGATCAAAACCTTCGGAGAACGAAAGTTCCAAACTGCAACCCGCGTTCGCGGATCGCTCAGGTCGGGCGCTTGTACGGGTCTTCCTGGCGCTGCCGCTCTTCCGTCGCGCGATCGAGGCGTGCCCGCTCGCTGCGGCGCAGGTGGCCGGCCTTCATCACCCCGTAAACGAGGACCCCGCCGAGCACGAACGCGCCGATGAACCAGAGCCAAAGCATCTGAGCCGAGGCGTGGCCCAAGAGCATGCCAACTCCGCTGTCACTCATGATTGGTCTCCACCGATCTTCATTGCGGTCATGCTGAGCTAAGTCGGCTGTCGAAACCTCGTTCCATGCACCCTGGGTCGCACTGCAAGTGCCGTGCTCTCGCGCGTTCTCGCGGCCTCCTCAGCGTGGTTCGTGATCACCGCGATTGCTGCGGTCCGGACGAGCCTGCCATTGGGCCGCGATAATCCGCAGATTCCTTCATATTTCCATCCCTTTCGTGGTTTGGCAGGGGCGTCGCCGAGATGGAGACGATCCGGGACTCTTTCGCTTGCGCTGCCATATTGCTTTGACGTACTTCCGGTCTAACAAGCCCTTCGTCAGGAAATCGCGATGTCGATGAGAGCAGACGAACTCGCCACAAGACAGGCCATCATCGATGCCTGCCGGCGCATGAACGCGCTCGGCATCAACCAGGGCACCTCGGGCAATATCAGTGTCCGGCATGCGGACGGGCTCCTGGTCACGCCGACCAGCGTGCCCTATGACGCCATGTCGCCGGACCAGATCGTCTTCATGGCCATGGACGGCACACACGCGCCCGATCAGAAACCGTCCAGCGAGTGGCGCTTCCATCGCGACATCCTGAAGTCGCGGCCCGACGTCAATGCCGTGGTGCACGCCCATCCGACCTATTGCACCATCCTGGCGATCATGGGCATGGAGATTCCGCCCGTGCACTACATGATCGCGGCGGCCGGCGGCGACAGCATCCGCTGCGCGCCCTATGCGACGTTCGGAACGGCGGAGCTGTCCGAACATGCGGTGCGGGCGCTGGAAGGCCGGCTTGCCTGCCTGCTCGACCACCACGGCATGATCGCGATCGGCAAGACGCTCGACAAGGCGATGTGGCTCGCCGTCGAGGTCGAGACGCTGGCGCGGCAATATCACGGCTGCCTCCAGATCGGACGGCCGCCGCTGCTCTCTAGCGACGAGATCGAGCGGGTCCGCCAGCGCATGGCCGGCTACGGACTGGCGGAACGGTAGGGGCGGGCAGAGGGTGTTCGTGCGGATCAGGCATCTCGTCGATCGCAAGGGGACGAACCGTACCATGGTTCGGCTGCGCGCCCTGCTGCGCAGCAACGAGTTCTACCTGATCCCGCTTGCGCTCGTGATCGGCACGCTCGCGGGCTCGGTCGTGACGTTGATGGCCCAGATTGCCCAGCTCGCGCATGTGGTAATCTACGGCATTCCCATTGATGTTCACCTGTCGGCTCACGAGAGCGTCAGCCCGTGGGCGGCGCTGATCGCACCTGCGCTCGGAGGGCTCTCGCTCGGCATCATGGAATGGTCGCGGCGGCGCATGAAGATCTCGAACG
The DNA here is from genome assembly GCF_015291725.1 of Bradyrhizobium sp. CCBAU 51765. GTDB lineage: Bacteria > Pseudomonadota > Alphaproteobacteria > Rhizobiales > Xanthobacteraceae > Bradyrhizobium > Bradyrhizobium liaoningense. The sequence goes on from NZ_CP030038.1 coordinate 2,704,258, forward strand.
CGGTGGACCCGATCGAGGCCAATGCGCTACGCGGCGGCAATCTGTCGATGCGCGACAGCGTGGTGGTGTCGAGCCAGACGCTGATCTCCAACGGCTGCGGCGCCTCGGTCGGCCTCGAGGCCGGCTATACCCAGATCGGCTCGGGAATCGCTTCGCTGCTCGGCAAGTTCTTCAATCTTCGCCGCAACGATCTGCGCCTGATGGTCGGTTGCGGCGCGGCGGCCGCGATCGCGGCGGCGTTCGGCGCGCCGATCACCGGCGCCTTCTATGCCTGCGAGCTGATCGTCGGCGTCTATTCGGTCGGCAGCGCCGCGCCGATCCTGGCGGCCTCGCTGGCGGGCGCCCTGACCGCGCAATGGCTGGGCGGTGCACCCTATTCGCTGGAGATCCCGAAGGTCAGCGCCGTCGGCGTCGAGCAGTACCTGGCACTGATCGGGCTCGCCCTCATCACCAGCGGCGTCGGCATCGCCGTGATGCGCTCCTCGCCGATGTTCGAGCGCCTGTTCGCCTGGATGCCGGTCTGGCTGCGTCCGGTGATCGGCGGCCTCATCGTCGGCGGCTTCGCGATCATCACGCCGCAGGTGCTGGCAGCCGGCCACGGCGCCATGGTGCTCGATCTCTTTCACGAGATGACGATCGGCCTGATCGCGCTGGTCATCGCCTTGAAGGTGACGGCCTGCCTGATCTCGCTCGCCTCGGGTTTCCGCGGTGGCCTGTTCTTCGCCTCGCTGTTCGTCGGCAGCCTGATCGGAAAGTTCTTTGCCGCGGTGCTGCTCCTGATCAGCCCGAACTTCGCGATCGATCCGCTGGTGGCGATGCTGACGGGCATGGCGACGCTCGGTGTCGCCATCGTCGGCGGTCCCCTGACGATGTCGTTCCTCGTGCTCGAGATGACCCGCAATGTCGACGTCACCGCCGTGGTGCTCGCCGGCTGCATCGTCACCTCGATCTGCGTCCGCTTTATGTTCGGCCACTCCTTTTCGACCTGGCGGCTGCATCTGCGCGGCGAGACCATCCGCAGCGCCAACGACGTCGGCTGGCTGCGCAACCTCACGGTCGAACGGCTGATGCGCTCCGACGTCGGCAAGGTGCCGTCGACCACGACGATCGCAGCGGTCCGCCGCGAGTTCGCGCTGGGCTCGCGGCCCGGAATCGTGATCGTCAACAATGCGGACGAATATGTCGGGCTCGTCATGCTGCCTGACCTGTTCTCCAATGATCTCGACAGCATCGCGGACGACATCCAGGTGATCGAGCTCGCCCGCCTGATCGACATCGTGCTGATCCCGGAAATGAACGTGAAATCGGCGATGGCGGTGTTCGACGAGGCCGAGGCCGAGATGCTGGCGGTGGTCGATTCCACCGACAGCCGCAAGGTGGTCGGCTTCCTCACCGAGAGCTTCGCCCGCCGCCGCTATGTCGAGGAGATCGACAAGGCGACAAGGGGCGTGCTTGGGGCGCTCTCGTAAGGATCGGCTATCGGCCGGGTGGCGCTGCGACAAGGCAGGCCACGATCCGGCGGACCAGTGGCAGGACCATAAGCAGCGTCGGAAACGCCACGAGCCAGGACAGCGCCCAGGCGCCTGGCCAGGTCGCCAGGAACGCCGGTGTTGCGCCGAGGCTTCGCAGCGTCGATATGACCGAGACCACCGCGGTCATGAGGATGGACAGCACGAATGGCATGACGATCGGCGCATAGCGCGCCGGCAGTTTGCGAACCGCAATCATCTGAACTTCTTTCGAGGAAAAGGACGCGTCGATTACGTTGAACCTTGAAAATTGCATCGATCCCGACGGCGTCGGTTGATGCGTTGGTTCACGTGAAACGCTTACGGCGACCGAGAAACGGCGCGGCTGTTCATTAACCGCTCAGGTTGGATGGTTCAAGCTGGACCTGATCGTTCGGTTTACAATCGTTCAAAGCGTGGCAGATCGCCGCGATCATGAAACTATTTCAATGGTTTGCGCGTTGTAGAGGGTTTGCTTATGTCTTTTTGGCGAGAACAGAGGAAGGTCGAAATGAGTATTGGACCGATGATTTCCGCAGCCGGCCGCAACACGGTCGTGGCCGCGTTCGCAAGCCTCGCCCTGATCGCGGCCTCCGCATCCCCGTCCACGGCCGCCTCGGCCGGGACACCGGCCGCGAAGGCGGCCGTCGCCGGCCAGGGCGCGTCTGACGTCACTGATTTCAGCGCAGCCCGGCGTCGCCATTACCACCGACGCGGGCCGAACGCCGCAGGTCTCGCCTTCATGGGCATGGCGGCAGGTCTGATCGGAGGCGCGATCGCCGAGAGCCGCCGCCGCGAGTACTATGAGAACCGCTACTATTATGGCCCGCGTCCTTACTATGGCGGCCCGGGCTATTACGGCGGTCCGGGTTACTACGGCGGCGGTCCCAATTATTACGGTCCGGGCTATGGTTACGCGCCGTATTGAGCGGTCGCGTTCGCCAAGGGGCGGTGCTTTGCGCCGCCCCTTTTTGATTTTGGCGTCGTTCACCTCTCCCGCTTGCTTGCGGGAGAGGGAGTGCACCTCCGTCGTTGCAGCGATCAAGCCTCATCCCATCACGCTTTAATGGGCTTCGCTGGCGATCGGGCTGTTTTGCTACTCTGTCAATCCTATCGCGCGAAAATATTCCACTTTACCGAAATTCGGAATTGGCGTATGTGTCGCCCATCCCGGCTCATTCTTGAGGGGCGATTGTGAGGTCGTCACTGTCGCGAGCCGGGCTTGCGGTGGACGCGGCAGCGTCGTGCACGAGAGGTGAAGGGCAGGGCGGATTGCTCTCCGTGAGCCCGAAGCTGCGTGCGGACGAGCGGCGCTGCCAGGCTTCGTCTCGCCTGTAAGTTTCCGGCTCCGTCGACAGGGCCGGGAAAACTGCGGCGAAATGGCGGGCCGTGCGTACGGCAAAACCGTGTGGTCCTGGCCGTCGTTGCTACGGTCAAGCCCTTGCGAATGCGGCAGTCGTGTCAACCGGCGCGGCGCCGGTGAATTTCGCAAGGAGGAGGGAGGCCAGAACGAACTCGGCTCCCGGGAGAGCACGGCATAAGCCGTCCGACCATCGCGCAGGGAAGGCCGAGTGATTGGCACCACCTGTATGCTGCTGTGCGGTCTCTTTGCGCTACATTTTCGCGCAGCGGACCGCGGGTGCGAGGTCAGCACCCGGTCTTCCCTGCGCCCTCTTGGCTCGAGAGGGTGAGCGACGAAGCAAAGCTCGGGCGGAATGAGCCGCGAGAACGCGAAGGCATGTCTGCCATGCCGTAGGATGGGTAGAGCCCTTGCGAAACCCATCATGCTTCAGCGCGGAGGATGCGTGATGGGTTTCGCTGCGCTCATCCTACGAGTTCTGCGGAGCGGGCCCATCAATCCACAATGCCGCGTGGCCTGGGCCCGGCTCTGCGCCGCAACGCTCCACGCATTGCAGCTTGCGCCGGCGAGCCGGCGCCCGTTTGCCGGGCAATTCCGCCGGTGGACTCACCTCCCGCAATCCGGTTCAATGGCAACGAGCTTTCAGGCGATCGGGCAGGCCGGGTGGCGTGCCCAACTCATACGAGAGCCTCCCGTGCCCTTGCGCGAAGCCCGATGGAGTGCTTTTTGCTGCAAGTTTCCCGCGGGGCGCATCGCCCCCGATCCAGAGAGATGAGATGAGCAAACTCGTTATCCGCGCCGGCGATTTCACCTTCGATGCCCGTTTCGAGGAGCAGGCGGCGCCCAAGACCGTCGCCGCCTTCCGCAAGGCGCTGCCGTTCGAAAGCCATATCATCCATGTGCGCTGGAGCGGCGAGGCCGTGTGGATGCCGCTCGGCGACCTCGACTTCGGCGTGGGCTACGAGAACCACACCTCCTATCCCGCGCCCGGCCAGATCATCCTCTATCCCGGCGGCATCAGCGAGACCGAGATCCTGCTCGCCTATGGCGGCGTGCATTTCGCGAGCAAGATGGGCCAGCTCGCCGGCAACCATTTCATCACGCTGACCTCGGGCCTGGAGAATCTGGCGACACTGGGCAAGAGCGTGCTGTGGAAGGGCGCGCTGCCGATCCGCTTCGAGGAAGTCTGAGTGACTGAGCCCCGCTACCCGCGCGATCTCCGCGGCTACGGCCGCAATCCGCCGCATCCGCAATGGCCCGGCAACGCGCGGGTCGCGGTGCAGTTCGTCGTCAATTTCGAGGAGGGCGGCGAGAACAACATCCTGCACGGCGACCGCGCCTCGGAAGCGTTTCTGTCCGACGTGCTCGGTGCGCAGCCCTGGCCGGGCCAGCGCCATGCCAACATCGAATCGATGTTCGAATATGGCTCGCGCGCCGGCTTCTGGCGGCTGTGGCGGATGTTCACCGCGCGCAACTGGCCGACCACCGTGTTCGGCGTCGCTACTGCGCTCAAGCGCAATCCCGAGATCGTCGCGGCGATGAAGGAGGCAGGCTGGGACATCGCGAGCCACAGCCTGAAGTGGATCGAGCACAAGGACATGACGGAAGCGCAGGAGCGCGCCGAGATCGCCGAAGCGATCCGCGTCCATATCGAGGCGACCGGCTCGCGGCCGCTCGGCTGGTACACCGGGCGCTCCTCGATCAACACCAACCGTCTGTTGATGGAGGAGGGCGGCTTCCTCTATCTCTGCGACTCCTATGCCGACGATCTGCCCTATTGGGTGAAGGGTCCGGGCGGCAAGCAACTCATCATTCCGTATACGCTGGATGCCAACGACATGCGCTTCATCAACCCGCAAGGGTTTGCCGAAGGCGAGCAGTTCTACACCTATCTGAAGGACGCCTTCGACGTGCTCTATGCGGAAGGCGAAACCGCTCCGAAGATGATGTCGGTGGGCCTGCACTGCCGCCTCGCCGGCCGGCCCGGACGCGCAGCGGGCTTGATCCGCTTCCTCGACTATATCGGCAAGCACGAGCGCGTCTGGGTGCCGACGCGGCTGCAGATCGCGCAGCACTGGCACGAGAAGCACGGCCATCTTGCCGCCGACGCATTCGAGATCGGATGAGATGATGTCGCAGATTGCGCTGGCCGACCTCAATACTGCAAGCACGGCCGACTTCGTCGCGGCGCTCGCCAACGTCGTCGAATATTCGCCATGGATCGCCGAGCAGCTCGCGGCAAAGCGGCCGTTTGCCGGCATCAATCAGCTGCACGCCGCGCTGATGGCGGCGATCCAGAGCGCCGAGCCTGATGTTCAGCTCGCGCTGATCCGGGCGCATCCCGATCTCGCCAACAAGACGCAGCGCGCCGCCGGCCTCACCGCGGAATCGACCGACGAGCAGAACAGCGCCGGGCTCGACCGGCTGTCGGAGGCCGAATATGCGGCGTTCGAGCGTGCCAACAACGCCTATCGCGACAAGTTCGGCTTTCCCTATATCGTCTGCGTGCGCCGTCACACCAGGGATTCCGTGCTGCGCGACTTCGAGACGCGACTGCTCAATATCGCCAAGACCGAGACGCGACGTGCGATCGAGGAAATTGGCCGCATCTCCGCACTGCGGCTGGATCAGCTCGTCATGGCCGATGACAGGCTGAAGGTGCACGGCCGACTGTCGACCCATGTGCTGGACAATCACATTGGCAAGCCTGCGCCGGGCGTTTCGATCGAGCTCGTGGAGCTCGCGAGCCTTGGCGAGAGCCGCGTCATCGCGCGCGCGGTGACCAATGCCGACGGGCGCACCGACCAGCCGCTGATAGGCGGTCGCCCGCTGCCGATCGGCCGCTACGAGCTCAGATTCCGCGTTGCCAAATATTACGCCGAGCGCAATGTGCCGCTGTCCGATCCGCCGTTTCTCGACGAGATCCCGCTGCGCTTTGCGATCAGCGAGCCGGAAAGCCATTACCACGTGCCGCTGCTGGTCACGCCCTGGAGCTATTCGACCTATCGCGGCAGCTAAAGCACGTCGGTCGGGCGGGCTGGTTCACCTCTCCGCTACGGCGAGAGGTGAACCCACTCTAGCCGCCAAACTTGTCGTGCAGCACCGGAAACAGCCGATCCGGCTTGAAGGGCGGTGCGGTGAAGCGGATGCCGGTGGCATCCGCAATCGCGTTGCCGAGCGCGGCGGCGACCGGATTGTACGGGCTCTCGCTCATCGACTTTGCGCCGAGCGGTCCGATCGTGTCGGACGTCTCGGCGAAGAACACCTCCGTGCGTGGAACGTCGGCGAAAGAGGGCAGGTGGTAGTCGCGAAATTTCGGGTTGATGACGCGGCCGTTCGCATCGATCACCATCTCCTCGTAAAGCGCAGCGCCGAGCGCCTGCGCCACGCCGCCTTCGACCTGACCGCGGCATTGCGTGGGATTGGCGACGATGCCCGCGTCGGCGGCGTGCACGCTCCTGAGAATCCTGATCTCGCCGGTGCCCTTGTTCACGGCGACACGAAAACCCTGCACGTTGAAGCCGACCGAACGCGGCGTGCCGGTGGAATTGCCGGTGCCTGCGAACGGCCGTCCGCGGTCGTGCGCGAGCTTTGCAAGCTCCGTATAGGGCATGCGCCGTACGCCGCTGACGACGGAGTCCCCATCGAGCACGCAGGTTTTCACGTCGCACAGCCACGCGCCGGCGGCCGCCGCCTTCAGCTCGGTCGCAAGCTGCACGGCCGCCGCATGCGTCGCCTTGCCCGCGACGAAAGTGCCGGCGCTGCCATAGGCGCCGGTGTCGTGGCCGCCAAGGGCGGTGTCGGACTGGCGCAGGCGGATTCTTCCGACCGTGGTCGCCAGCGTGGTCGCGGCAATCTGGAGATGCACGGTGCTGGTGCCGTTGCCGAACTCGGCCGTGCCGACGGTGAGGTCGAAGCCGCCGTCGTCGTTGAGTGCGATCGTCGCGTCGGCGATGTGGCCGGCCGGTGGCGCCGTATCGATCATGGCCAGCGCGATGCCGTCGCCGATCAGCCATTCCGGCGACAGGTCCGGCTGCGGGCCATCAGCCTGCATTGCGCGCTCGACGAGGTCGAGGCACTGGTCGAGCCCGTAGGATCCGTAGAGCACGTCGTGATATTCGGACGGCGGCGGCGACAGCATGGGATCGCCAGGCCTCACGATATTGCGCCGGCGCATCTCGTATGGACTGATGCCGAGTTGCCTGGCCAGCTCGTCGATCGCGGCCTCCACCGCGATCAGTGTCTGCGGCAGGCCATAGCCGCGAAACGCGCCCGCCGGCACGGTGTTGGTATAGACGGCGACGCCGTCCACCCGCTTGTTCGGACAATTGTAGACACTGACGGACTCGCCCAGAGCGTGGAACATCACGGGGCCGGCATGATTGCCGTAGGCGCCGGTGTTGGAGAGCACGTCGAGCTGGAGCGCGGTGAGCTTGCCGTCGGCATCGGCGCCCGCCTTGATGTGGACACGCATCGGATGCCGCGTCGAGGTCGCGATGAACTGCTCCTCGCGGGTGAGCTCCAGTTTCACGGGCCGCCCGGTCCTCAGCGCAGCAAGCGCCAGGATGTCCTCGACGAACATCTCCTGCTTGCCGCCGAAGCCGCCGCCGACGCGCTCGCAGAATACGCGGACCTTGTCCATGGGAAGCTGGAAAATGTCCGACAGCGCGCGCCGGGTCAGGAATGGGACCTGCGTCGAGGTGCGGACATTGAGCACGCCTGCGTCATCGAGCCATGCGAGGCCACCATGGGTCTCCAGTGCTGCATGCTGTACACGGTGACTGTGGAAAGTGGCCTCGTAGGTCACGGCGGACGTGGCGAGCGCGGCCGCGACATCGCCGAACTCGCCGTGTGTTTCCGCGACGAGGTTGCGCTGCGCGTCCGCGACGCGGTTCGCAATGGTGCGGTCCGGATGAATGATGGGCGCGCCCGGCTCCATCGCCTGCTCCGGATCGCTCAGCGACGGCAGAATCTCGTAGCTGACTTTCAGCCTGCGGCATGCCTCCTCGGCGGCGCCTTCGGTCTCGGCGATGACGGCGGCGACCTTCTGGCCGATGAAACGCACGATATCGTCGAGGATTCGGGTCTCCTCGGGGTCCATCCAGTCCTTCTCGTGCCGGGCGGTCGACATCAGCACGGATGGCGCATCCTCATGCGTCAGCACCGCATGCACGCCGGCTACGCGAAGGGCTTCCGACCTGTCGATCGTGAGGATCCTGGCGTGAGCATGCGGCGAACGCAGCAGCTTGATGTGCAGCAGTCCGTCGATGGCGGTATCGAAGGTGTAGCGCGCCTTGCCGCGCACGATGTCTGGCCCCGCCGGCGCCGGCAGGCTACGGCCGAACGCGGCGCCGGCCTCGACGCTCGCCTCGACATTGGTCTTGCCGAGGATCGCATCCTCGATCGAACGATAACCGGTGCAGCGGCAGATATTGCCCTTCAGCGCTGCGCCGAGATCGGTCCGCTGAGCCTGGTTCAGCGAGGCACAGGTCAGGATCATGCCGGCGGTGCAGAAGCCGCATTGAAAGCCCTGCGCATCGAGGAAGGCCTGCTGCATCGGATGCGTGCCGTCATCTCCGCCAAGACCTTCAATCGTGGTGACGGCGCGTCCCTCGGCACGGAACGCCGGGATCAGGCAGCTGTGCACCGGCTCCCCGTCGAGCAGCACGGTGCAGGCGCCGCAATCGCCGGCATCGCAGCCCTTTTTGACGCCGAAATGGCCGAGCTCGCGCAGGAACGTGCGCAGGCACTGGCCGGCGCGCGGCTCCTGAGAAAATACCTTGCTGTTGACCTCGAAGCTCATGGTCGCGTTACTCCCAGGAGCTCACCGCGAATTTCCTCGGCGAGCCGCAGCGTCATGTGCTTGCGCCAGAGCGGCTTGCCGTGGATGTCGGTGTTGTACAACTCCTCGGTGACCCCTTCCGAGACGGCGGCGCGGAGCCCAGCGGCGTCCGGCGCCTTGGCAAAGAAGAGTTGCACCGGCCGCACCGTCGATGCGGTGATCGTCAATGTCAGTCTGCCATCCGGATCGAGGCTGCCGATCAGAAGCGCTGCCGAGCGGCCGACGGGGGCCAGCGAAATCTGGCGAAAGGCCGCGCGACGGCGCAGTGCCGCAATCGGGATATCGATCTGGCGCAGCAGGTCGCCGGGCATGAGACGGTTGCTCTGGTTGCCGGTGACGAAATCGACGACGGGAATGTTCTGCTCGCCGCCCCCGGCCTTCCAGATGGTGCAGACGCCGTCGAGCGCCGATGTGAGCGAGATCATCGGCCCCGCCGGCAGCGACATGCAGAGATTGCCGCCGACCGTGGCTGTCTTCCAGATCTTGAAGGAGGCGAGGAAGGCCCGGCAACACCGGCCGATCAATGGCGCTGCGAGCCAGTCGGGCGGGCAGGATAGACCGTCCAGCTGGGCAACCGTGCAGGTGGCGGCAATGGAGAGATGGCTGTCCGTGATCGTCAGCGCCGGCCATCTCAGATCGGTGAGATCGATCAGTCGCCTCAGGTGGACCTGCGGCTCCGAGTACAGCCAGGTACCCCCCGCAAGCCAGGCATCACCTGTCGTCCAGGCAGGCAGTTGCGCACGCGTTTGCGGGTGGGCCACCGTCGTGATGGTATTCAAATCCATGGCTGCGCCAGCGCTTCCGCCCGGGGTGAATCGTGCAGACGAGTCTTGCAAGACCGGAGCCAAGCCGCAACAAACAAGTCGTAGCAATACCGTGTTCGGACTGGCGTTCCCCTTGCAGGCCGGTCGTCATTCGGCGTGTGGAGAAGCAGGATCATGAGCGATGCGAAGCCCATCTGGATCAGGGATCCCCTCGCCATCCTTGCCGACGGTGCCGAACGCGGCATCGTGGTGAAGGACGGCCTGATCGTCGAGCTGGTGCCGGCCGGCGGTGCGCCTGCAACCGCGGATGTCGCAGTGTTCGATGCAGGCGAGCACGTCGTGCTGCCGGGCCTGATCAATACCCATCATCATTTCTACCAGACGCTGACGCGGGCGCTGCCGGCTGCAATGGACCGGCAGCTGTTTCCCTGGCTCCAGGCGCTCTATCCGGTCTGGGCGAGGCTCACGCCTGAGGCGCTCGAGCTCGGCGTCACGGTGGCGATGTCCGAGCTGCTGCTCTCCGGCTGCACCACCACGACCGATCACCACTATGTTTTCCCGGCAGGGCTCGAGGACGCCGTCGACATCGAGGTGGCGGTGGCACAGCGACTGGGGGTGCGGGTGCTGCTGACCCGAGGCTCGATGAACCTGTTGCAGCGCGACGGCGGCCTGCCGCCTGACAGCGTCGTGCAGGACGAGGATACGATCCTCGCCGACAGCGCGCGCGTGGTCGCCAAGCATCACCAGCGCGGCGCGGATGCGATGGTGCAGATCGCGCTCGCGCCGTGCTCGCCGTTCTCGGTGACGACTTCGCTGATGCGCGCGACCGCCGATCTCGCCGACACGCTCGACGTGCGCCTGCATACGCACCTCGCCGAGACCGAGGACGAGAACAAATTCTGTCAGCAGATGTATGGTTGCCGCCCGCTCGACTATCTCGAGCAATGCGGCTGGCTCAATGCGCGAACCTGGCTCGCCCATGGAATCTTCTTCAACGCCGATGAGATCAAGCGGCTCGGCCAGGCGAAGACGACCGTCAGCCATTGCGCCTGCAGCAACCAGCTGCTGGCGTCCGGCTGCTGTCCCGTCTGCGAGATGGAGGAGGCCGGCGTCGGGATCGGGATCGGCGTCGACGGCTCGGCGTCGAACGACGGCTCAAACCTGATGCAGGAGGTACGCGCCGCTTTCCTGCTGCAACGGGCCCGCTACGGGGTGACGAAAGTCAGTCACAAGGATGCGCTGCGCTGGGCGACCAAGGGTTCGGCGGCCTGTGTCGGGCGGCCGGAACTCGGTGAGATCGCCGTCGGCAAGGCCGCCGATCTCGCTCTGTTCAGGCTCGACGAGCTGCGCTTTTCCGGCCACGGCGATCCGCTGGCTGCCTTGGTGCTGTGCGGGGCGCATCGGGCCGACCGGGTGATGGTGGCCGGAAAATGGACGGTGATCGACGGCGCGATTCCGGGCCTGGACGTGGCAGACCTCATCCGCCGCCACGGTTCCGCAGCGCGGGCCATGCGGGCTGGATAGGCCAAGCAAGGTGGAAAGAGGGGGCAGCCACAAGTGCCGGGTGCTTCTGGCCACCCCCTCCGAACCTCCTCCGGGAGGAGCAGGTGAATTGGGGAATGCAAGAAGCGTGCTACTTGCCCGGCAGTTTGTCGTCGATGCCTTTCACGTAGAAATTCATGCCAAGGATCTGGCCGTCGTCGAGGTGATCGCCGCCCTTGCACTCGACCGGCTTGCCGTCCTGCCCAACGATCGGGCATTTGAACGGATGCAGCTTGCCCGCAGTGATCGCGGCCTGGGCATCCTCGGCCATCTTTTTCACATCGTCCGGCATGTTGGTGTAGGGCGCCATCGCGAACATGTGGCTGTCGAGGCCGCCCCAGGTGTTTTCGGACTTCCAGGTTCCGGCGAGCTCGGCCTTGACGCGCTCGATGTAGTAGGGGCCCCAGGTATCCAGGATCGAGGTGAGCTGGGTCTTGGGCCCGAACTTGATCATCTCGGAATCCTGGCCGAAGGCGAGCTTGCCGCGTTCGCTGGCGATCTGCATGGCGGCGGGCGAATCCGTGTGCTGCATGATGATGTCGGCGCCCTGGTCGATCAGCGCCTTGGCGGCGTCGGCTTCCTTGCCGGGATCGAACCAGGTGTTGGCCCAGATGATCTTGACCTTGATGTTCGGGTTGATGGTCTGCGCCGCCAGCATCGTCGCGTTGATGCCGGAGACGACCTCCGGAATCGGGAACGAGCCGATGTAGCCGAGCACGCCCGACTTCGACATCTTCGCTGCGATCAGGCCTTGAATGTAGCGGCCCTGATACCATTTCGCCGAATAGGTCGACATGTTCGGGTTGCGCTTGTAACCGGTGGCGTGCTCGAAATGCACGTTCGGGTATTTCTTGGCGACCTTCAGCGTCGAGTCCATGTAGCCGAAGGACGTCGTGAAGATCAGCTTGTTGCCGGCGCGGACCAGCTGCTCGATCGAACGCTCGGCGTCGGGGCCTTCGGGCACGTTCTCGAGGTATGTGGTCTCGATCTTGTCGCCCAGTTCCTTCACCAGCGCCTGACGACCGAGGTCGTGCTGATAGGTCCAGCCGAGGTCTCCGATCGGACCCACATAGACGAAGCCGACCTTCAGCTTGTCGGCGGCGGAGGCTGCACCGAGGCTGCCGGCAAGCAAGAGCCCCGCAGTCAGGGCAAGAAGTGATTTCCGCATCATCAATCTCCAACATCAGGGGCAAGCCACGATCCGCAACACGCGCCCCGCCGCGCACGCCGCGGAGAATAATTCAACGATCAGGCACGAACACCGTGCCGAGTGCGGCCGGCGCGGTCGAGCCGCCGCTGCGTGCGCGGGAGAGCAGGACCAGGACGATAACGGTTGCGAGATAAGGCAGTGCCGACATAAATTGCGAGGGAATGCCGACGCCCCAGCCTTGCGCGTGCAGCTGCAGGATCGTCACGGCGCCGAAGAGATAGGCGCCGACCACGAGTCTGCCCGGCCGCCAGGACGAGAACACCACCAGCGCCAAGGCGATCCATCCGCGGCCGGCGGTCATGCCGGGAATGAAGAACGGCGTGTAGGCGAGCGGCAGATAGGCGCCCGCAAGGCCGGCGCAGGCACCGCCGAACATCACGGCGAAGGTGCGGATGCGCAGCACGGGATAGCCAAGCGCATGTGCGGAGACATGATTGTCGCCGCAAGCGCGCAGGATCAACCCCGCCCGCGTGCGGTACAGGAACCACCAGACGCCGGCGATCAGTGCGACCGAGAAATAGACGAAGCCGTCCTCGCCGAACAGCACGCGGCCGATCAGCGGAATGTCCGTCAGGACGGGAATATAGAGGTGCATTGCCGGCGTGATGCGCTCGCCGACGAAGCCGGCGCCGATCAGGCCGGAGAGCCCGACGCCGAGGATGGTCAGCGCGAGCCCGGTCGCAACCTGGTTGACGGCAAGCCCGAGCGCCATCAGCGCGAAGACGAGCGACATCAGCGCGCCCGCGACCACGCCGAACAGCGCGCCGATGAAGACCGATCCGGTCAGCCAGGCGCCGGCAAAGCCGCAGGCCGCGCCGACGATCATCATGCCCTCGACGCCGAGATTGAGCACGCCGGAGCGCTCGGTCACGAGTTCGCCGGTCGCCGCGATCAGCAGCGGCGTCGACGCGGCGAGCACCGCGAGGATGATGGCTTCAACCAGCTCCACGAGACACCTGTCGGTTCGGGAAGACCAACTTGAAGCGGTAGAGGATGAGGGAATCGCAGGCGAGCACGTAGAACAGCAGAATGCCCTGAAAGACCTTGGTGACGTCCAACGGGATCTTCATCGCGATTTGCGCCTGTTCGCCGCCGATAAAGGTCAATGCCAGGAATAGGCCTGCAATGAGTATTCCAACTGGGTTCAGACGGCCGAGGAAGGCCACGATGATCGCGGTAAAGCCGTAACCAGGCGAGATGCCGGGCTGGAGATGCCCGATCGGACCTGCAACCTCGATGATCCCGGCGAGGCCCGCCAGGGCGCCTGATACCGCGAAGGTCAGGATGATCAGCTGATTGGCATTGAAGCCGCCGAACCGCGCCGCACGGGGCGCAGCTCCAACCACGCGGATCTCAAAGCCTTTAATGGTACGCCCGAGCAGGATCGCCGCTGCTGCCACGACGAGCAGGGCGATGATCGAGCCGAGATGCAGCCGGCCGCCCTCGATCAGCAGGGGGACTGTCGCCACCGGATCGAATTCCGCCGTGGTCGGAAAATTGAAGCCCTGCGGGTCGCGCCATGGACCGCGCACGAGATAGTCGAGGAAGAGGTCGGCGACATAGACCAGCATCAGGCTGGTCAGGATCTCGCTGGCGCCGAACTTGACTTTGCAGATCGCCGGGATCAGCGCATAGAGCGCGCCCGCTGCGGCGGCGAGGACGAGCATGGCCGGCAGCACCCAGGCGCCGGCGTCGGTGCCTTGCGTCTTCACCGCAACCCAGCTTCCGGCGACCGCGCCGATCAGGAATTGTCCCTCGGCACCGATGTTCCAGGCATTGGCGAGATAGCAGAGCGACAGCCCGATCGCGATCATCACCAGCGGCGTTGCCTTCACCGCGATCTCCTGGAGCGAATAGCCGTCGGTCAAGGGTGCAATGAAATAGGCGTGTAGGGCGAGCAGCGGATTCTTGCCCAGTATCGCGAACAGGATGACCATGGTCAGGATCGTGAGGCCGACCGCGATCAGTGGGGATACCAGCGCGATCGTGCCGGAGCGCTCGACGCGCTTCTCAAGCACCAGCTGCATGAGCGGCCTCCTTCGGTTCCAGGCTGCTGCCGCCCATCAGGAGGCCGAGCTTTTCGCGGCTCGCTTCGCTGGCTGCGAGCGGAGCGGAGAGCCTGCCGTGGAACATCACGGCGATGCGGTCGGCGATCTCCGCAAGCTCGTCGAGATCCTGGCTGGTCACGAGGACGGCGGCGCCGGCGGTTGCGAGATCGAGCAGCGCCTGCCGGATGACGGCGGCGGCGCCGGCATCGACGCCCCAGGTCGGCTGGTTCACCACCAGCACCGCGGGGGAGCGCAGGATCTCGCGTCCCACGATGAACTTCTGCAGATTGCCGCCGGACAGGCTCGCGGCTTCCGGATCGCGTTTGGCCTTGCGGACGTCGAACGTCTCGGTCGCACGGTCGACCGCCTTCAGCGTGGCTGCGGTGTCGATGAAGCCACGGCGGACCATGCCGCTGGCGGCGTGCCCGGTGAGCAGTGCGTTCTCCGACAGCTTCATGCGGGGCGCGGTGCCGTGGCCGAGCCGCTCCTCGGGTACGAAAGCGGCGCCCAGCCTGCGCCGCTGGGTGATCGAGAGATGGCCGGCGGCGATGCCTTCGATCACCACCGTGCCAGGGTCCTTCGCGAGGCGCTCGCCGGAGAGCGCGGCGAACAGTTCGTCCTGGCCGTTGCCGGCGACCCCGGCGATGCCGAGGATCTCGCCGCCCTTCAGTTCGAACGAGATGTGCTCGAGCCGCACACCATGCGCGTCTGCGGGGGCCAGCGAAAGATCGTCGACCACGAGCCGCGGCACCGTGGTCTTGCGGCCGGATGCGGCCTTCACCTCCTTGATCTCACCGCCGACCATCATCCGCGCGAGCGAGGCTGCGGTCTCGCGCCGCGGGTTGCAGGTCTCGACCTTCCTGCCGCCGCGCAGGATCGTCGCGGTGTCACAGAGGCGCTTCACCTCCTCCAGCTTGTGGCTGATATAGAGGATGGCGCGGCCCTCGGCCTTGAGCCGCTCCAGCACGATGAAGAGCTGATCTGCCTCCTGCGGCGTCAGCACCGCGGTGGGCTCGTCCAGGATCAGGAATTTCGGATCCTGCATCAAGGCGCGGACGATCTCGATGCGCTGGCGCTCGCCGACGGACAGTTGCCAGACTTCGCGCCTGGGATCGAGGGGCAGTCCATAGGTCTTCGACACCTGCTCCAGCCGCGCCGACATGTCCTTGAAGGACTCTTTGCCGTCGAGGCCGAGCGCGACGTTCTCGGCGACGGTCAGATTGTCGAACAGCGAGAAATGCTGGAACACCATACCGATGCCGAGGCAGCGTGCTTCCGAGGGACCGGAAAGCACGATTCGTTGCCCCTGCCAACGAATCTCGCCGGCGCTGGGCTGGATCAGCCCGTAGATGGCTTTGACCAGCGTCGACTTGCCGGCGCCGTTCTCGCCGAGCAGCGCGTGAATTTCACTCGGCCAGATGTCGATGTCGATGGCGTCGTTGGCGAGGAAATCGCCATAACGCTTGGTGAGGCCGATCGTCCTCAGGAGCGGGGAATCGCCGGAATGCTGGCCGTTGGGCGTCGGATCTAACATTCGCTGATGCGCTTGCATGCGTGAAGTGTCTCGATACTGGGCCAGTTTGAACCGCGCTGTAAGATGTGAAAAAGCATCATCCCTTGCTCAACGTTTCGGCGGGCGATCGGCCAGCGGGTCGTCAACCGTGCTGAGCGACCAGGTCGCGACAGCTGCTCCAACTCGGCATCACATCGGGCGCGATCAGAAAAACGGCGTCATCTCCCTCTGGATGTGCTGCTACTTCGTCCAAGCGCCGTCGTGCAGTGCTTCAGCCTCCTTTTCGAGCAGGGGGCCGATGACCTCTGTCGGGCGCTGGCCGCTGGCAAAGACCTCGCGGCACGGCAGGTCGAGGGTCGGGTTCTCCGGATGGTTGCCGGTGAGGCCGCGCAGGCGACGCTCGCTGAGGCCAAAGACGACGCGGCCGATGCCGGCCCAGTAGATCGCGCCGGCACACATCGCGCAGGGCTCGGCCGACGAATAGAGCGTGGCCTTCGCCAGCACTTCGCGCCCGAGCGTGCGGCAGGCCTGGGTGGCCGCGAGACGTTCGGCATGCGCGGTGCCGTCATGATCCGGCAAGTAGCCATTCTCGCTCTCGATGAGAACCTGGGCCGTCGGCCGCGACAACGATGCAGCCGAAGGGATGATTGCCATGGCTAAGCGAGCGGCGGGCGACCGCGAACGACAGGCGCAGGAAGTGTTCGTCACGTTCGGACGCAGCGTCCATCGCTACTCCGCGGTCAATGCCCGCCATTGCGCCGGCCGACCACGATGAATGTCGGCTTCGCTGATCCGTGCTTCATACACAATTTGCTGTGAAACATCACCAGCCAGCCGGACGATTGCTGACGACGGCATTTCCCGGATAACCGATTGAAAAATATCGATAATGCGGCCCATTAGATCCCTGATTGGGAAAAGATGCCAGACCCAATTGCACGCGTTGGGGCTCCCGCGCGCATGACCGGTGCGAGGCAGCGTGGCGCGTACCCCCATTCATGCTAATCACGCGCTTGTTGGGGCAGGCGCCGGTGCGTGATTTGCTGGCACCGAACTCGTACCGATCGCCGGGACAGCCGCCGCCGCGGTCCAGAGAAGAGGAAATTTGTCGAGATGGGGTCCGCTAACGCCGTTCAAAATGCATCGCTCGGCGAAGTGATCGTGCGTCGGATCAACGATCTGGCCGCGATCTCGGAAGAGGGTGACAAACTCACCCGCATCTATCTCACCAAGGAGTTGCGCGAGGCGGCGGACCTCATCCTGGGCTGGATGCGTGAAGCCGGCATGAGCGCGCGCCTCGATGCGATCGGCAACGTCTGCGGCCGCTACGAAGGCGACCGGCCGGGTGCTCCCTGCCTGATGCTCGGCTCGCACTACGACACCGTGCGCGATGCCGGCAAATGGGATGGACCGCTGGGGGTGATCACCGCGATCTCTTGCATTGCCGATCTCAACCGCCGCGGCAGGCGCCTGCCGTTTGCGATCGAGGTGGTCGGTTTTGCCGATGAGGAGGGCGTGCGCTTCGCTTCGACCTTGCTCGGCAGCCGTGCGGTGGCCGGCACCTTTGACGAGAGTGTGCTGAGCACGCGCGATCGCGATGGCGTGTCGATGCGCGATGCGCTCGTGCAGTTCGGGCTCGACCCCGACCATATCGGCGCGGCCGCGCGAGCGCGGCGTGAGCTGCTTGCCTACCTCGAATTGCACATCGAGCAGGGGCCGGTGCTGGAAGCGCAGAACCTGCCCGTGGGAGTGGTCACCGCGATTGCCGGCGCCACACGGCTCGCCGCGCGGCTGACGGGCATGGCCGGTCACGCCGGCACCGTACCGATGGAGCTTCGGCGCGACGCGCTCGCCGGGGCGGCCGAATGCATCGGTGCGATCGAGCAATTCTGTCGCACCGACGAGGGCGGCCTGGTCGGCACCGTCGGCTACATCCAGGCGCGGCCCGGCGCGACCAACGTCATTCCGGGCGAAGTATCCTTCACCATCGATATGCGCGCTCCCACCGACATGCACCGCAAGCGTGCGGTGGCCGATATCGTCCGCCGGATCGAGGCGATCGCCGAGCGCCGGCAGCTGGCCCTTCAGCTTGACGTCACCCACCAGAACCGCACCGCGCCTTGCGCGCCGTGGCTCAAGGAGCAGATCGCGCAGGCGATCGAAGCCGAAGGCTTCTCGGTGTTCGAGCTGCCGAGCGGGGCAGGGCACGACGGCATGGCGATGATTGACATTGCCGATGTCGGCATGATCTTCGTCCGCTGCCGCGGCGGTATCAGCCATCACCCGGATGAACATGTCGAGCTCGCCGATGCCGATGCCGGCGCGCGGGTGCTGCTGCGGCTGATCGAGAATTTTCAGACACGGGAGAGCCGCGCCACCGCGAGCTGAACAGCCGGCCCCCGGTCGTCATCGTGGCGAGACACGAATCAGTCACACTTGGAATGGTGACCGGCCAATGCCGGGATCGCGCGACATCAGGTGCACATGAAAACCAACATTCCCCTGCCGTCACATCGCGGAAACCGGTTTTACCAGGGCGGGGTTGCGACCCTTGTCGCCAACGCTCTTCAGGCGGTCAATTTTCTCGGCGACCGGTTCCTGAGAAAGTCGCATCATTCGTTGTCGGCTATCGAGGACCTCTATCGGCACTCGATGGACAGCGCGTTCTCGGTGACCGAGGCTTTCCTCGTCACAGGCGCCCCGCACGCCTCCGCCTATTATCCGCGAGACTTCGCGTGGTTCTATCCCGACGTTCTCGACCCCGAAACCATCATGGATCCGCAGGATGCGGTGCGGCGGGTTCGGTTGCTCGAAAAGAGCGTCCGTTTGTTGCTGGAGGCGGTTCGCGCCGGTGTCGTCACGACGACCATCGTCCCGGCGGGACGCGGTCGGTACCTCGGCGTGAACTATTTCTCGCGCCCGTCGGACACGCTGCTCGGCATTCTCGCCGGTCTCCAGCAGATGATCTCTGCCGAAGACAGGACGGCCGCCTACCTGGCAATGTCACAATGCGCGCATGCAGGCCGCCTGTTGCTGGCCGAATATGGCGGTGACCTGAAGCGAGCGATCCTCCAGCTCGCAAGCGAGCTCGAACCGTTGAGTGACGACGGTACCAGGTATTTGCTTTGCGACGTCCACGCACCGCGCTCCGCCGCAACGGACACCCGCGCCGAACGCAGGCGCTTCGTGACCAATGCTTCCGTCTACACGACGTTCGTGTGGGGCGTGCAGCTCGGGGTCGTCGACGAGAACGAGCTGAAGCGGCTGCTCGGGCGTGATCTTGCGCAGTACAAGAAGGACCTGCTCCGCCTGTTCGGCAAAGACGGCCATATCAGGCATTCCCTGGAGGGTTCGGAGAGCTCGCCGGCCTCATCGGTCGCGCTTGATTTCGTCAGCGTGCATCGTGGATTCTGGAATATGAGCGATGCGAGCGAGCGGGCGCTGTTTGCGGCCACGACGGATCTGATCATTGCGGAGCCGCGGTTTCGCATCCCCAGCACGTTTCATTTCCTGGTCTCAGCCGATAATCCCAGAAACAAGATGATCCACAGGATTGCGGCACCAGCCTATCAGGGGCGTTCCTGCTGGCCGACGTTCAACGTCGAGTTCGCGGATCGCATGCTGGACTATGACGAATTCACTGGCGGCGAGACCTATCGGGCCTGCGCCAAAGGAATATTGAAGGATATTCGGACAGCGACCGAGGTTCACGGCGGCTATCAGGAGCTGATCTCAGAACAGGGTCTGAAGTATCGCACCTGGGCCTATAAGGGCGCCGTGGCTCATTCCTGGTTTCCGCGCTTCCTGTCCGTCTGGCGGCGGGCGTACGGAACGCCACTCCTCCGGTGGATTGACGAATCCACTCGGTGACGTATCGCTCATGCCACGAGATCCAGCAGCCGGCATGATCCGCGCACGAGTACCTTGCGTCCGATCGGCGTCATGGCAGGCACGCCGTCGTTGATGACGACGAGGCCGAGTGCGACGAGGCTTTCGACGAGATGGGCCTTGAGACGGCCGTTCGACAGCGGGTTGCGAAGTGAGCGCAGGGCTGCCCATTGGTCCGGCGACAGCTCAAAGTCGAAATCGTCGTTCATGTTGCCTCAGGCGATCGTAACGTTCACGCGCCCCTGTTATCGGCGCTGCATGAAGACCATGCGACGACAATGAGTCCGGAATTCGGTGAGATGTTTAGAACGTCTCTTCACAAATTGCCGCACTTCGTTGCGCCACATGAGTTAAGATCGTTTGCTCGCGAATATCGTCCCAACTTCCGATCACTAATTGATGATCTGCGCTTGATGTTGCAGTGCGAATTGTCGCGCTGCACGGGAAGCGTCGCTGTCCTATTCTGCGTCGCGATATGCACAGAAATGGCGAGACGGGTGGTTCCGGGCTCTGCTAAGTTACTTCGTGGGGAATGGCTTCACACGACAGGAGTGTGAGTGCATGATGAGGCTGGTTGAAATCCGTAGTCAGGAATTTCTATGCCGCGAGCGCGCGGCGCGCGATTCCGAACGTCGGGTATTCTGGCTCGCGCAGGCCGAGGAATGGGAGCAGCGCGCGCTCGACGAAATCGCCTATCACTTCCGGGAGTGCAATCTCGCGCGGGCCGAGCGGAATGCCGCCTGACGCGGGTGGCTGATATTTATTGCTCACTGATAAGTCGCCACGATATCGGACACGGCGCGCTCGAGCTGGTGCGCAGTCGCGCATTGGCGCACGACCGTGCAAAAGGTCGCGTAGCGCGGCATCTCGGAATCGCCAAAGCCCCAGGCGAGCCGCCCCTCGGGATTGAGCCAGACCAGTCGCTTGGAGCGATCGGAGATCCGGCGCAAAATGTCGGCGCGCGGGTCGAGATTGTTGCTGCGGGCATCGCCGAGCACGATCACCGTGGTCTGCGGCGTCAGCGTACTCATGAACTCCTTCTCGAAATCGACCAGCGAAGAACCGTAGTCCGACGAGCCGAAGCCGACATTGGACATGATCTCGGACATCGCCTCCTCCGGCGACTTCGATTCCAGGATCTCGCTGACCTCGATCAGGTGCGAGGAGAAGGCGAAGGAGCGGACATCGTCGACCACCTCGTGCAGCGAGTGGATCAGCAGCAGAAAGAAATCGGACACTTGCGCAACGGAGCCCGAGACGTCGCACAGTGCTACGATCTTCGGACGGTCGCGATGCTTGCGCTTCCATGCCGTAAGGAAGGGCACGCCGCCCCAGGCCGCATTGCGGCGGAGCGTGCGACGGACGTCGAGATGGCCGCGGCGCTGGCGCTTGCGCGGCTTCGAGTAGCGCTCGCGCAGCCGGCGCGCGATCTGACGGATGAGGGCGCGCATCTCGGTGACCTGGCGCCGCTCAATGCGGGCAAGCGGCGCATTGCGCAGGATCTCGTTGCGGAGGTTTTCGGCCTCCTCGCGGGCATAGAGTGCAAGCCCCTGAGAGACCGTATCGCGCACGGCTTCGCGTAAGGCGTCGAGCGCTGCACGTAGACGCTCGGCCTGTGCCGGGTTGGTCGTGGTGAGCCCGTCGAGATCGTCGCGCAGGCGCTGGAGCCCCATGGCGTCGAGAATGCGGCTGGAGAAGATGCCGCGCTGAGTGGAGTAGCGGATGTCGGACAGGGAGGCCGCCCCGGAGGCACTGGCAATCGCAGCCGCAATCGTGTTGCGGTCCTGCGACAGCAGCATCTGCGCGAGCGGGCCTAGACCTTCGGGAGACTGACCTTCACCGGCATCGCTGGGAGCGCCGGAGGAGGGCGGCCGATCTGCGTCCTGCGGAGCGTCGTCGTTGTTGGCCTCGGGCTGGTCCTGCCGCGGCTCCGGCTGACTGAAGAACAGATCAAAGCAGTCACCGAGCGCGAGCTTCTCGTCCTGCGACTTGGCAAGTGTCAGGAGCAGCGCGTCGCGCAGGACGGCGCGGTCGGAGACGCCGACCTGCGCGACTGCGCGCATCGCATCGATGCTTTCGGCAGGCGAGACGTGAACGCCGACACCCCGCGCCGCTCGAAAGAAACGATGGAGGTTCTCGCGCATCGGCGTCAACCGAAGACGTTGGACCGTGCCGCCTTGGCAATGAAGGTCGTCACCTGCGGCGCCGCTGCCTCTATGTCCGTCTCGTATTTCAGGAGGACGTTGAGTGTGTCCTTGACGATCTCGGTGTCGAGCTCGGAAGCCTGGAGCAGCACCAGCACGCGCGCCCAGTCGATGGTCTCGCTGACCGACGGCAGCTTCTTCAGATCCAGCGAGCGGATCTCGTGGATGAAGCCGACCATCTGCCGGCGCAGCGTCTGGGAGATGCCGGGCACGCGGCTTTCGACGATGCGTTCCTCGAGGCGCTGCTCGGGGAAGCCGATATGAAGATGCAGGCAGCGCCGTTTCAGGGCGTCGCCGAGATCGCGCTCGCTGTTGGAGGTGAGGATCACGGTCGGCGGCGTGATGGCCGACACGGTTCCGAGTTCGGGGATCGTGACCTGGAAGTCCGAGAGGATTTCCAGCAGCAGCGATTCAAACTCCGCATCCGACTTGTCGATCTCGTCGATCAGGAGCACGCAGCCGCCCGGCTGCTCCAGTGCCTGGAGCAGGGGACGCGGCTCGACGAACTCCTTGGAGAAGAACACGTCGCCGAAATCGTGGAGCTGATCCAGCGCCGCATGCAGCGTCTGCGCGCCGCCGAGAACCTCGCCGAGCTTGTCCTTCAGGATCTGCGTATAGAGTAGCTGCTTGGCGTATTTCCACTCATAGAGCGCCTTGGCCTCGTCGAGGCCCTCGTAGCATTGCAGGCGGATCATCTTCATGCCGCGCCAGGCCGCGATCGCCTTGGCGAGTTCGGTCTTGCCGACGCCCGCGGGGCCCTCGACCAGGATCGGCTTCTCGATCTGTTGCGACAAATAGACGGCGGTCGCGATCTGCCGGCTCGCGATATAGCCTTGCGCGGCGAGGCCGCTCTCCACTGCCTCGATCGAGGTCGAGGCCTTCTGATCAGCCACGAATGGGCGCTCCCAAAGGTCTTGGTTGAGGCCTGTTCTGCCTGCGTTCCCGGCAAAGAACAAGCCTCGTTTGGGAGACATCAGACCCGCATGAACGGCGTTTTTTCCGCTTAGCGCAAATAGTTAAGCGGTTCGCCGTTCGCGCGATCAGTGCCGCAGCAGCTCCGGCTTGCGGATCGTCTGTCTGACCTCGGCGCCGCAATCGGCGCATTCATAGACGAAGTCGATTTTGGCAAGGCTCCAATGCGGCTCGACCTCGCGCACATACATCGGCAGGAACCCCATGCAGGTAGGGCAATTCACAGGCGCGATCTCGACGTCCTGATGATGCTGAACGTAAGCTGGCATCGCGGCTCTCCTTCGCAGGCGACCACCAACCCCCGCGCGAAAGCTACTGCCGGTTGCCCCGGAGCCCTCATCAACTCTTTCGAACAGAGGCGGAACGGCGAGCGTTTGTGGTTCGCTGTGACATTCCTGTTACGGATCTGTACTGTATCGGGCGGACCAGATGCCTATTTCGTAGGCCGGTTGGGTTCACTGGATTTCACTGCAACGATAAGGGAGCAACGCCCATGACGCATGCCATTCGCTTTCACAAGACCGGCGGTCCGGAAGTCCTGGTCTGGGAAGAGGTCAGTGTCGGCAAGCCTGGACCCGGCGAAGCGCGCATCCGCCACACGGCTGTCGGCCTCAATTTCGTCGACATCTACAACCGTTCGGGTCTCTATCCGGCGCAATTGCCGAGCGGGCTCGGCAGCGAGGCGGCCGGTGTCGTCGAGGAGGTCGGGCCCGGTGTCACCGATCTGAAGCCGGGTGATCGCGTCGCCTATGGCGCCTCGCCGCTCGGGGCTTATTCCGAGGCGCGGCTGATCCCCGCCGACCGGCTGTTGAAATTGCCCGACGGCGTCGACGACAAGACCGCGGCGGCGATGATGCTCAAGGGGCTCACCACGCAATACCTGATCCGGCAGACCTATCGGGTGAAGGCCGGCGATACCATCCTGCTTCACGCTGCGGCCGGCGGCGTTGGCCTGATCTTGAGCCAGTGGGCCAAGCATCTCGGCGCGACCGTGATCGGCACCGTCAGCAACGACGAGAAGGCGAAGCTCGCCAAGGCACATGGCTGCGACCATGTGATCATCTACACGCGGGAAGATTTCGTAAAGCGGGTCGACGAAATCACCGGCGGCAAGAAGGTGCCGGTGGTCTACGATTCCGTCGGCAAGGACACGTTCCTCAAATCGCTGGATTGCCTCGCGCCGCTCGGTGTCGCGGCTCTGTTCGGCCAGTCTTCGGGAACCGTCGAGCCGCTCAATCTCGGCCTGCTTGCACAGAAGGGGTCGCTCTACGTCACGCGTCCGACGCTGTTCACCTACGCCGCCAAGCGCGAAAATCTGGTCGCGATGGCGAACGAACTGTTCGACGTCGTCAAGTCCGGCGCAGTCAAGATCGAGGTGCACCAGACCTATCTGCTGAAGGACGCCGCCAAGGCGCATACCGATCTTGCGGCTCGCAAGACCACGGGATCGACCGTTCTTCTGGTCTGATGCTCGGCCGGGCCGGGCCGTGACGCAAGCTGCTTGGCCTGCGTCACGTCCGCTCGTGCTTGCGCAGATCGCGGGTGTGATCAAGGCGGATTGCCTGGAGGTCGACATCCTCGGGCGCAATCTGGGGCAGGGCGGCCTCGGTCAGCATGGCCTCGGTTACGTCCTCGACGGCATTCTCCACGATTTCGTGGATGAACGAGATGTTCCGGTATTCACCCGAGGCGATGCGGGAGATGACCTCTCGCCTCGTGATTTCGGGATCGACGACCGCCTCGCGGCCCCGCCGCCCATAATCGATCATCACGACGAAGTATTGCATGAAACGATCCTGCCGCGCCCCGTGGTCAGGGACGAGGCAGAGTATTTCCGAAAAACGGAACTTTGTCAATCGCGATTTCTATAAATCAGAAATCGCTGATCGTATGGTCTTTACTTGCCTTTCTTGCGAGGGCGCGCCGATTTCGCACGCAGCCGCTCAAGCTGCCCCTTGGGCATGGACAGGCAGATCTCACCCACCCAGTCGAGCTTGACCCCGACGATCGGCTTGGCATTGAAGCTCGTGAGATTGACGACGGAGGGTGATTTTCCCCGCTCGATGGTCTTCAGATAGCGCTCGCCGGTCTTGAGGCGGACCACCGCCTCTTCGCCGTAGAAGCTCGACAGCGGATGGCGCTGGTCCTTGTAGACCACGATCACGTCGCCGCTCTCGTATTTGGGCAGCATCGAATCGCCCACGATCTCGAATGCGATGGTCTCTTCCATGATCGGAAAGGGCAATGTGATGTCGCCGAGACCTTCCGGGGGAACCTGTTCATAGTCCGGCTCGATCACCGCGCCGGCTCCGACGCGGCCCATGATCGGCGCGAGATTGAGCTCAAGATATTCCATGATCGGAATGATCTCCGAGGCCTTCACCAGACGCTCGCCGCCGAGGATCTCCGAGACCGCGCCGGGCCGCACGCCCATGGCTGCTGCCAGGCCGCCCTTGCTCTTGCCCGTCTTCTCCAGGCCTCGTTCGATCATTGCAACGTCCAACATGGTGATTCCCTCGATTGCGCGCCGTCTCGCCTCTTGTAATCCGAAATTCGGAATTGATGCAATTATGAATATCAGAAATATCGCTTGACACCGTATTCGGAATAACGGAATGTGTGTGCCGCTTCCCGGTCGCATGATCGGAAGGCTCATCACAGGACAGCATCATGGAACCGAGCCAATGGCCGTCGGAGCACTCCGACGCGCTTCGCGACTATTTTCTCAAAGGCATGTCTTACGCGGAGATCGGAAGACAGATTAACGCAAGGTTTGGAACGGCTTATACGCGCAGCGCGGTGGTCGGCCGCGCCAAGCGGCTCGGGCTCGTCGTGCCGGAATGGATGACGAGCCCGTCGATCGTGCCAACTTTGCCGGGCGAGCCCAGTCTCATTTCGCCGCGCCGGTCGGCGTTGCCGAACCTGAACCTGCCGCCGAAGTCCGCAATGAAGCCTGCGGCGCGGGTGAAGTTGCGTTGTGTCGGCGTCCAGCCGCGCCTGGTCCAACTGGTCGAACTCGAGCCGGCCGACTGCCGCTATCCCTATGGTGGCGACAAGGACGGGGAGGACATCACCTTCTGCGGCCACCCGCGCCAGCCGGGCTCCAGCTACTGCGCGCCACATGCCCGCCTGGCGCGCCGTTCCGAGGCTGCGTCGGGCCGTGCCGCGGGCCCCGTCGTGCTGAAGCTGGTCTCGGCCGCCTGAAGCGGCAGCCGTCCGTTCAATCGTCAGTCTTGCAAGGAGTATCCGAGTGGCTCGTGCCCGACGTAACAAGTCCTACAAATTGGCGCAGATCTACGACCGGCGGTCGCGGGAGGTGCCGTTCAATGCGGAGGTGGCGGAGGTGGAGGTCGACAATCCGCTCGCGCTCGATTCAGGCGAGAAGATCCTGGCCATCCGCTCGATCCGCAACGATCCGCTCGGCCGGCTGCACGCACACCACCAGATCGACGAGGCGCAATACCGGGGCGGGCGCGCCTTCCAGGACGATTGGGAGCGGGCGGAGCGGGGCCCTCAGGCGGTGGATACGACACGCGAATATGTCGATGGTACAGCCACGCGCGAGCCGGTCACCGAGAGCCAGCGACAGGCGGTGCTGCGGCTGAACCGGGTCGAGCGCGAGCTCGGCACCGATGGCGCCGCCCTGGTGCACGACGTGCTGGTGCTGGGTCTGACGATGGATCAGATCGGGCAGCGTCGGGCCGTCCGGACGCAGCGCTGGAGCGATTATTTCGGGCGGCGCTTTCGCGAATGCCTGGATCGGCTGGCGCTGGTCTATGGCTTCGCGACTGAGGCCGGGACACAGCGTGCGGACCGGCGCAGATGATTGCGGCACGCCTGTGGCATCGGCCGCAGGCGTGCCGGCCTGCCGCTACGGATGAGGTACAATCCGGTAAGGCGTCGTGTAGGGCTCGACGCGAAGCGAGGCGTTGGCCAAAAGCCCGATCTTGGCGGTCGGCGCCTGCTGCAGTTCGCCGTTCGGGCCACGGTGCACGCTGTATTGCCAGACAGTGAGGTCGCCCTTCTGTGCCAGCGCGTGTGCAACGGCGCTGGCATCATTGCCGCCGAGCGCCTGAAGCTCCTCTTGCGACAATCCGACGACGATTTCGTCCTTGATGGTGACGATCTTGAACAGGTTCATCCTGGTCTCCTGCGCCCATGCGCCTTGTATCGAGAAGGTGAGAAGCGCGACCGCGGTGCCCTTGATGAGATCGCAGCGAGAAAGCATGCCGTTGTCCTTTGGTGCTGACGCGCGCCCAAATCGATGAGTCTTCAGCCATGGCGCCCGTATCTGCGTGGCCGTGCCGCAACGGCTTGGTCGCTCGCTCGCGGGCGACGGTTCACGGCGGAGTTGCACCCGGACCGACGGTTCCGGCTGCGAACTGTCGCGTCAAGACCAGGACCGGCTGCAAGATCGACCTCTCATGCCGGAGATACAACCGCCGAAGTCGGGCTCAACAATACAATTACGTGTGCATGCTGAAGCAGCGCCAATTCGTGCGCACGATGTGAATTCACATCGGAAACAAGCTGAAACGTTGTGCGGATTGATCGCGATCAGGGCTGTGTGCGTGATTGATGCAACTTCTTGACGCAGGTGGGTGACGGCGGTCGATATTCCTGTTATCCGGAAATCGCGGTGAGGCGATGCAGACGAAGCGTCGCTACACCCACGGTTGGGCTTGCCGGATGGGTTGTTCCTTGGCATAGTTACAACCGAGCGGCCATCGTTCGAATGCAGTTCAGTGTGTGAACTCGGCGGTCCCCGGCCGCGGCTCGTCGCGATTGGTTCTGGTGCGGCGTTCGGTTCTTGGCGGATCACGAGGGCCGGTGCTTGTCATAGGTGCGAGATGAAAAACCTCGATTTCGCGGCTGAGTTGCATCTCAAGCTCGGTGTGCCTGCAAGCAGCACTGTCGAAAGTCTACGCCTTCTCCGCGCGTTCCTGAAGCTCGCGCCTCGACAGCGTTTCGAAGTGATCAAGCTGGTCGAAGATCTCGCCGCGGAAGAAGCTTTTCCCGAGCACCCCTTGTCCTAACGTCCGGCCCTGTGCCGTTCCCTTCCTTTTTCTGCCTGGGCCGCCGCGCCGGCGTCGTTCCCCCGAGGCTGGCCGCTGGAAGGTGGTCGGGCAAGTGTGGTATTCAGTTGAAGAAAAGGGAGGAGTGCGACCATGATCGAACCGAAGCTCGAAGTTCCGGCCGAACTGCGCGACCTGGCTGAGAAGACGATTGACCAGGCGGAAAAGGCATTCGGCATGTTTTTTGACGCCGCCACCAAGTCGATGTCATCCGTTCCGGGCGCGGGGACGGAGGTGTCGAAGCAGGCGCTGGCTTTCACCGAGCAGAATATGAAGTCGGCGTTCGAGCATGCACGCAAGCTGGTGCATGCCACCGATCTTCAGGAAGCGATGCGAATCCAGTCGGATTTCCTGCGCAGTCAGTTCACCAGCGCCGGAGATCACATGCGCGAGATGACCGGCACTCTCATGCAACAAGGCAAGGGCAAGTCCTGATTCTCGGTGTGTACACAGAGTGCCCACAAATTGACCTTGTGCGGCGTGGAAATCCGCGCTTCGATACAGGCGCAGGTCCATGATGGGCCACCGAATGACCTCATTCGCCGTCCGTCATCCTTTCTGCTGATCCCTGCCGGCCTCCGGCAGGGATTTGCGTTTGCACCGGGACGTAATCGTCCGGCGGCTGCTAACGCAGCGATGAGATATAGGCCGCGATATCGGCGGCTTCGCTCCGGCTCAAGGGAAAATTCGGCATCTTCGGGTGCGGATCGAGCAGGAAGAAGGCGAGCCTTTCCGGGCTGAAGTCCGGCCTGCGCGCAACGGATGCAAAGGAGGGAACGTCGGCGCTCGCCTGGGTTTGCCCGTTCGCCACGACATGGCAGCTCGCGCACCAGCGCTTGGCGAGATCGGCACCGTGATCCGCGTCAGCTGCGAGGGCGGACGACGTGCCGACGCCAGAGATTACGCCAAGCAGCAGGCAAATCCGTCTCACATGCCGGGACATAGGGCAATCTTTCTGCGTTCGCACGCGGTCGCCGCGCTCATCCGCAGCATGATCCTGGAAACTGCGAGAGGTCAATTCGGGCGATGATCGACCGCAGCAGCTTGCGGGTCGAACGATAGAGATGCCGCAGGAATGACGGCATTCCTGCCGCGGGCAGGCCAAGGCCTTTCGTATGAAGGCTTTTCGTATCAAGAGTTTCGGTATAGTGCGGCACGTGTCTCTCCGAGGCCATATGGCTCTTCTATCGTGCCGCTTTGGAGCCGCCTTTGATCTGCCGCAAAGCATTCCCGGCTAATAGTCACCTGGGTTCATGATCATTGGGCTCTTCGTATCCGCCGGTGCAAGCGCGCTGCTGGCGCTGTCACGCAGGAAGCGGTCGAGCGTCTCCTGGATCTTCTCCTTGACCGAGTTCGGGCCGCGATCGCTCATCTCAGTGTGCTGCGCGCCGGTGTGGACGATATCGATGCCGCGCGCTTTGGCCTCTTCCGGCGACGGCAGCACGCCGGGATCTGTCACGAAACGCGGGTCCTTCGATCGAAACGACAGGATCTTCATGTGGTCGCTGAGCACGAAAGGCACCCGCAGATTGTCGAGCGTGATCACCTTCGACACCAGCTCCGGGTGCTGATGGGCGACGTACATGGAGACATCGCCGCCGTTGGAGTGGCCGACGAGAGTGATATGGTCGTATTCGACGTTCTCCTGCCGCCTCTTCAGTTCGCCTAATACGAAGAGAATGTTGGCTTCGCAGCGGATGTAGACTTCACGCCGGCCGACATATGGCTGACCGACGTGGGTCATCAGCGGCGGATCGCTCGGCAAGTCCTGCTGGATGCTGGCGACCAGATAGCCTCGTGCGGCGAGGACGTTGGCGAGGAAGGAATATTCGGTGGCCTTGACGGTATTGCCGTTACTGATGATGGCGAGCGGGAGCTTCCACAGACCGAGATTGGCCTTGGTCTCAGCGTCGCGCCGCACGGCAATCTCCACCGAGATCGGCCGCTGGCGGGAGGCGTCAAATAGGGTCAGGGTCTCATGGCGGATTGCGAACTGGCTGACGACAAAATACTGCCCGACACCAAGGACGCAGAGCAAAGCCAGGATAGCAAACACCTTCCTCATGGTTCTTTCTCAAAATCACCTTTGACTGAACATGGTGATCGGGAACTCCCGGTCGAGTGATCGTGAGCAGGTTACGGGATTAAATTTAGGCAAGTCTGTGACGTGGCCGCAAAAGGGCCGCATGCCGGCTCGATCGACGGAAGGACAGCTAGAGACAGCAGGCCCTGCCGCGCTCGGGCAGACCCGGAACGTGCTCGAAAGTGCGAAGCGGAAGCGTGGGCTGCGGCGCTCGTTGTCCGGCGCCCGGTAGCTCAAGGGGAAAGCCACCCCGAGATCCGCCTGGAGATCGTACGGCAAGAAGAGCCGCACACCGGCCCCGGCCGAAGGCCGCGCCGCCAAGATAGAACTGCTGCGAGGTGAACAATGGCCGCGATGCCGTCTGGCTCGCAGCCGAGAACTTGAGCGACCAGGCGCCGCTGAGTGTCTGGTCGCGCGTGAACCAGAAGTTCAAGACCGAGAAATTCGACGAGGCGCCGTCGCGCGACAACAGATCGTCGTCGAAATGCGATGCGCTAAAGATGTCGAGACCCTGCGGTATCGTCGGCTCGACAATCGGTCTCAGCAAGCAGCTCGGTCTGACAGTCGTGGCTGAAGGCACCGAGGACAAGGCAACTGACGACTTCCTGGTCAGCATGGAATGCGAGGAAGGGCAGGGATATTTCTTGGCCGCCCGATGCCGGCAGAAGCATTCGATCGGCAGTTCCTCGCGGCTGGGCACGAGGCCGCCAGCGCTGCCTGAGCGGGCTTCGCTTCTACCGCCGGCGCGCCACCGCCACGCCAAAGAGGAACGCAACGAACAGGCTGGCAAGCGGCGCTTCGCGGGTGACCGCTGCGACCGTCGCGAGAACCCCGCCAGGCCTTCGCGATTCCTCGACGGCAGAGGTCAGGCGGCCGACGGCTGCGTGCAGTCCTCCGGCGACTTCACCGATCGTGCGGGAGACGTCCGCCGCCGTATCGATGGCACGCTCGGCCATCCCGGGTTGGGACGTGGATTGCGGTATCTCCGTGCTCAAGGGGGCGACCTCCGGGCCTGATGATGGAAGCCGACACCTCTGGCTATCCGCGACAGGCGCGCGTGGTTTACGGCGAGTGCCGGCCTTGGATGGGCAATTCAGCGCACGGGATTTTGTTCCGGGGTACGTCGATGGTGGCTGGCTTCCCCGGGAAACGTCGGGTGCGAATCTCTGTTAGGCTGGGTCAACCTTGCTGAAGTCAGGAGACGGCCGTGACCGATCGGACCGCGACGGATCGAGCCCGGCGCATCGCCTTGCTCGGCGCTCCCATCGACATGGGAGCTTCGCAGCGTGGCACCTTGATGGGGCCTGCGGCGCTGCGCACTGCGGGCCTGGCGACACTGCTCGAAAGCCTGGATTTCGAGGTTGTCGACTATGGCGATCTTTCCGTAGCCGAAGTCCGGGACCTCACCGACACGCCGCCCGAAAATGCCAATCACTACCGCGAAATCCAGCGCTGGACACGAGTCCTGAGCCGCAGAGGCTATGAGATCGCGACAACCGGTGCGCTGCCGATCTTCCTTGGCGGCGATCACACGCTGTCAATGGGGTCGGTCAACGCGATGGCGCGTCACTGGCAGGAGCGTGGACGCGAACTCTTCGTGCTCTGGCTCGATGCCCATGCCGACTACAACACCCCGGAGACGACGATCACCGCGAACATGCACGGCATGTCAGCTGCGTTCCTGTGCGGCGAGCCCGGCCTTGACGGCCTGCTCGGCGACGATGCGCGCGCGTCGATCGACCCGGACAGGCTGGACCTGTTCGGTGCGCGTTCGATCGACAAGCTCGAAAAGGAGTTGATGCGCGTGCGTCGGATCAGGATCGTCGACATGCGCCAGATCGACGAGTTCGGCGTCGCCGTCATGATCCGGCGCGTCATCGACCGGGTCAAGGCGAGCAATGGCGTGCTGCATGTCAGCTTCGACGTCGATTTCCTCGACCCCTGCGTGGCGCCGGGCGTCGGCACCACGGTGCCGGGTGGCGCCACCTATCGCGAGGCGCATCTGATCATGGAGCTGTTGCATGATTCCGGCCTGGTAGGATCGGTCGATATCGTCGAGCTCAATCCCTTCCTGGATGAACGTGGACGGACGGCGCGTGCTGCAGTCGAGCTGATTGGCAGCCTGTTCGGCCAGCAGATCACAGACCGGCCGACGCCGAGCAACGCAATCGCTCCGGGTGAGTGAACGGCGGACGGCGCTTGTGCGCTCGAGGCCCGGCGGTCGGAGGCGTGATTCTCGCTGGGATTCGGCTGCCGCAGCAGGATCGGACGCGTTGGCCTGGAACTTGCTTGATGGCGGCGGGGGGAACCGGGTGGGGCGCAATCGAGTTGACCTGCGACAGGAAAATAGCGGATCCTTCAATGACAAGTGGTCGTTTCGCAAACTCCATCTCCACCGCCCTTCGGCATCCTGGTGTGATCGCACTGATCGTGGCGGGTGTGACGATTGCGGCCATGCTGATCGTCGACCACGGACCCTGGAGCCGCGCAAAGATCCAGCCAGCCCATGTCGCGATGTACGCGACCACGGGAGAAGCTGCGCGCGCCGCGGGCGCCGCCGTAATTCCGACCGAACCGAAGTCACCGGTCGAGCCGGCCCGCCCGGGACCGAAGACGTCCCCGACCGTCAATCCCGTGACGCCGTAGCTCTCAGCTCCTGCGGCCGTAATTGAGGAGCCCCCCGCTGTTCTTCGGCGGGTGCGCGCGCAAGGCGTCCTCGTTGGGCTCGGTGCCCCAGCCGGGCCGGTCCGGGACGATCAGATGGCCGTCCTGAATCTCCGGCACATGCGTGAACAGCTCGTGGTCCCAGGAGAGACGATCGATGTCGATCTCCATGATGCGCAGGTTCGGCACCGCGGCACAGAAATGTGCGTTCATCATCGAGCAGAGATGGCCGTAGAAATTGTGCGGGGCGACGTTGACCTCGAAGGCTTCCGCCGCGCTCGCGATCTTCATCGACTGCCAGACGCCGTTCCAGGGCGTGTCGATGATCGCGACGTCCATCGCCTGCTCATGGAAATAGGGCAGGAATTCCCGCAAGGAAAGCAGCGTCTCGCAGGATGAGATCGGGTGCGGGCTCTGCCTTCGGATATAGCCGAGCGCCTGCGGATTGAAGCTGTCGATCTCGACCCAGAACATGTCGAGGTCGGCAATGGCGCGCAGGATCTTCAGATAGCCTTCGGTCTTGGCGTTGAAGTTGCAGTCGAGCAGGATGTCGACGTCAGGACCTGCGCCGTCGCGCATCGCCTCCAGGTGCATGTGCAGGTCGCGCAGGATCTTGCGGTCGACGTTGATCTCGGGGGCGAAGGGTGAGCCGAAGCCGGGACGCCAGCCGGTCGGCTTGCCGTCGTCATAGGCAAAGATGTTGGTCTTGAGCGCGGTGAACTTCTTCTCGCGGACCTCGCGCCCCATGGCCTTGACGCCGTCGAGACTTTCGATCGGCGGCTTGTACCAGGATGGGTGATTGATGCGCCATGTGGCGCAATGCGACCAGTAGACCCTGATACGGTCGCGGATCTTGCCGCCGAGCAGTTCGTAGCAGGGGACGCCGAGAGACTTCGCCTTGGCGTCGAGCAGCGCATTCTCGATCGCACCGAGGGCTTGCGCCACCACGCCGCCGGCGGCGGGACGCGTCGCTCCGAACAATTCGGCAAAGATGCGCTCGTGCTGGAAGAGGTTCTGCCCGATGACACGGGCGGAGAGGCGCTGGATGGCGGCGCCAACGCCGGGCGAACCGAAACCCTCGTCGAACTCGCTCCAGCCGACGATGCCGTCCTCGGTCGTCAGCTTGACGAAATGATAATTTCTCCAGCCGGCATCGCAGGCAAGAATCTCGAGGCTTGTTGCTTTTGATGATCTGGTCATGTCGCTCCCTGTCGCGCCCGGCCGGGTTTCTTTTTTGCGGCCCGATCTCAGGCCGGGTCCGGACCGCATTGTTAAGCCAAGCGCGGGCGGGCGGGAAGGGCGCAGCGATGCAACGCGGGAGCGCGTCCGAAGCAGCGCTTGCGTCAGCCAATCACCGAAGAGACGAGCAGGGCGAGGACGGCCAGCGCCATCAGCGCAGTGCCGAGCCAGCCCAGCGCGATCAGCCAAGATCGGGCCCTGAAGCGGCCCATGATCACGCGGCTCGAGACGATCAGCATCATCATGGCCATGATGGGGACGGCGACGATGCCGTTGAGCACGGCGCTCCACACCAGCATATGGATCGAGTCGATTCCGGTGAAGCCGAGGCCGAAGCCGATGAGGGTTGCCGCCGCGATGATGGTGTAGAAACCGACCGCTTCGTCCGGCTTGGCCTCCAGCGTGGCACGCCAGCCGAAGATCTCCGCGACGCCGTAGGCGGCCGAGCCCGCCAGCACCGGGATGGCGAGCAGGCCCGTGCCGATGATGCCGATCGCAAACAGGGCGAAGGTGAAATCCCCGGCGAGCGGCCGCAGCGCTTCGGCCGCCTGCGTCGCCGAATTGATGTTGGTGATGCCGTTGGCATGCAGGACCGAGGCCGTGGTGAGGATGATGAAGAAGGCGATGCCGTTGGACAGCAGCATGCCGGAGATGGTGTCGGTCCTGATGCGCGCGAGCTCCGGCTTGCCGCCGTGCCTGAGCTCGCGAAGCGGCTTGTCGCGCTGGCCCTGGTTCATCTCCTCCACCTCCTGCGAGGCCTGCCAGAAGAACAGATAGGGGCTGATCGTGGTGCCGAGCACGGCGACCACCATCATGAAATAGTCGCCGCTGACATTTGCCTTCGGCCACACCGCGGCGAGCAGCGCCGTGCTCCAGGGAATGTCGACGGTGAAGGCGGTCGCGACATAGGCGAACAGCGCCAGCGTGAGGAATTTCAGCACCGGCGAATAGCGGCGGTAGGGCAGGAACACCTGGAGCAGGGTGGAGCCCGCCGCGAAGATCAGCGCATGCTCGTGGTTGAGGCCGCCGATGACGAGCGAGAGCGCCTCGGCCATCGCGGCGATGTCGGCGGCGATGTTGAACGTGTTGGCGGCAACCAGCATGGCGACGAGGGCCAGCACCGCCCAGCGCGGCGCGATCTGCATGACGTTGGCGGCGAGGCCCTTGCCGGTGACGCGGCCGATCCGCGCGCTGACGAGCTGGATCGCGATCATGAACGGCGTGGTCAGGAATACGGTCCAGAGCAGCCCGAAGCCGAATTGCGCGCCGGCTTGCGAATAGGTGGCGATACCGGACGGGTCGTCGTCGGCAGCTCCGGTGACGAGGCCAGGCCCCAGCCTTTGCATCAACGTCGGCGCGGATTTCGTCGGCGTGAGGGCGCTGTCGCGCATGTACGGGGACCTCGCAGGGGGACTGGCGTGTCCCTAGCAAATGCGAATGCAGGAACATAGGTTCCTGCCGCGCGAACGCCGGTTTTTCTGATAATGCTAAATTCGCTTGTGCCGTCGGGCAAAACAGGGGTAGATTGCCAGCATCGCAAGACGTCTCGAAAGTCGCCGCCGTCCGCAGCTCGCAACCGGCGGGGAAAACCGAGTCTCGGATGAAGCGGCCCGCGTCGTCCTACTTCACGCTGACGAACATGCCCCAGGCGGCGGCCAGCGCCGCGCCGGTGAAGAGGACCACCGGATTGTCGCAGAACGTGCCGCCATAGCTGCACACGTCCGCTCCGAATTGGCCGAGCTCATGACGGCTCGCGGAATAGAACAGTCCCGACAGCACCAGCAATGCAGCGGCGACGTAGTACATTGACGATCTCCCGGTTTGCCCCGTCCAGGCAACATGTCCCAGCATGACGCGAAGAGATTTCGTTTCGCCGAATCCGCTTTGCTGCATTTAAGATAAAGTTTGACGCGTCGGGCAAAACACCCGCAAGATGAGGCCATGGGCGAGTGCCGGCGTCGCCATGATGACCGGCGTTCGGCATGAAAAAGGCCCCGCATCGCGGGGCCTTTGTCGTGTTGGGCCTGCTCCGGTCTATCGCCGCGAGCCCGCGCCGTACAGCTCACGTTCGCGCCGGATATCGTCGGGCGCAAGTGGCGGGCTGGCGGCATCGAAGTCGGTCCAGCCGGACTTCTTCCAGGCTGAGCTGCGATCCTGCAAGTTCACGGACCTCTCGTGCAGAAGCGCTTCGAGGCGTGCGCGATCCTGGTCCGGGACCCTGGCTGTGACGAGCGTGCCGCCACGGCGAACGCCCTCGGCATAGAGCGATGCATCCTCCTTGGAGACACCGGCTTCGGTGAGGGCGCCAACGATGCCTCCGGTTGCCGCGCCGGCGGCCGCACCGGCAGCGGTCGCAGCGAGCCATCCGGCAGCGACGACCGGCCCGAGGCCGGGAATGGCCAGCAGGCCGAGGCCGGCGAGCAGGCCTGCCGCGCCGCCGATGCCGGCGCCGATGCCCGCACCGGTCCCCGCGCCCTCGGCGCGATCGTCGGTGCCGTCGCGATCACGATCGACCTTGCCGCCCGATGTGAGGCCGGCCTTGCCGGACGACGAGTCGTACCAATTGTCCGAGTTGTTGGCGACGATGCTGATATCGGAGTGCGGTACGCCGGCGTTTTCGAGCCGCCTGACAGCCTGCTCCGCATCGGAATAATTGTCGTAGAGACGAGAAATGGTGGTCGTCATGCTAATTCCTCCTTACTTGGCGGGATTGACGTTGCCCTGGAAGTCAACGCTCACATCGGTCTTGGTGCCGGCCTTGTCGGCCTTGCCGCGCCAGACGCCTTCGTTGTCCTTCTGCAGGCCGGAGACGTTGGAAAATCCCGCGCCCTCGATCCGCGATTTCGCCTGTCCCTCGGTGAAGCTGTTGCGACCGGCGACCGGAGCATTTGAGTTGTTCTGGTCCGAGCTGTTGACGGCGTTGTTTCCGGGCCCGCTTTGCGCCGGCTGCGACTGGGCGCCCGCGGGCACCGCGCCGAGCAGCAACAAGGTTGCTGCCAGCAGAGTTAGACGTGACATGTTTTTGTCTCCTGCAAGTGATTGTGCCGGCGACAACATGCGAGATTCGAATTGGTTGCTACTGTTCTGGAGGAGTCTGCCGCGGCTCTTTGGTCGGCAACGTCGAGCGAGCTGTGGTCGTCGTCTGCCGCAGCGCGTTCGCCGGCAGGCTACTACTTTGAGGACTTCACAGGCTCGCCTTGGCGCTGGCTGGTTTCCCAGGGCGCTGGAAGTATGACGCGGATGGGTCGGGCTTCGGCGGAGCTTTGAATGACGGGAGCAGCCTGGTCCTTGACGGGCTCAGCTGCTGCTGCAGCCATCAGCGTGACCAGCATCGCCAGAGAAGTTGTCACGAGCCGCACGTTCAGCATCGAAGCCTCCTGTTGGCGCACCAACGCAGTCCGAGCCGGTTGGTTCGAATCTTGGTCCGGGAACAAGTGGCAATATGTCCTGTTTGTAGATGACAGGCCTGATGACCGGGCTACTGGAGGAGGACACGATGAACATCAAAGCCATCATTGCAGCCGCTGTGCTGACGTCAGTTGCGTCTCCCGCGTTTGCGCAATCGTTCTACGTGGTGCAGGACGTCAAGACCAAGAAGTGCACCATCACCGAATCCAAGCCGACGACCACGGAAACGACGGTTGTCAGCGGCGACACCGTGTACAAGACCAGGTCTGAAG
This sequence comes from Bradyrhizobium sp. CCBAU 51765, assembly GCF_015291725.1. Lineage (GTDB taxonomy): Bacteria > Pseudomonadota > Alphaproteobacteria > Rhizobiales > Xanthobacteraceae > Bradyrhizobium > Bradyrhizobium liaoningense. Next base: position 2,741,850 of record NZ_CP030038.1, read on the forward strand.
CCGAGGCCGGCATGAAGACGGTCAAGATCTGCACCTCGCACTGAGGAAATGCCTGTGCTTTTGCTTTGGGCCATCCCGCTGTGATCCTTCTTGGCGGCGCGCCGACCTGATCGGTCACATGCACTGAGACGGGAAGGCGCGGTGGCCGTGGTCCCGCCGGGGCTTCGGCGCCTCCCGAGGCAACAACGCGATCGATGAAAGCCCGCGCGGAGCCATCCGTCGCGGGCTTTGATTAACAGGCGGGCCGCGCGGATGACCTCGATGAAACACGCCTGAAACAGTGCTGAAACCCGATTGTCCTGAACTGCTCGGCTCCGGTCCTCGACCAACGAAGAGAACAGGAGAAACAATCATGATCCAGATCGGTTCGAAGGAAGAAGTCGCGTTCTTGCTGGCGCTGTTCGGCACCCATACCCAGCCGGTCAAGCGGCCGAAGCCGAAATCGCAGCAAAGGTGAGAGAAGCCATGCCCGGCCTAGCCGAATGCCAGAGCCTGTTGCGGCTCCTGATCGCAAAGGGCGATCCCAAGGCCATTCCGCTCGCCAGGGGCGCCATCGATGAGTTCCTGAACACGGCGCCGGCGAGCGCCCGCGGGCGCGGCCTGCGCGTGCTCCAGCGCGACGCGCTCGACCAGCACGATGCCGCGGTCGGCGTGCAGCGCTCGTTCGCCGAGACCGTGGACGCCTATATCGAGCGCAAGCTTGCGGAGGAGTGAGAGGCGAGTGCGCGAGCTGGCGCACTCCGGTCCCGGCTGAGCCCGCGCGCTCAGTTCCCGAAACCCTTTGATCCCAAGCGAATATTTTCGTCCCGCTAGAAACCTTTGTCCGCTCCTCGGCCTATTACGGCGGAGGATGCAACAATGCCCCGATACTACTTCGACCTTCGCGACGAGAACGGAACTGCGCTGGACGACGAGGGACTGGAATTGTCCGGCCCGCGCGCGGTTCAGGCCGAGGCCGCCAAGTCGGTCGCCGACATGGCGCGCGATGCGGTGCTCTCCGCGCAGTTCTCGGGCGGCCGGCAAGAGATGGCGATCGGCGTTCGCGACGCAGGCGGCCCCGTCATGCAGGTGAAGTTCTGCTTCGAGATCGAAGATCTCACGTCGCGATCCCGGTCACGCGATCATTGACGCGTCAGCATGGGGCGGGATGGCTCGGGCAGCGGCGGCCGAGACTGCTCGGACTCCAGCACGGCGACCTTGCGGCCGAGCTGCCAGACTTCGACCTTGCCGAGCCGCGTGAACTGCTTCGCAACGGTCAGCGCGGAGGAATCGGACGGGGCTTCGAACGCTTCGGCGGAGCGGAAGACGCCGTCCTCGCCGACGAGATAAGCGCGATATTGCTGCATCATGTCGGCGCCCTCAGGCCGGGCGAGCGCAGCCACGTCTCGATCTGCATGGCGGTCTCGTCCTGCCGCGCCTGGCGCAGCAGCATCTCGCGGCGGCGCCCCGGCGCCAGCGCGCGCGCCTCCTCGCGACAGCGAGCGGCTTCGTCCGCGAGTCTTTCGTTGAGGGTTCTGGTCTGCTTGAACCGACGCCGTGTCAGCATGGGGCGTCTCCCTTGTTGGAGGAGGCGGGAGCGCAACTGGCGTTCTCATCACCGATGGATGCCGCGGGCCTTGCGGTGATGGATCAAGGTTACGCTTCCGACGAAGGCGAGTCACATCATATGATATGTCGTTCGGATTAAATTTTCGGGTGCAAGTTCAGCCGCTTGAGCCACTTACTCATCTTGCTGCGTCGCGATTCCCGAGTTCACTTTTGAACAAAGGCGACGTTGCACGACATCGCCGGCCAAGGCTTTCGTCCGTGGACGCGGTGACTGAGAGAGCGGGCGCGCTCCTGCCTGCAAGTGAAGCGAGCGCAGGTGCGCATCCATCGGCCGTTGCCCGCCAGGCGCGAGCGGGCCGAACACATGCTGCGGATCGTACGCAAGTGCCGCGAGCTGTTGAAGCCGCCATACGATCTGCATCTTGGACGGAAGACGATGGACACGCCTCCGAAGGAGGAGGATGGCGGTGGCTGGTGACGCGGTGCGTTGGGGCAGGACTGGAGCATAAAACCTCTTGGCCCGTCATCGACGAACGTCTCGCGGTTGCCGAAGCCGCGCTTGCGGTACGGCGTCAATGCCGGCTCGGCCGCGGTCCGCTTCGACGCTCGAGGCTCAGCCCGGGGCGCCTCGCCTCGATACTTGCAAATGGGATGAGGCCTGGGCGAGAGCGAAGAACGGGAGAGCATCGTTTCCGATACGACGAACAATCCGATATCTGCCAATAATTTCATCCAGGCGGGTTATCGGCTCTATGAACCCGAATTGCCGTGGGCCTGGTCGCACACGCTTTACTGGCGAAAGTGGCTCCGCTGAGAGAATGGAGCGGGGTTTCCCGTAATGCGGAACATGGCAACGGTGAATAGCGGGCGCGAGACGGTCACGCAGCCTATGTACCCGGAATATCGAAGGCCCGGCAGCCTGATGGCTGCCGGGGCCCTTTTTGCATATTTGGGCAATGCGGGCGAAGCACTTGCGAAGTCGCCCATGCCGGGCTTTAAGTTTGCTCTTGCGGGAAATTCGGCGGCCATAAGCCGATGTAAGGAGCGCTATCATGCCCACCAAGCCTCAATTGCCGGTGCGTTCGTCGCGAGGGACTGGAGGGCCGACCGCGCTCGATGGTCTGCTGGTCGTCGATTTCACGCGCGTGGTCGCCGGCCCGGCCTGTACCCAGACGCTCGCCGATTATGGCGCCCACGTCATCAAGATCGAAAATCCCGACGGCGGCGACGACACGCGCGCCTATGAGCATGCCGAGATTGGCGGCGAAAGCGCCGCCTATCTCAGCCTGAACCGCAACAAGCGCGGCATTGCGCTCGACCTTGCCGTGCCGGAGGCCCGAGAGATCGCGCTGGATCTGATCCGCAAGGCAGATGTGGTCGTGGAGAACTTCTCGAGCGGGGTGATGAAGAAGTTCGGGCTCCACTATGAGTCGGTCGCGCCGCTCAACCCGCGGCTGGTCTATTGCTCGATCTCCGCCTATGGACGCACCGGTCCGTTTGCTTCGCGGCCCGGCTTCGATCCCATCACCCAGGCGGAAAGCGGCTTCATGTCGCTCAACGGATTTGCCGACGGCCCGGCGGTCCGTACCGGCCCGCCCATCGTCGACATGGCGACGGGGATGTCCGCCTGCAACGCGATCCTGATGGCGCTGCTGGCGCGGGACCGGCTCGGCCGCGGCCAGCATGTCGAAGTCGCCCTGTTCGACGTTGCAATGGGGATGACCGGCTTCTATGGCATGGCCTATCTCATCAACGGCGAAAACCCGGGCCGGTTCGGCAATTCGCCGAGCGGGTCTCCCACCGTCGGCGTCTACGAGGCCTCAGACGGGCCGCTCTACATGGCTTGCGCCAACGACCGGCTCTACCGCCGGCTCGTGGTGGAGGTCCTGAACCGACCCGATCTCATCACCGATCCGCAGTTTGCCACGCGCAAGGCGCGTTCGGAAAACAAGGAGCTCTTGCGGGCAGCCATTGCAGAGGTCTTTGCAAGCGATAGGCTCGAGAATTGGATGGCGAAGATGAAGCTGGCCAATATTCCGGTCGGCTACCTCCGCACGGTCGAGGAGGGGTTCAATGCGCCCGAGGCGCGCGAGCGCCATCGCTTGAACCGGATTCCGCACCCGACAGCGGAATGGGTGCCAAACATCGAGCCACCGATCGCCATGGGCATGACCGGCGCGATCGATCCCGTTGCGGCACCTCTGTTGGGCCAGCATACGAAGCAGGTCCTGCATGACACGCTCGGTTACGACGAACGTCGCATCGCCCAATTTGCCGAGAAGGGCGCCTTTGGCTCGGCCAAGCCTCTGACGCCAGGTTGAGGACGTGGCCTCGGCTTGATTTAGCGAAGGTCTCGCCGCATAAATGTGTGAAAGCGAGGGACACGAATGGCGCTCGGTCAGGAGCCGCGCATGACTCAGCCCACCGGACAGCAAGACGGCGGAGAAGTCTATGGGGCAATGATTGCGAAGGCTCGGGCGCTCCTGCCGCGACTACGCGAGCGTGCCGCGCGGACGGAGGAGCTGCGGCGTCTTCCGCCGGAGACCGAAAAGGATCTTCATGACACCGGCCTGTTCCGGATGCTCCAACCGGCCCGGGTCGGCGGCGCCGAGCTCGACTATGTCGCTCTCGTCGATTGCGCCGAGCTGCTCGGGCAGGCGGATGCGTCGGTAGCCTGGAATCTCGCCAACCTGGCGAGCCATCATTGGATGCTCGGCATGTTCGGGCAGAAGGCGCAGGATCTGGTCTGGGGCCGTGATCCGGACGCGCTAATCGCATCCTCGTTCATTTTTCCCGCCGGACGCGCCACGCGGGTCGAGGGCGGATACCGGCTGCACGGCAGCTGGCCGTTCTCTTCGGGCGTTGCCTCCTGCGAATGGAATATGCTGGCAAGCGTGGTCTACTCCGACGACGAGGCGGATGGCATCGAGTATCGAATCTTTTTGCTGCCGAAGGGCGATTACACGGTGCTGGACACCTGGAATGTCGCAGGATTGCGCGGGACGGGATCTTGCGACGTCGAAGTCCGGGACGCTTTCGTGGCCGACTACATGACGGTCGCTGTCGGTGACCTCTCAGGTGGCCCGACACCGGGAAGCAAGGTCAATCCGAATCCGCTGTATGCGTTACCCGTGTTCTCGCTCTTCCCATACGTTCTCTCCGGCGTCGCGCTGGGGAATGCACAGGCATGCCTCGACGATTACACAGAGGTCGCGCGTCATCGCATTTCAACCTACAATCGTGCCAAGCTGAGCGATTTTCAAAGCACGCAGATCAAGATCGCGGAGGCATCGGCGAAGATCGACGCCGCACGCCTGATCATGCGGTCGGCCTGCCTCGATGCCATGACGGACGCTCGGCGCGGCCATATCCCTGACATGGCGACGAAGACCAGATACCGGCGCGACGGATCTTTCTCAGTGAACTTGTGCACGGATTCGGTTTCGATGCTGTTTGCCGCGAGTGGCGCGCGTGGTCTGTTCACAAGCGGCATGTTGCAGCGGCAGTTCCGCGATGCGCACGCGATCAACTCGCATCTCGCGTTCAACTTCGATGCGGCCGGGACCAATTATGGGCGAGTGGCGCTCGGCCTGCCGTCCGAGAATCTGACGCTGTGAGGCCGGCCGATGAATGATCTGCCGAAGCAGCCCCGCGCTCCCGATCCCGCCAACGAGTTTGCTAGCGACAACTCGCAGATCGATCCTCGCGACTTTCGCAACGCGCTTGGAACCTATGCAACGGGGGTAACGATCATCACGGCGGCAGCGCCTGACGGCAAGCCCTACGGACTGACGTGCAATTCGTTCGCCTCGGTCTCTCTGAACCCGCCGCTGGTTCTGTGGAGCCTCGTCGTCTATTCCTCGAGCCTGACCATCTTCCAGAACGCCAGCCATTTCACCGTCAATGTGCTTGGTGCTTCGCAACAGGCGCTTGCGAACAAATTCGCAAAATCATCGGACGACAAGTTCACCGGCGTGGACTGGGCGCCGGGCCTCGGCAACGCGCCGGTACTCACCGAGAGCGTCGCCAACTTTCAATGCCGCTCCGTGAATCGCTACTATGGCGGCGACCACGTGATCTTTCTCGGCGCGGTCGAGGCCTACACCTACAATGCGAAGGAGCCGCTACTCTTCGCACGGGGGGCGTTCGGCCGCTTCATGGCTGACGATGAACGCAAGAAGGCGCGGTAACGCGCTTCAGGTCGCCTAGACAGCCTGGTGTTTCGGCGCCGATAGCTTGTAGATTTCCAACGCGTCCGCGTCCGCACCTCGCGCGGCCTTCGCCAGCCTGAAAAGTTGCCCGGCAAGGGTGGCCATCGGCACTGGCGTCGACGTCGCCTGTGCGACATCGGCGACCGTATCGAGGTCCTTGAGCATCGTGGCGATGTGACCGAGCGGCGGGTTGTGAATGCCCTGGACCATCCGCGGCACGAACAGCTGGAGCGGGATGGAATCCGCAAAGCCGCCGGCGAGCGCTTCGGGCAACCGGTTGGCATCGATTCCGGCATTCACGGCAAGACGCGTCGCTTCCGCGAGGACGGCCATGGCGCATCCGACGATCACCTGGTTACACAGCTTCGTGGTCTGGCCGGCTCCGATCGGGCCCATGCGAGTGAACCTGCGCGCCATGGCCAGCACATAGGGCCGCACCCTCTCGATGTCGCCAGCTTCCCCGCCCGCCATGATCGCGAGCGTGCCTTCCTCGGCGCCCTTCGTGCCCCCGGACACGGGCGCATCGATCCAGCCCGCGCCATTCGCGCCTTTCAGTCGCGCTGCGAGATCGCGCGCAGCGTCGGGATGTATGGACGAGAAGTCGACGACAAGCTTGCCCGAGCCGGGTGCCGCTGCCAGACCTTCGGGCCCGAAGATCACCTCCTCGACCGCGGCCGCATCGGTCACGCACATGAAGATGATATCCGAGTTCACCAGGAGATCACGAGGCGTGACCGCGCGCTTGGCGCCGGCGTCGGCGAGCGGCGCCACCTTGCCTTCCGAGCGGTTCCAGACAGCGACCTGATAGCCGGCCTCGAGCAGGCGTCGGGTCATCGGCGTGCCCATGAGCCCAAGCCCGAGATAGCCGAGCCTCTCGGTGCCTTGCGGGTTTGCCTTGCTCTCATCAGCCATAGGTTGCCTCCTTCTGTCGCAATGCGACGGCCCCTTTACCATACATTGTGCATCCGACGTCAAAACCGCCCGGCCTGCATGGCTTGCCTGATTGTTTGAACCATGAAACATTTGAGGCGGTCGGGTTGGGGGCGCCTGTCGGCGCCGGAGCAGCGGAGTGGGTACGATGCGAACCGTTTCGAAATGGATCCTGGCTTTGGGGGCGGCAGCAGCCGTGAGCGCGGCGGCAAGCCCGTCATGGGGGCAGCAGACGATCCGCGTGGGCTGGACGATCCCGGCCGAGGAATCCAAGTACTGGATGATGCGCAGGCCGGCCGAGTTTCCCAGTATCGGCAAGACCTACAACATCGAATGGACCCAATTCCAGGGCACCGCCCCGATGACGCAGGCATTGGCGGCCGGCGCGCTGGACTGCGCGACGCAGGCGCCACTGTCGCTCTCCAATGGCGTGGTCGGCGGCAATCTCAAGGCCTATATCGTCGCGCAACACGTCTTCGAAAAGCCTGGCGGTTTCTCGGTCTATTGGGCCGTCAAGGATGACTCGCCCATCAAGACAATCGCCGATCTCAAGGGCAAAACGGTCGGCATTTCCGTGATCGGTGGCGGCACGCAAGGGCCATTCAACCTGCTCTTGAAGCAGAATGGCGTCGATCCGGCCAAGGACATCAAGCTGGTCGAGGTCGGCTTTGCAGTTTCCGAGGACGCGCTGCGTCAGGGCCGCGTCGATGCGGTCAACATGAACCAGCCGTTTGCCGCACGCGCGGAGGCCAAGGGCGGCACAAGGAAGCTGTTCTCGCTGTCCCAGGCCATGCCGAACATCGTGCACATCCTGGAAGCCTGCCGTGCCGATTTCGTCGACAAGAATCCGGAGCTGGTCAAAGCCTATGTCCGCGACATCACGTCAGGCATGAAGAAGGCGCTGGCGAACCGCGAAGAGACCCTGAAGGTCGTATCGGAGGTGCTGAAGGCGCCCGTTCCGGTGCTCGAGACCTATCTGCTCAAGGACAATGATTTCGGTCGCGATCCGGGCGCAGCACCAAACTTCCCCGCGATCCAGAAGATGCTGGATATCTATGCAGAGACAGGAATGCTGCCCAAGTTGGATGTCGCGCAGTTCAAGCATCCGACGATCGTCGCTCCGCTGGAATAGAAGCGGGCGAACGATCGTGCGTGAGACCGCAGCGTTCCGGATCATCCGGGACGCTGAATGAAGAAGATGCACATATGAAGAAGTTGCGATCACGCGTCACCACTGACGGGCTCGACCGAGCCCCGCATCGTGCATTCATGCGCGCCATGGGGCTGGACGACGCTGCGATCGCCAAACCGATGGTAGGCATCGTCAGCATGAAGGGCGAGCAGACGCCCTGCAACATGACCCACGATTTCCAGGTCGCCGCGGCCAAGACAGGCATCGAGGAAGCCGGCGGCACACCGCGCGAATTCTCGACCGTGTCGGTCTCCGACGGCATCAGCATGAACCACGAGGGGATGAAGTTTTCCCTGTTCTCGCGGGAGCTGATCGCCGATTCGATCGAAGCCGTCGTGCATGGGCTGGCCTACGATGCGCTGATCGGATATGGCGGATGCGACAAGACGCTTCCCGGCGTGATGATGGGTATGGTTCGCTGCAACGTGCCGTCCATTTTCATCTATGGCGGCAGCTCGCTGCCGGGCCGCGTGGACGGTCGAACGTTGACGGTGCTGGACTCCTATGAGGCCGTCGGCAGCTTCATGACCGGCGAGATCGACGGCGCTACGCTCGAGCGGATCGAGCGCGCGTGCTTGCCGACGATCGGCGCGTGCGCCGGCCAGTTCACCGCGAATACCATGGGAATGGTGTCGGAGGCGATGGGCCTGACCATTCCAAACGTCTCGATGGTGCCCGGTGTCTACGCCGAGCGTGCGCAGATCTCGCGGCGTGCCGGACGGCTAATCATGGAGATGCTGGAGCGTGGTGGACCGCTGCCGCGCGATATCGTGACGCGCAAATCCCTGGAGAACGGCGCGGCGATCGTGGCCGCGACGGGCGGCTCGACCAACGCCGCGTTGCACCTTCCTGCCATCGCGAACGAGGCCGGCATTGCATTCGCGATCGACGATGTGGGCGAGGTATTTGCCAGGACGCCGCTGATCGGAAATCTGCGGCCAGGGGGCAAATACACGGCGAAAGATGTCTACGACATCGGCGGCGCGGCGGTGGTGATCCGCGAGCTGATCCAGAGCGGGCATATCGATGGCAGCTGCATCACCATCACGGGCCGAACGCTTGCCGAAGAATATGGTGCGGCTAATGCTCCCGATGGCGAGGTCGTTTACGCGTCTCGTGCGCCTATCATGCCAGATGGAGGCGTTGCAGTTCTGAAGGGCAACCTCTGTCCGGACGGTGCGGTGATCAAGGTTGCCGGTTTGAAGAGCCAGTTCTTCGAGGGCGTCGCGCGCGTTTTCGAGGATGAGGAAGCCTGCGTCAAAGCGGTTCGCGACCGCAGCTACAAGGCGGGCGAGGTTCTCGTGATCCGCAACGAAGGGCCGGTCGGCGGGCCCGGCATGCGTGAGATGCTCGGCGTCACCGCGCTGATCTACGGACAGGGCATGGGCGAAAAAGTCGCCCTGATCACCGACGGGCGGTTCTCGGGGGCGACCCGCGGCATGTGCATCGGCTACGTGTCTCCCGAGGCGTTTGTTGGCGGCCCATTGGCGCTTGTTCGCGACGGCGACAGGATCCGGATCGATGCCGCAAATCGGCGGATGGATGTGCTGCTCGACGAGCAGGAGTTCACCGCGCGGCGGCGCGATTGGAAGCAACGCCCGCCGCGTCACCGTGCAGGTGCGCTCGCAAAATATGCGCGGCTGGTCGGCCAAGCGCCGGGCGGGGCCGTTACGCATGAAGGCCCGGCAGAATGGCCGTGGTTCGAATGACGCACCGCACGTGTGCGAAGGCGACGGCCTGTCTGGCAGGTTTCTTGCTAAGCTCGTGCTGCTGAATGTTCGCGCGAGTGAGACGAGATACGGGATGACGGTAGTGGCTGCGAGATCGAGCGAATGGATGAGACCGGTGACATCACAAGAGCCGGCTTCCGCAATCATCGAGATCGATCGCGTCTCGCAGGTCTTTCAGACCTCGGCGCGCAAGGATCATTTGGCGCTGTCGGACATCTCGCTGACAATCGAGGAGGGCGCCTTCGTCTCAATCCTTGGTCCGTCCGGCTGCGGCAAGTCGACACTGCTCTATATCGTCGGCGGCTTTGTCAGCCCGACCAGCGGCATGGCGAAGATCAAGGGACATGCGATTACCGGGCCTGGTCCGGATCGCGGACCGGTGTTCCAGGAATTTGCCTTGTTTCCCTGGAAGACAGTGCTGGGAAATGTGATGTATGGCCCACGGCAGCAAGGTGTGCGCGCCGCCGAGGCCGAAGCGCAGAGCCGGGCCCTGATCGAGATGGTCGGTCTCAAAGGCTTTGAGAGTTTCTACCCCAAGGAATTGTCCGGCGGCATGAAGCAACGCGTGGCGCTGGCGCGCACACTCGCCTACCATCCGGAAGTTCTGCTGATGGACGAGCCGTTCGGCGCGCTCGACGCGCATACCAGGACTCGCCTGCAGAACGATCTTCTGACCATCTGGGAGCGCGACCGCAAGACGGTGCTGTTCGTCACTCATTCGGTCGATGAGGCCGTCTTCCTCTCGGACAAGGTTGTCATGATGTCGAAATCTCCGGGCCGCATCCGGCAGGTCATCGACATTGATCTGCCGCGGCCGCGTCGCCGCAACGAGCTGTTGCTCGATCCCCGCTATCAGAAGTACGTCGTAGATATCGAGCGCATGTTCGATGAGAGCGACGAAGCCGGGCCTGTCTCATGATGACGCCAGCTGCGTTGACCAAACGGGCTGCTCCGGTGCTGGCCTGCATCGGATTGCTGGCGGTGTGGCAGGTTGCCTCGCTGGCGCTGAAGAACGACAGCTTCCCGACGGCGATTGAGGCGGTCCGGGCAATTCCGGACATTCTCGGCGACAAGGAATCCCTGCTCAACATCCTCGCTTCGCTTCGCCGCATGGCGATCGGGTTTGGTGTGGCCGTGCTGGTTTCGATTCCACTGGGCCTGTTGATGGGACGCAGCCGGAGCATCGCGGCCTTCTTCAATCCGCTCTTGATGGTGATTTATCCGGTGCCGAAGGCCGCCTTGATGCCGATTATCATGCTTTGGCTGGGCGTTGGCGACGTCACCAAAACATTGGTGATCTTTCTGGGCGTCAGCCTCCCCGTGATCTACCACAGCTTCGAGGGTGCCAAGGCGGTTGAGGAGAAGATGCTGTGGTCAGGGGCTGCGATGGGGCTTTCGCCGGCACAACGCCTGGTGCGGATCGTGCTGCCCGCGGCGCTGCCGGAAATCCTGACCGGGTGCCGCACAGGATTGGTGCTGGCGCTGATCACGATGATCACAAGTGAGATGATTGCCCGTCAATCTGGCGCTGGCAATATCCTGTTCAATGCGCTCGACATGGGCCAATACGACACCGTCTTTGCGATGATCATCATCGTGGGGGCGATGGGAATTTTCCTCGACGCGCTTTTCGAAAGGGCTCGTGCCAGACTTGTGCGTTGGTCCGAGCCGCAGTTCGACATGCCGCTGAGCTTCTCATGATGTCGCGCTTTTTCTCCCCAAACGTCTTTCTTGGGATTGCCCCGATCGTGCTGGTGATCGCGGTATGGCAGGGCCTGGTGTCATTCGGCTTTGCGCCCGCGGTCTTGTTGCCGCCGCCGGGGTTCGTCTTCGGCCGGCTGCTTCAGCAACTCGTGACGTTCGCGTTTCAGCAGGAGATCGCGGCAACGCTGATCCGGTTGTTTGCGGGGTTCGCGATTGCGGTCGTGCTAGGCGTGAGCATCGGTATCGCGGCTGCCGCCAACCCCGCGATCAACGCCGTGGTCCGTCCTATCGTCCGCGTATTGGCGCCGTTGCCCAAGGTTGCCCTCTATCCGGCGCTCCTGCTCCTGCTCGGGTTCGGCCACGGATCGAAGATCACGTTGGTCGCCGCGGACGCCTTGTTTCCCATTCTGCTCTCCACCTATTACGGTGCATCGACCGTCGAGCAGAAGCTGATCTGGTCGGCCATGGCGGCCGGAACGCCGCGCTATGAAATCCTCTTCAAAGTAGTGCTGCCGGCCGCGATGCCGTCGATCCTGACGGGATGCCGGATCGGCCTTGTCATTTCCTGCATCGTGGTGTTTCTGGCCGAGATGATCACGTCGACGGATGGATTGGGGCACGCGCTGGTGACGGCGGCCCGAACCTTCCAGGCCGTCGATATGTTCGTGCCCCTGATCACGATCTCGCTGCTGGGGCTGATCCTAAACGGCCTGCTGGGAGCGCTGCGGTCCTACTTGCTCCGGGGCTTCCCTGAAGCGTAACAAACAAGAACTCTGAAGACCGGGAGAGAACCATGCTGGCCGATCGCATCGAGGCAAAATGGATTGACGCATTCTGCGAGATATTCGAGCGATGCGCCGTCAAGGCCGGCGATACTGCGGCGATCCTCTCGGAAACCCAGTCGCGTGCGTTGAACGTGCATCTGGCGGAGCTTGCGCTGCTGCGGATGGGAGCGCGGCCGTTTCATGTGGTGATGCCGACGCCGCGTAACCGGAATATCGTTCCAGTTCGTTCGACCGGAGCGAGCGAGGCGATTCAGCGCCTTGGACCGGTCATCAGCGCACTGCAGCAGGCCGGTTTCGTGGTGGATTGCACCATCGAGGGTCTGATGCACGCGGTGGAGACGCCTGAGATACTCAAAGCCGGCGCGCGGATCCTGGTGATCTCCAACGAGCATCCCGAGGCGCTGGAACGGATGGTGCCGGATCCCGCGCTCGAGAAGCGTGTTCGCGCCGCGGCGAAGATGCTACGCGGGACCAAGCGGATGCGGGTGACGTCGAAGGCCGGAACGGCGCTCGACATCGACATGGTCGGCGCCTCCACGGTCGGTGTGTGGGGCTGGACCGACAAACCCGGAACGCTGGCGCATTGGCCGGGCGGCATTGTCGTCAGTTTCCCCAAGAGCGGCAGCATCAACGGTACGCTGGTGATGGCGCCCGGCGACATCAATCTCACTTTCAAGCGCTACCTGACGTCTCCTGTGAAGATGACGTTGAAGGACGACTATGTCGTCGAGCTGGAAGGCGAGGGCACGGATGCTGCGATGATGCGTGCCTATCTCGCCGCCTGGGGCGATCGCGAAGCCTACGCCGTGTCGCATGTCGGCTTCGGTATGAATCCGGGCGCGCGCTATGAGGCTCTGTCGATGTACGACCAGCGCGACACCAACGGCACCGAGATTCGGGCCGTCTCCGGCAATTTCCTGTTCTCGACCGGAGCGAATGAATTCGCAGGGCGCTACACGGCAGGACATTTCGACCTGCCGATGATGGGGACGACGATCGAGCTCGACGGCGTTGCGGTGGTCCGGGAGGGCGTGCTCCAGGACGTCTTCGGCTAGTTGCGGTCGAGCACCGGGGGGCGCGCCAGTCCGAAATGCCGGAGCAGGTCTACCATGGCCTGGAGCCGCTTCGCGCGATAGGCGTCGATGTCGAGCTCGGAATAATCGAGAAAACCAGCGCCCGTGCGTAGGCCGATCCGGCCTTCATGCATGTTGCGTGAAATGACGTCCGGCGCGCGATAGCGCTCGCTGCCGAGGGCGCCTTCGAGATAGCGGCTTGCATAGTACAGGATGTCGCCGCCGCCCCAGTCGATGAATTCGAGCAGCCCGAGCACGGCATAGCGGAAGCCGAAGCCATAGCGGATCGCCTTGTCGATCTCTTCGGCGCTTGCAACACCTTCTTCAACCATGCGAGCGGCCTCGTTCATCGCCAGGGCCTGGATGCGCGGGACGATGAAGCCAGGCGTCGCCGCACAGACCACGGGCACCTTGCCGATGCCTTCGAGCAGTGCCTTGACCTCTTCGATGATGGCGGGGTCGGTGGCCTTGCCGGGAGAAACTTCGACCAGCGGGATCAGGTAGGCCGGATTGAGCCAATGTACGTTGAGAAAGCGACGAGGGTTCACGATTGCGCCGGAAAGATCGTCGACGAGAATGGTCGATGTCGTGGATGCGATGATCGTGTCCGGGCCGACTTGCCTCGAGGCGGCCGCCAGCACCTCCCGCTTGAGCTCGACCACCTCGGGAACGCCCTCGAACACCATGCCGGCCTCAGAGAGCGCTGGACCGCTTTCGCCGGCCGCAACCACCGAGACCCGCGCGATGAGAGGCTCGACATCTGCTTCGCTCAGCAGCCCCAGCTTCGACAGGCTGGCGAAAGTCTTGCTGACTTCACCGAGCGCGTCCGTTTCCAGCCTGGTGAAATCCTCCGCGGAACGCGCCTTGATATCGATCATCGTGACCCTGTGCCCCGCATAGGCGAAGGCAACGGCGATGCCCCGGCCCATGCGGCCAGCGCCGAGACAGGCGATATTGATGCGATTGGTCATCGATCAGAATCCATTGCGAAGCAGCGTCTGCAATTCAGCCTTCCTGAGATTGCCGAGCCCCAGCGTTTCGAGCGTTCGGCCACCTTGCGCAAAATCCTCGCCGCAGACCGCGCCACCTATCGACAGGAACGCTTTGGCGAGCGGCGTGGCCACACCAGCCAGATCGGCTATGGACACCAGCAGCGACAGCCCGAGCCGCAGATCCTCGCGCATGTAGCGGTGCTCGCTCAGCACGATCCGTTCACGCCAGTCACCGGAATCGGTCAGACGGTCGTGCGAGCCGCGGCCGTACATCCAGATCTCGCCTTCTTTCGCGTAGTGATGAGCTAGCGGGAAATGCGGTGCGCCGTAGCCGAGCGCCTCCCGCACCGCGATCCGCTCGGCGTCGAGCGCGTCGGTGACCCGCCGGATCGCGGCTTGCGTGCCTTCCTTGTGAATGTCCCAACGTTCGAAATGTTCGATCGGGCCGGCGTTCATCACGATCAGCGGCGGATGGATGATGGGTCCTGCATTCATGAGCGCTCCGGACAGCGCGTCTCCACACGGCTCGATCACGCCCGGGAAAGCGCGTCCGATGACATCGAGTGCGTGGGGCGCCTGGTCGAGCGGGAACACACCGACTGGCAATCGCTTGGCGCGGATGGTGATCGCGACCTCGAATGGTCCGTGCTTACGGGTCAGCCACGGCAGCGTGCCGGTCTCAGCAAAGCTTGCCTTGGCGTGGTTGCCGGCATCCCGCGCCGCCTGGGCGAAGATCATCGAGCCGAATGTCGCCGGCGGCAGAAACACGACGTGGCCGTCCCGCAGATGCGGGGCGAGCAGGCGGGCGATATCCGGCTGTGCGAAGGCAGGGGCGGGGCACAGGATCAGCTCCGTGCCGTTGACGGCTTCGGCGATGTCGGTCGTGACCAGCGCGAGCTTCACGTCGTGGCGGCCGTTGTGATCCTTGACCAGGATGCGCGCGCCCGCGGTACGATGTGCCGCGACCTGATCGGCATCGCGGCGCCAAAGCCGCACCTCATGTCCCGACAGTGCAAAATCGCCCGCGGCCGCGAAAGAGCCGTTCCCCCCACCCAGAACCGCAATCTTCAAGATGCTTCTCCTTGCGCGCGCGACTGCGTATCAAGCTGCTTCAGCAGGAAATGCTGGACCTTGCCGAGCGCCGTCCGCGGCAGATCGGTGACGAAGACGATCTCGCGCGGAACCTTGTAGCGCGCGAGTTGCGCCTGAAGATGCGTCCTCAATTCGTCGGCCTCGAGCCGGCAACCGGATCTCGCAATGACATAGGCGATGGGCACCTCGTCCCAGCGCGGATCGGGCCGGCCGATCACGGCGCATTCGCTGACATCAG
This sequence comes from Bradyrhizobium sp. CCBAU 51765, assembly GCF_015291725.1. Taxonomy (GTDB): domain Bacteria; phylum Pseudomonadota; class Alphaproteobacteria; order Rhizobiales; family Xanthobacteraceae; genus Bradyrhizobium; species Bradyrhizobium liaoningense. The sequence goes on from NZ_CP030038.1 coordinate 2,757,345, forward strand.
GATGTTCGAGCAGGACGCGCTCGACCTCGGCCGGGTAGACGTTTTCTCCGCCTGAAATGATCATGTTCTTCTTGCGGTCGCGAACCCAGAAATAGCCGTCAGCATCGCACAGGCCGATATCGCCGGTGCGATACCAGCCGTCATGCAAGGCATCGCGCGTTGCGGCCTCGTTGCCCCAATATTCAAGGAACACGTTGGGCCCGCGCACCGCGATCTCGCCCGGCGTGCCCGCCGGCATCTCATTGCCAGCCTGATCGATCACTTTGGCTTCACAGCACAGGCCGGCAAGGCCGGTCGATCCCACGCGCGAAAGATCGCCGCCGAGCCTCGTGTAGATTGCGATCGGGCATGTCTCGGTCGAGCCGTAGACCTGAAGCACCGGGACATCGCGCGCGACAAAGCGCTCGATCAGGTGTGGAGGCACGATGGTCGAGCCTGTTGCGACGGCCTTGAGCGACGAAAGATCGGCGGTCGCCCAGGCGGGATGCTCGCTCACCGCCTGGATGATCGCAGGCACCAGCACCGTGAGCGTCGGCCGTTCCTGTTCGACGGCCGCAAGCGCGGTATCCGGCGTAAAGCGCGCGTGGATCGTGACCGTCGCGCCCAGCTGGAGCGCCGGCGTCGTCTGGATGTTGAGGCCGCCGACGTGGAAGAACGGCAGCACGGTCAGCACGTGGTCGTCGGACGTCATGTTGTGCATGTGCTGGCTCATGACGCCGTTCCAGAACAGCGCCTCCTGGCGCAGCACTGCGCCTTTCGGCCGCCCGGTCGTTCCCGACGTGTAGACGATGAGCAGCGGACACGAGAGATCGGTGTGCGGGTTTCGGCTGGTGCCGTCGCTCCTGGCCAGCAGGTCTTCGAATGTTGTGCCGCCGGGCGGCGCGAAATCGAGGCCCACGACGGCAGTCCCCGGCGCGGACTGCGCGAGCGTGGAAAGAAGTCCCTCAAAGCCTTGCTCAAGCACGAGAGCCTTGGCGCCGGCATCGCTGAGAATGAACAGCTGCTCGGCGATAGCCAGCCGCCAGTTCAGTGGGACCAGGATAGCCCCGAGCCGCGCGCACGCGTAGAGCAGCACCAGATAATCGGGCCGGTTCAGGCTCAGAATCGCGACGCGGTCGCCGCGGCCGACGCCAAGCTCCTGCTTCAAGGCGGTTGCGGTCCGTTCGATGCGCGCGGCGAATGCCGCATAGCTCAGCCGCGTCCCTTCGAAGGAAATAGCCGTCTTGTCTGGAGCGAACGCCGCGTTGCGGTCTATCAGGCTACAGAGGTCCACCGTCAGTCGTCCGTTTCACCGGCCTCGTACAGTGCTTCGCGTCCGATCCGATCGAGGCAGAGCTCGGCGGTCCAGGGCAGCATCAGCGAGCCGCAGCGGCTGTCGCGATAGATCCGCTCGAGCGGCAGCGACCTGAGCATGGCCTGACCGCCGCAGGTGCGGATCGCGAGCGCGGCGAGCTCATTGGCCCCTTCCATCACCGAATATTGCGCGGCATAGGCCCGGAGCACCTGCTCCTTGCTCGGATTGGCGCAGGCTTCGGTGACGGCCTGGAACCAGATCCCCTTGATCTGCTCCAGCTTGATCTGCATCTGCGCGACCGCGATCTGCTTGGTCGGGTACATCCGCCGCTTGACCGGCGGCATGCCCGGCACCTCGCCGCGAAGGTAGCGCACGGTGAAGTCATAGGCGGCTTGTGCGAGGCCCATATAGGTCGGCGACAGCGTCAGGAACATGTGCGGCCAGCGCATCGCAGCCTGGAAATAGACGCCACGCGGCATCAGCGCAGAATCCTCCGGCACGAAAACGTCCCTGAACAGAAGCGTCCGCGAGACCGTGCCCCGCATGCCGAGCGGATCCCAGTCGCCGACGACCGAGACGCCTTGCGACTTTGCGGGGATGGCGAGGTAAAGCGTGTTGCGGCGCGAGGCCTTCTCGCCTTCTTCGATCTCGGTGCAAAGCACGCCGTAATAGTCGGCGTGGCCGGAGAGCGAGGCAAAGATCTTCTTGCCGTTGACGATCCAGCCCCCCGCAACCGGCTTCGCTTCCGTGCCAAACGCGACACCGCCGGCCGCCGCCGCACCACCTTCGGAGAAGGGTTGCGAATAGATCGCGCCCTCCTCGACGATGCGCCTGTAGTGGACCGCGCGCCGCCGCTCATGCTCCGCGCGCGTTTCTGCATCCATGTCGAGATCGTCGGCGAGGGGCCCCGACCACAGAGTCGAGCAGACATGCATGTTCCAGGTGAGCGCGGTCGCGCCGCAATAGCGGCCGATCTCGGCGGCGGCCAAGGCATAGGTTTGGTAGTTCGCGCCAAGTCCGCCGTGCTTCTTGGGGACGGCGATGCCGAGCAGCCCGACGCGATGCAGGTCGCGATAGTTTTCGGTCGGGAAGATCGCCTCGCGATCATAGGTGGCGGCGCGACCGGCAAAGACGCTCTGGCCGATCTCGCGGGCGCGCGCAATGATGCCGGCTTGATCCTCGCTCAGGCGGAAGGCAACAGGATCGAAGATCGGCGCGTCCAGCGCGACCTTGTTGGTCGTGCCAATAGTCTTGCTGACTTGCATGGTCATCGCGCAGTTACCTTAGGCTTTGGTCGCGAGTGAGTTCAGAAACCGGCCGAGAGCTTCGTCAAAGGCGGCGGGGCGTTCGAGATTGGCGAGATGGCCCACGCCGGGGAGCTCGACATATGCGGCGCCAGGGATATAGGTCGCGGTCTTTGCCATCATCGGGGCGGGCGCATTATTGTCCTTGGAACCGGACAGCAGCAGCGTGGGGACGGAGATACCCCCAAGCGTGCTGCGCTGATCGAAGCCGATGAGAGCCAGCATCATGGCGCGATAGCTTGCCTCGGGCACGCTTCCCATGCATTCGCGCGCCAGCTCCATCCCGTTCGGATCGGGATCATCGCCAACCAGCTCCCTCACCAGCATTGGCGCCAGAGACTTCATGGTCTCCCCACGATCGAGCGGCCCGAGCCGTGCCGCGATGAATGATCTTTGCCAATCGCCGTCAGCCTTGCCGAAGGCAGGGCTGGTCTGCGCCAGCACGACCGCGCGTGCCAGTTTGGGGGACTGCACCAGCCACTTCTGGACGATCATGCCGCCGATGGAATGGCCGACCAGAATAGGCTTGGCCGCGCCAAGCTGCTCGATGAATTGCTGAAGTGCATCGGCCAGGGCAGCGATGCTGACGCTGGCGAGCGGCGCCGATCCGCCATAGCCCGGCATGTCCCATGCGATCGTGTGGAAGCGGTCGCCGAACGTGGCAAGTTGCTGCCGCCAGCCTCGCGCCGCGCCGCCAATGCCATGCAGGAAAATCAGGGGCATCCCACCCGGATCGCCCGCAGCTTCATAGGCGAAGCGTCCGTCCTTTGTTATCATTGGCGCAGGCTGCGACACGCGACATCCTTTTGCTTGGCCCGTTGATGCTAACAGGCCTGTAGGGGATGGGAAGAGATAATTTTATACTTAAAGCAATTTCCGGGCCGCTTCTGTGCGGCGGTGTTCGGGAGGCGGGCGCCGGCTTCGTTGCAAAAATTTCAAGGTTAAAATATATCGGAAGAACGATCACGAGATCCGAGGGGAGTCAGCGCATGTCCGGATTGCCGCACTTGCCGCACGCACTGGTGACCGGCGGCGGTCGCGGCATCGGCCGCGCGATCGCTGCTTCTCTCGTCGGCGCTGGCGCGACCGTGACCGTGCTTGGCCGGAACGCGGCGGTTCTCGAAGAGGCGGTCAATGCGGGTGCAGCGCACTTTGCGGCCGTCGCTGATGTGTCGAACGAAGCGTCCCTGAAAGCTGCCATTGCCGGAGCGAGTGCGCGCAAGCCGATCGACATCCTGATTGCCAATGCGGGCAGCGCTGAATCGGCGCCCTTCGCGAAATCGGATGCCGCCCTTTTTGCGCGCATGATGGAGGTCAATTTCATGGGCGTTGTGCATGCCGTCCAAGCTGTGCTGCCGGGCATGAAGGACCGCCCCTATGGCCGTATCGTCGCGGTCGCGTCGACGGCCGGGCTCAAGGGCTATGCCTATGTCAGCGCATATGCTGCTGCAAAGCACGCCGTAGTCGGTCTCGTGCGTTCGCTCGCCCTCGAGATGGCTGGAAGCAATGTGACCGTGAATGCGGTGTGTCCCGGCTTCACCGACACCGATCTCGTCGCAACCAGCATCGAGAACATCATGAAGAAGACGGGGCGGACGCGCGAGCAAGCCATCGCAGAACTCGCGAAACACAACCCGCAAGGACGCCTGATCACACCGCAGGAAGTGGCAAACGCGGTTCTCTGGCTGTGCGGTGAAGGCGCGAGCGCGATCACCGGGCAGGCGATTGCCGTGGCCGGGGGCGAGGTCTAGCGTGCCTGGTGGAGTCGGGGAACAAGGAAGCCAAGGAGATCGCATGAGCAGACCCGCCAATCCCGTCACCGTCCCGCTTGCAGACTACTCGCCGCAACACTTTATGCTGGCTGTGGTCGACGGCGTTGCGACGGTCACGCTCAACCGCCCCGAACGTAAGAATCCGCTGACGTTCGAAAGCTACCGAGAGTTGACCGATTTCTTCCGTGCCTGCGCCTTCGACGACGCGGTCAAATCCATCGTCGTCACCGGTGCCGGCGGCAATTTCTCTTCGGGCGGCGACGTGTTCGAGATCATCGGCCCGCTCGTGAAGATGGACACGAAGGGGTTGACCGCCTTCACTCGGATGACCGGCGACCTCGTCAAGGCGATGCGGGCCTGTCCGCAGCCGATCGTGGCTGCGGTCGAGGGCATCTGTGCCGGGGCCGGGGCGATCATCGCCATGGCATCTGACATGCGCCTTGCGGCGAGCGGGGCCAAGGTGGCGTTCCTGTTCAACAAGGTGGGGCTGGCCGGCTGCGACATGGGGGCCTGCGCAATCCTGCCGCGGATCATCGGGCAGTCGCGCGCCTCCGAACTGCTCTACACCGGCCGGTTCATGACCGCGGAAGAGGGCGAGCGCTGGGGCTTCTTCAGCCGCATCGTCACGCCGGAGCAGGTGCTGCCCCAGGCGCAAATTCTAGCGAAGCAGATCGCGGAAGGGCCGACTTTCGCCAACACCATGACCAAGCGGATGCTGGCCATGGAATGGGCGATGTCGGTGGAGGAGGCGATCGAGGCGGAGGCCGTTGCCCAAGCGTTGTGCATGACCACGGCGGATTTTGAGCGCGCCTTCGAGGCTTTCGCCAACAAGGTCAAGCCGGTATTCAGGGGCGACTAGATCGATCGCCTTGAGGGCGTCCACGCCAGCAACGAGGACTTGCGCCAAATTATTTTAGGCTTAAAATAGTTTCCATGGCCGGGTGAATTGGCGAGGCTCCCATGAAAGTCGCGATCATCGGTGGCGGACCTGCGGGTCTTTATGCGGCGATCCTGCTGAAGAAGCAGCGGCCAAGCGCCGACATCACCGTGTATGAGCGCAATCGCGCCGACGACACCTTTGGCTTCGGCGTGGTGTTCTCGGATGCGACGCTCGACAATTTCGAGAAGCACGATCTTCCGAGCTATCGCCGCATCACCCAGGAGTTCGCCTACTGGGATGACATCGCCGTGCATTTCCGCGGCACGGTGCACCGGGTCGGCGGCAACGGCTTTTGCGGCTGCTCGCGACGCAAGCTGCTTCTGATCCTTCAGGAGCGCGCTCGCGAGCTTGGCGTCGTCCTGCATTTCGAGGTGGACATCGACGACGAGTCCCGTTTTGCCGATGCCGATCTCATTCTCATCGCCGACGGCATCAACAGCCGCTTCCGCGAGAAATACGTCGACCATTTCGAGCCGGAGGTCGATATCCGCTCCAACAAGTTCACCTGGATGGGCTCGACCAGGCCGCTCGATGCCTTCACTTTCATCTTCCAGGAGACCGAGTGGGGGCCGTTCATCGCCCATGCCTATCAGTATGAGGCCGGGCATTCGACTTGGATCTTCGAGACCGATCCGGAGACGTTCGAGCGGGCAGGCCTGACGGGGCTAGATGAAGCCCAGTCCGCCGCACGGATGGCTGATATCTTCGGCTGGTTCCTCGGCGAGCATCGATTGCTGACCAACCGCTCGATGTGGCGCAATTTCCCGATGATCCGCAGCAAGCGCTGGGTCAAGGACAACATGGTCCTGCTCGGCGACGCAAAGGCGAGCGCGCATTTCTCGATCGGCTCGGGCACCAAGCTCGCGATGGAAGACGCGATTGCGCTGGCCGAAGCGATGGAGAAGGCGCACAGCATCGAGGCGGCGCTGGAGATTTATGAGCACGGCCGCCGCGAGGAGGTAGAGAAGACGCAGCATGCCGCCGACGTCTCGCTGGTCTGGTTCGAGCATGTCGACCGCTTCTGGGATTTCGATCCGGTGCAATTCGCCTTCGGCGTCATGACGCGCTCGAAGGCGATCACCTATGACAATCTGAAACTCCGCGCCCCGGATTTCGTGGCGGAGGTCGAGAAGTCGTTTGCAAGGCAGGTGCGCAGCAGCGGCTTCGATGTCGATACCGATCGACCGATGGTGCCGCTGTTCCAGCCGTTCCGTCTGCGTGAGATGAAGCTCGCCAATCGTGCGGTGATGTCGCCGATGTGCATGTATTCGGCGAAGGAAGGTGTGCCGACAGACTTCCACCTGGTTCATTACGGCTCGCGCGCGATCGGCGGCGCCGGGCTGATCTTCACCGAGATGACCTGCGTTGGCCGCGATGCACGGATCACGCCCGGCTGCGCCGGCCTGTGGAACGACGAGCAGGAGGCCGCATGGCGGCGCATTGTGGATTTCGTCCACGGCAATTCGGCGGCAAAGATCTGCCTTCAGTTGGGGCACGCCGGTCGCAAGGGCGCAACCAAGCTGATGTGGGACGGCATGGACCGGCCTCTGGATGAAGGCGGCTGGGAAACCGTTTCGGCATCGCCGCTGCCCTATTTCCCCGACAGCCAAGTGCCACGTGAGCTCGACCGCTCCGGCATGAACGCGGTGAGGGACGCTTTCGTTGCGGCGGCCGAGCGCGGCGAGCGCTGCGGCTTCGACATGTTGGAGCTGCACTGCGCTCACGGCTATCTGCTTGCGAGCTTCATCTCGCCGCTGACGAATACCCGCACGGACGAATATGGTGGCTCGCTCGCCAACCGGCTGCGTTTTCCGCTCGAGATCTTCGAGGCGCTGCGCGCGGTGTGGCCGTCGCACAAGCCGATGTCGGTGCGTATCTCCGCAACCGATTGGGCTGACGGCGGCATCACCGGCGATGATGCCGTCGCCATTGCGCGGGCCTTCGCCGAGGCGGGTGTCGATCTCGTCGACGTCTCGACCGGCCAGACGGTGCGCGACGCGCAGCCGGTCTACGGGCGCATGTTCCAGACGCCGTTCTCCGATCAGGTTCGCAACGAGGCGCGGGTGGCCACCATGTGCGTCGGCAACATCACCACGGCGGACCAGGCCAATACCATTTTGGCCGCTGGCCGCGCGGATCTCGTCGCGCTCGGCCGTCCGCATCTCGTCGATCCCTTCTTCACCATGAGGGCGGCGGCCTGGTACGGGGCCGACGACGCATTCTGCCCGTCGCAATATCTGCCAGGAAAAGATCAGATTTTCCGCAACAGCGTGCGCGACCGGCAGGATCTGGAGGAGCTGAGAATTAAGGCTAAGCCCAAGACCCGGGCCGAGCTCAAGGCGGAGGCGACAAAGCCGCTTGCGGCGGAGTGACCGCCCGTGCGACGTTAACCCGTTGCCTGTGTTTCGAGTGGAGTTAGGGCGATGAAGGCGATTATCGTCGGTGGCGGTATCGGTGGTCTCACCACGGCGTTGATGTTCCGCTCGCGAGGGCTGGATTGCGAGATCTACGAGCAGGCCGACACCATCCGCGAACTCGGCGTCGGCATCAACACGCTGCCGCATGCGATGCGCGAGTTGGCCGGACTCGGTCTGTTGCAGAGGCTCGACGACGTCGCGATCCGCACCGATCAGCTCTATTACCTCAACCGCCACGGCCAGGAGGTCTGGCGCGAGGCCCGCGGCATCGACGCCGGTCACGACGTGCCGCAATTCTCGATCCATCGTGGACGCCTTCAGGGCGTCATCCATCGCGCGGTCGAGGAGCGGCTCGGGCCGGACGCAATTCACACCGGCTGCCGGCTTGGTGCCTTCACACAGGATGAGGGCGGCGTCACCGCTTACTTCTTCGATCGTGCCGGCGCGCACGTCCACACCGCGCGTGGCGATATTCTGATCGGCGCCGACGGCATTCACTCGCGCGTCCGCGAGACGCTGTTTCCGAACGAAGGGCCGCCGTGCTGGAACGGCCTCATGCTGTGGCGCGGCGCCCGCGATTGGCCGCTGTTCCTCACCGGCAGATCGATGATCGTGGCCGGTGGTCTCAATGCCAAGGTGGTGATCTATCCGATCGCGGAAGGATCGAGCCCGGCAAGCCGCCTCACCAATTGGGCGGTGCTGGTGAAGGTTGGCGAGGGCAACGCGCCGCCGCCGCGGAAAGAAGACTGGTCGCGGCCGGGGCGGCGCGAGGAGCTGATGCCGCATGTGGCGCGCTTCTCCGTGCCCTATATTGACGTCAAGAGCCTGATCTCCGCGACGCCCGAATTCTACGAGTATCCGACCTGCGACCGCGATCCCTTGCCCTATTGGTCGTCCGGGCGCGTCACGCTGCTCGGCGATGCCGCGCATCCCATGTATCCGGTCGGCTCGAATGGCGCCTCGCAGGCGATCCTCGATGCGCGCTGCCTTGCGGATGCGCTGGTGCGTGCCGAGCATCCGCGCCAGGCGTTGCTCGAATACGAGAAGAAGCGCCTGCCAATGACGGCCGAGATCGTCCGCTCCAATCGGCGCGGCGGCCCTGAAGGTGTCATCGACGCTGTCGAGCAGCTTGCGCCTGACGGCTTCGACAATGTCGATAACGTCCTGAGCTATTCCCAGCGCGAGGCGATCGTGCGCGGCTACGCCACCAAGGCCGGCTTTGCCGCCGTCCCGGGACTTGCGGCGGTACGCGCCTGACGCGCGGCTAGCCGCCGGGCGGCGGCGGCAGGAAGTGGATGTTGAACTCGGCGGCCAGCGCCACCACGTCCTCGGGCTTCTGCTCCTTCATGTTGTGCAGGCCCCAGAACAGGTCGAACAGCTTGCGGCTTGGGGAGACCCAGAACAGCACTTTTGCGGTCTGCTCCGACTTGTTGAAGATGCCGTGAGGCACGCCCATGCCGAGTCGGATCAGGTCGCCGGCGGTGGCCTGCGACTCCGAATTGCCGAGCACGAAATCGAGCTTGCCCTCCAGCATGTAGAGATACTCATCCTGATCGGGATGAATGTGCGGCGGCACGAACGTGCCCGGCGGAAGTGTCGCATGCCAGGAGAAGCTGTGTTCGGCGTAGCTCTTCGGCACATAGGTCTGGCCGAGGATGTTCCAGGAAATGCCCTGGATGCCCTCATTCGCCCGGGTGATGCCGGTGATTTCGCTCTTCATTGCAGTCCTCCCGTAGCGCGATACGCGGCCTTAGTTCGCCGCCTTGCAGTCCTTGGCATAGCGGTCGCCGTAGTTCTCGAAGACCTTCTGGACGATCTCGGTCTGGAACTTGCCGTCCGGACGCTTGGCGACTTTGGTCAGGTAGAAATCCTGGATGGGATAGCCGTTGGTGTTGAACTTGAAGGTGCCGCGCAGCGAGGTGAAGTCGGCCTTCTTGAGCGCCGCCCGAACGGCGTCCTTGTTCGATAGATCGCCCTTCACCGCCTTGACCGCGCTGTCGATCAGCATCGCGGCGTCATAGGCCTGAAAGGCGTAGGTGCCGGGCACGATGTTATAAGCGGCCTCATAGGCGGCAACGAACTTCTTGTTCTGGGGATTGTCGAGATTGGGCGCCCAGTTCGCGCCGCCGAACATGCCGACCGCGGCGTCCTGCTGCGCCGGCAGGGTCGATTCATCCACCGTGAAAGCCGAGAGCACCGGAATGGTGTCGGCAAGGCCGGCCTGCCGGTACTGCTTGACGAGATTGACGCCGAGGCCGCCGGGCATGAACGTGAACAGTGCATCGGGCTTCTGCGACGAGATCTTGGACAACTCCGGCTGGAAGTCCAGCGTGTTCAGCGGCATGTAGGATTCCTCGACGATCTCGCCCTTGTAGTCGAGCTTGAACCCCGCCACCGAATCCTTGCCGGCCTGATAGTTCGGCACCATCAGGTACATGCGCTTGTAGCCGCGATCCTGCGCGACCTTGCCGAGGATCTCGTGCACCTGATCGTTCTGATACGAAGTCACATAGAAGAACGGGTTGCAGTCCTTGCCGGCGAAGGTCGACGGCCCGGCGTTGGGGCTGATCAGGAAGGTCTTCGATTCCGTGATGGGCCGGTGGATCGCCTGGAGGATGTTGGAGAAGATAGGCCCGACCACGAAGTCGACCTTCTCGCGCTCGAGAAGGCCCTTGACCTTGGTCACCGCTGCATCCGGCTTCAACTCGTCGTCGACGACGACGACCTCGACATCTCGGCCGCCCATCTTGCTGCCGAGATCTTTCACCGCAAGCGCAAAGCCGTCCCGAACCTGTTGGCCAAGCGCGGCGGCAGGCCCCGACAGGGTCACGATCACACCCAGCTTGATTTTTTCCTGGGCAAGGGCAGGGGTCACCACGGTGCCGAGCACCACGGCGGCTGCGGCCAAGGTCATTTGCGTCTTCATGATCGGTCCCTCGTGACGATTGGCTCGCGCTGCAAGCCGCGTACTCCAAATTCAAACTTATGCCGATGATGGTCGCCGCGGCAAGCCGAGCTCGAGGCGTCGCATTCTGCGGGGAGCACCGCATGCAAGCGGCGCGCCAATTATTTGAAGCCTAAAGAAATTGTCCTGCGGTTGATTGTTGCAGCTTTGGACTTGCAGCCGGCTCCGATTTATTTGAAGCTCAAAACGTTGGGGAATCCGTGCCGGCGCCAATGCCGGCCGTGAGTGACTGCATCAACATGCTCGATTCCGAGACCAAGGCCGTCGAAACGCCGGAGGACCACGCCGAAGAGCTTCGGCTGTGGCTGCGGCTCCTGACCTGCACGACGCTGATCGAGGGCGAGGTGCGCGGCCGGCTGCGGCAGCGATTCGACGTCACGCTGCCTCGTTTCGACCTGATGGCGCAGCTCGACAAGGCGCCTGACGGCATGACGCTGTCCGATGTTTCCAAGCGCATGATGGTGTCGAACGGCAATGTGACCGGCCTCGTGGAGCGTCTGGTGGACTCCGGTCATCTCGACCGCCGGACCTCGGAGACGGACCGCCGCGTCCAGGTGATCCGACTCACGAAGCTCGGACGCGCCGAGTTTCGCCGAATGGCTGCGGAACACGAAACCTGGATCGCCGATCTCTTCGCCGACCTGACCCCGAAGGACGTGCGCGAGCTGATGCGGCTCCTGGCCAAGACCAAGGCGTCCGCGCAGAAATCGGCGGCGCGCCGCCGGTCGTAAGCCCGGGCGCTGGGTCGGCCACCAATTCCTTTTGCCGCAGGAAAAAGCACGGCGTGCCCAAAATCCGCTATTGCGCCGAATTGTTTTAAGCCTAAAATGTTTCCAGATCGTGCTGCCGGGTGCAATCCATGCTGAAAGGAGCGTGCGATGGCCAACGCCGCCAAGATTCAAATGTCGGGTTCGTGTGACGGCAACGCCGCGACGGCCCATGTCGATACGTTCGCGCGGCAACATCTGCCGCCGCGCGAGCTCTGGCCCGAATTCATCTTCACGCGGCCGGAGCTGCACTACCCCCCGCGACTGAACTGCGTCAGCTATTTCCTGGATCGCTGGGTCGAGCAGGGACATGGCGAGGCGCCGTGCGTCATCAGCCCTTCCGTCAGCTACACCTATCGCGAGTTGCAGGCGCTGGTGAACCGCATCGCCAACGTGCTGGTCGGCAAGCTCAACCTCGTTCCCGGCGGCCGGGTGCTGTTGCGCTCTGCCAACAACCCCATGATGGTTGCGACCTATCTCGCGGTGATCAAGGCCGGCGGTATAGTCGTGGCGACGATGCCGCTGCTCCGCGCCAAGGAGTTGTCCTATCCGATCCAGAAAGCGGAGATTTCGCTGGCGCTGTGCGACGGAAAACTCGCCGACGAGATGGAGAAGGCGAAGGCAGCCGCGCCCGGTCTCGAGCGTGTCGTCTATTGGGGCAATGACACCGACAATTCACTCGAGGCGCTGATCGCCGATGCCAGCTCTGAGTTCACAGCCGTCGATACCGCGTCCGACGACATCTGCCTGATCGCTTTCACCTCGGGCACGACAGGTGATCCCAAGGGCACCATGCATTTCCACCGCGACATGCTCGCGGTCTGCGACGGTTACGCGCGCAACATCCTGCGCGCCGGGCAGAAGGATCGATTCATCGGCTCGGCCCCGCTCGCCTTCACCTTCGGCTTCGGCGGCGTGCTGTTTCCGATGCATATCGGCGCGTCCTTCGTCGTGCTGGAGAAGACGACGCCGGACGACCTGCTGTCGGCGATCGAGCAGTACAAGACCACGGTCTGCTTCACCGCGCCGACCGCATACCGCGCCATGATCGGCAAGCTTCCGGGCCGCGATATCTCCTCGCTTCGCAAATGCGTCTCTGCGGGCGAAACACTGCCCAAGCCGACATTCGATGCCTGGCTCAAGGCGACCGGGATCAAGCTGATGGACGGCATCGGTTCGACCGAGATGCTGCACATCTTCATCAGCGCGACCGAGGACGAGATCCGCCCCGGCGCCACCGGCAAGCCCGTGCCGGGCTATGAAGCCAAGATCGTCGATGATGAGGGCCGCGACGTTGCGCCCGGGACGATGGGCCGTCTCGCGGTACGCGGGCCGACCGGCTGCCGCTATCTGGCCGACGAGCGGCAGCGCAAATACGTCCAGAACGGCTGGAACATCACCGGCGACACCTATCTGATGGATAGCGACGGCTATTTCTGGTACCAGTCGCGCTCCGACGACATGATCGTGTCGGCCGGCTACAACATCGCAGGGACCGACGTCGAAGCGGCGCTGCTCACGCATCCGGCGGTCGCCGAGTGCGGTGTGGTCGGCGCCCCCGACGAGGCGCGCGGCATGATCGTGAAGGCCTATGTCATCACCGCGCCCGGCGTGACTGCGGACGCGCAGCTCGTGACGGAGCTGCAGGAGCATGTCAAACGCGAGATCGCGCCGTACAAATATCCGCGCGCGATCGAGTTCGTGACGCAATTGCCGAAGACCGAGACCGGCAAGCTGAAACGCTTTGCCCTGCGGCAGTTGGCGCAGGCTGCGCCGACGTCCTCTGGCGTCGCTGCGGAATGAGAGAAGGATAGAGAATTGTCCGTGACGCCCCCGAAAGGCTCGCAACTCGCGGTGCTGCCGACCGCAGCCGAGGACGGAGCGCGCATCAAGGCGCAGATCCTCCAGCCGTCAGGCTGGCCGGTTCCGAAAGGCTATGCCAACGGCATGGCTGCCGAAGGGCGCATCGTCGTCACCGGCGGGGTGATCGGCTGGGATACAGAAGAGCGCCTCGCGGAAGGCTTCGTCGCGCAGGTGCGCCAGACCTTGAGCAACATCGCCGCGATCCTGGCCGAGGCCGGTGCCCGGCCCGAGCACCTCGTGCGCCTGACCTGGTACGTCGTCGACATGGACGAGTACCTGGCCAACCTGAAGGAACTGGGCAGGGTCTATCGCGACGTCTTCGGAGCGCACTATCCTGCGATGGCGCTGGTTCAGGTGGTCCGCCTCGTGGAGAAGGCGGCGCGCGTCGAAATCGAAGCCACCGCCGTCATTCCTGGCTGAACTTCTTCCGCGATCGGCTCTCCCTGATTAGCTTGCCCTGGTCAGCTTGCTTTGGCGAGCTCATCGTCCTCGGGCGAGTTCAGATAGACGCCGGACATGGTGTCGACCCAGCACAGATGGTCGTGAACCTTCTTTACGCCCTCGACGTTCTCCGCGGCGACGATCGCGGCCTGCCGTGCGCGCTCTTCGGTGATGACGCCGCTGAGATGAACGATACCGTTGCGCACGATCACGTTCAGCCCGAACGGGCACCAGTCGCTCTTCTCCATGGTATCGATGATGCGGCTGCGAATGTGGTCGTCATCCGCGGTCGGATCCGGCACTTCGCGGGCGAGACCCGCCACCGCCTGCAGCAGATTGGCGCGGGATACGATCCCGACGACCTTGTCGCCACGCACGACCGGCAGCCGCTTGATGTTGTTCCGCTCCATGAGATCGACGATCTCAGCGAGCGCCGTATCCTCCGTGATCGTCACGGGCGAGTCGGTCATCACTTCCGAGACCTTGCGGCCGTGCTCGTGGACGAAGTCGCTGGCGGATTTGCCGGGACCAAAGATGAACCGCAGCCAACGCCCGCGCTTGCGCCCGGTGCCGATTTCGCTGCGGCGGATGAAGTCTCCTTCCGACACGACACCGAGCAGCTTGCCGGTCTCGTCGACCACCGTGAGTCCGCTGACATGCCGCTCCAGCATGATATTTGCCGCTTCGACGATGCTGGTGTCGGGGGTGACCGAGATGACCGACCGGGTCATGATCTGGTGGGCGCGCATAGACAACTCCGCTGGCTTGTTGAATGTCGATGCGCGAAAACTAGCTCGGGTATCGAGGTGCGGTTTGACTCAAGTCAATCGGGCGAACATGGATCGAACTCAATTGAGCAATTGTGATCCCGACCCGGATTTGATGCAGCTCAACACGTCGTCGAGGCCGATCCGTATCCTGCTGCCGACGTTGAACTGAAGCCCGCAGGAATTTGAGCCATGAGCGTCGTGCAGATATTTCCGCGGGCAGAAGAGCCGTCGGTTCAAGTTCTCCCCACCCATCCCGTCGCCGGTCCGGAGGCCTCGACGGCGAGCCGCGAAAGGCTCGAACACATGCCGGTTGCCGCCGGTCCTCCGCCTGGATCGGAGCCATATCCTTTTGACCGCGCCTTTCACGCGATGCTGGCGCGATTTACGGGCGGGATATCGCCGCTTGCCTTGTCGCTCGCCTGGCTCGATTGGAGCTCGCATCTGGCCGCGGCGCCTCAGCGCCAGATGGAGATTTCCCGCAACATCCTTCGCGACGGCGGCCGGTTCGTGGAAGCTGCTGCGCACGCGATGTCGCCTGGGCAAAAGCCGTGGGCTGTAATCGCGCCGCAGCAGCGGGATCGCCGCTTCAGCGGACCGCAATGGGAGATCGCGCCGTTCAACCTGCTGGCGCAGGCGTTTCTGCTCGGAGAGCGCTGGTGGCGCGATGCCGCGACGGGCGTACGCGGCGTGTCGCACGCAAACGAGGCCATCGTCGAGTTCTCGATGCGCCAGATGCTCGACATGCTGGCGCCGTCGAACTTCGCCGCGACCAATCCGAAGGTGCTGGAGAAGGCATTCCAGAGCGGCGGAGAGAATTTCGTCTTCGGCTGGCAGAACTGGTGCAGCGATCTGATGCGCCTGCTCTCCAACTCGAAACTGGCCGACGACGGGCAGTTCGTAGTCGGCAAGACGGTGGCAGTTTCACCCGGCAAGGTCGTCTACCGCAACGAGCTGATCGAGCTGATTCAGTACTATCCGACCACCGCGCAGGTGCGGCCCGAGCCGATCCTGATCGTGCCGGCCTGGATCATGAAATACTACATCCTCGATCTGTCGCCGCAGAACTCGCTGGTCAAATATCTGACGGGGCAAGGTTTCACCGTGTTCGCGATCTCCTGGCGCAATCCGGATGCGAGGGATCGGGATCTCGCCTTCGACGATTATCGCAGGTTGGGCGTCATGGCGGCGCTGGATATGATCGGCCTGATCATGCCGGGTCGGAAGACCCATGCGCTCGGCTATTGTCTGGGGGGCACATTGCTGTCGATCGCCGCCGCCGCGATGGAGCGCGACGGTGATAACCGTTTCGGCTCGGTCACTCTCCTTGCCGCGCAGACCGATTTCACCGAGGCCGGAGAGCTGACGCTCTTCATCAACGAGAGCCAGGTGGCTTTTCTCGAAGACATGATGTGGCAGCGCGGCTATCTCGACACGACGCAGATGGCCGGCGCCTTCCAGCTGCTGCGCTCGAACGAACTGATCTGGTCGCGGCTGTCACATGACTATCTGATGGGCGAGAGCGCGTCGCCGAGCGACCTGATGGCCTGGAACGCCGATGCCACGCGGCTGCCTTATCGCATGCATTCGGAGTATCTGCGCAAGCTGTTTCTCGACAATGATCTGGCGGGAGGGCGCTATCTCGTCGGAGGCCGGAGCATTTCGCTCTCCGATATTCACGCGCCGATGTTCGTGGTCGGCACGCTCGCCGATCACGTGGCGCCGTGGCGATCCGTCTACAAGATCCACTATCAGGTCGATGCCGACGTGACGTTCCTGTTGACCAGCGGCGGTCACAATGCCGGTGTCGTGGCGCCTCCGCAGGAGCCCGGCCACAGCTATCAGGTGCTGACCAAGGCTGCTGATGCGCCCTATGTCGGCGCGGATGAATGGCTGAAGCTGGCCCCGCGAGTTGAAGGGTCGTGGTGGCCGGAATGGGCGAAATGGCTCGCGGCGCGCTCCGGCGCGCCCTGCGATCCGCCGCAGATCGGGCTTGGAGGCGCACCCGGCCTGCCCGATGCGCCGGGAGACTATGTTCACACCTAAACCTCCGGCTCGGAGCCCGGCGCGAGGTCCGCGGAGCGGAACGGCTTGGCCTTGTCCAGTTTCCGGTAGGCCACCGACGCGGTTCGCAACAGCTTCTTTTCCCGCTTTCGGTTGAGAAAGCGGTCGGTGGCACCGAGGCCGGCGCCGTTCAAGGACGCGGCCAGCGCCTGTCCTCGTGCATCGTCGTTCAATTGTCCGAGTGCTCTTTGCGCCTTGCGCAACTGCTTGAGGATGGACTTGTGTTTCGTCGGCGTTTCCGCAGCGAACAGGTCCTGGAGCGATTCGATCGAATAGGTCAGCCGCTTGTTGAGAAGCCGCAGCTTGTGTCGTTTCTCCACATCGAGCTTGCAGAGTTTTCGCGCTTTCTTGAGCAGCCTCGTCTCCCACTCGGTCAGCCGATCCATCGCGTGTTCGGCGAGCGTGCGGCGGCGCAGTCGAATGGCTTCCTTGCTGCGCCGGGTCGACCAGGGGCCGCTTTCGATCCACGTCGAGGTCAGCTCGGCCAGGCGGCGGTACCGTGCGGATTGCAGCGCACGCGCCAGCAGCCTGTGGCTCTCGGCCCGTTTCTCGTCCCACTGCTGAAGCTCGGCGACCACGGCGAGTTCGTCGCCAGTCTCGGCGACGACCCGCTCGATCGCCACGTCGAGGTCCCGCACCATGCCAAGCTGGCCGTTCAGCCATTTCAGTTCGGCCCAGACGTTCGGGCGCAGGGCGTCGTCGACCATCGGCGAGAAGAAGCGGATGGCAGTACGCAGATGCGTCAGTGCGATGCGGATCTGGTGCAGAGCCTCGGGATCGCCGCGGCAGGTGCCGTCGTGCTGAGCGATCACGGCATCGAGGTGACGGCGGGCGATGATCCGGAAGGCCGTGTCGCAGGCCATGCCGGGGCTGAGGCGGCCGGGCAAGGTATTGCGCCGCATCGCCGGCTTGGCACGCGTGGCCGCCCTCGCGCTTGTGGTGGGTCCCGACATCCTTGCCTGCATCAATCAGGTTGCGTTGTTTGCCCCTTGGCGATCACGTCCCGGCAGGTCTGCAGCGTCTGCTCTTCTGTCCCGGATGCATCGATGGTCGCCCAGCCGACATGGCCGATCTTATAGTGCTCTTGCAGCGCGGCAACCTCTTGCGTGGCGTCCGATGCATCTCCCCGGCGGCTTCCGATCCGCGCCTGCCGTGTCGCGAGGTCTGCGACGAGGAATAGACCGTTCAGCGACACGTTGCGTTCGCGCGCCAGCGCGGCGATCGCGTCGCGTTCGTCCTCGCGGGCGAATACGCCGTCGATGAGCGCCGAATGACCTTGCGCCAGCACCCGTCGGGCGTGCTGAGCCAGCGTCTCGTAGACGCGGGCCGTGACCTCCGGCGTATAGGCGGATGGCGGCAGGCGGTGCGTGTCCTCGACCGCGAACATCTGCTTGCGGACGAGATCGCTGCGCAGCACGACGGCTCCCGGCTGCGGCGCGACGAACGGCGCGAGCGCGTACGCCAGAACGGTCTTTCCGGTGCCGGACAGTCCGCCGACCGCAATCAGACGCGGAGCGGGAGGACGGATCAGCATCCTGGCGAGGTCAAAGTAGCGCTGCGCCTGGTCGAGGATGCCGGAACGATCGGGATGCGGCCGCTTCAGCCGTGCCAGGGCCACCTGGGCGCGGATCGCCGCACGGATCGACATGAACAGCGGCAGGACCGACAGCGCGTCGAGATTGTCGGCCGGCGTTGCTGCAAGATAGCGGTTCAGGGCGGTGTTGGCCGCGCGCAGTTGGTCGTGCTGCAGCAGGTCCATGAGGGTGAATGCGAGATCGTAGAACACGTCGACCGTTGCCATCTGCGCATCGAACTCGATGGCGTCGAACAGCACGGGGCGATCATCGATCAGAACGATGTTTGCGAGATGCAGATCGCCATGACAGCGGCGCACGAAGCCATGGCGGCTGCGTTCTGCAAGCAGGGGACGAATACGCAGATATGCCTCGTGCGAGGCCTTGCCGAGCCTTTCGATGTCTTCCGCGTTGAAATGTCCGCCGGCCCGCAGACCGTCACTGTTGCCGTCGATCAGGGCCGGGATGGATGAGACCCAGGCTTCTCCGTCGGCGCGTGTCGCCGCCGCGTGCGACGCCACGATTGCGTCAGCGGCAGCGGAGGCAAGCTTCGCCTCCAGCGGACCGGCCTTTGCCAGATGATCCAGTGTCCTGTTTTCGTCGAAACGCGACATGTTGACCGCATACTCGATCGGCCGGCCGGCGCCGTCGACCTTCAGAGATCCATCCGGCTCTTCGGTGATCGCCACGACGCCGTGATAGATCTGCGGCGCCAGCGGCCGGTTGATCCTGATCTCCTCCTCGCAGGCCGCCTTGCGCTTCTCGAGTGTCGAATAATCAAGGAACGGAAACCGGACGGCGCGCTTGATCTTCAGCGCGCGCTTTGCGTCCAGGAACACCGAGGCTCCATGCGTGTCGATCCGCGTGACGCCGGGATGGTCGGTCAGCATCTGGAAGATGCGCTCCTGGGCCGCCGTTTCATCCTCGATCGGAGCGGGCATTCGAAGCACCATCACGGCGTCAGCACGGCTGCGCCGAGAATCTGGCCATTCCGCAGCATGCCAAGAACCTCGTTGGCCTGATCGAGCGGAAACGCCGTCGTCTCGGTACGCACGCCGGCTTGCGGGGCGATCTTTAGAAAATCGAGGCCATCCTGCCGGGTCAGATTGGCGACCGAGACCAACTGCCGTTCCTGCCAGAGCAAGTCATACGGAAAGCTTGGAATGTCGGTCATGTGGATGCCGGCGCATACGACGCGCCCGCCTTTGCGGACGGCGCGCAACGCGGCCGGAACGAGCTCGCCGGCTGGTGCGTAGATGATGGCGGCGTCGAGCGGCTCGTCGGGCGCTTCGTCCGATGACCCCGCCCAGACCGCGCCGAGACGGCGTGCAAGATCTTGTGCAGCGACGTCGCCGCGTCGTGTGAATGCATGGACGGATCGTCCCTGCCAAATCGCGACCTGCGCGATGATGTGGCCGGCTGCGCCAAAGCCATAGAGGCCGAGCCGGTCGGCGGGGCCGGCCAGGACCAGCGAGCGCCAGCCGATCAGCCCTGCGCACAGCAGGGGCGCAATCTCCACGTCGTTGCCGGCCTCACCGAGCGGAAAAGCGTAGCGTGCGTCCGCGATGATGTGGGTCGCGTAGCCGCCGTCGCGCGTGTAGCCGGTGAACAGCGGTGCGTCACACAGGTTTTCCATTCCCTGCCGGCAGAAGCGACACTTTCCGCAGGTGAAGCCGAGCCAGGGAATGCCGACCCGGTCGCCAGGCGCATGTGTTGCCACATTCGGCCCAACGAGATCGACCCGGCCGACGATCTCGTGCCCAGGCACGATCGGATAGCGAATATCGGGCAGCTCGGCATCGACGAGATGGAGATCTGTCCGGCATACGCCGCAGGCGCCGATCTTCACCCGGAGCTGGCCCTCGCGCGGAATCGGGTCAGGCCGCTCCTCCATCTGGAGCCGCGCTCGTGGAGCCGGCAACACCATCGCACGCATGAGTCTCTCCGGGGCGAACCGCTCCGATTTAATTATTCATAGAATGACCAGGCGACCAGTCCTTGACGCTGGTCAACGCTTGTTCCCGGGCGACCGGATAGAGTTTGCGCTTGACGAGGATCAAGCGCCTCGACGAGCGCCGGCCTATTGTGGCGACCTAGGAGAATGCGGATGCCCATCAAGGACGTCTTTCTGCCCCTTGTCGGCCAGCCGCGCGGACCGGCTGTGGTCGCAATAGAGAAATGCGTGGCCGTTGCCGCCGATCTCGGCGCCAGGATCACCGCGCTCGCGCTCGAGGAGGAAATCTTCGAGCGACCGAGGGTGATGCTGCCTTACGATCGCGATTCCGAGCACGCCGGCTCTAAAGCCGGCGACATGCAGCAGCTCCTGAATGCCTTCACCAGCGCAGCTTCCCGCGCCAACATTCGCGCCCAGAGCCGATCGGGCAAGGTGCCTGCGGATCAGATCGGCGCGATCCTGGCCGAGCATGCCCGCTTCAGCGACCTCACGCTAGTTCCCGTGAAACCGCACGACAGCCGAACAGAGGGCATTGTCGAAGCCTTCTTGTTCGGATCCGGCCGGCCGCTTCTGCTCTGTCCCGAACATCTCGCGGACGAACTTCGGCCTGAATTCGAGAACGTCATGATTGCCTGGGATCACTCTGCTCGCGCCGCGCGTGCGGTCGGCGACGCGTTGCCGATTCTTCGGGCTGCCACCTCGGTCCGTGTGGTGACGGTGGCGGACGACAAGACCGAGGCGGTCGTGCAATCCGGCACGGCTCTCGTCGATCATTTGAGGGAACATGGGGTCGATGCCTCGTTCGAAACAACGAAATGCGGCGGCAGCTCGATCGGCAAGGCACTGGGAAGCTGGGCGAATTCCCATGGCATCGATGCGATCGTCATGGGCGCCTATCATCATTCGCGCCTGAACGAGATCGTCTGGGGCGGTGTGACAAAGACCGTCATTGGCCAGCCACCGTGCTGGGTTATGATCTCGCACTAGGCTCCTTCTTTCGTCTTGATCGTCAACCAATCGGAACCGCCGCTGACCCGGCGCATTTTCTTTCATGTCAACCTATCGTCTGAACAACCTGCTGTCGCCGCGCTCGGTCGCGCTCGTCGGGGCGAGCGCCCGTTCGGGGTCCGTGGGACGCGCCGTTCTGGAGAACATTCGCAAGGCCGGATTCAAGGGGCAGTTTGGCCTCGTCAATTCGCGCCATGCCGAGATCGGCGGCGTCGCGGCGGTGAAGAGCCTGGACAGGCTGGACTTCGTGCCCGAGCTCGTGGTCATCACCGCCCCCGCAGGCGAGATTCCAGGCATTGTCGACCAAGCCGGGCGTCTCGGGTCTGCGGGCGCACTGATCGTCTCGGCCGGGCTCGGCCAGGGACCGGGATCGCTGTACGAGGCCACAAGCACTGCTGCCCGAAAACACGGCATGCGCCTGATCGGGCCGAACTGCCTCGGCATCATGATGCCCGGCGTCAGCCTGAATGCCAGTTTCGCCGCGCACATGCCGGGGGCGGGTAACCTCGCGCTGATCTCGCAATCGGGCGCAATTGCCGCCGGCATGGTGGATTGGGCCGCGCCGCGCGGCGTCGGCTTCTCTGGCATCGTCTCGATCGGCGATCAGATCGACGTCGATATCGGCGATCTGCTCGACCATTTCGCGATGGATCACAAGACCCGCGCGATCCTGCTCTACATCGAGGCCATCAAGGACGCGCGCAAGTTCATGTCGGCGGCGCGCGCCGCCGCGCGCGTGAAGCCCGTCGTCGTGGTGAAGTCCGGCCGCATGGCGCAGGGCGCGAAGGCGGCTGCCACCCACACCGGTGCGCTCGCCGGCGCCGACGCTGTCTACGACGCAGCGTTCCGCCGCGCGGGTGTCCTGCGGGTCTCCGATCTCCGTGAGCTGTTCGATTGTGCCGAGACACTCGGCCGTGTCGAGTCGCCGGCGGGAAAGCGTCTCGCCATCCTGACCAACGGTGGCGGCATCGGCGTCCTTGCTATCGATCGATTGGTCGATCTCGGAGGAGTTCCGGCAACCATCTCGGCCGAGGCGCGCAAGAAGCTCGACGCAGCACTGCCGCCGACCTGGTCCGGTGCGAATCCCGTTGACATCGTGGGTGATGCCGACGCCTCGCGCTACGCGGTGGCGCTGGAGGAACTGCTGGCCGACCGTGACAACGACGCAGTCCTGGTCCTCAACGTGCAAACGGCGATCGCCTCGGCCGCCGAGATCGCCACGACCGTGACGGAGCTCGTCAGAAAATACCGCGAGCAGCACCGCAGCTGGGCGAAGCCCGTATTGGCGGCGTGGGTTGGAGCCGATCAGCACATCATTCAGACACTCTCCAGCGCCGGTGTGCCGAACTATCCGACCGAGGACGATGCCGTGCGCGGCTTCATGCATCTGGTCCGGCACCGCGAGGTGGTGGAGGAGCTGAGTCAGGTTCCTCCCGCGATGCCTGATACTTTCGTTCCGGACGCCGGGGGAGCGAGGCAGATCGTTACCGCCGCCATCGCGGACGGCCGTGAATGGCTAGAGCCTGTCGAGATCAAGCAGCTGCTCGAAGCCTACGACATCGCGATGGTGCCGACCTATGCGGCGACCGATGTCGAGCAGGCGGTGGCCTATGCGAACGACATCTTCGCACAGGGCGATACCGTCGTGCTGAAGATCATGTCGCGGGACATCGTCCACAAATCCGACGTCGGCGGCGTCGTTCTCAACCTGACCACGCCTGAAGCAGTGCGAGTGGCCACCACGAGCATTATCGCGCGTGCGAAAAAGCTGCGTCCGGAGGCGCGCATCGGCGGCGTCATCGTCCAGGCGATGGTCGTCAAGGCGAAAGCGCGCGAGCTGATCCTGGGCCTCGCCGACGATCCGACCTTCGGCACGGTCGTCGTTTTCGGCCGGGGCGGGACGGCGGTGGAGATCATCAATGACAAGGCGCTCGCGCTGCCGCCGCTCGATCTGCAGCTGGCCCGCGACCTGATCGAGCGCACGCGCGTGTCGCGGCTGCTCCGCGCTTACCGGGACGTGCCGGCAGTGAAGCCGGACGCCGTCGCCATGGTGCTGGTCAAGCTGGCGCAGATGGCGGCCGACATTCCCGAGATCCGCGAATTCGACATCAATCCGCTGCTGGCGGACGAAACCGGCGTGACCGCGGTCGATGCCCGCGTTGCGGTCGGGCCGCCGCAGCGGAAGTTTGTCGGCTCCGGCCCGGCCAATTTCGCCGTTCGCGCCTATCCGTCGCAATGGGAGCGACGCATCGAGCTCAAGGACGACTGGCGCATCTTCGTGCGGCCCATGCGGCCCGAGGACGAGCCGATCATCCACGAATTCCTGGGCCACGTCACCCCGCATGACCTTCGTCTGCGGTTCTTCGCACCGATGAAGGAATTCACCCACGAATTCATCGCACGACTGACCCAGCTCGACTATGCGCGCGCGATGGCCTTCATCGCATTCGACGAGGCCACCGGCGAAATGGTCGGCGTCGTCCGGCTCCATTCGGACTCGATCTACGAGAGCGGCGAATACGCGATCCTGCTACGGTCCGATCTCAAGGGCAGGGGGCTCGGCTGGGCGCTCATGCAGCTGATCATCGACTATGCGCGGTCGGAAGGACTGAAGGCCATATCGGGCGACGTGCTCCAGGAGAACACCGTGATGCTCGACATGTGCCGGCAGCTCGGCTTCGAGGTCAAGCCGGATCCGTCCGAGCCTGACCTTTGCGACGTCAAGTTGAAGCTTTGAGCGCGCGCTCGAGCACGTCAGCGCAAGGTGTGGGCTTCAGGAGCGCGCTTCGGCTGATGTCGCATCGGCGGACGCCTTGGCCGGCGTCCGCAGGTTCTTGATGATGATTGCGATCAGCGGCAGCAGCACCGGCACGATCGTGCTGAGCGGATGATGCACCGCGCCCGACACCTGGGCCTGGAGCGCGCGCGCCTCGAGCTGGAGGGCTTCGATCGAGGCACCGTGAATTTCGTTGGCAAGCTCGATGTCACGTCCCGACGGAGCGCGGCCGGCGATCAAGAAGAGAACGGCCGCGATGACAAAATTGACGGCGCCGAGGATCGCAGCCGCGGCAATTGCGCTCCAGATCTGCACCAGCGCGAAATAGGCGGACAATTCCAGCATCAGGAGCCCGAACGCGGCGATCAGCGCCGCGAAGGCACGCAGGCCGAGGCCGATCAGCAGATGGCGCAGCCTGATGTCCGCGATGATCCTGTCGGTACGCCACAGCACGCGCAAATGTTTGACGACGTTCTCGGTATTCACCTAGTGTCTCCTCAACATGAAGCCGACAACCACGCCCAGCGCGAAGGCGGAGGCGAGCGATGTGATCGGACGCTCCGCAACGAGGCCCTGGAGCTGCGCGTGCTCTTGTTCGACGGTCTCGCCGAGCTCGGTGAGCGCGGCCCTGATCTGATCGGCGAGCGCCTCGGCGCGGTCTTTCGAGCTCTCGAACATCTCCTCGCCGGCGGTGCTCAGCAGGCGTGTGACGTCAACCTTCAGCGCCCGCAGCTCTTCGCCCATCCTGTCACTGTCGAACATGGATCCGGTATCCTCATTGAATCAAAGCAAGTCTAAGACCCACCTGTGCGACCGCGCTTGATTTGCGTCAAGAGGCAGGGCGTGCTCGTCTCTTGAGACAGGTCAAACCGGCCGCCACATGCTAGCCTAGAAATGCCGGCTGAATGGGGACCGATTGTCCCGATGAGGTGGAAGCGTGAACCACGAACCGCTGTTGCTCGCGACGCCGTCCGGCGACGAGCTGAAATTGCGCCCTGAAGGGCCCTGGACTGCCGCCAATGTGGTGACGCTCGAAACTTTGTCCCGGTCGGTCGGAGGCGACGTCGACCGGTCGCGCGTCGTAACTCTGGACATGTCAGGCGTCAGCGCGCTCGACACGCTCGGCGCCTGGGTCCTTGAAAAGCTGTCGCGCAGGGCCGCATCGTCGGGCAGAGCGGCCGAATTCGTCGGCGTCGCCGACCATTTCAGCGGGCTGATGGACGAGGTGCGCCAGGTCAACCGCCACACGCCGGCCCCGGCGCCTGCACCCAATCCGGTTCTGGCGAGGCTGGGCGATCTCGGCAAGTCCACGGTCGGGGCGCGGGAAGACATCACGGTCTTCCTCCAGATGCTCGGCGCGTTGTTCATGGCCGTGATCGGCGTGCTGCGCCGGCCGCGTTCGCTGCGGCTGACGTCACTGGTCTATCAGCTCTACCGCATCGGGTGGCAGGCGATCCCCATCATCGCGCTGATCACCTTCCTGATCGGCGCCATCATCGCGCAGCAGGGCTTCTTCCACTTCCGCAGATTCGGCGCGGAGTCGTATACCGTCGACATGGTCGGCATCCTGGTGCTGCGTGAGCTCGGCGTGCTGATCGTCGCCATCATGGTCGCGGGCCGGTCGGGAAGCGCCTACACGGCCGAGCTCGGCTCGATGAAGATGCGCGAGGAGATCGACGCGCTCTCAACCATGGGGCTCGATCCCGTCGACGTCCTGATCCTGCCGCGCGTTGCGGCCCTGGTCATTGCCCTGCCGATCCTCACTTTCATCGGATCCATTGCCGCGCTCTATGGCGGCGGCCTCGTTGCCCAGTTCTATGGCGACATGGGACCGGCGATCTACATCGCGCGGCTGCATGAGGCCATCTCGGTCACCCACTTCGAGGTGGGCATCCTGAAGGCGCCGTTCATGGCGCTGGTGATCGGGATCGTGGCCTGTAGCGAGGGATTGCGCGTCAAGGGCAGCGCGGAGTCGCTCGGGCGGCAGACCACGACATCGGTCGTGAAGTCGATCTTCCTCGTCATCGTGCTCGACGGCCTGTTCGCTGTCTTCTTTGCCTCGATCGGAATGTGACGATGGACGGACCGCAAGATGAGTTCGCGATCCGCGTCCGTGACCTCGTGGTCGGCTTCGGTCGTCAGACCGTGCTCGACCATCTGTCGCTCGACGTTCGCCGGGGCGAGATCCTCGGGCTCGTGGGGGCGTCCGGCGGTGGCAAGTCGGTGCTGATGCGGACCATCATCGGCCTCATCCCGCGCCGCAGCGGGACCATCGAGGTCATGGGGCAATCCGCCGGCGGCCATGGTCGAGGCGCAGCGATGGCGTGGGGCATCCTGTTCCAGCAGGGCGCGCTGTTCTCCTCGCTGACGGTGCGCCAGAACGTCCAGTTTCCGCTCCGTGAGAATCTCGTCCTGTCGCAGGAGCTGATGGACGAAATCGCGATCGCGAAGCTCGAAATGGTCGGCCTGCGCGCCGAGGACGCCGACAAATATCCGTCGGAGCTGTCCGGCGGCATGACCAAGCGCGTGGCGCTGGCGCGTGCGCTCGCGCTCGATCCGCCGATCCTGTTCCTGGACGAGCCGACCTCGGGCCTCGATCCGATCGCCGCCGGCGAATTCGACGTGCTGATCAAGACGCTACAAAGGACGCTGGAGCTGACCGTGTTCATGGTGACCCATGACCTCGCGAGCCTGACCACGGTCTGCGACCGCGTCGCCGCGCTCGCCGACGGCAAGATCGTGGCGATCGGGCCGATGCGCCAATTGCTGCAATCCGAGCATCCCTGGGTGCGCGCCTATTTCCACGGCAAGCGCTCGCAGATGCTGCAACACGAGATGAGATGAGAGATGGAAACCCGCGCTCCCTACGTGCTGATCGGCAGCTTCGTGCTGGCCGCGATCCTCGCGGTGTTCGGCTTCGTCTATTGGCTGAACAACACCGGCGGCATCGGGCCACGCACGAACTACCACGTGCAATTCCAGGGGCCGGTGCCCGGCCTCCTGGTCGGCGCCGGCGTGCTGTTCAACGGCATTCGCGTCGGAGAGGTGACCCAGCTCGGGCTCGCGCCGGACAACCCGCGCTTCGTCAATGCGACGATCTCGGTTGCCACCGCGACGCCGGTCCGCTCCGACACCAAGGTCGGCCTCGAATTCCAGGGCCTCACCGGTGTGCCGGTGGTGACGTTGGAGGGCGGCGTGATCGTCGCCAAATCCGGCGAGCCCTTGACCTTGATTGCGGAGGCCGGCGCCGGCCAGAGCATGACGCAGGCGGCGCGCGACGCGCTGCGGCGTGTCGACACGGTGCTTCAGGACAATTCCGGCCCGCTGAAGGACACTATTGCGAATTTCAAGACCTTCTCCGACGGGCTCGCGCGCAACACCGGCAAGATCGACGGGATTCTGGCGGGCCTCGAGAAGATGACCGGCGGCGGCACGCCCGCGCAGAAGGTCACCTACGACCTGCGCACGCCGCAGAACCTCGGCCCGGCCGGCAAGACGCTGGCCGCTTCACTGGCGATTCCCGAGCCGACAGCCGTCGCAATGCTGCAGACCCAGCGGATGCTGTTCGCGCCCGCCGGGGACAGGCCGGGCTTTGGGGAGTTCCTCTGGGCCGACAGCATTCCGAAACTGGTGCAGGCGCGCCTGATCGACAGCTTCGAGAACTACGACATCGCCCACGCCCCGCTGCGCACGTCGGACCTCGGGCAGGCGGATTACCAGCTCCTGATCGATATCCGGCGCTTCCGGATCGCCACGGAGGGTGAGATTCGGGCCGAGATCGGACTGTCGGCGCGGATCGTCGACAAGAACGGCAAGGTGATCGCCTCGCGCCTCATTGAGACCAGCGAGAAGCTCGACAAGGTCGAGCCGGCCGCGGCGGTCGCCGCCTTCGATGCGGCCTTCGCGCGCATCGTAAAGGAGTTGATCGGTTGGACCGTGCAGGCGGTGTGAGGCCGACTATTCCAGCGTCTTGAGGTAGGACAGGAGATCGTGGATCTGGTCCGGATTGAGCTCGAAGACCGGCATGTCGGCGTGGCCGGTGTAGATGCCCTCGGCCAGCGCCTCGCCAAGGCTGTCGATCGGATAGCGGCGATGCAGGGTGCGCAACGGAGGCGCGATCTCGACCGGGCTCTTGGAGACGCGGTCGATGGCGTGACAGCGGGCGCAATTGGCCCGAGCAAATGCCTTGCCGCGCTGTTCGGCCGTGGGGGCCGCCAGCGCAGGCGTAGTCAGAAGCAGCCCGATCAGGCCGTGACGCAGAGCGCTTTGCAGCATGGAAGGTGATCCCGTCGAACCGTGGGCGCAGAATAAGACGGGGATGCCACTCAAATTTGATCTGAGTCAATCGGCTTTGGCGCGATGCAGTAAAATGCAATCGCGTGGTGGACTCGGCCTGGTGTCGGGGATAGCCCGCGCGAGGAGCGGTGGATGAAGCCTTCCGTGGTCACGATTGAGCCGAACGGACATTTTTGCGACGATTGCGCCGTGCGCGGAGCTGCGGTTTGTTCGTCGCTGGATGCGGCCGAGCTCAGGGAATTCGAGCATCTCGGCCGCCGCGTCCATTTTGGCTCGGGCGAGACCGTGTTCTCCGAGGAGGAGATTACGACCTCATTCTACAACGTTCTCGAAGGCGTCATGCGGTTGTACAAGCTGCTGCCCGACGGCCGGCGGCAGATCGTCGGCTTTGCCTTGCCCGGTGACTTCCTGGGCATGAATCTGTCCGGCCGGCACAACTTCTCGGCCGATGCGATCGGCGCGGTGACCGTGTGCCAATTCGCAAAAGCGCCCTTCAGCCGTTTCATCGAGGATCGGCCGCAGCTGCTCAGGCGAATCAACGAGCTGGCCATTCGCGAGTTGAGCCAGGCCCGCGACCATATGGTCCTGCTCGGCCGACGCTCGGCCGACGAGAAGGTCGCGACCTTTCTGCTCGGCTGGCGCGAGCGGCTGGTCGCGCTCAAGGGGCTCTCCAACACGGTGCCGCTTCCGATGAGTCGTCAGGACATCGCCGATTATCTCGGCCTGACCATCGAAACCGTGAGTCGCACCTTCACCAAGCTGGAGCGTCAGGGCGTGATCGAGATCATCCACGGCGGCATCAGCCTGCTCGATCCGGCTCGCGTCGAGGCCATGGCTGCGGCCTGACCTCCTGTCCACAACGCCCCAGGGCGTTTGATCCCGATCAATGACGCCGGCCGTGCGCAGCAAAACAATGCTGCAAACAATCCGGGAGGAGCATGATGCCTGCTGACGCATTGCTGGTGACCATCGTCGTCGTCGCGATCTTCGTCGCATTCGCCGCGGTTCTGGCTTGGGCAGACCGTCAAACCAGCGCGGGCCGGCTCGATCCGGATACCAAGCGCTGAAGCTGAAGCGCCTCAGGTCTTCGTCCGCTTCCGGCGTGTCGACCGCCTCGTCTTGCCGGGCCGGCGGTGACCCTCGGCGGCAGCGCGACGCAATCACAGCCTGTGCTGCCTGCAACTCTGCGTCAGCCGAGACGCGTCCATGCATCCTTCGGATGTGAATTCTCGGCCGTACCACGTCCTTTTGGGGGCATTTGCCTCGAATCCCGCGCGTGCTTTCCGGTTGAAAAGCCTGATAACGTTGACTACGCAGGAACCCAGTGCCTCGTAGTCTTAGGAGCCCCGCGGCGTGCCTCAGGACAAGATCGGCGATCCCCGACAGTCGGCGAGCAGCAAATTATCGGTCTTGCGCAAGCACCCGATCTTCGCGGATCTGGAGCCGGAAGCGCTCGATCAGCTCTGCCGCTACGCCAAGCACACCACCGTCAAGCGCGGCGCAACGATCGCCGCCAAGGGCGATCCCGGCAACAGCCTGTTCGCGGTGGTCACGGGGACGGTGAAGATTTCGTCCTCGTCGCCCGACGGACGGAACGCCATCCTCAATCTGATCGGTCCGGGTGAAATCTTCGGCGAGATCGCGGTGCTCGACGGCGCCCCCAGGTCGGCGGATGCGACCGCCAACACCAATTGCGAGCTCTACGTCATTGATCGCCGGGACTTCCTGCCCTTCGTCAAGAGCCAGCCGGCACTGGCGATGAAATTCATCGAGCTGCTATGCGCGCGTCTGCGCTGGACCAGCCAGCAGGTCGAGCAGGTGATCCTCCAGAATCTGCCGGGCCGGCTCGCGAGTGCGCTGCTCGGCCTCACCGAGGAGCGCAAGCTCGATTCCGGCAGCGGCACGCTCGCCATCACGCAGCAGGAAATCAGCGAGATGGTGGGGATGACGCGCGAGAGCATCAACAAGCAATTGCGCGTCTGGGCCGGACGTAACTGGGTTCGCCTCGAGCACGGCGCCATCGTGGTGCTGGATACGGACGCGTTGCGCGAGCTCGCCGAGAGCGGCCTCGACGACTGACGGCGTCTGCCTAAAGCGGAATGGCTTAGATTGAATCGATTGCCACGGGCTCGGTGCGACCTCTCCCGCCTGCGGAAGAGATCGCGCCGAAGGCGCGGGTGAGGGCTTTCTCCTCTGGGGGATTATCCCATCGCGGAAATACCCTCTCCCGCAAGCGGTAGGGAGTTCACCTCCGTTGTGGCGATCGAACTGATCTCATCGCTGCTCTAGCTATCGATGATGGCGACCGCGCGGGTCCAGCCCGCGGAAGCGCGCTCGATCTTCACCGGAAAACACGAGATCGTGAATCCGGTCGATGGCAGCTGGTCGAGATTGTGCAGCTTTTCGAGATGGCAATAGCCGATGTGCCGTCCCGCCTTGTGGCCTTCCCAGATCAGGCTGGCATCTTTCGTTTCGGCATACTTCCGCGCGGTATAGACGAACGGCGCGTCCCAGCTCCAGCCATCGGTGCCCGTCAGCCGCACGCCGCGTTCGAGCAGGTACATGGTGGCTTCATAGCCCATGCCGCAGCCGGAATTGACATAGTCGGCCCTTCCGAACTTCGCGCCGGCGCTGGTGTTGAGGACGACGATCTCCAGCGGCGACAGCGTGTGCCCGATGCGCTTCAGCTCCGTCTCGACGTCGGCCGCACTTGCCACGTAGCCGTCGGGCAGATGCCGGAAGTCGAGCTTCACGCCGGGCTGCAGGCACCATTCGAGCGGTACCTCGTCGATCGTCCATGACCGCTCGCCGCGGTTCATGGTGGGATGGAAGTGCCAGGGCGCATCGAGATGCGTCCCGTTGTGGGTCGACAGCGAGACCTGCTCGACGGCCCAGCCCTGACCATCAGGCAGATCCTGCGCCTTGAGGCCGTCGAAGAACTGCAGCATGCGCGGCAGCCCCTGCTGGTGATCGATATACTCGATCGTCGGGTGATTGCCCGGCGGATCGGCGGTCACGTCGTTTGTGAGCGGCACCGAGATATCGATCAGCTTCCGCGGCATGGGTATTCCTCGAGATCGTCCGAAGTTTCCGGCATCTTGAGGGGCCTCCATTGGTTGGGTCAAGTCACGTGCCGGCGACGTCAACCCGGTCCGTCGTCTCCAAGAACTGCGCCAGATTGATCGATGCAACTCCTGCATTGATCGATGCCGGATTTGGCTTGGACAGAGAATGCCGTCCGCCCTAGGGACGACATTGGCGCTTGACTTCACACCAGAAGGGGAGCGACCCAAGGCGGCCGAGCATCTGCCCCGACAACGATATAATCAATCCAGGAGGAGAGCCCAGATGAAGAGAATCACCGGCATTATCATGGCCGTTGCACTGGCGGTTTCAGCGCCCCTGGCGACCGCACGCGACTTCCGTTCCGCCGACATTCACCCCGCCGACTATCCGACCGTCGAGGCCGTCAAGTTCATGGGCAAGCAGCTCGCGGCGGCGAGCGGGGGCAAGCTCGGCGTGAAGGTGTTTCCGAACGGCGCCCTGGGCTCCGAGAAGGACACGATCGAGCAGCTCAAGATCGGTGCGCTCGACATGATGCGGATCAACGCATCGCCGCTCAACAACTTCGTGCCTGAGACCATCGCGCTGTGCCTGCCCTTCGTCTTCCGGGATACGCAGCACATGCGCACCGTCCTCGACGGGCCGATCGGCGACGAGATCCTGGCGGCGATGGAGCCCGCTGGCTTGGTGGGGCTTGCCTATTACGATAGCGGCGCCCGGTCCATTTACACCGTGAAGGCGCCGGTCAAGTCGCTTGCGGATCTGAAGGGTTTGAAGATTCGCGTCCAGCAGTCCGACCTGTGGGTCGGCATGATCCAGAGCCTCGGCGCCAACCCGACGCCGATGCCGTACGGCGAGGTCTATACCGCGCTCAAGACCGGCCTCGTCGACGCTGCCGAGAACAACTGGCCGTCCTACGAATCCTCGCGTCACTTCGAGGCTGCCAAGTTCTACAACATCACCGAGCACTCCCTCGCTCCGGAAGTCCTCGTGATCTCGAAGAAGGTCTGGGACACGCTGAGCAAGGACGATCAGGCCATGATCCGCAAGGCGGCCAAGGAATCGGTGCCCGTCATGCGCAAGCTCTGGGACGAGCGTGAGCAGGCCTCCCGCAAGACCGTCGAGGCCGCCGGCGTTCAGGTCGTCACGATCGCCAACAAGGCGGAATTCGTCGATGCGATGAACCCGGTGTACCAGAAGTTCGCCGGCGACGAGAAGCTCCAGAGCCTCGTCAAGCGTATCCGGGACACGAAGTAAGATACGGCGGCGACGGGGTCCGGCGTCGCCACGCGGCGGCACCGGGACTCCGCATGGAGGCGCGGGATGACAGACCCACACGTCGCAAGCCACGAGCAGGGCGCCGTAGCGACACGCCCGTCCACCGGCCCGCTGTCGCGGATCAACGCCACCGTTGCGCGCGTGGGGATGTATCTGTCGGTGACCGGTCTGCTCGTCATCGTCACGATTGTCTTCTACCAGGTGTTCGGTCGCTACGTGCTGAACTCCAGCCCGACCTGGACGGAGAACCTCGCGCTGGTCCTGATCCTCTACGTCACGCTGATCGGTGCCGCGGTCGGCGTGCGCGATGCCGGGCACATCGGCATGGACAGTCTGCTGGTCATGCTTCCGGATCACGTGCGGGAGAAGATCGAGATCGTGATCCACGTTCTGGTCGCCCTGTTCGGCATTGCGATGGCCTATAACGGCTGGATCCTCGGCGCGTCGGTCGGCACCGTGAAGATTCCCAATCTCGGTCTGCCTGAAGTCATCCGCTACGTGCCGCTGATCGCTTCCGGCGTCCTGATCCTCTCCTTTTCCATCGAGCACATCATCGCTCTCCTGCGCGGCGAAGAGGTCGTGCCCTCATGGAACTGATCATCCTCGGCGCCACATTCTTCGGCTTCCTGATCCTCGGCGTCCCCGTCGCCTTTGCGATCGGCCTGTCGGCGATCTGCACCATCCTCTACGAGGGCCTGCCGGTCGCCGTCATCTTCCAGCAGATGATGTCGGGGATGAACATCTTCTCGTTCCTCGCCATTCCGTTCTTCGTCTTCAGCGGTGAACTGATGCTGCATGGCGGCGTCGCCGACAAGATCGTGCAACTCGCCAAGAACCTCGTCGGACACATCCGCGGCGGGCTCGGCATGTCGAACGTGGTCGCCTGCACGCTGTTCGGCGGCGTCTCCGGCTCGCCCGTGGCCGACGTGTCGGCGATGGGCGCGGTGATGATCCCGATGATGAAGAAGGAAGGTTTCGACACCGACTACGCCGTCAACGTTACCACCCATGCCTCGCTGGTCGGAGCCTTGATGCCGACCAGCCACAACATGATCATCTATGCGCTGGCCGCCGGCGGCAAGGTCTCGATCGGTGCGCTGATCGCCGCGGGTCTGCTGCCGGCACTGGTGCTGATGGTGTGCATGCTGGTCGCCGCCTACGCAGTCGCGGTGAAGCGCGGTTATCCCGCTGGCAAGTTCCCGGGCTGGGCCGAGGTGGTCCGCTCGCTGGCAGCCGCGTTGCCGGGGCTTTTGATCGTCGGCATCATCCTGGCCGGCATCCTGTCCGGCATCTTCACGGCAACCGAATCGGCGGCCATCGCGGTCACCTACACGATCCTGCTGACCTTCTTCATCTACCGCACCATGACCTTGCAGAATTTCCTGCGGGCCGCGGCCAAGGCAGTGAAAACGACGGGCGTGGTGCTGCTGCTGATCGGCGTCTCCACGATGTTCCAGTACCTGATGGGACTTTACGAGGTTGCCGACCTTGCCGGCGAAATGATGAGCAAGGTCTCTACGCAACCCTGGATGATCTTCCTGCTCATCAACGTCATCCTGTTCGTGCTCGGCACGTTCATGGACATGGCGGCGACCATCCTGATCTGCACCCCGATCTTCCTGCCGATCGCGATGAAGGCGGGCATGGATCCCGTGCAGTTCGGCATGCTGATGCTGATCAACTGTGCACTCGGGCTCAACACGCCTCCGGTTGGGACTACGCAGTTCGTCGGCTGCGCCATCGGCGGCATCTCGGTCGGTGCCGTGATGCGCACCATCCTGCCGTTCTATGCCGCGCTGATCGCAGCACTGATGTTCGTGACCTATGTCCCTGCATTCTCGCTGTGGCTGCCGCGCCTCTTGATGGGCTACAAGGGCTAGCAGTATCAGGGAGAAACTATCAGTGACCGACTATCGCAAGCTGTTCGATCTCACCGGCAAGACCGCAGTCGTCCTCGGCGCCGCCTCGGGCATCGGCAAATCGTCGGCCGAGGCGCTGGCCGGGCTCGGCGCCCGCGTCGTCTGCGCCGATCGCGCGCTTGACGCTGCGGAGGCGACCGCCGCCGGCATTCGCGACAAGGGCGGCTGGGCGGAGGCAGCCAGCTGCGACGCGGCGAGTGCTGCGGAGGTCAACGCGCTCGCCACAACCGTGATGCAGAAGTCTCCGCGGCTCGACATCGCCGTGACGACGCCCGGGCTCAACATTCGCAAGACCATCCTCGACTATACCGAGGAGGATCTCGACCGCGTCCTCAACCTCAACGTCAAGGGCACGGTCTGGTTCTTCCAGGCCTTCGGTCGCATCATGGTCGAGCAGAAGGGTGGCAGCATCATCGCCTGCTCCTCGGTGCGCGCGGTCACCATCGAGCCCGGTCTCGGCGTCTACGGCTCGACCAAGGCGGCGATCGGCCTGCTGGTGAAGGGCTTTGCCTCCGAGGTCGGCCACGCAGGCGTGCGCGTCAACGCGATTGCGCCGAGCATCGCCGAGACCGCGCTGACCGGCCCGTTCAAACAGCGCCCCGACATCTACGATCTCTACGCCCGCCACACCGTGTTCAACCGCTGGAGCAGTGCCGACGAGGTCGCCACCGCGGTCGCCTATCTCGCCTCGGACGCCGCGAGCTATGTCAGCGGCAGCACGCTGTTCGTCGACGGTGGCTGGACGGCGGTCGACGGCCCGCCGACTGGTCTCACCCAGCTGCACAAATAGGGAAGGCATTCGCATCTGGCCGTTTAGCTGGCGGCGCGCGTCCGTCGGAAACCGGCCGGCGCGCAACCGCCGCTGCTTTCCCTGACCAAGCCGTCTTCGCGGTTGCAGCAGGAACCGGCGGCGCGTGCGCTTTGAGCAAATCGCATGGGCCTTGCCGGATAAATGCGCTCGGCTGGCTGGTATTTTGGTGTTACGAACTGGGACATGAACCAGCACGCCAAGATCGAAATCCGCCATTCGACCTGTCCGCATGATTGCCCCTCGGCCTGCGCCCTCGATGTCGAGGTGATCGAAGGCCGCAGCATCGGCCGCGTCCGCGGCTCGAAAAAGCAGACCTACACGGCGGGCGTGGTCTGCGCCAAGGTTGCCCGTTATGCCGAGCGCATCCATCACCCCGAACGGCTGATGTATCCGATGCGCCGAACGGGTGCGAAGGGCTCAGGGCAATTCGCGCGGATCTCCTGGGACGAGGCGCTGGACGAGATCGGGCATCGTTTCAATGCCGCCGAGCGCGAGTTCGGCGCGGAATCGATCTGGCCCTACTACTACGCCGGCACGATGGGCCTCGTGATGCGCGACGGCCTCAACCGCCTCACCCATGTGAAGAAATACTCGCGCTTCTATCAGACCATCTGCGCCAATGTCGCGCGCATCGGGTTCGCGATCGGCACCGGCAAGATCGCCGGCGTCGATCCGCGTGAGATGGCGCTGTCCGACCTCGTCGTGATCTGGGGTACCAATCCCGTCAACACCCAGGTCAACGTGATGACGCACGCCGCCCGTGCGCGCAAGGAGCGCGGCGCCAAGATCGCCGCGATCGACATCTACGACAACGAGACCATGAAGCAGGCTGACATCAAGATCATCCTGCGTCCAGGCACCGACGGCGCCTTTGCGTGCGGCGTGATGCATGTGCTGTTCCGCGACGGCTATGCCGACCGCGCCTACATGGACAAGTACACGGACTGTCCTGCCGAGCTCGAGGCGCATCTGAAGACGCGCACGCCGGAATGGGCGTCTGCCATCTGCGGCGTGCCCGTGGCGGAGATCGAGGCCTTTGCCAAGGCCGTTGGCGAGACCAGGCGGACCTTCCTGCGCCTTGGTTACGGCTTCACCCGCTCGCGCAACGGCGCGACGCAGATGCATGCGGCGTTGTGCATTCCCGCAGTGACAGGCGCCTGGCAGTATGAAGGCGGCGGTGCGTTCTTCAACAATTATGCGCTGTGGCACTTCAACGAATCCATCATCGAAGCCCACGACGCGATCGACAAGTCGACGCGCGCGCTCGACCAGTCGCAGATCGGCCGAATCCTCACCGGCGATGCCGAGGCCCTGCAAGGCAAGGGCACGGTCAAGGCGATGCTGATTCAGAACACCAACCCGATGACGGTCGCGCCGGAGCAGGCGCTGGTTCGGCAGGGCTTTGCGCGCGAGGATCTGTTCGTGGCGGTGCACGAGCAATTCATGACCGAGACGGCCCAGATGGCCGACATCGTGCTGCCGGCGACCATGTTCATGGAGCACGACGATCTCTACTACGGTGGCGGCCACCAGCACATCTCGGTCGGACCGAAGCTGATCGATCCGCCCGGCGAATGCCGCTCCAACCACGAGGTCTTGCAGGCGCTGGCGCCGCGGCTCGGCGCGAGGCATCCGGGTTTCGAGATGACGCCGCGCGAATTGATCGATGCGACGCTGAAGCTGAGCGATCACGGCGACATCGCCGGCCTTGAAGCCGATCTCTGGCGCGACCTGCAGCCGGATTTCCGCACCTCGCACTATCTCGATGGCTTTGCTCATGCCGACAAGAAGTTCCACTTCAAGGCTGACTGGGCGCATCCGCCGTTCGGTGTGACCATGGGCGATGTCGACAAGATGCCTGATCTGCCGGACCATTGGGCGGTGATCGAGCACACCGATCAGGCCCACCCATTCCGGCTCGCGACCAGCCCCTCGCGGAGCTTCCTCAACACCACCTTCAACGAGACGCCGTCCTCTCAGGCGCGCGAGGGCGAGGCGAGCGTGATGATCCATCCCCTGGATGCGGCCGCGTTCGACATCGCCGATGGCGACGCCGTAACGCTCGGCAACGGCCGCGGCGAGACCACGCTGGTCGCAACGCTGTTCGAGGGCGTGCGGCGCGGTGTGCTGATCGCGGAGTCCGTTCATCCCAACAAGAACCATATCGGTGGCCGCGGCATCAACACGCTGACGGGTGCGGACACGATCGCGCCGATCGGCGGGGCCGCGTTCCACGACAACAAGGTCTGGATCAGGAAAGCGGTCGCCGCCTGAGCGCGCACGGCGATCGGCCGGCAATTTGTGTCGAGGCGCTAAAGCAGCGGCCTGCCGCAGTTTGCGCTTGCACCTCCCGCCCGAGCTGCCGCAAATGGCTGCAAGCGGAGCCAGGGAAGCGAGCGTGCCATGACCGACACCACAGCCGTCATCACCGAGAAGCGCGGGCAGGCGTTCTGGATCACCATCAACCGTCCGGAGAAGCGCAACGCGTTGAACGGCGACGTGATCGCCGGCATCAGCAAAGGCTATCGCGATGCGCATGACGACAAGGATGTCCGCGTCATCGTGCTGACGGGCGCCGGCGACAAGGCGTTCTGTGCCGGCGCCGACCTGCAGAACTCCGGCGCGGCTTTCGCGATGGATCATTCCAAGCCAAATGTCGACTATGCCGATCTGCTGCGGTTGTCACAGAACGCCACCAAGCCGGCGATTGCGCGGGTCGGTGGTGTCTGCATGGCCGGCGGCATGGGCCTCTTGTGCATGACCGATATGGCGGTCGCGGCCGATCACGTCGTCTTCGGCCTGCCGGAGGTGAAGGTCGGCGTCTTCCCGATGCAGGTGCTGAGCCTGCTCCAGAGCATCGCGCCGCCGCGCCTCGTCAACGAATGGGCGCTCACGGGCGAACCGTTCGACGCCAAGACCGCGCAGGCCGCGGGCCTCCTCAACTACGTCGTGCCCACGGCCGAGTTAGATGCCAAGGTCGACTGGCTGACCAGCCGCATCGTCGACAAGTCGCCGACCGCGATCCGCCGCGGCAAATACGCTATGCGCGCGATCGCCTCGATGTCGTTCGACGAGAGCATCGCCTACACCGAGAGCCAGATCGCGCTGCTGGCGATGACCGAAGACGCCAAGGAAGGGCTGAAGGCGTTCAGCGAGAAGAGGAAGCCGGTCTGGACGGGACGGTGAGGGGCACGAGCGGAGTTTATCACCTCAGTTTGATTTCAACGAGAATGTAGCCGCATTCTCCGCCGTCATTCCGGGGCGCGCGTAGCGCGAGCCCGGAATCCATCGTGCAACAAGCAATGCGGAGAAATGGATTCCGGGCTCGCGCCAAGTGGGCGCGCCCCGGACGATCTCACCCTGCGTTCGCCTTCAGCCCCGCCGCCTGGATACCCGCCACAGCGCAGGCCTCGTCATTGTCGGAAGTGTCGCCCGACACGCCGACGGCGCCGAGCAGCGTCGTGCCGTCCATGATCAGCACGCCGCCGGGGACCGGCACCAGCGCGCCTTTGGCGATCGTGTTTACGGCATCGATGAAGTAGGCCTGCTCCTGCGCGCGCTGGAATAGAGCCCGCGAGCCCATGCCCATCGCGAGGGCGCCATAGGCCTTGCCGTGCGCGATCTCGGCGCGCATCAGGCTGGTGCCGTCCTGCGCGGCAGCGAGCTTGAGCACGCCGCGCGCGTCCAGGATGGTGACGACCAGCGGCTTCAGCTTGAGCTCGCCGGCTTTCGCGAAGGCGGCGTCGAGGATCTTGCGGGCGGTATCGAGCGTGAGGTCAGCCATGGCTGGGTTCCTTTGCAGCTTGAGAGGAGGAATGGGTTTCGGCGCGATCGAAACTCATCGCCAGCACGCGCGCGACGTGAAGCGCCTCGCGTTGCGTGCCGTCATGGATCTGGTGCCGGCACGAGGTGCCGTCGGCGACGACCAGCGTATCCTGGTCCGCGCGCCGGACGGCAGGCAGCAGCGACAGCTCGGCCATCTCGATCGAGGCGTCATAAGTGTCCGCGCCGTAACCGAAGGCGCCGGCCATGCCGCAGCAGCTGGACTCGATGGTCTCGACCTTCAGGCCGGGGACGAGGCGCAGCACCTGCTCGACCGGCTTGAAGGCGCCGAAGGACTTTTGATGGCAATGGCCGTGCACGATGGCTTTGTCGGCGACAGTGCCGAGCGGCAGCTGCAGCCGGCCGGCCTCGGCCTCGCGCACCAGAAACTCCTCGAAGGTGAGGGCATGGGCGCCGACGGCCTTGGCGTCGTTGTCCTTGCGCAGCGAGGCGAGCTCGTCGCGCAGCGTCAGCAGGCAGCTCGGCTCGAGCCCGACGATCGGCACGCCGCGCGCCGCGAAGGGCGCGAAGGCAGCCACCAGCCGATCGAGCTCGGCCCTCGCTTCATCGACGAGGCCGGCTGAGAGGAACGTGCGGCCGCAACACAGTGGGCGGCTGCCGTTCGCATGCTTCGGCAGATGCACGCGATAGCCGCCGACCACCAGAACGCGTAGCGCCGCATCGAGATTCTCGCGCTCATAGATCCGGTTGAACGTGTCGGCGAACAGCACGACCTCCCGGCCGCCCTCCGGGCCGACGCTGTCGGCGGGCGGCACGAACACGTCGCTGCGGAAGGCGGGCAGGGCCCTGCGCGCGCTGATGCCGGCAAAGCGCTCGACCAGCTTTCGCAACAGCGGGCTGCGATTGCGCAAATTGGCCAGCGGCGCGAAGCGCGACGCGAGTCCGGCATAGCGCGGGAGGTAGCCCACAAGCCGATCCCGCAACGTCAGGCCGTGCGTGGCAGCGCGCGCGGCCAGCACCTCGATCTTCATCTTGGCCATGTCGACCCCGGTCGGGCATTCATGGCGGCAGGCCTTGCAGGAGACACAGA
The DNA here is from genome assembly GCF_015291725.1 of Bradyrhizobium sp. CCBAU 51765. GTDB lineage: Bacteria > Pseudomonadota > Alphaproteobacteria > Rhizobiales > Xanthobacteraceae > Bradyrhizobium > Bradyrhizobium liaoningense. The sequence goes on from NZ_CP030038.1 coordinate 2,797,491, forward strand.
GCTTCAGCGTCTCCATCATCTCGTCTGACGCCAACGCGTCGGGGCCGAGCTGGCCCGAGATCGCAAGCCGCAGCGTGTTCGCACGCCCTCGCGTGACATCCTTCTCGTTGCGCGTCGCGCGATAGGAGGGGCACATCACGCCGCCCTCGAGCTTGCGACAGGCGCCGTTGTTGTTGCACATCTCGACCGCGCCCTGGAAGCCGCCGCCGGCGCCGGGATAGGCTGACCAGTCGAGTTTTGTTTTCAGCTCGGCGACGCGATAGTCGGGCTTGAATCGGAACAGCGAGCGGTCGTCCATTTTGGGCGCATCGACGATCTTGCCGGGATTGAGGACGCCCTCGGGATCGAAGCGCTGCTTCACCTCCCTGAAATCGACGACGAGACGCTCGCCGAACATGGTCTCGTGGAATTCCGAGCGCACCAGCCCGTCGCCATGCTCGCCGGAATGCGAGCCCTTGTACTCGCGCACCAGCGCAAACGCCTCCTCGGCGATGGCACGCATCGCCTTGACGTCCTTCTCCAGCTTCAGGTTCAGCACCGGACGCACATGCAGGCAGCCCTCCGAGGCATGCGCATACATCGTGCCGCTGGTGCCGTGCCTGGCGAACACCTCGTTCAGCCGCGCCGTGTAGTCGGCGAGATGCGGCAGCGGCACCGCGCAGTCCTCGACGAAGGAGACCGGCTTGCCCTCCTGCTTCATCGACATCATGACATTGAGGCCGGCGGCGCGGAAATCGGCAATGCCGCTCTGCAGCGCGGGCTCGGTGATCTCCACCACGCCGCCCCATTTGCGCTTGTCGTTGTTCCAGCCGAAGCCGAGGTCCCCCATCAGTTCGCCGAGCTGCCTGAGCCGCGCCAGATTGTCCGCCTGGTCTTCCTCCGCAAACTCCACCACCAGCACCGCGTCCGGATCGCCCTTGATCGCCGCATTGATGATCGGCTTGAACATCGCGATGTCGCGGCCTAGCGCGATCATGGTGCGGTCGACCAGCTCGACCGCGATCGGCTTGAGTTTCACCAGATGCTGGGCCGCATCCATCGCCTGGTAAAAGCTGCCGAAATGACAGACGCCGAGCGCCTTGTTGCGGATCACGGGCCAAAGCTTCAGCTCGACCTTGGTGGTGAAGGCGAGCGTGCCCTCGGAGCCGACCAGGAGATGCGCCATGTTGTTCGGCGCGTTGCGCGGCACCAAGGCGTCGAGATTGTAGCCGCCGACGCGGCGCTGCACCTTGGGGAAGCGTGTCGCGATCTCGTCGGCCTCGCGGGCTCCGAGATCGAGCATGTCGCGGAACAAGGCGCGGGTGCCGTCCCCAGCCTTGAGATCGGAGAGATCGCGCGAGACCTCGCCAAATTGGCTCAGCGTGCCGTCGGCGATGGCGGCCTCCATCGACAGCGTGTTGTCACGCATCGTGCCGTAGCGAAGCGAGCGGCCGCCGCAGGAATTGTTGCCGGCCATGCCGCCGATGGTGGCGCGCGAGGCGGTGGAGACGTCCACCGGAAACCACAGGCCGTGCTTCCTGAGCTGGCGGTTGAGGTCGTCGAGCACGATGCCGGGCTCGACCACGCAGGTGCGGCCTTCGACATCGAGCGACAGGATCCGGTTCAGATGCTTGGAGAGATCGACCACCAGGCCGTCGTTGACGGTCTGGCCGCATTGCGAGGTGCCGCCGCCGCGAGGGGTGACCTTCAGCCCCTCGTCGCGGGCGATCGCCAGTGCCCGCAGCGCCTCGTCCATGCTGCGCGGCACCACCACGCCGGCCGGCATGATCTGGTAGAACGAGGCGTCGGTGGCGTAGCGGCCGCGGCTGAAGGGGTCGAACAGGACGTCGCCAGTGATTTCCCGGGCCAGACGTGCCGCCAGACCGTCTTTTTGGACCGATTCCGGTGATTTTCCAGCCACTTCCGCCGCCATGGTCCGCTCTTGCCCGTTCGCCTGCACCGTCTTTGCCTCCCGTCACGGCCCTTGGCAAGCGAGCCCTGCTTCTTGTGCATTGACGGACTCCGCCGGGCGAGGGACAAGCCCGGCGAATAGTGATATGCGAGCGGCTCGCCGGAGCCTCAATGCGGGCTGACGGACGCCAGAGCCAAGACAGCCTCAACGACCGGGAAGGACGCCGATGACCGTGCATAGTGGAAGGCATTTCCTACAGATTCCAGGACCGACCAACGTGCCCGACCGGGTGCTGCGGGCGATGGACATGCCGACGCTGGACCACCGCGGTCCGGAGTTCGCCGAGCTCGGTTTCGCCGTTCTCGCTGCGATGCAGCGCGTGTTCCGCACCAAGCAGCCCGTGATCATCTTCCCCTCGTCGGGCACCGGCGCCTGGGAAGCGGCGATGGTCAATGTGTTCGCGCCCGGCGACAAGGTCCTGATGTGCGAGACCGGCCAGTTCGCCGTGCTGTGGCGCGGCATCGCCGACAAGTTCAAGCTCGACGTCGACTTCATTCCGGGCGACTGGCGCCACGGCGCCGATATCGCCGAGATCGAGAAGCGCCTCGCCGCCGACAAGCAGCACAAGATCAAGGCGGTCTGCGTCGTCCACAACGAGACCTCGACCGGCTGCGTCACACCCCCGCTCGAAGTGCGCAAGCTGCTCGATCGCGTCAAGCATCCGGCGCTGCTGATGGTCGACACCATCTCCGGCCTTGGCTCGATGGAATATGAGCACGATGCCTGGGGCATCGATGTTTCGGTCGCCGGCTCCCAGAAGGGCCTGATGCTGCCACCGGGGCTCGGCTTCAACGCCGTCTCGGAGAAGGCGCTTGCCGCGGCCAAGGCCAACCCGGGCATGCGTTCCTATTGGGATTGGCAGGAGGTGATCAACTTCAACAAGCTCGGCACCTTCCCCTATACGCCCGCCACCAACCTGCTCTACGGCCTGCGCGAAGCGGTCAAGATGCTGGAAGAGGAGGGGTTGGAGAACGTCTGGACCCGCCACAAGCGCCACAGCGCTGCGACGCGCGCCGCGGTCAAGGTCTGGGGCCTGGAGACGCAATGTGCCGATCCCGCCGCGCATTCGCCGGCGCTGACCGGTGTGCGCGTGCCGGAAGGACACGACGCCGACGCCTTCCGCAAGGTCGTGCTGGAAAATTTCGACATGTCGCTCGGCACCGGCCTGAACAAGGTCAAGGGCAAGGTGTTCCGCATCGGCCATATCGGCCATTTCAACGACCTGATGCTGATGGGCACGCTCGCCGGCGTCGAGATGGGCCTGGATCTTGCAAAGATCCCGCACCGGAGCGGCGGCGTGCTCGCGGCCATGGACGTCCTGAAGGGACGCGACGCGGTGCCGATGGCCAAGGCCCAGGTGGCTTGAGGCCTGAATAGCTTGAAGGTTCAGGTGGCCTGAACCGGCGTAACGAAGAAGAGAGCGCGCGATGAACGCACCGACGACTGCCAACGAAGACCTGCTCTACTCCGTCGAGGACGGCATCGCGCGGATCACCTTCAACCGCCCGCAGGCGCGCAACGCCATGACCTTCGCCATGTATGACCGCATGGCGGAGATCTGCCAGGAGATCAATGCCGATCGCTCGATCAAGGCGCTGATCCTGACCGGTGCCGGCGACAAGGCGTTCGCCTCCGGCACCGACATCTCGCAATTCCGTGCCTTCAAGACCGCGCAGGATGCGCTCGACTACGAGGCGCGGATCGACCGCGTGCTCGGCACGCTCGAGCAGTGCCGTGTGCCCGTGATCGCGGCCATTGCCGGCGCCTGCACCGGCGGCGGCGCCGGCATCGCGGCCTGCTGCGACCTGCGCATCGGCACCGAGACGACGCGGATGGGCTTTCCGATCGCGCGCACGCTCGGCAACTGCCTGTCGATGTCGAACGTCAGCCGCATCGTCGCGCTGGTCGGCCCCGCCCGCACCAAGGACATGATCTTCAAGGCGCGCCTCGTCGAGGCACAGGAAGCGCTGGCGCTCGGCCTGCTCAACGAGGTCGTGCCCGACGTCGAGACGCTGCAACGCCGCGCCGACGAGACCGCAAAGCTCGTTGCCAGCCACGCGCCGCTCACGCTGGAGGCGACCAAGGAGGCGGTGCGCCGCATCCGCCGCACGCTGTCGCGCGAGGAGGGCGAGGACCTGATCCTGAAGGCCTATATGAGCGAAGATTTCCGCGAGGGCATGGATGCCTTCCTCAACAAACGGGCGCCCGTCTGGAAGGGCAAGTAAACTCACGCGCTATCGGCGTCGTCCGTCGAAAGTCATAGGCGCCGAATTGCCGGGCTGCTTGCACTCGTCAGCTTTAGTCCGCACTATGCAGGGATAGAATTCTTCCGCACTACAACTCAAAAAAGACATCAGGGGACGAAACTCGTGCGAATTTCAGTCAAAGCCGTCGGCGCTGCGGCGGCGCTGTTGTTGACCACGCCGGCCTTCGCCGGTTGGGAACCGACGAAGCCCGTCGAGATCGTGGTGGCCGCGGGCGCGGGCGGTGCCTCCGATCAGATGGCGCGGATGATGCAGGCCGCGATCCAGAAGAACAATCTGATGAAGCAGCCGATGGTCGTCTCGCTCAAGGGCGGCGCCTCGGGTGCGGAAGCGCTGATGTACATGAAATCCAGCGAGGGCGACCCGAACAAGGTGCTGATCGCCTATTCGCTGATCTACATGCTGCCGCTGTCGGCCAAGATCCCGTTCAACTGGCGTGAGCTGACCCCGGTCTCCGTGGTCGCACTCGATCAGTTCGTGCTCTGGGACAACAGCGCGGGTCCCAAGACGTTGAAGGAGTTCGTGGCCGCGGCGAAGGCAGCAAGCTCGCCGTTCAAGATGGGCGGCACAGGCTCCAAGCGTGAGGATCACGTGCTGACCGTGTTCCTCGAGCAGAAGACCGGCGCGAAGTTCTCATATCTGCCCTACAAGTCCGGCGGCGAGGCCGCGACCCAGCTGGTCGGCAACCACACCGAGGCCAACGTCAACAATCCCTCGGAAAATCTGGAAGTCTGGCGCGCGGGCCAGGTGCGTCCGCTCTGCGTCTTCGACAAGGAACGCATCTCCTACACGACGAAAGTGACGGAGACGCAGTCCTGGGCCGACATCCCGACCTGCAAGGAGGAGGGCGTTGACGTGCAGTATCTGATGCTGCGCGCGATGTTCCTGCCCGGCAAGGCGACGCCGGAACAGCAGGCGTTCTATGTCGATCTGTTCCACAAGGTGACGCAGACCACGGAATACAAGGAGTACATGGAGAAGCAGGCGCTGAAGCCGATCTTCCTCACCGGCAAGGACATGGTGCAGTTCCTCGAGGAGGACGATGCGCTGAACAAGTCGCTGATGACGGAAGCCGGTTTCGTCGCGAAGTAGCTGGTCTTCACCTCTTCCCGCAAGTGGAGAGGTGATGGACCACAGCATTTGCTCACCATGTCCCAAACCGAACTTGAAATCGTCGTCGACGATCCGACCGCGCCTGAAGACGACTCCCCCTCCGTCGTCTCTTCCGCGACGGTCGAGACCGTCGTCTGTCTCCTGCTGCTCGCGCTCGCCGCCACGCTCGGCTACGACAATTGGCGTACCGGCGCGTCCTGGGATGCGACCGGGCCGGAGCCAGGCTATTTCCCGTTCTACCTCGCCATTATCCTAGGCGGCGGCAGCCTCTACGGCCTGATCGCGGCGCTCCTCGCGCGGCGCGCGGTGCGTGAGACCTTTGTCACACGGGCGCAGGCCCGCCGCGTGATGGCGGTGTTCGTGCCGACGCTGCTGTTCTGCGCGGCGACACAGTTCCTCGGGCTTTACGTAGCGAGCTTCCTCCTGATCGCGGGCTTCATGCGCGTCGTCGGCAAGATCGCGCTGTGGAAGTCGCTGCTCACCGCCTTCGTGTTCACGGCGATCATGTTCGTGACCTTCGACGTCGCCTTCGACGTCATCATGCCGAAAGGGCCGCTCGAAGCGGCCCTCGGCCGCTAGGCGGGCCCGCGCGATGGAAGCTTTCGGGCTCTTGCTACACGGTTTTGCCGTCCTGCTGACGTGGAAGACGCTCGTGCTGATGATGGTCGGGCTCGTGCTCGGCATCTTCGTCGGCGTGCTGCCGGGGCTCGGCGGCCCCAATGGCGTCGCGATCCTGTTGCCGCTCACCTTCACGATGGACCCGACCTCGGCGATCGTGATGCTGTCCTGCATCTATTGGGGCGCGCTGTTCGGCGGTGCCATCACCTCGATCCTGTTCAACATCCCTGGCGAAGCCTGGTCGGTCGCGACCACCTTCGACGGTTATCCGATGGCGCAGCAGGGCCGGGCGGCGGAGGCGCTGACCGCGGCGTTCACCTCCTCCTTCATCGGCTCGCTGGTCGCGGTGCTGCTGATCACGTTCCTCGCGCCGATGATCTCGTCCTTCGCATTGAAGTTCGGCCCGCCGGAGTTCTTCGCGGTCTATCTGCTGACCTTCTGCTCCTTCGTCGGCCTCGGGCGCGAAGCCAAGCACAAGACGGTCATCTCGATGTCGCTGGGGCTGCTGCTCGCCGGCATCGGCATGGATACCGTGTCCGGCAACCTCCGCATGACCTTCGGCTCGCCGGAGCTACTTCGCGGCATCAACTTCCTGGTCGCCGTCATCGGCCTGTTCGGCATCAGCGAGATCCTGCTGACGATGGAGGAGCGGCTGGCGCTGCGGGGGCATGCGGCGGGCATTTCGCTCCGCGTCGTGCTCAGCGTCTGGAAGGACCTGCCGAAATACTGGGTGACGCTGCTGCGCTCCTCCTTCATCGGCTGCTGGCTCGGCATCACCCCCGGCGGCGCGATCGCGGCCTCCTTCATGGGCTACAATCTCGCCAAGCGCTTCGCCAAGGAGCCCGAAAGCTTCGGCAAAGGCCGCATCGAGGGTGTGTTCGCGCCGGAGACGGCGGCGCATGCCTCCGGCACCTCGGCCCTGCTGCCGATGCTGGCGCTCGGCATTCCCGGCTCGGGCACCGCGGCGATCCTGCTCGGCGGCCTGATGGTATGGGGGCTCAATCCGGGGCCGCTGCTGTTCGTCGAGCACAAGGACTTCGTCTGGGGCCTGATCGCCTCGATGTATCTCGGCAACGTCGTCGGCCTCGTCCTGGTGCTGACGACGGTGCCGATCTTCGCTTCGATCCTCCGCGTGCCCTTTGCCGCGGTGGCGCCGATGATCGTGGTGTCCTGCGCGATCGGCGCCTATGCGATCCAGAACGCGATGTTCGACATCTGGCTGATGCTCGGCTTCGGAATCGTCGGCTACGTCTTCAAGAAGATCGGCATTCCCTTGGCGCCGTTCACCCTCGCGCTGGTGCTCGGCAATCGCGCCGAGGATGCCTTTCGCCTGTCGATGATCGGCGCCGGCGGAGACCTCAAGGTGTTCTGGTCGAACGGTCTGGTCGGCTCGATCACGACGCTGGCGATCGTGCTGCTGTTCTGGCCGGTGATCGACGGCTTGCTCGGCCGTGTCGGCTGGCGGCAGCAGGATAAAACGGCGACGCAATGAAAGGTGAATTTGATCTGTGTCTTAGTTCTATCGTGTCGCCATAGTCCGGTCGCTGACGCCTAGTGGTTGTTCCCGAATGTTGCTGTCGCGCGACAGCCTGGGTCGGCCCTGGCGCTTATGCTGCTCGTGGATTTCTTGTTTTTCACGGGGCATTGCAATGAAGATTGTGACGGGAGTTGTGGTGGCATCGCTGGTCGCGACCAGCGCATTGGCAGCTGATCTGGCATCGAAACCTTACGTCAAGGCTCCGGCCGTCGTCGATCCGGTCTGGAGTTGGACGGGCTTTTACGCCGGATTGAACGCCGGATACAGCTGGGGCAGGGCGGAGACGACTGTGGCGCCGATCGCACTGCCGTTCCCGGCCACACAATTCAGCGCGTTTGGCCAGAACGTCGATGGTTGGCTGGCCGGCGGTCAGCTGGGCTACAACTGGCAGGTAGATCCGAAATGGGTCGTTGGCCTCGAGGGCGACATTCAGGCGACCGGCGAGCGGTCATCGCGGACGGTGACCACGACGAGCGCGCGCTACGGTTCGAATATCATCGGTCTCCCATTCGGCACCGACTTCAACTCCATTGCGACTCTCACCGCAAATCTCTCCTACGACCTGCGGTGGTTCGCGACATTCCGCGGGCGCGTCGGTGTCCTGTCGGATCCGCAGACTCTCTGGTACGCGACCGGTGGTCTTGCCGTAGGCGAGTTCAAATATTCGTCTGCGACCGCGCTTGGCATCCAGGTCTTCGGGCCGGGTCTCGGCGGCACGACGCCGCTCGGCGGTTTCAGCTTTCCAATCGGGGCGGCGGCAACCAGCACTGATACCCGAGTTGGCTGGACGGTGGGCGCTGGCGTCGAACGCAAGTTCACCCGGAATTGGTCGGCCAAGCTCGAATATCTCTACATGGATTTCGGGAGTAAGACTTACTTCGCGGGCACCGCCAACCAGGCGGACGTGAGCTTCCACGATCACGTGCTGCGCGCCGGCTTCAACTATGCGTTCACTCCAGCGCCCGTCGTTGCAAAATACTGAGCTGTCCAGCGCGAACTGCCTTCGATGCCCGGCAATCTTGCCGGGCATCGTCGTTTCCGACCTGGGTCACACCACCTTGGCGTCCCTGAGCCCTGCAATCTCGTCGGCGCCGAAACCGAACTCTTTCAGCACCTCGTCGGTCTGCTCGCCGAATTCCGGCGGCCGCGCCACCATCCTGCTCGGCGTGCGCGACAGCGTGACGGGCTGGCCGACCAGGCGGATATGGCGGCCCTCGTCGTTCGGCACGTCCTGCGCAATGCCGAGATGCTTCACCTGCGCGTCCTCGAACATCTGGTCGATGGCATAGATGGGACCGCAGGGCACGCCGGCCTCGTTGAGCTCGCGGACCCAGGTCTCGGTCGACTTCGTCACGGTGCGCTTCTCGATCTCGGCGTTGAGGGCATCACGGTTCTTGGATCGGGCTGGGGCCGTCGCATAGTCGGGATGGCCAAAGAGCTCCGGCGCGCCGATCGCCTGCGCACAGCGCTCCCAGATCCGGCCGCCGGTGGTCGCGATATTGATGTAGCCGTCGGAGGTCTTGAACACGCCGGTCGGAATGCTGGTCGGGTGGTTGTTGCCGGCCTGCCTGGCGACCTCCTTCTCCATCAGCCAGCGCGCCGCCTGGAAGTCGAGCATGAAGATCTGGGCCTGGAGCAGCGAGGTCTGCACCCACTGGCCCTTGCCGGAGATCTCGCGTTCGAGCAGTGCGGTGAGGATGCCCATGGCGCAGAACAGGCCGGCGGTGAGGTCGGCGACGGGAATGCCGACCCGCATCGGGCCTCCGCCCGGCGCGCCGGTGATCGACATCAGCCCGCCCATGCCTTGCGCGATCTGATCGAAACCGGGGCGCTTATGGTAGGGGCCGTCCTGGCCGAAGCCGGAGATGCTGCCATAGACGATGCGCGGGTTGATTGCGGCGAGGCTGTCATAGTCGATGCCGAGCTTCTTCTTCACGTCGGGCCGGAAATTCTCGACCACGACGTCGGCTTTGGTGGCCAGGCGCTTGAAGACGGCGAGCCCGCGCTCGTCCTTCAGGTTCAGCGTCATCGCCCGCTTGTTGCGGTGCAAATTCTGGAAGTCGGAACCCTGCCGGGGGCCGCCCGGCTGCTCGCCGCCGGCGTCCTCGGTCAGCGCGTCGATCTTGACGACGTTGGCGCCCCAGTCCGCGAGTTGCCGCACGCAGGTCGGCCCGGAGCGCACGCGGGTCAGATCGAGCACGGTGAAGCGCGACAGGGCTTCCGAGGCATGCGGAAAGGGCATCTTGAGAGGCTCCGGGACAGATTGCGGGGCCTACCATAGTGCCGAAAGACCTTGCGGCAACCCTCGTCCGATGCGGATGCCGCCTACCGAAATGCCATGTCTGATACGGCTTTGCTGCAGTGCGTGGAAGGCTCAGCGCGACAGGCGCTTCAATTCCGCGCGCGCCTGCTCGGCCAAGGGATCATCGCCGTGACGCGCAATGAAAAGCTCGAACGCTTGCCGCGTTCCCTTCCGGCGGGCCGCTTCGTATTCCTCTGCCACCGCGACGGCAGGATCGCGGGCGATTGGCATGGGGGGCGCGCGGCCTGCCTTGCTGCCCTCCTTCCAGCCATCGTCCGCTTTGGCTTTCCCGACCATGGCAGGCTGTTCTCCGTTGGACAGATGATCCGATCCCGCGAACGTCGCGAGGACGCCGATCAGACCGGCTGACAATGCGCCTCGTTTCATAATATCGTCTCTGGGACATGACAGGGGACCGGAGCCGTATCCCATCGGTGTCCGTATGACTACGGGATTTGACGCCTAACAGGGTCTTACCGAAGGGAGCGGACGCCGCAGCCCAAATTAAACCAAACGTTCAACTGTCAGGCTAGAATCATGCGCCTCCGCCGCGAATCTGGCGAGGCGGTGCTCTGGAGAGTCAATTGGCTACCGCTGTAAATGTCAGTGCCACCAATAATGCCGAGATCGACGGCCTGCTGTCGGGCGCCAAATGGTCAGGCACCATCACCTACAGTTTTCCCGACGCGCCGAGCGACTACGCCAATCCCTATAGCGGCGGCTACAGCGAGCCGACCACCTCGGGCTTCGCCTCGGTGCCCACGCAGATACAGGCGGCGATCAACTACGCGGTCGGGCTGATTCTCAGCTACACCAACGTCGACATTCAGTACGCAGGCACGAACGGCGCCGACATCATGATCGCGCAGTCGCCGGCGGCCAATCCGACCGCCTACGCCTACTATCCCGGCAATTATGCGCCCGGCGGCGACATCTGGTTCGGCACGCAATACAATTTCTCGCTGGCCAAGCTCGGCAATTACTACTTCACCACCGCGCTGCACGAGCTCGGCCATGCCCTGGGCCTCAAGCACAGCCAGGAGGCTGGTGGCCCCGGCAACGTCGCGGTGCCGGGCGCGCATGACAGCAGCGAATACACCGTCATGAGCTATCGCAGCTATGTCGGCGCTTCGACCACGGGCGGCTACACCAACGAAGCCTACGGATATTCGCAGACCTACATGGCCAACGATATCCTCGCGCTCCAGACGATGTACGGCGCGGACTACACCACCCAGAGCAGCAATACCGTCTACACCTGGAATCCGACCACGGGGCAGGAGTTCATCAACGGCGTCGGGCAGCCCGCGCCGGGCGGCGGCGTCGGCGGCTCGGCCAACCGCATCTACGAGACAGTCTGGGACGGCGGCGGCGTCGATACCTACGACCTGTCGAACTACACGACGAACCTGAGCATCAATCTCAATCCCGGTGCCTCGTCGGTGTTCTCCGACGTGCAGCTGGCCTATCTCGGCAACGGCCATTATGCATCGGGCAACGTCTACAACGCCTATCTCTACAACGGGGACACGCGCTCCTACATCGACAACGCCATCGGCGGGTCCGGCAACGACGCGATCCTCGGCAACGCCATCGCCAATACGCTGAACGGCGGAGGCGGCAACGACACCATCACGGGCGGTGCGGGCAACGACAGTATAAATGGCGGCACCGGCACGGACACTGCGGTGTATTCGGGCAGCCGGGCCAGCTACCTGATTTCGTACGACGTGGCGACACAGATATTCACAATCGTCGACCAACGTTCCGGCCTGCCCGACGGAACCGACACTGCCGTGGGTGTAGAGTACTTCCAATTCGCCGATGGTACCTTCGCAAGCTCCAGCTTGGTGACAACCACGATCGAGGCGCTTGGATCGACGCGTCTGGTTTTATCCGGCGGCAACTACCATCTCGAGAGCATAGCCACCGGGACCGGACCCACCTTGAAATATGCGGGCTCTGCGGTGATCGCAGCGAACTGGGGCACCTGGTCGGTGATTGGTGCCGAGCAGGTATCCGGCGCCGGCTATGACGTGGTCTGGAAGGAAGGGGCCAGCGGGCAATATTCCGTGTGGAGCACGGACAGCAACGGCAACTTCCTGACCACGCTGGGTTCGGCCCCGCAAATGCTGGGAACCGATCCATCCCTGAAGACGCTCGAGCCGACTCTGCAGCAAGATCTGAACGGTGACGGGATGATCGGCTTCCCTGTTGCCGTCACGATCGAGGCGCTTGGATCGACGCGCGTCGTTTCATCCGGCGGCAACTACCATCTCGAGAGCATCGCCACCGGTACCGGGCCGACCTTGAAATATGCAGGCTCTGCGGTGATCGCAGCGAACTGGAGCACCTGGTCGGTGATTGGCGCCGAGCAGGTATCCGGCGGCGGCTATGACGTGGTCTGGAAGAACTCGGCGAATGCCCATTATTCCGTCTGGAGCACGGACGCGAACGGCAATTTCCTGACGACCCTTGCCGCGGCCCCGGAAGTGCTCGGGTCCGATCCGTCTCTGAAGGCGCTGGAGCCGACGCTGCAGCAAGATCTCAACGGTGACGGCATGATCGGCGTCGCTGCTGCCGTCACCACCACGATTGAGGCGCTTGGATCGACTCGTCTGGTTTTATCCGGCGGCAACTACCATCTCGAGAGCATCGCGTCGGGTACCGGGCCGATCTTGAAATACGCGGGCTCCGCGGTGATCGCAGCGAACTGGGGCACCTGGTCGGTGATTGGTGCCGAGCAGGTGTCGGGCGGCGGCTACGACGTGGTCTGGAAGGATTCGGCAGGCGGGCAATACTCCGTGTGGAGCACGGACAGCAACGGCAACTTCCTGACCACGCTGGGGTCGGCTCCCCAAATGCTGGGAACCGATCCATCGCTGATGACGCTGGAGCCGACGCTGCAGCAAGATCTGAACGGTGACGGGATGATCGGTGTCGCTGCTGCCAGCAGCATCACGATCGAGGCGTTTGGATCGACGCGCGTCGTTTCATCCGGCGGCAACTACCATCTTGAGAGCATCGCGACAGGTGCTGGGCCGACCTTGAAGTATGCAGGCTCTGCGGTGATCACAGCGAACTGGGGCACCTGGTCGGTGATCGGCGCCGAGAAGGTGTCGGGCGCTGGCTACGACGTGGTCTGGAAGAACTCGGCGAACGCCCATTATTCGGTCTGGAGCACGGACGCGAACGGCAATTTCCTGACGACCCTTGCCGCGGCCCCGGAAGTGCTCGGGTCCGATCCGTCCCTGAAAGCGCTGGAGCCGACGCTGCAGCAGGATCTCAACGGCGACGGCACCGTGGGCGCTGCGCCGACATCCGGCGACGGCTTCGCGTTCGATTTCACCCCCTCGTTGACCGCTCCGTCCGAGCCGCCGGACCTTATCCCGGCACCCGCCGATCGGTGGACTGCGTCGGATCAGTGGACTCCACCGGCGGACAGTCACGGCACGGCTACAATCGACATTCTGGCCGACTTTCTCCAAGCCCGTCACGATTTCGATTTCCAGCTGACCTGAAGGCGTGGTCGTTTTCCGCAAGGCTTCTCCGGCAAACATCTCTGTCTTGGTTCGCCGTTGTCCCATCCTGCCGGCTACATCGCAGCTATCCGCAACCACGAGAATGGCCCCGCGAGCGGGATCAGGCGATTTCGAGCGAGTGCTTGAAGTAGGCAATCGTCTCCTTCAACCCATCCTCGAGCGCGACCTTCGGCTCCCAGTTCAGGACAGCCTTCGCCTTGGTGAGGTCGGGCTGGCGCTGGCGCGGATCGTCCTGCGGTAGCGGCTTGAACTCCAGCTTGGAGCGCGAGCCGGTGAGCTTGATGACCTTCTCGGCGAGCTCGCGGATGGTAAACTCGGAATTGTTGCCGAGATTGATCGGTCCGGTGACGTCTTCCGCACTCACCATCAACCGCATGATGGCCTCGACGAGGTCGTCGACATAGCAGAACGAGCGAGTCTGGCCGCCGTCGCCGAACACGGTGATCGGCTCGCCCTTGAGCGCCTGGACGATGAAGGACGACACCACGCGACCGTCGTTGGGCTGCATGCGCGGGCCGTAAGTGTTGAAGATGCGCGCGACCTTGATCGGCAGGCTGTGCTGGCGCCAATAGTCGAAGAACAGCGTCTCGGCGCAGCGCTTGCCCTCGTCGTAGCAGGAGCGGATGCCGATCGGGTTGACGTTGCCCCAGTAATCCTCGGTCTGCGGATGGATCAGCGGATCGCCATAGACCTCGCTGGTGGAGGCCTGGAAGATGCGCGCCTTTAGCCGCTTGGCGAGCCCGAGCATGTTGATGGCGCCGTGCACCGAGGTCTTGGTGGTCTGCACGGGATCGCGCTGGTAGTGGATCGGGGAGGCCGGGCAGGCCAGGTTGAAGATCGCGTCGACCTCGATGTAGAGCGGGAAGGTGACGTCGTGCCGGACCGCCTCGAACAGCGGATTTGCGATCAGATGCGCAATGTTGCGTCGGCTGCCGGTGAAATAATTGTCCGCGGACACCACCTCGGCTCCCGAACCGAGCAGTCGCTCGCAAAGGTGCGATCCGATGAACCCGGCTCCCCCGGTCACGAGGATGCGGCTGTTCCTGTAGTTTTCAAACGGCATGATCGGTTCCAGATTGTTCGCAAAGGGAGCGGCTGAGTGGTATCGGCAACGGCCGGACTCGCCAATAGCCAAAATGCCTTGGATCGAGGTATCTAAACACCCCTACTGTGCATGGGGTTGTTTTCGCAGTTTTTGTGGCGGGGCGCGCCGGGCGCCCGGCGATCAGCCTAAAGCATGATCCGGAAAAGTGCGCAGCGGTTTCAGCAACAACCTGAAGCGCGATGACGATTCACCCTAATCGCATCGCGCTTTAGAACTCCCGCCGCTTCAACCAGGCCCGTGCCCCCCAATGGCCGAAGCACCAGGCCGATCGGACCAGGGAGAGGTGCTCGACATTGCGGTAGATCTGCCAGACCCATTTGGCCGAGCGCACCGGGCGGCTGGAGACCGAGGAGCCCCTGACGCGGTAGCGCGCCAGATCCTCGTTGAGGCCGTAGGCGGTATGACCGCGCTTGAGGATCGAGAGCCACAGGCAGAAATCGTCATAACCCTCGTTCTTCATCGCGATGGGGCCGGCGATCTCGCGGTCGACCATCGCGGTCAGCGTGGCGATCGCGGTGTTCTTCAGGAGCTGCCCATGGGTGAGCGAGGCCGGCACCTCGATCAGCCGTCCTGTGACCGTGTTGGTCTCGTTGATGCGGCGGAAAGCGGTGTAGCTCAGCGCGGCCTGTTTCGCCTTCGCGAAGGCGAGCTGCCGCTCCAGCTTCCCGGGCAGCCACAGATCGTCGCTGTCCAGGAAGGCGAGATAGCGGCCCTGCGCCCGGTCGATCGCGGCTTGGCGCGCCAGCGCCGGCCCGCCATTCTTCGCCTGCGGGATCAGCTTGACGCGAGGATCGCGCTCGCCGATCTCTGCGATGATCTGCGGTGTCCTGTCGGTCGAGCAGTCGTCCGCGATCAGCAGCTCCCAATCGGAGAAGCTCTGGCGCTGCACCGAGCGGATGGTCTCCTCGATCAGGCCTTCGACGTTCCAGGATGGGGTGATGATCGAGACGAGCGGCATGACGGGTCCGTTCAATTCGCGCGGGCGGCGGGCTCGGCGATCGCGGCGCATAACGAGGCCGCAAACGTGTCGAGCAGCCTGGGATCGCTGATATAGAGTTCGCCCGGATAAGACCTGCGCCAGGCCGATTCGAAATAGGGCGCGCCCTTGGCTGGATCGAATGGCCCGGCGGAGAGCGCCTCGCGCAGCCTTGTGGGCACGTCCGCCAGCCGGTCGACCGCGTAGACCAGCGGGCAGGAACGGTAGAACGCATCGCCCATCACCACGACCGGCTTGCCGAGCAGCAAGGCCTCGGCTCCCGACTTGCTGTTGACGGAGATGACCGCATCGGCGCGGTTGAGCACTGTGTAATTGTTGGTCTGTGGCGGCAGCAGCACGAAATTGTCGAAGCGGCGCGCCAGCTCGAACAGGCGATCGGCCGAGATCGCGCCGATCTGGGCGGGGTGTTCCTTCACCACCAGCACATGCGTGTCCGGGATCGTCCGCAGCAGGAAGTCGACCGTTGCGACCTGGTCGAGGTAGTCGGGCGAGCGCAGCGTCAGCGCCATGTCGGCGGGAACGTGGAATGGATAATAGACGAAGGGCGCCCCGGGGATCGGCTTGTAGAGCCTGCGCAGCCGCGTCGCATTGAGCGCCATCGCCGCGTGCACGCGGGCGTGACGCAGATTGTGTCCGAACTCCTGATGCTTTCCGAGCGCGAACTGGTCCCACAGCTTTTCGGTGAGGCGACGGGCGTTGCGCAGGTTCACGACCTTCTTGAAGGCCGCTGAATAATGATGCTGGTCCTTTTTGGGGATGACGATCGCGCGCTGCTTCAGCGTGTCGTCGAGATAGGCGCGTACCTCTGCCGACACCGTATCCGCCGGCGTCGGCATCACGTCGGGCGCGGCGAGACTGTCGGGCGTGAAATACATCCGGCCACGAAAGAACGAGGGCTCGATGAACCAGTTGCGGATGTTGCGACGCCTGGCGGCGTAGAAGCTCGCGATGACGGAGAGGAAGCCGCCGAGCTCCTGAACCAGCTCGACGCGTTTGCCCTCAGCCTCCAGGCGGTCGAGCAACGCCTCCATCGCGTTGGCATAGATCATGAACCGCCGGCGCAGCGCTGCGGTGTCGCGGATGCCGAACGTGAACCGCTCATGGCTAAACAGGAAATTGGTCCCGTCGAGTCCGTAGGCGGCGACGCGGGCGTCGAACGCGCCGCGGTCGTCGGGGGAGGGACCGGTCCTGAGGCCGTCGCGGTACATGTTGGTGACCGGCACGCCTTCGGCCGCCGACATTTCGGCGCTGCGATCGTCGAAGGCGAGCAGCTCGACATCGTTGCCTGCCGCACGTAGCCGCTGCGCGACCGGAATCCAGAACCGGGTCTGGTATTCGGCAAGCGTGGTGATGAGAATGGTCTTTGAGGGTGTGGCCATGAGTCTATCGGGTGGGGTCGATGGCGATGCTCGCGAGCGGCAAGCCTGTCGTCGCGCAGTGTGCGCGTCTTGTGGCGAATTGCACCGGGCTCGCGCGGTCATGAGCTGCGATACGCTGCAGCAGGGTCCTGACGACGACCGGCTCGATGCGCTTGTCGCGCCGGGCCGGGTTGAACCGGCTGCGCAACCGTTCCGTCACGGCCGATCCGAGCGCGGCGCTGGCAGCGCCCTTGACGATCTGGCCGACACTCGGCTTGTCGCGCGTGCCCTTCACGGTCGCCAGCAACGACACGTAAGGCCGGCGCGCATCCGCAGCGCGCGTCAGGACATCAGCGACCCGTTCTGCGGCTTGCCCGTCGTTGAGATGGAAGAAGGCCTCGATGTCGGCGGCATGAACGCGGGCGAAATCGAAAGCCTCGGTCTCGCGCTCGATATGGTCGATCGCGCCAAGCAGCTCTTCGAACGAGGCGACCGGCCGGCTCACGCGCGCGGGCAGCGCCGCATGACCGGCGGTGGTCGGTGTGTTCAGATATTCGAGCTGGAGCGGAAGCTTTCCGAGCAGGACCGATTCGACGGCCGTGCCGCAGTTGAGATGAACGACCGCGGCCGCATTGCGGATGCGGTCGAGTACGCTGCCGGTGCCGTCGATCAGGACGTTGGCGTGGCGCGCTAGCGCGTTGCGATAGACCTCCTCGCTCTCAAAGGGATGCGGACGCACCAGAATGGTGCGGTCGGGCCGCGCCGCGGCAAGTCGGTCGATCTCGGCGAGGTAGTTGGCGAAGACCTGCTTGAGGTCCGCGATGAAGCGATCGACATAGCCGCCATCCCAACCGGCCCGCACCATCGCTTCGCGCTCGCCGCCCGGCTTGCCGGTGAAGCGTGAATTGACCAGCGGGAAGTTGGCGTTGACGAGCAGGTAGTCGCGCGGTTCGCCATCGAGCAGCGCGCGCCAGCGCGGTGCAGCAAAGTCGAAGCGTGGGCATCCGGTGAGGTGAAGCTGCTCCGGCTTCATGGTTCCGGCCGAGAGGAAGGCCTCGTGCAGCCGACTGCCCCAGAAGAAATAGCCCGCCAGGATGTCGGCGTAGCCGCTGCCCTTGATGTGGGCCGCCATTGCCGGAGGCGAGTTGCCGCCCTTTTCCGCGAGCACGCCGCCTTCGGTATCGAGCACGTAGAGCGCGAGCCCGTCCCTCGCAAAACTGCGCATGAGATCGAGGTTGACGGGACGCGCGTAGTTGACGACCAGCGCATCGAGTCCGAGTCGCGGGACGTCGACGGCCTGCTCGTACATCGGCACCAGCACGACGGAGACGCCGCGCCGCGCGAGTTGATAACCGAGCATGACCGCACCCGGCAGGTCACGCTTGGGGTGATCGACCACCAGGCCTATGCGCACCGTTCACGTCTCCTCGTATCGACCAAGGCGCTCATCGATCTCCCGAATATACTCGTGCAAATAGTAGGCTAGGTCGACGCCCAGCCGAAGCGCTGGCCGAGTTCCGCGAAGATTGCCCGCTGGCGGTCTTCCAGAACGAGAAAATATTGTGCGGTCCAGCTCACTACGCAGAACGAAGCAATCGCAAGCCCAAGCCCCCAGAAGCCGTCGATTGCAAGGTACTCTGCAAGCTTGAGGAGCAGCAGGCCGAAGACCACGAGAATGACGGCCTGCATGAGAAGTGCTCTAAGGAGGCGGTGGGAGTCAAGCTGCAACGCGCGGCTCACGGTGCCGACCTGCAACGGTAGAATTACGGCGTTGGCAACCACTTGGCCAAGAATCAGCGCCCGCTCGTCGAACAGGTGCAATGTCGCAACCGCCACCGCGGCCCACACCGCCAATTGATAGATCATGAGCCGGTTCAGACGCGACTGCACGTCTGTGCGGGTCAGGAACATGACGTTGCCGAAGGCGAGGTATTGAGCGCAGATCGGCACCACGAAGCCGAGGCCCATCCAGAAAGCGTAGGGGGCCATCTGTGGTCCGATCCATACCTGCATGATCTCGCGCGACAGCATGGCGGCCGCCATCAGCGGCGGAACCGTGAACATCGGCAGGATGATCAGGCCGAATTCGCCAAGGCGCTGGAACGTGGCGGCGTTGCCGCGTTCGTCGAGGCGGCTTGCCACCGGCAGCAGGGCCGACGTCAGGAGGCCAACGACGACCTTGGACACACGGGGCAGCCTGACCAGGGTGTCGTATACCCCCACGCCCTTGGGCCCGAACAAGAGGCCGACCAGGAAGGGTTGAATCGGGAGTGCCAAGCCGCCCGTCAGCTTGCCCTGCGCGAACAGCGCGCAGCGGTGGAACAGTTCGCGCCGGATCGGCGCGTCCCACATCGCGAGTTTGACCTTGCGCACGACGGCGACGAAGGCTGCGGCGAACGCCAAGCATGCGCGCATCAAAGTGCTGGCGAGATAGATGTAGGCCACCACCTCGAAAGAGGCCGCGGTGTTGGCGGCCCAGATCGTGCAGGCCACATAGGCGATCGTGGAGCTCACCTCCGCCAGCCGCAGGACATTGTAGCGCTCAAAGCCCTTGACGATGCCTTCCCAGACCAGCGCCGGGATCAGCACCACGTTGGCAAGCGCAGTGTAGCGCAAAATTTGCGCAAACCTGTCGGCGTGAGCAGCATCGACGCGGAGTGCGATGGTCAGGTAAGGCGCGCTGATCCAGATCGTGACCGCGAGCAGTCCTGCAAGGCTCACGGCCATCACAGTAAGAAGTGCGAGCTGCTGGCCCGCGATGCGCCAATTGCGATGCTCCCGCGCCCGCGCGACCGCTTGCGTTGTGACCTCGGAGAGGCCGAGATCGAGCAGTCCCATCATCCCGCTCGGCAGCAGGATGCGGGCCAGCACGATGAGGCCGAACTCGGTCACGCCCCAAGTGCGGATGATGACGGGTATAACGACGAGCCCGAGCACAGCCGCAATTCCGAAGGCCGCACTGGATATCAGCGTGTTGCGGATCAGCTGTTTGAGCATGCTCCGCCGCTCACCACGCGCTCAGGCCGCCATCGACCGCGATGTTCTGGCCGGTGACGTAGGATGCCGCATCGGACACCAGGAACAGCATCGTTCCCACCATTTCGTCCGCGCGAGCCATGCGGCCCAATGGGATACGGGCACCATAGCGCGCCTTGAAGGTCTCGTTTTGCCCGCTCTCCACCCCGCCGGGGGTGAGGGTATTGACGCGAACGCCCTTGCTCGCCCAGTAGGTCGCCAGGTGCTTCGTGAGGCCGATGACACCGGCCTTCGAGGCGGTATAGACCGCCGGCGTGTTGATGGCGCGGCCGAGATATTCGGAGCCTTCGTAGATGCGCTGATCGGGGGCCATCAGTCCGTAGATCGAGGCGGTCTGCACGATGGCGCCGTAGCCGCGTTCGGCCATCCGGCCGCCGAACACCTGCGCGACGTTGAACATGCCGTCGAGATTGACAGCCATGATCTCGCGCCAAGTCTCCTGCGAGAATTTCTCGACGGGCGCGAAGAAGGCGTCGACGTCGCGGGTCTTGCTGGCCGCGTTGTTGAGCAGGATCGAGACCGGTCCGAGGTCGGCCTCGATCGCATCGGCTGTGTTGCGCACCGCTTCAGGGCTGGTGATGTCGCAACCGTAGCCTCTGGCGCGGACGGCATGGCGGGAGGCGACGTCGGCTGCCGCGGCATCGGTTGCGGCCTGATCCAGATCGACAATCGCAACGTTGGCGCCGAACTCGGCAAGGCCCTCGGCAAAGCGACGACCGAGAATGCCGCACCCGCCGGTAACGACGGCGGTGCGGCCGGTCAGATCGAACAGAGCCTTGAAGCTCGTGGTCATCGCTTGCGCCTCCTCAGGCCGCCAGTCGTTGGCGGAGCAACAGTTCCACCAACGCAAAATCGAGATCGGAATCGATGTCGATCGAACGCTCTTCCGGCATTTCGAGCAGACGCGTATCCGGGTAGAATACCGCAGGCCGCTCCAGGAAAGGCGCGACGCGCCAGACATAGATCGACGCGTTCATGTCGAAGCAGCGCGGCGCATCCTGCCGGCGCGTGATCGGAGGATCGGCAGATTTGGACAGGCCGACGCTGCCATCGGAGCGCTGCTCAACGAGGTTGAAATAGGGCGACCGCCGCGCCGGCGCCCCGGTAATGACATTGCGCGCGCCGCTCTCGCGCAGCAGTGCCACCGCACCGGTGATGTCGGAGGCCAGCCTGAGCGGCGAGGTTACGTCGAGATCGACGAAGATATCGGGCGTCGTGCCCATTTGCGCGATCGCCTGCTCGAGACAATGGCGGATCGCCGGCAGCTTTGGCGCGATATCGGTCGCCATCTCGTCGGGGCGTCTGACCGCGATGTCGGCGCCGGCCTTCAGCGCGGCCTCGAGCAGGGCGTCCGAATCGCTGCTGAAGGCGATCGCATCGAACAGGCCGGTCTCTCGCGCCTGCGCGATGCTCCACGCGAGCACCGGCCTGCCCAGGAGATCGCGCGCGTTCTTGCCGACGACCCCTTTCGAGCCGCCTCGCGCGCAGATGGTGCAGACGAGACTCATGGCGATATCCAGCTCTTGGTGCGTAGCGCGCGCTCGCTGGCGTCGATCAGATGCACGACGCCGAGGGCCTCGGGCAGCGAGCAGACCGGGCTCGCGCCGCGCATCGCCGCGACATGCATGTCGCGATAGCTCTGGTCGCGCTCGCTGGGAATCTCCGTTGCCTTGCCGTTGACCGTGAGACGGCTGCCGACGAGATCGGCCTCGATGGTATCGTCGTCGACATTGACGCGAATGCGGCGGATGCCCTGGCGATCGAGATAGTCCATGTGGACGTGCACCGATGGCGCCAGCTGCATATCGAGCAGCAGGTCAAGATGGTCGTCGACGTCGATGTCGCGAGCGCCGGAGGAGCCGCCGAGCGCTGCGACGCGATGCCATGGCCCGAACAGCCACAAAAGATAGTCCAGTTCGTGGCTGAGATCCCGCAGCACGCCGCCTCCGGCATCGGCCGTGGCGGATGCAGTCGTACGGTGATCGCGGCCCGGCCGCCAGTCCCTGATGTCCTGGCCGACATAGGCGTCGACCGTGATCACGTCGTGCCCGCTCAGTCTTTCCGCCAGCGCCGTCATCACGGGGTGAAAGCGTAGATTGTATCCGACGCTGACACCGGCGAAGGGATATTTCGGGGCCGGGGCCGGTGTTGCGAATAGCGGCTTTTCGACAAGGACTCTGCCACGGAACCCGGTCTGCGCGAGCTCTTGCAGATTGTCCGCATGACGCGCAGTCTCGGTCGCGATCACCACGTAGTCCGGATGCGCCGCCGCGACGGCCTGCGCGATCGACCCGTAGTCGCCGCCTTCGCGCCGGCTGACAGTCGAGACCCGAAGTCCGAGCTCGCCCAGGACCCGCGCATGCCTTGCGCCAATCGAGCCGAGACCAACCACGACGGCGGTTGTTGAGGTCACGGGAAGACCTCGTGAAACTCTGCATGCGCCTGCTCGAAATCCTCAAGGCGGCCGATGTCGAGCCAGTATTCACGAATGGGATAGACGGCGACGCGTCCCTTATCGGCGATCACCCGCTCCAGCACGGTCGGCATATCGATGCTGACGCCGGGGGCGACATGGCGGAAGACCGAGCTTCCAATCACGTAAATGCCGGCACTGACGAACCAGCTCTCGGTCGGCTTCTCGCGAATGGTCTGGAGAAAGCCCTCCGACGTGGAAACCACGCCATAGGGGACGTGCACCTTGTGCTCGCGAACGGCCATCGTCGCTTCCGCCGGCGTTCCGTTATGGAAGTCGAGAAGCGCTCCATAGTTGATCGTGGTGAGGATGTCGCCGTTGGTGACGATCATCGGCAGATCCGGCGGGGTCGAAAAGAGCCCGAGCGCGCCGGCGGTACCCAGGCGTTCGGTTTCGTGCACGTACTGGATGTTGGCACCGAAGGCCGCGCCATCGGCAAAGTAGTCTTTGATCGTCTGAGCCTTGTAGTTGACCGAAATGAAGATGTTGCCAAAGCCCTGCTGCACCACGTTGCGGACGATCGTCTCCAGCAGTGGTCGGCCGCCGACATTGAGCATCGGCTTCGGCACGTCGCGCGTCAGCGCACCCAGGCGCTCGCCGAGGCCGCCGGCCATGATCAGCACCGGGTTAGGATAGTGACGCGGTTCGAGCAGCTCATCGAGCGTCTCGACCACGACCAGATGGCCGCCCTCGTCGACAAGCGGGAGTTGCTTGATCGACCTCTGTCGCATCAGCTGCAGGCGATCCTCGCGCGGCATGGTCGCAGAGGCCGACACCGGCGTCCGGTTCATGATGTCGGTCGCAAGTCCGGTGAGAGGGATGCCGCGTAGCAGCCCGCGCCTCACGTCGCCGTCGGTGACCACGCCCAGCAGGCGATTGTGGTCGTCGAGCACCAGAGCAACCTGGATGCTTCCGCTCTCGATCGCGGCGATGGCCTCGCCCACAGTCGCCTGGGTACCGACGACGGCTTTGCGCCAGGATTTCATGGCAATTTGCCTCGTATACGCCAGATATTGGGGGCGGCCCACGGCTGAGCCTGCTATATCGCGGCTGCGAGAGGCGGCGTCAACCCCGCCAGGGGCCCGGGCGTTGACCTTGTTAATACCCGTGTTTTCCGGCCGGGCCCCGTCGGTTTGAAGTACCGCAGTCCCGTCGCTAAGATTGGTCTGTGCAGGGGAAACGCGATGGACGATCTCATCATCATCGGTGGCGGCGAGCATGCCTTCATGGTCTATGAGGCCGCTCTCCTGTCGGGCCAGTTCAACGTCGTCGGTTTCCTCGATCACCAGCCGGGTACACTGGGCAATGCGCGCTACCTCGGAACCGATGACGTTGCGCCCAACTATCCGGACGCCGCCTTCGTGGTCGGGATCGGAACGATGCAGGCGGGGCCCGCGCGCCGGCAATTGATCGGCCGGCTGCAGCTCAAGCGCTGGGCGACGGTGATCCATCCGCGCGCGTTCGTCTCGCCTTCGGCAACGATCGGCGTGGGCAGCGTCATCATGCCGGGTGCGATCGTCAATGCACGCAGCATGATCGGCCATCACTGCATCATCAATTCCGGCGCTGTCGTCGAGCACGATGTGCGAGTTGGGCACTGCACGCATCTGTCTCCCGGAACCGTGGTCGGCGGCGGCGCAGAGATCGGCGACAACTCCTTTGTGGGGCTCGGCAGCCGGGTCCGCGACCACATTTCCATTGGCAATGATACGCTGGTGGCGATGGGTTCCGTCGTTACGGCTTCATGGCCGCCCGGGTCCGTACTGCGCGGGGTTCCTGCCAAGCCCCGTCGTTAAACCGGATCGTCCGGGTCAAGCGCCTGCGGCGCCGCCGTTCCGATCAAGGACCAATAATCGATCGGCGGCCGCCCGGTGCCCGGCCGCTTGGCCGTGATGTCGGCCGGTCCGATGATCTCGCCGGCCCTCAGCGCGCGCGCCGCCACGATGCTCTTGCGCGCCACCGGGACGTTCCTGATTTCGGATTCCTTCGGCGTCTTCACGCCGTCGCCGAGCGCGGCCTCGACATTGCGGATGGCGCCGACCATGCGCTTGAAATCGTCCGGCTCGAGTGAGGCTGCGTGGTCGGGGCCGGGCGCATTGCGATCCAGCGTCAGGTGCTTTTCGACGATGGTCGCGCCGAGCGCGACCGCGGCGACCGAAATCTCGAACCCATCAGTGTGATCGGAATAACCGACCGGAAGCTGGAATGCCGATCGCATCGTCGCCATCGCGGCGAGGTTCACATCGGCGATGGGGCAGGGATATTCGGTCGTGCAATGGAGCAGGCTGACGTGCCGCGCCACCGCGGCGCGCGCCGCCGGATCGCGCCATGCAGCGCGGAACGAGGCGATGCCTGCGGGATCGTTGCGCTGCGCATAGCCATGGGCCAATACGCCCAGCGCTTCCTCGACCTCGCCGAGCGTTGCCATGCCGGTCGACAGGATCAGCATGGCGCCGGCCCTCGCCGCTGCATGGAGCAGCGGCGCATTGGTGAGATCGCCCGAACCGATCTTGATCCGCGGCAGTTTCAGCGACAAGAGGAAGCCGAGCGACGCATCGTCGAATGGCGTCGACAGGAATTCGATGCCGCGCTCCTTGGCGCGCGCGATCAGCGTCTCATGCGCAGCCTGCGGCAGCTCGAGACGTTCAAGCATGGCCAGCTGGCTCTCGCCGGCATCGGTGGTGCGCTGCTGATAGTCGGCCTTCTTCGCCGCGCCGCCCGCCAACGCCTTTGCATTGAAGGTCTGGAACTTGACGATGTCGGCTCCGGCATCGGCTGCCGCATCGACCAAAGCCAGCGCCTTTTCCAGGCTGCCGTCGTGATTGACCCCGGCTTCCGCGATGATCAGCGTGTGCGTCGTCATGGCCGCGCTCCGCTTACGGGAAGTTCGTAAAAGCCCTTGGCCAGAAGCCGCCCGAAATCGGGGATGGCGGCGACAATGTCGGCAAATCGCCGGCTGGATTCACCGTCGCCATAGGGGTTGACGGTGGCTTCGCGGCCACGCTGGAGTCCTGCCGAGATCGCGGCGGCAATTGCGCCACGTTCGGGCGCGGCATGAAACACCGAGGCCGCGCGCTCACGCCCCTTCTGACGGTCGCCTATATCCACCGTGGGAACGCCGAAGGAGGGTGCTTCGAGCACGCCGCTCGAGGAGTTGCCGATCACCACGTCGACTTGGCTCATCAGGCTGAGGTAGCGGAGCTGCCCAAGCGAGGCGACCGCGATCGTGTTCGGCCGGCGCGCCGCGAAGGCCTTGGTCCGATCGTTCAACGCGCGCCCTTCGGCATCGGCATTGGCGAGCGTGAAGACAAGACGGAAGGCGGGATCGAGTGTCGACAGGGCAGCGAACAACTCCTCCAACTCGGCCACCGACCGCCCGGCTTCGACCGTGACAGGGTGAAACGTGATGAGTGCATTGCGTTCGCCGAGCGGCATCCCGATCGCGTCGCCTATGTCGTCGCGGTTCATCAGATCGAGATGCTTGATGGCGTCGATCCCGACCGAGCCGATGGTATGGATGCGGGACGGGTGCTCGCCAAGCTGCATCAATCGCCGCGTCGAGCCATGATTGCTGGTGAAATGCAGATGCGCCATCTTGCTGATGGCGTGGCGCGTGGATTCGTCGACCGCGCCTTCGGTGACGTCTCCGCCGAACAGATGCGCCATCGGCAGTCGCATGAACATCGCGGCCTGCGCCGCCGCGAACATTTCGAACCGGTCGCCGAGCACGACAACGAGATCTGGCTGCAACCGCGTGAAGGCGTCGGCAAAGCCGATCACCCCGAGTCCGACCGATTTGGCGACTCCGGCGCCGGTATCGCTGCTCAGCAGCGTCTCGATGCGCTCGTCCACCTCAAAACCTTCCTCGCGGATGGAGTTGAAGGTGTAGCCGAACTCCGGCGCGAGATGCATGCCGGTGGCGATGAGCTGAAGCGTCAGGCCTGGCGTCTGACGGATTGCGCGCATCGGCCAGACCAGCAGGCCGAAATCGGCCCGGCTGCCGGTGACGAAGCAGATTTTTCGTGCGCGACTAGTCATCGCGGGGCCTGATGCTGGCGCTGCTGGGCAGGTTGATCAGCCGGCGTTCTATGGATTCCGCGGTGGAAAGATCGCCGCGCGGGCTTTGCGCGAACATCGGCAGCCTGTGCATCAACGTCCAGGCCGGGCGCGCGCCGAAGCCGGCCTCGTTCAGTGCCGTGAGCACGTCGTCGCGCCGCTCGGCATGCGCCTCGTCGAGCAGGACCGCGTTCAGCCAGTAATTGCTGGTCGTACCCGCGGGCTCGCGCGAGAAGCGCACGCCGGGCACGCCGGCAAAGACACGCTCATAGGCGGCCGCCAGCCGGCGCTTGCTCGCCAGGAAGCCGTCGAGCTGCTCGAGCTGGGCGCAACCGAGTGCGGCGTTCAGGTTGGGCAGGCGGTAGTTGAAGCCGATCTCGTCATGCACGAAGGCCCATTTGTGCGGCAGCTTCGCGGTCGTGGTGAGATGCTTGGCGCGGCGTCCCAGTTCCTCGTCATTGGTGAGGATGGCGCCGCCGCCGCCGGTGGTGACGATCTTGTTGCCGTTGAAGCTCAGCGCCGCGAGCCGCGCCTGCGATCCGACGGCGTGACCCTTGTAGGTCGAGCCGAGCGATTCCGCGGCATCCTCCACCAGCGCGATGCCCCAGTCGTGTGCGATCGCTGCGATCTCGTCGAGTGCAACGGGATGCCCGAACGTGTGCATCGGCGAGATCGCCGCGATGCGGCGTCCGGTCTCGCGATTGATCGTGCCTCTTGCGGTCCGCTCCGCAATCGCCCCGAGGCGCACCGCGAGTGCGCCGGGATCCATGCCGAGCGTGGCAAGCGAGCTGTCGACGAAATGCGGGGTTGCTCCGCAATAGGCGATCGCGTTCGTCGTCGCGATGAAGGTCAGCGCTGGCGAGATGACCTCGTCGCCGGGCTCGACGCCGGCGAGCCTGAAGCAGGCATGCAACGCGGCCGTACCATTGACGACGGCGACCGCGCGTTTGGCGCCGGTGACCTCCTCCAGCATGCGCTCGAACCGATCGACAAAGGGGCCGACCGAGGAAACGAAGGTGCTCTTGATGCACTCTTCGAGGTAGGCGATCTCGTTTCCGGCGAACACCGGTTCGTGCAGGCCGAGCACGCCGTTTGGCGTTCCCACCGCGTGCCGCACGGCGTCGACGATCGTCTCCGGCTTGAAGTCTGAGCTGGTCACGACATTGTCCACCATCACCTCAGACATTGTAGACGTCAGCCTTGTAGCGGTTGAGGTTTGCGGGATTGGTGAACCAGTTGACGGTCTTGACCATGCCGCGACGCATGCCCTCGACACCGCCGAATTCAGGGCTCCAACCGAGCTGCTGGCGTGCCTTGGAATTGTCGGCCCAGAGCCGCTCGACCTCGCTGTTGGCGGGACGGAGGCGCGCCTCGTCGGTCTCGATTTCGATCGTGGTCCCCATGACATCGGCGATCATCTCGACGGTCGCGCCGACCGAGATCTCGAAGCCGCTGCCGAGATTGATGGTCTGGCCGACGCATTGCTCGGCCGGCGCGGTAAGTCCTGCGATGAGGCCGCGCGCGGTATCGGTGACGAAGGAGAAGTCCCGCGTCGGACTGACGGCGCCGAGACGGATCTTGCGCTTGCCGGTCGCGATCTGGCTGATGATGGTCGGGATCACCGCGCGCGCCGACTGCCGGGGGCCGAAAGTGTTGAACGGGCGGATCACGACAACCGGCATGTCGAACGAGGCATGGAACGACAGCGCCATCTGGTCGGATGCGATCTTCGAGGCCGAGTAGGGTGACTGGCCAACCAGCGGATGGTTCTCCTTGATCGGGACGATCTGCGCCGTGCCGTAGACCTCGCTGGTCGAGGTCTGCACGAATCGCCGCACGCCCGCCATGCGCGCCGCCTGGAGCACGTTCACTGTGCCCTTCACGTTGGTGTCGACATAGGAGTCGGGCGCGACGTAGGAGAAGGGGATCGCGATCAGCGCCGCCAGGTGCAGCACGTCGGTGCAGCCGCTGGCGGTTGCGATCATGAAGTGCGGATCGCGGATGTCGCCGGCAACCACCTCCACGGACTTCATGATGTCGGCGGGAACCGTGTCCAACCAGCCCCAGGAATTGAAGGAGTTGTAGTAGACGATCGCCTTGACGCGTGCCCCGGCTTTCACCAGCTCCTCGACGACATGCGAACCGATGAAGCCGTCGCTGCCGGTAACGAGGACGCGGGCGTCCCTTAGATCTGCCATGCCGGACCCCAGAAGGCGATTAAGCCTGTGTTCGCAACAAGATGGCGCTATAGCACACTGGCGGTTGCGCGCAACAGAACAGCTGCAGAAAGCTGCCAAATGCCCGGGGATGCAGCAGTTTTCGTGACGCGCGCCTAGGCCTGGCCGGCCGGGATGAGGCGCTGTCTCACGAAGGCCTCCAGGTTGCCGCCCTCGAACAAGTGGCCCGCGAGGCCGGCCGCACGCGCGGCTTCGATGTCGCTCGGCTTGTCGCCGATGACCAAGCTGCGCGTCATGTCGACCGGAAAGCGCTGTGCGAGATCGATGATCATGCCCGGCGCCGGCTTGCGCCGGTCGCTCGGGCGGCAATAGCGTGCAACGGTTCCTTCGGGGTGATCGGGGCAATATTCGAATGCATCGACATGCGCGCCGATCAGCGCCATCTGGTCCGCCATCCAGCGGTGCAGCGCGACCACGTGATGCTCCTCGTAGTAGCCGCGTGCGACTCCGGACTGATTGGTGATGACGAAGGCAAAATAGCCGGCATCGTTGACGGCCTTCACGGCCTCGCGTGCGCCCTCGATCCATTCGAGCCTGTGCGACTCGAAAGTGTATCCCGAATCATGGTTGAGCACGCCGTCGCGATCGAAAAACACGGCCGGCCGTCGCAGCTTGTCCCGCAATTCGCGGTCGGCGCGCGCAAAGTCGTCAGGAATGCCGATGTCGATGAAGTAACCGCGATAGGCCGTGCCGCGCAGCGCGCCGGACTTGGTCAGGCCAGGAAAAACGTCCTGCTCGAGCGAGGCGGGAAGCATTGTGATGTCGGCAAGAACGGACTTGTCGATGACGTAGATGCCGGCATTGACCGGTCCGGTGGCACCCACACCCGGGGCGATGAAGTCACGCACCACGTCACCGTCGAGGACGACGCGTCCATAGCGGTCCCCGACGACGCCGTCGCGCAGTGCCATGTGAACGCGCCCCCCTTGGGCGCGCATGATCAGGTCGAGCAGGTTGAAGTCGAACAGGGAATCGCCGTTCAGCAACAGGAACCGGTCATGCAGAAGGTCGCGCGCATGCACGAGCGCACCGCCGGTGCCGAGCGGCTCGGGCTCGCGCGACACGATGATTCGCGTCGATCCCCTGGCGGCCGCGGCGTAGTGCGTCTCGACGATCTCCGCCTTGTGGCCCGCAAGCAGAAGAATTTCATCGAACACGCCGTAGCGTACCAGTTCGTCGAGCAGGGTGTCGAGAAACGGCCGGCCGCCAACATCGAGCATCGGCTTCGGCACGGTTTTGGTGCGTTCGCCGAGGCGAGTGCCGAGTCCCCCGACGAGGACGACAGCCTGTCTCAGCATGTCGGCTCTCCCAATCGGCACCTCAGTCGAAGGTGAGCAGCAAATGTCTGTCTCAAGGTTCTGGCTCTCGTTGGATCGAGCTGTGGTGGCCGGATTGTCTCCCAACGTCGGTCGATCCTCGATCAA
Organism: Bradyrhizobium sp. CCBAU 51765; assembly: GCF_015291725.1. Taxonomy (GTDB): domain Bacteria; phylum Pseudomonadota; class Alphaproteobacteria; order Rhizobiales; family Xanthobacteraceae; genus Bradyrhizobium; species Bradyrhizobium liaoningense. Next base: position 2,827,504 of record NZ_CP030038.1, read on the forward strand.
CGCTTGGCGAACGTGACACTGAGTGAAGAAGACCCCGCACCAACGCCCGTCAATGACGAGCTGCCCAATGCGACAGGAACTGTTGCGAGATCTGTTTACGCTTGGTGGCGCCCGGAGGCAACGAGCAAGGGAGAGGGCGAGGATTCTCTTGTCGAACGAACCGGCCGGCGGCGGAGCGCAGGCGGGCGATCATACGAGGGTCGATCATCGAGAGTCCCTGGCCATGAGCCGATTGATCAACCAGAGATGGCTCAGTATGATAACGACCGAGTTCCCCATCCGTATTGTGGGGGTTGCCGGGGACAAGAGTCACATGCCGATGGCCGAGCGTACGCCGCGAGCTCCAGCGTTTCTGCAGCTCGCGAGATGGTTCCATGTTGCTGTCCGAGCAGCGCGGAAACATTGGGTCCTTTCGCTCATGATCGGGGCGATCTTGTTGGCTGCTCTTGGCTCTCTTGCCGTCGGCCGGAAGGTGGAATCCTGGACCGCGACCGCGACGATCGCGATTGGTACGGTGCCCACCCTTCAAAGTATTCTCGGGCTCGCGGGGGCAGGCGTTGAACCCGTGGAGAGTGCTCGTGATCTGGTGACGCGAATCGGAGCGGTCCAATTTCAGAGCACTGTTCTGGCCGATGCTCGCAAGGCGCTTCCCGACTCGCGTGGGGCGTTCGGCGGAGCCTCATTGCGCGGGATCGTCATTGGCGATTCGTCGATCCGCCTGGAGGCGAGCGCCGCCTCGAAGGAGGAGGCGGCGACCCTGCTTCAACAGGCTGTTCTTGCGATCCAGGCCGCACACCAGAGATTATCCGAGCCGAGGATGGAGTTGTTGCATTCGGTGCGCGCGCGCCTGCAAGATGCGAGAGCTCAGCTCAACGATGCATCGAGGAAGGGCAGTATGGACTTCGTGCCAGCTCGGCCGGACGGAGGTTCCATCGGGGCTGCTTTCTTGGAAAGTCCAGGGGCTTCGGTCGACAGGATGCTCAACGTTGATACGCGCATTGCCCTACTGGCTTATATCGAACGCACCGTGACGATGACGGGGCCGCAGGATGGTTCGTCTCCCGCGACGGAAGGGCCGAGGGAAGTCAATCTCGTGCAAAGAGCCATCCTGGCGGGCTTGGGTATTCTGCTTTTCATCGGTCTTTTGACCTTCTTTCTGAGGCGGCCGGCGCGTCAGGGCTAGGACTTCGGCAATGACCATTCTGGCTGGAGCCTCCATACTACTCTTCGTCGTCTGGCTGGGGCTATTCAGGTCGGCGATCCTCATTTGTCTTGCCTTCCTTTTGTTTACCTTCGCATGGCGGACGATCTCGTCGCTCTATATCGATCTCACGGGGCCCGTGTTCTCGTCCCAGCTTCAGATGTTCATTGGACCCGGCGTCATGACGGTGTTCCAGTCGATCGCGTATTTTCTGACGCTTCTTCCCTTCCTCTGGGTCTTCAATTCGAGGGCTCTCGATGAATGGGCGCGGGCGGCTCCAACTCCCGGACTGCCTGCGTCCCAATCTCAACTGACCCTTTCGGACGTCACGTTCTACGCGTCCGTCCTCTTCTTGATCTTGCTTTTCGGTGCCCTGATTCAGGGAGGTGTCATTCCGCTGTTTGCCAAGATCGAGCGTTGGACCTTCAACGAACAGGCCAGCTTCCTCCATCGCCTGGTGGTCGAGCGAGGCGACATGCTCTGCTTCTGGTGGGGGACCATGTTTGTGGCCGAGCGATTGCGACGCGAGCGATACGATTACCGCTTCGTGGGTTTGCTGGCCGTCCTCACCTTCTACATGTTTCTCGCAGGCGGGCGCTTCTCGCCGTTCTACCGATATTGTGCGTTCTTTGTCATACCGTTCTCCGCGGTGCTGATCGTTCAGGCGCGAGATCTCGGGAGCGCAAGCTTGTTCAGCTTGCTGCCCCGGATTAGCGACCGCCGCATCGTGCTGGCGGGCACCGGCGTCATTGTGCTGACGGCCATGATGATTGCATTCGCACTCTATTGGAACCTGACCAGGGTCCGAGGGTTCGAAGGTCAGGCGGCGCTGGATGCTTTTGTCGAGCGCGTTCTGGTGCAGCCCTCGGAGATAGGATGGGCGTCCTATCAACGCGTCCTGGTCAACGGAGATTGGGACGCGCGCCACGTCTTCGATTTTCTGTTCGACCGCCCCATCGTCGCGGGACGGAACACGACCCCGCAGCTTCTGATGTCCGAAACCATTGGTGAGCCGCGGACGACGGAACACATCACAGGCGGTTTTCAGTTCGCGGGCGGGTTTCCCGAAATTTTCTTCGAACTGTTTGGTCCTTATTTTGGCTGGATCTTCCTGCTGGGGGCCGGTTGGCTCACTGCGCTCCTCTCAGCTGTCATGATCCGGTCAATCATCGTCGAACGATATCTGACGGCGGCTCTATCTTTCTACGTGCTGTACGGCATCTACGTGATGTACATCGGCGGCATGCTGAACTTTGTCGCGACGCCGACATATTGGGTGAAGATTGCTGCGCTGTTTGCGGCAATCATTATCGAGGAGCGGGCGCCCATTCTTCCGTGGGTGCTGGGCGACAGGACTCGATTGTTTCGCCGCTTCGTGGTGCGACGTCCGCAATTGCCCTGACGCAGCCCGCAATTCCACCAAGCCATGAGCGGCGATCTTCAGTTTCGATTCGATGGATCGGCCGGACGGCCGATGATCAGGGCGCCAAGCGTGAACAGATCCTCTTCGGAGAAGCCTCTGAAGCATGGTGCCAATCGTTCCAGAACATGCCGCTCCGGCGGCCGGCGGTCGGGCTGATCGCTGAGTAGCTCAAACCCGGCCTCTCTAAATAGTTTCAGATATTCGCTGTGGCGCAAACGATTGACGTACTGGAAGCGCGACTGGAAGGGCGCCCAATCCTCCTCGGAATAGGTCAGAAAGTTGAACGAGCTGATGGACGGATCGAAGCCTTTGAAGTGGTCGCCATAGTCGATCTGCATGAGGATCAGTCCGTCAGGACGCATGATGCGTCGCAGCTCCTTCAAGATCGCGGCGATGTCATCCTTGGGAATGTGTTCGAGCGTTTCGACGGAGACCGCGCAGTCGATCGAACCGGCCGGCAGGCCTGTCGTCCGGGCATCGGCTGGCGCACGATAGTCGATCCTCCAGGAACGTTCGAGGTCGTCAAGGGAATTGATATCGGGGTGGCTGTTGCCGCTGAGTCTGGAAATGATGGCGGCATTGGAGCGGATCAGCTCCAGCTTGGCCAAGCGCGCGATGTCGACCGTGATGAAGCGCTGCGCTCCATGCGCGCTGAAGGCGAGCGGAATGATCAGATCGCGTCCGGTGCCGAACTCGAAGCAGGTCGAATCCCGTAGCGGCCGTAGACTGTACGCTTGGTGAACGCCCAGCAGCCGCTGCGCGAGCGTGTAGACGGATTTGACCTGCTTCTCGGGCCGCGGCAGCCGTCGTGTGACGTAGCGCTGCAGGGCGTAGTGGATGTCTTCGCCAAAGGGGATGTTCGACAGCACCGAGAACGCTCGCGCCTTTGTCTGCCAGCGCACGTCAGTGATTCCTCGGGTGAAATGACGTCGTGGTTGGCGTGGTGCTGACGAACGGTCGTCGAGGCATGGTGGATGTCCAGGATGGGCCCTGATCCGGCTGTTCGTACCAAATCGCATAGCCAGCTTTGATTATATGGGAGCCACAGGCGCAACGCAAGGTTGCGGGGCGGGCTCGGGAGCAAGTCCGACCGAGGTCGAAGTGCCTCTTCCGGCTACGTCGCGGCCGCAGGTTGCCCTCCAAGCTGCTGACGTGCTCGTGGCGAGCCGTGTCTTCGGAACAGCTCGGCTTGGCGCCATTCCCGGTTGATTCCACGGTCGGCTGAGCGTAAACAGACGCTCAAATTACGTCGACGTTTCAGCATGCGGGCCGGAAAATCGCGTATGGTTTGTCGAAAGCTGCCGGTCGATTTGGTCTGTGCCGGTCCATTGCTCTCCCGCCGAGTCTTGTCGAATGTCCGGTGAACTGCAGATCGGAGAGGCCGTCGCGAGAGGTTATCCCCCCGCCGTGCTCTACCTGCGCAACGACGAGACGGTCACGACGCAAGTCTGCGCATTCAACTACTTCTCGGTCTTTATGAATGATCATCCGGAAGTGGACGCGCATGTCTGGCTCTTCGACGGAGCGGGCACGCAGGCCGGGTATTTCCACAGGGAGCTCGGCGTCAACGGACAGCTGCAGTTGCAGACTTCGGAGCTGTGTCCGCAGGTTTCGGGAACGGTGGCGATGGCGCTGGTCCCGAAACACGAGACCAAGCTTCGTCCCGGCCGGAAGGTGACCACCGGCTATTATGCACAATATTTCTCGCAGCACGGTGCGGTGACGTTGTCACACGAGCGCGAACCCGTGGCGGCCGCGCCGTTCCCGACCTCAGCCTGGATGCAATCCTATCTTACGCGATTCCTGAAGGAGTCCGGTGTGGTGCTCGTGAACTCCTGCATGGCGCCCGAGGGCGTCTCGGTTGGGACCGCCCGGCTCATGGCCCTTGATGGCACCGCATTGGGCCAGCGCGCGCTGCCGGAGATCGCGCCGATGGGAGCCGTCCGCATCAGCACGCTCGATCTCTTCCCCGAGGCTGAAAGGTTGATCGGCGCGTCCGAAGGTTTCGCTCTGGAGTTCAAGGGCACCAACATCGCCAGCCCGTTCAGCTATTATGAGTTTGCCAACGGCAAATTCAGCTTGCATCATTTTTAGGGGCGCGTCCGTGACACGTTTCTCGTCCAGTCCCTGGAAGCCCTACGAGCCCAGATTCATGTTCCCGACCTTTGCGGGTGTCGAGTCGCGCATGGGTTTCTCGATCCCTGCTTGGTATCGCCCCGTCGACATCAGGTATCTCCGCAGCCTCGTCGCCGGCAGCCTGCGCAAGAATTTCCGCGAAACAGTCAAGGATCTCGTTCCCGAACTCGCCAGCCTGGTCGCCTCGGGCTTCAGCAAGAAGCTCAGGTTCAAGCTGCACATCCTGTCCCGCGACGGCGAGTACCGGGCAACCTACGAGTTTCCGGACAATTATGCGCCGGGTTCCTCCGTCGAGATCGAGCTGTCGCGTCTTTTCGCCTCGCTCAAGCTGCCACAGGAGGATTATCTGGTCATCGCCGTGATGTCGCGCGGGCGTATGGACGGCTTCCGATCCTCGCCTGCCAGCTATTCGATGACCTATGTCGATCAGGATAACGTTGCGATCTATCGCACCGGAGCCTTTGCCCGGCCCCTGAACGAAGGCAGGCTCAAGGCGCATGTCGGATTCACCGGGATCAATCCGAAGATCATGGCGACCAGCGACATCGTCAGCAGCCTGATGCTGATCAATCACTCCTCCGATCCCGAATATGCTCATGCGGCGCGGCCGACATCGAAGCTGATCCGCGAGGATGGCGAGCAGATCGAGGCCGATTTCGGCGAGATTCCGCCGCTCGGGGCGCGCGAGATGTCGGTCGTCGACATGTTCGGCAGTCGGGTGTTCGACTTCCTGAAGCCGTTCGGCGGCCGCGGGACTACGGTTACCACTTGCGCCGGAATGACGCTCGCGAGCCTGCACCTGCAACGAACGAACGACAATCGGCGGACGTTGCTGGGCATCGAGCACTCGCGACCTGCGCACATGAACCTCGCGGGCATTCTGCAGCATTGATCTAGCGGTCTTGACCGCTTGCTGAAGTTTGACGAGCACATGAATACTCCACCCTCAGCCTGGTGCTCGGCTTCTGGGGCGTATCGAGCGTTCTGGTCGTCGCCTAATATAGAAGTATCCGACATATCTCCCGGGGTGCTGTAATACGCTGGGATAGATTTTGCATCATCGTCAGTCGTCCGTTAAGAAACCGATTTGAGCAGTGGCTGGCGGCTGCGATGAGGGTGGTCAGGATCAGGCACCAAAGAGCCCTCAGCCAGGCGAGGACACGGCGGAAGTTGTGACCGGCGGCGGAGAGGATGACGTTAGCCGCATCGCCGAGGCGGCCTTTGAGGTAGCAGCGGCCGAGGTGACCATCGGTCTTCAGGTGTCCGATGATGGGTTCGATGGCAGAGCGGCGGCGCAGCTCGCGCTTGATGACACCGACGACCCCGCGCTTCTGGCCAGAGAAGGCACGGCGCGGGTTCTGCGCGTCATGGCCGCGGTATCCCTTGTCGGCATAGGCCCGCTCGATCGCACAGCCGGTGAGTGTCTCGGTGCGGTCGACGACGTCCCGCAAGGTGTGACCGTCGTACGGGTTATCGGGTAGCGCCCTGGCGTGCAGCACGAACAGGCCGCCGGGAGCACGGCGGTTGTTGGTGACGATGGAAGCTTTGACACCGAACTCGTAAGGCGCGGCTGCTTTGCCCTTGCCGATGCACTCGACCTCCGGGGCATGGAAGGAATACAGCTTCCAGCCGCGCTGGCGCTGCTACTGCGAGCGGATCTGGGAGGCCCGGCCGAGCGGGAGGGCGAAGGCGTTCTCGAGCACGGCCCGACCTTCGATCTTGCGGCGGATATCGCGGATGATCCGGCCCAGCCGGCTACGCAGGATGCGCAACGGCCGCTGATGCCGCTTGAATTGCTTGGCGTGGACGTAGCGTCCCGCCATCATCGCCGCGGTCTTGGCAATGCGAAGATAGGACTGCCGCAGCTTGACCCCGTGCTTCCTCGCCAGGCGGTTGAGCCCCTTGATTGCCGCGTGCAGTAGCTTGGCATCGGTCGGGAAGGTGATGGCCTTCGGCTGCACGGTGGTATCGACCGTGACCCGCTTGAGGTCCTGGCTGCGCAACGCGCCGGCCTCGTGCGCCACCCGCAGGCTCTCGGCCAAGAGCAGCTCCAGCTTGTCGCCAAGCCGCTTGCGCCAGTGGCTCAGGTCCGAGCGCTCATGCGGGAACGCGTGCTGAAAGAACTCCTCGCCGGTGAAGTACTGGAAATATGGGTCGTGGACCCAGCGCTCGCACACCCCCTCATCGGACAGGCCGTAAATGTGCTTGAGCAGCAGCCCGATCACGAAGCGGGTCGCAATCCCCGGCCGACCGTTCTCGCTGTAGAGCGGCGCGATCTCGCTGTCGATCCAGTCCCAATCGACCTTGCCGGCGAGCCGAACCAGCTCGTGCTTCATATTGATGATCTGGTCCAGCCTGGCCCGGAACAGGTCGTCCGCTTCTTCGGTCGCATCGCCACCTCCGATGCGAGGACGGAATCATGACCGGCGATTCGATGGCATCCTCAAAATGAAATTGCAGGGTTCCGATGCCCGAAGCATCAAAACCCTGCAATCCCAAAACAGGCTACAACGAATAATGCGATCCCAGCTCAATCGCTTAGCCGCTCTTCACGGACGACTCGTCAGCCTCCGTTCCGACAGAGTTGTTCTTCAGGGGCGGAAAGTTCTTCCTTGATCCAGTCGCACTTGGACTGCCCGTGAACTGCTGCCTCACCTTCCATCGCGGCGCACAAAGCCAATCTGATGCAGGATCAAACGCGATCTAACCTGGATCATGAGATCAGCTCTCACCTCATCGGAGGCTACATCCGGCCGCCGATCACCAGGATCACTCAGATGCGGTTCATCATGCTTGCGCTCGCCGGACTCGCCTTCGTGGCTACCCTAGAGCATGATCCGGAAAAGTGTGTAGCAAGTTTCCGAAAGATCACGTTCAAACAATGACCTAAAGTGCGATGCATCCAAATCTCATCACGCTTTAGCGAAGGACTTGGAAGATTGCTGGAAGGACGCACGACGGCGGAGGCCGGCAGCCTCGCGAATGCGCCAACTACTTCGCAAGCGCCGGTTATGCTTCAATCAAAATGTGAAACGCTCTAGCGGAGAGTTCCGGGCTGAATCCGATGGAAGCCGTCAGAGGTCGCTCGTGATCACTGTCCCGCGGACGTGTATCTCAGAAGAAGCGCTTTCAGGTCTTTCCCAACGATACCTTCGACGCGAACACGCATACAGCGATAACGCTCTTCGAGAATTCGGACACCTCGCGTGGAAGCATGAAAATGAGAACGAAAGGAACGCAGGCGAGTAGAACCACAATGAGTGCTGGCAAAATTCTTCGTGCCCGCCTTTCGTAGAAGGCTGCAAACGTGAATCTGCCGTCCTCCATCTCCGTGCTGATGATAGACGTGATCAGATAGCCGCTAATGACGAAGAATATGTCGACGCCGAGGTAGCCGCCCGGAACCGCATCCAGCCCGGCGTGGAAGAGAATAACCGAGAGAACGGCGATCGCTCTAAGGCCATCGATTTCGGGGCGATATTCCACTTGAGAAACCTGATTCATGTCGAATCTGACATGGTGATCGTGGATCGGGAGTTCCTATGAAGGGACGCCGTCGTCCTGGGGAGCCGTCGCGCGCGGGCGCTGGTGCCGCTACCACACGCTTCTCCCGCCGTCGATCACCAGGTTCTGCCCGGTCATGTAGCTCGAGGCATCGGAGCAGAGGAACTGCACCGCAGCGCGGTATTCGTCGACATCGGCCATGCGAGCCATGGGGATCAGGCGCGTCAGTCGCTCGACGAAGGCGGGATCCTGGTTGTTGAAGACGCCGCCGGGCGAGATCGCATTGACGCGGACGCCGTGGTCGGCCCAATAGGTCGCCAGATATTTCGTCAGCCCGATCAGGCCGTGCTTGATCACCGAGTAAGTCACGGGTTTCACCGGCTGCTCCTCCTCGCGTGTCACCTGTGGCTGGCGGTAGATTCGCTGATCCGGCGCTATCACGCCGAGATCTGAGGCGATGTTGAGGATCACGCCGCGACCGCGTTTGGCCATCGCGCCGCCGAACACCTGCGCGCACAGCATCGCGCCGGTCAGGCCCACGGCGATCTCGGTCTGCCATTGCGGCACCGGAAACGCCTCGAAGCGGGAAGAATGCATCACGCCGGGTGCGGAGGTCACCTTGGGGTCGATCGCCGCGTTGTTGACGAGGATGTCGATGGAGACGCCGCGGCCGGAAAGTTGCTCGTTTGCAGCCTGTACCGAGTCAAGGGAGGTGACGTCGATCGCAAGCGCGATTAGGTCGGCGGACGGCGTGTTCTGCTTGAGCGCGGCAACGGCTGCTTCGGCCTGCGCAAGCCCGACGTCGGTGACGACAACGCGCGCGCCCGCTTCCGAAAGCGCGGCGACATGCTGCCGCCCGAGCAGGCCGCCTGCGCCGGTCACGAGAGCGGTGCGGCTGGTCAGGTCATAGCGTGAGGACGGGCTTGCCATCGGGAGGCTCCTGTTCAGCTACGCAACTGGCCGCCGTCGGCGACCATCACGCTGCCGGTGATGAATGCCGCGCGGGGCGAGACGAGAAAGGCGACGAGGTCGGCGACCTCCTCCGGCCGGCCCAGGCGGCGCAGCGCGACCTCGCGCACAAGCATCTCCTCGACCGCAGCACGGTTTTCCGCAAGCTTGCGCGCCCAGGTGCCGTCGGCGGCCAAGATGTTGCCCGGCGCTACCGCATTGATGCGTATGCCTTCGAGCGCCAGGGGCCGGGCCAAGCCACGCACGGTCGCATTCAACGCGGCTTTTGCGGCGTAGTAGGTGACGGGCGCCCCAAGCGCCGCCATGCCTGCGATCGAAGAGATGCAGACGATGGACCGGTCGCCGCTGCCGCGCGCCATCAAAGGCCGGGCGGCCTCGATCATGTTGGTCGTGGCGAAGAGATTAAGATCCATCACTCGCGACCACTCCGCCGCGGTTTCCGTTCCCGGCGGTACGGAGGCGCCGCTGCCGACGTTGCAGACGAGGATGTCGAGGCGCCCCCAGCGCCGCTCAACCTCGTGTACCAGCGTCGAGGCAGCGGCCGGGTCGGTGACGTCAGCCGCGTGCGCCGATGTGCTGCCGCCGATCTCAGCTCGGGCCGCATCAAGCGCATCGGCCCCCCGCGCGGCGAGCGCGACCTTGGCACCTTCCCCGGCGAGCACCGTTGCGATCGCAAGTCCGATCCCGCGGCTGGCGCCGGTGACGAGAGCGACGCGATCGTTCAGCTCGAGCTTCATCGCGCTGCGTCCTCGATCCAGCCGATCGTCATGTCGCGATACCTGGCGAGCGCTCCGGCGTGATCGTCGTCGGCGGCGCGCGCGGTTTGCAGGATGTACTGACCCTTATAGCCGGAACGCTCGATCAGGCGGATGGTCTTGGGAAGGTCGGCGTTGCCGGTGCCGAGCGGCACGGTGGTGCCGCCGCGAATGCGGTCCTTCACATGCACATTCAGGATGCGCGGCGCGTATGCGGCAATCTCCTCGTCGCTGTCATAGCCCAGCGAGGCGCTGTTGCCGCTGTCGTAGTTGATGCCGAAGACATCGGCTGGAAACGCCTCCATGAACCAGGCAAGCTCACGCGGCGGCAGATCGGATTCGAAGACGATCTTGACGTTCCGCCTTGCAAGTGTCTCCGAACGCGCGAGCAGCACGCGCTTCAACGTATCGCTCTCGCTCTGTCGCTCGATCTTGCCGTTGTCGACCAGCGGGATCACGACGAATTCGATGCCGATCCGGCTGCAGGCGGCGATCAGGAGGTCGAGGTCGGCGACGAGCGCGTCACGTACCACGGCGTCGACCTTCCAGAACGGTGCCTGCATGAAGCAATCACCGGTCAGGCTCGGGATGCGCACACCGTTCTCGCGCGACAGCGTCAGAATCTCCTGTTGTCCCGGCTCGGTCGTCAGCGGGTTCTCGCGCAGCCGCTCCTGATCGATGGTCCATTCCATTCGCGTCAGGCCGAGCGCCTTGGCGCGGGGAAATTCCTCGCGCCATTCATCCCAGGGGAATGCCTGGATCTTGCCGTCGACCAGTGCCGACAGGCGTCCCTGCATGAAGCCGATGCGTTGCAATGTTGCGGTCACGATTTGTTATCCGAGCTGATGGCGAGACCCTTGGTGGTCCAGCCCCCATCGACGAAGATTTCCTGGCCGGTCACATAGGCGGAGGCGTCCGACGTTAGGAAGATGGCGGCGCCGATCATGTCGGCGGGCTGTCCCCAGCGGCCGAGCATGGTGTGGCGGCGCCTATCTTCGTGCATGACCGGATCGGCAAAGCTCTTCGCGGTCATCTCGGTTGCGACATAGCCCGGTGCAAGCGCGTTGACGCGGATGCCGTCGGGTGCGTAGTCGGCGGCGAGTGCCCGCGTCAGCCCGGCAAGGCCCGCCTTCGCCGCCACGTAGCCGGGATTGCCGGGAAAGCCTCGGATCGAGTTGATGCTGGTGACGTTGACGATTGCGGCCGAGCCGGCGTTCTTCAGGAGCGGATAGGCGGCGAGGATGGTGGTGTAAACGCCGGTAAGATCGGTTGCGACCGTGGCGCGGAAGCGCGCGAGCTCGCTTTCGGCGCTCTGGGCCGGAAGACTGATGCCGGCGGCATTCACGAGCGCGTCGATGCGTCCGGCTGTTGCCGCAATGGCGCGGAACGCGTTGTCGATCGCTTGGTCGTCGGAGAGATCGCAGGCAATGGCAGTGACGCCCTGCGGCGTGGTCCCGGACCGGCTGAGGCCGAACACCGTGGCACCCGCCCCCTGCAGGCCGCTGGCAATCGCCGCGCCAATACCTCGCGAGGCGCCGGTGACCACCGCGATCTTGCCTGCGAGAGAGAAGGCGCTGAGCTCAGGCATAGCCGTAACTGCGCATGATGGCGGCGCAAAGCTTGACGTCCTCGGGACGATCGATCTGGAACATCTTGTGACGCTCCATCACGTGGAAGCCGATCTTGCCGCCGAGACGATTGTTCTGCTCGCGCAGGAGGGATGGGACCAGGACGTAGAACGAGCCGTTCTCGAGGTAGCGCTTCTCGATCTGCTGCCGCATGCGGCGGTTGCGATAATCGTAGTTGATCGGCTCCGGGCCGTTCGCGCCGATCCGCCAGTTGAAGTAATCCTCGACCTCGCAGACCGAAAGCAGGCTGTCGAGATGATCGCGATCGAAGGTCGCTAGCGCGTTCTCGATGTCGCCGGGCTCGCGGATCGGCGATGTGGCCTGAAGTGCGACGATGCGCTCGAACCGGCCCATGCTCGCCTCGGTCGCATCGAGGGCATGCAGCCAGGCGGATTCGGAGGAGGCGAGGTCACCCGAAATGTCGTCCGGACGCCGCACGCCGACGGCGCCGGCGGCCTCGGCGGCGGCCAGGATATTGTCACTGTCCGACGAGACCGCCACCACGTCGACGCCGCGTGCGGCGCGCGCCTGCTCGACCGTCCAGGCGATCAGCGGCTTGCCGCAGAGATCGAGCAGGTTCTTGTGTGGGATGCCCTTGGAGCCGCCGCGCGCGGCGATCACGGCCAGCGTCTTTCGCGCCATCAGATATGTCCCTCGAGACGCTCGAGCGCGGTCCAGAAGCCTTCGCCCATGTTCTTGTGGCCCTGCCATATCTCGGGAATGAACGACGCCGTCGGTGCATGCTTGCGCAGCACCTGTCCGATTTCGTCGAAATCGATCTCGCCCTCGCCGATCTGGAGTCCTTCGCCGTCGAGCCCCTTGGCGTCGCCGAAATGCAGATGTGCAGTGTGCGGCCCGAGCTGGGCGAGGCCTTGTGCAAAGTCGAAGCCGAAATGATTGGCGGCGAGCTTGGTGTGGGAGATGTCGACGCACATGCGCAGATCATGCTTGGCGCAGAATGCGGCCGACTCCTCCGGGAATATGAAGATGTTCTGATGACGCTGGCCGCCGAAATGCCAGGGGAACGGTGCCATGGTCTGCGGCGTCAGCTCGACGCCGTCCATGTCGAGCTCGGTCAAGCTCTGCGCAAAGATGCGGTAGCGCTCGGCCTTCTCCTCCGGCGGCAGCGGCTCGTCCATGGTGAAGCCGCCGATATTGGCGACGATGGGTGGGCGCTTGGTCTTGGGAAAGAACTTCTTGAGGCCGCGCGTGATGTCGATCACCGCTTGCGTCTGCTCCAGCGAGTAGCGCCGCAGCGCCTCGTCGGGCGTTGCGAGGTCCATCAGCTTGGAGCCGGCAAACAGCTCCGGCGCATGCACGACGAAGCCGAGATCATAGGTACCGGAGAGATAGGCCGCCGGATCGCGCTCCATGTCGCTGTAGCTGAGATGGAATTCGATGATGTCGGGCTCGCAGATCTCCAGGAAGCGCTCGGTATCGTGATAGCGCACCGGCACGCCCCAGGGGCGGTCGAACCGATAGCGCCGAGCCTTCGCGGCGCCTTCATTGAGGTCGCTCTGGAAGAAATAGTCGTCCGCCAACATCGGCCGCGTCAGCTTGCGGCCGAGCAGCGCCGGCATCTTCAGCGGCGACAGGCCCTGTCCCGGGCTCTTCACGGCGATGTCGCTTTCGGAGATCACGGTGCCGGCCGGAAGGTCGCGCGCGGCCACCAGGCTCTTGGCGAGGTTCTCGCGGTTGATCAGCTCGCCCTGGCTGAGCGCGCGTTCCGCGAGCTTCTCGCCGCGGGCCGCCTCGACCTCGCGAATGCCGGAGACGAGTGCCTTGAACTCCTCGGGCTCGAGGCTCGCGGCATGGTCTGGACCTTCCATCTCGCGATCGAGCGTGATGTGGCGTTCGATGACGACGGCGCCGAGCGCGACGGCGGCCGTCGAAACGGCAATGCCGCGCTCGTGGCCGGAATAGCCGACGATCGGATGGATATCGCGCAGCGTCTCCATGAAACGCAGATGGATGTTGTGGAGCGCGGCCGGATAGGTGCTCTGGCAATGCAGCAGCACGTAGCTGGCATTGCGGTCGTCGAGGAACTTCGCCGCGGCCTTGATCTCGTCCGTCGTGCTCATGCCGGTCGAGACGATCAGCGTCTTGCCGGTGGCCGCGAGGCGGGCGAGCAGCGGCAGGTTGGTGAGGTCGGCCGAGGCGATCTTGTAGGCGTGCACACCGAAGCCTTCGAGCACGGCGACGCTCTTCGCGTCCCAGGGCGTGCAGAGGTACTCGATACCCTTGGCTGCGCAGTACTCGGCGATCTTCTTTTGCTGCGCGGTCGGCAGCTCGAAGCGGCGAAGGAGATCGAGCGTATATTCGACGGCGAGGTCGTCGTCCTTCCCGGACAGGCTCGAGGCGCGATAGACTTCGTCCAGCTTGCGCATCTGGAATTTGGCGCAATCTGCCCCGGCCGCGACCGCGGCATCGACCAGCGCAATGGCGCGGTCGAAGTCGCCATTGTGGTTGTTGCCGATTTCGGCGATGACGTAGCAGGGTTCGCCTTCGCCCAGAAGACGGTTGCCAATACGGACCGGAGCAGACTGTTTGGGCGATGTCATCAACATTCTCGTCTCATATGCGTCAGGCGAGCCGCGCGGGAACGCGCGACTTCCACGTCCGCAGCCCGTTCTCTTCGAACATGATGCGCGAACAGCGATGCCCCTGCTGCTCCAGCGCCGCGATGAGCTGGTAGCGCTCGAAAGGACGTACGAAGAACAGGAAGTAACCGCCGCCGCCGGCGCCCAGGAGCTTTCCGCCGACTGCGCCGTGCTGCTTGGCGAAATCGTAGATCGCGTCGATCGCCTCCGACGAGATCTTCGAGCTCAGCTTCCGTTTGGCGTGCCAGGCCTCGTCGATCAGCCGGCCGCATTCCAGGAGCTGGCCGCGCAGCAGATGCCGCCTTATGTCGCGCGTCACTTCCTTTTGCTTGGCTGCCGCGGCGACGGCGTCGCTAGTCTCGTGCTGAGCCTTCTGGTCGCGGTGAATGGCGCCGGAATCGCGGCCGGAGCCGGCGTAGCAGAGCACCAGGCTCTCCTCGAGCTCGGCGATGATGTTGGGATCGAGACGAAGCGGCACGATGGTGTTCTGGTCGGAGAAGAACTCCATGTGATTGAAGCCGCCGAACACGGTGGCGTACTGATCCTGCCAGCCGCCGGGAATGTTCAGCATCAGCCGCTCGGCCTGGAAGGCCATCTCCGCGATCTCGTGGCGATCCCACTGATCCCCACGGAATTCATTGAAGCATCCGATGATCGCGGACGAGACCACCGCGGAGCCGCCGAGGCCGGAACCGACCGGGAAATCGGCGGATACCTCGAGCTCGAATCCATAAGTCGGCTTGATCAGGCGCACGACCGACTTGATCAGCGCGAGATCTCCGCCCGTTCCGAGTTCTGCGAGATTATCGGCCTCGACCGTGCGACGGAAATCGTGCGAGTAGATCCGGATGCTGGGATCGTTCCGGCGCCGCAGCGTCGCGTGAGCGTACATCTTGATCGTGGCGCTGATGACCGCACCGCCGTCATTCGCCACGAAGTAATGCGTCAGGTCGGTGCCGCCGCCGGAGAAGCTGATCCGCACCGGCGAGCGGGCACGCGCGAACACCTCGCTCTCTTCCGAGAGGTTGAACAGCTCGCGGCTGAATACGTCAACCAGCCGTCCCTCGCCATCGAGGATCGGCACCACGTGCACGCGCTGGTCGAGCAGCTTCAGGATCTGCTCGCGCGGGCCGCCGGTCGGCGCCCAGACGAAGTTGCGATTGATGCAGGACGCGACCCGGTCCTGGATCGTGATGCCGGTCAGCATGCGCCTGCGGATGTCACCGTCCGTCACGGCGCCGACGATTCGTCCGCTCGCGTCCTGCGCGAACAGGATGCCGAGCATATTCGCATTCAGGCGCCGGAAGGCTTCCTCAATGGTCTCGGTCTCGGCGATGGTGACGAGGGTCGGTTCAAGCACGTTTGGGATCCGGAAGGGGCCAATTCCAGGCCATATTGTAGCAGCGGTTGGTAATACGGGAGCCGCAGGGACGATGCAAGGTTCCTGCGCCGCCGGCGGCATTGCGCGAAAACGGCACTTGTCAAGCGCTTCGGCCCGCGAAGTGACCGTTTACAGTGGCCGCAGCTCCTAGAGAAGGCGCACGTTAACGGGTCCACACGGAATGAATGTTGGAATCAGCTCGTGGATCAAGTGTGGAAACGCCGCGCGATCTGTTCGTTGCGTTCGCGAGAGCGATCTCGCCGTTGACGTCGGTCGAAGTTACCGCTCGTCCGCGATCACCTTGCCGTCGTTAGGCAGCGTGCCGGGACTAACCAGTTCGACGCTTCCGCCGAGTTTCGTCACTGCGCGCAGGCTGGCTGCGAGCTCATCACGCAGGGCATCGTTCGTGGCCGCGGTTTCCGCTCGCAGCGTCATCGCGTCGGCCTCGCCCTGGCGTGTGACGACGAGGCGCAGTCTTCCGAGGGCGGAATGGCGCTTGCCGATCTCGGCGATCTGCTCGGGCCGGACGAACATGCCCTTGATCTTGGTAGTCTGGTCGGCGCGGCCCATCCAGCCCCTGATGCGCATGTTTGTGCGCCCGCATGGGCTCGTGCCGGGGAGGGCCGCGGTGAGGTCGCCGAGGGCGAGCCGGATCCAGGGATGGTGCGGATCGAGCGAGGTCACGACGATCTCGCCGACGTCGCCCGGCGCAACCGGATCTCCGGTGCCGGGCTTGACGATCTCCAGGATCAGGTCCTCGTTCACGACCATGCCCTCGCGCGCCTCGGTCTCGAACGCGATGAGGCCGAGATCGGCGGTGCCGAAGGCCTGGTAGGCGTCGATGCCGCGCGCCTTGATCTCGGCCTGGAGCGAGGGCGGGAACGCGGCGCCCGAGACCAGCGCGCGCTTGATCGAGGAGATGTCGCGCCCGGAGCTTGCCGCGGCGTCGAGCAGGATCTTCAGGAAATCCGGCGTGCCGCTGTAGCCAACCGGCCGGTAGGCCTCGATCAGCTCGAATTGCTGCTCGGTATTGCCGGGGCCGGCCGGGATGACCGCACAGCCGAGCGCGCGCGCGGAGGCGTCGAAGATGAAGCCGCCGGGGGTGAGATGGTAGCTGAAGGTATTGAGGACGATATCGTCAGGACGGAACCCGGCCGCGAACAGCGCCCTTGCGCCGCGCCAGGGATCTCCTTGCCGTCCCTCCGGCTCGAAGATCGGGCCGGGGGAGGTGAAGAGGCGGGCGAACGAGCCGGGGGGGCCCGCCACAAAGCCTCCGAAGGGTGCAGAGGCCTTCTGCAGGGCGGGCAGCTCCGATTTGCGCAACACCGGCAGGCCCGCCAGGGCCGCCCTGGAGGTCACGGCTGCGGGATCGCAGCCTTTGAGCCGCCCGGCATAGGCCGGGGCGGCCATCGCGGCTCGCAGCACCCCTGGCAGGCGGGAGAACAGGTCGGCCTCGCGCGCGGCTTGTTCACGGATCTCGCGGGCGTCGTAATGGGCGGTCATGGCTGTTCTTTCCGTGTTGGCATCCGTTGCGCGCCGCCACCGGCATGGGTATCAGACCGCCATTGGTGAGGCCTAGAGAGGACCCGATGGCGGACGAAGGAATCATTGCGGCGGACGAGGCGTCGAACGTCGTCTCGCGCCTGAAGGGCCGCATGATCGACGAGGCGCTGCCGCTGTGGTCGACGGTCGGCTGGGATCAGGCTGCGGGTGGTTTCATCGACCGGCTGCACCGCGATGGCACGGCGGATGCGGCCGCGCCCCGGCGCGTATTCGTGCAGGCGCGCCAGATCTGGTGCTACGCCAAGGCGGCGCAGATGGGATGGTATCCTGAGGGGCGTGGCATCGCGCTGAAAGGGCTGGAGCATCTGCTGTCCAGAGCGAAGGCGCCCGATGGCCGGCCCGGCTACGTGCACCGGCTGACGTCCGAGGGAGCGGTGCTGGATGCCCGGCGCGATGCCTATGACCACGCCTTCGTCCTCTTTGCGCTCGCGGCCGTCTACGCCCTCGACCAGGATGCGCAGGTTCGTGCCGAGATCGATGCGCTGCTCGCCTTCCTCGACGGCCATCTGCGCTCGCCGCATGGCGGCGTTCACGAAGGCCTTCCGGTTTCGCTGCCGCGCCGGCAGAATCCGCACATGCATCTGTTTGAGGCGATGATCGCGTGCTTCGAGGCGACCCACGATCTGTCGTTCCAGAACCGTGCCGGAGAATTCTTCGCACTGTTCCTGGCCAATCTCTACGACAAGCAGAAGCGCATCCTGACCGAGTACTTCGAGGAAGACTGGTCGAAGATCGAGCCCGTCAGCGTCGAGCCCGGTCACCAGGCCGAATGGGTCTGGCTGCTGAAGGGCTTCGAGCGCATCACGGGCTGCCCGACTGCGCCGCGGCGTGCCGAACTGCTGTCGACCGCGCTGCGTTATCGCGACGAGGCCACGGGCTGCCTGATCGACGAGGGGGACGACGTCGGCAACGTCCGCCGCAGCACGCGCCGGCTGTGGCCGCAGACCGAGATCGCGAAGGCGTGGATCGCGCAAGCCGAGTCCGGCGAGGTGGGGGCGGCGGATGAGGCGCGCGCGGCGCTGGTGCGGCTCGAACGGCATTATCTCAGCCATCCCGTGAAGGGCGGCTGGTACGACCAGTTCGATCGCGACGGCAAATCGCTGATCGACATCATTCCTGCGTCGTCGTTCTATCATGTTCTCTGCGCAGTCACGGAAGCTGAACAGGTGCTTGAGAGTTGAAGCTCTTTTGTATCGACGCGCTTTCTTCACGCGAACCGGTTCCCGCTTCGTTTGAAAACGCTACAGCCAGCGCTTGCGCCGCTTGAAGCTCTTGAGGTTCTTGAAGCTCTTGCGCTGGTCGCCGGCGCCGCCGAGATAGAACTCCTTGACGTCCTCGTTGTCGCGCAAGTCGTCCGCGCTGCCGTCGAGCACGACCTTGCCCTGTTCCATGATGTAGCCGTGACTTGCCACCGAGAGCGCAGCGCGCGCGTTCTGCTCGACCAGCAGGATGGTGACGCCGAGGTCGCGGTTGATCTTCTGGATGATCGAGAACACCTCTTTCACCAGCAGCGGCGACAAGCCCATCGAAGGCTCATCCATCAGGATCATCTTGGGGCGCGCCATCAGGGCCCGGCCGATTGCGAGCATCTGCTGCTCACCGCCGGAGAGATAGCCGGCAAGGCCGGTGCGCTCTTTCAAGCGTGGAAAGTAGTTGAAAACCATGTCGAGATCGGAATCGACCCCGCGGTCCCTGCGGGTGAAGGCGCCGAGCTTGAGGTTCTCCAGCGACGTCATGTCGGCGACGATGCGCCGGCCCTCCATCACCTGGAAGATGCCGCGGCGCACGATCTTGTCGGGGTCGATGCCGTTGATCCGCTCGCCTTCGAACAGGATCTCGCCGCGCGTGACCTCGCCGTCCTCGGTCTTGAGCAACCCGGAGATCGCCTTCAGCGTCGTCGACTTGCCGGCGCCGTTGGCGCCCAGGAGCGCCACGATCGCGCCTTTCGGCACGTCGAGGCTGAGGCCGCGCAGCACCAGGATGACGTCGTCATAGACGACCTCGATGTTGTGCACGGCGAGGAGAGGCGCGGACGCCACCGCGGTTGGCTTGGCGCGGGATGCTTCGAGGGTGTCGGTCATGCTTCAAAACTCCGCTGTCGTCGCCCGGCTTGACCGGGCGACCCAGTATTCCAGAGACGCCGGAGATTCATCGAGAAGCCGCGGCGTACTGGATCCCCCGTCCCGGTGCGCAATTGCGCGCAAGGCGGGGGACGACAGTTGTGTGCGTGGCTGGAGCAGGCCTCACCACCCCAGCAATTCCGGCTTGCGCGGCAGCTCGACGGTCTTGACCTTCTCGAGCTTGATCGTGCCCTTGGCCATGACGTCGTTGAGGTCGCCGTCGGTCGCGCCCGAGACCTTGGTACGATAGAGGTCGACCTTGAGCGTGCCGCGATGGTCCTTCTCGGTCCAGGTCGAGGCATTGCAGACGCCTTCCATCCCGGCCGGCACCCAGTCCTTCTTCTGGTGGAAGCCCTTGGCGACGTTCTCGCCGGTGGCGCCGCCGTTCTTGGCGGCCCAGTCGATCGCCTCCTTCATGTACATCGCCGAGCAGACGGCCGCGACGTAATGCACGGGGCGATAGACCTTGCCGGTGGGATCGGACATCTTCGAGATCTCCATCACCGTCTTCATGCCGGGCGCATCGCCGCCCCAGCTCACCGCGGTGCGCAGCGGGAAGATCACGCCATTGGCCGCATCGCCCGCGGTCTTGGCGGCATTCTCGTCCATGCCCCAGACGTTGCCGAGGAACTGGATATCGACGCCGGCGGTCTTGCAGGCCTTCATCACCGAGATGTTGGAGGCGGCGGTGTTGCCGAGATAGGCGTAGTTGGCGCCCGAGGATTTCAGGCTCAGGCACTGTGCGCTGTAGTCACCCGGCGTGAGGGCGAACACCAGCGGCGGCAGAACCTCGAAGCCGAGCTCCTGCGCCATGGCTTCACCGGCGGCCTTCGGCGCGTTCGGATAAGGATGGTTGGCGCCCATGTGCACGAATTTCGGCTTGCCGGGCTTGCCCTTGGCCTTCCAGTCCTCGGCTGCCCACATCAGCATCGCGCGCAGCGCGTCCGAATAGCTCGGGCCATAGAAGAAATTATAAGGCGCAGGCTTGGCCTTGCCGCTGACCCCTTCGGGATCGGTGAGGGCGGCGGCATAGGAGCCGGACATGTCTGGGATCTTGTCCTGGGCAAGGAAGCCGGTCAGCGCCTCGGTGTCCGCCGTACCCCAGCCCATGATTGCGGCGACCTTGGAGTCGGGCGCCGACCACTTCTTGTAGAGCGCGATCGCGCGCGGCACCTGGTAGCCATAGTCGTTGGTGTCGAGATTGAGCTGCTTGCCGCCGACGCCGCCGTTCTTGTTGACCCAGGCGAACGTATCCGCGACGGCCTGGCCATAGGGCGTGCCGACGTCCGAGGTGCCGCCGGAATAGTCGGCGAGATGCCCGATCGCGATCTGCGCCTGCGCGCTCGCGGAGAATGCGGCGATCGCAAGCACGAGCGATGCGGTGCTCAAAAGGGACTTTGTCGTCATGGGTCGGTTCCTCCTGTTTATTGTTTAAGTGAAGTTGCCCGCGCTCAATGCGAGAACGGGTAGAGTTTCCAATACGCCTTGATCTGCCGCCAGCGATGCGCGAGCCCGTCAGGCTCGAACATCAGGAATGCGATGATGATCACCCCGATCGCGATCTCGCGCAGGAAGGTGATGTTGTTGTTGAGCGAGAGCGCCTGGTCGATCGCTCCGCCCTTCAGATGATGGCTCAGCCACTCCATCGATTCCGGCAGCAGCACCACGAAGGCGGTACCCATCAGCGTGCCCATGATCGAGCCGGTGCCGCCGATGATGATCATGGCGAGGAACAGGATCGAACGCTCGATGCCGAAGCCCTCCTGCGACACCACGAGCTGGTAGTGCGCATAGAGCGCGCCGGCGATGCCGGCGAAGAAGGCGGCAAGCCCGAACGACAGCGTCCGGTACTTGGTGAGGTTGATGCCCATGATCTCGGCGGAGAGATAATGGTCGCGGATCGCTACCAGTGCGCGGCCGTCACGGGTGCGCATCAGATTGGTGACGAGGACGTAGCTCACGAGCACATAGGCCAGCACGACGTAGAAGTACTGTCGGTCGCCGCGCAGCGTATAGCCGAAGATCGAGAAAGGCGCGGCGCTCGCCGGCACCGAGCCGCCGGAGAACCATTCGGCGCGCGAGAAGAAGTCGAGCAGGATGTACTGCGCAGCCAGCGTCGCGATGACGAGGTAAAGACCTTTCAGCCGCGCCGCCGGAATGCCGAAGATCAGCCCGACCAGCGCAGTGACGATGCCGGCGAGCGGGATTGCGAAGAACACCGGGATCTGCGCGTTGTTGGAGATGTAGGCGGAGGTAAATGCGCCGAGCAGGAAGAAGGCGGCATGGCCGATCGAGATCTGGCCGGTGAAGCCGACCAGGATATTGAGCCCGAGCGCCGCGATCGAGAAGATGCCGATCTGGATCAGGATGCTGAGCCAATACCCGCTGAAGAATTGCGGCGCCAGACACAGCAGCAGCACGCCTGCGATGGCGAAGTTGCGGCTCGTCGCGGTCGGGAAGATCGTGGTGTCGGCCGCGTAGGAGGTGCGGAAGTCACCAGCAGGAATGAGGGCAGGGCCGGCCATGGGTCAGATCCGCTCGATGTCGTGGGTGCCGAACAGCCCGTAGGGCTTGATCATCAGCACGATGATGAGGACGTAGAACGGCGCGATCTCGTAGAGATTGCCCCAGTGCAGATACTCGCTGTCGACATATTGGGCGACGTTCTCGAGCAGTCCGATGATGATGCCGCCAAGCACGGCGCCGCCAACTGAATCCAGCCCGCCGAGGATCGCCGCCGGGAACACCTTGATGCCGTAGGCGGCAAGGCCCGAGGACACGCCGTTCACGACGGCGACGACGACGCCGGCAACCGCCGAGACCGTCGCCGAGATCGCCCAGGCCATCGCGAACACGCTCTTGACGGAGATGCCGAGCGACTGCGCGACCTGCTGGTTGAATGCGGTGGCGCGCATCGCCAGGCCGTATTTGGAGGCGCGGAAGAACCAGGCCATGCCGATCATCATCGCGACCGAGACGACGAGGCTCATGACATAGACGGTCTGGATCTGGAGCCCGAACAGGCTGACGGATTGACTCTCGAACACGCGCGGGAACGGCTGCGGGTTGACGCCGAACATCCACTTCAGCGTTGCCTGCAACACCGTCGACAGGCCGATCGTCACCATGATCACCGAGATGATGGGCTCGCCGATCATCGGACGCAGGATGAGCACCTGGATCGCGATGCCGAACACGAACATGAACACCAGCGTGATCGGCATGCCGATCCAGAAGGGCACCTGGTATTTCGCCAGCAGCGCCCAGCACACCCAGGCGCCGACCAGCAGCAATTCCCCTTGCGCGAAATTGACGACCTGTGTCGCCTTGTAGATCAGGACAAACGACATCGCGACTACGCCGTAGAGTGTGCCGACGACGAGGCCGTTGACCAGGAGCTGGATGAGGAAGGCGGTGTTCATGCAGTGGTGCTCGCTGACAAATCCGGCGCGCGCTCACCCTCTCCCCTTGTGGGAGAGGGTGGCTTCGCGAAGCGAAGCCGGGTGAGGGGTTGTCTCGGCAGTGGCGGTGTGGAGAGAGAACCCCTCACCCCAGTGAGGGTGTGGTTGATAGCGGCGATGCCCTCTCCCACAAGGGGGGAGGGCACAGCAACGCGCGTCGCGCTCGTGGCGGACAGGACGCTCACTCCGCCGCCTCCGCCATGTGGCCGTGGCCGCCGAGATCCACCACACGCAACGTGGTGCGCACCCGCTGGGTGGTGCCGTCCTGGAAGCGGATCACGGTGTCGACGGGAATATCCGCGACGCCGTGGTAGATGGCGTCGATGATGCCTTCGTATTTCTCGTTGATGACGCTGCGGCGGACCTTTCTGGTCCTGGTAAGCTCGCCGTCGTCGGCATCGAGTTCCTTGTAGAGCAGCAGGAAGCGCGAGATGCGCTGGGCCGGCGGCAGCGTGGCGTTGACGGTCTCGACCTCCTTCTGCAGCAGCGCGTAAACCTCGGGCCGCGAGGCGAGGTCGCTGTAGGTCGTGAACGAGAGCCGGTTCTTCTCCGCCCATTTCGAGATGATGGAGTAGCGGATGCAGATCATCGCCGCGAGCGCGTCGCGGCCGGCGCCAAGCACCACGGCTTCCGCGATATAGGGCGAGAACTTCAGCTTGTTCTCGATGAATTGCGGCGAGAAGCGCTCGCCGCGCGAGGTCTCCGCGAGATCCTTGATGCGGTCGATGACGACGAGCTGCCGGTCGGCATTGAAATAGCCGGCATCGCCGGAGCACATCCAGCCGTCCTTGATGTCGGCGACGCTCGCCTCGGGATTCTTGTAGTAGCCGAGGAACATGTTGGGATGCCGCACCACGATCTCGCCGACGCCGTGGACGTCGGCATTGTCGATGCGGATCTCGATGCTGTCGGCCATCGGCACGCCGGTCGTATCAGGGTCGACCTTGCCCTCGGGATGCAGCGTATAGGCCCCCAGCAGCTCGGTCTGGCCGTACAGCGTGCGCAGCGGCACGCCCATGGCCTGGAAGAATTTGAAGGTTTCCGGGCCGAGCGCTGCGCCGCCGGTGGCGGCCGACCGCAGGCGGGTGAAGCCGAGGCGGTCGCGCAGCGCGCGGAACAGGATCGCGTCGGCAAAGCCGGAACGCTTGCCCTGTTCGAGTGCGGCGAGGCCGCTCTTCATGCCGATGTCGAACAGGCGCTGCTTGAAAGGCGTCGCATCCATCACCTTGGCGCGAACGTCGGCCGCGATCGATTCCCAGACTCGTGGAGCAAAAAGCACGAAGGTCGGCGCGATCTCGCGCAGATCGTTCATCATGGTGTCGGGCTCTTCGACGAAGTTGATCTTCATCCGGCACAAGAGGCCTTTGCCGAGCACGTAGACCTGCTCCATGATCCAGGGCAGCGGCAGCACCGAGACGTATTCGTCATCGGGTCCCTTCGGATCGAAGGCGAGATAGGTCGCGCAATGCCCGAGCACGCGGCCGGCCGCGAGCATCGCGAGCTTCGGATGCGAGGTCGTGCCTGACGTCGTGCAGAGGATCGCGACGTCCTCGCCCTTGGTGGCATCGACCAGCCTGTCGTAGAGCTCCGGCTCCCGCGCAGCACGCGCCCGGCCGAGCTCGGCAAACTTCTCCGCCGACATCAGCCGGGGGTCGTCATATTTCCGCATCCCGCGCGGATCGGAATAGATGATGTGCTTCAGCTTGGGCGCGCGCTCGGCAAGGGTGAGCAGCTTGTCGACCTGCTCCTCGTCCTCGGCGAAGACGAGCTGCGCCTCGCCATAGTTGAGGAGATAGGAGGCCTCCTCGTCCAGCACGTCGCGATAGAGTCCGAGGCTCAGTCCACCGATCGCGTGGGTCGCGACTTCCGCAGCGACCCAGTCCGGCCGATTGTCGCCGATGATGCCGATGACATCACCGCGAGCGAGACCGAGCTCGACCAGGCCAAGCGCGAAATCGCGCACCCTTGTCTGGTAGTCGTTCCAGGTGAAAATGCGCCAGAGCCCGAGATCCTTCTCGCGCAAAGCGATCTCGTTGCCGTGCTCCCTGGCGTTGAGCCGGAGCATCTTCGGATAGGTGTCGGCTTGCGCGACGCGGCCTGCATAATCCATCATGCCGCGCTCTCCTGCGCCGGCGGCGCGTCGTCGGGATCGACCAGCACCTCGTCCTCCTCGCCGAGATAGGCGCGTTTGACGTGGGGATCGGCGAGCACGGTGGCCGGATCGCCTTCTGCGATCTTCTTGCCGAAATCCAGCACCATAACGCGATGGGAAATGTCCATCACCACGCCCATGTCGTGCTCGATCATCACCACCGTCATCCCGAACTCCTCGTTGAGATCGACGATGTAGCGGGCCATGTCCTCCTTCTCCTCGAAGTTCATGCCGGCCATGGGTTCGTCGAGGAGAATGAGACGCGGCTCCAGCGCCATGGCGCGCGCGAGCTCGACACGCTTGCGCAGGCCGTAGGAGAGCGTGCCTGCGGTCGCCTTGCGCACCGACTGCAGGTCGAGGAAGTCGATGATCTCCTCGACCTTGCGGCGGTGCTCGAGCTCTTCCTTGCGCGCGCCGGTGAGCCAGTACAGCGAGCCCGTGAGGAAGTTGTTCTTCAGCAGGTGATGGCGGCCGACCATGATGTTGTCGAGCACGCTCATATGGTGGAACAGCGCCAGGTTCTGGAAGGTGCGGCCGATGCCGAGCGAGGCGCGGGCATTCGGCGTCAGACCGGTGATGTCGCGGCCTTGGTAGAAGAGCTGGCCTTCGGTCGGCTTGTAGCGGCCGGAAATACAGTTCACGATCGAGGTCTTGCCGGCGCCGTTGGGGCCGATGATCGAGAACAGCTCGCCCTCCCTAATGGCGAAGCCGACGTCGGTCAGCGCTCGAACACCGCCGAATCGCAAGGACACGCCGCGCACTTCAAGACTGGTAGCCACCAAACGAATCCCTCCCGGTCATGGCGCATTTCAGCGGCGCTCTTCGTCCGTTCTGTCGAGCGATCCTAGTACGGCGGTGACGGTGAGGCCATGCAGCAGATGGTCTCGACCGGAGCCGCTCACTCTCGTTCCCGTTTGGGATCGAAAGCCGTATCGCCCGAGGTGGTCCTCAATAGGGGAAAGCGCTATTTTGAAATGTCTCCCGGCTGACAATTCTGCGACAAAGTTTGCGGGCCGGCAGCGGCGTTCATCTTTGGTCGAATGGCGGTCGATACCATCATGTTGCAATGCAACAGAAAACGGAGTGACGAAGTCGTGCGGCCGGCCGCCAGATCATGATTTCAGAAGATCATCTGAAGCGCGTCGCCGCCTGGTCGCGCGAGCTCACGCAAGCGGAGATCGAGGTCGCGCGTGCCGGCATCACGGAGCGGTCCTACGGCACCGGCGAGACCGTGTTCATGCGCGGTGACATTTTTGCCTATTGGGCCGGCATGGTGAGCGGCCTGGCCCGCATGGGCGGGGTCTCGCGCGACGGCAAGGAGACCAGCCTTGCCGGTCTGACGGCAGGGGCCTGGTTCGGCGAGGGCAGCGTGCTCAAGAACGAGCCGCGCCGCTATGACGTGGTCGCGCTGCGCGACAGCCGCGTCGCACTGATGGAGCGCAGTGCATTCATGTGGCTGTTCGAGAACAGCGTCGGCTTCAACCGCTTTCTGGTGCGCCAGCTCAACGAGCGGCTCGGCCAGTTTATCGGCATGCTCGAGGTCAACCGCACCCTGGATGCCACCGCGCGCCTCGCTCGCAGCATTGCTTCGCTGTTCAACCCGATCCTCTATCCCGAATCGACCACGCATCTGGAGATCACGCAGGAGGAGATCGGGGCGCTTTCCGGCATGTCCCGCCAGAACGCCAACCGCGCGTTGAACCGGCTGGAGAAAGAGGGGCTGCTGCGGCTGGAATATGGCGGCGTCACCATCCTCGATATCGAGCGGCTGCGCGGGTACGGGGATTAGGGCGGATATTCGTCACCGCGCGTTGGCGGGGGCGTGGACAGGCCAGAGGTCAGCGCGCCAACGCGCTGCGATCGCCAGCATCGCGAAGAAGCCCGCGGCGGCATAGAGCGAGCCCGTCGCGGAATAGCCGATGACGTCGATCAGGCTGCCGGCCGCGAGCAGTCCGATCGGCAGGCCATAGATCACCATCATGCGCACGCCCATGACGCGGCCTCGCAGATGTGCGCTCGCGGTGCGCATCAGGATCACCGCTGCCGAGATCATCGACATGCTCTGGGCGATGCCGGCGAGAACGAGGCAGGCCATCGCCACCGGCATGGTCCTGACCTCGACGAATACCAGCAGCATGGCGTACCAGGCCAGCGTCGCGCCGATCAGAAGCCGGGCAATGCGCACGCCACTGACCAGGCTGAGCGTGATGGAGCCGATCAGCGAGCCGACGGCGAAGCTCGCCGAGAGATAACCGAGGCCGGTCTGGTCGGTGTGAAAGATCTCGCGCGCGATGTAGGGCAACAATCCGCCCGTGAAGGGAAATGCGGTGAGATTGGCCAGGAAGGCGACGCACAGCGCCGCGCGCATTCCCGGGCCGTTCCAGGCATAGACGATGCCTTCCTTGAGCTCGCCAAACAAACGGGAAATGGCGCCGCTATTCGCGGGAAGATCGCTCATCGTGACGGTCCTTTTCGGCCGGCTCAGACATAGCATGAGGAGTGCGGCCATCAGGTAGAGGCAGGTGATCGCCACATAGACAAGACCAATGCCGAGGACGGCGAACAGCCCCGCGCCTGTCAACGCTCCGGCGATGCGTGCGCTGTCTTGCGTCGTGCGAGCGACGCTGATGGCCCCTACCAATTGCCCGGGCGGCATGATCTCGGCCAGCAGTGCGCCGCGGACGCCGAGATCAGAAGGGCGGATCAGGCCCATGATCGCGACGATGATCATGACGTTCAGCGGCGACATGTGACCGGTCAGCGCCAGGACCATGATGGTCGACGAGAGCGCCGTATAGGCAAGACGCATTGCGATCAGGAGATCGCGATGGCCGATGCGGTCGCCGATCATGCCGAACACGGGCGCGACCAGTGTTCCGACGAACTGGAGTGAAGCAAGCACGGTGAGCAGCAGCACCGAGCCGGTTTCGACAATGATGTACCAGCCGAGCACCAGCGTCTCGACCTCGAAGGCCCAGGAGGTGAGCAGGTCGGACGGCCACTGGAAACGATAATTGCGGATGCGGAATGGCGCGAGCGCCGAAGGTCGTGCGGTGGCGTTCACGACGCGATGACGCGTATCACGGCGATTCCCTTGCCCTTGTTGTTTCTTCTTGCGGTCGCGCAAGCTAGCGCTGGCGATGCTTGTGTCAATCGCAGCCGCCGCAGGCCGCCCCCGCGTTCGGCTCTTAGCTCGCCGCGGCTCTCGGCTTCCGCTCCGCCAGCGCCGCGGCCATCGCCGAGATCAGCGGGCGCATGAAATAGGCTTCATCCGCCGGCGAGACGTCCGTGCGCAGACCGTGCGCGGCGAGTTCACCGGAGACCGCCGGCCCCACAGAGGCGATCAACGTCCGTTCGAGGCCTGTACGCAGTTTTGCTTCGGCGCCATGCGCTTTCGCGGCCTCGATCAGGCGGCGGACCTGGCCGAGATTGGTCAGCGCGATGGAATCGATCCGCCCGGTGGCCATGTCGTCGATGGCGGCGACGATGTTCGAATCCGCTGCCTTGGAATCGTAGACATAGGGCAGCACGGTATCGACGGCGGCGCCTTGCGCGGCCAGCGCGCCGGTCAGCGCGCCGTGGTCCTTGTCCGGATAGAGCTGGAGACCGAGGCGTCGTCCTTTCAGGTCGAGCCTGGCCAGCATCTCGATCACGCCCTCGGTGGTCGGCTTCTCCGTGGTCTGCTGTGCCTCGAGACCGATCTCGCGCAGCGCCTTGCCGGGCTTCGGACCCCGGGTGAATTTTCGCGCTTTGGCGAGTGCCGCGACAAGGGCCGTGTCGAGCTCGCGGGCGCGGGCGAGCTTCATGATCCGACGCAGGCCTTCGCCCGTCATCAGCACGAGATCGTCGAAGGGCTTGTCGATGGCACGCCGGATCCAGGCCTCCACCGGAGCCGGGTCCGGCGCATCATGGATGGTGAACATCGGGCATTGCACGACCTCGGCGCCTTGCTCGGCCAGAAGCTTCGAAAACTGCGCCTCCTCCCGCGTTTCCAGAATTAAGATGCGGTAGCCGTTCAAACGGTCGGCCATGGGTATGCTCCGATCATGGATTGCAATCGTCCGTTCATCCTGACTCTGCGCCCGGGATTGGCGCAAGGGCGAGGTCGGTGCTAGAGCAGGGCGCAAATCGCGGATAGTTCCGCTGCACAAACCTTCATCAAGAGCCAAGCCCGTTCATCAACATGCCCGACCATCAATATGTCCTGACCCTGTCCTGTCCGGATCGCCCCGGCATCGTCTCGGCCGTGTCGACGTTCCTTGCCCACAACGGACAGAACATCCTCGACGCCCAGCAGTTCGATGACGTCGAGACCGAGAAGTTCTTCATGCGGGTGGTGTTCACAGCGGCCGATCTTGCCGTGGAACTGTCGGCGCTGCAGACCGGCTTTGCGGCGATCGCCGAGCGTTTCGGCATGGAGTGGCAGATGCGAGACCGCGCTGCGCATCGCAAGGTGATGCTGCTGGTGTCCAAGTCCGACCACTGCCTGGTCGACATCCTCTATCGCTGGCGCACCGGCGAATTGCCGATGATTCCGACCGCGATCGTCTCCAACCATCCGCGCGAAGTCTATTCCGGGCTCGATTTCGGCGGCATCCCGTTCCACCATCTGCCTGTCACCAAGGAGACCAAGCGCGAGCAGGAAGCGCAAATCATGGACCTCGTCGGCAAGACGAAGACCGATCTGGTGGTGCTCGCCCGCTACATGCAGATTCTGTCGGACGATCTGTCGGCAAAGCTGTCGGGGCGCTGCATCAACATCCACCACTCGTTCCTGCCGGGCTTCAAGGGCGCCAAGCCCTATCACCAGGCCCATGAGCGCGGCGTCAAGCTGATCGGCGCCACCGCGCATTACGTCACGCGCGACCTCGACGAGGGCCCGATCATCGATCAGGACGTCGAGCGCATCAGCCATCGCGACACGCCGGAAGATCTGGTCCGGAAGGGCCGGGACATCGAGCGCCGCGTGCTGGCACGGGCCATCCGCTACCATCTCGACGATCGCGTCATCCTCAACGGCCGCAAGACGGTGGTGTTCGTGGATTGATCGTGGGAGTCATTCCGGGGCGATGCGCCAGCATCGAACCCGGAATCTCGAGATTCTCAGGTGCGCAATTGCGCACCATAGTTCGCCTCTTCGAGGCGCCCCGGAATGACGATTCAACGCCCCGCGCCAGCCGATGCCGTCCCCGTTGTACCCTTCTGGGCCTGCTCTTCCTTCTCGCGATCCGCGGCCGGCAGCAGGCGCTTGCGTTCGCGTTCCTTCATGTAGGCGTCGTATTGCGGCGTGCCCGGTCGCGGCGGAGCATCGGCGGGCAGGCCGCCGGCCCATTGCGGGACGTAGTCGCCCATGCCGGCGGAGAGTTTTTCGTTAACCGTCCCGCAGCCGGCCAGCCCCGCGGCGAGCGCAACGAGGACGAGGGCGGAACGAAGAGTCTTGGGCATGGTGTACGCGTTCGGTGATTGGACGCCAGTTCGGCAGGAAGAAGCGTAGCCTTCAACAAGGTAAAATAGACTTATTCGAGGTAGGTAATTTATTACCGAGTTGCGCCCGAGCGAGGCGCGTGGATGTACAGATTCTGCAAAAGAAAGGCGAAATCCTCCATGCACGCGATCCCTCGCATTTCTGGACTTGGTGCGAGGCTCGCGACAACATGGCTTGGTCCGTGGGCAGGGGTTTTCGTTGACAAGTCCATTTTGTTTGTACATTCGTACAAATGAAGGCCGTCACGAGCGGGTTGCTCGAACTGCTCCGACGCAATCGCAGTACCGCGTCCGGTCGACCGGTCTTCGGAACGCTCCGGTTGCGCCGAAGGGCCGCCGAACGTCCGATTGACAAGCAGGGCGCGAAAGACGCCCATGTGGCGCCCGAGAGCGCTCGCGCGGTCTAAGATCAAGGCAAGGGCCGGGCACTCGGTCCAGGGCACAAGAGTCAGGAATGAAGGGGAGGGACATCTGATGTTCGAACGCAAACAACTGTCGCACAAGGCGACTTGGGCCGCTGCCGTTGCGGCCATTGCAGGCCTTGCCGGCTTCGCGCCCGCGAAGGCCCAGGACAGCGTCAAGATCGGTCTGATCCTGCCAATGACCGGCGGCCAGGCTTCGACCGGCAAGCAGATCGAGAACGCGATCAAGCTCTACATGCAGCAGAAGGGCGATACCGTCGCCGGCAAGAAGATCGAAGTCATCGTCAAGGACGATGCTGCGATCCCGGACAAGACCAAGACCGCCGCGCAGGAGCTGATCGTCAACGACAAGGTCAACTTCATCGCCGGCTTCGGCGTGACGCCGGCCGCGCTCGCCGCTGCGCCGCTCGCCACGCAGGCCAAGATTCCGGAGGTCGTGATGGCGGCCGGCACTTCCATCATCACCGAGCGCTCGCCGTATATCGTGCGCACCAGCTTCACGCTGGCGCAGTCATCGACCATCATCGGCGACTGGGCGGTGAAGAACGGCATCAAGAAGGTCGCGACCCTGACTTCGGACTATGCGCCGGGCAATGACGCGCTCAACTTCTTCAAGCAGCATTTCACGGCCGGCGGCGGCGAGGTGGTCGAAGAGGTCAAGGTGCCCCTGCAAAATCCTGACTTCGCGCCGTTCCTCCAGCGCATGAAGGACGCCAAGCCCGATGCGATCTTCGTGTTCGTGCCGGCGGGGCAGGGCGGCAACTTCATGAAACAGTATGCCGAGCGCGGCCTCGACAAGGCCGGCATCAAGGTGATCG
This sequence comes from Bradyrhizobium sp. CCBAU 51765, assembly GCF_015291725.1. Lineage (GTDB taxonomy): Bacteria > Pseudomonadota > Alphaproteobacteria > Rhizobiales > Xanthobacteraceae > Bradyrhizobium > Bradyrhizobium liaoningense. The sequence goes on from NZ_CP030038.1 coordinate 2,859,121, forward strand.
GGCCCGGCGACGTCACCGACGACGACCTTCTCAACAACATGGGCGATGCCGTGCTCGGCACCGTCACTGCGCACCTCTATTCTGCGGCGCATCCCTCGCAGATGAACAAGGATTTTGTCGCAGCCTACAAGAAGGCCTTCGGCAACCGCCCGGGCTTCATGGCCGTGGGCGGTTATGACGGCATCCATCTGATCTACGAGGCGCTGAAGAAGACCGGCGGCGACACGGACGGTACCAAGCTTGTCGAGGCCATGAAGGGGATGAAGTGGGAAAGCCCGCGCGGCCCGATCTCGATCGATCCCGAGACCCGTGACATCGTGCAGAACATCTACATCCGCAAGGTCGAGAAGGTCGACGGCGAGCTCTACAACGTCGAGTTCGCGACCTTCGAAGCCGTCAAGGACCTCGGCAAGACCAAGAAGTGACGCGCGAAAGCGCGTCATCCCCGGGGCTCTCTCGGCAAGCTCGCCTTACCTCTTCCGCTTGCGGGAGGGGTCGGCGCGAAGCACCGGGTGAGGGCTCTCTCCTCTGGGGGAGTCTTCGTTGTTGAAGCACCCTCTCCCCAACCCTCTCCCGCAAGCGGGAGAGGGAGTGCAGCACGGCCCTTGGCCACACTTGAGATGACCCTCGACTGCTGATGACCGCAATCCTCACCAACCTGTTCGACGGCGTTGCCTACGGCATGCTGCTGTTCGTGCTCGCCTGCGGGCTCGCGGTCACGCTCGGCCTGATGAACTTCGTCAATCTCGCCCATGGCGCCTTCGCCATGGCCGGCGGCTATGTCTGCATGGTGCTGGTCAACCGGATGGGCTGGCCGTTCTTCGCCGCCCTGCCGCTCGCTTTCGTTTCTTCGGCTGCAATCGGTATTGTGCTCGAACGCACGCTGTACCGCCACCTCTATGCGCGCAGCCATCTCGACCAGGTCCTGTTCACGATCGGCCTGACCTTCATGTCGGTGGCGGCCGTGGACTACGTCCAGGGCTCCTCGCGCGTCTTCATCAATTTGCCGGCCGCGCTCCAGGGCCAGTTCGACCTGTTCGGCGTCGGCATCGGACGCTACCGGCTGATGATCATCGTGATCTGCGGCCTGCTCACCATCGCGCTTCAGATGGTGCTGGCCAAGACGCGCTTCGGCAGCCGCCTGCGCGCCGCGGTCGACGATCCGCGCGCCGCCAGCGGCCTCGGCATCAACGTGCCGCAGGTGTTCGCCTTCACGTTCGCATTCGGATGCGGGCTCGCCGGCCTCGGCGGCGCGCTCAGCGCCGAGATCCTCGGCCTCGACCCGTATTTTCCGCTGAAATTCATGATCTACTTCCTGATCGTGGTCACCGTGGGCGGCTCCTCTTCGATCACCGGCCCGTTCCTGGCCTCGCTCCTGCTCGGCATCGGCGACGTCGCCGGCAAGTATTACGTGCCGAAGATGGGCCCCTTCGTGATCTACACCATGATGATCGTGATCCTGATCTGGCGCCCGAACGGTCTGTTCGGACGCACGGCCGCGCGTTGAGTTCGCCGATGAGCGCTTCGTCCGACGTCGGTTATCACGCCCAGCGCCACGCGCGGTGGCACTACGGTGAAGTCGTTTTCTGGCTGATCGTGCTGGCCTGCGGCTTCGCATTTCCCAATCGCTATTTGATCATGACCGACATCCTGCGGCTGGCGCTGTTCACGATGTCGCTCGATCTGATCCTCGGCTATGCCGGCATCGTCTCGCTCGGCCATGCCGCGTTCTTCGGCGTCGGCGCCTATGCCGCGGGGCTGCTTGCCTTGCACGGCATCGTCACCGAGCCCGTGCTGGCACTGGTCGTCGCCGGCCTTGCCGCGATGGTGCTCGGCTTTGCCACCAGCTTCTTGGTGATCCGCGGCGTCGACCTGACGCGCCTGATGGTCACGCTCGGAATCGCCCTGCTGCTGGAAGCGCTCGCCGAGCGCTTCTCCAACATCACCGGCGGCACCGACGGCCTGCAGGGCATCGAGATGCAGCCGATCTTCGGCGAGATCCCTTTCGACATGTTCGGCAAGACCGGCTTCTTCTATTCGCTGGCTGTCCTTTTCCTGCTGTTCCTGTTCGCCCGCCGAGTCGTGCACTCCCCGTTCGGCCTGTCGCTGCGGGCGATCAAGAACAATCCGCTCCGGGCGGCCGCCATCGGTATTCCGGTCAACCGCCGCCTGATCGCGATCTACACACTGGCCGCGTTCTATGCCGGCATCGCGGGCGCACTGTTCACCCAGACCACCGCGATCGCCTCGCTCGATGTGTTCGCCTTCGAGCGCTCGGCCGATCTGATGCTGGTGCTCGTTATCGGTGGCACCGGCTATCTCTATGGCGGGCTGATCGGCGCGGTGGTGTTCCGCATGCTCCAGGAATTGTTCTCCACCATCACGCCGCAATACTGGCAGTTCTGGATCGGCCTCGTGCTGGTCGTGATCGTGTTGGTCGGCCGCCAGCGGCTGCATCGCTGGGTCCTGTATGTGCCGAATCTGGTGATCAAGCAGATCGCCGGGCGCAAGGCCGTGGTCGCCGTGCCGGAGAGCGACGCATGACCATCGCGCTCGAAACGAAGAATCTCGAAAAGCAGTTCGGTGGCCTGCGCGTCACCCGCGATTTGTCCTTGAGGATCGAGCAGGGCGCCCGCCACGCGTTGATCGGCCCGAACGGCGCGGGCAAGACCACGGTCATCAACCAGCTCACCGGGGTGCTCAAGCCGAACTCGGGCCGCATCCTGCTCGAAGGCCAGGACATCACCGATCTTCCCGTGCACAGGCGCGTGCTGCGCGGCCTGTCGCGCACCTTCCAGATCAACCAGCTCTATCCCGACCTGACCCCTCTCGAGACCATCGGCCTTGCCGTTTCCGAGCGTCTCGGCCATGGCGGCGACTGGTGGCGACGGATGGGCACGCGCAATGACGTCAATGACGAGATTGCCGAGCTGCTGGCGCGCTTCCACCTGCTCGACGTCATGAACGAACAGACCGTGACGCTGCCCTACGGCAAGCAGCGCCTGCTCGAGATTGCGGTCGCCATTGCGGCCAAGCCGCGCGTTCTGCTGCTCGACGAGCCCGCCGCCGGTGTGCCCGAGAGCGAGCGCCACGACATTCTCGCCGTCGTCGGCGCGCTGCCGCGCGACGTCACCGTGCTTCTGATCGAGCACGACATGGATCTCGTATTCTCCTTCGCCGACCGCATCTCGGTGCTGGTCTCGGGCGCGCTGCTCACGGAGGGGGCACCCGAGCAGGTCGCGCGCGATCCGCAGGTGAAGGCTGTCTATCTCGGCGAGGAGGCGGTCAATGTCTGACCTGCTCGCGATCGATTCCCTGCGCGCCGGCTACGGTGAGGCCGTGGTCCTGCCCAACATGTCCCTGCGCCTCGCCGAAGGCCAGGTACTGGCGCTGCTCGGCCGCAACGGCACCGGCAAGACCACGCTGATCAACTCCATCGTCGGCGTCACCCGCCGCTTCTCCGGCTCGATCGCGCTCGCCGGCGCCGACGTCACGACGCTGCGTCCCGACCAGCGGGCCCGTGCCGGCATCGGCTGGGTGCCGCAGGAGCGCAACATCTTCCGCTCGCTGACGGTGGAAGAGAACATGACGGCGGTGGCGCAGCCCGGTCCCTGGACCGTCGAGAAGGTCTACGAGATGTTCCCGCGGCTGAAGGAGCGGCGAAGCAATTTCGGCAACCAGCTCTCCGGCGGCGAGCAGCAGATGCTGGCGATCGGCCGCGCGCTGACCCTCAATCCGAAGGTCCTGCTGCTGGACGAGCCGACCGAGGGCCTCGCCCCCATCATCGTCGAGGAGCTGCTCAAGGCGATCGGGACCATCACCCGGGCGGGCGGCATCTGCTCGATCATCGTCGAGCAGAATGCCCAAAAGATTCTGGGGCTGGCCGATCGCGTTGTGATATTGGAGCGCGGAACGATCGTCCACGACGCCCCGAGCGCCGCGCTGAAGGCCGACCCCTCGGTCCTGGAGCGCCACCTCGGCGTCGCAGGGGCAGCGGTCCACTGATTTCTTCGCTTCTCCCCGCTTGCGGGGAGAAGGAGTACAACGAGCGCTGAAATTTCGGGAGAAACAAAAATGCAGCGAACCAGAGCCCCCTTCCGCGCCGACGAGGTCGGCAGTCTCCTGCGTCCGGCCAAGATCAAGGAGGCGCGCGCCAGGCTCGAGAAGGGCGAGATCTCGGCCGACGATCTGCGCAAGATCGAGGATCTGGAGATCGAGAAGGTCGTGCACAAGCAGGCCTCGATTGGCCTGCAGCTCGCGACCGACGGCGAATTCCGCCGCTCCTGGTGGCATTTCGACTTCCTGGCCAAGCTCACCGGCTGCGAGCTGTTTCACCCCGACACCGGCATCCAGTTCGCGGGCGTGCAGACCCGCCACGATGCGGTCCGCGTCATCGGCAAGCTCGACTTCCCCGACAACCATCCGATGCTGGATCACTTCCGCTTCCTGAAGAAGTACGCCGACCAGGCCCACGTCACCGCCAAGATGACGATCCCGTCGCCGGCGGTGCTCCACTTCCGCGGCGGCCGCAAGTCGATCTCCAAGGACGTCTATCCCGATCTCGACGCGTTCTACGAGGATCTCGGCAAGACCTACCGCAAGGCGGTGAAGGCCTTCTACGACGCCGGCTGCCGCTATCTCCAGTTCGACGATACCGTCTGGGCCTATCTCTGTTCGCAGGACGAACTGCAGAAGGCGCGTGAGCGCGGCGACAATCCCGACGGTCTCCAGCAGATCTATGCACGCATCATCAACTACGCGCTGGCCGAGAAGCCAGCCGACATGGTGGTGACGACGCATGTCTGCCGCGGTAATTTCCGCTCCACCTGGATCTCCTCGGGCGGCTACGAGCCGGTTGCCGAGACCATGCTCGCGGGCACCAATTACGACGGCTACTTCCTCGAATACGACAGCGACCGCGCCGGCGGCTTCGAGCCGCTGCGCTTCCTGCCCAAGGGCAACAAGGTCGTCGTGGTCGGCGTCATCACCTCGAAGTTCGGTGAGCTCGAGAAGAAGGACGACATCAAGCGCCGCCTGGAAGAAGCCGCCAAGTTCGCCCCGCTGGAGCAGCTCGCACTCTCGCCGCAATGCGGCTTTGCCTCGACGGAAGAGGGCAACGTTCTCTCCGAGGAGGAGCAATGGGCCAAGCTCAGCCTTGCGGTCGAGATCGCGAAGGAAGTGTGGGGCCAGTAAGTCTCCGCAGCTAAGGCTCACGGGTCCGGGACGCGCTGCAACGCTCTTGTGTTGCTGCGCAGAGCCGGCACCCATGCTGCTCGACTTGCTCTTCGGAGATATGGGCCTCGGCTCTGCAGCGCACCGCTGAAGAAGCGCTGCGCTGCGTCCGGGCACGAGAGCATCTCACCCCTCCGGCCGATCGACCTCCCCCAGCAGGGGCGAGTTGGACCACGGCACCTGATTGTTCTTGGTGGCCGACACCAACCTCAGCCCGCACCCGCCTCAACATCTCCTGCGCCTCCACGCCCGGCCCTGCCGACATGGCGCGAGGGCGGCGGAGCGTCGCGAGCTCGCGCCTTCGCCGTCGGGTGGGACCTCGTTTGGCGCGGTCGCATAGGCCATCAGCGGCGGCTCGCCGCGGACGGATCGGGGCGCCGGACGTATGCGCTATTCCCTGAGTGGGCAGAATTTGCTAGGACACGGAGCCCAACCTGTCTGCCCACTGTGTCCCACCCCATGAAGAACGACGAAATCCTGAGCCAGATCACGGAGTTCTGCCGCAAGGCGGACATGGCGGAATCGACGTTCGGCCGGCGCGCGGTGAATGATGGGAAGCTGGTGCATCGCCTGCGCGAGGGAAAACGCATCACCATCGACACGCTGGAGCGGATCCAGGCCTATATGGCCGCATCGATCGCCGGCGGCATGCCGCCGCCGCGGGGACTTCAGGTCCCGCCCGAAAAGCGCGATCCACGCGGCAATTTCCGGTTCTTCGAGAACCGCCAGAAATACCTGCTGTTCGTCCACACCTGCAGCGAAAAGCGAGTGATCGCAGACAGGGTCGCGCTGGAACTGGCCTCGATCCATCCGCGCCCGCCGGCCTTGCGCCTGTTCGATGCCGGCGTCGGCGACGGCACGGTGCTGGCGCGGGTGCTGCGCGCAACGCATCAGCGCTTTCCGCACATGCCGTTCTATGTCGCTGGCAAGGAGCTCAGTCTGGAGGACCTGCGCCTGACGCTGGAAAAGGTGCCGGATCGCATTTTCGAGCATCCGGCATCGGTGTTCGTCTTCACCAACATGTTTTACGCGGAGGCGCCCTGGCTTACGCCGGCATCGCCGGCTGCGGCGGCCGCTACCGTCTGGCACGAGGTGCCGCTCCGCGGCGCTTCGTCGGGCGAGTTCGAGCAGCAGATCGCGGAGCTGAGGCCATTCCTGGAGCAGAACTGGCGCGCCGCGATCAGCCCCCGCACCGCCATGCCGCTCTACGAGCGGCCCGTCGTCCTCGTGCTCTATCGCGAGGATCACAGGTTTCTTCTGGATGCGACCATTCCGCGGCCGGGCCAGGCCGAGGCCAATTTCGACCTCGTCATCGCTTCCCAGCCCTACCGGGCCCTGTCCTCGGTCAATTTCCGGGCCAAACGCATTATTGCCCCCCTGGCGCGGGCGCTTCGACCGGGAGGGCGGCTGATCGGAATCCACTCCCATGGCCAGGATCCGGGCATGGAAATGATCCAGGCGATCTGGCCGGGAGAAAACCCTTTCTCAGTGAGCCGTCATGAGCTATTGCGCGCAGTTAAGTATGAACTTGGATCGGTGGGCCGCGACTTAAATTTTAATGCCTACGCGGACAACCGTTCGATCTTCAGGTATGATATGGAAGCTCTGCCCAACGAGGTCACGGGCACTATCGGAACCTCGACGGCCTTTGCAGCGTGGAATGCGGCGGTGTATGTCGCTCAGATTGAGGACGACCGGTTGACGGAAATGACTCAAAACAGCCGCACCCTGGACGCCGCCAGGGACGTGCTGCGGAAGTACAATGGGCTCTGGTTTCTCGACGAATCCTACGTCATCTCGCGCCGGCGTGATTGACATCATTAAAGGTAAACATCGCAAACGCCCGCCGGCTAGCGGCGGAACAAGGGGTTACTGATGCGCGCGTCCTATCTCTTCACCAGCGAGTCCGTGTCCGAGGGCCATCCGGACAAGGTCTGTGACCGGATCTCCGACGAGATCGTCGACCTGTTCTATCGTGAAGGGCCGAAGGCGGGCATCGATCCGTGGGCCATCCGCGCCGCCTGCGAGACGCTCGCGACCACCAACAAGGTGGTGATCGCCGGCGAGACCCGCGGTCCGAAGTCGGTGACCAACGAGCAGATCGAGAGCGTCGTCCGGGGCGCTATCAAGGACATCGGCTACGAGCAGGAGGGCTTCCACTGGAAGACCTGCGACATCGAGATCCTCCTGCATCCGCAGTCGGCCGACATCGCCCAGGGCGTCGATGCGCTTCAGCCGGGTGAGGTCAAGGAAGAAGGCGCGGGCGACCAGGGCATCATGTTCGGTTACGCCACCAACGAGACGCCCGACCTGATGCCGGCGCCGATCTTCTACGCCCATAAGATCCTGCGCCTGATCTCCGAAGCCCGTCACTCCGGCAAGGAGAAGGTGCTCGGTCCGGATTCCAAGAGCCAGGTCACCGTGCAGTACGAGAACGGCAAGCCGGTCGCCGTGCGCGAGATCGTGGTCTCGCACCAGCATCTGGTCGAGGACCTCAGCTCCAAGCAAATCCGCGACATCGTCGAGCCCTATGTGCGTGAGGCACTGCCGAGGGACTGGATCACGCCGAAGACGATCTGGCACATCAATCCGACCGGCAAGTTCTTCATCGGCGGTCCCGACGGCGACACCGGCCTGACCGGCCGCAAGATCATCGTCGACACCTATGGCGGCGCGGCCCCGCACGGCGGCGGCGCGTTCTCCGGCAAGGATCCGACCAAGGTCGACCGCTCGGCGGCCTACGCTGCGCGCTACGTCGCCAAGAACATCGTCGCGGCCGGTCTTGCCGACCGCTGCACGCTCCAGCTCGCCTACGCGATTGGCGTGGCGCGTCCGCTGTCGATCTACATCGACACCCACGGCACCGGCAAGGTGTCGGAGGACCAGCTCGAGAAGGCGGCGGCGCTGGCGATGGATCTCACGCCGCGCGGCATCCGCAGTCATCTCGACCTCAACCGCCCGATCTACGCGCGGACGTCTGCCTACGGCCATTTCGGCCGCACGCCCGACAACGAGGGCGGCTTCTCCTGGGAGAAGACTGATCTCGTCGAGCCGCTCAAGCGCGCGCTCTAGTTCTCTTGCGTCGTTCCGGGTTCGCTCGTTTCACGAGCGCCCCGGAACGACGAGCCAACAAGACGAGCCAACAAACAGGAACCCCCTATGAACGCGAAGCCCGGCTTCACCGATTACATCGTCAAGGACATTTCGCTCGCCGATTTCGGCCGCAAGGAGATCTCGCTCGCCGAGACCGAGATGCCCGGCCTGATGGCCACCCGCGAGGAGTACGGCCCAAAGCAGCCGCTGAAGGGCGCGCGCATCGCCGGCTCGCTGCACATGACTATTCAGACCGCGGTGCTGATCGAGACGCTGGCAGCGCTCGGCGCGGACATCCGCTGGGTCTCCTGCAACATCTACTCGACGCAGGACCACGCCGCGGCCGCGATCGCCGCCGCCGGCATTCCGGTGTTCGCCGTCAAGGGCGAGACTCTGACCGAGTACTGGGACTACACCGCAAAGCTGTTCGACTGGCATGGCGGCGGCACGCCGAACATGATCCTCGATGACGGCGGCGATGCCACCATGCTCGTGCATGCCGGCGTCCGCGCCGAGAACGGCGACACCGCTTTCCTCGACAAGCCGGGTTCGGAGGAGGAAGAGATCTTCTACGCGCTGGTCAAGCGCCTGCTGAAAGAGAAGCCGAAGGGCTATTTCGGCGAGATCGCCAAGAACATCAAGGGCGTCTCCGAAGAGACCACCACGGGCGTGCATCGCCTCTACGAGATGGCCAACAAGGGCACGCTCCTGTTCCCCGCCATCAACGTCAACGACAGCGTCACCAAGTCGAAGTTCGACAACCTCTATGGCTGCCGTGAATCGCTGGTCGACGGCATCCGCCGTGGTACCGACGTGATGCTGTCGGGCAAGGTGGCGATGGTCGCCGGCTTCGGCGACGTCGGCAAGGGCTCGGCCGCCTCGCTGCGCCAGGCCGGCTGCCGCGTCATGGTGTCGGAAGTCGATCCGATCTGCGCGCTGCAGGCCGCGATGGAGGGCTACGAGGTCGTGACCATGGAAGACGCCGCGCCCCGCGCCGACATCTTCGTCACAGCCACCGGCAACAAGGACATCATCACGATCGAGCACATGCGCGCGATGAAGGATCGCGCCATCGTCTGCAACATCGGTCACTTCGACAACGAGATCCAGATCGCGGCGCTCCGCAATCTGAAGTGGACCAACATCAAGCCGCAGGTCGACGAGATCGAATTCCCCGACAAGCACCGCATCATCATGCTGTCGGAAGGCCGCCTCGTGAACCTCGGCAACGCCATGGGCCACCCGTCCTTCGTGATGTCGGCGTCCTTCACCAACCAGACGCTGGCGCAGATCGAGCTGTTCGCCAACAACAAGGACGGCAAGTACGGGAAGAAGGTCTACGTCCTGCCGAAGACCCTCGATGAGAAGGTCGCGCGCCTGCACCTCGCCAAGATCGGCGTCAAGCTCACCGAGCTGCGCAAGGATCAGGCCGACTACATCGGCGTCAAGCAGGAAGGCCCGTACAAGTCGGACCACTACCGGTACTGATGCTGGTTCGATCGATCTCGACGCGAAGCCCCGGAGCGATCCGGGGCTTCGTTGTTTTCGGCGCATGGAATTCGGTTCGCCTTTTAGTTGCTGCACGGCTGATTGCCGATTGACGGCCAGCAGCGGCGGGCGGACACTCGCCGGTGGCGGAGGAAACCATGCAACCAGAACATGTCGACGTCCTCATCGTCGGTGCCGGGCTATCAGGCATCGGCGCGGGCTATCATTTGCAGACCAGGTGTCCGACCAAGAGCTACGTCATCCTCGAGGGGCGCGACTGCATCGGCGGCACCTGGGACCTGTTCCGCTATCCCGGCATCCGCTCCGACAGCGACATGTTCACGCTCGGCTATTCCTTCAAGCCGTGGACGGATCCGAAGGCGATCGCCGACGGGCCGCAGATCCTGAACTATGTGCGCGAGACCGCGGCCGAGAACGGCATCGACAGGCACATCCGCTTCCGCCATCGCGTCAAGCGCGCGTCGTGGTCGACGCCTGATGCACGCTGGACCGTCGAGGCCGAGCGCATCTCGGGCGAGGGCGCGACCGAGCTCGTGCGGTTCACCTGCAATTTCTTATTTCTGTGCTCGGGCTATTACAAATACGAGGCGGGCTACACGCCGGAGTTCAAGGGCACCGCGGATTTCGCCGGCCGCATCGTGCATCCGCAGAAATGGACCGAGGACATCGACTACGCGGGCAAGCGCGTCGTCGTGATCGGCTCGGGCGCCACCGCGGTGACGCTGGTACCGGAGCTCGCCAAGACAGCGGCGCAGGTCACCATGCTCCAGCGTTCGCCGACCTATGTGGTGTCGCGCCCCGCGCAGGATCCCCTCGCCAACAAATTGCGCCGCAATTTGCCGGCGCAGCTCGCCTATCATCTGATCCGCTGGCGCAACGTGATGTGGGGGATGTTCTTCTTCCAGCTCAGCCGGCGCCGGCCCGCGAAGGTGAGGGACCTCATCCTGAAGGGCGTCCGCATGGCGCTCGGCCCCGGCTACGACGTCGCGACCCATTTCACGCCGCGCTACAATCCCTGGGACCAGCGGCTGTGCCTTGTTCCCGACGGCGATCTGTTCAAGGCGATCCGCGAGCAGCGCGCCGCCGTCGTCACCAGCGAGATCGACACGTTTACCCGCGACGGCATCCGTCTGAAGGACGGCCGCGAGCTTGCGGCCGACATCATCGTGACGGCGACCGGGCTGGTGCTCCAGGTCGTCGGCGGTCTCGAGGTCAGCGTCGACGGCCGCGCCGTCGATTTCGCCAATACGCTGACCTACAAGGGCATGATGTATGCCGACGTGCCCAACATGGCTTCGGCGCTCGGCTACACCAATGCATCCTGGACGCTGAAATGCGATCTCACCTGCGAATATGTCTGCCGGCTCATCAACTACATGGACCGGCATAATTTCCGCCAGTGCATGCCGCACAATGACGACCCCGAGATCACCGCGCAGCCCTCGCTCGATTTCACCTCGGGTTACGTGCAGCGCTCGGTGGCAAAACTGCCGAAGCAGGGTTCCAGGCGGCCGTGGCGGCTGCACCAGAACTACGCGCTCGACATCGTCTCCCTGCGCTTCGGCCGGATCGACGACGGCGTGATGCAATATTCCTGATCGCGCCGCCGCTCGCCTCTATGCCTTGCGTGTGATGAGCGCGAACCCAAGATCGATCGCGAGCGCCAGCACCGCGGCGCCGCCGCCGAGGCCGAACAGCAACAGGTAGTCGCCGCCCGTCTGGGCGTAGATCCAGGAGAAGCCGTAAGCGGCGGTCGCCTGGAACAGCGCAAAGCTGGTGGTGGCATGGCTCCATATCGCGCGTTGCTGTTGGCTGGAGTGAGGCACGAGCTCATGGATGCGACCCAGCACCAGCGGTACGATGCCTGGCGTGAAGCCGCCGACCACGACGCTCGACACGACCAATGAAACCGGCGCGGTGCTGACGGTTGGCAGCAGCACGGCTCCCGCCTCGATCAGGAAGGCCGCGCGCAGGGCCGGGCCGAAACCCGAGCGGTCACCGAGATGACCGGTGATCAGCGGGCCGACGATCGCGGCGAGGCCGTACAGCACCCAATAGCGCGATCCCGCGGCAATGCCCTGGGCCAGGCCGCGTGCCACGAAGTCGACGATGAAGACCATGTGCGGCACCAGCGCCACCGCATTGAGGCCGTACTGAACCAGCAGCGCGCGGGCGGCCGGCGAGACGCGATGAGGTTTGGCTGGATGCGAGGGCGCAGCATCGGCCTTGGTCTCGGCAGGCCAGTTCCACCAACTCGCGAGCGTGAGCAGGGCGGAGAGCATGCCGAGGCCATACCAGCTCTGCTGCAAACCCTGTTGCAGCAACAATGGCACCAGCGTGCCCGATGCCGCGACGCCGAGGCCGACGCCGGCGAAGATCACACCGCCGACGATGCCGCGCCGTGCGGCCGAGGTATGCGGCAGAATGACGGACGCCGCCAGCACCATGATAATGCCGCCGGTGAGGCCGGCCAGGAAGCGCCACGCGAAAAACCAGCTGAACGACAACGGCGCCGAGCTGGCGAAAAAGGAGAGGGTGGCGAGCAGCATCATCGTCCGTAACGCGCGGACCGCGCCGATGCGGGTGGCAAGCGCTCGTGCTGCGAGCGCGCCGGCGAGATAGCCGGCGAGGTTCGCAGCGCCGAGATAGACGACGTCGGATGCGCTGAACCATTTTGCGGCGATCAAAGCCGGGATCAGCGGCGTGTAGGAGAAGCGGGCGAGGCCAAGCCCGACCAGCGAGGCGGACAAACCCGCCACAGCATACCGCCAGGTTGTTCGTGAGGCCGAGCCCGGCCGCGGTTGCGGACGGGTCTCGACGTGTCGCTTCGTGTCTGCGTTGGTCATGTCATCTTCCTGCGCGAGGGGGCGCGGATCATCCTGTCCGGGCGGCGCGGCGGCGCCTGAATTCCTGCACCGGCAGGCCGCCCCAGCCCCAATTGTCTGTGTCCACTTCCTCGATCACCACAAAAGTGGAATCGAGCGGCTTGCCGAGCACGTCGAGCAGGAGCTGGCTTGAACCCTTGATCAGCGCGGCCTTTTCCTCCGCAGTGAGCGACGCCGCTCCCGGCGTCGTTCCCTCGCGGGTGACTTGAATGGTGACGATGGGCATCGTGCTTCTCCCCGTCTCAATGGCCGGCGCTCTGGCCGCCGTCGACATGCAGGATCTCGCCGGTGACGAAGGAGGCCCCCTCGAGATAGAGGACTGCGTCGACGATGTCGGACATCTCGCCCATGTGACCGACCGGGTGCAGCGCACTGAGCTGCGCATGCGTCGCGACCGGATGCATCGGCGACTTGATGATGCCGGGTGAGACCGCGTTCACACGGATGCCGCGCTTGGCGTACTCGATCGCGAGCGATCTGGTCGCAGCGTTCAGCCCGCCCTTGCTCAGCGAGGCCAGCACGGATGGCACGTTGGAATTGGCCTGATCCGCCAGCGTGGTCGTGATCTGCACCACGTGGCCGGATCCCTGCTTCTCCATCTCGGCAATGGCGAGCTGCGTGATGTTGAAGAACCCCGCGACGTTCGTTCCCATCACCGCGGCATAGTCCTCGGCCGTGTATTGCGTGAACGGCTTTGCGACGAAGATGCCGGCGTTGTTGACCAGCGTGTCGACCCGACCGAAGCGGGCGATCGCCTGTGAGACTACGCGCTCGGCAGTGGAACGGTCGGCGATGTCGCCGGGAACGGCGAGGACATCATCGTCGCCAGACGGCTTGATGGAGCGCGCCGTGGCGACGACGCGGTAGTTGCGATCGCGAAAACCCTGCACCAATGCGGCGCCGATGCCCTGCGATGCACCGGTGACGATGGCGACCTTCTGCTCGATACCCATGATGGGCTCCTGTTGTTGGCTTTGAGACCTGCGCCAGCTGCGGCTGGCTTGCGTGCTGAGGTACGCCGCGGCGGCCCGGTCGCGAATAGCCGCTGTCCGGCACACACTCTTTCGCCGCGCGAACGAATGTGGGGCCGGCACCCCGGGTAGTTGTCGAGGTTGCGGCGAACGCCTAGCCTGCGAGCGGAAGCCCAGAGCAAGACGGGAAGGGAATGGATCGTCTGGATGCGATGAAAGTGTTCGTCCTGGCCGTGGACGAAGGCAGCTTGGCCGCCGCAGGACGCAAACTCGGCCGCTCGCCGGCGGCGGTGAGCCGGGCCATCGCGTTTCTGGAAGAACGCGTGGGCGCCGAATTGCTGCACCGGACCACGCGCTCGATCAAGCTGAGCGAGGAGGGGGAGCGCTATGCCGCGATCTGCCGCCGTGTGCTCGCCGAGCTAGAGGAAGCCGACGACATCGCGGCGGGACCGCGCACGGCGCCGCGCGGCCTGCTCACGATCACCGCTCCCGTGGTCTCGGGGGAGATGGTCTTGCGGCCGATTCTGGATGCGTTTCTCGATGCCTATCCCACCGTGTCGGCAAAGCTCCTGCTGTTCGATCGCGCGGTCAATCTGATCGAGGAGGGGATCGACGTCGCGCTTCGCATCGGTCCTTTGGCGGATTCGGCGATGATTGCCATGCGGGTCGGAGAGATCAGCCGTGTCGTGGTGGCAGCGCCGCGCTATCTGAAGCAACATCCGCGCATCGCCGAGCCCGGCGATCTCGCCAAGCACCAGATCGTCGCGATGGCGCATCTGCCCAATTCCTGGACCTTCGCACCACAGGCGGGTTCATCGGTGCCGCGCTCGGTGCAGTTTACCCCGCGGCTCGTCGTCAACAGCACCTATGCGGCAGTGGCCTCCGCCGTTGCCGGGCGGGGCGTGGCGCGGATGTATTCGTACCAGGTCGCCGAGCAGGTCGCGCGCGGCGAGCTTGAGATCGTCCTGGCCGGCGACGAGGACCCGGAGATGCCCGCGCATTTGATCTGCCCGCAGGGCCGGCTCTCGGTGCCGAAGGTGCGGGCCTTCACCGACTTCGCGGCGCCCCGGCTGAAGAAGCAGTTTGCGCTGCTGAAAAAGAGCATCAAGGCGCGCTGAGCCGCTTCGCTGCCTCGCAATGCGTTGTTTTGCGTATACGGCGGCCCGGCTGAATCGGCGAGGGTTCCAAAACGGTTAACGCCGATTTAACGGATGAGTCCTAGCCTGTCTCGGCCGGGGTTACTCGCAAAGCCGAGGTGAGCCCAATGGAAGCCCAGAAGATCGCGGTCGACGCTGTCGTCGCGCTGACCGATTGCGACCGCGAGGCCGTGATCGCCTTCATCCGCCGTCTCTACCTGGCCGGCGTCACCGATCCCAAGCGCCTGACCTTCAAGGGGCTGCAGGCGCTGTCGCGGGCTTGATTCGGACGGTTCCGGCCCTTTCGACCCAAGTTCCCGGCCGAACGCTCTCCCCAGCGTGATTGCAACCCTCCGGTGAATATCTTGTCGCTCGGGCCCGGCCGGAGTAGATGACGTCCCCGGCTGGGTTCACTTGGGAACTGGGGAAATGCTGAAACAGCTTTTTGCGCCGCAACTTGTCATTCTTTATGTGCTGGCGGCCTCGACGATTTACGTTCACTTCCGCGGCAAGCAGCGGCTGCGCTTCGCGCGCCAGCTCGGCGATCACTCGACCTATCTCGCGCCCTACAACGTGCTGATGTACGCCGGCTCGGCCGTGCCGAACAAGCCGGTGATCCCGGTCGAGCAGTTTCCGGAGCTGAAGCCCCTCAGCGAGAACTGGGAGACCATCCGCGACGAGGCCGTCCGCCTGTTCGACGAAGGCTTCATTCGCGCGGCGGCGAAGAATAACGATTGGGGCTTCTACTCGTTCTTCAAGAGCGGCTGGAAGCGGTTTTACCTGAAATGGTATGATGACTTCCTGCCCTCGGCGCGCACGCTGTGCCCGAAGACGGTGGAGCTCTTGAACGCGATCCCGAGCGTGCACGGCGCGATGTTCGCGATGCTGCCCCCGGGCGGCAAGCTGGGCGCGCACCGCGATCCCTTCGCGGGCTCGCTGCGCTATCATCTTGGCCTCGTCACGCCGAATTCGAACAAGTGCCGGATTCTCGTCGACGGCGTCGAATGCGTCTGGCGCGACGGCGAGGCCTTCATGTTCGACGAGACCTTCATCCACAGCGCCGAGAATGCGACCGACGTCAACCGCATCATCCTGTTCTGCGACGTCGAGCGTCCGATGAAGTATGGCTTCATGACCGCGATCAACCGCTGGGTCAGCCATCACATCGTCAAGGCGTCGGCGACCCAGAACGTCGATGGCGAGAATGTCGGCGTGCTCAACAAGGTGTTCGGCAAGCTCTACGAGATCCATCTCGCCAGCCGCAAGGTCAAGGAGTGGAACCGCAACGTCTACTACACGCTGAAATACTCGCTGACGGCGCTGATCCTCGGCCTCATCGTGTGGTCGGCGCTACGGTGAATGATCCGGCCAATGACCTCCCTGCCGATTGCTGACGCGGAGATCACGCAGTTCTTCCGCAACTGGCTGGAGACCTTCGCGGGCTATGTCCGCGAGGTCGACTACGCTTCGGCGCGGCCGCTTTTCCATCCGGACGTGCTCGCCTTCGGCACGCACAACGATGTCATCCCCGGCCTTGATCAGTGGGTCTCGACGCAGTGGAATAACGTCTGGCCGAAGACGACCGATTTCCGCTTCGTCCTCGAGCAGACTTCCGTTCTGGCATCTGCCGATGGCGCGATGGCGACTGTGATCGCGCCGTGGACGAGCACGGGCTATCATCCCGACGGCAGCGCGTTTGTGCGGCCCGGCCGCGCCACGATGGTGTTTTCCAGAAATGGCGCGGGCTGGCTGTGCGTGCATTCGCACATGTCGCTCAATCGCGGTGTGCCGCAGACGAGCCATGCCAATCGGCCGGTGAAGGCCTGGTAAAGACAGAAAAAGCCCCGGATGGGTTCCCCCCGGGGCTTTTTGATTCCAGACGTGTGCAGCCTATTCCGGCTGGCCGATGCTCACCTTCAGCGTGCCGACGCCGTCGACGCCACATTCGAGCTTGTCGCCGGGTTGGAGCTGCGACACGCCGGCGGGCGTGCCGGTCATGATGATGTCGCCGGCGGCGAGCTTCACCTGCTGCGAGAGTTGCCAGATGATTTCGGGCACGTTCCAGATCAGCTCGGTGAGGTCGCCCTTCTGCGCTTCCTTGCCGTTGACCGTCAGCCAGATC
Source organism: Bradyrhizobium sp. CCBAU 51765 (assembly GCF_015291725.1). Lineage (GTDB taxonomy): Bacteria > Pseudomonadota > Alphaproteobacteria > Rhizobiales > Xanthobacteraceae > Bradyrhizobium > Bradyrhizobium liaoningense. Next base: position 2,876,069 of record NZ_CP030038.1, read on the forward strand.
TTGCCCTTGGAAGGATGGCCGATTTTCGAGGCCGGCTGCACCGCGGAGCAGGGCGCCGAATAGTCGAACGACTTGCCGATCTCCCAGGGACGCTCCTTCTTGCGCGAGGCGATCTGGAGATCGCGGCGGGTGAGATCGATGCCGACGGCGTAGCCGTAGACGTGGTCCAGCGCCTTGTCGGCGGGAATGTTGAGGCCGCCGCTCTTCATCGCAACGATCAGTTCGACCTCGTGATGCAGGTCCTTGGTCAGCGGCGGATAGGGAATGGTGGCGCCATCGGGCACCAGCATGTCGGCGTGCTTGGCGAAGAAGAACGGCGGGGCGCGCTCGTCATTGCCCATCTCGCGGATGTGCTCGAGATAATTGCGGCCGACGCACCAGATGCGGCGCACCGGATAACGGCCGCTCTCGCCGACGACGGGAAGCGAAGCCTGGGGCGGAAGCGGGATGACGTAGGAGGCGGCGTTCATGTAAGGTCTCGGCGGGTTGCAAAGAAAGGGCGCTGTCGTATTTACGCGGTTGCAGAGGGCGAGGCTAGTGGTGCCGGCGGAAAAAGGAGCTCTACCCGCGCCATCGCCGACCGGATACAGCGGCGCGAATGTAAGTGAGGGGGCCGTGAAGAAATGGATATTGGCGGGTGCTGCCGTCGTCGTGATCGTGGTGTTCGGTCTTGTCCTTCGTTTCTTCATGGTCGCACCGGGACGTATCGAACAGGGGCAGAACCGGATCGTTCCAGTCGCGTTGAACGTAACGCCGGCAGCGCAAGCCCTGCATGCAACGCTCGATGTCGCCGACATGCATGCCGACAGCCTGCTCTGGAAGCGCGACCTGCTGGAGCGATCTGATCGCGGACATGTGGATGTTCCACGCCTCGTCGAAGGGCACTACGCGCTCCAGGTGTTCTCGTCCGTGACCAAATCGCCGAAGGGCCAGAACTACAAGGCCAATAGTGCCGACAGCGATACTATCACCTCGTTGGCCATCGTCGATCTGCAGCCGATCAGAACCTGGAATTCGCTATTGCAGCGCTCGCTCTGGCACGCCGAGAAGCTGCGGGACTACGCCGCGAGGTCGGGCGGCCGGCTCCGCCTGATCACGACGCCGGTCGAAGTCGACCGGCTGCTCGCGGACAGGAAGGGCGGAGCCTCCGTTGTGGGCGGAATGCTTTCAATCGAGGGGCTGCAAGATATCGAGGGCCGCATTGAAAACCTCGATGTCCTTTACGCCGCGGGATTCCGCATGGCCGGTCTCGCGCATTTCTTCGACAATGATGTGGCCGGGTCAATGCACGGCATGCAAAAGGGCGGGCTGACTCAACTCGGCCGACAGGTGGTGCAGCGTATGGAGGGACTTGGGATGATCGTCGATCTGGCGCATTCCAGCCATACGACGGTGGCCGAGGTGCTGGCGATAGCGAAGCGACCGGTGGTCTCCAGCCATGGCGGCGTGCAGGCGACCTGCAAGGTCAACCGCAACCTCTCCGATGACGAGATCAAGGGTATCGCGAAGACCGGTGGCGTGATTGGAATCGGCTACTGGGAAGGGGCGATCTGCTCGACCAAGCCGGAGGCTGCAGCGCGGGCGATTGCCTATGTGCGCGATCTCGTGGGCATCGATCACGTCGGTCTCGGCTCGGACTTCGACGGTTCGACCACGACGGGCTTTGACGCAAGCCAGGTTGCTGCGATTACGCAGGCCCTGCTCAGTTCAGGTTTCTCCGAAGAGGACATCCGCAAGGTGATGGGCGGCAACGTCCTGCGCGTGATCCGCGCAGGGCTGGCGCCGTCCTGATTGGTCAGGAGTTGGCGGAGTAGGCCAACACGGGCGCAGCCTCCGTGTCCCGATGCTGCAACCGGAAGAACGAGGCATAGCGCCCGGCGCGGCGGAGCAGCTCGTCATGCCGGCCCTGCTCGACGATCTCGCCGCCCTCGACCACCAGGATGGCGTCGGCGTGCATGATGGTGTGCAGGCGATGCGCGATCACGATGGTGGTGCGGTTCCGGCAGAGGTGCTCGATCGCCTCCTGCACCTGCCGCTCGGATTCGGAATCGAGCGCGGCGGTGGCTTCGTCCAACAGGATGATCGGCGCGTTCTTGATCAGCGCGCGGGCCACCGCGATGCGCTGGCGCTGGCCGCCGGAGAGCTGCGTGCCGTGCTCGCCGACAGGCGTGTCGTAGCCGAGCGGGAAGCCCATGATGAAATCATGCGCGCAGGCGGCCTTGGCGGCGTCGACGATTTCGTCCTCGCTCGCGCCCGGCCGGCCGAAGGCGATGTTGCTGCGGATGGTGTCGCGGAACAAATAGACGTCCTGGCCGACATAGGCGGTCTGTGCCCGCAGCGATTTGCGCGAGACCGCGCCGATCGACTGGCCGTCGATCACGATGTCGCCTTGCGTCACCTCGTAGAAGCGCAAGAGCAGCGCCAGCACGGTCGACTTGCCGCCGCCGGAGGGGCCGACCAGCGCGGTGACCTTGCCGGGCTCGGCCGTGAAGCTCATGCGGTTGAGCACGGTCTCGCCGTCGCGATAGGAGAAGCTGACGTCGCGCAGCTCGATGCGGGCATCTGACAGCTTCAGCGACGGCTTGTCGTCGTCGGACTGCTCGCTCGCGGGGCTGTCGATGATCTCGAGCAACATCCGCGCGCCGACCAGTTGACTGTTCAAATCGATGTTGAGCCGGGCCAGCCGCTTGGCCGGCTCGGTCGCCATCAGGAACGCGGTCATGAAGGAGAAGAACGCGCCGGGCGTGGCGTTGAGCGCGACCACGGCATAGCCGCCGTACATCAGGCAGCCGGCGACGGCGAAGCCGCCGAGCATTTCCATCAGCGGGTTGGAGCGGTTGGCGACGCGGGCCATCTTGTTGGCGTTGCGCTCGACGACCGCGATGTTCTCGTCGATCCGCTTCTGCATGGTCTCTTCGAGCGTGAACGCCTTGACGGTGCGGATGCCTTGCAGCGATTCCTGCATCGTCTCCATGATGTCCGCGGTGCCGGTGAACTGGTTGAAGGCGAGGCCCTTGATGCGCTTGACCAGCTTGCGCAGCACCAGCATTGCCGGCGGCACCGCGACGAGGCCGATGAACGACATCAGCGGATCCTGCCATACCATCACGCCGATCATGGCGAGCAGCATCAGGAGGTCGCGCCCGATGGCGTTGACCAGCATGTTGAGCACATCGGTGATGGATTTGGCGCCCGCCGTCAGCCGGGCCAGGAACTCGGACGAATGCCGCTCGGAGAAGAAGCCGACGCTCTCGCGCATCAGCTTGGCGAACAGCTGGCGCTGGTTGGTGGCAAGAATCGCGTTGCTGATCTTGGTCAGGATCACCATGTGGCCGTAGGTCGCCACGCCCTTGACGAAGAGCAGCGCGACGGTGATCCCTGAGAACATCGCGATGCCCGGGATGTTCTTGTCGACATAGGCCTGGTTGATGACCTGGCCGAGCACATAGGTCGCGCCCGCGGTCGCACCTGCGGCGAGCGCCATCAGCGCGAAGGCGACGAGGTAGCGCCGCCAGTAGACGATGCCCTGTTCCGTGACCAGGCGGCGAATCAGGACCGCTGCCGCGTAGGGATCGTCGGTGATTTTCTTCGGAAACTGGGCCATCCGGTGTCCATTGACGGCGCGGGACAAAACCTGCCCGTGCGTCAGGGATCGATGGGCCTCTGTGCCCGCTCAAGCCGGGTTTTTCAAGCCCAATTAAGGGCTTGCGCTTGGGATGATTCTAGGCCGAGACGGCGTGGCGGAGCTCGCCATGGCGTTCGCGGAACAGCTTGTCCTCCCAGGCCAGGGCGTGCGCCGCAATGGTCTCGAGGTCGTCATATTGCGGCCGCCAGTCGAGCAGGCTGCGGATGCGGCTGGTGTCTGCGACCATGGTCATGATGTCGCCGGGCCGGCGCGGGGCGTACTGCACGGCGAAGCTGCGGCCCGAAACCCGCCGCACCGCGTCGATGGTCTCCAGCACCGAATAGCCGCGGCCGTAGCCGCAATTCAGCGTCGTCGAGGCGCCGCCGCTGCGCAGGTAGGCGAGCGCCGACCTGTGGGCCTGCGAGAGGTCCGTGACGTGGATGAAGTCGCGGATGCAGCTGCCGTCCGGGGTCGGATAGTCGGTGCCGAAGACGTCGATCTTGGCGCGCTGGCCGGTCGCGGCTTCCACCGCGATCTTGAGCAGATGCGTGGCGCCGACGGTGGCGAGCCCGATGCGCGCCTGCGGGTCGGCGCCGGCGACGTTGAAGTAACGCAGCGTCACGTACTGCATACCGTAGGCCGCTGCGACGTCGTGCAGCATGATCTCGGTCATCAGCTTCGAGGAGCCGTAGGGCGACAGCGGCCGCGTCGGCGCGTGCTCGGGCACCGGCACCTGGTCCGGATTGCCGTAGACGGCGGCGGTCGAAGAGAAGATGAAACGACCGATGCCGCGCTTAACCGCGACGTTGAGCAGGTTGCGCGCGGTCGTGAAATTGTTGCGGTAGTAGCCGAGTGGATCGCGCATCGAATCCGGCACGACGACCGAGCCGGCGAAATGGATGATGCTCTCGACGTTGTGCTGGGCGATCACGCCTTCGAGCAGATTTTCATCGCCGGCATCGCCGATGAACAGCGGCACGCCTTCGGGCAGGTAAGCGGAGAAGCCGGTAGACAGGTCGTCGATCACGACGACGTCCTCGCCGGCTTCCGCCAGCGCCAGGACCGTGTGACTTCCGATGTAGCCGGCGCCGCCGGTGACTAGCACAGTCATGATCTCACCCGTCTTCGATCAACGCGCAAACTAGCGCTCGCGTGGTGAAGAGGGGGTATCGGCGCGGCTGAACTGGTCACTATGCTTAATGTTGCGTATAGGGACTTTGCGAAATGGAGTGTGACGTGGCGAGTTTCCCCGGCGATCTCGAATTGATCGTGCCAAATCTGCACAGGCGCTATTCCGGGGTCACCGCGACCAACCGGATGGTGGCGCCGCGGCTGGCGAAACTGTACCGCGCGGCCTGGTTCGGCTCGGACGCGCCGGAGGGGATCGCGCGGCTGAGCGTTGCCGATTTTCTGAAGTTGTGGCGCCGCAAGCGGCCCCTGATCTGGCATGCGCGCCGCAACAACGAGATGATCGCAGGCGTCGCGTTGCGCGCGCTCGGCTGGCCGCTGAAACTGGTGTTCACCTCGGCGGCGCAGCGGCATCACAGCTGGATCACGCGCTGGCTGATCCGGTGCATGGACGCGGTCATCGCAACGAGCGACATCTCGGCCTCGTTCCTGAAGGTGAAGGCGACGGTGATTCCGCACGGTGTCGACACCGATGTCTATGCGCCGCCGACCGATCGCGCTGCGGCGTTCGCGGAAGCCGCGCTGCCGGGCCGCTACGCCATCGGCTGCTTCGGCCGCGTGCGCGCGCAGAAGGGCACCGACGTGTTCGTCGATGCGATGTGCCGCCTGCTGCCGCGCTATCCGGATTTCACCGCCGTCATCGTCGGGCAGGTGACGGCCGAGCAGACGCCCTTTGCCAACGACCTGAAGAAGCGCATCGAAGCCGCCAAGCTGCAATCGCGCATCGTCATCACCGGCGAACTGCCGATCGAGGCGGTGCAGCGCTGGTATCAGCGGTTGACGATCTACGCCTTCACCTCACGCAACGAAGGTTTTGGATTGACGCTGATCGAGGCGATGGCGGCGGGAAGTGCGCTCGTCGCCGCACGCGCCGGCGCGGCTGAGCTGGTGGTCGAGGATGGTGTCACCGGCGTGCTGGTTCCGACCGGCGATGCTGATGCGCTCGCCGCCGCGGTCGAGCCGTTGATGCGCGATGTGGCTGCGGCGACTGCCATGGGCGAGCGCGGGCGGGCGCGGGTGCTCGAGAAGTTCAGCCTCGATGCCGAAGCGGCGCGGATCGGCGAGGTCTATCGGCCGCTGCTCTGAGGCGCTGCAAACATAAATCGCGAAAACAACCCCATGCACAGTAGCCGGGGTCAGCAAAATCAATGCCTTGGCTGAGAGCTCGATCTATTGCGGATTTTTCGAATTACATTTTGACTTGTCGGGCAAAACACTGGCATGATGCCACCATCGCGCGAGCCTCGATTGCCTCAGGTTAGTGCCTTCGCCCCTGCCTCCATCAGCACCCGCTGCGCAATCCCCACCACCTCGCTCGCCGCGAGATCCCGCATGCAGCGGTGGTCGTTCATCTTGCAGATCGTGCTCTGGCAGGGCTGGCAGGGCAGCATTTCCTTGTCCTGCACCACCGTTGCCGCAAGGCGGTTGAGGGGGGCCCAGAGGTAGGGGCTGGTGGGGCCGAAAATGCCCATGGTGGGCGTGTCGAGGGCGGCGGCGATGTGCATCAGGCCGGAATCGTTGGAGATGGCGACGCCGGCGGCGGCCATGGCGAGGACGCCGTTGCGCAGATCGGTGCCGGTGAGGTCCCGGACCCCCGGGCCGCCCGCGGCGACGATCTCCCGGGCGAGGCCCTTTTCGGCGGGGCCGCCGACCACCCAGACCTCCAGGCCACGCTCGACCAGGAGCCGGGCAGCCTCGGGATAGTAGGTCCAGCGTTTTGAGACCCCGACCGAGCCCGGGGCGAGCGCCACGGCGGCTCCGGCGCCGAGGCCGTTGGCCTCGCGCCAGCGGACGATCTCCTCGGCCGGGACCCGCAGTTGCGGCACCGGCCATTCCGGAGGGAGGGGGGCGCCGTCGGGCTGGGCCAGGGCGGCGTTCTTGTCGATGAAGCGGGGCAATTTCTTCTCGCCCCAGCGCCAGCGGTTGATCAGGCCGAACCGAAACTCGCCGACGAAGCCGACCCGTTCAGGAATACCGGCCAGCGTCGGCGCGATCGCCGCCTTCCAGGTCCGGGGCAGCACCAGGGCGGTACCGTAATTCCGTTTCCGAAGGAGCTCTGCCAGGCCGAACTGGCGGCCAATTGCGAGCCGGCTGCGCGGCAGGTCCCAGACGATGCCGGCGCGCACGCCGGGCATGTAATCGATCAGCGGGGCGCACAGCGACGTGGTCAGGAGATCGACCGGCCGGTTCGGCCAGCGCTCCTTCAGGACCCGCACGACGGTATGATTCCGCACGAAATCGCCGATCCACATGTAGGGAATGATCAGGATCGGGCGAGTGTCGCTCCGGTCTGCATCTCCAACAAATTGCGAATCAATATTCATTCGTTAATTAGGACCGGCGACGTGCTGATGTTGGCGGTTCGGTAGCCGCTCCCGGCCGGCAGGTAAAGCCGGCAGAAGCGACGATCCCAAAACCGCTTACACTTTGGCGGATCATGCGCTACGGCAGGACCGGGCACTAAGAAAATCGGGCAGGTAGTTGGAATGTTGCTGGTGACCGGCGGGGCCGGTTTTATCGGATCGAATGTCGTGGCCGCGCTGAACGAGGCCGGCCGCAGCGACGTCGTGGTCTGCGACCTGCTCGGCACCGAGGGCAAGTGGCGCAACCTCGCCAAGCGGCAGCTTGTGGATATCGTTCCCCCGGCCGAGCTGCCCGAATGGCTGAAGGGCCGCAAGCTAGAGGCCATGATCCATCTCGGGGCGATCTCCGCGACCACCGCGACCGACGGCGACCTCGTGTTCGAGACCAATTTCCGCCTGTCGATGCGCCTGCTGGACTGGTGCACGATGAACGCGGTGCCGTTCATCTATGCATCCTCGGCGGCGACCTATGGCGACGGCGAGGCCGGCTTTGGCGATGACGCGTCGCTACCGGCACTGAGAAAGTTGCGGCCGATGAATCTCTACGGCTGGAGCAAGCACATGTTCGATCTCGCGGTCGCAGCGCGCGTGGCGAACGGCGATCCGCTGCCGCCGCAATGGGCCGGGCTGAAATTCTTCAACGTGTTCGGCCCCAACGAATACCACAAGGGCTCGATGATGAGCGTGCTGGCGCGGCGCTTCGACGACGTGAGGGCAGGCCGCGTCGTGCAGCTGTTCAAGTCCCATCGCGAGGGCATCGAAGACGGCGACCAGCGCCGCGATTTCATCTATGTCGACGACGTCGTGCGCGTGGTCATGTGGCTGCTGGCGACGCCGTCGGTGTCCGGCCTGTTCAACGTCGGCACCGGCAAGGCGCGCAGCTTCAGGGATCTGATGCTGGCTGCCTACGCCGCGCTCGGCACCGGGCCCAACATCGAGTACATCGACATGCCCGAGAGCATCCGCAGCAGCTATCAGTACTTCACCCAGAGCGAGGTCGATCGCCTCTGCCGCGCCGGCTACAACGGCGGCTTCACGACGCTCGAGGACGCGGTCAAAGCCTATGTCGGGGATTATCTCGACCGGCCCGACCGCTTCCGCTGAGGCCTTTGATCATGGCGACCCCCATTCTCGATTTCGACGCCCTCGCGCAAACGATCTCAGGCCGCACGGTGCTTTGCATCGGCGACATCATGCTGGACGAGTTCGTCTATGGCGAGGTGTCGCGGATCTCGCCGGAAGCGCCGACGCCGGTCATCGCCGCCCAGCGCAGCGAGATTCACATCGGCGGCGCCGGCAACGTCGCGCGCAATGTCGCGTCGCTCGGCGCGCGCTGCATCTTCGTCGGCCTCGTCGGCGAGGACGATGCGGGCAGGCGGCTGGCATCGGCGCTGGGTGAGCAAGCCGGTATCGAGAGCGTGCTGGTATGCGATCCCTCGCGGCCGACCACGCGAAAAGCCCGCTTCGTCTCAGAGCATTTTTCCACGCACATGCTGCGCGCGGATTGGGAGCACGCGGCGCCTGCTTCCGATGACATCGAAACGAAACTGATCGACGCGATCCTGCCGCAGATCGCGCGCGCCGACATCGTGCTGTTGTCCGACTACGCCAAGGGCGTGCTGACCGCGCGCGTGATCCGCCACACCATCGACGCTGCGCGAAAGCTCGGCAAGCCCGTGGTGGTCGATCCCAAGAGCCTGAACTGGGCGATCTATCGCGGCGCCACGCTGCTCACGCCCAATCGCAAGGAATTCTCGGAGGCGACCCGCAGCCGTGCCGAGACGGTGCAGAGCATCGTCGAGGCCAGCGAGGACGTGATGCGGCTCGCCGATTGCGGGGCGATCCTGGTCACGCAGGGCGAGCACGGCATGACGCTGGTGCCGCGCAATGGCGCGGCCGTGCACGTTCCGGCCTTCCCGGTGAAGGTGCGCGACGTCTCCGGTGCCGGTGACACCGTCGCCGCCGCGCTCGCGGTATCGCTTGCGGCCGGCGCGGACTGGGATACGGCGCTGCGCGTGGCCAATGCCGCCGCCGCCGTCGCCGTCGGCAAGCAGGGCACCGCCAGCGTGAGCGCGGCCGAGCTGCGCCGAAAGATCCTGCCGCATGCCACTCTCGCGGCCGAGGAGAAGATCGTGCTCGATCCGGCTGCGCTCGATGCCCAGCTCGCCGACTGGAAGCGGCAGGGCCAGCGCGTCGGCTTCACCAATGGCTGTTTCGACATCCTTCATCCCGGACACGTCAAGGTGCTGACCGCGGCGCGCGCTGCCTGCGACCGCCTGATTGTGGGGCTCAACAGTGACGCCTCGGTGCGGCGGCTGAAGGGCGCCGATCGTCCGGTGCAGGACGAGCGCGCGCGCGCCGAGGTGCTCGCCGCGCTGGAGGCCGTCGATCTCGTCGTCATCTTCGCGGAGGACACGCCGATCGACCTGATCACCAGGATCAAGCCCGGGGTGCTGGTGAAGGGCGGCGACTACACCCGCGAGCAGGTCGTCGGCCACGAGGTGGTCGAGGCCGCGGGCGGGGTGGTCGTGCTGGTCGACATCCTCCAGGGCTTCAGCACCACGGCGCTGGTTCATCGCGCCCGGGGAGGCGGCAAGTGACGGCGCTTGCCGGCGAGACTCCCGGCCAGATGTTGCGGCGGCGCCTGCGCAGTCCGGCGGCCTGGCGCGAGACAGTCGACCTGTTTGCGATCCTGACCGCGGCGTCGCTGCCCTGGTCGACGTCGCTTGCGGGGATATTCAACGCGCTGATGCTGCTCTGCATGGTGCCGTACCTCGACGTTCGCGCCTTCCTGCAATCGCTGAAACGTCCGATCTGTGTGGCGCCGATCGCGCTGGTGCTGCTCGCGCTGGTGGGGACGCTGTGGTCGGATGCGGCCTGGGGCGCACGCTTCTATGCGGTCAATCCGACCGTCAAGCTGCTCGTGCTGCCGGTCCTGCTCTATCATTTCGAGCGCTCGCCGCGCGGCTGGTGGGTCTTCGTCGCCTTCCTGGTGTCCTGCGCCCTGTTGTCGGTGATGTCGTGGCTGGTCGCATTCTATCCCAATCTTGCGCTCAAGACCGATCCGGCGGAGCGCGGCATCTTCGTCAAGAACTACATCGACCAGAGCCAGGAATTCGCGCTCTGCGCGGTCGCGCTCGCCTATCCGATCGTGATGCTGCTGCGGGAGAAGCGATATTGGTTCGCCGCCCTGCTCACGGCGCTTGCGCTCAGCTTTTTCGTCAACATGGCCTTCGTGGTGGTGTCGCGCACCGCGCTCGTCACCATTCCGATCATGTTCGGCGTGTTCGCGTTGCTTCACCTCAGGTGGCGCAGCATTGCGATCGTCGCCGCCGCGCTGCTCGCCGGCGCCTTTCTCGCCTGGCAGGTCTCGCCGCATTTGCGCCATACTGCCGAGAGGTTTACGGACGACTACACGCGCTATATGGAGCGGGGCGAGCCGACCTCGCTGGGCCTGCGGCTCGAATTCTGGCGAAAGTCGCTCGGTTTCTTCGCGGAGGCGCCGATCGCGGGACACGGCACGGGCTCGACGCGCGGATTGTTCGAGCGCGTCGCGACGCCCGGCAGTCAGCACAAGGCGTCAGCCGAAGTGATCGGCAACCCCCACAATCAGACGTTGAATGTTGCCGTGCAATGGGGTCTTATCGGCGTCGCCGTTCTCTACACGATCTGGATCCTGCATCTGCTGTTGTTTCGCGGCGACGGGCTAGCCAATTGGATCGGGTTCCTGGTCGTGGTGCAGAACGTCTTCACCTCGCTGTTCAACTCGCATCTGTTCGACTTCCACGAGGGTTGGATGTACGTCATCGGCGTCGGCGTTGCCGGCGGCATGGTGATCCGGGCACAACAGGCCGAGGCGAAGATGAGGGAAGCCGGTTCCTGAGCGGTCGCGCGGCTGGCAAGTCTTGTCCAGATGGGTTATCAGCGCGGTCAGGTTGCATCTAACTGGGTCTTTATCGGTCGGCGGATGACGCGTCTTTCGCATCTTACCTCGCGCAATTTCCTGATCGCGCTCCACGACCTGCTGGCGACCACGGCCGCGCTTTTTGCCGCCTTCTATCTGCGATTCGAGGGTGGCGAAGACTTCTTCGAGCGCTTGCCGCTGCTGTTCCAGATCCTGCCCTATTTTCTTGCCTTCAGCGTCGTCGTGTTCTTCGTCTTGAACCTGACCACGACGAAGTGGCGCTTCATCTCGCTGCCGGATGCGCTGAACATCATCCGCGCGGCGACCGTGCTCACCGTTGCCCTGCTCGTGCTCGACTACATCTTCGTCGCTCCCAACGTCCGCGGCGCCTTTTTCCTCGGCAAGGTGACGATCGTTCTCTACTGGTTCCTGGAGATCGCCTTCCTCAGTGCGCTGCGCATGGCCTATCGCTACTTCCGCTATACGCGGGTGCGGCGTCACGCGAAGGGCAACGATGCCGCCCCGACGCTGCTGATCGGCCGCGCCGCGGACGCGGAGGTGCTGCTGCGCGGCATCGAGAGCGGGGCCATCAAGCACATCTGGCCCGTCGGCGTATTGTCGCCCTCGATGGCGGATCGCGGCCAGTTCATCCGGAACCTGCCGGTGCTGGGCGGCATCGACGACGTCGAGGACGTCATCGCGGACTTCGCCAAGCGCAACAAGGCGATCGCGCGCCTCATCATGACACCGTCGGCATTCGAGCCGGAAGCACACCCCGAATCGATCCTGATGCGGGCGCGCAAGCTGGGAGTGATCGTCAACCGCATGCCCTCGCTGGAGAGCGGCGACACGCCTCGGCTCACCGCGGTCGCGGTCGAGGACCTCCTGCTGCGGCCGAGCGAGACGATCGACTATGGACGCCTGGAAGCGCTGATCAGGGGCAAGGCCGTCATCGTTACCGGCGGCGGCGGCTCGATCGGTGCAGAAATCTGCGAGCGCGTCGTCGCCTTCGGCGCCGCGCGGCTCCTGATCGTGGAAAACTCCGAGCCGGCGCTCTACGCGATCACGGAAGCGCTCGCCGCGCGGGGGGCGACAGCCGAGATCGAAGGGCGGATCGCCGACATTCGCGACCGCGAGCGCATCATGCGGCTGATGGCGGAGTTCAAGCCGGACATCGTGTTCCACGCCGCGGCGCTCAAGCACGTTCCGATCCTCGAACGCGACTGGAGCGAAGGCGTCAAGACCAACATCTTCGGCTCGATCAACGTTGCGGATGCCGCCGTGGCGGCCGGCGCCGGGGCGATGGTGATGATCTCGACCGACAAGGCGATCGAGCCGGTGTCGATGCTCGGCCTGACCAAGCGCTTTGCGGAGATGTACTGCCAGGCGCTCGATCACGAGCTCGCCGCAGGCAGCGGCGCCGCCAAGCCGCCGATGCGGCTGATCTCGGTCCGGTTCGGCAACGTGCTGGCCTCGAACGGCTCGGTGGTGCCGAAGTTCAAGGCGCAGATCGAGGCCGGCGGCCCGGTGACGGTGACGCATCCCGACATGGTCCGCTACTTCATGACCATCCGCGAGGCCTGCGATCTCGTCATCACCGCGGCCACGCACGCGCTCGGAACGCAGCGCCCTGACGTCTCGGTCTACGTGCTCAACATGGGCCAGCCGGTAAAGATCGTCGATCTCGCCGAGCGCATGATCCGTCTTTCCGGACTGCAGCCGGGCTACGACATCGATATCGTGTTCACCGGCATGCGGCCGGGCGAGCGGCTGCACGAGATCCTGTTCGCTTCCGAGGAGCCGACCCGCGAGATCGGCGTGCCCGGCATCATGGCCGCGCAGCCGAACGAGCCGCCGATGCAGACGCTGCGCAAATGGATTGCTGCGCTGGAGCAGGCGATCGCCCGCGACGATCGCGCCACCATCAGGACCATCCTGAAGGATGCGGTGCCCGAATTCGGGTCGACGGCGGCCTGACCATGCAGCGTCGAGGCAGGATCGTCGCCTGTGCCGCTCCGGCCTGCGAATTGTCGGGCAACGCGGTTCTGGTGGAGCAACGATGAGCGAGACCAAGCCGCTCGCGCTGGTGACGGGGGCGAGCGGCTTCCTCGGCCGCCATATCGTGCCTGCGCTGACGCGGGCAGGGTGGTCGGTCCGCCGCGCGGTGCGCCGCGCGGATGGGACCGACGGCGAGGTTCCGATCGGATCGATCGGCCCCGAAACCGACTGGCAGGCCGCGCTTGAAGGCGTCGACGCCGTCATCCATCTCGCCGCGCGCGTGCACTACAAGAACGATGAACACGCGGTCCAGCTCTACCGCGACGTCAATGTCGACGGCACGCTGCATCTGGCGCGCTCCGCGGCGACGGCCGGCGTGCGCCAGTTCATCTTCATCAGCACCGTTCTCGTTCACGGCCGCACCAATGAAGGCCGCGCGCCGTTCCGCGAGAGCGATGTTCCGACGCCGCGTGGCCTCTATGGCACGTCCAAGGCGGAGGCCGAGGCGGGCTTGAGCGCGCTGGCGCGCGACAGCAAAATGAAGATCTCGGTGATCAGGCCGCCGCTCATCTATGGCGCGGGCGCCAAGGGCAATTTCCCGCTGCTGGCACGGGCGGTGAGGCTGGGACTGCCGCTGCCGTTCGCGGCAATCCGCAATCGCCGCAACTTTCTCTCCGTGCAGAATCTGTCGTCGTTCATCCTGCACCGCCTCGGCCATCCCGACCCGGGGAGCAATTTCGAGATTTTCCTGTTGGCCGACCGGGAGCGGGTCTCGACGCCTGAATTCATCGCATGTCTGGCGCGAGCCTCCGGCAAGAGCAGCCGGCTGTTCCGCATGCCGCCAGAGCTGCTCGGCGCGGTCCTCCGCATGATGGGCCGTCAGGATATGCATGACGGCCTGATCGGCTCGCTCGAGCTCGACATTTCGAAGGCGATCGCAACCGGCTGGCAGCCGCAGGTCACCCTCGAGGAGGGCCTGCGCCTGGCGGTCTCGGATCAGCCCTGAGGCCGGGAGAAACGGCGCAGCACGAATCCGACCGCGCCCGCGCCGGCGAGCAGGGAGACGATCGTGATCGTCGTCGAACCGGCGCGAACGGTGGCGATGGCGAGCAATGCCAGCACGAGATTGAGCGCGAATGCCTCGCCGACCGCCCGCTTCACCGTAAATCCGTTGTCGGTTGCACGCTGATAAAAGTGCGTGCGGTGTGCCGACCAGAACGGTTCGCGCCTGATGATGCGCCGGAACAGCGTGATGGTGGAATCCGCAAGATAATAGGCGGGCAACAGCAGCGCTGCGGCCGGCTGCCCCCGGAAGGCAAGCTCCAGCAGGCACCAGCCGAGCAAGAGGCCGATCGGCAGGCTGCCGACATCGCCCAGGAAGACCCTTGCGACCGGACGGTTGAACGGCGCAAAGCCGAGCATGGCGCCGCACAGCGCGGCGGCGATCAGTGCGGCCGGCCACGAGAGATCCCCGAGCATTCCCAGCAGCAGCAGTGCCGCGGTGACCGGCACGACTTCCGCCACCGTCATCAGGTCGAGCCCGTCCATGAAGTTGACGAGGTTCACGAACCAGACGCCGGCAAGGACGATGAGGCCGCGCTCGAGCGCAAGCGGCAGCGCCGTCACGATGCGCGCGGTCTCCGGCGCGGTGAACACCACGGCGCCGACGCAGGCTGCCTGCAGCACCAGCCGCACGATCACCGGCAGCGACTTTATGTCGTCGGCAAACCCGACCAGCGCGATCAGCACCGTCGCGCCGATCAGTACCGGCGGGATGGCGACGTTCGCCCAGACGGCCCAGAACGAGGCGACGATCAGGGTCGCGGCGATCACCGCGATGCCCGCGCCCTGCGGGGTCGGGATGCGATGTGAGGACCGCGCGTTCGGTCGCGCCAGTGCGTAGCGCTGGAGCAGGGGACGGCTGGTCCAGGTGACGAGCGCCGAGATCAGCGCGGCGGTCGCAACGGCAAGCAGCACGGGCGCGCCGGCGAGCGCTTCGGTGGTCGAGCTCACTCCGGCACTCCGATCGGGGCCGAGCCTTGCGCGGCCTTCTCCGCGCTGAGGATCCAGACCAGGCCGCCGACTGCGCCGACGATGAAGTACACGGCGCCGAACAGCAGCGAGACGTTGACGCCCTCGTTGGCGGCAAGTCCCGCGAAGCCGAACGCAAGGCTCATCGTGGCTTCGCGCACGCCCCAGCCGGCGATCGAGATCGGCATCATCGTGATCAGCATCACCGGCGGCACCAGCAGAAAGACGTCGCTGAAGCGAACCGGGGCCGCAATCGACCGCACGACGCACCAGGCGATGACGACGGCCAGCACGTGAACGAGGACCGACAGGATCGCGACGATCGGCCCGCGGGTGCGGCTGAAGATCACGCGATTGGCGATCACCGCGCAGGCGTGAATGTGATGCGTGCCCCACCAGGTCTTCAGCCAGGGCCATTTCAGCGCGCCGAAGATCAGGAAGCCGAGGCCGCCGGCGAGCGCCACGAGGTCGATGAGCAGCAGCGCCGAGCGCCCGTGCGGATCGGTGATGAGCGTGTAGCTCCAGGGCAGGCTGGCGACGATGAGAACCGCGAGCGCGATCAGGCCGATCGCACGGTCGACGAAGATCGAGTAGGTCGCCGCACGCCAGCCGGCGCCGGCGCGCGCGACCAGCCACAGCCGGACCGCATCGCCGCCGATCGCCGACGGCAGGGTCTGGTTGAAGAACGAGCCGATCACGTTGTAGCGCATGGCGCGGCTGAGCTCGAGCGGTGCGCCGCAGACGGCGCTGATCTGGCGCCAGCGCAGCACGCCGACGAAGATCTGCAGGAACGCAACCGCGATCGCGACGCCGATCCAGAACAGGCTGGTGACGGTGAAGCGCGAAAACAATTCGGACAGGTCCACCTTGCGCAGCGCCAGATAGAGCAGCGCCGCGGAAATCATGATCTTGGCCGTCGACAACAGGATTCGGCGCATCTCGCCCGCATGGACAGGGTTTGCGAAGATTTGAGGCAACCCGACGCGAGGCGCCGAATTCGGCCGCTTTGGTATGGTCTTGGCGCCGATCTTGCAATAGCCGTCGTTGGGGTGTTGTGAGGGCGCGGCGAGCCTATTGCGACCCGATCGAGCTGGCGGCTAAACAGGACCGGGCGAGGGATCCCCAGGGAACAGGATGACGGATCAGGCGATTTTGGTCACGGGTGCCGCCGGATTCATCGGCTTTCACGTCGCCCGGCAGCTCCTGGGCGAAGGCCGTCCCGTCGTCGGGCTCGACAATCTCAACAGCTATTACGATCCGGCGCTGAAGAAGGCGCGCCTGGCGCTGCTCAGGGGAGACTCCCGCTTCTCCTTCGTCGAGGCCGACCTCGCCGACCGCGAGGCGATGGCGGCGCTGTTTGCCGAACATCGTTTTGCCAAAGTCGTGCATCTGGCGGCGCAGGCCGGCGTGCGCTACTCGATCGAGCAGCCGCACGCCTATGCCGATTCCAATCTCCACGGCTTTCTCAACGTGCTGGAGGGCTGCCGCAACAACGGCTGTCGTCATCTCGTCTACGCCTCGTCATCCTCCGTTTACGGCGCCAACACAAAACTGCCATTTGCGGTTGCGGACCGCACCGATCGTCCCGTGAGCTTCTATGCCGCGACCAAGAAGGCGAACGAGGTGATGGCGCAGTCCTACAGCCATCTCTACCGCCTGCCGGTCACGGGGCTGCGCTTCTTTACCATTTACGGCCCGTGGGGCCGGCCCGACATGGCCATGTTTCTGTTCGCGAACGCCATCGTGGCGGGCAAGCCGATCCGGCTGTTCAACCATGGCGAGATGCGCCGCGACTTCACCTATATCGATGATGTGACCCGCGTCGTATCGAAGCTGATCGATCTTGTGCCCACGGACGATCCGGCTGCCGCAAATGCGCCGTTTAAGCTCTACAATGTCGGCAACCACCATCCGGAGGAGCTGATGCACGTCGTCGGTCTTCTGGAGCGGGAGCTGGGCCGGACGGCGATCAAAGAATTGCTGCCGATGCAGCCGGGAGATGTGCGGGAAACGTTCGCGGATGTCGAGGATCTGATGCGCGACACCGGCTTTGCACCGTCAACGCCGATCGAGCATGGGGTTCATAATTTCGTCACCTGGTATCGGGACTACTTCAAGGTTTGAGATCACGATGGACAAACGCATAATCCCCCTGATCATGTGCGGCGGTGCCGGCACGCGGCTGTGGCCCGCTTCGCGCGAGGTTCGCCCCAAGCAGTTCCTGCCGCTGTTCGGCACGCGCTCGACATTCCAGGACACGCTGCTGCGCGTGTCCGATCCCTCGCTGTTCGATCGTCCGATCGTCATCACCAATGCGTCCTATCGCTTCATGGTGCTGGAGCAGCTCGCCGAAATCGGCATCGAGGCGGACGTGATCCTCGAGCCGATGCGGCGCGATTCCGGGCCCGCGATCGCGGCGGGCGCGGTGTTCGCGCAGAACCGCGACAGTGAAGCGATCGTGCTCGCGCTCGCCGCCGACCACGTGGTGCAGGACAATGCCGCCTTCGTCGCCGCCTGCCGCGAGGGCCTCACCGCCGCGCGCGCCGGGCGCATCGTCACCTTCGGCGTCAAGCCGGAGCGGCCGGCGACCGAATACGGCTACATCAATCCGGGTGAGGTGATTTCCGGCGAGGTGCATGCGGTTGCGCGCTTCGTCGAGAAGCCGGACGCGGTGAAGGCGTCCGACTACGTCAATTCGGGCTATCTCTGGAACAGCGGCAACTTCATGTTCCCGGCCGCCGTGCTGCTCGACGAATACCGCAAGGTCGATGCGGCGAGCGTCGAGGCCGTCGCCAGCGCCGTCAACAATGCCGGCCGCGATCTCGGCTTCGTCACGCTGGAGCCGGAGGCGTTCGGCGCGGCGAAGGCGATCTCGATCGACTATGCGGTGATGGAGAAGACCGCGCGCGCGGCCGTGGTGCCGGTGTCGTGCGGCTGGTCCGACGTCGGCTCCTGGCTCGCTGTGTGGGAGCTGTCGGAGAAGGACGCGCAGGGCAATGCGGCCCACGGCACCGCCGTGTTCGAGGACTCCCGCAACTGCAACGTCACCACCGATGCCGCGCTGGTCGCGCTCGAAGGCGTCGACGATCTCGTCGTGGTCGCCACCGCGGACGCGATCCTGGTCTCGCGCCAGAAGGATGCCAACGGCCTGAAGCGCCTGGTGACCAAGCTGAAGGCGGTCGCGCCGAAGGTCACCGAGGAGCATCTCAAGGTGCACCGGCCCTGGGGCAGCTATCAGTCCGTCGACAATGGCGAGCGTCACCAGGTCAAGCGTATCGTGGTGAAGCCGGGCGGGCGACTGTCGCTGCAGAAGCACCATCATCGCGCCGAGCACTGGATCGTGGTGCGGGGCACGGCCCAGGTCACCGTCAACGAGGCCGTGAAGACGGTGCACGAGAACGAGTCGATCTACATCCCGATGGGCGCCGTCCACCGGATGGAGAACCCCGGCAAGATCCAGCTGGAGCTGATCGAGGTCCAGACCGGCTCTTATCTGGGGGAAGACGACATCATCCGGATTGAAGACGACTATCAAAGGTCGTAACCAGCAAGCTCCGAATCATGTGACCCGGGCCGGAAAGACGGTATGTTTTGCGGCTTAAGGCCCGGGGAACGTGTAACTTTTTGAATCAAATCGTGTCCGGGGTCCCAAGTCCGCATTCGCCACAAATGTGGCGGCCGTGCTAGGAGAGGCGCCGGGGATTTGGGTTGAATCGGGGTTTGCTCAGATGAGTTCCAAAGGATCTGCACCGGCGAAGGCCGGCTTGCGCGTCGGCGTCATTGGCGCCGGCGTGATGGGCAGCAACCACGCGCGCGTGCTTGCGGGTCTACCCGGCGTCAGCCTCGTCGGCGTCGTCGATCCCTCGGCGGCACATCGCGCGCGGGCAACGGAGCTTGCCGGTTGCGAAAGCTTCGAGACGCTCGACCAGCTCCTCGCCGAAGGCGTCGACGCCGTGACCATCGCCGCGCCCACCCATCTGCATCACGAGGTCGCGCTCGCCTGCATCGCCAAGAACATCCACGTGCTGGTCGAGAAGCCGATCGCCTCCACCGTGCAAGAGGGCCGCGAGATCGTCGCCGCGGCGCAGAAGGCCGGCGTGACGCTGATGGTCGGCCATGTCGAGCGCTTCAATCCGGCGGTCGCCGCGGTCAAGCAGGCCATCGCGGGCGAGGACATTCTCTCCATCGCCATCACGCGCGTCGGCCCGTTTCCGCCGCGCATGTCCAATGTCGGCGTCGTCATCGACCTTGCGGTGCACGACATCGATCTGATCCGCTGGTTCACCGAATCCGACATCGTCGAAGTGCAGCCGCAATTGTCGAGCGCCGTCGCCGAGCGCGAGGACATCGCGCTCCTGCAGTTCCGCACCGCCAACGGCGTGCTCGCCCACATCAACACCAACTGGCTGACGCCGTTCAAGGCGCGCAGCGTCACGGTCGCCACGCGCGGCAAATATGTCATGGGCGATCTGCTCACGCGCCAGGTCACCGAGTGCTTCGGCTTCAAGCCCGACGGCAGCTACTCGATGCGGCATCTGCCGGTCGGCCACGATGAGCCGCTGCGCGCCGAGCTGATCGCGTTCCTCAAGGCGGTACGCCACGGCGATACGCCGGCCGTAACGGGCGATGAAGGCGTCGCCAGCCTCGAGATCGCCACGCAATGTCTCGAAACGCCGTCGCGGCCTGCGGCGACGGCGCCTGTCCGCAAGGCTCCGCGCCGCGTCGCCGGCTGATCCCTTTCCATGTCGACCGCTCAAACGTCACAAGGCGCCAAGAACCAGACTATGAACCAGCATCTGCGTTCCGATCCCATTCCCTTCATCGACGTCGGCGCGCAGCGGCGCCGGCTCGGGGCCTCGCTCGATGCAGCCGTCAAGCGCGTGCTCGACCACTGCCAGTTCGTGAACGGACCCGAGGTCTTCGAGCTCGAGAAGCAGCTCGCGGCCTATTGCGGCGCCAAGCACGTGATCGGCTGCGCCAGCGGCACCGACGCGATCCTGATGGTGATGATGGCGAAGAATGTTGGGCCCGGCGATGCCGTGCTGTGTCCATCCTTCACCTTCATCGCGACCGCCTCGCCGGTGGCGCGGACCGGCGCGACGCCTGTCTATGTCGACGTGGACGAGGCGACCTTCAACATGAGCCCGGAGTCGCTGAAGCGCGGCATCGCGACCGCTCGCAAGGCCGGCCTCAAGCCCGTCGCGGTGATTCCGGTCGACCTGTTCGGCCAGCCGGCCGATCATGATTCCATCGCCGAGATCGCCAAGGCCGAGGGCCTGTTCGTGCTCGACGACGCCGCGCAGGCGTTTGGCGCGAGCTACAAGGGCCGCAAGCTCGGTACGCTCGCGCATGCCACGGCGACCAGCTTCTTCCCGGCAAAACCGCTCGGCTGCTTTGGCGACGGCGGCGCGATCTTCACCGATGACGACGAGCTCGCGGCCACGCTGCGCAGCATCCGCGTGCACGGGCAGGGCGTGGACAAATACGACAACGTCCGCCTCGGCCTGACCGGCCGGATCGACACCATGCAGGCTGCGGTCCTGATCGAGAAGCTGAAGATCTTTGACGACGAGATCGCCGCCCGCAACAAGGTCGCGGAGCGCTATGAGCGCGGTCTGTCCAATGTGGTCAGCGTGCCGCGCGTCAGCTCCGGCAATACCTCGGTCTGGGCGCAGTACACCATCCGTCTGCCCGAGGGGACCGACCGCGACGGCTTTGCCGCCGCGCTGAAAGCCCAAGGCGTGCCGACCGCGATCTATTACGGCAAGTCGATGCATCAGCAGACCGCCTACAAGCAATATCCGGTCGCGGAAGGCGGGCTGCCGGGTTGTGAGAGCCTGTCGCGGGACGTGATCAGCCTGCCGATGCATGCCTATGTGACCGAAGCCGACCAGGAGCGAATCATCGCCGCCGTCCGCGGCGCGCTCGCGGGGTGATCTTGCTTTCTTCCCCTCTCCCGCTTGCGGGAGAGGGTGGCGCGAAGCGCCGGGTGAGGGTTCTCTCCTCTGGGGGAGTCATCGTTGTTGAGACAACCCTCTCCCCAGCCCTTCCCCGCAAGCGGGGTAGGGAGCGTACCTGCGCCGTGGTTTGCACCTAGACCTATTCCTGACATGCTCTAGAACAGACGCATGCTCGGACGCATCTTCACGGTTGGCGGCTACACGCTGCTCTCGCGGGTGACGGGATTTGCCCGCGACATCATGCTCGCGGCGATCCTCGGCGCCGGTCCCGTCGCCGACGCCTTTTTCGTGGCGCTGCGGCTGCCCAACCATTTCCGCGCGATCTTCGCCGAGGGCGCCTTCAACGCGGCCTGGGTGCCGGCCTATGCCCATGTGCATGGCGAGAAGGGGGAGGCGGCGGCAAGCCTGTTCGCCGACCGCATCTTCACGTTGCTGCTGGCCTCGCAGGTGGTGCTGCTGGTCGTCGCCTGGCTGTTCATGCCGCAGGCCATGAGCATCCTCGCACCGGGCTTTTCTGACGACGCCGAGCAGCGCAAGCTCGCGATCGAGCTGACGCGGATTACCTTTCCCTATCTGCTCTTGATCACGCTGGTGACGCTCTATGGCGGCATGCTCAACGTGATGCAGCGCTTCGCCAGCGCGGCGGCGGCGTCGATCTTCCTCAACGTCGCGATGATGATGACGCTGGCGCTTGCCGCGTGGTTTCCGACCGCTGGCCACGCCGCGGCCTGGGGCGTGCTCATCTCGGGCTTCCTGCAATATTTCCTGCTGGCGGGCGATCTCGCCCGTCATGGTGGCCTGCCGCGTTTTGCACCGCTGAAGCTCGACGAAGACGTCCGCGGCTTCTTCAAGGCGCTCGGACCTGCGACGCTGGGCTCGATGGGCACGCAGGTGGCGCTGTTCGCCGACACCATCATTGCGACGTTCCTGCCTGCGGGCGCGCTGTCGGCGCTCTACTATGCCGACCGTCTCAACCAGCTGCCGATCGGCGTCATCGGCATCGCCATCGGCACGGTGCTGCTGCCGGAGATGTCGCGGCGGATCACAGCCAACGACCAGGACGGCGCGATGAAGGCACAGCGTCGCGCCTTCGATTTCACGCTGCTGTTCTCGATCCCGTTCGTGGCGGCCTTCCTCACCGTGCCCGACGAGATCATGCGCGCGCTGTTCGCCCGCGGCGCCTTCTCGAAGGCCGATGCGGTTGCCGCCGGCGGCACGCTCGCAGCCTACGCCATCGGCCTCATTCCTTTCGTGCTGATCCGCAGTGCGGTCGCGACCTTCTATGCGCGCAAGGATACGGCGACGCCGGTTCGTGCGTCGCTGACCGGCATAGCAGTCAACGTCGCGCTGAAGGTCGCCCTGATGGGATCGCTCGCGCAGATCGGCCTCGCGCTGGCAACCGCCGTCGGCGTCTGGACCAATCTGTTGCTGGTGCTGTTCTTCGCCGTGCGGCGGGGCTTCCTCGTGCTGGACCGCGCCTGGCTGATGTCGCTCGCCAAATTCCTGCTGACCGGCCTCATCCTGGCCACCGCGTTCTGGCTGATCGCGCGCTTCAGCGCTCCATCTCTCGCCTCGATGCACTTCCACGACGAGTTGACGCTGGTCCTGCTCGCCGTCGGCGGCACGATCGTTTACGCGCTCGCGGTCCTCATCCTGTTCGGCCGCAACTGGCTGATCTCGCTGGTGCGCGGATAGCCGAGCACGACGTTCGCGTTCAGGGTGCAGCACGCTTTCGCGCATCTCTTGATTTTGCGTGCTTGCCGTGGTATTCGCGGCTCATGATCAAATCGTCGCGCACCATCAACCTCAACCACATGACCCGCTTCGGCTGGGCCGTGGAAGGAGTCGTGCGCTAGGAATTCGACGACGACATCTTTTCCACCAGGCCCCGCCGGCATCGGACGGGGCCTTTTCATTGGCCACGCTCCCTGCCGGCACAACAGCAGGAGCGTGCGATGCCACCACAACTGACGAACATCTCACCCGAAATTGAGATCGATGCCGCAAGGCGTTGCCTCGACCTCTCCATCGTTTTAAGCCTGCTCAGGCGATCCTGGCGTGCGCTTCTGCAGCGGGCCCAGGGCCAGCGAGTCACCTTGCATGATCTGAGCGACAGGGAGCTGATGGACATCGGCTTGACGCGCGGCGAGATCGACGCCGTCGCGCCTAAACGCGCCCTCGAGAGATTGAGAGATAACGCGAGGAGTCTGTTGGGCCGTGGTGGGATGTGAGCGGCCACCGGTCAGCCGATCTTTGCTACGACGACGGAAAGCGCGTGATCATGACGTCGCTGCCCCGATGCGCACCTCGTCCTTCGAGACGACCGCTTCGCGGTCTGCTCAGGGATGAGGCTAAGCAGCATCGGTGCGCGTTGAAACCAGTGCCGCTCACTCGGTCCTCATCCCGAGGGCCCGCCAACGGCGGGCGTCTCGAAGGATGGCCACAAGGGAGGTGCGTCCATATGCGACTGCCCTTACAGGCCAGCACCGGGCAGGTCCTTGCGGGCCGCCAGCCTATTGCCATTTGCCTTGCCAGTTTTTCCACGGCAATATGCCGGCAAAACAACCATGAGAACGGGAAAAGACAATGGCGGCTCCCATCAAGTTCGGCGTTGGCCAAAGCGTGCTGCGCAAGGAGGATGACGCGCTCATCCGCGGCAAGGGCCGCTATACCGACGATTACGCGCCGCAGGCCGCGCTTCGCTGCTTGATGCTGCGTTCGCCGCATGCGCACGCCAAATACACCATCGATGCGGGCCGCGCCCGCGGGCTGCCCGGCGTTGCGCTGATCCTGACCGCCGAGGACGTTGCGGATCTCGGCAATCTGCCCTGCCTGTTCAATCTCGAGACCGATCCGTTCACCGGCCCGCCTTACCCGATCCTCGCCAAGGACGAGGTGCGCCATGTCGGCGATGCCATCGCCTTCGTCGTCGCCGAGACCATCGACCAGGCCCGCGACGCGATCGAGGCGATCGAGGTCAAATGGAGCCCGTTGCCCGCCGTGACCGGCGTCGTCAACGCCGTGAAGAAAGGTGCGCCGCAGGTCTGGCCGGACAAGCCCGGCAACGTGCTGTTCGACGTCTCGATCGGCGACAAGGCCGCGACGGAAGCCGCCTTCGCCAAGGCGCATGCGGTGGCCGAAATCTCGATCGTCAATCCGCGCGTGGTCGCGAGCTTCATGGAGACGCGCGCGGCCGTCTGCGAATACGATGCCAAGCGCGATCACCTGACGCTCACCATCGGCAGCCAGGGCAGCCACCGCCTGCGCGACATCCTGTGCCAGAACGTGCTTAACATTCCCACCGACAAGATGCGGGTGATCTGTCCCGATGTCGGCGGCGGCTTCGGCACGAAGCTGTTCCCGTACCGCGAATACGCCCTGATGGCGGTCGCGGCCAAGAAACTGAAGAAGACGGTGAAATGGGCGGCCGACCGCACCGAGCATTTCATGGGCGACGCGCAGGGTCGCGACAACGTCACCACCGCGAAGATGGCGCTCGCCGAGGACGGCAAGTTCCTGGCGATGGATTGCGACCTGATGGGCGACATGGGCGCGTATCTGTCGACCTTCGGGCCCTACATCCCGCATGGCGGCGCCGGCATGCTGCCGGGCCTCTATGACATCCAGGCCTTCCACTGCCGGGTGCGCACCATCTTCACCAACAGCGTTCCTGTCGATGCCTATCGCGGCGCGGGCCGGCCTGAGGCGGCCTATGTCATCGAGCGCCTGGTCGATGCCTGCGCGCGAAAGCTCGACATGACGCCGGATGCGGTCCGCCGCAAGAACTTCATCCAGCCGAAGGCGCTGCCCTACAAGACTGCCACCGGCAAGGTCTACGATTCCGGCGACTTCGCCGCGCATCTGAAGCGCGCGATGGAGATCGCCGAGTGGAAGGAGTTTCCGAAGCGCGCGAAGCTCGCCAAGAAGCACGGCCTGATCCGCGGCATCGGCCTTGCGAGCTATGTCGAGGTGTGCGGCACCATGGGCGAGGAGACCGCCAATGTGCGGCTCGATCCCAATGGCGACGTCACCGTCCTGATCGGAACGCAATCGAGCGGGCAGGGGCACCAGACCGCCTATGCGCAGATCGTCGCCGAGCAGTTCGGCGTTGCGCCCGAGCGCGTCCACATCCACCAGGGCGACACCGACGAGATCGCAACGGGCCTCGGCACCGGCGGCTCGGCCTCGATTCCCTCGGGCGGCGTCAGCGTCGAACGCGCCACGCGCGAGCTTGGTTCGAGGCTGAAGGAGATCGCGGCGCAGGCGCTGGAAGCCAGCGCCGGCGACCTCGAAATCTCCGAAGGCGTGGTGCGCATTGCCGGCACCGACCGCTCGATCTCGTTCGCCGATCTCGCCACGCGGCCCGGCGTCGATCCATCGAAGCTGAACGGCAGCGCGACCTTTGCCAGCGCCGACGGTACCTATCCGAACGGCACCCATGTCGCGGAGGTCGAGATCGATCCGGCCACCGGCATCATCAAGATCGTCAACTACGTGATCGTCGACGATTTCGGCAAGACGCTCAATCCGCTGCTGCTGGCGGGACAGGTGCATGGCGGCGCCATGCAGGGCATCGGCCAGGCGCTGATGGAGCAGGTGGTGTATGGCGCCACCGACGGCCAGCTCATCACCGCGACCTTCATGGACTATGCGCTGCCGCGTGCGGCGGACGGGCCGGCCTTCGTGTTCGAGACCAACAACGTCCCCTGCAAGACCAATCCGATGGGGGTGAAAGGGGCGGGCGAGGCCGGCGCGATCGGCTCCTGCCCGGCGATCGTCAACGCCATCGTCGACGCGCTCTGGCGCGAATACAAGATCGACCACATCGACATGCCGGCAACGCCGGAGCGGGTGTGGATTGCAATCAACGAGCACCATCGCCGCCACAGCCTGTGAACGGTGATCTTCCCCGCGGGCGGGAATAAACGTCCGCCGCGGGGTTCTATTCATGATGGGTCTCATGATGGGTCCCGGCTTCCCCTGAAGCCCGTGAAGCTCATTCCATGAACATCTCGAGAGCCGGAGAAACGAGCCAATGAAACGGACGATGATTGTCGCGGGCGTCCTTGTGCTAGGTGCGGGCGCGGTGATGGCGCAGCAGGAGATTGCCGTCCAGCAGGACAATCTGATGCGGTCGATCGCGAAGAACCAGTACGGTGTCATCCAGAAGATGACGAAGGGTGACATCCCCTTCGACAAGAAAGCTGCCGATGAAGCCATCGCCAGCATCGAGGCCGATGTCGCCAAGATCGCCAAGACCTTCGAGGTCAATCCCAAGCAGGACGTGGTGAACGCAACCTATGGCTCATCGCAGAAGATCTGGCAGAACAAGGCCGATTTCGACTCCAAGATTCCTCCGGTGCAGAAGGCGATCGCCGACGTCAAGGGCAAGATCAAGGATGTCGCGAGCCTGAAGGCGGCCTATACCGCAATCAACGACCGCTGCAACGATTGCCACGAGACGTATCGCGTGAAGCTGAAGTAACGGCGCAGTTCGTGGCCCGAAGTACGTAGCCCGGACGAGCGCAACGACACCCGGGACGGTGGAAGCATATCTCGCTGAGTTCATGCGACCTGCGGTTCCTGCGATTGCCGCGACCAGCCGGTCGAAGCCCAGGGCAATCGCATCTGAATTCTGCAGAGGTCGTCATGCCCGGGCTTGTCCCGCCTGCGCGGCCGAAGCCGCTTCGACGAGGCGAAGGCCCGGGCATCCACGTTCTTTGCGCTACGTGGAAAGACGTGGATGGCCGGGACAAGCCCGGCCATGACGCTGTGGAGACAGTCGGTGCCCATAGCCACATCTCATATGCGATAGCACTGGATCGAAGCCGACGGGTCTGTCCCGGATTGGCTACGCACCATCCGCGCGATTGGCGCTGCCTCTGATCGCGACTGGCCACGGGCCAGCCACGAATTCCGTTCGCATGGCCTGACGGATCGCTGTCAAAGAGGTTATCTATGGTGATGCCGATGCGGCATCGATGTCTCACGGCATCCGGAGGTTCCAACGCCCGGCGCGGAATTGAATCAACAGCGAGACAGGCCATGGCAAAACCGTTTCCGTCCAAGACCCACATCGGCAACCATATGCTGCATCCGGAAACCTTGATGCTGACCTATGGCTATGATCCGCAACTGTCCGAAGGCGCCATCAAGCCGCCGGTGTTCCTGACGTCCACCTTCGTGTTCAAGACGGCCGAGGACGGGCAGGACTTCTTCGACTACGTCGCCGGCCGGCGCGATCCGCCGGAAGGCATGGGTGCGGGCCTCGTCTATTCGCGCTTCAACCATCCCAACAGCGAAATCGTCGAGGACAGGCTCGCGATCTACGAGCGCACGGAGAGTTGTGCGCTGTTCTCATCCGGCATGGCGGCCATCTCAACCACGATCCTGGCCTTCATTCGCCCCGGCGACGTCATCCTGCACTCCCAGCCGCTCTACGGCGGGACGGAAACCCTGCTGACGAACACGCTTTCGCGCCTGTCGATCGGCGCAGTCGGCTTTGCCGACGGCATCGACGAGACGGCGGTCGGGCAGGCCGCGGAGGAGGCCATGGGCAAGGGGCGGGTCTCGGTGATCCTGATCGAGACGCCGGCCAATCCGACCAACGGCCTGGTCGACATCGCGATGATCCGCCGTGTTGCCGACGCGATCGGAAAGGCGCAGGGACACACACCGGTCATCGCCTGCGACAACACGCTGCTCGGACCAGTGTTTCAGCGGCCGATCGAGCATGGTGCGGACCTCTCGCTGTACTCGCTGACCAAATATGTCGGCGGTCATTCCGACCTGATCGCGGGCGCCGCGCTCGGCTCGAAGGCGATCATGAAAGGCATCAAGGCCTTGCGCGGCGCCATCGGGACCCAGCTCGATCCGCATTCCTGCTGGATGATCAACCGCTCGCTGGAGACGCTCAGCCTGCGGATGGAGAAGGCCAACGACAATGCGCGCCTCGTGGCGGACTTCCTGCGCGATCATCCGAAGGTCGCCAAGGTCCATTACCTCGGTCATCACGAGGAGGACTCGCCGGCCGGGCGCGCGTTCGCGAGGCAGTGTCTCGGCGCCGGATCCACCTTCTCCTTCGACATCGAAGGCGGCAAGGAGGCGGCGGTGAAGTTCCTCAACGCGCTGCAGATCCTCAAGCTGGCGGTGAGCCTTGGCGGAACGGAATCGCTTGCGAGCCTGCCCGCAACCATGACCCATTCCGGCGTCCCCGCCGACATCCGCCGCAAGATCGGTGTCCTCGATTCCACGATCCGGCTGTCGATCGGCATCGAGAACCCGTCGGACCTGATTGCCGACCTCGCGCAGGCGCTGAACGCGGCTTGACGGCCCCGGAATCGAAAAGGCCGGACGCCCCCTCCAGCGCCCGGCCTTCGCCGATGAAGCAGCCTCGAGGCTTACTTCGTAACCTGTCCGCGGATCTCGCCGCCCGGGTTCGCCGCCGTGTGGATGTTGATGTAGTACTTGCCGCCGAGCAGATCGGCGGCCTGCGCGTCGGTCAGGGTCGCTTCGCCCTTGACCGGGCTCGAGGCCGCGTTCGGGATCGGGACAGCAACGCCTGCGTTCTTGCCGGCCTCGGCAGGCCCGTGGAAATGCGCCGCAGTGGCGGGCCCGGAAAGCCCGGAATAGGTGACGGTCCAGGACAGTTTCTTGCTGGCGGCATCGTAGTTGAGATCGGCCGTTCCCGTGGCGCTGCTGGTCGTCGCGGGCACCTCGGCCTTGCCGTCGAGCGTTGCTTTCAGCTTTTCGGCGTTCGCGGACCCTGCAAAGGCGACGGCACCGAGCGCGAACACGGCAATGACGGACTTGTTCATGAGATTCTCCCTGTTGAACCCGAACGGGCTGCCAAACTTCCAACAGCCGGCATTTCAGTTTATTCCCGTCTCCGGCCAGGGCGGGCTAAATTCTTCGTGGCTGGAGCCGCGACGGCAACGGTCGTAAGTTCGCCGCAACGAGTGAATGGGTGCGCATGTTGCAACGAACAATTGTCGTGGCGCTGCTCGTCGCGGTCGCCGCTGCCGGCCTTTACTGGTGGCTCAGTGCGCCGGTGGTGGCGGCTGCGAGCGCCATCCCGGCCCGCGCGCCCGACCTCGCCAATGGCGAGGTGATGTTCAACGCCGGCGGCTGCGCGTCCTGCCATGCCGTTCCCAATCAGCCCGATCGTCTCAGGCTTGGTGGCGGCGTCGCGATCAAGTCGCCGTTCGGAACGTTCTACGCGCCGAACATCTCGCCCGATCCGAACGATGGCATCGGCAAATGGACGGACGCCGATTTCGTCAACGCGGTGATGCACGGGGTCTCGCCGTCGGGCCAGCACTATTTTCCGGCCTTTCCCTACACCTCCTACCAGCACGCGAGGCGGGAGGACGTGCTCGATCTCTTTGCCTATCTGAAAACGCTGCCGCCGGTTGCAGGCAAGGTGCGTGATCACGAAGTGAGCTTTCCCTTCGACATCCGGCGCAACATCG
This sequence comes from Bradyrhizobium sp. CCBAU 51765, assembly GCF_015291725.1. Classification (GTDB taxonomy): domain Bacteria; phylum Pseudomonadota; class Alphaproteobacteria; order Rhizobiales; family Xanthobacteraceae; genus Bradyrhizobium; species Bradyrhizobium liaoningense. The sequence continues at coordinate 2,905,609 of NZ_CP030038.1, forward strand.
GCATCTGGAAGTTCCTGTTCATGGACGGCAAGCCGTTCGTCGGCGACGCCAGCAAGTCGCCGCAGTGGAATCGCGGCGCCTATCTCGTCAACAGCTTCGGCCATTGCGCCGAGTGCCACAGCCCGCGCAATGCGCTCGGCGGCATCATCTCCGGCCAGCGATTTGCCGGCGGGCCGAATCCGGAAGGCGAGGGATGGATTCCGAACATCACCCAGAAGCGCCTTGGCGAGTGGAGCACGAAGGATCTCGCCTATTTCCTCAAGACCGGTGAATTGCCGGATGGCGACAGCGCCGGCGGCGCGATGACGCGCGTGATCAAGAACACCTCGCAATTGCCCGACCAGGATCTCGCGGCGATGGCGGAGTACCTCAAATCGCTGCCGCCGGTGGACGGGCCGACGCCGCCGAAACGCAAGCAGGGCAGCTAGTCTAGGGTATGTAGCGGAAGTACGTGGCTTTTTGGGGAGGCTCAGGGAAGCCGCGAACTTCAATTAGCCGTGGTGGAGGCTTGCCTTCCATAAGTAGTATCGCAAGATCGTTCAGCACATTTCGCGTTGTGGCGAACGTGTTGTGATTTAACCCGAACAGTTCATCTCCAATTAGACTGACATCAATCGTCCAAAGTCCAGGCAAAACAACTGGCCCGGCATCAGGTACGTCTCCTGCGCGCGGGACACCCCCGGCAATACGTTTCGATAGCTGCAAAGCCCTGTCGTTCTTGGATGCGTAAAGTGTGAGCCCCTTGGTGACCTTTGCAGCGCCGGAAATGCCTTGAACGAACATGTCTCGGTCCACATCGGGGGCGACCATAATCAACTGCGCAATAGCTTTGGGTGATCGCGTCGCGGCGCTATTGGATAGTGCGTCGACTGCGATCAAGTTTCCCATACTGTGAGCTATCACATCGATTTCGTCATATCCGGCTTTGTAAAGATCGTCGATTACGCGAAGAAAGGCCGTGCGCGAACCCAACGCGCTTTCCTTGTCATAGAGATAGTCCGCGATATCTCCGCGAGACGGCCATGAGAATAGGATTGTGGTGCCCCTGAACTGAAGGTCCCAAGTTATCTGCGCTGCCCGGAAGACGGCATCGCGGAATTTGGTATTGAAGCCGTGGACAAACACGAGAGCCTTTTTCTTCTTTGTTGATGCTAGCGTTTTTATCCATTTCGCTTCGTCTGTTTTCTCGATGCTGCGAATCGTAAAGTGCTTTGTTGGGTCAGTTGTGTCTCTTCTCAACTTGAATCCGAAGAGCTTAAGATCGGGGGGCAATTCCAGATTTCCGATGTGGTGTCCCTCAGGCACCCGGACGCGAACGATCCCGACGCTCAGATCAGGGTTGCGCTCGCCTGTATAGCCGCTGACAGCAGTCCAACCGTTTAAGCTGTAGACAGGAGGTCCACCGCTTGTGAATGTGGGCTGGGGGTTGCCTTCGACATCGGGGGGAGTATCCGACTCTTTGCGGTTCGTTGCATAGAAAAACTCGACTATGCGTGTGTCGGTTCTGGAGTCTTGCGCTGCGTTTTCCAAGGATTTATCCGTATTTTTAGCCTCACTCGCTGTTTTCTGATCCCCTTTCTGAATCGCGCCGCCTCGGATGTCCGGGTCTACTTTGATTCCGCCGGTTTTAATCGTCGGCCTGATCGGGGCTAACGTCGCAGAAAAAGGCGCGCGCCATGGCTCGTCATCTGCCAGCGTGACGGGCCTGAACCTCTCGATGGAAATCCGTTGAACTGAGTTGGAGTCAGTGAGGAACCTCCAGTAACTCTCGTACTGAGTGTTCTGAATCAGAAAAGTCACGCTATTTGGTTCGCGCTCGCGCTCCGAAGCCGATAGGCAGCCTCGTAGCCGGTCCGAAAAGCGCGCGTATCTCCCAACGAAATTCTTGGCAGCGTCCGGCCGGACAATTGCCGGCATTTGCTCCGGGGCTTTCCTCGAAAACGCTTCGCAGATCTGAAGGACGTCTCGCTCGGCGATGATCGGTTGCGCGTAGCTGCTCCCGAAGCTCGCTGCGAAAGCAATTGACCAGACAGCCAGGTATTTCGACCAATGCTGAGGCACGGCACTCCCCTCACAGTGAAAATACAGGAGATCGGGCACGCGTTCGTCGCAGAGTTTCTCTTGGTCCGGCGGGGGCTTCCGTAGCGCCAGCGGTCCAGCTCGGTAGCATGCAGTCGTCGTCGGATATCGACTGTTGAGAGTTAGGAAGGTCGGGCCTCATTGCCGTGCTCCAGCAAAGGTGTTGCAGCTCTTCACCAATCCAGTTGTGTAACCGACATCGAACCAATGATGGCGCTGAGCAGCGCTGCCATGAGTGAACGAGTCAGGCATGACGTGCCCCAAGGCACTTTTCTGCAACGTATCATTGCCTAGTGCTTCTGTCGTTCGAATTGCCGCAGCTATGTCGCTCGCGGTGATCTTCGCTTTCTCTTTAATTTTGCGCGCCCAAATGCCAGCGAGACAATCGGCCTGCAGCTCGAGAAGTACTTGCAGCCGGTTTCTCTCTGCCTCCGTTTCCATGCTCCCTTGAAGCTCGCGTACCCTTGGAAGAATTCCCAGCAAATTCTGAACGTGGTGTCCGACTTCGTGGGCTATCACATAGGCCCGAGGAAGTTGACAGTCGGCGCCGCTCGAATCGCAGGCACGAAGTTCAGTCTGCATCTCCTGGAAGAACGAAAGGTCGAGGTAGACTTTCTGATCATCAGGACAATAGAACGGTCCCATGATTTTCTCGGCCAATCCGCAGGCTGCGTAGGTGGCGCTTGTGTACAGGACGAGACGGGGTGGCCGATAAGTTAGGCGATCAGATGCGAAGATTGCCTGCCACACATCCTCCGTGCTGCCCAGAACTCGCGAAACGAAGAGATACATTTTGTCGCGCGGTGCACCGGTCTGGTCGCCCGACTTCGCAGGAAGCTCAGCATAAAGCCACTCGGCTTGCCGGTCATCGCTACTCGTTGTTGCCGTGAATCCTTCGCCGAATAGGCGAGCCCGCAAGAAGCTGCCGACCTCGATCTGTTCAGTTTGAGCCACGCCATGACGTTGGAGCGGTGGGACGGCCAATGCCTCGCGATAGCCGACCGTCATTTCCGTCGGAGGATCAAGGCCAACTGAACCCGGACCAATTTTGTCGACTTGGGTACGGAGGATGGCCGCGGGGTCTATCGGTGTTGGGTGAACCGCCCATGCTAGGCCGCCAGTGCAAAGCACCCAGAGAGCAACTGCTATCGAAACAAGCGGTCCTTTGGGCATTGCCCGCCCCCGGCGCTCACGATCTATGCGAAAAGAGCATTCCAGGGTGGTCGGTTCAATGAACTATTTCACATTTTGAGCGCGGCATAAGTGCACGCGATCGGGCCGCCGAATTATTCCTCCGCAGAGCGCCTGGGCTACGATGCAAAGGTCCCAACCACTTGGAGACTATTCGTTTTTTGACTGAACATGGTTGAGATAGGCAACCGGGTTGATGCCGCGGATTGATCGCTCGACCGCATTGTTGTGGAGTTCGACGCGACCGTCATCCTTGAAGCGCGCTGAGCCTTGCCGGCGAGAGAGGGCGTCACGTGCTGGATGATGTCTGCGATGGTAAAATCAGAAGGGCTCACTTTGAGCACAATTGGTCCGCTGCGCTGTCTCGGAAGCGGACTTCCCATTCGGCTCTCTGTGAGTGCACACCCTAGAGCGGTTCACGAATTTATTGAATCGGAAGGGATTCCGGATCTGGGGCGAATATGATTCAAGATGCTGGCTGGGCTGGAGGCCAGCATCCGATGGTGCGACCAATTTCCAACGATTTGCGCAAGCGCGCGGTATCCGCTGTTGCCAAAGGTGAGAGCTGCCGATCTGTGGCGGAACGGTTTGGCGTTGCGGTCTCGTCAGTTGTGAAGTGGTCACAGCGTTATCGAGCGACCGGTTCGGTAGCGCCTGGCAAGATGGGGGGTCACCGCAAGCCTGTGCTTGATCCGCATCGCGCCTTCATCGTCGAACGGATCACTCAGACGCCGCATCTGACGCTGCATGGCCTGAAGGCGGAACTGGCAGCCCGTGGGGTCAAGGTTTCACACAACGCGGTCTGGCTGTTCCTACGCCGGGAAGGGCTGCGGTTCAAAAAAAACATTGTTCGCCCTCGAACAGGCTCGCGCCGACGTCTCTCGTAGGCGCCAGCGGTGGCGATCCTGGCAGGCCGGACTTGATCCGGGTCGGCTCGTCTTCATCGATGAGACCTGGATCAAGACCAACATGGCCCCTTTGCGAGGCTGGGGCCCCAAAGGGGCACGCCTGCGTGGCTTCGCCCCGCACGGGCATTGGCGTACCCTCACATTCCTCGGCGCACTCCGCCATGACCAACTCACAGCACCCTGCGTCTTCGACGGCCCCATCAACGGCGAATGCTTCCGCGCTTATGTGAAGCACCTTCTCCTGCCAACCCTGCGCGAGGGGGACATCGTCATTCTCGACAATCTCGGAAGCCACAAGTCGAAAGCCATCAGGCAGATGATCAAGGCTGCCGGCGCCAGGCTCTGGTACCTGCCGCCATACTCGCCCGACCTCAACCCGATCGAACAGGCCTTCTCCAAGATCAAACATTGGATGCGGCAAGCTCAGAAGCGCACCATCGAGGACACCTGGCGCCATATCGGTCACCTCGTCCAGGACATCCAGCCTCGCGAATGCGCCAACTACTTCGCAAGCGCCGGTTATGCTTCAATCAAAATGTGAAACGCTCTAGCCGGTGCCGAACGCCTTGAAGGTGATGATGGTGAGGGTGTCCTGGATGCCCGGCAGCACCTGCACCTTCTCGTTCACGAAATGGCCAATGTCGGTGTCCTTGTCGACGTAGAACTTCACCAGGAGGTCGTATTGGCCGGCCGTGGAGTAGATCTCGGAGGCGATCTCGGCTTCGGCAAGCGCATTGGCCACCGTGTAGGACTGGCCGAGCTTGCATTTGATCTGGACGAAGAAAGGAACCATCGCGGGCACTCCGAAAGCGTATTCTTCCGGCTAATAGGCCAAAACCGGCTGGATTTAGCAAGCGAACTTGCCGGGTTCGGCGCGGGCTTGCTAAGACGGCTCATGGCTCGAAAACGCGGAAAATCGTCATGACGACCCCGGTCGCACTCACCATCGCCGGCTCCGATTCGAGCGGCGGCGCCGGCATCCAGGCGGACCTGAAGACCTTTGCCGCGCTCGGCGTCTACGGCGCCTCCGTGATCACGGCGCTGACGGCGCAGAACACGCGCGGCGTCACCGGCATCCACGCGGTGCCGGCCGAGTTCGTCGCCGGACAGATCGAGGCGGTGTTCTCCGATCTCGAAATCGGCGCGGTGAAGATCGGCATGGTGGCCCAGGTCGCCAGCATCGATGCCATCGCGGCCGCGCTGTCGCGCTGGGCGCCGGGGCATGTCGTGCTCGATCCCGTCATGGTCGCGACCTCCGGCGACCGCCTGCTGGCCGCGGAAGCCGTCGACGCCCTGCGTACCAGGCTGATACCGCTGGCCGCCGTGATCACGCCCAACCTGCCGGAGGCCGCGGCTCTGCTGGACGAGCCGGTCGCGGCAAGCGAGGCCGAGATCGAAAGCCAGGGGCGCCGCCTGCTGGCGCTCGGTTGCCGCGCCGTCCTGGTCAAGGGCGGGCATGGCGAGGGCGCGGAGAGCATCGACTATCTGGTCGGTGCGGACAGCACGATCGCGCTCGCCGCGCCGCGCATCGCCACCCGCAACACCCATGGCACCGGCTGCTCGCTGTCCTCCGCGATCGCGGCGGGGCTGGCCAAGGGCGAGGATCTGGAAAACGCCGTGCGCAACGCCAAGGCCTGGATCAGCGCCGCGATCGGCGCCGCCGACCGCTTCAGCGTTGGCCACGGCCATGGGCCGATCCATCATTTCCACAAGTTCTACTGACGCGGGGCTCCTTCACCTCTCCCGCTTGCGAGAGCTTTGCTTAATTGGACGCGGGGGAGTGATTGCCGCTGTTGGGCGTTTTTTGCGTAGCGTTGGACGTCGGCGGCATCGAAGGTTTGCGCTTTCGTGGTCGACTGATTGGGTTGGGCGGTCATGCGGCAACTCCCGCAGGAGACAACGCCACCCATCGTTTGAGATTCATTGCCAGGCAGATCAGGCGCAGATGCGTCTGGTTGCGCGCCCAGCCCAGATAGCGGGCGCGCGCCCAGCGGTAGCTGCCCTTGAGGCGCGCGAAGACCTGCTCGACCGGTGCGCGGCGCTTTCCCACGGCACCGTTGAAGCGCTTCTGCCGCGCGGTCAGCGGATGATGCTTGTTGGGCCGGAACATCAGCCGCGGCTTGATGCCTCGCGCGCGCAGGCCGCTACGGCGCTCGTGCTTGTCATAGGCCTGGTCGGCATAGACCGCCTTCTCATCACCACAGACCAACTCGTCGGCGGGCACCGTATCGTTGACCGCAGCATCGGTCAGCTTGCTGCGGCGGATGATTGCCGAGCCCTGGTCGATGCCAACATGGGCCTTGTAGCCGAAGTATCGTTTGCCGCCCTTCTTGGTCCATCGCGCATCCGGATCGCGCTTGCTGTTGACCAGTTTGCTCGGCGCCCGACCGTCCGGGCCGGGGGGCTGCGGCTCCTCTGGTGGCTTCGGCGGCTTCACCGCCGCCGGGATCAGGCTCGCGTCGATTAGTGTACCCCGCCGCACCACCAGCCCATGCGCATCGATCTGGCGCAGGATCTCACCGAACAGCCTCTCGTCCAGGCCGGCCCGCTGCAAACTGTCGCGGAAGCGCCAGATCGTGGCGTGATCGGGTGTCTCATCGCCGAGCACAAAGCCGCAGAAATCGCGGAATGAGGCGCGGTCATCAAGCGCCTCTTCAAGCTCCGGATCGGACAGCCCGTACCATTGCTGCAGCAACAGCGCCTTGAACATCACCAGCCGCGGATAGGCCGGCGCCCCACGCTCCGGTTCCGGCAGACCGCCTAGCACGCCCCCTACCGCTGCCCAATCGACCAAGTCCCCAATCCGTCTCAGCACCGGATTGCCTTTTCCCCGTCGCGACACCAGCGCGTCCGCAAAGCTCGGTTGTCCAACCTGTCGATAGGCCATTCCCGTCCTCCCTCAGCGGTCTAGGGAATCGCAGATTCGCGAATATGCAAAGCTCTCGCAAGCGGGAGAGGTCGGCGCGTCCGGGCGATGCGAAGCATCGTCCCGCGCGACGGGTGAGGGCTTTCTCCTCTTGGGGAATCCCACCGGTGAAACACCCTCTCCCCAGCCCTCCCTCGCACGCGGGGGAGGGAGCGCACCTACTTCCGGAGGGACAAGGCGATCTACCTTTGCGCCCGCTGCGGCGCCATGTCGCCTGATTGTCGCATGCGACTGATATTCGCGGGGAGGGCGAGGCGAAGTTTGATTCGTAGCTGAGGTGCCTCAAGGTTCAATCGGTCATCCCCCTGTCACGGGACATTGTTACAGGCTGGCGCATGGGAAGTTACGCTGTGAGTGACGAGAGCCCGGAGCGGCGCTTTCGCACCTTGTTTATCTCCGACGTCCATCTCGGAGCCCGCGGTTCTCAAGCCGATCTCCTGCTCGACTTCCTGCGCTACCACGATGCCGACACGATCTATCTCGTCGGCGACATCGTCGACGGCTGGGCGCTGAAATCGAGCTGGCATTGGCCGCAATCGCATAACGACCTCGTCCAGAAGCTGCTGCGCAAGGCGCGCAAGGGCGCCAAGATCATCTACATCCCCGGCAATCACGACGAGTTCCTGCGCAACTATTACGGCACGCATTTCGGCGGCATCGACGTCGTCGAGAACACGGTTCACGCCGGCGCCGACGGCAAGCGCTATCTCGTCATCCACGGCGACATCTTCGATCTCGTGGTGCAGAACGCGCGCTGGCTCGCCCATCTCGGCGACAAGGCCTACGATTTCGCGATCCAGATGAATCGCCTGGTCAACTTCTTCCGCCGCCTGTTCGGCGTGCCCTATTGGTCGCTGTCGCAATGGGCCAAGCAGAAGGTCAAGAACGCCGTCAACTATATCGGTGCGTTCGAGCAGGCGCTCGCCGCCGAGGCGCGGCGCCACGAAGCGGACGGCGTGATCTGCGGCCACATCCACTACGCCGTGATCCGCGACGAGGCCGGCATCCGCTACATGAATTGCGGCGACTGGGTCGAGAGCTGCACCGCCCTGGTCGAGCACGACGACGGCCATTTCGAGATCATCACCTGGGCGGATCACCTGCAGAAGCCGGCAGCGGTCCCGCAGGTCGCGGCAAGAGCTGCATGACAAGGGCCGCCTGATGCGCATCCTGGTCGCGACCGACGCCTGGCACCCGCAAGTCAACGGTGTGGTTCGGACGCTGACCAAGCTTGCCGACGCGGCCAAGGATCTCGACGTCGAATTCGCGTTCCTGACGCCGCAATCGTTCCGGACCTTCGCGATGCCGAGCTATCGCGACGTGCGGCTGGCCATGCCGCGCCCGGCCCGAATCGCGAGGCTGATCCAGGAAGCGCGTCCGGACAGCATCCACATCGCGACGGAAGGGCCGATCGGACTGATGGTCCGCCGCTATTGCCGCCAGCGCAAGCTGCCGTTCACGACCAGCTTCCACACCCGCTTCCCCGAATATGTGTCCGCGCCCGCGTGCCGGTGCCGGGCTCGCTGATCTGGCACGCGCTGCGCCGTTTCCATGCGCCGAGCCGTGCCGTGATGGCGGCAACCCCGGCGCTGGCCAGCGAGCTGACCGACCGCGGCTTCGACAATGTCGTGCTGTGGCCGCGCGGGGTCGATACCGGCCTGTTCCATCCCCGTGCCATCGATCTCTGCCTGCCGGCACCGGTGTTCCTGTCGGTGGGCCGGGTCGCGGTGGAGAAGAATCTCGAGGCTTTCCTCGACGTCGATCTGCCCGGCACCAAGGTCATCGTCGGCGACGGCCCGGCGCGGGTCTCGCTGGAGGAGGCCTATCCCGATGCGATCTTCCTCGGCGAGAAGCAGGGCGAGGCGCTGGCGGACATCTACGCGGCTGCCGACGTGTTCGTGTTCCCCAGCAAGACCGACACGTTCGGCCTGGTCCTGCTGGAAGCGCTCGCCAGCGGGCTGCCGGTGGCGGCCTTTCCGGTGAAAGGCCCCCGCGACGTGATCGGCGATGCGCCGGTGGGCGCGCTGGATCACGATCTGGGCCGTGCCTGCTTCGCCGCGCTCGACGTCTGTCGGCAGGACTGCGTCGCTTTCGCCGCCAACTACACCTGGGAAGCCTCGGCGCGGGTCTTTATCGACAGCATCAGGGCGGTTGGCGCGGTGTTGCCCGGCGGGAACGGGACGGAACAGCCGCGCTTCGTCGCCTAAGGCCATCTCGATCGATCGAGAACGTTTTGGGAATCCTCGCGCGGAGGTGTCTTGCCGGAGCCTCGTCGGCCGCGATACCATTCCGCCATGACCGAACAGCTCCTCCCGGTCGGCCCCGCCGACATCGAAGCCGCAGCGCGCGTGATCGCGCCTTACGCCATCCGCACCCCGCTGTTGTCCTTCCCTGTGCTCAACGAGCGTGTCGGCGCGAAGGTCTTCCTGAAGCCGGAGATGCTCCAGCGCACCGGCTCGTTCAAGTTCCGCGGCGCCTTCAACAAGGTGTTCTCGATCCCGCAGGACAAGCGCGCCGGCGGCGTGGTTGCGTTCTCCTCGGGCAACCATGCCCAGGGCGTGGCAGCCGCGGCAAAGATCCTCGACATGCAGGCGACCATCGTGATGCCGGCGGACGCGCCGCTGTCCAAGCGCGAGCGCACCAAATCCTACGGCGCCGAGGTCGTGCTGTACGATCGCGACAAGGACGATCGCGAGGCGATCTCGCGCGGCATCGCCGAGAAGCGCGGTGCGACGCTGGTGAAGCCCTATGACGATCCCTTCGTGATCGCGGGGCAGGGCACCGCCGGCCGCGAGATCGCAGAGGACATGGCGAGCCTCGGTCTTGCCCCTGACATCGTGGTGGCGCCGGCCTCCGGCGGCGGCCTGATCGCGGGCGTCGCGACGGCGGTGAAGGCGCGCTATCCGCTGGCCGAGATCGTGGTGGCCGAGCCGGAGGCATTCGACGATCACGGCATTTCGCTGACCGCCGGCCACCGCGAGCCGCATGCACCGGCGGGGCGCACCATCTGCGATGCGCTGATGGCCTTGATGCCCGGCGAGATGACCTTCGCGATCAACAGCAAGCTGCTCGCGCGCGGCGTCACTGCATCGGACAAGGAGGTCGGCGCGGCCGTCGCGTTCGCCTATCGCGAACTCAAGCTCGTGGTGGAGCCCGGCGGCGCCGTCGGCCTCGCCGCGCTGCTTGCGGGCCGCCTCGATGTTGCCGGCAAGAACGTCGTCATCGTGCTCTCGGGCGGGAACGTCGATGCTGATCTGTTCGCCGAGCTGGTGGCTTAGCCGTCATTCCGGGGCTCGCGAAGCAAGAGCGATGCGCAATTGCGCATCTGAGAATCCATTTCTCCGCCGACTCTGCCGCCGATGGATTCCGGGCCTGCGCCTTGCGGCGCATCCCGGAATGACGAAGCTCAAGAGCTGACATGAAGAAGGGGCAGAGCGGCGACGCTCTGCCCCTTTCGTTTTGCTCATTTCGTGGTTCGAACTCGCGGCTTGCTCGGTGCAACCTCTCCCGCTTGCGGGGGAGGTCGGCGCGAAGCGCCGGGTGGGGGCTCTTTCCTCTTGGGGGGCCCTCGATTTTGGAAGCACCCTCTCCCCAGCCCTCCCCCGCAAGCGGGGGAGGGAGCGCACCTTCTTTTCTGCGCGATCAGCGCATGAAGCCGCCGCGACGGTGGCCGCCGCCGTTCATGTTCGCCGCCTGGTTCATTGACTGCCGGAAGTTGTCGTTGCTGTTGACCATGCGGTTCGGGATCGCATTGAACTGCGGACGATTGTTCAGGACCTGCACCTTCTTCACCGGGGCGCTGTTGGGCTTCACGATGCCGGTGTTGCCGTTGGTGATGCGGATCGGGCGGTTCTTCGTCTGAACATTGATCGGCTTCGCGTCGATCTTCGATCCGCCCTTGCCGACATTCACCGGCATGCTCACGATCTTGCCGGGGATGCGGTTGCCGGCGTCCGGCTTGGTGTTGGTCGCGGGCAGCGTCACGATCTTGCCGATGCCGCCATTGCTCTTGCTCGTGTTGCTCGGCGCAGGCAGGGTGACGATCTGGCCGCCATTGCCGAGCTTGCCGATGCCGTTGCCGTCGACCGGCTTCTGCACGACCGGCAGATTGCCGGTCACCTGCGCGCCATTGCCCTGCTGCATCAGCGGCATGTATTTGGGCTGGCCGAGATTGCCGATCTTGATCGTCGGCGCAATGTTCTGCGGCGCCAGGAACTTGGTCGCCTGCATCAGGGGGATCTGCTTCGGCTGCGCCTGCAGCTTCAGCGCGATCTGCGCATAGGGGCTGTTGCCGTAGCTGTCGTAGAAGCTCTTGTAGGCGAGCGGCGAGTTCGCGAGCACAGCCTTGTGCCAGGCCTGCGAGATCAGGAGGTTCTTGAGCAGCCAGCGGACGTGGTCGCACAGCGGATCGTGCGGATACATCTGGATGAACTCCTGATAGTATTCCGGACGGCCCTCGGACACGACGTAGTCATAGGCCTGGCGCGTCGAACGGCTCGGCAGGCTGGAGGCCATCTGCACGACAGGGGCCTTCACCGGCGGGCGGTTGGCGGCAACCGCGGTGTCGCCGAAGAAGGTGAAGTCACTCGTCAGCGAGGAGCTCTCCCACGGGATCTGCGCGCCGCTCGTGGTCTGGTTGACCTGCAGGCGCACGCGCTTGAACAGCTGCTCGATCGGCACGTTGGGCTCGCGCGCGACGTTCAGGAACGCCTGCGTATAGGGGCTGTGACCGCCCGTGCCGTCGAGCGCCTCGGCGCCCGGCGCCGTCGAGTAGCCGACGATCGATCCGTTCGGCGCATCGACGATCGCAAGGCCGCGGCCGGCATCGTTGACCTCGGGGAACGGGTTGTTGCGGCAGGCATCGAGAATGACGATGCGCATGCGGCTCGGGATCGTCTCCAGCGTCGACATCACGTCGACGAGGCGCACCGAATTGTTGACGAGCTCGGTCGGGCTGGAGACCTTGGCGTCGACGGGAACGAGATAGTTCTCGCCGGCGAGCTGCACACCGTGACCGGCGTAATAGACCATCGCCACCGTGTTGGGACCGCGCGAGGCGACCTTGGCGGAAAAGTCCTGGACGACGCGGAGCATGTCGTCCTGGGTCAGATCGGTCGCGGCGACGACCTCGAAGCCGGCCGAGTTCAGGAACTGCGCCATCGATTGGGCGTCATCGTCGGGGTTCGCAAGCTGCGGCGCGTTCTGGTAGTTCGCATTGCCGATCACCAGCGCCACCCGCTGCTCGGGGCCTTGCAGGGCGGTGGGGGCGGGTGCAACCGGGGCGACTTGCGCGGAAACGGGCCCGCAGGCGAAGCCGAACAGGCTTCCCAGCAGGCTCGCCGTCATCAGGAAAGGCTTTAAGCGGAACATGGCGTGCTCCTTTGGCACTCATCTCGATGCGAGATTGGTTGCGAGCAAGCTTGGCCGCGTTCGAGCCTGTGGTCCGTGATTCCTATCATCAGGGCCGCGTACGTGATCTGAATCACGCTTGGAACCTGCTATGGTGAACGATCGATTGGAGGATAGTCCGCCACATGCTGAAATCGATCGATCCGATCCTGACGCCCGACCTTCTCTGGCTGCTCGCCTCCATGGGCCATGGCGACGACCTCGTTTTCGTCGATGCCAATCACCCCGCCACCCGCATCGCGCAGAGCACCTCATCACAGTGCCTGATCCAATTGCCGGGCATGAGCATGGAGGTCGCCATCCGCGCCATTATGTCGGTCTATCCGCTCGACGATTTCGATCCCGATCCGGTGCGCGTGATGATGCCGGTCGACGATCCCGATCGGGTGCCCGAGGTGCAGCATGCGGTGCTGGCGGAGATCGCGCGCGCCGCCGGTCACCCCGTCACACCCGGCAAGCTCTCACGGGCGGATTTCTATCGTGCGGCAGCGGCAGGCTTTGGCGTCGTGCAGGTGGGTGACAGCAGGGGCTATGGCTGCTTCCTGATCCGGAAGGGCGTGATCAGCTAGCGCGCCTCATCAGCTCCGAGGGCCAGCCTATCCTAACGAGGAGGCCGTCAGGGCCGTTGATGCCGACTTCATACATGCCCCATTCGCGGTGACGCAGCACGCCGCCGGGGCGGATGATCAGATCGTCCACGCGCGCCGCGATGGTCTCGACCTCCGGCGTGCGAATGAAGACGCCAAAGGGATTGTGCTCCGGCACGCGCCACGGGCCGTCCCCGGCTGGCGTGAGATGCACCTCGCATCCCCAGCCCGTCACGATGACATAGCCGGTATCGCCGCCCGTGCGCGCGAAGCCGAGGCGTTCCCAGAACGGAATTGCAGCAGCAAGATCGTTGCTTGGAACGATGGCGAAAGCGCCGACGTGCGGGGTTTCAGACATGCGTTCACTCCGCAATATTATTCGCCCAGCTGCTGCTGCTGCGCTGGCAAGCTTATCGGGACAGGCCGGCATGTCGAAGCGGCAAAAAGCCTCCCACTCGAATTTGAATGGTCTTCCGACAGGCGAGCGTCTATCGTCGATTCATGTCCCGCCTCATGTGTCTATTCGTTGCCATCATCCTGTGTCTGCTGCCCGCCGTCGCGCCCGCTGAGGCCGCGCAAAAGCGTCCCAAGCCGGTCTGGAAGGGTTATGGCTTCCTGCCCGGCTATCGCCAGCCGCTGAGCAACAGCATTCCGCTCTACAAGCAGAAGGACGCGATGCGGCGCCTCGCGCGCAACGACCGGCGCCATTGGTACATCGACCCGGTTCCTCAATATTACCGTTGGGATGGCGAGTGGCATTATTTCGGCCGCCCCGGCTTCAACGGCGGCCGCTACAATGGCGGCAGCTTTGGTCCGTGCTGGACGCGCACGCCGATCGGCCCGATCTGGAATTGCGGGTGAGCGCGCGGCGGTTAGGGAAAGCTGCGGACGACCTCGATCAAGCCGACGATTGCGGCATTGAACGCATCGAGGTCCTCGGCCGTGTCACGAAGCCTGAGCCGCTCGCTGGGACGTTCCAATCGCGCGCAATCTTGATCGCGTAGTCTTCAGTCAGTACCGGATAGAAGATCGGCTGGTCGGGCAGGCGTGGCGGAAATGCGCGCATGCCGGATTGCTGATCAGCTCCAGCTCTTTCGGGCCGACAGGACGCCAGAGGGTGAGGGTGTCTTCGGTGGAAGACATCGCTGCCCCCTTACGAGAAGAACGCGATCTTCTCGGCCTGGGTCATGCGGCGGATCGGGGCGAGCGGGTCGTTGGCCGGCGCGCGGGGCTTCTGCAGGATGCCGCTGGCGAGGATGGTGGCGCCGAGCGAGGGCTCGGGCTGGGACGCGGACAGGGGCGAGGGCATCGGTAGGGTCGCGGTCGACGCTGCGGCGAATGTTGCCGTGGCCGCCATGGCCGGGGCCTGCTGCTCCATTACCTCGGCGGCGGCTTCCGCAATGGCGTCGGTGAGGCGCGCGAGCGAGTCCATCGCGATCGGCGCGTCGGCGGCGGACTCTTCCGCGACGGCTGCGACGACCGGCTCAGATGCGACCGGCTCCGGAAGCTCGGCGGCAACGGGCGCTGCGACATCCGAGGCCATCGGTTCCGGCGTCGGCGCGGCCAACTCGACCGGCTCGATGATCTCGTCGAACTCCGGATCGGGCGCGGCCATCTCCAGCGCGATGGCGTCGAGGATGGCTTCGTCCTCGGCTTCCGCGGCGGCATCGGGCGAGAACGCCTCGGCGGTCTCCGCGAAGGCGGCAGGTTCGGCGATCCGCTCCTCGAGAGCGACGTGTTCAACTGTGGCTGACTCGGGCGCGATGTCGCGTTCCGCAGCCGTCTCCGGCGCGGCGGCAGCCTGGTCGGCCATGGCGAGCGGCTCGGTGGTGCCAGCGTTCTCAGCGGCTGCTTCGGGCGCGAGAGTTGCTGCGATGTCCTGCGGCGTCTCCGTGAAAGCCACGGGGGCTGCGCTGGCCGTCTCGGCGGGCGCGGCCGCCGGCGCAGGCGCAGCCTCGGCGGACGGCGCGGCCTGCGGCGTTGCGCCGCCGTCAAGCTGCTCGACACGATCCCTCAGCAGATCGAAGGCGGCCTTGAGCTCGACGCGGGGGTCGATGGTCGACATCTGTCCGCAGGCGGCCTCGATCGAGGCGAGCTGCGAATCAATAAGGTCGCAGATTCGCCCGTCGGCGCCGATCTCGCGCCAGCGCCAGGAGATCTCCTTGATGATGCGCACCCCGCGCGGGATCGGCGCGAGGCTCGCCTCCATCGCCGCGGGATCGAACGCCGCGATCGCGATCGTCTCGGCCTCGCGAATGGCGCGACGGATCTCGACCAGCGCTTCGGGCAGGCGGTCCTCGACGACGGGTTGTCGCTGCGCCGCAAGGGTTTCTTCGATCCTTGCGACCGCATCCAGCACCATGCTTGTGTCGGCGTTGCGGTTGCGCCTGGCGTATTCGCCGAGGAACCAGCGGCCGCGCGCGGTCTCCATGAAGGCTTCGCGGATCGCGTCGTAATCCTGCTCGTTCGGCTCGGCCGCGCGGGCAGACATGGGCGAGAGGGCGAATGCTTCGTTGGCCATGACAATCTCGTCGCGCAAATCAGTGCGCGCTACTGTAACGATCACCACGATATCGACCGAATCGCAATTGGTTTGATGCAGTCCGACTCACAAATCCCCATCGCGGCAGCGAAGAAGCGGCGATTCGCCGTGAGCCTCGCCCTGTTCTATTCGGCCGTGTTCGCGGTCTCGGGCACGCATCTGCCGTTCTTCCCGGTCTGGCTCAAGGCGATCGGCATCGACGCGGCCTGGATCGGGCTCATCAACGCGCTGCCGGCGATCACGCGCTTCACCACGCTGCCGCAGGTCACGGCGTTCGCCGAGAAGCGGCATGCCATTCGCGCCGCCATGATGGTGTCGGTGCTGGCGACCGCGATCGGCTTCACGGCGGTCGGACTACAGCAGCAGCCGCTGGCACTGTTCCTGATCTATGCGCTGACCTGCATGATGTGGACGCCGACGATGCCGCTGACCGATGCCTATGCGCTGCGCGGTGTCGCCCGCTACGGGCTCGACTACGGACCCCTGCGGCTGTGGGGCTCGGCGGCGTTCGCCGCCGGCTCGCTCGCCTGCGGCTATCTCGTCGACGTCATCGCGGCCCGCGATCTGATCTGGGTCATCGTGGCCTGGGCGATCGTTGCGGTGCTCGCCAGCCTGCTGCTTCAGCCGCTCGACGATGTCAGGCACAGGACGACCGAGAGACATGCCGGCACGGCGCTGCTGCGCGATGCGGGCTTCTGGGCGATCATCGCCGCGGCCGCGCTGATCCAGGGCAGCCACGTCGCCTATTACACCTTCTCGGCCATCAACTGGCAGCTCAATGGGATCAGTGGGCTGACGATCGCGGGCCTGTGGACGCTGGGCGTGATCGCCGAGATCGTCGTGTTCGCGCTGTCGCCGCGCTTCTCGCTGCATCCGTCCACGATGATGGCGATCGGGGGGCTCAGCGCCGTCGTGCGCTGGGTCGTCACCGCCAGCGAGCCGCCGCTGGCACTGCTCGCGGTCGTGCAACTCGGCCACGGCTTCAGCTTCGGCATGACCATCCTCGGCACCATGAGTCTCCTGGTGCGGCGTGTGCCGCAGCACCAGATCGCGCGCGGGCAGGGCTACTACGCCGCGTGCAACGGCCTCCTGGGCGCAGCGACCTCGATCGCGTCAGGCGCGATCTACGCCCGCATCGGCGACGGCCTGTACTACGTCATGGCCGCGATGGCCGGCCTGGGGGCGCTCGTGATCTGGTCGGCGCGGCACCGCCTCATGGGTCATCCCCAGAGCGAAGAATCCGGCGGATAGACCAGGCTGCCGTCATAACGCAGCCCATGATCGCGGTCGCGCGCGAGCAGCAGCGGGCCGTCGAGATCGACGAAGCGGGCCTGCGGGGTGATCAGCATGGCGGGCGCCATCGACAGCGAGGTTGCGACCATGCAGCCGATCATGATCTCGAAGCCGAGCGCCTGCGCGGCATCGGCCATGGCGAGCGCCTCGGTGAGGCCGCCGGTCTTGTCGAGCTTGATGTTCACGGCATCGTAGCGCTCGCGCAGGGGCGCGAGCGAGGAGCGGTCATGCACGCTCTCGTCGGCGCAGACGGCGAGCGGCCGCCTGATCCGTGCCAGGGCCTCGTCCTTGCCTGCTGGCAACGGCTGCTCCACCAGGGTGACGCCGGCTGCGGCGCAGGCGGCGAGGTTCGCTTCCAGATTGGCTTCGGTCCAGGCCTCGTTGGCGTCGACGATCAGCTCCGATTCGGGGGCGGCCTTGCGCACAGCTGCGATCCGCTCCGGATCGCCGGCGCCGCCCAGCTTGATCTTGAGCAGCGGCCGGTGCGCCGCCTTGGCGGTCGCCGCGGCCATGGCTTCGGGGGCCGCTAACGAGATCGTGTAGGCGGTGATGCGCTCTCCGGGCGTTGGGCGGTTCAGCAGGTTCCAGGCCCGCAGGCCTGCCGACTTGGCCTCGATATCAATCAGGGCGCAATCCAGGGCGTTGCGGGCCGCACCGGGGGGCATGGCGGCCTGGAGAGCCTGCCGCGTGAGCCCGCCCGCGAGGGCCTGCTGCATGGCCTGGATGGCGGCCAGCGTCGCCTCGGGCGTCTCGCCGTAGCGGGGATAGGGCACGCACTCGCCGCGGCCGGTCAGGCCGTCCCGGCTGACCTCCGCCACGACGGTCACGGCCTCGGTCTTGGCCCCTCGGCTGATGGTGAAGCTGCCCATGATCGGGAAGCGCTCGATTCGCGCCGCCAAGGCAGCAAATTTCAAGGAAGTCATTTTGAACTCTGGCGAAATCTGAACCGGCTAGTTACCTCTATCAACTAACATTAACCACTTGGGGATACCTTCTCTGGGTAAGGGCGCGTGCGCAACAATCTGATTTTCTCCGCCCCGGTACGGGAGCGGATATCTTGAGCAGCGATCCGAAGCTCGAACGGATTGCCAAGGGCAACGCGCTGGCACTTTGCGCTACCGGGACCTGGACCGCGAGCTTCGCGCCGGTCCTGGAGCGGATGGTGGCTGACGCCGAGAAGCTCGCAGGCAGCCCGCAAAGCATCTTCATCGACGTCTCCGAGGTCGCCAAGCTCGACACTTTCGGGGCATGGCTGATCGAGCGGCTGCGCCGCAGCCTGACCCAGGGCACCGTCGAGGCGCAGATCGCGGGCCTCTCCGCCAATTATTCCAGCCTCGTGGACGAGGTGCGGCGGGTGCGGGCGACCCCAGTGGTCGACAGCAGCACGATCACCATCTCCGGCATGCTGGAGCAGATCGGCCGGACCGTGGCCGGTGTGGCCGGGACCGTGACAGGCCTCGTCGACATGCTCGGCGCAGTGCTCGCGGCGGGGGTTCGCGTCTTGATCCACCCGCGCTCGTTCCGCCTGACCTCGACCGTGCACCACATGGAGCAGGTCTGCTGGCGCGCGGTGCCGATCATCGTGCTGATCACCTTCCTGATCGGCTGCATCATCGCGCAACAAGGCATCTTCCATTTCCGCCGCTTCGGCGCCGACATCTTCGTCGTCGACATGCTGGGCGTCCTGGTGCTGCGCGAGATCGGCGTGCTGCTGGTCGCGATCATGGTCGCGGGCCGCTCCGGCAGCGCCTACACCGCCGAACTCGGCTCGATGAAGATGCGCGAGGAGATCGACGCGCTGCGCACCATGGGCTTCGATCCGATCGAGGTCCTGGTGCTGCCGCGCATGCTGGCGCTGGTGCTGGCGCTGCCGATCCTCGCTTTCCTCGGCGCGATGGCCGCGCTCTATGGCGGCGGCCTGGTTGCCTGGCTCTACGGCGGCGTCGAGCCCGAGGCCTTCCTGCTGCGCCTGCGCGACGCCATCTCGATCGATCATTTCATCGTCGGCATGGTGAAGGCGCCCGTCATGGCCGCCGTGATCGGCATCGTCGCCTGCGTCGAGGGGCTCGCCGTGCAGGGCAGCGCGGAATCGCTCGGCCAGCACACCACCGCATCGGTGGTGAAGGGCATCTTCTTCGTCATCGTCATGGACGGCGTGTTCGCCATCTTCTTCGCCTCGATCGGGATGTGACGATGGCAGGCGAGATTCAGGATCCCATCATCCGCGTCCGCGACATCACCGTGCAGTTCGGCACGACGCGCGTGCTCGACGGGCTCAATCTCGACGTCAAGCGCGGCGAGATTTTGGGCTTCGTCGGCCCATCGGGGGCGGGCAAGTCGGTGCTGACGCGCACCATCATCGGTCTCGTGCCGAAGGTCGCTGGCTCCATCGAGGTGTTCGGCGTCGACCTCGATTCCTCCAGCACGTCGCAGCGGCGCAACGTGGAGCGTCGCTGGGGCGTGCTGTTTCAGCAGGGCGCGCTGTTTTCTTCGCTCACCGTCGGGCAGAACATCCAGTTTCCGATGCGCGAATATTTGCGCGTCTCGCAGCGGCTGATGGACGAGATCACCATGGCCAAGCTCACCATGGTCGGGCTCAAGCCCGAAGTCGCCGAGCGTTTCCCGTCCGAGCTCTCCGGCGGCATGATCAAGCGCGTGGCGCTGGCACGCGCGCTGTCGCTCGATCCGGACCTCGTCTTCCTGGACGAGCCGACCTCGGGCCTCGACCCGATCGGCGCCGGCGACTTCGACGAACTGGTCAGAACCCTCCAGCGCACTTTGGGGCTGACCGTTTTCATGGTAACCCACGATCTCGACAGCCTTTACACCGCATGTGACCGCATCGCCGTTTTAGGGAACGGTAAGATCATTGCGGCAGGGTCGATCGCCGACATGCAGGCCTCGCAGCATCCCTGGCTGAGGCAGTATTTTCATGGCAAGCGCGCCCGCGCGGTCATGGGTTGAATAGCTGGGTTGAGTAGCCGGAGCACCTGATGGAAACGCGGGCGAATTACGTATTGATCGGCTCGTTCACGCTGGCGGTGATCGCCGCGGCGATCGGCTTCGTGCTGTGGTTCCAGTCGCTGCACACCACCAAGCAGCGCAGCCCCCTGCGCGTCGTGTTCGAGGGACCGGCTGCGGGCCTGCGTAACGGCGGCAGCGTCAACTTCAACGGTATCAGGGTGGGCGAGGTGGTCTCGGTGAAGCTGGACAACCCGCGGCGGGTTGTCGCACTCGCCATGATCGAGAACAACGCGCCGATCCGCAAGGACACCCTGGTCGGCCTCGAATTCCAGGGCCTCACCGGGGTTGCCGCCATCTCGCTCAAGGGCGGCGACGAGGCCGCCGCACCACCGCCGCTCGACCAGGATGGCATCCCGACGCTCACCGCCGATCCCAACAAGCTCCAGGACGTCACCGAGGCGATCCGCGGCACGCTGCAGAACATCAACAAGATCGTCTCCGACAATCAGGAGTCGGTGAAGAACTCGCTCAAGAACCTCGAGACCTTCACCAACTCGCTGGCGCGCAATTCCGAGAAGATCGACGCCGTGATGGCCAAGGTCGACGGCGTCATGCTCAAGGCCGACAGTCTCATGCTCGGCCTCAACACGCTGGCCGGCGGCAAGGACGGCGGCGAGCTGTTCCAGGCGGTGAAGTCGATCCGCGAGCTCGCCGACGATTTCGACAAGCGCTCCGGCGCGTTGATGGCCGACGGCCGCCGCACCCTCGGCGACATCAGCCGCGCCGTGAACAATTTCGACCGCAACCCGACCCGCGTGCTGTTCGGCGCCAGCAACTCGTCGCAACCCGCCCCGCCGCCCGAGCCGCCGAAGCCGGCGGCGGCGCCGAGGCGGTAGGCGATAGGGAGGCCTCTTCCCTTCTCCCCCTGTGGGAGAACGTGGCGCGCAGCGCCGGATGAGGGGTTGCATCCTCATATTCAACTGAGAGAGATGCGCGCGCCGAGAGAGACCCCTCATCCGGCGCGCTTCGCGCGCCACCTTCTCCCACAAGGGGAGAAGGAAGAAGAGAGCTCCGCGGCGGCAACTGTCTCCGAGACAGCATCGACTTCGTCGCCAGAGCGCAACGACGAGCTCAAACAAAAACGGAGGCCGTGAGGCCTCCGTTTTCATTCGCTATTCGTTGCGATCCTCGCTCACCCCAGCCGGCCCGCCGCATGCGCGAGCAGCGTGTACACCAGCCCCGTTTCCGAGGTGAGATGGCTGCGCAGCTCCTGCGGGCCGCGGCCGTCGCGGGCGACCTCGTCGAGCAGGCGCTCGAACTCGGCGACGTAGCGGTCGACCGTGCCCTTGAAGTTGCGGTCGGCGCGGTACTTGCGGGCGACCTCGTCGAACGCCTTCTGGCCGGCGGGCGTGTAGAGGCGCTTGGTGAAGGCCTTGTTCTCGCCGCGCTGGTAGCGGTCCCACATCTCGGCGGCGAGGTTGCGGTCCATCAGCCGGCCGATGTCGAGCGACAGCGATTCCAGCGGATTGCCGCCACCTTGCGGGGCCTGCGGCAGCGGCGCGGGTGCCGCGCGGCCGCGGGCGGCCTCACGGCCGGTCGGAGCGCCCTGGTTGGCGTCCGTGCGGCTCAGCAGATCCGACAGCCAGCCGTCGCGGCCCTGGTCGGTGCCGCCAGGTGCAACCGGCGGTGCTTCGGTGCGGCGCGAGGGAGCCGGCATGCCGAGGTCCGGCGGCGGCAGCGTCGAGGCGCTGCCGGTGTCGCGCATGCGCGTCTCGGCGGCCCGGCCGCCGACGGCCGCCAGCACCGGCTCTTCCTGGCGCTGCACGCTGGCGCGGCCCGCCGTGGTGACGTCGAGGCCGCGGCCATGCTGGGCCACGATGCGGTTGAGCTCGGCGAGGGCCTCGATCTGGTCGACGATCACCTTGCGCATCTGCGCGGTGCTCTCGGCAGCCTCCTGCGGCATCTCGAGCACGCCGCGGCGCAGCTCGTTGCGGGTGGCTTCGAGCTCGTTGTGCATCTCGAAGGCCATCTGCTTCATGCTGGAGACGAGGTTGGTGAACTTCTCGGTCGACTGCTTGAACATCGCATCCGCCTCGTCCGTGGTCTGGCGGTAGATGTCGTGCATCGCCTCGATGGTCTGGCGGTGCTCCTCCTCGGAGGCCGCGCGCACCGCCTCGAACTGGCGGGTGATCGCGGCCGAGCCTGCGCCGGCGGTCTCGGCGACCACGCGGGCGATGTCGCGGGCGCGCTCTTCGGCGGCCGCAAGGGATTCATCGAGCAGTCCGGTGAAGCGCGACAGCCGCTGGTCGAGATCGGCGGTGCGCAGGTCGATGGTGGTGACGAGCGATTCCAGCGCCTGCTTGCGTTCGGCGAGCGAGGCGGTGGTGTTCTTGTTGCTCTGCTCGACCACCTGCGCGGCCTCGACCAGCGCCTGGCCGTGCTTGTCGAACTGGATCGACAGCTCGCCGAGATCCTGGAGCGCCTTCGTGGTCTTGCTGTTGAAGACGTTGAGCTGCTCTTCCAGGTTCTGCGTCGCATCGCCGTTGCGCGAGGTGACGTCGTTCATCGCCGAGACAAAGTCGGCGACGCGCGTCACCAGCGCCCGCTCGAGCGAGTTGAGGTTGTCGTGCGCACCGGTCAGCACCTCCTGGAGCAGGATGTTGCCTTCGCGCAGACGCTCGAACAGGGCCACCGTGTCGGTGCGCAGGATCTTGCTGGTCTCCTGCATCTCGGTGACGGCCGCGATCGAGACCTGGCGCGACTGGTCGATCGCGGAACGCGAGGCCTGCTCGAGGTCCTTGAGCGACTTGCCGACCGCGCTGGTGGCGATCTCGCTCGCCGCGTTGATGGTGCGGGCGACTTCCGAGCCGTTGCCCATCATGGTCTGCGAGAAGGCCTGGCCGCGCGTCTCGATCGACTTCAGTGCATCGGAGGTGACGCGGTCGATGTCGAGCGTGAGCTGGCTGGTCTTGGAGCCGATCGCGTCGACGAGCGCGCCGCGCTTGGCGTCGATCATGTTCGAGAGGCGGTCGGCCTGCTGCTGCACATAGGTGACGATCTCGTCGGTCTTGCCGGTCATGGCCTGGCCGAAGCTGCTGCTGGCGGCGAGCACGGAGCGCTCGACGTCGGCCGAGCTCGACTTGACCCGCGAGCTCGCCTCGTTGGAGGCCGAGATCAGCGCGTTCTGGGCGTTGAGCGCGCTGGTCTGGATGTCATTGGTCGCGTTGGCAGCCGCCGCGCTCAGCGTCCGCTCGATCTCGGTCGAGATCGTGCGGATCTGGCTCGCGGCATCAGCCGAGGTCGAGGTCAGCGAGATCTGCGCCTCACGCGCGCTGCTGAGGATGGTCGAGGCGGTGTCGGCGCCGACCGCGGTCAGCGTGCGCTCGATGTCCGTCGTCAGCGACTTGATCTGGCTGGCCGCATCGCTCGAGGCGGAGATCAGCGAGCCCTGGGCCTCGCGAACACCGCTGGTGAGCGCCTCGATGGTGGCGCCGCCGGCGGTCGCCAGCGCCCGCTGCATCTCGGCCGCGAGCGAACGGACCTGACTGGTTTGTTCGGCCGAGACCGCGAGCAGGGTGGTCTGGGCGTCGCGGGCGCTGCTGGTGATCGTCTCGGCGGTCGACTGGCCGACCTGCGAGAGCGAACGATGCACTTCGGCCGCGAGCGACTTGACCTGGCTCGCCGCATCCGAGGATGCCGTGACCAGCGTGCTCTGGGCCTCGCGGGCGCCGCTCATGATGGTCTCGGCGGTCGAGGTGCCCGCCATCGTGAGCGAGCGCTGCACGTCCGAGGACAGCGCCTTGATCTGGTTGGCGGTCTCGGTCGAAGCCGCGACCAGCGCGCTCTGCGCATCGCGGGCGCCGGCGGTGATCGATTCCGCCGTGGTGGTGCCGGCCATGGTGAGCGAACGCTGCACGTCGGCGGTGAGAGTCTTGACCTGGTTGGCCGCGTCCGAGGACGCGGTGACGAGGGTGGTTTGCACCTCGCGGGCGCCGGCCAGGATCGAGGCTGCGGTGGCAGCGCCTGCTGCCGACAGCGTGCGTTCGACGTCGACCGCGAGGCCCTTGATCTGGTTGGAGGCATCGCCCGATGCCGCGACCAGCGTCGACTGCGCTTCGCGGGCGCTGGTCAGGATCGAGTTCGCCGCACCGGTGCCGACCGCGGTCAGCGCCTGCTCGACCTCGGCCGAGGTCATCCTGAGCTGGGCGTTGACGTCGGAGGAGACCGTCAGCAGCGACTGCTGAGCGGTGCGCGCGCCGGTCTGGATCGTCTCGCTGGTGTTGACGACGAGGTTGGTGAGCGAGCGCTCGGCGTCCTCGACATGCGAGCGGATCGCGGTCGAGATCATCTCGGCGCGGGACATCATGTCCTCGCTGGCCTGGCGTCCGCTGCTCTCGATGCGGCCGGCGACGGCCTCGACGCGCGAGCCGAGCAGGTCCTCGAACTGCGCCACGCGCACGTCGATGTCGCTGGCGACCGAGCCGACCTTGGTCTCGATGGCCTGATGGATCTCCTGGAAGCGCGCCGTGACCGTGTCGGTCAGGTGCGTGCTGCGTCCGTCGATGATCTCGGTGACGCCGGTGATGCGGCGGTCGACCGCCTCGATCGCCTGCGCGGTGCCGTCCGTGAGCGTCGAGCTCAGCAGCGTCAGGCGCGTGTCGATCGACTGCACCGCCTGCGAGGCGCCGTTGGTCACGGCGGTGGTCAGGTAGGTGAGGCGGGAATCGATGGATTCGAGCGCCTGCGTCGCGCCGCCGGTGAGCGTCGTCGTGAGATGCGTCAGCCGCGTGTCGATCGACTGGATGGTCTGGGATGCGCCGTCGGTCAGCGAGGTCGCGAGGTAGGTGAGGCGGCTGTCGATCGACTGGATCGCCTGCGCGGCACCGTCGGTCAGCGACGTCGCCAGCGTGTTGATGCGTCCGTCGATGGTTTCGGTCATGGACCTCGCGCGGCTGTCGAACGACTGTTCGAGCGCGGCGACCCGGCCCACGAGCTGCTCGTCGAAGGTCCTGATGTGGCCTTCGATCGTGCCGTCGAGGCTGGCGATCTTGCCGTTCAGCGAGGTGTCGAGATTGCTGACGCGTTCGCCGACCGTGGTCTCGAATTGCACGAGGCGCTGGTCGAGCACCGCCGTGATCTCGCCGCCGTTCGCCGTGAAGCGGGTATCGAAATTGTCGACATAGGTCTTCAGCGTCTCGGCGATGTCCTGCGTGCGCTGGCCCATGCGCTCGACGATCTCGCCGCCGAAGGTCTTTACGGTGCGGTCGAACTCGGAGATGTGGCGCGTGATCAGCGCGCCCAGCGTGCCGGAGTCGCGGGCGAACTTCTCGACCAGCTCGGTGCCCTGGTTCCTCACCAGCTCGTCGAAGGCGCTCATCTGCAGCGACAGCGAGTCGTGCGCGGTCTCGGTCTGGCTGACGACCTTGGCGACCAGGGTGTTGACGGTGGCGTCGAGCGCCTCGCTCGCCTTGTCGCCGCTCGTCAAGATGTGGTTGGCGAGCCGGTTGCCGGCGTCGTCGATCTTGGCCGAGAGGTCGTTGGAGCGCAGCTCGAGCTCGAGCAGAAGCGAGTCCGACGAATTCTTCAGGGAATCGTGCACCTGCTCGGTGCGCTCGGAGATGCCGTCGACGATCGCGGCGGAGCGCTGCTCGAATTCGCCGGTGATGCGGTCGATACGCTCGTTCAGCATCTCGTGGACGCGGTCGGCGAGGTCGACGAACTCGTCGTGGACGTGGCCGGTCTTGAAGTTGAGGCTGGTGGTCAGCCGCTCGCTGGCGTCGAGCACCGCGCGTGTGGTCTCGTTGCTGGCTTCCTCGAGCCGGTCGAGCAGGTCGCCGCCGCGCTCGCCGAGCGCCAGGATCATGTTGTCGCCGGCATTGCTCAGCGCCTGGGTGATGTGCGCCCCGCGCTCTTCGAGCGCGCCGGTGATCGATTTCGCAACCTCGTCGACGCGGGAGGCGATCGCATCGGAGATCAGCGCGATGTCGTGGCGCAGATCGATCTGCACGCCGGAGATGGCGCTGCGGACCTGCTCGGCCTGGCCGACCAGATTGTCGCGCTGATGCGCGATGTCCTGGAGCAGGGCGCGGATGCGCACCTCGTTGTCGCTATAGGCGCGCTCCAGCGCGGCGACCTCGTTCGCGACCAGCGTCTCGAGCTCGCCGGCGCGCGCAATCGCGCGCTCGATGCCGTCGCCCATCGCCGCGACCTCGCGGCGGATGGCCTGGCCGACGGTGACCATGGAATCGGAGGCCGAGCCTTCGGGCTCGGAGAAGCGGATTGCGACCTGCGCCATTGCCTGCGCGATCATGCGCATTTCCTGGCCGCGCCAGACGAGGCTGGCGAGGAAGTAGAACAGCATGATCGGCGCGAAGACCATCGCGATCAGGCCGGCGATGACGAGGACGCCGCCGCTCTGGCCCATGGCGGCCTGGATCGAGGGCAGGAAGCCGACGGTCAGCGCGGCACAGGCGGCGAGCCAGACGCCGGCGAAGATGGTGGCGAAGGTATAGACGCTGCGGGCAGGGCGGCCCTTCTGAAGCGCCTGGAGCAGCTGGCCGATGGTCTCGCGGTCGTCATTCGCGGCGCGGCGCGATGAGAGCGGCTCCTCGACCGTATCGAACACGGTCGACCGCTCATTGGCGGCCGGTCGCGGCTCGAAGCTCGGCTCATCGAAGATCGGAGGCGCGGGCGGCACCGGGGGCGCCGCTTCGTTGCGCGCGGTGGCGTTGCGGCTGGTATCGGCAGCCGTGTCACTGATGTTCAGGGCTTCCTGGATCGCAGAAAGCGCAACTTCTGTGGGGTCTTTGACCTTTTTCGGAGTGTTCGCCATGTTCAGTCCGAGCCCTCGTTACTTGTACGCGTCCCCCCCGCGAGCCCTGCGCTCGGCGCAAGCCCACAGACCGGATCATGCCGCTTGCGCGGATCTCCGAGCCGTCCCCACCCGGACGGCTTGTCCGCCAATTTCCGCAACATCCTATTGGCAGAGCGTCGCGAATGAAATGCCTGCGATTAAGACAATCTTAATCATCGTTAACAGGAGCGCGCCCTAACGCCTTAGCAATAAATGCAATTCTCCACCGAACTCGGCAGATTGCGGCAACTTTCCGTCAACAAACGGGCGGATCTGCGTCAAACGGCTCGAACATTTCGTTAACCATTTTCGTGCTTGGCTGGGGGGAACCTGACCGCCGGACCGGCGGCCGCCGCGCGATGCCGGGGCCTGCGCCATGACGCCTGAACTGCAACGGATGGACTGGATGCCTTCGCCCCCGCTTGCACCGATCGACAGCCCGCTCGACCTCGATCACCTCTCCCGGATGACGCTCGGCGACATTGAACTGGAGCGGGAAGTGTTGGCGATGTTCGCCGAGCAGGCGGGCCGCCTGCTCGCGGCGATGGCTGCGAGTCCGGCCGATGCCGGCGCGCTCGCGCACAAGCTCAAAGGATCGGCGCGCGGGATAGGCGCCTTTGCGGTGGCCGATGCCGCAGCCGGCCTGGAGTGTGCGATCCGGACCGGCCATGGCCGGTCCCATGCCTTCGCCGCTCTGAAAGAGACGGTGACCGAGGCCCGCGCCGCCATCGAGGCGATCCTGAAGCCGTAAGCCGATACGGTCGGAGACGGGCTCCTAGTCTTTTGTTTTGACGCGTTTTCTTCCCGCAAAGCGGGATTCATTCTTCGCATCAAAACGCTATGGCGCCGGGCTAACCGACCCGTTATAGGACAGCCCGGACCCTCCTTCATTCCCAGCACCGCGGCAGTACGAGCACACATGGCCAAGATTCACTTTGTCGACCACAAGGGCGAAACCCGCACGGTAGAAATCGAGAACGGCGCAACCGTGATGGAAGCCGCGATCCGCAACAGCATTCCCGGTATCGAGGCTGAATGTGGCGGCGCCTGCGCCTGCGCGACCTGCCATGTCTATGTCGACGAAGCCTGGCGCGAGAAGGTCGGCAGCCCGACGCCGATGGAAGAGGACATGCTCGACTTCGGCTTCGACGTGCGCCCGAATTCGCGCCTGTCTTGCCAGATCAAGGTTTCCGACGAACTCGACGGTCTCGTCGTGGCGACGCCGGAACGTCAGGCCTGATCGTCCCTCGCTATATCAACTGCGCGGTGCCGCGACCTCGATTCCGCGCTTGTGCCAGGGTCTGAGCTTCTCGATCACCTCTGCGGTGAGCGGCGCGGGGCGCCGCGTGGCCTCGTCGAGCAGGACGCCGACCGACGTCGCTGACGCAATGCACTTCCCGTTCGAGAACACGACCTGTTCGAAGGTCACGGACGTCCGTCCAAGCTTCACCACCCCAAGGCCAAGCTCGATCGTATTCGGCCAGTGCAGCTCGGCGCGAAAATGCATGTCGAGCCGCACCATGATCCAAGCGAGGCCCGGCGGGGTCAGCCCGTATTCGGGAAGCTTCATCAGCGTGACGCGGCCGGTTTCGAAATAGGTGGCGTAGACCGCGTTGTTGACGTGCTGGTTCGGGTCAAGGTCGCCGAAGCGGACGTTGTCGCTGAGGCGAAACGGAAAGTCCTCAAGGCGCGGCGTCATGTCGAGGCGGGCTGGTGCGTTCACCGGTTGATCTCCGTCATATCCAACCTCGTTACAACCCAGTTATTTTGGCCCGGCAAGTGGGCGCGGCTGCGGGGCGCTCCCGCTTTTATGCCTTCCCTGTTCCATCCCCGTTGGCTAGACAGGCAGGGTCACCTCTGCCCGACGGGCGCCGTCCAACCGATAACGACCAACAAAGAGACGACATGAGCGACGTGATCAAAACCGATGTGCTGATTATTGGCGCCGGCCCTTGCGGTCTGTTCGCCGCCTTCGAGCTCGGCCTTCTCGACATGAAGACGCATTTTGTCGACATCCTCGACAAGGTCGGCGGCCAGTGTGCCGAGCTCTATCCGGAAAAGCCGATCTACGACATTCCCGGCATTCCGCATGTCTCCGGGCAGGGACTCACCGACGCGCTGATGGAGCAGATCAAGCCGTTTCACCCGACCTTCCATCTCGGCGAGATGGTCGAGACCGTGGAGAAGATCGGCGATCCCGCCTTCCGCTGCACCACCGATGCCGGCAAGGTGTTCGAATGCAAGGTGGTGGTGATCGCGGCCGGCGGCGGCTCGTTCCAGCCCAAGCGTCCGCCGGTGCCGGGCATCGAGGCCTATGAAGGCACTTCAGTCCATTACGCCGTGCGCAAGATGGAGACGTTTCGCGACAAGAACGTGCTGATCGTCGGCGGCGGCGATTCAGCGCTCGACTGGACGCTCAACCTGCATCCCTTGGCCAAGCGCATCACGCTGTTGCACCGACGCGACGAATTTCGCGCCGCGCCCCACAGTGTCGAGCAGATGCGCGCGCTGGTTGCCGGCGGCAAGATGGATCTGCGGCTCGGCCAAGTCACCGCACTCTCCGGTGCTGACGGCAAGCTCGCCGGCGCGACCATCAAGGGCAACGACAACAGCGTGAGCGAAATTGCCTGCGATACCATGCTGCCGTTCTTCGGGCTGACCATGAAGCTTGGCCCGGTCGCGAACTGGGGCATCGCGCTGGAGAACAATCTGGTGCCGGTCGAGACCTCCGCGTTCGAGACCAACGTCCCCGGCATCTTTGCCATCGGCGACATCAACACCTATCCCGGCAAGATCAAGTTGATCCTGTGCGGCTTCCACGAGGGCGCGCTGATGTCGCAAAAAGCCCATCGCTACGTCTATCCGGAGAAGCGGCTCGTGTTCCAGTACACGACGTCGTCCTCCAGCCTGCAAAAGAAGCTCGGTGTCAACTGAGGGAACGCAGCGGGGAGGCGGTGCCCCATGTTTCTGGTGCTGGAACCGTTCGCGAAATCGCCGTAGTCTGCGGCCATTCCGGTTGTGGAATAGCAAGGTGATCTAATGCGGATTTTTTCCAGCTTTCGGCTGCTCTCTTTCCTCGCGCTGGCATTGTCGCTTGCGACGGTGAGCCCATGTGCGGCGCAGAGCGCCGAGCCCACGGCGGCGGGCCTCTGGCAGAAGGTCGAGGACGGCAAGACAGTCGGATGGTTCCTCTTCATCGACCACAACGGCGTCTTCGAAGGTGTGATCGCAAAGACCTTCCCGCGGCCAACTGACAATCCGAACGAGGTTTGCAGCAAGTGCACCGACGATCGCAAGAACGCGCCGGTGCTCGGCATTTCGTTCGTCCGGAACATGAAGCGCGAAGGATTGAAGTACGAAGGCGGCAACGTGCTCAATCCGCGCGACGGTCAGATCTGGAAGGCCAACATGCGGATCAGCCCCGACGGCCAGACCCTGACGCTGCGCGGCTATCTCGGCATCGCGCTGCTCGGCAAGGACGAGACCTGGACGCGTCTGCCGGATGCCAATATCGCGCAGATCGATCCTGCCATCGTGGCAAAATATCTCCCTGCACAGGCTGCCGTTGCGAAGCCGGCGGCGCCAGCGGCGAAGAAGGGCGGTGCGATGATGGCGCCGCCGAAGCAGTAGAAGCGTACTTCGCACCCTCTGCCGCTCGACTGCCGTAGCGTCGGCGCATGGTCGTTCCCCGCCACTCGCTCTCGCCTTCGGCGAGCCAGATGACAGGCTCAGCGGGGAAGCCAGTACGATATCGCTCCCCCCCTCATCCCTGAACGGCCCGTGCGGCCACGTTCGCCGAATGGCGACCGTGTGCCGGGTCCGCTCCAGTAGTTCCCCGGAATGCACGCTGGCGCCGGATTTGCATAGCTGTCAGCAAAGCTGCTGGGGAGCGAGTCGCCGTCTCCACGCCCGTCGCGCACCACGCGGAGGGTGGACGGCAGCGTTTGCCTCGCGGCGATCACTTCGACCGCGGAGACGACATGAGACCTGCCATATCAGGTGCTGCCACGCTGCTGGGGTTGACGACGCTGCTTGCGGCTTCGGCGCTGGCGCGCGACGACGGCCGCTACGCCAACTCGCCGTTAAAACCCTGGTTCGAGAGTCTGCACAGCGAATTCGGGCAGTGCTGCTCGGATGCCGACGGCTACGTCATTGCCGACGTCGATTGGGAGTCGGATCGCGGCCGCTACCGCGTGCGGATCGACGACGAATGGGTCGTGGTGCCCGACGGTGCCGTGATCACCGTGCCGAACAAGTTCGGCCGCACCATGGTCTGGAAGCACTATATCGACGGTCATCCGCGCGTGCGCTGCTTCATGCCGGGCAGCATGACGTAGCCGCCATCAATCTTCGATGCCGTTCCGGGGCGGCGCGGCAGCGTCGAACCCGGAATCCGGAGGTCGTTGCGCGAGATTCTCAGGTGTGCAATTGCGCACCAGAGTTCGCACGTCGTGCGCCGCGGAATGACGAATGAGCAGCTCAACGCTCTTGCAGATCAAGCTGCGGAGATTTGACCGGGGCGGCGGCCGCGGGAAAGCGCAGGCTCATCGTCGTGCCGCAGCCGGGCGCGGAAGAGACGATCAACTCGCCGCCATGGGCGGCCATGATCTCGCGGACAATCGACAGGCCGAGGCCCGCGCCATCGCCGGCGGCGTTGCCGGTCTGAAATGGCTCCAGCAGCTTGCCTTCCGCGCCGTCGGGCAGGCCCGCGCCGTCATCTTCAACCGAGATGCTGCCATGACCGACCGTGGCGACGATGCGTCGCGCACCACGGGCGTGGATGAGCGCGTTGCCGACGAGATTGGCGAGCGCGCTGCGAACGGCGGCGTCGACGCCCTGGACCAGGAACGGACCATCCCCGTCACGTTCCAGCGCAAGCTCGATGCCGGCATCCAGCGCCGAGGGACTGAAATCCGCGAGTACCTCCAGCGTGATCTGGGCCAGGTCGATCGGTCGCGTCTCGATC
The DNA here is from genome assembly GCF_015291725.1 of Bradyrhizobium sp. CCBAU 51765. Classification (GTDB taxonomy): domain Bacteria; phylum Pseudomonadota; class Alphaproteobacteria; order Rhizobiales; family Xanthobacteraceae; genus Bradyrhizobium; species Bradyrhizobium liaoningense. The sequence continues at coordinate 2,937,327 of NZ_CP030038.1, forward strand.
GTATGATTTTGCAGCCTCGCCAGGTCGAGCATGGCGGAGACCAGCGAGGTGAGGCGGCGGACATCGCGTACCAGCTCGGCCTTCAGGCCCGGCTCGGGCACGTCCTCGATCTTCGCGCGCAGCAGCGTCAGGGGCGTGCGCAGCTGGTGCGCGGCATTGCCGAGGAAGCGGCGCTGCATCCTGATATAGGCATCGATCTCACCGAAAGCGCGGTTCAGGGCCTCGACCAGGGGCTTCAACTCGGAGGGGACCTCGGACAGCGATATCAAACCTTGCGGGGCCGAGGGATCGATCGCGAGCGCGCGGCGCGCGACCCGTTCGATGCCGCGCGAGACGAAACGTGCAGCGAGCGCCGAGCCGATGGCGACGGTCGCCGCAAAGGCCAGTGCCACCAGCAGGATTGAAAAAATGCGGCGGGCGAGGAAGTTTCTCGCGATTCGGCCGAAGCGGACCTGAGGCTCGCCGAACATTATCGTGAGCCGCAACGAGCCCCGTTGCGCAACGGCGAGACAGAAGGTGCTCTTCTGGTCGAGCGTGCTGAAGACGGACGAGCCGACGGGCCCGCGATACGGAAAGGCGAAGGGGAGGGCAGGCCGGTGTTCGCTGCCGTACTCGCTGACCAGATCGCCCGCCGACACCACGTACCAGAGGTTCGGGCTGTCCCCCTTCAATTCCTCGAGTGCGGGAGTCGAACGTACCGTCAGGGTCTGCGCGTCGATCACCGTGGCGCGGTCGAGAAGGTTCGCTACGACCCCGCAGGCCCTGAACTCGCGTTCCTCCATCGGGTATCGCCAGACGAAGATACCGACCATGATCAGAAAGATCGCTGTGGCGGCGATGCCGAGCGAGAACGCAAACGTCCGGGCGATCGATCTCATCGCGGTGTCGCCAGCCGCAGGATGTAGCCAATGCCCCGCATGCTGCGGATCTCGACGTCGCCGCCGAATGCGGCCAGCTTCTTCCTCAGGCGCGAGACCTGCGCTTCGAGCGTGTTGGATTCGATCTCGTCGTCGAAGCCGTAGATCTCCTCGATCAGCGCGGCGCGGGTGATGACGCGGTCGCGGCGCATCAGGAGGGCGGCGAGGATCAGTGCCTCGCGCCGCCGCAGCAGGATCTTCCTGTCGGCGACCACGACTTGGTTGCTGCCGAGATGCAGCTCGACATTACCTAGCGAAAGCACGGAGGGCGCGAGCAGCCGGGGCCGTCGCAACACGGCGCGCACGCGCGCTATCAGTTCCTGAGGCTCGAACGGCTTGCCGAGATAGTCGTCGGCGCCGCCGTTGAGGCCCTCGACGACGTCTTCCTTGGCGTCCTTGGACGTCAGCATGATGATCGCCGGGCGCTCCGGCGACTGGCTCAGCGCCGTGACGACCTGGAGCGCATCGCCGTCGGGCAGCATGCGGTCGACGATCGCGAGGTCATATTTGAAGTTCTCCAGCGCCTGGCTGGCCTCCGCAATCGAGCCGACGAGGTCGACGATACCGTGCAGTTGACCGAGCAGCCGGGTGATATAGGCGCCGATCTGCGGTTCGTCTTCGATCACGAGGGAGCGCACGCGGGGTCGTCCTTGACTCTGCTGGGGTAACAAAAACCCTGACCGTGACGCTCCCTGACCGACGCCTGGCGTTTCGGCTCGTGCGCTAGGGTTCCCATTAGGGTGGCGAGCTTGGCGAATAAAAGGCAGGAACGGGAGAGTTCGCGGGCACTGCCCGTCAAGATTTGAGGGCGCGGCTGCGGCGCGGCAATGTTCGGGCAATGTTGATCCGGCGGCGCCTGGCGCGCGACGTCTCGGACGACGGCTCTCGCCTTGCAATCTTGGGGCAATTTTGCCGGACCACATGCTGTGGCTCTGAACCACACGAGTCGACCAGGCCCGCAAGGCCGGTCCGGGGGCCCCGCAATGATGTTTTTCGAAGAAGCCGCTCTCCGCCTCACGGCGACCGCGCGGCGGACGACAGCCTGTCTCGCTGCGCTCGGTGCGATCTTGACGAGTGCGCAATCTGCATCGGCGCAGAGCGCGTTCACGCTGCCAGCACCACCGTTCGAACTGCCGATGCTGCCTTCACCGTCCGGAAATTGGACCGTCATGGTCGGCATCGGCGGCGAATACACGCCTGACTTCGTCGGATCGAAAAGCAGCAAGTTTGTGCCGATTCCGATTTTCGCCATTCGCCGCGCCGGGTCGATCGACCAGTTTCGCGGTCCGCGCGACAGCGCCAGCATCGCGTTGCTCGACGTCGGCAATTTTCACGCCGGGCCTGCGTTCAAATACGTCTCCTCGCGCAAGAGCGACAAATATTCCGAGCTGACCGGCCTCGGCAATGTCGACGCCGCCTACGAGCTCGGCGGTTTCGTCGAATATTATCCGGTCGACTGGCTGCGCCTGCGCAGCGAGCTGCGTCAGGGTTTCGGCGGCCATACCGGCACCGTGGCCGACGTCTCGGCCGACGTCATCGTCCCGCTCATCCAACGGCTGACGATCTCGGCCGGCCCCCGCTTCACCTGGAAGAGCACCAACGCGACCGCGCCGTATTTCGGCGTCGACGCCGCGCAGGCCCTTGCATCGGGGTTGCCGATGTACGATGCCAGGGGCGGCGCACACTCTGTCGGCTTTGGAAGCCAGATCTCCTATCGCATCAATCCGCAGTGGGAGGTGCATGCCTATGTCGAGTACGAGAAGCTGCTTGGCGACGTCGCGGACAGCCCGCTGGTGAAGCTGCGGGGATCGTCGAACCAGACCACCGTTGGCCTCGGCGCGTCTTATTCGTTCGATTTCAGAATCCGATAGGTCGTCATGCGCCGCATTGCTTTTCTATGGGTTGGCCTCGCGGCCGCGTGTATCGCCCTTGGCGCTGCCGCGGCGTTCGAGACGCGCGCGACGAAGCTCCAGGCGATCAAGACCGTCGGCATCGTCTCGGCGATCGGCGAGGAGATGAGCCTGACGCAAGCCGGCCTGACCGCGATCGGCAACACCGGGCAAAGTGTCTCGATCAGCGCATGGGGGCTGGACGAGCTGATCGTCCAGCAGGCGACGAAGCTGCTCAGTGGACGTTTTCGCGTGCAGCCGGTGAACTACAGGCGCGCAGCCTTCGCGGCGATCAGGGATTCGGCGGTTGCGCCCGTCAATCTGCTGCGCAGCGATCCATTCAAGGAACTCGTTCGCAGCGATGTCACGCCGCAGGGACTGGATGCGTACATCGTCATCACCCGGGCGAGATCGAAACTTGGAAACGGCCGCAACGTCGAGGGCGTCGGGCTCGCCGAATACCGGACGCTGCTCGCGGACTACGGCCTGATCCACGCGCTGTACGAGGTCCGCGTCATCGACGGCAAGACGTTCGACGTGATCGAGAAGCGGGCGGCCGCGCCGCTCGACAACACCGGGACGGTGAGGATCGCCGGCCCGAGCGGATCGATCGATGAACCGCTCAAGGGCTCGGTTTCGAGCGAACGGCTTCGCGCGGCGATAGCGGACCTCATCATCCGCAGCCTGCCGCTGACGCTGGGCGACATGCACCTGATCGACGGTCCGTGACCCCTCAGGTCACGGGCGCCGGATTGAACAGCGTCAGATCGTTGTGAATGCCCCAGCGGTCCGACCACGGCTTGGTGCGGCCAGAAGCGACGTCGAGGATCAGGCGGAACAGGTCCCAGCCGCATTCCTCGATGGTCTTCTCGCCGGTGGCAATGCTGCCGGCGTCGAAATCGATCAGGTCCTTCCAGCGCCGCGCCAGCTCGCTGCGGGTGGCGACCTTGATCACGGGCGCGGCGGCAAGGCCATAGGGCGTGCCGCGGCCGGTGGTGAACACCTGCAGCGTCATGCCGGAGGCGAGCTGCAGCGTGCCGCAGATGAAGTCCGAGGCGGGCGTCGCCGCGAACAGCATGCCCTTCTGCGTCGCCTTCTCGCCGGGCGAGAGCACGCCGGTGATCGCGCTCGAGCCGGACTTCACGATCGAGCCCAATGATTTCTCGACGATGTTGGCGAGTCCGCCCTTCTTGTTGCCCGGCGTGGTGTTGGCGCTGCGATCGGCGCCGCCGCGGGCGAGGTAAGAATCGTACCAGGCCATCTCGCGCACCAGCGCGCGGCCGACATCCTCGTTGACCGCGCGCCGGGTGAGCAGCTGGATGGCGTCACGCACCTCGGTGACTTCGGAGAACATCACGGTGGCGCCGGCGCGCACCAGGAGGTCGGCGGCGAAGCCGACGGCGGGGTTCGCGGTAACGCCGGAGAAGGCATCGCTGCCGCCGCATTGCAGGCCGATGACGAGATCGGAGGCCGGGCAGGTCTCGCGCTTGCGGGCGTTGAGCACCTTCAGCCGGGTCTCGGCCTGGGTCATGATCGCATCGACGATGGCGCCGAAGCCGTCGAAGGCTTCGTCCTGCATGCGCACGATGGCATCGCCCACGCCCTCCGGCACCAGCCGTTCCGGCGCCAGCTTCTCGCAGCCGAGGCCGACGACCAGGATCTCGCCGCCGAAATTCGGATTGAGCGCGAGGTTCTGCAGGGTGCGGATCGGCACCACCGCGTCGGGTGCATTGATGGCGACGCCGCAGCCATAGGCATGGGTCAGCGGCACGACGTCGTCGACGTCAGGGTATTTCGGCAACAGCTCGGCGCGGATGCGCTTGACCGCATATTCCATCGTGCCCTTGACGCATTGCACGGAGGAGGAGATGCCGAGGATGTTCTTGGTGCCGACCGAGCCGTCCGGATTGCGATAGCCCTCGAAGGTGAAACCTTCGAGCGGCGGCAGCGGCGCGGGGACGGCAGTCGAGATTTCCAGTCTGTCGAGGGCAGGAGCCTCCGGCATGCGAATGCGCGCTTCATCCACCCATTCGCCGGCCTCGATCGGCGACAGCGCATAGCCGATGATCTCGCCATAGCGCATGATTGGCGCATCTTGCGCGATGTCGACCAGCGCGGTCTTGTGCCCTTGCGGCACGAAGGCGCGCAGCGTCAGTCCGCTGGCGAAGCGGGAGCCCGCGGGAAGCCCGAAATCGTTGACCACGATCGCGACATTGTCGCGCTCGTTGAGCTTGATGTAGCGGGGCTGCTCTTTCGCTGCGACGTCCTGGTCCATTTGCGCTTGTCTCCGAAGCCGCAGGGTGGGCAAAGGCGCAACGCGCCGTGCCCACCATGCTTCACGCCCAAACGTAGGTGGTGGGCACGCTTCGCTTTGCCCACCCTACGAGATATTCCCCGCGGTTAGCCCGGGAACGTATAAGCCGTCTTCACCGTCGTGTAGAACTCGCGCGCATAGGAGCCTTGCTCGCGGGCGCCGTAGCTCGAGCCCTTCCGGCCGCCGAACGGCACGTGATAGTCGACGCCGGCGGTCGGCAGGTTGACCATCACCATGCCGGACTCGCTGTTGCGCTTGTAGTGCGAGGCGTATTTCAGGCTGGTGGTGCAGATCCCGGAGGCGAGGCCGAACTCGGTATCGTTGGAGATCGCGAGCGCCTCCTCGTAGTTCTTGGCGCGGATGACGGCGGCGACGGGGCCGAAAATCTCCTCACGCGCGATGCGCATGTTGTTGCTGGCTTCGGTAAACAGCGCCGGCTGAAGATAGTGACCGGGGTTCTCGCGCTTGAGCAGCTCGCCGCCGAAGGCCAGCTTGGCGCCCTCGTCCTGGCCGATCTTGATGTAGCGCAGGTCCTGGTCGAGCTGGCTCTGGTCGACCACGGGGCCGATATGCACGCCGGCCTTGAGCGCGTCGTCCACCGACAGGCCCTTGAGCCGCTCGGCCATCGCCGCGACGAAGCGGTCGTGGATGCCTTCGGTGACGATGAGACGGGAGGAGGCGGTGCAGCGCTGGCCGGTGGAGAAATAGGCACCGTTGACGGCAACCTCGACGGCGGTCTTGAGGTCGGCGTCGTCGAGCACGACCAGCGGATTCTTGCCGCCCATCTCGAGCTGGAACTTCTTCATGGGGTTCGACAGCACGCAGGCCTGCGCGATCTTGCGCCCCGTTTGCACCGAGCCGGTGAAGGAGATCGCGGCGACATCGGGATGCTCGAGCAGCGTCTGGCCGACCACGGAGCCGGAGCCGACCACGAGGTTGAACACGCCGGCCGGAATCCCGGAGCGGGTGATGATTTCGGCGAGCGCATGGCCGGAGCCGGGCACCAGCTCGGCCGGCTTGAACACGACCGTGTTGCCGTAGCAGAGCGCCGGCGCGATCTTCCAGGCGGGGATCGCGATCGGAAAATTCCAGGGCGTGATCATGCCGACGACGCCGACCGGCTCGCGCGTGAGCTCGACATCGAGGCCGGGACGCACTGAGGCCCCCTTCTCGCCGATCAGCCGCAGCGCTTCGCCGGCGAAGAACGCGAAGATCTGGCCGGCGCGCGCGACCTCGCCGATGCCTTCCGGCAAGGTCTTGCCTTCCTCGCGGGCGAGCAGGCGGCCGAGCTCTTCCTTGCGGGAGAGGATCTCGGCGGAGATCTTGTTTAGCGCGTCATAACGCTCCTGCGGGGTCGAGCGCGCCCAGGCGGGGAAGGCGGCCTTCGCGGCGGCGATCGCCTTCTCGGTCTGCGCCTTGTCGGCCTTGGCATATTCGCCGACGACATCGTTGGTGTTGGAGGGGTTGATGTTCCTGGTGACGCCGGAGCCCTCGACCCATTCGCCGCCGATGAAGTTCCTCAGGATCGCTGTCATCTTTTCCTCCTTGTACAAGGGACATGATCCTATCGGAAAACCGGTGTCCGCTTTCCCGGGATCATGCCTGACGTTTCTTATCGCACGAGGCACGGACGCTTGTCGTCGAAGGTCCAGCCGGGGATCAGGTCCTGCATGGCCATAGCGTCATCCCGGGCGCCGAGTCCATGCTTCTTGTAGAGCTCATGCGCGGCCTCGATGGCGGCGCGGTCGATTTCGATGCCGAGACCGGGGCGATCGGGCACCGCGATCTTGCCGCCCCTGATCTGGAGCGGCTCTTTCGTCAACGCCTGGCCGTCCTGCCAGATCCAGTGGGTATCGATCGCGGTGACCTTGCCGGGGGCGGCGGCGGCGACATGGGTGAACATGGCGAGCGAGACGTCAAAGTGGTTGTTGGAATGCGAGCCCCAGGTTAGGCCGTTGTCGCGGCAGGTCTGGGCCACGCGCACGGAGCCTTGCATGGTCCAGAAATGCGGATCGGCGAGGGGGATGTCCACCGCGCCCAGGCGCAGCGCATGGGAGAGCTGCCGCCAATCGGTGGCGATCATGTTGGTCGCCGTCGGCAGCCCCGTTGCGCGGCGGAACTCGGCCATGATCTCGCGGCCGGAGAAGCCGGCCTCGGCGCCGCAGGGATCCTCGGCATAGGCGAGGATGCCGTGCATGCCCTTGCAGAGCCTGACGGCCTCGTCCAGCGACCAGGCGCCGTTCGGGTCCAGTGTGACGCGCGCGTTCGGGAAACGCTTTGCGATGGCCGTGACGGCCTCGATCTCCTGCTCGCCGCGGAGCACGCCGCCCTTGAGCTTGAAGTCGGCGAAGCCGTAATGGTCGTGGGTCGCTTCCGCGAGCCGCACCACGGTCTCGGGCGTCATCGCTTCCTGATGGCGCAGGTTGAACCATTCCGCCTTGCCGCTCTCGCCCGCGACATAGTCGAGCTTCGACTTGCGGCGATCGCCGACGAAGAAGAGATAGCCGAGCGTCTCGACGCTCTTGCGCTGCAGGCCTTCGCCGAGCAGGGCTGCGACCGGCAGGCCGAGATGCTGGCCGAGCAGATCGAGCAGTGCGGCTTCGATCGCCGTGACCGCGTGGATCATCACGCGCAGGTCGAAGGTCTGCTTGCCGCGGCCGCCGGCGTCGCGATCGGCGAAGGCGGCACGGACATCGGCGAGGATGTTGTTCATGGCGCCGACGGTCTTGCCAATGACGAGATCGCGGGCATCCTGCAGTGTCTGCCAGATCCTCTGCCCGCCCGGCACCTCGCCGACGCCGGTGTGACCGGAATTGTCGGTGAGGATGACGATGTTGCGGGTGAAAAACGGTGCATGCGCGCCGCTGAGATTGAGGAGCATGCTGTCGCGGCCCGCGACCGGGATCACCTGCATCGCTGTGACAACAGGTGCGCCAGAGATCTCAATCCGGGCCATCGCGAGCTCCTCCCCGTTGTCTTGGTTATTCTGCCGCCTGTTGTGTCGATCGGATGGCGGGCAGATTCTTCACCAGTGCGGTCAGCTCCGCCATCTCCTGCTCGGTGAGGTCGGTCAGCGGCGGCCGGACCGGGCCGGAGTCGCGGCCGATCACCTTCATGCCGGCCTTGATGATCGAGACCGCATAGCCCTTCCTGCGGTTGCGGATCGCGATCAGCGGCAGGATGAAGTTCTTCAGGCCGGCATGGATCGTCTCATGGTCGCGCCTGCGCACCGCGGCGTAGAAGCTGGTGGCGAACTCCGGCACGAAGTTGAACACGGCCGAGGAATAGGTGGTCACGCCCATGTCGAGATAGGGCAGCGCGAAGGTCTCCGCAGTCGGCAGGCCGCCGATATAGGTGAGGCGATCGCCGAGCTTGGTGTAGACGCGGGTCATCAGCTCGATGTCGCCGATGCCGTCCTTGTAGCCGACCAGGTTCGGGCAGCGCTCGGCGAGGCGCGCCAGCGTGTCGGGCTGGAGGATGGCGTTGTCGCGGTTGTAGACGATGACGCCGATCTTCACGGCGGCACAGACGGTCTCGACATGGGCGGCGAGGCCGTCCTGCTCGGAATGGGTGAGATAGGGCGGCAGCAGCAGCAGCCCATCGGCACCCGCCTTCTCGGCACCGATGGCGATCTCGCGCGCGATCGCGGTGCCGTAGCCGGTGCCGGCAAGCACGGGCACGCGGCCCTTGGTCTCCTCGACGGCGACCTTGACGATCTGCGGGACCTCAGATGGCGTCAGCGAGAAGAACTCGCCGGTGCCGCCGGCGGCGAACAGGCCGGCAACGTCGTAGCCGCACAGCCAGTCCATGTTGGCGCGGTAGGTCGCCTCGTCGAAGGAGTAGTCAGCCCTGAACGGCGTGACGGGGAAGGACAGGAGGCCGGATCCGATCGTCTTGGCCATTTCCTGCGGGGTCATCTTGCTCACGGGCGCGGCTCCCTTCGTGCGTGTTGCGGAGGACGCAAAGCCTGCGCGTCCATGCGCCGAGGTTTAGGAGACCGTTCGATGCGCGTCCAAGCCAAATCCTATATCGACCGATGCGGATTGAGCATCAATCCTCCGGCAGCTCCGCGGAGGACAATTCGCCGGCGGTTTTGACCAGCGCCGCCAGCAGCGGATTCTCGTCCTCGCGCCGCCAGACCATGAACAGCTCGACGGGCACGCGGTTGCGCAGCTTCAGCGGCCGCAGCCGCACGTCGGAGATCTTCAGGTTCGCGGCTGCGGCCGGCACGATGGCAAGGCCGAGGCCGGCGCGCACCATCGCGAGGATCGAGTGGATCTGGCTGAGATGCTGGACGTAGCGCGGCAGCACGTCGGCGCGGGTGAACAGCGCGACCAGGAGGTCGTGGAAGTAGCGGCTCTCATAGGGCGAGTACATCACGAAGGGCTGGTCGTCGAAATCCTTGATGGCGATGCTCTCGGCGTTCGCCAGCGGATGCTTTCTCGGGATCGCGGCGAGCAGGGGCTCGGCGACGACGCGGCGGCTGGTGAGTTCGGGACGCGCGATCGGCGGCCTCAGCAGGCCGGCATCGATCTGGCCGGAGGTCAGTGCCTCAAACTGGTCGCCGGACACCATCTCCTTCAGCGAGAAATCGACTTCGGGCAGCTTGGCGCGGCAGGCGGCGACGAGCTCCGGCAGGAAGCCGTAGGCCGCAGCCGCGGTGAAGCCGATCTTGAGCGAGCCGATCTTGCCGAGTGCGATGCGGCGGGCGACTTGCGAGGCGCTTTCCGCCAGCTTGAGGATGCGCCGCGCCTCCGGCAGGAAGCTGCGCCCGGCAGGGGTGAGGCGTACCGAGCGGCTGGTGCGTTCGAGCAGCGGCGCATCGATGATGTGTTCGAGCACCTGGATCTGCCGGGACAGCGGCGGCTGGGTCATGTTCAGCCGCGCAGCGGCGCGGCCGAAATGCAGTTCCTCTGCCACCGTGACGAAGCAGCGGAGCTGGTTGAGGTCGAACATCGATACATGCCTTAGATGGATAAGGCGTTTCCCCGGCACTTCTAGCATCGATCACCCCCAATACAAAGGCGGCGGCTGGTGAGCCGCCGCAAGTTGCCTGGTCAAGCTCCCGTGAGAGCCCTCAGGAGGAACCTTTGAGCACCACCCGCTCGATCTTGCCGACGATGACGAGATAGGCGAACGCCGCCACCAGCGCGTTGAGGCCGACGAACACAAGCGCGCCGTTGAACGAGCCGGTCGCGGCCAGGATGTAGCCGATCACGATCGGAGTGGTGATCGAGGAGAGATTGCCGAAGGTGTTGAACAGGCCGCCGGAGACGCCGCCGGCCTCCTTCGGCGACGTGTCGGAGACGACGGCCCAGCCGAGCGCGCCGATACCCTTGCCGAAGAAGGCGAGCGCCATGAAGCCCACCACGAGCGCCTGTCCGTCGACATAGTTGCAGGCGATGATCGACATCGACAGCAGCATGCCGCCGACGATCGGGATCTTGCGCGCCATGGTCAGCGAGCCGGTCCCGCGCAGGATCGCATCGGAGATGATGCCGCCGAGCACGCCGCCGATGAAGCCGCACAGCGCAGGAAGCGTCGCGACGAAACCGGCTTGCAGGATCGACAGCCCGCGTTCCTTGACGAGGTAGACCGGGAACCAGGTCAGGAAGAAGTAGGTCAGCGTGTTGATGCAGTACTGGCCGAGATAGACGCCGAGCATCATCCGGTTGGAGAGCAGCTGGCGGATGTGGTCCCACCCGGAGCCGGATTGCGCTGCGCGCTCCTGCTTCGGATCGTTCCTGGGCACATCGAGATCGACCAGCGCACCGCCGTTCCTGATGTAGTCGAACTCGGCCTCGTTGATCGAAGGATGCTCCTTCGGACCATAGATGGTCTTGATCCAGACGAGACCCATGACGATGCCGAGCGCCCCCATCACGAAGAACACGAAGCGCCAGCCATAGGCGTGCGCGATCCAGCCCATCAGCGGCGCGAAGATCACGGTCGCGAAGTATTGTCCCGAATTGAAGAAGGCCGACGCGGTGCCGCGCTCGTTGCCGGGAAACCACGCCGCGACGATGCGGGCATTGGCGGGAAACGACGGTGCTTCCGCGACGCCGACGAGGAGGCGTAGCGCGAACAGCACGACGACGGCCGGGCCGGCGCTGAGGAAGCCGACCCAGCCCTGCATCAGCGTGAACAGCGACCAGATGATGATGCTGAAGGCATAGACCAAGCGCGAGCCGTAACGGTCGAGCAGCCAGCCGCCCGGCACCTGCGCCACGACATAGGACCAGCCGAAGGCCGAGAAGATCCAGCCCATGGCGACGGGATCGAGATGCAGCTCCCTGGAGAGCGCAGGGCCCGCAATCGACAGCGTGGCGCGGTCGGCGTAATTGACTGTCGTGACCAGGAACAACATGGTCACGATGAACAGCCTGACGCGAGACCTCCCCACGTCCGCGGCGGACACCACTGCGCTCATCATGCGCCTCCTTAGAACTCGAACATTTCCTCGAGGCGAGTCCTAGAGGCGCGCGCGGCAAAGTGTCCAAGTTCAAGGGAGTATCGATCGATGCCGTCTTTGGATCGATGGAACGGCGGGTGAGGGGAACGACCGGGGTGTTGGCAAACGTGCCCACCACGCACACCGCTGTCATTCCCCGCCACCGGGTCTCGCCTTCGGCGAGCCCGATGACAGGCTCCGGCGGGGAATCCAGTACGCCGCGGCGTTTCGATTCATCACGACCGTTACGGAGTACTGGATCGCCCGATCAAGTCGGGCGATGACCATAGAGGTTGTGGAGACAGTGCGCCGCTACTGCTGTGCGCTCGGCAATAGCTGCGGCAGGAATCCGCGCGTCACGTTCGGCGGTACAGCATCGAGCCCCAGCACGGCGCTCGCGGCCGGCAGCGCCGCATCCGCCATGGCGGCGTGACCTTCGGCGCTCGGATGCACGGCGCCGCCATAGACGGCGGAGAGCACGCCCCAGGTCGCATCGTGAATGTCGGTCGGCTGGCTCGCCGCCGGCAAGCCCTGCGGATAGGTCATCGCTGCGAAATAGCTGTCATTGGCGTCGCGGATCCAGCGCGCGCGGGGGAGGTAGGCGCGATACTCCGAGGCGCCGCGGCCGCACAGCATCGGCTGGCTCGCTGCGCTGACGATATCGGGATTGAAGCTCTGGCCGTTCTCGGCAAAGCAGGCCCGGTCGAATTCGGGGTCATTGCCCGAATGGGCGCAGAAGCCGTGGTCGGCGAACGTGGCCTGGTGCGCATCGACGAAGGTCATGCGGTCGGCTTCGGGATCGCGGCACAGCGCCCCGCGGGTGCAGGTTGCGAGCCCCTTCAGCTGCGGCAGGAATTCCGTGTCGACGAAGGTGGAGACGCGGGCGAGGCGCTGCGGATCGGCGTTGAAGGACGGATGGATGTCGAAGCCGGCGCGGCCGCCGCGGCAGGGAACGCCGCCGTCGGCGAGCGCAGGATTGGCGTAGGAGACATAGACGACGCGTGAGAGGTCGCCGCCGACGAGCGGCTTCAACGCCTCGCGCAGCTTGACGAAGCTTTGCGGCAGCTCACGCGTCAGCGCATCGCGAGAATCATCGACACTCGCCATCACGCCGGAGCGGCGGAACAGCGTCCGCTCGGTCGCGGTGTCGACGATGACGTCGGCGACGAGGCCGGAGAAGTAGACGTCGTTGGCGCCGACCGAAAGCAGCACGAGATCGAGCGTTCGATCGGGCTGGCGCTTCTTTGCCGCGGTGAGCGCTTCGCGCAGCTCGGCGACCTGCGCGTTCACGCTGGTGTTGCAGACGCCGGTCTTGCCGGGCGGGCATTCGCGGGCGCGCTGCGAGCCAAGCAGCCCGTCGGCAATGCTGGCGCCGGTGCAGGCGAGCGGCAGGAAGGTCACGGCGATGTGGGTGTAGCGCACCGCGAGCGCCAGCGCGGTGCGGGTTTGGTAACTATAGAGCGAGCGGTGGCAGGGCGCGTTGAACCAGAGCGCGCTGTAGCGCTGCCAGTTGGCGAGCGTATCGGGCGCCTCGCAGGCGCGGCCGCCCTTGAAGCCGTGGCGGCTCGGCCGGTAGTACTGTGCGCCTGCGGTACCGAGATAGGAGCGGAAGCAAAATCCTTCGTCCGAGAGTGCCAGCGGCCGGTCCGGATTGCCCTCGCCGGAGGCGATGCTGTCCCCGAGGCCGGCGACGAAAATGTCGCGGACACGGATCTCGGTCTGGAGGCGCTGGGTCGGATCGGAGCCGGCGGAGACATCGACGGTCGCGACCGTCTGCCTGCCGTAGCGGACGCGCAGATTGATCGGCTCGGCGCAGTCGAAGGTCGATTGTTGCGGCCCGTCGCCGTCGTCGAACGACCAGGCGCAGGTGGCGCCGACCGGCACCGCGCCGGTCAGTCGCACCGTCACCGGATGGTCGATCGGGGTGATGTAGTTCTCTTTGACGTTGTCGCGGGTACAGGGCTGGTTGACCCGGCCCTGGAGGTCGATGCAGAGCCGGTTGACCATGTTGCGGGCCCAGCCGCGGCCCTCGCTCTGCAGCTCCAGCGATTGCTCGGCGGCGAGGATGCTGCGGTTGCGCGCGTTCTCGACATGGAGCAGGAAGTCGCGCTCCTCGCGGAACAGCCGGAAGCGGTTACGCACCTCCCAATCGATCTGCATGGCGCCCGCATCCTGCGCGGCGGCGCGCTCGGACGGCAAGGCGGTCAGAAGCCCGGCAAGCAGCAGAGCGCCCGCGGCGAGAGTACGAAGGGATAAAGGGATCATAGCCCGGTCTTCAACGGCAAAGTTGAGGCGGAAATAAGAGAGCATTGCTCCGCCGCCCGCAACCTTTGTCTGCGCCGGCTCCTTAGCGCTTGTTGGCCTGCCGCAGCAACCGCTCCCGCTCCATCGGTGTCACCTGCTTGGGCAGGTTGGCCTGCGCGCAGGCCTCCGCCAGCCGCCGCCGCTCCTGCCAGGGTTCGACCACGTTCATCCAGAGCTCGCGCGCGCCCATGATGGAGATGGCGAGGCCGAACGGGATCACGAAATAGAGGATGCGGAACACCAGCAGCGTCGCCAGAAGCTGCTCGCGGCCGAATTCGGGCAACGCCACCAGCATGGCAGCATCGAACACGCCGATCGAGCCGGGGGCATGGCTGGCAAAGCCGATCAGGGTCGCCAGAATGAACACGACGGAGAGCGACATGAAGTCGATCGGCGGGTTGGCCGGCATCAACAGGTACATGGCCGTGGCGCAGAAGCCGAGATCGACCACGCCGATCAGGATCTGCACCAGGGTCAGCGGTGCCGATGGCAGCACCACCTTCCAGCCCTTCTGGCCGAGCTCGCGGCGTTTCTCGCCCATGCAGAGCCAGACCAGATAGGCGCCGATCGAGGCGAGGCCGCCGAGAGCGATCAGACGGTTGATCGACGAGGGGAGCTGATCCATCGCGGAGGCGGCGTCCGGATGGATGGCCATGCCGATCGAGAGCACGAAGATGTTACCGAGCCAGAAGGTCAGGCCCGACAGGAAGCAGATTTTGGCGACGTCGATCGCGTTGAGCCCGTAGTCCGAATAGATCCGGAAACGGATGGCGCCGCCGGTGAATACCGTCGCGCCGATGTTGTGGCCGATCGAATAGGACGTGAAGCTGGAGAGCGCCGCGATGCGATAGGGCACGTGCTTCTTGCCGATCGTTCGCAGTGCAAAAAAGTCGTAGAAGGTCAGCGTGCAGAACGCGAAGAAGACGCAGATCGCCGCCAGCCCGATATTGCCGCGGGGAATCTCCGTCAGCGCGGTCAGGATGACGCCGGTATCGATGCCCTTGAGGGTCCGCACCAGCGTGGTGATCGCGAAGGCGATGATGAAGACGCTCGCGGCAATTCCAAGCCGTCGCCAGCCGATCCATCTCTTGAAGCCGCGTTTCAGCGCGGGCAGCAGTCCGTGCATTCATCCTCCCGGCGGGGGGCAAGACCGACCGGGCCAGGCATTGGCCGGTCGGACGCGATCATGGCCAAAGGCAGGCATCGATCGCTAGGCATGATCAAGCTCATTTAAGGCAAAATCAGCGGCTTGTGCAGCCCTTGACAACAATAGGTTCTGCGTTGGACGGCCACTTTTGTCATACGCGGTTCACATCGGATGCGCGTTAAGCATATGAGTCGTGAAACCGGCTCCGCTCGCGCGTTTGGTGCGCCGACACGATTTCAAATCCTGGCGCCGTCCGCATTGTTCCAGCGCAAACGGTATCGGCGCTTTTTGGAACGTCGATGCCACGTGCTCGTTAGGTTTCATCAGCAATCGAACATGGCGGAATATGCGGCTTTTCGTGCAAGCCGGCGCCTCCGTGTTCCCCGAAACCCCGAGAGGATCGGAACGATGGGACTGTTCACAAAAGACATCAAAACCATGAACGACCTGTTCGTGCATCAGCTTCAGGACATCTATTACGCCGAGCAGCAGCTCACCAAGGCGCTGCCGAAGATGGCAAGCAAGGCCACCGATCCGCAGCTGAAACAGGGCTTTTTGACGCACCTCGAGGAAACCAAGCAGCACGTCGCTCGACTTGAGGAAGTGTTCAAGATGCACGGCGTCGCCGCGAAGGCAGTCGACTGCCCGGCCATCGACGGCATCATCGAGGAAGCCGACGAGACCGCCGGCGAAGTCGCCGACAAGGCGGTGCTCGACGCCGCGCTGATCAACGCGGCGCAGGCCGCCGAACACTACGAGATCGTGCGCTACGGCAGCCTGATCGCCTGGGCCAAGCAGCTCGGCCGCAACGACTGCGCCAGCGTCCTCGCCAAGACGCTGGAGGAGGAGAAGGCGACCGACAAGAAGCTGACGACGCTCGCCGAGAGCAAGGTGAATCTGCGCGCGGCGAGCTAGCCGTCACGGTGCAGACGGGAAAGCGCTGCGCGGCCACGCGCGGCGCTTTCTTTTCGACGTGTATGCTATGAGCGCGCTGGCGTGGGTCGGCGGAGCAGGTCAGCCGCGTCGCAACGCGAAATGCGCGCCGCAAAATGCCATCACGGCACCGAGGCAGAGCGCGGCGAGCCCGGCCAGCACGCCCGAGACGGTCGGGATCGGGCTCGGCGCCGAGGCCGCCTGGCCTGCTCCCGCAAGCAAGAGCACGCCGACCGCGATCAGGAATTGCCGCATCCTTTGCGGGATCTGTCCGGAGACGGCGCTCTGCATCAGGCTCGCCGTGAAATAGCCGCCGGAGAAGCCGACCGTGGCGATCAGCCACCACGCGATCGCCGCGCCCGTCGGCATGAACTCCTGCGTGTCGGAGCGCCAGAGCCCGCCGAGGTCGAGGCCATAGCGCGCGCCCAGCATGTGGACCGCGAGTGCGAGCAGCACGCCGGAGATCATAGCGGCGCCGAGAATCAGCCGGCGCGGAAAAAACATCGTCTCAGCCATGCCTCGCTTGTAGGATGGGCGAGGGCGATCGCGCAAGCGGATCGCGAATGGGACCTGTGATCGATATGCCGGGAGCTGAAGCCGATGCGGCCACGAGCTACGCCTACAAGGCCTCGCTGATCGGGTCGGCGCATCGTTTCGAGCTGACGGAGCAGGGGCTGTCCTGGCACATCGCCGGACGCTCCGGCCTGTGGCGCTACGACGAGATCTCGGCGATCCGGCTGTCGTTCCGCCCGGTCTCGATGCAGCAGCACCGTTTCCGTGCCGATGTCAGCCGCACCGGCGGCGGGCGCATCGCGATCCTGTCGACGAGCTGGCAGACCGCGGCGCTGATGGCGCCGCAGGACACCGGCTTCCGCGATTTCATTCTCGCGCTGCATGCGCGGATGGCGCAGGCCGGCAGCCGGGCCGAATTGACCGCCGGCCTTGGCCGCAGGACCTATGCGGCGGCGCTGGCGTTCCTGGCGGTGCTGACCGTGGCGATGGCGGCGCTGTTGATCCGCGCGCTTCTGATCGGCGAGTTCGCCGGCGCTCTGTTCATCCTCGGCTTCGCCGCGCTGTTTGCCTGGCAGGTCGGCGGCTTCGTGTGGCGCAACAAGCCGCGGAGCTACAGCTTCGATCGCGTGCCGAAGGCTCTGCTGCCTTGACCGCAATCGGCCGAAATCAAACGTGACTTCGCGTCGCGGCGCCGGCGTCGCATCTTGCGTTCATGTCAGTCATGGACCGCAGCACCCGTCTGCCGACGGCAGATGAGATCGCCAGAATCAACCGTACGCATCTGGTCGACACGCCGCTGCGGTCAGCCGACCTGCTGTTCATGTTCGGCACCCGCGAAGACGTTGGCTTGCGCGCCGGCACTGCCGCAAGGCTCTGGCGCGAGGGGCTGTTCCGCTGGTCGATTGTCAGCGGCGGTGTAACGCCGGGCTCGGAGCAATCCGAGTGCACGATCATCAAGGCGGCGATGATCGCGGCGGGCATTCCGGTGGACCTTATCCTTGAGGAGCATCGCGCGATGAACACCGGCGAGAACGTGATCTTCTCGCTGCCGGTCATCGATGCGGCGCTCGGACTGCGGAACATCCGCAGCGTGATCTGCCTCGGTAATACCTGGACCGCGCGGCGTTACCCGATGACGCTGCAGCGGCACTGGCCGGAGGTCGAGAAGATGCTGCTCACCGTCGACAGCTTCGCGACGCCGCGTGCGCTCTGGCATACCGATGCCGAATTTCGCCGCCGCATGCTGCACGAATGGGACAAGATCGAGCCTTACAAGGCGAGGGGCTTCATCGCGGATTGGCCGGAGGTCTGAGCTACTCCGTCGAATCGAAATCCTCTTCCTTGGTGCCGAGCAGCGAGGCGATCGTGCGCAGGCCGGAATCGAGCTGCTCGGGCGACGGCGGGGCGAGGGCGAGCCGCACCGCGTTTGGTGCATGACCATGCGCGATCGCGAAGGTCGAGGACGGCGTCAGCGCGATGCCGCGCCTTGCCGCCGCGGCGACGAAGGTCTGCGAACGCCAGTGCGGCGGCAGTGTCAGCCAGAGGTGATAGGAGCGCGGATCGGCGGCGAGCTGGTAGCCGGCGAGCAGCCTTGCGGCGGTCTGCTGGCGGCGCGCCGCGTCGATGCGCTTCAGGCGCGTCAGCTCGGCGACGGTGCCGTCGGCCATCAGCCGCTGCCCGGCCGCCAGCGCGTGGCCGGAGGCGATCCAGCCGCCGGTGCGGACCGCGCTCATCACGCTTTCTCGCAAGTAAGGCGGCGCGACCAGGATGCCGAGCGCGAGGCCGGGCGCGACCTTCTTGGACAGGCTGTCGATCACGATGCAGCGGTCCGGCCCGAGCGCGGCCAGCGGCGCGTCGTCGGCGAGGAAGCCGTAAACGGTGTCCTCGATGATGGGAAGATCGAGCTTTTCGGCGACGCGCATGATGTCTGCGCGCCGCGTCGCGTTCATGGTGACGCCGAGCGGATTCTGGATGATGGGCTGGAGATACAGCGCCGACAGGTGCGCCTCGCGGTGCGCCTTCTGGATCGCATCCGGCCGCGCGCCGTGCTCGTCCATCGGAATCGGGACCAGCGTCACACCCAGCCGCGCGGCGATGCTCTTGACGTATGGATAGGTCAGCGCCTCGACGCCGCAGCGGCCACCGGTGGGAACGAGCGCCGCAAGCGCGGCCGCGAGCGATTGCTTGCCGTTGGCGGTGAAGAAGATCTGGTCCGCCTGCGGCGTAAAATCCTTGCGCGCGAGATAGGCGGCGGCCGCATTGCGCGCGCTCCTGGTGCCGGTGCTGGTCGAAACGCGTAGCGCGGACTCCAGCGCGTCGACGCGCTCCAGCCCCGCAAGGCTCTTGGCGATCATCGCCCATTGCTGCGGCAGCAGCGGGTAATTGACCTCGAAATTGATGCGCGCCTCGGCCGGCTCGCGCGTCGTCTCGACCTGGCGCCTGATGTCGCCGGAGATGAAGGTGCCGCGGCCGACCTCGCCGACCACGAGGCCGCGGCGGAGCAATTCCGTATAAACCCGGCTCGCGGTCGAGACCGCGATGCCACGGTCATAGGCAAAATTGCGCTGCGGCGGCAGCCGGTCGCCGGGCCTTAACGTGCCGTTAGTGATATCGGCCGCAATGGCATCGGCAAGCTTCACGTACTCGAACTTGGACATTATTGCACCGAGAGCAATGTTTTGCTTGCTCCGAGAAGTGTACCGGAGCATTTAAGTTCCATCAAGATCCGCGATTGAGCCGAGGGGAGCGAGAGCAATCCAACGGCAAACGAGGTGCAGGCGCTGACAGCGTCCGCGCCAAAGGCATCGGCTTCGCCGCGGAACGACACGCCGGAGAAGAAAAATGACCACGATTTCGCAAACTGCCGGGCGGAGTTTACGCCCATCCTCGTCGGGCGGGTTTTTAGGTGCGCTCGCTCATGGCGTCACCGCGCTGTTCGACCGCCTCGAGCGCCGCTCCGCCGTCAAGACGCTGAGCGAGCTCGACGACCGCGCCTTGCGCGACATCGGCATCAATCGCAGCCAGATCGAGGACGCGGTGTACGGGCAGTTCAAGGCCGAGCTGTCGCGGTATCTGTGAGACTCTCGTATCCCGGACGCGTTGCAGCGCACCGTCGAAGCGAACGCTGCGCTGCGTCCGGGGCGCGAGAGTAGCGTTTTCGTACACAGCTGTCTCAATCTCGTCGTTGCGAGCGCAGCGAAGCAAACCAGAATCTCTCTGCGGAGGCAGTCTGGATTGCTTCGTCGCAAGGGCTCCTCGCAATGACGGAGCACGGGTGAAGGCGTCGTTCGCTCCTTCGCATCTTCATCGCAGACACGCCTTCGCAGCCCCGCGGCTGATCTCGCCCGAGCTTTGCTTCGATATCTCACCCTCTGAAATGAAAGAGGGCGCAGGGAAGACCGGGAGCCCGCAGGCACCCGAGGTCCACTGTGCGGAATCTGCGTGGTGAGAAGCTGCACAGCGGCATTCAGGTGTAGCCAGGACATCCCGGCCTTCCCTGCGCAGTGGTTTGACGGCTTATGTCGTGCTCTCCCCGGGGAGCGATGCACTATTGCCCCCGTCGCCTTGCGGATGACTGACGCGCGTGCCCGGTCGGGCCGCCACATCACCGCAACACTTGGCGCACAGACCCCGGGCGCCAGGACCACACGATTTTGCCGTACGCTGGAATCACACCGGTCGTGTGCGCGACGGCTATGCTCACAGTTGCCTGCCCTGCAAAACCCTTCGCGCCGATGTGACCCGCGTCCACCGCCGCCCGGCCCGCGTCGTGACGATCGCGATACGCCCCTCTTCCTTGGGCCGGGTTGCGCAACGCATACGCCGTTTCCGAATTTCGGTAAAGCGGAATATTCTCGCTGGCGCGCATTGACCAGCAGCTTGGGTGTTTTGTCCGGCGGGCAACGCGATATCTTGTGGCCGAGGGCCTCGGATTTCGCTTCGTTCCATCCGAGCTGCAAGGCTATATCCAGGATCAACCGGACAAATACTCGAGGTCTAGACGATGGCCTACAGCTTCAATTCCTTGCCGTGGCACGATGCCGAGTTGCTGGAGTTGACGATTGACCGACGTGACTCTGGGGTGCGTGATGAGGTTCGCCTTCAAGTCATTTGGCCCGACGGCGGCCGTGCAACCATATTGTTTCGCGATTGCTATGCCGTGACGGCCGAGATGAACTTCGGCATCATCGGCGAAGAGCGAATTTTCAGCGCTTCCCTGATCGAAGATGATCCGGGCTTAACCTCAATTCGAAGCCAGTGGAGGCCACTTGGCGTATCGCTGGAAATGCTGCGCTGCTATGGGCTGGAGATGTCTTCGACATCCAGCCTCTTACGAATCTACGCCGAGAAGTTTGAAGTCGCGTAGTCTTGTAGCCCGGATTACGCTTCGCTCCATTCGGGCTACAAGCTGGTGCCTTATTGCCGAATCAGGCGACCCTGACCTGGTCCCACACGCCGCCATAGGCCCGACCGTCTATGGGCTGGTCGGGTTTGCGGCGGGGTCTCGTCGGCGCGCCGCGTTGGCGTCGATGCCTCACGTCCAGACGCTGCGCATGCGCGACGACCCTGCCGGCGAGCAGGGCGATGCGCGCCGCTGACTGTTTGACAACGAATAGGATCGTCGTGACGCGGCCCATCACGCCGAGCAGGATCAGCACCGAGAAGATGTCGATGTAGGCGAGGAAGTCGCCGATCAGCATCAGTTCCGGCGGAATCGGGATCCTGTGGTAGTAGGCCAGCACAAGGATCACGACGGGGATGAAGGCAATGACCTTCCTCACCGTCAGTCTGTCCAGCAGTGCGGCCAACTGCACGACGAGCACTTCCCATAGTGCATCGCTGATCGCGAGCGGGACCTCGTAAGTCCATCTCCGCCACCATTGCTTCACAACATTGCTCCGAGCTCAATGCCTCACCACCAGCACCGAGCACTTCGCGTAGCGCACGACGTGCCCGGCGTTGGAGCCGAGGAAATAGGTGCGCATCGCCGGCCGGTGCGAGGTCATCACGATCAGGTCGGCCTTCATATTCGCGGCTTCCTCCAGGATTTCGTGGTAGATGCCGCCCTGGCGCACGATGCTGGAGATGCGGCTCGGCTCGATGCCGGACTCGCGCGCGACGATGGCCAGGGCCTCCTCCGAGGTCTGGCGCTGCTGCTCGTCGAAATCGGCCGGGACGTATTCGGCCAGCATCACCGGCGTCATCGGCAGCACGTTGAGCAGGCGCACCGTGCCGCTCCAGGTCTCGGACAACGTCGCCGCGGTTGCGATCGCCGGCTTGGCGAGATCGGTGTCGGCGAGGTCGATGGGCACGAGGATGGACTTGAACATCTGCGCCTCCAAATCTTTCGGTCAGCACGTCTTGCCGGTACGTCGCGCGATCATCCCGATCGAAGCAGCTTGGGACTGACGAATAGCACCAGCTTGCCGCGGCGGTAGGCCACGTCACCCCAATCCTTGACGTCAAAGTCGAAGATCGCAAGCCCCGCGGTGGGCAGGTTGTCGCTGAGCGCCTTGGCGCCATCAGGGTCGCCGCCGCCTATCAGCATCAGGGCGGCCTCGTGCATGCCGGGGTTGTGGCCGATCAGCAGCAACTGCTTTGGGTCGGCCGGGGCGGTTGCGGTGCGAATGGCTTCCAGGATTTCCGCGGAATCGGCGCCGTAGAGTTCCGGCAGGACCTCGACCTGCGGCACGGGGACGCGGTCCTTCATCGCCTCCCAGGCGATGTCCCAGGTCTGCCGAGCCCGCACGGCATGTGACACCAGCACGGTATCGGGGAAGGGGGGATGGGCGGCGATCCAGTCGCCCATCCGCGCAGCATCCTTGTGGCCGCGCTCGTCGAGCCGGCGGTCCTGGTCACGGCCGCTCGGCGCGTCGGTCTCGGTCTTGGCGTGACGCAGCAGCATCAAACGGCGCATGGCATTCTCGAATCGTTGTGTGTCCAGGATAATCTACGGGCGCAGGTCGAGAACAAGGTGACAAGCGCCGGACAGATCCAAGAGCGCGGTGAGATTGGGACGAATCGCCATCGCGCCTTAGAGTTATCGTTTTGAGCATGATCTCCGCGCAAACGCATTTTGCGTTCGTGGAGAGGGAAAACCGCTGCATACTTCTTCGGATCATGCTCTAAGAAAACGACATGAGCGAGACTTTCACAAGCGTGTCCCAGGAAGAAGCCGGCCTTCGCGACCGCGTGCGGCTGACGTTCGATCTCGACGCCGACATCTGCGTCATCGGCGCGGGGCTTGCCGGCCTTTCCATCGCGCTGGAGGCGGCCCGGCTCGGGGCCAGCGTCGCGGTGCTCGAGGGCCGGCATATCGGTTGGAACGCCTCCGGCAACCAGCTCGGCACCGTGATGCCGGGTTTCGCGCTGCCGCTCACGGACCTGATCGAGCGCATCGGCTTCGAGGACGCGCGCGAGTTGTGGGCCCTGTCGAAGGAAGGTGCCGAGTTCGTCCGGGCCAACGCCACGGAAGAGAACATGCCGGGCATCGGCCTCAGCGACGGCGTGCTGGAGGTCTCCAACGTCGATACCGGCGACCGGCTGATCAGCCGGTTGCAGATGCTGAACGAGGATTTCGATACCGAGGTCGAGGGCTGGCAGGCCAATCACGTCCGCGGGCTGCTCAAGACCGACCGCTACTTCCACGGCGTGTATTATCCCAGGGCGTTTCAGGTCGACGGACGGAAATATGTGCACGGCCTTGCGGCGCTGGCGCGGCGGGCAGGCGCCCGCATCTTCGAGGACACGCCGGTCGTCAGCATCGATCATTCCGGCATCCGCAAGCGCATCGTCACGCCCTCGGCGCGGCTGCGCGCAACCCACATCGTGCTCGCCGGCAACATTCATCTCGGCGCGCCCCTGAAGCGCCTTTCGGAGACGCTGCTGCCGGTCTGGCGCTATGCCGGCGTCACCGCGCCGCTCGGCGAGCGGCTTCATGAGATCATCGCCTTCAAGGGATCGGTGATGGATTCCGACGGCGTCGATCATTTCAGGATCGTCGACGGCGATCGGCTGATGTGGGAGAGCCCGGAGACCACCTGGGCGGCGCGTCCGCAGCGCTTCGCGGGCGCCGTGAGGCGGCGGATCCGCACGATTTTTCCCGAGCTCGGCAATGTCGAGATCGCCGACATGTTCGGCGGCGTCACAGGCCAGACCGTGCACGGCATGCCGCAGATCGGCCAGCTGCGCAAAGGACTCTGGGTGGCGAGCGGGTTCGGCCGCCAGGGCATGAACACCTCCGCCATGGCCGGACAGATGATCGCGCGCAGCATTCTGCGCGGCGATGAGCGCTGGCGGCTGTTCTCGCCGTTCGAACTGGTCTGGGCGGGCGGCGCCACGGGGCGCGTCGCCGGCCAGCTGGTCGGGATCTGGAGCAGGGCGAGTTCCGCCGTGGCAGGCTCGCTCGCCCGCTATCGCGAACGTGCAAGGGTCAAGGACAGGGAACGCGAGGCCCGCCTCGCCAAGGCCAACCGGGCCGCCGGCACCGGCCCGCGCCGTCCCCCGCCCGGCGTTCGCCCGCGGCCGGCCCCGCCGAGACCTGCGGCCCAAGACATAGCGATAGAACAGGTCGAACAGGGCAGGGAACCGGCCTCTCACGACGCCGGCATCTCGCGATAAGGTCCAAGAAAAATCCCGCCCGGAAGTGTAACATCAGCCGTTAGAGCCCGTATCTCAGGGCGTGGACTCCCCGCGCACGGAGAATGAGATGGTTGACCGCCGCATCCTGTTGACGACTGTTGCCGGCCTGTTTGGCCTTTCGGCCTTCCGCTGGCTGAGAGCATCCCCCGCCGAGGCCGGCGAGAAGGCCGCGGAAAAGTTCGAGATTGTGAAGACGGAGGCCGAATGGCGTGCCCAGCTCACGCCGCAGCAATATGAGATCCTGCGCAACCACGGCACCGAGCGGCCCGGCTCCAGCCCGCTGCTGAAGGAGCACCGCAAGGGCATTTTCGCCTGCGCCGGCTGTGACCTGCCGCTGTTTGCGTCCGAGACCAAGTTCGAGAGCGGTACGGGATGGCCGAGCTTCTACCAGCCGATCGAGGGCAATGTCGGCAAGACCGAGGACCGGACCTACGGCATGGTTCGCACCGAGGTGCATTGCCGCCGCTGCGGCGGCCACCTCGGCCACGTCTTCGACGACGGCCCGAAGCCGACCGGCTTGCGCTATTGCATCGACGGTTTCGGGCTGGTCTTCCATCCGGCGGCGGCGTCGGCGACGTAGTGAGTTGAAACGTCATTCCGGAGCGATGCGCGAGCATCGAATCCGTAATCTCGAGGTTCCGGATTCGGTCCTGCGGACCGCTCCGGAACGACAATGTGCCCCGGCAATTGTTGCCGGCCCGGCAATTGTGCCCCGGTCGTCCGACCGGGGTCTTTTTGTTTAAGTTATTGATTTCCTGAAGATCCTCGCATTGGCATAGGCCTTGCGACGTCTCTTCCGACTGCGGCCATGGTCGACCGGCCGCCGGGATCGGATTTGGAGACAAAGTTATGGGTATCTTCGATGCAATGAACACCTCGGTGGGTGGCCTGCAGGCGCAGTCGTTCGCGCTGCAGAACATTTCCGGCAACATCGCGAACTCATCCACCACCGGTTACAAGGGCATCGGCACCAGCTTCGTCGACCTCATTCCCGACTCATCCGTTCCGAGCAAGCAGGTCGCAGGCGGCGTTCAGGCCAACGCGAAGGCCACTATCACCACGCAGGGCACGATCTCATCCTCCACCGTCGCCACCAACATGGCGATCACCGGCGACGGTTTCTTCTCGATCCAGAAGGCCAGCGGTGTCGTCGACAACGTGCCGGTGTTCACGGGGGTCACCTACTACACGAGGCGTGGCGACTTCCAGCTCAATGCCAACGGCAACCTGGTCAACGGCGCCGGTTATTACCTGATGGGCGTCACGGTCGACCCGAAGACCGGCAACCCGACCGGCAGCGTGGCGAACGTCCTGCAATTCCAGAACAACTTCATTCCGGCGCAGGCGACCACCTCGATCCAGTACGCGGCGAACCTGCCGACCCAGCCGAACACGGTGGCGAAAACCACCGCCTCGACCGGCACGTTGCTGGCGGCCGGTGGGCTCAATCCGTCCGATTTCGCCGCCAACCCGCTGCCGGTCGGCACGCCGCCGGCGCCCTATGCCAACGCAACGGTGTCAGGCGCGGCAGCAACCGGCAACATCCGCTCGGCCTATTCGTCGACGGCGGCGACGGGCACGGTTGCGCTCCAGAACAATTCGTCGGCGGTCGCCTCGACAACCACGTCCCTTGACAACGCCGCCGGCACACATCTCGCCTCCAGCATTCTGACCGCGTTGAGCGGCCAGACGCTGACCATCAACGGCAACACCGTCACGTTCAACGGCGGCACCACGGTCTCGACCGTCGGCAGCAATACGACGATTGGTCTCGGTGCAGGCACGACGGCGACCGTGGCCGACATCCTGAATGCGATCCAGACTGCCGGCGGCGCCGGCGTCACCGCTTCGCTCTCGGTCAGCGGCAATATCCAGATCTCGACCGGCACCGGCACTGACGTCGCGATCGGCAGCGGCACGGCCGCCACCGCGCTCGGCATCAGCAGCGTGACGCGCGGCGGCAACGTGCTGTCCTCGCCCGCGATCTCGGGCGCGACCGTGCTGAGCGGCACAGCGACCGCCGGCGGCGCCCAGGTGCTCTCGTCCGGCTTCTCCGCCGGCGACACCATCACGGTCAACGGTCAGACGCTGACATTCATGAACTCGGGCGCCGCGGGACCGAACCAAATCAACATCACCGACAACGTCACGACCCTGCTGGGCAAGATCGACGCGCTCTCCGGCGCCTCGGGGTCGTCGGTCAGCAGCGGCGGCGTGATCACGCTGAACACCGGCACTGTCTCCAACCTGTCGGTGTCGAGCTCCAACAGCGCTGCCTTCTCCGCGCTCGGCTTCACCTCGACCATCACCAAGAATCGCGACGGCGGCGGCACCGCCGGCACCGGCGGCGTGATCGGCAACGACATCGCCACCTTCACCAAGGAATCGATCAGCGGTGGCGCGGTGACCGCCTACAACGCCGCCGGCACGCCGGTGAACCTGCAATTGCGCTGGGCCAAGACCGACAGTGCCTCGCTGGGCGCGGGCCATTCCGATAGCTGGAACCTGTTCTACCAGACCGACCCGAACGCAACCGGCACGACCGTCGGCTGGGTCAACACCGGTCAGACCTTCACCTTTGCCGCCGACGGCTCGCTGACCTCGCCGAGCGGCTCGGGCATCACCATCAACAACGTCACCGTCAGCGGTCAGTCGCTCGGCTCGGTCGCCTTCAACATCTCCTCGGGCGGGCTGACGCAATATGCCAGCACGAGCGGCGCGGTGACCATCAACACCATCACGCAGAACGGCTATGCCGCCGGTCAGCTCCGCTCGGTTGCCGTCAACAACAATGGCGTCGTGGTCGGCACCTTCTCGAACGGCCAGAACCTCAACCTCGCTCAGGTGCAGCTGTCGCATTTCAACGGCACCAACTATCTGAAGGCGCTCGACGGCGGCGCCTACGCTGCGACTGAACAGTCGGGAGACGCCATCGACGGCGCCTCGGGCACCATCAGCGGCTCGTCGCTGGAGGGATCCAACACCGACATCGCCGACGAATTCACCAAGCTGATCGTGACCCAGCAGGCCTATTCGGCCAACACCAAGGTGATCACGACCGCGAATTCGATGGTGCAGGATCTCTTGAACGTATTGCGCTGATCGGCGCGTAACGTAACCAAAGGCGGGTCAGTGACATGGGTTTGAGTTCAGCCCTCGCCAGCGCGATGAGCGGCCTGCGTGCCAACCAGGCCGCGCTCTCGATCGTCTCATCAAACGTCGCGAATTCGCAGACGCCGGGTTACGTCGTCCAGACGCCGAACCAGATCGAGGTCACCACCGGCGATTTCGGCTCGACGGTGATGACCACCGGCGTTAGCCGCGCGCTCGACAGCTACGTGCTGAACCAGCTGCGGACCGAGACCGGCGGCAGCGGTTACGCCGACCAGATGGCCAACATCCTGAAGCAGCTTCAGAATGTCTATGGCACGCCCGGCAACAGCGGCACGCTCGAAGACGCACTGAACAAGTTCACCACGGCGCTTCAGGCGCTCTCGACCAGTTCGGGGGCGTCGTCGGCGCAGACCGTCGCGCTCGGCGCGGCGCAGGCCCTGGCGCAGCAGCTCAACGTCACCACCACGGGCATCCAGTCGCTGCGCTCCAACGTCGAGCAGGATCTCGGCAACTCGGCGCGAGCCGCCAACGCGGCGATGCAGCAGATCGCCGACATCAACACCAGGCTCCAGGGCCTGTCGGTCAACGATCCCTCGGCCGCCACGCTGATGGACCAGCGTGACCAGGCCATCAACACGCTGTCGAAATATGTCGACGTCCGTGTCACCACCGACGGTTCGAACCAGACCAACATCTACACCACGACCGGTATTCAGCTCGTCGGCGCCGGGCTGGCCTCGGAATTCTCCTTTGCCTCCGCTGGCGCGCTGTCGGCGACCTCGCTTTACAACATCGACCCGGCCAAGTCCGGCGTCGGCGCGTTCAACATCAAGCTGCCGAACGGCTCCCAGGTCGATGTCGTCGCCAACAACGTCGTTTCGTCCGGCCAGATCGCGGCCGACCTGAAGCTGCGCGACCAGACACTGGTGCAGGCGCAGGACCAGATCGACCAGCTCGCCGCCACGATGGCGAGCGCGCTGTCCGACAAGACCACGGCCGGAAGCACGGTCACCGGCCCGCCGGCCGGGTTCGATCTCGACCTTGCCGGCGCGGCGCCGGGCAACACCGTCAACATCACCTACACGGACACGGCGACGAACACCCAGCGCCAGATCACGCTGGTCAACGTGACCGATCCGGCCGCGCTGCCGCTTCAGAACGCGACGAACGCCAATCCGATGCGGATCGGCGTCAACTTCTCCGGCGGCATGGGAGCGATCGCCTCCGCGCTCAACACCGCGCTGTCGGGCGCGCATCTGTCGTTCTCCGCCGCCCCGGCGCCGGCGACCGCCACGACGCTGCGGGTGACCGACGACAACACCGGCCTCGCCAAGGTGAGCGCGGCGTCGACCACGAAAACGATCACGTCGCTGACCTCGGGCAATCCGCAGCTGCCGCTGTTCACCGACGGCGGCCAGGCGCTCTACACCGGCGCGATCACGGCGTCCGGCTCGCAGATGACCGGCTTTGCCGGGCGCATTGCCGTGAACACGCAGCTGGTTTCCGATCCGAGCCGGCTGTCGGTCTACAACACCTCGCCGGTGACACCCGCGGGCGACACCACGCGTTCGGACTATCTCTATTCGCAGCTCACCAATGCGGTGTTCTCCTATTCGCCGCAGACCGGCCTCGGCTCGGCGAACCAGCCCTTCACCGGCAGCGTCTCGAACTACCTCCAGCAGTTCCTGAGCGTCCAGGCCAACGCCGCCACCCAGGCGACCCAGCTCCAGCAGGGCCAGAGCGTCGTCGTCTCGACGCTCCAGGCCAAGTTCGACTCGACCTCCAGCGTCAACCTGGACTCGGAGATGTCGAACCTGATCCAGCTTCAGAATGCCTATGCCGCCAACGCCCACGTCATGTCGGTGGTGCAGAGCATGATGAACACGTTGCTCCAGGCTCAAGTGTAACAAGTAACAGGGCTCTGAAAGATGTCGATCAGCAGCATCAACTACTCTTCGTCGATTCTCGGCGCACAGATCCGCAACATCAATCAGCAGCTCACCGACCTGTCGACCCAGCTTTCGACCGGCAAGCTGTCGCAGAACTATGCCGGCATGGGCACCAACGAGGGCTTTGCGATCGCCGGGCGCGCGCAGCTCTCCAATATCGCCGGCTATACCGACACGATCACCAACGTCAACGTCAGCATCAACCTCGCCAATACCGCGCTGCAGTCGCTGACGAAGATCCGCAACACGGTGCAGACGGGCTCGGCCAACACCGCGCAGGACCTCAACGTCAACGGTCAGACGATCGCGCAGAACACTGCCGCGGCGCAATTCGGCTCGATGGTCGGCGTCCTCAACACGCAGACCGGCAGCCGCTATCTGTTCTCCGGGACGGCCGTCAACACGCAGTCGGTTGCGGATGCCGGCGACATCATCAACGGCACCACGACGCAGGCCGGCTTCAAGACCGTCATGGCGGAGCGCCAGGCCGCCGATCTCGGCGCCAGCGGCATGGGACGGCTGGTGCAGACGCAGCCGACGCCGAGCTCCGTGCAGGTATCGGAGGACGTCGCCGGGTCGCCGTTCGGGCTCAAGATCAAGGCGGTGTCCTCGACGCTGACGGGCGCGACCGTTACCGGCCCGAGCGGCTCGCCGGTGTCGTTCTCGGTCGATCTCAACGGCGTCAACCCGAACAACGGCGACAAGCTCAGCATTCAGTTCACCCTGCCGGACGGCACCACCGAGCAGATCGACCTGACCGCCTCGACGGCGACGCCGACGCCGCTCGGCAGCTTCGCGATCGATGCGAGCACCCCCGTCAATCCGAACAACACTGCGACCAACCTCAATACCGCGCTGAACACCGCGATCACCAAGCTCGCCAACACCTCGCTGGTGGCGGCATCCGCGGTCGTCGCCGGCGACAACTTCTTCAACACCGCGAGCTCCGCGATCGGCACGCCGGTCAACAACCAGGCGGCGCCGCCGGCCCCCGTCACCGGCGCGACGGCGCTGTCAGGCACGAGCCCCTCGGACTCGATCTCGCCGGGCTTCGTCGCCGGCGACACCATCACCGTCAACGGCACCACGCTGACCTTCGTCAGCTCGGGAGCGACCGGCGACCAGCTCAACGTCACCGACAGCATCCAGACCCTGCTGAGCAAGATCGACCAGATCACGGGGACGTCGAAGCCCTCGACGGTCCATGGCGGTTCGATCACGATCAACACCGACGACGCGGCGAGCCTCAACATCACGAGCTCGAATACTGGGGCGCTGGGTTCGCTCGGCTTCGGCGCGACGCCCGTGACCGCCACGCAACCGCCGCTGCGCGTCGGCTCCTCGCCCGCGAGTTCGGCGACGACGCTGGTGAACGGCTCGGCCACCACCGTGAAGTGGTACCTGGGCAATGACGGGCCGGGGTCGCCGCGCTCCACGGCGACGGCCCGGGTCGACGATGCCGTCACGGTGCAATATGGCGCGCAGGCGAACGAGGACGCGATCCGCCGGCAGTTGCAGGCGATCGCGGTGTTCGGGACCTTCTCGACTTCGCCGACCGGCCAGTATTCGGGCGGGCAGGTGTCGGCGCTGAGCCTGCGGGTGACGCAGGCGCTGACGCAGCAGCCCGGCCAGCAGCGCATCGAGGACATCCAGACCGACATCGCGATGGCCCAGAACACGATGAAGGACGCGACCACGCGCCAGACCCAGGCCAAGGCGCAGCTCCAGGGCATCATCGACCAGGCGGAATCGGCCTCGCCGGACCAGGTCGCGAGCGAGATCCTGGCGCTCCAGAACGCGCTCCAGGCGTCCTACCAGGTGACCTCGAACCTCGCGCAGCTGTCGCTCGTCAAGTTCCTGTAAGGGGACGTTAAGGCGCCGTTAACCATGCCTGTTTACCTCTTGGTGAGGATTGGAGCGGGGCGGGGCGGTCGATGTCGGACAGGATGCAGCTGGTGGTGGCAACGCCTTGCTTCGGCGGGCAGGTGTCGAGCATCTATGCGAGCTCGATCTTCGCGCTGCAGCGCGCCGTGCACGGCATGTCCAACCTCGAGCTCAAGGTGCACCTGCGCGACGGCGACGCCCTGATCACCCGCGCGCGGGCCAATTTGGCCGCGATGTTCCTGGACGATCCCAAGGCGACGCATTTCCTGTTCATCGATGCCGATATCGGGTTCAAGCCGGAGCAGGTGTTCCGGCTGATCGAATGCGGCGCGGACGTCGTCGCCGGCTGCTATCCGATCAAGCGGGTCAACTGGGACAAGGCCGCGCGTGCGATCCAGTCCGGTCGGGCCGACGTGCCGGCCGCCTCGCTCGACTACGTGCTCGAGATCGAGGATCCAGACCGCATCGTCGTGGTCAACGGCTTCACCCGCGTGCGCTACGCCGGCACCGGCTTCCTGATGATCCGGCGCCACGTGCTGGAGGCGATGTGCCGCCACCCGGCCTATGCGAACCTGCAATTCTTCCGCGAACATTCGCACGACACGCTGACGGCGAGCCAGAACCGGTTCGCGCTGTTCGAATGCATGATCGACCCCGCGACCGGCACGTATCTTTCCGAGGATTTCGCCTTCTGCAAGCGCTGGACCGATATCGGCGGCGAGATCTGGGCCGACATCCAGAGCTCGCTCGACCACGTCGGGCCGTCGGTGTTCCGCGGCGATATCGCCTCGCAATTCGCAGCCGTGCCCGCGGCGGCGGCCGATGCCGCAGCGTGAGGCTGGCGGGATGAGCGGCGGCGCATCCCGTTGGTCAGAACCGGAACACGCGTCCGACAGCGGTTCGCGCTATCGCCTGCGCGATCTCTTCACGCCGCTCGACACGCTGCTCGTCTCCGGCGGAGATCCGCGGCTCGCGCTCGATCCCGAGGACCGTGTCAACGCCTATGGCTGCGCGGCCTCGCCGGAGCCGGAGATCTGGAATTTCGCCTCCTCGACCGCATCGACCATCTCGCAGGCGGCCTATGACCGCGCCGCGCTGGCGCGCGAAGAGCTGATGCACAAGTGCCTGTTCGACGAGGTGGAAGTCGCTTTCGATGCACGCTGCGAGGACATGCGCGACGAGCTGCGCGGTCATCTCCAGCTCTCGCCGCGCGTCGACGTGGTGTTCTCGCCGTCCGGCACGGACTCCCAGCTCCATGCCCTGTTCCTGGCGCGCACGATCCTCGGCGCGCGGCCGGTGACGATCGTGGTCGGCGCCGACCAGACCGGAAGCGGGACGATCCATACTGCCCGCGGACACCATTTCAGCTCCATGACAGCGAGCGGCGTTGCGGTTCGCAAGGACGGAGCGGTTGCCGGGCTCGCCGGCGCCAGCCTTGCGTTGCCACTGCGCGAGGCCGCACCTGGGATCGCGATGCGCGCAGACGCCGATGCCGCGGTGCTGCATGCGGTCGAGGCCACGATCGCGCAAGGCGCGCCCGTGCTGCTCCAGATCATGGATTCCTCGAAGCTCGGATGGCGTGCGCCGAGCGCGGCCTGCCTCGACGAGATCGCGCGGCGCTGGCCGCGCGAGGTCCAAATCATCGTCGATGCCTGCCAGGCCCGGCTCGGCCGCCGCCGGCTGCGCTCTTATCTCGACCGCGGCTATATGGTGCTGATCACCGGCTCGAAATTCTTCGGCGGGCCTGCCTTCAGCGGTGCGCTGCTGGTGCCGAAGGGCCTTTCGCGCTCGCTCGACCGGGGTGAGGGGATCGCGCCTGGTATCTTCGACTACGCTGGCCGTTGCGACTGGCCGGTGGCCTGGACGGCGCTGCGTTCGCGCTTCGAGCGCCGCCCGAATTTCGGTCAATGGCTGCGCTGGGAGGCTGCGCTGGCCGAGATCGGCAGCTATTACGCCGTGCCCGCGGTTTCCCGCGCCGAGATGCTCGCCGAGCTCGGCGCCGGCATCGACGGCATGATCGCGTTGTCGCCGTCGCTTCGCTCTGTTCCAACTCCAACCGCGATCACCACGGCCGACGCGGACGACGAGGAATTCGCGCAAGCCACGATCTTTCCGTTCACGCTGCTGCGCGACGGCAAGCCGGTCTCGATCGCCGAGACCTGGGCCGTCCACCGTGCGCTGGCGCGTGACATGAGCGATGAGATCAGCGGCAGCACGGCGGACCGAGAGGTCGCCGCGCAGCGCTGCCTGGTCGGCCAGCGAGTCCGGATGGAGCAGCAGGACGAGACGCCGCAGGCCGTGCTGCGCCTCTGCGTCGGCGCACGGCTCGTGACGGAAGCCTGGTCGCCGGATACGGCCAAGGCGCGACGCAATGTGCAGCACGTTCTCGACCGCATCGCCCATGTCCTGGTGAAGATCGAGCTGCTGCTCGACCGTGGTGCAGCCGCGACCGTGCCGGTCAAGTCCGTATTCGAGGTGTGAAATGCAGCATCCAGTTTCCGCGCCGATCGGCTTGACCGCGGCGAACTATGCCGACCGCATCGGCTTTGCGCAGCTGACGCGCCAGGCTTTCGAAGGCGTCGATCTGCATCCGTTGCGGGACCGGCTCGTGGCGCGGATCGCGGCGGGGACCGCGCTGGCGGGCGAAGGGCTGGATCTCTCCTTGATCACCCAGCTTCTGGGCGACAAGGATCAGGGGCTTGCGATCCAGTCCGAAGTGCTGACCTTCCATCAACTCTTCCGTACGTCCAGCGCGGCTCCGGAGCCCGGCTTGCGCGTGCTCGCGCTTGCGGCCGACATCGACATGGGCGGCAACACGCCGATCGATTTCCTGCTCGAAGGTTTCGACATCGAGCTGCTGACACTCTATGTGGTCAAGGGCGTCGGCCTGCCGGAAACCTTGCCCGAGCACGACGTCGCCATCGTGGTCGCGTCCGATTCCGAGGAATGCCGCGAGGCGCTCGCGCTGATCGAAAAGGCCGCGCCGCACTGGCCGCGGCCGCTGCTCAATCCGCCCGATCGCATCGGCAATCTCGATCGCGACAAGCTGTATCGGCTGCTGGCTGGTGTGCCGGGTCTGGACATTCCCGCGACCATCCACGCGACGCGTGCGCAATTGTCCGATCTCGCCCAGGGCCGGATCGCCTGTGAGGACATCGCGGGCGAACTGCACTTTCCGATCATCGCGCGCCCGCGCGGCTCGCATGCCGGCGTCGGGCTCGCGAAGCTCGACGATGCGGCGGCGCTCACGGCCTATCTCGCCGAACGCAAGGAGCAGGACTTCTTCGTCGCACGCTTCGTCGACTATGTGAGCCCCGACGGGCTCTACCGCAAATACCGCCTCGCGATGATCGACGGCAAACCCTACGCCTGCCACATGGCGATCGCCGACCGCTGGGACATCTGGTATCTCAACGCCTACATGGCGTTCAGCGAGGAGAAGCGGGCCGAAGAAGCTGTCTTCATGCGCGACTTCGACCGCGACTTCGCCGAGCGCCACAGGAGCGCGCTCGACGAGATGAGCCGCCGCGTCGGCCTCGATTATTTCATCGTCGATTGCGCCGAGAACGAGAGGCGCGAGCTTCTGGTGTTCGAGGCCGACAACACCGCCGTCGTGCACAACATGGATTCGCCAGCCGTGTTTCCTTACAAGCCGCCGCAGATGCGCAAGATCTTTGCCGCGTTCACGGCGATGCTGTCGCGGCATGCAAGGACGGGCAAGGGGAGCGCAGCATGAACGAGATCATCCGCAACGCGCAAAGCGCCGTCACGAGCACCTCGCTCGATCCGCAGGACTGGAGCGAGTTTCGCGCGCTCGCCCATCGCATGCTGGACGAGACGATCGACGGCATCGCCAACGTTCGGGCGCGGCCCGTCTGGCAGCCGATCCCCGAAGAGGTCCGTGCGGCATTCAGGGCCGACCTGCCGCGCGAGGCGAGCGATCTCGCCGAGGTCTATCGCGAATTCGCCGAGCATGTCGCGCCCTATGCGACCGGCAACGTCCATCCCGGCTTCATGGGCTGGGTGCATGGCGGCGGCACCGCGGTCGGCATGCTCGCGGAAATGCTTGCGGCAGGCCTCAACGCCAATCTCGGCGGGCGCGACCACATGCCGATCGAGGTCGAGCGCCAGATCGTCGACTGGATGCGCCGCCTGTTCGCCTTCCCCGACAGCGCGAGCGGCATCTTCGTCACGGGCACGTCGATGGCCAATCTGATGGCGGTGCTGGTGGCGCGCACGAGTGCGCTCGGCACGCTGGCGCGGCAGCACGGCATCGGCAATGACGGTGCGCTGCTCACGGCCTACACCTCGCGGGCGGCGCATGGCTGCGTCTCCAGGGCGATGGATATTGCCGGGCTCGGCACCGATGCGCTGCGCAGGATCGATGTCGATGCCGATCATCGCATCGACGTCGCAGCGCTGCGCGCGCAGATTGCCGTTGATCGCGAGGTCGGCTTCAAGCCTTTTCTGGTGGTCGCGTCCGCCGGCACGGTCGATATCGGCGCGATCGACGACCTCGGGGCGATCGCGGAGCTGTGCCGGGAGGAAGGAATCTGGTTTCACGTCGACGGCGCTTTCGGTGCGCTGGCGATCCTGTCGCCCGAGCTTGCGCCGCTGCTCGGCGGCATCGAGCTCGCGGGTTCGATCGCGCTCGACTTCCACAAATGGGGACAGGTGCCTTACGACGCAGGCTTCCTGCTGGTGCGCGACGGCGAGCGGCATCGGCAGGCTTTTGCACAGCCGGCGGCCTATCTGCGCCGCGAGGCAAGGGGGCTTGCGGCGGGCGCGATCTGGCCCTGCGATCTCGGCCCCGATCTGTCGCGTGGCTTCCGTGCGCTGAAGACGTGGTTCACGCTGAAGACGTTCGGCACCGACCGGCTTGGTGCGGCGATCGCGCGAAGCTGTGCGCTGGCGAAATATCTGGAGGCGCGCGTGTTGGCCGAACCTCGGCTGGAATTGCTGGCGCCGGTCAATCTCAACATCGTCTGCTTCCGCTACCGTGCCGATGATGCGGTCAATCGCGAGATCGTCGCCGACGTCCAGGAGTCCGGCGTCGCAGCGCCGTCGAGCACGACGCTGGACGGCAGGCTCGCGATCCGCGCCGCGATCGTCAATCACCGGACCGAGGAGACGGACATCGATGCGCTGCTCGCGGCCGTGCTGGAGTTCGGTCGAAGGCGGTGCGGCGGCGGACTGATTGAGGTCGAGGCGCCGCCGCTCGCGGCGCAGTAGCATCGATGTGTGCCTGAAACGACGACGGCCCCGGAGATGATCCGGGGCCGTTCGTCGTTCGTGCTTGGGCGCGCGAAATCGTGTGGTCAGGCGGCGGAGCTCACGTCGGCCTTGTCCGCTTCGGCCTTGGGATGCGTGGCGGCGTACTGATCCCGCAGCTTCTCTTCATAGGCAATCAGCTTGCGGGCGTCCTTCAGCGCCCGGTAGAGGTCGCCATTGAGGATGTTGTTGTTGATGCCTTCGATGATCGGCCAGGAGCTCGGCACCGCAGTGACGATGTCGCGCACCAGGTTGAAATAGGTGCCGTGCTGGGTCTGCGGATCCGGTGAGATGTACATGAGCTGGACCGCAAGATAGACGAGCTTGGCGGGCGTATTGGCGGTCTCCGGCGTGAGGATGTCGCGCTCGCGCAGGATCGGCACGTTGTCGCCGTCGATCAGGAGGCGGGCGCGCTGGTCCGTGTTGGTAATCACGCAGTTACCGACGATGATGCGTTCGTGCGGTCTGAGCTCGACCTTGAGGGCCATGCCTGTTCTCCATCAACGCTTTCGTAACCGAGCGTTCGTTGCGGCTCATCAAGGCCTGATTCTCGCCCGGAATTAGTTAACGAGCTGTAAATCTCCGGCATTCGCGAGAAAAAGCTCAATCTTCCCAACGTCATGTCTGTGTGGCGGTGTGGCGATGTGCGCGGCTCCGGCGCCCCGAATCACGTACGACCCGGCAAAAGCGCGGGTTTCATTTCATGCTTCGTTAGAAGTCTCGGCGCCACGGTCCGCCGGTCGCTGGGTCAATCTCGATCCAAGCAGACGCGTAACAGTAGCGTCGTTTACCAGAAAGGTAACAGAGTCATGTCCGGTATCGTTCTCTCCGCATCGGTTCGTCAGAACCTGCTCTCCCTCCAGTCCACCGCTGACCTCCTCGCCACCACACAGAATCGTCTGTCGACCGGCAAGAGCGTCAACTCGGCCCTGGACAATCCCACCAACTTCTTCACCGCCCAGTCGCTCGACAACCGCGCCAGCGACATCAACAATCTGCTCGACGGCATCGCCAACGGCGTGCAGGTGCTGCAGGCTGCCAACACCGGCATCACCTCGCTGCAGAAGCTGATCGACAGCGCCAAGTCGATCGCCAACCAGGCGCTGCAGACCACCGTCGGCTACTCCACCAAGTCCAACGTCTCCACCACGATTGCGGGTGCGACCGCCGCCGACCTGCGCGGCACGACGTCCTATGCCAGCAACACCGCGCTCAGCAGCGTGCTGTACAGCGGCGCTGCCGGCGGCACGACCGCTGCGACGGGCACGACGACTCTCGGCGCGACCCAGGGCACGTTCTCGAACGCGGTTGCCGTGAACGCCGCCGACGGCACCACCGCTGTGACGGGCACGATGACCCTGATCGGCACCACCGCCGCCACCAAGATCGGCACGGCTCCCGCCGACGGCGACACGCTGACGGTGAACGGCAAGACCATCACCTTCCGCGCCGGCTCGGCCCCGCTCGCTGCCGCGGTCCCGAGCGGCTCGGGCGTCAGCGGCAACCTCGTGACCGACGGCAACGGCAACACCACCGTCTATCTCGGCACCGCCGGCACCCCGGCCGCGACCGTCAATGACGTGCTGACCGCGATCGACCTCGCCAGCGGTGTGCAGACCTCGACGATCACCAACGGTGCAGCGACGATCGGCGCTGCCTCCGCTGCGACGCCGTCGTCGATGGCCGCAGGCATCGTGACGCTGAAGAGCTCGGCGGGTGCGGACGTATCCGTGACCGGCAAGGCCGACCTGCTCAAGGCGTTTGGCCTGACCACTGCGACGGGTGGCGGCAACGCCACGGCGACGGCGACCCGCACGACCAGCTCGGGCTCGCTGGGCGCTCTGATCACGGACGGTTCGACGCTGAACGTCGACGGTCACGTCATCACCTTCAAGAACGCGCCGGTTCCGGGCTCGACCAACGCCCCGGCGATCCCGACCGGCTCCGGCAAGAGCGGCAACGTGATCACCGATGGCAACGGCAACTCGACGGTCTACCTCCAGGCCGGCACTGTCGCCGACGTGCTCAACGCGATCGACCTTGCCACCGGCGTGCAGACCGCCACCATTGCCGCCAACGGTGCCGCGACGCTTGCGGCCGCCTCGGGCCAGATCGCCTCGTCGATCAACGCCTCCGGCCAGCTCAAGCTCTCGACCGGCATCAATGCCGACCTGGCGATCACCGGCACCGGCAACGCGCTGAACGCGCTTGGCCTTGCCGGCAACACCGGCACCGCCACTGCGTTCTCGGCGGCGCGCACCTCCGGCATCGGCGGCATCAGCGGCAAGACCCTGACCTTCACCTCCTTCAACGGCGGCACCGCGGTTGACGTCACCTTCGGCGACGGCACCAACGGCACGGTCAAGACGCTCGACCAGCTCAACTCGAAGCTTCAGGCCAACAACCTGTCCGCGACGATCGACGCCAACGGCCTGCTGACGATCTCGACCACCAACGACTACGCGTCCTCGACCATCGGTTCGAGCGCCGCAGGTGGTGCGATCGGCGGCACGCTGACCTCGTCGCTCACCTTCTCGACGGCTTCCACCCCCGTCCAGGACGTCGTCGCGCAGACCTCGCGTGCCAATCTGGTGTCTCAGTACAACAACATCCTGAACCAGATCGACACGACGGCGCAGGACTCCTCGTTCAACGGTGTCAACCTCTTGAACGGCGACCAGCTGAAGCTGGTGTTCGACGAGACCGGCAAGTCGAACCTGAGCATCACCGGCGTGACCTACAACTCCAAGGGTCTGGGCCTTGCTGCGCTGACCAGCGGTGTCGACTTCATCGACAACGCTGCCACCAACAAGGTGCTGACCAACCTGAACGCTGCGTCGAGCACGCTGCGCTCGGAAGCCTCGAGCCTCGGTTCGAACCTCTCGGTGGTGCAGGTGCGTCAGGACTTCAACAAGAGCCTGATCAACGTGCTGCAGACCGGTTCGGCCAACCTGACCCTGGCCGACACCAACGTCGAGGCGGCCAACAGCCAGGCGCTGTCGACCCGTCAGTCGATCGCGGTCTCCGCGCTGTCGCTGGCCAACCAGTCGCAGCAGAGCGTGCTCCAGCTGCTCCGCTAAGTCGCGGTCAACATCGCAAGCAGGAT
This sequence comes from Bradyrhizobium sp. CCBAU 51765, assembly GCF_015291725.1. GTDB lineage: Bacteria > Pseudomonadota > Alphaproteobacteria > Rhizobiales > Xanthobacteraceae > Bradyrhizobium > Bradyrhizobium liaoningense. The sequence continues at coordinate 2,976,760 of NZ_CP030038.1, forward strand.
CCGGCGGCGGGGCTTCGGCCCCGCCGCTTTGTTTTTGCATCGGCATCTGAGTGCCGCTCGCCAAGACGGGACGGTGCATCTGGATACAGCAATTGCGTACTCTTAGTTATGGTTGACGAGTGGCAAATGCCTTCCCATTGGGCAAGAAAGCGTCGTCTTATCAGGGCGATATGCGCGAGCTCGACGGAGCGTGACACTGCCATATGGTGAATCCGCGCAAGGTTTGGCGCGACACGCTTTATGCTTTGTTAGCCGTCTGCGTTCACCGTCCCGCACATCGATTAATCCTAATCGAAGTTTTGTTGCGTTGCGTACCAGAAGGGTAACACTCAATGTCCGGTATCGTTCTCTCCGCGTCGGTTCGTCAGAACCTGCTCTCCCTCCAGTCCACCGCTGACCTTCTCGCCACCACGCAGAGCCGTCTGTCGACCGGCAAGAGCGTCAACTCGGCTCTGGACAATCCCACCAACTTCTTCACCGCCCAGTCGCTCGACAACCGCGCCAGCGACATCAACAATCTGCTCGACGGCATCGCCAACGGCGTGCAGGTGCTGCAGGCCGCCAACACCGGCATCACCTCGCTGCAGAAGCTGATCGACAGCGCCAAGTCGATCGCCAACCAGGCGCTGCAGACCACGGTCGGCTACTCCACCAAGTCCAACGTCTCCACCACGATCTCGGGTGCGACCGCGGCCGACCTGCGCGGCACGACGTCGTATGCCAGCAACACCGCGCTCAGCAGCGTGCTGTACAGCGGCGCTGCCGGCGGCACGACCGCTGCGACGGGCACGACGACTCTCGGCGCGACCCAGGGCACGTTCTCGAACGCGGTTGCCGTGAACGCCGCTGACGGCACCACCGCTGTGACGGGCACGATGACCCTGATCGGCACCACCGCCGCCACCAAGATCGGCACGGCTCCCGCCGACGGCGACACGCTGACGGTGAACGGCAAGACCATCACCTTCCGCGCCGGCTCGGCCCCGCTCGCGGCCGCGGTTCCGAGCGGCTCGGGCGTCAGCGGCAACCTCGTGACCGACGGCAACGGTAACACCACCGTCTATCTCGGCACCGCCGGCACCCCGGCCGCGACCGTCAATGACGTGCTGACCGCGATCGACCTCGCCAGCGGTGTGCAGACCTCGACGATCACCAACGGTGCAGCGACGATCGGCGCTGCCTCCGCTGCGACGCCGTCGTCGATGGCCGCAGGCATCGTGACGCTGAAGAGCTCGGCGGGTGCGGACGTGTCCGTGACCGGCAAGGCCGACCTGCTCAAGGCGTTTGGCCTGACCACTGCGACGGGTGGCGGCAACGCCACGGCGACGGCGACCCGCACAACCAGCTCGGGCTCGCTGGGCGCTCTGATCACGGACGGTTCGACGCTGAACGTCGACGGTCACGTCATCACCTTCAAGAACGCGCCGGTCCCGGGCTCGACCAACGCCCCGGCGATCCCGACCGGCTTCGGCAAGAGCGGCAACGTGATCACCGATGGCAACGGCAACTCGACGGTCTACCTCCAGGCCGGCACTGTCGCCGACGTGCTCAACGCGATCGACCTTGCCTCCGGCGTGCAGACCGCCACCATTGCCGCCAACGGTGCCGCGACGCTTGCGGCCGCCTCGGGCCAGATCGCCTCGTCGATCAACGCCTCCGGCCAGCTCAAGCTCTCGACCGGCATCAATGCCGACCTGTCGATCACCGGCACCGGCAACGCGCTGAATGCGCTCGGCCTCGCCGGCAACACCGGCACCGCCAGCGCATTCTCGGCGGCGCGCACCTCCGGCATCGGCGGCATCAGCGGCAAGACCTTGACCTTCACCTCCTTCAACGGCGGCACCGCGGTTGACGTCACCTTCGGCGACGGCACCAACGGCACGGTCAAGACGCTGGATCAGCTCAACTCGAAGCTTCAGGCCAACAACCTGTCCGCGACGATCGACGCCAACGGCCTGCTGACGATCTCGACCACCAACGACTACGCGTCCTCGACCATCGGTTCGAGTACCGCGGGTGGTGCGATCGGCGGCACGCTGACCTCGTCGCTCACCTTCTCGACGGCTTCCACCCCCGTCCAGGACGTCGTCGCGCAGACCTCGCGTGCCAATCTGGTCAACCAGTACAACAACATCCTCCAGCAGATCGACTCGACCGCGCAGGACTCCTCGTTCAACGGTGTCAACCTCTTGAACGGCGACCAGCTGAAGCTGGTGTTCGACGAGACCGCCAAGTCGAGCCTGAGCATCACCGGCGTGACCTACAACTCCAAGGGTCTGGGCCTTGCTGCGCTGACCAGCGGTGTCGACTTCATCGACAACGCTGCTACCAACAAGGTGCTGACCAACCTGAACGCTGCGTCGAGCACGCTGCGCTCGGAAGCCTCCGCTCTGGGTTCGAATCTGACCATCGTGCAGGTGCGTCAGGACTTCAACAAGAACCTGATCAACGTGCTGCAGACCGGTTCGTCCAACCTGACCCTGGCCGACACCAACGTCGAGGCGGCCAACAGCCAGGCGCTGTCGACCCGTCAGTCGATCGCGGTCTCCGCGCTGTCGCTGGCCAACCAGTCGCAGCAGAGCGTGCTCCAGCTGCTCCGCTAAGTCGCGGTCAACATCGCAAGCAGGATCCGGCGGCGGGGCTTTGGCCCCGCCGCTTTTTCGTATGTCATTCGACCTTTCGAGAAACCAGGGAGACGCTCTGAAAAGTAACCAGCGGTTATGGTTAATGGAGCGTAAGCGCAGAGAAACGCCAGTTATTTCAGACGGATTGTCGATGCCATCCGCGCCTTCCGGCAGCTTATGGTGAACCGCCGCTTATGCAGGCGAGACGCGTTTCACCCTTTGTTAGCCATGTCCGCGCAGGCTGTGCCCGTCACTCGATCCGAAGCGATCGAACGAAGACGCGTAAGCCAGAAGGGTAAGAGTCATGTCCGGTATTGTTCTCTCTGCGTCGGTTCGTCAGAACCTGCTCTCTCTCCAGTCCACCGCCGACCTCCTCGCCACCACACAGAACCGTCTGTCGACCGGCAAGAGCGTCAACTCGGCTCTGGACAATCCCACCAACTTCTTCACCGCACAGTCGCTCGACAACCGCGCCAGCGACATCAACAACCTGCTCGACGGCATCGCCAACGGCGTGCAGGTGCTGCAGGCCGCCAACACCGGCCTGACCTCGCTGCAGAAGCTGATCGACAGCGCCAAGTCGATCGCCAACCAGGCGCTGCAGACCACGGTCGGCTACTCCACCAAGTCCAACGTCTCCACCACGATCGCGGGCGCAACCGCCGCCGACCTGCGCGGCACGACCTCCTATGCCAGCGCGACCGCCTACAGCAACGTGCTGTATAACGGCACGGCGGGCGGCGTTACCGCGGCCGTCGCAACCACCACCCTTGGCGCGACGCAAGGTACGTTCTCGAATACGGTTGCCGTGAACGCTGCCGACGGCACCACCGCCGTGACAGGCACGATGACCCTGATAGGCACCACCGCCGCCACCAAGATCGGCACGGCTCCCGCCGACGGCGACACGCTGACGGTGAACGGCAAGACCATCACCTTCCGCGCCGGCTCGGCTCCCTTGGCGGCCGCCGTTCCGGCCGGCTCGGGCCTCAGCGGCAACCTCGTGACCGACGGCAACGGCAACACCACCGTCTATCTCGGCACCGCCGGCACCCCGGCCGCGACCGTCAACGACCTCCTGACCGCGATCGACCTCGCCAGCGGCGTGGGTACCTCGGTGATCGCAAGCGGGTTGGCGACGATAGCGACGAGCGCGGGCCAGACACCCTCCTCGATCGCCGCAGGTATCGTGGCGCTGAAGAGCTCGACGGGTGCGGATCTGTCGTTGACCGGCAAGGCCGACCTGCTCAAGGCGCTGGGCCTCTCCAGCGCAACGGGCGGCGGCAATGCGTCGCTGAGCGTCAACCGGACCACGACCGCGAGCTCGCTGGGATCGCTGATTTCCGATGGTGCATCCCTGAATGTCGACGGCCACGTCATTACCTTCAAGAACGCGCCGGTTCCGGGCTCAGCAGGTGCGCCGGCCATTCCAGCCGGGTTCGGCAAGAGCGGCAACGTGATCACCGACGGCAACGGCAACTCGACCGTCTACCTCCAGGCCGGCACTGTCGCCGACGTGCTCAACGCGATCGACCTCGCCACCGGCGTGCAGACCGCATCGATTGCGGCCAACGGCGCGGCGACACTGAATACCGCAACCGGCCAGAGCAAGTCGTCGATCAACACCAGCGGCCAGCTCCAGCTCTCGACCGGCATCAACGCCGACCTGTCGATCACCGGCACCGGCAACGCGCTGGCGGTGTTTGGTCTTTCGGGCAACACCGGCAATGCGACGGCGTTCTCGGCGGCGCGCACCTCCGGCATCGGCGGAATCAGCGGCAAGAGCCTGACCTTCACCTCCTTCAACGGCGGCACTGCGGTCGACGTCACCTTCGGCGACGGCACCAACGGCACGGTCAAGACGCTCGACCAGCTCAACTCGAAGCTTCAGGCCAACAACCTGTCAGCGACGATCGACGCCAATGGCCTGCTGACGATCACGGCGTCCAATGATTATGCCTCCTCGACGCTCGGCTCGACCGCCGCGGGCGGTGCGATCGGCGGCACGCTGACCTCGGCGCTGACGTTCTCGACGGCTTCCACGCCCGTCCAGGATGCGGTCGCACAGACGGCCCGTGCGAACCTAGTATCTCAGTACAACAACATCCTGAACCAGATCGACACGACCGCGCAGGACTCCTCGTTCAACGGCGTCAACCTCTTGAACGGCGATCAGCTCAAGCTGGTGTTCGACGAGACCGGCAAGTCGAGCCTGAACATCACCGGGGTGACCTACAACTCGAAGGGCCTCGGCCTCGCCGCGCTGACCGTCGGCGTCGACTTCATCGACAACGCCGCCGCCAACAGGGTGCTGACCAACCTGAACGCCGCCTCGAGCACGTTGCGCTCGGAGGCCTCGAGCCTCGGTTCGAACCTCTCGGTGGTGCAGATCCGTCAGGACTTCAACAAGAACCTGATCAACGTGCTGCAGACCGGCTCGTCCAACCTGACCCTGGCCGACACCAATGTCGAGGCGGCCAACAGCCAGGCGCTGTCGACCCGCCAGTCGATCGCGGTCTCCGCGCTGTCGCTGGCCAACCAGTCGCAGCAGAGCGTGCTCCAGCTGCTCCGCTAATAAGCCACTGAAATTACAAATCAAAATCGAGCGGCGGGGCCATTTGCCCCGCCGCTCTTTTTGCATTTGGAGGCGGGCAGGAGCCTTCACCCGCCATTAACCCTATCCCTTAAACCGGCGTTAACCATACTTTAAAGGACACCTTCTAAAACTGGACCAAAGCCCCGCTTTGCAGACGGCGCGGCCGATTCGTATCCGGTTCAAGAGGAAGACTCGCCAATGTCCAACATCGTTCTCTCGGCGTCAGTTCGCCAGAACCTGTTGTCGCTGCAGTCGACGGCCGACTTGCTGGCCACGACGCAGGAGCGGTTGTCGACCGGCAAAAAGGTCAATACGGCGCTCGACAATCCAACCAATTTCTTCACGGCGCAGGGGTTGGACAACCGGGCGAGCGACATCAGCAACTTGCTCGACGGCATCAACAACGGTGTGCAGGTGCTGCAGGCCGCCAACACCGGCATCACCTCGCTGCAGAAGCTGATCGACAGCGCGAAATCGATCGCCAACCAGGCGCTGCAGACCACCGTCGGCTACTCCACCAAGTCGAACGTCTCGACTACGATTCCCGGTGCGACGCCGGCCGATCTGCGCGGCACGACGTCGTATGCAAGCGCAACCGCCAACAGCAACGTGCTCTACACCGGTGCGCCCGGTGGCGTGACACCGGTGACGGCCGCCGCCGCACTCGGTGCATCATTGGGCTCGACCGCGGGCACGTTGACCGGCGCCGCTACCAACGCGGCCGACGGCACCACTGCACTGACCGGCACCGCGACGCTGATCGGCACAACGGCAGCCAGCACCCTCGGTTCTTCGCCTGCCGACGGGGACTCGATCACGGTCAACGGCAAGACCATCACCTTCCGGACCGGCGCGGCGCCCGCGACGCAGCCGACCGGCTGGGGCCTGGATGCCAGCGGCCATATCGCCACCGACGGCAACGGCAACTCGATCGTCTACATGGGGACGGCCGCCGCGCCGACCGGCACCGTCAACGACCTGTTGAGCGCGATCGATCTGGCCAGCGGCGTCAAGAGCGCGACGATCAGCGCCGGCGCCGCGACCATCTCGGTCAGCGGCTCGGCCGGTCCCGTCGGCACGCTGCAGGTGGCATCGTCCATCACGGGCGGCCAGGTCACGCTGAAGAGTTCGACCGGCGCCGATCTGAGCGTGACCGGAAAGGCCGACTTCCTCAAGGCGCTCGGTCTGACGGCCGCAACCGGCGCCGGCAATGCCAACGTCACCGCGGCCCGGTCGACCACCGCGGGTTCGCTCGGGACCCTGGTTCAGGACGGCTCGACGCTGAACATCGACGGCCACACCATCACCTTCAAGAACGCGCAAACGCCGCAATCGGCGGCAAGCGTCACGTCGGGTGGCGTCAGCGGCAACATCGTCACGGACGGCAACGGCAACTCGACCGTCTACATCCAGAGCGCGACGCTGACCGACCTGCTCAACGCCGTCGACCTCGCGACCGGCGTCAAGACGGCCAGCATCTTCAACGGCGCGGCGACGCTGTCGACCACGGCGGGCCAGATCCCGTCGTCGGTCAACAGCAGCGGTCAGCTTGCGCTTTCCACCGGCGTCAATGCCGATCTCTCGATCACCGGCACCGGCAATGCCCTCGGTGCATTCGGTCTCAGCGGCAACACGGGAACGGCGACCGCCTTCACTGCGGCCCGTACGTCCGGCGTCGGCGGTATCAGCGGCAAGACGCTGACTTTCACCTCGTTCAACGGCGGCACCCCGGTAAACGTCACTTTCGGCGACGGCACCAACGGCACCGTCAAGACGCTGGACCAGCTCAACGCGCAGCTGCAGGCCAACCACCTGACGGCGACGATCGACGCCAACGGCGTGCTCACGGTGACCACCGTCAACGAATACGCCTCGTCGACACTCGGTTCGACCCTCGCGGGCGGCGCAGTCGGCGGCACGATCACCGGCGTTCTGGCCTTCACCACCGCGCAGCCGCCGGTCCAGGATCCGGTGGCGCAGACCGCGCGCTCCAACCTGGTCAACCAGTTCAACAACATCCTGGCCCAGATCGACACGACGTCGCAGGACTCCTCCTTCAACGGCGTCAACCTGCTCAACGGCGACACGCTGAAGCTCGTCTTCAACGAGACCGGCAGCTCCACGCTGAGCATCAACGGCGTGGTGTTCAATGCGGCGGGCCTCGGTCTCAGCAATCTCGTCAACGGCGTCGACTTCATCGACAACGGCGCCACCAACAAGGTGCTGGCCAGCCTGAATGCAGCCTCGAGCACGCTGCGCTCGGAAGGCTCCACCCTCGGTTCGAACCTGTCGATCGTGCAGGTGCGTCAGGACTTCTCCAAGAACCTGATCAACGTGCTGCAGACCGGCTCGTCCAACCTGACGCTCGCCGACACCAATGAGGAAGCGGCGAACAGCCAGGCGCTTTCGACACGCCAGTCGATCGCGGTCTCCGCGCTGTCGCTGGCCAACCAGTCGCAACAGAGCGTGTTGCAGCTGCTCCGCTAAGTTCGCGGCGCAAGTTCGCTATTCGAGATTTCGCGGCGGAGCTAACGCTCCGCCGTTCTTTTAAGGGAGATCGCTAAGACAAGATTAGCTGAGATCGATGCGCATCACGCCGAGCGAGTTTACATCGTGCGTGCGTGCATCTAGCGTTGCGCCGTCGAAGAGCTCCGTGCCCCGTAATTGTCCGGAGTGCTTCCAAGCACAACACGTAAGCAAATCTTAAGCGGTGCTGCCTAGGGTTGGGAAAGAAATCCTTAAGCGCGTATAACGCGCTAGGTAACGTCCAGGGTGTGATTGATGTCGAATTCCGCTGCCTCGGCTTATGCGCGTGTTGCAACGACCACCGCATCTCCTCGGGACATCGAGGCGCAGACCCTGCTCAAGGCGGCCAACAAGCTCCAGGACGCGGTGAACAACGCCGATCCGCTCAGCGAGCAGACCATGCAGGCCCTGATGTTCAACCGCAAGCTCTGGACCATCTTCCTGAGCGAGGCGATGCGTGACACCAATCCGCAGCCGATCGACGTCCGGCAGAAGATCGCCAACATCAGCGTGTTCGTGCTGAGCCAGACGGCCGCGCTGCAGATGAGCCCGCAGTTCGATCATTTCCGCCCGTTGATCGAGATCAACCGCAACATCGCTGCAGGCCTGTCCGGACGGCCGTGACGGAGAACGGTCGTGGTCGAGCATTTGCCGGCCGCGGACCAAGTCGATGCTGATGGAAGCCGGCGCTGGGGCGGATCAATGACATCGCCACCGAACTTGCGGCGGAATCGACCGGTGTCGATCCGCCGTCGTGACGGTCGACACCTGGTCGTCAGGCGCTGACGTCCGTGCTGAGCGGACGCGAGGGCTCGGACTGCATATCCAGCGCATGGAAATAGGCGCGCCGGCGCAACATCGCCTCGTCGGGGAACTGGGTCACCACCGCGTCGGTCCTGGCGTTGACGACCTGGAAGACGAAGGACGCGGCCGCCTGGTCGAACACGACCTGGCGCGAGACGTTCTCGTGGTTCGGCAGATCATTGCGCACAGGCGCGCCCGTATCGCTCGCGGCGACCGTCTGGCTCACCGGAAGATCCGTTTGCACGGCCTCGTTCGCCGCCACGTTGGACGTCGGTACGATCTGCGCGGGTGCCGGGATCCCCACCGGCCTGATGCTGAAATCTGTACTCATGGCAGCCTCCTGGTTGCCTTACGTGAGTCAAATCCCAACCCCTCTAATAGCGCAACCATGGAACACCAGGTTTGAAGACCTGGTAAGGAAACGTGACTAATCGCGCGACGCTATCGCCACGCAATATTTCGTAAAAATGTCGCTTGTTCCTGCGCGCTCAGAGCGAGCGGCTGACCGCGAGCGGGGTGATGTGGCGCGGCCCCGGCGCGGCGCGGCGTCCCGCGGCCGTATAGGTGTTCGGCACGTTGCGCTTCTGGATCTCGGCGTTGACGCCGCGCACGACGCTCTCGGAGACAGCGTGCGCCGTCGCGAGCACGGTGAGATTGACCTGGAGCATCGCGCGAAACGCGTCGTGGTGGCGATGCAGTGTCGAGAGCAGCTCCGGCGCGGATTTCGCGAGCTGGGCCTGGTTCGCCTTCAGCTGGCCGACGGCGCCGACGTAGTTGCGCGACAGCTCCTGCTTCTTGCTCTCGAGCGTCATCGCCTCGCGGACCTTGCCGGCGCGAACGAGCTCGGTCTCCCGCTCGATCAGTCCGAGCAGCGCGCTCATTGCGTCCATCAGGCCTTCGGCGAGCTTGCGCGCCTCGGTGCTGCCCGGCGCGGTGTTCGGACGCTGGGCTTGCATCGGCTGACGTGAGGCGTTGAAATGGTTCATTTCGTTTGACCTTATGCCGTGCGGATCGTTTTCGCCTGCTGCATGATCAGGGTGCGGTAGACTTCGGTGGCGACGCCGACGCCGCCGGCCTGGGCGAAGCTCTTGGAGTATTGCTCGGTCAGCATCGAGCGCCACACGCCGGTGCCGGTCGTATCGCCGAACGGACCTTCGCCCTTCAGGCCCGAGGTCATCTGCGAGAACATGCTGTTGAGGAACATCGCCTCGAAATCGGTGGCGGTCTTCTGCGCCTTGGCCTGCTGCTGCGGTGAGACTTTCTGCAGCGCGGCGGCGAGCTCGAAGTCCGGCCGGCCGTTGCGGCTCTCCACCGAGAACGCCGAAGCGGTGGCGAGGCGCGGGGTGTTGATGGAGCCTGCCTGCATCACATCACCTCGATGTCGGCTTCGATCGCGCCGGCGGCCTTGATCGCCTGGAGGATGCTGATCATGTCGCGGGGACCGATGCCGAGCCCGTTGAGGCCGTCGACGAGCTGCTGGAGCGAGACGCCGTCCTTGACGACGGCCAGCTTCTTGCCGTCCTCGGTGACGGTGACGCTGCTGCGCGGCGCGACCACGGTGCGGCCGCGCGACAGCGGGTTGGGCTGGCTGACCTGCGGGCTCTCGGAGATGGTGACGGTGAGGTTGCCCTGCGCCACAGCGACGGTGGCGACGCGGACGTCGCGGCCCATCACGATGATGCCGCTCCGTTCGTCGATGATGATCTTGGCGGCGAGATCGGGATCGACCTGGAGCTGCTCGATCTCGGTGAGGAATGCGACGACGTTGCCCTTGAACTCCGGCGGGACCGACAGCTGCACCGTCGAGGGGTCGATCGGCTCGGCGGTCTTGACGCCGAGATAGTCGTTCACCGCAGCCGCAATGCGCTTGGCGGTGGTGAAATCGGCGTTGCGCAGCGCCAGGCGCACGTTCGGCAGCCGATTGAGCGCGAACTCGATCTCGCGCTCGATGATGGCGCCGTTGGCGATGCGTCCGACGGTCGGAACGCCGCGCACGATCTTGGCCGCCTCGCCCTCGGCCTGGAAGCCGGAGATCGCGAGCGAGCCCTGTGCCACCGCATAGACGTTGCCGTCGGCGCCCAGGAGGGGGGTCACGAGCAGGGTGCCGCCCTGGAGGTTCTTGGCGTCGCCGAGCGCGGAGACGGTGACATCCATGCGCGTGCCCTGGGTGGCGAAGGCCGGCAGGTTGCCGGTCACCATCACGGCCGCGACGTTGCCGGTGCGGATGGTGGCGCCGCGGATGTTGACGCCCATGCGCTCGAGCATCGCCTGCAGCGATTGCTTGGTGAAGGGGATGTTGTTGAGCGTGTCGCCGGTGCCGTTGAGGCCGACGACGAGGCCGTAGCCGATGAGCTGGTTCTGCCGCACGCCCTCGATGTTGGCGAGGTCCTTGATGCGCGATGTCGCGCTTGCAGGCGTGACCGAGAGCGCCAGCGCTGACAGCGCGGCGCAGGCCACCCCAACAATCCTCACCCAACGAACGCCTGGCATCCTCTGCTCCCCAAGGCTCCTTGAAAGGCTCCTCAAATCGGAAGGACCCGCACGACACTCCCATGACGAGCTGGTCCGGCGCTTTCCTTGCGAGCGCTGTGCCAACCCGGGGCTTCGGCATAGACCGCTGAATAGGTTGAATAAATCTGTTTCGACCAGTGTCAGCGGGTGTTGTGCCTGAGGAGCGAAACTGCCGCCTGTCGGCAGATTTTGCCGGGCTGTTTACGGGCCGTTAACCATAAAACGGCGAAGCTCCGGCATCGATCACCCGGATTCCTTCCGATGCGCATCTACGGACCGAACGGAACCACGCTTGGAACGCCGGCCAGCCAGGCCAGGCGGACCGGCTCCGGCACCTTCGTGCTGCCCGACACCTCGTCGGCACAGGAGACGCGGAGCGCTGCCGCACCGAAGGCCACCGCCAACATCGACGCGCTGCTGGCATTGCAGGGCGTCGAAGAGGATCCGGTCGAGCGCCGCAAACGCTCGGTCGCCCGCGGCAGGACCGCGCTCGATGTGCTCGACGATCTGAAGATGGGACTGCTGTCCGGAAATCTCGACGCCTCGACCGTGATGCGTCTGCGTGATGCTGCGGCGAACCTCAAATCCTCGTCGGGCGATGCCGGACTCGATTCCGTGCTCTCGGAGATCGAGTTGCGCGTCGAGGTCGAGCTCGCGAAGGCCGGGCAGGTGTAGTCAGGCATATCGAGCTGTCATCGCCCGCGAAGGCGGGCGATCCAGTATTCCAGAGACAGTTGTTGTTGAATCGAGAGGCCGCGGCGTACTGGATGCCCCGGACAGGTGTTCAGGCCGGGGCATGACGGCGGAGTTTGGCGTGGCGCGGAGCGGAGCGCACTCCAGCACCTTACGCCGCTTCCTCCTTCTGCTGCGCATCGTAGCGGCGCTGCGCCGCGAGCACGTCCTTCAGATTCTGCTCGGCCCAATCGCGCAGGTGATCGACCGCCGCGGCCAGCGTCAGCCCGAGTGGCGTGATCGAATATTCCACCGTGACAGGAACGGTCGCGATGGCATGGCGCCTGATCAGGCCGTCGCGTTCGAGCGACTTGAGAACCTGACTCAGCATCTTCTGCGAGATGCCTTCAATCGTGCGCCGCAACTGATTGAAGCGCATCGGCTCCTCGCGCAGCAGCAAGAGGATCAGCACCGCCCATTTGTCGCCGACGCGATCGAGGATTTGTCGGGTGGGGCAGTTCGCTGCGTAGACGTCGGGTTTCATCGTCGGTCCTCATTTCGTCGCAGGCCGTGCGCGTGCCGGCTGTGCGTGATCGGTTATGCGTCCAGGTCACCCTTGCGTAATCAGGTAAGCACAAAGTGCTCTCTTAACACCAGCATCCTTTGCGATATCTAGTCACTGATAGTTACTACAGAAAAGGAGCCTTCCATGAAAATCGCAGTCGCCGGCGCCTCGGGCCGGGCCGGGTCGGAGATCACCAGGGAACTGTCCCGCCGCGGCCACGCCGTCACAGCCATCGCCCGGAACCCCGAGAAGATCGCAGCCCTGCCCAATGTCACGCCGACCAAGGGGGACGTGCTCGACCAGGCCGGCCTCGCCAAGCTGTGGGCCGGGCACGACGTCGCCGTGAGTTCCGTCCACTTCCTGGCCAGTGACCCGCTCAAGCTGATCGGCGCGGCGAAGGACTCCAGGATCGGTCGTTACCTCGTTGTGGGCGGCGCCGGCAGCCTTGAGGTCGCCCCAGGCGTGAAGCTGGTCACAACTCCCAATTTTCCGACCGAATATAAGGCTGAGGCGGAGGCGGGCTCGGCCTTCCTCGACCTGCTGCGGCAGGAAAAGGACCTGAATTGGACCTTCATCTCGCCGTCGGCTTTGTTCGTCGAGGGGGAACGCACGGGCAAGTTCCGGCTTGGGACCGACCAGCTTCTCGCAGATGCGAACGGTAAGAGCTGGATTACCTTCGCCGACTACGCCATCGCGCTCGCCGACGAGATCGAACGGCCCGCCCATCCGAGGCAGCGCTTCACGGTCGGCTATTGAGCCGTCAGCCGCCCCCAGGTCCCTCCAGGATAAACCTTCCTGTGCAAGGGCTTGGGGGCGGCACCCGGGCGATGAGGGGAAATATTGTCTGTCACAAGAGGCCGCTATATAACGCCCCGCTCGACGGACCCCGTCCGTTTGCGAGTCGTTGCTAGACAGATAGGCCTCCCTTGGAAAAGTTGAAAAACTACCGACCGACCGACAAAGAGCCTTTCATGAACGACCGGCAGAAGGAGTACTTCCGTTTGAAGCTCCTCGCCTGGAAGGATGAGATCCTCAAAGAGTCCAAGCTCACCCTGCAGGCTTTGCAGGAGGAGAACGTGAACCACCCCGATCTCGCCGATCGGGCGTCGTCCGAAACCGACCGTGCCATCGAGCTCCGCGCCCGCGACCGCCAGCGCAAGTTGATCGCCAAGATCGACGCCGCGCTCCAGCGCATCGAGGACAACACCTACGGCTATTGCGAGGAAACGGGCGAGCCGATCTCGTTGAAGCGGCTCGAAGCCCGGCCCATCGCAACGCTCTCGGTGGAAGCGCAGGAGCGCCACGAGAAACGCGAGAAGGTCTATCGCGACGAATAGAGCCCGGGCCGCCAAGTGCGGCTCTTTGTTTTTGGCACGCAAGGCGCCGCTTGGCGCCGTGATCCGCATTTTGCCTGCCGCTTGCAGCCGCGCGGCAACGCGCGAAGCGTGATCGCGAAAAGTGAATCACGATCAATGGGCTAGACTCGATTCCTCCGAGCTCACGTGAGTTCGGATGAGAACAGCCTTCACTTCAGGTGGGGCGAGTTTTGCGAGTCGCATCAACGACATCGGCTCGAATGGTGAGACGCCGATCCAGCTGCATCAAGCATCGCTGCAATCAGGTCTGCCGCGCCGCCAGGAGGCGCGCGTCCCCATAGAGCCTGGACCAGCTCAATATTTCCTTAAATGCCGGCAAGAGGCCGTAAGCCGCATCCGTCAGTTCGTACGCGACCCTCAAGGGTTTCTCCGCGAGGACGATGCGCGATACGAGGCCATCCTGCTCGAGTTCGCGAAGCTGCGTCGTCAGCATGTGCTGGGTGATGCCGCCGATCGATCGTCGCAAGGCACCGAAGCGAACCGCGCCGTTCATCAGCGTAAACAGGATCTCCAGTTTCCACTTGCCGCCGAGCGCGTGGATGGCGCGCTTGAAGTCGCCGAGCAGGGCAGAATCTGGGCTGCAATCGCAGCCGTCGTCGCAGTTGCTGGTCAGGTTTTCCATACCGGTCTCGAAATCCATTCTACTTGTCCCCTTGGAGATAGTGACCAGATGCGACCTCGAGCAGGGCCGCGGCGGAACCGATCCGCCGGCCCCGCATCGAGGGGAATTTGGCAATGAGCACTGTTCTGGTCACCGGCGGGTCGGGCTTCGTCGGCATTCACGTCGTCCTGCAACTTCTGGCCGCGGGCCATGCCGTGCGGACGACGGTACGCCGGCCTGATCGTCGGGACGACGTGCTGGCGATGCTGCGCGAGGGCGGGGCGGCTTCGCCCGAAACCGTGTCCTTCTTCACGGCGGACCTCACGGCAGACGCGGGCTGGCGCGAGGCGATCGACGGGTGCGACTACGTCCTGCACGTCGCCTCGCCGCTGTCGACCAGCGTGCCCAAGGACGAGAACGAGATGATCGTCCCGGCCCGCGACGGCACGCTGCGGGTGCTGCGCGCCGCGCGCGAGGCCGGCGTCAGGCGCGTCGTCATCACCTCGTCGCTGGGCGCGATCGGCTACGGCCATCCGCCGCGCGAAAAACCGTTCGACGAGACCGACTGGACCAATCTCGCCGGTGTCGACGGGCAGCCCTACATCAAATCCAAGACGCTGGCCGAGCGGGCAGCCTGGGATTTCATCGCGCGCGAGGGCGGCGGCCTCGAACTGTCGGTGGTCAATCCCGCCGGCATTTTCGGTCCCGTGCTGGGGCCGGACTTCTCCGGCTCGATCGAGATCGTCAAATCGCTTCTCGACGGCATCATGCCGGCGGTGCCGCGGGTCTATTTCGGCGTGGTCGACGTGCGCGATGTCGCCGATCTGCACCTGCGTGCGATGACGGCGCCGGAGGCCAGGGGCGAACGCTTCATCGCGGTCTCCGGTGAAACGATGTCGATCCTCGATATCGCCAAGGTGCTGCGGCAGGAACTCGGGCCGTCCGCACGCCGGGTTCCCCGGATTCAGGCCCC
Organism: Bradyrhizobium sp. CCBAU 51765; assembly: GCF_015291725.1. Lineage (GTDB taxonomy): Bacteria > Pseudomonadota > Alphaproteobacteria > Rhizobiales > Xanthobacteraceae > Bradyrhizobium > Bradyrhizobium liaoningense. The sequence continues at coordinate 2,992,008 of NZ_CP030038.1, forward strand.
CGACTGGCTGGTGCGGCTGGCCGCGACCCGGATTCCTCTTTTGCGTGCGGTCGTGCCGATGCTCGGCAGGGTGCGGCATTCCACCAGCGCCAAGGCGAGGTCGCTGCTCGGCTGGGAGCCCCGTTCCAACCACGAGGCAATCCTTGCGACCGCCGAGAGCCTGATCCGGCTCGGCCTGGTCAAGGCGTGAGGTTGCCCCTGGCTTGTCACGCCCGGGCGGGGATGCTCAAGTACCGCCTTCGAATGCGTAGCGTGGGAGGCGGCGCCGATGGACAGGATTCTCCAAGCCGCAAAGGCGATCGCGCTGGCGCGCCGCAACCATGCGCCGCTCGCGGCGCTGGAGCGTCCTCCTGCTGACGAAGCCGAGGGCTATCTGGTCCAGCGCTCCCTGCACGATCTCCTGCTGCCGCATCTCGGCCCGCTCGTCGGCTACAAGATCGGCTGCACCAGCCAGGTGATGCAGGAGTACATTGGCATTCCGCACCCCTGCGGCGGCGGCGTGTTCCAGAAGGGCGTCCATGACAGCGGCGCCAAGCTCGCCACCTCCAATTATGTCCGGGTCGGCGTCGAATGCGAGATCGCGGTGCGGCTCAAGCGGGACCTTGCCGCCGGCGAGGCGCCGTTCACGGCCGAATGGGTCGGCGAGGCGGTCGAGGCCTATCATCCCGCGATCGAGATCGTCGACGACCGCTACGTGAAATGGGAGACGATGGGCGCGCCGACCTTGATCGCCGACGATTTCTTCGCCGCCGGCTGCGTGCTGGGCCCGTCGGTGCCACGCTCGTCGGTGCCTGACCTGAAGGCGGTCAAGGGCCGCGCCATCGTCAACGGCGAGGAGGTCAGCCAGGGCACCGGCGCCGACGTGCTCGGCCATCCCCACAACGCCCTCGCCTGGCTCGCCAACCATCTCGCAGCCGAGGGCAAGGGCCTGCACGCGGGGCAGCTCGTGCTGACGGGCAGCCTGGTGAAGACCCTGTGGTTGAAGGCCGGCGACAAGGTGCGGATGGAGCTGGACGGGCTCGGCGTGGTGGAGGTGGAGTTTACGTGAGCTCTCGCCACCGTCATTGCGAGCGCGGCGAAGCAATTCAGACTGCCGCCGCGGAAAGATTCTGGATTGCGTCGCTGCGCTCGCAATGACGGAATGTGCTGTAGCGGCGTTGCAATAATGTCGCGGACCTGGCTCGCAGTACGCAGTTTCCGACACCATCCCGACGAGACATCTTGCGCTCGCCCTTGATCGGGTCTATGAGCCCCGTCCCGTTCAACCTGTACGTTCAACTATGAGGAGACCAGCCGTGAGTACTTTGTGGCGATCGACACATTCCGTGCCGACGCTCTCAGTGCGTCCGGCTGACAGTCATCCAATCATGTTGAACGACAATGGCACAGTCATTGATTCAGCGCCGGCGGGAGGCCGAGCGCGCGCGGGTTGAAGCCTACGAGCTGTCGCTGCGGCACGTGTCGCAGCGGACTCGCCCTCCACCGGATTTCAAGAATGCGATCTGCGAGGCCAAGCGTGGCTTCGAGGCCGACATCGTGCGCGATGCCGAGGCCTGGCAGCCGCGGATGAAGACTCGCGATGCCGCGCGTCTTCGTCTTGCCGCGGCTCGCTATCTCTTCGCGCGCTATCCTGTCGCAGAACATCTGGAGCAGATCTGGATCGACGGCGCGGGACTGGGCGTCGACGAGATCCGCTTGCGCAAGCGCTGGTACATCGCGGCGGCCGGCGGCGGTTCGCTCTACGCTGCCGGTGCGGCCGAATGGCTGTCTCGCAAGGAGGTCCATGCGTTCCTCAATCCGTTGGGGAAGGTCGGCTTCGAGGCTGCGATCTGGCAGGCGATTGCGCGTTCCTATGCGACCGATCCCGCTGTTGCGATGCGGATCGCGCGCACCAGGATCACGCAGACGCAGCGCGCTCAGCATCGCTTCTGGCGCGAGGTGGTGCGCTTCTTCTGCGCGCATCCGACCACGGTCGAGGATATGGATGACTTCCATGACTACCTCGCCGATTGCCACCGGCGTGATCCCGAGTACACCCTCAAGGGGCGTTCACTGATCTCGCTTGGGCGGCAGATGCGCGAATGGCATCGCGATCTCGATGCGATTGCTCGTATCGAGGCCGCACGCCGTCGCGCCGAGGCGGCGCGAAACCGTGCGCGGGGGCTGGCAGCAGGCCCCGAGCAGAGCGAGGACCGTTGGCTCGGTGCAGCGATCGCGGATTGGTCATGGACCAAGTCTTCCAAGGACCCGACCAAGCGCGAAGAATATGTCGTGGTCCAGTTGCGGACCGCGGCCGATCTCGTGGCTGAGACGCGCGGCATGCGTCACTGCGTTGCCAGCTACGCGTCGAAATGCATCGCTGGGCATGCGTCGATCTGGTCGCTGCGCCGCCGCGCTGCGGGTGCTCCAGATCGGTTGCTGACCATTGAGCTTGATCGACGCGCTCGGGCGGTCCAGGTCCGTGGGTTTGCAAACCGTGTACCGCATCCCGAGGAGTGCAAGATCCTCGAGCGATGGGCGCAAGCACGCGGGATCGAACTGCTCTAGAAGAAGCCTGCGCCGCTTCGGCGGCGCAGGCAAAATACATGCGGCCTCCGGCAGGGGAGCTACCGGAGGCCGCGTCGTACATCGTCGTTCGCGCCTAGGTTCGCGAACACGATGTGGGAGCTCGGGAGAGGACTAGAAGGGCAGCAGCACGTCCATCACTTGCTGGCCGTAGCGCGGCTGCTGCACGTCGGTGATCTGGCCGCGGCCGCCATAGGCGATGCGGGCCTGGGCGATCTTGGTGGAGTCGATGGTGTTGTCGCTCTGGATGTCCTCGGGGCGCACGATGCCGGCCACGATCAGCTCGCGGATCTCGAAGTTGACGCGTATCTCCTGCTTGCCTTCGACGACCAAATTGCCGTTCGGCAGCACCTGGGTCACCACGGCGGCGACGTTGGTTTGCAGGGCTTCCTTGCGGTCGACGCTGCCCTTGCCCTCGCTGGAAGAGGTCGAGTCGGCTGTCAGGATACGGCCGGGCAGGATCTTGTTGGCCTGGGTGATCGTTTGGGAGCCGATGAAGTCCGTGATTCCGGAATCTTCCTTGTTGGTGCGGCTGCGCGAGGTGTCGTTCTCGATGTTGGCCTTGTCCGTGATGTTCACGGTCACGGTCAGGAGGTCGCCGACCTGGCGGGCGCGCTGGTCCTTGAAGAACGCGCGGCTGCCGTTGCGCCACAGCGAGTTCGGATTGTAGGAGGCAACTTCCGGCTTCGGCATCGGCATCTGCACCGGCTTGTAGCCGGGCTGCGTCGTCGGATTGTCGATCGCCGACAGCTTCGGCTGCTCGCCGATCTGCGACAGGCGGTCGATCGAGGAGCAGCCGCTCGCCAGGGCACAAGTTGCCAGCAGCAGGGCAGAGATCGCGATGCGACGAAGGCGGAAGGCCGAACTGAACCTGGACATGACTTACTCTGACTTGGCTGGAGCTTGCGAGAGGCGAACTTGCGGAATCTGAGCCTGCGGGATCTGTGCCTGGGCGATCTGGGCCGGAGACGCGGGCGTCTGGATCAGACTCTGCGCCAGGGCTGCGGCCGGCGGCACGTCGTCACGCCTGATCGACGAGGTCTGCTCGACCGCAGGCGCCATCGGTGCAGACTGGGCGGCGCCCTGGACCGTCACCTGGCCGCGGCCGGTGACGACGCCGGTCAGCGTGCGCTTGGAGTGTAAATTCAACACGCTGACGGTGTCGCCCTCGGCGCCGTTCTCGATCGCCTTGCCGCGCGTGGTGAGATAGAGGCCGGGCACCTGGTAGATGATGGTGACGGCCTGATCGCGCAGCACGAAGTCGGGCTTGACGATGTCGGCGACGCGGAGCGGCGTGCCCGCGCGCATCGCCCGGCGCAGCTGCATGCCGATGCTGCGGTCGCGCGCGGCCGGTTCCCCGGTGACCTCGGCCTTCGGCCGGCGCTCCAGCGAGACGTCGGAGGATTTCAGAAGCTCGGCGCGGTCGATGTCGCGGGTCAGCACGGCCACTTCCACGGTCTCGATCGCGGTGCCGGTGAAGCGCAGCTTGGTCGGCGCAGAGTTGCTGTCGTTGGCAATCTCGAAGGCGATGTCGAAACGGCCGCTGCGGGCGTCGTAGCGGGTTGCAGCCGGCTCGAGCGCACCGGTGTTGGAGGCATCGAGCCGCATCTCGGCGACGCTGCGGTCGAACGTGACGGTGATGTTGGCGGCTTCTCCGAGGCCGAAGCGGCGCTCGAGCGCAGCGGTGACCGCGTTCTGGATGTCCTTGCTCGCGAGCGTGCGGGCGAGGCGGGTGACCTGGACCTCCTTGATGTCGCCGGTCGTGACGCCGATCACCTGTTTTGCCCGCAGCACCGAGAGCACCTGGCCGACCGTCAGCGTGCCGGTGGTGCCGAGATCGGGCGAGCGGTAGACCGGGATCAGCGCGGCGGATCCTGCGTTCTCGATGAGATCGCCGATCCGCACCACGTCCGCCGTGACGGTGACGCTTGCGCGCAGCGCCGGCGAGGCGATGAATTCGTCGGCGGCCACTGCCGGCAATGCCAGCAGGAGAAGGGTGGAGATCGAGGCGAGCGTGGTGCGGATCATCGTCATCACCTCAGCGGAACAGCGCCGTGGTCGACTGCATCATCTGGTCGGCCGCGCTGATGACCTTGGCGTTCATCTCGTAGGCGCGCTGCGCGGCGATCAGGTCGCTCATCTCCGAGACGACGTCGATATTGGCCTGCTCCAGGCTGCCCTGCGTGATCTTGCCGTAACCCTCGGAGTTGGCCGTGCCGTCCTGCGGCGCGCCGGACGAGGGGGTCTCGATGAACTGGTTGTTGCCGACGGGCTGAAGGCCCGCCTTGTTGATGAAGCGCGTGACGCCGATCTGGCCGATGATCGACGAGGTCGACGAACCCGGCAGCGTCACCGAGACCTGGCCCTGCTCGCTGACCGAGATCCCCGAGGCGTTGTTCGGAATGGTGATGGTCGGCTGCACCGGGTTGCCCTGCGCGGTGACGACGCGGCCCTGATTGTCCATCTGGAAGGTGCCGTCGCGGGTGTACTGGTAGGTGCCGTCGGGCATCAGGATCTTGAAGAAGCCATCGCCCGAGATCGCGAGATCGAGGTCGTTGCCGGTCTGCGACAGCGTCCCCTGCGTCATGCTGCGAGGCGTGCCGACGGTCTTGACGCCGCCGCCGATGTCGACGCCGACCGGCAGGATGGTGCCCTGGTCGGACGACTGGGCGCCAACGCGGCGGACGTGCTCATAGATCAAGTCCTGGAATGCCGCGGTCTGCTTCTTGAAGCCGGTGGTGCGCAGGTTGGCGATGTTGTTGGAGATCACCTGAACGTTGAGTTCCTGTGCCGCCATTCCGGTCGCAGCGGTGTGAAGCGCCTGCATGTCAGTTCTCCTTCAATCAGGCCGGAACGTCGGCGAGCTTGTCGATCGCCGATTTGTGGAGGTCGCTCTGCTGCTGGAGCAGGCTGGCGATTGCCGTGTAGCTGCGCATCACCTCGACCATGCGGGTCATCTCGCCGACCGCATTCACGTTCGACTTCTCGATGTAACCCTGCTGCAAGGTGGACTTGGCGTCGGCCTGCTGGTTGGCCGAGCCGGCGCCATAGAGATTGCCGCCGAGCTTGGTCAGCTTGGCCGGATCGTCGAACGACACCATGCGGATCTTGCCGCGGATCGAGTCGGTCCGCGCCGTACCCTCGAGCACCGTGACGGTGCCGTCGGGCGCGACATTGATGTCGTGGTCGGTCGGCTGGAAGGTAATCGGGCCGGCATTGCCGAGCACGAGATTGCCGCTCGCGGTGACGAGCTGGCCGGTGCTGTTGAGCGAAAACTTGCCGTCGCGGGTATAGAGCTCGCCGCCATTGGCCTGCACCGCGAAATAGGCGTTGCCGTTGATCGCGATGTCGAGCGGATTGTTGGTTGGCTCCATCGGCCCCTGGCCGACGTCTCGGAAGGTGCCGCGATCCTGCACATAGGAGATCCGGCGGTCGCGACCGATGAAATTGTCATGACGTGCGTTCGAGTTGAGATACTCCTCGAACAGCGAATGGTCGGCCTTGAAGCCGTTGGTGTTGGCATTGGCGACGTTGTTGGCGATGACGTCCATCTGCCGTTCCAACGTCATCTGCCGTGACAAGCCGATCAGAAGCGCGTTCTGCATCGGAAATCTCCCCTGAGTGAGATCTGCCATTTCGCTCTCCCAAGCGCCTTGGCGGATCCCGTGAACGAGACCTCGGGTTCTCCCAAACCGTGAGGTCTCGCCCCTTTCTCAGCGAAAGCCGTGCCAACTTAAAAAATTACATTATTTCAAATGGTTGTTGATTTTTGATGGGCGCGGAAGGGCGGCAGAAAGGTTCTGTTAGCCATGTTTGCCCGGCAGATTTTTCCTAGCGGAGGCCCAATCGAAAGGTTCCGTTAACCATTATTACCGTAGCGTTTGCACATCAGAGGAGCGCATTGCGCTGGGGCATTTGTATCGCGTCATTGTCTGCCAGGAGGCTTCGCTCTTTCGACCCCTTTGAGAAATGAACGAGCGCGGCAACCATGGCAGAGAATGAGGAAGGCGGCGCAGCCGCCGACGGCGCGGAAGCCGCTCCGCCGAAGAACAAGCTCAAGCTCATCATCATGGCCGTCGGTCTGCTCGCCGTCCTCGGAGGCGGTGCAGCGACCTGGTTCGTCTTCTTCCGTCACGGCGAGGGCGAGCACCATGCCGAGGCCGCGCCGCCGCCGAAGCCGCCGGCCTTCGTCGACGTCCCCGACCTGATGGTCAACCTCGCCGGCTCGCCCGGCGAGCGCGTGCAATATCTGCGGCTGAAGATCGTGCTGGAGCTGAAGGAAGAGAAGCAGATCGAGGCGATCAAGCCGACGATGCCGCGCGTCACCGACATCTTCCAGACCTATGTGCGCGAACTGCGCCCCTCCGACCTCAACGGCTCGGCCGGCATCTTCCGCCTCAAGGAGGAACTGACCAAGCGCGTCAACGCGGCGGTCGCCCCGATCCAGGTCAGCGCGGTGCTGTTCAAGGAAGTCGTGGTCCAGTGAGCATGACGGGCTAGGGATCATGGCGGGCAACGACCAGGTCGACCAGGATGCAATTGCCGCCCAGTGGGAGGCCTCGCTCGATTCCGAGGATCCCGCCGAGGCCGCCAAGGCTGCCGCCGAGAACGAGCTGTCGGAAACCATGGCCCTGCAATGGGCGGCCATGGTCGAGGACGGCAGCCGCGACCTCGGCACCGGCAAGAATTCCGGCGAGCGGGTGCTGTCGCAGGAGGAGATCGACAATCTCCTCGGCTTCACCGTCGGCGACGTCACGCTCGACGATCATTCCGGCATTCGCGCGATCATCGATTCTGCGATGGTCTCCTATGAGCGTCTGCCGATGCTCGAAATCGTCTTCGACCGCCTGGTGCGGCTGATGACGACATCCTTGCGCAACTTCACCTCCGACAACGTCGAAGTCTCGCTCGACCGCATCACCTCGGTGCGTTTCGGCGACTACATGAACTCGATCCCGCTGCCCGCCGTCCTCACCGTCTTCAAGGCCGAGGAGTGGGAGAACTTCGGCATGGCGACGGTCGATTCCAACCTGATCTATTCGATGATCGACGTGCTGCTCGGCGGCCGCCGCGGCACCAGCCAGCTCCGCATCGAGGGCCGGCCCTACACCACGATCGAGACCGAGCTGGTCAAGCGGCTGGTCGAGGTGGTGCTGGCCGATGCCGAGCAGGCGTTCCGGCCGCTGTCGCCGGTGACCTTCACGATCGACAGGCTCGAGACCAATCCGCGTTTCGCCGCGATCAGCCGTCCCGCCAACGCCGCGATCCTGGTCCGCCTGCGCATCGACATGGAAGACCGCGGCGGCAATATCGAGCTGCTGCTGCCCTACGCGACCATCGAGCCGATCCGGGGCGTCCTGCTCCAGATGTTCATGGGCGAAAAGTTCGGCCGCGACCCGGTCTGGGAAGGCCATTTCGCCACCGAGATCGTGCAGGCCGAGATCGCCGTCGATGCGGTGCTCTATGAAGCCGACATTCCGCTCAAGCAGCTGATGCGGCTCAAGGTCGGCGACACGCTGCCGCTGGACATGCGCGCCGACGCCAACGTCACCGTGCGCTGCGGCGACGTCACGCTAACCGAGGGGCGGATGGGCCGGGTCGGCGACCGCGTCGCGATCCGCGTGACGAAACCCTTGCGCAAGCCAAGTACGACACTGGCGATGTTCGAGAAGGTGGACGAGCAGAACAAGATGATGGAGGCCCCATGAACCACTCCCTGGGAATGGCGATCGAGACGCTGGTGGCTATCCTGCTGATGCTGACGATCGTCTATTGCGTCATGCTCAACAAGCGGCTGACGCGGCTGAAGGCGGACGAGCATTCGCTGAAGGCGGTCATCGGCGAGCTGATCACGGCGACGGAGATCGCCGAGCGCGCGATCGGCGGGCTGAAGCTGGCCGTGCGCGACGTCAACGAGAACCTGGGCAGCCAGCTCGCCGCCGCGACGCAGATGTCCGATCAGCTCTACAAGCAGCTCGGCGAGGCCGACAACGTGGTGCGGCGCCTGTCCAAGATTGCGATCGCCGCGCGTCCCGTGACGAACCCCGAAACAGCTGCCGCGCCTGCAGCCAAGCCGTCGACGGCGAAGGCGGTGGCGGCTGCGGCCGAAGCCTTCTCCGAGCGCCGGCGATCCAACGGCCTTGCCGCATAAAGCCAGGGTATGAAGTCCTTTCGTAACATCCGCGTCATTCCGGTCGTCCTGGTCGCCGTCGCAGGCCTCGCCACGCTGAAGGTGGCCGGCCTCGTCATCAACGGCGGCTACGTCTTCGACTACAAGCCGAACCAGACCAAGAAGTCCTGGGCCGAGGAGAACCTAAATTTCCCGACCGGCCGCGAGGATCTTGATATCACGGGATCCAGCGCGCCGAAGGAACCGCCGAAGCCGGCCGCACCCGAGACCAAGATGGAGGGCGGCACCCCGGTCAAGATCGACGAGACCCAGCCGCAGGTCTCGGCCTCGGAACGCGCGATCCTGGAACGGCTGCAGGCGCGGCGGCAGGAGATCGAGGCCCGCCAGCGCGAGATCGACATTCGCGAAAGCCTGCTGAAATCGGCCGAGAAGCGCATCGAGAACAAGGTCGAGGAGATGAAGGCGGTGGAAACCCGCATCTCCGCGACGCAGGCCGAGCAGAAGGCCGCCGAAGCCCAGCGCATGAAGGGCCTCGTGACCATGTATGAGGGGATGAAGCCGAAGGATGCCGCGCGGGTGTTCGACCGGCTCGAGATGGGCGTGCTGATCGAGATCGCCTCGGCCATCGCGCCTCGCAAGATGTCGGACATCATGGGATTGATGTCGCCGGAGGCGGCAGAGCGGCTGACGGTCGAGATGGCCCGCCGCGCCAATGGCGGCGGCGATCAGTCGGCCTCGGCCGTTGATCTTCCCAAGATCGAGGGCAAGCCGACGCAAAAGCCGAATTGAGGGCTCATACTTAAGAAGTCCTTAATTGGGAAAACCTTAAATTCGACGGCACGGGCCGGCGCCAGTGCCGGCACGCCCGCCGAACCGGAAGAAATGCCGCCAATGGCGCGAGAGGCTGCCGCTGGATTTGTGTCGCGAGCCCGCGCAGTGGCGCGGGGATTGTCGCGTCATGTCCGAAGGGCGCGCGCGCTGGCGGCCTGTGTCCTGATTGGCCTCACGGCGCCGGCCCGGGCGGCCGACCCGATCAGGGGCGAGGCGAGTTTTTCCGCCGGCGGCGGCTTCGCCCGTCTCGTCATCAAGCTCGGCGAGGATGTTCCCTCCGAGGTGACGACCGCAGGCTCCATCCTCGTGATCCGCTTCGACCGGCCCGTCGACGTTCCCGTCGACCGGATCCCGGAAGGTGCGCCCGACTACGTCAACTCCGCCCGCCGCGACCCGGATGGCAGCGCGATCCGCCTGTCGCTGGCGCGGCGCGTCACCGTCAACACCATGAACGCGGGCGAGCGCACCTTCGTCGACCTGCTGCCCGAAGGCTGGAAGGGACCGCCGCCGAGCCTGCCCATGGACGTGGTCAAGGAGCTCGCCGAGCGCGCCCGCGTGGCCGAGCGCGCGTTGCGTGCCCAGCGCGCCGCGGCCGAGGCCAGGAAGCGCCCGCAGATCCGCGTGCGTGCCTCGGTGCAGCCGACCTTCGTGCGCTTCGTGTTCGAGATGCCCGACGGCGTCGGCGTCTCCTCCGTGCTCAACGAGCAGAAGCTCACGCTCATCTTCAACGCCAACCTCAATTTCGACCTGGCGGACGCGGTCGTCGCGGCGCCGCCGAACGTCGCCTCGATCAAGCAGAAGGCCGACATCGACCAGACCAATGTCGAGATCGCGCTGATCGGCGATTCGGACGTGCATTCGTTCCGCGACGAGAAGAACTACGTCGTCGACGTCGCCTTCCAACCCGACAAGGGCAAGGCGGCTGCGACGCCCGAGGCGGCGATCGCACAGATGAAGCCCGCCGGTCACGCACCGGCGCCTGCGCCGGAAAAGCCGGCGGCCGAGAAGCCGAAGGATCCCCGCAGCGAGATCGCGCCGCCGACCTCCGAGACCATCGCGCGCGAAGCCAAGATCGACATCAGGCCCGAGGTGAAGCCGGAAGCCTCCGCCGCGCTGCCGTCCACCGAGGCGCCGAAACCGGCAGCCGCTCGCGCGGTCGAAGCTGCGCCCGCTCCGGAAGTGCCCAAGGAGGCCGCGAAGCCGGCGGCGCCGGCCGCGCAGCCCGTCGTTGCCAGCGTCGATGCGCGCCGCGACAGCGACGGATTGCGCGTGACGTTCCCGCTCCAGGTCGCAACGCCGGCGGCGGCGTTCCGCCGCGGCGACACGGTGTGGCTGGTGTTCGATACGCCGAAGCCGATCGATGTCGAGGCGATCCGCACCAAGGGCGGCGCCATGATCGGCGAGGTCGGCCGCATCCCGCTCGACAAGGGGCAGGCGGTGCGCATCCGTCTCACCCGTCCGCTGGTCTATTCGCTGACGAGCGAGGAGGTCGGCAAGGAAACCAACTGGCTGTTGACTCTCGCCGACAAGATCCAGGCGACGCCGCTGCCGCTGATGATGTCGCGCAACATCACCGATCCCGCGCTCGCCAACATCGCCATCCCCTTCGCCAATCCGGGCCTCCTGCACAAGCTCACCGATCCCGACGCCGGCGATACGCTCTATGTTGTCACCGCGCAGCGGCCGGTGCGCGGCTTCATCAAGCGGCAGGACCTCGTCGATCTCTCGCTCCTGGAATCCGCGCACGGCATCGCGATCCGACCCAACTCCGACGAGGTCGGCGTCGAGGTCGGCTCCGACAAGGTGATTGTCGGCAAGAAGGGTGGATTGACGCTCTCGCCGGTCGACATCTCGGCCGAGCGGGCGCCGACCGCGGTGCGCCCGATCTTCAGCCCCGAAGGCTGGCGCAAGGGACAGTCGGAAAACTTCATGGCGCGCCAGAGCGAACTGATGATGGCGATCTCGGCGGTCGAACCGGCGCTGCGTTCGCTGCCGCGGCTCGACCTCGCGCAGTTCTACATGTCGCGCGCCATGTATCACGAAGCCAAGGCCGTCACCGACGTGATGCTGAGCGATCCCCTCAACAAGGAGGAGAGCGGCGCGCTGATCATGCATGCGATCGCGAGCATCCTGATCGGCCGGCCGGCGCAGGGTCTGAAGGACCTCGCCAATCCCGTGATCGGCAACAGCCACGATTCCCAGCTCTGGAAGGCGCTCGCCTATGCGCGCCAGGGCAAATGGGCGGACGCGCGCGAGAAGTTCAAGAACGTCGAATTCGCCATCGCCTCTCTGCCGCTCGACATCCAGCGCATCGTGACGATGGACGCGATGCGCGCCTCGCTCGAGGTGAAGGACTATGCCGGCGCCTCCAAGCGCCGCAGCGAGCTCGAGGTGGTCGGTGTCCCGCCTGAGGCTGCGCCCGGCTTCGCCGTGCTGCGCGGCCGGCTCGCCGAGGCGCTCGGCCACGACAAGGATGCGCTGGACGATTACAAGTTCGCGGTCGCCTCGAGCGACCGGCAGGCTGCGGCCGAGGCCAAGCAGCTCGAGGTCGCACTGCGTCAGAAGCGCGACGAGATCAGCAAGGAAGAGGCGCTACGCGAACTCGAGACGTTGTCGATGACCTGGCGCGGCGACACGACCGAGGTCAAGACCCTCCAGATGCTATCGCAGCTGTATGCCGAGAACGGGCGTTACCGGGATGCGCTCACCGCCGCGCGCACCGCGACGAGGCTTCAGCCGAACGCCGAAGCCTCGCGTCAGGCTCAGGATCTCGCCTCCGAGCTGTTCACGCAGCTATTCCTCGGGCTGAAGGGCGACGAACTGCCGCCGGTCGAGGCGCTCGGAATGTTCTACGAGTTCCGCGAGCTGACGCCGATCGGCCGCCGCGGCGATGAGCTGATCCGCCGGCTCGCCGACCGCCTCGCCTCGATCGATCTGCTCGACCAGGCCGCCGAGCTCCTGCAATATCAGGTCGATCATCGCCTGGAGGGCGCGGCACGCGCCCAGGTGGCCGCGCGCCTGTCCATGATCTATCTCGCCAACCGCAAGCCCGACATGGCGATCACCGCGCTGCGCGCGAGCCGCATCAGCGATCTCTCCGGCGAGCTCCGGCAGCAGCGCCTGCTCCTGGAAGCGCGCGCGCAGAGCGACGTCGGCCGCCACGATCTCGCGCTCGACATCGTCTCCAACGTCTCCGGGCGCGAAGTGCTCCGCCTTCGCTCCGACATTTTCTGGGCGGCGCGGCGCTGGCGCGAGTCCGCCGAGCAGATCGAACTCTATTACGGCGACCGGTTCCGCGACTTCAAGCCGCTCAACGCGGTCGAGAAGAGCGACATCATCCGCGCCGCCGTCGGCTACGCGCTTGCCGATGATTCGATCGGCCTGTCGCGCTTCCGCGAGAAATATGCGCCGCTGATGAGCGAGAGCGCCGACCGTCTCGCCTTCGACATCGCCAGCAAGCCGGCCGCGGCCTCGAGCGCCGAATTCGCCGAGATCGCCAAGTTGGCTGCCAGCGTCGATACGCTCGACGGCTTCCTGCGCGAGATGAAACAGCGCTTCCCCGACGCCACGGCGCGCGCGCCCGGCGCGCCGCAGGCCAAGGACGAGGCCGACCACACCGGCTCGCTGCCCACGATTCCGGTCGTGCGACAGATCAAGATGACGCGGTAGGATTCCTCTGCCGCATCGAGCGCGGACCCGGCTATACCGTCATTGCGAGCGGAGCGACGCAATCCAGAATCTTTCTGCGGTGGGAGTCTGGATTGCTTCGTCGCGAAAGCTCCTCGCAATCACGGGGAGGGGCGGAGTTCGTGGCTGCTTGCTGAGAGCATGCGATGCTTGGCTGGCGGCTCCCGCAAAGCCTGCCTCACCCCCCGTAGCTCTGCACCAGGCTTCCTGCGACCAGCGACCAGCCGTCGACCAGCACGAAGAAGATCAGCTTGAATGGCAGCGAGATCGTCGCCGGCGGCAGCATCATCATGCCCATCGACATCAGCACCGAGGCGACGACGAGGTCGATGATCAGGAAGGGGAGAAACAACAGGAAGCCGATCTCGAAGGCGCGCTTCAGCTCGGAGATCATGAAGGCGGGAACGAGGATGCGCAAGGCGAGTTCGTCGGGGGTAGCCGGCGGCGGCTCGCCCGACAGATCCAGGAACAGCTTGAGGTCCTTCTCGCGCACGTTCTTCTGCATGAAGCCGCGCAGGGGAACGGAGGCGCGCTGGAGCGCATCCTCGACGCCGATCTGGTTGGCGACAAGCGGGCGGATGCCCTCGTCGTAGGACTTTTGCAGCACCGGGCCCATCACGAAGAAGGTGAGGAACATCGCGAGCGCGATGATCACCGAGTTCGGCGGGGCGGTCGCGGTGCCCAACGCGGTGCGCAGCAGCGACAGCACCACCACGATGCGCGTGAACGAGGTCATCATGATCAGGATCGACGGTGCGATCGACAGCACCGTGAGCAGCGCGATCAGCTGGATCGCGCGCTCGGTGACGCCGCCGCCACCGGCGCCGCCGCCGAGATTGATGCTGATGTCCTGGGCATGCGCCGGCATCGCGAGCGAGGCCGCGCCGACCAGGACAGAAAGGAAAAGAACTCTACGCGGGAGGGCCGGCAACCTCACGAAGACGGCTTCGGACGGCCGAGCAGCGAGGCCATCTCGTCTTCGAGATTTTCAAAGCTGGTCTTTTCCGCGGCCGGCTTCGCGGCCGGGGCGGGCGGCGCCGGCGGCTCGCTGCGTGCGGCACGCGGGGGCGCGGCCGGCGGCTCCGGCGCAACCGGAGGCGCGACCGTTTCGCCGGCCGGGCGGCGCAGGGCAGCCTCCAGCCGCTGCGCCATTTCGGCGAGATTCTGCTCGGCGCTCGAGGGCACAGGGGCCGGCGCCGGCGGCGGAACGGGCGCAGCCTGCGGCACAGGCGGAGGCGGCGGCGGCGCTGCGGCGCGCTCGGGGCGCAGCGGCGGCATCTTCACCGGCTCACTCTGGCGAGGCGGACGCGGCATCAGCGGCGGTTCGCTGCGGGCCATGCGCGGCGGCAGGGGCTCGGGCCATGGTTCGCGCTCGGGACGCGGCGCGATCGGCTCGGGTGTAAAGCCTCCCAAGGGCGGTTCGCTGCGACGTTCGGCCAGCGCCGGAGCAGGCCGGCGCACCTCATCGGCGAAGGATGGGCGGGCGGGCCGCGGCGGGGGCTCGGGCATCTGCGGTTCGGGATGATCGAGCAGTTCCGGTCGCGGCGCCTCGTCGGCCCAGCCGCCGACGTCGGGCATGGGGGCAAGGCGCGGCGGCTCGGCGGCGTTGGGACGCTGCGGGAGCTGGTCGCGGCTCGGCGCGGCGCGAACGATATTGGGCTCGACGACGATGTCGGTTGGGCCGCCGATCATCAGGAGATGCTCGACATTGTCGCGCCGGACCAGCACCAAACGGCGCCGGCCGTCGACCGCGGCGGCGTCGATCACGGCGAGCCGGGGCATCCTGCCGCGCTGGGTGTTGGCGCCCAGCCGGCTGCTGCCGAATCGGCGAACCAGCCATGCAGCGACGCCGATCAACGCCAGAACGACGATGAACGCGACGATGAAGGTGATAGGGCTGCCTTGCATACTTGTCCCCGACAAATGGCGCTTTTCTCGTACCCGTGGTCAGCTTTGCCAACCACCGGCGTACGATGCCCCAAGCTGCGATTTCTTAACGTTCCACGGCAAGTTTTGCCGTCCCCAACTCTTAATAACCCATGAATCGCCCGATCCAAAACGACTTCTTGGCCTGTGCGCGCCCCGCCAAACGGTTGGGTTAATGCCACTTTTCGAGGCGTAGAATCACGGGCGCGCAAAATCGTGTCTCGCCTGGGGGCATGCATCGAAAGCGCTCTTAACCAGCTGTTAACCATACAGGCGGCAAATTCTGCCTAGCTTCGGACCTCGGGTCCGCAAGGGTGGCGGAAGGAGCCGCGACGATGTCCATCAACGACCTCCCGGTGCTGTCGGCGCTTCGTACCAAGATGCAGTGGCACCAGGAGCGCCAGCGCGTCCTGTCCGAGAACGTCTCCAATTCCGACACGCCCAAATTCCGGCCGCGCGACCTGGTCGAGCCGAAGCTCGACAGGACCGGCGCCGTCACGGGGTCCATGGGGCCGCTGGCCCTGACCCGTACCAGCGCCTCGCACATGACGCCATCGGGCGCCGCCTCCGCATTCGACCAGGACAAGAACGCCGGCTTCGAGACCCGCCCTGCGGGCAACGCCGTCAATCTCGAGGAGGAGATGATGAAGGCCGCCAGCAACCAGATGGACTACGCGGCGGCGACCTCGCTCTATTCGAAGAGCCTGCGTCTGCTCAAGACGGCGATCGGCAAGGCCTAGGCGTGATCCCGCAACCAGGAGAGCTAGAGGCGCATCATGGCGAATGACAGTAGCGACTTTGCCCGCTCGATGGCGATCGCCACCTCCGGCCTGCGCGCGCAGGCCGGGCGCATGAGGGTGATCTCGGAAAACATCGCAAATGCCGACTCGACGGCGCAGACCGCCGGCGGCGATCCCTATCGGCGCAAGGTTCCGACCTTCTCCTCCGCGCTCGACCGCACGCTGGACGCGCAGGTCGTCACTCTCGGCAGGATCAAGCCCGACCAGTCCGACTTCCGCGTCAAATACGAGCCGAACAATCCGGCCGCGGATGCGAGCGGCAACGTCAAATATCCCAACGTGAACTCGGTGGTCGAGATAACGGACATGCGCGATGCGCAGCGGTCCTACGAGGCCAATCTCAACATCATCAGTGCGACGCGCCGGATGATCCAGCGCACGCTCGACATCCTCAAGAGCTGAACAGGACATCTGAGTCATGGCATCACCGACAATCGCCGCGAACGCCTATGCCAACCTTGCCCGCGTGCTCGAGAACGGCGGCGCCGGCAAGGGCAGTGAGCCGACCGGGCAATCCTTTGCCTCGCTGCTGAAGGACGCCGTCGGCAGCGTCATGGAGTCCGGCCGCAAATCCGATGCGCAGACGGTGGCGATGGCCGCCGGCAAGGCCAACGTGATGGACGTGGTGACGGCGGTCGCGGACACCGACGTCGCGGTATCCACGCTGGTCTCGGTCCGCGATCGCGTGATCGCGGCGTATGAAGACATCATGAAGATGCCGATCTGATTTGAAGCGAATGGCGAGTGGCGAATGGCCAGCTCAGGCCACCATTCGCTACTCGCTTCTCGCGCCTTCCTCTAACCCCATCGGAACCTCCAAATGACCGGACCCGAGACCCTCGATGTCGCACGCGATGCGATCTGGACCATCGTGATCGTGTCCTCCCCGCTGATGGTGGTCGGCCTCGTGGTCGGCGTCATCGTGTCGCTGTTCCAGGCGCTGACGCAGATCCAGGAGCAGACGCTGATCTACGTGCCGAAGATCCTGGCCATCTTCGCCACGATGCTGCTGGCGCTGCCGTTCATGGCCGACTCGCTCCACGCCCACATGATGCGTATATCGTCGCGAATCATTGGCGGCTGAGGCAAGATGCGTGAATTATGCGCATCGACGTCTCGCTGCTGCCGGCACTCGCCGCCTCCTTCATGCTGGCCTTCGCCCGGGTCGGCGCGATGGTGATGCTGCTGCCAGGGCTGGGTGAGACCAACATCCCGACGCGGATAAAGCTGTCGATCGCGCTGATGCTCACGCTGATCATCCTGCCGCTGCATCGAAACGCCTACCAGGTCGACATGGGCTCGCTCGCGCCGCTGCTGGTCCTGATGCTGCATGAGATCGCGATCGGTATCGTACTGGGCGCGACAGCGCGCGTGACGCTGTCGGCGCTCCAGGTTGCGGGATCCGTGATCGCGCAGCAGATGGGGCTTGGCTTCGTCACTTCGGTCGATCCGACGCAGGGACAGCAGGGCGTGCTGGTCGGCAACTTCCTGACCATTCTCGGCGTGACGCTGCTGTTTGCCACCGACAGCCACCATCTGGTGATCGCCGCGCTGAACGACAGCTATACGATCTTCTCGCCGGGCGAGACCGTATCGAGCGGCGATGTCGCCTCGCTGGCGACGCGCGCCTTCACCGCCGCGTTCCGCCTGGGCCTGCAGCTCTCGGGACCGTTCCTGGTGTTCGGCCTCGTCTTCAACATCGGGCTCGGCGTGCTGGCGCGGTTGATGCCGCAGATGCAGGTCTATTTCGTCGGCGTGCCGTTGTCGATCTTCGCAGGCTTCCTGGTGCTCGCCGTGGTGCTGACCGCGATGATGGGCACTTTTCTCGATTATTTCATCGGTGTCATGCACCAGATGATGCCGCTCAAGTGACGGGGTCGATCGATGGCGGAAGACAACGATCCCGAAAGTCAAACAGAAGACCCGACGCAAAAGCGCCTCGACGATGCGCTCGAACGCGGAGACGTCGCCAAGAGCCAGGAGATCAACACCTGGTTCATGATGGCGGGCGGCACGCTCGTGGTCTCGACCTTCTCGGGCTCGGTCGGCAGCGGGCTGCTGACGCCGATGCGCAACCTGCTCGCCAATTCCTGGATGATCAAGACCGACGGCAAGGCTCTGCTCGCGCTGATGCAGCAGATCGAATTCGTCGTGCTCGCGGCCGTCGGCGTGCCCCTCCTGATGCTGATGCTGGCGGCGATTGCCGGCAACATGCTCCAGCACCGCCTGGTGTGGTCGGCCGAATCCCTGAAGCCCAAGTTCAACAAGATTTCGCCCGGCGCCGGCTTCAAGCGCATCTTCGGCAAGCAGGCGGCCGCTAATTTTCTCAAAGGCATCGGCAAGCTGGTCTTGCTCGGCGCGATCATGACCATGATCCTGTGGCCGGAGCGGCACCGCATGGAGGCGATGGTCCGGCTCGATCCGGCCGGCATGCTCGGCGCGACAACCAGCATGACCATTCATCTGCTCGGAGCGGTGGTCGCGGCCCTCGCGATCGTCGCCATCGCCGATTACTTCTTCCAGTACCGAAGCTGGTTCCAGCGACAGAAGATGTCGCTTCAGGAGATCAAGGAAGAATTCAAGCAATCCGAAGGTGACCCGCACATCAAGGGCAAGATCAGGCAGTTGCGGCAGCAGCGCGCCAAGAAGCGCATGATGGCGGCGGTTCCCAAGGCCTCGGTGATCATCACCAACCCGACCCACTATTCGGTGGCGCTCTCCTACGAGCGGGGCATGTCGGCGCCGATCTGCGTCGCCAAGGGCGTCGACAACCTCGCCTTCAAGATCCGGGAGATCGCGCGCGAGCACGACATCCCGATCGTGGAGAACGTCCCGCTGGCCCGGGCGCTCTACGCCACCGTCGACATCGACCAGGAAATCCCGACCGAGCACTATCATGCGGTGGCCGAGGTCATCGGCTACGTCATGCGGCTGAAGCGCGGATTCGGCGCCGGGCGGGGATAAAATACCCGAAAAATACCGGAAATGGCCGTAATCTGGGAATCAGCGTACCTTTCGCCGCTGCTGCCCTTGCACCTTTGGGTCCGATTCAGGCAGGGAGGACCCCACGCGCCCCGTAACGCGTTGATTCTCTGCCGACAGGCTGCGCCAGCTCGATATGACTGCTGAGACCGACCACGACCTCACACGCGAGCCCGTTGCGGCGCACGAGCCGTCGCCGCGCTCGGGCAGCATTGCGCTGGTGCTGCTGGTGGCCGCCGGCCTCGTCGCGGTCGCCGTCGGCCTGATGACGCTCGGGCGCGCGCAGGCGCAGCCTTATATCCTGGGCATCCTCGCCGTGCTGGCGATGGTCGGCCTGTTCAACCTGTTCGCCTTCGCCGCCGGCATCATCCGCTTCGCGGACCGCAATCTCGACGATCCCATCGTTGGCCACATCTCCGATCACGCCTTCGACGGGCTCGCAGTCACCGATGCGCGCGGACACGTGGTCTATTCCAATGCCGCCTATCTGACGCTGACCGGCGCCAGCGGCCCCCAGGACGTGCGTCCCGTCGAGCGTGTCTTCATCGGCAACCCTGATGTCTCCGAAGCGGTGTTCCGCCTGCTCAAGGCCGCACGCGAAGGCAAGCGGCAGCAGGAAGAGGTGCGCATCTCCGGCCATGACGGCAGCCAGGGCCGCTGGTTGCGCATGCGGGTGCGCCCGCTCGGCACCGGAAAGCGCGAGGCGAAATACGCGGTGTGGTCGATCGCCGACATCACCCGGGACCGCGAACGCCAGGAGGACGTGTTCCAGGAGCTCCAGCACGCGATCGAATATCTCGATCACGCGCCGTGCGGCTTCTTCTCGGTCAATCCGGCCGGAGAGCTCGCCTATGTCAATGCGACGCTGGCGAACTGGCTCGACTACGATCTCGCCGAGATCGGTTCGGGCGGCCTCAAGCTCACCGACATCGTCTCCGGCGACGGCGCCTCGCTGCTCACCTCCATCGTGGCGGTGCCGGGCGAGGTGAAGACCGAAGTCTTCGACATCGACCTGCGCATGCGCACCGGCAAGACCATGCCGGTGCGGCTCTATCACAAGCTCGCCTTCGGCGCCGACGGCGCTCCGGGGCCGTCGCGCACGCTCGTGATCAGCCGCGCCCGCGACGAGCGCAGCGACCCCGACCGCGCCGCCGAAGTGCGCTTCATGCGCTTCTTCGACCACACGCCGATGGCGATCGCGACCGTCGATCGCGCCGGCAACGTCGTGCGGGCCAATGCGCGCTATGCCAAGCTCGGACAGGCGCTCGGGCTCGACAGCGCCGGCAAGTCGATCTTCCGCGCGGTCAGCTCGCGCGACCGGCAGCTTTTGATCGCGGCCATCAACCAGGCCGCCGAAGGCAAGGCCGACATCGCGCCGGTCGAGGTGGCGCTGGAAGGGGCCAAGGAGCGCTGGGGCCAGTTCTTCGTCACGCCGGTCGATTCGGCCGAGAACGACGCGGAAGCCGCCATCGTGCACATGCTCGAGACCACCGAGCGGCGCGCGCTGGAGAACCAGATCAACCAGTCCCAGAAGATGGAGACCGTCGGCCAGCTCGCCGGCGGCATCGCCCACGACTTCAACAACGTGCTGTCCGCCATCATGATGGCGAACGACTTCCTGCTGAACGCGCACAAGCCGACCGACCCGTCGTTCCAGGACATCATGCAGATCAAGCAGAACGCGACGCGCGCCGCGACCTTGGTGCGGCAGCTGCTCGCATTCTCGCGCCGCCAGACGCTGCGGCCGCAGGTGCTCGATCTCGGCGATGCGCTTTCCGATCTCACCATGCTGCTGCGCCGGCTGATCGGCGAGAAGGTCAAGCTCGACCTCGTCCACGGTCGCGACCTCTGGCCGGTGAAGGTCGACGTCTCCCAGTTCGAGCAGGTGATCGTCAACCTGGCGGTGAACGCGCGCGACGCCATGCCGGATGGCGGCAAGCTGATCATCCGGACCGCAAACGTCACCACCGAGGACGCAGGCAAGCTCGCTTACAAGGGCATGCCGGCTGCGGACTATGTCCGGATCGAGGTCGCCGACACCGGCACCGGCATTCCCGCCGATATCCGCGACAAGATCTTCGAGCCGTTCTTCTCGACGAAGGAAGTGGGCAAGGGCACCGGCCTCGGGCTCTCCACCGTCTACGGCATCGTCAAGCAGACCGGCGGATTCATCTATGTCGATTCCGAGCCGGGGCAGGGCACCTCGTTCCATATCTTCCTGCCGCGCCATCACGCCGAGCAGGACGTGCAGGTCGAGCAGCCCGCAGCCGCGGCCAGCGCGGCCGGCGGCGCCGCGAAGGAAGCCGCGCCCGCCGAGGCCAAGCCGCGCACCGATCTCACCGGGCAGGGCACCATCCTGCTGGTCGAGGACGAGGAAGGCCTGCGCGCGCTCAACGCCCGCGGCCTGCGCTCGCGCGGCTACACCGTGGTCGAGGCCGAGAACGGCGTCGAGGCCATGGAGGTGCTGGAGGAGCAGAGCGGGGCGATCGATCTCGTCGTCTCCGACGTCGTCATGCCCGAGATGGACGGCCCGACGCTGCTGAAGGCGATGCGAGAAAAGAACCCCGACATCAAGTTCATCTTCGTCTCGGGCTATGCCGAGGACGCGTTCGAGAAGAGCCTGCCCGAAGGCCAGCAGTTCGACTTCCTGCCGAAGCCCTTCACGCTCAGCCAGCTCGTGGCGGCGGTAAAGGAGACGATGAACAAGCAGGGGTGAGGGCAAGAGGCACTACGCCGTTCCCGCATTCTCCGTCGTTGCGCTCGACTGCTTCACGCCGTCATTGCGAGGAGCCCGCGAGAAAATTGCGAAGCAATTTTGCGCTGGCGAAGAAGCAATCCAGGCTGCCTTCGCGGAAAGATCCTGGATTGCTTCGTCGCAAGGGCTCCTCGCAATGACGGTGGATAGAGCTGCGCCTCCAACGACGAGGAAAAAGCGGAATTCCGGTCGTATAGCCACCGGTAATGTGAGACCATGGTTCCCCGCGCACCCCGGCCAAGCCCCCGCCAAATATGGGTTTTTGCCACATCCCCGCGACTGAGGGCCGCAGTCACAAGTTCCGAAACCGGCTTCACTTTTCGGGAAGTCTGCCCATCTTAAGCGCACGTCCCCATGCCGGGGATTTGGGAAACGCACATGACTTTCTCGCTACGCTCCCGCAGTCTCTTCAAGGCTATCGCCGTCGTGCTGGCGCTTGCGCTGCCGACTGCACTCGCGATCTCGTCCGCCGACGCGCGCGCCGGCGGCGGCATGTCGTCGGGTTCGCGCGGTTCGCGCTCCTATTCGGCCCCGCCGTCGACCACGACCGCGCCGGGCTCGACCTCGCAATTCAACCGCACCTACACCCAGCCGGGCGCAGGCATGAATTCGGCTGCCTCCGCGCCTGCGCGCGGCGGCATGTTCGGCCGGGCTGGCGGCTTCATGGGCGGCCTTGCGGCCGGCTTCCTCGGCGCTGGCCTGCTCGGCATGCTGTTCGGCGGCGGCCTGTTCGGGGGGCTCGGCGGCCTGTCCTCGATCCTCGGCCTGATCATCCAGATCGCGCTCGTTGTGCTGGTGGTGCGGCTGGCCATGTCGTGGTGGCAGCGCCGTCACGCCCCGCGGGCGGCTTATGCAAATGCTGATGCAGGCGCAGCGCCTGGACCGCAGACGAGCCATCGCAGCGGTCTCGGTGGCGGGCTCGCCGGTGGTCTTGGCGGCTTCGGCTTCGGTGCCAACAACGCGCCGCTCGAGATCAAGCCGGACGACTATGAGGCGTTCGAGCGCCTGCTCGGCGACGTTCAGGCCGCCTGGTCGAACGAGGACGTGGCCAAGCTGCACACGCTCGCGACCCCGGAAATGGTCTCCTATTTCGAGCAGGACCTCGCCCAGAACCGTACGCGCAACGTCGTCAACAAGGTCACGGATGTGAAGCTGCTGCAGGGCGACCTCGCGGAAGCCTGGCGGGAAGGCGAGACCGAGTACGCCACGGTGGCGCTGCGCTTCGCGCTCACCGACAAGACGGTCGACCGCAACACCGGCGCCATCGTTGCCGGCAGCGAGCAGCCGGGCGAGGCGACCGAGATCTGGACGTTTGCCCGCAGGCCGGGCAGCGGCTGGGAATTGTCGGCGATCCAGCAGACCAACTGATCGCTCACGGATTGACGAAGAGGGCGTCGTGCTCAGGCACGGCGCCCTTTTTGTTGAGGCCACCGCTCCTTCCCGGCGTCATTGCGAGGAGCACTTGCGACGAAGCAATCCGGAGCGCTTCCGTTGAGGGATTCTGGATTGCTTTGCTTGCGCTCGCAATGACGTGTGTGGGCGATGTTCCGCCCCACGACGACGGAACTTGCATCGCATGCTAGGCTTGTCCCGCGCGCGCTTCAAAGGACTGTCCCATGAAATACGAGCTCTATTACTGGCCCGAGATTCAGGGCCGCGGCGAATATGTGCGGCTGGCGCTGGAGGAGGCGGGGGCCGCTTACGTCGATGTCGCGCGCGGTCCGCGCGGGACTGCTGCGATGATGAAGATGATGGATGCGCATACGGGCACGCCGCCCTTTGCTCCGCCATTCCTGAAAGCAGGCAAGCTCGTCATCGGCCAGACCGCCAACATCCTGCTCTATCTCGGCGCCCGCCATGGGCTTGCGCCGAAGACGGAAGCCGGCAGGCTCTGGTTGCACCAGCTTCAGCTCACGATCACGGACTTCGTCGTCGAGATCCACGACACCCATCATCCGCTCGGACCCTCGCTCTATTATGAGGACCAGAAGGCACCGGCGAAAAGGCGTACGGCGGACTTCTGGGAAGAGCGCGTGCCGAAATATCTCGGCTATTTCGAGCGGCTTCTCGACGGGAGCGGCGGCACCCATGTCACCGGTCGCCGCCTGACCTACGTCGATCTATCGCTATTCCAGATCGTCGACGGGCTGCGTTATGCCTTCCCCAGGCGCATGAAGGCGTTCGAGAAGGATGTCCCGGGCCTTGTCGGCCTGCACGACCGCATCGCCGCGCGGCCGAACATCAAGGCCTATCTCGAAAGCGAGCGCCGCATTCCCTTCAACGAGCAGGGCATCTTCCGCCGCTATCGCGAGCTCGACGGTTAGCGGTTCGGCGGGGACAATGATCAGTCCTCACCAGACGCCGGGGATGAGGCGATAGCGCACCCGCGCCGCATAGTCGGTGTAGCCCGGCAGGCCCTCGCGCAACGTGCGCTCCTCGATAGGGATGCGGACCGCGAACAAGGCGATGAAGAGCGGCAGCATCGCAAGTCCCCACCACGATCCCAGCAGCAGCGGCAGGCCGGCGAAGAACAGCACCATGCCGCTGTACATGGGGTGGCGGACATGGGCGTAGGGACCGGTCGAGATCACGTGCTGCGCACGCTCGGTCTGCAGCTTCACCACGGGCGCGACGAACGAGTTCTCGCGGAACGCCCACATGGTGAACAGTGTCGAGGCCAGGAACAGCGCGAGGCCGAGCGCCTGCAACGCAGTCGGCATGTCGGAGGATTGAAAGCGCCGCTCGAGCCCCATCACGACCAGCCAGGCCAGCATCACGAAGACGAAGACCGTCATGAACATCTTGTCGGCGGCGGGCTGATCCTTTTGCAGCACCGGCCGCAGACGTTCGGCCAGCAGCGCCGGATCGATCCGGTAGAGCCACCAGCCGCAGAGCGGGCCGAGGAGCGCGGAGGTGGCGAGGAACGTCCAGGCCGACGGCCACTGCAGTGTTCCGGCGCATGCGAACAGCACCGCGCCCATGGCGACGACGAGGACCGTGTTCTGCAACAGCAGCCGTGCGATCATGCGCAGGTCCCCGGTGAGCGGCGCACGATATTGATGCAGCTATATCCGGCAAAGATGCGGCCGGACGCGCGAGAGGCCCGATCGACCGGATCGGGCGTCTCAGCCGTGGCAAACCTGCTCAGGCGAGCTGATCGATCCGCGTGCCCTGACCCGGCGGCAGGGGCGCGGGCGGTTGCGGCTTGAAGGT
Organism: Bradyrhizobium sp. CCBAU 51765; assembly: GCF_015291725.1. Taxonomy (GTDB): domain Bacteria; phylum Pseudomonadota; class Alphaproteobacteria; order Rhizobiales; family Xanthobacteraceae; genus Bradyrhizobium; species Bradyrhizobium liaoningense. The sequence continues at coordinate 3,016,897 of NZ_CP030038.1, forward strand.
CGGATCCTCGTCCTTGACCTTGGTCTGGTCGTCCTGCTGCTTGGTCGTGTCGTAGTTAGGAACCACGATCGCGATCGGTGGGGGCGCCACGGTGGAAACCTTCATCCACAAATCCTCACATCTGGAAACAATTCAGTCTGCCCTGCGAGGCGCGAAATTTCCTTCAAGGCAATCGCTAAAATGCGAGGGAATTGGTGCGGGGAATGCCGTGTATGCGTGGCGCGACGCGGCTCACCACGTACTCCGTCATTGCGAGCGTAGCGAAGCAATCCAGAAATCTCTCCGCGGAGACAGTCTGGATTGCTTCCTCGCAAGGGCTCCTCGCAATGACGGGGAGAGGCCTCGTCGTCTCGGTTTGCACCGCGCGGATCAGATACATATCCGCAGCGAAACGGAAGGAACTCCGCCCTATTCGTCCTTGCCGCGGGTGATCGCGATGGAAGCCTCCGTCTTGGAGCGCGTGCATTCCATGTTGAGCCGGCGATAGCGCATGCTGACCTTGTCGCCGCGGAGCAGGCCCATCCGCTTCAGGCAGCGTGTCGCGCCCGTCGTCGTGTCGTCCTTCGTCACGGTGAAGACGATCGCGGCCATCGATCCCACCAGCGCATAGAACTCCGGCTTGGGCTTGCGATCGCCTTTGGCATAGAGCTCGATCGAGTACTTGTCGCCGCGGCAGGCGACGGACAGTTCCTTGGCCGCCGGGTGCGTCATGTAGACGACGTTGGCCGCCCGGAAATTCACCTTCAGGCGATCGACCTGGTTTGCAAGCTCCTTGGCGCTGTCGTCGCAGCGGTCGGCGCGCGCGGGTGAAGCGAGGGCCACAAGGCCGGCAATGGCGGCGGCGACCAGAATCGCGCCGCGGACGTTCAGTTTCAATGTCATGATGAAAAGCCCCTTAGGGCGCGCATTCAAGCGTCGGCGGACGCGAAGCGCAAGGGCGGGCAGAGGCATTTCCACGAGCTGTGCCAATGCCTTCCCCAGCTCGGACTGCCTCTCCCATGCGCACCGCTCCCTTTCTTTTCTGGTCAAAATGCGCTTAGAACCTTTCTATGCCTGGAGGCCCGCGAGGCCCCGAAACCCCGAGATCCGCCCCATGAACGCTCCCACCGCCTTTCCCGATCAGTCCAAGCCCGTTCCGCCCTACAAGCACACCCCGCTGTTCCCGCTGGGCAAGGACGAGACGCCCTACAAGAAGATTTCGTCCGAGGGCGTCAGGGTCGAGAAGGTCCTCGGCAAGGACATGCTGGTGGTGTCGCGCGAGGCGTTGCGGGCGCTGTCGGAGGCGGCTTTTGGCGACATCAACCATTACCTGCGGCCCGGTCATCTGAAGCAGCTCCGCGCGATCCTGGAGGACGGCGAGGCGAGCCCGAACGACAAGTTCGTGGCGCTCGACTTCCTGAAGAACGCCAACATCGCCGCCGGCGGCGTGCTGCCGATGTGCCAGGACACCGGCACCGCGATCATCATGGGCAAGAAGGGCTGCAACGTCATCACCGACGGCGATGACGAGGCCGCGCTGTCGGAAGGCGCGCGCGACGCTTACCTGCGCCGCAATCTGCGCTACTCACAGGTCGCGCCGCTCTCGATGTACGAGGAGAAGAACACCGCCAACAACATGCCGGCGCAGTGCGAGATCTACGCCGAAGGCGACGACGCCTACAAGTTCATGTTCATGGCGAAGGGCGGCGGCTCCGCCAACAAGAGTTTTCTGTTTCAGGCGACGCCCTCGGTGCTGACCAAGGACCGGCTGCTCGCTTTCCTCAGGGAGAAGATCCTCACGCTCGGCACCGCGGCGTGCCCGCCCTATCACCTCGCCATCGTGATCGGCGGCACCTCGGCCGAGCTCTGCATGAAGACGGTGAAGCTCGCCTCGGCGCGCTATCTCGATGCGCTGCCGACGCACGGCTCGCCCGACGGCAACGCCTTCCGCGACGTCGAGATGGAGAAGGAAATCCACAAGATGACGCAAAGCCTCGGCGTCGGCGCACAGTTCGGCGGCAAATATTTCTGCCACGACGTGCGCGTGATCCGCATGCCGCGGCATGGCGCCTCGCTTCCCATCGGGCTTGGCGTGTCCTGCTCGGCCGACCGCCAGGTGCTCGGCAAGATCACCAGGGACGGCGTCTATCTCGAGGAGCTCGAGCACAACCCGGCGCAATATCTGCCACAGGTTGAAGAGTCGCTCGGCGGCGAGGTCGTCAAGATCGACCTCAACCAGCCGATGAAGGACATTCTGGCGACATTCTCGAAATATCCGATCAAGACCCGCGTCTCGATGACCGGCACCATGATCGTCGCGCGCGATAGCGCCCATGCCAAGCTGCGCGAGCGGCTGGAGAAGGGCGAGCCGCTGCCGGACTACTTCAAGAACCATCCGGTGTACTACGCCGGCCCCGCCAAGACGCCCGAAGGCTACGCCTCTGGCGCGTTCGGGCCGACCACGGCAGGCCGCATGGACTCCTTCGTCGACCAGTTCCAGGCCGCCGGCGGCTCGATGGTGATGGTGGCCAAGGGCAACCGCGCCCCTAGCGTGCGCGAGGCCTGCAAGAAGTACGGCGGCTTCTATCTCGGCTCAATCGGCGGCGCCGCCGCGAACCTCGCCGAGCACTGCATCAAGAAGGTCGAGGTGCTGGAATATCCCGAGCTCGGCATGGAAGCGATCTGGCGCATCGAGGTCGTCGACTTCCCCGCCTTCATCATCATCGACGACAAGGGCAACGACTTCTTCAAGGAGTTGAACCTGGGCTAGCCTTACGTACCGCGCATGCGCGCAGTGATGTCACACGTGTCTTTGCAGGAGACCGTCGTGCCCGGGCTTGTCCCGGGCATCCACGTTCTTCGTGCCGCGAGGAAGGCGGTGGATGGCCGCGACAAGCCAAGGTCAAGCCCGGTCATGACGATGCGGAAGCTTCCGCGGCCCTAACTGCAATTGGTAACCTGGTTCGAGCACAACGCGCGCCACCAGCCGCGGACGCCGTCGTGGCTCTCGACCAGACCCCAGAGCCCGCTGCAGGCGAAGATGCGCTTCGGGCCGCCGTCGGTGTCGAGCGCACCGCCGAGCTCGCGCTGGGCCGGCATCCATTTCGCATCGACGAAGGGTGCTTGGAACAGCCCGCCCATGCGCGTGGCGCCATTGGCATAGGCCGCACCCACCTTGTTCGAGGCGACCCAGCCGCGCCCGGCATAGGGCTTCGGCGCGCTGCGCGGATATCTTTTGTCGTCCTCGTAGTCCTTGCCCGGCGGTTTGGCGCCCTCGATCAGGAACCAGCCGTCCCTGAAACCGATGATGCGGAACTCGGTGAGCCAGCCGCCCTCGGGTGTGTTCTCGCTACCGCCGAGCTTCAGCCGATAGGGCGGCGGCAATGTGCCGAGCACACGCGCCTTGACCGACGGCTCGGCGCGCACATTGAGGCCGCTCGGGTCCTTGTCGATGGACCAGGCGCCGAGGTCGCAGGGCTCGGTGCCTTCGGGCAGGCTGGCGCGCTTGGCGGCGAGTTCGGCGTGCAGCTGTGCGAAATCGGTGTCGTCGTTATCAGGATCGGGCCCGGTGCGCGGCTTCAACTCCGCCGAGACCGCGCGTGTCGCATCCGCCGTCAGCATGACCACGAGCGCCTGGCGTGCGGCGAACACGCTCGCGGGCGTCTTCGGATCGTTCGATGTCGCGGGATCAACGGCGAGATAACCGGTCGAGCCATCGGTCCGATAGGCGGTGCCGGCCACAAGGCCTGGCGGCACCATGGCGAGCGCGCTTGCGCGCCACGCCGGTTCGGTGTCTTCCGCGTGCGCCACCACCAATGCTCCAACACACAGCAATGTCGCCGCTGCGAGGCGGATGTTGGGCATGTGCTGAAGCCGCGGCGTTACGCCCGTACGCCCGTAAACGGAAAGCTGCCCATCGGGCCGATGCCCATCTCGCCGCTCATGCTGTCGCCGGAGACCTTTCCGATGAACTCGAGCGTCAACGGCATCGGATTGGTGATGGAAACCTTCCAGTTGACGGCGTCGCCACTGATGGTGCCGTCGAAGATCTCTGCGGTGTTGCCCTCTGCGCCCTGCGTGCCCGTCAGCGTGCCGCCGGAACTCAGCAGGGTCAGCGTCGCCTGGCGCTCGCCCATCGGCGTCGTCATCGTCAGATTCCAGTTGCCGTCTACGGCCATTCCCGTCTCCCGAACAGATCTCGGCGGTCCGCGACGATCCGCGGCCCGTCCCGAGCGAGGCTATAGCCCAACTTGCAGCTCCTGCCTAACCCTGCGCTAAGGCATGAGCCGGAAAAGTGCGCAGCGGCTTTCCGAAAAGATCATGCTTAAACAACGACCTAAAGCGCGATGACGATTCATCCCAATCGCATCGTGCTCAGGGCATTTAGGCGCGGGCGGCGGCACGCCGGCGGCTGGTGACGATGAGGCGCAGAACGACGTATTGAACGGCAAAGGCCAGGATCTTGCCGCCGCCTGCGACCACCGTGAGGTAGAACGCCCACAGCTTCAAATCGCCGGTCGATGCGACAGCGATCATGCCGGCGCCGATGACGAACATCAGCACGGCCCAGGCATAGCCCGCAGCCGTCACATATTCCGGAACGGTCTCGGTGACGATCGGCGGCATGTAGCGCAGCATCCAGCCGCGCTTGAGCATGATGAGGCCGATCGCGAAATGCGCGATCGCGGGCTTCGCCAGCATGAAGCGGGGATCATTGGTCAGCAACGTGATCGCGCCCAATCCGACGACGAGCGCGAGGCTCGCATATGTCATGTAGTTGAGCTGCTGTCCCTTGATGCGGGCGTAGACCACTTGTGCGAACGCGCCGGCGATCGCCACCGACGTCGCCAGGATGACGTTGTCGGTGACGAGATAGACGACCAGGAAGAGGATGGCGGAGAAGAGGTCGGAGGCGAGGCGGGCGAATACGTCCTTCATCGTCAATCCTGTTCAGCGTGCGCTGAGCAATGCGCGGGCAGGCGTACCGTACTTGATCCGGCAATACTCAGGATACCACTTTGTGAAGTAAATCGCACTGTTCCGGGCGGCAAAAGCAACCGCAAGGCTCGACCAGAGCGGCAGGCCGGGGGCGTAGAGCAGCACGAGATTGGCGGCCGTCATCAACAGGGCGGCTGCCGTCCACGCGGCGGTGATGATGTAGTTGGCGCGGAGAAAGCCGGGCATCGCCGCGGTCTCGGTCGGCACGGATTCGAGCGCATATTGCAGCGTGAACGGGCGGCGGATCAGCATCGAGCCCAGCGAGATGACGAAGATGCCGACATCGACCGACAGCTTGACGCCGAGCGTGCCGAGCGCGGGGTCGATCAGCGCGAGGTAAAGGCCGATCGCTGCGAATAAGACCGCCGAGCCGGCGGCCAGGATCTTCACGGAGCGGCCGCGCACGACATCGATCGCAACCGTGCCGAGGCAGATCGCGGAAGCCGCGAACACGCTTGAAGTGGCCGAGGTCACCAGCATCAGAAAAGTGAAGGCGCCGTAGGGCGCAAGGATCGCGAAAATCGTCATGGTCCCCTCGGTCAAGTTAATCTTGACGTTGTAAAGATTAGTAGTTCAGGAGCGAGGTCGGATCAAGCATAATCTTTACAGTGTCAAAATAACGTAGGCGACCTCTAAAAAATGAAGTGCTGCAACGAGTTGATCGGACACCTCGTCAACCAGCTCCGCCCAGGGCAGGCGCGACAGGATCGGCAGCGCAGAGACGATGAGAAGGCCGGCGGCGAGCAGGATGCCGCCGTTGAAAATGGCATGGCTGCTTCGCCGCAGCCGGATCATCTGGAATGCGAGCGCAGCACCGGTCAGGGCGAGGACGGCGAGGCAGTCCGCGGTGATCGAGGGCATGTGCATGGAAAACTCCTCTTTCGTCATTCCGGGGCGCGCGTCAGCGCGAGCCCGGAATCACGATGATGGCTACGCTGCGCCCACCCAATTGCCGTGAAAGCCGTCGGGTACGCGATGGCCGAGCTGCACCAGCGCGACGGGACCCGCCTCGATATCGGTGGCATTGAAGACGGCGAGGTCGCTGCGGTTCTCCCGCGCGCGCCAGACCACCGCAAGGAGCCAGCCGTCGCCTTCGGCTGCATCCTTGGATCGCTCGACGAAAACAGGCTCGGAGATGGTGTCGCCGGTGGGCAGCAGATAATGGCCGAGCCGTCGGCCGTTGCCGTCGACATGCACGATGCCCGACAGCGCGCCGAACATCGGTAGTTTCGGATTGGCGCAGGCGTACCAGCCGTGTCGGTTTTTCAGCCCGGCGCGGCGGTCGTCGATGCGGGGGAATTCGCCAGTGAGATCGTCGAGGTAGGTCTGCTGGAAGTGGTCGGTATTGCCTGCGAGATCGAACGTCCAGCGGCAGTGGCGGGCCCGCGACTTCTCCGGATCGGTGGGGCGGCCATCGGGGTGCGGAAACAGCGGCGCTTCCTCAAACTGCATGACGTCGGCGACGATGCGGTGACCGTCTTCCCACGCATTCATGACGTGGAAGACGTAACAGGCCTCGCTGCGAAACCAGACGATGTCCTTGGTGTTGCCGCTGCGCTTCATCACGCCGACATAGGCGCCCTTGTCCGGCTCCCAGGCATAGGGCGGCCGTCCGCTCATCGCGCGTTCCATGCTGCCCGTGATCGGCAGGATCGGAAACAGCACATGGTTTTCGGTGACGATGAAATCGTGCACCATGCTGGCATAGGGCGCCTCGAAGCGCTCGAAGCGCGTCGCCTTGCCGGATGCGTCGATTGATCCGTAGGAGAGGGCAGGCGTCAGCGGGCCCGCCGCATTGTAGCCGAAGAACACCAGTTCGCCGGTGACGGGATCGATCTTCGGATGCGCGGTGAAGCTGCCGGCGACGCGGCCCTGATAATTGTGATAGCCGCGCGTCGCCAGCGTGCCCGGCTCGATTTCCGTCGGCAGGTGCGCTTCTTCCAGCGCGAGCAGCTTGCCGGCGTGGAAGATGATGTTGGTGTTGGCGACGCCGCCATCGGTCAGGTTTGCCGGCGCATCCGGCAGCTTGCGGCCGAAGCCGCCGAACAGGGCGCGGCCGGCATCGTGCTCGGCGAGCCATTTCGGCGTGCGGACCCAGCGGTTGCGATAGCTTGCGCGGCCGTTCTCGAGATGGAAGGCGTGCAGCATGCCGTCGCCCACGAACCAGTGCGCGCCGGGCGATTCGAACTGCGGATTGGGCCCGTTGCGGTAAAGCGTGCCGTTCAGCTCGCGCGGCAATTCGCCGATGATCTTGAGGAAGGGCGCGTCGGCCTCGAACGGGATCGGTGCGATATTGTTGCGGCGCTCGGCGACCTGCTGCACGGCGTTGCTCCCTATCTTTACATCGTAAAGATCAGATAATACCGATTGCCGTTCCGGTCAAGTGAAATCTTTACACTGTCAATATTGCGTCATATAGCTTGTCCGATGGGCAAGAGCGAAACCGCGCGTAACCCGCGCACTCCGAAAAAGACATCGTCGGCAGCGAAGGCGCAGGCGCGTCCCGCCCGGCGCCCGGCGGCTGCGAGGACCGAGACACCCTATCATCACGGGGCCCTGCGCGAGGCGCTGCTCAAGGCCGCCGAACGCGTGCTCGAGCGCGACGGGCTCGGCGGCCTGACATTGCGCGCGGTGGCGCGAGAGGCGGGCGTCTCGCATGCCGCGCCCACGCATCATTTCGGCGATCTCACGGGGCTTCTCAGCGAGCTCGCCGCCGTCGGCTTCCGCCAGTTCAACGCCGCGATGGCGTCGGCCTGCGATGACGCCACAACGCCGCTCGAACGCGCGCTGGCGAGGCCGAAAGCCTATGTCGTCTATGCGCAGGCGCATCCCGGCATGTACGGCATCATGTTCCGCACCGAGCGGCTCGACTATTCAAGGCCGTCGCTGCACGAGGCCGCCGAGGCCTCCTTCGCGGGGCTTGCAAATGCGATCGGCATGATGCGGCAGGAGCAGATCAGCGAAGACGCGCTGACGCTGACCCAGGGCGCGGCGATCGCGCGCGCCTGGTCGATGGTGCACGGCTTCACGATGTTGCTGCTCGACGGGCGGCTCAAGGACATCCTCGATCGCTTGCCCGAGGGGACGACGGCCGAACGCCTGCTCGAGGCGATGCTGACGGCGCCGATCACGGGCAAGCCGACGGGCCCCTGATCCCAACGCAACTCTCGCCATGGTGAGGCGTCCATCGCCTCGCCAGGGCGAGAGGCTAGCGCATCGTGGCCAGTTCGACGGCGCGCCCGCTTGTGCCGATGATCTTCACCTTGTCCTTTCCGCACGTGAAGCCCCGGGCGAAATCGTCCGCGGCCTTGCGGGCGAGCTCATTGGCCGTCGGGTTGGCGATCGCGTCGACATAGGCGACGTGGCAGACCGGGCCCGGCGGCAGCCGGGTCACCACCAGCATGGCCTTGGTCTTCGGCCGTCCCTGCCTGTCGGGATCGGCGTTGTCCGCGATGTGCCAGCGCTGGATGATCGCAAACGGCTTTTCGCCGGCAGCGCGCCATTCGACGGTGCTCTCGGATGAGTTGAACGGCGCGAACCAGACGTTGGCTGCCGGCTCCTCCGCCGCTTGCCTGCGATTGCGGCCGACGGAGACGATCTCACGCAGATCATCCTCGGCGATCAGCACCACGAGCCCGTCCTTGCCCGGACACACCCGCGTGGTGCTGCCGTCGAGGTCGCTGGGCTTGCCGATCTGGCGGCAGTCCTTTGGCGCCGTCGAGGTGTAGCTGCTGCCCACGGATTGGGCGTTGGCGCAGCCGAGGCCGGCGCAGATCAGCAGCGCGGTGAGCGATGGGGCGGTCATACGGATCATGATGACACTTCGAGGCAGCTGGAACTTCGTACCATCAGACGCCTTGACTGTGGGCAAGGTTCAAACAGCACCGCCAGACACCTGACAGCGGCACGGAATCGTTCTAGAAGAGCGGCTTCGCTTGGGCTCCTCCAGCCTTGTTCGCGCCTTCGTACTCCTGATCATGCCAGCCACATCCTCGAACAAACCCTATCGCGTCGGCCGTTCCAAGACCGGGCTCGGCCTCTTCGCCACCAAGCCGATCAAGAAGGGCACCCGGATCATCCGCTATTTCGGACCGATCCTGGATTCCAAGATTCCCGAGCAGGACGAGATCGAGAACAAATATCTGTTCGAGCTCAACGGCCGCTGGACCATCGACGGGTCGGTGCGCAAGAACCTCGCGCGCTACATCAACCATTCCTGCCGGCCCAACGCCGAATCCGACGTCCGGCCGCGCGAGCGCAAGGTCTTCATCCGCGCCATCAAGAACATCGAGCCGGGCGAGGAGATCAACTACGACTACGGCACCGACTATTTCAAAGCCTATCTGAAGCCGATCGGCTGCAAGTGCGACTCCTGCGAGAAGAAGCGCAAGAAGCTGCGCGCCGAGGCGAGGGCGGAAGCCGCCAAGGTGAAGGCGCGGGCCGAGCGCAAGGCCAAGAAAGCGGATGCGAAGGTCGGGTCGGCGAAAAAGAAGAAGCTGAACGGCAAGCACTTCGCCGGCAAGGTCGGTCGCGCAAGGGCATAGCCCGCATTTGCGCCTCTAGCTCCGCGGTCATGCCCCGCCACCGGGTCTCGCCTACGGCGAGCCCGATGACAGGCTCCGGCGAGGCATCCAGGACGCCGCGGCTTCTCCGTATCCAACTGACTTCTCGGAATACTGGATCGCCCGGTCAAGCCGACGGCGAGTGATGGCCTCACGCTGCCACCACGCTCGCGCTCTTCCGCAATCCCACATATTGCAGCTCGGCGAACACGCCGGTCGCGATCGCCTGCGCCACGACCATGAGCTCGCCGGCGAGGTTCGGTGACACCGCGCCCGAGAGCAGCAGAGCGATGCTGCCGACCGTCCAGGCCGCATTGCCGACGACGACCAGCAGGACGAGCAGTCTCGGCACGGAGGCGCGCGAGGCGAGCCAGCCGACCAGCGCGGTGTAGGCGATCAGGAACAGGCCGGCTTCGAGCAGTAATGCTCCGGGCAGATTGAACAGTGTCGCGAACGCGCCTGCAGCGAAGGTGAAGCCGAGCGCGGCGATGCCGCTGAAGATGGCGTCGGCGAGAAGTGCGCGGCGCAGGAAGGTGGAGGCTTGGATCATCTTGGGTCTCCTGGGTTGGGGTGGGCTCGGGGTGAAACTCAACGCCGACTGCGCCAGCGGGCGCGGAGCAGGCGGGCGAGACGGAACGGGCAGAGGCTCCTGCCGACGCCGTGCTCGAAGGCGACGACCCGGGCGACGACATAGTCGCCGGTCGAATGCACCAGCGGCTCCGGCATGTTGAGGCTGCGCGCCAGCATCCGGGTTGCGAACGCCATGGCCCAGGGTAGGACGTGGTCTGCAACGGTGCGATAGAGCAGCAGTGGGATCATGATCGTCTCCTGTTGCGACCAAAGATGCGCGCGGTCGCGTCCCAATTCGATTACCTCGCGAGTAATGGAAGGGCCGAAATCCGCATGCTAGGTTTTCGACCATGAACGCACATGCTTCCACGGCACGTATCGAACGCAGCCAGCCGGTCCATATTGGCGACCATTTGCGCGAATGGCGGCGGCGCCGCCGCATGAGCCAACTCGATCTTGCGGGCGAAGCCGAGATCTCAGCGCGGCATCTGAGCTTCGTCGAGACCGGCCGCGCCGCGCCCTCGCGCGACATGGTGCTGAGGCTTGCCGAACGCCTCGACGTGCCCTTGCGCGAACGCAACGTGCTGCTGGTCGCCGCCGGTTACGCGCCGGCGTTCCCGCAGCGCCCGCTGGAGGATCCCGCCTTGAAATCAGCCCGCCGGGCGATCGACCTCGTCCTTAGAGCGCACGAGCCCAATCCAGCGCTTGCCGTGGATAGGTATTGGAACCTGGTCTCCGCCAACCGCATGGTGGCACCGCTGCTTGCCGGCGTCCCGCCGCATCTGCTCGGCCAGCCCCTCAACGTGCTGCGGCTCGCCTTCCATCCCGAGGCGCTGGCGCCTCGCACGGTCAATCTCGCGGAATGGTGCGGCCATCTGCTGGAGCGGCTGCACCGCCAATGCGAGGCGACGGCCGATCCGGAGCTGATCAAGCTCTACAACGACCTGAAGAGCTATCCCATTCCGGCGCGTTCGGCGCCGCTGTCGAGCGACAATGTCGCCATCCCCTTCAAGCTGCGGCACGAGGGCGAGATACTTAGTTTCTTCTCCACCACCATGGTGTTCGGCACGCCCGTGGACATCACGTTGTCGGAGCTCGCGCTGGAGACGTTCTTTCCGGCCGACGAGCGCACGGCCGAACGGCTGAAGCAGATAGCGGCAGCCATGACCTAGCGCTCTTGCCTCGGGGCGGGTTCTGCTTATCTTTGGGCGAACCCGTGACCTGCCCGAAGGAGGCGCTGAAATGAGCACGCTGAAACCGCTCCAGATCGACGTCGTCTCCGACGTGGTGTGCCCCTGGTGCTATATCGGCAAGCACCGGATCGAGAGCGCGCTGGCGCTCGTGCCCGACGTTCCCGTCAAGCTCAATTTCCGTCCCTTCTTCCTCAATCCCTGGGTGCCGCGCGAGGGCATCAGCCGCGAGGCCTATCTCACCCAGAAGTTCGGCTCGGTCGAAGCCTACAAGGGCATTGCGGGGCGGGTCGTCGCGGCCGCGGGCGAGGAGGGCCTCGTCTACAAGCCGGAGCTGGTGGCGCGCCAGCCCAACACGACCGACTGCCATCGCCTCATCCTGTGGGCGGAGGCGATCGGCAAGGCGCCCGAGATGAAGCAGCGCCTGATGGAGCTGTACTTCCGCGACGGCGGCGATCTCACAGATGTGAACGTGCTGGTGCAGGCGGCCGCCGATGTCGGTCTCGATGCCGACGACGTGCGCAAGCGCCTCGCCACCGACGAGGACGTGGCGCGCGTCTCGGCGGATGCGCAGGAAGCCGCCGAGAAGGGCATCTCCGGTGTGCCGACCTACGTCTTCGCGCAGAAATACGCCGTCTCCGGTGCGCAGGATCCGAACCTGCTCGCGCGCGCCATCCGCCAGGTCTCGGCGGAGATCAACGCGCAGGCGGCGGAGTAGCTGTTCTATCTGCGAAGCAGGCGAACTGCGCGGCGCGCCGCTGCATACGCGATGCCGTGCGCCGCGACCGCCGCGTGAACCAGCGTCACGACCGGATCGTGCCGGCGCAGCGGGACCAGCACATCGCCGATCGCGAAGCGTCCGCGCCAGATCGGATTGATCATGGGGTGATCGGCGCTCGCCGTCGAGTCCGCGCTGGCGATGGCGGGATCGGCGCAGAGGTGGCGGGTGAGCTCGAGGGTGAGCTGCACGCCCGGCGAATATTTTGCGAAGTGTTCATCGACGCCGAGCTTGAAGAAGAAGGCGCGGTCCTGGTGGCGCAGCACGATGCCGGCGGCGACCGCCGTCGTGCCGGCGCGCAACGTGACGATCTCGCATTGCGCGGTCTCTGCCAGCGCGGGGACGGCGCGGCGGATGAAGGTCGCATCGCCCGCATGCTGGACCAGCGCGGTGCCGCGCTTGCCCTTCCAGCCGCCGGCTTCGAGCTGCAGGAATGTCTCGAGCGCCGGCCCGATCTCGTCGGGCCTGCGCGCGACCTCGAACACGACGGGCCCGTGCTCCTCCAGGCGATGGCGCTGGCGCCGCAGCTCCTTGAGCTTCTTGGCGCCGAGCGCCTCGCGCAGCAGCGTCTCACCATCCTGTGTCGCATCGAGGCTGGCACGGATGTAGGAGGAGAGGATTCGCGGCTTCAGGCCGGCGCGGCTCAGGACCTGTTTCAGCGAATTCATCGCCGCGCCGTCGAGCGCGACGTCGGTCAGCACGAGCGCATGCGCGCCGGCCTCGCGTGCCCGCTGCAACAGCCGCGTGGCGGCCTCGATCGGCGCATCGCCGTCGATCAGCGGGCTGCACAGCGTGCCGTAGGGATGCGCACTCACCAACGCGGGCAGGGGAATCTTCAGGGCGCGCCAGAGCGAGATGACCGGCATCAGTCCGATCAGCCGCGTCGAAGATCCATCGAATGCCGGCAGTGCCGCGGCATTGCTGCGGCCGCGCGCGCTCGCACTGACAGCCAGCTCCCAGGCGGGCAGGTAATATCCGTTCGGCTCGACCGCGCGCTGCGCGAGTGCGCGCCACTGGCCGGGGTCGATCGCCGTGAGCGGAACGAGCGCGCGCGCGGCGCCGGCATTCCTTGCCGATGCCGGATTGACCGCTGTCTGATGCGCGATGTCGACCACGTCCGTCGTCCCCGTCTACGCGGGCAGAGCCCGTCCCAGGGGATCATCCTTAGCGCAAAGATTGGAAAAATAGCGTTGGGCCACATAATCAGTTCGAGCGGTCCCGTTAACGTCCCGTTGAGGATACCGCCCGATCCGGCGCCGCCGTGCCTGTCTCCTCGGGCGCCGGGCCGGTCTCCGTCTTCACGTTGACCGCGACCTCCATTCCGAGCTCGTCGTCCGCCTCCCCCCAGTAGGACCCCGAGAGCGGAATCGCCTGCGCCGGCGTGCGGGCAACTCCGACCCTGATCAGATCGCGGTTTCCGACAATCCCGTTGGTCGGATCGAACTCGACCCAGCCCGAGCCCGGCACATAGATCGAGCACCATGCGTGGGTCGAGCCCCCGCCCAGCCGTGCCGGGCCGTCGCGGTCCGGCACGTAGACGTAACCGGTGATGAAGCGGGCCGCGAAACCGAGCGATCGGGCGGCCTCCATCATCAGCAGGGCAAAATCGCGACAGGTTCCCTGCTGCAGGTCGAGCGTTTCGGCGGGCGTTTGCGTGCCGTGCGAGGTTCTCCTCCGATAGGAGAAACCTTCGGCGATCGCTTCGTTGAGCGTCATCAGCAGTTGCCCCGTCGGCCGGCTCGCCGAGGGCGCAATGAACTTCGACAACCAGTCGTCGACGGCGACGTCGCCGGGATGATGCCGGAGCATGTACGGTGCAAGATCCGGCAACTCGGTCTCGTCGTAGGCGAACGGATGCTCGCGAGCGTATGGCTCGATCCGGAAATCCGGCGCGTTCTCGGGTGTATGCTCCAGCCGGATCGTGGTCTCGAATTCCAGCACGTCGGTCCGGGCCGCAAAATCGACGAGGGTTACGCAATTGCCGAACACATCGTGGATCCAGCGGATTTCCGACGGCTCGGGGCGCACTGCGAGTCGGCACGCGAGCAGACGCTGATCGAAGCTGTCGCGTGGACGAAACAGCAGCTGGTGCTGTCCAAGTCTGACGGGCTGCCGGTAGCGGTAGGTCGTGCTGTGGTGGACGGAATAGAGGGGCATCTGTTGTACTCAGGCTCGCACCATATGAGCCTGCTTCTGCATCGGTTCCAAGAGCCCAATTGTGTGTGCACACCGCACAAGTGCCTTGCATTTCAGCAGGTTCGCGGTAGCGCACGCGGAACCAATGATCCCCAGCGGGGCTTGTCGATCGACATCAATGGCGATGCGAGAGGACACGATCTTGAGGATCCGGGCAGGCTACGACATTGCGTTCAACTGTTTTCAGGACGTGCCGATGGTGCTGATGCTGACCGTTCATCCGTCAAGGCAAGGCGACGTTCTGACCGACCATGCCATCCGGGTGTCGCCGAACGTTGCGCTCAGGGATTACGAGGATGGGTTCGGCAACGTCTGCACGCGGCTTGTCGCCCCTGTCGGTCAGATCAATATTCGAAACGAGTTCATCATCGAGGATAGCGGGTTGCCCGACGAGGTTGCGCCTCATGCCGAACAGATCCCGTTGGACCGGCTGCCCGACGAAGCGCTGGTGTATCTGCTGGGCAGTCGCTATTGCGACACCCAGCGCCTGACGGATCTGGCCTGGTCGACGTTCGGCCGCATCAGCGGTGGCTGGAACCGCGTCCAGGCGATCTGCGATTACGTTCACGGCCATATCAAGTTTGGCTATCAATTCGCGCGAAGCGACCGGACGGCTTCCGAAGGCCACGAGGAGCGTATCGGAGTTTGCAGGGACTTCGCGCACCTCGCCGTCACCTTGTGCCGCTGCATCAACATCCCGGCCCGTTACTGTACCGGTTACCTCGGCGATATCGGCGTGCCGCCGGATCCGGCGCCGATGGATTTCAGCGCGTGGTTCGAAGCCTACATCGGCGGACGTTGGTACACGTTCGACGCGCGCCACAATCATCCCCGCATCGGCCGCGTCGTGATCGCACGCGGCAGGGATGCAGCCGACGTCGCCATTTCGACCGCCTTTGGCCAGGCGGAACTCGTGCACTTCAAGGTGATCACGAACGAGGTGCGGGACTGCGATGCCATTCCGACCCGACCTGCGATGGCGCGGGAGCGGCGGCTGTTCGCTTGAGTTGGCGGACGCCTGGCGTCTCCTGTCCCGGTCGTGAGCGGCCTGACTGTCCATTCCTCCCCTGTGCCGGAGATGTCTTACCGGGTGGCTAATTGTCACCCGGGACGAAATGGTCGCGGGCACCCGCGCGCTCGCCGCTGGCCGTGTCGGTGATGGCGAGATCGATGTCGCGCGAGGTCTTCGGCAAATCGGCCGGGCCGACCTGCACCGACAGCCGGACTTCGCTGGTCTGATCCTGCCCGACCTCGACCACGGGCTTGCCGTCGGAACTCGGCGCGATGCCCGCAACGCGAAGCGTCGCACCAGGCAGGCCCGAGACTTCGATCGCGAACGATCGTTGCGGACCCTTGTTGAGGATGCGGACGGTGTAGTCGTTGCGGACACCTCCATCCGAGAGCTGGACGAACAGCGGATTGCGCTCGTGCAGCACGTTGACGTCCATCGTCGCGCGTGTGGCGAGCGTGTACAGCATGATGCTGCCGACGATGGCGATGGCCGCGGCATAGACCAGGGTGCGCGGACGGATGATGCGGTAGATCGGCGGCTTGCCTTCGCGCCGGCGCTGCATGTTGATGTCAGTGTCGTAGCCGATCAGGCCGCTGGGCCGGCCGATCTCGCGCATGACGTTGTCGCAGGCATCGATGCACAGGCCGCACTGGATGCAGCCGAGCTGGATGCCATGGCGGATGTCGACGCCGGTCGGACAGACGTTGATGCACTGATGGCAGTCGACGCAATCGCCGGCGGGATTGCCCTGCGCGCGGGCAGCATCCGCCTTCTTCACCGACATGCGCGGTTCGCCGCGGTCGCGGCGATAGGTGACGTTGAGCGCCCATTCGTCGGTCAGTGCCGCCTGGATCCGCGGCCACGGACACATGTAGATGCACATCTGCTCGCGGGCGTGGCCGGCGAAGACGTAGGTGGTGGCGGTGAGAATGCCGATCCAGAGATACGCAATGAACGGCGCCTGGAAGGTCGCAAGCTCCTTCACCAGCGTCGGCGCGTCTGCGAAATAGAGCACCCAGGCGCCGCCGGTCCACCATGCGATCATGATCCAGAGGAAGTGCTTGAGCGCAACCTTCCGGATGTGACCGAACGTCCAGTAGCTCTTGTCGCCCTGCATGCGCTCGCGCCGGTCGCCTTCGACCCAGCGCTCGACCGCATAGAACAGGTCAGTCCATACGGTCTGCGGACACATGTAGCCGCACCATATTCGGCCGGCGACCGCGTTCATCAGGAACAGCGTCATGGCCGCGATGATCAGCAGGCCGGTGAAGTAGTAGACTTCCTGCGGCCACAGCTCGATGAAGAAGAAGTAGAAGCGCCGATGCGGGAAGTCGATCAGCACGGCCTGGTCGGGCAGGCCGGGTCCGCGATCCCAGCGTACGAACGGCAACAGATAGTAGGTCCCGAGCGTGACGCAGAGGATCGCCCATTTGATGCGGCGGAAAGGACCGTGGACCGACTGCGGATAGACCTTCCTCCGCTTCTCGTAGAGAGGTCCCTCGATGAAGGTGTCGTCGGTCATGGCAAATTCCCCCGCATCACAGGCTGGGTTGCGCGTTCAGGAGAACGCGCAACCGCTGCTCAGGCCCAGCTTCCTGAACACGATCGCCGCCGGGCAGAAGCCCGTGAACGAGGCCTGCAACATGTTCAGCCCGGCAAATGCCGTCAGCAGGTACCAATACGCATTCACATAGGTGCCCAGTGCGAGACCGAGCAGGACGACGAATCCCGCAAAGGCGAGGACGGCTTTATCGACATTCATGGCAGGCTCCTTTTTATCTGGCGACTTACGAACGGGTCAGGTTGGATTCAGTCCAGGCGACGATGCTGCGCGCATCCATCGCGCCGGAGTGACGGGCGATCTCGCGGCCACCGCGCATCAACAGCAGGGTCGGGATGCCGCTGATGTTGAGGCGCGACGACAGTGCAGGTGCGTTGTCCGAGTTGAGCTTCAACAGCCGGACGTTCGGCTCCAGCTGCTGCGCGGCGCGCTCGAACATCGGTGCCATGGCGCGGCACGGGCTGCACCACGGTGCCCAGACGTCGACCAGCACGGGAATGTCGGTGCTCGCGACATGGCGGATGAAGGCCTCCTCGTCCACCTCGATCGGATGAGCGGTGAAGATCGGCTGGTGACAGGCACCGCAGCGCGCACCTTGCGCCGCGCGTTCGGCAGGCAGGCGGTTGATGCGTCCGCAATGTCCGCAGACGATCTGGCGTGTCGTGCTCATGTGCCGGTTCGGACCTCCTTGAGCTTGGCGATGTTCAGCTTGTCGAGAACGAAGCGCTCGTAGAACGGCTCGCTCTCGCCGCGCCGCATCTTGCGCAGGAAGTATTTCTCGAAGGCGACCTTGGCGAGGTGCACCCATTCGCCCTTGGAGGACCAATTGACGTTTCGCGGCGGGATCTGCGGCTGCGCAAGGAAGGCGACGCCGGAGTCGCCGAAGTCGGCGAGGCAGATCGCGTTCCAGGTCGGCTGCGCCGTGGGCGCCTTGCCGCGAAGCAGGGCGCCGATGTTCATCGCCGTCGCCGTCACCATGGATTCGATCATGAAGCCCGTCTTGGGGACGCCGACCGGCACCGGTGTCGCGCCGACCGGGGCGATCGCGACGCAGACGCCGACCGCGAAAACGTTGGGAAAGGCGGGATTCTGCTGGTGCTTGTCGACGACGACGAAGCCACGTGGGTTGGTCAGTTTCTCGATGCCGCGCACCGCCTCGACGCCGCGGAAGGCGGGCAACATCATCGAATAGGCGAAGGGCAGCTCGTGGGCCTTGCGAGACGTGCCGTCGTCGGCGAACTCCTCCACCGACATCAGGCCGGGGGCGACGTTGTCGACGCGGGCGTTGGTGATCCACTTGATGTGCTTCTCCCGCATCTCGCTTTCCAGGAGACCCTTGGTGTCCCCGACGCCGTCGAGACCGAGATGGCCGATATACGGCTCCGAGGTGACGAACGTCATCGGCACGCGGTCACGCAGCTTCCGCCGGCGCAGCTCCGTCTCCAGGATGAAGAGGAATTCGTAGGCCGGCCCGAAACAGGACGCGCCCTGCGCGGCACCGATGACGACCGGGCCGGGGTTCGCCGCGAGCTTCTCGAAGGCTTCTCGGGCATGCGCGGCATGATCGACATGGCAGATCGACTGGGTATGGCCCTGCGGGCCGAGACCCGGAATCTCGTCGAACGCCAGTTCGGGACCGGTCGCGACGACCAGATAGTCGTAGTCGATCGACGTGCCGTCGCCGAGCTCGACACGGTTTTCGGTCGGATGGACGCGCCTTGCACCCTGGGTCAGCAGCCGCACGCCCTTGCGCTTCATGACGTCTGCCAGATCAATCTCGATCTCTTCGCGCTTGCGCCAGCCGACTGCGACCCAAGGATTGGATGGGACGAAATGATAGACGGCGCCTTGCGAGACGACGCTGAGGCGGTCCTCCTTTCTCAACTGGGGCAGCAATTCATAGGCCATCAGTGTTCCGCTCAGGCCAGCTCCGATTACGACAACTTCCGCCATGGGTTTACCTCCGTTGGACCAAGCCGCTCCGCCGGTTCAGTTCCGACTGTTGTGCAGCGCTTGACGATATATTCGTAATTGCGTATATACGCAAGTATGAAGATGAACGTTGAAGTTATGGAACGGGCGGCGGATCAGGCGAGCGAGCTGCTGAAGGCGCTCGCCAACCGGCATCGTCTGCTGATCATCTGCCAATTGATCGACGGCGAGCGGTCGGTGGGCGAGCTCGCCGAATTCCTGAGCCTGCGGGACTCCACGGTGTCCCAGCATCTTGCGCTCCTTCGCAAGGATGGTCTGGTGTCTGCCCGGCGTGAAGCGCAAACGATCTTCTATTCGATCGCAAGCGAGCCGGCGCGCGAGGTGCTGAAGACGCTCTACCAGGCATTCTGCGCGCCGAAGTCCGCCAGGACCAGATGAAACCTAGGAGAGCTCGGAGGAGGGCGCCTTGACCAGGATCAACACGCCCCTTTCCGATGCAGATGAAATGAGCTGCGCAGCGGCGTGGTGATGCTTTGGTCATGACACGGAAGAGTCCCATGCGATGTATGGCGAGTTATCTTGGCCTGCTGGCTGCTTTCGCGGCGATAGGCTTGTCTGGAACACCGGCGACGGCGGCCGAAACGCTCGTGGTCGCGCGGCAATCAATCGCCGATGAAAAGGCCGTCTTCGCCACGGTCGAAAGCACCAGCGTGGTGCCGGCGCGCGGACGCATCGGCGGCACGGTGGTTCAGCTCAAGGTCAGGGAAGGGGATCGCGTCGCCGCCGGCCAGGCGATCGCGACCATCGGCGACGAAAAGCTGGTGTTGCAGATGAGATCGCTCGACGCGCAGATCGAGGCGCTGCAGGCGCAGGCGAACCAGGCGCAGCTCGACTTCAGCCGGACCGAAGGGCTGGTCGAACGCGGTATCCTGCCCCGGATCAAGCTCGACGAGCAGCGCACCGCGCTGAACGTCGCCGAGAACGGCCTGCGTGCCAAGACCGCCGAACGTGCGGTGATCAACGAGCAGCTCAACCAGGGTCAGGTACTCGCGCCGGCGGATGGTCGCGTGCTGAAGCGGTTGATCACGATAGGATCCGTCGTGCTCGCGGGCGATCCGATCGTCACCGTCGCCCAACAGAACTTCAAGCTGCGGCTTCGCGTGCCGGAGCGGCATGCGCGCTTGCTCAAGGCGGGCGACAGGATTCGCGTCGATGGCGCGGAGTTCGTCGGAGAAGCCGCCAAATCGGGCGTCATCGACCTCGTCTATCCTCAGATCGAGGAGGGGCGCGTCATTGCGGATGCGACCGTCGAGGGCCTCGGCGAATATTTCGTCGGTGACCGCTTGCGGGTCTGGATCTCCGGCGGCATGCGACCGGCCTTCGTCATCCCGTCGAGCTATGTGACGAGCCGGTTCGGCATTGACTATGTTCGGCTGCAGAAGGACAGCGGCACGATAGACGTACCGGTGCAGCGTGGCCGCGAATTGCCGACGCCGGCGCACCCCGACGGGCTCGAGATCCTGTCCGGCATTTCAGCCGGCGACCAATTGGTGCGGCCGTGAATCTCGGGCTCTCGGGACGGTTGACCAAGTCGACCATCGCATCGCCGCTGACGCCGCTGTTCCTGCTCGCGGCGCTCGTCGTGGGGCTGATCGCTGTCGTGGTGATCCCGCGCGAGGAGGAGCCGCAGATCAGCGTTCCCATGGTGGACATCCGTGTCAATGCCGACGGCCTGCGCGGGCCGGACGCGGTGGAGCTGGTGAGCAAGCCGCTGGAATCGATCGTCAAGGGCATCGACGGCGTCGAGCACGTCTACAGCCAGACCGAGGACGATCGCGTGATGGTCACCGCGCGTTTCCTGGTCGGCACCAAGTCCGAGGACGCCATCCTGCGGGTGCACGAGAAGATCCGCGCCAATCTCGACCGCATTCCCGTCGGCATTCCCGAGCCGCTGATCGTCGGCCGAGGCATCAATGACGTCGCGGTCACGGTGTTGACGCTGTCGCCGAAGCCGGAAGCTGCCAGCCGCTGGACCGACAAGGACCTCTACGAGCTCGCGGACAAGTTGCGTGCGGAACTGATGAAGGTCGACGATATCGGCCTGACCTACATATCCGGCGGCGCGGCGCAACAGATCCGGGTCGAGCCAGATCCGGAGAAGCTGTCGCTGTTCGGCATCACGCTGCAGCAGCTCGTGGCCAAGGTCAAGGACGCCAACCGCTCGTTCCTGGCGGGCCAGGTCCGCGATGCCGGCATCGTGCGGAGCGTCGCGGCGGGCCAGACGCTGTCCGGCGTTCCCGATATTGGACTATTGCTCATCACGAGCCGCGACGGCCGGCCGGTCTACGTCAAGGACGTCGCCTCCGTCATCGTCGGCCCGAGCACCGTCGAGCATCGGGTCTGGACCGAATCACGTGACAGCGCCGGACGGTGGACGCGCACGCCTGCCGTCAGCCTGGCGCTGGCCAAGCGGGCCGGCGCCAACGCGGTCGTCGTGTCCGAGAGCATCGCCGAACGCCTCGAAGGACTGAAGTCGCGCCTTCTTCCCGAAGATATCCAGGTGACGGTGACGCGCGACTACGGCGAGACCGCCAACGAGAAGGCCAATGAGCTGTTGTTCCATCTCGGGCTCGCAACGATCTCGATCGTCGTGCTGATCGCGATCGCGATCGGCTGGCGCGAGGCGCTGGTGACCTTCGTCGTGATTCCCACGACGATCCTGCTCACGATGTTCGCCGCAAACCTGATGGGCTACACCATCAACCGCGTCAGCCTGTTCGCGCTGATCTTCTCGATCGGCATTCTCGTCGACGACGCCATCGTCGTGGTCGAGAACATCGCGCGGCACTGGGCCATGCGCGACGGCCGGCCGCGCCTGCAGGCGACCATCGAGGCGGTGGCGGAGGTCGGCAACCCCACCATCGTCGCGACGTTGACCGTGGTCGCGGCGCTGTTGCCGATGCTGTTCGTGTCAGGCCTGATGGGCCCCTATATGGCGCCGATCCCGGCCAATGCGTCGGCTGCCATGCTGTTTTCGTTCTTCGTGGCGATGGTGGTGGCACCCTGGCTGATGCTCAAGCTCGCGCCGAAGGGCGACATTGCCCCGACACATGCGGCCCACGACGAAGGCCGACTCGGCCGGCTCTACCGGCGCTTCGCCACGCCGATCGTGCGGAGCAAGCGGTCGGCCTGGATATTCCTGCTCGGCGTCGGCGTCGCGACGCTGCTGTCGATGACGCTGTTTGCGACCAAGTCGGTGACCGTCAAGCTTCTGCCGTTCGACAACAAGTCCGAGATCGCCGTTCTCGTCGACCTGCCGGAAGGGGCGAGCCTGGAGGCGACCGAGCGCACGCTGTTCGGCGCGGCCGAGATTGCGCGGCAATTGCCGGAGGTCACCTCGCTGCAATCCTATGCCGGCACGCCGGCTCCCTTCAACTTCAACGGCCTGGTACGGCACTATTACTTGCGGGAGAGGCCCGAGTTCGGCGAAGTGCAGATCAACCTGGCTGCGCGTGGCGAGCGCAAGCGCGCGAGCCATGAGATCGCGCTCGAGCTGCGCGAGAAGCTGAAGGCGCTCGGTCCGCCCGCGGGCACCAGCATCAAGGTGGTCGAAGTGCCGCCCGGCCCGCCGGTGCTGTCGACGCTGCTTGCCGAGGTCTACGGTCCCGATGCGGCCACGCGCCGGGCGGTCACGGCCGAGCTCAAGAAGATCTTCGCGGACGTGCCTTTCATCGTCGATATCGACGATTCCATCGGCGAGAAGCGGCCACGGCTGCGGCTTTCGATCGACCAGGACCGCCTCGAATTCTTCGGCGTCGAGCAGCGCGACGTCTACGACACCATTCAGGCTCTGTTCGGCGGCACCTCGATCGGCTATTCGCATCGCGGTGAGGACCGCAACCCGATCGAGATCGCGGTGCATCTCGGAAAGCGCGACCTGGTCTGGGACGAGGCTTTGGCTTCCACGCCGGTGCCAGCCAATACATTGCCCGGCAGCAAGACGGTGGTCGAGCTCGGTCAGGTCGTGAAGGCGACCATGGAGGAGGGCTCGCCGACGATCTTCCGCCGCGACGGCCGCTTTGCCGACATGGTGATGGCCGAGCTTGCCGGGCGCTTCGAGGCGCCGCTCTACGGCATGCTCGCGGTCGCCGATCGCGTCGATGCCCATGACTGGGGCAAGCTGCCGAAGCCTGCGATCAGCCTGCACGGCCAGCCGTCGGACGAGTCGCGTCCGACGCTGTTGTGGGACGGCGAATGGGAAATCACATGGGTGACCTTCCGCGACATGGGGGCGGCCTTCGGCGCAGCCATCCTGGGCATCTACGTGCTGGTCGTCGCCCAGTTCAGGAGCTTCCGTCTGCCGCTCGTGATCCTGACGCCGATCCCGCTGACGCTGATCGGCATCCTGATCGGGCACTGGCTCCTGGGGGCGCCGTTCACCGCGACCTCGATGATCGGCTTCATCGCGCTGGCCGGCATCATCGTGCGCAATTCGATCCTGCTGGTCGACTTCATCCGGCACAGCGGCGCCGAGGGCAAGTCGCTGCGCGACGTAGTGCTGGAAGCCGGTGCCGTCCGCTTCAAGCCGATCCTGCTCACCGCGCTCGCGGCCATGATCGGGGCTGCAACCATCCTGCTCGATCCGATCTTCCAGGGATTGGCGATCTCGCTCCTGTTCGGGCTTGCCTCGTCAACGCTGCTCACCGTGCTGGTGATTCCCGCGATCTATATCGCCTTGCGCGCGCCGCGCGAAGAGGCTCCACCCACAGCCAGATCCAGCTAGCGAGGAACCGATGGACAAGGACTACGTCGATATCACCAGGAACATCTCGGCCAATCTGAAGAAGCTGCGGAGCGACATTCCCGACACCATGAAGGGATTTGCCTTACTCGCTCAGGCCGCCACGCGCGACGGCGCGCTGGACAAGAAGACCAAGGAATTGATCGCGCTGGCGATCGGCGTCGCCGCGCATTGCGACGGCTGCATCGGCTTTCACACCGAGGCGCTGGTCAGGCTCGGTGCGACGCGCCAGGAGATCGAGGAGACGCTCGGCATGGCCGTCTATATGGGAGGCGGGCCGTCGCTGATGTACGCCGCGGACGCGATCGCGGCCTACGAGCAGTTCCAGCAACAATCGGCAGCCGTATAGTTGCCGGTCGCCTGACACGATGATGCGAACGGGACCGGGCGATTCATCTCGTCCGGTCCCGCTCATCGTTGATCGATTACCAGCGGTCGTCGACACCGACCCCGACGCTCACGCCAGGCGCACGAATGCCGACTCCGGCGCGCGGGCCGTCGTCCCAATGGCGATGATAGGTCCGGCGCTCGTAATAGCGGTCGCGCGGCATGTAGTTGTAGGAATCGCGTACGATCACGCGTGAACCGCCGCGCGTGCGATAGCAGCGGCCGGCGTCGTCGCAGACGAGCCGCACCTGCTGGACGAGATCCGGATTGGTGTATTCGCTGGTCGTGTAGATATCGGAAGCCTTCGCACCCGACGCGGCTGCCAAAGCGCCGAAGCCCGCCACCAGGGCCATCGTAAACGTCCTCATCATGTCCTCCTCCGAGACTGCCCTCGGCGGTAACAAGAAGGGGAGGCTGTGATCGTTCCCGCAGAGATGCTTGTTTTTCCCGGAACCGCACATCAAGGGGTTCCTAGATCCGCTCGTAGGACTCCGTCCGGCAGATGTCGTCCTCTTCCGCTCGGCGGCGGTCCACGATCTTGCCGCCGGATATCGTCACGACGTAGGTCTGGGCACCGAGCGGCGTGCCGGTCGCGGAGGTGAGCTGCGCGCGGACGCACGCCGTCCAGCCCGTTCCTCGCACCTCGCGACGGGGCGGGGCGACGTGCACCTCGCGCGGATAGGACGTTGCGAGAAAGACGACGTCGATCTGCTCGCGCACCAAGCGCTTGACGTCGGGAGGCGCTTCGGGCGGCGGCTGCTCCGCCTCCTTCATGCGCATGAATTCCGGCACCGGTGCACGGCTGTCGGCAAAGCCGCAAGCACCGAGACCAAGCGCGCCACCGAGCAGCGCTGCATGAGAAATAATCCGCAACATCCGTGAAGGTCCCCTGCGGACCGACAAATAGGTACGAATGCGATCCGACGAAGTCCGCGCCAATCAAAACTTGCTGAAGGGGCGGAGCCGTGGGCGTTTGCTATTCCGCGATTGCGGGCTAGTTTGTACCCCACATGAGGGGGATTGCACCGATGAGGATTTTGGTCATAGCGGCGACGGTCTTGGCACTGACGGCTGCCTCGGCGCAGGCGCAGGGCCGGCGCCAGCCTAACGACGGAGCCAAGCCGGACAACACGCCCAAGGTCGACGAGAAAGCCTACAAGGCCGCGCTCGAGCGCATTCCCGAGCCCAAGGACAAGTACGACCCGTGGGGCGGCGCCCGCCCGAGCGAAGCTGCCAAGAAGCCGAAATGAAGTGAGGCTTGCGGACCTGCCGGTTTGATTTCGGCCGCGCGCGCACTCCCATTGTTTGTAGCGCGGCCAAGCCGCGAGGCGCCGTCGCCTTGGTCGCGCATGATCGATCGTCCCGGCGGACGACTTCTTGCGGCATCGCGCGTACGATGCGAACGCTCATTCACACCGTGTGCACGACTACACGAAGGCGAGGCCGACGCGCTTGTCGCTGCGCCAGACCGTGCGACAATGCCGTGCAAAACGGTCGCGCGTGATCGAGAGCTCGAACGATTGCGGCAGCATGACGGGGGCGTCCAGGTCGATCGCCGCGCCGCCTGCCGACATGTTTCGCACCGTGCAAGCGATGCCGCCGTTTTCGAAGGTGATCGTTCCACCTTTGAAAACACGGTGACGTTGCGATGCGCGCTTCTCGATCATCCGCGTCAGGTCCTGCTGATGATTGTGAATTAGTGCATAGAAATTACATTGAACTAAACTCAATACTGGCGCTACTTGCGCAGTGCTTCAGACTTTGTTTACGACAGCGAAGCGGAGAGCGTTCACCCCGGCAGCATCGCGAACGCGCTCGACACCATCGCGACCGGCTTGCTGTCGGCGGCGGAGAGCAGCGTGACGCGGCCAAAGCTCATGGTGCGCCCGAGCCGCACCACGCGCGCGTCCGCCAGCACGTCCATTGAGGAGACCGCGCGCATGAAATGCGTGGTCTGGTCGACCGTGGTCATGGGGCGGTAGCCGCGGTTGGCAGCGAGGATCGCGATCACCATGGCGGTGTCGGCAAGCGCCATCAGGGCCTGGCCGCAGACCACGCCGCCGTTCCGGCACAGTCGCTCCGAAAACGGCATGCGCAGGAGCGCGCCCGGCTGCCAGTCCGGCACGTCAGCCGGCTGCGCGTGCTCGATGCGCTCGACCGCGAGGTTGAGATCCTGGACCCAGGGCGCAAAGACCTCGCCGAGGATGCGGCGGGCGTCGGCGAGGCCGAACTCGGCTTCTGGCTGCATTTGCATTGCTGTCGCGCTCTCCTGTGTTGCCGGGTGTTTCGTCTCATTGTGCGCGCATCGGCGCGGCAAAGTCACCCGGTCTCGCGCCGGTCCCGTCGGCTTGAAATTGCCTGACTTGGCCCGGTATGATGCCCTGCTTGGGTACGGGTGGATGATGTTGCGTCGGTGTGTCCTCGTCGTTGGCATGGTCGCGATCGGTCTCGCGCTGAGCGGGTGCACCAAATGCGGCCCGATCTGGGACGACTGGCTGCATGCCCCCAAATCGTGCAGATCGGATCGGCTCTAGCGGGCCCACGCGGCCTTGAGCGGCCTCAGGTTGCGACCGGGCTGAGACAAGGATGACACGGCGCGAGCGATCCGCGCGCCTGGATGATCAAGGAGTAGATGATGAAGCTTTTCCGTTTGGCCGCGGTGCTGGCCGTGCTGGCGGGACCTGCCTACGCGCAAATGCCCAATCTCAATTTGCTGCAGGATGCCCCGAGCAAGACCCCGGAGGAGAAGGCCGCCGAAGCCGAGCGTGAAAAGGCCTACAAGGAAACGCTGAAGAAGATTCCGGATTCCAAGGCGTCCAACGATCCCTGGGGCGGCATGCGCTCCGATCCGCCGAAGCAGCCGGCGGGACCGAAGGCATCGGCCGTCACCGGTACGCCGAAGAAGACCAAGAGCGGCACTGCCGCCAACTGACCGCAGCCCGTCCGGGGGCGACACGAGGCCTTCGGACAGGACTCCTCTTGATCCGGCCCGCGCCCTACATTTGGCTGAGAGCGGAGCGCGTAGAGGAGGACAGGACATGGCCGATCGTCCGCGGGATCTCGCCGAGCGGATGGCGCGCCGGCGCAAGATGGCCGGCAAGCCGGGCCAGGCGGCTGGTGACGGCTATCTGCGCGAGACCTTCACGCTGCCGCGCGCGGCGGCGCGGGAAAGGGCGCAGGCCTTCTTCGCCCGCTACCCCAAGGCCGGCTACATGAGTGCGGTCGAGACCTGGCGCGAACTGCCCGGCGGCGACATCGAGTTCACCATGCGCCGGCTGCCCAGCGCGGACTGACACGGCCTGATCCAAAGTCCTTGCTAGTCGAAGGTTTCGGCAACGATGCGGATCCGGAACACCGGCTCCTTGGCCTCGTCCAGCAGCTCCATCTGCCATTCGGAATTTTCCTGGAGCTTGCGGGCAATGCCGGCGGTCATGTCGGCGCAGACGCTGGTCATCTCCTTCCAGGCCGCATCGCGATTGGCAAATTCCGTCGCCTGGTCGGCGCAGCCGGAATAACGGCCGTTGCGGATTCGAAAGAAATAGAGCGGCATGGCAGGCACCGATCGCGCGCATGGAGCCTCGTCCCCCAAGGCCCTGGGCGCGCGCAGTCCAATCCCAAACCACCGTCGGATCAATCCCGGGCGGCTACGGACTGCCCGGGACCATTGGCGGGCTGCGGCGCGCAAATGGGCGCGGGAGCTCCGTGGTTCTCCGACCCTGAACAGAGTTCCTGAACTCCGTTCAGGTTGCACCCGGGCGACGGGTCAAGGCGTGGCTGCATGCCGGTTCCCGGCGAGGCTTCCCCGATCCCCGACGGCATGTGCCTTGCTTGCCTGATGGGGCAGCACCCAGGGATACTCATGCTCGGCATTCCCCGCCGCTATTCCCATTTCGTCTTCGGCATCATCCAGTCCGGACTGACCTCGCTGGTCGCGGCGGGAATCGCCAGCCTGCCCGCAGACAGTCCGATGATCTTCGTTCGGCACTGGATGGTGTCGTGGCTGATCGCATGGGCTGCGATGCTGCCCATCGTGCTGCTGGCGGCGCCTGCGATTCGCGCCTTCTCGCTGCGTCTGACCCGGGAGGAGAGGGACCCGCGAGCCAGTCGGCAGGCTTGAAAAAGCGCCGTAGCGCTCGGCACGTGAGGTCGCGCTCGAACGGCCGCAGACTGACCGCGCACCCGTCCCAATTTCGACATCCGTTCGCACCACTGCCGACACACCCGTCGGCAAGATTTTAGCCGTTCGGCGCGGCCATGGGGGAAACGTGGCCCGCCGACAACGGGGTGGCATCATGGATAACGTAGAGCGGTCATTTGCCGCCGCGACGGCGGCTGGCTTCGTAGTGCTGGTGATTGGGCTGGTGCTGCTGGCGCTGCTGTAGGCGGGTTTGCGAGCCGGGTGACGGCGGCTGTGCCCGTCCGGTTGGGTGGCGCCAGGCACGCCTCGACTTTCAAAAGCTGGAAAACAACCCCATGCACAGTAGGGTGCCTGGAAATTTCATCGACACGCCAATAGCTTGTTGGTAGTAATTAGATACCTTTAATCTGCACGCAGCGCCTTCATCGGCCACGCATCCGCGATGCCCGGATCGAGATCGGCAGGCGGTCGCCCCGGACCGACCGCCGTCTGCTGCCGATAGGGGACGGCCTCGGTCCACCCCGAACCCGATCCCAGGCGGACCTCAAGCGCGATGCGATCAGGATGAATCGTCATCGCGCCTTCGGTCGTTGTTCAAGTGTGATCTTTTCGGAAAGCCGCTGCGCACTTTTCCGATCAGGCTCTAGTGGATCTTGATCTCGTTCAAGGGCAGGCGGAGCTCGGCGGCGCGCTCTTCACGGTCCTTCCTGCGGAACTCGTTTTCCTTGCGCTCGAACTTGACCATCTCTTTCTGCGCTGCCTCCAGCAGGGGATTGCGTCTGATCGCATCGTGCTGCGTGTCGTTGTCCGTCATGGCCGGGGTCCCCAGAGTTGCGGTCCCATCCCAAAGAAGGCCGGAGACCGCGAAAAGGTTCGGTGCCGCAGGATTGCGGAAACATGACGGCGCACCGGCCGCGCCCTTGATGCGCGGCAGCCTTCGTTCCCGAAGAGCAACACCGATTGCCGGCTATTTCGGTGGTTGAAGCCCGGGTGATTTGACCCAGTCGTGCAGATGATTGGCGACGTCGGCCTGGCGGGCCTTCTTGAGGAGGGCATCTCGCTCGGCCCCCGGTGGAAGCCTGGAGGCCTGCTGCTGGACCTGCTTCACCCACGCGGAAAGCCGGTCCTGGAGGGTCAGCTGTTGCTTGAAACGTCGCCGCTTGAACATGGCGTTCTCATATCCATGCGAGGAAGGCGGGAGCGCGATCGGCGTCCTCGTCACCGACAGTGCCCGGGATCCGCGCGGTGATGATCCATTAGGATCCATAAACGGATCCGCGTCTGTTCAGTTGTGCGCACAAGGCGAACTGGGACGCCGAAATGAATCTCGGAACTCCGTCAATGCGGCTCCGGCCGCTCTCGAAGGGAATGATCGTTCACTCTGCGGCGCATCCGGCGACAGAAGCTCTCGACGAACCGGGCAGGCGATTCGAAATTGACGAGCAGCCTTTCGGCCTGCACCCAATCGTCCGAACCAGGGCGAATGAATCCATCAATCGCCTTTGCCGGTCGGCGCGCGCACGGCATGTCGCAGCCCTGCTTTCGACGAACGCGAGTTGAGCGCAATCTCGGCCAAGCTTGTCTTCTTCCTCGATCAGCTGATTTTGCACCCTGCGGACCTCGCGACCCGAACGACTTCGTTGACGGGCGGCCAACCATGTTGCTCCAGACGCGCTTCGCTTGCTGATAAGGCGTTGGGTGCTGGTTGTGGAGGTGTGCACTGCGGTTCAGTTCGCGCACCTCAACGGTGTGCATTGCCCGACGTGAACGTTCGCGGACCGCAAGGCTAGCATCACTGGCCGCAGATAGGCGTTCTATTTGGTTTTCTTGGGGGCACGCTTCTTCGGTCCAGTTCCGGTGGACGACCCGGCATCGTCCCCATGGCAGGGCCAGGCATCTCTGAATGCTTCGATGGCGACGGTGATCCCCGGCTCACTCGCTCGATCCGGATTGTTATCAAGATACGCCAGAAAAACCTTGGCACTTTGCAAGGGGCTGCCTTGCGCGGGGGGGCATGCACGCACGTTGGCTGGCAGATTTGGTGAAAAGAGCATCGCAGTCTCGATCATTCCCTCACATACGCCGGCGGATCGAGCTTCGTCCTGATTGCGGAACGAGTTCTGAACAAGCAGTTCGCAAGACTTTTGCGCGTCGGTTGCTTTATCGACAACCGTGGCGCTGGCCTTCCCGATGACCGCTAGGATTAGGCCGGCAACAATAACATGAACCCGCATCCGCGTCCCCCGAACAGCGGCGCGATAGCTTACTGCATTCAGTATGCCGCAATAGAGTGGCCGCCCGCGCCGTTCCAGGCGGCTCAGACGGCTTAGCTCAAAAAAGCCGTCTGATCCACCGCGCTCAATACGCGCGACGTGAACTCATCTCTTCCATTTCCACAAAGCCGAAAGAGCGCTTGTCGACTTGACAACACGCAGCCTTACACGCCGTCACCGCCGCAAAGGTCGGCTACGCCGCGATCATGATCGCAAATCAACAAGCGTGCTGATGGTACAGGTCCCGATCCAACGCAGAGAGCATCCATTATCCGGCCGTGTACGCGACGTGCACAGGTCGATTGATATTGATGCTCGGCCTCGACGCAGATTGCCTAAGCGGTGAACCTCGCCTGCGACGACAACCTTCCTCAACTACGCCAAGGAGGACTTCATCCTCAGAACGGTTTCCAACAAGAACTTTGCCATGGCCATGCGGAGGTGGGACTGCCTGGCTGCGCAGCGCCCGGACGTTCTCATGATCTCCCGGCCATTCATCAACCAAGCGAGGCAGCGAGGAAAACCAGAGATAAACTCGGTCCGAGGATTCTAGCCTCGACCGGATTCAAGCTGCACCGTTTTTCGCCCCCCGTTCAGCTCTCTGAGTTTGTTGACGTATTCCTCAGGCTTTAGCAGATGAAACGGAGCGTTGAGGCCCATGAAAGTCGCTATGCGGCCGAGGAAAGCAGTGCAGTTGGTCGTTGCTGCATTCCACAGCGGCGAAGTCTCCTGCAGGTGCTTGATATGAGCAAAGACCTTCTTGGCATCGGCCTCATTCAAATAAACGCGATAGCTGGCCGTCAGATATTGCTCGTCAAGATCACCATAGCTCGCACCCGTCTCAGAGGGGACAAATATGAGGTGTCCCAGGAGGTAGGGTATCTCGTCGCCGGCCGGAGCCAGACCAGCGACCTCGACCTGCTTTTCGCTCGTCTTTCCGTACCACACGAATGCATGACCGTACGTTGCTGCCGTTCGGGCCCGAAAATCAACGTAGTAGGGACCCGTGACGGCAGCTCTTCGAACTGGCTTTACATCTGATGTGGTCGGCCGGGCTCCCGGCGCAGCAGCCATGCTCTCCGCATGCTTCGTCGCCGAACTGGGGAGAGCGTCCCGTTGCTGCTGGTCGGTACGCGCCACGAGGGGTTGTGCGCTACTGAACCCGGTCCCCAGGCCCACAAAGGCCGCCAACATGGCGGCCTTTGCAAGCAGCTCTAGACCCGGATATTTCCGAATCATTCCCGCCATCTACGAATCCTCTTGGATCCAAGATCCGATGCCACAGGTAGCCTGCCACCCCAGACGAACGCCGCTGGCGTGGGAATAGATAGTCAGATCAACCCTTGGTCACCAACGGGGCCGGGGCGGCAACCGGATATTTGCCCACCGGGCTCTTCCCCACGGGATATTTGCCGATCGGAGCTTTGCCAACCGGCGCGGGGGCGGCGGCAACCGGCTGAGGCCGTGGCAGGTCGGCAGCAGCTGCGGTTCCCACGAAGGCCAACGAAGCAATTCCAAGTACAACGAATTTCAGCATCGGGTCTCTCCATTTGTTCGGGAGCGATTGGAATTCACCTGGTGCGCATAGAAATAACCTGACACTCGCCACGACACCAACGGGAGTCCGCGGTTCCGACAGCTTTTTCTACCCTATGTTGCGGAAATGGCACGCAAATGAGGCGCCTGGTTCCAAATCACTCTCGTGGGCACAACAGACGTGCCCTAACCTGCCTCAGAGTATCCGCGGGAAGACCCGGCCGGTTCGCGCCATATACTCGCGGTAGCTGTCGCCAAACGTCTGCAGCATCATTCGCTCTTCTCTTGCAACACGGCCAAAAAACAAAATCCCGAAGCCGGCAATGCCCGCGAAACCGGCGATCCAATTAGGCAGCAGCAATGTCTGGGCGATAGCCCACAGCCAAAATGCTGAATACATCGGGTGTCGAACTCTCCGGTAAATTCCTTCCGTCACGAGTTCATGGTTCTCCCGCACGTCGAGGCTTATCGACCAATTCCGGCCGAGTGCACGGTGTGTCAGGTGAAACACGCCCAAAGCCGCAACAGCGAAGAAAGATCCCAACCAGGCCAACGAGGGATAAAAGCCGTGATCTGCGAAACGAGGCATTCCTGTCGCTACGTAGACGAGCGGAACAAGTCCGAGTCCCGAGAGAGATGTAAGCAGGAGAGCAATTTCCAAGGGGCCGCGAGCGCTCCACACGATCCTGGCACGGCGAGAGCGCCGCGCGTACTTATAACGTATAACGTACCAGCCGATCGCCAATGCAACGAAGATGATTTTCGAAGTGGTGGGCGTCATTTGAACTAGGCTGCCGCGCCCGGAATACCTGGCAGTTCGCTTCCTGATAGCGGCGCGCCTGCAATAAGTCCTCCGTCGTCAGCTATCATCGACACGGCGCCATCCGGCGCGAGCGTCTGGGATTTGGCTGAAATAGGTCCGCAAGTCAGCATGAAGTAGTCATACGATGCTCGCTTATCATTTCCGCTGACAAACTGGCAGTGCAAGCGGAAGTAGTCGAAGCGGATCCGTCGATACATGTCGTCGTCAAGCATTCGACTAAGTCTCACGACCCTGACGATCGCCTCGTTTTCTGTCGACAATCCCATTTCGGCCATCGGCCGGCTTTTGTAAAAATTCAACAGGTCGATGAGGGCCTGATAATCGCCCCAGAAGATCGCGCGTGAATTGGCGACGCGTTCCATAGCCGCGCGAAAGCGAGTTGCCTTCGGGTGCAGGCCGATCTTGAGTATGGATGATCCAACGCTCAAGAATGTCACGGGAGTTTTGTTCCAATCGAGCGCAGGGGCCAGCCTCAAGGCGCGATCAAGTAGGTCAACGGCAAGTACCGCGCCAAGACTGTGCCCTATGACCAAAATCTCGTCTGCGGCAGAGCTGCGCGCCGCGGCCACGAGCTCGGCGGCCAATCTGTTTAGTCTCTGCTCAATTTCCGTATTTCCGCATCGAATATACTCGCGAGAAAAAATCCAATCATCGAACAAGGCGCCCAGGCGGAGCCAGTGCCACGGGCCCGCCAGAACGGCTACGATTCCGCAGAAGCCGCCACCGGCAGCGATAGGAATGGATCCAGTGATCTTGAATGCAACTGCGCCAATCAAAAAGGCGGCAGCGATGAGCAGTCCGAACATGACCAATGGATAGAGAAAGAACAGTGCATAGCGCCAGTTGGTCAGCAAGTACCGCCAAAGAGTGCCGGTCAAAACGAAATCCAGAAACGCAAGAGTTCCGACGGAAATGCGTGAGACGATGCTTCGACGCCCGAAGGCCTCAATTACGTCGTGCCATCGGACCAGACGGTAATCGGTTTCGACGAGCCAATCGGGGCCAGCTGTCGTCACATTCCATCGTATCTGGTCGGCGGTATCATGCAAACCGCCAACGGCCGCTTTCACTGACCAGGTACGTTGGAACCTCGCAATTTCGCGCACAAAGCGTCGTTGCGCGCTGACATGCGACGTGATTGGATCATAACCGCCGATATGGAATACCAACCGTTTCGCTACAGGCTTGCCGGACATTGTCTTATCCCCGGACTCATGCGTGCCGCTCGCTCCCCACGCGTCAATCGCCCTGCAATCAAAAACAGACGGTTGAAGCCAAGGGTTGTCAAGAGAGAATCGACCAGTTATTGGGAAACATGGGTCGATTTGTTCTGCCACGCATAAGCCGAACCGCTCGAACAATAGCGTCGATCGGTGCTGCCGTGATTGTCGGTTTGTCCAGCACAGCGCCCTCTCAAGCGCAGGACGAGGCATCATCCGGCGAGAGATGCCTTGCTGCAAATTTGGATGTTTCGCTGGGCGCACAACTGCCCCGCACAGCGGCGCGTTTGAGATCTGGTGAGCCGCTAAGGATTGTCGCGATCGGATCATCGTCGACGGTGGGGCTCTGGGTACTTCGGTCCGCGGCCACGTACCCACAGGTGATGCGCCGAGAACTCTCGAGGCTTAGATCCAACGCAACGATCGAGGTCGTCAACAGCGGTCGAGTCGGCGATACGATTCCGAACAACATCGCGCGGTTCGAGCGTGACGTTTTCGCGCACACTCCTGATCTCGTTATCTGGCAATTGGGTACTAATGACGTCGCCTGGGGTGGCCGGCCGGACCAAGGGCTCAAAAGAAGCGTTCTTGAAGGGGTAAGGGCACTTAAGGCGGGGTTTGCCGATGTCGTGCTGATGGATCTGCAATATGCGCCTCAGGTGCTCGCTTCCGCAAGCTACTCAACGATG
This sequence comes from Bradyrhizobium sp. CCBAU 51765, assembly GCF_015291725.1. Lineage (GTDB taxonomy): Bacteria > Pseudomonadota > Alphaproteobacteria > Rhizobiales > Xanthobacteraceae > Bradyrhizobium > Bradyrhizobium liaoningense. The sequence continues at coordinate 3,051,542 of NZ_CP030038.1, forward strand.
GAGGGCATCATCGCCGATGTCGCGAAGCAGGAACGGGTCGGTCTATTCTCTCGTTTTGCGCTGATGCGTAACTCGATCAATGCCGGAGTTCCGCAAAGCGCGCTTGTGACGTGGGACGGATTGCACAACACCAGTGATGGTTATGATTGCATTGGACGAGCTCTTGCGCGAGCCATCTCAACGAGCGCGCGTTGAAAAGCTCTAAAACAGCGATTCGCATGCTGTGCGGTCTCGGATGACTTTGGGTACCGCCCAGGGACAGCGGCGCCGAGCGTATAGATGCACGCGAACGCGCGCGAAGACCAATTCTCTTCGGCAATTGCCGAGTCTCTCGAAGCGGTAACATCAATTCGCGCCGACGTTGTCAGGAGGTGCGCTCATACCCCATTATGCGGGCCAACTCATTGACCTGTTGCTGGTGCTTGTCGCCGTGTGGATGGCGCCAGCCACCATCTTTATTATCTACGCCTATTTCGCTCGTCTTAAGCATCCGGTCAGCGAATCGGTCTTTGGACGTGTGGTCATCATATCCTTGTTCATCATAACCACGTCGATCTGGCTCCCGATAGTTCTGACCGCCATAGTCCTATCACTGGTCGGTCATTTGTGGTTCCGCTTCACGGGACAACCACGCAAGTAGCTAGATATTACTAGAGGTGAACCGCCCCGGGATTGCCGGAGGCTGTTTGGTTTTAGTCATGCCGCCATGGCCGGTTGTCCCAGCATGGCGTAGCAGCGTTTCTCGGCTTCGGCCGGCGGAATGTTTCCGATGGGCTCCAGGAGCCGCCGATTGTTGAACCAGTCCACCCATTCCAAGGTCGCGCACTCGACGGCCTCGAAGTTGCGCCATGGTCCGCGCCGATGGATCACCTCGGCCTTGTAGAGACCGTTGATCGTTTCGGCGAGCGCGTTGTCATACGATTCACGTTTGTTGTGGCAGGGATTTGCAAACCGGGAGAAAATGGCAATCCGGGGCTGGCTAAGCCATTTCATTTCGGAATCATTGAAACCCGGACGCATGAGGGGCCGTTGTCCCAGAACAGCGGCCCTTCGCGATTGACGCCCGCTGCGGGGAATTGGGACAGTCGCGCGCGTGGCTAAATGCCGGTGCACTCAATGATCTCCGACGTGCGCGCTTCGTCCGTTGCTACACCAGAATTGCGACACCAGGCTCGCCGCGTTTCGGGCGGAAGGTTGCAGCCAATGCCCGCATCTTCCGCAAAAGAACATATTGCGAACCTGGAACAAATAGGGTACATTGCTTTTATCGCCGAGCTGCCTCGCCAATTGTTTGTCCCTCACGCGAATCCTCGCCATAAGGAGCACGACCCAATGTCCGCAACTGCCCTGCGTATCGTCGAAGGATCTTCCATGGACAAGAGTAAAGCTCTGGCCGCCGCGCTCTCGCAGATCGAGCGCCAGTTCGGCAAGGGCTCGGTGATGAAGCTCGGCAAGAACGACCGGTCCATGGACATCGAGGCGGTGTCCTCCGGCTCGCTTGGGCTCGACATCGCGCTCGGCATCGGCGGCCTGCCCAAGGGGCGCATCGTCGAGATCTACGGGCCGGAATCCTCGGGCAAAACCACGCTGGCGCTGCACACGGTGGCGGAAGCGCAGAAGAAGGGCGGCATCTGCGCCTTCATCGACGCCGAGCACGCGCTCGACCCGGTCTATGCCCGCAAGCTCGGGGTCAACATCGACGAACTCCTGATCTCGCAGCCCGACACCGGCGAGCAGGCGCTGGAAATCTGCGACACGCTGGTGCGTTCGGGAGCGGTCGACGTGATGGTGATCGATTCGGTCGCGGCGCTGGTGCCGAAGGCCGAGCTCGAGGGCGAGATGGGCGATGCGCTGCCGGGTCTGCAGGCCCGCCTGATGAGCCAGGCGCTGCGCAAGCTCACGGCCTCCATCAACAAGTCCAACACCATGGTGATCTTCATCAACCAGATCCGCATGAAGATCGGTGTGATGTACGGCTCGCCCGAAACCACGACCGGCGGCAATGCGCTGAAATTCTACGCCTCCGTCCGCCTCGACATCCGCCGCATCGGCGCGATCAAGGAGCGCGACGAAGTGGTCGGCAACACCACGCGCGTCAAGGTGGTGAAGAACAAGTTGGCGCCGCCCTTCAAGCAGGTCGAGTTCGACATCATGTACGGCGAGGGCGTCTCCAAGATGGGCGAGATCCTCGATCTCGGCGTCAAGGCCGGCATCGTCGAGAAGTCCGGCGCCTGGTTCTCCTATGACAGCCAGCGCCTCGGCCAGGGCCGCGAGAATTCGAAGGCATTCCTGAAGGCCAATCCCGATATCACCGCCAAGATCGAGACCTCGATCCGTCAGAACTCCGGCCTGATCGCCGAGCAGATTCTCGCCGGCACGCCCGAGCGCGACGCCGACGGCGAGGAGCCGGCGGAAGAGTAAGCCTCGACCAACGAAAAGTTTTTCGCGAGGAGCGGGCGCTGAGGACGTTGAGTTGCCGACGTCATCGGCGCCCGTTTCGTTTGGTGATAGAAGAGATACCGGATCAGTTGTTGAGGCCGGGATCGCCGTGAGTTGGAACCAATCCGAGGTCATCGCTGTTCGCCGGATCATCATTGAGACGGCGAAAGACATACTTTCTGGAAGCACGTCCCCGGTAGAAGGTGCGAGGACAATAGCAGGGCACCGCTTCAAGGCACGCCTCGAAGACGATCCCGATATCTTGCCCTTTGTGGGAATCGCTTCGGAGACCGAATCCTTGCCGTTCGGACGCGAGAGAGCGCACTGGCAGGCGCGCGCGCTCGCTGAACTCCAAGGCAAGATCAATGAATCACAAGCCTGGGCGCTTACGGTTGCGAGCACCCATTGCCAGAGCCTTGTGGCCCGGTCGGGAAGCCTGATGCGTTGGCCCGACGGCTAGGACCGGTAGGGTGGGCAAAGGCGCGCAAGCGCCGTGCCCACCATTCCAACGTGTACGAAGGTGGTGGGCACGCTGAGCTTTGCCACCCTAAAAGACCTCCGTCGGGTCCTACTCCGCGGCTTCCGCGTAGTCGCTGACCGGCGGGCAGGAGCATACCAGGTTGCGGTCGCCGTAGACGTTGTCGACGCGGCCCACGGGGCACCAATATTTGTCGGTGCGCGAGACGCCGTCGGGGAAGCAACCCTCGGTGCGGGTGTAGGCGCGCTTCCAATCGTCGTCGGCGATGTCGTGCACGGTGTGCGGGGCGTGGCGCAGGGGCGAGGCTTCGATCTTGAAGCGGCCGGCCTCGACCTCGGCGATCTCCTTCCGGATCGCGATCATGGCATCGCAGAAGCGATCGAGCTCGGCCTTGGATTCCGACTCGGTCGGCTCGATCATCAGCGTGCCCGGCACCGGGAAGCTCATGGTCGGGGCGTGGAAGCCGTAGTCGATCAGCCGTTTGGCGATGTCGTCGACGGTGACGCCCGAGGTCGTCTTCAGCGCGCGCGGATCGACGATGCATTCATGCGCGACGCGGCCCCTCTCGTTCTTGTAGAGCACCGGGAAGTGCGCATCGAGCCGCGCTGCGATGTAATTGGCGTTGAGGATCGCGATCTCGGTGGCGCGCTTCAGGCCTTCGCCGCCCATCATCAGGATGTAGATGTAGGAGATCGTCAGGATCGAGGCCGAGCCGAACGGCGCGGCCGAGACCGGGCCGACCGGAGCGTCGCCTTGTGTTGCCGGATGACCCGGCAGGAACGGCGCAAGGTGCGCCTTGACGCCGATCGGGCCCATGCCCGGGCCGCCGCCGCCATGCGGGATGCAGAAGGTCTTGTGCAGGTTGAGATGGCTGACATCGGCGCCGTAATCGCCGGGCCTGCTCAGGCCGACCTGGGCGTTGAGGTTGGCGCCGTCGAGATACACCTGGCCGCCATGGGCGTGGACGATGTCGCAGATCTCGCGGATGTGCTCCTCGAACACGCCGTGCGTCGAGGGATAGGTGATCATGATCGCGGCGAGGTCGTTCGAATGCTTCTCGGCCTTGGCGCGGAGATCACCAACGTCGACGTCGCCGTTCTTCTCGCAGGCGACCACCACCACGTCCATGCCGGCCATCGCGGCCGAAGCGGGATTGGTGCCGTGCGCGGAGGAGGGAATCAGGCAGATCTTGCGGTGGCTCTCCCCGCGCGCGGCATGATAGCCGCGGATCGCCAGCAGCCCGGCATATTCGCCCTGCGCGCCCGAATTCGGCTGCAGCGAGATCGCGTCATAGCCGGTGATGTCGCACAGCCATTTCTCCAGCCGCGCGAACAGCGCGTGATAGCCGGCGGCCTGCTCGCGCGGCACGAACGGGTGCAGCGTCGCAAACTCCGGCCAGGTCAGCGGCATCATCTCGGTGGTTGCGTTCAGCTTCATGGTGCAGGATCCCAGCGGGATCATGGCGCGGTCGAGCGCGAGATCGCGATCGCTGAGCTTGCGCATGTAGCGCAGCATCTCGGTCTCCGAGCGATGCGCATGGAAGACCGGATGGGTGAGGAACGGGGTGGTGCGCTTCAGCGTCTCCGGCAGCGCCTCCCGCGTCCCGGCGTCGATCTCGGCATAGGCGAAGGTGCCGCCGAAGGCGCGCCAGACCGCTTCCACCGTCGCAGGCGTCGTCGTCTCGTCGAGCGCGATGCGCAGCGCCGTGTCACCGATGCCGAGATTGATCTGTTCGGCCGCGGCGCGCGCGACGATCTCGGCACGCCCGGCGCCGGCATCAACGCTGAGCGTGTCGAAGAAGGTGTCGGACTGCGGCGCAAAGCCGAGCTTGCGCAGGCCGCTCGCGAGTACGGCGGTGCGGCGGTGGACGCTGCGCGCGATCTGCGAGAGCCCCTCGGGGCCGTGATAGACCGCATACATCGAGGCGATCACGGCGAGCAGCACCTGCGCGGTGCAGATGTTGGAGGTCGCCTTCTCGCGGCGGATGTGCTGCTCGCGGGTCTGCAGCGCGAGGCGATAGGCAGGCATGCCGCGGGAATCGACGGAGAGGCCGACGATGCGGCCGGGCAGCGAGCGCTTCAGCGCATCGCGCACCGCCATATAAGCCGCGTGCGGCCCGCCATAGCCCATCGGCACGCCGAAGCGCTGCGCCGAGCCGATCGCGATGTCGGCCCCTAACTCGCCGGGCGAGGCCAGCAGCGTCAGCGCCAGCAGGTCGGCGGCAATGATCGCAAGCGCGCCCTTGGCCTTCAGTGCTGCGATCGCGGGCCTGAGGTCACGCAACGCGCCCGATGACCCCGGATATTGCAGCAGCGCGCCGAGCACGTCGGCCGTGTCGAGATCGGTCAGCGGATCGCCGACGATCAGGGTCCAGCCCAGCGGCTCGGCGCGGGTCCGCATCACGGCCAGCGTCTGCGGATGGACGTCCTTGTCGACGAAGAAGGCCTTCGCCTTGACCTGCGAGTGCCGCTCGGCGAGCGCCATGGCCTCGGCGGCGGCGGTGGCCTCGTCGAGCAGCGAGGCGTTGGCGACGTCGAGCCCGGTGAGGTCGCAGATCATGGTCTGGAAATTGAACAGCGCCTCCAGCCGGCCCTGGCTGATCTCGGGCTGGTAGGGCGTATAGGCCGTGTACCAAGCCGGGTTCTCGAGGATGTTGCGCTGGATCACCGCGGGCAGGATCGTGCCCGAATAGCCTTGGCCGATCAGCGAGGTGAAGACCTGGTTCTGGGCTGCGAGCTCGCCCATATGCGCGATCGCCTCGGTCTCGCTCAGGGGCTTGCCGAGATCGAGCGGGGCGGCCTGCCGGATCGAAGCCGGCAGCGTCTCCGCCATCAGCGCGTCCACGCTCTTGGCGCCGACGGTCTCCAGCATGGCGGTGACGTCGCGTGCCGACGGGCCGATGTGGCGGCGAACGAAAGAGGCGGCGGTGTCGCCGTTGGATTTGCGGTGCGCGGTCATCATGGGTCCTCGCTTTAGGTCTTCTGTCGTCGCCGCCATGGCCGGGACAAGCCCGGCCATGGCGATGTGGAAAGATCGCGCCTCATCTCACGCCGTATGGGCCTTGTAGGCGGCTTCATCCATGAGGCTGCCGAGCTCGCTCTTGTCGGCCATCCTGATCTTGAAGAACCAGGCCGCACCCTGCGCATCCGAGTTCACCAGCGCCGGCTCGGCGGCGAGCGCCTCATTGGCCTCGAGCACTTCGCCTGTAACAGGCGCGTAGACGTCGGAGGCGGCTTTCACCGATTCCACGACGGCGGCGGCTTCGGCCTTCTTCAAGCTCCGGCCGACCTTGGGCAATTCGACGAACACGACGTCGCCGAGCTGCTGCTGGGCGTAATCGGTGATGCCGACGGTGGCGATGTCGCCGTCGATCGCGAGCCATTCATGGTCGGAGGTGTACAGCGTCGTGGTCATTGTCTTGTCCTCAGCGTTTGTAGGTGTTTTTCACGAAGGGCATGGCGGCGACTGCGAGCGGCAGGCGCTGGCCGCGCACCTCGGCGAAGAGTTTGGTGCCGAGCGCGCTCAGATTCGTGGGCACGTAGCCCATCGCGACCGGCGCATTCAGGCTCGGGCCGAAACCGCCCGAGGTGACCTTGCCGATCGGCTCGCCCGCGGCCTCATCCGCAAACAGCAGCGCGCCCTCGCGCACCGGCGCGCGGCCTTCGGCACGCAAGCCGACGCGGCGGCGGGACGCGCCGTTATCGAAATGCGCAAGGATCTTCTCGGCCCCGGGAAAACCGCCGGCGCGCACCCCGCCGCTGCGGCGGCTTTTCTGCACCGACCATTCCAGCGCGGCCTCGACCGGCGTGGTCGCGGTGTCGATGTCGTGGCCGTACAGGCAAAGTCCGGCTTCGAGCCGCAGGCTGTCGCGGGCGCCGAGGCCGATCGGCAGCACGTCCGGGTTTTCGAGCAGCGTCCTGGTCAGGCGCTCGGCGTCGGCAGCGGGAACGGAGATCTCGAAGCCGTCCTCGCCGGTATAGCCGGAGCGCGAGACGAAGCATTTGATGCCGGCGACCTCATGCGGGCCGGCATCCATGAATGTCATGGACGGCGCCCCTGCACACAATTTCGCCAGCGCCGCTTCCGCCTTCGGGCCCTGCAGCGCGATCAGCGCGCGGTCGGCAAGAGAATCGATGACGCAGTCGTCCGCGAGGTGCGCGCGCAGATGCGCCTCGTCCGCGTCCTTGCAGGCGGCGTTGACGACCAGGAACAGGTGATCGCCGAAATTGGCGACCATGAGATCGTCGAGGATCCCGCCGTCCGCATTGGTGAACTGGGCGTAGCGCTGCCGGCCCGGTGCAATCGCCACGATGTCCTGCGGCACCAGCCGTTCCAGCGCGCGGGCGGCGTCCGCGACCTTGCCCGACTTCGGCCGCAGGGCGAGCTGGCCCATATGGGAGACGTCGAACAGGCCGGCCGCGGCGCGCGTATGGAGGTGCTCCTTCAGCACGCCGGCAGGGTACTGCACGGGCATGTCATAGCCGGCGAACGGCACCATCTTGCCGCCGAGGGACACATGCAGGGCGTGGAGGGGCGTCTGTCGGAGCGATTTCTGGTCGTCGGGTGCTGGCATCACAGGGGTCCTCGGCGGTTCCCCGGGGACGATTCCCCGGGCCAACCTGTCGAAGCCCCATCTGTCGCTGTGCCTGAGAGTATTATCCCGTCGGCGGGTGCCACCCGGGTTGTTAGGCCCGTCGGCGCCTCTTTCCAGATGCTGTCAAAGCCACGCGGTCCTTTTGCCTGAGAGTTTCCGGGGCGGTTGCTCCTTCGGCGCCGGCAGTAAAGCCGGTCTCTCCCGACGTGGCCGTACGATATAGATGGTTACAGACCACAGGGCGGCCAAGCCTGTCAACGCGGCGGTTTCGCCTTTTCAACCGGGATTGCGCGCCTGCGGCAACCCTCTGATCTCCTTGCACAGTTTCTGGACACTGAAGCAGGCCTTGTCTAAAAGCGCTTTGGCCCGCAGATATCAGCCCTAACCTCTGGTTTGGATGGCAGGAAGCGGGTCCCAGCACACCCGATTGGATGAACATGAGCGGCGTCAACGAGATCAGGTCGACCTTTCTGAACTTCTTTGCCGAGAACGGCCACGAGATCGTGCCGTCCTCGCCATTGGTGCCGCGCAACGACCCGACGTTGATGTTCACCAATGCCGGCATGGTGCAGTTCAAGAACGTCTTCACCGGTGTGGAGAAGCGCCCCTATCAGCGCGCCACCACGTCGCAGAAATGCGTGCGCGCCGGCGGCAAGCACAACGACCTCGACAATGTCGGCTACACCGCGCGCCATCTCACCTTCTTCGAGATGCTCGGCAATTTCTCGTTCGGCGACTATTTCAAGGAGCGCGCGATCGAGCTTGCCTGGAAGCTGATCACGAAGGAATTCGGGCTGAAGAAGGACAAGCTGCTCGTCACGGTCTATCACACCGACGACGAGGCGGCGGGGCTGTGGAAGAAGATCGCCGGCTTCTCCGAAGACCGCATCATCCGCATCCCGACCTCGGACAATTTCTGGGCGATGGGCGACACCGGCCCGTGCGGCCCGTGCTCGGAGATCTTCATCGACCGCGGCGAGCACATCTGGGGCGGGCCTCCGGGCTCGCCGGAAGAGGACGGCGACCGCTTCCTCGAATTCTGGAATCTGGTGTTCATGCAGTTCGAGCAGGTGACGAAGGAGGAGCGCCAGCCGCTGCCGCGTCCCTCGATCGACACCGGCATGGGCCTGGAGCGGATGGCCTGCATCCTCCAGGGCGTCGAGAGCGTGTTCGAGACCGACCTGTTCAAGAACCTGATCGATGCGACGGCGTCCGCGCTCGGCACCGGGCCGAGCGAGCAGACCGTGGCCTCGTTCCGCGTCATCGCCGACCATCTGCGCTCCTCGGCCTTCCTCGTCTCCGACGGCGTGCTGCCTTCGAACGAGGGCCGCGGCTACGTGCTGCGCCGGATCATGCGCCGCGCCATGCGCCACGCGCAGCTGCTGGGCGCCAAGGAGCCGCTGATGCACCGGCTGGTCTGGGCGCTGGTCCGCGAGATGGGCCAGGCCTATCCCGAGCTGATGCGCGCGGAAAAGCTGATCGAGGAGACGCTGCGGCTGGAAGAGACCCGCTTCCGCAAGACGCTGTCGCGCGGCCTTGCGATCCTCGACGAGAAGTCGGCCGGCCTGAAGAAGGGCGACATGTTCGACGGCGACGTCGCCTTCACGCTCTACGACACCTACGGCTTCCCGCTGGATCTGACGCAGGACGCGCTGAAGTCGCGCGGCATCGGCGTCGATCAGGCGGCGTTCACGGACGCGATGGAGCGCCAGAAGGTGAAGGCGCGCGAGTCCTGGAAAGGCTCGGGCGAGGCGGCTTCCGAGGCGATCTGGTTTCCGCTGCGCGAGAAGCTGGGTGCGACCGAATTCCTGGGCTACGAGACCGAGAGCGCCGAAGGCGTGGTGTCCTCGCTGGTCAAGGATGGCCATGAAGTCGCCAGCCTCAAGGCCGGCGAGACGGGCGCGATCGTGCTCAACCAGACGCCGTTCTATGCGGAGTCCGGCGGCCAGGTCGGCGACACCGGCGTGCTCTCGGGTGAGGGCGGCGTCAAGTTCCGCGTCACCGACACGCAGAAGAAGCTCGGCGATCTCTTCGTCCATGTCGGCACGGTGGAGAGCGGCGAAATCAGGCTCGGCACCGCGCTGCAGCTCGAGGTGGATCATTCGCGGCGCTCCTCGATCCGCGCCCATCACTCGGCGACGCATCTCATCCACGAGGCGCTGCGCCAGGTGCTCGGCGACCACATCGCCCAGCGCGGCTCGATGGTCGCGCCGGACCGCCTGCGCTTCGACTTCGTGCATCCGAAGCCGATCACGCCGGAGGAGCTCGCCCGCGTCGAGGACATCGCCAACGATGTGGTGCTGGAGAACGACGAGGTCACGACCCGCATCATGGGCGTCGACGAGGCCCGCGAGGCCGGTGCACGCGCCCTGTTCGGCGAGAAATACGGCGACGAAGTCCGCGTCGTCTCGATGGGCAGGACTGCGCGCGAGCGCGGCGCCAACGCGCTCGGCTGGTCGGTCGAGCTCTGTGGCGGCACCCATGTGAAGCGCACCGGCGATATCGGCCTGATCACGCTGACGGGCGAGAGCGCGGTTGCATCCGGCGTGCGCCGCATCGAGGCGCTCACCGGCAATTACGCGCGCCGGCATGCGAACGAAACCATGGCGCTGGCGAAGACCGCGGCGAACGAGCTGCGTACCTCCCTCGACGACGTGCCGGCGCGCATCTCAGCGCTGATGGAGGAGCGCAAGAAGCTCGAGCGCGAGCTGTCCGACGCCCGCAAGAAGCTCGCGATGGGCGGCGGCGCGTCCGCCAGCAACGGCGCCGCGGCCGGCGTGCGCGATGTCGGTGACGTCAAGCTGATGGCACGTGCCGTGGAAGGCATCGAGATGAAGGATCTCAAGAGCCTCGCCGACGACGGCAAGAAGCAGATCGGCTCGGGCGTCGTCGCCATCGTCGGCGTCACCGAGGACGGCAAGGCCGGTGTGGTGGTCGGCGTCACGCAGGACCTCACCGCGCGCTTCAACGCCGTGAACCTCGTGCGCGTCGCCTCCGAGGCGCTCGGCGGCAAGGGCGGCGGCGGCCGGCCCGACATGGCCCAGGCCGGCGGTCCCGATGGCGCCAAGGCGGCGGCCGCGCTCACCGCGATCGAAAAAGCGATGGCGGGCGCTTAAGTCGCCATGGCCCCCGTTCCGCGCGGACGTGGGCTCCGCGATCCCGAATTTCGGGATCGCCTCTACGATTTGCTGGAGCACGATCCGCTGGCCTACTCGGTCGGGTCGCGCTTCATCCAGCTGATCATCGGGATCATCGTGCTCAATGTGGCCGCGATGATCCTCGCCTCGCTGCCGGAGCTCGATGCGCAGTTCGGCACGCTGTTCGCAGCCATCACCATCCTGTCCGTGATCGTGTTCGCGCTGGAATATGCGGCGCGGTTGTGGACGGTGGCGGGGCACACCCAGCGCAAGGGCTCGGCGCTGGCCGACCGGCTCGGCTACGCCTTCTCCGCACTCGGCATCATCGATCTCATGGCGTTCCTGCCGGCGGCAATCGTGCTCGCCACCGGCGGGCATGCGACTCTGGCCGCGCTCGGCGTGCTGCCGTTCTTCAAGCTGATCCGCTATTCGCCGGCGATGCGCTCGCTGCTCGCGGCCGTGCATGCCGAGCGGCGGGCGCTGATCGGCTGCATCGTCATCCTGATCGGCGCGGTGCTGACCTTCGCATCGCTGCTCTACGCCATCGAGCGCGACGTGCAGCCGGACAAGCTCGGCACCATCCCGCAGGCGATGTGGTGGGCGATCGTCACGCTCGGCACGGTCGGCTATGGCGACGTCGTGCCGGTGACGCCGCTCGGCAAGTTCGTCTCCACCTTCGCCATCATCGCCGGCTTTGCCATGATCGCGCTGCCGGTCGCGATCATCTCGACCGCCTTCGCCGAAGAGGTGAAGCGGCGCGATTTCGTCGTCACCTGGGGCATGCTGGCGCGGGTGCCGCTGTTTTCGCATCTGTCGGCCGCGGAGATCGCCGACATCATGCGCCTATTGCGGGCGCGCACCATCGAGCAGGGCGAGATCCTGGTGCGGCGGGGCGATGTCGCCTCGTCGATGTATTTCATCACCGCCGGCGAGGTCGAGATCGCGCTGCCGAGCCAGCATGTGCGGCTTGCCGACGGCACCTTCTTCGGCGAGATCGCGCTGCTGCACAAAACAAAACGCAGCGGCACGGTGACGGCGACCCGCAAGACCCGGCTGCTCGTGCTCGACGCCCAGGATTTCCACGCCCTGATCGCGCGCATGCCGACGCTCGCCGACCACGTCCACACCACCGCCAAGGCACGGCTCGCCGACACCGGCGACCTCGCGCTCGCCGAGCTGGCGCAGGCGGAGAAGAACGACGCCGACCGCTGAGCGGTCAGCCCTTCTTCAGGAAAACATAATCCGCCGAGTAGGGCGCGCTTTTGAACTCACCCGCCTTTTCGCACGCGCCGTCGAGCTCGCCGCCATGGGTGTTGATGCGCTGGACCGTGGTGACGGGCGCCAGGGTGCCGCTGCCGCGGTGGGAGGCGACGTCCAGCTTCAGCCAGGGGATATCGGCGGCCGTCGCGCCCGGCGCGTTGCCGACGGCCCTGCCGACCACGGCGCTGCCGTCGGCGAGCTCCCAGTTCGGCCCGGCGTAATGCCGGCCGATCGTTTTGCCATCGGACAGCAGCGTCGCGATCGGCTCGCGGAAGACCCAGGCGAGCTTGCCGTCAGCGCCGGCCTTGCACTCGTAGACCTGCGCGCCCTCGGCGTGGACGCTGAGCACGACGGTCTCGCCCGGCGCCGCGATGGCCTCGGGGAGAGGATCGGCGGCTCTGGCTTGCCCGGCCATGGCGGCCAGCAACAGCAGGCTGGGGACGGCAGGCTTGATCGCCATGGTCGCATCTCCGCGCGAGGGCAACAAAATAAAAAAGGGCCACGCTTTGGCGCGGCCCTTCATGATGTCTGGCCCAGTCGGGCGAAATTGCGGACGGCTCAGGCCGCCAGCTCCTTGGTCAGGTTCTCGGCGACCTTGTCGAGGAAGCCCGTGGTCGAGAGCCAGCGCTGGTCGGCGCCGACCAGGAGCGCGAGGTCCTTGGTCATGTAGCCGGCCTCGACGGTGTCGACGCAGACCTTCTCCAGCGTGTTGGCGAACTTCGCCAGCTCGGCATTGTTGTCGAGCTTGGCGCGGTGGGCGAGGCCGCGGGTCCAGGCGAAGATCGAGGCGATCGAGTTGGTCGAGGTCTCCTTGCCCTTCTGGTGCTCGCGGTAGTGACGGGTCACCGTGCCGTGGGCGGCTTCGGCTTCCACCGTCTTGCCGTCGGGCGTGAGCAGCACCGAGGTCATCAGGCCGAGCGAGCCGTAGCCCTGCGCGACGGTGTCGGACTGCACGTCGCCGTCGTAGTTCTTGCAGGCCCAGACATAGCCGCCGGACCATTTCAGCGCCGAGGCCACCATGTCGTCGATCAGGCGGTGCTCGTAGGTCAGGCCCTTGGCGTCGAAGTCCTTCTTGAACTCCTTGTCGAAGATCTCCTGGAAGATGTCCTTGAAGCGGCCGTCATAGACCTTGAGGATCGTGTTCTTGGTCGACAGGTACACCGGGTAGTTGCGGAGCAGGCCGTAATTGAACGATGCGCGGGCGAAGTCGATGATGGAGTCGTCGAGATTGTACATCTCCATGGCGACGCCGGCGCCGGGCGCCTTGAACACTTCCTTCTCGATCACGGTGCCGTCCTCGCCGACGAACTTCAGCGAGAGGGTACCCTTGCCCGGGAACTTGATGTCGGTGGCGCGGTACTGGTCGCCATAGGCGTGGCGGCCGATGATGATCGGCTTGGTCCAGCCGGGAACCAGGCGCGGCACGTTCTTGCAGATGATCGGCTCGCGGAAGATCACGCCGCCGAGGATGTTGCGGATGGTGCCGTTCGGCGACTTCCACATCTGCTTGAGGTTGAACTCCTTCACCCGGGCCTCGTCCGGGGTGATGGTGGCGCACTTGACGCCGACGCCGACCTTCTTGATCGCCTCGGCGGCGTCGATGGTGACCTGATCGTTGGTGTGGTCGCGGTATTCCATCCCCAGGTCGAAATAGAGCAGCTCGACATCCAGGAACGGGGTGATCAGCTTGTCCTTGATGTACTGCCAGATGATCCGGGTCATCTCGTCGCCATCGAGTTCGACGACGGGATTGGATACCTTGATTTTTGCCATGATCGGGGAAGCCTCTTGGGAACGGCGCTTTTGGCGCGCCACGGGAATATCCGCCGCCTCTTAGCACCGCCGCGCGGCGGGCGAAAGCCAAGGGATTATGCACTTTTAGCTCATCCAGCTTCCGCAGATGGGGAGCGGACAGCCGGGCCGGGGCTCGCGTTCCCAGCGAGATTCAAAAGTCGAATCCAAGTCGTTATTTCCCTTGAGAATTTCGTCAGGACAGGCAAACGACAGGCGGACGGGGCTGGCCGGAAGGCGCGGCTTGAATCGATTCCTGAGAGCGCCTGGCCAAGGCCTTGAGAGACAGTGTGAAAGCGAAGCGAGATGTCGGGGACTGACAAGAGCAAGGCGGGTCTATCCCTCGACGGTCCCATCGTCATCCTGGTCGAGCCGCAGCTCGGCGAGAACATCGGCATGGCCGCACGTGCCATGGGCAACTTTGCTCTCGGCCGGCTTCGCATCGTCAACCCCAGGGACGGCTGGCCCAACATCGCGGCCCAGCGCGCCGCGGCCGGCGCCGACCATATTCTGGAAAAGGTCGAATTGTTCGACACGGTGGAGCAGGCGGTCGCCGACCTCGACCTCCTGTTCGCCACCACGGCACGTCCCCACGACCAGGCCAAGCCGGTGGTCGGGCCGGAAGCCGCAGCCGGCGAGATCGCCGGGCACGTCGCGACCGGCGGCAGGTGCGGCATCCTGTTCGGCAGGGAGCGCTGGGGCCTGACCAACGAGGAGGTCGGCCTCTCCAACCGCATCATCACCTTCCCGGTCAATCCGGGCTTTGCCTCGCTCAACCTCGCCCAGGCCGTGCTGCTGGTCGGCTATGAATGGTTCAAGCGCGCGACCTCGGGCGCGCTGCCCCACGCCATGCCGGAACGCTCCGAGCGCGCCTCGCAGCACCAGATGCAGGCCTTCTTCGACAATCTCGTGCGCGAACTCGACAAGGTCGAGTTCCTGCGCCCGGCCGAGAAGCGCGACACCATGCTGGTGAACCTGCGCAACATCTTCACCCGGATGGAGCCGACCAAGCAGGACATGCACACCCTTCACGGCGTGATCATGGCGATCGCGGAGGGACGCAAGGGCCCGGCCAAGGGCGGCGTGCTCGACGGCGAGCAGGCGACGCGCCTGCGCGCGCTCTTGGCCGAGCATGGGCAGGGCGGTGGCGTGCCCGACAGCGGCTCCACCGTGCGCGGCCTCGCCCGCCTGCTCCGCCGCAACCCGACCGACGCCGAGCGCCTGCTGTGGCAGGCGCTGACCCGCGACCGCCGCTTCGCTGGCCAGTTCAAGCGCCAGACCCCCGTCGGCCGCCACATCCCGGACTTCGTCTCGTTTCCGCACCGGATCGCGATCGAGCTGGTGAACCCGGGCGAGGGCGAGGCGATTGCGGCCGACCGCGTGGGCCGGCGGACCTGGCTGGAGGCCCGGGACTATCGGGTGATGGAGATGCGCGCAGCGGATGTGGAGCGTGATCTCGAGGCGGAGCTGGTGCGGCTTGCGGGGATGATGGCCGACGGATCGCGCGCTCCTTAGCAGCAGGCTCAAGGCGCGTCGTACTCCACTATGTCCCGCGAATATGCGTCAACTCCGCTGACACTCGTGAGCGGCAGCTCGGCCTGCGCGCGGTCTGAGCGCTTCGTGCGATCCGCCAATCATGCTAGGTTGGCTCTTGCCGTGGACGTGTCCAGCCGGTCGTGGACAGCAAGGGGGGATTCTTTCAGTGAAATCCCATTTTGAGTCGCCGCCGCTCGACGAGTTCGCCACAAGGAGAGCGGGCGTGCTGATCTTGATCGGCCGTATTCTGCTTGCGTGGGTATTCGTCGGAAGCGCGTACGGAGCGCTATCCAATTTCGGCGGCTCGGTGGGCTATTTCAGGTCGCTGAACCTTCCAGCAGCTGAGCTGTTCACCATCACGAACATAGCAGTCGAGATCCTCATATCCCTTGGTCTGATATTGGGTTTCGGCACCCGCTACTGCGCGGTTCTGATGTTCGTGTTCGTGCTGACGGCGACAGTGATCGCACACCGCTACTGGGAATATCCCGCCGGCGCGCAGCAGATTGGTCAATACAACCATTTCCTGAAGAACATCTCGATCATGGGAGGCGCGATGCTGATCTTCGTCACTGGGCCAGGCCGATTCAGCTTGGACCGGGCAACGTAGACGGCATCACTTCACATGGGGCTTGAATGCGTCCTCGATCGCTCGACGGATGCTCCTTGTGAGCGGCTTCAAGGCATCGCCCAGGAACGCGAAGAGAAGCATCAGCCACGTCGCAAGCGCGGCACACCACAGCATGACTTCCAGTATCTCGGGCATGATGCCCTCTCGAAAAATACGTTCTCTGAAATATGGCCAGTGTCGCCCAAAGGAGCCGGCACGGCAAGGGCCGCCTCTGTCGGCCACGACGCGTGCGCTGGTCGGAGAGCCGGTAAGCCTGGCTGACCCACTGGAAGCGGACACCCCATTCGAATACCCGCGTGACCGCTGAAGGGCGTTTCCCTAACCGTCGCTACGGACTTACACCGCCTCGAGCTGCTCCGTCGCCCGCTTCTTCTTCGCCTTGGACTGGCCGAGCAGGGGGCCTGCCGTGAGTGCCGCCGTATCGGCCACGCCCGGGTCGCGCGAGATCATCGCCGCGACGATCGCGCCATCGATGAGGAGGCCGAGCTGATGCGCGAGCACCGCAGGCTCGGTCGAGCCGAGCTCGCCGGCGAGCTTCTCGATGTGGCCGAGCACGATCTTCTTGTGCTTCAGCGCGATGTTGCGGAACTGCTTGGCGTCCTTGTCGTGCTCGCCGACCGCGTTGATGAAGGGGCAGCCGTAGAAGCGCTCCTCCGCGAACCAGCTCTTCAGCGCGGGAAAGATGCGCGTGAGCTTCGCCTGCGCATCGCCGCCGCCTTGCTCCATGGCGCCGATGAACCATTCGCGCCACTGCTTGCCTTCGCTTTCCAGCACGGCGTTGACGAGATTGGTCTTGGAGCCGAACAATTTGTAGAGCGTGGTCTTCGCGGTGCCGGCTTCCTCGATGATCGCATCGATGCCGGTGGCGTTGATGCCGTTCTTGCAGAACAGATGCGTCGCGGCGCTGAGCAGGCGCCCGCGCGCGGATTCGTCGTCGCCTGCGCCGGCGTGGGGCGAGTTCGAATTCTTCTTCGATGACGTCTTTGCCATGGGCTGCAACTTAATCGCAGCTGCATCACATCAGCAAGCCGCATCTGTCCAGCGCTGAAAAGATTCGCATCCGCTCGGTCATCTGCTCCGCCTTTGAGCATGACGGGGCTGATCAATCGGCAGGCAGCGACGCTTAAGCGGCTCCAATGCTTCGCATTTCGCTTTTCGCCGCTTCTGGCACGCTCCATGCAAGGAAACAGACCGTTCGGTATCCTACCGATTTCCACTTCTGCCAGGGAGAAGACTGATGACTGCCGTCGTTCAAAAGACAGTGCTGACGGGGTGCCTCGCGCCCATCGACAAGAATGGGCTCGAGCAGCTGATCGCCAACGGCAAGGCGAATCCGAAGGTCATCAAGACCTTGAAGTGCAAGACGGTCGCGGAAGGCAAATTCCGCCACGCCAACTACATCCGCAACCTGCCGCCCTACATCGTCGACGAGCCGCCGGGCCTGCTGGGCGACGACACCGCGCCCAATCCGTCCGAAGCTTCGCTCGCCGCGCTCGGTTCCTGCCTTGCGGTCGGCCTGCACGCCAATGCCGTGCATCGCGGCTGGATCGTCAACAAGCTCGAGCTGGAGCTCGAAGGCGATCTCAACATCACGGCGGTCTGGGGCACCGGCGACACCTCCGACAAGCCGGTCGGGTTCACGGACGTCCGCGTCAAGGTCGACATGGAATGCGAGGGCGTCTCGCAGGACGAGATCAATGCGCTGGTTGCCCATGTGAAGAAATGGTCGCCTGTCGCCAACACGTTCACCCGGCCGGTCAATCTCGAGGTCGGCATCTAGCAGACGGCAATCAGGACAAGGTGCGGGAGACGATCATGGGTTCACTGGCTTTATCGCGGGCCGAAGTTATGGATCAGCCCGCACCGTCCATTGCGGGCGAGGTGGCGCGGATCGCGCGCGAGCAGCTCGCGCCGCTCGCCGCGGGCATCGACGATGGTACGGTCTATCCGGCCGAGGTGCTGCGCAAGTTCGGTGCGGTCGGGGCGTGGGGCAGTCACGTGCCTCACGAAGGCCCCGCCGATCTGCGCTGCGCCATCCAGGCGATGGCCGCGATCGGGGAAGTCTGCGGCGCCACGGCTTTCATGGCCTGGTGCCAGGACACCCTGGTCTGGTACGCGGCGAACTCGACGAACATCAAGCTCGCCAAACGCTTCGGCGATGCCTTCTCGACCGGTCGCGTGCTCGGCGGCACCGGGCTCTCCAACCCCATGAAGAGCTTCTTCGGTATCGAGAAACTGAAGCTGAAGGGGCGCAAGGTCGAGGGCGGCTACATCGTGCGCGGTGCGCTGCCCTGGGTCTCCAATCTCGGCCCCGACCATTATTTCGGCACCATCTTCGAGCGTGAGGACGATCAGGGCACCGCAAGTGGCGAGCCCGGCACTGTGATGTTCCTGGCCGACTGCTCGGACCCTGCGATCACGCTGACGCCGTGCAAGCCGTTCCTCGCCATGGACGGCACCGGCACCTACGGGGTGCAGTTCCGCGACGTGTTCGTGCCGGACGAGCTGATCCTGGCCGATCCGGCCGGGCCCTTCGTCAAGAAGATCCGCGCCGGCTTCATCCTGCTCCAGGCCGGCATGGCGCTCGGCCTCATCAAGGACTGCATCAACATCATGGACGAGGTCGACAATCCCCTCGGCCACATCAACCGCTATCTGCCGCAGCAGCCGGTGCACTTCCGCGATCTCGCCGCCGAGCTCGAGGCCGAGACCATGGCGCTGGCGCGCGATCCCTACAACGAGGAGGAAACCTACTGGCGCAAGGTGGTCGCACTGCGGCTTCGCGCCGGCGAGGCCAGTGTCGCGGCGGCGCATGCGGCGATGCTGCATTGTGGCGCACGCGGCTACCTCAAGAGCCACCGCGCGCAGCGGCGCATGCGCGAGGCCTATTTCGTCGCGATCGTCACGCCTGCCACCAAGCAGCTGCGCAAGATGCTCGCCGAGTCCTGAGTTCTACGAGTCCACCCGAAGACCCCCAACCTCAACGGAGAGGCTGCCATGACTGACGTTCTGATCACTGCCGTCGAACTCGCCGATCTCTTGAAGACTGAGCCGTGTGTCGTCATCGACACCCGCAATCCCGACGCCTACGCCGCCGGCCATCTGCCCAATGCCGTCAATGTGCACGAGATTTTCACGTTCCTGGCGACCTCCACGCCCGAGGGCATGGCCGAGCTGAAGACTAAGTTCGCCGATGCGTTCGGCGGCGCCGGTCTTTCCGGCAAGGAGACGGCGGTGATCTACGAGCAGTCGATGAACTCCGGCTTCGGCCAGTCCTGCCGCGGCTATTACCTGCTCACCATGCTCGGCTATCCCAAGGTGAAGGTGCTGCATGGCGGCTTCGATGCCTGGTCGGCCGCGGGCTTCCCGGTGACCAAGGACGTGCCGACGCCGGTGAAAGCTTCGTTCGCCATCGTGCCTGAAGCGGGCGAGATCCTGATCGATGCGAAGACCATGCTGGGCGCCGTCGGCAAGCCCGGCATCGCCATCCTCGACGTGCGCGATGTCGACGAGTGGATCGGCGACAGCTCCTCTCCCTACGGCAAGGACTTCTGCCCGCGCAAGGGCCGTATCCCCGGCGCGGTGTGGCTGGAATGGTACCGCATGATGAAGCCGACAGCCGAGGGCCCGCGCTTCAAGTCCAAGGACGAGATTCTGGCCGAATGCGCCACCGTCGGCATCTCGCAGACCACGCCGGTCTACCTCTACTGCTTCAAGGGCGCGCGCGCCTCGAACACCTTCCTGGCGCTCAAGAACGCCGGCGTGAAGGACGTGCGGATGTATTTCGGCTCCTGGAACGAATGGTCGCGCGATCCGTCGCTGCCGATCGAGCAGGGCTTGCCGATTGCAGCTGGTGTCACGACCAAGGCGGCGTGAGTGCACGCCTCGTCCTTCGAGACGACCGCTTCGCGGTCTCTTCAGGATGAGGCTAAGCGGCATCGGTGCGTGTTGAAACTGCTGCCGCGCACTCCGCCCTCATCCTGAGGAGCCCGCCTAAAGCGGGCGTCCCGAAGGATGTGTTGCCCGCGGACGAGGCGCAATTCCCAGCGCCTTGATCCGCGAGGCCAAGGTGGTCGGCTTGACGTCGAGCATCTCGGCGGCACCGCCGGGGCCGAACACCTTGCCTGCGCAGGCCTCGAGTGCAGCCAGGATATTGGCGCGCTCGTGCTCGCGCATCTCGGATGAGGTCATGACCGCGGGGCGCGCATCGGCCTTCGGGCGTGCGGCGCCGGTCGGAACCTGCGCGCCGGAGCCGTCGGGCAGATCGATGCGCAGACGGCCGTTCTGGGACAGGATCGCGGCGCGCTCGATCACATTCTGCAATTCGCGGACATTGCCGGGCCAGTCGTAGCGGGTCAGTCGCCGCGCATCGCCCTCGGACAGACGCAGGTTCGACTTCAGCGCCTTGCCCTCGCGCGTCAGGAAGTGCTGGGCGAGCAACGGAATATCCTCGCGCCGTTCGCGCAAGGGGACGGTCTCGATCGGGAACACGTTGAGGCGAAAATAGAGGTCCTCGCGGAAACGGCCGCGCTGGACTTCCTGCTTGAGGTCGCGATTGGTCGCGGCGATGACGCGGACGTCGACCGCGCGCGTGCGTGCCTCGCCGACGCGCTCGAAATGGCCTTCCTGCAACACGCGCAGCAGTTTGCCCTGGAGCTCGAGCGGAATTTCGCCGACCTCGTCGAGAAACAGCGTGCCGCCGTCGGCCAGTTCGAAGCGCCCGATGCGGTCGCGCATTGCGCCGGTGAAGGCGCCGCGGACATGGCCGAAGAACTCGCTCTCGAACAATTCGCGCGGGATCGCGGCGCAGTTGACACGGATCAGCGGCCGGTCGCTGCGGGTCGAGTCCTCGTGGATGGCGCGCGCGATCAGCTCCTTGCCGGTGCCGGATTCGCCGGTGATCATCACGGCAGCGGCGGTCGGCGCCACCAGCTTGACCTGGCGCAGCGTCTTCTGGATCGCCTCGCTTCCACCGATGATGCCGCGCGGATTGGTCTCGATGCGGATCTCCTCCTGCAGATAGGCGTTTTCCAGTTCGAGTCGCTCGCGCAGGCGGTCGACTTCGGCGAGCGCCGCGTGCAGCTTCTCGTCGGCCTCGCGGCGCTGGCTGACGTCGCGAAACACGACGACTGCGCCGACCACGACGCCGCGATCGCGGATGGGCGTGGAGGTGTATTCGACCCAGGCCGGCGAGCCGTCCTTGCGCCAGAACACCTCGCCATCGACCTGATGCACGGCGCCGTCACGGAACGCTGCATAGATCGGGCAGTCGTGATCGGGGTAGTGGCGGCCGTCGTGGTGGGTGTGGTGCACGATCGGGTGGATCTCCTTGCCGACCAGCTCTTCGGCGGTCCAGCCAAGCATCCGCTCCGCCGCGGGGTTCACGAAGGTGGTCTTTCCTTCCGCGTTCACGCCATAGATACCTTCGCCGGCGGCGCGCAGGATCAGCTGGTTCTCGCGCTCGATGTCCTGAAAGACGCGCTCGACCCGCTGCCAGGTCGATATGCCGCTGCGCATGTGATCCTCGGCGGCGGCATCGACATTGCGCCGGCGGCGCGCGTCGAGATCTGTCAGCGTGAGCAGCAGCAGCGTGCGGCCGTCATGCGGCACCACGCAGCCTGCATATTCAAGCTGAAGATCTTGCCCCGTCGCGTGGCGGGGAGTGAGCGCCGTGGTCCAGTAGGCGCCCTTGTGCAGCACGGCCTGGGTGAAGACGGTGAGGGCCGGAAGCTCGCCGGCGTGGAGCGTGCTGGGCCTGGTCTGCCGCAGCAGCGCGCGGTCATAGCCGAGCAGGGAGCAGGCGGCGGGATTGGCATCGACGATCTGGTCGCTGAAGGGATCGACCAGCAGTGTCGCCTCGACCGAGGATTCGAACGCTGCGACGCGCGGATCAATCGGGGGAGCCACGTCGTCCTGGACGGGCATTGGCGTTGGTGCCATTGCGAAATCTCGTAATTGAACTACGAAATCTCGTTTATCACGAATTTTCGTAGTGACCAAGCGCGATGGAAAGTGCTGCGTCGTCAAGGCGCTGGTCGATCTGGAGGCCGTGGCATGCTCCTTGCGTAATCCTTCCTCGCAACGACGCGCAGGAGGGCTGATGTCCACGTTCGACAATCCGTTTGATCCCGACCGCAACCTTCGAGCCGGCTGCGCCTGTGGCCAGCACCGATCCGCGGCAGAGCATGACCAGGCAGCCGCGGCGCTGCATTGTGAGCCCGTCGAGAGCGAGGAGAAGCGCTACGAAGGTGTGGTCGCTTCTGCCGTGATGCGCGCGATGTTTCCGCAGGACGTGGCGCGCCGCGCCTTCCTGAAATCGGTCGGTGCGTCGACCGCGCTTGCGGCGCTGTCGCAATTCTTCCCGCTCAAGACGGCGACGGAAGTCTTCGCTGCGACCGGCGCGCCCGAGAAGAAGGACCTCAAGGTCGGCTTCATTCCGATCACCTGCGCCACGCCGATCATCATGGCGGCGCCGATGGGCTTCTATGCCAAGCACGGCCTCAACGTCGAAGTGGTCAAGACCGCCGGCTGGGCGGTGATCCGCGACAAGACCATCAACAAGGAATACGACGCCGCGCACATGCTGGCGCCGATGCCGATCGCGATCTCGCTGGGCCTGGGTGCCAACGCCATTCCGTTCGCCGTCCCTGCGATCGAGAACATCAACGGGCAGGGCATCGTGCTCGCGACCAAGCACAAGGACAAGCGTGATCCGAAGGACTGGAAAGGCCTGAAGTTCGCCATCCCCTTCGACTATTCCATGCACAATTACCTGCTGCGGTATTATCTCGCCGAGCACGGCATCGATCCCGATACCGACGTGCAGCTGCGCTCGGTGCCGCCGCCGGAAATGGTGGCGAACCTGCGCGCCGACAACATCGACGGCTTCCTCGCGCCCGACAACATCTGCCAGCGCGCGATCTATGACGGCGTCGGCTTCATGCATCTGCTGTCGAAGGAGATCTGGGACGGCCATCCCTGCTGCAGCTTCGCCGCCAGCAAGGAGTTCATCACCACCGCGCCGAACAGCTTTGCGGCGCTGACGCGGTCCATCGTCGATGCCACCGCCTATGCGTCGAAGGCGGAGAACCGCAAGCAGATCGCGGAGGCTATCGCGCCGGCGAACTACATCAACGCGCCGGTCACGGTGCTGGAGCAGGTGCTGACCGGCACCTATGCCGACGGCCTCGGCGGTGTGAAGACCGATCCAAAACGTGTCGATTTCGATCCGTTCCCGTGGCAGTCCTTTGCAGTGTGGATGCTGACGCAGATGAAGCGCTGGGGCCAGATCAAGGGCGACGTCGACTACAAGGCGGTCGCCGAGCAGGTGTACCTCGCCACCGATACCAAGAAGCTGATGACCGAGATGGGGCTGTCGCCGCCTGCAAGCGCGTACAAGTCCTTCGCGGTGATGGGCAAGAATTTCGACCCGGCCAAGCCGGAGGATTACGTGGCGAGCTTCAAGATCAGGAAGGCGTCGTGAGCGCGCCACTCTCTCCCTCGTCGTCCCGGCGAACGCCGGGACCCATACCGCGTGATCTATCGATCGTGTTCGGTAAGAGTGCCGGACGGCGAATCGTCGCCAAACTTCTCCCTGGGGTTATAGATCCCGGCGTTCGCCGGGACGACGCGCGGAGAGGGCTTGCGCGATGACATCCTCCCTCCGCCTCCGCGCCGGCCTCGTCTCCATCGTGCTGCTCGCCGCGTTTCTCGGCGTCTGGCATCTGGCCACGCGCTCCACCGCGCCGGTCGCCACGATGAGCCCCGAATACGCCAAGCTGATGGGCCTGACCGCAACGCAGGGCAAATCGGCGATGCCCGGACCGCTCGACGTCGGCGCCAAGCTCTGGGAGCATGTGAAGCGGCCGTTCTACGACAACGGGCCGAACGACAAGGGGCTCGGCATCCAGCTCGGCTATTCCATCGCGCGCGTGGGCACCGGCTATCTGCTGGCCGTGCTGGTCGCGATTCCGCTCGGCTTCCTGATCGGCATGTCGCCGCTGCTCAGCAAGGCGCTCGATCCCTTCATCCAGGTGCTGAAGCCGATCTCGCCGCTGGCCTGGATGCCGCTCGCGCTCTACACCATCAAGGATTCCTCGGTCTCGGCGATCTTCGTCATCTTCATCTGCTCGATCTGGCCGATGCTGCTCAACACCGTGTTCGGCGTTGCCAGCGTGCGCAAGGAATGGATCAACGTCGCGCGGACGCTGGAGGTCGGGACCGTCAGGCGCGCCTTCACGGTGATCCTGCCGGCGGCGGCGCCGACGATCCTGACCGGCATGCGCATTTCGATCGGCATCGCCTGGCTCGTGATCGTCGCCGCCGAGATGCTCGTCGGCGGCACCGGCATCGGCTACTTCGTCTGGAATGAGTGGAATAACCTCTCGATCACCAACGTCATCATCGCGATCCTGCTGATCGGGGTCGTCGGCATGCTGCTCGACCAGATCCTCGCGCGCTTCACGCGCATGGTCACGTTTCCGGAGTAGGGCAAGTGACCGACAAATTCGTCTCCATCGAAGGCATCGCCAAGCGTTATCCCGGTGCGGGCGGCGCGACGACAACCGTGTTCGAAAATCTGTGGCTTTCGATGGCGCGCGGCGAGTTCTGTTGCGTGATCGGCCATTCCGGCTGCGGCAAGACCACCGTGCTCAACATCCTCGCCGGCCTCGATGCGCCGAGCGAGGGCGCCGTCATCGTCGACGGCCAGGCGATCGCGGGCACCAGCCTCGACCGCGCCGTGATCTTCCAGAGCCATGCGCTTCTGCCCTGGCGTACCGTGCTCGGCAACGTCGCCTATGCCGTCAGCTCGAAATGGCGGAGCTGGGATCGCGCCAAGGTGAAGGCGCATGCGCAGACCTTCATCGATCTCGTCGGTCTCACCGGCTCCGAGCACAAGCGCCCCTCGGAACTGTCGGGTGGCATGAAGCAGCGCGTCGGCATCGCGCGGGCGCTGTCGATCACGCCGAAGATGATGCTGATGGACGAGCCGTTCTCGGCGCTGGACGCGCTGACGCGCGGCACGCTCCAGGACGAGGTGCGGCGCATCTGCCTGGAGACCGGGCAGACCGCGTTCATGATCACCCACGACGTCGACGAGGCGATCTATCTCGCCGACAAGATTTTCCTGATGACCAACGGTCCCGGCGCGGTGCTGGCCGAGGTCGTCGAGAACCCGCTGCCGCGGGATCGCGGCCGCACCGATCTGCACCGCCATCCGCTCTACTACGCCTTGCGCAACCACATCATCGATTTCCTGGTGACGCGCAGCAAGACCTTCGTCGCCGAGACCCCCGATCACGATCCACGCAACGTGCCGATGGTGCACATCGGCAAGCCCGGATTGACGATCGCGTCGAACGGCGAGGAGCCACGCCAGACCTGGACCCCCGGGACCAGTCCCGGACTGACTGCCTGACACGGAGACCCCTGATGAAACGCGAAGACCTCACCGAAAAGCTGCTCGACATCAAGCGCGAGAAGGGCTGGAGCTGGAAGCACATCTGCGAGAAGATCGGCGGCTATTCCGAGGTGCTGATCGTCGGCGCGATCATGGGCCAGATGAAGCTGACCAAGCCGCAGGCGGCCAATGCCGGCGAGCTATTCGGCCTGTCGAAGACCGAAGTTGCGATGCTCAACGAGGTGCCGATGCGCGGCACCGGCACGCCGATGCCGCCGACCGATCCGCTGATCTACCGCTTCTACGAGATGGTGATGGTGAACGGTCCGGCCTGGAAGGCGCTGATCGAGGAGGAGTTCGGCGACGGCATCATGTCGGCGATCGACTTCGACATGGCGCTCGAACGCGTCGCCAACCCGAAGGGCGACCGGGTCAAGATCACCATGAGCGGCAAGTTCCTGCCGTACAAATATTACGGCGCCAGCGGCAACGTGCCGGAATACGGCTTCAAGGAGGACTAACTAGCCTCCGTCATTCCGGGTCCGCGCTGGCGCGCGTCCCGGAATGACACTTCGTGTCACTTCCCCGCCTTCACCTCGGCGGCGGCGACCGCGAGCAGCTCGCTCATCTTGGCGCGAATCACCTGCTCGGTGACGGCGACGTTCTTGGCGGCGAAATCGGCGGTGATCTTGCGCAGGACGTCGGCATCGCCGGCCTCCTCGAAATCCGACGCGACCACCTCCTTGGCATAGGCGGTGGCGGCATCACCGGTGATGCCGAGCTTTTCGGCCGCCCACAGGCCGAGCAGCCGGTTGCGGCGGGCCTCCGCCTTGAACTTCTGCTCCTCGTCGAGGGCATACTTCTTCTCGAAGCCTTCCTGGCGCTTGTCGAACTCGCTCATGCCTTGTTCCAAATCCCCTGCTGAATGGCGCGGGAGCCTTCCGTTGCGGCGCCCCGGCTGCATGCCTACATAGATAGCACGAATCGGCAAAACAACGGGCCGTTAAGCCGCAGGCAAGATGGTATAAGTTGGCGCCGGACGGCCGGATCGATTGTGCTGGGACAGCCAATCGGATAGGTTGCCTAAAGGCTTGGTTCCCGTTCTGTTTCCAAGGGTTTATAGATGGGTTCCCAGCCGTTCACGGCAGCTCCGCTGTGGGTCGTAATCCTAGTCAACCGGAGCACACCAAATTCATGGATTTCAACAAAACACGGTACATCCCAATGAGCCGTCGGCGTCGCATTTATGAAGGCAAGGCAAAGGTTCTTTACGAAGGTCCGGAGCCCGGTACCCTGATCCAGCACTTCAAGGACGACGCCACCGCGTTCAATGCGAAAAAGCATCAGGTGATCGAGGGCAAGGGTGTCCTCAACAACCGGATCTCGGAGTACCTGTTTCAGCACCTCAACGACATCGGGGTGCCGACCCATTTCATCCGCCGGCTCAACATGCGCGAGCAGTTGATTCGCGAGGTCGAGATCGTGCCGCTCGAGGTGGTGGTGCGGAACGTTGCCGCCGGCTCGCTGTCGCAGCGCCTGGGCATCGAGGAGGGCACGCAGCTGCCCCGCTCGATCATCGAATTCTACTACAAGAACGACCAGCTCAACGACCCCATGGTGTCGGAAGAGCACATCACCGCCTTCGGCTGGGCGACGCCGCAGGAGATCGACGACATCATGGCGCTCGCCATCCGCGTCAACGATTTCCTCACCGGCCTCTTCCTCGGCATCGGCATCCGCCTCGTCGACTTCAAGATGGAGTGCGGACGCCTGTTCGAGAACGAGATGATGCGCATCATCGTCGCCGACGAGATCTCGCCGGATAGCTGCCGTCTGTGGGACATCAAGTCGAACGAGAAGCTCGACAAGGATCGCTTCCGCAGGGATCTCGGCGGCCTGCTCGAGGCCTATACCGAGGTCGCAAAGCGTCTCGGCATCCTCATGGAGAACGAGCGTCCGCAGGGCTCCGGCCCGGTGCTGGTGAAGAGCTGAGAGGGGTTTTTTGACGTGAAGGCACGTGTCACCGTTACCTTGAAGACGGGCATCCTCGATCCGCAAGGCAAGGCCATCGAAGGCGCGCTGAAGTCGCTCGGCGTCGACGGCGTCGCCAGCGTCCGCCAGGGCAAGGTGTTCGACATCGAACTCGCCGGCGCCGACAAGGCCAAGGCCGAAGCCGCTCTGAAGGAGGCCGCCGACAAGCTGCTGGCGAATACCGTGATCGAGAATTATCGGGTCGAGCTGCTCGGGTGAGCAGGGTGGCTCACAGCCACCCGACGCTGCGAAAACGCCAGTACAGGGAGCCGCATGCCGTCAGCATCACGCCGAGCAGCATGTAGTAGCCGTACTCCCATTCCAGCTCCGGCATGTGCTTGAAGTTCATGCCGTAGATGCCGGCGAGCGCGGTCGGGATCGCGATGATCGCGAGCCACGAGGCGAGCTTCTTGGACACCGCCGTCTCCTGGGCCTGGCCGACCAGCAGGCTGGCCTCGAAGGCGAAAGCCAGCACCTCGCGCATGGAATCGATGCGCTCCTGGATGTTGCGGACGTGATCGGTGACGTCGCGAAACAGCGGCTGCATGGCCTGCCGCACCATCGACAGTTCGTCATGCTCGAGCCGGCGGCAGACCTCCACCAGTGGGCCGATCGCGGTCCGGAGTCGCAAGAGGTCGCGGCGCAGCATGTAGAGGCGCTCGATCTGTGTCTTGCTGAGGGGCTTGGAGAGCACGTCGTCCTCGATGCCCTCGACCTCCTCGTGAATGCTCTCGAGCACGGGTGAGTAATTGTCGACGATGAAATCGAGGATGGCGTAGAGGATGTAGTCCTCGCCGCGCGCGAGCGCCCGCGGGCAGCTCTCGCAGCGTTCGCGCACCGGTGTGTAGGACGTCGAGGCGCCGTGGCGCACCGAGACCAGATAGCCTTCGCCCACGAAGATGTGCGTCTCGCCGAAGGCGATCCGGCCCTCGATCAGTTGCGCGGTGCGCGCCACGATGAACAGGGCCTCGCCATATTGCTCGATCTTGGGCCGCTGATGGGCGTGGTTGGCGTCCTCGATCGCGAGCTCATGCAGGTCGAACTGCTTCTGGACTGCGCCGAGCAGCGTCATGTCCGGCTCGTGCAGGCCGATCCAGACCACGTGGCCGGGCTTGGCCCGCCAGCTCGAGGCCTCGCTGATGGCGATATTGGCGACGCGCCGGCCGTCGACATAGGCGCCGGCGGCGACGACGCCCTCGGTGGGCACCGGCTCAGAGGGGGATGCGGGCAGCGACGGGACGTTCATGGCTTCAATCCCGGGCGAAACGACTGGCCGATCGGCATGCGACTATCGCCTGTGTACAAGGCGCTCGACCGAGGCTAGCACTGGTAAAATCCCCGTCAAATGGTTATGTCTCTTCACGAATTGGCCCTTCGGCCAGCCCCGATTCCCGCCCACCGTCGGAACCTCTGCCATGAAAGCCGCCATCCTCGTCTTTCCCGGAATCAACCGCGAGCGCGACATGGCGCGTGCCTTGAGGCTGATCTCCGGCAGCGAGCCCGCGATGGTGTGGCACGCCGAGACGTCACTGCCTGCGGGCACCGATCTCGTGGTGGTGCCGGGCGGATTTTCCTACGGTGACTATCTGCGCTGCGGCGCGATCGCGGCGCGGGCCCCGGTGATGGATGCGGTGCGCGACTATGCCGCCAACGGCGGGCTCGTGCTCGGCGTCTGCAACGGATTTCAGATCCTCTGTGAATCCGGCCTGCTGCCGGGCGTGCTGATGCGCAACGCGCGGCTGAAATTCATCTGCCATGACGTGCATCTGCGCGTCGAGCGTTCCGACACGCCGTTCACCCGCGGCTACAATGCCGGGCAGGTGATCCGCGTGCCGGTCGCCCATGGCGAGGGCAATTACGAGGCGGATGAGGAGACCATCAAGCGGCTCGAAGGCGAGGGGCGGGTGCTCTATCGTTATTGTTCGCCTGAAGGTGTGGTCGACGAGGCCTACAACATCAACGGCGCTGCGCACTCCATCGCCGGCATCGTCAACGACAAGGGCAACGTGCTCGGCATGATGCCGCATCCGGAAAACCACGTCGAAGACATCATGGGCTGCACCGATGGCCGCGGCCTGTTCGCCGGCCTCGTCCAGCACCTGGAAAGAGCCGCTTGATTTCGCTCGTAGTGAAGCGTGCTCTCGCCGCAGTCGCGGCGCTCGCGTTCGTAACATGCGCATCCGCGCAAGATTATCCCAAGCGTCCCATCACAATGATCGTGCCGTTCGCGGCCGGCGGCACCTCGGACGTGATCGCGCGCGCGGTCGCCGAGCAGATGGGCATCGCGCTCGGCCAGACCATCGTGATCGAGAACGTTGCGGGGGCTGGCGGCTCGACCGCGCTGGCGCGCGCCTCCCGCGCCGAGCCCGACGGCTACACCATCGCGATCGGCAACGCCGGCACCAATGCTGCGACCTACACGATCTATCCAAAACTGCCGTTCACGCCTGAGTCCTTCGTGCCGATCGCCATGGTGGCGAAGACGTTCGGCATCATCGCCTTACGCGAGGACTTTCCGGCGAAGGACCTGAAAGAGTTCATCGCCTACGCCAAGGCCAATCCCGGCAAGATCAATCTCGGCCATGCCGGCGTCGGCTCCTCGAACTACCTGATCTGCAAGAGCTTCGTCACGGCAGCCGGGATCGACGCGACGCTGGTCGGCTATCGCGGCGCCGCGCCCGCGCTGACCGATGCGGTCGGCAGCCAGATCGACGGCGTCTGCGATGCGGCGGCCTCCGTCTCGCAGTCGATCAACGAGAAGCTTGTGAAGGGGCTGGTCGTCGGCTCGACCGTGCGGCTCGCCACGCTGCCGGGCCTGCCGACTTCGGCCGAAGCGGGCCTGCCCGAATTCGAGGCGCAGGGCTGGAACGGCCTGTTCGCGCCCAAGGGCACCCCGCCGGCCGTCATCGCCAAGCTGAATGCCGCTGCGCGCACCGCTGTGGAAACCGACGCGGTGAAGAAGCGCTTCGCCGACCTCTCGACCGTTGCCCCCGATGCCGACGAGCACGCGCCCGAAGTGTTGCAGAAGCTCGTGACGCGTGACGTCGAGAAATACCGGAAGATGCTCGCGGACGACGCCAAGTAACAGCTACCGCAGCTTCAGCCTTTCCGCCGGCACCGTCATCGCCGCAACGCCTGCCATGACCAGCAGTAGCCCCAGCGCGAGGTTCGACGGCACGCTCTCGCCGAGCAGCAGGACCGACAGACCCACGCCGATCGGGATGCGCAAATAGCCTTGCGCGTTCGTCGTCAGCGTGCCGAGCCGGCCGAGGCAGACGTAGAACAGCATCAGGCCCAATGCGCTGGAGACGATGCCCATGACGATGGTGGCGACGATCGCCGTCGGCGTCGGGCGCAGCGTCCAGGGCTGGTCGATGATCAGCGCGGGCGGCAGCAGCACGAGGCCGCCGAACAGCAGCGAGCCGGTTGCCACCACCATCGGATCGTACTCGGAGAGACGGAGGCCGAAGATGGTCGCGCAGGCAAAGGAAATGGTGGCGAGCAGGATCGCGATCTCCGCTACGATCTCGCTGCCAAGGCCATGCAAAGCATCGAGCCCGACGATCGCGACGGTGCCGGCCAATCCCAGGATCGCGCCAGCGAGCTTGAGCAGCGTCGCCGGCTCGTGCCGCGTGATCAGCGAGGTGATCAGGAAGGCGAAGATCGGCGTCGTCGAAGCCAGCACCACCGTGTTTGAGGCCGGCACGTATTGCTGCGACCAGGTGATGATCAGGAACGGGAAGGTCGAGTTGATTAGCTGCTGGGTCGCGAATAGCTTCCACGCCTTCACGTCGGTCGGCAGCTTGACGCCGCGCATCCACAGGATCGCGAACAGGAAGGCGGCCGCGATCAGTGAGCGTGCCGAGATGAAGGTGATGGGCGGGATGGTGGGAAGCGCCAGCTTGGTCAGCGGATAGGTCGAGCTCCAGCAGCAGGCAAGCGCGAGCAGCAGCGCATAGTCGCGCCAGTTGCGTACCCCGGTGGCGATGGACGGCAACGGCGTTGATGCGGCCGCCGCCGTGCGACCCGCCTCCGATGTGCTCTGCGGCACCTTTTGCTTGCTCCCCGGCGCGAACGCGCTTGCCGGGAAGTCTGGGCGAGGGCGCGCGAAAAGGGAAGCCGCCGAGCTATGCGTTTGGCTGAGGGAGCGCCTTCCGCTTCATCCGCTTGATCGTGCCGGAAAAGGTGAGCAGCACGCGCGTCCCGGACGTCATCTTGCCGCGCAGGAAGATCAGCGAGCCGCCGGCGCGGGTGACCTCGCCGGTGCATTCGATCAGCTCGCCCTCGCGTGCCGCGTCGAGGAATTCGCAGGCGAAGTTGGTCGTCACCGCCCGGCTGTCGAGGACATGGGTGGCGATCGCAAACAGGGAGTAGTCGGCAAAGGCCATGAAGCAGCCGCCATGGACGTTCCCGGAGCCGTTGAGGTGCTTTTTCTCGACCCGGAAGGCGCTGCGGACGCTGCCGTCCGCCTCGATCCGGTGCCAGAACGGGCCGACATGGGACTCGAAACTGTCGCGAATCCAGGTCCGCCAGCCTACAAATTCGCCCTCGGTGGCGACGTGGAGGTCGGGGCGGCGGGGCGGGGGTGCTTTGGTCAATTCGTGCAAAGGAAATCAGGCCTTCAATTGCGGGTCTTGAGCCCTTAAATCCGATCCGACCGCGCCGTGCAATTCCCGTTCCCGCGGTCGCCCCGGCGCAAAACGTGGGACAGCGGGAAAATGCGCCATAAAGGGCTTTTCGAAGCCGTCCGATGTTCCTAGAACGGCCAAACCGCCGCCGAAAGCCTCGAATCCATGAAGAATGAACCCAAGATCACCCCCGAACTGGTTGCCGCCCACGGGCTCAAGCCCGACGAGTACGAGCGCATCCTGAAGCTGATCGGGCGGGAGCCGACCTTCACCGAGCTCGGCATCTTCTCTGCGATGTGGAACGAGCACTGCTCGTACAAGTCCTCGCGCATCCATTTGCGCGGCCTGCCGACCAAGGCGCCCTGGGTGATCCAGGGCCCCGGCGAGAACGCCGGCGTGATCGACATCGGCGACGGACAGGCCGTGGTTTTCAAGATGGAGAGCCACAACCACCCGAGCTATATCGAGCCGTACCAGGGTGCGACCACCGGCGTCGGCGGCATCCTGCGTGACGTCTTCACCATGGGCGCGCGCCCGATCGCCTGCCTCAATGCACTGAGCTTCGGCGCGCCCGAGCACCCGAAGACGCGGCATCTCGTGTCCGGCGTCGTGGCGGGGGTCGGCGGCTACGGCAATTCCTTCGGCGTGCCGACGGTCGGCGGGCAGGTGCGCTTCCACACCCGCTATGACGGCAACATCCTCGTCAACGCGATGGCGGTGGGCCTCGCCGATGCCGACAAGATTTTCTATGCAGCCGCCTCCGGCGTGAACATGCCGATCGTCTATCTGGGCTCCAAGACCGGGCGCGACGGCATCCACGGCGCCTCGATGGCCTCGGCCGAATTCGACGACAAGTCCGAGGAGAAGCGCCCGACCGTGCAGGTCGGCGATCCCTTCGCCGAAAAGCTGCTGCTGGAAGCCTGCCTCGAGATCATGGAGAAGGGCTGCGTCATCGCGATCCAGGACATGGGCGCGGCGGGCCTGACCTGCTCGGCGGTCGAGATGGGCGCCAAGGGCGATCTCGGCGTCGACCTCGATCTCGATGCAGTGCCGACCCGCGAGACCGGCATGAGCGCCTATGAGATGATGCTCTCGGAGAGCCAGGAGCGCATGCTCATGGTGCTCAAGCCCGAGAAGGAAAAGGAAGCCGAGGCGATCTTCAAGAAATGGGGGCTCGACTTCGCCGTCGTCGGCTACACCACGCCGAGCAAGCGCTTCGTGGTCAAGCATGGCGGCGACGTGATGGCCGATCTGCCGATCAAGGAGCTTGGCGACGAGGCGCCGGTCTATGACCGCCCGCATGTCCCCTCCACCGCGCTGCCGGTCGTGCACGCCCGCGACGTGCCGGCGCCGATGGGTCTCGGTGCCGCACTGGAGAAGCTGATCGGCACGCCCGACATGTGCAGCAAGCGCTGGGTGTGGGAGCAGTACGACCACGTCATCCTCGGCAACACCATGCAGCGCCCCGGCGGCGATGCCGCCGTGGTGCGCGTTGAGGACGGGCCGAAGGGCCTCGCGCTGACCGTCGACGTCACGCCGCGCTATTGCGAGGCCGACCCGTTCGAGGGCGGCAAGCAGGCGGTGGCGGAAGCCTGGCGCAACATCACCGCGGTCGGCGGCAAGCCGCTCGCGATCACCGACAATCTCAACTTCGGCAATCCTGAAAGGCCCGAGATCATGGGTCAGTTCGTCGGCTGCCTGAAGGGCATCTCGGAAGCCTGCCGCACGCTCGACTTCCCGGTCGTGTCCGGCAACGTCTCGCTCTACAACGAGACCAACGGCCGCGCGATCCTGCCGACGCCCTCGATCGGCGGCGTCGGCCTGCTCGACGATTTCACCAAGTCAGCTTCGCTCGCCTTCAAGGCCGAGGGCGAGGCGATCCTGTTGATCGGCGAGACCCATGGCTGGCTCGGCCAGTCCGTGTACCTGCGCGACATCTGCGGTCGCGAGGAGGGCGCGCCGCCGCCGGTGGATCTCGCCGCCGAGAAGCGCAACGGCGATTGTGTGCGCGGCATGATCCATGCGGGCACCGCGACTGCCGTGCACGACCTCTCCGACGGCGGCCTCCTGATCGCGCTGGCCGAGATGGCAATGGCGGGCGGGATCGGCGCAAAACTGCTCGCGGCGCCGACCGCGCTGGTGCCGCAGGCCTATTGGTTCGGCGAGGACCAGGCGCGCTATCTCGTCACCGTGCCGGAAGCGGAAGCCGGCCGCGTGCTCGCCAAGATGCGTGGCTGCGAAGTGCCGTGCGTGCGGATCGGCACCACCGGGGGCGATGCGATCGCGATTGCCGGCGAAGCGCCGGTGTCGATCGACACGCTGCGGGCATCGTTCGAGCGGTGGCTACCGGAATATATGGGCGGCAAGGCGGCGTAGGCGCTGCGACACACGCTGTCATTGCGAGCCGACGGGTCCGCGCGAAGTGCGGCCCGATGACAGGCTCCGCGAAGCAATCCAGGACCCCTCCGCCGAGGCAGTCTGGATTGCTTCGTCGCAAGGGCTCCTCGCAATGACGAGTGGAGAGGCCATGCCTCACAATACGCGCGAGGCGCCCGGGATCTGCCGCAACGCTCGCGTGAGCGCCCAGCTCGCCGCGACTGT
Source organism: Bradyrhizobium sp. CCBAU 51765 (assembly GCF_015291725.1). Classification (GTDB taxonomy): domain Bacteria; phylum Pseudomonadota; class Alphaproteobacteria; order Rhizobiales; family Xanthobacteraceae; genus Bradyrhizobium; species Bradyrhizobium liaoningense. The sequence continues at coordinate 3,086,068 of NZ_CP030038.1, forward strand.
CAGTACAAAGCCGATCGTGGCCTTGACGATCGCCGGCAGGTCGTAGTCGAACAGCCAGTATTGCAGCCACAGTGCGAATGGATAGTGCACCAGGAACATGCCGAACGCGTCGCCCTGCATTGGATCGAGCAGCTTGGCTGAGCCTGATTGCTTGAACCTCTGGAAAAAGGCCAGGATCAGAAACATGATGGCCACGCTGAAGACAGTGAAGCAGATGGCATAGAGCGCTTCATACCAGTCCGGCAACGGCGACGGATTGCCCAGTATTTCGCGCTTGATGAAGATCAGCACCCACAAGAGGCAATACGGAACGATCGCCAGTACCATCCAGTCCCAGCTGACCTTTGCCATGCGGCCGTCGACAGCGAGCAGCCCGCGATCCATTTGCGCAACGCCGATGCCGGCACCGAAAAGGAAGTAGGTCGCGTAGAGCATCACACGCCCTTGCTGGACCGAGAACGGCCCGAACTCGAACCAACTGCTATGCCCGTAGCGAACCAGCCCGGGAACGTAAAAGGCAGCGGTGACGGCAAGCATCACTGCGAAGAACACCGCGGGCCGGCGGCGGCCGTGCAGCGAGAGCCGATTGATCGGATCGAGCAGATTGGGCGACAGCCGGTACAGCAGGCAGGCAATCAGGTCGAAGCCGAGCAAGACCCAGAGAAACCAGATCGGCCCGCTCGGCCACGGGCCCTTCGTGATCATATTCCAATAGTATTCCGAAAAGCCGATCTCGGGATGGTGCCGCAGTGAGATGGCGTAATAGGCGACCGGAATGACCGTGAAAGCGCAGATCACGAATGGCAGCGCGAGCCGAAGCAGGCGATCCTGCAAGTAGTTCAGCGGTCCCTTCCGGGCGATGCTAGACCAGGCGAACAGTCCCGACAGGAAGAAGAACATCGCCATGAAGAAACTGTCGGTGGCGAGCACGATCATGTCGAAGCCGAAGAAATAGGTCGGATCGGTATGACCGAAATAAGTATAGGGGATCACCGCGTGATGCAGCAGCACCACCAGAGTCAGGAAGGTGCGGGCGCGATCAATCGCCAAGTTGCGCACCTTGCTCTGCGGCGCGGCATGCACCTCTGCGCCGATCGTCGCTGAATGTGACATCGTCATCGTGCCGCCCTGATCGCGTTCCTGATCCCGGCTGGACTCTGCCGCCGGGAACTCGATTCAGCAAGGGCAGTTTGTGTGGTAGGTCGCCCCCGATTACCTTTGGGAACCAGTTCCTCGCAGCGATGTTAGCGTTCGCCGAAAAACAGCGTAGGCCGTGAGACGCGGCAGTTCGGAGCTGGCCATGACGATCCTGAAATGGGCGTTGATCTTCCTGCTTGTATCGATCGTGGCCGGCGTGCTCGGCTTCACCGACATTTCGGCCGCCTCCGCCGATATCGCCCGCTTCCTGTTCTACGTCTTCGTCGTGATCTTCCTCGTCCTGCTGATACTGGGCCTCACGATCTTCCGGGCTTAGCGGGGCCGCCGCCCCGCACGCTCAGTCATGACAGCGGCCTTGACCCGGGCATCCATCGATTGCGTCCAGGAAGGCCGGGAAGAAGCCCCGGCGATGACGGCGGCGTATGGAGCGCGCTACCCCACTTCTTCGATCTTAACCTTGTCCGGATAGAAGGCGAGATGGCCGGCAATCTCGGTCATGGCGGGGAAGGGCGCCTCATAAGTCCAGATTGCGTTGTCCAACATCTTGCCGTCGGCCTTGACGGTGAAATAGCTCGCATCCCCCTTGTACGGGCAGTGGGTGACACGGTCGGTGCGCTCCAGCAGGGCCATGTTGGTGTCCTCTCGTGGCACATATTGCACCGCCGGGTATTTGGCTTCCTTCAGGGTCAGCGCCTTGCTGGTCTCGGCGATGACGATGTCGCCCGCGGTCACCCGGACGCGCCGGGGATTTGGGGTGATGGTGATGGGGTGGTCGGGCCCTGGAAGCTTCATGATTTTTCACGCCTTTTCGATCAATCTGCCGCGCGCGGCACTTTGTCGTGCCTTTATCCTGATGGGATCACGGATATAGTGCCGGAAGGCGTGACGGAGAAGGCCGTTCACGCTAAGTTTGCGCTTGCCGGCGAGCGGGACCCCGGCAGCGATTCGAACGCTTGGACCAGAAAACGCTTGGACCAGAAGGAGCGAGACCCGAATGCCCATGGATGCCCACGATATCGAGGCGATGATCAAGGCTGCGATCCCCGATGCCGAGGTGACCATCCGTGACCTCGCCGGCGACGGCGACCACTATGCCGCGACCGTGATCTCGGAATCCTTCCGCGGCAAGTCGCGCGTCCAGCAGCACCAGATCGTCTACCAGTCCCTGCAGGGCCAGATGGGGGGCGTCCTGCACGCGCTGGCGCTGCAAACCGGCGTGCCCGGCACCTGACCTGATCGTGCCACGGGGGCGATGATGGCTGCGGACAACCCTCGCGGCGCGATGTTTCGCGTTATCGTGCCGAGCCAGCACAGCCGCGTCACCTTTGTCGAGCTGTTCTTCGACCTCGTCTTCGTCTTTGCCGTCACGCAAATCTCGCACTCGCTGCTGCATCATTTCACGCCCCTCGGCGCGGTGCACGTCGCGGTGCTGTTTCTCGCGGTGTGGTGGGTGTGGGTCTACACCGCCTGGGTCACCAACTGGCTCAATCCCGAGCTGACGCCGGTCCGCCTCCTGATCTTTTTGATGATGCTGGGCGGCCTCGTGCTGTCGACCACGATCCCGACCGCGTTCGAGGGGCGCGGCCTGTGGTTCGCGATTGCCTACGCGACCATGCAGGTCGGACGTACCGCATTCTGGCTGCTCGCAACGCCGCGACATCGCACGGCCGTGCGGCACAACGCGATCCGCATCCTGACCTGGTTGTCGATCTCCGCGGTCCTGTGGATCGCAGGCGGCCTGTCCGAGGGAGATACGCGGCTATCGCTGTGGATCGCGGCCGTGATCTGGGAATACATCTCGCCGGCGGCACGCTTCTGGGTCCCGAAGCTCGGGTTTTCCTCGGTCGAGGCGTGGGCCGTCGAAGGCGGCCACATGGCCGAGCGCTGCGCGCTGTTCGTCATCATAGCACTCGGCGAAGCCATCGTCGTCAACGGCGCCACCTTCGCCGAGCTCGAGTGGACCGCGAACAACATCCTGGCCTTCGTCTCGGCGCTGGTCGGCGCCATCGCGATGTGGTGGATCTATTTTCACAAGGGCGCGGAGGCCGGAGCCGAGCGCATCTCGAAATCCGCCGAATCCGGCCGCCTGGCCCGGCTCGCCTACACCTATCTGCACACGCCGATCGTGGCCGGCATCATCCTGACCGCGGTCTCGGACGAACTGGTGTTGAAGCATCCGACCGGCCATTCCGACACCCGCACCATCGTGAGCACGATCGGCGGGCCCCTGGTGTTCCTGGTCGGCACCATCCTTTTCAAGTACGCGATCCGCGGCTTCCTCCAGCTCTCTCACGGGATCGGCATCATCCTGCTGCTGGCGGTGAGCTGGTTTGCGGCGGACCTCTCGCCGCTGTGGCTGTCGGTCGCCACCACGATGATCATGATCGTCGTGGCGGTTTGGGAGTCGGTGTCGCTGGGATCAGAGCCGGAAGAAGCGGCGGAGCATTGAGCCCCGGCGCTACTCCGCCACCTCGAGCGCGTGCACCGAGAACATGTTCGCCGCGTCCGTCCAGCTCTCGCGGACGCGCCAGCCCGCGCCCTGCGCCAGCGCGGCGAAACGCTCGATGCTGTATTTGTAGCTGTTCTCGGTGTGGATGCTCTCGCCGGGGCGGAACGAGAAGCTGGTGCCGAGCAGACGCACGGTCTGGCTCTTCTTGCTGATCAGATGCATCTCGATCCGGTGCCGCTCGCGATTGTAGATCGCGCGATGGGTGAAGGCGGAGAGATCGAAATTGCCGCCGAGCTCGCGATTGATGCGCACCAGCACATTCAGGTTGAAGCGCGCGGTGACGCCGGCGGCGTCGTTGTAGGCGTCAAAGAGGATCCGCTCGTCCTTCTCGAGATCGGCGCCGATGATCATCTGCGCGCCCTTGCCGAGAATCTTGCGGGCGCTCCTCAGGAAGGCCTGGGCCTCTTGCGGTTCGAAATTGCCGATGGTCGAACCCGGGAAGAAGCCGACCTTCGGCATGGATGCGACCTGCTTGGGCAGCTCGAACGGCGTGGTGAAGTCGGCGGCGACCGGATAGATGCCGAGCGTCGGGAAGTCGCGCTTCAGCCCGTTCGCCTGCGCCTTCAGGAAGTCGCCGGAAATATCGACGGGGACATAGGCCGCGAACCTGCAATGATCGAGCAGCAGGCGGACCTTCGTGGTCGCGCCGGCGCCGAACTCGACGAGCGCCGCGTGCTCCGGAATGATGCTTGCGATCTCGCCCCCGCGCTCTCTCAGGATCGCAAGCTCTGTGCGCGTCGGATAATATTCCGGCAGGCGCGTGATGGCCTCGAACAGCTCCGATCCCGTCGCGTCATAGAAATATTTCGGCGACAGTTTTTTCGGCTGCTGCGAGAGGTCCTCGATGGCCTCGCGGGCAAAGGCGGTGGTCTGCTCGTCGGGAAGATGGGCTTCGGCCAAAGCGCTGGCGTGCACATTCATGATACTCTCCTGAACGCGCTGTCCGGCGCGCATTGATCGTCGGAAAATTTAGTCGTAATCGGCGAGCCGCAGTCCGGTGAACTGCCAGCGATGGTGCGGATAGAAGAAGTTGCGATAGGTGATACGGCTGTGGCCTTGCGGAGTTGCGAGCGAGGAGCCGCGCAGCACCAGCTGGTTGACCATGAACTTGCCGTTGTACTCGCCGAGCGCGCCTTCGACGGCGCGGTAACCGGGATAGGGTGAATAGGAGCTGCGGGTCCATTGCCAGGCGATGCCGAAGGCGTCGTTGAGCTGGCCGGCGCGGGCCGCGACCTCCCATTCCATCTCGGTCGGCAGGTGTTTTCCGGACCAGCGCGCGAAGGCGTCGGCCTCATAGTAGCTGATGTGGCAGACGGGCGCGTCCGGATCGACCGGCTTGAGGCCGGCCAGCGTCATCACGTGCCATTGGCCGTCGATCTCGCGCCAGTAGCCCGGGGCCTGCCAGTCTTCCTTGCTGGCCGCGGCAAAGCCGTCCATCAGCCACAGAGTTGCCGTCCGATAGCCGCCAGCCTGCATGAAGGCGAGCCACTCGGCATTGGTGACCAGATTGCGGGCGAGCTTGACCGGACCGACGAGGGCGCGGTGGGCGGGCTTCTCATTGTCGAAATGGAAGCTGTCGTCGACATGGCCGACGGTGTGGATGCCTTCGTTGAGCGCCGGCCAATCCTCGCCGTTGCGCGTTGCGGCCGGGAAGCGCCAGTCCGGATCGTAGGCCGGATAGATCGGGTTCTGCGCAAAGGCATGCAGGATGTCGGTGAACATCAGCTCCTGATGCTGCTGCTCATGATTGAGGCCCACCTCGACCAGCGACGCGATTGCGCGGAGCTTGTCCTCGCGAGCCTCGCGGAAGAATTTGACGACGGCGGCATCGACGTATTTGCGATAGGCGCCGACCTGGTCGGCGCTCGGCCGGGTGATGTCGCCGCGATGATTGCGGGCGTGTCGCGGGCCGGCGCTGACGTAATAGGAATTGAACAGGAACGCGAAATCGGGGTGGAAGGGCCGGTAGCCCGCAGCGTGCTCGCCGAGCAGGAATTGCTCCCAGAACCATGTGGTATGGGCCCGGTGCCATTTGGTCGGGCTGGCATCGGGCATAGACTGGATCTGCTGGTCCTCCGGTGACAGCGGCGCCGCCCGCCGTTCGGTCTCATTGCGGACGGTGAGAAACGCCGATTCCAGCCGCTGGGCGAGGTCGTCCGGATGGGAGGACGGTGACGAAAGCTGGGGGGCGGCCGTAGCTGAGGCTTGTTTCGTCACGTTTTTCTCCAGACAGGACAAGAGAACGTTGTTCGCGCGACCCGGTTCCACAAACAGGGTTCGTCCTAGATAGGGGCTCTGTTACGGTATGAAAGTCCTCTCCGGCGATGATATTGATGTCATCAGCCTATGGACCTGTTGGGCTCCGCACTGTCGCCAGGGGGCCCGTCGCCGCCATTTTACTTTGGATGCACAACGGTTTGGGCTACATATATGGGTAGGTATCGGGTTAAATCGGTCGAGCCGGCCCGAAAAGATTGGTGAGGGCTCGGCCTAGAAGGACATGGATATGAGCATCGAGGAATTCATCGCCAACGAAGTGAAGTCGAACGACGTGGTTCTGTTCATGAAGGGCACGCCGCAATTTCCGCAGTGCGGTTTCTCCGGCCAGGTCGTCCAGATCCTCGATCATCTCGGCGTCGGCTATAAGGGCCTCAACGTCCTCGAATCCGCCGAGCTGCGCAACGGCATCAAGACCTTCTCCAACTGGCCGACCATTCCGCAGCTCTATGTGAAGGGCGAGTTCGTCGGCGGTTGCGACATCGTCCGCGAGATGTTCCAGGCCGGCGAATTGCAGCAGCTCTTCTCCGAGAAGGGCGTCGTCGTCGCGGCCTGATACGTGACCGTCCTGATGTGCCGGATCGGCGGCGCCAGGCTTGAGGTCATCGTTGCCGACATCACGACACTCGGCGTCGACGCCATCGTCAACGCCGCCAACACGTCGCTCCTTGGAGGGGGCGGCGTGGACGGTGCGATCCATCGGGCGGCCGGGCCCGAGCTCGTCGCCGAATGCCGCATGCTCCACGGCTGCAAGACGGGTGACGCGAAGATCACCAGGGGTTATCGGCTCAAGGCCGCACATGTGATCCATACCGTCGGTCCGGTATGGAATGGCGGCACGCTCGGCGAGGACGATCTGCTCGCCTCCTGTTATCGCCGATCGATGGAGCTGTGCGGTCGGCACGAACTGACATCGGTGGCATTTCCCGCGATTTCGACCGGCATTTTCCGCTTTCCTGCCGACCGGGCGGCCGATATCGCCGTGCGCACCACGATCCAAGCGCTCGCTGCTGCGCCGTCCGTTGCGTACGTGGTGTTCTGCTGCTTCGCCCAGCCTGGCGCCGAACTCCATGCCGAAGCGCTTGCGCGACACGGCGGCCCCGGCAAAATCGCCGGTGCTGTTTCGTGATCGATCCGAGGCAGGAAAAGTTTCCTCGTCCTCCTGAAGCAGATCCCGGCCGAGCGCCAGCGCATGCAGCGAACATTGAAGCAGTCGGTTTATGAAGCCATGGAGAAATGACATGCGTGGACGCCGCGCGTTCATCGCGGGGCTCGTTCTTCTCGTTGCCGTCGTCGGTGCGAAGGCCGGCGCCGAGGGACGCGCTGCCCGCACGCTCTCCACGGAAGGGCTGGCGAAGGTTTCCGACTACATCCGGAACGAGGTTGCCGCCGGCAAGATCCCCGGCGCTATCCTGCTGCTCCAGCAATACGGCAAGCCGGTCTACTACGAGAATTTCGGCGTTCGCGATGTCGGCACCCAGATATCGATGAGCGCGGATACGATCTTCCGCCTCTATTCGATGTCGAAGCCGATCACATCCGTCGTGGCGATGATGCTGGTCGAGGAAGGCAGGCTTTCGCTCGACGATCCCGTGTCCAAATACATTCCGGCCTTTGCCGGCATGAAGGTGGGCATCGAAAGGAAAGCAGCGGACGGCAAGGTTTCGCTGATGCTGGAGCCGCAGCAGCGTCCGATCACGATCAAGGACCTCTTGCGCCACACCGCGGGGCTGCCTTACGGCTTTCGTGGCGGTGGACTGGTGCGCGAGGTCCATGCTGCGGCCGACCTCTTCAACAGCGATCTTTCCAATGCCGGGTTTGTCGCGAAGCTCGCCACGTTGCCGCTCGCCGAGCAGCCTGGCACGGTGTGGACCTACGGTTTCGCCACCGACGTGCTCGGCCGCGTCGTTGAGGTGGTCTCGGGCAAGACGCTGCTCCAGTTCGAGAAGGAGCGGCTGCTCGACCCGCTCGGCATGACCGAGACTGCGTTCTACGTTGCCGATCCCGCCAGGTTTGCACGTATCGCCGAGCCGATGCCGGAGGACCGCAGCATCAGCCCGACGACTGCAGTCCGCGACATCAGGCGGCCCGTGAGATGGGAATCCGGCGCCGGCATGGTCGGCACGATCGGCGACTACGCCCGCTTCGCGCAGATGCTGCTGAATGGCGGCACTTATGAGGGCCGTCGCTATCTGAAGCCCGAGACCATTGCGCTGATGGTTTCGGACCACATCGGACCCGAGACGAAGATCGTACGCGACCGGATGTACTACCCGGGAGAAAGCTCGGGCTTCGGCCTCGGCTTTGCGATGCGCACCTCGGTGCCGCCGGGCACCTCTTGGCCACTCGGCGAATATCGCTGGGACGGAGTTGCCGGCACGTTCTTCTTCATCGATCCCGAAGACGATCTGTTCGGGATATTCATGGCGCAGACGCCGTCGCAGCGCGGCCGGATTCAACTCGAGCTGAAGACGCTGATCTATCAGGCGATGGGGCGCTGATTCAGGCGCCGCGCACGATCTCGCGCACGTATCCGATCGTTTCCTCGATCTGGCTCGCATTGACGTCGAGATGGGTGCAGGCGCGGATGCGGCCGTCCATCATCGCAAGCGTCACGCCGCGCTGACGGAGCGCGGTGACCATCTTGTCGCCGGGAATGCCGGCGCCATCGGGCTTGAAGAACACGAGGTTGGTCTCGGGCTCCTGCACCTCGATTCCTGCGATCTGCGACAGTCCGCGGGCGAGCGCCCGCGCATTGGCGTGGTCGTCGGCCAGGCGGTCGACGTGATGGTCGAGCGCGTAGATGCAGGCCGCCGCGCAGATTCCAGCCTGCCGCATCGAGCCGCCGAGGCGCTGCTTCCACTGCCACACCGCATCGATGAACGCGCGCGAACCCGCGAGCACGCCGCCGATCGGCGCGCCGAGGCCCTTGGAGAAGTCGATCCAGGCCGAATCCCAGCCCGCGGTCATGTCGCGCGGCGAGATGCCGCTGGCCACGGTGGCGTTGAGCAGGCGTGCGCCGTCCATATGGGTGACGAGGCCGTGTTGCCTGGCGATCGCGACGATCTCGTCGAGCGCGGTCTTCTTCCAGATCGTGCCGCCGCCGATATTGGCGGTCTGCTCGACGCTGACGACGGTCTGCGGCGGCTGGTAGCGCGTGCGCGGATGCAGGGCTTTCCGGAACGTCTCCGGCGTGAACTGGCCGTCGGGGCCCTTGAGCTGCGTGACCTGGAAGCCGCCGATCGCCGCGTGCGCGCCGCCCTCGCGCGCGATGATGTGTGCGGTCTCATGGGCGAGGATCTCGTCGCCGGGACGGCAATGCACCAGCGTCGCGGTGACGTTGCACATCGTGCCGGAGGGCATGTAGACCGCGGCTTCCTTGCCGAGCAGCTCGGCAACACGCTCGCACAGCGCATTGACGGTCGGATCGTCGCCGACCTGCTCGTCCCCGACCTCCGCCCGCGCCATCGCCTCGCGCATCGCGGCCGTCGGCCTGGTCTGCGTATCCGACAGCAGATTGATGCGGACAGGTGGCGCCTTGGGATCGATGGGGGGAGGGGTGTAGAGCATCAACTTGCTCCTCGAATGGTACTCACTCGCGATCAGCGAGTTCTGGGTGGACGCCGGGCGGCGTGGCGAAACCGCATAATAGCGATTTCTACCTCGGTCACACGATAATCGATCAGATAAGGATAAGGGTTCACGGGCAAGCGACGGACGTATGCACGAGTGGTTTACCGCCCTGCATAAGGATGATCCTGAATGAGAGCGATCGGCGCGATAGTGCGGTCGCGTACGTGGCCCGCTCCCTGGGGCGAGCGTGTCTCGATGTAAGTCAGAATTTGGTCGATCTGGGCGAGAGCCCGCTTCGTGTAACGGACTTTCACAGCCCGTGCTTGGCCCACATCGCGCGGACTTCGTCGGGGCCAGCCAGTTCGCCGCGAGCGATTTCAGCTTCAGCCTCGGCGAGATCGACCTCTTCTGCTGCCGTTAGCTGGAGCGGAGGCTGCTCGACGCCCGCGAGTTCAAGCAGGGCTCGCGCCAGCTCATCCTGCTCCGAATCGGGCAGGCCGGAGACTTTGCTGAAGGCCTCTTCCAGAAGACGAGTCATGCTCAACTCCGCGATGCGAAATCATAGCACAGATGGCCTGAGACATGGGAATGGCCGGCTCAAACAAAAAGGCCCCGGAAACCGGGGCCTTTGAACGTTCGATCTGCCGAATGATCAGCGCGAATAGAATTCGACCACCAGATGCGGCTCCATCTGCACCGGGAACGGCACGTCGGAGAGGTTGGGGATGCGGATGTACTTCGCCGTCATCTTGCCGTGATCGACTTCGAGATAGTCGGGCGTGTCGCGCTCGGGCAATTGGCTGGCTTCGAGCACGTGCGCGAGCTGCTTGGAGGCTTCCTTGACCTCGACCACGTCGCCGACCTTGAGCTGATAGCTCGATATGTTGACCTTGCGGCCGTTCACCTTGACGTGGCCGTGGTTGATGAACTGGCGGGCAGCGAAGATCGTGGAGACGAACTTGGCGCGGTACACGACCGCGTCGAGACGACGCTCCAGGAGGCCGATCAGGTTCTCGCCGGTGTCACCCTTGAGGCGGCTCGCCTCGACATAGATGCCGTGGAACTGACGCTCGGAGATGTTGGCGTAATAGCCCTTCAGCTTCTGCTTGGCGCGCAGCTGCACGCCGAAGTCGGAGAGCTTGCCCTTGCGGCGCTGGCCGTGCTGGCCGGGGCCATATTCGCGGCGGTTCACGGGGCTCTTCGGGCGGCCCCAGATGTTCTGGCCCATACGGCGATCGATCTTGTACTTCGCCTCACTGCGCTTAGTCATCGCGTCCTCTTTGGTTGCATGGTTTGAGGAAACGCGCCCTCCTGTGTGACGGGATGATCCCGGCACCGACAGGTCCGATCCCCAAAGCTTAAGGGATTTGACCACGGGTCGCGAAACGCTTCGCGGGCCGAAATCGGCCCGCGAGCAGGCGGCTTTTAGGGGAGTTTGGGGCTGGCTGTCAATTCTTTAGCGGTCATTCCCGGGCGCCCGCAGGCGAAACCGGAATCTCGAGATCCGGGTTCGGTGCGGCGTACCGCCCCGGGATGACCGCCGCGCGTTCAGGTCCCGACCGCCCGGATCGGCTTGGAGCCGGCTGCCCGCAATTCGGCAGCGATTTCAATGTTGAGGACCTGCTCCAGCCGGGTCAGGGCCCGGGCAATCGGGGCGGCGTCGGTGACCCGGTGGTCCCAGCGGATCACGACATGGATGGTCTGGTCGGGCTCGACGCGCCCATAGCTGACGATATAGGGGCCGGGCGTGATGGGGTGGAGCTCGCCGCCGCCATAGGCGGCCACCGAGCTCACCCCGAAGCTGCCGAACCAATTGCCCCGCTCGCGGCCGAAATTCAGACCGATGGCCCACGACAGCCGCCGGAGCGGCAACGGCAGCTGGGTCGTCCGCATGATCTTGCGGAACATGGGGACGTCAGCGATCGGTGCTGTCTTGCCGCGTCGGATCTCGGCATCGATCGCCGCCAGCGACAGGGCCTCTGGGGCTGTGATTCGCTGCGGCATCACGCATTCCTCGCCGGCCTCGACCCGGGCGATCGCCACAAGCGCCACGCTCTTCGGCAGCTCATAGAGGGTCGGCCAAGGCCATTTGGCGTAGACGGTGCGCAGGACCGGCTCGTCTCGGGCAACCAGGGCAAAGGCTTTGACGAATATCGCGGCCCAGCCGGCGGGTGCCGTTGCGCCTGCGCGGGCCTCCAGCAGGGGGCGGATATTGAGCGAACGGGAGAGCGAAACGAAGGGCACGCCCATCGAGGCGTGCATGAGGTCGCAAATCAGGCGGCGCCGCAGCGAAATGGTCTTGGGCGTCCCGCGCATCGCTCTACAATTCCTGGGATAAGATTAAAATATGTGCAACGAGCGGGTCGTCGCTCGTCCCGTGCTCTAGCATGAACCAACCGGCTTGGGACCTTTGGGTTCGCCGCTTTCAGGGCGCCGGTGAAGCCAGAGGCTCGGCCCTGTCGATCAAGAAAATTACCAATGTTTTCAATTCATTATTGCCAAAGGCAGTGCCTGTTGAGGCAAGGCTGGCCAAGGATTGCGCGAGAAAGGTCTTCTTCAGCATGTTTCGCTCTGGACCGCGGACCCAGCAGCGCCGCGGTTCCCGGCAAGGTCGGCCACACGCGGTGCGGCGATTCAGCGCTTGATGCCCTCGAGCGCCGCCATGATGCCACGCTGGAACAGCGACCAGTCGAAGCCGAGCGCGATCGCGCGGTAGCCGCGGTCGATCAGAGCGTTGGCCTGGTCGGCGGTGCGGGCCACGCCCCCGATCGGCACGCCGCTTCTGAGGATGCCGGCCTCGGCGCGCGCGATCAGTTCGAGCAACTCCGGATCGTCCATCTGGCCGCGCTTGTTGATGGAGGTGGCGAGGTCGCCGGGGCCAATGACGGCGACGTCGATGCCCGGCGTCGCCATGATCTCGTCGATGCGGTTGACCGCGTCGACATGCTCGATGGTGATCATGCAGATCATCTCGTCGTCGGCGCTCGCCATGTAGTCCGGCATCGACTGGCCCCAACGGAACGGGGCGTGGAACGGACCCCAGAGCCGGTCTCCGCGTGGCGGGTAGCGCACGCTGCGAACCGCTTTCTCAGCCTCTGCGCGATTGGCGATCATGGGGAAGTTGATGCCGAAGGCGCCGATGTCCATCGGTGCCTTGGCAAGCCAGGGCTCGTTCGCCGCGATCCGCACCAAGGGGGTGCAGGGCGTGCCGGTCGTTGCGGCGATCATCGCATGCGCTTCGGTCAATCCGATCGGGCCGTGTTCGAGATCGACGATGATCCAGTCGAGCGAGCGCGCCATGATCTGCACGGTCTGCACGCTTGGGATCGTCGCGATGGCGCCGAAGGCGGGGCGGCCCTCGCGCCACAATTGGCGGAGGCGGCTGAGCGGCGTGGACGGGACCGACATGGAAATGGCCTGCGGGAAAGATGACGACGGCGGAGCCTAGCAGCGGCTCGTTGCCGCGCAAAGTCAGGCCAGCGCGCGCCCGCCGAAGAACGGCGTCAGCGTGGCCGACAGGCCGTGTGCGCGGTTCGATGTGAAGATCATCTCAGCGCCCGACTGCGCGAGTGCGCCGATCCGCGGGCCAAGCAGATCGGAGACGCGGCGGGCGATCGCCGGGGCCGGATCGATCCAGTCGACCGGCCAGGGTGCGAGCCGCCTCAGCCGATCGAGCAGCAGCGGATAATGCGTGCAGGCGAGCACCACCGTGTCGGTGCGCGATGTCGCGTCGGCGGGATCGCCGACGAAGCAGGGCGCGAGTTCGGCGGCGAGGGCCTCGTCGCTGACCGGTGCGCCGCGGAGCTCGGCTTCGGCCAGCGACGCAAGCTCGGGCGAGCCGACCAGCGTCACCTCGCAGCCTTGCGCGAAATCGCGGATCAGCGCCTTGGTGTATTCCCGCTTCACCGTTCCCTTGGTGCCGAGCACCGAGACGCGGCGGGTTCTCGACTGCGCGCAGGCCGGCTTGATCGCCGGCACCGTGCCGACGAAGGGCACGGAATACGCGGCGCGCAAGTGAGAAAGGACCAGGGTAGAGGCCGTGTTGCAGGCGATGACGACGAGGTCGGGATCATGCGTGCCGATCAACTCGCCCATCAGCGGCACCACGCGGGCGATGATCTCAGCCTCGTCATGGTGCCCATAGGGGAAGAAGGCGTCGTCGGCGACATAGACGTAATGCGCACCCGGGCGCGCGGCCACGACCTCACGGAGCACCGTGAGCCCGCCAAGGCCGGAATCGAACACCAGGATGGTTTCAGAATTGGTCACGCCGATACCCTAGCCCGTCATGGTTACCATTCGGTTTTTAGGGCGATTTTGCGGCGGGGGCCCCGCAAAGTCCCGGACGGAGGGCGACGCCACGTTGCCCGCGGGGCGGTCACGCGATCCTGTTCGTCGTCGCCGCGCGCTCCGTTGCCAGCTGCTTCTGCAAGCGGTCGATGTTTTGCAAGAGGCGCTGGCTGGTCAGCACCAGGAAGTAATAGCCGAACTGCGGATCCTGGAAGTAGATCTCGAGCAGCCGGTCATAGGTGATCGTCAGCACCTGTCCGTCCTCGATGCATTCGATCGTTCCGGTGCGGCGGTTGTCCGGCGTCAGGAAGCCGAGCTCGCCCATCAGCGCGCCCGGCCCGATCTCGACGTTGATCTCCTTGACCAGGAACTTGCCGGTGACCGTGAGCAGCATCTCCTTGGCCGGGTCGCCCAGCTTGAACAGCGTGTCGCCGCGGCGATATTTGCGCTCGGTCATGAACGGCTTCAGCCATTCGATCGACATGTCGCCTTCGGCGGCATGGCGCGCTTTCTTGACCAGCTTGAGCATCTGCCGCAGGCGCAAGGCGTTGATCGGAAGCAGGAGAAGATAGAGGAGGAATGTCGCAACGTTGGCGGAGAGCGCGCCGAACACGGCGAAGAACCCGCAGCCGATCATGTTGGCGACGCGCAGGGGCACCATGGTCCGCATCAGGAGCGTGGCAACGAAGAACCCGGCGCCCACCGCGGCGAACAGATTGGCCAGCGTGATGTTATGGACGAAGATCTCCAGCAGGCGGTTGAAGATCGCGTCGTAGGTGACGTTGTCGGGGTCGAGGCCCATCTGGACCAGGATCTTGGCGATCCTGAGGTTGTCGGTTGCCGCATCGAGAATGCGGTCGAGGATCGACGAAATGTCTGCGCTGCCGGACGGCATGATCTGGTCCTCGCGTAAGGCCTTCAATCCTGGTCGGCACCCGTATAGCCGAAATCGAATGACGACCGCTTGAATGACGCTTCCGGCCGTCATGCTGCAAGAGGCAAATTTTAGCGTGGTCGGGCGTTTCGGCAATTGCCCCTTGGTTGCCCGGGCGGCCACGGCGCGGCCGTGATTCGGGGCGGCCGTGCGGGCTGCGGCGTCGCGGACCGGCCGGGATGCCGGTGCGGCCGGGGCGTGGCGCGACGCTTAAGGCTTGGTGGCGGGCTGCACGACCTGCTGCTCGACAAGGCCGAGGCGCCCCGGCAGCGAGCCGGCGCGCAGCAGCATCGCGACGCTGTTGGCCTCTTCCAGGGTGAAGTTGCCGGCGATCTGCCCCGAGCCGCCGGTGATGGGCTCGCGGATCACGGGAGCGGAGATCACCTTGTCGTCGAGCACGATGGCAAAGGGCTTCCCGACGTTCTCTGCGGTGATGTGGGCGAAGCGCCGTGTGCCGCGGCCGTTGAAGCGGAACGAGGCGATCGGCTCCTTCGTGTCGCTCGTAAATCCCGGGCCGGCATAGCTGATGTCGTCGCCCTCGAGCGCGCTGTCCCTGGCGACGAGATAGGGAAGCCTGTCCTTGAAGCCGAGCAGGACTTCGGTGCCTGCCGGAGGCGCGCCGGATTGCGCCTGCTCCGCGGACATCGAGAGATCGATCAGGCGGAATCCGACCTTGACCTTCCTGGCGAAGATCGCGGTGACATGCTCGGCCTCCATCACGCCGGGCAGGAAGATGCGGATGCGGTCCGGCCCATCGACTTGAACGCTGGCAAGCTTGACGCCGGCGTCCTTGAGGCGCTGCTCGATCATGGCGACGGAATCTTCGACGAGGTCGCGCAGCCGCTCGGCGGATGCGGCATCGGTCGGTGCAAGCCTGATCAGACCGTCTCCGCCATCAGTCACGGTGAACGCATGCGCCGGCAGTCCCTCGGCCGCCGACCCGAGTTTGCGCGTGAGCTGTTCGCGACCCTTCGCGTCCGCGATCTTCACGTCGACGCCGCCGTCGCGGATCGCAAGGCCGGAGAAGGCGATCCGGCCCTCGCGCAGGGTCTTGTAGACGTCGTCGCGCAGATCCGTGACGGCCGCCGCCCGCAAGCCGTCAGTGTCTACCTTGTAGACGATGCGGGACCCGCCCAGCTTCTCCATCTTGTCGGCGACGAAGGCTGCGATTTTGGCCCGCATCTTGTCGAACTGGGTGTCCGCGCCGAGAGTGGCAGAGGGCAGAGCGATTGCGAATACCGTCGCGAACGCGGCGATCAGCCGCGTGATGCGATTCCGCAGGGGCGTCGTCATGATCACCTCAAGTCTTGCGGCAGGACGCTGGCGAGCGAATTCAGTGCCAGTTCTTGGTCCCCGCATCAGCCGCAGAGGTTCAAGCGCCACATCCGCTAGGCAATGGACGAACGCTCAATCATCCATCATTCTGTCCGCGCTCGGCCGGCGATCGGCCGGGGCCTCGCCCAACCAAGATGTCAGAAGATACGGGGGCGGGGACATGCATCTGAGGGAGGACGGAATTTCATGGCGGGCATCCACGCGCTCGATCGGTTCATCGGCAACGACTATCCGGATCTTTTGACGGACGAGGACGTCCGCTCGTTCGAGCAGATCCCTTACGCTGACCGCGTCGCGGCCGAGAGCACCTATGATGCGATCAGGCTAGGTGCGGCGCGCAATCCCGACGGGGCGGCGATCCAGTTCCTGCAAAACGCCGATCCCGCCGACACGCCGCTGGTCGTCACCTATCGCGACTTCATCGCGCGTGTCACGCAGGCCGCCAACATGTTTCACGCGCTCGGCGCCGAGAAGGGCGACGTCATCAGCTTCATGTTGCCGCTGGTGCCCGATGCCTTCGTCACGCTGTTCGGCGCGGAGGCCGCCGGCATCGCCAATCCCGTCAACCCGCTGCTCGAGCCACACCAGATCGCCGAGATCCTGGAGGCCGCGAACACCAGGATCCTGGTGGCGCTCGGACCGATGCCGGGCACCGACATCTGGCAGAAGGTCGAGCAGATCCGCCCGCAGCTCAAGAATCTGAAGGCCGTGGTGCAGGTGTTCGGCGGCGGCGATCCGGCGAAAGGCATCTTTGCCTTCAGCGACCTGATCAAGCAGCAGCCGTCGGACCGGCTCGTCAGCGGACGCCAGATTTCGGGCGCGGACATCGCCGCTTATTTCCACACCGGCGGCACCACGGGCACGCCGAAGCTGGTGCGGCACACCCATGCCAACCAGGTCTATCAGGCCTGGGCACTCAATCTGCTGCTGAAGGGGAAGCCCGGCGCCAATCTGCTGTTCGGCATGCCGCTGTTTCATGTCGGGGGATCGCTGACACAGGTGCTGACGACGCTGTCGAGCGGCGGTTCGCTGGTCGTGCTGTCGCCGAGCGGCTGGCGCAACCCGAATGCGGTGAAGAACATCTGGCAGCTCGCCGAGCGTTTCAAGCCCGAAGCGCTGTCGAGCGTGCCGACGGTGCTTGCCGCCACGCTCGCGGTGCCGCCGGGCAACGCGGATATCTCGAGCCTGAAATATGCGGCGGGTGGCGGCTCGGCGATTCCGGTCGCGGTGGGATCGGCGATTCAGGAGAAACTGAAGCTGCCGGTGGTCGAGGTCTACGGCATGACCGAGACCTCGAGCGTGCACACGCTGGCCTATCCGTCGCGGCCGATCCGGCTCGGCTCGGTCGGCCTTCCCATGCCTTATGCGCGCGTGCGCATCGTGCAGCTCGATGCTGAGGGACGCCTGATCCGCGACTGCA
Organism: Bradyrhizobium sp. CCBAU 51765; assembly: GCF_015291725.1. Taxonomy (GTDB): domain Bacteria; phylum Pseudomonadota; class Alphaproteobacteria; order Rhizobiales; family Xanthobacteraceae; genus Bradyrhizobium; species Bradyrhizobium liaoningense. The sequence continues at coordinate 3,103,564 of NZ_CP030038.1, forward strand.
AGCCGGACGAGATCGGCGTCGTCATCATGGCAGGTCCCGGCGTGTTCGGGGGCTATCTCAACGACGAGCACAACAGGGGCGCCTTCGTCGACGAGGTGTGGGTCAATTCCGGCGATCTCGGCCGGCTCGATGCCGACGGCTATCTCTGGATCACCGGCCGCGCCAAGGACCTCGTGATCCGCGGCGGCCACAACATCGATCCGGCACCGATCGAGGAGATCATGTTCCGCCACCCCGCGGTCGGCTTCGCCGCGGTGGTTGGCCAGCCCGATGCCTATGCCGGCGAGCTGCCGGTGGGGTATGTGCAGCTGAAGCCGGGCGCAAAGGTCGAGCCGGGCGAGCTGGAATCCTGGGTGCGCGAACGTACGCCGGAGCGCGCCGCCGTCCCGGTCCAGGTCATCCCGATCGATCCGATGCCGGTGACCGGCGTCGGAAAGGTGTTCAAGCCGCAGCTGCGCTGGGACGCGGCGCAGCGCGTGTTCACCAAGGTGCTGGCGCCGCTGGTCGAGCGCGGCATAGATTGCAAGGTGAGGGTCGGCGCCCATGGCAGCCACGGCTCGATCGCGACCGTGACGCTCGCCGGTGTTTCGGAGGATCAGCGCGAGGCCGTCGCGAACGAGGTGCACAAGCTGCTCGCACCGTTCGTGATGCGGCACGAGGTAGTGCAGGCGTAGCGCCCCTCAAAGATCTGCCCACCGAGTTGGACAGGAGGCGACGCTTCGCCACGTTATCCATAACGCCTTCGAGAGCTCTATGTGACTGGCGTCACATAAGTAGAGTTAGCAATCGGCGATGCTTCCGAATAGTCTCATGGAATTGCATCCGGGGGGGCGCAAGTGATTCCGTTTCGGCTATTTGTTTTGTTAATATTGGCGGTGGGCTTTGCCTGCGGACCGGCGCATGCCGACCGGCGAGTCGCGCTCGTGATCGGCAATTCCGCCTACAAGAGCGCACCCAAACTTGGCAATCCCGTCAACGATGCCACCTTGGTCGGCGGCATGTTCAAGAAGGCCGGTTTTGATTCCGTCGACGTCAGGCTGGATCTCAGTGCCAGCGAGATGCGGCGCATGCTGCGCGAGTTCGCCGGCAGGACGCGCGATGCGGAAATGGCGGTGATCTATTACGCTGGCCACGGCATCGAGCTCGACGGCAACAACTATCTCATTCCGACCGACGCTACGCTGGAGACTGACGGCGACGTTCTCGACGAGACCATCCCGGTCGAGCGGGCATTGTTCGCGGTCGAGCCGGCCAAGCAGCTGCGCCTGATCATCCTGGATGCATGCCGCGACAATCCATTCGCGAAGACGATGAAGCGCACACTGGCCTCGCGCGCGATCGGACGCGGCCTCGCCAAGGTCGAGCCGACCAGCCCGAACACGATGATTGCGTTTGCGGCAAAAGCCGGCTCGACGGCGTCCGATGGCGATTCCAGAAACAGCCCGTTCGCCACCGCGCTGGTCGAGCACCTGCCAAAACCCGGCCTCGATCTGCGCAAGGCCTTCGGCTTCGTTCGCGACGATGTGCTCAAGGCGACCGGCTACAAGCAGGAGCCCTATGTCTACGGCTCGCTAGGCGGCGACGATGTGCCCTTGGTTGCGGTCAAGCCGGCTGCGACCGGTCCGCAGGCGAACCCGCAGGAGGCCGTGCGCAGGGACTATGAGCTCGCGCTCCAACTTGCGACGCGCGACGCCTGGGAAGCGTTTCTGGCAGCATATCCCGACGGCTTCTACGCCAATCTCGCCAAGGGGCAGCTGAACAAGATCGGCGCCGAGGAGACGCGCGCGGCGGCTGAGCAAAAGGCAAGGGTGGCCGAGCAGGAAAAGGCGAGGCTGATTGCCGAGCGCGCCCAGAAGGCCGAGCAGGAGAAGGCGGCCGCGGCGGCCAAGGCGGCCGAAGAGGCGCGGATCGCGGCCGAAAAGAAGAAGGAGATCGAGCAGGCGAGGGCCGAAGCGGCCGAACGCGAGCGCAAGGCGGCAGAGGCGGCGGCTGCGAGAGCGCTGGCCGAGAAGCAGGCGGCGGAAAAGGCCAAGGCCGAGCTTGCCGCAAGGCAGGCTGCCGAGAAAGCGGAGCAGGCTGCAAAGCCGGCGGCCGATCGGCAGTTGCCCGAAGTCGAGAACCAGAAAGTGGCCGCGCTTTCGCCCGCGCCGACATCGTCGTTATCCGCAGCTGACCTCGCCAAATCCGTACAGAGCGAATTGCGCCGCGTCGGCTGCCTCACGTCGACTGCGGAGGGCGAGTGGACGGCGGCCGCGCAGCGCTCGCTGACGCTGTTCAACAAATATGCCGGCACCCAGTTCGATGTGAAGCTTGCGAGCGTTGACGCACTCGATGCGCTCAAGGCGAAGCCGGGACGGGTCTGTCCGCTGGTGTGCAATTTCAGCTTCAAGGCCGACGGCGATCAATGCGTGAAGATCACCTGCCGCGCCGGCTATCGCGTCGGTGACGACAACGAGTGCGAGAAGATCCCGGAGAAGAAGCCGGTCGCAACGCGGGAAGATTCGAGAAGGCGTGATCAGGATCGAAAACAAACGGAGGGCGCGCCATCAGCGCCGCAGGCTTCGGGGCAGGTGATCTGCAACAGCGCCGGTTGCAGGCCGATCGCCAAGGGGTGCCGGCTCGGAACAGCCAATCATCCGTCCAATCCCGCGGTTAAAATACCGGCCGAAATCTGCAACTGAAGACGAGAGTCAACCCGCCGGCATCCGCGTTTCGACCAGACGCGCCCAGAACGAGGCGCCGTGGCCGAGGATGTTGTCGTTGAAGACGTAGGCCGGGTGGTGGCACTCGTTGCCGTCGCCCATGCCGACAAGCACCATTGCGCCGGGGCGTGCTTCCAGCATGAACGAGAAGTCCTCGGCACCCATCATCGGGATGAACTTGTCGTTGACGCGCTCAGTGCCGACGATGTCGCGAGCGACGTCGGCGGCAAGGCCGGCCTCGCGGGCATGGTTCATCGTCACCGGATACATCCGCGTGTACTTCGTCTCGGCCGAGCCGCCATAGGCGCGGGCGATGCTGTCGGCGACTTCGCCGATGCGGCGCTCGACGAGATCGCGCACCTCGGGGTCGAGCGTGCGCACGGTGCCGCCGAGTTCGGCGACCTCCGGGATGATGTTGAAGGCGGTGCCGGAATGGAATTGCGTGATCGAGATGACCGCCGACTTCAGCGGATCGACGTTGCGCGCGACGATCGATTGCAGCGCATTCACGATCTGCGAGCCGATCAGCACGCTGTCGACCGATTTGTGCGGGCCTGCGCCGGCGTGTCCGCCCTTGCCATGCACGGTGATCTGGATGTTGTCGGAGGACGCGAGCATCGGGCCGGGCGTGGTTGCGAAATGACCCTCGGGCAGGCCCGGCATGTTGTGCATGCCGTAGACCTCCTGGATGTTCCAGCGCGTCATCAGCCCGTCCTCGACCATCGCCTTGCCGCCGCCGCCACCTTCTTCGGCGGGCTGGAAGATCACCACGGCCGAGCCGTCGAAATTGCGCGTCTCCGTGAGATATTTGGCGGCGCCCAGCAGCATGGCGGTGTGGCCGTCATGGCCGCAGGCGTGCATCTTGCCGGGGACCTTGGAGGCATAAGGCACGCCCGACGTCTCCATGATCGGCAGCGCGTCCATGTCGGCGCGCAGGCCGATGGCCTTGCCGGAGGCCGACTTGCGGCCGCGGATCACGCCGACCACGCCGGTACGGCCGATGCCCGTCACCACCTCGTCGCAGCCGAACTCGCGAAGCTTGTCCGCGACGATGCCGGCGGTGCGGTGGACTTCGTAGAGCAGCTCGGGGTTCTCGTGGAAGTCATGGCGCCAGGCGGCCATTTCGTCGGAGAGGGCGGCAACGCGGTTGACGATGGGCATTCGAGGGGTCCGTTCGTGTTCGTAGGGTGAGTCAGCGTAGCGTAACAGACCTAATGCACGCAAATCAGACAAGAGCTGTGCCCGGCTTAGTCTGCGAAGATGAGCTTCTTTGGCTCTGGAAAATGCCCTAGCTCGATGCATTTCGCTAAGCAGGACCGCAACACGTCTCGCGTGAAATGGGCAGTCTCTTGTAAATCAGTCAATTGCCCCCCGGACCCGTGCGTAACTTTGGAGCGCGTATTGTAGCTACGTCTTAGGCGTTCAAATAGCTCTGATCGGTCGGAGCCACTCTTTAGAAAATTGGCTATGTAAAGACAGAGACGAAAAGACAATTCGGTGTCTGTCTTGAATAGCGCCTCGAGGCCGCTCCAAGCGAGAAGGAGGGCCGCGTTTGCATAAGGCACACAATGGTACGATGTGAGTGCTTGCATGGCATTTTGGAAGATTGCTTCTTTCGTGAAGCGCAGTCCCGTGGCCATGTTAGCTTTGATCCATGCCGCATCCTCAGCCGTTAGCGTTATATTTTGGTAGTGACTGGGGACGGTATCGACGAACGGCGTACAGTATATGTGCGGTCCCTCGGAATCTGGTTCATCCAGCATTGAGACGTTCAGGACTGCAGGCGCGTATATCCAGCCGGCAGTTCTGATCATAAGGAGGAAAGAGAAGACGTGAACGGGGTTGAAATCAAAGATTCCATCTCCGCTTGCGCTACGCAATGCTATTTCGAAATCTAAGTCGTCAATCTTCCTAAAAGTTTGCAAGTCCTCGACTACGTGCTTTCGCTTGATCTTGATGGATCTCTTAGGATCTCTTCTCTGAATGTGGAGAAGTATTGGCTCCGCCTCTGGATATATCGCGAGGTCTTCAAAACCTAACGTGACCCCCCTGCAAGGTATGTAGCGCCAATACCAGTAGATCATTGATGCCCTCAGTCCGTACCCCGGATGAGCGAAGCGACATCGGGGATCTTTCGCGGGAGATCTCCCGGGGTATCGCTGCGCTCACCCGGGCTACGAAAGCGATGTTCAGCTCTCGCCGAACACGCGCTTGAAAATCGTGTCGACGTGCTTGAGGTGATAGCCGAGGTCGAACTGTTCCTCGATCTCGGCGTCGGTGAGATACTTCTTCACCTCGGTGTCCTTCTTGAGGAGCTGGAGGAAGTCGCCTTCGCCGCGCCAGACCGGCATGGCGTTGCGCTGCACGAGCTTGTAGGCGTCCTCGCGGCTCGCGCCCTTCTGCGTCAGCGCCAGCAGCACGCGCTGCGAATGCACGAGGCCGCCGAGGCGGTCGAGGTTCTTCTGCATGTTGGCGGGGTACACCAGGAGCTTGTCGATCATCCCGGCGAGGCGCACCAGCGCGAAGTCGAGCGTCACGGTGGCGTCGGGGCCCATCATCCGCTCGGCCGAGGAATGCGAGATGTCGCGCTCGTGCCAGAGCACGACGTTCTCCAGGGCCGGCGTCACATAGGCGCGCACCATGCGCGAGAGGCCGGTGAGGTTCTCCGACAGCACCGGGTTGCGCTTGTGCGGCATCGCGGACGAGCCCTTCTGCCCCTCCGAGAAGAACTCTTCGGCCTCCAGCACCTCGGTGCGCTGCATGTGGCGGATCTCCACGGCGATCCGTTCGATCGAGGAAGCGATCACGCCGAGCGTCGAGAAATACATGGCATGACGGTCGCGCGGGATCACCTGCGTCGAGATCGGCTCCGGCACGAGCCCCATGGCCTTCGCGACATGCTCTTCGACGCGCGGATCGATCTGCGCGAAAGTACCGACCGCTCCGGAAATGGCGCAGGTCGCGACTTCCTTCCGCGCGGCGATCAGGCGCTCCTTGGCCCGGGTGAATTCGGCATAGGCATAGGCGAGCTTGAGGCCGAAGGTGACGGGCTCGGCGTGGATGCCGTGGCTGCGGCCGATGGTCGGCGTCATCTTGTGCTCGAAGGCGCGCTTCTTCAGCGCGGCCAGCACCTTGTCGAGGTCGGCGAGCAGCAAGTCGGCGGCGCGCGTGAGCTGGACGTTGAGGCAGGTGTCGAGCACGTCGGAGGAGGTCATGCCCTGGTGCACGAAGCGCGCCTCGGGGCCGACGATCTCGGCGAGGTGGGTGAGGAAGGCGATGACGTCGTGCTTGGTCTCGCGCTCGATCTCGTCGATACGGGCGACGTCGAACGTGGCGTCCTTGGCCTTGGCCCAGACCGTTCTGGCGGCCTCCTTGGGGATGGTTCCGAGCTCTGCGAGCGCGTCCGCCGCATGCGCCTCGATCTCAAACCAGATCTTGAACCGGGTCTGTGGCTCCCAGATCGAGGCCATTTCCGGGCGGGTATAGCGGGGGATCATCTGACGGCTCCAGCAAGGTAGGCGGGCGGCCCAAGGGGGCTGTGCCGGCCAAAATGTCTTTTACGCCGTGATTTAGCAGAGCGGGGAGGCCTGAACAAACGGCGGGCGCAAGCTAGCAGGGGATGATTGGACCGAGCAGGCAGCCAGCGCCAAGGTTCGGCCGGCAGCGGTATCCGGCGAGGGGACTGCCCCGGCCGCAGAAATCAGCGGTCAATCACGGATCATTGACTGACAGATATTGAAATCTGTCAGCGGGACGTGTATATCCGTCTCCGGACGCTCCGATTGGGCGTCCCGCGACAATCCTCCGGGGAGCCCGACATCCGAACAAGCTCGGATCGGAGGGCGGATCGAACAACGGGGACCGCGGACGAATGGAGACTTACGACGATGACGACCGAAATCCTCAATTTCACCGGCGCGATTGGGCATTGGCTCAATTTGCTGGTGGCGCGCCAGATCGCGGCGCAGGCTGCAAAACTGCCTCATTAAGGCATAGGCTTTCCGAACGACCGGCAAGGGCGCTTCGGAAGCAGCCCTACCGCCGGGTAACTGAGCCCCAAACGGGAACATGGTGCTGGCATGAATGAAGCCGTTGTCTTGACGCCGGAGCGGATCCTCGAAGTCACCGAGGACGTGCTCAGGCGCTACGGACTTGCCAAGGCCACCGTGGTCGACGTTGCCCGTGCGCTCGATGTGAGCCACGGCAGCGTCTATCGCCATTTCCCCAGCAAGGCCTCGCTGCGCGAGGCCGTTGCAAAACGCTGGCTGGACCGCATCGACGCGCCGTTGCTGGCGATCGCCAACGAGCAGGGGCCGGCGCCCGACAGGCTCGACCGCTGGCTGCGCACGCTGTTCGCAGCCAAGCGTTCGCGTGTGCTCGACGACCCCGAAATGTTCGAGACCTACCTGACGCTGGCACGCGAGGCCTGCGCGGCCGTCAAATGTCACAAGGACACCATGATCGACCAGATCGCGGCGATCCTGACCGATGGCGTGAAGCGGGGCGAATTCGCCGTGGGCGACGTCAAGGCAACCGCGCGCGCGATCTTCGATGCGACCGTCCGCTTCCATCATCCCGCCCATGCCGACGAGTGGAAGGACGCTGATCTCTCCGCGCGCGTCGATGCGACGCTCGCTCTGCTGCTGCGCGGGCTGAGGACGGCCTAAAGCGCGATGCGATTGGGACGAATCGTCATCGCGCTTTAGGTTGCTGTTTGAGCATGATCTTTTCGGAAAACCGCTGCGCACTTTTCCGGATCATGCTTTAAGGCCGCAAATTCCATTCAATCCCGGCTGCGGCCAGTCAACCTTTCGCCTTTTGGAGAGCGGCGCCGTCGCGAAGCGAGGGCGAGGAAGCCGAATGTTTTCGTGTGTGGAAGGCAGGATCGGAGGATGGCACGACCGGCGGGCTGTGCGGGTATGCATTGACTGCGATCTCGACGGCGTCCTTTGACCGCTTTCGAAGGCGGTAGAACGTCAGCTCCTGATCGAACATGGGGCAGCGAAAGTGGACGACGGCCGTGTCCGGCAGGCGGCAAAGTTCGTCGATGAGCTCGCCTACTGTGATGATCGGGGGATGGTCGACTGCCTTGTGGTGACCCTTACTCATGACGCTTTACTCCTTTTCTGGCGTACTAACCGGAGCCGGATCGGCTCCGTTCCAATCTCGTTCAGCAGATTGAGAAGCTTCGGGAGATAAGGAGTGCGGCAGCCTGGCTGCTAGATCCTGGTCAGCCCACAGGTCGCGGCCAGCCGCACGAGTTGCGCATCCGTGCGCGCGCCGGTCTTGGTCTTGATCAGGTAGTGATAGTTCTGCACCGTTTTGACGCTGAGATTGAGATGCGTCGCGATCTGCTCGGTGGTGGCGCCGCCGGCGAACTGGCGCAGGATCTCGATCTCGCGCTCACCCAGCTGGTCCAGCGCCGAACCCTTCGGCGACAGGCTGTCCTCGGCCAGAACATGCGCGATGTCGTCGCTCATGGCGCGCTCACCGCGCGCCACGCTGCGGATGGCGCGCACAACCGCGGACGGCTCGCTGCTCTTGGTGACGAAGCCCGAGGCTCCGGCGCCAAAGGCGGCCTTCACCAGCACGGCTTCGTTGTGCATGGTGAAGACGAGGATCCGCGCCCGCGGGCTGCGCGCGCGGATGTTGCGGATCGCCTCCAGCCCGCTCGCGCCGGGCATCGAGATATCGAGCACGACGACGTCGGGATCATGCGCCTTGAACGCGCTGTAGGCGTCCGCGGCGTTGTCGGCCTCCGCCACGACGTGCAGATCTCCCTGGCTTTCCAGCACGCGCCGGTAGCCTTGCCGGACGATCGGGTGGTCGTCGACCAGCAGCACGGAGATGCCTGTTGCTGCAACCTCGCTCATGCCGGCCTCACGCAGCGAGCGGGATGGTGGCGGCAACGCTGAGGCCGCCGCGGGCCGGCAGGATCGACAGCGATCCGCCGGCTGCCGTGACGCGCTCGCGGATGCCCGTCAGACCGAAGCCGGCCGACTGCGCGACACGGGCTGCGTCGCCGCCGCCGTCGTCCTCGACGTGGATCAGCAGCGCATCGTCCTCGCCGGCACGGCGTTCGACGCGCAGGCTGATCTCGCGCGCCACGCCGTGACGGAGCGCGTTGGTCAGGCATTCCTGTGCCACGCGATAGGCCGTGTTGGCGGCCGGACCGCTGATGTCGGTGAGGTCACCCCTGAGATCGAGCTGGATCGTCGGCCGCGCCGCGCTCTGCGAACGCCAGCTGTCGACGAGATTGACGAGGCTCGCCTCGAGCCCGAGCTCCTCGGGCAGCGGATTGCGCAGACGCTTCAGTGCATCGCGGAGCGAGGACATCAAATGATGGGTGGCCTGCGAGATCATGCGCGCATCCTGAGCGATTCCGGTGCTGCGGTCCTTCGTGCTCGCTGTCTCGATCGTGTTGGCGAAGGCGAGGATGGCGGAGAGATTCTGCCCGAACTCGTCGTGCAGCTCGCGGGCGAGGGCGCGACGCTCGTCGTCGCGGATTTCGATCAGGCGCCGCGTCAGGGCGGCGCGCTGCTCGGTGGCTTCCTCCAGCCGGTTGCCGAGCGCGCCGACGGCGCTGCCGATCATCGCCAGCTCCATCGAGCGGAAGCGCGGCAGCTTCGTGCGATATTGACCGCGCGCCATGCGCTGCAAGGCGGTGACGATCGTGCGCGCCGGTGCCAGCGCATGTGCGATCGCGAGCGAGGCCAGCAGCGCAATTGCCGCCGCCATGAGCAGCGCGACATCGATCACATTGAGGATGTACTCCCAGGCCAGCGAGATGGCCGCCGCGCCGTCCGGCGTCGCAACCACCGTGCCGGCAGCCGCCGCGCGGGGGCTGACGGGCCGGATGACCTCGGCGTGGCTGCCGAGGAAGGTGGGCACAATGGCGGCGAACCAGCGCGGCGGCGCCTTGCCCAGCCCCTCGCTCTGGCCGCAGAGCGGCTTCTCGAATGCCACAGCCGGCTGGAACTCGACGCAGACGCCGGGCGAGATCAGCTTCATCGTCTCCAGCGTGCGCCAGTCCGGAACCGGCAGGAGATGCTCGCGCGCTCTGCTGCTGCGCAACAAGAGCTCGCGCCAATACAGCGCCTGGAGCGCCTGCGCGACCCGCTGCGCCGAGGCCGCGGTCGCCCGATCGATGCTGCGATAGGCGTCGAAGGTGGCCCACACGGTCGCGGCTCCGAGACAGAGCACGACGATGAGCAGCAGACGGGCGACAAGCTGAAGCACGAGGCGCATGCGATCACCCCCGACGTTTGGTAAGGTCAGCCTAACAACGCCGCCGCGTCTTGCCAATTGTGGTGGTTGGGGCGGATTGCAGCTTGGGCAAATTTCCCAAGCCGGATTGGGCATGGGTCTTTGGACCTGAAACGGCGGCTTTGATCTAATCGGTGGGGATGCGTTGCAAGCCAGTGCTTGCGAGCCAGGAGCGGTGCAGCATGAGTTCGATCACGATTGGACCGATCGCGGGGACTGCGACCGACCCGTCCGAGCGCAGTGCGCTCCTGTTCTGGATGATCTTCACCGGGCTCTCGATCTTCGCCGTCGTGCTGCTGTGGCGCTTCGGCCTGATCCACCTGATGCTGACCTCGGACCGGACCTACATTTCCAGCGTGATCGCGCTGCTTTACGTCCTCACCTGCGGCCATTGCTTCCTGCGCACGCGGGCGATTGCGCGTGAAGGCGCGGCGGCGCGGCGCTGCCGGGCGGTGCTGGCGGCGCCGGACGGCAGCAAGGTGCTGGATGCGAGCGCGGCGGTGCTGCCGCGCGGACTGGTGCGCGACCACATCCAGAGCCTGGTGACGAAAGCCGCGGCGCAGGACTACCGGCCGGTCGACCAGACGCTGCTGTTGCGAAACCTCGCTGATCGCTTGCGGGGCTCCAACGGCTTCGGTGCTTTCGTCTCCGATACGCTGATGAAGCTCGGCCTGCTCGGCACCATCATCGGCTTCATCATCATGCTGGCGCCGATCGCGGGACTGGATGCCGCCGACAAGGTCGCGATGCGCTCCTCGATGGGCCTGATGAGCGACGGCATGGCGGTCGCGATGTACACGACGCTCGCCGGCCTCGTCGGCTCGATCCTGGTCCGCATCCAGTACTACATGCTCGACGCCGCGACCCAGCGGGTGTTCTCGGATGCAGTGCTGCTGACGGAGACCTATGTGACGCCGGTGCTGGAGCGCAAAGGTTCCGGTGCGCCGTCATGATGGATGATTTCGGTCTCTATCCGCGCGAGGAGCCGTTCGATCCGCTCGGCGTGATGCTGTTCAAGGCGCTCCAGGTGATCGCGTTCCTGTTCTTCCTGGCACTGCTCGCTGTCTCGCCGGACGCCAAGGACGGCAAGATCGACTCGAAGGCGGAGTTCATCATTACGATGGACTGGCCGGACAATCATCCAGACGATCTCGACCTCTTCGTGCAGGATCCGGCCGGCAACATCGCCTGGTATCGCCACCGGGAGGCCGGCTTCCTGACGCTCGACCGCGACGATCGCGGCGGGGCCAATGACTTCATCATCGTCAACGGCAAGAAGATCGCCTCGCCCATCCGCGAGGAGATCGTCACCGTGCGCGGCATCGTCGCCGGCGAGTACACCGTCAACGTCTCGCATTTCGTCGCCACCACCGGCGAGCCTGTGACCGCCAGTGTGAAAGTGCAGAAGCTCAATCCGACCGCGCAGGTGATCTTCGACAACAAGTTCACGCTCGACCACACCGGCGACGAGAAGACCGCGGTCCGATTCCGGATCGATGCGGAAGGCAAGGTCGTCGATGTCGATCAGCGGCCGAAATCGCTGCTGGAGACGTTCCGCAGCAGCTGGCGCAACGGCGGCGATCTCGATCCCAGGACCGGCGTGAGCAGGAACGCTACGAGGGTCCGCCGTGACTAGCCTGCAAACGGTTATCCTGACGTTGTCGGTCGCCTATGCCGTGATCGGCGCGCTGCTGCTGGTGGTGCTGGTCTATGCGCGGCTGCACTGGTCGTTGAAGGCTGTCGCCGTGGTCGTCACCAGCGCCTTCTATGTCGTCAGCTTCACCGAAATGCGCGGACTGCTCGGCTGGGCCAGCTCCGACAGGATGCCTGCCGCCTTCAAGCTGCTCCAGGCCCGCATCGTCGAGCCGCATTCGCTGGAAGGCGATCCCGGCTCGATCTATCTGTGGGTCGAGGCGCTTGACGAGGACAATCGCCCGAGCGGCATCCCCCGCGCCTTCCGGGTGCCGTACGACGACAGGCTGGCCGACAAGACCCATGCAGCGCAGAACGAGATCGCGGCCGGTCATCCCCAGGGCGGGCGTGCCGCGGATTTCGGCGGCGGCGACGGCAGCCTGATCGACATGGTCAGGGAATATGTAACGCCGAAGACGATCCTCGAGACCAGCGGCGGCGATTCATCGACAGGCGAATTCAATGCGCCGCCGGCCGGCGCGCAGGGCGCCGTGTTCACCCCGCTGCCGCCGCCCCGGATGCCGCCCAAGGACGAGCAATAGGCACTTCACCAGCCGCGCGGGGCACGCTGGTAAACGGCGCGGCGCTGGCGCATGGTCTTGACCTCCCTCAATTTGGCCTTATCGGCCTTCAATAAGATTTGGAGGGTGGAGGGTGCGTGCTCCTAGCTGTCTTCTCGGATATCCACGGCAACCGGCAGGCGTTTGAAGCTTGCTTGAAGATCGCCCGTGCGAAGGGCGCGGAGCGCTTCGTCCTGCTCGGCGATTTCGTGGGCTATGGCGCCGATCCGGAATGGGTGGTGGATACCGCGATGGAGCTCGTTGCGCAGGGCGCCGTCGCCGTGCGCGGCAATCATGATCAGGCGGTCAATTCCTCGGCCGAGACCATGAACGCCGAGGCGCAGATCGCGATCGAATGGACCCGCGGCCGGCTCGACACCGCGCAGCGGCGGTTCCTGGCCGAATTGCCGATGCTGGTGGAGGACAGTGACCGCCTGTTCGTGCATTCGGAGGCCTCCAGCCCCCAGCGCTGGCACTATGTCCGCTCGACGGTGGACGCCGCCAAGAGCCTGATCGCGACGCCTGCCCATGTCACGTTCTGCGGCCACATCCATCGCCCCGCGCTCTATTCGATGTCGGTGACGGCCAAGATGACGAGCTTCGTGCCAAAGACCGACGTCCCCGTGCAGCTCCTGCGCGGACGGCAATGGCTCGCCGTGCTCGGCTCGGTCGGCCAGCCCCGCGACGGCGATCCCTCGGCGTCCTTCGTGCTGTTCGACACGGACTCATGCCAGCTCACCTATTGCCGCGCACCCTATGACATTGCGACCGCGGCAAGCAGGATTCGCGACAATGGGCTGCCGCCCTGGCTGGCCGACAGGCTGTCGCAGGGGCGCTGACCGCGATGCCGAAACCCCTGGTCAAGTCAGGCGCGGAGATCGACGGTTACACCATCGGTGAATGCGTGCATGCCGGCGGCATGGCGACGCTGTGGGCCGTCACCCATCCGGGCATCGACGTGCCCTTGCTGATGAAGATCCCGCGGGTGTCGGAGGGCGAGGATCCCGCCGCGATCGTCTCCTTCGAGATGGAGATGATGATCCTGCCGCGGCTCGCGGGTCCGCACGTGCCGGCCTGCTTCGGCACCGGTGATTTCGCCCACCAGGCCTATGTCGTGATCGAGCGCATCCCGGGCGCCACGCTCTACAAGCGGCTGCCCGACCTGCCGCTGCCTTACGACGAGGCGCGGCAGCTCGTCGCCAGGATCGCAACTGCGCTTGCTGATTTGCACCGGCAGAACGTGATCCATCACGATATCAAGCCGAGCAGCATCATGTTCCGCGATTCCGGCGAGGCGGTGCTGATCGACTACGGGCTGTCGCATCACAACCACCTGCCGGATCTCCTGCAGGAGGAATTCCGCCTGCCTTACGGCACCGCGCCCTACATGGCACCCGAGCGGCTGTCAGGGGTGCGCGACGATCCGCGCAGCGACCTGTTCTCGCTCGGCGTGCTGCTCTATTTCTTCACGACCGGCGAGCGGCCGTTCGGTGAGGGCGAGACGCTGCGCGCGATGCGGCGCCGGCTCTGGCGCGACCCGCATCCGCCGCGGAAACTCCGCGCCGACTATCCGCCCTGGCTTCAGGAGGTGGTGTTGCGGTGTCTCGAGATCGAACCGGTGTGGCGCTACCCGACGGCGTCCCAGCTCGCCTTCGATCTCGCCCATCCGGACCAGGTCAAGCTCACCGCGCGCTCGGAGCGGGTGAAACGTGATCCGCTCAGCGTCGCCTGGCGGCGTCGTTTCAACCTTGGCGTCATGGCGCCGCGCGCGAAATCGGACGTCGCGGCCCAGATCGCATCGAGCCCGATCCTCGCTGTCGCGCTCGACACCGTGGAGGGCGCACCGGAGCTGAACGAGGCGCTGCGCGTGACCACCGAGCGCATCCTCGCCACCTTGCCGTCGGCGCGGCTCGCCTGCGTCAACGTGCTCAAGCTGAACCGGATCGCGATCGACCGGACGCTGGACGAGCAGGGCTCCAACAAGCATATCGACCGCCTGGTTGCGCTCAGGCATTGGGCGACGCCGCTCAAGCTGGATGAGAGCCGGCTGACGGCCCATGTGCTGGAGTCGGTCGATCCCGCCGCCGCGATCCTGGAATTCGCCGAGGCCAACCAGGTCGACCACGTCATCATCGGCGCACGGCAGAACTCGTTCAGGCGCACGCTGCTCGGCAGTGTCTCGGCCAAGGTGGCCGCGGAAGCGAGCTGCACCGTCACCGTGGTGCGGCCGCAGCGGCTGGCTGGCAATGTCGGCGACTCAGATGGCGGCGACAGGGCGGGATAGCGCGCCTGGCTCTTGCGGGTTTGGATCAGGCCGCGTGGGCGGAGCGCTTGCGGCGGATGGGCCAGGAGAATTCCGGGCCGGGTTCGCCGTGATCCGCGCCGCCGCCGAAATACTGGATGATCTCGCGGCAAGGCTCGCAACTGAACAGGTTACGCGACGCGGACGCCTTGGTCATTTCCTTCAGGCAGTTCGGGCAATGCGGCTTCATCAGTATCGAGTCCAATCCAGAATCTTCAATGCCGGTTCGGTGACCGGAGCGGGTAATCCAGGTCCGCCGTTTCCTCGCCCGGATCGTCCCGCATCTCGCCTTCGGCGAGTTCGAGCCGACCGAAGAAGTAGTCGAGGCCCGGATGCGGACGACGCGGGATACGGCACCTGCGCTTCGGCTGGCGCTTCACGAGCGCGAATTGCACGGCGTCAGATCCGATTGCGACGGACGCTGCGCGCCGAACGTACCGGGACCTGCACCGGTCCGGTCGAAGGGCCGAACAGAACAAACGCACTGAAACCAATCCACAACGCCACGCCAGTCCAGACCAGGGTCGTCGTCATGATGTGCTCCCGTGAAAAACAGGCAAGAACCACTAGCAGTGATTTGCGCGAATCAGGGAAGTCCGGAGGAGTACGGAACGAGGTTGCAATTTTCAGCAATTGCCCACTGCAGCGCCTGGAGGCGCTCCAGTTTATTGCGCGGGCGACCGCCGCACCTTTCCGGCGCGTGCGCCCTCGAGGATATCCCGGACGCGCGGAGCGTTTCGAACACAGCGAAACCCGTAGCGGCCGGTGTAGTCGGTATCGGGCGAACGCGTCGATCGCCCTGATGCGAAGTTGAGATGGCCGGTGCCGCCGCCGATGTCGAGAATTTCGAACGCAGTGTCCATCGCCCGGAACGGCGTCTGGCTGACGGTCCGTCTGCCCCAGGCCGTTCGCAGGATCAGCGCGCGGCGATCGGTGATCACATAGAGCGTCTGCAGGTCGTGCAGCAGCATCACCAGCGGAGCGGCAGCCATCGCAACTCCGAGCATCATGAGAGGTTGGGCTGCTTGGTCGATCCAATCGTTCCTGACGGCGACGGCGGTCAGCAACAGCCAGGGGACGCCGATCCACCACAGACATCGCCACATGATCATCCGGGCAACGCCGTCGGGCTGGCCCTGCCAGACCACCCGCTCGCCGTCCTGCAAGGTCTCGGCGAGCAGGCGCCGCAAGCCTGCCAGGAAGGGAGTGGCACGGATCTCATCCATTCCCATTGGTCGCTGCGGCCATAAGGCCGGTTCGGCGCGCGAATGGAGGTCAGATGGCCTCGCCGCGGGCTCCCAGCGCGGCGTTGCGGATCGCGGCGATGTTGGCCTTGTAGGCGTCCTGCGTGCCGCCCCTGAACACGGAGGTGCCGGCGACGAAGGCGTTGGCGCCGGCCGCCGCGAGCGCGCCGGCAACGTCAGGGCCGACGCCGCCGTCGACCTCGATGTCGATCGGACGGCCCGCCGTCATCGCGCGGATGTCGCGGATCTTGCCGATCGCGGAGGGGATGAAAGCCTGGCCGCCGAAGCCGGGGTTGACCGACATCACCAGCACGAGGTCGACGAGGTCGAGGACGTATTCGAGCGCGCTGATCGGCGTCGCCGGATTGAGCGAGACGCCGGCCTTCTTGCCGAGCGCGCGGATCGCCTGCAGCGAGCGGTGCAGGTGGGGACCTGCCTCCGCATGCACGGTGATGTGGTCGCAGCCGGCTTTCGCGAAGGCCTCGAGATAGGGATCGCAGGGCGAGATCATCAGATGCGCGTCGAAGATCTTCCTGGTGTGCGGACGCATCGCCTTGATGATATCGGGACCGTAGGAGATGTTCGGAACGAAGTGCCCGTCCATCACGTCGAGATGGATCCAGTCGGCGCCGGCGGCATCCACCGCGCGCACCTCCTCGCCGAGCTTGGAGAAGTCCGAGGCCAGGATCGAGGGCGCGATGGCCAGGGGGCGGGGGGCGAAGGCTTGGGTCATGGCGCGTTTTCCCGTGGCGGCCGTGAAAGATGGCCTCGCCTAACATGGGCCTCCGTGGCGGGCAATGCAGGGAAGCCGTGCTTCCTGTGGGCGGAAATTTCTGCCGCGGCCGGCACGAATTGCCGGTGTTCCCCGGCGGTGCCGAGCGCGGCGGAGGCGGATTTCATTGAGCTTTTCACGATGGCACGACGCTTGCTGACGTCAGTCCGGAACATTGGCTGCGGCGTGCCGCATCGGTTGGAGTTGTGCAATGTTGTTCGCCCTTGGTGCGGTATCGAGTGCGCTCGGCGCGATCCAGTCGCTGACGAACTCGAAATCATCCTCATCGACGCAGAAGACGGGATCGACGCAAGGCGCGACCAACCCGTTCGCGATCGACAGCGGCAGCAGCACGACCACTGGCGCCACCTCGTCGGTCAATTCGGGCAGATATCCGCAGATCTCGGCGGAGACGATGAACGCGCTGTTCGCGGCGCAGGGCCAGTCGACGGACACGAGCGGCGCGACCAGTTCATCCTCGACTGGGTCGGCGTCTTCGGCATCGAAGAGTCCCGAGGATGCGCTGAAGGACCTGTTCTCGCAGATCGATGGCGACGGTGACGGCAAGATCACCAAGTCCGAGTTCGAGGACGCCCTCGGCGCGGGCGGCACCAATCTGGCCAAGGCCGACGAGGTGTTCTCGAAGATGGACGCGAATGCGGATGGCGACATCAATCTCGGAGAGATGACGAAGGCGCTGCGGGGCGGCCACGGCGATCAGGCGCAGGGCGCCGGCGGCTCGGGCGGTGGTTCGGACTCCTCGTCGCAATCCGGCGGCGGCTCGACGTCGGCCACGACGACCAATGCCGATGGCTCGACCACCACCACCGTCACCTATGCCGACGGATTCAAGATGTCGACCACCGTGCCTGGCGCCTCCAGCAGTTCGAATGCCAACGGCGGCGGCAATTCGCCCTATGACTGGTTCGGGCAGATGATGCAGCGTCAGGCGCAGGCTTCGGCGGGGTCGGCTTCATCAATGTCGATGAGCGTGTAAGCGCGCTCCAAGGCTAACCCGCATATTCGCGCGTGATGTCACGATAGACATAACGGTCGCGGATCTCGCGATTGAAGAACGTCCCTTTTGAGCGCGCTTGACCGAATGCAGCGGCGGTCTCGGGCGGAACGTCCTCGTAGAGGTAGATCCTTCCGCTGACGAAAGTCACCTTCAGCTCGCGCGTGCCTGGCGCATATCGAAAGAATCGGATCACGGACGACGGCATGGCGAAACACCTCGGTCCGCCGGGACAACGCCGTGTCCGCGGTTTCGTTTCCCGCCTAGCCGAACTTGTCCTTCCATGCCGGCAGTGCACCGGGGAACGGCAGCGCGGTCGCGCTGTACACGCCGCTTGCGATCGCGCGTGCGACCACGTTGGCGGCGACCATGCCGAGCTCGGTGAGCTCCACCAGCGGCTCGATCGGCTTTTCGCAGGTGGCCGCGGCAAACAGCACGTCGCCGTCGAGCGGAGCGTGCACCGGATAGATCGCGCGGGCAAATCCGGTCTGCGCGATCATCGCGAGCCGCTTGGCCTGCGCCTTGCTCAGGATCGCGTCGGTGACGACGAGGCCGATCGTGGTGTTCTCGCGCTCACTCGCGGCCGGCCCGCCCTTGATGCGCATCGCCAGCATGTCGGGCGTGAACGCAGGCGGCAGGCCCCGTCCGCCGAACTCGCCGTTCTCCTCGAACGGCGCGGCCCAGAACCAGGGACCGTTGCCGACGGTGACGCTGCCGACCGCGTTCACCACCATGATCGCGGCGACCTTGACGCCGTTCGTCGTGACGGCCGACGCCGAGCCGATCCCGCCCTTGAAGGTGGCGGTGGTCGCACCCAGGCCCGCACCGACGCTGCCGAGCGCGAAATCGGTGCCGGCGGCGGCGGCGGCGGCATAGCCGAGATCGCGATAGGGCGAGAAGCGGCCCCAGGCCTTGTTGCCGCCGTTGAGCAGGTCGAACACGATCGCGCCCGGAACGAGGGGGACCACGGCCTCCCGGACCCTGAAGCCGCGCCCCTGTTCGGCGAGCCAGGCCTGCACGCCGCCGCCGGCATCGAGGCCGAAGGCGGAGCCGCCGGAAAGCGCGATCGCATCGACCCGCTCGACGGTATTGGCGACGTCGAGCGTCGAGGCCTCGCGCGTACCTGGGCCGCCGCCGCGGACGTCGATCGCCGCGACGGCCGGCTGGTCGAAAATGATGGCGGTCGTGCCGGAGGCCACTTCCGTATTCTCGGCATGGCCGACCCGGACGCCGGCGATATCGGTGAGAAGGTTTTTCAAGACGGCCTCGTCGTTGAGAGCATTTCGCGATCTGCGATAGCGCAGCGATGCTGCAGGCTCAACCGGCGAGCGCGGTCCTGAGCATCTTGGCGAGCTCGGACTTGCGGTAGGGCTTGGCCAGCAGCAGCACGCCGGAATCGAGCCGGCCATGATGGACGATGGCATTCTCGGTGTAGCCCGATGTGAACAACGTCTTCAGGTCGGGGCGGCGCCGGGCCGCTTCGTCGGCGAGCTGGCGTCCGTTCATGTTGCCGGGCATGATGATGTCGGTGAAGAGCAGGTCGATGGTCTCGTCGCTGTCGATGATATTGAGGGCCTCGGTGCCGTTGGCAGCCTCGAGCGCGGTATAGCCGAGGCTCCTGACCTGCGTCACGACATACTGCCGCACCAGCGCATCGTCCTCGACGATAAGGATCTTCTCGTCGCCGCCGGCGATGGGCGCGTTCTGGAACGCCTCGTACTCGGTATCCTGCACCCCGCTCGAGCGCGGCAGATAGATCTTCACGCTCGTGCCGTGGCCTTCCTCGCTGTAGATCTTGATGTGGCCGCCCGACTGCTTGACGAAGCCGAACACCATGCTCAAGCCGAGGCCGGTGCCCTTGCCGACCTCCTTGGTGGTGAAGAAGGGATCGAACACCCGGTCGATCAGCTCCGCCGGGATGCCGCTGCCGGTGTCGCTGACCGCGATCATCACATAATTGCCGGCAGCGACGTCGGGGTTCATGCTGGCATAGCCGTCGTCGAGGAAGATGTTGCGGGTCTCCAGCACCAGGGTGCCGCCATCGGGCATGGCGTCGCGCGCATTCAGCGCGAGATTGAGGATCGCGGTGGACAGCTGGCCCGGATCGACCAGCGTCGGCCAGGCATCCTCGGTGAGCTGCGGCATGATGGTGATCTGCTCGCCGAGCGTCGGATGCAGCAGCTTGGCGGCTTCGAGCGCCAGCGCATTGACGTCGATCTCGCGTGGCTGGAGCGGCTGCTTGCGGGCGAAGGCGAGCAGATGCCTGGTCAGCTGCGCGCCGCGCTCGGCGGCATCGTCGATCAGCTTGGTGATGGCGGCAAGCTCGGGCCGGTCCGCGACCGCGTCGCCGAGAATGCCGATCGTGCCCGTGATGACGGTCAGCACGTTGTTGAAGTCGTGGGCGACGCCGCCGGTCAATTGCCCGATCGAGTCCATCTTCTGGATCTGCCGGAGCTGGGCTTCGGCGGCCTGCTTGTCGGTGAGGTCGCGGCCGATGAAGTAATGGCGCTTCACCGGCTCGGACCAGGTGCCCATCCAGTTCAGCGTGACCTCGTGACCGTCGTAATGGTAGTAGCGCGCCTCGAAGCTGCGCTTGACCGCACCACGACGGGCCGCGCGCATCTCATTCCGCGTCTTCTCGAGATCGTCGGGATGGATGAACTCGGTCGCGCTGTGACCGACCATGTCCTCGGGGTCGTAGCCGAGAATGTTCTTCACGCTCGGGCTGACCTGGACGAAATTGCCATAGCCGTCGGTGACCAGGATCAGATCCTGCGACGTCTCGAAGATGCGCTGGCGTTCTTCGGTCTCCCGGCGCAGCTTCTCTCTCGCCTGCTTCTCTTCGGTGATGTCGTGGGCAATCTTGGAGGCGCCGATGATCTCTCCCTCATCGGTCCGCAGCGGGGTAACGTTGAGGACGACGTCGAGCGGGCTTCCGTCTTTCCGGATCCGGATCGTCTCGTGCTGGGCGATCGACTCATTGCTGGCGATCCGGTTGAGGATGCTCCTGACCTCGCCCTTGAGATCCGGCGGCACGATGATGTCGATCGGCTTGCCGATGGCCTCGGCAGCCGAATAGCCGAAAAGATGTTCGGCGGCCTTGTTCCAGCCGGTGATGATGCCATCGAGCGATTTCGTGATGATGGCATCGTTGGACGACTCGACGACTGCGCCGTACAGCGCGAGCCGCTTGCCGTAATAGTCGCGTTCCGAGGCCGATTGCTGCCGCAGCCTGCCGACGAGGCCCACCGTATGTGCCTGGAGGCGGACATTCTCGATGAGAAGCACTGCGAGCACGAAGGTCGCCGCAGCGAGGCCGTAGAGCCGTCCGGCATAGAAGCCGAGATCGAAGCGTGCGACGTTGACGATCGCCGACAGCGCGATGTCGAACAGCCAGGCGCACATGACCACCATGAGCCAGACGTCGATCACCGTATGCGGCTTGCGGAACCAGAGCGACACCAGTGCGGCGAAGCTCAGCGACCACACGAAGGACACGACTCCGATCATGGTTGGGGTGTACCGGCCGTCGCGCAACAGGACCGGCAGCAGATCATGCTGCGCGGTCACGATCCAGGTGAAGACCGTCATCGCGGCGACGACGCCGAGCAGGCTGGCGTAAATCGCCCGGCTTGCCGCGCCGCGAATCCGGGGGCCACCGTCCTTTTCTTTCAGCCAAGCATAGCCCATCACGCACAGTGGAAAGACGGCGTGCCAGATCATGTAGAGCCAGACCGTGGTCTGCCGGCCCGCGCCAAAGAGCCCGGTGGGTGCGAACAGTCCGGGGAAGGTGAGGGCATGAACCAGCGCCGCCGCGGCGGTGAAGAGATAGCCGGTCGCGAGCCACAGCAGCGCGCGGGTCCGCAAGATCGCAAACTGCGACAGCAGCAGCACGGCCGTGACGATGTCGCTTACGGCGAGCGCCGATTGATAACTCGCGACGAAGGCCGGCACCGGCAGGAGCGGGGTGCCCGCGAAGGGCACGGCCGCTGCGAACAGGAGCGAGGACACGCCGACGATCGTCGACGCTGCGGTGCGGTCGGCCGACGTGGCCGGCAGGGTCGAGAGAAAAGTGCTCCGGTCGACCGTCGCAGGTACATCCACCCCTCGCGGGTCGGTCTTGAGCTGGTCGGGTCTGAGCATCTCCGCAGGTCTCATTCGGCCGGCAGTCCGTTCATGGTAGCGGTTCTGGGCGCGGATCGTGAACAGGACCGGCCACGACTCAACCGAAGGTTACAGGTTTCTTAATCTCCGTGGGAACACGGAATAGGGCTTGGGTAAGGAGCCCTTTACCGGGGCGATGCCACAATGCCGCTCCGCCGCGGCGGGTTCCAGGTTCGAACCTGGCGATTCTGATCTCGATATCGGGAGTTGTTCCCCCATGCCCCGCGTTCTCATCATCGACGACCAGAAGGACGTCCGTGCGATGGTCGCGATCGTGCTTCGGGTCAATCATTTCGAGGTCGCGGAGGCCGAAAGCGGCGCGGCCGGGCTGAAGGCCTTCGCGGAAAGCCCCTTTGACGCGGCGATCGTCGACATTTTTCTCGGCGACACCAGCGGCGCCGACGTCATCGCGACCCTGCGCGAGCGTGCACCGATGCTCCCCATCATTGCGGTCTCCGGGATGACGGCGCTCGACTTCCTGGACCAATCGCCCCACCTCGCCAACGTGGTCTGCCTGCAAAAGCCGTTTCGGCCGAACGACCTGCTGCAGGCCTTGCGGAAGGCCCAGGCCGCGGCCGGCGGCAAGCTGGCCGCAGCCGTCTGATCCTGCCGCAAGAAGAAACGCCCCGGGCCAGGCCGGGGCGCGATGATGGTTGATGGCGGCCCAAAGGCCCGGCAGGCGCGCTCAGGTGCCGTTGCCGCTGATCTCGGCGTAGCCGCCCTTGGCGTCCCACTTGTAGACGACGTAGTCGATCTGCTTGATGTCGCCCTTGGCGTCATATTCGACCGGGCCGATCACGGTGTCCCACTTGCCGGCCTTCATCGCCGCCATGACCTTCTTGGCGTCGGTGGTGCCGGCTTTCTTGGCCGCCTGCGACCACACCTGCATCGCCGCGTAGGTGTAGAGGGTGTAGCCCTCGGGGTCGATGTTCTTGGCCTTGAATGCCTCGACGATCTTCTTGGCGGTGGGCTTGTTGCGCGGGTCGGGGCCGAAGGTGAACAGCGTGCCTTCGCCGGCGGGGCCGGTGATGGAGGCGTACTCCTTGTCGGCGAGCGCGTCGCCAGCCATCAGCACGGTCTTGAGGCCCTGGTCCCGCATCTGGCGCAGGATCAGGCCGCTTTCCTGGTGATAGCCGCCGACATAGACGAGGTCGATGTTGTCGCGCTTCAGGCGGGAGACGATCGCGTTGAAGTCCTTGTCGCCCTTGTTGTAGGACTCGTACATCTTCTCGGTGACGCCGGCCTTGTTCAGCGCCTTCTTGGTCTCGTCGGCAAGACCCTTGCCGTAGGTGGTCTTGTCGTTGAGAATCGCGATGTTCTTGCCCTTGTAGTTCTTGGCGATGTACTGCGCGGCGATCAGGCCCTGCTGATCGTCACGGCCGCAGACGCGAGCCACGTTCCAGAGCTTGCGCTCGGTGAACAGCGGGTTGGTCGAAGCCGGCGTGATCTGGAGCACGTTGCCGTCGGCATAGGCTTCCGAAGCCGGGATCGACGACGACGAGCAATAGTGCCCGGCCACGAACGGGATTTTCGCGCCGGCGATCTTCTCGGCGATCGAGCGCGCCTGTTTCGGGTCGCAGGCGTCGTCTTCGACGGAGAGCGCGAGCTTCTTGCCGTTGACGCCGCCGGCGGCATTGATATCGGCCACGGCCATCTCGGCGCCGTTCTTCATCTGGCGGCCGAAGGCGGACTCGCCGCCGGTCATCGGGCCTGCGACTGCGACGGTGACATCCTGCGCGAATGCCGCGCCCGACAGCGCGAGCGATGCGCCGAATGCCAGACCGATGAGCTTCAGTGATTTCATGAGATACCTCGCGGGTGGTCGCCTGTGGACGTTGCCGGGAATGCCCGGTTCAAACCGGCGCCATTCTTGAATGAATTCGAGGAGAAGTCACCGGCAAAATACGGGCATTTGCGGAGATATCTCGCCACATTCGGCCGCACTTGTCGGTCCTGGCTCGGTCAGCCGTGGCGTCCGCCTTCCAGATAGGCGGCGCGAATCTCCGGGCGCTGCAGCAATTCGGTGCCGGTCCCGGCCAAAGTGATCAGGCCATTGACCATGACGTAACCGCGATGGGCGAGCTTGAGCGCATGGTTGGCATTCTGCT
The DNA here is from genome assembly GCF_015291725.1 of Bradyrhizobium sp. CCBAU 51765. GTDB lineage: Bacteria > Pseudomonadota > Alphaproteobacteria > Rhizobiales > Xanthobacteraceae > Bradyrhizobium > Bradyrhizobium liaoningense. The sequence goes on from NZ_CP030038.1 coordinate 3,127,389, forward strand.
CGACGATCAGGACGGTCAGACCGTCCTGCCGGTTCAGGGTCCGGATCGCATCGAAGATCTGGCGTGCGATCAGCGGTGCGAGGCCGAGCGAGGGCTCGTCGAGCAGGAGCAGGCGGGGGCGGCTCATCAGCGCGCGGCCGATGGCCAGCATCTGCTGCTCGCCGCCGGACAGAGTTCCACCGCGCTGGGCATAGCGTTCCTTCAGCCGCGGAAACAGCGCGAACACGCGTTGCAGCGTCGTCTCGCGCTCGGCGTCGGTGCATTCGGTCGAGTCCGCCCCCATCTGAAGATTTTCCGCAACGCTCATGCGCGGGAAGATGCGGCGGCCCTCCGGCGATTGCGCGATGCGCAAATGCGCGATCTCGTGGGTGGGAACGTCGGTGATGTCGCGGCCTTCATAGAGGATATGGCCGGCGCGGGCGCGCGGCTTGCCGAAGATCGTCATCATCAGCGTCGACTTGCCGGCGCCGTTGGCGCCGATCAGCGCGACGATCTCGCCGGCATTGATCTCGATGTCGACGCCCTTCAGCGCCTCGATCTTGCCGTAGGCGGCGCGAAGACCGCGGATCGCGAGCAGGGGAGTGGGCGCCGATGTCACGTCCCGTTCTCCATCACGGCCACGGCCTCGTCCTCGTCGGCGCCGAGATAGGCGGCGATCACCTTCGGATCGTCGCGGACCTCGCGCGGCGCGCCCTCCGCGATCTTCACGCCATGGTCCATCACCACGATGTGGTCGGAGATCTCCATCACCACCGACATGTCGTGCTCGATCAGCAGGATCGAGGTGCCGAGTTCGTCCCGGATCGAGAGCAGGAGCTCGCTCAGGGCCGCGCTCTCGCGCGCATTGAGGCCGGCCGCGGGTTCGTCCAGGCACAACAGGGCGGGCCCGGTGCACATTGCGCGGGCGATTTCCAGCCGGCGCTGGTCGCCATAGGCGAAATTGCCGGCGGCGTCGTCGGCGCGGTCGAGCAAATTGACCCGCTTCAGCCAGTCGGTGGCCAGATCGATCGCACGCTTTTCGGCGTCACGGTAGGTGGGAACGCCGAGGAGACCGAGAAGGGTGTAGCCGGAGGCGCGCATCAGCGCGTTGTGCTGCGCCACCATAAGGTTCTCCAGCGCGGTCATGCCGGGAAACAGGCGGATGTTCTGGAAGGTGCGCGCGACCTTGGCTTGCTTGGCGATGCGGAAGTCGTTCAGCCGCTCCAGCGCCATCACCCTGCCGTCGTCGTGGGTGAGGCGAATGGTGCCGCCGCTCGGCTTGTAGAACCCGGTGATGCAGTTGAAGACCGTGGTCTTGCCGGCGCCGTTCGGCCCGATCAGCGCGGTGATCTTCTTCCGCTCCGCCGAAAATGACAGGTCCTGCACGGCAACGATGCCGCCGAAGCGCATGACGAGCCGGTCGACGCTCAGAATCTGGTCGGCGCTCATCCGTGCCCTTCCTTGACGAGGTCGGACGAGATGGCCTCCGCCTTGGTCAGATACACGGTCGGTGCGCGATGGCCGATCAGGCCGCGCGGCCGCCAGATCATGATCAGCACCATCGACATGCCGAACACCAGCATGCGGTAGGTCTCGAGGCCGCGGAACAGCTCGAAGCCGCCGATCATGGCGAGCGCGGCAAGCGCCACGCCGAGCTGCGAGCCCATGCCACCGAGAACGACGATCGCGAGCACCAGCGCCGATTCCTGGAAGGTGAAGGATTCCGGGCTGATGAAGCCCTGGCGGGTGGCGAAGAACGCGCCGGCGAAGCCGCCGAACATGGCGCCGGTCGCGAAGGCCGTGAGCTTGGTGGTCGTGGTGTTGATGCCGAGCGCACGGCAGGCGACCTCGTCCTCGCGCAAGGCCTCCCAGGCCCGCCCGATCGGCAGGCGCCGCAGCCGGATCGTCACCCAGTTGGTGAGGAGCGCCAGCGCCAGGATCAGGTAGAACAGGAAGACGATGCGGTGGGTCGGCGAATACTCGATGCCGAGCCTGGCGGCGAGCCCTTCGTCGCTGTTGTCGAGCGGGATGCCGAAGAAGGAGGGGCGCGGAATGCCGGAGACGCCGTTCGGCCCGCCGGTCAGCTCCTGCCAGTTGATGATGACGAGGCGGATGATCTCGCCGAAGGCGAGCGTCACGATGGCGAGATAGTCGCCGCGCAGGCGGAGCACGGGGAAGCCGAGCAGCACGCCCCAGAACGCGGCGAGAATGCCGGCGAGCGGCAGGCAGATCCAGAACGACCAGCCGAAATTGGTGGCGAGCAGTCCGTAGGAATAGGCACCGACCGCATAAAACGCGACATAGCCGAGATCGAGCAGGCCGGCGAGCCCGACCACGACGTTCAACCCCCAGCCCAGCATCACATAGGTGAGCACGAGGATCGCGAGGTCGAGGATGTAACGCTGGTCATAGAAGATGACGGGCACCAGCACCGTGAAGATCAGAAGTGCCGGCGTGAGGTAGCGGCCGATGAAGGACATGCCGCTCTGCACCGCCGGCGGCACCAGCTTCTCGGCGCCGGTCGGGCCGATCCATTGCCGCAGCAGCTCGATCACGATCGAGCCGCCGAACACCGCCCCGACGAGGGAGGCGAGTTCGCCGAAGCGCGTCCAGTAGGTGAGCTGGCCGTCGGAGCCCGCCTCGGTGCGGATACCGACCATCAACGAGAACAGCACCAGCGCGATCAGCGCGTTGATGAAAGCCGTCTTCAGGAGGGAGGTGATGCCTGTTGCGGGTTTTGCCGTCATGGTCGAGGGAGCTGCCACGCGTGACCGTCAGACTTTTTCGACTTCGGGACGACCAAGCAGGCCGGTCGGCATGAAGATCAGCACGACGATCAGGATCGAGAACGCCGCGACGTCCTTGTACTCGACCGAGAAATAGGCCGACCAGAAGGTCTCTATCAGACCGATCGCAAGCCCTCCGAGCATGGCGCCGGGCAACGAGCCGATGCCGCCGAGCACGGCAGCGGTGAACGCCTTGATGCCGGCGACGAAGCCCATGAAGAAATCGACGAGGCCGTAATAGAGCAGGTACATCAGGCCGGCCACCGCAGCGAGCGCGGCGCCGATCACGAAGGTCATGGAGATGGTGCGGTCGACGTCGACGCCCAGCAGGGCCGCCATGGTCTGGTCCTGCTCGCAGGCGCGCATGTCGCGCCCGAGCCGGGTGCGGGAGACCAGCCAGGTGAAGATCGCCAGCAGCACGATGGTCGTGACGACCACCATGATCTGGATGTTGGAGAGCTGGATCACGAAGCCGTCCGCGCTCTCGTGCAGCGTGTAGCCGCCGGTGATGAAGGGCGGGATTGGCTTGACGCGTGCGCCTTGCGCCACCTGCGAATAGTTGGTGAGCACGAAGGACATGCCGATCGCCGACAGCATCGGGGCGAGACGGAAGGAATGGCGCAGCGGCCGGTAGGCGATGCGCTCGATGGTCCAGCCATAGAGCGCGGTGATCGCCATCGAGACCAGCAGCACGACGAGCAGGATCACGGGGATGGCGGTCAGCCCGAGCGAGATCAGGATCACGAAGGTGATGAGCGCGATGAAGCCGCCGATCATGAAGACGTCGCCATGGGCGAAGTTGATCATGCCGACGATGCCGTAGACCATCGTGTAGCCGATCGCGATCAGGCCGTAGATCGAGCCCAGGACGAGACCGTTGATGAGCTGCTGGGCGAAATAATCCATGGGCTGCCGTTTACCAAACCTGACGCCGCTCAAAGGGAGCTATTCGAGAGAGAGTCTTGAGTTTCTTCTCGGGCCCCGGCAGCCCTTGAGCATTCTTCAGGTTTTGTAACAGGAGGGAACTGGCGGCTGCAACTAGCGAAGCCGCGGCAGACGGGCTTGTACAATGGTCATTTCGTTACGACCGTCGTCTTTTCCGGTTCCGCTGCTGCGAGGAACCGGGTTCCCTCAGGCAACCAAAGCGGATGGCGGCCGTTGTCTCAGCTCTGACGTCCAACAAGGGAGTTTCCCGAAATGACGAAGCAGCAGAACCAGAATCCGGGCCAGCAGAGTCAAAACCCCGGCCAGCAGCGCCCCGGCCAACAGCCCGGGCAGCAGCAGGGCGGCGGCCAGAAACCCGGACAACAGCAGCAGAACGACCCGATGCGCCAGGGCGAGCGTCCAGGCCAGCAACAGGGCGGCCAGCGCGGTCAGGAATAGCGAGTTTGGGAGCCCAGGAGTGAGGAGGCCCCGCCGAGAGGCGGGGCTTTCCTTTTGGCGCCAGGTCCCTGGGACAGTTCCCCATCCCCAGGGCAGTTAAGGTAAACAAAGAGTTTAAATTGCCGCCGCGGTCTGATGCGAGTTAGCTCGGCGAAGCCGCGGCCTTTTCGTCGAAGGCCGGCAAACAGGCGGGAAGCGGCATGTTCGGGAATTGGCGGATCGGTTCGGTCAACGGCGCGCTGCTGGCGGCCTATTTCATTCCGGCCTGGGCGATGGTTGCCTTCAACATCATTGTCGCCCCGGTGCACGGCCTCTACGAGCGCCCGAGCGTTGCGGTCGCGCTGTTCCTGAGCGACCATCTCCAGATGGCGGGGATGGACACGGTGCGCGCCGCCTGGCTGCTTGCGCTGGGCCGGCTGACGGTCGTAGCGTTCTTTGCGTTCTTCCTCGTGCTGCTGTGCATTCCCCGAATCCGCAAGAGCGGCGGCAGCGACGAGGCGCTCGGCATCGCGCTGGCGATCGGCAGCCTGATCTCGTTTGCCAGCATGGTGATGGCCTCGAAGGTCGGCGAGATCGCCGCGCTCCGGCTGCATGCCACCGAGCTCCTGCTCTTGCTCGGCGCCGCGATCGTTGTGGTGATCGAGAAGCCGGCGCCAGCGCCGAAGACGTCGGAGATCGCCGCGCCGCCAAGCCTTAAGCCGCCAAGCCTTGAGCCGCTAGGCCTTGAGCAGGCCGAGCTCCTGCACAATCGCTGAGGCTTCCTTGACGGCGTGGTTCGCCGCCGGCACGCCGCAATAGATCGCCTGCTGAAGCAGGATTTCCTTGATGTCGTCAGGCGTGAAGCCACCCTCGGCGAGCGCGGCACGCACGTGCAGGCGAAACTCGTCCCATTGCCCGAGCGCGACCATGGTGCCGATCACCAGCACGCGTCGCGTGCGCTCGTCGAAATGCGGTCGCGTCCAGATCTCGCCCCAGGCGTAGCGCGTGATCATGTCCTGGAAGTCGGTGTTGAAGGCGTTGCGGTTCGCGATCGACTTGTCGACCCAGGCATTGCCGAGCACTTTCCGGCGCACGTTCATGCCGGCATCGCGGCGCTTCTGGTCGTCCATGTGTTTCCTCCGAATGAGTCATTCCGGGGCGCCTCGAAGAGGCGAACCCGGAATCTCGGGGTTGCGAATGCCGATCGAGATTCCTGGTTCGATGCTGCGCATCGCCCCGGAATGACGAAGGTCGTTGCTAACGCTGCGTCAAAAATCCCACCACAGCATCCGTGAATGCGTGCGGCTGCTCGACGTTGGAAATGTGGGCGGCGTCGATGATGGTCATGCTCGCGCCCGGAATGTTCGAGCGGATCAACTCGGCCGCCGAGATCGGCGTCGCCATGTCGTGGCGGCCGGCGATCACCAGCGTCGGGCTCTTGATCCTGGGCAGCAACTCGCGCTGGTCGAGTGTCGACAGCGCCTCGCAGCAGGCGAGATAGCCCTCGACAGGGGAGGCGAGCAGCATCGACTTCATCCTCGCCGTGATCTCAGGCTCGCGCTCGCGGAAATCTTGCGTCAGCCAGCCCGCGATCACGGCGTCGGCAACCGCCGCGATGCCGCCCTCCTTCACCGCCTTGATGCGGTTGCGCCAGTTTGTTGGATCGGGATAGTAGCAGGACGTGTTGGCAAGGATGAGCTTGGCCATGCGCTCCGGCGCGTTGGCGCCGAGCCATTGCCCGACCATGCCGCCCATCGACAGGCCGCACCAGTGCACCTTCTCGATGTTGAGATCGTCGAGGATCGCCAGCACGTCGCGGCCGAAACGCTCCATCGAGTAAGGACCCGGGGGGACGTTGGACTTGCCATGGCCGCGGCGGTCGTAGCGGATGACGCGGAACACCTGCGTCAGCGCCTTCATCTGCGGCTCCCACATCTGAAGCGTGCAGCCCAGCGAGTTCGACAGCATCAAGGTGGGCCCGCCGTCGCGGCCCTCGACGGAGACGTTGAGCAGGCAACCGTCGGCATCGATCATGGGCATGCGGCGTCTCCGTCGTATTTGCGTATTTGCGGTTCTTATTCGAGGTCGAGGCTGTCGAGCAGCCGGTCGATCAGGGCTTGGGAGGCTCCTTGATAGGCCATCGGCTCGAACAATGCCGCAATTTTTTCCGGAGAAAGGTGCGCGTTGACCTGCGAATCGGCCGACAGCACCTCGCGCAGATGCTTCCTCTCGGCGACCGCGCGCTTGCTCGCGGCCTCGATCAGATGATGCGCATCGCTCTTGCCGATCTTTTCGGCCAGCGCGAAGGTGACCGCTTCGGCCATGATCAGCCCCTGCGTCGCATCGAGATTGCTGCGCATGCGCGCCGCATCGACCTCGAGGCCTTCGGCGATGTCGACGATAGCCGCAAGCGCGCCGGAGGTGACCAACATCAATTGCGGCAGCGTCGGCCACTCCGCGTGCCAGGGACCGGCGCTGCGCTCGTGGTCCTGCACCTGCGCGGCCAAGATCGTGGCGGCGAGCTGCGGGGCCATGGTGGCGGCGCCCAGCGCGCTCGCCGCGGCGACCGGGTTGCGCTTGTGCGGCATGGTCGAGGAGCCGCCGCGCCCCTCGCCGGCGGGCTCGAACGCCTCGGCGACGTCGGTCTGCATCATCAGCGAGACGTCGCGCGCGATCTTGCCGCAGCTGCCGGCCAGAATTGCGAGGCAGGATGCAGCCTCGGCGATGCGGTCGCGATGGGTGTGCCAGGGCGCCTCAGGCAGCGGCAGACCGAGCTCCTGCGCCAGCCGTTCTGAAACCGCGAGCCCCTTGTCGCCGAGCGCGGCGAGCGTGCCGGCGGCACCGCCGAATTGCAGCGCCAGGCCCTCGCGGCGGAGTCGCCGCAGGCGGCAGCGGGCGCGGGCAAGGCTTGCGGCATATTCGGCCGCCTTCAGCCCGAACGGCATCGGCAGCGCATGCTGCAGCCAGGTCCGCGCCACCATCGCGGTGTTGCGATGGCTGCGCGCCAGCGCGGCAAAGCCCTTGATGGCGCGGCTGAGGTCGACGTCCAATGCATCGATGCCGGCACGAAGCGTCAGAATCGTCGCGGTGTCGATGACGTCCTGGCTGGTCGCGCCCCAATGCACGTAGCGCGCGGCCTCCGCGTCGGTCTTGCCGACATGGGCGGTCAGCATCTTGACCAGGGGAATTGCGAGATTGCCCGATCGCGTCGCGGCCTCGGCCAGTGCGGCCATGTCGAAGGAATCGGCCTTGCACGCGGCCTCGATCGGGCCGATGGCGGATGCCGGAATCACAGCCGTGGCGGCCTCGGCGCGTGCCAAGGCTGCCTCGAAATCGAGCATGTTCTGCAGGGTAGACCGGTCGTCGCAGACCGCGCGCATGGCGGCGCTCGACAGCATCGGCGCGAGCAGGGGGGAGAGGGATGTGCTCATCTTGCGCGCGACCTAATCATCATGGCCCGGCTGTGCCAATCCCCAACCGGCCCCACACGTTTTTTTGCAGTTGCGAATATGCATTGCACGTGACCCGGCCCCGCCCTTTCCTTTGCCGCGCCGCTGCGTTACTTGATCAGCACTATAGTTGTCCGATCCGGGAGGCACCTCATGGCCATGACGATGAACGGCGAAGTCCAGCTTGCGGCGCCGCGCGAGGCCGTGTGGGCCAAGCTCAACGACCCCGAGGTGCTGAAGGCCTGCATCCCCGGCTGCGAGGAGCTGGAGAAGACCGACGATGGCGGCTTCCGCGCAACGGCTAAAATGAAAGTCGGCCCGGTGTCGGCGCGCTTCAAGGGCAAGGTCACGCTGTCCGATCTCGACCCGCCGAATGGTTACAAGATCTCGGGTGAGGGCGAGGGCGGGGTGGCCGGATTCGCCAAGGGCGGCGCGGTGGTCAAGCTCGCGGAGAAGGACGGCGGCACGCTGCTCTCCTACGACGTCGAGGCGCAGATCGGCGGCAAGTTGGCGCAGCTCGGCCAGCGCCTCATCAACGGCACCGCCAAGAAACTGGCCGACGAATTTTTCGCGAACTTCGCCAAGGCGGTACAAGGCTGACACCTATCGCTTTCGGCATGGCGCCTTGCGTTCCGGGCGATGTTGCCCCCGGGCATATTGGCCCATATGATGGGTTGGAATAATTATAAGAACCGCTTCGACGGGACCCGTCGGGGCGCTGATAGAGAGTGCTTATGGCAAAAATCTCCCTCATCGTGAACGGCAATCCTGTGACGGCCAATGTCGATCCCCGCACGCTTCTGGTGCAGTTTCTGCGCGAGAATCTGAAGCTGACGGGCACCCATGTCGGCTGCGACACCTCGCAGTGCGGCGCCTGCGTCGTGCATCTCGACGGCAAGGCCGTGAAGTCCTGCACCACGCTTGCGGTGATGGCCGATGGCCACGAGGTCAAGACGATCGAGGGGCTGGCCGCCGACGGCGCGCCGCTGCATCCGATGCAGGAGGCCTTTCGCGAACACCATGGCCTGCAGTGCGGCTTCTGCACGCCCGGCATGATCATGACCGCGATCGACATCGTGCATCGCAAGGGCCACGAACTCGACGACCACACGATTCGCGAGGAGCTCGAAGGCAATCTATGCCGCTGCACGGGCTATCAGAACATCGTCGCTTCGATCTCCGCCGGCGCGAAGGCGATGGCGAAATCCGACCTCGCGTAACGCGCATCCCGCGATCAGGACATCCAGATGTACGAATTCAAATATCATCGCCCTGGGACGGTTCGCCAGGCGGCCAACCTCCTGGTGAAGAACGAAGAAGCCAAGGTCATCGCCGGCGGCCACACGCTGATTCCCGTCATGAAGCAGCGCCTCGCAAGCCCTCCGCATCTGGTCGACCTCTCCCATATCGAGGGGCTCAATGCGATCGAGATGAAGGGCCGCTCGCTGGTGATCGGCGCCACCGCCAGGCATGCCGAGGTCGCGACCTCCGCCATCGTCGGTGAGGCGATCCCGGCGCTTGCGGATCTCGCCAGCCAGATCGGCGATCCGGCCGTGCGCCACAAGGGCACGATCGGCGGCTCGCTCGCCAACAACGATCCGACCGCCGACTACCCGGCCGCGGTGCTGGCGCTGGGTGCCACCATCGTCACCAATAAGCGCCGCCTGAAGGCCGAAGAGTTCTTCCAGGGCCTGTTCACCACGGCGCTCGAAGCCGATGAGATCATCACCAAGGTGATGTTTCCGCTGCCGAAAAAGGCAGCCTACATCAAGTTCCGCAACCAGGCCTCTCGTTATGCGCTGGTCGGCGTGTTCGTGGCGCGGCGTCCTTCGGACGTGCGCGTTGCCGTCACCGGCGCCGGCTCCGAAGGCGTGTTCCGCGTCACCGCATTCGAGGAGGCCCTGAAGAAGCGCTTCGCCTCGAAGGCGCTGGAAGGCATCGCGGTGCCGGCGGAAGGTCTCAACAGCGATATCCACGGCAGCGCCGAATACCGCGCGCACCTCATCGGGGTGCTGACGCGGCGTGCCGTCGATGCCGCCAACGCCAAGGCGTGAGGTGACCTCACGCATCGGCCCCGAACATGTCCCGATGAGGGCGTAGTAAGACTGGCTTTCTCATGACTTCAACGCCCAATTCGTCCGGTGCTTTGCCGGCATCGGTCGATGCGATGCTCGAACTTCTGACGTCGCGGGGCTACCTCGCCGAGCGGTCGCTTGCGACAGTGACCTACCTCTCCTTGCGCATGGGCCGGCCGCTGTTCCTGGAGGGCGAGGCCGGCGTCGGCAAGACCGAGATCGCCAAGGTGCTCTCGGCGGCGCTGGGGCGGAAGCTGATCCGCCTTCAGTGCTATGAAGGCCTCGACGTTTCCTCTGCGGTCTACGAGTGGAATAGCGCCGCGCAGATGATCGCGATCCGGATGGCGGAAGCCGCCGGCGACACCGATCGCGACCAGCTCTCGAGCGATATCTTCGCCGACCGCTACATGATCAAGCGGCCGCTGCTTCAGGCGCTGGAGCCCGACGTCGCCGGTCCGCCGGTGCTGCTGATCGACGAGCTCGACCGCGCCGACGAGGCGTTCGAGGCCTACCTGCTCGAGATCCTCAGCGACTTCCAGGTGACTATCCCCGAATTCGGCACCGTGAAGGCGCCGCATCCGCCGATCGTCATCATCACGTCCAACCGCACCCGCGAGATCCACGACGCGCTGAAGCGGCGCTGCCTCTATCACTGGGTGGATTATCCTGCCGCCGAGCGTGAGCTTGCGATCGTCAAGACGCGCGTGCCCGGCATCTCCGCCAAGCTGTCGCAGCAGGTGGTGCGCTTCGTGCAGGCCTTGCGCAACCAGGACTTCTACAAGTCGCCGGGTGTCGCCGAGACCATCGACTGGGCGACGGCGTTGTCGGAGCTCGATGCTCGCTCGCTGACCCCGCAAGTGGTCGGCGACACGCTGGGTGCGCTGCTCAAGTATCAGGACGACATTACCCGGATGCAGGGCGATGCCCTGCAGAAGGTGCTGAAGGAAGCGACGAGCGAGAATTGATCTTCCCGTCATTCCGGGGCGCGCGTAGCGCGAGCCCGGAATCCATCGGGCCGCAGAGTTGGTGGATGAATGGATTCCGGGCTCGCGCCAAGAGGCGCGCCCCGGAATGACGACCGAGAGTGTGGACCCATGGCCATCAACCACCTTGCCCCGGAGCAAACCGAGCAGTTCGCCGACAACATCGTCGGCTTTGCCCGCGCGCTGCGCGCCGCCGGCATTCCCGTGGGGCCGGGTGCGGTGATCGATGCCATGAATGCGCTCGAAGTGATTGACATCGGCAACCGCGCCGACGTCTTCACGACGCTGGAGGCGATCTTCGTCAAGCGCCACGAGCATGCGCTGATCTTCAAGCAGGCCTTCAACCTGTTCTTCCGCGCCTCGGAGGAATGGAAGCACATGCTGGATTCGGTGCCGCTGCCGGAGCAGGCCAAGAAGAAGCCGCAGGCGGGTGCGCGCCGCGTGCAGGAGGCGATGTCGCAGCCGCGGATGACCGAGACGCCGCAGCACCAGGAGCAGGATCTGCGCCTGTCCGTCTCCGACAAGGAGATCCTTCAGAAGAAGGATTTCGCGCAGATGAGCGCGGCCGAGATCACCGAGGCGCTCCGCGCCATCGAGCGGATGCACCTGCCGCAGGCGGAGCTTCTGACGCGCCGGCGCCAGCCCGACGCCCGGGGCCTGCGGCTCGACCTGCGCCGCACGCTCCGCGCATCGCTCCGCACCGGCGGCGACATCATCGACATCCATCGCCTCGGGCGGATCCAGAAGCCGGCGCCGATCGTCGCGCTGCTCGATATCTCGGGCTCGATGAGCGAGTATACCCGCCTGTTCCTGCACTTCCTCCACGCCATCACCGACGCGCGCAAGCGCGTCTCGGTGTTCCTGTTCGGCACCCGTCTGACCAACGTCAGCCGCGCGCTGCGCCAGCGCGACCCCGACGAGGCGCTGGCGAGCTGCTCGGCCTCGGTCGAGGACTGGGCCGGCGGCACCCGGATCTCGGCCTCGCTGCACAACTTCAACAAATTGTGGGCGCGGCGCGTGCTGAGCCAGGGCGCCATCGTGCTGCTGATCTCCGACGGGCTGGAACGGGAGGCCGATTCCAAGCTGGCCTTCGAGATGGACCGGCTGCACCGGTCCTGCCGGCGGCTGATCTGGCTCAACCCGCTGTTGCGGTTTGGCGGTTTCGAGGCCAAGGCGCAGGGCATCAAAATGATGCTTCCCCACGTTGACGAATTCCGCCCGGTACATAATTTGAGTTCGATCCAGGAGCTGATCACGACGCTCTCCCAGCCGCTGCCGCCGCATCACCGCAGCCTGATCCGCTCCGCAGCTTGAGAGGCACCCATGCTCGATCGCGACGAGGATATCCTGAAGGCGGCGGAGGACTGGCAGAAGGCCGGCCGTGGCGTCGCGCTCGCCACCGTTGTGGAGACCTGGGGTTCGGCGCCGCGCCCGGCGGGCTCGAGCCTCGTCATCAACGACGAGGGGACCTTCCTGGGCTCGGTCTCAGGCGGCTGCGTCGAGGGCGCCGTGGTGACCGAGGCCATGGACGTGATCCAGAGCGGCAAACCGAGGATGCTGGAGTTCGGCGTGGCCGACGAGACCGCCTGGAATGTCGGGCTGTCCTGCGGCGGCACCATCCGCGTCTTCGTCGAGAAGGTCGGTTAGTCGTGAAGCTCGCAATCCTGCACGAACTCAATGCCGAGCGCGCCGCGCGCCGGCCGGTGATCCTGGTGACCGACACCGAGAGCGGCGAGCAGCGGCTGGTGAAGGCGAAGGATTTTGCGAGGGATCCGCTGCGCACCGAGCTGGAGAAGCAGCTCCGCATGGGCAAGAGCGCCAGTGTCGAGGCCGGCGGCAAGAAGCTGTTCCTCAACGTCTACGCGCCGACGGCAAAGCTCGTCATCGTCGGCGCGGTCCATATCAGCCAGGCGCTGGCGCCGCTGGCGCGCTCGCTCGGCTACGACGTGACTGTGGTCGATCCCCGCACGGCCTTTGCAAGCCCGGAGCGCTTCCCGGACATTCCGCTCATCGCCGAATGGCCGGACACCGCGCTGCCGCCGCTCAACGTCGATGCCTATACGGCGTTTGTCGCTGTGACGCACGATCCGAAGATCGACGACCCCGCGCTGCTGCACGCCTTCGAGCGCAACTGCTTCTACATCGGCGCGCTCGGCTCGCGAAAGACCCATGCCAAGCGTGCCGACCGGTTGCGGGCGCAGGGCGCCAGGGAAAGCGACATCGCGCGCATCCACGCGCCGATTGGCCTTCCGATCGGCGCGGTCTCTCCATCCGAGATCGCGGTGGCGATCATGGCCGAGATCACGGCCGCGCTTCGGCTGCCTCCAAAGGAAAAAGAAGAAGCGGCATGAAATTCGGACCAGCGAGCCCGAGGGATGCGATTGGCGGGGTGACCGTCCACACCCTGCGCCAGGGGCCGCTGGTGCTGAAGAAAGGCACGACGATCGGCGCCGCCGAGGTCGAGGCGCTGGAGCGTGCCGGCATCAAGGACATCGTCGTGGTGCGGATGGAGGCCGGTGACGTCTCCGAGGACGTCGCGGCTGCCAGCATCGCGCTCGCCGTCGGCGGCGAGGGTATTCATGTCGAACGCGCCTTCACCGGGCGCGCCAATCTGTTCGCCGCGCGCCCGGGCGTGCTGGTGATCGACCGCGCTGCGGTCGACCGCATCAACAATGTCGACGAGGCCATCACCTTCGCCACGCTCACCGCCTACAAGCCGGTGGTCGAGGGCGAGATGGTCGGTACCGTCAAGATCATCCCGTTCGGCGTCGATGGCGCGTTGCGCGATGCGGCGGTGAAGGCGGCCGGCAAGGACGTGCTGAAGGTCGCGCCTTACGTCATCAAGCGCGTCGGCGTCGTCTCGACGCTGCTGCCGGGCCTGTCCTCCAAGGTGATCGACAAGACCCTGCGCGTCACCGCCGAGCGGCTCGCGCCGGCCGGCGCCAGCATCATTGCCGAACGGCGTGTCCCGCATGAGGAGCAAGCGCTATCGGCCGCGATCAAGGAAGTGCTGGGCCTCGGTGCCGAGCTCGTGATCGTGTTCGGCGCCTCTGCGATCGCCGATCGCCGCGACGTGATCCCCGCGGCGGTTACCGGCATCGGCGGCGAGATCGAGCATTTCGGCATGCCGGTCGATCCCGGCAATCTGTTGCTGATCGCCCGCGCCGGCGGCGTCCCGGTGCTGGGCGCGCCGGGTTGTGCGCGCTCGCCGGTCGAGAACGGTTTCGACTGGGTCTTGATGCGGCTCCTCGCCGGCATCAAGGTGACGCGGTCCGAGCTGATGGGCATGGGCGTCGGCGGTCTCCTGATGGAGATCGTGACGCGGCCGCAGCCGCGCACACAGCCGGAGACGGAGGGCAACAGCCAGGTCGCGGCCATCGTGCTCGCGGCGGGCCGTTCGACCCGCATGGGCGGCCCGAACAAGCTGCTCGCCGAGCTCGACGGCAAGAAGCTGGTGCGCCTTGCGACCGAGCAGGCACTGGCCTCGAAGGCGTCAGAGGTGATCGTCGTCACGGGGCATCAGGCCGAGCTGATCGAGCAGGCCCTGCAAGGCCTGAACGTGAAATTCGTCCGCAATCCGGATTTCGCCGGCGGCATCGCCAGTTCGGTCAAGGCGGGCATCGCGGCCGTGTCGGAGACCTGCAGCGGCGCCGTGGTGTGCCTCGGCGACATGCCGCTGATCGATGCCGGCCTGATCGACCGTCTCATCGACAGCTTTGCACCCGACCGCGGCAATCTCATCGTCGTTCCCGTCAGCGAAGGCCGCCGCGGCAATCCCGTGCTGTGGTCGCGTCGCTTCTTCAAGGAGCTGATGACGCTCGACGGCGACGTCGGCGCGCGGCATCTGATCGCCAAGCACACCGAGGCGGTGGCCGAAGTGCCCGTCGACGGCGAGAGCGCCTTCCTGGACATCGACACGCCGCAGGCATTGGAAGCGGCAAGGCGGAGCTAGTCCACCCTGCAAGGTTACTAAAGGCCGCCGACCGTCTTGAGGACCAGCTTTGGAGCTGATCCCGAAAGGTCGTGGACCAGCGTTGCCGACATGGCATCGCTTTCGCAGATGAAAGCGTTGCTGAGCGCATAGGTTCGGCCGGATAGCGTGAAGGCCAGCTTGATGCCGCCGCAGATGCGGTCTGTGTCATTTTGCTGCGAGGGGCGGACTTCCCGGAATAGGTCGTAGAGGTTTGTTCCGACCACCAGCGGTACTTTCTCGCAGACGTCGCAGCCGCTTGGAAGTTGCTTGGTCAGCTCAGCCACATCGTTGGGGGCGCTCAGAAACGTCTCCGAGAGCAGGATCGTCGGTGAAAGCCTGAACAGGCGTGTCTGCAGCAGGCGGATGTCCGGTGCGAGCTTGAGCTCCTTGGTCCTTTTGATGTGCTCGCCGATTCGTTGGACCAGAGCCCGGTCCTGAATTTCCTCGAGCCTGACTTCGTTGACGGCGTCCGCCGGAGCCAGGACGGCGATCATGGAAGCGCCCTTCGGCGGTTGGGTTGCGACCTGCAGCCTTGTGCTTGTCGCAATGCCGTTCTGGAATTCCTCGTTCTTGTTCGAGAACCTTTCTTTCGGCTGGGCCGTGCTCTTCCAGCCCTTGGCGATCACCGTCACCTGCGCGTCCTTCGGGATCGTCCCGTACACGCAGACGGAAGAACGTCCCCGACTCGGACAGGCATAGGCGTCGCGAAAGAAGCCGCTTTGTTGGTCGGCGAAACAGGCATCTGCCGCCGACAGCATGGCGAGTATGACGAGTGACAAGGACCTCATGCGATCAGGCTTCTCCTCCCGGGCCACAGCGGCGAGCCTACCTGGGCGGCCGCAATGATGCCAGAGGGGCCGGGCATGCGATGTCTTCGGCAGGTCGCATCCCCCTATCGAGAGGGGCGCCGCAGCGAGCGGCGTAGGTCCGCCGCCATGGTCCGTCGCAGCTCTACGTGTCGGCGGACAAGTCGCAACTCTCCCGAAGCGACGGCTTGTTCGACCACGTAGCTTTTCAACCACCCGTTCACCATCTGGAAACGACCGCGGCTTAGAGTCAGCCGCACCTGCCTTGGGGGGAGGGGTTTTTCCATGGCTTCGAACGTCGTCGCGCGCCGTTGCGCGATGTTTTTCTTTGCGCTGTCCGTCTGTGTCACCGGTGCCCGCTACATCACCGAAGCCCATGCCGCCGGCGCCTTTGCAGTCGGCAAATGCGGCGCTTATGGCCAGGCCTATGACTATGGCCACGAGCACGAGGCCCGCGCCGCGGCGCAGAAGCAGTGCAACGGCGATTGCACCACGGTGACGATGAAGCGCGCCTGTGCCGCGATGTCGGTCGATATGACAAATCCCTGCGGCGCCTATGGCTATGCCGTCAAGCCGAAGATCTCGGCCTCGCTCAATGCCGCCACGCGCGAATGCTACAAGTACGGTGGCAAGGAATGCGTGATCCGCGCCTGGGCCTGCGACGCCAAGGGTTGATTTCTTGTATAGTCATTCCGGGGCGCGCGGAAGCGCGAACCCGGGGTCTCGAGATTCCGGGTTCGGTCCTTAGACCGCCGGAATGACAATCGAGGGAATACATGCAGTTCGACACCAAGATCGCAGTCGTGATCCGCACCGATCTTCAGACCTGGCAGAAGCTCAACGTCGCCTCCTTCCTCACCAGCGGCATCGCCGCCGCTTTTCCCGAATGCATCGGCGAAGCCTACGAAGACGCCTCAAGCACGAAATATCATGCGCTGATCGGTCAGCCGATCCTGATCTATGGTGCCGACGGTCCGGCGTTGTCGCGTGCGCTGGACCGCGCGCTCACTCGGAACGTCACGCCGGCTGTCTATACCGAGGACATGTTCAAGACCACGCACGATGCCGCCAACCGCGAGGCGGTGAGGGCGGTCGCGCGCACCGAGCTCAATCTCGTCGGCATCGCCATGCGCGCCGAGCGCAAGGTGATCGACAAGATCGTCGACGGCCTGAAGTTCCATAGCTGATGTCCGCCTGCGAAGTCCTGTCACCGCGCTGTCATGACGGCGGCACGTTGCGCAACGATTGGGCGGTTTGACCCGGATCAAGTGCCGGCCGCGCGCGGCCGCTACTCTGCCATTCGCAATGCGAAGGAGCAGAGATATGCCGACCATGAAAGCCGCAATCGTCAAGCAATTCGGCAAGCCGCTGGTGATCGAGGACGTGCCGGTGCCGCAGCCTGGTCCCGGCGAGGTCCTGGTCAAGGTCAAGGCCTGTGGCGTCTGCCATACCGATTTGCACGCTGCCTCCGGCGACTGGCCGGTAAAGCCGGTGCCGCCCTTCATCCCCGGCCATGAGGCCGCTGGCATCGTCGCCGCGCTCGGGCCCGGCGTGAAGAATCTCAAGGTAGGCGACGCCGTCGGCGTCGCCTGGCTGCATGATGCCTGCATGGCTTGCGAATATTGCGAGACCGGCTGGGAGACCCTGTGCGAGCACCAGCACAATACCGGCTACAGCGTGAACGGCGGCTTCGCCGAATATGTCATCGCCTCGGCCGCCTTCGCCGCGAAGCTGCCGGCGACGGTGGATTTTGCTGCCATCGCGCCGATCCTGTGCGCCGGCGTCACCACCTACAAGGGATTGAAGGAGACCGAGGCCAGGCCCGGCGAGTGGGTGGTGATCTCAGGCGTCGGCGGGCTCGGCCATGTCGCGATCCAGTACGCCAAGGCGATGGGGCTCAAGGTCGCCGCGGTCGACATTGCCGAGGACAAGCTCGTGCTTGCACGCGAGGCCGGCGCCGATCTCGCGGTCGATGCGCTCGCAGCCGGCGCTGTCGACAAGGTGCTGGCCGCGACCGGGGGCGGAGCCCATGGCGTGCTGGTGACGGCCGTCTCGACTGCCGCGTTCGCGCAGGCGCTGAAGATGGTGCGCCGCAAGGGCACCGTCAGCCTCGTCGGCCTGCCGCCGGGTGAATTCCCGACGCCGATCTTCGACGTCGTGCTCAAGCGCATCACGGTGCGCGGCTCCATCGTCGGTACGAGGCGCGACCTCGACGAAGCCATCGCGTTTGCCGCTGACGGCAAGGTGAAGGCCGAGGTGGCCAAGGTGCCGCTCGCGGAGATCAATCACGTCTTCGATCGGATGAAGGCCGGCAAGATCGAAGGCCGCATGGTGCTCGACTTCGCCTAACCTCTGCCGGGAGCAGGGCATGGCCCGGACAACGAAGATCGTCTTCCTCGGCGCCAGCAGCGCATCCTTTGGGATGAGCATGTTCCGGGACCTGTTCTCGACCCGCGATCTGGCCGGTTCAACACTGGTCCTGGTCGGGCGAAGCGTCGACCGGCTCGGCCGATCGACGCGGCTCGCGAAACTGCTCAACGAGAGATCCGGCGCCGGCTATGCCATCGAGGCCACGACGGATTGGCGCGCGGCGCTCGACGGCGCCGAGTTCGTCGTGCATTCCACCGCGATCGATCGCAATCGGCTGTGGCGGCTCGATTTCGAGATTCCGCGCAAATTTGGCATCCATCATACGCTGGGTGAGAACGGTGGGCCCGGCGGTTTGTTCTTTACGTTGCGCACCTTGCCGGTGGTCTTCGACTTCGTGCGCGAGATCGAGATCCGCTGCCCGCGTGCGACCTTCCTCAACTTCTCCAATCCGGAAAGCCGCATCATCCTGGCGCTCGGGCGGTACAGCAGGATTCGCAGTGTCGGCCTCTGCCACGGAATATTCCTTGCCCGTGGCGATGTCGCCCGAATTTTGGGGATGCCGGAAAGCCGGGTGGATGTGTGGGGTGCAGGCCTCAATCATTTCCAATGCCTGACCGAAATTCGGGATCGCGAGACGGGCGAGGACCTCTATCCGCTGTTGCGGGAGAAGGAGCGGGATTTCGATCCAACCTTCTCGCCCCTGACGCGGAAGTTGCTGCATGCGTTCGGCTACTGGCTCGGCTGCGGCGACAGTCATGTTGGTGAGTATCTCTCGTTCGGCTGGGAGGCCGGCGAGGGTGGCTACAATTACGACTGGGACGAGAGCGAACGCGCGAAACTGGCGCGGCTGATCGATGATGTGCTCGCTGGTCGTGCCGATGTGCCGGACTGGTGGTCGGCGCCGTCGGGGGAGCGCGCGATCAGCATCATCGCCGCCATCGTTCATAACCGGAAGCAACTTATCGAATCCGCCGTCGTCCACAATCGACAGGTGATCCCGAACCTGCCGGCCGATGCCGCGGTCGAGGTGCCGGTGGTGGCAGATGCCGCGGGCATCCACCCTGTCTCGCTCGGGCCGCTGCCCGACGGCGTGGCCAAGCTGATGACGACCCAGGTTCAGGTTCAGCAGATGGCGGTGGAGGCGGCGATGCATGCCTCGAAGGAAATGGCGCTGCAAGCGCTGCTGCTCGATCCCGTCATCCATTCCGAGCAGGCCGCGCGCGGCCTGCTCGAGGAGTTGTGGGAGATCAACCGACCCTACATCCGGCCATGCATCTGAGCGGCCGACCACCCCCAGCGCGCCGTAGCCTACGCCGGTGGCATGCCTGCAAATTTCGCCAGGTCGGGGTCAAGACGATCCCAGCCGTGACCGCGCGCGGCGAAAGTGACTGCCTGCGGCCTGTAGCGGGCGGGCTCGTCGAGGCTCGCCGCCCGGATCGTGAAGACGTCGGGCTGTGCTGCGAACGTCATGTAAACAGGAACGCCGCATTGCGCGCAGAAGCCGCGCGTCTTCACGTTGCCGCTGTCGGCGACCATGTCCCAATGCTTCGCTTCGCCGCTCAGCGTGACGCCGGCGCGCGCGAACGTCGCGTAAGAGCCGTGGCCGCTGCCGCTTTCCCGCTGGCAGTCCCGGCACTGACAGTGATTGCTGAACAGCGGCTCGCCGGAAATCGAATAGCGGATCGCGCCGCAGGCGCAGCCGCCGGTATAGGGCTTGTCCATCGCGATATCTCCCACTCACTCTTCGCCGCTGATCTCGTCGAGCTTGCGCACAACCTTCTTCCAGCCGCCGCTCATCACCGTGTAGGCCGACTCGTTCCTCGGCAGGACGAAGCCCGCATGGACCAGGCGGATCCGCGTGCCGGCTTCGACCGGCGTGAGCGACCACGTCACGACGGTGTCGAGCGGTGCGCCATAGCCGGTGTTGCGCTCATCGCCGCCCTTCCAGGCGTAGACGAGGCGGCGGTTTGGTACGACCTCCAGAACCCGGCAATGGATCACGCCGTCCCAGTTGCCGCCCGGCGTGGTCTGGAACGTGAAGCTGTTGCCTTCGACGGCCTCGAAGCCGGTCGGCTGCATCAGCCAGCGCGCGATCAACTGCGCGCTGGTCAGCGCCTTCCAGATCGTCTCGGGCGTGTGAGGGAAGACCTCGTCGATGACGATGTCCCTCGTTTCGGCTTTCAACGCGGCAGCACTCACGGATCGATCTCCTTCAAGAGGTCACGCAGGTTCTGGAAACGCTCGCGCCAGAAGACGCCGTAATGATCCATCCAGGTCACCAGGGGTTCGAGGCCTTGCGGCGCGGCGCGGTAATAGACGTTGCGGCCCTCCGCGCGCTCGGCGACGAGACCGGCCTGCTTGAGAGACTTCAGGTGTTGCGAGATCGCGCCCTGAGTGACGCCGCTGCCACGCGTCAACACGGCGACGCTGATCTCCGTGCTCTCGAACACGCGCTCGAACACGGCGCGCCGCGTCGGGTCGGCGAGGGCGCGCATCACGGTGGTGACGGGGTTTGGGGCAGCTTCGAGCATGCCGATCGATTAGCATTCGCTAATTCATTAGTCAACACTAATCTAACCTCAAAGGCGCTTGCCTACGATGGACTTGACTATGACTGACCAGTCAGTCATAAAGTTCGAATGACCAGGAAGCCGATCAATGCCGCCTTGCCGCCAGCAACTCGCGCCAGCGCCAAGGGCCCTGAGCCCGCTCGCAGCGACGAGGCGCCTGCCACAAACCGCGCTACGCGCGCGGCGGAGCGGCGTGCGGCGATCGTGGAAGCGGCGATGGAGGAATTCATCGCGCGCGGGTTTGCGGCGACGCGGCTCGACGACATCGCCAAGCGGGCGGGCGTCGCCAAGGGCACGATCTACCTGCACTTCAAGGACAAGGAATCGATGTTCGAGGAGCTGGTGCGCATCGTCATCGTTCCCGTGGTCGCACGGCTGACCACGCTGCCGCCGCCGGCGGGCTCGGTGCGCGACCTGATCGAGGCTTTCGCGAGCAACTTCCTGAACGAGGTGATCGGCACGAGGCGCGGCGATCTGGTGCGCCTGATCGTGGCGGAGGGCCCGCGCTTTCCGTCGGTCGCCGATTTCTATTACCGCGAGGTGGTCTCGCGCGGGATCACCGCCATGCGCGCGCTGATCGAGCTCGGCATCGCCCGCGGCGAGATCCGGCAGAAGGACCTCGCGCGCTATCCGCAGATCCTGGTCGCGCCCGCGATGATCGCGGTGATCTGGCAGAGCCTGTTTGCGCGGCACGCGCCGCTGGACGCACAGGAGATGCTGCGCGTCCATCTCGATTTGATTTTTGGCGAACGGAGCACGACATGACGTCGTCGCAAGCAATTTCCGTATTGGCATTGGTAGCTGTGCTTGCAACCGGGCTTGCCGGGTGCAACGAGAGGCGTGATCCCGGCTTCCAGGGCTGGGTCGAGGCCGACATGATCTTCGTCAGCCCGGACGAAGCGGGGCGGGTCACCAAGCTCAACGTCCGCGAAGGCGACGAGGTCAAGGTCGGTGACGCCCTTTATTCCGTCGACGACGATCTCCAGCGCGCCGATCTCAATCAGAACAAGGCGACACTGGCGAACGCGCAGCAGACCTATGACCGGGCGGCCTCGCTGAGCAAGACCGGCTCGGGCACGCAGGCCAATCTCGATGCCGCCGTGTCGGCCTTGCGCGTCGCGGAAGCGCGGGTGGCGACGTCGGAGACGCGGATGGCGCGGCGCAAGGGCTTTGCGCCCGTCGCCGGCACCATCCAGCAGATCTATTTCCGCGAGGGCGAGATGGTGGCGGCGCAGCGTCCGGTGCTGTCGATCATGCCGCCCGGAAACATGAAGCTGCGCTTCTTCGTGCCGGAAGCCGAATTGCCCAAGCTCGCGATCGGCGACACGGTGCGCGTCTCCTGCGACAATTGCGCGGCCGACCTCACCGCAAAGATCTACTTCATCGCAACCTCGGCCGAATACACTCCGCCTGTCATCTACAGCCTCGATGAGCGCAACAAGCTCGTCTATCTGATCCAGGCGCGGCCCTCTCGTCCCGATGCCTTGCGAGTGGGGCAGCCGATCGACGTCTATCTCAATCCGAAGACACCCGTGGCGGACAAGCGATGAGCGGCGGCAACGGCATCGCGATCGACGTCAAGGGTCTGACCAAGTCGTTCGGCGGCCGCGAGGTCGTGCACGATCTGTCGATGCAGGTGAAGCGCGGCTCGATCTACGGTTTCCTCGGACCCAACGGCTCGGGCAAGACCACGACCATCCGCATCCTCTGCGGGCTGCTCACGCCCGATAGCGGCGAGGGCACCTGCCTCGGTTACGACATCCGTCGCGATGCCGAGAAGATCAAGCGCCAGGTCGGCTACATGACCCAGCGCTTCAGCCTGTACCAGGACCTGTCGGTGCGCGAGAACCTCGAATTCGTCGCGCGGCTCTATGGCGTCACTGACGCGCGCGGTGCCGCGCGTGACATGATCAGGCGGCTCGGGCTCTCGGGGCGCGAGGAGCAGCTTGCGGGCGAGCTCTCCGGCGGCTGGAAACAGCGGCTGGCGCTGGGGGCCTGCACGCTGCCCAATCCGCAATTACTGCTGCTCGACGAGCCCACCGCCGGCGTCGACCCCAAGGCGCGGCGCGATTTCTGGAACGAGATCCACGCACTCGCAGCCGAAGGCCTCACGGTGCTGGTCTCGACCCATTACATGGACGAGGCCGAGCGCTGCCACGAGATCGCCTACATCGCCTACGGCTATCTGCTGGCGCACGGCACGGTGGAGGAGGTGATCGCGAAATCCGCGCTGACGACCTACACCGTCACGGGCGAAGGCCTGAACGAGCTCGGCACCGCGCTCTCGGGCAAGCCCGGGATCGATATGGTGGCGCCGTTCGGCACCTCGCTGCATGTTTCCGGCCGCGACGTCCCGGCGCTCGAAGCCAGCATCGCGCCCTGGCGCGAGAAGGGCGGACTGCACTGGCAGAAGTCGCAACCATCGCTCGAAGACGTGTTCATCGAGCTGATGGGGCGCTCCAAGGACAATTTCCAATGAGCGCCGTCGACCATGCCTCGCCACGACGCGAAATCCGCGAGCGCTTCGGCTTTCTGCGGCGCTCCTATGCGATGCTGGTCAAGGAGTTCATCCAGCTCAAGCGCGATCGCGTCTCGTTCGCGATGATCGTGATGTTGCCCGTGATGCAGTTGATGCTGTTCGGCTATGCCATCAACACCACGCCGCGCCATCTGCCGAGCGCCGTGCTGCTCCAGGAGGACTCCGATCTCGCCCGCTCGATCCTGAAGGCCCTGGAGAATACCGCCTATTTCCGCTTCCTCTATGAAGTGCACGACGTCGACGACTTCGACAACCTGCTGAAATCCGGCAAGGTGCTGTTCGGTGTCGAGATCCCGCGCGGCTTCGAGCGTGCGGTGCGGCGCGGCGACAGGCCGGCGCTGCTGGTCGCCGCCGACGCCACCGATCCGGTCGCGGCGAGCGCGGCGCTCGGCTCGCTCGGCATGGTCGTGCAGACCGCGCTCAAGCACGATCTCTACATCGGCGATCCCCCCGAGATGCCGTTCGAGATCCGCGCGCACGCGCGCTACAATCCGGCCGCAGTCTCCAGCCTCAACATCGTGCCGGGGCTGGTCGGCACCATCCTGACCATGACCATGCTGATCTTCACCGCGCTGTCGGTCACGCGCGAGGTCGAGCGCGGCACCATGGAGAGCCTGTTGTCGATGCCGATCAAGCCGGTCGAGGTGATGCTCGGCAAGATCATCCCTTACGTGCTGGTCGGCTTCGTCCAAGCCTTCCTCATCATCAGCATCGGCGTCGGCCTGTTCGGCGTGCCCGTGCTCGGCAACCTCGTCCTGCTGGCGCTGCTCTCGACGCTGTTCATCACCACCAACCTGTCGATCGGCTACACGATATCGACATTGGTGCAGAACCAGCTCCAGGCGATGCAAATGTCCATGATGTTCTTCCTGCCCAGCATCCTGCTCTCCGGTTTCATGTTCCCGTTCGCGGGCATGCCGGCGTGGGCGCAATATCTCGGCGAGGGTCTGCCGCTGACCCATTATCTGCGCATCGTCCGCGCCATCATGCTGAAGGGCGCGACCATGCAGAACCTGCACTTCGACACGCTGGCGCTGGCGGCCCTGATGCTGCTCGCCATGACCATCGCCGTGACGCGCTTCCGTCGCACGCTGGATTGAGGCAAACTGCCCTGTGACGTCATTCCGGGATGCGCCAGCATCGAACCCGGAATCTCGAGATTCCGGGTTCGCGGTTGCGCCGCGCCCGGAATGACAAGGGGGTGGAATGGTCAGGTTTGCCAGCAGGAAGACACGGCAGCATGCCGTCCTCTCAAACGATTTCGAGCGCGAGCTGACGCGGGAAGTGCTGCGCACCGAGCTGTTGCGGGTGCGGGCGCTGATCCTGACGGGGTGCGTCATGATGCTGTTCCTCACCGCGATCTATTTGCTCGATCCCGCTGTCGTCGACCGGGTCTGGCGCGGGACGGAAGGGATCATTCAAGTCTACGGCCTTCTCTTCGGCTTCATCCTGTTCGAGGTCTGGGTCCACACCCAGATCAGGAAGAATCTCCGTCTCGATCGCGACCTGCCGGTGATCAGGCGCTATATCGGCGCGCTGATCGAGACCTCGGTGCCGACCGTCATCCTCATCCTGCAAATCCGGTCCATGGGCGCGAGCCAGGCTCTCGGTTTCGCAGTACCGCTCATGTATTTCATCTTCATCATCCTCTCGACTCTGCGGCTCGATTTCTGGCTTTCCACATTCACGGGTCTGGTGGCTGCCGCCGGGCTTCTGACGGCCGCGCTGCACTACAACCTGACGAGCGAGACCGGCGAGCCCCTGATCTACTTCCACGCCGTGCGCAGCGTGGTCATCCTGATCTGCGGCGTGCTGGCGGGTGCCGTCGGAGCGCAACTGCGACGGCAATTCGCCGCGAGTATTACGGCAGCGACCGCGCGCGACCGCGTGACGAACCTGTTCGGGCAGCACGTCTCCCCCCAGGTGGTGGAGCGGCTGATGGCCGCCGGAGCCAGCGCGGGCGGCGATCTCCGCCGTGTCGCGGTGATGTTCGTCGATTTCCGCGGCTTCACCGCCGGCGCGCAGTCGCGCACCCCGCAGGAGGTGGTCGATCGGCTCGACGGCGCCTTTGCCGTGCTGGTCGACATCCTCGACCGCCACGGTGGCATCGTGAACAAGTTTCTGGGCGATGGCTTTCTGGCGTTGTTCGGCGCGCCGCTGGAGGCTTCCGACGCCGCGCACCGCGCGGTCGCCGCCGGCCGCGAGATGCTGACCGCGATGGACCGCATCAACGCGCAGACGAGCTGGCCGCTTCGCATCGGCATCGGCATCCATTTCGGCGAAGTCGTCGCCGGCAATATCGGCTCACCCCGCCGCAAGGAGTACACGGTGATCGGCGACACCGTGAACTTTGCTTCGCGCCTGGAGGCGTTGAACAAGGAATTCGGCTCGCAGTTCCTGATCTCGGCATCTGTCCGTGAAGCGCTGGGTGACGACGGCGACGACGCCGTCGCGCTCGGCGAGGTCGAGGTGCGCGGCTATGAGCGGAAAGTGCCGGTGTTTCAGCTCGGATAACCTCTCCGAGGCCTGTGAGCCAAACGGGTATCATAGTAGTGCTTGACTCGCCAATCATCTAGTCATCTATATGACTATATGAATCCAGCGCCGCTCGACGACCGCCTGCCACGCTATCAGCGCCTGCGCGACGACCTCGCGGCGCGGATCAACCGCAATGAATGGCGGCCGGGCGAGCCGATCCCGTCGGAAGCCGAGCTGGCTGCGCATTACGGCGTTGCCATCGGCACCGTGCGCAAGGCGATCGACCAGCTCGTCAGCGATACCGTGCTGGAGCGGCAGCAGGGCCGCGGCACGTTCGTGCGCCGCGCGCGGTTCAACTCGTCGCTGTTCCGCTTCTTCCGCTTCCAGTCCGAGAGCGGCGAGCGGCGCGTACCGAAGAGCCGGATCATCCGCCGCCGAAGCGTGCCGGCGACGTCGGCGGTCGCATCCGCGCTGCGTATTCCCATCGGTGAGCCCGTGATCAGCCTGTCGCGCCTGCGCCTGATTGATGACGTCCCGCTGCTCGCGGAAGAGATCTGGCTGCAGCAATCGCGCTTCGCGAAGATCCTGGAGATTGACACCGCCGAATTCGGCGATCTCCTGTATCCGCTCTACGAGGAGCGCTGCGGCGAGGTCGTTGTCTCGGCCGAGGAAATCCTCACGGTCGAGACCGCCAACGAGATGCAGGCGCGCCTGCTGAGGCTCGAGCCGCACGCGCCACTGATTGTGATCGAGCGTCTCGCGCTCGACCTCGAGCGCCGGCCCATCGAATGGCGCAGGTCGCGCGGGCCGGCCGACCGCTTCCGCTATCACGCCGAGATCCGGTGAGGCGGTTCTTCAACGACATCAACCAATAAACGAGTACAGGGGTAGGAAACATGTCGAACTGGTACAGCGAGAGCTCGCCGCTGGAGCGGCGCACGTTCTGGGCAAGCTTTGGCGGCTGGGCGCTCGATGCGCTCGACGTCCAGATGTTCGGCCTTGCGATCCCGGCGCTGATCGCAGCTTTTGGCATCAGCAAGGCTGATGCCGGCCTGCTCGGCTCGGTCACGCTGTTCTTCGGTGCGTTCGGCGGCTGGTTCGGCGGCTGGTTCGGCGGCGCGCTCGGCGATCGCTTCGGCCGCGTCAAGGCACTGCAGATCACCGTCGCCACCTTCGCGCTCGCGACCTTCGCCTGCGCCTTCGCAATGACTTACACCCAGCTCCTGGTGTTGAAGGCGATCCAGGGCCTCGGCTTTGGCGCCGAATGGGCCTGCGGTGCGGTGCTGATGGCCGAGATCATTCGGCCCGAACATCGCGGCAAGGCGCTTGGCTCGGTGCAGAGCGCCTGGGCTGTCGGTTGGGGTGCAGCCGTGCTGCTGTCGGCACTGGTCTTCACCTATGCACCGGCGGATATCGCCTGGCGGCTGCTGTTCGCGCTTGGGCTGTTGCCCGCGCTCCTCATCATCTTCATCCGCCGCGGCTTGAAGGAGCCACCGCGCGCGGTCGCGGCCGAGAAGACGCCATTCTTCGCCACGCTCTCAGGCATCTTCCATCGCGACGTGCTGCGCTCGACGCTGATCGGCGGTCTGTTCGGCATCGGCGCGCATGGCGGCTATGCCGCGCTCACCACTTTTCTGCCGACCTACTTGCGTGAGGTGCGGCATCTGTCGGTGCTTGGCTCCAGCGGCTATCTCGCCGTGATCATCGTTGCCTTCTTCTGCGGCTGCGTGACCAGCGGCATCATCAGCGATCGCATCGGGCGCCGCGCCAACGTCGCCTTGTTCGCCACGGCCTGCATCGTGACAGTGCTGATCTACATCTTCGCGCCGCTGACGAACGGCCAGATGCTGGTGCTCGGCTTTCCGCTCGGTTTCTTCTCCGCCGGCATTCCTGCCAGCATGGCGGCGCTGTTCAGCGAACTCTATCCCGCCGGCGTGCGCGGCACCGGCGTCGGCTTCTGCTACAATTTCGGCCGCATCGTCTCCGCGGCGTTCCCGTTCCTGGTCGGTTTCCTCAGCGACCATATCGGACTTGGACCCGCGATCGGCATCGATGCGGCCCTTGCCTATTCGCTGGTGCTGATCGCGGTGCTGCTGCTGCCGGAGACGCGTGGCAAGGTGTTCGAGCAGACCGCTGCGACGCGCGTCTGACATCGAGGCGACATTGCCGCCGACCATCGATACCCATGCCCATGTCTTCCATCGCGGCCTTGAGCTCGCGTCGGGCCGGCGTTACGCGCCCGACTACGACGCGCCGCTGGCGCTCTATCTGGAGCAGCTCGACCGGAACGGCATGAGCAATGGTGTGCTGGTGCAGCCGAGCTTTCTCGGCAGCGACAATTCTTATCTGGTCGCGTGCCTGAAACAGGCAGCCGGTCGTCTGCGCGGCATCGCCGTGGTCGATCCCGCGGCGGCCACGGACGAGTTGCGCGCGCTCGATCGCGCCGGCGTCGTCGGCATTCGGCTCAACCTCGTCGGCCAGCCCTTGCCGGATCTTGCCGCCGGTGAATGGAAGGCGCTGCTCGCGAACCTGAAGGCGATGGGCTGGCAGGTCGAGATCCAGCGCAATGCGGCCGATCTCGCCGCGCTTGCGCCGCAGCTGCTCGATTACGGCGTCGCCATCGTGCTTGATCACTACGCGCTGCCGGATCCGAAGCTCGGTGTCGTTGATCCCGGCTTTCGGTCGGTGCTCAAACTCGGTGCGACACGAAACGTCTGGGTCAAGATCTCTGCGCCATACCGCAACGGCGCGGCGGGCGAGGAGTTTGCCAAGGCGGCCTATCCTTTGCTCCGCGAAGCCTACGGCCTCGATCGCCTGTTGTGGGGCAGCGACTGGCCACACACGCAATTCGAGGCGACGCAGACCTACGCGAAGAACCGGGAATTTCTTGATGCGCTGATCGCCGACAAGAGCGAGCGCGCGCAAGTGCTGGCGTCGCCGCTTCAGCTCTTTCGTTTCTGAATCTCTTCCCCCGATTGCTCCGATTGCACTCAATTTTGGGGCATGACGAGCGACGTTTTCGGCTTGTAGAGTGCCGCGCGATGCGGCCGGTCGCGGCCGCGACTTGCATGAGGAAACGAAAATGCAGCGCCGCTACGTCACCGTCGACGTGTTCACCGACCGCGCCTTCGGCGGCAACCAGCTCGCCGTGGTGCTCGATGCCGGCGGGCTGACGACGCAGCAGATGCAGGCGGTCGCCACCGAGTTCAATTATTCCGAGACCACCTTCGTGCTGCCGCCGCGCGACAAGGCAAATGACGCAGAGGTGCGCATCTTCACGCCGGTCCGGGAGCTACCGTTCGCGGGCCATCCCAATGTCGGCACGGCCTTCGTGCTGGCGGGAATCGCGAAAGAGCCGAAGCTGCGGCTGCTGTTCGAGGAGAAGGCGGGTCTGGTTCCGGTCGATATCGTGCGGGAGCAGGGCAGGGTGATCAGCGCCGAGCTCACCGCGCCACAGCAACTGTCGAGGCTTGCGCCGCTGTCCGCGGCCGACGTCGCCGCCTGCATTTCGCTGGCGGCGGATGACATCAGGACCGATCGTCACGCGCCGCAAGTCGTCGGTGTCGGAACGCCGTTCGTGGTGGCGGAGGTGCGATCGCGCGAAGCCGTGCGCAGGGCCAGGCCCGACGCAGCAGCCTTTGGCCGGATGCTCCCGCGCGACGGCGCTTTCTCAGTCTACTTCTACACGCGCGATGTGCCGGCAGCGGAGGCGCCCTGCGAGCGTCAGGCGCGGATGTTCTTTCCCGGCGCAAGCGGCCTGATCGAAGATCCCGCCACCGGCAGTGCGACGGTCGCCGCTGCCGCGCTGTTCGCCGATCTCGATCCCATGCGCGACGGCGAATTGAAGCTCACCATCGGCCAGGGCTTTGACATGGGCCGTCCCAGCATGCTGCTGACGCGTGTGCGCAAGCAGGACGGCAAGATCGTCTCCGCCCATGTCGGCGGGCAATGCGTGCAGATGATGGAGGGAACGTTCAACCTCGCGGGAGGGTAACTTGTCATTCCGGGGCGCGCGTAGCGCGAACCCGGAATCCATCTAGCCGCAGGGTTGGTGGAGGAATGGATTCCGGGTTCGCGCCAAGAGGCGCGCCCCGGAATGACGGCGACGGCTAAACCTGCCGCCCCGCCAAATTCTTCACCGCAACCCCGTCGCGTTCCTCGATGATCTCCGCGATCATCTGGCGATGGCAGTGGGTGTGGTCGCGCTCGTAGCAGAGCAGGCACACAGGGCCGGCCTTCTTCACCAGCGACGAAAGTTCGTCCATCGCTTCCCTGGCTTCTGGCGCCTTCAGGTGCGTTGAGAAGATCTTCTCCAGCACGTCGTATTGGCCGCTGCGGGCGGCGAGGCGGCCTTCCTTCGGTGTGCCGAGCGCGGCGAGATGGACATAGGCGATCCCACGCTCGTCGAGGCCTGCCGCCAGCTGCTTCTTGGAAAAGCCCGGGCGGCGGGACGACGTCACGGCGCGCACATCGACCACGAGCTTGACGCCGGCTTCTTCCAGCTCGTCGAGCACCGCCTTGGGCGGCGTCTGCTCATAGCCGATGGTGAACAGCTTATTGGCCTTTGCCATGGACCACCCTCAGCTCACGCGCGCAATCAGTTCCATGGCGCCGGCCGGCGCGCGCACCTTGCCCTCGTGGATGACATAGGCGAACACGTCCCGCGGCTCCTTCTTCGGTTTGCCCTTGTCAACCTTCGGAAGGTCGTCGGGTTCACCGCCCGAAGCCCAATCCTGGAAGCGCCTGGCCCAGGCATCGAGCTGCTTCGGCGGATAGCAGGTCTTGATCTCGTCATTGCCTTTCTGCAGCCTTGCATAGACGAAATCGCCGGCGACATCGGCGATAGCAGGATATTTGCCGTGCTCGGCGAACACGACGGGCGTCTCGAACTCGCGGATCAGCGCGACGAAGTCCGGCGTGCAGAAGCTGTCATGGCGCACTTCCACGACATGGCGCAGCGCGCGCCCGTCGAGCTTGCGCGGCAACAGCTCCAAGAACTTGCCAAAATCGGCGCCGTCGAATTTCTTCGTCGGGGCGAACTGCCACAGCACCGGCCCGAGATGGTCGCCGAGTTCCAGCACGCCGGAATCATAGAACCGCTTGATGGAATCGCCGGCCTCGGCGAGCACGCGGCGGTTGGTGGCGAAGCGCGGCCCCTTCACCGAGAACACGAAGCCATCGGGAACTTCGCTCGCCCATTTGCGAAAGCTCTCCGGCTTCTGCGAGCCGTAATAGGTGCCGTTGATTTCGATCGAGGTCAGCTTCGAGGCGGCATAGGACAGCTCCTTCGCCTGCGCCAGCTTCTCCGGATAGAACACGCCGCGCCAGGGCTCGAAGGTCCAGCCGCCGATGCCGATGAAGATGTTGCCGGATTTTTTTGACGCGGTTTTTGCTTTGGCCACGGAATTTCTCGCATCGACGGGGAGGGACCCCATCCTAGTCAAACCAGTTGTGATTGGCCAGTTGGCCCGCCCCGTCTAAGCTTGCGCCCGGACCCGCGAAAAAAGGAGAACAAGATGCGGATGCTGTCGGTGGGAGCGGCGCTCGTCGTGATGACATCTGCTGCCATGACATGGCCCGCTTTGGCCGACGACGACGCGAGAAGCGCACAGAAACTCGCCCAGCAGGGCCGCGACGATTACTGGCATTGCCTGGCGCGGGAATATTCGCGCGACTCCAATCAAGGCCTGTCGGAGCAGGATTTCGGCCGCTCGGTTGCGGGCGCCTGTCCCTCGGAGCGGCAATATTACCGGGTCGCGCTGCTCGACTATCTCACCACGCAGTATCCGACCATCGATGCCGACGCCCATCTCGCCACCGCGAACAGGGCGGTGGAGGCGGCGCAGAAGGACATCGTGATGGCCTTCGTCAAGCACCGGCCGCCGGCGAAGTAGGGAATGGCGAGTGGCGAATAGCGAGTAGGGCGGAAGCCCGGGTCGTCTCATTCGCTACTCACCATTCGCCACTCGCCCCCTTTCGGCAGCTCTTCCGGCCGCGCGCTCATCCATGGTATCACTCGCCGCATCTCGAGCAGGGATGGACTTGCATGTCGTCTGAGTCGGTGGGGGGCATTCTGGGGGCGATCGTCGCAGCGGTCGTGCTTGCGGCTGCCGTCGTGTTCGGGCCGATCGGTCAGTACGGCAAGCCGCCCAGGCCGGCGAAAGTCGAACCGGCCCCGGCGGCAGCGCCGTCGGCCCCAGCCGCTCCTGCGCCGCGTGGGCCGATAATTCGGGAAGTGCCCAACCAATAGAGCAGGAAAACGAGCTTTCTGCCCCTTGCGAAGCGCTTCTGCCGTCCCCATCTAGCCTGTAACGGCGACGTTGAGCGAAGAGCTCCGTCGCTGGGACGACCTTGGAATAGCTCAGGCCTGCGCCGGATGTACGCGCAGGTCCGCCGTTCCGGGGTCGTTGGCATTTTAGGGCCTCTTTTCGGCCGTTCCCCAGAGACCCCGGCTTGGCAGCGCAGGACGCGGCGGATATACGCTGCCGTCATGAACGAAGCGATCAGACCCGGCGCCGACATCCCGCCGCAGGCTCAAGAGGGGCCGGAACTGTCGGTCATCGTCCCGACCTTCAACGAGCGCGACAACGTCACGGTGCTGTACCGGCGGCTGGAGGCGACGCTCGCCAATATCGCGTGGGAAGTCGTGTTCGTCGACGACAACTCACCGGACGGCACCTGGGACGTCGTGCGCGCGCTGGCGCAGCGCGACAGCCGCGTGCGCTGTGTCCGCCGCATCGGCCGTCGCGGCCTCTCGGGCGCCTGCATCGAGGGCATCCTCGCCTCGAGCGCTCCCTATGTGGCCGTGATCGATGCCGACCTCCAGCACGACGAGACGCAGCTGCCGAAGATGTTGCTGCTCCTCGCCAGCGATCAGGCCGACCTCGTGGTCGGCAGCCGCTACATCGAGGGCTACAAGAGCGAAGGCTTCAACAAGCAGCGCGCCGGAGCCAGTGCGCTTGCGACCGAGGTCGCCAGGAAGATGCTGCGGGTCGAGATCGCCGATCCCATGAGCGGCTTCTTCATGATTCGCCGCGACCGTTTCGAGCAGCTCGCGCCAAAGCTCTCCGTCCACGGCTTCAAGATCCTGCTCGACGTCGTCGCGAGCTCGCACGGCAGCTTGCGCGCCGTCGAGATCCCCTACACTTTCGGCGCCCGCCAGCACGGCGAGAGCAAGCTCGATTCCATGGTCGCACTCGACTTCCTGGGTC
This sequence comes from Bradyrhizobium sp. CCBAU 51765, assembly GCF_015291725.1. Lineage (GTDB taxonomy): Bacteria > Pseudomonadota > Alphaproteobacteria > Rhizobiales > Xanthobacteraceae > Bradyrhizobium > Bradyrhizobium liaoningense. Next base: position 3,159,970 of record NZ_CP030038.1, read on the forward strand.
TCGTGCTGGCCAAGCTGACCAACGACATCGTCTCGCTGCGCTTCATCCTGTTCGCCATGGTCGGCGGCATCGGCCTCGTGGTGCACTTGACCACGCTGTTCATCGCGCTCCAGCTGTTCAACGCGCCGTTCGCGGAGGCGCAGGCCGCCGGCGCCGTCGTCGCCATGACCAGCAATTTCATCCTCAACAACTTCCTCACCTATCGCGACCAGCGGCTGAAGGGCTTTGCGCTGCTGCGCGGCCTCATCGCCTTCTACATCGTATGCAGCGTCGGCCTGCTCGCCAATGTCGGCGTCGCCTTCTCGGTCTACGACCAGGAGCCGATCTGGTGGCTGGCCGGCATGGCCGGCGCGCTGATGGGCGTGGTGTGGAACTACGCGATGTCCGGACTGTTCGTCTGGCGCAAGAAATAGCACGCCATGGGCGGGGCCGACGCGCGGATCGTCCGCAACACCGCGCTGCTGATTCTCGCGCTGATCGGATTGCGGCTCGTTGCGGCCGCATTCACGCCGATCACGTTCGACGAAGCCTATTACTGGATGTGGTCGAAGAATCTGGCGGGCGGTTACTACGACCATCCGCCGATGGTCGCCTATGTGATCCGCGCCGGCACCATGATTGCCGGCGATACCGAGCTCGGCGTCCGCCTCGTCTCGATCCTGCTGGCGCTGCCGATGAGCTATGCGGTCTATCGCTCTGCCGCGATCCTGTTCGGCGGTGCGCGCGTGGCCGCGACCAGCGCCATCCTGCTCAACGTGACGCTGCTGGCCTCCGTTGGCACGCTGATCGTCACGCCCGATGCGCCGCTGCTGGTCGCCTCCAGCTTCGTGCTGTTCTTCCTCGCCAAGGTGCTGGAGACCGGCCGGGGCGCCTGGTGGCTCGCGGTCGGTGCGGCGGTCGGCGCGGCGCTGCTGTCGAAATACACCGCGATGTTCTTTGGGCCGGCGATCCTGATCTGGCTCGCGGCCGTGCCGAAGCTCAGGCGCTGGTTTCTCTCGCCCTGGCCCTATCTCGGTGGCCTCGTTGCCTTGGCGCTGTTCTCGCCGGTGATCCTGTGGAATGCGGACCATCAATGGGTCTCGTTCGCAAAGCAGCTCGGCCGCGCCAGGATCGAGGACTTCCGCCCCGTCTTCATTGCCGAGCTGATCCCGACCCAGATTGCCTTCGCGACGCCGCTGGTCTTCATCCTCGGCGCGATGGGCCTGCACGCGCTGACCTGGCGGCGCGCCGGCGCGCTGGCCTCGCGCGTGCTGATCGAGACGATGTTCTGGACCATCGTCGTCTACTTCGTCTGGCATTCGCTGCATGCCCGCGTCGAGGCCAACTGGTTCGCGCCGGTCTATCCGCCTTTCGTCATCGCCGCGGGGGCCGCCGCCAACCTCGTGCAGTGGAAGCCACGCCAGCGGTGCCTGGTCGATTTCTGCCTGCGCTGGGCGGCGCCAACAGGCATCGTGATGTTTGCAGCCCTGATCGTGCAGGCCAATACCGGCTGGCTGTCCGGATATCGCCGCGATGCCACGGTGCGCAGCGTCGGCGTCGGCTGGCGCGAGCTTGCCGCCGAGATCGAAACGGTGCGCGCACGCAGTGGTGCGACCTGTGTGCTGGCGCAGGACTACGGCACCACGGGCTGGCTCGCGTTCTATCTGCCGCGCGGCACCTGCGTCGCGCAGCAAGGCCAGCGCATCCGCTGGGTCAACATGCCCGAACCCGATCCCAGGCTGCTCGCCGGCAAGCTGCTCTATGTCGACGAGCTGCGCGCAGGAGGCCATCCCGCCCTCGATGCTCTCTTTGCGCAGGTGACGCAGATTGCCCAATTGCAGCGCAAGCGCGGGCCGCTCGTGGTCGAGACCTATGGCATCGACCTGCTGGAGGGTGCCAAGGGCGAGGTGCTGGATCGCTCGCCGCCGCCGGAAGCGCGGTAAGCCCTACTGTCCCCCCATCGTCGTCCCGGCGAACGCCGGGACCCATACCCCAGGGAGAAGTTTAGCGAAGGCTGTTCGTGGGTGGTTTTTCAGTTCGGAACGGCAACCTGCGCTCATCGATAGATCACGCGGTATGGGTCCCCGCGTCGGGCGGGACGACGGCGGAGTGTTGGGCCGATGGCAATGGCTATTCAGTCGATCACCTCGGCCTTGGTCGCGGCCTCCTTGGGCCCATCCCGGTCGCGCCAGAACCAGACCGTCACGATGCCGGAGCGGCCGCGGACCTGGGCGAGCAGGGGCCCGGACAGGATGCCGTCGGGAGCGCCGCTGAAATCGGCAGTGTCGAGCAGCGTATCGCTCAGCGCGAGCTGCGCATCGTTCTGGGCGGCAATCTCCATCAGGCGGCTTGCGACATTGACGGTATCGCCTGTCGCCGTGATGTGCTGATGGCTTTCGCCGAGCCGGGATGCGACGATCGGGCCGCAATGCGCGCCGATCTTGAAACCGAGCTGACCTGCGATCGCCGGCGGCAGCGAGGCGATCCAGCGTTCGAGGCCGCGATGCAGATCGATCGCGCATTTCAGCGCGCGCGCCGCGTCGTTGGGCATCGCGCGCGGTAGCCCGAACAGGATCATGGCGCCGTCGCCGAGAAAGCCGGTGATCATGCCGTCATAGTCGATCGCGGCCTTGTCGATCAGTGCATGAAACGCCTTCAGGAGAGTCCTGAGTTCGTTCGGATCAATTCGCTCGCTCAGTCCGGTGAAGCCGGAGAGATCGACGAAGACCACGGCTGCGTCCTGCCGGACGGGCTTCGACAGGAAGTTCGGATCTCGCGCCAGCCACTCCTGCAGCGCGGGAGCCTGGAATTGCGCAAGCGACCGGCTCTTGGCGGCAAAATATTGCGTGCGGCGGCCTCCGGCCCACAGCTGCACGCCGGCAAAGACCGCAACCGGCGGCATTGCCGCGGCGAGCGTGGTTGCGGCGTTCAGCCAGACACCGTGCGTGAATGCGAACAGGTTGACGCCGGCCCAGGCGATCATCACCGCGGCCGCCGTCATGATGCCCAGCGCGCTGCGCCGCCAGGCGAGCAGCCCGACCAGCAGCATCGGCAGCAGGATCGCAGTGAGCGCGTCGGCAATGCGGACCCTGCGGTCGCGCACCATGGCGTCGCCGGCGACGAGATGCGTGATCGCGGTCGAGACCACCTCGACCCCGGGCATCAGGGAATCGAAGGGCGTCGGATAGAAGTCGCCACCGCCGGCGACCGAGGCGCCGATCACGACGATCCGGTTCTCGATCGCCGCGCGATCGAGCGTGCCGTCGAAAATGCTCTGGGCGCTGACGGTACGGATCGTGCGCCGCGGGCCGTAATAGGTGATCGGCAATGCCAGATCGCCGTCGGTCGGCACCGCGCGATCGCCCAGCATGAGATGGTCCGGCGCGACCGTCAGCGGCTGGTCGAGCGCGCGGGCCGCGACGCGCAAGGGGAACGACAGCTCGACCTTGTCGCGCGTCCGGAACAGCATCGGTACCGATAGCGGTGAGCCCGATTGTCCCGTCGCGACGTTGACGACGCCGACCTCGGCGTGTTCAGCGAAGGCGGGCAACGGCTGCAGGAAGCGCTCGGCCTGCGGCAGAGTGGCGAGGGGACCTTCGCTGTTCGGATCCACGGTCTCGCTGGCGGAGGGGAAGATCGCCGCGGCGGCGAGCACCATGGGACCGGTGGCGAGCGTGCTGGCGAGCGTGGCATCGCCGATCGCAGCGCTGCGGTCGACGAGCAGGAGATCAATCCCGATGACCTTCGGCTTGAACTGCACGATGGTGTCGACGACACGGGCGAGATCGGCGCGTGGCAGCGGATAGCTGCCGCCGCGCTTCACCACGGTGTCGTCGATCGCGACGATGGTGACGAGGTCGGGTGGACGCCGCACGCCGCGGGCTTGCGTCCGCCAATCCGTCAGCGTGGCTTCGAGGCGGTCGAGAAAACGCAGACGACCGTTGGCGTGCGCGGCAAAGATGCCCGCGCCCCACAGCGCGGTGAGGACGAGTGCCACCAGGATCTGAACGCGTCGGTTGCGCATGCGCTCGTTTTGCAATCTTCTATTGTCCAAATTCAAATTTCGTGGGCGAGCGTTGTTGACCCGGTCTTATTGCCCGAGTCTTGCCATGAGCGCGTCGACGCGCGGCTGGCCCCAGGTCTTGACGGTCAACGGGCCGGTTGCCTCGACATCGACGCCTTCGCCGGGTCCAAGCACGACGCCGCGTCCACGAGCCCTTCGGGTCACGCCGACCCGGCCGTCGGCGACGAACACGGAGGTCTTGGCGTCGGCGACATCGACCGCCCATTTCGTGCCGCGCACCGCGGCGATCGCTTGCGGCGTCAGCACCTTGAACGGATTGCCCCGCGGCTTCCGGGGCACCTCGACCAGCAGGGCTTTGCTGCTCAACTCCACGGAGTCTATATGTCCGTCGCGGTTGGCGTCCTTAAGTTCAAATCTGGCGCCATTTTCCGCAACGATGGTGATGCCGTTGTCGCAGCGCCAGGTCTGCGTCCCGGCAGCAGACGGCGATGCCGTGCAGCCCAAATTGGCACCAGGCTGCGCAGTCGCAGATCCAATCAACAGAAACGACCCCGCCAGGGCGAAAAGCCCTGCGCGCGCAATCCCTCTCATGCCAGCCTCCGTTTGCGTGCACGGCACAGTTCAGGGCAAATCGATACGGTACCGTATGACGCGCAGAGGCTGCTGAAAAGTGCCGAGATAGGAGCTACTTTCTCGCGGCGGCGATTACCAGAACCGACGTGATCAACTTTCGGTCACAGCGCCGTGCCGCGTGAGGGCGCAGGGCCCGGACGCGGAGCCCGCCAGCCTCGCGCAACGCTTCCGCGCTACGGTCGGGGCCAGTTGGCGACCACGAAAATGACGTTGTTGAATGTCTCGTGGGTGCGGGCCGCAAGCGTCGAAGAACCGACGTGAGCCGGTCGAGAAACATGGTTAACAGATGCGTCTAAGTCCGTAATTCTGCGGGATTTTTCTCAAAACGGGACAGCATTAACGAGTTGCCCCATATCCGCCCGAACTTAATCTGCATTTAACTAAAAGTCGCCTTAATGACGCTCCGACCCTCTGCGAGATGCTGTTCCCGGATCGTGACCAGCGGCACTTTGAAGGGGGACCGAGTGACACCGTCCTGGACGCAAGGCGAATGAGTACGAGTATCGCTGCGCAAAGTATCGCGGCACGGAAGTCCAAAAATCCTGGCAAGAATTCTCTTCGGAAGCCTTCCCGGAAAATGACCACGGCCAATTGGCTGGGCACCGCGGCGATCGGCTGCGTCCTGATGGGCGCCGGCTGGATCATCTACAGCAACATTCTCGGCGCGAGCGTCTACCCCACCGTCGGCAGCATCGGTTATGACGAACCGGTGGTCAGGCGCGCGCCCAAGGTCGTGCTGCGCGAGGCCGGGGAGGCCATCAGGGAAACCTTCGCGCTGCTGCCCGACCGGCTCCAGGTCGCAGCTCCGATCTCGCGCGAGATGTTCAACGAGCGCTTTGCCGCGGCCGCGACGCAAGGCGTGCCGTCGAATGCAGCGAGCGCAGCGCCCCCGACCCAGGTTGCGCTGGCCAAGGAGACTTCGAAGGACGCCCCGAAGCAGAGCGTGGTCGCGAGGGTCGCCGACGCGCTGAAGCCGGCGGCCAAGACTGCTGACAAGACTGCTGACAAGACCAGGCGCGCGCCGGATGCCCAGATGCAGCTGGCCTCGGCCGATCCGGCCCAGATCGTGCCGGCGCCCGAGGCGCAGCCGAAATCGTTCGCCGACCGCGCCAAGGCCGCGGTGATGTCGATCACCGGGCCGCGCCAGTCGATGGTGGAAAAGCTCTGGGGCAAGCGCGAGCCGTCCGGCGGGCTGCTCGCCTACGCCTCGGCCGATGCCAGCGTGACCGCGTCCATCGCGCCGAAGGAGCAGAACCCGATGTTGGGCGGCGCGCCGCCCTATGAGCGCGACACTGCGGTCTACGACATCACCGCGAAGACGGTGTATCTGCCCGACGGCACCAGGCTCGAGGCGCATTCGGGCCTCGGCTCCAATCTCGACGATCCGCGCTCCTCGAAAATCCGCATGCGCGGCGTGACGCCGCCGCACATCTACACGCTGAAGCCGCGCGAGGCGCTGTTCCACGGCGTGCCGGCGCTGCGCCTGACGCCGATCGGCGGCGAGAGCGCGATCCACGGCCGTGACGGCCTGCTCGCGCACACCTTCATGCTCGGGCCGAACGGCGACTCCAACGGCTGCGTGTCGTTCAAGGACTATTACGCGTTCCTCGACGCCTACCGCAACAAGGGCATCCGCAAGCTCGCGGTGCTGGCGCGGGTGGAGTGAGGCAGCGCGATCGGCGCGCGGTCGCCGTCATCAGGCGCGGACGCCGCGCATGATTCCGGTCTTGAGCTGGCGCGGCATGAGGTTGCCGTCCCAGCCGCAATTGTAGCGGATGCGAATTGAACCTGCCGCGCATCGAGCGGCCGGCCAGGAGCCGCCAAAGACCGGCCCGACCAGTTGCTTTGCCATCGATCGCCTTCATTCGCCGCAAGCGATCGTCGGTCCATGCGAGTTCTCCCCTTGGATCTGCGGTTCCCTTACCTAGTTAAATGCGCCCGTCGTGGAACGTTGATATCAGGCGGCATGACATCCCGCGCAACTTCGCCGGCTCAAAGCGGCGGCACGACGGCAAGCGGCGCTGACGAGTGATCAGCGCACAAGGGACGTGCTTCTGGAAATGCGGAGGAGTACCGATTGCGAGCGTAGTTTCAGGAGCGGCAGGTGTCAGCGCGATCCCGAGCAAGCTTACAACTTTGGCGCGATGCATCGGAGTTTTGCACTGCGCTCGATCGATAAGATTGACGTGCGCTGGCCCACACGCCTAGGCTTGATCGATGCCCGAAACCATCCAAGAGGAGATCAAGCGAATCGAGAGACAGATTGAAACCTACGAAGCTTTCGATCTGGCCGAGAAGGCGCGGTTTAATCGCGAGTCCTACCTTTGGACCGCGGAAGATCGTATAGAGTGGCAGGAGCTTCAAGCCGACAACGAGCTCATGCTTCGCAAGCTGCGCGAAGAGCGAAATGCACTGCTCGAACAGCTAAAACCGCCATGACCGCAATTTCACCGGCCTTGATGCGAGTCGGCTAGATTCAACTTGGCCTTGCAATCCGACTTGCCTGAAGTTGTGATGAACCGAAGCAACAACTGCGTTTTCCAACCTTGTTCATTGCCTCTGTCGGATTTCGCCGCATTGTTTCTTCGAATTTCCTCTTGATTGCAGGAGCCACCTGGCTGCTGCGCAACCTGCTCAGCGCGATGCGGCTCGAGAGCGAGCAGGCCAGCGGGAAGAATAAAGCTGCAGCATCGCACGCTCCATCAAGTCAGTGCTTCGACTTGCGCGATGATCGCGAAGCGATCCGAGAGTTCGGCCAGCGCGACCTGATGGACCGTCCGCGCGTCCAGCGTGCCGCCGCGGCCGTCGGGCAGATCGCGGGTGGCGCAGGCGTCGGCCGCGATCGTCGTGCGCAGGCCGAGGTCAAGCGCGGCGCGGGCGGTCGAACTGACGCACATGTGGGTCATGAAGCCGGCCAGCACGATGTTCTTGAGTCCGGTCGCCGCCAACCTGGCCTGCAGGTCGGTGCCGGCAAAGGCATTCGGCAGCGCCTTCTCGATCACGGGCTCGCCCGCGAGCGGCACCAGGCGCTCGACGATCGCGCCGCGCGCGGCCTCGCGGTCGAACAGTCCGCCGGCGCGGCCCTTGTGCGCGACATGGAAGATCGCAGCTCCGCTCTCCCGTGCGCGCGCGAGCAGGCGTGCAGCCGCGGCGATCGCCGCTTGCGCATCGGGCAGGGCCAGCGGACCGGCGCAATATTCGTTCTGGATGTCGATCAGCACGAGGCAGGCCTCGTTGAGCTTCGGCGGATTGAGATCGGCGCCGGCGAGTTCGAGCAGGGTTTTTGGAGCGGTCATGGCGGTCAGCCTTTCTCAGGATGTCGGATGGCGTCACCCTAGCGCAGCCGTGGCCTGCCATTGTGCAGGAATATTGCGGAATATGGCTGCAAATTTGCAGGATATGCCATCGCCTGCTAGGCTCGCGGAATGAACTGGGACGACCTGCGCATCATCGCCGCGGTGAGGGACGAGGGCACCTATGCCGGCGCCAGCGCACGGCTGCGCATCGACGAGACCACCGTCGGCCGCAGGCTCGCGCGCATCCAGCGCGATCTCGGCGTGCCGCTATTCGACGCCGTGGACGGCATGCGGCGGCCGACGCGCCACTGCGAGGCGGTGCTCGAACATGTCGGCGCGATGGCCGCCCATGCGGCGGCGATCGACCGCATCAAGGACACTCAATCCGGCCCGGTCGGACGGCTGCGCATCGCCTCGACCAATGCGGTCGCCGAAGAGCTGTTGGCGCCGCATGCGGCCAGCTTCCTGCGCGATCACCCGGGGCTGACGCTGCAATTCCTCACCTCCAGCGGCAACGTCAAGTTCTCGCGCTGGCAGGCCGATCTCGCGATCCGCCTGCGCAAACCGGAAAAGGGCGACTTCACCATCTCCAAGCTCGGCGAGGTCAGGCTGTATTTCTTCGAGCCCGCGGACCGCAGCGGTGCCGAGCCGGTCGCGTGCATCTATCCCGACGAGCTCGAGGCGATTCCCGAGCAGCAGTTCCTCCGCGCCAAGCGTCTGACGAACGCGCGCTGCGTCACCGACAATGTCCGCATCATCCGCACCATGATCCAGTCGCATCAGGCTATCGGCGTGCTGCCCGAGCACAGCTGCGGGCCGCTGCTCGCCGACCGCAGCCTGCGCGCCACGCTGCTGCCGAAACGCCGCGACGTCTGGCTTCTGGTGCAGAACCACCTCAAGCGCGATCCGGCGACGCGCGTGACGATCGAGTGGGTACGTCACTGCTTCAGGGATTTGTCCCACGGCTGACCGCTGACGACGTTCATGGCCTCGCATTGAACGCGGGTCGCGGGACGTGCGACCAAATTCGCAAGTTCGCCGGGGATTGCCCGCGCGCGCAGGTTGCGTAATCTCGCGACGTCGACGTCTTTGAACAGGGCCGCTGCATGACCACTCTTGAGCAAACGATCCGTCCCTCGGCACGATCGCGGGAATGGAAGGCGATTCTCATCCTGATCCTGCTGATCCCGGTGCTGTGGTCGCCGCCGTTCCTGTTTCGCTACTTCCTGTATCAGCCGTTCAACATCCCCTCGAATTCGATGGCGCCGACGCTGATGGTCGGCGACTACGTCTTCGCCGCGAAATATGCCTATGGCTACGGCCGCTATTCCTTCCCCTTTGCTTCGTCCTGGATCTCGGGCCGCTTCCTCGCCGCCGAGCCTAACTATGGCGATATCGTCGTGTTCCGGACGGCGAAGGACAGTGCGGCCGATTACGTCAAGCGCGTGGTCGGACTGCCCGGCGACCGCATCCAGATGCGGCAGGGCCGGCTCATCCTCAACGACCGTCCGGTGACGCGCGTCGCGCTGAAGGAGGCACAAGCCGGCACCGCCTGCGGGGGCGATGACGAGGCGAAGGTCAAGCGCTGGCGCGAGAGACGCTGCCGAACGGCGCGAGCTATGTGACCTACGACTGCCTCGACAATGGCTTCCTCGACAACACCAGCGTCTTCACGGTGCCGCCCAGCCACCTCTTCGTGCTCGGCGACAACCGCGACAACTCAACCGACAGCCGGATGATGTCGACGTTCGGTTTCGTGCCGATGGATAATCTCGTCGGCAAGGTCGCGCGAATCATCTGGTCGCTCGACGAAGACGGCGAGCCGCGCTTCGAGCGGTTGGGGAAAGTGGAGTGAGGCTTCCTCTGTCATTCCGGGGCGCGCCTTCTTAGGCGCGAGCCCGGAATCCATTGATCTACAATCTTAGACGGCAATTTGCGGATACAGGTCGATCCATTGAGGATTCTTCTCCTCAATGAGCCGGACCTTCCATTCCCTTCACTTCTTCAATTCCTTCTCGCGTGCGATGGCGGTGAGGGGATCGTCGTAAATCTCGAACCAAACGAGCCTGTCGACAGAGTACCGTTGGCTGAAACCGGCGACGGCTTTGCTCTTATGTTCATAGATGCGGCGCACGATGTCATTCGTCACGCCGATGTAGAGCGTGCCGTATTTCTTGCTGGCGAGAAGATAGACGTAATAGGCCATGAGCACGCAGTGAAATGGATTCCGGGCTCGCGACTTCGCCGCGCCCCGGAACGACCACCTCTACCGCTTTGACGTGCATGATCGAAAAACAAAAACCCCGGCATCGCTGCCGGGGTTTCGCATGTCTCGACTGTGCCTGAGAGGCTGGATCAGAAGTCCATGCCGCCCATGCCGCCGCCCGGGGGCATTGCGGGGCCGGCGCCGCCCTTCTTGGGCAGCTCGGCGACCATGGCTTCCGTGGTGATCAGGAGCGCGGCCACCGAGGCTGCGTTCTGGATCGCGGTGCGGACCACCTTGGTCGGGTCGATGATGCCCTTCTTGACGAGGTCGGCATATTCGCCGGTCTGGGAGTCGAAGCCGTAATTGTAGGCCTTGTTCTCCAGGATCTTGCCGACGATCACCGAGCCGTCTTCACCGGCGTTGATCGCGATCTGGCGGGCGGGCGCCGACAGCGCCTTGCGCACGATCTCGACGCCGGTCTTCTGGTCGTCGTTCTTGGTGCGCAGGCCCTTGAGCTGCTCGGAGGCACGGAGCAGGGCGACGCCGCCGCCCGGGACGATGCCTTCCTCGACAGCCGCGCGGGTCGCATGCATCGCGTCATCAACGCGATCCTTGCGCTCCTTCACCTCGACCTCGGTCGCGCCGCCGACGCGGATCACCGCGACGCCGCCTGCGAGCTTGGCGAGACGCTCTTGGAGCTTCTCGCGGTCGTAGTCCGAGGTGGTCTCCTCGATCTGCGCCTTGATCTGGGCCACGCGCGCCTCGATGTCGGCCTTCTTGCCGGCGCCGTTGACGATCGTGGTGTTCTCCTTGTCGATCATCACCTTCTTGGCGCGACCGAGCATGTTGAGCGTGACGTTCTCGAGCTTGATGCCGAGATCTTCCGAGATCGCCTGGCCGCCGGTCAGGATCGCGATATCCTGCAGCATGGCCTTGCGGCGATCGCCGAAGCCCGGAGCCTTGACGGCCGCGACCTTCAGGCCGCCACGCAGGCGGTTCACGACCAGGGTCGCGAGGGCTTCGCCTTCGACGTCCTCGGCGACGATGACCAGCGGCTTGCCGGTCTGCACCACGGCCTCGAGCAGCGGCAGCAGCTCGTTGAGCGAGGAGAGCTTCTTCTCGTTGATGAGGATGTAAGCGTCGTCCATCTCAACGCGCATCTTGTCGGCGTTGGTGACGAAGTAGGGCGAGATGTAGCCGCGGTCGAACTGCATGCCCTCGACCACGTCGAGCTCGGTCTCGAGCGACTTGGCTTCCTCGACGGTGATGACGCCCTCGTTGCCGACCTTCTTCATGGCGTCGGAGAGGAACTTGCCGATCTCCTGGTCGCCGTTGGCCGAGATGGTGCCGACCTGGGCGATCTCGTCGTTCGAGGTGACCTTCTTGGAGTTCTTCTGGAGGTCCGCAACGACCGCCTCGACCGCGAGGTCGATGCCGCGCTTGAGGTCCATCGGGTTCATGCCGGCGGCGACCGACTTGGCGCCTTCGCGCACGATCGCCTGGGCCAGCACGGTGGCGGTGGTGGTGCCGTCGCCGGCCGCATCAGCGGACTTGGAGGCGACTTCGCGCACCATCTGGGCGCCCATGTTCTCGAACTTGTCCTCGAGCTCGATCTCCTTGGCGACGGTGACGCCGTCCTTGGTGATGCGGGGAGCGCCGAACGACTTGTCGAGCACGACGTTGCGGCCCTTCGGGCCGAGCGTGACCTTCACCGCGTTGGCGAGAATGTCGACGCCGCGCAGCATCTTGTCGCGCGCATCGACCGAGAATTTGACTTCTTTGGCTGCCATCTGGATTTTCCTTGGAATGATTTGACTGGAGGGAGAAGGGGGCTCTTAGGCCGCCTTCTTCTTGGACTCGCTGACCTCGAGAACGCCCATCACGTCGCTCTCCTTCATGATCAGCAGGTCCTGGCCGTCGATCTTGACCTCGGTGCCGGACCACTTGCCGAACAGCACGCGGTCGCCAACCTTCAGGTCGATCGGGATCAGCTTGCCGGACTCGTCGCGGCCACCCGGGCCAACAGCGACGATTTCGCCCTGGGAGGGCTTTTCCTTGGCAGTGTCGGGAATGATGATGCCGCCAGCGGTCTTCTCTTCTGCGTCGATGCGCTTGACCACGACGCGGTCGTGAAGCGGACGGAATTTCATGCAGTCCTCCTAAGCAATTGCACGTGTTGAGGATTTTGAGATTGTTAGCAGTCGTTGCCCGCGAGTGCTAGCACAGGCGAGGCTGAGATAAGCCAGGAATTTTGCGGGGGCAAGGCCTTCTAGCAGAAAAATTAGCACCCGAAAGCGCGGACTGCCAGAATCTCTTTGCCATCGTTAACCGACGCCGGGCCCGTATTAGCACGGAGCTGTATCTGCTGCTAACGCATTGAATTTCAACAGCTTGTTAAACTTTTGGGCTTGAGATGGGTTGTCAGTTTGCGTCACATTTCTCTCATGTGAGCGCGTCGTTTCCGGGTGGCTCCCGGGGCACCGATCAAGCCACCCCCCGAATGCGCTCCTGCAAAGGAGGTTTGGCATGGGACTGCGGAGTGGGGGCGTTTCCGAGGATTTCCGGAAACAGATGCTGGGCTACGGACTGACGACGGCGCAAATTCTCTATCGGATGCCGGATCATCCTTCGCTGCTCCAGACCTATGTCTGGCAGAACTACGACATGTTTCCGAAATTTCCGGCGCTGAAGGATTTCCTGGCGTTCTGGCAGGAAAAGCTCGACGGCCCCCTCCATTCGGTCACGGTGGCGCATTCCAAGCTGATCAAGCCGGCCGAGCTGCGCGCCGTGGATGGTGTGTTCCGGCTGCATTGAACACCGGTCTCGTGGGGTGGGCAAAGGCGCGCACTTCGCGCGCCGTGCCCACCATCACTCCGCGATATCCGGCAAATGGTGGGCACGCTGCGCTTTGCCCACCCTAAGAAATCACGCCATCAGACGCCGCCGCTGCAGTAGCGTTTCCACATCGCGCGATAGGCGTCGTCCACGGCTCGCGCATATGAGACGGGGTTGCCGGCGGCCGCGGCGTTGATCTGTGCGGGCAGTTCGCGGCGCAATCGGTCGAGATCCCCGATCCGCGCCGCGCGGCCGACTGCGATCTCGACATATGCCTCATCGCTGTCTGCGACCCAGTCCGGCAAGCCAAGCGCGGTGAGGATGGCGCCGGCGGCACGGCTGGGCAGACTGTTCCCGAGCTTCGCCACCACGGGCACCCCCATCTGCAGGGCTTCCAACGTGCTGACGCCGCCGTTCTGGGGGAACGGGTCGAGGGCGATATCGATACGATTGAACGATGCCAGATGTTCGCTCCGCAAAGTGGCTCCGAGCAGATCGACGCGTGCGGCCGGCAATCGACAAGCCGCAAATCGCGCCAGCAGCTTGTCGCGAACCAGCTGATCGTCCAGAGCAACATCCTTGATCAGCAGTCGCGAGCCAGGGACCCGATCGAGAATCCTGGACCAGACTTCCGCAGCCTCGTCCGAAATCTTGCTGATGCGGTTGAAGACACCGAACGTGACGAAGCCGTTCGAGAGAGCAGGCGCCTGCGCCCGCGCAATCCCGGCCGGCAGCGGCGCCAGCGTCACGAAGCATGGCAGGTCGACAACGGTCTCCGCAAACAAATTCCGAACCGCGGCAGGAATCGCGACCGGATCCGAGAACAGATAATCGATCGTCGGCAGCCCGGTGCCGGTGCCGTGGCCCCAGCCGTGCACCTGGATCGGTGCCGGCTTGCGCGCAAACACGCCGAGGCGGTTTCCTCTGGTGTGGCCGGACAGGTCGATCAGGATATCGACGCGATCGGCGCGAATCTGAGCGGCGAGGCGATCGTCGGTCCATTGCGAGGCGTCGCGCCAGCGGTCGGCGATCTCCTGGAATTCGCTCGTCGTCGCATCCGCTTTCGACGAGCAGGAGTAGCACACGATCTCGACCTGCGCGCGGTCATGGTGTTGCAGCACGGGCTTGAAGATGAACGCGGCCGAATGCGCGTTGAAATCCGACGAGACATAGCCAAGCACCAGACGCCGATCCGGATCGCGGCTGTTGTCATGGGGCGCCGCCGCCACCTCTGCAGCGATCTTCGCGCCGATCCGCTCCCACCACACTTGCCGCGCTTGCTGATGCTGTTCGACGCTGGCGTCCGGCGCGAAATCGAGCGTGAATATCTTGCTGGAGATCGCGCTCTGGAGGTCAGGCCGGATGTCGAGAGCTCGGTCGAAGCTGGCGAGGGCTTCGTCGACCCGGCCCAGCCCGGCGAAACAAAGGCCCAACACAAGGTGGGCTTGGTCGGAATCGGGAGCGATCGCGAGAGCCCTCTCGCAATCGGACAATGCCTCGGCAATTCGCTGCGTCTGGAGCAGGACATTGGCGCGCCAGAGCCATCCGTTCACGTCGTCGGGTGCCAGGGCGATTGCCCGATTGCAATCCGCCATGGCCTCGTCAAACCGCTGAAGCTCCCGCAATGCGACGGCGCGGTTCGCCAGTGCAGCGGCATAGTCGGGCTTGATCGATAGCGCGCGGTTCAGGCTTGCAAGAGCTTCGTCATAGTTGCGCAGACGGCAGAGCGCAGAGCTCCGGCCGTTGTAGGCTTCGGCAAGGTTTCCGTCCAATGCGAGCGCCCGATCGTAGCTCTCGAGCGCTTCGAGGTGCAGATCAAGCGCCGCGTTGGCGTTGCCGAGATTCGACAGGGCCAGGGCGTAGTTGGGCTTTAGGGCGAGTGCCCTTCGATAGCTTGCTCGGGCCTCATCGTGGCGTTTCAGCCCGTTGAGCGCGACGCCCAGGCCCATGTGAGCTTCGGCAGATCGCGGATCCACGGCAACCGCCCGGCTCAGTAGAATCTCAGCCTGCTGATAGTTCTTGGCATCGGACTCCAGAATGCCGAGCATATGCAGCGCGATGAATTGATTGGGCGCGATCTGCAGCAGTTGTCGATAGGTCACACGTGCCTCGGACAGGAGTCCTTTCTTGTGCAACTCGAGTGCGCGCTGAAGCAATGGCAGCACTTCGGCCTTCTGCCGTTTCTGGAGCCGGGCATTCTGAAATGCACGCTGACCGACGCTGCTGCCCATGAATCAATTCCCTCAGATCTCCCGGCGAGATTAATTCAGCGAGAGAATGAATACGAGACGATGCCCGCTCGCCACGACAGCCTGGGACAAGCTACGGCCGGTTGGGTTCGTCGAGCTCATTGCCCCAGGCCCCGCAATTGCTGCTTCGCCCAAGACTGGGTAATCTGCCCTACGGGTTGGCCCCGTCGGGCGGGCGCGGCTCGGATCAGGGAGGCAGACAATGGCCAAGCAAAAGGCATCGAGACCCGCAACGAAGACTGCGGTGAAGAAGCGGAGCGGCGTGAAGGCAGCGGCGCGATCCCCGGCTCGCGCGGCGGTCAAGGCGAAGGCGCGCACCGTCGCTCCGAAGAAGCCCGTGCGGCCGAAGCAGCGTATCGCCGTCAGCCATCACCGCGAGGAAGACTTCAAGGCCGACGGCCTGCGCGCCTATGCCAAGTACCGCGATCTCGGCATTGCCGACGCGACCCATGGCCTCGCGCAGGCGCATGTGATCCGCCTGCAGGGCCCCTGCAATCCGGCCGAGGTGTCCAAGCTCCATTATCACGACGTCGAATTCCAGATGGTCTACGTGCTCAAGGGATGGGTGAAGACCTATATGGACGGGCAGGGCGAGACCCTTATGAAGCAAGGCAGCGCCTGGACCCAGCCGCCAAAGATCAGGCACATGATTCTGGATTATTCCGATGATGTGGAACTGCTGGAGGTGATCCTGCCGGCGGAGTTCAAGACGGTGGAGCTGAAGGCGTAGGCAACGCCTACCGCCGCTCTCTCTGTCGTCATGCCCGGGCTTGTCCCGGGCATCCACGTCTCGGCCGCAGCTAAGAACGTGGATGGCAGGGACAAGCCTGGCCATGACGGCAGTTTGTCAAGCCAACACCCCCACCATCGCGCCCATCAAGCACGTGGTCAGCGTGCCCGACACGATCGACTTCAGCCCGAGCGCGTTGATCTCCTCGCGCCGCTCGGGCGCCATCACGCCCAGGCCGCCGATCATGATGCCGAGGCTGGCGAAATTGGCGAAGCCGCACATGGCATAGAGCATGATCAGGCGCGAGCGCGGGTCGAGCGCGTCGGGCGGCAGCTTCGAGAAGTCGACATAGGCGATCAATTCGTTGAGCACGGTCTTGGTACCCATCAGGCTGCCGGCGATGATCGCCTGATCCCACGGCAATCCCATCAGCCAGCACACCGGCGCCATGACCAGGCCGAGCAGGCGCTGCAGCGAGATCGCGGCGCCGCCGATGTGCGGGAGCAGGCCGAGCGTGGCGTTGACAAGATAGACCAGCGCCACCAGCACCAGCAGCATGGCGACGATGTTGAGCAACAGTTCGAGGCCGGCAGTGGTGCCCTTCACGATTGCGTCCATCGTGCCGGACACATTCATCTCCGGATCCTCCAGCGCGCCGCCGGTGCGCTTGTCGGAGGTCTCGGGCACCATGATCAGGCTGACCAGGATCGCGGCCGGCGCGCCGAGCACGGAAGCGATGACGAAATGCGCGGCGGCGTCGGGAATGAGGGGAGCAAGCAGCGTCGCATAGAGCACCAGCACCGTGCCGGCGATGCCGGCCATGCCGCCGGTCATCACCAGGAACAGCTCGCTGCGGGTCATCTGTGCCAGATACGGCCGCACGAACAGCGGTGCCTCGACCATGCCGAGGAAGACATTGGCGGCGGTCGACAGCCCGACCGCGCCGCCGACGCCGAGCGTGCGCTCCAGCAGCCAGGCCATGCCGCGGACGATCGGTGGCAGCACGCGCCAATAGAACAGCAGCGTCGTCAGCACGCTCATCACCAGCACGATCGGCAGCGCCTGGAACGCCAGGATGAAATCGGCGCCGGGCACCTTCAAATCGAATGGCAGGGTGCCGCCGCCGATATAGCCGAACACGAAGGCGGAGCCGGCGCGGGAGGCCGCCGAGATCGCGCCGACCGCGTCGTTGATGGTGCCGAACGCATGCGCGACGACCGGCAGCTTCAGCAGCACGAGGGCGGTGACGAAGGTCGCGGCGAGGCCGACCGCCGCCTGGCGCAGCGAGACCGCGCGGCGATTCTCCGCCAGCGCGAAGGCGATCAGCAGCAATGCGAAAATGCCGAATGCCGATTGCAAGCGCAGCATGATGTCCCGAAGCCCTCGATGATTATGGCCGGGTGTACACTGCAAAGGCAATGCCGTTGGGGCGCGGAAGCCCGAGATGGCCTCGTGTCCCGGACAAGCCGCAACGCATCAGCGTTGCGGCGCAGGGCCGGGGACCCAGACGACCAGGCGCGAGATCGTGAAGGCATGGGCCCCGGCTCAGCAGCGCGTCATTGCATGCCGCGCTGCGTCCGGGGCAGGAGACCGAGCATAGAGGAATCAATGAGATCCCTACTGTGGCATGGGGGTGTTTTCGCGTTTTGTTAGCCCCGTCCGACGAACGGCATCTTGGTCGCCATCACCGTCATCGTCAGCACGTTGGCATCGAGCGGCAGGTTGGCCATGTAGGCGACGGCGTCGCCGACCGCCTTGGCGTCCATGCGCGGCTCGTGCTTGGTGGTGCCGTCGGGCTGCAGGACGCCGGGGCCGTTGACCATGCGGTCGGTCATCGGGGTCGCGGCATTGCCGATGTCGACCTGGCCGACCGCGATGTCGTACATGCGCCCGTCGAGATTGCTGGCCTTGGTCAGGCCGGTGATGGCGTGCTTGGTCGAGGTATAGGCGGCCGAGAACGGCCGCGGCGCATGCGCCGAGATCGAGCCGTTGTTGATGATGCGGCCGCCGCGCGGGCTCTGGTCCTTCATGATGCGGAAGGCGTGCTGGGTGCACAGGAACGGGCCGGTGAGGTTGGTGTTCACCACCGCCTGCCACTGCTCGAGGCTGAGGTCCTCGAAGTTCACCGCCGGTGCGCCCATGCCGGCATTGTTGAAGAGCACGTCGAGGCGGCCATAGCTCGTCTTCACCTTGTCGAACAGTGCGGCGATGGAGTCCGGCTTGGTCATGTCGGCGGTGACGCAGAGGCTCTTTCCGGCGGGGCCGAGCTTCGCCGTCTCCTCGAGCATGTCGAGCCGGCGCCCTGCGAGCACCACGGTGAAGCCGGTGTTCATCAGCGCCAGCGACGCTGCGCGCCCGACACCGGTGCCGGCGCCGGTCACCAACGCGATCTTTTTCGCTTCACTCATCGTTTCCTGCCTTTTCTCTTCTGCTGTCAGGTTTTGGGTTCTTTTTCGTTCTTGTAGGGCGGGCGCGGAATGTTCTGGTGCGCAGCGCGCAACGCCGCCGACCAGCGCGAGCGCAAATCGTGGAAATAAGGCTCGCCCGCTTCGATCCGGTGGTTGAGATCGGCTTCGCAGGCGTCCGTGCGCACGACCAGCACGTCGATCGGCAGGCCGACGCCGAGATTCGAGCGCATGGTCGAGTCCATCGAGATCAGGCCGGTCTTCAGCGCCTCGTAGAGCTCGACGTCGTAATGCATGGCGCGGTCGAGCACCGGCTTGCCGTATTTGTGCTCGCCGATCTGCAGGTAGGGCGTGTCGGTGGTGCACTCGATGAAATTGCCGGCGGTGTAGACCATGAACAGACGCATGCGCGCGCCCTTGATCTGGCCGCCGAACAGGAAGGAGACGTCGAAGGACACGTCCTCGGATTTCAGCGCCGGTCCTTCGGTCGCATGCACCGCCCGGATCGCCCGGCCGATGCGCTGGGCGGCCTGGAACATGGTCGGCGCGTTCATCAGCGTCTCGATTTCGCCCGTGTTGGGGTCTTCCAGGCCTTCGGTCAGGGTGGAGAGCACCGACTGGCTGATGGCGAGGTTGCCGGCGCTGGCGATTGCCATGATGCGCTCGCCGGGCTTGGAGAAGATGTGCAGCTTGCGGAAGGTCGAGACGTTGTCGAGGCCGGCATTGGTGCGGGTGTCGGCGATCATCACCAGACCGTCCCGAACCAGGATTCCGCAACAATAGGTCATTTCCAGTCCCCGAACGCGTTTGCGCGGAATTACTAGCCAATTTCAGGGAGCCATGAAACCCCCGATTCCCGCGGGGGGAAGGCTGTCATTCCGGGCTCGCGCTGTGCGCGCCCCGGAATGACAGCTAACTTGTCGCTCAATCCGCGGCATCGACCAGAAACGCCTCGTCGACGGGCACGCCAAGCGCCGTGACCAGCCGGTTCGTCTCCGCAGCCATGCCGACGATGGCGAGCAGTTCGCCATATTCGGCCTCGGTCATCCCCTTGGCCCGTGCCGCGGCCGTGTGCGAATGGATGCAGTAGCTGCAGCCATGGGCGATCGAAACCGCGACGTAGAGCATTTCCTTGGTCTTGGGGTCGAGCGCACCCGGAGCCATCACGTCCTTGATGCTCTCCCAGGTCCGCCGCAGCGTCTTCGGATCGTGCGCCAGCGCCCGCCAGAAATTGTTGACGAAATCCGATTTCCGCACCTTTCGGATGTCGTCGAAAACGGCGCGCGCGTCGGCGGAGAGTTCGTCATCCGAAAGCAGTTTTACAGTCGCCATGGGCTACCTCGCTGGGCTGATCCGATCCCGCGATTGTAGCACGGCGTATGCGCTCGTCCGCCAGCACCTAGCTCTGCCGCTGTGACTGCGATTGCGACTGCCCGCCGCGGCTGGTCTGCTCGACCTTCACGGCCACCGCCAGCGTTTCCGTGCCGCCGCCATAGCGCGTGCCGCGCACCGGTGCCGCGCCGAGATAGTCGAGCCCGATCGCAACGCGGACATGGGCGTCGGTGGCGCAGATGCTGTTGGCGGGATCGAAGCCGACCCAGCCGAGATCCGGCACGTAGGCCTCCGCCCAGGCATGGCCGGCCTCCTGATGCGCCGTGTCGTCCGATCGCAGAAAGTGCCCGGAGACGAACCGCGCCGGCACGCCGCCGGCCCGGGCGCAGGCGATGAAGATGTGCGCGTAATCCTGGCAGACCCCGCGCTTGAGCGCGAACGCCTCCACCGCGGACGTGCCACTGTTGGTGGGGTCTTCGTCGAACGTCATGTGATCGGCAATCTGCGTCATCAAGGTGTGCAGAAAGCCGAGCGTGTCGCTCTCGGCCTCGCTGCGCAACTGGCGCGCGACCGCCGTCATCGCCGGATTGACGGAGGTGAGGTCGGTGGAACGCAGGAACATCCCGGCCGGGAAACGCTCGTCCGTGCCGCGCAGCACGCCGCCGGTATCGTGGGTCTCGATCAACCCTTCTGCCGTGATCCGGATGTCGCCGACAGGTCCGCAGGACAGCACGTGGGTGACGTTGCCGAACGCGTCCTCATGCATGTCGAGCTTGGTGTCGGTGGAGACGTCGATCTGCCATTCCGCGACGTATTGCCCGTCATGACTGCCAGGCGTCATGCGCAGGATCTGGATCACGCTGGTGGCCGGCGGCTCGTAGCGATAGGTCGTGGTGTGCAGGATTCGCAGGCGCATGGTGGACCGTTGTTCTTGCGTCGTCATTCCGGGGCGATGCGCCAGCATCGAACCCGGAATCTCGAGATTCCGGGTCTGGTCCTTCGGACCATCCCGGAATGACGGCGTGTATCAGATCAAATACTGCTTCGTGATGATTTCGCCCAGCCTGGAATTGTCCGTGATGAATTCCTGAATGAATTCATGCACGCCATGCTGGAAAATGTCGTTCATATTGCTGTGTTCCAGCCGGTTGCGGATGCCGCGGGCGTGGCGCTGGGCCGGGCCCTGGCGGCCATAGGCGACGCCGATCTGGTCGAGGTTGCGGACGAGATTGCCGTAGCAGCTGGCGAGCGAGCGCGGCAGGGTGTCGTTGAGGATGAGCAGATCCGCGATCAGCCACGGCTTCAGCGTCTCGCGATAGACCCAGTGATAGGCCGTCAGCGCCGAGACCGAACGCAGGATCGAGCTCCATTGATAGAAGTCGAGCGGGCCGCCGACATGCTCCTCCTCGGGCAACAGCACGTGGTACTTCACGTCGAGAATGCGCGCGGTGTTGTCGGCGCGCTCCAGATGCACGCCCATGCGCGAGAACCAGTACGCGTCGTTGCGCAGCATGGTCCGGTAGGCCGAGCCGTCGAAGCGCAGCGAGGTCTCCTGCACGAAGCGCAGGAACTTCGCGAGGTCCTCGCGCGTCGAGGTGCCCTTGCTCCACACCGCCTGAAGCTCGATCCAGGCCGAGTTGATGGTGTCCCACATCTCGCTGGTGAGCGCGGTGCGCACCGAGCGCGAGTTCAGCCGCGCCGCCTCGATGCAGTTTCTGATCGAGGACGGATTGTTCGGCGAGAACGAGAGATACTCGACGACGTTGTGCTCGTTGGCCTCCTCGTAGGCCTGGTAGAAGCTGGCGGCGACCCCGGCGGTGAGCAGCGCCGAATCCCATTCATTGGTCTTGCCGATATAGGCGGCGGGAAGCGCGGTGACGCGCAGCGTCGCGTCGATGGTGCGCGCGAGATATTCGGCCCGTTCGACGTAGCGGGCGAGCCAGTAGAGGTTTTCGGCGGTACGCGACAGCATCTCTCTACTCGTCCAGGATCCAGGTGTCTTTGGTGCCGCCGCCCTGGCTTGAATTCACCACCAGGGAGCCTTCCTTGAGCGCGACCCGGGTGAGTCCGCCCGGCACGATGGTGGTGCTCTTGCTGCCCGTGAGCACGAAGGGGCGCAAGTCGACATGGCGCGGGGCGAGGCCGGATGCGGTGCAGGTCGGGCAGGTCGAGAGCGCCAGCGTCGGCTGCGCGATGAAACCTTCCGGCTCGCGCTTGAGCTTGTCGCGGAAAGCTTCGATCGTCGCCTTGGTCGCAGCGGGGCCGATCAGCATGCCGTAGCCGCCGGAGCCGTGCACTTCCTTGACGACCAGCTCGCTCAGATTGTCCAGCACATAGGCGAGGTCCTTCGGCTCGCGGCAGCGCCAGGTCGGCACGTTCTTCAGGATCGGCTCCTCGCCGAGATAGAACTTCACGATGTCGGGCATGTAGGAGTAGATCGCCTTGTCGTCGGCGATGCCGGTGCCGACGGCGTTGGCGAGCGTGATGTTGCCGGCGGCGTAGGCCGACATCAGGCCGGGCACGCCGAGCACGGAGTCGGGACGGAAGGTGAGGGGATCGAGGAAATCGTCGTCGACACGGCGATAGATCACGTCGACCCGCTTCAGCCCTTCCGTCGTCCGCATGAACACTTCGTTGTTCTTGACGATGAGGTCACGGCCTTCGACCAGCTCGATGCCGAGCTTGTCTGCGAGGAACGAGTGCTCGTAATAGGCCGAGTTGTAGACGCCGGGCGTGAGCAGGGCGACGGTCGGCTCGCTGGAGGCGCTCAGCGGCGCGACCGAGCGCAGGGCTGCGAGCAGCTCGTCCGGGTAGCGCTCGACCGGCGCGACCTTGTGGCGGGCGAACAGATCCGGAAACAGCCGCATCATGATCTCGCGGTTTTCCAGCATGTAGGATACGCCCGACGGCGTGCGGGCGTTGTCCTCCAGCACGATGAAGTCCTCGGCGTCGACCCGGACGATGTCGATGCCGGCGATGTGCACGTAGACGTCGTGCGGCACCTGCTGGCCGTTCATCTCGGGGCGGAATACCGGGTTCTGGAAGATCAGATCGCCGGGCACGATCTCGGCGCGGAGGATGTCGCGGCCGTGATAGATGTCGCGCAGGAACATGTTGAGCGCGCGCACGCGCTGCTTCAGGCCCTTCTCCAGCAGCGCCCATTCCTTGCCGGACATGATCCGCGGGATCACGTCGAAGGGGATCAGGCGCTCGGTGGACTCGGAATCGCCGTAGACCGCGAAGGTGATGCCGATCCGGCGGAACAGGAGCTCGGCCTCCTGGCGCCGATATTCGAGGGCTTCCGGGGGCGTTTCCTTGAGCCAGCGCGCCAGCTCCCGATAGGCGGGGCGAAGGTCTCCGCCGGCAATATTCATTTCGTCAAACGCGACTGCCATAGAATCCGACTGTTCTCCCTGGCCATGCCGTGAGAGTGCATGACTTCCCTAGGAGGTAGCAAGGGCCGGGCCAGCGCGATAAGCATGGAGGAGGGGCATTTGCCGGGGACGGCCGGCGGCCTGCCTGAAAAAATGGCTGAGGACTGCTTATTTCAGAAGCAAAACCACGTGACTTCAACGCGTTACCTCGGCAAAGTCGGCGTCACAGGTGAGGGACTTAAGGCATGAGCGACATCGTCACGGCGGGCATTCTGGTCATTGGGGACGAAATCCTGTCCGGCCGGACCAAGGACAAGAATATCGGCTTCATCGCCGAATACCTGACCAATATCGGCATCGACCTGAAGGAGGTCCGGATCGTTTCCGACGACGAGGCCGACATCATCGCCGCCCTGGATGCGCTGCGGCATCGCTACAGCTACGTCTTCACCACGGGTGGCATCGGACCGACGCATGACGACATCACCGCCGATGCCGTCGCCAAGGCGTTCGGCGTCGGTATCGACCACCATCCGGAGGTCGTCGCCCGCTTCCGCGAGCGCTGGAGCGAGCAGGACCTCAACGAGGCCCGCCTGCGCATGGCCCGCATCCCCGACGGTGCCGAGCTGATCCAGAGCGCGACCATCCTCGCTCCCGGCTTCAAGATCGGCAACGTCATCGTCATGGCCGGCGTGCCGTCGATCATGCAGGCGATGATGGATATCGTCTCGCCCAAGCTGAAATCGGGCGTGCGCATGCTCTCCGAATCGGTCCGCGCCAATGCGCGCGAGGGCGACATCGGCAGCCCGCTGCGGGCGATCGCCGCCGCCCATCCCGACACCATCATCGGCAGCTATCCCTTCATGGACGAGGAGCAGAAGCCGAACACCAATCTGGTGGTGCGCTCGCGCGATCCGGAGAAGCTCGCCGCGGCGATGGCGGCGGTGAAGGAAATGCTGGCGGGACTGAATATCACCCGCTAGCAGAAGACGCTCGAGACGAATGGAGACGACGATGGGTGAAGCACCGGAACTGAGCGCGCAGGAGCGCGCGGGCAGGGCCTTTCCGGTCTCGTGGGACCAGTTCCACCGGGACTGCCGGGCGCTGACCTGGCGGCTCAACGAGGTCGGTCCGTTCCACGCCGTGATCGCGATCACCCGCGGCGGCCTGGTGCCCGCCGCGATCGTGGCGCGCGAGTTAGGGGTGCGCGTGATCGACACGGTCTGTATCGCCAGCTACGATCATGACAAGCAGGGCGAGCTCCAGGTCCTCAAGGGCATTTCGGACGCGGCCATGAAGCTCGGCGGCGGCACCGGCAAGGGACTCCTGATCGTCGACGACCTCGTCGACACCGGCAAGACCGGCAAGCTGGTGCGCGAGATGCTGCCGGATGCGCATTTCGCCACCGTCTACGCCAAGCCGATGGGACGCCCGCTGGTCGACACATTCATCACGGAAGTGTCGCAGGACACCTGGATATTCTTCCCCTGGGACACCGCGTTGTCCTACCACCCGCCGCTACGCGACGGGGCGGCGTAACCGAGTGCGAATGGCGAGTGGCGAATGGCGAGCAATGAATCCCCAGTTCGCAATTCGCCATTCGCTACTCGCCCCCTGCAAAACCGCGTCACGCCCGCCGGCGATATCATCGCCACCCCATATCGCGGCCTCTTCACCGGCAATCGCGGCATCATCCACGATCCCGCGACGAAGACGCTGCTGAAGAGGCGCTGGTCGTCGCCGGCCTGGATCACGTGTCTATGCGAGTTCCGCGGCTGGCGGCGGCCGGTGATGGCGCGGCGCAGCTGGACCGAGCTGTTCTTCCTCGACGAGGCCACCGCCTTTGCCGCGGGTCATCGTCCCTGCTTCTTCTGCCGCCGGGACGATGCCAGACGATTCCGCGCCGCGTGGGAAGCGGGCAATGGTGTGAGCGATGTCAGCGCGAAGGCGATCGACGCCGCCCTGCATCGGGAGCGGCTCGATCAAGGCAAGAAGCGGTTGCACCCGCTTCCGATGCCGCTGCCAGACTTGCCTGAGGGCGCGATGGTACAGCAGGGCGAAGACAGCTTTCTGCTGATGCACGGAAAGGCACTGCTATGGTCGCCGGCGGGCTATGCCGCCAGCGAGCGTCCGCTTGAGAACCTGGAGTTACTGACGCCCCCCTCGACGTTGCGCGCGATCATCGCCGGCTATCGGCCAGTGGTGCATCCAACTGCTTTGGGCTAGAGCGAGGCCGACCACGGCGTCGTGATCACCCCAGCTTCTCGCGCGCCAGTGCGGCGCCGGCGCCGAGCGCCATCAGCTTGGCTTCGGCGATCTCCCGCCGCATCGGCGCCATGCCGCAATTGGTGGTGGCGATGATGTTGCTCTTCGGCACGAATTGCGACACCGCGTCGATCACCTTCACGACGTCCTCGGCCGTCTCCACCGTGTCGCTAGCGACGTCGATCACGCCGGCCTGCACGATCTTGTTCTTCAGCAGCGCGAGCAGGTCGAGCGGCACCTTCGAGTTGCGGCACTCGATCGCAACCTGCTGGATCGGGCTGGCGTCGATTGCCGGGAAGATCTGCTCGTACTGCCGCCATTGGCTGCCCAGCGTCTCCTTCCAGTCGGTGTTGGCCTTGATGCCGTAGCCGTAGCAGATGTGAACGGCGGTTGCGCAGGTCAGGCCCTGCGCGGCGCGCTCCAGCGCCTTGATGCCCCAATCGTTGACCTCGTCCATGTAGACGTTGAAGGCGGGCTCGTCGAACTGCACGAGATCGACGCCGTCGGCCTGCAAGGCCTTGGCCTCCTCGTTGAGCAGCTCGGCGAAGGCAAAGGCCATCTTCACGCGGTCGCCATAGTAGCGATCCGCAATGGTGTCGATGATGGTCATTGGGCCGGGCAGGGTGAACTTCAACTTCTTCCTGGTATGTGTGCGCGCCACGCGCGCCTCGAAGGCGTGGACGCGATCCTTCAGGCGGAGCGGCGCGACCACCTGCGGCACCATCGCCTTGTAGCGGTCCTTGCGGATGCCCATCTCGACCTTGTGGGCGAAATCGATGCCCTCGATCTTCTCCAGGAAACCGTGGACGAAATGCTGCCGTGCCTGCTCGCCCTCGGTGACGAGGTCGATGCCGGCGTCCTCCTGGATCTTCAGCCAGATCAGGGTCGCATCGCGCTTGGCCCGGAGAAGCTCGTCGCCTTGCGCCTTCCAGGGCGCCCAGAGCATGTTGGGCTCGGCCAGCCATTCCGGCTTCGGCAAGGAGCCGGCGATCGTGGTTGGAAACAGCATGGCGGCCCTCCCGGCAGGTTGTGTTGCGCCTCTTCCTGCCATGACTTAACGTCGAGGTACAGAACAACAAAAGTCGCTCTCTAGTCCGACGGCGATGACAGGGAAGGCCAAAGAAAAGGCCAGGGGAAGGGTCGTGATCGATCTCTATTACGCGCCGACGCCGAACGGCTGGAAAATCTCGATCATGCTGGAGGAACTCGGGCTGCCCTATACGGTGAAGCCCGTGAACATCCGCGCCGGCGAGCAGTTCAACCCTGACTTTCTCGCGATTTCCCCGAATAACCGTATCCCGGCCATCGTCGATCACGATCCTGCCGACGGCGGTCCTCCGTTCTCCGCCTTCGAGACCGGCGCCATCCTGATCTATCTCGCGGAAAAGACCGGCCGGTTCTTGCCGACGGACTTGCGCGGGCGTTCGACCACGATCCAATGGGTGATGTGGCAGATGGCTGGGCTCGGCCCGATGCTCGGCCAGCATGGACATTTTGCGCTCTACGCGGCGGAGAAGATCCCCTATGCGATCGAACGCTATCGCGACGAGGCCGCGCGGCTCTACGGCGTGCTCGACCGGCAGCTGGAGAAGACCGGGGCTTATGTCGCCGGCGATTATTCCATCGCCGACATCGCCTGCTTCCCCTGGACCATGACCCACAAGGCGCAGGGCTTCACGCTCGACGACTATCCGAACGTGAAACGCTGGTATGCCGAGGTCCGCGCCAGACCGCAGGTGCAGGCCGGGCTCGCGATCGGCAAGTTCGCGAAAGAGCCGTTCGACGAGGAATCACGCAAGATCATGTTTGGCCAGCGGGCTAAGGAAGTTTTGGGAAAGAGATGAGCTCCGCTCGCTCCGCGTCATTGCGAGCGAAGCGAAGCAATCCAGGATCTTTGCACGGAGGGATTCTGGATTGCTTTGTCGCTTCGCTCCTCGCAATGACGGTGGAGAGAACGGGACAAACAAACAAGGAACCCCCTATGATCGAATTCTTCTTCGACTGTTCCAGCCCCTGGACCTATCTCGCCTTCCACAACATCCAGCCGCTGGCCAAGGAGCTGGGCGCCGAGATCGTCTGGCGGCCAATCCTGGTCGGCGGCATCTTCAACACGGTCAATCCGAGCGTCTACGCTCAGCGCGAAAAACCGGTGCCGCTGAAGGCGCGCTACATGAAGAAGGACCTTCAGGACTGGGCGCGCTCGGCGGGCCTTGCGATCAAGATGCCGCCGACCGTGTTCCCCGTGAACAGTGTCAAGGCAATGCGCGGCTGCATCTGGCTCGGCAAGGACATGGTGCCGTTCGCAACCGCCGTGTTCGAGGCCTATTGGGGCGAGGACAAGGATATTTCGCAGGATGCGGTGCTCGCCGAGATCTGCAGGAAAGTCGGCATCGAGGAGCAGAAGTTCTTCGCTGGTATTGCCGAGCAGGGCATCAAGGACCAGCTCAAGGCCAATACCGAGGAGGTCGTCGCCCGGGGCGGCTTCGGCTCGCCGACGATCTTCGTGAACAAGACCGACATGTACTTCGGCAACGACCGCCTGCCGCTGATCCGCGAAGCGCTTCAGCGCAGCAAGGCGAGCGCGGCCTGATGGTACGTGCTGTCGTGTGCAGCGCGCTCGGTGCGCCCGAGACGTTGCGGCTGGAAGAATTTCCGTCCCGTGCGCTGAAGCCGGGCGAGGTGCGCGTTGCGATCCGCGCCGCCGGGCTGAACTTTCCCGACGTGCTGATGGCCGCCGGCGAATACCAGCTCAAGCCGGAGCTGCCGTTCACGCCGGGCATGGAAGCTGCAGGCGACGTCAGCGAGGTGGGATCGGAGGCAAGCGGCGTTGCCGTCGGCGACAAGGTCATCGTGAAGATGCGCCACGGAGCCTTCACGGATGAAGCGGTGGTGACGCCCTCGCAGCTCACGCCGATGCCGTCCACCTTTGACTACGCCGAGGCCGCGACCTATCTCGCCGGCCACGGCACGGCCTATCACGCGCTGATCGACCGCGGCCGGGTCGGGCCGGGTGAGGTGCTGCTGGTGCATGGTGCCGGCGGCGGTGTCGGTCTTGCCGCCGTCGAGATCGGCAAGATGCTGGGCGCGATCGTGATCGCGACGGCCTCGAGCGACGAGAAGCTTGCGATTGCGAAATCGCGCGGCGCCGATCATCTCGTGCGCTATGACCGTGAGCCGTTTCGCGACGCGGTCAAGCGGATCACCGACGGCCGCGGCGCGGACGTCGTGTTTGATCCGGTCGGCGGCCAGGTCTTTGAAGATTCCATGCGCTGCATCGCCTGGGGCGCGCGGCTCCTCGTGATCGGCTTCACCGGCGGCATCGGCTCGGCCAAGACAAATCTATTGTTGATTAAGGGCGCCAGCGTGCTCGGCGTGCGTGCCGGCGAAGCCGTGCGGAAAAATCCCGCGCTCGGCGAAGCGCGCCTCAAGGCGCTGCTGCAATGGGCGGAGGAGGGCAAGCTGCGCCCCAACGTCTCGCATCGCCTGCCGCTGGAGGACTATGCGAAGGCGATGCGGCTGTTGATCGACCGCAAGGCGATCGGACGGGTAGCGCTGGTGATGGAGTGACGGTGTTGTAGGGTGGGCAAAGGCGCTCTTGCGCCGTGCCCACCATCTCTCTTCTTTGAAAAAAATGCGTGGGCACGCTTCGCCTTGCCCACCCTACGAGGGCGTCACTTGTACTCCCGCTCCGTCCACCACGGGAAGTAATCCGGCATGTCGGTCGAGACCTTGTTCTTGAACTGCGCCGGCCGCTTTTCCAGGAACGACACCACGCCTTCCTTGACGTCGTCGGAGCGGCCGCGGGCGTAGATGC
The DNA here is from genome assembly GCF_015291725.1 of Bradyrhizobium sp. CCBAU 51765. Classification (GTDB taxonomy): domain Bacteria; phylum Pseudomonadota; class Alphaproteobacteria; order Rhizobiales; family Xanthobacteraceae; genus Bradyrhizobium; species Bradyrhizobium liaoningense. Next base: position 3,189,112 of record NZ_CP030038.1, read on the forward strand.
CGCGGCTGTCGACCTTGTGCGCCTCCATCGGATCGTCCGCGCCCATCATGCGCCACATCATCTGGCGGATCAGCGCGACCGAGACCGGCGCCGTCTTCGCGGCAAACTCCTTGGCAAGCGCGCGGGCGGTCGGCAGGAGATCATCCGGCGCCACGACCTTGCTGACGAGACGGCCCGCAAGCGCCTCCTGCGCCGGGAAGACGCGGCCGGAATAGCACCATTCCAGCGCCTGCGAGATGCCGACGATGCGCGGCAGGAACCAGCTCGATGCGGCTTCCGGCACGATGCCGCGCTGGGAGAACACGAAGCCGAAACGTGCAGCGTCCGAGGCAATGCGAATGTCCATCGCGAGTTGCATGGTGACGCCGATGCCGACCGCGGGCCCGTTCACCGCGGCGATGACCGGCTTGAGGCACTTGAAGATGCGCAAGGTCACCTGGCCGCCGCCGTCGCGCACCTGCGGATCGCTGTAATCGACCTTGCCGTCGGCGAGACGCCTCACTGGCCCGCGCCGCGCATCGCGGTCGAACGTGTCGGCACCGGACGACAGATCCGCGCCCGCGCAAAAACCGCGGCCGGCGCCGGTGACGATGATGGCGCGGACGTTGTCGTCCTTGTCGGCGGCGTCGAACGCGTCGATCAGCTCTGCTTGCATCTGTGCGTTGAACGCGTTGAGCTTGTCGGGCCGGTTCAGCGTGATGGTGAGGATCTGCTCGGCGACCTCGTATTTGATCGTCTCATACGCCATGGTGGTTTCCTTCCTTTGTTTCTTTTCGTTGTGTGAGCGGCAGAGGCTCTGACCCTCCCCTGGAGGGGGAGGGTCGATCGCGCGAAGCGCGAGCGGGGTGGGGTGATCTCTCCACGCGGGCACAGCGTCCGCGGAGAGACTGTCACCCCACCCCGTCTCACATGTCGCTGCGCTCCACGTGAGCCGACCCTCCCCCTCCAGGGGAGGGTGAAGCAATAAGCTCGGCATACTCTTTCAAGCAAGTCATTCGGGCTTGTGCCCAAAGGGTACGCCCTGGAATGATCCAACGTTGCTAATGTGCCGGCGGCTCGGGCCAGGGCCGCTGCGGGCCACGCAGGCCCTCGAACGCCTTGGCCATGCCGAGCACGCCGATGTCGTCGAAGCGCCGGCCGACGATTTGCACGCCGATCGGAAACCCCTTGGCGTCGAAGCCGCCGTTGACGGAGATCGCGGGGTTCTCCGACATATTCCACGGCACGGTATAGGCGATGTGCTCGAACGGCTTCATGGGATCGTTGGTCGGCGAGGCCCAGTCGGCCGGATAGTTGACGTTGGGCGCGGTCGGCGAGATCACATAGTCGAGCTCGCAGAACAGCTTTGACGCCGCCGCGCGGATCGCCATCGTCTGGTTGAAGCCGCGGATCACGTCGACGCCGGAGAGCCTGGCGCCGGACTCGCCCCACTTGAAGATATAAGGCAGCACCTTGGCCTGCTCGGCCGGCGCCAGTTTAGACAGATCGTCCCACATCCGCGCGCGCCAGAAATTGTCGAGGCCGTCGAGCATCTCGCGCGTGAGGATGCCGTCGACCTGGGTCACGACCGCGCCCGCGGATTCGAACGCCTTCGCCGCCTTTACCGCGACCTCGCGCACCGGCTTCTCCAGCGGCAGGCCGCAGCCGGGATCGAGCATCAGGCCGATGCGCAGTTTTCGCGGCGACTTCTCCAGCCCTTTCCAGTTGAGCGGTTCGGCCGGCAGGCTCATGCCGTCGCGCCGGTCGGGTTTTGCGATCACGCTCATCATCAGCGCGCAGTCGTCGACCGTGCGCGTCATCGGGCCGGCAACGCGGCCGACATAGGTGGGATCGATCGGCACGCGGCCGAAGCTCGGCTTCAGGCCGACCAGGCCGCACCAGCCGGCGGGCAGCCGCACCGAGCCGCCGATATCGGTGCCGAGATGCAAGGGACCATAGCCGGCCGCTGCCGCCGCGCCTGCGCCCGCGCTGGAGCCGCCGGGATTCTTGGAGAGGTCCCAGGGGTTACGCGCCAGCGCATGGAAGCTGGAGAGACCGGAGGACAGCATGCCGTAATCCGGCATGGTAGTCTTGGCGAAGATGACCGCGCCGGCCTCGCGCAGCCGCGCGGCGGGCGGGGCGTCCTTCTCGGCCGGCACGAGCTTGACACTGGCCGCGCCCAGCGGCACCGGCACGCCCTTGGTCGCGATGTTGTCCTTCACCGTGACGGGCACGCCGTCGAGCGCGCCGGACGGCTCGCCGCCGGTCCAGCGCGCAGTCGAGGCCTTTGCGGCCTCGCGCGCGGCGTCGGGATCGAACGCATAGAGTGCCTTCAGATGCGGTTCCCACGCGGCGACATGCGCGAGCACGTCCTCCAGCACCTCGCTCGGCGAGAACTGCTTGGCGCGATAGCCCGCGATCAGATCGACCGCGGACAGATCGTGCAGCGAGGTGACCGCCTCTTCGACGCTCTTCTTATGCATGGGCTCCCACCGGCATGCGCGTCTCGATGATGCGGGCGAACATGCTGGCGCCGATCGGCAGGATCTTGTCGTCGAGCACGAAGCCGGGATTGTGCACGGGCACCGAGCCGTCATGGCCGACCCAGAAATAGGCGCCGGGAATGGTCTGCAGCATGTCGGCGAAATCCTCGCTGCCCATCTTCGGCTGGGTGCGGGTGATCACGTTGGCGGGATCGACGATGGTGCGCGCGACCTCCTCGACCACCTTGGACTGCTCGACCTGGTTGACCAGCACGTCGAAGGTGTCGCGGATGTCGACGTCGATCACGCAGCTATAGGCGCTCGCGATGCCGGCGCAGATCGTGCGGATGCGCTCGGCGATCAGGGTGCGGACTTCTTTCGAGAAGGTGCGGATGGTGCCGCAAAGATGCGCGTCGCCGGGAATGACGTTGTAGGCGGAACCGGCGTGAATCTGGGTGATCGAGATCACCGCGGCCTGCAGCGGCTCGACGTTGCGGCTGACGATGGTCTGGATCGCCTGCGCCAGCGTGGTCGCGATGATCACCGCGTCCTTGGAGCGTTCGGGCATCGCGCCATGCGCGCCGTAGCCGGTGATGCGGAGGTCGAAGAAGTCGGCGCTGGCCATCGCGGGGCCGGGCAGGATCGCGATCTCACCGTGGTTGAGGTCGGGCGCGTTGTGCAGGCCGTAGAGCTCGTCGCAGGGAAACTTCTCGAACAGGCCGTCCTTGATCATGGCGCGGGCGCCGCCGAGGCCTTCCTCGGCCGGCTGGAAGATCAGGTGCACGGTGCCGTCGAAGTTCCTTGTCTCGGCGAGGTAGCGCGCGGTGCCGAGCAGCATGGTGGTGTGGCCATCATGGCCGCAGCCGTGGAAGCGGCCGGGGATCTTCGAGCTCCATTTCAGATTGGTGTTCTCCTCCATCGGCAGCGCGTCCATGTCGGCGCGCAGGCCGATGCGCTTGCCGCTCGAACCCTTGCCCTTGATGACGCCGATCACGCCGGTGCCGCCGAGGCCGCGATGCACCTCGATGCCCCAGCTCTTCAGCTTGTCGGCGACGATGCCGGAGGTGCGCACTTCCTCGAAGCCGATCTCGGGATGGGCGTGGAGGTCGCGCCTGATAGCGGTGAGTTCGTCGGCGTAGCCGTCGATGCGGTCGATCGTGGGCATGTGTCCTGTCCAGTTAGCGTGAGGGAGGATCGAAAACAGGGCCGTTCGGTTTGATGCGGATGCCCGGCCGCAGCCGCGTCCAGGGCAGGGAAGCGGTGTCGGCCGGCATTGCGCCGGGGGCGGCGCAGATCATCAGCTTCTCCGCGATCGGCTCGAAATCGGCGCGGAAGTGGACCGAGCTCTTGTTGACCAGGATCTTCTGCGCGGTCGGCTCGATTCCGACATAGCGGTACATCGCCTGGTCGGCGAGCTGCGCCTTGTGCGAGGAAACAACCACGCGGACGTCGCCGATGCGCAGGCAGGCGGAGGGACCCATCTCCATCTCGCGGCCGCCGTAATAGGGGCCGGGCGCGATGAAGCGGCCGTCGGAGAGCTTTTCGACCACGAAGGTCTCGCGATAGGGCTCATCGCCGGGGATGCCGGACTTGCCGCCGAGCGAGAGCGTCACGCTGGCGCCGACGCCGGCCGCATGCGCGGCCCTGGCCGAGTCCGGATCGTAGATCGCGCCGGTGGCGGCGCTCGCCTTGTTGCGCACCAGTGCGCGCAGCATGCCCGTCGTGTCGGAATCGCCGCCGGCGCCGGGATTGTCCTGGGTGTCCGCGATGATGATCGGCTTGCTCGCATTCCTCGAAAGTTCCATGGCATGGCGCACGCCATCGTCAGGCGACCAGATCTTGCCGTCGAAATCGTCCTCGTGGCTCTCGATCAGCTTGACGATCGCATCGGCCGCGCGGTCGGCGTCCGCTTGCGTCTTGCCGTAGGCGAATACGCTCGGCCCGCAATCGCGGAAATCCGCGGCCGGGAAGCCGGGCGCGAAAGAGAGTGTCGGAACCGAATCGCCCTCCAGCGCAGCGAGCTTCTCGTAGATGCCTCTGGTCGGTTGGTCGTTGGTACATTGCCAGCTGATCGGGATCAGGAACGGCAATTGCCGGAACGCCTTTGCGAAGCGCTGCTTCGTCTGCAGCAGCAGCGCCAGATGTCTCGCGCAGGCGCGGCCGGTCTCGGCCATGTCGACATGCGGATAGGTGCGGTAGGCGATCAGCGCGTCGGCATGCTCGATCATCTCGGGCGTGACGTTGGCATGAAGATCGAGGCTGGTGACGAGCGGAACATCCTTGCCGATGACGCGGCGCACGCGCGCCAGGATCTCGCCTTCGCCGTCGTCGAGATGCTCGGTCACCATGGCGCCGTGCAGGTCGAGATAGACCGCATCGATCGGCCCGGCGGCTGCGATGCCGTCGACGATCACCTTCACGATGCGTTCGAAGGCGTCCTTGGTGACATGGGCCGAGGGGCTCGCCCCGCAGGCAATCGTCGGAACCAGTTCCCAGCCGCTGGCTTCAGCGCTGTCGACGAAGCCGGCAAGGCCGACATTGATGCGCCGCATCACCTTCAGCACGCCGGCGCCTTCCGTCATCGCCGGCCAGCCGCCGCCATGCTGGAAGTCCGCGAATGTCGCCTTGGTCGGAGCGAAGGTGTTGGTCTCGTGCAGGAAGCCGCCGATGGCGATACGTGTCATCAATTCAAGTCCAGCGTTGGAAAGTGCGCGACGTTAGCCTTGGCTCTGAGGAGAGAGCAAGGTGAGAGGCCATCGCGCCGTGCATGGCCTCAAGCTGTTTTGGGATTGCTGCGGATACGGTGCGTGTCGTGAGTAGCGGTGCATCCAAGCTCTCCATGTCGTCCCTGCGAACGCAGGGACCCATAACCCCAGGAAAGAGTTTGGTGAATGCTGGTCGTTCGGATTAACGCCGCACGCGAACGATAGATTCCGCGGTATGGGTCCCTGCGTTCGCAGGGACGACACCGTGAGTGTTGCTACACGGTGGCTCCCACACCCTCGGCCACCGGCCGGAAGTTCGCAAAATCCCAGCCTCGGCCCGGCGCGGCCTCCAGCAAAGCCCTGGTATAGGCTTCCTTCGGATACGTCAGCACTTCGGCGGCGGGACCCTGTTCGACGACGCGGCCATGCTGCATCACCACGACCTCGTCGCAGATTTGCGCAGCGACGCGCAAATCGTGGGTGATGAACAGGATGGCGATGCCGAGCCGCTTCTGGATCTCGTCGAGCAGTTCCAGCACCTGTGCCTGCACGGAGACGTCGAGCGCGGAGACCGCCTCGTCCGCGACCAGCACGTCCGGATCGAGCGCAAGCGCACGGGCGATGGCGATGCGTTGGCGCTGGCCACCGGAGAACTGGTGCGGATAGCGCGACACCGCATCTGCCGGCAGGCCGACGAGCTCGAGCAGCTCGCGTGCCCGCTTCATCGCATTGGCCTGGGAGACGCCGTAGTTGATCGGGCCTTCCGCGATGCTGTCGCCAACGGTCACGCGCGGGTTCAGCGAGCGGTAGGGATCCTGGAACACGATCTGGATCTTCTGCCGGTGCGGCTGGAGCAGGCGGCGCGAGATGTCGGCGATCTCGCGGCCGGCGAGGCGCACGCCCCCGGAGGTCGGATCGATCAGGCGGACGATGCAGCGCGCCACCGTCGACTTGCCCGAGCCGCTTTCGCCGACGATGCCGAGGGTGCGGCCCTTGCGCAGCGTCAGCGTGACCTTGTCGGCGGCGACGACCTCGCGGCCTTTGCCGAAGAAGGCGCGCTCCTTGTAGACCTTGCTGAGCTCGTTGGCTTCCAGCACCACGGGCTCGCGGCTGTCCTCGCGCGGCGCTCGCGGCACCAGGCTCGGCACCGAGGCGAGCAGGTTGCGGGTGTATTCCATGGTCGGATTGCGCAGCACGGTGTCGAGGGGGCCGGTCTCGACCAGGCGGCCCTGCCGCATCACCGCGACGCGGTCGGCGATCTCGGCGACCACCCCCATGTCGTGCGTGATGAACAGCACGGCGGTGCCGTGATCGCGCTGCAGCTCGCGGATCAGCGTCAGGATCTGCTTCTGCGTGGTGACGTCGAGCGCGGTGGTCGGCTCGTCGGCAATGAGGAGCTTCGGCTCCAGCACCAGCGCCATCGCGATCATGATGCGCTGGCGCTGGCCGCCGGACAGGCGGTGCGGATAGGACGCGAAGATGCGCTCGACCTGGGGCAGGTGGACCTGCTCCATCATGTCGAGGATACGCTTCCTCCGCGCTTTTCCGTCGAGATCGGTATGCGCGCGCAGGACCTCGTCGATCTGGCGGCCGACCGGCACCACCGGATTGAGCGCGGTCATCGGCTCCTGGAAGATCATGGCCATCTTCGTCGCGCGAAGCTGGCGCAGGCGGCGGTCGGTCGCGGTGAGCAGCTCCTCGCCGACCAGCTTGATGCTGCCGCCGGTGGGAACCAGCGTGCCCTTCGGCAAGAGGCCCATCGTGGTGAGCGACGTCACCGACTTGCCCGAGCCGCTTTCGCCGACGAGGCACAGCGTCTCGCGCTCGCGCACCTGGATCGAGATGCCGTCGATGATGTTCACGCCCTTCGGCTTCTTGCCGATGGAAACGACGAGGTTGTTGATGTCGAGGATGGTGTTGGTCATCACTTGCCTTCCCGCTGCTTCATGCGCGGATCGAGTGCGTCGCGGGCGGCGTCGCCGATCAGGTTGATGCTGAGGATGGCGATCGAGAGCAAGAGGCCCGGCCAGAAGATCAGCGACGGCTTGATCTGGAAATACTGGCGGCCCTCGGCCATGATGTTGCCCCAGGTCGGCGTCTCCGGCGAGATGCCGGCGCCGAGGAAGGAGAGGATGGCCTCGGTCAGAATGGCGCTCGCGCAGACATAGGTGCCCTGGACGATCAGCGGCGCGATCGTGTTCGGCATCAGGTGGCGCCACATGATCTTCGGCAGGCTGGAGCCGACCGAGATCGCAGCCTCGACGTAAGGCTCCTCGCGCGCCGACAGCACGACAGAACGCACCAGGCGCGCCACCCGCGGAATCTCGGGAATGGTGATCGCGATCAGCACGGTCCAGAGGCTGGCGCCGGACAGCGACACAACGGCGATCGCGAGCAGGATGCTCGGCATCGCCATCAGGCCGTCCATGACGCGCATCAGGACGGAATCGACCAGCTTGAAGAAGCCGGAGACGAGGCCGATCGCGAGCCCGATGGCGATCGACAGGATCGCCGAGCCGATGCCGATCAGAAGCGAGATGCGGCCGCCATAGATCACGCGCGACAGCAGGTCGCGGCCGTAGGCGTCGGTGCCGAGCAGGAACTGTGCCGAGGAGGGCTTGAGCCGCTGCGACGGCGCGAGCTGGATCGGATCATGCGGCGCGATCAGCGGCGCCAGGATCGAGACCACCACGACCAGCGTGAGCAGGACCGTCGCGGTCGCAATGATGGGCGTCGAGGTGAGGAATCCGAAGCGCGGCCGCAGCGGCGACGTGACCGGAATGGACGACTGGGGAAGGGTATCGACTGACATTTGTATTCTTATCCTTGCCTCAGTACCGGATCCGGGGATCGAGCAGGGTGTAGGCGACGTCGATGAGAAGATTGACGACGACATAGATCAGCGACGTCAGGAGGATCATCGCCTGGATCACCGGATAGTCGCGCGCCAGCACCGCATCGACGGTGAGGCGGCCGATGCCGGGGATGTTGAACACGCTCTCGGTGACGACGACGCCGGAGATCAGGAGCGCGAAGCCGGTGCCGATCACGGTGATCACGGGGACCGCGGCGTTGCGCAGCGCATGGCGCATCATCACCGCGACCTCGTTGATGCCTTTGGCGCGCGCGGTACGGACATAGTCCTCGCCGAGCACGTCGAGCATCGCCGCGCGCGTCATGCGCGCGATCAGGGCGATGTAGATGAAGGAGAGTGCGCAGGTCGGCAGGATGATGCGCTCGAAGAACGGACCGAAGCCGTTGAAGATGCTGCGGAAGCCCTGCACCGGCACCCAGCGCAGCTCGATCGCAAAGACCTGGATCAGCACATAGCCGACCACGAATACCGGCACCGAGAAGCCGAGCACGGACAGGCCCATCACGAAGCGGTCGATCCAGGTGCCGTGTTTCCAGGCCGCGATCACCCCCAGGGGAACGGCGACGATGACTGCGAGGATGATGGTCGACAGCGCGATCGAGATCGACGGCTCGACGCGCTGGCCGATCATCTTCATCACGGGCAGGTTGGAGATCAGCGAGGTCCCGAGGTCGCCGTGCAGCAGCTTGTTCACCCAGGTGATGAACTGCACGATCAAGGGCTCGTTCAGGCCGAGCGAGGCGCGGATGCGCTCGAGCCGTTCCGGCGTCGCGTTGTCGCCGGCGAGAATCGCGGCGGGATCGCCCGGCGTCAGCCGCAGAAGCAGGAACACGAACAGCGCGACGACGCCCATCACGGGCACCGCGGCCAGAACGCGGCGAATAAGATAACCCAGCATGCACTTATCTCCGGCTACGGAACGTGTGGAGCCCTGAGGCCCCCGTGAACTCTGTCGTGTCTATCATGCCTATCACTTGGGCTGGAAAGGCCGCTCGGAGACGCCGTCCTCTTAGGGCAAATTGTGTGCCAAGGGCTGCGCCGTAGCAAGAGGCCGGCATGTCTCCGATAGCGACCACTCAGGATGCATGTCGCAATTCACGCTCAACCCCAAGTGAAGGAACCGTCGGCGGAGCGTTGAGGCCGCGCCAGCCGTCGATGGTCTGTGCGATCATCTGCGCCGTCGCGGCCGACAGAGTCCAGCCGAGATGGCCGTGGCCGGTGTTGAAGAACACGCCCGGCATCCGTCCTGCGCGCACGACCGGCATCATGTTCGGCATCATCGGGCGCAGCCCGGCCCACGGCACGACGCGCGACGTTTCGACGGCGGGGAAGTTGTTGCGCACCCAGTCGATCAGCGGCTGCACGCGGTCCGCGCGGATATCGCGGTTGAAGTCGTTGAACTCGGCGGTGCCGGCGACGCGAAAGCGATCGCAGCCGAGCCGGCTGGTGACGATCTTGGCGGCCTCGTCGAGCAGGCTCACCGTCGGGGTGGCGTTGCGGCTTTCGGCGGTGTCGAGCTGCACCGTGATCGAGTAGCCCTTCACCGGATAGACGTTGACACGCTCGTCGAGCAGGGCGGCGAAGTGACGGCTCGCAACGCCAGCGCAGACCACGACGCCGTCCACGTTCAGTGCGCCGCGCGCGGCCGCGACGGCATCGCTCGCGGCCAGATCGGTCCAGCCGATGACGAAGCCGCTGCCGGCACGTGCGATCGAATCGATGTTGGCCTCGTGGATGAAGGTCGCGCCGCGTCGCTTGCAGGCTTCCGCCAGGCCGCGGGTGAACTTGTGGATATCGCCGGTCGCATCCGACGGCGTGTAGAAGCCGCCATAATAGTCCTTGCGCAGTGTCGGCTCGATGCTGCGGATTTCCTCCGGCGTCACCGGGCGGCGGTCGAGGCCGCCTTCCTGCAGCAGCGCGTTGACGCGCAGACCGGATTCGAAGCCGGCCTTGTCACGATAGATGTGGAGGATGCCGCGGCGTTCGAGATCGAAGTCGATGCCTTCGCGCGCCGCAATGTCGAACAGATGCTTGCGCGCTTCGATCGCGAGCCGCGTGGTCTCGATGGTGTTGGCGCGGTAGTTGCCGATGTTGGCGACGAACTCGCTCATCCACGAATATTTGTGCCAGTTCGGCCGCGGGTTCATCAGCAGCGGCGCGTCGCGCCGAAACATCCAGCGCAATCCCTTCAGGATCGTCGCCGTGCTGTTCCACACTTCGGCGTTCGATGCGGAGAGCTGCCCGCCGTTGGCGAAGGACGTCTCCATCGCGGCGTAGCGGTGCTTGTCGAGCACCGTCACCCTGTAGCCGCGTTCGAGCAGGGCATAGGCGGTCGTGACGCCGGTGATGCCGGCGCCGATGATGGCGATATGGGTCATGACTAGGTTCGGGGCTCCCGTGTTTAGAGTCGGCTAACCGCCGGCCAAAGGCCGTTGGCGGCGCCCCATCTGTCACGGTTACCTGAGAGCTTGATCCGCTGCGGATATCGCAACGGACTATCCCCTTCGGTGGGCGTCACGATTGCCTGAAATCGCGCCGCCTCTCTCCAGATCGTCCTGACGAAACGGTCCTTTTGCCTGAGAGTTTCCGGGGCGGTTGCTCCGTCGGCGCCGCAACGAAGGCTGAAAGCCTTCGCCGCGATCTCTCCCGCATCATCGCGTGGACGGCCGAGCAGTACGATACGCCTCATTTTTAGACAAGGCTAAATTTCGACCGCGACTGCCGACCTATTGTGCAGTGCAAAGCCCAGCTCGTCGCCCCGGGGCGATGCGAAGCATTGAGATTCCGGGTTCGATGCTGTCGCATCGCCCCGGAATGACGAGTTCACTATTCCAACGTCGCCAGAAGACCTGCCATCAGCCGGCCGCGCTCGACCAGGCTGTCGACTTCGATGAATTCCTCCAGCGTGTGCCCGTTGCCGCCGCGCACGCCCAGGCCGTCGAGCGTGGGAATTCCCATCGCGCCGGTGAAGTTGCCGTCGGAGCCGCCGCCGGAGCTGGCATGCGGTAATTCCGCGCCGAGCGATTTGGCGATGCCGCGCGCCTTCTCGTAGAGCGCCATGGTACCGGCATCCGGCTCCCATACCGGACGCGTCACGCCGCGCGTGACCTTGAACGTGACGTCGTTTGTGGTGCCCGACAGCGCCAGCATCCTCTCGACACCGCGGTCGAGATCGGCCTGACGCTTGGCCATGGAGAGCGCTTCGCCGGTTGCGGTCGTCGCAACGCAATTGACCCATTGTCCGCCGTGAACGACCCCGACCGAGAAGGTACAGTCCTCCGTCGTCATCGCGTCGATGGCGAGGATCTGCCGCGCCATCTCGCGGATCGCCGAGCGTCCGGCCGACAACGTGGCGCCGGCGTGGCTCGGCCGTCCCGTCGCCTCGAGATTGAAGCGCGCGATGGCGTAGCGTCCGGTGGTGACGCCGTTGTCGGCGCGGCCGGGCTCCGGCACCAGCACGTATTTGTTGCGCGCCGCTTCCGCCTCGATGATGTCCCGCGTCGAAGGCGTGCCGACTTCCTCATCCGGCGTGAACAGCACGGTGATCGGCAGCGGTGTGGTGAACGAGGCGCGCGCCAGTTGCCGTATCGCTTCCAGCGAGAGGTAATTGCCGCCCTTCATGTCGTAGATGCCGGGGCCATAGCACTTGTTGCCCTCGCGCCGCCATTTCAGCTTCTCGATGGTGCCGACCGGATGAACGGTATCCATGTGTCCGGCGATCAGGATGCCCGGCTCGCCCTGCTTGGGATGCGGAAAGCGGGCGCGGATGACGCCGCCAAAGCCCTGGCGGCCGGCAATGCGCTCGATCGTCGCACCCATGATCGCCATGTCCCGCGCCGCGATATCGAGCATGCGGTCCACGGCGCCTGCATCCCAGGTCGGACTCTCGCATTCGACCCAGCCGCGCAGGCCCTCGAGCATCGCCTCGGAATCAAAGGGAAGATTGGCAGGATTCATCTCAATGTCTCTCAAGCTTCGAAAGATGGAACGCGCATTGCATCGGCGCGGGGCAGGACAAGCGGAGGGTGTTGTAGAGCCAAACCGATCGTTGTGGAGCCCGTGCGCGCGCCGTGAGGGGCTGCGACGAAACCGGATTGACGCGCTCGGCACTGTCTGCAAGTCTCAAAAAGATAAAGGCATTGCATGAGGTTAGTTCGCCCAACGAATGAACCGCATGCTCAACCAATGACCTGCCTTTGAACAGTTTCACGTCAGGAGAACTTTCTATGTTCCACTTCATGCGCCGGGGGCGTCGCGCGTTCGCCTCCAAACTTGCGCTGTCGGTCGTCGCGCTTTCGACCGCGCTGGCCTCGCCAGTGCTTGCGGCCGGCAAGACCATCACGGCGGTGATGCATTCGGATCTGCGCATCATCGACCCGATCTTCACCACGGCCTACATCACGCGCGACCATGGCTACATGGTTTACGACACGCTGGTGGCCCCGGATTCGAGCTTCAAGATCCAGCCGCAGATGGCGGACTGGAAGATTTCCGACGACAAGCTGACCTACACCTTCACGCTGCGCGACGGCCTGAAGTGGCATGACGGCGCGCCGGTGACGGCGGAAGACTGCGTCGCTTCGCTGAAGCGCTGGGCCGCGGTCGACGGCATGGGCCAGAAGCTCATGGACTTCACCGCGAGCATCGAGGCGACCGACGCCAAGACCATCACGCTGAAGCTGAAGGAGCCCTACGGCCTCGTGCTCGATTCCATCGGCAAGCCGTCCTCGCGCGTCGCCTTCATGATGCCGAAGCGCCTCGCCGAGACACCGCCGGACAAGCAGATCCCGGAGCAGATCGGCTCGGGTCCCTTCAAGTTCGTGGCATCGGAATTCCAGCCCGGCGTGAAGGCGGTCTACGTCAAGAACACCGACTACGTGCCGCGCAAGGAGCCGGCGAGCTGGACCTCCGGCGGCAAGGTGGTGAAGGTGGACCGCGTCGAGTGGATCACCATGCCGGACTCGCAGACCGCGGTGAACGCGCTGCAGTCGGGTGACATCGACTTCATGGAGAACCTGCCGTTCGACATGCTGCCGGTGCTGGAATCGAACAAGGAGCTCACGATCGAGGTCTCCAACAAGTTCGGTTTCCAGACGCTCGGCCGCATGAACTTCCTGCATCCGCCGTTCGACAACGTGAAGGTGCGGCGAGCTGCGTTCCTGGCCATGAACCAGAAGGACGTTCTCGATGCACTCGTCGGCAACGCCAAATATCAGAAGATCTGCGGCGCCTTCTTCGTGTGCGACACGCCGCTCGAGACTGACGTCGGCGCCGAGACCCTCATCAAGGGCAACGGCATGGCTGCAGCCAAGAAGGCGCTTGCCGAGTCCGGCTACGACGGCACGCCGATCGTGATCATGGCGCCAGGTGACGTCACGACGCTCAAGGCGCAGCCGATCGTTGCAGCCCAGCTGCTGCGTGAGGCCGGCTTCAAGGTCGACCTGCAGGCGACTGACTGGCAGACGGTAGTAAGCCGCCGCGCCAGCCAGAAGCCGCCGAAGGAGGGCGGCTGGAACATGTTCTTCACCAACTGGGTCGCGGCCGACGTTGCCAACCCCATCGCCAATCTCTCGATCGGCGGCCAGGGCAAGAAGGGCGGCTGGTTCGGCTGGGCCGAAGACCCCAAGATCGAGCAGCTCAAGGACGCGTTCGTCCGCGCACCCTCGCTCGACGAGCAGAAGAAGATCGCCGCCGAGATCCAGAAGGAGGCGTACGATCAGGTGATCTACATCCCGCTGGGGCAGTATCTGTTGCCGAGCGGCTGGCGCAAATCGCTGACCGGCGTGCTCGACGGTCCGGCAACGCCGCTGTTCTGGAACATCAGCAAGTCGGAGTAGGCCGGGAGTTCTCGCCGCGACCTTCGTCCGGATCACCATACGGCGCCGCTGGTATCAGCGGCGCCGCCCGCCATGAGATTCCAGGAGAGCCTCGATGTTCCAACTCATGAGCCTGGGGCGTCGGGCGTTCGCCTCCAAACTTGCACTGTCGGTCGTGTCGCTTTCGGCTCTGGCTTCGCCAGTTCTTGCCGCGGGCAAGACCATGACCGCCGTGATGCATTCGGATCTGCGCGTCCTCGATCCGATCTACACCAGTGCCTACATCTCGCGTGATCATGGCTACATGATCTTCGACACGCTGATCGCGACGGATTCGAACTTCAAGATCCAGCCGCAGATGGCGGACTGGAAGATCTCCGACGACAAGCTCACCTACACCTTCACGCTGCGCGACGGCCTGAAGTGGCATGACGGCCTGCCGGTGACGGCGGAAGACTGCGTCGCTTCGCTGAAGCGCTGGGCCGCGGTCGACGGCATGGGCCAGAAGCTCATGGACTTCACCGCGAGCATCGAGGCGACCGACGCCAAGACCATCACGCTGAAGCTGAAGGAGCCCTACGGCCTCGTGCTCGATTCCATCGGCAAGCCGTCCTCGCGCGTCGCCTTCATGATGCCGAAGCGCCTCGCCGAGACACCGCCGGACAAGCAGATCCCGGAGCAGATCGGCTCCGGTCCCTTCAAGTTCGTGGCGTCGGAATTCCAGCCCGGCGTGAAATCGATCTACGTCAAGAACACCGACTACGTGCCGCGCAAGGAGCCGGCGAACTGGACTGCTGGCGGCAAGGTGGTGAAGGTGGACCGCGTCGAGTGGATCACCATGCCGGACGCCCAGACCGCGTTGAACGCGCTGCAGTCGGGCGATATCGATTTCATGGAAAATCCTGCCATTGAAATGTTGCCCACCATCGAAGCCGACAACGGACTCAAAACAGAGATCCTGAACAAGTTCGGATTCCAGACGGGTGCGCGGATGAACTTCCTCCATCCGCCATTCGACAACGTCAAGGTTCGTCGCGCAGCACTCCTGGCGGTCAAGCAGAAGGACGTGCTCGATGCGCTGATCGGCGATCCCAAGTACTACAAGACCTGCGCCGCGATCTTCATCTGCGACACGCCTTTCGCAACCGATATTGGCGGTGAGACCCTCGCAAAGGGCGGTGACATGGCTGCGGCCAAGAAGGCGCTCGCCGAGTCCGGCTACGACGGGATACCCGTCGTGCTCATGGCGCCGGGCGACGTGTTGGCGCTGAAGGCTCAGCCGATCGTGGTGGCCCAGCAACTGCGGGAAGCCGGCTTCAAGGTCGACCTGCAGGCCACCGACTGGCAGACGGTGGTGAGCCGGCGCGCCAGCCAGAAGTCCCCGAAAGAGGGTGGCTGGAACATGTTCATCACGAACTGGGTCAGCGCCGACGTGGTCAACCCGATCTCCAACGTCGCCGTCGGCGGGCAGGGCAAGAAGGGGGGCTGGTTTGGCTGGGCGGAGGACGCCAAGGTCGAGCAGCTCAAGGACGCCTTCGTTCGCGCGACCTCACCGGAGGATCAGAAGAGGATTGCAGTCGAGATCCAGAAGGAAGTCTACGATCAGGTGCTCTACGTGCCGCTCGGCCAGTACCAGAGTCCGAGCGCATGGCGGAAGTCGATCAGCGGCGTGATCGACGGTCCGGCGACGCCGGTGTTCTGGAATATGGACAAGTCGGAATAGGACAAGACCGAGTACGCAAAGGGGGCGCCTCGCACCCTTTCGTGCGAACGAGCGTGGCGCCGTCGTCAACGGCGCCGTTTTCGTTTGTCAGTTTCGCGCACTGCGGGTGATTTCGGCGCTAAAGCATGATCCGGAAAAGTGCGAAGCGGTCTTCCGGAAAGATCATGCGTAAACAACAACCTAAAGCGCGATGACGATCCAATCTCATCGTACATTAGCCTGCGAGCGACCGAGTAGGCATCGTGCTCAGCAGTGGCTGTCGCGCACCCCTTCGAGCCCCTCGCTCGCAAGCGGCGTGGTGAAAGTGGCTTGCTCAGCGCGCGGTTCGGAACGTTCCGTATTCTGCCGCTCTACGTCGCCGTGGTCTTCGCGGTGTTCCGGTTCCATTGCAGCGCCCTTTCGAATTGCTGCAGGACAACATCGAGGCCGTCGCGTGGTTCCCTAGAGCATGATCCGGAAAAGTGCGCAGCGGTTTTCCGAAAAGATCATGCTTAAACAACGACCTAAAGCGCGATGACGATTCGTCCTCATCGCATCGCGCTTTAGACCGGGCGATGATGTGGCTTGAACAGCCGTCCCTTCTCGACCACCAGCACGATCGCGAGCGCGGCGAGCGTCGACAGGAAGAAGCCGATCGAGAAGGGCAGCAACGTGCCGTCGAAGCTCTGCCCGATCGCCATGCCGACCACGATCCCGATCAGCGTCGTGATCGAGCCGTAAAGCGACGAGGCGGTCCCGGCGATGTGGCCCTGCGGCTCCATCGCGAGCGCAGTGAAGTTGGCGACCATCATGCCGAACGAGAACATCATCAGGGCGGAGAGCACCATGAACAAGGCGAGCGGCAGCACGCCGAGGCATTCCGTCAGCAGCATCACACCGGCCACCGCCGTGTAGAGCGCCAGCGCCCCGTGCGAGATCACGCGCATGCCGAGCCGCCCGACCAGCCTTGCATTGAGGAAGCCGGCAATGGCGACGCCGGCCGCGATCGCCGCGAAAGCGAGCGGGAAGTAGTGGCCGAGGTGATAGATGCCGGTGAAGATCTGCTGGGCGCAGAAGACGTAGGCGAACAGGGCGCCCATCACGCCGCCGGCGGCCGTGGCATAGCCGATGGTCTGGCGATGGGTGACGGTTTGCCGGAACGCCGAAAGCACGTCGGCGGGCGCCAACGACCGGCGCTCGGACTGGGGCAGGGTTTCAGGCAGTCGCAGCACGCACCATGCGAGTGCGAGTAGGCCGTACAGCGTCAGCACGACGAAGATGCCGCGCCACGCGGTCACCAGCAGCACCGCCTGTCCGAACGAGGGGGCGACCACGGGCACCGCGATGAACACCATCATGGCGAGCGACATCACGCTCGCCATGCGGCGGCCGACATAGCAATCGCGCACGATCGAGGTCGCGATTACGCGCGTCGCCGCGGTGCCGAGCCCCTGAAGCGCACGTGCCAGCAGCAGCGTCTCGAACGAAGGCGCGGCGACCGCCAGCACGCTCGCCACCGCATAGACTGCCATGCCGCCGAGCAGCACCGGCCGGCGTCCGAAGCGGTCCGACAGAGGACCCATCACGAACTGGCCGGCGCCGAAACCGATCAGGAAGGTCGACAGCACCAGTTGCAGATGGTTGGCGACGGGAATCTTGAAGGCGGCGCCGATATTGGGCAGCGCCGGCAGCATGATGTCCATCGCGAGCGGATTGAGCGCCATGATAGACGCGATCACGATGACGAATTCCGGAAAACCCATCGGGCGGTGTCCCGCGGACACCCAATCGTCGGCATTGACGTCAGACAAGAAGATTACCCCTGAAATAGAGCGACTTTATCTCCGTAGAATGCTGCGTTGCACAACCCATGTTTCGGGATGGCTGGCAGGCGGATCGAGGGGCGGACAAGATTTGGCGAGAGCCGGGAGCGCCGTCGGCAAATGAGGTCAGCGGGTGCTGCGGGCCCGCTCGAACAGATCGGGCGCCAACTGTCCGGCGGCATCGACGAGATCGCGATGGATCAGCATCACGGTCGTGGCGCCGTCGAGCAGGATCACGAGCTGGCGCGTGAGTCCCATTGAGATCTCCTTTGCGGGAGAATCTGATCGGGCAGTTTTGTACCGCGCTCATATGCTTCTGGATCGGACGAATTCGCACGGCCCGAAAGCGTCTTGCAGGACGTCGTGGATTTACCGCGCGGTCGTTTCCGGGCCGCGCACGGCCTGAGCGATCAGCTCCGTTGGTGCGGGCAGCCGGGGTCGAACCGGCACAGCGCTTGCGCACCGAGGGATTTTAAGTCCCTTGCGTCTACCAATTCCGCCATGCCCGCTTGATCCAACGGGATCAAACACTTAAGTCCATCTCCGGCCATCTGGAATTGGCGCGTTGGGGACGCGGAGGGACGGTTCTTCCTTAAGCGAGCTGGGCGCACAAGGCAAAGCCTCAATCCGGACATCTGTTGTTGCTTTAGGCATTCTCAATCCACGGGGACTATTCATCCGGCATGGCTGCTTCGTTTTCCACTTCGCCGCGCGGCTTTGGCGCGCTCCTCGTGCTGCTTGTCGCCGGCCCCGCGCTCTCCGGCTGCGCCAGCATGAGCGAGACGATCGCACCGGCCTTTGCCGATCCCGCAAGATACGAATTGTACGACTGCAAGCAGCTGCAGACCGAGCGCAAGGCGCTCGCCAAGCGCACTGCCGATCTGCAGAGGCTGATGGAGAAGGCCGAGACGGGGGCAGGTGGCGCGGTCGTGTCCGAGCTTGCCTATCGCAACGACTATATTGCTGTGCGCGGGCAGTCGCAGTTGGCGGAGGAGGCTTGGCGCCGCAACAAGTGCCGGGAGATGCCGGAGACGACACCGCCTGCGGCGGAGCCGCCATCACCCGCTGGCAAGCCCGCTTCGACGTCCGGAAAAAGGTGATCTGCTAAGGCGCCCCGCGGACCGCGCTTCGCATCAGGGACGCCAGCTATAGATCCAGTCCTGCCGCGCCAGCATGCGCTCCGGGCCGAGCGCGCGGATCGCAAGGTCGCGTGCGAGCGCGAGCGGCCCGCCGAGATGATAGATCCTGCCTTGCTGCCGCGCGGTCCGCTGCACCCGAAGGACCCGCGCCTGGCGGGCACGGCCGTATTGCGTCAGCGCGGCGGCGATGTCCCCGGTGCTCTCCGCGGCCTCGGGGCTCAAATGCCGGGCGAGCACGGCGGCATCCTCGATCGCCATTCCGGCGCCCTGGGCCGCAAAGGGCAGCATCGCATGCACGGCGTCGCCGAGCAGCGCCACCGGGCCCTTGCTCCAGGGGCAGCCGTCGGGCACGCCGAACAGCGCCCATTTCCGCCAGCTGTCGACCGGGGCGAGCATCATCCGCGCCGGCGGCGGCCAGCGCGGGGCGGCAAAGGCGTCCATCACCTCGAGGGGATCGCCGGGCGTGCTCCAGCCCGGCCGGTTCCAGGTGCCGGGCAGCACCGCGACCACGTTGATCTGGCGTCCGCCGGCAATCGGATAGGCGACCAGATGCGCGTTCGGGCCCATCCAGAGCTGCACCCGGCGCGCGGCATAGTCCTTCGGCAGTTGCGCGGCATCGAGCGTGCCGCGCCAGGCGATCAGCCCGGAGAAGCGCGGCTGCACCTCGGGAAACAGATGCTGGCGGACCGTCGACCAGATGCCGTCGGCGCCGATCAGGGCGCTCGCGAGATCGCTGCGGCGGATCGTGCCGCTGCGATGGACGACGGTGAGGCCCTTGGCGTGGGGCGCGACGTCCTCGAAGGTTGCACCCAGCTTCAGGTCGATGTCGGGATGATCGGCGACGGCGCCTGCCAGCGCGGATTGGAGGTCGGCGCGGTGCACCACCCAATACGGAGCGCCGGCACGCGCCGACGCTGCTTCACCGAGCGGCATGCGCAAGAGCTCGCCGCCGGCGCGCGCGCTCATGATCGAGACCGCTTCCGGGGTTACCGCGCGCGCCTTGAGGCGTTCGGTCAGGCCGAGATCGACCAGGACGCGGCTGGCATTGGGGGAGAGCTGCAGGCCGGCGCCGACTTCCTCGAGGCGCTCGGCCTTTTCCAGCACCACGATGCGGAAGCCGCGGGCCGTGAGCGCAAGCGCGGCCGTCAGGCCACCGATACCGGCACCGGCGATGACAATCGTTCGGGAGAGCGCCACCCCTGACCGACGGAAGCGGTCAGGCCACCTTGTCCTTCAGGACGCATTCCGGCGGGCGGGCTTCGCCCGGCTTCAGGTCGGCCGCGAAGCGGTACAGCGTCGAGCAATAGGGGCAGATGATCTCGTTGTCGTTGCCGAGGTCGAGGAAGACGTGCGGATGGTCGAACGGAGGGTTGGCGCCCACACACATGAACTCTTGCGAGCCGATCTCGATGACGGGAACACCGGCATCGTTATGGAAGTGCGGGACGACATGGTCGGACATCGTAACTCATCCTGGAGTGGCAATGGCGGCAGACACAATCAAAAACTGACGCGGCCTCTTTGAGGCGCCGCGGACCATACTTGCGGGTACAGTTGATTGCTAGTCCAGCGGAACCGAAAGGTTCGCAATTGCCCCATGCTCATTTGCTCATGCAAATTCGACACAATCTTGGGGCCTGAGAGAAGCCCTTCTTTCGTCGGGGACGTTGTGTCGCAATTTTGGCAAACTATCTCTATGGACGACTGCAAGTTGCGACGAAAGACGAATCGTCAGGCGCAAACGACCCGAAGGGACCATCCAGGCTTTCCGCATGAAGTGGCTGCGAATCAGCACAGCGTTGACCGGTATCGCGGCGTGCAGCTTCATGCTCGTGCAGGTCGCGCCGCATGCCCGTGAGGCCGGCGCGATCCTCGCTGCCCAGGATGATCCCTCCGCGCTGTCGGAGCTGAAGCTCGATGCGCTGCTGCGGCAGAACGACCGGCTGGTTCAGGACAATATCGAGGCCGCACTCGCGGCTGATGATACCGATCTCGCCGACAGTTTCGTTGCGCTGGCGCGCGATCGCAACATCGCGCTCCCCGACGACCTCCTGAACCGCGTCAGCGACGCCGTCAAGGCGGAGAACTCCACCTCGCATTTCGCCAAACGCTTCGCCACCGGTCTCGTCACCGGCAACGCCGACGACGTCGCGAGCCTGTCGGGAACGGTGGCCGGCGACCTGTTCGTGTTCGGCGACATCAGGGACGTGGTGCGCGAGGGCAAGCACCTCGCGATGGGCGAGGACACCGACCGTCTCGTGCTCGGGCTTGCGGCAGCCGGCCTTGCGGTGACGGCGGCAACCTACGTGTCCGTCGGCGGTGCCGCGCCGGTGCGCGCCGGACTGACGCTGGTGAAGGATGCGCGCAAAGTCGGACGGCTCGGCGAGGGGCTTGCCGCATGGGCCGGCCGGTCGGCGCGCGAGGTTGTCGACGCGCCGATGCTCCGGAGCGCGGTGGTATCAGGCTCGGTGCTGCGCCCTGGCCAGACCGTGAGCGCGATCAAGGCCGCGTTCCGGGCCGAGAAGGCCGGTGCGCTGGTCCGGCTCGGCAAGGACGTCACGCGCGTCGCCGAAAAGACCGGCACGCGCGGTGCGATGGACACCTTGCGCGTGGCCGAGGGTCCCAAGGACGTCGCGCGCGCGGCGCGGCTTGCGGAAGCGCAGGACGGCAAGACGCGCGCGATCATGAAGCTCCTGGGCCGGGGCGCGCTGCTGCTCATCGGCGGCGCGTTCGATCTGGCGCTCTGGCTGCTCGGTGCGGCACTGACGCTGTTCGGCCTTCTGTCCTCCATCAAGGCGACGACCGAGCGCCTGACCCAGGCCTGGTGCGATCGCAGGCGGGCGCGGCGGGTTCGCCGGGCGCAGATCGCGGCTGACGCCGCTCTGGCCGGTGCGGGCACCACGGCCTGAACTGCGACGCGCTCGAGACTATTGTTTGAGCATGATGTTGCCGGAAAACCGCTGCACACTTTTCCGGATCATGCTCTAAGATCGACCCATCCCCAAAAGACTCCACGGAACTGATGATGCCGAGCTTTCACAACGGCGCCGTTGAAATTGCCTATCTCGACGAAGGCGAGGGCGATCCGATCGTCCTGGTGCACGGCTTTGCCTCCAGCAAGAACGTGAACTGGGTCTATCCGACCTGGGTTTCGGAACTGCGCAAGAACGGCCGCCGCGTGATTGCGCTCGACAATCGCGGCCACGGCGAAAGCGCGAAGCTTTACGAGCCCGAACAGTACTCGATCCCGACCATGGCCGGCGACGTGGTCGCGCTGATGGATCACCTCGCCATCCCGCAGGCCGACATCATGGGCTATTCGATGGGGGGACGGATGACGGCGTGGCTCTCGCTCAACGAGCCGCAGCGCCTGCGCTCGGCGATCCTCGGGGGCATCGGCATCGGCGGCCTGATCGAGGGCACAGGGCCCGGCGAGAACGTGGCGAAAGCGCTGGAAGCGCCGGAGCTCGAGGACGTCACCGATCCCGTCGGCCGCACGTTCCGCGCGTTTGCCGATCAGACCCGCTCCGACCGCCGTGCGCTCGCCGCCTGCCTGCGCGGCACGCGCGATCTCATGACGAAGGACGAGGCTGCGCGCATCGACGTGCCCGTGCTGATCGCGGTCGGCAGCGCCGACGACGTCGCAGGAAGCGCCAGCGCGCTCGGCGCGATCATCCCGGGCTCGGAAGTGCTCGACATTCCGAACCGCGACCACATGCGCGCGGTCGGCGACAAGGTCTACAAGACCGGCGTGCTCGACTTCCTCTCCCGCCGCGGCTGAGCCGGCAAAGGGCCAAGATAGTTTCCTGGCGCCTCAATTTCGCTGACGACCGCTGCTTCACACCGCCTTGTCGCTGAACGCGGCGGGAAGCGTGCTGAGGAACGACATGACGCGCTGCGTGCGCAGGGGCGGGCGGCGGCCCGACGTGCGCAGCATCCATAGGGGTTCGCGAGGCGCGCGCCATGGCGCAAGCACCTCGACCAGCCGGCCGGTGCGAAGGTCTTCGCCAATGAGCCACGCTGGCCCCCAGCCGATCCCAAACCCATTCGCCATCAAAGCGAGCGAGGCATGCGCGTCATCGCAAATGTGCTTGGGCTTGGGCGTGACGCGAACGGGCGCTTTGCCGCGCGGGTCGGCGAAGCGCCAGGTCAGGATCTGACCGCTTGCGGGATTCCGGAAGCCGACGTGGTCGTGCGCGGAAAGCTCGTACGGAGTCGCCGGCGCGCCGCGCGCCTTCAGATAGGCGGGCGAGGCGCAAGCGATCCAGGAGAACGTGCAAAGCCGCCGCGCCTGATGGCCGGGCGCGCGGTCGAGGGGCCCCGAGCGGATCGCGATGTCGACGCCTTCCGCCGCGAGATCGAGAATCTCGTTGCGGAACTTGACCTCGATTTCGATTTCCGGCCGTTCCCGCAGGAACGCGGGCAGCCGCGGCAGGATGCAGGCGCGCGCGAACGAGGCGGGGGCGGTCACGCGCACCCGTCCGCCATCGTCGCGCGCGACTTCGCCGAGCGCGGACTGGACACGGGCGAGACTTTCGACCAACGCGCGTCCCGCCGTCATCAGCCTGTCGCCCTCGTCGGTCAGCGCCAACGAATGGGTGGAGCGATGCAAAAGCCGCAAGCCGTGAGCCTTTTCGAAGCGGGCGACCGCCTTGGACATCGCCGAGGTGGTCGTCCCCGCGCGCCGCGCGGCTTCGGCGAAGGAGCCCGCCTCGACCACGCGGACGAAGGCGAGGAGACGCGAGAGATCGGGAGGCAAAGTCGTTGTGGACATGCAGTCCACATAGTCATGGCTTTGCGGTCACTACAAGAGCCATTCCCGAACGGCTAGACAGGAAGCGTCAGCCCGCATTCTGCGGCGCTGGAAACGCGGGAAGTCCGATGAACCCCATTGAAATCACTCTGCAAGCCCTCGACGCCGCCGAGCGGGCGATTCCATCCGGCCAGCCGGTCTACATGCTCAATCTGCTGCGCTACCGCTCGCAGGCGCGTTACGAGGACGGATTCAACGCCGCGCCCTGCTCGGGCCGCGAAGCCTTTAATGAACGCTACAGGCCGGCATTCCGGCGTCTCGCGGCCGGCAAGCCGCTCGCGCGGATGTTTTCCGGGCCGGTCCTGACGAGCCTCGTCGGCTCGCCCGGCGAACGCTGGGACGAAGCGGCGATCAATGAATACGGCGATTTCGCCACCTTCCGCGCGATCGTCGACACCGAGACCTACCGGCGCGAAGTCGCTCCGCATCGGCACGCGGCGCTCGAGGATTTCCGGTTGTTCGCGCTCGCCAAGGCAATTTGAAAAATTACAGAGAACGGTGACTGTGCACAATCATTGGCTCTGACCAGATCTGTCAGATATGCGGAGATTGGTGTCACCGTAGTGAGAGGGCACCGGTCCCGGCGAGAACGTCGCGAAGGCGCTGGAAGCACTCTCGCTCGACGACGTCACCGGTTCCGACAGCACGCTCGCGCGATCATCCCCCGGCTCGGAAGTGCTCGACATTCCGAACCGCGACCACATGCGGGCGGTCGGCGACAAGGTCTACAAGAATGGCGTGCCGGGAGTCTGCGAAGGGGGGATATGAGACGTCAGTTCGAAGTGGATAGGAACGTCGGCAAAGGGCCAGGAGCAGTCAGGCGCCTGCCTTGCCGCGACGAGAACTTCGGCCGTCAGCGATAACCCAGCCAATTAGGCAGGCTGGAATAGCGATGACGGCCAGATCTTCGCCACAAGCCAGAAGCGACAATGCGACAGTTGGAAGAAGGGATCACCACGTCACTTCGCGTAACCCTGTGATCGGAGCCAAGCGATCCGGCGCTCCCCGTTCATCCAATCATCGATTTCGGCTTTGCTCGTGAAGCCCGTGATTTCTCGGGGTTCTGCGCCGGGGTACTCGGCAACAATAGTCCAGTCGCCCTCTGAGTTACGAAGTGGTTTGAAGCTTACTTTTGCTTTTGCCATGCCGAACTATGCAGGAAAGCGCGCGAAAAGGGAACCTTGGCTTCTCCTTGAAGTCTCACAATTACTGATGTATGGTCTCAAGCATCGATACTGGCCGAACAACTGCTCCGCTTTCGCCTCAGATCCTGACGGCGCGCACGTTTCAGACATTCTCCAACATCGACAAACTGGAACACTGGCCGCAAGTCCGCGCGCCAGCTCCTGCGCGTATGCGAAAGGAAGACCCGATGAATACAGGTACAGTGAAGTGGTTTAACACCCAAAAGGGCTTCGGCTTTATCCAGCCGGCAAACGGCAGCAACGACGTTTTTGTTCATATCAGCGCGGTCGAACGCGCCGGAATGGGCACCCTGAACGAAGGTCAGACGCTGTCTTACGACGTCGTCGCGGACCGTCGTACGGGCAAGTCCGCTGCCGAAAATCTTCGTGCTGCTTAGTTAAGCGCACGACAGACCTGTTGCTCTAGCCACGGATGTACTGGCAGAGCTTGTGGTCCCCCGCGCCTGAGTCATCAGGGGCGGGGTTCTTGCTTCAACCCGTGGAAGCGACCGTCAAGTGAGCTGTCGTGGCTTCTCTTCGACATTCGGCCCGGTGGTTGCCCAGCTAAAACTTGAACGGACCGAAAAGGTGAAACGACGAGGCGTCTCTGTCTCGGAGCTCAATAGCCAAATCGAATTTGGACGTGGCTTGTTTCATCTTTCGGGCGCATAGATCGGCATGATCGAATCTCATCACCGATCCTGTCAGTGCGGCGCCGTCTATAGTCGAACCGAGGGAATAGCCCCCAGTCGGCAAATCGCCAGCTTCGAGTGCACGGTTTGCGGCGCGACCCTGGAATCGTGGAACACTGCTTCGGTGCCCACCTACAGGTTGATTATCGGTCCCGTGCGGAATTCCCCGTCCGAGAGATGATGCAACTGGCAGATTGGACCAGCAGCCGGCGATCGGATGAGACGTTCATGGCGCATTCGTCCGCCAACGCCCCCAGCCGGCTGAGCCATCTTTGTCCCATGCCAGGCGCGTCATTCCTTAAGTGATGTCGCTCACTCCTTTCAGCGGCTTGTTCCAGCTCTCTATGAAGTCATTCGCGTGTGCATTGGGCGGCGATGCACCCGAAGAACGTGGATCAGCGCAAAGCAGGAGTTTCAATGAGCATTGTCAGACGGCATCTCGCCGAGCAAGAAGAGCGACTGGTTCTAATCGAAGAAATTTGCATCGATAAAGGAGCGCTTGTCTTGGATACCGCCACCGATGAGGTCTACTTCTCTGCAGACGAAGAGGCTTACAAGAGCGCCTACGTGACCGTGTTTCAGGCCTGGGCCAAGGGCACGATCAAAGGCACAGCGGAACAGATATTCGAGGCTACAAAATCCATTCTCGAGGACTAGAGCATCTCGTATTCGATTTACGAGCCAGAGCCGACAGTACGCGTTACGTCACTCCAAGCCGCAAACGTTGAGGTCACACATGTCGTATGCTTATAAGTTGAATGAAGACGTTCGCCACCAACCCCAAGGTCCGCAAGGACGTGCCACCGCTGAACCGCCGATGATTTATACCATCATTCAATGTATGCCCATCGAGTCCGATGGACGAGTTAGATACCGCATCAGGGGCAAGTCCGAGAAGATCGAGCGCGTCGTAACGGAAGATCAACTTTCGTATTTTCAGTAACCTTCCGACTAAAACAGCACTGACAAGAGATTTTGACGGGGCCGGATGTCGCCTCGGGTCATTCGCGCCGACTTTGGGTGGCACCTGTGAGGTCCGGCTTACCCTTCGGCTCGGACGTGGCGGCACGCTGGACGAGCCGGCGCAAAGGGCCAACAACGGACTCAGGTGCCACGGGTGACCAACCAAGCGTTGGCTAATTCGCTCTCGGCGGCCAACGCCGGGCCGCCAGCCAGCCCGCCAGAGGCGCGCCAAAGGCCAAGCACCAGAGGAATTGTGCAACGAATGGAGCGACGGCGGCCATCACCGTTCCGAACACCAATGCGAAGACCGGAAAGATCGCGGTTGCCAGCAACTCGGGATCGCCGCGCCCTCGCAGCGCCAGAAGCCAGAGCAGCGCGTTCAGCGTTGCGACGAAAGTCAGATGAACCCCGTAAACAACGGCGACGACGCTGTCGAGCCGATAGGTTCCGTAAAGACCATTCGTAACGGGAAGGATGATGATCGATAACAGGAAGATCAGATTGAGGAAGACTTCGCCCCGACTGCCTTCCGGAGCAACCGCAAGCCGCCGATGATGGCTGAACCAGAACATGCCCGCGACAATGAAGCTGATCATCAGCGCGATGAGGGGCTGCGCATAGGCGTTCGCCAGATCGATCCAGCTCGGCGCTTTCGCAAAACCGCGCGCCTTCGGCAGATCATAGGCGAGCAGCGTCATCGCAACGCCGAAGATCGTGTTGCTCAACGCCTCCAATCGACGCATTTCGAAAAGACCGATGTGCTTCAACCTCGTTCCCCCTCAAAGCCGCCCGATACGAGACCAGGACATGCTTTCAGCTATCGGATTGCCGCAAATAGATTGCGCCCTGTGGGCAAGGATCGCTACGTTTCTATAGTGATCATCAAAGCACGTTGGTTGCTGTTGGGATAGGCCGGCCATGTCCGAGTTGGGTCGCGAGCAGACGTGCAAGCGGCCCGCTCGATAGCGCCCAGAGTCCGCCAAGGGCTGTTATCGGAGTCTACTTCTTTGCCGACTCGGAGAGGCTGTTGAACGCTGGGTCAGCTCTGAGTGTTGCTTGCGATGAATGTGATCGCTGCTCGGACAAACCAAGCGCGAAGGTGCTTCACCCCAATCTCATCGCGCTTTGGCATCCTCGCCCAACCGCCGCGCCAGCGCCATCAGCACCACGAACGTGGCCACCCACACCATCCGCGCGCCGTAGCGGTCGTGCGGGCCGGAGATCACGCCGCAGATGAAGGCGTTGCCGAGCAAGGCCAGCGTCACCGTTGCGGCCAGCAGCGTCAGGTCGTCCAGCCGGCGCTTCGCCAGCGCATGGGCGAGCAGCCAAACCAGCCCCAGCATCGAGGCCAGCGCGACGGGGACATGCAGCCAGTTGACGTAGACGAAATCGATGTCCCAGTGCTGCTGCCGCGCCGCCCGCATCGGCGCGACCTGTGCGGGTATGTAGCGCTCGATGATGCCGTAGGTGTGCGGGATCCAGCCATTGGTGCCTTCGCCGGTCGCCACATGCAGCAATTGCTGGCCCATCGCGCGGAGCGCCGCGCCGGCTTGCCAGGCCGGATAGTCCTTGAGCGAATGCACGACGATGTAACCCATCTCGTCATTCATGCCTTCGAAGCGGCCGAGCGTGTTGAACATGCTCTTGCCCCACAGGAATTCGTCGGCGCTCGCCGGCAGCTCGTTGCGATAGGGACAGAGCTTGTAGCGTTCGCGCGGGCAATGGTCGTTGAGATAGCGCGCAACGATGCCATCCTGCAGCATGCGGCCGAAGGCGACGCCATAGCCGCCAGGCGTCCAGGCCAACTTGCCGGACAATGCATAATTCGCCGACACCAGCATCAGGCCGCCGGCAACGATGGTGAGGCTCGCCTGTGTCAATCCGGCAAGCGGAAGCCGCTTGCCCACGAACGGCCGCGCCATCCAGCCCGCGGCGCAGAGACCGAGCAGCACGCCGAGCGTCGCGCTGTGGGTCGCGGCCGCAAAGGCGGTGAAGGCAAACAACGCGATCTTTTCGAGCCGCGACGTGCGCTGTCCTCCGATGACCAGCAGGAACAGCGACAGCACCGAAAGTCCTGCAAAGATGTCGGTGAGCAGCAGGCTTGCAAGCCAGGGCAGCGCGGTCGACAGGATCAGGCCAAGGCTGATCGCGACGAAGCGGAAGGTCTGCATCATCGAGAGCAGACGCAGCGTGAGTTGCAGCAGCCACAGCGTCGCCAGCGACTGGATGGCGAGATTGATCCAGAAGCCGAAGCTCTCGCCATAGTGCAGATAGAGGCCGAACACCGTGGAGCGGCTGGGGACGAGATAGCCCTCGTACCAGCGCGCAAGATAGCCGCCGGTATCCCATTGCAACAGCGGATAGCCGTTCCAGAACGCCGGCGCGATCATCAGGAGGGGCAGGGCCGCCGCCGCGAGCCGAAGCCAAAACGTATCAGCGGCGCGTGCGCGCAATTGATCGGTGGTGATGGTCAAATCGGTTCCGTGCCCCTCGTTCGGACCTCGCCTGCAATAGCGGCTCGGAGGGAATTCACCAATAGTTTGATGCCGCCCCGCTTGAATTTGGCAGAACTCTGACCACTTTGAGCCGGCCTGGCCGCCTGGGGGCGTCAGAAGAAATGCTTGTGTTTCAAAGTCTTGGCGGACCCCCGCGGGGCAAGGTGCTGTTCACTCCTGGGGCAAGCCCGTCAGGACTTTGTCGCCTGGACTGTGCTATACAGCCGGTAAAAGAGGCCAATTCGAGAGAGCAAATCGCATGGCAGTGCATCAGGTCAATCCGGGAGGAAAGCTCGCATCGCTCGATCCGATCTGGGATCGGATCCGGGGCGAGGCGGAGGACATCGTTCACCGCGAGCCCGAGCTTGCGACCTTCATCTATTCGACGGTGCTGCACCACAGCCGCCTCGAAGACTCCGTGGTCCATCGTGTCGCCGACCGCCTCGATCACTCCGCGCTGTCGGGCGATCTGGTGCGCCAGACCTTTGACGAAGCGCTGCGTGACGATCCCGATCTCGGCAACGCCTTCCGGGCCGATCTCGTCGCCGTCTACGATCGCGATCCCGCGACCTCGCGCTTCATCGATCCCTTGCTCTACTTCAAGGGCTTCCACGCCATCCAGACCCATCGCCTCGCGCACTGGCTCTATCTGAAGGGCCGCAAGGACTTTGCGTATTATCTGCAGAGCCGCGCCTCCGCGGTGTTCCAGACCGACATCAATCCCGCCGCACGCATCGGCCGCGGCATCTTCCTCGACCACGCCACCGGTTTCGTCTGCGGCGAAACCGCGGTGATCGAGGACGACGTCTCGATCCTGCACGGCGTCACGCTCGGCGGCACCGGCAAGGAGAACGAGGACCGTCATCCGAAGATCCGTCACGGCGTGTTGATCGGCGCCGGCGCAAAAATTCTCGGCAATATCGAGATCGGCCACTGCGCCCGCATCGCTGCCGGCTCGGTCGTGGTCAAGCCGGTGCCGCACAACGTCACGGTTGCAGGCGTGCCTGCCAAGATCGTCGGCGAAGCCGGCTGCGCCGAGCCTTCGCGCACCATGGATCAGATGATCAACGCCATGGGGCTTTGAGACGGACTTTGATGTTGCGAAGGGCCGGATTCTCCGGTCCTTGTCGTCCCCAAATTCTTTGGTAATTCATGCTGGCGGTTCGTCGCGTCTCGTCCTAAAACCCCGCCACGTTAGATTTCGATTGGAGACTTGCCGTGGACGTCAAGGAAGTAAGGAAGCTCGACGCGTATCTGAAGCGCGTATTCGGCAATCCCAAGATCCGCGTCGTGCCGCGGCCGAAGAAGGACGATTCCGCCGAAGTCTATATCGGCGAGGAGTTCATTGGCGTGCTCTTCGTCGACGACGAGGATGACGATCGCTCGTTCCAGTTCCAGATGGCGATCCTCGAGGACGATCTCGTCGATCAGGAGTAGAGCAGGCGCCCTGCGGCGCCTCGGAGTCACGCATCCATCGCGGCGAGCATGTCGGGAATCGTGACAAACTTCTCCCGGGGCTTGCCGAGCGCGGCTCCCCTGCGCTTCTCGGCCGCGTCGATCGTGGCCCAATCCGGATAGCTCACGATGCGTGCGCCGCGGCCGGTCAGGCGCGCGAGCAGTGCATCAGGCGTATCCGAGTGCGGCCGTCGATGGGTGATATCCGCCAGGACGGCCTCTGCGGTCGCAATCCCGCAGCCGCGATTGGTGCCGATCGTGCCGTTCGGCCCGCGCTTGCTCCATCCGCAGACATAGAGGCCCTCGATCACCGAACCATCGGCTGCGACACGTCCGTCGACGTTCGCATGCACGCCGCGATGCGCGTCATAGGGAACCCCGGCCACCGGCGTGGTCTTCCGGCCGACGCTGCTGAGCGAGAGGCCGCATGCGATGTCCTCGACAGCGCCCGATTCCTGCTTGAAGGCGATGGCCTCCAGGCGGCCTCGTCCTCGGAGCGCGACGGGTGACAGACGAAATCGAAAAACGCAGCGCCGCGGCTTCGTCACGGCGGCCTGCGAGAACGCGCGCAGCAACGACAATTTTTCGGTCAGCTCCGGATCGTCGGAAGATCGCGGCTCGAATTCATCGGAGCTGACGTTGCGCATGTCGACGCATGTGTCGCATGTGCTGAGCTCGAGAAAGTCACGCAATTCCTTCGCGGTGAATCTGGCCTGCGCCGGTCCGCCGCGGCCGACGACGTGGATTTCGCGGATCCGGCTCTCTGCCAGCACCTCGAGCGCATGGCGCGCGATGTCGGTCCGGCGCAGCTCGTCCGCGGTCTTGGCTAGGATGCGCGCCACGTCGAGAGCGACGTTGCCATGGCCGATGACGATCGCGGTCTCATGATGAAGATCGAACCGCAGATCCGCAAACTGCGGATGTCCGTTGTACCACGCGACGAAATCGCCCGCCGTGTGGCTGCCCGGGAGTGCTTCGCCGGGGATGTCGAGCGGCCGGCTCAGTTCCGCGCCCGTTGCCAGCACAACGGCGTCATAGGCCTCGCGCAGCTCGGCGATCGAGAGGTCGTCTCCGATGGTTACGCCGCCGATGAAGCGAAACCCGGGCATGGCGGCGATCCGGTCGAAGGCCGTTGTGACCTGCTTGAGCTTCGGGTGGTCGGGGGCCACGCCGAACCGCACCAGCCCGTACGGCACCGGGAGCCGTTCGAACATGTCGACCGTCAAGTGCACGCCCGAGCGCAACAGGGCCTCGGTGGTGTAGAAGCCGCCCGGTCCGCTGCCGACGACGGCGATGCGGCTTTCGTTTGCGACGGACCCCGTCATCGGCCCAGCGCCCGCCTGCGTTCATCGGCCCCCGGCAGAGCCGGCAGGCGCGCACTGATGACGGGAGTCTCGGTCGCGCGCTTGCGGTTGACGTCGATCCAGTACTTCTTGTCCGCGGCGAGGCGATAGTCCGGCTCGATCGCGCCGACCGGGCAAGCCGGCGCGCAGCCGCCGCAGTCGATGCAGTTTTCCGGATCGATATAGGTCATGGCGTCGTCGACGTGGAAACACTCCACGGGACAGACGGTCACGCATTCGGTGTAACGGCAGCCGCGGCAATTGTCGGTGACCACATATGTCATCGTCAGGCCCCGCTGACCTGCACGAGGATGTCGGAGAATGTCGGGGCACGGCCGAGGTCGGCGAAGGCGGGCGGCGTCAGCACGTGAACCGTGGCACCCTTGCGGTTGGAGCGTTGCCAATAGCCGGACGGAGCCACCACCACGCCCGGCATGATGTCGGGCGAAACGGTCGCGAAGGCCTCGAACGCGCCGCGGTCGTTGAACACGCGAATGGGCGCGCCCGCGACGATGCCGCGCTGTGCGGCATCGTCCGGATTGAGGAGCACCGCCTGTTCTTCGCCCGCCTGCGCGGTCTGCGCCGGCAGGTTGCCGTAGTTCGAATTCAGGAAGGCGTGGCTTTTCGGCGAGATCAGGCTGAGTGGATAGCGCGCTGCGAGGATAGGCGCGGTGCGCGGGTTCTCGTTCGGCGGGATGTAGTGGGGCAGGGGATCGACCGGCGTGGCATCCTGATCGCCATTGTAGCCCTGGCGGAACAGCGGCACCACGAAGTTGCCGCCGCCGGCGATGGTCGAGCTGAATTCGCACTTCCCCGATGCGGTCGGAAAATTACCCTCGCGGTGCGGCGCCCAGTCGGCCGGCGCGGGCATGTTGAGGCGCGCATAGCCCTTGGCCTTGACGTCGTCGAGCGTGATGCCTGCGAGCACCGGGCTGCTCCAGTCGAGGGAGGCTTCGATGATCTCGTCGTCGCTCCGGAAGAAGGAGGGGTCGGTGATGCCCATCGCGCGCGCGAGCCGGCGGAACAGCTCGGTGTTGGACACGGCTTCGCCGAGCGGCGCGATCGCCTGGTTGTTGTAGGACAGATAGAGATGCCCCCAGGAGAACATGATGTCCTTCTGCTCGAGCTGCGTGGTCGCGGGCAGAACGATGTCGGCGTATTTGGCGGTGTCGGTCAGGAAGTGCTCGCTGACGACCGTGAAGAGATCCTCGCGTTCCAATCCCCTTTCGAGCTTGCCCTGTTCGGTCACCATCGCCATTGGATTGGCGTTGTAGACGAACAGCGCCTTGATCGGCGGATCGAAGCCGAGCTCGCCCGTCAGCGCAGCTCCAAGGCGCCAGGAATTGAGCACGCGCATCTTCTCAGGCTGGAGATCGGGGCGCATCAACACGTCCCATCTGACCGGGAAGGCCCAGATCGGGAGCTGGAGCAGTCCGCCGCCGACGTGCTTCCAGGCGCCGATCAGTCCCGGAAGACAGGCGATCGCGCGCACGGTCTGACCGCCGCCGGCATGCCGCTCGACCGCGACGCCGATGCGCACGACGGCCGGAGGCGTCGTCGCATATTCCCGCGCCAGCTTGACGATGTCGCTGGCGGGAATGCCGGTTTCCTGCGAGGCGAATTCGGGTGTGTAGCTGGACGCCCGTTCGGCCAGCTCGTCATAGCCCACGGTGTATTTGTCGACATAATCGCGATCGACCAGATTCTCCTTGATGATGACGTGGATCATCGCGAGCGCCAGCGCAGCGTCGGTGCCCGGACGGATCGGAATGTGCCAGTCGGCAAGGCGTGCGGTGCGGGTGCGGACGGGATCGATCACCACGAGCTTGGCACCGGCCTTCTTCGCCTGCTCGATGAACGGCCAGTGATGCGAGTTCGTGCTCAGCGTGTTGCAGGCCCACAGGATGATGTACTTCGAGTGCACGAAGCTCTCGGGATCGACGCCGGGCGTGTGCCCGATCGTCATCATGTACGCGGTGCAAGAGCCGGAATCGCAGAAGGTGCGCTCCAGAACGGTCGCGCCGAGCTTGTTGAAGAGGGGATCGCCGACGTTCAGCCCGTTGATGATGCCCTGCGTGCCCAGATAGCTGTAGGGCAGGATCGCCTGCGCGCCGTGCTCGGCAATGGCGGATGTCCAGCGCGAGGCGATGGTCGCGAGCGCTTCCTCCCAGGAGATCCGCTGGAACTGCCTGGTGCCCTTCGGTCCGACGCGTCTAAGCGGATACAGGACGCGCTTGTCGCTGTAGACGCGCTCCTCGTAGTTGTTGACCTTGACGCAAAGCCGTCCACGCGTGAACGGATGATCGGGATTGCCGCGGACGGCGATGGCCTTGCCGTCCTCGACCGTGGTCAAAATCGAGCAGGTGTCCGGGCAATCGTGGGGGCATGCGCCGATGACCGTGGTCCTTGCCATGGATCTCTCCTGATTTGAGGCAATCCGAAGGATGCGGCGGCCGGGCGCGGTCTGGCTTTTCAAAATGTGCGGTGTTGTTGTCCCGGACTGCTCTCGGCCCGTGGACGGCTGGCCGGATGTCTGGCATGCTAATTGCTGGATCCGGCAAGACCTTTTTACCCACATCGCGCTTTCTGGCGGAGATTGACGATGGGTATGCTTGGCAACTCTGTCGACAAATATGTGACCGGCCGAATGCTTCAGACGTCGAACGACCGGCGATGGGGGCATCTCCTTGCCGAGCGATGGAGCCACGAGCCGGGCGATCTGCCGCCGCAATTGCCGCGGGACACCGAAATCGCAATCCTGCTGCGTGGCAATTCGGTCGTCGACCGCGAAGGTGCGGGCATGCGGCAGCGCACTTTCGGCAGAAGGGGCACCGTGTGGCTGTGTCCGGCCGGCATCCGCGAGGATTTCATCCGCGTCGAGAACCAGATGCAGGAATGCCTGCATCTCTTTCTTCCCGGACAACCATTCGACGACACGATGCTCCGGGATCTCGATATCGATCCGTCGGGAATGTCCATCCGCTATGAAAGTATCGATCAGGACATGTTCATCGAGCATGTCGCCTATCGGATCCTCGGAGAGCTGGAACACGAAACCTCCACCGGCCGCCTGTTGGTCGAGAGCCTCGGACGAGCCCTGTCGGCTCATCTCGTGCACAGTTACGCGGCGACGTCAGTCCGGCTGAAGCAATCCCATGCCGTCCAGAAGCCGCTCGATGCCAAACGGCTGTCGCGTGTGACGGAGTTCATCGACGCATCGGTCGAGCGCGATGTCACCGTGAAGGATCTGGCCTCGGTGGCCTGCATGAGCCCCGCGCACTTCTCCCGCAGCTTCAAGGCCGCGACAGGTAGCGCACCGCACGAATATGTCAGCCGTCAGCGTCTCGATCTGGCCAAGCGGCTGTTGTCCACCAGCGATCGCCCCCTGGTCGATATCGCTTTTGCCGCAGGATTTTCATCGCAGGCCAATTTCAACCGCGCCTTCCGCAAGGCGGTCGGGACGACGCCGAGCCTGTACCGGGCGCAGAAGGGGCGGGACTGAGCTTGCCGGAACGTCCCGTGCGGCTGCTGACGGGCGGCTATGTCCGGGGACGGACTGCGCCATCTGACGGTGCGGCTTGTCGATCTCCCACGATGACATCATGCCCGTGTTTTGCCCGACGGGTCAAGTGTGTTTCGAAAAATACGAAATTTCGGAGCGCGATGGGTCATCTGATCGATCACGGCACGACCGTCGGCCAAGCTTCTAGAAAAACGAAGTCGCGTCAAAGGCCTGGCTACTGTGCATGGGGTTGTTTTCGCAGTTCCTGTCGTGAGGGCCCCCACGAAGGGCAGAGCGGCCCCCTCAGCCCCGCGGACCGCGCAGCTGTGCGGTCAGCCGGTCCATCGCCTCCGCCACGTCGCGCCACTGCGACAGCCAGCTGCGCGGAAAACGGAAGGTGAGGTCGGCGCCGCCGACGCGACGCTCGGCGAGGCACATGCCGGGGGTCGCCCCATCGCGCGTGCAGCGCGCGGCCAGCGCCGGGCTTGCGGCCGAATAGAGATCCTCGCTGCCGTAGGGCGTGTCGGTGCGGAACGTCCGCATCGTCAGGCCGTCTGCAGGGTTCGCCATGGCCGGGTCGAGATAGCGCGGATAGATCGTCGCCATTCGCAGCTCGGGCGAGAGCGCATCGTGATGGGCCGCGATCGACAGGAAGATGCGGTCGATCGATTGCACCGCCGCTTCCACCGTGTCGGCGGTGACGTGCTTCGGCGCGCCGGGCGGCTCCAGCGAGGGATAGAGGAAGTCGAGATCGATGCGCTCCTGTGGCCCCGAGTGCCGCTGGATCTTCATGCGTATCGCGGTCACTGGCAGGTTGAACAGCGTGCCGCCGATGCTCACCGGCAGCTTGTCCGGGGCGTTGACGCCCCTGGCGCCCCAGGTCGGCCACAACAAATAGGCGACGAGCGCAACCGCGCATGCCGCGGCAGTGCCGGCGAGCACGATCGGGACGACATGCGCGCGGGTGCGCGCGCGGGGGGACCTGAGGGGAGCTGCCGAAAACACCGTCATGAATTGCGCAAGTCAGCCGGAGGTCGGCCGATGGCCGACGAATCAGCGGCGAATATGCCACGCGAGGGCGGTTTCGCGGAGCATTCCCGGCTGCGGGAGGCGGGGACGGCCCTGCGTGGACCGGCCGGCCGCGTTAACCTTCCCTTAAGGATAATGTAGCGTTAACCGGCACTCTTTGTCACAGGTAGGCTCCGGCGTTGCGTAAATGCGGACTGTTCCGATGACACCCGAAGCTCTCAATACCTTCTTCTCGATCTGCATCGGTTTCGCGCTCGCTGGCGCGCTCGTGAACGGCTACCAGGCGCTCGCGCAGCGGCCCGCCGGCTTCGGCCTGTTGCAGGATGGTGTGGCGCCGAAAACTTTCGCGGCGGTTCCGTTCCTGGTGTTCGCCGCGCCCTTCATCATCATGCGCAACACGCTGCGCGGCGTGCGGGTGGAAAGCCGCCGCGTGGAATTCGTGATGATGGCGACCGTCATCGCCGCCTTCTGGAGCATGATGAGCGGCACCTTCTTTCTGATGACGCTGCGCGCGGCCGGCATTCTGGTCTGATACCCGCACTTTGAGTGCGGCCGGCCCTTTGCGTCGGGGGCGCCGTTTCGCTATGGCTGGGTCAACCCGACAGGAGACCTTGATGGCGATCTACGAGCTCGACGGGCAGGCGCCCGATCTTCCCGCCGACGGCGATTATTTCATCGCGGAGACCGCGACCGTGATCGGCCGCGTGCGCCTGAAGCCCGGTGCGAGCGTCTGGTTCGGCGCCGTGCTGCGCGGCGACAACGAGTGGATCGAGATCGGCGAGGGCGCCAACGTGCAGGACGGCTCGACCTGCCATACCGATCTCGGCTTTCCGCTTCACGTCGGCAGGAACTGCACGGTCGGCCACAATGTCATCCTGCATGGCTGCACCATCGAGGAGGGCGCCCTTGTCGGCATGGGCTCGATCGTGATGAACGGCGCCAGGATCGGCCGCAACAGCATTGTCGGCGCCGGTTCCGTCATCCCCGAGGGCAAGGAATTTCCCGAACGTTCCCTCATTATCGGCTCGCCGGCGCGGGTGGTCCGCACGCTCGACGACGCCCAGGTGCAGCGAATGGGAGGCGCGGCCAAGTTCTATGTCGCCAACGGCCCGCGCTTCAAGAAGGGCCTGAAGCGGATCGGTTGACGCATCGCGGTATGGCGCGGAGTGTGGACATCAATCAGCCCGGCAGCTGCCCGTGAATGGGCTCCGATGATGCAGGCCGCGCATTGCGCGGCGAACGCGACGGCCGTTGCGCCTAGGACGCCTGTTCCGGAACCTGTCTTCACCGCGTCGGTTGACCGGCAAAGGAGACTTCCGATGGCCAGATCGTCTGCAAGCGGTTCAATCAAGACTACGATCATGATCCTCGCACTCGCGGCCTTGCCCGCCTTATCGTTCGCGCAAACGACCGGCGGCTCTGCCGGATCGAGTGGAGGCTCGGTGGGATCGACTGGAGGCTCGGTCGGATCGGCCGGCGGCTTTGCCAATTCGCCAGTTCCGCCGCCGGGTCTCAACAGCCTGGGTACGGCTCAATCATCCGGCCCTGGCTCCGGAGTCACCACCGGCATCGGCGGAGGTGAGGCGACAGATGCCGCCGTCAATGCTGAGAACCGGCAGCTCGACAGGAAAATCAAGAGCATCTGCCGCGGCTGCTGACGCTCGCGCGGAAGTGAGACAGCGTGGCTGTCACGAGTTCCCAACTGACGTTAGCTTGGTCCTGCTTTGAAGCGTGGAGTGTGTCCACGCGGAGGATCGAGTGATGTTTCGCAAGATGATCGTGACGGCGCTGACTGTGGCGGCGTTCGGACTGTCGGTGCCGCAGGCGGCCGAGGCGCGCGGCGGCTTCGGACATGGTGGCGGCTTCCATGGCGGCGGCTTCCATGGTGGGGGCTTTCGCGGCGGTGGCTTCCATGGGGGAGGCTGGGGGCATCGCCACTGGCATGGCGGCGGCTTTTGGCCAGGTGTCGCAATCGGCGCGGGTTTCGTCGGTGCCGGCTACTACGGCGGCTATTACGGCTACGGTTATCCCTACTACGGCGATCCCTACTATTACGGCCCCGGCTACAACGACGGTTACGGCGGCTGCTATGTCGCGCGGAAGCGCGTCATGACGCCGTCGGGATGGCGGTACCGTCGGGTCGACGTCTGCGAGTGAGACCGCAATAACCTGTTAAAGAACAAGGCCGTTGACGCAGTATACCGTCAACGACCTTGCCAGCCCCGGATATTGAAATCGGCTCACGCCATCCGGTAGCGCTCAACATCGCGCGGAATCCTACGGGCGAATGTGATCCAGTTCACAAGTGGCGAAAATAAAGTTCCCGCGGCTGTCGGCTCAGCTGCGCGACCGCTTGCGCGCGCTGGCCTGGACGCGGTGCCGCGCCGGTTTCCTGCGGGTAACCGACGGTGTCTCGACCTCGGTCGCCCGCGCACTGGCAAATGACTGCCGCAAGCCGTCGATGGATTCGTTCAGGGTGGCAACCTGATCTGACAGGCGCTTGGTATCGGCCTGTTGCGCGGCGAGCAGCCGCTTCATGGTCAGGAGCTGGTCCTGCACCACCTGGAGCTGGTCGATCGATTCCTGCTGGGTCGCCTCCAGACCCTTGGTCTTCTCGACCAACTGCTCGGACGCCTGGGCCGCGCGCGCCTGGAGTTGCCGCGATGCCACCATGCGGTCGCTCTCAGGGGCGGCGCCGGTATAGGCACGCCAGATCGCGATTGAAGTCACGCCCGCGATCAGGAGCAAGAGGGCGGCAGCGGTCAGCGCGATGGGCTGACCGCCAAGGCGAAGGAAGGAGGTGGACGGTGTGTCCCGGGCGAGATCGATCATCGCTGACAAAACCCAAATGGAAACTTGGCGAATGGCGAAGACCGGCAACCCAGAGGGCCACCGGGGCGTCCCGAAAGCCTTAGGTTTCGGCAAGGAATAGGACCAAAAAGAGGCTGGTTGGGATTAATGGGACGGGCGGGTGCAAAAAGAGGTTCAATAACACCTTTTTTGCCGCTCTTTCGCGAGATCCGGTCGCAGGCGTCTGCCCGAGGATGCGTTGCTGATCCGGTCGTCAGCTGCGCTCGTCAGTGATTCCGCACCAGAATCGGTAGGCGAGGCCGACCGCCGCGGTGTGGGTGCGGCCGGGCACACTGACCCTGTGCTCATGCCGTCCATAGGTATCTGCTGCTGCCTACGGCTGAAACTGCGACAACAATCCATCATAGGGCTTCGATCGCGGCGCGGCATAGGGCCCGAGCCGGGAGGTCTTCAACCCCAGTCGCACCAGTGATTCCGCCAGGGCCACCGCAGCAGTGACGCCGTCGACCACGGGCAGGCCGTGCGTGGCGGCGAGTTCGGCGGCCAGGTCGGCCATGCCGGCACAGCCGAGCACGATGGCTTCGGCGCGGTCGTCGCGGATCGCGGCCGTGATCTCCGCCGAAATTCTGCCGAGCGCATCGGTATTGCGCTCTTCCAGTGCGAGCACCGGCACTTCGGCGGCGCGGACGCGGGTGCAGCGCTCGGCGAGTCCGTATTTTCTCAGATTGTGCTCGATTGGCACGATGGACACACCGAGCGTCGTCACCACGGCGAAGCGCGCGGCGATCAGGCTCGCCATGTGGAAGCCTGCTTCGCCGATGCCGATCACCGGCGCCTTTGCGGCGGCGCGTGCGGCGTCGAGGCCGGTGTCGTCGAAGCAGGCGATGACGTGCGCATCTGCACCGTCGCGGTCGGCTTCGCGGATGCAGCCGAGCATGCCGGGGACCGCGAAGGCCTCGTCGTAAAAGCCCTCGATCGAGACCGGACCCATCGCCGGCTGACGCGCGTCGATCACCGTGCCGGGCAGGGCGACGCTGCGCGCCGCAGCGGCGATCTTCGCCGTCATCGACGCGGTGGTATTGGGGTTGACGACGTGAAGCCGCATCGGATCAGACAAGTTCCTTCTCAGACGAGCCCCTTGCCGGCGTCCGAACCCTTGGCCGCCTGCCGCTTGTTGAGCATGTGGATGGTGCCGAGCGCAAGCGAGATCACGGTGAACGAGACCGCCGAGATCACCGTGCCGAGCGCATAGATGTCGGGGTTCGTCACGGTGGTGGTGAGGCCCTGCAGATCGAGCGGCAATGTATTTACCGCACCGATGGCCTGGCTGGAGCGGGCGAGTTCGTCCCAGGACAGCGTGAAGCCGAACAGGCCGATGCCGATCACCGACGGCAGGATGATCGGGAGCACGACGTGACGGAAGGTCTGCCATGGTGTCGCGCCGAGATCGCGCGCGGCTTCCTCGAGGCGCGGGTCGAAGCGGTTGAAGATCGCGAACATGATGAGCAGCCCGAACGGCAGCGTCCAGGTCAGATGCGCGCCGAGCCCGGAGGTGAGCAGGCCCATCGAGGTTTCGAAATTCTCGTTCCAATGCGCCTTGATCAGATCGTCGATGATGCGGAATTCCAGCGAGATGCCGAGCGAAGTGATGATCGAGGGCACGATCAGGCTCGCGATCGCCGAGTAGAACAGGATGCTTTGCGCCTTGAATTTGCGGCGGAACGCCATGCCGGCGGCGACCGACAGCACGACGGTGACGATCATCACGATGATGCCGAGCAGCAGCGAGCGGCGGAAGGCCGCGCCGAGATCGACGATGCCGGTGCCCTGGAACAGTTTCGCGATCCAGAAAGTCGAGACGCCGTTCATCGGGAAGGTGAGGCCGCCCTGCGGCCCCTGGAACGACAGCACGTAGATCGCGATCATCGGGCCATAGAGGAACAGCACATAGGCCGCGAAGAAGATCGCGAGCACGTAGAAAGAGCGCGGACGTCCTTCCCTCATGCTCAGAGCTCCCTCTTGATGTCGACGATGCGCGACATCATGGTGATGATCAGGAAGGTGATGACGAGCAGGATCACCGCATTCGCGGCGGCGGCCGGGAACTGCAGAGCATTCACCCGCGTCTCGATGATCTTGCCGGCGGCGGCGATCTGCTGGCCGCCCATCACGCCGATGGTGATGAAATCGCCCATCACGATGGTGATGACGAAGATCGAACCGATCACGATGCCGGGCTTGGACAGCGGAATGATGACGTTGACGAGGGTCTGGAAGCCGGTGGCACCGGCGTCATAGGCCGCCTCGATCAGCGATTTGTCGATGCGCACCATGGAATTGAAGATCGGCACCACCATGAAGAAGGTGAAGAGGTGCACCAGCGCCAGCACGACGGAGAACTCGGAGAACAGCAGCCATTCGATCGGATGGTTGATCAGGCCCGTCTTCATCAGGCCCGAGTTGACGAGGCCGTTGCGCCCGAGCAGTGGAATCCAGGCGATCATGCGGATCACGTTGGAGGTCCAGAACGGGATCGTGCAGAGCAGCGAGAGTCCCATCTGCCAGGTCTTGGACCTGACGTGGAAGGCGAGGAAATAGGCGACCCAGAAGCCGATGAACAGCGTGATGGCCCAGACCATGAAGCACAGATTCAGCGTCTTTAGATAGGTCTTGCCGATGGTGCAGAGATCGGGGAGCTGTGCGATGCAGCCCTCGAACGTGTCGGTGTAGCCGCGGCCGGAGAAAGCCGGCAGCAGCTGGTATTCGTTGTAGTCCCAGAACGAAACGATGACGACGAAGACGAGCGGGATCAGGAAGAAGGCGAGAAACACCAGCATCATCGGCCCGGCCTGGAGCCAGGAGATGAAGGACGGCGATAGGCGCGTCGGCTTTGCGGCGCGCGCTGTGCCCGACCCCGGGATCAAGCCCGGGGTTGCCTGTTGCAGAACTTCTTCCGACATGTCCGTTACGCCGCGATGAACTCATTCCACTTGCGGACCATGTAGTCGTTCTCGTCCATCACCGCGTTCCAGCAGGCAACGGCGCCCATGCGGTCCTCGTAGGAGCCGCCGTCGCGCACCGCGCCCGCCTTCTCCAAGAGCGAACCGTCGGGCGCCTTGATGTCCTTCTCGGCCGGCTTGCCTTCCATCCAGTAGGCCCACTCGTAGGGCTCCATATGCGCCTTCGCGGTGGAGAGGACGGCCGAGTAATAGCCCTGGCGGTTGAGATAGGCCCCGGCGTAGCCGGACAGGAACCAGTTGACGAACTCATAGGCCCATTCGAGCTTCGCGCCCGAGACGCCCTTGGAGACGCAGAAGCCGGAGGCCCAGGAGCGGTAGCCTTCCTTCAGCGGCTGGAAGGTGCAGGCGATCCCCATCGAGCGCACCTTCGTCACCGCCGGCGACCACATCGACTGAATGACGGTCTCGCCCGAGGCCATCAGGTTGACGCTCTCGTTGAAATCCTTCCAGAAGGCGCGGAATTGACCGGCCTTCTTGGCTTCGGTCATGACCTTCATGGTGAGATCGATCTCTTCCTTGGTCATGTTGCCCTTGTCGGCATATTTGTACTTGCCGGAGGCTTCCACGACCATCGCGGCGTCCATGATGCCGATCGAGGGGATGTTGAGGATCGAGGCCTTGCCCTTGAACTCGGGGTTGAGCAGCTCGGACCAGGAATTGATCGGCCGCTTGATCAGGTCGGGGCGGATGCCGAGCGTGTCGGCGTTGTAAACGGTCGGGATCAGCGTCACGAATTCGGTCGCCGACGTCGCGAACTTCTTGGAGTCCTTGCCTTCGAGGTAGAGCACCTTCCAGGGCGCCGTGCCCTGGCCGCCGATCTTCTTGCCGCCGGGCGTCTCGCCCTTGGTGAATACAGGCGTGATGTTGTCGAACTGTTTGATCTTCCTTGCGTCGAGCGCGAGGATGTTGCCCGACGGCACGATCTTCTTCAGCGAGAAATATTCGGTGTCCAGCACGTCGAAGGAGTTCGGCTGGGTCATCACGCGCTTGGTGACGTCGTCGGTGGTCGCGGTGATGTATTCGAGCTTGATGCCGGTGTCCTTCAGGCACTGCTTGGCGATGTCGTCGCCCTCGTTCACGGCGGTGCCGAGATAGCGCAGCACCTTCGCGTCGGCCGACTTCACGTAGGGAAAGCCTGTGATCGCCCCCGAGCCGGCCGCAAGGCCGGCGAGACCTGCGGTGCCCTTGAGCAGCGTGCGGCGGCTGACGCCCTTCGTCCTGGTGGTCTCGGTCATGTCATCACTCCTCTGTTGCGCATTCCGGTGATTGATCGGCG
Organism: Bradyrhizobium sp. CCBAU 51765; assembly: GCF_015291725.1. Lineage (GTDB taxonomy): Bacteria > Pseudomonadota > Alphaproteobacteria > Rhizobiales > Xanthobacteraceae > Bradyrhizobium > Bradyrhizobium liaoningense. The sequence goes on from NZ_CP030038.1 coordinate 3,232,217, forward strand.
CTATTGCAGGGGTTGCGCCTTGGCGGGATCCCAGGTGGCCAGCACGCGGTCGCCCGGACGGAACGGGTGGACGTCGAAGGCGGCCTCGGGAAGGTGGGAGAACAGGGCGGTGCCGTCGTCGAGCGTGAGCGAGACGGCGATGTAGGAGCCCTGGTACTCGGTCTGGGTCAACAGCGCCGGCGCGCCGAACGCGCCATCAGTGAACGGCACGATGCCGAGTTGATCGGCTCGCACGGCGATGAGCTTGCCGGAGTCGCTGAGGACGTTGTGGCCGCCGATGAAGCGCGCCACGAATTCGGTGCGGGGATGGTGGAAGATGTCGCGTGCCGTGCCCTGCTGCTCGATCCGGCCCTGGTTCATCACCACGATGTGGTCGGCGAGGGCCATCGCCTCTTCCTGACCGTGGGTGACCTGTATGAAGCTGATGCCGAGCTCGCGCTGCAGCCGCTTCAACTCGCCGCGCATCTTCACCCGCAGGAACGGATCCAGCGCGGAGAGCGGTTCGTCGAGCAGGAGGATCTGCGGCTCGGTGATCAGCGCGCGGGCGAGCGCCACGCGCTGCTGCTGGCCGCCGGAAAGCTGCGCCGGGAGACGGCCCGCATATTGGCTCATCGCGACCAGCTCGAGCAATTCGCCGGCGCGCTTGTGCCGCGTCGACTTGTCGATCCCGCGCATCTTCAAGGCGAAGGCGACGTTGTCGAGCACGCTAAGGTGCGGAAACAGCGCGTAGGACTGGAACATCATCGCCGTGCCGCGCTTGGCCGGCTCGAGGTCGGTGACGTTCTGCGCGCCGAGGATGATGTCGCCCTCGCTGACCGCCTCGTGGCCCGCGATCATGCGCAGGGTCGAGGTCTTGCCGCAGCCGGAGGGGCCGAGCAGGCAGCAATAGGTGCCGGCCGGGATTTTCAGGTTGACGTTGTCGACCGCCAGCGTGGTGTCGTAGCGCTTGGTGACGGCGACCAGTTCGAGAGCTGCGGGAGTGGCCATGGCGTGTCCGAGCAGGGGCGATGCTTCCCGCCTCTCCGCAAGCTCCGTGCCAACAACCCTCAGCCAACCGATTTCAGAAAACTGTGCAGTGGAGTCAGATCGTTAGGTCAATTCCGACCTCGGCTGGCTGGCCGGCGCCGGCGCGACCACATGCACACAAAACGGGCGAGGATTGTATAAAGTTTCGCCTGTGATTGGATACAGCTCGTCGATTACCATTCGGCCGAACGTCGCCGATCGAGCCCTCACACCCATGGCCGCCAAGACCCGCCCGAAATCCGATGCGCCAGATGCGAGCGATCGGGTCAGCCGTATCCGGGAGGGCGTGACCGCCGCGATCCTCGAACATCGCCTGCTGCCGGGCACGAAGCTCGGCGAGGACGAGATCGGCGACATCTACGGCGCGAGCCGCACGCTGGTGCGCACCGCGCTGCAGCAGCTCGCGCATGAGGGCATCGTCAACATCGAGAAGAACCGCGGCGCCTTCGTCGCGCGCCCGACGCCTGCCGATGCCCGCGAAGTGTTCGAGGCGCGGCGCCTGATCGAGCCTGCCATCGTCGATCACGCGATCGATGCGGCGTCTCCGGCCTGGATCAATCGCCTGCAGCGCCATCTCACCGAGGAACGCGAGGCGGAGCTGCGCGGCGATGCGCGTGCCTCGGTGCGGCTCTCCGGCGAGTTTCATCGTCTCGTCGCCGAGATGAGTGGCCACAGCATCTATCTCGGCTTCCTCAAGGAGCTGATCGCGCGCTCCTCGCTCATCATCCTGCTCTACCGCCGCCACGACACGCCGGCCTGCGGCACCGATCACCACGCCGGGATCGTCGAGGCGATCGGCCGGCGCGATGGCGAGGCCGCGCGCGCGCTGATGTTGTCGCATCTGCAGGAGATCGAGGCCGAACTGTTCCTGAAAGAGCTCGACGCCGCGGATCGGCGGCTCGCCGACGTGCTGGGCGCCTGAGCGGTCCTGATACTAAAGCGTGACCCGGAAAAGTGCGCAGCGGTTTTCGGAAAAGATCATGCTTGAACGACAAGCGCGATCACGATTCATCCTAATCGCGTCGCGCTTTAGCGGCGCGCGGAGGCCTTCGCCGGGTTTCGCGCCGTCTGCTTTGCAGCCGCGGGACGTCGCTCATAGGCCGCGAGAAACACGTTGATGCCATTCTCGATCAGCGCGCGATGGCGGGCCGGGCTCGGCGTCTTCATCGAGAGAGCCCATTTCAGGATCTCCTTGCCTTGGATCAGGCTGAGAAACTGCGTCGCGGCCATGGCGACGTCGGGAACGTCGACAAGGCCCTGCGCCTGCGCCGCACGCAGGAAGGCAGCCACCTCGGCGTCGCAGCGCTCCGGGCCCGACTTCATGAAGACCTCGGCCACGCGCGGGTAACGCGAGGCGCAGGACATCACGAGCCTGTGCACGGCAAGCCCGCGCGGATCGAGAAAGGCTTCGAGGAACGTCGTGCCAATGGCGTGGAGTTCTGCCCTGAGATCGATCCTGCCGCCGTGGTCGCGCCATAGCGTCTTCGGCCCGAAGCGCTTGCACTCCTCGTTCACGAGCGCCAGCAGCAGATCGTCCTTGTCGTCGAAATGAACGTAGAGCGTCGCCTTCGAGACCCCGGCCTCGCGCGCGATCGCGTCCATGCTGGTGGCATCGAAGCCCTGATCGAGAAAAAGAACGCGAGCGCTGTCGAGAATCCGGCTGTGCTTGGCCCTGGCTCGCGGCTTCTGACTCGTATCGGCCGGCTCCTTGGTCTCTCGCATCTGCGCCTTATGCACTGTCGTCGTCATCGACCCGTAACCCCACGGCTTGACTTTTGGTTCCAACCTGCAACATACAGCCTCCCAGACAAAAACTAAACGGTTTAGTTCTGTGACATCTGACCATTGCGGCCCGCGCCGGCGCTGGCTTTCCGTCGTGGCCGACCGCCAGGGCAGGGCACTTGCCAGGGCGAGCATGCTGCTTCCCGGAGTTCTGCTTGCGTCCTGTGCCGTCGGGCCGGACTTCGTCACGCCCTCGAGCCCGGGCGTCGACGGCTTTACGCGGGAGCGCCTCGCCAGCACGACGAGCGCCCCGGTTGCCGGCGGCGGCGCGCAGGGCTTTGCCTCCGGCAGCGACATCTCTGGCTATTGGTGGACGCTGTTTCGGTCGAAACAGCTCAGCGCCTTTGTCGAGGAGGCGGTGCGCAACCATCCAGACGTCCAGGCGGCCCAGTTCGCGCTGCGCAACGCAAGGGAAACCATGCTGGCGCAGCAGGGCAGCCTGTTTCCGCAGGTGACGGCGAACGGATCGGCGGAGCGCGATCAGGCTTCGACGACCCAGCAGGGTTACTGGCCGGGGCAGACCTCGAACTATGCGCTCTATGGCGCCTCTGTCAGCGTGTCATACACGCTGGACATTTGGGGCGGCACGAGACGTCAGGTCGAATCCCTCCAGGCGCAGGCCGACTACCAGGCGTTCAAGCTCGAGGCGACCTACCTTGCGCTGACCGCCAACGTGGTCACCGCCGCGATCACGGATGCCTCGCTGCGCGATCAAATTGCCGCGACCGAGGAGATCATCAAGGCCGAGTCGGACCAGCTCGTGCGCATCCAGCGCCAGTTCGGCGTCGGCGCGAACTCGAAATCGGACGTACTGTCGCAGGAAGCGACGCTGGCGCAGGCGAAGGCCACGCTGGCACCGTTGCAGAAGCAGCTGGCGCAGCAGCGCAATCAGCTGATGGCCTATCTCGGGCGGCTGCCGAGCCAGGACCGGGGTGAGCACGTCAGGCTTGCCGATCTGCGCCTTCCCGGACGGCTTCCTGTCTCGCTGCCCTCCACACTGGTTCGCCAGCGCCCCGACATCCGCCAGGCGGAGGCAACGCTGCATCAGGCGACCGCAACCGTCGGCGTCGGCATCGCCAACCTGTTGCCACAGCTCACCCTGTCCGGGAGTTACGGCGCCAGCGGTTCGGAGCGGCTGTTCTCGCCCACCACCATCGTCTGGAGCGCGGCCTCCAGCGTCAGCCAGAAAATTTTCGACGGCGGGACGCTGTATCACACCAAGGAAGCCGACGTGGCGACGTTCGAGCAGGATCTGGCGCTCTACAAGAGCACGGTGGTGACGGCGTTCCAGAACGTCGCCGATTCGCTGCGTGCGATCCAGTACGACGCCGCGACGCTGAAGGCACAGGCGGCCTCGGAGCAGGCCACGGCCGACAGCCTCGCGATGGCCATCGAGCAATTCAAGATCGGCGCGGTCCCCTATGTGACCGTGACCAACGCGCAGCAATCCTATCTCAATGCGCGGGTGTCCCGCATCAAGGCGCAGGCAACGCGCTTCACCGATACGGCCGCGCTGTTCCAGGCGCTCGGCGGCGGCTGGTGGAACAGGACGGACGAAACTCCGGACGCGCTGCCGCGCGCCAATGCCGGCTATTTCGCCGGCCCCGACAAGAAGACCGAGGACGCGTTGCGATGATCAAGCGTATGACAATCATGCTGTGCGGGATGGCGATCCTGTTCGGCGGCCTGTACGGATTCCAGACCTTCAAGGCGATGATGATCCGCAAGGCGATCGGCGCGATGGCCAATCCGCCGCAGACCGTCTCCACCGTGGTCGCCGCCAACGCGCCTTGGCAGCCCAGCCTGAGCGCGGTCGGTTCGCTGCGCGCCGTGAACGGCGCCGACCTCGCGCTTCAGGTCGCGGGCATCGTCCAGAGCATCCAGTTCTCCTCCGGTGACAGCGTCGCGGCGGGGCAGCCCCTGCTGTCGCTGGTCGCAACCGACGACATCGCCAAGCTGCACTCGCTGCAAGCGACGGCCGAGAACTACGCCATCGTGCTCAAGCGCGACGAGGAGCAGATCAAGTTCAACGCGGTCAGTCAGGCGACCGTCGACAGCGACAAGGCCAATCTCAAGAATGCGCAGGCGCTCGTCGAGCAGCAGAAGGCGGTGGTCGAGCAGAAGACGCTGAAGGCGCCGTTCGCCGGCCGGCTCGGCATCCGCGCGGTCGATCTTGGTCAGTATCTGAGCGCCGGCACGAGCATCGTTACCCTGCAAAGCCTCGATCCGATCTTTGTCGACTTCTATCTGCCGCAGCAGGCGCTGGCGTCGATCAGCATCAACCAGGATATCGCGATCTCCGTCGATTCGTTTCCGACCGAGCGATTTACCGGACAGATCACCGCGATCAATGCCAAGGTCGATTCGAGCAGCCGCAACGTCCAGGTCCGTGCCACGTTGCGCAACGGCGAGGCGCGGCTGCTGCCGGGCATGTTCGCCAAGGTCGAGATCGCAGTCGGCAAGCCGGACCAGGTCGTCACGGTGCCGCTCACGGCGATCGTCAGCAACTCCTACGGCGATCTCGTCTACCTCGTCGACAACGTGCACGACGGTCAGGGCACCGCCCGTCAGATGTTCGTCAAGACCAGGCCGCCCAAGGGCGATCGCGTCGCAGTAACCGAGGGGATCAAGCCGGGCGAGACGGTGGTGATTGCCGGCCAGCTCAAGCTGCGCAACGGCAGCCCGGTGAAGATCGACAACACCCACGTGCCGGTCGCCGAGGCCGCGCCGAACATCGTCGATCAGTAGACCGACCACGAAATCCAAGCGGGTAGGCATAAGCGATGCGTTTCACCGATATCTTCATCCGCCGGCCGGTTCTGGCGCTCGTGGTCAGCGCCCTGATCCTGGTGCTCGGCCTGCGCTCGATGTCGACGCTGTCGATCCTGCAATATCCGCGCACCCAGAACGCCATCGTCACGGTGACGACCACCTATGCGGGCGCGGATTCCGACATCATCGCGGGATTCATCACCACGCCGCTGGAGAACGCCATCGCGCAGGCCAACGGCATCGACTACATGACGTCGACCAGCGTCACCGGCACCAGCACCATCACGATCAATCTGCGGCTGAACTACGATTCCGGCAAGGCGATGACGGAGATCAACGCCAAGGTCAATTCGGTGCTCAATCAGTTTCCGAGCGGAACGCAGCAGCCGACGCTCACGCTCAAGGTCGGCCAGACCATCGACTCCATGTATATCGGCTTCGCCAGCGAGGTGCTGGCACCGAACCAGATCACCGACTATCTGACGCGCGTGGTGCAGCCGCGGCTCCAGGCCGTGGCCGGCGTGCAGACCGCCGAATTGCTGGGCGCGAAGAAGTTTGCGCTGCGTGCATGGTTCGATCCGGACAAGCTGGCGGCCTACGGCCTCACCGCGAGCGACGTTTCGACGGCCCTGTCCGGCAACGACTATATTTCGGGCCTCGGCTCCACCAAAGGGCGCCTGGTGCAGGTCGACCTCGCCGCCTCGACCAACCTCCATTCGCTGGAGCAGTACCGCAACCTCGTGGTCAAGACCGTCAATGGCGCCATCATCCGCCTGCGCGACGTCGCCAATGTCACGCTCGGCAACGACGATTACGACAGCGAAACGAAGTTCAACGGCAAGACGGCAGTCTATATCGGCATCCAGACCGCTCCGACGGCCAACCTGCTCGACGTGATCAACGGCGTGAAGGCGGTGCTGCCGGACATCAAGGCGCAGCTTCCGAACGGGCTCGTCGGCGAGGTGCTCTACGACTCCACCGATTTCGTCAATTCCTCGATCGAGGAGGTCGTGCATTCGCTGGTGGAAGCGGTGCTGATCGTGATCGTGGTGGTGTTCCTGTTCCTGGGCTCGTGGCGATCGGTCCTGATTCCGGTCATCGCGATCCCGCTGTCGCTGATCGGAACATTCGGGCTGATGTTGCTGATGGGCTTTTCCATCAATCTGTTGACCCTGCTCGCACTCGTGCTCGCCATCGGGCTCGTGGTGGATGACGCCATCATCGTCGTGGAGAGCGTGCACCGGCTGATCGACGAAGGTGTCGCGCCGGTCGAGGCCGCGATCCAGTCCGCACGCGCGCTGGCAAGCCCGATCATCGCCATGACCGTGGTTCTGATCGCGGTCTACGTGCCCGTGGGATTCCAGGGCGGCCTCACCGGCGCGCTGTTCACCGAGTTCGCCTTCACCCTGGCCGGCGCCGTCACGGTGTCGGCGGTGATCGCGCTGACGCTGTCGCCGATGAACTGCGCCTGGCTGCTGCGCAAGACCGAGCGCGATGCGACCAATTGGGAAGCGCGCCTGGTGCGCGCGATCGACCACGTGCTGGAGCGGCTCTCGAGCGCCTATCGTCGCCGGCTCGAGGCCGTTTTCCGCATGAAGCCGGTCGTGGCCGTGTTCGCGCTGCTGCTGCTTGCCGCGATCCCGTGGCTCTATGCGACCTCGACCAGCGAGCTTGCGCCGGACGAGGATCAGGGCGTCGTGCTCTCGCTGACATACTCGGCTCCGTCCGCAACGCTCCAGCAGCGGCAGTTCTATGGCCGGCAGCTCTACGAGCTCGTGGCCGAGCGCCCCGAGACGGCGACCGTGTTCCAGATCGACACCTCGACCCAGGTGATCAGCGGCTGGGTGCTGAAGCCCTGGGAGCAGCGCGTGCTGACCACGAAGACGCTCCAGCCGGAGTTCCAGAGCCTACTCAACACCATCGCCGGCACGCGCTCGGTCGCGTTCCAGCCCTCGCCGCTGCCGGGCAGCAACGGGCTTCCGATCCAGTTCGCGATCGGCACGACCGGCTCGTTCAACGAGCTCGACACCGTCTCGCGGAATTTCATGGCAGAGGCGCTCAAGACCGGCCAGTTCATCTTCCTCGATACGGATCTGAAGGTCGACAGGCCGCAGACCATGGTCGTGTTCGACCGTGACAAGGCCGGCGCCCTCGGCTTGAAGATGAGCGACCTCGGCGGTGCGCTCGCCACCATGCTGGGCGGCAACTATCTCGATTATTTCAGCCTTGACGGCCGGTCCTACAAGGTTATTCCCCAGGCGGTGCAGAACCAGCGACTGACCAGCGACCAGTTGCTCGGCTACTACATCCGCGTCGGCGACAACTCCATGGTGCCGCTGTCGACGGTGGCTCATCTCGAGAAGAAGACCGTTCCCCAGTCGCGCAACCACTTCCAGCAGATCAATGCGGCGACGATCTCGGGTGTCGCGATGCCCGGTGTCTCCATGGGCAGCGCGCTGGCGACCTTGAAGGGTCTCGCGAAGACGTTGCCGGTCGGCTACACGGTGGATTTCGGCGGTGCCTCGCGGCAGCTCGAGCAGGAGTCGGGCGGCTTCGTCACGACGTTCGCGTTCGCCGTCATCATCATCTTCCTGGCGCTCGCCGCGCTGTTCAACAGCTTCCTCGATCCCATCGTCATCCTGGTGTCGGTGCCGATGTCGCTGGCCGGCGCCCTGATCTTCATCAGCCTCGGCATCGGCGGCGCGAGCCTCAACATCTACACCCAGGTCGGGCTGCTCACCCTGATGGGCCTCGTCAGCAAGCACGGCATCCTGATGGTCGAGGTGGCCAACGAACTGCGCCTCGAGGGCAAGGCGGCGACGGAGGCGATCATCGAGGCCGCGGCGATCCGGCTGCGGCCGATCCTGATGACGACCGCGGCGATGGTGCTCGGCGTCGTTCCGCTGATCACCGCGAGCGGAGCGGGCGCGGTGTCGCGCTACAACATGGGCCTCGTGATCGCGACGGGACTGTCGATCGGCACGCTGTTCACGCTGTTCGTGGTGCCGGTCGCTTACGCCCTGATCGCGCGGCCAGCGGCGGCTCCGGCTGCCGCCGAGACAGTGCCGGCATAGCCCAAAAAGTTGCGCCCAGCCATTGGGGGATGGCTGGGCGCGCGCGAACCGGTCTGGGACGGGGAGGGGTGGGGATGTGACCGGGCCGCGTAACTCGTTGTCTCGTTTCTACTGATCCTTCGCGCTGGCGGTGGAGACCGCCGGCTTGGTATCGCCCAGCGAGACCCAGACGTTGGGATCGCTCTGCGACTGGCGCTTGACGAAGCGGTAGCCGGTCTCCGTCCAGGCGACGACGTTCTCGTTTTGATTGTCGAGAACGAACTCGCCCTTGTCGGTCTTCACCGTCAGCACCGCGTGGCCTTCGCCCTTCTTGTCGCGCACGACGGTGATCAGCAGGGCCTGGCGCGGCCATCCGGCGTCGATCAGCATCTTGCGCTTCAACAGCACGTAGTCTTCACAGTCGCCGTAGCCGTCTGATGGCAGCGACCACTTCTCGATCACGCCCCAGTGCTCCTGGTCGGTCAAAGGCTTGACGGTCTCGTTGACCCAGCGATTGACCTTGACGAGGTCGCGCCATGCGGCTTGCGACATCACGATGTCGCGCGGCTGCATCGGTGCGCCCTGGCACTGGGCGGCATTGTCCGCGCAGAACTCGACCCAGCCGATCGGCGCACGCGTGGTGTCGCCGAGGCTCGCGTAGAGCAGACGGCTTTCGCCGGCCTGCGCCGTCGCGCTGATCCCGAAGAGCATGGCGGCCAGCGCCAGCCTCTTCCCCTGTCCCCTGAAGTCAAACATTGCGGTCCCCGTTTCTTGTTGGGACCACGTTTCGCACGGAGCTTTTGAGTTGCCGCTAAGTCAACCAAGTCAAGTCGAGACGAATGCAAGTAAAAAGCGCGGCGAATTCGATCTATACTTGAATCGAATTCGAATAAAATTCGATATGACTGCAATCGATTCAAATTTTACCGATTAACGCGGAAACGCTGGCAGAAGCGGCATTCGCGCCCGATCGCGACCGACGCGTTAACCGCAAGGCGGCCGTCGCGGGACGTGAAAAAGGCGGCGTCCGCATCCCGGAGGCCGCCTTCCAGATTGGAAATAATGAGGTTTTCGCGTCCGCGCGCTTTACCGCGCGGTAACGCTCTCTTCGAGTGTCTCGATCGGCTGCTCGTGCAGGAACTCCAGCGCGAAGCCGTCTTCGATGTTTCGGACCACGCGGCCCTGGACCCGGCCGAGCAGAACCGTCGATTTCAGCGGCGGGCGGTTCTCCGCGGCGATCGCGGCCCCCGACAGCGAGAGGTCGATGATGCGGCACGTCATCTTGGTGCCGTCCTCGAGCGTCAGCACCGCGATGGGGTTGCGCGGCACGATACGGTCGTGGCGGCGGTCCTCCGGCAGGTTGAGGATGTCGCGATTGGCGAGCCAGGTCAGCTGCGCCGCGAGCTTGTCGCGCTTCCTCGGCGTCGCGCCGATCGTCATGGCGAAGCCGTTGTCGATGATGCGGGTGATCTTGCCCTCGACGCGGCCGATATGGTCGAGATAGGCGACCACGCGGTCGCCGACATTGCCGATGCCGGGCGCGAGCAAAGCGAGGCCGCCCGGCGACATGTTGATCACCTGGCAGGGGAATTCCCGGCGGTCCGGCAGCATGTAACGGCCGAGCAGGTGCACCTTCACCCGCTGGAAACGCCGACGTTCCTCGGCGGCCGGAAGAAATTTTTTGTTCGCCAACGCCATTTTCACAACCCGACCCCCCGCCTGGCGGAGTCCGGCACGACCCTAAGGTGCATAGGGTTAATGTCGCGTTAGGATTGGGCGCGGCGGCAACGGACAGACACAATGCGTTCGAAAAGCCACATCAGGGGCGGGCACGCCAGCACCGCCAGTGCGCCGAGGTCGAGCGCGACCGCCGCGGTCCCGGCCGATTTGGCGAGCCGACCCGCCACCGCTGGCCCCAGCATCATCGCCGCATAGAAGAAGGTATAGAACACGCCCATCCCGATCGCCCTGGTGTCCGGGGCGAGCACGCGGGCGGCGAGGCTCATGATCGGCCCGGCCGGATGGCCTCCGATGAGGCCGATCAGGACCAGGATGGTGATCACCGCGTCCGATCGCGGCAGCCAGGCCAGCAGTCCCGCCACGATGAGGCTGGCCCCGATCGCCAATATAAAGGGTCGCTTGAAGCGGTCGGCGAGATAGCCGCCTGATGGCACCGAGATCACCGACAGCCACATCACGAGGCTGATCGCCGAGCCCGCCGCGGCGATGCTCCAGCCGCGCTCGGCCAATAGCGTCGGGCCGAACGAGAAGATCATGGCGAAGCCGACATTGTAGAGGCCCCAGATGAGCCCTGCGACGATCACCGCCAGCAGCGCCAGCGGATCGAGCCGGCCTGAGCCGGCAGCGCCGGCGCCTGCTCCCGGCGGCGGCTGGTAGAACGTGATCAGCAGGATGCCGATCGCGGTCAGTGCGCCCACGGACAGGAACACGGCGCCCGCGCCAAGGCCGGTGCCGATCGCCGGCAGCACCAGCAGCGAGATCGCGACGCCGGCCGGCCAGGAATTGACGAAGATCGCCATCGCGGTCGCGATCTCCTTTCCGGCGAACCAGTCGGCGGCCATCTTGGTGAGCTGCACCGTCAGCAGCACGCCGCCGGCGCCGGCGGCGAGGCGGCCCGCCATCTGCACGCTCCAGACGTCTGTGACGGCCATGACGAGGCTGCCCGCCGTCATCAGCAGCAGCGCGGCAATCGTCGTCGGCTTGTCGCCGAGGGTCCGGCCGATGGCGCCGCCCGGCAGCGCAAGCACCACGCCCGGCGCGAAATAGAGCCCGATCAGGATGCCGATATCGGCGATGCCGACGCCGAAGGTCTGTTGCAGCAGCGGCGCGACCGCCGCAACACTCTGGAACTGGAACGCGATGGTGAGGCGCACGACAAACAGGATCGCAAGAATGCCCCAGCGATTGCGCAATGCCTCATCTCCCAAAGGTCTCGAGCGTGCGGTGGGGAGACGCCGGAGTCAATCGGCTGTGTCGTAACGCTGCGCCCTCATGCCCCCTTCGCCGCGCGCTGATACAGCAGAGCCAGCAGCGCCAGCAGCACGGCGGCCGACAGGCCGAGCGACCAGTGGATGCCGATCGCCGCGCCTGATACCCCGACCGTGATGCCGCTGAAGGCCCGCATGCCGAGCCCTGCCATGTTGTAGAGGCCGACGACCCGGCCGCGGATGTCGTGCGGCGCGCTCAATTGTACCAGCGCCTGCGCCATGGTGTTGAAAGAGAGCTCGAAGAAGCCTGCGAAGAACAGTAGCGCGATCGCGACCGGATAGACCGGCACCAGGGCGAAGCCGAGCAGCGCCACGCTCCACAGCATCGCAAGCGCGATCGCGATGCGCGGCGTCCCCTTGAGGCGCCCCCAGGATTCCAGCGCGATTGCTGCGAGCACTGCGCCGGCCGCATCGGCCGCGAGCAGCACACTGTAGGAGACGCCGGGATCGCCATGTCCGAGATCGCCGGCAAAGCCCGGCATCTGGGCGTGATAGGCGTTGCCGATCATGAAGGAGGTGAGGCCGGCAAGCCAAGTCATGGCCGACAGCACCGGCTGGGGGCCGATGGCGCGGATGGTCAGCACGATGTCGGCGAATCCGCGGACCGCGAAGCGCCGCACGGCCGTGGCCTTGTCGCGCGCCGGCGCCCAGAACAGCCAGAGCAGCATCGGCAGATAGAACAGCGTGTTGAAGATGATGCCGTGCGAGGTCCCGAGCGTCAGCATGATCACGCCGCCGACCGCCGGCCCAACGAGGATACCGAGATAGCGCGCCATCGCGTTGAGCCGCACTGCGCTCGGCAGGTCGGCGGGGCCGACGAGGTCGTAGAGCAGGAGCTGGTTCGGGGTTTGCCAAAGGACACCGGCGCAGCCATGGATCACCAGGAGCAGCATCGCGTGCCACATCTGGATCGTGTCGGTGAGGAAGAAGAAGCCCCATCCGGCGGAGGCGATGATGAACAGCAGCATGCCGCACTGGATGATGCGGCGCGGGTCGAACCGGTCGGCCAGCCCGCCGACCGCGACCGAGAACAAGAGGAACGGCAGCCAGTGCGACAGCACGGCGAATCCCCCCAGCGTCGGCGAATGGAATTTCTGGAACACCACCCAATAGCTGATCACATGCTCGATATTGTCCGCCATCATCGCCAGCACGTAGGCGGTGAACTGGAGCCGGTAGGGCGCGGACTTCATCGCCGCAAACGATCCGGATGCGGCCACGGGATTTCGGGGGAGGGGATTCAAGCGAGCACCTGGGCGGGACTGCTCGGGCCTTACACGTTCGCTGGCGACGGCTCAAGACTTTGCACGTCGACAAGACCAGCCATGCCTTGCATGGCAGCCGTGACTTCGTCGCGCTATCGACCGTGCTCCGGCGCCGAAAATCGCGACGGGCGGACGAGCGGCGCCCCGAACTCGATCTCTCCTCACGTCTTGCGGCGGGTCCAGCTGATCTGGGGCTCGTCGGCCCATGCAGTCCCAAGATTAAGCATCGTGATCCAGGTCTCGGCCAGCTTGCCGCCTTCGATACGGTAGCTTTGCATGCCGGCGCGGCTGCGCTTCTCGCCGGTCGTGGGATCGGGCCAAACGAATGCAAATCGGAACCACGCGCGGTCAGTCGAGAAAGAATGGTCATACACGACGACGCGGATTCCGGGCCGGTCTTGGTGCACCGTGTGCAATTCCGCAGCATACTCGTCTCGCGTGACGGTCCGGTCGCCTCTCTCGTCGTGACGGATGTAATGCGATCCCACACAGTCCGGGATGAGGTCAAATCGTCCCTCATGCCAAACCCGTTCCCAGCGATCGAAGAGTGCGCGTATGTTCTCGGTCATGGGTTCCTCGACATGGAATCGCTGTGGCACTGCTTGCGTCGTTGCAAATATCTTGCCGAAGTGCGGGCGCCTGCAGCGCAACGAGGGTGCGCCGGTCACATAGGCCACTTCCGCCTTCGCTGGCTGAGCTATGATAGCTTCGCGATACGCCCGCACCACAAATCACAACAAGCGGGCATCGAGGAAACAGCCATGGAATCCATCCGCGTCTGCACCCACGCCGGTCCCGGCTCGGAGCCCATCATCAAGACCGTGCCGTGGCCGAAGGTCGGCAAGAGGGCTGCGCTGATCAAGGTCGGTGCCTGCGGGGTCTGCGGCACCGATCTGCACATCCTCAAAGGACATTGGCCGAAGCCGCTGCCCTGGCCGTTCACGCTGGGACACGAGCTCGGCGGCGTCATCGTCGAATGCGGCGAGGAGTTCACCGAGGATTTCATGAGCAAGCCGCTTCAGGCCGGCTCGAAGGTGATGATCCCGCCGCTGATGCCCTGCGGCCGCTGCTACTACTGCATTCACTATCCGCAGACCGCGAACAAGTGCCTGACGCCGGTCTATTACGGCCGCTATCTCGGCTTCGACAAGGCGCCGCACCTGTGGGGCGGCTGGGCCGAATATGTCTATGTCGATCTCGACATGCTGCCGGGCACCAAGATCTACAAGCTGCCCGACGACATGTCCCTGCGACTCGGCGCACTGTCCGAGCCGCTGACCTCCTGCATCCGCGCCTTCAATCGTGCGACGCGCGCCGGCGGCTTCAGCTGGGGCGACACGGTGGTGATCCAGGGCTCGGGCCCGATCGGCATTCTGGCGGTCGCGGCCGCCAGGGAGATGGGAGCAGGGCGCGTCGTCTGCGTCGGCGCGCCGGAGGAGCCGCGGCTCAAGCTCGCGCGCGAATTCGGCGCGGAAGCCACGGTGAACATCGAGGACCTCAAGTCGCCGCAGGAGCGCATCGCGCGCGTACGGGAGATCGTCGGCGGCTTCGGCGCCGATCTCGTGATGGACTGCTCGGGCCATCCGACCGCCGGTCCCGAAGGCATCGAGATGCTGCGCGACGGCGGCACCTATGTCGAGATGGGCCAGTTCACCGACGCCGGCTCGATCGACACCTCCTGGCACCGCATCTGCACCAAGGATCTCAACGTGCTCGGATCCTGGGGCTTCACCGGCAACGACCTGCCGCTCGGCGTCGACATGCTCTACCGCACGGCGAAGAAGTATCCCTGGCTGAAGATGCAGACGATCTATCCGTTCACCGAAGAAGGCGTCGCGCAGGCGGTGAAGGATGCGATGGCAATGAAGACGGTGAAGTCGACCATCGTGCCGTGGCCGGAGCTGGTGGAATAGACAATGCCGTCCATCCCGCCCGATCTCGCGGCATTTCTGGTCGAAGCCAAGCGGCGCACTTATGCGGGTCTCGACGACGACGCGACCGTGGCTGCGCCGCTGCTTACCGGCTCCAAGCAGCTTGAGCATCGCGCGCCGCCTTATGCCTATCGCGATATCTATTTCGGGATGGTTTTTTTCGTCGGGCAGGAGACCGTATCGCGGGACGAGCGCGTCATCTGGTCGATGAGCTACAGCGGCGGCGTTCGTGGGGAGATTAGGGATCGCGACACTTTCCTCGCCATTTACAAATTCCTGCGTCAGGCGTTGCTGGACGTGCCTGTCGAAGAGCCGTACCGCGGACCGCGTCGGTTCGAACAGGCGGGGATGGTCTATCGCAATGAGGTCGAAGGCGCGCTCGATCGGTTTCACGGCATCGAGACGATTGCTCGGCACGATGGTACACCGCTTTTTGAGCTGCGTTATGGTGGCGGCCTGCTGCGATAGACAAATCTGTAGCCCGGATGAGCGAAGCGACATCCGGGGCCTTCGCCGAAGCCTTCCCGGATGTCGCTTCGCTCATGCGGACTGAGTACTGAAATATGGAATGGAGACAGCGGATGACCCTCACTAAGTGGGATGATAGATTTCTTGATGTCGCAAAGCTCGCTGCGCAATGGTCGAAGGATCCGAATGCTCAAGTTGGCGCAGTTATAGTGGACGCTCAAGGGCAAATAGCGGCAGTCGGATATAATGGTTTTCCGAAAATGGTTGAGGATTCCGCCGAACGATACGCAGACCGCGATACGAAGCTGGAGATGGTGGTTCATGCGGAAGAAAACGCGATCCTGGGTGCTGGGGGCAGAGCTAGAGGTGGTTGGATCTTCGTTTTTGGAAAGCCGATTTGCGCGCGGTGCGCGCAGGTTCGATTATTCAATCTGGCATAGCGCGGGTGGTTGCTCAGCTTCCCAAGGAAGGAACTGATTCCAAGTGGGACAAGAGCGGGCAAATTGCGCGGCAGATGCTAGATGAGGCCAAGGTGGATTTCGTAAGTATAGATCCGACTTAGTTCCTATCGGGGACTGCCAATATGTCGCTTCGCTCATGCGGGCGACAACTCGGAGTTTGGATTTAAGTGACGAAATGACCGACGAAAAGACACCCGAATCAGCCCGGCGCTCCCCCTTCAGCGCCATCCGCGCGATCGACTACACCGTCATCTTCGTGCGCGACATGTCCGAGATGCGCCGCTTCTATGAGGATGTCCTCGCCTTCCCGCTGCTGCGCGAACTGTCGCCGAACTGGATCGAATACGGCTTGGGCAGCAACACGCTGGCCTTGGCGAGGCCGAGCCGGACTGCCTCCGATGCGCCGATCCCGCCGGGCAGCGCCTCGCTGCAACTGGCCTTCAAGGTCTCCGCCGCCGAGGTCGATCAATGCGCCGATGAACTGCTGCGGCAAGGCGTGGCGCTGCTGTCGCCGCCGATGGACCAGTCCTTCGGGCATCGCACGCTGTTCTTCCGCGATCCCGACGGCAATCTGCTCGAGGTGTACGCGGAGATCTGAGTGCACGAACAATGACGCCGAGCAAGTGGCCCTCTATGCGAGCTTGCGCGCCGCCGCGGTTGCCTTGTCGCCGGTGTTCGGCGTCCCGGTCGGCTCGATCAGCAGAAGATGAACCTCCTCGCGGGCTACCGGGCGATGTTCGACGCCTTTGGAGACGACGTAGAGTTCGCCTGGACCGAGCGTCACCGTCCGATCCCGCAGTTCGATGTCTAGGGTGCCCTTAAGCACGAGAAAGAAATCGTCGGTGTCGTAGTGCTTGTGCCAGGTGAACTCGCCCTTCACCTTCACCACCATCACGTCGCAATCGTTGAAGGTCGTGACCGTGCGCGGCGACCAGAAATCGTCAAAGGTCGCGAGCTTGCCGGCAAGCGATATTCCGTCGGTCATGTGTCCCTCGGTCTTGTTCTTCCGTCAGGCTCGATTTGGGATCGCATCTCCGATGCGGCAAGGGCTCGCATCCAGTCCATTGCTCTCCCTCACCACTCTCGCATCCACCACCTTCGTGCCCTCGAGCTCGCGTACGATCCGCTCGTCCGATCCCACGATCCCGAGATCGAACTCGCGATCCGGGGTGACGAGGATCAAGCGCTGGCCGGCAATCACGACCACCGTCATGTCGTTGCGCTCGCCTTCCGCCGCCCATGCGCGGATGTCGCCGGCGTAAGGCTCCTTGCGCCAGGCGTTGGGAGAGCCCGGGTCGCACCGGACTTCGATGCCGTCCTCCGAGGTGGTCACGACGAGCTTTGACCGGCTTGGCTTCCATCGTTCGTCGAGCAGATCGTTGACCAGCCACAGGCAGGCGAAGTCCTCGCATTCACCCGGCCGCGCGGCGTAGATCGCGCAGCCGCGGCCGGGCTTGCAGTGCTGGCACCAGGCATTTGCGGGCTTGGCCAGCGCCTCGATGGCCATCACCTTGCAGCAGAGCGTGCAGTCGCCGCAGCTGCGTTTGACGGAGGGCGTCACGCGGTCGTTCCCATGAGATCCGGTTGGTGTCACGTTAATGGAGGTGGCGGTAGGCATCTACTACAACCTTCGGGCGCGGTGTGCTTGCCGTCAAGCCATGCAACATAGGCATGGCGATCTGCCGGCGCTTGGCGTAAAGAGCGCCCAGATCAAATCGCCAGCGTGCGGCCAGGCCGTTCGCCGTGCATGCAGCTCAGGTTCGCCGGATCACCGTTCCGCGCCTGAATTAACCAAGGTTCTCCATCCCGTGTCTTTTCCGGCCCTGACCCCGCCGCTCGCCCGTGCTTTGGCCGAGCGGAATTACGATTCACCGACCCCCGTTCAGCTCGCCGTGCTCGCGGACGAAGCTGCCGGCCGCGACCTCCTGGTTTCGGCCCAGACCGGCTCCGGCAAGACCCTCGCTTATGGCCTCGCCATGGCCAGGGACCTGCTCGGCGATGCCGAGCGGTTCGGGCGGGCAGCCGCACCGCTCGCCTTGATCGTGGCGCCGACCCGCGAGCTCGCGATGCAGGTTCAGCGCGAACTCTCCTGGATCTACCAGCATGCGGACACGCGCGTCGTCTCCTGCGTCGGCGGCATGGACCCGCGCCGCGAGCAGCGCGAGCTTGCGGCCGGCGCCCACATCGTCGTCGGGACGCCCGGCCGGTTGTGCGATCATCTGCGGCGTAACCGCCTCGACATCTCGGAATTGAAGGTCGTCGTTCTCGACGAGGCCGACGAGATGCTCAATCTCGGTTTTCGAGAGGACATGGAGTTCATCCTCAAGACCACTCCGGAGACGCGCCGCACCCTGCTGTTCTCGGCGACGTTCCCGCGCGGCATCGTCGCGCTCGCCAAGCAATATCAGCAGCAGGCGTTCCGGATCGAAGTCGCCGGCGACGAAGGCGGCCACGCCGATATCGAGTATCGCGCCATCCGGATCGCGCCTGCCGATGCCGAGCATGCGGTCGTCAACGTGCTGCGCTTCTACGAAGCGCCGAGCGCGCTGGTGTTCTGCAGCACGCGCGATCACGTCAGGCATTTGCAGGCGGCACTGCTGGAACGCGGTTTCTCCGTGGTCGCGCTGTCGGGCGAATTGACGCAGAACGAGCGCACCATGGCGCTGCAGTCGCTCCGCGACGGACGCGCCCGCGTCTGCGTCGCGACCGACGTCGCCGCCCGCGGCATCGACCTGCCGAGCCTCGACCTCGTCATCCACGCCGACCTGCCCAACGACGCCGAAGTGATGCAGCACCGTTCGGGCCGCACCGGGCGCGCCGGACGCAAGGGCACGAGCGTCCTGCTGGTGCCGCCGGCACGGCGGCGGCGCGCGGAGCTGCTGCTCGATCTGGCAGGGGTCGACGCCAATTGGGGCACCGCGCCGCAGGCGGACGAAATCCGCAAGCTCGATCATGAGCGCATGAAGGACGTTCTGTTCACCGAGGAGACGACGGCAGACGATCTGGTGCTGGCGCAGGCGCTGCTGGCCGAACGCTCGGCGGAGGACATCGCCGCCGCGCTGGCGCGGCTCTATCGCGCAAGGCTGCCGTCGCCCGAAGACATCCTCGATCCCGGCGAGCGAGCAAGCCGGCCGCGCGACGATCGCGGTCGCGACAATGTTCGCACGCCGCGCGACGATGGCCGCAGCTCACGCGGCGATGATCGCCCTGTGGGGCAGCGATCGAAACCAGGCAAATCCTCGCCGCGTCACGGCATGGGCGAGGCCACCGTCTGGTTCCGCGCCAACATCGGACGACGAAAGAATGCGGAAGCGCGCTGGCTGCTGCCGATGATTTGCCGTCGTGGCGGCATCGACAAGGGCGATATCGGCGCCATCAAGATCATGGACACCACGACCGAGTTTGAAATCTCCGAGCGGGTCGCAGAGTCCTTTGCCGCCAAGATCAAGCGTCCGGACAAGGAAGACAATATCCGCCTCGAGCCGATGGCGGGCGCGCCGCAGCAACAGGCGCCTGCGGAAGAGCGGTCCCACGCGCCCCGGCGCGAGAACCGCGACAGCGATCATCGCGAACAGCGCGACGATCGTCCGCGCGACAAGAGCGAGTTCAAGCTGCGCAGCAAGCCTCACAGCGAGCGCGGGCCGAAATTCGACGAGGCTCCGTCTTCTTTCGGAAAGAAGAAGCACAAGAGCAGGCCGGGCCCCGCAGAGCCGTCGGTCACGCCGTGGCACGCAAAGGGCGCGCCTGGAAAGAAGACCAAGAAGAAACGGCGAGGCTGATCGGCCACCGATCAGCCCAGACTGCAATGATGCCGCCGGATCGCTCCGGCGACATCATCTGAAAAGGCAGGTGTGGCTCAGCGGCCGCCACCACCACCACCACCACCTCCGCCTCCGCCACCACCGCCGGCATCACGCATGGACGAGCTGTAGCGGGGATCGGTCTGCTTCATGTAGATCGGCGAGGTATCACGATGGATGGTGCTGGGGCGCGTTTTGCCTCCTGGCGTCTCGATCAGGACGCCGCAGCCTTCGAAGAACGCGGTGTCGCAGCCATACGTCCGGTACTGCGCCGCGGTGGCGCTGGTCGCGGTGAACGCGGCCGTCCCAACGCATGCGATTAAAGCAACTTTCGACAATGTGAGCTTCATGGATATTCTCCAGCCTCGGTTCGGCGAGACCGGAAGGGCTCGCACACGCACTTTCGACGGAGGCTGATCTGACTCGGTTCGAGGAGGCGGTTTCACGCCCGCGTGAGCCCGGGGCGGGATGTTACGTCGCAGCGAGGTCGCGCAACATATAGGTCGCGCCTTCTCCGTAGCAGGCCAGCTTCGCCTGCAGCGACGCATCCGCCGCCACGGCACGGAAGCCGAGACGTTCCCACAGCGGCCGCGTGGCGTAGACCGAGACCAGCGCGAGCGTCGCGATGCCGGAGGCGCGCGCCAGCTCCGCGACCCCGGTCACATAGGCGCGCGCAACGCCGCCGCGCCGATCCGGCAGCACTGCGATATCGTGCACGTAGAGACAGTCTGCATACTCGGGGAGTCGTTCCAGGAAACGATCGAGCGGCGGGATCTGATGCTGCTTCCAGGGATGTGCGAGCCCGTAGCCGGCGATCTCGTCGCCGGCGACAAGCACGCGGCATCCGTCGGGATAGAGCCGCATCTTCTCCGCGAACACCTCGGGGCGTTCCGGAAGATCAGGATGGATCTGCGCCGCGATGGCGCTGATCGCGGGCAGATCGGAGGTGTGCGCGGGACGCCAGTGCGGCTTGCTCATGTCGATCCGTCGTTACGTCTCCGGTTGCTCCAGTTTATTCCGCCGCGTTGGCGCGCGCAGCGAAAAATTTCTTTCTGCGGTCCGAGGAATACGAGGCCGCGTGCGGCGTCCTACCCATGCAGGCCAATTGCATGACAGGAGATATCATGACGTCCTCGTTCCGCCTCGCGCTCGCGCTGGCAATATCGCTCGCGATCGTTCCCGCCGCCTTCGCCGCCCCGCCGACCAAGACGGGCAAGACCGACAAGGGCAACGTGCTTACCGATGCCAAGGGCATGACGCTCTACACTTTCGACAAGGATGCGGACGGCAAGTCGGCCTGCAACGGTCCATGTGCGACGAACTGGCCGGTGCTGAAGGCCGAGGCGGGCGACGCCGCCGGCGACGGCTACACCATCATCACGCGCGACGACGGCTCCAGGCAGTGGGCCTACAAGGGCAAGCCGCTCTACACCTTCGCCAAGGACCAGAAACCCGGCGACGTCACCGGCGACGGCTTCTTGAACGGCGCCTGGCATCTGGCGACGCCGTAACGACGCCCTGCGCAAACACGGTGCGTCGGCCGTTGCACGCGACAGCCGACGTATTGCCGCGCCGTCATCTCGGATATTCGAGCTGCATCGCAACGAAGTCGGCCGTGCGCGGCCCGTAGCGCGCATCGATGGATTGCAGCGTCTGGTCCAGCGCTCGCGCCGGCGGCAGATCGACGGCGGCCGGCGGCGTCTGCTGTGCCGGCCAGTCGGCCGCGATCCTGTCCGGCAGGATGCGGAGGCCGCTGCGGCTCGTCCGTGCCTCCGCCGTGGCGGCGAAGGTGAGGGCGTGCGAGCGATAGGTGCGCGACCACGCATCGGCGATCAGCGCAAGCGACACCTCGTCGATATCAGGCGTCAGCGCGATGCCGAGTTGCTCGCGGTTCCAGAATGCGAGCGTGTTGGCGATCGCCGTCAGTGCAAAGGGGCGTGTGAACCGGAAGGCTTCGCTGCGGTGGCGCGCATCCCATTCCGCAAGTCCGATGTCGCGGGCGACGGCTTGCGCCTTGGCGCGGCCGGCAATGGCCTCGACCAGGGTCAGGGCCATCGGCATGGATGCGGTGATGCCGGTCGTCGTCGCGACGCCGCGGTCGACCACCAGCCTGCGGTCCGCGACATAGCGGATCGCAGGATGCTTTTGCAGATCGCGCACGGAATACCAGTGCGTGGTGGCTCGGCGGCCGTCAAGCAGCCCGGTATTGGCAACGACCATGGCGCCGACGCAGACGCCGATGACGATCGCGCCCTTGCCGGCCTGGCTTTTGATCCACTGCAGGGCCACGGCATCGTCTTCGCGGCTCATCGCCGGCACGATGACGTAATCCGCGCCGTCGGGATGCGCAGCATCGAACTCGGCGATCGTCGCGTGCGGCTGCACTTTCAACGCGGGATAGAGCGCGACGGGGCCGGGCTGCGTCCCCAATGTGAGGACGTCGGCGACGTCGGCGCGCGCGAGGATGCCGTACGGCATCAGATAGTCGGTGGTCTCGCTCATCTCGTTGATACCGACGATGGCGATCAGGGGACGTTTGCGCTTCGGCGGCTTCAACGCCGCAAGCGTCGCCTCGGTCTCGTCCCTGGATATCGCAGGCGCGGTCCCTTGAGCCGGCGAGCCAGGCAGCAGGAACAGCCAGGTTCCACCGATCGCCGCCAGCAGTGCCACGCAGCCGACGCCACACCACGCCAGAATGCGCCATATCATGATGGTGTCACCCGATCCTCGTTGCTTCACGCAAGGCGGAAGCTAGCCGCTGGCGACGACATCAGGAATGACGCAGATCCGGCAAAAACCGCCATCCGCGCGTTGGCTTGTCGCGCGGCGGGTGACGGAGACTATCTCAGCCCCTCGTAAACCATCAGCCCGCGTGCGATCTGCAATTTGCGGATGGCGCGCGGCAGAAGTTTCTCCGGCTGGTGCAGATAGCGCCAGGAGGTGAGGGTGAAGGCGGAGAGCATGCCGCATTCGTCGTCGAACGGCGCGAGCACGCCTGTCACGCTCACCGGCGTGTGCGGGCGGGCGTTGAAGGGGAGCAGCAGCAGTTCGAGATGCGCCTTGCTGCCGTCCTCGCGCACCGCGGTGACGCCTGCGATCGCGCCGAGCGTCTCGTCGGCGACGATTGTCGTGATCTCCTCGATCTCGCTGCGGCTCGCGTCAGTGAACAGCGCCGCAAAGCTCTGGTCCTTGAGGTCTGTTCCTGCGAGCGCGCAGACGCGCGTGCCGGCGACGCGAAACGGGAAGCCGAGGTTCGGCTCGCAGGACAGCACGAAGATGTCGCCGAGCAGGCCGCGGACCGCAGCCGGATCGATGTCGGCCCGGTCAGGGGCTCGCGCAGTGCCGCGCTTCTTGTTCCAATACGCGAAGAACGCGCGGCTCGACGGATGTTTCATGTCTGAACGCTAACCCCCGGGCGCGACCTCGCGGGACAAACCTGTCCCGCTTCAGTGCACCCGCGATCCCTTCTCTTGTTGTGCAGGAGGGGATTTGCAGCGTCCATGCCGCAGCGGCGTTTTCGGCCCCCTTGTGCCTGCCTTTGCGTCGTTAACGTTAAATTAACTATGCGCTTTGTGCCGGCCGCGTGCCTGCTATGGTGACCGAGGTCGCAAGCCTTGCCGCTTTCTCCAGGTTCTCGGCAGGGCGTGTACACAGGGCGTCAAACAGTTTGGTCACGGGCCGCGGGGAGGGGTGGGGATACTCCTTATCTCTCCGGCCACCGGAAGACCGACACGGACAGGCAGGGCTTTCCCAGGGCCCTGCCTTTTCCGTTTGTGCACTTGCGCAGGGACGGTAAAGGCGACTATCTCCAAGCCTACCGCTCCGATCGCGCCTGAAAGCGAAGCTGCCTTGGATTCCCCGCAAGATTCGTCACCGGACGTGCCTGCCGTCGTCGAGGAGGCTCCGCGCGAGCCGATCCTGACGCTGCCCGCGGCGCTGACCGCCTATATCCTGCTTTTGGCGGTGATCCATCTGCGGGTGTTGCTGCCGCCGGAGCTCGAGAACTGGACCATCGACGTGTTCGGCTTCATCCCGAAGCGCTACGATTCCTCGCTGCTCAATCTGCAGATCCCGGGCGGGGCGGGGGCGAAGGTCTGGACTTTCGTCACCTATTCGCTGCTGCACGCCAATCTGACCCATCTCGGCTTCAACGTGCTGTGGCTGCTGCCGTTCGGCAGCGCGCTGGCGCGGCGCTTCGGCGCGGTCAGGTTCTACGTCTTCCTGGCGGTGACGGCGGCGGCCGGCGCGCTGGCCCATCTCATCACCCACGAGCATGCGGTGGCGCCGATGATCGGCGCCTCGGCCTCGGTGTCGGGCGCGATGGCAGCCGCAATCCGCTTCGCCTTCGTCCGCGGCAGCTTCCTGTCGTTCAGCCGTTCGGACGCCGATACCGCCGCAAAAGTTCCAGCGCTGCCGCTGTCGCGCGCGCTGCGCGACGGACGGGTGATCGGCTTCCTCAGCGTTTGGTTCGGCGTCAACATCATCTTCGGCGTCGGCGCGATCGGGATCGATTCCGAGACCACGAGCGTCGCCTGGCAGGCGCATATCGGCGGCTTCTTTGCCGGTCTGCTGCTGTTCGCCCTGTTCGATCCCGTGCCGCGCGTTCGAGGCGATGCTGCGGATGCGTCATCACAGGACATTTCAAACCGTATTTGAAGCGGCGCTTGCGGCGCGGCCCGAATTCATCCATCATCCGCGAGAACAATGTTTCGAAGCCGCAAGCTGCTAGCGGCGATGTTTCGCAACGCGCCTGAACGTGAAACCGGCGCCAAAACTGTTAGTTGAAGACTCGAAGAACAAGTTCGGATCGCCTCAAGGGCGGACGGCTCCGATTCAGGGAGGCTGCAATGACGGTACGTTCCATTCTGAACACCAAGGGCCACCAGATCATGAGCGTCGAGCCCGACGCCAAGCTGGCCGCCGCGATCGAGCTGCTCGCTGAGAAGAAGATCGGCGCGGTGCTGGTGATGAACCAGAGCCGGCTCGAGGGCATCCTGTCGGAGCGCGACATTGTGCGCGTGCTCGGCGAGCGCGGCGCCGGCGTGCTGGAGGCGCCGGTCTCGGAGGTCATGACCCGCAAGGTCGTGACCTGCAAGGAGACCGATACCGTGGCCGAGCTGATGGAGATGATGACGTCGGGCAAGTTCCGCCATTTGCCCGTGATCGACAACGGCAAGGTGGTCGGCCTGATCTCGATCGGCGACATCGTCAAGCGCCGGGTCCAGGAATACGAGGCCGAGCAGGAAGCCCTGCGCGACTACATCAAGACGGCCTGAGCGGACTTCACTCCCGCGCCGTCGGCGCCGCGCCTTCGGGCGGCGGGGCCAGTACGTGGATCGCCTCCTGGATCGACTCCAGCGCGCGCTCGGCTGCGCGCGTGCCGTGTGCGATCAGGTCCTCGGCGCGGTGGAAGTCGAACCAGCCGAACTGGCCGACTCGCGGGGTGATCAGCATGTCGGGAGGATCGCCGGCGAGGCGGGCCCGGGTGATGCGGTCCTGCATGATGTTGAAGGCATCCACCATCACCGAGGAGATGCCGGGCCGGCCATTGCCGCCGAAGAACTGTCGCTTCATCGTCTTCTCGGGCGAGAACAGGCGCGGGAAGCGCCGCTTGGCCACCGGCTCCTCGGCCTCCGGCACCACCGGAGCCGGCACCGCGCCGTGCGAATAGATCGTCGTGGAATGGGTGAAGATGTCGCTGGAAAGATTTGCGGCGATGACGATTTCGGCGCCGAGCGCGCGGGCGGCCGAGACCGGCACCGGGTTCACCAGCGCGCCGTCGACCAGCCAGCGGTCGCCGATCAGCACGGGCGCGAAGATGCCGGGCAGGGCGTAGGACGCGCGCATGGCATCGACCACGCGGCCGCGTGTCAGCCAGATCTCGTGGCCGGTGCGAACCTCGGTTGCGACGCTCGCGAACTTGATGGGCAGGTCCTCGATCAGGATCTGCCCGATCGCCTCCTCGAGCCGGGTCGCGAGCTTCTCGCCGCCGAGCAGGCCGGAGCCGTTGAGACGGATATCGAGATAACCGAGGATGTTGCGCATCCCTTGCAGGCTGCGCCCCCATTCCTCGAACGTATCGAGCCGTCCGGCCGCGTGGAGGCCGCCGACCACGGCGCCGATGGACGTGCCGACCACGACATCGGGCACGATCCCATTGGCAAGAAGGGTCCTCAGGATGCCGATATGGGCAAAGCCGCGCGCCGCGCCGCCGCCGAGGGCAAGGCCGATGACCGGCCGGCGAATGCTGCCGAGTCCAACCTTCTCGCCGTTGGAGCCCCGACCCTTCAATCTGTCCAGCACCGAAACCCTCCTAACGCCGAGGCCAGCCCGTATCACCAGACTAGGCACCGCTGCTGTGCTCCGCCATATCAGGGGTGAAGCATGGTTTATGCCGCTTTGCGAAGGGCACGGGGCGGGAGTATGGCGATGGATGGCTGGCTCCGGGGTAATCACGCAAGCGTCAATCAGGTTCCAGCTATTGTACGCGAGGCCGTATTTCCTGGGGTTTCAGAGGCTTGAATTTGCCGCGTTTTCAGTGAAAAGCAGGGGGTATGACACGCGGGGGTGACGGCATCATCGGATGGCGGCGCAGCGGCAGGCTGCTGCCGGCGCTGATCCTTGCTGCGTGCCTCGTTACCTCAGGCCAAACTGCTGCGCAGGCGCAGCTTTTCTCCGATCGTCCGCCGCCGGTACCGCCGGCATCGGTGCCCGACCCCGGCGGCGCCGTCAGCCTGGCGCCGCCCTCCGGCCCCAGCGCGGGACCCCCAAGCCTGCCGCCGACGCTGATGCAGCCCGTGACGCCCAGCATGCCGCCGCCCGCGGTCACGACCGTGCCACCGGCCGCCCCGCTGAACGCGGCCGTGCCCGGCCAGGGCGTGCTGTCGCTGACGGCGAAATACGGCAAGGACTCTCCGCCCATCACCAGCGGCCTGGTCTGGCGCGTGTTCGCCGACCGTCCCGACGAGAACGGCACCTTCAAGCTGATCCGCGAGGACCGCAACGCCACGCCCAACATCGTGCTGCCGCCCGGCAATTACGTCGTGCATGTTGCCTTCGGCCTCGTCAGCGCGGTGCGCACCGTCGCCCTGAAGGCGGAGACGGACCGCGAATCCTTCGTGCTGCCGGCGGGCGGCCTGCGCATCGAGGGCCGCGTCGGCACCAGCCGCATTCCGCAGAACCAGATCTCGTTCGCGATCTACAAGGGCAGCCAGTTCGAATCCGGCGAGCGCGCATCGCTGGTGCCGAACGTCGCCGCCGGTGACGTCGTGCTGATTCCGGAGGGCACCTATTACATCGTCTCCAACTACGGCGACGCCAATTCGGTGGTGCGCTCGGACATCCGCGTCCAGGCCGGCAAGCTCACCGACGTCACCATCACCCACCGCGCCGCCGTCATCACCCTCAAGCTGGTCAGCGACAGGGGCGGCGAGGCGCTCGCCAACACCGCCTGGTCGGTGCTGACGCCCGGCGGCGACGTCATCAAGGAATCGATCGGCGCCTTCCCGCGCGTCGTGCTCTCCGAAGGCGAATACCGCGCTATCGCCAAGAACGAGGGCAAGGTCTACGAGCGCGGCTTCAACGTCGTCAACGGCGTCGACGGCGAAGTCGAAGTCGTCGCGCGCTGAAGCATGATCCGGAAAAGTGCGTAGCGGTTTTCCGACTGATCGCATCGCGCTTTAGAACCCAGGCGACGCTGCGCGCAGCCTGACTTGACGCACCGCACGATTGGTTCTCATCTAGCGCACGGCTGTGCATCTCTTGTTACCGCTAGATCGGTCTCGGGTGCCGGAAGCAACCGCTCTTCGCCGCTGCCCCCCGTGTTTTGACCAAATGGCCGCTCGGGGACGGAGGTAACACCGCTGACCAGGGCTTATTCCCGCACCGCGGCTTCGTCACACTCTGGTGCACGATACGAATTTCCGATCATCTATTTTATTCTCTTTCCACCGCGCTGGGTTATATGTCGGGAATCCATCTAATGGGGGTAGCCGGAGCAGGCCTGTGCGTCTGCGAGACCGGCAAGGAGCAGGGACCAAGCCCGTCGGCATGTTCGAAGTGATCCTTACGAGGCGCAAGCGGTTTGGCTGGCGATGGCAGGTGTGCGACCAGTCCGGCAAGATATTTGCCGACGGCTTCGAGCGCACCCGGCCGTCTGCCAAATATCAAGGCGAGCGCGCGTTGTTCTTTCTGTTGTCGCAGGCCTATCTGCGCAACCGCTCCGCCGCGTCCAGCGAGGACTAGCGGCGCCAACGGGCAACAGGCTCGCCTAGACGTCGACGACCAGCTTGCCCTTCGCGGCGTGATCGCGGATCAGCGCATAGGCGTCGCCGACATTCTCCAGCGTAAAATGCCTGGGATCGAGCAGCGGCACCAACTTGCCCGCCTCCACCAGGCGCGTCGCTTCCATCATGATCTCCCCATGATGCGCACGCCCTTCGCCCGACAGCAGCGGCAGCAGCGTGAACACGCCGGAATAGGTTGCGGCGCGGAACGACAGCGGCGCAAGCGCGTGCGTCCCCCAGCCGAGCGCACTCACCACATGGCCGAAGCGGCGCACCGCTTCAAAGGAGGCGTCGAGCACCTTGCCGCCGACGGTGTCGTAGACGACGTCGAAGCCGCGGCCGCCGGTATGCTGCGCAACATAGGTTTCGACAGGCGTGTTGCGGTCGATGAACACCGCGCCAAAATCTTCGATCGTGGCGCGCTGCGCCGCTGAGCCGGTTGCGAACACATTCGCTCCGAAGGCGCGCGCGATCTGGATCGCGACATGGCCGACGCCGCCGGCGCCGCCATGGATCAACACCTTCTGGCCGGCCCCGAGCGAGGCGCGGTCGATCAGGCCTTCCCAGGCCGTGATGAAGATCAGGGGCAGGGCTGCCGCCTCCCGCATACTGAGATTGGCGGGTTTCGATGCCAGCAGGTCGGCATCGACAGCGGCGAATTCGGCCAGCGATCCCTGCACGCCGCCGACGCCACCGGTCATGCCATAGACTTCATCGCCCGGCTTGAACCGCGTCACGTCGTGCCCAACCTGCTCGACCACGCCGGCGAGATCGATCCCGGGGATCGCAGGCAGCGGATGCCGCGCATGCGGCGCCGCGCCGGCGTGGATCTTGGTGTCGAGCGGATTGACCCCGCTCGCGCGCGCCCGGACCAGCACCTCGCGCGGGCCGATTTCGGGCGTGGAGATGATCGAGAGCCGCAGCGGCGCGTTGTGCGCCTCCAGTACGGCTGCACGCATTGTCGATCGCTTGGTCATGATCGTTCTGCTCCGTTGTCGCCCTCCAATATGCCCATTAATTTTTGCATGGAAAGCAACAACGATGTACGATCACCGTGCATTATTGCATGAGGGCTTCCGATGGACTGGAGCGATCTGCGCATCTTCCTGGCGATCGCGCGCGAAGGCACGCTTGGGGCTGCCGCGCGAAAGATCGGCCAGACCCAGCCGACCATGGGCCGGCGGCTTCGCGCGCTCGAACAGGCGTTGGGACAGACGCTGTTCCAGCGCACCGCCGACGGCTTCGTCCTCACGGACGAGGGCACCGCCGTGCTGCGCCATGCCGAGCGGATCGAGGAGGAAGCGCTCGCCCTTCAGCGTTACGCCTCCGGCGCGGAGACGCAGCTCGATGGCCTTTTGCGCCTGTCGTCGTCGGACTGGTTCGGGACGGTGATGCTCGCGCCGGTGATCGCCGCCTTCGGCAAGCGTCATCCGAGGGTGACCGTCGAGCTCCTGACCGATGCGCGCCTCTACAGCCTGCCGCGCCGCGAAGCCGATCTCGTCTTCCGCATCAAGCCGTTCAGCGAGCCGGAGATTATTTCCCGGAAGCTGCTGCACATTCCCTACGCGCTCTATGGCAAGAAGGGCAGCAAGCCGCCGCGCGCCGGCGACGGGCGTGGCGTCCGCGTCGTGACCATGAACGTCGAATTCGCCGATATGCCCGATGCAGCCTGGCTGAAACGCGCGCTGCCCAATGCGGAAGTCGCTTCGCGCAGCAACAACAGGCAGGCGCAGGCCGAGCTCTGCGCGAGCGGCGGCGGGTTGGCGGTGCTGCCCCGCCCGCTCGGCGACCGCGACCGCCGCCTCGTCGCGCTTGACATCGGTACGTCGCCGCCCGGCCGCGATACTTTCGTCGGCTATCACCGCGACCTCAAGCGCCTGGCTCGCCTGCGCGCGCTGCTGGATCTGGTGATCGAGCGGTTGGCAGGCACGCACCCGTAGCAGCCCGGGTGGAGCCAACTTCAGGGCTACCAGACTTTGCGTTGCCGGTCGGGCAGAACACCCAAACCATCGGTCAAGACGCTTCGCCGAAAATATTCAGCTTTACCGAAATTCGGAAACGGCGTATGTGTCGCCGCAACCCGGCCCAAGGAAGAGGGGCGTATCGCGATCGTCACGAACGCGGGCCGGGCGGCGGTGGACGCAGATGGCGTTGGCGCGAACGGGCTTGCAGGGCGGGCAACCGTGAGCAGGGTCGTCGCGCATACGACCGGTGCCATCAGCGTACGGCAAAATCGTGTGGTCCTGGCGCCCGGGGTCTGTGCGCCAAGTGTTGCGGTGACGTTGCGGCCCGACCGGGTTCGCACCGTCAGTCATCCGCAAGGCGACGGGGGCAATAGTGCATCGCTCCCCGGGGAGAGCGCGACATAAGCCGTAAAACCACTGCGCAGGGAAGGCCGGATGTTTGGCTTCACCTGTATGCCGCTGTGCAAATTCTTCGTTGCCACCTTTCGCACAGTGGACCGTGGGTGCCCGGCCGGCACCCGGTCTTCCCTGCGCCCCTTTTCACAGAGGGTGAAGCCACCAGGCAAAGCTCGGGCGAGATGCGCCGCGAGGATGCGAAGGTGTGCCTGCGAGCGAAATGTGAATTAAGGAACTGCGCTGCCCACCACGAACGCCGTCACTGCGAGCGCAGCGAAGCAATCCAGAGTCTTTCCGCGGAGGGATTCTGGATTGCTTCGCTGTGCTCGCAATGACGCTGTTGATGCAGTCGCGCGTGAACACTCCGCTCTCGTGCCCCGGACGCAGCGCCGCGCGAAGCGATGCGCTGCAGAGCCGGGGCCCATGCAAGAGCGCGTTGCGGCATTGCGCCGCGTCCGGGACACGAGAGCATCACCTTTGCACAGCTGTCATAGTCTCTAACGCCCACTAACCAACGCCTGACTTAAAACTGTCATAATCGCCGAACGGAACCCGCGCCGGCGCGCTTTTTACACGTCGTTAAGCGCGTCTGCATTGGATGCGCCGGCAAAGTGCGTTGGGGACTGCCATGAATGCCGCGAAGAGGGTGTCGGGAAAGCCGGCCACCGAAATGTTTGACGACATCCCGGTGCTTCAGCGCAAATGGCATGCGGCATTGAAGCCGGGCGAGCGGTTGCCGCGCTATGAGGACGTGATGCTCGGCAGTCTCGGACGGCTTGCCGACCACATCGCGCTGCTGAAGAACGATGGCGCGCTCGAACTGTCGCGCAGCGGACGCTACGTGCAGAAATGGCTCGGCGAGGAAGCCTGGGATATTCCTGTCGCCGAGCTGTCGCCCGATTGTGCCACGGCGCTGTCGGAAGCCGCGGCAAGCGCGCTTGCGACCGGACGGCCGCACCGGGGAAGAGCGCATTGTGTGCGCGACGGCATGGTCAGGACCTACGACGTGCTGGCGTTGCCGACGTCCTCGCGCTGGGGCGCGACGCTGGTCGGCGCCTATGTCAACGAGCGCGGCGCGCAATACAATCTCCTCGACGCGATCTTTTCCTCGACCGACGATGCGGTGGTCTCCCTCGTGATGCTCCGCGATGCGGGCGGCAAGCCGTTCGACCTTCAGGTCGTGCATCACAACAAGAGCGCGGGCGCACTGCTGAAGGTTGCGAGCGGAAGCCTGTTGTGGCGACGGATCGGCGAGGGCGGCACGCTGCTGGCCCTGCCCGAGGTGATGGAATTCCTGTTCAAGGCCGTTCTGAGCGGCCGCGGCGAGCAGCTCGAGATCGAGAGCGAGGGACGCTACCTCAGGCTCAGCGCCACCGCCTTCGCCGACGTGGTTTCGCTGACGATCTCCGATGTCACCGCGCTGAAGCGGCGCGACGCCTCGTTCCGCCTGCTGTTCGACAGCAACCCGATGCCGATGTGGGTGTTCGACGCGCAGACCAAGGCGTTCCTCAGCGTCAACGACGCCGCGGTCCAGCATTACGGCTACAGCCGCGCCACCTTCCTGCGCATGAAGTTGCACGAGATCTGGCCGGAGGACGAGTGGGACAGCCACGCCGAGGCGCTGGAGCGCCTCGGCGACGCCTATCACTCCTCGCGCAACTGGCGGCATCTGCGCGCCGACGGCAGCGAGATCGAGGTGCTCACCTTCGGCCGCCGCGTCGCCTTCGACAATCGCGACGGCTATTTGGTGGCGGTGGTCGACATCACAGAACGGCGCAAGGCCGAGGCCCGCATCGCCCATATGGCGCACCATGACGGGCTCACCGACCTGCCGAACCGAGAGTTTTTCCAGGAGCGCCTGAAGCAGGCCCTGGGCCAGGCCGACGGAAAACGGGTCGGCGTGCTCTACATGGATCTCGACCTGTTCAAGAACATCAACGATTCCTTCGGTCATCCGGTGGGCGATCGCCTGCTGAAGCAGGTCGCCGAGCGCCTGACCACCGCGGTCCGCGGCGCCAATCTCGCGGCGCGGCTCGGCGGTGACGAGTTCGCCGTCATTTTGGCCGCCGACGTCTCGCCCAACGAGGCCAGCGCCTGCGCGTCCTTGCTGATCGACATGGTGAAGGCACCTTATGATCTCGAGGGGCAGGAGATGGTGATCGGCGCCAGCATCGGCATCGCGCTGTCGCCGGGCGACGGCACGACGCCGGAAGAGTTGATGCGCAATGCCGACATGGCGTTGTACCGGGCGAAGTCCGATGGCGGTGGCGTGCACCGCTTCTTCGAGCGCGAGATGGACCTCCAGGCGCAGAGGCGCCGTGACATGGAGCTCGACCTGCGTCGCGCGTTCGCCAATGGCGAGTTCGAGCTGCACTATCAGCCGCTCGTGTCGATCGCCTCCGACCGCATCTCCGGCTTCGAGTCGCTATTGCGCTGGCATCACCCCGACAAGGGCATGATCTCGCCGGCGGAGTTCATCCCTGTTGCCGAGGACATCGGCCTCATCATCCAGCTCGGCGAGTGGGTATTGCGCGAGGCCTGCGCCGAGGCCGTCAAATGGCCTGCCGACATCAAGGTTGCGGTCAATCTGTCGCCGGCGCAATTCCGCAGCCGCAACCTGGTTCAGGTGGTGATCTCGGCCTTGGCGCAGTCCGGCCTGTCGCCGAAGCGGCTCGAGCTCGAGATCACCGAGTCGATCTTTCTGGCCGAGACCGATGCCAATCTCGCGACCCTGCATCAGTTGCGCGAGCTCGGCGTCGGCATTTCCATGGACGATTTCGGCACCGGCTATTCCAGCCTGAGCTATCTCCGCAGCTTTCCATTCGACAAGATCAAGATCGACCGCTCCTTCGTCAAGGATCTGGCGCAGCGGCCCGACTGCGGCGCGATCGTGCGCGCGATCTCCGGGCTCGGCCGCAGCCTCAACATCACTACGACCGCGGAGGGGGTGGAGACTGAAGATCAGCTCGACTGGCTGCGCGCCGAAGGATGCAACGAGGTGCAGGGATTCCTGTTCAGTGCCGCGCGGCCCGCGGCCGAGATCGGAAAGCTCCTAGCCGATTTCGGTGAGCGCACCTCACGGGCGGCGTAGTGCGGGCGGGTAGCAGTCGTACACCAGCGCCTTGAACGCCGGTGTGATGCGGCTGCGCTCGTTCTGAGTCTGTTGCATCATGAGGTAGACCATGTCGAGCTTGGGATCGACGCCGAAATAGGTGCCGCTGCCGGAGTCCCATTTCAGTTCGCCGAGCGAGCCCGGCGGCGGCGGTTTCGCATTGCCGGGATCGGTCCGCACCGCAAGGCCGTAGCCATAGCCGAAGCCGTCGCCCGGGAAATAGAAATAGTCGCGTGCGACGCCGGAGCCCGGTCCGATGTGATCGGTCGTCATGGCTTCGAACGCGGCCGGGCTGAGGTAGCGATTGCCCGCGAACTCGCCGCCGTTGAGCAGCATCTGCGAGAAGCGTTGATAGTCGGTGATGGTCGAGAGCAGGCCGCCGCCGCCGGATTGCCATTCGGGATGGGCGAGGCGCTCGCGTTCGCCGGCAAGCAGGATGAAGTCGTTCGGCAGCGGCCGCGCCATCCGCGCAATCTCGTCCTCGGTCGCGAGCACGAATTTGGTGCTGTTCATGCCGAGCGGGTCGAAGATGCGCTGTTTCAGGAATTGATACAGCGTCTGGCCCGAGACGATCTCGATGATGCCGCCGAGCACGTCGGTGGAATGGCCGTAGCGCCACAGCGTTCCTGGCTGCCGTGCCAGCGGCAGCCTGGCGATCCGGTCGGCGAACTCCCTGTTGTTGAAAGGACCTTCGAAGATGTTGGCCGCCTTGTAGGCATGCTCGACCCATTCGGCTCCGATATAGTCGTAGCTGATGCCCGAGGTTTGCCGCAGCAGATCCTCGATGTTGACGGGACGGACCGGGGCCACGAAGTCAAGTTCCAGCTCGCCGTGCGGATCGGTGGTCTGGAGGCCCACCTTGGTCTTGGCAAAGGGGGGGACGTATTTGGATACGGGATCGGTGAGCGCCAGCTTGCCCTCGTCGATCAGCATCATCGCGCCAAGGCAGGTGATCGGCTTGGTCATGGAATGGATGGCAAAGATCGTGTCCGGCGTCATGGCGAGGCCGGTCCTGGTGTCGCGCACGCCGAAGGTCTTCAGATAGACTGGCTTGCCGTGCTGCTGGATCAGGATCACCGCGCCCGGCAGTCGGCCGCTCGTCACCTCGTTGTCGAAATACGCCGTGATGCGATCGAGCCCCTCGGATGACGGGGCGCGGACGTTCGCCGCCCGGCTTCGCGCCATCGTGCCGGCGAGCATCGCGGCCCCGACCAGAAATTCACGCCGTCGCATCCGAGCTTCCTCCCTCGCCGGGATCAAAGCCGCACAACGTTCGGGGCGTCAACAAGCCTTCGGTCAAAAACGCGTCACGATTTCCGAAAGGAACGGTCGCGGACGGTCTTCGCTCGGCTTGGTCGGCGTGCCGATATGAATGAAGCCGGCGAGCTTCTCGTCCGGCTTGAGGCCGAGCCCGTCCAGCACGTCGCGGTCGAACGAGAACCAGCCGGTCAGCCAGCAGGCGCCGTAGCCAAGCGCGGTGGCGGCCGTGACGATGTTCATGGCGCTGGCGCCTGCCGATAACTCCTGCTCGAACGCCGGCACCTTCGGATGCGGCTTGGTGAAGCTGACGATGCCGATCACCAGCGGCGCGTCCATCAGGCGCTTGCGCTCGGTCTCGATATCGGCCGCCGGCGCGCCCGGATTCTTCCGGGCGAAGACCTTGGCGATCACCTCTCCGGCACGTGCGCGGGCATCGCCCTCGAAGATGATGAAGCGCCAGGGCGCGAGCTTGCCATGATCGGGCACGCGTGCGCCGATGGTCAGGATCGTCTCGAGCTCGGCCGGCGAGGGGCCGGGCCCGGTCATCTCGCGCGGCTTGACCGAGCGGCGGGTCTTCAGGAGTTCGATGGCGTCGGGCACTGCGATATCCTCTTCAAATGGTCGGCGGGCGTGCCATGCCGAGATAAGCATGCACGCCCGCAACCGGAAGCGAATTTAGATCGATTTCAGGGATCAAGCGGCGCCGCGCATCCGCTTCACATCGGGCGGGGTGGCCTCGTCGACCAGGGCGGCGATCGCCTCCTCGGTCGTCATCACCTTCTGGCCGTCGCTGCCGAGCCGGCGGACCGAGACCGAATGCGTCTCGGCCTCCTTTTTGCCGACCACGAGCAGAGCCGGGATCTTGGCCAGCGAGTGCTCGCGGACCTTGTAGTTGATCTTCTCGTTGCGCAGGTCGATCTCGGCCCGCAGGCCGGCGCGGCGCGCCTGCTCCAGCACCACCTTGGCGTATTCGTCGCCTTCCGAAGTGATGGTCGTGACCACCGCCTGCACCGGCGAGAGCCAGAGCGGGAAGTTGCCGGCATAGTGCTCGATCAGGATGCCGATATAGCGCTCCATCGAGCCGCAGATCGCGCGGTGCACCATCACGGGCGGCTTCTTGCCGCCGTCATGGTCGATATAGAACGCGCCAAACCGCTCCGGCAGGTTGAAGTCCACCTGCGTGGTGCCGCACTGCCAGTCGCGGCCGATGGCATCGCGCAGCACGTACTCGAACTTCGGCCCGTAGAAGGCGCCTTCGCCCGGATTGATCTCGGTTTTGATGTGATTGTTCTGCGACTGGATCTCGCGCAGCACGGTGGCCATCACGCGCTCGGCGTGATCCCACATTTCGTCGGTGCCGACGCGCTTTTCCGGCCGGGTCGACAGCTTCACGGTGAGGTCGCCAGTGAAGCCGAAATCGGCATAGGTCGACAGGATCAGATCGTTGATCTTCAGGCATTCCTCGGCGAGCTGGTCTTCGGTGCAGAAGACATGGGCGTCGTCCTGCGTGAAGCCGCGCACGCGCATCAGGCCGTGCATGGCGCCGGACGGTTCATAGCGATGCACCACGCCGAACTCGGCAAGCCGCAAGGGCAGGTCGCGATAGCTCTTCAGGCCGTGTTTGAAGATCTGCACGTGACCCGGGCAGTTCATCGGCTTCAGCGCGAACCAGCGCTTGTCCTCGGCCTCGTCGCCGGCCGATTGCGCCGCGAACATGTTCTCGCGATACCACCCCCAATGGCCCGAGGTCTCCCACAAGACCTTGTCGAGGATCTGCGGCGCGTTGACCTCGTTGTAGTCGCCGGAGAGGCGCCGGCGCATGTAGGCGATCAGCTGCTGGAAGATGGTCCAGCCCTTCGGGTGCCAGAACACGACGCCCGGACCTTCCTCCTGGAAGTGGAAGAGGTCGAGCTCGCGCCCGAGCTTGCGATGGTCGCGCTTCTCGGCTTCCTCGATCTGCTTGAGGTAGGCGTCGAGATCCTCCTGCTTGGCGAACGCCGTGCCGTAGATGCGGGTCAGCATCGGGTTGTTGCTGTCGCCGCGCCAATAGGCGCCGGCCACCTTCATCAATTTGAAGGCATTGCCGACCTTGCCGGTCGAGGTCATGTGCGGGCCGCGGCAGAGATCGAACCAGTCGCCCTGGTAGTAGATCTTGATCGGCTCGGTGCCGGGAATGGCGTCGACCAGTTCGACCTTGAAGGCCTCGCCCTTGTCGCGGAACACCTGCTTGGTCTTTTCGCGGTCCCAGACTTCCTTGGTGAAGGGTTTGTCGCGCGCGATGATCTCGCGCATCTTCTTCTCGATCGCGGCAAAGTCTTCCGGCGTGAACGGCTCGTTGCGGAAGAAGTCGTAGTAGAAGCCGTTCTCGATCACGGGACCGATGG
The DNA here is from genome assembly GCF_015291725.1 of Bradyrhizobium sp. CCBAU 51765. GTDB lineage: Bacteria > Pseudomonadota > Alphaproteobacteria > Rhizobiales > Xanthobacteraceae > Bradyrhizobium > Bradyrhizobium liaoningense. Next base: position 3,269,184 of record NZ_CP030038.1, read on the forward strand.
TGACCTGGGTGCCCGGCCACAGCGTCTGCACTGCTTCGGCCAGCACGTGTGCGCAGTCGTGGCGGATCAATTCCAGCGCGCGCGGATCGTCGCGATTGACGAACTCGATCTTGGCGTCATCCTCGATCGGGTCGTTGAGATCGGCGACCACGCCATCGAGGGCCATCGCAACCGTGCGCTTGGCCAGCGACGGCGAGATGCCCTTGGCGATGTCGAGGCCGGTGATGCCCTTGTCATATTCACGCCGGGCGCCGTCGGGGAAGGTGAGGGTGACTTTGGGGGCGGGGGTCACGGGCTTCAGGTTCGACAGGCTGTACTGAAAGCCGGACTCGGATTTGGGCTGGTCGGTCATTGCTTTTCTCCTGAGGCTCACTCCTGCGAACGAGCGCAGGTAAGCGGGAACGAGCGATATATCAGGCGATTCGGCCTGTGCAATCCGGCATTTCCAAGAAAGTGACGCGCAAAACCCGCGACTTTGCACCAACTATATCGAGCAGCGCCCTTCAACTGGCCGCAGGCCTGCTCTACATGCACTTGCATGGAAAAAGCCCCTGCCGCCCGCCGTTTCGCGCCAACCGCCCTGATGCTCGGCAATCTCGTCACCGGCTGCTCGGTGCTGGCGCCGGCAGGCATGCTGCCGGAATTGGCGACGGGACTTCAGGTCAGCATCCATGCGGCCGGGCTCCTGATCACGTTCGGCGCGGTCACGCTGTGCATTGGCTCGCCGCTGACGGCCTGGCTCACCAGCCGCATGGAACGGCGGACGCTGCTCGCGACGACGCTTGCGGTGCTCGCCTTCGGCAATCTCGCTTCGGCCTTTGCGCCCGACTACGCCAGCCTCCTTGTCATTCGCCTCGTGATGCTCGCGGTCGGCGCGCTCTACACGCCGCAGGCCGCCGGCACGGCAGCGCTGATCGTGCCGGCGGAACGGCGCGGCAGCACCATTGCATACATTTTCCTTGGTTGGTCGTTGGCGGCCGCCGTCGGCCTGCCGCTGATCACCTTCATCGCCAGCCGCTATGGCTGGCGCGCGGCCTATGGCGGGATCGGCGCGCTCGGTTGCATCAGCTTGCTGCTGTTGCTGCTGCGCCTTCCGGCAGGCCTGAAGGGCGCACCGGTGGATCTGAAGACATGGGCCGCGGTCGGCCGGAGCAGGACGATCCTGCTGCTGCTTGCGATCACGATGTTGCAGATGTCGGGGCAGTTCGTGGTGTTCACCTACATGGGCCCGCTGCTCAACAAGCTCACCGGCGCGGGTGCCGATGCGATCGGCATGGTGTTCGCGCTTTACGGCATCTGCGGGTTCCTTGGCGTTGTCATCGCAACCCGCATCGTCGACACCTCGGGGCCCTATCGCACCTCGTTGCTGTTCACCTGTCTGCTGCTTGCCGGGATGACCGGATGGGCGCTCGGCGCCGGCTCGCTCGTCTTGATGGCGGGCGCGGTCGCGACCTGGGGCCTTGGCTTCGCGTCGACCAATTCGATGCAGCAGGTGCGGCTGGTCGCGGCCGCCCCGCCGCTGGCATCGGCGACCGTCGCGCTCAATACCTCGGTCCTCTATATCGGCCAGGCGGTCGGCTCCGCCGTCGGCGGGCTGCTGTTTGCCCGCGAGCTCCTGCACGCGCTCGGCTTCGTCGCGGTCGGGTTCGTCGTGCTGGCGCTGATCCTGTTGGTGCTGACCCGGCCACGGCCGGCGGCTGCCACAACCGCCTGAACGCCGTCTTTCCTGTGCGCAAGGTGCTTGGCAAACCTCGCGTGAGGGCGCTAGAAGGCCGGACATGGGGACCAAAGAGAGTTGACTGAGATGAGGATGATTCTGGCGGTTGCCGCGGTGCTCTATTCAACCTCCGCACTTGCGCAAGCCGACAAGCCTCCGATGGTGGGGGACAAGCCGCTGGTGCAGGTCAAGCCCAAGGGGACCAACGAGGCCGCGGCCAAGCCCGCCGCGGCAGCGAAGGGCAAGCCGCAGTCGATTGCCGTCCGGCTCCAGGCCTGCCTCGAGATCGACGACGGCACCAAGGATCGCCTCAACTGCTACGACGCCGTGATCCCGCCGGCGCCGAAGCCGAAGCCGGCGAAGGCCAAGGGCTACGCCGATTGCCGTTTCTTCAAGGAAGAGGACGAGCGGCTGACCTGCTTCAACGGCTTTGCCGAGAGCATTCCGAAGCTGCCCAAGAACTGATATTCGCCAGGTCAGGGCTCAGTCGCCGATCGAGCTGAGCAATTGGGCCTAGCGGCTCGATGCGGATGGATTGGTCGAGGCGACGCGCGTGAGCGCGAGCGACGGCGTTGCCGACATCTTCACCAGCACGTCCTTGAGCGGATCCCGCGTCCAGGCGCGGGTCACGTAATCGCGATGGGTGATGCCGTCGCCGGTCTCCACGAACACCACGCTGCCGGGACGGAGCGGCCCCTCCATGTCTTCGGCGACGCTGATGCCCTTCTGCCGCAGCATGCTCATCAGCTCACGGTCGCGCCGCGCCGTGTAGCGGGTGTAGGAGCTGACGAAGAAGCCGGAGCGGTGGCTCTCGATCCAGGAGGCGAACTTGTCGAGTTCGCCGTAGATGGCGTCGAGCAGCACCACGCCGCGGACGCGGTCGCTGATGCCGCCGACCTCCAGGCTCCAGGCCGTCGGCAGGAAGCCGCCGCTATAGCCGACGATCACGATCGGCATGTTGGCGAAGGCGCGCGCACTGTTGGGATCGCCGCTGAGGCGGGCGAGATGGTCGGCCGATTCCGCCATGAAGCGCTTGAACCCGCCCGGTTGCCAGAACTTGCCGGCGCTCGAATCGGCGGCATCGACGGCCATTTGCGGTGCAAGGAGCACGGCATTGGCGCCGGAATCGCTGATCTGCCTGGGCACCAGCTGGCGGTCGCGTACGTCGCGCTCGAGCGTCGCGCCATTGCCGTGGAAGAACACCACGATTACACCGGGCTTGTGCACGTCGAAATGCTCGGGCACGTGCACCAGCACCCGGCTGTCGCTGTAGGTCTCGTCTTGCCAGTAGACGCGCCCGGAATAGCTGCGGTGACCGCGGCGGTCGCCCTTGGAAATGTTGAGGAAGGGCGCGTCGGAGGCGGGGTTGTTGCCGAAGTAGGGGAAGGCCGACGACTTCATGCTGACGAGTGTCGTCAGGTCGTCGCGCGGCGGACGCTTGTAGGGGACCTGCGGCTCGAGCGAAGCTACCTTGTAAGGCGCTTGCTCCGGCGGTTGTTGCTGAACGGCGCGCCTGGGCGAGAAGTCCGACATCTGCCGTTGCGGGAAGCTTTCGCTCGCCGAGGGAAAGCGCTCCTTGAACTGCGGGGCGGGGAAGCGGTCCTCGAACGTGTCGCCGGTTGCCACGCGTGGGTTGGAGGCTTGCGAACTGGTTTTCGCGACGACCTGGACATTCGCCTGCGAGTTCGTTGCCAGCGCCGCCGGATCGGGTGCCTTGCCGCATTGAACCAGCGTCAGCGACAGCGGCACCAAGGCCGAGATCAGGCCGACCCGGAGCGCGCGATCGCGCGCACCGGACGTTGTCCGATCGGCACGACAGTCAGCTCTCAGTCTCGGAACGGCCCCGAACATCCACCCATGACCCCAAGTCACGACATCAAGTCCGTCGGCATGCTTTAAGACAATTGAGCCGACTGGCGTTTAGGCGACGTTAAGCGTCCGGAGCAACTTCCCCACATCCGGAACGCTCAAAAGGACCATGCAATCGTGTCCTGATTGTGGGGAGCGCGAACGGGAAATTTCGCGGCAATCCAGGCGTCGTTGTCCAAAAGCGAGGTTAGTCGGTGTTTTGGTACCCGCTGCCGTTGCCTCATTTAACCCTTGTTAACCCTGCTTGAATTGACTGGGCCGAACTGCACGATGGCCTGCGAGGCGAGACGCCTGAGGTTAAGGACCGCGATGACGGCATCACATGCGGGAACCGCAGCCTGGATGGGCCGGCTGACCGGGAGCGGGGCCGGGGTCTCCGTTCCGGTCGCAACCGCGATCGTCGTGGCCGACATGATCGGGGTCGGCGTCTTCACCAGCCTCGGCTTCCAGGTCAAGGACATCCCGTCCGGCTTCTCGATCCTGCTGCTCTGGACCGTCGGCGGCATCGTCGCCTTGTGCGGGGTGTTCGCGTACAGCGAATTGGGCGCGATGTTTCCGCGCTCGAGCGGCGAGTACAATTTCCTCGGCCGCGCCTATCATCCTGCCTTCGGCTTTCTCGCCGGCTGGGTGTCGGCCACGGTCGGCTTCGCGGCGCCGGTTGCGCTCGCGGCGATGGCGTTCGGCGAATACGCCAAATCGGTTGTCCCGGATCTGCCGCCGATTCCGCTTGCCATCGGCGTGGTGTGGCTGGTCTCGCTCGTGCAACTGACCGGAGTCCGGCACTCCTCGACCTTCCAGCTGATCTCGACCATCCTCAAGGTCGTCCTGATCGTCGCCTTCCTGGTCGCCGGCTTCGTCGTCGGCGCGCAGCAGCCGATCGCCTTCACGCCGCAGCCGGGCGATCTCGCCCACATCGTCAGCGCGCCGTTCGCGATCGGCCTCGTCTTCGTGATGTATTCCTTCTCGGGCTGGAATGCCGCGACCTACATCATCGGCGAGATGAACACGCCGCAGCAGAGCCTTCCGCGCGCGCTGCTTGCGGGCACGCTGATCGTGCTCGTGCTGTACGTCGCGCTGAACGCGGTCTTTCTCTACACCACGCCGGTGAGTGCGCTCGCCGGCCAGCTCGACGTCGCCAGCGTCGCCGGCAGCGCCATCTTCGGCAGCCTCGGCGGCCGGATCGTCGGCGCCATGATTTGCGTCGGCCTGATTTCCTCGATCAGCGCGATGATGTGGATCGGGCCACGCGTGATGATGACGATGGGGGAGGACATTCCGGCCCTGCGCGTGTTTTCGAAGCGATCGGTGAGCGGCGCGCCGGCCTATGCCGTCCTGTTCCAGCTCGCCGTCGCCAACCTGCTGTTGTTCACGCGCAGCTTCGAGGCGGTACTCGACTTCATCCAGTTCGCGCTGTTGTTCTGCTCGTTCTTCACGGTCGCCGGCGTCATCAAGCTGCGCATCACCGATCCCGACCTGCCGCGGCCCTATCGCGCCTGGGGATACCCGTTCACACCGCTCGTTTTCCTGCTCGTGACCGCGTTCATGATGTACTACCTCCTGACCGAGCGGCCGGTGCAGTCGCTCTCGGGGATGCTCGTCATGCTCGCGGGCCTGTTGATTTATGCTGTGTTCCGCAGGCGGCCGGCTGCCGCCGGCAACTCGTCACACCGCGAATAGAGATGTTTTGACCCATGAGAATTGCGGCGCTCGCTCTTGTCCTGCTGGCTGCGGTCGTCTCGTCCGCGCATGCTGCCGACGCCAGCTTCGACGACACTGCGCGCTTCCTTGCGGGCATGCAGCCATCGGCGGACTCGCCGCTGGTGCCGCTCACCAAGGATCCGGGCTGGCAGCGCCATGCAAAGTTCTTCGACGGCGCCTTCGCCCAACTCGAACAGCGGCAGCTCGCCAATATCCGCAGCTGGGCCGACGCCAATCTCGCCGCGCCCCGGCCGACCATGTTCTACATGTTCAGCGGCCCGGATTTCCTCTACGCCGATGCCTTCTATTCCAAGGCCAGCACCTATGTGCTCGGCGCGCTGGAGCCGGTCGGCGCCGTGCCCGACCTGACGCGGCTGCCGCGTGGTTCGGTCGCCGCCGCGCTCTACAATGTCGAGCGTTCGCTCGGCTCGATCCTGAGCTTCTCCTTCTTTATCACCAAGCAGATGAAGGTCGACCTGCGCGCCAACCCGGTCAACGGCACCTTGCCGATCCTCTATGTCTTCCTTGCGCGCTCCGGCAAGACCATCCGCAATGTCGAGATGATCGCGCTCGACGACAAGGGCGGGGTGCATGTCGGCGACGACAATCCGGGACGAAACGCGACGCGCGGCGTCCGCATCACCTTCGCCGGCAGCGATGGGGAAGCGCGCACGCTGTTCTATTTCTCGACCGATCTATCCAATTCCGGCGCGCGCGCCGCAGGCTTCCTGAAGTTCTGCGAGACGCTCGGGCCCGGCAACAGCCTGCTCAAGAGTGCCTCCTATCTGTTGCACTCCGGCAATTTCTCCGTCGTGCGCGACTGGTTGCTCGCCAACAGTGCCACCATCATCCAGGACGATTCCGGCATTCCGCTCGCGAACTACAACGCACGGCAATGGCGGTTCTTCCCATTCGGCCGCTATCTCGGCCCCATCGACGAATTCCCCGGCCGCTATCAGGAGCGCTACGCCGAACTGTTCACGCGCGCCCAGCCGATCGATTTCGGCGTCGGCTATCGCTGGCGGATGCGCGAGTCGAATTTGCTGCTGTCGGTGAAGGTGCCGGGCAGCGAGACTGCGCCGACTGCGGAGACCACTTCGGCGACCGAGCCGCCGCCAAGGCCGCCGCGCCCGAAGCGGCTGCGGCCGCCGGAGTCCGTCCCACCGTCACAGGGACGTTTCTTCTGGTTCCGGTAGGCTATTTGGCGAGGCCGGGCGTCAAGAGGTCTGGGCCACGACGACCAGCACTTCGGCCTTCTGTCGGCCGAGGCTCCTGACCTCGTGCGGCGTCTCGCCTGAAAAATACAGGCAATCTCCCCTGCCGAGGACGAGCTCTTCGCCGTCGAGCTTGATCGCGATCCTGCCGTTGATGACGAACAGCAGCTCCTCGCCCGCATGCGAGGCGCGCGTCGCCGACTTGTGCGGCGGGCTCAGCAGGAAAGGCTCCATCATCTTGCGGGTGCGACCGGTCGCCAGCGGGACCACGCCGAACGTGTCCTGGAATAGCGGCACATTGCCGTCCTGGCGGCGGAACAGCGTGTAGCGCGGTGCCGGCTCGGCGTTCGGGTCGAAGAAGGTCGCGACATTGACCTCGAGCGCGGCGGCCATCCGCAGCAGGGCTGCGAGGGAGGGGATCTTGAGGTTGCGCTCGACCAGCGAAATGTAGCCGCGGGTGAGGTCGCTTTGCTTCGCAAGCTGGTCCAGCGTCAGGCCCTTGGCGATCCGCGCCTGGCGGATGTTGGCCCCGACCGCTGTCGCTTTGCTGACGTCAAGCACGCATGAGTCTCCCGAGCTGCTGAAGCCTGTTTTGCAACAGATGGCGCCAGACTGCCAGCCCGGCGGACGGCAAGGCCCCGCGCCGGTCGCCCGCGAGGGTATTCCATTAGAAAACTTCTGAGCAGAAATTTCGGGCAAGGGCGCGGATATTATGAGCAGGTGAATTGGTATAACGCGGAAAATCGCCGAATATTGGTGCAATTCGTTCGCATTGCCGCGATCGTCGGCATCTGCCGCGTTCCGTGGCGTTGATTTCCATTAGTAAACATGATCGATTTTTACCGTCGCGGCTGCCGATGGGCACCACGACCGAACCAACTGCTTTTCCCAGGCGCCGGTACCTTTTGGAGAGATCGATGACCGTAGCAGACGACGTAACCCTGAACGTAGCGCCGGACGAGGCGGCGAGCTTGCGACGGATCGTGTGGTCGAGCGTGATCGGCACCGCGGTCGAATGGTACGACTTCCTCATCTATGGCACGGCGACCGCGCTGGTGTTCAACAAGGTCTTCTTCGCCGCAGGCAATCCCGCGCTCGCCACCATCGCGGCCTTCGGCACCTACGCCGTCGGATTTCTGGCGCGCCCGCTCGGTGCCGCGATCTTTGGCCATTACGGCGACCGGGTCGGCCGCAAGGCGATGCTCGCGATCACGATCATGGTGATGGGCATCGGCACCTTCCTGATCGGCCTGCTTCCGACCTACCAGCAGATCGGCATTGCCGCGCCGGTGCTGCTGATCGGATTGCGCTTTCTCCAGGGTATCGGCCTCGGCGGCGAATGGGGCGGCGCCGTGCTGATGGTGGTCGAGAATTGCCCGACGCATCGCCGCGGCCTGCTCGGCAGCATGGTGCAGGTCGGCAACCCCATCGGCAATCTCGCCGCGATCGGCATGTTCGCGCTGGTGGCGAGCCTGCCGGAGAGCGACTTCATGACTTACGGCTGGCGCATCCCCTTCCTGATCTCGATCCTCCTGGTCGGCGTCGGTCTCTACATCCGCCTCAACATGGAGGAGACCGCCGCCTTCCGTCAGGTCCAGGCCAAAAAGGAAGTCGCAAGCCTCCCACTGCTCGAGATCTTCAGGCACCACCGCCGGCCGTTCTTCACCGCGGTCGGTCTGAAGATCTCCGAGATCGCCTATGCCAGCATCGGCGGCGTGTTTGTGATGTCTTATGCCACCGCCAATCTCGGCCTGCCGCGCGCGGTGGTGCTGAACGGGGCGTTCGCCGCATCGCTGGTCGCGCTGCTCGCTATCCCGCTGTTCGGCTGGCTGTCCGACCTGGTCGGCCGCAAGACGATGTTCTATGCGAGCTGCCTGTTCTCGGCGCTGTTCGCCTTCCCGCTGTTCTGGCTGCTCGACACCCGCGATCCGACGATCGTTGTCTGCACCATCGTGGTCGCGATCACCTTCGGTCAGATGGTCATGTTCGGTATCGGCGCGCCCTGGTACTCCGAACTGTTTACCGCGCGGCTACGTTACAGCGGTGCTTCGCTCGGGTTCCAGGTCGGTGCGGCCCTGAGCGGCGGGTTGACGCCGCTGATTGCGGCCTCTCTGATGGCCTGGAGCGGCGGCGCAACCTGGCCGGTCTCGCTGCTGCTCGTCGCCTGCGCCGCCATCACCGCGATCGCGACCACGTTCGCCCCGGAGATGGCGAACAAGGAACTGACCTGATCCCGCGGCGCCGCTGCCGGCGGCGCCACGACTTCTCAAAAGGATTTGTCATGCTTGATACGATCAGCGCCGGTGCGGCGCAGGGCGCAGCACAGCTCGGATGGACCGGCGTGGTGCGCTTCCTCCATCTCACCCCGCGCGCGTTCCTGCCGATGCGCGCAGCCGAGACCATCACCCTCGTCGCCGGGAAAGGAATCGAGGGCGACCGCTACATGATCGGCAGGGAAGAGGGGTTTTACTCGCACAAGCCGGAAGAGGGCCGGCAGGTGACCCTGTTCGAACTCGAGACGCTGGTTGCGCTGAAGCGCGACGCCGGGATCGAACTGGGCCCGGAAGAGCATCGGCGTAACGTCACGGTGGAGGGCGTGCCGCTGAATCATCTCGTCGGCCGCCGCTTCTGGCTGGGCGAGACCCTGCTGGAAGCGACGCGGCTGTCGGTGCCGTGCCGGCACATTGAGGAGATCACCGGCAAGGCGATCTTCGATCCCTTGATCAATCGTTCCGGCCTCAACTGCAAGATCCTGCAAGGCGGCATCGTCAGGGTCGGCGATACCGTGCGGAATGCGGCATGAGCGCGCGACCGATCACGACGGTCAAGACGGTCGTCGCCGGCATCGAGGAGGCGGGGGCAGGCATCAAACTGTTCACGCTCGCCGATCCCGACCGGTGGGAACTGCCGCCGTTCAAACCCGGCGCACATATCGATCTGCATCTGCCGAACGCGCTGGTCCGTACCTATTCGCTGTGCAACGATCCCGCCGACAACACGCGCTATGTCATCGCGGTGAAGCGCGAAGCGGATGGACGCGGCGGTTCGCGGGCGCTGCACGACGAAATCGGCATCGGCGATGTCATCGGCGTGTCGTTGCCACGCGGCGGACTTGAGCCCCAAGCTCGCATCGCGCGCTACGTGTTCCTGGCTGGCGGCATCGGCGTGACGCCGTTCCTGTCCATGGTGCGGCATCTCGAACGAACGAGGCAAGCCGACTTCACGCTGCATCTGATCGTGCGTGAGGAGGTGCCGCTCGCCACGCATCTCGGCTCGCTGGTCGAAGAGGGGCGCATCATCGTGCACCGGACGTCCCGGAGCGGGCGTCCCGATCTCGCAGCGCTCGTCGGAGAGGGTGGATCTGAGACGATGGTTGCCTGCTGCGGCCCGGAGAGCATGACCGACGATTTCGAGCGGGTGACCGCAGCGTGGCCGGCTGCGAGCGTCCATATCGAGCGGTTCATCGCACCGCCACCGGTCATCGATCCCGACGCCAAGCCGTTCACACTGTCACTGGCGCGCTCGGGCGCCGAGATCGAGGTGCGGGCCGGCCAGACCATGCTGGCCGCATTGCAGGAGGGAGGCATCGACATCGCGACCTCCTGCTGCGGCGGCATCTGCGGCGCCTGCAAGGTCGGATGGATCGAAGGCAAGCCGGTTCACCGCGACCGCATCCTGTCGCCGTATGAACGCGAACGCTATCTCATGGTTTGCGTGGCGGGCTCGGACGCCGAGCGGCTGGTGCTGGATCTTTGAGCTACCAATGCACGCTCTGGCTCGGCACGATGAACGTCGTCGTGCTCGGCTGTGTCGCGAAGCTCCTCGCCAGATACCAACCTGAGCCGAGGACGAGCGCGAGCAGTGCGATGGCGGCGAGCAGGTCGACGGTTCTGGGATCGTGTCCCCTGTGACCGAAATTCGGACCAGGCCGGACGTGAAAATGAGGGCTGATTTTCCAGCGCATTGTTGTTTCCTCCCGTGGGAGCATCGAAACAACGCGAGCGGAAAGCGCCGGTTCCGGTCAGGGCGGCGATGCACCAGCACCGGAGCCTCTATCAGGGTGCATTGACCCCGCGCCAGCGGCCGTAGCGCCAGGGCAGATACCAGCGTGCGCCTTGCGGTGCGGTGAGGGGCACGTTGTCGATGCCGGACGTGCCGAAGGGATTGCAGCGGAGCAGGCGCGCGAGCGTCATCCAGCCGCCGGCCCAGAGCCCGAACCGTTCGATCGCCTCATCGCCGTAGACGGAGCATGTCGGCAAGTGCCGGCAGTTGTAACCGACCAGGGGCGACAGCGTATGCCGATAGAGCCAGATCAGCGCGCGCCCAAATCTGCGGGGCAGCCGGAGCGCACCGTCGACGGAGCTGGAACAATGCTCGCAGGCTGAATGCTTCATGTGCGCTTTGCTGCGACCTTAAGCCAAGGGGTGCCCAGTTCCGGCGCAGGGAACCGTAAGCTGTTGTTTGCACGCCCTATTTTGCGTGCTTTTTGGGAGCAGTGCAGCAAGTATCTCTGGACGAGCTGTATTCCCCCGGATACCATTTTTGTGACGTTCATGTGTAGACTCATTGAACGCGCAAAACGGGGCTTACCTGAATCGCCTTGGGGCTTGGGGAAGGGACCAGTTTGAAACGTCTGACGTCGCTCAATCTTCGCGGCTGGTTGCTGGTGGGAACCGCCATCTGTGGAGTCGCGCTGGCTGGCGCCGTCGCGACTTTCGGGTCGTCGGCCCGGGCAGGCAACACCCTCGAAGAGCGCAAGCTGCCGATGAAATTCAGCTGGGTCGCCTGCGAGCCGAACTGCCGCGGCTGGGTCAGCGCGGTCGGCATCATCACCGCCGACACGCCAAGGGAATTCGAAGAGTTTTCGCGCGGGCGCCAGCTCGGCGGCGCGACGGTCGTGCTCGATTCGAGCGGCGGGTCCGTCAATGATGCGATCACGCTCGGCCGGCGCTTTCGCAATCTCGGGCTTTTGACCACGGTCGGCGTCAGCCTCCGCGGCGGGCCGTCGACCCGCCCGGCGGTCGCGCCGGAGGCCTATTGCGAATCCATGTGCGTGTTCCTGCTGCTCGCCGGCAAGAAGCGCTACGTGCCGGAAGCCGCCCATGTCCGGGTCCACCAGATCTGGATGGGCGACCGGGCTGACGATGCCAAGGCGGCGAGCTACAGCGCGCAGGATCTGATGATCGTGGAACGCGACATCGGCCGACTGGCCAAATACACATTCGACATGGGCGGCGCCGGCGACCTGCTGTCGCTTGCGCTCAGTGTTCCGCCCTGGGAAGACCTGCACGAGCTCGACGCCGGCGAGCTCAAGCTCACCAATCTGGTCACGACCGATCTCGTGGCTGATGTACTCCCGCATGTGGATATTTCGGCGCCGGCAATGGCGGAGCTGGCACCGAAGACGCAGGCCAGGTTCGGCGCGGAACCGGAGCAGGCGCAGCCTGCCAAATCGACCAAGACGGCGGAAGCCCTGGTCCCGACGGGTGGCGCGGCCGCGCCGGCTGCGGCGATGCAGAAGTAGGCTCCCCGCACGGTCATTCCGAGGCGTCGCGAAGCGACGAACCCTGAATCCCGGATATTGTACCGCATGAGTTCCGGGCTCGCCTTTGGGCGGTCCGGAATGACATCGGCTTGGGATCAGCCCTGCGCAGCGGCCGGCTGCTTGGCCTTGGCTTCGATCTGGCCGATGGCATCGACCACGGCATCGAAGGTGAGAAGCGTCGAGGCATGGCGCGCCTTGTAGTCGCGGACCGGCTCGAGGAACTTGATTTCTTCCCATTTGCCTTCGGGAGGCGCACCGTTCTCCTTCAGCATCTTGCGAACGGTTTCGCGTAGCTCACGGAGTTCGCTCGCAGTCGAGCCGACCACGTGACTTGCCATGATGGATGAAGAGGCTTGGCCCAAGGCACATGCCTTCACGTCATGCGCGAAGTCGGTGACGGTATCGCCATTCATCTTGAGGTCGACCTTCACGGTCGATCCGCAGAGCTTGGAGTGGGCAGTGGCGGAGGCGTCGGGGTCCGACAGCCGCCCGAGGCGCGGAATATTCCCGGCCAGTTCGATGATCCGCTTGTTGTAGATGTCGTTCAGCATGTGATGGAGTCCAACACGTCCACAGCCACTTCCGGGCCGGATCGGCCTTGGCGGGCGCCGCCCACGGTCCTATATAGAGACGGAACTGGTGGAAAAACAGTCCAGCGGTGCGGTGGCGGTGATCCAGATATGCGCTGCCGGCGTTATCGCCTCAGGACTTTCCGCCGAAACTTGTTCTGTTCAGGCGTCCGGCGGCTTGGCCGCCCCGTCTGCCGGTGACACTCCGGCCGCAAGGCCGTCGAACGGAGTCGATATGGACGCTGCAATCAAATCCATCCGCCCCAACAAGCCCTCCGACCGGCAGCCCGAGAGCCGCCCGGCCGAGCTTGATCCTGCAGAATTCCTTGCTGCCGCCGTTCGCGCTGACCAGCCGCGCCCGGCACGCGCCGAGGCGGAAGCCGCGGTGAAGACGTTGCTCGCCTATATCGGCGAGAACATCGAGCGCGAGGGCCTGCTCGACACGCCGCGCCGTGTCGTCGAAGCTTTCGACGAACTCTATCAGGGCTATCACCAGTGCCCGGCCGAGGTACTCGACCGCACCTTTGGCGAGACCGCCGGCTATGACGATTTCGTCCTGGTGCGCGACATCGAATTCACCTCGCAGTGCGAGCACCACATGATGCCGTTCTACGGTAAGGCGCACATCGCCTATACGCCGGTTGAACGTGTCGTCGGCCTGTCCAAGCTTGCGCGTCTGACCGACATCTTCGCCCGCAGGCTCCAGACCCAGGAGCACCTGACGGCGCAGATCGCAGCGGCCATCGACGAGATCCTCAAGCCGCGCGGCGTGGCGGTGCTGATCGAGGCCGAGCATACCTGCATGTCGGTGCGTGGCGTCGCCAAGCATGGCGCCTCCACCTTCACCAGCCGCTTCACCGGCATGTTCCGCGACAATCCGGCGGAGCAGGCCCGTTTCCTGTCCCTGGTGCGAGGCACGACGCGCTGACCTCGCAAGTAAACTCGCGAGGGTCCTGTGTCCGCTCACTCCCATGAGATCGAAGAAGGTCTCGCCTTCCTGCCCAGGTTCGATGCCAGCGGCCTCGTGACATGCGTCGCGACCGACATCGCCACCGGCGACGTGCTCATGGTCGCGCACATGAACGAGGAGGCGCTGCGCAAGACGATCGCGACCGGCGATGCCTGGTACTTCAGCCGCTCGCGCAATGCCTTGTGGCGAAAAGGTGAGACCTCAGGTCAGATCCAGCGCGTGGTCGAGATGCGCACCGATTGCGACCAGGACGCGGTCTGGATCCGCGTCGAGCAGGTCGGCGCCGCCTGCCACACCGGGCGGCGGTCGTGCTTCTATCGCAAGGTCGAGGGAGCTGACGGGGAAGCGAAGCTGGTGTTCGCCGACGCCGAGCGGCTGTTCGATCCGGACTCGGTCTACAAGAAATAACTCGCTGCCATTCCGGGGCGCACCGCAGGTGCGAGCCCGGAATCCATTCAGCCGCGCGTAATGCCCTGCGATGGATTCCGGGCTCGCGCTGCGCGCGCCCCGGAATGACGGTGAGGGCTGAATTAACTCCGCATTAACCATGACTGTCCCACGGTGACACGACGGGCGCCGAATTGCCGGCGTCGCTCCATGCCGCGCGGGGCGGGCACTTCATCATGTCGATCGACAATTCCGGTGCCACGCAGACCGTCGGACTCGATCCGTCGCGCGCGCGTGTCGCCGGTGCGATCAAGCAGGCCTCGAATATCTCCGGCGTCAGCTTCCAGTACATGCTGACCACCGCCAAGATGGAATCGGATTTCGATCCGACGGCGGGGGCCACCACCTCGTCCGCGCACGGGCTCTACCAGTTCATCGACCAGACCTGGCTTGGCACGGTGAAGGAAGCCGGCACCCAGCTCGGCTATGGCAGCTACGCCGACGCCATCACCAGAACCTCGGCCGGCACCTACACCGTCGATGATCCCGTGATGAAGCGGTCGATCATGAAGCTGCGCGACGACCCTGAAGCCGCCTCCAGCATGGCGGCGGCATTGACGCAGTCGAACAGCTTCAAGCTCACCGGCCTGCTCGGCCGCAGGCCGAGCGATAGCGAGCTCTATATGGCGCATTTCATGGGTGTCGGCGGCGCGGCCAGGCTGATCGCCAATGCCGAGGACAATCCGCAGGCGGTCGGTGCGCGGCTGTTTCCCAACGCGGCATCCGCCAATCGCTCGATCTTCTACGCCAAAGACGGCCGCGCCCGCAGCGTCTCCGAAGTCTATTCGGTGCTCGACGCACGCTACGCCAGTGCCGCCAATTCGAAAGTGACGCGCAGCGCGATGGCGATGTACGGCGACACGCCGTCGACCACCGAGGTCGCGAGTGCGATCAGCGTGCAGCCGACGGCGCCGGTGATCGACAATGCCGTCTATCTTCAGACTTTCCCGAACACACGCGCCGCGACGCCCGTCAGTGCGACCTCGCCGGCGACGCTCGCGGACAATGCGGCGGGCACGCCGGTGTTTCGTTCGATCTATCAGCCCGGCGATGCGACGCAGCCGGTCTCGACCACGGTGCAGAAACTATGGGGCGACAACGCCTCGCTCACCTCGATGGCGTCGGCAACGCCGGACGTGCGGCCGCCGCAGCCGCTCGATCTCTTCAGCGACCGTAGCGGCACGTTCTCGAGCTAGTCGCCGTCTCGTGTCCCGGACGCGCTGCAGCGTGAAACGCTGCTGCGCTGAGCCGGGATCCAGTGCTGCGAGCTTTCTCTCGAAATTCTGGGCCCACGGCTCGGCAGCGCATTCGCCGAAGGCGTGCGTTGCTGTCGGTGCACGTGTGGGTAGTGCTTTTGTTCCATTAACAAAACGTCAATAATACCAGTCAGTTATGGTGAACGCTTTGTTAAGCGTCATGGTTTATTTTGTGTTGCAGGTGACGAGCCGTCACTCTTTTCGTTTGTTTGTGTAAGCCGGAAGCAGGATGATTGTTCGGCAGTTCATTAATTGGATCAGGACGGCGCCCGCAGGCGAGCGGGCCGAGGCGACACGGGCGCTGGCGCGGGCCTGGCTGATCTCAGACCTTTCTGCAGACGACCGCATCGCCGCCGAAGGCGCGCTTCTGATGCTGCTCGACGATCCCTCGCCGCTGGTGCGGCAGGCGATGGCCGAGGCTTTTGCCCGCAGCGGCGAGGCGCCGGCCGCGATCGTGCAGGCGCTGTCGACGGATCAGCCGACCGTCGCGCTGCCGGTGCTCGAACATTCCCCGCTGCTGATCGACGCCGACCTCGTCGACATCGTCGCGACCGGCAACGAGGAGGTGCAATGCGCGGTGGCCCGCCGCATCGCGTTGCCGGTGTCGGTGTGCGCCGCGATCGCCGAAGTCGGCTGCGCAGCTGCCGCACTTGAGCTGATCGAGAATCCCAACGCCGAACTCGCCCCGTTCTCCTGGGACCGCATCGTCGAGCGCCACGGCCATCTCGCCGCGATCCGCGAGGCGATGCTGGTGCTGGAGGATCTGCCGGCCGCAACGCGCGCGGCGCTGGTGGCAAAGCTCTCGCAGACGCTGGCGCAATTCGTCGTGGCGCGGAACTGGCTCAGCGCCGACCGTGCGGACCGCATCACGATCGAGGCACGTGATCGCTCCACCATGAACATCGCGGCGCGCTCGCGCGGCGAGGACATGCAAGGCCTGGTCAGGCATTTGCGCATCACCGGCCAACTGACCGCGGGGCTGATCCTGCGGGCACTGCTCTCGGGCAATCTCGACTTGTTCGACGCGGCCCTCGCCGAACTCGCCGATTTGCCGCTGGCGCGTGTCTCCGCGCTGCTGCACGATCGCGGCGGCAACAGCCTGCAGGCGCTGCTCCGTCGCGCCGGGCTTCCGGAGGTGACGTTTGCGGCGTTCCAGGTCGCGCTCGATGCCTGCCACGAGCAAGGCTTTGTCGATAGCGACGACGGCGCGGCGCGGCTGCGCCGGCGCATGGTCGAGCGCGTGCTCACCCACTGCGAGACCGACCGGGGCGCCACCGAGCCGCTGATGGTCCTGCTGCGCCGCTTTGCCACCGAATCCGCGCGCGAGGAGGCACGGTTGTTCTGCGACGAGCTCGTCGCGGATGATGCGATCGACCCGCTCTATGACGATCTGATCGCGGCGTAACGAGATGCCGTAGGGTAGGCAAAGGCGCAAAGCGCCGTGCCCACCATCTATCCGCACAATTCATGCTGATTGGTGGGCACGCTACGCTTTGCCCACCCCGCGATTCCAGTCGTGGCGATAGAGCCGGGCTTCCCAAACACCGTCATTGCGAGCGCAGCGAAGCAATCCAGACTGTCCCCGCGGAGGGATTCTGGATTGTTTCGCTGCGCTCGCAATGACGAGAGGAGAGAGCCTTACTACTCCACCGGCGCGATGCTCGGGGCCAGGATGACCTCGAGATGCTCGGGGCGGTCGCGGTTGACGTTGGCGAGATAGTCGTCGGCGACCTTGCGCAGGCGGCGGCTGAGCTCGGCGGAGACGCTGAGGCTGTCGAGCCTGGTGTTCTCGTGCACGATGGCGAGAATGGCATTGATGTGGTGCGTGAACAGCTCGGCCGGCACCTTTTCCAGATCAGGCGCGTGCTCGATGATGCGGCACAGGCTCTCGGCAATTCCCGCTGCCGAAGGAAAGCCGAATGTCGCCGCATCGCCCTTGATGTCGTGTGCGGCGTGGAACAGCTCGTCGCGCAGCTTCTTCGTGAAGCCATCCTTCTGCACGGCGGTCCAGGCGGTGGACAGTCTCTGGACCTCGATCGCCATCCAGTCCTTGAACTCACCGGAGAGGCTCGCGAGCGCCTGTTCGGCGCGGCGGACCGGATCGTCCATGTCCTTTTCTTCGACGCGGCGCAGGACCTTGCGCAGCGGGTTGGGCTGAGTGATGACGTGGTGCGTGGCGAAGGCCTTGACCTCGATGTCCTTTGCGCTGTTCTTCGCCATGATACCTGCCTCGCCTGAAGACGTTGCGCTAGATGGAGGAGCGGGCCTTGTCGAGCAGCGAGGGCTGCTGCAGCACCTCGTGCTTTTCGCCGACGCGGCGTTCGGGTCCCATATAGGCGGAGTTGGTGTTGCGGCGCCGGTCCGGCCCGAAATAGGTCTTGGTCTTGATGAAGGGGCGGGGATTGGCGACCACGTTGAGGATGCGCTGATAGAGGCCCTTGGCCGAGATCGGCTTGGCCAGGAATTCGGTGACGCCGGCATCGCGCGCGACCGTGACGCGACGCTTCTCGGAGTGGCCGGTCAGCATGATGATCGGCGCGTAGGGGTTGCCCTTGGATTCCGGCTGCCGGATCATCTGCGCGAGCTCGAGCCCGTCGAAGATCGGCATGGCCCAGTCCGTGATGACGATGTCGGGCACGTAATGGCTGTACATTTCGAGCGCGGTGGCGCCGTCCTCGGCTTCATAGACCTCGCGCGCGCCGAACGAATGCAACAACGTCCGCAGGATGCGGCGCATGTGCGGATTGTCGTCGCAGACGAGGAAGCGCAGCTTGTTGAAGTCGATGCGAAACATGACGCCCGGGCCAAAGCGGTCAACCTTCGTTAACCATATCGCGCCGGGAGTTAACGAAGGGTTGCGACCGGGGCTCAGTAGCCGAACTGCTCGCGCAGGATACGCTCTTCGAGGCTGTGGCCGGGATCGAACAGCATCCGCATCGAGATGGTCCTGTCGGAGAGCACCTCGACGCGGCGGACGTCGCGGACCTCGTCGTGGTCGGCGACCGCCGCGACGGGACGTTTCTCGCCCTCCAGCACCTCGATCACGACATAGGCCGTGTTGGGCAGCAGCGCGCCCCGCCAGCGGCGCGGACGAAAGGCGCTGATCGGTGTCAGCGCCAGCAGCGCGGCGTTGATCGGCAGGATCGGTCCCTGCGCGGAGAGATTGTAGGCGGTGGAGCCCGCCGGCGTCGCCACCATGATGCCGTCGGCGATCAGCTCGGACATGCGCTCGCGCTCGTCGATCAGGATCCTCAGGCGCGCCGCCTGGTAGGTCTGCCGGAACAGGGCGACCTCGTTGATGGCGTGGTGCAGATGCACCCGGTCGTGCATGTCGGTCGCGCGCATCAGGAGCGGGTTGATCTCGGATTCATGCGCGGCTTCGAGCCGCGCCCGCAGATCGTGCGTCGAGTACTCGTTCATCAGGAAGCCGACCGTGCCGCGGTGCATGCCGTAGATCGGCTTTCCCGTATGCATGTTCTGGTGCAGCGTCTGGAGCATCAACCCGTCGCCGCCGAGCGCGACGACGACGTCGGCATCCTTCGGGTCGCAATTGCCATAATCCCTGGTGAGCTGGCCGAAGGCGGCCTGCGCCTCGCTGCTCGGGCTGGCGACGAAGGCGATCCGGTCGTATCGCGAGGGCTTTGTCATGGCTTCCCGGGCAGGTGCCGCTGGCTCGAGTAAGTTCCGCCGGGCTCGTCTATACGAGGTAGGCCTGCATTGTCGAGGAGGACCGCCCTCCAAAGCTGACGGAGACTGTCGCTCCGGGTGATTTGACCCTCTGCGGCCGGTTCAGGCCCCCGCCGGACCAAGGATTCCCCAAAGCGTCGCAATTCCGGGCTAACCTTTTCGTCCTCACCGGCTGTCACAGCCGGGCAGGGAGAACGATCATGGTCACGAATTTGCCGCTGCTCCGTCGAACGGTCCTGGTGCTGGCGGTCTCGGCTTTCGCGCTTGCTGGATTTGCGCGCGCCGACGATCCGCCGAAGCCGCGCCCGGAGACAGCTGCTCCGACCGGGCAGAAGGGTAGTCGCGGCGGTGGTCCGCAGAACGCGTCGCAGGCGTCGCTGTCGGCGGCCGAGCTGTACCGTCTCCCGCCGGATTCGACCACGAAGCAGACGCTCGATCTGCCCGGCCGAACCCTCAATTTCGCCGCGACCGCCGGCTCGATCCGTGTGTTCGACGGCAAGGGCGAGCCGCTGGCCGACATCGCCTACACGTCCTATGAACTGGATGGCGCCGACCGCGCCACGCGTCCCGTGACGTTCCTGTTCAATGGCGGTCCCGGCGCGTCCTCTGCGTGGCTTCAGTTCGGCGCGGCCGGTCCCTGGCGTCTGCCGCTCGATGGCGAAGCATTGTCGCCCTCGGCCTCGCCCGAGGTGAAGCCGAACGCGGAGACCTGGCTCGACTTCACCGATCTCGTCTTCATCGATCCCGTCAGCACCGGCTATAGCCGATTTGTCGCCAGTAGCGAGGACGCGCGAAAATCGTTCTACTCCGTCGACGGTGACGCCAATTCGATCGCACTCGTGATCCGCCGCTGGCTGGAGAAACATGATCGGCTGACCTCGCCGAAATACGTCGCCGGCGAAAGTTATGGCGGCATTCGCGGCCCGAAGGTCGTGCGCCAGTTGCAGCTTCAGCACGGTGTCGGCGTCAGGGGACTGATCATGGTGTCGCCGTTGCTGGATTTCCGCGAGTTCACCGGCACCAGCCTCCTGCAATATGTCGCGACACTGCCGAGCTATGTCGCGGTGGCGCGCGAGGCCAAGGGACCGGTCAAGCGCGCCGACCTCGCCGACGTCGAGGCTTACGCGCGCGGCGAGTTCCTGGCCGACCTCGTCAAGGGCGAGGCGGACAAGGAAGCCACCAATCGCCTGGCCGACAAGGTCGCCGAACTCACCGGCATCGACCAGGCGGTGAGCCGCAGGCTCGCCGGCCGCTTCGACGTCGGTGAATTCCGCCGCGAGTTCGACCGCAAGGACGGCAAGGTGACGGGGCGCTACGACGCGTCCGTGCGTGGCTTCGATCCCTATCCGGATTCCAGCAGCTCACGCTTCGGCGATCCCTCCGGCGATTCGCTACAGGCGCCGCTGACGAGCGCAGCGGTCGACGTGCTGACGCGCAAGCTCAACTGGCGGCCCGACGGCTCCTACGAAGTCCTGAACGGCTCCGTGGAAGGCAACTGGGACTTCGGCCGTGGCATCAACCCGCCGCAATCGGTCTCCGAGCTGCGCCAGATCCTCGCCACGGATGCGAAGCTGAACGTCCTGGTCGGGCACGGGCTGTTCGATCTCGCCACGCCCTATTTCGGAACGAAGCGGGTGCTCGACCAGCTGCCGGCCTTCGTGACGCAACGCGTGAAGTTCGTCGTCTATCCCGGCGGCCACATGTTCTACTCGCGCGACGGATCGCGGCAGGCGTTCCGCAGCGAGGTCGAGGCGATGATCAGGGAATAGAGCAGGATCCGCAAAAACGTGTGGCGGCTTTCCGATAGGATCATGCTCTAGCTAGAGGCCGGCGTCGGCGCGGCTTGTATCTGCGCGCGATCTCTCGCGCGACGACTTTTTCCGGCTTCACGTTCGCGCCGGCGATCCAGATGTCGCTGATCTTGCCGCGCTTGTCACGGATCCGGCGCACCGGCTCGCCATGGCTGGAATAGCCGGCCGCCCAGGCAAGCCTGCCGGTGTCGCGGCCGGTGACTTCGATCTCGGCGGCATCCATGAAGGGATTGCTGAACTGCGGATTGGCGACGAGCACGCGGTTGCCCGCGGGGACGAGATCGGT
Source organism: Bradyrhizobium sp. CCBAU 51765 (assembly GCF_015291725.1). GTDB lineage: Bacteria > Pseudomonadota > Alphaproteobacteria > Rhizobiales > Xanthobacteraceae > Bradyrhizobium > Bradyrhizobium liaoningense. Next base: position 3,290,253 of record NZ_CP030038.1, read on the forward strand.
CGCACCCCAGATCGTCCACCATCGGCCGGTCCAGTCGCGCACGCGGCGGTCAGGCGCGCCCCGGGTCTTGTAGGTGCGCAGGATCTGCATCGCGCCATCCATCCAGAACGGGGCCGCGCCGTCGATGGAGTTGCTGAGGATGCTGATCGAAAGCTCACAAGCGGGAATGGAGCAGGTTCGGGAGATGTAGCCCTGGAAACCGCCGCCATGGCCGAACCAGTCCCAGCCGTCGGTCTTGCCGGCATTGACGCCCAAGCCGTAGTAGGTCTCGAAGCTCTGCGGGATGCGCCAATGGTGCCGCGTCATCTCGCGGCGGCTCGCGACCGACAGCACGCTCTTCTTCGCGTTGGGTGCGAGCTGCGCGAAGAAGCGGGCGGTGTCGGCGGCGGTGGCGACGAAGCCTGCGGCGGATGCCATCGCATGTGCGGGATTGTCGCCGGGGATCACGCAGCGTTCGCCCAGCGGGACGATGCGCGTATGACCGCACGCGAACGGCGCGCCCTTGGCAAGCGGTGCATTCGGCTCGGTTTCGCGCAAGCCCGCAGGTTCGATGATCTCGCGCTTGATCCAGACCGGGTAGGACTCGCTGGTCACCGCTTCGATCACGAGGCCGATCAGCCCAAAGCCGTGATTGGAATATTTGAAGCGGGTGCCGGGTTCGATTGCGGTCGGCAGCTTCAATTCCGCGAGCAATTCTTTCGTGTCGAGATAGGGGCGGCTGTCGATGAACTGGCCGGAATCGGCGCCGTCGCGCGTCAATCCCGCGCTGTGCGACAGCACTTGCGCGATCGTCGTCTGGGCGACGCGCGGATGCAGGCCGCCGACATAATCGCCCACGGGATCGTCGAGCCGGATCTTGCGCTGCTCGCGCAGCTTCATGATGCCGGCCGAGGTGAAGCTCTTGGAGTGCGAGGCGATGCGGAAGCGGTGGCGTGGGGTGAGCTTCTCGCCGGTATCGAGATTGGCAAGGCCGAACGCATGCTCGGCGACGACCTCGCCGCGATGGGCGAATGCGACGATGACGCCGGGCTGCTGGATTGTCGTCAGTTGGAATTCGATCCAGGAGCCGATGTAGTCGATCGCGGATCGCAGCCACGTGTCCATTGCACACCAATCTGCAGGGAAGATTGGTGGCGGAGGCTAGCCGAGAAAGCGGAACGGGCACAACCCGAAAGGTTGTGCCCGTCAACTTCGTTCAAGGATACGATGTCTCAGTAGACCAGCGTCGCGCCGGTCGGCTTGTCGAGCGCTGCGGCGAGCGAGCGATACTCCGAGCTGTCGGTGCCGGCAAGCGAGGCGATCTTGTTCAGATGATACTGCGCCTGTTCGCGGTTGCCCTGTTCGAGCTGCCAGAGGCCGTAATACTGCCAGGTGCGGACGTGGTTCGGATCGTCCTTCAGCGCCAGCTCGTAATAGGCCTTCGACGACTGGTAGTCGCCGAGCTTGCGATAGGAGTAGCCGATCAGATTGGCGACGTCGGCGACGTCGTCGCGCTTGAGCGACTTCAACTGGCCGATCGCGCCCGTGTAATCGTGATTGTCGTAGATCGCGGCGTAGGCGGTGCGATAGGCCGCAAGGAACTTGGGATCGCTGACGGAAGAGCTCTTCTTCTTGCCCTTTTTGGACGAGCTATCCGACTTCGGCGGCGAGGACGGCTCGTCGCTGCCTGCGGCATAGGCGCTCGACAGTACCGGCGCCGCCGCCAGCGTCATGGCGACGAGGCCCGGCACGACAAGCATTGAGAGTTTGCGCATCGAAATTCTCCCGTATGGAACGTGGCGATCCTACACGATTGCCCGAAGACCAGAACCCCCATCGCGCAAAAACATTCCCGCTTCGCACGATCTATTCGCCCGGTCGCTGATGACAAACTTGTCATCGAGATGAACGGAAGCCTGCCGGGGGCTTCAGACTGGGTTCAATGTGCCCCGCCTAGGCTGCCATCTATGATCGAAGGGTGGGCGAGAGGGCGCCGCCTCGAGATCCTTCCAAGAGGAGACCACCATGTTGAAGACCATGTCCGCAGCCTTGCTCGCAGCATCCGTGATCGCAGCCCCGGCCTTCGCTGCCGAGGCCGGAAAGACCGCCACGACTGCCCCGGTGATCAAGGCGGACCAGAGCCAGACCAAGGCGTCGACCACCGCCGCGAAGCCGGACGCCGGCGTCAAGGCCGACGCCAAGGCTGATCTCAAGCCTACGGACGTCAAGGCCACCGACGCCAAGGTGGATCCCAAGTCGAAGGCGATGAATGCGAACGCCGCGGTCACCACCGGCGAGCACAAGACCGTGCGCAAGGATCGCCATGATCACAAGCAGGTCACGGCCAAGGAGTCGCAGAAGGCGCAGCCGGACGTGACCAAGCCGGCGGCATCAGACCAGCGCAACTGACGGCTGATCCCGCGCGGCGGCATCCCTGGCATTGCCCCGCCGCCGCGCGGACTTCAGGCCCGGTCCGTTCGCGGTGTCTCGTGCGAAAGCCCGAGGTGCCGGCGGCGGGCCGGTGCGCTGCTTGCGCCGCGGCAAGCGAATTCCCTTCGTGCAGGCTTGGAGCTAGAACGTCTCCTGATCTGATCGAGCGGAGAGCGGGGCCTGTGGGGCGGTTGGCGAGATGTGCGGTGATATTGGCATTGCCTTTGGCGCTTGCGGCCTGTTTCGGCAGCGACGGTGACCGTCCAACGCTGATGGGCGGGACCCAGGCCGGCGGGCCGCAGCCGTTTCCCGACAATTTCCGGAGCGACACGCTGGCTCTGATGCGGACCTATCTGAACAATCCGGTCGGCGTGCGCGACGCCAGCATGGCCGAACCGGTGCAGCGCGAGGTCGGCGGCCGGCAGTTCTATGTGAGCTGCCTGCACTTCACCCCGCGCGAGACCGATGGCAGCTACAAGGCCATGCGCGAACGGGCCGTGATCTTCGTCAACGGCCGGGCGGACCGCGTGGTCGACAGGACCAGCGATCTCTGCGCCGGTGCGGTTTACGCACCCTTTCCGGAACTGGAAAAGATGACGCGGTAGCGCAAAGCCCGCCTTCATCGCCTGATGTTAGACAGACGCAGCCGAAGCCGCTCGATCACATTTCGGCGAGCTTTGAACGGGGTGATTTCCTCTTGAGACAAATCGTTGCGCCAAGCCTTGTGCACGTGACAAAAACAGTTAGCTCAGGGTGGTGTGACGGAACAAAATCGCGTTGTTGCCACCCCGTCACAGTGACGAGCGATCAACGTTCCGGCATCGCCGCGAAGCAACCCAATTCACGCCACGTTGTTTCCTGAGTGTCGTTATGAAAGAACGGGGACGATCATGAAATCGATTTTGCTGGGTGCAGCCGCTGTGCTTGCGCTGGCCGCGCCGGCCGCCGCCGCGGACATACAGCCGCGCACCTACACGAAGGCTCCGGCCTATACGCCGCCGCAGGTCATTTACAAGTGGACCGGTTTCTATATCGGCGGCCATGTCGGCGGCGCGTTTGCCGGCGACAGCAGCTTCCAATCCAGCGACGCTCGCTTCATGGGCGGCGTGCAGGGCGGCTTCGACTACCAGTTCGCGCCCAACTGGGTGGTGGGTATCGAAGCTCAGTATTCCTGGCTGCCGACCAACAACAACGGTGCCACCTTCCCGCTGGGCACGCAGGTGACCTCCAACACCGACCAGATCGGGTCGGTGACCGGTCGCATCGGCTACACCTGGGGACCGACGCTGCTATACGCCAAGGGTGGCTATGCCTGGCGCAATAACGGCCTTGGCGTGAACATCGCCGGGGTGCCGCAGGCCTTCACCACCACTGGCAACAACAAGGACGGCTATACCGTCGGCGCCGGCCTCGAATACATGTTCGCGCCGAGCTGGTCGGCCAAGGCCGAGTACCAGTACTACAATTTTGGCAGCACCACCTTTACCTCCGGCCCGGCCGACATCGTCGGTGTTCGCGGCCGGGAGGACGAGCATACCGTCAAGGTCGGGGTGAACTACCGCTTCGGCTGGGGCGGTCCGGCCGGCTCCCGCTACTGACGTCAGCGGCGATTGAAGACCCGACAAAGGCCGGCTCCGCCGGCCTTTGATTTGCCGGTTTGTCAGCCGATTGTTTGCTTTGCGTGAACCATCTGGCGCGTCATTTGCTTGCAAATGGTGGCTGGCGCGCCTTCTCACGCGCGTCATGGGGCCGGGGTAAAGCAAAAATAATTTTTGCGATCTACGGAACTCGCGCTCCGGAACGCGTTATATGACATTTATCGGGCTGGTGGGACGACGGACATGCGTATCTTGGTGTCGGCAGTGGTGCTCTCATGCTTCTCCTGCCTGCCGTGCTCTGCACAGACAATCCTCAAATCCGAGCCTCTGATGCTGGCACCTTATGAGGTGGCCTTCGTCAAGGACGCTTCCTGTCCGTCGGGCAAGGTGATGAAGGTCACCGGCGCCATCCGTGGGTTACATCGCCGCAAGGCCTGCGTGGCCATGCCGGGCGAGCAGGCTTCGCTGGCGGCCGCGACGCCCTGAGCCCCGCTCCGGTTTCGCGCCGGAACTCAGGAATTCAGCTCAAGCTCCATCCTCGCCTGCTGGTCGGCCTCAGCCTTGTTCTTGGCGGGGTCCTCGCCGTGTGCTGCCTGGCACGGGGCGATCTCGTAGCCGTTGTCGAGCACCCGGTGCGGTCCCGGCCGCTCGTCGTCCGCAACCACGTCCACGACGAGACCGCTTCGCTGCGCGAGCTTCCAGACGTCGGACTCGCTGGGATAGGCCTTGCTGATCTGGGCATCGTTGCAGAACAGGGCGTAGGGCATTCTTCCCGCTCCAAGAAACCCCGTTAACGAGCTTGCCCGCTCGGGGTTCCGGCCCGCCGCCAGATCACGGGGCCGTGATCGGCCGCAACCGGCCCTTGAGTCCTTAACGAGTCCTGAATCCCGGAAAAAAGAATCCCTGGGACTCGTCGGCCGGAATCAGCGGATGTTTTCCGCCATGACGAGCGACCTGAAGACATCCTGCGGGCACATGCTCCTGCCGCTCACGCTGGCGCTGCTCGGCGCCTGCGCGGCCAATCTCTGGCTGGTCTGGTCCTGGCTATAAGCCTTTGACCGGACGCTATTTTTTGGCCGGTGGGACGGCGTCGCGGATGGCGGCACGCAGTCTGGTCAGGGTCGCCGTACAGTATTCCTCACGCTCGCGCTCGAAGCGCTCCTGATGCTTCCGGAAATTGGCAAGGCGAGCCTGCATCTCGGTGCGGAAATCGCCGCTTGCCCGCGCCATGAGAGGTACGGGCCGGGGCGGAAGCGGAACTTGCGGCGGCTCGACATCGACGGGGATCGCCTCCATGGCGACGATCTCGACCGCGACGGGCGAGCCAACCGCCGGCGCATCCGGGTGCAGGACGGCATCCTTCCTGCCGGTCACCGATTGAACGAAGGCCAGCGTCTGCGCGATCAGTGCGTCGCGCTCCCCGATCCATTTCATGATCCACCTCAGCCGCGCTCATTCCAGCAAAGCGGCCGCATCGAATCAAGAAGGTTCGAAAAGGATTGCATATTTTTCCCGATCGCCCGACATTGAAAGAATGGTTGCGGGAGAAGAACGGTCGGACGAAGTGGAGGGGCTGAGGCTCATCCGTGCGTTCCTGTCGCTGCCGCCCGACAAGCGGGCGGAGGTGATCGCGTTCGCCGAAGAATTGGCGCGTGCCCACGCCCTGTCTGCGGAAGGCAGAGAGGCCTTGCCGCGGTGAGCGTTACCGCTCGCGGGGATTGACGTTGGGCTCAAACGGCGCGCCGACCACCCGGACTGGAGCCTGGATCGATGTCCGGGCGACGTCGATCACGGCTCTCTCGGCGACGCGCTTTTCAGGGGCCGGCACCAGCTCCGGCTCGAACAGCGTCAACGTGCCGGCCACGGCGCCACAGCACAGCATCACCGTCACCAGCAGAATGATGTTTCGGTTTTCTTCCCTGATCCGCATGGGTCGAAAACGAGCGACGCACGTCTTTGGTTCCGGTCCGGCATTTCATCGACCTGTCGTGCCTGCAGAGAACCCGTTGCGATCGCAAACAGCACGGCCGTCATTACGACAGCCGTAACCGCACCGGCGGCGACCTGGCTTTCACGCTACCTCATGTTGAACTCTGATCCAGATTATGGTCAGTAGCGGCGCCCCGCGATGCGCGGCCAACATCCACTCCTGAAGGTCTGCCTATGAACGAGGACGTCAGCGACGGCTGGGCCGCGTCCGCGGCCGCCTGGATCGTCGAGCAGGGGCAAGATGGCGACTATGGTCGCCGTTTCGTGCTGGACGCGCCGATGAAGGAGCGCATCGAAGGGCGCGGCTTCCGCAATGCGCTCGACGTCGGCTGCGGGGAAGGGCGCTTCTGCCGCATCATGCAGCGGGCCGGCATCCGCACCACCGGTATCGATCCGACCGAGGCGTTGCTCGCGCGCGCCCGCGAGCTGGACCCTGGCGGCGACTATCGGCTCGGCCGCGCCGAGACGATGGAGGTCGATGCGAGCTTCGATCTGGTCGTCAGCTATCTCAGCCTGATCGACATGCCCGATCTCGATACTGCGATCGCAAGGATGGTGGCGGCGCTGCGCCCGGGCGGTACGCTGCTGATTGCCAACCTGACGAGCTTCAACACCGCCGGCCAGCCGGACGGCTGGACACGCGACAGCGAGGGCGAGATGCGCTTCGCCATCGATCACTACATGGACGAGCGTCCCATCTGGGCCGCCTGGCACGGCATCCGAATCCAGAACTGGCACCGTCCGCTCAGCGCCTACATGACGCTGTTGCTCGATCACGGTCTGCAGTTGCGTCTGTTCGTCGAGCCACAGCCGACAGGCGGCAGTCCCGAGCAGGTCGCCCGTCATCGCCGCGTGCCCTTCTTCCACGTCATGGAGTGGCAGAAGCCGGCCTGAGGGAAAGGCAGGCGATTTCGGCGGCGACGCATCGCCTGTACACTGGCTCACGACTTGGCTCGAGGCTCGTCCGATGATCTCCAATCGTCCTCCCGTGCTCGCCCACCAACGTTTCCTCGCCGACCGCGAGAACTTCGCGGGCCTCGATCTCGCCGCACGGTTCGAGCGCATCGAGCGGACCAACCTTTGGGGCGCGGCCACTTCGGTATCCGGCCTCGGCTCGGAGGATCCCGCGACCGCCGCGATCCGCGAGGCGCTTCCTGCGCTGCTGCAACGGCTCCGCGTGCGCTCGCTGCTGGATGCGCCCTGCGGCGATGCCGGGTGGATTGGCCGGCTCGAGCTCGATGTCGATTACACCGGCATCGACATCGTGCCGTCGCTGATCGAGGCCAACCGCCGGCGTGTCGCAAACGGCGCTTCGCCTGGCCGGTTTCTCGTCGCCGACATCACGCGCGATGCATTGCCGCGTGCGGACATCGTTCTCTGCCGGGACTGCCTGGTGCATCTGAGCTTTGCGAACATCGATCGCGCCCTCGCGCAATTTCGGATGAGCGGCGCGCGCTTCCTGCTGGTCACCACCTTTCCCGAATGGGACTGCAATCAGGATTGCGAGGACGGCGACTGGCGGGCGCTCAACATGGAGAAGGCGCCGTTCAACTGGCCCGCGCCGCACGCGCTGATCAACGAGCGTTGCGAAGAGGGCGGTGGTGGCTGGCGCGACAAGAGCCTCGGGCTGTGGCGGCTGGAGGATGTCGGATGATCGATGCCAGATGCAGTTGCGGCGCAGTTTCACTTTCGCTTCCGGGATCGACCAGGCTGGTCGCGGCCTGTCATTGCATCGACTGCCAGCGGCGAACCGGTGCACCGTTCGGTGTCGGTGCGTTCTACCCGGTCGAAGCCGTCACGATCTCCGGCGCGCCGAAGGAGTATGTTCGCGCCGCCGCAAGCGGGGGCAAGGTCCGCCTCTATTTTTGCTCCGACTGCGGCTCGACGGTCTGCTGGAAGGCCGACAATCTGCCTGACATGATCGGCGTTGCCGTCGGCGCCATCGCGGACCCGGATTTTCCGGCGCCCGTCAGATCGGTGTTCGAGCAATCGAAACATGCCTGGGTCGAGATCGGCGGCCCGAGTGTTGAGCACTTCGAACAGAGCAGCGCGCGGAAGAGTTCAGGCTGAGGCACAGGCGTCGACCGCTGGTGCCGGCGGGCCGGTGTTCGGTCAGGGACGCGGCCTTGCGTTAGACGGCGTTCCTGTCGTCTGTATCGGTTCACCGGGAGCACGGTCCAGCGGCGGGTGAGGCCTGGCCAGTCCTACCGTTCCGGGAGGTGCGTCGTTGCTGGCGGTACGGGTATTGACGCGCTCTAACGTGACTGTCGATGCAACCACAATGGCGATGGCCAAGGCGACAGCGGATAGGGCTAAGGCTGCTCGATCATTCGGGTCCATCGCGAGACCTCCGCGAGACGGCTCTGGATAACGCCGAACCGACGATTTGGTTCTTGCGTCAGGCCACGACGCGGTCTCGCTAAATGCATGGTGCCGGCTGAGGGGATTGAACCCCCGACCTTCGGTTTACAAAACCGCTGCTCTACCGCTGAGCTAAGCCGGCGACGCTTGAAAGCAGAGCGGGGCACGGCATATGCGCCGGTTGTCCGCCCGGGCGTCGCAATATCAGACTTGGTCGGAAAGTGCCAGAACCCGCGATGATTGATGCAGGCACGAAACAGGCGGCCCGAAGGCCGCCTGATCCATCGCGCTCGCGCTCGTTGGCCTACTGGCAGATGTGCCGGCGGCCGTCTTCGCCCTTGAACCAGGTCCCGGGCGTGCAGACGAAGCCGTTGCGCTGGGCGTAGGTGCGGGTGTCCCATCCACGATTGTTCCAGCCGCGGTCCCACGAATTGTCATAGGCGTAGGAATTGTCCCAGGCGCGGAATGGGGCGGTGGCGATCGCGCCAGCGGTGCCGATCGCGGCGCCGGCAACGCCCGCGGCGACGTCGGTCGGCCAGAAGCCGGTGCGGCTCCTGTTCCAGTCGTTATTCCAGTCGCTATTGGTCTGACGATAGGACGCGCGGCGATGACGATAGCCGCTATCGGTGTACGGGTTTCCCGGGCCGAGGTTCTGGCAGTTGGCGTTGGGGAATTGCGCCGCGCAGCGGCCAGGATTGGTGACGACCGCTTGCGCCATGGCGGAGCCTGCCAGCATGGTCGCTGCAATCGCCGTCGCCCCGAGAAGCTTGATGTTCATGGCTGTTCGCTCCCATCTTGTTGACGGGGGCTAAACGCCGACGGCGCAGGACGTTCCGATGCAACCGTGGGATTTTCGCGAGCGGACAGTCAAACGGATGTGAGCACGGCGACGTTGTTCCGGCGGCGGAGCCCCTGCGCCGTTAACGCTTCGCTAGCTCGCTTTGCAGCATTTGAGCGGCGCGCAACCCTTACACATTAGGCTTACCGGAAATTGGTGAGCAGGCCTTAACCCTCTCTGCGTGGCGATCGGTTAGGTTGTCGCCGGATAATCGGGGTCTCCTCATGCGCGCCGTGGCGCTCGCCGCCTTTCTGATCGGACTGCCTGCGACGGCGTTTGCCGGCGAGGGCTTCGATATCGTCGTTCCCGGCCGCCCCGGGGTGCCGATCATCATCAACAACATCGACGCCTCCTATGCCGTGGTCGAAGGCACCTGGGGCCTCGGCAAGAACCAGCAGGTGCAGCCCACGATCTATGGCGGACGCTATATCGCCGAGCGTCAACCCGACCATGTCGGCCACTATTATCCGACGCTGGGCCTGCGGCCGGGCTACGGCCGGCTCGAGGTCGAGCCGCCTGCCAACCGCAAATTACCCAAGCCCGCCGAGAGCTACCACGAGAGCTGGGGCGCCTCGTCCGCGCCGCTGCCGGTGCAGATGGACCCGCCGGTCGATCCGCCGCCGGTGATCTACGCACCCGAGATCAACGAACGTCCTCGGCCCCCTCGGCCGCGGCCGCGTACAGAGCTACCCGGCAGGCGGCCGGGTTGAGAAACGTGACAATCCAAAAAAACGGAAATCAACAGGAGAGAGTAATGCGTCAGATGATTTCGGGACTGGTCGTGGCAGCAGCCGTGACGTTCGCCGCCGCCGCGCCCGCCGCCGCCTGCGGCTTCACCACGTGCGCGCCGGTTGCGCCGGTCTATTCCGGCTGCAACACCGGCTGCGGCGGCTATGGGTATGGCTACGGCTACGGCTACGGCGCCTATGAGCGTCTCGTCGAGCCGACCACGCAGTATTACTATGTGAACCAGGGCCCGACCTATACCGGTCCGGGCGCGTTCGCGCCGTATCCGACCTACCGTGAGGACGCGGTCGTTGCGCCCGCCAATTACGGCTATGGCTACGGCTATCGTGCCGCTGCGGTCGCGCCGCCGGCCGCTTACCCCTATCGCCGCCCGTACTACCGTCCGTATCGCTATGGCTACGGCCCCCGCTACGGCTATCTGCCGCGCGTGCACTACGGCCACGGTCCGCGCTATGGCTACGCTCATCGCCACGCGCCGCACTACTATGGTGGCCACCGCGCGATGCGCCGCTATCACTGATCTCTGATCGGCTAAAGCCAACGAGACGCCCGTCCGCGCGATGCGGGCGGGCGTTTTGTTGTGCTAGCGCTGCATCAGGCCGAGCCGGCTCGCGCCCACATAGAGCGCGAGCACGGCGGCGTTCGAGACGTTGAGGCTCTTGATCTCGCCGGGCATGTCGAGCCGCGCCACGACGCTGCAGGTCTCGCGGGTCAATTGCCTGAGGCCCTTGCCTTCGGCGCCGAGCACGAGTGCAAGCGGCTCGCGCAGCGCGACATCGCTGATATCCTCGCTGCCTTCGCTGTCGAGGCCGACGGTCTGGAAGCCGCGCTCGTTCAGCGCGGTGAGCGCGCGGGCGAGGTTCTGCACCGTGACCATCGGGACCAGCTCGAGCGCGCCGGAGGCGGCCTTGGCCAGCACGCCGGTCGCTTCCGGACTGTGCCGCGCGGTGGTCACGATCGCCTTCACCGCGAACGCCGCGGCCGAGCGCAGGATGGCGCCGACATTGTGGGGGTCGGTGATCTGGTCGAGCACCAGCACCATGCCTTCCTGCGTCAGGGTCTCGATATCCGGCGAGGGCAGGGGATCGGCCTCGGCCAGGAGGCCCTGGTGCACGGCGTCGGGCGACAGCAGCCGGTCGATCTCCTGGGGCCGCACGATCTCCGGCGCCACGCGGGTCTCGATGTTCTCCTCCGCAAGGCGCCTTGCGGCGTTCTCGGTCAACGTCAGCTTGCGGATCCGGCGGTGGGGGTTGGCCAGCGCCATGGTGACGGTGTGCCAGCCATAGAGGATGACGGGTCCGTCGCCTTGCGAATCACGGTCGCGCCACGCCGAGCGGCCGGCCGTTTTTCCGGGCCGGTTGAAGGGCTTAGCCCCGCCGCGAGCCCCCTTGGGGCCGAATTTTCGATCCTTCATGGGCTCGCTTCTGTCATGGGTTCCGGAATATGGCAATTTCGGTGGCTGCGAGGGCGATTTTAGCTGTCCGCCTCGGTTGACTTTGCCCCACCGCATCGCCCATAAACGCGCCCGGTCGCGCCCCGATCCGGGTTGTCGCGGCCTTCACGTTCCATGGCCGACTTCGGTCGCCGGCAAGGTCCGGCCCGATTGTGCTGCCGTCGAGCGGGGGAGTGTCCCGAGTGGCAAAGGGAGCTGACTGTAAATCAGCCGCCTCATGGCTTCGCAGGTTCGAGTCCTGCCTCCCCCACCAGCCTTCGCTCGCTTCGCGAGCTTCGGCTCGGCAAGCCGGCAAAAGTGCTCGTGGCGCGAAGTGAGCGAAGGCTGTCGCGCCGTAGCCCGCAGGGCGTAGGCGGACTGGCTCTGCACATGCGCTACCCCATCATCTCCCGCACCATCGGCACCACCTTCCGCCCATAAAGCTCGATGCTCCGCATCAGCTTCTCGTGCGGCAAAGGTCCTGCCGAGTACTTCAGCTGAAACCGCGAGATCCCGAGCGCCTTCGCGGTCTTCGCGATCTTCCGCGCCACCGTTTCCGGCGAGCCGACATAGAGCGAACCATGCTCGGCCTCGCTCACGAACTCGTCGCGCCCCATCGGCGGCCAGCCGCGCTCCTTGCCGATGCGGTCGCGCATGGCCTTGTAGTCGGGCCACAGCTCCTCGCGCGCCTGCGCATCGGTCTCGGCGACGTAGCCCGGCGAATGCACGCCGATCGGCTTGGACGGGCGGCCGAACTCCTTGAACGCGCGGTGATAGAGATCGACGTAAGGCGCAAAGCGCGCAGGATCGCCGCCGATGATCGCGAGCATCAAGGGCAGGTCGTAATGCGCGGCGCGGACCACCGATTGCGGGCTGCCGCCGACGCCGATCCAGGTCTTGAGCGTGCCGTTCTCGACTGGCGGATAGACCAGCTGATCCCGCAGCGGCGGACGCAGCTTGCCTTCCCAGCTCACCGCCTGCTGCGGCAACAGCGCGGCGAACAAATCGAGCTTCTCCTCGAACAGCTCTTCATATTTGCGCAGGTCGAAGCCGAACAGCGGAAAGGATTCCGTGAACGAACCGCGGCCGAGGATCACCTCGGCGCGCCCGTTCGAGAGCGCATCCAGCGTGGCAAAGCGCTGGAATACGCGAATGGGATCGTCCGAGGAGAGCACCGTCACGGCAGAGCCCAGATGGATGCGTTTGGCGCGCGATGCGATCGCGGCGAGCACGGTCTCGGGCGAGGAGATCGCGAAGTCGGCGCGGTGATGCTCGCCGAGCCCGATGAAATCGAGCCCGAGCTCGTCGGCCAGCACGGCTTCGTCGACGACGTTGCGGATCACCTGAGCATGCGGGAGCATGGCGCCGGACGCATCTCTCGTGACGTCGCCAAAGGTATCCAGTCCGAATTCAAGCGGTGCGGTCATTGATCGGGTCTCTGTGGGCGCGCGAGCGGCCCCGGTCATGTGGAAGGAAATAGTTTGCTTCCAGGTAGGGCGCTGAGGCCGCTTCGGCGATGTCGCTCCGGGAAAGGCATCGTTTCCGGTTCTGCATCGAACTGTTAGCCTTAATCGGATCTGGAGAACATCCCAACCAGGGTTTCGCGCAGCCAGCGCTGCGCCGGCACGGTGTCGTTGCGCTGGTGCCAGAACAGGCTGACGATGCGCGGCGGCGCTTTGAGGGGAAGCGGCATCGCATGCAGAAGCGGCGCATGCTTCGATTGCGAGCGCAGGTCGCTCGGCAGCACGGCGATCAGGTCGGACTGTCGCACGACCTCATAGGCGGCGCTGTAATGATTGACGGTCGCGACCAGATTGCGGGACAGCCCGCGCGAGGCGAGGAAGAGGTCGTAGGACGGCATGGTCTTGCCCGCAAGGCTGACATCGACATGGCCCGCGTTCAGGAATGTCCGGGTGCTCAGCCGCTTCTGGGCCGCGAGCGGATGACCGCGCCGCATGAAGCAGGCGTAATCGACGGTCCATAGCGAGCGCGAGCGAATGGCGGCCGGCTGCTGCGCTTCATTGACATAGACGCTGAGCACGCAATCGACCCTGTTTTCCTCGAGCTGGTCGGCGATCTCCAGGATGGTGTTGGGGACGCTGTGGATTCGCGCCTTGGGCGCGACCCTGCCGAGATGGCTGAGAAGGTTCGGCATCACCAGCGAGGAGACGTAGTCCGACATCGACAGGCTGAACTCGGTCTGCGCGCGGGCGGGATTGAATACCTGCTCGTCGAGTGCGCCGCGCACGCTCTCCAGCGCCTCGCCGATCGGCTCCCAGAGCACCACGGCGCGCTGGGTCGGACGGATGCCCGTGCCGGATCTGACGAACAGGGGATCGCCGAGCGCGTCGCGCAGCCGTGCAAGTGCATTGCTGACCGCCGGCTGAGTCATCGTCAGCGCGCTTGCGGCGCGCGTGACGCTGCCTTCGGTCATCAGCGCCTCGAAGACTTTCAGCAGATTGAGGTCGAGCGCGCGGAACGACACGAACATTCACCATGGTGATATATTAGATCATAATTATAAATTATGACGATAATGTCACTTTGTCTATGGTTCCCCTTAGGGACACGCGGAGCGCCGGGCCGCCAGACTGAGGGGACTTTCATGTCGATGATATCGGCGCGCATCGAGCGCCTTCCGTTCGCACGCTTCCACAAGCATCTGCTGCTGATGGGCGGGCTTGGCTACATGTTCGATGCGATGGACGCGGCAGTGCTGGCCTTCATCCTGCCGGTGTTGCGCACGGCCTGGAATCTGACCAGCGTCCAGATCGGTGTGCTCGGCAGCAGCACCTATATCGGGTTCCTGTTCGGAGCCCTGTTCGCCGGCACGCTGGGCGACCTGATCGGCCGCCGCGCGGTGATGATGTCGGCGCTGGCACTCTATTGCGCGGCGTCCATCGTGAGTGCGATGGTCGATACATGGCCGTCCTTCTTCGCCGCCCGCGTCGTCGCCGGCATGGGCACCGGCGCGGAGAGCGCGATCATCGCGCCTTATCTCGCGGAGTTCGTGGCGCGCCGCTACCGCGGCAGCTTCACCGGCGCGTTGGCCGGTTTCTTCTCCTTCGGCTTCGTCGCCGCGGCCTTGCTCGGCTACTTCATCGTCCCCGCCTATGACAATGGCTGGCGCATCGTGCTGGTCATCACGGCGGTGCCGGTCGTCATGCTGTTGTGGTGGCGCCGGGCGCTGCCGGAATCGCCGCGCTGGCTCGAAAGCCGGGGACGGGAAAAGGAAGCCGAAGCCGTCCTCGACAGGATCGAGGCAGGTTTTGCGCGCGCAGGCCATGTCCTGCCGCAGCCGGTCGTCGAAGCCTCAGCGCCGGCCGGAGCCACCGGAACGCTGCTCGCCAATTTTGCCGCGCTGCTGGCGGGGCGACAGGCGCGCATCACGATCATGACCTGGATCATGTGGCTGGCGATCACCTTCAGCTATTATTCTTTCTTCGTCTGGATTCCCGGCCTGCTGGTCCAGAACGGCATGAGCATCACCAAGAGCTTCGCCTATTCGATCGCGATCTATTGCGCGCAGATTCCCGGCTATTTCAGCGCCGCATATTTCAACGAGCGCATCGGCCGGCAGGCGACGATCGCGACCTACATGGTGCTCGGCGGCGCCAGCGCGCTCGGGCTCGCCTTCGCGCAGAGCGACCAGCAGATCATGGCGGCGGGAATCTTCCTGTCCCTGTTCATGAACGGTACCTATGCGGGCGTCTACGCCTATACCGCCGAAGTGTTCCCGACGCCGGTCAGGACCACGGGCGCCGGGCTCGCTTCCGCAATCGGCCGCATCGGCGCGATCGTCTCGCCGATCCTGGTCGGCTATCTCTATCCCAATTTCGGCTTTGCCGGCGTGTTCGGCGTCACCACCACCGTGCTGCTGCTCGGGGCAGTGACCGTCGTGCTGATGGGCGTGCCGACCCGCGGCCGCTCGCTGGAAGAGATCGCGGCGGGTGAAGTGGCATGACGCGCACGAAAGTTGCAGCTGATCCGTTGCTTTGCGCCGTTGCGGCGGCGCAGGGCAGGGCGGATCAGCCGGACGCGCTGTTTGCGGCGCTCGACCAGGCCGTGAAGTCGGCGATCGGGCACAAGCTGTTCACGATCCTGACCTATGACGGCGACACCGGAGAAGCCGCGCGGGTCTATTCCAACCTTCCCGGCCCATATCCGGTCGGCGGACGCAAGCGCCTCGCGCCGGGCTCGTGGACCGAGGCCGTGCTCGACCGTGGCGAGGCCTATATCGGCCGCACGCAGGATGATCTGCGCAAGGTGTTCAACGACCACGAGCTGATCGCCTCGCTCGGCTGCGAGAGCGTGCTCAACATGCCCGTGCGCTGGAGCGGGCGTACGCTCGGCTCGCTCAATCTGCTTCACGAGGCGGGCTGGTACGGCGAGGACGACGTCGCCGCATGTCTTCCCTTTGCCCAGCTCACCTTGCCGGCGCTGCTTGCGCCGGCCCACTTCTGACAGGACGCCGCGATGCCCAGCATCCTCTTCGAGAACGCCGCTTTGCTCGATCCGCTCCAGCCGGACTTGCTGGCAGGCCATCACGTGCTGGTCGAAGACGGCCTGATCAAGGAGGTCTCGGACCGGCCGCTCCAGGCCACCGCCGATCGCACCATCGATCTCAAGGGCAAGACGCTGATGCCCGGCCTGATCGATCTGCATGTGCATGCCATCGCCGTCGAGCTCAATCTGGCGCAGCAGGTGCACATGCCGAACGTGCTGGTGACGCTGCGCTCGACGCTGCTCTTGCGCGGCATGCTTCGGCGCGGCTTCACCACCGTCCGCGATGCCGGCGGCGCCGGTCACGCGCTGAAACAGGCGATCGAGACCGGCCTGACCGACGGCCCGCGGCTGTTCGTCTCCGGCCGCGCGCTCAGCCAGACCGGTGGCCACGGCGACATGCGAGCGCGCTCTGATTATCTGGCGAGCGACGCGCCATGCCCGTGCTGCGTGCGTGTCGGCGCGCTGGCGCGCGTTGCCGACGGCGTCGACGGTGTGAGGAAGGCGGCGCGCGAAGAGCTCCAGATGGGCGCCGACCAGATCAAGATCATGGCCTCCGGCGGCGTTGCCTCTCCGACAGATCCGGTGGGCGCCTTCGGCTACTCCGAGGACGAGATCCGCGCCATCGTCGAGGAAGCGCGCGGCCGCCAGACCTATGTGCTCGCCCACGCCTACACCGCGGCCGCGATCGAACGCGCCATTCGCTGCGGCGTGCGCACCATCGAACACGGCAATCTGGTCGATGCTCCGACCGCGCGGCTGATGGCCGAGAAGGGCGCCTATGTGGTGCCGACGCTCGTCACCTACGAGGCGCTCGCCAACGAGGGGGCCCAATATGGCCTGCCGCCGGAGAGCGTCGCCAAGATCGCCGATGTCCGCGACGCCGGCCTGCGCTCGCTTGCGATCTATCGCGACGCCGGCGTGAAGATGGGGTTCGGCAGCGATCTGCTCGGGCCGTCGCAGCGCCTCCAGAGCGACGAATTCCGCATCCGCGCCGAAATCCTCGGCCCGCGCGCGGTCATCGCCAGCGCGACAGTGATCGGCGCCGAGGTGCTCGGCATGGAGGGCAAGCTCGGCCGCATCGCACCGGACGCCATCGCGGACCTCTTGGTGGTTGACGGCAACCCGCTGCGCGATGTCGCCTGCCTGCTCGGGCAGGGCGAGCACATTCCGCTGGTGATGAAGGCGGGCAAGGTTCAGTTCGACCGGCTGAACGCGTAATTACCGCCACATCCCCCGCATCCGCGCGCCGATGTCGATCTTTGGCCCCTGCGCCGCGGTGCGGGCCGCACCTGCGGCGGCCTTCGGCCAGGCGGTGCGCTCGAACAGATGGACCAGCTGCTCCGGGATGAAGCGGGTGCGCGAGGCGTAGACGTGGCGATCGCCCTTGGCGGCCTGGCCGTGGGTGAAGAAGCGCTGGGGAACGACGAGGTGCAGATCGTCCTTGGCGCGGGTCATCGCGACGTAGAGCAGGCGACGCTCTTCCTCGATCTCGGCGCTGGTGCCGGCGCCGAGATCGGACGGCATGCAGCCGTCGACGACGTTGAGCACGAACACCGATTTCCACTCCTGGCCCTTGGCGGAGTGGATGGTGGAGAGGATCAGGTAGTCTTCGTCGCGCAGGGGCGGTCCGGATTTGTCGCTGGTCGCATCCGGCGGATCGAGCGTGAGCTCGGTCAGGAATTTCTCGCGGCTGGCATAGCCGCTCGCGATCTGCTCCAGCTGCATCAGGTCGGCGCGGCGCGTCTCGGAATCCTCGTGGATGCGATCGAGATGCGGCTCGTACCAAAGCCGCACGCGCTCGAGGTCGACCGGCCATTCCGAATAGCGCAGATTTTCGACCGTGCGGACGAAGTCGGTCCAGTCCTCGCCGGTGCGCGCCGGCACCGGGAGCCGGCCGAGCACGGCAAGCGGATCGGTGCTCTCCGCCATCTCCTCGAGCACGCGCTGCGCGGTCGCGGGGCCGATGCCCGGCAATAGATGCAGGATGCGAAAGCCGGCGACGCGGTCGCGCGGATTTTCGGCGAAGCGCAACAGCGCCAGCACGTCCTTGACGTGCGCGGCGTCGAGGAATTTCAGCCCGCCGAACTTGACGAAGGGGATGTTGCGACGCGTGAGCTCGATCTCCAGCGGACCCGAATGCGAGGACGTGCGGAACAGCACCGCCTGGTGCTTGAGCAGCGCACCTTGCTCGCGGTTTGCCAGCACCGCCTCGACGATGTAGCGCGCCTGGTCGGCTTCGTCGTGCACGGTGACGAGCTGCGGCTTCTGCCCGGAGGTGCGGTCGGTCCAGAGATTTTTTGTGAAGCGCTCGCGAGCGAGGCCGATGACGCCGTTCGCCGCCGCCAGCACCGCTTGCGTCGAGCGATAATTGCGGTCGAGCGTGATCATCTCCGCGCGCGGCGAAAAGCTCTGCGGAAACTCCAGGATGTTGCGCACGGTGGCGGCACGGAACGAGTAGATCGACTGCGCGTCGTCGCCGACCACGGTGAGGCCGCGCCCGTCGGGCTTGAGCGCCAGCAGGATCGAGGATTGCAGACGGTTGGTGTCCTGGTACTCGTCGACCAGCACGTGATCGAAGCGACCGCCGATCTCTTCCGCGATCAGCGCATCGCTCATCATCTGCGACCAGTAGAGCAATAGGTCGTCGTAATCGAGCACGTGCTGGGCCTGCTTGGCCTCGACGTAAGCGGCGAACAGGCCCTTCAGCTCGGCCGCCCAGCCGCTGCACCAGGGATAGTGCACCCCCAGCACCTTCTCGATCTCCATCTCGGCGTTGACGCAGCGGGAGTAAATCGACAGGCAGGTGCCCTTGGCGGGAAAGCGGCTCGCGGTCTTCGACAGTCCGCGCTCGTGCCGCACCAGGTTCATCAGGTCGGCGGAATCCTCGCGGTCGTGGATGGTGAAGGCGGGATCGAGGCCGATCCGCTCGGCATATTCGCGCAGGAGCCGCGCGCCGATGCCGTGGAAGGTGCCGGCCCAGGTGAGCGCATCGCGCATGATCGCGGCGTTGTTCTCGCCGAGCACCTTTCGGGAGATGCGCTCGACGCGGCCGGCCATTTCCGCCGCCGCACGGCGCGAAAACGTCATCAGCAGGATGCGGCGGGGATCGCTGCCTGCGACGATCAGATGCGCGACGCGGTGGGCCAGCGTGTTGGTCTTGCCGGAACCCGCGCCGGCGATGACGAGCAGGGGAGCGCCCACGGTCGAGCGCCCGGCCACGCCATGCTCGACGGCGCGGCGCTGCTCCTCATTGAGCGTGTCCAGATATGTCGCCACGAATCGCCCCGGTGAAAGGATGAGAGTCGGCGATCCCGGCGCGAATCGCAATGCAGCTGGACGGGGACGAGTTTAGGATTTAGGGGAATACGGCCCCCAGTTCCAGTGCACCCCATGCCCGACATGACCGAGCTCAAGCCCGACCAGTTCGAGATGCGACGGCTGGAATCGCTCAGCAACACCATTTTCGGTGTCGGCATGACGCTTCTCGCCTATGATCTGCCCAAGGCCGCCGTGTTCACCAGCGCGCCGGACTGGAACGATCTTGCCCGGGTCTATTCGGGCAAGCTGATAGGTTTTGCGCTCAGCTTCATCATCGCCGGCGTGTTCTGGATCAGCCATCACCGGCGGCTGGCGCGCCAGCCGGTCGGCAGCCGCGGCGACGTGATCCTCAACCTGTTCTTTCTGCTCTCGATCGTGCTGCTGCCGGTCACCAACGGCCTCTACACCAATTACGGCATGAGCAGCGCCGTCGCCGTGCTCTACGGCTTGCATTTGACCGCGATCGCGGGCCTCAACGCCTGGCTGTGGTGGACGATCCTGGGCGGCTGGCGCCAGGAAATCATGGCCGCGCTGTTTCCGCTGCTGGTGTTCATCCCGGGCACGATCGTTGCGGCGTTCGCGCCGCACGTCGCGCCCTTCTTGTGGTTCATCGCCTTCGGCGGAATCGTGATCCAGCGCTTCTACAACGCCCGGACCGGGCCGGACGCCTGACGCGCGATGCGATCAGGATGAATCGCCGTCGCGCGTTAGGTTGGTATTTCAGCATGATCTCCGCGCAAACGCGTTCCGCATTTGTCGCGAGGGAAAACCGCTGCGCGCTTCTCCGGACCATGCTTCAGCTCACCCCTCCGTCGCCCCGAACCCATCGGCCGGCACATAAAGCTTGACCGGCCGGATTTCGTAGACCGCCGTCGGATTGACCGCGCGCAGCTTCCGCGCCGCTTCGATCGCCTCCTCCTCGGTGGCGCATTGCATCAAATGGAAGCCCAGAAGCTGTTCCTTGGTCTCGGCAAACGGCCCGTCCAGCACCATTCCCGCGCCGGGGCCGCGCAACGTGCGGGCCTTTCGGGTCTCATCCAGGCGGGCGGCCGGTCCAAACTGTCCACTTGCCCGGAGGGGCGCCTGAACCTCGATGACTTTGGCCACGACTGCGGCGTCCTGCTCCGGCGTCCAGGACAAGATCTCGTCTTCCACGTGGTAGGCCAGGATCGCGTAGAGCATCTTCACCTCTTTTTTTTGCACAGGTCCCAAGGACGTAGCACGGCAGCCCGTCCCGACAATCCCGAGACGAATATTGCGTGCCCGGCGAGCGGCGAAACGGTTCTGAAACCCGATTGCGAGCCTGCCACGTGAACGCCGCCGGAGCGGGTCGCGACTGATGGACCATAAACAACAGGCTTTTGCTGGAGGCGGCAATGTCGGGTCATACCATCAGGATCATCTGCGACGCGCGGCGGGCGGGACAATCGGAGCCGGCCGATCTGCACGACCATGCCGGTCATCACCGCTATTACGGCAGTTCGGCCGAGAACGGCGGCGAGCGGATCGTGGAAAGCCGGCGCGGCAAACGGCCGCGCGCGCTCAACATCTGCGGCTTCTGAAGCCTTTCGGCGAGCCGGTCGTTCATATGAACGTCCTGCAATTGTCGATCGCGGCGATGCCGTTCCTGCTCGCAATCATAAGCCGGACGGGCAAGGCGGTCCGTCCCGTGCCTTCTGACGAGCCTCTTCACGGTGCTGCTTGGCGGCGAGCCGCACCGTGCAAGTCGCGAGCCCGGTGCCCCGGCATGCTGATCGCCGCGTCGCGCCGCGCGAGCGGCTTCGCGCCGGCTGACCGGCTTCCGGTTTGAAAGAAACCGCAAGGAAAAGGCGCGGCGGGGAGGCCCCGTCGCGCCCGATTTCTTGCTCGCTGGTCCAGGGCTGAGAGCGCCCCGATGCCAAGCCTTTAGTCAAAGCTCAGCGGGCGATCCCAGCGAGGTGACAGCGCTTGAGATAAGACACTGGATCACCTCCTTTCGTTGGTTTCGGGAAACATCAATATAGGCTGCCTTGCTGCCGCTGTTAAGGGCGGCAGGTCCGGAGGAACCGGGGCGGTCCGCGAAGCCTGTGAGGGCCGAGAAAGCAACCTCCTCGGCAGTTGAGGCCGCCGCCCGGCCGTGTTAGGGGATCGGCCGACGCGGGTGTAGCTCAATGGTAGAGCAGCAGCCTTCCAAGCTGAATACGAGGGTTCGATTCCCTTCACCCGCTCCAATCTTTTCAAACACTTATCGGACTGCATAATTCTTATTCCGACAAGACGGCGGAATCCATTCCGACAAATGTTCACTTTCTGGCCGCCTGCTTGCGCCGCTTGATGCGCTTGATCTGTGCGTCCTGCTTGGCCTCATCATCGTGTTGAAGGTAGTGCGCCATCGCTTTTGTCGATGACCATTGACCCTTCTTCATCAGCTGCGTTTCTGTGAGGTCGGACGTGCTCGCCTCGGTGGTCCCGCCATGCCGGCCAAACGTCGTGAAAGTCCGCTTAGGACGCAAACCCGCCTCCAGAATGATCTTCTTCGAAATGCGTTCGGCTTGAGTCGGCATCTCGCTCTTTCCGCTCCAGGGTAGACGACTGCCATCTCGGTGCAGCATGAGGCCGCCCGTCGGCCGCAAGGCTTTCATGGCGTCGAGCTCGGCGATTAGCAGGGGATAGAACGGCTTGCCCTTCTTATCGAAGAGCGGCTCCCACGAGCCCGTGCTCGTCTTGTAGTTGATGACACGGATTGCCGGTATCGGTAGTCGCGCCTTCAATACCGTAACCCGCTCGCGGCTCTCCGTGAGTCGCCGTCAGATCGCTTTGAAACTGAGTGGCATGTGGATAATCGATTCCACCGGATTTGAGGACGACGCCGGATCACGCAGGCTGGGTCCGGGCCAGAGCAGCAGGGAATATCACCGCGCCCTTGCTTCCAGAACAACGCCGGATCGGCAGCTTCAGGCGTTGTTACGGTCTGCATCGGAAAGCAGCAGGCGGACGCGAAGCCCCCTCGGTTCGTTGTCGAGCAGCAGCAGCCTTCCGCCATGCGCGGTCACGATCGCCTGCGTGATCGAGAGGCCGAGGCCAAATCCCGCCGTTTCGTCCATGGTGCGGGCTTCCTCTCCTCGCACGAAGGGTTCCAGCATCGCCGCCTTCCTCTCATCGGGTATTCCAGGGCCGTCGTCGACGACGTCGATGACGATCTGGTTGCCGGAGATCAGGAGCTCGACGCCGACTTCGGTTCCGAAGCGCGTGGCGTTTTCGACCAGGTTTGTGACCGCGCGGATGATCTCGTCCGGCCGGACGATGAACGCGGCTCTGTCCGGACCAAGATAGTGCACCGCGTAGCCGCTATCGGAGAACTGGTCGCAAACCATCTGGAGCAGCGCGGCAACGTCGACCAGTGTCGGTCTGGCAGCGCTTTCACTGCGCAGCAGCGAGAGCACCGACTCCAGCATCGACTGCATCTGATCGAGGTCGCGTACGGTCTGGGTGCGCTGTGCTGGATCCTCGATGTATTCCGAGCGTAGCCGCAGGCGCGTGATCGGGGTGCGCAGGTCGTGGCTGATGGCGGCCAGCATTCGAGTTCTATCGTTCATCAGTGCGGTAACGCGTTCGCGCATCCGGTTGAGTGCTCTCGCCGCGGATCGGATTTCCTCCGGGCCGTTTTCAGGCAACGGCTCGGACGAGCGATTCAAGCTGAAGTCCTCCGCCGCGCGCGCGAAGGCCGACAGGGGCGAACTGAGCGCGCGGCCGGCCCAGATGCCGAGCAGCGTCACGCTTGCCACCAGGAACAGGAGTGTGCTCGTCCAGAGGCCGCTCACGAAGTCAGGCATCTTGAATGTCCCGATCGTCGCCTCGAGCACGTCGCCGTTTGCCAGATAGAACCAGAGGCGATTGTCTTCCGGTGTGGAACCGCGGATGAGATCGACCGGGCCTTCGATAGTCGAGGGGGTAGCTATGCGCGTCCGCTCCGGCAACGGAGCGGTGGAGGCGGAAACATCCTTTCTCAACTGCAGCTTCAGCGCCGGAAAGGTCCGGCTGGCGTTTTCGAGAACGACATCTCGCTCTCCCTGCGGCGTATTGACGATGATCCTCGCAACCAGCTCGAACTGCTTCAAGGGGCTGTCCGTCAGAACGTTCGGCCGGTTGAGCAGAAAGTAGCCGGCAATCAGCAAATGGATCAGGATCAGTGATCCCAGAACCAAGGCCGCGATCTGGCCGCTGATACGCCTGAAGCTGAACAGCGCGACGATGTCGGCGGCGCGCCTCATGCTTCCTCCACCACCGGCGTGAAGATGTAGCCGCCGGTGCGCACGGTCTTGATCACGGACGTGTCCTGGGTGCGGTCGAGCTTGCGGCGCAACCGGCTGACCAGGACGTCGATGCTGCGGCCGAAGCTGCCGCCGGGCCGGCCGCGCGTCACGCTCAGGAGATTGTCGCGGGTGAGGATGCGTCCGGCCCGTTCGCAGAACGCCTGCAGCAGATCGAACTCGGCGCTGGTCAGCGGCACCTGCGCGCCCTCGGGGTCGCGCAACTCCCGCAAACGAAGATCGATGATCCAGCCCAGGAATTTCAGGCGTGTCGCCGCGCCGCCGGCGGCACGGCCGCTCGCCTGGCGGCGCAGCACAGCGTTGATCCTGGCGAGAAGCTCGCGCGGGTTGAACGGCTTCGGCAGATAGTCGTCAGCCCCCATCTCGAGACCGAGGATCCGGTCGAGATCCTCGCCCTTCGCGGTGAGGATGATGATCGGCGTCATAGATTCCATGCGCACGCGGCGGCAGAGGCTCAGACCGTCCTCGCCCGGCAGCATCAGGTCGAGCACGATCAGGTCCACCCGGTTCTGCGACAGATGCCGGTCCATCTCCCTGCCGTTCGTGACCAGGTGAACCTCGAACGAATGCTCGCGCAGATAGCGCGCGATGAGGTCGCGGGTCTGTCGGTCATCCTCGACGATCAGGATGTTCTGGGGGCCGTTGGTCATGTTTGAGATCGCACCGGGGTTTCCGATCGTTGATCGATTTGCGGACGATTGTCTCGTCCGAAGAACTACGGTCATGTCTGCAATCCTACGGTCAGTCACGGCTCAACGCCACCACGGGATCCAGGAAGGCGGCGCGGCGGGCGGGGAAGAAACCGAAGGCCACCCCGATCCCGGTCGAGGTCAGGAATGCCGCGCCGATCGAGAACAGCGAATAGCTAACCTGGAATCCGGGCATCGCCATGTTGACCAGCGTCCCGAGCAGGATCGCGACGAGGATACCGGCGATGCCGCCGATGGACGAGATCAGGGTCGCCTCCACCAGGAATTGCTGGAGGATGTCGCTGCGTCTGGCGCCGACCGCCATGCGCACGCCGATCTCGTTGATCCGTTCGGAGACGGACACCAGCATGATGTTCATCACGCCGATGCCGCCGACGACCAGCGAGATCACCGCGATCGCCGCCACGAGGAACGCCAGGGTCTGCGTCGTGCTGGTGATGGTGCGGCGGATATCGTCGGTATTGAGGATGACGAAATCCCTGGTATTGTGCCGCTTCGTCAAGAGCGTGGTGACCGCATCCTGGGCCAGCGTGGTCGAGATCTCGTCGCTGATCCGGAGCAGGATGCTGCGAAGCGAGCGGTCGCCCGTGAACTGCGCCTGCACGGTGGTGTAGGGAAGATAGACCGAGAGGTTCTGGTTCGAGCCGAAGCCGCCCTGCTGCTGGGCGATGACGCCGACGATGCGACAGGGCACCTTGCCGAGCCAGATGACGCGACCGATCCCCGAGGTCTGGTCGTCGGCGAAGAAGGTCTTGCGGGTGTTGTCGTCGATGACGGCTTGCCGCTCGATGTTGCGCACCGCGTCGGAGTCGAACAGGCGGCCTGTCGCCAGCTTGGCGCCCTTGACCTGGAAATAGCTCTCGCCGACGCCGTTCACGAGCACGTTGGACTCGCTGCCACGATAGCGCACCGTCGTGCTGGTCGACACTGTCGGGGTGACACCGGCAATGAATTCCTGCCGTCCGAGTGCGCGGGCATCGTCCAGCACGAGAGTCTTGATCTTGCCGGCGCGCGCGTCGCCAAAATCCTTGCCCGGAAACACCTCGATCGTGTTGGTGCCGAGACTCGAGATGTCCGACAGCACTTTGCGCTGTGAGGCGTTGCCGAGCGCAACAACGGAGGACACTGCTGCGATGCCGATGATGATTCCGAGCATGGTCAGGAAGGCGCGCAGCCGGTGCGCGGCCATCGCCACCAGCGCCATCCGCGTGGCTTCCCGCAGGCGCCGCAGCGCGCCGGGCCAGCCGGCGCCGCTATCCCATGGGGCCCGGGCCGCCGCGACAGGCGGCGCCGATGCGCCTGCGGTCTCGGTGCGGCGATCGGAAACGATCCCGCCGTCGCGCAGTTCGATGATGCGCTCGGCCCGCGCGGCGACGCCGGCATCGTGTGTGACGATGATGATCGTCCGTCCCTCGCCGTGCAGTTCCTTCAGGATCTTCAGGACCTCCTCGCCGCTGTGCCGGTCGAGCGCGCCGGTCGGCTCGTCCGCGAGGATGACTTCGGCGCCGTTGATCAGCGCCCGTGCGATCGAGACGCGCTGCTGCTGGCCGCCCGACAGCTGGTTCGGGCGGTGGCCGCGCCGGTCGGCCACGCCGAGCCTTGCGAGCAGCTGCTCTGCGCGCGTGCGGCGCTCCCGCGCCTTCATCCCGGCATAGATCGCCGGGATCTCGACGTTCTCGGCGGCGGAGAGGTCGCCGAGCAAATGATAGCGCTGGAAGATGAAGCCGAAATGCTCGCGCCGCAGCGCCGCCAGCTCGTCTGCGTCGAGTTCGGAGGCGTTCTTGCCGGCGACACGATATGTGCCCGAGGTCGGGCGATCGAGGCAGCCAAGAATGTTGAGCAGCGTCGATTTGCCGGATCCGGACGAGCCGATGATCGCCACCATCTCGCCAGGCTGGATGCGCAGCGACAAATCGTCGAGCGCAACCACGCGCGTGTCACCGGCCGCAAACTCCCGCCTGACGTTCTCGAGGGCGATGATCGGATCGGCCATCTCAGGGACCTCCCGGCGGGCCGCCGGACATGCTGCGCGATGCGGTCTGCTCGCTGGCTTCTCCGGTGACGACCCGGTCGCCCTCGTCGAGGCCGGACCTGATCTCAACCGTGGTGCGGTCATTGAGGCCGGTCTTGACCTCGCGCTCGCGCACGTCACCCGACGCATCGAGGGTGCGGACGGTGCTGCGGCCGTCGGATTTCCGCATCAGCGCGAGCGCGGGGATGACTTTCACGCGCTTGGCCTCGCCGGTGATGATGTGCACCTCGGCGGTCATGTAGGTCCGCAGCGAAAGATCCTTGTTGGGGACGTTGAAGACGCCGATGTAGTAGATGGCGGTGCTGGTGGAGCTCGACGAACTCGAACTCGTGCTCGAACTCGAGGTGGTGGTCGAGGAGAAGCTGGCGTCGCTCTTGATCGATTCGGGCGCCGGCTCGATCTGCTCCAGCCTGGCCTCGTAGCGATGGTCCTGGTCGCCGAGGATGGTGAAATAGAGCGCCTGTCCCGGCTTGACCTTGACGATGTCGGCCTCGGAGATCTCCGCCCGCACCGTCATGGTCTCAAGCTGGCCGAGCACGACGATGGTCGGAGCGGACTGTACCGCGTTGACCGTCTGTCCCTCCTGCACCACGGTGGCGAGCACCGTGCCGTCGATGGGCGCGGTGATCCTGGTGTAATCGAGGTTTACCCGCGCCGTCTCGACGCTGGCTTCGGCTCCCACGATCAGAGCTTCGAGCGCGGCAATCTGGGCGCGGGTCTGCCGCACCGTCGAATCCGCGCTGTCGAAATCGCTGCGCGAGGTGGCGCGCTGCGCCAGTGTCGCCTGCTGTCGTGCGAGATTGGCTTCCGCCAGCACCAGCGCGGCCTCCTTCTCGAGTTTTTGCGCGCGGTAGTTCTTGAGCGAAGCCTCCGAATTGCGCAGATCGTTCTGCTTGGTGACAGGGTCGATCTGGGCGATAACGTCGCCGGCCCTGACCGTGTCGCCGACGCGGACATTGAGGGCAGTGATCCGGCCCGACACCTGCGCGCCGACGGCAGTCAGGCGTGCCGGCTTGAGCGTGCCGCTGGCGAGCACCTCCTCGCGCAGATCGCTGACGGTGACCGGTGCAGTGATGTAGGACTGTGCCTTGCTCGACGTCGCCGGAAAACGCATGGCGGCCACCACCCCGGTTGCCACGACGGCAACCACCGCGGCGGCAATCTTCACGCGCTTGGCGGTGATGATGTCAGTCACTTCACCGTCTCCCGGAAGTGTGGTCCTGTATTGGTGTCCACGATGATCGGCGTCGATGTGTCAACCGGATCGGACCAGCCGCCACCGAGCGCCTTCGCCAGGGAAATGTAGTCCTTGGCCGCGGACACCTTGCTCTGGATCAGTGAATCTTCAGCCGAATAGAGCGAGCGTTCGGCGTCCAGCACGTCGATGAAGCTGGCGCTGCCGGTCTCGAACAGCGATCGCGACAGCCGGGCGGCCTCCCGATAGTTCTTTGCTGCCTCGGCCAGCTTGACCCCGCGGACGCGCTCCTGCGAAATCGACACCAGCGCGTTCTCGACGTCTTCAAGGGCGGTGAGCAGGGTCGAATGGAACGTCGCGAACGCCTGGTCGCGTTGCGCCTCGGCGATCTTGACGGTCGCCAGGCGCTTGCCCGCGTCGAACACCGGCACCGTGACCGAGGGGCCCACCGACCAGCTCACGTTGGAATATTTTGCGAGGTCGCCGGCGCGCAGCGCGGAGGTGCCGACCGAGCCGGTCAGCGACACCGCAGGATAGCGGTCGGCCTCGGCCGCGCCGATCTTGGCGGTGGCCTGGGCGAGCTTGCGCTCGGCGCTGGCGACGTCGGGGCGGCTCATGAGGAGATCGGCGGGCAGGCCCGTGGGCAGCGGCATGCGCGGTGCAGGCACGGGCGCGGACCGAGCCATCAGCGAAGCGACGCCGTCGGGCGGTCGTCCGAGCAGGATGCCGAGCCGGTGAATGTCGGCCGCAAGCGCCGCCTGATAGGTCGGAACGTTCGCCTCCGTGCTCGCCGCTTGTGCGGTCGCCTTGGCGAGATCGACGGCGTTGCCGCTGCCGGCCTCGTATTTGCTGCGGGTGAGCTTTTCGGTGTCGCGCTGCGAGACCGATGTTCGCTGCGCCAGCGCGATCCGCGCCTGGTAGCCGCGCGCCTCAACGTAATAGGCGGCAACGTCGCCGATCAGCGTGACGAGGCTGTCGCGCAGATCCTCCTCTGCCGATTGCTGCCCACGCACCGCTGCCTCGATGCTCCGTTGCGTGCCGCCGAACAGGTCGAGCTCCCAGCTCGAATCGAAGCTCGCCTGGTGCAGCGTGTAGGGTGCTGTGTCGACGACGGCCGAGGCGGAGCCCGCGCTGGTCTTGTTGTTGGTCACCGAGGCCGAGCCGCTGACGGAGGGAAACAGACCGGCGCCGGTCTGTTGCACCGTTGCGCGCGCCTCGCGCACGACCGCCTTGGCCTTGGCGACATCGGGGTTGGCATCGACCGCCTGTTCGATCAGCCGGTTGAGCAGGGGGTCGCGCAGCCGCTGCCACCAGCGATCCAGCGTGCCGGCTTGTCGCCGGGACGTGGGTCGCGCGCTCCAGTGCGACGGCATGTCCAGCCCGGGCGGCCCGGCATAGTCCGGCCCGACGGCGCAGCCAACCAATGTGGCACCCAGCATCAGCGCGACGCAGGCCGATCCGGCGCGCGACAGGGCGGCGCGCAGTAAGGACGGCGTCGGGTGATGGTTCTCCTCTGCGGATGGCGTGAGAACTGCGACGAACAGGTGTGACGGCATCAAATCGGCTGAGATCCATGGCCCTTGCCGCGGGACGTGCGGTGCTCATGGCCTTCGGAAAGGTACGACGAACAGGGTCCACTAGCCGGGCGATCGTGGCCTTTCGGCAGCCGGAATATTGCTGGATGTAAACAGATGTTGCGGGGCATCTCGGGCCCGCCGCACGGTGCCTGCCAAGCCAGACATCGACCCTGTTTTGCCGCTGCGTCAAGCCCTCCTTGTGAAAATATGCCGCTTTACCGAAATTCGGATTTGTCGTATGTGTCGCCCATCCCGGCTCATTCTTGAGGGGCGATCGTGTGGTCGTCATTGTCGCGAGCCGGGCTTGCGGTGGACGCGGCAGCGTCGGGCACGAGAGGTGAAGGGCAGGGGGGATTGCTCTCCGTGAGCCCGAAGCTGCGTGCCGACGAGCGGCGCTGTCAGGCTTCGTCTCGCCTGTAAGTTTCCAGCTCCGTGGACAGGGCCGGGAAAACTGCGGGCGAAATGGCGGGCCGCGCGTACGGCAAAACCGTGTGGTCCTGGCCGTCGTTGCTACGGTCAAGCCCTTGCGAATGCGGCAGTCGCGTCAATCGGCGCGGCGCCGGTGAATTTCGCGAGGGCGAGGGAGGCCAGAACGAACTCGGCTCCCGAGAGAGCACGGCATAAGCCGTCCCATCCAGGCCGCGAAGTTGCGGCCGCAACGGAAGGCTTGCGGATCGGGCGCCTTGATCGCCAGCAGACAGGCGCCGTTCGGGCCGCTGCGCTTCGACTACGCCGTGCCGCTGACGAAAGGCAAATACGACACGGTTCAGGAGTTCAGGTTCAGGGGCGGCACTTCGTTCTCGTTGGGCGCTGTGGCCTTGCCGTGCGGGCGCCGGATGATCGCGATCGGCGGCGCCGGAGCACCGGCAGGTGCTCCTCGCGCAGCCTCATACCGCGCTGGCGCCCTTAGTTCATCATCGCGGGCGCTGGACACCGGTTTTCACTGGACTCGATAACGCCAGGGAGATCGATGGCCCCGCCGGCGATCATGCCCGACATCTGCCAGAACAGGTGCGCGAGGCGAGAGAACACCATCCGCTCGCGCTCGGCAGCAACGGTGCCGTCAGGAATCGTCACGGTCTCCAGGCCGACCACCTTCTTGAAGTCCGGCCAGATCATCATCGACTGCGCGATCACGGAATAGCAGCGCGGATCCTCGTCGCTCTCGTCGGGCGCCGGTGGCAGGCCCGGATATTGCGTCGGCGCGACGTAGAATTTGTAGGCACCATAGCCGAGCCGGAGCAGGAATTTTTCCGGGACGGCGACGTCGGCGGCAAACGACACCAGCCGAGCCTCGCCCAGCATGTCGGCTTCGATCGCGCCGAGGTCGGACGCGCGCAGCGCCGAGCAGAATGTGAGATCGCGATTGTGTTCGCGGAGCAGATTGGCCAGCGGCCGTTGTTGTTGCACGGTGTCGGTGAGCAGGATGATGGTCTTGAGCATCGTGAGGTGTCCGTCAGGGGAAGAGATGGCGGGCGGTCATGGCCGCTTCGTCGGAAGCGTGGGTCGCAAAGAAGTCGTTGGCGATGCGCTGTCCCGGCGCGATCTCCAGGATGCGGTAGCGCGCCTGGGCGGCGGCTTCGCGGGCGGCGCCGACGTCGTCCTGCCAGGCGCAGAGGGACAGTTCGAGCCGGCCGTAGCCGCCGCAATTGGCGGCATAGGCGCCCGTCACGGCTTCCACGGTCGCAGCCACCGCGCCGGCGTCACTGGCGGAGACATCCCGCAGGATCACGGCGATGCCGGTGCCGGTCTCGGCTTTCGAGGTCATGACCATGAAGGCGTCGCGAGCGCCGGTCCGTCCGGCGCGGCGAGCTGCGCGCGCGATGCCGGCAAAGCCGGGATCGGGACCGAGCTCCAGCGTCGTCGTTTGCTGGTCGTGCAGGATCGTGGCACGCATCGCGCCGAGGTCACCCTTCAGCGCGTGGTAGGAGCGCGGCAACCAGACGGTGTCGAGAGGCGTTTGGGAAGATGTCAGGCTCCAGGCCTGGTCGAGCAGATAGCCCTCCCAGATCGCAGGATAGGACGCGGCGAGCTGCTGCCACGTGCGCAGCATCATCTCCGCAGCCCTGGTGCGGCCGAGATAGAGCGTGCGCGCCGACATCTCCCAGCGATTCCACTTGTGCAAGGCCACGTCGCAGCCCAGGAAGGACGGCAGCAGCGGCGGCTCGCGCAGCACCGCGCCGGCTTCGACGAACAGCAGCGGCTCGCGATACTTGTTCCACATCCTCATCATGAACTCGGTCTTCTCGAAGCAAAGGATGCGGTCGCCGAGCTGAGTGTCGATCGGCTCGATGTGGCAGGCGAGGTCAAACCGTTCGAGCGAATACCGGAGCGCGGAGACCGCGGTTGCGTCGCCGCCGCGCGGGTAGCAGGAGACGATCCGCGGACGGACAGTGGATGAATCGGCTGAGGTGAGGAATTTCGACCAGCCGATGCCGCCCCACCACATTTCATGCGGGCCGTCCGCGCCGCCGGGGCTGACAGTGCCGAACTCGGTCAGCTTGGACTTGAGGAAGTCGAAGCCGGGGTTCTCGCCTCTGGGAATGACGACGGCGCAGCCGGGCGTTAGTGAGCGGTAGAACAGCTCGGCGGCCGCGCCGCTTGGCGGCTCCTTGAGGATGATGACGCCGGCCCGCCGGCACTCGCTGAAATCGCGAAGCGGCGCGCCGTACTGCTTGACCAGCCAGTCGAGGCGGTCGCGCTGGGTCCGGCCGAGCCTCACGCCGTCGGATTGCAACAGCCGATCAAGGTTTTCGCGCGTCTCGTCCGTCAATTCCGTACCCCCGGTCTCAGCCCTTGGACTTCAACGGTCGAGGCGATGCGATCAGGCGGACGATTTGGGAGGGGCGCCAAGCGGCGTAATTGCCACGGAGTAGATCGCGATATCCTCGGTCATGGGAGCGACCGGGATCAGCAGGCAGCCATCCTCGCCCTCGGCGCGATAATGGTCGCCGCTGCGCTCTATCCCGGCGAAGACCAGGCTCTCAGCCGCGATGCCGACCACGTTCTGGCTTTCCGCGGCGTCGCGGACGTCGGCGGCGCTCTGGATCGTCACGCCATGCAGCAGACCTTCGGCGGCGAATTTGGGCAGCGGCAGGACAATCGTGGCGATGCCCATCGCGCGCGAGACCGGAATACGGACGCGCAGCTCGCCGAGGCCGGTGTGGTGAACTGTCACCGTCTCCAGCGTCGCTTCACCGTTCCCGCGAAACAATCCGACCTGGACCCGGCCGCGGGGCCTCTCCTCGAAGACGTCGGCCGGCAGGCGGTTGGCGCCGAACAGCGTGTAGAGATAGGAGTGGGACGCCGACAGGCGCGCAAAGCAGCCCGCAAGCCACATCGGCGGTGCCGATGTCGTGCAGGCGGCTGAGAGGCCGCGGGCGGTGATCTGCCGACGGATGAAGTCGCCGTCGATCATTGGCGCCAGCGCATGGGTGCCGAGATTGACGTCGTGCTTCAGTTCGCCCAGCAGCGCCAGTTCGTCCTCGTCCGGCAGCAGCAGAAGCCGGGCCAAGGTCGCCACGCACCAGCGCGCGGCGACATCGGGCGCGGCATAGGGGCTCAGACGAAAATCCACCGCGACCTGTTCTGCACATTCCGCAAAGGCCAGCGTACCGGCCTGGATGTCCGCCGCCAGCGTGATCTGGCTGGCGGGTCGCGGATTGATCTCCCGCAGCACCGTGCCGCCGTCATAGTCGCGGACCGAACCGTCGGCCGAACAGCAGACCTGCTCCAGCAGCGCAATGTTGCGGATCAGCATGCGCTTCACATGGGGCGTGACGACGAGATCGGAGATGAAGCCCGTGGCGCTGTCCTCCTCCGCGACGTCGTCGAAGGCGTCATCGAGCGAGATCAGATAGGCGCCGTGGAGGCGTATATTGAGGCCTTCCAGCTCGAAGATCCGACGCAGCGCCTTCTGCACGCTCCCGGAATAGCCGAGATCGGCGAGCACGAGATCGGTGCAGTCGTCGAAGTCGGGGATCGCGTGACGCAGATGGGAAAGCAACCGCGCGCGGAGGCCCGTTGCGAGCTCGCCGATCGCATCCGCTTCCATCAGCTCGGGCAGCGCCTCGGCAATCTCCAGGCCAGTCACGATGCCGTCGGGCGACTTCGCAAAGAACGCGGCGACCTTCGGGGGCATGAGCTTCATCATGTCGCGAAAGGTTGGAGCGTCGATCTTCAGGACCTTGCTCAGAAGATCGATGATCGGCTGCATCGTGTCGGCGGAGGCGATCAGGCTGACGCGGCGGTTGATCTCGATATAGGCCGAGGTCATGCCGTGCAGTTGCTGCCAGATCCGGTGCGACAGAAAGCCGTCGCGGCCGAGGAAGCCGAGGGCGACCTTTCGGCCGGGACCTGCAACCTCTTCGCAGCGCCGGGCGACAAAGGCATCG
Source organism: Bradyrhizobium sp. CCBAU 51765 (assembly GCF_015291725.1). Classification (GTDB taxonomy): domain Bacteria; phylum Pseudomonadota; class Alphaproteobacteria; order Rhizobiales; family Xanthobacteraceae; genus Bradyrhizobium; species Bradyrhizobium liaoningense. The sequence continues at coordinate 3,323,669 of NZ_CP030038.1, forward strand.
AATGCCGTCATCACCGCACCGAGCACTGTCACTCCCAGATGGAAGGCCGGCGACCTCCCGGCGCTGCGCGCGGCGACCATGCGCCGCAAAGTGCGTGCGCCGTGATCGAGCCGAGACGGCGCACCCGTGCACAACAGCTCGAACAGCGCGGTCTCGCGCTGAAATTTCGCTGCAAGCTCGGCGGTGGCTTGCGGATAGTAGCGCGGGCGAATGCCGTGGCGCTTCGCGCCTCTGATGTCGGCCTTGTCATTGTCGCCGACGTGAAAGGAGGCGCTGGCGTCGATGCTCTGCTCCGACAAATAGGTCGCGAACAGCGACCCGCTCTTGCCGCTGCCGTGGTCGCAGGATGCGTAGAGAAAGTCCCAGCTCAGATCGGGATGGCAAGCTTGCAGCAATCGCGCCAGCCGGTCGGAATTCCAATACGTGTCGGAGATGAAGCCGACGCGGTGACCCGCGCGCTTCATGTCTTGATATTGCCGAAGCATGTCCGGATTGACGCGGCAGAGCTCGATCTCCGCCGCAAACTCCGATTCGACCAGATCCGTCAGATCGCCGCGCGCCAGACCGAAGAGCCTGAACGGAAAATAGGAATAGATCTCGTCGATGTGCACCTCGCCCACGCCGCGTTTCTCCTTCGCGGTCCGGCGTGCACGCGATTCGGCCTGGATGCGATGCTGGACGAAACTTGCGGAAACATTGGGACAAGATCTTGAAATGCCAGAAAGCTCATAAGTCCTTTCAAAAACGCCATCTGGCGTCGTGCAGGCGCGAAGCAGAAATGTATCGAAAACATCGAACGACCAAGCAGAAACAATTTGCGCGCGGCGCGCGGCGCCAGTCGTTGCGATCGTCATGCCAGTAATCCCCGCCAATCAGAGCGATTAACGTGCCTGCGCGTGAGGTCAGGCGCCACGCGAGCGAAAAAAATTCACGCGCGATTCAAAATCGCATTCGTCGCGACTGACAGATCGAAAAAAATCGTTAGGTTCGAAAAGGTGATTCGGAAAAAATTGCCGGGTGCGGAAGTCGTCTCGCGTTCATTCACACTCGGAAATAATCGTCGCTTCATGCACCAAGCGCGTGTCGCGCTTGATCACCTAGTGCCGCGTAATGTCAGCGTTTTCTCTCGACGACATCTGTTCAGGATGGACGATCCGCCATGGCGCGAGACGATGTGATGATTGCAGGTGCGACGCGCGCGACGATCACGCAACCGGGCAATTATTGCCCGGCACCCGGCAAAAATGACCAGATAACATCTTGAAAAACAAGAGAAATTCATCGCCTGGATTGCTTTCGCCGCGCGTTCAACGCTTGGAAGCCGTGTGGCATGGGCGCCGCCGGCATTGCGGGTTGGAGGTTGCGGGATGAGTTACGCTGCTGATGTCTGGGCTCCCGCCGAGACCGAGATCGCGACAACGGTGCCGGTCGAAGCGACGGTGCCGATGATGCCGTCCGCGCCGCTCGCGCCGGACGGCGCTCCTGATACTGCCGATGTCGTCTATGACGAGGACAGCGAACTCCTGGACAGGCTCGCTACCGGCGACGAAGTCGCATTCCGCATGCTGGTCGAGCGTCACATCGATCGTGCCTATGCCATTGCACTGCGCATCGTCGGCAATGCCGCGGACGCCGAGGACGTGGTGCAGGATTCCATGCTCAAGATCTGGAGCCATCGCGGACGCTGGCAGCACGGCCGCGCCAAATTCTCGACTTGGCTCTACCGTGTCATCTCCAACCGCTGCATCGATCTGCGTCGCAAGCCGCGCACCGAGAACGTCGAGGCCGTGCCGGAAGTCGCCGACAATCAGCCTGGCGCCGTCGAGCTCATCGAGCGCAATGAGCTGAACGACATGCTTGAACTCGCGATGCAGCGCTTGCCCGAGCAACAGCGCGTTGCGGTGATCCTGTCCTACCACGAAAACATGAGCAACGGCGAGATTGCCCAGGTGATGGATACAACCGTCGCCGCCGTCGAGTCGCTGCTCAAGCGCGGCCGCCAGCAGCTTCGCCAGCTCCTGCGCAAGCACGAGCGTGACATCCGCACTGCGTTTACTGACTGCTAACCATAAAAATCGCCTCGCGAAGATTTTCGCGCCTGATCTCCTCGTACTCCGCCGTTTGAGCGAACGGACGGGGCTGCGGTCCGCGTCGTCGTAAGTCGATTCCCACGAAGCGGCACGCCGTGCCCATCAAGATAGGAGCTTCAGATGCCCGCAATCAACACCAACACTGCCGCCAATGCGGCGGTCCGCTATCTCAACATCAACTCCGCGCAGGAAACCAGCTCGCTCTCGAAGCTGTCGAGCGGCTCGCGTATCACCTCCGCATCCGACGACGCCGCCGGCCTTGCGATCTCCACCCGCATCTCCTCGGACGTCACCACCTTGCAGCAGGCTGCGACCAACGCCTCGCAGGCCACCGCGATCCTGCAGACTGCTGACGGCGGCGCCTCCAACATCTCCGACATTCTCGCACGCATGAAGTCGCTGGCGTCGGAATCGGCTTCGGGCACCGTGACGGACTCCAGCCGCGCCTACATCAACTCGGAGTTCACGCAGCTGACGGCTCAAATCGACTCGATCGCGTCCGGCACCCGCTATTCCAGCCAAAGCCTGCTCGACGGCTCGAGCGTGTTCGCCTCCGGCGTCTCCGTTCTGGTCGGCTCCTCGGGCTCGGATACCATCACCATCACTCTCACGAGCCTCACGGCCTCTTCGCTCGGCGTGTCTTCGCTCGACGTGAGTACGCTGTCGGACGCGACCACGGCGTTGACCGCGCTGGATACGGCGATCGACACGGTCTCCGCGGCCCGTGCCAGCATCGGCGCCCAGGAGTCCCGCTTCAATTTCAGCGCCGACTCGATCTCGACCCAGACCCAGAACCTGCAGTCGGCGAACTCGGCGATCGAGGACGTCGATATTGCGGCCGAACAGTCCAAGCTTTCCTCCGCGGAGGTGAAGACCCAGGCCGCGGTGTCGGCGCTGGCGGCGGCGAACCAGATGCCCCAGTACCTGCTCAAGCTGCTGGGCTGATGATGATCTGGGCGGGCCGGCATGATGCCGGCCCGCCCACTACCAGGGATATTCGGGCAAAGTGACCAGCGTCAGTTCGACCAGCAGCACAAGTTCGGGCGTCACCGTCACCACGAGCGGGACCACCAATTCGAGCAGCATTGATTGGTCTGCGCTGATCCAGTCCGCCGTCGATGCGAAGACCGCGCAGGCGGACACGATCTCGACGACGATCACGAACAACGAGGCCAAGATAGCGGCCTACCAGACGCTCCAGAGCGATCTGAAGACGCTGTACTCCGGCTTGGCATCGCTTTCGACTGCGGTGGTCAACTCGCTGTCCACGAGCGCCTTTGCGACGCGCGCGGCGAGCATCGGCTCGACCGGCGACGTCAGCGCCTCCTCGGCGCTCTCGATGAGCATCAAGAACGGGGCCGCGATCGGCGACCACACGCTGACGATCAGCCAGATCGCCACCGCGCAGAAGGTGTCCGGTGCTTCGCAATCGAGCCAGACCGACGAGCTCGGCTATTCCGGCACGTTTTCCATCGGTCTGGACGGCGGGGCTACGTCCGACATCACGGTCACCAGCACGATGTCGCTACAGGACGTCGTCGATACCATCAATGCACAGACCTCGACCACCAACGTCCAGGCCTCCATCGTGCAGGTGTCCAGCACGTCATTCCAGATGGTGCTGACCGGCACCGCGGATGCGGCGGACATCACCTATTCCAGCACGTCCGGTGACGACATCATGAACGAGCTCGGCGTGACCGACAGCTCGGGCAGCTTCACCAACATCATCCAGGAGGCACAGTCGGCCGAATTCACGCTGGACGGCATTTCGATGACCCGCGACACCAACGACATCACCGACGTTCTGAGCGGGGTCACCTTCAACCTGCTCCAGGCGACGCCGGACGGAACCTCGCTGAACATCAGTATCGAGACCGACACCAGCCAGATCCAATCGGCGCTGGAGACCTTCGTCACCAACTACAATGCCTTTCGCGACGAGGTCATCGCCCAGCAGACGACCGCGACCGACGGCACCGCAGATTCGAGCGCGGTCCTGTTCGGTGACGGAACCATGCGCAACATTATGGATGCGCTCCAGAACGCCCTGAACAGCACCGTGGGCGGCATGACGATGGCCGATCTCGGCCTGTCCTTCAACGAGAAGAACGAGCTTGAGCTCGATACCAGCACGTTGTCGGAGATCCTGAGCACCAACCTGAGCGGCGTGACCGAACTGCTGTCGGCGCAGACCACGACGTCGTCGAGCCAGCTCAGCGTCGTCAATACCGGTACGTCGCCGCAATCCTTCACCCTGGAACTGAGCGTCGATTCCGACGGCAACCTGTCCTCGGCCTCGGTCGGCGGCGACTCCTCGCTGTTTACGGTCAGCGGCACCACGATCATCGGCGCGTCCGGCTCGATCTATGCCGGCATGGCCTTCACCTATAGCGGCTCGACGTCGCAGTCGATCACGGTAACCTCGACCACCGGGATTGCATCGCAGATCTACGAGATTGCGAAGAATTATTCGTCATCGACTGGCGCGCTGCAGACGCAGATCACCAGCCTGACGACGCGCGACGACGAGCTCCAGCAAAAGGTCGATGACATCAACAGCGCCGCGGCGACGCTGCAGTCGCAGCTGCAGACGCAGTACGCGAAATACCAAGCCGCGATCGAGAGTGCGAACAGCACGCTCGATTATCTCAAGGCCCTGCTCAACAGCTCGAGTGATTGATGATGCATAATCCGATGGCGTACATGGCCAACCAGGCCTATCGGGGAACGGCAACGACTGTGCCGCCGCTCAAGGCGGTCGTGATGCTGCTCGGCGGCACGATCACGTCTCTCCAGAAATCGCTCGCCGCCCAGGAGGCAAGGCGTTTCGAGGAAGGGCACGAGCACCTGATGAAGGCGACCGCGATCCTGCGTGGGCTCAGCCACAACCTCGATTTCGCCAAAGGCGGCGACGTGGCGGAGCGGCTGTTCCAGACCTACCACGCGATGATCCTGGCGAGCCACAAGGCCTATGGCCGTCCGCACGCCCGCCAAAGTTTCGGCCGCATCATCGCCGGGCTGACCGAACTGCGGGAGGCCTGGGAGTTCGTCGACACGATCGTGCGGGGCGGCAAGCCTGGGCCAGCCGATTCGGCCCGCAAGGGCTGAAGTCGCCCGCCCAATGCGACGCGGGGGAGAGCAGGCGGTCATCCAGCCCGCCGTTTCCCTCGCTTTCCGCGGTGCTGCGGCGCTTTTGGCGGCCGAGGCCGCCGAAATCCGGTTTCCGCCGCGCCTGCGATGCTTTATGACGGGCCTGACCGAGGCGGGATCGGCGATGGACGTTACCGAGTTTGAGGAACTGATCGATCGGCTGGGCGAGGATCTCTCCCTCTGGCCCGACGACCGGCGCTTGCCCGCCGAAGAGCTGCTGTCGCGATCGCCCGCTGCGCAAGCCCTGCTGGAAGAGGCGCGCGCCCTGCGCCTCGCGCTCGCGGCACCGCCGGTACGCGCGCCGGCAGGGCTCGCCGACCGCATCGTCGCTGCGGCCGCGAAAATGAAAGATGACACGACCGAGCCGCGCACCGAAGGCGAGACGGCGGAGAGCTGAGCTCTCACATCGACTGCCAGAGCATGATCCGGGAACGCGTGCAGCGGCGTTCCGAAAAGATCATGCTCAAACAATAGTTCATCCAAATCTCATCGCGCTTTAGATGTCCTCATGTCCGGGCTTGTTCCGGCATCCACGGTCGTCGTGCTGCGCGGCGAAGCGTGATGGCCCGGATAAGCCGGGCCACGACGCTGTGGAAGCATCGGTGCCCCAACGCTCGATCGTGAGCGATGGCTTTGCCGCAGCCGAAGCAAGAGAGCACGGCTCTATCGCCGCAACGAATTACCTTGATCTCGTCGCTCCTCTAACGCCCGCCCGCACACGGCAGTTTTTGCCGCGTCGAATGCCGTTCTCGCGCGCGTGAATCGCCGCCTGAATCCGCACGCCCACCCGTTTCATCAGCACACAGATTTCAAGCGCCGCGAGCCAACACTGGTCGCCGGCAGCAAGAGAAGGCCGGAGTTTCCGATGACCGTTTCCGCCGTGAGTTCTGCAACGACTGCGACCGCCACGACATCGTCGTCGTCGAGCACGTCGTCCAATTCGACGCTGACATCCAGCGATTTCCTGAGCATTCTGGTCAGCGAGCTGCAGAACCAGAATCCGCTGGATGCGACCTCGACCACCGACCTCGTCAATCAGCTCACCTCCTACGCCAATTTCACCTCGCAGGAGTCGATCAACTCCAACTTGTCGTCGCTGGCGAGCTCGTTCTCGAGCCTCGTGACGCTGAACTCGGTGAACTACATCGGCCACACCGTCGAGGCGAAATCCGATACGGCGACCTTGAGCAGCGGCGAGGCGACCTATGGCTACTCGCTGTCGTCGACCGCTTCGGACGTCTCGATCAGCATCTCGGATTCCTCCGGGAATGTCGTCTACACCGGCACCGGCACCGGTAATTCCGGCTCCAACAGTTTCACCTGGGACGGCAAGGACTCCAGCGGCAACCAGCTCTCCGACGGCGGCCAATACACGATCTCGGTGACCGCGACCGACTCCGCCGGCAACTCGGTGCTCAACTACACGACCGTCACCGGCAAGGTGACCGGCATCGACACTTCGACGTCCACGCCCTCGCTCACGGTGAACGGCGTCGCGGTCAGCGCCGCCAACATCCTCGGCGTCACATCCTGATCTCACGTCCTGCTTTTCTCGGAGCTTCATCATGAGTCTCACTGGCGCATTGTCATCGGCGATCTCGGCGCTCAGCGCCCAGAGCCAGTCCCTGTCGATGATCAGCGACAACATCGCCAATTCCGACACGACCGCCTACAAGACGACGTCGGCGATGTTCGACTCGCTCGTGACCGCCTCCAGCAATACGACTTCCTACGCTTCTGGCGGCGTCACCGTCTCGGGCCGCGCCAACATCACCCAACAGGGCCTGCTCGCCGCGACCTCCAACGCCACGGACGTCGCGATCCAGGGCTCCGGCTTCTTCGTGGTGACTGATGCGACCTCCGGCGGCACCGCCGCCTACACGCGCAACGGTGCCTTCACGATCAACAATGCGGGCTATCTGGAGAACGACGGCTACTATCTCGAGGGGTGGCGCACCGATGCCGACGGCAACGTCGTCGGCAGCGAGTCGGCGAGCAATCTCGAAGCCATCAACACCCAGATTGCCTCGACCAGCGGCAGCGCCACCACCAAGACCACGATCGCGGCGAACCTGCCGTCGGACGCGGCCACCGGCGACACCTATACGAGCTCGATGACGGTCTACGATTCGCTCGGTGCCGCGAACACGATGCAGATCACCTGGACCAAGACCGGCGCCAACGCCTGGAGCGCAAGTTTTGCAAATCCGACGTCGGCCTCGGACACGACGACTGCGACAGGCACGGCCTCCGGCACGATCGACATCACCTTCAATAGCGACGGATCGCTCGCCAGTACCAGCCCGGATCCGGCCACCGTCTCGATCACCGGCTGGACCGATGGCGCGGCCGATAGCACCATTACCATGGATCTGGGCACCGCCGGCAAGACCGACGGTCTGACGCAGTACGCCTCGGGCGAGACCACGCCGTCGGTCAACGTCACCAGCATCGATTCGGACGGCCTGTCCTACGGCAAGCTGTCGAGCGTCTCGATCGGCGACGACGGCATCGTCAACGCGACCTATTCCAACGGCCAGACCATCGCGATCTACAAGATCGCGGTGGCGACCTTCGCCGATCCGAACGGACTCGCCGCCTCCAGCAACGGCATCTATTCAGCGACGGTGACGTCGGGCAATGCCGCGCTGCAGGGCTCCGGGGAGAACGGCGCGGGCACGATCTACGGCAGCGAACTGGAATCCTCGACCACCGACACCTCCAGTCAGTTCTCGAGCATGATTTCGGCGCAACAGGCGTATTCCGCTGCGTCACAGGTCATCTCCACCGTCAACAAGATGTACGACACCCTGATCTCGGCGATGAGGTGAGCGATGCCAGGCGAAAAGGCAAACGCCGTCGGCGAGGCTCTGCTGCTCCGGTTGCGGCGGCTTCTGGCGCGGACCGCGACGGTCAAGGGTAACGACCGCAGGCAATTGCTCGCGCTGCTCGACGACCTGGAGACGACGCGGCGCGGTCTCCTGCGGCAGGCCGCGGAGATCGAGAGCGAAATGAGGCAGGCAACCGTCAGGACGACCGCGATCGGCGCGTATTTGCGCAGCTCGCAGGCCGACCGCGGCAAACGGCACAACTAGAAGAAAGCGATGACCATGAGTGTAGCCAAAGCCAACAGGCAAGCCACCGGCACGAACGTCGCGAGCGGCGATAACAGGATCAAGTCGCTGATTGCGCTGATCGACACGCTGACCGCGCTGGTTGCCGAGGAGAACGCCGAGCTCGCCAAAGGCCTGCCGGCCTCCCGCCTGAAGCAGGTCGACGAGAAGAACAAGCTCGCGGAGATTTTCGAGCGGACGGTCGCCGAGTGCGCGGCGGGAACGACCAGCCTGACCGTCAGGGATCGGATCTTGCGCGAGCAGCTTCTGGGCAAGATCCTGAAGCTGCGTGCGGCGATGGACGAGAATCTGGTGCGCTTGCGCGCGGCGATCGAGGCCAGCAACCGCCGGATCGAGGCCGTCATGCAGGCGATCCGCGAGCAGATCGCGGCGGTGTCGCCCTATGGCGCGTCCGGTCGCGTCGCCGCCGCCCGCACGGTCTCCAGCGGCACCAGCCGCAGCATCTGACGGAACGAGGGAAACCGCCGTGTCGCTCGATATCGCACGATCGATCGCCTTCAGCGGACTGTCCGCGACGTCCGTGCAGATCAGCGTGACGTCGTCGAACATTTCGAACGCCGATACGACCGGCTACACCAAGAAGTCCGCGACCCAGTCGAGCAGCGTCACCAACGGCGTCGGTACCGGCGTCACGGTGACGGGCATCACCGCGACGGTGGACAAGCTGCTGCTGAAGTCGCTGGTTAGCGCGGATTCCGATCTCGGCGCGGCCGACACCACCAACACCTATTTGACGTCGCTCCAGCAGCTCTACGGTTCGATCAGCAGCAGCGGCGATTCGTCGTCCGGGACCTCACTCGCCAACAGCATCGCCTCGCTGGAATCGGCGCTGTCGTCGCTGGCGAGCACGCCGAGCAGCGCATCGCTGCAATCCAACGTCGTCAGCGCGCTCGACGACGTTGCAAGCCAGCTGCGTGAGACCTCGAGCGGGATCCAGAAGCTCCGGTCGGATGCCGATCAGGACATCTCCTCGTCGATCGACGACGTCAACGCGGACCTGGAGCAGATCGCGGACCTCAACGCCGAAATAAAGCAGACGGCGGCGACCGGCCAGTCGACCGCGGATCTCGAGGACCAGCGCAATACCGCGCTCCAGGACCTCGCCTCGAAGATGAATATCAGCTATTTCACGGCGTCGAACGGCGATCTCCAGATCTACACCACGTCAGGCCAGGCGCTGGTGGACTCTTCCGCGCATACGATCAGCTATACGGCGGCCGCCAATGTGACGGCGTCGACGACCTACACCGCCGGCTCCTCGTCGAGCGGCTTCAGCGCGATCACCGTGAACGGGGTGGACATCACCTCCCAGATCACCGGTGGGGATATCGGCGCACTCATCACGCTCCGTGACGACACTCTGCCGGACGCGCAGTCCCAGCTCGACCAGCTGGCGCAGCAGCTTGCGTCCGTGATGAGCGACGTCTCGAACAGCGCCTCTTCGGTGCCGGCGCCGACCAGCCTGACGGGGACGACGGCCGTCACCAGCAGTTCTGCCTTGTCCGCCTCTGGCTCGGTGCGTATCGCGGCAACCGACCAGAGCGGCAACCTGGTCTCCTACGCCGATCTCGACCTGTCGTCCTACGCGACGGTCGGCGATCTCGTCACCGCCATCAACGGTATCTCCGGCTTGTCCGCCTCGGTCGATTCGGATGGCCATCTCTCGATCACGGCGACCGGCTCCGGCAACGGCGTCGCCATCAACGAGATGACGAGCTCGGTCGGGAGCTCCAGCGAGGGATTCTCCGAATATTTCGGCCTCAATGATCTCGTGACCGGAACGAGTGCCTCGGACATCGCGGTCAACAGCAAGATCCTGTCCGGGACGAACGAGCTGCAGCTCGCGACGCTGGATTCGTCTTCGAGCCTGACGGTCGGCAGCTCGGTGCTGGCGTCGGGCTCGGCCACCGTGGTCAATGCCTTGTACGATGCGCTGACGGACTCGCGCACTTTCGCGTCGACCGGCGGGCTTGCCGCCACCACGGGTTCGCTGGCCGACTACGCCTCGGCCATCGTGTCCGACGTCTCCAGCAAGGCCTCGCAAGCGTCCACCAACTACACGGCCAAAGAAACCGCTCAGTCGACCTACGCGAACTCGCTGGCGTCGCAGTCCGGCGTCAACCTCGACGAAGAATCAGCCAATCTGAGCACGCTTCAGAACAAATATTCGGCGGCGTCAGCCCTGATCCAGGCCATCAATTCCATGTACTCGGCGTTGCTCACCGCCGTGCAGTCGACGTAACGGGGGCGCGCTGATGATCGCGATGCGGGTTGCCACCTTCGCCCAGTCGAACCGGATGATCGCCGACGCGATGCGCGTGGAATCGGTCATGGCCAACATGCAGATCCAGGAATCCTCGGGCGTCGTCTCGACCGATTTCGGCGGCTATGGCTCGGATGCGCAGCACGTCGTCAACCTCCAGGTTTCGGTGACGCGCGCGCAATCCTATATCGATGCCGCTACGCTCGCCGATAGCAAGGTCCAGGTGATGTATTCGGCGGTCGGCTCGGTGACGGACATCCTCACCCAGCTCCGGTCCCAGCTCACCGCCGCCTCGACGGGAAGTTCGACTGAGGTGAATTCGGTGATCAGCTCCGCTCAGCAGATGCTGGAGCAGATGGGCTCGCTGATGAACACGCAATACGACGGCCAGTACGTCTTCGCCGGCGGCAAGACGGACACGGCCCCGGTCGATCTCACGAGCTTTTCGTCCGGCACCGGTTCGACCACGCCTGCGGACACCAGCTACTACAATGGCGACAACGAGATCGCTTCGGTGCGGGTCGCCGCCGACGAAGCCGTATCATACGGCGTCACCGCCGACAATTCGGCGTTCGAGGAAGTGATGCGCGTGCTGAAATTCGTCGCCAACAGCACCACGCTGTCGTCTTCGGACATCACCAGCGCGCTCGATCTCGCCAGCACGGCGCTCGACGACACCGCCGCCGTGCAGGCAAGGCTGTCGGGATCGTCGTCCGCGATCGAGACCGCGAGCGCTCGCCAGGCCGAGTACAAGAGCTATGCGGAGACCTTGTCGAATGACCTGACCAGCGTCGACGTCGCCGCCATCACGGCGCAGCTGTCGACTTACCAGACGCAGCTCACGGCGTCCTATTCTGCTCTCGGGAAGATCTTGAGCCTGAATCTTGCGAGTTATCTGAAGTGAAGCAAGGCCTGTAAGTTTCCAGCTCCGTCGACAGGGGAAGTGAGCCTCCCAAAGATCGGGCGGCTCAGACTTGCGATTAGCCTGGGCGGAAGACGCCGCAATCTGCCAGTCGAAACTGGTTGGTCGATGTCGATCCTGCCAAAAAGTAGATTGTCGGTATCAGTGCAATATCATCGTATCTGAGCCATTTCGCATTGACGCACGCTCTTGTCGACGCCGATCTAAATTACGGTTCTATCGGAGCGAATTTGTGGTGGCGCTAGCGCAACGTAGTCGCGTCACGAACGCCTTGGACGGAGGTATTGGTAATCTCCTCGCTTTTGCGCCAAAGCTCTTCGGCAGCTTTCTGGTCAACGGCATAGGCTTGGACGCCGGTGCCGCGATTGGTGCGATCTTGAGTCAGATCAGTGGAACCGACCTCCGGCAGTACGGGAGTGATGTCGGAATCGGCGCAGAATACCCCGCCTTTGCCGTCGAGCTGCGGACTCACCGCGCACCAGACGTGCGTAGCCGCTCCCTGCGGCACCGATTTCAGGTCACGGCTCAGATCCACGACCGGCCGATCATTTCATTCTCGTCGACAAAGCCAGTCTTTTTCAGCATTTCCAATCCGATGTGCGCCCCGAGATTCGTTCCTGCAAAGCTGCTGTAATCAAAAAGGAAAATCTACAGAAATGGTTGCGTCGGAGCGCTTCACCCGCTCCATCCCGATCCCGTTGCTCCGGCTCCAAAGGGCCGGGCGGCGGCGCTCGCGGAGAACATTGCAGGCGCGACCGGCGGCGGCGATTTAATGATCTCGATTGGCAAGCGCGATGATGGCGCGGCCGACCTGAATGAGCAGCGATGGCGCCAGGCTGCAGCCCATGATGACGGCCCACATCGCCGCCGTCGGGGAGGTGACGTGCAAGACCTCCGCCATCAGCGGCCAGTAGGGAGGAACCGCGAGCAGAGCGCCGCAGAGGCCGACGGCAGCCCAGATCCATGGATTGCGCGTGACTTCGTTGGCGACGATGCCGGAGCGGCTGCTGCGTATGTCGAAGACGTGCCAGAGTTGCGCGAATGCGATCGTCAGGAATGTGGTGGTGACCACTGCCTCGCCGGTCCAGCCGGCCGAAAGTGCCAGCCCAAGCGCCGCGAAAGTTCCGCCGGCCAGCGGAATGCTCTGCAGCACGATCGTTGTCCATTGTCGGCGACCGAGGATCGGCTCCTTCGGATGGCGCGGCGGCCGCTCGAGAATATCGCGTTCTCCCTCGCCCATTGCCAGTGCGAAAGCGGGGAATACGTCGGTCACGAGATTCAGGTACAGGATCTGCAGCGGAAGGATCGGCAGGGGCAGTGCCGCCGCGATCGCGATCCCAACAACCAGGACCTCGCTGATGTTGCAGGACAGAAGGTAAGCGGCGGCCCGACGGATATTGCCGAAAATGACTCTGCCTTCCCGAACCGCCTTGACGATCGTCGGAAAGGCGTCGTCGAGCAGGATCATCGCCGCCGCCTGGCGCGCGACGTCCGTTCCGCGCAGGCCCATGGCCACGCCGATGTCGGCCTGCTTCAACGCTGGTGCATCGTTCACGCCATCCCCCGTCATCGCGACGATTTCACCGGACGCCTGATACGCGCGTACGATCGCAAGTTTCTCGGCCGGGCTGACGCGGGCGAAGATGCCAACGCGCTTCAGCTCCTGCGGGTGCTTTTCGATGAGATGCTGGACATGGCGGCCTTCTGCCACATGGTCAGTCTCGAGTCCGATCGCACGGCCTATGCTACGGGCCGTGACGGCATGATCGCCGGTCACCATCACGACACGGATGCCGGCATGACGGCAATCGCGGATCGCCTGCGGAACGTCGGCGCGCGCAGGGTCTTCCAGGCCGACAAGGCCCACGAATACCAGCGCGCGATAAGGCTCAGCATCTGCGGATATCGCCAGTTTGCTCGCGCAGGCGAGCACGCGCAGGCCGTGCTGTCCGAGCTCGGCAATACGCCCGCTCCATAGACGGCGCGCGGCTTCGTCCAGTGTCGTCTCGCCGTTCTCGGTGAGCATGCCGGTGCACGCGGCGAGCACATGCTCCGGTGCACCCTTCACGGCATAGAAATACGCGTCGCCGTGCTGGTGCACGGTCGCCATCATCTTGCTTTCGTTGTCGAAAGCGTGCTTGGCCGCGATCGGGAAGCCGCGCAGCAGCTCGCGGCGATTCAAACCTGCCGCCCGGCCAGCCTGCAGCAGCGCCACTTCCATGGGATCACCGCTATGGGCTGCTCCCCCGCGGCCAAGCGAGGCCTCGTTGCAGAGTACCATTGTATGCAGCAGCCGCTGGAGCAGCGCATCGCCGGCCAGCTCCTCCGCGCCGGCCTTTTCGACTTCGCCGGATTCCACCCACAACCGCCGCACGGCCATCCGGTTCTCGGTGAGCGTTCCGGTCTTGTCGGTCAGGATCACCGTGGTCGCGCCCAATGTCTCGACCGCGGAGAGCCGCTCCAGCAGCGCATTCTGGCGCGCCATGCGCCACATCCCGCGGGCGAGCGCGAGTGTGGCCACAATCGGCAGGCCCTCGGGAATGGCGGCCACCGCGAGCGCGATCGACGATTCCACAACCAGGAAAGCATCCTCTCCCTTCGCCATTCCAACCGCCGCGATCACGACGGTCAGAAGCCCGACCGCCCAAACAAGCTGCCCGGACAACCGTGCGAGCCTGCGTTCAACCGGTGAGCTCTCTGGCTCCGCTTCTTCGACGAGGTGAGAGATCCGGCCGAGTTCCGTCCGGGGGCCCGTCGCGACGACAACACCAAGACCGCTGCCGCGCGTCACGGCCGTGCCCTTGAACAGCATCGATGTGCGTTCGGCGATCCGCGCATCTTCGGCGGCCGGCTCGGGCGACTTGTCAACCGGCACCGACTCGCCCGTCAGGGTCGACTCGTCGGCCGCAAGCCGCGAGGCTTCCACGATGCGCAGGTCAGCCGAGATCGCGTCGCCGGCCTCGACGAGGAGCATGTCGCCGGGTACGAGGTCCTCCGCCGGGAGCACGCGCGTGTGACCGTCGCGTCGCACGCGAGCCGATGTCCGGCCAAGCGCGCGCAGTGCCTCGATCGATCGTGCTGCCCTGATTTCGGTCAGGAAACCGATGAGGGTATTGAGGACAAGAACCGCGACGATCGCCACGCCTTCCGCGAGTTCGACGAACCAGAAGGCGAGCGCAGCGGCTGCCGCCAGCAGGTAGACCACCGGGGTCTGCAGCTGGTGAAGAAGTATGGTCAGAGCGCTGATCCGCTTCCTTGCAGCGATCGCGTTTGAACCGAAACGGATGCGGCGCGCCGTCGCCTCATGTTCCGCGAGGCCTTGCTCCGGCTCGACTTGAAGCGCGCGAAGGATCTCGCTCGCCGGCAACGAATGCGCGGTCGCTGTTGTCAGTCCAACTTCATGCATCAAATCGCCTTTCGGCATCAGACCTGCGCCTCTTCCCGGCTATCTCCGAAACATTTGGTGAGCGACATCAGGGCCGACTGCACCGGCCCATGCGGCCGCGATGACCAGCACGAGGCCGGGGATCAGCCGCAGCGCGAAGGAGCGTCCGCCGCTGACCCAGCCAACGACGATCTTGCTGACCGTATTTGTCGACAGCGCCGCCAGAATCGGAGCCACAGCATCGGCGGAGCTGATCTTTCCTGAGGCGGCGAGGGTGGCTGCGGCGACGGCCGGCGAATGCGTATCTGCGAGCCCGGCTACGGCCGCGCTGACCAGCAGGCCGATTTCCCCAAACGCGTCCCGCAGGCCGGCAGCGAGCACGAGGACGCCGGAGAGCGTCACGGCGAGCAACAAGGCCGACGGCAGGCTGAAAGCACGTCCGAGCTGGAGCTCGGCGGCGCTCGTCTCTCGCATGCCCTTGACCGTGAAGATCGCGCCATAGAGACCTGCCGCGGCACCGGCACAGAGGAGTGGAATCGTCAGACTCTGCAACGTAGCGAGATTTGTCGCTGCGAGTACCGCGACGAGCTGAACGATCGTTGCGACGGTCGAAAGCGTTGCGCCGGCGGTGGCGGCGCCAAGCAGCTCCGGTGCCTCGCGAGCCCGCGCCCCCATCGCTCCGATCGTGGCCGTGCTGGAGACAAAGCCCGAGGCGAAGCCTGAGATGGCGAGACCGCCTCTTGCGCCGAGCAGGCGTATTGCAACATGCCCGGCGGCGCCGATGGCCATTACCAGAATGACGATGATCCAGATCGCACGTGGATTGAGCGCGCCATAGGGGCCGACCGGCCGATCCGGAAGCAAGGGTAGGACAACGAGCGTGGCGGCGGCAAAGATCAGGCCGTCCTTGACCTCGTCTTCGCTGAGCACCTTTCGGACGAAGTCGTGCAATGCCGCACGGCCTGCAAGCAGAATGGCCAGAATGACGGCAACGCCCGCGGCCAAAAGGGGACGCTGGGTGGCCAGTCCGCCAAGCAGAACCGTCAGGATGAGTGCGGTCTCCGAAGTCAAGCCGGGATCGTCGCTCCTGGACCGGAGATAGGCGATCGCGGTCATGGCCATGATCCCCGCGGTCACGAGCGCCAGCAGGCCCTTGCCGCCGATCATGACGCTGACGGCGCCGGCGAGTGATGCCGCGGCAAAGGTACGCAGCCCGGCAGGCGAGCGCCCCGGTCCCTCGCCCTTGCGGCGTTCTCGCTCGAGACCGATCAGGAGCCCGATGCCGAGTGCAACGATGATGGCGATGACGTCGGGGCTTAGACTCGGCTTCAGAAAGTCCATCATGTGTACTGCACGGCGTCACGTTCTTGTGCTTGTGGCGGTGCTTCGATCGCGACTGCTGCCCAATCCCGCCGGAGTCGTATCATCGTCATGGTCACCGCGGGCAGCAATAGATCAAGTGCCACGCCCGCTGGCTCGAGAAAAGTGAGGCTGACGACGACAGCAATGAACGGCAGCATCGCATGCATCCGCCGCGAGCGTGCCGGAGATGCGACAGGAGATCCCGGCACGGTATCCACTTTGAGCTATCTCATGCAAGGACCAGCGGCTGGAACTATCGACGAGGCCGCCGCCAGGCCACTTGATTTCGCTCAATCTGACGGCCGCAGCCATGTCGCAAGCCCGCGATCTCGTTGAACGTGGCTGAGAATGTTGACGCCGCACGGGATTTCGTTCGGGCGCAGTGGATAGAAAACCTGAGACGTCGCGGTCCGTGAGTGGCAGAGATTCCCGCTATCGCCCCGCATACGCCAGGTGCGACCAGCCTTGCAATGATCCCTCTGAATGAGCGCTTGCGAATTGGTGTTTCTTCATCTCTGCGGTTGATCCTGCTCAAGCAACGGTGCTGGTTTCGGGAGAGAGTAACGTTCCGTTAGCTGTGGGACCAAACCATGTCGTTTGAACGGGTCTTGCGATGGACCCTGGTTGCGATTGCAATCGCCGGATTGGCCGCGGGTATTCTTGCGCGAGCCGCCGGCCGCCTCGATCTGGCCGATCTCGCATGGGCGCTCGGCACTGCGCCCGTGATCGGCGGACTGGCGGTCTCGATCGTCAGGGACCTGATGGGCGGCCGTCTGGGCGTGGACGCGATTGCGCTGCTGTCGATGAGCGCGGCGCTGGCCCTGGGCCAGCCGCTTGCCGGCGCCGTCGTCGCGCTGATGTATTCCGGCGGCAATGTGCTGGAGGACATCGCGATCGCGCGGGCGGAGCGCGACCTGCGGTCCCTGGTCGATCGGGCGCCGCGGCACGCTCATCGCAAGAACGACGAGCGGATCGAGGACGTCCCGATCGAGAAAGTCGCAGTCGGCGAACAGCTCCTGGTACGGGCAGGCGAGATTGTGCCTGTCGACGGTATCGTCGGCTCGGTCTCGGCCACGATCGACGAGTCCGCCGTCACAGGCGAACCCATTCCGGTCGAGAAGACACGCGGCAGCGCAGTGCTTTCGGGCTCACTGAATGCGGGTGAGACCTTCGAGCTGACCGTGACCGCGCCGGCTGGCGAGAGCACCTACGCCGGCATCGTGCGGATGGTGACGGCGGCCCAGACGGCGAAGGCTCCCTTCGTGCGAATGGCCGACCGCTATGCGCTGATCTTTCTGCCGGTGACGCTCGTCATGGCCTTCGTGGCGTGGCGCATCTCCGGTGATCTGACCCGTAGCCTTGCCGTGTTGGTGGCGGCGACACCTTGTCCACTGATCCTGGCCGCACCGGTCGCCTTCATCGCCGGCGTGGCGCAG
Source organism: Bradyrhizobium sp. CCBAU 51765 (assembly GCF_015291725.1). Taxonomy (GTDB): domain Bacteria; phylum Pseudomonadota; class Alphaproteobacteria; order Rhizobiales; family Xanthobacteraceae; genus Bradyrhizobium; species Bradyrhizobium liaoningense. The sequence continues at coordinate 3,341,414 of NZ_CP030038.1, forward strand.
GCCGCCCGCCGCGGCATCCTGGTCAAGGGCGGAGCAGCGCTGGAGGCGCTGGCGCGCGCGCACACCGTCCTGCTCGACAAGACCGGCACCCTGACCGTGGGAGGGGCGCGGTTGCTCTCCGTCGAGGTCGCGCCGGGGCAGGACGCGAACGAGGTCCTGACGCTCGGGGCGTCGCTCGAGCAAGCCTCGCATCATGTGCTCGCGAAGGCGGTCGTTGCTGCCGCCGTCGATCGCGGTCTCAAGCTGAGGCCGCCGGAACATGTCAAGGAGACCATGGGGTCTGGTCTGAGCGGCTTGATCGATGGACGCCAGGTCACCGCCGGCTCGCGAGAGATGCTTCCCTCACATGCCGAGCTATCGCCGTGGGAACTGCGTGCCATCCGGCGCGCCTCGTGGCGTTCGGCGTTGATCGTATTCATTGCTGTTGATGGGCGACCAATCGGCGCACTGCTGCTGGCCGACGAACTGCGGCCCGATACGCCACGCGCGATCCGGCTGCTGCGCGATGCCGGCATTGTGCGGATGGTGATGGTCACCGGCGATCGCGCCGCAGCGGCGCAGGCAATCGGTGCGGCGCTCGATCTCGATGCCGTGCTGGCCGACCGCGTTCCTTCGGACAAGGTCGAGGCGGTGCGTACCGAACAGCGCCAGCATCCGACCATCATGGTTGGCGACGGCATCAATGATGCCCCGGCGCTGGCCGTGGCCGACATCGGGGTCGCGCTCGGCGCTCGCGGCGCGAGCGCCTCGTCCGAGGCTGCAGACGTGGTGATTCTGGCGGACCGGCTCGATCGGGTTGGGGAAGCGATCGTGATTGCACAGCGGGCACGGCGTATCGCCGTGCAGAGCATTGTCGTCGGCATGGGGCTGTCACTGGCGGCAATGGCCGCCGCCACGCTTGGCTGGCTCGATCCCGTGCCCGCGGCGATCGTCCAGGAGGTGATCGATGTTGCGGTCATTTTGAACGCGCTGCGGGCGCTCACTCCGGCCCTGGTCAGGGGCGGCCCGCGCATCACGACAGAGCAGGGCTTGTCCTTGCATCACGATCATCAGGCTCTCTTCAAGGATCTCGACCGCCTGCGCGAGATCGTCGACGCGCTGGACGACGTGACGCCCGAATCCGCCGCGGCGTTGATCGGGGAAGCCCACCGCCTGGTTCAGACGAGCGTCGTGATGCACGAGCGCGAGGATGAGGACAGCGTCTATCCAAAGCTTGCGGAGGTTCTGCGCGACCGCCATGGCCTGTCCGCCATGAGCCGCGCGCATCGTGAGATCCTGCACCTCGCCCGGCTGCTCGCTCGGATCGTCGAGGACATTCCGTCTGAGAAGATCGACCGCTATCTGGTCCGGGACGCTCAGCGGGTCATCGAGGCGATTGAAACGTTGGTGCGCATGCACACGGCTCAGGAGGAGGATATCTACGAAGCCGTGGCGGCATAGGCGACAGCTCGATATGCGGGAGGGCCAAGGTTGATCTGGAGGGATTCCTTGCTCCTCCTGTCGCTCAGATATGGGAAGTGTACCGGCGATCTCACCAATGCTGTAGCCGGTCTTCGCCGGTCTTTCCGTCCCTGGCGTAGAGCGCATTGTAGACAGTGCCCATGACGATGCTGTAGCTGAGCAGCATCATCAGAGAGAACAATGCCGGCGAGATGCCGAGCCCTGCATCGAGTGCAAAGAAGCCGAGGCCGATGATCGGGAAGAATGCCAGCCCCATGATGATCCATCCGAAGACTCCGAACACGGCACCCTTCGTCACCCCAGTCTTGCCGGGTAACCGCTGATAAGAGTATCCGAAGACAAGCCCGACCAGTGTCGAACCGTTCAGGAATGATAGCGCCCACGGCACCATCGGATCGACGGCGCTCCCAACTAAATGACTGAGCGTTGCCTGGAGATTGTCGTAGGGCTGAAACGATGGAAGCAGCCCTGCGCGAGATTTGAGATACATCAGCAGCGAATGGGCGATACTGCCGGCAATACCTGCGGCAATCGACTTCCAGATCCGATCGCCAGTTCGTCGAGACATCCGCAGCGCATCCGGAGCCTCAGTGGCTGGCCGGAAACTTGGCTCCCTATTTGCTCCGGCCCTTGGATATCTTGCGTGCATAGCGCGGCGACAGGACCGGTCTGACCAAATGCTGAAGTTGTGGTGCAAGCCGCACCTGCAGCTCCGACGAGCAGCATTCTCATCGCGGTGCTCCGGTTCAGCGAAACACTTGTCAAAGCCTGCCCGCAGTTCGATCCCTTTGTCTTGACGTGGATCAACGCTGGAAGGGTTGCCAGACGGGAGAAGCTGGCCTCCCACAGCTGCCTTTGTGGCTTCTGATGTGTGCCGCATTGAGTGAGCTCAATGCGACACGGCTCGATCGGCTGCATTGTGCCCTGCGATCGGTCACGCCGATGTCGAGACAGGGCCCACATGCAAAATCCAAAGCGGGCATTTTGGGGTAGTCTGGCGGTTCTCGTCCTGCTCTGGCTGGTTGCGGAACCCCGTCCATTTGGGACCGGTCCCTTTTTCCCGCTTCGCGAGAGGATGGTGCAGTTAAGCGGCGTCCTGGCAATCGGTTGCATGAGCATGGCGATGACCCTCGCACTGCGACCGCGCTGGCCGGAGGCGTGGCTCGGCGGCCTCGACAAGATGTACCGCTTGCACAAATGGCTCGGCATCGCGGCCCTTGTGACGGCCATTGTTCATTGGCTGTGGGCCAGTGGCCCGAAATGGGCGGTCGGCTGGGGTCTACTGGCGCGACCGGAGCGCGGGGCGAGGCCCGTCATCGAGAATCCCATTGAAGCCTTCTTTGCCGGTCTGCGCGGATTGGCGGAGGGGCTCGGCGAGTGGGCATTCTATGGGACTGTGGTGCTGATCGTTCTGGCACTCGTTCAGTGGTTTCCCTACCGGCTGTTCTACAAGACGCATCGGCTTATCGCTCTTGCGTACCTCGTGTTGGTCTTTCATGCCGTCACTCTGATGAAGTTCAGCTACTGGATGTCTCCGCTCGGCTGGATCATGGGCGGGCTGCTTGCCTGCGGCACGTGGGCGGCCGTTCTTGCGCTCCTGCGACGCGTGGGTGCTGGGCGGCAGGTCAATGGCAGGATCACCTCTCTGAAATACTATCCCGGCGTCAGGGTAATCGAGACCGAAATCGAGGTGCCGCACGGCTGGCCGGGACACAGTCCGGGCCAGTTTGCCTTCGCCACGTCGGACACCTCGGAGGGCGCCCATCCCTATACGATCGCGTCCGCCTGGAGCGCTGAAAACCCCAGGATCACCTTCATCACCAAGGAACTGGGCGACCACACCAGCCAGCTGCGGGAGAAGCTCCGGATCGGGCAGGGAGTAAAGGTGGAAGGGCCCTATGGTTGCTTCACTTTCGACGACGATTGCGCGCACCAGGTCTGGATCGGCGGAGGCATTGGCATCACGCCTTTCGTCGCCCGCATGAAGGAGCTGGCCATGCGGACGGGTACTCCCGCCTGCACCATTGCGCCGACGGTTCACCTCTTTCACACCACGGCTGATGTCGACGAGGAGGCGCTGGGAAAGCTTGCAGCAGATGCGCGCTCGGCTGATGTACGTCTGCACGTGCTTGTCGACGCCCGTGATGGACGACTGAGTGGCGAGCGCATTCGCGAAGCGGCGCCGGAATGGCGCACGGCAAGCATCTGGTTTTGTGGCCCGACCGCCTTCGGTGAAGCGCTCAGGCGAGACTTCGCCAGGCACGGCTTTCCCGTCGGCGAGAGGTTCCATCAGGAACTCTTCGCGATGCGATAGCGCAGAGATCGAAACCGCCGCACACTTCGCTGGCGGAATGCCAGAATGCTATGCCCTGCGGCGAGCTGGAGGAAGGACACGCCGCCATAGTCATCTTCCGCTCGCCCAAGAAGTGACCGAAATCCAGTCGGGATGCTGGTCGCTGTTGAGCCAGAGGCAAGGATCCAGCGTCGGCGCTGCTATTGTTTTGGAATCGCATCAAGAGAGTGTCTCCGTCCCTTGCTGGGGTAGAGACGGCAGGCGGATCGCAAGACGAGCGCCATCTCAAAAGCACCCGGCTATTGCTTCAGCCGGGCAATCTCAAATACAAAGGCGGCCTGGAAGATTGGTCCGCTCATCGTTCGAACCTCGATCGCCATGTGCTGGCGCTCATCGAGTGGGGGGAGGTCCTTGGCCAGATCGCCTAACGCTCTTGCAGCTTCGATCTCGGCCGCCTTCTGATCGGCGAGATCTAGGCCCTCTTCGTCGGGGTAGAGATCCTGGCCGTCCCTGATGTCGAAGTAGTACCGGGTCATCACGGCGCACCCTCTGCAGGCGGGAGCGCGCGTGGTCTCTCAGCCACCGACGCCCATGGTTGGCTGATGTCGATGATACCTCAAAATATGGGGCAAGAGGTCCGATGTTCCAAGCTAATTCTTCTTCGATCCGGGCTCGTCTGGAGCTAAGGAACTCATGGTCGAACGATGAGTTGACTTGGATCGGCTTGCGAGCAGCCGCGCCCGAAGATGCCATAAGCGCAAGCACTGTGGTGGCCAGCCACGACGATCGATCAAGCTGCTTGCAAGCGCTATTCGCCTCAGACAATCAGGCAATGTGACCGGCAGGCGCCGCGTTCACTCAATCGAAGGACGATGAAATGAGGACGAATGACAATCGCACGGCTCGTGCCAAGCGCGAGGCCGACAAGCTGTTCAAGCAGGTCGACACGGCGAAGAAACAGCCGAGCGACTACGAAATGGCGCAACAGTCGTTTCAAGACAACCGCGAGCGCTTGAAGGCGGAGCGCTTGGCTCGGGAGGCCAAGTCGACTGGTCGACGCGAATAGGGACGTGTTCGGCAGCGCTGCTGTTTCGACGTCAGGGATGGAGAGACGCTCATAGCGAAGCGCACGAGGACAACGATGCTGCCTTAACTTCTGGCCGTCCGGGCCCTCATCCCAAGGACGCCTGCCGCGCATCGCGATCCCATGCTCCTTCGGGCGGCCTGTCGCTTCATCCGCGTTTTCTTTTGCGCGAATGGCCTTGTTCTGATTTCGGGAGAGGCTCCTCTTTGTTGCTTTAAGCCGCCGCCGGCCAACAGGCCAAAAGCAAGACCATAATGAGCGCGATCATCCCTTCCGATAGCATGGATCCGGGGCGCCGTCCGTTAATTCTGCGTCCGCCGATCGACGGTTTGCGGCCGATCCCGCTCTAGGGAACGACGACCACGGCGCAGGGAGCGAGGCTGACGAGCTTTTGGGAGACGCTGCCGAGCAGCAAGCCGGCCAGCTGGCCGCGTCCGCGCCGTCCCACGACGATCATCTTGGTCGACGTCTGGGCCGCGAGATCGATCACGGATTGGGTGATGTCACCCCAACATGTCCGAACGTCAATATGGATGGGGCCTGCTTCGCGCGCACGGGCTTGCGCGGCCTTGAGGGTCTGCCCTGTCAAGGCTTCCAACAGGTCACCGGCAGTGGCTCCGCCGTGCGGAAGTTGCCGAACCTCTTCCCCCAGAAGTCGATCGGCAACCGTGACGATCAGGAGATCGCATGCCAACGCTCTGGCGAGCTCTGCCGCCACGTCGATTGCGCGGCATGCGCCGCTCGATCCGTCGGTTGCCACCATGATGTTCGTCATGAGAAAGTCCCTTGGGCCTTTTAAGCATTCTACCGTGGTTCATCGACGCCGTACTGATCCAGCTCACGCCGTGCCGGGCGCCGCGGAATAGCCGATCGGTCGGCAAAAGCACTGGACAGGAGCTGCATGGTCTCTCTCCTAGCCTGCGGCGCGGACTGACGCTGGCGGCTGCAGATACCGCTCAAACCATCGGCCGGCATGTTCGATGACGGCGTCCATGGCGCCCGGCTCGGGAAACAGGTGCGTTGCATTGGGAATGATTTCCAGTGCCGACGGCCCGCCAAGGCAGGAGAGCGCCTCCTCGTTGAGCTCGATCACGCCGAAATCGGCGCCGCCGACGATCAACAGGGTCGGCGCGCGGACATGGGGCAGGGCTTCGCCGGCAAGATCCGGACGTCCGCCACGTGAGACCACAGCGGCAATTCGGTGAGGCAACTGAGCGGCCGCGATCAGGGCGGCCGCCGCGCCGGTACTGGCGCCGAACAATCCGACAGGGAGGCAGGCAACCGCAGGTTCAAGGCCTTGAAGCCAGTCGACAGTCGCGACCAGTCGTTGTCCAAGCATTGCAATATTGAAGACGTTCGAGCGGTCCTGCTCCTCTTGCGGGGTGAGAAGATCAAATAGCAATGTCGCGAAGCCGCGTGCGTTCAGTCCCTGCGCGACCGCGATATTCCGGGTGCTGAACCGACTCGAGCCGCTGCCGTGCGCAAACGCGACCAGGCCTCGAGCCTTTTCCGGCAGCGTCAGCGTTCCTGCCAGCCCCAGCGGCGGAATGAGAACGTCGAGCGATTGGTCGCGTTTCATGAATCGTCCACGGTCCGGTCAGCCCTGCAGATTTTTGAGCGGCGCCGGAAGATGGGCCATCAACTTCTCGAATTCGCCGGGATCCAGCTTCTCCCACAGCACTTCGTAAACGCCGCGGGCTGCGCCGAGCGCGGTGATGGGGAACTGCGGCGGAAGCTCCCTGGCGACATGTGCCGCAAACTCCTCGATATGCCGTTCCTTGGTCGGGGTTGCCGCCATATGCCAGCCTTCGTAGTAGATGCCACGCACCATGATCGGCAGCTGAGCCCCGAGCTTGACGGCGACTTCCGGCGGCAGGCGATCGCGCAACGCATGCAGGACGGCTCGCAACGCATTGTAGGCTTGATGACGGTTTTCCAGGGCCAGCTGCTCGTCGATGGCCTTGAGCCAAACATTTGTTTCCTGGACCGAGTGGTCCAACGCAGTCACACCCGTGGACGTGCTCATGATGTTGCTCCCGGATCAGAGACAGGTTGGTAATTATCTGCAGGCTCGGGCCGGCTGCTTTGATGTGCCGCAAGGTTCCCCACCCTGGATTGCCAATCGGATCGGGTTGATCTCGCGCAAAGCTCTGGACGCATCGTGTGCTCAGATTGTTTATCTGACAGGAGGAGCGCGACCATGCAAACCCCGGCTCAAATCGAGTTCGAACACGTGATGCCGTCCCCGAAGCTGCAAGCTGCGATCGACGAGCACATCGCTGAGTTGGAAAAGCGCTACGGTCGAGCGACAGCGGGGCGCATTATCGTGAGAGGCCCCGGTGACCGTCACAAGACGGGCGGTCAATACCAGGTGAGCATCCGGCTGTCCCTTCCCGAAGGGCGCGAGGTCAATGTCGGACGGACCCCCAAGGAGGACGAGCGGTACGCCGATCTGACCTTTGCGGTGGACGATGCATTCAAGCGCGCGCGGCGGCAGTTGCAGGACCAGGTGCGTGTGATGCATGGCCAGACCAAGCTCCACGAAGGAGAGCCGGTTGGAACCGTCGTGCGTATCGATCCCAGCGGCGAGTTCGGCTTTCTGGAAGGGACCGACGGCCAAGAGATTTACTTCAATTGCAACAGCATTGTGGAGGGGCGCGCGAACATCGCCGTCGGCTCGCGTGTCAGCTTTGTTGAAGAGCTCGGAGAGAAGGGGCCGCAGGCCAGCACGGTCAGGGTTCTGAACAAGCACAGCTTGCGGACCTAGGTGCTCCATCATCGCATTGTGGAGTGCCCATGATGGATAGTAGCTGGATGCCTCGGACCGCATTGGCGCGTAGCGATCGGCTGCGCCTGTTCGCCCTGGACGGCAGCACCGAGTTGGGCGAGCGCATCGCGACATCGTTGGGCTGCGCGCTGGCTACCCACGAAGAGCGCAGCTTTGGCGACGGCGAGCACAAAATCCGTCCGCTCGATGTGGTGGCCGGTTGCGACGTCTATGTGGTTCACAGTCTTCACGGTGGCCCCGTCGAAAGCCCGAATGACAAGCTTTGTCGTCTGCTGTTCTTGGTCGGCGCGTTGAAGGACGCGGGCGCCACGAGCGTGACCGCAGTCACGCCATACCTTTGCTATGCGCGAAAGGATCGCCGAACCAAGGACAATGATCCAGTGACCATCCGCTATCTGGCGTCCCTGTTCGAGGCGGTCGGTACAAGCAGGATCGTGACGCTGGACGTGCACAACGAAGCTGCCTTCGAGAACGCCTTTCGCTGTCCTTCCGTTGCACTCACGACGGCGCCGCTGCTGATCGAAAAGATCAGGTCGATCGCGGGCGACAGGCCAATCAGCGTCGTGTCCCCGGATCTGGGTGGTGGAAAGCGAGCCGATCTGTTGCGCGAGGCTCTTGAGAAGGCGTTGCAGAGGCCAATAGGAAAGGCCTTCGTCGAGAAGCATCGTAGCTCGGGCCGGGTGTCCGGCGACCTTTTTGCCGGTGACGTGACTGATGCATTCTGTGTCGTGGTCGACGACCTGATCAGCAGTGGGGGAACCCTGGTCCGTGCGGCAAGGGCGGCGCGGACGCATGGTGCAAGAGGCGTCATAGCGTGCGTTGCCCACGGCCTGTTCATGCCGGGGGCCGAGACAGCACTTGCGGACGCGTCGATCGATCGCATCATCGCCACAGACACCGTTCCGCCATTCAGGCTTCCTCCCGGGCCGGTGCTCGCCAAGCTTGAGGTGATCTCGGCGGCTCCGCTGCTCGCCGAGGCCATCAGACGGCTGCATCAGAACGAATCTCTGGCTGATCTGCTGATGTACCAGGCTTGACGGAGCTTTACTCCGTTCATCGGTCGAGCAGCCGTTCGAGTTGCCTTGCGTCGGTTTCGGCGAGGGCGAGATAAGCACGCGCGAGGCGGGGCCATTTTTCGGGTGTGCGCGGGTGCGCATCGAACAAATGCGCGATGGACAAGCGTGCCCTCAGCATCGCGCGACCAATCCGATAAAACAGGAATACGCCGCTCGCGGGGTCATCGTGCAGCGTGCGTGCCAGCCGCCGGCGGATCGCATCACCGAACCATCGACCGCAGAGCCTCTCGCATTCCAGGTGCAGAAACGCGATCTCGTCCAATGCATCGCTGGCCCGCAAACGTGAGTTGAACTCGAGACAGTCGATGATGGGATAAGGAGGCGTCAGCCAGATGTGCTCCGGTCTGAGGTCGCCATGACCATCGACGACGAGCCTTCGCGAGACCCGTTTGACAAGGATTTGGGCATTTTGTTCGAGAAATCGCCGTTGAACGGACGCAACACGCAGGATCGTGCCATGCGGCAGGCCGAAGCTGCTGTTCAGGAGAACTCGCCAATCAAGGATCGCGGCTTCGTGCAGCGAGGCGAGATAGGTTTCTGGCTCGATTAGGACCCGCGCGGCATGCGAATAGAAGCGGGCGAGAGCCGCCGCCAGCTGCTCGGCGTCGGCGCTGCGAGCCTTGCCGCTGCGAAGCATGGCTTCGAGCGTTTCATCCTCGTTCAGCCGGCGCATTACGACAAGCCAGTCAGCGACTGGACCGTGGCCGCCGATCGCGTAGCCCGAGGCACTTTCGGTCAGCGGCACGACGCCCAGATAGACATCAGGCGCAAGCCGGCGGTTGAGGCTGGCTTCCGCCAGGCATGCTGTCCTGCGGCGAGCCAGCGTCGAGAAATCGAGATAGGGAAATCGCACCGGCTTCTTCAGCTTGTAGACCCGCGCGCCGTTCATGAAGACCCAGGACATGTGGGTCTCGCGCGCCTGAAGGCGATCGGGAACGGGGCTGTAGCTCTCGGGTCGGCTCAGGAAAGCGACCTTGCGGATCAAGGCAGAGATGCTGTCGTTCGCGGCATCCTCGATCGAAACTTCGTCCTGACGCTCCAGCATGACAACTTATTGCCAAACGAACAGCGATACGGTTTGACGCTGATCAACGATCCCGGCCGCTGGCGCAATAGTCTGAGCCAAATTCAAGCGGATTTGCCGATATGCTGTTTCGAGACAGGAACGATGCCGGCCGCCAGTTGGCCGAAGCCTTGGTGAAGTACAAGAACCGCCATCCCGTGGTCCTGGCACTGCCGCGCGGCGGCGTTCCCGTGGCGGCGGAGGTGGCGGAACGGTTGGAAGCGCCCCTCGATCTGGTCTTAGTGCGCAAGATTGGCGCGCCCATGCAGCCGGAACTTGCGATGGGCGCGGTCGTGGACGGGGAGCAGCCTGTCATCGTTCGCAACCAGGACATCGTCGATTTGACCGGCGTGAGCGAGGAGACGTTCGACGCCATCTGCAAGGAGGAGCTTGTCGAGATCGACAGGCGACGCGAACGTTATCTGGGCAATCGCGCCCGGTCCGACGTCAAGGGACAGGTCGCGATCATCGTCGACGACGGTATTGCGACAGGCGCGACGACCCTTGCAGCGATCCGGGCGCTGCGAAATCGGGGGCCAAAGGAACTGATCCTCGCAGTACCGGTGGCGCCTCTCGAGACGCTGCAGCGACTGCACGGAGAGGTCGACGCGATCGTTTGCCTGGATACGCCGCGCGACTTTGGCGCGATCGGCTACTACTACCGTGATTTCAGCCAGGTCAGCGATGACGAAGTCGTCGCAATCCTGAAGCGGTTCCCGGCTAAGAAGACGACGGCACCAACCTCGTGAGTCTTTCAGGCTGCCGGGAGACGAGAATTTCCGGGATTGGCATGGACACGTCACCAAGCGCACTCCTGACCGATCTGTACCAGTTGAACATGGTGCAGGCCTACCTGGAGGCGGGCCAGACCGGGACCGCGGTCTTCGAATTCTTCGTCCGCAAGCTTCCGCCGCAGCGCAATTTCCTGATGGCGGCAGGGCTCGAGCAGGCGCTGGAATTCCTCCAAGGTCTGCGCTTTTCCGATGACGAATTGAGCTGGCTCATCCGCAGCGGCAGGTTCAGCGCGCGCCTGATCGACTATCTCTCCGATTTCCAGTTCAGCGGCGACGTTCATGCTATGCCGGAAGGCACGGTGTTCTTCGCCAACGAACCGATCCTCCGCGTCACGGCGCCGCTCCCCGAAGCTCAGCTTCTCGAAACCCGGCTGATCAACGTGTTGCATTTCCAGTCGCTGATCGCGTCCAAGGCCGCCCGCATGGCGCTGCTCGCACCGGACAAGCTGCTGGTTGACTTCGGGCTGCGCCGGGCCCATGGCGCCGAAGCCGGTCTTCTGGCTGCGCGGGCCAGCTATATCGGGGGCTTTGCCGGCACCGCCACAGTTCTCGCGGAAAAATGCTTCGGGATTCCTGCCTATGGCACGATGGCGCATTCATTCATCCAGTCGTTCGACGACGAGACGGCCGCCTTCGAAGCGTTTGCGCGCGCGCGTCCGAAGGACCTCGTGCTGTTGATTGACACATACGACACCGAGGCGGCGGCCAGGAAGGTCGTGACCTTGGCCCCGCGGCTGCGGGCGCTCGGAATTGCGATCCGCGGGGTGCGGATCGACAGCGGCGATCTGGTAGCGCTCTCGAGAAGTGTGAGGCGGATCCTTGATGAGGGTGGCCTCAACGACGTCACCATCTTCGTCAGCGGCGGCATCGAGGAAGAAACGTTGTTGTCCTTTGTCCGCGAGGCCGCTCCCATCGACGGCATCGGGATCGGCACCAGCCTGGCGACGTCGTCCGACGTACCGGCGCTCGATTGCGCCTATAAGCTGCAGGAATATGCCGGCGAGCCGCGGCGGAAGCGTTCGACCGGCAAGGCAACCTGGCCCGGCCGCAAGCAGGTGTGGCGCCGCTACGATGCCGACGGCCATATGGCGTCGGACGTTCTGTCGACAGAAGACGACGTTCAAGAAGGAGAGGCCCTGATCGTCCCTGTGCTGCAACAGGGCCGTCCGATCGCGCGTCAGCCGTCGCTCCAGGACATCCGCGCCTACGCCCGGACGCAGTTCGAACGATTGCCGAGGGGCTTTGAAGGCTTTGAAGGTCGCTCGTCCTATCCCGTCCATGTGGCGGCCCGGCTTCAACGATTGGCAGCCGCTGTCGACCTGAGAATGAGATAGGCCTCTGCCGCAAGTCCTTCTGATCTGGATCAAAGCGAACGGCATGTGTGCGCCTAGCGTATCACGGCATGGAGAGCGCCTGTGCCGGTTCAGAATGCTGAAATCGCCGAGATGTTCGACCAGACCGCCGAGCTCCTGGAGATCAAGGGCGACAATCCTTTCCGCTCCCGCGCCTATCGAAATGCGGCCCGTCTGATCGAGCGCCTGCCGAAGAGCATCACGAGTTTGCTGAAAGCAGGCGAGGATCTCTCCGAGCTGCCGGGGATCGGCAAGGATCTCGCGGGCAAGATCGAAACCATCGTCGCGACGCACAAATTCGATGTGCTCGACAAGCTCAAGCGCGAGCTACCGGGCGATCTTGGTGAGATTGCCGCGCTTCCCGGGCTCGGTCCCAAGCGGGTGAAGCTGCTGTACGACAAGCTGGGTGTCCGTTCGCTCGAGGATTTGCGGCGGGCGATCAGGTCGGGACGATTGCGGGAGCTGAAAGGCTTCGGAGCCAAGAGCGAGGAGAAGCTCGCGGCTGCGCTGGCCAAGCCGCAGGCGGAAAGGCGCTTCAAGCTGTCAGAGGCCGAGGCTGAAGCGGAGGCGCTGCTGAACTATCTGCGCAGTACCAAGCTGGATCAGATCGCGGTTGCCGGAAGCTATCGCCGCAGGCGCGATACCGTGGGTGATCTCGACATTGTCGTGGCCGCGCACGGCGGCGCGGCGATCGGCGACAAGCTCACCAGGTACGAAAATGTCGCCAAGGTCCTTGCGCACGGCCCAACCAGAACGACGGTAATCCTCCGCTCCCGCCTTCAAGTCGATCTGCGGGTCGTCCCAAAGGCAAGTTACGGGGCGGCGCTGATGTATTTCACGGGGTCGAAGGCGCATAACATTGCCCTGCGCGGCCTTGCCAACGACCATGGCTGGAAGCTCAACGAATACGGCCTGTTCGAAGGCCAGCGACGCATCGCAGGCGCGAGCGAAGAGGAGATCTACCGCAAGTTCGGCCTTGCGGCGATTCCGCCGGAAATGCGCGAGGACCGCGGCGAGATCGCGCTCGCAAGAGCCGGCAAGCTTCCCAGGCTGATTGCGCTTGGCGATATCAGGGGTGATCTGCATGTCCATTCCAACTGGAGCGATGGTACGGCGCCGATTGCGGACATGGTGGCCGCGGCGAAAGCTCGAGGATACGACTACATCGCCATCACCGACCACAGCCGGCATGTCACGGTGGCGCATGGCCTGGATGCCGCAAGGCTAGGTCGGCAGATCGATGAAATCGACCGATTGAACGAGCAACTGGGCGGTTTTGTCGTCCTCAGGGGAGCGGAGGTCGACATCCTTGCCGATGGGCATCTCGACCTGCCGGACAAGATCCTGTCGCGGCTCGATATCGTCGTCGCGGCCGTGCACTACAAGTTCGATATGTCTCGCAAACTGCAGACCGAGCGCATCATCCGTGCGATGGACAACAGGCATGTGTCCATCATTGCCCATCCGACGGGACGGCTCATCGGTGAGCGGGAACCCTACGAGGTGGACGTCGAGGCGATGGTCGCGGCCGCCGCCGCTCGCGGTTGTTGTCTCGAGCTGAACGCTGATCCCGACAGGCTGGACCTCACGGACATTCACGCCCATGCGGCCAAATCGGCGGGCGTCAAGCTCGCCATCTCGACCGACGCGCATGCGGTGGCTGGTTTCGACAACATGCGATTTGGTATCGATCAGGCACGCCGCGGCTGGCTAGGGCCATCCGACGTGATCAATACGCTGCCTTTGTCCAGTCTGCGAAAACGGTTGAGGCGCTGATTTGACACTTTGATCCCCGTCAATGTGACGCCGGGCCGCCGTGGAATCCTTATGAATAATTGAAACACGTGAGGTTTCTGATGCGGTGCGTTGTAACCTTGAGGGACGGGAGCGCAATGGAACGGGCCATGGGCGCGCTGGCGAAGTACCGTTACACGGCGGGCGGCGAACTGGCCGCCCCGGAGGGACATCCGCGGGAGTGGAGAAAGTGGCTGCTTGAGATCAATGCGGCAGAGCTCGAAGCGATTCGGGACCACGTCGATGACGGAGATGTTATCGACGTCAAGCCGATCAGCGGATGAGGCTGCGTCGAGTTTCATGCCCTGGGGCCTGAAACTCGCGACAAAACCTCTCGTGGACTGTGAAGGATTTGGTCCGGCCGATAGCCCGGCAGATATGGGCGCGCGGGCGAGCTATGGCCTCGCTTCACGATGGCCAAAGCGCGCAGGGGCGGCGTGTGAGGTCTGCGCAAGGCTTGCTGCACAACGGTAGGAACCTTCATCGCTAGCCTGAGTTGGCCGCACGGGCAGGGGCCAAAAGTCACACGAGGCCAATCGTGCAAGAAGACGTGCGCGTGCGCAGCACTGCGCAGATCGCTGGTCATCCCATTCATCCGATGCTGGTGCCGATCCCGATCGCGTGTTTTGTCGGGGCGCTGCTGACCGACATCGCCTATGTCGTCAGCGCCGAGATCATGTGGGCGGATTTTTCGGCCTGGCTTCTGCTCGTCGGCGTCATCTTCGGTGTGCTGGCGGCCATCGCGGGCCTGATCGATTTCCTCGGTAACCGGCTGGTGCGGGCGCAGGCGCCGGCCTGGCCGCATTTGATCGGCAATGCGGTGGTGCTGATCCTGGCGATCTTCAACACGATGATCCACACGCGCGATGCCTGGACCTCGGTATGGCCGAGCGGGCTCGTTCTGTCCGCGATCACCGTGCTGATCCTGCCGGTCACGGGCTGGCTCGGCTGGGCCATGGTCTATCGCCACGGCTTGGGAGTTGCGCGATGAAGCACTTGTTCACCCATGCGCTGCTGTGCTCGTCGCTTCTGTTTCTGGCCGGATGCAATGACGGCAGCGGCGATCCCAAGGCGCAAGTCGGCGCCAACCCGACACTCCCCGACATCCAGCAATATCTGCTGCCGCCGATCCATATCGCCCGCATCGTCGGCTGGAAGAAGGACGAGACGCCGACGGTCGCGCAGGGTTTGCAGGCCAAGGCTTTCGCCACGGGCTTGCAGCACCCGCGCTCGCTCTACGTGCTGCCCAACGGCGACGTGCTGGTGGTGGAATCCAAGGCGCCGAAGGGCGCACCGATCAAGCGGCCCAAAGAGATCGTGATGGGTTTCGTCGAATCCTGGGCGACCTCCGGCGGTGATACCGGCGCGAGCAACCGCATCACGCTGCTGCGCGACAGCAATGGCGACGGTGTGCCGGAGACGCAAAGCGTGTTCCTCGACCATCTCAATTCGCCGTTCGGCGTCGCGCTGGTCGGCAATGACCTCTACGTTGCCAACACCGACGCGATCGTCAGATATCCCTACAGGGAAGGGGATACGAAGATCACCGCGCCGGGTACGGTGCTGACGCCGCTGCCGGGCGGACCGATCAACCATCACTGGACCAAGAGCCTGGTCGCCAGTCCCGACGGATCGAAGCTCTATGCCGGCGTCGGCTCCAACAGCAACATCACCGAGAACGGCATGGAGGCCGAGCACAATCGCGCTGCGATCCTCGAGGTCGATCGCGCCAGCGGCCGCTGGCGCGTGTTCGCAAGCGGTCTGCGCAACCCGAACGGCCTCAGCTTCGAGCCGCAGACCGGCGCGCTGTGGACGGTGGTGAACGAGCGCGACGAGCTCGGCCCCGATCTCGTCCCCGACTACATGACCTCGGTGAAGGGCGGCGGCTTCTACGGCTGGCCCTACAGCTATTTCGGCCAGCACGTCGATCCCCGCGTCAAGCCGGAGCGGCCGGATCTCGTCGCCAAGGCGATCGTGCCGGATTATGCCCTGAGCTCGCATGTCGCACCGCTCGGGCTCGCCTTCAACACCGGCACCGGCCTGCCGGCCGCCTATCGTGGCGGCGCGTTTGTCGGCGAGCATGGCAGTTGGAACAGGCATGTGCTCAACGGCTACAAGGTCGTGTTCGTGCCGTTCACGGACGGCAAGCCGAGCGGTCAGGCGCAAGACGTCGTCACGGGCTTTCTCAACAGCGACAACCAGGCGCGTGGCCGTCCGGTCGGTGTCGCCATCGACAAGGCCGGCGCGCTGCTGGTTGCTGACGACAGCGGCAACACGGTCTGGCGGGTGAGCGCGGCGCATCCGCAACTGACGCAACATTAGACATCGAGAACGGGAGGAGTTCGACAATGGGCCTTGCTCAATATGCCATCGTACCGGTGCAGGACGAATGGGGCGTGCTACATGACGGCGACGTCAAGAGCCGGTATGCCACCAAGGAAGCCGCCTTCGAGTCCGCGGTCGCCGCGGCCTCCCTGGCCCTTCGCGAGGGACACGAAGTCCATGTCAGCGTGCCCGGCCGCGAAGCTGGCGACAACGCGCTCGGTGTGTAGAGCGTCCGAGGGAAGGAGGCTGAGGTGACCAAGCCCCGTGAGCAGAACGGCGTCGAACCGCCCCAGTCCGAGGACGACATCCAGCGCGAGCAGCTCGGTCCGCGCGGGGTGCCCGGCGCGCCCGACCCGGCCAAGATGACGCCGCGGCGCGCAAGGAAGACGCCGAAGCACATCGATCCCGGCCACACCTCCTGACAATCGCTCTGCGGCTGGCGCCGCGGTGCCATTCGGAACCGACATTCCCGCTCGTCCCGTATACCGGGTATGACGTGCCGCCGGGCGCGATCTGCGCCTGGCGGGCAGGCGATGTTTGGAATGCGGTTGTTGAAATCTGACGGCAGGCTCATCGGGGTCCTGCTGGTGCTCGCGATCACGCAGCTGGTCGGATGGGGGACGATCGGGCTTCCTGCCATCGTCGGGCGCGATCTCGCGGCCGATCTCGGCATGAGTCTGCCGGCCGTGTTCGCCGGGACATCCGTTCTCTACGTCTCGATGGGGCTGTGCGGCCCGTTGCTCGCCAAATCGTTTGCGCGGCGTGGCGCGCGGACGGTCATGATGGTCGGCACGATCGTCACTGCGCCGGGCTTCGTGCTGCTGTCGCTGGCGCGCGAGCCGGTCCTGTATTTCGCCGCGTGGATCGTGCTCGGCATCGCCGGCAGCGCCACGCTGTCGACCGGCGCCTATATCATGCTGAACGAGGTCGCGGGGCGGCGGGCCAAGAGCGCGATCGGCGCGCTCATGCTGGTGACGGGCCTGTCCAGCAGCATCTTCTGGCCGACCACCTCGTTCCTGAGTGGTCACCTCGGCTGGCGGGGGACATGCCTCGTCTACGCGGCGATGATGCTCGTCGTCAGTCTCCCGCTCTATGCGTTTTTCGCGCCGCGCCGGTCCGTCGCGGAGGACGATGGCGCCGAGCCGACAAGGCGGTCGCGGCCGCCTGCGATTCCAAGGAGCACGTTCGGCCTCGTCGTCGCCGCGATCACGCTGAACGCCTTCGTCACTTTCGGCATCAGCGCCGTCCTGATCGAGCTGTTGCGCGCGGAGGGGCTGGCGCCGGCTCAGGCGCTTTTGTTCGGCTCGATGCTGGGCGTGATCCAGGTCAGCGCCCGAGGGCTGGATTTTCTCGGCGGCGGGCGGTGGGACGGGATCACGACCGGGCTCGTGGCTGGCACCGCATTGCCGGTCGCCATGCTGCTGCTGATGATGAGCGAGGGCGCCACCTGGGCGGTCGCGGTGTTCATCCTGCTCTATGGCGCCGGCAGCGGCGCGATGGCGGTGGCGCGGGCGACCATCCCGCTCGTGTTCTACGACCAGGCCGAGTTCGCCAAGGCCATGTCGATGATCGCGCTGCCGCTCAATCTGGCATCGGCTGTCTCGCCGCCGCTCCTCGTCGGCCTCCTGACCCAGTTCGGCAGCCGCGGTGCGCTCGGTCTCACCTTCGTCTTCTCCTGCGCCGCGGTGCTGATCCTGGTCCTGCTCGGCCGCCGCCGGCCGCAGGTGGTCGCGGCGGGCGCAACCTGAGACGTCGAGGCGATATTCGCGGTGCGGAAAGCTGCGGGCAGGAATTGGCGCCGCTGCCCGGCAGGAGATGGCCGTATGCCGTCAGTGCAGTGCTCAGGGCGCGAAAATAGTGTATCCGCAGGGAGCGCGGCCTTTCGATCTCGCCGCCGCGCCAAGATCAGTTCCCCGGAGGAAATCGATATGTCGGCCTTGCCGCTCTCAGGCATCAAGATCCTTGACCTCACCCGCGTGCTTGCCGGGCCCCTGTCGGCCCAGATGCTCGGCGATCTCGGCGCGGAGGTGATCAAGATCGAGCGGCCGGGCACCGGCGACGACGCGCGCGCCTTCGGCCCCCCTTACCTGACCGACCCCGAGGGCAAGGCCAACAACAACAATTCGTTCTATCTCTGCGCCAACCGCAACAAGAAGTCCGTCACCGTCAACATCGCCAAGCCGGAAGGGCAGGCGATCGTCCGGGAGCTCGCCAAGGACGCCGACGTCTTCATGGAGAACTACAAGGTCGGCGATCTCAAGCGCTACGGCCTCGACTACGAGACCATCAAGGCGATCAATCCCGGCATCATCTATTGCTCGGTGACCGGCTTCGGCCAGACCGGGCCGTATGCGCCGCGTGCCGGCTACGATGCCATCCTGCAGGCGATGGGTGGATTGATGAGCGTCACCGGCCATATCGACGGTGAGCCGGGCGAGGGCCCGATGAAGGTCGGCCCGTCGATCGTCGACTACATGACCGGCATGAACTCGTCGATCGGAATTCTCTCGGCGCTCTACCATCGCGACGCCAATGGCGGGCAGGGACAGCACATCGACGTCTGCCTGTTCGATACCGTCATCGCATCCCTGTCGCACTGGCTGCAGATCTATCTCGTCAACGGCAAGACGCCGCCGCGCCGCGGCACCTGGGGCAATGGCGGCATGCCGGCCGGCGTGTTCCGCTGCGCCGACGGTGAACTGATGCTGGTGGTGGGCAATGACGGCCAGTTTCAGCGTACCTGCGCGGTCCTCGGCGAGCCCGAGCTCGCAAACGATCCGCGCTTCGTCAAGAACAACGACCGCGTCGTGCACGGCAAGGAGATCATGGCGATCTTCGCCGGCCTGTTCCTGAAGAAGCCGGTGGCTGACTGGCTGGAAAAGCTGGAGGAGGCCGGCGTGCCGTCAGGTCCGATCAACAATTTCGAGCAGGTGTTTTCCGATCCGCACGTACAGTCGCGCGGCATGCGGGTGAAGGTCGAGCATCCCTTCAAGCCCGATCTTTCGCTGGTCCGCAACGCGCTGACCCTCTCGGAGACGCCGATCGAAACCTACCGCGCCCCGCCCTTGTTAGGGGAACATACCGAAGAAGTGCTCGGCGGCAAGCTTGGCTATGATGCCGGCAAGATCGAGCAGCTGAAGCAGCAAGGGATCATCTAGCCGGAGGGAGCGCGAGCCTCGGTGCGACCGTGCGACGGCGAGGACCCACGCGCGATGCCGGGGCTTGCCTGAGGCTTGCGCACAATCCCCAAATAATCCCGGTCCGTAGTCGCGCAGGCTTCCCCTTCGCGCGAGACTCTGATTCGATCTCTCCACTTGAGTTCGGGAGGGAAGTGAATGTCCTACACGATCGGGTTCCAGGCCAAGGACCAGAAGGCCATTCTGGCGACCGAGGCGGCCACCGCCAACCAGGCCGTCGCCATCGTTGCTGCGCTGCGGCAGAGCGCCGACGAAATAAAGTTCATCCGCTCGCCGCAGGAAGGCGAGATGGGCATCGAGATGCTGCTGCTGCTCGCCAAGGAAGAGGCCGAGGAGATGCCGAGCGGGCGTAGCCCGCTGTCGCCCCTAATCTAGACTGCGGATGTCCGGGGTCTTGCCGCAAGCGGGACTGACCTCGCACGGCTTTCGACCGATATTTTCGATCAGCGCGCATCCCGCGCCAGTGCGCGCGGCTTTGCCTCGACCTTTCCCGCCGTCAGTGCCATCGTCGCGACGCTGACCACGCGCGCGACCACGTCCTCGACGTCGTCGAGGTCGCATTTGCCTTCAGACAGCTTCGTCAGCCGTTCGCTCTCGCGGATGGTGTGGTGCGCCATCGCGAGCGCGAAGTTGAGGCCCCAGTAGATATCGACCTCGCTGCGCTCGGGCAGGGCGCGGCGCATCGCGCCGGCGAATTTCCGCAAATGGTCGATCTCACGGTTCTTGATGCGGCGGATCGGTGGCACGGATTCGATCGAGGCGCGGATCATGAAGCGCGCGGCGGTAGAGCGCTGGTTCTGCGGGCCAAGGCAGCCGCGCAAGGTCGGCCCGACCAGCGCGCGCAGGATCACCTCGATCGGCGCGCGGCCGCCGCCTTGCTCTTCCGCCGCCTTCAGTTCGCGCAGGCGCTCGCGGTTGGTCGCGATCGAGCGTGTGACGAACAGCTCCGCGATCAGTTCGTCCTTCGAGCCGAAATGATAGTTCACCGCCGCCAGGTTGACATTGGCCTCCGCGACGATGTCGCGCAGCGTCACGTCGCCGAAGCCGCGATCGGCGTAGAGCCGTTCGGCGGCGGCGAGAATGGCAGACCTCGTATGATCGCTGGCCATGACCTTGATCCCGTCATTCCGGGGCGACGCGTTAGCGTCGAACCCGGAATCTCGCGCCACATCTCGAGATTCCGGGTTCAGCCCTGCGGGCTGCCCCGGAATGACGTCGTGAGCGAGGGAGTTGCAATTCAAACAGTTGTATGAAACTATCGTTTGAAGGTCGGGAAAAGTCAATCCGCAATCGGGACTCGTTCGCAACTGCGATGGGTTCCGGTGCGCCTCGCAGCTTCGCGCATTCGCGCTTGCGGGCCGCGCGCGGCGGGAGGACAGTCCGGCACAAAAGGGTTTGCGAGAGAGAAAACGAGGAGCGTCCCATGGATTTTGATCTGTCCACCAAGCAGAAGGAATGGCTCGATCGCGTGCGGTCCTTCATGGCCAAGCACGTGCGCCCGGCAATGCCGATCTACGACCAGCAGGACAAGAGCGGCGACCGCTGGAAGGTCATCCCGATCCTGGAAGACCTCAAGAAGAAGGCAAAGGCCGAAGGCCTCTGGAACATGTTCATGCCGCCGAACGAGCATGAAGATGATGAATTCCGCGGTGCGGGATTGACCAATCTCGAATACGCGCTTCTTTCCGAAGAGATGGGCCGCATCACCTGGGCCTCCGAGGTGTTCAACTGCTCCGCGCCGGATACCGGCAACATGGAAGTGTTCATGCGCTACGGCACCAAGGAGCAGAAGCGCAAATGGCTGCGTCCGCTGATGGACGGCGAGATCCGCTCCGCCTTCCTGATGACGGAACCGGCGGTCGCCTCGTCGGACGCGACCAACATCGAGACCCGCATCGAGCGGGACGGCGACCACTACGTCATCAACGGCCGCAAATGGTGGTCGTCCGGCGTCGGTGATCCCCGCTGCAAGATCGCGATCCTGATGGGCAAGACCGATTTCAAGGCGGCCAAGCACCAGCAGCAGTCGCAGATTCTGGTTCCGCTGGACACGCCAGGCATCAAGGTCGAGAAGATGCTGCCCGTGTTCGGCTTCGACGACGCCCCGCACGGCCATGCCCAGGTGCTGCTCGAGAACGTGCGGGTGCCGAAGGAGAACATCCTGCTCGGCGAAGGCCGCGGCTTCGAGATCGCGCAGGGCCGCCTCGGCCCCGGCCGCATCCATCATTGCATGCGCACCATCGGCAAGGCCGAGGAGGCGCTGGAGAAGATGGTGAAGCGGCTCACCTCGCGCACCGCCTTCGGCAAGAAGATCGTCGAGCACAGCGTGTGGGAGCAGCGCATCGGCGAAGCCCGCACCAACATCGAGATGACGCGTCTCTTGTGCCTCAAGGCGGCCGACATGATGGACAAGGTCGGCAACAAGACCGCGCAGGCCGAGATCGCCATGATCAAGGTCGCCGCGCCCAACATGGCGCTGAAGATCATCGACGAGGCGATCCAGGCATTTGGCGGCGCCGGTGTGTCGGACGAGGCCGGCCTTGCCAAGGACTACGCCCTCATCCGCACGCTCCGTCTCGCCGACGGTCCGGACGAGGTGCATAATCGCGCCATTGCCAGGCTCGAGGTTCGGAAGTATGCAAACTCTCCCAATCATTGAGAGGGAGAGCCGGGAGGCGCTCCCGATCTGAAGAAACGACAGGGCATGATGCAGTGACCGCTTGACGCAAGTGCGTCAGCGGTTACCGATTAGGATCATGTTCGGACTGAAGAGGGAGCGTCACCGTGGCTGACGGCGTCAGGAAAGACGAGGAGTTCTCGGGCACCAAGCCGGTCGAGGAGCGGCATCGTTTCGACGAGCTGCGGCTCGAAGCGTGGATGCGCGAGCATGTCGAAGGTTTTGAAGGCCCGCTGGTCGTGCTCCAGTTCAAGGGCGGCCAGTCCAATCCGACCTATCGGCTCAACACACCGAAGCGCTCCTACGTGATGCGCCGCAAGCCGTTCGGCAAGCTGCTGCCGTCGGCGCATGCGGTCGATCGCGAGTATCGCGTGATCGCGGCGCTCGGCAAACAGGGCTTTCCGGTCGCGCGCGCCTATGCGCTGTGCCAGGACGACAGCATCATCGGTGCCGCCTTCTACATCATGTCGATGGAGGAGGGCCGCGTGTTCTGGGATCCGACGCTGCCGAGCCAGGCGCCGGACGACCGGCGCAAGATTTTCACCAGCAAGATCGAGACGCTGGCGAAGCTCCACATGTTCGATCCCGTTGCGATCGGCCTCGGCGACTTCGGCAAGCCCGGCAACTACTTTGCACGCCAGATCGATCGCTGGACCAAGCAATATCGCGCCTCCGAGACGCAGCACATTCCGGAGTTCGAGAAGGTCGCCGAATGGCTGCCGAAGACGGTGCCGGAGCAGGCGCGCGTCTCCATCGTCCATGGTGACTATCGCCTCGACAACATGATCTTCCACGCGACGGAGCCGCGCGTGCAGGCCGTGCTCGACTGGGAACTGTCGACGCTCGGCGATCCCATGGCCGACTTCACCTACCTGTTGATGCAGTGGATCATGCCGGGCCTCGAGGGCGCCGACCTCAAGGCGCTCAACATCCCGACCCTGGACGAGGCGGCGCAGATCTACTGCAACGTCACAGAGATGACGGTGCCTGATCTCAACTGGTACTTCTCGTACAATCTGTTCCGTCTCGCCGGCATCACGCAAGGAATCGCCGGCCGCGTCCGCGACGGCACCGCGGCGAATGCCAAGGCGCTGGAATCAGCCAAGCGCACCGTGCCGCTGTCGAAGGCCTCATGGGAATACGCGCAGAAGGCGGGCGCGGTGTAGGACGAAAAAGGCGCGACCGACGTGGCCGCGCTTTTTCTTATTGGCGTGCACAACTCTCGTGTCCCGGACGCGGTGCAGCACGAAGTGCTGCTCCGCAGAGCCGGGACCCAGTCACGTCGCCGATATTGCCTACGCGTTCTTACAATACGCGATCAGCTTTTCCACGAAGCCTGCGCATTTCTCCAGCTCCGCCATCTCCACGAACTCGTCCGGCGTATGCGCCTGCGCGATCGAGCCCGGGCCGATCACCACCGACGGGATATCGGCTATGCTGGAGAACAGGCTCGCCTCGGTGCCGAAGGCGACCTTGGCGTGGTCGTTTCGCCCCGCAAGGCTTTTCGCCAGCGTGACGATTGCGGCATCGGCGGCCGTGTCGAGCGCGGGATAGTCGAGGATCTCCTCGAAATCGATGCCGCAGTGGGGATTTCTCGCCTTCATCGCGGGCTCGAGTTCGGCCTTGGCCCAGGCGACGATCGCATCCGTGACTTCCTTGGACTCAGTGATGCCGATGCCGCGGCATTCGAAATCCACCGTGCAGGTGTCAGGGACGATGTTCAGTGCCGCGCCGCCGTGCACGATGCTGGTGAGCAGCGTCGAGTGCGGAACGTCGTAGAGGCTGTCCGTCGATCGCGTGGCCGCGAGCGCTATGGCGCGGCGGCGGATCTCGACGATCAGCTCCGCCGCATATTCGATCGCGTTGACACCGTCAGGCGCGATCGAGGAGTGACGGGCGAGACCATGGAACGTCGCTCGCACGCCGTGCTTGCCCTTGTGGCCGATGATGACCTGCATCTGCGTGGGCTCGCCGATGAAGGCGCCGAGTGGCCTGACCCTCTTCTTCGCGACCTCGCGCAGCATCGGCCGCACGCCGACGCAGCCGATCTCCTCGTCATAGGAGATCGCCAGATGAATCGGTGTCTTGAGCCCGGCCTCCAGCATCTCCGGCACCATGGCGAGGCACACCGCGACGAATCCCTTCATGTCGGTTGTGCCGCGGCCATAGAGCTTGCCGTCGCGCTCCACCAGCTTGAACGGATCATGGCTCCAGTCCTGGCCCACGATGGGCACCACGTCGGTATGGCCCGACAGCACCATGCCGGGACGATCCTCCGGCCCGATCGTGACCCAGAGCGCGGCCTTCTCGCCGGTCTCGTCGACGATACGCTCACCCTTGATGCCGAACGCGCCGAGATAGTTTTCGATATGGGCGATCAGGGGCAGGTTGGTGCGGTCGCTGATGGTGTCGAAACCGACGAGGTCGGCGAGGAGTTTTCGGATCCGTTCGGGTCTTGAGCTTAGCATTGTCTCGTTTTTGTCGGAGGAAGATGGAGGCTGGAACGCTTGCAGGAACCATACCAATGTGGCGCCCGGTCGAGCAAATCAACATCGCAACGGTCGTTCCGGGGCGATGCGTAGCGAGCCCGGAATCCCTCGGGCCGCATCGCGCGCGGTAAACGGATTCCGGGTTCGCGCCGTCGTCGCGCCCCGGAATGACGAGGGAGGAGCTACCAGACCTTGCGGCGCCCGTCGGGCAAAACGCCCAAACCATCGGTCAAGACGCGTCGCCGAAAATATTCCACTTTACCGAAATTCGGAAACGGCGTATGTGTCGCCGCAACCCGGCCCATGGAAGAGGGGCGTATCGCGATCGTCACGAACGCGGGCCGGGCGGCGGTGGACGCAGATGGCGTTGGCGCGAACGGGCTTGTAGGGCGGGCAACCGTGAGCAAGGTCGTCGCGCATACGACCGGTGCCATCAGCGTACGGCAAAATCGTGTGGTCCTGGCGCCCGGGGTCTGTGCGCCAAGTGTTGCGGTGATGCGTGTTTCCCAACCGGGCGATGCGCATCAGCCATCCGCAAGGCGACGGGGGCAATAGTGCATCGCTCCCCGGGGAGAGCACGACATAAGCCGTCAAACCACTGCGCAGGGAAGGCCGGGATGTCCTGGCTACACCTGTATGCCGCTGTGCAGCTTCTTACCACGCAGATTCGCACAGTGGACCTCGGGTGCCAGCGGGCTCCCGGTCTTCCCTGCGTCCTCTTTCATTTCAGAGGGTGAGACATCGAAACAAAGCTCGGGCGAGATCAGCCGCGAGGCTGCGAAACTGTGTCTGTTGGGGTTGTAGGATGGGTAGAGCGAAGCGAAACCCATCATGGTCCAGCGCGGAGGAAGCGTTGATGGGTTTCGCTTCGCTCTACCCATCCTACGAACCAGAGGCGCGATGCTGCCACTCACGCACTCCGTCATTGCGAGGAGCCCTCGCGACGAAGCAATCCAGAAGTCTTTCCGCGGATGCATTTCTGGATTGCGTCGCTGCGCTCGCAATGACGCTGTTGATGCCGTCGCGCCAAGACGCCCGCTCTCGTGCCCCGGACACAGCGCAGCACTCCCGGCGATGCGAAGCATCGTCCGGTGTGGTGCGCTGCAGAGCCGGGGCCCATGTTGCAGCGAGCCGTGTCGCTTCCTGGGTCCCGGCTCTGCGCCGCACCGCTTACGCGCTGCGTCGCGTCCAGGACACAGGAGTGTACGAACTAAACCGGCTTGCCCGTATACGGCATCGACGCCGTGAGGCCGCCGTCGACCGGGAACGCCTGGCCGTTCACATACGACGCCTCGTCGCTTGCCAGGAACAGCCCCATCGCCGCGAGCTCGTGCGGCTGTCCCGCGCGCTGGAGCGGGTTGAGCTGGCCGATCTTGTCTTGGGTGCCGCGCTCCTTGGCGCGGTCGAAGATCGGCTTGGTCATGCCGGTTTCGATCAGGCCGGGGCAGACCGCATTGATGCGCACGCCGGTGCCGGTGAGCGAATAGGCGGTGGTCTGTACCAGGCTGATCACGCCGGCCTTGCTCGCGGCATAGGGATGTCCGCTGGCGCCGGCCTTGAGGCCCGCGACGGAAGCGGTCAGCACGATCGCGCCGGAGTGCTGCTTGACCATGTGCGGCATCGCGTATTTCACCGCGAGAAACGGCCCGATCAGGTTGATGCGCAGGATCTCCTGCCAATGCTCCACCGTCTGCTCGGCGAGCGGAACGAGCCCGCCGGAGATGCCGGCATTGGCCCAGATCACGTCGAGCCGGCCATGCGCCTTCATGGCCTTGTCGATGACGGCGATGACGTCCTTCTCGGAGCCGGCATCGGCCATCATGGCTTCCGCGATGCCGCCGGCCTTCTTCACCTCGTCGACGGTCTCCTTCACCGCCTCGGTGCGATCGACTGCGATCAGCTTGGCTCCTTCCCTGGTGAACAGCAGCGCAGCTGCGCGACCGATGCCGCTGCCCGCGCCGGTGATGATGACGGATTTGCCTTGCAGGCGGCCCATGCGTTTCTCCCTTTTGCTCGCGCGCGACGCTTGCCGCGCGACGGAATTTCAAACAAGATTTCAAACGGTAAAGTGTCTTGAGACACGTTCGCTACTGACGTACAGCGACATCAGACGGGATGGAAGGGTTTCGATGGCAGGTGCAGACAAGCCAAATGTGGTCGTCACGCGATGGTGGTGGGTCCGTCACGCGCCGGTGCGCAATGACGGCGGCAACATCTACGGACAGTCCGACATCGCCTGTGATACCAGCGATACCTATGTGTTCAATGCTGTTGCCAAGGTGCTGCCACGCACGGCGCTCTGGTATTCGAGCAATCTGATGCGCACCCACCAGACCGCCGAGGCGATCTGGGCGGCCGGCTTCCCGAGGCCCGCGTCGATGAAGCGGGAGGTGGACCTCGCCGAACAGAACCTCGGCCGCTGGCAGGGCATGAACCGGGCCCAGTTCATCGCGAGCCGCCCCGTCGGCGCCAGCTGGTTCGCCGACATCAACGAGCCCGCGCCCGGCGGCGAGAGCTTCATGGACCTCTACAACCGCACACGCCGCACCATCGAGCGGATCAACGCTGAGGCGGCAGGGCAGGACATCATCGCGGTCGCGCATGGCGGCACGATCAAGGCGGCGCTGGGGCTCGCGCTCGACGGTCAGCCGGAGCGGGGGCTGTCGTTCGACATCGACAATTGCTCGGTGACGCGGCTGGACTATTTTGCGAGTCCCGAGCGCACCGTCTGGCGGCTGCCGATGGTGAATCAGCAGCCGTGGATTGCGGATGCTGCGCATGCAGCGATGCACCAGCCGGCGGGGCCGGAAGTCAAGAAGCTCGCCTGAAGCGGCTGTCGCTCGCGCGAGCGATATCAGTTTCGGGCCAATCAAATCGTACTCAGGGAGAGACACATGACCTTGTTCGACATGAAGGGAAAAGTCGCCGTCATCACGGGATCGACGCGCGGCATTGGGCTTGCGATCGCCGAGCGCATGGCCGAGCACGGTGCCAAGGTGGTGATCTCCTCGCGCAAGGCCGACGTCTGCGAGCAGGTCGCCAAGGGGATCAACGACAAGTTCGGCAAGGGTACCGCGGTCGCGGTCGCCGCCAACATCTCGTCGAAGGAGAATCTGCAAAACCTCGTCGACGAGAGCAACCGCGCCTTCGGCAAGATCGACGTGCTGGTCTGCAACGCTGCTTCGAACCCGTATTACGGTCCGCTCGCCGGCATCTCCGACGATCAGTTCAGGAAGATCCTCGACAACAACATCGTCGCCAACAACTGGCTGATCTCGATGGTGGTGCCGCAGATGATCGAGCGCAAGGACGGCTCCATCATCATCGTCTCCTCGATCGGCGGCCTCAAGGGCTCGACCATCCTCGGTGCCTACGCGATCTCGAAAGCCGCCGACATGCAGCTCGCGCGCAACCTCGCCTGCGAATACGGCCCGCACAACATCCGCGTGAACTGCATCGCGCCGGGCCTGATCAAGACCGATTTTGCCAAGGCGCTGTGGGACAATCCGGAGAACCTGAAAGCCTCGACCTCGCGCTCACCTCTGCTGCGCATCGGCATCCCCGACGAGATCGCCGGCGCAGCGGTGTTCCTGGGCTCCAAGGCCGGCGACTTCATGACCGGCCAGACCATGGTGATCGACGGCGGCGCGACGATTAGTTGACGCGATAGAGCGTAGAAGAGGCACGCAGCCCACCCAACAACCGGTGTCATCGCCCGCGAAGGCGGGCGATCCAGTATTCCAGAGGCCTTCGTTGGAGAGTTCGCTCTTACTACATCCGCCGTGGCGTACTGGATGCCCCGGTCAAGCCGGGGCATGACAGTGAGTGTGGGGATGCAGCGTCGCGCGTAAGCGCCGCCTCACTCCACCGCCGCGTAAACCAGATCCCGCACCAAGGTCCGCGTGTAGTCGCGCTGTCCTGGCCCTTGCGTCATGAACACCGCGAACAGATCCTCCTTCGGGTCGATCCAGAAGAACGTGCCGGCGATGCCGCTCCAGAAATACTGGCCGACGCTGCCGGGGAAGGGCGCGATGCCGGCCTCGCGGCGCACGGCGAAGCCGAGACCGAAGCCGTGGCCGGGCGACAGCAGGGTGCCGTTGACTGCAACGCCTGGCCCGAGGTGATCGGAGGCCATCAGCTCCAGCGTCTTGCGGCCGATGACCCTGTTGCCGTCGAGCGTGCCGCCATTGCGCAGCATCAGGCAGAAGCGCGCATAGTCCATCGTGGTCGAGACCAGACCGCCGCCGCCGGACTCCATCACCGGCTGCTCCAGCATGTTGAACAGCGCGACCTTGTCGCCGGTCCAGGGATCGGCCGCGAACGGCTCGGCGAGCCGGCCGGCATTGGCCTCGGATGTGGAGAAGCCGGTCTCGGCCATCTGGAGCGGCGCGAGCACGCGCTCGGTGAGGAATGCGCCGAGCGACTTGCCGCTGACGACCTCGATGATGCGGCCCAGAATGTCGGTGGAGCGGCTGTAGTTGAACTCCGCGCCCGGCTGGCAGACCAGCGGGAAGCTCGCCACCAGTGCGGCGTGCTCGGCGTTGCTGATCTTGCGGCTGCGGACGCGGGACTCCTGGTAGAGCTTGTGCACGGGGCCGTCGCCCTGGTGCTCGTAGGTGAGGCCGGAGGTGTGGCGGAGCAGGTCCTGCACGGTCATGGGCCGCGTCGGGGGCACCAGCTCCAGCTTGCCGTCCTTGACGACGCCGACCTTCTGGCTCGCAAATTCCGGGATGAATTTTGCGACGGCGTCGCTCAGCAGGAGCTGGCCATCCTCGACCAGCGCCATGATGCCGACCGAGACGATCGGCTTGGTCATCGAGAAGATGCGGAAGATCGAATCGCGCGCCATCGGTGCGGCGTCCGCCGGGCTCTGCCTGCCGAGCGCCTCGAACCAGCCGATCTGGCCGCGCCGGGCCACCAGGACGGTGACGCCGGGAACGGTTCCCTTGTCGATCTCGCGCTTGAAAGCGTCCGACATGGCCTGGAGACGGGGACGCGACAGCCCGAGCGTCTCGGGGCGCGCATCCGGCACAGGCGGGGTCTGGAGCGCGGTCGTGGCCTGTGGGGCGGCTGTGGCGGTCGCTGTCGCGGTCATGGGCACTCCCGGTTGTTTTTGTTATCGCCAACGGACTGTGGCCCAGAAACCCCGGCACAAACAAGCGAAGCCGGCGCGGTTCACCCTTGCAAACCGGCCGTCCCTTGTGCTTGAAAGCGCCCCTGATCCGCGGTGACGCGGGTTCGTAGGAGTGTAGCTCAATTGGTAGAGCACCGGTCTCCAAAACCGGGGGTCGCAGGTTCGAGCCCTGCCACTCCTGCCAGTAAAATCAGTCACTTAGACGAGATGCTGGCGGGGTAGGGACAAGGCGTCCCTCGTACGAATCACCGAAAGCCGGTCCAAATATCCGAGGTCCCGCGCCGAGGCCCGCGGGGCACGCCTCAACGCGCGAGGGTCCGCTCCGCGTCGGAGGGAATCTGGCTGAAATCGACGTTCCGAATGGGAACGCGGCGCAGCAGAGAGACGATGGTGCCGACGAGTTCGAAATAAGTACGCAGCCGCAGCGCGCGGGACGATCCCTTCAGCTCCGCGTTCAGGCTCACGGGCACCTGGACGTAGGTCAAGCCGAGCTGGAGCAGAGAGATCAGCGCGCAGATCTGATAGCCGTAACCGTCGGCCTTCACCGCGATCTGGCGCAGCCATTTCACGGGATAGACGATCATGCTGTGGTAGTCGGACAGCCAGAAGCCGAACAGGCAGTTCAGGATGAACCGCAGCGAGTGCGATTGGAGAGAGCGGTTGATCGAGCGGTCCGACTGGTTGTCGCGATAGGTGATGACGAGGTCGGCGGCGCCCGCCGCCTTGAACATCCGGGCGATCCCTTCGTTTTGAAAGGCGTGATCGCCGGGAATGAGCGTGATGGCATCGAACTTCGCGCGCGACAGGGCGAATTCGAAGCCGGCGCCGACACCCCGCCGTTCGGCGTTGTGATGCACGATGATGCGTGGCTCGCCGGCCGCGAACTCGTCCATGATCGCGCCGGTGGCGTCGGTGCTGCCGTCGTCGATCAGGAAGATCTCGAAATCGTCGAGCAGCTCGCGGGCGAGCGGCAGCACACCGTCGATGGTGTCGGCGATCTTGTCCTGCTCATTCAGTGCAGGGATGACGATCGTAAGCCTCTTTGCCGCCCTGGAATGTGTCATCTTATGCCGCCGTTGCCGGCCACCCTTGACTGGTAGAACCCTGGCGCAACTCTAGGTCATCTGAGCCGAGCGAACAATGTGGCTCCCGGACATGATCCACACAACCGGACACGAAAGGCGGGATGTGTGTGTTTCGCGCAACTAGTCGGAAAAATCGTAGAGACCGGTATCGCCAATGCCGAAGGCGCGGCGCAACCGTCCGATGCGGCCTGCCATATTCCGGCCCGCCGCCGTCGCCCTGAAGTGCGAATCGACCGGCTCGACCAGGCCGCCATCGACCAGGTTCCCAATTCGTCCTCGGAAGAGATCCGGAACCTGCCTTTCGGCGATCTCCAAAACCGGGGCCCTGCGGCCGGGCCGGTCGACGAGTCCGCGCAGGATGTCCAGGGAAACCGATTTATACACCGCGCCAAAGGCGAAAACGTAAGCCATGACGCAAAATCCGAAAATCGACGCGGCGTTCCAATACTGAAATTGCGGGACGGCGAAAATTCCGAGCATCACGCCGAGACCATGCGAGACGACCGCGGCGATCGCGAGCAGGATCACGGGTCCGAGCGCCCATGCGCGAGCGCGGGCCATGAGCTGCAAGGCAGGCGCCAGCAGGGCGAAGACGATGACGGCGACAAGTCCGACAGCGAAAGACATTGTGCCGCTCACCGAAGACCCGTCGACAGGCGAACGAGTTTGACCAGCTGTGCGACCGCGACCCCCTTGGCCGTTGGGGCCAGCCGGCCGTCCGCCGTCACCACGAGCCCCGAGCTGATCAGGAGTTTCAGGCGGTTGTGCGCGAAGGTGCCGAGGTCGCCGCCCTGCATGTAGGCCGCAGCCCATTGGTCCAAAGTGAGGGGACGTCCGATCTTGACCAGCGCCGTGAGCAGCGTGACCGTAAAGCCCCAGGCCAGCAGGCTGAACAGGATGTAGCAAAACATCATCGCCGTCGCCAACAGAAGCAGACCACCAAGCACGTCGTCGACGTGGCGTTGACCTGGAAGCGCGATACAGGCGATCGCGAAAAACACGACGACGCTGACGCAGGCCAGCCTGAAGCGGCGGCCGGATCCGCCGGTGGCGGCGATGCGCGCGTAACACAGCAACAGCAGTGGAAAGGCGATGCTGAGACCAATCGCAGCGGCCTGCGCCGGGCCCGGTAGCATGTTCATTGCGTAAATCGCCCCGGACGCCTCTCAGGCCCAGCCAGAGCGAAAGTCTATAGGAGGTCGCATTTTTCCGGTCAAGAGAGCCCGGCGCCCCGGACTTGCGGTCGTCTCACGGGCGTGCCAATCGTGTATCGCGATGCCATTCCTCCATCCGAGAGTCTTGACCTCGATTTGAATGACGCTGGCCATGCGCTCGACAGCGAAGGGTGCCGCAGCTAAAGCGCGATCATGCTTTGCCGCTAGCCCGCCGCTTCCAGGCCGTCTCTGCAAGCGAGATGTCGGTCACTGAGTCCGCGCCGGAGGCCAAGGGTATTCTTCGCTCGACGATATCGGTGACGAAGGCATCGGCTTGGCGCCGAAACGCCCAGCTGGTTGCGCGCACCAGCCGAGTTGATTCGCCGTCATGATCGACGATGACCTGCGCCTCCTGTTTGCCGAAGGGGGCGGGCAACTCGATGGTCACCGCACCGCGCTCAAAATCGATCGTCAGTCCTTCGCGCCAGGCGCCTTCGGACCCATTCACGAGATCCAGCGTGCAAGGGATGCCGTCGAAGTCGAGGGTCATGCACGCGGCTCCGGAGGTCTCGATCGAGCTTTCGGCGAGCGTCGGCGATGGTCCGAGCAGGTAGCGCGCCAGATTGATGATATGGCTGAAGACATTCAGAAAATTGTCGTAGCCGAGGCGCATCGCGCGCGGCATCCAGTCGGGACCATCCTCCCAGAGTTCGAGCCCGTCGGGACGCGCTTCGCCGGTCATCACGAAATTGTCCTGCGCCCGGCCCGTGTCGCCGCCGAAGCACCAGCCTCGCGCGGCGACGATGCGTCCTAGCGACTGGTCTGCGCGGATGCGCGCCAACTCGGCCAGCGCGCGTGCCACGCCGGCATCGTGTCGCTTCATATAACCGATGCTGTAGATGAGATCCTGTCGCCGCGCGGCTTCGACCAGTGTCTCGGCTTGAACCGTCGTGTAGGCCATCGGCTTTTCCGACAGCACGTGGCGGCCGCTGTTCAACGCGTCCAGGACGATCGGCCCGGTCGCGCGCCGCTTCGTCACCACGACCACGGCGGACACCTCGCTGTCCGCAAGCAATTCCCGGTGCGTGCCGTAGACCCGCGAGATGCCAAACTTCTGCGCCGCGGCGGCAGCGAGATCCGGCCGGAGATCGGCGATCGCGACGACGCGGCAGGCGGGATTGGCAGCGAAATTGGCGAGGTGGCACATCTGGCCGACCATGCCCGTCCCGATGATGCCAATGCCTGGCTTCACTGGCTATGATTCCTTGGAGCGCTTTCGGATGACGAGGAAGTGCGCCGGCTGCCCCCAGGTGTTGATGAACGCCGGATCCGTCTGGGTGAGGGCGGTGACCGCGGACGCATCCCGTCGCAAGATCGCGCCAAAAATGCGATGGAAACTGTCGAGCGTTGCCGTGATGGATTCGATGTCGGCAGCATCGTCGGCGAGAATGTCCGTTGTCCGGATCGTCTCGCGCAGGGACGCGAGGCTCGCGACCACGCGCGGCAGGCTCTCGCCGAAGGGATGGTCGATCATCGCATCGACATCGAGAACCAGCGTCTCGATCGATGCCGAGATCGCCTCCACTGCATCGGCGTTGCCCACCAGATAGAGCTTTCGTCCGCCAAGGAAGCTCAGGCGGCTACGGTCGAGATGGCGCGCCGCGCGCCGCAGCTTCTCGTCGTTGGACAGAACCTTCTTGTGCCAGTAGACGTCCAAGCTGTCGCGATAGGCTGGCCATGCCGAATGGATGTCGAAACCCTGTTCATGCGCCGTCGTGCACAAGGCCGCGGCGTCGAGGAAGTACCGATGCCGGACGAAGGGATTTTCGAGCACGTCCATCAGCCAGGATTCGAAGCTGCGGGTGTGCGGAATGCTGCTCCATTTCGCATCGAACAGCATTCTCGCCGTCTCGAGCGCAGGACGGCCGGTCAATGCCTTGCCGGCAGCATGGATCGCCTTGAGCGCGAGCTCGAAGAATCCGCCATGGCGCTCGTAATACGACACGACGGCGTAACCGTCGGGGTTGAGCAGCCGGTGGAAGACGCCGAGCCAGTTTTCGGTCGGCTGCACGGTGTAGATGAACCCTTCGGCATCGATGATGTCGAACCCGCGGTCGCTGCGGAATCCCTCGACATCGGCGAGTGCAAGCTCGCGGAGACGTTCGGTCAGGCCGAAATGAGCGAAATAGGCCTGGATCTTCGGGTGTGCATGCCGGTTCGGCTCGGCGAGCGTCATGTTCGCGCCCCAGCTCGCAAACACCAGAGCGTTCTCGCCGGAATCAGGACCGAATTCGAGCACCTCGGCATTGCGGAACAGCCGCGGTGGCAGCACCAGCTTGTGCGAGAACAGTTCGCGCCGCTGGCCGCCGTAAGCCTCGAGCTCGGCGGACGACTTGAAATTTCCGAACGTCGGCAGAACGTCCTGACGTTCGTAGTAGTTGAAGAGCTTGTCCTCAACCATGCGGCGACCCTGCGGCCGCCTCGAGACGGTCGAGCTCGCTCCAGATGTCGGAGGGTGCGAAGATCGAAACGACGTGCAGCGGCCGCTTCACATTCTCGCGCAGCCGGCTGCTGACCTTGGCTTCGTTCTCCTGGTTCACGGCGAGAAGACAGACGAGCGGTCCTGACTTGCTGGCGAGATCCGCCGGCGAGCGGATCGGAATGCCAGTGCCGGGCAGGAACAAGCCCTGGCGCTCCTTCTGATCGTCGACAGAGAGGTCGACGACATCCGCCAGCTCGTGGGCGTTGGTGAAGGTGCAGGCGCGGCAGCCGGCGCCGTAGATGGCGATCTCGGCACCATTGGCCCGGGCCTTCGCGAGGATCGGACGAAGGCGCGCGCCGTATTCCCGTGCGCGTTGACCGAATTTCTCACCGACCCCGGACGGCGCAGGCGGCGGCGTCACGCGGCCCTCGGCACGACGGGCCGCGATGGCGAGGCTGCCGCCGCTGAAATTGTACTTCTTCACGGACACCGCCTCGAAGCCGTGGCGCGCCAGCAGAGCGAGCAGGGTCGGTTCGGTGAAATAGCTGACGTGCTCCTCCCAGAGCACGGAAAGATCGCCTGCTGCCGAGCCGGGGGCGAAATCAGGCACGTCGATGAACAGCAGCCCATCCTCACGCAGCGCGATCTTCACGCAATCGAAGAAGTTCTCGAAATCGACGATGTGTTCCAGCACCTGGCGCGAGACGACGAGGTCGAACTTGCCCGCCTGGGCAACGGCGTCGTGACACAGCGCCGGGCTGATCATGTCGGAATAGACCTTGATGCCACGCTCGCCGGCGATCTTGCCCGACACTGGGTTGGGCTCCACGCCCACCAAGACCTTCGCGCCGCGCTCGCGCAGCTTGTCCATGAACAGGCCGTCGTTGCATCCGATCTCGAACACGGATTGATGCTTCGAGAACTTCGCGATGGTGTCGAGTTCGTCCGCCTGGTGCGGCTCCGGCTTCCAGCTGCTGAAATTGTAATTGAATTGGCGATACAGAATTTCGGGATCGATCGGCTTGACGATCTGCGGCAGGCCACACTCGCCGCAAGCCAGCACCTCGAACGGATACCGTTCCTCCTGCTCGTTTCGGCTGTGCCGAAGCCTATGTGCAATCGGCATCAGGCCGAGGTCGATGACCGGTCGCAGGTTGGTCGAATGGCAAAGGCGGCAATGGTCGGTCACTGATTATTCTCGCATTTGAGCGGGTCTGACGAGGCGACCTTCGATGAAAGCCGGCGCGGGCGGCAACGAGACGGTCCCGGATACATCATATCCGGGTTGCGCGGAGCATTCCTCCGGCCGATGCGTCCTCGGCCAAAGCAGGTAGCAGCCGTCGATGGGTCTTGCAAGACGTGCCGCCCCCCATCAATCGGAGGTGGATACGGCCAGCTATGTGCGCTCTCAAGAGCCGCGAGCACGGCCGAGGTCAATGCCGCCGCTCATAGAGTGTCAAATTACCCCTGGTCTCCACTGCCACGAAATCTCGCTTGATCCGCTTCATGACCTCTTGGACATAGGGATACTCAGGCCTGCGCTCCACCATGCTATCATAAAACAGCCGGTCCGCCGGGTTCATCGAGCGATCCAGGAACCGCGCGTCAAAGGACACCAAGAACGGCATGAAATAGGCCAGTGGCGCCCGATGGGCCTGCGCCAGATGGGCCCAATCCCTGAGGGCGATGACCAGGACCCTCTCGTCTGGCCTCGTTTTCTCCTGGATGAACTTGGTCTCAGTCTCGGTGATCTGGTCAAGGTCCTCCTGCCACGTGACTGGTGGGCTCGAGACGAATGGCCACCTCAGAAGGCTGGGATAAGTTGCATACGATCTCAGGCCGTAGAGGTGGGGATTGTTCTTGTCTTGCACGAACAGCAGCGCAAGAACGGTCGCAACGGCCGCTATGGCGCCTGCGGCTCTTCGGAACGATGGTTGCCACCCGGTTGAAAACTGGCGGATCCACCAAGCCGAGACGATCACCAGCGGCAACGCGTTCTGGTGCCAGACAGCGTCCAGCGTCCGGTTGACCCATTTGATCATCAGCGCCATGCCAATCATCGACAGCGTCAGCAGAAGCCCGGTCACGAACCGGTCATGCCAGGAATCAGAGGGCCGTGACAGCCGGATCGCGGCCCAGCCGACGGTGATGCATCCGACGATCTGGAGCGGCAGATTGTAGATGATGCCCCAGCCCAAGTCCCATTTGATGGGCGTGCTTCCCCATCCCGTTCCGTAGAGTACGAGTGGGCGGAAGCACTCGATCAGAAAGTCCAGGGAGAAGGCTCTCGCGCCGAACAGCACCAGGCACATCAAGGTTGCGGTGACGATCGACGTGACTGCGAACACGAGGGCATTGCGATAGCTCGGGAAGCCTCCGGCGATCGCGGCGACGAAGGTACCGGTCACAAGGAAGAACAGTCCGATCTCGGTCTGCCAGAGCAGCGAGACAGCGCACATGATGGCCGACATGATCAGCCATGTGAGGCGCCCGGGAGCGGTGCAGTGCAGGCTGATGGCGAGCGCAAAGACGATCAAGAGAGGAAATCGCGTCGGGTAGGCAGACGGCGAGTAGAACTGGCCGGTTGTGGAGAAAGCCAGCACGGCGAGAGCCGTGATGATGGCGATCGCGGCAAGCCTCGACCGGATCAAGTAGTTCAGAAGAAAGTAGGCCTGAACGTAGGTCGCGAGCGTGATCGCGATGTTCAATCCGACCGCTCGCATCGCCGCCGATTTCCAGCCATCTCCCATGATGAGATGAAAGAACCAGCCGAGCGCGGGGCCGTAATGCGAATGGAAGTCCAATCCCGGAACGAGACCGGGGGCATAGCCGTAAAGCGCCGGACCGATGAAGTAGCTTACCTTGTGCGCTTCGTCCCTCACGGCCGCTGTCAGGCCTTCGAGATCGGAGGGGATCAGCAGCAGGGCAAGGAATATGATCGCGAGCAGATCGGCCGCTCCCACGCTGAACCGGGTGTCGGTCGAGGGTTTTGCAGCAGGAAAGTAATTGTTGGCGCCTCGATTGAGGGCGACGGTGATGGCCGCGGCCGTTAGCATGGCGATCGCGATTCCGGGGCTGCCCGCATCGTTGGCGGCGTCGAGTGCAAGGTAGACGAAGCTCGCCGTGATGGTGCTCAGTGTAAGCGAGCCCGATGATCGATGCGTCGCATACAATACAGCTGCGGCCGCAATCGGCCCGGACAGGAAGAACGAGCCGTAGAACGCCTTCTTGCAGAAGTCGCAATTCTTATCTGCCAAGGCCATATCGAAGCCTTCGACGAAATTCGATTGAAACGACGGAAGGTGATTTTTCAACAGCAGCAGCACCACGTAGGCGACGGCGCATCCCAGCAGGGCGGCCACAACTGCTCTGGCAGCGATCGAGAATTCCCTTGTGTACTCCACTAGGAGATCTCGAGGCTGGCTACGATCGAAGTCGCGGAGGAGGCTGCGTCGAACACAGCGTAAAATCTAACTCTCTCTGAAATCACGTCCAGTCCCCAATTGCCTCAACTTCCCCTTGCGCCGCGCTTCTACCACCACAGCGTTCCTTGAACAATCCCGCGAAGCCCGTGGTTGCCTCCGGCATGGCATGTTGCGTTCGGAATGTCGGGCGTTGGAACTCTTCATGGCTGACGGCATGCCTGTTCATTTCGGGCAAAAAGTCCGGCGCCGTGCGTGCCGGCTCGATCATCGCAACGCGCGGTTTAGCGAACTCCAGAGGCGGCACCTTCACATGCCGGGGCGGGGAGAGCGAGCAACCAGGCCGACGCACGGACGCCGGGCCGGTTGCAAGGTGGCCGATACTCGGCTCTCGCCAAAGGCGCCGGCTCTCCGTCCTTCAGCTGCACCAGTTCACCGCGGCCTTCCGTGGCCGAGAGGCTGTTTCCGAGGACCGCTGTCAGCAATGCGACGAAGCCAATGTCGTCGGGCCGCGGAAGTCCCGGTGCTGCGCGATAACGCCAGGTCTCGCGGCGGGGCGGACAAGGAAAGGTCTCGAGATACGAAACCGGGCAGTTGCCGTTCACGACGAAATGAGGATCGGTGAAATCCCCGCAATAATCAGTATAGACGAACGACCGCTCTCGATTTGCATCGCGCAATATCATCTGGGCCACGTTCATGTCATTGGCGCCAAGGCATCGTGAGCGGAACGAGAACACGTGCGAATCCTCGACCTGGAGCTTCACCACCTTTGGTCCGGGATCTGCGAGCAAAGCTGCTCGAACTTGCCGCAGCATGTCGCTACTGAGCAACCCGTCGTAGAGCAGCCATTTGGAATCGTGAGCCAACGACAATGCGAAGATCGCGATTAAGCCTCCCGCGACCGCCGCGCGTACGCGGAATCCCGGAATTGCCTGTAGAACAGTCGCAATCAGGATCAAGACGCCAAACTGCGAGGGAAAGAGCAGCCTCGACTCGCCCCGCGTCACGTCGCCATAAATTCCGGTAAGTGCGTAGGGCAGCGCGCCAATAAGGGCAATCGCGCCTCCCAACAACAGCAGCAGAAGTGTCGCATTCCTGGTCGAGCGGCTGTTCAGCACCCAAGGCGTCCACAATGCTCTCGAAGAGAACAGAGCAAACACGGTGATCGCGGCCAATGTCAGTACCACGGAAGCAGGAAGCCCCAGCAGCGCGAACCCGTAAGAGTAGGCGTAGCTTAGGCCGTGCGGGAAGGCCATGAGATGAGCATAAAGCGCATTGCCTATGATCGTGAAATCGTTCGCGAAACTATATTGTCCGGCGTAGTGACCGCTCTTCCCCAGTATTGTCAGTCGCAGAACGATCATGGCTGCAACAGCCAGCCAGAACGGTACAAGACGCGCGAGCTTCTGCCTCCAATGCTCGGGGCTAGACCACGCAAGCACGACGCGGAGCGGTTCGAGGGCGATCAGTGTCTCGAGCGACAACGAGAAAAGCAGACTAAATGGCGCGCCCCATCGAAGCGCACGGACCTTCGAATAGGACAGCTCATAGGACAGCAGATAGAAAAGCAGGAAGAAATCATAGACCGCATTCTGAGTCAGGCGAATTGCATAGAACGGGCTGAGCAAGAACAGGGCGGTAACGAGTGCCGCGATCATTCTTGTGATAGAAGAGCGCGATAGGACAGAATAGAGCAATATGCCGTTCACAAGGTGGCAAGCGAGTCCAGCGAAGCGGGCGGCGACGTCGGGAGTATCGTTCAGCAGCCAGACGAACAGCGTCATAGGAATCGCGAAGCCAGCGTGTGCGGACTCCCACAGCACGCGGGCAACGCCGGATGTGCCTTCGGTCCAATAGATGTAATAAACGGTCCAGTCGTCGCCGAAGACCTCGCGCGCGAGCAGTGCAGGTGCGCTTGCAATAGCAGCAAGAGCGAGGGCTGCGTAGACAAATCCAATGCCCGGCCGGGATCGCTGTCGGAGAGCCGCTGTCGCCGTCATGCGGAAATCATCGGAATTGGCAGAATCGTCCATCGTCCCTAGGCCTTGCCTCAGCCGCCTCGATGTTCTGCAGCGAGCGCGCCGATTTTCGTGACATAGTCCTGGACCGCGGCAGTGTCGCTGCCATCGGGGGCCCAGTCGGGGAACGCGGTGCGGGCGGGATCGAACGGGCCAGCGGTGGTTTCGTGAAACACCAGCCACTCCGAAGTGATCAGGATCGAGTGGTAGACCTTCTCGGGCATCCGGTAATAGCAGACGGCGCCATGACCGTAGGGCGCCATCTCGAGCACGTCGCGAATGCGGCCGTCATCCTCGAAGATCACGACCCTTGCGGTGCCCTCGATCACGTGGAACGATTCAGGTTTGCCGAAGTGCTTGTGAGGCCGCACATAGGCCTCGCGATGATGCACGATCAGCATCTCGTGCAGGCCTGACGAGGGATCTGGATGCGTGCACAGCCGGCTGCGCAGACGCGGGTTGCCGGCGGCGATCCGCTTCAGCTCCGCGATCGTGGCGTCGTCCGCCGTGACGATCGCGTCGTCCGAATAGTACACTTCCGGATTTTGCGCGCGCAACGAGGTCGGCCGGCGCAGGCCTGCTTCATTCGAAGAAGATGAACCCATGGTCGCCCCGATACCCGCATTTGTCATAGATCCAGGCCCACGTTTGCGGACCGTGGAAGCTCAGGCAGGTGAGCTGCCAGTAAAGCAGATTCGCCTTCTCGCGCTCGTTGCGGAAGGATTCGACCATCAGATATTTCGAGGCGCCGCGTCCGACGCGCTCGATCTCGGGCACAGCGCGGAAGACGTCCTCGAGCGAAAGATTGTGCAGCACGCCGAGCGATACCACGAGATCGAAGCTTTGATCGGGATAGGGGAGCTCGACGGCGCTGCCGACCGTCAACTGCGGCCGCACCTCCTCCTTGGCATTGGCGATGCCGTAGTCGGAGATGTCGAGGCCGGCGATCCTGAGGTCGGGGACGAGCTGGGTGAACTCGTAGAGCAGGTAGCCCTTGCCGCAACCGACATCGAGCACGCTCATGCCCGGCTTGATGCCGTAGCGATCGATCAGGGTCTGGGCCAGCGGACGCCACCGGCCGTCATAGCGATAGCCGCCGTAGCCGTAGCGCCGGTCACCATCCCAGTAGTCGCGCCCCCATTGCCGCGCGACGGTAGCGGATTCCGCCTTGTCGTGCTCGACCACGCGCTGGACGTAGTTCCGCTTGGTCGATGCGTGCATCGGCTGTAGCAGGTTGATCTCGGCCATGATCGTCAACCGCTCCGCGCCATCGTCACAGAATGGTCGCGAATTTATTGACGAGCAGGATGTCCTCGATGGCCTGGATGTCCTTCTGCGACGACAGCGTGATCTCCTCGACCGCTGCGTGGAGGTCGCAGCCCTCGCGCAGCACGCGGTCGTAGATCTGCCGCCGCCGCGCCTCTTCGGGCGGCAGCATGAAGATGCTGTAGAGGATCAGGCCGCGCAGCCGCGGCAACTCGTCCAGGATGTCCTCGAGCACCATGTAGCTGCCGGGCATGGTGTGTTCGGCGGCGCTCAGCAGATAATGCAGGTTCTTGCGCCGCGCGTAGTCGCGGATCACGATGTTCTGGACGTGTTGCGGGGTGCGGCTGCCGTTCAGCGGCCGGGCGCCGATATAGCCGCGATGGCCGGCTCGCTCAGCCATGGAAGCCTCCGGGCAGCTTGTACTGCATGCCGACCCGCGTCGCCGGGCGCAGCAGGATAGGCTCGAAGAACTCGCCGAAGCGCTTGTCCGCGTAGGGCGACATGATGCTCTTGAAGCGGCAATTCATGCTCCAGCGCGTGCCGGCTTCCTCGTTGACGCGATTGCCGTGCATCAGGGTCTGGTTGAACAGCATGACGTGACCGTAGGGGATCTCGATGAAGGTCGCGTGCGGCTTGATGGTCTTGTACAGTTCCTCGGCGCTTCGCAAGGCTGCCATCCGGTCCTGCATCTCGCCATTCAGGGACGGCGGCAGCAGATACATCGATTTGCTGCGCTGGACATCGACCAAGGGCACCCAGACCACGACCTCGAACGGCGAATCGCCGGACCAGACGTCGGAATGTGTGGCGAGCAGCGACGAACTGTCGCCGGGGAGCTGGATGCTGAGATTGACGCGGCGCTGCATGCAGAGCTCGTTGCCGACGATGGTCTCGATCGTCGAGCGCGCCAGACGAAAGTAGGTCGGCCGGAACCACGGTTCGGCGTTGAGGCCGTTGAAGACGTGCAGCCGCAGGCCGTTGAGATCATCCACGCTCACCCGCGTGTGGATGGTATCGAGCATCGCGTAGGGATCGTTGCTGTGCGGCAGCTTGAGATAGTCCGCCGCGAGTTCGGCGGCACGACGCTGGATCCGGTCGAGGCCGGCGCGATCGTCGGCCGGCGTGGTGACGAAGCCATCGTCGATGAAGCGCTGCGCCAGCGCCTGCTCGTCGGCGTGCAGGAAGTCCGTGTCCGTCATGCAAAATACTCCCGGGCGGTCGCGCAAATATAGCTGATGTCGGAGGCCGAGAGGAACTGGTTGATGGGGAGGGTGAGGATCTGGTCCGCCTGCCGTTCCGTCACCGGGAACGCGCCGCGGCCATGACCCAGATGCGCCGCCGCCGGCTGTAG
This sequence comes from Bradyrhizobium sp. CCBAU 51765, assembly GCF_015291725.1. GTDB lineage: Bacteria > Pseudomonadota > Alphaproteobacteria > Rhizobiales > Xanthobacteraceae > Bradyrhizobium > Bradyrhizobium liaoningense. The sequence continues at coordinate 3,383,722 of NZ_CP030038.1, forward strand.
GTGGATCGGGACCGGATAGTGGATCGCGGTCTCGATGCCCTTGTCGGCAAGATATTTCTGGAAATCGTTGCGACGGTCGGTCTGCACGACGAAGGTGTGGAAGGTGTTGAACTCGATGTTGCGGCAGGGCGGAATGAACAGCGGCAGGCCCGCGAGCTCCGCGCGGTATTGCGCTGCGTTGCGCCGCCGGCGTTCGATCACCGACGGCAGGTGACGCAGCCGAATGCGCAGCACCTCGGCCTGAAGCGTGTCGAGCCGCGAGACGATGCCCCATTCCTGGACGTCGCTGCGGTTGATCAGGCCGTGATTGCGGAGCCGGCGGATTCGCGCGGCGAGCTCGGCATCGGCAGTGACGAGGAAGCCGGCATCGCCCGCGGCGTTGAGATTCTTCAGCGGGTGGGCGGAGAAGCAGCCGAATGTTCCGATGGTGCCGCTCATCCGGCCGTCATAGGTCGAGCCGACCGCCTGGGCGCTGTCCTCGATCACGGCGAGCGCGTGCTTGTCCGCGATCGCCATCAGCGGGGTCATGTCGGCCATGCGCCCGGTCAGATGCACCGGCATGATCGCCTTGGTCCGCGGGGTGACGGCAGCCTCGACCGCGGCCGGATCGATGTTCTGGTCCGGCAGCACGTCCGCAAACACCGGCGTGGCGCCGACCGCGATGATCGCCGCGGTCGATGCCACGAACGAATTCGGCGGGGTGATGACCTCATCGTCCGGGCCGATGTCGAGCGCCCGCATGGCGAGGATCAGCGCGTCGGTGCCGGAATTCAGCGTCACGACATGCGAGGAGCCGAGATAGGCGGACAATTCCTCCTCGAGCTTCGCAACCGCCGCGCCGCCGATGAAATCGCCGCGCTGGAAGACGCCCTCGACCGCCTGTATGATCTCGGCGCGTTCTTCCTCGAATTGCGCGGGAAGATTGACGTAGCCGATGCGCCTGCGGCCGGTGTCAGCGTCCATGGCAGAACTTCCTGACGGTCTCGATGACGCGGTCCTGCTGTGCGCGCGTCAGATGCTGGTCGACGGGGAAGCTGATGACTTCCTTGGCATGGCGATCGGTGACCGGGAAGGTGCCGGGCGCGTAGCCGAGATGCTTGAGGCCTTCCTGCTGGTACAGCGGGATCGGATAGTGGATCTTGGCCTCGATGCCGTTGTCCAGGCAGTATTTGTAGAGCTCGTCGCGGCGCTCGGTGAACACCATGTAGAGATGGTAGACGTGCTTCACGTTGGGCCGGCGCGGCGGGATGCGCAGGCCGGGCAGGCCGGCGAGGCCCGCGTCGTAATAGGCCGCGTTCTCGATCCGGCGCCGCGTGATCTCGCTGGTCTGGCCGATCAGCCAGTTGCCCACGACCGCCTGGAGAGAATCGAGCCGCGAGTTGCAGCCGAGGATCGCGATCTCGTCGCGGTTCTTCATGCCGTGGTTGCGGATGAGGCGGAGTCGCTCGTTCATCCCGTCGTCATTGGTGACGACCACGCCGGCATCGCCCCAGACGTTGAGGTTCTTGAGCGGATGCAGCGAGAAGCCGGCCGCGATGCCGTGGGTGCCAGAGCGCTTTCCGGCGAACTCCGACAGGATGCCCTGGCAGGCATCCTCGACGACTGGAAGATTGTGGCGCTGCGCGATCGCCATCAGCTTGCCCATGTCGGTGACCTCGCCGGTCAGCTGAACCGGCATGATCGCCTTGGTCTTCTCAGTGATCGCGGCTTCGACATGGTCGACGTTCATGCAGAAGGAATCGTCGCAATCGACCAGCACAGGCGTCGCGCCGGTCTCCGCGATCGCGCCGACGGTGGCGATGAACGTGTTGGCGGCGGTGATGACCTCGTCGCCGTGGCCGATGCCGAGCGCCTTGAGCGGCAGCTTGAGCGCGTCGGTGCCCGATCCGACGCCGATGGCGTGACGCACGCCGATCAGCTCGGCAAAGCGTTTTTCGAATTCGGCGACGGGCTTGCCAAGGGTGAAGTCACCGGTCGCCACCAGCCGGCCGATCTCGGCCAGGATCGGAGCGGGGTCGGCGAATTGCTCGAGCAGATAGGAATATCGAACGTCGTACATGTGACCCGTCAGGTGGAATGAAGTTGAGGAGAGGAGGTGCGCGAGGCGGCGAGCGCATGCTCGATCGACGTCGCAATCGCACCAGCGGAAAGGCCGTGCTTCTTCAGGAGCGAGTCCTGCGAGCCGTAATTGTGCATGAAGCGGTCCGGTAGCGACAGACGCAGCATCGCAGGGAAGCCGGAGCCGAGCTTGTCGATCAACGCCTCCGCGACCGCGCTGCCGAGGCCACCGGAAGGCACGTGCTCCTCCAGCGTCGCCACGAGCCTGGTGCCGCGGATCGCCTGCAGCAGGGCCGCGGTGTCGAGCGGCTTCACCGTATGCATGTGCAGGATACCGGCGCGAATGCCTTGTGCGGCCAGCAGATCGGCCGCGGCGATGGCGCGCTGGAGCATGATGCCCGTGGTCACCATGAGGACGTCGCCTTGCGGGCGCATCAGGATGGCCTTGCCGATCTCAAAGCCGTGCTCGGCCTTGGAAACGACGGCATCGCCGCCCTTGCCGAGCCGGATGTAGATCGGACCTTTCCAGTCGAGCGTCTGCTCCATCATGCGCGCGGCCTCGTCGGCGTCGCACGGGCAGATCACCGTCATGTTCGGCAGCGCGCGCATGATGGCGATGTCCTCGATCGCCTGGTGCGTTGGGCCGAGCGGCGCGTAGACGAGCCCGCCGCCATTGGCGATCAGCCGGACCGGCAGATTGTGCAGGCAGAGGTCGACCGCCACCTGTTCGTAGCAGCGGCGGGTGAGGAAGGTCGCGATGGTGTTGACGTAGGGCACGAAGCCCTCCATCGCGAGGCCGGCCGACATGCCGATGATGTGCGCTTCCGAAATGCCCTCGATCAGATGGCGCTTGGGAAACTCCTTGCTCATTGCGCGCAAGGTGCCCGCGCCGGGATCGGAGCCGATGTAGAGCACCCGCTCGTCGCGCGCGGCGAGCTTGTGGACCATGTTCATCGCTGTGTTGCGCATGGGGAGCCGATCAAAAATCGCCGACGGCGACGCGGATGGCGTCAAGCTCGCTGTCGGTCAGCTTGTTCTTGTGATGCCAGTCGGCGTTGGATTCCGCTGCCGGAAGACCCTTGCCTTTGACGGTATGGCAGATGATCGCGGTGGGTTTGCCCGGAACGGCCGGGACCTGCTTCAGGACGGTGCGCAGGGCGCCGACGTCGTGGCCATTGAGCTCCTGCACGGCAAAGCCGAAGCTGCGCCATTTGTCCGCAAGCGGCTCCAGCGGCAGGACGTAGTCGGTGGGTCCGTAGCTCTGGAGCTTGTTGTAGTCGATCATCGCGACCAGGTTGTCGAGCCCGTGCTTGGCCGCGCCCATGGCGGCTTCCCACACCGATCCCTCGTTGATCTCGCCGTCGCCGAGCAAGACGAAGGTCCGGTAGCCGCGCTCGCGCATGCGCGCGGCGAGCGCGAGTCCGACACCGATCGACAGGCCGTGGCCGAGCGCGCCGGTCGAGGCCTCGACGCCCGGCACCATGCCGTATTCGGGGTGTCCGCCCAGGATGCTGTCGGACCCGCAGAAGCCGTCCAGCTCTGACAGGGGAAAGAAGCCGCGATCGGCCAGCAGCGCATAGAGCGCCAGACAACCGTGTCCCTTGCTCAGGATCGCGCGGTCGCGATCGGGATCGCGCGGGTTCTTGGGATCGATCCGCAGCACGTCGTCGTAGAGCACGCGGACCATCTCGATCAGCGACAGAGCCGGACCGACATGTCCGCGCCCGGCAGAGCGAACAGAACCGAGGACCAGGCGGCGCAAATAAAGGCTGCGCTCGTCCAGCGTGCAGGTGAGGGCGGCTTCAGCGTGGGGTGAGATCTGGATCACGTTGGCAAATCGTTTGATGGAGCCGGCGGGCTTTGTCGAGCTGGCCGGCGAGGCGGACCGTCAGATCGCCACCTTGCGCAGCCAGGGCGCGCCGGGAGCGGCTTTCCGGCAAATAGACATTCAGGACAATCAGGCACCAAATCGCCCCGAACACAGGATACAGTACGTCACGGCGGATCGCAAACGCGTCATCCCCAGCTTCGAAGGCACGCGAGAGCCGTTCGATCAATCGGTTGGCGCCGGCAGCCGGCAGATCGCTGCCGGGATGGATCGCGGTGTCGGTCACGAGCTTGACCGGGTCGTCCCAGCCGAAATACTCGAAGTCGATAAATCGCAGTCTGCCGTCGTCGGCACGCAGCGCGTTGTGGAGTCCGAAATCCGACGGGCTCAATGCACGATGGGTGGGCGCAAGGGCCGCTGCGGGATCCAGGCCCAGTTCCGCATAACGGCGACGGAGTTGCCGGATTGCGATGGCGGTGCTGGGAACCAGGCTGCCGTCCATGAACGCGCGCAGGTCCGGATGAGCCTCCGACGCGCGCCGTAGTCCGTCCAGGCGCTGCTCGTACTGCGCGATGGCTTCCTCTGGCGAAAAGATGCTGGCTGACGCGCTTCGCAAATTCTGCGCGCCTTCCGCGCTACGCAGCCGTTGCAGCTCGATCAGGAAATCGGCCAGCTGATCGGCATCATCGTCCTGGGGATGCAGAACTGCCGCATCGCCGTCGAACCATTGATACAACGCGCAGAACGCAGCCGGATCTTTCGCGATCGGCCGCGGCGTCGACGTAATGCCGTGGCGGGACAGAAACGAGAGCGCGTCATATTCCTGTCCCAGGCGATCACGCCCGTCGGACGGATAGTGCTTGAGGGCAAGGGGCGGTCCCTCCGCCATCTCCAGCCGAAACACCCGGTTGTTGCCACCGGACCGCGCCGGTTGGGCGGCCGCGACCCGCGCGCCGGAGAGGCGGCCGCCGATCGAGATCGCATCCTCGCCGCTGATGTCGGGCTCGCTCATTGCGCGAACACTCCGCGGTGGATGCCGGCCCAGGTTGCAATCGGCTCGCAATGATCAGGATGGGGAGGCCGCGATTGCGTGAACAGGATTGATCGCGTCGTCTTCGGAAAATGCGGCTGCTCGAACACATCGACGAGATCGTCAATGAAGATATCGAGCTGCAGGCTCGCAAGCCGCTCGACCTTGGCCGCCAGTGTGTCCTCGAAATAGATATTGCCCACGGCCAGCGCCGCACCGGCGGCGTCGATGAGACCCGCACCCTTCAACCAGCCGCGCGCGGCCTCGCGCAAGTCGACGCGGTCGGGATCCTGATGGCCGAACTGCGTCTTGTGGCTGACGATATAGACGCTCGCGCCGGCCGCGCGACACGCTGCCAGGAACTCGCGGACTCCAGGATAGATCTCGGCGCAGCCAATTCCTTTGCCGTAGACGAACCCTTGCAGTCCCTGCCAGGCAAGCTCGCCGCCCGCGCGGGACCGCAGATAATCCCGCACCTCGGTCTTCAGCCCGTCCCAGCCCTCCGGCACCAGCCCACGCTGCCGCGCGACGGCGGCAAAGACCTTGTCGTAGCAGATGATCGTGTTGTCGAAGTCGATGCCGATCCGCACGCCGCTCACTTCAGGCTGATGTTCTGCATCATCTTGATGTTGAAATACCTGGGGTCGTTGAGCGAGTTCGGCAGGCGGCCGGCCTTGAAGGCGTCCACGAGGCCGGACACGGCCTGTTCGATCGTGTGCGTCGGCGCAAATCCGAGCTCGCGGCGGATCTTCTCCGAGGAGACGTGATAGGAGCGGAGATCGTCGGTCGGCTCGACGGCCACGTCGACATTGTTTCCGACCACCGATTTGACGATGTCGGCGATCTTCATCAGCGAGTGGTTCTCGTAGCCGATGTTGTAGGTCTTGCCGTCGATCTTCGCGTCATCCTGCTGAAGCAGGAACAGATAGGCCGCGGACATGTCCTCGATGTGCAGGTTGGGCCGCTTCTGCGTTCCGCCGAACACGCGGATGCGGCCGGTGTTGACCGCGAGGTTGGTCAGGATATTGACGACGACGTCGAGCCGCTGCCGCGGTGCGTAGCCGCAGACGGTGGCGGGACGAACCGTACAAGTGACGAAGCCGGATGCGGCCTCGTCGGCAAGATCGGTCTCGCACATCGCCTTGAACTTCGAGTAGTCCGTGAGCGGCTCGCAGGACAGCTCCTCGGTCACCTCGGCCTCGTCCTTGATGCCGTATACGCTGGACGAGGACGCATAGATGAAGCGCTTGATGCCGGCCTTCTTCGCAGCGCGTACCATCGGACGGAAGCAGTCGTAGTTGATGGACTTGCCGAGCGTCGGATCCAGCTCGAACGAGGGGTCGTTGGAGATGCAGGCGAGGTGGATCACCGCATTGTTGCCGCGCAGGGCCTCGTTGATCGCGGCCTCATCGCGGATGTCGCCCTTGATCAGGCGCAGATTGGGATTGTCGCGGACGGCGTTGAAGACGTCCTCGCCATACATGAACAGGTCGAGCACTGTGACCTTGTGGCCCGCCGCCAGCAACTGGGGAACCAGCACGCTGCCGACATAGCCGGCGCCACCGGTGACCATCACATTCCATTTCTGACCAATCACTGTCGTTCTCCAGATTCCCGTTCGCGTCACTTCAACAACGCGGTGACAAATTTGACCAGCGGCGCCTTTTCGACCGAGCTGCGGTGGCCGACGATGCCCACCTTGATCGCGCCCGCCGCGTTGCCGATGAAGGCGACGTCTTCGATGTTGCCGCCGGCTGCCACCAGCGGCGCCGTAATCGTCAGGAAGGCATCGCCGGCACCGACCGTATCCACGACGGTCTTGGTGAAGGCGGGCACGCGGGCGACGCCGGTCTTCGACGAGAAGGGGTAGCAGCCGAAGGAGCCGTGCGTGATGATCATGTTGTCGCAATCGATCTTGCGGTGCAGGCGGTCCTGGATCACCGAAGCGATGTCGCTGAACTTGTCGGTGGCCGCCAGGCGCGCTTCCGGCGCGTCGATGCAGACGTAGTCGGCGCGCGGATATTTCGTGATCAGATTGTAGCCGTGGTTTCCGCTGTTGCTCTGGGCGTTGACCGCAAGGAACTTGGAGTTCGCGATCAGCGTGTCGATCGTGCTGGGTGCGATCATGCCGTGGCCGAAATCGGTGACGATGACCACGTCGCCGCCGCGCACGCGCTCGGCGGTGACATGGTCGATCTCCTTGCGCTCGGCCTCGTCGAGCGGCGTGTCGTCCATGGTGTAGACTTCGAACAGCTTGTGCAGGTAGCCCATCTCGACGTACCGCAATTTGCGGGTGGTCGGGCGGCCCTGGATGCGGATCGGAGTGAGCGTGACATTCGGGCGGACATGCGCGCGGATGAACTCTTCGGGGTAGTCCTTGCCACCCAGCGTCGTGACGATCTCCACCGACTTGCAGAAGCTTGCCACGTGATTGGCCGCGGCAATGACACCGCCGGCAAATTGCTCGCCGTTCTTGAACAGAGTGGCGACAATGTTCTCCTTCGAGGCCTTTCCGAGCGCCGTGACGTACTGGTATTCGTCGATGATGGTATCGCCGACAAGCACGACGTGCATGTCCTGGATCTTGTCGATCAGTTTCAGCAGGCGCTCGGCGCCACCGCCTTCGCGCACCTTCTGGAGGTAATCGCGCAGAGGGGGGTCGTAGATGTCGAAGTAGCGGTTCATCAGCGACGACGAGCTGAAGGTCACGTCGCGGGTGAAGACGATGCGGCCGCCATGGCGTTCGACGGCCTCCCGCTCGACGGCGATCTTGCCGGTGACGTCATCCTCGGGATTCTCGTAGTCGGAGCCCTTCACGTAGATGTCTGGGCGCACGGTATCGAGGATCGGCTCGGCGCTGGATGTCCGGTTGATGCCGACCCAGTCGACGGTGCCGAGCGCGGCCAGCATCTCGGCGCGCATGTTCTCCGGAAAGATCGGCCGTCCCGGGCCCTTGTTGACGAAGCGGTCCGCCGTGACGGTCACGATGACCACATCGGCCTCGTTGCGTGCCGCCAGGATGTGCCGGACGTGGCCGAGATGCACGAGGTCGAACACGCCATGGCAGAGCGCAACGGTCCGGCCCTCGGCCTGCGCGGCGCGCGCGATCTCGCCCAGTTCCTCGACCGTCTTGATCTTCTGGTGCGGCGCCGGATGAACGGTCGGCTTGTCGGTCGGAACATTACCCATGTGAGTTATCCAAAGCGCGGGTCGGTCTGGCCGGCCCGGAAATGATCGGTTGGCGGCACGAACGTCGGGGTCGAACGAGTCTGCTCAACGGCCCGCCTTCTGCGCAGTGCCGGACGCCGCATCGCCGTCGTCGCCGAGATATTTGAACCAGTCCTTGGTGGCATCGGCGATCTTGTCCACCGTCCACAGGGGCGCGTCCCTGTACTGGTCCATCGACTTCAGCATCGTCGCGACGCCATCCTCGAACTTCACCTTCGGCGCCCATTTCAGGACCCGTTTGATCTTGGCGATGTCGGCGTATGTGCAATCGGGCTCGCCGGGACGCTTGGGAATATGGACCTTGTCGCCGCCGAGAAGCTCGACCAGCCGGTTGACGCTGTAGGTGTTGTCCGAACCGACGTTGAATATCTCATGTGAGACATCGGAGCGCGCGGCGGTCACGAAGGCGTCGGCGACATCGCTGACGAAGGTGAAGTCGCGGGTCTGTTCGCCATCGCCGACCACGGTGAAGGGCTTGCCCGCGAGCTTCTGCGCCATGAACACGCCGAACACGGCACCATAGGTGCCCGTGGTGCGATGGCGGGGCCCGTACACGTTGAACAGGCGTAGCGCCACGGCAGGCAGTTTGTAGACCTGGCACCAGTGCATGACGCACTGCTCGCCGAGATTCTTGGTGAGTGCGTAGGGATACATCGGCCGGATCTCGGCGCTCTCCGGCGTCGGATAGGCGTCGGGGATACCGTAGCAGGACGATGACGCCGCATAGACGAAGCGGCGGACGCCCGCGTGCCGCGCAGCCTCGAGAACATTGACCGTGCCGTCCACGTTGGCGCGGTGATACGGGATCGGGGACTCGATCGAGGGAACGATGTCAGCCAGTGCCGCGAGATGGAAGACCCAATCGACACCGTGGAAATACGGTTTGATCGCGTCGAGGTCGGTGACGTCCGCCCGTACGACCTTCAATTGGCTCGAACTGGCGCGCGCGGCCAAATTTTCGGCGCGTCCGATAACGAAATTATCGAGCGCAATAACTTCATGGCCATCGTCGAGCAGGCGATCGACGAGGTGGCTGCCAATGAAACCGGCGCCGCCAGTAACGATGCATTTCATGGGGAACATCCGTGACGCGAATGCCCAGCGAAACAGGCTCGCCAATGTTGAGTGAAACCCGAAAGCCGACTATCAGCCGCTCGCAAACTTTGCAAGTATTATACCTTTGCAATCCATGGTAATAGTCGGTATCACCCGGACATGTTGCAATCGAGCCGCCAGCCCATGCCCGCCGAGTCCGTCGATCCCGACCACAAGGCCTTTCTCGACGACTACGTGGGCCGCCTGCATCGCGCGACGGCGATCGACGACGGTATTTTTGCCAGGATCTCCGCCACGCGCGCGTCCTGGTTGCGCACGCGAGAGCAGGGCGGTCGCGTCATCTTCATCGGCAATGGCGGCTCAGCCGGCATCGCCTCGCATCTGGCGATCGATCTGGCGAAGAATGCGTCGGTGCCTGCACTTTGCTTCAGCGATGCGAGCATGATGTCGTGCCTTGCCAACGACTACGGCTTCGAGGACTGGATCGCGCACGCAGTACGCCTGAATGCCCGCGCCGGCGATTGCCTCGTCGCGATCAGTTCGTCCGGACGTTCGAAGAACATCCTCAATGCGGTGGCGCAGGCGCGCACGATGAAGCTCGACGTGATCACGCTGTCGGGCATGAATGCGGACAATCCGCTGCGCAACCTCGGCGACGTCAATTTCTGGGTCGACAGCCGCAGCTACAACATTGTCGAGACCACGCACCAGTTCTGGATGATGGCCGCAATCGACCTCGTCATCGGTCGTGCGGAATATCCGGCGTCCTGAGGCGGGCATTCGATGCAGTCGCGATTCAAGCATGCGGCCCTGTTTTCGGTGAAGCTGCTGCTGTCAGTCGCGGTGCTGGTCTACATCGCGCGCGGCCTCGACCTGCGCCAATTGCGAACTCATCTCGTCTCGGTCGATCCTGTCCTGTTCGTCGTCGCGTTTGCGCTGATCTTCTTCCAGACCTTCGTGCTCAACGGCCGGTGGGAGCTGATCATGCGCGCGCTCGGCGTGCCGCTGAACTGGCTCGCGGGCTGGCGGATCCTCATGATCAGCCTCTGGTTCAATCAGGTGTTGCCGTCGTCGGTCGGCGGGGACGCGGTGCGGATGTGGCTGCTCCGCCAACGTGGCGTGCAGTGGTCGGAGGCGGTCAAGGGCGTTGCGGCAGACCGCTTCACGGCGTTGATCGGGCTGATCGTGTTGATGGTGGCCGGATTGCCGTTTCTGCTGTCACGCGTGTCCAATCCGGCCGCGATCCTGGCCATCGGCGGACTGACGCTCGCGGGCGTCGCCGGCACCGTGGTCCTGTTGACGCTCGACCGTCTGCCGAAACGCCTCATTGCGCTTCCCGCGATCGCAAGCTTCGTCCGGTTCGGAACGCTCGTCAGGTTTCTTCTGCTGCAATCCGAGCGCCGTGGTCTGCTGTTCGGATCCGCGCTTCTCATCCATCTCGTGACGGCGGCGGCCTGCTACACCCTGGCGCGCGGAGTCGGAGCGCAGCTTTCCGTGCTGGACGCGGGCATCCTGATCCCGCCGGTCGTGCTGTTGACGGCCGTTCCGATCTCGATCAGCGGCTGGGGCGTTCGCGAAGGGGCGATGGTCGCCTGCCTCGGTCTTGCGGGTGTGCCGTCCGAGGAAGCGCTCTCGGTTTCACTCCTCTTGGGTGCCATCAGCGTGATCGTTGGCCTCGTCGGCGGCGTGATTTGGCTGGCGAGTCCGGAGCGCGGGTCGTATTCCGCTGACAAGGCCGCCAGGGCGGCGGAGGAAGCGCCCGGTTTCGCGCTGGGGCAGGGCACGGAAGTCTCGAGCCACTCATGACCTGCGTAAGCCCATTGCCGATCTGGTCTTCACAGGATGGGATTATCTCATTCGCTCGCGTATCTCATATCTCGGTTTCACGATGAAAAACCTGTTCTACGTCCGCCAAACTTGCCGCCTCTGCCATTCGGACAAGCAGGAGCTGGTCGTTCCGATGGCAGGCATGCCCATCGGCACGCCGAACTTCCAGGTGCCGGACGCCAGCGTCGACGATCCCGTCTTCCGGGCCGCGGTACCGATGGCGCTGCATCTGTGCCGGGACTGCGGCCACCTCCAGATTCTCCATGTCGGCAATCCGGAGATCCAGTACCGCAACTACGTCTATACCACCTCGCTCTCGCTCGGCTTGCGGGAGCATTTCGCAGGCTATGCCAATGACGTCGTCAGCCGCTTCGGGATCGCGCCGGGCTCGCTTGTCGTCGAACTCGGCAGCAATGACGGATCGTTGCTCGGCTTCTTTAGGGAGCGCGGCATGCGGGTGCTGGGTGTCGATCCCGCTGTCGACATCGCGCGGCGTGCGACGGAAGCCGGGATTGAGACCATCGGCGATTTCTTCACGGACGCGATCGGGCACCGCATCCTGCAAAGCCATGGTGCGGCGAGCGTCGTGATCGCCAACAACATGATCGCCAATGTCGACAATCTCGATCCGCTGGTGATCGGGGTTCGCGACGTGCTTGCACCGGACGGATTGTTCGTCTTCGAGACGCAGTACGGCGTCGATGTCACCGAGAAGAACCTGCTCGACACCGTCTATCACGAGCATCTGTCCTATTTTAACATCAAGCCGTTGACGCGCTTCTTCGCGCGGCTCGGCATGGAAGTGATCGACGTTCAGCACATCTGGACCAAGGGCGGCTCGATCCGCGTGACGGTCCAGCGCGCCGGCGGTGCGAAGAAGCCGTCAGCGGAGGTCGCGAGGTTCATCGCCGAGGAGGACCGGCTCGGCGTCGATCAGCCGGCCTATTATGCGCCCTATGTGAAGAGGATCGCGGCCATCCGCGACGAGCTGGTCGCGATGGCCGATGCCGCCCATGCGCGGGGGCAGCTGGTCGCCGGCTACGGTGTGTCGGTCGGCACCACGACGCTGCTCCCGCAGTTCGGCCTGGAGAACAAGATCGACTTCCTGGTGGACGACGACCCCAAGAAGGGGAACGTGATGGCAGGCCCGGGTTACGACATTCCGATTCTGCCCCCGGCGGCCCTTTACGAGCGCAAGCCAGCGTTCGTCGTAGTCTTCGCCTGGCGCTATGTCGACCCGATCCGGGCCAAGCATGCCCGCTATTTCGCCGAGGGTGGAAAATTCGTGGTGCCGCTCCCGGGTGTCTCCATGGTCGACCGGGCCGACTGATCCGGGCGGCGGGTTGGCAGGGAGGTTCCGGGGCTGATCTCGTCCCTGCTGGGACGGGAGATAAGTCCTTGATCCTCCTTGGGGTGTGCATGGGTTGCCTGAGGACGCCGGTTTCTCGCCGCGAAGCCGCGTATCTTGACCTTTGGCCCCATCCGCAGTATTTACCCGGCACTCGCAGCCGGCCCGTTAGACGCGGATCTCCGGCGCGGCTTTGAAATCCCCGAACAATCGAGCCCGGCTTCCGGCTCATCCTTCGAGACAGAGGGCTGGGCCAACGGCGGCTGTTCGGATCCCCGAAATTCATTCGCGTCTGTCGACGGACGTTGGACATCAAAACGATGGCAGTCAGCCCGTTCAAGTTCTTGCAGGAAGTGCGTTCGGAGACCGCCAAGGTCACTTGGCCGACCCGTCGTGAGACCACGATCACCACCATCATGGTGTTCGTCATGGTCGCCGTCGCCTCGATCTTCTTCTTCGCCGCCGACCAGATCATCCGCTACCTCATCACCTTCCTCCTGGGCATTCACTGATGGCAACGGCAACCGCTCAATTGTCCGACAAGCGCTGGTACATCGTTCACGCCTATTCGAACTTCGAGAAGAAGGTCGCCGAATCGATCCGCGAGCAGGCCAAGCAGCGCGGCCTCGAGGATCTGTTCGAGCTGGTGCTGGTTCCGACCGAGAAGGTTACGGAAGTGCGCCGCGGCCGCAAGATCGATGCCGAGCGCAAGTTCTTCCCAGGTTATGTGCTGGTGAAGATGAAGCTGACCGACGAGGCGTTCCATCTGATCAAGAACACGCCGAAGGTAACGGGCTTCCTCGGCGCGGAAAACAAGCCGATGCCGATCTCTGAGGCCGAGGCCATGCGCATCCTGCACCAGGTGCAGGAGGGTGTGGAACGGCCGAAGGCGTCGGTCTCGTTCGAGATCGGCGAGAACGTGCGCGTGGCCGACGGCCCGTTCGCCTCGTTCTCGGGTGTCGTCGAGGAGATCGACGAGGCGCGCTCGCGCGTGAAGGTCGCGGTGTCGATCTTCGGCCGCGCAACGCCGGTCGAGCTGGAATTCGGTCAGGTCGAGAAGGTCTGACCGGACGAGGCGTGAGGCTTCAGGCCTTGCGCGACAAGAGGCCGTGGGAGGACGAGGGCGGTTGCCAGCCGCACATCGATCCCGACCACGAACCTGAAACCGCCGGCGACATGCCGGCACAACAGGAGTGATACATGGCAAAGAAAGTGACCGGATACCTGAAGCTTCAGGTCCCGGCCGGTGCGGCGAATCCTTCGCCCCCGATCGGTCCCGCGCTTGGTCAGCGCGGTCTCAACATCATGGAGTTCTGCAAGGCATTCAACGCCCAGACCCAGAAGGAAGAGAAGAACACCCCGATTCCCGTCGTGATCACGATCTACGCCGATCGTTCGTTCACGTTCGAGATGAAGACCCCCCCGATGTCCTTCTTCCTCAAGCAGGCTGCCAAGATCCAGTCCGGCTCGAAGGCGCCGGGCCGCGACAAGGCCGGCAAGGTGACCAAGGCGCAGGTGCGCGAGATCGCCGAGAAGAAGATGAAGGACTTGAATTGCGACACCATCGAAGCGGCCATGAAGATGGTCGAGGGCTCTGCCCGTTCGATGGGTCTGGAAGTTGCGGGGTAAGCGGTCATGGCAATCGGAAAGCGTTTGAACAAAGCCCGCGAAGGCATTGATCGCGAAAAGCTTTACCCGCTCGCGGACGCCATCAAGATGGTCAAGGAGCGCGCCAAGGCGAAGTTCGACGAGACCATCGAGGTCGCGATCAATCTCGGTGTCGATCCGCGTCACGCCGACCAGATGGTTCGCGGCGTCGTGACCCTGCCGAACGGCACCGGCCGTACGCTCCGCGTCGGCGTGTTCGCCCGGGGCGCCAAGGCCGACGAGGCCAAGGCGGCTGGTGCTGACGTCGTCGGCGCCGAGGACCTGGTCGAGAAGGTGCAGAACGGCTCGATCGATTTCGACCGCTGCATCGCCACCCCCGACATGATGCCGCTGGTCGGCCGGTTGGGTAAGGTGCTCGGCCCCCGCGGCTTGATGCCGAACCCGAAGATCGGCACCGTGACCATGGACGTCACCGGCGCGGTGAAGGGTGCCAAGGGCGGCTCGGTCGAGTTCCGCGTCGAGAAGGCCGGCATCCTGCAGGCCGGCGTCGGCAAGGCCTCGTTCTCCGAGGAGAAGCTGGTCGAGAACATCAAGGCCCTGGCGGATGCCGTCTCCAAGGCGAAGCCGGCTGGTTCCAAGGGTACCTACATCCAGCGCGTTGCGGTGTCCTCGACCATGGGCCCGGGCGTGAAGGTCGAGCCGGGCACCATTCTCGGCTAAGGTTTGGAAATTGCATGAGGCGAGGGGCGGAATTGGGCAACCGATTCCGCCCCTCGTCGTTTGTGGCGGCGCTCACTGGAAACAAGAACAATGGCTGACAAGGTCCTGATCTACTCGCGCTTTCCCAAGACGATGATGGCGCGTTTCGCCGAGCGGTTCGAACTGCTCGACACCGCTGGCAAGCCCGCGCACGAGGTTTTTCCGGCGGACGAGCTCAGGGGTGTCCGCGCGATGCTGACCGCGGGCGGGACCCCGCTCGGCGCGGAGGCGATGGATCTGTTTCCAAAGCTCGGCGCCATCGTCTGCTACGGCACCGGTTATGACGGCGTCGATCTGAAGGCAGCCGCCGCGCGCAACATCGCCGTCGGCCACAGCCCGGGCGCCAATGCGGCTTCGGTCGCCGATATCGCGATGACCCTGATGCTTGCGGCGACGCGGCGCCTTCTGGTCGCCGACCAATATGTCCGCAGTGGCGACTGGGCGGCGTCAAAACAGTCGCCAATGATGCGGCCTCAGGCCGGCATGCCCGGCCGCCGCATCGGCGTCTACGGCATGGGCGAGATCGGCCGCAAGATCGCCGTGCGCTGCGCGGCTTTCGAGAGCGAGGTCGGCTATTTCAGCCGCACCAGATACGATCTGCCCTATCGATATTTTTCCTCTCTGGAGGCGCTGGCCGACTGGTGCAGCGTCCTGATGATCGCGGTCCGGGCAGGGGCCGACACCCAGCACGTCGTCAATGCCGATATCCTTCGGCGACTCGGCGCGGACGGCTATGTCGTCAACATTGCCCGCGGCTCAGTCATCGACGGGAAAGCCCTGGTCGCGGCGCTCGCCGACAAGACCATCGCCGGCGCCGGCCTCGACGTCTTTGAACAGGAACCGCACGCCCCCGATGCGCTGACGGCGCTGCCGAACGTGGTCTTCGCCCCGCATATCGGCGGCCACACCCTGGAATCGCACGTTGCCATGCAGAATTGCGTCCTGGCCAACCTGACCGCGTTCTTCGAGGGCAAACCGCTCCCTTACGCGGTCAAATCGTCCTGAATCGGGCCTTGTCAGCCGAGATCAAGCCTGGCCGGCAATCGATTGGAACTGGTGTGAATTTTGCTCTTGGCAAGCAGGCAGAGAGCGGTTAAAGAACCGCCTCCGGACGTGCCGGCCTCGGCTGGCGCGTTCGTGCACGCATTCCGAAAACCTGACACGACAGGAGATCATTCCTTTTCAGGACGTCCGCAAGGATTTGCCCGAAAAGGAAGGAAAACCCGTCGGTGGGTGGGATGCGGGCAGAGGT
The DNA here is from genome assembly GCF_015291725.1 of Bradyrhizobium sp. CCBAU 51765. GTDB lineage: Bacteria > Pseudomonadota > Alphaproteobacteria > Rhizobiales > Xanthobacteraceae > Bradyrhizobium > Bradyrhizobium liaoningense. The sequence continues at coordinate 3,399,716 of NZ_CP030038.1, forward strand.
CGGACGGTTCGCCGGCTGGCCTCGTCCTGTCCAAGACTGCAGGCGCCTGCGAGAAATTTTGATTTCTCAACGGCTTAATCGCATGGCCTGCATAGACGGGTGAAGACCGGATTTCACTTCGCGCCCAGCTTTGACGGTTGGGTTCGCGAAACGGGTCTGGTTCGGACCTCGACACGCCGTGGGCCTCCAAGGGGGCTCCCGGAGGGCAGGCTTTGAATTGTCGTCTTGCCCGGCGTGTCCGATGGGTTTTTGGCCCGGAGGTTCAGGTTCGGGCGGGACGATGGGTGCAACCCGGCGGTCCCGCTTCTTGCGATGACCGCCAACCGGAGAGAGCTTGCTGTGGAACGAGCGGCAAAAAAAGAGGCGGTCGAACAGCTCAACGAGGTCTTCAAGACCACGAGCGTCGCGATCGTTGCTCAATATTCCGGCCTCACCGTCGCCCAAATGCAGAAGCTGCGCCAGCAGATGAAGCAGGCGGGTGCGTCGGTGAAGGTCTCGAAGAACCGTCTCGCCAAAATTGCTCTTGAAGGCACTGACGTCGTTGCCATCGGCCCCATGCTGAAGGGGCCGACCGTGATCGCAACTTCCAACGATCCGGTAGCGGCGCCAAAGGTCGCCATCGAATTTGCCAAGGCGAACGAAAAGTTCGTCATCGTTGGCGGGTCGATGGGCAAGACCGTCCTGAATGTCGACGGCGTGAAGGCGCTTGCCTCGCTGCCGTCGCTTGACGAACTGCGCGGCAAGATCGTCGGCCTCATCGTGGCCCCGGCGACCAAGCTGGCCCAGCTCGCCAACGCGCCCGCGGGCAAGCTCGCGCGCGTCATCCAGGCTCATGCCTCAAAGGGCGAAGCGGCCTGACGCCCTTCGCAAAACTCAAACCCGAACCAGACTTACACTCAAGGAAACTGAACAATGGCTGACTTGCAGAAGATCGTTGACGACCTCTCGAGCCTCACCGTGCTCGAAGCTGCCGAACTGGCGAAGCTCCTCGAAGAGAAGTGGGGCGTTTCGGCCGCCGCGGCCGTCGCCGTGGCCGGCCCGGCTGCTGGTGGCGCCGCTGCCGCTCCGGCGGAAGAGAAGACCGAGTTCACGGTCGTTCTCGCCAGCGCCGGCGACAAGAAGATCGAGGTCATCAAGGAAGTCCGCGCCATCACCGGTCTCGGCCTGAAGGAAGCAAAGGACCTCGTCGAGGGTGCTCCGAAGCCGCTGAAGGAAGGCGTGAACAAGGAAGAAGCCGACAAGATCAAGGCCCAGCTCGAGAAGGCTGGCGCCAAGGTCGAGCTCAAGTAAGCAACGCTTGCTGGCGGGGATCCCGGCCGCGCATCGGCGAGGCCCGGGATCCCGGTCTGCTCCTCAAGGGGGTGGACCAGATGCAAAAGGCGTGCGACGGAACGTCCCGACGCAGGCCGAACACGAAAAAGTGTGGGGATTTGAGGGTTTACCCCTCGAATCTGCACTATTGTCGCCCCATATCGGGTCGGCAGCACGAAAGCGCGGTGGGCAGGGATGCCGGATTTCCCTGTAAGCCGTTGGGAGAGCAGGCTATTTCGGGCTTTTGCAGTCCGTGAAGACGATCGTTGTGACGGGCGGGTGCGCTCTTGCGCCCCGCGCGTCGTTTTGCGTTTTGAAGGTCTGAAGAACAGATTCAGGACATTCAAGCCTGAAGCTGCGTCTCTGGCCCCAAGGCGGGTTCGAAAATTCAACCCGGAGAGCGGTGGCAGCCGCGTTCCGGACGGCGCGCCCAGAGCGGGCGACGAAAATGAGAGGCCACGATGGCGCAGCAGACATTCACCGGTCGCAAACGTGTTCGCAAGTTCTTCGGACACATCAAGGAAGTCGCCGAGATGCCGAACCTCATCGAGGTTCAGAAGGCGTCCTATGACCAGTTCCTGATGGTCGACGAACCCTCGGGCGGCCGTCTCGACGAGGGTCTGCAGGCGGTGTTCCGCTCGGTGTTTCCGATCTCCGACTTTTCGGGCACATCGATGCTGGAATTCGTCCGCTACGAGTTCGAGCAGCCCAAATACGACGTCGACGAGTGCCGCCAGCGCGGCATGACCTTCGCTGCGCCGCTCAAGGTGACGCTGCGCCTCATCGTGTTCGATATCGACGAGGAAACCGGCGCGAAGTCGGTGAAGGACATCAAGGAGCAGGACGTCTACATGGGCGACATCCCGCTCATGACGATGAACGGCACCTTCATCGTCAACGGCACCGAGCGCGTCATCGTCTCGCAGATGCATCGGTCGCCCGGCGTGTTCTTCGACCACGACAAGGGCAAGACCCATTCCTCGGGCAAGCTGCTGTTCGCCGCCCGCGTCATCCCGTATCGCGGCTCCTGGCTCGACATCGAGTTCGACGCCAAGGACATCGTCTATGCGCGTATCGACCGTCGCCGCAAGATTCCGGTGACGTCGCTGATGTTCGCCCTCGGCCTCGACGGCGAGGCGATCCTGTCCACGTTCTACAAGAAGATTCTCTACAAGCGGACCAAGGAAGGCTGGCGCGTTCCGTTCGACGCCAACCGTTTCCGCGGCTACTCGACCGTCAACGACCTGATCGACGCCGACACCGGCAAGGTCGTGCTCGAGGCCGGCAAGAAGCTCACCGTTCGCGCCGCCCGCCAGCTCCAGGAGAAGGGGCTGAAGGCGCTGCGCATGGCCGACGAGGAGCTGGTCGGCAACTACGTCGCCGAGGATCTCGTCAACCCGAAGACCGGTGAGATCCACGCCGAGGCCGGTGAGGAAATCACCGACAAGCTGATGAAGGCGCTCAACGAGCAGGGCTACAAGGAGCTGCCGCTGCTCGACATCGACCACGTCAATGTCGGCCCCTACATCCGCAACACGCTGTCGGCCGACAAGAACATGACGCGTGAGGATGCGCTGTTCGACATCTACCGCGTGATGCGTCCGGGCGAACCGCCGACGCTGGAATCGGCGCAGGCCATGTTCCAGTCGCTGTTCTTCGACGCCGAACGCTACGACCTGTCCGCGGTCGGCCGCGTCAAGATGAACATGCGCCTCGACCTCGATGCGCCCGACACCCAGCGCACGCTGCGCAAGGAGGACATCCTCTCCGTCATCAAGACGCTGGTGGATCTGCGCGACGGCAAGGGCGAGATCGACGACATCGACCATCTCGGCAACCGCCGTGTGCGTTCGGTCGGCGAGCTCATGGAGAACCAGTACCGCATCGGCCTGCTGCGCATGGAGCGCGCGATCAAGGAGCGCATGTCCTCGGTCGACATCGACACGGTCATGCCGCAGGACCTGATCAACGCCAAGCCGGCGGCCGCCGCCGTGCGCGAGTTCTTCGGTTCCTCGCAGCTCTCGCAGTTCATGGACCAGACCAACCCGCTGTCGGAGATCACCCACAAGCGCCGCCTGTCGGCGCTCGGACCGGGCGGTCTGACCCGCGAGCGCGCCGGCTTCGAGGTGCGCGACGTGCATCCGACGCATTACGGCCGCATCTGCCCGATCGAGACGCCGGAAGGTCCGAACATCGGCCTGATCAACTCGCTCGCGACCTTCGCGCGCGTGAACAAGTACGGCTTCGTCGAGACGCCGTACCGCAAGGTCAAGGACGGCCGCGTCACCGACGAGGTGGTGTACCTGTCGGCGATGGAAGAAGGGCGCTATTCGGTGGCTCAGGCCAACGTGCCGATCGACGCCAAGGGTCGCTTCACCGAAGACCTCGTGGTCTGCCGCTCGAGCGGAACCCGCGACGTCGTGCCGATGACGCCCGACAAGGTCGACTACATGGACGTGTCGCCGAAGCAGCTCGTTTCGGTCGCCGCGGCGCTGATCCCGTTCCTCGAGAACGACGACGCCAACCGCGCGCTGATGGGCTCGAACATGCAGCGCCAGGCAGTGCCGCTGGTTCGCGCCGAGGCGCCGTTCGTCGGCACCGGCATGGAGGGCGTCGTTGCTCGTGACTCGGGTGCCGCGATCGCGGCACGCCGCTCGGGCGTGATCGACCAGATCGACGCCACCCGCGTCGTCATCCGTGCCACGGAAGATCTCGATCCCACCAAGTCGGGCGTCGATATCTATCGTCTCATGAAGTACCAGCGCTCGAACCAGTCGACCTGCATCAACCAGCGCCCGCTGGTGAAGGTCGGCGACATCGTCAAGAAGGGCGACATCATCGCTGACGGTCCGTCGACCGATCTCGGCGAGCTCGCGCTCGGCCGCAACGTGCTGGTCGCGTTCATGCCGTGGAACGGCTACAACTTCGAAGACTCGATCCTGCTCTCCGAGCGGATCGTGAAGGAAGACGTCTTCACCTCGATCCACATCGAGGAGTTCGAGGTGATGGCCCGCGACACCAAGCTCGGACCTGAGGAAATCACCCGCGACATTCCGAACGTCTCGGAAGAAGCGCTGAAGAACCTCGACGAAGCCGGTATCGTCTACATCGGCGCGGAAGTGCGCGCCGGCGACATCCTGGTCGGCAAGATCACGCCGAAGGGCGAAAGCCCGATGACGCCGGAAGAGAAGCTCCTGCGCGCCATCTTCGGCGAGAAGGCCTCCGACGTGCGCGACACCTCGCTGCGCGTTCCTCCGGGCGTGCAGGGCACGATCGTCGAAGTGCGCGTGTTCAACCGTCACGGCGTCGACAAGGACGAGCGTGCGTTGGCGATCGAGCGGGAAGAGATCGAGCGCCTCGCCAAGGACCGCGACGACGAGCAGGCGATCCTGGACCGCAACGTCTACAACCGTCTCGCCGAGCTCCTCGAGGGCCGGCAGGGCATTGCGGGTCCGAAGGGCTTCAAGAAGGACACCAAGATCACCCGTGCGGTGCTCGAGGAGTACCCGAAGTCGCAGTGGTGGCTGTTCGCTTCGCCCAACGACAAGCTGATGGCCGAAATCGAGGCCATGCGGAAGCAGTACGACGAGTCGAAGAAGGGGCTGGAACAGCGCTTCCTCGACAAGGTCGAGAAGCTTCAGCGCGGCGACGAATTGCCGCCCGGCGTGATGAAGATGGTCAAGGTCTTCGTCGCGGTGAAGCGCAAGATCCAGCCCGGCGACAAGATGGCCGGCCGCCACGGCAACAAGGGCGTGGTGTCGAAGATCGTGCCGATCGAGGACATGCCGTTCCTCGAAGACGGTACGCATGCCGACATCGTGCTCAATCCGCTCGGCGTGCCCTCGCGCATGAACGTCGGACAGATCCTCGAGACCCATCTCGGCTGGGCCTGTGCCGGCCTCGGCAAGCGTATCGGCCAGACGGTCGATGCGTACCTGTCGAAGCAGGACATCAAGCCGCTGAAGGAAACCTTGAAGAAGGTCTACGGCGAGGACGAGACGATCAAGTCGCTCAACGACAACGAGCTGCTTGAACTCGGCCATAACCTCAGCCGCGGCGTGCCGATCGCGACGCCGGTGTTCGACGGTGCCAAGGAAGCCGACATCGAGGAGATGCTGAAGCTTGCCGGTCTCGACGCTTCGGGTCAGTCGACCGTCTATGACGGCCGCACCGGCGATCCGTTCGATCGCAAGGTGACGGTGGGCTACATCTACATGCTCAAGCTGCACCATCTGGTCGACGACAAGATCCATGCGCGTTCGATCGGTCCGTACTCGCTCGTCACCCAGCAGCCGCTGGGCGGCAAGGCGCAGTTCGGCGGCCAGCGCTTCGGCGAAATGGAGGTGTGGGCGCTCGAGGCTTACGGCGCGGCGTACACGCTCCAGGAGATGCTGACGGTGAAGTCGGACGACGTCGCCGGCCGTACCAAGGTGTACGAGGCGATCGTGCGCGGTGACGACACGTTCGAGGCCGGTATTCCGGAATCGTTCAACGTGCTGGTCAAGGAAATGCGCTCGCTCGGCCTCAACGTCGACCTGCACAACTCCAAGATGGGACCGGCGCCGACGTCGGAAGCGGCCGAGTAATTCGACCTTTCATGCCCGGCCTTCGCGGCCGGGCATCGGCGCCCTTCCCGAGGCCTTGAGGGCAGGGCGCCTCGTTGAATGATTTTCGAATTTGCGGCCGGAGGCGACCGGCACGCGAGGAGAAGACGATGAACCAAGAAATTATGAATCTCTTCAATCCGACGACGCCGGCTCAGGTCTTCGACCAGATCCGGATCTCGATCGCGTCCCCAGAGAAGATTCTGTCCTGGTCCTACGGCGAGATCAAGAAGCCGGAGACCATCAACTACCGCACCTTCAAGCCCGAGCGCGACGGCCTGTTCTGCGCCCGCATCTTCGGGCCGATCAAGGACTATGAGTGCTTGTGCGGCAAGTACAAGCGCATGAAGTACAAGGGCATCATCTGCGAGAAGTGCTCGGTCGAGGTCACGCTGTCGCGCGTCCGGCGCGAGCGCATGGGCCATATCGAGCTCGCAGCTCCCGTCGCCCACATCTGGTTCCTGAAGTCGCTGCCCTCGCGCATCGGCCTCCTGCTCGACATGACGCTGAAGGATCTCGAGCGGATCCTCTACTTCGAATATTACGTCGTGCTGGAGCCGGGCCTCACCGCGCTGAAGGACCGTCAGCTGCTGTCGGAAGACGAGTATCTGAAGGCGCAGGACGAGTACGGCCAGGATTCCTTCACCGCCATGATCGGCGCCGAAGCGATCCGCGAACTGCTCAAGGGCATGGACCTCGAGAAGCTCGAGGCTTCCCTGCGTGTCGAGATGCAGGAGACCGACTCCGACATCAAGCACAAGAAGCTCGCCAAGCGTCTGAAGATCGTGGAAGCGTTCCGCCACTCCGGCAACAAGCCGGAATGGATGATCATGACCGTGGTGCCGGTGATCCCGCCGGACCTGCGTCCGCTAGTGCCGCTCGACGGCGGCCGCTTCGCGACCTCCGACCTCAACGACCTCTACCGCCGCGTCATCAACCGCAACAATCGCTTGAAGCGGCTGATGGAGCTGCGCGCGCCCGACATCATCATCCGCAACGAGAAGCGCATGCTTCAGGAGGCCGTCGACGCGCTGTTCGACAACGGCCGCCGCGGCCGCGTCATCACGGGCGCCAACAAGCGCCCGCTGAAGTCGCTCGCCGACATGCTCAAGGGCAAGCAGGGCCGCTTCCGTCAGAACCTGCTCGGCAAGCGCGTCGACTATTCGGGTCGTTCGGTGATCGTGGTCGGTCCCGAGCTGCGCCTGCATCAGTGCGGCCTGCCGAAGAAGATGGCGCTCGAGCTGTTCAAGCCGTTCATCTATTCGCGGCTTGACGCCAAGGGCCTGTCCACCACGGTGAAGCAGGCCAAGAAGCTGGTCGAGAAGGAGCGTCCCGAGGTCTGGGACATCCTGGACGAGGTGATCCGCGAGCATCCGGTGCTGCTCAACCGCGCGCCGACGCTGCATCGCCTCGGCATCCAGGCGTTCGAGCCGGTGCTGATCGAGGGCAAGGCGATCCAGCTCCACCCGCTGGTCTGCTCCGCGTTCAACGCCGACTTCGACGGCGACCAGATGGCCGTGCACGTTCCGCTGTCGCTGGAAGCGCAGCTGGAAGCGCGCGTCCTGATGATGTCGACCAACAACATCCTGCATCCGGCGAACGGCCAGCCGATCATCGTGCCGTCGCAGGACATCGTGCTCGGCCTGTACTACGTCTCGATCATGCGCGAAGGCCTGCCCGGCGAGGGCAAGGTGTTCGGCGACATGGCCGAGCTCGAGCACGCGCTGCACGCGAAGGTCATCCACCTCCACACCAAGATCAAGTACCGGTGGGAAGGCATGGACGAGACTGGCAAGGTCTCGAGGCGCTGGATCGAGACCACTGCCGGCCGCGTCATGCTCGGCAATTTGCTGCCGAAGAACCCGCGGATCTCGTACGAGATCATCAACAAGCTGATGACCAAGCGCGAGATCTCCGGCGTCATCGACCAGGTCTACCGTCACTGCGGCCAGAAGGAGACGGTGATCTTCTGCGACCGCATCATGGCGCTCGGCTTCTACAACGCGTTCAAGGCCGGCATCTCGTTCGGCAAGGACGATATGGTCGTGCCGCACGGCAAGTGGAAGATCGTCGATACCACCCGTACGCTGGCGAAGGATTTCGAGCAGCAGTACAACGACGGTCTGATCACGCATGGCGAGAAGTACAACAAGGTCGTCGACGCCTGGTCGAAGGCCACGGAAGAAATCGCCAAGGCGATGATGAAGGAGATCTCCGCCACCAAGAAGACGGCGAGCGGAGCCGAAGCCGACATCAACTCGATCTACATGATGGCTCACTCCGGTGCCCGCGGTTCGCCGGCCCAGATGCGCCAGCTCGCAGGCATGCGCGGCCTGATGGCCAAGCCGTCGGGCGAGATCATCGAGACGCCGATCATCTCGAACTTCAAGGAAGGCCTCTCGGTGCTCGAGTACTTCAACTCGACCCACGGCGCCCGCAAGGGCCTCGCGGACACTGCGTTGAAGACCGCGAACTCCGGCTACCTGACGCGTCGTCTCGTCGACGTGGCGCAGGACTGCATCATTACGCAGAGCGACTGCGGCACCAAGCTCGGCATCAAGATGCGCGCCATCGTCGATGCTGGCACCGTGGTCGCTTCGCTCGGCTCGCGCATCCTCGGACGCACGGCCTGCGAAGACGTGCGTGACAGCTCGGGCAAGGTGATCATCAAGCGCGATACGCTGATGGAAGAGAGCCATCTGGAGGCCATTCAGCAGGGTGGCGTGCAGGAGGTGAAGATCCGCTCGGCGCTGACCTGCGAACTCGTCAACGGCATCTGCGGCAAGTGCTACGGCCGCGACCTCGCCCGCGGCACGCCGGTCAACCACGGCGAAGCGGTCGGCGTCATCGCGGCGCAGTCGATCGGCGAGCCGGGCACCCAGCTCACCATGCGCACCTTCCACATCGGTGGTGCGGCGCAGCTCAACGAGCAGTCTTTCGTCGAAGCCAATTTCGACGGCAAGATCGTGATCCGGAACAAGGCCATCGCTCGCAACAGCGAAGGTCATCTGATCGCGATGGTGCGCAACATGGTTGTCGCGATCGTCGATGCCGACGGCACCGAGCGTGCGACGCACCGTATCCAGTACGGTTCGCGCCTGCATGTCGACGAAGGCGACATGGTCAAGCGCGGCCAGCGCATCGTCGAGTGGGATCCCTACACCCGGCCGCTGCTCACCGAAGTCGAAGGCACCATCGGCTTCGAGGATCTGGTCGAGGGGCAGTCGATCTCGGAAACGCTCGACGAAGCCACCGGTATCGCCAAGCGCGTGGTCATCGACTGGCGCTCGACGCGCGGCGGCGCGGACCTGCGTCCGGCCATTGTGGTGAAGGGCAAGGACGGCAAGGTGCTCAAACTCGCCCGTGGCGGCGACGCCCGCTACATGCTGTCGGTCGATGCCATTCTCTCGGTCGACATCGGAGCCAAGGTACAGCCGGGCGACATCCTCGCCCGTGTCTCGACCGAAAGCGCCAAGACGCGTGACATCACCGGCGGTCTGCCGCGGGTGGCGGAGTTGTTCGAGGCGCGGCGCCCGAAGGATGCGGCGATCATCGCCGAAATCGCGGGCACGATCCGGTTCGGGCGCGACTACAAGAACAAGCGTCGCATCTCGATCGAGCCGATGGACAAGACCGACGAGCCGCGCGAGTACCTGATCCCGAAGGGCAAGCACATCCACCTTCAGGACGGCGACGTCGTCGAAAAGGGCGACTTCATCGTGGAAGGCAACCCGGCGCCGCACGACATCCTTGCGGTGAAGGGCATCGAGGAGCTCGCGGCCTATCTGGTCAACGAGATCCAGGAGGTCTACCGGCTGCAGGGCGTGCTCATCAACGACAAGCACATCGAGGTGATTGTCCGTCAGATGCTCCAGAAGGTGGAAATCACCGATCAGGGCGATACGGACATGATCTCCGGCGAGCAGGTCGACAAGATCGAGTTCGACGCGCTGAACGTGAAGGCCAAGGAAGAGGGCAAGAAGCCCGCGACGGGAACGCCGGTTCTGCTCGGCATCACCAAGGCGAGTCTCCAGACCCGGTCCTTCTTCTCGGCAGCATCGTTCCAGGAGACCACACGCGTCCTCACCGAGGCGGCGGTCAACGGCAAGATCGATCCGCTCGAGGGCCTCAAGGAGAACGTCATCGTCGGCCGGCTGATCCCGGCGGGCACCGGCGCCTCCATGGCCAAGATCCGCGAAGTCGCCATGAAGCGCGACAAGCTGATCCTGGACGAGCGCGAGAAGCAGACGGCCGTCGTGTCGCCGGCACCGGAAGCTGAGCTTCCTGCGCTGCCGCCTGCGGAATGATCGTTCATCCGTAGGAATACCGAGGACAATGAAAAGGCCGGCTTTTGCCGGCCTTTTTGCTGCTTTCTTTGCTTGCTGCGATGCAGGATCAGCCTTTGTTCATCTTTCCTTCAGCCGTAAAAGCGCTTCTGCTAGGAGAGCCTAGACCGGTGGTCCCGTGATGGGGGGCAGCGCCGGAGGACCACGGAACTCACATGCTTGATCTTGCAATCGTAGGCGGCGGCCCCGGCGGGCTGATGAGCGCCTGGTATCTGAAGCGTAAGCTCGGCGATCTCTGCCGCGTCACCATCTACGAGGCCTCCGACCGGCTTGGCGGCAAGATCGTCACGCGCAAATTCGATTCGGCGCCCGCGATGTACGAGGCCGGTGTTGCCGAGATCTACGACTACTCGATGACGGGGCCGGACCCGCTGCGCGAGCTGATCCAGCATTTCGGCCTCCAGACCATTCCGATGGATGCCGAGCAGGTCCATTTCGGCGGCGAGCTCCTCAATGACGTGCCCGACATGCGCCGCAAATACGGCGCCAGGACCGCGGCCGCGATCGAGGCATTCCGCGAGCGCTGCACCGAGATGTTGTCGCCGGTTGAATATTACGAGGGCGTCGGCGCGCACGACAACGAGAATCCCTGGGCTTACAAGACCGCCGAGCAGGTGCTCGACGAGGAGGTCGAGGACGAGACGGCAAAGCGTTTCTTCAAGGTCATGGCCCGCTCCGACATCGCGACCGAGAGCCACAACACCAACGGTCTCAACGCGCTCAAGAACTATCTGATGGATGTCGATGGCTATATCGGCCTCTATTCCATCCAGAACGGCAACGAGCAGCTGATCGAGTGCCTGCAGTCGGAGGTCAATGCCGACATCCAGCTCAATCACCGCGTGCTCACCGTCGGCAAGGCGCCGACCGGCCGCTATCAGCTCAAGATGATGAACGGCAAGGGGCCGGAAACCCGCGACTTCGATCTCGTGCTGGTCTGCCTGCCGCATTCGTGGCTCGCCACCCTCAGCTGGGAGGGCGAGCAGCTGCGCAAGTCGATGGTCAAGCACGTCGCCTATTTCGATCGGCCCGCGCACTATCTGCGCGTCTCAATCCTGTTCGACGAGCCGTTCTGGGGCGAGAAGATTCCGGGCGCCTGGTTCATGTCGGAGGCTTTCGGCGGCTGCTGCGTCTACAACGAGGGCGCGCGCCACGACGTCGGCAAGCATGGCGTTCTAAATTGGCTCATTCCGGGCTCCGACGCGCTGGCTTTCGCCAATCTGTCGGACCAGGAACTGATCGATGTCGCCCTGAAATCGCTGCCGGCTTCTTTCGGCGATGCGCGTTCGCATTTCATGGAAGGCAAGATCCACCGCTGGCTGTCGTCGGTGAACGCGATTCCCGGCGGTCTGCCCGTGCGCGACGTGATGACCAACCACCGGCCCGAGCCGAAGGAGCATCCCGGCATCGTGGTAGTCGGCGACTATCTGTTCGACTCGACGCTGAACGGCCTGCTCGATTCTTCGGATGCGGCGACCGACATCATCCTGACCGAGATGATGCGCCTGCGCCGCGAGCGCGCACAGGACGACAAGCCGCTGTCGGACAAGATCGACCGCGACTATTTCGAGAATTATCGCGGCCTCGGTCCCTACCACGAGGCGTGGCGGCACTTCACCGATCCCGATTACCTCAGCAGGCTGATCGGGATCGTCTGGGGCAAGGCAACGGACGCCAAGCTGCTGGTCGCGGGGGCCGCCAGCGGCGAACTGGTCGGCGCGCTGCGTGATCGCGGCATCGATGCGTGGGGAATCGAGAACAACCGCGCCATCCACGCCAAGACGCCGAAAGCGCTGAAGAAGTACAACAAGCTCGGCTCGATCACCGACATGCCGTTCAAGGACGACACGTTCGACTTCGTGTTCGAGACCAGCCTCTGCCACGTTTCCCCGAAACAGGTGGCCCGTGCGATCCGCGAGCTCAACCGCGTGGTCAAGACCGGCCTCGTGTTCGGTTCGGTCACCTCGGACATGGCGCCGGCGCTGATCGACCGCTACGACCTGCTGCGCGGGGTCAAGAAGCTCGGCACCTGGTGGGAATGGTCCGAACTGTTCTTCGGCAACGGCTTCGACCTGTCGATGCACCGCAAGGATTGCACCGATGCGCTGTGGGAGGCGACGCTCGCCGCCAACAAGGGGCCGGGGCAGTGGTACGCCGACGCCGACAGTTTGCGCTATTCCTTCTTCGACAAGGTCGAGGACGAAGACTAGCCGCGGGGTGCGGATCGATTGGCCAATTGTTTTGCCGAATTCATCCTGATCGCATAGAATCGGTGCAATAGCGCATTCTCTGCGGTCATGCCGGCCGTCAGCATCGGTTGGTTTCATGGCATCCAAGCCTCTCTTGCCCGACAAACAGAAGCTCGCTGCGGAAGAGGCGGCCGAGCTCGACGACAAGCTCGCCTCCGCGGCCAAGCCGGACCTCGAAGATGATGAGGACGGCGAAGACGTAGGGGACGACGAGCTGGAGCTCGACGAGGACGATGAGGACGAGGATCTCGTCGTCTTCACCGCGAGCGAAGCCGCCGGCGCGCTCGCGACCATCGTCGGGTTCGTCAAGCCCTATCTGACGAACTACAAGCGGATGCTGTCATTCGTGGCGTTCGGCGTCTTCGTGGAGACGCTGTTCAACGTCATCATGCCGCTTAGTCTCAAGTTCCTGATCGACGAAGCGCTCGGCGAGGAGGATTTCCAGGCGCTGTACAAGATCCTGGGCGTGCTTGCGGTCGCCGGCATCTTCACCTCGATCGTTGCCGTCTGGTACGAGCGCTGGGATGCGCGGCTCGCCGCCTGCATCATCTCCGACGTCCGCAAGCGCCTCTTCGAGCACGTCCAGGACCTGCCGGCGGCCTATTTCGGGCGTACCAAGCGCGGCGAGATCCTGTCGCGCTTCTCCGTCGACCTCTCGGCTTTCGAAGGCTCGGTCAAGACTTTTGCAAACAGTGCCGCGCTGCCATTCCTGGAACTGATCGCAGGCATCATCCTGATGTTGTTCTTGAACTGGCAGCTTGCGGTCGTCGCGTTGCTCGTGTTCCCGATCACGCTGATCGGCCCGCGGATCCTGACGCCCAAGGCGGTGCAGGCCAATTACGAGCAGAAGCTCAACGAGAGCGCGCTGCTCGGCATGGTTCAGGAGAACGTTGCCGCCCAGGCCGTGATCAAGGCGTTCAGCCTGCAACGCAAGATGTTCGGCTTCTTCACCTTGCGCAACGACGAGACCCGCAACAAAATTGCCTCGGCCGCGTTCCTCTCGACCATGGTGGAGCGGACGGTCACCATCTCGGTGCTCCTCCTGCACCTCGTGGTGCTCGCGATCGGCGCGTATCTCGCGACCAAGGGCCAGATCACCATCGGCACCTTCGTCACCTTCGAGAGCGCGTTCTGGGAGGTTTCCTACAACATCGCTCATGTGATGCATTTCATCCCGGTGTCGATCTCGTCGGCCGCCGCGATCCGCCACATCCAGGAACTGCTCGACGAGCCGACCCGGAGCGCCGATCGCCCCGGCGCGCCCGATCTGCCGCGCATCACCCACGACATTACGTTCGATCACGTCACCTTCCGGTACGAGGGCAGTCAGACGCCGGTGCTGGACAATCTCAGCCTCAAGCTCAATGCCGGCAAGCGCATCGCGATCGTCGGCCCGAGCGGCTCCGGCAAGAGCACGCTGCTCAACCTGATCCTGCGGCTCTACGTGCCCGACGAAGGCCGCGTCACCATCGACGGCGTCGACGTTCGCAAGGTGACGCTGGATTCGCTGCGCCGGAGCATGGCGGTGGTGTTCCAGGAGAACATGCTGTTCAACATGTCGATCCGCGAGAACATCCGGCTCGGCAAGGAGGGGGCGACCGACGCGGAGGTGGAGGACGCCGCCAAGAAGGCCGAGATCCACCGCTACATCATGAGCCTGCCGCAGCGATACGACACGCCGGTCGGCGAGCGCGGAGACACGCTGTCCGGCGGCCAGCGCCAGCGCATCGCGATCGCACGCGCAATCATCCGTAACCCGTCCGTACTGCTGCTGGACGAGGCCACGTCGGCACTCGACCAGACCACGGAGGCCGCGATCAACCGCACGCTGCTCAAGATCGCCAAGGGCCGCACCATGATCTGGTCGACTCACCGTCTGACCTCGGTGGTCGAGATGGACGAGATCATCGTGATTTCAGGGGGCAGGGCGATCGAGCGCGGCTCCCACGCCGAATTGCTCGCCAAGAACGGCACCTATCGCAAGCTGTGGAACGACCAGATCCATCAGCCGCATGGCGCGCCGGTTCACGACGACGACAGAAGCGACGACGACGATGACGAAGAGGACGAGGAGTGACCGGGGCCGGGCACTGCAGCTCCGGCTCGGTGATTCCCGGATGCAAATCGTTCGGCCGGAGCGGAGCCGCTGATTCTTGGTGTCCTTAGGTTGGCGGCATCAACTCGCGCCGGTCGATCAACGCTGCCCGGACATCGCTGGCGCAACCGGGTGTCACGGCGGGCGATTGCCCTGGATCCCCGCCGCACAAGGCGGATTCGTTGATAAGGCGGGAAAAGAGCCTCGGTTTGGTAATAAAAGTACATTTAATCCGGGTGTAATATCGCCGGAGCTGACTGCGCGACCCTTCATTCCCCGATCGGACTGGCGCGGTGAGGGCGCAGAAGGGGCTTGTTCTGCAGGCGCATGAAGCGCCTTCTAACTGTCGTTTCGCCTTGACTGGACCGATTCTCGCCTATAGAAAGCGCCTCACTTAACGACAGGCGGTGAGCATCGCCAGCGTCGGAACGGGCCACCCGTTGATCCCAAAGGACCAAGTCCGCGAAGGATCGTGCAAGACGGGCACCAACCTCGACGAATGCCGCTCAAACGCTGTCGATCATAGCTAGGCAATGCCAGTGCGACTTTAGTTCTCTTGAGCAAGTTCTCTTGAGATCGAATTCGGATGCATGACCTCAGTGCGCGGGCCGCGGCTTTACGCCGAATGGCCTTGTTACTGCGGTCCTCTGTGGCGTCGAAGCGCTTTCCGCTCGGTGATGGAGCGGTTGGCGCAATTTCGCTTTGTGCGGATTGTTCGCATGAGGCGGCCTCGTCGGGCGGGTGGCTCGAAAGAATTTGCGGTCCCGGCAACGGGCCGCGGCAAGACAGCGGACCCGGTAGGGACCGCGGCAGAACAAAGGGTAAGGCCAGGATGCCGACGATCAACCAGCTGATCGCTCAACCGCGTGAAGTGCAGAAGTCGCGCAAGAAGGTGCCGGCGCTGCAGCAGTCGCCGCAGAAGCGTGGTGTTTGCACCCGCGTCTACACCACGACCCCGAAGAAGCCGAACTCGGCGCTTCGTAAGGTCGCCAAGGTGCGTCTGACCAACGGCTTCGAGGTGATCGGCTACATCCCCGGCGAGGGCCATAACCTTCAGGAGCACTCGGTGGTCATGATCCGCGGTGGCCGCGTCAAGGACTTGCCGGGCGTGCGCTATCACATCCTCCGCGGCGTTCTGGATACCCAGGGCGTCAAGAACCGTAAGCAGCGTCGTTCGAAGTACGGCGCCAAGCGTCCGAAGTAAGCGGGAACCAGGTCCATGTCTCGTCGCCATTCTGCTGAAAAGCGTGAAGTCCTTCCCGATCCGAAGTTCGGGAACATCATCGTCACGAAGTTCATGAACTCGGTGATGTACGCCGGCAAGAAGTCGGTCGCCGAAGGTATCGTCTACGGCGCGTTCGGCCTCATCGAAAGCAAGACCAAGCAGAGCCCGCTCGGCGTGTTCGAGCAGGCGCTCGAGAACGTCATGCCGACCATCGAAGTGCGCTCCCGCCGCGTCGGCGGCGCGACCTACCAGGTTCCGGTCGAGGTTCGTTCGACCCGCCGTCAGGCCCTGGGCATCCGCTGGCTGATCGCGGCTGCGCGCGAGCGCAACGAGAAGACGATGACCGAGCGGCTCTCGGCGGAGCTCCTGGATGCATCGAATAACCGGGGGAACGCCGTCAAGAAGCGCGAAGACGTGCACCGCATGGCGGAAGCCAACCGCGCCTTCTCGCACTATCGCTGGTAACGGCGACACACTCGGACTCGCAAGGAACGCCCATGCCCCGCCAACATGCCATCGAGGACTACCGTAACTTCGGTATCATGGCGCATATCGACGCCGGCAAGACCACGACGACCGAGCGCATCCTCTATTACACCGGCAAGAGCCACAAGATCGGCGAAGTGCACGAAGGTGCCGCGACGATGGACTGGATGGAGCAGGAGCAGGAGCGTGGCATCACGATCACTTCGGCTGCCACCACCGCGTTCTGGAACGGCAAGCGCCTGAACATCATCGACACGCCTGGCCACGTCGACTTCACCATCGAGGTCGAGCGTTCGCTGCGTGTGCTCGACGGCGCCGTCTGCGTGCTCGACTCGAACCAGGGCGTCGAGCCCCAGACCGAGACCGTCTGGCGCCAGGGCGACAAGTACAAGGTTCCGCGCATCGTCTTCGCCAACAAGATGGACAAGATCGGTGCGGACTTTTTCAAGTGTCTGTCCGACATCGTCGACCGTCTGGGTGCGAAGCCCGTCGCGATCCAGCTTCCGATCGGTGCCGAGAACAACTTCAAGGGTCTCATCGACCTCGTGAAGATGAAGGGCGTCGTCTGGAACGATGAAGCGCTCGGCGCCAAGTTCGACTATGTCGACATTCCGGAAGACCTCGTCGACCAGGCCAAGGAATATCGCGAGAAGATGGTGGAGGCCGCCGTCGAGCTCGACGACGACGCCATGGCCGCCTATCTCGACGGCAAGGAGCCGGACGAGGCGACGCTGAAGCGGCTGATCCGCAAGGCGGTGCTGACCGGCGCCTTCTATCCCGTGCTGTGCGGCTCGGCCTTCAAGAACAAGGGCGTGCAGCCGCTGCTCGACGCCGTCGTCGATTATCTGCCGTCGCCGCTCGACGTGCCTGCGATCAAGGGCACCGACGACAAGGGCAACGAAGTCGTGCGCAAGGCGGACGACAAGGAGCCCTTGGCGCTGCTCGCGTTCAAGATCATGGACGATCCGTTCGTCGGCACCATCACCTTCTGCCGCATCTACTCCGGCGTTCTGCAGAGCGGCACCGGCGTCGTGAACTCGACCCGCGAGAAGAAGGAGCGGATCGGGCGCATGCTCCTGATGCATGCGAACAACCGCGAGGACATCAAGGAAGCCTATGCCGGCGACATCGTCGCGCTGGCGGGCCTGAAGGAAGCGCGCACCGGTGACACGCTGTGCGATCCCGACAAGCAGGTGATCCTGGAGAAGATGGAATTCCCCGAGCCGGTCATCGAGATCGCGATCGAGCCGAAGTCCAAGGCCGACCAGGAGAAGCTGGGCGTGGCGCTGGCCAAGCTCGCCGCGGAGGATCCGTCCTTCCGCGTGTCGACCGACCACGAGTCCGGCCAGACCATCCTCAAGGGCATGGGCGAACTCCATCTCGACATCAAGGTCGACATCCTCAAGCGCACCTACAAGGTCGACGCCAACATCGGTGCGCCGCAAGTGGCGTTCCGTGAGCGCGTCACCAAGCGGGTGGAGCACAGCTACACCCACAAGAAGCAGACCGGCGGTACCGGCCAGTTCGCGGCCGTGTCGTTCATCGTCGAGCCGAACGAGCCCGGCAAGGGCTACGAGTTCGAATCGAAGATCGTGGGCGGCGCGGTGCCGAAGGAATACATCCCCGGCGTCGAGAAGGGCCTGGAGAGCGTGCTGTCGTCGGGCGTGGTCGCGGGCTTCCCCGTGGTCGACGTCAAGGTGACGCTCGTCGACGGCAAGTATCACGACGTCGACTCGTCGGCGCTCGCCTTCGAAATCGCTTCGCGCGCCTGCTTCCGCGAAGCGCTGCAGATGGGCAAGTCCGTCCTGCTCGAGCCGATCATGAAGGTCGAGGTGGTGACCCCGGAAGACTACACCGGCTCGGTCATCGGCGATCTGAATTCCCGGCGCGGTCAGATCCAGGGACAGGACATGCGCGGCAACGCCAACGTCATCAACGCGATGGTGCCGCTCATGAACATGTTCGGTTACGTGAACAATCTGCGCTCGATGAGCCAGGGTCGCGCGACCTTCACCATGCAGTTCGACCACTACGCAGAAGCGCCGGCCAACGTGTCGGCAGAAGTCCAGAAGAAGTTTGCCTGATTGTCGTCGGTCTCAAGCTGACGATTGAACGGAGAGTCAAATGGCCAAAGCAAAGTTTGAACGTAACAAGCCGCACTGCAACATCGGCACCATCGGTCACGTCGACCATGGCAAGACGTCGCTGACCGCGGCGATCACCAAGATCCTCGCCGAGACCGGCGGTGCGACGTTCACCGCGTACGACCAGATCGACAAGGCGCCGGAAGAGAAGGCCCGCGGCATCACGATCTCGACCGCGCACGTCGAGTACGAGACGCAGAACCGCCACTACGCCCACGTCGACTGCCCCGGCCACGCCGACTACGTGAAGAACATGATCACCGGCGCCGCCCAGATGGACGGTGCGATCCTGGTCGTGTCGGCCGCTGACGGCCCGATGCCGCAGACCCGCGAGCACATCCTGCTCGCCCGCCAGGTCGGCGTCCCCGCGCTCGTCGTGTTCCTCAACAAGTGCGACATGGTCGACGATCCCGAGCTGCTCGAACTCGTCGAGCTCGAGGTCCGCGAACTGCTCTCGAAGTACGAATTCCCGGGCGACAAGATCCCGATCATCAAGGGTTCGGCGCTCGCCGCTCTCGAAGACTCCGACAAGAAGCTCGGCCACGACGCCATCCTCGAGCTGATGCGCAACGTCGACGAGTACATCCCGCAGCCGGAGCGTCCGATCGACCAGCCGTTCCTGATGCCGGTTGAGGACGTGTTCTCGATCTCGGGCCGCGGCACCGTGGTGACCGGCCGTGTCGAGCGCGGCGTCGTCAAGGTCGGCGAGGAAATCGAGATCGTCGGTCTCCGCGCCACCCAGAAGACCACCGTCACCGGCGTTGAAATGTTCCGCAAGCTGCTCGATCAGGGCCAGGCCGGCGACAACATCGGCGCGCTGCTCCGCGGCACCAAGCGCGAGGACGTCGAGCGCGGCCAGGTTCTGGCCAAGCCCGGTTCGGTCAAGCCGCACACCAAGTTCAAGGCTGAGGCCTACATCCTCACCAAGGAAGAGGGCGGTCGCCACACTCCGTTCTTCACCAACTACCGTCCGCAGTTCTACTTCCGCACCACCGACGTGACCGGTGTCGTGCACCTGCCGGAAGGCACCGAGATGGTGATGCCGGGCGACAACATCGCGATGGAAGTGCACCTGATCGTGCCGATCGCGATGGAAGAGAAGCTCCGCTTCGCGATCCGCGAAGGTGGCCGCACCGTCGGCGCCGGCGTCGTCGCCTCGATCATCGAGTAACAAGCGAATAGGGAATGGTGAGTGGCGAATAGGGGATTCTATTCGCTACTCGCTACTCGCCACTCACTAGAGAAAGCACGGCAATGAACGGCCAAAACATTCGTATCCGTCTCAAGGCGTTCGACCATCGTATCCTCGATACGTCGACCCGCGAGATCGTGAACACGGCGAAGCGCACCGGCGCGCAGGTCCGCGGACCCATTCCGCTGCCCACCCGCATCGAGAAGTTCACCGTCAACCGTTCGCCCCACGTGGACAAGAAGAGCCGCGAACAGTTCGAGATGCGCACCCACAAGCGCCTGCTCGACATCGTCGATCCGACCCCGCAGACCGTCGATGCTTTGATGAAGCTCGACCTGGCCGCCGGTGTCGACGTCGAGATCAAGCTCTGAGCAAGACCCCGAGGAGTGGGCACCGGTTCTCGGACCGGGACTTGCTCACTACGAAGATTAGCTAGTCCGCAAGGACAGAAAGAACAGGAAGCAAGCCGATGCGCTCCGGAGTGATCGCACAAAAGGTCGGGATGACGCGGGTCTTCACAGAGGCCGGCGAACATATCCCCGTGACCGTGCTGAAGCTCGGCAATTGCCAGGTCGTAGGCCACCGCACCGAAGAGAAGAACGGTTACGTCGCGCTCCAGCTCGGTTCTGGCAGCCGCAAGACCGTTTACATGCCGAAGGCCGAGCGCGGCCAGTTCGCGGTCGCCAAGGTCGAGCCGAAGCGCCGGGTCGAGGAATTCCGGGTCAGCGCAGATGCGATGATCCCGGTCGGCGCCGAGATCCAGGCGGATCACTTCGTCGTCGGCCAGTTCGTCGACGTCACCGGCACCTCGGTCGGTAAGGGCTTCGCCGGCGGCATGAAGCGCTGGAACTTCGGCGGTCTGCGCGCCACGCACGGTGTGTCGATCTCGCACCGCTCGATCGGTTCGACCGGTGGCCGTCAGGACCCCGGCAAGACCTGGAAGAACAAGAAGATGCCCGGCCACATGGGTGTCGACCGCATCACCACGCTCAACCTTCGTGTCGTCCAGACCGATGTCGAGCGTGGCCTGATCCTCGTCGAAGGCGCCGTTCCCGGCTCCAAGGGCGGTTGGATCCGCGTGCGCGACGCCGTCAAGAAGCCGCTGCCGAAGGAAGCTCCGAAGCCCGGCAAGTTCAAGGTTGCTGGCGACGCGGAAGCCGCTCCGGCTGCGCAGGAGGCGTGAGATGGAATTGAAGGTCACCACTCTCGAAGGTAAGGAAGCCGGCTCGGTCCAGCTCTCCGACGCCATTTTCGGCCTCGAGCCGCGCGAGGACATCATCGCGCGCTGCGTGCAGTGGCAGCTCAACAAGCGCCAGGCCGGCACGCACAAGGCCAAGGGTCGCGCCGAGATCTGGCGCACCGGCAAGAAGATGTACAAGCAGAAGGGTACCGGCGGTGCTCGTCACGGCTCGGCCCGCGTGCCGCAGTTCCGCGGCGGCGGCCGTGCCTTCGGTCCGGTGGTGCGTTCGCACGCCACCGACCTGCCGAAGAAGGTCCGTGCGCTCGCCCTCAAGCATGCGCTCTCGGCCAAGGCCAAGGATGGCGATCTCGTCGTGATCGAGAAGGCCGCACTGGAAGCCGCCAAGACCAAGGCGCTGCTCGGTCACTTCTCGGGCCTCGGGCTCACCAACGCGCTGATCATCGACGGCGCCGAGCTCAACAACGGTTTTGCCGCTGCGGCCCGCAACATCCCGAACATGGACGTGCTGCCGATCCAGGGCATCAACGTCTATGACATCCTGCGCCGTCAGAAGCTTGTTCTGACCAAGGCCGCCATCGATGCGCTGGAGGCGCGCTTCAAATGACGAAGAACATTGAGCCTCGCCACTACGACGTGATCCTGTCGCCGGTCGTGACCGAGAAGGCGACGATCGCCTCGGAGCACAACAAGGTGCTGTTCAAGGTGGCTGCAAAGGCGACCAAGCCGCAGATCAAGGAAGCGATCGAGAAGCTGTTCGACGTCAAGGTCAAGAGCGTCAACACGCTGGTCCGCAAGGGCAAGACCAAGATATTCCGCGGCAATCTCGGCTCGCAGTCGAACTCCAAGCGCGCGATCGTGACCCTCGAAGAGGGTCATCGGATCGACGTGACCACCGGTCTGTAAGGTCGTACGACGATGGCACTGAAGACATTCAATCCCACGACGCCCGGCCAGCGCCAGCTGGTCATGGTCGATCGTTCGGCCCTGTACAAGGGCAAGCCGGTCAAGGCGCTCACCGAGGGCAAGAAGTCCTCGGGTGGCCGCAACAACACCGGCCGCATCACCGTGCGTTTCCGCGGTGGCGGTCACAAGCAGACGCTGCGTACGGTCGATTTCAAGCGCGAGAAGGTAGACGTTCCCGCGACCGTCGAGCGGCTGGAGTACGATCCGAACCGCACCGGCTTCATCGCTCTGATCAAGTATCAGGACGGCGAGCAGGCCTACATCCTGGCGCCGCAGCGCCTGGCCGTGGGCGACACGATCGTCGCCGGCAACTATGTCGACGTGAAGCCGGGCAACGTCATGCCGCTCGGCAACATGCCGGTCGGCACGATCATCCACAACATCGAGGTCAAGATCGGGAAGGGCGGCCAGCTCGCCCGTTCCGCAGGCACCTATGCCCAGCTCGTCGGGCGCGACCAGGACTACGTCATCATCCGCCTGAATTCGGGCGAGCAGCGCCTGGTTCACGGCCGCTGCCGCGGCACGATCGGCGCGGTGTCGAACCCGGATCACATGAACACCTCGATCGGCAAGGCCGGTCGCAAGCGTTGGATGGGCCGCAGGCCGCACAACCGCGGTGTCGCGATGAACCCGATCGACCATCCGCACGGCGGTGGTGAAGGTCGTACCTCGGGCGGTCGCCACCCGGTCACTCCGTGGGGCAAGCCGACCAAGGGCAAGAAGACCCGCACCAACAAGTCGACCAACAAATTCATTCTCCTAAGCCGCCACAAGCGGAAGAAGTAAGGAACGCCGGACATGGTTCGTTCAGTCTGGAAAGGCCCTTTCGTCGAGGGCTCTCTGCTCAAGAAGGCAGATGCCGCGCGCGCGTCCGGCCGTCATGACGTCATCAAGATCTGGAGCCGTCGCTCGACGATCCTGCCGCAGTTCGTCGGCCTGACCTTCGGCGTCTACAACGGTCAGAAGCACGTGCCGGTGGCGGTCAACGAGGAAATGGTCGGTCACAAGTTCGGCGAGTTTTCGCCGACCCGGACCTTCCATGGCCACTCCGGCGACAAGAAAGCCAAGAAGGCTTGAGGATTAAACGATGAGCAAACCTAAGCGCGAACGGAGCCTCGCCGAGAACGAGGCCAAGGCGGTCGCCCGGATGCTGCGGGTGAGCCCGCAGAAGCTCAACCTGGTCGCCCAGCTCATTCGCGGCCGGAAGGCGTCTGCCGCGCTCGCCGACCTGCAGTTTTCGCGCAAGCGGATCGCGGTTGACGTCAAGAAGTGCCTGGAATCGGCTATCGCCAATGCCGAGAACAACCATGACCTCGACGTCGACGATCTCGTCGTGGCGCAGGCCTTTGTCGGCAACGGGCTCGTGATGAAGCGCTTTGCCGCCCGCGGCCGCGGCCGCTCGGGCCGTGTCTACAAACCGTTTTCGCAACTGACGATCATCGTTCGTCAGGTCGAAGCTGAAGCCGCTTAAGGGCGCAGGAGAACACGATGGGTCAAAAGATCAATCCGATCGGTCTGCGTCTCGGCATCAACCGGACCTGGGATTCCCGCTGGTTCGCCGGCAAGCAGGAATACGGCAAGCTGCTGCACGAGGACGTCAAGATCCGCGAGATCCTGCACAAGGAGCTCAAGCAGGCGGCCGTCGCCCGCATCGTGATCGAGCGTCCGCACAAGAAGTGCCGCGTCACCATCCACTCGGCCCGTCCGGGCGTGGTGATCGGCAAGAAGGGCGCTGACATCGACAAGCTGCGCAAGAAGGTCGCGGACATCACCTCGTCCGACGTCGTCATCAACATCGTCGAGATCCGCAAGCCGGAGCTCGACGCGACGCTGGTGGCCGAGTCGATCGCGCAGCAGCTGGAGCGCCGCGTGGCGTTCCGCCGCGCCATGAAGCGCGCCGTGCAGTCGGCGATGCGTCTCGGCGCGGAAGGCATCCGCATCAACTGCTCGGGACGTCTGGGCGGCGCGGAAATCGCGCGCATGGAGTGGTATCGCGAAGGTCGCGTGCCGCTGCACACGCTGCGCGCCGACATCGACTACGGCGTTGCGACCGCGTTCACGACCTTCGGCACCTGCGGCGTCAAGGTCTGGATCTTCAAGGGCGAGATCCTCGAGCACGATCCGATGGCCCAGGACAAGAGAATGGCCGAAGGCGAGACGGGTGGTAGTGGCGATCGTGGTGGCCGTCAGCGCCGCGATACGGCTGCAGCCTGATCTGCACCAGGAATTTGAGGGCTTAAAGCCATGATGCAACCTAAGAAAACGAAGTTCCGGAAGGCGCACAAGGGCCGCATCCACGGCGTTGCGTCTTCGGGCGCGACGTTGGCGTTCGGCCAGTTCGGCCTGAAGGCGACCGAACCTGAGCGCGTCACCGCGCGCCAGATCGAAGCTGCCCGCCGCGCGCTGACCCGCCACATGAAACGCGCCGGCCGCGTCTGGATCCGCGTGTTCCCCGACGTACCGGTGTCGAAGAAGCCGGCCGAAGTCCGCATGGGCTCCGGCAAGGGTTCGCCGGAACTGTGGGTCGCGCGCGTCAAGCCTGGCCGCGTGCTGTTCGAGATCGACGGCGTCAACACCCAGACGGCGCGTGAGGCGCTGACCCTGGCGGCGGCCAAGCTGCCGATCAAGACGCGCTTCGTCGAGCGCATTGCGGAGTAATGGCCATGGCCCAGATGAAGATCGAAGACATCCGCGCGATGAGCCCCGACCAGCAGGATGACGCCATCCTGAATCTGAAGAAGGAGCGCTTCAACCTGCGCTTCCAGCGCGCCACCGGGCAGCTCGAGAACACCTCGCGCCTGCGCGAGGCCCGCCGTGACATCGCCCGGATCAAGACCGTCGCCGCGCAGACGCGCGCCAAGAAGAAGTAAGAGGCTTACGAAGATGCCGAAACGTACTTTGCAGGGCGTGGTCGTCAGCGACAAGCAAGCCAAGACCATTGTGGTGCGTGTCGATCGCCGCTTCACGCACCCGATCTACAAGAAGACCATCCGCCGGTCGAAGAACTACCATGCGCACGACGAGAGCAACGAGTTCAAGCCGGGCGATATGGTGTGGATCGAGGAAACGAAGCCGATTTCGAAGTTGAAGCGCTGGGTCGTGATCCGGGGCGAACACAAGAAAAGCGCCTGATCTGTTGGCTCTAGCCGACTGACTTCAGGGAAATGTTGAGCGCCGGCTGGGCTGGCGCAAAGAGAAAGAGGACGAGGTGCATCAATGATTCAGATGCAGACCAACCTCGACGTGGCCGACAATTCTGGCGCACGCCGTGTGATGTGTATCAAGGTGCTCGGAGGCTCCAAGCGCCGCTACGCCACGATCGGCGACATCATCGTCGTGTCGATCAAGGAAGCGATTCCGCGTGGCAAGGTGAAGAAGGGCGACGTGATGAAGGCCGTCGTGGTGCGCGTCCGCAAGGACATTCGCCGCGCCGACGGTTCGGTCATCCGCTTCGACCGCAACGCCGCCGTGCTGATCAACAACCAGTCCGAGCCGGTCGGCACCCGTATCTTCGGGCCGGTGCCGCGCGAGTTGCGCGCCAAGAACCACATGAAGATCATCTCGCTCGCGCCGGAGGTGCTGTGATGGCTGCGAAGATCCGCAAGGGCGACAAGGTCGTCGTGCTGACCGGCCGCGACAAGGGCCGCACCGGCGAAGTGTTCGAGGTGCGCCCCGACGCCGGTACCGCGCTCGTGCGCGGCATCAACGTGGTCAAGCGTCACCAGAAGCAGACGCAGGCCCAGGAGGGCGGCATCATCTCGAAAGAGGCGCCGATCCAACTGTCCAACATCGCGTATGTCGGCAAGGACGGAAAGCCGACCCGCATCGGATTCAAGATTCTGGCGGACGGCAAGAAGGTCCGCATCGCCAAGAGCTCGGGAGCTGAGATCGATGGCTGAGGCCGCTTACACGCCGCGCCTGCGCGCGGAATATGATGCGAATATCCGCACGGCTCTGACCGAGAAGTTCGGTTACGAGAACGTGATGCAGGTTCCGCGTCTGGACAAGGTCGTGCTGAACATGGGCGTTGGCGATTCCGTCAACGACCGCAAGAAGGCCGAGACCGCCGCTGCCGAGCTGACCCAGATCGCTGGCCAGAAGGCGATCGTGACCTATTCGCGTATCGCGATCGCGACCTTCAAGCTGCGCGAGAACCAGCCGATCGGCTGCAAGGTCACGCTGCGCAAGGCCCGCATGTACGAGTTCATCGATCGCCTGGTGACGGTCGCGCTGCCGCGCGTCCGCGACTTCCGCGGCCTGAACCCGAAGAGCTTCGACGGCCGCGGCAACTATTCGCTCGGCATCAAGGAGCATATCATTTTCCCCGAGATCGACTTCGACAAGGTCACGGAAGCCCGCGGTATGGACATCACCGTCTGCACCACGGCCAAGACCGACGAAGAGGCGAGGGCCTTGTTGACCGCTTTCAATTTCCCGTTCCGGCAGTGAGACGCTGACCTAAAGCCTCTCAAACGCGGATACCCAGGAGCCAAGCATGGCAAAGAAGAGTTCAGTCGAGAAGAACAACCGGCGCAAGCGGATGGTGAAGAATGCCGCACCGAAGCGCGAGCGGTTGAAGGCGATCATCGCCGACAAGACGCTGCCGATGGAAGAGCGGTTCGCCGCCACCCTGAAGCTGGCGGAAATGCCGCGTAACTCGTCGGCGACCCGCATCCGCCTGCGCTGCGAGCTGTCGGGCCGCCCGCGCTCGAACTACCGCAAGAACAAGCTGTCCCGTATCGCGCTGCGCGACCTTGGCTCGAAGGGCATGGTCCCGGGCCTCGTGAAGTCCAGCTGGTAAGGAGGGTCGTTTAGATGTCAACGCACGATCCAATCAGCGATCTGATCACCCGTATCCGCAACGCGCAGATGCGCTCGAAGACCAAGGTCTCCACGCCTGGCTCGAAGATGCGCGAGAACGTGCTCGAGGTTCTGAAGGCCGAGGGCTACATCCGCGGTTACGCTACGCTCGAGCATTCCTCGGGCCGCAGCGAGATCGAGATCGAGCTGAAGTATTTCGACGGCGAGCCCGTCATCCGCGAGATTGAGCGCGTTTCCAAGCCGGGGCGTCGCGTCTACGCTTCGGTGAAGAACCTGCCGCGGGTGAACAACGGACTCGGCATTTCGGTGTTGTCGACGCCGAAGGGGATCATGGCCGACCACAGCGCGCGCGACGCGAATGTGGGCGGTGAAGTCCTCTTCACGGTGTTCTGAGAAGGATTTTCGATCCATGTCACGTGTTGGCAAAAGGCCTGTCCCGGTGCCGTCGGGCGTTACCGCGACCGTTGATGGGCAGACCGTCAAGATGAAGGGGCCGAAGGGCCAGCTTCAGTTCATCGTCCATGACGACGTCGAGGTGAAGCTCGAGAACGGCCAGGTCAAGGTCAAGCCGCGGACCGAGACCAACCGCGCGCGGGCGCTGTACGGTACCGCTCGCGCCCAGGTCGCGAATCTGGTCGAAGGCGTCACCAAGGGCTTCGAGAAGAAGCTCGAGATCACCGGCGTCGGCTATCGCGCCGCGATGCAGGGCAAGAACCTGCAACTCGCGCTCGGCTACAGCCACGACGTGATCTATCCGATCCCCGAGGGGATCACGATCACGGTGCCGAAGCCGACCGAGATCACGGTGGCGGGCAGCGACGTCCAGCGCGTCGGCCAGGTCGCCGCCGAGATTCGCTCCTATCGTCCGCCGGAGCCCTACAAGGGCAAGGGCGTGAAGTATGTGGGCGAATTCATCTTCCGCAAGGAAGGCAAGAAGAAGTAACGGAGCCGGTCATGTCGAAAGCCAAGGTTACGAATGCCCGGCGCAAGCGGAGTGTGCGGCTGAAGCTGCGCCGTTCCGCCGGCGGCCGTCCGCGCCTGTCAGTGTTCCGCTCGTCCAAGCACATCTATGCCCAGGTCATCGACGACCTGAAGGGCGAGACGCTGGCCTCCGCCTCCTCGCTCGAGAAGTCGATGCGCGACGGTGGCAAGACCGGCGCCGACATCGATGCGGCGAAGGCGGTCGGCAAGTTGCTGGCCGAGCGCGCGGCCGAGAAGGGCGTCAAGGAAGTCGTGTTCGATCGCGGCAGCTATCTCTACCACGGGCGCGTCAAGGCTCTGGCCGACGCGGCGCGTGAGAGTGGGCTGAGCTTCTAACAGAATTTGAGGATTGGGGCGCAAGCCTCTGAAGGATTGGAAAAACCATGGCAGCTGAACGCGAACAACGTGGTGGACGCGATCAACGCGGCGGCGGACGTGAACGCAGGGAGCGCGAGGAGCGCGACAGCGAGTTCGTCGACAAGCTCGTCCACATCAACCGCGTGGCCAAGGTCGTCAAGGGCGGCAAGCGCTTCGGTTTCGCAGCGCTGGTCGTGATCGGCGACCAGAAGGGTCGTGCCGGCTTCGGTCACGGCAAGGCGCGCGAGGTGCCCGAGGCGATCCGCAAGGCAACCGAGTCCGCCAAGCGCAACCTGACGCGCGTGTCGCTGCGCGAGGGCCGCACGCTCCATCACGACATCGCCGGCCGTCATGGCGCGGGCCGTGTCTACCTGCGTGCAGCTCCGGCCGGTACCGGCATCATCGCCGGCGGTCCGATGCGCGCCGTGTTCGAAACGCTCGGCGTCCAGGACGTTGTGGCGAAGTCGATCGGCTCGTCGAACCCGTACAACATGGTGCGCGCGACCTTTGACGCGCTGAAGCATCAGGATTCGCCGCGCTCGGTCGCTGCCCGCCGCAACATCAAGGTGTCCACCCTCCAGTCCCGCCGTATCGGTGGCGACGCAGAGGCGGCTGCCGACTAACGGAAGCTTTTCGGAGTAGACCACGATGGCCAAGGCCGCAAAGACGATCAAGCTTGAGCAGACCGGCAGCGCGATCCGCCGCCATCACTCGCAGCGTTCGACGCTGATCGGGCTCAAGCTCAACAAGATCGGCCGTATCAGCGAACTGCCGGACACCCCGGCGGTCCGCGGCATGATCGAGAAGGTTCACCATCTCGTCCGCATCGTCGACGAGAAGTAAGCAAGGGCGCACGATCCCGAAGAGCGGGAAGCGGTTTTCGGTGAAGATCGTGCGCAAGACACAAGGAGAAGGGCGATGAAGCTCAGCGATATCGCCGACAACGCCGGCTCGCGCAAGAAGCGTATGCGCGTCGGCCGCGGCATCGGTTCCGGCAAAGGCAAGCAATCCGGCCGCGGCGGCAAGGGCCAGACCGCGCGTTCGGGCGTACG
The DNA here is from genome assembly GCF_015291725.1 of Bradyrhizobium sp. CCBAU 51765. Lineage (GTDB taxonomy): Bacteria > Pseudomonadota > Alphaproteobacteria > Rhizobiales > Xanthobacteraceae > Bradyrhizobium > Bradyrhizobium liaoningense. The sequence continues at coordinate 3,428,743 of NZ_CP030038.1, forward strand.
CATCAAGGGTTTCGAAGGCGGCCAGATGCCGATGCATCGCCGTCTGCCCAAGCGCGGCTTCAACAACATCTTCCGCATCGAGTTCGCCGAGATCAATCTCGACCGGCTCCAGGAAGCGGTCGATGCCAAGAAGATCGACGCCGGCAGCGTCGTGAACGTCGAGGCCCTGGTGAAGGGCGGCGTGTTGCGCCGCGCCAAGGGCGGCCTGCGGCTGCTCGGCCGCGGCGAGCTCAAGTCCAAGCTCAACATCGAAGTGCATGGCGCCACCAAGACCGCAATCGCGGCGGTCGAGAAGGCCGGCGGCTCGGTGAAGATCCTCGCCCCTGCCAAGGAAGAAGGCGAGGCGGCGTAACAACTGCGTCATTGGCCCGCGGCTCGCGGGCCTTTACGCATGCGGGACGTGGACTTATCGAAGCCGAGCCCCAGATAATGTCCGGCGTCCGCTAAAGTAGCCCGGCCGCGGGCATGACGGCGCAACAGGCGGCGGGAGAAAGTCCAAGATGGTCTCTGCAGCGGAACAACTGGCAGCCAATCTCAATTTCGGCGCGTTTGCCAAGGCCGACGAACTGAAGAAGCGCATCTGGTTCACCCTGGGTGCGCTGCTCGTTTATCGGCTCGGGACCTACATCCCGCTGCCCGGCATCGATCCGAACATCTGGGAACAGGTGTTCCGATCGCAGGCGGGCGGCATCCTCGGCATGTTCAACATGTTCGCCGGCGGCGGCATCCACCGCATGGCGATCTTTGCGCTGAACATCATGCCGTACATCTCGGCCTCGATCATCATCCAGCTCCTCACCACCGTCTCGCCGCAGCTCGAGGCGCTGAAGAAGGAAGGCGAGGCAGGCCGCAAGACGCTGAATCAGTACACCCGCTATCTGACGGTCATCCTGGCCGCATTCCAGTCCTACGGGATCGCGGTAGGTCTCGAAGGCGCCGGCAACGTCGTCAGCGAGCCCGGAATGTTCTTCCGCCTGTCCACGGCGATTACGCTGACCGGCGGCACCATGTTCCTGATGTGGCTGGGCGAGCAGATCACCTCGCGTGGCATCGGCAACGGCATCTCGCTGATCATTCTCGCCGGCATCGTCGCCGAGCTGCCCGCGGCGCTCGCCAGCATGCTCGAGCTCGGCCGGCAGGGTGCGATGTCGACCGGCCTGATCCTGGTCGTCATCATCATGGCCGTCGCCGTGATCGCCTTCATCGTGTTCATGGAGCGCGCGCAGCGCCGCCTCCTGATCCAATATCCGAAGCGCCAGGTCGGCAACAAGATGTTCGAGGGCCAGTCCTCGCATCTGCCGCTCAAGCTCAACACCTCGGGCGTGATCCCGCCGATCTTCGCGTCCTCGCTGCTCTTGCTGCCGACCACGGTGGCGAACTTCAATGCGGGCAGCGGGCCGGAATGGTTCCAGTGGATCAACACCCAGCTCGGCCATGGTCGCCCGCTGTTCCTGATCATGTATCTGGCGCTGATCGTGTTCTTCGCCTTCTTCTACACCGCGATCGTGTTCAACCCGACCGAGACCGCGGACAATCTGAAGAAGCACGGCGGCTTCATTCCGGGCATCCGTCCTGGCGAGCGCACCGCCGAATATATCGACTACGTGCTGTCGCGCATTACCGTGCTCGGCGCGATTTATCTGGCGATCGTCTGCCTGATTCCCGAGATCCTGATCTCCTATGCGTCGGTACCGTTCTATTTCGGCGGCACCTCGCTGCTGATCGTCGTCAGTGTCACCATGGATACGGTGGCGCAGGTCCAGGGCTATCTTCTGGCCCATCAGTATGAAGGCCTGATCCGGAAGTCCAAGCTGCGCGGCCGCCGTAGATGAGCCGGGAGCTCGCGCGCCGAATCGCTTTCACGATCGGCGCGCTTCTCCTCTTCAGGCTGGGCACGCAGATCCCGATTGCGGGGTTGGATGTTTCGCGTTTCTCGTCACTACCCGATTTCAACGGCCGCCTTTCGCCGTTTTCGCTCGGCCTCGTTCCCTATCTGACTGCGGCGATCTTTGTCCGGTTGCTGTCGTTGGTGTGGCGCGGCCTGAGTTCGCTCGAGCGGTCGGGCGAGGACGGCCGGCGCAAGGTGGCCCGCGCTACGCTGGGACTCACGCTGGCTCTTGCCGCCTTTCAGGCTTTCGGCATCTCCTCCGCGCTGATCTCCATTCCGCAGCTCGTCAGGGATCCCGACGGCTGGTTCGTGATGACGGCCACGGCCTCGATGATTGGCGGCGTCTTTGTGCTGGTGTGGCTGAGCGAACAGATCACCCGCTACGGCATCGGCAACGGTCTGGCGCTGATCTTGAGTGTCGGCATGCTCGCCTCCCTGCCGCGAGACGTCGCCGGCATCGCAGATGCCGTGCGGAGCGGGATGGTCTCGGGCTACCTCGTGTTCTTCCACGCCGTGTTCTGGATCGCGACCATCGCTGTGATCGTGCTCGTCGAAGGCGCACGGCGAAATGTTCGGGTCGAGTTCGGCGCGCTCAATGTCGGCGCGCGGCAACTGCCGGTGCGCGAAGCGGTGCTGCCGATCAAGCTCAACAGCGCGGGGTTCCTGATTCCGGTCACCATGGCGCCATGGATCTTCTTTCTCCCGCTCGCCCTTGCGGGCCTCGTCATTGGTGCCGATCACCCCTTGGTCGCCGCGGCCTATCGCCATCTTCAGCTGGGGCAGCCGGCGCACCTCATCCTCGTATCCGTCGCGGTGTTCGTGCTGGCCTTCGTCTACACCGCCTATGTCATCGATCCCGAATACACGGCCAAATCCCTGGCGCAACGTGACGGCATCATTTCCGGTGTCGCGCCCGGCGAGGCGACTGCCGCCTATCTCGATCGCGTCGTGTCATTGACGACGGTCATCGGAGCCGTCTACCTGACTGCGTTGCAGTTGATTCCGGAGGTGTTCGACCTTTACCGGATCGGTCTGCCTTATAGTATGGTCGTCAACGGTGGTGCTGCGCTGGTTGTGGTTTGCACCGCTCTTGATATCAAAGCACAGGTGCGCGACGTATCGCTCACCAATCCGGGGGGCGTACGCCGATGAGAATTATACTTCTGGGACCGCCGGGGTCGGGCAAAGGGACCCAGGCGCAACTCTTGGTGCAGCGCTATGGCATCGTCCAGCTCTCGACCGGCGAGATGCTGCGTGCCGCGGTTGCGGCCGGAACGCCGGTCGGGCTGAAGGCCAAGGAGATCATGGCCAGCGGCGGCCTCGTTCCGGACGAGGTCGTGGTCGGAATCATCTCCGACCGGATCGACCAGCCGGACGCCAGGAACGGCTTCATCCTCGATGGTTTCCCGCGCACCGTCCCGCAGGCCGCGGCGCTGGATGAGCTGCTCAAGCAGAAGCATCTCAAGCTCGACGCCGTGATCGAGCTCCGCGTCAACGAGAGCGCGCTCTTGAACCGCGTCGAGACCCGTGTCGCACAGATGCGCGAGCGCGGCGAGGAGGTTCGGGTCGACGACACCCCGGAGGTCCTGACCAAGCGGCTTGCCAGCTACCGCACCCAGACGGAACCGCTGATTCACTACTATTCCGAGCGTCGCAAGCTCTCGACCATTGACGGCATGATGGCCATCGACGAGGTCACCCGCGCCATCCACCGCCAGCTTCTGGCGCTCGGCGCGGTCGAGCCCAAGGCCCACTCTAGAAGCGCGGCCAAGGCTGCGCCGGCCAAAAAGGCCAAGGCGGCGAAGAAATCGGCCAAAAAGCCGGCGAAGGCAGCCAAAAAGGCGGCCAAATCGGCCAAGGCCGCCAAAAAGGCGGTCAAGAAGCCCGTGAGGGGTTCCAAGGCTGCTACCAAGACTGCTACCAAAGCGGCGACCAAGAAAGCGGCCAAAAAGGCCGCAAAAGCGACCGCCAGGAAGGCCGTCAAAAAGGGTGCCAAAAAGAGCGCAAAAAAGGTCACGAAAAAGCGAGCCAAGGGCTAGCAGCGGTTGACGAAAGCCCCTGGAATCCCCTAATAAGCCCCGCATCCAAGTCGGATAGTTTCAGACGATGCCGGGCCCCAGGAAGACCGGGGGTGGGCGTCGTGTTCGCGTTTGTGAACACCTGCCCGAGAACACAAGCACTTAAAGCCCGATCCTGACGAGGATCGGCGACAGGAGAGAAGGCCGTGGCCCGTATTGCCGGCGTGAACATTCCCACCAACAAGCGCGTGCTGATCGCGCTCCAGTACATCCATGGCATCGGTCAGAAGATCGCCAGTGAGATCCTGGAGAAGGTGAAGATCCCCGTGGATCGTCGCGTCAATCAGCTCAGCGACGCCGAAGTGCTCCAGATCCGCGAAGTCATCGACCGCGACTATCTCGTCGAGGGCGATCTGCGTCGCGAGGTCGGTATCAACATCAAGCGTCTGATGGACCTCGGCTGCTATCGCGGCCTGCGTCATCGTCGCGGTCTGCCGGTGCGCGGCCAGCGCACCCACACCAATGCGCGCACGCGCAAGGGTCCGGCCAAGGCCATCGCCGGCAAGAAGAAGTAAACTCGCGAATAGGAATGGCGAATGGCGAGTAGGGAGCATCCCTATTCGCCATTCGCTACTCACTATTTGCTTCCACAGGTGTAGCCGCTGGCATTACGGCGGCGTTTGAGATCTTCAGGAAAGGGACTCAATGGGCAAGGAAGCCACCCGCGTTCGTCGTCGTGAGCGCAAGAACATCGCCTCCGGCGTCGCGCATGTGAACTCGTCGTTCAACAACACGACCATCACCATCACCGACGCGCAGGGCAACACGATTGCCTGGTCCTCGGCCGGCACGATGGGTTTCAAGGGCTCGCGCAAGTCGACCCCGTACGCCGCGCAGGTCGCCGCAGAAGACGTCTCCAAGAAGGCGCAGGAGCACGGCATGCGCACGCTGGAAGTCGAAGTGGCCGGCCCCGGTTCGGGCCGCGAATCGGCGCTCCGCGCGCTCCAGGCCGCGGGCTTCACCGTCACCTCGATCCGTGACGTGACCACGATTCCGCACAACGGTTGCCGTCCCCGCAAGCGTCGGCGCGTTTGATACCAAGTTGCGGGCGCATCGGCGCCCGCGATGACTTTGCTTAAAGCCGCGGGAATGATCTGCGGCCTTTCTCCAACGCCAGTATTTGAACTGTCAAATTGACTGGCCTGTATGGGTGAAACAGTGACGATCCAGAAAAATTGGCAAGAACTGATTCGGCCGAACAAGCTCCAGGTCACGCCCGGCAGCGATCCCTCGCGTTTTGCGACCATCGTCGCCGAGCCGCTCGAGCGTGGTTTCGGTCAGACCCTCGGCAACGCGCTGCGCCGGATCCTGCTCTCCTCGCTCCAGGGCGCGGCGGTGCAGTCGGTGCACATCGACGGCGTGCTGCACGAGTTCTCCTCGATCGCGGGCGTCCGTGAGGACGTCACCGACATCGTGCTGAACATCAAGGACATCTCGATCAAGATGCAGGGCGAAGGCCCCAAGCGCATGGTCGTGAAGAAGCAGGGCCCGGGTGTCGTCACCGCCGGCGACATCCAGACCGTCGGCGACGTGGTCGTGCTGAACCCCGATCTGCAGATCTGCACGCTCGACGAGGGCGCAGAGATCCGCATGGAGTTCACGGTTTCCACCGGCAAGGGTTACGTGCCCGCCGAACGCAACCGTCCTGAGGACGCGCCGATCGGCCTGATCCCGGTCGACAGCCTGTACTCGCCGGTCCGCAAGGTCTCCTACAAGGTCGAGAACACCCGCGAGGGCCAGATCCTCGACTACGACAAGCTGACCATGACGATCGAGACCAATGGCGCGATCACGCCGGACGATTCGGTGGCTTATGCCGCCCGCATCCTGCAGGATCAGCTCAACGTGTTCGTCAACTTCGAAGAGCCGCGCAAGGAAGTCGCCCAGGAGATCATCCCGGACCTCGCCTTCAACCCGGCCTTCCTCAAGAAGGTGGACGAGCTCGAGCTGTCGGTGCGTTCGGCCAACTGCTTGAAGAACGACAACATCGTCTACATCGGCGACCTCGTGCAGAAGAGCGAGGCGGAAATGCTCCGCACCCCGAACTTCGGCCGCAAGTCGCTGAACGAGATCAAGGAAGTGCTGGCCCAGATGGGGCTGCATCTCGGCATGGAAGTGCCGGGCTGGCCGCCGGAGAACATCGACGAGCTCGCCAAGCGCTTCGAGGATCATTACTAACAATTTGTCGTTCCGGGGCGATGCGAAGGGACCACGCGAAGCGTGGCCCTGGAGCATCGAACCCGGAACCTCGAGATTCCGGGTTCGGCTCTGCGAGCCGCCCCGGAATGACGACCGGGCGAACGCAGGCAGCCCACCTGAGCAACATGTCCGACGAACCGTCGCGGCAGTTCATATGTAAGGAATAAACACATGCGTCACGGCAAGGTTCATCGGAAGCTCAACCGCACGGCCGAGCATCGCCGCGCGATGTTCGCAAACATGGCGGCCGCGCTGATCAAGCACGAGCAGATCGTCACCACGCTGCCGAAGGCGAAGGAATTGCGCCCGATCGTGGAGAAGCTGGTCACCCTCGGCAAGAAGGGCGGACTCTCGATGCGCCGCCAGGCGATCTCCGAGATGCGCGACAAGGACCAGGTCAAGAAGCTGTTCGACGTGCTCGCGCCCCGCTACAAGGACCGCCAGGGCGGCTACACCCGCATCATCAAGGCCGGCTTCCGCTACGGCGACAATGCCGCGATGGCCGTGATCGAGTTCGTCGATCGCGACGTCGATGCCAAGGGCCAGGATTCTGGCCCGGTGCAGGAAAAGGAAGCCGAGGCGGCCTGAGCCAGTCAGCGGCTATGAATTGACAGCGGCGCCTTTCCGGGCGCCGTTTTTTTTGGATGCGTTGGGTGGATTCGCCCGTGTCCGGGCGCTCCCTCACGCGTCGGTGAGCCCGATTGCGGCATCACAGGTCGCTCCCGATATCTCCGTCATCAGCCTTGGAGGCAGCGCATGAACATCGACCTTTCCGGAAAGACCGCCATCGTGACCGGCTCGACCGCCGGCATCGGCCACGCCATCGCCAAGGGTTTGGCAGCCTCCGGCGCCAGCGTCGTCATCAACGGCCGCGGCCAGGACAAGGTTGACGCTGCCGTGCGCAAGCTGGAAGGGACGGGCGTCAAGGTCCGCGGCATCGCCGCCGACGTCTCGACCGCTGCGGGCTGCAAGGCGCTGGTTGCGGCGCTGCCCGAGGTCGACATTCTCATCAACAATGCCGGCATCTTCGAGCCCAAGGATTTCTTCGAGATCCCGGACGAGGACTGGACCCGCTTCTTCGAGGTCAACGTTATGAGCGGCGTGCGGCTGTCGCGCGCGTACATGAAGGGCATGCTCGAGCGCAACTGGGGCCGCATCGTCTTCATCTCCTCGGAGTCCGGGCTCAACATTCCCGTCGAGATGATCCATTACGGCATGACCAAGACGGCCCAGCTGTCTGTCGCGCGCGGCCTAGCGCAGCTCACCCGCGGCACCGGCGTCACGGTCAACTCCGTGCTGCCGGGCCCGACCATGTCGGAAGGCGTCGAGACGTTCGTCAAGGATCTCGCCAAGCAGAATGGACAGTCGGTGGACGAGGCCGCGGCCAACTTCGTTAGGCAGCATCGCCCCAGCTCGCTGATTCAGCGCTTCGCCAGCGTGGAGGAGATCGCCAACATGGTGGTCTATGTCGCCTCGAAGGAGGCATCCGCCACGAACGGCGCCGCGCTGCGCGCGGAGGGCGGTATCGTCAACACCATCGCCTGAGCGCCCGCGCGTCAGCTGTCTGGCTTTTGGTTCGGGGCACGATCGGCTAGATTAAGCCTCCATGCTCCGGACCTTCTCCACTCGCGACAAGCGGCGCATCCGCCTGACCTATGCACGCTGGCGCCGGCGGGCGATTTTCCTGCTCGGCGGCGTGGCCGTCGGCGCAGCGGCCGTGGCGCTGGCGCAGGCCGCCGATCTGGCACAGCAGGCCTTCGCGTTCTTGCTGGCGAAGTCGCGCTATATCGTGCTGGCGATTACGCCGCTCGGATTCATGCTGTCGGCCTATCTGACCATCCGCCTGTTCCCGAATGCGCAGGGCAGCGGCATCCCGCAGGCGATCGCCGCCCGGCATCTGACCGACCAATCCGCGCGCGAAAGTCTGGTCTCGATGCGGATCGCGGTTGGGAAGGTGATCCTCACTTTGTTCGGCCTGCTCTGTGGCGGCTCGGTCGGCCGGGAAGGGCCGACCGTCCAGGTCGGCGCGTCCATCATGTTCGCACTTGGCCGCGTGTCGCCGCGCCGCCAGCCAGGCCTGATCCTGGCCGGAGCGGCCGCCGGCGTTGCCGCCGCGTTCAACACGCCGCTGGCGGGGATCGTGTTCGGTATCGAGGAGATGAGCCGCGCTTTCGAGACCCGCACATCCAGTCTCATCATTGCTGCGGTCATCGCGGCCGGCCTGACGTCGCTCGCGCTGGCCGGCAATTACGCTTATTTCGGCAGTAGCGCGATGTCGCTGGCGCGCGGGATCGATTGGCTGGCCGTGCCCGTCTGTGGCATGATCGGGGGTCTCGCAGGCGGATTGTTCAGCCGCATCGTCATCGCCACGGCGCGGGGATTCAAAGGGCCGGTCGGGCGCGCGATGAAGGACCACCCGCTCTGGTTCGCCTTCGCCTGCGGTCTCGCCGTCGCGCTCTGCGGCCTCGCCTCCGGCGACACCGTTTACGGCACTGGCTATCAGCAGGTGAAAACGGCGCTGGAGCAGGGCGCGCCGCTGCCGCAGGATTTCGGCATCCTCAAGATGATGGCGACGACGTTCGCCGCGATCAGCGGCATTCCGGGCGGCATCTTCGCGCCCTCGCTCGCCGTCGGTGCCGGGATCGGATGCAATGTCGCCTCTTTCTTCCACGACGCGCCGCTCGGTGCAATCATGCTGCTCGGTATGGTCGCCTATTTCGCCGGGGTGGTGCAGGCGCCGATCACCGCCTTCGTCATCGTCACGGAGATGACGGACAATCACGGCATGGTCGTGCCGTTGATGGCGGCCGCCCTGATCGCGCATCTCGTCTCGCGACTGGTCTGCGAGGAGGGCATCTATCACGCGCTCGCCAAGGGCTTCATCGAGCGGGGGATGGCGAAGACGTAGCAGCGGAGGTGTCGGGTAGATTCCACTGTCCGTGTCGCGGTTTCAAAGGCGGGTGGGTTTCGCCTTCGGCTAACCCACCCGACGAAGCCTTTACCACCCCTCCAGCACGATCTTGCCGCGCGACTTGCCGCTCTCGAGCAGCGCATGGGCTCGCTTGAGGTTGGCGGCGTTGATCGTGCCGAAGGTCTGGTCGAGCGTGGTGCGCAGCACGCCCTTGTCGATGAGATCGGCGACATCATTGAGCAGATGATGCTGCGCGATCATGTCTGGTGTCTGGAACGAGGAGCGCGTGAACATCGATTCCCAGTGCACCGAGATGGCCTTGCCCTTGAAGGTGCTCATGGTGAATTCCGGAGGATCGTCGATCAGGCCGAACCTGCCCTGCGGGGCCATGAAGTCCGCAATCGCCTTGTAGTGCTGGTCGGTGAAGGTGAGGCTTGCGACCAGCGCGACCGGCGGCAGCTTCAGCTTCTCGATCTGCTCCTTCATGGGCTTGCCGTGGTCGATCACGGCATGTGCGCCGAGATCGAGGCACCATTTCTGCGACTCTGGCCGCGTGGCGGTGGCAAGTACTGTCAGCCCGGTGAGGCGACGGGCGAGCTGGATCAGGATCGAGCCGACCCCACCGGCGCCGCCCGTGATCAGGAGTGTGCGCGGATCGACGCTCTTGCCGGGGATCGCGCCGAGCCGGTCGAACAGCAGCTCCCAAGCGGTGATGGAGGTGAGGGGAAGGGCGGCGGCCTGCGCGAACGACAGGCTCTTCGGCTTGTTGCCGACGATGCGCTCGTCGACCAGGTGGAATTCGGCGTTGGTGCCTTGGCGCAGGATCGAGCCGGCGTAGAACACCTCGTCGCCCGGTTTGAAGAGCGTCACGTCCGGGCCGACGGCATCGACCACGCCGGCCGCGTCATAGCCGAGGATCTTGGTCTCGCCTTCGGGCGGGCTCGCGCGCTTGCGTACCTTGTAATCGACCGGATTGGCCGAGATCGCCTTCACGGCGACGCGGATGTCGCGCCCCCCGGGCTCGGGCTTGGCGGTCTCGAAATCGATCAGTGAATCCGCATCCTCGATTGGAAGCGATCTTTTGTAGCCGACGGCCTTCATGGCTTGTCTCCATCAGATGAGCTGTTCGCCTGCCGCCCTAACTGTCGCCCTGGCTTCAAATTGGCAAGTACTGTAAATTCGGGGATATAGTCCCTGTTTGGATACTATTGGGAAAACACGCATGAAGCGGCGCAATTTTGCCCGTCGTCCCGGCTGCTCGGTCGAGGCGACGCTGGACCTGATCGACGGCAAGTGGAAGGGCGTGATCCTCTACCACCTCCAGAGCGGCACCCAGCGCTTCGGCGAATTGCGCCGCCGGATGCCCGGCATCACCCAGCGCATGCTCACCAAACAGCTGCGCGCGCTGGAGGAGGACAAGCTGGTCATCCGCAAGGTCTATGCCGAGGTGCCGCCGCGCGTGGAATATTGCCTGTCCGAGCTCGGCGAGAGCCTCAGGCCTGTCATCGACATTCTGAAGGCCTGGGGCGAGAGTCATCAGGAACGGCTGTCTTGCGCGCCGCCGCCGGTGGTGGAGAGGAAGCCGAAGCGCGCGGCGTAGATCATCGAGGGTGCTATGGGCCCCGGGTTCGCGCCGCCGCGCGCCCCGGGACGAGGGTTCAGAGCCTCAGAACGCGAACTGTGTGCGCATCGCGACCGCGTCGAACTTCGAGCCGACATCGGCAGTCGAGACCGGCGAGGCCTGTCGCGACACCGTGCCGTGCAGATAGTCCAGCATGAATCGGACATTGCCGTTGACGTACCAGTTGAGCGCGAGGGTGTAGACTGTTTGCCGGCCGCCGGCGACACCGGTCGCGGTCGCGAGCTGGTCATTGAGGTCGATCGTCGAGAAGCGCCCCGCGATTTCCCACGCACCCCAGCCGCCGCCGTCGAGCGAGAACGGATGCGCCGGCTTGACGCCGTAATAGGCCGCCGCCGCGGCATTGTAAGTCCGGCTCTCGCCCGTCAGCACGTAGCCGGCCTGCGCATAGCCGCCCTGGAATTTCAGGCTCGGTGCGCCGACCAGCGGCACGCCGGTGTTGGCGGTGCGATCGACGTTGTACCAGAAGTACTCGCCCTGGACGATGAGCGGCCCGTAGGTCGCGGCCGCTTCGACGCTGTAGACCTGCGCGCCCGAGACATTGGCGATGGCGCCGGTGGAGATCAGCGTGGTCGGGTCGAGACGCAATTCCGGACGATCGCTGAGCGTGACCGTCTGCGTGTTGGCGATCAGGTTGCGCGGCGGCTGGATCAGCCATTGCGCGTCGGCGCCGATGTGCACCGAATAGTCCTTGCCGCTGATGGGATTGCCGGCGACGCGCGCCACCGCGCCGTACTGCTCGCTCGTGCCCGGCGGCGAAGCGCTCGATGCGGAATGGATCGCGCCGGTCGACGGTCCCGTGACATAGCCGCCGATCCAGAGCTGGTCGTTGAACCAGCGCGCACCGGCCGCGGAGCGGAAGTCGCCCGCGGCGATGTTGGTGGCGATAACACCGGGTGAGGCGCGTTCCATGAACATGATGTCGTTTGAGCTCGTCGCCTCGTCGAGCGTGTATGGCAGATCCATGATGCCGGCCTCGATTGCCATCTTGCCGCCGAACGGCTTCAGGCCGGTGTAGCTGATATAGGCATTCTCGACGCCGGAGAGGCCGCCGCCCGGCAGCGAGCCCGGTGCGGCGCCGCCGAATCCGTCGGAGGAGCCGCCGAAATCGTAGACCAGCGCAAAGTTCCAGTCGTTGAAGAACTTGCCGGCGACGCCGATGCGCGCACGGCGAACGTTCTGGCCGCTATCGAGCTTCTGGGGCACGGTGGCCGCGGTGTTGGGACGATAGTCGTAGCCGCCGACATCGTAATGCAGGCGGCTGGTGATGGCGACGCAATTGGCCTGGTCGGCGGTGCAGATCGTCGGGCGGTTGTTCGGCATCGTCACGACGACGCCGGATGCCGGCGCCGGCCCCTTGACGGGAATCGCCGCATTGGCGTTGGCAACGACGGCCTTTGCCTCCGAACGCGCTTCGGCCTTCGCTTCAGCCTTCGCTTCGGCCCTGGCTTTTGCCGCGGCCGCCGTGTTCGCCGCGGTCTGACTCTGGAGCTTGTCGAGCTTCTGCTCCAGCATCTTCAACTGCTGCTTCAGCAGTGCGATCTCCTGCTCGCTGCTGCTTGCCGATTGGGCCTGGGCCTGCGAGGCTGCCAGTGCGCCGGCGAGACCAATCGCCGTGGCTGTAATTCTTGTCCTGCTCATGTCATCACTCCATCGGTTGGACCAACTTCCCCAGGTCGTAAGCGCAGAGCCTAAGAACGGTCGATGACTGCCCCGCGACGGCGAGCCTTCGGTTGCGCTGGTTCCCGCTGATGCAAATTCGTCGCAACCGAATCCACCGAGAGCGAGCATGCAAGATGATGCGTGTCATGCCAATCCGCCCGCCGGGGCAAGTTGTCGTTTCGCACGCCTGGCTCCGGGCTCAAGCCGTTGGAATGAGGCCGAATATTGCCGCCCCGCGCCCTTCTATTGAGGGGCGAACGCGCCTATATTCCGGCGTCTTTTCCGAGAGGTAGGAATGTTTCGATCGACCTGGACCGCCGTCCTCACGGCCTTGTGCATAGCCTTTTCGGCCCATTTCAATCCGGCCTCAGCGCAGGACCGCCGCGTCCCGTCATCGCCGGCCGAGCTGCGGCTGTCCTATGCGCCGATCGTGCAACGGGTGCAGCCCGCGGTCGTCAACGTCTATGCCGCCAAGGTGGTGCAGAACCGCAATCCGCTGCTGGACGACCCGATTTTCCGCCGCTTCTTCGGCGTGCCGGGTCAGCAGCCCGAGCAGATGCAGCGCTCGCTCGGCTCCGGCGTCATCGTCGATGCCTCCGGTCTCGTCGTCACCAACGTCCACGTCATCGAAGGCGCGGACCAGGTGAAAGTGTCGCTGTCGGACAAGCGCGAGTTCGAGGCCGAGATCCTGCTGAAGGATTCGCGTACCGATCTCGCCGTGCTGCGTCTGAAGGACGCCAAGGAAAAATTTCCGACCCTCGATTTCACGAATTCCGATGAATTGTTGGTCGGCGACGTCGTGCTGGCGATCGGCAATCCGTTCGGTGTCGGCCAGACCGTGACCCACGGCATCATCTCGGCGCTGGCGCGCACGCAAGTCGGCATCACCGACTACCAGTTCTTCATCCAGACCGATGCGCCGATCAACCCCGGCAATTCCGGCGGCGCGCTGGTCGACATGAGCGGCAAGCTCGCCGGCATCAACACGGCAATCTATTCGCGCTCCGGCGGCTCGCAGGGCATCGGCTTTGCGATTCCCGCCAACATGGTGCGCGTCGTCGTCGCATCAGCCAAGAGCGGCGGCAAGGCAGTGAAGCGGCCGTGGCTCGGGGCAAAATTGCAGGCGGTGACTCCGGAGATCGCGGAAAGCCTCGGCCTGCGCTCGCCGACCGGTGCGTTGGTCGCAAGCGTGGTGCCCAATGGCCCCGCAGCGAAGGCCGGTCTGAAATCCTCCGACCTCATCACCGGCATCGACGGCCAGACCGTCGATGATCCCAACGCCTTCGACTACCGTTTTGCAACCCGTCCGCTCGGCGGCACCGCGCAGATCGACGTGCAGCGCGGCAGCAAGCCGATCAAGCTGACCGTGGCACTGGAGACCGCGCCCGATACCGGGCGCAGCGAGCTCGTCGTCACCGCTCGCTCGCCGTTCCAGGGCGCGAAGGTCTCGACCATCACGCCCGCGGTCGCTGACGAGCTGCGTCTGGACGCCGACACCGAAGGCGTCGTGATCACTGATATCGGCGGCGATACCGCGGCGGCCAATGTCGGCTTCCAGAAAGGCGACATCATCCTGGCCGTCAACAACCAGAAGATCAGCAAGACCGGCGATCTCGAGAAGGCCGCAGGCGAGCGGCCGCGGATCTGGCGCATCACGCTGGTGCGCGGCGGCCAGCAGATCAACGTCACGTTGGGCGGATGAGTCCGAAGCGACCACAGCAGACGCCGACTCTCTTTGCCGCGGCGGGGCTCGACCACGAGGCGCCGCATCCGCTGCCGGACCGGCTGCGGCCGCGCGCGCTCTCGGAGGTCGTCGGCCAGGACCACATCCTCGGCCCCGACGGCGCGCTGACGCGCATGCTGGAGACGCGCACGCTCGGCTCGCTGGTGTTCTGGGGCCCGCCGGGCACCGGCAAGACCACGGTGGCACGGCTGCTGGCGGATGCCACCGATCTGCATTTCGAACAGATCTCCGCGGTATTCTCCGGCGTCGCCGATCTCAAGAAGGCTTTCGATGCCGCGCGCGCCCGCCGCGAGATGGGCAAGGGCACGCTGCTCTTCGTGGACGAGGTGCATCGCTTCAACCGCGCCCAGCAGGATTCCTTTCTGCCCGTGATGGAAGACGGCACGGTGGTCATGGTCGGCGCCACCACCGAGAACCCGTCCTTCGAGCTCAACGCGGCGCTCCTGTCCCGCGCGCGCGTGCTGGTGTTTCGTTCGCTCGATGCCGCCGCGATCGAAAAGCTGTTCGCACATGCCGAGGCGGTCGAGGGCAAGAAGCTGCCGCTCGATGCGGAGGCGCGCGCGGTGCTGGTGCGCATGGCCGACGGCGATGGCCGCGCATCGCTGACGCTTGCCGAAGAGGTATGGCGTTCGGCGCGGGCGGACGAGATCTTCAATGCCGTGCAGTTGCAGGACATCCTGCAACGCCGCGCGCCGATCTACGACAAGTCGGCCGACGGCCATTACAACCTGATTTCGGCGCTGCACAAGTCGGTGCGCGGCTCCGATCCCGATGCCGCGCTGTATTACCTCGCGCGCATGCTCGATGCCGGCGAGGATCCGCTGTTCCTGGCCCGTCGTGTCGTGCGCATGGCGGTCGAGGACATCGGGCTTGCCGATCCGCAGGCGCTCGTCATCGCCAATGCGGCCAAGGATGCTTTCGACTTCCTCGGCCACCCCGAAGGCGAGCTCGCAATAGCGCAGGCCGTCGTCTATCTCGCCACCGCGCCGAAATCGAACGCGGTCTACACCGCCTTCGGCACGGCGATGCAGATCGCCAAGCAGGCCGGCTCGCTGCTGCCGCCGAAGCACATCCTCAATTCCCCGACCAAGCTGATGAAGTCGGAAGGCTACGGTGCAGCGTACGAATACGACCACGACGCCCCCGACGCCTTCTCCGGCCAGGACTACTTTCCGGAGGCTCTCGGCCGCCAGACCTTCTACGACCCGCCCGAGCGCGGCTTCGAGCGGGAGATCAGGAAGCGGCTGGATTACTGGGCCAAGCTTCGGAAGGAGCGGGGCGGTTCGCGCTAGAGACGACCATTTCGCCGTGACGGCAGCCGGCTTTTAGGCTAGGCAGGCAATCATGAGCCGCCGCATCAAGAGAATGAATCCAAGGCCGCGTTCGCGAGACGAGCGCGAGGACGCGCGTCCGCATCAGGCGCGCAGCGCGAAGAAGGCCGGGCCACGGCCGGGCGGCAAGCCCGGCAGCAAGCCGCCGCGCTTTGCGGGCGAACGGGCCGAGCGGCGTCCGCCCAAAGCTGTGCTGGAAAAGGCCGTTCCGGCAAAGCCGGTCGAAGCATTGCTGCCCACCAAGGTCCAGACCGTCACGGTGACGGCCGACGAGAACAACATGCGTGTCGACCGTTTCCTCGAAGCGCGCTTTCCCGGCCTGTCGTTCTCCCACATCCAGCGCGTCGTCCGCAAAGGCGAACTGCGCGTCGACGGCAAGCGCGTCGACAGCAAGGATCGCCTCGAGGAGGGGCAGAGCGTCCGCATTCCGCCGCTGAAGCTCGACGCACCGAAGGTCGTCGGGGAGCTCTCGGACGCTGCGCAAAAAACGCTCAAGGCGCTGAAGGAGATGACGATCTACGAGGACGACGACGTCCTCGTCCTGAACAAGCCGGCCGGCCTTGCCGTGCAGGGTGGGTCGGGTATGACGCGGCACATCGACCAGATGCTGGAGGTGATGCGCGACGCCAAGGGCCAGAAGCCGCGGCTCGTGCACCGCATCGACAGGGAGACATCGGGTTGTCTCCTGATCGCCAAGACGCGCTTCGCCGCCTCGCATCTGACCGGCGCATTCCGCTCGCGGTCGGCGCGAAAGGTGTATTGGGCTCTGGTACCGGGCCTGCCGAAGCCCAAGCAGGGCCGCATCTCGACCTTCCTCGCCAAGGAAGAGAGCGAGGACGACACCATCATGCGCATCGCCCAGCATGGCGACGAGGGCGCGAGCCACGCGGTGACCTATTATGCGGTGGTCGAGACGGCCGGCAACAAGCTGACCTGGGTGTCGCTGAAGCCGGTGACGGGCCGTACCCACCAGCTGCGCGCCCACATGGCCCATATCGGCCATCCTATCGTTGGCGATCCCAAATATTTCAACATCGAGAACTGGCAGCTGCCGGGCGGCTTGCAAAACCGGCTGCATCTCTTGGCACGCCGCATCGTCATCCCGCATCCGCGCGGCGGCGTGATCGACGCCACCGCGCCGTTACCACCGCATATGCAGCAGTCGTGGAACCTGCTCGGACTGGATGCAACCAGATTTGATCCGATCGAGAACGCGCCTGAAGAATAGTTAAGTCAGGTTGAACGGGGGCGATCGGAGCACAACATATCGACCATGAAACGGTTCTCGCTCTGTCTCATGGTTTTGACCGCACTGCTCTTGGGGCAGGCGGCTCAGGCACAGATTTTGCTGCCGGGCCCCACGCAGGTCGTTCCGCCGCCTTCGCCGCCACCGCCGCCGAAGCTCGAGGTGCCGAAAATGCCGCGGATCGATGCGCAGCCGAGCTACAACTACCGGCCGCTCCCGCGCAATTCGTTCAGTGATCGCTTTTCGAAGTGCCTCGAGGATGCCGCTGGCGCGGGGCTGGGCCCCGCTCACCGCGGCACCTATGCACTCAGATGCGCGAACTAGGGTCGATCTAGCGGCCAGGCCCGGCGAACAGGGCCGCAACGCCGGCCAGGTTCCCTCATGCCCGCCGCTCGCTTTATCGGCTGCCGGTTTTATCCTAAAAGCCTGGCATTCAGCGGCAGAGACTGAAAAACCGAGATGCGCGAATTGTTCGATGAAGCTGCGGGGCAAACCCCGCCCGATCCGCGCGAGGCGGCACGCCGGTCGGCGCGTCCACCGCAGCGCAAGCGCTTCTACAAGGAGGCGGGCGTGAGCGAGGCAGATGGCGGGTATGCCGTCGTGCTCGACGGCAAGCCGATCCGTACGCCGTCCGGTCGGCAGGTGATCATCCCTTCGCGCGACCTTGCCGAAGCGGTGGCCGCGGAATGGGCAGCCCAGGGCGAGACGATCGACCCCATGAGCATGCCGCTGACGCGGATCGCCAACAGCGTGGTGGAGGGTGTCGTCGATCGCGTCGAACTCGTCAGCGACGACCTCGCCAGATACTTCGAGTCCGACCTGCTGTTCTATCGTGCCGGCCATCCCGCGGGACTGGTCGCCCGCGAGGCCGCGCATTGGGATCCCGTGCTGTTCTGGGCGGCGGAGACGCTGGGTGCGCATTTCATCCTGTCCGAGGGCATCATGCATGTGAAGCAGCCGGACCAGGCGCTTCGGGCGGCTCGCGCCGCGCTGCCGCAGGATGCCTGGTCGGTCGCCGCTCTCCATGTGGTGACGACCCTGACCGGCTCGGCGTTGCTGGCGCTGGCGCTCGCCCATGGCGCCCGGGACGCTGACCAGGTCTGGACCGCCGCCCATGTCGACGAGGACTGGAACGCCGAGCAATGGGGCGTGGACGAGGAGGCGGCCAGCCGCCGGGCCACCCGCCTCCGGGATTTCGAGGCCGCCGTGGCCGTGCTGGCGGCCGCAAGCTCGGCCGGGACCACAGGTCCTTAACGGGAGGTTTACGGCGCGGCGTTACGGTAGCCGGCGCTCCCTGAGGCCGCTGAGATGCCGACGCCGGTCACTTCCATTGCTCCCGTCAGCGCCGCCAGCCCCGCGGCTGATGCGGCGACGCCCGATCTTGTGCTTCAGGCCGGCAGTGTCGTCGATGCGAGAGTCGTCAGTGTCCTCGCCGACAATCTGGTGCGGATCGCGATCGCAAATCTATCGCTCGACGTGATGTCGGAAGTCGCGCTGTCGCCCGGGCAAAATCTCCAACTGGCGGTGTCGCGGAACGACGGCACCGTCCGTCTTGCCGTCGTGGGCGGGGCAGGCGAGGCGGCCGCCGACGTGGTGACGCTGACGCCGCGTGCGGCCTCGCTGGTGGAGAGCCCGCCGCTTGCCCCGTCGGCGGGCGCCGCGCGCAGCACGCTGACACCTCCGGAGCAAGTCGCCGTCACGGTGGCTTCGGCCGATGCCGTCACCAGGCAGGGCAGCCAGGCGCCGCTGTTTGCCAATCTGGCCGCCGTCGTCACCGGCAGCGATCTGCCCGCGGGCTTGAAGCAGGCGGTGCTGACCGTGTTGTCTCAGCAGACGCCGCTCGATACAGGGCTTGTGGGGGGCGATATCGAATCCGCATTCCAGAAGTCGGGTCTGTTCCTCGAGGCTTCGCTCGCCGCAGGCGCTACGCCGTCGTCAGGCACAATGCCAGATCTGAAGGCGGCGCTGCTGGTGCTGCGCCAGGCGCTGTCCACGATTGAGAGGGCTGTGCCACCGGCGCCAGGCGCTTCGACTCCTGCCGGCGCTGCGGGGACACCGCAGGTCGGCATCGCACCGGCTCCGGCCGCCGGGACGGCGCAGGCGGCATCACCATCAACCGAAAGCGCGCAACAGCCGCAAACGCCGGGCCGCGCCAATCCCGCCGCTGCCGTGCTCGCCGACATGGCCGGCGGGGCTTCGCAGGCGGCGACGTCGCGGACCATGTCGGCAGGTCTTGCCGCAGCCCTGCTGCAAGAGGTCACGCAGAACCTGCCGCGCCTGACCGGCAACGTGCCGGGCTCCAACAAGGCCGCACCGGATGGCCACGTCTTCGAGACTGCCGCACACGCGACGCCCCCGCCATTCCGCGGTGCGCTGCCGGCGCCGCAGTCCATCGCCGCGCCATCGCTGGCGCCGGATGCGCCGCTCGCGGCCACCGTGCATCGCCTGCTCGACGACACCGATGCGGCGCTCGCGCGGCAGACGCTGCTCCAAATTGCGTCGCTCCCCGATCGCATCGATGCCAGCGGGCACCGCAGCGATCCGGCCGTGCCGCAGTGGAATTTCGAGATTCCGTTCGCGACCCCGCAGGGCACCGCGATGGCGCAGTTCGAGATCTCGCGCGACGGCGGCAACGAGTCCGGCGATCCCGCCCAGCGCACCTGGCGCGCGCGCTTCTCCCTCAATGTGGAGCCGGCCGGACCCGTGCATGCGTTGATCACGCTGAACGGCGACAAGACGTTCGTGCGGATGTGGGCGGAGCGGCCGGCGACGGCGCAGCAGCTCCGTGCCGGCGTCGGTGAGCTCAGCCAGGCATTGACGAGAGCCGAGCTCAAGCCCGGTGACATCGTGGTCCGCGACGGCACGCCGCCGCAACCGGCGCCTGCCCGCGCCGGCCACTTCCTGGACCGGGCGACATGAGCGATTCATCCAGGCTCGCGATCGCGCTCCACTACGAGAAGGGCACCAACGCGCCTGTCGTCGTCGCCAAGGGCAGGGGCACGATCGGCGAAAAGATCGTCGAGATCGCCAAGGCCCACGACATCCCGATCGAGGAGAACGAGATTCTGGCCGGCGCGCTGTCCAAGGTCGAGCTCGGCGACGAGATCCCGCCCGATCTCTACAAGGCCGTCGCCGAGGTGCTGGTGTTCGTGCTGCGGCTGTCGGGCCGGGGGCGGTAAGAATAACCTGTCATCGTTTCACCACGTAGCGGCTGCATGGTCGCGCTGGTTCTTCACTGCTCACGGATATCGCTTTTGCTGACTCGTCGTTCCACCCTCGGTCTTCTCGCCGCAGCCGCGGTGCTGCCATCCCGCGCGCGCGCCCACGTCGCGCCGCCGCGCGATGAAATTCGTGAGAGTCTTGCAAAACGCTTCACCGATCTCGGCACATCCGGCACCTTCGTCGGCTACAAGGTCGAGGACTATCTGATCGTCGCCAGCGACAAGGAGCGCTCGGGCGAGGGCAAGCTGCCGGCCTCGACCTTCAAGATTCCGAACGCGCTGATTGCGCTGGAGACCGGCGTGGTCGCTGACCCCGACAAGGACATGTTTCCCTGGGATGGCGTCAAGCGCCCGATCGAGGCCTGGAACAAGGATCACACGCTGCGCAGCGCCATCGCGGTGAGCGCGGTGCCGGTCTTTCAGGAGATTGCACGGCGCATTGGCCAGGAGCGCATGCAAAAATATGTCGACGAGTTCGACTACGGCAATCGCGACATCGGCGGCGGCATCGACCAGTTCTGGCTCACCGGCGCCCTGCGCATCGATCCGGTCGAGCAGGTCGATTTCGTCGACCGGCTGCGCCGCCGCGTGCTGCCGATCTCAAAGCGCAGCCAGGATCTCGTCGCCGACATCCTGCCGGTGACCAAAGTGGGCGACAGCATCATCCGCGCCAAGTCGGGCCTGCTCGGGGCCGAGCGCGGCGAGCCGTCGCTCGGCTGGATGGTCGGCTGGGCCGAGAAGGGCGAGGCGCACACCGTGTTCGCGCTCAACATGGATTGCAAGGAGCCGCGCCTGATCGGCGAGCGCATGCCGCTGACACAGGCCTGCCTTGCCGAGATCGGCGCGGTCTAACAGATGCGCGGTCTAACAGATGCAGTGATTGCGCCTTATTGCGGACCGCAAAGAAGTCCTCGTCATTGCGAGCGCAGCTCTCTCGCCAACGCAATTGCGAGGGCCACCGGTCAGGCGTCCTTCTGCCGGCCGATCATGCCCAGATGCGTGAAGCCGAATCCGGCGGAATATTTCAGGCCGTAGCCGAGCGCCCGGTCGATGCCGATATGGGCAAGCCAGATCAAGGCAATGGATAAAGTGAGGGGCGAGGCGAGGCCGAAGCCCAGCGTCAGCAGCGCCACCGGCGCCATGTAGCTGTGGGCGGCGTTGTAGACCATCGCGCCGAACCTGGCGTCGGACAGGTATGCCAGGAAGCTCAGATCGGGCACGAAGAAGAGCAGGGCAAACACCAGCCAGGACCCGTCCCAGGCGGCGTAGAGCGTCACCATCCCTGCGAACAGGGTGAGGCCCTCCAGCCGCAGCAGGATATTGACGCTGCCCGTCGCCGCGCCCGTCTCGGCCGTTCCTTCGCTCATCTTCGTCTCCTAGGCAAAGCTCTGTAATTCCTTGCGCTTTCACGCTGCGGCAGGGCAGCCCTGCGACGCCGAAAGCCGCTTCCCGGCCCGCAAAATGCCGTGTTAGAACCCCGCATCACTTAAGAACTGGCGGGAGCAAATGAAACACATCCTGGACGCCCTCGAAGACCGTCGCGCTGCCGCAAAGCTCGGCGGCGGGGAAAAGCGCATCGAGGCGCAGCACGCCCGCGGCAAGCTGACGGCGCGCGAGCGTATCGAGCTGCTGCTCGACAAGGGGTCGTTCGAGGAGTTCGACATGTTCGTCGAGCACCGCTCCACCGAGTTCGGCATGGAGAAATCCAAGGTGCCCGGCGACGGCGTCGTCACCGGCTGGGGCACCGTCAACGGCCGCAAGACGTTCGTCTTTGCCAAGGATTTCACCGTATTCGGCGGTTCTCTCTCGGAGACGCACGCGCTGAAAATCACAAAACTCCAGGACATGGCGATGAAGGCGAGGGCGCCCATCATCGGCCTCTATGACGCCGGCGGCGCCCGCATCCAGGAGGGCGTCGCCGCGCTCGCCGGCTATTCCTACGTTTTCCGCCGCAACGTGCTGGCCTCCGGTGTGATCCCGCAGATCTCCGTCATCATGGGGCCCTGCGCCGGCGGCGACGTCTATTCGCCGGCGATGACCGACTTCATCTTCATGGTGAAGAACACCAGCTACATGTTCGTCACCGGCCCCGACGTGGTGAAGACCGTGACCAACGAGGTCGTCACCGCCGAAGAGCTTGGCGGCGCCTCGGTGCACGCCACGCGCTCCTCGATCGCCGACGGCGCCTTCGAGAACGACGTCGAGACGCTCCTGCAAATGCGGCGCCTGATCGACTTCCTGCCGTCCAACAACACCGACGGCGTGCCGGAATGGCCGAGCTTCGACGACATCGGCCGTGTCGACATGTCCCTGGACACGCTGATCCCCGATAATCCGAACAAGCCCTACGACATGAAGGAGCTGATCCTGAAGGTCGTGGACGAGGGCGACTTCTTCGAGATCGCGGAAGCCTTCGCCAAGAACATCGTCACCGGCTTCGGCCGCATCGCCGGCCGCACCGTCGGCTTCGTCGCCAACCAGCCGATGGTGCTGGCCGGCGTGCTCGACAGCGACGCATCACGCAAGGCGGCGCGCTTTGTTCGTTTTTGTGATGCCTTCAACATCCCGATCGTCACCTTCGTCGACGTGCCGGGCTTCCTGCCCGGTACCGCGCAGGAATATGGCGGCCTGATCAAGCACGGCGCAAAACTGCTGTTCGCCTACTCGCAATGCACCGTGCCGCTGGTCACCATCATCACCCGCAAGGCCTATGGCGGCGCCTTCGACGTCATGGCCTCCAAGGAGATCGGCGCCGACATGAACTACGCCTGGCCGACCGCCCAGATCGCGGTGATGGGCGCCAAGGGCGCGGTCGAGATCATCTTCCGCTCAGACATCGGCGACCCCGACAAGATCGCGGCGCGCACCAAGGAATACGAAGACCGCTTCCTGTCGCCCTTCATCGCCGCCGAGCGCGGCTACATCGACGACGTCATCATGCCGCACTCGACGCGGAAACGCATCGCCCGGGCGCTGGCGATGCTGAAGGACAAGAAGACGGAAATGCCGGCGAAGAAGCACGACAATTTGCCGTTGTGAGGGATGGAGACGCCGGTGGCAATTTGGCGTCGACGATCGAGATTACGGCGGAGCGCCAATGGATCGCGCCACCGGATACTGGGCGTGTTGTCCGCGGTCCTGGCGATGGACGCATCGTGCTTCGCCCAAGACAGCGAGATGACGGTTACCGCTCGGACGTCGGAAGAGACTGTCATCGAAGGCTACGCCGACGCCGACAATGCGTGCGCGCTGATCGAGCTTCCCCGGCTCTTGCTCATGAAGACGCCAGAACACGGGATCGTCTGCTATCGTATCGAGGATTTCGAGGTGGCGGGCGACTCTGGAAGGGATCAGGCTTGTATCGGGCGCTGGGTCCGCGGCATAAGCGTTTTCTACCTGGCTCGACCCGGTTACAGCGGGCCGGATAGTCTCCGATACGAAGCGATTACCGATCGAAGGCGGGACCGAGTGTCTGTTCGCGTCACGGTCTTGCCAGATCCTGCAAACGCTTCCCAAGTGCCAGCCAACCCTGACGGGTCTTCATACGAGCCGGCTATGTCGATTGGGCCTCTCCCTGCGTGCGTTGTGCTGGTGTCCTAGGGTGCCTATAACTGAAGTTCGTTTGTCTCTCGATCTACGCGCTCACAAATCTCATGACCGAAGACGATCCGACCGACGAAATCTCCGACATCGAAGACCGGATCGAGCGGCTCGCCGAGATCGCTGAGCGCTGCCGCAAG
Organism: Bradyrhizobium sp. CCBAU 51765; assembly: GCF_015291725.1. Lineage (GTDB taxonomy): Bacteria > Pseudomonadota > Alphaproteobacteria > Rhizobiales > Xanthobacteraceae > Bradyrhizobium > Bradyrhizobium liaoningense. The sequence goes on from NZ_CP030038.1 coordinate 3,452,402, forward strand.
TACATCCTGGCGTCCAAGATCGCCATCGGTGGCGGGGCGGTGCTGCTGTTGGTGACGATCCTCGGGCTGTTTGGCTTCGGTCAGACGGCCGCGCTCGGATCGATCGCACTGGTGCTGGGCGGGATCGTTTCGCTCGGTTCGAATGTCAGCACGCTACGGCAGACGGATGACGCCATTCGTGCTGCGGAGGCGCGGCGTGCGGCGTTGATCGGACGCATCGACCTTCGCCTGGTCGCTGATGCTCCGTTGAAGCTGGTGTGACAACCACCGCCACCACCTCTCACGCGGCCCGCTTGACGGTCATCTCCGACAATTCCGTGCGGCATTCAGCGGCGAAGGCCTGGAGCCGGTCGGCGGTCTGGTGGTCGAGGATGGCTTTGGCGAGCCGCTCGGCGCGGGCGATCTGCTGCTTGAGATATTCGATGCGGGTCATGTGCCACCTGTCGAATGGCGTCCTTCCGTTGGCGACGATTGTAAGCCGCGCCCTAAATCAATTGTGTGAGACACATCACGCCCCGCGTGCCTGATCCGCCGCAGCGAAATGCGCCATCTGGTCGGCTTGGGCCTTGGCGAACGCCGGACGTCCAGTGACGCGCGCGACGTAGGCGCGGCAGGCAGGACTGTCCGTCAGCCCGTCGAAACCATCGACGACGCGCAGCACGTCCGCCATCAGGATGTCGGCGACGGAGAAGGAGCCGGCCAGCCATTCGCGGCTGCCCAGCACCGGTTCGAGGCGCTTGAGCCGAAGCTTGAGGAAGTCGTCTACGAATGTCCACGCCGCCGTGTCGGTCGGATGTCCCATGAACTTCGACATGCCCCAGGGCAGGCTGGCCATCTCCACCGAATTGAGCGCCGCGAAGACCCATTTCGTCGCCTCGGCGCGACCGCGCGGATCGGATGGTATCAGCCTCTCGCTGAGCCCGCCGAGGTGCAGCAGGATCGCGCCGGTCTCGAAGATCGAGAGGTCGCCGTCGGTCAACCACGGCACCTGGCCGAACGGCTGGTGCGCGAGGTGCGCAGGCCCGCGATCGTCGAACGGCACGCTGGCGACGCGATAGGGCAAGCCGGCTTCTTCCAGCGCCCAGCGCACGCGGAAGTCGCGCACGAAGCCTCGCGGCGCTGCAGGAACCCAATCGAAGGTGGTCAGGGTGAGGTCGGCCATTTGCTGTCTCCGTGTCCTGGTTCGAGGCAAAGGACGAACGAAGGGCGTCCATTCCGACACCGGCACCAACTCTTTTGTCGCCGGCGGCTTAACCGGCTAGTCTCGGTTCAAACAACAGGAGGAAATCCAGATGCCAGCAGCCTTCTTCATCGTCCGCGCCATCGTCACCGATGCCGGCAAGCGCGCCGCCTTCGACCGATGGTACGAGAGGGAACATCTGCCAGATGCGGTGAAGGCGTTCGGCGCGAGCAAGGCTTGGCGGTTCTGGAGCCTTGACGATCCCTCGCTGCACCAGGCGATGTATCAGTTCGATGACGAGGCCAAGCTGAATGCGATGCTGAAAGGTGACGCGTTGCAAAAGCTCGTCGCCGACTTCAACCGCGACTGGCCCGACGTGAAGCGCACGCGCGAAACGCTGGTGCTGGCACAGGAATTTGCGAAATAGCCGGGAGAGATCCGCGGCTCAATAAATCTGAACGCGCGATTCACCTTCGGTTCATGTCGTGAACGCGACACTTGCTCTGCATCACAGTCACGATGACCAAAGGAAGAAATGATGGAGCGCCGGAACTTTCTGAAACTTGCATTGGGGGTGACGGCGGGCGCCGCCGCCTTCGCAGCGACGGCCGCGCAGGCCGCGCCGCTGTCACCGCAGCCGGTCGGTGATCCCGCCCGTATGCCGCAGGGCAATTCCGACGCTCATCCCGCGGTCACCACCAGCGAGGAAGCCGCGAAGCTGGCGCCAGAGCAGGTTCACTACGGCCATCATCGCCACTGGGGCTGGCACCGCCGTCATTGGCGCCGGCATCGCCGACGCTGGCACCGCCGCCATCACTGGTAGGCTCGCGACGTTCGCGGGTCGGACGGGGATCGCCACAGGCGGTCCCCGTTTCGATTCTGGAGGCGCTCCAGTTCACGGCGGATGATCGTTGGCGGCAACCCCGAATAAAATGGCCGCGCAGGCTTCCGCCGCGCGGCCACTCAGTAACGCAAATGGACGAGATCAGAACGGGCGGCAGCGGCCGGCGTACCAGCGGAAGCCGTAGGGGCACACACGCGCGCGAGGCACAACGACGACCGGCGCCGGGGCGACCACCACCGGAGCGGGGCGAACGACGACCGGGCCGCGCATCGGACGGCAGCCACCATAGGGGCCGCGATACCAGCCCGGGCCGCAACCGCCGGCGGCGCTGGCCGCCTCGCTGAAACCGACGGCCGCGCTGGCGAGCATGACGGCGGCAAACAGGTATTTCATTGGGTATTCCTTCTCGTCCTTGGAGGCAGGCTAGGGAATGGCGCTTGCGGCGCACAATGAATCAAGAGACACGATTCGACACGTTAAATCTGGAACGTGCCGACACGTCGTGATCCAAACCTGCCAATCATGACCTGAATGCGGCATGAACGTTCCGCGCATCCTGCCTCGGACGACACGTAAGTGTCGCTAGCGACCGAGAAAGCCAAGCACCAGCTCCTTGTACTTCTCCGGCGCCTCCAGGAAGACGAGATGCCCGGTGTTCGGGATCACTTCGGCCCGCGCATTCGGCATCTTCGCCGCCAGCGTCTTCGCCAGTTCGGCGTTCTGCCCCATCCTGGCACGCAGCGCCTCGGGCGCGAGTGGCCGGCCCGGTGCGTTGTGGTCGTCGGCCCCCATGATGAACAACGTCGGCAGCGCGATCAGCGGAATCTCGTGCGCCACCGGCTCTCGGTAGATCATCTGGCCGGAACTGACGAAGGCGCGCAGCCAGCGCGGATAGTCGGGGCTGCCCTTGATGTTGAAGCGGGCATCGATGAACGGCGTGATCGCCTCGGCCGGCAGCTTGATCGCGTAATTGGTCTGGAGTTGCTTGCGATAGCCCTCCGCCGTGAGCTTGTCCTCGGTCTCGATCATCTTCGCGGTCGGTGTCGGCGGCACGTAGAGGCGGTAATCTTCCAGCCCGATCGGCGCGGTCAGCACCAGATGGGCGACGCGGTCCGGATAGGCGCGGGCGATGCGCACGCCCAGCATGCCGCCGAGCGAATGGGCGACGACCTCGGCCTTGTCGATCTTGAGGTGATCGAGCAGCGCGATGGTGTTGCGCGCCAGATTGTCGAAATGCAGTTCGCCCTGCGGCTTGGAGGATTTGCCGAATCCGATCTGGTCCGGCACCACGACGCGAAAACCGGCCTCGCTCAGCATCTTGATCACGGGGTCCCAGTAGCTCGACGGGAAATTGCGCCCGTGCAGCAGCACCACGGTGCGGCCGTTCGGCTGCGCGGGCGACACGTCCATGTAGGCCATGCTGAGCTGCTCGCCGTCGTTGATAACAGGTAGGAGGTGGACGGGGTAGGGATAGGCAAAGCCTTCGAGCGCGATGCCATAGGGCTCACGGGGCGGGCTGTCGGCGGCGATGGCGAAGGCGAACGGAGAGACGAGAAGGGCGGCGGCGAGCGCGGCCGGGAGGATGCGGTTCATGGAGGGTCTCGTAATTGGAGCAGTCATTCCGGGGCGCGCGCAGCGCGAACCCGGAATCTCGAGATTCCGGGTCTGGTCCTTCGGACCATCCCGGAATGACAATGCGCATAAAGACGTCAACGGCCGGGTCAAGCCCGGCCATGACGACAGTGATAGTTCACACGCAAACGTGTGATTTCACGACGTTTGCGTGACTAATCCCTTCCGCTGCCGAACAGCGCGGCGAACTGCTTCTCGCCGGTGCGGGTGAAATTCACCACGCGGCTGCCGGGCGCGGCATCACGCGAGGCCCATTTCAGCTCGGCGAAACGCTGCATCATGGCGGCGCCCAGCGTGCCGGCGAGATGGTGGCGCCTCTCGCTCCAGTCGAGGCAGGCCTTGCACACCGGGCGGCGCGGATGCGCCAGCATCTCGGGCGAGATCTGCAGATGCTTGACGAGGAAGCGCTCGCCCTCGACCGTCAGCTCGATGTCCTGCTTCTTCTGCCTGACCAGGTTTCGCTCGCGCATGGTGTCGAGCATCTGCACGCCGAGATCGCCGGCGAGATGGTCGTAACAGATCCGCGCCCGCCGCAGCGCCGGATCCTTCGGTCCGGTGCGCACGCGCATGTGGCCGGTGCGCGCGGCGAGGCCCGCGAGGCCCTCGAGCACGCCGGCGACGTCGTCGTCGGTGAGCCGGTAATAGCGGTGGCGGCCCTGCTTCTCCGGCTCGATCAGGCCGCCGGCCTCGAGCTTCGAAAGATGCGAGCTCGCGGTCTGCGGCGTGATGCCGGCCTCCTGCGCCAGCTCGCTCGCGGTGAGCGCGCGGCCGTTCATCAGCGCGGTCAGCATGTTGGCGCGGGCGGGGTCGCCGACGAGGGAGGCGACCATGGCAATGTCAGGACCTGCTTTCATGCTTCGATGGTAGCCGAAGCATCGTGGCCGGGCAAGGGCGTAGCGTGTTGCTTCAAGCACAGGAACCCGTCATGTCCGTCACCGTCTTCATCCGCTATCAGCTCGATCCCTTCAAACGCCCGCAGTTCGAGGAATATTCGAAGCGCTGGCTCACCATCATCCCGAGATGTGGCGGCGAGCTGATCGGCTATTTCATGCCGCATGAGGGCACCAACAACATCGCGTTCGCCCTGATCTCGTTCGAGAGCCTGGCGGCGTACGAGTCTTATCGCAAGCGGCTGCGCGCCGATCTCGACGGCACCGCAAATTTCAACTTTGCGGAGGCGGAGAAATTCATCCTCGCCGAGGAGCGCACCTTCCTGCGCAAGGTGGTATTGTAGGCCATCAACGCAAGGAGATGCCCATGATCGCCGTGATCTTCGAGGTCTGGCCCAAGCCGGAACACCGCCAGGACTATTTCGACCTCGCAGCCGATTTGAAGCCGCTGCTGCAGACCATCGACGGCTTCATCTCGGTCGAGCGCTTCGAGAGCCTGACCGAGAAGGGCAAGATCCTGTCGGTGTCGTTCTGGCGGGATGAGGCAGCAGTCGCGGCCTGGCGCAACACGATGGAGCATCGCCGCACCCAGGCCAAAGGCCGCGCAAAGATCTTCGCGGACTATCATCTGCGCATCGCCAGCGTGATCCGGGACTACAGCATGACCGACCGCGAGCAGGCTCCGAAGGACAGCCGCGCGGTGCACGACGCGCACTAGCGCACTTGAAGACGCGCGCCTATCTCTGCGCGGCCAACAAGGGAGAGAAACATGCACGTGACGACCGCGGACAAGCGCGCGACATTCAGGAAGATGCACGAGAGCGGCTGCTTCATCCTGCCTAATCCGGTCGATGTCGGCAGCGCGAAAGCCTTGCAGCATCTCGGTTTCAAGGCGATCGCCTCCTCGAGCGCAGGCTTTGCCTGGACCATCGGCAAGGCCGACAACCACGTCAGCGTCGAGGACGTCTGTCAGCATCTGGCAGCATTGAGCTCGGCCGTCGACATCCCCGTGAACGCCGATTTCGAGGGCGGCTTTGCCGTCGAGCCGGACAGGGTCGCCGACAATGTCGAGCGCTGTGTGCGTACCGGCGTCGCGGGCCTCTCGATCGAGGATTCCACGGGCGACACGGACAAGCCGCTCTACGACCGCGCGCTTGCGGTCGAGCGCATCAGGGCCTCGCGCAAGGCGATCGGCGACAGCGGCACGCTGCTGGTCGGCCGCTGCGAGGCTTACTTGTGGGGCGTCACCGACCTCAAGCTCGTCATCGATCGGCTGACCGCTTATGCCGATGCCGGCGCCGAGTGTCTCTACGCGCCCGGCCTGAAGAGCCGCGAGGACATCGCCGCGGTGGTGAAGGCGGTGCATCCAAAGCCGTTCAATCTCCTGATCGGCGCGTCCGGCCTGTCGCTGCAGGAAGCCCGAGATCTCGGCGTGCGCCGCATCAGTGTGGGCGGCTCGCTCGCCCGCGCCGCCTGGGGCGGCTTCATGCGCGCTGCAAAGGAGATGGCGGAGAAGGGAACGTTCACAGAGCTTGCCGGCGGCTATTCCGGCGGCGAGCTCAACAAGATCTTCAGCTAGGCCGACGAAAAGCGGCGGGATGTTGCATCCCGCCGCTCTCGCGTCTCATTGCGACTGTTACTTCGCGCCGCTGGACGGCGTCTGCGCATCCGGCGCCGGCTTTGCAGCAGGCGTATCGGGAGCCGGGGCAGCAGGCCTGCTCGGCGCCGCACCCGTGGTCACGCCCGGCTCGGTGTTGTTGCGCGGGGTCACGTCGCGCATGCCAGGAGGCGCCGCCGGATTGGTCGGCTGCGTCTGCGCAGTCTGCGAGGCCGGTGTGTTGCGGGCCTCGTTGGTCGTGCTCGTATTGTTCAAGCCGTAGAACACCGCGCCCAGCACCAGGGCGACCGCTACCGCAAACAGCGCGATCTTGCCGCTGGAGGCAGGGCCTTCCCCGAGCTCGGGATCGGCCTGGAGGTCGGCATCCCGGCGCGCCGCGCGAGAATACTCATCGTCGGCGAGGTTCGGGCGATACGGATCGTTGGGAAAACGGTCGTCAGCCATCGATTGGATCTCCTCGGTTATGACGTCGGGACAACCCTCAGGTGCGAGATTCCGTTCCGCGCCACCCAATGCTTTCGTCGCATGTTGCTCTCCTGTCGGGAATCGGGAACCTGTTCGCTCGGGAACTGCACGCGAGTTCCATGGCCGCGACGAGGGAACGAAGCCGATGTGGAGTCTGCCGCCGACCGATAGCGTGCTGCACTTTCTGGCCCTCGTCGCCTTGACGGCAGAGGGCATGACGGCCGCACTGGCCGCGGGGCGGCGCAGCATGGATTATGTCGGCGTCTGTCTTCTCGCCTGCATCACCGCGCTTGGCGGCGGCACGCTGCGCGATCTGTTTCTCGGTCACTATCCGCTCGTGTGGGTGGCCCACCCGATCTACCTTGCACTGCCGGGCGGGGCGGCGCTGCTGACGATCCTGATCGCGCGCCTCGTGCATCGGCTGCACCTCGCCTTCATCGTGCTCGATGCGATCGGCCTCGTCGTCTTCACCATGATCGGCTGCAACGTCGGCTGGCAGATGGATGCCTCGCTGCCGATCGTCATCGTCTCGGGCATGGTAACGGGCTGCGCCGGCGGCGTGTTGCGCGATGTGCTCTGCAACGACGTGCCGCTGCTGTTTCGATCCGAGCTCTATGCCAGCGTCTCGGTCGTCACAGGCTTGTTCTACGCCACGGCGTTCGGCTTCAATCTCCATGCCGAGCTCTGGACGATCTTGACCTTCGTGCTCGGCCTCAGCTTCCGCCTGCTCGCGGTGCACTACAGATGGGAGATGCCGAAATTCGTGTTCACCGGGGATGAAGAGAAGGAGCGGTGAGCGCTGTCGCGCGCGAGCGGCGAATAGCGAATGGTTCTCGGCCATTCGCCACTCGCTATTCCCCACTCGCCTGGCTCTTCCTCGCCCTCGCCACCTGGGCCGGCGTCACCAGCAGGCCCGCATTGCCCCAGGAATTGCGGATGTAATTCGTCACCGCCGCGATCTCGTCGTCGGACAGTTGTTTGGCATAACCCGGCATCTCCCCGGTGTTGGGCGCGCGCGGTGTGGTCACGGTGAGGGCGCCGTCGAGGATGATGCGCAAGGTGGAGGATGGGTTGTTGGATTGCAGCAGCGCATTGCCTGGCAAGGGCGGATAGATCCGCGGGGCTCCGGAGCCGTCGGCCTCATGGCAGGCGATGCAGAGTTTTGCGTAGACGGCCTGGCCGGCCTTCATCTCGGCATCGTCAGGCGGCGTCACGATCGTCTCGCGTCGCGTCGACGGCAGGCTCTTCAAGTAAATGGCGATTGCGCGCACATCGGCATCGCTCATTTTCGCGGTCGAGTTGACGACGACCTCCGCCATCGGCCCGCCGGCATGGCTTTTGGCGTTGCGCCCGCTTTGCAGATACTCCGCGATGTCCTCCTCGCTCCACGATTTCAGCCCGGTGCGGACGGCGCCATCGAGGCGGGGGGCAAACCAGCCTCCGACCTCGTTGCCGGATAGCGCCTGCGCGTCCCTGTCGGCGCCGAAGTAGTTCTTGGGCGTGTGGCAGGCGCCGCAATGACCGAGCCCGGTGACGAGATAGCCGCCTCTGTTCCAGGCCGCGCTCTTGCTCTGGTCCGGCTCGAACAGGCCGGGCTTGAAATACATGGCGTTCCACAGCCGCATCAGGCCGCGATAGCCGAACGGCCAGCGCAGTTCCGGCGGCTTGTTGCGGCTCGCCACGGGCGCCAGCGTGGCGAGATAAGCGCGGATCGCCAGCGTGTCGTCCTTCGTCATTTTGGTGAAGTAGGGATAGGGGAAGGCCGGGTAATAGTTCGAGCCGTCGGGCGCGATGCCATAGCGCAGTGCACGGGTGAAATCGGCATCCCTCCAGGCGCCGATGCCGGTGTCGCGGTCCGGCGTCAGGTTCGGCGCAAAGATCGCGCCGAACGGCGTGTCGATCCGCTTGCCGCCCGCGAACGGCTTGGCCGGATCCGCGGTGTGGCAGCCCGCGCAGTCGCCGGCCTCGACCAGCGCCTTGCCATAGGCGATCAGTTCCGGCGATGGCTCGGCGGCAAGGGCCGCGCCAGCAACTGCACTGCACAACGCGATCACAGCCAGAATCGTCCGCATGCTCGGCCTCTCCTGCGACCAATCGCCGTCATCGGCGCCACGGGGGCGGCCATTCATTTCGCGACGGCGGGGGTATGGTGACACAAATTGAAAATGCCCGGCGTGTTTGCTGCCACGAAATTGCGATTTTCACCCGGCGCGCCCTTTCATCCAGATTTGTGGTGCGGATCATGAAATATCCGACATAGAGTGGCGGTGATGGTCGGCGCGCCCTAGCTAAAAACGACGGGAAGGCAACGGCTTAAGCGAGCTTAAGTAACAAAGGCCTGAGCAGGGCCAAACGAGGACAGCATGGGCATCAACCAGGGTCCGATCAGTCTCGATCAAAAATACACCCAGGAAACCGGTCACGTCTTCACCACGGGCATCCAGGCCCTGGTCCGCCTGCCGATGGCCCAGATCCGGCGCGACCGCGCCAACGGCCTCAATACCGCGGGCTTCATCTCCGGCTATCGCGGCTCGCCGCTCGGCGGCTACGACCAGCAGCTATTCGCCGCCCGTAAGCATCTGGAACAGTACAACATCAAGTTCCAGCCCGGCGTGAACGAGGACCTCGCGGCCACCGCCGTCTGGGGCTCGCAGCAGCTCAACCTCTCGCCCGGCGCCAAATACGACGGCGTCGTCGGCATCTGGTACGGCAAGGGCCCGGGCGTCGACCGCTGCGGCGACGTGTTCCGCCACGGCAATGCCGCCGGCTCGGCCAAGAACGGCGGCGTGCTGTGCCTTGCCGGCGATGACCACGGCGCGAAATCCTCCACCGTTCCGCATCAGTCGGACCACGCCTTCATCTCGGCGCTGATGCCCTATCTCTATCCCTCCAGCATCCACGAGATGATCGAGATGGGCCTGCTCGGCATCGCGATGTCGCGCTATTCCGGCTGCTGGGTCGGCATGAAGGTGATCACCGAGACGGTGGAGACCACGGCCGAGATCGACCTCACCGACGAGATGAAGCCTTTCATCATTCCCACCGATTTCGAACTGCCGCCCGGCGGGCTCAATCTGCGCTGGCCCGACGACCGCTTCGAGCAGGACCGGCGCCTGCAGGACTACAAGGGCTTTGCCGCCATCGCATTCGCGCGCGCCAACAAGGTCAACCGCGTCACCATGGATTCGCCGAACGCCCGCTTCGGCATCATGGCGTCAGGCAAGAGCTATGAGGACGTGCGCCAGGCGTTGCGCGAACTGGGGATCACCGAGGAGGTCGCCGCCAGGATCGGCCTTCGCCTCTACAAGATCGGCATGCCCTGGCCGCTGGAGCCGGAAGGCGTGCGGCAGTTTGCGGTCGGGCTCGAAGAGATCTTCATCGTCGAGGAGCGCCGCGAGATCGTCGAAAACCAGGTCAAGCAGGAGCTGTTCAACTGGCGCGACGACGTCCGCCCGCGCATCGTCGGCAAGATGGACGAGCACGACAAGCGCTTCCTGACCTTCGCCGCCGAGCTGAGCGTCGCCTCGCTTGCGACCTCGCTGACCGAACGACTTCTTCGACTTAATCTCAACCCTGAGATCGCGGAGATGCTGCGCGTCAAGGCCGATTGGTTCAACGGCCGTCAGGCGACCCAGATGCAGGCGGTCGCCCCTGTCTCCCGCACTCCCTACTTCTGCTCCGGCTGTCCTCACAACACATCTACGAAGGTCCCCGAAGGCAGCCGCGCGCTCGCCGGCATCGGCTGTCACTTCATGGCGCTGTGGATGGACCGCTCGACCGAGACCTTTACCCATATGGGCGGCGAGGGCGTGCCCTGGGTCGGCATCGCGCCCTTCACCAACGAGAACCACATCTTCGCCAATCTCGGCGACGGCACCTATTTCCACTCCGGCTTGCTTGCCATTCGCCAGGCGGTCGCCTCCAAGACCAACATCACCTACAAGATCCTCTACAACGACGCTGTCGCCATGACCGGCGGCCAGCGCCATGACGGCGATCTCTCGCCGCAGCAGATCACCTTCCAGCTCCACGCCGAGGGCATCCGCGAGATCTACCTGGTCTCGGAGGCGCCTGACGCCTATCCGGGCGACACCATCGCGCCCGGCGTGAAGAAATATCATCGCGACGAGCTCGACAGCGTCATGAAGATGTGCCGCGAGTACAAGGGCACCTCGGCGATCGTCTTCGTGCAGACCTGCGCCGCCGAAAAGCGCCGCCGCCGCAAGCGCGGCCTGATGGAGGATCCGGCGCGCCGCGTCATGATCAACCCCGCCGTTTGCGAAGGCTGCGGCGACTGCTCGGTGCAGTCGAACTGCATCTCGGTGGAGCCGCTGGAGACCGAGTTCGGCCGCAAGCGCGCCATCAACCAGTCCTCTTGCAACAAGGACTATTCGTGCCTCAAGGGCTTCTGCCCGTCCTTCGTCACCGTCGACGGCGGCAAGCCGCGTCACCGTGCGCCGGCCGAGCTCAGCGAGATCGGCGCGCTGCCTGAGCCGGCCTCGCGGCCGACTCTCGACAAGCCCTACAACATCGCAGTCGGCGGCGTCGGCGGCACGGGCGTGCTGACCATCGGCGCGCTGCTCGGCATGGCCGCCCATATCGAGGGCAAGGCCTCGATGATCCTCGACATGTCGGGCCTTGCGCAGAAGGGCGGGGCGGTGCTCAGCCATGTCCGCCTGTCGGATCATCCGGCAGAGGTGACCTGCTCGCGCATCGTCACCGGCACGGCCGATCTCGTGCTCGCGGCTGACGAGGTGGTTGCGGTCGCCAAAGACACGATCTCGCTCTGCGACACCAGCCGCACCCGCGGCATCATCAACAGCCACGTCATCCCGACCGCCGACTTCGTCCTCAACCGCGACTTCAACTTCCAGACCCGCAAGCTGAACGGATTGCTGGAGACGGCGCTGCACAAGGACTCGGTCTTCTTCGATTTCACCAGGCCGGCCGAGCAGCTGCTCGGCGATGCCATCGCCACCAACATGATGATGATGGGCTACGCCTATCAGAAGGGACTGTTCCCGCTGTCGGCGGAATCGATCGAGCAGGCCATCGAGGTCAACGGCGTCTCGATCAAGATGAACAAGGAAGCCTTCCGCCTCGGCCGCCTCGCGGTCGCGGACCCCAAGCGCCTCGCTGACATGCTGAAGGGGGCCGACGAGGTCATTGCGCCGAAGACGCTGGACGCAATGACGCTCGACGAGGTGATCGAGCATCGCGTCAAGCACCTGACCGCCTATCAGAACGGCCGGCTGGCTAGACGTTATCGCAAGCTGGTCGATCAGGTTCGCGATGCTGCCAAGCAGGGCGGCTATGACGATGCCCTGCCGCGGGCGGTCGCGGTGAACTATGCCAAGCTCCTCGCCTACAAGGACGAATACGAAGTTGCGCGCCTCTACACCAACGGCGCCTTCGAGCAGCAGCTCCGCGACCAGTTTGAGGGCGACTTCAAGTTCAGCTTCAACCTGGCACCGCCGATCCTCAGCCGCGGCGTCGATGCGCTGGGACGTCCGAAGAAGCGCGCGTTCGGCCCGTGGATGCTGAACGTCTTCCGCGTGCTGGCAAAGTTCAAGTTCCTGCGCGGCACGCCGTTCGACATTTTCGGCCGCAGCGCCGACCGCAAGCTCGAACGCGACTTGATCGCCGGTTACGAGAAGGACGTCGCCACGGTGCTCGGCCTGCTGTCCCCCGTCACGATCGACACCGCGGTCGAACTGCTCTCGCTGCCCGACCGTATCCGCGGCTATGGCCCGGTGAAGGAGAAGGCGGTTCAGGACGCCAAGGTGCGCTACGCCCAGCTCGCCGCGGACTTGGCCAATCCGCCCCCTGCGCCGAGGCAGATCGCCGCGGAGTAGGGCGCTCTCGTAGGGTGGGCAAAGGCGCAAAGCGCCGTGCCCACCATCTGCCATTGACTACGAAGAAGACGTGGGCACGCTTTCGCTTTGCCTACCCTACGGCACCATCCCTTGCGTTGCCCGTCGGGCAAAACACCCACGCCGTGGGTCAATCCGTACGCACTAAAACATTCCGCTTTACCGAAATTCGGAATTGTCGTATCCGTCCGCCACCTCATCCCTCTCTGAGGGGCGTATCGCGATCGTCACGAAACGCGGGGTGAGCGGCGGTGGACGCGGGCTGCGTCGCGCGAGCGATTGTCTCGTGCACGACGGGCGCGGTCTCGCGTACGGCAAAATCGTGTGGTCCTGACACCCGGGGTCTGTGCGTCAAGTCTTGCGATCGCTCGCAAGGCGACGGGGGCAATAGTGCATCGCTCCCCGGGGAGAGCACGACATAAGCCGTAAAGCCACTGCGCAGGGAAGGCCGGATGTTGGGCTTCACCTGTATGCCGCTGTGCCTCTGTTCTTCGCGCAATTCGCGCACAGCGGACCGTGGGTGCCCGGCCGGCACCCGGTCTTCCCTGCGCCCTCTGTTTTCCGAGGGAGCAAAACGGAAGCAAAGCTCGGGCGAAACGCGCCGCGAGGATGCGGGGGTGTGTCTGCAAAGCAACCTCTGGTGCCCCGGACGCAGCGCCGCGCTCTGGGCTCTGCGCAGCAACGCCAGGGCGTTGCTGCGCGTCCGGGAGACGAGACATATCCCCCACTTGCGCCGACCGGCTGCCCTCTCGCACGACGGAATATTTCCGCGCTTGCCAATCAGGCCATCGCGGTTCAGAAAAACCCGAGCAAGAAGAAGCGCAAGCGGAGACCTGAAGTTTGACCATCAAGGGCAAGGCCTACATTGCCGGGATCTATGAACACCCGACCCGGCATGCGCCGGACAAATCCACCGCCCAGCTCCATGCCGAGGTCGCCAAGGGCGCGATCGAGGATGCCGGGATCAGCAAGGACGATATCGACGGCTACTTCTGCGCGGGCGACGCGCCGGGCGGTGCCTGGCCGATGGTCGATTATCTCGGCCTGAACACCAAGAAACTTCGTCACATTGATTCCACCGAGACCGGCGGCTGCTCCTACATCATCCATCTCGGCCATGCCGCCGAGGCGATCGCCGCGGGCAAATGCTCGATCGCGCTCGTTACGCTCGCCGGCAAACCGCGTACCGGGGCGATGCCGCCGCGCGCAGCCGGGGCCGAGGTCGATTTCGAAACCGCTTACGGCGCGACCACCCACAATGCCTACGGCATGTGTGCCATGCGCCACATGCACGACTATGGCACCACCTCCGAGCAGCTCGCCTGGATCAAGGTCGCGGCCTCGCATCATGCGCAATACAATCCGCATGCGATGCTCAAGGACGTCGTCACCGTCGAGGACGTCCTGAACTCGCCGATGATCTCCGATCCCCTGCATCGCATGGATTGCTGCGTCGTCTCCGACGGCGGCGGCGCAATGATCGTGACGACGCCCGAGATCGCCAAGAGCCTGAAGAAGCCGCTGGTGCGTCTTATCGGTCACGGCGAGGCAATGAAGGGTCCGCGCGGCGGCAAGGATCTCGACCTCACGTACTCCGCCGGCATCTGGTCCGGCCCCCGCGCGTTCGAGGAAGCCGGCATCACGCCGAAGGACATCAAATACGCCTCGATCTACGACAGCTTCACCATCACCGTGCTGATGCAGCTCGAAGACCTCGGTTTCTGCAAGAAGGGCGAGGGCGGCAAGTTCGTCGCCGACGGTAATCTCATTTCCGGCGTCGGCAAGCTGCCGTTCAATACCGACGGCGGCGGCCTCTGCAGCAACCATCCCGTCAACCGCGGCGGCATGACCAAGATCCTCGAGGCCGTGCGTCAGCTGCGCGGCGAGGCGCATCCGAAGGTGCAGGTTCCGAATTGCGATCTCGCCATCGCCCACGGCACCGGCGGCCTCTTGGGTGTTCGCCACGCCGCCTCGACGGCCATTCTGGAGCGCGTGTGATGAGTGAAGCGAAGAAATATCCGGCCCCGGTGACCAATCCCGAGACCGCCGCGTTCTGGGACGCGGCGAAAGAGGGCAAGTTCATGATCAAGCGCTGCACGGCCTGCGGCGAAGCGCATTACTTCCCGCGCTCGATCTGCCCGTTCTGCTACTCCGACAAGACGGTGTGGGAGGAGGCGTCGGGCGAGGGCACGATCTACACCTGGAGCCTGATGCGGAAATCGCCGACCGGTCCTTACGCGATCGGCTATGTCACGCTGAAGGAGGGGCCGTCGGTGCAGACCAACTTCGTCGACTGCGATCTCGAGAAGCTGAAGATCGGCCAGAAGGTGAAAGTTGTGTTCAAGCCGACCGACGGCGCGCCGCTGCCGTTCTTCACGGTAGCCTGACGCGAAGCGAGATGTAACCCTCTCCCCTTGTGGGAGAGGGTGGCAGCCAGGGTGGCAGCCGAAGGCTGCCGGGTGAGGGGTCTCTCTCCACACGATAACGTGTCACTGCGGAGCCAACCCCTCACCCGAGTGAGTTTGTTGCAAGAGCGGTGCTGCCCTCTCCCACAAGGGGAGAGGGCACATTAACGGGCATCGCCGCCTGCGGATGAGAAACTCGGGGAGGAAACAAACAAAATGTCCGCCAGATATGAAGAACTCAAAGGCCTGAAGAACATCGGCCAGAAATACGCCTACACCGACCGCGAAGTGATGCTCTACGCCTACGGCATTGGCCTCGGCGCCGATCCCATGGACGAGAAGGAGCTCGCTTTCGTCAACGAGGGCACGCTGACGCCGCGGCCGCTGAAGGTGGTGCCGACCTTCGCCTCCGTCGCGGCCTGGGGTTCGGGGCCGGGCGAGATGAATCTCAACCGCGTGATGGTGGTGGATGGCGAGCGCGACATCACCTTCCACCAGCCGCTGCCGGTTGCCGCCAACATCACTGCCGATTCCTCCGTGCTCGAGGTCTACGACAAGGGCAAGGACAAGGGCGTCGTCATCGTTCACCAGACCGTGCTCAAGAACGAAAAGGGCGAGAAGCTGGCGACGCTGGTCGCCTCGCGCTTTGCCCGCGGTGACGGCGGCTTTGGCGGGCCGAACCTGAGTCAACCCGATCCGCACAAGATCCCCTCGCGCGCGCCCGACAAGACCATCGACATCACGACGCGCCCCGACCAGGCGCTGGTCTATCGTCTCTGCGGCGACCGCAATCCGCTGCACTCCGATCCGGAATTCGCGAAGAAGGCGGGCTTCCCGCGCCCGATCCTGCACGGCATGTGCACCTACGGCATCACCTGCCGCGGCGTGCTGCAGACCTATGCCGATTACGACGCGAGCGCCTTCCGCCAGCACGTCGCGCGGTTCTCCTCGCCGGTCTATCCCGGCGAGACCGTGACCATGGACCTCTGGAAGGACGGCAACGTGGTCTCGTTCGAAGCCAAGGTGAAGTCGCGCGGCGTCACCGTGATCAAGAACGGCAAGACGGTGCTGGATTAGGACGGTCTCGTGCCCCGGACGCGGCGCAGCACGCAGTGATGCGCTGCTGAGCCGGGGCCCAGCGGACGTAACAAGGAACTGGGTCCCGGCTTGGCGACGCAGCGTTTCACGCTGCATCGCGTCCGGGACACGAGAAAACAAACAGGGAGAAGCCACCATGGGACTGCTCGATGGCAAGGTTGCGCTGATCACCGGCGCGGGCGGGGGGCTCGGTGAGGCCTACGCAAGACTGTTCGCGCGGGAAGGGGCCGCGGTCGTCGTCAACGATCTCGGCGGGCCCCGCGACGGCTCCGGCGCCGACAAGTCCATGGCGCAGCAGGTGGTGGACGCGATCAAGGCCGAGGGCGGCAAGGCGGTCGCCAACGGTGCCGACATTTCCACCATGGAAGGCGGCCAGTCGGTGTTCGACGACGCCATCAGGCATTTCGGCCGTGCCGACATCCTCGTCAACAATGCCGGCATTCTGCGGGACCAGACCTTCGCCAAGGCCTCCGAGGCCGACTGGGACAAGGTCATCAAGGTGCACCTGAAGGGCACCTTTTGTTGCACCCTGCCGGTGTTTCGCTGGATGCGGGAGAATGGCGGTGGCGTCATCGTCAACACCTCCTCGACCTCCGGGCTGATCGGCAATTTCGGCCAAAGCAACTACGGTGCGGCCAAGGGCGGCATCTGGGGCTTGTCCAACGTGCTGGCGATCGAGGGCCGCAAGTACAACATCCGGGTCTGGACGCTGGCCCCGGGGGCCCTGACCCGCATGACCGCAGACCTGCCCCGCTATAAGGAGAACCCCGGCGCCGCGCTGGGGCCGGACGGCATCGCGCCGGCCGTGCTATACATGGTTAGCGATTTGTCGGGCGACCAGACCGGCAAGGTGCTGGGCGTGTCCGGGCCCCGCGGCGTGCGCGAAATGCGGATGATGGAAATGGAAGGCTGGAAACCGCCGCACACGGGCTGGAAAGCCCAGGACATCGCCGATCACGCCAAGGAGATCTTCTTCTCCGAGGAGCAGATCAAGATGGGGGCGCGGCGGTTTTAGCTGTTGTTGTCGTTCCGGGGCGGCTCGAAGAGCCGAACCCGGAACCTCGAGATTCCGGGTTCGCGCTGCGCGCGCCCCGGAATGACGGAGAAAGAGAGAGACCTATGAAACTCACCGCCGACGCCAAGGGCACTTTCGCAATCGCGCCGACGCCGTTCCACGACGACGGCCGGATCGACGAGCGCTCGATCGACCGCCTGACCGATTTCTACGAGGAGGTCGGCTGCGACGGCGTCACGGTGCTGGGCATCCTCGGCGAGGCCCCCAAGCTCGATGCCACTGAAGCCGAGCAGGTGGCGGTGCGCTACGTCAAGCGTGCCAAGAAGATGCAGGTGATTGTCGGCGTCTCCGCGCCGGGCTTTGCCACCATGCGCGCGCTGGCGAGGGCCTCGATGGACGCAGGCGCGGCCGGCGTCATGATCGCGCCGCCGCCCTCGCTTCGCACCGACGACCAGATCGTCGGCTATTTCAAGCAGGCAGCGGAAGCGATCGGCCCTGACGTGCCCTGGGTGCTGCAGGACTATCCGCTGACCTTGCAGGTCGTGTTCACCCCCGCCGTGATCCGCAAGATCGTCATGGACAATCCGAATTGCGTGATGCTCAAGCACGAGGACTGGCCGGGCCTGGAGAAGATCTCGACCTTGCGCGGCTTCCAGAAGGATGGCTCGCTCCGTCCGCTCTCGATCCTCTGCGGCAATGGCGGCACCTTCCTGGACTTCGAGATGGAGCGCGGCGCCGACGGCGCCATGACCGGCTACGCCTTCCCCGAGCTTCTGATCGACGTCGTGAACCTCTCCAAGGCCGGCAAGCGCGACGCCGCGCATGACATCTTCGACGCGCATCTGCCGCTGATCCGTTACGAGCAACAGCCCGGCGTCGGCCTCACCGTGCGCAAATACGTGCTGCAGAAGCGCGGCATCATCGCCTCCAGCGCGCAGCGCAAGCCCGGTGCGACGATGACGGCGACGGCGAAGGCCGAGGTCGACTATCTCTTGTCGCGGGTCGCCCGTTTCGACAAGCGCGCCAATCTCGGCCCGCAATCCAGCGCCGCGGGTTAGTTGAATGGCCGATACATCAGCATCACGCCCGGCGTCGACGATCCTCCTGCTGCGCGACGGCGCAGCACGGGACATCGAGGTCTTCATGATGGTTCGCCATCATCAGATCGAGTTCAACTCGGGCGCGCTGGTGTTTCCGGGCGGCAGCGTCGATGCCGGCGACAAGGAGATCGTCGCGCGCTCGGACCTGTATTCCGGCGGGGAGGGCCTCAGCGAAGCGGACCGCGGATTTCGTATCGCCGCGATCCGCGAGACTTTTGAAGAGAGCGGCATCCTGCTGGCGCGATCGAAGGATATCGGCGCGCCGGTCGACGCCAAGCGTGCTGGCGAGATCGCCGACGCACACCGGATCGCGCTCAACGAGCACAAGATCAGCTTCCTCGATATCCTCGCCGAGAACGGCCTCCAGCTCGCGCTGGACACGCTCGTGCCTTACGCACACTGGATCACGCCGGAGGGCATGCCGAAGCGCTTCGACACCTGGTTCTTCCTCGCGGCAGCTCCGCCCGACCAGCTCGGCGCTCATGACGGCCGTGAGTCCACCGACTCGATCTGGGTCTCGCCGCGCGAAGCGGTGGAGGGCGGCGAGAGCGGCCGCTTCAAGTTGCCGTTTCCGACCACGCGCAACCTGATCCGGCTTGCGAAGCAGCCGAACGTGAGCGCGGCGCTGGAGCACGCCCGCGGCCTGTCCATCGTCACGGTCATGCCGGTGATGACCAAGACCGAGACCGGTCGCCAGCTCCGCATCCCCCGCGAAGCCGGCTATGACGGTGAGGTGTTCGAGGTGGGGGCTGTCGGCTGACACACTTCGACAGGCAGCGAAGTATCGACGAGCCGGACGCGCTCGGTTCCGTCCATGACATCGGCTGTCGGCGCTCGCGGTGTTTTCGACTGCGGCAGCGTTCGGGCAGCAGGTCCCGATATTAACGATATTCCGCGCCCCGAGGCATGTTCCCCCCGGGCGGCAATACGTCGTATATTGGGTCTCCAGCAGCCCGGTCCTCAAACCAGCAATGTCCGCCGAATTGACGCCGCCCCCTGAGAAAAGGCGAACATTTTCGCTCTCCATCGGCCAGCTCACCTTCGGCAGCTTTCTGTTGATGCTGGCGGTGATCATCGTCACCTCGACCGCGAGCGTGATCGCGATCCGGCACATCGACACGACATTCGCCGAGCTGCAGCGGCTCCAGAGCGTCGGAGATCTCGCCGAGGATATTGATCGCCGCATGAACGAGCTGCGCGTCGCCGCGCGAGACTTCGTCACAGACCCCGGCGCCGGCATCCAGTTCCAGCAGGTGGGCGAGGCGGCCTCGACCCTGAGCGACATCCTGAAGAAGACCCGCATCGAGCTCGCGCCCGAACAGCAGGATATGATCGACGGGGTCACCGAGCGGCTTGCGACCTATCGCAACGGTCTGGAGCGGATCTCGACCCTGATCGACCGCCGCGCCCAGCTGCTCGCCGGCCTGCCGCCGCTGCGCGAACGGTTCGATGCGGCCATCGCAGGCACTGCGGACCGCGAGCTGGCATCCCGCCTGTCCGAGGCGCAGAGCCGGATCGCGGTCGGGTTGCTCGCGCGCAACCCGTCCGCGGCCGAGCAGGCCGCGCAGGGGATGCGGGCGCTTGATATTGGCGATGCCAAACTGAAGTCGGCGGTGAACGACTATGCCGAGGCCATCATGGCCGTCGCCGTCCGCGAACGGCAGATCGCCGACATCGATCGCGAGGTGCTGGGCACCGAGGGCCGATTGATCGGCCGCGTCACCGAACTGCTGCGCGAGGTCAGCGCAAGGCGCGGCCACGTGCTGTCGCGCGACTTTGCCCGCACCCTGACCGAGGCGCGGTGGCAGAGCATCGTGCTCGGTACGATCGGCGTGCTGATCGGCATCGCCGCTGCGTTGTTCGTCGTACGCAGGACGGTGCGTCCGCTCGCCCAGATCGCGCGATCCATCCGCGCGCTTGCGGCCGGCCGGAAAGACACCTCGATTCCGTCCGCCGAGCTCGACAACGAGATCGGCGACATCGCGCGGGCGGCCGAAGTGTTCCGCCGCGCGCTGGAGGAGGCCGACACGGCGCGCGAGGCGGCGGTACACGCGCTGACCGAGCAGCGCCTCGCCGAAGAGAGCTACCGGAAACTGTTCGAGGGCTCGGTCGACGGCATCTATGTGACGACGCCGGCCGGCGACCTCCTCAATGCCAATCCGGCGCTGGCGCGGATGATGGGCTATGACAGCCCGCAGCAGCTGATCGACAGCATCAACGACATCGCCCACACGATCTACGTCCATCCCGAGGCGCGTGCCGAATACCAGCGGTTGATGGCGCGCGACGGCATGGTGCGCGAGTTCGAGTACCAGGTACGCCAGCGCAACGGCAACATCCTCTGGCTCTCCGACAGCGCCACGGGGGTGCGGGATGAGCAGGGCAACATCGTCCGCTACGAGGGTACGCTCCGCGACATCACCGACCAGAAGCGCGCGGAGGACGCCATCGCCGAGGGCCGGCGCCTGCTCCAGCAGGTCATCGACACCGTGCCCGCGGTGATCAACGTCAAGGACCGCGAGCTGCGCTACGTGCTGATGAACCGCTACATGGCGGGCATCTTCGGCATCGAGCCCGGCGACGCGCTCGGCCGCACCACGGCCGATCTGATGTCGCGCTATGGCGCGGCCAAGTCCGACGAGAGCGACAAGAGGGTGCTCAAGCTCCGCAAGGGGCTCGGCTTCTACGAGGAGGAGTACAAGGACGCGGCAGGCAACATGCGGCAATGGCTGGTCAACAAGCTGCCGCTGCTCGATACCGAGGGCGAGATCGAGCGGATCGTGACCGTCGCGCTCGACATCGGCGAGCGCAAACGCGGCGAGCAGGAAATGCGCAAGGCCAAGGAAGCCGCCGAAACCGCGCTACGCAATCTGCGCGAAACCCAGGCCTCGTTGATCGAGGCGGAGAAGCTCGCCGCGCTCGGGCGCCTGGTCGCCGGTGTCGCCCACGAGGTCAACAATCCCGTCGGCATCAGCCTCACCGTCGCCTCCGCGCTGGAGCGCAAGACTGCGATGTTCACCGCCGATGTCGAGCGCGGCGAGCTGCGCCGCTCCACGCTCAACGAGTTCCTCAACACCAGCCGCGACGCGTCTTCGCAGCTCGTCTCCAATCTCAACCGTGCCGCCGAGCTGATCCAGTCGTTCAAGCAGGTCGCAGCGGACCGCAACTATTCGGACCAGCGCACTTTCGATCTCGGCGACCTCACCGAGCAGGTGGTGATGAGCCTGCGGCCAGGCCTACGCAAGCACAATCTGACGCTCAACGTCGAGTGCCAGCCGGACCTGACCATGAACAGCTATCCCGGTCCGTACGGCCAGGTGCTGACCAACCTGTTTCTCAATTCGGTGGCGCACGCCTTCCCGGACGGCCGGCCGGGGACCATCGAGATCCAGGTGCGCGAGTCCGGCAAGGACAATGTCGAGATCATCTTCTCCGACAATGGCTGCGGCATGTCGCTCGACGTCCGCCGCCGTGCCTTCGATCCGTTCTTCACGACACGGCGCGACCAAGGCGGCACCGGCCTCGGGCTGCACATCGTCTACAGCATCGTTACGAACCGGCTCGGCGGACGGCTCGATCTCGATTCCGAACCTGGCGGCGGCACGCGTATCCAGATCATCCTGCCGCGCGTGGCGCCGCTCGAGCAGGCTGCGGAATAGCTAATCGACTTCTGCGAGCTTGTGCAGGGTGGCGCCGAAAATCAGGCTGGCCTTGCCGACCAGCGCCGTGCCCGTCATCTCCGCGCGCGTGTCCGTGTAGGTGCCGCTGACGCCGATGCCGACCGGGGCAGGGCCGCCGAACAGCGGATTGTCGTCGCCCCGAGGCGAAGTGTGCCGTTGCACCAGCACCTCGCCCTTGAAGGTGTTGTTGTTCTTCACCGTGTAGCTGCCGGTGTAATAGAGGTAGGCATCGCCGCCAAGAATCTTGCCGTCGCGGAAAAGAATCACGCCGCTGCCCTTGCCGACTCGACCATCGAGCAGGGTCACGTGAATTGAATAGAGGCCGTTCTTCATAACGTCCCGTGGGCCGGCCGCCATCGCCCAATGGCGTCACCGGTCCGGCTTTTATGCCAAAGCCCATCCCCTCGCGCAACGCGGCAGTTTGCCGGCCGCTCGCGGAAGCCTGCAACGGCGAGCCGTAGTTGTCCCGGCTTGTGCGTGATGCCGTCATGACGCTCTGATGGTGAAGCGGGGCTCGCCGTTACGAATCGGGGTTGGCCCGCGAAATGCATAACCATTGTTGCACTGGCCGCGGGGTGCTGGAGCAAGACGAACGTGACCAACTGGATCGATTCCGGCGGCAATGAGCCGCGTCTGTACAGTGTGCGTCCCACGAATTGCAAAAGCGAACAACGGCGGATTGGCGACGCGAGACACCGGGGAAACCTGACGCGGCTGGCGCCGGCCTTGGCTTTGATCGCGCTCGCAGCCTCCTCGGGGCACGCGCGCGACCGCGGGCAGTTCGCCAATACCAATCCCGAATTGAAGGCCTGGTTCGACAGTCTGCGCAGCGGCAAGGGGCCTTGCTGCTCCGATGCCGACGGTTCGGCGCTCTCGGACTCCGACTGGGACAGCAAGGACGG
The DNA here is from genome assembly GCF_015291725.1 of Bradyrhizobium sp. CCBAU 51765. Lineage (GTDB taxonomy): Bacteria > Pseudomonadota > Alphaproteobacteria > Rhizobiales > Xanthobacteraceae > Bradyrhizobium > Bradyrhizobium liaoningense. Next base: position 3,475,104 of record NZ_CP030038.1, read on the forward strand.
GCACTATCGCGTCCGTGTCCCGCGCTACGGCTATGCGCTCGACGGCCAGCAGCAGGAACTCGTCTGGGTCGATGTGCCCGAGGAGGCCGTGATCTCGGAGCCGAACCGGGTAGGGCGCACCATGGTCTGGCCGATCTACGGCTACATGGGCGTCACCATCCGCTGCTTTATGCCCGGTAGCATGACTTAGCCCCCGCGCGGGCTCACGTCGTCCCGGTGGTATGCCTGAGGCGGCCGGCGCCGCGTCAGGTGTATTTCTTGTCGCGCTCGAGCAGCTCGATGGAGATGCCTTCGGGGCCGCGGATGAAGCAGATGCGCACGCCGGGCCGAATGGTCGTCGGCTCGCGCGTGAAGGTGACGCCCTTGGCCTTGATCTCGGCGGCGACGGCGTCGATGTCCTTCACCGCCAGGCCAAAATGGTCGAGACCCTGATGCGGATGCGGGGGCGGCGGGTTGACAGCGCTGTCGCCCTCGAGCGGTGCGATGAAGATCCTGGCTCCGCCAAGGTTCACGTCGATCCGTCCGGGGGCGCGCACGATCTCGCCACCAAGGATGTCGCGCAGCCAGGCCGCCGTGGCCTCTGGATCGGGGCTGCGCAGATGGACGTGATCCCAAGTGACGGCGATTGGCATTTCATTTTCTCCCAACGGGGTCTTCCGATGTTGCGGCGCATGTTAGCGGCCTCGGCCGGTGGTCGCCACCGTCCTTGCTCGCATCACGTGCGGGAACCTTAGTTCGTCGCCCGGATTAAGGTAGCAGTGGCCCAGTTCAACGTGCTCGGCTGCGATCGGTGCTGCAACCATGAGTGCCAGGCTCGACCGGATCGGATTGGGGCGCTTCGCCGGAACCGGCGAACGATTGGCGCGGGCCGTAACGATGGCGAGCGTCTCGTTTGGCCGTGGTCTTCTGTGGCTGCTGGCGGCAATCATCGTCGGCTGCGGCATCTGGATGCTGCTGCCCCTTTCCAAAGGCAATAGTGCTGAGGCGGCGAGGCCGGAGCTGGCGGCTGTCGAGTCGGCTCCTTCGGGCGATGCGTCCGCGGTGGTATCGTCGGCGTCCGAAGCTCCGGCACCTGCGACGGCGGAACTCAGTCGGCTCAGGATTTCATCGCAGACCTGGCGTCGCGGCGGCCTCGGCTCCAAAGCCCTGGTGACGCTAACGCTGCGAAACGACAATGACTATGCCGTTAAAGATGTCGAGATCGTCTGCGCATTTGCGCGGCGCGATGGCAGTCATCTTACCAACCGTAGCCGGGTGCTGGCGGATGCAGTCAGCATGAAGAGCCGCAAGACCTTTGCGCGTATCCCCGTCGGCTTCGTTAACGTGAATGCCGATCAGGCGAAATGTTCGCTGGTCGCAGCGCGCCGCGCCTAAAGGCGGCACGTTCCGGTAGCGGAAAAGTTACTCTACGCGCACCTTGGCCAAGAAACTATGCATCGCCATTTGAACCAAATGGCTGGGTCAGGAACCAATTGAGAGATCGCCTGTTGAGGCGGAGAGCCCACGCGGGGATGCAAGGGGCGGAGCACGGCCAATGCCCATCTTTAGGTATTTCATTTTTGTCGGTGGAGCTCTGCTCGCACTGCTGTTCGCGGCGGATTTCGTCTTCCCGGCGGCGCCTGTGGCACAAGCCGTTGCGACGACTGCGGGCAACGACCAGCCCCTGATCCGAATCCGGTCCAATCGGCATCTGCCCGAGCGTGTTGTGCTCGACACGAGCCAGCCGACGATTGCCGCACCTGCGGTGAAGACTGCCGCTGTTGCGGCTCCCCAGCCGCCGGTACAGGACGGCGTCTCCCCGGCATTGGCTGAGATCTCGGCCAAGACGCGGGTACGCGAGACCTTCGCCCAGTTCACGCCCGAGCCGAAGACCAATACCGCCGCCGCCAAGAAGGCAGGGGCCACTCAATCTCAGGTCGCTCAGGCTCAAGCTTCTCCTGTGCCGGCTCCTCAGCCCAAGCGCAGGATCGTCAGGACGCATCCGGCGCCGCAGCCCGGCCGGCCGATGATGCAGGTCGCTCAGCAGCCGCATTTCGGTCTCTTCAACACGACCTGGTGACAGCGCCTTCGACCCGCCTCGACCGAGGCCGGAAGGGCTTTTTATTGGCCGGGCTCTCTGCTAATTCGAACCAATCCGAACGCCGTCCGGTGTGCTGGTTCGTGACCGGCGCGGTCTGGCGAATCTCGGTGGCCCGGTACCCGGGCGAGGGCGCTCGTAGCTCAGCTGGATAGAGCATCGGATTTCGATTCCGAGGGTCGGAGGTTCGAATCCTTCCGAGCGCGCCAGTCTCCTGGTGTTCTAGATATGTTCCGAAACGGCGCTAATGCCGGTCGCGGTGCCCGCGGCGTCAATCAGCCTGCCGAGACACCGCTTCGCCGGCCGCGTGACAGCGTGTCGGAGGGCGCCTCGTGGAATATTGCGCGGTAGGCTGCGGCAAATTCACCGAGATGGTGGAAGCCGTGGGCGCGTGCGCAGGTGGCAACGGTGACGCCGCCGCCCTTGAGGAGGCGGGAGCGGGTCGCCCACAGCCTTTTCAGGCGAATGTACTGGTGCAGGCTCATGCCGCGTACCATGCTGACGGCGCCGCCGAGCGTCCGGATCGAGACGCCAAACGCGCGCGCGAGATCGGCTGTATAGATCGGCGTGGTCGGATGGGTCGCGACGTAGTCGTCGATGCGCTGCACGAGCTTGATCGCTCGCTCGCCCTGGACCGAGGTACTCCGATCCGGGATCGAATCGATTCGGAACAGGTCGTCGAGAGCGAGCAGCAGGCCTTCCTGGAGATGGCCCGCAACCTCGGTGGTTTCGAACAGGCCCGGTTGCACCGACGCGGTGCGCAGGATGTCGATCAAGAGTTGTCGCGTGTGCAGCAGGGCGGGCCGGTTCGCGACAAGCGCCTGCAAATCGTCGACGTGGTCGAACCAGCCCCGGTCTCTCAGCGCAGGGGAGAAGATGATCATGGCATAATGATTGGCCCGCGGCTCGACGAAATGGCACTCATCGTTGCCGCGCAGGGCAACGATGAAGCGGGCGTCGAGATCCATTCCCTTGAAGTTGACCTGGAGGTCGTCGGTCATGGACAGGATCACCATCCCACCCGGCATGCGATAGGCGGCATCGAGGATGCGTGCGAACGATCTCATCATGATGATGCGGCACGCCGGCAGGGAGACGACGGCACGGGCCGCCGCGAAGTTCGGGATGTCCAATGGAATGCTTCTCGCATCTTCCATCGTCTCGATCGGCCGAAATGCGTCTACATCGGAAAACCCGATCAGTTGAAGCGCGGAGGACGGAGCGAGGTCGTCGAACAACATGGTTCTGGCCGGCTGCTGAAATGAGAAAATGAAATGAATGTCGATGCATTGCCATCAATGGCGAAACATCGCGGTTCAGTAAACCGGATTCCGGGCCGTAGTATTGCGGACATCATGCCATCAGATCCGCCGGATCGATGTGACCGCCACGGTCTCGGCTCATCGCTTCGCCGGCGGCGAGATCGATGAAATGCTGCAGGCGTGACTGGCGCAGGACGAAACCCCGTCGCTTCGTCACCATGTAGAATGACTGTATCGGCTGATTTCAACTTTGATTTGGATCAGGTCCAGTCCGGGGGACGGCCGCGCAAGAAATGATTCCGCAAAAGCGAAGGGCCCCAAGGGGCCCTTCAAACGTCACCAGCGGCGATAGCCGTAATAACCGCGATAGCGCGGACCGTAATAGCGCGGCGGCCCATAGTACCGTGGGCCGTAATACGGCCGCGGCCCGTAGTACCCGTAGTAGTTCGGGCGCCACCAGCACTGCCCCCAGGCGTTGCAGACCATGCGGACCTGCTCGACTCCGGAGACCTGCGGTGTCGCCGGTGCGGGCGCGATGGGCATGGCGGATGCCGCCGACGATGCCGCGAGGGCGCCGAACAGGGACGTGGCGACGAGGCCAGTCTTGAGATTCATGATGTCTTCCTCCGCTTACGCGATGCAGGATATCGAAATTGTTCGGATCAAATTGTGGCGGAACCGAAATGTAATACTGATGAACAAACCTTCAGCGAGCTGGCCCGGCCCAATTCCACCGTAGAGCAATGCCGTGCCTTAGACCTTGATCCTGCGCAATTCGCAAGTCTGCCTTGGCTTTAGTGTTGCTCCTATGGCAGTGGCGTGGTGCCTGCTGCCGGACAAGGTGAGCTGGATGCGAGTCATTCCAAATCTGTCGATCTCGCCGGAGAAGGTCTTCTTCGTCATCTCGAAGTCGCGCCGGTCCGACAGCGAAGCGGGCGGGAACGGTGTCGTCCTGGAATCTGGTGACGACGACATGAGCTTCGGCCGCGGCGGACGCGGCGAAACCACCGACCGTGCCGAGCTTTCGGGTTTTATCCGCGATCTCAATGTCGATGAACAAATCGATCTCGTGGCGCTGACCTGGCTCGGCCGCGGCGACGGCGATCTGTCCGATTGGCGCCAACTGCGCGCTCAGGCCGCGCAGGCGCACAACCAGCGCACTGCCTCCTACCTGATCGGCACGCCCATGCTCGCCGACTATCTGGAAGAGGCGATGGCGCAATTCGGCAAGTCCTTCGAGGAATTCGAAGAACAGCTCTGATGCCGAAGCGGCATCTGCGAGTGGCAAGGAGAAGTTGTGATGGACAAGATGAGAATGGCCAAGGGCGACTGGCTGGTCGTGTGCGACGGGCGCAAGGCGCTCATTCTGGAGAACCTCGGCGACGACAAGTTTCCGAATCTCCACACCCGGGAAGTGCATGAGCAGTCCAACCCCTCGACTACCGCGCAAGGCAGCGACGCGCCTGGCCGGTTGCACCCGGCGGCCGGCGGGGCGCGCAGCTCAGTCGAGCAGACCGATTGGCACGATGAGGCCGAGCGCGCCTTCTTGCGGGGACTGGCGGGCCGGCTCGATACTGCCGTCAGCTCCGGCGAGACCAAGGCCCTGACCATGGTGGCCTCACCGCGCGCGCTCGGCATGATCCGCGCCGACTATTCGGACGCCGTGCGCAAGGCGCTTCAGGGGGAGGTCAGCAAGGACCTCGTCAAGCTGCCGGTCTACGAGATCGAGAAGCAATTGCTGCTGTCGGGCGCCGCAAAATAGGTGCCTGACAGAGGGCCGCGGCGCCTCAGTAGCAGGGGTGCCGCCGGCCGTCCTGGCCGATATAAGCGGCCGCGCTGCGGTAGCAGTAGTTGGTCGACGGACCGTCGTAATAGGCGAAGGTGCCGGGGGTGATGCCGGGTCCGTAATTGTGCAGATAGCTGATCGGGTAGGGTAGCGGGTTGGCATAGGAGCGGTGGTGCCGGTGATGTCCATGCGCCTCCGCAAGGCCAGGGGCCAGGATTGCAGCCGTCAGGGCCGCAACCGCGGCTACAAGCGTCAACTTGCTCATCTCGATTCTCCGGAACCCGCTCGAACAGATCAACTATTTATAGCAATTTCGGGCGGTCAGGCATCGCTGCGAAGGCCGGAAATCATGGCCGGTCCTGCAGATTTCCGGGTGGGTGTGACAGAATTGCCGGACATGCGGTCGAAAGCTGCCCATTTTTGGCCTTTTCCGGATGCTTAACGAATTCCCCACACAAGTATGACCAAAGAGTATTTGCTTAAGAATCCTGCCGCCGTCCCCACGGGATCACTTGCGGGTCCTTCAAGGTCGGTGATTCCTGAAGGCCATCGCCGTTATCTCGCCATGCGCATCACGCTTCTGAGCCTGCTGTTGCTCTCCGTCGCTGCCGCTACGCCGGCGCGCGCCGAGCTGCACATAACCCGCGACCATGGCGGCTATGTCGAGGAGTACAAGGCCAAGTACAAGCGCGTGCGCGAGAAAGGCGAGCGCGTCATCATCGACGGCATCTGCAATTCGGCCTGCACGCTCGTGCTCGGCATCGTGCCGATGAACAAGATCTGCGTGACGCCGCGCGCGAGCCTCGGTTTCCACCAGGCCTATTACGACAAGGCGTTCACCTTCGGCATCAAGGTCACCAGTGCCGAAGGCACCTCCGATCTCATGTCCTACTACCCCGACAAGGTGAAGGACTGGATTCGTCGCAATGGTGGCCTCACCACCGACATGAAGAAGATCAAGAACGGCGTCGAGCTCTGGAAGATCGTCGATCCCTGTCCGGAAGAATGGTGATCAGCTGACGCTGACTTAGACCGCTGTCATCCGCCGCAGCGCAACATCGTCCGAACGAAATTCGCATTGCCGCATGGCCTCCGCTGAGGCAATGAGGCCGCAATGAACCATAATCAAGACAACCTGACCGCCCGCGTCGCGCCGATCCTGTTCGTCCTGCTCTGGAGCACGGGATTCATCGGCACCAAATACGTGGTCAACAATGCCGATCCCTTGACCTATCTCGCCATCCGCATGGCCATCGTGGTCGGGCTGATGGCGATCATCGCAGGCATCGCGCGGCCGAAATGGCCCGACCGGATCGGCATCGCCCACAGCGCGGTCGCCGGCATCCTCGTCCACGGCTTCTATCTCGGCGGCACCGCGATCGCGATTGCGCATTCGATTCCCGCCGGGCTCTCTGCGCTGATTCCGGGACTGCAGCCGATCCTGACCTCGACCATCGCCAATCGCTGGCTCGGCGAGAAGGTGACACCGGTGCAATGGGCCGGCCTCGTCCTCGGCCTCGGAGGCGTCATGCTGATCCTGCACAACCGTCCCATGACCGGCGAAGCCGGGCTCGGCTGGCTTGCCTCGGTCGTCTCGCTGATCAGCATCACGCTCGGTACGCTCTATCAGCGCCGCTACTGCAACCAGATCGACTGGCGAGCCGGCAATCTCGTGCAATACGTTGCCGTCACCATTTTCTTCGCGATCGGGGCATTCCTGCTCGAAGACCGGGTGGTGCATTGGACACAGGAGTTCGTGCTCGCGCTCGCCTGGCTCGCCGTGGCACTCTCGATCGGTTCGATCGGGTTGTTGTACTGGCTGATCCGCCACGCTGCGGCAACCTCGGTCGCGAGCCTGTTCTACCTGGTGCCCGCCGTCACCGCGCTGATGGCCTATCTGTTGTTCGGAGAAAGACTCGATGCGCTGGCGATTGCCGGCATGGCGATGTGCGCGGCGGCGGTGTTCGTCGTCAACCGGCGCTTCTAAGGCATGATCCGGAAAAGTGCGCAGCGGTTTTCCGAAAAGATCATGCTCCAACAACAACCTAAAGCGTGATCGCATCGCCCTTTAGGCGGACGGGGCGGGGCGTCGGAATACATCCCTGCTGAACGGGGCACGTTCGTGATCGGCCGGACAGCCGGGCCGCCGCGCGGCAAGGGTCGCGTATCGTGGGGCAGGTCTCCAGGCGGATGTCCACTCCCGGAGACCTGTCCTGAGCGTCGTGATCAGCGCTTCGCCTTCTTGGCCTTCTTCTTCTTGCCGGCTTTCTTGACAGCTTTCTTGGCAGCTTTCTTGGCGCCCTTTTTCGCAGATGTCTTGCCGGCCTTCTTCGCGGTCTTCTTGGCCGCTTTCTTTGAGGACGTCTTCGCCTTCTTCTTGGCCTTCTTCTTGGACGTCTTCTTCGGGCCTACTTTCTTCGCGACCTTCTTGGCGGCTTTCCTGACTTGCTTGACGGCGGCGACCGCCGCGTCCTTGGTTGCATCGACGGCGCTGGTGATCGTGTCCATCGCCTGTTCGGTGATCGGCTTTTCGTCGTCCATATCGTCCCCCGCGGTTTGACTGAGGCAATGACGATAGCGGGTTTCGAAATTGTGTCAAAGCGGCGCTCAACCTCTGCGGATCTTTGCGTAGGCGGCGAGCGCACGCTCGCGCCCCCTGGCGTGATCGATGATCGGCTGCGGATAGGTCTTGCCGAGCGTGATGCCCGCGCTCGCAAGCTCGATCGGCGTTGCCCGCCAGGGCTGGTGGATCAGCTTGGCCGGCAGGTTCTTCAGTTCCGGCACCCAGCGCCGAACGTAGGCGCCGTCCGGATCGAACTTGTCGCCCTGGAGCACCGGATTGAACACGCGGAAATAGGGCGCTGCATCTGCACCGCAGCCGGCGACCCACTGCCAGTTGGCGGGATTGCTGGCGGGGTCCGCATCGACCAGCGTGTCCCAGAACCAGGCTTCCCCCTCGCGCCAGTCGATCAGCAGGTGCTTGACCAGGAAGGAGGCGACCACCATCCGCACCCGGTTGTGCATCACCCCGGTGTGCCAGAGCTCGCGCAGACCGGCATCGACGATCGGATAACCGGTGCGCGCGCGCTGCCAGGCCGCGAGCGCCTTGTCGTCGTGCGTCCAGGGGAAGCCATCGAAGTTGGTCTGCAGGTTTGCGGTGGCGAGGTCGGGATGGTCGTGGAGGAGATGACGGCAGAATTCGCGCCAGCCGAGCTCACTCAGGAATTTCTCGATGTCCGTCCCGAGCGCCGGATCTTCGGCCGCGGCGAACCGCGCGGCGTGCCAAACCTGGCGCGGGCTGAGCTCGCCGAACCTCAAATGCGGCGAGAGCCGCGAGGTGCCCTCCCGGTCCGGGCGGTCGCGGTCGCCGGCATAGACGCGTGCGGTGCGCTTGAGGAAGTCGCGGAGACGGCCTCGCGCCGCGGCTTCGCCGGGAATCCATGCCTCGCGCAGGCCACCGGCCCAATCGGGTTTGGCCGGCTCGAGTTTCCAGCTCTCCAGACGATCGCCGGCGATCCTTGCTGCAGGGCGCAGCGCCTTCGGTGCGGGCAGCGGCTTTGGCGGATCGCCGAGCGACAGCACGCGCCGCCAGAATGGTGTGAACACGCGCAGGCCCCGGCCATCCTTGTTGCGGATCGCCGAAGGTGGGACGAGCAAATCGCCGGGACAATTTTGTGAGTCTGCTCCGAGCTTTGCCAGCGCCGCTTCGAGCGCTCGCTCAACCGACTGATGCGGCGCCTGGGCGATCCCGTTCCAGTAGACGGCGCGGGCGCCGCTTTCGCGCACCACCTCGGGGATGACCCTGGCGGCCGGTCCCCTGCGCAGGACCAGCGATCCGCCGCGCTCGGCGATCTCGGCCCCGAGCGCCCGCAGCGACTGCGCCAGCCACCAGCGCGCCGCGCCACCCGGTGCCCGCCCGGTCGTCTCATCGAGCACATAGAGGCAGACCACCGGCGCTCCGGTCTTCGCGGCGGCGTGCAGGGCGGGGTGGTCGGACAGGCGGAGATCGTCGCGAAACCAGACGATGACGGGCGGCACGTTTGGCGCGGTCAGGGGGTGTCCTCGTTTACGATTTGGAAAGGTGTGCCGCCTGCAGCGGTATGATGGTCGTTAATGTCGCCGTAAGCCTATTGCACGATTATGCAGGAATTACTGGGGCCATTCCATCCATGTTCAAAGCTTCGAAGTTCCTGCCGCAGTTCAAGCTGGGCACCAAGGCTGTCCTGTGCGCCGTGCTGTTGATCGCCATGAATACGGGGCTCGTGGTCGGCGCCGGCTATTGGTCGCTGACCTCCGCCTTCAATGATCGCGCGCTCCGCGACATCGACGTCAGCCTGCGCACGCTGGCGCTGGCGTTCGCGGAGACCGTTCCCGAGGCCAAGATCACGGTCCAGGACGGGGCGGTCGTGCGCGCGGAGATCCCCAAGATGCCCGACTTCAAGGACCATGCCATCGTCGATCGCGCGGTGTCCTATGTCGGCGGCAATGCGACCCTGTTCGTGTTCGACGCGGCAAGCGGCCAGTTTGTCCGCCGCTCCACGAATGTGAAGAAGGAAAACGGCGACCGCGCCGTCGGCACCCAGCTTGCCGCCGATCATCCGGGGCAGGCCGCGCTGCGCCGTGGCGAAGCCTATAAGGGGCCGGCCACGCTGTTCGGCAAGACGTTCATGACCGCCTATTTCCCGATCTTGGACTCGACCGGCAAGGTCGCCGGCATTCTCTATGTCGGCATCCCGATGATCCAGTACGAGAACATGCTGGCCCAGGCCATCGAGAGAATGGCGGCGGCCGCTGGGCTTGCCGCGCTCCTGGTGCTGGCTCTGACCCTGCTGGTCGTGCGCCGGATCACCCGGCCGCTCACCTCGGTCACGCGCTCGCTCACCGCGCTTGCCGAGGGCCAGAGCGACGTCGCGATCGAATGCGAGGACCGTGCCGACGAGATCGGCGAGATCGCCCGCACGGTTGCGGTGTTCAAGAGCAATTCGCAGGAGCGAGCGCGCCTGCGCAGCGAACAGGCGGCGGCAGCGACTGCCGCGGCCGAGCAGCGCAAGGCGGAGCTGCGCAGCTTCGTCGAGGAGTTCCGCGGCAGCGTCGGCGGCATTCTCGACAAGGTGCTCGCATCGTCCGGCGAGTTCGAGCGCGCCGCGCGACAACTCACCGACGCCGCGCGCGCCACGGCCGATCTGTCGGCTCAATCGGCCGGAGCGTCCGAAACCGCCTCCGAGCATGTGCGTTCGGCGGCGTCGGCTTCCGAGGAGCTGTCTCAATCCATCTCCGAGATCACCCGCCGGGTGCAGGAATCGAACCAGATTTCCGCCGACGCGGTGCGGCAGGCAGAGGCGACCGACCAGCGCATTGCGCAGCTCTCGGAGGCCGGCACGCGCATCGGCGACGTCGTCAAGCTGATCACCTCGATCGCCGAGCAGACCAACCTGCTGGCGCTGAACGCCACCATCGAGGCCGCTCGCGCTGGCGATGCCGGCCGCGGCTTTGCGGTGGTGGCCCAGGAGGTCAAGACGCTCGCCGGTCAGACCGCGAAAGCGACCGACGAGATATCGAACCAGATCGAGAGCATGCAGCTTGCGACCGAGGAATCGGTTGCTGCCATCAAGGCGATCAGCGAGACCATCGAGCGCATCAGCGGTATTGCCGGCTCGATCTCGGCTGCGGTCGAGCAGCAGAAAAGCGCAACCCACAACATCGTGGCGAGCGTTCGCGCGGCGGTCTCGGGCACGGCCGAGGTCGCCGTCAACGTCCGGCACGCCGCCAAGGGTGCCAGCGAGACGGGCGAGACCTCGAGCCGGATGTTTGCCTCGGCCCAGGCGCTATCCGGCGAGAGCCTGCATCTGAAGGCAGAGGTCGACGGTTTCCTCGACCGCGTGCGGACGGCGTAGTCGCTACAGTCATTCCGGGGCGGTCCGTAGGACCGACCCCGGAATCTCGAGATCCCGGGTCTGGTCCTTCGGACCATCCCGGGATGACAGTTGGTTATTTCGGCTGCGGGACGATGCGGATGTAGGGCTTCGGCTCCTTCCAGCCCTGCGGATAGATCGTCTTGGCCTCGTCGTTGGAGACCGAGCCCGCGATGATGACGTCGTCGCCCTGCGACCAGTCGGCCGGGGTGGCGACGCGATGCTTGGCGGTGAGCTGGAGCGAGTCGATGACGCGCAGGATCTCCTGGAAGTTCCGGCCCGTGGTCATCGGATAGACCAGCACCAGCTTGATCTTCTTGTCCGGGCCGATGATGAAGACGTTGCGGACAGTCTGGTTGTCGGCCGGCGTACGGGTGAGGGGATCGCCCGAGGTCGAGGCCGGCAGCATCTCGTAAAGCTTCGAGACGTTGAAGTCGGTGTCGCCGATCAGCGGATAGTTGGGAGCGGCGCCTTGCGTCTCCTTGATATCCTCGGCCCATTTGGCGTGGCGATCGATCGGATCGACCGAGAGGCCGATCAGTTTGACGCCGCGCTTGTCGAACTCCGGCTTCAATTTGGCGAGAGCGCCAAGCTCGGTCGTACAAACCGGCGTGAAGTCCTTCGGGTGCGAGAACAGCAGCGCCCAGCTGTTGCCGATCCAGTCGTGAAACTTGATCTTCCCCTCGGTGGTCTCGGCTTCGAAGTCGGGTGCGGTAGCGCCGATCGGAAGTGTCATGATTTTACCTCATCGCATTGAATTTACTGGAAGATTCGTCTCTGGCCGTCATCCTCAGTATAGGGCCCTTGCAAGGCCAAGTGAACGCCAACTGAACCGGCTCAAGTAAAATGTGAATTCCTTGCTTGAAGGGCCGATTTCGTAGCAACTTATTGTTACAGCGGCACCTGCGGCGAAACATCCCCATCCGGGGTCTCACGGTCTCGCTCGCCCCGATAATGCCTTTTATGACTTCCATCACGCTCGCCCGGCGCGTCCTGGAACCAGATTGGTCCTGACAGCGACCAATTGGCAACCATCTCGAAAAGTCGCGATACCCGTATCGAATCGTTAACCACCCCTTTACGCCGGCATGGAAATGCTGGCCGATCAGAAGAAGTCTGGAAGTGAACTATGTCTGCCGCTGCGCCTAAGCCTACCGAGTCGTCCCTCGAACCGTCCTGCCGCGATACCGCGGCCCATGCGCTGAGCATCGTGCGCGACGGCGTGATCACGGGCGAAGGCCCCACGACCAGGGGAAGGGTGCATTTCTCCCGTTCGCTGGATGCCGATGACACCGCCTGGTGCATTCGTATCCTGACCGCGACCGCCGTCAACGACCAGCCGGTCAGCCGCGCTGAAGCCGAACGTCTGTTCGAGATCAACGAGGCCGCGACCGAGCGCACCGATGGCGGCCGGTTCGACGACCTGCTCGCCAAGGCGGTTGCCCATTACGCGGCGAGCGCCTCGGGCCTGAAGGTGCCGCCGCGGAGCGTGGCGCTGTCGGCCGACACCGAGATCGAGAGCTGGGCGCCGTCCTATGCCTCCAAGGTCAACAGCGAGATGCTGGAGTGGATCGCCGGCCAGATGCGCGGCAAGCGCCAGAACAACCGTCGCCTGATGGCGATGGTGGCGACTTTCGTCGGCGCCACTGCGCTGCCTCTGGCGGGCCAGTTGCCGAACGTGTTCGACATCGGGATGTAAGAAACCGGGCATGTAAGATTTGTGCGTCACTCGAGGACGCGAGGGAACGGCGGGGTCATTTCCCCGCCGTTTTTTGTTTGCCGGCCTCAGGCTCGAGCCCGAGCGTGCGGCCGGGGAAGCCGGCGGCATCGAAATAGCGCTGGCTGCCGACGCGCTGGAAGTTCAGCACCGTCATCAGGCCGCCCTCGGCGGGCTTCGACTTCAGCGTGCCGACAAAAGCCTTCGGCACGATGCCGTTGGGCATGGCTTCCGACATCACGCGGCCGATCAGGCCGCCGTTCTGCGAGCCGCGCAGGCCCATCAGCCGGGCGGCCGTCATGCCGACGTCGGCATTGCTGACCGGAATCGCATCGACATAGCCCGCCTTGAAGTCCGGACCGATCGCGGCCATGAAGTTCATGGTGTCGCCACGGCTGAAGCTGCCATGCATGCCCTGGCCCTGGCGCAGCACGGTATCGGCGACCTGCACCGAGCAGTTGGTCGGTGCCTCGCCGCAATCGCTGGCATAGGAGCGGAAGTTGACGACGATCGAGGGCGTCGGCGTCGCCGCCTTGCCGCGCAGGTTGATGCTCGACAGCGGCAGCGTGCCGGGGAAGCGGCCGAGCGAGTCCTCGACGAACAGGCCGGACACGTAATCCTGTTCGAGCAGTGCCTTGATCGTCTTCGCCGCCAGCTTCTTGTCCTTGTTCGGCAGATAGATCAGGTCGGAGCCGCCATTGGTGGCGACGATGAGATCGGGCTTCTCCGGATCCTTGCCGAGCACACCGTTGCCCGCCCTGGGATGCTTGTTGCCTTCGACCTTCGCGTTCTTGTCGTTGGGGTCGAACAGCGGCAGGTCGAGCGCCTTCGCAAGGTCGAGCGCCAGGAATCCCATCGGCAGGAAATCCTTCGGGGTGTCGTCATAGCCGACCTTGGCCGAGGGGCTGGACTTGCTCTCCTTGGAGATGGTCGAGAAGCCGTGATCTGCGGAGACGATGATGTTGGTCGAGGCCGCGAGCCCGAGCTCGTCGAGCGCCTTGCGGAGCTGGGCGAGGTTGGTGTCGGCGTTCTTGATGCCGGCCATCGAGGTCGGCCCGTTGATCCCGGGCATGATCTGGTTGAGGCTGTCGCCGGTATTGTGCTGGCTGCCGTCAGGATCGCGCGACCAGAACACCAGTACGAACGGCTTGTTGCGCGCCTTGAACATCGGCAGCACCACCTTGGTGGCGACGTCGGCGAAATAGGCCTGCTGCGCGACGTTGGCGACCGTGGTGCCCGGCGTCTTGGCATCGCCCGCCTTGGAGTTGTCGCCGCGCGGCGGCGTGGTGAGGGGCAGGCCGGCCTTGGTCAAGGCGTCCTTTACCTCGTCGGACAATGCGACACCGTGCTTGCCGCCGGTGGAATCGTCGAACACGATCGAATGCTGGCCGGGCTTTTCAGGCTTGTCGGTGTGGTCGAACTGGTAGGTCGGGCCGACCTTGCCGATCGCCGCGGTGCTCAGCCCCTTGTCGCGAGCCATCTTCAGGATGGTCTCTTCGTTGAGGTAGTCGCCCTTGAAATGCTCGTCGATGTCGCCGAGCACGGCGTCGTTCTCGATGAAGGGGACGACGGTGTCGCCCGCAGGTGCGGAGGTGTAGTTGGTCCAGATCGTGTTGGAGAACACGCCGGTGTCGCCGAGATAATGACCTGTCGACATCGCCGAGCCGTTGGCCATGGTGAAGGTCGGGAACAGCGAATGCGGGTTCTTGAAGTTGACGCCCTTGTCGCGGACTTCGGCCATCGCCGGCGCGGTTTCCGGCGTGACCTTCAGCGCACGCAGACCGTCGGGAATGAACAGGATCAGGTTGCGGGGCGTACTGTTCTGGGCGGAGGCCAGTCCGGTGGACAATACTGTCATCAGTCCGGCGGACAGCAACACCAGTGAACGGCGCATCAATTCTCTCCCTGCGGTGAGGTGGCGTGGCCGCGACCCGCGGCCTCCGGCAATCGTTTAGTTTTGCTGTATGACAGTCCTGTTACAAGCCCCCGTTGTCGATGCAAGAGGGCTGGGGAGGGGGGCGATCCACTCTCGTGTTCCGCACCGCGACGCCGCGCGTCGCGGTGCGGCGCAGAGCCGCGACCCAGCAAGCTGTAGAACTCGCTGCTACATGGGCCCCGGCTCTGCAGCGCACCGCCGAAGAGGCGCTGCGGGCACGAGACCTGAATCTACGCGCGCGCATCGTCATTGCGAGCGCAGCGAAGCAATCCAGAAAGGCATTCGCGGAAAGACTCTGGATTGCTTTGCTGCGCTCGCAATGACGCGGATCAAGTGGTGTCAGCGTCACTTCTACAGCTCGCACGTTCGTCGCAGACACACTTCGCATTCTCGCGGCTCATCTCGCCCGAGCTCTACTTCCGTCATCTCATCCTCAACTGAAAGGGCGCAGGGAAGGCGGGGAGCGATGCACTATTGCCCCGTCGCCCTGCGGCCGGGTTGCGGTGATATATGCGCTAATTCAGAAATTCGATAAATATGAATGTTTCTAACCGGTCGCGTTGACTTGGCGCTCGCATGTTTTGCCCGTCCGGATAACGCAAGGGATTGTAGCCCGAACACTCAATCCGGCGCGGTCTCCGCCCGTGGATTTTGTGCAAGGGTCTGCGCGGGCCTTGTTGCCGTCGGATAACGTTCGGCCTTGGCGAGATCACGGCGAAGCGACGACGGCGCAGCATGCAGTGCAAACACGATCGCGATTTGCGTTCTGTTCTGAAGTCGGTATTTCCGCATGATGTTGCCGATGTGCGCCCGCACAGTATTCTCCGAGATACTGAGCTCGTAGGCGATGTTCTTGTTCTGCATCCCCCGCGCGATCAGCATCATCAGCTCCCGCTCGCGCGGTGTCGGTGTGATCAAATCTTTTGGATCCGAACTCATGGCTAATGCCTCCCTGGCCTTTGCTTGATGCGAACATCCCAGCATGTTCTCACTCCGTCTTGAGTGCCTCGATCGGGCTCAGCTTTGATGCCTTATGGGCGGGATAGAAGCCAAAGATGAGGCCGGTCGCGATCGAGAAGATGAGAGAAAGGCCGATCGCCTGGCCGTCGATCGAGGTGATCCACCCGGCCATGCGGGCGACCGTCATCGAGAGCGTGATGCCGCCGGTGACGCCTATCGCGCCGCCGAGCAGGCAGAGGACGAGCGCTTCGCAGAGAAACTGCAGGCGGATGTCGCGCATTCGCCCGCCAAGCGCGCGGCGGATGCCGATCTCCCGCGTGCGCTCGGTGACCGACACGATCATGACGTTCATGATGCTGATGCCGCCGACGAGGAGCGAGACCGAGGCGATGGCAACGAGCAGCAGCGCGACGGTGCGGATCGCTCCCTGCTGCGCCTCCATGGCGGCGGCCGGGTCCTGGACCTTGAAATCGTCCTCCTGGCCGGCGGGGATACGGTGGCGCTGCCGCAGCAGGTTTTCGATCTCCGATCGCGCCCCCGCCATCTGACCATCCGCAGCCACTTTGGCGATGATGTAGGCGACCGAGGCGCGGTTGATGTTGCTCGCGCTGCCGAGGAAGCGCAGCTTGGCCGTGGCGAGCGGCACGAAGGCGACGTCGTCCTGCGCCGGACCCTTGCGGTCGAGAACGCCGATCACCTCGAGCGGCACCTTCATGATCCTGATCTGCGCGCCGATGGGATCGTCGCCGGGCGCGAACAGCTCGCGCGCAACCGTGCTTCCGAGGATCACGACCTTGCCGGCGCCGGCCTCCTCTATGGCGGAGAAATAGCGCCCGGTCGCAAGCTGCCAGTCGCGCACCATGAAGTGTCCGGTCGTCGTGCCGTTGATCGTCGTATTCCAGTTCTTGCCCTCGTGGATGACCTGCGCCGTCCCGGCGAGGGAGCCGGCCGCAGCCTGGATCTCCGGAATCTGCTCGAGAATGGCTTGCACGTCGCTCTCGGTCATCGTCAGCTTGCTGCCGTCCTTGAGACGCACGCCGCCCTGGTAGACCGCGCCGGGGGTGATCATCAGCACGTTGGCGCCGATCGAACGGATCTGCTCCTGGAGGCGGAGCTGGGCGCCGGCCCCGATCGCAAACACCGTCACGATCGAGGCCACGCCTATCACGATGCCGAGCATGGTGAGGAAGCTGCGCAGCAGATTGAGGCGTAAGGCGTGCAAAGCGATCTGAAAGCCTTGGAGCATCGTCATGACGCAACGCTCCGCTTCGGCAGAATCGGAGCCAGCGTTTCGTCGCCGACGAGTTCACCGTCATGCAGATGGATCGTGCGCCGGCACTGGGTCGCGATGCCGGGATCGTGCGTGATCATGACGATGGTCTGGCCGGTCCGATTGAGCGCGGCGAACAGGGACAGGATCTCGGCGCCGGTGCGGCTGTCGAGCGCGCCGGTCGGCTCGTCGGCGAGCAAGATCAGGGGGGAGGCGATCAATGCGCGCGCGATCGCGACGCGCTGCTGCTCGCCGCCGGAGAGCTGCCGCGGAAAGTGATGAGCCCGGTGCAGCATGTCGACGGCCTGGAGGCTCGCTTCCGCGCGTGCCAGACGTTCCCTGCGACCGACGCCGCAATAGACCAGCGGCAATGCGACATTCTCGATCGCATCGTGGCGCGCGAGCAGATTGTAGGATTGGAACACGAAGCCGATGCTACGGGCGCGCAAGGACGACCGGCGATCTTCCGTAAGCTCGGCGACATTGGCCCCCTGGAGGTAGACCGCGCCTCCGCTCGGCAGGTCGAGCAGTCCAATCATGTTCATCAGCGTCGACTTGCCGGAGCCGGACGGCCCCATCACGGCGACGATCTCGCCTTGCGCGATGTCGAAGCTGACATTGCGCACCGCGGCGACCGCGACTCCCTCGGTGCGATAGGTCCTGCTGACCGACTGGAGGCTGATGAGGGGCGTAGAGGCGGTCATGACCCGAACCTGATTCCGAGAATTTCCATGCCTGCCGGACGGATGGCCTGGCCGACGGCGACTTGGCTGCCTTCGACGAGGTCTCCGCTCTGGAGCGCGACCTGCTCGGTGCCGGCGGTGCCGATCGTGACAGCAACGCGCTGGAGTGCGCCGCTTGCGGTGCGCACCCACACGCCGCTTTGTGCAGCGGTGTCCGGCCGCGTGCCGGCCGGCTGGAAACGCAGCGCGGCGAGCGGCACTTTCAAAACGTTGTCTTGGCGTTCGATCACGATCTTCACCAGGGCGGTCATTCCGGGGAGCAGCGCGCCGTCGAGATTGGAGGTCGCCAGGACCACGGTGTAGGTAACGACGTGCTGCTGGGTCTGCGGCGCCTTGCGCACCTGGCGCACCACGGCCTCGAAGCGGCGGTCCGGGTAGGAGTCAACGGTGAAATGCGCGCGCTGCCCAGGAGCGATGCGGCCGATATCGGCTTCATCGACCTGCGCGTGAATCTCCATGTCCTCCAGGCGGTGCGCCACCACGAAAGTGGTGCGTGATTCTAGTCCGACTGCGAGCGTCTGGCCCTCGTTGACGAATCTGCCGACGACGACGCCGTCGATCGGCGAACGGATGACGGTGCGGTCGAGATCGGCCTGCGCCGCGGCGAGAACGGCCGCCTTTTCGGGCACTGCCATGCGTGCCTGTTGCAGCTCCGCCTCGATGCGGCGGACGTCGGCCTGTGCCCCCTCCACCGAATAGGAGTTGAGGGACATCAAGACCTCGGCCTCGCGCTCCTGGGCCAGACGTGCCGTGAACTCGGTTTGCGCGTCGTCGACTGTCGTCGTCGCCACGACGTTTTGCGATTGGAGTGCCAGCTTCCGCTGCAGGGTCTTCTGCGCCGAGCTCTTGACCGCCTGGGCGCTCTCGAGCTTGGCGGCGAGCACGTCCCGGTTGCCCTTGGCATTCTGCAGGTCGATCCTGGCGCGATCGAGCTTGGCTTGCGCGACGTCAACCAGGGAATTGGCGACGGCCAGGGAGGCTTGGGCCTCGTCGACCTTGGCGGCAAAGCTGCGCGGATCGATCAAGGCGAGCGGCTGATCCTTGGCGACGGTGTCGTTGAAATCGACATAGACCCGGGCGAGCTGCCCGGACAGCTGGGACCCCACCTCGATCGTCTTGACGGGCTGCAGGGCACCAGTGACGGCGACGGTCTGCTCGACGCTGCCGCGCTGGATCGAAGCGTAGCGGAACATTGGTGCATCCGACCCGAAAGTCGGGGCTTCGCGCCCAACGGGCACGAGCAGGCGCCTGGTCGATTCCAAGGCGTGCGACGCCTTGTCCGCAGCGCTTCCGGCCGCGTCCATGACGATCGGCCCTGCGGTGGTGACCGCGGCGAGGCCGCATGCAGTTCCGAGCAAGGCAATGATTGGCACAAATCGCATATCAAAAACCCACCTCTTGAAAATGGATGCGCTGGCGGCACGGACGTAAATCGCGCAGTGGTTGTATTCTACCAGAGCGATATCAATCGTCAGTATGTCGCTCCTGCAGGGGCGACGGTCGGGCGCGGCTGATGATCCAGATGTAAAGTCGTCGGGGTGCGACTTTTCGTGATTTGCTGGAGGTGCATACGGAGCGTATCGATATGGCGCGCGCGGTATCGAATTCGACAAATTTACTGAACGTCCCGACTGCTCCGGTCGAAGCGGCCGGTGCCCGGCGTTCAAGTCGGCACATGAGTGGCGATGCATGACGCAGCTGGCAATACAGTGGTCAATATACCGGATTGCGGCGCTCTCGATATCGCGCGCTGCCGCGATGCGCACGGTGGCGAGCTCAAATCCCTCCAATCACAAAGCCCGATATGTGAACGCCTTCACTCGTCATGAGCGGGTGTTCACCCTAAGAGGTCGAACCGATGGACGGATGCGAATCGCCCGATCTTCGCAAATTCGCCCAAGCACCTTGTCTTCGCTTGCAAGAAGAATGGATGGCTCGTTGCTTGCTTTTCAAGACCCAAGCCGGGGAGTCCGTTGCCATGAGTTCAGGTAAAGCCATTGTCTATATCGTTGATGATGAAATTCAGATTCGAACTGCGATTGGAAGTCTCTGCGAGGAGACCGGACACAAGGTGAAGTTGTTCGCCTCGACAGAAGAGTTTCTCGGGGAGAATATTTCCGGCGGGCCTTCGTGCCTCGTGCTTGATGTCCGCTTCCCCGGCACGTCGCCGACCGGTCTCGAGCTTCAGTGCCGGCTCGCCGAGGCAGGCGTGCCCATTCCGATCGTCTTCATCAGCGGCCATTCCGACGTCCGCGTCTCGGTCGAGGCCATGAAGCGCGGCGCGGTCGAGTTTCTGCCGAAACCCTTTCGCGAGCAGGAGATCCTCGACGCGATCAGACATGGCATCGAGCGCGATCGCAGGCGGCTGCAACGCGAAGATGCCATGCGCGAGGCCCGCCAGCGTGTCGAGACGCTGACGGCGCGAGAGCGCGAGATCATGCTGCTGATGGCTGAAGGGCTCATCGCCAAGCAGATCGCAGCACGACTTGGCGTGAGCGAAGTGACGGCGAAGGTCCATCGCGCCAGGATGATGCGAAAGCTGGAGCTGCGGACGCCGATCGACGTGGTGCGGCTGATCGACAGCATGGGGCTGGAGGCAGACGCTGCGCGCGTTGGCTCGATGCATTCTTCGTTTCACGCTAGCGGACACTGAAGCCGCGCGGAATCTAGTCGGTCCGGACTAGCATGAACTGCAGTCTGTCGCCTCGCGGCCAATCGGTTCACAGTCATCCCATGATGTTGGTGCATTCGACAACCGGCATCGCCACTCCTGGTCAGATACTTTGGCAGAAAAGGGATTAGCCATGCGCAAATTGTTCCTCGCTTCCGTCGCCGTGTTCGCTCTCTCGTCCGCTGCTCACGCGGCCAACACTGCCACCACCGTTCAAATCGGCGGCGCAAACTCCTCGGCTGTGACGCAGAACGGCGTGACGAACGACAGCTCGAGCACGACCCAGATCGGCTTCTTCAATTCCGCGACCACCTCGCAGGGTCTCGGCATTCCGTCGCTTAACAACGTCAGCACGGTGAGCCAGACTGGCGGTATCGTGAACACGGCCACGACCATGCAGAACGCCTTCGGCAGCAACAACAGCTCGATCTCTCAGAGCTCATTCCCCTTGCTGCCGCCGAGCAACAGCGCAACCGTGGGGCAGAACTCGATCTTCCTCTTCGGCAACACCAGCGTCATCAACCAGAACTGAGCCAGCCCTGAACCGCCTTGGGCGCGTAGCAGCGCTGCGCGTCCGGGCGGCGCTTGGAAAACACCGCACAGGCCGCCCGACCGGAGGCGGATCTACGCCCGCTATTCTTTGCGGAGGAAATCAAATGCGTGTCAAATTTGTCGTTGCGACGGTCATCACCCTCAGCGCGTTGACTGCTGGCCAAGCTCACGCCGGAAATTCGGCGAGCGTGCTGCAATTCGGCGGAACGAATAGCTCCGTCATCTCCCAGAGCGGCGGCACCAGTAACACAGCAACGACCCTGCAGTTCGGTTCGATCAACTCGGCAACCATCTCGCAAGCGGGGACACCCACTTCGGTCAACTCGCTGACGATCGGGCAGGGAGCTTGGTTGGCGGGGTCCGCGATCAGCAATTTCACGCTGGCGGGTCAGAGCGGAGGTTCGAACACGAGCCTGATCGGGCAGATCGGCGGCAATAACGCAGCCTTGCTGTCTCAATTCGGCCTTTTGAACGGATCGACGATTCTTCAGCAGACCCCGTGACGATGGGGTTCATTCCTGGTATCGGCAACATCGCAGAGGCCTGCCATGAAGCATCAGCTCTTCGCCGCCGCCAGCATGGCGGTTCTGGTTGTCTGTTGCGCACAAATAGGTTCGGTGCAGGCGCAAACCTTCGACTTCAAGAACATCGTGTCGGTTGGCGGTTCTCCCGTCACGGTGAACCAGAGCAGCCAGTTCAACATGACTGGCCTGTTCATGGTCGGCGGTAGCACGAGCGGTACCGTCGCGCAGGCCGGGACCACCAACGTCGTCGGGATACTCCAGTTCGGTGGGACGACGTCGGCGTCGGCCAGCCAGACCGGAATTTTCAACTCCGCTTCGATTGGCCAGGTCGGCCAGTCGACGTCGAGCCTGCTCTCCCAGCTCGGTGCCATGAATTCAGGATTCGTCGCGCAGTTCGGCGCGGTCAACACGTCGACGGTCAACCAGAGCGGTCCGTAGGATCAGCGCGAGCCCAAAGCCGTCAGAATCTGAGCGGGGCGAAATGCGATGAGACGTGGTAGGCATATTCTGGTGATGATGGCGGCACTCGCCGCCGGGAGCGTGGTGACGGAGGCCTCCGCGGGATCCGTCCAGCGCAGCATGACGAACCGGAACGTGAGCATCGAAACGGTCGTGCAGTTCGGCAACAATGTTCAGCCTGTCACGATCGAGGAGAACAGCCGCATCAACATCGCGCGGGTGATCCAGATCGGCGCGACCGGGACGGTGGACGCGACCATCGTCCAGAACGGCACGCGCAATTATGCCAACGTAATCCAGGTAGGCGGCACCACCAATGCGGCGATCGGTCAGTCCGGGGTGCGCAACACCGCCGAGATCACCCAGATCGGCAATTCCACCAGCGCGCTCCTGCTCCAGATCGGAGATATGAACACGGGAGCGGTGAGGCAGTTCGGGCGTTTCAACTGGCTGGCGATCTTCCAGTTCGGCCGATGATGGAGGTGTGACATGAAGTTGCTTCCGCTAGCATCCGGACTAGGGCTCATGAGCGTGCTTGCGATGGCGCCGGCCGGAGCCGGCGACGGTCGCACCACGGTGGTCCAGGACGAGAACGGCACGTCGGTCATCACCCAGAGCGGGGATCCGGCGCAGGCCGAGGTCAAAATCGAGAAGGAGCCCGGGCGCACGACGGTCTATCGCCGCAGCGGCGGAAATACGGCCATCGTGACGCAAGGCAACGGAAGTCCGCAGGACATGCTCGACTGGCTGCGCAAGCAGCAGGGCCGCTGACGCGCGAAGGCCCACCGCCCGCCGTGGAACGGTGGGCTTCGCGTCACGCGGCCTTACCAGCGA
Organism: Bradyrhizobium sp. CCBAU 51765; assembly: GCF_015291725.1. Lineage (GTDB taxonomy): Bacteria > Pseudomonadota > Alphaproteobacteria > Rhizobiales > Xanthobacteraceae > Bradyrhizobium > Bradyrhizobium liaoningense. Next base: position 3,497,807 of record NZ_CP030038.1, read on the forward strand.
TATCTGCCGGTCAGCGTGCCGTTGTTGTTGCCGCCAGGGCCGACATCACCTTGCGTCGAACTCGGAGTTGGATGGTTGGTGCCGTTGAGTGCGCCATACGGCCCGGCCACGTCCGGATAGTATGCGCGCGGCTGCACTGGTTCATAGGCTGGCGCCGTGCGGTCCCAGCCCACGGACCGGCCGTTCCAGTCGTAGCCCTGCGCCGAGGCGGCCGCAGTGCCCGCGACCAGTGATGCCGTGATCAGGCAGAGGAGTTTTGACTTGTTCTGCATTGGAGATGCTCCTTGCTTGTGTCGGGGCCAACGGTTGCAATGCGGGGGCGTTCCGGACGCATGGGCCAGGAGAAGTCAACTCCGATCAACTGGTTATGATGCGCCCGCCGCGGAACGAAATGGCTGAAACGAGATGAGAATCCCGGGCGTTCTGCCGCAGAATGTTCCGCCCTAATCGCGTGCCTTAACCAATAGTTAAATATATGTTTGCGGGTGGGCGGCAGCCCGGCCTAGCCTCTTGCGGGGAGCCGCTATCGCGAAGCCAAACGAGTGTGGTGCGTATCATGATTGCCAGATCACATGGGGCGCTGTTCGCCTCGCTCAGCGCAGCCGCGCTGCTCCTGACTGCAAGTGACGGCTCTGCCGGACCCGCTGTCACCGCGGCGCCCGGCGTCGTTGCCACCGCGCCGCCGGTTGGAGCACGTCCGCCGATCGCGCCGGGCGCCCGGTTCCATCGCCGCGGCGCTCCGTGGGTCTATTGGCCGGGCGGCGGCGGCTTCTTGTATGATGGCGCTGGCTACAGCCAACCCTTTGTTGATCCCGCCCAGCCACTCTCCAGCGACGTGCGTTATACCTACACCTATGATGTTCCCTGGGACTGGACGCATCGCTATCCGCCGAACGTCGTTCCATCCAACCGGCCCTATGTGCCGAGCTGCCCGACGGAGCAGGTGACAGTGCCCGGCCGCGGCGGGAGCGAGCACACCGTCAACATCATGCGCTGCTACTGAAGGGCGTGGTCGGCATTCGACGGATGATCTTTTCGGAAAGCCGCTTCACGCTTTGCGCTAAAGCGCGATGAGATTTGGATGAATCGTCATCGCGCTTTAGGTTGTTGTTTACGCATGATCTTCCGGAAAACTGCTTCGCACTTTTCCGGATCATGCTTTAGCGCAGCCCTTCGGGTCGGGATCATGCTCTAGCCCAGCTCGAAGCTGGTCACGCCGAAGACGCGGTCGAGCCGCAGCGGTGCGATCGGCCCCGTGTACATCCGTGCCGTCTCGAACACCGGCTTGAGGCCGAGCGCCTCCGCGAGCGCGATCGCGCCGGGATTGACGGCGGGGACATCGAGAAAGACTTCGCCGCCGCCGGTGCTTCCGAACAGGGCGTGCACGACCGCATCCGCTGCCGCGCGGTCGTCGGCGATGAGCGGGCCGATCTTGTGGCCCGTCCGGCACGGACGGATCACGCCCCATGCCGCAAGCCTGCCCTCGCGCAGCAATGCGCGGCCAACGTGACCTGGTGTGTCGATCCAGGCGCGCAGGAAGGCGCTGCGCGCGGCAGGGAATACGGTGGCATCGTCAGCTTCAACGATTGCAAATGGGATCTTGTCGAGGGGGACGACGCCGGCAGGTGAAGTCGGTGGCGCTGGCACGACGCCGCCATAGCGGATATTGGCGTAAGCGAGCTGGAAGCCGGACCTCTTGTAATTGTCCTGCTGCGCCACGACGCCGTCGAGCCCGATCACGCGCCCGTCTGCATGAGCGAGGGCTGCGTTCCAGATGCGCAGGCCATGGCCGGCGCCGCGAAAGCGCTGGCGCACGATGTAGAAGCCGAGGAAGGCGAAGCGGTCGTCGTAATTGACGCAGGAGACGGTGGCGACCGGCTCGCCGTCGATCTCGCCGACAAAGAAGCCTTGCGCATCGGGGACGGCGAAGCAGGCGGCATCGGCCAGGCCCGGATTCCATCCCTCGGCCGCGGCCCAGTCGACGGCGAGGGCGATTTCGTCGGGGCGCAGATTGCGGATCTGCAGATCACTCATCTCGAGTCGCTCATGATGGATGCCTTCGACCATGGACCTGCCGCGAGGTCTGGCTGTAGAAGGCCCCATGATAGGCCGAGCGTGCGGCTCGCCTCAACACAGGGATGATCGGTCATGGCAGCAGAGAAGGTTGCGCTCGTTACCGCCGGCGGCAGCGGCATGGGGGCGGGGGCTGCGCGCCGGCTGGCAGCGGACGGGTTTCGCGTCGCGATCCTGTCGTCCTCCGGCAAGGGCGAGGCGCTGGCGGCCGAGCTCGGCGGCTGCGGCGTCACAGGCTCGAACCAGTCGAACGACGATCTGAAGCGCCTGGTCGACGCCGCGATGGCAAAATGGGGGCGGATCGACGTGCTCGTCAACAGCGCCGGGCACGGGCCGCGTGCGCCCATCACCGAGATCACCGACGAGCAGTGGCACGCCGGCCTCGACACCTATCTGCTGAACGTGATCCGTCCGACGCGGCTGGTGACGCCGGTGATGCAGGCGCAGAAGGGCGGCGCCATCATCAACATCTCGACGGCCTGGGCGTTCGAGCCGAGCGCGATGTTCCCGACCTCGGCGGTGTTCCGCGCTGGCCTTGCCGCCTTCACCAAGATCTTCACCGACACCCATGCGGCGGACAACATTCGCATGAACAACGTCCTGCCGGGCTGGATCGACAGCCTGCCGCAGCTGGATGCGCGTCGCGACAGCGTGCCGCTGAAGCGCTACGGCAAGGTCGAAGAGATTGCGGCGACGATTTCGTTCCTCGCCTCCGACGGGGCGGCCTACATCACCGGCCAGAACATCCGAGTCGACGGCGGCTTGACGCGCTCCGTCTGAGGCGACGACTGCGCCACCAAATTACTTAGCTTGTGAGCTAACAATTATTGACGGCGCAGGGCCGCGGCGCTATAGTTAGCTTCATGGCTAACCAATCATTCCGCCTCGACCATGTTTTCGCAGCGCTCGCCGATCCCACGCGGCGGGCGATCGTGATGCGGCTCTGCGCGGGCGAGGCGTCGGTCGGCGAGCTCGCCGACCCCTTCGACATGGCACTGCCGAGCTTCATGAAACACATCCACGTGCTGGAGACGAGCGGGCTCGTTCTGTCGGAGAAGACCGGCCGCGTGCGTACCTGCCGCCTCAGTCCGGATGCGCTTCTCGGCGCGGAGGATTGGTTCCAGCAGCAGCGCGCAGTGTGGGAGGCGCGGCTCGACCGGTTCGAGGCCTACGTGATGAAGCTCAAGGAAGAGAAGGAGAGGGCGGGCGCCAAGCGGCCGTCCCGAACAACCAAACGGAAAGGTTCCTGACGATGACGAGTTCTGCCAATCCAGCTTTGTCGCAATGGTCGCTCGACCGTGAGATCGTGATGTCGCGCGTGATCGACGCGCCGCGCGATCTGGTGTTCGAGGCGTGGTCCGATCCGAAGCATCTGCCGCAATGGTTCGGGCCGAAAGGATTCAAGGTCGAGACCTTCGAGATCGACGTGCGGGTCGGCGGCGTCTGGCGCTTCAACATGATCGGGCCCGACGGCACGGTCTATCCGAACCGGATGCGGTTCCGCCGCATCGAGCGGCCTTCTCTGATGGAGATGGATCACGGCCTCGACCAGGACGATGACCCCGGCATGTTCCGCTTCACCGTCACCTTTGCCGAGCAGAGCAACGGCAAGACCGTTTTGATGATGCGCCAGCTGGCCTCGAGCACCGAGCAGCGCGACGGCATGATCGGCTTCGGCGCCGTCGAATACGGCTACCAGACGCTGGACAAGCTTGCCGCCTATGTCGCCGCTATGAACCGGTGACAAGAGTAGGCGGCAGTCTGCAGGGCAAGCCGTCGTCGCAGCCGACGGATTGCCCTGCGCAGGGTCACGTGAGCGCGTTGGTGACCGGGGGCTCCTGCTTCACTGCAGTTGTACCGCCGCTCTCCTGAAGCGCGATGCGATCAGCATGAATCGCCATCGCGCTTTGGGTTGTTGTTCGAGCATGAGCTTTTCGGAAAACCGCTACGCACTTTTCCGGATGATGCTCTAGCGCCGCGTCGTACCGTCGGATCGTGGAGTGGTTTCATTGCGCATGCCCGGAGGGCTGGAAGCGCCTTGTCCACCACGCTCGACATGCGTGATGCCACCGCCACCGCCGGCGCTACCCGCACCGCCGCTGCCCGAGCCTGCTCCGGCTCCAGCGCCGCCACCGGCACCCGCGCCAGCACCGGCGCCTGCACCGGCTCCACCTGCGCCGCCGCCGGCTCCGCCAGCACCGCCGCCACCGCCGGCGCCTTGTGCGAACGCTGCGCCGACCGAAGCGCCGGCCAGCATCGCAGCTGTGAAGATCGTCAGAACAGTCTTACGCATCTTGTTTCTCCTTGATGTCTACGGCGAACCAATCGTGCGTGGCGGCGACTGTTCCTATGCTCGTCGATGAGAAGCCAAAGCGATTTCGTCATCTCCGGCGAATCGCGGCGTTCCTGCCGCGAAGATCTGTCTTGCGTCCTGCTCCCGCAGGTTGGCGCCGGGTCCTTCGGCCGGAACACGCGTGGAGATAGTCGGGTCTCCTGCGGCAATCGGCGCGGCCCTCTCAGGAACAATCGCCCGTGCTTCCCTGTTGCGCGAACGAAGCCAGTCACAACGGAGGACAGGAAGATGGCCAATGCAGCCCGCGATACGTTCGTGGTGGGACTACGCAATGCGCATGCGATGGAAGTGCAGGCGCGAGAGTTGATGGAACGCCAGTCAGAGCGGCTGGACGATTATCCCGAGGTCAAGGCGAAGGTCATCGCTCACCTTCAGGAGACCAACGAGCAATTGCGCCGGCTGGAGAAATGCCTGGAAGCCTGTGGCGAGAGCACGTCGACACTGAAGGACACGGCGCAGTCGGTGATGGCCAACATGACGGCCATGGCGCATTCGGCTGCTGGCGACGAGATTCTCAAGAACACCTTCGCGAACAATGCGTTCGAGAATTTCGAGATCGCCGCCTACAAGTCGCTCCTCGCGCTCTGCGGCGCCGCCGGCATGCCGGAGGCCAAGGCACCGCTCGAGACATCGTTGAAGGAGGAGCAACGCATGGCTGCCTGGATCGACTCCAATGTCGAGAAGGTGACGATGGAGTACCTGACGCATCAGCGCCAGGCCGCGTAGCTCGGAGATCCCTGCCGATATCGAACCACCGGCGCGCCAGGGCGGCCGGTGGCTTTTTCGTGCCTTCGCCTTGCGTGCGTTGACCGGCAGGAACGATCACGGCCAAACGGCCTCCCGCCGTCTCACTCCCTGGCCTCGTCCGTCACGATGTCGCCGAGCTTCTGCCAGCGCAGGCCGTCGAACTGCACCATCTGGAACTGCTTGTTGACCCGATAGTCGGTCGGTGAGGTCGTGACCGAGATCCCCGGGAGCGTCAGGTCGAGTTCGACGTTCTTGAGGTTGGCCGCCTGCCGCATCACGTTCTCGCGGGTGAGATCGTCACCGCACTGCTTCAGCACCTGCACGAGCAGCTGGGCGGTGATGTAGCCGTAGACATTCAGGTTCGAATCCTTGTCGCCGTCTGGATAGTACTTGGCCATGAAGGCGAAATAGCGCTTCATGCCGGCATCGTCCTTCCATTCGGGGTCGGCGGCATCCTTGACGTAGCCGACGCTGACGACGCCCTTCGAGCTTTCGAGGCCCGCCGGCTTCAGCACGGCGCTGACCGAGGAGGCGTTGATGTCAATGATGTGCAGCGGCTTCCAGCCGATCTCGGCGACCTTCTTGATCGCCTGTGCCGCCTGCTTCGGGGTCGTTGCGCTGAACAGCACGTCGGCGCCCGCGTCCCTCAGCCGCAGGATCTGCGAGTCGATCGTCGGCTCGGTGATCTCGTAGGAGGTCTCGGCCACGACCATCTTCGCGGCCTTGTCGCCGAGGCCGGCCTTGAGGCCGGCGAGATAGTCCTTGCCGAGGTCGTCGTTCTGGTAGAGCACGCCGATTTTCGCGTTCGGGTGGTTCTTCAGCAGGTACTGCGCGTAGATGCGGCCCTCGACGAGGTAGGACGGGTTGAAGCCCATCGTCCAGGGGAAGTTCTTCGGGTCGGTGAAGCGCGCCGCGCCGGTCGCGGCGAAGAGCTGCGGGATCTTCCTGGCGTTGAGATATTTCTGTACGGCGACGTTCGGCGCCGTGCCGATGATCTGGAACGTCAGCAGCACCTCGTCGCTTTCGACCAGCCTGCGGGTCTGCTCCACCGTTTTCGGCGGCGAATAGGCGTCGTCATACTGGATCAGCTCGACCTTGCGGCCGTTCACGCCGCCCTGGTCGTTGATCATCCGCATATAGGCGGCCTGGGTCTTGCCGATCACTGCGTAGGCCGAGGCGGGCCCGCTGAGCGGCACGGTCTGGCCGACCTTGATCGCGGTATCGGACGCGCCGGGGTCGTATTTCTTCTGCGCCTGCGCTGCCGTGATCGAGAGCGCCAGAAGCAGCGCGGAAGCTGCGATGCGCTTGAGAAGCGTGCTTGTCATGTGCTTGTCCCTCCCCCTTGCTATTCGCCCTTGAGGCCGGCGTCGCGGATCAGCCTGGTCCACTTCTGCGTCTCGTTGTCGATGAACCGGCCGAACTCGGCTGCAGTGCCGGCACGCACTTCGAGGCCCTGGGCGGTCAGCTTGTCCTTGATTGCGGGTTCGGCGAGCGCGCGCAGGACCTCGGCCTGGAGCTTGTCGACGATCGCGCGCGGCGTCGTGGACGGCACCATGAAGCCGTACCACCCGGCGGCGGCCACGTTGGGAAAGCCCTGCTCGCGCAGCGTCGGCGCCTGCGGGTAGAGCGCGCTGCGCTCGGCCGAGGCGACACCGAGCACGGCGAACTTGCCGCTCTGGATATAGGGCAGGGCGGTCGGCAGCGCCGTCAGCGTCGCATCGACGCGGCCGGCGAGCAGCTCGGTGTAGGAGGCCGCATCGCCCCGGAACGGGATGTTCAGCCCCTTGACGCCGGCATCGCGGAACAGAAGCTCTCCGGCGAGGTGCGGCTGCGAGCCCGCGCCGGGAGACGCGAAGGTCAGCCCATCCGGCTTCGATTTGCCGTAGGCGATCAACTCGGGCAGCGTCTTGAACGGTGCGTCGGCACTGATGATGAGGAACAACGGCGCGATCACGGCCATCGCGACCGGCTGCAGATCTTTGCGGTCATAGGTCAGCTTGCCGAACAGCGCCTCGGCGGTCGCGTAGGGCGCCGCGACGTACAGGATCGTGTAGCCGTCGCCCGGCGCATGGGCGACCATGTCGTTGGCGATGCGCGTGCCGGCACCCGGCTTGTTCTCGACGATGAACTGCTGACGCAGGCTGCGGCCGAACTCCTCGGCCAGCAGGCGCAGCGAGATGTCGTTGGAGCCGCCGGGCCCGTAGGGCGAGATCAGCCGCACCATGCGCGAGGGCCAGGCGTCCTCGGCATGCGCTGTCAAGCCTGATCCTGCTGCGAGGCCGCCTGCGATCGTGCCGAGCAGGGTTCGGCGTGTGACCTTGAATGATGCCACCGTTGTCGTCCTCCCTCTTGTTGTTGGTCTTCTTGTGTTGTTGGTCTTCTTGCGACGTCAGATCACCTTTCGTTGGGTGAGCCGTTCGATCTCCTGATCCGACAGGCCAAGCCAGTTCCGGAACACCTCGTCATTGTCCTGGCCGACGTCGCCCGCGGCGTGGCGCAACCGCGCGGGATCGACGGTGAAGCGAGGAACGGCATTGGCCATGGCAACCGTGCCGAAATCCCGGTCGGCAACGCGGGTGATCACCTCGCGTGCCTGCACTTGCGGGTCGGCGGCGATCTGATCGATCGAATAGATCGGGGCGAGCGTTCCCTGCGCGGCGTTGAAGCTCGCGAGGACCTCGTCGAGGGGATGCGCCGCACACCAGGCCGCGAAGATGCTGTTGAGCTCGGCGGCGTGCTTGACGCGCTGGTCGTTGGTGGCAAAGCGCGGATCCTCGACGAGGTCCGGGCGTCCGATCGCCCGGCAATTCGCGGCAAAGAGCGCGTTGGTCGAACCTGCGAGCGTCACCCAGTGATCGTCGCCGGTGCGAAACACGGCGGCCGGCGCCGAATAGCCGTTGGCGTTGCCGATCCGCTCTCGAACGGCGCCGAGCTGGTCGTGCTCGATGGCGAGCACATCGAGCAGGCGAAACACCGCTTCGGTCAGCGCAAGATCGATCTCTTCGCCCGGCGCATGCGGATCGCGTGCCCGCTTCCACAGCGCCGCGAGCACGCCGACGGCGCCGAACAGGCCGCCGATCGAATCCCCAATCGGATATCCGGGATGGGTCGGCTCGCCCTCGCGCTCGCCGGTGATGTAGGTGAGGCCGCCCATGGCCTCGAAGATGCGGGCGAAGCCGGGGCGCTCGCGATAGGGGCCATCCTGCCCGAAGGCGGTGGCGCGCAGAATCACGAGGCGCGGCTGGATCGACCACAGCACCTCCTTGGGAAGACCCCAGCGATCCAGCGTTCCCGGACGAAAATTCTCGATCAGCACGTCGAAGCGCGGAAGCAGCTGCTTGAACAGTGCGAGCCCTTCCGGCGTGCGCAGGTCGAGCGTGGCAAACTTCTTGTTGCGGTTGGCGGCCTTCCACCACAGCGGCTTGCCGTCCTTGAACGGCGGAAACGACCGCACGCCGTCGCCGTGCCCGGGCATCTCGATCTTGAGCACGTCCGCGCCGTAATCGGCCAGCAGCGTGGCGGCGAACGGCGCGGCGATGATCGTCGCGATGTCGAGAACCTTCAAGCCTTCGAGCGGCCCAGCCATGTCATGTCCCGCCGCTTGTGATCTTCTTGGTTTTGCGCGGCGGCGTCGTGAGTTCGGCCTGCCCGACGATGGCGCGGATGCTGTCGGCGAGCGCCGCGATGCGCGGACCGATCTCGCCCTCGAGCTGACTTGGCTGGAGCCGGAAGGCGGGGATGCCGCAATTGATCGAGAACGACTGCTTCGATTCGCTCGCATGAAACAGCGGCGCGGCGACGGCATGGATCGAGGCCATGTACTCGCCCCAGCAGGTGCAGAAGCCGCGGTTTTTGCATTGCGCGATCCCGGCGCGGTATTTGTCCCGGAACGTCGACCACAGCCCGGCGTCTTCGGCGGCGATGTTCCGTTCCAGCCGGTCTGCATCAGCCGGCGGCAAGGTCGACGCCGCGGCGCGGCCCATGGCGGTCATCACGACGGGAATGGGCATGCCGATGTCGGGCACGTGCGGGCCGACATCGCCGGAGCGCGCGGTCTCGACATAGATCATCGAGGTTGCATCGAGCAGGCCGATCGAGACCGTGCCGCGGACACTGTGCGCCAGCTCCTGCATCATGGGCCGCGCCACCTGGCGGAATTGCATGCCGGCGAGCAGGGGATGCGCCATCCGCAGCGCCCGCGCACCGACGCGGTACTTCGACCGCTCGGCGTCGTAACGGAGATAGCCGAGCTCGGCCAGCGTATGGGTCAGCCTCGCCACTGTCGGCCGCGGGATGCCCGTCAATGTCGACAGCTCCATGTTGCCGAGCAGCGTGCTCCCGGCCTTGAACGCCTCGATCACCACGAGTCCCTTTGCCAGCGTCGTGGCGAAGGCGGCGTCGTCGGCGCTGTCCGCGAGCACTGCTGCGGCGGAGGAGGGCGGATGTCGTGGCTTGGATGAGCTCGTCGGGGCCATTCCTAATTATCAGACGGGCGCAGCTCAGATGTCCAATAGATTTGCCAGTTGCGCCGAAATTGTCCGATATGTGGACGTAAGCGTGCTTGGGACACTTCCGTGAGAGGCCGCTCTCAAACGACCGAGCAGACAGATTCTTGTCGCGATTGCATGCCGTCCTGTGACAGGATTATTACGACGGAATGTCAGTTCGATAATTTTGCGGAGCGGCTCATGTTGCAGTGGCAGGCGCGGTCAAATCCCCTCGCGTGGTGGTGGGGATCCCTTACGCTTGTGAGCAGCGCCAATATTCTCGTCTGGTTCATGCTCTATCGCGAGTTCTACCCGACGGTGGCGGGCAGCATCAGTGGCGGCTCGGATATCGGGCTGATGTTCCTGCTGTGCGCCGGCTATGTGTTCGGCTGTGCCTTCCGCTCGGTGCTGCCGCGCGCCGACGTGCAGCGCATCTGCCTGTTCGACACCTGGCTATCAAGTGTCTTTGTCGGCCGCTCGGTCGCGACCGTCGCCGAGGTCTGCTTCGCGGCGCAATGGGCCATCATCCTGCATCAACTCGGCACCATGACCGGTGCCGAGACGGCGGTGAACATCGCCTGGGTGATCGTCCCGGTGATCGTCATCGCCGAGTGCTTCTCCTGGTACGCGGTGGTGACCACCAACTATCTCTACAACGCGATCGAGAATTCGCTGTGGGCGGTGACCTTCTTCCTCGCCGGCATCGCGCTGTGCCGCCTGATGCCGGAATTCCAGGGCGTGGTGCGCTGGGCGCTGATGTCAGGCGTCGTCGGCATCGCCTGCTTCCTTGCCTTCCTCGTCACCGTCGACGTACCCATGTATCTCAGCCGCTGGCGGGCAGGGCACGCCGAGGGCAACAGGTTCCTCGGCTTTCTTGAGGGCCTGCACGACGTCTCGACGCGCTGGGTCGTGACCCACGACATCGCGCATTGGAAGGGCGAGCTGACCTGGATGTTCCTGTATTTCAGCGCCGCGGTATGGTCGAGCCTCGCGCTTTGCGCGCTCTACGCCATGGAAGGCTACATCACGCGCTATCTGGCCTAGCGATTACTTGCCGACCAGGCCGCATTTGCTGCGGTCGAGCGGACGAAAGGCCTGGTCGGGCGGGATCGTCGCGACCAGCTTGACGAAATCCCACGGGCCTTTCGATTCTTCCGGCGTCTTGACCTGAACCAGATAGAGATCGTGTACCATGCGCTGGTCCTCGCGAATGCGGCCGTTGGGCGTGTAGGCATCTGACACCGGGGTTGCCTTCATCTTCGCCATCACGGTCGCGCTGTCGTCGGAATCGGTGTCCTTGATCGCTTGCAGATAGTGGCGCACGGCGGAGTAGACGCCGGCCTGGATCTGCGAGGGCATCGCCTTGCGCCGCCCATAGAATGCATCCGAGAATCTTCGGGCGGCGGGCGAGACATCCTCGAAGAACGAGGTGACGATGAGATCACCGCGCGTCGCCTTCAAGCCCACGGACTCGATGTCGACATTCTGGAACGACATCGGTACGATCTTCATGCCCTGATCAGCGAGCCCGAATTCCTCGGCCTGCTTGATCGCGGTTGCGTTGTCGCCGGCGACGTTGATGGCGAGGATCTTGGCGCCTGACGACTGCGCCTGGAGCAGGAATGAGCTGTAGTCGGGCGTGCCGAGCTGCGCCTTGACGCTGCCGGCGACCTTGCCGCCGAGCGCGGCGATGCGCTCGCGCGCTGTCGCCTCGATCGAATGGCCGAATGCGTAGTCCCCGGTGATGAAGAACCAGGGCTCCTTGCTGGTCTGCATGATGCCGGAGACCACGGCGGTTGCCGTGGAGTAGGCATCCTGGGTCCATTGCACGCTGGTCGGCGCGCAGGCCTCGTCGGTGAGCTGGTTTGCGCCGGCGCCGGAGATGAGGAACATCTTGCCATTGCCGCGCACCAGCGCTTGCACCGCCAACGCCGCGCCGGAGCTGCCGCCGTCGGCGATTGCCTGCACCCCGTCGCTGAACCACTTTCGCGCGAGGGATGCCGCGAGATCCGGCTTGTTCTGGTGATCGGCCTGCAGGATCTCGATCGGCTTGCCGTTGATCTTGCCGCCGAACTCCTCCGCTGCCATGCGCGCCGCCTCGACCGAGCCCGGACCCATCGCGGTTGCGAATACGCCGTTCATGTCGGTGAGCACGCCGATGCGGATGGCATCGCCCTTGATTTCGGCCCGCGCAGCGGAGCCGGCGAGCGCGAGTGTCATCAGCAGGGTGGCGGCGGAGATGGTGCGGGTCGTGCCCATGGCGTTTCCTGATTTTATCGTTGATTGATCGGTCTTGACGGTCAGGCCGGTTCGGCGATCACCGTGTTGCGCAAGGTGCCGATGCCGGAAATCTCGACCTCGACGGTGTCGCCGGGGCGCATCCACAGCGGCGGCGTGCGCTTGGCGCCGACACCGCCCGGCGTGCCCGTCACGATGACGTCGCCGGGCACGAGCGGGCAGATGGTGGAGATGTAGGCGATCAGCTCGGGGATGGCGGTGATCAGGAGATCCGTCGTGGTGTCCTGCACGACGTTGCCATTCAGCCGGGTCTGCAAAGTGAGCCTCGACGGATCGGGAATCTCGTCCGTCGTCACCAGCCACGGACCGAAACTGCCGCTTTCGGCAAAGGTCTTGCCGGCGAGGAACTGACTGGTGTGGCGCTGCCAGTCGCGGATGCTGCCTTCGTTGTAGCAGGAATAGCCGGCGACGTGGTCGAGCGCGCGGCCGACGGGAATGTGACGGCCCTCCTTGCCGACGACGAGCGCGAGCTCGCCTTCATAGTCGAAATCGTCGCTGATGTTCGGTTTCACGATGGGCTGGAGATGGCCGACTTGACTGCATGGGAAGCGAACGAACAGAGCCGGCTTCTCCGTGACGGTGCGGCCGGTCTCGGCCACGTGGTCGCGATAGTTGAGACCGACGCAGATGATCTTGCCGGGATCAGGGATCACGGGTGCGAAGGTGATGCTGTCGAGCGGATGATCGGGGGCAGTGGAGGCTGCAAGCTTGGCCGCCTCGGAGACGCGGCCAGCTTCAAGCAACTGTCGTAGCGTTGTGCAGCCCGTCATGTGCGCGCCCAGATCGACGACGCCATTGTCCTTGACGGCTCCGAACGAGGTGCGGCCGTTGGCGATGAAAGAGAGCAGCTTCATGGAGTGTCCTTGGGATGTTCGCTCAGGCCGCGGACGGCACGTGGGTTGGAGGCGTGATGGCGGTCATGAGTCGGTCGAGGTCGGTTTCGTTGCGGGCGGTGCCGCGGATGTAGCGGTCGGGGCGAACGAGTGCGGCGATGATGCCGTGCTCGCGCAGCCAAGGGCCGACGGCCTCGGCATCATTGCTGGTCAGGATCTCGATCCCCGGCAGTGAATGAGCGGGGCGCGAATGGGGCGTGGCCGAGCTCTCGACGAGCAGGACATGGCCGTAGCCGATCCGGTCGTCGCTGCGGCTGCCGTCTTGCAGCGCGAACTGCGGCGCGAGATGTCCGGCGAGCAGATCGCCGAGCGCGAGCCCGGGGCCGAGCAGGGGCTTTTTCACCTCCAGCTTGACCGGCGCATTTTCGCGCATCTCGCCGGCGGCAAGGCCGGCCTCGATTGCCTTGGTGTTGATGATGCCGCCGAGGCGAATGGCGAGCTCGATGAATTCGCGCACATGCGGCTGGCGCTCGCTCTGATAGGTGTCGAGCAGGTGGGGCGGGGCGCCGTCGCGAATGACCGCGGCAAGCTTCCAGGCCAGGTTGGCGGCATCGCGGATGCCGGCGCACATGCCCTGGCCGAGAAAGGGCGGTGTCTGGTGCGCGGAATCGCCCGCGAGCAGCAGGCGATCGTTCCGCCATCGCTGTGCGATGACGGAATGAAACGTGTAGACCGCGGCGCGCTCGATCTCGGCATCGTCGGGAGTGATCCAGCGCGACAACAGCTCCCACACCTTCGCGGGCTGCGCGACCTCCTGGGAATCCTCGTCGGGGAGGACCGTGATCTCCCAGCGCCGCCGCGTGCCGGTGCCGCGCACGTAGGTCGCCGGACGCCGCGGGTCGCAATGCTGAAGGCTGTAGTCGCCCAGGTCGTCGCGCTCGCGCTTGAGCAGGACGTCGATCACCAGCCAGCGCTCGTGGAAGCCAAGGTCGTCCATCCCCGAGCCGATGAAGCGGCGCACCAGCGAGCGGGTGCCGTCGCAGCCGATCACGTAGGCGGCGCGAACCTCGCTGAGCCTGCCGTTCGAGAGGTCTTCGTAGCGGACGCGCACGCCATGCTCGTCCTGGTCGAGCGCGAACACATCGCAGCGGTTGCGCAAGCTGATGTGTGGCCAGCGGGAGAGGCCGCCGATCAGGACATCCTCGAGATCCGGCTGATGGAAGCGGTAGCTGAGATGCCAGCCCATCGGCGTCAACGTCTGCGGCCGCGACCAGTCCAGCAGCATCTTGCCGTTGGCGTCCAAAAACAGCATGCCGGGGCTGAGAATCACCTGCGGCAGGATCGCGTCGGCAAGCCCGATGGTCTGGAACACGCGCATGCATTCATCGTCGAAATGCACGGCCCGCGGCAGATGATAGGTCCGCGCCTCGCGCTCCAGCACCAGCGTGCGCACGCCGCACAGGCCGAGCAGGTTGGCGAGCGTGGCGCCGACCGGCCCGCGGCCGACGATCACGACGTCAAACTCTTCAGGGGTGGATTTATCTTGCATGGGGCTATCTCTTCCCCAAGCCGCGCCGCAGCATCAACGCCGCCGCGCCAAGTGTCCGCCCTGCGGACGGCCTCCCGCCGCTCGTCATGGCCGGGCTTTGTCCCGGCTATCCACGCCGTGCGGCTCGGCATGAAAGGCGTGGATGCCCGGGTCAAGCCCGGGCATGACGGCGTGGAGACGTGAGCGCGTTACACTTCGACCGGAATGGCGGATGCCGCCTCCTGAAGTTGCCCCGCGAACTGCGTCACCGCTTCCTCGATCCCGAGAGCCGAGCGGATCCAGATAATGGAGATGCAACCGAAAACGGTGCCGTCCCGCACGATGGCAACGGCAATCGAAGCCGTCTTGGGATTGAATTCGCCCTCGCTGCGGATTGCGTAACCTCGTGCGGCAGTCTCGGCGATCATGCGGTCGAGCCGGCCCTGGTCGAGAAAGGGGCGGTCGTCGGCCTCGTCGATGCGGCGGAGATGATTGACGATCAGGTCGCGTTCGCGCGCGGGGCAGGCGGCGAGATAGGCGCGGCCTGCAGACGTGCGCAGCATCGGCAGGCGCTTGCCGATCATGCCGCGGTCGATCGAGAGCGGGCTGCGCGAGTGTGTGGTCTCCTGCACCACCATCGCCGCGTTCTCATAGGTGGAGAGATCGACCGGCCAGACCAGTTTCCTGCTGAGATCGGCGAGATAAGGCGCCGCCGCCTGGCAGATCACCACGCCAGGGTCGTAGCCGTCGCCGAGGCTCAGCGCGCGCCGGGTGACTCGAAATCGGTCGTCGCTGGCGCTGCGGGCGATATAACCGAGCTCCTCCAGGGTTTCGAGGAGGCGGTAGACGGTGGGTCGGGGCAGGTCGAGCGCTCGGGCGACGTCGCCGGCGCGGATGCCGCCGGAGCGGTTGACCTCGTGCAGCACGTCGAGCCCGCGCTTGAAGGCGCGGACGCCCTCGGATTGCCGCGGCTGGCCGTTCCGCGTCCGCTCCTTGGACACTTCGCATTTCCTCCCTTGTGGCATATCGCGGCGCGGCTATCGTCGTTGCGAACGCGAAGCGATTGCGGAACGCCACCGTAGGATCGCGCGCGGCCGGTATCAAGCTCGCCGCAGTGCTGCGATCGCGATGCCTTCGGGAGGAATTCGATGGAAATCACAGCGCTTGGCTATATCGGGATCAATTCATCCCAGCTCGACCAATGGAGCCGGATGGCGACCGGGCTGCTCGGCATGCAGCAGGTCGATCGCGGCGGCAAGATGCGCGCCTTCCGCATGGACGACCGGAAGCAGCGGCTGATCGTCGACGGCGGCAGCGATGTCGGCCTTGCGGTGATGGGATGGGAAGTTCCTTCGATCGCCGAATTGGACAAGTTGGCAGGACGGCTGGAAAGCCACGGCATCAAGGTGGTTCGAGGCTCGCGCGCGCTCGCCGACGAGCGGCATGTCGCCGAGCTGATCGCGTTCGCAGATCCCGCCGGCAACAGGCTGGAGGCATTTTGCAAGCCGGAGCTTGCGAGCGAGCCGTTCAAGCCGGGCCGTCCGATCTCGGGCTTCCGCACCGGCGCGCTCGGCATGGGGCACGTCGTGCTCAATGTGGAGGATGTCGAGCCGCTGTTGCCGTTCTATCGCGACGTGCTCGGCTTTCACGTCTCCGATTTCGGGCTGAAGCCTTACGGGCTCTATTTCTTTCACGTCAACGGCCGCCACCACTCCTTTGCGATGGTCGGCTCGGGGCGGAAGGCGATGCACCACTTCATGGTCGAGCTCGGCAGTCTCGATGATGTCGGCCAGGGCTACGACCTCGCGCAGATGGACGAGGGGCGCATTGCCTACACGCTGGGCCGGCACACCAACGACCACATGACCTCGTTCTACGTCAATACGCCGTCCGGCTTCTTCATCGAATACGGCTGGGGCGCGCGCGTCATCGATCCCGAGACCTGGCAGCCGCACGAGACCTTTGATGGGCCCTCCCTATGGGGCCACGAGCGGCTCCATATGCCGGAAGAGCAGCGCAAGCGCCTGCGCGACATGCGGCTCGATGCGGCCGCGCGCGGCGTGCGCGTCGCCGACCCCCGCGTGCCGCCGCTCAATTGCCCGTGGCTGGATTCGGTGGTCGCGCGCGAATGATCTGCGGCCAATAATCCAACACTCAGGAAGGGGAAACATGCTCAAAACGCTCCTGCGGGCGGGCCTTGTGCTGCTCGCGTTCACCAAGGTCGCCTCCGCGGAACCGATGAAGGTCACGCTGCTCGGCACGGGCGTGCCGACGCCGCGACCAACCAGTTTCAGCGCGTCGACGCTCGTGCAGGCAGGGAGCGAAAAATTGCTGTTCGATCTCGGCCGCGGCGCGACCATCCAGCTCTACAAGCTGAAGATTCCACTCGGCGCGATCACCGCGAACTTCATCACGCATCTGCATTCGGACCACGTCGTCGGCCTTCCCGACATGTGGCTGACAGGGTGGCTTGCCACGCCCTGGGCTTCGCGCAAGGGGCCGATGAAGCTCTACGGCCCGAAGGGAACCGTCGCCATGACGGAAAACCTCACCAAAGCTTTCGCCGACGACATCCGCATCCGCATCGATGACGAGCATCTCGATCCCGTAGCGGTCACGTTCGCGGCAAAGGATATCGAAGCCGGGTCGGTCTATGAGAACAACGGCGTGACGGTCACCGCGATCGAGGTGAACCACGGCGAGAAGATCAAGCCCTCGTTCGGTTACATCGTCGAATATGGCGGCCACAAGGTCGTGTTGTCGGGCGACACCAAGTACGATGAGCGCATCGCGAAGGCGGCCGAGGGCGCCGACCTGCTGATCCACGAGGTCGCGGTCATCGAGCCGGAGCTGATGGTCAAAAATCCCGTCTACAAGGACATTCAGGCGCACCATACCTCGCCCGAGGAGGCCGGCCAGATCTTTGCGGCCGCCAAGCCAAAACTCGCGGTCTATTCCCACATCGTGTTCGGCACGGTGAAGCCCGCGCCCGATATTCCCGAGGAGCCCCTGATCCTGCGCACGCGCACCACCTACAAGGGGCCGTTGCTCGTCGGCCGTGACATGATGTCGTTCAGGATCGGTGACACCGTGGAGGCGTTCTCCCCTGACGGAGCGCGGCTGGAGCCGTAAGGCGACGGCGATCAGACCTCGGTCAACAATCCCTGGCGCAGCGCCAGGCGGACCAGCTCGATGTCGGAGCCGACGCCGAGCTTGTCCTTGATCAAGGAATGCAGGTTCGCCACCGTCTTCGGGCTGACATGCAGCGTCTCGGCGATCTCCTCCGTCGTGTTCTCGGCGAGCAGCAGCCGCAACACCTCGAATTCGCGCGGCGTCAGCACGTCGGCGGCCGAGCTCTCGCCGCTGATGCGGCTGAGCGCAAGCTCGTGGTCGATATCGGGGCTGATCGCGATCTTGCCGGCGAGCACGTCCTTGACCGCGCGCACCAGTGTCTCGGGCGGGCTGGTCTTGGTGACGTAGCCCCTCGCGCCGGCGCGGATCGCCTGCACGGCAAAGCCGGCATTCTCGTGCATGGTGAAGACGAGGATTCGTGCCGTCTTGTCCCACTGCCTGATCCGCCTGACGGCCTCGATGCCGCCGATGCCGGGCATGGTGAGGTCCATGATGACGAGGTCGGGCGCCTCGGATTTGTACAGCCGGTAGGCCTCCGCGCCGTCGGCCGCCTCGGCGACGACGCGCAAGCCCGGCTGTTTCTGGAGCACCGAGCGGTAGCCTTCGCGGACGACGGAATGGTCGTCCACCAGCAGGATGGTGGCGTCGGCCGCGCTCATGCCGCGTGCTCCAGCGCCTGCCGATCGGCGGCCGCGAGCGGAATGAACACGCGCAGCGCCGAGCCGTGAGGGCCGGTCTCGAAGCTCAGCCGGCCGCGTAGCGCGGCGACGCGCTCGCGCATGCCGAGCAGGCCCATGCCGGATTTGGCGGCAGCCTCGTTCGGCCGGCCGTCGTCCTCGATCGCGAGCGCGATCTCATCGTCGGCCATCGTCAGATGCAGGCTGACCTTCGTTGCGCCGGCGTGCTTGGCCGCGTTGGTGAGTGCCTCCTGCACGATGCGGTAGAGATTGGCGCTGACCGAGGCGGGCACGCTCTCGAAGGCACCGTCGAACCGGATCTCGAAGCGCGTCTGGCCGCGGCTGCGGCCGTTCCACCCGGACACCAGTCCTTCGAGGCTCGCGACGATGCCGAGCTCGTCGACATCGGGCGGCCGCAACCGGAACAGCGCGCCGCGCAGCGTCTCCATCATGCCGGTCGCGGTCCGGGCAATGCCGTCGCACTCTCCGAGCAAGGCGGGACAGTCCTGCGCCGCAGTCTGGCGGGCGGACGCGGCCAGCGCGCGGATCGCGGCGAGCGACTGGCCGAACTCGTCATGCAGCTCACGCGCGAGATGACGGCGCTCCTCGTCCTGGAGCGCGATCAGCTTCCGCGTCAGCTCGTTGCGTTCGGCAAGCGCGGTGTCGAGGCTTTCGGCGAGATGGTTGAAGACGTCGCGGATGGCGGAGAGCTCGGCGAGGTCGAACGGCGGCAGCCGGGTGGTGAGGTCGCCGGCGGCGATGCGCTCGAGACCGTTGCCGATCATGCGGGTGGGACGCAGGGCGCGGGCCAGCGCGGCATAGACCAGCGCGCAGAGCAGCGGCAGCGCGATCGCAAGCGCGATCATCAGGCGGCCGGCCTCGTGCCAGGCTTCGGCCGTCTGCACGGCTGCATCGACCGAGACCACGGTCTCGCCGAGCTTCGTTCCGCGCACGATCACGGGCCGTGCCGCCTCGCGGCCGGGGTCGAACAGGTTGCGGTAGAAGGCGGTGAAGGCCTGCGGCGGCGGGCTCGCCGGGGCAGGCGCGCCGCTACAGAAGCGCTGGAGGATGTCGCCGCTCGTGCCGCGGAATGCCAGACACAGGCCGGGCGTCATCACATAGGCGGAAACGGGGTCGAGGTTCGGAAAGTCCGAGCGCGGGCTGGCCACCCACTGGACCTTGCCCTGTTGCAACTCCAGCGACTTCGCCACGATGGCGGCGATACTGTCGATGCGCGCATGCGCCGCGCGGTCGGCCGTCACGAGGAAATAGGCGGAAATCGCGGCGAAGCAGGCAGCCGATATCGCGGCCACGCGCAACGTCAGACGGATCTTGAGATCGAACCTCGGGCGATTCCACATCGGCGGACACCTGGTGCGAACGGGTTTGTCGCTCCCGCATTAAAGGGCAGAACGCAAGCGGCGGGAAGCGTTCCCGCCTTACCGCAGTGCAACGTCGTGAAATTTTCCCGGCATTTGTTGGGACGGTCACGGCTGCATGGCGTCAGGCGACCCGTCCAGATTTGCGGGCCGCTCCATCGACGAGGCCCGTTCATGCACCGCTCCCGGCTGATTCTCGTCTTTGTCCTCTGCGTCCTCTCTGGCTCGCGGGCCGATGCCGCGGACGCCATTGGCGTAGCCATCGACGATTTCAGCTACACCGATACCTCGGCCGAGCCGGCCGACCAGACCGCCGCCCACGAGCGGCGGCTGGCGGCGTTCATGGCCGCGCTTCGAAGGGACATCGGTGCGGATCCGCGCTATCGGCTGGTTCCGTCCGCCCAGGACGGCGCGGCGTTCAAGGTCATCGGCGGCATCCAGAAGACGAGCACGCTGGTGCAATGGGCGAAGGTCGCCGTGATCGAAATCGGCGCCAAGAGGCTCGTGATGGACAAGCTCTACAGCTTCCGCGGCGACAATGATGAATCCTGGGAGCGCGCCGAGATCTTCGTGTCCCGCGAGATCATGGCTGCGCTCGCAACGCCCGCGCCGATTGCGCTCGCCGTGTTCGATTTCGAGCTCGAGGATACGACCGCCGCCTCGGCCGGCGCATCGGCGGCATCGGACGCGTCATACATGGCCGAGGTGACCGGCGGCGTGCGCGAGGCGCTGAGCCAATCCGGCCGCTACCGCATCGTCGACGTCAGCGGCGCGCGCGGCGAGGCGGCGAACAGGCGCGCCTTGCGCGATTGCGGCGGTTGCGAGGCGGCGATCGCGAAAGAGCTCGGCGCGGATCAGTCGCTGATCGGCGTGGTGCGGCGGGTGAGCCGCACCGAATACACGCTCGGCTTCCAGGTGCGCGACGCCAGGACCGGCACGGTGCTGACGCGTGGTGACAGCGGCTTGCGCATGGGCGCGGACTATTCCTGGAGGCGCGGGGCCGTGCGGCTGGTCAGCGACCGGCTGATCGAGAGCCAGTAGCGCGGTTCAGAACGTCAACTGCACCTTCATCGACTGCGAGCGATCGCTGGCAAGCTCGAAGGCGGCGACCGCGTTCTCGAACGGCATGGTGGCCGTGATCAGCGGCTTCACGTCGATCAGGCCTTCGCCCATCAGGCGCACCGCCAGTTCGAACTCGGGATCGAAGCGGAAGGTGCCGCGGAGCTGCAATTCCTTGGCGACGATGGCGTTGATCGGCAGCGTCATCTCGCCGCCGAGGCCGAGCTGCACCAGCGTCGCGCCCGGCCTGAGCACATCGAGCGCGGTGCGCAGCGCCGCCTCATTGCCGGAGGCCTCGAACAGCGTGTCGAACACGCCCTTGCCGGCGCGCCAGGGATCGAGCGCGGCAGCGTCGGTCGCGACGTTGACGGCGTGCGTGGCGCCGAGCTTCCTGGCGACCGCGAGAGGCGCGTCCGCGACATCGGTGACCACGATTTCGGCCGCGCCGCCGAAGCGCGAGACCAGAATCATCAACGCGCCGATCGGGCCGCAGCCGGTGATCAGCACGCGCTTGCCGAGCAGGGGACCGGCCTGCTTGCCGGCATGCAGGCAGACCGCGAGCGGTTCGGCGACCGCGGCTTCGGCGAGCGAGAGCTTGTCCGCGATCGGCACGGCCTGCGTCGCATCGATCGTGATGAATTCGCGAAAGCCGCCCTGCACGTGGGGAAAGCGCATCGCGCTTCCGAGGAAGCGCATGTCGAGGCACTGGTTGCGCATGCCCTCCTGGCAATGCAGGCACACCCCGCACGGCTTGCTCGGGTTGACTGCAACGCGGGTGCCGGGCTTCACGCTGCTGACGCCGTCACCGACCGCCGCAACCACGCCGGCGATCTCGTGTCCCAGCGCCATCGGCTGCTGGATGCGGACGACGCCGAAACCGCCGTGATGGTAATAATGCAGGTCCGAGCCGCAGATGCCGCCATTGGCGATCCTGACGCGGACTTCGCCCGGACCGGGCGCCGGATCGGGATACAGGTCGATCCGCAGGTCCTTCGGTGCGTGGATGACGACGGCGCGCATGGGCTGCTCCTGGTTCGCGGTCACATCGCGGCGATCATGCCGCCATCGACATAGATGATCTGGCCGTTGACATAGGTCGAGGCGTCCGAGGCGAGGAAGATCGCGGCGCCCACCAGCTCGTCCGGCTTGCCCCAGCGCTTCGAGGGGATACGGCCCATCAGCCAGTTGTTGAAGTCGGCGTTGTTGACCAACGCCTCGTTCATGTCGGTCAGCATGTAGCCGGGGCCGATCGCATTGGCCTGGATGCCGTGCTGGGCCCATTCCACCGCCATCGAGCGGGTCAGGTTCTTGATGCCGCCCTTGGCCGCGGTGTAGGGCGCGATGGTGGGACGCGCGAGCTCGCTGCCGAGCGAGCCGATGTTGATGATCTTGCCGTGCTTGCGCGGGATCATGCGCTTGGCCGCCTCGCGGCCGATCACGAAGGCGCTGGTGAGATTGGTCTCGATCACCTTGCGCCACTCGTCGGTGGTGAATTCCACCAGCGGCTTGCGGTGCTGGATGCCGGCATTGTTGACGAGGATGTCGACGGCAAGCCCTTCGCGGTCGAAGCGCTCGAAGGCGGCGACGATGGCGGGCTCGTCGGTGACGTTGAACGCGGCGCCTTCAGCCTGGTATCCGGCGGCGCGAAACTCGGCGACGGCCTGCTCGACTCGCTCAAGATCGACGCCATTGACGATGATCCTGGCGCCGGCCCTGGCCATGCCCTCGGCGATGGCGCGGCCGAGGCCGCGGGAGGAGCCGGTCACGAGCGCGGTGCGGCCGGAGAGATCGAAAAGGGAAGTGCTCATCACGGGAAGTCCTCAGACGTTGGAACGGCGCACGGTGAGATCGGAGCGGTCGAAGACATCAGGCAGGAGGTCGACGCCGAGGCCGGGTCCTTCCATCGGATAGACGTACCCGTCCCTGATTGTCGGCATCGTGGTGACGAGCTCATTGTACCAGCCCTTGTAGAAGGCGCGCACCGATTCCTGGATCAGCGTGTTGGGCTGGCTGAACGACATGTGGATGGCTGCGATGAAGCCGATCGGGCCGATGCAATCGTGCGGTGCGAAGGGCCGGTGATAGGTCTCGGCCATCGCGGCGATCTTGCGGCCCTCGGTGAGGCCGCCGGTCCAGCACAGATCCGCCATCACCACGTGCATGGCGTCGCGGTCGAGCATGTCCTTGTAGGGGAAGCGCGAGCCCAGCGTCTCGCTGGCGCAGACCCAGACGTCGGTCGAGCGTGCATACTCGGCCAGCGCCTGCGGCGAGTTCATGCGGATCGGGTCCTCGTACCAGGTCGGCTTGTAGGGTTCGAGTGCGCGCGCGATCTGCTTGGCCGTCGGCAGGTTCCACAGCGAGTGGAGCTCGACCATGATCTCCATCCTGTCGCCGACCGCCTTGCGGATCTTCTCGAAAGGCTCGATGGCCTGTTTCATCTGCGCGGCGGTGATGTAGAGGCCCTTGTTCTCCTGCGCGGCCGGATCGAACGGCCAGATCTTCATGGCGGAGATGCCGCTTTCCAAAAGGCTCTCGGCGAGCGCGTCGGCGCGATGCATGAAACCGTCGAGATCCTCGTAAGGCCCCTTGGAGGCGCCGAGATTCCAGTTCGCGACCGGGCTGATATTGGTCGAGCGGACATATTGCGTGCCGGCGCAGGTATTGTAGATGCGCTGCTTGTCGCGGCAGAGGCCGCCGAGCATCTGGTGCACCGGCTGGCCGCAGACCTTCCCGAACAGATCCCACAGCGCGATGTCGATCGCGGAGGCGGCGCGATATTCGACGCCGGTCGAGGATTGCGCCATCGGCAGGTTCAGCATGTCGCGATGGATGGCTTCGATGTGCAGGGGATTGCGGCCGAGCAGGCGGCCGGCAAAGGTGTCGTGGATCTGCGCCTCGACCGCGCCCGCGCCGTAGAACGTTTCGCCGAGCCCGATGACACCCGTGTCGGTGTGAACGCGGACCCAGATGACGTTGGAAAATTCCTCTGTACGCAGCGTCTCGATCGACGTGATCTTCACGGCAATTATCCTCCCATCACAGACGTCGCGCGTCCGTCGTCTCATTTTGCACTGCAACATGTTGCAGATCGCGCGGGAGTCTTACGCCGGCTTGTAATATATCACAACATGTTTTAAGGCTCGAACAAACAGGGCGCCATCCAGCAACGAGAGCGCGGGCCGACGGGAGAGAACGACATGGCAAAGCGCAAGCGCGCGCTCGAGGTGGTGAGAAACGACGACGACGGCGAGGGCAAGCCCTCGCGGCGCAACCGGCTCAATTTCTTCGAGCTGGCCTACCAGAAGATCGAAGAGCTCCTGGTTCACTGCGAGCTCAAGCCCGGACAGTTCATGACGATGCTGGAATTGCAGCACATCACCGGCTTCGGGCGCACACCGGTGCATCACGCCGTCAATCGTCTCTCGGCCGATACCCTCATCATCATCCGGCCCCGTCACGGTCTGCACATCGCTCCGATCGATCTGGCGCGCGAGCGCATGCTGCTCGGCCTGCGCCGCGACATGGAGCGCTTCGTGATCCGCCTTGCCGCCGATCGCGCCAGCCTCTCGCATCGCAATCAGGCGCTGCACATCGAGCGTCTGCTGCGCGAGCGCCGCGCCAGCCTGACGCTTGACGAATTCAACAGTATCGACCGCCGCATCGACGCGCTGGTGCTGGAGGCGGCCGGCGAGCCGTTCCTGGTGCATACGATGCGGCCACTGCACACGCTGTATCGGCGCATCGGCTACATCCACCACCGCTTCATGCCGGGGCAGGCGGATCTGTCGGGCACGATCGATCATCATCTCGCCATTCTCAGTGCCGTGGCCGGCCGCCATGTCGAGGACGCCGTGAAGGCGAGCGATGCCCTGATCGACTACATGGACTCGATGTTCACCGGCATGGAAGCGGGGATCGATCCGCGCCTGCTCGATTGCAGCATCGAGCCGCTGCTCGACACGTAGAGAGTTTCGAAGAGAGGACCAAGAAAATGTCAACGATGGCGATGCCACATCCGACCGCGAGCGAGGCCGCGGTCCGCTACCTCATCACGAACTACAGCCCCAAGGGCAACAAGGTCGGTTGGCTGATGATGGCCTCGATCCTGGTCGAGGCCTGGGACCTCTATTCGATCGCCTTCGTGCTGATCTTCATCAAGGAGCAGTACAATCCCGATCCGCTGATGCTCGGCCTTGCTGCGGCCGGCACGCAAGGCGGCGCCCTGATCGGCGCGCTGCTCGGCGGCTGGCTGTCCGACAAGATCGGGCGCCGCGTGATGTTCCTGGTGACGATGGTGATGTTCATCGTGCTGGCGCTGGCGCAGGCCTTCGTGCCAAACGTCGCCTGGCTCGTCGTGATCCGCTTCCTGCTCGGCATCCCGCTCGGTTCCGACATCTCGACCGGCTACACCTACATCATGGAATCCATGGCCAAGGGCGAGCGCGAGGTCATGGGCAACCGCTGGCAGTTCATGTTCGCCGTCGGCGAGGTCCTGACCATCGGCGTCATCGTGATCTTCCTCCTGACCGACATGAACCACGAGATGCTGTGGCGCGTGACGCTCGGTCTCGGCGCGGTGCCGGCGCTGATCATCCTCATCATGCGCCACGACGTGCCGGAGACGGCGGTGTGGCTTGTGCAGAAGGGGCGCTACCGCGAGGCCAAGCAGGTCGCGCGCGAGATGTTCAACGACAATCTCGACATGCTGCCGGACCGGGACGTCCAGGTGCCGAAGGTCTCGACCCGCGCGTTCCTCGCCGACCTCAAGAAGGACCCGATCCGCTGGCGTGCGACGATCTACGGCTGGATCGCCTGCTTCGCGCAAGGCAGCGAATTCTCGACCTTCGCGTTCTACCTGCCGGTGCTGTTCGTGATGGTCGGCGTGTCGAGCGTGCTCGGCAATAACCTTGTGACGATGGGACTGTTCTGCTTCGCCGCGTTGTCCGGCTGGGTCGGTCCGCTGCTGACGCCGAAGATCGGCCATCGCGGTATCGCCATCGCCGGTTTCGGCATCGTGCTGGCTTCGCTTCTGGTCGCGGCCTTTGCGCTCTACACCGACAACAAGATACTGCTGCCGTTCGCGGCCGCCGCCATGCTGTGGGGCCATTATTGGGACGCGTCGAACTGCATGACGATCCCGACCATGGTCGCCAAGCCGAAATATCGCGGCACCGCCAGCGGCTTCGCCTACATGTTCGTCAAGCTGCCGTCGTTCCTGGCGATCTTCCTGTTCCCGTCGCTGTTCGCGGCGATCGGGCAGGCCAACGCCACGCTGTTCGTCGCGATCTTCCCGCTGATCGGATTGCTCGCCGCGATCTTCATCCTGCCGGAAGTCTACGGCTACGAGAACGACTGACGTGTAACCCGGTCGCGGCCTTGTGGCCGCGACCGGGCTCCGTTCGCTATGGGCTCAGGAAGACGGGATCGATCCCGGTGCCATGGCCGAGCAGGCCGATGGCCTGAAGCTGGGCCGTGTGCACGTCGACCTCCAGGATGGCGAACAAGGTCAGCAGCACGACGACGGAGAAGAGGAGCAGGGGATGGGACGTCTCCGTGCCGCCTTGGCCGGGCGCGACGAAGCTCTGAATTCCGCGACGCAGTGAGAACCGCTGCGGCAGCGACTTTGATCGAATCTGCATGATCAACCTTCCTTGCCGCGACCTGTCTGAAGCTCGCGACAGGTGAAGTTTAGCCGCCGCCGCAATGCCGGCCTTGATGCACCGCAAACGGCTGTCTACTTATTTAAGCAGCGCGATTTGCCGCTACCTGATGGCAGCCGCCAGTGCACCGATCAAGGCAGGCGGCGTCACCAGCAGACCGAGCTTGAGGAACGGCCAGGCGCCGACCTCGATCTTCTCCCGCCGGAGCGCCACCAGCCAGAGGATGGTGGCGAGCGATCCGGTCACCGACAGATTGGGGCCGAGATCGACGCCGATCAGGATGGCGCTGACGACCGGCGCGGGCAGATGATCGCTGGCGGCGACCGAGCCGGCGACGAGGCCGACCGGAAGGTTGTTGGCGATGTTGTCGGCGAGCGCGGTGGCGATGCCGACGCTCCAGGCTGCCTGAGGCACCGATTGCGCGACCGCCTGGTGCAGCAGCGCGCTCAGCTGCGCGATCACGCCGGTCTTCACCAGAGCTTCCACCATGACAAAGAGCCCGCCGACCAGCGGCAGCACGCTCCAGGAGACACCGCGCAGCACGGGCAAGGGCGATTGCCGGTTGATCAGCAGCACGATCGCCGCCGTCGCGACGCCGCAGATGAAGGTCGGCAGGCCCAGTTGCCTGTCCAGCGCAGACGCGGTGACCAGCACGATGCCGATCGCGACGATGCCTATTGCCGTGAGCTTGCCGCCGCGTCCAAGCTTCGGATGCGGCACGCTGAGGGCGATCGTCTCCTCCTTGAGCGCGCGATGCTGGCTCAGGCGTAGGACCACGTATGTGAGCAGGATCGAGGTCGCCGAGGGCAGGGCGAACAGGCGCAGCCATTCGGTGAGGTGCGGCATGCGCGCGCCGAACACGACGAGATTGGCCGGATTTGAGATCGGCAGCACGAAGCTTGCGGCATTGGCAATGAAGGCGCAGACGAACAGATAGGGCAGCGGCTTTGCGCCGGCGGCGCGCGTCGCGGCATAGACGGCCGGTGTCAGCACGATCGCGGTGGCATCGTTGGAGAGCAGCACGGTGACGAGAGTGCCGACGAGGTAGATCAGCAGGAACAGCCGCTGCGGAGAGCCACGTGCATACTCCACCGCAAGCGCGGCGAGATAATCGAACAGGCCTTCGAGCCGCGCCAGCTCTGCGATCAGCATCATGCCGATCAGGAAAAGATAGACGTCGACGCCCTTCTCGATACCGGTCAACGCATCCGGCCACGGCAGCAAACCAAACAGCAGCAGCGCGCCGGCGCCGATCACCGCCCAGATCGCCTCGGGCAGGCGAAAGGGCCGGACGATGACGCCTGCGGTCGCGACGACGATGATGCTCCAGGTCCAGATGGCGTCAGACGGCACGGTTCAGGTCTCGAATGGGAGTGGAGTTATTCGGCAGCGATAGCCGATGCGGGCGCCGCTGTCTTCCCCCGCGGGCGCGGATCGCCGTCGTCGCGTTGCCGCGTCTCGGGCAAGGCGAGGAGGCAGATCACGGCACCGATCGCCGCCACGGCGCCGAGCGTGATGAATGCCGCGCTGTAACCGGCGCCGACCACGACCAGGCCCGCCAGTGTCGTCGATAGCGCCGCGCCGATGCTCTGGGCCGTGATGACGGCGCCCTGTGCGACGTTGAAGCGGCCGGTGTTGCGCATGAGGTCGGCGACGATGACGGGAAAGATTGCCCCGAAAATGCCGGCGCCGACGCCATCCAGCAGCTGCACGCCGACCAGCCAGAACGGATTGTCGGAGAGCGTATAGAGTGCCCCCCGGATCGGCAGGATCAACAATGCGGCAAGGAAGAACCGCTTCTGCCCCCAGCGGTCGGCCCGTGCGCCGACCAGCATCGCGAACGGAACCATCACCACTTGCGCCGCAACGATGCATGCCGACATCAGGCTGGTGCCGATGTTCTTGTCCTGGAGCGCGAGCTTTTGTCCGACCAGCGGCAGCATCGCGGCGTTGGAGAGATGAAACAGAACGACGCAGACAGCGAATATGAGCAGGGGACGGCAGGTCAGGAGCACGCTAAGGCCCGAGGGTTGTTCGGGTGCGCCATTGATACGAGCGTGGTGCAGTCCGCGTGCGAGATCGTGGTCGATGGCCCGTTCGGGGATCGCCAGGATGCTGACGAGGCTCGCGATCGCCATGGCGCCGAGAAGGTAGAACACGACGGTCGGTCCGAACCAATAGGCGGAGAGGCCGGCGATGCCGGCCGCGACGGCGTTGCCGGCGTGGTTGAAAGTCTCGTTGCGGCCGATGCGCCGGGTAAATGCGGCATGCCCGAAAATGCCAAGCGAGACAGCGGCGATCGCCGGCGGGAAAACCACGGCAGCGGCTTGCGCGATGCCTTGCGAGATTATCACCGGCAGGAGGCTGGGGAAGAATGGCAGCGAGAGCGAGGCGAGTGTCACCAGAATCGCAGCGGCCACCATCACCAGCCGCTTCGCCCGCGTGCCGTCAACCAGCGCACCGGCCGGCGTCTGCGCGACGATGCCGGCGATCGTCGCGATCGACATCACAAGGCCAATGCGAGCTTCGTTCCAATGCTGCTCGGTGAGAAGATAGACCGCGAGATAAGGGCCGAGCCCGTCGCGGACGTCGGCGAGGAAGAAATTGGCCGCATCCAGCGCGCGGCCGGCGCGCCTCGCCTGATCAAGGTCTTGGCTCGACATGCATTCCTCGATCCAGGCTGGAAGGTCCCCGGCGAAAACCGATTTCGCGGCAGCTTTGTTCCGTCAGGTAACGGTATTCACCGTGCCACCGACAGCTTTTCCGTGATCGCCTTGCGCAATATGCGCGACAGCGACTCCACAGAGTAGGGCTTCTGGATCAGTTCGAAGCCGCGATGGGCGCTTTCGGCGAGCACGTTGCTGTAGCCGCTGGTGAGCACCACGGGCAGGCCCGGATAGCGCTCGCGGATGATGCCGGCAAGCTCGACGCCGTTCATTCCGGGCATGATGACGTCGGAGAACACGAGGTCGACGGCAAATTCGTTTTCGCCGAGGATCGCCAGTGCGGCGTTGGCGTTGGCGACGCGGCGGACGACATAGCCGAGATCCTCCAGGAGTTCGGTGGAGAAGCGGCCGACTTCGTCGTCGTCCTCGACCACGAGCACGCGATAGCCGCGTCCGGTCGCCGCGACCTCATGGGTCAGTGCCGCGGCTTCCTTGTCCGTCGCGGGACTTTGGGCCTGCGGCAGATAGATGGTGAAGGTTGCGCCTTTGCCCTGTGTGCTCGTCACCGCGATGTCGCCCTCGGACTGTTTTGCGAAGCCGAAGGCCTGGCTGAGGCCGAGGCCGGTGCCCTTGCCGACCTCCTTGGTGGTGAAGAACGGCTCGAAGATCGAATCGAGATGCTCCGGCGCGATGCCGCTTCCGGTGTCGGTGACGGAGATGGCGATGTAGTTGCCGCTTCGCGCCAATTGCGCGCGCAGCTGAGGGATACCCTGGACCTTGCGCACGGCGATAGTGAGGCGGCCTTCGCCATTCATGGCATCACGGGCATTGATGGCGAGGTTGATCAGCGCGGCCTCGAACTGGGCGATGTCGGCCACGGTGAAGCAGTCTGGATCCTGAACCTCCACGGCGATCTCGATGCGGCTGCCGACCAGCGGCCGGACCAGCTGCGCCACACCTTCGACCTGGCTGCCGACATTGAAGATCTGCGGCTTCAGCGGCTGCCGGCGCGCGAACGCCAGAAGCTGTGCCGTCAGCTTGGAGGCGCGCTCGACCGTCTCGGAGATGGCATCGACATAGCGGCGTCGGCGTTCCTCCGGCAGCTCGCGTCGGCGCAGGAAGTCGGTGGCCGAGCGGATGATGGTGAGGAGATTGTTGAAGTCGTGCGCGACGCCGCCGGTGAGCTGGCCGATCGCTTCCATCTTCTGCGATTGCCGCAGCGCTTCCTCGCCGCGGCGGCGCTCGGTGACGTCGACCGCCTCGGGCACCGCGCCGGTGATGTTGCCGTGGCGGTCGAGAACGGGCCGCATGCCGAAATCGAAATCGCGCTCGCCGATGGGAAGGCGCAGGCGCATTTCCAGCCGTACGGCTTCGCCTTTGAGCACCGTGTCGAAGGCCTCTCGCACGGCGGCACTCATGCCGGTCGTGCCGGTGAACCAGGGCGTGTCCCAGAGCGGCTTTCCGATCACATCCGACGAGCGTGCCTTGATGCCGTCCAGCGCGGTCTTGTTGGCGTAAAGCAGCTCACCGCTGAGATTGACCAGGCCCTGATACTGATTGCTGGTCTCCAGGATCGCGCGCAGCCGTGCCTCGTTGGATTCGAGCTCGGCGGTGCGCTCGACAATGCGCTGTTCCAGCGTCTCGTTGAGCTGCCTGAGCTCGATCTCGGCCTGCTTGGCGACGGTGATGTCGTGGGCGACGCCGATGAAGCCGATATGCTTGCCCGTCGGGTCCCAGCGCGGCTGCGATTCCGATCGAAGCCACCGCCATTCGCCGCTTGCGTTCCTGTAACGCGCTTCCAGCACGAAGGGCTTGAGGGATGCTTCACCCTGGACGGATTGCTGGAGCACGTGCGGCAGGTCGTCGGGATGCAGCACCTTGCGCCAGTCGAAGTCGATGGCCTGATCGTAGGGCAGGCCGACGAAATCGACATAGGCCTGGTTGGCGAAGGACCGCTTGCGGTCGAGCTTGGTGACCCAGATCGGTACCGGCGCGCTGTCGGCGATCAGCCTAAAGCGCTCCTCGCTCTCGCGCAGCGTCTCGCGCGCCAGCGCCTGGTCAGTGATGTCGATGTGGGCGCCGACCAGGCGGATGGCGCGGCCGTCCTTGTCGCGCTCGAGCTTGGCGACGACCCGGATCCAGCGGGTCTCGCCGTCGCTGGGACGGATGATGCGGTATTCGGCGCTGTAGTCTTCGCTCGTTCCGGCGAGCGCCTCGAAGAAATGCTTGACGGTTGCCTCGCGGTCGTCGGGATGGATGCGATTGACCCAATCCTCGTGCGACTCCTCGGCAGCTTCCGGCGGCAGGCCGTGGATGATCAGATATTCGGGCGAGCGACGGTTCTTGAAGCCTTCACGGAAATCGACCTCGACGCCGCCGACCTTGCCGATACGCTGGATGCGCGCCAGCTCGGCCTCGCGTTCCTGGAGCGCGCGATAGGCGTAATCGCGCTCGCGCGCGACGTCTTCGAGGTGCTGACGCAGCCTTTCGGCGGCGATGGTCTCGGGCAAGGGATCGTTCAAGGCATCGGCCGTTGTGATGCGGGTGCGCACGTGCCGGACCGATATTCACACAGACGGAACGTGATGACCATTGTTTAGAGGGTAAAGTATCGGAAAATAGGAGCGCGTGCCTGAACGCGAGCAACGATCCGGCGGCAACGTCTGGTCTGGCAATTTGTTCCGGAGACTGGAACGATCTGCTGATCGAGGCGTCTTCGCGGGGGGCCAACTCTCTCGTAAGAATCCCTTTCCAAAGAGGCTAAATCTTGAAGCTCTTCGTCTGTCAGGCCTGCGGCAACGTTCTCTATTTCGAGAATCGTGCCTGCGAACGTTGCGGCCATCGTGTCGCCTTCATGCCGGAAAAGGAGACAATGTCGGCGCTCGAGCCCGACGGAGAAGCCTGGCGGACATTGGCCGACAACGGCGAAGGCCGGATGCTGTGCCGGAATGCCGAGTACGACGCCTGCAACTGGCTGACAGACACGGACGATACCACCGGCTATTGCCGCGCCTGCCGCCACAATGGGACGGTACCGAACCTCTCCGATCCGGCGCAGCTTGCTGGATGGCGTGAGCTGGAGGTGGCCAAGCACCGTCTACTCTATGCCCTGATCCGCTGGAGGCTGCCGCTCCAGACCCGGCAGGACAATCCCGAGCATGGGCTGATCTTCAATTTCCTTGCCGACGATCCGAACAGCGGACAGAAGGTCATGACGGGCCACGACAGCGGTCTGATCACGATTGCGCTCAAGGAGGCGGACGACATCGAGCGCGAGCGGCGCAGGCTCGAGATGGGCGAGCCCTACCGGACGCCGCTCGGGCATTTCCGCCACGAGGTCGGACACTATTTCTGGGACGTGCTGGTCCGCGACGGCGGCAAGCTGGAGGAATGCCGCGCCATCTTCGGCGACGATTCAGCCGATTACGGTCAGGCCTTGCAGCGGCACTATGCCGAAGGCCCGCCGGCCGATTGGCAGCAGAACTATGTCTCGGCCTACGCCACCATGCACGCCTGGGAAGACTTCGCCGAGACCTGGGCGCACTATCTCCACATCGTCGACACGCTGGAGATGGCCGCCGAGTTCGGCATGGAGGTGCGCCCCAGGGTCGACCGCGACGGGGAGTTGACGGCGCGCATCCGCTTCAACCCCTACGAGGCAAGGGATATCGAGGCGCTGGTCAACGCATGGCTGCCCTTCACCTTCGCCATGAACAGCGTCAACCGCGCCATGGGCCTGCGCGACCTCTATCCGTTCATCCTGTCGCCCACAGTGGTTGGCAAGCTGGGCTTCATTCACGGCCTGGTCCGGGACGTGGCCAAGGCCGGGAAGCCCCGGGAAGCGGCACGGCGTCCCTAGGGCTCGCCGGGCCCATTTCGGTCTTGCGCTGGTACGCCAGAGGCCCCGGATTTAGACCGTTGCCTCCGGCCCATTTTGATGTACCACGGGAGCCACACGGCCCGTCCCCATAGGCCCCAACGGCCAGGAGACTGGTCCCGCCCAAGGTCGAGACTCAAGAAAAGCATGTTCAAACGGATTCTGATCGCCAATCGCGGCGAAATCGCCTGCCGGGTCATCAAGACCGCCCGCAAGATGGGAATTCAGACGGTTGCGGTCTACTCCGAGGCCGACCGCGATGCCCTCCATGTCGAGATGGCCGACGAGGCGGTGCTGATTGGTCCGCCGGCTGCGGCCGAGAGCTATCTGGTGATCGAGAAGATCGTCGAGGCCTGCCGCAAGACGGGCGCCGAGGCGGTGCATCCCGGCTACGGCTTCCTGTCCGAGCGCGAGGCGTTTCCGCGTGCGCTGGAGGCGGCCGGAATCGTCTTCATCGGCCCCAACCCCGGCGCGATCGCGGCGATGGGCGACAAGATCGAATCCAAGAAGGCGGCGGCGAATGCCGACGTCTCGACCGTGCCGGGCTTCCTCGGCGTGATCGAAGACGCCAAGCATGCGGTCAAGATCGCCGATGCGATCGGCTATCCCGTGATGATCAAGGCCTCCGCCGGCGGCGGCGGCAAGGGCATGCGGATCGCCTACTCGACCCAGGAGGTCGAGGAGGGATTTGGGCTGGCAAAAGCGGAAGCGAAGGCCTCGTTCGGCGACGACCGCGTCTTCATCGAAAAGTTCATCGTCGATCCCCGCCACATCGAGATCCAGGTGCTGGGCGACAAGCACGGCAACGTGATCTATCTCGGCGAGCGCGAATGCTCGATCCAGCGTCGCAACCAGAAGGTCATCGAGGAGGCGCCGTCGCCGCTGCTCGACGAAGCCACCCGCCGCAAGATGGGCGAGCAGGCGGTCGCGCTGGCCAAGGCCGTGAATTACGACTCCGCCGGCACGGTCGAGTTCGTGGCAGGGCAGGACAAGAGCTTCTACTTCCTGGAGATGAACACGCGCCTCCAGGTCGAGCATCCCGTCACGGAACTGGTCACCGGCATCGACCTCGTCGAGCAGATGATCCGTGTCGCCGCCGGCGAGAAGCTCGCCATCGCGCAGAAGGACGTCACCCTGACCGGCTGGGCGGTGGAGTCTCGCCTCTACGCGGAAGACCCGTTCCGCAACTTCCTGCCCTCGATCGGGCGGCTCGTGAAATATCGCCCGCCGGCGGAAGCCAGCAAGGACGGCATCACCATCCGCAACGACACCGGCGTGCAGGAGGGCGGCGAGATCTCGATCCACTACGATCCGATGATCGCCAAGCTCGTCACCCATGCGCCGTCGCGCGCGGCTGCGATCGAGGCGCAGGCGACCGCGCTGGATTCGTTCTACGTCGACGGCATCCGCCACAACATCCCGTTCCTGTCGGCCCTGATGCACCATCCGCGCTGGCGCGAGGGACGGCTCTCGACCGGCTTCATCGCCGAGGAGTTCCCCAAGGGCTTTGCGGTGCGCGTGCCCGAAGGCGAGGTCGCGCGGCGGATCGCCGCGGTCG
Source organism: Bradyrhizobium sp. CCBAU 51765 (assembly GCF_015291725.1). GTDB lineage: Bacteria > Pseudomonadota > Alphaproteobacteria > Rhizobiales > Xanthobacteraceae > Bradyrhizobium > Bradyrhizobium liaoningense. Next base: position 3,532,134 of record NZ_CP030038.1, read on the forward strand.
GCGCCGCCATCGATCACGTGCTCGGCGAGCGCAAGCGGCAGATCTCGGGCCAGATGGGCGGCCGCATCGTGCAGCGAGAGCGACGCCGCTCGGTCTGGCTCGACCGCCAGGAGATCCTGCTCGAGGTCGGACGCGAGGGCGAGGCGATCGCGATCCGCTTCATCGATCCCGACGGCAAGGCCGGCAATGCGCATCTCTTGCAGTCGCCGTGGAAGCCCGGCGATCCGGTCTGGCAGGGCACCATCGACGGTCACCTCGTCGCGGTGCAGGCGCGTCCGATCCCGAACGGCATCCGCCTCGCGCATCAGGGCGTCGAGGTGCCGGTCTATGTCTGGACCGAGGCCGAGGCGGCCTCCGCGCGGCTGATGCCGGTGACGACGGCCTCCGACACCGGCAAGAAGCTGCTGTGCCCGATGCCCGGCCTCGTGGTCTCGATCGCGGTGACCGAGGGGCAGGAGGTCAAGGCCGGCGAGACGCTGGCGGTGGTCGAAGCCATGAAGATGCAGAACGTGCTGCGCGCCGAGCAGGACGGCACCGTGAAGAAGATCCACGCCAGCGCGGGCGCGACACTCGCGGTGGACGCGCTGATCCTGGAGTTTGCGTAGCGAGGCCCACCCTCGTGTCCCGGACGCGATGCAACGCATTGGCGTTGCTTCGCAGAGCCGGGACCCAGATCATCAGTGTATCACTCAGCAGCATGGGCCCCGGCTCTGCAGCGCATCGCTGAAGGGCGTTGCGCTGCGTCCGGGGCACGAGAGTGCCATATTTCCGTCGCTCGCAATGACGGAGTATGCTGCGGCCCTCGTGACCCAACCGAGACAGCACCATGGCCTTTCGTTCCCGCCGCGAGAAACTTCGCTCCATCCTGTCGGGCGGGACTTGTGTCCATCCCGGCTCGGTCTACGACGCGATCTCGATCCGCATTGCCGAGGACCTCGGGTTTCCGCTCGGCATGTTCGGGGGATCAGTGGCATCGCTCGCCGTGCTCGGCGATCCCGATGTCACGCTGATCACGCTCACCGAGCTTGCCGAGCAGATGCGGCGGATGTCGCGCGCCGCAACACTCCCCGTTCTGGTCGATGCCGATCACGGCTACGGCAATGCGCTCAACGTGCGCCGCACGGTGCAGGAGCTTGAGATGGCGGGCGCGGCCGGTCTCACCATCGAGGACACGCTGCTGCCGGCTGCCTTTGGCGAGACCAAGGCGCAGCTGATCTCGCTCGAGGAAGGCGTCGGCAAGATGAAGGCGGCGCTTGGCGGCCGCAGCGATCCGTCGCTGGTGATCATGGGCCGCACGGGCGCTGCCGCGATCACCTCGATCGAGGATGCGGTTCGCCGCGCCAAGGCCTATGAGGCCACCGGCGTCGATGCGTTGTTCTTCACCGGCATCAGGTCGCGCGGCGAGCTCGAGGCCATCGCATCTGCCACGCGCCTGCCGATCGTGCTCGGCGGTGCGCCGGACGAATTGAACGCGCCCGACTACCTTGCAAGCCGGCGCGTACGCATCGCACTCCAGGGTCATGCGCCGATCGCCGCCGCGACCCAGGCCGTCTACGAGACGCAGAGGGCGCTGCGCGAGGGCACGGCGCCGAAAAGCCTCAAGGGTTTGGCGTCGCCGGAGCTGATGGCCCGTGTCATGCGCGAAGGCGAGGCCAGGGTGCGTAGCGCCGATGTCCTCGGACTGAACAAGTGAGCCGGGCAATTCTCCAGGTCATGATCCGTGGACGCGTGCAGGGCGTCGGCTATCGGGCCTGGGTCGAGTATCAGGCGACGACGAGCGGCCTCGAAGGCTGGGTCCGCAACCGTCGCGACGGCAGCGTGGAAGCGCTGTTCGCCGGCGCGCCGAAGCACGTTGCCGACATGGTCGCGCTGTGCCGCCACGGCCCGCCGTCCTCCCGCGTCGACAGCGTCACCAGTGAAACCGCGAGCGTGGATGAGCTGAATCTGCGCCGGGCAGGGGAGACGTTCTCGGTGCTGCCGACGGTGTAAGCGCTTACAAGAGGCGGTCATGCCCGGGCAGGCGGGACAAGCCCGGTCATGACGGCGAGGAGGCCTAGGTGCCTCAAGCTCTCGAAGTGAGCCCTCATCGCGGCAGCTTGGCGATCGCCTCGCTCAGCTCGTGGATCTCATAGGGCTTGCGCAGGATCGGGAAATCGCCGCGCACGCCGGCGGCGACCTCGCTGTAGCCGGTGGCAAGCAGGATCGGCAGGCCGGGGCGGATCTGGCGGAGGCGATGGGCGAGGCTGAGCCCATCCATCTTGCCGGGCATGACGATGTCCGAGAACACGAAGTCGACGCCGTTGCTCTCGATCTCGCGCAATGCCGCTTCGGCATCGGCGACCCGGCGCACTTGATAGCCGAGCTGCTCCAGAAGACCGATGCTGACCAGAGCGACGTCGGGATTGTCCTCGACCAGCAGCACCGTGCCGCTGCCGCGGAGAGGCGTCCCCGATGTCTCGCGCGACGGCGCATCTGTGCCGCGCGGCAGGATGATGGTGAATGTCGTGCCCTTTCCGAGCTCGCTTGCGACCTTTATCGTGCCGCCGGCCTGATGAGCGAAGCCGTGCACCTGCGAGAGGCCGAGGCCGGTGCCTTTTCCGATCGGCTTGGTGGTGAAGAACGGCTCGAAGATCTTGTCGAGAACGTCGGAGGGTATTCCAAGCCCGGTATCCGTGACGTCGATTGCGACGAAGTCGCCGGCGAGGGGAGGTTCGTTCAGCACGACATTGCGCGCGCCGATCGTCACCATGCCACCGTCCGGCATCGCGTCGCGGGCATTGATCACGAGGTTGAGCAGCGCGGTCTCGAGCTCGGAGACGTCGGCCTTGATCGGCCAGGTGTCGGAGCGAATGTCGAAGGCGAGACGCACGGAACTGCCCACGCCGGCGTCGAGCACCTCGCGGATGGCCGCGACGCGTTCGGCGAAATCGATCGCCTGCGGGTTGACGCTCTGCCGCCGCGCGAAGGTGAGGAGCTGGTTCGTCAGCGCGGCGCCGCGCTTGGTGGCGGTCTCGATCGCGGACATGGCGCGCTCGAGCTTGGGGTCGCCAGTGGCGCTCTTCTTCAGGATGTGAAGGCTGCCGCTGATGATCATCAGAAGATTGTTGAAGTCGTGCGCAACCCCGCCGGTGAGCTGTCCGAGTGCGTCGAATTTCTGCGACTCGGCGAGCTGCTTCTGCATCGCCTCGAGCTTGAGCTGGGCGTTGCGACGTTCGGTGATGTCGCGCGTGATCTTGGCGAAGCCGATCAGCGCGCCGCCCTCGTAGATCGGGTCGATCACGACGCTGGCCCAGAAGAACGTGCCGTCCTTTCGGACGCGCCAGCCTTCCTCCTCATATCGGCCCTTGTCCCGGGCAATACCGAGCGCCCGCGCCGGCTTGCCATTGGCGCGGTCGGTCTCGGTGTAGAAGCGGGAAAAATGCTGGCCGAGGATCTCCTCGGGCGAATAGCCCTTGATGCGTTCGCCGCCGATGTTCCAGCTGGTGATGATCCCGTTGGGATCAAGCATGTAGAGGGCGTAGTCGGCGACTCCCTCAACCAACAGCCGGAAACTGCGCTCGCTCTCGAACAAGTCTCTCTGTTGACTGAACTTTTCGGTCATTCCGGACCCCGCCTCGACGGGGACAAACGCCGCACATGGCAGATTTGTTCCCATGCTGTGGGACATTTTTAGGCAATATCCGCACTATATACGGTGGCCGCCGGGCAATCAGGCTCCTCGGACTGGCCGCTGGCTCGTCGCCACGCTCCGGAACGTCGCGGCTACAGCGCGCAGTGCCGCGAGCTTGGCGGGATCACTGACTTTCGAATGCAGCATCACCTTCGAGCTGCCGAGCCTCGGCAGCTCGTGCGCCGGCCCGATATCGACCAGGCCCGGAGACGCGATCCGCCGCGCCAGCGGCGCGATTGCAAGTCCGGCAAGCGCAGCGGCGACCACCGCCGTGACGCCGCCGCCGACAAATCGCTCGCGCCAGGCGATGCCGGCCTTGTCCAGCGCGCGCACGGCGATGGCGCGGACGCCACACGGCGGGGCGAGTGTTGCCAGCGGCAGTGCTTCGCCCTTCGGGAGCGTGAAGCGCCGTGATGCGAACCAGCCGAACTCGTCATCAGCCAGCTTCTCGCCGCCGCGGCGGCTGCCCTCCTGGCGGACGATCACCGCGTCCAGCTCGCCCGCATCATAGGCGTCCTGCATCTCGCGCGAGAAACCGATGGTGACGGCGAGCGTGAGATTCGCGGACATCGCGTGCAGCCGTTCGAGCAGCGGCACCAGTTCGGGGCCCGCGGCATGGTCGGAGATGCCGAGCGAAAGCGACTGCGCGGCGGAAGCCTCGCCGGAGAGCGCACGGTCATGCGCGTCCATGAGCGCGCGGGCACGATCGAGGAAATCAGCACCATCCGCCGTGAGCCGAACCGCGCGCGGCGAGCGTTCGACGAGGCGTTTTCCGACCAACGTCTCCAGGCGTTGCAGCTTGAGGCTGACAGCCGCCTGCGTCGTGCCGAGGGCTTCGGCCGCGCGGGTAAAGCTCTGGAGGTCGGCGACCAGCAGGAAGGCCCGGACTGTGGCGATGTCGAGGGTGGCCGTCATTATAGTACGTTATCACTGATATCAGGTGAGATAAGATATCAAAATGAACCGAGGAGGTCTAGCTTCCCACCAACGCCGCGCAAGACCCTGCGCAGCATCCTGAGGAGAACCACCATGCCCCTGATCACCGTGTCCTACGCCACGTCTCGCCAGTCGCCGTCGCTGAAGGCCGACATCGCCAATGCCGTGTCAGAGCTCACCGCAAGGATCCTGCACAAGGATCCCAGGGTCACCGCCATCATCGTGAAGTCCGTGGATGCCCACGATTGGTTCGCAGGCGGCAAGTCGCTCGCCGAGCAGAAGCTCGCAAGCTACTGGATCGACATCCATGTTACGGAAGGTACCAATACCAAGGACGAGAAGGCGGCTTATCTCGCTGCAATGTTCAAGCGGATGGCCGATATCCTGGGCCCGCTGCATCCCGAGACCTACCTGCATGTCGACGAGGTCAAGGGCGATGCCTACGGCTTTGGCGGCCTGACCCAGGAGCGGCGCTACATCGCCGGCAAGCTCGAGGTTTCGCTGCAGGCGGCGTGATGCTTGATCGCGGGTGAGCAATCTCACCCGCGACCGGTTGCGAGGGATCGTCAGCTCGCTGCGCGGAACTGAACTTCGGAATTGTTGATGAAGCACGTCTTGTCGAACAGCTTCAGGTCCAACGGGTTCGGCAAGCGGACATCGCTGAGATCGGGGCAGGGCTTGACTGCGGGATCATAGGATCGGTCGATCTGCGAGATGAAGACGACGATCAGCCCCTTGTCGCGTGCGAACGATTTCAGCGCGCGCACCTGAACGGTCAGGTCGGGGTTTTCCCGCCGCTGGTCGAGCAGTTGCAGATAGTCGATCACCACGAATGTGCCGCGCGGGGCGGGAGCCATCTGCTTGACGACGTAATCGGCGCTGATCGCGTCTGAGCAATCGAGCTCGAATAATCTGTCGAACTGCGCAGGCTCGACGCCGATCGCCCGCAAGCGGTCCAGAACGTCTCTCTCGGTGTATTCGAGCGAGAAGAAAGCGGCGCGGCTGCCTTTCCTCATGGCCTCTACCGCAAGTTCGAGACTCATCAGGGTCTTGCCATGACCGGGTCGCGCACCCAGCAGCACCAGCTCGCCCGGCCGGAATTGAGGAAACAGCTTGCCGGCCGGCGTCTCCGCCGCAGCTTTTGCCGCCAGCAAGCTCCAGGCGGAAAACCCTTCCGTTGTGGCGACGCGGTCAAGCGCGTCGTGGAGTGGAATGCCTTCCTCGCGGGACAGGCGCTTCGCCTTGCGCTTGAGATGATAGATCGGTGCAGACAGTCTCATCGTGAGAACCTCCCATTGCGAGCATGATCGCAATCCCTCCTTATGCCCAGCGCTCGAACAGTCGGTCCGATGATCAATTCGCCCGGCATGAAGTCTGCTTTCCCGGCGGAGGGGGGAGGCGTGGGCGACGCCGGAATCAATTATAGCCGATTCCGCGCAGAACGCGGTAGCGCTAGGCGACCGCTTCCGGCAGCAGCGCGCGGGTCGGCCCGAACAATTCTTCGAACGTCCGCCTGAGCGCGATATCGACGTCGGCCATGGTCACGAGCTGGCCGAGATCGACCAGCGAGGTGACGCCGTAGCGGGGATCGGCAACGCCGCAGGGCACGATGCCGGCGAAGTGCGACAGCTCCGGCTCGACATTGATGGCGATGCCGTGGAACGACACCCAGCGCTTCAGGCGGACGCCGATCGCCGCGATCTTGTCCTCGTGATCGGCTCCCTTGTCGGGGCGCCTGACCCAGACGCCAACCCGGTCCTCGCGCCGCTCGCCGCGAATGTTGAAGGCAGCCAGCGTGCGCAGGATCAATTCCTCCAGGCTCGCGACATAGGCCCGCACATCAGGCCGGCGGCGCTTGAGGTCGAGCATAATATAGGCCACCCGCTGGCCCGGCCCGTGATAGGTGAGCTGCCCGCCGCGCCCGGTCGCGAAGATCGGGAAGCGGGCATCCAGCAGGTCTGATTGCTTGCCCGAGGTGCCCGACGTGTAGAGCGGGGGGTGTTCGAGCAGCCAGACCAGTTCCGGGGCCTCGCCCGCCGCGATCGCGGCGACCCGGGCCTCCATGATGGCCACCGCATCCGGATACGGTACCGGTGCATCCGAGATGAGCCATTCGACGGGCTCGCCGCCTGCCGCGGAAAACGACGTCAAATCGAGCTCTTGGCGCTGGCTTTGGCGGGGGTTTTCAGGCGAATTAACCATTAGCTAACCATAACGTGGTGATGATCGCAGGCGCAAATGAAGAGTCCCAAGTCGCGGCGGTCCTGACAGTGCCCACTCTCGATAAAGTCACCGTGGATCTCATGGTCGTCCTCGGGACGACCACTATGCCGATCCATCAAGTATTGCGTCTTTCCCGCGGCGCCATCATCGAGCTGGATGCCACCGAGGCCGACGAGGTCAAGGTCCTCGCCAACAATCTGCCGGTCGCCTCCGGCGTCGTGCTGGTCGATCGCAACCGGATCGCGGTCGAGGTCAAGCAGATGCTGCCGCGCTCGGCGGGCACCCGGTAGGCTTTGGGCACCAGCTGGGCAGGGCGGGAAGCGGCCCGGCCACCCGGCGAGGCCGATTCGGGGCAGAAGGCTGGAACTTTCCTGCAAAGCTTGTGGAATTCAGGGCCTTTGCAGGCTTGTACCCCTCTGATGGATTTGTTAGATCGGCGCCGTTGATCCGGCTGGCCCTCAAGCCTCAAGCTGGCATCCCCAAAGCGCTCGTGGCGGAACTGGTAGACGCGCTGCCTTGAGGTGGCAGTGAGTAAAATCGTGGGGGTTCGAGTCCCTCCGAGCGCACCATAGACCCGCGACGGGCATTGAAATCACTCAACTTTTTTTGGATTTGCCTGGGAACGTTACATTCCCGCGTCGCATCGGGTCCCCGTAAAGAGTCGTCGAGTGACGGCTCTGATCGAATGCGACGATCTCTTCCATGCCGCTGAGGCCGAGCTTCTCTCGATTCGCCTGAGCCCGCCGGCGATGAGGTAAGCGCCTTCATCTCTGCCTTGATGACCTTGCGCGTCAGCACCGCGAACGGATTCTCGCCATTCTCGGGCAGTCATGACTCGACCGGTCCGGTGCGCTGCAGCCGGATCGATTCCGCGAGCCCCTAGCGAAGTCGAAAGAGAAGAGTGGCCATCGCTCGGCTTGGCGCCGCGGCTCGCCGAAGAGGTTTACGAACAAGTCAGGTGTATTGGCGAGGCCGGTCTGACCATCCTGGTCACGGAGCAGAACACGGTGCTTGCGCTCTCGGTCGCCGATCGCGCCTATGTGCTGTAGACGGGGCGCATTGTGCTCGATGGACCAGCAGGCGAACTCAAGCACAATGCGCGCGTGCGCGAAGCTTATCCGGGCCGTTGAACCCGGAATCAAGGAGGCAAGATGTATCCCGCCAATCATTCTCAATCGCGAGATCTCTATCAGCGAGCGCTGAAGAGCTTGCCGGGTGGCAATACGCGCACCACGGTCTACATGAAGCCGTTTCCGATCTACGCAGCTTCGGGCGCCGGCTGCCGAGTCTGGGACGTCGATGGCAATGAATATATCGACTGCATCAACAATTTCACGTCTCTGATCCATGGCCATGCTCATCCCGCATTGATCGAGGCGGCGACCAAGCAGCTCGCGCTGGGCTCGGCCTTCGGCATGCCGACGGAGTCCGAAGTCGAGCTCGCCGAATTGCTGGCAGCAAGGCTTCCATCGGTAGACCATGTCCGTTTCTGCAATTCGGGCACGGAGGCGGTGATGATGGCGCTGAAAGCTGCCCGCGCCTACACGGGTCGTCCGAAGATCGCCAAGTGCGAGGGTGCTTATCACGGCTCCTATGACTACGCTGAAGTCAGCCTCGACCCGACACCTGCGGCTTGGGGCGGCAACGCCCCGGTATCGGTAGCCTACGCCAAAGGCACGCCCGACAACGTGCTCGCGGACGTCGTGACCATTCCGTTCAACGACGTCGAGGCGGCCGTGAGCTTGATCCGCGAGCATGGTCCCGAACTCGCTTGTGTACTCGTTGATCCGATGCCGAACCGAGCAGGTCTGGTTCCGGCGGACAGAGCCTACGTGGAAGCGCTCCGTCAGGTCACGCGGGAAGTCGGCGCGCTGCTTGTATTCGACGAAGTCATCACGTTCCGTCTCGGCTATGAGGGTGCGCAAGGGCTTTGGGGGATCGATCCGGACCTGACTACGCTCGGCAAGATCATCGGCGGCGGCTTCCCGGTCGGCGCGATCGCCGGCGGCGAGAAGTTCATGTCAGTGTTCGATCCATCCTCCGGGAAGCCGGCGCTCCCGCACGGCGGCACCTTCTCGGCCAATCCCGTCACCATGCGCGCCGGACTTGCCGCCATGAAGCTGCTCGATACAGCAGCCTATTCACGCCTCGATAGGATCGGCACCGCGGTACGCGACGGAATCAATGCGGCTTTCCGCAAGACCGGCGTTGCCGGGACCGCAGTCGGATTGGGCTCGCTACTCAAGATTCATTTTACGGATCGCAACGTCCGGGATTATCGTTCAGCCTACTTGAGCGAGATGGAAGCGAAGCGCCAGGCCGTGTTCACCACCGGGCTGCTCAATCGCGGGATATTGGTCGCGAGCTATGGCCTGATGGCGCTGTCGTTGCCGATGACCGATCCTGACGTGGATACGATTGTGAAGGCGGCTGCGGAGTCCCTGGAGGAGGTCGCCGCGTTCGGCTGATCAGGCTCCCCGTACCCGGGAACTGTTCCGACCGGCGCTCGCTTGACGCCGGATTGAGATCCTCATTCCTACCAGCAGGCTTGCGATGACCTCCAAGATTGACCCGATCACCCGTTCCGTTGTCCAGCATCGCCTGAGTTCGATCGTGAACGAAATGGGTGAGGCGATGCTGCGTACGTCTTACTCGCAGATCCTGAATTCCAGCCGTGACTTCTCGCTGGGGATCTGCGACGTGAATGGGCGGTTGATTGCGCAAGCGGACCATATTCCGGTTCATGTCGGCGCGCTGTCCTGGGCGACGCTTGCTATCGAGGAGCGCTTCAAGGACGTCAAGCCTGGCGACGTTCTGCTGCTCAACGACCCCTATCATGGTGGCAGTCACTTGCCCGATCTGACCGCGTTCGTGCCAGTCTTCGACGGGGAGCGGAGGTTGTACTGGACCATCGTGCGCGCACACCAAAGCGATATCGGCGGGGCCACCCACGGCGGCTACAATCCGAGTGCGACCGACATTTGGCAGGAAGGATTGCGGGTACCGCCGATCCGTCTTTACGAAGCAGGCAAACTTCGCGACGATCTGCTCGACATGCTGGCACTCAATGTGCGGAATCCTCGCGATTTCCGCGGTGATCTTGCTGCGATGATTGGTGCGGCGCATCTCGGCGAACGCCGGATCAGGCGGCTGCTCGACGAATTTGGTGGACAGGTCGTCGAAGCGGCCGTCGAAGCAATTCTCGATGCTGCCGAACAACAGACGCGGGCAGTCCTATCGACGTGGCAGGACGGTACGTTCTATGGAGAAGCGCATCTCGACGACGACGGTCATGGCCGAAGCGATATCAGGATCGCCGCGAAGGTGACCAAAAAGGGATCCGACATCGAGATTGATCTTTCGGAGTCGGATCCTCAGTCGACGAGCTTTGTCAATTCGTCGCACGCCAACATGCAGGCTGCGGTCGTCATGGCTTTTGCCTATCTCATCGACGCGGATATTCCCAAGAATTCCGGCGCACTTCGGCCGCTGAAGGTCGTTGCCAGACAGGGCACGATCGTGTGGGCAGATCCCGGCCGTCCGGTCACGATGTGCACCAGCCATCCTTCGAATGAAATCGTGGAAGCTATCGTCAAGGCGCTTTCCCAGTCGTGTCCCGATCGTGCGATGGCCGGGTGGAGCCGCAGATTCCGCATCGCCATCCAAGGTGAAAATCCGCGGACAGGACGCAATTTTATCTGGCATTTGTTTCAGGCCAGGCCCGGAGGAGGGGCGTCGTCGGCCGGCGATGGTTGGTCATCGATTGGTGAGTGGCATACGGTCGGGGGCATCAAATTTGGCAGCATCGAAGTCGACGAAGCCCGGTTTCCGCTCTATTTCCGACATCACGAATTTCGCCCGGACTCCGGCGGCGACGGCAGTTTTCGTGGCGGCCTGGGCGTATCGTTGGATCTCGTCGTGGAAACGGCGAAGCCTGCGCGAGCAAACACGGCAGGCGAGGGCACGAAGCATGGAGGATGCGGGATGCTCGGCGGCAGCGATGGGCTTCCACATCAGTACACCCTCGTGTCGCAAGGCCGCGCGCCGCGCGTGCTGCGCACGAAGGAGGTCGGCATCGAAGTCCGTCCCGGCGACTGCTTCGAGGTTCGCTCCTCGGGGGGCGGAGGATGGGGCCCTCCAGGGCAACGGTCAGCTCAAGCGCGCGAAGCCGACTTGATGCAGGGCCTCACGACAAAATTCACAACGGTTTAACGGATAGCCCGAAGATGTTCACCATCGGAGTCGATGTTGGCGGTACGTACACCGACCTCGTCGCGATCGATCGCGACGGCAACACCGTGTTCGCAAAATCGCCGACGACGCCGGCAGACCAGTCTTTAGGCGTTATGAATGGACTTGAAGAACTCGCAAGCCGGCTGAAGATGCCGCGAGCGGAGATGCTCGCTACGACGGACCGCCTGGTGCACGGGACAACCGTCGCGACGAACGCATTGCTCGAGCGGAAGGGAGCAAAGGTCGCGCTTGTCACGACGGAAGGCCATCGTGACGTCATCGAAATGCGCGAGGGTCTGAAGGAAGATCGCTACAATCTCCGCATCGCACCGCCGTCTCCCCTGGTGCCGCGCCAACTGCGCTTCGGTGTACGCGAGCGCGTTAGGCCGGACGGCGCAGTGCTGATCCCGCTCGATCAAGATTCCCTCGGTGAGGCGATCTCGGCGATCCGCGCCGCCGGAGCAAGCTCCGTGGCTGTGTGCTTCCTGCATGCCTACTGTAATCCGGCGCACGAAATTGCGACCGTCGAACGACTGAAGCGCGAACTTCCGGAACTCGACGTCTCTCGATCGAGCGATGTGTTGCCGCAGATCAAGGAGTATGAACGCGTTTCAACGACGATCGTGAACGCCTACGTCGCTCCGGTGGTGCGGCGCTATCTCACCAATCTGGAAGCCCGGCTGAAAGACGCAGGCTTGGCCAGCAGCCTTTTCATCATTCTTTCGCATGGCGGGATGGCCCCACTCGAGGAAGCCGCGCGGCTCGCTGCCGGCACCGTACTTTCCGGCCCAGCGGGCGGCATCTCGGGAGCCCGGCGCTGCGCGGAACTGCTCGGAATTCCCGATCTTGTGCCGTTCGACATGGGCGGGACCAGCACCGACATCTCGCTGATTGCGGATGGACGCGCGTCGCTGTCGGCCGAAGGTGGGCTTGCCGGTCAACGCATCGCGCTCAGGAGCCTCGACATTGCGAGCATCGCCGCCGGTGGAGGCTCGATTGCCACTCTGGACGCGGGTGGTACGCTCCGCGTCGGGCCAGAAAGCGCGGGGTCCGTGCCGGGGCCTGCGTGCTACGGCAACGGCGGTCTCGAGCCGACGGTTACAGATGCCAATGTTGTTCTCGGATATCTGGACGCTTCTGCATTCATGGGCGGAAAGCGGCCGCTCGATCGCGCGGCCGCAGAAGCGGCAGTCGATCGGCTCGCGAAAGCGCTCGAGCTATCCCGGGACGATGCGGCGGCTGGAATCTATCGAATGGTCAATCTGCGTATGGCGGATGGTATCCGTCTGATGACCCTGCGACGCGGCGTCGACCCACGCCCCTTCGCGCTGCTCAGCTTCGGCGGCGCTGCCGGTCTGCATGCGGCCGAAGTTGCGCGCGAACTTGAAATCAAGCGCGTCATCGTGCCGACGGCGGCTTCGGTCCTATCCGCTTGGGGCATGTTGACCAGCGATCTGAGGTACGAGGTGAGCAGTACGCATTACAGCGCCGGCCAACGGATTACGGCCCAAGAGGTCAGGACCATCTTCGCTGACCTCGAAAGAGATGCTACAGGCCGTCTGAAGTCGTGGTTTGGCGGCGATGTGGCTGTCGAATGTTCCGCCGAGATGCGCTACGGCGAGCAGATCTTCCAGATTGACGTCCCGCTAAACGATCTCGATTGGAATTCGGAGAACGTCGTCGATCGGATAGAGGAGCGATTCCATCGTCGCCATGAGGAACTGTACACCTACTCGTCGCCGGATCAGGAAGCGGTGTTCGTCAATGCGCGGGTCGCTGCCATAGGCGCTGTCCCGAGCGTCGGAGAAGTCGCGCGTGGGCGGAAGACCGTAGCGCCGTGCAAACCAAAAGGGCGTCGAAAAGCATTCTTCGGCGAATGGCGAGAGGTTGAAGTATTCGCCGCGGATCAACTTCGTTCAGGCAACAAGATCGAAGGTCCAGCAATTGTGGAAGCTGAGACGACGACCGTCCTGATTGGTGACGGCGATCAGATCGAGGTCAATGATCTGGGATGGCTCGACATCAGGCTCAGGTGATCGAATGATGAGGCCGCTCGGCGTTTGGGTGCGCCACTCGGTCAGTTTAGTCCGGCCTGAACTGCTGACGTGCCGAGCGCCACCGCGGTCTTCGCCTTAGCAGACTCAGTCAACATCAGCTCACCACGCTTGCTCGCTTGGCGAGGATCCGCAGATCTGACGCCTTCGAAAGTCTGGCTACCGTGCTGGCGGCAATGCGGACGCATGCTGACAACGATCGCGAGAGGGACTTGGACTATTTCTGCCGCAGCGCGCGGGCGAGTTGATCTTCCAGCGGCTTGCGCAGGTAGGCGAGCGCCGTCCGCACGCCGTTCTGGATGAAGGCTTCAACCGGCATGCCGGGCACCAGCGCCTTGCCGTCGAGCTTGGCGAGTTCGCTCGCGTCGAGGCTGATGCGGGCGACGTAGTAAGCCGCGCCGGATTGCGGGTCCTTGGTCAGGTCGGCGGCGATCCGCGTCAGCGTGCCGTCGAGCTCGGGGGTCACCGCGGCGTCGAACGCGCTGAAGCGCAGCTTGGCGGATTGCCCGACCTTGAGCCGGTCGATCATTTGCGGATCGACCCGGGCCTCGACCACAAGCGAATCCTTCGGCACGATGAGCATCAGCTGTTCGCCCGCGGTGATCACGCCACCGACGGTGAAGACCGATTTCTGGTGGATCAGACCGTCCTGCGGCGCGCGCAATACCACGCGATCGAGCTGGTCCATCGCGGCGATGCGGCGTTCGCCGAGATCGGCAAGCTTGGTCTCGACGTCGCGCAGTTCGGTCGCGACCTCGCGGCGCTGATCCTGGACCAGCTGGATGATCTGCAGTTCGGTTTCGGTGATCCGGCCCTTGGCGCGCGCGATCTCGGCGATCAGCTGGCCTTCCTCGCCGGTCAGGCGCGAGGCCTCGCGCTCGAGCGCAGTGAGGCGCGCATAGGGCACCAGACGCTTTTCGTACAGCTGGCGGACGCCCTCCAGCTCGGTGTCGATCCAGCGGATCTGTTCGCGCTTCGACGCGATCTGCGCCTCCAGGCCGCGGATTTCGTCCGCGATCTGCGCCTTGCGTTCGCGCAGCTGCGACTGCTGGCCGCTGATCGCCTCGCGCCGCCGGGCGAACAGCGTGGTCTCGCCCTCGACCATCTCCGCGAGCGCGGCGGCGGCGCGGCGGGCGGCGATCTCGCCGGGCAGCGCCACTGCATCGCGGCCGTTCTGCTCGGACTGCAGCCGGGCACGACGCACCCCTAGCTGGTTGAGCTGGTTTTCGATCAGCGCAAGGTTGGCGCGCGACAGCGTCTCGTCGAGGCGGACCAGCACGTCGCCGGCGCGAACCTGATCACCATCGTTGACGTAGATTTCGGCGACCACGCCGCCGGTGGGGTGCTGAACCCGGCGGACGTTGCTGTCGACCACCACCTGTGCCGGCGCGATCACGGCGCTGGCGAGCGGCGCGGTTATCGCCCAAACGCCGGCGGTGGACACGACGATCGCCAGCGTGCCGATTCCAAATGCGGTGGCGCGCCGGATATCGCGAAACGGATCGTTGCGGCGAGCCTCGGGCGTGCGGGCTGCGGTCATATGAAAGTCCTCAACTGGCGGCGGCGGCAGGAACCGAGCGCGCGTCGGGCACCGCCTGCAGCGCCGCGCCGCCCGGCGCCGGATGAGCGGCCAGCGATTTGCGCAGCACTTCGTCCTTCGGTCCGAACGCCTGCACCTGGCCGGTCGCCAGCGTCAGCACGAGATCGACCGCGGCGAGCGCCGCCGGCCGATGCGCAATGATGACGGCAATACCGCCGCGAGCCCGGACACGCCGGATGGCGTCGGTCAGCGCGGCGTCGCCTTCGGCGTCGAGGCTGGCGTTCGGCTCGTCGAGCACCACCATGAACGGATCCTTGTAGAGCGCGCGCGCCAACGCGATCCGCTGCCGCTGGCCGCCCGACAGGGTGGCACCGGCTTCGCCAATCCGCATCTCGAACCCCTTCGGCAGCTTCAGGATCATCTCGTAGGCGCCAGCGGCCTTCGCCGCGGCGATCACCGCCGCCTCGTCGATCTCCGGGTCGAAGCGTGCGATGTTCTCCGCCACCGTTCCGTCGAATAATTCGACGTCCTGCGGCAGATAGCCGATCATGCCGCCACGAATTTCTGCCGGCCACTGGTCGAGGGTGGCGCCATCAAGGCGGATCTCGCCGCGTGCGATCGGCCAGATCCCGACCAGTGCCCGCGCCAGCGTCGATTTGCCGGCGGCTGACGGGCCAATGATGCCGACCGCCTGGCCGGCTTCAAGTGCGAACGAGGCGTTGTGCACGATCGCGGCGGTGCCGCCGGGGGCGGCGATCGTGACCTGCTCGACCGTGAGCCGATGAACGGCGCGTTCGGGTGCGACGTCGGGGTGCGGGGCGTCGCCGTCGCGCAGGGCGGCGCGGAGCCGTTGGCCCGCCTGTCGCGCGCCGATGAACGGTCGCCAGATGGAGATCGCCAGTTCCACCGGCGCGAGCGCGCGGCTGCCCATGATCGATGCGGCGATCATCACGCCGCCGCTTGCCAGTCCCTCGATCACCAGATAGGCGCCGAGGCCGAGCAGCGCCGATTGCAGCATGAAGCGCAGCGTCTTCGACAACGCGCCGAGTGATCCGGCGATATCGGCGTTTCGCTGCTGGGCGGCGACGAGATCGTCGTTGGCGGCCCCGATCCGGTCGATCAACCGCTGCTCCATCCCCAGCGCGGCCACGATCTCGGCGTTGCGCCGACCGGCTTCAAGCTGGACGCCGCGGATTGCGCAGGCACGCGATGCGTCCCTGGTCGGCGCCCGCGTCAGCAGCTCGGTGAGCAGCGCGATCCCGAACAGCAGCACAGCGCCCGCGACCAGCGTCCAGCCGAGATAAGGATGCAAGAGAAAGCAGCCGGCGAGATACAGCGGCATCCACGGCAAGTCGAACAGGGTCGTCGGGCCGAGCCCGGAAAGGAACGACCGGACCGAGTCCAGATCATGTGACAATTGCAGGCCGCGATTCGCGCCGCCGCCGCGTAGCGGCCCGCGCAGGATGTTGCAGACGACCGGTTGCCACAGCGCGGCGTGCAGTGCCGATCCGATCCGGGTCAGAATGCGCTGACGCAGCAGGTCGAACAGCCCTTGTATCGCATACGCCGCCGCCACCGCGATCGACAGCGCGATCAAGGTCGGAATGCTGTGCGATGGAATGACCCGGTCGTACACCTGCAGCATGTAGATCGAGCCGGTGAGCATCAGCAGATTGAGCACCGCCGAGAACAGTCCCACCGTCAGAAAGGCCGTTCTGCAGGAGGCGATCGCGGCCGACGCGAGATCGCCGGACGCGGGAGTCGACGCGGAGGACGTTGTAGCGGTCATGATACTCAATTCAAAACGACGTCGGATCGTCACGGTCGGATGCGGTCGGCGTTCGTTAGCGAGGTTCAACGTCAGGCGCATGACAAAGCGCGGTGCGCGAAAACGCGGGCCGACGGCAACGAGGCCACGGTGCCCTGCGACGAAACGCCGCCTTGGTTCGGAAGTTCGGCCGCGCAGGCCGCCAATCGAAACCTCGCGTGGTCACCTCTCGCGGCGGGCTGATCGAGCTCAAGCGCGATGACTCATTGGCGATTGCTGCCGGCCGAGAGGTCGAGCGCGCCGCCTGTCGCAAGACGAGTCGTTGGTTCGCACGGTCTTCGGCGCTTTTTCGTGTCGCGACTTCACCGGCCCGTTAAGAAGCAGTCACCGATCTGTTGTGGTCGGCGTTCTATCAACGCGCATTGACGATCCGTTAACCATCGGCCGTCCGGACCGCGCCCTTACGCATGCCGTGAGGCGGCGATCCGCGACGTCTTCTCTCAAGCGCTGGAGTGGCGATACATGTCGACGACCCCTCATGTCCTGGCGAATGGCGATTTCCTGCAGGATTGGTCCAACACCGGCCTTATCACGACCAACGATGACTGGTCGGGGGTCGCATCGATCGTCGGCTATCTCGGCAACGATGTCGTTTCGACCACCGGGGTGGACGCGCGCACGGCGACCGGATCGTCGTCGGGAGATGTCGACGTCGTCGCCAACCAGACCAACACCGCCATCACCAACGGCGGTGTGGCCGAATTCCAGATCGCCGACCCGACGGTGGCGCTGAACGGCTCGAACAGTGCGGATGCTCCCAGCCTCGTGATCCATCTCGACGCTACCGGCCGCAAAGATGTCCGGCTGAGCTTCAACGCGCGCGACCTCGACGCCGGCACGGACGACTCCGCGCAGCAGATCAACGTGCAGTACCGGCTCGGATCGAGCGGGGCGTGGACCAACGTTCCGAGCGGTTTCGCCGCCGACGTCACCACCGGCGGTACCGCGACCCAGGTGACGCCGTTCGATCTGCTGCTGCCTGCCGACGTCGATGGCCGCAACGACATCCAGGTTCGCATTCTCACCACCAATGCCGTCGGCAATGACGAGTGGGTGGGTATCGACGACATCCGCGTCACCAGTTCGTCCGGATCGTCGATCGAAGCTCAGCACGTCGCCTTCGCGCCGGACTCGCTCACGGTGTCGCATGACGAAGGTGACAGCGGCCCGACCGTCTATCAGTTCACGGTCGAGCGCAGCGGCGGCAGCACGGGCGACGTCGCGTTCTCGGGAACGATCGCTTCGGCACAGACCGATGCGGCCGACTACGTCGGCGGCAAGCCGGTCAGCTTCAGCGGCAGCATCGCGGCGGGAGAGACGTCCGCGGTCGTGACCGTCACCGTCGCCGGCGACACCGACAATGAGGCGAACGAGAACTTCACGCTGACGCTGCAGGACGTTTCGAATTCGGCGGCCGTGACCACCACGATCGGCAGCGCCGCGACGGCGACCGGCACCATCGTCAACGACGACGTCGGCATTACCAAGATCAGCACGATTCAGGGCAGCGGAGCCAGCAGCGCCATGGTCGGCGAGACTGTGACCGTCGAAGCCATCGTGGTCGGCGACTTCCAGAACGGCGATGCCGACGCCAACCGCAATCTCAACGGCTTCTATCTCCAGGAGGAGACCACCGATTCCGACGGCAACGTGCTGACCTCCGAGGCGATATTCGTCTACGGCGGCGCCACCGACGTCCAGATCGGCGACCGGGTGCGGGTCACCGGCTCGATCAGCGAATATTTCGGCCTGACCGAGCTCACCGCCAGCAACATTTCGGTGGTCCAGGCCGGCGCGGTGGCCGACGTCGACGCGATGGCGGTGCAGATCGACCTGCCGTCGATGGGCACCACGCTGAGCCAGGACGGCGACTACCAGCCCGATCTTGAAGCCTATGAAGGCATGCTGGTCACGATTCCGCAGACCCTGACCGTCACCGAGCAGTACAATCTCGACCGGTTCAACGAGATCAAGCTGGCGGCGGGCGAACGGCCCGAACAGTTCACGCAGGAGAACGCGCCCGACGCCGCCGCCTACCAGGCGTATCTGGCCGAGCTCGGTGCCCGCACCATCACCTATGACGATGGCCTGAACGTCCAGAACGCCGCGATCAACAACCTCGACGGCTTCGATCCGAACGACAACCCGTCCGCCACGCCGAACTACGGCACCGACGACGCGGTCCGGATGGGTGACACCGTCACCGGTTTGACTGGCGTGCTCGACTATCAATGGGCCGGCAACTCCGCCTCGGGGGCGACCTGGCGGATCCGCGCGGTCGAGGATGGCGCCAACACCTTTGGAGCCGGCGACAATCCGCGCACCGATGCGCCGGAAGACGTCGGCGGCCGCCTGAAGGTGGCGAGCTTCAACGTGCTGAACTACTTCACCACGCTAGACAATGGCGGCACCACCGCGATCGGCGAAGCGCCGCGTGGCGCCGACAACGCCGCGGAGTTCGCGCGTCAGACCGAGAAGCTGGTCGCGACCATCCTCGACATGGACGTCGACGTGCTGGCGCTGACCGAGCTAGAGAACGACTTCTCCGCTGCATCCTCCGGCAACGCGATCAAGTATCTGGTCGAACAGCTCAATGCCGTGGCTGGGGCCGGTACCTATGCCTGGGTCGATCCCGGCCAGCAGTTCGTTGGCGGCGACGCCATCGCGGTCGGCTTCATCTACGACACCACCGCGGTGAAGATTGCCGACGGTACGACCGTCGAGACCCTCAACGACGCCGATCTGCCCGGCCTCGGCCTCGCCGGCCTGCTCGGGCAGAGCACGGTCGGCGCGGTGTTCGACGGCGAGAACACGAGCCGCAACGCGATCGCGGTGACCTTCGAGGAGCTTGCGACCGGCGAAACCTTCACGGCGATCGCCAACCATCTCAAGTCCAAGAGCGGTACCGGCTCCGGCGCCGATTCCGATCAGGGTGACGGTCAGGGCAACTGGCAGAACCAGCGCGAGCTGGCCGCCACCGCGCTGACCGCGTGGGCGGCGAGCGATCCGACCGGCTCGGGCGATCCGGACGTGATGCTGCTCGGCGACTTCAATGGCTACGCCAAGGAGCAGTCGACCGCGCTCATTGAGAGCGCGGGCTATGAGAATCTGCAGGACCGCGAGGACGGCGCTTATTCCTATGTGTTCGACGGCCAGACCGGCACGCTCGACTATGCCTTCGCCAATGCCAGCCTCGGCGCGCAGGTGTCCGGTATGACCACCTGGCACATCAACGCCGACGAGGCCGACGCGCTCGACTACAACACCGACTACGGCCGCGACACCTCGATCTTCGACGGCGACGCCCCGGTCCGGGTGTCCGACCACGATCCGGTGATCGTGGGCCTCAATCTCGGGGAGCAGGAGCCGACCCCGGCTTACACGCTGCAAATCCTGCATGCATCGGACTTCGAGGCGGGCCTGAACGCAGTTGATCGCGCCGGCAACTTCGCGGCGATCGTCGACTATCTCGAGGAGACCTACGAGAACTCGATCACGCTGTCGTCGGGCGACAATTTCATTCCCAGCCCATTCTTCAGCGCCGGCAGCGACGGCTCGCTGAAGGAGGTCTACGAAACCGCGCTGGAGACCTACTACGGCCTCGCTGCCGGGACGCTGAACATCTCGCCCGGCTTCGGCACCGCCGACATGGCGATGCTGAACATCATCGGCGTACAGGCCTCGGCGATCGGCAATCACGAATTCGACGCCGGCACCAAGGCGTTTGCCGACATCATCAAGCAGACCGCCGGCTATCCCGGCGCGCAGTTCCCGTACCTCGCGGCCAATCTGGACTTCTCGGCCGATGCCAATCTCGCCTCGGTCTACACCGGCACGATCCAGGATGCCGACGCCTACACCGGCTTCCCGCCGGAGGCCGGTATCGGCAAGAAGATCGCGCCGGCCACGATCATCGAGGAGAACGGCGAAAAGATCGGCGTGGTCGGCGCGACCACCCAGATCGTGCAGAGCATCTCCTCGACCGGCGGCGTCGAAGTGATCGGCGACAATGTCGATGACATGGCGGCGCTGGCGGCAATCCTGCAGCCGACCATCGACGGTCTGCTGGCTCAGGGCATCAACAAGATCATCCTGGTCAGCCATCTGCAGCAGCTCGCGCTCGAAAAAGCGCTGGCGCCCCTGCTGCACGGCGTCGACGTCATCGTCGCCGGCGGCTCGCACACGCTGCTGGCGGACGAGACCGACGCGCTCCGTGCCGGCGACACCGCTGCCGACACCTATCCGATCGTCACCGCGAACGCCGACGGCAAAACCACGCTGATCGTCAACACCTCCGGAGAGTACTCCTATGTCGGACGGCTGGTGGTCGATTTCGATGCTGAAGGCAACGTGATCTACACCGCCAACACGGCGGTCAACGGCGCCTACGCCAGCACGGAAGAGGTGGTCGCCTCGCTGTACGACGGCAACACCACGGTCGATGTCGACGATGACGGCGACGTAGATGCCGACGACGCCGATCCGTTTGCCGACGGCGGCCGCGGCGATCTGGTCAACGACATCGCCCAGGCGGTGGGTGGCATCATCGACGTGCAGGACGGCAACACTTTCGGCAAGACGGACGTCTATCTCGAGGGCCGTCGCAGCGAGGCGCGCACCGAGGAGACCAACCTCGGCGACCTCTCCGCCGATGCGAACCTGTGGTACGCCCAGAAAGTCGACCCGACCGTGCTGGTTTCGATCAAGAACGGCGGCGGCATCCGCGACTCGATCGGCTACGTCTATGCGGTCGGCGGCGAAGCGGTGGAGAGCCCGCCGCTGGCGAACACCAGCGTCGGCAAGGAAGCGGGCGAGGTGTCGCAGCTCGATATCGCCAACTCGCTGCGCTTCAACAACGCGCTGTCGATGGTCACGGTGACCGCGGATCAGCTGCTCGAGGTGCTCGAGCACGCGGTGGCGGCGACCACCGCGACCGCGACGCCCGGCCAGTTCGCCCAGGTCGGCGGCATCGCGTTCTCGTTCGACAAGGATTTGCCGGCCGGCAACCGCGTGCAGTCGGCAGCGCTGATCGATGACAACGGCAACCCGGTGCTGGCGCTGGTCGCGAACGGCGAACTGGTGGTCGATCCGGAGGTGGCGATCCGGGTCGTGACCTTGAGCTTCCTGCTCACCGGCGGCGACGGCTATCCGTTCGCGAGCTTCATCGCGGCCAATCCCGCCTTTGCCAACGTCGTCAATCTGTCGCCAGACCTGGTTCCGGATGCGGGGCAGGGGGCGAACTTCGCCGCCGAAGGCACCGAGCAGGATGCCTTCGCCGAATACATGGCGGCGAACTACTCCGACACGCCCTACGACGTCGCCGACACCGACCGGGCGCACGACGAGCGCATCCAGAACCTCGACTATCGTCAAGACACGGTGCTCGAAACCGAGGCCCTGGTGCTGGTCGGCGACGACGGTGACAACGAACTCACCGGCGCGCTCGGTGACGACGTCCTCAACGGCCTCGGGGGCGACGACGTCCTCGCCGGGCTCGGTGGCGACGACCAGCTCGATGGCGGCGAAGGCGATGATACCCTGTCCGGCGGCGACGGCGACGACACGCTGCTTGGCGGTGCAGGCGACGACACGCTCGACGGTGGCGCTGACGACGACCGGCTGGTGGGCGGCGACGGTGACGACACCCTGACCGGCGGCGAAGGCGACGACGTCCTGGTCGGCGGCGAAGGCTACGACACCCTGCAAGGTGGCGACGGCAACGACGAGCTGGTGGCTGGCGCCGGCGACACTGCTGAAGCCGGTGAAGGCGACGACCTCATCATCGTCTCCACCGACGATCCCGCGCCGACTTTGATCGACGGCGGCGCCGGCAACGACACCGTCAAGCTGATCGGCGGCGGCACGGCGGAAGTGATCGCCACGCTCAATGTCGAGAACCTGCTGGTGGCTGCAGGCACCTGGTCGGTGGCCGGATCGGCATCGTACGACGCCGTGACGATCCAGGGCGACGCGACGCTGGCTTCGAGCCTCGTTGTGGACAACAACGACCACGTCGCCGTCGATGCCGGCGGCGCGCTCTCGGTGTCCGGCAACGCGATCGTCTGGCAGGGCGGTGGCAACGCGGTCATTGACAATGCCGGCGAGATCTCAGGTTCGACCCGTGCGCTCACCACCACGGCGGGGGCGACCGGCTCGGTGACCCTCAACAACCAGGCCGGCGGCGTCGTCCGCGGCGCGCTGACCCCGGAACGGGCCGGTCACACCGACGCGACCATCACCGTCAACAACGCCGGCGTGATCGAAGCGAACGGCCGCGTCCTCGATTTCCGTACCTTCGACAACAACGGCGCGTCGGCGGTGATCAACAACCTTGCCGGGGGCGTCATCCGCCAGCATGGCAGCGATACCGACGTGATCCGCCCGGGCACCGACGGCGTCGTCAACAACTGGGGGACGATCACGACGGATCCGACATTCGTGGGCGGAGGCGATCTGATCGACGTCCAGAGCGACACCGGCGGCAAGGTCAACAACTATGCCGGCGGCTGGATGGAAGCTTCGCGTCATGCCGTCACCGGTGACAATGCCGTCACCGTCATCAACAGCGGCACGATGATCGGCCGCAACGGGTCCGCCGTGAACTTGGACACCGACGGGTCGCTCGCACAGAAGGCCTTCATCACCAACCATGGGGTGATGGAAGGCCGCTCCGCCGAACTGGCCGACTCCGATGGCGACGCCATCGACGTCGATGGCTTGGTGCAGGTGCTGAACTATGGCCGAATTGCCGGCCTCGGTGCCGAGGGCTATCACGACGGCGAACCGAACGTGTCCGAAGCGATCGCGATCGGCGGCGGCGAGATCGTCAACAGCGCCACCGGCGAGATCTATGGCTATGGCCGGGCGATCCAGGTCGACAACTCCAGCAACAGCAACGCATTGGGGGCGACGACCATCGTCAATGACGGTCTCATCCAGGGCGACGGGCACGGACCGGAAGGGGTTTCGCCGGCGGACGCTGCCCGGTTCGACCTCCGCGGCAACGAGGCGATCAACCTCGTCGGCGACTACGAGGACTTCGTCGGCAACAACAGCACCGGCCGGATCGTCGGTGGCATCTCGATGGGCGGCGGCCGCGACACCCTGAACAACTCGGGGTCGATCGTTGCGACGGGCGGTTCGGCGATCGACATGGGCGCCGGCAACGACCAGGTCAACCTCTACGTCGGAGGCACGGTGACCGGCACGATCCTGCTCGGGGTCGGCGACGACGTCGCGCTCTCGACATCCGCGGGCGGCTTTGTCATCGATGGTGGCGATGGCAGCGACACCATCGCCATGGACTACACGTATGGCGGCGATGACGTCCTGTTCGGAGGCGCAGGCAACGACTACATCTACGCCGGCGCCGGCAATGACCAGGTCGATGGTGGTGCCGACAACGACACGTTGTACGGCAATGACGGCGGCGACCTGATCAAGGGCGCAGCAGGTGACGACATCATCGACGGCGGCGCCGGGACCGACACCGCGACCTTCTCCGGCGCGATTGCCGGATACGCGATGACGCTCAATGCCGATGGCTCGATCAACATCGCTGATCAGGTCGGCACCGACGGCACCGACACGCTCGGCAACATCGAGGAACTCGGCTTCGCCGACGGCACCTGGAAGCTGCGTATCGGAACCGGCGGCAGCGATACGATCGTCGGCGGCCTCGGCAACGATCTGGTGTTCGGCGGCGCCGGCGACGACACCTTCATCGGCGGCGATGGTCTGGATCGTTACGACGGCGGCGACGGCGTCGACACCATCGATTACAGTCACATCCTGTTCGAGCTGACGATCGACCTCGACTCCGGGCTTGCCTACTATCCCGGCTATCTCCCCGGCGCCGACCATCTCGCCGGGATCGAGAACGCGGTAGGCACGGCGTTCGGCGACACGCTGATCGGGTCGGCCGGAGCCAACACCCTGAACGGCGGCCTCGGTGACGACCTGCTCGTCGGCGGCGCCGGTAATGACGTGCTGCTCGGCGGCTTCGGCGACGACGTGCTCCGAGGCGGTGCCGGTGACGACACCATCGACGGCGGCTGCGGTCAGGATCTGCTGGATCTGTCCGACGCCACCGGTGCGGTCACGATCAACCTGGTGTCGGGCACCGCGACCGGTGCAGGCATCGGCACCGACCACTTCAGCGGCATCGAGGGCTTCGTGCTCGGTGCCGGTGCAGATCATCTGACAGGCGGCAACGGCGCTGATATGTTCGATGGCGGAGCCGGCAACGATGTCATCGCCGGTGGTGCCGGCAATGACACGCTGCGCGGCGGCGAGGGCGACGACGGCGTCGACGGTGGCTCCGGCAACGACGTGATCGAGGGGGGCGTCGGCAAGGACACGTTGAAGGGCGGTTCGGGTGTCGATACCATCTCCGGCGGCGACGGCGACGACAACATCGATGGCGGCTCCGAGAATGACATGCTGAATGGTGGTGCCGGCAACGACACCATCAAGGGTGGCTCGGGTGCCGACATCCTCGCGGGCGATGCCGGCAACGACATCCTGTCCGGCGGCTCGGGTGCCGACGTGTTCATGTTCGCCGCCGGCTTCGGCAAGGAGACCATCACCGACTTCGCCACCACCGGTGCCTCGGCCGATGTGCTGCAATTCTCGAGCAGCCTGTTCTCGAACTTCGCCGAAGTGATGTCGCACACCACGCAGGTCGGCAACAACGTCGTCGTGACGCTCGATGCCGACAACACCGTGACGCTGGCCAACATGCAGATGGCCTCGCTCGCGGCAGACGATTTCCGCTTCGTCTGATCCATCGCCGGCTGAACCGAGCCACGGAACGCAGGAGCGTTCCGTGGTTCTTCGCGAAGCGCCCCGACACTTCGCCGGTGGGGCAGGAGAGGATTGTCGTCCAAATTCAGATTGCGCGAAATTCTGGCCGTCCAATCGCGCGTCCCATTCAGAACAGTGTCCGTGAGCTCGAAGGTGTCGTCCGCCTGTTGCGTCAGCGATCGGGCCGGATTGGCCATGTGTTTGAGCGGCAGCGCTCGAGGTTAGTCTTGGCATCCTGCCGTGGCCGCGGGGGGCGATGCGCGATCGCCGGGATGAGAGCCGTGCATGGATGCCCGTCCTGCGTCCCGTCATGACGCGCGAGCCGGTGCGAGGTTGCGGGCGCCTAGGAACTTGCGATGGCATTTCGGGTTTTGGGTGCGGGGCCCGCAATCGGTCAGGGATGGAGGACGATGAGGGACAGCACATCGGATGTCGCCGACATCAGAGACGCCGTTCACTTGTGCATCGACATGCAGAACATCTTCGCTCCCGGCGGCCTTTGGGCGACGCCCTGGATGGAGCGTGTCCTCCCGACGATCGTTTCGGTCGTCTCGCGCAATCCGGCGAGAACGATGTTCACGCGCTTTATCGCCCCGCAGGATCCGGAGGATCGTCCGGGGCAGTGGCAGAGCTATTTTCGTCGCTGGCACCAGGCGACCCGCAGGCATCTGCCGCAGTCCGCCCTCGAGCTTGTGCCGTCCTTGAACCGCTTCGTTCCGCCGGCGGCCGTCATCGACAAACCGGCTTATTCGGCCTTCAGCAATCCCGGTCTCGCGAGCCTCCTGGTCGAAAAGAAGATCGGTACTGTCGTGATATCAGGCGCGGAGACGGACGTCTGCGTGCTTTCGACGGTCCTGAGCGCCGTCGATCTCGGCTTCAGGGTCGTCATCGTCGAGGACGCGCTGTGCAGCTCGTCGGACGTCGGGCACGATGCGCTCATGACGATGTATCGCACTCGCTTTCACGGCCAGGTCGACCTGGTGACAGCGGAAGAGCTGGCCGACTTCTGGCGGGAGTAGGAAGCGAAGCGGGATACGATCCGCAAATCGCGAAGGCAATGCGCACCCGGTGCCCTTTGAGATGGGTCAAGCGACGGCGGTCTCGGCCGTCACCGAGGCTCGAGCGCGATGATCACGCCTTCGTTGCCCCGGAGCCGTTTCGTCACGGAACCCGGCGCTCATCGCCTTGCTTCACCTCGTTATGCCCGGCATGCGCTGCGATCTGCCTTGCCGCAGTTCGGACGCTCTCGATGCCCTTGGGGAAACCGCTGCGGCTCGGATAGAGCTTGCGCCGTGCATCGCGCGGCGGGCGGCGGGGCTTGGTGTCCTGCGCGGCGCGGTAGTCGAGCATGGCGATGCCGCCGACCATCAGCAGTGCGAGCGCGATATTGCCCTTCTTGGGATTATCCGACGTCAGCCCTGACAGCAGCGCGGCGGCATCGAGGCCGTCGCCGCCGACACGGGCCCACAGGCCGGCGTTCTTCTCGACCGAGAGCGACATGATCCCGGCCATGATCTCGCGTACGCCGAAGGCGCGCACCAGCGTCTCGCGGCCTTCCATGCCCAGCGTGCGCGTGACGCGCCTTGGCGCGAAGAGCTCGACGACACCGAGGCCGATGCTGAACCAGCCGAGCGCGCGCGCGCGAGCTGGTCCGCGGGCTGCTTCAGGCTCGGTCCGCCCTCGATGATCTTCGGGTCGCCCTTGGTGCGCACGATGTTGGAGAAATGAAACATGGATTTGCTCCTTCAGGGCTTCAGCACGACCTTGACGCAGGAATCCCGCTTGTCGCGAAACACCTGGTACATCTCCGGTCCCTGTTCGAGCGGGACGGTGTGGGTGATGACGAAGGACGGGTCGATCTCGCCGTCTTCGATGCGGCGGAGCAGGTCGTCGGTCCAGCGGTTGACGTGGGTCTGGCCGGTCCGCATCGTCAGGCCCTTGTTCATGAAGGCGCCCATGGGCAGCATGTCGGACAGGCCGCTGTACACGCCCGGCACGGAGATGATGCCGCCGGGACGGCAGACATAGATCATCTCGCGCAGCACGTGAGGCCGGTCGCTCTCCGCCATCACCATCTGCTTGGCGCGGTCGAGCAGGGTGTCGGGCAGCGAAGCCATCACATGCGATTCCATGCCGACGCAGTCGATGCATTTTTCCGGGCCCTTGCCGTCGGTGAGCTCGTTCAGCCGCCCCACCACGCTCTCGGTCTCGAAATTGATCGTGGTGGCGCCGCCGGCCTCGGCCATGCTGAGCCGCTCGGGCAGGCAGTCGATCGCGATCACCTGGTTGGCGCCGAGCAGGATGGCGCTGCGGATCGCCATCTGGCCGACCGGGCCGCAGCCCCAGATCGCCACCGTGTCGGTCGGCTCGATATCGCATTGCACGGCGGCCTGCCAGCCGGTCGGGAAGATGTCGCTGAGGAACAGCAATTGCTCGTCGGGGATGCCTGCGGGCACCTTGATGTGGGTCGCGTCGGCATAGGGCACGCGCAGATATTCGGCCTGGCCGCCGGGATAGCCGCCGGTGAGATGGGTGTAGCCGAACAGGCCAGCCGTGCCGTGTCCGAACACCTTGTCGGCCAGATGACGCTTGCGGTTCGTGGTCTCGCAGACCGAGAAATTACCACGCTTGCACTGGTCGCATTCGCCGCAAATGATCGTGAACGGCACGACGATTCGGTCGCCCTTCTTCAGCTTGCCATCGACGCCCGGGCCGACCTCGACCACTTCGCCCATGGTCTCGTGGCCCATGATGTCGCCGGGCAGCATGCCGGGAATGAAATTGTGGAAGAGGTGCAGGTCGGAGCCGCAGATGGCGCAGCTCGTGACCTTGATGATGGCATCGCGCGGATCCTGGATCTCCGGATCGGTGACGGTGTCGCACCGGATGTCCTCCTTGCCGTGCCAGACCAGCGCCTTCATCGTCCGTCCTCCCGGTTTGAACCACGTGGCATCCAAGTCCAGGAATGAACGATGGTTGCTATCGCCCCGCGCAAATTCTTCGCACTGCGCAAATAGGAACGAGGGAGCAGGGCGGCGATTGAGCGTCATCACCTCAATTCCAAGACCCGGATTTCAAGGATGTGCGCATGCCCGCCAATCAACTCGCCGTCGTCACAGGCGCCTCAACCGGTATCGGCCTGGAACTCGCCAGGTGCTGCGCCCAGGCAGGATTCAACCTCGTCATCGCAGCGGACGAGCCTCAGATCGAAAGGGTTGCCGTCGATCTGCGCCGGCTCGGCGGCAGCGTGGAGCCGGTCGAGGCCGATCTCTCCACCACCGAGGGCGTCGACAAGCTCTGTGACGCCGTCGCCGACCGGCCGATCGATGCGCTGCTGGCCAATGCCGGCATCGGTCTCGGCAGGGCCTTCCTCGACCAGGACTTCGCCAGGGTGAGACGCCTCATCGACACCAACATCACCGGCACGCTGTATCTGCTCCACCGCGTCGGCAACGAGATGCTTCGCCGCAATGCGGGCCGGATCCTGATCACCGGCTCGATCGCCGGGTTCATGCCGGGCAGTTTCCAGGCCGCCTACAACGCCAGCAAGGCGTTCCTCGATTCATTCTCGTTTGCGCTGCGTGAGGAGTTGCGCGACAGCGGCGTGACCGTCACCTGCCTGATGCCGGGTGCGACCGAGACCGAATTCTTCCGCCGTGCCGGCATGATGGACACCAAGGTCGGCACCGAGACGAAGGACAGCGCGTTCGACGTCGCCAAGGCCGGATTCGACGCAATGCTGCGCGGAGAGTCCGACATCGTCACCGGGTTGAAGAACAAGGTCCAGACGACCGTCGCCAACGTCACGCCGAACGAGGTGCTGGCCAAGCAGCACCGCAAGATGGCGGAGCCGGGCACCGCGCGGTCATAGGGCAAGGCCGGCGCAGTCTCGCGGAGGGGCGCCAACCGTCTTGCGGACGGCAAAGGAGACCGCCGATTCACATAGCCTAATGCGCAGCGGCCTCGAAACCGTCAATTTGTACGGGCTGAAAACAAAAAGGGGCTGCGATGGCGATGGATCGCATCGAGCAGGCCTTTGTCGCGACTGCGGTCACGGGTTTTCTCGTGATGATGGTGGCAATTATCTGGATGGTGATGAGCTGAACCGGGGGAGCTTGCCGTCTTGCGCGTGGCGCTACCTTACGCCGCGGTTATCCTGTGCCTGGCGGTGACCGCCTGGATTGCTTTCGCGCATCTGCTCTGATCGTCAATCGGGCGTGCCCTCAAATGAGCGGGCGCGGCCCGCCATCTGGCTGTCCCGGTGTGGCGGCTTGCGGCGGTCTTGCGCCAGCTCATCGCGCAGGCGCAGCCCGCTCACGAGATGGTCGGTGCTGCGCAGCAGTGCCATGCCCTCGCGCACCAGCTCGCGCGACTGGCCGAGCAACTGCCTGTCGACGTCGGTATCAGGTGTGTAGATCATCGAACGTCACTCTCCAATGCGAGAAGTGGGGAGGACGTGCCGCGTTGCACGTCATGCACGCCGGTCGCCGACGAGCCCCGCCAGAGTCTGCGTCATGGCCACGATATCGATCGGCTTTTCCCAGAGCGGTACGTCATGGAATTCCGGCGCGATGCTGACCTTGTCGTACCCGGTGGTGAAGACGAAGGGCACGTCGCGCACCCTGAGCTCCCTGGCGATCGGAAAGATCATCTCGGTCCGGATGTTGACGTCGAGCACGGCGCCGTCAAGTGCTGCATCCCCGTGCAGCATCGCCGTCGCATCCTCAATGTCTCCGACGGGCCCCGCGATCTCCGCGCCGAGTGTGCGCAGCGCAGCACCGATGTCGTCGGCGAGAAAATATTCGTCCTCGACCACGAGGATGCGGCGCCCTGCCAGGGGCGCGCGCTGACGAGACGATGCGAGCGAACCGGACATGATCCCTCCAGCAATCCCTCAGGCAAATAGGAACATAAGACTTGAACCCAGTTTGGTGCAAACGATGCAATCGGGGCCAGGTTCCATGAGCAATCGCGACGTCATCGTTATCGGCGGCTCGGCTGGAGCCACGCAGCCGCTGAGGCAGATTCTAGGCCGTCTGCCCGCGGACTTGCCGGCCGCCGTCTTCGTCGTGCTGCACATTCCGGCGCAGGGCATCGGCATTCTCTCGACGGTCGTCGGCAGTGCCGGCCCGCTTCCGGCCCGGCAGGCCGAGAACGGCATGACAATCGAGCCCGGCCAGATCTATCTGGCCGCACCTGACCATCACCTGCTGCTGTCCGGGGATCACATTTTCCTTGGCCGTGGCCCGCGCGAGAACATGGTCCGTCCGGCAATCGATGCGTTGTTTCGTTCAGCGGCTCTTTATCACGGCCCGCGCGTGATCGGCGTGCTTCTCAGCGGGCTGCTGTCCGACGGCGCGGCCGGCCTTGATGCCATCAAGCGCTGCGGCGGGATGGCAGCGGTGCAGGACCCCTCGGACGCAATCTCCGACGAGATGCCGCGGCGCGCAATGGGGGCGACCACGGTCGACCTCTGCGTTCCCGGCGCCGCCATGGGTGACATGCTGACCGAACTCGTCAGGGAGTCGGCCGGAGCCGCGCTGCCGATCCCGCCCGAGATCAGGCTCGAGGTCGAGATTGCGGCCGGAGGGCGGATCGGAAGCGACAAGCTGATCTCGGTAGGAGACCCCGTTGCACTGACATGTCCCGCCTGCGGGGGTGTGCTGTCCGAGGTCAATGATGCCCGTCCGATGCGCTTTTACTGCCAGGTCGGCCACGGTTTCACCGCCGATGCGCTTGCCAAGGAGCAGGAAGGGCGCGTCGACGAAGCGCTGCGCGTGGCGCTGCGGATCATAGAGGAGCGCGCGGAGCTGGTGCAGTGCATGGCGGCCGACGGCCGGCGCAGCGGCCGGGCAGCCGTGGTCGAGATGTACGAGGCTCGGGCGCTCGAATACCGCGAATATGCCGACATGATCCGACGTGCCGTGCTAAAGTCGCTCGACCCTTCCGTAGGCAAACGGGAGGCCTGAAGGCATTGCCATGGCCATCTCCCTTGCCGAACGCACTGCGCAGCTCGATGCCGAGCAACGCCTCCTGGTGAAGGCGGATCGGGACATCGAGGAGGGATGGCAGCGCGTCCGGGATCAGGAAGATCGGTTGCGTGAGCTGCTGGCCGGCCGACACGACACGTACCAGGCGGAGCGGTTGGTCAGCCTGCTCAAGCAGACTCTGGTCGAATGGGAACGCCACCGTGTCCTGATCGCGCAGCGGGTCGAGTATCTTCGGCAAGAGGTCGAGGCTGGTTAGGAGAGGTGGCTGGCCTGCTGAGCTCTGCCCTGGGCTCGACCAGGGCATCGAGCAGCCGCTCGGCGTACCGGCGCCGGCGGTCGATCTCAGGCGGCGGGCGTCCGCGCCGGCGCGATCGGCGAGTCTGATCAGAACGGTGAGTTCCACGGACATCGATATCGCGGGTTCCCACCGCTGTGTGACGAGTATGGAGCTGTCGGCCGGAGCTGACGACGGAGGCTAAGGGACGTTTCTGCGTTTGATCTGTTGGGGTAATATCGATCTCTGCTATTTGCAGGAGCCGGGTGCCTATCGGTCCGGCGCGCGAACGAGAGCCACAAGAGCCATGAATGAAGTCGGCGATCAGCCGGTCCAAGGAGAGCGCCAGATCAAGACTCCTCTGATCATAGGTGTGGGCGCTTCCCCGGGCGCCCTGGACAGCATCGAGCGCTTTTTTGCCAGGCTGACCGTAGGCGCCGATCAGGCGATCGTGCTGGCGCTTCAGCACCACGAGGCTCTCGACGAGCCACGGCTGCGCGGGATCGTGCAGGGGTCCAATGGCGGCAAGGTTGCCGACATCGGCGACGGCCACGCGATCGAGGGTGGCACGATCTATCTGTGCCCGCCGGCGATGATCACCACGATCCAGGGCGACCGGTTCGCAATCCGCAAGGCGGAGCAGGCACCAGGCGAGCACGCCAACATCGACACGTTCCTGGTCTCGCTGGCGGAGGAACGCGCCGAGCAATCCATCGGCGTCGTTCTTGCCGGGACCGGTGGTGACGGTACGCTCGGCACGGCGGCGCTGAAGGATCACGGCGGTCTGTCGATCGCAGAAAGGGTCGCAGGCCCGCAAGAGGCCGCGCATCTGGACGACGGCAACACGCCGGCTTCGATCGCTGACTACGTGCTGCCGCCGGAAGAGATCCCCGGGCACATCCAGGTCTACGCCCGTCACCTGCGGCGCCTGGACGAGAAGCAGGGATTCGACGAGGTGCTGGCCGGGGCGGCGGCCTCGCTGTCGCGAGTTGCCGACATCCTTCGCGCCAAGACCGGCAACGATTTCCGCGACTACAAGCAGAACACCTTCCTGCGCCGTGTGCAGCGGCGCATGCAGGTGATCCAGATCGACGATATCGACGCCTATGTCGATTTCCTGCGCAACGACAAGGACGAGGCCCAGAACCTCTTCAACGACCTCCTCATCGGCGTCACCGAGTTCTTCCGGGACAAGCGCGAATTCGAGGTGCTGGAAACCCAGATCATACCGCAGATATTCGAGGGCAAGGGGGCGGCGCAGCAGGTTCGTGTCTGGGTGCTCGGTTGCGCCACGGGTGAGGAGGCCTATTCGATC
The DNA here is from genome assembly GCF_015291725.1 of Bradyrhizobium sp. CCBAU 51765. Classification (GTDB taxonomy): domain Bacteria; phylum Pseudomonadota; class Alphaproteobacteria; order Rhizobiales; family Xanthobacteraceae; genus Bradyrhizobium; species Bradyrhizobium liaoningense. The sequence goes on from NZ_CP030038.1 coordinate 3,565,002, forward strand.
GCCATCCTGCTGCGCGAGCATATGGCGAGGATGGATGTCGCGCCGCAGGTGCAGATCTTCGCCACCGACATCGATGGCCGCGCGCTCGCCGCCGCACGGGTCGGCCGCTACCGCACCAATATCGAAGCCGAGATGACCAGCGAGCGCCTGGCGCGCTGGTTCGTGCGCGAGGGCGACGCCTATTGCGTGGTGAAGGAGCTGCGTGAGATGTGCATCTTCTCGCAGCACAACGTCATCAAGGACGCACCGTTCTCCAAGCTCGACCTCGTCTCCTGCCGCAATCTGCTGATCTATCTGAATGCCGAACTGCAGAACCGGGTGATCCCGCTGTTCCACTTCGCGTTGCTGCCGGACCGCTACCTGTTCCTCGGAAATTCCGAGAACGTGACGCGGCACCCGAAGCTGTTCGTGCCTGTCGACCGCCGGGCGCGCATCTTCAAGAAGCTGGAAACCGGAACGCGGCTGCCGCCGGAGTTTCCGATCACGACGACGGCGGGCAGGGCGCTGGCCGAGGTCTCGCCCGTGCGCTCGTTCGCCTCCGATGTCGGGCTGGAGCGCCGCGCGCAGCGCGTCGCGGAGCGCTATGCGCCTGCCTATGTCATCACGGATGACAATTTCCACATCCTGCATTTCTCCGGACGGACCGGCCGCTACATCGAGCCGACGGCGGGCGCCGCCACGCTCGACCTGCTCCAGCTCATACACCGTGACCTCCGCCTGGAATTGCGCACCGCGCTCAGCCGCGCCGCCGAGGCCAACGAAGCAGCCCATGCCGAGCAGGTGCAACTCGGACAGAACGGCCACCGCGTGCTGGTCGATATCACCGTGGAGCCGGTCCAGGAGGGCAACGGCGGGCAGCGCAATTTCGTAGTCCTGTTCAAGGATGGTCCGGCCCGCGTCGACGATGCCATTCAGAGCAATCCGAATGCGCTGGTGCGCACCGAGCACGTTGAGCGCCTCGAAAACGATCTGCGCGCCACACGCGAGCGCCTCCAGGCGACGATCGAGGAGCTGGAGAGCAGCAACGAGGAGCTGAAATCCTCGAACGAGGAATACCAGTCGCTCAACGAGGAGCTTCAGTCTGCAAACGAGGAGCTGGAGACCTCGCGCGAGGAATTGCAGTCGGTCAACGAGGAGCTGACGACCGTCAACGGCGAGCTGGCGCACCGTGTCCAGGAATTGACGCGCGCCACCAGCGACCTGAAGAATTTCCTCGAGAGCACACAGATCGCGACTGTGTTCCTCGACAACGATCTGCGCGTGATGAACTTCACGCCAGCAGTCGCGCAGATCCTGCATCTTGTCGAGACGGACACGGGCCGGCCCATGGCCCACATCAAGGCGCGCATCCCGATCGAGGAGCTCTATGACGACATCCGTCGGGTGCTGCGCACGCTCGCCGGCGTCGAACGCGAGCTGAGCGCGCCGGACAGCGGCACGCGTTACATCGTGCGCATCCTGCCCTATCGCAGCATCGACAATTTCATCGCGGGCGTCGTCCTCACTTTCGTTGACGTGACCGCCATCACCCGTGCCGAGGAGCGCCAGCGCTTGCTGCTGGCCGAGCTCCAGCACCGCGTTCGGAACACGCTCGGTGTGGTGCGGTCGATCGCCCGCCGCTCGGCGGAGACGAGTTCTACCGTCGAGGAATACGCCTCTCATCTCGACGGCCGGCTGAACGCCTTTGCCCGCACCCAGGCGCTGGTGACCCGCGATCCCGAAGGTGGCGTCGATCTCGAATATCTCGTGATCGAGGAGCTCCTTGCCTACAATGCCCGCGAAGGCGAGCAGATGCGGGTCTCGGGGCCGAAGGTGCGCTTCCAGCCCAAGGCGGCGGAAACCTTCGCGCTCGCGATCCACGAGCTCGCGACCAATGCGCTCAAATACGGCGCCCTGAGCCAGCCGGCCGGGCGCATTGAAGTGACCTGGCGCGTCGATGAGAGCACCGAGCCGGCGGAGCTGATGTTCGAATGGCGGGAGCGCGGCGGGCCGCCCGTGGCTCCGAGGCCGCGAAAGGGATTTGGTACCGAGCTTCTGGAGCGCACGCTGGCATTCGAGTTGAAGGCGCAGACGATGATGACATTCAATCCTGCCGGGCTGCAGTGCACCATCATCATTCCCCTGAGCAAGCGTGCCTTCCACACACCCGTGGTGGCCGCCTGATGCCCTTGTCGACGGCTGAACGCAGCGTCGCAGAGCCGGTCATTCGCCGGCTGAGCGCGCTCAGGCCATTGTCGACCGCAGCCCGCGCATCGCTCGAATATGCCATGCTCGAAGGCCTTCACCGCGCCGGATCTGGCGAGGACCTGATCTCCGAGGGCGACCCGGTCGACAGCGTCCGCCTCGTGCTGTCGGGCTGGCTCTGCCGCTACAAGACGCTCGAGGACGGCCGGCGCCAGATCGTCAACTTCATCTTCCCGGGGGAGAGCTGCGACGCGCATGCGTTCCTTCTCTCGGTGATGGATCATTCCATCGCGACGATGACGCCGGTGGTCTATAGCGAGATCAAGCGCGCGCGATTCGAGAGCCTGATGGCCAGCGATCGCTCGCTCGCGGAGGCGTTCTGGTGCGAGACCCTCGTCAACAACGCCATCCAGCGCGAGTGGGCTATCAATCTCGGTCGCCGCATTGCGCTCGAGCGCGTGGCCCATCTGTTCTGCGAAACGTTCGAGCGGCTTCGCCCCGTCGGGATGGTCGACGGCAATTCCTGCGTCATGCCCGTGACGCAGATGGATCTTGCCGATGCGACGGGACTGTCTGTCGTTCACCTCAATCGGACTCTTCAGGAGCTGCGTGCGTCTGGTCTGATCATCCTGCGCGAGCGGATGCTGACCGTTCCCAATCTCGATGCGCTCAAGGATGCGGCGCTGTACTCGCCGAGCTATCTGCAACTGTATCGAGCGGCTGAAGCGACGCGGTGAGGCCGGCGTTCTTTCGCTTGGACGCGTTTCGTCGGTGACACGCGCTCAGCGCAGTAAACCGTCCTGCTCGCAATCATGCCTTGCGACGCTGTCCGTCCAGCGCATCGTCACCTTGCTCGCTTGGAAAAGGCTCGTGCGTCTGTCGGCCGAGAAACGTATCCGGCTGGGGAAGCTCCAGAACCTTTCGCGCCTTGCGGATGGCCTCGCGAACCTGCGCCACGTGCTTCTGATCGGACTGCAATGGAAAATGAGTCTGCTTCGCCATCAGGCGCTCCCAGGGTCATGCAGGCGGGAGCGCCATTGGTCTCTCAGCCACCAGCGCCTACGGGCAGTGCCTCGGCTGATGATGCAGTGACCGTACACCTGACGCGGCGTTTCGGCCAACGAAATCGGGGAATGTGCCGGTCGATTTCCGCTCCGGCCGCTGCTTCCTGGTTGAAGAGCCGTCCGAAACGGTTGTGAACGCTTGATCCAGGTTAGTCGGCGAAGCTTTTTTGAGCGCTTGGCGCGATTTGAGTAACTTATGCAAGAGCGCGACCATGAACTTCGATGCATGATGGCGGATGCCCGACGCCCTGTTTGCCCGCGCCACACGTGCTATCGAAGAGAGCCGCGCCCTCCGGGAGCAGCACAGAAAGGCTGCGGGCCAATATGGCGAAACCGTCAACGATTTGCGTTTGGCCATCATGGACAGCGCGATGCTGCGCTCGGAGATCAAGGCGCGCCGGGACAACGAGGAACCGTAGCTCCGATCTTTTCACGGACGTGCGCAACCGTTCCCCGTCCGGAACGTTGATCGTCGGTGAACCTGTGCGGCTGGGCCGCCGACGTCAGAACGCGACGGCGCGCTCGACCTCATGCACCAGGGAGAACGCCTGATGACGGCGCGACATCGGTTCAAGCATGTAGAGACCCTGGAAGCGCGCCTCGCCGCCGAGGCGGAGCGGCTGCGTGAACAGGCCAGCTCGCTTCCGCCCGGAGTGGCCCGCGAGGAGATGTTGCGCAAGGCGCGTCAGGCGGAAGCGGGATCTCAGATGAGTGAGTGGCTGAGGTCACCGGGCCTGCAGCCGCCGGACTAGGCGTTGCGACCGTCAGCGTGCAGCCTGTCAGGCTGCACGCGCCGGGAACGGGTTAGATGTCGGCGCGTACCAATGCGCTGGTGTCGTGGGCAGAAACCGGAAAAATGAGCACCACGTCCATCGTTCCTCGTTGCGTCCGGTTGTCACCCGGCGGTGCGGGAGATCAACGCCGCTTCGCCGCTTTGGTTCGCCGGTTGTAGGGCGAGCGGTTCACGGGCCTCAGCGAAATCCCTTCGCGTTGCGCCTTGCTGCGGATGGCCGCGACCGGGCGCTGAAGCTTGATGCTCATCACGCCGGTCGGCGTGTTGCCTTTCGCAAGCTGCTTCAGCTTGCTCACATCCGCCGGCGTCCACCGCTCGTGCGCGCGGCGCTTGTAAGCGGGATTTGCCTTGCGCGGTCCCTTGCGGCCGATCGGCGAGCCCGAGCGTTTCCATGCTGCTTTTGCCATGATGATCCTCCTTCAAGTCGTTCTTGAACATGCGAATCAGCATTTCGGTTCCGGCGCAGTGCGGATCGATCGGTCGTGCGCCTGTCGCGCGCGCAAAATCGCGCGGCGTTAACTTATTGAAATGCCGGAACCGCAAGTTGCGGCGGAAGCTGCCAATGCGCTTCCGGAACTGGGTCGCCCCAACGGCAGCGACTTGACTGACGAGCAACCTGGGCCCCGGCGCCAACCTCCCGCCGGGGCCAGCTTTCTTCCATCCGAAATCCAATGTGAATATCCAAATGACCGCCAAACGTAACCGCAGGAAACAGACCCAATCGCTCCAGGAGCGGTTGGCCGCCTTTGCCGAGAACGCCCGCGAGCGCGCGCGCAGCCTGCCGCCCGGCAGGGAACGCGAGATGCTGCTGCGGCGCGCCAAGCAGAACGAGATGACCTCGAACCTGACAGACTGGCTGAGCGCACCCGTCTCTCCAAGACGGGAACAACCGTAATGGGGAGCATCAAGCATTACCGCGCATTCCAGATCGATCCGGATGGCCACGTGTTCGGATGCATCAATCTGGTCTGCGACGATGACGAGCAGGCCAAACGCGAAGCGGCCGCGCTCATGCGGGTCCACCGTATCGAGCTGTGGCGGCTCGACCAGCGGATTGCGCAATTCGATCTGCCGCGGGAGGCTGCTCGCCAGTAGAGCTGCGGGAACCGCGGGCTGCGCGCCGGGTTGGTCGATGACCGACTTCGCCAGGAGCCAGCATGACGGAAGCCGACGTTCGCAAGGGGATGCCGCCCGTCAAGCTGTCGCGCGAGGAGTTCGAGCGGCGCTACAAGGGTCAGTTCGTCGATCCCGCCTTTGCCCCGCTGCAACGTGAGCTCGATGCCATCACCGCTGCGGCCTGGGACGCCTACAGCCATTCGCGCAAGGCGCCGTTGACGCGGAAGGCCGGGACAGGCTTCTCCGACCCCGACTATGATCTTGCCGTCGACTGGCTCGAGGCGCGCGCAAAGATCCTGGAAGCGCAGCGGCGTCACGACGATGCGCGCGAGACGCCGCGCATCCTCATCATCAACGGCTCGGCCCGCAGCGAGCACACCTGTCCCGGCGAGATGTCCAAGACCTGGCGGCTGGTCAAGCTGGCCGAGCCCGTCTTTATCGAGATGGGATTTGCCGTCGACATCCTCGATCTGTCGCGCCTCGCCTCGGAATTCGGCAAGACCATCCACCTCTGCAAGTCCTGCGTCGGCACCGCCATGCCGCTCTGCCACTGGCCGTGCAGCTGCTATCCGAACCATTCGCTGGGTCAGACCGGCGACTGGATGAACGAGATCTATCCGCTCTGGGTTGCCGCCCACGGCATCCTGATCGCGGCTCCGGTGCACTGGTATCACGTGCCTGCCGGGCTCAAGGCGATGATGGACCGCATGGTCTGCGCCGACGGCGGCAATCCCGATCCGACCTCGACCCACGGCAAGAACGCCACCGAAGCCAAGGCGATGGAGCTGAAGGGCTGGCCCTATCCGCGCCATCTCGCCGGCCGTCATTTCGGCGTCGTCGTTCACGGCGATGCGGTCGGCGCCGAGGGCGTGCGCCGGGCCTTGTCCGACTGGCTGACCGACATGCAGCTGATCTCGGCGGGGCGCTTCGCCGAGCTCGACGGCTATGTCGGCTACATGGAGCCATACGCCACCTCGCATCGCGATCTCGATGAGGACAGGGAATTCCAGCAGGAGGTGCAGAATGTGGCGCGCGCGCTGGGCAACGCGGTCCGGCTTGCAAGGAGCGGGCGCCTCGAGGAGCCCGGTACGGGTCTTGCGGACCCCAACCCGAAATGACCGGCGCGATGCCACTCGATTGCCTGATCGTCGGAGGCGGTCCGGCCGGGCTGATGGCCGCGATCTATCTGGCGCGATTCCGCCGCAGCGTCTGCCTCGTGGATGCGGGCGCGAGCCGGGCGGCGCTGATCCCGCGCAGCCACAATGTCCCGGGCTTCGTCCACGGCCTGTCCGGTACTGAACTGATCGAACGGATGTCGGTCCAGCTGGACGAGCTCGCCGTCCCGCGCGTAGACGCCGAGGTCACTGGCCTGCAGCGACACGATCAGGGTTTTCTGGCGAGCTGGAATGGCCGGGCGCATGCGGCCGCTGTGGTCATTCTCGCCTGCGGCATCGTCGATACCCATCCGCCGTTCGACGAATGGCGCACTGCCGTTGCGGATGGGCTGTTGCGCTACTGCCCCGTCTGCGACGCCTTCGAGGCGTCCGGCCGCCGCATCGGCGTCATCGGCCCGCTCTCGCGCGCCGCGGGCAAGGCGCTGTTCCTGCGCGGCTATTCGAAAGACGTCATGCTGCTCGCAACGGATCGTGATGACGATCAGGCGGCGACGTCACGATTGGCCGAGGCGGATGTGGACGTCCTGTTCGCGCCCGATCTGCGTCTGCGGCGGAGAGGCGAACTCGTGGAAGCCGTCTTCGCCAACGGCCGCACGGCGCAGTTCGACACTGTCTATCCCGCGATGGGTGCGGAGGCGCGCTCGCAGCTCGCGGTGTCGCTGGGCGCCAAGCATACCGGGGAGGGCTATCTGAAGGTCGACGACCAACAGCGCACGTCGATCGATGGGCTTTACGGCATCGGCGACGTCGTCACCGACCTGCACCAGATCGCGGTCGCGTTCGGCCACGCGGCGGTTGCCGCCTGCACGATCCACAACAGCCTGCCGCAGCGCTTTGCATAGCCTGTCCCGTCTCAATCGACCGGAACCTGGAACGAAGCGCGTTGCTCCGCTTTGGTCGACCGAAAGGGGGCGCGCAATTGGAGACAACCGATGGCTCAATCCGAAGACATGATCCGCTGCATCGATCTCTGCATGAGCTGTTACCGGACATGCCTCGGCACGGCGATGAACCATTGCCTCGAGACCGGCGGCAAGCACGTCGAGCCGAAGCATTTCCGCCTGATGATGGCCTGCGCCGAGATGTGCCGGACGGCTGCGCATGTCATGCTGATCAACACGCCGCATCACCGGCATACCTGCGCTGAGTGCGCCGAGATCTGCAACGAATGCGCCGAGGATTGCGAGCGGATCGGCGGCATGGACGAATGCGTCGCGATGTGCCGCTCATGCGCGCAATCCTGCCGCGCGATGGCGGCCTGAGGAGGCGCCGATGCTGGAAGAGAAGCTCAAGGAAGCGATCGTTGGCGAGTTGCAGCGTCAGGCCGCCGACCGGCCGCAAGCGCTGAAGGTCCAGCGCGTGGGAGACGCGGAGGGCTCGGAGGAGCTGACCGTCAACGGCAAGATCGACCTTGGTGCGCTGGTCATGGTGATCGCAGGATCGGTCGCGGGCGGGCCCTAGCGCCGGTCGACTGCAGCTCTCATGCAGTTCGGGCGGAACGCCGCAGGGACTTCGGCGGCTGACCGAATGCGCGGATGAAGGCTCTGCGCATCCGCTCGGGGTCGCGAAAGCCGGTGGCTTGAGCGACGCGCTCGATCGCCTCTCCGGAGGACTGCACGCGCTCCCGTGCCACCTCGACCCGCAAGCGCTCGACGGCCTTCGTTGGCGTGGATCCGGTTTCGGCGATGAAGGAGCGGACGAAATGCCGTGAACTCAGGCCTGCGCGCTCGGCAAGTGCCTCGACCGTGAGAGGCGCATCCAGATTCTCGCGCACCCATGAAAGAAGGTTGCCGAAGCGCCCGTTCGGCGTCTTCAGTTCGAGCAAGGTCGAGAATTGCGATTGTACGCCACTGCGGCGATGGTACAGCACCAGCTGCCGAGCGGTCGCTTGCGAAATCTCTTCGCCGTGGTCCTCGGCGATCATGGCGAGCGCCAGATCAATTCCTGCGGTGATTCCGGCCGATGTCCACACGCCGCCATCGCGGGTGAAGATCTGGTCCGGCTCGAGCCGGACTTTCGGGTACCGTCCGATGAAGTCACGGGTGCAGGACCAATGCGTGGTCGCGCAACGACCATCCAGGACTCCCGCCTCGGCGAGCAAATAGGCCCCCGAGCAGACGCTGGCCAGACGCACGCCGCGGCGCGCCAATCTCTGAATGAATGCGATCGTCGTCTTGCAGCGCGCCGCGTCCTCGACGCCTTCGCCACCTGCAACGAAAAGCGTCGTGACCGAGCTTGCCGATCGCAAGCTGCGCGCGAGCATCTCGGTGCCCGACGAACTGCGCACGGCGCCGGCCTTCGTGGCAACCGTTATCACACGCGGCGCGTGCGGCGTGTGGCGTCTTGCGATCTCGAACACCGATATCGGGCCGGCGGCATCCAGCAACTGGAATTCGGGAAAGATCAGGAAGCCGATCATGAACGCGTCCAAAAATGAGGGAATTACGCCGTTTCCGCTCCCAAGGCCAACATGGCAGGCTGCCACCGTCAAGCGCGATGTCGAGGTTGGATATGTCGGGTCCGTTACAGATCGGTCTTCTGGTTTTTCCCCGCGTGACCCAGCTCGATCTCACCGGTCCCGCCCAGGTCTTCTCCAGCCTGCCTGACGTGACGGTGCATCTGATCTGGAAACGCATCGAGCCCGTGCCGAGCGATTCCGTGATTGCGCTGACGCCGACCGTCACCTTCGCCGATTGCCCGCAACTCGACGTGATCTGCGTCCCGGGCGGCTATGGCACCGACGAACTGATGCTGGACGAGGAGGTGCTTGCGTTTCTGAAAGCGCAGGCGCGGGGCGCGAAATATTTGACTTCGGTCTGCACGGGTTCGCTCGTTCTCGGTGCGGCCGGTCTCCTGAAAGGATATCGCGCGGCCACGCACTGGACGGCGACCGATGCATTGCCGCACTTCGGAGCCGAGGTGTCGCGCGAGAGGGTCTGCATCGATCGCAATCGCATGACGGGCGGCGGCATCACCGCCGGAATCGACTTCGCGCTCACGCTGGTTTCGATGTTGAGAGGCCGCGCGGCTGCGGAAATGATCCAGCTGCGCATGGAGTACAATCCGGTACCGCCTTTCCGAGCCGGTTCGCCGGATACCGCACCGGCGGCGATCGTTGCTGCGATGAAGGAGCTGGTCGCGCCCGCGCAGGCGAGGCGTCTGGAGTTCGTCAGGAGAGCCATTCATCAGGAGGGATAGCGCGGCGTTTCGAGGCAATCATCGCCGACAGTCGTCGCGATGCGAGAGCGAAGGGGAAGATGGTGGATCACGTAGCGGCGTTGCAGTCATGGCACATCCGACTTTGCCGGTCGGTCTTCGGCATCATCCTGACGCTGGGGCCGGTCGCATTCGCCGAACGGAGCCTGGCCGCCGATTTTTCCGGTGACGTCGTCCGGATCGGCATCATCAACGACCAGGCGGGACCATTGTCCGACCTTGCCGGACCCGGCTCCGTCGTCGCCGCGAAGATGGCAGTCCAGGATTTCCAGAAGGTCGCGCCGGGACTGAAGGTCGACATCGTCGTCGCCGACCATCAGAACAAGCCGGATATCGGCGCCCAGATCGTCCGCAAATGGTTCGACGTGGATGGCGTCGACATGGTGGCCGACGTCGGAAACTCGGCGGTCGCGCTCGCCATCCAGTCGATCGCGCGCGACAAGAACAGGATCGTCATCTACTCGGCGGTCGGGACCACCGAAATCGGCGGCAAGCAATGTTCGCGCACCGGTCTGATGTGGTTGCACGACAATTACAATCTGGTCGCCGGCTCGGTCCGAAAGCTGGTGTCGCAAGGATACGACAGCTGGTTCTTCATCGCGTCCGACTATGCGTTCGGGCGCAATATGGTCGAAGTATCTCAGCGCGTGCTCGCGGCGACTGGGGCCAAGTCGCTCGGCGCGGTCTTTCATCCGCTGGGAAATGCCGACTACAGCTCTTTCCTGCTCCAGGCCCAGGCCTCGAAGGCCAAAGTGGTCGCGTTCGCCAATGCTGGCGAACAGCTCGTGACCTCGATGAAGCAATGGAATGAGTTCGGAATGAATGCCGGGTCTCAGAAGGCCGTCGCCGAGCTCATGTTCCTGACCGATGTGCACGCCATGGGCGCCGAAACGGCCAAGGGGTTGACGACGGTTACCGCCTGGTACTGGGCGCTCAACGAGGCGACGCGGGTGTTCGCCCAGAGGTTCTACAACCTTCACAACGCAATGCCGACCGCGCCACAAGCCGCCGTCTACTCGGCCGTCCTGCAATACCTGAGGGCCGCGGCTGCTGCAGGGACGGATGAAACCAATGCTGTCCTGGAGCAGATTCGGTCAATGCCCGTAGACGACTTCTATGCGCCTGGCGCGCGGCTGCGCGCTGACAACAAGCTGGTGCACGATTTCTATCTCGTCGAGGTCAGGAAGCCTTCGGACGTGAAGACGCCCTGGGACTATTACGACGTTGTCGAGAGAATACCTGCCGAGGAAGCCTATCTCCCGTTGAGCCAGAGTGAATGCCCGCTGCTGAAGACCTCGCAAAAATAGCGCTTTGCCCCGCGCCGGGCCTTGCGACCCCTTAAAGCGCGCCTCTTCAGCCATACTCCTCGCCGATGCCGTATTCCCGGTAGATCTCCAGCGGGTCGATCTCGGGAAACAGGCGGCATTTGGCCTGGGCGAGGTGCAGGCTCACCGCCGCCGGCTCCTTGCCGTTCGCGAGCAGCTTGCGGATGTCGTCCATATGCGCGTTCGGCTGGTGCTTCGGTGCGAGCTGCTCCAGCGCGACCAGGGCGGTTGCGAGCGCCTCGGTCAGAACCCACTCGTCGTGGCCCGTGATTCCCTTCTTCGGCATCGGCAGACCCCACATATGGCGGCGCCGGGCAGTTTACCGCGAGTTCGGCCAATTCGCCATGAGCCGTCGCGGGCAGTCCGATCGGCCATATTCCGGCCTGTGTTGTGGCCGCGTCTGGCTAAAAGGCGGCAAGTTTCGGGACGATAGTATCTTTGTTGAAACAAACTTGGCGTAGACGGGCCGCTGCCGCATCCAGGCCGGCCGTTCCGGTCCGGGTCCCCCATCCCGAAATTTCGCAACACGATCGAGTTGCGCCCCCGCAAAGGTTCGAGCCAGCATGGCCTTTCTTAGCTTCGTCTACCGCTTCCTCACCAATTTCGCGTTCATGGCGGTGGTCTATTTCAGCCTGAACTTCATGGAGAAGTATCCGAACCGGGCGATCCTGGCGATCCTGGTACTGGTCTATGCCGGCATGCGCGCCGCCTCGACGCTGCGTGCGTTCTACTTCTTCCAGAAGATCGAGAAGCTGGAGACCGAGACCAAGCGCCTGCAGGCTTCGATCAGTGACGGTTCAGGCGGAGCCTCGGCGCGCAGGCAGGTCGTCGCCGACGTGGCGCGGCTGCGGCGCGATGGCGAGCTCAAGTCCTATATGGACCTGTTCTTCCTGGCGCTGATCGTGCTGCTCTGCGTCGCCGCGATCACGCGGCAGTGAGGGCTCAGGCGCGCTTCTTCAGGCTGGCGACGCGGGTCGGGCGGGTGGTGGCGCTCCTGGATGCCGGGCTCTTGGGTGCAGTGCCCGTGGCTGTCGTGCCCTTGGGCTCGGCATGATCCGGTGCCGCCGCCGCATGCGCCGTGCGCCGTCCCTGCAGCTTGGCCGCCTTGCCCTTTGCTGCTTTGGCATGTGCGGCCTTGTCCTTCGCCGCACGAGTTGCCTCGGCCGCCATCGCCAGCCGCGTCGCGGCACGCCGAGATAGGGTCGTCGACAGCAGCACCTCGACCGAGCCTTCGGGGATCGCAAAGAGCGCGCGGCCGGGCACGGGCAGGGTGGCCGCGACATTGGCCTGCGCCCTGGTCCGGAGCGGCAGCAGCGGCTGATGCTCGGCCTGCGCATTGAGGTCGGCAAGAGCGGGCGCCGGCAGCGTCCGGGTCTGCGTGAACACGAAATTCGGCACGCGCGGCCAGCGCGCGATCGGCGTTGTCTCGGTCGGCGGATGCAGCAGCCATTCCACCGTCGTGGTCGGCGTCGCCGGCCGCTCGGCGGTCGCGGGTACCACATGCACGATGCGATAGCCGCGCGCCTTGAGGTCGCGGATGATCTTGGGCAGCGCCGCCACCGTGCGGGCCTGGATGTCGTGCAGCAGCAGGATACCCTTGCCCTTGGCCTCCAGCCGCTGGATCGCGAGCTGGTAGACGCGGTCGGACGACACATGCCGCCAGTCGTCGGCGGGGAAATCGGCGCTCCAGACCTGGATGCCGCGCGAGATCAGATAGTTCTCGACGCCCTCGGCGCGCATCAGGCCGGGAATGCGGAAGAACGGGGCGAGCTGCGACGGATCGGTCATCGCGGCCGAGGTCCACGCGATTCCGCCGTTGATCTCGGCCTCGGCCTTGTCGATCGGCATCCGGTCGAACGTCAGCGGATGGTCCATGCTGTGCGTGCCGACGGTGTGGCCCGCCGCGACCAGCTTGCGCACGCCTTCCGGATTGGCCTTGGCCTGGCTGCCGATGATGAAGAAGGTCGCCTTGATGCACTCGTCGGCGAGGATCTGGAGCACCTGGTTGGAATACTTCGGCAGCGGACCGTCGTCGAAGGTCAGGACGACCTCATGGTCCTTCAGCGGCAATGTCTCGCGGTATTGCATGGTGCCGATCAGCGGATGTTCGCGCGGATCGACCACGAGGGTGCGGGAGGTGCCGAGGGCGTCCGGGTGGCCGGGACAGTCGGCTGCTAAGGCCGCCGGTGTGCCGACAGTCAGGATTCCCAGACAGAGGACGATCCACGATCGCGTCCGCAAAACAACGCCAATTCCGATCATGAACCTCGTCTGCCCTCGTGCGCGATTGCCGCCTTAGTAGGTCGGAGACGCCCCGGAATGGTTCAGGGGCAATACCCCAACCATCTTTGCAGGAGGTAGCATGAACAGAGTGTTAATTGGGCCGGGATCACCCCATTTTGCGCTGGCGTGACATTCCGGCATCAATGCGCATCGGCGCTCTTCTGTGACGTGCCCGCCGGTACGACGTGGACAACCCGGTAGCCGTTCTCCCTCAGATACCGCAGGAAGGCCGGCATCATTGCGGCCGTGCGCACCTTGTTGTCGTGGAAGAGGATGATGCCCTTGCCGCTCGCCGCCAGGCGGTCGGTGACGAGTTTCAATTCCTGCTCCGGCGTGATCTCCTCCCAGTCGCTGGCCCATAGATCGGCCCCGAACACGACGATGCCGCGCGACTGGAGCAGGTCGAGTTGCGCTTGCGTCGACTCGAAATAGGGAAAACGGAAGAACGGCGTCGAGGGTGTCGTGGTCGAGGTGCCGTGCAGCGCCATCTCGTCGGCGGCGATGCCGCGATCGATGTCGGCCTTCGACTTGTCGAACGGGATATGCGCCATGAACGGATGCGACCAGGTATGGTGGCCGACGGTATGGCCCTCGCGGGCGATGCGCTTGACCATGTCGGGATACTCGGCGGCGTGCTGGCCGATCAGGAAGAAGGTCGCGCGCACGCACTCCTGCGCCAGCGCCGCCAGCACCTTCGACGTCGTCGGCGGGAACGGGCCGTCGTCGAAGGTCAGCACGACCTCATGATCGGCCAGCGGCAGCGTTTCAGGGAAGCTCTTCAAGCCGACGCGCGGATACGTCTTGGCGTCAACCCTCAGGATGCGCGAGGTGCCGAGCGCGTCCTTGCGCGGGCACTCGGCAGCATCGGCCGAGGCGATGCCGATGATAGCCGCGATGACCGCGCCCGCCGTCATCGATGTCCATTTCAGTCGAAGCATCTTTGTCATTGCGCTCAGAGTTGCCTTGTGGGTATTGCCTGAACCATCAGCTCAGACCACTGGTTCCAACCTGTCAACCGGCGAGGCGCGCCATGGATGAACAAATGGACGTTGCCCCATCCGCCTCGGATTCGGTACTCGACCACGTGCCGATGCGCAATGAGAACGGCGAAATTCGGCACGAATTCGTCGAAGAAATTGCCCGGGCGATCGAGGCTGGAGACAGCGCTGCGCTGCGTGCCTGTGTCGCCGAGCTGCATGAGGCCGATCTCGGCGATCTGATCGGCGCCCTGGAGCCCGACGACCGCGTCCGCCTGGTCGAGCTGACGGGGCGCGATTTCGACTTTTCGGCCCTGAACGAGGTCGACGAGGCCGTCCGCGAGGAGATCCTCGAGGAGCTGCCGCCGGAGACGGTCGCCGAGGGCGTCCGCGAGCTCGAATCCGACGATGCGGTCGAGCTCCTGGAAACCCTCGACGAGGCCGAGCAGGAGCAGATCCTCGAAAAGCTGCCGCTCAAGGAGCGCGTCGCGCTCGAGCGCAGCCTGCTCTATCCGGAGAACTCCGCCGGCCGCCGGATGCAGACCGAGTTCATCGCCGTGCCCCAGGATTTCACCGTGGGCCAGGCGATCGACTACATGCGCGAGACGCCGGATCTGCCCGACCGCTTTTACGAGATCTACGTCGTCGACAAGGACCAGCACTGGCTGGGCGCGGTGCCGCTCGACGTGCTCTTGCGCACGCGCCGCCCGGTAGCGCTGACCGAGCTGACCGACGAAGACCGCCGCCGCGTCTCCGTCCTGGAAGACCAGGAAGAGGTGGCGCGCATGTTCGGCAAGTACAATCTCGTTGCCGCGCCCGTGCTCGATACCCAGGACCGCCTGGTCGGCGTCATCACCGTCGATGACGTCGTCGACGTCATCGAGGAGGAGGCGGACGAGGACCTCAAGGCGCTCGGCGGCGTCACCAGCGACGAAGAGCTGTCGGACACCTTCCTGACGATTGCGCGCGGCCGCTTCAACTGGCTGCTGGTGAATCTCGCCACTGCCTTTCTGGCGTCCTCCGTGCTCGGCCTGTTCGAGGGCCAGCTGGAACAGATGGTGGCGCTCGCGGTGCTGGCGCCGATCGTGGCGAGCCAGGGCGGCAATGCCGCGACCCAGACCATGACGGTGGCGGTGCGCGCGCTCGCCACCCGCGAGCTCGGCTCCTCGAACGCCTGGCGCGTAGTGCTGCGCGAGACTCTGGTCGGCCTCGTCAACGGCCTCGCCTTCGCCGTGATCACGGGCATTGCCGCGGTCGCCTGGTTCAAGATCCCGGGCCTCGGCATCGTCATCGGGCTCGCCATCATCTGCAACCTCGTCGCCGGCGCGCTCGGCGGCATCCTGATCCCGATGGCGCTGGATCGCGTCCGGGCCGACCCGGCGGTGGCGTCGGGCACCTTCGTGACCACCGTGACCGACGTCGTCGGCTTCTTCTCGTTCCTCGGGATTGCGACGCTCTGGTTCGGATTGAAGTAGCGGCCCCTCGCTCTCGTGTCCCGGGCGCGCTGCAACGCCTTTAGCGTTGCCGCGCGGCGTCCGGGGCACGGGACCTCCTATCTTTAATCCGAACTTAAGCGACCTGCCGCATCATCGCTGTGCTTGGGGGAATGGGCATGCGGTTGCGGCTGAAGGCGGACGGACGGATCGTCGAATTGCGGGATGGGCAGGAATTTCCGGTCCAGCCTGCGGCCAATGCCGCGCCGGGCGATACCGGCCCGCTCGCGGTGCGCGATTTGCGCCGCCGCGCCTGCCTGACCCAGATGGAGTTCGCCGCCAAGCTCGGCGTCCCCGTCGAGACCATCCGCAACTGGGAGCAGGGCAAGCGCGCTCCACGGGGGCCCGCCCGCGCGCTGCTCGCAGTGATCGCGCATGCGCCGGACACCGTGTTTCAGGCGCTCGCCAAGGTCTGACGCACACCTCTCGTTAGTCTTGCACCTGAATATTCGCCCCGATCGTTGCGGCGTCCGTTGGCAGCATCATCGGCCGGGTCCATAATGACATTTCGGGCTGCCGCAACAGAGAGGATTCCTCATGCTGTTCGTCGAGGCCAATGGCGCGAGAATCCCGGCGATCGGGCTCGGGACCTGGGAGCTGAGCGGCAGGCCTGCCGCGCGCGTGGTCGAGCAGGCGCTGCGGCTCGGCTATCGTCATATCGACACCGCGCAGGTCTACGACAATGAGCGCGAGGTCGGCGACGGCTTGCGCGCCTCCGGCGTGCGCCGCGACGACGTCTTCCTCACCACCAAGGTCTGGACCAACCATTTCGCGCCCAACGATCTCGAACGCTCGGTCAAGGAGAGCCTCGCCCGGTTGCGGCTTCCCTGCGTCGATCTGTTGCTGCTGCACTGGCCCAATTCCCACGTGCCGCTGGCGGAGACGCTGGGCGCGCTGTCGCATGCCAGGCAGATGGGACTGACCCGCCACATAGGTGTCTCCAATTTCACGGTGGCGCTGATCGAGCAGGCGGTCGCGCTGTCGGCCGAGCCACTCGTCTGCAACCAGGTCGAATATCACCCTTATCTCGACCAGGCGAAGGTGAGGGCGGCCTGCGACCAGCACGGCCTCGCGCTGGTCGCCTACAGCCCGATTGCGAGGGGCCGCATCAAGTCCGATCAGACGCTTGCCGAAATCGGGCGCGTCCACGGCAAGACGCCGGCGCAGGTCTGCCTGCGCTGGCTGGTGCAGCAGAATGTCGCTGCGATCCCGCGCACCTCGCGCGTCGAGCGTCTGTCGGAAAACATCGACATCTTCGATTTCGAGCTGTCGGAGGACGAGATGAGCCGGGTCGCCGGGCTCGCCAATCCCAGGGGACGCCTGACCGATTTCGGCTTCGCGCCAAAATGGGATTGAGGGAGACTTCCGTTATGCTAGGACCGCGGCAGCAACCCAAGATCGGTCGATGGAACTGCGGAAGATCATACGGACGGACATTGCGGCGTCGGCGATCGCGCATCTGACGCTGGTGGGGCTGATCATCCTGATCAGCGAAGTCCATCCGTTCCACGGCGCGCCGCCCGAGACCGTGATGGTGGACATCGTCACGCCGGAGCAGGTGAAGCAGGAAGAGGCCAAAGCGGACGAGAAGGCCGAGGAGAAGTCCAAGGACGAGGCGAAGGAGAAGCCGCCGGAGCCGCTCCCCGATCTGAAGCTGCCGAAGCTGGATGTCACCGACAAGGCCGACGCAGCGCCGAAGGCCGCGGCCAAGCAGGAGGCTGCTGCTCCATCGCCATCCCCGCAGGCCTCGCCTGAGGCAAAGCAGAACCAGCCGCCATCCTCACAGCCGGCGAAGCAGCGCGAGGCCAATGTGCAACCTCAGCCTCAGCCGCCTCAGCAGTCGCCGTCACAACCGCCAGCTCAGGCAATGCAGCAGCCGCAGGCCATGCCGCCGCCGGCCTATCTGCCTCCGGAGCCGGACGTCACCGTCAAATACGGTGTCATGCTGGGCCTTCCGCCTGAACTGCCGACGGAGCAGCTGAAAGATGTCCCCAAGGACGATGGCGGCGATGCCAAGGATTCGATTTCCGCGAAGCTTCCACCCGAGGTCATCGCCGCGCTTCGCCGCCACCTGAGAAGCTGCGCCAAGCTGCCGGCGGGGGTCGCGCCGACCGACAACGTCCAGGTCAAGCTGCGCACGGTGTTCGCCACCGACGGCACGCTGGCACGCGAGCCGATCCTGCTCGAGGCTCCGCCGTCCGCGAAGGGCGTGGCTATCGTCAAGTCCGCAATGAGCGCGCTCCAGAACTGCCAGCCCTACAAGATGCTGCCGGCCGACAAGTACGGGGAATGGAAGGTGCTGGACTTGCCGTTCAGCCCGCGGGATTTCGGCGGGTAGCGTGGAGCCGGACCTGCTGTGTCGCCCTCCGTCAATCCGCTCGCACGAAGGCGGAAGCAAACCAGAATCCCTCCGCGGCGACAGTCTGGATTGTTTCCTCGCAAGAGCTCCTCGCAATGACGAGGAGGAGAGAGTCTGCGCCAAACTCCACTCTCGTGCCCCGGACGCAGCGCAGCGTCCCTTCGACGGTGCGCTGCAGAGCCGACGCGCGCCTCAACGACCGCGCTTCCGCATCTCCTCACCATCCACCACCTCCGGCGCCATCGCGGCCCACGCACTGGACGCGAACTGCCGCCGCCAGGTGACGACCACCACGGCCGCCGTGGTCACGAACAGCACCCAGGGGCTGACGAACCAGCCGAGATAGCCGAGCGCGAAGAAGAACGCGCGCTGGCCGCGGTTGAAATGGCGGCCGGCGGATTCGAACAGGCGGGAGGTGCGAATGACATGGGCTTCGGCCTCCGGCGTGTCGCGCCGGTCGGCCGGCGGCATGCCGCCGAACAGGATCGCGACGTAGTTGAACAGGCGATAGGCCCAGGCGAACTTGAAGAAGGCGTAGACGCAGATCAGCACGAGGCCGACGCATTTCAGCTCCCACATCGCGGGCGAGGTGCTGAGGTCGACCGGCAGCTTGCTCAGAATCGTGATCGCATCATTGGTGGCATGCAGCAGCGCCAGCGCGCCGCCGAGCGCGAACAGGCTGGTGGAGGCGAAGAAGGCGGTGCCGCTCTGGAGCGAGGCCATGATCTGCATGTCGACCATGCGTGTCTCGCGGTTGAGCATGCGGCGCACCCAGACCTCGCGATAGCGGTTCATGCGCGCCGACAGGCTGTCGCGGCCGTAGGCCGAGTGCTCCAGCGTCAGGGCATAGACCAGCCATTCGATGATGAAGAAGCCGACGGCGGTGATGTCGACCCAATGCCTGCTCACGTCTGTCTCATGTCTGTCTCTTGGCAAGGACCGCAACGATTGCCACGCATGACGGGGCGCAGCAACGATTGATTGGCGGCAGGCGATGGCGCTAAAAGCAGCTCGCTTCAAGGCGTATCAAGAAGGACTGGTGACATGGCAGCGCTGAAACTCGCGATCGGCAACAAGAACTACTCGTCATGGTCGATGCGGCCCTGGCTCGCGCTTCGCGCCAACGATATTCCGTTCGTGGAGACGCTCATTCCGCTCTACACCGATAATCCCGCCGACAAGGACCAGATCCTGTCCTTCAGCCGCGCCGGCAAGGTGCCGGTGCTGGTCGACGGCGACGTCACGGTGTGGGATTCGCTTGCCATCATCGAGTACATCGCCGAGCGCTATCCGGAAGTGAAGCTGTTGCCCGACGATGTCGCTGCGCGTGCGCATGCCCGCTCTGTGTGCGCCGAGATGCATTCCGGCTTCATGGCCTTGCGCAACGAATGCGGCATGAACCTGCATCGGCCGATCCGCCCCGTGGCGCTGTCGGAGGACGCCAAGGCCAACATCGCGCGTATCGAGGCGATCTGGCGCGAGTGCCGCACCCGCTATGGCGCGAACGGACCGTTCCTGTTCGGCCGCTTCGGCGCGGCGGACGCCATGTATGCCCCGGTCGTGCACCGCTTTCGCACCTACGCGATCGAGGTGTCGCCGGACACCAAGGCCTATATGGAGACGATGATGGCACTGCCGGCGTTCCAGGAATGGACGCGCGACGGGCTTGCCGAAACGCTCGTCATCGCGAAATTCGAGGACGCCTGACCGCAGGCTTGACGGGGGCTGCCGACCGCCCGCCGGCCGGCGGCCTCAGGCCGCCAATGAGCGAGGGGCGGTGGATCGGGAGGTGCGACACCGGCCTGCGACATGCCGGCGGAACGAGCAGCTCCGCTGGTATCATCGGCCCGCCATTTGTCCCGTTATCATTCTGAAATAACTGAAAAATTTGAGTGCTTGCCATGCTGCCATGGCGCTGGCCAAAACGGCGAGTCGCGTGCTATATAGCAGCCCGGGTTTCCGGCCGGCCATCGCAGTGGGACACTGGGCGAGGTAGGCGCTGTTTGAGTAATGGAGAGGGTGTTGAAGCACAAATTTCCCGTGGGATCGCGCGTCCTGTTCACGGCAAGCAACGTCGCGCGTCCCGCTGCCAGCGGCTCGTACGAAGTTATCCGTCTGCTGCCGACCGACGGCGACGACTGCCAGTACCGGATCAAGAGCTCGACCGAAGCCTTCGAGCGCGTCGCGAAGGAGAGCCAGCTCGCTCTCTCCTGAAGGCTGACCGCACCCGCGCATTGGTGCCATCAGGGATTTGTGTCCTGCGCCGTCAAAAGGCCAGCTTCACGCTCACAAGGTGGGCCGGGGCAGTTTCCGACTCGCGGTGCTCGCTTGACCATCCGCTCTTTGCTCGCGTGAGGGAACGTCGCGCATGAACTGGGCATGGGCCACTTCGTTCGACCAAATCTGGCACTCGCCGGCCTTCCCGATGTGGATGACGCTGGCGGCCGCCGGATTCTTCGGATTGATCCTCCTGATCACGCTGCACCGCGCCGACAGATCGGTCGCCAACGGTGCGCTGACCGTCATTACGCTGCTATCCATCGTGATCGCGGGCGCAGCCACCGTGCGCGCCTATGGGCCGGACGGACAGGCGGCCCCGGCCGAAGCGCGCGCGCAGGCCGCGGTTGCCGCGAGCCTGCCGGCACTGTCCTGTCTCGACGATCTCGCGGGCGATGCCGTCGCCGCTGGTTGCGAGAAGGCGCTGTTCGGTGCGCCTGACGCCGCGGCCGCCGCCGTGTCCTACACGGCCGCCAGGATCGACCGGCTGACCGCGCTCGGCGACGTCGCCACGGCGGAGAGAAGCCTGACACTCGAGATGAAGGTGCTGCGCAAGTCGCTTGAGCGTGATCGCTACGGCCTTGTCGCGCATGTGCTGATCGTGCGCGACGGCTGCACGCAGTTCGATTGCGCCGCATTCCGCTCGCTGACCGACCAGCAGCAGGTCGCCGCCAACATGGGCTCCCATCTCTACGACACACTGGTCGCGCGCTACGCGCCGACCTGGAATACGCCCGCAACAGCGCCGGCGATGCCGGCCACCGCCGCGCTTGCCGGGCTGCCGCCGTCGGTGCCGACGGGCAGGCCGACCAATGCTGAGTTCCCGAGCGCTGCGTCGACGCCGCCGGTGAGCATCATGAGCGCGGAGCCAACCACGACATCGCGCCAGGCCGCGCCTGCAGCCAACGCGGCGCCGCCAGCGCCGCGCGCGCCGGCCGCAACCTCGGCGCAGGCAGCGGCACCCGCCGCCAAGAAACCGCCGGCGCCGAAAGCCGCGCGTGCGCCGGCTGCCGCCCCGGTTCCTCTCGCGCCACCGGCCACGGCGCCGGCTCCGGCGGCTGCGGATAACGAGTAGATCGGCATTTCCAATGCGTGGCTGCCCGGCTAATGCTTGGGCATGCCACTCCATCTGATCAAGCTCGCCGTCGGCTGCGACTCCGTCAAGGAATTGAAGGAGTGGGTGGCCGAACGGATGCAGACCGCCAAGAAGAAGGGTCTGCCGCAACGTCACATCCATATCACCCGCATGGTGCCCAAGCGCGACGCCGAAATCCTCGCCGGCGGTTCGCTCTATTGGGTGATCAAGGGCGAGATCGCCGCGCGGGAAAAGATCATCGGCATCGAGCCGTTCCGCGACAAGGACGGTATCGGGCGCTGCCGGATCGTGATGCAGCCGAAAGTGATCTCGGTCTCGCCGCGGCCGATGCGCCCGTTCCAGGGCTGGCGTTATCTCACGGACGATTCCGTTCCGGCCGATCTCGGCAAGTCCGCGGCCGGCTCGATCGCGGCGATGCCCGAGCCGATGCGGCGCGAGCTGCGTGATCTCGGGCTGCTCTAAACCGCGATATTATCGATCAGCCGGGTGGTGCCGAGCTTGGCTGCGACCAGGATCCGCAGGGGGCCGTCCTTGCGCGAGGTGACTGGCGCCAGCGTCTCGGCGTGGCGAACCTCGTAATAGTCAAGCGCAAAGCCGGCCGCCTTGATCATTTCGGCGCCGCCCGCCATCGCCGGCGCGATCGCATCGCCGGCACGGATGCGTCCGGCGCTCTCTTTCATGGCCCGGTAGAGGACAGTGGCGGTCTGGCGCTCCTCGGGCGAGAGGTAGACGTTGCGCGAGGACATCGCGAGCCCGTCGCGCTCGCGCACGGTGCGGGAGCCGATCACCTTGACGCCGAGGTCGAGGTCGCGCGCCATCTGCGTCACCACCCGCAACTGCTGAAAATCCTTTTCGCCGAAGATCGCAAAGTCCGGCCGGCACTGCGTGAACAGCTTGCCGACGACGGTGGCGACGCCGCCGAAGAAGTGCGGGCGGAAGCGGTCCTCGAGGCCGGCCAGCGCCGGTCCTTCCGGCGCGATGCGGGTGGCAAAGCCCTCCGGATACATGGCCTCGACGCCCGGGTGCCAGACGATGTCGACGTCCTCGGCCGCGAGCTTGGCGATGTCGGCCTTCCAGGTGCGCGGATAGGCGCCAAAATCCTCGGTCGGGGCAAACTGAGTCGGGTTGACGAAGATCGACACCACGACGCGGCTGGCGCGCCGCTTGGCGAGGCGAACCAGGGACACATGCCCGTCATGGAGGGCCCCCATGGTCGGGACCAGCGCGATCGTGGCCTTTCGCTTGCGGAGATTGTCGACGGCACGTCGCAGGGCGGGGACCGTGCGGGCGATCAATGGGCTTGCTGACATCAGGACTCGACGGATTGGGAAACGGCGCGGGTGCGGGCGTCGTGCCCGACCGGCTAACCTTAACAAGCGGCGATCGTGGAGGCCATGCATCCGGATGCGGCACAGCATCCCGCGCAAGGTGGTGCAGGACGTCGCGACATTGCAGACCGGATCAACAGTCGAAAGACGGCGCCGCGATTCACGATGAAGCAGGGCGCGTTGCGATTTGCACGACTGTCACGCATTTCACTTGACCGCAGACGCGGTCAACTCGAAGATATTCGCGAGCGGCGTTGAGGATCACTATGCTTGTGCAGGCTAGCCAAGGCCGATCGGGCTCGGCGCATGTGGTCGTGCTCGGCAACGAGAAGGGCGGCTCCGGCAAATCGACCACCGCCTTGCACGTCGCCGTTGCGCTCCTCAAAGCCGGCCAGCGCGTCGCCACGATCGATCTCGACTGCCGCCAGCAGAGCTTCACCCGCTATATCGACAACCGCGCCGCCTGGGCCCGCCGCACTAAGCTCGATCTCGAACTGCCGGTGCATCGCTGCATCAAGCTCGGCGAGACCATGCAGATCGCCGAGAACGAGCATTCCGAGTTCGAGCAGTTCATGGAAGCGGTCTCGGCGGTCGAGAACAGCTTCGACTTCATCGTCATCGATACGCCCGGCACCGACAGCTATCTCATGCGGCTCGCCCATTCGATGGCCGACACCCTGGTGACGCCGCTCAACGACAGCTTCCTGGATTTCGACGTGCTCGGTACCGTCGATCCCGCCAACTACGCGGTGACGGGCGAGAGCCACTATGCCGAGATGGTGCGCGACGTCAGGCGCAAGCGCCGCCAGCTCGACGGCGCAACCACCGACTGGATCGTCGTGCGCAACCGCCTGTCGATGCTCGGCTCCCGCAACAAGCAGCTCGTCGCCGAGGGCCTGAAGGATTTGTCGCTGCGGCTCGGCTTCCGCTACGTCGACGGCTTCGCCGAACGCGTCGTCTACCGCGAATTCTTTCCGCGTGGTCTGACCGCCCTCGACGAGATCGACGAGGCCACGCTCGGCATGCGGCCCAATCTCGGCCATCTTACCGCGCGGGAGGAGGTGACGAGCCTGCTCCGCCAGCTCAAGCTGCCGCTCGACGAGCGCGGTCGGCGCCGCGCGGCCAACCGGGCCGAGTGGTTCAACCAGGTCGACAAGCCGCTCGAGGTCCACGACATCCTGGGCGTCTGAGGCAGCGGTAAGGTGCTACTCTCCACCGGTCCAAAGCGGCCGGTTCCTGCGGGAACCGTGGCTGCGCTCGACGCGTTTTCACTCCGTGTTGACTGCGAAATCAAACCCAATCAGGGACGGTTGCGTCGGATGGCGGGCTGCACCTGACGTAGTGGTATGAGAATGGGGTGCACAGAAAACGTGTGCGTCGCACAATCGAAGGGCTGCGATTTCACATTATTTAGCCTTCCTGTCACGCTGCTGTGACATATATTAGGGAATAGGCGACAAGGGGCCAAAGAGCTCCGGAAGAACACGATTTTCAACAGGGATTCAGGCCACTAAGCCTGAGGCTGAGGACGAAAATGAAGCGTGGAATTGCCGTTCTGGTTTCGGTCAGTGCCCTCTGCGGCATCGCCTATTTCACGGCGAGCAAGTGGGCCATCAAGCACGAGACCATCACCTTCTACGACACCTCGCGCGACAATCGTCCGGTGCCCGTCTACGTCGCGGTGCGCCGCGACAAGGAAATGCAGGCCAACGCCGGCATGATCACGCTGCCGGTCGCCGTGATCAATCACGGCAACACCGTCAAGAACACCGAGTACGGCTTCCTTGCCAACATCTTCGCTGCGCGCGGCTACATGGTCTTGAGCCCGCAGCATGACCTGCCGACCGATCCTCCGATGGTGACGAAGCCCGGCGAGCTTTATGTCGGCCGCCTGCCGCAGATCCTGCGCGGCGTCGCCAACATTCATCTCGCCATGCACGAGATGAAGAAGGTTCAGCCCAATGCCGACTACGACAAGGTGACGATGGTCGGCCACTCCATGGGCGGCGACATCACGATGTACTTCGCCAAGCAGTATCCGGATGAGGTCAAGAAGGTCGTCACCCTCGACAATCTGCGCGTGCCCTTCGTCACCGCCGGCAAGTTCAAGATCCTGTCGTTCCGCTCCCAGGATCCGCAATTCAAGACCGATGCAGGCGTGCTTCCGACCGACGAGGAATGCGAGAAGGCGGGCATCCAGGTCGTGAAGACCGAATTCCAGCATAACGACATGCGCGACACCGGTCCGGATGTGGCGAAGAACTCGATCCAGAGCATGCTCGACAAGTTCTTGAGCACGACGGACAGCGAAGTGGCGCCGGTCGACACGCAATCGTCCCCGCCCAAGATCCTTGAGCCTGGTCCGGTCGCTCTGATGGCACCCGCCAAAAGTTGACCTACCAGAGCTGACGCACATGAGCTGACGTCACCGCTCGACTGCACCGATCGTCAAAGCCTCCGCCGGCCTTCCCGCGGAGGCTTTGCACATTGACCGGGCCGCATGCGCTGACCACATTAGTCGCTGACGCAAGGTGCAAGCAGCGATGTCGGGCGAACCCATCAAACCGCGCAGTCGCGATGCCGTCTCGGCGCAAGCAGACGGCGCGCTGCCGCAAGCAGCGACCTCAACCTCGGAAGACATCGCCGCCTTCGTCGCCAGGGCGCGGGCACTTTCACCGCATTCGCCCGGCGCAAAGGGGCGGCTGATCTTCGCGCTGGATGCAACGATGAGCCGGCAGCCGACCTGGGACCTGGCCTGCGCGCTCCAGGCCGACATGTTTCGCGAGACCGCAGCGCTCGGCAGTCTCGACATCCGGCTGGTCTACTATCGCGGCTTCAACGAGTGCCGTGCCACGGGCTGGATCTCCGACAGCGCCAAGCTGGCGGCGCTGATGAGCAAGATCGATTGCCGCGGCGGCGATACCCAGATCGGCAAGGTGCTGAGCGAGGCCCGGCGCGAAGCGGTGGCGTCCGGCGTGCGGGCCGTGGTCTTCGTCGGGGATGCCATGGAGGAAAAGGTCGACGAGCTCTACGCCAAGGCCGGCGAGCTCGGCATGCTCAAGGTGCCCGTGTTCGTGTTTCAGGAAGGCCGTGACGCCGTCGCCGAGCAGGCCTTCCGCCAGATCGCGCGCCTGACCGGTGGCGCCTGGTGCCGGTTCGATCCCGGCGCGGCGGCGCAGCTGCGCGAGCTGTTGCGGGCAGCCGCGGCCTATGCAGCCGGCGGACGCGAAGCGTTGCTGAAACTGGCGAAGACCGCGAGCGGCGCGGCGCTTCTGATCGGCCAGATGAAGTAGCGATCGGGCTGGCGCAGCTCGCAGCGGCAGTGGATGCGATGCATTTTGCCGCGAGGGCGACTATATTCCGGTCATGACCCTGATTGCCGGCGCTGTCGCCGTTATCACGCTTTATCTGCTGCTTCAGATGTTCCGCGCGGCCAATCCGGCGGTGCTGGCGCGAACCATCAAGTTTGGGGGCGGCGTGCTGGCGCTGGCGGTCGCGGCCTTCACGGGTTTGCGGGGCGAGCTGGCGGTTGCGATCCCGCTCGGAATCTTCGGCGCGGGGCTGCTCGGCTGGACACCACTGGCGAATGCCGGCTTCGGCAATATCGGCGGGCTGTTCGGTGGTGGTGCGGCGCCGGCGCAAGGGCAGGTTTCGCGCGTGCGCTCGCAATTCCTTGACATGCGGCTCGACCACGATTCCGGGCAGCTTACAGGCCAGATCGTCGCCGGACCTCACGCCGGGCGCAATCTCGGCGACTTCGATCTCTCCGGCCTGCTGGCGATGGTCCCGACGTTCGACGCCGAGAGCGTGGCCTTACTTGAAAGCTATCTGGACCGCCGGTTTCCCGCTTGGCGTCAGAACGCGCAGGGCGATGCGGCAGGGCGGCAGCGCCGCACGGCGGCGAGCGGCAAAATGACGGCGGAGGAAGCCTATCAGATCCTTGGCTTGCAGCCGGGAGCGGGACGCGACGACATCAGCCGGGCCCACAAGGCCCTGATGAAGAAACTCCATCCCGACCAGGGGGGCTCGACGTATCTCGCTGCTCGGGTAAACGAGGCCAAGGATACTCTGCTTCGCACGCATAACGGCTAACTCCGGCACTACGCTACAAACGCCCGTACCGCGTAAGCTCCGTTCGCTCCGTCTGCCGTCGCCCCGATGCCCGCCATTGTCGGCGTGGTCGATCCCTTGAGTAAAGTTTTAACCGTAAATCCTTGACGAGAGGTTGTCGTGGAACGGTCTTGTCAGGAATAGCCTCGGCATCACCGCATCCCCAAAACGAAAATGCCCGCGCAAGGGCGCGGGCATTTGGCTCGGAACGGAGAAGGGAGATCAGTTGCGCACGGTGATGCAGGAGATCTCGGCGCGCTTCAAGGTGCGGCAGACGGCTTCGGCCTGATCGCGCTCGAGCCCGGCGAAGCGGGCGCGGTAGAGCTTGCGATTGTCCTTGGCGACAACCGGCTCGGTGAACGGATCAGCCTTGCTGAGCAGGCCGCGGGCGGAGCTGCGGGCAGCGTCGATGCGCTGCTGGGCTTCGTTCTCGCTCTCGAGCGCGCCGACCTGGACGATCCAACCGCTGTGAGTGACGGCCGGCTTGGTGGTGCTCATCTGGATCGGCTGCGGCGCCGGGTCGGCGGACGCGAGCTTCGGACCGGCGGGGGCGGGCGCAGCGGCGGTTGCCGCCGGCAGGACCCCGAGGATGCCGTTGCCGGTGCCGAAGCCTGCCGGCTGCCGCGGCAGTTCGGTGCGGGCAATCTCGGCCTTCGGTGCTTCCGGCTGGCTGACCGCCTCGGGCCTGTTGATGAGATCCGCCCGGGCGACGACGGCGCCGGAGGTTTCCGCGACGTCGGAACGGGGCGGGATGGTGCTGGTGACCGGCGGGGCGACCTGGGTCGGTGCGGCGGAGGCGACCTTCACGGCGCCGGCCTTGACCTGAACCGTCTTGACCCGAACCGGCTTCATCGGCTCGGACGAGCCGGGGATGATGGAGAGCGGCTGGCTCGAAATCACGCCATTGGTGAGCGGCGCCGGCTCGACCTTGGATTCAGTCGGCCGAACTTCAGGCTTGCTGGCTTCAGATCTGGCGTGAGCGGGCGGCATCGCGGCAGCCGCAGCGGCCAGCGTCGACAGCCGAGAGGCGAGACGCGACGGGGCTGCTTCAGGAGCGGGGGCCTGAACCTGCGGCGCGGAGCGTGCCGGAGCATCCGAGGCATCGGCGACGTCGGTACTGGCATCGGCGCCGTTGCGCTCCGTGACCGCGGCGACCGTGTGGACAGTCGCGCCCTTGTCGAGATTCTCCGCGAGCAGGTTGCGCATGATGGCGTCGCGCGAGCCGCCGCTGCGGCCGCCCAGCACCACGCCGATCAGGTGGCGATTGCCGCGGCGGATCGAGGTGACGAGGTTGAATCCGGAGGCGCGGGTGTAGCCGGTCTTGATGCCGTCCACGCCCTCGACGCTGCCGAGCAGGTGGTTGTGGTTGCGGATCGACTGTCCCCGCCAATTGAAGGTCGAGGTCGCGAAATAGCGATAGTAGCGAGGGAAGCGCTCCTGGATGGCGCGACCGAGCGTCGCCTGGTCGCGCGCGGTGGTGACCTGCTCGTCGTTGGGAAGGCCATTGGCGTTGCGGTAGACCGTCCTGGACATGCCGAGCGAGCGCGCCTTGCGCGTCATCATCTGGGCGAAGTCGTCCTCGTCGCCGGCGATCGCTTCCGCGATCACGACGGCAGCGTCGTTGGCCGAGCGGGTCACGAGGCCCTTGATCGCGTCCTCGACGCGAATGGTCTGGCCGGCACGCAGGTTCAGCTTGGTCGGATCCTGATTGGCGGCGTGCTGGGACACCGGCATCTCGGTGTCGAGCTTCATCTTGCCGGATTCGAGGCGCTCGAACAGCAGATAGAGCGTCATGATCTTGGTCAGTGACGCCGGATGGCGGATCCCGTCAGGGCTTGTTGCCTGGAGCACCGCGCCGGAATTGCCGTCGACGATGATGGACGCGAATTTCGGGCTCGAGCTCTCGGACACATCGCGCTGGACGCGGTGATGCACATGGTGGCGGCGATGGCGCCGCGCCTCCGCGGCATCGGTGGTGATGATGACCGCGATGGTGACCGTAAGAAGCCCCAAAACGCCAACCCGCGCCAAGCGCGAGGAAGACAAGTTGTTACGAAGCATGGAACCCCGTCCCCGTTTCTGACTTGATCACCGGCCCGTGAGGCGAAATTGTGCCCAATGGTCCCGGGATCATTACCTGCTCAGGCTGTCCCTCCGCTGGTGTTTGCCGCGGGGGACGTTGGACCCGAGCCGCTGTTCTGGCTAAGGTGATGTTCTCAAACGGCTTTGGCCGCCTGCGGAAGTGAACACGTCCAGGGAATCAGGGTAGGGGGCCGCGGTTTCTAAAAGCTTAAGGAACCCTTGCGGGAAACCCCGGGAATCTCCGCGAATTGCATCGAATTTTGTGCGACGCACAAGATTCTTGACATTTTTGTGCGTTGCACTATTTTTGGGCGGAGTCAGGGAGCCGGGGCTTCCCGACGCGAGCCAGGGAAAAGGATTCCGACATGTTCAAGGTTGAAGACTTTCAGAGCTACGGGAAAGAGCAGTTCGAGCAGTGCGTTGCTTCCGCGACCTCGGTGCAGCACGGCCTCCAGGCGATCGCCAGTGCCTATGGCGACTACACCAAGAAGTCGTTCGAAGACACCAAGTCCTTCGTCGAGAAGCTTTCCGGCGTGAAGTCGCTGGACAAGGCGATGGAAGCGCAGACCGATTTTGCCCGTTCCGCCTACGAGACCTTCGTTGCGGAATCGCAGAAGATCGCCGGCCTCTACAGCGACCTCGCCAAGCAGGCGTTCAAGCCGGTCGAGACCATCGTGTCGAAGTTCACCCCGGCCGCGAACTGATCCGCTCAACTCGCTCCTGGAATTAAAAGCCCGGCCAGATCTGGCCGGGCTTTTCGTTTGTGGATACGGATGAGAATGACTTCGCGACGCGCAGCTTGGAAATCTGCGTCAAGGTGTTCTTGAACGCGTCCGATGTCTGAGAGGCACTCCGGATCATTTGGAAGTTCCCACTGGTCGGGCAATCCTGCAGCGCTCGAGGTTTTGCGTCCGCCTTGTTGATGTTGACTTGGATCGTGAAGATCGTGGCGCGATCCGGCCGCGGCCAAGTTGAAGGCGAATGCAAACGTCGCCCGTCTGCCTGTCATAGTCGGACAAGGCGCCGACCATGTCCTTTGGCCGCGGCTTGCGTGACCGTCATTTTGCCGCTCTCGGCCATCGATCCTGTTATTCAGAACCATCGCCAGCGCGTGCGGGTATTTCCCCATGCCGCAGTAGAACTCGCGATGTGCGGGTGTCCGCCGTCGACATCGTGCGGGTGCGACCAGTGTAGCGGCCAGTAAACTAGGATCTTGCCTCAGACTCGATCGTTGGTCAGACCTTTGAAAACCATCAACGCCGAATCCAACGCGACCTGCAGCGAGGGACGTGCTTGCACTGCGCGGCTGTAGTTCACCGCGGCACTGAAGGTCAGCGTGGGCACCCGGGGCGGCTGAGGAGGGGCAGGCGAGACTGGCCGTCCCCGAAATCTGTGTTCTGCCCGATTTCGCGGCATGCCATTGAACGGCAGGTCATTTGGACCGTAGAAGCCCGGAGCCATCCGCGAAAAACCGTCGCAGGCTGGTTAACGGCCGGGTTCCTGGTCAACATGTTCTAAACATGCCGGGCGGAAATTTTTGTCAAATCGGTCCGGATTGATTAACCTGACGAGATCGCCCGGACCGGGAATCGCGACTGCCCACAGCCGCATCGGCCCGATCTCCGCATGCTTGCGGCCAGCCGTGGGCAGGCCCATATTGCTGGCGAACGGTCCGGCTCGAGCCGGATGTGTCGGGAGCGGCGATCCAACAAGGCGGCGCGCCTGCGCCAGGCTCCGAAGGGCGGAGTCGCGCGGCGACCGCAATGCGCTTCCGTGGGGAATTTGAACGCCTGTGCCATGCCGCAATTGACTTTCAGTATCGACCTGTCCGCGCCAGCCGCCGCCGACGCTCCTCGCATGAGCAATGACGAGAACCGTTCGGGCAGCCCCTCGGGTCCGAACACTTCGGTCATCACCAAGGTCAAGCCCAAGACCAAACGGCCGAACCTGTATCGCGTGCTGATCCTGAACGACGACTACACGCCGATGGAATTCGTCGTCCACGTGCTGGAGAAGTTCTTCAACAAGGACGTCGAAGCGGCGACCAAGATCATGCTGCACGTCCATCATCACGGCATCGGCGAGTGCGGCGTGTTCACCTATGAGATCGCCGAGACCAAGGTGACGCAGGTGATGGACTTTGCCCGCAAGCACCAGCATCCACTGCAATGCGTGATGGAAAAGAAGTAGGACGCCTTGCGGCGCGTTTGAAGCCGGCTCTTGTGCAAGTCGCGGCGTGATTGCTGCAGTCACGGCTGCGCGCGAGTCCCGTTGCCGCCGGAAACTACGGAATTTCGCGCCGGCGCCGATCCTGCCCAAATCGGAACGGGTTTTGCATTGAAAATACCGCAGGTGTGTCGCCGCCGAGTCGCGGAACCGGTCTTTCGCCGCGGTCTTGTATAACTATATGTGACAAAGGTTGTTGTTGCCTGACCGGGCGAGGACGATCATGATGGTGGGGGCCATAGAGGACGCGAATGCCGACTTTTTCCCAAAGCCTTGAACAATCCCTGCATCGTGCGCTGGCGATCGCAAACGAGCGTCATCACCAATACGCGACGCTCGAGCATCTTTTGCTCTCACTGATCGACGACTCCGATGCAGCCGCCGTCATGCGCGCCTGCAGCGTCGATCTCGACAAGCTCCGCACGAGCCTCGTCAACTACCTTGAGACCGAATTCGAGAATCTGGTGACGGATGGCGCCGACGACGCCAAGCCGACCGCTGGTTTCCAGCGCGTGATCCAGCGCGCGGTGATCCACGTGCAATCCTCCGGTCGCGAAGAGGTGACCGGCGCCAACGTGCTGATCGCGATCTTTGCCGAGCGCGAGAGTCATGCCGCGTATTTCCTGCAGGAGCAGGACATGACGCGCTATGACGCGGTCAACTACATCAGCCACGGCATTGCCAAGCGGCCGGGCGTGTCCGAGGCGCGCCCCGTGCGCGGCGTCGACGAGGAGACCGAGACCAAAGGCAGCGAGGACGCCAAGAAGAAGGGCGAGGCGCTCGAGACCTATTGCGTCAACCTCAACAAGAAGGCGCGCGACGGCAAGATCGACCCGGTGATCGGACGCAATTCCGAGATTAACCGCGCGATCCAGGTGCTGTGCCGCCGCCAGAAGAACAACCCGCTGTTCGTCGGCGAAGCCGGCGTCGGCAAGACCGCGATTGCGGAGGGCCTTGCCAAGCGCATCGTCGACAGCGAGGTGCCTGAGGTGCTTGCGGCCGCGACCGTGTTCTCGCTGGACATGGGCACGCTGCTCGCGGGCACGCGCTATCGCGGCGACTTCGAGGAGCGCCTCAAGCAGGTGCTGAAGGAGCTCGAGGCGCATCCCAACGCCATCCTGTTCATCGACGAGATCCACACCGTGATCGGTGCGGGCGCCACGTCGGGCGGGGCGATGGATGCTTCGAACCTGCTCAAGCCGGCGCTGGCGTCGGGCACCATCCGCTGCATGGGCTCGACCACCTACAAGGAATATCGCCAGCACTTCGAGAAGGACCGCGCGCTGGTGCGGCGCTTCCAGAAGATCGACATCAACGAGCCGACCGTCGAGGACGCGATTGCGATCCTCAAGGGCCTCAAGCCGTATTTCGAGGACTACCACCGGCTGAAGTACACCAACGAGGCGATTGAAGCCGCCGTTCAACTCTCCTCACGCTACATCCACGACCGCAAGCTGCCGGACAAGGCGATCGACGTGATCGACGAGTCGGGTGCGGCGCAGATGCTGGTCGCCGAGAACAAGCGCAAGAAGACCATCGGCATCAAGGAGATCGAGACCACGATCGCCTCGATGGCGCGGATCCCGCCGAAGAGCGTGTCGAAGGACGACGCCGAGGTGCTCAAGCATCTCGAGCAGACCCTGAAGCGCACCGTCTTCGGTCAGGACAAGGCGATCGAGTCGCTTGCCGCCTCGATCAAGCTCGCACGCGCGGGCCTGCGCGAGCCGGAGAAGCCGATCGGCTGTTACCTCTTCTCCGGTCCCACCGGCGTCGGCAAGACGGAAGTGGCAAAACAGCTCGCGGCGTCGCTCGGCGTCGAGCTCCTGCGCTTCGACATGTCCGAATACATGGAGCGGCACACCGTGTCGCGCCTGATCGGCGCGCCTCCCGGCTATGTCGGCTTCGATCAGGGGGGCCTGCTGACCGACGGCGTCGACCAGCATCCGCATTGCGTGGTGCTGCTCGACGAAATCGAGAAGGCGCATCCCGACCTCTACAACGTGCTGCTGCAGATCATGGATCACGGCCGGCTCACCGACCACAACGGCAAGCAGGTCAACTTCCGTAACGTGATCCTGATCATGACCACGAACGCGGGTGCTTCGGATCTCGCCAAGCAGGCGTTCGGCTTCACCCGTTCGAAGCGGGAAGGCGACGACCACGAGGCGATCAACCGGCAGTTCGCGCCGGAATTCCGCAACCGTCTGGATGCCATCGTCTCGTTCGGCCATCTCAGCGTCGAGGTGATCGGCACCGTGGTCGAGAAGTTCGTGCTTCAGCTCGAAGCGCAGCTCGGCGATCGCGACGTCACGATCGAGCTGTCCGAGCCGGCCAAGACCTGGCTGGTCCAGCACGGCTACGACGAGCAGATGGGCGCGCGCCCGATGGCCCGCGTGATCCAGGAGCACATCAAGAAGCCGCTGGCCGACGAGGTGCTGTTCGGCAAGCTGAAGGGCGGCGGTCACGTCCGCGTTGTTCTCGTCAAGGACGAGGCCGACGAGACCAAGGAGAAGATCGGCTTCGAGTTCGTCGAGGGGCCGGTCACGCCGAAGCAGGAGAAGCTGCCCGGTGCTCGCAAGCGTCCGCCGGGCAAGTCGAAGCCGGGCGGTCCCGGCGGCTCGAAGGGGCCGACCTCCAAGGGCCCGCTGGTCAAGGCTTGATCCGCACGCCATGAATTGAAAAGGCCGGCTGCGAAGCCGGCCTTTTCTTATGCGGACGCCGAACCAGCGGCATTAGGTTCCAGCCTCCGGCGCGCGTGGCGGCCGTGGCTTTCTCGGAGTGCGCGGTGCGGCGTGCGGGGTTGACGGCTGCATCGTCACGATCACTGGATTCGGCTTGTGATCGGTGGCCGCCCCCGTTGCGGCATCGACGCCCATGCCGATGAGGCCGCCAGCCAGGAGATTGCCGGCGAACCCGGCGGCGCCGGTACCCGACACTTCCTTGGTGAGCTGCACCGTCTGGGATTGGTAGCCCTCCTTCTCGAAGGTGATCGTGATGTCCGCGCTACGCTTGGCGACGACGGCGCAAGGAGTGGTGCAGGTGGTCGGCACTTCGAGCCCGGAGACCACGGCTTCCACGCCTGACGGTGTTGATGAGATGCTGATATTCTCGGTCGTGCCACGCGTGACCGACGCGCAGCCGCCCAGCATGACGCTGAGCGCCACAATTCCAAATAAACGCATGAAATGCCCCTGTCCCGGCGCCACTGAAGCGCAACCAAAGCGGGATGGCAATACGTCATACGTCGCGATAGTTAAGCCGCGCAACAGTTGTGCACGAAAACAGCGGTAGCCCGGACGTGGTGCCTTCTAGTCTCCTCGCAGGCGCTGGTCGTCCTGGACGCGGACGTGCTCGGCGCCGCGCGCGCCCGCGGGAGACAGCCGCAGCATGCTCAGCACCGCGCCGCAGAGCGCAAATCCGACGCCGACGAGGAGCGCCAGCCTGGTGCCCTCAACCGGATACCGTCCGAGCAGCAGCGCCACCAGCGCTGCCCCCGTGGTTTGGCCGAGCAGGCGCGCCGTGCCCAGCATCCCGCTGGCGCCGCCGGCGCGCTCGCGCGGGGCGGCCGCGATCATGGTGCGGTTGTTCGGGGTCTGGAACAGGCCGAAGCCGGCACCGGCCAGCGCCATGCGCCAGATCACGTCGAACGGGGTCGGGCTTGCGGGCAGGAAGGCCAGCGCGGCGAGACCGCAGGCGAACAGCGTGAGCCCGATGCCGCCGAGCAGGCCGGCCGGATAATGCTCGACGAGGCGGCCGGCGAGGGGGGCCGCGAACGCCACCGCGATCGGCCAGGGCGTGATCAAGAGGCCCATATGCACGGCCGAATAGCCGAAGCGGCTCTGGAGATAGAAGGGGATCGCGACGAAGGCCAGCATCTGCCCGCAGAATGATGCGATCGAGGTCGCTATCGACAGCGCGAACACCGGAATGCGCAACAGATCGACCGGCAAGAGCGGCGAGCTCATGTGGGTTTCGCGATAGATCAGCAGCACGCCGGCGACGATGGCGATGGCGAATTGTGCGAGGCAGGTGATGGCGGCCTCGCCATGACCGACGCTGTCGACAGCGGCGATGCCGACACCGAACGTGATCGCGGACAGGCCCGCGCTCTGCCAGTCGAAGGAACGGTTGGCTGGCTTGGTGTGCGGCAGGCTGCGCAGGCCGATCAGGAATGTCACCGCGCCGAGGGGCACGTTGATGGCGAACAGCCAGGGCCAGCTTCCGACGGCCAGGATACCGGCGGCGAGCGTCGGTCCGACAGCAGCCGAGAAGGCGACCACGAGCGCGTTGAGCCCGATGCCGCGGCCGAGCTGGCTGCGCGGATAGGTGAAGCGCACCAGCGCCGCGTTGACGCTCATGATGCCGGCCGCGCCAAAGCCCTGGAGGATGCGCGCGGCCGTCAGCAGCGGCAGCGTGTGCGCCAGCGCGCACAATGCGGAGGCCAGCGTGAACAGCACCAGTCCGACCAGATAGACGCGGCGATAGCCGACGATCTCGCCGAGCGAAGCCAGTGGCAGCAGTGAGATCGTGATCGCGAGCTGGTAGCCGTTGACGATCCAGATCGAGAAGGCCGGGCTTGCATCGAGGTCGGCCGCGATCGTCGGCAGCGCGACGTTGGCGATGGCGCTGTCGACCACCGCCATGATGATGCCGAGCGCAATCGTCAGCACCGCCTGGTTGCGCTGTGGCTGCGGCAGGCCGTCGGCATGCTCGATGGTGGTCGATGACATCGTGAAGCGTGCTTGCTCGAGACGCGGTTGCTGGTCCGCAACCTGATCCGACCCGGGATGGTTCCAGCCAAAGCCTGCGCAGTTTCAGTGCTGTTTCGGCTTCCGTGGTTCCTGAATCGCCTTGAGGTAGCTTACCACGGCCTCGGCGTCGTCTCGGCCGAACCGAGCCGTGGGCATCGAGCGGTGGATGCTGCTGTAGCCGTCCTGGAGGCGCTGCATGAAGTCGGGGTCGTAGAGTTTGTTCTCGCTGAGGTTCCGGAAGGGCGGAGCCAGCTCGTTCCGGCTCTTGCCCGTCCTGCCGACCGTATGGCACTCCGCGCACATCCGTTGCAGCATTGCTTCGGCGCGCCGCTGTTCGCGATCCAGGGCTTGACTTGCCGTGCTCCACAGAACGCCAACGGCCAGCAGCGCTGGCGCGATCCTATTCATCGCTCATGTCCATCATTCCCGGCGCAGGGCCTTCACGGCAAATCGGCGCGGCAGCATCGCGCGTGGCAGCGTGTCACGGCCGACGCAGGCGGGCTTGATGCAGCTCAACTGTCCTACACGGCCGGCGGATTCCGCTCGGTGAAGGTCACGCGCTGGTGCCAATAGGGATAGGGCAGCGTCACCGTGCTCGCGGCATCGAGCTTTGCGACCTGGTCCTTGGTCAAGGACCAGCCGACCGCACCGAGATTTTCGCGCAGCTGGGTCTCGTTGCGCGCGCCGATGATCAGCGTCGAAACGGTCGGACGCTGGAGCAGCCAGTTGAGTGCGATCTGCGAGACGCTCTTGCCCGTCTCCTTCGCGATTTCGTCGATGGCCTCGACGACACGGTAGACATGTTCGTCCGGCACGGGCGGTCCGAACTCGGCCGTCTTGGGCAGCCGGCTTACTTCCGGCTTCGGCTGGCCACGGCGGATTTTTCCGGTGAGACGTCCCCATCCGAGCGGCGACCAGACCACGGCACCCAACCCCTGGTCGAGCCCGAGCGGCATCAACTCCCATTCGTAATCGCGCCCGATCAGCGAATAGTAGGTCTGGTTGGCGACGTAGCGCGGAAAGCCGTGCTTGTCGGCGACGGCGAGCGATTTCATCAGGTGCCAGCCCGAGAAATTCGAGACGCCGACATAGCGGATCTTGCCGGCGCGCACGAGCACGTCGAGTGTTGCGAGCACCTCTTCAGGCGGGGTGAAGGCGTCGAAGCCGTGCAGCTGGAACAGGTCGATGCAGTCAGTGCCGAGCCGGCTGAGCGAACCGTCGACGGCCGCGAGCAGATGCTGCCGCGACGAGCCGATATCGTTGGGGCCCTCGCCGAAGCGGAAGGTCGCCTTGGTCGAGATCAGAACCTTGTCGCGGCGGCCCTTGATTGCTTCGCCAAGCACCCGCTCGGATTCGCCGAGAGAGTAGACATTCGCGGTGTCGAACATCGACACGCCGGCCTCGAGGCAGATGTCCAGAAGGCGCCGCGCTTCGGTCGCGTCGGTCGTGCCCCAAGCCGCAAGGCGGCCGACGCCGCCGAAGGTGCCGGTGCCAAGACTGAGGGCGGGCACCATGAGGCCTGAACTGCCCAAGCGTCGGTATTCCATCGATGTGCTCCTCGGCTGGCCGCTGGTTGATCGATGCGGCCTTGCGGGCCGATGGTAATGCAAGCAGGCGCTGCGTCCTATCACGCGCTCACATACCGGCCTTGCTTCGGGATGGCCTGGTCGTGCAGGGGATCGCTGACTGAAAGCGATCTCAATGCCGCAACTGGCTCTGCCGGAAGTCGCGCGGCGACATTCCGAAATGCTCGCGGAAGACGCGGCCGAAAT
Organism: Bradyrhizobium sp. CCBAU 51765; assembly: GCF_015291725.1. Lineage (GTDB taxonomy): Bacteria > Pseudomonadota > Alphaproteobacteria > Rhizobiales > Xanthobacteraceae > Bradyrhizobium > Bradyrhizobium liaoningense. Next base: position 3,602,629 of record NZ_CP030038.1, read on the forward strand.
GCGAGAGGTCGTTGAAGCCCCAGCCGAACGCGATCTCGCTGATGTGGCGGTGGGCGAGCACGGGCGAAGCGAGGTCGCGCCGGCATCGGGCGAGGCGTTCGGCAAGGACATGGCGCTGGAAGGAAGTGTCCTCGTCGGCGAGAAGATCGTTGACGTAGCGCGGCGAGATGCCGAGCGCGCCGGCGGTCTCCGCGAGCGAGAGGTCGGGATCGGAGAGATGCGCGCGGATGTGCGCCTTCAACCGGTAAAGCAGGGCCGAGCGGTGGGTCGAGGACGGCAGCGATGTCCTGCCGAGCCGCTCGCTCAAAGCCATGGCGAGCAGATCGACCGCCTGCTCCGACAGCGCGGCGGCGGTGTCCGGGGCCAGCCCGTCCGCGCTCTGGCAAAGCCGGAAGATGAAATCATAGGCGAGCCGCTCGAGCGGCGCGTCGGCCCCGAACGACATCGCAGTCAGCGTTTCGGTGCCGCCGAGCCGGCGCCGCAGCATCTCGCGCGGCACCTTGAAGATGGTCTGTGTGAAGGCGTCGTTGAACTTCAGCTCATACGGACGCGTGGTGTCATAGAGCGCGAACTCGCCGGGATGGATCACGGTCTCCCGGCCGTCCTGCACAACGCCGCCGCTGCCGCGATTGCCGAGGGCAATGAGAACAAAATCCTGGCCCGAGCGCGCGATGCGAGAGGGCGTGCGGAACACGTGCTGGCGGTCCGAGCAGACTTCGGAGCATGCGGCCTTGCCGAGCGAAGCCTGCGTGACCGAGCCGCGAAAGGCGCTGCCGAGGTCGGACTTGCAGTCAAGGCCGACGAAGACGTCGCAGACGATGTCCTGCCAGAGGGCGAGCCGCCGATAGCCGGGGCTGCCGTCGGTCGTGAACTGGATTGTCATCTGGACAGCCTCCCTTTCACATCCCGCAAAATCGCCGGGGATCCAGCCTGCCAGAGGCAAATGCCGTACCGGCCCACGGTCCCTTCCCAGTCGAGTTTTTGTTCCGCCGTGGTCGAGCGCCCGGCCGCCCGGCTTGGCCAAATAGACTGCATCGGACGAGGTTTCCGATCAACCGGCAATGGAGGCGGGAATGGGCATCGAGCATCCGAAATACAAGGTCGCGGTGGTGCAGGCGGCGCCGGCCTGGCTCGATCTCGACGCCTCGATCGACAAGTCGATCGCCCTGATCAGGGAGGCCGCGGAAAAGGGCGCCAAGCTGATCGCCTTTCCCGAGGCCTTCATCCCCGGTTACCCCTGGCATATCTGGATGGACTCGCCGGCCTGGGCGATCGGCCGCGGCTTCGTGCAGCGCTATTTCGACAATTCGCTGTCCTACGACAGCCCGCAGGCCGAGCGGCTGCGCGAGGCCGTGCGCAAGGCAAAGCTCACCGCCGTGGTCGGCCTGTCCGAACGCGATGGCGGCAGCCTCTATCTCGCGCAATGGCTGATCGGGCCCGACGGCGAGACCATCGCAAAGCGCCGCAAGCTGCGGCCGACCCATGCCGAGCGCACCGTCTATGGCGAGGGCGACGGCAGCGACCTTGCCGTGCATGCGCGACCCGACATCGGCCGTCTCGGCGCACTGTGCTGCTGGGAGCATCTCCAGCCGCTGTCGAAATACGCGATGTATGCCCAGAACGAGCAGGTCCATGTCGCGGCCTGGCCGAGCTTCTCGCTCTACGATCCCTTCGCGCCGGCGCTGGGTGCCGAGGTCAACAACGCCGCCTCGCGCGTCTACGCGGTGGAGGGCTCCTGCTTCGTGCTGGCGCCTTGCGCGACGGTGTCGCAGGCCATGATCGACGAGCTCTGCGACCGGCCGGACAAGCATGCGCTGCTGCATGCCGGCGGCGGGTTTGCCGCGATCTACGGCCCCGATGGCAGCCAGATCGGCGAGAAGTTGGCGCCGGCCCAGGAAGGGCTGCTGATCGCCGAGATCGACCTTGGCGCGATCGGCGTCGCCAAGAACGCCGCTGACCCGGCCGGCCACTATTCGCGGCCCGACGTGACGCGGCTTCTGCTCAACAAGAAGCGGTACCAGCGCGTCGAGCAGTTCGCGCTGCCGGTCGACACCGTCGAGCCCACGGAGATCGCGGCGGCGGCAAGCTGAGCGTCGCTGGGCGAAGACGGGCTTACGTCAAGCCACACAATGTCCTAGCAGTTCGGGATGTGCGGCGCAGATATGGTGCGCGCCGGCATCGCGCAGCTCGGCCTCGCTGCCATAGCCATAGAGCACGCCGATTGCGGTCATGCCGTTGGTCCTGGCTCCCACCACGTCATGGCTGCGGTCGCCGATCATGATCGCGTTGTTCGCGTCGATCCTGGCCTCGTCGAGCGCATAGCGGAGCAGGTCGCGCTTGTCGACGCGGGTGCCGTCGAGCTCGGAGCCGAACACGCGCTCGAAGTACGGCTTCAGGCCGAAATGATCGACGATGCGGGTGGCGTAGACCGCAGGCTTGCTGGTCGCGACGAACATGCGCGGTGTTGTCGCAGCAAGCCTCGTGAGGGTGTCCATGATGCCGGCATAGGCTTCGTTCTCGAAAAGGCCGATATCGCTGAAGCGCTCCCGATAGAGCAGCAGCGCGCGGTCGGCGAGTTCGTCGGATCCGGTGAGCTTTTTCAAGCTTGCATGCAGCGGCGGCCCGATGCACCAGGTCAGCTCGTCCTCGCTCGGGACAGGCTGGTTGAGCCGCTCCAGCGCGTATTGGATGGATCGCGTGATCCCCGGCTTGGGATTGGTCAGCGTGCCGTCGAGATCAAAAAAGATTGTCACCATTCGGGCGCGACCTGCGTTGATACTGCCGCTTGTGCTAGTTGGCTGGGGTTCCAAGTCAAGGTCCGATTTGTCCGATAGCGTCAATGCCATGCGAATAGCTCGGGTCATCGCAGTCTTGTGCCACGCCGTCGTGCTGTCGCCGGTGCTCGCGGAGGAAACGCCGTCCCCCGTCGTGCCTTCCAATGCCGAGGAACCCGCGAAGCCTGCGGAGAAGCCCGCAGACGCGCGCGAGAGCGACACGCGGGAGTCGATCTGCCTGATCGTGGAGGCGGCTGCGCGCGATGCCAATCTCCCGCTCGAATTTTTCGCCCGGGTGATCTGGCAGGAGAGCCGCTTCCAGGCCGATGCGGTCGGCCCCATGACGCGCAACGGCGAGCACGCACAAGGGATCGCGCAGTTCATGCCGGGGACTGCAAGCGAGCGCGGGCTGCTCAATCCATTCAATCCGGTGCAGGCATTGCCGAAGTCTGCCGAGTTTTTGAACGAGCTGCGCAACCAGTTCGGCAATCTCGGCCTCGCCGCGGCGGCCTACAATGCTGGTCCGCGGCGTGTGCAGGAATGGCTTGCTGGCACCGGGCCGATGCCGGAGCAAACCCGCAACTACGTCTTCGCCATCACCGGCACCAGCGTCGATGCCTGGGCCAAGGCAGGCAGCACCGGCAAGGGGCCGCCGAGTTCACCTCCGACGAGCTGCCGTGATCTGATGGCGCTGCTCAAGCGCGCGCCGAACCCGTTTGTCGCCGAGCTCGAGCAGCATGTGGAGCTTGCCGCTGCAAAGATCTGGGGGGTGCAGCTCGCGGCCGGCTTCGACCGCAACAAGGCGCTGGCGATGTATTCCAGGGCGGTCACGAAACTGAGCGCCGTGATCGGCGAGCGTGACCCGAGCCTGCTAAGCTCGGTGATGCGCAGCCGCGGCACGCGCGCCTTCTACCAGGTCCGTATCGGCGCGGATACCAGAGCCGAGGCCGATGATCTGTGCAACCGCATCCGCAAGGCAGGCGGCGCCTGCTTCGTGCTGAAGAACAAGGGTGTGAGCGGGTAGGGCGCGTCTCTCTCCGCTGGTCATTCCGGGGCGCGCCCTCTTCGGCGCGAGCCCGGAATCCCTCGCACGGCAGTCTCTGCGGCCCAATGGATTCTCAGGTGCGCAATTGCGCACCATAGCTCGCGATTTCGTCCCGCCCGGGAATGACCGCTGTGGGTGTCGGCGCTACGCATGCCAGCCCCGCCGCCGGCTTCCTTGACGCGGATGCCCCCATTGCCCGTTATGCAGGCACGATTCCGTAACCCCGATCGACACTCCCGTGGCGCTTCCTCCGCTCGATTCCCCTCAATGGCAAAGTCCGTGGCGCGCGTTTGCGTGGGGACTGCGTTCGATCACGCAGACGATCCTCACCATCGTGCTGTTCGTGACCTATCTCGGCATCGGCGCGCTTGCTCACGACACCCATTTCAGCCTGGTCTGGGCGCTCGCCTCGACGCTGTTCGTCTGGGCCGGTCCCGCGCAGATCATTCTCATCACGACGCTCGGCTCGGGCGCGACCATCATCCAGTCCGCGATCGCGGTGACGGTGAGCGCCATTCGGCTGTTTCCGATGGTCGTGTCGGTGCTGCCGCTGATGCGGACGCCGACGACGAAACGACGCGAGCTGGTCTTCGCCGCGCATCTGACGGCGGTGACGCTGTGGGTCGAGTGCCATCGCTTCCTGCCGCTTGTGCCGCGGGAGCGGCGCATCGCCTTCGTCCACGGGCTCGGCTGTGGCCTCGTATCGGTGTGCCTCGTCGCCAACACCGTCGGCTATTTCCTCGCCGCCAATCTGACCCAGACGCTGGGAGCGGCGATCCTGCTGCTGACGCCGCTGTCCTTCCTGTTCTCGACCGCGCGCAACAGCCGCGAGGTCGCCGACGTCGTCGCGCTGGCGCTCGGGATCGTGCTCTATCCGCTGGCCGCCAGGATGAACTCCGGCCTCGACATCCTCGTCAGCGGTGTCGCGGCCGGCACGATCGCTTATGGCGTGCATTGGTGGCGGGAGGTGCGCGCATGAGCTTTGCACAGCTCATCGGCGACTGGCACGCGCTCGCCGTGCTGTTCGTCGCCGGCGTCGTTCCGAACCAGATCTGGCGCATGCTGGGGCTGTGGTTCGGCGGCGGCATCGACGAGGGCTCGGAGCTCCTGGTCTGGGTGCGGGCGGTCGCGACCGCGATCCTGGCCGGTGTCATCGCCCAGATCGTGGTGGAGCCGCCAGGGGCGCTTTCCACTGTACCTGACGTGCTGCGCTATGGCGCGGTCGGCGCCGGACTCGTCGTCTTCCTGCTGACCCGCCGCTCGATCTTCGCCGGCGTGGTCACGGGCGAAGTCTTCATGCTGGCCGGCAAGTGGTGGTTGGGCTAAAACCGCCGGCGAACAGCAAGGAACTGAAACATGGTTCGCGAACAGGAGCTACGCGAGGGCGAGGTCGCCATCGAGCTGCCGCCGACGCAGGATGCCGGCCTCGTCTTCATCGGCCGTATCCGCACGCCCTGGACGTCGCGCCTGGAAACGCCGCGGCAGGGGCGTCAGGACGGCCCGATATGCCGGCTCGAGATCTTCGAGCCGTTCGTGCCAGCGATCAAGGGCGTCGATTTCTACAGCAATCTCGAAGTGCTCTACTGGCTCGACCAGTCGCGCCGCGACATCATCCTGCAAAGCCCGAAGAATAACGAGAAGACCCGCGGCACGTTCTCGCTGCGCTCGCCGGTTCGGCCCAACCCGATCGGCACGTCGATCGTGAAGCTGGTCGGCATCGAGGGCAATGCGATCCTGGTGCGTGGGCTCGATTGCCTCGACAACACACCGCTGATCGATCTCAAGCCCGACCGCTGCGAGTTCACGCCACTGGCCGCGCCGCAGAAGGGCGATTTCGAGATGGAGTGATTTCCTCCGTCATTCCGGGGCGTGCCGAAGCCACGAGCTATGGTGCGCAATTGCGCACCTGAGAATCCATTGGGCGGCGAGACGGTGGTGAAATGGATTCCAGGCTCGCGCTACGCGCGCCCCGGAATGACGATCAACCCTTCAACGCCGCGATCAGCTTGGCCGCGTGCTCTTCCAGCACCTTGGCGTCTTCCATGCGGCTCGCTGGCGGCAGCATGGCGACGCCGTCGTGGCGTGGCATCACATGCATGTGCAGGTGAAACACCACCTGTCCTCCGGCAGGCTCGTTGAACTGCTGCACGGTGATGCCGTCAGCGTTGAACGCCTTCATCGCGGCGGCCGCGATCTTGTGCGCGGCGCGGGCGACATGGGCGTAGTCGTCCGGCTTGATGTCGAGGATGTTGCGGGCAGGGGCCTTGGGGATCACGAGGGTGTGGCCGGGCGTGCGCGGCATGATGTCGAGGAAGGCCAGCACGTGCTCGTCCTCGTAGACCTTGTAGCAGGGCAGCTCGCCGCGCAGAATCTTTGCGAAGATGTTGTTGGTGTCGTAGGCGGTCATGATAGCTCCTCGGCGGCTCCTCGAGATTTTGCACTTACTGTCACCAGCGGCGGCGAGGCGTCAAGGCGCCTCATCGGCGCCCTTGCGGAACGGGCCGAGCTCGGCGAGCTCCCGTCCGGCCTCCGCGACATAGGCGCGCTCGCGCTTGAGGTAATCGTCGATGGCGCGGCGCAGGCCCGGATCGGCGATGAAGTGGGCGGAGTAGGTGGTACGCGGCAGGTAGCCGCGCGCGATCTTGTGTTCGCCCTGCGCGCCGGCCTCGACATGCTTCAGGCCGTGTCTGATCGCGAAGTCGATCGCCTGATAGTAGCAGACCTCGAAATGCAGGAACGGATGATGCTCGACCGCGCCCCAGTTGCGGCCGAACAGCGTGTCCGAGCCGATGAAGTTGATCGCACCCGCGATCCAGCGGCCGTTGCGGCGGGCCATCACCAGCAGCACGTCCGCGCTCATGGTCTCGCCGATCAGTGAGAAGAACTCGCGCGTCAGGTAAGGCCGGCCCCATTTTCGCGAGCCGGTCTCCATGTAGAATTCGAAGAAGGCATCCCAGGCGTCCTCGGTGATGTCCTTGCCCGTGAGGCAGTGGATCGTGATCCCCGCGGCCAGCGCGTCGCGCCGCTCGCGCTTGATCGATTTGCGGTGGCGGGAGTTCAGCGTCGCCAGGAAATCGTCGAAGCTCGTAAACCCCTCGTTGTGCCAGTGGAACTGCTGGTCGGTGCGCTGGAGGAAGCCGTGCTCTGCGAGCAGCTTCCATTCGGCCTCGCGCGCGAAGGTGACGTGGACCGAGGACGCCTTGCTGACGCCGCACAGCGCCACCAGCCCGCTCGCCAGCGCCTCAGTGATCCGCTCGCGGTCGATGCCGTCGCGGACCAGCAACCGCGGTCCCGTGGCCGGGGTGAACGGCACCGAGACCTGGAGCTTTGGATAGTAGCGCCCGCCCGCGCGCTCATAAGCGTCTGCCCAGCCGCGGTCGAAGACGTATTCGCCTTGCGAGTGCGATTTCAGATAGCAGGGCACGACGCCGACGACGCGGCCGTCGAGCTTGGCCACCAGATGCCGCGGACCCCAGCCGGTGCGGATGGTCGCCGAACCCGATTTCTCGGCGGCGGATAGAAATGCGTGCGAGACGAAGGGGTTATAGGCAGGACTTGAGAGGCCGAGGGAATCGCCTGGAAGGACGGATGAGGTTCCCAGGCCATGCCCCTTGCAAGCCTTGCCGGGATTGGCGCAGGCGTCCCAATCCTCGGGCGAGACTTCGCCGATGGATGGTACGGCCTCGAGCGTAATGTCGGATGATGCCATTGCGCCCAAGATCGTGCATTGCAGCAGCGACTTCAAGGGGTGGAGGAACACAGGTCTCGTGCCCCGGACGCAGCGCAATACCTGGTGGTGCGCTGCTGAGCCGGGGGCCAGGTGGCAGCGCGCTCGCGGAGAGATGGGTCCGGCTCTGCACAGCGATGCGTTGCAGCGCGTCCGGGACACGAGAGCTTATGTGCGGCGACGACGACGCCTCTACGGCACAAACCCCTCGAAGATCATCTGATCCGCATACTGGGCGACCCGCGTCCGCTGCTCCGGGGTGCGCACGGTCCAGCCGAGCAGGGCGCAGCCGAAGACGTTGCGGGCGATCCAGGGGGCGGGGGCCGGGAGGTGGTCGACCTTGAAAGCGACGAAGTGGGGCTGGGTCTGGAAGCCGTGGCGCAGGTACAGCATGCTGTCGCGCTGCTGCTGCGTCAGGTCAGCCCAATACTCATCCTCATAGGTCCGTTGCGCGACGATGCCGCGCGGACGGGAGGGCAGCAATTGGCGCAGCGCCAGCACCTGGTCGGGATCGAACGACATGCCGACCGCCGGGCCGTCATAGGACGCCAAGACTTCAGCCATCCGCTTCACCAGCTTGCGGTCGCCGCCAAAATGACTCTTCACCTCGATCACCAGCGGTACGCGCCCAGCGACGATGGCGCAGAGGTCGCTGAGCGACATCATCCGCTCGTCGGTGTCCCTGAACCTGACCGCCTTCAGCTCCGCCGCGGTCTTCGAGATGACGTCCCCGGTGGCCTCGGTGAGGCGGCCCAGCGCGTGATCGTGATGCACCATGGCCTCGCCGTCGGACGAGAGCTGGATATCGACCTCGATCGTGAAATTGCCCGCAATCGCAGCCTGCACCGCGGCCGGCATGTTCTCGACGATGCCGCGCGAAATGTCGTGCAGGCCGCGATGGGCGACCGGCCGGGCTGTCAGCCAATCCGGAGCGCGCATTCGTGTCAGGCGACCTCGAACACGCCTTCGACCTCGACCGCCGCATCGGCGGGCAACGAGGCGACCCCGACGGTGGTCCGGGCATGGCGGCCCTTGTCGCCGAAGGCGGCGACCATCAGGTCGGAGGCGCCGTTGAGCACCTTCGGCCCGTCGAGGAAGTCTGGCGCCGAGTTGATGAAGCCGCCGAGGCGCACCACCCGCACGACCTTGTCGAGATCGCCGAGCGCCGCCTTGACCTGGGCCAGCAGGTTCACCGCGCAGCCACGCGCGGCCGCCGCGCCCTCTTCAATGGAGACCCCAGCACCGAGCTTGCCCTTGGCGATCAGCTTGCCGGCGGGGTCGAAGCAGACCTGGCCGGAGACGAACAGCAGATTGCCGGTGCGCACGAACGGGACGTAGTTGGCGACGGGAGTGGGCGCCTCGTGCAGCTTGATGCCCTGTTCCGCCAGTTTCTGCTCGACCGTGCCCGCCATGTCCGACCTCGTTGTCCAAAATCATTGCCCCGGCGCGTCCGTTTGAAGGCCGGGCGCGCCCTGTTTCGCCCATCGTGCCGTCACATGCAAGCAACCGGAAGGGGGCGCATTTTGTTGAGGCTGGCCAACGCGAAGGGGCAACTTTACGTGAAACGGCCTCAGTTGCGACGCAATGGAACGGTCATTAAAATGTCGAATCTGCGCTTTCCTCAGGGAACAGACATGGTGCACCTTTTCCGGACTTCGCTCGGTGTGATGGCGCTCGCGGCGGCCGCTTTCGGCCCCGGCGGCGGGGCGTTGGCCGCCAATGGTCCGTTCCTCGCGCACCAGGCGCTGTATGACCTCAATCTCGTCAAATCGCGCTCCAATTCGGTCAACAGTGCCCGCGGCCGCATCCTCTACAATTTCACGGGGAACGCCTGCGAGGGCTATACCTCGGAATTCCGCCAGGTTTCCGAGCTCGACAGCGGCGAGGGCAAGGTCACGCTCAGCGACCTCCGCTCCAATTCCTGGGAGGACGCCGCCGGCAAGAGCTACCGCTTCAAGATCGAGACGCGCATGAACGAGGTGGATGCCGGCCGCGTCGACGGTTCGGCCGAGCGCGACGGCGACCACATAAACGTCAAGCTGAAGCTGCCGGCGCCGAAGAGCTTTACACTCGACGGCAAGATCGTGTTCCCGACCGAGCAGATCCAGCGCATCATCGCCGCCGCCAAGGAAGGCAAGTCGCTGCTCGAGCTCTCCGTCTATGACGGCTCGGACGACGGCCAGAAAGTCTACAACACGCTGACCGTGATCGGCCAGCCGATCCCCGCCGACCGCGCCACCTCGTCCGATCCGTCGACCTCGGACGAGCACATGAAATCGATGAAGCGCTGGCCCGTCACCGTCAGCTATTTCGATCGCGACGCCCAGCAGAAAGAGGGCGAGCAGACGCCGGTCTATGCGATGTCGTTCGAGCTCTACGAGAACGGCGTCTCGCGCCAGCTCGTGCTCGACTACAACGATTTCGTGATCTCGGGTTCGATGGGCAAGTTCGACGTCAAGGATAGCAAGCCCTGCAATTGAGGGGGCGTGCTCTCTCCTCCGTCATTGCGAGCCAACGGGTCCGCGCGGCGCGCGGCCCGATGACAGGCTCCGCGAAGCAATCCAGAATCCCTCCGCGGAACGATTCTGGATTGCTTCGTCGCTTCGCTCCTCGCAATGACGGGCTAGCTCTCAGCTCGCTCTCCAGCTACGCTCCTCCGAACCACGAATTCCGGGAGCCAGCCCATGCCGAAGCTCGACCATCTCCGCCCCAGCGGCCTGCATCACAATCCGGCCTATTCCCACGTCGTGACCGCGACCGGTGCGCGCACCATCTACATCTCCGGCCAGGTGTCGGTGGATGAGGAGGGGCGCATCGTCGGCGAGGGCGATATCGCCGCGCAGACGACGCAGGTGATGCAGAACCTCGGCCTCGCGCTGAAGGCGGCGGGGGCGACCTACGCCAACATCGTCAAGATCACGACGTTCGTCGTGAACTACAAGCCGGAGCTGCGCCCGATCATCGGCAAGGCCCGCTCCGCCTTTTTCGAAGGCATGGAGCCGCCGGCCTCGACGCTCGTCGGCGTCTCCGCGCTCGCCGCGCCGGAATGGCTGATCGAGATCGAGGCGGTCGCAGTCGCGGATTGAGGGACTGTAGGATGGGGAGAGCGCAGCGAAACCCATCGTCCTTGCCGCGTGGATGGAGCTTGATGGGTTTCGCTGCGCTCTACCCATTCTACGTTGCTATGGACAGCTCTTGCAGAACGGCTATCGCCTCATGCGCATGGTCAACGGGTACGAAGAGATGGTCGTGGTGGAACGCCGAAACAGCATTCACGCTGATGCCGGCTTCGGCGAGACGCGCGGTGATGGCCGCCAGGAAGCCGACCGCATCGAGCGCCGAGGGAACCGTGAGCGTGATCAAGCGTGAGGCGAATTCGTAGCGCAGTCCCGCGCGTTCGGCATCCTCCAGGAATGCTACGACCGTTGTGCCCTCCTGCTCGCGGAACGTCAGGAGGGGATTGAGTGCTGAGGGCACGCGCTGCCCTGCCGGGATCGTGCAGAACACGAAGATGCCCGGCTGCAGCTTCGGCTTCATGTGTCGCAGCAGCATCCGGAGATCGCGTTCACCTGACATCACTCCTGCGCCTTCTCCGGCCCGTCATAGGCGATGCCGCGGATCACCGCGGCGCTGCCGAATTTCTTGCGCAGGCTGTCCACCGCGCGCTCGGCGTGCGCGGCGCGGCGGTCGAGCATGTCGGTATCGTCGCTCGCTGAGCCTTCGCGCAGCGCGCTGACGCCGGCGCCCATCAGGCGGAAGGCGGTGCCGTCGATCTCCTTGGCCAGCATCTCGCGGCAGATCGAGAAGATCTTTGCTGCGAGCTGGGTCGGGGCCGCAATGGACTGCGAGCGCGTGCGCTGGCGGAAATCGGCGGTCTTCAGCTTCAGCGTGACGGTCGAGCCCGCAAGCTCGCTGCTCTTGAGGCGTGACGAGGTCTTCTCGCACAGTCGCCACAATATCTTCTCCAGCGTCGCGAAATCGCGGATGTCGGTCTCGAAGGTGGTTTCGCTGGAGATCGTCTTGGCGCCGCGGTCAGGCTCGACGCGGCGGTCGTCGATGCCGCGCGCGAGCCGCCACAGCCGGCGGCCGTCGCTCGGAAACTGCCGCATCATCTCGATCTCGTCGGCCTTCTGCAGGTCGGCGATGATGCGGAAGCCGCGCTGCACGAGGCGCTCCTGCGTCGCTGGTCCCACGCCGAAGATGAAGCCGACCGGCCTCGAAGCCAGCATCAGACGGGCTTCCTCCTGGTCGAGTGCGGCAAAGCCGCGGGGCTTGTCGAGATCGGAGGCGATCTTGGCCAGGAACTTGTTGCAGGACAGGCCGACCGAGACGGTGATGCCGATGTCACGCTCGATGTCGCGGGCGAAGCGCGCCAGCACCTTTGCCGGGATCATGCCGTGCACCCGTTCGGTGCCGGAGAGATCGAGGAAGGCTTCATCGATCGAGAGCGGCTCGACCAGCGGCGTCAGCGCCTGCATGGCCTGGCGCACCTCGCGGCCGACGCGGACATATTTGGCCATGTCCGGCCGGATCACGGTGGCATGCGGGCAGGCCTCCAGCGCCTTGAACATCGGCATCGCCGAGCGCACGCCATAGGTGCGGGCGATGTAGCAGGCGGCCGACACCACGCCGCGTTTCCCCCCGCCGATGATGACGGGCCTGTCGGCGATGTCAGGATTGTCGCGCTTCTCGACCGTCGCGTAGAAGGCGTCGCAGTCGATATGGGCGATGGTCAGGCCCGCCAGCGCGCGGTGGCGGACGAGGCGAGGGGAACCGCAGGCCGAGCAGCGCCGCACCTCCATATCCAGGTCGGCCAGACAATCCCGGCAGAAGCAGCGGGGCCCGGCCGGGTCGGCGGCCGTCACGGCACGTCGCGCTCCCAGGAGGGGTCGCCGAGCGCGTCCCCGAGGACCTGCCGCGCTGCGGCAACGTTGGTCGGATGCAGCTCCGAGGCGCTCGCGAAGGCCTTCACGGTGGCGTCATCGCGCAGCACGAAATCGAGCACGTTGAGGAGGAAATTCGGGTCCGAGGCGGCGTTCCGGAGGGTCTCCGGGCCCACACCTGTCTCAGCCAGGAACAGGCCCAGCCGCTCGGGCTCGCTCGCGACGAAGGACAGCGCCTGAATCGCAACGATTTCAGCGACTTCGCGGGGGTTGTGAACAGGCTTTTTCACGGGCCCGATTTGCCTTTCCGTTAACTTTCGGTGTCTACTTTGCATCATGCCCGAGTCTCCGCCTTGAGTCTTGCGACCCGGGGGCAAGCAACTGGAAACCACATCGCAGAAAGTGGCCCCTCGGCTTTAACGAAACTAGAGCGAATCTGAGGCTAGTTTGAATCCAGTTTTCGAAGCGCCGGAAAGCGGCGCCTGAGGCGTCACATGTATCCGGCTTCGTGCCAATCAGGAGGACGGGATGGCTAAGACCGTCCTGATCGTGGAAGACAACGAGCTCAACATGAAGCTCTTCCGCGACCTGTTGGAGGCGCATGGTTATCAGACTTCGGGCACCAGCAACGGTTACGAGGCGCTCGATCTCGTTCGCAAGATGCGGCCTGACCTCGTGCTGATGGATATCCAGTTGCCGCAGGTCTCCGGCCTCGAGGTGACGCGCTGGATCAAGGACGATCCGGAGCTGCGCGCCATTCCCATCGTCGCGGTCACGGCATTCGCGATGAAGGGCGACGAAGAGCGCATCCGCGAGGGCGGCTGCGAGGCCTATTTGTCCAAGCCGATCTCGGTCGGCAAATTCATTGAGACGGTCCGGCGTTTTATCGGATAGGAAGTGAGTTCAAAGTGTCCGCGCGTATCCTGGTTGTCGATGACGTTCCTGCCAACGTCAAACTCCTCGAAGCCCGCCTGTCCGCCGAATATTTCGACGTGATGACCGCTTCGAACGGCACCGAGGCGCTGGCGATCTCAAGGCGTGCCGAATGCGACATCATCCTGCTCGACGTGATGATGCCCGACATGGATGGCTTTGAAGTCTGCCGCCGCCTCAAGACCGATCCCGCCACGCACCACATTCCCGTCGTCATGGTGACAGCGCTCGACAGCCCCGCCGACCGCAACCGCGGCCTGGAAGCCGGTGCCGACGACTTCCTCACCAAGCCCGTCTCCGACGTCGTGCTGATCGCGCGCGTGCGCTCGCTGACCCGGCTGAAGATGATGACCGACGAGCTGCGCATGCGCGCCATCACCTCGCTCGAGATCGGCATGCAGACGCCGGAGCGCAGCGCCGTGGCCGACACCGGGAAGGGGGGCCGCATCCTGCTGGTGGACGACCGCGAGTCCTCCTACGAGCGGCTGGCGACCATCCTCGCCGCCGAGCACACCATCGACGTCGAGCCAAACCCGACGGAGGCGCTGTTCCACGCCGCCGAGGGCAACTACGACCTCCTGATCGTCTCGCTCGACCTCAACAATTTCGACGGCCTCAGGCTGTGCAGCCAGGCGCGCTCGCTGGAGCGCACGCGGCATGTGCCGATCCTGGCCATCGCCGACCCCGAGAACTCGACGCGGCTGCTCCGCGGCCTCGAGATCGGCGTCAACGACTATCTGCTGCGCCCCATCGACAAGACCGAGCTGCTGGCCCGCGCCCGCACCCAGATCCGCCGCCGCCGCTACACCGATCACCTGCGCGACAACGTGCAGAACTCGATCGAGATGGCGATCACCGACGCGCTTACCGGTCTGCACAATCGTCGCTACATGGAGAGCCATCTCGCGACCCTCGCCGAGCAGGCCTCGATCCGCGGCAAGCCCCTGGCGCTGATGATCCTCGACATCGACTACTTCAAGTCGATCAACGACAATTACGGCCACGACGCCGGCGACGACGTGCTGCGCGAGTTCGCGGTGCGCGTGCGCAAGTCGATCCGCGGCATCGATCTCGCCTGCCGCTACGGCGGCGAGGAGTTCGTCATCGTGATGCCGGAGACCGATCTTCACGTCGCCGGCATGGTCGCCGAACGCCTGCGCCGCTCGATCGCCGGCGAGCCGTTCGCGATCCACAAGGGCACCAAGCGCATCGAGGTCACGATCTCGATCGGCCTCACCACGCTGGAGCGGAAGGGCGAGGCGGTTGCCGACGTCCTCAAGCGCGCCGACACGGCGCTCTATCGCGCCAAACACGACGGCCGCAATCGCGTGGTGTCGCACGCGGCCTGAGGCCGCCACGACACAGAAATTGCGAAAACAACCCCATGCACAGTAGCCGGCGTTAGTCGGATCAATGGGTTACGCGGGTAGCCAAAAGAATTGCGCTGTCGGCGGCGCGATTTGACTTGTCGGGCAAAACAGGAGCATGTTGGTAGCGTCGCGAAATGGTCCTGACGAGTAGTCAGGCGCCCGCGCTTCCTCCATAAACTCCGCTGTCATTCCCCGCGAAAGCGGGGAATCCAGTACGCCGCAGACTGTCGGCTCCATCACAACCATCTCTGGAATACTGGAGCACCCGCGGGTGATGACACCGTGCCATGCGTGGAAGCGGTTGGTGCGGCGTGCGCTGCCTTCCCCACAGCTGGTGCAAGTCAAATTATGCGCGGAATCCCAGCGGTGCGGTCCCGGCTCCTGTTTGGCAGCTCGAAGCAGAGCCTCAAGGAATGAGATAGATCGGGCTGGACCAGGCCTGGTGACCGTCTTCCTGAGTCACACGTACGTAGACCGGCAAGTCCGCCTGGAGATCACGTCCCTCGACGCGATGCCGGATCCGCATAGACATCGCGCTGCCGTTTTCCGGCAGTCGCCAGACGCGCAGCCGCCGTGCCAGCCCTCCGGCTTCGATCACACGTTCGTCGGAACCGAGAGATGCCAAGTCGACGTCGAGCGAGGCAAGATTGGTTTCGATCGCCAGATGTCCCACAGCCTTGTCTTCGACGAGAACATCGAAGCCCGCCATGTTGCCTGTCGTCACGGATTTCCAGGAGACGATGTTTTCGCCGTCCGACCAGGACAAGGGCTGCTGCGGGTTGAGGAAGTTGATCGCTTTGACCTGCTTGATGCGGTTGCCCGAGAGCCGAGCCTTGCCAGTCCATGAGGTTTCCCGGCCGCGGCCCCGATACTCTGCGCCGCTCCACATCACGCGGATGCGTCGGCCGAGATCAGCGGCGGTGTAGGGACGGAACGTCTCGGCGACCTCCTTGCCGTGGAAGATGTCGATGCGCTCGATCGGTGCCGAGCCGGAGACATCGACGTCCAGGCTCAACCCGGTTCGGTTGGGTGCCACCACCGCGCCCATCAGGACGCTGGTGCCGCGCCGGGACTCCGTCGCTCCGAGCAACGGATCGTCGGCGTAGATCGCGACTGGTGTGTCGAAGGTGCCGTTCACATTCATGTAGAGGCGCGTTCCCGTCGTGCCGTATTGCCGGCGCGCGCGTAGCGCGTCGAAGACGCCGTCGCGAGTCAGTTCCGTTGCCAGATAGCAGGTGAGGCCGCCGATGGCGCCAAACGTCGATGCGCCGGGTTGGGTCGCGCCCTGGCGTCCCTTGTGGTCGTCACTGTGGCAGACGATGCCGGGGCGGTGCCCGAGATCGAAGGCGTCGTGGAGAAGCCATTCAAACGTGCCCCAGCTCGAATGGATCTCGACGGCGCGTTCGAGGCGACCGTCGTGCGCGACGCCGAGATCGGCGTATCGCCCGCCGACATGCGCGATCACGACCGCATCCTCTCTGGCCTGCGCCAAGGTGTCGAACAGTGCGCCAGCCGTATAGCAGTCTGCGTCGGCGGCATCATCGACGAGAATGCGCGAGGAGCGGTGGATCGGCCTGCCTTCGCGGCGGTAGAACACATTGCGATCGCCGCCCATGCCGGTGTTGCCCGACCATTCATAGCCGGGCAGGGTGACGAACCGGCCAGGCTCGTAGAGCTCGGCCGTGAGCGCGTTGAGCTCGGCCCAGAAACCGTCGGTGATCTGAAAATCGTTGCCTTGATGTCCGATCACGTCGAGAAACGCCTGGTCGCGGCCGAACAGGAAGTAGTCCCTTACAGGATTGGTGCCGATTGTCTCGCCGCTCTGCCCGTGCAGGTCTCCCCAGAAATGCCAAAAAGGAGCGCCGTCAACGATCCTCGCGGGGGTCGAGGTGCACAGGACGTGTCGATCCCCAGCCGCTCGGACGTCAATGCGCAGGTCGCCTGGCTTGAGGGCCTTCAAGCCGTCGATGACCAGGGTCCCGCGTTCGCCAACGGCGAGCGCATGCTCCGGCAGTCCGGAAATGCTTGAAGACGCGGTCAGGCGAACGGGCTGCGCTCCCTGCGCCGTCGGGTTGCCCCAGATGTCTTCGGCCGCGATGCACAGCCGGAAACTTTCGCCAAGGATGTTCTGGCTCGGCAAGCTCGCGCGCCAGCGCACCGCTTCTCCCGGTACGAGGCGGATGTGGGGTGAGAGCGGCAGCTCGGTGTACTGATTGGTCGCGAATGCGTCGACGAGGGTCTTGAACTGAAAATGCTCGACCGCCGTCTGAAGCCGAATGCCTGGCGATCCCGCCCTGCGGTCGCCCATCCTGATCGTGATGGTCTCGCCCTTGCGCAGAAAGCCGCGGCCGACCCGAACGGTCAAGCTGTTGGCCCAGGGGCGGACGCCGCTGCGATCAACGGAATATTCGAGCTTGGCGCCGTTCGAGGCCTCGATGGTCGTGTAGTTGAGAGCCTCGGGATCGCTGAACTGCGGCTTGCCCATATCGGAGGTCGTGCGCCAGCAGACGCGGAGCCCGCCGGTGTCGTCGATGCCGAAATCGCCCGCCGTGTACACGAAGGTGAGACTCTGCACCGAGCCGGCCGCGACCGGGTCTATCTGGTCCAGCGACATCGTTCCCATCTGGGCGGGCAGGTAGTCCTTGCAGATCATGTGACGTTCTTCTCGGTTCTTGTGATCGACGATGACCGGCTCATTCCATCATCCTGGCGACTTCTTCATCGAGACTGGCCAGAAGGGCCGTTTCGATCTCCAGGAATTCCGGTGCGGTGATGTCCCGAGGCCGCGGCAGGTTGACTTCAAACACCTGCTTGATCCTGGAAGGCCTCGCGGAGAACAAGTAAACCTTATCGGCGAGAAGCAGCGCTTCCTCGACCGAATGGGTGACGAACACGACGGTTTTGCGGTTGTCCTCCCAGATGCGAATGAAGTCATTGATGAGACGACGCTTGGTTTGCGCGTCCAGGGCGCCGAACGGCTCGTCCATCAGCATGACCTCTGGGTCGTAAGCCAGCGCGCGCGCGATCGCCACGCGTTGCTGCATCCCGCCGGACAAGGTGTGCGGAAAAGCCTTCTCGAAGCCTTTGAGTCCCACGAGCGAAATCAGATGCCGCACGCGCTCATCGGATGCGGCATCCCGACGTCCCTGGACGTCGAGCCCGAAGCGGATGTTGCCTTCGACCGTCAGCCAGGGAAACAGGACATATTCCTGAAAGACGATACCGCGGTCCGGCATCGGCCTGTCGACGGTCCGTCCGTTCATCGAGACCGTGCCGGAAGAGGGGTGCTCGAAGCCGGCGATCATGTAGAGCAATGTCGATTTGCCGCAGCCGGACGGGCCGATGAAGGCGGCGAATTCGCCCTCCGCGATCTTGAGCTCGGCATCGCCGATGGCATGCACCATCTCTCCGTCCGCCGTGCGAAAGCTCTTCGCGACATGAATGACGTCGAGCTTGGGCGCGGACGAGTCGATCTGCGTCGAGATTGTCATGGATTGGCTCTCCTCAGGCGGCGCGGACGGTGCCCCAACGCTCGATCGTGTAGCGTTGCAGCGGACGGAACAGACCTTTCTCGATCAAGAGGCCGAGCAACGCGATCATGACGATGCCGCCATAGACCGTTTCAGTGTCCATGAAGGTTCGGGCGTCGAAGATCAGATAGCCGAGGCCCCAGCCCGAGCCCGCCAGCATCTCGGCGCCCACCAGAGCGCGCCAGCCGTTGCTCACGGCGAGGATGTGGCCGGTGATGATCGAGGGCAGCGCTCCCGGCAGCAGGACCTTGAAGAACAGCTTGAAATGGCTCGCGCCCATCAGCTCGGCGGCCCACAGATGCTTCTTCGAGATGCCTCGCACGCCCGCGGCCGAGTTGTAGATGATCGGAAAGAGACCGGCGAGAAAGATCACGAAAATGATCGTCGCGTCCGTCATGCCGAGCCACAGGATGATGATCGGCACCCAGGCAAGCGTCGGAATCGGCATCATGACGGTGATGATCGGGTCGAAGAAGGCATGAACGCTTCGGTTGATGCCCATGAGCAGACCGAGGGCCGTGCAAATGACAGCGGCTAGCCCGTAGCCGACGGCAATGCGCCCGAAGCTCACGAGTGTATGCTTGAGAAGCACCGGCAGGGCGCCGTTCTCACTGTGGAGCAGGCGCACCATATTGGCCACGACCGCCGAGGGAGGCGGCATCAAGACCGGATTCATCAGACCGAGGCGGCTGCTGGCTTCCCACAGCAGCAGCACGGCTGCGATCGGCCAGCAGAACCGCAAGCCCGCGCGGATCATCTGGACACCATGTGCGGCTGCCGACGTGCCCGCCGGGCGGACCATGCCTTCGCGGGGCGTCACTTCGATTTCGACCGTCATCCGTCAGCCTTTCAGTTCGTGCCGCGCAGTTTGCGTGCGGCTTCGATGGCGCTGCCATCGAATGCCGTCGACCAGTCGGGTTCACTGCCGCGCAGCTTTCCGGCTTTCTTCAACAGCTCGAAATTGGCCTTGGCCTCGGCCTTCACCTGATCTGTCAGATCGATGGCATAGTCGGAGGAGGGGATCGACATCTCGATGGCGGTGCTGTCGATCTGCTGGCCCGCGCGATTCATGGTCTCGGTAATCACCTTGGCGGCGCCCGGCACGTCGTCACGCAGCAGTTTCTGGCCGTCCATGAAGGCCGCAAGATATTTCGCGAAGGCCTGCGGCTTCGCGGCCAGCGCCTTGCGGTTGGCGACGATGAAGATGGGGTTGTTGACGATCCCCTTGAAGCTGAAGATCGGTCGCGCGATTCCCTTGGCGATCAGCACCGATACGATCGGCTCCCAATAGATCACCGCATCGACCGAGCCGCCGGCGAGTGCCGCGATTGCTTCCTGGTCGCCGCTGTTGACGAGTTGAAATTCGCTTTCCTTCCAGCCGCGCGACGCGATGTAGGTCAGGAAGGCGGAATAATTGCCGGATCCGATCCTGATTGCGACCTTCTTGCCGCGCAAATCGTCCATCGACTGATAGGGCGATTCCTTGCGGACCACTGTCCGATAGGTGCCGCCGCCGGAACTTGCGACGCCGATGGCGACCACGTCCGGAGAACGCGACAGCAGCGTCACGAATGGCGTGATCCCGACCTCTCCGACCTCGATGGCGCCGGTGAGGATGGCTTCGTTGGCCTCGATACCGGTCGACATCTTGGCGACGTCGACGTTCAGGCCGTACTTGTCGGGATATCCGGTGTCCTTCGTCGCGATCGACGTGCTGGTCAGTCGATAGGCTGCCCGGATCATGTCCCGATCTGCGTAGGCCAGACGGGCACCGGTCACGAATACGACAGCGATGAGTCCCGCAGAGCACAGGGTGCGGCGGGCCTTTCTGAACAGGTCATGATCCATGGAAATTCCTCGCCAAATCGGCGGCCGCCCGTCAGGCGGCCACCAGCGTGAGAGACGGATGGCTGTCGAGACCGAGAACGTTGTCGATCGAGAATTCGTAGGAATCCGCGTTCATGTAGGCGCGGACCACATCGGCGGTCCGGCCATCCTGAAGCAAGCGCCGGCGATGAAGCACCAGCACCGGCGCGCGTTCGTTGATCTTGAGATGCTGGGCCGTCTCGCGTCCGGCCGATGCCGCGCGGATCGAGACTTCCGACTTCTTGATCGGTTGACCGAACACGCGTTCGATCAAATACGCCGTTGAATGGCTCGCAGCTTCCTCCCTTGAGATTGCTGCGACTTCAGCGCGAAGCCAGCCGACGACCATTCCGACCGGGCGGTCGTTCAGGAGGTAGAGCCGATCCAGGCGCATCAGCTGGCCACCTTCCGGACAATCGAAGAACGGAGCGATATCCGCCGGGGAGTCCTGCAGACCAAAGGCCAGCAGCCGGGACGAGGGGGCATGCTTCTGCGCGAAAAGCGTGTCGAAGAGTCTGTCCGCACCGCTCAAGCCCGTTCGGATCAGCGGGCGAGCCACGAAGGTGCCCTTGCCCTGCCGGCGATCGATCAAGCCTCTGGTCAGGAGGTCCTCGAATGCTTGCCGCACGGTGATGCGACTGACGCTCAGATGCCGGCAGAGCGCCGTCTCAGAGGGCAGCATCTGCCCTGGACCGAAATGGCCCCCTTCGATCTTCGCCTCGATTGCCCGGGAGATTTGGAGGTAGAGCGGCAGCGCGCTGTCGCGCTCCAGAGACAATTCCGAGAGTGTTGCGATGGCTTCCCGTTGTTTCAATCTCTTAACCCGTCCCAAGTTGTCCTAAGATGTCTTATTCAAGAGCCGTGCCAGGTGGGCAAAACGGGCAGAATCGGGCTTGGGAGAGCGGCCAGGGGCGTGCCAAGTGCTTGTGCCGCGTTTCTGGCGGTCCGGGTGGGAGCGTGCGGCGGACGTCATGCCCGGACCGGCGCGAAGATTGCCGACGGTTGAGGCAGTCTGATTGGGACGGCGGCGTTTATTGCGGCATGGACTTGCGTTGCTTCGCCGGCTTCGCATCACCACCCACATCCACCCCCGCATTGCGCAGCAGCACCGTCGCCGCTTCCTTCGCGGCGCGCGCCATCGCGGGATCGTCGCGCACGAGGTCCTGGGCGATGGAGCCATCGACCAGCAGCACGAGCTGCGTCGCCAGCGCATCCGCATCGGCAACGCCGAGCTCGGTCAGCCGGTCGCGAAACCAGATGCGGCGGCTTTCCTTGAAGGCAATCGCGATCTTCTTCACAGCGCGATCCGTGGGACCCAGCTCGGCGACGGCATTGACGAACGGGCAGCCGCGAAAATCTTTCGCCGCAAACCGCCGCTCCAGCGAATCGAACGTCGCGAGGATCTGCTCGGCCGGAGGTTTGTCGGAGGGACGCTGAGATACGAAGCGGCGCTCGAGATAGGCCGCGATCAGTGCGTCCTTGGAGGGGAAGTGGTTGTAGAGCGTGCGCTTGGAGATGCCGATCTCGGCCGCGATGGTGTCGACGCCGATGGCGCGAATGCCTTGCAGGTAGAACAGCTTGTCGGCGGTCTCGAGGATCCGCTCTTTCATCGTCTGTTGTTTGGGCGGGGGAGCCATGCGGCAGCACGCGTCCTGTTCGCTTGACAGCACCTGACATCCATAGCCTATGTAAACAGGTCTGTGTACCCAAAATCATCGGCAAAAGCAGACGACGGCATTTGCGCCGTGCCGACGAGGGAGAAGAAAATGCCCCTGCTGCAGGTCCTGCGTCCGACCTTGCCGATCCTGATCGGCGCCTCGATCATGCTGACGCTGAGCATGGGGCTGCGGCAGAGCCTCGGCATCTTCATGCAGCCGCTGACGCACGACATCCACATTTCGATCTCGGATTTCACGCTGGCGCTGGCCGTGCAGAACCTCGCCTGGGGCTTTCTCCAGCCGCCCGCCGGCGCGCTCACCGCGCGTTACGGCTTCCGCCCGATCATGATCGCGGGCGCGCTGATGTACATTGCGGGGCTCGTGCTGATGGCAACCGCGAACGGGCTCGTCAGCATCATGATCGGAGCGGGGGTGCTGATCGGGACGTCGCTGGCCTGCACCGCGGCGGCGATCGCGATGTCGGTGGCGGCGCGCGCGGTGCCGGAAACGGTGCGCTCCACCGTGCTCGGCATCGTCTCCGGCGCGGGCTCGCTCGGCGCGCTGTTGTCGGCGCCGATCGGGCAGATGCTCAACGAGGGTTTCGGCTGGCGCATCGGCCTTGCCGGCTTCGTGGTCATGTCGGTGCTGATGATCCCCGCCGCCTGGTATGCCGGCCGTGTCGACAGTATCCCGCTGCCGAAGCCGGCCGCCGACGAGATCGACGATGCCACGGCGGCGGCAGCGGCGAGGACCGCATTCGGCAATGCCTCCTTCGTGGTGATGACCTGCGCCTATCTCGTCTGCGGCATGCAGCTCGTGTTTCTCACCACGCACCTGCCGTCGTATCTGGCGATATGCGGCCTCGATCCGATGCTGAGCGCGCAGACGCTCGGCATGATCGGCGGCTTCAACGTGCTGGGCTCGCTGTTCTTCGGCTGGGCCGGCCAGCGCTGGAACAAGCTGGCGCTGCTCGGCGGCATCTACATCCTGCGCTCGCTGGCGCTCGCCTGGTACTTCACGCTGCCGGCGACGCCGTTCTCGACGCTGCTGTTCGGCGCGATCATGGGCTTTTTGTGGATGGGCGTCGGCCCGCTGGTCGCGGGCGCGGTCGCCGAGATGTTCGGCCTGCGCTGGCAGGCGATGATCCAGGGCCTCGCCTTCATGAGCCACCAGATCGGTAGCTTCCTCGGTGCCTATGGGGGAGGGGTGCTCTACGACGCGCTCGGCTCCTACACCATGGCCTGGCGCATCGGCGTCGCGCTGGGCCTTGCCGGCGGCATCGTGCAGGTTGCATTCGCATTGATCCGCCCGTCGCAGCCGCCGGCGCCGGTGTTGCGGACGGCGTAGCAGGGCGACCGGTCGCTTTCCTCAGCTTGGGAGCTTTCAGCGGACGCCGCGCAGTTTGGAGCGGACGTCTGGGGCTTCGGCTGACGCCTGCGTTTTCGAGCGAAGTGGACACCGCTTCGCGTCAAGAAAACGCGTCAAGGCTAGGATCCAGAGCCATTCCGAATCCATCGGAACGGGAAAGGCTTCCAGGTCACCAGGAATGGCGCCCAGCGTAGCCCTATCGGAAGCCATGTTGGAGTCTGTCTTGCTAGGACTTGTCGGACGTCAAGTCGTCTGATCACAAAACCGCTAGCACGCCCCTCGCCACAGGGACTAAGACATGGAATGGGCGGGCCATACGACGCATTGGACACTTGAGACCGGAGCTAAGGTGTGGCTGAGGACCAATTCCGGATTTCACGATTTTCCACCGGCAGGAACCGACCTGCCGATCATACTGGGTGATGCAACTGTCATCAGTACCCAGGTGGTGAGCTCGTCGCCGAGCAAGCTTGTCCTCGAGCTGGACGACGGCCATCGCCGAAGTCTGACGCCGGGCGCTTCACGCCTATCGCCTCGCGGATTTCCGGGCTCAGAGTGGATCGTGCAGCGGCGCGTGTAGCTAAGCGGTCGGCCGCTCGTCACGCGTCGAACGAAGTGATTTGTACCGATCAATCTGGTTTGCAAGGCGGACCCAGCTTTGCGACAGAGACTTCAGGAGTCTTGCTTCAGTCTCGTCGCGCGCTGATTGCATCAAGCTGAGGCATTCAATGGACTTGGCTCGACAATGTTTCACCGTTTCCATGAATGCACCCCACCCAATCGCCAAACATGTCCGCCAGCTTGACATACTTCCGGGCGAAAATCTGTGGGCTGGCTCACATTTCTTGTTGCGCCTGGTTCCGCCGCCATAAATGCGCTGAGCGTGGTCGACAGCATCGAGCAAGGCAAGCCAGCGCCTGTTTCGTGCGGTTCTTAGGCGTCTCTACACGGTTCGATAAGTGGTCGGTTCTGCGCTGAGGTCGCGGAGGCTGCGCGGCGTCACCTCGAGGATTGTGCGGCACAGCCGAGGCCCATGATCCAAGAGCATCGCGGGCGAGTCTCGGGATACGGAATCGACGGGTGCTGTCATCCTCATTCCGTCATTGCGAGCGCAGCGAAGAAATCCAGAGTGCCTCTGCGGAACGATTCTGGATTGCTTCGTCGCAAGAGCCCCTCGCAATGACGCCGTGGAAAAGAGTGGCGCGTCGATCTCCTTCTCGTGCCCCGGACACGCGCAGCGTCCGGGACATGTCGCGGAGAAAATGAAAACGGGGCCCGTGAGGGGCCCCGTCAAAGTCTTCAACGTCCCGCGATCTTACTTGATCTTGGCTTCGCGGAATTCGACGTGCTTGCGCGCTACCGGGTCGTACTTCTTCTTGACCAGCTTGTCGGTCATGGTGCGCGAGTTCTTCTTGGCGACGTAGTAGAAGCCGGTGTCGGCCGAGGACACGAGCTTGACCTTGATGGTGACCGCTTTGGCCATGTTCTGAACCTCAGAATATCGGGGAATCTGGAGCCGGCCAAACGGCCCGCGTTGGCCGGCAACCTAGCCAGAAACCGCCTGATGTCAAGGTTTTACAGCCCGAGAACCACCCAAATCGGGCCTATTACCCCTCAAAGAACCGGTTTTTCGGCCGCGGCAGGCCCAGATTCTCCCTCAAAGTGGGCCCTTCATACTCTTTGCGGAAAATCCCGCGCTTCTGGAGCTCCGGGACGACCTTGTCGACGAAATCGTCGAGGCCGGCGGGCAGGAACGGGAACATGATGTTGAAGCCGTCGGAGCCACGCCCGACCAGCCACTCCTCCATCTGGTCGGCGATGGTCTTTGCGGTCCCGACAAAGGACAGGCCGCCATAGCCGCCGACGCGCTGGGCGAGCTGGCGCACGGTGAGCTTTTCGCGCGCGGCGAGATCGACCATGCGCTGACGGCCGCTCTTGCTGGCGTTGGTCTCGGGGATCTCCGGCAGAGGGCCGTCGGGATCGAAGCCGGATGCATCGGTGCCGAGGATGACGGAGAGCGAGGCAATGGCGCTGTCGTAGTGCACGCGGCTGTCGAGCAGGGCGCGCTTCTCCCTGGCCTCATCGACGCTGTCGCCGACCACGACGAAGGCGCCGGGCAGGATCTTGAGGTGCTCGGGATCGCGGCCGATCTTCTCCATGCGGCCCTTGATGTCGGCGTAGAGCTTCTGGCCGTCGGCGAGGCTGCCGCCGCCGGTGAACACGGCTTCCGCGGTCTCGGCCGCAAGCTGCTTGCCGTCTTCGGAGGCGCCGGCCTGCACGATCACGGGCCAGCCCTGCACGGGACGGGCGATGTTGAGGGGACCGCGAACTTTCAGATATTTGCCCTTGTGGTCGAGCGTATGCATCTTCGCGGGATCGAAGAACAGGCCGCTCTCGACGTCCCGTACGAAGGCGTCGTCGGCGAAGGAATCCCAGAGGCCGGTGACGACGTCGTAGAATTCGCGGGCGCGCTTGTAGCGCTCGGCGTGCTCCATATGGTCGTCGAGGCCGAAGTTGAGTGCGGCGTCAGGATTCGAGGTGGTGACGATGTTCCAGCCGGCGCGGCCACCGCTGATGTGATCGAGCGAGGCGAAGCGGCGTGCGACGTGATAGGGCTCGTCGAAGGTGGTCGAGCCTGTCGCGATCAGGCCTATGCGCTCGGTGACGGCCGAGAGCGCGGACAATAGCGTGAACGGTTCGAACGAGGTCACGGTGTGGCTGCGCTTGAGCGCATTGATCGGCATGTTGAGGACGGCGAGGTGATCGGCCATGAAGAAGGCGTCGAACCTGCCGGCCTCGAGCTTCCGGATCAGCGTCTTGATGTGCGAGAAGTTGAAATTGGCGTCGGGCCAGGCCCCTGGATAGCGCCATGCGGCGGTGTGGATGCTGATCGGGCGCATGAACGCGCCAAGCTTGAGTTGCCGTTGTGCCATCGCCCGGGGTCCGTTCTTGGTGACGCTCGGGAAGACATAGGGACGCGGCGGAGCTCCGCCATCGGGCGCGGCGGGAAGATTATTTTGTTTTTTGCAGATCTCTCAGCACGTCATTCCGGGGCGCGCCTCTTGGCGCGAACCCGGAATGACGAGGAGAGAGCCGCGCCATGACGGCCTAGCTCAAAATATCCTTCTGCATCCTGCCGCCGTAGAAATGGAAGAACGGCACCGGCGCATCGTGGCGGAGCGGGCCGGTGGCAAGGCGGGTGTCGAGCTCGTTGAGCACGTTGCGCGTCATCGGATGGAGGTCGGCGAGCGGTTTCGAGCCGAGCTCGACCCAGACCAGTTCGACCAGCTCGGCATCGGCATGGATCACGCCCTCGACGCGATGGGTGATCGCGGAGGCATCGGCGGTGAAGAAGCGCGTGTCGAACCGCTTGACGCGGCCGGGCGGGGTGATCGCACGCGCGATCAGGAACAGACTGGACGGATCGGGCAGCAGGCCCGCATCCGCAAAGGGCTGCCAAGGGCCGTCGAGCCTCGTCACCTTGCCCTCAGCCTTGCGGCCGAGGCACAGGCCGGTTTCCTCACAGGCCTCGCGGATCGCGGCAATGGCGAGCGATTTCGCGCGCGAGGCCGGCGTCTTCGGGCTGCCCTTGGCGAGATTGGCCTCCAGCTCCGCGGTGATGGGCGCAGCACATGGCACGCGATAGTCGGCC
This sequence comes from Bradyrhizobium sp. CCBAU 51765, assembly GCF_015291725.1. GTDB lineage: Bacteria > Pseudomonadota > Alphaproteobacteria > Rhizobiales > Xanthobacteraceae > Bradyrhizobium > Bradyrhizobium liaoningense. The sequence continues at coordinate 3,629,435 of NZ_CP030038.1, forward strand.
TTGTCGACGCGGCCGCCCGGGAAGACGAATTTGCCGGGCATGAACACCACCTTGTCGTGGCGCTTGCCGACCAGCACTTTCGGAATGGCGCCGCTGCGATCGACCAGGATCAGTGTCGCCGCATCCCGTGGGCGGAAATAGGGATGATGGTCGGCTTCCTTCTCCTCGTGGACTTTGGTTTTCTCCGCTGCCTGCGCAATTTCCGTCATGTCCTCACCCAAACCGCTTCTTGCTTGTTGCTTACACAGGCGGAATACCATCCGGAGGGTTCTCGTCAAACCCGTGCATGCGCAGAGCCCATTGCAAGCCGACCACAGCTCCCTTCACCGGTTGCAGCAGCGCGAGCGAGGCGACGAGGGTGAAGGGCAGGTAGGCTGCGAAGCTGATCCAGACCGGCGTGGTGTAGTTGGTCTCGATCCACAAGACGGCCGGCACCACGACGTGGCCGACGATGACGATGACGAGATAGGCGGGCAGATCGTCGGCGCGATGCGGCGTGTAGTCGAGGCCGCATGTCGCGCAATTGTCCGCCGTCTTCAGGAAGGCGCGGAACAGCTTTCCCTCGCCGCAGCGCGGGCAGCGGCCGCGAAAACCGCGCTTCATTGCCGTCCAGACGTCGCGCTTCTCGACCAGGCCACTCTCGCGCGTCCAGATCTTCGGGGCCGTGCTCATCGTCACCATGCCTTGCCCTTCTGTCCCTTGCCTTTTCCCTTGTTCTTGCCTTTGCCCTTCTTCGGCTTGCCGGATTTCGGCTTCGCCGGCTTGCGTTTTCTGTCCGGGCTGCGTCCGGGCTGCGCCTTGAACGAGGGACGGCGTTGCGGACCGGGTGACCTGCGGTCGCGCGGCGCGGTCTCACTGGAGGACGACAGCAGCTCGAAGCGTAACGCGCCTGCGATGGGAGCAGCCTCTATCAGGCGGACATCAACCACATCGCCCAACTGGTACATGGTGCGGCTGCGTGTGCCGACCAGCGCGTGACGGCTCTCGTCATAGTTGAAATATTCCGTGCCGAGGGATCGGATCGGGATCAATCCGTCGGCGCCGGTCTCGCTCAGCTTGACGAACAGGCCGGCGCGCGTGACGCCGGAGACGCGGCCCTGGAAGCTTGCGCCGATGCGATCGGCGAGGTGATGGGCGATCAGGCGGTCGACGGTCTCGCGCTCAGCCTTCATCGCGCGCCGCTCGGTCAGAGAGATGTGGGCGGCGACCTCGCTCAAGGTCTCGGGCGTCTCGCTGTCGGGCAGGGCGCCTTCGCCGAGGCCGAGCGCGCGGACCAGCGCGCGGTGCACGACGAGGTCGGCATAGCGGCGGATCGGCGAGGTGAAATGCGCATAGCGGCGCAGGTTCAGGCCGAAATGGCCGTAATTCTCGGAGGAATATTCGGCCTGCGCCTGGGCGCGCAGCACGACTTCGCTCACCAGCGGATAGTAGTCATGGCCTTCGAGCTGGGCCAGCACGCGGTTGAACAGTGTCGGGCGCAGCGCGCCTGATTTCGTGAAGGGGACGTCGAGCGTCTCCAGAAATTCCGCGAGCGCGTGCACCTTCTCCAGCGTCGGCTCGTCATGCACGCGGTAGATCAGCGGCAGCGATTTCTTCTCCAGCATCTCGGCTGCCGCGACGTTGGCGAGGATCATGAACTCCTCGATCAGCTTGTGCGCATCGAGCCGCTCAGGCACGACGACGCGATCGACCGTGCCGTCGCTTTTCAGTAGGATCTTGCGCTCGGGCAGATCGAGATTGAGCGGATCGCGCTCGTCACGCGCGCGCTTGGCGCAGGCATAGGCGGCATAGAGCGGCTTCAGGATCGGATCGAGCAGCGGGCCGGTGGCGTCGTCGGGCCGCCCGTCGATCGCAGCCTGCGCCTGCGCGTAGCTGAGCTTCGCGGCCGAGCGCATCAGGATGCGGTGGAAGCTGTGCGAGCGCTTGCGGCCGTCGGGGCCCAGCACCATGCGAACCGCGAGCGCGCCGCGCGGCTCGCCAGGCACCAGCGAGCAGAGATTGTTGGAGATGCGCTCGGGCAGCATCGGCACGACGCGGTCGGGGAAATAGACCGAGTTGCCGCGGTCGAGCGCGTCGCGATCGAGCGCAGCGCCCGGCCGGACGTAGAAGCTGACATCGGCAATGGCGACGTTGACGATGAAGCCGCCTTTGTTGTTCGGATCGTCATCGGGCTGCGCGTGGACGGCGTCGTCGTGGTCTTTTGCGTCCGGCGGATCAATCGTGACGAGCGGGACGTCGCGCCAGTCCTCGCGTCCCTTCAGATTGGCGGGCTCGGCCGCCTCCGCCTCGCGCTCTGCGGCGGCGGAGAATTGCAGCGGGATGTCGTGAGCGTAGATCGCGATCAGGCTGATCGCTTTCTCGGACTTGACCGAGCCGAGCTTCTCCTTGACGCGTCCTGAGGCCAGGCCGAAGCCGCGCGAGCGGACGATGTCGACGCTGACGAGGTCGCCATCCTGCGCGCCGCCTGTATCGGCCTTGGCGATGTTCAGCTCGCGGTCGGCGAATTTCTTGTCGACGGGAATGAGCCGTCCGCCGCCTTCGGGAAGCTCGCGGAACACGCCGAGGATGCGGCTCTTGGCCTTGTCGATGACCTTGATGATGCGGCCGCGCCAGGCCGGGCCTTCGGTCTCCTCCGAGCGCTCGACGCGCAGCAGCGCACGGTCGCCGACACCGGCGGCGGTGCCGGGTTTTGGCCGGCGCGGCATCTCGATGAGGATCTTCGGCGGCTCGCCGCTCTCGACCTCGTCCCATTCGGCGGGGGAGGCGATCAATTCGCCGTCGGAGTCGCGGCCGGTGATGTCCGCGAGCAGCGTCGGCGGAAGCGTATCCGGCTCCGAGATCTTGTGGCGCTTCTTCTTGACGATGCCGTCGTCGGCGAGCTCGCGCAGCATGCGCCTGAGCTCGGCACGGTCGGCGTTCTTCAGGCCGAACTCGCGTGCAATTTCGCGGGTCCCGACATTTCCCTGATTTGCCTTGATGAAGGCGACGATGGCGTTCCTGTCGGGAAAGCCATGGTCATTCTTGCGTTTCACTTAGCCTCTAACTCTTGCCGGCACTTTTCTTGGCCGGAGTATTTGCAGGATTCTTGGGGGCGGCTGCCTTGGTCGGTGACGTCTTGGCAGTCGACGACACGGCGGCGCGCGCCTTGCTGGTGGATTCGGATTTGGTTTTGGCCGCGGCTTTCTTCGCGGCCGGCGTCTTCGGTTTTGGCGCGGAATCTTCGCCGTCCGCTGTTTTCGCTGCAGTCTTCTTGGCCTTGGCCGGCTTGGCCGCCTTCTTCGCCGCCTTGGTGGTCTTGGCCTTGCCGCCGCCCTTGGCGGCGCGCTCGTCGATCAGCGCGATCGCCTGCGGCAGGGTGATGGTATCCTTCTCGAACTCGGCCGGGATCGTCGCGTTGACGCCGCCGGCCGTGACATAGGCGCCGTAGCGGCCGCTCTTGACGGTGACGGTGCCGAGCGTCGGATGATCGCCGATCGCCTTGCCGGGATCGGCGCCGAAGCGGCGGCTCGGGCCCTTGGCGACCTTTTCCGCAATCAACGTCACCGCGCGGTTCAGGCCGATGTCGAACACTTCGTCGCCGGCTTCCAGGCTGGCGTAGGTCTTCTCGTGCTTCACGAACGGGCCGAAGCGGCCGAGGCCGGCGACAATCGGCTGGCCGGTTTCCGGGTGCTTGCCGATCTCGCGCGGCAGCGACAGCAGTTTCAGCGCGAGCTCGAGGTCGACATCGCCCGGCGAGGTACCCTTGGGGATGCCGGCGCGCTTGGGCTTTTCGCCTTCCGCATAATCCTTCTGCTCGCCGAGCTGGATGTAGGGCCCGAAGCGGCCGGCCTTGACCCAGACGTCGAAGCCGGTGTCGGGATCCTGGCCGAGCGAACGATCGGCGGTCGCCTCGCTGTCGGCGGCGAGCTGACGGGTGTAGCGGCATTCCGGATAGTTCGAGCAGCCGACGAAGGCGCCGAACTTGCCGGCCTTGAGGTTCAGCCGGCCGGTGCCGCAGTTCGGGCACTGCCTGATGTCGCCGCCGTCGGCGCGCGGCGGATAGATGTGCGGCCCCAGCATCTCGTCGAGCACGTCGAGCACCTGCGCGACACGCAAATCCTTGATGTCGTCGACGGCGCCGATGAAGTCGCGCCAGAAATCCTTCAGCACCTGCTGCCAGGAGATCTCGTTGTTCGAGATGCGGTCGAGCTGTTCTTCAAGGGCCGCGGTGAAATCGTATTCGACATAGCGGCTGAAGAAGCTCTCCAGGAACGCGATCACGACGCGGCCCTTGTCCTCGCCGTGCAGGCGCTTCTTCTCCAGCTTGACGTAGCCGCGGTCCTTCAGGACCTGGAGGATCGAGGCATAGGTGGAGGGCCGGCCGATGCCGAGCTCTTCCATGCGCTTGACCAGGGATGCTTCCGAGAAGCGCGGCGGCGGCTCGGTGAAATGCTGGGTGACGGAGAGCGACTGCCGCTTCAGGGCGTCGTTCGGGCTCATGGCCGGCAGGCGGCGCGAATCCTCGTCTTCCTCGTCATCGCGGCCTTCCTGGTAGAGCGCGAGGAAGCCGTCGAACTTGACGACCTGGCCGGTGGCGCGCAGCTCCAGCGTGCGGGAGCCTGCCTTCGCCACGATGTCGACCGTGGTGCGCTCGAGCTCGGCGGATTCCATCTGACTCGCGATCGTGCGCTTCCAGATCAGCTCGTAGAGCTTCGCCTGATCGGCATCGAGCCTGCGGTTCAGGCTGTCGGGGCGGCGGGAGAGGTCGGTCGGTCGGATCGCTTCGTGCGCTTCCTGGGCATTCTTGGCCTTGGCCTGGTACTGGCGGGGGCTATCCGGCACGTAGGCGTTGCCGTAATCCTCGCCGATCACCTTGCGCGCCTGGGTGATCGCGGACGGATCGATCTGCACGCCGTCGGTACGCATATAAGTAATGAGTCCGGTGGTCTCGCCACCGATGTCGATGCCCTCATAAAGGCGCTGGGCGATGCGCATGGTGTGCGCCGGCGCAAAGCCGTATTTGCGGCTGGCTTCCTGCTGCAGCGTCGACGTGGTGAAGGGCGCCTGCGGATTGCGTCGGGCCGGCTTGGCATCGACCGCGGTCACGGTGTAGCTGGCTGCCTCCAGCGCCTTCTTGAAGTCTTCGGCTTCCGCACCCGTGCCGATGTCGAGACGCTGGATCTTCTTGCCATCGGCACCGACGAGGCGGGCCTCGAAGGCGTCGCCGCGGGGGGTGAGCAGGGTCGCGATCAGCGACCAATATTCGCGCGCCACGAATTTCTCGATCTCGAGCTCGCGGTCGCAGACGAGGCGCAACGCCACCGACTGCACGCGGCCGGCCGAGCGGGCGCCCGGCAGCTTGCGCCACAGCACGGGGGAGAGGGTGAAGCCGACCAGGTAGTCGAGCGCGCGGCGCGCCATGTAGGCGTCGACCAGCGCGCCGTCGATCTGGCGCGGATGCTTCATCGCGTCGGAGACCGCCTGCTTGGTGATGGCGTTGAACACCACCCGCTCGATCTTCTGGTCCTTGAGCGCGCGCTTTTCCTTCAGCACCTCCAGCACGTGCCAGGAGATGGCCTCGCCCTCGCGATCAGGGTCGGTGGCGAGAATCAGACGGTCGGCGCCCTTCAGGGACTTGGCGATCTCGTTGAGCCGGCCGGCCGCCTTGGGATCGACCTCCCAGATCATCTTGAAATTGGCATCGGGATCGACGGAGCCGTTCTTCGCGGGCAGGTCGCGGACATGGCCGAACGAGGCCAGAACCTCGTAGGACGAGCCCAAATATTTGTTGATCGTCTTGGCTTTCGCCGGCGACTCCACGATGACGATATTCATGTAGTTCCAGTAACTTATGGGGAAATCTTGGGCCGAAAACGAAAGGACTCGGGTCGGCCGTTTCGACCCGAACATGGGTGGTGCGGCCTCCGCTGTCAAATCGAGGGGTGTTGAAAGCCGCCTCGATGGGAAAAGTTTCATATCGAGAAAGTTGCAGAATACCACCTTGGAGTTGCGGTCGATGTGGGCGTAATGTTGCCGTTGAGGCCATGGATTCGGGTGGGGTCTTGGTGACTAAGCCAAAGAAACGGAAGCGTGCCGCATCGGGCGCGCGGGGAGGCTCGCGTCCTGAGGAACCAGGGGAGGGCGGCGCGGACGAGGCGGTGGCCTTCATCGCCGAGCAGACCGGAGCATTGCGCAAGCTCGCCGAGCGCCACAAGCTCGCCGTGCTGCATTATCTTCTGGGCATGACCAAGCTGGAGGCCGACGAGCATCTGCGGCTGCGGACCAAGCGCAAGCTGTCGTGACAAGGCTGGATGCTTTGGCGTGAACTATCGCGTTCGACCGACGACAAAGCCAATGTGAAGAACGCGTCCAATCCCTTGAGCCTTGCGGACAAGCTCCGCAACGACGTTCGTAGCCTCGTGATCATCGCGGCATTGATCGGAGGGTTGATCCTCTGGTTTGCGACCGTCGGCTGGACCGATCGGGTGATCTATCGTGGCGTCGATCAAGCCTGGTTCGAGCCCGGTCGCGTCCATCTCAAGACGGAGCCTTCCGGTCATTACACGATCGAGCGGAATGCGGACTTTGCCGCCATGAAGGTCGGCTGCGTTTATGACCTGAACTACGAGGCCGAGTTCGGCCGGCGCCAACGCGCCGATCGCCAGAAAACGGTTCGCAGGGCGACCCTGGTCGGATGCTAGCCTGAGTTCGCTCCGCGCGCATTGACGGTGTGGTGGCAGCTCGCCGCCGCAATCAGGCTGACCGCCGTCGCGCCGGCCGCGGCTTCAGCGTGGTGTCGGCGGGACTGAGCAGCCGGCCGTCCTCGGCGCGCATTTCCAGCTTCTTCACCGGGCGGCCTTTCGCACGATCGACCAGGATGGTCGCGATCTCTTCGGGGTGGTCGTCGAACGCCTCGCTCCATTGCCGCAGCGCGACCAGGATCGGGAAGGTGCCGCGGCCCTTCGGCGTCAGCAGATATTCCTGATAGGCGCTGCCGTCGGAGGCGGGGGCGGTCTCGAGAATGCCGTGGTCGACCAGCGATCGCAGGCGGGCCGACAGGATGTTCTTGGCCATGCCGAGCCTGCTCTGAAACTCGCCGAAGCGGCGGATGCCGAACAGCGCCTCGCGGATGATCAGCAGCGACCACCAGTCGCCGAGTGCCTCCAGCGAGCGTGCGATCGGGCAGGAATCGCCCTCGAAGCTGGTTCGTTTCACCATCCTGGTCCGTCCTATCGCGTTCGCACGGCGTCGGCGCCGATCACGCGCTTGTGTGGTTGCATTATAAAACCATTTGCCCTAGATGGCAACATAGTTTCATTATGCAACCACTGGAGGCGAGCGTGAGACTGAAAGACAAGACGGCATTGATTACGGGCGGCAACAGCGGCATCGGGCTTGCGACGGCAAAGCTGTTCGCGGCCGAAGGCGCCAAGGTGGTGATCACCGGGCGCAACAAGCAGACGCTGGAGGCTGCCGCGAAGGAGCTCGGGCCGAACGCCCTCGCACTCGCCGCCGATGCCACCGACATCGCCGCGACCGAAGCCGCCATCAAGCAGGGCGCGGAGAAGTTCGGCAAGTTCGACATCGTGTTTGCCAATGCCGGCATCGCCGGCGGCACGCCGCTGGGCTCGGCGACGCCCGAGGTCTTCGAGAAGGTCATCAGCACCAATCTGACCGGTGTGTTCTTCACCGTGCAGTCGGCGCTGCCCTATCTCAACGACAATGCCTCGATCATCCTCAACGGCTCGGTGATCTCCGTGCTCGGCATTCCCGGTTACTCCGCTTACGGTGCCGCGAAGGCCGGCGTGCGGGCGATGGCGCGGATCATGGCCTCGGAGCTGTCGCCGCGCGGAATCCGCGTCAATGTCGTGGCACCCGGCGCGATCCGCACCCCGATCTGGGGACCCGCGACCGCGACGCCCGAAGCCGAGAAGGCGTTCGAGAAGCGGATCGCGCTAACGACGCCGCTCGGCCGCATCGGTGAAACGGATCACGTCGCGAAGACGGTGCTGTTCCTCGCCTCAGATGATTCCGCGCATGTGCAGGGCCAGGAAATCTTCGTCGATGGCGGTGCGGTGGCCTCCCCGAGCGGCGCGCCGATCTATCGCGGCTGATCAAGCCAGGCGCAATCCAACTGGCCGGCGCAGTCCATGGGTTGCGCCGACCGGTTCCGGCGTCCTGCGGGATCACCTAACCTTTGCGCGCGGCGTTGAACCTTCGCGCGAGCTGGAAAGACCCTCTTATGGGGCGGGGCAGACTCATTATTTATATGGAGTCTAGCATGCCGAAAGCAGCCCGCTTTTTCTCGTCGCTGTCATCGCCGCGCATCTTCACCGAAAGATCCGCCGTTCCGGCCAGGCGCTCCGACACGTCCGAGTTCGTCGCCATTGCGTTGTTTTGCGGGATCGGCCTGTTCGTCTCGCTCGTTGCCGTGATCCTGGGCATTTAGGGCGTCTGGTTCCAGCTTTGCAGATCGTGCAGCCGTCAGCCGCCGCGCATTTCGGCGGCGGCCGATCTCGGCGCGGCGTCAGGCCGCCCGCAGGCTGGTGGCCGCTTGAAGCGCGCCAGCCAGCGCTTTCTCGCGGTGATCCGGTCCGACCTGGATGCCGTCGGCGATGATGAATTCGGCATTGTGGATGCCGATGAAGCCGAACACGCCGCGCAGATAGCTTTCGAGGTGCTCCAGCGCTGCGACGGGCGAGCCCGCTCCATAGTAACCGCCGCGCGAGATCGCGACGATCACGCGCTTGCCCCCGGCAAGCCCCTCCGGCCCGGCCGCGCCATATTTAAAAGTCTTCCCCACCACCAGGATGCGGTCGATCCAGGCCTTGAGCTGGCTCGGAATCGTGAAGTTGTACATGGGTGCACCGATCACGACGATGTCGGCACTCAGGAACTCCTCCAGCACGGCCGCGCTTGCGGCCAGGTCGGGTGCGAGTTCCGCCGGTGCGGGGGCGCCTTGGGCTGCCGCGAGGTGCGAGCCGGAGAGATGGGCAAGCGGCGTCTGGGTCAGGTCGCGATAGACCACTTCGAGCGAAGGCGTCGCCTGGCGCAGCCGGTCGACGATGGCGGCGGAAACCTGCCTGGATACGGAGTGGGGGCCGAGGACGCTGGAGTCGAGATGGAGCAGTTTCATTTGGGGTCACCATGGTATAGGTTTGTAACCAGGACTACATGAGTGACTGTCGGAATCCCCGCAAGAACGCACATTTTTGAGCCATGGGCACAACTTTGAAACCTGAGAACACCGGTTTTCCTGCCACGCCGAGGCCCGATCCCATGCCGCATCCGGACCATGCGGACTGCCGCGGGGTCGCCTCCGTGCTGTCCCGCGTCGGCGACAAATGGAGCGTGTTCGTCATCATGATGCTGAGCGACGGGCCGAAGCGCTTCAACGAGCTGAAGCGCATGATCAACGGCATCTCGCAGCGGATGCTGACCTTGACGCTGCGAGGTCTCGAGCGCGACGGCCTCGTCACGCGCACGATCTTCCCGACCATCCCGCCCCGCGTCGATTACGAGCTCACCGATCTCGGCCGCGGTCTTCAGCAGCCGGTGAAGGCCCTCGGCGAGTGGGCGATCGAACATCAGGTGCAGATCGCGGCAGCACGCACGCGGTTCGACGCGCGCAACGAGGGTTAGGACGTGATCAATCTCGGTTCACCGATGCGAGCCGACCGTCACCTCCCACTGAGGGGCACGCGCTTTACCCTCCCCTGGAGGGCAGGGCTATCGCATTTGAATTTTCGAGAGGCCGTCATGCCCGGGCTTGTCCCGGGCATCCACGTTCTTAGTGCTGCGTAGAAAGACGTGGATGGCCGGGACAAGCCCGGCCACGACGATGTGGAGAGGCTCGGTGCCCATAGCCCACATCTCATATGCGATAGCCCTGCGCTCCAGGGGAGGGTAAGCACTCTAAAGCAGCGACACCAATCCGCCGCCGTGGCGCTCTAGCCGGCCGGCGAGCTCGAGCTCCAGCAGCACGGTGCGCACGATCGTGGGCGAGGCGCCGGACATTCGTACGAGATCGTCGATCGAAACAGGCGCCGGACCGAGCAGGCCGATGATCTGATCACGGTCATGGCCCTGCGGATCACTCTCGAACGGCTCGCTGTCGGGCTCGCCTGCGGGGTGCATCAGGGGCCGCTCCATGATCGGCTGCACTGCATTTACGATGTCGGCGGCTTCCGTGACGAGCGTCGCGCCCTGCTTGATCAGGTCGTTGGCGCCGGCGGCACGCGGATCGAGCGGCGAGCCGGGCACCGCGAACACCTCGCGGCCCTGTTCGGCCGCCATGCGCGCGGTGATCAGCGAGCCCGAGCGGTGCGCGGCTTCCACGACGACGACGCCGAGCGAGGCGCCCGAGATCAGCCGGTTGCGGCGGGGAAAGTCGCGGGCGCGCGGGTCGTGGCCGAGCGGCATCTCGGAGATTGCCGCACCCGCGTGGCCGAGGATCGCGGCGAGCAAATCGCCATGCTCGGGCGGATAGATGCAGTCATGGCCGCCCGCGAGCACGGCGATCGTGCCGTTCTCGACGCTCGCGCGGTGCGCGGCCTGATCGACGCCGCGGGCGAGGCCCGAGATGACGACAAAGCCGGCTTCGCCAAGTTCGCGCGCGAGCTGACCGGCGAATTTCAAGCCCGCGCCGGAGGCGTTGCGCGAGCCGACGATGGCGATCATCGGCCGCATCAGGGTTTTCGTGTCGCCGCGTACGGCGAGCAGCGGCGGTGCGTCGTCGATCATCGCCAGCCGCGCCGGATAGCCGTCCTCGCCGGGCGCCAGCCAGGCGATGCCGAACTTGCGGCTCGCGGCAAGCTCGGCCTTCGCCTCATCCGCGTTGCAGATACGCCCCGAGCGTACCGCGCCGCCGCGGCGGGCGAGATCGGGCAGCCGCTCCAGCGCTAGCCGCGCTGTGCCGAAATGATCGACCAGCGACCGGAAGGTGCGCGGCCCGACATTGTCGGAGCGGATCAGCCGCAGGCGGTCGATCCGCTCAGCTTCGGTCAGCTCCACGCTGGGATTGATGGCGTCCACGGTGTCTCCTTGCAGGGACAGCATGGAACAACCAGAAGGCGTTGCGCAACAGTCACCTGCGCTTGCGCGGCCTCGTCGCAATGCTAAAAGCGATCCCAATAAGAAGGATTTTGCCATGATCTCACTTGCCGACCTCCAGCGCCGCATCGAAGCGGGGGAGATTTCGCCTGACGCTGCCATCGCGCAATCGCATGCGGCGATCGAAGCCAAGGAGAAGGACGTCCACGCCTTCGTCCGCCACGACAGGTCGGCGAAGGCGCAAGGCTCCGGGCCGCTGCGCGGCATCGCAGTCGGCATCAAGGACATCATCGACACCGCCAACATGCCGACCGAGATGGGCTCGGAGATCTATCGCGGCTGGCAGCCGCGCGCCGACGCACCTGTGGTGATGATGCTGAAGCGGGCAGGGGCCACCATCATCGGAAAGACCACCACGACCGCGTTCGCCTCGCGCGATCCGACCCCGACACTCAATCCGCACAATCTTGGTCATTCGCCGGGCGGCTCCTCCTCGGGCTCGGCGGCAGCCGTCGGCGCCGGCATGATCCCGCTGGCGCTGGGCACCCAGACCGGCGGTTCGGTGATCCGGCCAGCCGCCTATTGCGGGACGGCCGCGATCAAGCCGTCGTTCCGGATGCTGCCGACGGTCGGCGTGAAGTGCTACTCGTGGGCGCTCGACACCGTCGGCCTGTTCGGTGCGCGTGCTGAGGATCTCGCACGCGGACTGTTGGCGATGACGGGCCGCACCGAATTTTCGGGCATCGCCCCGGCGAAGCCGCCCCGCATCGGCGTCGTCAGGCAGGAGTTTGCCGGCGCGGTCGAGCCGGCGGCCGAAGAGGGGCTGCTGGCCGCGATCAAGGCGGCCGAGCGCGCCGGTGCCAGCGTGAAGGTCATCGATCTCCCCGAGGCGGTGCAGCAAGCCTGGCGCATCCATCCCATCATCCAGGACTTCGAGGCGCATCGCGCGCTCGCCTGGGAGTTTTCCGAGCGTCACGACGAGATCGCGCCGATGCTGCGCGCCAGTCTCGATGCGACGGTCGGGCTGACGCCGAAGGAATATGACGAGGCGCGCCGGATCAGCCGTCGCGGCCGGCGCGAGCTCGGCGAACTGTTCGAAGGTGTCGACGTGCTCTTGACCTATTCGGCGCCAGGCACGGCGCCGGCCAAGGAGCTCGCGAGCACCGGCGATCCCCGCTACAACCGGCTCTGGACGCTGATGGGCAATCCTTGCGTCAACGTGCCTGTCCTGAAGGTCGGCGGCCTGCCGATCGGCGTGCAGGTGATCGCCCGCTTCGGCAACGATCCGCTCGCGCTTGCGGCGGCCTGGTTTCTGGAGGACGCGCTGGCGCGGGCGTGAGTGTGCGCCTCAATTTTATGTGAGCGCTGCGGATGCAACCGTGCCGCAGCTGGCCCGACCAATTGAACTCATGACCCTGCCGAACCCACACTGCACAGCCGGCTCGCAGTTCTTCGCCGCCGGCGCAGGCCTCGACGGCATCGTCGAGTCGTTTTGCGATGTCGATCTCGCCGACGCCGCGTTCGCGCGTGCGTGCACCATCAACGTGCTGCCGACGACGGCGCCGGTCGTCATCGTGCACTACCGCGCGCCGATGGCCTCGCAGCGCGGCACCTACAAGCGCACCATCAACGGCATGCACACCCGTGCCGCGGCGCTGAAGCCATGCGGCCCGGTCGGCGCCGTGCTGGTTCGGCTCAAGGCCGACGCGGCCGATCGCGTGCTCGGGGTGAGGCCCGCCGACTTGCTCGATGCCAGCATCGAGCTGTCGGACATTTTTGGCGACGGCGCCGCCGCGCGGCTCGAGGCGCAACTGGCCGAGGCCGGCAGCGCAGCGGCGCGCGTTGCCTGCATGCGGGATTTTCTCCGGACGAGGACAGGGCCGGGCTGCCTCGATCCGCTGGCAGTGCAGGCGATGCGCGCGATCCAGCGCAATCCGTCGATCTCCATGCGCAGGCTTGCCGGACTTCTCGACATCGGCGAGCGCAGCCTGCAACGGCGCTTCAAGGCGGAGACCGGCGCGAGCGCAAAGCAGTTTGCGCGGATCGAGCGGATGCAGCAGGCGGTCGCCGCATATCGCGCCGGACTTGATTGGGCCGGAGTCGCGCATGCGAGCGGCTTCACCGACCAGGCGCATCTGATCCGCGATTTCCGCGCGCTCGCAGGTGTGCCGCCGGACGCATTCTGCCGGCGTGCCGCGGCCGAGCGCGTGCAGGCCTGGAACACGGAACTCGCTGCGTCGGATTTTTACAATACGTTCATCGCCTAGGTCGCTACCAGCACGTCTCCTGAACCTGCAAGGAGACATGACATGCTGACCGAGATCGCCCGCGGCACGCGGCTGCGCAATGCCTTCAACAAGGAGACGTTCGTCTTCTCCGGCCCGCTCGACAATCTCGACGTCGCGCGGTTCGGCGTGATTCTCGAAAAGGGCGGCTCGGGCGGCGGCAATGCGCTGGTGCATGTCCATCCCGGCGCGGACGAGCATTTCGCGGTGAGGAGCGGTCGCGTCAAGATCGTCGTCGACGGGCGCGAGCAAGTGGTGGAGGCGGGCGGCGGTGTGACCGTACCCCGCGGCCGGCCGCACTACTTCGCCAACGTCGGCGAGGGCAATGCCGAGCTCGAGGTCTCGTTCACGCCGGCGCAGCAGCATCTGCGCTTCTTCGCCAATTTCGTCACGCTCACGGTGAAGCAGCCCAAATGGTTCTCAAGCGCCGGCGATCCGAACTTCCTGCTGATCGCACTGGTGCTACACACCTATCGCAATCACATGTATCTGGCCGGCGTGCCGATCTGGCTGCAAAAACTGCTGTTCGCCGTGCTTGCGCCGATGGCGCGCCTTGCCGGCTATCGGTTGGCGATCGAGCCGTTGCGTGAGGCGCCGGCCAGGTTAGGCCTTGCCGCGTGAGGCGAGGGATTAGACCAGTGCCGGCTCGGCTGCCGCGGGCGCGGCTCCCTGCGTCGCACCCGCGTCTTGCCCGAGCCAGCGTGCGGCGGCCTCGCGACCGCTCCGGTGCAGCAGGCGAATGAAGCCGCGGCCGAGATCGGTCGATGAGCGCTGTGCCAGGCCGTCGACGGAGTCTTCTGCCGCGATCCTGGTGAGGCGCAGCGAAGGCGCAGCATGAGCCTGCACCCATTCGATCGCCGCGATCTCGGCATTGAGGGCGGCGTTGGCCACGATCTGGTCGAGCCTGCGGTCGATCGCGGCGAGCGTGATCGGCACATATCCGTCGCGCGTCGGCGTGACCTGGACGAGCAGGACGTCGGACGTCGTCGTTTGCTGCGCCAGCCGCAGCAGCGGCGGATTGCCGCCGAAGCCACCGTCCCAATAGGCCTCGCCGTCGATCTCGACGGCGCAGTGAACCAGCGGCGGACAGGTCGAGGCCAGCGCGACGTCCGCGGTGATGGCGTCGTTGGCGAAGATCTGCTGCTGCCCGTCGCGGATCCGCGTCGCCGCGATCAGCAGCTTCGGGCAGCGCGCGTCGCGCAAGATCGAAAAGTTGATGTCGCGCGCCAGCGCCTGCCGCAGCGGATCGAGATCGAACGGATCGAACTGCCCGGAGCGCAGCGTCGGGCCGAACGCGACCGAGCTGCCCACCGGCGAAAAGCCGCCGACAAGCATCAGCGAGCGGAACGAGGCCTCGTGCATCAGCCGGACCCAGAACCGGTTCAGCCGGCTGCGGGCGCCTTCACGGCCGCCTTCGGCAAGGCCGCAGGCGAGCAGCAGCGCATTGATGGCGCCGGCGCTGGCGCCGCTGACGGTGTCGATCGCGATGTCAGGCTCTTCCAGCAACCGCTCCAGCACGCCCCAGGTGAAGGCGGCAAAGGTGCCGCCGCCCTGGAGCGCTAGCGAGAGTTTTCGCGGCGGCCATTGTCCGGAACGCGCCTGCGGGAGCGCGACCGGTGCAGCCTTGGTGACCACGACGTCGCGCGGAGCGTCGGCTTGCGCGACGGGTTCAGGCTGCGGCACTTGCGGCGAAGCGGGCGCGGGCGGCGGCGCATCGGACCAGATATTGGTCGCCGAGAGCAGCCGGCTCGCCGCGCTGCCGGAAGCACTGAGCGAACCAACCCCGTCATGCGTGCCGTCAATCATCTGGCTCATTCTGAGCAACCGCGTAACGCCGTTTCCTGTGTCAGGATGACAGGCCTGGAACCCGTTCGCTACTGTCTGCACCGAGCGGTGCGGAAGTTGCGAACAGGATTTGGCGTACAATGCGGAGGGGGTGCGGCGATATCCGTACTTTTTTCCGGCTTCAGGTTCTTGTTGGACGCGTTTTCTTGACGCGAACCGGCACCCACTTCGCGCGAAACGCTTCAGGCCTTTTCGCCGATCCGGCTTTCCTTGCCGGTTTGCAGGCGCCTGATGTTCTCGCGATGCGCGTAGAACAAGAGCAGCGTCAGCACCGCCGTCAGCGCCGACAACGCGAGGTGGCCGAACCACCACAGGAACATGGGCGTGATAAAGGCCGCCACCAGCGCGGAGAGCGAGGAATAGCGGGTGGTGAAGGCGGTCGCCAGCCACAGCACGCAGAACACGACGGCGCCCGGCCAGAACAGGCCAAGCAGGACGCCGATATAGACGGCGACGCCCTTGCCGCCCTTGAACTTGAGCCAGACCGGGAAGAGGTGGCCGAGGAAGGCGCCGAGCCCGGCCACCATGGCGGCGTTGGGCCCCGCGATGTAGCCGGCGATCACCACGGCCACGGTGCCCTTGAGCGCGTCGAACAGCAGGGTGGCCGCGGCAAGGCTCTTGCGTCCCGTGCGCAGCACATTGGTGGCGCCGATGCTGCCGGAGCCGATCGAGCGGATATCCTGCGTGCCCGCGAGCCTGGTCAGGACGAGCCCGAACGGAATCGAGCCGAGGAGATAGCCGATGACGAAGGCCACCGGCAAAAATGCTTCAAGCCCCATGACGGCAGCTCCAAAGGCAGGATTCGCGTGTTGAACGATCGCGTATGTCAGACATGCTCGTAGACCGTCCGGCCGCCGACAATGGTGCGCACCACGCGGCCTGTAAAGCGGGCCTCGTCGAACGGGGTGTTCTTGCAGGGTGATTTGAGGTCGGCGGGATCGACCACCCAGGGCGTGTCTGGATCGATCACGATGACGTCGGCGGGGCTGCCGGCGCGCAGGGTTCCGCCGGGCAGCCCAAGCAGCTCGGCCGGACGGGTCGACATCGCCCGGATCAGCGTCTTCAGCTCCAATTCGCCATTGTGCACCAGCCGCAGGCCGGCCGGCAGCATGGTCTCGAGCCCGACGGCGCCGGGCGCGGCTTCCGCGAACGGCAGGCGCTTGACCTCGACGTCCTGCGGATTGTGGTCGGACATGATGACGTCGAGGAGGCCGGAGGCGATCGCCGCTACCAGCGCGCGGCGGTCGTCCTCGGTCCGCAGCGGCGGCGACAGCTTCAGGAAGGATCGATAGGGGCCGATGTCGTTCTCGTTCAGCGCCAGATGGTTGATCGAGACCGAGGCGCTGACGGCGAGCCCGGCGTCGCGGGCGCGCTGGAGGATGTCGAGGGAGTCGATGCAGGTCAGCGAGGCCGCGTGGTAGCGCCCGCCGGTGAGCGCGACGAGGCGCAGGTCGCGCTCCAGCATCACGGCTTCGGCGGCATTGGGGATGCCCATCAGGCCGAGCCGGGTCGCGAACTCGCCCTCGTTCATCACGCCTTCGCCGACGAGGTCAGGGTCCTCGGTGTGATGCACGATCAGCGCGTCGAAGTCGCGGGCATAGGTCAGCGCGCGGCGCATGACCTGCGCGTTGGTCACGCTCTTGTCGCCGTCGCTGAAGGCGACCGCGCCGGCCGCTTTCAGGAGGCCGAACTCGGTCATCTCCTCGCCATGCATGCCCTTGGTGAGCGCCGCCATCGGCTGGATGTTGACGATCGCGGTGTCGCGGGCGCGGCGCATCACGAAGTCGACGGTTGCCGAATTGTCGATGACGGGAGAGGTGGCCGGCTGGCAGATGATGGTGGTGATGCCGCCCGTCGCGGCGGCCTGGCTCGCGGAGGCAAAGGTCTCGCGATGGCTGAGGCCGGGCTCGCCGACGAAGGCGCGCATGTCGATCAGGCCCGGTGCCACGATCTTGCCGGAGCAGTTGACGATGTCGGTGCCCTCGGGGACGCCGGCCGCGCCGATGCCGCGGCGGGTCTCGCGGATGGTGCCGTCCGCAATGAGAACGTCGCCGATGCCGTCGAAATCCCTGGAGGGATCGACGACGCGGGCATTGGCGAGCAGGATGGGGCGGCGATCGGTCAGCATCGGCATCACGCGTTCGGCAGGTTGCGGGCGAGCGCTTCCAGCACGGCCATGCGCACGGCGACGCCCATTTCCACCTGTTCGCGGATCAGGGACTGGGCGCCGTCGGCCACGATCGAGTCGATCTCCACGCCACGGTTCATGGGACCCGGATGCATCACGAGGGCATCCGGCTTGGCGTAGGCGAGCTTCTTCTGGTCGAGCCCGAAATAATGGAAGTATTCCGACGACGAGGGCACGAAGGAGCCGTTCATGCGTTCGCGCTGCAGCCGCAGCATCATGACGATGTCGGCGCCCTCGAGGCCCTCGCGCATGTCGCGCGCCACCTCGACGCCCATCCGCTCGATGCCGGGTGGCAGCAGGGTGGAGGGCCCGACGACGCGGACGCGGGCGCCCATGGTGTTGAGCAGGATGATGTTGGAGCGGGCCACGCGCGAATGCAGCACGTCGCCGCAGATCGCGACCACGAGGCCCTCGATACGGCCCTTGTTGCGGCGGATGGTGAGCGCGTCGAGCAGCGCCTGCGTCGGATGCTCGTGTGCGCCGTCGCCGGCATTGATCACGGAACCGTCAACCTTGCGCGCCAGCAGTTCCACCGCGCCGGAGGCATGATGGCGCACCACCAGGATGTCCGGGTGCATCGCATTCAGTGTCACGGCAGTGTCGATCAGGGTCTCGCCCTTGCGGATCGAGGACGAGGACACCGACATGTTCATGACGTCTGCGCCGAGCCGCTTGCCCGCGAGCTCGAACGAGGACTGGGTCCGGGTGGACGCCTCGAAGAAGAGGTTCACCTGCGTCCGTCCACGCAGGACGGTGCGCTTCTTGTCAACCTGTCGGTTGACCTCGACATATTCTTCGGACAGGTCAAGGAGGCCGCTGATGTCGGCCGCGGAAAGGCCCTCGATGCCCAGCAAATGCCGGTGGCCGAGGACGAAGGTCGATTTCGATGTCATTAAAAGCAGAGCTATAGGGGCGGATGGCGGGGGGAGCAAGGGGCAAAGAGCGGGGCGGGAGTTATCCCCTGATCTGTCGGCGCGGGCGGCGCGACGTCATCCTCTCCGTCATGCCCGGGCTTGTCCCGCCTGCGCGGCCGAAGCCGCTTCGGCGCGGCGAAGGCCCGGGCATCCACGCTCTTCTATCGCATTTGACGCAAAAGAACGTGGATGGCCGGGACAAGCCATGACGGTTGGAGGCCATAGCGTGAGATCACTTCTGATTGCGACTGTCGTGATGGCTATCGTTTCGCCTTCCCACGCCCAACCTCTCCCCGGCGGCTTCGTTTACCTGCGCGACATCGATCCCAGCATCATCCAGGACATCCGCTACGCCACGTCGAACAATTTCGTCGGGCGTCCGCTCGCCGGCTATGGCGCCGGCGAATGCGTGGTGAAGCGCGAGGTGGGGCTGCGGCTGAAGGCGGTCCAGCAGGAACTGGCCGCGCAGAACCTATCGCTGAAAATGTTCGACTGCTACCGGCCGGCGCGGGCCTCCCTCGACATGGTCAAGTGGTCGCAGAACGGTCATGAGACTGCGGCCGAGCGGCGCTACAACCCAAACATTCCGAAGACCGAGCTGTTCCGCCTCGGCTACATTGCGAGCCGCTCGCAGCATTCCACGGGCGCGGCGCTCGATCTCACGCTGGTCGATCTCAAGGCCGACAATTCGGGCAGCTACGACCCGTCGAAGACCTATGCCGACTGCACGGCGCCGGTTGCGATGCGCGTGCCGGAGGGCAGCGTCGACATGGGCACGGGCTACGACTGTACCGACGCAAAGGGGCATACCGCCGCGACCTCGATCAATCCGGAGCAGCGCACCTGGCGCAAGCGGCTGGTCGCAGCGATGGCCAGGCAAGGCTTTGTGAACTATTCGAAGGAGTGGTGGCATTTTTCCCTGCCGGGGGCCGGCGGGGCGGCCTATGATTTCCCGATCCAGCCCCGACCAAGGTAGAGTTTGATTGAAGCAGATGCAGCCGCGAGTCGGATTACCTCTCCCAAGGGGAGAGGTCGGCGCGAAGCGCCGGGTGAGGGGACCAGATCCCTCGATAGAGCGTAACCCCTCACCCGCGCCTCCGGCGCGACCTCTCCCGTCGGGAGAGGTGGCACCGCCCGCGCCGAGACAGATTTGATCGGAAGCGCCTATGACCCAGCCGAGCTTTGCGACCCACGAGGTCTTCAACCAGTCGCCGCCGTTCGAGGACGTCGACCTGTTCGCCGCGGACCTGCCGCTGGTGGAAGCGGTCAAGGCCAATGGCGGCGCGGCGGCGGAGCGGGAGCTGTCGGCGTTCGGCAAGCAATGGGGCTCGGCCGCGATGGCCGATCGCGGGCGCCTCGCGAACGAGAACACGCCGAAACTGCGCACCTTCGATGCCAAGGGCAATCGCCGCGACCAGGTCGAGTTTCATCCCGCCTATCACGAGCTGATGGCGCACAGTGCGCATGCGGGCGTGCATAATTCGACCTGGACAGCGGACGGACGGCCAGCGGGCGATGCGGCCGAAGTCATTCGTGCCGCGAAGTTCTACATGGCCGCGCAAGTCGAGACCGGCCATCTCTGTCCGATCACGATGACACGCGCCGCCGTGGGTGCGCTGGCGATGCAGCCTGATTTGCTGGCGCGCGTCATGCCGGTGCTGTCGACGAAGAGCTACGATCCCACCTTCGTGCCGTGGTGGCAGAAGCGCGGCATGACGGTCGGCATGGGCATGACCGAGAAGCAGGGCGGTACCGACGTGCGCGCCAACATGACGCGCGCCGTGCGCGACGGGGACGGCTATCGCATTACCGGTCACAAATGGTTCATGTCGGCGCCGATGTGCGACGCGTTCCTGGTGCTGGCGCAGGCCGAAGGCGGGCTGACCTGTTTCTTCATGCCGCGCTTCGCGCCGGACGGCTCGGTCAACGCCATCCAGTTCCAGCGGCTGAAGGACAAGCTCGGCAACCGCTCCAACGCCTCGTCCGAGGTCGAGTTCGCCGGCGCTTATGCCGAAAGGGTCGGCGAGGAGGGCAAGGGCATCCGCACCATCATCCAGATGGTGCAGCTGACGCGGCAGGATTGCGCGATTGCGTCCGTTGGGCTGATGCGCTCGGGGCTTGCACATGCGCTGCATCACGCGCGGCACCGCAGCGTGTTCCAGAAGCATCTGGCCGATCAGCCCCTGATGCAGGCCGTGCTGTCGGACATGGCGCTGCATGTCGAGGCGAGCACGGCCCTGGTGATGCGGCTCTGCCGCGCCTTCGACCGCACGCCGCATGATGCGGCGGAGGCGGCCTATATGCGGCTGCTGACGCCCGCGATCAAATACTGGACCTGCAAGAGCGCGCCGCCGTTCCTCTACGAGGCGATGGAGTGCCTGGGCGGCAACGGCTATGTCGAGGACGGCATTTTGGCGCGCCACTATCGGGAGTCGCCGGTCAATGCGATCTGGGAAGGTTCGGGCAACGTCATGTGCCTCGACGTGCTCCGCGCGCTCTCGCGCGAGCCGGAGCCGGCGATGGCGGTGCTGCAATCGCTTGCGGCCGAGACCAAGGGCCTGCCGGGAGCCGGTGAGGCGGCCACCTTCATCGGCCAGACCTTCCGTCGCGCCGACGGCGAGCGCGTCGCGCGCCTTGCCGTCGAGAAGCTGGCGCTGCTTGCTGCGACGGCTGCGCTCAATGGCGTGTCGGCGCACAATGCCGAATTGTTTGCGCGCACGCGCCTCGCGGCCAATCACGCCAGCATGTATGGCGCGGTCGAACTCGACAGCGGCGACGTGCGCGCGCTGCTGGAGCGGGCGCTGCCGTGAGTGGGGCATTCTCAATCCACATCGTCATGGGCGGGCTTGACCCGGCCATCCACGTCTTGAGTTGCGGCGCGAAGAACGTGGATGCCCGGGCCTTCGCCGCGCCGAAGCGGCTTCGGCCGCGCAGGCGGGACGAGCCCGGGCATGACGGCTCTCTCGGCAGCTCGCCCGGTCTAACGAAAGCCTCCTGATGGACTCCCTCAATCCCGATCATCCGCCGATCTCAGCGGCGCCTGCCGATCTCGCGCCACGTGTCTGGAAGTTCTGGGGCACGGCGCTGTGGGGCGTCTTCATCTTCGTCGCGATGTTCGTCGGGCAGATCGGCGCCGTCGTTCTGCTGGCGGTGCAGCGCGGTCTTCCGATGGACCTGTCTTCGCTCCAGCTCATCGGCCGCGAGCCCCAGACGCTCGCGCTGTCGGTCATCACGGGCCTGCCGGCGACGCTGGCCGCGGTTTGGCTCGCCATCCGCATCAAGAAGGCGTCCTTTGTCGACTATCTCGCGCTGCATTGGCCGTCCTGGAAGCAACTGCTGTTCGGCGCCGTCGGCCTCATCCTGATCGTGCTGGTCTGGGAGACGATGTCGCGCGCGCTGGGGCGCGAGGCGACGCCGGGCTTCATGACCGATCTGTTGAAATCGGGACGCGACAAGGGCGCTGCCCTGTTGCTCCTGTTCGCCTTCAGCGTGGCCGCGCCGATGTCGGAAGAGATTCTGGCGCGAGGCTTCCTCTATCGCGGCTGGTCGGCGAGTTTCCTGCGCGTGCCCGGCGCGATCCTGCTGTCGTCGCTGATCTGGACGGTCGTGCACCTGCAATACGACCTGTACTTCCTCACCGAAGTCCTCGCCATCGGCCTGTGGTTCGGCTACATGCGCTATCGCTCCGGCTCGCTCTGGCTCACCATCGTGCTCCACGCGCTGAACAATCTGACTGCGGTGGTGCTGACGATGTGGCTGGGGAGCTGAGGTCTCATACTTCGTCATTGCGAGGGCAGCAAAGCAACCCAGAATCCTAGGCCAGCGCGATCGCGATCGGCATCGTGATTGCCGCCAGGATCGTCTGCAGCGTGATGATCTGCGCCAGCAACGGCGCGTCGCCGCCCATCTGGCGGGCCAGCACATAGGCGCTGGGCGAGGTCGGCACGGCCGCGCAGATCGCGACGATTGCGAGGCTGTTGCCGGTGATGCCGAACCAGGCCGCGAGCCCCAGCGCGAGCGCGGGCATCAGCACCAGCTTCAGGCCGACGCCGATCGCTGCGCCCAGGCTGGGACGCAACAGCCCCTTCAGATGCAGGCCCGCGCCGGTGACGAGCAGGCCGATGGCGAGCGAGGACCGGCTCAGCGCGTCAGCCACCTCGTGCCAGAGTTTTGGCAGCGGCAGGTGCATCAGATTGACGGCAAGGCCGATCACGCACGCCCAGATCAGGGGATTGCGGATCACCGTCATGGCGATGGCGCGCGGGGATCGCTTCTCATGTGCGGCGTAGTGCGCGAGCACGGCGACGCTGAACACGTTGACCAGCGGGATGATCGCGACCATGGCCACGGAGGCGAGCGCAAGCCCGAGATCGCCGAACATGTTGGCGGCGATCGACAGCGCAACGAAGGTCTGCCAGCGCGTTGCGCCCTGGAAGATCGAGGTGAAGGCGGGGCCATCGATGCCGAGCCGCGACAGCGCCGGCCGCAGCGCGAGACACAGCAGCGACATCGCGAGCGCCGACAGCAGCAGCGCGCCGCCGACGCCGGCGACCGGTACCCTGGAGAGGTCGGCCTTGACCAGGGTCTGGATCAGCAGCATCGGAAACAGCACGAAATAGGTCAGTTGCTCCAGCCCGTGCCATTGCGTGTCGAGACGCATCAGGCTGTGCTTCAGCACGACACCGAGCACGATGAGGATGAAGACCGGCAGCAGCGCCGCGACCACGACCGGCATGGATCAGTCCGTCCCCGGCGCCGCGCGCAGATTTGCCAGACGGTCGAGCGCGCCCTGCAGGATGAAGATCGCAGCATGCTCGTCGATCACCTCGGCGCGCTTGGCGCGGCTGACGTCCATGCCGATCAGCTCGCGCTCGACCGCCGCGGTCGAGAGGCGCTCGTCCCAGAGGCCGATGGGCAGCTGGGTCAGTCCGGCGAGATTGCGGGCGAAGGCGCGGGTGGATTGCGCGCGCGGACCCTCGCTGCCATCCATGTTGATGGGCAGGCCGAGCACGAAGCCGACCACCTTGCGCTCGGCTGCGATCGCGAGCAGCCGGGCGGCGTCCTGCTTGAACGCCTTGCGGGCGACGGTCTCGACGCCGGTGGCCAGCCGACGATCGGGATCGGACACGGCAACGCCGATGGTCTTGGTGCCGAGATCGAGCCCGACCAGCGCGCCGCGTTGGGGCCAGTGGGTTGCAGCATCGACGAGGGGCAGGATAAGAGCCGGCATGGCGTAGCGCATATCACGCGTCACGCAGCGGAGTGAACCCGGAACATGGATGCGCTGACATTATTCGGCCTGTTCGCCGTCACGGCGATGCTGGTCACCTACGCCCTGGAGGACCGCAGCCATTGGTTCGTGCTGCTGTTCGCCGCATCCTGCGCGCTCGGCTCGGTCTACGGTTTTCTGCAGGGCGCCTGGCCGTTCGGGCTGGTCGAGGCGATCTGGTCCGTCGTGGCGCTGCGGCGGTGGCATCTGAAGGCGACAGCAAGATGCGGGTGAGAATGGCCACGCACAAATGCAACGATCGTTTGTGGTGAATCTCACACGGGCGACGTCGCAGGCCATGGCATGATGTCGCGTCCCCAGCAGCGCATGTCGATTGACGCTCTGGTTGCGGAGCGATAGAAATATAGGTCTAAAGTAGTGTGGGGCGCGTGCCCCCGATTTTGAGAACGATCGGCAGCGGCCGGCAGTCAGGCCCGCGCTGCAACCTTGGCGCAGATTTTCAGGCGCCGACCATGTCCAATACTCGCCCTATATTTTGAGAGGTCATGATGCTCATCAAGCCAAGCCTGATCGCGGGCTCAGAAAGGCGATTCAAGCAGGCCGAGTTCTCACCCGAGGCCTTGAACCGAAAATTGGGCGACGGTCCGATCGAGATGACCGTCGAGAAGATGCGCCTGCGTCAGCGTCAGCTGCTGGCCGAGACGCGCGACGTGCAAGCGGCCGAGATCGGCCTGGAGCGGATCATCCAGGGCAATGATCTCGACAGCATCAATTATCTTGCCAAGGGGACCGCCGCCGCGCGCTCGGTCTGCCGTATTCAGCTCAGGGATACCAAGTCGAATCTGCTCGGCTATGGCTCCGGCTTTCTGATCGGGCCCGGCCTGCTGCTGACGAACCATCATGTCTTCGGCCGGCCGGCCGACGCAGCCCATTCGATCGCCGATTTCAACTACGAACTGGACGCTTCGGGAGAGGAGCGTGTGCCGGTGAGGTTCGGATTCGAACCGGGCAGATTCTTCTACACCAATGACCGGCTGGACTTCTCTGTCGTCGCGGTGGCGCCGACCTCGTTGTCAGGCCACGAGGAACTCGAGGATTGGGGATGGCTGCCGCTCAGTGACGCGCCCGGCAAGGCGGATCCGGGGGAGTATCTCACCATCGTCCAGCATCCCAGCGGGCAGATGAAGCAGGTCTGCGTCCGCGAGAACAAGCTGCTCAAATATGTCGGCGACTTCCTCTGGTACAATACCGATACGACGGCCGGATCATCGGGCTCGCCGGCGTTCAACCGCTTCTGGCAAGTGGTTGCGCTGCACCACAGCGGTGTTCCCCGGAAGAATGCGCAGGGCCGTACCCTGACCAAGGACGGCAAGGTGTGGAAGCCGTCGATGGACGAATCCTCGATCGACTGGATCGCCAATGAAGGCATCCGGATCAGCGCGATCGTCGCCGATCTCAAGGTGGCCGTCGGCTCTCACCCTCTGATCAGGCCGGTGCTCGACGAGATGGAGCCGCCGAGCCGGCGCGAAATCGAGCGAGCCTCGCCGTCGCCGGTTGCCGCAACTCCGTACGGCGCCAATGTCTGGGTCGAGCAATCCGTCGACGGCACGTCTTTGGTGGTCCCGATCCGCGTTCCGCTGCCGATCTTCAGGAAGGAGATTCCTCTCGCTCCAACGGCGCCGCTACCGAGCCCGGCGGGAGGTCATGGCAATGGCCGGACGCCGAACGGCGGCAAGCGCAACGGCGGCACGCCATTGATCGCGCCGCCGACCGGCCTGTTGCCTCACATCAGTGCGAGGAACGGCCTGCCGATGGAGGCCGTGCATATCGATCAGAGCACGCTGAAATCGCGTCCCGGATACAAGGCGAATTTTCTGGGCACCGGCAAGTTTTCGGTCCCGTTGCCGAAGATTCCGGCCGCCCTCAAGTCCAGGATCGCGATGCTCAAGGGCCGCTCCAGGCAGTTCGAGCTGAAATATTTCAACTACAGCGTCGTCATGAACAAGGAGCGCGGGCTCGCCTTCTTCAGCTGCGTCAATATCGACGGCGGCAAGCAGCAGGACGTCGGCAGGCGTGAAGGTGATTCCTGGCTGCGCGATCCGCGCATCGACGAGGATGCCCAGATCGGCGACGAGTTCTACCGCAAGCAGGCCACTTTCGAGGCCGATCGCAGCAAGAATCCGTTCGACCGCGGTCATCTGGTGCGCCGCCTCGACGCGACCTGGGGCGACACCGTCGCCGCGGCCAAGCAGCATGGCGACGATTCCTTCCATTTCACCAACTGCTCGCCGCAGTTCTTCTCGTTCAATCAGGGCAAGCAGCTCTGGGCAGGACTGGAGGATTACACGCGCGATGTCCTGCTCGAAGGCGAGGAGAAGGGCATCGTCATGAACGGCCCGGTGTTCGATGGGCCGGATGCCGATGGCTCCGATCTGCCCAATCCGGCCGGCCGGCCGCACAAGGATCCGAGCTTCGGCGGCGTTCAAATCCCGAAGTATTTCTGGAAGATACTGATCCGCCGCAACGACGATGACGACGCTCTCAAGGCGGCGGCATTCCTGATGAGCCAGCGTAAGCAGGTGATGGAGATCGACCGTATCCAGGAGGCGGATCTGCTCGAGCGGATGTCCGAGGAGGATGTCAGCGTCTTCCAGGTCCCGATCGCGGACCTGACGAAACTGACCAAGCTCGACTTCGGCAATCTCGCCGACGCGGATTCGCACGAGGCGACCTCGGTCGGCCCGCGGCGGATCGAATCCTATGAGGACATTCGGATCTAGGACCCAGGTTCTTGGAGTGGGGACCGACGCGGCTTTCGGGTGAGGGGAGCGGTGTGCTCTGTCGAGACACTGATAGCCCTCACCCGGAGCGCTTGCGATGCGGGCCGCGCGTCAGCGGATCGCGATCGGGTTGATCATCGCCTGCACGCCGCCGGTCCAGCGCGGCTGTCCCAGCACGAACAGGAATTCATAGCCCTTGTCGCGGGCCAGCGCGGCGGTATCCATGTTTTCGAGGATGTAGGTCCCGTTCATCGCGAGCAGGATCTGGTGCACCTCGAACACGTTCTTGGATTCGAACGGCAGCACCTCGAGTCCCCAGGTGTCGGCACCGACCGCGACGACACCCTTGCCAGTCAGGTATTTTGCACCCTCGACGCCGAGGCCGGGCTCGCCGGCCGAATAGCGCTTGTCGTCCTTGCCCATCAGGCTGAGCCAGCCGGTGTGGAAGATGACGACGTCGCCCTGGCGGATCTCGACGTTCTGCTGCTTGGCGGCTTCCTCGATCTCCTTGACGTTGAAGGCGGTGCCTTCCTTCACCACGTCGGTCTTGAAATAGGCGGCCATGTCGAGCAGCACGCCGCGGGTGACCATCGGCGGCACCTTCTCGATGCCGAGCTTCTTCAGACCGGTGGGATCGGCGAAGTCGGCGAGCTTGTTGCCGTTGTAATAGACGTGTTCGATGCCGAGATGGCCGAGCCCGTCGAGCTGGCTGCCGATGCCGACCCAGCTGTCGAGGATGTCATCGTTGTAGGTGGCCTTGTTCGGACCAAGCCCCGCGATGCCGGCCTGTCCCGGCTGCACCACCGTGATCTTGTAGGTGCGCGGCGGATAGGCGGGCGTCTGCGACGTGACGGGAATGCCGAGGGCGTAGGTCTTGCCGGTCTTCACCAGCGATGCCGCCTTCACCACGAGCTCGGGCGTCATGTAGTTGGCGGCGCCGACCTCGTCGTTCGGCCCCCATTTCGATTTGGTCCAGTCCTGTGCGCTTGCAGTTCCTGATATCGCCGACAACACAGCGACACAGCACAACACGAGCGTATTGCGCATCGATAGTCCTCCCGATGTTCTTGCCGATGTTTGGCTTCGTTATGGTTTTGCGCTGGCCAGTCAGTCACCCTAACGTAGAATGATCGCGGGCATCAAAGCTTTTTGATGTGCTGCGTTGCCGCGGAAGGCAGCGCGGAAACGCGATGGATTTGTGACGAATTTCGTGGAGTGGAACGCTGCGTCGCGTCAGGCCGCGATGACGTCGTCGTCCTTCTCCAGGCAGTCGGCAAAGCCGCTCAGCGCGCTGGTTTGATGGCCCGCGCGGCGGTGGATGAACAGAGTCTCGACGCGGGCGTGCGCCGGGCTCAGCGTGTGGATCGCGATGCTGCCGTTCATCGCGCTGCGCTCGACGACCGCGCGCGGCAGCAACGTTACGCCCATGTCGGCGGCGACACAGCCGATCATGCCGTCGAGCGTGCCGAGCTCGAAGCGCGCGGCCGACGGCCAGCCGAACTCGACGAACACTTGCTCGAGCCGCTGGCGGTAGGTGCAGCCGGTGCGGAAAACCAGCGCGGTGGGCCCGGATTCCGGCGTTCCTGCGCGCAGCTCGGCCATCGAGGCCCAGCGCCGCGCGCTGACCAGCACCAGCTCCTCGCGGAAGGCGCTCGTCGTGATGAGATCGGCATGCGTGATGGGACCCGCGACGAAGGCGCCGTCGAGCGAGCCTTCAAGCACGCCGGTGACGAGGTCGGCCGTCGGCGCGGTGCGCAAGGAAAGGCGCACGGCGGGGAAGCGGCGGTGGAAATCGGCGAGCAGCGGCGGCAGGCGCACGGCCGCCGTCGTCTCCATCGATCCGATCGCGAGCGGTCCTTTCGGCGCGCCATCGTCGCGTGCGGCGAGCAAGGCTTCGCGCGAGAGCGCCGCCATTCTTTGCGCGTAGGGAAGAAGGCGCTTGCCGGCACCCGTCAGCGTCATGCCGCGGCTGTGGCGCTCGAACAGCGCCGTGCCGATCTCCGCCTCCAGCGCCTTCACGCGCTGGGTGACGTTCGACTGTACCGTGTTGAGCTCTTCGGCGGCGCGGGTGATGCCGCCCGTGCGGGCGACGGCGGCGAAGGTCTGGAGATCGCTGAGTTCCATGGCGCCGTTCCGTTTTCGAGATGGCAGCGTTCGCAACAATTCATTTCTGGAGAATGCTAGTCGCGCCTAGTCTCGCTGTCCAGATCGGGGAGGAGCCATGCCGATGACGACGCCGCTGACCACGTTGCTGGAGATCGCGCATCCGATCTTGCTGGCGCCGATGGATGTCGTCGCCGGCAGCCGCCTGGTCGCGGCTGTGAGCCGCGCCGGCGGGTTCGGCATTCTCGGCGGTGGCTATGGCGAGCGAGCGTGGCTGGAGCAGGAGACTGCGAAGCTCGCCGAACTGCGGGCGCCGTTCGGCATCGGCTTCATCACGTGGAGCCTCGCCAAGCGGCCCGAGTTGCTCGACATCGCGCTCAGCGCGAAGCCATCGGCGATCATGCTGTCGTTCGGCGATCCCGCGCCGTTCGCAGCGAAGATCAAGTCCGCCGGTGCACGCCTGATCTGCCAGGTCCAGGACGAGGCGATGGCTCGACAGGCGCTCGATGCCGGCGCCGATGTCCTGATCGCGCAGGGAACGGAGGCGGGCGGGCATGGTGCCTCGCGCACCAGCGTCGATCTCGTGCCGGCGATCGTCGATCTCGCCGCAGGCCGCGTGCCGGTGGTCGCGGCCGGCGGCATCGCCGACGGGCGCGGGCTCGCCGCCATGATGATGCTGGGCGCAAGCGGCGTGCTGCTCGGTACGCGCTTCTATGCGAGCCGGGAGGCCGACGGCGCGGAGGAGGCGAAGCGGCGCATCTGTGCGGCGAACAGCGGCTCCACGGTGCGCGGCATCATCTTCGATCTCTCGCGCAACAATGTCTGGCCGGCGCCCTTCACCGGGCGGTGCCTGATCAATGATCACGCCCGGCGCTGGATCGGCCGCGAGGTCGATCTGATGCAGAATGTCGCCGCAGTTGCGGTGGACTATGCCGCGGCCAAGGCAGCCGGCAATTTCGATGTCGCAGCCGTGATCGCGGGCGAGGCGGTCGGGCTGATCCATGATATTCCCCCCGCGGCGGAGATCGTCGCGCGGATTGTGGTGGAGGCGGAGCAGTTGCTGGAAGGAAGACGTAATTCGGTGACAGCGGCACGGAATTCCTCACCCTCCCTTGGAGTGGGAGGGTCGCTGCGCATGTAGCGAAGCGAAATGCGGAGCGGGGTGGGGTGATCTCTCCACACGGGCAGCTTCCCCGTGGAGAGACTGTCACCCCACCCCGCTCGCGCTTCGCGCGATCGACCCTCCCCCTCCAGGGGAGGGTCAGAAAGAACACGGGAGAACAACCATGTGGCCTGACCGTCGACTGATCGACCTTTTCAAGACCGAATTCCCGATCGTGCTGGCGCCGATGGCGGGGGCGATGGATGCGGAACTGGTGATTGCAGCTGCGCAAGGCGGGGCACTGGGCTCGCTGCCTTGCGCGCTGATCTCGGCCGAGAAGGCGCGCGAGCAGGTTGGTCTCATTCGCCAGCGCGCGAAGGCGCCGGTCAACATGAACTTCTTCTGCCACACGCCGGTCGAGCTGACAGCCGAGGCCGAAGCGCGCTGGAAGCAGCGGCTCGCGAGCTATTACACCGAGCATGGTCTCGATCCGGCGGCGCCGATCGCTGCGGCGAACCGCGCGCCGTTTGACGCGGCGTTCTGCGAGGTCGTCGAGGAACTGAAGCCGGAGGTCGTCAGCTTCCATTTCGGCCTGCCGGAGCAGGCGCTGCTCAAGCGGGTCAAGGCGGCCGGCTGTCTCGTCATCTCGTCCGCCACGACGGTGAAGGAAGCGGTCTGGCTGGAAGAGCGCGGCGTCGACGCCGTGATCGCGCAAGGCGCCGAGGCGGGTGGTCATCGCGGCATGTTCCTGACCGACAGGATCGCAGAACAGCCCGGCACTTTCGCGCTGGTGCCGCAGGTTGCCGATGCCGTGAAGGTGCCGGTGATCGCGGCGGGCGGCATCGCCGATGGACGCGGCATCGCCGCGGCCTTCGCGCTCGGCGCATCCGGCGTGCAGATCGGCAGCGCTTATCTGCGCTGTCCGGAATCCAGGGTCAGCGCGGGCGGCCGCAAGGCGCTCGCTGAAGCGCGGGACGATTCCACCGTCATCACCAATGTCATGACGGGCCGTCCGGCGCGCGGCGTCCAGAACCGCCTGATGCGCGAGGCCGGCCCGGTCTCGTCGGATGCGCCGCCGTTTCCCCATGCCGCGACCGCGCTGGGGCCGCTGAAGGCCGCCGCCGAAAAGCAGGGCAGGGTGGATTTCACCAATCTCTGGGCGGGACAGGCCGTTGCGCTGGGTCGCGAGGTCCCCGCCGCCGAGTTGACCCGGGATATCGCCAAATCGGCCTTGGCTCGCCTGAAAGCGCTGGCCGGATAAGCCTCCAGGTTCTTGTTTGCGCATGATCTTTTCGGAAAACCGCTTCACACTTTTCCGGATCCTGCGCTAGCGCCGGTTGCGGCGCAAAACCGGCCTCTGCTATACGGCACATGGGTTTTGCCGTGAGAGGCCTTATATAATGTCCGTCGACGCCGCTACCGTCCGCCGCATCGCGCATCTGGCGCGCATTGCGGTTTCCGAGGACGAGGTTCCGCATCTGCAGGGCGAGCTCAACGCCATGCTTGCTTTCGTCGAGCAGCTCTCGGAGGTCAATGTCGAGGGCGTGGAGCCGATGACCTCGGTCACCCCGATGCAGATGAAGAGGCGGCAGGACGTGGTCAATGACGGCGAGATCGCCGACGATATCGTTGCCAACGCGCCCGCGACCGAAGGTCACTTCTTCCTGGTGCCCAAGGTCGTCGAGTAACTTTTAGGACGTAGTCCGATGTGTCTGCTTTGCGACGATGAGAAGGCCTATCAGGCCTACATGAATTATCTCGACAAGATGGAGCGGCAGGGCAAGGCCGCCGACCCCAATGTCGCCGTCAACGCCGTGCTCGACGAGATCGAGGCCGCTGCGAAAGCCGCCGCCAAAAAAGACGACCCGGCCAACGACAAGACCCTGTCTCCGTTCTTCTGCAGCCCGATCAATAAATGACCGATTTGACATCGCTGACGCTCGCCGAGGCCCGCAAGGGTCTCGCCGACAAGACTTTCACGTCGCTCGAGCTGACCGACGCGCATCTTTCCGCGATCGAAGCCGCGCGCGTGCTCAACGCCTTCGTTATGGAGACGCCCGACCAGGCGCGCGCGATGGCGCGCGAGGCGGACGGCAAGATCGCCAAGGGCGATGCGGGCCCGCTCGCGGGCATCCCGCTCGGCATCAAGGACCTGTTCGCGACCAAGGGCGTGCGCACCACGGCGTGCTCGAAGATCCTCGGCAATTTCGTGCCGACTTATGAGTCCACCGTCACCTCGCAGCTCTGGCGCGACGGCGCGGTGATGCTCGGCAAGCTCAACAATGACGAGTTCGCGATGGGCTCGTCGAACGAGACCTCCTGCTTCGGCCCCGTCGGCAATCCCTGGCGGCGCGACGGCAGCAACACCACGCTGGTGCCGGGCGGCTCGTCCGGCGGCTCGGCCTCCGCCGTGGCGGCGCTGCTCTGCATGGGCGCGACCGCGACCGACACCGGCGGCTCGATCCGCCAGCCGGCGGCGTTCACCGCGACCGTCGGTATCAAGCCGACCTATGGCCGCTGCTCGCGCTGGGGCATCGTCGCCTTCGCTTCGTCGCTCGACCAGGCCGGTCCGATCGCGCGCAGCGTCCGCGATGCCGCGATGCTGCTGCGTTCGATGGCCGGTCATGACCCCAAGGACACGACCTCGGTCGACATTCCCGTGCCGGATTACGAGGCCGCGATCGGCAAGTCCGTGAAGGGCATGAAGATCGGCATCCCCAGGGAGTATCGTCTCGACGGCATGCCGGCCGAGATCGAGAAACTCTGGAGCGAGGGCGCGGCCTGGCTGAAGGCGGCCGGCGCCGAGCTGGTCGAAGTCTCGCTGCCGCACACCAAATATGCGCTCCCGGCCTATTACATCGTGGCACCGGCGGAGGCCTCCTCCAACCTCGCGCGCTATGACGGCGTCCGCTACGGCCTGCGCGAGCCGGCCAAGAACATCATCGAACTCTACGAGAATACCCGCGCGTCGGGCTTTGGCGCCGAGGTGAAGCGCCGGGTCATGATCGGCACCTATGTGCTCTCGGCCGGCTATTACGACGCCTATTATCTGCGCGCGCAAAAAGTGCGGACGCTGATCAAGAAGGATTTCGAGGACTGCTTCGCGAAGGGCGTCGATGCGATCCTCACCCCCGCAACGCCGTCGGCGGCCTTCGGCATCGGCGAGAAGGGCGGCGCCGATCCGGTCGAGATGTACCTCAACGACATCTTCACCGTGACCGTGAACATGGCGGGCCTTCCGGGCATCGCCGTGCCCGCCGGCAAGGACGCGCAGGGCTTGCCGCTCGGCCTGCAATTGATCGGCCGTCCGTTCGACGAGGAGACGCTGTTCTCGCTCGGCGAGGTGATCGAGCAGGCCGCCGGCCGCTTCACGCCCGCGAGGTGGTGGTGAATGTCGCCGATTTCATCGCGAGCCTCGGCGGCTCGGCGCCCGCGCCGGACCTGAGCGCGCCGGTCGCAGGTCTCTGGTGGGCCGCGAAGGGGGACTGGGACCGCGCGCACAAGATCGTTCAGGACGAGAGCAGCCGTGAGGCCGCCTGGGTGCACGCTTACTTGCACCGCGTCGAAGGCGATCTCGGCAATGCCGGCTACTGGTATCGTCAGGCCGGTCAGCCCACGGCAAAGGATTCATTGGAGGCGGAGTGGGAGCGGATCGCTGCCACGCTGCTCGGGAGCAGGACATGAGCACGGCCACGCACAAGCTTCTCAAGGGCGCCACGGGTGACTGGGAGATGGTCATCGGCATGGAGATCCACGCCCAGGTGACCTCGAACGCGAAGCTGTTCTCCGGCGCCTCCACGGAATTCGGCGGCGAGCCGAACACGCACGTGTCCCTGGTCGATGCCGCGATGCCGGGGATGCTGCCCGTGATCAACGAGGAATGCGTCAGGCAGGCTGTCCGGACCGGGCTCGGTCTTAACGCCAGGATCAATCTGCGTTCGGTGTTCGACCGGAAGAACTATTTCTATCCGGACTCGCCGCAGGGCTACCAGATCAGCCAGTACAAGTCGCCGGTCGTCGGCGAAGGCGAGGTGCTGGTCGAGCTCGACGGCGGCCGCAGCGTCACCATCGGCATCGAGCGGCTGCATCTGGAGCAGGACGCCGGCAAGTTGCTGCACGACCGGTCGCCGACCATGTCCAATGTCGATCTCAACCGCTGCGGCGTGGCGCTGATGGAGATCGTGTCAAAACCGGACATCCGCGACGCCGAGCAGGCCAAGGCCTATGTCACCAAGCTGCGCTCGATCCTGCGCTATCTCGGCACCTGCGATGGCGACATGGAGAAGGGCTCCTTGCGCGCCGACGTCAACGTCTCGGTGCGCAAGCCGGGTGGGCCGCTCGGCACCCGCTGCGAGATCAAGAACATGAACTCGATCACCTTCATCGGCCAGGCGATCGAGTACGAAGCGCGGCGCCAGATCGAAATCCTCGAGGACGGCGGCCAGATCGACCAGGAAACGCGGCTCTATGATCCCAACAAGGGCGAGACGCGCTCGATGCGGTCCAAGGAAGAGGCGCATGACTACCGCTACTTCCCCGATCCCGACCTGCTGCCGCTGGAGTTCAGCCAGGAATTCGTCGACGCGTTGAGGTCGAAGCTGCCGGAGCTGCCGGACCAGAAGAAGACGCG
Source organism: Bradyrhizobium sp. CCBAU 51765 (assembly GCF_015291725.1). GTDB lineage: Bacteria > Pseudomonadota > Alphaproteobacteria > Rhizobiales > Xanthobacteraceae > Bradyrhizobium > Bradyrhizobium liaoningense. Next base: position 3,663,543 of record NZ_CP030038.1, read on the forward strand.
CTTCATCGCCGACTTCGGCCTGTCGGCTTACGACGCGAGCGTGCTGGTCGCCGAGCGCGAGAGTGCGGTGTTCTACGAGACCGTGCTCGACAAGCTCGCCAATCGCGCCGGCGACGGCAAGCTGGCGGCGAACTGGGTGATCAACGAGCTGTTCGGCCGTCTCAACAAGGAAGGACGGGATATTGCGGGCTCTCCGGTCAATGCGGAGCAGCTGGCAGCGATCATCGACCTGATCGGCGAGGGAACGATCTCCGGCAAGATCGCCAAGGATCTGTTCGAGATCGTCTGGCAGGAAGGCGGCGATCCCCGCACGCTGGTGGAAAGCCGCGGCATGAAGCAGGTGACGGATCTTTCGGCGATCGAAAAGGTTGTCGACGACATCATCGCTGCCAATCCCGACAAGGCAGCGCAGGTGAAGGACAAGCCGCAGTCGCTCGGCTGGTTCGTCGGCCAGGTGATGAAGGCGTCCGGCGGCAAGGCCAACCCGCAGAGCGTCAACGACCTGCTCAAGTCCAAGCTCGGCCTCTAGCCTCACGCGGTCTAACGAGGTGGCGGACATGCTTCGCCGCCTCCCATTCTGCTCTCGGTGCGACGCTCGCGCGCATCCTCGGCAGCAAACTTCATCCCGATCGACAGTGCCGCAGCGACCGAATCGCCGTCACGCGATTCGCGCAAAACGGCGGCTTGCACACGCTCAGACGAGCGTTCGCGCCATTAAGGATGAAAATATTTTCGTTGCCAAAATTCGCGACTCAGAGTCCGCGAAGTGCCTCTGCGAGACAGTCGGGGGAATGGCGATGCACATCATCGCGTCCATCACGTGCGATGCGCGCGTGCAGAAAAATACTTGCTGCATAGTGTTTTTCTGCAATCGCATCAGTCGCGAAGGTCGGCGCTACGCATGTTCTCCGCGATCGCAGGTACACCTCGTGCGGTGCGTTTGCGTCGCGCTCGCCAAGCGCACGCGCGTTGCGCCGTCAACACTTCTTTAAGCGAGACGCTGTTTTTTTCTTCGTGTTGGTGTATTCGGGATGAAGTGCATTCGATCCCCGAGTGCACGCAGCGATTAAAGCCATCTCACACATCGGAGGGCAACATGGCCAAGAAAGCGAAGAAGGCGAAGGCGAAGAAGGCGAAGAGCGCAGTGAAGAAGACTGCGAAGAAGACCCGCAAGGTCGCGAAGAAGAAGAAGTAACTTCGCTTCTGAAGTTGCCGGCTCCAGATAGCCGGCACGTCATCAGCGCCTCCTAGAGGGTTCTGGTCGACGATAGAGGGTGTCGGCGAGACATCAGGTCAACGGTCGGACCGTTCTCTTTCGCGGTCCGGCAGAAGAAACGAGTTTTCTTCGTTCGGTGCGGTTCTCCGGAAGGAGCTCCGCAATTTCACGAGAGGCCTTCGGGCCGAAGTGGAATCTGGTCCTGACGTGTTCGCCGACGCCCTCGTTCTCATGAGGCCGGGGTATTGCCGGCATTCCTTTCCCCCCCCGACATTGCTGATCTGACCGCGACTTGGCCGCGCTGCCTTGGTGCAGGCGAGGGCCGTGCGTGATTGCACGCCGTCTGCGTGCCGCTTCTCCAGGCGCGGTGTCGTCGCCCGGCTCCGACCGGGCGATCCAGTACGCCGAGACCGTCGTGGTTGAAACGATGGGCCGCAGCGTACCGGATTCCCGCCTGCGCGGGGAACGACAGGCGGGCGCGGCCACGACGGCGCGCCGCTCCATGAATTGGAGCCGTAGCACGCGCCACCGCGCGCGATGGTTATCGATCTGCCAAAATCCCAGGGTAAACCGAATCTGACGAATTGCAGAAGTGCCTGCAAATCAGGGACTTTTTGAATTTCCCATACGCGCCTCGCGCGCTCGCGTTTACGTCTGCTTCATTGCGATACTTAAACTGCCATTCAAATTTGCCCGCCATCATCGCCTCCAACAAGCCGGCAAACGGCATGGGCAAGAAGACTCGGGGAAGAGTTGAACAGCTATTTGGACGGGAGCCGCGCTCGGTGGAGCGGGACGGCATAAGAACAAAGGGGATGCGTGATGTTTCAGGGTACTTTCGATCCGGAGACGGCGACGCCGATCGACGCGAGCGCGCTGTCGGACGTGCTGTTCGAGCGCGGGATCTATTGGGCGAGCGGTCGCTCCGGGATCGTCGATCTCGTCGCCGCGCACAAATGGTTCAACCTCGCGGCGTTGAAGGGCCGCAAGGACGCGGTGGCGCTGCGCCAGGAAGTCGCCGGACAGATGTCGGATGCCGAGATCTCCATCGCCCAGCGCGAGGCGAGGGCCTGGGTCTCCGCACACTGAGATGAGAACCGCCTCCGATCCGTGTTTGCACGGGTGGGCCCGGTTGCGCTGAATCAATTTTGCTTGTCGTGCCGCCGCATAAGACCCGACGGCATGGGCGACCAAAACACGAATGGACGATGGCTTCCGATTCAGATCGCTCCCGACGAGTGCGACCTGGAGCTCGGATGCCTTCACAAGACGGGAATTCAGCCCTGGTCCTTCCCGTGCCGGCGCAAGGGCGGCGTCTGGTTCAATGTCTGGGCCGGCGAGGCTGTGCTGATCTCACCCTCGCATTGGCGGATATGGCGATCCGGTATCTAGGTGCGCGCGCACATATATAAGGAATCATGCGAAGCGGGCTGAACGCCCCGTGCTCGTCCGTGGGCTAGTCTAGGCTCTGCGTCGGCTTCACGATCGCTGTCAGGTGAAAGAACGCAGTGATTGATTCTGCTGCTGGGTGGCGGAGAGGGAGGGATTCGAACCCTCGATACAGCTTGAGACCGTATGACGCTTTAGCAAAGCGTTGCCTTCAGCCACTCGGCCACCTCTCCGGTGCGAGCCTTATGCCTCTAATTACTTGGGCCGGTCAATTTAGAAGCGTGTGTTTTCGCTCGAATATTCCCAGTGATCTTCGCCACAAGACCGATGTTGTCGCGGCGAGAGTGTGGCGCTGCGAGAGCGGACGCGAAGCTTGAACCTCGGGCCCATCCCGCGAGGGTGTTCCCCGCATGGAAACCTCCTTGCTCACGCCGGAAGCCGATTTGCTAGGAAATTCAATGGCTCGCGAGAAGGGGCGATAGAGACTTGGCGCCCTGCGTCTCGGCTCGCCCAGCTGTCGGCCTGATTCCCAATAATCCCGCCTCCATAAAGAGTGTCTGCCGGCCGTCTCGGGCGTAGCGGGTGGCCAGCTTGCATCCGACTGGCCGCCCCGGAGGCGGTTGATACCCCCTCATTGAGTCTCGTTTCTGATTCCACGATTCGAGGTCGTCAAAGCCCTCCAGGCCGACGTCTCGGCTGGGCGCCTCATGTGGGGAACTTTGATGGCGGATGGAACTGTCGAAAAAAACATCAATGTAAACAATGTGTTGCGAGGGCGGTTTGATCACATCTGCGTGTTATTTGTGCAACACCCGTTGGAAAACACGCTTCATCGGCCCGTTTCGGAGCGTTCTTTTGTTGTGTGTGCAAGGGCGTTCGGTAATTGTGGCTGAGCGACGGAGGGGGGCATCCCGAGGTCGTCCCGTCTAGGTCTTTCGCTTAAGTCCCTCGCGTTCATGCGGGTGTGTCCGAAGGCGCGAAGGGACTTGAAGCGGTGATTTAGAGGGGGTTTGGGAATTGGCCGTCCGGTCAGTGACCTTCCCTGAAGAGCAACTTGGAGGTTTAACATGAAGTTGGTTAAGAGCCTTTTGCTCGGCTCAGCGGCGGGTCTGATCGCCGTGGGCGGAGCGCAGGCAGCCGATCTCCCCGTGAAGGCCAAGGCGGTCGAATACGTGAAGATCTGCTCCCTGTACGGAGCCGGGTTCTACTACATCCCGGGCACTGACACCTGCATCAAGCTGGGTGGTTATCTGCGCGCTGAAGTCGCGCTGAACACCAACTCGGTCTACGGCGGCCAGTTTAGCGGTACCGGCGGGGCGCACAACCGTCTCAGCAACTACTACACGATGCGCGCTCGTCAAGATCTCAACATCGACACGCGCACCGCGACCGAATACGGCGTCGTCCGCACCTTCTTCGATGCGACGTTCTCCTGGACCACTGGTAACTACACCGGTCAGGGGTCGGCCACTGGCGCGACCGGCTACTCCGCCACGACTGCTGGTACCGCCACCATCAACCCGACCGACGGTGGCACTTCGGGCGGCTCGCTCGGCGTGTATTACGCCTTCATCCAGTTCGCCGGCTTCACCATGGGTAAGGCCGTGTCGCAGTTCGACGCGCCCTGGACCAACTATCCCGGCAACAACTTCGACGGTCTCGTCGGCGGCAGCGGCACGGTCACTGGTGTCAACCAGTTCACCTACACCGCTGACTTCGGTCAGGGCATCACGGCGTCGTTCTCGGCGGAAGATGCGACGGCTTACTATCAGGCAGGCAATCTGAACCTGACGGGCGCAACGGTTGCTGGCATCGCTGGCGGTTCGTACGGATCCAACGCCATCGGCGGCTCGCGTTCGCCGAACCTCGTCGGTATGGTCCGTGTCGATCAGGCTTGGGGTCTGTTCCAGGCGTCGGTTGCCGCGCATGACAACCACGTCGCCTATTACGGCCCGACCGAGATCACTGGCCACCCCGACGACAAGTGGGGTTGGGCGGTTCAGCTCGCTCTGTCGATCAAGAACATCCCGACCGGCGCGGGTGACACGATCAACATTTCGGGCGTCTACACCGATGGTGCGACCCGCTACAACTTCCAGAACCTGGCAGGTAGCTCGTACTCGATGTTCAGTGGTTCCGACGTCGGGTACCAGAGCATCGGCTTCGCCAATGCTCCGGACACCGTGTTCGTGACCGGCGGCTCGCAGGAAACCGTCAAGACCTGGGGCTTCCGTGGCGCGTACACCCACAACTGGGATCCGTACTGGAACACTGCGATCTACGGCGCTTATGCTGCGGCCCAGTTCGGTTCGCTGGCCAAGAACGCCATCTGCGGCGGCGGCGGTTTCGTCGGTGTCATGGCTGTGGCCGGTGTCACCAGCTGTAACCCCGACTTCAACATCGGCCAGGTGGGCGTGATCACCCGCTGGACGCCTGTGAAGAATCTGACCTTCTCGGCGGATTTCAACTGGACCCGTCTCGATCAGAAGTATGCCGGCACGGCCGTCATCACTCCGGCCGCTGCGGTTTCCAAGCCGACCGCAGTGTATGAGCTCAAGGATCAGGACTCCTTCACCCTGCTCCTCCGCGCTCAGCGCAACTGGTAAGTTCGGTCTAACGACCTGACAGAGAACCCCGGCGGGCAACCGTCGGGGTTTTTCTTATGCCGGTCGTGTCTGGTTCGCTCGCGCAGGTGGTACCGCCACTCTCCGTTGATTTCGCGGCTTTGGTTGCGACCTGATGGAAGTCACTGTGGAGGGATGCGCTGCAAGCGCTCTCCGACCGGGGTGCGCAGAGAAGTCCGCCTTTGCCAGGCCCAACCGTACCAAGCGCCCCGACGATTTCGCCCTGCAGCAGGAGCGACCTACGCCTTCATCTGTCAGGGCACCGGTTCATCTGCCAGCCGGCACACCGGCGAGCGCGGCCGATCGGGCCGCAACGGTCGCAGCGCTCAGGGCGCGCGTCGGAAGGGATCGCCAGCGGATCGTGGTCGGTCGCCGGCTATGTCTCGGCGACTCAGGTCCTGACGAAGGCGACGCTCGCCCCCATGCTCGGCCGCGAATCGGAACGGGGCAGCGTCATTCCACGCTTACGGCGCCGCGACGCAGATCGGCTTCGATCTGCAAGCGCGTGCCGCCGCCGAAGCGGGCGCGGTAGACCTGAAGGTTCTCCATGATCCGCTGCACGTAGTTGCGCGTCTCGGAGAACGGAATCAGCTCGACCCAGTCGACCGCATCGACCTTCGGATCGCGCGGATCGCCGTAACGCTCGACCCACTTCTTCACGCTGCCGCGGCCGGCATTGTAGGCGGCGAAGGTCATGATGTAGGAGCCGCGATAATCCTCGAGCAATCCGCCGAGCTCGGCCGAGCCGAGCGCGGCGTTGTAGACCGAATCGTTCTTCAGCCGCCCCAGGTCGTAGGTCGCGCCGTGGCGTTTGCAGACGTAGCGGGCGGCGTCCGGCGTCACCTGCATCAGTCCATAGGCCTGCGCCGGCGAAACCACGCGCGGATTGAACGCGCTCTCCTGTCGCGCGATCGCATAGATGATGCTGCGCTCGACGTCGGGGCCGATCGGCGTGAACTGCGGAATGCCGTTGACGGGATAGGCGTAGAAATCGAACGGCAGGCCGCGGTTGAGCGCACCCTTGCCGACCAGCAGCATGCCGCGCGCATCGCTATAGCGCTGGGCGAGCTCGCCTAGGCCCGCAACCGCTTCAGGATCGCCATTCTCGCCCATGTCGGCGAGCATGGGCACCGCGAGCTCGCGCTCGTCGAGCTCGTAGAGCAGATGGGCAGCGCGCACGATCTCAAGCCGCTCGGCGCCACGCCCGCGCGGCTGGCTGTTGAGCTCGATCTGCGGCAGGCCGAGTTTGGCCCGGGCGAGCTGGCCGTAATAGCTGGTCGACTGTTCGGCGGCGCGCGCATAGGCGTTGCGCGCCTCCTGCTGACGCCCCATCGCTTCGGCCGCGCGGCCCTGCCAGTAGCCGGCGCGCGCCAGCGCGGTCGGATTGACGCTGCCGACGCCGATGCGGGCAAAATGCTGGGTGGCGGTCGCGGGGTCGTTGAGGAATCGCAGCGCGATCCACCCGGCGGTGAACTCCTGCTCGGTCTTGTAGATGTCGCGCGAGGGCAGGGCGGCATCGCGCGCGATCAAATAGGCCGTGCGGAATTCCTCGGTGTCGATCATCTTGCGCGCCAGCAGGCGCCGCTCGATCCACCATTCGTCGAGATTGTGAAGGCGACCCGGATCCTTGGGCGCCGACAGCATCAGCTGGGCGGCTTCAGTGAACTTCTCCTCGCGGCGCAGGAGCTGGATCTTGCTGAAGATGTAGCCGGGGTCATTGTGAAGCTCGCGCGGCACCGCGTCGAGCAGCGCCCGCGCGTTCGGCGCTTTCTTGACGGCGGCGATGCGGGCCTTGGCGAGCGCGACATAGCCGGCGCCGAGGCGCTTTGCGGCGCGCAGGGCCGCCTCGGTCTCGCTGCCGTAGAGCAGGGTGTCCATCCGCGCCTTCTGGTCGCCCGGCGTCAGCAGGGCACCGAACTGGTCGAGCGCGTTGTTCTCGGTGTCTTCCGACATCGGATCGCTGCGCCAGGCCTCGCGCACCAGCCGCTCGGCATTGGCGCGGTCGCCGCGCGCCAGCATCGCCTTGGCGAGCGTGAAGCGGCCCTTGGCGGAGATCGGAGACTCGTTCTCGAACCACGACCACGCGACCGAATCGTCGCGCCTGTCGTCCCACATCGCGGCCTCGAGGCGCCGGCGCAGGAAGGTCTGCGACGGCCAGGTCGGGTTGGCGGAAATGAAGGCGCGATAGCGTTCCACGGTCGCGCCGTTGTCCTCGCTGCGCAGAATGATCCATTCGGCGAGCTTTCGCGCGACCGGATCCGAGATGCCGGCGGCGGCATCGGTGGCGTCGCCGGCCTTGCGCTTGCGTACAAGCTCGATGACGCTCTCGAGCGTGTCCTTGTCGGCTTGCGACGTCGACGATGTCGCTGCGACCGCGGCCGGGATGACCGGCTTGCGCGGCGCCGCATGCTGGCGGGTCGCGGGGGCCAGCACGGGAGCTGTGAGCGGTCTGGCGGCGGCCGGGGCGGTGGGCCTGTCGGTGGCCGTCACGGGTGCGGTCTTTGCGGATTTGGGCGGCGATCCGTTGCTCGCCGGGTGCGATTTCGGCGAGGAGGCCGCTGCCGCGGGTTTCGGCTTGTCCTTCGCCGGTTCCTTGGCGGCAGCATCCTTGGCTGGCGTCTTCGCGCCTTCCTTGGCCGGGGTGCCACCCTTGCTCGCGCCCTTCGCGGCGTCCTTGCCGGCTCCCTGGACCGTGCCCTTGGCTGTTTCCTTGGCCGCGCCCTTGTTCGAGCCCTTGCTCAAGTCCTTGGCCGGTCCCTTCGCGGCGTCCTTGGCAGCTGGCTTCGCGGTCTCCTTGTTGCCGGTCTCCGCGGTCGTCTCATTGGACTTGGCGAGGGCGGCGCAGCCCAGCGACAGCCCTGCCGTCAGGCACACGACCAGACTGGTGGATCGCCATGCGGCACGAGCAAAGGAGGTCACGGCGTTTCGTCGCCCCGAATCAGTGAAGTGGCTCAAGACCTAGCTAAGTTTGATTGAATATGCGGACAAAATACCAACAGCCGCTTACCTCGGGCCGATTTGCACCATCACCGCGGCAAAATCGCGGCCTAAACGTTGCCCACACCCAGAAGCGGGCCTTTTACCGGCAGGATAGACCCGATATGAATGGGGCTTGCTCAAGAGATAGCCGCGTACGGAGGAAGTCCATGGCAGCCAAGACGAAGTTCCGGGGGTCGTTCACCGCCTTGGTCACGCCGTTCAAGAACGGCTCGCTGGACGAGGCGGCGTTCCGCTCCCTGGTCAACTGGCAGATTTCGGAGGGGACCAACGGCCTGGTCCCGGTCGGCACCACCGGCGAGAGCCCGACGCTGAGCCATGACGAGCACAAGAAGGTCGTCGAATGGTGCATCGCTGAAGCCAAGGGCCGCGTGCCGGTCATCGCGGGCGCCGGCTCCAACTCGACCAAGGAAGCGATCGAGCTCTCCCAGCACGCCGAAAAGGCGGGTGCGGACGCCGTGTTGATCGTCACGCCCTACTACAACAAGCCGACCCAGGAAGGGATGTACCAGCACTTCAAGGCGATCAACGACGCGATCGGCATTCCGATCATCATCTACAACATCCCGCCGCGCTCGGTGATCGACATGTCGGTCGACACCATGAAGCGGCTGTGGGAGTTGAAGAACATCGCCGGCGTCAAGGACGCCACCGCCAGCATGGTTCGCGTGTCGCAGCAGCGCGCGGCGATGGGCGAGGATTTCAACCAGCTCTCGGGCGAGGACGCCACCATCATCGGCTACATGGCCCATGGCGGCCATGGCTGCATCTCGGTGACCTCGAACGTCGCGCCGCGCCTGTGCTCGGAGTTCCACGCCGCCTGGCACAAGGGCGACACCAAGGCGGCGCTCGCGATCCACGACAAGCTGATGCCGCTGCACAACAACCTCTTCATCGAGAGCAATCCGGCGCCGATCAAGTACGCGATGTCGCTGCTCGGCAAGCTGGAGGAGACGCTGCGGCTGCCGATGGTGCCGGTCTCCGAGCCGACCCGCGTCGCCGTGCGCAGCGCGATGGTGCACGCGGGCCTGATCAACTGAGGCGTTAGCTTTTCCGGGGGAGCGTTCATGAGCGCGGTCGAGGAAAAGGGCAGGCGGATGCTCAAGGAGTTCCGCGAGTTCGCCATGAAAGGCAACGTCGTCGATCTCGCGGTCGGCGTCATCATCGGTGCGGCCTTCGGCGGCATCGTCAACTCGCTGGTCGGCGACGTGATCATGCCGATCATCGGTGCCGTCACCGGCGGCCTCGACTTCTCGAACTACTTTACCCCCTTGTCGGCGAAGGTCACCGCCACCAACTTAGCTGATGCGAAAAAGCAAGGCGCCGTGCTGGCTTGGGGCAGCTTTCTCACGCTGACGATCAACTTCATCATCATTGCCTTCGTGCTGTTCCTGGTGATCCGCGCCATAAACACGCTGAAGCGCAAGGAAGAGGCGGCGCCGGCCGCTCCTCCGAAGCCGTCGGCCGAGGTCGAACTGCTGACCGAGATCCGCGATCTCCTCAAGAAGTGACGCGCGCGCTTCATCCGAACTGTTAGATTCCGCGCGCATCTCAATCGGGTTTTATCCGTCATGGCCGACAAGAACGAACGTCCGATCAAGGTCATGGCGGAAAATCGCAAGGCCCGCTTCAACTATGCGATCGAAGACACGATCGAGGCGGGGATTGCGCTGACGGGGACCGAGGTCAAGTCGATCCGCAACGGCAAGAGCACGATCGCGGAATCCTATGCCGATTCCAAGAACGGCGAGATCTGGCTGATCAACGCCACCATTCCCGAATATCTCCAGGGCAACCGGTTCAATCACGAGCCCAAGCGGCCGCGCAAACTGCTTCTCCACCGCCGGCAGATCAACAAGCTGATGGGCGCGGTCGACCGCGAGGGCATGACGCTGATCCCGCTCAAGCTCTATTTCAACGAGCGTGGTCGCGCCAAATTGCAGCTGGCGGTTGCAAAGGGCAAGAAGCTGCACGACAAGCGCGAGTCCGAGAAGAAGCGCGACTGGAGCCGGGAGAAGGGCCGGCTGATGCGGGCGAGGGGATGACGAAATGAATCAACGGAACCTGCTCGAGGTCGACTGGAGCCAGATTCCCGCGCCTGCCGACGACGGCGGCGCCGCGCATCTCAAGGGCATGACATTGCCACCGATCGGACTGCTCGCGACCGATGATACGTCAGTCACGCTGTCGGCGCTGCGCGACCGCACCGTCGTGTTCGCCTATCCCCGCACCGGCGAGCCCGGCAAGATCGCGCTGGTCGACGATTGGGACATGATCCCGGGGGCGCGCGGCTGCACGCCTCAGACGTGCGCATTTCGCGATCTGTTCGCGGAGCTGAAAGCCGCGGGCGCCTCACACGTGTTCGGCCTCTCGACCCAGAGCAACGCCTACCAGACCGAGATGGCTTCGCGCCTGCATCTGCCGTTCCCGGTGCTCTCGGACGAGAAGCTGGTGCTGACGCGCGCCTTGAACCTGCCGACCATGGAGGTCGCGGGCCTGACGCTGATCAAGCGTCTCGCGCTTGTCATCGACGACGCCAGGATCACGCATGTGTTCTACCCGGTGTTCCCGCCCGACCGGAACGCCGGCGACGTGCTCGACTGGCTGAAGGCCAATCCCGCCAAGGGTTAGATCGCCCGCCCCAGGATGAAATGATTCCGGTCGAACCGATGCGAGCCAGCTGCGGGCATCGCAACCGCCTGACTCCATCAGGCCCTAATCGAGACCGGCCTTCACCTTCGCGAACACGCTTCGGAACATGTCCGGCGTCAGCACGCCGGTGTTCGTGTTGTAGCGCGAGCAATGATAGCTGTCGTAGAGCTTGAACCGGCCTGCCTGATGCACTGCGCCGTGGCCGAAGGGCGCCTGCGAGCCCTTCAGATTCAGCGGCTTGAGCACACTGTCGTGCGCAATCCGCCCGAGCGCGACGATCGCGCGCAGGTTCGGCATCGACGCCAGATTCGCCACGAGAAACTGGCGGCAGGTGTTGATCTCGACCGGCAGCGGCTTGTTTTGCGGCGGTACGCAATGCACGGCGTTGGCGATCCGGCAGTCCACCAGTTTCAGGCCGTCATCGGGGCGCGCCTGATAGCTGCCCCTGGCAAAGCCGTATTCGAGCAGCGTGGCGTAGAGCAGGTCGCCGGCATAGTCGCCGGTGAAGGGCCGTCCCGTGCGGTTGGCGCCCTGCATTCCCGGCGCGAGGCCCACGATCAGGAGGCGTGCCTCGAGGTCGCCGAAGGGCGCAACCGGCGCATTGTGCCACGTCGGCTCGCGTGTGCGGTTCGCCTCGCGAAAGGCGACCAGGCGCGGACAGAGCGGACAGTCACGGTCGGGAACGACGGCGAGAGGCTGGCGGCTTGACCGGGCCGCCTCACTCCTCGAAGTCTTCATCGCCCCTCGGCGCCATCGTGGTTGCGCGCTGGAGGAATTGCGGGGCGTGGTGACGTTCGCCACGCTCGCCGCGGTCGCGCGGGGCGGGGCGCTCGGACGGGTCGCGGCCGAGCTTGGATTGCAGCTCGACGAGGTCGGTGAAGACGTCGGCCTGGCGGCGCAGCTCGTCGGCGATCATCGGCGGCTGGCTGGCGATGGTGGAGATCACCGTGACCCGCACGCCGCGGCGCTGCACGGCCTCGACCAGGGAGCGAAAGTCGCCGTCACCCGAGAACAGCACCATCTGGTCGATGTGCTCGGCGAGCTCCATGGCGTCCACGGCAAGCTCGATGTCCATGTTGCCCTTGACCTTGCGGCGGCCGGAGGCGTCGATGAATTCCTTGGTCGCCTTGGTGACGACGGTGTAGCCGTTGTAATCCAGCCAGTCGATCAACGGGCGGATCGAGGAGTATTCCTGGTCTTCGATGATGGCGGTGTAATAGAACGCCCGCAACAACGTCCCGCGGCCCTGAAACTCCTTCAGTAGACGCTTGTAATCGATGTCGAAGCCCAGAGTTTTCGCGGTCGCGTAGAGATTGGCCCCATCGATGAAGAGCGCGATCTTGTTGGTCGGAGAAGGTGACATTCAGTTTGCTCGCGTAGTGTTCGTGATTGATCGTTTTTTGTTGGCGCGGCGACAGCAAGCCGCGCAGTTCTAAAGTGCCGCTGAGACCCGTCGAAACCGCAAGTCCGGAGAAGTCGGGGCAATCAAGGTATAGTTATGGCGGACTTGCATACACCCGGGGCTGCCCTCGATGGCAGCCCAGAAAACCCCGTCCCAGCCCCAATGTGGCGTTAGCAGAGCCGTTTGGCGAGACCAAATCACAAATTAGCCTTGCGAAATCGTCCCGGCCCCTATAACTAGCCCCAATCATCCACATATTTCGTCCCACCCATAACGGAGCGACAGTCCATGGCTCGCGTCACCGTAGAAGATTGTATCGACAAGGTCGACAACCGGTTTGACTTGGTCCTGCTGGCCGCCCACCGAGCCCGCATGATTTCGTCCGGTTCACAACTAACGGTTGACCGCGATAACGACAAGAACCCTGTTGTGTCTTTGCGTGAAATTGCCGAGACGACGATCTCGCCGGAGGATCTCCGCGAGGAGCTGGTGCACTCGCTCCAGAAGTTCGTCGAGGTGGACGAGCCCGAGCCGGATACGGTGCCGCTGATCGGTTCCGCAGGGGCGAGCGTCGATGCCGACGATACCGAAGTCGCCGTCGAGCGCATGACCGAAGAGGAGCTCCTGAAGGGTCTGGAAGGCCTCGCGCCTCCCGAGGAGCAGCCCGAGGAAGACGAGTAATTCCTCCATCGTGATCATCGACTGCTTGTGATCTTATCAAAGGCCCGAACCCTTGTTCGGGCCTTTGCTTTTGTTGACGTTTTCGTGGTTACCATAATGTTGCCGGTTGGCGCTGCGCCTGTCACTGAATTGATCGGACACGCGCGCGATCGGAGCTAGGATGTATACAGCGGACCGCCTCGGGCCCGTTTGAAAGCAGGACGGAATGGTATATCGGCGCCGCAGATCCACGCAGATGCAGGCCGCAACCGAATCGGTTGCCGTGGCCCCGACTGCGCCGGTCGCGCGCCCCGCCAGGCCCCGCGCGCGCATGATGCGTCAATATGACCTCGTCGAGCGCGTCAGATCCTACAATCCCAACACCAACGAAGACCTGCTGAACCGCGCCTATGTCTACGCCATGAAGGCGCATGGTTCGCAGACCCGCGCCTCGGGCGATCCGTATTTCTCGCATCCGCTCGAAGTGGCGGCCATTCTCACCGACCTGAAGCTCGACGACGCCACCATCGTGGCAGCACTGCTGCACGATACGATCGAGGACACCGAGGCGACGCGGGCCGAGATCGATCAGATCTTCGGGCCGGAGATCGGCGCGCTGGTCGAGGGCCTGACCAAGCTGAAGCGGCTCGAGCTGGTGTCACGCGAGGCCAAGCAGGCCGAGAACCTGCGCAAATTGTTGCTGGCCATTGCTGATGATGTCCGTGTGCTTCTGGTCAAGCTCGCCGACCGCCTGCACAACATGCGCACGCTGGAATTCGTGCCGACGGAATCGCGCCGGCGCATCGCCGAGGAGACGCTCGACATCTACGCGCCGCTCGCGGGGCGCATGGGCATGCAGGAAATGCGCGAGGAGCTGGAGGATCTGTCCTTCCGCACCCTCGATCCCGAAGCCTATTCGGTGGTGATGCAGCGGCTCGATGCGCTTGCCGAGCGCAACCGCAATTTGATCGGCGAGATCGAGGACCAGCTCTCCAACAATCTGCGGCACAGGGGCCTCGGCGCGCGGGTCTATGGCCGCCGCAAGAAACCATTCTCGATCTGGACCAAGATGGAGCGCAAGTCGGTCGGCTTCGAGCAATTGTCCGACATCTTCGGCTTCCGCCTCGTCGTCAACGACATCGAGGCCTGCTATCGCGCGCTCGGGATCGTCCACACCACCTGGCCGGTCGTGCCGGGGCGCTTCAAGGACTACATCTCGACGCCGAAGCAGAACGACTACCGCTCGATCCACACCACCGTGATCGGCCCCGGCAACCAGCGCGTCGAGCTCCAGATCCGCACCGAGGCGATGGACCAGATCGCAGAGCGCGGCATCGCCGCGCATGTCTTCTACAAGGAAGGCGTGGGCTCGCCGACCGAATACCTCAAGCGCGAGTCCAACGCGTTCGCCTGGCTGCGCCACACCATCGGAATCCTCTCCGAGAGCGCCAATCCCGAGGAATTCCTCGAGCACACCAAGCTGGAGCTGTTCCACGACCAGGTGTTCTGCTTCACCCCGAAGGGCAAGCTGATCGCGCTGCCGCGCCACGCCAACGTGATCGACTTCGCCTATGCGGTGCACACCGACGTCGGCAACAGCGCGGTGGGCTGCAAGATCAACGGCAAGTTCGCGCCGCTGTCCTCGGAGCTCCAGAACGGCGACGAGGTCGAGGTGCTGACCTCGGAAGCGCAGTCCGCGCCGCCGTCGGCCTGGGAAACGCTCGCAGTCACCGGCAAGGCGCGCGCCGCGATCCGCCGCGCCACGCGCACCGCGGTGCGCGATCAATATGTCGGCCTCGGCCGGCGCATCGTCGAGCGTCTGTTCGAGCGCGCCAAGATCGAATATGCCGACGACAAGCTCAAGGGCGCGCTGCCGCGGCTCGCGCGCACCTCGATCGAGGACGTCATGGCGGCGGTCGGTCGCGGCGAGATCAAGGCCTCCCACGTCGCGCGTGCGATGTACCCGGACTACAAGGAGGAGCGCATCGCACGCTACGGCGTCAAGAAGGGCCTCGCCGCGAAGCTCAAGGAAAAGGGCGCCTCGGAGCCGCCGCGCAGCCCGGTCGCGATCCCGATCCGCGGCATCAACTCCGACTTGCCGATCAAGTTCGCGCCCAATGGCGGCGCCGTGCCCGGCGACCGCATCGTTGGTATCGTCACGCCGGGCGAGGGCATCACGATCTATCCGATCCAGGCGCCGGCGCTGAAGGATTTCGAGGAGGAGCCGGAGCGCTGGCTCGACGTCCGCTGGGACATCGAGGACTCCGCGCCGCAGCGCTTCCCGGCCCGCATCAGGGTCGAGAACGTCAACGAGCCCGGCGCGCTGGCGCAGATCGCGACCGTGATAGCCGAGCACGACGGTAACATCGACAACATCAGCATGCAGCGCCGTTCGCCGGACTTCACGGAGACGACGATCGATCTCGAAGTCTACGATCTGAAGCACCTGAGCGCGATCCTGGCTCAGTTGCGCGCGAAGGCGGTCGTCGCCAAAGTCGAACGTGTTAATGGATAGGCGCTTTGCGTATGCGCCTGTCGCCCCGATTTCGTGAGTCCTGAAATGCCCGCAATTCCGCTCCGCCTCGGCGTCAATGTCGACCATGTCGCGACCCTGCGTAACGCGCGCGGCGGCCGCAATCCGGATCCGGTGCGCGCGGCGCTGCTCGCGATCGGGGCCGGCGCCGACGGTATCACCGCGCATCTGCGCGAGGATCGCCGGCACATCCGCGACGAGGACATGGCGCGGCTGAAGGCGGAGATCTCCAAGCCGCTCAATTTCGAGATGGCGGCGACTGACGACATGTTGCGCATCTCGCTCGCCACCAAGCCGCATGCGGTCTGCCTGGTTCCGGAGCGGCGCCAGGAGGTGACGACCGAAGGCGGGCTGGATGTGGTCGGCCAGCACAACGCGCTCGCGCCCTATATCGCGCGGCTGAACGATGCCGGCATCCGGGTCTCGCTGTTCATCGCCGCCGACCCCGCCCAGATCGAAATGGCGGCACGGCTGCGCGCGCCCGTGATCGAGATCCACACCGGCGCCTGGTGCGACGCCGTCGTCGACGGCCACACCGACAAGGCCGAGGCCGAATGGCGGCGGATCGTGGCGGGGGCGAAGCTGGCCAGGGATGCGGGGCTCGAGGTCCATGCCGGTCACGGCCTCGACTATGCGACAGCGGAGACGATCGCCGCGCTCCCCGAAATTATGGAGCTCAACATCGGCTATTACATGATCGGCGAGGCACTGTTCGTGGGTCTGGCCGAGACCGTGCGCAACATGCGTGCTGCGATGGACCGTGGCCGGAGCCGGGCATGATCATCGGCATCGGCTCCGACCTGATCGACATCACCCGTGTCGCCAAGGTGATCGAACGTCATGGCGAGCGCTTCCTCGACCGCATCTTCACCGAGGCCGAGCGGGCCAAGGCGGAGCGGCGCGCCAAGAACGAGAAGATGGTGGTGGCGACCTACGCCAAGCGCTTCGCCGCCAAGGAGGCCTGCTCCAAGGCCCTCGGTACCGGCATCAGGCGCGGCGTCTGGTGGCGCGACATGGGGGTGGTCAACCTGCCGGGCGGGCGGCCGACCATGCAACTGACCGGCGGCGCGCTGGCCCGGCTTCAGGCCCTGACGCCGGACGGATTCGAGGCGCGGATCGACGTTTCGATCACCGACGACTGGCCGCTGGCGCAGGCCTTTGTCATCATTTCCGCCGTGCCGCCTGCGAAGCCCTGAGAATATCCGTCCTATTTTATAATTCATATGTAAAATCAATATCTTACTCAGTTTTGATGCGATCCTTGATTGCGTGGCCTCCGACAACCGTCTAAAAGTCCGCCGTCGCAAATCAGCTTGGGCGAATTCGGCTTTACGCCGGAATTGGCCCTCACTATCAGAATCAGGACAATCTCCATGGGCCGCGAAGCAATGGGCTGTTCGCGCCAGGAGGGCGCTCTGTGACCGCCGGCCGGAATTGAGAGAGCAATGAGCGTGACTTCAGGAACGAAAACTGAGAGCGGCGTCGGTGAAACGATCCGGGTCGTCATTCATGCTCTCCTGATCGCGCTGGTGATCCGCACCTTCCTGTTTCAGCCTTTCAACATCCCGTCGGGCTCGATGAAGGCGACGTTGCTGGTCGGCGACTATCTGTTCGTCTCGAAATATTCCTACGGCTATAGCCACTATTCGATTCCGTTCTCGCCGCCGCTGTTCTCGGGGCGAATCTGGGGCTCGGATCCGAACCGCGGCGACATCGTCGTGTTCCGCCTGCCGAAGGACGATTCCACGGACTACATCAAGCGCGTGATCGGCCTTCCCGGCGACCGCGTCCAGATGCGCGACGGGCTGCTCTACATCAACGACACGCCGGTCGAGCGGCAGCGCATGAGCGAATATGTCGGCGAAGACCCCTGCGGCTCGGAAGGCGGCGGCATCTCCCGGGTGAAGCGCTGGAAGGAGACGCTGCCGAACGGCGTGTCCTACGAGACGCTGGACTGCGCCGACAACGGCTACATGGACAACACCAACGTCTACACGGTGCCGCCCGGCCACTTCTTCATGATGGGCGACAATCGCGACAACTCCACCGACAGTCGCTTCCTCGGCCAGGTCGGCTACGTGCCGCAGGAAAATCTGATCGGCCGCGCCCAGATGATCTTCTTCTCCATCGCCGAAGGCGAGCATGCCTGGATGTTCTGGCGCTGGCCTTGGGCGGTACGCTGGAATCGTTTCTTCAAAATCGTCCGATGAAAGACGAAGCCAAGGACATCGCGACCCAACCGACCGAGGCGCAAGCGGGCCCCGAAGGGGAAGCTGCGACCAGGACAGCTGCAGACAAGGCGCCTGCGAAGAAGAAGCGGGTGCGGAGCAGCAAGGCCAAGGCCACGGATGCGAACGCGGCGCTCGAGGCGCGCATCGGCCACGGCTTCGCTGACCCGAACCTCCTGATGCAGGCGATCACGCATGTCTCGGCGCTGAAGTCCGGACGCAAGCGCGGCGACAGCTATCAGCGGCTGGAATTCCTCGGCGACCACGTGCTCGGGCTCGTCGTCTCCGACATGCTCTATCACGCCTTCCCGAACGCCGACGAAGGCGAGCTGTCCAAGCGTCTGGCCGAGCTCGTGCGCAAGGAAAGCTGCGCCGACGTCGCCAAGTCGCTCGGTCTGCTCGACGACATCAAGCTCGGCTCGGTCGGCCCCAGCGCCGACGCGCGCCTGCGCAAGAGCGTGTTGGGGGACATCTGCGAGGCCGTGATCGGCGCCATCTTCCTCGACGGCGGCCACGCGGCGGCAGCCGAATTCGTCAAGCGCAACTGGACCGAGCGCATGCACAAGCCGCGCCGTCCCTTGCGCGACCCCAAGACCGTGCTGCAGGAATGGGCGCAAGGGAAGGGGCTGCCGACGCCTGTTTACCGCGAGGTCGAGCGCACCGGCCCGCATCACGACCCGCAGTTCCGCGTGGCAGTCGATCTGCCGGGGCTGGCGCCGGCGGAAGGTATCGGCGGCAGCAAACGCGCGGCAGAGAAGGTGGCAGCTTCAGTGATGATCGAACGCGAAGGCGTTGGCGGCGGCAATGACGGCTGAAGCAAGCAGCGAGGCGCCCACTGGTACGCGCTGCGGCTTCGTTGCGCTGATCGGCGCGCCGAATGTCGGCAAGTCCACGCTGGTCAACGCGCTGGTCGGGGCCAAGGTCACGATCGTCTCGCGCAAGGTGCAGACCACGCGCGCGCTGATCCGCGGCATCGTCATCGAAAACAATGCGCAGATCATCCTGGTCGACACGCCCGGCATCTTCTCGCCCAAGCGCCGGCTCGACCGCGCCATGGTCTCGACCGCCTGGAGCGGGGCGCATGACGCCGACCTCGTCTGCGTGCTGCTGGATGCCAAGACCGGGATCGACGAGGAAGCGGAGGCGATCCTCGCCAAGGCCGCTGGCGTCAATCACGACAAGATCCTGGTGATCAACAAGGTCGATCTGGTCCAGCGCGAGAAGCTGCTGGCGCTGGCGCAAGCCGCCAACGAGCGCATGAAGTTCGCGCGGACGTTCATGATTTCGGCGATCTCGGGCGACGGCGTCGACGACATCCGCAAGACGCTCGCGGAAATGGTGCCGCCGGGCCCGTTCCTCTATCCCGAGGACCAGATGTCGGACGCGCCGATGCGGCAACTCGCGGCCGAGATCACGCGGGAAAAGATCTATCAGAAGCTGCACCAGGAATTGCCCTACCAGTCCACGGTCGAGACCGACAAGTGGGAGGAGCGCAAGGATCATTCGGTGCGGATCGAGCAGACGATCTTCGTCGAGCGCGAAAGCCAGCGTAAGATCGTGCTCGGCAAGGGCGGCGCAACCATCAAGTCGATCGGCGCGGATTCGCGGAAGGAACTGATGCAGATCCTCGACGTGCCGGTGCATCTGTTCCTGTTCGTCAAGGTACGCGAGAACTGGGGCGATGATCCCGATCGCTACCGCGAGATGGGCCTGGACTTCCCCAGAGAATAACCAAGAAAAGATCGGTATCCGATGAGCGTGCCCAGCAACGTCCGGCGCTTCGAAGCGCTGCTCTATGCATCGTTGATGCTGGATGCCCTCTCGGTCGCGGTGCAGGACCGCACGCCCAATGCCGAGATGACTGAGCAGATGATCATGACGGCGACCTTGCTCGCCGGCGGCATGATCCTGCTGCTGGTCTATTTCGTCTGGCTGGCCGCGCATCGGCGCAAGAACTGGCCGCGCTGGGTGCTGGCGGCGGCCCTGGTGTTGTCGGTGATCTCGCTCGGCCAGATCATCGGGGAGAGGGGCCTGGAGTTCGATAGCGCCATCGAGATCGTCTCCTGCGCGCTGACCACGATCGGCCTTTATTTCTCCTTCGCCGGCGATGCGCAGGGCTGGTTCAACGCGTGAGTTTTCAGGCGGTGTCGTAGGGTGGGCAAAGGCGCGCCCTTGCGCGCCGTGCCCACCGCGATCGCCAATGTTCGGTCGATGAAAATTGGTGGGCACGCTTCGCTTTGCCCACCCTACGAAAGCTCGAATTGCGCTAGACTTCCTCCCATGGAATGGACCGACGAAGGCATCGTGCTGGGGGTGCGGCGGCATGGCGAGAGCAGCGCCATCGTCGAGCTGCTGACGCGCGCCCATGGCCGGCATCTCGGCCTCGTCCGCGGCGGCGCCGGCTCGCGGATGCGGCCGCTCTTGCAGCCCGGCAACAGCGTCAGCGCGGTGTGGCGGGCGCGGCTCGACGAGCATCTCGGGACCTATGCGGTCGAGGGATTGAAGCTGCGCGCGGCGACGCTGCTGGCATCGTCCCACGGGGTCTATGGCGTCACCCATCTCGCCTCGGTTGCGCGGCTCTTGCCGGAGCGCGATCCGCACGAAGAGATCTTTGCGTTGCTCGAACATTCGCTCGACGATTTCGAGGACATCGGCAGCGCCGCCGTGCATCTGATCCATTTCGAGCTGGCGATGCTCGCCGAGCTGGGTTTCGGCCTGGCGCTGGAGAATTGCGCGGTGACCGGCGAGACCACGGACCTGATCTACGTCTCGCCGAAATCCGGCGGTGCGGTGTCGCGCGGCGCGGGCGAGCCGTGGCGCGACCGGTTGTTGCGGTTGCCGGCCTTTCTGCGCCATGGCGAGACCGCGAGCGATCTCACCGAGCAGGATCTCCAGGACGGCTTCCGGCTCACCGGCCTGTTCCTGCTGCGTCACGTGCTGGAGCCGCGCGGGCAGGGCCATTCCGATGCGCGGGCCGGCTTCATCAACGCCCTGATACGGCAGCAGGCGAGGGCAGCGATTCCCGCGCCATGAGCTCATCGGGACTCTGCACTGCCCGTTGGCATGGAGTTCCCCGGAACGAAATCGGGCCGGTCGAGTTCGCCTTCAGGTTCCACAACGGGGGACAGCCTAAATGTTGATCAGGGGATTCGCCTTCTCCGCGGCGCTGTTTGCGCTTGCGCCCGATGCAATGGCCGGCGAGCCGCAACCCGGCTTGTTTCGCCGGGCTTCCTGCACAGTCGTCCGGTATTATGTGGCAAAATATTCTGCTGCGGCCGCAGAGACATGGGCGCGGGCCCATGGCGCGACCGAGGCCGAGATCGAGGCCGCCCGCCGCTGCGTGAGCAATGCGCCGGCACCCACCCAAACGCCTGGTCAGGCCAAAACCCAGACATTCACGGCCGGCTGGGCAGGCCACTAGGCCGCCCCCAGGGAACCATTCGATCCTTGCCCGATTCGCTTCCACGGTTTAACCGGGCGGCATGGGAAAACGAATCGTTCCGCCGGAAGAACCGGCCGAAATCCATGATGTGCCGCTGCGCGAGGCGCTGGAAGAGCGCTATCTCGCCTATGCGCTCTCCACCATCATGCACCGCGCGCTGCCGGACGCACGCGACGGCCTGAAGCCGGTGCACCGCCGCATCCTCTACGGCATGCGGCTGCTCAGGCTCGACCCCGGCACGGCCTTCAAGAAATCCGCGAAGATCGTCGGCGACGTGATGGGCTCGTTCCATCCGCATGGCGACCAGGCGATCTACGACGCCATGGTGCGCCTCGCGCAGGATTTCTCCTCGCGCTATCCGCTGGTCGACGGCCAGGGCAATTTCGGCAATATCGACGGCGATAACCCCGCCGCCTACCGCTACACCGAAGCGCGCATGACCGACGTCGCGCGGCTTCTGCTCGACGGCATCGACGAGGACGGCGTCGAATTCCGCGCCAATTACGACGGCCAGTCGAAAGAGCCGGTCGTGCTGCCCGGCGGCTTTCCGAACCTGCTCGCCAACGGCGCGCAGGGCATCGCGGTCGGCATGGCGACCTCGATTCCGCCGCACAACGCCGCCGAGCTCTGTGACGCCGCGCTGCATCTGATCGAGAAGCCCGACGCGAAATCCAGGGCGTTGCTGAAGTGGGTGAAGGGTCCGGACTTCCCGACGGGCGGCATCTGCGTCGATTCCAAGCAGGCCATCGCGGAGGCCTATGCAACGGGCCGCGGCTCGTTCCGCGTCCGCGCGAGATGGCAGCAGGAAGAGGGCGCGCGCGGCACCTGGGTGATCGTCGTCACCGAGATCCCCTTCCTGGTGCAGAAGTCGCGCCTGATCGAGAAGATCGCCGAACTGCTGGACCAGAAGAAATTGCCGCTGGTCGGCGACATCAGGGACGAGTCGGCCGAAGACGTCCGCATCGTGATCGAGCCGAAGTCCAAGAATGTCGATCCCGCGCTGATGATGGAATCGCTATTCCGGCTGACCGAGCTCGAGAACAAGATTCCGCTGAACCTGAACGTGCTGATCAAGGGGCGCGTCCCCAAGGTGGTCGGCCTTGCGGAGGCCTTGCGCGAATGGCTCGACCATCTCCGCGACGTGCTGATCCGCCGCACCAAGCACCGTAAGGGCGAGATCGAGCACCGGCTCGAAATCCTCGGCGGTCTGCTGATCGCCTATCTCAACATCGACGAGGTGATCCGGATCATCCGCACCGAGGACGAGCCGAAGCCGGCCTTGATCAAGGCGTTCAAGCTCACCGAGTTGCAGGCCGACTCCATCCTCAACATGCGGCTGCGCAATCTGCGCAAGCTCGAAGAGATGGAGATCCGCACCGAGGACAAGGATCTGCGGAAGGAGCTGAAGGGCATCGAGGCCCTGCTGGCCTCCGAGCCTGAGCAGTGGAAGAAGGTCAGCGAGCAGGTTGCCAAGGTCCGCGACATGTTCGGGCCCAAGACGCCGCTCGGCAAGCGCCGCACCACCTTTGCCGACGCGCCCGAGCACGATCTCGCCGCGATCGAGGAGGCCTTCGTCGAGCGCGAGCCGGTGACCGTCGTCGTCTCCGACAAGGGCTGGATTCGCACCATGAAGGGGCACGTCGAGGATCTCTCGGGCCTCGCCTTCAAGCAGGACGACAAGCTCGGCTTCGCCTTCTTCGCGGAGACGACCTCGAAGCTGTTGCTGTTCGCGACCAACGGCAAGTTCTACTCGCTCGACGTCGCGAAGCTTCCGGGCGGCCGAGGTCACGGCGAGCCGATCCGCCTGTTCATCGACCTCGAGCAGGAAGCCGCGCCCGTCGCGCTGTTCGTCCACAAGGGCGGACGCAAATTCCTGGTCGCGAGCCACGAGGGCCAGGGCTTCGTCGTCAACGAGGATGATTGCGTCGGCACCACCAAGAAGGGCAAGCAGGTCCTCAACGTCGACATGCCGAACGAGGCGTGCGCGATCACCGAGGTGCTCGGCGACACCGTCGCGGTCATCGGCGACAACCGCAAGATGCTGGTCTTCCCGCTCGACCAGGTGCCGGAAATGGCACGCGGCCGCGGCGTTCGCCTGCAGAAGTACAAGGATGGCGGCCTTTCGGATATTGCCGTGTTCGACGCCAAGGCCGGCCTGACCTGGAAGGACTCCGCCGGTCGCGAATTCTCCGCGACCATGAAGGAGCTCGCCGAGTGGCAGGGCACCCGCGCCGACGCCGGCCGCCTGCCGCCGAAGGGTTTTCCGAAGTCGAACAAGTTCGGCAAGGTGATCGGGTAGGGTGGTGTGGTGTCCCGGACGCGCTGCAACGCCCTTCGCGTTGCTGCGCAGAGCCGGGATCCATGCCGCGCGGATTGCCTGGCGACCTGGGCCCCGGCTCAGCAGCGCACCGCCGAAGAAGCGCTGCGCTGCGTCCGGGGCACGAGATTGGTGCCCAACTGCATCCACATCGTCATTGCGAGCGCAGCGACGCGATCCAGAGTCTTTTCGCGGTGGCAGTCCGGATTGCGTCGCTGCGCTCGCAATGACGGGATGCGATGGAGTTGCGCTCCAACCCTGAAGTGCACATCCGCGCAAACGCGCGGCTGATAGCCGTGTGCGCATACGTGCTTCTGCCGTGTGGGCACGAACATTGCTTTTTGCTGGCGACCATAACCGTTTCGCCAAGGCAAGAAGAAACCAATGTTCAAACTCAAGTCTTTCATTCCCGCGCTGTTCGGCCTCGCGCTGGCCGCGGCGCCTGCGCATGCGGCGGGGAATCTCGTCGCGGTGCTCGAGGCGGAAATCGTCACGCTCGATCCGCATTTCTCCACAGCCTATATTTCGCGCACGTTTGGCTACATGGTGTTCGATACGCTGTTTGCGAAGGACTCCAAGGGCGACATCAAACCGCAGCTGGTGCAGGACTGGAAAGTCTCGCCCGATGGCCTGACCTACAGTTTCACCCTGCGCGATGGCCTGAAGTGGCATGATGGCCAGCCGGTCACCGCGGCCGATTGCGTGGCCTCGCTGCGCCGCTGGGGCACGCGCAGCGCGCTCGGCCGCCGCATCTTCGCGATCACCGCTTCGCTCGAGCCGACCGATGCCAAGACCTTCGTGCTGACGTTGAAGGAGCCGTCGGGTCTCGTCATCGATGCGCTCGGCAATCCGGTCAGCCCCGTCGCCTTCATGATGCCCGAGCGCATCGCCAAGACGCCCGGCGATCAGCGCATCACCGAGATCATCGGTTCCGGCCCGTTCGTCTATAGCAAGGCCGATCACCGCACCGGCGATCGCATGATCCTGAAGAAGTTCGCCGACTATGTGCCGCGCCCCGAGCCCGCCGACTTCCTCGCCGGCGGCAAGCGAGTCAATGTCGACACGCTGGAGATCCGCGTCATTCCCGACGGTGCGACCGCAGCCTCCGCGCTCCAGGCCGGCGAGATCGACTTCATGCAATACGCCCCGTTCGATCTGTTGCCGCAGCTGGAGAAGAACTCCCGCGTCAAGCTCGTCAACTTCACCGGCGGCAACATGTTCGCAGGCGCCTATCGTCTCAACGCCGCGTCGAAACCGTTCGACGATCCCGCGATCCGGCGCGTGCTGTGGAAGCTGGTCGATCAGCGCGAAGTGCTGGATGCGCTCGGGCTCGATGCCAAATACGCCACACCGTGCGCGACGTTCTTCACCTGCGGCACCACCTATGAAAGCAAGGCCGGCACCGAAGCGGCGGCAAAGCCGTCGATCGAAGCGGCGAAGGCCGCGCTGAAGGCGACCAAATATGCCGGCGAACCCGTCGTCGTCATGGAGGCCAACGATCTCGAAGCCCCGCGCGTCTCGGCGCAGGTGCTTGCGGAACGGCTGAAGGCTGCCGGCTTCAACGTCGATCTGCAGGTGATGGATTGGGCGAGCGTGCTGGCGCGCCGCGCCAAGAAGGAGGGCTGGAGCGTCTATGGCGTTCACGCCGGTGGCTTCGATCTGGGCTCGCCGCTGACCAATGTCATGGTTGCCTTCAACTGCGCCGACTTCACCGGCTGGCAATGCGATGCGCGCATCACGCCCTTGACGGAAGCCTTCGCCAAGGCGCCGGCCGAGGAGGACCGCAAGAAGATCGCGGGCGAGATCCAGGCCGTCATGTACGATCAGGCACCCGCGATTCCGTGGGGCCAGTTCGCCCAGCCGGCCGCCTATCGCGCGACCCTGCGCGGTCTGATACCGTCCGCCATCCCGGTGTTCTGGAACGTTGAGAAGTAACGCGATGTACGATGTCATTGTTGTCGGCGGCGGCTCCGCCGGCGCCGCTGTTGCGGCACGGCTGTCCGAGGATCCCGCACGGCGCGTCCTGCTGCTCGAAGCGGGGCGCGACTGGCGCGCCGATGAGGCACCCTGGGAAGTGCGGACGCCCAATCCCATTCCGATCATCCACAAGCGCGAATACCAGGAGAAATGGCAATGGCCTGACCTTCTGACGCGCCGGGTGGCGGGGCAGGAGCCTCGCTTCTACTGGCGCGGCAAGGGGCTCGGCGGCTCATCGATGATGAACGGCCAGATAGCCATCCGCGGCGTTGCGGACGCCTTCGACGAATGGGCGGCCAATGGCTGCACCGGCTGGTCTGCGAAGGAGGTGATGCCGCTGTTCTCCGTGATCGAGGACGATCTGGAATTCGGCGACGCCGAGGGCCACGGCCGCGGCGGGCCGTTGCCGGTCTATCGCGCGCCACCCGAAAAGTGGGGTCCGATCGATCGCGGCTTGCGCGATGCGGCGCTCGCGGCCGGGTATCCCTGGTGTGCCGATGTCAACGGCCCGGACGGCGAGGGTGTCGCCTGCTATCCCATCAACAGCCGCGACAGCCGGCGCATCACCACCAATGAGGGCTATCTCGAGCCCGCGCGCGGCCGCGCCAATCTGGAGATCCGCGGCCATGCGCTGGTCGATCGCGTGCTGATCAGCGACGGCCGCGCAACAGGCGTTCGCGTTCATGCCGAGGGGCAGGGCACAAGCGAGATCAGCGCGCGCCAGATCGTGCTCTGCGCCGGCGCCATTCACAGTCCGGCGATCCTGCTGCGCTCGGGCATCGGACCAGCCGAGGAGTTGCGGGCGATGGGGATCGCGGTCGCGCGCGATCTGCCGGTGGGGCGGCACTTCTTCGACCACCCGCTGTTTCGCGCCACGATCCAGCTCCGGGAGGAGCTTCGCCCCACCGATCCCGATACGCGCCACACCAATTGCTGCGTGACCTACTCCTCGGGCCTCGCCGATGGCGGCAAGCGCGACATGATCCTGATCGCGTTCAATCACCGCGGCATCGGGGTAGCAGGGGCGATTGGCGCCGGGCTGTTCAACGCCTATTCGCGCGGCACGCTCAAATTGGCCTCGACCGATCCCGCGATCGATCCCGTCGTCGAGGAGAACATGCTGGCCGATCCCCGCGACATGCTGCGGATGATGGATGCGGTGAAACGCCTCGCCGTCATCACCTCCCAGCCGGCGCTGTCGGGCATCGCCGACTGGATCCGGCTGACCGACACCGACCTGACGCTGCCGCAGGCAGCCAGCCTGCCGGATCACGAGCTCGACGCGGTGCTGCGTCGTGAGACCGGCGACATCCAGCACGCCGCCGGCAGCTGCCGCATGAGCGGCGTTGGCGATCCCGATGGCGTGGTCAACCCCGATGGCACGGTGAAGGGCATCGCAGGCTTGCGCGTCGCCGACGCCTCGATCATGCCGTCGGATTGCCGGGCCAACACGCATTTCACGACGGTGGTGATTGGGGAAGCGATCGCGCGGATGATGATGCGGTAGAGCGACAACAACGGTGTCATGCCCCGGCTCGACCGGGGCATCCAGTACGCCGCGGCCTTTCTTCTCAATCACGCCCGTCTCGGAGTACGGATCGCCCGGTCAAGCCGGGCGATGACACCGAGCGTGGGGCAAGCGGCTCCCACGTCATTGCGAGCCAACGGGTCCGCGCGAACCGCGGCCCGACGACAGGCTCCGCGAAGCAATCCAGGATCTTTCCGCGGAGACAGTCTGGATTGCTTCGCTGCGCTCGCAATGACGGAGCAAGCGGGGAGGCCATCGCTCTCCAGTTCACACTCAAACAGCGACCCTTGCATGTCCGCAAAGGCAATGTTCGGCGTTCAGATCATCTGGCCGCCTGATACTTCAATCCGTTGCCCCGTAACCCAGCGATTGTCCTCACTCAGCAGGCTGGCGACCATCGGCCCGATATCATCCGGCACACCAACGCGGCCCAGCGCAGTCATGCCGGCGAATTGCTTGTTCACGTCGGGATTATCACGCACCAGGCCGCCGCCAAAGTCGGTTTCGATCGCGCCGGGCGCAACGCTGTTGACGCGGATGCCACGCGGCCCAAGTTCCCTGGCCATGCAGACCGCCATCATGTCAGCGGCGGCTTTCGCCATGGTGTAGACGGCGAAGCCCGGATAGGTGACGCGCGTCAGGCCACTGCCGATGGTGACGATCGAGCCACCGTCGGCCATCAGGGGCAACAAGGCCTGGGTGAGGAAGAATACGCCTTTGACATGCAGGTTCATCTGCTGATCGAACTGAGCCTCGGTGGTCTCGCCGAGCGGGGCGAAGAGGCCGTCGCCGGCATTGTGCACGAGGTAGTCGAAGCTCTCGCGACCAAATTTCTCCTTCAGCGTCTGGCCCAGTCTTCGCGCGAAGGAGGGAAATTTGGCGACGTCGGCGCTGTCCAATTGAAAGGCCACGGCCCGGCGTCCCAGCGCCTCGATCTCGGAAACGGCGCTCTCCGCGAGGTCCGAACGGCTTCGGTATGTGATGATGACATCGCTGCCCTTGCGCGCGATGTTGACGGCCATGTTGCGGCCAAGGCCGCGGCTCGCACCGGTGACGATTGCAATTTTTGTCATGTGATGTCTCCTTCGTTTGACACGGCGAAGGTGGCAGACACCGCGGCATTCGAGTTGCCGGATCCTTGAGCCTTCTTGCCTAATCCTCCAAATGACCGCGAGTGTCGCTCGGGCCGGGCCGTCGCTGCGTTGAACGATCAATTCACATGCCCAAAGTTGGAGCAGTCCGGCCATGTCCGGTTGCCGGAGCCCGCGGCTGGTATAAATTCGTGGAATGACAACGACCTTGCTCGAAACTGTTCGCCGCTATGCGGACTTGCATTCCGACCAAAACGGCACGGCCAGGACGCCAATCCCGGGCCTTACGGCCATACGGGCGCTGACGCAGGGCCAGCTTCAATACGCGATCAACCGGCCGCTCGTTGCGCTCGTCCTGCAGGGCCGTAAACGCGTGACAATGGGATCTCACAGCTTCGATTTCGGCGCGGGGGAGTCGCTCTTGATCTCGGCGGATGTGCCGACTGTCAGCCAGATTACCCGCGCCAGCGTAAAGGCCCCATATTTTTCCCTGGTCGTTGAGCTCGACCCGGCGGTGATCGCGAGTCTGATCGTGGAGATGAACCTTGCTCCCGAGCAGCAAGGCATTCCCGTGCGCGTCGATCCGACCGAATCGGAGGTCGCCGATGCCGCGCTCCGCTTGATGCGGCTGCTCGAGCGTCCGTCTTCTTTGCCGGTTCTGCGATCTCAGTTCGTTCGCGAAATTCACTATTGGCTGCTGGCGGGGCGACACGGCGCGGCAATAAGGGCCCTCGGGGTCGCCGACAGCCATGCGCAACGTATCGCGCGCGCCGTCGCGATCATTCGTTCCGAATATGCAAAGCCGCTGCGCATCGAACGCCTGGCGGAAGCGGCTGCCATGAGTCCTTCCTCGTTTCACCAGCACTTCCGCGCGATTACATCACTCAGTCCCTTGCAATTTCAGAAGCAGCTGCGGCTCATTGAGGCGCGTAGGATGATGTTGTCGGAGGGCTCTGACGTGAGCAGCGCGGCCTTCGGAGTAGGTTACGAAAGCGTCTCGCAATTCACGAGAGAATATGGGCGCTTGTTCGGGCTGTCGCCTGCCAAGGATATCAAGGCCGCGCTCGGTCAACTGGACACCGCAGCCTGACGCTAAGCCGGATCATCGACCACCCGGGACATGCAAGGTAACGGCGCTCTCCTCTCCCTAGATCATTCCCGCCAACCTTAGCGTCACGCCCGCGGCACAGCTGCCGGCGAGCACCGTCAGCATGCCCAGCTTGAACCGGAAGATCGCCGTCGCCGCCGCGATCGCCAGCACCAGCGCGGGAATGTCCACGCTCGTCAGCACCGGCATGTCGAAGTTCAGCGGAAACGCATGTACCGGAATGGTCTCGCGAAACAGCGTGTGCAGCGCGAACCAGATCGAGAGGTTGAGGATCACGCCGACGACGGCGGCGGTGATCGCGCTGAGCGCGCCGGCAAGGCCCGCGTTGCCGCGCAGGCGCTCGATATAGGGCGCGCCGACGAAGATCCAGAGGAAGCAGGGTGTGAAGGTGACCCAGGTCGCGAGCAGTCCGCCGAGCGTCGCTGCCAGCATCGGCGACAGGCCGCCGGGATCGCGGTAGGCCGCCATGAAGCCCACGAACTGGAGCACCATGATCAGCGGGCCCGGCGTGGTCTCGGCCATGCCGAGGCCGTCGAGCATCTCGTGCGGCTTCAGCCAGTGATAGTGCTCGACCGCCTGCTGGGCGACGTAGGCCAGAACGGCGTAGGCGCCGCCGAAGGTGACCAGCGCCATCTTCGAGAAGAACAGCGCGATCTGGCTGAACACATTGGCCTGTCCGACGAACAACAGCAGCGCGATCACCGGGACAAGCCAGAGCGCGAGCCACAGTGCGCCGACGCGAATCGCGCGCGCCGCGTTGGGGCGGACATGATCGGGCACGGCATCGCCGAGCATGCTGTCGATCACGGCGCCGCTGCCGCCAGGACCGTGACCGGCCGACGCGAACTCCGGCCGGCCCCTGCGCGCGCCGACATAGCCGATCAGGCCGGCGGCGATGATGATGATCGGGAAGGGGACTGCAAAGAAGAAGATCGCGACGAAGGCCGCGGCGGCGAGCGCGACCATAATGCGGTTCTTCAGCGCGCGCTTGCCGACGCGCACCACGGCCTCGACCACGATGGCGAGCACGGCGGCCTTGAGGCCGAAGAACAGTGCCTCGACGACGCTGACATTGCCGAATGCGGCATAGATGTAGCTGAGCCCCATGATGGCGATGATGCCGGGCAGGATGAACAGCCCTCCCGCCATCAGGCCGCCGGCGGTGCGATGCATCAGCCAGCCGACATAGGTCGCGAGCTGCTGCGCCTCAGGTCCCGGCAGCAGCATGCAGTAGTTCAGCGCATGCAGGAACCGGCCTTCCGAGATCCACTTCTTCTCCTCGACCAGGATGCGGTGCATCACCGCGATCTGGCCCGCGGGCCCGCCAAAGCTGAGGCAGGCGACGCGGAGCCAGACGCGAAAGGCCTCGTTGAAGCTGACGCCGTGACCGGCGTCAGCTTCTGCCTGAACGTTACGGATGTCCATCTACGCCTTCACCTTGTTGGTCGGCCAGTTGTGCGTCTCGGTGGTGGCGTCGCGGCACCAGCGGTAGAAGGCATCGTAGAGCGTCATGCCGGCCTCGAGCTGTTCGAGGTCGTCGTCGTACATCCGGGACAACCCGAGCGAGGCCGCGAGCAGGCCCGGTGCCTCCGGCGCCAGGTCCGGCCGCGCGGTGTCGGCGCCGCGCACCAGCGTCGCGAGGCGAAGCAGGGCCGGCGTTGCGATCCCGAACTCCTCGATCATCACGTCGAAGGTACAGAGCTCGCCACGGTGGCTCCAGAACACGTTCTCGATGTCGAAGGGGGCGGCACCAAAGCGCTCGCCGACGGCGACCACCTCGGATGGCGCGACATAGAGGAACGCCGCATTGGGATCGACGAAGCGGCGGATCAGCCACGGGCAGGCGATGCGGTCGACCTTCGGTCGCGCCCGCGTGACCCAGACGGTGCGTCCCTTGGCATCGCGTGGCGGCAGCTTGCGGGCGTCGACCAGCGGCAGCTTGGCCGCCTTCCAGCCCTCGAAGCCGCCCTCCAGGGTCTCGGCCTCGACGCCGAGCTGGCGCAGCCAGGCCGCGGTGCCCTGGGCGAGCTTCTCGCCGCGGAAGCAGGAGACGACGGCGCGGCGGCCGGCGAAGGTGCCGCCCCAGTCCGTCACATTGTCGTGGCTGAGCTTGATGGAGCCGGGGATCAGCCGCCGGTCGGCGGCAAAATCCTCCTCGGTGCGCACATCGATCAGTGCAGGCGCGTTCGCCGTGCCGATCAGCCGTGCCATTTTGTCAGACGAAATGGTCGTGAATGTAGACATGATGCGTCCTCGCAAGAAACGAACGGGACGCGATGCTTGGGCCTGTCGCCTCGTGGGGAGATCGCTCAAATCCCCATGGCCCAGATTACAGCGAAACTAAGTAGCACTGTCAATCCGCGGGACGATTGGACCTTAGAAAATTGGTGCCCGCCGTCTATATTGCGCGCCGGCAGACCTGAATCTTCCGGAGAATTCGATGCATTCCCATTCCATCGAACAATGGACCCATGACCACGCCTTCCTGGGCGAGAAGCACGACGAGAACGAGCGCCGCACCTGGTTCGTGGTCGTCCTGACCCTGATCATGATGGTCGGCGAGATCGTGGCAGGCTCGTTGTTCGGCTCGATGGCGCTTCTAGCCGACGGCTGGCACATGGGCACGCATGCGGCGGCGCTCGGCATTGCCGCCTTCGCCTATCGTTTCGCGCGCCGCCACCTGGGGAATGCGCATTTTACCTTCGGCACCGGCAAGTTCGGCGACCTCGCCGCCTTCGCCAGCGCGATCATCCTGGGCCTGATCGCAGTCGAGATCGCCTATGAGAGCGTGCTGCGGCTGTTCACGCCGGTGCCGATCGTCTACGGCGAGGCCATGGCCGTGGCTGCCCTCGGCTTGTGCGTCAATCTCGCCAGCGTGTGGCTGCTGCGCGATAGCCACGACCATCACCATCACGACCATGGCCATGCGCATGACGACCACGACGATCATGACCACGATCATCACGGCCATCATCACCATCACCACGACAACAACCTTCGCGCGGCCTATGTCCATGTCATGACCGATGCGGCAACCTCTGTGCTGGCGATCGCAGCGCTCGCCGTCGCCATGTATTCAGGCTGGGTCTGGGCCGATCCGGCGGTGGGCCTGATCGGCAGCGTCGTGATCGCGAGCTGGGCGTTCGGCCTGATCAAGTCATCGGGGGCGGTGCTCCTCGACGTGCGCGCCGACGAGAAGCTGGAGCGGGTGATCCGAGCCCGCATGGAGGTCGGCGACGATCGCGTGACCGACCTCCATCTCTGGCAGGTCGGCCCCGGCCATTGCGCCGTGCTGCTGTCGGTGGTGTCGGACCAGCCGAAGCAGCCGGCCGTCTACAAGCGGCGGCTCGCGGGGCTGAAGGGCCTCAGCCACGTCACGGTTGAGGTCGAGACCTGCCCGCATTGACGGGCCGCGCGAACGGACCCGCCGCGTTGTGCTGCTGCCACCAGGCTGGCAGCAGTGACGTGCTAACGCCCCGGAGGAACTCCGTGACGGGAGATGGCGGTGGGCGAGTGGGCCGGAGTTGCGATCGCGCT
The DNA here is from genome assembly GCF_015291725.1 of Bradyrhizobium sp. CCBAU 51765. GTDB lineage: Bacteria > Pseudomonadota > Alphaproteobacteria > Rhizobiales > Xanthobacteraceae > Bradyrhizobium > Bradyrhizobium liaoningense. The sequence continues at coordinate 3,696,244 of NZ_CP030038.1, forward strand.
GGCGTCGAGCAGCTTCGGCGGGACCGCTGCGGCCATTACGCGCTATCTCGTCAACGGCGCCGATCCCATCCTGCTCGCGATCCTGCGCTGGGGGATCGGCTTTCTCTGCTTGTTGCCTTGCGCGCTTCTGCTCGGCGTGCGGTGGCCGCAACGGCCCGACTGGCCGGTGGTGATGCTGCTTGGCATCTGCTTCTTCGGCCTGTTTTTCATCCTCTATAACATCGCGGTCTCCTACACGACCGCCGCGCGCGCCAGTCTCGCGCTGGCGACGTTGCCGCTCCACACCATGATGGTCGGCGCGCTGCTTGGCGTGGAGCGCCTGTCCGCGCGCAAGATCACGGGCGTCGGCACCGCCGTGCTCGGTGTGGCGGCGGCCCTTGCCGCGGGCCTCGCGCAGAGCCCGCCCGGCGCCTGGCGCGGCGAGTTGATCATGACCGGCGCCGTGTTCTGCATGGCGTTCTACAACGTGCTATCGCGTCCGCTGATGCAGCGCTCCAGCGCGCTCGGCTTTCTCACCGTCGGCATGGGCGCGGGCGCCGGGATGCTGGTGCTTTGTGGGCCTGGTGAACGGCAGCTTTGCGGCGCTCTCGCACTTCACGGCGGCGCAGTGGATTGCCGGCGTCTATCTGGGCATTGGCGGCGGCGCTCTCGCCTTCATCCTCTGGGTCATGGCGCTGGCGCGGGCGACGCCGACCCGGGTCGCCAATACGATGACGGTCAATCCGGTCGCCGCGGCTCTGCTGGCGGCGCTGCTGATCGGCGAGCCGATCACGGGAAATCTTCTGGTCGGGCTGGTCGCGGTGTTCGCCGGTATCTGGATTGCGACCAGCGAGGCAAAGGCGGCCTAGCTCCGCGGCGCGGTCGCCGGCGGCGGGCTCGCCTCCGGCGTCTTCTTCGGCTTCAGCGTGCCGGCATAGAACGACAGCAGCCAGACCAGAAGGAGGGCGAGGAGGTAGACGCCCCAGGCCTGCGGCGGCGTGGTCGCCCAGCGCAGGAGGCCTTTGAATGTGCGGGGCGGGCCGGCATCGTCGCTCATGGCTCGCTTCTGCGCGAAAGCGGCTGCGCCGTCAATCCGGCGGCCGCTCGGGGCGGATCAGGAACAGCGCCACGAGCGCCGAGAGGCTGAGCGCAGAGGAGACGATCAGCACCTTGGCGCCCATGAGGTCGATGAGCAGGCCGAAGGCGAGCGGCGCCACGGCCTGCGCCATCCGTGCCGGGGCGCCGATGATGCCGAGACGATAGCCGAAATCCTTCGGGCCGAAGATCGACAGCGGCAACGTGCCGCGCGCGATCGTCAGGATGCCGTTGCCGGAGCCGTGGAACAGCGCGAACGCGCTCGCCGCAGCGCCGCCGAAGATCGCGACGATCACGGCGCCGACCGGGTGGGTGAGGCAGGCGAGCCGTGTCGACCACAGCGGATGGAAGCGGCTGAGGAAACCGGCCTCGAGCATGCGCGCCCCGACCTGCGCCGGGCCGATCAATGCGCCGGCCGCGATCGCCTCGGCCGGCGTCGCCCCTGTCGCCTCCAGGATCCGCGGGAAATGCGCGGCCATCGCGCCGGTGACGGTCCAGACCGCGGCGAAGATGAAGGCCAGCAGGAGCATGGTGCGGTCGAGCGGCAGATGCGGCTTCTCGGTCGCAGCCGCGGCCTGCTTCGCGCCCTTGATCGCCGGCAGCATGAAGAAATTGAGCGGCAGGCCGATCAGGACGTTGGCGGCGGCCCATGCAAAACAGGTGTCGCGCCAGCCGATATGGGCGATGCCCCAGGCGGTGAGCGGCCAGCCGACGGTGGAAGCGAAGCCCGCCATCAGCGTGATGCCGGTGATGGGCCGGCGTGCCTCGGTGCCGTAGATGCGCCCCAAAGCTGCGAAGGCGGCGTCATAGAGCCCCATCGCCATGCCGATGCCGAGCACGAGCCAGGCGATCGCCATCACCGCGATCGATTGCGAGAACCCAAGGAGCACGAGGCCGGCGGCGATGATCAGGTTCGAGGCCGACAGCACCTGACGGCCGCCGACGAGGTCGATCTGCCGTCCGATACGCGGGCCGAGCATGGCCGAGATCACCAGCGCGGCCGAAAACGCGCCGAAGATCCAGTTGGAGGAGACGCCGAGGTCGTGCGCCATGGGATCGGCGAGCAGCGCCGGCACATAATAGCTCGAGGCCCAGGCCAGGGTCTGCGTGGTACCGAGCGCCAGGATGATCGGAAGCTGGCGCCGGGTCATCCGCGCGGGCTTCCGATTTCGGCCGACGAAGTCATCATCGCCGACATTTGCCGTTCGCGCGGCGAGGGCGTCAACCGGCGCTGCGACATATTCGACCTGCAGGGGATGGGAGCCTGGTGCACACGCGGGCCTGCGCCTTTCGCTCGTCACGAATGCACGCCATAATGGCGCATGCAATTGACCTCGCGCCTTGCGCTGATGAACTGGCTGACGGGCCAGGGGCTGACTGGCCTGCCCGAAAACGAGCTGCTCCGCGGCTTCTGCGAGCGCTGCTGCGCCGAGGGGCTGGAACTGTCGCGCGGGCTCGTCGTCATCGACACGCTGCATCCGATCTATGAGGGCCGGGGCTTTCGCTGGAGCGACCGGCCCAGCAACGAGAGCGATGCGTTCGAATACGGCTCGACCGCCGACGGCGACGCGGCAAAGAGCTGGCGCCGGTCGGTGTTCTTCCACATGCTCGAGAATGGCCACGACGAGATGGTGATCGATCTCGCGGAGGCCCCGTCGATGGATTTCTCGCAGATCGGCGAACTCGCCGAAAAGGGCCACAAGCACTATCTCGCCTTCGTGCATCGGTTCGGCGAGAATGGCGCGCTCGGCCTGATGGATTGCCTCTATTCATGCTGGACCACCCGCCGCGAGAGCGGTTTCTCCGGACTGGAGCTGGAGGCGCTGCGCGATCTCGTGCCGGTGCTGGGGCTCGCGATCAAGTCGGCACAGCAGGTCGACATCGTGCGCACGCTCGGCCGGGTCTATCTCGGCCGCGATGCCTCCGAGCAGGTGCTGCGCGGGCGCATCTCCCGCGGCGTCACCGAGCGCATCAACGCGGTGCTTTGGTATTCGGACCTGCGCGGCTCGACCGGGATCAGCGAGAGCATCGGCCCCGACGAGATCATTCCGTTCCTCAACGACTATGCGCAGACGGTGATCGACGCGATCCACCACGCCGGCGGCGACGTGCTGAAGCTGATCGGCGACGGTGTGCTGGCGATGTTCTGGGGCGAGGATATGGCGGATGCGCGACGGGCCGCGCTGCGGGCCGAGCACCTGTTCCGCAAGAATGTCGCTGCGCTGAACAAGCGGCGGGCGGCGGAGGGCCGTCCGACCACGTCGGCCTATGTCGGCCTGCATGTCGGCCAGGTCTTCTACGGCAATATCGGCAGCGAGGACCGGCTTGATTTCACCGTGGTCGGCCCGACCGTCAACGAGGTCAGCCGCATCGCCTCGATGAGCCGCTCGGTCGACCGCGAGCTGCTGGCCTCATCCGAGTTCTATGGTGGCCTCGATGCCGCCGGCCGGCGCTATCTCGTCTCCACCGGCCGCTACGCCCTGCGCGGCATCGGACGCGCGCAGGATCTCTATACGCTTGATCCGGAGGTCGACGCGAACGAGCCGGTGACGGGGAGCTACGAGCGCTATCTGGCGGGTTAGGCCTCGCTGTCTCGACATGCTCCGTCATTGCGAGGGGCTCTTGCGACGAAGCAATCCAGACTGTCTCCGTGGAAAGATTCTGGATTGCTTCGCTTCGCTCGCAATGACGGCGTGGTTAGCATTGCGCCGCCACTTCGTCCCCCACCATGTCCGGCTGCCGGTCCAGTGCGACCGCCGGTGACAGCAGGATCACCAGCGCCTGCAGGCCGAAGACGGCGGCGGCGAGATAGAGGCACGCTTCCGCGCTCCAGAGGCCGCCGACGATAGCGCCCAGCGCCGAGCCGAGCGGACGGGCGCCATAGCTCATGATGTTGATGGCGGAGACGCGTCCCAGGAGGCGCGGCGGCGTCACCGACTGGCGCAGCGTCGTGGTCGAGATCACCCACAGGATCGGACCGACGCCGAGCAGGAAGAAGCTCAAGCCCGCGAGCCACGGCGAGGGCAGCAGCACCGTCAGCGCCATCACCAATGCGGCGACGAAGCCGGTGACGGGGCCGAGTCCGACGACGGTGCCAAACGCGATACGCTGCATCACGCGCGTGGCGAGGAGCGCGCCGATCACCATGCCGACGCCGTACATCGTCAGCACCGCGCCGACACCGGCCGCCGTCAATCCGAGATGGCGCACGGCATAGGGCACGAACACGGCGATCTGCAGGAACCAGCCGGTGTTGAAGATGAACTGGGTGATGAACACCGGCCGCAACAGCGGATGGTGGAACACGAAGGCCGCGCCCTCGCGGATCTCCTGGAGCGGATGGCGTCGCGGCGCCGGCCCGCGCGCGGGCTCGTAGATGCCGGAGAGCAGCACGACGGCGATGGCCGAGAGTGCCGCGGCAAAGCCGAAGGCCGGGCTGGCGCCCCACCATCCCACCAGCGCGCCGCCGAGCGCAGGGCCGCTGGCGAAGGCGATGGTGCGCGCGAGCTCGATCCGCGCATTCGCCGCGGGCAACAGCTCCGAGCTCACCAGCGAGGGCACCAGCGCCGGCGCGGCGACGCTGTAGACGACGGTGCCGCACACGGCAGCGAAGCCGAGCAGGGCCAGCAGCGGCAAGTCGAGGGCCCCCAGCGCCAGCAGGAGGACGATGGCGGCGAGCGCTGCCGCCCGCAACGCCTCGGCGCCCGCCATCAGCCGGCGGCGGGAGATGCGGTCCGCGAGCACGCCGGCGGGAATGGCGAACAGCACGAAGGGCAGGGTGAGCGCGGTCTGAAGCAGGCCGGTCTGCCCTTCGGCCACCCCCAGCGTCAGCACGGCGACGATGGGCGCCGCGGCGAGCGCGACCTGCTCGGCCGATTGCGCCGCGAGATTCGACCAGGCGAGGCGGTTGAAGGTGTCCGGGAGGCGAGGGGGCGTTGACATGGCTCATATCCTGCAAAGGCGAATTGGCACCAATGTTCACCCTGACGACCACCGGGCCCACCCGCTTCCCGATAACAGGGGCGGCCGGCACAGTCCTGGGCGCGAACGGTCCGGCTAGATGCAGTTGCAAATGAGTTGCAATAAGAATGAACTTGGGTATTGTGCCGGCATGGATGCCCTATCGCCCCACCTGAATCCCGATTCCGCCGGCTGGCGTGCCGACGCGCCCACCACCAAGAGCCTCGCCGAGGTCAATGCCACGGTCGCAGTTCCGAGAGCCGGCCACTGGTCGCGGCGGCTGCTCGCCTTTATCGGTCCGGGCTATCTCGTCTCGGTCGGCTACATGGACCCCGGCAATTGGGCGACCGACCTCGCCGGCGGGTCGAAGTTCGGCTACACGCTGCTCTCGGTCATCCTGCTCTCGAACCTGATGGCGATCCTGCTGCAGTCGCTGGCCGCGCGGCTCGGCATCGTCACCGACCGCGACCTCGCGCAGGCGTGCCGCGCGACCTACTCGCCTGCGGTGAACTTCCTGCTCTGGATCGCCTGCGAGGCGGCGATCATCGCCTGCGATCTCGCCGAGGTGATCGGCACCGCGATCGCGCTGAAACTGCTGTTCGGCATTCCCCTGATCGGCGGCGCATTGCTCGCCGCGCTCGACGCCTTCCTGCTGCTGCTCCTGATGAACCGCGGATTCCGCTTCCTGGAAGCCTTCGTCATCGCGCTGCTGGCGGTGATCGCGGTCTGCTTCGCGGTCCAGATCGTGGCTGCGGCGCCGCCGGTGGCGGAGGTTCTGCGCGGCTTCGTGCCGAAGACCGAGATCTTCACCAATTCCGACATGCTCTACATCGCGATCGGAATCATCGGCGCGACCGTGATGCCGCATAATCTCTACCTGCACTCCTCGATCGTGCAGACGCGTGCCTACGAGCGCAACGACACCGGCCGGCGCGAGGCGATCAAATGGGCGACGACGGATTCCACCATCGCCCTGATGCTGGCGCTGTTCATCAACGCCGCGATCCTCGTCGTCGCTGCCGCGACCTTCCACAAGAGCGGTCATTCCGATGTCGCCGAGATCGGCCAGGCTTTCGAGCTGCTGTCGCCGCTGCTCGGTCTCGGCATCGCCTCGACGCTGTTCGCGGTGGCGCTGCTCGCCTCGGGCCTCAATTCGACGGTCACCGCGACGCTCGCCGGCCAGATCGTGATGGAAGGTTTCCTCGACCTGCGCCTGCCGAGCTGGGCGCGCCGCCTGCTGACGCGCGGCATCGCCATCATTCCCGTGATCATCGTCACGGCGATCTATGGCGAGCGCGGCACGGCGGATCTGCTGGTGTTCAGCCAGGTCGTGCTGTCGATGCAGCTGCCTTTCGCTGTCATCCCGCTGGTCCGCTTCGTCTCCGACCGCCGCAAGATGGGCCAGTTCGCGATACCCAAATCCGTCGCCGCGATCGCCTGGATCGTGGCGGGTGTCATCGTAATCTTAAATCTGAAGCTGCTCGCCGATACGCTGTTCGGGTGAGGAGCGCGAATGGCGGGTGGCGAATAGCGAATGGAGTTCTCATCGCCATTCGCCACTCACCATTCGCCCTTTCAATCCTGCGGCTCGGACGCCGCATCGCCCTGCGCGTCGATGCGTAGCCAGCCTGAGGGGGCAAGGCGCTGCTGCGGCAGGAAGCGGGCCTTGTAGTCCATCTTCTTGGAGCCTTCGATCCAGTAGCCGAGATAGACGTAAGGCAGGCCTTGCCGGCGGGCGCGCGCGATGTGGTCGAGGATCATGAAGGTGCCCATCGAGCGGCCCACCTGGCTCGGCTCGAAGAACGAATAGACCATCGACAGACCATCGCTGAGCACGTCGGTCAGGGCGACCGCGATCAGTTCCTCGCCGCGGCCGGTGATGCCGCTGTCGGGGCCGCGCTTGCGGTACTCGATGATGCGGGTCTCGACGTGGCTGTCCTCGACCATCATGGCATAGTCGAGCACGGTCATGTCGGCCATGCCGCCGTGGCGGTGGCGGGCGTCGAGATAGGCGCGGAACACCGAATATTGCTCGGATGTGGGCACTGCGCTGCGCTGCTCGCCGATGATGTCGGCGTTGCGCGCCATCACTTTCCGGAAGCTGCGGGAGGGCCGGAACTCGTTGGCGATCACCCGGACCGAGACGCAGGCGCGGCACTGGTCGCAGGCCGGCCGGTAGGCGATTGACTGGCTGCGGCGGAAGCCGCCGTGAGTCAGGAGGTCGTTGAGGTCGCCGGCGCGGTCGCCGACGAGGTGCGTGAACACCTTGCGCTCATGCCGGCCGGGCAAATAGGGGCACGGCGAGGGCGCCGTGAGGTAAAATTGGGGGGTGTCGCGCGAGTGCTGGGTCAAGGGACGTCGTGGGCCTCCGAACTGAGCATCAGCATCGCGCTACGAAAGCCCCTGGTCAATCGGTCTGCTCGGCAGGTCAGATCACTCAGCTTAGTCGGTCCTGGTTGATAGGTTCTTGATCAGTACGGTCCTGCCGCTTGAGGCACGGGAGCGCGGACGGAATTGTTGATCACGACCGTGCCCAGCACGAAATCGTGCAGCAGGCGACGGCGGCCGTTGAACAGGCCGACCAGCACCACGAAGGGCGACAGGAACGAGACCGTGATCCAGAACAGCACGGCATGGGTGGCGCCGAGCACGAAGTAGCCGGGCGCGCCGTACCAGGTGCGCAATTCCAGGTCCATGACCCGCATGCCGATCGTCGCCGACGACGGACCGCCGATGCAGGCGCCGTAATAGACGATGGCCCAGATGACGGAGGCCGGCCAGGCGATCCAGAACAGGGCCCAGCCGATGCCGAGGGTGACCACGCCGAACAATGCGATGAAGACGTAGCCGAGGATCACGGGCACCGAGATCACGACCATGTCGATCAGGAACGCGAACACCCGCCGCGTCGCGACGCCGCGGAACAGTTCCGGATGCAAGTAGGGGTCGTAGGCGTGCGGCTGCACCCCGCCGTCATTGCGCCAGACGCCTGAATCACTCGAGTCATACGACATCGTCCGTCCTCCCGGGAGGAAAACCCCTCGTGTCACGACATGGGAGCAGACCATGCCCGTGCCAAGGGCGCGCGAGCGTCAGCAAACCGAAATATTCCGGCGATTCGGGGGCGGGGGAGGCCTGATGGTCGGGGGCTGACATCGGCGCCACATCCTCGGTGTCGTCCCCGCGAACGCGGGGATCCATAACCACAGGGAGGAGTTTGGCGAAGACTCGCAGTTTATCCTTCGTCTGTACGACTAGCGTGCATCATGGATGGATCACGCGGTATGGGTCCCTGCGTTCGCAGGGACGACACCGAAGATGGAGCGTGAGCTTACCCCTGTGCCCGCAGCTTCTCCGCTGCGTTCGGCGCGAAATAGCTCAGCACGCCGTCGGCGCCGGCGCGCTTGAAGGCGAGCAGGCTCTCCATCATGGCTCGTTCGCCGTCGAGCCAGCCGTTGTTCGCGGCGGCCACGATCATCGCGTACTCGCCGGAGACCTGGTAAGCGAAGGTCGGCATCGCAAACGTGTCCTTCACGCGGCGGACCACGTCGAGATAGGGCATGCCGGGCTTCACCATCACCATGTCGGCGCCTTCGGCGATATCGAGCTCGACCTCGCGCAGCGCCTCGTCGGTGTTGGCGCTGTCCATCTGGTAGGTGCGCTTGTCGCCGGTCAGCGCCTTGGCCGAGCCGATGGCGTCGCGGAACGGGCCGTAGAAGGCGGAGGCATATTTGGCTGCATAGGCCATGATCTGCACGTCGAGCAGACCTGAGCGATCCAGCCCCTCGCGGATCGCAGCGACGCGGCCATCCATCATGTCGGAGGGGGCGATGATGTCGCAGCCGGCCTCGGCCTGCACCAGCGCCTGACGCACCAGCACCGCCACCGTCTCGTCGTTCAGGATCTTGCCGTCAGAAATCAGGCCGTCATGGCCGTGGCTGGTGAAGGGGTCGAGAGCGACATCGCAGAGAATGCCGATCTCCGGAAACTCTTTCTTGATCGCGCGCACCGCCTGGCAGACCAAGTTGTCCGGATTGGTGGCTTCCGAGCCTTCCTCGTCGCGCAGGGACGGGTCGGTGTAGGGAAACAGCGCGACGCAGGGGATGGTCAGCTTCATCGCGCGCTCGGCCTCGCGCACGGCCTGGTCGACGCTGAGGCGGTCGACGCCCGGCATCGAGGCGACCTGTTCGCGCTTGTTGTGGCCGTCGATCAGGAACAGCGGCCAGATCAGGTCGTCGGTGGTGAGGACGTTCTCGCGCACCATGCGCCGGGCCCACTCGGCCTTGCGGTTACGGCGCGGACGGACGGTCAGATCGAGGGCGTGGGGCACTGCCGTGCTATCCCGGCGCGAAACCTCGCGCAATTCGATCGGACGTCCGTATTTGATCGCCATCATTCTTCCTCCGGCTGGAATTATTCTTATACCAGCTCGCACGGTTCCCGTCACCGCGGCTTGACCTGCCGCAAGGGATGGCAGCCGATTGATTTTGCGGGGCGAAGCAGCCAGAAGGGGCCATGTCCGAGATCTCCACCCGCGATGCGGCCCGCGACGGCGCCCAGGCCAGGGACGCCGCCCGAGACAATGCCAGAGAGAGCGCGTTGTCGGTGGCGGCGATCTCCTCGGAGCGCACCCAGTCCGATGACAATGTCTGGACGCGCCGGCTGGTGCTGTTCCTGCGGGTGATGGCGCTGCTCTCGATCCTGAAGGGTCTCTATCACTGGGCCCAGGTGACGGGGTTCGTCGGCGGCGAGGACGAGGCATTCGAGAACCAGTCGATGGCCTGGCAGGCCGCGACCGTCTACTTCGCCGTGATCGAGCTCGTGGCCGCGGTCGGCCTCTGGCTCGCCACGCCCTGGGGCGCGGTCGTGTGGCTCACGACCGTGGTGTCGATGGCCGTGATCGAGCTGATGTTCCCCGGCATCTACGGCGGCAGCCTCGTCGTGGTCGGCGTCGAGGTCTTCATGCTCGCCGCCTATCTCGCGCTCGCCTGGATGGCCGCGCGCGAACGGCCGCCGTAGGCGTCGCGTCGCGCGCAATTCTCTCGTGCCCTGGAGGCAATGCAGCGCGCCGCACATGCGGCGTGATGCGTTGCAGAGCCGGGGCCCATCTCTCCAACATCTCGCTTGCAGCTCTGGATCCCGGATCTTCGCTTCGCTCGTCCGGGACACGAGAGTAGCGTCAGCGGAGTTGTACGCGTTTGGTTGACCGTTGGTTGCGTAAAATTCGACGTAAGTTTTCGCTAACCAGCCGCTTTCGCCACAGCTCTTACGCGCTCGTTTCGAAACGGGGCGGGGCTGTTCTGGAATGCGACAGCAGGGGCGGACGGAGGGTGAACAGGACCTTGCGAAGGTCAACAGACGGTTGCGAAAAGCCCTTGTGGCACAGGCTTAATCCGCAATTCACTGTCTTAAATTCATGATCTCTTTATTCTCTTATTTAAGCCGATCTTCAAACGGCCCCCTTAAGTTGCACCTATCAGGCGGGACACAAGTTTCGTCGAATAAGTGTCGATAAAAACGACAACAGGGGAAGTGTCATGATGAAAGCCGTCGCAACTGCGGCAGATACCGCAGAGCGCGTCTCCGGCCAGCAAGGTTCGGTGCAGTCGCTCTATCTGGAAGCTTTGACTCTGGTGGAGCGGCTGCATCGCCGGCTCCTCGACGTGATCAAGGATGAATTCGATCGCCGCGGCCGTGCGGACATCAACTCGGTCCAGGCGCTCTTGCTCTACAACATCGGCGACAAGGAGCTGACCGCGGGCGAGCTGCGCACGCGCGGTTACTATCTCGGCTCCAACGTCTCCTACAATCTGAAGAAGCTCGTCGAGCTCGGCTTCCTCGATCATCAGCGCTCGCGCGTTGACCGCCGCTCGGTGCGCATCCGCCTGACGCCGCAGGGCCAGGAAGTCCGCCGCATCGTCGATGCGCTCTACCAGAAGCACGTCAAGACGGTGGAGCAGGTCGGCGGCATCTCCGGCGACGAGTTTGCGACCCTGAACAAGTCGCTGCACCGCCTCGAGCGGTTCTGGACCGACCAGATCCTCTATCGCCTCTGAGTTTTCTGAAGGGATCAAGGCCAAGCCGGCCCGCAACAAGACCGGCAGCCTTCCCGAACGAGCCTGACCTCCCCAAGCGCGCCGGCCCGGATTTTCCGGACCGGTGCGTTTTGTGTTCTCGCACCTGCGAAAAAAATGTGCCGGCCGTGAGGAACCAGTTCCGGGCCGGGCGCTTATCTCCTTCGGATCGGAGGGATGTCGATGCTGGTCGAGCGCGGGCTTCGGGCGATGAACGTGGAACTCGTCAGCGAGGCTTATGGCATCGCCGCGAATTACCTTCGCCGTTCCGGCGCGATCCCCGACACGCTCGTCACTGACGAACGCCTGCTCGGCCTCATCGTCAAGCTGCTCCAGCAAGGCGAATTCAACAAGATCGGGCTGGCCAACAAGGCGATTGCCCGGTTCCAGGTGCAGATCGAGGCCAAGGCGGTTGCCTGATCGAAACTCCCAAAATCGCGACCAACCAGAGGATGCCATGGAAGCTGCCATCGACCGCATCATGCAGACTTACGACCTGCTCGCCAACCGCACCGCCGCGGCCAGCGAGGAGGCCCGGGCCAAGGTCACGAACTATCTCAATACGTTGATGGAAGCCGGCGAGAAGGACCCTCACAGGTTGACGGTTTGCGGCCTGACCTATCTGCGCCAGCTCGACGGCAGCGTGGATCCGGTGAAGGCGGGGTACACGGGGCTGTGAGACGGCACTGGGTCGGGCCGGTGGCTCTTGGCGTGAGATGAGGCCCCCAGCGCCCCTGTCGAGATATTGCAGAGGAATGGTTCCATAGAACCGCTCCCGCGCCGAAAACCTCCAATCCCCCACCATATCTTGCATAAATATCAGGCTCGACCCGCAACTACTTGGCCTGTTGCGGGCGATGTGGTAGATCGCGCTCGCCGCTTCCGATCGCCACACCAGACCCGTCCGTAGCCCGCCAAACGGCTGCGGGGGTGGAGATATTCGCAAGATGACCGCACCCAAAACCGCCTCCGCGCCTGATTCGTTTTTCACCGCCTCGCTCGAGCAGGCCGATCCGGAAATCGCCGCCGCCATCAAGGGCGAGCTCGGCCGGCAGCGCCATGAGGTCGAGCTGATCGCCTCCGAGAACATCGTCAGCCGGGCCGTGCTGGAAGCGCAGGGCTCGGTGATGACCAACAAGTACGCGGAAGGCTATCCGGGCGCGCGCTATTACGGCGGTTGTGAGTGGGTCGACGTCGCCGAGAACCTTGCGATCGATCGCGCCAAGAAGCTGTTCGGCGCTGGCTTTGCCAATGTGCAGCCGAACTCCGGCAGCCAAATGAACCAGGCCGTGTTCCTGGCGCTGCTGCAGCCCGGCGACACCTTCATGGGGCTCGATCTCGCGGCCGGCGGCCATCTCACCCATGGCTCGCCCGTCAACATGAGCGGCAAGTGGTTCAAGGCCGCGCACTACACCGTGCGCCGCGAGGACCAGATCATCGACATGGATGCGGTGGCCAAGCAGGCCGAGCAGGTCAAGCCGAAGCTGATCATCGCCGGCGGCTCGGCCTATTCGCGCGCCTGGGACTTCAAGCGTTTCCGCGAGATCGCGGACAGCGTCGGGGCGTACCTCCTGGTCGACATGGCGCATTTCGCCGGGCTCGTCGCCGGCGGCGTGCATGCTTCGCCGGTGCCGTATGCGCACGTCACCACGACGACGACGCACAAGTCGCTGCGCGGTCCGCGCGGCGGCCTCATGCTGTGGAATGACGAGACCCTGACCAAGAAGCTCAACTCGGCGATCTTCCCGGGCCTGCAGGGCGGTCCCCTGATGCACGTGATTGCGGCGAAGGCGGTCGCCTTCGGCGAAGCGCTGCGTCCGGACTTCAAGGTCTACGCCAAGAACATCGTCGAGAACGCCAAGGCGCTGGCCGAGACCTTGAAGGGCCATGGTCTCGATATCGTCTCCGGCGGCACCGACAATCATCTGATGCTGGTCGATCTCCGGCCGAAGGGCCTCAAGGGCAACGTCTCGGAGAAGGCGCTGGTCCGCGCGGCCATCACCTGCAACAAGAACGGCATTCCGTTCGACCCGGAATCGCCCTTCGTCACGTCAGGAATTCGGCTCGGCACGCCGGCGGCAACCAGCCGTGGGTTCGGCGTGGCCGAATTCCAGCAGGTCGGCGGCATGATTGCCGAGGTCCTCAACGCGATCGCGCAGTCCTCCGACGGCAAGGCGCCGCTGGTGGAAGCTGCGATCAAGGAACGGGTCAAGGCGCTCACCGACCGGTTCCCGATCTACCAGTAAGGCTAGGCCAAGCGGATGCGCTGCCCGAACTGCAACAGTCTGGATACGCAGGTAAAGGACTCGCGTCCGACCGAGGACTCGTCCGTGATCCGCAGGCGGCGCGTGTGCGTCGCCTGCAATTTCCGTTTCACCACCTTCGAGCGCGTGCAGCTGCGCGAGCTCACGGTGATCAAGCGCAACGGCCGCCGCGTGCCGTTCGATCGCGACAAGCTGATGCGCTCGGTACAGATCTCGTTGCGCAAGCGGCAGGTCGAGCCGGAGCGGGTCGAAAAGATGGTCTCTACCATCGTGCGCGAGCTCGAGACCGGTGGCGAGGCCGAGATCTCCTCCGAGGTGATCGGCGAGACCGTGATGGAGCACCTGCGCACGCTCGACGACGTCGCCTATGTGCGCTTTGCTTCGGTCTACCGCAATTTCCGCGAAGCCAAGGATTTCGCCGACGTGCTCGGCGAGCTCTCCGGTGAGGAGGAAGCGCGGCTCGCCGCGATCCGCAAATGATCTTCCGCATCCTGGAAGACCAGTTCGCGCAGAAGGCCCGCGAGGCCAGGGACGCTGATCGCCGATTCATGGAGCTGGCGCTCGCACTGGGCAAGCGCGGGCAGGGGCGGACCTGGCCCAATCCGGCCGTGGGCGCCGTCATCGTCAAGGACGGCGTCATCGTCGGCCGCGGCTGGACGCAGCCTGGAGGACGACCGCATGGCGAGCCTGAGGCCTTGCTGCGCGCGGGCGAGGCGGCGCGCGGCGCCACGCTCTATGTCACCCTGGAGCCATGCTCGCATTTCGGCAAGTCGCCGCCTTGCGCAGATGCGGTGATCGCTGCGGGCATCAAGCGGGTGGTGGCGGCGATCGAGGATCCCAATCCTGAGGTCGCAGGCCAGGGGCATGCGCGTCTGCGCGCTGCCGGCATCAATGTGGATGTGGGTCTTTGCGCGGCGGAGGCGGCCTTCGACCATGCCGGCCATTTCCGCCGCATCAGGGATCGCCGCCCGCATGTGATCCTCAAGCTCGCGGTTTCGCCCGACGGCAAGATCGGCGCGGCCGGCGGCAGGCCGTTCGCGATCACGGGTGAAGCCGCGCGCGACCGCGTGCATCTTCTCCGCGCGCGCAGTGATGCGATCCTGGTCGGCATCGGAACGGTGCTGGCGGACGATCCGCTTCTCACTTGCCGCCTGCCGGGCATGGCGGCGCGCTCGCCGGTGCGCGTGGTGCTCGACCAGAGCCTGCGCATTCCCGCATCGAGCCAGCTCGTGCGATCCGCTCGCGAGACGCCGCTCTGGGTGGTGGGGTCCGAGCTCGCCGAGGCTGCCGCCGCCATGCGGCTTGGCGCGGCCGGTGCGCAGCTCATTCGCATGTCGCCGGGGGACGCGTCCGGGCTCGATCTTGCGGCCGTGCTGCGCGCGCTGGCCGAGAAAGGGATCACGCGGCTGATGGTCGAGGGCGGTAGCCGTGTCGCCGCGTCCTTCGTTGCGGCCGATCTCGTGGACGAGATTTGGCTGTTCCGCGGGGCGGAAACGGTGGGCAGCGGCGGCGTGGATGCGCTCGATGCATTGCCCCTGTCGAAAATCACGCAGTCGCCGGCCTACAAGGTTCATGCTAGCGAAACCTTGGGCAAGGATACTCTCACCATCTACGAGCGCGCGTAATGTTCACCGGCATTGTCACCGATATCGGCGAGATCATCAGCTTCACGCCCACGGCGAAGGGGCAGCTGCATCGCCTGCGCATTGCTTGCCACTATGATCAGAGCACGATTGCCGACGGCGCCTCAATCGCCTGCAACGGCGTCTGCCTAACGGTGGTTGCCTCGGGCGTGGAAGGCGGCAAGGGCTCTGCTCAAAGGACCTGGTTCGACGTCGATACCGCCGCCGAGACGCTGGCGTTGACGACCGCCAAGCACTGGAAGGTGGAGACGAGGCTCAATCTCGAGCGGGCGCTGAAGATCGGGGACGAACTTGGCGGGCATATCGTCGCCGGCCATGCCGACGGCATCGCGACGCTTCGCAGCCGCGAGGATCTGCCCGACATGGCGCGGTTCGAGCTCTCCACCACGCGGGAGCTGGCGCGGTTCATCGCCACCAAGGGCTCGATCACGCTCGACGGCGTGTCGTTGACGGTCAATACGGTCAAGGACGCGAGCTTTTCGGTGCTGATCATCCCGCACACGCTGACGGTCACGACGATCGGCGACTGGAAGGCGGGGGATGAGGTCAACATCGAGGTCGACCTGATGGCCCGCTACGCGGCGCGGCTGACGGAAATGAAGTGACGGCAGGGCCGTCATTCCGGGGCGATGCGTTAGCATCGAACCCGGAATCTCGAGATTCCGGGTTCGGCTCTTCGAGCCGCCCCTGAATGACAGTGTCTTTAGAACTTGGCTTACCCGTTTGCGGCGACTACATAGCGCCGACCCCTTTCGAAACGGATTGAACGATGGCAGACGCGCGGCGCGCACCCCTGAAGGACCAGACCGACATTTCCGGCGCGCGCGCGCTGATCGTCGAGGCGCGGTTCTATGACGATCTCCAGGACGCGCTTCTGGATGGCGCGGTGGCCGAGCTGAAGGCGGCCGGCCTGACGCATGACGTGATCACGGTTCCCGGTGCGCTGGAAATCCCGGCGGCGGTCGCCATCGCGGTCGATGCCGCGGCGGCGAACGGCAAGCCCTATGATGCGGTGATCGCGCTCGGCTGCGTGATCCGCGGCGACACCATTCATTTCGAGATCGTGTCGCAGGAATCCTCGCGCGCGCTGATGGACCTCGCGGTGGCGCGAAAACTGCCGCTCGGCAACGGCATCCTCACCGTCAACACCGAGGCGCAGGCCTGGGCGCGGGCGCGCGCCAGCGAACTCGACAAGGGCGGCGATGCCGCGCGCGCCGCGCTGGCGATGCTGCGCATCAAGCGCCGCCTGGCGCAGGCCTGAAGCCATGGCCGACAACACCAGAAAGCCGCCGCTCGGCACCGAGAAGAAGGCCAACCGGCGCGGTGCGGCGCGGCTCGCGGCCGTGCAGGCGCTGTACCAGATGGATATCGCAGGTGCCGGCATCAACGACATTTTCGCCGAGTTCGAGAGCCATTGGCTCGGCAACGAGGTCGAGGGCGACACTTACCTGCCGGCCGAAGCCGCCTTCTTCCGCGACGTGGTCTCGGGCGTCGTGCGCGACCAGAAGAAGCTAGATCCGCTGATCGACGAGGCGCTGTCGAAGGGCTGGCCCCTGAAGCGGATCGAAGCCATCCTGCGGGCGGTGCTGCGGGCCGGAGCCTATGAGCTCCAGCACCGCAAGGACGTGCCGGGCCGCGTCGTGGTCTCCGAATATGTCGATGTCGCAAATGCCTTCGTCGACCGCGAGGAGACCGGCATGGTGAACGCCGTGCTCGACCAGATCGGCCGGCAGTTTCGCGGCGACGAGTTCGGGCGGGGGTAATTTCCCGCGAGGGCGGTGAGGTGATGCGAGACGACTGCCCCATACTCCGCTGTCATCACCCGCGAAGGCGGGTGATCCAGTACGCCGCAGCCTATCGAGCTGACACGACAGTCTCTGGAATACTGGATCGCCCGGTCGAGCCGGGCGATGACAGCGGTGGATGGGGCTGGCGCTGATGGCAAACAATCCCTCCGGCGAAGATTCCCTCATCGCGCGCTACTTCAAGCCGCTGGCGACCGATCCCGGCGCATTCGGGCTCGTCGATGACGCCGCAGTCCTGTCCTCATCCGGCGAGGACATCGTCGTCACCACCGACGCCGTCGTCGAGGGCGTGCATTATCTTGCCGACGATCCGCCCGCCACCATCGCGCGCAAGGCGCTGCGGGTGAACCTGTCCGATCTCGCCGCCAAGGGCGCGGTGCCGGCCGGCTTCGTGCTGACGCTGGCGCTGCGCATCCAGGAGGATGCCTGGCTCCGTCCGTTTGCGGACGCGCTGGGCGAGGACGCCAGGACATTCGCATGCCCGCTGCTCGGCGGCGATACGGTGTCGACGCCGGGCCCGCAGATGATCTCGATCACTGCCTTTGGCCGCGTGCCGCAGGGGCGGATGGTCGGGCGCACCGGTGCAAAGCCAGGGGATTGCATCCTCGTGACGGGAACGATCGGCGATGCCGCGCTCGGCCTCGACGTGCTCAAAGGCGGTGCCGCTGCCGCAGCGGTCGCGTCCGATCCTGCCGCGAGGGAAGCCCTGGTCTCACGCTATCGGGTGCCACAGCCGCGCAACGTGCTGGCGCGGGCGGTGCGCGATCATGCGACCGCAGCAATGGACGTCTCCGACGGTCTCGCTGGCGATCTGGCCAAACTCTGTGCAGCGTCGGGGGTTTCGGCTTCGGTCGACGTGACAAGCGTGCCGCTCTCGGCCGCGGCGGCCGGCCTGCTCGCAAGCAACGTCGTTTGCGTCGAGACGCTGCTTGCGGGGGGCGATGACTATGAAGTGCTATGCACCGTTCCGCCGGCGCAAAGCGAGGCGCTGATGGCCGCCGGGCGGGCCAGGGGCGTTGCGGTGACCGCGATCGGCAGGATCGTGCAGGGTCATGAGCGGCCGCGCTTCCTGGACGGGCAGGGCCAGGAACTGCTCTTGACGCGGCTGTCCTACAGCCACTTCTAGGAATTGCTCCAAACCGGCATCCTGGTTCTCAGCACTTGGTCCTAAATACCTGCCGAGATCGGCGCTTTCGGCCTTATCCGGCGTTGCACCCTCAATTTGATTTTGGCAAGCTCGCGACCGACTGAGGCCGCCTCTTTTTTTGGGCAAGGGGGCGGCCTTGTTCGAAATCAAGGCGCCGCACCGCACGACGGACAACAAAAGGCGCCGGGGGTACATCAAGGATCTGAGGCAAAAATCACATGACAGCATTATGGTTGATAGTGCTCTGCGGAGTGCTTTCCGTCGTCTACGCGATTTGGGCGACGTCTTCGGTGTTGAGCGCGGATGCGGGGTCGCCGCGCATGCAGGAGATCGCAGGAGCCGTGCGCGAAGGCGCACAGGCCTACCTGCGGCGCCAGTACACCACGATCGGTCTCGTCGGCATCGTCATCTTCGTGCTGCTTGTCTATTTCCTCGGGCTCTATGTCGCGATCGGTTTTGCCATCGGCGCGATCCTGTCCGGCGCTGCCGGCTTCATCGGCATGAACGTCTCGGTCCGCGCCAATGTGCGTACCGCCCAGGCCGCGACGAAGTCGCTTGCCGGCGGGCTCGAGCTCGCCTTCAAGGCGGGAGCGATCACCGGAATGCTGGTGGCGGGTCTCGCGCTGCTGGGTGTGACCCTCTATTTCGGCTTTCTGGTCCACTCGCTGAAGCTCGCGCCCGATAGCCGCGTCGTGGTCGATGCCCTGGTGGCGCTCGGCTTCGGCGCCTCGCTGATCTCGATCTTCGCCCGTCTCGGCGGCGGTATCTTCACCAAGGGTGCGGATGTCGGCGGCGACCTCGTCGGCAAGGTCGAGGCCGGCATTCCCGAGGACGATCCGCGCAACCCGGCGACCATCGCCGACAATGTCGGTGACAATGTCGGCGACTGCGCCGGCATGGCTGCCGACCTGTTCGAGACCTATGCGGTGACCGCGGTCGCCACCATGGTCCTGGCGGCCATCTTCTTCGCCAAGACGGCGATCCTCTCCAACATGATGACGCTGCCGCTCGCGATCGGCGGCATCTGCATCATCACCTCGATCATCGGCACCTTCTTCGTCAAGCTCGGGCCGAGCCAGTCGATCATGGGCGCGCTCTACAAGGGCCTGATCGCGACCGGCATCCTGTCCCTGATCGGCATCGCGCTGGTGATCTACTACCTGATCGGCTTCGGCAAGCTCGAGGGCGTCGACTACACCGGCATGGCGCTGTTCGAATGCGGCGTGGTCGGCCTCGTCGTCACCGCGCTTATCATCTGGATCACCGAATACTACACGGGCACCGACTACCGTCCGGTGAAGTCGATCGCCCAGGCCTCGGTGACCGGTCACGGCACCAACGTGATCCAGGGCCTTGCCGTCTCGATGGAAGCGACCGCGTTGCCCGCGATCGTGATCATCGCCGGCATCCTGGTCACCTACAGCCTCGCGGGCCTGTTCGGCATTGCGATCGCGACCGCCACCATGCTGGCGCTGGCCGGCATGATCGTCGCGCTCGACGCCTTCGGTCCCGTCACCGACAACGCCGGCGGCATCGCCGAGATGGCGGGCCTGCCGAAGGAGGTGCGCAAATCGACCGATGCGCTCGACGCGGTCGGCAACACCACCAAGGCGGTGACCAAGGGCTACGCGATCGGCTCCGCCGGTCTCGGCGCCCTGGTGCTGTTCGCGGCCTATAACCAGGACCTCAAGTTCTTCGTTGCCGGCTCCGCGCAGCATCCCTACTTCGCCGGCGTCAATCCGGACTTCTCGCTCAACAACCCCTACGTGGTGGTGGGCCTCTTGTTCGGCGGCCTCTTGCCGTATCTGTTCGGCGCGATGGGCATGACGGCCGTGGGCCGTGCGGCGAGCGCGATCGTCGAGGAGGTGCGACGCCAGTTCCGCGAGAAGCCGGGCATCATGCAGGGCACCGACAAGCCTGACTACGGCAAGGCGGTCGACCTGCTGACCAAGGCGGCGATCAAGGAGATGATCATCCCCTCGCTGCTGCCCGTGCTGTCACCGATCTTCGTCTACTTCGTGATCTACGCGATCGCGGGCGGCGGCGCGGCCGGCAAGTCGGCGGCGTTCTCGGCCGTGGGCGCAATGCTGCTCGGCGTGATTGTGACGGGCCTGTTCGTCGCGATCTCTATGACCTCGGGCGGCGGCGCCTGGGACAACGCCAAGAAGTACATCGAGGACGGTCATTTCGGCGGCAAGGGCTCTGACGCCCACAAGTCTGCCGTCACCGGTGACACCGTCGGCGATCCCTACAAGGACACGGCGGGCCCCGCTGTGAATCCGATGATCAAGATCACCAACATCGTGGCCCTGCTGCTGCTGGCGATCCTGGCGCACTGAGCCGCGTCACGAATTTGCACGACAAACCCCCGCGGTGCGAGCCGCGGGGGTTTTTGGTTCACGATATCGTTCCTTCGCAGGTGCTTTGTCGCGGCGGAACTGTGAGATCAATTACAAGGTGTCTTCTCTCCGGGGACTACCGTGCAGCTGCTGTCTCACCCACTGGAGGGAAGAATGACGCAAGCTGCAAACCTGAATCCAAGACACGGGAAAGCCGGACGCCAGCCGACCAGGGCCGGACTGAAACCGCCCAGCGCCAATGCAGACCCCGGCTTGTTCGGCAGGATGTTCGACTTGCCGGCCTTAACGGCGCCGGAGCCTGCGCTGCAGGCGCTTGCCGCCGCGATGAAGGACGTCGCTCCGGACGATGTGACCGGTGACAACTCCAGCATTCCGTCGGGCTTCACCTATCTCGGCCAGTTCGTCGATCACGACATCACGCTTGATCTCACGTCGCTTGCCGAGAAGCAGGAGGATCCCAACGCGACCACAAACTTCCGCACGCCGAGGCTCGATCTCGACAGCATCTACGGTCTGGGACCGGATGGCAGCCCCCAGCTCTACGCTCGCGACACCAACAACGTCACACAGCCCGGGCCGAAGTTCCTGCTCGGCAAGACAGAGCCCACGCCGCGCGCGGCCGGCGTCTTTCCGAATGATCTGACGCGGAATTCGGAAGGGCGGGCCCTGATCGGCGACCATCGCAACGACGAGAATCTGCTGGTCGCACAGACGCACCTTGCGTTCCTGAAATTCCACAACAAGGTCGTCGACAGGCTCGCGGCCGGTCCCAACGCGCCGGCGCCCGACAAGCTCTTCTCTGAAGCACGAAAGCTGGTGACTTGGCACTATCAATGGATGGTGCTGCACGATTTCGTCGAGCGCTTAACGGAGAAGGGCATCGTCGCCAGGATTCTGGACGAGGGCCGGAAGTTCTATCGATTCCAGAAGGTGCCCTACATGCCGGTCGAGTTCTCGGCGGCAGCCTACCGGCTCGGACACAGCATGGTTCGCGAGACATACAGCCACAACCATGTGTTCACGAAGCCTGGCGGCTTTGCTGCGGCGACCCTCAACCTCGAGTTCTTCTTCTCCGGGCTCTCCGGCCGCATCCTGGGCGAAATTGCCGGTACTACTCCCAACGCGTCCAATTCCCCACCCAACGTCAGCACCTTGCCTACGGACTGGATCATCGACTGGAGCCGCTTCTACGAATTCGATCCGGCGATCGCGCCGACGCCAAACTTCCTGTTCAACCATTCGCGCAAGATCGATCCATTCCTCATTCCGAAATTGCACGATCTTCCAGGTGGCGGCGGCAGCCTGCCGCTCCGCAACCTGCAGCGCGGAGTCAATCTCGGACTGCCGTCGGGGCAAGACGTGGCTCGTGCGATGGGGATTCCTGCGCTCAAGCCGGCGGAGATCGCAACCGGTACCGACGGCGCCGTTGCGGCCACGCATGGCTTCGATCGAAAGACGCCGCTCTGGTACTACATCCTCAAGGAGGCCCAGGTGAAGACCGGCGGTCTTCGGCTCGGTCCGGTCGGCGCGCGTATCGTGGCCGAGGTGTTCATCGGCATCGTCGCCGGCGACAACCAATCCTATCTCAGCCAGAAGAACTGGAAACCGACGCTGCCGGCGAAGACCCCGGGCACGTTCCTGATGAGCGATCTGTTGCGCTTCGTCGGAGATATC
The DNA here is from genome assembly GCF_015291725.1 of Bradyrhizobium sp. CCBAU 51765. Lineage (GTDB taxonomy): Bacteria > Pseudomonadota > Alphaproteobacteria > Rhizobiales > Xanthobacteraceae > Bradyrhizobium > Bradyrhizobium liaoningense. The sequence continues at coordinate 3,718,245 of NZ_CP030038.1, forward strand.
AGCCCGATCGACGGGGTCACGACCGGATAGCAGTCGCTCAAGTCCCGGATGCCGCAGGCGGCATCCGGGACACGAGAAACTACTGCACGTCCATCTGCAGGCCTTCCTTCTGGATGATGCCGGCGAATTTCTTCGTCTCGGCGTCCAGGAAGGCGGCGAACTGCTCCGGCGTTCCGTAGTCGGCGCGGGCGCCCATGGCGGCGATCTGCTTCTTGATGTCTTCGCGCTCCAGCATCGCCTTGACCTGGAGATTGAGCGCGTTGAGCACCTCGGGTGAGACGCCCTTCGGCAGGAACACCGAGAACCAGGACGAGATGTCGAAATTCGCCAGCTCCGGCGCGCTCTCCCGCATCGTCGGCAAGTTCGGCGCAAGGTCGCTGCGCTCGGTCGTGGTGACGCAGAGACCTGTGAGCGTGCCGTTCTGCACCTGAGGCAGGCTCGGATAGAGGTTGTCGAACAGGATCTGGATGTCGCCGGCGAGGGCCGCCTGCAGCGCGGGTCCGGCGCCGCGGAACGGGATGTGCGTCATCTTCAGGCCGGTGAGCTGGAGAAACCAGGCGCCGGTGAGGTGAGGGCTCTGGCCGACGCCCGAGGAGGCGTAGCTGAGCTTGTCCGGATTGGCCTTGAGGTAGGCGATCAGCTCGGGGATCGACTTGATGCCGGTCTTCGGATGCGCCGAGACGATGTTCGGGATCCGGATCATGTTCGAGACCGGCTGCAGCTGGTCGGGCTTGTAGGTGAGGTTCTTGAAGATGCTGTAGGCGATCGCGTTCGGACCGGGATTGCCGACCAGGATGGTGTGGCCATCAGGCTTGGCGCGGACCACCTCGGCGGTCCCGATGGTGCCGCCGCCGCCCGAGCGGTTTTCCACGACCGCCGACTGGCCCCAGGCGGTTTGCAGATGCGCGGCCAGGAGCCGGCCCATCACGTCGGTCGAGCCGCCGGCCGCAGCCGGCACGACGAGGCGAACGTTTTCGGTGGGCTTCCAGTCGGCGAGGCTCGATCGCGGAAGTATGGCTGCGGCTGAAAGGCCGGCAGCGCCGGTGAGCACGCGACGGCGGGACAACAAAGGCTTAGGCACGAATCCACTCCCTGCTTCTTATGTTGCGGGGACCGTACGGAACCGCTCGTGCGACCGCAAGTCGCGTGCGACGGCATGTGGCGCGCGCAGAGCGGCACGACGCCGCAGTTCAGAGCGATTTACCTTCCGGCGGAATTGAAAGGGCTCTGGCTGCGTGTTGGACGCATTTTTTTCCGCGCGAGCCGTTATCGACTTCGCGCGAAAGCGCTCTGGAGTCTCAGTTGAAGCTGAGCAGCTTGAACAGCGGCGTGAGGTAGCTCATCTCCTGGCCCGACGTCGGCGTCGTACGGCTGATGAAGTCGAAGATCTTGCCGTCCTGCAGACCGTAATTCGCAAGCCGGCGCACGCGCCGGTTCTTGTCGAAATAGATGGCGATGACGCGCTGGTCGACCACCTTCTGGTTCATGAAGGCGACCGGGCGCTCCGAGCGCTGCGAGATGTAGTAAAACACCTCACCGTCGAGGGTTGCGACTGTGGAGGGGGTGCCCATCACGATCAGCACCTGGTCCTGGCTCGCGCCGATCGGAATCTGCTCGAGCGCGCCGGGCGGCAGGATGTAACCCTTCTGGAACTGCTCGCCCGTACAGCCCGCAAGAGCCGCGCCGACCACGGCGGCAGCTGCGAGCATGCGCAAGCCGCGCCAGCATGCGTGAAGGCCTCGCCGCTGGTTCGCGCGCAGGCTGGTCTTGTTCGTTGTCGTCATAGCGGAACTGATTCCGTCCCCTTGCGTCGCGCGAGGCGCTGAAGTACCGGGCGGAGGCTCTGAATGCAACACGCGCGCGCCCGCTTGCGGAAACCACAATGCTTTGGCCGTTCAATCACTTCAGGAAACCCCGACTAACCCCGCCGGGCACCATTGAAGCCATCTATGGCATGATCGTGACGCAGGCGCGAGAACCCATATTTTACCGAGACTTGGGCGTGCCCGATACGGTTAACGGGCGTTTCGACCTGTTGCTGCTGCATCTCTGGCTGCTGCTACGCCGCCTGCGCGCGGTCCAAGGCGGCACTGCAGGCGCAACGGAGCTGTCCCAGGCGCTGTTCGATCGTTTCTGCGAGGACATGGACGACAATCTGCGCGAGATGGGAGTGGGCGACCAGACCGTGCCGAAGCGGATGCGGGCCTTCGGCGAGGCGTTCTACGGTCGCGTCCAGGCCTATGACCAGGCGATGGAAGGCGGCGGCGAGGCGCTGGCATCGGCGATCTGCAAGAATATCTTGAATGGGACCGGCTTCGGCCAGGCCCAGCAGCTCGCGGCCTATGCCCGGGCCAGTGAAGCCGAGCTTAGCCGGACCGACGAGGCCGCGCTGCTGCGCGCCTCCTTCAAGTTTCCTCCAGCACTCCCCGAGGATGTCACGCCATGAGCCGACCGAATGCCGGATCCGAGCCTGATCCCTGGCGGGCACCCGTCATCGTTGCGCAGATCCCCGATGCAGGCCTGCATCGCGAGCTCGAGGCCTCAGCGGCCGAGCGGCAGGCCATGGCGGCGCTCGCCGGCGTGCGGGAGATCCTGTCCGCGCATGCCAGCTTCGATGTCGTGCCGAAAAGCGGTGGGCGGGTCCATGTCACGGGGCTTGTTCGCGGCCGGATCGGCCAGACCTGCGTCGTCACGCTGGATCCGATCGAGAGCGAGATCGAGGAGGAGGTCGACCTGATGTTCGCCCCCGAGGCAGAGGCACGGCGCCTGGCCGATCTGATCGAGGAGGGGCAGGACGATGAAGGGCCGTCCGAGGTCGCCGATCCTCCTGAGCCGATCGCTGGTGGCATCATCGACCTCGGCCGGCTCGCCACCGACGCCCTGTTCCTGGCGATCGATCCGTATCCGCGCAAGGAGGGGGCCGTGTTCGAGACGGAGGTCACCGCCCCCGATCCCGAGGACCATCCCTTCGCGGTGCTGAAGGCGCTTCACGACAAGAAGAAGGGCCAATAGGGCATTTCCGCTTGTGCCCGCCTTGCGAGGGGACGCAAGGCATTTCCCTTGATGGTTTGAAAGAAGCATTTATCCTTCTGATTTCAATGTCTTTCCTGCTCAATCCGGGATACGAGGCCGCATCGCCCCAAATGCAAAAGGCTGGGGGCAAGAGGTTGTTTCGGGGTAACAAAACGCTATTGTCGCGCCCCGGTCCGGGTGCGGCGAGGCGCCTGACCGATCGCCATGTCCGTGGCGAATTCATTTTGCGGCCCCGCTAGCTCAAGACCGCACCAGACCAGGTTTCCAGGACTTTTATGCCAAGCAAGGTTCGCATCGCGCTGGACGCCATGGGGGGCGATGTCGGCCCCGCCGTGGTCATTCCGGGCGCCGCCATCTCGCTTGGCAGGCATCCCGATACCGAGTTCCTGCTGGTCGGCGACCGCGCCAGGATCGAGCCCGAACTCGGCAAGCACCCGAAGCTCAAAGCCGCCTCCAGGATCGTCCATACCGACGTCGCCGTCAGCATGGAGGACAAGCCGAGCCAGGCGCTGCGGCGCGGCCGCAAGACCTCCTCGATGTGGCTCGCGATCGATGCGGTCAAGAAGGGCGAGACGGATGTCGCGATCTCCGCCGGCAACACCGGCGCACTGATGGCGATGGCGCGCTTCCACCTGCGGACGCTGCCGGGCATCGACCGCCCGGCCATCTCGGCGATATGGCCGACCATGCGCGGCGAATCCGTCGTGCTCGACCTCGGCGCCACCCTCGGCGGCGATGCGCACCATCTGGTGTCGATGGCGGTCATGGGCGCAGCCAAGGCGAGCGTGCTGTTCAACAAGAAGCGGCCGACGGTCGGGCTGCTCAACATCGGCGCCGAAGAGATCAAGGGCCACGAGGAGATCCGCGAGGCCAGCGAGATCCTGCGGTCGAGAAACCTGCCGGAGCTCGACTATATCGGCTTCGTCGAGGGTGATGGCATCGGCAAGGGGCTGGCCGACGTCATCGTGACCGAGGGCTTCAGCGGCAACATCGCGCTCAAGGCCGCCGAGGGAACCGCGCGCCAGATGGCGGAATTGCTCCGTAACGAGATGCAGCGGAGTTGGCTCTCCAAGCTCGGCTATGTCTTCGCCCGCAGCGCTTTCCAGGCCCTGCGCGACAAGATGGACCCCAACAAGTCCAATGGCGGCGTGCTGCTGGGACTGAGGGGGGTGGTGGTCAAGAGCCACGGCGGAACCAACGCCGAAGGCTTTGCCTATGCGATCGATGTTGGCTATGAGATGGCTCACTACGATCTCCTGAACAAGATCAATCAGATGCTCAACCGCGAGGGTGGTGCACTCAGTTTCGTGCAGCCCGCGCCGGAGGATGTTTCGTGACTCAAATTCGTTCGGTCGTGCTTGGCTGCGGCTCATATCTGCCGGAGCAGGTGGTGACCAACGCCCAATTGGCGGCCCGCATCGACACCTCCGACGAGTGGATCGTTCAGCGCACGGGCATTCGCGAGCGGCACATCGCGGCGGAGGGCGAGTTCACCTCGCACCTGGCGATCAAGGCGGCGCAGGCCGCGCTCCGCGATGCCGGCATGGACGCGCAGTCGATCGACCTCATCGTGCTGGCGACCTCGACCCCGGACAACACCTTCCCGGCGACCGCCGTCGCCGTGCAGCACGCGCTCGGTATCAACCACGGCGCGGCCTTCGACCTTCAGGCGGTGTGCTCGGGTTTCGTGTTCGCGCTTGCCACCGCCGACAACTTCCTGCGCACCGGTGCCTTCAAGCGTGCGCTGGTGATCGGCGCCGAGACCTTCTCGCGCATCCTCGACTGGAACGACCGCGGCACCTGCGTGCTGTTCGGCGACGGCGCCGGGGCGGTGGTGCTGGAGGCGCAGGAGCAGCCCGGCAATGCCGCGACCGACCGCGGCGTCGTGACCACGCATCTGCGTTCTGACGGCCGCCACAAGGCAAAGCTGTTCGTCGACGGCGGCCCGTCCTCGACCCAGACCGTCGGCCATCTGCGCATGGAGGGCCGCGAGGTCTTCAAGCATGCGGTCGGCATGATCACCGACGTCATCGTCGACGCCTTCCAGGCGACCGGGCTCAATGCCGACAGCATCGACTGGTTCGTGCCGCACCAGGCCAACAAGCGAATCATCGACGCCTCCGCCCACAAGCTCCACATCCCGCCGGAAAAGGTGGTGCTGACGGTGGACCGCCACGGCAACACCTCCGCCGCCTCGATCCCGCTGGCGCTGTCGGAGGCGCGCAAGGACGGCCGCATCAAGAAGGGTGACCTTGTTCTCCTGGAGGCGATGGGCGGCGGCTTCACCTGGGGCTCCGCGCTGGTGCGCTGGTAAGCCGCAGTCGATAAAATTTTGCCGGAATCAGTGCCGATTATCGATGCGTCTGCATTGATGAGCGCTGTTGACCGCCGTGTCGTAACCTCATAATTTCAGACAACAATTGTTCGCCGTGATGTGGGGCAGGGCGATGACCGATCAAAGTAAAACCGTAACGCGTGTCGATCTCTGCGAAGCCGTCTACCAGAAGGTAGGGCTGTCGCGCACGGAATCGTCCGCTTTCGTGGAACTCGTGCTGAAGGAGATCACCGATTGCCTCGAAAAGGGCGAGACGGTGAAATTGTCCTCGTTCGGGTCCTTCATGGTGCGCAAGAAGGGTCAGCGCATCGGCCGTAATCCGAAGACCGGTACCGAGGTGCCGATCTCGCCGCGCCGGGTCATGGTGTTCAAGCCGTCGGCGATCCTGAAGCAGCGGATCAACGGCCAGCACCGCGCCAATGGCGACGCCACCAGCAAGGCTCAACAAGAGGCGTAACCCTTTCGCAAAGGATTTGGCATTTGGACAAGGCGCCGGATGCGTTCCGAACCATCAGCGAAGTAGCGCAGGAACTCGACATTCCGCAGCACGTGCTGCGGTTCTGGGAGACCCGGTTCTCCCAGATCAAGCCGATGAAGCGCAGCGGCGGCCGCCGCTATTACCGCCCCGACGACGTCGACCTGCTCAAGGGCATCCGCCGGCTGCTCTACGGCGAGGGCTACACCATCCGCGGCGTGCAGCGGATCCTGAAGGAGCACGGCGTCAAATCGGTGCAGGGCCTCGCCGACAGCGCGGCCGCGGTCTCCTTCGGCGCCATCGAGGACGCCATCGGCGCGAGCCTGATGGAGCCCGAGGACGAGGCGCCCATCAAGGGCGTCGCCGACACCGACGATGACGACTACCAGGGCAACGAAGAGGAAGGCATCGACTTCCGCTTCAGCGAGATCGACGACGAGGAGATCCTCACCACCTTCCGCAAGGGCGGCGCCCCCGCCGCGCCCGCCGGCCCCAGCGCGCTGGACCGGGAGCGCCTGGGCCGGGCGCTCGCCGACCTCGTCGCCTGCCGTGAGATGCTGGATCAGGCGCTGAAGGACGGCTAGGGGCGGTGGTCCCACCGGCTTGCCGGCAGTTCCGCGTGCTTTGGGCGGATACACCAAAATGCTGCGGCCTCGCCTTGCGCAAAGCGGCGATCCTAGCTAATGGAACGACGTTCGGAGCGTGGCGCAGCCCGGTTAGCGCACTAGTCTGGGAGACTAGGGGTCGGAGGTTCAAATCCTCTCGCTCCGACCAACACTTAGCCGGATTTCAGGGCGTCCGGATTTTCCACAAGGTAACGATTGGGGTAACGGTTCTCGGCTGAAGGGATAAGCATGATCACTGACGAGGAGTTGGACAATCTCTCCGAGGATGATGAGTTAGCATTTGTTCAGTATGAATCGATCGTCCGGGCATCGATGGAGCAGGCGCGAACCAACAACAGTTGGGACGCCGAAAGATCTTACGCCACCCACATGGTCGCTTTCCTCGACCACCGCCCTATCGCCTTCCAGTACTCACGTCCTCCACAGGCAGAGGAGGAATTTGTCGATTGGTTTGAAGAGTTCCAACGGGCTGTCGATACTTACAAGATTTCGGTGCGGCTGAAGAGTTCAATCCGCAAGAAGCAAAACGTTGCCGTCTTATCGTTGTCTCAGGAATTCAAAACTCAGATCGGTGGCCATCTCACCGCCATACGAAAGATCGTCTTTGATGCGGACCATCTGCCACTTAGCAAACGCGAGGCATTGATTCGGCGGATCAACAATCTTCAGGAGGAAGTTGATCGCGATCGCACGCGAACCGAGGCTGCTATGGCTCTTTGGCTTGAGCTAACCAGTGCCATCGGCAAGGGTGCGACGAATCTTGATCCGGCAATAGAGCGGCTAGGTCGAATCGTGAAGGTGCTGTCGCTTCAGAAGGATGAGAACGAAACTAAGGCGCTGGAGCCGCCTTCAAAACCGAAACAAATTTCTCCTCCCAAACAATCCAAGACCGAGGACGACGGCATTCCCTTCTAGGCGGGTATGTACGGCCAATTGTCGCGGTGGCAGAATCATGATACCGCAAGTTGTTTTTGCGCGAGATGTTTATGAATCCGCACGATTTAGATCATACGATTATCCATCACATCAACATCAAGGCGCGAGAGCTCGAAAGCACGCTCAAGTCTGATGTTGTCTCCTACTTCGGCCAGATCCATCCGCAATACTTTCGTCTTTTCCGAAATTTCGTTGAAGAGGTTCAAGCCAAGAGCCAGCGTAAGGAAAAGTGTCTGTCGATCGTTCTTAGGACGCCGGGCGGATCAGCGGAGACAGCAGAGCGCTATGTGACAGTGGTCCGCCAGCACTATGACACCGTCAACTTCATCGTGCCGGATCTCGCCATGTCCGCAGGCACGATATTCTGCATGTCTGGCGATAAGATCCATATGGACTATTCTTCCTCTCTTGGTCCGATTGATCCGCAGATCATGGCGTCAGATGGGAGCGGCTACGTTGCCGCCTTGGGTTACCTCGACAAGGTGGCCGAGATCACACAGAAGAACTCGCTTAGTCCTGCCGACGTCGTGTTCCTCAAGGGCTTGGATTTGGCAAAGCTCGCGCTGTTCGAGCAGGCCCGGGATCTGTCTATCGATCTCCTCAAAAAGTGGTTGGTGCAATACAAATTCAAAGATTGGAATAAGCATCGCACAACCAACCCAGGCGCCGCCGTCACCGACGACGAGAAGACTGCCCGGGCCGCAGAAATCGCCGCGGCACTTTCGGATCACAAGAAATGGTTCTCGCATGGTCGTGCGCTCAACCTTGCGAAGCTTCAGGAACTAAAGCTGGAGATCGACGATTATTCAAACGATACAGTATTGAGGTCGGCAATCAGAGCGTATAATGATTTATTAACCGCCTACACCGATAGGATGGGCTTGCCATTCTACCTGCACAGCCACTTGACGACGGAGCCAACATGACCGTTCAGCTAGCCAAAGTTGTGCAAGACCGCTTGAGTGAGAATTCTCAGTCCCTGTTCTCGCCGGAAGCACTGGCGGCATTGCGGCTTTGCGACGTATTCGACAGCGTGCGCCCGCAAGAGTATGTTCTCCCCTTGGACGCGATGGCCGGGTTCCCCAGTCATACCCAATCGGACGATCGCGCAGCAATCGTGTATCGACGTGATCTTGGCGTTTGACTGATTCGCGCCTCTAAACCCGCAGCTCCCAACTGCTCGTCTCCGGCCCCTGCGTCGCCATCCAAAGCGTGATGGCGACCGAGAGCACCAAGTCATCGTGAGCGCCGACGCGCGCCGCGTAGGTCGTGCGCCCGGCCTCCGAAATCTTCCGTTTGAAGTCCTTCAGTTCTTCCTTCAGCGCCGCGGCGTCGCTCGCGGCTGCCGCGATACGCAGTTCTCCGGTGTGCGAATGCGCTTCGAGGTTCGAGATCAGCAAACCTTTGGGTACGTGCCAGGTACTGCCGCCGTGCTGCGTCGCCTCGAGTCCCGCGGTGATGGTGATCCTGTTTGGGTGAAGGCCGGCAGCATCGAACATGTCGCCGACTGGTCGGCCGACACCGGTTTCGTCAATGACCAGCTTGGGCTTGAGCGCGTCGAGCGGCGGGCGAGCCAATAGGTTGATCACGCGTTGAATCTGTTGCGGATAGGACATGCCGAGCGGCAGGCGCTCCAGATGACGCACGTCGAAGTGCTCGGTCCGGTCCTGGCGCCAGTAGCCGGCCTTGATGTTCTCTTTCCACGTGTCCAGCGGCACGACGCGATGGTTCATGACGCTGATCGCGGTGGGGTCGGTGCTCTGACCAAGGTCGACGCCGACTAACCAACGGTTGACCGCGCGGGCAGGGATTTCACGTCTACTGATTGCCGTCATGCCCATAGCGGACGAACCTCATTGGTGAACATTGCATCGATGATCGACGTGGAGAACGCGGCGTCTTCGGTGTCTAGGAATTCGCAAAGGTACTCTTCGCGGAATTTGGTCTCACCGAGGTTCTTACGCTCGCGCGCCAGGAATTCCGGTGTGATGCGAGGGCACGCCCCCAGCTCGACGCGGATGCGATGCCACTCTGAATCGCGCGACGTCCAGGTTTCGTAAAACGCACCCCGCTTGCCTTTGGGTGTCGACAAATAGACCAGTTGCGCACGCCGATTAGTCGCGAGCATGGGGCGGATGGCGGCAATCAGCGCGTCGGAACAGCGCGCCGCCTCATCGATGATAGCCAATCGAACATTGGCCAGGCCGCGAATGGTGTCGCCGTCGTTGTCACCAGGCAGAGCCAGTAAGCGGCTGCCGTTTGCAAACTCGATGCGCCGGGCCGCATCCCCTACGAGGGGCGCAGCATCCCTGATTCGGTTGTACGTGGTGCGGGACCGCAGCACAAATTCGTCCGACAGGCGCTGTGCCGGCGACGCGATCAAGATCAGGCTGTCCGGCTCGGTTGTCGCGACGGATAGAGATTTGATGACGCTCGCCTCGGTCTTACCGTGCTGCCGCGGGATCAACATGGCGGTTTGGGGTGCATCGGAGCGGACGAAATCGGCCTGCCAATCGTCCAATTCGATATCCGCGTCGCGGGCGAGCAATGCCGGATCCAGCGCCCGAGCTATGTCAGCGGCCATCAGCATGGCAGCGGGACCGGGCAGGGCGGTACGGCGGGCTTGGCCTCGATGACCAAGGGGGGCTTACCAGCGCGGGCGGCGATCGCGGCGGCTGCGTCCGTCTCCAACCGGTGCAGGGCCGCGCCCACGGCTTGCGCAGCCTCAGGGAAGGGGCGTAGGGCGGTCACGATCGCCTGGCGCATGGCCAGGTAGTCCGCGCTGATCAGGAGCGACGTCGACCGCACGTCGTGGCGCTGCACGATCATGCCCAATAGCTTGCCGACGAGTGCCAGGTTTGCGGTGATCGCGCCTTCCGCGCTGATGGCCGCTTTGATGTCGCCGAAATCGATCGCGGTTGCCACGTGCTGTTGCAGCCGGGCGCGCTGGTGCACGAGATGCGACAGTAAGCCTTCCTGCTCGCTCGCTTGCAGCGCGTCTAGATCGATCTCGGTGGGCTTCTGTGCGGTCAGGATCGCCGCGCGCATGGCGGGGCTGACATGGTTCGCAGCGTGCCGGCCGACGGCATCAGCGCTAACGTTAAACCGGCGGGCGAGGGCGTTGTGCGCGATGCCGTGCGCGAGTCCAATCTCGATCTGATGCCGGGACTTGTGAGAGCAAATGCTGCACTTCGGGCCAGTCTTGCCCATTACTCAACTCACCTGCGATTTGGTCACGCGAATTCGCGTTTCGATACCCCAACGTTTACCCCAGCATACCAAAGAATCCGTGAATCAGCAAAAGTGCTGCAATGTTAGTAACACAGCGTAACGGAGCACTAGTCAGTAGAACTAAGGCGCGTCGAATCGAGTGCTCAGAACGGCGCGATCGGGTGGAGACGAACGGGCGTATTGATGCAGCGTTGCGACAGCAAGAACTTGGCTGAACCGGCAGAATTGTGCTCGCGACTAAATATCATAAACGTCGGTCAAGGCTGCAAAGGAACCCACGTCTTTCCGGGAGCCAGGGAAATGACCATTCTTCTGGACAAAAACGTGATCACGAACATTGCACGGGGGGACGTAGCCACTTCCCAAGCTCTGAAGCGAATTCTCGCGTCGGGAGAACAGGTTTACATAGCCCATGCCGCATATAACGAACTGGTGCGGGACTCTCCGATCCAAATGCGCATGGGGTACGAAAAGTTGCTGAAGGACCTGCAGCTCACAACGCCTCCGGCGGGTGCCACTAGCGTCAAAGATCGGGGAGACTTCTACGCAGACAACATCACTCATGTGCCGGCGCCGGGGAAGCCGGGCCAAATAAAGGAATATGGGAGACGAGACAGCACAACGCCTGGCGACGCTTTCATCGCTGCGGAAGCGAAAGCCCTGAACGCACGCTTGTGGACCCTTGATGAACGGTTCGCCAAACGAGCCGAGAACCTCGGCGTCACTCTCCTTGCGGGAGTTTCCGGAATTAAGAGCCAGAGCGGCCCCGAAAGCATCGCGCAGGCCAGGAAGCTAATGGGCTTGAAGCCGTTGAGCATGTTGCAGAGTGCCTCGGTCAAACCAAACAAAGGCGGACCCTCCAGTCCTCCATCCGGCGGCACAAAAGTAATTAGCAAGGGCGGTCCCGCGAGTCCGCCGTCCGGCCGCACCACAACGTCCAGCAAAGGCGGCTCAGGGGCTTCTGGGGCTAAAACGAATATAACTACTGCCGAGGTTGGGCCACCGATCAAGCCTGTGCAGGAACATGGCCCTAGTGCGAGCGGCGATGCCAAATTTCAGGCCGCCACCTTGGTGTTCGATGGCGTGAACTTTTTACTGCAAAAGATCAACGATCGGATTCAACGCCAGCGCTTTGAGGCCGAGTGGTCACGCTTGGCTCCCGAAGTAAAGAGGCGGCTCGACGCGGACCCTCAACTTGGCGCCATGGTGTTGATTTCCTATTGGAAGGGGCAGGGCGATGTTAATAGTGCTATCGATACAGTTGCGGTCTTTCAGAACATTCAAGTGGGCTATGGGCTAACTCCTGATGACGCCCGGCGCGACGCTTATTCGCAGAGCCGTTGGAGTGCCGGGTTCTCAAATGTTGGCGACCAGATCTGGCTCAAACCCAAGGCGCCACCGGACATCAAAAGACTAAAGCTTCCTTTTGACTGCACCATCGCCGGACTGGCCACCTTCGTTCCCGGAAAAGAAAAGCTTGTGCGAGTCAAATTCAGCGGAAAGGCGGGCTTCGACGATAGAATGCAAAGCAGAGAAGTGTTGAGTGTTCCGGCGGGGATGACACCGCGGTTTTTCTATCTTTGGCCACCGGACAAGGTCCGCTATTTTCAGGACAGATGGGTAACGCAGGAGGTGGATTGGGAAATGTCCAACGATGCTGACGTTCGCTATGGGGACGTTGATCCCTTTTTTAGCGGCGTACCGGTGATAAAGCTCGACTCGTGGTACAATCCGGGCAATGCCACCGCCGCGATGGTTTGGCCTGCCGACAATAGCACCGCCAATCTGTTCCAGGGCGCCGCGAAGACTCAGGACAATTACGGTCTGCTCCGTGATCAGATGATAGGGCCGTTGCGATGGGTCAGGCCAGAGTTCATCCGCATTCTGAAAGCTCCTTACGAATCCACTCCTTAAATCCGCTCGCACCTTCCACCATCGCCGTACCTCTGGGCATTTGGGCGCGGTGGGCGCGGTTTCTTATGTGCTCTCTTTTCTCCCTATCTTCCCTGTCTACACATTATTGAACTCAGATTCTGACAACATAAATAACCGTGCCCACCGCGCCCACCCTGCCCAGGCTCATTGCCTCGCCGGTATCGGCGGCGGCACCATTGCGCTCACGCTCAGCGACCGAGCAGCCGCCAAGCGACCGTCCTCGGTCAACTCCTGCCGCGCATAGATCGTCGTCTTGCATCCGGGCATGCGCCAGCGACCGCCGCTGTCCCGAGCGTCGGGATTTGAGACGGCGACGTAACCGCATTCCGCAAGGCGCTTCGGAATTGCTCGGCGAAGCTTCGCGTCCTCGAACAGCAACCGCAACTGACTGTCTCCAGGCGTGTGCGAACGGACCATCGCGAGCGTCAGCGCGTCGGGCTTGCCCATAGTCTCGATCACGTCCGCTAAGTCGCTGCTCTCGGGCGCCACGCCGGCCGCGACCACCATGTGCCAGGCAGCCGTTTTCGGCGGCGGTGCCTTTGCGTTGAAGGTCGAAAGGTCGAGGTGCGCTAGGTAGTGCGCGACTGTTTCGTTCCCGCCGTTCTCGAACCACGCGTTGATCTCGTCCCAATATGCCGGCGTGAAATCGTCCTGCGTTCGGGTCGACACACAGACGAAGTGCCGGCGGTCGTCGGGAGCTAGATACAGCGCGTCGTGGTGGTTCGACGTCATAATCACCCCGCACACATTGACCGCGGCATATTGCGGCACGTGCTTGGTGTTGATCCGGTGCGCCTCGGGCGGGTTGGTGATTACGTCCTTGGTGGCGTCGTAGAAGCCATATCGGGACTCGCCTCCGAGGTCGTGGACCTCGTTAATTCGAAGGATGACCGACTGCAGATAGTCGTTCCATTCCGAATTGAAGAAAGTCTTTGCCGTGATCTGCTTGAAGTTCTGGCTTCCGATCGCGGTGATGGCGGGCTTTAGGATTGTATCTTTGCCGATCCCCTGTGAGCCGATGAACATCAGGGCGTGGTTGACCTTGTCGCCTGGTTGCTGCACGCGGTGCGCCAGCCACATGACGATGTGCTCGGCCTCGCCAGGATAGACGAACCGGACATGGTCCAACCACTTCGAGACGTCGCCCTCGACCGGTTCAATGTGAGACGGAATATAGCGGTTGAACGTCCGGTCACCGGGGCTGCGGATCCAACCATCGATCGTGAGCACCTTGTTTTCGATGATCTTCGGTTCGCCAGGTGCCCAACCCATCGATTTGACGAACCGGTGTTGCGAAAGCCACGTGGTTGCCAAAGTCCCCGGGCCTTCGGTTTTCATCGCGTCTTTGACCCGGCCGATGTGCTTGTCAACGCTGCTCGCGCTGAACAACTCGCTTGTCCGCTCATAGATCATTTTGCCGGACGGCAGATGCGCCCAATAGTCGTTCAGCGCGTGCGCCTGGTCGATCGGTAACTCCGGATGATCGGGCAGCGGACCGAGCACCGCGGCTTGATACTGCTCCCGATCGAGTCTGAGCCGTTCGAGAATTTCGGCGGGGATCTGAACCGGAAGTGGAACAGGACATACCGGAGGCTGCGGACAACCGAAAAGCTCCTTAAACATCCACGTAATGTCGCGTTTCAACAGAGCCAGCAGCGTCTCAAGGTTCTCGCCCTCGGTCTTGAAGTCGGTGGGATTCCACCAGCGCCGCGTGATCAGCTCGTGTTGGTCCGCCCAACACATTGCCAGGAACGCGTTCAGCCCATCTTCACCGGGGAACGAAAGCTTGATCCGCTTCCCGATTGAGATCCACTCATCGTTTCCCAGCGTTTCGGCGCCGCTTGTCCAACGCTCCACCTTCTTGCCGATCCACCAGCAAAGTTGATCGTATCGGATGCCGTCGTGAGAGACGCCGCCGACTGCGTCGGGCACCGGTCCGGTGATTGAACCGCCTTCCGGGCGCTTCAACAGGTCGAACAGCGGTGCAGTTCTTTCACTATACGGGATCGGCGGCGGCGCGTTGGCGGCGAGCAGATACGGACGTCCGCCAAACGCCGAGCCGGGCGCGACATTGTAAGCAAGATTGCGTACCGAGATTCGCTCGCCATCGTCCGCGGGCATCGTGTCCGGCCGAAAATGCGAGATCCTGACCTTGTAGTGTCCGCGATGCTTTTGCGGATCGAAGCCGGAGGGACAGCGGAATGCAAAGTGCCATCCGCCGCTCGGCGAATGTCCATAGGGCGTGGGAACGTCTATGCCGATCTCGGCGCACCAGGCGGCAAACTGCATCCATGCCTCGTCGCGATCGCCGTGCGCGTCGACATCAAGCAGAACGAGTCCGGACAAGCAGGCGCTGATACCGAGCTGATGCCCTTGTGCCAGCCAGGCTTTCCAGTCCGTGGGGTGAGGTGTCGCGTCGTAGAACCCGTGCTCACATGCCGGCGTCTTTGTATCGGCTCGGAGCGGAAATAGCGCCAAGGCGTGCAGCTGCGCGTATTCGAAAAACGTTGCAAAATTGGAAGCGGTGCTGTATGTATGTTGCATCGATTGCGCCCTCCATCGGCGCGGTCAGGTCAATACAGAGCCCTGCAATTGCCGTTGCGGGGCTCTTGCTTTTTCAGGGTCGCAAAGGTGGCGGCGGGGGGTAGTTGGGCGGGAGCGTCTTTGGCGCCCGCGGCAATTGCTGTTCCTTGCAGAAAATCAACCACGACAGATTTTCAGCGAGTTCCTTTGCACGCCGGTGCCAGGCGCCCGGCTCGCACACAATCTCCTTGCGGTACAGTTCACAATGACGGTGCAGCAGCTCGGTTGCGTGCCCGATGGCGAGTTCGATTTCGCTCATCGGCCGATCACTTGCACGGCGACGGCTTTCGCCTGGCGTCCGACCGGCTTGCGATCGTCGTGCAGGACTTCGTATTTCACGCGGTCGCCGACAGCGATTGAATGGAAATCCACGACGTTGCTCGCGTGAAAGAATAGATCCGGGTCACGCTCGGAATCGGGTCTCAGAAAACCGAAACCACGGGTGTCATTGACGAATGTGATTCTTGCGGTGGGCACGTGTGTTTCCTTCTGATGATGGAGAGCTAGGAGCAGGCGGGACTCGACTCGCGCGCTGCCATCCACTCGGCGGCGGCGGCTTCGCTGATGCGGGTGCTTCGTTTGCCGACCTTCACCACGCGTGGGCCGTCGCCGTTGGCGAGCAGGCGATAAAACGTGCGCCGGCAGATGCGGTAGCGCTCGCAGAATTCAGACACGGTCAACATGCTGCCTCCGGGTTGAACGCAAAAAAGCCCGCCGGCGGGCACTCAAGCCGCAGGCGGGTGGAAGTCGCAATTATACACGAAAGGCACGCCGAGTAAACTAACGGCGCGTTAATGCCCCAGTTGCGGCGCTACTCCTTAACGCGCGCTTTCAATCCGATCTCGATCAATTGCCGGATGGCATCTGACACATTCGGGATCGGCTTCTGCTTCGCACGCCATTTGTCGATTGCTTCGAGCATGCTTTCAGTGAGCCCGACGAGTTTCTTGACGGGATAAATTTCGGGACGCGGCATCGGTACTACTCCAACAAATAGCGCATATGCGTTATTGACAATATCGCATATATCGCATATACGCTATTTTCGAGCTTGAGGCAATGGCCCGGCCGAATCGGAGAGCAGCAATGATTAATCTTGCCAAATGCACGTTCGATCAAAACTTGCCCGGCGCGTTCTTTTCGAGCGCCCGCACTTACCTCGGCTCTCACAGCGAGCGCCGCGAATATGAGTCCGCCGTGCGGGCTTTCGCCATCGAAGCCAGCCCGACCGCCATCAGCAACGCGATCAAGGCGGCCCATCGGCGCGGTTTCCGCCTGACCAAGGCCGACGCTCGCGAAGCCGCGGTGGCGGGCCTGCGCGACAGGCTGTTGGCGTTGCCAGGGTATAGCGAGACGGACGTGCAGTGGCATGCGGTTCGGCGCGGCCGGCGCGAGCGTCACTTTTACGCCTAACTGTCATTTGCGGGGCGGCCGGGCTCTAGCCTGTGCCGCCTTCCGCGCGGCGCGGCGCTCAGCGTCCCGTTCCGCCTTTCTGATTAAATTATTGCGATCGCGCTGCGCTCGTGCCGCTTGTTTCTTTTCTTGATCAATACGGCGGAGATTTTCCAACACGAGATCTAACGCCGCTTTCGATCGCTCCATTGCGGCGGCATCCAGTCGGGATTGTTGAACCACCCTTGCAGGCGTCACGCGAGAATTGACCTTTACCGCCTCGATGACGTTTGCCGCGGTCGTAAGCAGCTTCTTGCCCGGCCTGTAACAGACCAGCTTTCCAGCGCGGTGCATTTGCTTCAAGGTGTCCGCGTCGGCGCCAGGGATGAGCTTGGCGGCTTCGTCGAGGGTGATCAGCGGGTCATCATCAGTCATCGAGGACGCCGAGCTTTTCTCGCTTCATATTTCCGTTCCCATTCCGCCTCCGCTCTAGCAGCGTTCTTGCGCGCCTCATTTTCGGCTTTCCAGGTGGCCAAAGTCGCGCCGACGTCCTCTTCCGGACGCTCTGCAGGGGCCTCAATGCCCGACAACTTGTCCAACGCTAGGTCGAGCGCCTTGCGGTCCCAACGGCGCGTGCCTGGCAATGGCGGCGGCACAATGCCGGATGCAACCCATTTCGCCCACGTCGCCTGCGTAACGTTGCAGTACGCAGCGGCTTCACGTCCGGTCATCAAGCGAGGGGCGGCGGTCATTTTCGCGGCCAGGGTGGCCGGCTCTCCAGCCGCTTTCGGAAGGCCTCCAGCTTCGATGCTGCAGATTCCAGTGCTTCGCTTGAATTCACTTCCGACGCCGCAGGAATGCGGCAGAGTTCTCTCATCTTAGCGATTGCGGCCAAAGTCGTGTAATCCTTACCTGCAATTCTCTCGATCATTAGCCGGCCGCGCGCAGCCTCTTTACGGAGTCCGCTAGCGGTCATACCGCCCTGCGGGAAAGCAACTTCCGCGGCAATGGCCAGGCGAAGCGGCGTCTCAGGAGAAATCGCGTCTCTCTCGGTTTCGAAGTGACCGTTGAGTCGGGATTTGCTTTTCATCTCAGATCGCCAAGTTCTGTCTGAATTTCTCGCGAGCACGCACCATGAGCCGAGCCGATCAGATAACACGCGCGCGCCTCAGGTTATGTTGACAATCTACATAAGCACCTGTTTCCACAAACATTTTGTAGTTGCGTCGGGTCGTCGGTTGCGTTTGAATGTCGCAATTGGGGGTATTTCAAATGAGTATTTTCGCGCGCGCGGCGCTTTATGCCGCATTGGGTGTTTGCGCTTTCTCACTGGTGGCCTGCTCGTCCACGCCGGCCGATCTCGAAGCCAAGGCGGCACCGATCGTCCAGGCGTATTCCGAAAACTACCAGGAGATTTATCGGAGAGTTTCGACGACGGCGAAACGCTGTTTCGCGGGCAATGTTAGTGCTTATGCATCCTTTGCGGTCGACTCAGAACTGTATTCGGAACTCGGCTATGGAGAGCTAACGCTTTCTCTGATCAACCTGGGGACGCGCAACTACTACCTTTCGGTACGCGTCGACAAGGAGCCGACTGGCTCAAAGTTGACGGTACGCTCGGGTAACACCCTGGCAAGCGAGCGATACAAAGCGCTGATACTTGGGTGGGCCGGGGGCGATCAGAACTGTCCTGTCATTTAGCCTCCGCGAGGCACACAGAAGGGAAGGCTAGTGAGCGATCAAAGCCAGGATAAACACAAAGAAATCGCGAAGCTTACGGCAGCCACGTTGAGGAAATTCACCTAGTCGTTTTACGATCTCACCACTTGGTGCGATCGCCGGGCGCGAGCTACATTTAAAGCTCAAAGATGCCGCCCAAACCTGATCATGCAAGTTGCGCCAGCGCCTGGCGCGCGAGGTGATAATCGGGATCGAGAGCCAGTGCTCGCTGGAAGCATGCTCGGGCTTCGTCGCTCTCACCGGCCATCAGGTAAACATTGCCGCGGCCAAAGTGATTCTTCGCGTAGTTAGGATCTGCTTCGATTCCCGCCTCGAACGCGCTCGCCGCCCCAACCCAATCGTTGAGCATCGCTAGCGCGGTTCCTAGGTTGTTCCAAGATTGCACGAACTTCGGCGCGAGACTGGTGCTGTTGCGCAGGGCGACCACAGCTTCCTCGGGCTGCTGAAGCTTCAGCAGGCACAAGCCCAGGTGATGCCAGCTAGCCCAGTCGCGCTCGTTGATCTGAACCGCGGCGATAAACTTCTCCGCAGCTGCAAGAAAGTCTCCAGCTTGCGTCAGTTGAACACCAGCTTCCGCCAGTTGTAGCCCTTCGGGTGTGTGCTCGTCCGACAAGGCGACCTCCCGTATGTTTGACCTGCACGATCGACCAGTAATAACGCATCAGAGCTTCCAGTCCCCGTGAAGAAAGAAACCGGCCCAGTGTTGCTCGGCATTGAACGGCCTCCGCTCGTAATTCAAGGGCGGAGGCTTCAGTAGCATGCGGAACTCAAGTTCCTCGATCTGATCCGGAAGATAATCGCCGCGACGTGGAAACGCTGCAGGTGATGACTGGGCGAGCGTTCGCAACAACTGGTAGCGCCGCAGCGCTTCCTGAAGATCCCCGGCCGCGGTGACCAATTCAGCCGCTTTCTCCAGCAAATCGAACTGGCCCTGCAAATCGGATCGCGCAGCGCATTGCGCGGCCGTCACGTCGCACTGGCCGACCACATCACGCACAGTCAGGTCATACACGTATCGCTGTGCTTCGCGGATGGCCGTTGCTTTGTCCCCAGCGCCTTCCGCGATCATATGGCGCAGGCTCTCATAGGCGCGCGTAACGATAAGATAGGTCGAAAAGTCATCGAGCGGCCAGTAAGACAGCAACACTGACGCAGCGCCGGCGTACAACAGCGCGCGCGTAAGTCCAAGGACCTCATCTGAGGCCGTGACCTGACCAAGCCCAGCATCGCAGGCACTGACTGTGACGAGGCCGGCGTGCAGCTTGCGCCTAAGTATTTCATTGGCCGCCAGAAGCTCGCCGCGCAGCTCGTCGCTCGCGGGATCGGCAGCCAGGATGATTCCGGATTGCATGGCTTCCTTAGCGCCGGCGAGCCCATGACAGGCGAGGTGAAGAATGTCGACTGCGTCGTATCTTGCAAGCTCGGCGAACAGGGCTTTCTTGGTTGCGCGGGCGCCGGATAGAAGCGTGCCATGGAACGCTTCAGCCACGCTCTCTGCCTCGCGACGCGCGTACTTGAGATCACCCGTCGGATCGCCTGCGACCACGACGGGATTGCCTCCGAGGCGGGTCGCGCCACGACAAACGGACAATGCAGATGCGCTCGGCGCGTAGCAGACGGGATTGCGGAATCCCAGGATTCCTTCGGATGTCGGTAGCGCGTGAAAAGGCAGGTAGTGCAGCATGTCGTACGGTACGACGCAGACGACCTCGTCCTCGTTGCTGTGCTCGATGATGGGTTGCACAAGCGAGCGCAGCGCATTTCCGGCTTCGCTGCTACCCGCTCTGAGAAGCTTGCCTAGGTACACGGTAATTTCCTCGTAGAGCGGCTGCAGCGGGAAGCGCGTGACATGCAGGTTGCTCCTGCGCGCACTGGCAATGAACAGGTAAATTTCGTCGCGACCGCAGAAGTACTCGGCAAGGAGAGTCATCGGCTACCCCTCTAGAAGTGCAGCGAGCTCGTCGAGCCCAATGACCGCGTCCACGGCGCCGCTTGCCGCGTCTCTCATCGCTCGCTCCTGGTCCGAGATCCGGCCGCGACGCTCGTCCAGCATTCCCTTCAGACCCGGCAGGTCGCGCTCCTTGAAGGAAGGTGAGGCAAGCACGTCCTCAAAAGAAGATTTCAGGAGATGCGCGAGCTTGGCCAACATCTCGATCCGCGATGGGTCCGCATCTTCCGCAGTTCTTGGATCGACGCCACGCTCGATGATCTGTATGGCCTGCTCGACCGTCTCCAGGTGTTCGACGAGCGCGGCGTGCTCCGGAGACAGCGCCCCCCTTCCGGCCAGCTCATCGAGAAGGGTTCTCGCCTTGGACATCTCGACGTTGTGCCAGGCTTCTCCCGGACAACCCATGTCGACGTGCAGCTTTACTGCAATCGAGTACATATTGGTCTGCTGCCCCTGCCACGCGCGCCGGCTGGTGACATCCCTAATTTCCACTCTGCGCCCCTCCGCTATGGCAAGCGCCTTGCTCACCGAGTTCAGCGCGTCGGCGTAGGCAAGACGGTCGGCATCGATTGCCGCTGCCAGCGTGTAGTACATCAAACGATCGCGGTCCGACGAGGCGGCCTGCTCGATGTCGAGTTTCTTCACGGTCTCGCGCGCGTCGGCGGCGCGACCGACGTTGAGGAGGCTGGCAGCGTATTGAAGGTACGGCGTAACGCCCGCGGCAGCCGGTCGCTCCCCGATGACCGCGAGGGCCTTCTCATAGGAATCGACCGCGAGCAGAGACTTTCCGTTGGCGTCGTAGATCAGACCGCGGGCGTAGAGCACATCGAAGGACTTACGCCTCTCCACGGCAGGTCCTTGAAGCAAATCGAGCAGGCCCAACGCGTCGTCGTAACGCCCGGCGCTGCGCAGGATTCCCGCGACCTCGATGACTTCCTGGACATTAAAGTATCTGTCCAGGACCTGATCGAGGTCCGAGAGCAGCGGCATCAAGAGGTCGGCACACTCGACAGCGCCGGCCAGGTTGCCGACGCGATGGCAATACGTGCCTTTAATGATCATCAATTTCAGTTGGTAGTGCGCCGTGTGGTCGTAGATCCAGGCGTACTCCAGCTCGCGGCCGAGTGTCGGACTCTCGTAGCGTCCTCGCTTGGTTACAAGCTCCCGATACTGCTCCTGTACATCGAGGCTTAACGGCACATTGACCAGGAAGTGCCAGTTCTCGGCTCGTTCGAGATGTGTTGCCGCCTTCTCCAGGTCGAGCAATCGCAGATGAACGTCAGCAAGGCGAAGGTGGACGCTCTCCGCCAGGATCATGAAGCCCAGCTTCTCATAGGCCCGCATCGCCGCGGTCCATGCGAGCGCGCACTCGGCGTACTGCCGCTTCACGCCGAGGGAGTCGGCCTTCCAGGCCTGTTCGAACGCGGATTTCAAACCCGGGAATGCGTTGAATAGATCGCCCTCTTGGGATCCGCCGGCCGAGAATATTTCGTACATTTCGGGGTTCGCGGCGGCGCGCTCGACGAGCCACTGGATGACGCGCCGGACCTCCGCATGATCGGGACTTAGCTTCAACGCGGCGTAGAGATCGCTTAACGATTCGCGTATGTGCCGCATGTTGCGCGACTTGTTCCAATCAGTCTGACCTTCCTGTATTCCCGCTGTGATGCGGGCCAGGGCGCGCCAAAGCAGGGTCTCCGGGTCCGTGGGGGCCGCCTTCAGCGACGCATCGAGGTCCTCGAGTCCTTCCCGAGGCCAACCGCCCTCGGTTTTCGCGTAGCCGCGCCATTTAAGGGCACGCGCGTGGCCGCTCCAGTTCCCCGGAATGCGATCGAGCAGCGCGATACATTGCTCGGGCCGGCGGCTCTTGTGGCAGAGGGGGGCGATCGATTCGAGTGCCTCGTCGAACCGTCTTTGCTCGACGAGCACCGTTGCGAGGCGCAACTCGACGTCGTCGAAAGGCTCGGAGCCGAGTGATAGGGCAAGCCCGAGCAAGTCTGCCGCTTCCTGCAGGCGTCCTTCTTCCCGCGCCCACTCAGCGAGCAAGACGAGCGCGCTGCTTCGGGAGACCTTGTCCCCGTGACCCAACAGCAGTTGAAGGCCGGACACCGCCTCGGCTTTGCGCCCGTCGCCGCGCTGGCGGTAGGCGCGGCGGAAGATGGCAAAGTCGCGCAGATCCTCGATCGAAACGTGCTCCTGGTGTGATGACGCTTGTGCCGGTCTCGATGGCGCGTCCGCGAGACGCTGCTGGCAGATTCTAATCGTTTCCGTGTATTCCTCGACGGCACGGCTGGCGTCACCGGTAGCTTCGAGAATCTGAGCCGCGGCGAACCTGAGATAAGGGCTCAACGGCGCAGCCTGAATGCCACGCTGGATTGAAGCGACTGCTTCCGGCGCGCGATTAAGGTGCAGAAGACACATCGCGCGGCGGTGATGCAGGTCCGATACGTCGTAACCACCGTGCCTTTCGCCGGGCGCCTCAAGCAGCCTATCCAGCCATACAAGCGCGTCGGCGAAATCCTCCAGCGCAAAAGCGGTACGCGCGAGCACCAGTAGTAGTGGCCTGTTCGGGCCGGCTTTCTCGTCCAGGATGCGCGCGATCCGTCGCGCCGAAGCATATTCCGCCTCACCCGCCTCATATAGTCGCGCTGCCGTCGTGCCCAGGAGCGTCACCAGGTGTTCCCGAAATGCGCGGTCGCTTGCGCTGGCCTTCCAGATCGGCAAAGCGATCAGGCGCAGCGCATGGGCTTTAGCCGAGGCGAGATCATCGGTCGACAGCGCCAGCCAGAGGAGTCTGGCGACGATGCTTAGCTGAAGGTCCGGTGAAGGCGCCCCCCTCGCGCGGCGCAGGACCCGGCCCAGCAGCTCACGCGCCTCGGCGGTCTTGCTCTCCCGTATCGCATGTTCGGACAGCGAAATGCCGGCGGCGCAATAAGCTCTCAGGAGCACCTCGTCGTTCGGCGTGGAGGGCACGTCGAGGAACTCGAAGCCTTCGCGGAGCAGCGACTGCGCGCGCGCGTCGTCGTGCCGACGCGCGGCGATGTGGCCGCGAGCGGTCCTCGCCCAATACCGGATCGACTCCATGTCAACGAGTCTTGCCGCACGCTCGGTCAGCATCAGCATCGCGTCTGCCGCATCGAGGTCGCCGGCTTCGGCTGTTTCGCGAACGACGCTCTCGATTTTCGCGAGCACATCGGAATTCAGCCGCTTGGCCAGGTCGAATGCGGAATTAGCAGTTCCTGTCCTCGCCTTGAGCAGAATGGCGATCGAATCCGAAGCAGTAGGTGAGGGTGTGCTCATTGACGGCAGTTCACCCTTGAGGTGCCTGAACGAGGCCTGCCCCGGTGTCACCGGCATCGACGCCAGGACTCATACCGGTCGTTGTCGCAGTCCCAATGAGACGATCCACGAGCAGCTGACCGCTGAGCTGGTCCGAATTCGACAGCTGCTGCGCCCAGAGCGCCGCAACCCCGGCGACATGGGGCGTTGCCATGCTCGTGCCGCTCATGCTGACGAGCCCGCCGGTGTGTCGCGCGGACACGATGTCGACGCCCGGTCCGGCGACGCGAGCGCCGACGTTCGAGAATGGCGCCACGGTGAATCCTTGGTGGCCGTTGTTGCCCACGGCCGCGACCGAAACGAACCCATCGGCGACCGAGGGAGGGCTGGCGGCTACTTCGAAGTCCGGGCTCAAGTCCCGGCGGCTCTCGTTCCCGGCCGCGGCGATAAGGATCGCGGGCTGCATGAACGCCCCCTGTGCCGCGATGAAGGCGGCAAGGCGCTCGAACAGCAGGATGTTCGCTCGGTAGCCTTCGAGCGCCATCGAGGTCGCCAGCTCAGTGGGCACGCCTTCGGTCTCTAGTGACTTCACGTAGCCCGGGAAGTCGATTCCGAGAGACATCGAGATCACGTGGGCACCGCTGCTTACCGCCCATTGAATCGCCTGTGCCACCCTATCGCTGCCGCCGCCACCTTCACCGAGCACTTTGCCGATCAAGGCCTTCTTAACGCCAGGTGCGACGCCGATCCGAAGTCCTTCGATCTCGCGGCCGAAGATGGTGGCTGCGCAGTGAGTGCCGTGTCCATGTTCATCGTCGTCGCCAGCCTCAGTGAAATTCTTGCGCACGATCTCCACCCCGGCGAAGGCGGGGTGCGAGGGGATGATGCCCGTGTCGAGAACCGCGACCACGATCCCCGCGCCGGTGAAGGGTGATGTGTCGGCACGAACGGCCTGAATACCCCAGGTCGCGCTGCCTGTCTGTGCCGCCGCGGAGGGTGCGACGGCGAAGGGCGCGATCAACTTCATCGGCACCACGGGCGCTACTGCCTTGACGAACTTCTTTTGCGCTAAGCTGGCGGCGATCCGCGGCTGCAATTCGCCGACGTCGACTTCGGGCCTCGATATGGAGTGACCATCAGAACCGCCGTTCCCACGAGTTCTGGCTGTAGGTTCCATCACACTCCGCAGAATGATGTACTTCCTTGTCATAAGTCGCCCCCGTCTGCCAGGACGTCCTCGATGTGCTTGGCAAAGACTCCTGAATCGTCTTGCGATAGTACGCCTTTTGGCGTTTTCGGATGATTGACGTGAACGATCGGTCCAGCGATACGCGCGATTTCCTTGTTGTAAAATTCCGTTCGATCAGAGCCCCACAATATGAGCATTGGGTGATCCGCGTTTTGTATAAAGCTGGCAGCGATGGAAAGGGCCGAGGGCCAATCGTCGCGTTGACCATATGGTGCGACAGGCTCCGCTGGGGTTTCTAGGCCCGTTACCGATTTCCTGCCGTTGTCAAAAGTCACCTGACGATCGACCATCTGATGCTCCGGTCGAGAGAAAGGCAGTCAAATCAATCTGGTGGCGAGCGCATATGCGCGAACCAAAGAATTGGGTGCACGATACCACCGTTTATGCCAGTGAATGGTGAAATGCCTCACATCTCCGTTAGCACT
The DNA here is from genome assembly GCF_015291725.1 of Bradyrhizobium sp. CCBAU 51765. Taxonomy (GTDB): domain Bacteria; phylum Pseudomonadota; class Alphaproteobacteria; order Rhizobiales; family Xanthobacteraceae; genus Bradyrhizobium; species Bradyrhizobium liaoningense. The sequence goes on from NZ_CP030038.1 coordinate 3,743,432, forward strand.
CAGCCGCGCGGTTGGTGGCGTAAGGCTAAGACGTCTGCCGCGCCCGTTGCATCATCCACCCGTACTGATGAGTTGATCGAACAACCATTGTCGCTCCCGCTCTTGAGGCCATCGCGACGTTGCCGCCCGAAGTCGGTCGCTATAGGGGCAAAGCAGACATTGCTTTAGTCGCATCACGCCGCCGGGTTTATGGGTACACGGCCTAGTATGGAGCCGATTTAAAATAGAGAGCCGTGCTTCTGCTGGCGTCTGGCCACATGCTCAATGTCGCTGGTATCATGCTGTATCCGGCCGGATCGCTGGCCGAGATCGCTACCATTCGTGCCCAGGCAGCGGAAAAGCTAGGTGGGATGTCGACGGGGATAGGCTTTATTGGTTCACCGGCTTGGGCGATTGGTGCTGGTGCGGCATTGGGTTTGCTGGAGGGGCAATGACGAACGTTGCGAGAAAGGATGCAGTTCTGCTGCTCCAGCGCGCTCGTGAAATGGAGCAGAGTGTGCTCGCCGCTGGTCTGCTTTTTCGCGTTGGAGAATTAAGGGAATCGGCAGGCCAATTCCGGCAGGTTGGACGGCCGTTGCCCAGGTTGAACGTGTCCACCTTAATCCCCTTGACCGTCGACAGCGAGCAGCGCCTTGAGGGCGGCCTTCCGCTCGAGCAGCGGTAACTGCCGAAGATCCCGGCCATCGAAATAGAGCAGGTCGAATGCCACCATCACGAGGTTGTCGGCCTTCGTGCGCCACTTTCCGGAAACGCTTGGTCCAGTCGAGTCCGCGCCGCGTGTAGATCCTGATCTCCTGCTTGGCGATGTGGAGTTGGGCGCGGTAGCCGTCAAATTTTGATCTCGTGAATCCATCGCTCGCCGCGGGGTACGCGGTCGACCTGCTCGGTAAGCACCGGTTCGATAAAGGCGGGGAAGGGCGCCTTCGTCCCGATCGCCTTCCGCTTCTGACGCTGCAACGCCACTGACAAACTCCACGGAACAAACACATGGACTCGAGTCCTTTAGGGCCGTTCGTTCCGACGGCGAGATCTAGCGGGCGAGCTTGGCGGTGTCGGCACTAGCGGTCGAAAAGAGAAGGCCGCCTTCGCGGCGGCCTTGTCAGAAGTCTGTTCGCCAGTCAAAAGATTAGGTCCACAAAGCCAGCCCCGGGATAAAACATCTAAGGATACAAACATCGCGCCCGGATAGTGGGAATGAAAGCAGCGGTTTGTTTCAGGAGTATGTCGTCGTCGGTAAATCGATGGTCGGACAAAGGAACTAAGGCGTGTCCTCATAAATGAACTGTCCCCCTGACGTCCGGTTTGCCGTCAACATCGGTCGAAGAGCAGCTGGCCTTCAAGGTCGCAGATGGGCCACAAGGCGACTGGCCCAGTCCTTTATTCGATCACCTCGTCGGCGCGCGCGAGGAGTTTGGGCGGTATGGAAAGTCCGATGGTCTTCGCTGTTCTCAGATTGATCGCCAATTCGAATTTGATCGGCTGCTCGACAGGAAGATCTGCGGGGGCAGCACCATTCAAAATCTTTCCCGTATAGACGCCAAGCTGACGGGAAACATCGGTGATGCGAGGCGAGTAACTCATAAGCCCCCCATACTTCACGAAGAGCGACCATTCGTAGATCGCAGGAATTCGATTTTGCTCGCAAAGCATAGCTAGTCTCTCTCGACGCGCAATGTAGAATGCGTCTGGACTGACAAGAAGCGCAGCGTGTTTCCGGTCTTTGATCTCGCCGAAGGCAATAGCAATTTGCTCGTCCGTGCTTGCCTTCAGAACTTGGATTGTCCGCCCAAGCGACTTGGCCGCAGCTTCAGCATCCGAAGCGACTACACTCCCGTTGGGATTTGTCGGATTGATTAGAACAGCGATTGAACCGCCTTCAGGCGTCAACTCGGCCAGGAACTCAAGTCTCTTGGCGGTGAGCTGCGGAGTGTACATGCTCACGCCGGTCGCGTTGCCTCCCGGCCTGTTCAGACTGGAAACAACACCAAGGGATACAGGGTCCATAGCGATTGCAAACACGATGGGGATCGTCTTTGTTGCAGCCGTTGTCGCCAATACCCCGTTGGTACCGGTGGCGGCGACAATTACTTGGACCCGATCTTGAACAAAGTTTGCGGCCAATTCCGGAAACCGATCATACTTTCCCTCGGCGAAGCGGTACTCGATTGCAACGTTCTGGTTTTCCACAAAACCCCTGGAGCGAAGGCCGTCGCGAAAGGAGACAAGCAGTTCCTTGCTCTTCTCGGCGGAGTCGAAGCCAAGATAGCCAACTACCGGAAGCGTGCCCTTCTCTGCGTATGCCGCACACGGCAAGATTACCGCGATCATGAAAAACGGAATGAACTCCCGCCGCCTCATTTGGGGCCCCAAGCTAGTGAGAGGAGACCGCTCTAGGATATCAGTTGCTGGTCGTCGCACCCAATGCAAGATCGTCACACCCGATGTCAATGTTGCGTCGCAAATGCCGTGCGAGGGCTCAGCCGCTTTGCGGTCAGAAGCGCCGGTTTGAACGGCGCCGCGTCACTTCCGGTGTGCCCGATACCTGAGCCAAACCGCACTTCGCCATCGGGCCATTCAGCGACATATCGGCACCCCCTCAAAACGTTCGCGTACCCGCAGCATCAGTCAGTGCGGCTGACATTTCAGCCCGATGAGCAACGAACATCAGCTAGGCGGCAGCCCGTCATGGCGCGGTTTGGCAGTCCTCTGTGATCCGGTGTACGGTGTGCCGTGGATTGGATTTGCGGGCCATGGTGCAAGAGTGGCCAGTCCGGGTCGAGCGCAGATTGTCGGCAATATTGGCCGCCGACGTGGTTGGCTATTCGCGGCTAATGCACGACAACGAAGAGGTTACCCATACCAAACTTGCAATGCTCCTGACGGAAGCTGTCGGTCCTGCGATTACGGAGCATCGTGGCCGCATCGTGAAGAACACTGGCGATGGGTTCTTGGCAGAATTTCCGAGCGCGGTTGAAGCAGTCCGAGCGGCTGTGCGGTTCCAAACCCGAGTTGCGGAACTTACAATTGGAGACGCGGAAGGCAGTCGCATTGCGTTTCGGGTGGGGGTCAACATCGGCGACGTAATCATCGAACCTCATGACATATTCGGGGATGGAGTAAACATCGCGGCGCGGCTTGAGACCATCGCAGAGCCCGGCGGCATCTGCATCTCGTTCTCTGCGTATGATCACGTCCGAGGCAAAGTCGGCGTCGAGTTCGCCGACATAGGTGAGCAGAGCCTTAAAAACATTGCCCGCCCGGTCCGTGCCTTTGCCGTGGTCTGGGAAGAGCAAAGCCCCGCGACCCATGGTGTGTGCGCAAAGTCGGACACGGCTTCGGCGCCTCACCTGTCCATAGTAGTGCTTCCTTTCACCAACCTCAGCGGTGATCCGGAACAAGAGTACTTCGTTGATGGCGTGACCGAGAGTTTGACCACGGACTTATCGCGCATCTGTGGCGCGTTCGTGATTGCACGCAACACCGCCTTCACGTTCAAGGGCAAAGCCTTGGATGTAAAGAAGCTGGGACGTGAGTTGCACGTCCGTTATGTACTTGAAGGTTCGGTGCAGCGAAGCGGTAACCGCCTCCGCGTGAACGTGCAGTTGGTTGATGCCGAAACGGGCAACCACCTCTGGGCCGAACGCTTTGACAAGCCTATTGCCGACCTCTTTGACATGCAGGATGAAATCGTATCGAGGCTCGCCAACGCGCTCGATGCCGAACTCATTGCCGCCGAGGCACGGCGAGCGGAGCATTTGGTGCATCCAGACACGATGGATTTGGTTTTCCAGGGTAGAAGTTGCTTCAACAGGGGGCTAATCCCCGATTACATGATACAAGCGCGCCATTTTTTCGAGCAGGCTTTGGCGCTCGATCCCGAAAATATCGAGGCCATGGTCGGTTTGGCGCGGGTTGATCAGAACCTTGGAGCTTCCTTGATGACCGACGACCGGTCGGCGCGGCTTGTGGCGGCAGAGACAACCATAGCCAAGGTGTTATCCCTCGCACCGAAACACGCTTCGGCTCACGCGATTGTGGGCGCCGTGCAAATATTTACGAAACGCGCAGCTCAGAGCATCGCAGAATTCGAGCAGGCTTTAGCGCTGGATCACAATTTGGCCCGTGCTCATGCTCTTATCGGCCTTGCGAAACTCTTTCTTGGTCGGGGCGAAGAAACCGAATCTCATGTGAACGAGGCAATTCGCCTTTCTCCTCGTGACACCTTTGCTGCTGAATGGCTGATATACGTCGGCATAGCGAAGGCGCAGTTCGGTGCCGATGCCCAAGCAGTCAGTTGGATGCGTCGGGGGCTCGATGCAAACCGAAACTATTCGATCGCGCATTTCCATCTCGGGGCTGCACTCGCACGGCTTGGCGAACTAGAGCAGGCGCGCACTGCGGTACAGGCGGGACTTGCGCTAGATCCGAACTTCACAATCCACCGGTTCCGCGCTCATGCACCAAGAGACAATCCGATTTCTCTTGCTAGCCGCGAACGCCTCATTGAGGGCATGCGTATGGCCGGGGTGCCGGAAGGATAGCGTGCGTCATGTCAGACCCCACTGGCGGAGGAACGACTCTCATGCCGAGCGAATTTAGATTTTCGGTCTGTGGCGCGACACTCCAAGTGTCACGACATCCACCCGGGACGGCCCATCGTCTGACGCGCGTTTGGCGATGGGTCGGTTCTCGCCGCCTGGCGCTAGCCTTTCCGACCTTTGAAATTGAGAGTGGCCTATTTTGATTTAGGACCCTGTTTGGCCGTGATACGTTAGCTTCCCATGACGGACCAGATTTGTCTTACGGAGGTGCAGAGGCAGACTCCGCAAGTTGTCACTGCCCATCGCGAGAATGTCGAACGCGTAAAGCTGGACTTTCGTGATCATGCTTGTGGGAGTGCAGCGCGTTGAAGTCGGATAAGCCGTCCACCCCAAGGATCACGGCCTCCCCATCGATCACAAAGCGCTTTTGCCGGTTCTTCAGCGCCGCCTGAGCAATCCAGGGATAACGCTTGGTCCGATCGGTGCCGCTGCGCGACAGCAGGCGCGCGCGCTCGTTCTCCCGGATGATTAGCGTCCGGTAGCCGTCGTGCTTCACTTCGTGGATCCAGTCAGGCCCGTTCGGGACCTGCTTGCTGGCGGTAGCCAAGCAAAGCTCGTACGCCGTGCGCATGGATCGAAGATAAGACTTCCCGGTCGGCTTTACCAATCGGGAACAAGTGGCAATCTGGCGAATTGGCTTTCTGCTCCGGCGTTCCCAAAGCCCCCCTGAAGCCGGAGCAGACCCCAACGGCCTCAGCCGCCCAGCTGAGGCCGCTCTTTCGGTAAGCTACATGTCAGCGGGCGTTCTCCGGCCCAGAACAATTGAAAATATAACCAATCCGGCTTTGTTCTCTCTGCGTGTATCCATAAACGGAGCACCCAGAAGAAGGTCATTGGATTCGGCAGTTCCCTGGACCGCGGCTCTAGGCGCTGGCTACCGATCTTAGCTGCCCGTGATTGCAAGCCGCGGATTTCCGCGATCGAAGTCGGGCCGCACGTCGGCACCTCGACTGCCACAGCCTTGGCAGACGAACCGAGGTTCGATGTCCGACAGCCGCACCTCGTCCGGCCACCTGGCACTGTCCAAGGCGACATGATGGCCGCAGTGGCAGTAGACCAGAACCCCGCGCAAGCCCATCGCGCGCATCTGGCCGAACGTGATCTTCATCTGCCGGCCATCGGGGTGGGTGGGAGTGGCGCGTTTAGGGCGCAGCACGCGGCCTCTCCCAGCCAATGATCCGGCCGCCCCAAATGACCTCTAGCGATTTGGTGCTCATGCGAGATAGATTCCGCGAGGAGGCTCAAGAGGCAAGCCGCTAGATTTTGCGACGGAGCCGAGACCGCATACCTCAACTCGGTCAAGCGCGACACTGAGCCTATCCGCTCCAACTATCGTACGTGATTCGGCTGGTTCGCCGCTGCGGCGCCTACCATGTTTTGCTCAGTGCCGCATGTTGATTTCGCTCTGCGGTTGCGGTTCTATACGAGCAATATTCTTGTTTGGGGGATATCTTAATGCGCGTTCTGGCCATCTTGGCGCTTAGCTTGTCGTTGGGCGGATGCCTCACTAGCGAGCAACTTATTGCGGAACGCAATGCCAAAGACGATCAAAAGTGTCAGGGCTACGGGGCTCGGCAGGGCACCGATGCCTACGTAAATTGCCGTGCTCAGTTAGATAGCGCTCGCACGACGGCGATAGCTATTGACAGCGCGGCGCCGGCGCAAACTACGGTGGTCGTGCAGTCCCCTAGCGTGCCGACACCCATGCCCTCGACAGTCCCCGGGCAACGCTGCACTTCGCGTGGGCCCTTCTGCTAAGGCAAAGATCATGGCGGTTCTATCTCGCTTGCGGCAGTTACTCCCCGCAAACCTAAAAGATTTTTGATAAAGCGAATTTCGCTTGCTCCGTCGGGCAAAACAGGAGTTTATAGGACGCTGGCTTCAATCAAGAGGGGACCAGCGCAATGGCCGGCGAAATCGATACCTTTGATCTTGCCAACATCGCAAAGCTCAATGGAGACTTCAGGAGGAACTACGGCACGCTATTAGGTGCGTTCCTCTATCTGCGGTCGATCAGTGCAGCGCGCCGTACATCGAGTTGGGGCGGATTGATCGTGGCCCTTGCGACAGCCATTCTGACCTGGGTGGTGAAGTATGGGTGCTCTTGGAGTAGCCCGTTCTAAGACGTGAACTTCACGCCGCTCGCTGGCCGTCGTAAATTGCCTAGGCGCAAGGTGAGGCGACGTCCGATGATCAACGCGCTCATTCCGCACAAAGTCTCTTTACCCAAAGCACAGCGGACGCTCTGCGCTGCGCAATACGTTAGAATGTCGACGGACCACCAGCGCTACTCGATCGAAAATCAAGCTGCGGCGATTGCGACCTACGCGCAAGCGCGCGGACTAGAGATCGTGCGAACTTATCGCGACGACGGCGAAAGTGGTCTCGGGATCAGAAACAGACCGGGTTTGACCAGTTTGATTACGGACGTCCGTCAAGGCCGCGTGAATTTCGATCACATCCTCATCTACGACGTCAGCCGCTGGGGGCGCTTTCAAGACATTGATGAAAGTGCTCACTACGAATTTATCTGCAGGGAAGCAGGAATGACGGTTTGCTATTGCGCAGAGCAATTTGAGAACGATGGGAGTGTCATTTCGGGCATTATTAAGAACATCAAACGGGTGATGGCAGCTGAATACAGTCGAGAACTTGGGGTCAAGGTGCACACTGGCGCGTGCCATCTCTCAAGGCTTGGCTTTCGACAGGGCGGCCACCCGAGCTTCGGACTTCGCAGAGAACTGATTGATGAAAACGGCCGATCCAAAGGAATAATGGAGACCGGTCAATGGAAGTCGCTTCAAACCGACCGCGTTATCCTACGTCCAGGACCGCAACACGAAATCGAGATGGTGAGGCTAATATTTGATTTTTTCGTGAAACGTCATCTTACCGAGACGAAGATTGCGCGGGAGCTCAATCTTGGTGATGCCCGCAATCGGGGACGGCCATGGACCTTCGCCCAAATCCACTACCTGCTACAAAACGACAACTACATTGGCACCAATCGTTACAATCGCCATAGTGCGAGACTGCGAACAGTCCGAAAAGAAAATCCTCCGGCAGATTGGATCAAGAAGGAAGACGCTTTCGAGCCAGTAGTCGACAAGGAAATTTTCGCGAAGGCGCAGCAGATACTTGAAGATCGACGACACTGCTGGGGGGTGTCCGATGAGGAAATGCTCAAGCGATTGAGGGTCTTGCTTCACCGAAGAGGGCGGCTGAGTAGGGACATTATCAATGAGACAGAGGGTATACCTAGCTCGGTAGCATACCTGACGCGTTTCGGCAGCTTGAGGGCGGCTTATCGCCTGATCGGCTACAGTCCTAAGCGAAGCTACGAGTACGTCGAGTCTCGAACCGTTCGCCGCGATATGGTCAAAGCCCTAGCCCGAAAGATCGCGGCGTGGCTCGCCAAATCTGGCGAGGATGTCAGGCTCAATCAAGCTCATCAGATACTCAAGATTCACGCCGTCGCAATATCCTTTCGCGTGGCGCGCAGTCGGCTTTCTCATGGTGCGACACATCCGAGTTGGGTCATCATACGTGGCCGGCATCTTCCTCCCGGCCTGATCGTCGTGGTTAGGTTGAATGAGGGTAATCGAGAGATAAAGGACTACCTCCTGATGCCTGCGTCTCAATTGGTTGGTCGCGAGTTGCGCTTCAGTGAGAGAAACCAGGAGCGTTTTGGGTTGCGACGATATGGGACTGTCGCCGGAATAATGGAAACGATCAAGCGACGCTTAAGCAACTTGGCTTTTCTGACCAAGCCGACGGCATCTGATCTGGATCGGTCCACAGAAACTACGCAGTAGTGATCGGTCCGAACCAGGCAGTCAGCGCCTCCGCAAGTCCCCGTTCGCTCCCATCTCCTACCCAGGCCACATGGCCGTCCGGCCGCACTAGCACGGCGGCGGGCGCGGCGACATCGCCGATGGCCGGAAGCTGCCATGGGCCGTCATAGTCGCCATCGACAATAGTGATGCGATCGGCCCAGGGCGTTGCCCTGACGCTGCTGCGCTGTCCGAAACTGAGCAGCACGCCGCGCGCGCCGTGCAGCAGCGTGAACAGTTTGAGCGGCCGGCCGTCGACCATAAAATCGAGATCGGGCATGCGGCGTCCGAGCAGCGCGTGGTCTGCGCCGAGATCATAGCGAATGTCGAGCCCGCTCATCATCGCGCCAAGACGCTGTCGCGGCTCGTCCATGGCGAGCAGCTCGGAGATCACCTCGCGCGCGGCCTTGCGGCCGTCGTCGCCGCGGCGGAGCAGGGCGATCTGCGCCATGGTGTTTTTCAGCACGCGTGCGGCCACGGGGTGGCGCTCGTCGTGATAGGTGTCGAGCAGGCTCTCGGGCGAGATGCGCTTGACCACCTGCGCCAGCTTCCAGCCGAGATTGACCGCATCCTGCACACCGAGGTTGAGGCCCTGGCCGCCCACGGAGTGGTGGATGTGCGCGGCATCGCCGGCGAGCAGCACGCGGCCCTTGCGATAGGACTTCGCCTGCAGGGCGGAATCGGTGAAGCGGGAGATCCAGGCGGGGTTCTGCACGCCGAAATCGGTGCCATAGACTGCATTGAGGGCCCCGCTGAGATCGCGCAAGCCCGGCTCGCCGCTGCGCGCGAGCGTTGCTTCCGTCACGACGACCAGCACGCGCCCGCTCTCGGTCTTGCTGAGTCCATGGAAGCCGAGCGCGTCGTGGCGCAGGCCGAACCTAGGGGCCTCGCGCATCTCGACCTCGGCCATGAGATTGCTCAGCGTCGGCTCGAAACCGGCGAAGTCGATGCCGGCCGCCTTGCGCACCACGCTGCGGCCGCCGTCGCAACCGACGAGATAGTTTGCGCGCAGCACCTTGCCGCCCGAGAGCGTGACGTGGACGCCGGCCTCGTCTTGCGCAAAACCTGATACCTCGGTGTCGCGATAGACCGCGACCCCGAGCTCGGTGGCCCAATCGGCCAGGATGCGCTCGATGTGGGCCTGTCGCAGCGCGAGCCCGTAGGGATGCCGCGTGGGGAGGTCGCTGATGTCGAGCCTGGTCCAGGCGAAACCCGCGAGCTGGGTGATCTGGCCCTCGCGCAGGAAGCGTTCGGCGATGCCGCGCTGATCAAGGATCTCGAGCGTTCGCGCATGCAAGCCGCCGGCGCGGGTCTCGACCAACGCTTGATCAGCGCGCCGCTCGATCACGGCGACGTCGATTTTGGTGAGCGCGAGCTCGGCGGCCAGCATCAATCCGGTGGGGCCGCCGCCGGCGATGAGGACGGCATGATCGGCGCTCGCCGCGGCGCGCGCGCTGGTGCGATGGACCTCGTGGTTTGAACGCGACTTTGGAAGCAATACGGGCATGTGACCCCTCGATGTCGTTGGCTGGGTCACGGGTTCTACGGCAGGAACAGGGGCTTGAAGCAAGCCCGTTGCGCGCCACATATCAAACTGGGAGGAAGGGCGCCTTCTTCCGCGTTCGCCGCGACGGGCAAAACACCGGCACAATGGCATCATCGAAAGAGTTCGGTTCAGCTCGCGCGGGAACATCCGCTGCGGGCTTTTTCTTTTGGCAGCTGTCTTCTGCCTGCGTTCAGCTGATCCGCTGCATGACGCCGGCGAGTTCCTCGAACGAGAACGGCTTTCTGATCATCGGGAGGCCGCCGCGCCGGGGCTCGCGGCCGGACAGTTGCAGCACCTTCAGCTTAGGACGGACGCGTCTGGCTAACTCGGCCAGCTCATGACCGTCCATGCCGGGCATGCTGATATCGGTGATGAGAATGGAGATGTGTTCGTTCTGTTTTAGCCGGTCGAGCGCGTCCGCGCCGCTTTGGGCGCGGATGACTTGGCAACCGAGACCCTCCAGCATGTCCCCGATCGCGTCAAGGACTGCCGGCTCATCATCAACAACCAGAACAGTTTCGCTCATCTCGCGAACGTTCCTTCAATCACGAAAATCAACGCGCTTCTCGCCAGATAGGTTCCAAGCCAGCCTAATCGTCCCTAGACAAATCGCCGGGCTTGGTGGGGATGTCGATAGTGCCGCCTTCTCCGTGCACGAGGTCGCGACCTCCGTCCTTAAACTCTTCGGACTCCTCGATGATCGACTCCTGAGATGCGCCTTTGCGGTCGATGTTAGGTTTTGCACCGGACTTATTGCGCGATGGATTGGGTGTTGTCATGGCCGATCCTCCAGATCATTCAATGTTTGCTCGGCCATTTCGTTCGGTCAGATGACGCGTTCAGCTATACTTGAGGCTTCATAAGTTGCCGCGGAAGCACGAGCACTACATTGATCTGGCGATTGAGGATCTTCGAGGCGACGATGGAGATGTGAAGCGCGAACTCGTCTTCCATTTCTGCCGCCGCATCTTCGTCTTGGGCGTAGACGTAAAGGACATCGCCATCCACTTCGTCGAACCGGACGGCTCGAAAGAGTCGATCGAACCGGTCTGCACCGACAATCAGCGCCATTCGGGCAGCTATCGCCTGGTCTTGGATTTCGGTCACAATCATGGCTAGGCGAGCCTAATCTCTGCTACCACAGTCCACTGGAAAGACTTGGTAGAATTGGCCCGGCATGGCCTGCGTGAACACAATCTCCAATGCCACGATCTCCCTATATCCCTTGATTTGGTCGCCGGTATTGATGAGGTCGACCGCGGTAAGCCCTTTGCCGGTATCAAAGTTGGAGGCGGGAGCACCGGGAATGCGGATGAGGCCCTTCAGGGCAGGCCCTCGGGTCTGGATGACGACTTTGATCTGTGGCGCCGGTCGGACGGAGAGCCGCTCCGACCGGAAGTCGATCCTTTGCCATTGATCGAGATCTCCCGCTGCTTGCGCCCAATACGTGGGGGCTGTCGCCGGATCGACGGCGGCGCCAGTAGGGACGTTGCGCGCCACTAGCCCGATGATGAGCGCGACTACACCGATACTTGAGTTAACGAAGAACTCGCGCCAGCGGCCTCTATCGACTTGCGGTACCTTTGGCAGCATGCGAGCGATCCATCAATGACCGGATAGTTGCTCCTTTGACCGCAGCATCATCCGATCCCGTGGCAACGTTCTCGGGTCTACAGTGTGTGGACGGCGGATTGCCACATTGACGCGCAAGCGCCTCCCAGCCCACGCACTTTCCAGACTGGTTCCGATATCCTGGGCCACCATTGTCTCCGCAGGCCGCAACTCCAGGCATGCATGCGCTCGAAAGGAAAGCGGCGGCAACAGCAAATATCTTCAGAGAGCGTACCATGCTATCCGAGCGACCAAACCGTCTCCCCGGCTGTCATGCAGCCAGCCAGCGTGGTGCAGGCGGCCGCCATCACCAAAATGCGCATGCTAAAAAATCCCCCGTCGAGAGCACCATGCAAGCGCAACTGCTGCGGGAGAGCAAGTGGAGTCTGCGCGCGCCCGGACGGAATCCGTCGTCAAAAAGGCCTAAGCAGAGCCCGCATACTAAGCCGCCCGCGCGATATCTGTAGAAGGGCGGGCGTCCAAAGAAGGAGGTAGACGCCCGGCGGTAATCTTGGCCTCAAGCTAGTCGCAGAGGCGGCAGGTAGGGTTCGGAACAGTTTGCCACATACGGAAATCCGAACTGTTTCGTGAACGGTGATGCGGCCCGTGCTGCCCCGGCGCGATGGGTAGTTTCTATTTCTGCTGCCGCGTTGAGTCGCGCGGTATGCGCAATCGAAGTGTTCGGCCCGAGACGGCTTACGCTCCCTAAGCCCAGTGGAGAACAGGCGTTGAGGCCGATCTCAAAGCCCGCCAGAGTGACCAGCATCTTGCGCGATCGCTGGTTGTAGTGGTAGCGTTGCCCGCTTTCTGGGCAAGGGGGCGATGTTGAAACGCTACTTTCCGGCCATACTTCTGGCCGGGCTTTTGGTTGCTGCATTGCAACCAGTTTACTTTTTGCTGATGTCGAACTTGGACCGGGTGATCTCTCACGAAAGGACGTGGGAGCACATCCGAGACGCTTTCGATTCAGGCGTTCTTGAGACGAGTTTTCATTCTAAGAATTTCTGGATCACCGGCGGGGACCGCTTCACGGACTGCTATTCGCTCGGGATAGGGCTCCAGCCAGGCGTTGACGCGGCCGCAGCGGGAATCACGGCTTCTAGACCCGTTTCTGAGCGGCATTCCTGTGATGATCTGAAGGCGGCCGCTGCTGACCCAACGTCCGTCACATGGCACCGGTACTCTCGCTATTGGCATGGCTACCGGCTCTACGGTGCACCGCTGGCGTCGGCTTTTCCAATCCTGGTGCTCAAGCTTCTAAATCTGCTGGTTCTGGTGGTTTTGGCTGTCTTCTTCTGTTCTGAAGCGGCCAAGCTGATCGGTGTGGCCGCGACGATTGGACTATGCGCACCGGTGTTATTCATGTCTGACTTCGTGCGCATCTGGCAAATTACGCCACATGCCATTAGTACGGCCGTTATCCTAGGAGGCGCCGCCATCTTCGCCGCCGCGATCAGGAAGCGGGCGGCGGACCTTGTCTTGATTGTGATGGCGGCCGCCTTCGGCACACTTTTCAATTTCGTCGACTTCTTGGTCAACCCGCCGTGGATGCCGATGCTATTGGCGTTCTTTCTTGTCGCGGCTGGTCGCGGCGCTCCGATCGCTTTGATCTGCGTCGCGACTTGGTTTTCGGCCTATGGCGCTACCTGGGTAGCAAAATGGGTGGCAGCTTTTATCGTCGAGCCATCGTTCGATATTAAGACTGACGTCATCGATACCGCCCTGTTCAGGATTAGTGGTGCCAACGTCAAGGTATGGCATTTCCCACTTGCGGCGACGGCTAAGGTCTTCACCAACGCATTCTTGAGTTGGGGGATGCTGATACTTCTGCCGGTACTGTTGATCTTCCGCTTACCACTGCGGCGACCTCCACTGGCGTTGGCTTGGCCGGCCCTGATCCCTATCGTGTGGTTTGAGATTTTGAGCAATCACAGTCAGATCCATGCGTTTTTTGTATCGAGAAGCGCAGCAGCGGCGATCGGCGTTGTAGCGGCCGCGGCCCTTATGGCGGCCCGCGTGACGGACGCTAGGCAGATCTTCGTAGCGGCGCGCCGATGGTCGTCGCGAGACGGCTTTCGAATGCGAGAGATTCAATGAGCCTCTCGCAGCTCAAGATCGCCGTCTTGGTGCCATGCCACAATGAGGAGGCGACCGTCGGCACGGTCGTGAGAGATTTCCGTAGCGCCTTACCCGGTGCCGAAGTCTACGTCTACGAGAACAACTGTGCTGATCGCACTGCGGCGATGGCGGTGGAGAGCGGGGCGGTGGTGCGCAGTGAGCGCGCCAAGGGAAAGGGACATGTGGTCCGGCGGATGTTCGCCGACATTGAGGCCGACATCTACGTCCTTGTCGATGGCGATGCTACCTATGACGCATCCAGCGCACCGTACCTCATTCATAAGCTCATCGCCGAACAGTTAGATATGGTGGTTGGCGTTCGTGTGGATCAATCCGAGGCAGCGTATCGGCGCGGCCATCGGACTGGGAACCGGATGCTGACAGGCCTTCTATCGCTGATCTTCGGGCGAGCCTTCAAAGATATCCTATCAGGCTATCGCGTCTTTTCACGTCGGTTCGTGAAGTCCTTTCCAGCGCTGTCGAACGGATTCGAGATCGAGACCGAGTTGGCCGTGCATGCGTTGGAATTGTCGTTGCCAGTTGGAGAGCTCGATACGCTCTATTTTGCGAGGCCTGTCGGGTCCCGTTCTAAGCTCAACACCTGGAGAGATGGGATCCGTATCGTTGCCACGATGCTGAAGCTATACCGGTCGGAGAGGCCCCTTCATTTTTTTACCTGCATCGCCGTAGGGCTAGCAACAATGTCGATTGGGTTTGCCGTACCGATCATCATCACGTTCCTGGAAACCGGATTGGTGCCGCGGCTCCCCACGGCGGTATTGTCAATGGGACTGATGATCATGGCCATGCTGTCGGTTTCTTCGGGCCTGATCTTGGACACCGTCACCCGCGGTCGTCGCGAGATGAAGAGGTTGGCATATCTGGCCCTCGGCGTGCCGGTGTCCTCACGTGCCGCCAGGTTGTTTAGTTTGGAGAGTCCAGACGAGGTGGTCTGCCTGCGGTCTTGAAGACCGTCGCTCCTTTGGGGGCGCGACTCCTCACAACTCTCCGCCAAAGGGCCGGGTTCAGGTGAGCTGGGTCGCGTGGTTGTCTTTGGTGCAGGACGCATCGCTTGAGCCCGAGCCGGCTAGCGTGTCCAGCTTTGATTGCTCCTCGCTCAGGCGCCTTTCGACAAACTGCCGCTCGAACTCCGTCAGAGTGGTTTGCAACAAGAAACGATAGCGTTGAATATTGTTGCGATGCGCACGGACCAATTGGTCGTCAATCATCGTCGTCGTCTTCCTGTGACTGACATACCAATCCATCGCAAGAGCGTAGAATCCGCGGCCCCGCTCCTCCACGGTAGTGAGCTTTTCTCTTCCGATCTGTGAACCAGTTCACAACTGCCATCAATCGTTGCCAGATCGCGTAGCGGCTTATGTCGAGCGCGATGGAATCGACTGTGGATGGGCGGCTGATATGGGACCGGCTGCAGCTCGACGCAGCGTTCACGCTGCACCATCCCGTCCTCACGCCTACGTAGCGAGCAGCTTCATCACGCGACATGCCCCGCGGGGGGTTATGCGATTTGATCGGGCCAGAGGGTCATAACTGGCGAATAGCATGGGCGCAGCGCATCTAATGTTGACAATTTACAATAGCAATTCTTTGCACAGAAAGTAGTAGTTGCATCCCCTCCGCGGTTGCGCTTCAATGCTCCCATTTAGGGGGCGTTCATGTTTCTTCGCCATTGCACACTGGCGGCCGTTTTGGCCGTCGTTCTCGCCGGATGTCAGACGGCCGCGCAGGCGCCGAATACCGCAAGCGGAAAGCCGGAAGTCACCATCCGCGCCACGACTGCCGCGATCAAGGCGAGGCTATTGTCTCTCGCACTGGACAAGCGCTTCAACGTGACCAAGGATACCGAGTATCTGCTGCAGGTCGAAAAGCCATCCGAAAACTTTGGGGCAGCCCTGTTGCTCGGCTCCAAATATGACGGGATCCCTGCCGAGCGGATCGTGTTCACATTTGCCCCGATCGGTGACACGACCCGTGTCGTCGCGGCCGGCATGTTCGTTACCAATCCCGGTTCGGCCTTCGAGCGCATTACTCCGGTCAACGGTGGTGAAGGCGCCGTGCGGACGCAACAGACGCTCGATGAGCTTAAGATTAGCATGGAAACGCCTGCACCGGCCGCATCGGTTGCTGCCGCTCGCAAGCCCGCAAAGCCGGCGACGTAGAATATGACCATCCCCCTTTACCCTTCCGAATCCGAAATTGCCGTGCTCGTGCTAGGTGCCAAGCGGGCCCGCGAGTGGCCCGCCAAGGCACGCTATCTTGAGGACAAGCACGGATTACCGCGGATTGACGAAGTGATGGGCGGTCGGTTCTGGCCGGCTGTCGAAGGCTTTTTTCGGCAACGGCATGGAATGTATTTGATGCCGCATGCTGGGGATACGCCTCCGAGACCACGCGGAGCCATCAAAATTATACCGAAGCCGGACTGGAGTTGACCCGGATCGACTGCGGATCCTCGTAGTCCCAACGTCGCTTGTCGATCCTACCGCATCCGCCGGCCCCGAATGGACCATGTGGCAGTAGTCGCCGAGCCTGTATAGACGGCCTGCGCGTTGATGTAGAGCGTGGTGGTGGCATTGAGCAGCGCTTGCGTCGGCATAATGGTGAAGCCGTTGCTATGGTCTGCCGCGGCGGGGATGCGCTCGTGCAACGCTCGCGAAGTTCCATAGGGGGCCGAAACGCTGGCGCTGGTCGCAGAAAGCGACACGTAATAATCGGTCGTACTGGTCGCGCCGCCTGTGTTGAACTGCACAGTGGCAGTAACGTCCCAATCACCGGCAGTGAACGGGACGGAACCAAGAGCGGCGGTAACACCACTCGACAGCGTGCCCGACGTTCCACTCGCAGAGATCACCTCACCGACTTCGCCGGTCGATGCAGCGGTGTTGGACGCGATACCCGGCAGGTGTCCAATCGTCGCCGTGACGATGCTTTCGGTCAACCCGAGATTGCCGCGCGCCGTCGCCGCATCTGCCAGGTCGGACAGATTGTTCGCGCTCGACAGATCACCCGCGCCCGGCTCACCCACGACATTGAAATTCCACGCCGTGCCTGTGCCGGTCCCGCTGGACTTGTCACTCGTTATCGTCAGCGTCGTTCCGCTGTATGTCGCAACGCCTTCTAGCCATCCGGTGGCGCCAGCGGTCGCCGTGGCCCGCACGCGCGCACCGTCGGTGTAAGCGAGACCTGATTGCGTGGTAAACGCCTTGGAGCCAGTGCCGATCGTGAGTGACGTCGTTGAGGTGCCGCCGTAGCCGGAGCCGGTTGGTCCTGTGCCGCCTATGTCACCTTTGCTCGCCAGCAATTGCCAGTACGTAGCGTTCGGTGGCGTGTGGTTGGTGTGGTCCGACACGCAAACGTAGCTTGAACCGCTCAGCGTGGCGACATCACCGACAGTATAGGCGGTTCCGCTATCCCATGCGCCCTTGAGTTGGAGCCCCTTGTAGATGCCTTGATAAACCCACAAACCGCCGGTCTTCAGCCAAAACTTATACGTCCCTGGCTGGATCGCGTATTGATCTTCTTCACCGAGGGACGGATCCGGCTCGGTTGCGCCGGAAGGAACGATAACAGGCACGCCATTTGTGTTCAGCGCCGCGACCAGTTTGTTCACATCCGCCGCCACCTGCGCGCCGGCAACGCGTTGCGGAAACCATTGCCAGATCGTGTACGCAACATCCGTCTGCGCGCCGCCGCCCCACGGCGGAATGGTCAACGTATCGGTGTCGGGAACGTTGGCAATGATCGTCTGGAAATTGCCGATTTGCAGAATGTCGCCGGGGCGCGCATTGACGCCGGACCAGATCGTTCCGGTGCCGGTAACGGTCGTTCCGCCGGCTGAAACCGTGACGGTCCCGGTGGAATAACTGGCGAGTGCGGTCATCGAGATTTCCTTGCTTCGATAAGGGCGTTTGCTTCAACGATCGGCAGCCATTTTCCAGCGATCTTCCGCCAGGCTTTTCCCGTCGCGGGTTGGAAGGCGATCCACCCGCGCGCTTCCTTCGGTGGTTCGCCGAGTTCCGGCGGCAGGTTGTGAAATTCCGGGGCGGTTGTGGCGGTCGAGGAATCAGTATGTGCCGTTTCTTCGACTCGCACTTGTTCGCCGCTGAGCTTCTGCCAGACTTGCCAAGTCTCGCTGCCGGCCGGCTTGAATACGAAGCCCTCAACGTCGGCTTGCTTTTGCGGTAGGTCGTTCTCCCTGGTCATTTTTCTCTGCTCCTGCGGCGTTCCGGTGTTGGCCAGCGCCAAGCACACCATTCGGCGTTGGCCTCGTACAAATCGTTGAATTCTGGATCGAGCATTTCGCCCGGTGGCAACGGCGGCGACTGCTCCCGCGGCCGACCGTTTTGCCGTTTTTGCTTCGGCGTCATAGATCCCGCCTTTTCTTCGCGCTCTGCACGATCCGCACCGTGTCCGAGTAGCGGGCGGCGCGATCGCGGGCCAATTCCTCGCGGAGCTGCGTCACGGTCTCAGCGGACGCGCCCTGGCCGATGTTGATCTGCCGATTGTCCTGCATGACCACGGACGGGCTGCCGCCACCCGCGGCCGCCGCCAGGCGCGAGACCATGCCGTTCGGAGACATCGTGCCGCCGTCGGCGAAGCCGGGCAGGAACGGCTTGGAGATGTGGTTCGGAACGACGGTAACGCCGCCCTTGTGGACATTGATCAGCTCGGGGCCGCGCTCGCCAACAACGCCCCAGCCCGGGCCGAACGTACCGCCGTTGGCGGCGGCGAACACGCCAGGGCCGGACGGACCGCCGAGCACGATCCCGCCATTTGCCACGGTGCCAGACCCACCGACACCGAACAACGAACCAATAAAGCCGGAAATTCCACCGCCTGACGACGAGCCGCCGAATGCCGACGCGAACAGATTGTCGGCCGCCATCTGCATCAGCTTGTCGCTCAGTTTGCCGAGGGCGTTGAGACCGGCGTCCTTGAACGCATCCCAGGCACTCGCGCCGTTCCGGATCTGCTGTCCGATCTCGACGAAGAACGACCTATTGACGTTCATTCCCTCGGTCATGAGCCCATCGAGCTGCTTCCACGCGTCGCCAGCGTCGTTCAACGACTGCTGGAACATGGGCAGCATGGAGCCGGCGACCTTGGCCTGATCGGCGAGTGCTCTGACGGATTTCGCGGCAAGGTTTGAGGCACTGCTAAACTGTTCGAGATTGGTCGGATCGATCAAGCCCCGGTCGACCCAGCTCTGCAGCGTGTCGGCGGCGGCCTTGCTGGCGTCCTTGAAACTGAAAACGCCGATGCTAGCCTGATCCTGCACACGCGACATTTCCGCCTGCGCGCGCGTTGCATTCAGGATCGCGTCGCGCTGCTCTTTGGAAACGCCAACGCCTTGCAGCCCCGCCGCAGCAAGTTCAAGTTCCTTTGCCTTGACCTGATCCTCGACGGTTGCCAGTTGACCGAGAAGCGCAATCCGCTGAGATACCGCGCCGTAGGAGCCTATCCGCCCGCGAGCCGGCGGCCCGGCGAAAATCCATGCGCGACGTTCCACCGCGGCCAATCGATGGGCGCCGGCTTGATCATTTGCCCGATCTGATCTTCCGAGCGCCAGTCTTGAAGTCGACATTGGATAATTCCTTCGCGGGTGATTGTCGTGTGCTGCGCATATCCGCCGATCCAGTGAATGCGATCGTCAAAGAGCGCGTGGCGCTGCATTTCGATGACTTTGCGCAGCTTGTTTTCCAGAACCGCCGGCTCGTCGTCTTCGGACAGACCTTCGAACCAAGCGTTCATAATGACTTCGCTAGGAATTACGGGACCGGCGATGACGTTAGGCAATCGTTGCAGTGTGAACGGACCGGGGAGATATTCTCCCTTGGTACCGTCGGGAACGCCGATCGGTGTCTGATCGGTCGTTTCGATGACGTATGCTTCGGGGCCTCCGCGGGCCTCGGAGAACCCGACCAAAAGCATCTCGATATGATCGGTGAACTGCCAGCGATTCACGATCGAAGGCAGAACGATCTCGATGCACTCGACAAGGTCGTCGAACGTTGCGAACGCGTTAGTCAACTCGTAGCCGAGGACTGGCGTGGCAATCGTCATGCCTCGAATCGCAATTCCGCCGGGCCAGCCTGGTACGGTATAGAATTTCGGTACGAAGCCGGCCAAAACACCGTTGCGATCGTAACTTGCCGCGTCGGTGACAACGTGGATCGCCTGATGCTTGGGGCTTATAACGATGTTGGTCGCGGTCATGTCCGGATCGCTTTCAATGCCATGTGCAACTTGAAAGTGATCTCCGCAGCGAAGTCGTAGATGGTCTCTAGAGGCGGCGGCGACGGACCATCCTTAACCTCGCGCAAGCGGTCGAATGCGAAATCGCGGACCTTGGTCAGCCCCGCTTCATCTGCGCCGCTGCGAACACCGTCCAACAGGGCGGTTTCGAAGTCGAGGACGATCTGTTTCAAGTTTCCCGGGATCATGCGACGGTCTCGTCAAAGTCAGTAGTGGCCCGATATTGGTCCGCCCGGATGTTAGTCAGGTAGCGCGTTGTAGGCGGAAAGCCCCTTTGTATTGACGAAAGCGGCACGATCTTTCTCGGTTCTGAAATCTGATTTCCGCGCGATCGACTTCTTGGCCGCGACTGTCGGAAGGGCTTGATACGCCGCGAGGCCATGTTTCTCGACCCAAGCAGCCCGCTCTTTCTCCGATTTGAAATCGGATTTGCTGGGCGCCCTGGATGGGTCCTCGATGTCCGTCGGGGGCGTCCCGCCTCCATTGAACATCGAGGGAAACTTCGCAGTGATCTCTTTGACAAGGTCGTCGATCGTGGCGCGTCCGCTCGAGTCCTTTCCGGTCAAGAACGTCCCGTCCTCAGCCAGGATCGAGATGACCCGCTGTCCGTTTTCACTGTCGAGTGCGATTCGATGTTCGAAGCGTTGAACTAGTAGGTCGTCGACATCCTGCAACACGTTTGCATTTCGTAGCGCTGCGCTAAGTGCTAGTCTTCGCTCATTCTCGCGAGCAAGCTTAAGCTCATTTTCGACCGGAGATACGTGTGTTTCAACGTAGGTTTTCAGGTCTGACAGTTCGAGATGATAGAGCCCCGACGTCGCATCCTTGACGTACAAACCGTGCAACTCCGGTTTCACATTTTCGAGGTTCGGTTCGACGATTCTTAGCGGCATGTCTTGGTCTCGGTAGAGTGATCTAGGAGTGGCTTAAGCGGTGGCGTCGCGCGGAGAATGTTGCTGGTTCGCATCGAATGTTGATTGTCAACGTCAGGCAGCAACGGGCTGGCGGCGGGCTGCGACGTCGCGCTCCCATGCGGCGAGTTCACCGAGACGCCAAAAGCGACGCTTCGCGATGTAGAGCGGGCGAGGGAAGTCGGGATCGTCTTTGAGACGGCGCTCGACCCACATGTGACTCACGCCGCCATAGCGGGCGCGGAGCTGCGAAGTGGGGATGAGAGCGTTCGGATCGTCCATGGACATGCAGACCTCATGTGTTACGCACAAGGTCTCACGACTCATCACATCCCGCTATCGAGAGGGACAAAAGTGCACTTTTGTGTTGACGTGCTTTTGTCCGCGTTAGTTCTTAATTAAGAATTAGACACATCGCGCCGAATGGTCTTTACGGTGACACCGAGCTTCACTGCGGCTCGCTTGTAGGCTTCGGCGTCTGAAAAACAGCGTTTGCGTTCGGCCTCAAAGACCGCGCGCCGTTCATTGGTCCTTTCTCGCTTGCGACGCCGCCAACGACCGCGTTCGTCTTCCTCTCGTTCCAGTCGACGCGCAATTTCTCCGAGGTGCCGGATCTCGCCGAGACGTTCACCGAGCTGGCACGCGGCCCATGCTGCGGCGGCGGCATTCTTCGCCATCAGCGCATCGCGGATTTCGTCACAGCGTTCCTGCGTCCAAGCGGCCAAATCTTCGTCTGCAAGCAGATAAATCAATCCTTCGACTTCAAATAGCAAATCGAGGATTGGGGCGGTGCTCATGCCTGCTCCCTCTGGAACGGATACACGTTGCTGGCAGGACGATTATTCACCAGATCATCAACGTATCGCGCCCACGCGGTAAAGGCCTGCGTCTTTTCGCGGAGGTATTTGTGCCGAGCGTATACTCTGGCAACGCCGCGGATCGCGCCAGACGAGTGGTTGACGCACGCTTCCGCGATCTCGATCGAGAACCCGAGCGCCTGTAGGCCGGAATAGAAGGTCCGGCGCAAGTCGTGCAGTGTCCATGGCTCCAATTGCGCGTTCGGATTGCCCTTGCGCAGCTCGGCTAGCATGGCTTCATCGAAACGTTTCTTCGCTTTCGACAGGCCGCTGACGGGCGTTTCACCGGTTGTCGTGAATAAGAGTCCTTTTCCCTTGATAGTGGGAAGCGACTTCAACAGCGCCACAGCCTGCGGGCAGAGCGGCACAAGATGTTCACGACCGTTCTTCGTTCGCTCTTTCGGGATCGTCCACAGCGGCTCATTCCAACGGCTGCCGTCGTCGAGCACGATAGGTGTTCCGTGCAGGTCCAGTTCGGACCGTGGCAGCTCTCGCAACTCGTCGCGCCGTTGTCCAAGCAGGATTAAGGATTGCACGAGCCGGCCGAAGGGGTAACCTTCACGATCGGCGACCTTCCAGGCGGCAACCAGCTCGGCGGCGGAGAGCTTGCGCTCTCGTTCGGTTTCACGGGCGAAGGCGTCAAGCGAAGCGACGGGAGAGGCTTCCCGCATGTCACGGTCGACGCACCAGTCGAAGAACGTCTTGAGGGTAGTCAAGGTCCGATTCGCCGTCACGCCGCGACCGGAATCGACCAGAGCGTCGAGCAACACGATTGCCTCGTGTTTCGTAATGGAGGTCAGAATGCGGCCGGACCATTTTTCGAGCACGCCGTTCCCGGTCTTTTCCCATTCCCCGGGGGTCTCCGGATCCGGCTTAAGGCCGAAGTAGTGGGCTGTCAGCAGGCGGGTCGATTCCCGCAGCCCTTGGCGCTTGCGGCCTTTGTAGCGCTTCAAAAACTCGATCATGGCCGCGTCGATCGTATTGTCGCGGACGGCCTCGCGCTTGGCTTCGGCCTTTTCCTGGCGCCGGACATGGGTGGGGTCGATCCCGCGCCGCACGTCCTCCGCGGCGGCCGTGGCCAGCATTCGGGCTTGGCTGGGGGTTAGAGGATGGCCGATCTGCGGCCTGGCCGGGGAGGGCGTGTGCGCGAGTGGTCCGAGTGTCAGTTTCTTGGGTGCGCGTTGGCCGGCGGCGCGCTCCACGGGGGACCGGAAGCGGAAGACCCAAGACTTCACGCCGGATGGGTGGACGACCAGAAATAGGCCGGCGGCGCCGCCGTCGGACCTCTCATAACGGACCGCGCGCGGCTTAAGCTGTTCGATCGCCAGGTTGGATAGCGCCCTAGTCTTGCCCATACCGTTACCCCAAGGTGCTGGAGGGTAACGTCCCATCCCCGTTAGTGGCTGTTACCCCGCGTTCGTAACATGCCACGACAAATCAAAATTATCTAGTTCAATAAAGTGTTTACAGCTTACTTGATCGTTCAGTCTCGTTACGCTTCGTTATGGTATCGCCTTCGTCTGGGAGACTAGGGGTCGGAGGTTCAAATCCTCTCGCTCCGACCATTTTTCTCAAATCATCTGTCGGGTGGATTGATCGTCGGCGTGGAGTTTCCTCCCGCCGGTTAGGCGTGCGCGTGATCAGCGCATGCCGGACACTTCGGTGACCGACTACGGCAAGAATTTCGAAAACAACCCCATGCACAGTAGCGAAGTCATTGACGATTAATGTTTTTCCGAATCGATTGGACGCGTCGGGCAAAACAGTGGCATGATGTCATCCTGCCAGCCGCATCACCCCGCTAACCCAGCTCCGATCCCAACGCTTGCTCGAGCAGCTTCCGGCTCGGCTCGTAGCGATTGATGAACTGATCGATCAGCAGGGGCGTTCGCCCAGTACGGCAGGCTTCGATGGTATCGGTGATGTCGGCGAGCTTCATCTGGATCGCGGGCTGATTGCCGGAGGCGCAGAGATTGCGGATGTAGTCGAGATAGATCGCGCATTCGGCGGGGCCGACATCCTGGAAGCGGCGGTAGTAATCCGCGTTCGGAGGCGGGGTCTGGATCTCGATGATCTCGCGGGCTTCCCGGCTGACCCCGAGAGCATCGAGCATCTTGCGTCCGCCGCCGCGCTCCATCATCGCGTCGTGCAGGAGGGCAGCTTCGATATGGGCGCGGGTCGCGTCCGGCTTGCGGAAGATGAGACGGAGCGCCACGCGCTCAAAATGCTGCGCCCAGGGTCGGCCGAGATGATCCTTGATGCCGGCCTGCTGCTGGTCCACGGCGGCGATGATATCAGTGTACCAGGATGCGCTTGGAACGAGCGTCATGCGTTGGTCCCTTCTTGTCTTGCGTGTTTGCGATCCGAATCCTCGGACGAGAGCTCGACGAGCCGCTGCTCGGACGGGCGAACGGCGCGACTAAGGCTGCGTTGGCTTGCGACATCTTCGACCCGGCGCTGCCAGCCCTCGACCATCGGACGCATCGCAGCTTCCCAGGTGCCGAGCGCGGCTTCGATGTCGCCGGCGTGCGCAACGGTCTCCGCGAGCGCGACGGCGTTGACGATGCTGACGCCGGCGCCTTGCCCCAGGCTCGATGGCATCGCATGTGCCGCATCGCCGACGATCGCTGCACGTCCCGTCGACCAGGTCGAGAGCGTCGTCGTTGCGTAGCGGTCGTGACGGCCGGCATTGCCGACCCGCTGCAATGTCGGTGCGAGATCCGGAAATCGCGCGGTCCAAAGCGCGCCGGCGATCGGAACGGACGTCGCCTCGAGATCGGTGATGGGCGCCATCAGGCAGAAATAGAAGGCATCCGGGCCACACGGCGTGTAGAGCACCCGCAACGGACGTCCCCGGTAATCATAGTAGTCGTGAATGCTGCTCCATTTGTCGTCACGCAGCCCGTCGCGATCGAGAAGGATCCGCGTGATGCCGTCCTGGTGCGCGACGCGCGTGATCGGAATGTCCAGCGCTTTCGCGATGGTCGATCGCACGCCGTCGGCGGCAACGACCAGATCGGCTTCGAGCCGCGTGCCGTCTGCGAGGATCAGGACGCCGCTCGGGTCAGCGGCAACAGCCCGCGATCCGCCGACGATGCTGACGCCGGCGCGCCTTGCCGCATCGATCAGTGCAACATGAAGCAGCGCCCGGGTCGTGGTGACGATGTTTCCTTCCGTGGACGCATTCGATTGCCGCGCGCCGTCGATGTAGACGCAATGCGCGGCAGGTTTGAATGCCCCACGCATGAAATCGTCGTAGGCGCCGGTCTTGCGAAGGGCGTCATGGACGAAACCGTGCACATAGAGACCGGCGCCGACGCTTCTTGGCTCGGGATCGGCCTCGTACACGGAGACGCGCCATCCCGCGCGCGCGAGCACGGCCGCCGCTGCGAGGCCGGCGTAGCCGGCCCCGGCAATCGCTGCTGTCCGCGTCATTCGGCCGGTGCCTCAACGGCGTTTGGCCGCGCTGCAACGTCGCGCGCCGCCGACGTCGCCTCGAGCGTCTTGCCTTTCGTATTGGGGCCAACCAGCGCCACCACGATGATGCTGACGATCAGCAGGCCGTCGCTCACCAGGAAGAGCGCGAGCCGTCCGTGCAGCACGGCGAAGATTCCGAACGCAAGCAGCAGGAGGATGCCACCGACGCGTCCCCAGGCCGAGGCCATTCCCATCGCCGTCGTCCGAATCTCGGTCGGATAGAGCTCGGGCGTGTAGGTGTAGATGCAGGTCGAACCGTTGCCGAGGAAGAAGGCGGTGAACCATGCACAGGCCATGATCGTGACGGGCGTATTCGCAAGGCCAAACAGCGTGCTGGAGATCCCGATCCCGGCGAAGCAGATCATCAGCCAGTATTTCCGGCCGACGAGATCGAGGAAGTAGCCCGCGCCGATATAGCCGGGGATGAAGCCCGAGAAGATCACCACGGTGAACTCGGTCGATCGCACGATGGAGAAACCATCCATGGCGAGCAACGTCGGAAGCACGGATTGGAAGGTATAGAGAACGCCGTACTCGGTGAACCAGACAAGCCAGAGCATGATGGTGACAGGCAGGATGGCGGGGGCGACAATCTCGCGCCTGCTGACCGGACGGGTGACGGGCGCCGGGATCGGAACGATCGGTGGCAGAGTGCCACCGTTCGACCGGGCCACCTGCGCTTCGATGGATGCGACGATTCGCTCGGCTTCCTCGGTGCGGCCCTGGCTCACCAGCCATCGCGGGCTCTCGGGAAGGAAGGTCCGCATCAGGCCGATCAGGAGCGCAAACGGGAAGGTGAGCGCGAGCGTCCAGCGCCAGCCGACTGTCGGGATGAGGAGGAGGGCCCAAACGGGGGACAGGGCGATGCCGATCGCGAAGAACGCCATCATCCAGCCGTTGAAGCGGCCGCGAAGCCGCGAGGGCCACAGCTCCGCCAGATAAGGCGGCACCACGCAGCTCTCCATCCCCACAAAGATCCACGTGAAGAAGTTCAGCAGGCAAAAGACCTCGATGCCGGGGGCCAGCGCGCGGGAGGCCGAGAACAGCGAGTAGAGGCCGAGGCTCCAGGTCATGACGGCCTTGCGGCCGAACCGGTCGGCGACGAAGCCGACGAGGACGGAACCGAGCAGGTAGCCGCTCAGCCCGATCGCCGAGGTGACGCCGAGCGCGAGCGGGCCGAGGTTCCATTCGGTCCGAAAAGCTGCGAAGGCAAAGCCGGTGACGGCCGTGTCCAGCGTATCGAAGAACAGTGAAAGGCCAGCAATAATAAGGACTTGAATGTGGAAACGGGATGGAGGTAGCCGGTCGATTCGGGCAACGAGCCCTTGGGCAGTGATGCTCATGGACGAGATCCTTTGCTTGCGCGAAAACGGCCCGGCAGTCGCCCTCGCATCGCACGCACCTGTGATAGGATTGGCCGTGCATGCACAGTTTATGCACGATGAATAAACCAAGGCAAGATATTTCATGATGGCCAGCAGACCACCTCCGCCGCCGGGCAAAGGGAAAGGCGTCGAGTTCGCCTACACGGCGCTCCGGCGCGAGATCGTTTCGCTCACTCTGCGACCGGGCTCGCCGCTTGATGAGGCGGCCCTCGCTGCGAGGCTCGGGCTGTCGCGAACCCCTGTGCACGAAGCGCTCGTCAGGCTCGCGTCGGAATCGCTGGTGGTGCTGCTGCCGAACCGCGGCGCCAGCGTTGCAAGTCTCAACTGGGATGACCTTCGCGAGATGTTCGAGGCACTCGATATCACCCAGCGACTCGTCACGAGGTGGGCGGCGCTACGCCGGACCGATGCCCAGCTTGCCGAGATCGATGCCGAGCGGATTGCATTCGAACAGCATGAGGCGGCGGGCCGCGCGGAGGAGATGAACGAGAGCAATTGGCGGTTTCATGCGCTGATCGCCGCCGCCTGCGGCAACAAGCTGATCGAGCGCAACTACCTCCACCTCCTCACGCTCGCGCTACGCATCGCCTATCTGGCCTACAACGTAGAGCATTTCGCGTCGAAGGCTGCGTATCAGAAGCACATGAACACGATCCTGACGGAGCACATCGCCATGGTCGCGGCGATCAGGGACAGGGATGCCGACAAGGCGGATGCCCTGGGACGTTCTCACGCCGATCTCGGCCGGCAACGCATTCAGGATGTTCTCACGAGAGGGGTGAGCAATTCGCTGGATATCGCACTCGATCATCCGATCACGATGTTGAAGCAATGATGGTGCGGCCGCCAGCCGGCAATCCTTCGGCCACTGCGCCTACTTCAAATACCCCACCACCAACCGCGTCGTCTCGTCCACCAGCACCTTCACAATCTTCTCCGATAGCATCTCGGCGCCGTTCAGCACGGTGTTGTGCGCCACCGCTTCGATCGTGCTGACGCAGATAAGGGTCGCCACATCGAGGTCCACTTTACGCATCTCCTTGCGGCGGCTCTCGAGATAGGCGCGCACGAGAGCGTGGATCTCGCGGTTGTACGCTTCGACATCCCTAAGCTGGCCGGTGCGGGGGATCTGCTCGGCGAGGACGCGGTGGAGTTTCGGGTTGATGCGGTGGGCTTCGATGGCGACGGTGACGAGTTTTCGCACCGCCTTGTCGATCGGCAGGTCGGCGACTTCGATTAGCGCGGTGCGGACCAGGCCCATGATCTCCTCGTTGTGGCGGTCGATCACGGCGGCGACGAGGGCCTCCTTGCTCGGAAAATACTGGTAGAGCGAGCCGACGCTGACGCCGGCGATTTCGGCGATGCGGTTGGTGCTGGCTTTCTCAAAACCTTCGCGGACCAGAACGCGAGCAGTCGCCTCGACCAGCGCGTCCACGGTGGCGCGGGATCGCGCCTGCGAGGCATTTTTGCGGGGTTTTGTGGGCGGTTTGCGGGCCACGGCCTTGTGATCTGAATGCGAGTAGGAAAAGCGAGTGAATGCTCGCATTATAGCGGAACATATTGGCGGGTCGGCAAGCCTCCTTGTCGCCGTCGCGAACGCGCCAGATGGGGATGTGGCCATGAGCGTTGCCAGGATCGTGTCGGCCTTGCAGTTTTGTCCTGGTGGCTGCGTGTCCGGCCCGCCGGCACGGCGCGATCCCTCACCGAGCCTGCAAAGCCGCGCCTTCAACCTCTTGCTGCGACGCCTCCCGTACAAGCAGCAGCTCGCATCAGCAGAAGCCGTGCAGGCACACGTGCAGAAGCTCGCATTGCAGCCGGCATCGTTCGAGCCGACGGGACTCGGCCGCGGCGTCGAGGTGACGCTGACCAAGATGGGCGGATGGCCGGTGTACTACACCGCGCCGGCGTCAGGTCATGAAGGCTGCAACTACGTCATGTTCCTGCATGGCGGCGGCTACATCAACGAGATCGTGCCGGCGCATTGGCGCTTCATCGGCGAGATGACGCGCAAGGCGCGCGTGTGTTGCGTCGTGCCGATCTATCCGCTGGCGCCGCGCGCGACCGCGAAGGACGTGGTGCCGGCGACGGCTGAACTGCTCAGGATGCTGCTGGAGGACGCCGGCACTGCGAAGGTCACGGTCGTAGGGAATTCGGCCGGCGCGGGGCTCGCGCTCGCTGCGTGTCAGTGGCTGCGCGATCACGGCCATCCGCAGCCGAGCCGGATGGTGCTGATCTCGCCCGCGGCCGATGCCTCGGTCAGCCGTCCGGAGCAGGTGGCGATCGCCGCACGCGATCCGATCCAGGACATTCCGGGGATCGTCGAGGCGGGGCGGCTCTATGCCGGCGAGCTCGATATCGGCCATCCCTTCGTCAGCCCGCTCAACGGCGCCTTCCGCGCGCTCGCGCC
This sequence comes from Bradyrhizobium sp. CCBAU 51765, assembly GCF_015291725.1. Taxonomy (GTDB): domain Bacteria; phylum Pseudomonadota; class Alphaproteobacteria; order Rhizobiales; family Xanthobacteraceae; genus Bradyrhizobium; species Bradyrhizobium liaoningense. The sequence goes on from NZ_CP030038.1 coordinate 3,772,454, forward strand.
GATGACGATCTTCGCCGGCACGCGCGATCTTCTCTATCCCGACAGCGTCGATCTCGCCGAAAAGGCGAGGGCGGTGGGCGCGCCGGTCGAGCTGCATCTTTTGCGCGAGCAGCCGCACAACTTCGCGCTGATGCCGACACCTGAAGGGCGGCGGGCGCGTGCGATCATCTTGCGTGCTGTGGCTTGAAGGAAAGGTGTGACCGTTGTCACAGAGCGCGGCCGCAATGGGGCTGGCGCTGCAAGCCGCACAGGGAAAAGGCGCCCTGGGCGTTTCCTCGTATTGGTAGTCTTTGATCAGTAGTTTTGCGGGGCCGTCAGGCGTGGCCCTTGATCTCGTAGTGACCCGGCACGCATTTGTAGCGCTCGAGGCGCCAATTGGCGTGATAGATCGGATGCTCGCCCATCCATTTCGCGAGCGGTGCCTGTGCGCCGACGGCGCACTGCATCATCGAAATCTCGGGCGTCATGTTGCTGTCGGTCACGATTTCCTCGACGCAACTGCCTGAACTGGCTGCGCCAAGCCGGCAAAGTACGGCAACGACGGTCACGAACATTCCTGTCACCTCATCGGTTGTTTCTGACCACGACAAGGATGCAAGCGGAGTGCCAGAGCCTGTTGCACGCAAACGACACGCTGGCCTTGCCGACTCGACCCAGCGTCCACCTCCATCTGGCGATTCGGATTGTAAAAAATCTGCCCTTAACCCGAAGCCGGCCAAATACGGGAACCGGAGACTATGCTCGGCCGCGGCGCCGCCGCGGGTGTTGTGCTTCGGGCAACGAGCGAGCGCCTCGTCCTTCGCTTCGCGGTCTCCTCAGGATCACGTTCAGCGGCAGCGACGCTCGTCAAACTAGCGCAACGCACTCTGGTCCTCATCCTGAGGGCCCGCCAATGGCGGGCGTCTCGAAGGATGTGCCGCGGGCGCTGCTGCCTCCGTGTCTGGACGGCGTGGCGACCGACCTGAAGCGGACGATAATCCGCGCGCCGAAATAACGCCGAAGATTGCATCTCCGATCCGCTTTCTTTTGCGGATGCGGCGCTGCTACAGTTTTGCACGCGGCCCGCTGAGCGGCGCTGTGACGAAGAAACATACCGACAAGGGGAGGGACCGAAGTCCCATGAAAGAGTTTGCTGGAAAGATCGCGGTCATCACCGGCGGCGGCACGGGAATGGGGCGCGAGCTCGCGCGGCAGCTCGTCGCCGAAGGCTGCAACGTCGCCATGTGCGACGTCTCGGAGGCCGCGATGGCCGAGACCAGGCGGCTTTGCGAGACCGAGAAGCTGCCGCAGGGCCTGCGCGTCACGACGCATGTCGCCGACGTCGCGATCGAGGATCATCTGAAGCGTTTTCGCGACGAGATCGCCGAGCAGCAGAAGACGGACAAGATCCATCTGCTGTTCAACAATGCAGGCATCGGCGGCGGCGGCAGCCTGTTCACCAACACGCGCGAGCAGTGGGAGCGCACCTTCAACATCTGCTGGGGCGGCGTCTATCTCGGCGTGCGCACGTTCCTGCCGATGCTGGTTGCCGCGGACGAGGCCCACATCGTCAACACCGCGAGCGTCAACGGCTTCTGGGCCTCGATCGGCATGAACCAGGCGCACACCGCCTACAGCTCGGCCAAGTTCGCGGTGAAGGGATTCACCGAAGCGCTGATCAACGACCTCCGCCTGCACGCGCCACACGTCAAATGCTCGGTGGTGATGCCCGGTCACATCGGCACCTCGATCGTCTCCAATTCGCGCAAGGTGCAGAGCGCGGACGGTTCGGAACGGCTCAATGCCGACGAGGTGGCGCTGACCCGCAAGCGCATGGTGGCGGCCGGCGTGCCGGATGCGGACAAGATGTCGGACGAGGACATCCAGGCGGTGTTCGCCGAGCGCGCTCGCAGCTTTCTGGAGGATGCGCCGACGACGGCCGCGCAGGCGGCGAAGATCATTCTCGACGGCGTCAAGGCGGAGCGCTGGCGCATCCTCGTCGGCGAGGACGCAAAACGTCTCGACGAGCGCGTGCGCGCCACGCCGGAGCAGGCTTACGACCGTGCCTTCTACGAAAGTCTCGTGCAGGAGGTGGGCTGGCGGCTTGGTTGAGAGGGTCTCCGAGCGGGTGCGAATGTAAGCATGATGATCATCATGGCAAGAGATGTGCAGGGCAAATCGTGCGTGCCACCTCTTGCCAATGTTCGCCCGCTCCATGACCTGTCGGTATGTCACGCATGCGACATGACGATGTTCAAGCGATGGTGATCTGAAACGCCTCTCATCGGGCGCACGGCCGCTTGGTTGGCGGACTGAAATCGTTTAATTGATGGGGGTAACGCGACGATCGAGCGTAGCTCCAGATGATACCAGCATGCCTCTCCGACGACTGGACCCTTTGCCCGGAACGAGAGGACATTTCCGCTGAGTTCACGCGGCTGCTCACTGCGGCCCAGGAGGGCGGCGCCACGATCGCGGAATGCCTCATGATCGCGCGACAGTTGAAGCGGGGCGACGACCGGTCCTGGCATCGCGAGTGGAAGAAGCTGGCGCAAACCAATCGGCAGCGCGCCGAGGCTGCGTTCGCGGAGGGCCACAGGGCGAGCGCGCAGCGCAATTGGCTGCGCGCGATGAACTACTATGGTGCCGCGGCGATGCCGCTCGATCTGGCGGATGAGCGCCGCTGGGTCGCGGTGCTGGCGATGCAGGATTGCGCCCGGCGCTACCTCGCCGCGCGCAGCCCGGCCGGCGAGGTCGTGACGATACCCTGGCTCGGCGGGCATCCGCTGCAGGGCTACTTCGTTCCTGCGCCGTCAGCCGGCGGGCGGGCTCCGACGGTGATCTGCATCGGCGAGCCCGGTCACCGCAAGGAAGAGTTCCTGATCAAGCTCGTGCCGCATGCGCGCGAGCGCGGTTTCTCGATGCTGGCCATCGACCTCTTCGGCGACCAGCGCGACGATTTTCTCGACGCGCTGTTGCGGCGCCGGGATCTCGAGAGCGCGATCCCTGGCGTCATGGACTATCTGGAGACGCGCGGTGACGTCGACTTCGCGCGCATCGGCATCATCGCCGATGGCTGGGGCTCGTCCTTCGTTTCGCGCGCGGTGTTGCAGGAGCCGCGGCTTGCCGCCGCCGTCTGCGACGGCGGCCTGTGGGACCTGCACGAGCGGGCCTTCTTCGCCAGCCGATTCGCGATGAGCGACGTCAGCATCGTCCCGGTGCCGCATGCGCCGCTCATGGCCTCCAGCGCCGAGTGCCCGGTGCTGATCACGCTCGGCGAGGACGGTTGGCTCAAGGCCGATCGGGCGCGTCAGATCGTCCGGAACTCCAGGCTCGGCGGTTCGGACGTCATGCTGAAGGTGTTCACTGCGGCCGAGACCGGCGCGGCACAGGGCCATGCGGACAATCCCAGCCTTGCCAACGAGTACATCTTCGACTGGCTCGAATCGCAGCTCAGTGCCGCCGCGCGCATCTAGCGGCGGTGGCCCGGATCGGGCCGGGCGTCAGAAGTCCAGGCTGAGGCGGACGCAGGCCTTTTCGAGACGGCTCTTCAGCGTCGCGAGCTTGGTGGTGAATTCGGTGAGTTCGGCCTCGTCGAATTCCTGGAAGACGAATTCCCTGATGGTCTTGTACTGCTCGTTGAGGCTCGTCAGGTGCTTCTGCGTCTTGTCGGTCAGGGACAGCCGGACCACCCTGGCGTCGGTCGGCGAGGGGCGGCGGCGCAACAGGCCCTTCTTTTCGAGCAGCTTGGACTGGGTGGTGACGAAGGACGGATCGACGTGGAGGAGCTTGGACACGACGTTGACCGGGATGCCGTCGTCCTTGTCGAGGTCGGAGATGGCCATCAGGATCAGCCATTGCGGCCCGCTGATGCCGAGCGTCCTCGCCCAGAACTGACGCAGCTCCTCGAGATACAGGTTGATCGACGATATCTCCCAGGTGAATCGCCTGATGATATCCAGGTTGCCGATGGTGCGCAGGCGCGCCCCCTCTTTCCTCGTCGCGGACACAGCGTCACTCCGTGAACCGGTTGTTCAGATCAGTGTTCGTGGAATGTCATAGTCCACGCAAGCCTGCTCTGACGCAAGTGCAGAGCAGTGTAATTTTGTCACCAAAACCACAAAGATGACCAGCTCAGCAGATTTGCCCGGCCCGGGTGTTGCGGCCGGGGCACAGGTTTAGTGAAACCAGTAACATTAGCTAATAAACTATTTTGATTAGCGGAACAGCGCAGGCATATTGATCGCGACGGTGGGGGGTACTCGATCGTCCCGTTACAGGTGGTTCGCTCACGTCCCTCGCCTCGAAAGCGGGTGTGTCCGAAAGCGCAAAGCGGCCGAGCGGATTTGAGAGAGACGGGGATCTGGGGGGCCTCACGGTCCGGTCTCCGCAAAATGAGCAACTTGGAGGTTTTAAATGAAAGTGGTGAAGAGCCTTTTGCTCGGCACTGCGGCGGGTCTGATCGCCGTCGGTGGAGCCCAGGCGGCCGATCTTCCGGTCAAGGCCAAGGCGGTCGAGTACGTCAAGATCTGCTCGCTGTACGGCGCGGGCTTCTACTACATCCCGGGCAGCGACACCTGCATCAAGCTGGGCGGCTACCTGCGCGCCGAAGTGGCGCTCAACGCCGGCGGCAACTACAGTGCCCAGTACAACGGCGTGTTCGCGGCCAACAACCGCCTGACCAACTACTACTCGATGCGCGCTCGTGAGGATCTCAACATCGACACGCGCACCGCGACCGAGTACGGCGTCGTCCGCACCTATTTCGACGCGGTCTTCACCTGGACGACCGGCAACTATGTCGGCACTGGCTCTGGCACGGGCGCGACCGCCTACAGTGCCACGACGGCCGGCACGTCCAACCTCAACCCGACTGACGGCGGCATCTCGGGCGGTTCGCTCGGCGTCTACTACGCCTTCATCCAGTTCGCCGGCTTCACCCTGGGCAAGTCGGTGTCGCAGTTCGACGCGCCCTGGATCAACTATCCCGGCAACAACTTCGACCAGCTCGTCGGCGGCAGCGGCACCACCAACGGCGTCCCCCAGATCAGCTACACGGCCGATTTCGGCCAGGGCGTGACGGCGACGTTCTCGGTGCAGGATCAGACGCAGATCTTCCAGACCAACATCTGGAACACCGCGGGCATGACGACCACGGGCGTTCTCGGCGGCGCCTACGGTTCGAGCGATTTCGGCGGCACTCGTTCCCCCGACATCGTCGGCGCGGTCCGCGTCGACCAGGCCTGGGGCCTGTTCCAGGCGTCGGTCGCTGCGCACGACAACCATACCGGCTATTACGGTGCGACCGAAGTCACCGGTCATCCCGAAGACAAGTGGGGCTGGGCGGTTCAGCTCGCTCTGTCGATCAAGAACATTCCGACCGGCGCCGGCGACGTGATCAACGTCTCGGGCGTCTACACCGAAGGCGCGAGCCGCTACAACTTCCAGGAGCTGGCCGCGACCAGCTACTCGATGTTCGGCAGCTCGAACGCCGCCTACCAGAGCATCGGCTTCGCCGGCGTCTCTGACGCGGTGTTCGGCCCGGGCGGCCAGCTCGAGCTGACCAAGACCTACGGCTTCCGTGGTGCCTACACCCACAACTGGAGCCCGTACTGGAATACGGCGCTCTACGGCGCGTGGGCTGCGGTCAACTACAACAGCGCAGCGAAGGGCCTGATCTGCGGCAGCGCCGCGTTCGCGACCCTGACCGGCACCTGCAATCCGGACTTCAACATCGGCCAGGTGGGCGTCATCACCCGCTGGACGCCGGTGAAGAACCTGACCTTCTCGGCCGACTTCGTCTACAGCCATCTCGACCAGAAGTATTCGGGCGTGATCACGACCCCAGCGCTGACGAGCGTCGCCAAGCCGGCTGCGACCTACGAGCTGAAGGACCAGGACACCTACAGCCTCCTGCTGCGCGCCCAGCGCAACTGGTAAGCTCCGAAGGTTTCGAACTTGATGAAGCCCCGGCGGGAAAACCGCCGGGGCTTTTTCGCAAGGAAGGGCATTCGGAAAATCGGCCTTTGCGGAGGACGAAGACGAGCCATGCGATTCGACCGGCTCAAACTTATTTACTTACCTGAGTTACTAAGCTATATATCGGCCAGCCAAATACGAAAGTTGCGGCTCTTAGCTTCACGCTAAGCCTCCAGAAACCTCCGGTGATGCCCCGCCGGAGGTTTTTTGTTTTCTGGAGCACGGCGCGGCATCAGCCGCGCATCACGCGAGCGCGCGTGTTCGGCCGGTAGGCGAGGCGGCTGTGACCGGCGCAATAGGGCTGGCCGTCCGGAGCCGTGTTGCCGCAGAAGCAGAAATCGTCTTCGCCCGGCGTCGAGATCGGCCATCGGCAGCGGTTCTCGGACAGCTCCAGCAGAGAGCAGCGATTGGCCTCGTCGATGGGGCCTGCGGCCGCGGGGCCATCGCTCTCGCCATAGATCGTGGCGAGCATCTCGTATTGCAGCCGCGGTACGGCCTTGCGCCCCCGCGACGGCGACAGTCCTTTGTCCTGGACCTTGCGGTCGTCGATGGTCCGGCCGCGCGTCAGATTGAGCCGCGACAGCTTGCCGATCACGGCGTTGCGGCTGACGCCGATGTCGGCGGCGATCTCGCGACAGGAGAGGCCGGCATCGAAGTGCTGCTTCAGGAGTTCGATTCGTTCGTCGGTCCAGGTGGGTGAGAGAACAGGCATTTGTCGGCGGTCCCAGGTTGCAGATGTCGGCCATCCGCTGTCGCGAGATCCGTCCGCATCACGTCCTGGCGCGCGCTCACGTCCTGCCATTGTCGCGGATCGACAGAAGCCCGTCCTTGATGGCGAGACGGATGCCTTCCTCGATCAATGTCCGTGCGACGCCGGGAACGCTGGTGCCGTGGGTGCCCTGTCTCACCAGTTTCTCCAGATAGGCGATGGTCGAGAGCGCCAAGGTAACGGGAATGCGGTCAGTCTCGGCTTTTTCGGTGGCCATGGCCGAACGCTAGCCTCTTACTCGGGTACATAAAAGTAACGATTAAGACTCTATTTAGGTTCGGGGGTGGAAGTCAAATCGGCCCGCGGTCAGCAGCTTATCTCTTTGAAATGTCTTAAAAATTTTGACGCGACGCGGCGCGCCGCGGGAAGACGCGCGGCGGTTCGCTGTCGATAGGTCCGGGAACGGGTGGGGCGGCTCAGCCGTGCACGATCGCCTTTTCGATCATGCAATGGATGCCCTTGGCGCCATTGACGGTCTGGGTCACCCGAAGATCGGCGGCCAGGCTGCACAGCGTGTAGGCGTCCTCGCGCGACAGGTTTCGCGTCTCGCCGAGCAGCGCGATCATGTCGCGCAGCGCGCGCACCACGCACTGGTCGAGGTCGGGGTCCATGGCCATGGTCATGTAGTGCGTCGCCGTCTCGGCGCGGGGGTAGTCGAGCCTGAGGTCCTTGCGCAGCGTCAGGCGGAAGCGGCCCTGGAGCGCGGTCTCGATCGCGGTGACGCAGACTTCTCCGTCGCCCTGCACGCCATGGCCGTCGCCGCAGGAGAACATCGCGCCTGGAACGAACACCGGCAGATACAACGTCGCGCCGGCGCCGAGCTCCTTGTTGTCGAGATTGCCGCCCATCGCGCGCGGGATCAGCGAGGAGATGCGGCCCCAGGCCGGCGGCGGCGAAACGCCCATCACGCCGAAGAACGGCTTGAGAGGCAGGTCGAGGCCCCACGGCATGCGGCCGGTCATCCGCGACCGGTCGAGCGGGATGTTGAGGATGCGCGTCTCGTGGAAATCGTCGGGCAGGGTCCCGGACAGCGGCTTGATCATGTTCCAGCCCCAATCCTGCCGGAGCTGGACATCGAGGATCTCGACCGCGAGCACGTCGCCGGGCTCGGCCCCCTCGACCGCGACCGGACCGGTGAGGATGTGGCCGGGCAGCATGCGCTCGTTCTTCGCATGAACCTCGTGCATCTCGGGCGGAATGTGAAATTTGTCCCGGTCGGGCAGCATGTCGGGGCCGCCGCTGATGGTGTCGACCGTCACCTCGTCGCCGCTGGCGATGGTGAGGACAGGCTGAAGCGCGGCTTCGAAGAAGCCCCAATGGCAGGTTTCGGGGCTGGAATGCAGGTGATGATGGGTCATTTGCCGCGTCCGCTCGGTTTCATCGGCCGCGGGCTTGACCCAACGATCGATCCTCTTTCAAGAAGATTTCTGAAGATGGCGGGGCCGGTCAAGCCCTGCACAGACAGGCACGATGATTTCAGCGAGGCTCCCCTGTTTTTTGTTCTTTCCAAGACCCTCGGCGTCGCGCTGCTCCCGATCAATCTTCTGGTCGAGCTCGGGATCCTGTCCGTCGTGCTGATGGCGACGCGCTTTGCCGCGCTCGGCCGCAGGCTCGCGGTGATCACGCTGGTGGTGCTGGGGCTCGCTGCGTTCTCGCCGCTCGGCAATCTCCTGATCTATCCGCTGGAGTCGCGCTTTCCGGCGTGGGATCCGTCGCGCGGCGCGCCCGACGGCATCATCGTGCTCGGCGGGTCCGTCGACACCGATCTGTCGGCGGCGCACCGCACGCCCGTCGTCGCGCACGCGGCCGATCGTCTGTTCGCGCCGGCCGAGCTCGCGCGGCGCTATCCGAACGCACGTATCGTCTTCACCGGAGGCTCGGCGAACCTGGTTTCGACCGAGGCGAAGGAGGCCGACTACTCTGCGCCGATCCTGGAGAATCTCGGCATACCGAAGCAGCGCCTGATCCTCGAACGCGACTCCCGCAACACCTGGGAGAATGCGATCTTCACCAAGAAATTGGTGTCGCCAAAGCCGGGCGAGCGCTGGCTCCTGGTCACGTCGGCCTTCCACATGCCGCGCTCGATGGGGATCTTCCGCAAGGCTGGATTTGACGTCGAGGCCTACCCCGTGGACTGGCGGATGGGGGGACGAGACGATCTGTTTTCCTTCACCAATGTCGGAGCGGACGGGCTGGGCCGAACCGAAGTCGCCGTCCGCGAGTGGATCGGCCTCGTGGTCTATCGTCTGATGGGCCGGACCGGCGAGTTGCTTCCGGGACCGGGCAAGGACTAGAACGAGGGTCGCAAAACAACAACACACGGCGCGATCGCCGGCCGGGAGGGACCGCCATGCAGGAGCAGAGCGCAGAGAGGATCGATCTTGCCGGCCTCGTCGCCGACCTCAACAGCCTGCTGCGGCTGAAGACGACGGTGATCGGCATGAAGCTGTTCGCAACGGCCGCGGAGATGGAGGCGATCCCGAAGATCCGGCGTCCGAACGCAATCCACACCACCGATCAGATCGTCAGCATGGCCGCGCGCCTCGGATGGACCGTCGGCATCACCGCCGACGACCTCGTCGGCGCGCAATGCCGCGCGGTGATCGGCCTTGCGCCGCAGGACGAGAAATGGCTCGCCGGCGAAAACTATGTCGGGGTCTGGCACGGTACCGCAGAGGATGCGCGCAGGCGTCAGGAGGCGCTGGATGTGGTTCCGTTCGGGCAATATCAGGCGCTCGCCGTCAGTCCGCTCGCGAGCGGACGGCTCGATCCGCCCGACATCTGCCTGGTCTATGCGACGCCCGGGCAGATGATCATCCTGATCAACGGGCTGCAATATACCGGCTACAGGAAGTTCGAATGGGGCGTGGTCGGCGAGACCGCATGCGCGGATTCCTGGGGGCGGGCGCTCAAGACCGGGGAGCCCAGCCTGTCCTTGCCATGCTATGCCGAACGGCGCTATGGCGGCGTGCCGGACGAGGAGATGCTGATGGCCTTGAAGCCGTCGCATCTCGCCAAGGCAGTCGAAGGCATGAAGGCGCTGGCCAGGAACGGCCTGCGCTATCCGATCCCGCCCTATGGCATTCAAAGCGACGTCCGTGCCGGCATGGGCGTGAGTTACGCGAAGAAGTAAAGGCCGACCATGAGCTCTGCGAAATTCGACATCGTCGTCTACGGCGCGACCGGCTTTACCGGCCAGCTCGTCGCCGAATATCTGACGGCGCACTACAAGGACGACAAGTCCCTGAAATGGGCGATGGCGGGCCGCAGCCTCGACAAGCTGAAATCGGTGCGCGACGCGATCGGTGCGCCCGCGGATACGCCGTTGATCGTGGCGGATGCGTCGGATGCGGCGTCGCTGAAGGCGATGGTGGTGCAGACCAAGTCGGTGATCACGACGGTGGGGCCGTATCAGTTCTATGGCGAGGATCTGTTAACTGCCTGCGTCGCTGCGGGCGTGGATTATTTCGATCTCTGCGGCGAGCCGGTCTGGATGCGGCAGATGATCGACAAGTACGAGGCGGCGGCCAAGGCGAGCGGCGCGCGCATCGTGTTCTCCTGCGGCTACGACTCCGTGCCGTTCGAGCTCGGCACGTTCTTCGTGCAGGAAGAGGCCAGGCGCGTGTTCGGTGCGCCGGCCGCGCGCGTGAAGGGCCGTGTGCGCGACATGCGCGGCACGCTGTCAGGCGGCACCGCGGCGAGTGCCAAAGCGACTTTCGATGCGGTCGCCAAGGATCTCAGCCTCGTCGCCATTCTCAACGATCATTTTGCGCTGACGCCTGGTTTCACCGGCCCGAAGCAGCCCAAGGGCAACAGGGCGGCTTACGAGGAGGACCTGCAATCCTGGGCAGCGCCGTTCATGATGGCGCTGATCAACACCCGCAACGTCCATCGTTCCAACATGCTGATGGGCTTTCCCTACGGCAAGGACTTCGTCTACGACGAGATGGTCCTGACCGGTCCCGGCGAGGAGGGCGAGGCCAACGCCAAGCGCGTGATGGCGGTCAACGCCGAGAAGACCGGCCCGAACGCGCCGAAGCCGGGCGAGGGCCCGTCGAAGGAAGAGCGCGAGAACGGCTTGTTCGATCTGCTCTACGTCGCGATCGCACCGGACGGACGCCAGGTCCGCGCCGGCGTCACCGGCGACCGCGATCCCGGCTACGGCTCGACCTCCAAGATGATCTCCGAATGCGCGATCTGCCTGCTGCGCGATGCGACGGATGTTCCGGGCGGCTTCTGGACGCCGGGCGCAGCGATGCAGCACAAACTGATCAAGCGGCTGCAGGACAATGCGGGGCTGACGTTCAGGGTGGAGAAGTAGGCGCAGTCGCGCGCCACACCTGCGCTGTCATCGCCCGGCTTTGACCGGGCGATCCAGTATTCCAGGGACCGGCGTTGGAGAGCTCACTCTTGCCACATCCGCCGCGACGTACTGGACGCCCCGGTCAAGCCGAGGCATGACAGCGTCAGTTGCCGCTACACCGTCCGCGCGTCATACGCGTACATGAACTCCATGCTCTTCGAGCCCAGCGGCAGCAGCCATTTCATCATCTGATTGCGCATCCACGCGCCGGTGGCGCTGAACTCGCGCTTGCTGTTGCCGTTGCGACGCGCCATCGCGACGATCTTCTCGGTACGCGGACGGCGCTCGGCCTCGAAGGCCTGGAAGGTGGCGCCTAGCTCCTGGCCCTCCTGCATCAGCCGCGCGAGGCGCATCGCATCTTCGAGCGCCAGCGAGGCGCCCTGGCCGGCATGGGGACTGGTCGCGTGCGCGGCATCGCCGATCAGCAGCGAGCGCTTGCGCGACCAGGTCGGCAACGTGGCGACGTCGAGCGTGTCGCTGACGACGATGTTCTCGGCGGCTTCGATGATGGCGGGGATCGGATCGTGCCAGTTGCGGTGGAATTCGCGCAGATGCTGCTTCAGCGTCGCTTGGTCGCGCGCGCGGAAGCTCGCGGCGTCCATGCTGTGCGCAGGCTGCGTGCTCCACCACATCACGCCGTCCGCGGGATCGGGGCTGCAATGTCCGTAGCCAAAGAAGCCGCTCTGGCCGAACGTGGTCTCGACGTGCTGGCCGATCGATCTGCCGTCGAGCACGGCATGCGGCACGAAGCCGGCAAAGCCGATCAGACCGGTATTGAATGGCTGCGGGCCGTCCGGGATCACCTGGCGGCGCACGACGGAGTGCACGCCGTCGGCGCCGATCAGGAAGTCGCCTTCGGCCGTGGTGCCGTCGGCGAAATAGGCGATGATCGGCTGGTCACCGCGGTCCTCGATCTTGATCAGGCGCTTCTCGAAATAGAGCGAGACGCAGGCGCACCAGGCCTTGTCGATCAGGATCTCGTTCAGCGCGGCGCGTGAGACGTTGACGGCCGGCTGGCCGAAGCGCCGGGCCATGTCGCGGTTGATCGAGCCGAGCTTCTCGCCGTCCTGCGAATAGAAGTCGAAGGCTTCCGCGACCGAGCCGCGGCTGATCAATTCGTTCGCAAGCCCGATCTCGTCCAAGACATGCATGCCGTTCGGCGCGATCTGAAGGCCGCCGCCGATGCCTTTCGCATAAGGCCAGGCCTCGTAGATCGCGGACTCTATGCCGGCGCGGCGCAGCAGGATCGCGACGACGGGCCCGGCGATGCCGGCGCCGATGATCAGGGCCTTGCGGGGACGGTGCGACATGGCTTGCTCCCGACGTTTGCGTGGTGCTAGGAGAAATTACGGCCACTAAATCTCTTAGTGGCTAAGATATATATTGACTAAGAGATGAGGTGGGCCTTGTCAAGGACGAAGGCGCGCGCTGCGCTGCTGCAGGAGCTCGAGGACGCCATGCGCAGGTCCTCCGCGCAGGGCGTGCTCTACGGGCAGACCGTTGCCAACGTTGCCGGAATTGCCAATTCCGATCTCGAATGCATGGACATCCTGTATCTCGAAGGCCGCGTCACCGCAGGGAGGCTCGCCGAGGTCACGGGCCTCACGACCGGCGCCATCACCGGCGTGGTCGACCGGCTCGAAAAGGCCGGGCTGGTGCGCCGTGAGCGCGACGAGAAAGACCGCCGCAAGGTGTTCATTTCCGTCGTGCCGGAGAAGGCCATGAAGATCGGTGAGCTCTATGTGCCGATGCAGCAGGCGATGGAGAAGGTTTTCGGCGCCTATTCGGAGGAGGAACTGCGCTTGCTGCTGCGCTTCGCCAATGAGGGCTACAAGGGCGTGCTGGCGGCAACCGAGGCGCTGAAGGGGCTGCTCGATACGCCGCCGGAAAAGCGTCCCGCTCTCAAGCTGAAGGCGCCTCGTCGTCAGCCTTGATCTTGTAGGCCTGCGCGGCCGCGATCATGCCCCACATCGCGCCCAGCATCATCCAGAAGTGCCGCCAGTGATCGGTGTCGATCACGAAGCTCTCGCCGACGGTGCCGAGGAAGGCGGAGAACACCGCGAGATAGGCGCGCTGCCAGGGCACACGGATGAAGATGTGCCGGAAGCCCATGATGACGGTGGTGAAGACCAGCGCGGGATAGCACACGCCGGAAAGCCAGCCGCCGGACATGAAGGCGTTCAGGTAGGAGTTGTGGGTGTCCTCTGGGAAGAAGCGGTGGAATTGCAGGGGGCCGATCCCGAACGGCAGGTCGAGCGCCATCTCCGCGCCGAGGATGTGTCGGCCGAACCGGCCGAAGCGGCCTTCGTCATAGCTCTGATCGAAGCTCGCGCGCTGCTTGAACATCTCGGCGGTGGAATCGAACGACAGCAGCACCGCGATCAGCGCGAGGCCCAGCACCGCGGCGACGATCGCCAAGACGATGATGCGCGAGCGCTGCGCATTGGTTCGGCTGGTCAGCACCATTAGCGCCAGCATGAAGGCGGAGGTCAGCACCAATCCGCCCCAGGCGGCGCGGGAGAAGGCGAGCAGGATCGCCAGCGACATGATACCGAAAGCGATGACGTTGCGGGACGCCTTGCCGAACTTGTCTGAGACCACGCTTTGGAGCGCGAACAGCGCCGGCAGGATCAGGAAGGCGCCGAGCACGTTGGGGTCCTTGAACGTGCCGCGCGCGCGTCCGTAGAGCGTCAGGAGGTCGTTGCCGCCGGGCACGAGGTGGAAGTAGCCGGCGACCGCCAGGAGCGAGGCCACCATCGCGCCGACCACGAGCCCGCGGCGGAGCATGTCGAGCCGGGCCGCCGTGTCTTCCGAAATGACCATCGCGAAGAACACCACGGTCACCGCCATGTACCAGGAGGTCGCGATCCAGGTCACCACCTCGGGCTTATCGAATAGCGGGATCGCGCTGATGGTGTAGCCCACATTGAGCAGAACCAGCAGCGCTACCAGCGGCATCAGCGCGAGCCGCAGGCGCAGGCCGGTGGCGAAGAAGGTGACGGTCGCGAGCAGCGTCGCGATCTCGTAGGGGCTCGGTTCGATGAAGACGATCGCGCCGGAGGCGCCGACCAGCCACACCAGCGCGCGCTGCAGCGCAAGCACGCCGGGCGCAGCCGGTGCGGCCAATTTCACTTCACCGGCTGTCGCCGCATACGCCATTACACGCTCACGCTACTCGTACGCTACAAACACAGCTGTCATCGCCCGGCTTGACCGGGCGATCCAGTACTCTGCGGCGCCTATCGTGAAGAACGGCTGGCGCCGCGGCGTACTGGATGCCCCGCCCCAGTGCGCAATTGCAAGGCGGGGGCATGACCGGGAAACTCAATTCAATACGCGTTCTCGTTCTTGGTCAGCAGCGAGATCGGCGTCTTCAGGAGGATGTAGAGGTCGAACAGCACCGACCAGTTCTCGATGTAATAGAGGTCGAACTCGACGCGCTTCTGGATCTTCTCTTCATTGTCGATCTCGCCGCGCCAGCCGTTGATCTGGGCCCAGCCGGTAATGCCTGGCTTGACGCGGTGGCGGGCGAAATAGCCGTCGACGGCTTCGTCGAACAGACGGCTTTGGAGCTTGCCCTGCACCGCATGCGGCCGCGGGCCGACCAGCGAGAGATTGCCTGAAAACACCACGTTGAAGAGCTGCGGCAGCTCGTCGAGGCTGGTCTTACGGATGAAGCGGCCGACGCGGGTGACGCGCGGATCGTTCTTGGTCACGACCTTCGATGCGGTCGGGTCGGCCTGATGATGGTACATCGAGCGGAATTTGTAGACGTCGATGCGCTCGTTGTTGAAGCCGAAGCGCTTCTGGCGGAACAACACCGGGCCGGGGCTGTCGAGCTTCACCGCCAGCGCCACCAGTCCCATCACCGGCAGCGCTGCGAGCAGCGCGAGGCTGCCGACGAGGCGGTCGAACAGCCACTTCATCACCAGATCCCAGTCGGTGATCGGCGCCTCGAACACGTCCAGTGTCGGCACCTCGCCGAGATAGGAATAGGAGCGGGGACGGAAACGCAGCTTGTTGGTGTGCGCGGACAGGCGAATGTCGACCGGCAGCACCCAGAGCTTCTTCAGCATCTCCAGGATGCGCGTTTCCGCCGAGATCGGCAGCGCGAACAGCACGAGGTCGACGCGGGTGCGGCGGGCGAACTCGACGATGTCGTCGACCTTGCCGAGCTTGCGCGCGCCGGCGCAGGTGTCGAGCGCGCGGCTGTCGTTGCGGTCGTCGAACACGCCGAGCACGTGGATGTCGGAGTCTTCCTGCGCCTTCAGCGCCTCGACCAGCTGCTCGCCGTTGCTGTCGGAGCCGACGATGATGGTGCGGCGGTCGAGCCGGCCCTGGCGCGCCCAGCGACGCACCAGCGCGCGCAGCGCCAGGCGCTCGGCCATCAGCGCGGCAAGTCCGAGGAAGTAGAAGGCGGCAAGCCACAGCCGCGAGATTTCGCTGCCGTACTTGGCGAAAAAGGAGATGCCGATGAACAGCAGGAAAACGAAGGACCAGGACGAGATCATCCGCGTCATCTGCCGCAGCTGACCACGGAACAGCTGCACCTGGTAGATATCGGCGGCCTGGAAGCAGACCACGGCAGCGACCGCGACGGCGACGACCTCGACGGGATAGATCCAGCTGAAGGCGCCGGAGAGCGGCATGACATAGCCGACATAGAGCGCAATGCCGACGAGGCTCAGCAGCACGAAGTCGGCCAGACGGACGAAACCGGCGATCACGACCGGCGAATAGGCGCGGGCGACCTTCTGGTTGACCACGTCGAGCGCGGCAGGCGAGAGCCGGCGACGGCGCTCCACGAAGGACTGGTCAGCCGGTTTTGCCGCGGCACTGGTCGCGGCATCGAGCATCGAGCGTGCGTTGAGCGGTTCCACGGGTGTCCACGTCCATTCCAAAGCCCGCGGCACGGTCTTGCGCGCCCCGGGCAGGCATCCCCTGGCGCCTCGATTATCGAACAAATCGGAAGATTTTCTAAAGCGAGCTTAAGGATGGTTAATGATTGGCAAATGCGTCGCGATAGCCGGCGAGCACGCCCTCGACCATCGCGGCTTGCGAGAAATGTGCCGAGATGCGCTCGCGCAAGGACGTCGCGCGCTGTGCGGTCGTTTGCGGATCGTCCAGCGCCGCGGCGATCGCCTCCGCCATGGCCTCGGGATTGCTCGGTGCAAACAAAGCGGGGCTGTCGGAGCCGAAGATCTCGGGAATGCCGCCGATGCGGGACGCGATCATCGGAATACCGGCGGCACCCGCCTCGATCACCACGTAAGGCATGGAATCGCCGCGCGAGGGGACGATCAGCAGCCGCCCCTTGGAGAAGCCGTAGCGCGGCTTGACGTGGCCGATGAAGCGGATGGCGTCGGAGAGTCCCAGCCTCTCGACCTGCGCTTTCAACGCCGCCGTTTCCTCGCCGTCGCCGCCGAGCGTCAGCGTGACCTTCCTGCCGCCCGCATGCAGCTGCGCCACGGCATCGACCAGCAGATCCGCGCCCTTGATGTGCCTGAACTCGCCGACATAAGCGAGGTCGGTGGCATCGTCGGCCGTCACGACAGGCTCGAACTCCTCGGGAGTGACGCCATTGAAGACGCAGCGCACCACGCCCTTGGGCGTGCCGACGATGCGTTGATAGGTGTCGCGGGCAAATGCGCTCTCGAACAGGAACAGGTCGGTCGAATCCATCAGCGCGCGCTCGAGCCGTGCGTAGAACTCGCCCTTTAGGGTGTTGAGGGGATAGTGCAGCGAACCGCCATGCGGGGTGTAGATGCGGATGGTGTCGTCGGAGCGCCGCCGCATGCGGATGAAGGCGCCGGCCTTGGCGCCATGGCCGTGCATCACGTCGGGCTTGAGCGTGGCGATCAGGCGCCGCATGCGAAGCCATACCATGACATCGTCGGGCGACGGCTCGCGGCGGATCGCGAGCCGGTGCACGCCGAGCTTCAGCCTAGGCGCGAGCTCGGCGAGCGCCTTGTCGGCGCGCTCCCCTCCGGTGAGGCTGTCGGCGAGAATGCCGACATGATGGCCGCGGTCGACCTGGCCGTTGGCGACGTCGAGGATGTGGCGGAAGATGCCTCCGACCGGAGCACGCACGGCGTGCAGGATGCGAAGTGGCCGGTCGGGAGAGGAGGACATGATCGAAACCAGATCGACGGCGACTGCCGAACAATTCTCGCGAAATAATCGTGAGGGATTAAGGGCCCTCGTGGTTAACAAACGGTGACGAGCGCACGCGGGTCGGCCGCCGGCCGCCGCGATTAACCCAGCGGCAACCTTAATGGAGTGTAATCGCCCCGGTTGAGGTAGAGTCGCAGCGTTGCCCTGCGGGAGTGTTCGATGCGTTTAGCGTTCTGGCGTGACAGCAAGGCCAAGGCGGTGATCGAGCGGGCAGTCTCGAAGTCCAGACCCAAGCCTGCGCCCAAGGTCGAGCCCAAGGTCGAGCCCAAGATCGAAGCCGAGGTTGAAGCAGGCGCTGCGCCGGTTACCACGAAGCCGGCCCAAGTCGAATCCGGCGACATCGACCTGCGCGCGCTTGGAGCGGCATTGGCGCGCAAGCGCAGCTGGATCATCGTGCCGACGATGCTGGCGCTCGTTGCGTCCCTCGCTGTCGTCAATCTCGTCACGCCGCGCTACAAGTCTGAAGCCCGCATCCTGATCGACGGCCGCGAGAACGTGTTCCTGCGCCCGAACAGCGACCGCACCGAGGAGCGGCAGGCGCTCGACGCCGAGGCCGTCACCAGCCAGGTGCAGCTGGTGTTGTCGCGCGACCTCGCGCGGGAGATCATCAGAAAGAACAAGCTCGCGGAACGCCCCGAATTCGACCCGGTGCTGCAAGGCGTCTCGCCTCTGAAATCGCTTGCCGCGCTCATCGGTATCGCCCGCGATCCGTTCTCGATGACGCCGGAAGAGCGCGTGCTCGATGCCTATTACGAACGCCTCCAGGCCTACGCGGTCGACAAGTCGCGCGTGATCGTGATCGAATTCCAGTCCGCCGATCCCGAGCTTGCCGCCCGCGTCGCCAATTCGATCGCCGACGGCTATCTCGTGCTCCAGCAGGGCGTGCGCCAGGAGCAGGCCAAGAACGCCAGCCAGTGGCTGGCCGGCGAGATCGAGAGCCTGCGCAAGAAGGTCTCGGAGGCCGAGGCGAGGGTCGAGGACTTCCGTTCCAAGTCGAGCCTGTTCGTCGGGACCAACAACACCACGCTGTCGAACCAGCAGATGGGCGAGGTGAACACCCAGCTCAACAATGCGCGCTCGATGAAGGCGGATGCGGAATCCAAGGCGCGGCTGATCAAGGAGATGCTCCAGACCGGCAAGCCGATCGAGGCATCCGAGGTCGTGAACTCCGAATTGATGCGCCGGCTGTCGGAGCAGAGGGTGACCCTGCGCGCGCAGCTCGCCGAACAGTCATCCACGCTGCTCGGCAATCATCCGCGGATCAAGGAGCTGAAGGCGCAGCTCGGCGATCTCGACAATCAAATCCGCGACGAAGCGGCCAAGATCTCGCGCTCGCTCGAAAACGACGCCCGGATCGCCAGCGGCCGGGTCGATGGCCTGACCGTGAGCCTCGAGCAGCTCAAGAAGCAGGCGGCCTCGACCAACGGCCAGGATGTCCAGCTCCGCGCCCTGGAGCGCGAAGCCAAGGCGCAGCGCGACCTGCTCGAGACCTATCTGGCCAAGTACCGCGAAGCCAATACCCGCGAAACCATCGATACCGCGCCGACGGACGGCCGCATCATCTCGCGCGCCATGGTCTCGAACACGCCGGCCTATCCGAAGAAGCTGCCGATCGTGCTGATCGCGACCATCGCGACGCTGCTGCTGTCGTCCGGTGTCGTCGTCACCGGTGAACTCTTGCGCCAGACTGCGCCGCGTGCGGCAGCCGTGTTCACGCCGGCGGCGGTTCGGCGGGAGCCGGCGGTGGCTCGGCAAGAATTGGTGGTGGAGCCAGTCGTCGCACCCGTCACCGAAGAGCCGGCGCCGCTTCAGCCGGAGATCACGGCCGACGCCGGTGTGACGGAGTTCGCCGAGATCGAGCACCTCGCCGACCGCCTGCGTGCCGCGGGCGCGGCCGCGAAGAAGGTCACGGTGCTCGGCACCGCGCCCGGCGCCGCCATCACGCTGTCGACGTTGACGCTCGCCCGGCGCCTGGCGCGCGATGCCCGCGTCGTCGTGGTCGATCTCGCCGCGTCCTCGCCGATCATTGCCGCGGTCTCCGTCGATGCGTCGGCGCCGGGCCTCGCCGAGCTGATGCAGGGTGAGGCCTCGTTCGCCCAGATCATCACCCGCGACAAGCTCTCGCGTCTGCATCTGGTCATGGCCGGTCGTCCCGGCTTCGACCGCAGCCTGCTGCAATCGCCGCGCGTGGCGCTCGCGATCGACGCGCTGCTGCGCGCCTACGACCACGTGCTCATCGATGCCGGCAGCGCCTCCGATCTTCCGGCCGAACTGCTGACGGCGCATGCCCGCGCCGTCGTGGTGCCCGATGCGTCGATGGCCGCTGATGCCCGCACGCTGATGTGCGAGCAGCTGAGGGAGGTCGGCTTCAGCGAGGTGACGATGCTGAGCAAGCCGGTGCAGCCGTCGGATGCGATGGAAGCGCCGCGCGTCGTGGCGGCGTGATCTCTCTTGCGATCTCCTCTTGTGGGAGAGGGTGTCTCGCCGCGTAGCGGCGAGACGGGTGAGTGGTATCTTCCACGAGTCGGGAATCGTAGGGTGGGCAAAGGCGCACTTGCGCCGTGCCCACCACACTCCAGCGGTTTTCGACAGACGTGGTGGGCACGCTTCGCTTTGCCCACCCTACGATATCTGTGTTCGCGGAGAGAACCCCTCATCCGGCGCTTCGCGCCACCTTCTCCCGCAAGGGGAGAAGGGAAGCCAGCTCGCGAGTTCTTTACCCGAACGCCTGCCGCAGCCGTCGGGCCATGTCGAACAGCATCTGGTTCTGCTTCACCAGCCGCTTGCCGTGGCTGAGCGAGGACATCGCCATCGCCGCGAGCTTGCCGCGGGAGGTCAGGGGCACGAAGCTGTCGAAAATGTCCTCGTCGTCCTTGCAGAACATTCGCTTGTACTCGTCCGAGCCGATGCCGAGGTCGAGCGAGCGGTAGCCGAATTCGGCACAGCGATCGATGATGTAGCGCATCAGGATCAGGCCCGGGCTGTAGCGGGCGTGCTCGGACATCGTGTAGGTGTTGAACATCATCGAGAAGCGCTCGCCGTCGGCGACGCCGGCGAAGATCGCGATCACCTCCTCGTCGCATTCCAGCGCATGGATGTCGATGACGCGGCCTTCACTGCGCGGCGCAAGGCAGGCGCTGCGGACGAACTGTTCGACGCCGGGCTCGGCGAAGACGTTCGGGAGCTTCTGCTCCGCCATCCGCACCGGCTTGACGCGGAAGAACCAGTCGAGCAGCCGGGTGATGTCCGCGTCCGACGTGGCCAGGTGATAGCGGTAGCCGGCGAGCGACTGAAGCTTCTTTTCCTTGCTCTTGAGACGGCGACGAAGCGAATTGCTGATCCGCGATGCCGGCGGGCCGCCGGGCTCCATCACCAGCCGGGGACAGCCGTTGATCGCGCTCTGTCGCGGCAGTAGCGCAAACGGGTTCTGCTGGTCATGCCAGCGCTGCGGCTGCTGCGTCAGCACGAGCACGTCGAGATGCTCTCGCAGCGGCGCAAGCAGTGCGTCGAGATCGGCGACGGCGGCCTGTGCCGCGAACTCGGCATTCCACAGGGCCATGTTGAAGGTCGTATGCTTGCCGCCCATGAAGCAAGCCGTGCGCACGCCGTGGCTTTGGCGTTGCGAGAGCGGCAGCAGCAGCAGCGGGTGGCGCTCGGCGTCGCGGGCGATCACGATGAACGGCCGGGCGCCTTCATGGGTGCCCACCAGGCGTTGCCACGGGCTGAGCAGGTCGAAGCGTTGGTAGGGCGTGAAGAGATGGCCGTTCGCCTCGAAGGCACGCCAGATCGCCTCGGCCTCGGCGAGATCGGTGACGATATCGACCTGCGCGATACGGCTCGCTTTCGACCGCGCTGGCGCTTCTGCCGTCCGGCTTTGCATCGCCGCAGCCATGGTCATTCGCGAAACCTGTCGAGAAATCCAGAATACGTATTTCGGCCTGTGGCCGACCTTTGCAAACAAAGGTCAACAAAGGGTAATGACGATGGGAGAGGGGAACGGGCGCCGGCGAGCGCGAAGGGCGGGAATTTGGCATCCGACGACAGATGGCTGGAACGGCTGCGCCTTGAACTGGCCTGGTTCACTGGCCGGGCCATGCTGCACAGTCGCGGTGCCGGCGTCATCCTGCGCTTTGCGCATGTGCGCCCGCGGCGGCGAGGATTTCAGCCGCTGCGCGCCAACGAGATCACGCCGCAATTCCTCGATCGCGCCATCCGCGCGCTGAAGCGGTGGAGGTACGATTTCCTCGGCATGGACGAGGTCTGCCGGCGCGCCGTGACGCTGCCGGAGAAGCGTCGTTTCGTGGCGCTGACCTTCGATGGTGCGCCCAAGGACCTCATCAGCTTCGCCTATCCGGTGCTGAGGCGCCATGCCGTACCTTTCACGATCTATGTGCCCACCGCCTTTCCCGACGGCGTCGGCGAAGCCTGGTGGCTCGGTCTCGAACAGGTGATCGCGCGCGAGAGCCGGCTCAGCCTGATGATGGGCGACAGGGAGCAACGTTTCACCGTCACCGACAATGCCGGGAAGCAGGCACTGTTTTCGTATCTCGAGAGCTGGCTGCGCTCGTTGCCGCCCGCGGAGCTGTCGGCCGCGATTGCCGATCTCTGCACGCGCTACAGGATCGATCTCGCCGCGCTCTCGCGCGAGGCGTCGATGGATTGGGAAGACCTGGCGCAGCTGGCAGCCGATCCGCTCGTGACGGTCGGCAGCGCGACCGTCGACTATCCCGTTCTCGCCAACATGAAGGATGCCGCCGCGCTGCGCGAGATGGCGATGGGCAAGGCCGTCGCGGAAGCGGCTTTTGGCCGCGAGATCAGGCATTTCGCTTTCCCGTTCGGCGATCGCTCTTCGTTTCGGCGCAGCCACGTCGTGATGGCGGAGGAGGCCGGATTTGCCAGCGCGGTGTCGACGATCCCGGGTATCGTGGACGCGGAGGGCCGCACCAATCTGCGCGCGCTGCCGCGGATTTCCTGGGACGGACGAGTGCGTTCGCTGCGGATGCTGCGCGTGCTGGCGTCGGGTGTCGCCTTTGCGCCGGTGAAACCGACGGGCAGCGTGATGGGCCAGACTTAACGCGTGGACTTGACGCGGTCGGGCCGCTGCATCCAGCTCACGATCGGCATCGCCGGCAGCACCCAGCCCATGCCGATCACGACATAGTAGATCGCCTGCCGCCAGCCGGACTCGGCGATCCACGGCATCTGCGCGGCCGCCATGCCAAGCAGGGACCAGACCGTGGCCAGCACCAGGAGCAGGATGGCGCCGAGGAACTTGCGGGTGCGGATCGTCATGGCGGGAGCTTGCTGCTTTCGCGTAACTTGCACTGAAGGAGCGGGGGACTATAAGGGGCACGCAGTCCGGTTCAAGCCTGGTTTTTGCTCCGAATGACGACGATTTCCACCCCGTCCGAACCGCATCGCGCCGTGCGCTGGTGGCTGATCGCAGTGGCCGCGCTGATCGCACTGATGGTGCTGGTCGGCGGCGCGACGCGGCTGACGGAATCCGGCCTCTCGATCGTCGAGTGGAAGCCGGTCACGGGCAGTGTTCCGCCGCTCTCCGAGGCGCAGTGGACCGAAGCATTCGAGGCCTACAAGAAGATCCCGCAATATCGCGAGCTCAACGCCGGCATGAGCCTGTCCGAGTTCAAGGAGATTTTCTGGTGGGAGTGGAGCCACCGGCTGCTCGGGCGCTTCATCGGTATCGCTTATCTCTTGCCGTTCCTGTTCTTCCTCTGGCGCGGCGGCCTGTCGGGCGAGCTGAAGCGGCGGCTGTGGCTGCTGTTCGCGCTCGGCGGTCTGCAGGGGGCCGTCGGCTGGTGGATGGTGGCCTCGGGCCTGACCGAGCGGGTCGAGGTCTCGCAATACCGGCTGGCGACACACCTGGTGCTGGCGCTTCTGATCTTCGCCGGGATCGTCTGGACGGTGCGGCGGCTCAAGGAGCGGCCGCAGATCTCGTCGCCCGCGCGGCTGCGGCTCATGAGCGCGCTGCTTCTCGCCGTGACCTTCGTGCAGATCTATTTCGGCGCGCTGGTCGCGGGCCTCCGCGCCGGGCGCGCCTACAACACCTGGCCGCAGATCGACGGCGCGTTCATCCCGTCGGCGGAACGGTTGTGGTTCGAGACTCCGTGGTGGCGCAACATGTTCGACAACGTGCTGACCGTGCAGTTCGAGCACCGCATGACCGCCTATCTGCTGTTCGCGCTTGCGGCGCTGCACGCAATCGACGCGGTGCGCTCGCGCGCAGGGTCGGCGGCGATCGGCGCGCTGTGGCTGTTTGCGGCCGTGAGCCTGCAGGCGGTGCTCGGCATCCTCACGCTGCTCAACCAGGTGCCGATCGATCTGGCGCTCGCCCACCAGGCGGTCGCGATCGTGGTGTTGACGCTAGCGGTGATGCAGGTCGAACGGCTGGCGACGCGACAATCAGCGCAGGCAGAGCCGCGCGCGGTTCCGGTCAGTCAGCCCGGCTGATCACCATCAGCCCGGCTGATCGGAGATCAGCAATAGCCGTAAACGCCGCACGCGTAGGGCAGACGCCAGAAATAATCGACCTGCTTCCCGCCGTAATACGCGCCCTGATAATCGTAGCTCCAGGGGCGGCCGTAATAGCCCGGCAAGGTGTTGGAGCCGGGCAGCAGCGGCGTGCCCGGCAGGTTGCGGATGTAGCTGCCGATGCCATAGGCCGGCGAGATCAGCGCATCCGGATCGGTCTCGACATAGACCTGCGGCGGATCCTGCGGCGGCACGGCGGCGCGCCGCTTCGGCGTCGCCGGCAGATCGGCGGCCAGCGCGCCTGAAACCGTCAGCATCGCCGCAAGGGCAGGCACCATCCAGCGCAGCATCGTCGGCTCCGAATCAAAAGGGGCGATCCAAGGACGATGTATGGGGCAGATGTGGTTAATGACTGTTAACTGACGACGGCCAAACGGCCGCCGTCATCCGGGGCGGTGCGAAGCACCCAACCCGGAACCTCCAGCTGGATCAGACAAGATCGAGGTTCCCCGGTGCGCAATTGCGCACCTGAGGTTCGCGCTATCGCGCGCCCCGGAACGACGCGGAAAACTACGCCCCCAGCGCCTGTTCCAGATCCGCGATCAGGTCTTCCTTGTCCTCGATGCCGACCGAGAGCCGCACCACGTCGGGGCCGGCACCGGACTTGATCTTGGCGGCGTCGTCGAGCTGGCTGTGCGTGGTCGAGGCCGGATGGATCACGAGCGAGCGGGTGTCGCCGACATTGGCGAGGTGCGAGAACAGCTGCAGCTTCGACACCAGGCTGACACCGGCGTCATAGCCGCCCTTCAGGCTGAAGGTGAACACCGCGCCGGCGCCCCTCGGCGCATATTTGCGGGCGAGCTGGTTGTACTTGTCGCTCGGAAGGCCGGCATAGCTGACCGAGGCCACCGCGGGGTGGCCGGCGAGAAATTCGGCAACCGCCTTGGCGTTGTCGCAGTGCCTCTGCATGCGCAGCGGCAGCGTCTCGATTCCGGTGAGGATCATGAAGGCGTTGAAGGGCGACAGTGCCGGTCCGAGGTCGCGCAGGCCGAGCACGCGGCAGGCGATCGCGAAGGCGAAATTGCCAAAGGTCTCCTGGAGGCGGATGCCGTGATATTCGGGGCGCGGCTCCGACAGCATCGGATATTTGCCGCCCGTGGACCAGTCGAAGGTGCCGGCGTCGACGATGATCCCGCCGAGCGAGTTGCCGTGGCCGCCCAGGAATTTCGTCAGCGAGTGCACGACGATGTCGGCGCCGTGGTCGATCGGGCGGATCAAATAGGGCGAAGCCAGCGTGTTGTCGACGATCAGCGGCACACCCGCTTTGCGCGCCACCGTCGAGATCGCCTCGATATCGGTGATGCTGCCGGCGGGGTTGGCGATGGACTCGATGAAGATGGCTTTCGTGCGCGGCGTCACCGCGCGCTCGAAGCTCGCGATATCGTCGGGATCGGCCCACACCACATTCCAGCCGAAACTCTTGAAGGCGTGCGTGAACTGGTTGATCGAGCCGCCATAGAGCTTTCGCGCGGCGATGAACTCGTCGCCGGGCTGGAGCAATTGCTGCAACACCACGACCTGCGCGGCGTGGCCGGAAGCCACCGCCAGCGCGGCCGTGCCGCCTTCAAGCGCGGCGACGCGCTCTTCGAGCACGGCATTGGTCGGGTTGCCGATGCGGGTATAGATGTTGCCGAACGCCTGCAGGCCGAACAGCGAGGCGGCGTGGTCGGCATCGTTGAAGACGAAGGACGTCGTCTGATAGATCGGCGTTGCGCGCGCACCGGTGGTGGGGTCGGGCTGCGCACCGGCATGCACGGCAAGAGTCGAAAATCCCGGAAGGCGATCGCTCATTTGGGCGTCCTGTTTCTCGTTGTCTGAAATCGCGAGGCATGCTGATAGGCGCCGCGCTCGCCGTCAAGGCGCGGCTTCACATCGGAATGATCGTGCTGCGCATTGTCGCGTTCGCGAAAGAAATCCTTCGCAAGTGCGTCAGCTCTGTTCGCTCTTGTTTTTCGCGGCGCGATCCGATGCTGCGGTATCGCCGCCGCCGACACTCATCCGATTGAGGGATAGCCGCATGCCCTGCGTCGGTACCGGCGCCCGCTTCGAGCTGAGCGTGCGCGAATTCACGCCCATCCAGGATATTTCGGACGACAGCCGGCCATACTCGATCTTCGGGCAGCGGTTCATGACCACCTTGATGCCGACCGACTCCGCCTTTGCCGCCGCGGCATCGTCGCGTGCGCCGAGTTGCATCCAGATCACCTTCGGCAGCGGATCGAGCGTGAGCGCCTCTTCGATGACAGGCATGATGTGGCTGGAATTACGAAAGATGTCGATCATGTCGACGGGACGCCCGAGGTCGGAGAGGGAGGCGACGAACGGCTTTCCGAGCAGCTCCTTGCCGACATGGCCGGGGTTGATCGGGATCATGTCGTAACCGCGCTGCGCCAGATATTTGAACGCGAAATAGCTCGGCCGCACGTTGACCGGCGAGGCGCCGACCATCGCGATCGATTTCACGCTGTTCAGGATGCCGCGGATGTAATTGTCGGGATAGGCGTCGTGGTTCATCACTTGTCTTTTCTTGTTGACGGGGTCACTCATCCCGCCATGTCGGCGTGCGCTTCTCGATGAACGCGCCGATGCCTTCCTCGGCGTCGCGCGCCATCATGTTCTCGGTCATCACCTCTGCCGCATAGCGATAGGCGTCTGCAAGGCTCATCTCGGCCTGGCGGTAGAACGCCTCCTTGCCGAGCTTGATCGTGTGGGCGGATTTCAACGCGACCTTCTGCGCCAGCGCAATCGCGGCCTCGCGCTCGGTGCCGGCGGGAACGACGCGATTGACGAGCCCGATCTCGCGGGCACGCACGGCGGGAATCGGCTCGCCCGTCAGCAGCATCTCCATCGCCTGCTTGCGCGGCACGTTGCGCGACAGCGCCACCATCGGCGTCGAGCAGAACAGGCCGATGTCGACGCCGGGCGTCGCAAAGCTCGCCGCCTCGGAGGCGATCGCGAGATCGCAGCTCGCGACGAGCTGGCAGCCGGCCGCGGTCGCGATGCCCTGGACGGCGGCGACCACCGGCTTCGGCAGGTGCACGATCGCCTGCATCATCGCACTACAGGCGTTCATCATCTCGGCGAAGAAGGCGCGGCCGCGATCCGGATCGGTGCGGCGTGCGGTGAGTTCCTTCATGTCGTGGCCGGCGGAGAAGGCGGGGCCGTGGGCCGCGATCACCACGCCGCGGACGGCCTTGTCGCTGCTGATATCATTGAGCTCGGCATGCAGGCCCGCGATCATCGCCTCCGACAGGCTGTTGCGCGCGGCCGGGCGGTTGAGCGTCAGGACCGCGATGCTGCCGATCGTCTCGCGCAGCAGGATCTGTGGTTGCGGGGAGGGGGTGCGGGCGGCATGGACGGACATTGACGCGATTTCCGCTACATGATTGCAATTGGATGACACAGATAACTTAATGTAACAGAGCAAGCGAAGCGAGGGTGGGGAACGGCATGGCGGTAGCGAGGATGAGCGTGGCGGAGCTCGAGCTGTTCCTCCGTGATGAATTTCCCCAGGCCTTCAGCGGTGACGACATCACGATCGAGAGCGCGGACGGCCAGACCTGCCTCCTGCGCCAGCGCTACAGCGAACGGATGCTGCGGCCGGGTGGAACCGTGTCCGGTCCGACGCTGATGGCGCTCGCCGATTTCGCGATGTACGTGGTGCTTTTGTCGGCGATCGGGCCGATCGGGCTCGCGGTCACCACCAATCTCAACATCAATTTCCTGCGCAAGGGCCAGCCCGGGCAGGACGTGCTGGCGGAGGCGCGGCTGCTCAAGCTCGGCAAGCGCCTCGCGGTCGGGGAAGTGAACCTGCTTTCGGGAACCTCACCCGATCCGATTGCCCATGTCACCTCCACCTATTCCATTCCAAATGTTTGATGTTTTTGCAGGTAATATAGTACCATATTTGTAAGTAGCTGATTTTACGAAAGTAATTTCCGCCGTTGGGCATTGACCGTTGCGCGTCTCTTCTCTAGAAAACCGCGCAGTCCGGTGCGGTGTTCGCGCCGACGTCTCCCTCACGGAAATTCTGACATGAAAACCTTTTCGGCAAAGCCGGCCGAGGTGACGAAGAAGTGGGTGCTGATCGACGCCAAGGGTCTGGTCGTCGGCCGTCTCGCCACCATCGTCGCCATGCGGCTCCGCGGCAAGCACCTCCCGACCTACACCCCGCACGTCGATTGCGGCGACAACGTCATCATCATCAACGCGCAGCATGCGGTCCTCACCGGCCGCAAGCGCGAGCAGAAGACCTACTACAAGCACACCGGCTATGTCGGCCACGTCAAGGAGCGCACCGCGCGCCAGATCCTCGAAGGCAAGCATCCCGAGCGCGTGCTCGAGAAGGCTGTCGAGCGCATGATCCCGCGTGGCCCGCTCGGCCGCGTGCAGATGGGCAACCTCCGCGTCTACGGCGGGGCCGATCATCCGCACGAGGCGCAGCAGCCCGAGAAGATCGATATCGCCAAGTTGAACCGCAAGAACACGAGGGCCGCATAACATGGCCGAATCCATCCAGTCGCTCGACCAGCTCTCGCAGCTCAAGACGGCGGCAGCGCCCGAGGCGCCCAAGCACGAGAAGAAGGTCGACAAGTTCAACCGCGCCTATGCCACCGGCAAGCGCAAGGACGCGGTCGCTCGCGTTTGGATCAAGCCGGGCGCCGGCAAGGTCACCGTCAACTCGCGCGAGGTCGAGGTCTATTTCGCCCGTCCCGTGCTGCGCATGATGATCGAGCAGCCGTTCTCGGTGGCCCAGCGTTCGGGCCAGTACGACGTGATCTGCACCGTCGCCGGCGGCGGCCTGTCCGGCCAGGCCGGCGCGGTCCGTCACGGCATCTCCAAGGCGCTCACCTATTTCGAGCCGGAGCTGCGCGGCGTGCTCAAGAAGGGCGGCTTCCTCACCCGCGACTCGCGCGTGGTCGAGCGCAAGAAGTACGGCAAGGCCAAGGCCCGCCGCTCCTTCCAGTTCTCGAAGCGTTAATCGCTTTTGTCGCATTCGCCGCGAAAGCGGCTTCAATGAGATGCAAAAGGGCGCTGATTTCAGCGCCCTTTTTGCTGTTCGTTTGTATGCAAATTGACGGCGTGTTTCCCGAAAACTTGGGCGTCCGCGAAAACCTGAATGGAACTCGCCGGACCTAGCGTCGCCTGTGGAAGGGCGCGCAAATCGGATGTGCCGATCGCGTAACTGCTATGTTCTAGAGGGGGCCGACATGATGTCGCTCGATAGCATCACGCTCTATTTGGTCGCCACCATGGTCGCCGCACTGCTCGGCGCCATGATGGTGTTTTTCGGCAAGCAGGAGAACAGCCCCGCGCTGAAATGGTGGGGCACCGCCTATCTGCTCGGTGCCGCCTCGGTCGCGCTGTGGACCGCGGCGGGCGACAGGCTGGGTCCTCATATTTACCTTGCGCTGAACGCCGTCGGTTTCGTCGCCTGCGGCATGGTGTGGAATGCGGCGCGCGTCTTCCACGGCCGCAAGCCGAACTGGCCCGGTCTCGTGCTTGGTGCGCTCGCCTGGGTCACTGCTGCGACGCTGCTCGATCCCGCCGCGTCCATGCTGCGCATGCTCCTCGGTGCCGGTATCGTCTCGATCTATGCGGCGCTGACCGCGAGCGAGCTCTGGGTCGAGCGGCGCAAGAGCCTGCAACGGCGCTGGCCCGCCTTCGTGGTGCCGGTGATGCACGGCTGCGTGTTGATGCTGCCGATCCTGATCGGCAGCTTCCTGCGTCCTCACGACGCCGGCTTTTCATCGAGCATCTGGGTGACCGTATTCGCGGTCGAGCTCGTGCTCTACGCCGTCGGCACCGTGTTCGTGATCTTCATGCTGGTGTCGGAGCGCACCGTCACCGCGCACCGGACCGCGGCGTCCACCGATCCTTTGACCGGCATGCTCAACCGCCGCGGCTTCTCGGAGGCCTGCGCGCGCGTGATCGAGCGCGAGGCCAAGGCCGGGCGGCCCGTGACCGTGATGATCTTCGACATCGACCACTTCAAGTCGATCAACGACCGCTTCGGCCATCCCGCCGGCGACGAGATGCTGAAGCTGTTCTCCACCGTCGTCGTCAGCAATTTGCGTATCTCCGATCTCTCGGGCCGCATCGGCGGCGAGGAGTTCGCCGCGCTCCTGCCGTGTTCGCTGGAGGAGGGCGTGCTGGTCGCCGAGCGCGTGCGCGAAGCGTTCGAGACCTCCGGCGTCGTGGTCGACGAGGGCCCGGTCGACACCACCGTCAGCATCGGTGTCGCCGGCGGTCCGGCCGGCACCGAGCTCGAAGTGCTGCTGGCCTCGGCCGACACCGCGCTCTACCAGGCCAAGCGCGGCGGCCGTAACCGCGTCGAGGCGGCCGAGGAGCTGCCACTGTCGCTGGAGAACTGGCGCCGCCAGAGCGCGGCACGGATCGGCGCGCCGCAGGCGCGCCCGGCCACCGCCTGATCGCAGGGGCCTTGCGGTAATCCTCTGTTTACCGTTCGATTCCTACCATTGCGCTCATGGAATCGATCCGTCGACAGAATCCGCAAATCACCCTGATGTCACTCGAAGCAGCCGCGGCCTCTGCACGCGGAGGCTTCGCCTGTCTGTTCTCGACCGCCGATGAATACGAGACGGCGCTGATCGCCGAGCGTCGCGCGCAGGGGCGCTATGGCCAGCACCGCAGCTATTGGCCGTTCGCAATGTTCGTCGGTTGCGTGTTCATCGTTGCGGGCACCGTTTTGCTGCTCGCCTGACAGGCCTGCATTCAAGAGACCTGCATATTCCAGTGAGCCAGGCGCCGTTGCAGCGCCTTTTTCTTTGTCGCCGTCTGCGGTAGACACGCCGATCGAACGAAAAGGTGGAAACCGATGATCACCGAGATCGCGCAAATCGACGTCAAGCCGGGCAGCGAGAAGGATTTCGAGGCGGCCGTCGCCAAGGCCAAGGCCGCCTTCGGCGGCTCCAAGGGGTTTCATGGCTTCGAATTGCACAAATCCATCGAGAAGCCGCAGCGCTACCGGCTGATGGTGAAGTGGGCGACGCTGGAGAACCACACCGTCGACTTCCGCGGCTCGGAGAGTTTCACCGAATGGCGCGGCCTCGTCGGCCAGTATTTTGCCTCGCCCCCCGAGGTCGAGCACACCGAGACCGTGCTGACGACCTGAGCGGCTCTATTTCTGGAGCATGATCTCCGCGCAAACGCGTTCCGCGTTTGTCGCGAGGGAGAACCGCTGCGCAGTTTGCGTTAACGCGGCCCTTCGGGTCCGGATCATACTCTACGCCGCCTCGGCGAGCGGCGGCGCCTCATACGTCTTGAAATGGTCGATCATGACCTTGGCGATGGCGACCAATGGCAGCGCCAGCGCGAGGCCCCAGATGCCGAACACGACGCCAAGCAGGATCTGGAACGCGAACAGCGTGGCCGGCGGGATGTCGAGCGCCTGCCGCTGCAGGATCGGCGTCAGCACGTAGCTCTCCATCGCGTGCACGCCCATGAAGAGGAGAAAGGCCGACAAAGCCGGGATCCAGCCCGAGGCGAGGCTTGCCAGCACCACGATGACGCCGGCGATGATGGCTCCGACGGTGGGAATGAAGGCGAGCAGACCCGCCTGGATCCCTAAGATGAACGCGCCGGGGATGCCGATGATCGCAAGCCCGATCCAGGTCACGACGCCGACCGCGATCATGACGATGATCTGGGCGATCAGCCAGCGCTCCAGTGTTTCGCTGATACGGTCGATGACGAGGGCGACACGCGTGCGGTGCCTCGCCGGTGCGAGGAACAGCAGGCCATCGTGATAGACGCCGGGCTGGGCGGCGAAGGCGAGGCCCAGGAACAGCACGATGAAGACGTTGCCCACGCCGTGAATGGTGCCGAGCAGCAGCTTGAAGGTCTGGCTGACGATCGCCCCGCCGCTGGAGGCGAGCGCGCCGGCACCGGGCAGGGGCCCGCGCGATGGCGCCGCCGGCGCGGGCGTTGCGTCCGGCGACGTCGTGGCCGAGGCGTCCGACGCTGCGTTGCCGAGATCGAAGAAGCTGGTGTCGATGCCGTGGGTTTCCAGGAAGGACCTGACATTCACGATCTGTGACTTGATGGTCTTGCTCAGCAGCGAGGCCTGTTCGGCAATGGTGGCGCCGCCCAGATAGGCGATGCCGGCGAGAAGCAGGGCGAGCGCGACGCAGACGATCGCAAGTCGGACCGTATGAGGCAGGTGAACCCGGCGGCCGAGCGCATGGACCAGCGCGTTGAGGCCGAGTCCGAGCAGCATGCCCGTGAAGATCAGCAGCAGGGTGGCCGCAAAATACCATGTGAAGGCGAGCAGTGCGGTGAACAGCACGACGCCGATGCCTCCCACCGAAATCGCCCAGGCCTGATCCCGAGCCAGGTCGCTGCGGGTCCGGGAGCGTTCATCTCTGGGAATCGTCACATTGGGTCCTTTTCGAGGGAGGCGGCGCCAGCGCACTCTTTCGCGAAATCCTGGCGCGGATCAAGCGGGACACGCGCCGGATCGGCGCGCTGGCCGCCAACGCGGGGCTGTAAGTCCCCTCCGAGCGATCGGACTCGCCACCGCCCGGCCTGCCACGGCGCTCCAGTCCGGGTATTTGCGCGAAAATAGCATTGCCGTCCCGCGATCCCTTCTGTTGAATTTGTTCCATCGGAGGGGCATGTTGACAGAATCTTCTTACCTGGAGGCGCGGAACGACAGATGAGAAAGCCGGTCGTCGGCGTGATCGGGAATTCCCATCGCGTCGAAAATCGATTTCAGGTCCAGATGGTCGGCGAGCGAAACCTGCGCGCCGTGGCTGAGGTCTCCGGCGGCTTGCCGGTGATGTTCGCGGGCTCGCCCGACATCACGGATATCGCGGCGCTGCTCGATACCGTGGACGGCATCATCCTCACCGGCGCCCGCGCCAACGTGCATCCGACCCGTTTCAATGTCGATCCTTGCGAGAAGCACGAGCCCTACGACATCCACCGCGACGAGGTGGCACTGGCGCTCTCCGTCGCCTGCGTCTCCCGCGGCATCCCCCTGTTCGGCATCTGCCGCGGTCTCCAGGAGATGAACGTCGCCTTCGGCGGCTCGCTGCATCCCGAGATCCGCGAGATCCCGGGCCGCATGAACCATCGCATGCCCCGGCTCGAGAACGGCGAGATACATCCCGATCCGACGGTGGTGTTCGCCGACCGCCATGATGTCGACCTGACGCCGGGCGGGGCGTTCGCGAAAATCCTCGGCTGCGAGAGGATCCGGGTGAATTCGCTGCACGGCCAGGGCATTCTCGAACCCGGCAAGCGCGTCCTGATCGAGGGCGTTGCCGAGGACGGCACCATCGAAGCGATCCGCATCGCTGAAGCCCCGGCCTTTGCGCTCGGCGTGCAATGGCATGCGGAGTACGATCCGCAGCACAATCCGATCAACCGCAAGCTGTTCGAGGCCTTTGGCCAGGCACTGGCCGCGCGGCAAAAGGCGGCGGCGTAGCGCGCGTTGGGTCCGGACGCGCTGCAGCGCTCCCAAGCTGCCAGCACCGTCAGCCGCGTCATGCGGCTGCGGCCTCCTCAAACGAAAAGGCGCCTCCTTCCGGAAGCGCCTTTTGCCTGTCGTGGTCTGTTCGAGCCGATCAGCCCGAATAGTACATGTCGAACTCGATGGGGTGCGGGGTCATCTCGAAGCGCTCGACCTCGGTCATCTTCAGCTCGATATAGGCGTCGATGAAGTCGTCGTCGAACACGCCGCCGGCCTTGAGGAAGGCGCGGTCCTTGTCGAGGTTTTCGAGCGCCTCGCGCAAACTGCCGCATACCGTCGGAATCTGCTTCAGCTCTTCCTTCGGCAGGTCGTAGAGGTCCTTGTCCATCGCCGGACCCGGATCGATCTTGTTCTTGATGCCGTCGAGGCCGGCCATCAGCATCGCGGCGAAGCCGAGATAGGGATTGGCGAGCGGATCGGGGAAGCGCACCTCGACGCGCTTGGCCTTCGGCGAAGCGGTGTAGGGGATGCGGCAGGACGCCGAGCGGTTGCGCGCGGAATAGGCGAGCAGGACGGGGGCCTCATAGCCCGGGACCAGACGCTTGTAGGAGTTGGTCGAGGGGTTGGTGAAGGCGTTGATCGCCTTGGCGTGCTTGATGATGCCGCCGATGTAGTGGAGGCAGGTCTCCGACAGGTCGGCATATTTGTTGCCGGCGAACACCGGCTTGCCGTCCTTCCAGATCGACTGGTGCACATGCATGCCCGAGCCGTTGTCGCCGTAGACCGGCTTCGGCATGAAGGTGGCGGTCTTGCCGTAGATGTGCGCGACCTGATGGATGCAGTACTTGTAGATCTGGAGGTGGTCGGCCATCAGCGTCAGCGTGTCGAACTTCATGCCGAGCTCGTGCTGGGCGGAAGCGACCTCGTGGTGATGCTTCTCGACCTTGACGCCCATCTTGGCCATGGCCCCGAGCATCTCCGAGCGCATGTCCTGCACGGAGTCCTGCGGCGGCACCGGGAAATAGCCGCCCTTGGTGCGGACGCGGTGGCCGAGATTGCCGCCTTCATATTCGGTGTCGGAATTGGTCGGCAGCTCCGAGGAGTCGAGGCGGAAGCCGGTGTTGTAGGGGCTGGACGAGAAGCGCACGTCGTCGAACACGAAGAACTCGGCCTCGGGGCCGACGAACACGGCGTCGCCCACGCCCATCGACTTCACCATCGCCTCGGCCTTCTTGGCGATGCCGCGGGGGTCGCGGTTGTAGGGCTCGCCGGTGGTCGGCTCGAGCACGTCGCAGGTGATGACCATGGTGGTCTCGGCGAAGAACGGATCGATCGTCGCGGTCACCGGATCGGGCATCAGGCACATGTCGGACTCGTTGATCGCCTTCCAGCCGGCGATCGAGGACCCGTCGAACATCGTCCCTTCGGCGAAGATGTCTTCATCGATCATGCCGACGTCGAACGTGACGTGCTGCCACTTGCCGCGCGGATCGGTGAAGCGCAGGTCGACGTACTTGACGTCGTTGTCCTTGATCGATTTCAGGACGTCTTTGGCGGTCTTCATGCATACCCCTTTTGGCTCTGCGGATCGGTTTCCAGATGAGCAAACTCGTTCTCGCTTTGGGCGAGTTTTGCGCGACCGCACAAACGAAATCAGGCCGCCGAAGCAGCCTTATTTCTTGTCGGAGTGTCGCAAAACGCGGGATAGCACCCGGCTCAGATAGCGTCCAGCCCGGATTCGCCGGTCCTGATGCGGATCGCTTCTTCGATGTTGGAGACGAAGATCTTGCCGTCGCCGATGCGGCCGGTCTGCGCGGCGCGGCGGATCGCGTCGATGGCGCGCTCGACCAGATCGTCGCCGATCACGATCTCGATTTTTACCTTCGGCAGGAAGTCGACGATGTATTCTGCGCCGCGGTAAAGTTCGGCATGACCCTTCTGCCGGCCGAAGCCCTTGGCTTCGGTGACGGTGATGCCCTGAAGACCGACTTCCTGAAGCGCTTCCTTCACCTCGTCTAGCTTGAATGGCTTGATGATGGCTTCGATTTTCTTCACTGCGCGACTCCCGGCCTTTCGATCAAATAGCAACGTCTTCGTCAGGATGCGCATCTCTCAACGCACGATCTTGTCTTCTCTATGCCGGGATCCCTGACCAGTCCGGCAACAACGGCCGGCCACACCCTGTAAGATGCCAGTGAGCACGACGAACCGAAGCGGCTTCCTCGAAAGCAGGGTCTATGCCAAGTTGCAAATGCCCTGGTTATTGGAGCGTTATCAGCCTTTTAACGAGCATCCCTGGGTGGTGGCGCCGATCTGCCCAAAATACCGAAGACTACGAAATAGGCAAACAGTTCAATATATGTGCAGATCGATGTTTTCGCCGTCGGGTCGGCACGGAAGGTGCCTGTTGAAGAGGCGATTGTACTAGGAAGTGGCATGGAAGTTCTGACCAACGCCGAAATGCAGCGCGCCGACCAGCTCGCCATTGCGGCCGGGACGCCCGGTTTCAAGCTGATGCTGAGCGCGGGCCAGGCGGTCGCCAAGGCCGCCCATGCGCTGGCGGAGGAGGGGCCGATCCTGATCGTGGCCGGCCCGGGCAACAATGGCGGCGACGGCTTTGTCGCGGCCGCCGAGCTCGCTGCCCAGGGGCGGGAGGTCTCGGTGATCCCGATGTGCGAGCGCGACCAGCTCCAGGGCGATGCGGCCTCCGCGGCGCGCGGCTGGAAGCATCCGGTGCTTCCGTTCAACCCCCAGGCGATCGGAAAGCCTGCGCTGATCGTCGATGCACTGTTCGGTGCCGGTCTCAGCCGTCCCGTCGACGGCGAAGCGCGCGAAATGATCGAGGCGATCAACGCCAACGGTGCCCCGGTGCTCGCGGTGGACCTGCCGAGCGGCATCAACGGCACCAGCGCGGCCGTGATGGGGGTGGCGGTGAACGCCACCGAGACCGTCACCTTCTTCCGCAAGAAGCCGGCGCATCTGCTTCTGCCCGGGCGGATGCATTGCGGCCGCGTGCGCGTCGCCGACATCGGCATCGACGCGCAGGTGCTGGACGAAATCGCGCCGCGGACCTTCGAGAACGATCCGGATCTCTGGGGCGCCGCCTTTCCGGTGCCGCGCATCGATGGCCACAAATACGCGCGGGGTCACGTGCTGGCGGTGTCCGGCGACGCGGCAGCGACAGGCGCCGCGCGGCTTGCTGCGCGCGGCGCGCTGCGGGCCGGCGCGGGCCTCGTGACGCTGGCGAGCCCGCGCGATGCGCTCGCGATCAATGCGGGCGCGCTGACTGCGGTGATGGTTCGCCCCGTCGACACCGCCCTCGAGTTCGGCGAGCTGCTCGGCGACAAGCGTTACAGTACCTGCATCATCGGTCCCGGCGCGGGCATCGGTCAGCGCACCTGCGACCTCGTTCACACCGCTCTCAAGGCGCAGCGGCAAGTGGTGCTCGATGCGGATGCGCTGACGAGCTTTGCCGCGACCCCCGAGCGCCTGTTCGAATCGATCAAGTCCTCGCAGGACAATGTGGTGGTGCTGACCCCGCACGAGGGCGAGTTTCCGCGCCTGTTCTCCGATCTCAGCAACAAGCATCCCGGCCGCTCCAAGCTCGAGCGCGTCCGCGCTGCTGCCGAGCGCTCCGGCGCCGTCGTGCTCCTGAAGGGCCCGGACACCACCATCGCCGCCCCTGACGGCCGCGCCACCATCGCCGCCAACGCGCCGCCCTGGCTGGCCACGGCCGGTGCCGGCGACGTGCTCTCCGGCATCATCGCAGGGCTCCTGGCGCAAGGCGTCCCGGCTTTCGAAGCCGCCAGCATCGGCGTCTGGATGCACGGCGAGGCGGCGAGCGAAGCCGGGCCGGGCCTGATCGCCGAGGACCTGACCGAGACGCTGCCGGCCGTGCACCGGCGGATCTATGATGCGCTGGGGGTGGAGTACTAGTGCTGAGGCGCCTCGCGCTCGCCGATATGGACGTGGCGGCGTGTGTCCATCGAACGGCTTTTGACCAGGCGATGCCGTGGCTCGCCGGGTTGCACACGCCGGACGAGGACCGCTGGTTCTATCGCGAGCGTGTCTTTCCGACGTGCAGCGTGTGGGGCCGTTTCGACGGCGATGAGCTTTGCGGGATCATCGCCTTCCGCGACCGCTGGGTCGAACAGCTCTACGTGCTTCCGGTCGCACAAGGCCGCGGCGTCGGCACGGACCTCCTCGACATCGCCAAAGGCGCTTGCGATCGGCTGGAGCTCTGGGCCTTCCAGCGCAACGCGCCGGCGCGACGCTTCTATGAGGCGCGCGGGTTCAAGCTGGTCGAGGAAACCGACGGGGCGCGGAATGAGGAGCTTGAGCCCGACGCCCGCTACCTCTGGACGCGCCAGTAGGCGTTCACTCCACCCCATACCAGCGCACCAGACGTGGTGCGGCCCAATCGGTCACAACCGACTCGATCAGCCATCGCCCGGGCGCGGTCGCTGCAAACGCGATGCGCTGGGTCTGGCCGGGCTCGATCGCGAGCGTGTCGAGCCAATAGGGCTTCCAGCCGTCGTCGAGCGTGTCGAGCAGGCGGAAATGGTGGCCGTGCAGATTGAAGATGGTGGCGATCGGACCGGCGTTCTTCAGCGTCAGCACGACGGTGCGGCCGGTCTTGGCGGGGAAGATGGGGGCGGAGGCCGTGGAGAAATTCGCGGGCCGCGTCCAGGCGGCGTCGGCCGCGCCAAGCGCGACATCGAACCGCAGGGCGCCTCTCAGATCGAGCTTCTCGGGAAGGTCGTTTGAAGGCAGCGGCTGCGGCGGCAACAGCGGCGCGCGCTCCAGCTTCCCGGAGATGGCGAGGCTTCCGACCTGGCGCGCCTCCTTGCCGTCATGGAGCAGGAATGGGGCCGATGTCGCCGCATCCACGAATGCGTCGGCTCGCGCCCCCGGGGCCAGCACCAGGGCGCCATTGCGGGCGGGGAACGGCTCGGCCGGCTGGCCGTCCAGGGCCATCACGCGGACCTCGTGGCTTCCCAATTTGATTGCCAGAACAGTACGTTGGGAGCCATTGATGAAGCGTAGCCGCAGCCGCTCATTGGCCGCGGCTGAGAGTTCGAATGAAGTTCTGCCATTGACCGTGTAGAGCGGCGTCGCGTCCTTCGGGGCCTGGCCCGGCGGGACCGCGGTGCCATCCGGCCGCAGACGCCATTCTTCGATCAACAGGACCTCGTCACGGTCGGCGGCAACCCGGCCGGTCTCGGCCACGATGATCGGGAGCGGGCGGGCAGGCTGCTTCAGGCTGCCCTCGAAGAGACGGAAGTCCGCCAGTAGGGTTCCCGCGTTTGGCGTTGAAATAATTGATGTTTCGGTCGTGTCGGGTGCGGCGGGCGCGCGCCCTCGCAGCGGGTCTGCGGCAGTCGGGCCATTGAGGCCGTACCAGACCGGCGCAAGTGGCACAGGCAGGTCGTTGCGAAACACCACTTCGCAGCGGTCGCCGCGCTTGAGACGGACGGTCCCGAGATGGCTTATGGCGGCCAGCTCCCAGATTGCTGTAGCTGGCTGTCCCGCCGTCGAAGCCAGGGTTGCCGGCCTTGCCTGAAGCGCAAGCTGCGCGGTCACATGCGGCCCTGCGCCGCCGGACATCAACCCGGCCGCCGAGGCCCCGAGACCGGCCAAAACCTCACGTCGGGTCGGGTCGAGAATCCGCGGTTTCATGGGTCGATCCGGATCATGCCGCGCTGGATAAGTCCAGCCATCGTGCCTACTTGAAGCATGCCTCCAACCAGCCATTTTTTTGCTGCGAACAGTCAGGCACATGCTATAAGCCCGGCCGCCCGCGGCATCGCGGCCGGTCTTGATGCAAATTCACGCGGGCGTGGCGGAACTGGTAGACGCGCTGGATTTAGGTTCCAGTGACGAAAGTTGTGGGGGTTCGAGTCCCTCCGCCCGCACCAAGCGCTTATCGCGTTTGCACGGATTACGAGACCTGCTCCTCGCGGATGATCATCCGTCTGGAGCCGGTCCGATGAACACCGGTGGTGAGGCGTTTGCCTCGCGCCGGATCGATTAATGACAGCGTCCCGACGCGCGACGTGCCGGGACCGAACGAGAAGAAGATTGGACGCCATGCAGGTCACAGAAACCCTCTCGGAAGGCTTGAAGCACGAGTTCAAGATCAGCGTTCCCGCGTCCGATCTCGATGCCAAGGCCGGCGCCAAGCTCGTCGACCTCAAGGACAAGGTCCGCATCAACGGCTTCCGTCCGGGCAAGGTGCCGGTTGCGCACCTGAAGAAGGTCTATGGCCGCTCCGTGATGGCCGAAACCATCGACCAGACCATTCGCGACACCAACACGCAGCTGTTCTCCGAACGCGGCTTCCGTCTCGCGACCGAGCCGAAGATCACCATGCCGACGGAGCAGAAGGATGTCGAGGAGCTGCTGAGCGGCAAGACCGATCTGACCTACACGGTCGCGATCGAAGTGGTGCCGGCGATCGCGCTCGCTGACTTCAAGACCTTCCAGGTCGAGAAGCCGGTCGCCGACGTCACCGACACCGATGTCGATGAAGCGATCAAGCGCATCGCCGATTCCAACCGCACCTTTGCCGACAAGGGCGAGGGTGCCAAGGCTGCCTCGGGCGACCGCGTCACCATCAACTTCAAGGGCAGCATCAACGGCGAAGTCTTCGAGGGCGGTACCGGCGAAGGCATCCAGGTCGTGATCGGCTCCAACACCTTCATCCCGGGCTTCGAGGAGCAGCTGATCGGCATCGGCGCGAACGAGACCCGCACGCTGAAGGTGTCGTTCCCCAAGAACTACATGAACGACAAGCTCGCCGGCCAGCCGGCCGAGTTCGAGACCACCGCGACCCTGATCGAGGCGCCGCAGGACCTTGCGATCGACGACGAATTCGCCAAGTCGCTCGGCCTGGAATCGCTGGACAAGCTCAAGGAAGCCGCGCGCGAGCGCCTTTCCGCCGAGTTCGCGACGGCGACGCGCCAGCGCGTCAAGCGCGCGCTGCTCGACCGTCTCGACGAGGCGCATCGCTTCGAGGCGCCGCCCTCGCTGATCGACGAGGAGTTCAATCTGATGTGGAACTCGGTCAAGGCCGAGATGGATTCCGCCGGCAAGACCTTCGCCGACGAGGACACCACGGAGGACGCCGCCAAGGAGGAGTACCGCAAGATCGCCGATCGCCGCGTGCGGCTTGGCCTCGTGCTCTCCGAGATCGGCGAGAAGAACAAGATCACCGTGACCGACGACGAGGTCGGCCGCGCCGTGATCGAGCGCGCGCGCTCGATGCCCGGCCGCGAGAAGGAGGTCTGGGACTATTATCGCAACAACGCCCAGGCGCTGGCCCAGCTTCGTGCCCCGATCTACGAGGACAAGGTCGTCGACTTCATCCTCGAGCTCGCCAACGTGACCGAGAAGAAGGTCTCGCGCGAGGACCTCTACAAGGACGACGACGCGGAAAAGACCGCAGCCTGAGGGGTTTGAGGCAGCCATCTATTAATGATGATCAACGAAGAGGCCCAGCTAGCCAGGTGGCCGGCTGGGCCTCTTTGTGCGAATCAGCTTCAACTGCCCCTACGGATTAAGCCTTAATGCGCTGCGCACTTGTCAGAAGCGAAATGGGCTATATCTGTCGCTACGCCTTCTACTTCTTACCAAGTTCCTGCATCACAGGACGTCCATTCGCCTCCCGGCAAATCCAGCCAAACTTTGGCAAGCCTGCCCGGCGATGTCCGTCTCCGAAACACTAGGTGACTCATGCGCGATCCGGTTGAAACCTACATGAACCTCGTGCCCATGGTGGTTGAGCAGACCAACCGTGGCGAGCGCGCCTACGACATCTTCTCGCGCCTCCTGAAGGAGCGGATCATCTTCGTGACCGGCCCGGTCGAGGACG
The DNA here is from genome assembly GCF_015291725.1 of Bradyrhizobium sp. CCBAU 51765. Lineage (GTDB taxonomy): Bacteria > Pseudomonadota > Alphaproteobacteria > Rhizobiales > Xanthobacteraceae > Bradyrhizobium > Bradyrhizobium liaoningense. The sequence goes on from NZ_CP030038.1 coordinate 3,813,576, forward strand.
GCATGTCGACGCTGATCGTCGCACAGCTCCTGTTCCTCGAGGCGGAAAATCCGAAGAAGGAAATCTCGATGTACATCAATTCGCCGGGCGGCGTGGTGACGTCGGGCCTTGCGATCTACGACACCATGCAGTTCATCCGCCCGCCGGTCTCGACGCTGTGCACCGGGCAGGCGGCTTCGATGGGCTCGCTGCTGCTCTGCGCCGGCGAGAAGGACATGCGCTTCTCGCTGCCGAACGCGCGCATCATGGTGCACCAGCCCTCCGGCGGCTTCCAGGGCCAGGCGACCGACATCATGCTGCACGCCCAGGAGATCCTGAACCTGAAGAAGCGGCTCAACGAGATTTACGTGAAGCACACCGGACAGACCTACAAGTCGATCGAGGATGCGCTGGAACGCGACAAGTTCCTGACCGCGAACGACGCCAAGGAGTTCGGCCTTGTCGACAAGGTCATCGACAAGCGCGCCGAGGAGCCGGCGCAGGCAAAGACTCCGTAGCACTACGGGGTCGTCACGGCGGTCCCTCAGATCGCCGTGGACCCGTCGGGGTGCGTCCACGTTAGGTGCGGGTGCGCGCGGCGCAAAACGGGGTTTTGCGCGCTGCGACATGCAGAAAGTTCCGCTTTCGTGCTCTTTTCGTGGCAATCCAGCAACGCCGGGGTGATTTCGATCACTTCGTCCGTGCCAAGACCGGAAATCACGGTATTGTCACGGGTAGCCGGCGGCGTCCGATTAGCGAATTCTTGATAGTCGGGTGACAGCATGGTTGGCTACGACTGATCGGCTATGATCGCGGGAGAATCGAGTGACCGTGATTCGCACGGGATGTAATGCGTAGGGTCTTTTTTGGTACGGAATTTGCTCTACTTAAGCTTCATGCCGGCCATCGTGTCGGAATGGAGCGATCGAGCGGAACGGGATCGAACCGCGGACGGAGACAGGAATGAGTAAGGTCGGCACGAGCGACTCCAAGAACACGCTATATTGCTCGTTCTGCGGCAAGAGCCAGCACGAAGTCCGCAAACTGATCGCGGGTCCCACGGTCTTCATCTGCGACGAGTGCGTCGAGCTCTGCATGGACATCATCCGCGAGGAGAACAAGTCCTCGCTGGTCAAGTCGCGCGACGGGATTCCGACGCCGAAGGAAATCTGCAAGGTGCTGGACGATTACGTGATCGGCCAGAGCCATGCGAAGAAGGTCCTGTCGGTCGCGGTGCACAACCACTACAAGCGCCTCAACCATCAGACCAAGCACAACGACGTCGAGCTCGCGAAGTCGAACATCCTGCTGATCGGTCCGACCGGCTCGGGCAAGACGCTGCTCGCGCAGACGCTCGCCCGCATCCTGGACGTGCCGTTCACGATGGCGGATGCGACGACATTGACCGAAGCCGGCTATGTCGGCGAGGACGTCGAGAATATCATCCTGAAGCTGCTCCAGGCCGCCGACTATAATGTCGAGCGCGCCCAGCGCGGCATCGTCTATATCGACGAAATCGACAAGATCAGCCGCAAGTCCGACAATCCCTCGATCACGCGCGATGTGTCGGGTGAGGGCGTGCAGCAGGCGCTGCTCAAGATCATGGAAGGCACGGTGGCTTCGGTCCCGCCGCAGGGCGGCCGTAAGCATCCGCAGCAGGAGTTCCTGCAAGTGGATACCACCAACATCCTCTTCATCTGCGGCGGCGCTTTCGCCGGCCTTGAGAAGATCATCTCGGCACGCGGACGGTCGACCTCGATCGGCTTCGGTGCCCAGGTGCTGGCGCCGGAGGATCGCCGTACCGGCGAGATCTTCCGTCACGTCGAGCCTGAGGACCTCCTGAAGTACGGCCTCATCCCCGAGTTCGTCGGCCGTCTGCCGGTCGTGGCGACGCTCGAGGACCTCGACGAGACCTCGCTGAAGAAGATCCTGACCGAGCCGAAGAACGCGCTGGTGAAACAATACCAGCGGCTGTTCGAGATGGAGAACATCGAGCTGACCTTCGCCGACGAGGCGCTTGGCGCGGTTGCCCGCAAGGCGATCGAGCGCAAGACCGGCGCGCGTGGGTTGCGCTCGATCCTCGAGGCGATCCTGCTCGAGACCATGTTCGACCTGCCGGGCCTGGAAGGTGTGGAAGAAGTCGTGATTTCCCGCGAAGTGGTGGAAGGAACGGCGCGTCCGCTCTACATCTATGCCGATCGATCCGATCGCGCCGTCGAGAACGCCAGCGCCTGATCTGGCGGCGCTGGAGCGCTCCAATCCTCCCCTCAAGATGGGCTGCGGAACTGTATCTCCGCAGCCGGTGTTGCGTCGCTTGTTTGCGTGCGTAAGCGCCTGATGGCGCGCGTTTTTCAATGACTTGACACCCCCCGGGTCGATAGCCACCTAATGTCGGCGGCGAGCGAAAATTCTCTTCAAGATTCGCCTCAGTCCATCCGGCGAGCCGGTCCAACTCGTAGAGGACCGATCGGTTCTGCGGATCACCTCGGCACCTTGTGGCGGTTGCGCATCATCAGCGGGCTGCGTGCAAGGGGGCAAAGCAAAAGGAAAAGGCCATGACCAATCCCAAACCCCGGCCAACCATCGTCCATGGCGAAACGCACGCCTATCCCGTGCTGCCGCTGCGCGACATCGTCGTCTTCCCGCACATGATCGTGCCGCTCTTCGTCGGCCGCGAGAAGTCGATCCGCGCGCTCGAAGAGGTCATGAAGAACGATGCGCTGATCATGCTCGCGACGCAGAAGAACGCGTCCGACGATGATCCGGCGCCGGATGCCATCTACGAGACCGGGACGCTTGCCAGCGTGCTCCAGCTCTTGAAGCTTCCGGACGGCACCGTGAAGGTGCTGGTCGAAGGGCTCGAGCGTGCGCGCGTGGCGAAGTACACCGATCGCGCCGACTATTACGAGGCGACCGCGGTCGCGCTCGCCGACACCGATGCGAAGTCGGTCGAGGCGGAAGCGCTGGCGCGCTCGGTCGTGTCCGATTTCGAGAGCTATGTGAAGCTCAACAAGAAGATCTCGGCCGAGGTCGTCGGCGTCGTGCAGGCGATCACCGACTTCGCCAAGCTCGCCGACACCGTTGCCTCGCATCTCGCAGTCAAGATCGCCGACCGCCAGGGCATCCTGGAGACGCTGTCCGTCACCACGCGCCTGGAGAAGGTGCTGGGCCTGATGGAGAGCGAGATCTCGGTGCTGCAGGTCGAGAAGCGCATCCGCTCGCGCGTCAAGCGCCAGATGGAGAAGACCCAGCGCGAGTATTATCTCAACGAGCAGATGAAGGCGATCCAGAAGGAACTCGGCGACGACGATGGTCGCGACGAGCTCGCCGATCTCGAAGAGAAGATCTCCAAGACCAAGCTCTCCAAGGAAGCGCGCGAGCGGGCGCAGCATGAATTGAAGAAGCTGCGCCAGATGTCGCCGATGTCCGCGGAAGCGACCGTCGTGCGCAACTATCTGGATTGGCTGCTGTCGATTCCGTGGAACAAGAAGTCCAAGGTGAAGAAGGACCTGGAGGCTGCGCAGGCCATCCTGGATTCGGATCACTATGGGCTCGAGAAGGTCAAGGAACGCATCGTCGAGTATCTCGCGGTGCAGTCGCGCGCCAACAAGCTGACGGGCCCGATCCTGTGCCTCGTCGGACCTCCCGGCGTCGGCAAGACCTCGCTCGGCAAGTCGATCGCGAAGGCGACTGGGCGCGAATTCGTGCGCGTCTCGCTCGGCGGCGTGCGCGACGAGGCCGAGATCCGCGGTCACCGCCGCACCTATATCGGCTCGATGCCCGGCAAGATCATCCAGTCGATGCGCAAGGCGAAGTCGTCAAATCCGCTGTTCCTGCTGGACGAGATCGACAAGATGGGTGCCGATTTCCGCGGCGATCCGTCCTCGGCCTTGCTCGAGGTGCTCGACCCCGAGCAGAACGCGACGTTCAACGACCACTATCTCGAGGTCGACTACGATCTGTCCAACGTGATGTTCATCACGACCGCGAATACGCTGAATATTCCCGGCCCGCTGATGGACCGCATGGAGATCATCCGGATCGCGGGCTACACCGAGAACGAGAAGGTCGAGATCGCGCGCAAGCACCTTATCCCGAACGCGGTGTCCAAGCATGGCCTGGACTCCAAGGAGTTCTCGATCGACGACGACGCGCTGCTGCTTCTGATCCGCCGCTACACCCGCGAAGCGGGCGTGCGCAACCTGGAGCGTGAGCTCTCGACACTCGCCCGCAAGGCGGTGAAGGAGCTGATGATCTCCAAGAAGAAGTCGGTCAAGGTCACCGAGAAGACTCTGGAAGAGCTGCTCGGCGTGCCGAAGTACCGCTTCGGCGAGATCGAGAGCGAGCCGCAGGTCGGCATCGTCACCGGCCTTGCCTGGACCGATGTCGGCGGCGAGCTGCTGACGATCGAAGGCGTCATGATGCCCGGCAAAGGCAAGATGACGGTCACGGGCAATCTGCGTGACGTGATGAAGGAGTCGATCTCGGCGGCGGCGTCCTACGTCCGCTCGCGCGCGATCAACTACGGCGTCGAGCCGCCTCTGTTCGACCGGCGCGACATCCACGTGCACGTGCCGGAGGGCGCGACGCCGAAGGACGGCCCGTCCGCCGGTGTCGCCATGGCCACCGCGATCATCTCGGTCATGACCGGCATTCCGGTCCGCCACGATGTCGCGATGACCGGCGAGATCACGCTGCGCGGTCGCGTGCTGCCGATCGGCGGCCTGAAGGAGAAGCTGCTGGCGGCGGCCCGCGGCGGCATCAAGACGGTGCTGATCCCCGAGGACAACGCCAAGGATCTCACGGAGATTTCCGATGCGATCAAGGGCGGCATGGAGATCATCCCGGTCTCGCGCCTCGACGACGTCATCGCCAAGGCGCTGGTGAGGAAGCCCGTGCCGATCGTCTGGGAAGAGGACACCAAGGTGACGGTGAAGTCGGACGGCGACGAGGCCGCCGGCGGCCTGACCGCGCACTGAGGTTCGGCGAAAGATGATAAAACGGCGCCTTCGGGCGCCGTTTTTGTTTTGGGGGAAGGGGAGGAGACGATGCACATCGACGGGCAATGCCATTGCGGGCAGATCACCTTTGAAGCCGAGATCGACCCCGAGACCGTCTCGGTCTGCCATTGCCGGGACTGTCAGACGCTGACGGGCTCGCCGTTCCGGGTCACCGCGATCTGTTCCGCGGCCGATGTCCGCCTGACCGCCGGCACGCCAAAGATCTACGGCAAGCGCGGCGACAACGGCCGGATGCGCTTCCAGCACTTCTGCGCCGACTGCGGTTCCCCGCTGTTCACGAGCGGCGAGGGCGACCAGGCCGACGATTGGGGCATCCGCTGGGGCTCAATCCGCCAGCGCGACCAATTGCGCCCCGCCCGGCAGATCTGGTGCCAGTCGGCGGCGGTGTGGATCGACGCCGTGCCAATGCTGCCGGGAAGGCCGGGGGATTGAGGTCGGGCTTGCCGAGCCGTAGCAGCGGACGAAGAGGGAAGCCTGGTGGGCGGTCACGGATTCGAACCGCGGACCCTCTCGGTGTAAACGAGATGCTCTAACCAGCTGAGCTAACCGCCCCACGGCGCCTCTTTAGCCTTGCCACGGGTGTTGGAGCAAGGGGGCGGTGACATTGCGCCCCGACCTCAGTTGACCGCCTGACCTGTTTCCGGCGTGGTATGACCTCGCAGCGCAGCGATGGAGGCCCCCAATGCAACAGCCTAGCGGACACGAGCAAAACGCCGACCAGATCGCCTATTGGAACGGGCCGAGCGGGCAGCGCTGGGCCGACCGCCATGCGGCGCAGGAGAACCTGCTCGGCCCCATTGCCGACGTGCTGATCGACCGCGCCAGGCCGAGGCCCGGCGAGCGCGTTCTCGACGTCGGCTGCGGCGCCGGCGCGACGACTTTTGCCTTCGCGAAGGCGGTGGCGCCCGATGGCTTTGCGCTCGGCCTCGACGTGTCCGAACCGATGCTGTCGCAGGCGCGTGCGTTTGCGCCGAAGGGCCTGCCGCTCGATTTCGTGCTGGCGGATGCGACCGTCTATCCGTTCGAGCCCGCGAGCTTCGATCTGCTCGCGTCGCGCTTCGGCGTGATGTTCTTCGCCGATCCCATTGCGTCCTTCGCCAATCTCCGCCGTGCGCTGAAGCCATCCGGGCGGCTCGCCTTCGCCTGCTGGCGCGAGCCCAAGGAGAATCCCTGGATGATGGCGCCGCTGATGGCGGTCTACAAGCACGTGCCGAAAATGCCGCCGGTCGGGCCGGAGGAGCCGGGCCCGTTCGCCTTCGCCTCGGAGGAGCGCGTGATGCGCATCCTGAAAGGCGCAGGCTTCGTGGACGTGGCGATGGAGCCGCACAATTTCGCAATGGACATTGCGATCGGCGGCGGCCTCGACGCGGCGGTCGACGGCTCGCTCCAGATCGGGCCCGCCAGCCGTGCACTCCAGGGCCATCCGCCGGAGACCTATGAGGCCGCCAAGGCGTCGATCCGCGAGATGCTGACGCCGTTCCTGAAGGGGCAGAGCGTGGCATTGCAGGGCTCGATCTGGATCGTGACGGCGAAGGCGGGGTAGCGAATTCGCTGCTCCGTGACGTTGTGGCGTGCACTGTTGCCGCAAACTCGGCGTCGTCCCCGCGCAGCGCCGATCCGGGGCGACAGCGGAGACTGGAGCGGCCACGCATCCCTCTACACCACATCATCCGGCGCCAGAGCGCAGCCGTTGTCGGGATGCGTCTCGACCTGGAGCGTGGTGTGGCCGATGCGGAAGGAGGCCTTCAAGAGCTGCGCCGTCTCCATCAGGAATGCGTCGCCGCTGCCTGCGGGCATGACGAGGTGGCAGGTCAGCGCCGTCTCGGTGGTCGAGATCGGCCAGACGTGGAGATCGTGGATTGCGGACACGCCCGGCCGCGCGAGCAGGAACGCCCTGATCGCGGCGAGGTCGGTGCCTTTGGGCGCTGCCGCCATCGACATGTCGATGGAGCCGCGCAGCAGGCTCGTCGTGCTCCAGAGGATGGTCGCGCAGATGACGAGGCTGGTGATGGGATCGAGCCAGAGCCAGCCCGTCCAGATGATCAGCGCCGCCGAGACCACGACGCCGAGCGAGACGGCGGCGTCGGCCGCCATGTGCAGATACGCGCCTTCGATGTTGATGTCGTCCTTGCGTCCGCCCGCGAACAGCAGGGCGGTGAACCCGTTGATGAGGATGCCGATGCCGGCGACCACCATCACCGTAACGCCTGCGACGGGCTCCGGCTGCTGCAGGCGCAGGATCGCTTCCCAGCCGATCGCGCCGGTTGCGACCAGCAGGAATACCGCGTTCGCAAGGGCCGCGAGAATCGTGGAGGCGCGCAGGCCGTAAGTGAAGCGGCCGCTCGGGGCGCGTCGCGCTGCGATCGAGGCGCCCCAGGCCACCACCAGGCCGAGCACGTCGGAAAGATTGTGACCGGCGTCAGCGAGCAGTGCGGTGGAATTGCCGACATAGCCGTAGATCGCCTCGGCCACGACCAGCGCGGTGTTGAGCGAAATGCCGATCGCGAACGCCTTGCCGAAGCTGGCGGGCGCATGGACATGCGCATGGCCAAGACCATGATCATGGGCGTGGCCGGCATGGTCATGGTGGTGATGACCGTGATGGTCGTGGCTTCCCACCTCTAGCGCTCCCCGGAAGCTGCCATGTCGGGCCCCATTGTAGGCGCTTCCCGCGCTACGTCACGACGGAACAGCACATAGAGCGCGGGCAGCACCAAGAGGGTGAGCATGGTGGAGGAGATGATGCCGCCGATCACCACGGTCGCGAGCGGTCGCTGCACCTCGGCGCCGGCACCGGTGGCGAGCGCCATCGGCACGAAGCCGAGGGAGGCGACGAGGGCCGTCATCAGCACCGGCCGCAGCCGCGTCAGTGCGCCCTCGCGCACGGCCTCCGCAACGGATCGTCCCTCGCTGCGCAGACGCTCGATGAAGGCGATGATCACGAGCCCGTTGAGAACGGCGACGCCCGACAGCGCGATGAAGCCGACGCCGGCGCTGATGGACAAGGGAATGTCGCGGAGCAGCAGCGCCGCGACGCCGCCGGTCAGCGCCAGCGGCACGCCTGAAAACACCAGCGCCGCATCCGCCGCCGATCCCATGCCCATGAACAGCAGCAGAAACACCAGCAGCAACGCCACCGGCACGACGATGGTGAGCCGCTTGGTCGCGGAGACCAGCTGCTCGAACTGTCCGCCCCAGCCGATGAAGTAGCCCGGCGGCAGCTTGACCTTCTCGGCCACGGCCGCCTCGGCCTCGGCCACGAAGGAGCCGAGGTCGCGCGCGCGGACATTTGCGGTGACGACGATCCGCCGCTTGCCGTTTTCGCGGCTGATCTGGTTGGGGCCGGGCGTCGCATCGACGGTTGCGACCGACGACAGCGGCACATAGCGCATCTGGGTGAGGGAAGAGGCGGACAATGCTGTGCGGAGCGGCGCGTTGACCGTGGCCTCCTCACCGGGCGGCAGTGGGATCGGAATCGCCCGGATCGCCTCGAGATTGCCGCGCAGATGCTCGGGCAGGCGAACCACGATGTCGAAGCGGCGGTCGCCCTCGAACAGCTTGCCGGCCGACTTGCCGCCGACCGCGATCTCGACGATGCCCTGCACCTCGGCAACGCTGAGGCCGTAGCGGGCCAGCGCCTGGCGGTCGAGCCGCACGGTGAGGATCGGCAGGCCCGCGACCTGCTCGATCTTGACGTCGCTGGCGCCGCGGATGCCGCGGATCGCGGCCTCCACCTGTCTTGCAGCGCCTTGCAGGATGTCGAGGTCATCACCGAAGACCTTGATGCCGACATCGCTGCGCACGCCGGAAATCAGCTCGTTGACACGGAACTGGATCGGCTGGGAGATCTCATAGGCGCTACCCGGAATCTCGTCAGCAGCATGGTCGATCGCCTCGATCACCTCGGCTTTCGGCTTGTCCGGGTCGGGCCATTCGGCGCGCGGTTTGAGCATGATGTAGCCGTCGGTTTGCGCCGGCGACATCGGGTCGGTCGCGATCTCCGCGGTGCCGATGCGGGTGAAGAACTCCTTCACCTCCGGGATCTGCTTGATGCGCTTCTCCAAGGCCTTCTGCAGGTCCAGCGACTGGGTGAGGCTGGTGCCGGGAATCCGGATCGACGCCAGCGCGACGTCGCCTTCGTCCAGGCTCGGAATGAACTCGCCACCCATGCGCGCGGCGGCGATGCCGCTCGCAACCACGATGACCACGGCCATGACGGCGACCGCGGCCCGGTTGTCGATGGCAAAGCGGAGCAGGGGGAGATAAGCGCGCTTGGCGACCCGCATGAACAGGTTTTCGTGTTCGGACACCTTGCCGGTGACGAAGATGGCAACGGCTGCCGGCACGAAGGTGATGGAGAACAGCACGGCGGCGCCGAGCGCCATCAGCACGGTCAGCGCCATCGGCGTGAACATCTTGCCTTCGACGCCGGTCAGCGTCAGCACGGGCAGGTAGACCACGGCGATGATCAGTGTTCCGAACAGGCTAGGCTTGATGACCTCGCTCGACCCGCGCTGGATCGCCCGCAGCCGCTCCGGGAGCGTGAGCAGGCGGCCTTTCTCGCGCTGGGCCTCGGCCAGCATGCGCAGGCAATTCTCGACAATGATGACGGCGCCGTCGACGATGATGCCGAAGTCGATCGCACCCAGGCTCATCAGGTTCGCGCTGACCTTGGTCTCGACCATGCCGGTGATCGTCATCGCCATCGAGAGCGGAATGACACAGGCGGTGACCAGTGCGGCGCGGATGTTTCCGAGGATCAGGAACAGCACGGCCACCACCAGCGCCGCGCCTTCCAGCAGATTGTTCCTGACCGTGCGGATGGTGGCCTCGACGAGATCGGTGCGATCGTAGACAGTCCGCGTCACGACGCCTTCGGGCAGCGATTTGGCGATGTCCTCGATGCGGGCTGCGACCCGGCGGGCGACGCTGCGGCTGTTCTCGCCGATCAGCAGCATGGCGGTGCCGAGCACGGTTTCCTCGCCGTCTCGCGTCGCCGCGCCCGTGCGCAGATCGCGGCCCTCGACGACGGTCGCGACGTCCCTGATCCTGACGGGATTGCCGCCGCGCGAGCCGATCACGATGTCCTGGATTTCGGCGATGTTGCCGACCTGCCCCGGCGAGCGCACCAGATATTGCTCGCCATTGCGCTCGATATAGCCGGCACCGACATTGGCATTGTTGGCGGCCAGCGCCGTCATGACGTCGCGAAAGCCGAGCCGGTAGGCCATCAGCTTGCCGGGGTCCGGCAGCACGTGGAATTGCCGCTCGAAGCCGCCGATGGTGTTCACCTCGACCACGCCCGGCACGTTGCGGAGCTGCGGCCGGATGATCCAGTCCTGCACGGTGCGCAAATCGGTCAGAGAATAGTCGTGGCCGCCTTGCGTCCTGGCGCCCGCCTTGGCCTCGACGGTGTACATGAAGATTTCGCCGAGGCCGGTCGAGACCGGCCCCATCGCGACCTCGACGCCCGCCGGGAGCTGGTCCTTCACCTGCTGGATGCGTTCGCCGACGAGCTGGCGGGCGAAATAGATGTCGGTGCCGTCCTTGAAGACGATCGTCACCTGGCTGAGGCCGTAGCGCGACAGCGAGCGGGTATAATCGAGCTTCGGCAGCCCGCTCATGGCGGTCTCGACCGGGAAGGTGATGCGCTGTTCAGTCTCGAGCGGTGAATAGCCGGGCGCGCGGGTGTTGATCTGGACCTGGACGTTGGTGATGTCGGGCACGGCGTCGATCGGCAGGCGCTGGAAATTCCAGGCGCCGAAGGCGACGGCGCCGAGCGCGAGCAGGAGGACCAGCCAGCGCTGATGCAGCGAGGCGGCGATGAGACGCTCAATCATGCTCGGCCTCGCCCTTGCCCATCTCCGCCTTCACGACGAAGCTGTTCTCCGCGACGTAGTGCTCGCCGGCCGCGAGCCCGGCCTTGATCTCGACGAACCTCGGATCGGAATCCCCTGTTTCGACCGGGCGCGCCTCGATCTTGTCGCCGTCCTCGCGGACGAACACGATGGTCCTGTTCTCCAGCGTCTGGATCGCGCTGCGGCGCACGGCAACGGCGACGTTGCGGGCCGCGAGGATCAGCCGCGCCGTGACGAACAGGCCGGGACGCAGGCGCCCGTCCGGATTTTGCAGCACCACGCGCGCCAGCGCGGTCTGGGTCTCGCTGCTGCCGATCGGCGCCATGTAGGAGATCGTGCCCTTGATCTCGCCGCGGCCGTCGTCGGGATCGATCAGCACCTCGTCGTTGATGCGGACGCGCCTCAAGTCCTGCCGGTAGATCGACAGATCGACCCAGATGGTGGAGAGGTCGGCGACGACGAAGGCCGGCTTCTGCTCGGAGGCGTATTCGCCGAGCGAGATCTGCCGCTCGATGATGGTGCCGGCGAACGGCGCTTTCAGCTCATAGACGGTGAGACTCTGGTTGCTCTCGATCGTGGCGAGCAGATCGTCCTTGGCGACCTTGTCGCCGATGCGCTTCAGGATGGATTTGACGACGCCCGGAAAGCGCGGCGTCACCTGCACCACGGCTTCCTGGTTGGCGCGCAGGATGCCGTTGAAGGCGAGGGTGTCGGTCAGCGTGGCGCCCGCGGCTTCGGCCAGCGTGACGCCCGCGGCCGCGAGCTTGACGTCGGAGATCCGGATGCGGTCGGCGCCGTGCTCGTCCTGCTCGACATGGTCGTTCGGCTTCTTTTCGGAATGCTCGGCATGCTCGGAGTGTGCGAGCTTGGCCGGGGCGAGCAGGGAATAGCCGTAAGCACCGAGCGCGGCGGCAACGATGGCGACGAGAAGGGTGGAGAAGGTCCTCATCGTGCGCTCTCCCGCGCCAGCGTGAAGGGATTGCCGACGAGGCCCTCGATGATCGCAACGCCGGCATGGAAATTCTGCAGCGCCTCCTGCTCGCGCAGCCGCGCCTGGGTGACGCTGGCCTGGGCGTCGAGCACCTCGAGCAGGGTGAAGCGGCCCTGGCCGTAACCCTGCGAGATCGCCTCGGACGCCTCGACGGCCTTGGGGATCGCGGTCTCACGCAGCACGGCGAGCTCGCGCAGCGAGCCTTGGACCGAGTCATAGGCGCGGCCGGCAATCACGATAAGCGTGTTGCGGTTGGCCTCGCGCTCGGCCCTGGTCTTGGCGAGGCTTTCCTGCGCCGAGAGGATGTTGCCCTGGTTCCGGTCGAACACGGGGATCGGCACGGAGACGGTCAGGCGCGCCGCATCGTCGCCCGTTTCGTTGAAGTGGCGCCAGCCGGCGGCGATCCGCACGTCGGGATAGGGTTTGAGCCGCGCCAGCAGCAGCTCGGCATTGCGCTGCGCGTAAACGGCGGTCCAGCGTACCAGTTGCGGATTGGCATCGATGGCGGCAACCACCGCCTGGAAGGTGGGCGGCCGTCCCGTGGTGTCGAGCCGGCCGGACACCTCGCCGAATTTCGCGGCTGGATCGCCCATCAGCACCGCAAGCTCGCGCCGGGCGCTGGCCAGCGTCGCCTTGAGGCGCTCGCGATCGGCTTTCACCAGAGCGGAGGCGACCTCGGCACGGCCGGTCTCGGCGGGCGAGGAGGCGCCGGCCTCGACGCGGCGGCGCAGCAGCGGCGTCAGGCGGTCGATGGCGGCAATCTGCTCGTCGAGGATCTGAATGCGCCGCTGCGCGCCGAGCACGCTGAGGAAGGCGATCGCGGTCTCCGACAGCACCTCCAGCCTGACGGCCTTGCGCTGGATCGCGGCCACTTCGACGCCGGCGACGCCTGCGGCAATCCGCGCATCGCGCTTGCCGAACAGCTCGAAGGCCTGGCTGATCTGCAGCGTGGTCTCGGCCGATCGCGTCCCGCGATATCTGCCGGAGCCGAAGGAATCGTCCTGTTCGTAGGACAGTTCCGGGTTGAAGAGGGCGCCTGCCTGGATGCGCTGTCCCGTGGCGATGCCGACGTCGCGCTCGGCCGCCGTCAGGCGCGGGCTTGCGGCCAGTGCGCGCGACAACGCGCTCCGCATCGTCAAAGTCTGGGCGTGAGACGGCGCAATTGCGAGTCCGGCAATCAGACACGCCGCCGCGCACGCCAGACGCGCGGCCATTCCTCTGAAAAACATCAAGCCGACCTGTGAAGGATGAACCCAATGGGCGCGGGACGCCCGACCAATCCGTTCAGGCCATATGTTTGGGAGGCGGCGAGTCGGTGTCGAGGACAATTCCGGCGAGCCGGGGTGCACGTTGCGGGCTCGCTGCAGAAACAAGCGCGACCGATGCGGTCGACGGTGCCGGCTGTGTCACCGTGAGCGAAAAGCAGCCATGACAGTGATGGCTTCCGATGACCTTGTGGTCGCTGTGGCCTGCGGGGCAATCAAGGGCCGCCACGATCTCCGAGCCGCCGCCGGGTGTGGTGACGTCGATGTCATGCGAGCCGTGCAGCGCGCTCGCCAGCAGATAGACGGCCGCGATCAGCACGGACAGCAGCCCGCGCCAGTTGCGCGGGCGGCAGTATCCTGAGGGCTGGCGGTTTGCGAGCACGACGTCTCTCTGGTTGCGGTCTGTGCCCGGCCTAGCATGGGCGCGGGAACAGTGTCGACCCGCAACATTGTTACGTCACTGGAACAATTGCCGCAGCGGCCCTTACGTCGCCGGCTATTGGCGGGTCACGACGCGCGGATGCGGGACCATGGCTTGGGGGGCCGCCTCCGGAACGTCGTCTGCCGCCATGGTCGTGACGGCGTGACAGCTCGCTTCCATCGCCCGTTCCAACCATTTGATGGCTTCGTCGATCCATTGGTCGTGGTGCTCGGGATCGGCGAGAGCCTTCTCCCGGAATGCATTCGCCTGATGCAGGCACGCGGTTCTGCGATCCACGCGGTGCTCCTGATCTGGAGGGTCCGCCCCGATCGCATCTTTGATGATCCCGGCTCCTTCGTCGTTAACATAGGACAGGCACGGGCAAGCTGGTTGCAACGCGAAAAGGCCCCAGCCCGAACGGGCTGAGGCCTCGTGTGCTCACAATCTCTATCCTTGGGACTTGAGCCGATAACCATCAATTCCGCAGTTCGTTCCCGCCGCTCTGTCCAATTAGGAACGTTCCTCACACCTCGCGATTAGCGACCGGAAGAAACCGAGGAGGACCAACAATGGACGGACTGATTTACTTGATCGGCTTGATCGTGGTCATCATGGCGATCCTGTCGTTCTTCGGCTTGCGCTGAGAGCGCCGCGATGACGGTCGAAACTCTTGTGCGCGAAGAGATCATGGAAGGCGGGCTGGAGGGCGAGGCTCCCCGAACCATCCAGTGGAGCTCGGTGTTCGCAGGTGCGCTTGCGGCGGGCGCAATGTCGTTCATCCTGCTGAGCTTTGGTGTTGCCATCGGCCTTGGTGTCAGTTCGGCCTCGCCGACTTGGCGCGATGCCTCCGCTGCGCTGGCGCTGCTCTCCGGACTGTATCTGATGATCCAGGCGATCGTCAGCTTCGGCTTCGGCGGCTACATCGCCGGACGAACCACGCGGCCGGCACCCGCGCTGGCGACCATCGAGGACGACGGCGAGCGGCGGGATGGGCTACATGGGCTGACGTCCTGGGCGCTCGCCGTACTGCTCGGAGCGGCTCTGCTCGCGCTGCTCGGCGCATCGGTGGTTGACCGTTCGCCGTTGCGCAGCTCGGCCGGTAACACGTCCGCGGCCGAGCCCCTGTTGAGCTACGAGCTCGACAAGCTGTTCCGCGCCCCGCGTCGCCCGCCCAACACGGACCTTCGTGAACCGCGCGCCGAAGCGGGACGCATCCTGATGACGTCGTCCAGCCACAGCGGCGTCACCACCGACGACAGGGCCTATCTCGTGCAGCAGGTGGCCGCGCTCACGGGTCTTGCGGCGCCCGATTCCGAAAAACGGGTCGATGCGCTGATCGCGGAGTCCAGGACGGCCATCAACCGGGCGCGGCGCAACTCGATCATCGTCGCGTTCTCGGTCGCAGCCGCGACCCTGATCGGAGCGGTGGTGGCTTGGGCGGCGGCCGCCGCCGGTGGGCGGCATCGCGACGGCGCACCGTTGCCGAACTGGATGGCGAGTTCAAGTCGCTTCCACCGCAATCCGCGCGCGATGCCGGTGCCGTAGTCTCAAAGCAAATGGCCGGGCGTGAGCCCGGCCATTTCAATATTGACGACGGTGAGGGGCCCTAGGCCCGTTCCTCCCAGATCATGGCGAGGTGGACGATGGTCTGCACCGCCTTTTCCATGTCCTGCCGGCTGACCCATTCGAGCCGCGAATGAAACGCGTGCTCGCCGGCGAAGATGTTGGGGCAGGGCAGGCCCATGAAGGACAGGCGGGAGCCGTCGGTGCCGCCGCGGATAGCGGTGCGCATCGGACGCAGGCCGGCGCGGCGGATGGCCTCGACGGCGTATTCGACAACGTGCGGGTGACGATCAATCACCTGCTTCATGTTGCGGTACTGCTCCTTGACCTCGAACTTGTAGGTCGAGCGCGGATAGTCCTTCATCACGTCCCTGACGATGCCCTCGAGCAGGGCCTCCTTCTCCTTCAGTCCTTCCTCGGTGAAGTCGCGGACGATGAAGGAGAGCGTCGCCTGTTCCAGCGCGCCCTCGATGCTGATCGGATGCAGGAAGCCCTGCTTGCCCGAGGTCGTCTCCGGTGAGCAGCCTTCCTTCGGCAGCCGCTCGACGATGGCGGCGGCGATCTTGATCGCGTGCTCCATCTTGCCCTTGGCGTAGCCGGGATGGGCGCTGACGCCGTTGATGGTGATGGTGGCGCCGTCAGCCGAGAAGGTCTCATCCTCGACGCAGCCGGCGCTTTCGCCATCCATGGTGTAGCCGAAATCGGCGGCCAGCTTCTTCATGTCGACATTGTCGACGCCGCGGCCGATCTCCTCGTCCGGCGTGAACAGGATCCTGATGGTGCCGTGTTTCACATCGGGGTTGTTGAGGAAGAAATGCGCGGCATCCATGATCTCGGCGACACCGGCCTTGTTGTCTGCCCCCAGCAGCGTGGTGCCGTCGGTAGTGATGATGTCGTTGCCGATCTGGTTCTTCAGCGCCGGGTGCTCGGCAAGGCGGATCACCTGGCTGGTGTCGCCGGGCAGCACGATGTCGCCGCCGCGATAGTTCTTCACCATTTGCGGTTTGACGTCCTTGCCGGTGACGTCGGGCGATGTGTCCATGTGCGAGCAGAAGCAGATCACCGGCAACTTTTTGTCGGTGTTGGCCGGAATGGTGCCGTAGACATAGCCGTAATCGTCGAGATGAGCGTCCTCGACGCCCATGGCCTTCAACTCGGCGGCGAGCACGCGGCCGAGATCCTTCTGCTTCTCGGTCGAGGGGGAGCTGGGGGATTCCGGATCGGATTGGGTGTCGATGGTGACGTAGCGCAGGAAGCGCTCGGTCACGGTGTGCGAAAAGGTGAGGGAGGACATTTCTGGTCGAACCGCCGAACGTGAGGGAAGCAGGCGGTATATCAGAAAAGCCGGCCACGATGCGGCCGAACGAGCTCCGATCAGGCCTAATGAATCGTAAGCGCTAGATCGCCTCTTTCAGTTCCTTCACCGGGCGGAACGCGACCTTCCGGCTGGCCTTGATGTGGATCGCTTGGCCGGTGCCGGGATTGCGGCCGGTGCGGGCGGCGCGCTTGCGGACCTGGAGGATGCCAAGGCCCACGATACGGACACGGTCGCCCTTCTTGAGGTGCTTGGTGATCAGGTCGACCATATCGGTCAGGACGGCTTCGGCGTGCTTTTTCGAGAGGTCCTGGCGCTCCGCGATGTCGGCGGCGAGGTGCTTGAGCGTGATGGTCGCGGGAGCGGCTGCCTTCTTCGCCGAATCCTTCTTAGCCATGACTGGCCTCCTCGATTCCACAGGAAGCCCCGGAAAAGCCGGAAATGCGCGGGGATCCCTCTAAGTCTCGGAAGGCGTAGACGATTCGGACGTGGGCTGACTATGCCGGGAGTTCCCGCCGAACGCCGGCAGACGCGACAGGCGTGGAGAAATTCGGGCTAAGGCTATGAAGGAATTGCCAAAATGGCGCGAGAGACGGGGCTCGAACCCGCGACCTCCGGCGTGACAGGCCGGCGCTCTAACCAACTGAGCTACTCCCGCGTGGTTCGCTCGACGCGCGCGGAACGAGGGGGGACTTAAAGGGGGGACATGGTGAAGTCAAGGACGTTGCGCTTTACCGGCCTGTCTCGGCTAAGCATTGCCCTGGAAAACAAAAAGGCCGCCCGGGGGGCGGCCATTGGTCAGCCCGGAAGAGGGACGTATCAGCGAATCTCCGAGCTCGCCGCACTCGTGACCGCCACCGGCTTGCCGGCCTTGATCACAGGCGTCGACTGGGCCGTCTGGCCGTAATCGGCATGGGTGCGGGCTGCGATCCCGAAGCCGGCCACGACGATACCGGCCACCAGCGCCACCACCACGATTTTCAGGTGGGTCGCACGATCAGCGGAGTGAATTGAGTGGTTCATCTGAGCCTCCCGACGGGCTTTGCCGCCGTCTATGGCTTTGTCTTAAGGACGATCTGTTTCCGGATCGTTTCGCGGGTTCCGCAAAATGGTTTCATCTCTCGGGCCGGCCGGTTTCGTCCGGGGACAGACGCGGGCCCGGACGATCAGCGGCGTCGAGGCCGTCGGCCAGGGCAGGGACAGATCAGCCCAACGTTCGCAGATCCTTGTCGCGCAAGCTGATCGTGAAATCCGAAGTCCGAAGTTGCAGCGAGAGTCTGACCTCCCTGATCGCGGTGGCCTCAGCGCGGCCGAGCTACTTGCAGTGCTGCGACAGGCGGTGAGCTCGCGGTGATCGCCGCCGGGATGTTCGAGAGCGAACAGAAATGCGCGCTGATCTCGCTGCAACAACGAGAAATGTTGGAGCGCTTCTAAGAGTTTCTCTAAGAAGCTTTCAATTAGGGATTCCGCGCGCTCTCACATAAGCGTCACCGCAAGCGCATGCCGTTTCGGGACAGGCGGCATGTTGCATCACACATGCAGCTTTGGGGTGGCGCGTTGAACAGTCTTGGAATGCTGCGGTCTGCCGTGTTGGCGACCGCATCCGCTTGGGTCTTGATGCCGCAGGCATCGCTCGCACAATCTTCCTCGCAGAGTGGCGCGCAGAACCTGCCGGCAGTGACCGTCACCGCGCCGGAAGCGCGTCGCCGTGCGGCCACAACTCCTCAGCGCCGTCTGCCGCGGGCGTCGGAACAGGTCGCCACTCGAAACAGACCACAGCAGCCGCAGCGCAATGTCGGCTTCGTCGAGACGCCGCGCGGCCCGGTGAACGGCTACGTCGCCGGCCGCAGTTCGTCCGGCACCAAGACCAACACGCCGATCATGGAAACACCGCAGTCCGTGTCGGTGATCAGCGCCGAGCAGATCCGCGACCAGAAGCCGATGAAGCTCGACGAAACCTTGCGCTACACCGCCGGCGTGCGGGCAGGGACATTCGGCGCGGACACCCGCAACGACTGGTGGCTGATCCGCGGCTTCAAGTCCGACGACATCGGGCTGTTCCTCGACGGCCTGCAACTGTTCTACACGTCCTATGCGAGCTGGCGGCTGCCGCCGTCCAACATGGAGCGCGTCGAGGTGCTGCGCGGTCCGTCCGCCGTGCTCTATGGCGGATCGAGCCCGAGCGGCATCGTCAACGTCATCAGCAAGATGCCGCCGGCCGAGCCGATCCGTTACATCGAGACCGGCGTCAACAATTTCGGCAACGCCTATGTCGGCTTCGATGTCGGCGGCCCTGTGGCAACGCAGCCCCAGGACGGCAAGCTGTTCTACCGCGTCGTCGGCGAGGTCAGGAACGGCGGCACGCAGGTCGACTTCACGCCTGATAACAACTATTTCATCGCACCGTCATTCACCTGGAAGCCTGATGCCGATACGACCTTCACGGTTCTCGCGTCGGCGTCGAAGACGGACACCCGCGGCATCAACTTCCTGCCCTACCAGGGCACGGTGACCAACGCGCCGTTCGGAAAGATTCCGACCAGCTTCTTCGTCGGGGATCCCAGCGTGGACAAGTTCACGCGCGAGCAGGAGATGCTCGGTTACCAGTTCGAGCGCAATCTCACTGACGATCTCACCTTCCGGCAGAATGCGCGATTTGCGCATATCGACCTGACCTATCGCGGTTACATCGGCAACGGTTGGGACAACGTCAACACGGCGACGATGGGCCGCTATAACTGGTATGCGAAAAACACCGCGAACCAGGCCAATCTCGACAACCAGCTGGAGTATCGTTTCAACACCGGTGCCGTCAGGCACACGATGCTGTTTGGTGTGGATCTCAAGGGCTATCAGATCGACGACTACCAGAGCTTCAATTTTGGCACCGTCCCTTCGATCAATGTGTTCAATCCCGTCTATGGTCTGAACATTCCGCTCACGGGCGCCCCGTTCCGCAACTACCAGATCACGCAGAAGCAGGCGGGCACCTATCTTCAGGACCAGATGAAGCTTGGAAACTTCACGCTGGTGCTGAGCGGTCGCAATGACTGGGTCGAGACGACGCAGGCCGCCCGCGATACCGGCGCGACGCTCGCCAGCCGCGACGATAGCAGGTTCAGCGGACGGGCCGGGCTGATCTACAATTTCGACAACGGCATCGCGCCCTATGTCTCCTATGCAACCAGCTACAATCCGGTCATTGGCCTCAACGCGCAAAATCAGCTGTTCCTGCCGGAAACCGGCCGACAGGTCGAGGTCGGCGTGAAGGTCGCGCCGAAGGGATTTGACGGCTACTTTACCGCCTCGGTGTTCGATCTGAAGCGCCAGAATGTGCCGACCACCGATCCGGTGATCACCACGCTGCAGAACCAGACGGGCGAAGTGACCTCGCGCGGCATCGAGCTCGAAGCGGTGGCCAACGCCACCAAGGAGCTGAAGCTGATCGGCTCCTTTGCAGCCTATCATCTCTTCAACAGCAAGGACCTCGATCCGGCGCTCGTCGGCAAGACGCCGACCAACACGCCTGAACTCCTGGTGTCGGGCTGGGCGGACTACACCTTCAGGGACGGGCCGCTCGCGGGGTTCGGCTTCGGCGGTGGCGTGCGCTACGTCGGCTCGTCCTGGGCGGACACAGCCAATACGCTCGAGGTTCCCGCAGTCGTCCTCGGCGACCTCGCGCTCCACTATGAATGGCAGAACTGGCGCACGGCGCTCAACGTGGTCAACCTGACCGACAAGATCTATGTCGCGAGCTGTGCATCGTCCACGTCCTGCTTCTACGGCGATCGCCGGCGCATCACCGCCAGCGTCTCCTACAAGTGGTGAGGTCAGGCGGGGGCGGGACGTCGTGGCGGCAGGCTCGGAGAATTGGACCAGCCGATCGCGATCGTCCTTCTGCTCCGCCTAGCCGTCCGATCGCCGATCTTCCGTCCCGAGATCGATGAGCCTGCGGGCTATGCCCCCCAGCCCGAAGCTCATCCGGGCGCGGCGCGAGCGACCGACCGGGTCGCCGCCGCCGCGCTCGCGGCCAGTCCGGGACGGGGGCGCGGGCCGACGCATTCGCCAGACGAGACCCGGCCTCGTCGTGACGCATGGCTCTTCCGATCGCGCGCAGCTGTGGATAGTATCTCTGCAGCACCTGTCCTGATCGCGGCGGGCGCCATGATTGGCCCCCTTGATTGGCTCCCTTGGCTGTGCTGCTCGGGAGACCGTTGGCAAAATCTGCCGCTGCGGTGGCAGGAGGGGCGCTGCGGCAGTCATTGCCGGGGTTTGAGTGTACTGCCGCACCAGGAAAACCGAGCGTTTTGGTCGTCAGCGCATCGCGCATGGCTGTCCCGGCCCGAGCGCCGCAATCTCAGAACTGCTGACCTGCGAAACCGTGACTGCCCTTGCTGGGTCAGGCGATCTGCTCCATACCAGCCGCGGGGTGATTCCGGGATTTTCACCGTTCTGGGAGCGGCAAAGGGCCTGAAAAGAGCGTGTCTTGCGCCCATTGGTGCACTGCGCTAAGGCTCAGAATAATTCCAAATCGGACGAATCCGTGGCTGTCCCGAGGCTACGGGAAAAAGGGCTCGTCAATGAGCGGCATTCTTCAGAACTATCTACCACTCGTCGTCTTTATAGGGGTAGCGGGCCTCATTGGCCTGGTGCTGCTGATCGCGCCCTTCATCGTGGCGTTTCAGCAGCCGGACCCGGAAAAGCTGTCGGCGTATGAGTGCGGTTTCAACGCCTTCGACGACGCCCGCATGAAGTTCGACGTCCGCTTCTATCTGGTCGCCATCCTCTTCATCATCTTCGACCTCGAGGTGGCGTTCCTGTTTCCCTGGGCGGTGGCGTTCGGCAAGCTTGGCGCGACCGGCTTCTGGTCCATGGTGGTGTTCCTCGCCGTGCTGACGGTCGGGTTCGCCTATGAGTGGAAGAAGGGAGCACTGGAATGGGATTGAACCCTGCACCGTCCGCCGGTCCGGTTGTTGCGCCGGCCCCGAAAGGCATCCTGGATCCGTCGACCGGCAAGCCGGTCGGGGCCAATGATCCGTTCTTCCTCGAGGTCAATTCCGAGCTGTCCGACAAGGGCTTCTTCGTGGCCGCGACCGACGACCTCATCACCTGGGCGCGCACCGGCTCCCTGATGTGGATGACCTTCGGCCTTGCCTGCTGCGCGGTCGAGATGATGCAAGTGTCGATGCCGCGCTACGACGTCGAGCGCTTCGGCTTCGCGCCGCGCGCTTCGCCGCGCCAGTCCGATGTGATGATCGTCGCGGGAACCCTGACGAACAAGATGGCGCCGGCGCTGCGCAAGGTCTACGACCAGATGCCCGAGCCGCGCTACGTCATCTCGATGGGCTCGTGCGCCAATGGCGGCGGCTACTATCACTATTCTTACTCGGTCGTGCGCGGCTGCGACCGCATCGTGCCGATCGACATCTATGTGCCGGGCTGCCCGCCCACGGCGGAAGCGCTGCTCTACGGCGTGCTGCTGCTGCAGAAGAAGATCCGGCGCACCGGCACCATCGAACGCTAAGGTTTTACGTCATGGACGACGCCAAGCTCGACGCCCTGGGGCAGACGATCGTTAGCGCGCTTCCGGGCGCCGCCACCGGTCATTCGGTGGCCTTCAACCAGCTCACGGTTGATGTCGAGGCCGTCAAGATCGTCGAGGTGGTCAAGTACCTCCGCGACGATCCGAACTGCCGTTTCGTCAACATCACTGACATCACGGCGGTGGACTATCCCGATCGTGAGAAGCGTTTCGACGTGATCTATCACTTCCTGTCGCCGACGCTGAACACGCGGATCAGGCTCCGTGCCCAGGCGGACGAGACCACGCAGGTGCCGTCGCTGATCGACGTATTCCCGGGCGCGGACTGGTTCGAGCGCGAGGCCTACGACCTCTATGGCGTGTTCTTCGTCGGTCATCCCGACATGCGCCGCCTCCTCACCGACTACGGCTTCGAGGGGCATCCGCTGCGCAAGGACTTCCCGCTCACCGGTTTCGTCGAGGTCCGCTACGACGACCAGGAGAAGCGCGTGGTCTACGAGCCCGTGCGGCTCAACCAGGAATTCCGCAAGTTCGATTTCCTCTCGCCGTGGGAAGGCGCGGACTATCCGCTTCCCGGTGACGAGAAGGCGGGACCAAAGGTCTGATCATGACTGAGCAACCTGAAAATCTCCGCAACTTCACCATCAATTTTGGACCGCAGCATCCTGCGGCCCATGGCGTGCTGCGTCTCGTGCTGGAGCTGGACGGCGAGGTGGTCGAGCGCGTCGACCCGCATATCGGCCTGCTTCATCGCGGCACCGAGAAGCTGATCGAGCAGAAGACCTATCTGCAAGCGATCCCGTATTTCGACCGGCTCGACTACGTCGCGCCGATGAACCAGGAGCACGCCTTCTGCCTCGCGGCCGAAAAGCTGCTCGGCATCGAGGTGCCGCGCCGCGGCCAGCTGATCCGCGTGCTCTATTGCGAGATCGGCCGCATCCTGTCGCATCTGCTCAACGTCACCACGCAGGCGATGGACGTTGGCGCGCTGACCCCGCCGCTGTGGGGCTTCGAAGAGCGCGAGAAGCTGATGGTGTTCTACGAGCGGGCCTCGGGCAGCCGCATGCACGCAGCCTTCTTCCGCGTCGGCGGCGTGCACCAGGACCTGCCGCAGAAGCTGGTCGACGACATCGAGGCCTGGTGCGATCCGTTCCTGAAAGTGGTCGACGACCTCGACCGGCTGCTCACCGCCAACCGCATCTTCAAGCAGCGCAACGTCGACATCGGCGTGGTGCCGCTCAAGGAGGCCTGGGAGTGGGGCTTTTCCGGCGTGATGGTGCGCGGCTCCGGCGCGGCGTGGGACCTGCGCAAGTCGCAGCCCTACGAGTGCTACGCCGAGATGGATTTCGACATTCCGATCGGCAAGAACGGCGACTGCTACGACCGCTATCTGATCCGCATGGAAGAGATGCGCCAGTCGGTGCGCATCATGAAGCAGTGCATCCAGAAGCTGAACGCGCCTGAGGGCAAGGGCCCCGTCGTCGTCGAGGACAACAAGGTCGCGCCGCCGCGCCGTGGTGAGATGAAGCGCTCGATGGAGGCGCTGATCCACCACTTCAAGCTCTACACCGAGGGCGTCCACGTGCCGGCCGGCGAAGTCTACGCCGCGGTTGAGGCGCCGAAGGGCGAGTTCGGCGTCTATCTCGTCGCCGATGGCACCAACAAGCCCTATAAGTGCAAGATCCGCGCGCCGGGCTTTGCCCATCTCCAGGCGATGCATCACATCTGCCGCGGCCATCTGCTCGCCGACGTCTCGGCCATTCTCGGCTCGCTCGACATCGTGTTCGGAGAGGTCGATCGGTGATGGGGCAGCAGGCGCCAATCCAGTTTGACCGCGCCTCGGGGGCCCTGGAAGGGGCCAACCTGTGGGAGCGGACGGCTGCCTTGGCGCTGGTGACGGGATCGAAGATCTCCTCGCATTTCTCGCACATGGGCTACATCGCCTGCGCGAATCTGCTGCGCAGGACGCTGCCGGAGCGCAACATCGCGATCAGGCTCAATCCTGACGCCGTGTTCGAATTCCCCTACGGCGACGGCTATTGGAGCAAGCTGCTCAACCGCTCCTACAATTACGAGGACGAGCTCGAGCTGCTGTTCGCCGACTCCATCGACGTCGACTACACGCTGCTCGATTGCGGCGCCAATTACGGCTACTGGTCGGTGCTGGTGTCGAGCAAGCCCTTTGGTTCGCACAAGGCGATCGCGATCGAGCCGTCGGGGCAGAACTATCCGAAGCTCGCCAACAACGCCCGCGTCAACGGCAACCGCTTCGAGACGATGAAATGCGCCATCGGCGCGGCCCGCGGCACCGCGCGGCTGTCCGGCACCAAGCACGAGGCCTTCAGCATTGCCGGCGATCCGTCGGCGGGCGGTGAAGAAGTGTCCGTGATCGCGCTCGACAACCTCATCGACGACGGCAAGGTCGCGGCCACCGGCAAATACCTGATCAAGCTCGACGTCGAGGGCGTCGAGATCGAGGCGATCAAGGGCGGCGCCCGGCTGCTCGAGGCCGACAGCGTCATCATGTGCGAGGAGCACGGCAGCGACCGCTCTCACGCGGTGTCGCGCTTCATCCTCGAACAGACCCCGCTGAAGCTGATCGTGTTCGATCCGCGCAGCAACCGGATGGAGACCGTGACCGAGCTGTCGATCCTCGACCGCATCAAGGTCTCGACCCACGTCGGCTACAACGTTTTCGGCACCGCAAGCGCATTCTGGCAGGACAGGATCGATGCCCTGAATGCGAAAACCGCGCGCCGTATGCAGTGAGAGATGAGAGATGTCCGTTCGCCGACTAGCACCGAAGGAAGTCCAGCCCGCGAGCTTCGCGTTCACGGAGGAGAACCTCGCATTCGCCAGGCAGCAGATCGCGAAATATCCGGCCGGGCGCCAGGCCTCCGCCGTCATCGCCATCCTCTGGCGCGCGCAGGAGCAGAATGACGGCTGGGTGTCGGAAGCCGCGATCCGCGTCATCGCCGACATGCTCGACATGCCCTATATCCGCGTGCTGGAGGTCGCAACCTTCTACACGATGTTCCAGCTCGCCCCCGTCGGCAAGAAAGCCCATGTCCAGGTCTGCGGCACCACGCCGTGCCGCCTGCGTGGCGCCGAAGATCTGATCCACGTCTGCGAGCACCGCATCCATCACGAGCCCTTCCATCTCTCCAAGGACGGCAATTTCAGCTGGGAAGAGGTGGAGTGCCTGGGCGCCTGCGTGAATGCGCCGATGGTGCTGATCGGCAAGGATACTTACGAGGACCTGACCAAGGAAAGCTTCGGCAAGGTGCTCGACGGTTTTGCTTCGGGCAACCCGCCCAAGCCGGGTCCGCAGAACGGCCGCCAGTACTCGGCGCCGATCACCGGGCCGACCACGCTGAAGGAGATCACCTGATGCGTGACCTCTCGTCGCCGGCAATGCAGGGGAGCGGTGCCATGAAGAAGTGGGGCTTCATCGCGATGCACGCCGTCGTGGCGGCCGCTTTCATCTTCCTGCTTCAGCGCTTCGGCCTGAACGCTTCGCTGGAATCCAGTCTGCTCTGGGCGCTGACGTTTGGTATCTGCGCCGCCGGACTTGCCTACAAGCAGTCCAATCGTTGATCGGAAAGCACTGATATGCTCGAGGACAAGGACCGCATCTTCAAGAACCTCTACGGCCTCCACGATTGGGGGCTCGAGGGCGCGCGGCGCCGCGGCGCCTGGGACGGCACGAAGAACATCATCGACAAGGGCCGCGACTGGATCATCAACGAGATGAAGGCCTCGGGGCTCCGCGGCCGCGGCGGCGCGGGCTTCCCGACCGGTCTGAAATGGTCCTTCATGCCGAAGGAATCGACCGACGGCCGGCCGAGCTATCTCGTCGTCAACGCCGACGAGTCCGAGCCCGGCACCTGCAAGGATCGCGAGATCATGCGGCACGATCCGCATCTCCTGATCGAGGGCTGCCTGATCGCCAGCTGCGCGATGAATGCGCACGCCTGCTACATCTATGTCCGCGGCGAGTTCATCCGCGAGCGTGAGCATCTCCAGGCCGCCATCGACCAGGCCTACGAGGCCAAGCTGGTCGGCAAGGACAACGTCAACGGTTGGCCGTTCGACATCTACGTCGCCCACGGCGCCGGCGCCTATATCTGCGGCGAGGAGACCGCGCTGCTCGAGAGCCTCGAAGGCAAGAAGGGCCAGCCGCGGCTGAAGCCGCCGTTCCCGGCGAACGTCGGTCTGTTCGGCTGCCCGACCACCGTCAACAACGTCGAGTCGATCGCCGTTGCGCCGGACATCCTGCGCCGCGGCGCGGCGTGGTTCGCCGGCATCGGCCGTCCGAACAATGTCGGCACCAAGCTGTTCTGCATCTCCGGCCATGTCGAGCGGCCCTGCAACGTCGAAGAAGCCATGGGCATTCCGTTCCGTGAGCTGATCGAGAAGCATTGCGGCGGCATCCGCGGCGGCTGGGACAACCTCAAGGCCGTGATCCCCGGCGGCTCGTCGGTGCGCATGGTGCCGGCGGAGCAGATCATCGACACGCCGATGGATTTCGATTCCTTGAGCAAGCTGCGCTCGGGCCTCGGCACCGCGGCCGTGATCGTGATGGACAAGTCCACCGATCTGATCCGCGCCATCGCCCGCATCTCCTATTTCTACAAGCACGAGAGCTGCGGCCAGTGCACGCCGTGCCGCGAGGGCACCGGCTGGATGTGGCGGGTCCTGACCCGCATGGCCGAGGGCCGCGCCCACAAGCGCGAGATCGACATGCTGCTTGAAGTGACGAAGCAGGTCGAAGGCCACACCATCTGCGCGCTCGGCGACGCGGCGGCCTGGCCGATCCAGGGCCTGATCACGCATTTCCGTCACGAGATCGAAGCGCGCATCGACCAGTATTCGCACAAGGCCGACATCGACGATATCGGCGTGCGCGATCCCGTGAACATGGTCGCGGCGGAGTAAGAGACATGACCAAGCTCATCATCGACGGCAAGGAGATCGATGTCCCCGCCGAATACACGCTGCTCCAGGCGTGCGAGGCGGCCGGTGCCGAGATTCCGCGCTTCTGCTATCACGAGCGGCTGTCGATCGCCGGCAATTGCCGGATGTGCCTCGTCGAGGTGAAGGGCGGCCCGAAGCCGGTCGCCAGCTGTGCCTGGGGCGTGCGCGACTGCCGTCCGGGTCCCAAGGGCGAGCCGCCGGAGATCTCCACCCGTTCGCCGATGGTGAAGAAGGCGCGTGAAGGCGTGATGGAGTTCCTTCTCATCAACCATCCGCTGGACTGCCCGATCTGCGACCAGGGCGGTGAGTGCGACCTCCAGGACCAGGCGATGGGCTATGGTGTCGACACCAGCCGCTTCGCCGAGAACAAGCGTGCGGTCGAGGACAAATATCTCGGCGCGCTGGTCAAGACCTCGATGAACCGTTGCATCCAGTGCACGCGCTGCGTCCGCTTCTCGGCGGAAGTCGCCGGCGCCCCCGAGATGGGCGCGACCGGCCGCGGCGAGGACATGGAGATCACGACCTATCTCGAGCACGCGCTGACGTCGGAACTGCAGGGCAACCTCGTCGACATCTGCCCGGTCGGCGCGCTGACCTCGAAGCCCTACGCCTTCGCGGCGCGTCCGTGGGAGCTCGGCAAGACCCAGTCGATCGACGTCATGGACGGCCTGGGATCGGCGATCCGTGTCGATACGCGCGGCCGTGAGGTGATGCGCATCCTTCCGCGCATCAACGAGGCCGTGAACGAGGAGTGGATCTCCGACAAGACCCGCCACGTGGTCGACGGCCTGCGCACCCAGCGGCTCGACCGGCCCTATATCCGCGAGGCCGGCAAACTGCGCGCAGCGAGCTGGACCGAGGCCTTCGCCGCGATCGCCGCCAAGGCGGCGCGCACCGACGGCAAGCGCATCGGCGCGATCGCCGGCGACCTCGCCGGTGTCGAGGAGATGTTCGCGCTGAAGGATCTGCTCGCCAGGTTCGGCTCGAGCAATCTGGCGGTGCAGGGGGGCGATGCGTTCGATCCCTCGCTCGGCCGCGGCTCCTACATCTTCAACCCGACGCTCGCGGGCGTGGAGCAGGCGGATGCGCTGCTCATCATCGGCGCCAACCCGCGGAAAGAGGCGGCCGTGTTCAATGCCCGCATCCGCAAGCGCTGGCGTGCCGGCGGCTTCAAGGTCGGTGTGATCGGCGCCAAGGCCGACCTCACTTACGACTACGACCATCTCGGCGCGGGCACCGAGACGCTCGGCGAGCTCGCGGCCGGCAAGCACTCCTTCACGGACGTGCTGAAGAACGCCAAGAATCCGATCATTCTGGTCGGTGCGGGCGCGGCCGCCCGTCACGACGGCGCTGCCATCCTCGCCGCCGCCGCCAAGCTCGCGCTCAATGTCGGCGCGGTCAAGGACGGCTGGAACGGTTTTGGCGTGCTACATGAGACCGCCTCGCGCGTCGGTGCGCTCGACATCGGTTTCTCCGCAGCTGCGGGTGGGCTGAACGCGGCGCAGATGACGACGTTCGGTACGCTCGACTTGCTGTTCCTGCTGGGGGCCGACGAGATCAAGGCGCCGGACGGCACCTTCGTCGTCTATATCGGCACCCATGGCGACCGCGGTGCACATCGTGCCGACGTCATCCTGCCGGCGGCGGCCTACACCGAGAAGTCCGCGATCTACGTCAACACCGAGGGCCGCGTGCAGATGACCGGCCGCGCCGCGTTCCCGCCAGGCGAAGCCCGCGAGGACTGGGCGATCATCCGCGCATTGTCGGAAGCGCTCGGCAAGAAGCTCGGCTACGACTCGCTTGCGCAGCTGCGCCAAGCGATGTTCAAGGCCGTGCCGCATCTGATGCGTCTCGACCAGATCGAGGCTGGCTCCGCCGACCAGGTCAAGAAGCTGGCCGGGAAGGGCGGCTCGCCCGAGAAGGCACCGTTCAAGCCTCTGGTCGAGGACTTCTACCTGACCAACCCAATCGCGCGTGCGTCCGCCGTGATGGCGGAATGCTCGCGCCTCGCCTCCGGGCAGATGCTGACCGCAGCGGAGTGAGCGTGATCTGATGGAATTCTTCGAAAGCGCATTCTGGACCGGGTTCCTCTGGCCGCTGATCATCATGGTCGCGCAGAGCGTCCTGGTGCTCGTCGTCCTCCTGATCGCGATCGCCTACATCCTGCTCGCCGACCGCAAGATCTGGGCGGCGGTGCAGATCCGCCGCGGCCCGAACGTGGTCGGCCCGTGGGGCCTGCTGCAATCCTTCGCCGACCTCTTGAAGTTCGTGCTGAAGGAGCCGATCATTCCGGCCGGCGCCAACAAGGGCGTGTTCCTGCTGGCGCCGCTGGTGTCCTGCGTGCTCGCGCTCGCCGCCTGGGCGGTGATCCCGACCAATCTCGGCTGGGTGATCGCCGACATCAATGTCGGCGTCCTCTTCATCTTCGCGATCTCGTCGCTGTCGATCTACGGCATCATCATGGCCGGCTGGTCGTCGAATTCGAAGTACCCGTTCCTGGCCGCGCTGCGCTCGGCGGCGCAGATGGTGTCCTACGAAGTCTCGATCGGCTTCGTCATCATCACGGTGCTGCTCTGTGCCGGCACGCTGAACCTGTCGGCCGTGGTCGAGGCGCAGCACGCGCGCGGCCTCGCCAGCCTGATCGGGCTGCCGCAGCTCACCATCCTGAACTGGTACGTCTGGCCGCTGTTCCCGATGTTCGTCGTGTTCTACGTCTCGGCGCTGGCGGAAACCAACCGTCCGCCCTTCGACCTCGTCGAGGCCGAATCCGAGCTCGTCGCCGGCTTCATGGTCGAATACGGCTCGACGCCGTACCTGCTGTTCATGCTCGGCGAGTATGTCGCGATCGTCACGATGTGCGCGCTGGCGACGATCCTGTTCCTCGGAGGCTGGCTGCCGCCGGTGGACCTGCCGCCCTTCAACTGGGTGCCGGGGATCATCTGGTTCTCGCTGAAACTGTTCTTCATGTTCTTCCTGTTCGCGATGGCGAAGGCGATCGTGCCCCGCTACCGCTACGATCAACTGATGCGCCTCGGCTGGAAGGTGTTCCTGCCGCTGTCGCTGGTGATGGTGATCGTGGTGGCCGGCGTGCTGCATTTCGCCGGCATCGCGCCGAAGTGAGGGCCGTCATGGGTATCAACGTCAACGCCACTGCACGCTCGCTTCTGCTGTCGGAGTTCGTCTCGGCGTTCTTCCTCGCCATGCGCTATTTCTTCCAGCCGAAGCCGACGCTGAACTATCCGTTCGAGAAGGGCCCGATCTCGCCGCGCTTCCGCGGCGAGCACGCGCTGCGCCGCTATCCGAACGGCGAGGAGCGCTGCATCGCCTGCAAGCTGTGCGAAGCGGTCTGCCCGGCGCAGGCCATCACCATCGAGGCCGGGCCGCGCCGCAACGACGGCACCCGCCGCACCGTGCGCTACGACATCGACATGGTGAAGTGCATCTATTGCGGCCTCTGCCAGGAGGCCTGTCCTGTGGACGCCATCGTCGAAGGCCCGAACTTCGAGTTCGCGACCGAGACCCGCGAGGAACTGTTCTATGACAAGGCCAAGCTGCTCGCCAACGGCGACCGCTGGGAACGCGAGATCGCGAAAGCGATCGAGCTCGACGCGCCGTACCGGTGAGGTGAGGGCATGATCCTTCCCGCCATATCCTCGTCATTCCGGGGCGCGCGAAGCGCGAACCCGGAATCTCGCGCCACAACCTCCAGATTCCGGGTTCGCGGGCTTTGCCCGCGTCCCGGAATGACGGGGAATGCCTGATGATCCTTCCCGCGCTGTTCTTCTATCTGTTCGCCGGCATCTGCGTCGCCTCGGCGGTGATGGTGATTGTCTCGCGCAATCCCGTGCACTCCGTGCTGTACCTGATCCTGGCCTTCGTCAACGCCTCCGGCCTGTTCGTGCTGATGGGCGCCGAGTTCCTCGGCATGATGCTGATCGTCGTCTATGTCGGCGCGGTCGCGGTGCTGTTCCTGTTCGTGATCATGATGCTCGACGTCGACTTCCTCGAGCTACGCGAGGGCTTCATCGAGTACCTGCCGGTCGGCCTCGTGATCGGCGGCATCTTCCTGTTCGAGCTGCTGCTCACCGTCGGCTTCTGGGTCATCAACCCCGGCGTCTCCAAGACGATCACGGCGGCGATCCCGGCCAATGTCAGCAACACCGAGGCGCTCGGCCTCGTGCTCTACACGAAGTACATCCACTACTTCCAGCTCTCGGGCATGGTGCTGCTGGTCGCCATGATCGGCGCCATCGTACTGACGCTCCGGCACAAGGCGAGCGTGAAGCGGCAGGACATCAACGTTCAGAACGCACGCACGCCCGAGATGGCGATGGCGATGCGCAAGGTGGCGCCGGGGCAGGGGCTCTCGGACGCCGATGCGGCGGAGTGGGTGAAATGACGATCGGGCTCGGACATTATCTGGCGGTCGGCGCGATCCTGTTCACGCTCGGCATCCTCGGCATCTTCCTGAACCGCAAGAACATCATCGTCATCCTGATGTCGATCGAGCTGATCCTGCTCTCGGTCAACATCAACCTCGTGGCGTTCTCGACCTTCCTCGGCGACATCGTCGGCCAGGTCTTCGCGTTGCTGGTGCTGACGGTTGCGGCTGCTGAAGCTGCGATCGGTCTCGCCATCCTGGTGGTCTATTTCCGCAACCGCGGCTCGATCGCGGTTGAGGACGTCAATCTGATGAAGGGCTGATCGCATGATCCGGAAAAGTGGGTACCGGTTTTCCGACCAGATCATGCGGAAAGAGTAAGAGCAAATGGTTCAGGCAATCGTTTTCCTGCCTCTGCTGGGCGCCATTCTGGCCGGCCTCATCGCGCTCGTCGGCGCGCATGCCCGCAACCCCTCGGGCGACGAGGTCGAGCATCACGGCGACCACGGGCATGGCCACGGCGGCGCTCATGCGTCGACCGCCCATGATGACCATGGTCATGACGATCACGGCCACGACGATCACGGCCATGGTCCGGTCGAGCCGCCGGCGGCGGGCTCGCGCGCTGCCGAGCTGATCACCACGGCGCTGCTGTTCGTCTCGGCGGCCTTGTCCTGGATGACGCTGGTCGACGTCGGCTTCATGCACCACGACTACCGGATCCAGCTGCTGCCCTGGATCTTCTCCGGCGACCTCCAGGTCTGGTGGACGCTGCGCGTCGATACGCTCACCGCCGTGATGCTGGTGGTGGTGACCACCGTGTCCTCGCTCGTGCACCTCTATTCCATCGGCTACATGGACGAGGACCCGAACCGGCCGCGCTTCTTCGGCTATCTCAGCCTGTTCACCTTCGCCATGCTGATGCTGGTGACGGCGGATAACCTCGTGCAGCTGTTCTTCGGCTGGGAAGGCGTGGGCCTGGCGAGCTACCTGCTGATCGGCTTCTGGTACCAGAAGCCGTCGGCGAACGCGGCCGCGATCAAGGCCTTCGTGGTCAACCGCGTCGGCGATTTCGGTTTCGCGCTCGGCATCTTCGCGATCTTCATGCTGGTCGGCTCGACCGATTTCGAGACCATCTTCCACGCTGCGCCCGGCCTCACCGGCAAGACCGTCAACTTCCTCGGCTGGCACGCCGACGCGCTGACCCTGACCTGTCTCCTCCTGTTCATGGGCGCGATGGGCAAGTCGGCGCAGTTCCTGCTGCACACCTGGTTGCCGGACGCGATGGAAGGCCCGACCCCGGTCTCGGCGCTGATCCACGCCGCGACCATGGTCACCGCCGGCGTGTTCATGGTGGCGCGGCTGTCGCCGCTGTTCGAGCTCGCCCCGAATGCCCAGGCCGTCGTGATGTTCTTCGGCGCGACCACCGCGTTCTTTGCCGCGACCATCGGCCTCGTCCAGAACGACATCAAGCGCATCGTCGCCTATTCGACCTGTTCGCAGCTCGGCTACATGTTCGTCGCGATGGGGGCGGGGGCCTATTCGGTCGGCATGTTCCACCTGTTCACGCACGCCTTCTTCAAGGCGCTGCTGTTCCTGGGCTCCGGCTCGGTGATCTACGCGATGCACCACGAGCAGGACATCCGCAACATGGGCGGCCTCTGGAAGAAGATCCCTTACACCTATGCGGTGATGGTGGTCGGCACCCTGGCGCTCACCGGCTTCCCGCTCACCGCCGGCTACTTCTCCAAGGACGCGATCATCGAGTCCGCCTACGCCTCGCACAATCCGTTCGGGGTCTACGGCTTCCTGATGACGATCGTGGCCGCCGGCCTGACCTCGTTCTATTCCTGGCGCCTGATCTTCAAGACCTTCCACGGCGAGCCGCATGACGAGCATCACTACGAGGCCGCGCATGAGGCTCCGCTCTGGATCCTGATCCCGATCGGCGTGCTCGCGGTCGGCTCGTTCGTCGCGGGCCTGCCGTTCAAGGAGCTGTTCGCCGGTCACGGCGTGGAGGAGTTCTTCCGCGAGTCCGTGAAAATGAACCCGCACATCATCGAGGAGATGCACCACATCCCCCAGACCATCGCCTTCCTGCCGACGGTCATGATGGTGCTGGGCTTCCTCGTCTCGTACCTGTTCTACATCCGCCGGCCTTATCTGCCGGTCGAGCTCGCGAAGACGCAGCCGATGCTGTACCAGTTCCTGCTCAACAAATGGTACTTCGACGAGCTCTACGACCTCACCTTCGTCCGTCCGGCGAAGTGGATCGGCTACCAGCTCTGGAAGAAGGGCGACGGCTTCATCATCGACGGCTTCGGCCCCGACGGCGTCTCGGCCCGCGTGCTGGACGTCACCCGCAACGTCGTGAAGATCCAGACCGGCTATCTCTACCACTACGCATTCGCCATGCTGATCGGCGCCGCCGGCCTGATCACCTGGTTCATGTTCGGCTTTGGAGGCCAGTAAATGACAACCTGGCCCATACTTTCAGTCACGACGTTCCTGCCGCTGGTCGGCGCGCTGATCGTCTATCTCAGCCGCGGCGACGACGAGGCTAGCAGGCGCAACTCGCGCTGGATCGCGCTGTGGACCACGCTGATCACCTTCGCGGTGTCGGTGATCCTGGTCATGCGCTTCGACCCCAGCAACCCCGACTTCCAGTTCGTCGAGAAGGCGAACTGGCTCGCCACCGGCATCACCTATCACATGGGCGTCGATGGCATCTCGCTGCCGCTGGTGATCCTCACCACCGCCGTGATGCCGTTCTGCATCATCGCGAGCTGGAAGGCGATCACGAGCCGGGTCCGCGAATACATGATGGCGTTCCTGATCCTGGAAACGCTGATGATCGGCACCTTCTCGGCGCTCGATCTCGTGCTGTTCTACCTGTTCTTCGAGGGCGGCCTGATCCCGATGTTCCTGATCATCGGCGTCTGGGGCGGTCCGCGCCGGGTCTACGCCTCGTTCAAGTTCTTCCTCTACACGCTGCTCGGCTCGGTCCTGATGCTGCTCGCCATCATGGCGCTGTACTGGAACGGCGGCACCACCGACATTCCGACCCTGATGCACACGGCCGTGCCGCGGTCCCTGCAGACCTGGGCGTGGCTCGCCTTCTTCGCCTCCTTTGCGGTGAAGATGCCGATGTGGCCGGTCCACACCTGGCTTCCCGACGCGCATGTCGAGGCGCCGACCGCGGGCTCCGTGGTCCTCGCCGCGATCCTCCTGAAGATGGGCGGCTACGGCTTCCTGCGCTTCTCGCTGCCGATGTTCCCGCTGGCCTCGCACGACTTCGCGCCGCTGGTGTTCACGCTCTCGGCCATCGCCATCATCTACACCTCGCTGGTGGCGCTGATGCAGGAGGACATGAAGAAGCTGATCGCCTACTCGTCGGTGGCGCATATGGGCTTCGTCACCATGGGCATCTTCGCCGGCACCATGCAGGGTGTCGCCGGCGGCGTGTTCCAGATGATCTCGCACGGCATCGTCTCCGGCGCCCTGTTCCTCTGCGTCGGCATCGTCTACGACCGCCTGCACACCCGCGAGATCGCGGCCTATGGCGGCCTCGTCAACCGGATGCCGCTCTATGCGATGACCTTCATGGTCTTCACCATGGCCAATGTCGGCCTGCCCGGAACGAGCGGCTTCGTCGGCGAGTTCATGACGCTGCTCGGCACCTTCAAGGTCTCGATCCCGACCGCGTTCTTCGCCAGTTTCGGCGTGATCCTGTCGGCGGCCTATGCGCTGTGGCTCTACCGCAAGGTGGTGTTCGGGGCCCTGGTCAAGCCGTCGCTGATGAGCATGAAGGATCTCACCTTCCGGGAGTGCCTGACGCTGTTCCCGATGATCGCGCTGACGATCCTGTTCGGCGTCTATCCGAAGCCGGTGCTCGACATGTCGGCCGCCTCGGTCCAGCAACTCGTCAACAACTACAACACCGCTGTGACGGCCATGAAGGCCGCCGCACTGCTCCAGTGATCGGGCAGGTCAGGATATCGCCATGAGCTTTGAGACTGCAGGTTATCAACTGGCGCCGGTGCTGCCCGAGCTCGTGCTCGCGGTCGGCGCGATGGCGCTTCTGATGTTGGGAGCCTATCGCGGGCAGGAGACGACCAGGACGGTCACGTCGCTGTCGGTGGTGCTCCTGATCGTGGTCGGCGCGCTCGTCTACATGCAGCCTGCGGGCAAGCAGGTGACCTTCGGCGGCAGCTTCATCGTCGACGACTTCGCCCGTTTCATGAAGATCCTGGCCCTGATCGGCTCGGCGGTGACGCTGGTCCTGTCGACCGAGTTCCTGTCCGACCCGTCGCGCCGCATCTTCGAATATTCGATCCTGGTGCTGCTCTCGACGCTCGGCATGATGGTGCTGATCTCGGCGGGCGATCTGATCTCGCTCTATCTCGGCCTCGAGCTGATGTCGCTGGCGCTCTACGTCGTCGCCGCCTCGAACCGCGACAACGCCAAGTCGACCGAAGCCGGCCTGAAGTATTTCGTGCTCGGCGCGCTGTCCTCGGGCATGCTGCTCTACGGCTCCTCGCTGGTCTATGGCTTCACCGGCACGGTGAGCTTTACCGGCATCGCCGCGACCGCCACGGTCTCGAATGTCGGCCTTCTGTTCGGCCTCGTTTTCCTGCTCGTCGGCCTCTGCTTCAAGGTCTCGGCCGTGCCGTTCCACATGTGGACGCCCGACGTCTATGAGGGCGCGCCGACCCCGGTCACCGCCTTCTTCGCCTCGGCGCCGAAGGTGGCCGCGCTCGCCGTCTTCACCCGCGTGACGCTGACCGCATTCCCCGGCATCGTCTCGCAGTGGCAGCAGATCCTGGTGTTCGTGTCGATCGCCTCGATGGCGCTCGGCTCCTTCGCCGCGATCGGCCAGAGCAACATCAAGCGCCTGATGGCCTATTCGTCGATCGGCCACATGGGCTTCGCGCTGGTCGGCCTCGCCTCCGGCACGGTCGAGGGCGCGCAGGGCGTCCTGATGTACATCGTGATCTATGTCGCGATGACGCTCGGCTCGTTCTCGATCATCCTCGCCATGAGGCGCAACGGCCAGGCGGTGGAGCAGATCAGCGATTTCGCCGGCCTGTCGCGGACCAATCCGCTGCTCGCCTTCATGTTCGCGATGCTGCTGTTCTCGCTCGCCGGCATCCCGCCGCTCGCCGGCTTCTTCGCCAAATGGTACGTCTTCGTCGCCGCCATCAAGGCGAACCTGTTCACGCTCGCCGTCATCGGCGTGCTGACCAGCGTGGTGGGCGCCTATTACTACCTCGCCATCGTCAAGACGATGTACTTCGACGAGCCGGCCGGCCAGGTCGATCCGGTGCGCATCGAAGTGCGGACGGTGCTGGCGGTCGCAGGCCTGTTCAACATCCTGTTCGCGCTGTTCGCAGGTCCCGTGGTGAGCGTCGCCTCCGCCGCGGCAAAGTCGCTGTTCTAGGATGGCTTTCACGCTCGGTCCTCGCGCACTGTCGGCGGGCTACAAGCTCGCAGCTTTCGAGCGGACCGGCTCGACCAATACCGAGGCGATCGAGCATGCCAGGGCCGGCGAGCGTGGCCCGATGTGGTTCGTGACGTCGGAACAGACCGCCGGCCGCGGCCGGCGCCAGCGCGCCTGGATTGCGCCGCGCGGCAATCTCGCCGCCAGCATCCTCGAAGTCATGGACGTTACCCCGGCGGTCGCCGCCACGCTCGGCTTTGCCGCCGGGCTGGCGGAGGAGGCTGCGCTGGAGAAGGTGAGCCTCGAGGCCGCGCTCCGCCTCGGCGAGGGCCGCCCCCGCTACGCCCTGAAATGGCCGAACGACGTGCTCGCCGGCGGCAAGAAGCTGGTCGGCATTGGGCTTGAGGCCGAGGCCGTCGGCAACGGTCTCGCAATCGTCGTCGGCATCGGCACCAACGTGGTTGCAGCGCCCGAGGGCACCCCGACGCCTGCGGTGTCGCTGGCCGCGCTCGGCGTCCAGATCAGCGCCGAGGAGCTGTTCTCGGCCCTCTCGGATGCCTGGGTCGAGTTCCGCGGCATCTGGGACAATGGCCGCGGCTTTGCCGAGATCCGGAAGCTCTGGCTCGAGCGCGCTGCCGGCCTCGGGGAGAAGGTCGCGATCCACACGGGAGCGATGACGCTGGAAGGCATTTTTGACACCATCGACGACGCCGGCTGCCTGATCGTCCGCACCGCGGAGGGCCGCCTTGTGCCGGTGGCTGCGGGCGAGGTGTTCTTCGGCCCCGTCGCCTCCGTGGGAGCTGCGTGATGGCAAGGCCCGACGAACTCGTGTTTGCACCCCTCGGCGGCGTCGGCGAGATCGGCATGAACCTGTCGATCTACGGCCTCGGCAACCGCCATCAGCGCGCCTGGCTGGCGGTCGATCTCGGCGTCTCCTTCGGCGACGAGGAGCATCTGCCGGGCATCGACCTGATCATGCCCGACATCAGCTTCCTGGAGAAGGAGCGCAAGAACCTGATGGGCTTGGTGCTGACCCACGCCCATGAGGACCATTTCGGCGCCATCATCGATCTCTGGCCGAAACTGAAATGCCCGATCTACGCCACCAAATTCAGCGCGGCACTGTTCGAGGCCAAATGCGCAGCCGAGCGCAATGCGCCTGAGATCCCCGTCACCGTGGTCCCGTCCGGCGGCCGCGTCGATATCGGCCCGTTCAACGTCGAGTTCATTCCCGTCGCGCATTCGATTCCGGAAGCGCATGCGCTCGCGATCCACACCGAAGCCGGCATCGTGCTGCATACCGGCGACTGGAAGATCGACCCGACTCCGACCCTTGGAGCGCCGACCGACGAGAAGCGGCTGCGCGAATTGGGCGAGCAGGGCGTGCTGGCCTTGATCGGCGATTCCACCAACGCGGTGCGCGACGGCCGCTCGCCGTCGGAAGCCGAGGTCGCCCGGACCATCATCGAGCTCGTCAAGTCAGCCAAGGGCCGTGTCGCGGTGACGACGTTCGCCTCCAACGTCGCCCGGATCAAGGCCGTGGCCGAGGCCGCAAAAGCAGCCGACCGCGAGGTCGTCGTGGTCGGCCGCGCCATGGAGCGCGTGGTGCAGGTTGCCCGCGAGACCGGCTATCTCGACGGCGTGCAGAATTTCCGTTCGCCCGAGGTCTACGGCCACCTGCCGCAGGACAAGGTGCTGGCCCTGTGCACCGGCAGCCAGGGCGAGTCGCGTGCGGCGCTGGCGCGCATCGCCAACGACGACCATCCCGAGATCACGCTCAACCGCGGCGACTGCGTCATCTTCTCCTCGCGCACCATTCCAGGCAACGAGAAGGCTGTCAGCTCGATCGTCAACAATCTCGTGCTCCAGGGCATCGAGATCATCACCGACCGCGACGCTCTGGTCCACGTCTCCGGCCATCCCCGCCGCGACGAGCTGCGCGATCTGATCTCCTGGGTGAAGCCGCACCTCCTGATCCCGGTCCATGGCGAGGCCCTGCATCTGCACGAGCACGCAAAGCTGGCGCGCGCCGCCGGCGTGCCGCGCGTGCTGGTCTGCCGCGACGGTGACCTCGTCAAGCTCGGGCCCGGCGATCCCGGCATCGTCGGCGAGGTGCCGTCGGGACGTCTCTACAAGGACGGGACGATTCTGGAGGACTCCAAGTCCCGCGCAGTGATCGAGCGGCGCCGCATGGCCTTTTCCGGCTGCGCCTTCGTCGCCATCGCCATGACCGCGCAGGGCGAGCTGGCCGACGATCCGGAAGTCGATCTGGTCGGCGTCCCCGAGAAGAACAGGGCCGGCGAGCTCTTCGACGACATCGTCTTCGACGCCGTGATGTCCACCATCGAAGGCCTGCCGAAGGCGCGACGCCGCGATCCCGACGCCTTGGGCGAGTCGGTGCGACGCGCCGTCCGGGCCGTGATCAACGAACATTGGGGCAAAAAGCCTCCCTGTCTGGTACACGTACTGACAGTGTAATTGTGTCAGCATCTCCGGGGAGGCGGCCCGCCGCTTGTCCGGATCACGCGCTGAGGGAGAAGAACCATGCTGGGTCGCCTCAACCATGTCGCGATCGCGACCAGGGACGCGGTCAAGGCCGCCAAGATCTA
Organism: Bradyrhizobium sp. CCBAU 51765; assembly: GCF_015291725.1. GTDB lineage: Bacteria > Pseudomonadota > Alphaproteobacteria > Rhizobiales > Xanthobacteraceae > Bradyrhizobium > Bradyrhizobium liaoningense. The sequence continues at coordinate 3,852,938 of NZ_CP030038.1, forward strand.
CGGTGCGGCGTTCGGGGCCGAGATCTCGGAAGCCGTTCCGCTGCCGGAGCACGGCGTCACCACCGTGTTCGCAACCTTGCCCAACACCAAGATCGAGTTCATCGAGCCGCTTGGCGAGGCCTCGCCGATTGCGAAGTTCCTCGAACGCAACGCCGACGGCGGCATCCACCATGTCTGCTACGAGGTCGTCGACATCATCGCCTCGCGCGACACGCTGGTGAAGGAAGGCGCGCGGGTGCTCGGCGACGGCGTGCCGAAAATCGGCGCCCACGGCAAGCCGGTGCTGTTCCTGCACCCGAAGGACTTCTCCGGCGCGCTTGTCGAGATCGAGCAGGCGTAAGGCCGTGGCCATCCAGATATCGACCGCGCTTGCGATCTACTTCGTCATCTGGTGGGTCGCGCTGTTCCTGACGCTGCCGTTCGGCGTGCGCAGCCAGCACGAGGATGGCGTCGGTGCACCCGGCACCGACCCCGGCGCGCCGATCCTGACGCGGATGGGCCGCAAGCTGATCTGGACCACGATCATCTCGGCGGTGATCTACGGCCTCGGCTTGGCCGCCTATCATGCCGGCTATCTCTCTATCGAGCGCCTGTCGAAATTGATGGGAATGCCGTTCTAAAGCATGATCCGGAAAAGTGCGCAGCGGTTTTCCGAAAAGATCATGCCTAAACAACAACCTAAAGCGCGATGACGATTCATCCTAATCGCATCGCGCCTTAGAGCTTAAGAGACGAAGGATATCAATCAAGCTCGTCTGCGAGCGAAGCGAAGCAATCCAGTATCCCTCCGCGGAAAGATTCTGGATTGTTTCGCTACGCTCGCAATGACGCCGGAGATGGTTCGTATAGTTGAGGGGAAAATGACTTTTCAGCGTATCGTCGTCGCGCTTCTGGTGCTGATCGTCGCCGGGCTTGGCGCCATCGGCTATTTCGAATGGAGGATGGCCGTGCAGGTCCGCACCCTGAAGGCGTTCGTCGAGGGCTCTGTCTTCAACGAGGCGGTGATGGCCTGCGAGCAGGCCAAGAGCTCGACGCCGTTCAGGTGGAACGGAGGCAAGAGCACCTCGGTGATCGGCCTGAGCTCGGTCAAGCTCGACAAATACACCGTCAGCGCCAGCTACACGCTGGTGGCGGACGGCGTCTATTGTGATTTCGATCCGATCAAAAGGAAGGCCGATATCGGCTCCAGCTTCCTGGAGCGGGAGACCTTCTAAAGCGCGATGCGATTGGGATGAATCGTCATCGCGCTTTAGGTTATTGTTTGAGCATGATCTTTTCGGAAAACCGCTGCACACTTTTCCGGATCATGCTCTAGTCGCGAGCGAAGCGCGTGAGCTCTCGAATGGCACCGGACGCCGCCGACCACATCATCGATCTCTATCAGCGCAAGGCATCGGACTGGATCGAGAGCCGTGCACGGAGCGGACTGTTCGAACAGGCCTGGCTCGACCGTTTCCGTGCGCTGCTGCCGCCTGCCGGCTCCGTCCTCGATCTCGGCTGCGGCTCGGCAGAGCCGATGGCGGCATACCTGATCGGGCTCGATCATCCTGTGACGGGGGTGGATTCCTCGCCGGCCATGATCAATGCGTGCGAACAGCGCTTCCCGAAGCAGGAATGGATCGTCGCCGATATGCGCCGGGTCGCGTTGGGACGGCAATTTTGCGGCATTCTTGCCTGGGACAGCTTCTTCCACCTCTGCTTTGACGACCAGCGCCGCATGTTCCCGATCTTTCGCGACCATGCGAGGCCGGATGCGGCGCTGATGTTCACGAGTGGCCCGGCGCAGGGCGAGGCGATCGGAGCGTTCGGCGGCGAGCCGCTGTATCATGCCAGCCTGGATCCGGCCGAATATCGTTCACTGCTGGATCGGCATGGATTCCGCGTCGTGTCGCATGTGGTCGAGGACCCCGATTGCGGTGGGCACACCATCTGGCTGGCGCAGCGCCTTTGAGACGCTGCGGCAAGTCGCGGCAAGAGTCGCGCTAGCCGCCGGTCGCGCCTTATGGATAAGATGGCGGTCAAAGAACAGGCCGGCTTGAGTTCCTGAAACGGGAGTGGACAACTACTCCAGCGCCGGCACGGGGGGACCGGCATGAGTTCAGCGCACCGACCATTGGCTGATCCGGGGCAGGGGGACTATCGAATTCTCCATGAACCCGACCTGCGGGATTACGTCGCCCGGGTTTCCGTGCTTGCGGCCGGGCTTGGTGGTGAACCGTCCTCCTGGGCGATCACCGAGGTCGGCGACGGCAATCTCAATCTCGTCTTCATCGTGAAGGGGACGCGCGGCGGCATCGCGGTGAAGCAGGCACTGCCCTATGTCCGTCTCGTCGGTGAAAGCTGGCCGCTGCCGCTGTCCCGCGCTCATTACGAATACCTCGCACTGACGCGGCAGGCTGAACTGGCGCCCGGCCTCGTGCCGGCCGTGCTGCATCACAACGACAGGCTGGCTCTGACGGTGATGGAGCTGCTCGAACCTCACATCATCATGCGCAAGGGGCTGGTCGCCGGAACGCAATATCCGCGCTTCGTGGACGACATCACCACGTTCATGGCAAGGACCTTGTTCTTCACATCCGATCTCGCGCTCTCCGCCGCCGAGAAGAAGGAGGGCATCGCGGCCTTTGCCGGCAACCACGCCCTGTGCAAGATCACGGAGGATCTGATCTTCACAGATCCCTACCGCATCGCGGAGCAGAACCGCTGGACCGAGCCATATCTCGATGGTCTGGCTGCGGCCTTGCGCGAGGACCTTGACCTGCACGTCGCGATCTCCCGGCTGAAGCTGAAATTCATGGCGGGCCCCGAGGCGCTGATCCACGGCGACCTCCACACCGGCTCGATCATGGTGACGGAGAGCCAGACGCGGGTGATCGACCCGGAGTTTGCTTTCTACGGTCCGATGGGATTCGACGTCGGCGCGGTGCTGGCGAACCTCTTGATGGCCTATTTCGCCTCCGCCGGTCATGAGCGCGCACCGGGCGAGCGGCAGGCATTCGAAGGCTGGATGCTGGAGACGGTCGAGCAGGTCTGGAACGAGTTCGCGCGCAAATTCCTCGACCTCTGGCGCGGTGGGGCCGCCGGCGATGCCTATCCCATCTCCCTCTTCGCCGGTGAGCAGGGCGCCGCATGTCTCGAGGCCGAGCGCCACGCCTACATGCAACGCCTGTTCGCCGATACGGTCGGCTTCGCCGCCGCCAAGATCGTCCGCCGCATCTTCGGCCTCGCCCACAACATCGACTTCGAGCTAATTGAGGACCTGCGAAGGCGCGCAATGAGCGAGGCGCGCGCGGTGCGGCTCGCGCGGGCGATGATGGTGGAGACGGCTGCGTTTCCGACGATCGCCGACGTCACCGGCGCCGCGCGAAAACTGCGGGACTGGATGCCGGAGCTGTCGGGCTGAGAGAGCTCAACGTCCGCTGACGCCGACCAGGCGAGGACGACGCTGGCTTGCGTGCAGGATGTCGGCCCGCAGAGGGCGCAGCCATTCGCGGAAGCTGACGACCTCCAGACAATCCGCGGTGCCCTCGGGCGCAACCAGCCAATCACCGAGGCCCGTTCCTTCATTGAGCCGATTGCAGCGATACCCCGGATGGTGGCCAGGAGGGCGACCGATCAGCAGATCGACCTTGCCCTCCACCAGTTCGCGCACTCGTCGAACCTTCCGACAGCGTCAGCATCGCCGCGACTTAACTGATGCGGGTCCCGTTTCGCGCCCTGCTCAGTCCTCGTCCTGCCACCTGCGCAGATCCGTCTGGTCGTGATAGGCCATGCGGTCCGGCGTGGTGATGAATTCCATCGTCGTGCCCCACGGCATGCGGCAGTAGCAGACCTTGTTTCCAGGACCTTTCTCGGTTGCATAGGGAATAGCGCGCGGCGCGGTGAGGGGTGTGCCTCCCGCCTTCTTGAAGCGCTCGACCGATGCGTCGATGTCGTCGGTGTAGAGAGCGAAGTGCGTGATGCCGAAGTCGCTCGCCCGGATCGGCTTGGCTTGCTCGGGACCGTGCATTTCGAAGAGTTCGATATCAGGTCCGGTTCCGATCTTGACCATCGCCTGCGCCCGCACGACCGTTCCGGGACAAGCGCCGACGGCCCGCTCGAATTCGGGTCCCTGCCGCGGCGGATCCTGCGGTCCGAAGGACTGGTAGATCACCTGGCCGCCGAAAGCTTCCACCAGGAACGATTTTGCTGATTCGATGTCGGGCACCGTGATGCCGATATGGTTGACGCCGCGAATGACGGGTGCGGTCATGACTGTCTCCTTTGCTGTTGATTCGATCCATCGCGTTTCCGCAGCGCAATTCGCCCGCAGCCTCGCGATCCGCCCGGCCCACGACGGCGCGGGCGCCGAGTTTCAATTGGCCTTGAGGAACTCGATCAGGGCGGCCGCGACTTCATCCGGCCGCTCGTCCGCGACATAGTGGCTGCACCGCGCGATCGAGCCGCCCATCACATTGGTGGCGAACTCCTTGAGCATCGGCACCATCTGCGCACCGAACCGCTGGTCCCCACCGAGGCCAAGCACCGGTATCTCGAGCGGTTGCTTCTTGTACGCGAGCGCAGTCGCATGATCGGCGGCGAGAGTGCGGTACCATTCCATGCCGCCACGCGTGCGGCCAGGAAGCGCCATCGCCTTGGCGTAGATCTCGATGTCCGCCGGATTGAAGGTGCTGTGATCGTAGAACCGCTCTGCCATGAAGGTCGAAACGTAGTCATATTCACGGCCATGAATCAGGCGCTCGGGCAGGTCCCGGTTCATATGGAAGCTGAAGTGCCAGAGCCTTGCGGTCGTCGCCTCCCATCCGGTCCAGCCGGGAAGCGGAACGTCGAGGACGGCCAGGTGGGTAACAGCCTCCCGATAGATGGCGGCCTGCGGCAAGGCGACCATTCCGCCGATGTCGTGTCCGCACACGGCGTAGCGTTCATGCCCAAGGGCAACCATCACGTCATGCGCGTCGCGCGCCATCGTCGCCTTGTCATAGCCCTCGAGCGGGCAGTCGGAAAAGCCCGCGCCGCGCAGATCCATGGCCACCACGCTGAAATGCTCAGCCAGCAGCGGCATCACATGGTGCCATTCCCACCATGTTTCCGGCCAGCCGTGAAGCAGAAGGATGGGCGGGCCTGAACCTCCCGTGACGGCGTTGATCTTGATGCCATTCACCGGCACCAGCTGCTGGGTAAACCCATTCAAAGTTGCGATCATGATCGCTTTCCAGTCAGAAATTGACGTTCAAACAGAGCTCGTGGCCAGCGCTCAGGGCTGGTCGAAATCGGTGGCGATCGTGATGTCGCGCCAGGCGTCGATATCGCTGCGGAAGGCGGCCAGCTTTCGCTCGGCGATCGCGTGCGCGACCGGGCCGAGCGGCATATGAAGCGGGGCGTCATCGGCGTCGACGGCCTGCAGGATCACCGCGATCGCCTTGTCGGGATCGCCCGCCTGATTGCCGTTGTTGGTTTCGCGATAGGGCTTGCGCGAGCTCGCGGCGTATTCCGGCATCTCGTTGGCCGCCATCGTGATCGAACGGCCAAGGAAATCGGTGCGAAACGGCCCGGGTTCGACGATCAGCACGCGAATGCCGAACGGCTCCAGTTCGCCGGCGAGCGCTTCGGAAATCCCTTCCACGGCAAACTTGGCGGCGTTGTAATAACCTCCGCCGCCGCTGCCCGCGATGCCCGCGCCGGACGACATGTTGACGATCGTTCCGCCCGAACGTCGCAGGACGGGCAGGGCGGCTCTGGTGGTTTCGATCAGACCGAAGACGTTCACCTCGAACATCGGCCGATATTCCTCGGGCGTGCCCTCCTCGATCGCCCCGAACAGTCCGTAGCCGGCATTGTTCACGAGCACGTCAAAGCCGCCGAAGGTCTCAACCGCCTTTGCGACCGCTGCCTTGGCTGCCGCCGCATCGGTCACGTCGAGTGGCAAAGTGATCATGCGGCCGCCGAAAGGCTCGGCCATTGCCTCGATCGTCCTGACATTGCGGGCCGTCGCGATGACCCGATCGCCGCGCTGTGCTGCAGCGATCGCGAGCCGCTGGCCGAAGCCGCTTGAGCAGCCTGTGATGAGCCAAGTTTTCATGACGTCTTCTCCGGTTGTTTTCTGGGGCACCAGCATCGTGATCATCATCGAAGTCCTCATTTGCGAGCATCGGGGCGGGCCGCCGCGTTCTGCCACCGCTCCGGAAAATCTCTCTGCTCAGTCCGGACGAGCTTCCCTTGGGTTCCACAGCCAGGTCACCGAAGCGGCCGCCCTCACGGGGGAATCCACAGAAGGACGAATCTCCAGACGATGGCGGGGATCTAGGTGCTTAGATTTGTTCTTTAACTGACGCGATTGTACTCTCGGCGTTCAGTTTTGTGCGGGGGTTGCGATGGAATGGAGTGACGTAAGGATCTTCCTCGCTGTTGTGCGATCCGGCACGCTCGGCGGTGCCGCGCGTTCGCTTCGGACAAGCCATCCGACCGTCGGGAGGCGCCTTCGCGCACTCGAGCAGGCAATCGGTCACACGCTCTTCCAGCGCACAGCGGACGGTCTTGTTCTGACCGATGAGGGCCACGGAATCATCGCGCTGGCCGAGCAAATGGAAGAAGGCGCGCTGGCCATGGAGCGCCGGCTTGCGGGGCGGGAGCAGAATCTCAAAGGCAGTCTGCGCATTTCGTCAACGGACTGGTTCGGGGCCTATGTCCTCCCTCCTATCCTGGCGGATTTCTCGAAAGCCTATCCGAACGTCGACGTCGAGATCCTGACCGGCACGCGCCGATTCAGCCTCGCCCAGCGGGAGGCTGAAGTCGCTTTTCGTGCCGTTCCGTTCGACACTGCCGATGTCATTCAGCGGCGGCTTTTCACGCTCGAATACGGCGTCTACATCGCAGAGGAGGCGGCTGATCCCAAATATGGCGATGGGACTGGTTTCCGGCTGATCACGCCATCCACGCCCCACTTTCCCGACATCGCATGGCTCATCGAGAGTTTCCCCAACGCAAAACCGGTCCTGCGATCGAACAACCGCAACGTCCAGGCGCGCATGTGCAGGCAAGGCGTCGGCATCGCTGTCCTGCCCCGCGTGGTCGGCAACCAGATCCCTGGTATCCGCAGACTGGACCTGCCGACGCTGCCGCCGGCGCGAGACATTTGGATGGGATACCACCGAGACCTACGGCGTCTTGGGCGTCTTCGCGCGTTCATTTCGACGGTATCGGACCATCTCGTGAAAGCGACCGCATGATGTGCGGCCCGGAAATGACTCAAGGCTCCCGGAGAAACGCCAAGATCGCTAGGGTCGTTCGCCGGTCATTTTCACCATCGCACCACCCCAGCCGTCCACGCCGCGTAGATGTACCCGCGATGCGGATAGCTCTCGTCAGGCTTCCAGCTGTCGAACGCGACGTTCAAGTCCTGGAGCCTTCAAAGCCAAGCTCGACCTACCCGGCATAAATTTGATCGTCGCCTAACTGTCGCCGAACTCCGAACCCGAAATCACGACTCTCGCAGGGATTGAACTAACTGCGATCTGCTGCTTATGATGCATCATCAATCGCTTTATTTGTGGGAACGCAAATCAACTGGACATGCTGGCATAGCAGAGGAGCAGAACATGGTCGTGGTCCTCACGCGAAAGCGCCTCGTTTCGAAGCAATTCAAGGACAATCAGAAGCTCCAGCGATGCCTGCTTTCGCCAGCCGATCATGTTCTGCCAGGCTCACGCGGAGAGCACGTCGGTCTGATCCAAGAAGCACTGACGAAGCTCGGCATGGGAGTAATCGGAGCAAGTGAGATATCTACCGAGCTGTACGGGCAATCGACCCAGCAAGCCGTGCTTCGTTACAAGGGGCCTCCCCGCAACATCATCAACACGGATTACCAAAGAACGCCGGACAACATCGTCGGCCAAATGACGATCGATCGTCTCGATGCCGATATGGTGGAATTCGAAAAGGTACCTGAGAGCTTGCTGGTTACGCTAACTGAGGCAGGGCCGAAACACGACCACTCGAAATGTCCAACTCTGCAAAGTGGAGGCCATAAGGGTACACCGATCAACCCACTCCCGTTCGGCAAAAGGATCAACATTTACGGGACCCATGAGACTGATTATCTAGGATTTGACGACTATGCGCCAAATCCGAACTTCGCAGGGAGAGGTCAAGGTGATCCGAGTCCTCCACGATTTCTGACCAATGCTCCGCCGCATCTCCACGGGCTCGAAGCTAAGAGCGTTAGCAATATCGCAATCCGAAGCAGTCCCATTTTTGCGAACCATGTCCATAGCAACCCGAATGAAGTGGAGGAGATCCTCCGGGTTGCGATGCCGGGTTGCAGGGTCACCTATGCTGGCACCGACGAGAACTTCAGTACCTTTGGCCCTACCGTTCTGCGGTTCGGTCCAGTGATTGAACGGCATGTCCTCACCACCCGGGACCCGGGCACGACGGCTGACTCGCATTTCCATGTGATCGTGCTCGTAATTCTTGATCCGGATACCGTTCTTCGAAGTTTCCAGCTGCCACCGTTCCTCTAGGCGTTTGGTGCGTGGCCGCAGTCCGCCCGTGGTTCCCAAACTGAACCGCCGTCATTCCATAGATCTTGGAAAACGTGGCCGGCAGCGCGAGCCACTGCAATTTCCGCTTCTCGCGGCTGCCGCCGGACCGGGCGATCTAAGCAGCATTCCGCACGTTGTTCAGCCCTGCCGCTGCCGCGTCGTCATTGCGAGCGTAGCGAAGCAATCCAGGAATGTACCCGCGGAGAGATTCTGGATTGCTTCGTGGAGCCTGTCATCGGGCCGCGCTCTGCGCGGACCCGTTGGCTCGCAATGACGGGGGAAGCGGCGACCGATCGAAGCCGCCGCCATCATGCCACCATACCCCTGTTTTGCCCGACGAGTCAAAATTCACTTCGCAAAATCCGTAATTTTGCGAGGTCCCGAGCAAGCCATTGATTTCGCTGGCCCCGGCTACTGTGCATGGGGTTGTTTTCGCACTTTTGCTTTAGCGGCCGTCTACTCCGCCGCTTTTTCCCTCAAGCGCTGCGCGTAGACGTTGATGACCAGCGCTGCCAGCAGGATCAGGCCGCGGATCAGGATCTTCAGGAAGCTGTCGATGTTGACGTGGTCCAGCCCGTTGTTGAGGACGCCGAGCACGAACAGGCCGACGATGGTGTTGCCGATGCCGCCGCGGCCGCCGAACAGGCTGGTGCCGCCGACGACGACGGCGGCGATGGAGTCGAGCAGGTAGGTGTCGAACTCGTTCTGCTGCGCGCTGCCGAAATGGGCGACGCCGAGCATGCCGCCGATGCCGGAGCAGACAGCGGAGATCACCATGACCGCGCCGAGGATGAGCTTGACGTTGAGGCCGGAATATTCGGCCGCCTCGCGATTGCCCCCGACCATGTAGACGTAGCGGCCGAAGCGCGTGTAGGTCAGCACCAGGTGCCCGCCGAGCAGCATGATGGCGGCGACGATGACGATCCAGGGGACGCCACCGATCGATCCCGAGCCGAGCGTCGTGATCAGGCTCGGCACCTTGTAGGCGATCTGGCCGCGCACCAGCAGCGCGGAGATGCCGGCCGCGATCTGCATCATCGCCAGCGTCATGATGAAGGAGGGGATGCCGATCGCGGTCAGGCCCAGCGCGTTGACGAGGCCGAGCAGGGCGCAGAGCAGGATCGACAGGATGATCGCGACCGCGCCGGGCAGGGGGACGTTGGCGATGTTGACGTAGGATTCCTGCAGCGTGAAGTAGGCGACCGCGATGCCCGTGACGTTGGCGATGGCGGCGATCGACAGGTCGATCTCGGCGCACAGGATCACGAAGGTGAGCCCGACGGCGATGATGCCTGTGACCGACACCTGGGTCAGGATGTTGCCGAGATTGTCGAGCGTCGCGAAGGAGGGGCTGGCGAAGGCGAAGAAGGCGGTCAGGAAGATCAGCGTCAGGAAGGGGGCGATGTTGCGCATCTGCGAGCGCAGGAAGGGTGCGAGGCCCCGCGCCCTCCGTCCCGCCGCCAAAGCCGTCTCGCTGCTCATGTGCTTCTCCGTCACGCCGCTTCCAGCAGGCGGTCCTTGCTGACTGGCTCGTTCTTGAACTCCCGCACCAATGCGCCGCGCTTGAGCACGAGGATGCGGTCGGCCAGCGACAGCACCGTCTCCGGCTCGGTCGACAGCACGATGATGGCGAGCCCCCTGGCGCGGAGGTCGCGGACGATGTTGATGACGTCGTTCTTGGCGCCGACATCCATGCCGCGGGTCGGCTCGCACAGCACCAGAAGCTTGGGCGGATAGGTCAGCCATTTTGCGAGGGCGACCTTCTGCTGGTTGCCGCCCGAGAGCATGCCGAGATCGAGGCCGACCACCGGCGGCCGGATCTGCAATTGCTCGACCTGGCGCTTGGCGATGTCGCGCTCCCGCGCCGGCTTGAGCAGCAGGGCCGAGATGCGATCGAGAATGCTGATCGAGATGTTCTTGTACACCGGCTCCTGGTGAAACAGCATGTCGCGCCGGCTCTCCGGCACCAGCGCCACGCCGGCGCGCCGCGCCGCCGCCGTGCTGGCGAAGGACTTGGGCGTGCCCTCGACGGCAAGCGTGCCGCCGTCCGGCTTCAGCTTGCCGAACAGGATGCGCGACAGCTCCTGCTGGCCGCAGCCCATGAAGCCGTAGATGCCGAGCACTTCGCCGGCGCGCGCCTCGAACGAGATGTCCTGAAGGCTGCGGGACAGCGACAGCTGATCGACCTTGAGAACGACCTTCCTGTCGCTCGGTTGCGGCAGCATCAGATCGTCGGTGTAGCTGTGCTCGAGCGCCTCGCCGCCGCGGCCGATCATGGCCTCGATCAGCGCGCCCTTGCTGGTTGCCGCGCTCGCCGTCTCCGCGACCTTCCGCCCGTTGCGGAACACGGTTACCGTGTCGGAGACGCGCAGGATGTCCTCGATGAAATGCGAGATGAAGACGATCGCAGTGCCTTCCTGGCGCAGCCGCCGCAGCGTTGCGAACAGCCGCTCGACCTCGGGCGGGGAGAGGGCGGACGTCGGCTCGTCCAGGATGACGATGCGGGCGCCGGAGAACAGCACGCGCGCGATCTCGATCAGCTGCTGCAGCCCGATCGGGAGGTCGCCGAGCCTGCTCATGGGATCGACGTCGATGCCGAAGCGGGCGAGCTGCTCGCCCGCCTCGCGCGCCATCCGCCGCCATTGCACGAGGCCGAGCCGATTGGTCGGCTGATTGCCCAGGAAGACGTTCTCCGCGACGGTGAGATCGGGCGCAACGCTGAGCTCCTGATGCACCATGGCGATGCCGGCGGCGTGCGCATCGCGGGCCGAACGGAAATGCATCTCCTTCCCGTCGACCAGGAAGCGGCCGGAGAATTCGGTGTGCACGCCGGCGATGATTTTCATCAGCGTGCTTTTCCCGGCGCCGTTCTCGCCGACGAGACCATGGATCTCGCCGGGATAGAGCGCGAAGTCGACACCACGAAGCGCTTCGACTCCGCCGAAGCTCTTCGTGATGCCCTGCAGTTCCAGGATGGGCTGTTGTCCCTCAGGCATGAAAGTTCAGATCTTGGAGGCTCAGATCAGGAAGTGATCCTGCATCCACTGCATCCCGGCGGCGTTGGCCTTGGTGACGACCGGGCCGTCGGTGACGACGTTCTTCGGGATTCCCTGTCCGCTCTTCTCGCCGCCGACCACCGCCGACACGCCTGCGATGATGGCGCCGCCATGGATGCGGCAGGAGGGATTGCGCACCGTGGCGAACATGCGGCCTTCGCTCACCGCCTGGATCGCCGGCGGCATGGCGTCGACGCCGCCGATCAGGATGTTGGTGCGGCCCCGCGCCTTCATGATGTTGGCGGCGGCGAGCGCCATGTCGTCATTGTGGAAGAACGCGGCGTCGATCTGCGGGTATTTCGTCAGGTAGGTTTCCCAGAGACGGGCGGTCTTGGAGACGTCCCAGTCGGCCGGCTGGGTGTCGAGCACCTCGATGCCGGGGAATTGCTTGACCACCGAGTTGAAGCCCTTGGCCCGTCCTTGCGCGCCGGTATGCCCGAGCGCGCCCTGCGTCATGATGATCTTGCCCTTGCCGCCCATGGCGTTGCACAGCGCCTGCGTCACCGAGGCGCCCATGAACTCGTTGTCGGGGGCGAGGAAGGAGTGGACGTTGATCTGATCGAGCGGCGCGATCAGCGTGTCCATGTCGATCACGGGCGTGCCGGCATCGATCATCTTCTGCACCGGCTGGGTGAGGGTGCCGATGCCGAAGGCCTGGATCGCGACGAAATCCCATTTCTGCGAGGCCATGTTGTCGATCGCCGCGCGTTGCTTCACCGCGTCGAGCTGGCCGTCGAACCAGGTGACTTCGACGTTGAACAGCTTGCCCCAGAATTCCGCGGCCTGCTTGCCTTGCGCGCACCAGGTCGCCTGCAGGCCCGCATTGGAGAACGCCGCCTTCAGCGGCTTCTCGCTGCGTCCGACTGCGGCTGCAAGTGCTGGGTTAATGCCCATGCTGCCGAGGAGGGCAGCTCCGGCGCCGGCGGTCGCTGCCGCCTGAAGAAGATCGCGCCTCGTCGTCGAGAAATCTTTCGTCCCGGACATCGCTCGCTCCCATGTATTTTGTCGTCGGCGCGTCATTGCTTGCGCGACCGATCTCCGAAAGTCTCTCACAAGAGTTGTTGGCACTCAATCTGCAATCAACCGCGAGATCGCCGCAGCCAGTGTTGGTGCAGCGCAAAGCGTCGGGCCGGAGCGACGGCGCATGCGTCGATATCCGCAAGCAATGTATCCCAGGCCTGCGCGATCTCCGGCGTCCATTTACGTCAAGCTGATCGCGGAGCGTATCCCTGACGACGCGGCGTGCCGTAAGCATCGCGCGAGGCGACCTCGCAGGCGATCAGCCGGAAATGTCCGCGGCGCTCACCGGTGAAGTCGAGGATTGTCGATGCGAGCGTCGATCCCTCGCCAACTCGCTGCCTTCGAGCGGAACATCGCCCGCGCTTCCGCATGCAGCTCGAACAGACGTTGGTAAACGGTCGGGGGATCGCCGCGCGGTGTCTAGGATTGGATGAGAGCCACGTTCATCGGCAGTTCAGCCGCGCGGGTAAAAAAAGAGCGGGGCCCTGGCCCCGCTCGAAAATTGTGTCGACCCTATTATCCCCGATTCTAAGATTTGCTCTTGATTGACGGGGCGACGCTGCGTTTTGCGCGCCAGGGGCTCCTCCCGAGACTTGGACCACCAGACTTCGCCTCGCGGCCAGCCTGAGCAAGGGGGATGCTAGATCAACTTTTCTCACTTGTCATCATTTTCGGCAACGAATGTTCAAAATTCGAGCAGTTAACGAAACGATCGAGCTCAAAGTCACCTAAATATATGACAAGTATAAGAAATTTGTGGACAGGCGGGATGGTTGCCCTGCCTTAAATGGCGGACGGGCGCCGGTGCTGGAGCGCGCCGACCACACTCTTCGAGAAATTTGCGCCGGGCCAAGAGGGCGGCGGAACTGACCTCGACTCGGCCCTGACTGCCGTGTTTAGTTGGCTGACGAACGAATGGTTCGGCGGATGCGCGCTCGGCTACAGAAATTCCTACCCATCGTCCTGCTCGCCCTGGTGATGCAGGTGCTGGCGCCGATCGCCGCGTGCTTGGCGGCCGGCCAGGCTATGGCCGATCCGCTTTCCGCCGCCGCCATCTGCCACAGCGCGAGCGAGCAGGGCGGCGGTCCTAACGATCCGACCGGCTCGCCGACCGCGCATGCCGGCGCCTGCGCGCTCTGTTGCCTGGCCCAGGCCAACGCGACGCTCGATTCGCCGCCGCAGGTTGCGCTCGCCACTTCCTTGCGTCACGCCGAACGTGTCGTGTGGCTCGCGGCGGATGTGTCCGCCATCCCCGCTTACAAGGGCTCGAGCGCCCAGGCTCGCGCACCCCCTCGATTTTCCTGACGTAGCGACAAACCGAACCATTGGCGCGCGCCGTTGCCGTGCCGATGGCGTGTGCAATGGACCGGCCGACGTGCCGGATGTCAGGAATTCAAGAGATGTTACGCATTCGTGCGATCAGCCGCGCGAGCCTGCCCGTGCTTTGCGGGCTGGTGTCCTCGATCGGCTCGGACGCGCTGGCTCAGGGCGCCTCGGAATCGCTTCCCGCGGTGACGGTTGAGGCGCCGCAGCCTTCGCGTCCCAAACCAACCACCCGGCCATCACGACTGCGCTCAGCTTCGGCGGGACGCGCAGCCAGACCCGTTGCGCAGAACGCGACCGCCAGCGCGCCGGCCCAAAACCTGGCCGCGTCTGCCGGCGCAGCGCGGGCTGGTCTCAATCAATCGCCGGCCGGCCAGACCGCGACGACCATCGATCGCAGCCAGTTCGACAATCGCCCGGCGTTTTCGGTCAGCGACGTCTTGCGGGACAGTCCGGGCATCTCGATCAAGCAGGGCAATGGTCCCCGTGATTCCGGAATCTCGATTCGCGGATCCAACGCCCGCAACGGTTTCGCCATCCGCAATCTCGTGATCTTCGACGATGGCTTCCCGGTGACGCAGCCGGACGGCCTGTCGCGGAGCGACCTCATCGATCCCCACGCCTATGGCGCGATCGACGTGATCCGCGGCCCGTCGTCGGCGCTCTATGGCAACTACGCGACCGGCGGTGCGCTCAATTTTCGGACGCGGCCCGGCGGCACGATTGACGGCGTCGAATATGGCGTGGACGGCGGCAGTTACGGCTACCTCAACAACTATATGGCGGCGGGCAAGAAGGTCGGGAATTTCGAGGGCTCGCTGTTCGCAAGCGACGTGCGGGGCGATGGCTATATCGGCAACAGCTGGTTCAATACGCAGACCGTCAACTTCCTCGGCACGCTGAAGGCGACGCCGGACGATCGTTTCACGGTCAAGGTCATCAACAATGATCTCAGCACGCGATTGCCGATCCGGCAGTCGCTGAACCAGTACGACCTCAACCCGTTCCAGCAGGGATGTGCCACCGGTCCCACCGCCGCGCCGGGATGCGGGACGGTCAGGCTGTTCAACAACGGCTTCAACGCAACTGCCGGAACCGACACGGAAACGGCTCTGCAGGCCGGCCTCGGCCGCAACGACCGGCGGACCATCGTCGGCGGCCGGTGGGAGCACGATTTCGACAACACGATGACGTGGCGCAACCAGTTCGTGTTCGACGACAGGAACATCAGCCAACCGACTGGACAGACCAGCTCGATCGGAGATTTTCCGTCGTACAATTACATGAGCGATCTCACCAAGCGCGGCGAGATCTTCGGGATGGAGTCGACCGCGTTCTTCGGCGCCTTCTACAACACTCTGACGGCGTCGAGCGACACGCGAAATGTGATGCCGGGGGGCAATGCCACGCTCGGCAGGCTCTCGAGCAATCTCTTCAGCGAAACGACCAATTATGGTGTGCGTGCCAGGGAAGAACTCAGGCTGACGACCTCGCTGACGGCGGTCGCCGGCATTGGTTGGGAGACCACGCTACTGAAGGGGACAAACACCGCGTATGCGTACGCGGGTCCCACCGGCATCACCACAACAACCCTGACGACCGCGGACCGGCAGTTTCAGAATGCTGCGCCAGAGTTGGCGCTCCTCTACAATCTCAACAACGAATGGCTCTTCCGCGGACGAGTTGCCACGGGATACGGCACTCCGCAGGTTTCGAACCTCTTCGTCCTTCCGACGGGTTTGTCCGGCAACAATACGCAGCTCCAGACCCAGAAGAATCTAGGTTACGAGCTCGGTTTCGATTGGACGCCGAACAACACGCTCAAGCTCAGCGCGACCGGCTTCTACGAGTTCTTCCGCAACGAGATCGTCAGTCAGGCGACTCCGATTGCGGGCATATCCTATACGTTCAACGCGCCACGGTCGGAGCACCGCGGCATCGAGCTGGCCGCCGACTGGAAGTTCTATCCAGGCTGGCGGTTCATGGCGGCGTATACCTATCTCGACGAGGTCTACACCGAGTATGTCGAGAACATCACTAATGGCGCGGTGTTCAGCTTCAACCGGGCAGGTAACAAGATTCCCGGCATCTCGCCCAACGAGCTGACGGCGCGAATTGGATATGACGAGTTCGCCGGGCCGCTTGCAGGTCTCGGAGGCTTTGTCGAACTGCAGTGGAAGGACTCCTTCTACATGGACAACGCGAATCTGCTGAAGGCACCCGGCTATGAGCTGGTCAATTTGAACGTTCACTACAAGACCGATCTGGTGTCGGACACCTTCAGATCGCTGAATCTGTTTCTCGAGGTCAGGAACGTATTCGACCGGACCTACATCGCTTCGGCAAACAACATCGCCAACACGGTGACGGCGGCTGGCCTTCAGAATCCTGCGAGTGTGCTCGCAAACACCACAGGATCGATCTATGCCGGCTCGCCGCGCGCCTTCGTTGCGGGTATGAAGGTGGCATTCAAATGATCGGGGTTCTCGAAGGGAACAGGGCCATGATCCGAACTGGCCTGCTCGGGATCGTCGCTCTCGCATGGCTGCAAGGTGCGGCGCTCGGACAGATGCGGGCTCCGCATGCGTCCGAAGCGGCGTGTGAGGAGCCGACGCTGCGCTGTGCAACCAAGGCGACGCCCGCATTCGCTCCGGACGGAACGCTGTGGCTGGTCTGGATGGCGGGAGGGCAGGTCTCGGTTGCGAGTTCGCAGGATGCGGGCCGCAATTTCTCGGTCCCCGTCCTCGTCACGACGAAGCGGCTGAACCTCGATTGGGGACCGGATGCGCGGCCGAAGATCGTGGTCGATCGCAAGGGCGGCATTGCCGTTGCGTTCTCGATCTTCAGGGACGAAGCCTTCAACGGCCAGGTGCTCTACACGCGTTCGACCGATGGCGGAAAGAGCTTCGCGGAGCTGAAGCCCATTACCGCAAGCAATGAGAGCCAGCGTTTCGAAGCGCTGGCGCTCGATCAGGACGGAACGGTCTTCGCAGCCTGGCTCGACAAGCGCAATCGTGTTCCCGCAAGAGAGGCGGGACGAAAATATGAGGGAGCAGCGCTGTTCTTTGCCTCGTCTCGCGATGGCGGCGCCACCTACACCGAGGCCAGTCTCGCCCGTGACGGCACCTGCGAGTGCTGCCGGTTGGGGCTGACGTTCGCGGCGCCCGGACGACCGGCCGTGATCTTCAGGAACATCTTCGATGGCGGCGTGCGCGACCACGCGATCATGACGTTCACCGACGTCTCGACGCCCGGGGAAATCCATCGGGTCAGCAACGACGACTGGCAGATCAATGCCTGCCCGCACCACGGGCCCAGCCTCACCATCGGGCCGAATGGAACCTATCACGTCGCCTGGTACACGAACGGGAAGGCTCGTAAGGGATTGTTCTACGCCCACTCGCGCGACGAGGGCCGCACGTTCTCTGCACCGATGGCGTTGGGACGGCCGGATCGCAATCCGACGCGCCCCTTCGTGCTCACGGGCCCGGCGGGGACGGTGATGGTGTGGAAGGAGTTCGATGGCGAGAAGACAACGGTCCAGATGACGATCTCTCATGACGATGGCGAGACCTGGTCGCCACCGAGGGCGATATCGAGCACGACCGACACATCCGACCATCCCTTGCTCGTCTCCAATGGCGGACAGGTCTACCTGTCATGGATGACGAAAGCGGACGGCTACCGCCTCACAGCGATCGAGGATCAACGATGAGACGTCGATTTGCAGCCATTCTGGGTCTGGGTATCCTGATTGCTTCAGCGTCTGCGCTCGGATCGCCTCCGGGCCTCAAACCGTTCGAACGCGGCACCTGGCAAAGCTTGCTCAAGGGGCATGCCGACCGCCCGACGCTCGTGCATTTCTGGGGCGTGACCTGCGGGCCCTGCAAAGTCGAGCTGCCGTTGCTCGGGAAGTTTGCGAAGGACCATCCCGAAATCGATGTCGTCACGGTCAGCGCGGACCTCGTGCCGAACCTGCCGGCCGCGACGCAATCGATGCTCGACAAGGCGGGACTATCGTCGACCGAGAACTTCATCTTCAACGACGGCTTTGTCGAGCGCTTGCGGTTCGAGATCGATCCTGCCTGGCAGGGCGACATCCCCAGGACGATGCTCATTTCGCGGGATGGGAGTATCACGACGATCGAAGGCTCCGCCGAAATGTCCGACCTGGAGAAATGGTCGGCGCAGCAGCTCTCCAAACACTGAAATTCAATCTGCAAAGGAAATACCGATATGAAGTCAAGGCTGAAGGATATGCTGCTCGCTGCGTTCGCTCTTGCACTCTGCGCAGCGCCGGCAATCGCCGACGACGTCAAGGCCGGCGATCTCGTCATTTCACAGGCGTGGAGCCGTGCGACGCCGGGCGGTGCCAAGGTCGCCGGCGGCTATCTGATCATCGAGAACAAGGGAACCGCTGCGGACAGGCTGGTCGGCGTCTCCGCCGATATCGCGGGGAAGGCCGAGATCCACGAGATGGCCATGGACAACGGCGTGATGAAGATGCGCCCGCTCGACAAGGGGCTCGCGATCGATCCCGGTAAGACGGTGAAGCTCGCGCCCGGCGGCTATCACCTGATGCTCCAGGAGCTGAAGGGCCCGTTCAAGCAGGGTGACAAGGTGCCCGTGACGCTGCAATTCGAGAAGGCCGGCAAGGTCGCCGTCTCTCTCGACGTCCAGGGCGTCGGCGCGCAGGCGCCGGGAGATGCGGGGCACTCGGGTCACTTGGACATGAAGAAGATGCCGGATCACTCGGGAATGAAGATGAAGTGAGGCCGATCCGGGCTCCCGGGAAGACCGAATATATCGAAGCGATCCTGCCTGACCCTGATGGCTGCGCTCGCCGCTTCACCGGTGGCGGCGCACGTCTCCCTTGGGATGCGCAAGCCACGGTCGGTGCGGATGTCGGATTGAACGCGCTGATCTGGCTGGCGCGAGTTGGCCTTCACGTGCCCCGGTCGTCTCGGGCTGCCGCTTCCGGCTGTCGTGACGGCCCTCCCTGGAACGTCGCCTTCGCAAGCAGCGCTTCAAGCTGAACCTGAAGCCGACGGAAAAATGACAAGGAATTTCGCTGCGTTAGCGGCTTTTCCTCATTCTCGGCCTTGTATTTTCGCTCTCAATCCGGTTTCACTGCGGACGATCACTGATTCCCAGAGTATTACCATGCGGTTGTCGCGGTTCTTTCTGCCCATCCTGAAGGAAAATCCGAAAGAGGCGGAGATCGTCTCGCATCGGCTGATGCTGCGCGCGGGCATGATCCGGCAGGAGGCGGCCGGCATCTATGCCTGGCTGCCGCTCGGCTTCCGTGTGCTGAAGAAGATCGAACAGATCGTGCGTGAGGAGCAGGACCGGTCTGGCGCGATCGAGGTCTTGATGCCGACCTTGCAGCTCGCCGATCTCTGGCGCGAGAGCGGCCGCTACGATGCCTACGGTCCGGAGATGTTGCGCATTGCCGACCGCCACAAGCGCGAGCTGCTGTACGGGCCGACCAACGAGGAAATGATCACCGAGATCTTCCGCGCCTACGTCAAGTCCTACAAGAACCTGCCGCTCAATCTCTATCATATCCAATGGAAATTCCGCGACGAGCAGCGTCCGCGTTTCGGCGTGATGCGCGGCCGCGAGTTCCTGATGAAGGACGCCTATTCGTTCGACCTCAACGAGGCCGCGGCGCGCGTCGCCTACAATAAGATGTTCGTGGCCTATTTGCGCACCTTCGCGCGGATGGGGCTGAAGGCGATCCCGATGCGCGCCGAGACCGGCCCGATCGGGGGCGACCTCAGCCACGAGTTCATCGTGCTCGCCGAAACCGGCGAATCCGGCGTCTTCATCAATCGCGACGTGCTGGACCTGCCGGTCCCGGGTGAGGATGTCGATTATGACGGCGACCTGACGCCGATCATCAAGCAATGGACCTCGGTCTATGCGGCGACGGAGGACGTTCACGACGCCGCGCGCTTCGAGCGGGAGGTGCCCGCGGACAAGCGGGTCAACACCCGCGGCATCGAGGTCGGGCAAATCTTCTATTTCGGCACCAAATATTCCGAGCCGATGAAGGCGCTGGTGGCGGGCCCCGACGGCGTCGACGTGCCGATCCACGGCGGTTCCTACGGGGTCGGCGTATCGCGCCTGTTAGGTGCCATCATCGAGGCCTGCCATGACGATGCCGGGATCAAATGGCCGGAGGCCGTCGCGCCGTTCCGCGTGTCGATCCTGAACCTCAAGCAGGGCGATGCGGCCGTCGATGCGGCCTGCGAGAAGCTCTATGCGGAGCTCACGGCCAAGGGCGTCGACGTGCTCTACGACGACACCGATCAGCGTGCCGGCGCCAAGTTCGCCGCCGCCGACCTGATCGGCATCCCCTGGCAGATCATGATCGGGCCGAAGGGGCTCGCCGACGGCAAGGTCGAGATCAAACGACGTAGCGACGGCGCGCGCGAGACCATGTCGCCTGCCGACGCTGTCGCCCGGCTGGTCGGCTGAATATTGTTCATCGCCCGAGATCGCGGCCGCCAATCCGGCCACAATTGACCCCGAATCATGGGATTATCGAGCGATGGATGAAACCATGACCGAAACCGTGCAAACTGCGCCTTTTGCGCCATTCGAGTGGATGCTGTCGGCGCGCTATCTGCGTGCGCGGCGCAAGGAGGGATTCATCTCGGTCATCGCCGGGTTCTCCTTTCTCGGCATCATGCTGGGCGTCGCGACGCTGATCATCGTGATGGCCGTGATGAACGGCTTCCGCAAAGAGCTGCTCGACAAGATCCTCGGCCTCAACGGCCACATCCTGGTGCAGCCGCTGGAATCGCCGCTGACCGACTGGAAGGACGTCGCCGAGCGCATCAGCCAGGTCGAGGGCATCCGCCTTGCGGCACCCGTCGTGGATGGTCAGGCGCTGGCGTCGTCGCCATGGAATGCCTCGGGCGTCCTGGTGCGGGGCATCCGCTCCGACGATCTCAACAACCTCACCTCGATCGCCAAGAACATCAAGCAGGGCTCGCTCGAAGGCTTCGACGACGGGCAGGGCGTCGCAATCGGCCGGCGCCTCGCCGACCAGCTTTCGCTGCATGCCGGTGACAGCATCACGCTGGTGGCGCCGAAAGGCGCGGTCACGCCGATGGGCACGACGCCGCGGATCAAGCCGTATAAGATCGTCGCCGTGTTCGAGATCGGCATGTCCGAATACGATCTCGGCTTCGTGTTCATGCCGCTGGCCGAGGCGCAGGCCTATTTCAACCGCAGCAACGACGTGACCTCGATCGAGGTGTTCACCACCAACCCCGACAGGATCGACGCCTTTCGCAAGGCGGTGACGGAGGCGGCGGGGCGGCCGGTGTTCCTGGTCGACTGGCGGCAGCGCAACTCGACCTTCTTCAACGCGCTCCAGGTCGAGCGCAACGTGATGTTCCTGATCCTGACGATGATCGTGCTTGTCGCCGCGCTCAACATCGTCTCCGGCCTGATCATGCTGGTGAAGGACAAGGGCAGCGACATCGCGATCCTGCGCACGATGGGCGCCTCGCAGGGCTCGATCATGCGCATCTTCCTGATCACGGGTGCCTCGATCGGCGTGGTCGGCACGCTGGTCGGCTTCTGCGTTGGCCTGGTGATCTGCCTCAACATCGAATCGATCCGGCAATTCCTGTCCTGGCTCACCAGCACCGAATTGTTCTCGCCGGAACTCTACTTCCTGTCGAAGCTGCCCGCTGAAATCGACGTCGGCGAGACCACGGCGGTGGTCGTCATGGCGCTGACGCTGTCGTTCCTGGCGACGCTCTATCCGTCGTGGCGTGCCGCGCGCCTCGATCCCGTCGAAGCGCTGCGGTACGAGTGAGGGGCTGATGGAGCAGCAGCAGGGGGCGGAAGATGTACCGGTCATTTATCTCCACGAGATAAAGCGGCAGTATCTGCAGGGCGAGGTGCCGCTGACGATCCTCGACGGCGCCAATCTGGCGCTGTGGGCAGGTCAGTCCGTCGCGCTGGTGGCACCGTCGGGCTCGGGCAAGTCGACGCTGCTGCATATAGCGGGGCTGCTCGAAGCGCCCGATTCCGGCGAGGTCTATGTCTCGGGCGCGCCGACCTCGCAGCTGCCCGACATCGAGCGTACGCAGCTTCGCCGCACCGACATCGGCTTCGTCTACCAGTCGCATCGGCTGCTGCCGGAGTTCTCGGCGCTCGAGAACGTCATGCTGCCGCAGATGATCCGCGGCCTGAAGAAGTCCGAGAGCGTCAAGCGCGCCAAGGAGATCCTGGGCTATCTCGGCCTGGGCGACCGCATCACCCACCGCCCGGCCGAGCTGTCCGGCGGCGAGCAGCAGCGTGTTGCGATCGCACGTGCGGTCGCCAACGCGCCGCGCGTGCTGTTCGCGGACGAGCCGACCGGCAATCTCGACCCGCACACGGCGGATCACGTGTTTCAGGCGCTGATGCAGCTGGTCAAGGCGACGCGGGTGTCGATGCTGATCGCGACCCACAACATGGAGCTCGCCGGCCGCATGGACCGGCGGGTCTCGCTGTCGAACGGCCAGGTGGTCGAGCTCGAATAGCAGAGCTGCGAAAACAACCCCATGCACAGTAGCCAAGTGCTTGGCGGGATTGGCGAAAAAAATCGACGACGACGCTTGGCCGTCGCCTGAGGGCTCAAGGTCTGATCACGGTCATTTTGAACGGTCCGCCATTGGCGGCGGCGTGTTCCACCGCTTCATTCGCGTGGTCGAGGTCGAAGGCCGTGGTCTCGTACGCGTCGAGCCTTAGCAGGCCCGCGCGCACCAGCGCGATCAGGCGGCTCGCCGCATCCGGCGGGTACATCCAGACGCCGTGGATGCTGATGCAGTTGCGCATGATCCAGGGGTAGGGCAGCTCGAGACCCGCGCCGCCCGCCATGCCGACGCCGCCCATCAGCACGACGCGGCCGTAAGCGCGCACCGTCATGACCGCCGCCCGCACGACGGTCGGGCTCACCGAAGGCGGCATGATGTCGAACACGCAGTCGATCGGGCCCGGCGCGGCGCGCCTCATGCTCTCGCGGTCGTCGTCCTCGTTACCGGTGAGCCTGACCGGCTTCACGCGGTCGCCGAAGCGACAGACGAGGTCGGTGAGGATCTTTTCGTTGCGGCCCGGCGCCACCACGCAGGCTGCGCCCATCGCCAGCGCAACGGATACCGCAGCGCTGCCGAAATTGCCGGTGGCGCCGCTCACCAGCACGGTCTCGCCAGGTTGAAGATCTGCGGCGAGGAAACCGCCATAGGGCACCAGCAGCGTGCCCAGCGCGCACCAGCGCGTCGCTTCCTCCGACGTGATCGCGCCGAGGCGTTTGACGTTCTCGGTCGGCAGGCGCATCTGCTTGGCGAAGGAGCCATGGCGAAAGTGCTTTTGCAGCAGCATGCCGCCGGGCCCGGCGGCGGTGAGGCCTTGCAGCGCGATATCGGGCGCAACGGAGTCATCGCGCGAGCGCACCGTCGGGTCGCAGAACACCCAGTCGCCGACGGCAAGTCTGGTCGCGTCCGGACCGATCGCGCGGACCCGGCCGATGCCGCCGGGGCCCGGCACGATCGGCAGGTCGAGCGCATAATTGCGCGTCCCGTCGAGGACCTCGTTCATGTAGGACAGCACGCGCGTGGCGATGACGTCGACGATCACCTCGCCGGTGCCGATGGTCGGGTCCGGAACGTCCTCGATCACGAGCGGCGATCCAAAGGATTTGAGCACGGCAGCTTTCATGATGTTCACCTCAAGGTCGGGTGACGCCCTATGCGCTGTCTTGGAGGGGACAGGAAGGCCTGGTATTATCCTAGTATTCCTTGGACCCTCCATTGCAGGACACGCGTCATGGCCGATCCACGCCGGGTTGAATTCGGGGACTTCCTGAGATCCCGCCGCGAAAAGCTGTCGCCGAAGACCGTCGGGCTTCCGATGGGCCGGCGCCGGCGTACCGCGGGGCTGCGCCGCGAGGAGGTCGCGCAGCTCGCCGGCATCGGCGTCGATTGGTACATCCGCCTCGAGCAGGGCCGCACGGTCAGCCCGTCCGTCACCACAATCGACGCACTCGCCCGCGCGCTGCGCCTCAGCAAGACCGAGCACGCGCACCTGAGGGCGCTGGCGCGCGACGGAGACAAGCGTCCGTTCACGCGCGAAATCGTGCCGCCGCCGATCCGGCGGATGATCGAGAGCCTGCACCAGCCGGCCTACATCACCGGCCGCCGCTGGGACGTGCTGGCCTGGAACGAGGCGGCCGAGGACGTCTTCGCCTTCGGGCGATTGCCGGAGCAGGATCGCAACACGCTGCTCCTCATGATGACCAACAAGCAGACGCGAAAATCCTACGGCGCCGGCTGGGCGGATGTCGCCAGGGCCATGGTGGCGATGTTTCGCGCGACCCACGACGTCTGGGCCGGCGATCCCGCCTTCACGGAGTTGCTCGCGCGACTGCGCCAGGGCAGTCCGGAATTCGTCAAATGGTGGGAGGCACACGATATCCGCAGCACCATCTCGGGCCGCAAGACCATGAACCATCCGACCAAAGGTGTGCTGCACTTCGAGCACACCAGCTTCCAGGCCAACGATGATCCCGCACTGAAGCTCGTGATCTATACGCCGGTGTAGGACGGAGGCTGATTCATAGAGCGTCTGTCTTCGAAACCATTCAGGCTTTCGAATGCGACCGCTGCAGATCTCGCTCCGAGCGCAATGAAGCGGCTTCAGCCGGATCCCAAGGGCCCGCGGAACCCAAGTGTCACCCGGAGGTTAATTGGTCGGTCAGTCGACATCGACGTCAGGTCGGGCTGACCCGATCGAATTGAACTGCGCAACGCGGAATACAGTTTCATCAGCCTATTGAGTGGAGGCAGAGAAGTGTCCGGGGAAGACCGATGACGACAGCGACCGGGCTGCTCTCGGCCGACCGTAATGCCGTCTTGGCCACCCTCGGCGACTACATTCGAGAAATCGGCAACCCCGACGATCTCGCCTATGCCGCGGCTGAGCTGCTCGGCCGCAGCCTCGATGTCAGCCGGGCAGGTTACGGCACCGTCGATACCTCAGCCGAGACCATCACGATCGCTCGCGACTGGAACGCTCCCGGGATCTCGAGCCTGGCCGGCGTGCTGCGCTTTCGCGACTATGGGAGCTATATCGAAGATTTGAAGCGCGGCGAAACGGTCGTCTGCGCCGACGCCGAGAAGGATCCTCGCGTCGGCGACCGTGCCCGTGCTCTCGAGGCGATCTCTGCACGTGCACTCGTCAACATGCCGATCTCCGAGCCCGACGGGGTTGTGGCGCTGTTGTACCTCAACAATGCCGCGCCGCGCGAATGGAGCCCTGAAGAGCTGGACCTCATCCGCGATGTTGCCGAGCGCACGCGCACCGCGGTCGAACGCCGCCGCGCGGAAACGGCCGTGCGCGAGAACGAAGCCCGGCTGCTCTTCCTGGACGCCCTCAACAAGGAGACGGCCAAGGTCCGCGATGCCGATGGCGTGATGGCGGTGACGACGAGGATGGTCGGTGAGCATCTCCGCGTTTCGAACTGCGCCTATGCCGACATGGATCCTGATCAGGACGGCTTCACCATACGCGGGGACTGGGCAGCCCCCGGTGCGATGCACATCCTGGGGCACTACAGCCTTGCCGACTTCGGCGTGAAGGCGGTGCGAGAGCTGAGCGCCGGCAGGCCCCTCGTCATCAACGACAATCTGAAGGAGATCGCGCCGGAGGAAGCCGCCGCTTTCCAGCGCATCGGCATAGGTTCGACCATTTGCATGCCCTTGGTGAAGGAAGGGCGGCTGACGGCCTTGATGGCGATACATCACCGGGGCCCGCATCTCTGGACGCCGCGAGAGCTTGCCTTGCTCACCGAGGTGACGGAGCGATCGTGGGCGCACATCGAGCGCGTCCGATCGGAGCAGGCAGCCCGGGAATCTGCCGAACGGCTGGTCCTCGCGAACAAGGCGGCCGGCATCGGCACCTGGGACTACGATCCGCTCAACGACATTCTCCGATGGGACAGCCGCTGCAAGGAGGTGTTCGGCCTGCCACCTGACGCCGATGTCAGCTATGAAGGATCATTCCTGAGGGGCATTCATCCCGAGGACCGGCAGCGCGCCCATGAGGCTGTATCGGCAGCCCTGAAGCCTCATTCTCCGGCAAGCTACAATATCGAATACCGGACCGTCGGTATCGAGGACGGCGTCGAGCGCTGGATCGCAGCAACTGGTCGCGCAATTTTTTCCGACGGCCAGGCTACCCGCTTCATCGGGACCGTGCTGGATATCTCCGCGCAAAAGAAAACGGAACGTCATCTCAGGATACTCAACGATACAGGGGCGTCGGTTGCCCACGAACGCGATCTCGATAAGATCGTTCAGATCGTGACTGATGCCGGCGTCGAGCTGACGGGCGCCCAATTCGGAGCCTTCTTCTACAACGTCCTGGCCGCGGACGGCGGCAGCTACATGCTGTACTCGCTGTCCGGCGTGCCTCGATCCGCGTTCGAAAAGTTCCCAATGCCGCGCAACACCCCCGTGTTCGAGCCGACGTTCAGGGGGACGGGCGTGGTGAGGTCCGACGACATTCTGCAGGACCCGCGCTATGGCAGGAATGCACCGCGCAAAGGCATGCCCGAGGGCCATCTTCCGGTTCGCTCCTACCTGGCGGTCCCCGTGATCTCGCGAAGCGGCGAAGTGCTCGGTGGGCTTTTCTTCGGTCACGCGGAGGTAGGTAAATTCCACGAAGAGCACGAGGCCGCATTGCTCGGCATTGCCGGTCATGCCGCGACGGCCATCGACAACGCTCGGCTCTTGACCAAGCTCGAGGCGCTCAATGCCGAGCTGGAGCAACGTGTCGCCGACGAGATCGGCGAGCGCATGAAGGCCGAGGAGCAATTGCGGCAATCGCAGAAGATGGAAGCCGTCGGGCAATTGACAGGAGGCATCGCCCACGACTTCAACAATATGCTGGCCGTGATACTGGGCAGCCTGAATCTTGCAAAGCGGCGGCTCAGCAAGGGAGAGGTCAGTGTTGACCGCTTCATCGAGGGTGCCATTGACGGCGCAAACCGCGCAGCCACCTTGACGCAAAGGCTGCTCGCGTTTTCGCGTCAGCAGCCTCTTGCGCCGGAGGTCCTGGACATCAACAGGATGGTCGGCGAGATGAGCGAGTTGCTCGAGCGATCGCTTGGCGAGCTGGTTCACCTCGAAACGGTCCTCGCTGCTGGTCTCTGGCGCGTCAAGGCCGATCCCGCCCAGGTGGAAAGCTCGGTCATCAATCTCGCGGTGAATGCGCGCGACGCGATGCCGAAGGGCGGCAGGCTGACGATCGAAACCAGCAACGCGTCGATAGATCGAAAATATGCCCGCGAATATGCACTGGCACCCGGGCAGTATGTTCTCATTGCGGTCACGGACAACGGCACGGGAATTCCGGCGGAGATGCTGGGAAAGGTCTTCGATCCGTTTTTCACGACCAAGGTCGTGGGCAAGGGCACCGGCCTTGGACTTAGTCAGGTCTACGGCTTCGTGCGTCAATCGGGCGGCCATGTCAAAATCTACTCGGAAGTCGACGTCGGCACGACCGTGAAGATCTACCTTCCACGTTTCATCGGCGAGGAGGCAATCCCGGACTCCTCGCGCGGGGTCATCCATCCCGGCGCAAGCCATCAGAACGAGACGATTCTCGTCGTGGAGGACGACGAGCGCGTCCGCAGCATCTCATCCGAAAGCCTGCGCGAGCTCGGCTATACCGTCATCGAAGCTGCGAGCGCGATGGAGGCGATCAGGACGATCGAAAACGGCACCGTTCCGGATCTGCTGTTTACGGATGTCGTCATGCCCGAGCTGACCGGCGCTGAACTCGCGGCACAGTTGTCGAAACGACATCCCGGCCTGAAGGTGTTGTTTACCACCGGCTACACGCGCAATGCGATCGTTCACAACGGGATGCTCGACGCCGGGAAGCATCTGTTGTCGAAGCCCTTTGCGATCGAAGACCTGGCCGCCAAAATTCGCAGTCTGCTCGACGAGTGTTGAGCGCGTCGTGTCATGCGCCCTTATTCGAGCACGCCGGCTTCCAGGCGGAATGGCTTTAGGTTGGATCGATCGCCGCGGGCCGTTCACCTCTCCCGCAAGCGGGAGAGGGAGTGCACCTCCGTCGTTGTAGCAATCAAGCTTCAGTCCATCACGTTTGCATGTCGTCTTCACAGACGGGCTTGTCCCGGCTTTCGCAAGAAGACCTTTGAGGGACACGCCGACGCGTATTGATCACGTCAGTCGATCGATGATCTGAAGGAGCCGATCGCAGGACGCCTCGATCTTCTTGGGAGGAGACATTGCGACGCCGAGCAACAGTCCTGGGCGCGCCGTGCCCTTCGACGCAGACCAGAGCGATAGCGGCGTAGGCGCGAGGCCAAGCGGTGCCGCTTCCCTGGCGATGGCCAGATCGGGTGCTCCCTCCGGCAAGCGCAGGATCGCCGCCAATCCGGCGATCGCAACGTTGGCAGTGCGCGGGCGCAGGTATTTCAGCAAACCATCGGCTTGCGCTGCGTAGACCCTTTTCGTGCGCCGAAGATGCCGCAGATAATGGCCGTCGCTGATGAAATCGGCCATCGCGAGCTGCACCGCGGGTCCAGGCGCCGGCGCGAGGCACGCCGCAACTTCGGCAAATCGCGATGCCAGAGCGGCCGGTGCAACGACAAAGCCCAGACGGAGGGCAGGAGTTACGGTCTTGCTGAAAGAGCCGATGTGAATGACGCGGCCGGCGCGGTCGAGCGAGGCGAGCGCCGGTGTCGCCCGGCCCTTGAGCTGAAGCTCGCTCAGATAGTCATCCTCGATCACCCACGCCTTGCTTCGCGTGGCCCAGTCGAGCAGGCGTGAGCGTCTTGCCAGCGACAATGTCGCTCCGAGCGGCGCCTGCTGCCCTGGCGTCACGACCACCAGTGCCGCATCAGGAGCATGCTTCAGGCCGAAATCGACATCGATGCCGTCGGCGTCAACGGGGATCGGCACGATCGATGTTCGCGCGAGCTTGAGGCCGTGCCGGGTGAAGGGAAAGCCCGGATCCTCCATCCAGGCCTTCTTCTGCTCGAGGCCGAGGACGCGGAGCGTCAGGCCAAGGCCGCCGCTGAAACCGCCGGTGATGATGATCTGGGAGGGCGCGCATTCGATCCCGCGCGCCAGCGCGAGGTAGGCCGCGATTTCGCGCCGCAACGCCGGCTCACCGCGCGGATCAGGATAGATCGCCGGTGCGCTCATCTCGATGCGGACCGCCTGCGCGCGTATCCGCGCCAGCAACGTCGCAGGAAGGGTCTCCTGCGCAGGCACGCCCATCTGGAAGATCGCCGGCCCGGCCGTGAGCTCCTGGTACATCTCCATGAACGAGCCTGGGGCCGGGGCCTTGTCCCGCCGCACCGGAAAGCGTGGCCGGTCCGCGACATGTGTTCCAGTCGCGCGCCTTGCGACGATCAGTTGGGCGGACGAGAGCTTTTCGTATGCGACCCGCACGGTGCCGCGCGCGACGCCGAGCTGGGCGGCCAGATCCTGCCAGGAAGGCAGGCGCGCGCCCGGGGCGAGCACGCCGCTCTCGATGGCGGCCTTGATTCCCTTGTGTATCTGCTCGGCCAACGGCGTCTTCGCAGATCGATCCAGTTCCAGGCGCAGCGGCTTGGTCATGCCTTCTTGGTACACGATTTTTGCGCATTCTTGGTACTTTTTTGTGGACCATAACAGGGACACCTAAGGGGGGGTAACGGGGAGTGTTCATCCCTCCGGTCATCAAGGAGCAAGCAGATGAGTGAACGTCTCGACTACAACCGCGTTGCACCGGCAGGCGCGAAGGCGCTGGGCGGTGTCTACGGCTACGTCATGCAGAGCGGGCTTCCCGTGACGCTGGTCACCCTGGTCTATCTCCGCGTGTCGCAGATCAACAACTGCGCCTATTGCCTCGACATGCATACGCGCGACCTGCTCAAGGCCGGCGTGAAGATCGAGAAGCTCGCGCTGGTCCAGGCGTGGGCGGAGGCCGGCAATCTCTTCGATGAACGCGAGCGCGCCGCCCTCGCATGGGCCGAGACGGTCACCCGCGTCGCCGAGACCAACGTTCCGGATGATGCCTATCGAGCCGCCCGCAGGGTCTTCAACGAGCGCGAGCTCGTCGATCTCACGATCGCGATCAGCCTGATGAATGCGTACAATCGCATGTCGATCAGCTTCCGGAAAACGCCGCAGGCCGTGCTCGAGAGTGCCGCCTGACCGCGAATGGCATCAGCCGAAACAGAAAGCAGGAGCCTGAAAATGACGAGCGTGATCTCCGGCGTCAAAGTTCCCGACAGTCAATTGGCGCGCGAGGCTGCCGAACTGGTGCGCAGCTACGAAGGCGAGATGTTGTTCAACCATTCGGTTCGCGTCTACATGTTCGGCGCGATCAAGGGGCTGCGTCAGAAGCTGAAGTTCGATCCCGAGCTGCTGTATGTCGCGGCGCTGTTTCACGACCTCGGTCTCGTCGATCACTACCACACCGAGACCAAGCGGTTCGAGGTCGACGGCGCCGACGCCGCGCGCGACTTTCTGCGGGCGCGCGGCATTGCCGAGCCGCAAGCCGACCTGGTGTGGGAAGCAATCGCGCTACACACCACCCCCGGCATTCCGCAATATATGAGGCCGGAGATCGCGCTCACCAACGCAGGCGTCCTGGTCGACGTCGTGGGCATTGGATATGACGAGTACACGCCGGAGCAGCGCGACCAGGTGATTTCCGCGTTCCCGCGCGGCGATTTCAAGAACGAGTTCCTGAAGGTGCAGACCTGCTCAGCGCTGAAGAAGCCGCAGACGACGTTCGGGACGGTCAACTTCGACTACATCGAATATCACGATCCGGGCTTCCGCAAGCCGAACGCGTGCTCGCGCATCCGCAACACGCCCTGGCTAAGCTGAGGGGATGCAACGGGCTCCGTCACGGGATGCCCGGCATCGGCCGAACGGCTTTGATCATCCGGCGCGAACGGCGGGGCGTCTCGGGCGGTGAGGGGCCGCCGGTTTGCTCGACGGAAAATACGGATTCACCACGCAACTCGCGGAGCGCCCGACGGCGAGATAGCGGCACTGCGCAAGCGATGCGTAGCTGCAGTCGAAATAGCCGACGGGGCCGTAGATCTGCATGCAGACCGGATAGCTCGGATCGTAGGTCTGTGCATGCGCAAGTCCGCCGGCCGAGAGCAGGGCGATCGCGATGAGCGCGAGGTGGACGCGGCGCATCTCAGCGCGGCAGGAAGTAGCCCGGCGTCTGTGCGCGCGGACGATTTTGATACGCGTATGGATCGTCGCTCTGTCCGACGAAATACGGATTGGCGATGCAGGTCAGCGCGCGACCGGATGCGCTCGCCTGACACTGCGCGTAGGTGTCGAACCTGCAATTGCTCAGTCCCGGCCATTCATCACCGGTGAGGCAGAATGGATGATTTTTGCCGAATGCGTGCGCCGGTGTGCTTGCACCTGATGCGAATGCAAATGTGACGAATGCGAGCGAAAATGTGGCGACAATAGGCAAGGGAACTCGACCGCGCATTTCGATTCTCCAATCACGCGAATGTGCGCGCGGCGTCGTTACGCGCACATGCAGCTTATGTCCTCTAGTCGACATTGGAACTCGTGAAAACACTTGTTTCATAGGGTTTCCGCACACCCGCTGATAAACATTCGTTAACGAGCGAGGTCCTTTCGACCAAACTGTTGCGTCGCGGTTACAGCAATTCCGTCGTCCACTGCTAAGAGATTGCGCACGGCCCGGGGGCCTACTGAAGAAACTGGAACGGGAATCAAATGAAGAAGAGTTTGTTGCTTGCCGCTGTCAGCCTCGTCGCGCTCAGCGCGGCTGCACCGGCGATGGCTGCTGACCTCGCGGCGCGGCCCTACACCAAAGCTCCGCCGGCGGCGATCGCTGCCGTTTACGACTGGAGCGGCTTCTACATCGGCGTCAACGGCGGTGGCGGTTCGGCGGATACGTCGTGGGACCTCGTCAACTTCGGTCCTGAAGGTTCGCACAACTCGACCGGCGGCACGGTCGGTGGCCAGATCGGCTATCGCTGGCAGACCGGCCAGTTCGTTTTCGGTGTGGAAGGCCAGGGCAACTGGGCCGACTTCTCGGGCGACAACATCAGCCTGATCGCCGCCGGCAATCGTAACCGGACCAGGATGGACGCATTTGGGCTCATCACCGGTCAGGTTGGCTATGCCTGGAACAACGTCCTGCTCTACGTGAAGGGTGGTGCGGCCGTCGTCAGCAACAAGTACGACGTCTACAGCGTTGCCACGGGTGCAAATATCGACAACGCGGACGAGACCCGCTGGGGCGGCACGGTTGGTGCAGGCCTGGAGTTCGGTTTCGCTCCGAACTGGACGGTCGGCGTCGAGTACAACCACATCTTCCTCGGCGACCAAAATGTCACCTTCGCCAGTGGTGCAGTCGACCGCATCAAGCAGGACGTCGACATGGGCCTCGTCCGCCTGAACTACAAGTTCGGCGGCCCGCTGCTGGCTCGCTACTAAGACAGCTCGCTCAACGCGAGCGGCTGACGAAAGCCCCGGCTTCGGCCGGGGCTTTTTTATTGAGTACATTCAGCGAGTTAACCATCCCGTTTCGCGCGGTCTCGGATCGCTTGACTCCCCTGAACAAAATGAGAACAATGTTCTTCATACGTTCCAACAAGGGAGCAGGCCATGTTCAGGGTTTTCGTGGAAGAAGCCGCCGCACTGGCGTCCATCACGCTGTTCGTCGGGATGATCGCGATCTGGGCGCAGGTGATTCCGCAGCTCTAGGCCGGTGAGCGTGCCGCTGCCGCTTGGGGAAAAGCGGGACGACGTGGCCGATCGGCCGCTCCGGCGTGGACTCTGGAGCAGTGACGCCCCAACATTGCGAGGCGAGTCGGCCGGGCGATGCAGGATCCTCGTTTGATCTGCCTGACATCTCCCGGCGTTGGCGACCGCTCCATTTCATCTCAAGAGGCCGTCACGCGACCATGCCGAGCGCCGGATTCGTTCACCTTCACGTTCACTCGGCCTATTCGCTGCTCAAGGGCTCGATCAAGATCGCCAAGCTCGCCGAGCTTGCCAAGAAGGACCACCAGCCCGCGCTGGCGCTGACCGACACCGACAATCTGTTCGGTGCGCTGGAGTTCTCCGACAAGATGGCGAGTTCGGGCATCCAGCCGATCGTCGGCTGCGAGCTGGCCATCGATTTCGGCGACCAGGATCCGAATGCGCGCAACGCGATGGGACCGTCGCGGGTGGTGCTGCTGGGAGCGCAGGAGCGCGGCTATCGCAGCCTGATGCGGCTGAACTCGCGCGCGTTCCTGGAATCGCCGGACAGCCATGCTCCGTTCATCAAGTTCGATTGGCTCGAGGGTGAGACCGAAGGCCTGATCGCGCTGACGGGCGGACCGGACGGGCCGATCTCGCTGGCGCTCGCCGGCGGTCATGCCGAACTCGCCGCGCAGCGCTGCGAGCGTCTGGCCGGCCTGTTCGGCGACCGCCTCTACGTCGAATTGCAGCGCCACAACTCCGAGAAGGAGCGGCGCGTCGAAACCGGCTTGATCGACATCGCCTACGCCAAGGGACTGCCGCTGGTTGCGACCAACGAGCCGTATTTCGCCACGACCGACGATTACGAGGCCCATGACGCGCTCCTCTGCATCGCGGGCGGGCGGCTGATCGCCGAGACCGAGCGCGAGCAGCTCACGCCGGATCATCGCTTCAAGACGCGCGCCGAGATGGCGGTGCTGTTCGCCGACATTCCGGAGGCGCTGGCCTCGACGGTGGAGATCGCCGAGCGCTGCTCGTTCCGGCCGATGACGCGCAAGCCGATCCTGCCGTTCTTCACCGTCGGCGCCGCGTCGAGCTCGGATGCGGCTGCGGTGGAGGCCGCCGAACTGAAGCGGCAGGCGGAGGAGGGGCTCGCCAACCGCCTGCGCGTGCATGGCCTGTCGCAGGGCACGACGGAAGAGACCTACGCCAAGCGGCTCGCCTTCGAGCTCGACGTCATCACCCGCATGAAATATGCGGGCTACTTCCTGATCGTGTCCGACTTCATCAAATGGGCGAAGTCGCAAGGGATTCCGGTCGGGCCGGGGCGCGGTTCCGGCGCCGGCTCGCTGGTCGCCTGGGCGCTGACCATCACCGACCTCGATCCGATCAAGTTCGGCCTGCTGTTCGAGCGCTTCCTCAATCCCGAACGCGTCTCGATGCCGGACTTCGACATCGACTTCTGCCAGGACCGCCGCGGCGAGGTGATCCAGTACGTGCAGCAGCGCTACGGCCGCGACCAGGTCGCGCAGATCATCACCTTCGGTACGCTGCAGGCGCGCGGCGTGCTGCGCGACGTCGGCCGTGTCCTGCAGATGCCCTATGGCCAGGTCGACAAGCTCACGAAACTGGTGCCGCAGAATCCCGCTGCGCCGGTGACGCTGGCCGCCGCGATCGAGAGCGAGCCGAAGCTGCAGGCGTTTCGCGACGAAGACCCGGTGGTGGCGCGCGCCTTCGACATCGCGCAGCGCCTCGAAGGCCTGACGCGCCACGCCTCGACCCATGCGGCCGGCATCGTGATCGGCGATCGCCCGTTGAGCGAGCTCGTGCCGCTCTACCGCGATCCCAAATCCGACATGCCGGTGACCCAGTTCAACATGAAATGGGTCGAGCCCGCGGGGCTCGTGAAGTTCGACTTCCTCGGCCTGAAGACGCTGACCGTGCTCGACGTCGCCTGCAAGCTGCTCAAGCCGCGCGGCATCGATGTCGATCTCGCGACGCTGCCGATCGACGATGCCGAGAGCTACCAGATGCTGGCCCGGGGCGACGTGGTCGGCGTGTTCCAGGTTGAAAGCCAGGGCATGCGGCGGGCGCTGATCGACATGCGCCCGGACCGTTTCGAGGACATCATCGCGCTGGTCGCGCTCTATCGACCGGGCCCGATGGCGAACATCCCGACCTACTGCGCGCGCAAGCACGGCGACGAGGAGCCGGAATATCTGCATCCCGTGCTGGAGCCGATCCTGAAAGAAACCTTCGGCGTCATCATCTACCAGGAACAGGTGATGCAGATCGCGCAGGTGATGTCGGGCTATTCGCTCGGCGACGCCGACCTCTTGCGCCGCGCCATGGGCAAGAAGATCCGCGCCGAGATGGACAAGCAGCGCGACATCTTCGTCGCGGGCGCGGTGAAGAACGGCGTGCCGAAGGGGCAGGCCGAGACCATCTTCGAGCTCCTGGCGAAGTTTGCCGACTACGGCTTCAACAAGAGCCACGCGGCGGCTTACGCGCTGGTGTCCTACCACACCGCCTACATGAAGGCGCATTATCCGGTGGAGTTCATCGCCGCGTCGATGACGCTCGATCTCAACAACACCGACAAGCTCTCCGAATTCCGCTCCGAGGCGCAGCGTCTCGGCATCAAGGTCGAGCCGCCCAACATCAACCGGTCGGGCGCGACCTTCGAGGTCGGCGAGAAGACCATCTATTATGCGCTCGCAGCGCTCAAGGGCGTCGGCATCCAGGCGATCGAGCAGATCATCGCGGAGCGGACCAGAGGCGGCCTGTTCACCTCGCTCGCCGATTTCGCCGCCCGGGTCTCGCCGCGCGCGATCAACAAGCGCATCATCGAAAGTCTCGCCGCCGCCGGCGCCTTCGATTCGCTGGAGCCGAATCGGGCGCGCGTCTTTGCCGGTGCCGACTCGATCCTCGCCGCCTGCCAGCGCGCGCACGAGGCAGCGACCATCGGCCAGAACGACATGTTCGGCATGTCGGCGGATGCGCCGACCATCATGCTGCCGCAGGTCGAGCCGTGGCTGCCGGCCGAACGGCTGCGCCGCGAATACGACGCGATCGGCTTCTTCCTGTCGGGACATCCGCTCGACGACTACGCGACCGTGCTGAAGCGGCTGCGGGTGCAGAGCTGGGCCGAGTTCTCGCGCGCGGTGAAGACCGGCGCCACCGCCGGCAAGGTCGCCGCCACCGTGGTCTCGCGCATGGAGCGGCGCACCAAGACCGGCAACAAGATGGGCATCATGGGCCTGTCGGATCCGACCGGCCATTTCGAGGCGGTGCTGTTCTCCGAAGGCCTCGCGCAATATCGCGACGTGCTGGAGCCGGGCGCGGCCGTGCTGCTGCAGCTGGGCGCCGAGCTTCAGGGCGAGGACGTGCGCGCTCGCGTGCTTCATGCCGAGCCGCTCGATGACGCCGCGGCCAAGACGCAGAAGGGCCTGCGCATCTTCCTGCGCGACACCAAGCCGCTGGACTCGATCGCCAAGCGTTTGGCCGGGCCCGACATGGCGGCCTCGAACGGCGGCGCGCCGAAAGTCGGCAGTCCCGCACTTGCGCCGCGCTCCAACGGCGACGGCGAGGTCTCGCTGGTGATGATGCTCGACCTCGAGACCGAGGTCGAGATGAAGCTGCCCGGCCGCTTCAAGGTCTCGCCGCAGATCGCCGGCGCGATCAAGGCAGTCGCGGGCGTGGTGGACGTGCAGCAGCTCTGAGGTCGCCGGCACCGCCGCAAACCAAAGCTTAACTATTTGGCTCGCGTGTGGTTTCGAAGTCGCTCGAGCGCAGCTATCAGTTGTCGACTCGACGAACTCGTTTGACGAGAAACCTGGAAGGGCAACGACCATGTGCGACAAATGCTCCGAAAATCTGCATCAACCTGTTGCTCCTTCCCGGCGCTCCATGATGCTCCTCGCAACGTCGGCGCTTGCGGCGGCGGCGTTTGGCGGGGCCGCCTTCGCCAAGGAGAAGAAGGCGCCGCCGAAGCCGCAGAACGTGCTGTCGCCCGATGCGGCGCTGAAGCGGCTGTTGGAAGGCAATGCGCGCTACGTGTCGGGCGTGTCGCGCCGCCACGACTTCAAGCATGAGCGCGAGGCATTGGTAGGCGGCCAGAATCCCTACGCGGCCGTGCTGAGCTGCGCCGATTCTCGCATCGCGCCCGAATATGCCTTCGACAGTGGACGCGGAGACCTGTTCGTGTGCCGCGTCGCCGGCAATTTCGCTGGCGACGAGACCGTTGCGAGCATGGAATACACCGTCGCGGTGCTCGGAACGCCCCTGATCCTGGTGCTCGGCCACGACAATTGCGGCGCGGTCGATGCGACCATCAAGTCGCTGAAGGACGACAAGCCGCTGCCGGGGCACATCCCCACGCTGGTCTCCGCGATCGCGCCGGCGGTGAAGACGGCGGCCCAGCAGAGCGGGAATGCGCTCGACAACGCCATTCGCCAGAATGTCCTCGACAACGTCGCCAAGCTGAAATCGGCCGCGCCGATCCTCAACGCGGCGGTCGAGCAGGGCAAGCTCAAGGTGGTCGGCGGTATCTATCGGCTGAGCACAGGAAGCGTCGAGTTGGTCGCCCAGGGCTGAGCCCACCCGAGCATCGAGGCCTGGCGGTCGCGCCTCTTTCCTCCAGAGGCCGGCCGCAAGGTCGACAAGCAGCAATCACCCTCGCGATGACGTCGGCATAAGATCCGGGGCCGGTCGATTTCTCGCCCGTTGACGAATCGGCTGCCCGGACGACCGCCGCCGAATTGAGATTGGCCGAGTGATCCGCCGGCGAGAGGACGCGTCGCGATATCGTCGCAGCGGGGCTGACGCCGGCGATGGGGCGGCCATGCCACCGCCTCAATCCAAGCTTTTTCGTCGTTCAAGCCTTTCGTTCAACCGCCGTTCAGCCGGCTGCGCGCCTCATGCGTGCCGGACCTCGACAACAATAGCGGGCGAGCAAGCCATGCGTGGGACGCTCAGAGCTTTCATCTGCCTTCTGCTGCCGATCCTGGCCCTCGCCGCCGGCGTACCGGAACCGGCGCGCGCCCAGCAGCCGGAAAAGCGCCTCGCGCTCGTGGTCGGCAACGGCGCCTACGCCAAATCGCCGCTGGCGACGACGGCCAACGATGCCGGCCTGATCGCGCAGACGCTCCAGGCGGCGGGCTTCGACGTGGTCGGCGCGCGCGATCTCGACGGCGACACGCTGCGCAAGAGCTTGCGCGATTTCATTCAGAAGGCCCAGGCTTCGGGCCCGGGCACCGTCGCGATGATCTATCTCGCCGGCTACGGCGTGCAGCTTGCCGGCGAGAACTATTTCATCCCGGTCGATTCCAACATCACCCGCGACACCGACATACCGACCGAGGCCCTGCGCATCAGCGACTATGCGCGCCAGCTCGCATCCATTCCGCTCAAGGCCGGCATCGTCGTGCTCGACGCGGCGCGCGCACAGCCCTTCATCGAGGGCGGTCAGCCGATCGCGAGCGGCCTGGCGCTGGTCGAGCCCGAGCCGAACATGCTGATCGCCTTCAACGCTGCGCCCGGCACGGTGGCGCCGGAGGAACCTGGGCCTTACGGCATCTATGCCCAATCGCTCGCCGAGATGATCCGCACCGGCGGCCTGCCGCTGCCCGAGGTGTTCGATCGCGTGCGCTTGCGCGTCAACGAGGCCTCCAAGGGCGCGCAGGTGCCCTGGAACGAGCAGAAGATATCGGCGCAATTCTCGTTCTTCGAGCGTGGGCCCGACGCGCCGCCGTCGGAGACCACGCCCGACCAGGTCGCTGCGATCCGCAACAAGCCGATCCGCGATCTCGGCGTGCAGGATGCCTATGCCGCCGCGCTCGAGCGCGACACGCTGACGGCCTATGAGGAGTTTCTCGCGGCCTATCCGAGTGACCCGCTTGCAAAGCGCGTCATGGCGATCGTGGCGGCGCGCCGCGAGGCGATCACCTGGCGGCGAACCTATCGCGCCGATACGCCGGACGCCTATTGGTCGTATCTGCGCCGCTATCCGCGCGGGCCGCATGCAGGCGATGCCCGGCGCAGGCTCGCGATCCTGACTGCGCCGCTCGAGCCGCCGCCGACTTTCACGATGCTGGACTACGACGTGCCGCCACCGCCGCCGGAGGAGGTCATCTATGTCGACCGTCCGGTGCTGTATTTCAGCGATCCCGATTTCGGCTTCGCGCCGCCACCGCCGCCGCCGGTCTATTATCTGCCGCCGCCGCCGCCG
Organism: Bradyrhizobium sp. CCBAU 51765; assembly: GCF_015291725.1. Classification (GTDB taxonomy): domain Bacteria; phylum Pseudomonadota; class Alphaproteobacteria; order Rhizobiales; family Xanthobacteraceae; genus Bradyrhizobium; species Bradyrhizobium liaoningense. Next base: position 3,891,888 of record NZ_CP030038.1, read on the forward strand.
GATTTCGTCGTGCTGCCGCCGCCGCTGCCTGTTGTCGGCCTGTTCGTGCTGCCGCAGCCGGTGTTCGTGCCGATCCCGGTATTCGTCAGGCCGCCGGTCTATGTCGCGCCGCCGCCGAACAACATCATCTTTCAGAACATCCACAACACCACGGTCATCAACACCGTGATCAACCGCCCGCCGGCGCCGCCGCCGGCCGCGGGGCCGCCCGGTCCGGGCAATCTGGCCCCGGCGGTTGCCGGCCGCGCCACGCCGGCAGGTGCCGCCGTGCCGCAGGCAGTCGTGCAGCGCGCCGCGTTGATCCAGCAGGGCAAGGCGCCGATGCCGCCGAGCGCGACGATCCAGCCGACGGGGAGACCGGGTATCGCGGCTCCAGCTCCGGCCAGTGTCGCTCCTGCCACGACAGCGCAGCCGCCGGCTGCGGCCAGGCTGCCCCAAGCCAATACCTTGCCGGCACCCAATACCCCGCCGGGAACTCCTGGCGGTCCCCCGGCGGGCACGGCGCCCGGCGCCGTCATGCCGCGCGGCACGCCCGGTCCGGGCGCGACGGCACCCGCCGGCAACGTTCCTGCTGCGACACCTCAAGCGCCGGCGGCCACCAGGCTGCCGCAGGCCAACACGCTGCCGGTGCCGGGAACTCCGGGCGGACCGCCTCCGGCCGGGGCAGGGGGCGCGCCCGGCGCCGCTCCGCCTCATGGCAGACCAGCTGCCACCGCCACGACGCCCTCCGGCAACGTCCCGCCGGCATCACCGAGCGCGGCAACCGCTACAGCGCCCAACCACCCACCGGCTCCCGGAAGCTCGACGCCGCCGTCCGCAGGCCTGCCCAGGCCGCCGGGGCCGACAACGCCACCTGCGGCTGACCTGCGCGGCAGGCCGGCCGGGTCCCAGTCGGGCGCTTTGCCGCCGCCGAGCGCGGCCCCCGGCAAGCCGGTCGTCCCGCCCACGGTCAAACCCGCGGCACCGCCACCGCCGCCAGTGGCGGCGCGGGGGCCGTCCGGAGTTCGGGATCACCGGCCCGCACCACCGCCGCAGGCCGCCAGGCCTGCCGCACCGCCACCGCATCCTCAGGCCCTGGCGAAGCCGCCGCCGCCTCCGCCGCGAGTCGCGCCACCCCCGCCGCCGCGCACCGCGCCTCCGCCCGTGGCCGTGGCCCGACCGGCGCCACCGCCGCCCGTTGCTCGACCGGCGCCGCCTCCGATGGCGCGTCCTGCGCCACCTCCGCCTCCGATGGCACGGCCCGCGCCGCCGCCACCTCCGGTCGCGCGGCCTGCACCGCCTCCCATGGCGGCCGCGCCGCCGCGTGCGGCGCCGCATCCGCCGGCACGGCCAGCCGGCCCGCCACCAAAGACCTGTCCGCCTGGCCAGCCGAAATGCTAGGAGGCTGAAGGGGCAGGGATGACCGGGAAGCGACAGGAGCTTGCGGGCGGCCCGGACGGCCCCTTATTTCCTTGCTTCTGGCCGAAATGGCGCTATATAGCGCGCCATCTCACACGGAAACATGGCTCACAAGGCCGTCCGGTGGCAACCGGGGCGAGAACGCTCCGTTTTGCTCACACGTTTCCGGAGGAACCAACCGGAGAATTAGAACGATGGCGCTACCCGATTTCACCATGCGTCAGCTGCTCGAAGCTGGCGTGCACTTTGGTCACCAGTCTCACCGCTGGAATCCGAAAATGGCTCCGTTCATTTTCGGCACCCGCAACAACATCCACATCGTCGATCTCGCCCAGACCGTGCCGATGCTGCACCAGGCCCTCCAGGCCGTCAGCGACACGGTGGCCAAGGGCGGCCGCATCCTGTTCGTCGGCACCAAGCGCCAGGCGCAGGACGGTGTTGCGGACGCGGCCAAGCGCTGCGCGCAGTACTTCGTCAATTCGCGCTGGCTCGGCGGCACGCTGACCAACTGGAAGACGATCTCGGCCTCGATCAAGCGCCTGCGTCACCTCGACGACGTGCTCTCGGGCGGCGAAGCCAATTCCTACACGAAGAAGGAGCGTCTGACGCTTCAGCGCGAGCGCGACAAGCTCGACCGTTCGCTCGGCGGCATCAAGGACATGGGCGGTCTGCCCGACCTGATCTTCGTGATCGACACCAACAAGGAAGACATCGCGATCCAGGAGGCCCAGCGCCTCAACATCCCGGTCGCCGCGATCGTCGACACCAATTCGGACCCGAAGGGCATCACCTATGTGGTGCCGGGCAATGACGACGCCGGCCGCGCCATTTCGCTGTACTGCGATCTCATCGCGCGTGCGGCGATCGACGGCATCTCGCGCGCCCAGGGCGATTCGGGCATCGACATCGGCGCTTCGACCCGTCCGCTCGCCGAAGAGCTGCCGGCGGCGTCCTCGAGCGGTTTCCAGGGCCTTGCCGGTCCGCGCGGCACCGCCGACGACCTCAAGAAGCTCCCGGGCGTGTCGGGTGCGATCGAGAAGAAGTTCAACGACCTCGGCATCTTCCACTATTGGCAGCTCGCCGAGCTCGACCACGACACCGCGCACACGATCGGCGAAGAGGTCGGTCTGCCGAGCCGCGCGGACGCCTGGGTGGCCAAGGCCAAGGCGCTGACCGCGGAAGCGGAATAGTCAAAAAGGGCGATGGGTTGGCCGGATAGGATCCGGCCACCATTTCAGTTGACGCAAATTGCTGAGATGGCGCGCGGCGGGGCGCTATGATGCCACGCTGCGGCAAACCGGCAGGCACAAAGGATTTCAACGATGGCAACGATCACAGCGGCGATGGTCAAGGATCTGCGCGAGTCGACCGGCGCAGGCATGATGGACTGCAAGGCCGCGCTGACCGAGAACGACGGCAACATGGAAGCGGCGCAGGACTGGCTTCGCAAGAAGGGTCTGTCCAAGGCTGCCAAAAAGTCGGGCCGGGTCGCGGCCGAGGGCCTGATCGGCGCGCTCACCAAGGGCACCAAGGGCGTCGTGGTCGAGGTCAATTCCGAGACCGACTTCGTCGCGCGCAACGGCCAGTTCCAGGGCCTCGTCAAGATGATCGCCCAGGTCGCCTTCGACGCCGGTGCCGACGTCGAGAAGATCAAGGCCGCCAAGGTTGGCGACGTCACGATCGAAACCGCAATCAATGATGCGATCGCCACGATCGGCGAGAACATGACGCTGCGCCGCGCCGCCCAGCTCGAAGTGAGCCAGGGTGTGGTGTCGCACTATGTCCACGGGGCCGTCATCGACGGCGCCGGCAAGATGGGCGTGATCGTGGCGCTGGAATCGCCGGGCAAGGCCGACGAGCTTGCCGCGCTCGGCCGCCAGATCGCGATGCATGTCGCCGCCGCCAACCCGCTGGCGCTCGATCCGTCCGGTCTCGATCCGGCGGTCGTCAAGCGCGAGAAGGATGTGCTCGCCGACAAATATCGCCAGCAGGGCAAGCCCGAGAACGTGATCGAGAAGATCGTCGAGTCCGGCCTCAAGACCTACTACAAGGAAGTCTGCCTGCTCGAGCAGGCCTTCATCCACGACACCGGCAAGTCGGTGGCGCAGGCGGTGAAGGAGGCCGAGGGCAAGGTCGGTGGCGCTGTGAAGATCGCCGGCTTTGTGCGCTATGCTCTCGGCGAGGGAATCGAGAAGCAGGAAAGCGATTTCGCGGCCGAGGTCGCCGCGGCCAGCGGCAAGAAGTAAGCGCCGGAACGTTCCTTCCGGCGTGCCGCCGGAAGCGGCGCCCGGACAAGGAAGGTGCTCATGACTGATCCGGTCTACCGTCGCGTCGTGATCAAGCTGTCCGGCGAATATCTCGCGGGACAGCAAGGCTTTGGCATCGATCAACCGACCGTCGACCGGGTTGTGGACGATCTGATCGCGGCCCGCCATCTCGGCACCGAGGTCGCGGTCGTGATCGGCGGCGGCAACATGGTCCGCGGCGTCGAGGTCTCCTCCCGCGGGGTGTCGCGCACAACCGGCGACACCATGGGCATGCTCGCCACCATGATGAACTGCCTCGCGCTGGAAGCGGCGATCGAGCGCAAGGGCACGCCGGCGCGGACGCTGTCGGCCTTCGTCATGCCAGAGATTTCCGAGCTGTTTACCCGCACCGCGGCACACAAATACCTGGCCGAGGGCCGGATCGTGCTGCTTGGCGGCGGGACGGGCAATCCGTTCTTCACCACCGACACGACCGCGGTGCTGCGCGCCGCCGAGATCGGGGCGCAGGCGGTCCTGAAGGCGACCAATGTCGACGGCGTCTACTCCGCCGACCCGAAGACGGATCCGACCGCCACGCGGTTCGACCGCCTGACGCATTCGCAGGCGATCGAGGGTGGCTACAAGGTGATGGATGCGACCGCCTTCGCGCTTGCCCGCGAGACATCGCTGCCTATCATCGTATTCTCGATCGCGGAGCCGGGGTCGATCGGCGCGATTCTGCGCGGCGTCGGCCACGGAACCATCGTCGCCGGCTGACGGCTCGTCTGGCGCGCCCCGAGGGGAGGGCGTGGGAGCGGTCGCCGGGATTTTGAAGGAGAAACGTGATGCCCACCGGTAATTTCGACCTCAACGAAGTGAAGCGCCGCATGCAGGGCGCCGTCCAGTCCCTCAAGCACGAGCTCGGCGGCCTGCGCACCGGCCGCGCCTCCGCCTCGATGCTCGATCCGGTTCAGGTCGAGGCCTATGGCAGCCACATGCCGCTGAACCAGCTCGCCACCGTCAGCGTGCCGGAGCCGCGGCTGATCTCGGTGCAGGTCTGGGACAAGTCGATGGTCAAGGCGGTGGAGAAGGCGATTGTCGATTCCAATCTCGGCCTGTCGCCCGCGACCGAGGGCCAGGTGCTGCGCCTGCGCATCCCCGAGCTCAACGAGGAGCGGCGCAAGGAGCTGGTGAAGGTCGCGCACAAATACGCCGAAGCCGCCAAGGTCGCCGCGCGCCATGTCCGCCGCGACGGTCTCGACGTGCTCAAGAAGCTCGAGAAGAATCACGAGATGTCGGAGGACGATCAGAAGCGTCACGCCGACGAGGTGCAGAAGGCGACCGACGGTACCATCGCCGAGATCGACCAGTTGCTGGCCGCCAAGGAAAAAGAAATCCTCACCGTCTAGGGCCGCTTCCATGTCCAACGCCGCCGCGCCAGCAACGGAAGGGCCCGACCGGTCCGAGGCGCCTGCGCATGTCGCCATCATCATGGATGGCAACGGCCGTTGGGCGGCCGCGCGCGGACTGCCGCGTGCGGAAGGGCATCGCCGGGGTGTGGACGCGCTGCGCCGCGTGGTGCGTGCCTCGCACGAGCTCGGCATTCGCTATCTCACCATCTTCTCGTTCTCGTCGGAGAACTGGTCACGCCCGGCGAGCGAGATCGGCGACCTGTTCGGCCTGCTGCGGCGCTTCATCCGCAACGATCTGGCGAGCCTGCATCGCGACGGCGTCAAGGTTCGCATCATCGGCGAGCGCGAGGGGCTCGATAGCGACATCTGCGGGCTCCTCAACGAGGCCGAGGAGCTGACCCGCGACAACACGCGCCTGACGCTCGTCGTCGCCTTCAATTACGGCTCGCGGCAGGAGATCGCGAAGGCGGCGCAGAAGCTTGCCCGCGAGGTCGCGGAGGGCAAGCGGGATCCAGCCACGATCGACGCCGAGACGCTCGGGGCGCATCTCGACGCGCCCGACATTCCCGATCCCGATCTCATCATCCGCACCAGCGGGGAGCAGCGCCTGTCCAACTTCCTGATGTGGCAGGCCGCCTATAGCGAGCTCGTGTTCGTGCCGATCCACTGGCCCGACTTCGACAAGGCGGCGCTGGAAAGCGCGATTGCCGAATTTGCCAGGCGCGAACGCCGTTTCGGCGGCCTGGTCGCGAAAACCGCCTCGTGAGCGAACCGAACGCCGCACCGGCGGGCTCTCAGCCTGCCCCGAGCAATCTCGTGCTGCGAGTCCTCGCAGGATTGGTGCTGGCGCCGCTCGCCATTGCGCTCGCCTACGCCGGCGGCTGGCTCTGGGCCCTTCTCGTCACCCTGGTCTCGATCGGACTGTTCGCCGAATGGCTGATGGTGGTGGGCGCGAGCTCGGTCGCGCTGACGGGCGCGGGGACGATCGTCATTGCCATCGTGGGATTTTGCACGGCCTTCGGCGCCCTCAAGACGGCCGTCATCAGCGGCTTCATCGGCGGCGCGATCGTGACGCTGATTGCGCGGAGGAAGTTCTTCTGGGCGGCGACCGGGTTTGCCTATGCGTCGGCGGCGCTGCTGGCTTCGATCCTTTTGCGGCAGGATCTCGTCAACGGTTTCGCCGCGCTGATGTTCGTGCTGCTCGTGGTATGGGCGACCGACATCGGCGGCTATTTTGCCGGCCGCAGCATCGGCGGGCCGAAGCTGTGGCCGCGCGTGAGCCCGAAAAAGACCTGGTCCGGTGCGCTCGGCGGCTTTGCGGCGAGCCTTGCGGTTGCGGCGGGCTTTGCCGCCTGCGGGATCGGAAAGGTGGTTCCACTGCTGCTCGTCAGCGCCGTCCTGTCGGTGGTATCGCAACTCGGCGATCTCTTCGAATCCGCAGTGAAGCGGCGCTTCGGAGTCAAGGATTCCAGTCACTTAATTCCCGGCCATGGCGGGCTTATGGACCGCCTGGACGGTTTCGTCGCCGCCATCCTGGCGGCATGGATTATCGGCTTTCTCCGCCATGGTGTGCATAGCGCCGGAAGCGGTCTTATGGTTTGGTGAGGATATGAGCGCGGTCCCATTGCGTAACAACAGGCTTGCGGCGTCCGACGTCCGCAGCGTCACGGTTCTCGGCGCCACCGGCTCGATCGGCGACAGCACGATGGACCTGCTGCGCGCCTCGCCCGAGCGCTATCGTGTCGAGGCGTTGACGGCGAACGGCAATGTCGCGGCGCTGGCCAAGCTCGCCAGGGAATTCTCCGCACGCTACGTCGCGATCGCCGATACCTCCAAGTTTGCCGAGCTCAAGGCCGCGCTTGCGGGGACCAGCACCGAATGCGGCGCCGGCGAAAGCGCGGTGATCGAGGCCGGCGCGCGTCCGGCCGACTGGGTCATGGCGGCCGTGAGCGGCGCGGCGGGATTGAAGCCGGCGCTGGCGGCGGTCGATCGCGGCGCCCATGTCGCGCTTGCCAACAAGGAGTGTCTGGTCTGCGCCGGCGATTTCTTCATGCAGCGCGCGGCAAAGGCTGGCGCCTGCATCCTGCCGGCCGATTCTGAGCACAATGCGCTGTTCCAGGCGCTGAGTTCAGGCAATCGCGACGAACTGGTCCGGGTCATCATCACGGCCTCGGGAGGTCCGTTCCGGACCTGGAAGCCCGCCGACATCGAGCAGGCCACGCTCGAGCAGGCGCTGAAGCATCCGAACTGGAGCATGGGCCAGAAGATCACGATCGATTCCGCCTCGATGATGAACAAGGGGCTCGAAGTGATCGAGGCATCCTATCTGTTCGCGCTCGCGCCCGACGAGATCGACGTCCTCGTTCATCCGCAGTCGATCATTCACGGCATGGTCGAGTTCTCCGACTGCTCCGTCGTGGCCCAGCTCGGTGCGCCCGACATGCGGACGCCGATCGCGCACTGCCTCGGCTGGCCCGATCGCATCAAGGGACCGGCGGCAAAGCTCGATCTCGCCAAGATCGGCCAGCTGACCTTCGAAGCGCCGGACTTCGAGCGCTTCCCCGGACTGCGGCTGGCCTATGATTCGCTCCGGACCGGGAAGGGGGCGACCACCGTCTACAACGCCGCCAACGAGGTCGCGGTCGCCGCCTTCATCGCCGGCAAGATCCGGTTCGGCGCGATTGCCCGGCTGGTCGAGGCGACCCTTGACGATTGGATCAAAGGTGGGAACCAGGCGCCGCTGACGTCCGCCGACGATGCAATTTCCGTTGACCATGTTGCGCGAAATAGGGCTGCCGCCCTATTGCCTCAAATTGCCTTAAAGGCATCCTAGTTGGTTCGGTGCCAGGGCCTTGCGGCGCTGGGTGAGGGAAATCGATGATCGACTTTTTCGTCCATAGTTTCAATACGTTGAGCCATGGGCTCCTCGGTTACGCAATTCCCTTCCTGTTCGTCCTGACCATCGTCGTGTTCTTCCACGAGCTGGGCCATTTCCTGGTCGCGCGCTGGGCGGGTGTTCGCGTGCTGACCTTCTCGCTCGGTTTCGGACCTGAGCTGGTCGGTTTCAACGACCGCCACGGCACCCGCTGGAAGATCTCGGCAATCCCGCTCGGCGGCTACGTCAAGTTCTTCGGCGACGAGAGCGAGGCCTCGACACCGTCGTCACAGACGCTCGCCGCGATGACGGCCGAGGAGCGCGCCGGCAGCTTCCACCACAAGAAGGTCGGCCCCCGCGCGGCCATCGTCGCGGCCGGACCGATCGCGAATTTCATCTTGGGCGCGCTGATCTTCGCCGGCATGGCCCTCTATTACGGCAAGCCGAGCACGATCGCGCGTGTCGACGGCGTCGTCGCCGATGGTGCGGCGGCTGCGGCCGGCTTCAAGGTCGGGGACGTCGTCATCCAGATCGACGGCAAGCCGATCGAGAGCTTTGCCGACATGCAGCGAATCGTTGCGATGAACGCGGGTTCGGCGCTTGCGTTCCAGGTGAAGCGCGATGGCGCCATCGTCTCCCTAACCGCGACCCCGGCGCTGCTGGAGCGCAAGGATCCGTTCGGCAACAGCCATCGTCTCGGCGTGCTCGGTATCGAGCACAAGTCGCAGGCCGGGGAGGCCTCGACCGCGCCGGTCGGCGTCGCTGAGGCGCTCAAGATCGGGGTCGAGCAGGTCTGGTTCATCATCACCAGCACCTTCAAGTTCCTGGGTTCGCTGTTCGTCGGACAGGGCAATCCGAACGAGGTCAGCGGCGTCCTGGGAATCGCGAAGATGTCGGGGCAGGCGGCCAGCGCCGGGTTCCAGTTCGTCATCAATCTCTGCGCGGTGCTGTCAGTCTCGATCGGCCTGCTGAATCTGTTCCCGATCCCGCTGCTCGATGGTGGCCACCTGATGTTCTACGCGGCCGAGGTGGTCCGTGGCCGGCCCTTGTCCGAGCGAACCCAGGAGATGGGGTTCCGAATCGGGCTGGGCTTGGTCCTGATGTTGATGGTGTTTGCGACCTACAACGACATCCTGCGGATGGCCGCTTCCTGATAGAGGCTTTTTTGTGGCGTTGCTGTTCAGCAACGTCTTGGAATGAAATTGAAATCACGACGCTTTCGGCCGTTTGCGCCGTCGGCGAAATTGGCTACAAGCGGCCAGAACTTGGGGAATCTCCAGACCGGCGTTGGGGTTGGGTCTGGCAGGGAATGATAAGGGCGCGTTGCGCGATGAAGTTTGGACTGCGACTCCGGGGGGGCTTGCTCGCAACCCTGATCATGTTCGGCGCGCCGGTGATTGCCCCGGTTGGGGCTATTTTCGTGTCTTCGTCTGCATTCGCTCAGACCGTCCAGTCGATTTCCGTCGAAGGAAATCGCCGGGTCGAGGTCGAGACGATCCGCTCCTATTTCAAGCCGGGTCCGGGCGGCCGCCTGGATCAGGCTGCCATCGACGACGGCCTCAAGGCGCTGATCGAGACCGGCCTGTTCCAGGACGTCAGGATCAACCGCGGTGCCGGCGGCCAGATCATCGTCTCCGTGGTGGAAAATCCGGTGATCGGGCGCCTCGCCTTCGAGGGCAACAAGAAGATCAAGGACGAGCAGCTCTCCGCCGAAGTCCAGTCCAAGGCGCGCGGCACCTTCTCCCGCGCCATGGTGCAGTCCGACACGCTGCGAATCGCCGAAATCTATCGCCGGTCCGGCCGCTACGACGTGCGCGTCACGCCCGAGGTCATCGAGCAGCCGAACAATCGCGTCGACCTGATCTTTACGATCGAGGAGGGCGCCAAGACCGGCGTCAAGTCGATCGAGTTCGTCGGCAACAACGCGTTCTCGTCCTATCGCCTCAGGGACGTCATCAAGACGCGCGAATCGAACCTGCTGAGCTTTCTCGCCAGCGGCGACATCTATGATCCCGACCGCGTCGAGGCCGACCGCGACCTGATCCGCCGCTTCTACCTCAAGAACGGCTTCGCCGACGTCCAGGTCGTGGCCGCGCTCACCGAATACGATCCGGAGAAGAAGGGCTTCAACGTCACCTTCAAGATCGAGGAAGGCGCGCAGTACCGCGTCGGCGCGGTCAACTTCCGCTCGAGCATTCCGAACTTCGATCCAACCTCGATGCGCGCCTATTCGCGCGTCAATGTCGGCTCGCTCTACAACGTCGAATCGATCGAGAAGTCGGTCGAGGAGATGCAGATCGAGGCCTCGCGCCGCGGCTATGCCTTCGCCGTGGTCCGGCCCGGCGGCGACCGCAACTTCGAGGCGCACACGGTGTCCGTCGTCTTCAACATCGACGAGGGCCCGCGCACCTATATCGAGCGCATCAACCTGCGCGGCAACACCCGCACGCGCGACTACGTGATCCGCCGCGAGTTCGACATCTCGGAAGGCGATGCCTACAACCGCGCGCTGGTCGACCGTGCCGAGCGGCGCCTGAAGAACCTCGACTATTTCAAGAGCGTGAAGATCACGACCGAGCCGGGCTCGTCGAGCGACCGCGTCATCCTGATCGTCGACATGGAAGAGAAATCGACCGGCGACTTCTCGATCTCGGGCGGTTACTCCACCACCGACGGCGCGCTGGCCGAGGTGTCGGTCTCCGAGCGCAATCTGCTCGGCCGCGGCCTGTTCGCCAAGGCGTCGGTGACCTACGGCCAGTACGCCCGCGGCTACTCGCTGTCGTTCGTCGAGCCGTACCTGCTCGACTACCGCGTCGCGCTCGGTCTCGACCTCTATCAGCGCGAGCAACTGGCCAACAGCTACATCTCCTACGGCACCAAGACGCTCGGCTTCTCGCCGCGCCTCGGCTTCTCCCTGCGTGAAGATCTGGCGCTCCAGCTGCGCTACTCGATCTACCAGCAGGAAATCACGCTGCCGAGCTACCTGGCGAACTGTAACAATGTGCAGTTCCTGCCCGATGGCAGCGCGAATCCGTTGTTCAACCCGAGCCCGGCCTTTGCCAATGCCAACGGCATCAGCCTTGCGTCGACGAACGGCCTGGGCTGCTACAACGATGGCGAAGCCTCGCTGCCGGTGCGCAAGGAGCTTGCCAACGGCAAGACCCTGACCTCGGCGCTCGGCTACACGCTCACCTACAACACGCTGGACAACAACAAGAACCCCACCGACGGTCTGCTCATCGACTTCCGGCAGGATTTCGCCGGCGTTGGCGGCGACGTCTCCTATCTGAAGACCGTGGCGGACGGAAAGTATTACACTCCGCTGGTGTCGGACATTGTCGGCATCGTCCGTCTCCAGGGCGGTATTCTGACCAAGGTGGGTAGCGATCTGCGCATGCTCGACCACTTCCAGATGGGCCCGAACCTCGTCCGCGGCTTTGCCCCGAACGGCATCGGCCCGCGCGACCTGAATCCCTTCGGTACCCAGGACGCGCTCGGCGGAACAAAGTACTGGGGCGCTTCGCTCGAATTGCAGATGCCGTTCTGGTTCCTGCCCAAGGAAGTCGGCCTGAAGGGTGCGGTCTATGCCGACGCCGGCGGTCTCTACGACTACCAGGGGCCGACGAGTTGGACCGCGACCAACGAGGTCAATGCGCCCGGCTGTATCCCGTCGACCATCAATCCGTCGTCAGCGGGCACCTGTACCGGTCTCGTGTTTGACGACAGCAAGGTGGTCCGCACGTCGGTCGGTGTCGGCCTGATCTGGCAGTCGCCGTTCGGCCCGCTACGCTTCGACTACGCCGTGCCGCTGACCAAGGGCAAGTACGACCGCACGCAGGAGTTCCGGTTCGGCGGCGGCACCACGTTCTAATTCGATCAGCACGGCACGATCCGGATCACTGGAGCCGGTTTCCGAAAGGGATCGTGCCAATCCAAGACATGAGGCATGATGCGGCCAGACCGCTTCATGCCGAAGCCGGACCGCGACGGGGTGGAATGGCGCAGCCGATCTTCTTCACAAAGCCGCCTGCCACAGCGCTGGCCGATATCGCCACGCTGACCAAGGCGCAGCTGGTCGACCCCGACAGGGGCGGCCACGTCATCACAGGCCTGGCTTCGCTCGACGAAGCCGGCCCGATGCATCTGGCATTCTTCGACAACCTCAAATATGCGGATCAGCTCAGGGCAACCAGGGCGGGTGCCTGTCTGGTCAGTCCGCGTTTCGAGGCGGAGGTGCCCGCACATGTGGCCGTGCTGCGGGTGGCGCAGCCGTTCCGCGCCTTCGTCAGGATCGCGCGGGAATGGCACGCCGACGCGCTGCGGCCGCAATCCTGGGTCGGCAATGACGGCATCGCGCCCTCGGCGATCATCGATCCCTCGGCCCGGCTCGAGGACGGCGTGATCGTCGATCCCTTGGCCGTGATCGGCCCGGACGCCGAGATCGGCAGCGGCACGGTGATCGGCGTCGGAGCCGTGATCGGCCCCGGCGTCAAGATCGGCCGGGACTGCAATGTCGGCGCCCGCACGGCGATCCAGTGCGCCCTGATCGGCAACAACGTGCTGATCCATCCCGGCTGCTCGATTGGCCAGGACGGCTACGGCTTCATCTTCTTCGGCCCCGAGGGCCATCTGAAGGTGCCGCAGACCGGACGGGTGCTGATCCAGAACGACGTCGAGGTCGGCGCCAACACCACGATCGACCGCGGGTCCTTGCGGGACACCGTGATCGGCGAGGGGACCAAAATCGACAACCAGGTCCAGATCGGCCACAATGTGACGATCGGCCGGCACTGCCTGCTGGCGGCACAGATCGGCCTCGCCGGCAGCCTGACCATCGGCGACAACGTGGCGCTCGGAGCGAAGGTTGGCATCAACAATCACCTCAAGATCGGCGACGGGGCTCAGGTCACCGCCATGAGCGCTGTCAAGGACGACATTCCACCGGGCGGCCGCTGGGGCGGGCATTTCGCCAAGCCGACCAAACAATGGTTCAAGGAGATCATCGCGGTGGAGCGCCTGGTACGCGACAGCAAGGCCGAGCCGAAGGACGAGGGACGGGAATGACGGCGGAATCACCTGTTAAATTCGAGCTGGTGGATATCAATGCCATCCTCCAGACCCTGCCGCACCGTTTTCCGATGCTGCTCATCGACCGCGTGATCAACATCCGCGCCGATTACAGCGGCATCGGCATCAAGAATGTCACCTTCAACGAGCCGGCGTTCCAGGGGCATTTCCCCGAGCGCCCGGTCTATCCCGGCGTCATGATGATCGAGGCGATGGCGCAAACCGCGGGCGTGATCGGCATCAAGTCGGTCGAGGGCACCGAGAAGCCGCGGGCGGTGTATTTCCTCACCATCGACAAGTGCAAGTTCCGCAAGCCCGTGCTGCCCGGCGACACCATCGAATATCACATGCGCTCGCTCGGGCGCCGCAAGGCCATGTGGTGGTTTCACGGCGACGCCAAGGTCAACGGGCAGGTCGTCGCGGAGGCTGACGTCGGCGCCATGCTGACGGACTGAGCGGCCAAGCGCTCCCACACGGGGGGCCTCACGCGGGACAATCGTAGCGGCTGCCGGCCGTTTCGCGCCTGATATTCTGGTTGAAGAACTGGCCCATGGACGGCGCGCCCAGGAGGCGTTCGGCCGTGTCGGCCGTTACGCCGCAATAGCGGTCATAGGCGCCGTTAGCTGCGACGACGAGATCCTGCCGCGCGCGGTCGTAACAGACCCGCTGCAGCACGGTGCTCCTGGTGATGTCGCGGCACTCGAACGTGCCGAGATCGATGAGCTGGCGTTCACCGGTCTCGACCGTCTCGGACACAATCGATGTACCGGCGAGCTGCGCAAGCAGAAGGACCAGAGCCCTGACCACGATAGTTGAAGCTCCACATGAACGTGTTGATGGTCCGGCCGGACCGCTTCATCCGGCACTTGAAATACGCCGAGATGATACGTCACTGGACAGATCGGGCAAAGTCGCGCTAACCACCGGAAAACCAAGCGACTTCAACATATAACCAGACCTTCTTGACGAGTAAGATTGGCTTGATGAGCAAGATTGATCCCACCGCACGGATCGCGGACGGCGCCGTGATCGGCGAGGGCACCGAGATCGGACCCTATTGCATCATCGGCCCGAACGTCGTGATCGGCGCGAATTGCAGGTTGATCGGGCATGTGCATGTCACCGCGCAGACCTCGATCGGCGACGGTTGCACCATCTACCCATTCGCCTCACTGGGCACGCCGCCGCAGTCTCTCAGCTATCGTGGCGAGCTGACGCAGCTCAAGATCGGCTCGGGCTGCACCATCCGCGAATCCGTGACCATGAACGCCGGCACCGTTGCCGGCGGCGGCATCACGTCGGTCGGGGACCGCGGTTATTTCATGAACTGCAGCCACGTCGGCCATGACTGCCATGTCGGCAATGACGTGATCTTCGCGACCTCGGCAACGCTCGGCGGCCATTGCGAGATCGGCGACTTCGTGTTCATCGGTGGTCTCTCTGCCGTGCATCAGTTCACCCGCATCGGGCCGCAGGTCATGGTCGGCGGCGTGTGTGGCGTACGCGACGACATCATTCCGTTCGGTCTCGTCAACGGCCAGTATGCCGTACTCGAAGGCCTCAACCTGATCGGCATGAAGCGTCGCAAGTTCACCAAGCAGCGGCTCGCGACCGTGCGCGCGTTCTACCAGAAGCTCTTCCACGGGCACGGCACGTTCGCGGAGCGTCTGGAGGCGGCGCGTCCGCTCGCCGGCGAAGACCCCGCGATCGCCGAAATCCTCGACTTCATCGGCAAGGGCAAGCGCCCGCTCTGTCTTCCCGCCATCGCGAAGTGAGCTCGGGATGGCCGCGGACATGACATCGGCGGCTCCGGAGGTTTCGTCACCGGTCGGCATCGTCGCCGGCGGCGGCGCCATGCCGTTCGCGGTCGCCGAGTCGCTCGCCGCGCACGGCATCACGCCGGTGCTGTTTCCGCTGCGCGGGGCCTGCGATCCCGTCCGGGTGGAGAAGTTCCGCCATCGCTGGATCTCGGTCGGCCAGCTCGGCCGCGCGATGCGGCTGTTTCGCGAGGAGGGGTGCCGCGACCTGATCTTCATCGGGACCTTGGTGCGGCCCTCGCTGTCGGAGATCCGTTTCGACGTCAAGACGCTGCGCCTGCTCGGCAACGTCATTCGCGCCTTTCGCGGCGGCGACGATCATCTGTTGTCTGGTGTCGGCCGCATGCTGGAGCAGGACGGCTTTCGCATGGTCGGCATCAAGGACGTCGCACCGGATCTCCTGATGCCCGAGGGCTGCATCAGCCGCGCCTGGCCGAGCGACACCGGCAAGGCCGACATCGAGCGCGGGCGTGCGGTGCTGACCGCGCTCGGTCCGTTCGACATCGGCCAGGCCGCGGTGGTGATCGACGGCCATGTCGTGGCGGTCGAGGACATCGAGGGAACCGACGCGCTGCTCGCCCGCGTCGCGCGGCTGCGTGAGGAGGGCCGCATCCGCGCGGCCACGGGCCGCGGCGTGCTGGTGAAGGCGCCGAAGAGCGGCCAGGATCTGCGCTTCGACCTGCCGACGATCGGCCCGCGCACGATCGAGGGCGTCGCGGCCGCCGGCCTTGCGGGCATCGCCGTCATCGCCGGCAACACCATTGCCGCGGAGCCGCAAGCGATGATCGCGCTTGCCGACGCAAAATATCTCTTCGTCATCGGCCTGCCCGCGTGATGCAGGGGCGCGATCCCATGCGCAAGATCTTTCTGATCGCCACGGAGGAATCCGGCGACCGGCTCGGCAGTGCCTTGATGAAGGTGCTGCGCGCGCGGCTCGGTGACGGCGTGCAGTTCGTCGGCGTCGGCGGCCGCACCATGGCGCGCGAGGGGCTCGAATCCTTGTTTCCGATCGAGGAGCTGTCGATCGTCGGCTTTGCCGCGGTGGTGCAGCAACTGCCGAAGATCCTGCGGCTGATCCGCGAGACCGCTGACGCGGTGGCCGAGGCCGCGCCCGACGTCCTCGTCATCATCGACAGCCCCGACTTCACCCATCGCGTCGCCCGGCGCGTGCGTTCGCGCAGTCCCGGAATCCCGATCGTCGATTACGTCTCGCCGCAGCTTTGGGCGTGGCGGCCGGGCCGCGCACGGACCATGCTTGGTTATGTCGACCATGTGCTCGGCCTGCTGCCATTCGAGCCGGAGGAATACCGCAAGCTCGGCGGGCCGCCCTGCAGCTATGTCGGTCATCCCCTGATCGAGCAATTGTCCTCGCTGCGGCCGAACGCAGAGGAGCAGAAGCGCCGCGACGGCGCACCGCCGGTGCTGCTGGTGCTGCCCGGCAGCCGCCGCAGCGAGATCCGGCATCACCTCGACGTGTTCGGTGCGGCGCTCGGCCGGTTGCAGGCGGAGGGGCGCACGTTCGAGCTGATGCTGCCGACCATGCCGCATCTCGAAGCCACCATCCGCGAGGGCGTCGCGAACTGGCCGGTCAAGCCGGAGATCGTGATCGGCGAGAACGAGAAGCGTGCCGCTTTTCGCATCGCCCACGCGGCGCTGGCGAAATCCGGCACGGTGACGCTCGAGCTCGCGCTGTCGGGCATTCCGATGGTGACGGCCTATCGCGTCGGCGCGATCGAGGCGTTCATCCTGCGCCGCGCGATCCGTGTCTCCTCGGTAATCCTCGCCAATCTCGTCATCGGCAAGGATGTCATTCCGGAGTATTTGCAGGAGGACTGCACGCCGGAGAAGCTGGCACCTGCGCTTCGGGACGTGCTGACGGACTCTCCGCTGCGACGGCAGCAGGTCGAGGCATTCGCCCAGCTCGATCAGATCATGTCCACCGGTAACAAGTCGCCGAGCGTGCTCGCAGCCGACATCGTGCTCGCGACGATGCGGAAGAGTAGGCGAACCAACTAAAGTGTCTCATGAACATCTGCTTGCGACAGCACAACGGAAGCCGCTTGGCTTGGTCGCGATCGGCGGCTTGTGAACCATAGCTGACCTCGCGCCGCAACACGCAACCGTTCACGGACGATTGATTGGCTGCGCCTCCGCCACCAACGCAACCGCCTTGTATTCGGGTAAGCTTTCCTAGCGAAGCGACCGAAGAGACCAATGCACTTGGGCGAATTTGTTGCCTCATTTGTTTACCATTTTTGGCCACCGCCGTCTCGTCGGATGCCGAACGATACGAGTTCGCGGCTTTCCGATTGGGCCAGTTGGGGTTTGTTTGTAATCAATTTGGTTGCCGTTCTGTTTCTCGGCTATGCCTTCCTAGTCCAATAGTTTGGGACATGGTGTGCGGCCTCGCGGAATGTCCGCTGTTGGCCCAGGCCGTGTAAAAATCGCGCAACTTGGGGGGCAGCTTCGCATTTCGCGGCCGCCGCGCTTCTAATTCGGTGGAATCGACCTCCTGTCATCTCAGTGGCAACCAGGAGCTTCGTGTAGGCGCTGATTTGGTCGTGCAAAAGCCGGCCTCACGCCTGCATCGCCTCCAGCAATCCGCCTACGCCCACGATCATCATCACGCGCTTCATGTTGTAGGCGAGCACGTTGAGCGCCATCTCGGTGGCTACCTTTGGCAGCTTTTTCGTGAGAAAGTGCGTTGCTCCCATCCAACACTTCATCGTGCCGAACGGATGCTCCGCTGTCTGACGGCGGACCCCCATTGCACTGGGGTTGTGGTCGAGCCGATCCTGAACTTTCTCCAGAACGGCCTCGTGCTCCCAGCGTGAGATGCGGCGCTCGGGGCCCGTCGTGCACTGAGCTTTTAGCGCGCAGGTTTTGCAGGCGCTTGTCCAATAGCGGCGCAGTGTCTTCCCGTCCTCTACGTTCGTATAGTGATAAGTTAGCCGCTCGCCAGCGGGACAGCGATAAACATCGTCGGCGGCGACATAGACGAAGTCCTGTTTGCCGAAGCGGCCAGCAGCCTTGGCGCCCGAAGTCATCGGCTTCGGCAACGTCACCGTGATGTCGGCTTCCTCGCAGGCCCTGATCTCCTCGCCATCGTAATAACCGCGGTCTGCCACGACTTCGAGCGTCTCGACAGCCATCTCGTCGCGCGCCTGCCCAGCCATGTTGGCGAGTTGGTGGCGATCGGTCCCCACGTTGGTCACCTCGTGAGCCACGATGAGATGATGCCGCGTATCAACTGCAATCTGCACGTTATAGCCAACGATCCCGGTGTCTTTGCCACTTGTCGCCATCGAGCGCGCGTCAGGATCGGTATGCGAGATCTGCTTGTCCTCACTCTTCATCATCTCCGCATTGATCGCGTTGAGCCGAACGATCTCCTCCTTGAGCTTCTCGATCTTGCCCTTTAGCCGCTCAACCTTCGCCTCCGGCACCGCGTCGCCATGCCGATCGGCGGTCTCGAGCTGCGAGAGATAGCGAGCGATGCTCTCATCGATCCGCTCCAGGCGCCGCTTCATCTTGGCCTCGGTGAAGTTCTTGTCCCGCGCATTGACGGCCTTGAACTTCGATCCATCGATGGCGACGCTCGCTGCAACAAGCAGATCAAGCTTGCGGCACAGTGCGACGAACTCGCGGCAGACCTCACGAATGGCCTTGCCATTGTCCTTGCGGAAATCTGCGATGGTCTTGAAGTCCGGCGCCAGCTGCCCGGTCAGCCAGATCATCTCGATATTGCGCTGGCATTCTCGCTCCAGGCGTCGGCTCGACGGCACGCGATTGAGGTAGCCGTAGATGTAGAGCTTGAGCATCATACCGGGATGGTAGCCGGGTCGCCCCGTGTCGAGTGGCTGGACGCCAACGAAGCCCAGCTTATCCAGATCGAGCCCGTCGACGAACACATCAACCGCACGCACCGGATTGTCCTCGGCCACGTAGTCGTCGAGCAGTGCGGGGAACAACGGGCTTTGTCCGCGATCAACCCCTTCCACAAATCCCGCCATCGCTCGTCCCCGCCGATTCATTGGAGAATCATAGCAGAGGCAGAGTTTTCACACGGCCTGGGCCCGTGGCTGACCTCCGCCTCGCACCTTCCGCTTCCAAGGGCTGAGCGGAAAGCCTTACGGAGACGCCGAGGACAGCCTTTGACCCAGAACCGCTTCTTTAGGGCGCCTGACGATCCCATTACCGTAGCGATCACACGAAGTTCGGCTTCACGGGTCACGATGTCCAACATGAATGAAGTGCACCAGTTCCGCACGCTCGTCGAACTCAATTGACCCAGGCACGGTCATCACGGCTTGAACGCCATTGTCCGCCTCTGTCACCGTGGTGATGTCTCGGACGTATCCTGATCCCATGCAATTCCGGGCCTGCGAAAGCAGACGCTGACCGTAAACCGCGGCATTCTCATTTCCTCGGTCTTCAGCTCTTGGGCGCGAGTTTGATCGGACATTCGCGCTTTTTTCAAGCTGAGCCTGAACCAATCCGCTATACTACAACCTTCGGTTTCGTGCCACTTTTGCACCTTTGGTGCCCGCCCAGGGCGGACAATGTGGGCTATTTTCAAAGTGCACTGAGATGGCGAGGAGTGCCCCGGGAGCGGACGGCCACCACACAACGGATAAAGTCGGTGCGATGATGAGCTCAACCCAAGAGGGATCCACAATGTACACCAATATTCTGTTGAGCACGGACGGTTCGGATGTCGCGGCCAAAGGCGTGAAGCACGGCATTCTCCTGGCGAAGGCCCTCGGCGCCAAGGTCACCATCATCACCGTCACCGAAGAGATGTACATCGACTATGGGAGCGGGCACGCGGGAGCGATTATCCCCTCTCAGGACGAGATGGATCGATTTGTGGCCGCCAACGAGGATCAGGCCAGGAAGGTCCTCGACGCAGCTCGCGCAATGGCAACGCAACTCGCAGTTCCTGCAGAGCTCTTGCATATTCCAGATTCGCACCCGGCTACCGCGATCATCAACACCGCAGAATCTCGCGGTTGCGATTTGATCGTCATGTCCTCTCACGGTCGCCGCGGCCTCAGAAAGCTGTTCTTGGGCAGCCAGACATCTGAGGTCTTGGCCAGTGGAAGCGTGCCAGTGCTAGTCGTGCCGTAGCCTGAGAGGAGCGGCGAGTGAACGTCGGCTTCTGGCCCCTTTGCGAAAGTCTAGGCAGCGTCCCGTGTGGTCGGCTCTTAGGGGTAGACCGGAAGCAATTGGCCGGCGCTCCGAAGGGCGCTCATGACCCAATGCGGAAGTCGCCTCTCTTCATCTAAAATTTAGCATTCGGCACGTCAGAGGTTGCCGAAAATGTTCGCTACAACTTAATGAGGGTTGGCGGACCTGCCGCGAATTAGTTCATGAAGCGCTACAGAAGGCAATTAAAGCTAGGGCTTCGCACTAAAGCAGATAACGATGCTTGGAAGGATGGCCTTGAGCGCGACATCGCGTTCCTTAAGGAGCATGATCCGAAAGCGTTGAACGTTGCGCTCAATCACATGCCTCCGGAGGAGGCCCGCCGAAAATGGATTATGTTCAACGCTCAGCTCGGGCGCTTGCGGCAACGCGCCGAGAGCGACGAAGATGCAAAAAGGGAGCTTGCCAGCATGATTGCGGCGTTCCTCGGTTCACTCGCGACTCGCAAGAAGCCTTACGCTGGAAATTAACGAATGCACCAATGCAATAGGCAGGCGTAGATGTATGGTCTGCTTGTGGCCCACAGCCGAACTGCGTTTTGGGCAGCCGAGCCGGCTGCTCTCAGGGGAGAACCGGACGTGACGAACTGAGCGGCCGGATCGTCGCTTTTGGTCCGAAGCGATGGGCATCCAGGTTGACACGACACGCCCCGGACCGAATGCGAACTACGAGGCCATTTCGGGCCGCCACTCACCACGACCAAGTGTTCTATTTCGGAGTGCCGGTCTGGCCACCCGAACCGGTGGTCTGCTCACTTCCCGGCCGGCCCGGAGGATGCGCCGAAGCGGCCGACTTGTCTTGATCGGCCACATATCCGGATTCTCCGGAGTTGCGGGTCTTGATCCCTTTGTCCGCATCACGCTGCATCTGCTCGTTGGGCTGACCAGGCTTGAGCCCTTGGTCCACGTCGCGGTTCATCTCCTCCTTGGTTTGCTCACTGGGTGCGGCCTTTTGCTGTTGGGCCGTTGCTTGGAAGGTAATTGCGCTTGCGGCAACTACAATCAACGCGAGAATTGCTGTTCGCATGCTTCTCCTCCACGGCTTGCTCCGGCCCCTAAACGCGCCAACCTCCCAAGGTTTCCTAGTTCCAATCACTATTGTCTTGCGATCCTGTGCGTTGCGCTCAAGACGCCGATTGGGCCGTGGGCGACATGCGTTCGCGTTGCTTGTCGGCTCCCTCGGAGAGCAAAGCTGACCCCACGCGATTTTGCGTGCACCCGCACTGCGCAAGTCTGCCATCGACCCTGAAACACTGGCTGGTAATGCGCTGGCTTTCGTCGGCGGCAAGCAACAGCGCCATAGTGGCGACCGAGCGCGCTAGCGAGTTCGTGAAGCCGACGATCGCTGCCCGGCGGATCGGCCCGGACGGCCAGTCGACACCGAAAGGCCGTCACGAACCTCACAAGGGTACAGGTTGGGCAAACGAAAACGGCGCCATCGTGAGATGGCGCCGTTTCGAAAGCCGTGACGGCCGAACTTACTTGCGATCCTTGATCGGCACGTAATCACGCTTGGTGACGCCGGTGTAGAGCTGGCGCGGACGGCCGATCTTCTGCTGCGGATCCTCGATCATCTCGCTCCACTGGCTGATCCAGCCGACGGTGCGGGCGACCGCGAACAGCACGGTGAACATCGAAACCGGGAAGCCCATCGCCTTCAGCGTGATGCCCGAATAGAAGTCGACGTTCGGGTAGAGCTTGCGATCGATGAAGTACTGGTCGCTGAGCGCGATCTTCTCGAGCTCCATCGCCACCTTCAGCATCGGATCGTCGCCATGGCCGGTCTCCTTCAGCACGGCGTGACACATCTTTTGCATGATCTTGGCGCGCGGATCGTAGTTCTTGTAGACGCGGTGACCGAAGCCCATCAGGCGGACTTCGGAGTTCTTGTCCTTCACCTTGGCGATGAACTCGGGGATCTTGTCGACCGTGCCGATGTCGTAGAGCATGTTGAGCGCGGCTTCGTTGGCACCGCCATGCGCCGGGCCCCAGAGGCAGGCGATGCCCGCCGCGATGCAGGCGAACGGGTTGGCGCCGGAGGATCCGGCGATGCGCACGGTCGAGGTCGAGGCATTCTGCTCGTGGTCGGCGTGCAGGATGAAGATCTTCTCGAGCGCGTCGGCGAGCACGGGGCTCACCTTGTAGTCCTCGCAGGGCACCGCGAAGCACATGTTCAGGAAGTTCTCGGCAAAGCCGAGCGAGTTCTTCGGATACACGAAGGGCTGGCCGACGGTGTACTTGTAGGCCATCGCAGCCAGCGTCGGGATCTTGGCGATCATGCGCATGGAGGCGATCATGCGCTGCTTCGGATCGTTGATGTCGGTACTGTCGTGATAGAACGCGGCGAGCGCGCCGACGGCCGCGACCATGATCGCCATCGGATGGGCGTCGCGGCGGAAGCCCTGGAAGAAGCGGGCCATCTGCTCGTGCACCATCGTGTGATGGGTCACGCGGTGGTCGAAATCCTTCTTCTGCGAGGCGGTCGGCAGGTCCCCGTAGAGCAGGAGATAACAGGTCTCCAGGAAGTCACCATGTTCGGCGAGTTGCTCGATCGGGTAGCCGCGGTATTCCAGCACGCCCGCGTCGCCGTCGATATAGGTGATCTTGGACTGGCAGCTCGCGGTCGACGTGAAGCCCGGATCGTAGGTGAACAGGCCGGACTGGCCGTAGAGCTTGCCGATATCGACGACATCGGGCCCGACGCTGCCGCTGAGGATCGGAAGCTCGTAGTTCTTGTTTCCGACCGTCAGCGTGGCGGTCTTGTTGCTTGGTTTTGCGTCCATCGTAGGTCCCCGATGTGTGGTGAAACGGGCCGGAGCCGGAGGCCCCTGGGAAGATCATGGGGGCAGGCCGGAAGTTCCAGAATGTACGGGGAGATGGGTATATTATTGCTGTGTGCGCTGCAAGATCGCCGCACGCATGATCGACTTACGTCGTAGACTGGTCCTTGAGCCGGCCAAGGCTCTCCTGGCGTCCCAGCACGTCCAAAACCTCAAATATACCAGGCGACGTCGTCCGCCCGGTGAGCGCCGCCCTCAGCGGCTGGGCAACGGCGCCGAGCTTGAGACTGTTTTCCTCGGCAAAGGCGCGGAGCGCCGCCTCCGTCGCTGCGCCGCTCCACGTCTCGACTTTCTCCAGCGCGGAATGAAGCTGGCCGATCAGCTTGCGGTTCTCGGGCGTCAGCAGCGCTTGCGCTTTGGGATCGAGCTCCAGTGGCCGGTCGGCGAAGATGAAATTGGCGGCGTCGATCAGCTCGATCAGAGTCTTGGCGCGCTCTTTCAGGGCCGGCATGGCCTTGAGGAGCTGTGCGCGCGTGGTGTCGTTCAACTTGGCCTTGAGCTCGTTGCGTCCGGGCACGTGGTCGAGCACATCCTCGAACATCTTCACGAGTGCTTGATCGTCGGCATGGCGGATGTAGTGACCGTTGAGGTTTTCCAGCTTTGCGAAATCGAAGCGGGCGGCGGCGCGGCCGACGCTGGCGAGGTCGAATGCCGCGATCATCTCCTCGGTCGAGAAAATCTCCTGGTCGCCGTGGCTCCAGCCGAGCCGGACGAGGTAGTTGCGCAGCGCAGCCGGCAGGTACCCCATGGCGCGGTAGGCATCGACACCGAGCGCGCCATGGCGCTTGGACAGTTTCGAGCCGTCCGGGCCATGAATCAGCGGGATGTGGGACATGCTGGGCAGCGCCCAGCCCATCGCATCGTAGATCTGCTTCTGGCGCGCGGCGTTGATCAGGTGGTCGTCGCCGCGGATCACATGGGTGACACCCATGTCGTGGTCGTCGACCACCACGGCGAGCATATAGGTCGGGTTGCCGTCGCCTCGGAGCAGGACGAGATCGTCGAGGTTCTCGTTCTGCCAGACCACGCGTCCCTGGACCTGGTCTTCGATCACGGTCTCGCCGGTCTGGGGCGCGCGCAGGCGGATGGTGGGCTTCACGTCGGCGGGGGCGGTCGCGGGATCGCGATCGCGCCACATGCCGTCATAGAGGCGGGTGCGCCCCTCGGCGCGCGCCTTCTCGCGCATGGCGGCGAGCTCCTCGGCCGTGGCGTAGCAGCGGTAGGCCTTGCCGTCGGCCAGCAGCTGCTCGGCGACCTCGCGGTGCCGGGCGGCGCGGGCGAACTGGTAGATGACCTCGCCGTCCCAGCCGAGCTCCAGCCATTTCAGGCCGTCGAGGATGGCGGTGATGGCGGCCTCGGTGGAGCGCTCCCGGTCGGTGTCCTCGATCCGGAGCAGCATCTTGCCGCCGTGCTTCTTCGCATAGAGCCAGTTGAACAGCGCCGTGCGGGCCCCCCCGATATGAAGGAAGCCGGTCGGCGAGGGAGCGAAGCGGGTGACGACGGAATCGGTCATTCTTGGCAGGGCCTATGCATTGGAGGCGGTGGTGTATAGCAGGACCGGAGCATAACTAAAGCCCGACGGCGGACATGCTAGGCCTTGGCTCAGCCACGCGAATTTGGCAGAAGGGCCGCTGATTTCCCTACAGGATTTTCGTGATGACAGAACCGGTGGCGACTGAGGTTGGGCGCGATTTCATTCGTGACATCATCCAGGCCGACCTCGATCAGGGCAAGTACAAGGAGATCGTGACCCGGTTCCCGCCGGAGCCGAACGGCTATTTGCACATCGGCCACGCCAAGTCGATCGCACTCAACTTCGGCATCGCCCAGGAGTTTCCGGGCCGCTGCCATCTGCGCTTCGACGACACCAACCCGGTCAAGGAGGAACAGGAATACATCGACTCCATCCAGGCCGACGTGCGCTGGCTCGGCTTCGACTGGGGCAAGAACCTGTTCTTCGCCTCGGACTATTTCGACCGCCTGTACGAATGGGCGGAGCAGCTGATCCGCGACGGGCTCGCCTATGTCGACGACCAGACCCAGGAGGAGATCCGCCTCTCGCGCGGCACGCTGACCGAGCCCGGCAAGAACTCGCCGTTCCGCGACCGCAGCGTGGACGAGAACCTCGACCTGTTCCGCCGCATGAAGGCTGGCGAATTCCCGAACGGCGCGCGCGTGCTGCGGGCCAAGATCGACATGGCCGCGGGCAACATCAACCTGCGCGACCCCGTGCTGTACCGAATCCTGCATGCGCATCATCCGCGCACCGGCACCAAGTGGAGCATCTATCCGAGCTACGATTATGCGCATGGCCAGTCGGACGCGATCGAAGGCATCACGCATTCGATCTGCACGCTGGAGTTCGAGGACCACCGGCCGCTCTATGACTGGTTCATCGAGAAGCTGCCGGTGCCGTCCAAGCCGCACCAGTACGAATTCGCGCGGCTGAACCTGACCTACACGCTGCTGTCCAAGCGCGTGCTGACCCAGCTCGTCCGCGACGGCCATGTCGCAGGCTGGGACGATCCGCGCATGCCGACCATGGCGGGCATGCGCCGCCGCGGCGTGCCGCCGGCCGCGCTGCGCGAATTCGTCAAGCGCATCGGCGTTGCGAAAGCCAACAGCGTGGTCGATGTCGGCATGCTCGAATTCTGCATCCGCGAGGAGCTGAACCGCACGGCGCAGCGCCGCATGGCGGTCTTGAGGCCGCTCAAGGTCGTGATCGAGAACTATCCGGAAGGGCAGACCGAGGAACTCGAGGCGATCAACCATCCCGACGACGCCAGCGCCGGCACGCGCAAGATCACGTTCGGCCGCGAGCTCTACATCGAGCAGGACGACTTCATGGAGAACCCGCCGAAGAAGTTCTTCCGCCTGTCGCCGGGCAACGAGGTGCGGCTGCGCTACGCCTATTTCGTCAAGTGCACCGGCGTGATCAAGAACGATAAGGGCGAAGTGGTGGAGCTGCGCTGCACCTACGATCCCGCGACCAGGGGCGGCAACGCGCCCGACGGCCGCAAGGTCAAAGCGACCATGCACTGGCTGCCGGCGGCGACTTCGAAGCCCGCGGAGATCCGCATCTACAACCAGCTGTTCGCCAATCCGAGCCCGGACGCCTCGAATTTCGCGGCCGATCTCAATCCGAACTCGCTGGAGATCCTCTCCGATGCGCGGGTCGAGGCTTCCGTCGCGGAGAGCAATTCGACCGCGCCGATGCAGTTCGAGCGGCAGGGCTATTTCGTGCGCGACAAGGATTCGACCCCCGGCAAGCCGGTGTTCTCGCGCACCATCGGCCTGCGCGACACGTTCGCGAAGGAAGTCGCGAAAGGTTGATGCGCAATGAGCAGCGAAGCCGACGCCATCGTTTCCGCCGTCATCGCGAAATGGTGCGCCGGCTTTGCCAAGCTCGACGCCGTGGCGCTGTCATCGCTGTACTCGACGAACGCGTTCTTCTTCGGCTCCAACCCCAAACTCTATCGGGGCAGGGACGGCGTCGCCGATTATTTCAATGGGTTGCCGCGCTGGCGTAACCCGAACGCGGCCTTCTCCGAGGTGAACGCGGTGCAGGCCAGCCCCGATCTGATCAACATGGCCGCGACCATCTCGTTCGATCTCGCTGGCGAGCGGGACGATCTCGTCGTCAAGATGAGCTGGGTCCTCATCCGCGAGGACGGCGATTGGAAGATCGTCAATCATCACGCCTCGTCGCAGGCGCCGCTGATCTGATTGGTGGTATCTTGGTCAGGCTCATTCCGGGCTCGCGCCAAGTTGCGCGCCCGGAATGACGGACGGATGCGAACCGAAGCTCGCTCCGAGCGTTGAGGTGGCTCCACGCAAGGATCCCACCATGCAGAACATCGCAGAGCATATGGAAGTCATCGGCGCCGACGGCGTCCATGTCGGCACCGTCGATCGTGTCGAGGGCAACCGCATCAAGCTGACCAAGAAGGACAGCGGCGAGGGCAGCCACAAGGGTCACCATCATTTCATCGACAAGGGCCTCGTTGCCGATGTCGAGGGCAACAAGGTCCGGCTGTCGGCCAAGGCCTCGGTCGCGGTGACGATGGAAGAGGAAAAGTAGGGCGCTCTGCCGCCTGTTCCCGATCTGTACCGCTATTCGCCCGGTCGCACGTTCCGGTAGCCTCCGCACCCGTCGCGTATCGTAAGGTGCAGGGGAATGGCGGAGGCGGGCCGGCCAGTGCGCTCCCAGGGAGTTGCGGGGACGTGGCCGGTCGGCCGTGCCGCACCGGCCGGCGGCTTTGCGCCTGCGGGCTTTGGCATCTGGCCGGCAATCGTCGGAACTCTGCGCGAATGGGCTCGCGCCGAGGTCGGCCCAGGCCGGCTGCTGCCGTGGGTGCCGGTCGCCTTCGGCGGCGGCATCGCGCTGTATTTCGCCGCCGATCATGAGCCGGTGCTGTGGGTCGTTGCGGCGATGGCGGCCGTTCTCGCGCTTGGCGCGGTCCTGCTGCGACGGAGCCGGCTGTTCGCCCCGGCGATCATGATCGCGGCGGTCGCGGCCGGTTTTGCCGTCGCGACCTGGAAGACGGCGCGTATCGCCCACACCGTGCTGGCCAAGCCGCTTTATTCGGTGTCGCTGTCCGGTTTCGTGGAGGCGCGCGACATCCGCGAGCGCACCGATCGCTTCGTGTTGCGCGTGAGCGCGATGGAGGCGCAGCGCAGTGACGTCAAGCTCGACCGCGTGCGTCTTTCGGTGCGCAAGGGCACTGCGCCCGAGGTCGGCAGCTTCGTGCAATTGAAGGCGCGGCTGCTGCCGCCGATCTCGCCGGTGCGCCCCGGCAGCTACGATTTCTCGCGCGACATGTTCTTCCAGGGCATCGGCGCCTCCGGCTTCGTGATGGGCGCGATCACGGCCGCGCCGCCGCCGGATGCCGTCGGCTCGCGGCTGCGCTACGCGGCTTTCATGCAGGGCCTGCGCGATGCGATCGATGCACGCATCCGTGCGACGCTCGAAGGCGACAATCGCGCGATTGCGACCGCGCTGCTGACGGGGCGGCGCGACGCGATCACCGCGCCCGTGAACGACGCGATGTTCGTCTCGGGGCTCGGCCATGTGCTGTCGATCTCCGGCTATCACATGGCGGTCGTCGCCGGCGTCGTGTTCTTCGCGGTTCGCGCGCTCCTCGCGCTGATTCCGGGGCTGGCGGCCGGCTTTGCCATCAAGAAATGGTCGGCGGCCGCGGCGATGGTGGCGGCTGCGTTCTACCTGCTGCTGTCCGGCGCCGAGGTCGCGACGCAGAGATCGTTCTTCATGACGGCGGTGGTTTTGATCGCCGTGATGGTCGATCGCCGCGCCATCACGTTCCGGACGCTGGCGGTGGCCGCGCTGATCGTGCTCGCCGTCGCGCCCGAGGCGCTGGTTCATCCGAGTTTTCAGATGTCCTTTGCGGCAACGCTCGGGCTGGTGGCGCTGGTGCAGATCGGTATGCCGAACCTGCTGGCATCGCCTGATCATTCCGCAACTGCGCGGATCGCGCTGTGGGGCGGCCGCGAGATCGCGATGCTGTTCCTGGCCTCGTTGATCGCGGGGCTTGCGACCACGCCCTATGCCGCCTTCCACTTCCACCGCGTGACGCCATACGGCGTGCTCGCCAATCTCGGCGCGATGCCGGTGGTCTCGGCGCTGGTGATGCCGGCGGGGCTGCTGGGGCTGCTCGCAGCGCCCTTCGGGCTCGACGGTGCGTTCTGGTGGCTGATGGGGATCGGCATCGAGTGGATGGTCGCGGTCTCGCGCTGGGTGGCGGCACTGCCCGGTGCAGTCGGTCGCATTCCCGCGTTCGGGATCGCGCCGCTGATCGCGGCGAGCCTCGGGATCATCGTGATGGGGCTGTTGCGCACGCCTCTGCGCTGGTCCGGTGCCGTGGTGCTGCTTGCCGCGATACTCTGGGCGATGTCGGTGGGGCAGCCCGACATCCTGATTGCCGAGGATGGCGCGAGCGTCGCCGTGCGGGGCCGGGACGGGCGGCTGCATGTGATCCGCGCCAGCAAGGATGGCTTCCTGCTGAAGGAGTGGTTGGCCGCCGATGCCGATCCGCGCGATGCCGGCAGCGCCTCGTTGGCCGACGGTGTGTCGTGTGACGAGTCCGGCTGCGTGACGCCGCTCGCGGACGGACGGCTTGTCGCGTTGGCGTTGCGCATCGACGCTCTGGCTGATGATTGCAGCCGCGCCGCGCTGGTGGTGACGGCGCGGCCCACGCCGCCCGATTGCGCGGCGATGGTGGTCGACAGGCCGCGGCTCGCCAGTCAGGGCGCGCTGGCTCTGACGCAGAGCGGTGACGGATTCTCGGTTCGGGCGGTGAGGGCGCGGGGCACAAGCCGCCCCTGGCTGCCGGCCGGTGCCGGCGAGGGGGATTTCGACGGCAGCCTTGCGCCGAAGACGGCCGTGCCCCGCAACCGGGACGCAACGCCATCGGAGACGGACTTGCAGGCGGACGATTGAGGAGCGATGCGGGGGAGGTCGATCGGTCGGGATTTCGCAGGACGCAAACCATACCATCTCGCCGGCCTCGGCCGGCGATGGCATTTCATTCCAGGCCCACGACCATCGGCCGGGGGCGACGACGTCAGCCGATCGGCAGGCGCGTGATCGTGGACCGCGTGTCGGCGACGATCTGCGGCTTGTGCTCGCGTTCGCCAACCGGCTGGGTCACCGGCAGTTGCAGCACGGTCGCGCGCTGGCCTTCGACGAGCTGTGTCACCAGCACGTATTTGCCGTCGGGAAATTCGATCGCGTCATGATGGCGATCGGGAATGTGCGGGTCGATCTTGCCGAACTTGCCGACGCGGGAGTTCACGGTGCGCGTCCAGATCCAGCGATTGTCGTAACGGACGTTGTCGGCGAAAGCGAGCTCCGTTCCCGGCAGCAAGCAGACCGCGACGGAGAGATCGGCTTCGGAGGCGAAGCCGCGCGTCGAGGTGCCACGGAAGGTTGTCGTGACGATCGTCTCGCCGACTTCGGCGGGGCGTGTCGCGACAGCATGCAGGCTGTAGTCACACATCGGGTGCTCCTCATGCGAAGATAGCAACCCGCACCTCTTTTGGAGGCGCAGGCCTCTATCAGGGTGGAAGCACGCAACGCTCTGCTTCGTTGTAGGCAAATCTGCGGCTGAGCGCCGCATGCCACGATCACATTATCTTTCCCGGCTTCGATAGGAACAAAACCGGCGCCTGTGTATTCGGAAGGCGCGTGTCAGCGCCTCGCGGGCGCAGCAGCCTGAGTATTGCCGCTCGCTTGCCGAATGGCGGTGCGATTGTATGGCGACGGCTTACGTCGCCGATGCTGCGATCGGCGCCGCAACATCGTCCATGACAAGTCTGGCGCATTACGTGTCCTCGCACTCTCAGGCCGCGACGTGATGATGCGTCGTGCGGCGCGTGGAGGATGTGGCGCCGAAAGAGGGGGCCGGACAATCTGAGCAGAACCGGAAAAACCATCCAGCCGGAGCGGGTAGCGATCCGCTCCAATAGATATCGAACGACCGCTCAGTACTTGCGGTAAAGCCCGATCAGCTTGCCCTGGATCTTCACGCGGTTCGGCGGAAGAATGCGGACCTCGTAAGCGGCATTGGCGGGCTCGAGCGCGATCGAGGCACCGCGGCGGCGGAAGCGCTTGAGCGTGGCTTCCTCGTCGTCGATCAGCGCCACCACGATGTCGCCGGTATCGGCGCTCTCGTTGCGCTGGATCAGCGCCATGTCGCCGTCGAGGATGCCGGCCTCGACCATCGAATCGCCGCGCACTTCGAGCGCGTAGTGCTCACCCGAGCCGAGCATGTCGGGCGGCACGCTGATGGTGTGGCTGCGGGTCTGCAGCGCCTCGATCGGTGTGCCGGCCGCAATGCGGCCCATCACGGGCACTGCGACGGGACGCTCGCCCTCGTCCACAGGCGGGCTGGAGGTCGCGCGGACCTTGCCGAGATTGCCCTCGATGACGCTCGGCGTGAAGCCGCGGCGACTGCCGGCGGCGGCCTGCAGCTCGGGCAGCTTGATCACCTCGATGGCGCGGGCGCGGTTGGGCAAGCGGCGGATGAAGCCGCGCTCCTCGAGCGCAGTGATCAGGCGATGGATGCCTGACTTCGAGCGCAGATCGAGCGCATCCTTCATCTCGTCGAAGGACGGCGGCACGCCGCTTTCCTTCAGACGTTCGCTGATGAATCGCAGAAGCTCGTATTGTTTGCGCGTCAACATCTCGACCAAAGTCCCCCGGTTGATGTCGTTCAATTCCGAGACGAGGAAGTCAGCGACAAGCCGCTACATCCTCGAAACAAATCATGAACGGACACTATATGTTCGATATGTGTTCCGCAACTGCTTAATTTACGGTGAACAAGGCGAAGCTCGCGCGATGCGTGTGGCCGTGCAGCTCAGGCGGGCAGGCGCAGCACCTCGCAAGGCGTGCCGGCCTCGGCCCTCGGCGCGAACGGTGCGCGCACGAGAAGTACCTGCGCCGCCGCGAGATTCGCAAGCAGCGAGGAGTCCTGATGGCTCACGGGAAGAGCGACGAGCGTACCGTCGTCACGCTGTTCCAGGCGCGCGCGCAGATAATCCTCGCGCTGGTCATTGGCACCGAGATCGCGGCCCAGCACGGCGCGCTCGCGGCGATGATGAATCTCTGATCGGCCCGACAGGGCGCGAATCAGCGGCACCATAAAGAGGAAGGCGCACACGTAAGACGACACGGGATTGCCGGGCAGGCCGATCACGCGCATTGCGCCGAGACGTCCGTGCATCATCGGCTTGCCCGGCCGAATCGCGATCTTCCAGAACGACATCGAGATGCCTGCGTCCTTGAGCGCCTGCTGGACCAGGTCGTGGTCGCCGACCGAGGCACCACCGGTCGTGATCAGGATGTCGGCGCCGCTCTCCCGGGCGCGACGGATGCCGGCGGAAGTGGCCTCCAGCGTATCGGCGGCGACGCCGAGGTCGATGGTCTCGGCGCCCTCGCTGCGGGCGAGCGCCTGCAGGGCATAGCCATTGGAATAGACGATCTGGCCGTGTCCGGGCGTGGTGCCGGGCATCACCAACTCGTCGCCGGTGGCGAGGATCGCGACCCTCGGACGGCGGCAGACGGCAAGCTGCGGGTGATTCATTCCGGCAGCCAGCGCGAGATCGCGCTCGGTGAGACGGCTTCCCTTGCGGAGCAGCACGTCTCCCTCGCGGAAGTCGACGCCGGCGGGGCGGATGTGCCGACCGGGAATCGCGGCTTCCTTGATCGTGATCTGCCTGCCGTCGGCAACCGTGTCCTCCTGGATCACGACCGCGTCGGCGCCATCGGGAACGACGCCGCCGGTGAAGATCCGCGCGGCTTCGCCAGGGCCGACCCTTCCCGCGAACGGACGACCGGCCGCGACCTCACCGACGACCGTCAGCCGGGAATCGATCGTTGGCGCGTCAGCCGCGCGCACGGCATAGCCGTCCATGGCCGACATGGCCTGCGGCGGTTGCGTGCGCCGCGCCGCGACGTCGCGCGCAAGGACGCGATGGTAGGCCTCATCGAGGGAGACCATCTCTTCAGCCAGCGGCTCTGCATCCGCCAGCACCGCGGCAAGCGCGTCAGAAACCGGCATCAGGGCCACGGGCGGAAACTCCTGCAAATCGTTGGCGAGAGTTCTAGCCGACTGCAGGCGCGAGGCAAAGCAGCACGCGGGATGATTTATCCGGCGTGATTTCCGTCGCGGAGGAGGGAGCTCAAGTCCGCCGCGGCATGATGCGGAAGGCGAGACAGGCCGGAACGAGGATAGCCATGGCGAGGACGAGAATGACGAGCGCTGCGGCCAACATCGGTCAACGTCCTGTCGGATCGCTCGGACCGATGTCCAGTGTGACGTCGGGAGCTTGGGGACCTTGATCCTTGTCGGGTAGCGGATCAGCCAGAGATTTCAGGTCGGCCGCTTTGCTGATCAGCTTGGCGGAAAGGTCAGAATCCGAGGTGGTTCTTGCGAATTCGAGCAGGAGAGATGCCTGCTTGGTGAGATAGGTTTTGCCCAGCACGTCGATCCGTCCGATGTAGAAATCCCAACGGAGTCATGAGTCCGAAGGGAGGTATTCCGTTCCCGGAACTCCGTACAAAAATGCACAGAGCGGCTCCGGTTCCTCCTCCCTGCAAATTTGGCCCAGAGCGTGACCTGTCGCGGCGACTGCCTGGCATTCAGATGCCAAGCGCCCTCAACGCGTTCCCGACGTCGCCCGGCGACGTGACATGCACGGCGTTCAGACCGCGCGCCCGCGCGCCCTCGATGTTCTCGGCGAGGTCATCGAAGAATACGATGCGCTCCGCCGGCACGCCGATCGCGGCGACGACGTGGTCGAACGCCTCCGCGTCCGGTTTGCGCAGGCCGATGCTGGACGACAGATACAGCTCGCGGAAATGGCCGAGCACGCCGGCATATTCCTTCGAGAAATAGTCCACATGCGGCCGATTGGTGTTGGAGAAGGCATAGAGCGGCATCTGCTTCGCCGCGCGCGGCAACAGCTCGGCGATGTCGGGCATCTCGCCTGCGAAGATCGCGTTCCAGCCTTCCAGGAACTGCGCGTCCGAGATGCCGATTCCGAGCGACGCGCGCAGCGAGGCGAAATAGTCCTCGTCGCTGATCTTGCCCATCTCGTGCAGCCGGTAGGCCTCGTCACGCACATAGCGCGCGACGATGGCCTCGGGCTCGCAGCCGGCATGTCCCGCCCAGCAGGTGATCGCCTTGGAGAAGTCGATGTCGAGCACCACGCGCCCGAGATCGAACAGAAGCGCATCCGCGCTGCCGGGAGAGAGCGATGTCATTGCGTCCTTTTTCACTTCAGTATCGGCAAGTCAGTAGCGATAGGGCTCGTGGTCGAACAGCGGGAATGCGCTGAACACGCTGGGCGCGCTGGTGGCGGTCGCCGGATGCAGGCAGGATTTATCGACCTCGGCGAATGAGGTGGCGCCCAGGAGGCCAAGGCAGCGCAGCACCTCGTCCTCGAGCAGCTCCAGCATCCGGGCGACACCGGCTTCGCCCGCCGCCGCCAGCGCCCAGCATTGCAGCCGCCCGATGCCGACGAGGTCCGCGCCCGCCGCGATCGCCTTGACGATGTCGGTGCCGCGGCCGAAGCCGCCGTCGACCATGATCTTGGCGCGGCCCTTCACGGCATCGACAATCTCGGGCAGCACATGCATGGCGCCGCGGCCGTGGTCGAGCTGGCGGCCGCCATGGTTGGAGACGTAGATCCACTCGACTCCGTGATCGAGCGCGATCAGCGCGTCCTCTGCCGTGGCAATGCCCTTGAGGATCAGCGGTATTTTGAACTTGTCCTTGATCATCTTCACGGTCCGCCATTCCAGGCCCTTCTGGAAATCGCCGCCGGTGGCGCGCAGACGACTCTCGCGAACGTAGCGCTTGGCGATGTCGCGTTCACGACGGCTGTAATGGGCGGTGTCGACGGTCAGGCAGAAGGCGGCATAGGCGTTCTTCTCGGCCCGGCTGACGACATCGGCGACGAAGGCATCGTCGCCGCGGACATAAAGCTGATAGAGGCGCAGCGCGTCGGGTGCGGCTTCGGCGGTCTTCTCCAGTCCTGGCTCGGACACCGAGCTCAGCATGTGCGCCGCACCGAAAGTGCCGGCGGCGCGTGCCACGCTTGCCGCGCCATCCGGATCGAAGATCTCAAGGGCGCCGACCGGGGCGAGCACCACCGGCAGGCGCATCCTGCGGCCGAATTGATCAATCCCTCCGTCGACCTTGCGGACATCGCGCAGCACGCGCGGGCGGAAGGCGATCTCGTCCAGCGCCATGCGGTTGCGGCGCATCGTGGTCTCGGTCTCGGCCGCGCCGACGATGTAGTCCCAGGCGTTCTGGTTCAGGTTGGCGCGCGCTTTCCGGATGAACTCGTGCAGGTTCTGGAACGGCTCGTTGCTGGCGCCGAGTTCGACGTTCCTTTCAGTCCGGATGCGGGGCGCTTCGTTCATTGTTGTCCTCCCGAGAAATTGAAGTCTTATCGTCATCGCCTATCGCGTCCGGCCCTCCAAAACCATCCTAAAATCGCATAGCTGCGAGGCGGGGGCGGACCGACCGGTTTCCGCTTCGCGCGAAGCAGTTTCGGAACGTTGCCAAAAGTTTAGGCCAAGGCGAAGGGATTTCTTCGTATACCCGCCAGCGTGGCATCCCGGCCTTGAAGAAACCGGAATGGTATTGTGAGAAGTGGGCTGGATCGCCATTTGCTGTGCATGGCGCTCCCAA
This sequence comes from Bradyrhizobium sp. CCBAU 51765, assembly GCF_015291725.1. Lineage (GTDB taxonomy): Bacteria > Pseudomonadota > Alphaproteobacteria > Rhizobiales > Xanthobacteraceae > Bradyrhizobium > Bradyrhizobium liaoningense. The sequence continues at coordinate 3,926,971 of NZ_CP030038.1, forward strand.
CCCGAAGAGAACCGCCAAGCAAAAGGCTACGTGATCCATGCGGAAAACCCTGCTGTTCCCCCTCGGCGCGCTCACCGGAGCGTGTCTGACTCTTCTGGTAGCCGGCCCGCACAGCGGAGTATGGGCGGCGCGTGCAGCAGCGACCGCGGACGATGCCTATTCCCAGCTCAATTTGTTCGGCGCGGTGTTCGAGCGGGTCAAGGCCAGCTATGTCGAGAAGCCCGACAACGCCAAGCTGATCGAGGGCGCGATCACCGGCATGGTGACCTCGCTCGATCCGCACTCGCGCTACATGAACGCCAAGGCCTGGACCGAGATGCAGGAAACCACGTCCGGCGAGTTCGGGGGGCTCGGCATCGAGGTCACCATGGAGGATGGCCTCGTCAAGGTGGTCTCGCCGATCGACGACACGCCGGCCTCGAAGGCCGGCATCATGTCCGGCGATCTCATCAGCAAGATCGACGGCGAGGCGGTGCAGGGCATGACGCTCGAGCAGGCCGTCAACAAGATGAAGGGCCCGGTCGACACCAAGACCAAGCTCACCATCGTGCGCAAGGGCGCGGACGCCCCGCTCGACGTTTCGATCACGCGCGAAATCATCCATGTGCGCCCGGTGCGCTTCCACGTCGAGAACGGCGACATCGGCTATATCCGCGTCACCTCTTTCAACGAGCAGACCACCGACGGACTGAAGAAGGCGATCGCGTCGATCTCCCGGCAGGTCCCGGCGGAGAAGCTCGCAGGCTACGTGATGGATCTGCGCAACAATCCGGGCGGACTGCTCGATCAGGCCGTGTCGGTGTCGAGCGCCTTCCTGCAGCGGGGCGAGGTCGTCTCGACCCGCGGCCGCAATCCGGAAGAGACTCAGCGTTTCACCGCGCATGGTGGCGATCTCACCAAGGGCAAGCCGCTCGTGGTCCTGATCAACGGCGGATCGGCCTCGGCCTCGGAGATCGTGGCCGGCGCGCTGCACGACCACAAGCGCGCGACACTGATCGGCACGCGCTCGTTCGGCAAGGGCTCGGTGCAGACCATCATTCCGCTCGGCTCCGGCAACGGCGCGCTGGCGCTGACCACGGCGCGCTACTACACGCCATCGGGCCGCTCGATCCAGGCCCAGGGCATCGCGCCGGACATCGAGATCCTGCAGGACGTGCCGCCCGAGTTGAAGGGCCGGATGGACACCATGGCGGAATCCCAGATGCGCGGCCATCTGTCGGCTGCCGACGGCACCGAGCAGACCGGATCGCAGTCCTATGTCCCGCCGGAAGAGAAGGACGACAAGGCCCTGCATGCGGCTTACGACTTCCTCCACGGCGTGACCGCGAATGATGCTGTCGCTTCGAAACCCGCATCGAAGGCTGCGGTTCCGAACTAGATCTGACGACCTCCAGATACGGACCGCCCGGGAGTGGATGACCACTTCCGGGCAGTTCTTTTTGGGGGCATCCTCGGAGTCATCCCGTCCATCCGCGGCGGAAGATCTAACCGGCCTCGCGGCGGCGGCCCTCGCTGCCTTCGCGCCGGGCAAGCCGGCTGCGATGCAGCGCGAACAGCTCCAGCATCTTGTCAGCAGGCTTGGCGGCGCTGAACAGATAGCCCTGCATCTCGGAGCAGCCGAGCGTCCGAAGCAGGCGCCGCTGCTCCTCGGTCTCGACGCCTTCGGCTGTGGTGGTCATGCGGCGGGAGGTCGCCAGGTTGACGACGGCCTGGACGATGCTGGCGGAGCCGTCGGGGCGGGCGATGTCGTCGACGAAGCAGCGGTCGATCTTGATCTTGTCGAAGGGGAAACGGTGCAGATAGCTCAGGGATGAGTAGCCGGTGCCGAAATCGTCGAGCGCGATGCGTACGCCGATGGCACGGAGCTGGTGCAGGATCGCGAGCGCGGCGTCGTCGTCGCGGATCAGGACTGCTTCGGTGATCTCGAGCTCGAGCCGGCTCGCCGGCAGGTTCGACGCAGCGAGCGCCGCCATGATCTTCAGCGCCAGCGTGCCGCTCTTGAACTGCACCGGCGAGACGTTGACGGCGAGGCGGATGTCGTCGGGCCAGGTGGCCGCATCCCGGCAGGCGGTCGCCAGCACCCATTCGCCGATCTCGTTGATCAGGCCGGTGTCCTCGGCGATCGGGATGAATTCGGCCGGCGAGACCATGCCGCGCTCGGGATGACGCCAGCGCACCAATGCCTCGCAGCCGGTGATGCGGTCATCCTTCAGGCTGAGGCAGGGCTGGTAATGAACCTCGAGCCCGCCTTCGACCCCCCCTTGGGCGATGGCGTGGCGCAGGTCGCTCTCGAGCTGGCGGCGCTCGCGGACCCTGGCGTCCATGTCCGGCTCGAAGAAGCGGTAGGTGCGGCGTCCGGCGGACTTCGCCGCGTACATCGCCATGTCCGCATTCTTGAGGATCTGGTCCAGCACCGTTCCGTGTTCCGGCGCAAGCGCAATGCCGATGCTGGCGTCGGTGGTGAGATGATGGCCCATGCAGTCGAACGGCGTGCGGATGGCTTCGAAGACCCGCGCGACGAGTTCGTCGACCTGGTCCGGCGACATCACCGCGCTCTGCACGATCGCGAATTCGTCGCCACCGAGTCGCGCCACGAAGTCCGCCGGGCCTGTACAGCGCTGGAGGCTCGCGGCTACCGATTTCAACAGCTCGTCGCCGACGAGATGGCCGAGCGCGTCGTTGACGCCCTTGAACTCGTCGATGTCGATGTAATGCACCGCGATCTGCTCGCCGTCGCGGACCGCGGCCAGCGTTTCGCGCAGATGCTCGTGGAACATGGTGCGGTTGGGCAGGTCCGTCAGCGCGTCGTAATGGGCGAGGTGGGTGATGCGCTCCTCGATGCGACGGCGCTCCGTGATGTCCTCATGGGTCGCGACCCAGCCGCCATCCGCGAGCGGTTCGTTGAGGATGTGGATCGAGCGGCCGTCGGAAGTATCGACCACCATGGAATTGCGGACATGGATGTCCTTCAGCACGAGCGCGACATAAGCGTCGACGTCGCCGGTGAACGAGCCGGTTGCCCTGCGATGGGCGATGATGTCGTGGAAGCTGGAACCGGGCTTCACGATCTCGGCCGACAATCCGTACATCTCGATATAGCGCTGGTTGCAGACCACGAGCCGCTGCTCGGCGTCGAACAGCAGGAGGCCCTGCGTCATGTTGTTGACGGCGCGGTCGAGCCGCTGCTTCTCCAGAGTCAGCCGTTCGCGCGAAAGGCGGTGCTGCTCCAGCAGCTTGCGCACAATCGCAATCAGCACGCCTGCGATGGCGAGCGCGGAAGAGGCGGCGACCGAGATCAGGATGCCGATCTGCTCGCGCCAGTCAGCCAGGGCCGCCGCCCGCGTCGTGCTGGCCATCATCAGGATCGGGAAGTGCGGCAGGGCACGCGCCGAGATCAGCCGGTCCTCGCCGTCGACGGGGCTCGTGAAACGGCCGGCGAAGTGATCGAGGCCGAAAATCCTCTGATGGGCGAACGGACCGGTCTTGAAATTACGTCCCGTCAGTTCGCTGGAATGGGGATAACGGGCGAGCAGCGTGCCGTCGCGATGCAGCATCGAGATCGTCGCGCCTGCGCCGAGCACGACCGAGGCGAAGAATTTTTCAAAGTTGGCTGGTTCGATCCCGCGTCCGACGACACCGAGGAACTCGCCGCTTGGCCCGACGATCTTGCGGGCCACCAGGATGGTCCATGCGCCCGAGACGCGGCTATGCAGCGGCTCGATCAGGACATCAGGCGAAAAGGGATCGTATTTGAACGTGCGGAAGTAGGCGCGATCGGCCACGTTCACCTTGGGAGCCGGCCATGTCGTCGACGAATTGATCAGATTGCCTTCGGCATCGGTGACGTTGACGCCGCCGATGTCGGGCAGCGCCTCGATCTTCGACCGCAGCATCCGGTGGACGTCCTTGCCCGAAAGGCGCTTGCGATAGTCTTCCCCGGTCGTGATTCCGCTCGAGCGGACGTGGTCGACGAAATCCTTCTGGATGACCGCGAAATCCTGCAACTGCTGATCGAAATGATGAGTGAGCAGCAGCACGGTGTTTTCCAGCTCGCGGCCGGAGTTGCGCAGCGCCCGCTCGCGGAAATTCTGCGCCATCAGGACAGAGCCGATGGCGATGGCCGCGATCAGCAGCGTGCCGCCCACCACCAGCCAGCGGATCGGTCCGCCGCGCACGAAGGCTTGGTCAAAGAGGCGACTGCCGAATTTCGTCATCATGCTGGATCATTGCCGGGCACACGTCAGGATCAATTCTTGGCCCTGGAAACATCCGTTGGTTTACGGGAACGGTGTGGAGGCAAAGTTAGGAAGCGCGGTTAACGCAACATGAAAGGCCGCGCTCAAAAGCAATCGATGTGCGTCGCGCGAGAGGCGGTTCGCCGCAGCAAGCGGTTTCAGGCGCGGTAGTGGCCGGACTTGCCGCCGAGCTTCTCGACCAGGTGGATGTCTTCGATGCGCACGCCGCGCTCGACCGCCTTGATCATGTCGTAGATGGTGAGGCAGGCGACCGAGACGGCCGTGAGGGCCTCCATCTCGACGCCGGTCGGGCCCGTCACCTTGACGCTGGCCCGAACGAGGCAGCCCGGCAATGTCACGTCGGGCTCGATGTCGACCGTCACTTTCGACAGCGCGAGCGGATGGCAGAGCGGGATCAGCTCCGACGTGCGCTTGGCGGCCAAGATGCCGGCGATGCGCGCGGTGCCGAGCACGTCGCCTTTCTTGGCGTTGCCGGATACGATCAGGTCGAGCGTCGCCCTGGTCATGATGACGCGGCCTTCCGCGACAGCAAGTCGCTCGGTCGCGGGCTTGTCCGAGACGTCGACCATCCGCGCCTCGCCGGAGGCGCCGATATGGGTGAGGGCAGGGCCGGCCTTGGATTTGGCCGGATTCGTCCTGGCCGGATTCGTCTTCGCTGGCTTGCGCGCCATATCAGCGTGTGCCCGTCGTGTTGCGCGCGAGCAGCGCGCGCGTCGCCGCAGTGACGTCGGCCTGCCGCATCAGGCTTTCACCGACCAGGAATGTCGATATGCCGGCGCGCTCGAGCCGGGCGAGATCATCTGGCGTGAAGATGCCGCTTTCGCCGACCATCAGCCGGTCCCGAGGGATCAGCGGCGCCAGCGCCTCGCTGGTCGCAAGCGTCGTCTCGAAGGTGCGGAGGTTGCGGTTGTTGACGCCGATCATCGGCGACCGCAGCTTCAGCGCCCGCTCGAGCTCGGCGCGGTCATGGATCTCGATCAGGACGTCCATGCCATAGGCGACGGCGGCGTCTTCGATATCCCTCGCGGCGGCATCATCGAGCGCGGCCATGATGATCAGAATGCAGTCGGCACCGTGCGCGCGCGCCTCGACGACCTGATAGGTGTCGAACATGAAATCCTTGCGCAGCACCGGCAGCGACGTTGCCGCGCGCGCCGCCACCAGGAAGTCGAGATGGCCCTGGAACGAGGGCGTATCCGTCAGCACCGACAGACAGGCCGCGCCGCCCGCCTCATAGGCTCTTGCGAGTGCCGGCGGGTCGAAATCGGCGCGGATGAGACCCTTGGAGGGCGAGGCCTTCTTGATCTCGGCGATCAGCGCGTAGTCGCCGTTGGCAACCTTGCTCTTGATCGCGCGGAGGAAACCACGCGGCGCGGATGCGGCCCTGGCTTGGGCCTCCACGGCGGAGAGCGGACGTGTCCGCTTCGCTGCCGCGATCTCCTCGCGCTTATAGGTCTCGATCTTGGTCAGGATGTCGGGCATGCGCGGTTCAGCTGTTGGAGACTGCGACCAGGTGCTTCAGCTTCGCGTTGGCCGCGCCGCTGTCGATTGAGCGGGCGCCGATCGCGACGCCCTCCTTGAGGTCCTTGGCGCGGCCGGCCACGACCAGCGCGGCCGCGGCATTGATCAGCGCGACGTCGCGATAGGGGCTCGGCTTGCCGTCGAGCACGCTTTGCAGCGCGATCGCATTGGCATCGGCGTCACCGCCCCTGAGCGCACCGGCCTCGCAGCGCGACAGTCCGGCCTCCTCGGGCGTCACCTCGAAATTCCGGATCTCGCCATTGTGGAGTGCGGAGACGAAGGTCGGGCCGGTGAGGGTGATCTCGTCGAGGCCGTCGGAGCCATGCACGACCCAGGCGGATTCCGAGCCGAGGTTCTTCAGCACCTGCGCCAGCGGCTGCACCCATTGCCTGGAGAACACGCCGACCATCTGCCGCTTCACGCCGGCCGGATTGGACAGAGGGCCGAGCAGGTTGAAGATCGTGCGCGTGGCAAGCTCGACCCGGGTCGGGCCGACGTTCTTCATCGCGGGGTGGTGGGCGGGAGCGAACATGAAGCCGATGCCGCATTCGCGCACGCAGCGTCCGACCTGCCCCGGCTTCAGGTCGATCTTCACCCCGAGCGAGGCCAGCACGTCTGCGGCGCCCGAGCGCGACGACAGCGCGCGGTTGCCGTGCTTGGCGACCGGCACGCCGGCGCCCGAGACGATGAAGGAGGCGCAGGTCGAGACGTTGACCGAGCCGGAGCCGTCGCCGCCGGTGCCGACGATGTCGACGGCATCGGGCGGCGCCGTCACGGTCAGCATCTTGGAGCGCATGGCGGAGACGGCGCCCGTGATCTCGTCCACGGTCTCACCGCGCACGCGGAGCGCCATCAACAGGCCGCCCATCTGCGACGGCGTGGCCTCGCCCGACATCATGGCGTCGAAGGCGGAAGCGGCTTCGTCACGCGACAGGCTGGCGCCGGTCGCCACTTTTCCAATGATCGATTTCAGGTCGTCCATCGCGTGCTTTCAACTCACTGGTTCGCGCCGGTCACCTGCGCGAAGGCGGCCTGATTGATGGTGGTTCCGATGTCGGTCTCGAGCTTGTTGACGTAGGAGGCGACCTGCTCCTCGGTCAGGGCCCGGTCGAGGCTCTCCTTCAGCTTCTTGACCGCGTCGGAGGCAACATCGACCGCGGGATCGACGATGTCGGTGACGCGGAAGACGATGACCTCGCTGCCGCCGCTCACGGCCGTCTGTCCGACGCCGTCCTTGGCGGTGCGGAACGCAGCCGACACGACGGTGGCGGGCACGCCGGCGGGCGAGTCGTCGCGCTTGAAGCCGGTCGCGGTCTCGACCTTGGCGCCAACAGCGGCGGCCTCGTCAGCGAGCTTGCCGCCTGCTTCGAGCTTCTGCACCATTTCCGTCGCCTTGGCCTTCAGCCTGGCCGCGATCTGGTCCTGGCGCCAGCGCGCCTCGACCTGGTCGCGGACCTCGTCGAGATTGCGGTCGCGCGAGGGCGTGATGGCGAGCACGTCATACCAGACATAGCCGCCCTTGAACGAGATTGCGTCGTTGTCGACACCGACGTCGGTGTTGAAGGCTTGCGACACCACGTCGAGACCCTGCGGGATGCTGGCGACCGGCTGGCCGTTCGGGGCGCGGCCGGAACGGTCGACGGCGTCGATGGTCACGGCGGTGAGGCCGAGCTTCTGCGCCGCGTCGATCACGCTGGAGCCGCCGCCACGCTCGTCTTCCATCTTGTCGCGGAGATCTGCGACCTTGACGCGGGCCCGTTCGGTGGCGATCTCGCGTTTGATTTCGCCGGCAACGCTGGCGTAGTCCGCCTCCTTGCCCGGCTCGATCTTGTCGACCTTGACGATCGCAACGCCAAGTCCGCTCTGGATCGGCTGGCTGATTTCGCCGGCAGGAAGCGAGAAGGCGGCATCGCCGACCGCGGGAGTGAGCGAAGACTTGGTCACGAGCCCGAGGTCGATGTCGGAGGCGCTCAGCCCTCGCTCCTTGCCGAGGTCTTCGAACGAGAGCCCGCCGACGAGACGTTCGCGTGCGGCTTGCGCTTCGGCGACGCTCGGAAACACGATCTGCTGGATTTGTCGCTTCTCCGGGGTGCCAAGCTGGTCCTTGCGCTGCTCGAACACCTTCTTGGCGTCGTCGTCGGAGACCTCGGTCCATTTGCCGATGTCTTCCGGCGAGATCACGACGAAGGCGATCTTGCGGTATTCGGGCGCGCGGAACTGGACCTTGTGATCCTCGAAATAGGTGGCGAGGGCTTCGGGCGAGGGCGCGTCGATGGTGCCCGCCTGCGCGGCGTCGAGCTTGACGAATTCAATGGCGCGCTGCTCGTTCTGGAAGCGCGTCAGCACGTCGATCATGGCCTTCGACGGCTCAAGGCCGGCGCCGATCGTGCCGGTGATCTGGCGGCGCAGCGACACCTTGCGTTGCTCGGTGACGTAGCGCTGCTCGGTATAGCCGAAATTGCGGATCACGGCCTGGAAGCGGTTCGCATCGAAATTGCCGCCGACGCCTTTGAAGTTGGGATCGTTCATGATGACCTGGCGGATCTGGTCGTCGGTCTGGCCGAGCCCGAGCCGGCGCGCCTCTTCGTCGAGGGCGGCTTCCGCGATGGTCTGCTGCAGCACCTGGCGATCGAGGCCGAAGGCGCGGGCCTGGTCGGGCGTCAACGGCCGGCCGAACTGGCGGCTGATCTGCTGCAGGCGGTCGGTGTAGATCTGGCGGAACTCGTTGAGCGAAATCTCCGTGCTGCCGACCTTGGCCACCGTGGACTGCCCGAAGCCTTTGAAGATGTCGGCGATGCCCCAAACGCCGAAACTGATGATCAACACGCCCATCACGATGGCCATGATGGTCTTGCCGAGCCAGTTTGATGAGGCCTTGCGCATTCCTCGAAGCATTTGGTCCAACTTGTTTGGTCAGGAGGGGAACGGAGCGCGTCTTAATGCAGATTCCGCAAAAGCGCGTCACCAAATTGATAGTTCATCATAAAGTGGCGGCTTTCCCCCCGCAACCTCGCCTCACGCGGCTGCTCGAGACTGCGGTTAAAGGCCCCAAAGCGTTTTTCAGCGAAGTCGACCCGGTCCGCTTCAAGAAAACGCGTCAAAACAAGAATCTGGAACTGCCGCGACAGCTCTGCTAGCGCATCGACAAACCTCATTTCGCTGGACCCTGACATGACCGACGCCATCCGACCGCTGATTACCGGCAACTGGAAAATGAACGGGCTGAAAGCCCAGGCTGCCGAATTCGACGCCATGCTCAACGGTGCGGCAGACGTAGCTGGCAAGGCCGACCTGATGGTTTGCCCGCCGGCGACCCTGGTCGCCGCCTTCGCCGACAAGGCGCGCGGCAAAAAGGTCGCGGTGGGGGCCCAAGACTGCCATCCCAAGGCCTCCGGCGCCCATACCGGTGATGTCGCCGCCGAAATGCTGGTGGATGCCGGCGCAACCGCCATCATCGTCGGCCATTCCGAGCGCCGCGCCGATCACGGCGAGGGCGACGCTCTGGTCCGCCAGAAGGCCGAAGCCGCCTGGCGCGCTGGGGCGACGGCGATCGTCTGTATCGGCGAGACGCAAGGCCAGCGCGATGCCGGCCAAACCCTGGACATCCTGCGTGGCCAGCTCGACGGCTCACTGCCAGACGGTTCCACCGCAGCCAATCTGGTTGTGGCCTACGAACCGGTCTGGGCGATCGGCACCGGGCTGACGCCGACAGCCAAGGATGTCGAGCAGATTCATGGCTTTATCCGGGAATTCCTGATCTCCCGGTTCAAAGCCGAAGGTGCCGGAATGCGCATCCTCTACGGCGGATCGGTCAAGCCCTCGAATGCGGCCGAACTGATGGCGGTGAAAAACGTCAACGGCGCGCTGGTCGGCGGCGCCAGCCTGAAAGCAGCCGACTTCCTTGCGATCGCCAAAGGCTGTCCTAACTAAGCGCTGCCCGGCTCGTTCAAACCGTTGGGTTCGGATCCGATCGGGGGTGGCAATACCCCTCCCGATCGTGTAACACCGCGCAACTTCAGGAAAACCGCGAAGCGCGATCGGCCGCCGTCAGGCGCCGTCCGCTTGTGACGGAAGGATATTATGCAGACCGTTGTCATCGTCATCCACCTCATGATCGTCGCCGTCATGATCGGCACCGTCCTGCTCCAGAAGTCGGAAGGCGGCGGGCTCGGCATGGGCGGAGGCGCCGGCTTCATGTCGAGCCGCGGCACTGCGAACCTTTTGACGCGGACCACCGCGATCCTGGCCGTCGGCTTCTTTCTCACCAGTCTGTTCCTGTCCTGGTACGCCGGCTACGACCGCAAGCCGTCATCGATCATTGGCGCGCCTGCGTCGCAGACCCAGCCGGCCGGCGGATCGCCGATCGCGCCGCCGACCTCGGGCGGCATCCTGGATTCGCTGAAGAAGGCCGACGAGCAGCAGAACCAGGCGCCGTCTGGTCCGCAGGTGCCGCGTTCGCAATAAAGCAGGGGGGCCATGCAGGCCGGCTGCTACCGTCCTGCATCAAAAATCCCCATCAAGGCACTGTCACCACTGTTAGTTCTGGCTCACCCACAGCCCGCAAAATCTTTTGGGGCGGAATACGAATCGCTTTGGCGAATCGAATTTAGGGGATTAGAGGTTAAGTCCCATGGCGCGGTACATATTCATCACCGGCGGCGTGGTTTCTTCGCTCGGCAAGGGTTTGGCTTCAGCGGCACTCGGTGCCCTGCTGCAGGCCCGGGGCTACAAGGTCCGCCTCCGCAAGCTCGACCCCTATCTCAACCTCGATCCCGGAACGATGTCGCCGTACCAGCACGGCGAAGTATTCGTGACCGACGACGGCGCGGAGACCGATCTCGATCTCGGTCACTACGAGCGCTTCACCGGGCGGCCGGCGACCAAGGCCGACAACATCACGACGGGGCGCATCTACCAGGACATCATCTCCAAGGAGCGCCGCGGCGACTATCTCGGCGCGACCATCCAGGTGGTTCCGCACGTCACCAACGCCATCAAGGAATTCGTCCTCGACGGCAATGACGATTACGACTTCGTGCTGGTCGAGATCGGCGGCACCGTCGGCGACATCGAGGGCCTGCCGTTCTTCGAGGCGATCCGCCAGCTCAAGAACGAGCTGCCGCGCGATCATGCCGTCTACATCCACCTCACGCTGCTGCCCTATATCCCGAGCGCCGGTGAGCTCAAGACCAAGCCGACGCAGCACTCGGTGAAGGAGCTGCGCTCGATCGGCATCCAGCCGGACATCCTGCTCTGCCGCACCGACCGCGAGATCCCGAAGGAGGAGCGGCGCAAGCTCGGGCTGTTCTGCAACGTGCGCGAAAGCGCCGTGATCGAGGCGCGCGACGTCGACAACATCTACGCCGTGCCTGAGGCCTATCACAATGCGGGTCTCGACGACGAAGTGCTCGCGGCCTTCGGCATCGCCTCGCGCATTCCGCCGGAGCTGCGCAGCTGGCAGGAGATCAACGAGCGCATCCGCAACCCCGAAGGCAACGTCACCATCGCCATCGTCGGCAAGTATACCGGCATGAAGGATGCGTATAAGTCGCTGATCGAGGCGCTCTCGCATGGCGGCATTGCCAACAAGGTGAAGGTCAATCTCGACTGGATCGAGAGCGAGATCTTCGAGAAGGAGGATCCGGCGCCGTTCCTCGAGCACGTCAACGGCATCCTTGTGCCCGGCGGTTTCGGCCAGCGTGGCGCGGAAGGAAAGATCAGGGCGGCGCAGTTCGCACGCGAGCGCGACGTTCCGTATTTCGGCATCTGCTTCGGCATGCAGATGGCGGTGATCGAGGCCGCGCGAAACCTCGTCGGCATCGAGGACGCCAACTCCACCGAGTTCGGTCCCACCAAGGAGCCGCTGGTTGGCCTGATGACGGAATGGCTGCGCGGCAACGAGCTCGAGAAGCGCTCGCAGGCCGGCGACCTCGGCGGCACGATGCGGCTGGGCGCCTATCCCGCCGCGCTCAATCGCGGCAGCCGGGTTTCGCAGGTCTATGGCGGCGCGACCGAGATCTCCGAGCGTCACCGCCATCGCTACGAGGTCAACACCGCCTACAAGGATCGCCTCGAGCAGCACGGCCTGAAATTCTCGGGGCTTTCGCCCGACGGCGTGCTGCCTGAAATCGTCGAGTACGAGGATCATCCCTGGTTCATCGGTGTCCAGTTCCACCCCGAGCTGAAGTCGCGGCCGTTCGAGCCGCATCCGCTGTTCGCGTCGTTCATTCAGGCGGCGATGGTGCAGAGCCGGCTGGTCTGACCGCTCAGCGCGCGGCGGAGTGGTCGCGCGCGTGATGCATCGGCGCCAAGGCGACCCGCGCTGACGGTTCAGGCGCAAGCGATCCCGTGATCAGCTTCATCTGTGGTCGCCGCGTCAGCCTGTAGACGGCGGCAGGTGGCACGTTCAGCAAGGCGCGATCCACGAGCTTTGCGCGCAGGCCCAGCCGGTCGAGCAGGGGCCGCGGCACCGGGCAGCTCATGCCATAGGTGAACTGGTAGAAGGCGCCGCCCGGGCGGAGATAGCTGAACGCGCCGCTGAGGATCGAGATGACCTTGCGCCTCGACATGTTGAGCAGCGGCAGCCCGCTCACGACTGCGCCGACGGGGGCGCCATCGTAGAGGCGCTCGCTCGCAAGCCGTGCCGCGTCCATCCACAGCACGCGCGCCCCGGGAAAGCGCACTTGCAGGAGCTTCATGAAGTCGGAGCCGTATTCGATCAGCGTGAGATCCTGCGGCCGGACGCCGCGTTTGAGCAGCTTGTAGGTGAATGCGCCGGTGCCGGGCCCGAGCTCGAGAATCGGCCCAGTCGATGCGCTGATCTCGCGCGTGATGAGATCGGCGAGCGCCGCGCCCGACGGCGCGACTGCGCCGACACGACGCGGGGACGACATCCAGGACAGGAAGAAGGAAAGGAAATCGTTGGGCATGCGCACTCCGGCATTGGTTTGCACCTCCTGAGATCAGAGGTGCGACGGATGCAATGTTGCGGAGGTGCATTGCGACTGCATTGCGCTTCAGCGGCGAATGCGGATTGAATCAACTCTGTCGGACCGGCGGCAGCGTCATCCGAAAACAGGCTCCGCCCTCCGGCCCGTCCGCTACGGAGACCTGGCCGCCATGCAGCTGCACGATCTCGCGCACCATGTTGAGGCCGAGGCCGGCGCCGCGATCGAGCGGCATCAGCCGATAGAACGGCTCGAAGATCTGTTCGCGCTGATCGGCAGGAATTCCGCGGCCTTCATCGGTGACCTCGATAGTCGCGGGCGTGCTGACGCGAATCCCGATCGTGCCGCGGCGGGGGCCGTGCTGGATCGCGTTCTGCACGAGATTGGTCAGTGCGCGCTCCAGGGCTGCCGCATCGCCGGTCGTCTCGACCGGTGTCGCCGGCGCATCAAGCGCCAGCTCGTAGCCGGCGGCAATTGCCAGCGGCGCGAGGTCGGCGGCGACGCTTTGCGCAACGGCGGCGAGATTGACGCTGGTGAAGGGATGGCAGCAATGGTCGAGCCGCTGGATATCGAGCAGCTGGTCGGCGAGCGTCGCCAGCCGTGCGGAATCTTCCAGCAGGCGGGTCTTGTCCGGTCCTGGGGCAAGCGATTCCAGCCGCGTGTTCAGAATGGCGATCGGTGTGCGAAGCTCGTGCGCCGCATCCGCGACAAACCGCCTGTGGCGGGTATAGCCCTGGTCGAGCCGCGCCAGCGCGTCGTTGATCGCGGTCACGAGCGGCAGCGCCTCCAGCGGGATCCGCTCCACCGGGAGCCGCGCGCCGCGCTGATGAATATCGATGCGCCGGGCCTCGTCCGCTGCGGAATCGAGCCCCCTGAACGTGCTCCGCAGGATCATCGGCGTTGCGATGAACGTCGCCGTTCCCATCAGCAGCAGGCCGGGCAGGGCAATGCCGAGGAACGCGAGTGAGGTCGTGAACAGCGCCTTGGCGCCGGTGAGACGTCCTTGCGTTGCGGTGACGACCTGCACATTGCCGGCGTCGGTGTCGACCCGCTTCAGCCGCGCCGCCGGCTTGCGCGGATCGTCCTCGAGCAGCTGCCAGCCGAGCCGCGCCTGGCTGATCTGGTCGAGACCACCGCCGATCGCGGCGAATTCGGCCGGCACGGAGCCTTCGCTGAGCGAACGCCCCAGCCGGTCGCGCACCAGGAACCAGAGGTCTGGCGTCTCACTGCGCAACTGGTTCAGCTCGGCCGTCGGCCGCAAGGCCAATCCGCCTTGCGCGTCGCGCGTGAGCGCGCGCTGGACGACATCGATGACGCGGTCCTCGTCCCTCTCGGCCAGCACGAAGCCGGAGGCACAAAGCCCGGCGAGGACGATTGCAATCAGCGCGACCAGGATCGCGGCCTGAAGCGAGAGCAGGCGCCAGCTCAGCCGCGAGCGCAAGCAATAGGGGTCGTCGTGTTTGCTCATGGCAACTTCTTGAGCAGATAGCCAACGCCGCGAATGCCGTGGATCTCGATACCCGCATCCGCCTCCGCGAGCTTTCGCCGGAGCCTCGAGACATGCGTGTCGAGCGCGTTCGACTGGATCTCGTCGTCGAAATTGTAGACCGCCTCTTCCAGCGCCGAGCGCAGCACGGTTCGTCCCATGCGACGAACCAGGGCTTCCAGCACCAGGAGCTCGCGGCGCGGCAGCTCGAACGGCTGGCCGTCGATGCTGGCCTCGCGATGGCCGACATCGAAGGCGAGGCGGCCCGCGCGGATGATTTCGGGGGAGAGGCCGGCGGGCCGCCGCAGCACGGCGCGCAGCCGCGCCAGCAGCTCCTCGACTGCAAACGGTTTTGCCAGATAGTCGTCGGCGCCGCTGTCGAGCCCGGCGATGCGGTCGGCGAGCTCCCCGCGCGCGGTCAGGACGATGATCGGCACGCCGTCGGCGCGCGCACGGAGCTTTGGGATCAGGGCAAGGCCATCGCCGTCGGGAAGCTGGCGGTCGAGCAGGACCGCGGCATGGACGTCGGCCGAAATGGCCTCCTCCGCCTCGGCGAGCGTCGGGGCATGGTCCACCACCATGTCGTAGCGCTTCAGCGCCGAGGCCAGCGCACCGGCCATCTCCGCTTCATCCTCGACGAGCAAAATCCGCATTTAACAGGCACCTAAACCGCAACTGAGCCTTTCTAGCGGCCCGATCATTGCGGCAGCATTGCGGGAGCCCGGGGCGGCGCAGTGCCGGTAGCTGTCCAGCCATGCGCGGGACGCTACGGGGGCGGCCGGGCGAGGCTCAAGACACTGTCGTGACCAGCCGGTATAACCGCCGGACCTGTTTGGGGAGGAGCATGAATGATCTACGAGATGCGCGTCTATCGCTGCGTGCCCGGCCGGCTGCCGGCGCTCTTGAGGCGGTTCGAGACCGTCACGCTGAACCTGTGGGAGAAGCATGGCATCCGTCAGGCCGGGTTCTTCACGACGCTGATCGGTGAATCCAACCAGGAGCTGACCTATTTCCTCGCCTGGGAGTCGCTCGCCGAGCGTGAGAAGAAGTGGGGTGCGTTCATGACCGACCCGGACTGGCTCGAGGCGCGGGCGAAGTCGGAGGCTGACGGCCAGATCGTCGGCAACATCGTCAGCCAAATCCTGGCGCCCACCGCCTTCTCGGCGGTGAAGTAGCCCTCCCTGCCGCAACGGGGAACCCTGGCGCAACCCTGATATTCGAACGGCCCGGGCGGAAGAGGGTTGATCCGACCCTCATCACGGCTATGGTCGCGCCGAAATGAGGGATTTGTCTTGAGCTCTTCGAATTCAGCGGCGCCGGTCGTCACCATTGGCACGGTCAAGTTCGGCAATGATCTGCCGATCTCGATCATTGCCGGGCCGTGCCAGCTCGAGAGCCGCCAGCATGCGCTGGAGGTCGCCTCCGCGCTGAAGGAGATCGCCGCGCGGCTGAACATCGGCCTCGTCTACAAGACCTCCTTCGACAAGGCCAACCGCACCAGCGCGTCGGCGGCGCGCGGGCTTGGCCTCGCCCAGTCGCTGCCGATCTTCGCCGAGATCCGATCATCGCTCGGCCTGCCGGTGCTGACCGACGTGCACGAGGCCACGCAATGCGCCGAGGTGGCGCAGGCCGTGGACATCCTGCAGATCCCTGCGTTCCTATGCCGGCAGACCGATCTCCTTCTGGCTGCGGCCGCAACCGGCAAGGTCGTCAACGTCAAGAAGGGCCAGTTCCTGGCGCCCTGGGACATGGCCAATGTGGTGAGCAAGATCACCGGCGCTGACAATCCCAACGTGCTCGTCACCGAGCGCGGCGTGTCCTTCGGCTACAACACGCTGGTCTCCGATATGCGCGCGCTGCCGATCCTGGCGCGTACCACCGGCGCGCCCGTGATCTTCGACGCCACCCATTCGGTGCAGCAGCCGGGCGGGAAGGGGACCTCGTCGGGCGGCGAGCGCGAATTCGTGCCGGTGCTCGCACGCGCGGCCGTTGCGGTCGGCGTTGCCGGCGTGTTCATCGAGACTCATCCTGATCCCGACCGCGCGCCCTCGGACGGACCCAACATGGTGCCCCTGCGCGAGTTCGAGGCGCTGATCGCCAGGCTGATGGCATTCGACGTTCTCGCAAAGAATCCGCGCTGATGCAGGAAGGCGAGGCGCGGCCGCACGATCACGGCTTGCCGACAGCGCTCTACGTCATATCAGGCGCCAGCTTCGCCGCAGCCCTGTCGGCGCGCGCGCTCGATCCGGTGCTGCCGCACGTCGCCGAGGATTTTGGCGTCAGCATCGCCACTGCCGCGGGCTTTGCCGCGGTGTTCGCTTTTACCTTCTCGATCATCCAGCCGATCATCGGCGCCGCCGCCGATCTGTTCGGCAAGACGCGGCTGATGATCGGCTGCCTCGCGCTGCTCGGCCTTGCCAACATCCTCGGCGCGCTCTCGTCCTCGTTCTCGGTTCTGTTCGCGACCCGCATCCTGGCCGGCATCGGCTCCGGCGGCGTTTTTCCGGTGGCGCTGAGCCTCACCAGCGATCTCGTCGGGCCCGACAAACGCCAGGTCGCGATCAGCCGCACGCTCGCCGGCGCCATGACCGGAAATCTGCTCGGCGCCTCGGCTTCCGGCCTGATCGGCGATTTCCTCGGCTGGCGTGGCGTGCTGGCGGTGCTCGGCGCGCTCGTGATCGTCGCCTCGATCGCCGTTGCGGCCGGCTTCCGTGGCGCCAAGGTCAAGCATCCGCCGAAGACGAGCCTGTCGGCGCTGAAGGCCGGCTATCGCACCATCTTCACCAATCCGAACGCCTATGTCTGCTACTCGGCGGTGTTCATCGAAGGCTGCTGCGTGCTCGGGCTGTTTCCCTACATCGCCTCGTTCCTGTTCGAGCTCGGCCAGACCTCGCTGTCGATCGCGGGCATCGTCATCGCCGGCTTTGCGGTCGGCGGCCTGTTCTACACGCTGACGGTGTCGCGGCTGCTGCCTTGGCTGGGCGTGAAGGGCATGATGATCGCAGGCATGACGCTGGTGGCCTCGCAGCTCGTCGCCGTGGCTTTCGGTCCGCGCTGGGAGGTTCAGGCGCTGAACCTCGTCGTGATGGGCTGGGGATTCTACATTGCCCATGGTTGTCTCCAGGTGTTTGCCAGCGAGCTCTCGGTCGAGGCGCGCGCCACCGCGCTGTCGCTGCATTCGTTCTTCTTCTTCATGGGGCAGACCGTGGGGCCGCTCGCCTATGGCTTCGGGCTTCAGCACGCCGGCAAGATGCCGACGCTGTTCGCGAGCGCAGGGATCATGGTGGTGCTGGGCCTCGTCTGCGCCCGACTGCTCAAGCAGCGCGCGCCGGCGGATGCGCGCTGACGTCCAGGGGGCGCCCTGGAGTGGGCTGTCGCCCCACCATGACACCGTTAGTCGCGTATGCATGGCACACGAATTGCTTTTAATCTGGGCAAATCGAGGTGTGAGACCGTGGATGCGCAGCCCGACCGTTTGCCCAGCCCAGCAGGCACGCCTGGATCGACCGGGTATCCCACCAGGCCTCCGCTCCGCCGCTTCCTATCCGATTGCCATGAGGAGTTCAGGCTCGATCATTCCGGCGTGCTTGCCGACTACATCCCCGAGCTGAAGCGCGCCAACCCCGATCATTTCGGCATCGCGCTCGTTACCATCGACGGCCATGTCTACGAGGTTGGCGACAGCGCAGTGCCGTTCACGATCCAGTCGGTGTCGAAGGCGTTCGTCTTTGCGCTGGCGTTGGAGATGGTCGGCGAAGAGCGTGTCGCGGCCACCATCGGGGTCGAACCGAGCGGCGAGGCGTTCAATTCGATCCGGCTCACCAACGACAACCGTCCCTTCAACCCAATGGTCAATGCCGGCGCGATCGCCTGCTCGGGCCTGATCTACGAGGTGGACGGGAAGGGCGCCTTCGAGCGCGTCCGCGCCAAGCTCAGCGAGTTCGCGGGCCGCCAGCTCGGCGTCGATGATGCCGTTCATGCCTCAGAGACGGCGACTGGCAATCGCAACCGCGCCATTGCCTGGCTGCTTCGGAATTACGCGGTGCTGCCGGATGACGTCGATGCCGTGCTCGACGTCTATTTCCGCCAGTGCGCCATCCTCGTCACGGCCCGCGATCTGGCTGTGATGGCGGCAACGCTTGCGAACCGCGGCATCAATCCAGTGACGGGCGTACAGGTGATCACGCCGCACATCGTTGCGCGCACGCTGTCGGTGATGACGAGCTCGGGCATGTACGACTATGCCGGCGAGTGGACCTATCGCGTCGGTATCCCCGCCAAGAGCGGCGTCGGCGGCGGTATCGTCGCGGCGCTGCCCTCGCAGATGGGTCTCGGCACCTTCTCGCCGCTGCTCGACGACCATTTCAACAGCGTGCGCGGCCTGAAGGTCTGCGAGGCGCTGTCGGCGCGGTTCGACCTGCACATGCTCAACCGCAATGCCGACGTGCGCACCAGCATCATGGCGGATTACGACATCTACGGGATCTCCTCGCGCCGCAGCCGCCAGCCGCACGAGCAGCAGATCCTCGACGAGCGCCACAGCAACGTCCGTGTGCTCGAACTTGTCGGCGCGATGAATTTCGGCACCATCGACTATGTGACGCGAAAGCTCAGCAGCGAGCCGCCGGACGCGCCGCTTCTGATCATCGATTTCCGCCGCGTCCCCGACATCACCGCGGCCGGCGCGGAGCTGCTCGGCGAGACACTGACTGCACTCGGCAATGCCGGAGTGACCACCATTCTGTCCGGCTTCGAGGGCACCTCCTCGGTGTGGAGCGCGATCGCCGCACGCACCGCCGAGCCGCGCCGGCTGCGCCGCTTCGCGCTGCTCGACGATGCCATCGAATGGGCCGAGGACCAGGTGATCTACCGCTTCGGCGGTTTCACCGATCTCAAAGAGAGCGCGCAACTGGGCGAACAGGCGTTGCTCGCCGAACTCGACGCCGACGAGATCGCCGCGATCGTCAAGCTGTCGACCACGCGGCATTACGCGGCCGGCAAGCGCATCGTCACGGCAGGCGAGCCCGCCAATTCGCTGTTCTTTCTCCAGAGCGGCATGGTCAGCGTGAAGCTGCCGAGCGGCGTGCGGCTCGCCTCGCTTGGCCCCGGCATGGAATTCGGCGAGATGGCGATCCTGGAGCAAAGCCGGAGCGCAGACGTCTTCGCCGACACGCCCGTCACCTGCCTCGAACTGCCGCTGGACAGCTTTGCCGATTACCGCCGGCTGCACCCGGAGACGTCGCTGAAGATCATGCGCAATCTCGCCGCGATCCTGGCGCGGCGGCTCGTCGCGGCTAACGCCAAGGTCGATTTGCTCAGCGCGTATTAATTGGCTCCGGTCGGGATCGGCTCCATTCCGCTCGCGATGATCGCCTCGCGTGCGGCGGGGGAAGCGAGGAAGTTTATCAAGGCGCGGCCAGCCTCCGGCTCCTTGGCGCCCGTCGCGATCCCAGCCGAGAAGATCGTGATCTTCTGCAATTCGTCCGGCAGTGGTCCGACGATGTCGATGCCCTTGACGGGCTTCAATTCGCTGATCTGCTGAAATCCGAGCTCGGCCTCGCCGTGCGCGACGATCTCGCCGACCGGCGTTGCCGGAATCTTGCGCGCCTTGTCCTTCATGACGTCGGCAATGCCGAGCTTGTCGAACATCTCGGTCGAGACGTAGACGCCGCTGGCGCTGTCGGAATAGGCGATCGTCTTTGCCGCCAGCAGCGCGCGCTTGATGGCATCGGCAGAGCTGATGTCCGGCTTCGGCGCACCCGATTTCACGGCGATTCCGATCGGCGACCTCGTGAGATCGACCTGGCTACCGGCGACGACCTTGCCTTTGCTCGCGAGGTCGTTGAGGGCATAGCCCACCATGATCAGGACATCGGCCGGCTCGCCGCGCTCGAGCCGCACCGGGATCGCGTTTGCGGTCGTCCCCATCGACGGCCCATATTCCGTGAGCACCTTGTTGCCAGTGGCCTTCTCGAATTCCGGCACGAGCGACTTGTAGGCGCCCGTCAGTCCGCCCGAAATCATCACCCGCACCTCAGCGGCATCCGAAGCGCCGGTCAGCAAGAGGACGCCGAGGATGCCTAGCGCAAAATTGCGGAACGTTGTCGAGATTGGTTTCATCGTCTTGTTCTCCAACTAGCCCCGCCCGCGATACGGCGCGACGCCTTGCTCGGGCACCCACAGGCCCTTCGGTACGCGGCCGGTCTGCCAGAACACGTCGATCGGGATGCCGCCGCGCGGATACCAGTAGCCTCCGATGCGCAGCCATTTCGGCTTGATCTCGCTGGCGATACGCTTGCCGATCATCACGGTGCAGTCCTCGTGGAAGGCGCCGTGGTTGCGGAAGCTGGCGATGTAGAGCTTGAGGGACTTCGACTCCAGCAGCCACGCACCCGGTGCGTAGTCGATCATCAGATGCGCGAAGTCAGGCTGGCCCGTCACCGGGCAGAGGGAGGTGAATTCCGGCACGGTGAAGCGCACCAGATAGTCGGTCCCTTCTTGCGGATTGGGCACGCGGTCGAGTCGAGCCTTCTCCGGCATATCCGGCCATTCCACGGCACGGCCAAGCTGCAAAGAACCTGAGTTCTCAGGTGAGTTGTTCGATTTGCTGGGCTTTTTCGACATCAGGCCGCCTCCGGGGTGGACCTCTTAGCCAATCATCGGGCGGCCGTCACCCGGCCTTTTCCACTTCGATGCATTGCGGTAGAAGCACCGCCAACTGCCCCCTTCGTTCCCGGAAAAGAGGCCCTCATGACCGCCATCATCGACATCATCGGACGCGAAATCCTCGATAGCCGGGGCAATCCCACCGTCGAGGTCGATGTCGTGCTGGAGGACGGCGCACTCGGCCGCGCCGCGGTGCCGTCGGGCGCCTCCACCGGCGCCCATGAGGCCGTGGAACTGCGCGACGGCGACAAGGCCCGCTATCTCGGCAAGGGCGTGACCAAGGCGGTTGGCGCTGTCAACGGCGAGATCTTCGAGGCCCTGAGCGGCCTCGATGTCGAGCAGCAGGCCCAGATCGACCAGATCATGATCGACCTCGATGGCACGCCGAATAAGAGCCGGCTGGGCGCCAATGCCATCCTCGGCGTCTCGCTCGCCTGCGCCAAGGCCGCCGCGAACTCGCTGGACATGCCGCTCTACCGTTACGTCGGCGGCACCTCGGCGCGCCTGTTGCCGGTGCCGATGATGAACATCATCAACGGCGGCGTGCATGCCGACAACCCGATCGACTTCCAGGAGTTCATGATCCTCCCCGTCGGCGCGTCGAGCTTTGCCGAGGGCCTGCGCTACGGCGCTGAGGTGTTCCACACGCTGAAGTCGGAGCTCAAGAAAGCCGGCCACAACACCAATGTCGGCGACGAGGGCGGCTTCGCGCCGAACCTGCCGTCGGCGGATGCCGCGCTCGACTTCGTCATGAACGCGATCGGCAAGGCCGGCTTCAAGGCGGGCACCGACATCGTGCTCGGCCTCGACTGCGCCTCGACCGAGTTCTTCAAGGACGGCAAATACGTCTACGAAGGCGAGGGCAAGACCCGCTCGATCTCCGAGCAGGCGAAGTATCTTGCAGACCTTGTCTCGCGCTATCCGATCGTGACCATCGAGGACGGCATGTCGGAAGACGACATGGACGGCTGGAAGGAGCTCACCGATCTCATCGGCAAGAAGTGCCAGCTGGTCGGCGACGATCTCTTCGTCACCAACGTCAAGCGCCTCGCCGAAGGCATCAAGGCGGGCCGCGCCAACTCGATCCTGATCAAGGTCAACCAGATCGGCACGCTGACCGAGACGCTCGCCGCCGTCGAAATGGCGCACAAGGCCGGCTACACCTCGGTGATGTCGCACCGCTCGGGCGAGACCGAGGATTCCACCATCGCCGACCTCGCGGTCGCCACCAATTGCGGCCAGATCAAGACCGGCTCCCTTGCACGCTCCGATCGCACCGCCAAATACAACCAGCTCCTGCGCATCGAGCAGCAGCTCGGCAAGCAGGCGCTCTACGGCGGCAGGGCGGCACTGAAGGCGCTGGCATAAGCCGGCGCCGCGCAAAGACGGACAGGGGAGGATCGACATGAGCGACGGCAAGACCGGACTGCAACTGCGTTCGCTGTTGAAGAAGAGCGGCGAGCTGGAATTGTCGCTCGTCAATGTCCCGACGCCCGAGCCGGCCGACGACGAGGTCGCGGTTCGCGTCGAAGCCTCGCCGATCAACCCCTCCGACCTCGGGCTCCTGATCGGGCCGGCCGACATGTCGGCCGCCAAGGCTTCCGGCACCAAGGAGATGCCGGTCATCACGGCGACGATACCGGAAGCTGCGATGCGGATGATGACGGCCAGGTTCGATCAGTCGCTGCCGGTCGGCAACGAGGGGGCCGGCACGGTGATCGGAACCGGATCGTCGGACGCGGCGAAGGCGCTGATGGGCAAGACGGTGTCGATGATCGGTGGCGCGATGTACAGCCAGTACCGCGTGCTCAAGGTCCGCGACGTCATGGAGCTGCCGGCGGGCACCACGGCCGCCGACGGCGCGTCCTGGTTCGTCAATCCGCTGACAGCGCTCGGCATGACCGAAACGATGCGGCGGGAGAACCACAAGGCGCTGGTGCACACGGCCGCCGCCTCCAATCTCGGCCAGATGCTCAACAAGATCTGCATCAAGGACGGCATCGGCCTCGTCAACATCGTCCGCAGCAAGGAGCAGGCCGACATCCTGCACAAGATCGGCGCCAAATACGTCGTCGATTCCAGCGCGCCTGATTTCATGGACGACCTCACCAACGCGCTGGTCGAAACCGGCGCCACCATCGCCTTCGACGCGATCGGCGGCGGCAAGCTGGCGAGCCAGATTCTGACCGCCATGGAAATCGCGGCCAACAGGACCGCGAAGGAGTACAGCCGCTACGGCTCCAACGTGTACAAGCAGGTCTATATCTATGGCAGCCTCGACACGCGTCCGACCGAGCTGAACCGCTCGTTCGGCCTGAGCTGGGGCGTCGGCGGCTGGCTGCTGACGCCGTTCCTCCAGAAGATCGGCCCGGCCGAGATCGGCCGCCTGCGCCAGCGCGTGGCGTCCGAGCTGAAGACCACCTTCGCCAGTCATTACACCAAGGTGGTGTCGCTTCCCGAGGTGCTCGATCCCGCCAACATCGCGGTGTACGCCAAACGTGCCACCGGCGAAAAATTCCTCATCAACCCGAATAAATAATCGAGACCTGCAACGGCGCGTGACCCTCCGGGGGCAGGGACCGTCGCGCCGGTCTATCCCGGCTTGATCGACATGTTCATGCCTGAGCAGTCGGGCGAACGACGATCTCGCCGACATCCACGCTATCCGGTTGCGCTATCGCGAACGCGATGGCTTCTGCGATCGCGCCCGCCGGAATGGCCAGCGCCTTCATGCTCGCCAGCCCCTCCGCCCGTAGCGCGGAATCCGTCATGGAGGATGGAAGCTCGGTGTCGACATAACCGGGGGAGATGGTCGTCACCCGAAGCGAGGGGCCGGCCTCCTGACGAAGCCCTTCGGAAATCGCCCTGACGGCGTTCTTCGATCCCGCGTAGACGGCCATTGTCGGAACGATCTTGATGCCGGCAGTCGACAGGGTGTTGACGAAGTGGCCAAAGCCCTGACGACGGAAGACGGGAAGGGCCGCAGCGATCCCGTAGAGCACGCCTTTCACGTTCACGTCGATCATATCGTCCCAATCGTCGACCCTCAGATCGTCCAGACGGGAAATCGGTGCAATCCCGGCATTGTTGATCATGACGTCCAGCTTTCCGCATCGGTCTGTTGCGAGACCGACGAGCCTGGCGACATCCTCGCGCTGCCTGACGTCGGTGACGAGATACAACGCCTTTCCGCCCTTCGAGGTGATGCTCGCGGTCAGCATCTCCAGCCTCTCGGAACGGCGTGCGGCGAGGACCACGATGGCGCCACGTTCTGCGAGATGCCGGGCAGTGGCTTCGCCAATTCCGCTGCTGGCGCCGGTGATGGCGATGACCTTGCCTGCGATGCCTGTCATAGGTGTTCCATCCAATTCGTTGCGCGATGAAATTCGCATCGGCAGCGAGGATGATCTATGTTTGAAATGCTCGAAAATCGTCGAGATCGGATCAAGCCTTGGACAAACTTTCGGACGAGCGCTTCGACAAGCACTTGGGTAGACAGTTGGGCAAGACCTTGGACCCTCTGTCCCAGGCCTTCTCACTCTTGGACGTTCGCGCCGCGCGTTGCACGAGGTTCGAGGCGGGCGGGCATTGGTCGTATCGGTTCCCGGCAAAACCCGCCCTGAAGTTCGGCGCGGTCATCCGAGGCGATTGCTGGATCGATTTCGGCGACGAAGCCCATCATCGGCTTGCCACCGGCGACTGTTTTCTTCTGGCCAATGCACCAGCCTACATTCTGGCCAACGACGAACGCCTCGCGCCCGAAGACGGAATAACGGCGTTCGATTGGGCGCAGTCGGATGTAGCGCGTGGCGCGGGGAGCGATACCGTTCTGCTTGCCGGCAGTTTTGGTTTCGAGGCATCGGACGCCGAGTTGCTGCTCGATGCGCTGCCTCGCTTTCTGCTCATACCATCGCGCAGTCCGTCGGCAGCCGTCATTCATTCCACGCTCCACATTCTCGACCTTGAAATCAGGGGGACGGGAATCGGAGCGGCCGTACTCACCGACAGGCTGGCCGACGTCCTGCTCGTCCAGGTGCTCCGCGCGGCGCTGGATCAGGATGCCGGCGAGGGACTTGGATGGATCAACGCGCTGGTTGATGCCAGGATCGGCAAGGCAATCAGGCTGATGCACGAAGACGCTGCTCACCCCTGGACCCTGGAGGCACTGGCCGACGCGATCGCAATGTCGCGATCCGCATTTTCGAAGCGGTTCAAGTCCCTGGTGGGGCTGGCGCCGCTCGACTACCTCCTTCGGTGGCGAATGCGGCTTGCGCGCGATCAGCTGCGACGTGGTGCGACCGTCTCGGCAACCGCCGCGCAGCTGGGATACTCGTCGGAGAGCGCCTTCGGGCATGCCTTCAAACGAATCTACGGCCATGCACCGAAGCGATACTGGCGTGGACAGGCCACCGGCGAAAAAATTCCCCACCGCCCCAAATAAATAATCGTGACGTGCGACGGCACGTCACCGAAAGAAGGTATTGCCTTCTGAGCGGCGCGGGGGATTATTCCGCCGCCATTTCAAGCGGAAGAACCGCAAGGCGCTCAGAAGGGACATTCCATGACCGATCTCAATCGCCGTCACCTGCTCGCAGGCGCCGCCGCCATGGGCGCGGCGGCCGTCACCGGGCTCGGGCCCATCGCCGCGAATGCCTCAGCCCCGCCAGCCGGGACGCAGGCGCCGGGCTTCTATCGCTACAAGGTCGGCAGCTTCGAGTGCACCTCGATCAACGATGGCGCGCGCACCTTCCCGATGCCGGACAAGTTCGTCGTCAACATTCCGAAGGAGGAGGCGCTGGCGGCCGGGGAGGCGGCCTACATGCCGAAGGGCATGGTCACCGTGCCGTTCAATCCGCAGCTCATCAACACCGGCTCCAAGCTGGTCCTGATCGACACCGGCAACGGCATTGCCAATTTCGAGGCGAGCAAGGGCGCGGTCGGCCGCACGCTGCAAAACCTTCAAGCCGCCGGCGTCGATGCCAAGAACGTCGACGTCGTGCTGTTGTCGCATCTGCACCCCGACCATACCAACGGCATCCGTTTGGCCGACGGCGCGCTGGCCTTCCCGAATGCGGAGATCATGGTGCCGGGCAAGGATTGGGAGTTCTGGACCAGCGAGGACAACGCCGCCAAGGCCGAGGCCAATCCGATGATGAAGAACTACTTCGCCAACGTGAAGAAGACCTTCGCCGGCCTCGAATCCAAGGTGACGAAGTACGAGTGGGGCAAGGAGGTCGCGCCCGGCATCACCTCCATCGCGACACCCGGCCACACGCCCGGGCACACCTCCTTCGCAGTCGCCTCGGGCGACGCCAAGGTGCTGATCCAGTCCGACGTCACCAACATTCCGGAGTTCTTCCTGCGCAATCCGGACTGGCACGTGGTGTTCGACAACGACGCCGCGATGGCGCAGGCGACGCGCCACAAGTTCTACGACATGGCGGCAGCGGAAAAGGCGACCGTGATCGGCTTTCACTTCGCCTTTCCCTCGGTCGGCCGTGTCGAGAAGGACGGCGCCAAATATCGCCTGATCCCGTCGGCGTGGAATCCGACGATCTGATCTGCACGCGACGTTTGCGCGAACGATCGGGGCGCCGCTTGGCGGCCCGATTTGTTTGGGCTGCATTCGCGAAACGCAGCGTTTCCAAACCGGACCAATTCATGCACTTGCATCCATTGCTCCGGATGGCTTAAGTGCCCTCCGGGCACTCCCGCTCAAGCCCTCGAGGACATTTCATGGCCTACAACATCGTCACGATTGCCGGCAGCCTGCGCAAGGACAGCTTCTCGCGCAAGATCGCCAATGCGCTCGCCAAGCTGGCGCCTGGCTCACTCAAGCTCGAGGTCGTCACGCCGGCAGGCATTTCGTTCTTCAACCAGGACCTCGAGGGCGCGCCGCCCGCGGACTGGCTCGCCTTCCGCGAAAAGCTCCAGAAGTCGAACGGCGTCCTGTTCGTCACGCCCGAATACAACCGTTCGATCCCGGGTGTTCTGAAGAATGCCATCGACGTCGCCTCGCGGCCCTACGGCAAGAGCTCGTTTCTCGGCAAGCCGGTCGGCATCATCTCCAACTCGCCGGGGCTGCTCGGCGGCGTCAGCGCGGCCAAGCATCTGCAGAACATTCTGCCGGGCATTTCCGGTCCGGTTCTCCAGCAGCCGGAAATCTACCTCAGTGGCGTCGGCGACGCCTTCGACGCGGACGGCAATTTGACCAAGGACTCCCTCAAGACGGTGCTGCAGCAATTCATCGACGCCTTCGCCGCGCATGTGGCGAAACATCAGGGCTGAGGTCTCGCTCTCTCCGTCATGGCCGGGCTTGTCCCGGCCATCCACGTCTTTGCCGACCTCACCGAAGAATGTGGATGCCCGGGACAAGCCCGGGCATGACGATGGCGTATGTATTGAGGAAGGCAATTAGCACTCCCTTAACCAACCTGTCCCATCCTGCCAGGATGGTCTCCCGCGCGCGCCTGAAATCGATCCTGACCGGTCTTGCCCTCTATGCGATGGCAGCGGCCATCGTCGGTTATTTCGGCGTCAACGCCTATACCGGCAAATACGGCCTCAACGCACGCCAGGAGCTCGACCAGGAGATCATCGCGCTGACCAGCGAGCTGGCGCAGCTCAAGCGTGAGCGCGCCAGGAGCGAACAGCGGGTGTCGCTGCTGCGGTCCGAGAAGATCGACCCCGACATGCTGGACGAGCGAGCGCGCTTCCAGCTCGACTATGTCAATCCGCGCGACCTCGTTCGGATGATCCCGGCGAAGTAGCGCATCCGCAGCTTTTTGAAAGCGACACCGAAAGCCGCTGCCGAAACCGAATTGCGTGTCGCAATTCCGGCGAAAGTCGTAGGCCTGGAACCAGACAGCCGCCTTGACGGCCGCGCCGCAACGGGCGCATGGCTTCAGGCGCCTTTGTTGACGCAGATCAACCGGGCAGCACCGGCAGTTTCTAGACTGCCGTCCGGAGGAAACAGTGATGAATGGGTCAATGCCCCGGCATCACGCGGCCCGTGTCGAGGCCGCCATCGCGTCAGGCCAGGCGGCTCGGTCCGCGCTCGTGGCCTCGTGGCGTCGTTCCTCCAGATTGCATCATCTCGATCCCGGCGGCCGCACCGCACCGATGCGGCTGACCGAAGCCGAGCTGCAGCGGGCGCGCGAACGTGTCGCGCCGCTTCTGGCTGCGGCGCAGGGCGCGATGGACCGCCTGTATCAGGCCGTCGGCGCCGCGGGCTGCTGCGTGCTGCTCGCCGACGGCGATGGCGTGCCGGTCGATCGCCGCGGCACGGTGGCGGACGACGCGACGTTTCAGTCCTGGGGCCTGTGGACGGGTGCGCTCTGGAGCGAGGAGCACGAGGGCACCAACGGCATCGGCACCTGCCTCGTCGAGCAGCGTCCGCTGACGATCGATCGCGACCAGCATTTCTTTGCCCGCAATACGCTTCTGAGCTGCACCGCCGTTCCGATCTACGATCATGAGGCGGCGCTCGCGGGCGTGCTCGACGTCTCCTCCTGCCGCGCCGACCGCACCGACGCCTTCGCCAGCCTGATCGCACTCGCGACGGGCGAGGCCGCCAAGCGGATCGAGGCCGACCTGTTTCGAAAGGCTTTTGCCGATGCCCGCATCGTGCTGACGCAAGCTGCGGACGGAAGTTGCAGCGGCTTCGTTGCGGTCGATGCGGACGATCTCGTGATCGGCGCGACCCGCTCTGCCCGGGTGGCGCTTGGAATCGCGCCCGGCCGGGCCTTGCAGCCGGTGCCTGCCGCCGACCTTCTCGGCGGCGATACCGCACGCGATCACCTTGCCGGCGGCCAGCGCGCGGTGTTGCAGCGCGCGCTGCTCCGCGCCGGCGGCAATGTCTCGGCAGCCGCCAAGGCCCTCGGCGTCAGCCGCGCCACGTTGCACAGGAAGCTGAAGCGGTTCGAGCTGAACCACTGAGCTCAGCCGTCATTGCGAGCGCAGCGAAGCAATCCAGAATCTTTCCGCGGAGGGACTCTGGATTGCTTCGCTGCGCTCGCAATGACGGTGGGGTGGGCATGAGCGCTCCATCTCGCGCGTGCCTCGTCCACGACTGTCGCAGAACTGCGACAGGTCCGCCCCACCATCGCTCCCGCCCGGGCTGACAGAAAACGCCCCCCGCATCATCGTCGGCGCAAGTCGTGAACACACGACGACAAGCGCAAGCACAAACATCGGGAGTGATCAATGAACAAGGTGGAATTCCTCAGCGTCACCAAAGTTCCCTTTGCCGAACGCTACGACAATTTCATCGGCGGCAAGTTCGTGGCGCCGATCTCCGGCAAATATTTCGACAATGCCTCGCCGGTGACCGGCCAGGTCGTCTGCAAGATCGCGCGATCCGACGCGCAGGACGTCGAGGCGGCGCTCGACGCGGCGCACGCCGCCAAGGCCGCCTGGGGCCGCACCAGCGTCGCCGAACGCGCCGCGGTCCTCAACAAGATCGCCGACCGCATGGAAGACAATCTCGAGCGCCTTGCGATTGCCGAGACCTGGGACAACGGCAAGCCGATCCGCGAGACCCGGGCCGCCGACCTGCCGCTCGCGATCGATCATTTCCGCTATTTCGCCGGCGTCGTCCGCGCCCAGGAAGGCTCGATCGGCGAGATCGACCACGACACCATCGCCTATCATTTCCACGAGCCGCTCGGCGTGGTCGGCCAGATCATCCCCTGGAACTTCCCGCTGCTGATGGCCTGCTGGAAGCTCGCGCCGGCGCTTGCCGCCGGCAATTGCGTCGTGCTCAAGCCCGCCGAGCAGACCCCGGCCTCGATCATGGTCTGGGCCGAGATCATCGCGGATATCCTGCCGCCCGGTGTCCTCAATATCGTCAACGGCTTTGGCCTGGAGGCCGGCAAGCCGCTGGCGTCCAGCCCGCGCATCGCCAAGATCGCCTTCACCGGCGAGACGTCGACGGGCCGGCTGATCATGCAGTACGCCAGCCAGAACCTCATTCCGGTCACGCTTGAGCTCGGCGGCAAGTCGCCGAACATCTTCTTCAAGGACGTCATCGCCGAAGACGACGACTTCTTCGACAAGGCGATCGAAGGTTTCGTCATGTTCGCGCTGAACCAGGGCGAGGTCTGCACCTGTCCGAGCCGGGCGCTGGTCCACGCGGATATCTATGACCGCTTCATGGAGCGGGCGCTGAAGCGCGTCGCCGCGATCAAGCAGGGCGATCCGCGCGATCCCACGACCATGATCGGCGCGCAGGCATCCAGCGAGCAGCTGTCCAAGATCCTCTCCTACATCGACATCGGCAGGGAGGAGGGCGCCAAGGTGCTGGCCGGCGGCGGCCGTGCCGAGCTCGCGGGCGATCTCGCCGGCGGCTTCTACGTCCAGCCGACCGTGTTCGAGGGCCACAACAGGATGCGAATCTTCCAGGAGGAGATTTTCGGCCCCGTCGTCTCGGTCACGACCTTCAAGACCGACGAGGAGGCGCTCGCGATCGCCAACGACACGCTCTACGGGTTGGGTGCCGGCGTCTGGAGTCGCGACGCCAACCGCTGCTACCGCTTCGGCCGGGAGATCCAGGCCGGCCGGGTCTGGACCAACTGCTACCATGCCTATCCCGCGCATGCGGCCTTCGGCGGCTACAAGCAGTCGGGCGTCGGGCGCGAGACCCACAAGATGATGCTCGATCACTATCAGCAGACCAAGAACCTCCTGGTCAGCTATAGCCCGAAGAAGCTCGGCTTCTTCTGATGAGGATGTCGCGCTCACAAGGTCGTCATGCCCGGGCTTGTCCCGGGCATCCACGTCCCGGCCGCAGCTAAGAACGTGGATGGCCGGGACAAGCCCGGCCATGACGTTGCGGGGGCTGCAGCGCCCTGTTCGTGGCGAGCTCTCCTGCACATAGATTTGTTGCCCGATCGGCGCCAAAGATTTTGCAATATTTCGATCACGTTGCAGTGCGGCATAATGAAAGGCGTGTCATGCCGCCGCGGTGCTTTCGCACGCGGTTGACTTGGGTTAGAGAGGGCGAAAGTTTTCTCTGACCCGGAATTCCCATGGCCGCCCCCAAGAAAGCCGCCGCAAGCCCTCCACAGGATAAGACCGACGGCGGTTCGCCTCCGGAATTCACCAGGGAGCAGGAGCTCAAGGCGCTCCGCGACATGCTGCTGATCCGCAGGTTCGAGGAAAAGGCAGGCCAGCTCTACGGCATGGGCGCGATCGGCGGCTTCTGCCACCTCTATATCGGCCAGGAGGCCGTGGTGGTCGGCATGCAGATGGCGCTGAAGCAGGGCGACCAGGTCATTACCGGCTATCGCGATCACGGCCACATGCTTGCCACCGGCATGGATGCCAACGGCGTCATGGCCGAGCTCACGGGCCGCCGCGGCGGCTACTCCAAGGGCAAGGGCGGCTCCATGCACATGTTCAGCAAGGAGAAGCACTTCTATGGCGGCCACGGTATCGTCGGCGCCCAGGTCTCGCTCGGCACCGGTCTCGCCTTTGCCAATCACTATCGCAGCAACGACAATGTCAGCGTCACCTATTTCGGCGACGGCGCGGCCAATCAGGGCCAGGTCTATGAGAGCTTCAACATGGCGGAGCTCTGGAAGCTGCCGGTGATCTACGTCATCGAGAACAACCGCTACGCCATGGGCACGTCGGTCTCGCGCGCCTCGGCGCAGCAGGATTTTTCCAGGCGCGGCGTCTCCTTCAACATCCCCGGCAAGCAGGTCGACGGCATGGACGTCCGTGCCGTGAAGGCGGCGGGCGAGGAGGCGGCGGCCTGGTGCCGCGCCGGCAAGGGGCCTTTCATCCTGGAGATGCAGACCTATCGCTATCGCGGGCACTCGATGTCCGACCCTGCAAAATATCGCACGCGCGAGGAGGTCGAGAAGGTCCGCCACGACCAGGATCCGATCGAGCAGGTGCGCAACCGCCTCCTGGCGGCGAAGGTCAGCGAGCAGGATCTGAAGGCGATCGATGCCGAAGTGCGCGACATCGTCAACGCCGCTGCCGATTTCGCCCAGCACGATCCCGAGCCGGATGCCGCCGAGCTCTGGACCGACGTTTACCGCTGAACGCGCGCAAGCTTTCTTTTGGAGCCAATATGCCAATTCAAGTGCTGATGCCCGCGCTGTCGCCCACGATGGAGAAGGGCAACCTCGCCAAATGGCTGAAGAAAGAGGGCGAGACGATCAAGTCCGGCGACGTCATCGCCGAGATCGAGACCGACAAGGCGACCATGGAGGTCGAGGCGACCGACGAGGGCACGCTCGGCAAGATCCTGATCCCCGAGGGCACCGCCGACGTTGCGGTGAACACGCCGATCGCCACCATTCTCGCCGATGGCGAGAGCGCAGCTGATCTCGGCAAGGCGTCCGCGCCGGCCAGGCAGGAGAAGGCTGCCGAGTCGGCGCCCCCGGCCGCCGCCAAGGCCGAGGCGCCGCAGCCGAAGGCCGCGCCTTCTGCCCCGCAGGTCGTTGCCGAGCCGGATCCGGAAGTGCCCGCCGGTACCGAGATGGTGACGCAGACCATCCGCGAAGCGCTGCGCGATGCCATGGCCGAAGAGATGCGCCGCGACGCCGACGTCTTCGTGATGGGTGAAGAGGTCGCCGAATATCAGGGCGCCTACAAGGTGACCCAGGGCCTGCTCCAGGAGTTCGGTGCCAAGCGCGTCATCGACACCCCGATCACCGAGCACGGGTTTGCCGGCGTCGGTGTCGGTGCCGCGATGACCGGCCTGAAGCCGATCGTCGAGTTCATGACCTTCAACTTCGCCATGCAGGCGATCGACCAGATCATCAACTCCGCGGCCAAGACGCTGTACATGTCCGGCGGCCAGATGGGCTGCTCGATCGTGTTCCGCGGCCCCAATGGTGCGGCCGCGCGCGTTGCCGCCCAGCACAGCCAGGATTACTCGTCCTGGTACTCGCACATTCCGGGCCTGAAGGTGGTCGCGCCGTATTCGGCCGCCGACGCCAAGGGCCTGCTCAAGGCCGCGATTCGCGATCCCAATCCGGTGATCTTCCTCGAGAACGAGGTGCTCTACGGTCACACCGGCGAAGTGCCCAAGCTGGATGATTTCATCATCCCGATCGGCAAGGCGCGCATCGTGCGCTCCGGCAGCCACGTCACCATCATCTCCTGGTCGAACGGCATGACCTATGCGCTCAAGGCCGCCGACGAGCTCGCCAAGGACGGCATCGAGGCCGAGGTGATCGACCTGCGCACGCTGCGCCCGATGGACACCGAAACCATCGTCAACTCCGTCAAGAAGACCGGCCGTGCGGTCACGGTGGAAGAGGGCTGGGCCCAGAGCGGCGTCGGCGCCGAGATCGCCGCGCGCATCATGGAAAACGCTTTCGACTATCTGGATGCGCCGGTTGCGCGCGTCTCCGGCAAGGACGTCCCGATGCCCTATGCCGCGAACCTGGAGAAGCTCGCGCTGCCTTCGGCGGCGGAAGTCGTCGAGGCCGCCAAAGCCGTCTGCTACAGGTAGATCATGGCGGGCCCCAAGGAGCAGCCACTTCCGCCCGACGTCATGAGCCGCGACGACGCGGTCGAGATCCTGCGCGTATTCGTGCTGGACGGCGGGCTGTCGATGGCGTTCCAGCGCGCCTTCGAGGAGCCCGACATGTGGGGCCTCCTGCTCGTCGATCTCGCCCGCCACGCCGCGCGCGCCTATGCGCGCGAAAGCGAATACACCGAGGAGGACGCGTTGAACCGGATCCTCGACATGTTCCAGGCCGAGATCGAGCGTCCCACCGACACCGGCACCACGACGCCGCGCGGGAAGGGGCACTGACCATGGCGATCGAATCCTACCACTTCGATTTCATGCTCGAGGCGATCCGCGAGGCTGAAGCCTCGATCGCGCAGGGCGGCTTGCCGATTGGCGCGGTGCTGACGCGTGATAATAAGATCATCGCCCGCGGCCACAACAACCGCGTGCAGGAGAACAATCCGATCCTGCACGGCGAGATGAGCTGCCTGCGCGAAGCCGGCGCGATCTCGTTCCACGACACGGTCATGTACACGACGCTGTCGCCATGCTCGATGTGCGCGGGCGCGCTCGGGCTGTTCAAGGTCAAGCTGGTCGTGATCGGGGAATCCGTCACCTTCGAGGGCTCCAAGGACATCCTCGACAAGTTCGGGATTCCCTGGATCGACCTTGCCGACGACCGCTCCATCACGATGATGAAGAATTGGCGTTCCATCCCTGCCAATGAGCGCCTGTGGCAGGGCGACATCGGCAACTAAAACCTGGTCCGTTCGTCTTCGCTGTCGAAAGACGACGTTTTGCAAAGTTCTTCTTGAGGTCAGCATGCCCATCAACATCCTGATGCCCGCTCTCTCGCCGACGATGGAGAAGGGCAACCTCGCCAAGTGGCTGAAGAAGGAAGGCGACAAGGTCAAATCCGGCGACGTCATCGCCGAGATCGAGACCGACAAGGCGACCATGGAGGTCGAGGCGATCGACGAGGGCACGATCGCCAAGATCCTGGTGCCCGAGGGTACGCAGGATGTCCCGGTCAACGACGTGATCGCCGTGCTCGCCGGCGAAGGCGAGGACGTGAAGGCTGCGGGCAGCGCCAAGCCCAGCGCCTCGGCCGCGCCACCGAAAGCTGCTGAAGCACCTGCTACTGCGCCTGCTGCGCCCAAGGCTGCGCCGGCGCCCGCCGCCGCACCTGCGCCGCAGGCCGCAGCACCGGCCGCGCAGAGCAACGGCCATGGCGGCCGCGTGTTCTCGTCTCCGCTGGCGCGGCGCCTGGCCAAGGACGCCGGCATCGATGTCTCGATGATTGCAGGTACCGGCCCGCATGGCCGCGTGGTGGCCCGCGACGTCGAGCAGGCCAAATCGGGCAAGGGCCTCAAGGCCCCTGCTGCTGCTCCGTCGTCCGCGCCTTCGATCGCGCCGACGATGTCGGACAAGCAGATCCTGTCGCTGTTCGAGCCCGGCTCCTACGACATCGTCCCGCATGACGGCATGCGCCGCACCATTGCACAGCGCCTGACCGCGTCGATCCAGAACGTCCCGCACTTCTATCTCACCATCGACTGCGACATCGGCAAGCTGCTCGCCGCGCGCGAGGAGATCAATGCGGCGGCTCCGAAGGACAAGGAGAAGAAGCCGCTCTACAAGATCTCGGTCAACGACTTCGTCATCAAGGCGATGGCGGTGGCGCTGCAGAGGATCCCGAACTGCAACGTCAGCTGGACCGAAAGCGGCATGGTCAAGCATCACCATTCCGACGTCGGCGTTGCCGTCGCGATGCCGGGCGGGCTGATCACGCCGATCATCCGCAAGGCCGAGACCAAGACGCTCTCGACCATCTCCAACGAGATGAAGGATTTTGCCGCGCGCGCCCGCTCGCGCAAGCTCAAGCCCGAAGAGTACCAGGGCGGTACCACGGCCGTCTCCAACCTCGGCATGTACGGCATCAGCCACTTCACCGCCGTGATCAAC
This sequence comes from Bradyrhizobium sp. CCBAU 51765, assembly GCF_015291725.1. GTDB lineage: Bacteria > Pseudomonadota > Alphaproteobacteria > Rhizobiales > Xanthobacteraceae > Bradyrhizobium > Bradyrhizobium liaoningense. The sequence continues at coordinate 3,962,287 of NZ_CP030038.1, forward strand.
CCGCCGCATGCGACGATCCTTGCGGTCGGCACCAGCGAGGAGCGCCCCGTCGTGCGCGGCGGCAAGATCGAGATCGCGCACATGATGAGCGTGACCTTGTCCTGCGATCACCGCGCCATCGACGGCGCGCTCGGCGCCGAGCTGATCGGCGCCTTCAAGCAGCTGATCGAAAACCCCGTGATGATGATGGTCTGACGCGGCGGCAGAGGGGGCAACCTTGCATGTCCGGACCCGCTGGCCATGGATATCGCTGCTGCTCGGAGCCGTCGTCGCGCTCAACCCGATCGGGCTCGATTTTCTTCGTTCTGCGTTCTTTGCCGGCGAGCAGCTGGCGCGGAACATCGCCCAGCCGATCGTGCTCACCGCACTGGCCGTGATGGTCGTGGTGGTGGCGCTCGAATGGCTGGTGAGGTCTCTTTTGGTCAAGCGCCGCGCCCGCGGCGCCTCTTGAGTTGAACGGGAGCCGCTATGGCCGACACATCCTTCGACGTCATCATCATCGGCTCCGGTCCCGGCGGCTACGTCACCGCGATCCGGGCCGCGCAGCTCGGATTCAAGACGGCAATCGTCGAAAAATCCTATCTCGGCGGCATCTGCCTGAACTGGGGCTGCATCCCGACCAAGGCGCTCTTACGCTCGGCCGAGATCTACCACTACATGCAGCACGCCAAGGATTACGGCCTGTCGGCCGAGAAGGTCTCGTTCGATCCGCAGGCCGTGGTGCAGCGCTCGCGCGGCGTCGCGAAGCAATTGAATACTGGCGTCGGCTTCCTGATGAAGAAGAACAAGGTCAGCGTGATCTGGGGCGCGGCCTCGATCGACGCGCCCGGCAAGGTCACCGTGAAGAAGTCCGATGTCGAGCCCCCCAAGGGGGCGTTGGGCGAGGGCACCTACCAGGCCAAGCACATCATCGTCGCGACCGGTGCGCGGCCGCGCGTGCTGCCCGGGCTCGAACCCGACAAGAAGCTGGTCTGGACCTATTTCGAGGCGATGGTGCCGGAGCGGATGCCGAAGTCGCTGCTGGTGGTCGGCTCCGGGGCGATCGGCATCGAGTTCGCCTCCTTTTTCCACACCATGGGCTCCGACGTCACCGTGGTCGAGGTGCTGCCGCAGATCCTGCCTGTCGAGGATGCCGAGATCGCCGGCCTGGCGCGCAAGCGTTTGGAGAAGCAGGGCATCAAGATCATGACCTCGACCAAGGTGGCCAAGCTGGAGAAGAAAGCCGACAGCGTCGTCGCCACCATCGACGACGGCAAGGGCAAGCCTGTCGCGACCGAGTTCGAGCGCGTGATCTCGGCGGTCGGCGTCGTCGGCAACATCGAAAATCTCGGCCTGGAAAAGGTCGGCGTGAAGACCGACCGCGGCATCATCGTCGTCGACGGCCACGGCAAGACCAACATCCCCGGCATCTATGCCATCGGCGACGTTGCCGGCCCTCCGATGCTCGCGCACAAGGCCGAGCATGAAGGCGTGATCTGCGTCGAGGCGATCAAGGGCCTCAATCCGCATCCTATGGACAAGAACCTGATCCCGGGCTGCACCTATTGCCAGCCGCAGGTGGCGTCCGTGGGCCTCACCGAAGCCAAGGCGAAAGAGAGCGGCCGCGAGATCCGCGTCGGCCGCTTCCCCTTCGTCGGCAACGGCAAAGCGATCGCGCTCGGCGAGGACCAGGGCCTGGTCAAGGTGATCTTCGACAAGAAGACCGGCCAGCTCCTCGGCGCCCACATGGTCGGCGCGGAGGTCACCGAGCTGATCCAGGGCTACGTCGTCGCCATGAACCTGGAGACCACGGAAGAAGAGCTCATGCACACGGTCTTCCCGCATCCGACGCTGTCGGAGATGATGAAGGAAGCCGTGCTGGATGCGTATGGAAGGGTGTTGAATATTTGACGGACGAGCGCGTCGCCCGCCACCGTCGTTGCGAGCGCAGCGAAGCAATCCAGACTGTCTCTGCGGAACGACTCTGGATTGCTTCGCTGCGCTCGCAATGACGAGCAGAGAGAACCGATTGCAGAATAAGAAGGAAATCAACCCATGCACGACAACGACAACCTCGCCATCGAACGCCCCACTTTCGTCACCCATCTCGAATGCGCGATGGAGGGCGATCATTACGCCGCCGACCAGGTCCACAACCTCTCCAAGGCCGGCAAGCCGCTTCTTGTCCGCTACGACCTCGCCGGCGTGAAGAAGGCGCTGACGAAGGATGTGCTGGCCCAGCGCCCCGGCGACATGTGGCGCTACCGCGAGCTGCTGCCGGTGCGCAAATGCGAGGACATCGTCTCGCTCGGCGAGGTCACCACGCCGCTGATCCGGCTCCCTAAGCTCGGCAAGAAGCTTGGCGGCGGCGAGATCATCGTCAAGGACGAGGGGCGGCTGCCGACCGGCTCGTTCAAGGCACGCGGGCTCGTGATGGCGGTGTCGATGGGCAAGGCGCTCGGTATCAAGCACATGGCGATGCCGACCAACGGCAATGCCGGCGCGGCGCTGGCAGCTTACGCCACGTCCTGCGGCATCAAGACCACGATCTTCTGTCCTGCCGACACGCCCGAGGTGAATGTCAGCGAGATCGAGCTGCAGGGCGCGACTGTCTACCGCGTCAACGGCTATATCGATGACTGCGGCAAGATCGTGGGCGAGGGAAAGGCGAAGGTCGGCTGGTTCGACACCTCGACGCTGAAGGAGCCGTACCGCATCGAAGGCAAGAAGACGATGGGCCTCGAACTCGCCGAGCAGCTCGGCTGGGACGTGCCCGATGTGATCTTCTATCCCACTGGCGGCGGCACCGGCCTGATCGGCATGTGGAAGGCGTTCGACGAGCTCGAGAAGATCGGCTTCATCGGAAGCAAGCGCCCGCGCATGGTTGCGGTGCAGGCCTCGGGCTGCGCGCCGATGGTGCGCGCTTACGAAGCCGGGACCGAGCACGCCACGCGCTGGGAGGACGCCCACACCATTGCCTCGGGCATCCGTGTGCCGCAGGCGATCGGCGATTTCCTGATCCTGCGCGCGGTGCGGGAGAGCAAGGGTTTTGCGATCGCCGTCGACGACGACAAGATCTCGTCGGCGCTGAACGAGGTTGCGCGCGAGGAGGGGCTGCTGTTGTGCCCCGAGGGCGCCGCCACCTACGCCGCCTACAAGCAGAGCCTCGCCGACGGCCGCGTCAGCAAGGCCGACCGCGTGATGCTGTTCAACTGCGCGACCGGCCTGAAGTACCCGCTGCCGCCGGTCACCCGCACGCTCGACCGCCACAAGCCGATTGACTACGCGCAGTTCTAAAGCATGATCCGGAAAAGTGCGCAGCGGTTTTCCGAAAAGATCATGCTAAGCAACAATCTAAAGCGCGATGACGTTTCATCCTGATCGCATCGCGCTTTAGCGCGGCACTACGCTACGAATGATCCCTCTTCCCGTACGCGGGCGGAGGGCCAAAAAAACAACAACGACATCGCTGGGGAGAAGACAATGAAGAAGGCCGCTTGGGCTGCGCTGATTGCTGTTCTCGCTGTGACCGGCGCCGCGCGCGCCGACGACTATCCCTCGCGTCCCATCACCGTCATCGTGCCTTTCGCCGCCGGCGGACCGTCGGATGCGATGGCGCGAGTCCTCGCTGACCGGATGCGGCTGACGTTGGGGCAGCCCGTGGTGATCGAGAACGTCACCGGCGCGGGCGGCTCGATCGGCGTCGCTCGCGCCGTGCAATCGCCGCCGGACGGATACACCGTCTCGTTCGGCCACCTCGGCACCCACGTCGCCAACGGTGCCGTCTACAAGCTCAAATACGATCTCGTCGCCGACCTCGAGCCGGTGGTGCTGTTGCCGAGCAATCCGATGATCGTCGTCAGCAAGAACGCGGTACCGGCGACCTCGCTGAAGGAGCTCTTGGACTGGCTGAAGTCGCGGCCGTCGCCGCCGACCGCAGGCACCGCCGGCGCGGGCTCCGGCAGCCATATCGCCGGCGTCTATCTCGAGAACGTCTCCGGCATCAAGCTGCAATACGTGCCGTATCGCGGCACCGCGCCCGCGCTGAACGATCTCATCGCCGGCCAGATCGACCTCATCGTCGACCAGACCTCCAATTCCATCAACCAGGTCCGCGCCGGCACCATCCGCGCCTATGCCATCACCGACGACAAGCGCCTGCGCTCGGCGCCCGACATTCCGACCGCGGAGGAGGCGGGCCTGAAGGGCTTCAACATGACGCTCTGGTCGGGCATGTGGGTTCCGAAGGGCACGCCGAAGGAGATCGTGACCAGGCTCAATGCGGCCGCCGTGGAAGCGCTGAACGATCCCGGAGTGAGGAAGCAGCTCGAAAGCCAGGGCCTGGAGATGCCCCCTAAGGATCAGCTCACGCCCGAAGCCCTCGGCACCCGCCAGAAGGCCGAGATCGCAAAATGGTGGCCGATGATCAAGGCGGCGAATATCAAGGTGGATTGAAGCGGGCAACCCATGCCTCGCGGTATGTCGTGACGTTCTGCGAGCGCGGGCGATCTCGCGGGAAGCCGTCGCGAGAAGCGGGATTGATCCTGATCAGCGTCACCGTCGCGTCCGCTAGCCGCCGGGCGCTGAGTGCGAGGTTTCGTGACCTGCCGCCAGCGCACGGTCCAGGCACTGCATCAGATCCGAGGCGGCGAACGGCTTGCCGAGAAAACAGATTGCCCCGGCTTTGAGGGCACGCACCCGTACGCTCTCGTCCGGGAAGGCTGTGATGAAGATGAACGGCGCCGCCGAACCATGCGCGCGCATCTGCGTCAACAGATCGATTCCGGTCATCAGCGGCATCTGGACGTCGGCGATCACACACGAGGTGCCATTCGAATCGGACGACCTCAAAAACTCCTCGGCTGAGGCGAATGTGTGGACGACGTACCCGCGCGATTCCAGGAGATTGTTGATAGCGACCCGCACGTAAGGGTCGTCGTCAAGCACCGAAATGACCGAAGCCGCTGACAAGACGTCCGCTCCTCACCCGGCATCACGCTCGCCGTCGCCACGGCTACACATAATCCGATAAGGTGGACCCGCCGGTTGCGATTGGAAACTCATACTTAGGTTTGTGCGTCGGGCTTGTTGGACCCTATCCCGAGCGCCTCGCTCATTCTCACCAGATCGGCCAGGGACTTCGCGCCCATTTTCCGCATGATCTGGCCGCGGTAGATCTTGACGGTGATTTCCGCCAATCCGAGCTGGGCGGCCACCTGCTTGTTCATCAGCCCGGCCGTCACCAGTGACAATACGTCTCGCTCCCGCGAGGACAGTGACTCGAAGCGGGATCTCACGGTCGAGACCGTCCTGTTGAAGTCGCGGCGCTTGCGGTCTCTCTCGATCGCGGCCTGGACTGCATCCAGGATGTCCTGGTCGCGGACCGGCTTGGTCAAGAAGTCGATGGCACCGCTCTTCATGGCCCGAACCGTCATGGGAATATCACCGTATCCGGTAATGAAGATGATAGGCGTGTGGATATTCGCCTTGGCAAGATCGGATTGAAGGTCAAGGCCGCTGGCGCCGGGAAGGCGGATGTCGAGCACGAGGCAACTGGGGACTTCCGGCGGCTTGGCGTGGAGGAGTTGTGGTGCCGAGCCGAATGCTTCGACCTTGAGGCCGACCGACTCGAATAAATTGGTGAGCGCACGGCGCATGGACGCGTCGTCGTCGACGACAAAGACAATTGGCTGATCGCCGTCGTCCTCCTGCGGTGGTGGAGGTTCCCCGAGCTGGGTCACGAAGTTTCCTCTCGATGGAGGGGCAAGGTGATCTGAAAGGTCGCGCCGTGCTCCCGGTTGGGTGCGGCGAAAAGCCGTCCACCATGCGCCTCGATGATGGATCGACAGATCGACAGCCCCATGCCCATGCCGGTGGACTTCGTGGTAAAGAACGGCGTGAACAGGCGGTCTATGGCCTGTTCACTGATGCCGACGCCGCAGTCGGAAACGCTCACCAGCACCGCGCCATCGCCGCTCGCCGCTGAACGGATCGCCAGCTCGCGCGGGCGATCGTGGACGTCTTCCATGGCCTCGATCCCGTTCATGATCAGGTTGATCAGGACCTGCTGCAATTGGATTCGATCGCCGAATATTTTCGGCAGTGCCGACGACAGCTCCATTCGCACCGACACGGCATGGCTGGCCATCTCACGCTGAACGAGCGCCACCGACTCCCGTACGACGACATTGGCGTCGAGCGGAGCCATGTCGATGTCGGAGCGCTTGGCGAGCGCCCGAACGCGACGGATCACGTCGCTGGCACGCGTGCCATCCTCGATGATCCACTCGACGGAGCGGCCGGCCGCTTGGAGGTCGGGCGGACTGCGCTGCAGCCAGGCGAGGCAGGCGTCGGCGTTTGCGATTACAGCGGCGAGCGGCTGATTGATTTCGTGGGCGATGGAAGCGGTGAGCTCACCCAGGGTCGTGACACGCGTCACATGGGCGAGCTCGGCCTGGGCCTTGCGCAGTGCATCTTCGGCCTGATTGGCCCGGATGGCCGCGGTGACATCAGTGCAGACGCCGCGATAGCCCAGAAAAGCGCCTTCGGTGTCGAAGAACGGCTTGCCGCTGGTCCGGACGTAGATCGGCTGCCCGCTGCGATCCTTGCTGCGATACACCAGGTCGCGGAAGGGGACGTGGGCGTCGAGCGCCGCCCGGTGTTGTTGCCATTTCTCCGGTTCGAGATCGGCGTCAGGAGCGATATCCCAACGCGTGAGTCCGATCATGCCGGCGGGAGCGGTCATGGTATCGGAGTGTTCCGATATCTGGGTGACGCGATGGTCTGGCCCTGTTTCCCAGAACCAGTCGGAAGCGGTTTCGGCATAGTCGCGGAAGCGCTGCTCGCTCGCGCGCAGTCTGCGCTCTGCCTCTTTGGTCGCCGTGATATCGGTCACCGATCCCACGAACTCCACGCACCCGTTCGAATCCCTCATCGCGCGGGCCACCGCCCGGACGTACTTGATGGAGCCGTCGGGCATCACGAGCCGGTATTCGTGGTCGTAATCCTTTCCCTCTCGCGCGGCCCGAGCCGTTGTCTGTTGCACCGCGAGCCGGTCGTCCGGATGGATACGCTGGAGCATGAACGGGATCTTCGGCTTGGTTCCCTCGTCGCACTGGAAGATGCGGTAGGTCTCCTTGGACCAGGTGATCTCGCGGGTTGCGGCCTTCCATCCGAAACTGCCAGTGTGGCTCAATTCCTGCGCCTGGGCGAGATAGGCCTCGCTCTGTCGCAGCGCATTCTCGGCTTCCTTGCGCTCGGTGATGTTCTCGCAGGCGATCAGGACGATTGGTCCGCCATCGGCCCGCAGCATGGTCTTGGCATTCTCGCGCACCCATAGCACCGAGCCGTCCTTGCGTATCTTCCGGATCTCCCAGGTGTGGGACTGGTCGACGGTCTCAAGGCACAGCGTGACACACGCGCGGACGAGGTCGCGATCCTCCTCGAAGAAGACATCCAGCACCGATCGGCCGATCAGCTCCGCGGCGGCATAGCCCAGTTGCGCGGCGCCGAACGTGTTCACGTTGATCACGGTTCCGGCTGGATCGACCATGAAGTACATGACCGGAGTGTGCTCGAAGACTTGCTGCCACTGCTTGACCGTCTCGAGCAGGTCGTCACCATCGTGCTCGCTGCGCGGCTTGGCAGTTGCGGTTGGCCTTACGCAGCCGGCGAGGAATTGCGCGGCTGACTTCCCGAATGTCGCTGCTCGGCCAGGCTTCATCGCAGACGCTCCCGGCGTTCTCTGCGTAAATACAAGTAGAGCACGTTGCGGTGGGACGAGCAATTCCCGCCAAGGTCGGATGGGCAGTTATCACGTTCGCCTGTGACTTGACCGCTGCCACCCTGTCCAAGGCGACGCATCACGTACGCCATGCCGGCAAGATTTTCACGGTGACCGTGCGGCCGGAGCATCGTGCGCCGTCTCGTTGCACATGAGCCGGCGGGGAGCCCCGGGCGAGTACGGACAAACCTAGGTATAGCTCCTCCATTCCTAGTCATATCGGTCATTTACCTCCGTACAATTGAGCGTCTCGTGCCCTGGGGACTAGCCTCATGACCAATCGGGAGTGTCGTAGCCAATCGCAGCGAGTGCACGAGAACCGGTCTGAAGCTTGCGGCGGAGACGCCTCACCGGCAGGCAAAGTCCAAGGACGATGCCGCTGCAATTTGCGACGATCCACGATCCGCATGAGGTCGAAGGAAACGAACTGGCAAAGCGCGAGCAAGGGAGGAAGACGACAATGTGCGTGACATCGGTGCTTCCTGAGCGTGGCCGATCCGAGTCCGAATGTTGCTCTTCAGTCAATGGCTGTGCGGTGTGCGGCGGCAGGTTTGGTCTGATCCGCTACTATTCCTGGCGCACCGCGCTCTGCTCCAAAAAGTGTGTCGATCGCTTCCGCACGCGCCGCGAGCGCGATCACCGGTGGTTGTTCCGGGTTCAGGCCGCGTGAGGCCGAATTAGAGAGCTGATATCGTCCGAGGGGCTGATCCGGGAGCACGTACGTTGAACCGTTCATGCAAGCTGCTGTGCTCGATGGTTCTTCTCGGCTCCACTGCGACGGTCCGGGCACAGGAGGCGGGACATGATGCCGTACATCGCCGGCACCCACCCCAGGACCAGGCGCTGCACGAGAAATTCTATTCGACATGGCACATGCCGGATAATCCGAGCGTCAGTTGTTGCAACAGTGCTGACTGCTATCCGACCGATATCAAATACATCGACGACCAGATCTATGCCCGGCGCCGGGAGGACGGGAGATACATTCTGATTCCACCGCAAAAGGTGGAGCGAAACCGGGACAATCCGGACGGCCGAAACCATCTTTGCGCTCCGCCGCCCGCACTGTCGCCGCTGGATAGCGTTTACTGCTTCGCGTTGGGAGGTGCCACATGAGATTCGCGTTCGTGCTGGTGAACGACCGGACCCCGTTCCGGGACGCCTGGTGCATGCAGTGCTGCGAGCCGATCAGCGGCAGCTATCTCCGCGAGATCGCGACCCGCCTGCCTTACTGTGATCATCAGTGCTACGCGCTGTTCTGCGAGACGCTTGCGAAAGATCGCATGAGGGCGGCTTCATGAAATTCATGGTGGTCAATCACGAGCCCCCCTTGTGCGCGGACACGTGCAGCACCTGCTCGCGATCGATCCGGTCCGGCTATGTCCGGCATGTGCGGACGCAGCGACTCTACTGTGACTACGATTGCTACCGGCGCGGCGAATTCGTGACGCTGCTGATGCAATGGTCGGTGCCAGGGCGCAACGAGCCGGCCTCCGGGAACGTCGAGGTCGCCGCTCGCAACGCGGTCGAGATGTTTACGGTCCTGGGTGCCGTCTTCTGCTGGAGCTGCACGATCCAGGCCTGGACCTTCGCAAGAACCTTGACCGGCGCATATTTGGACGGTCGCGATCCGATCACGATGGAAGGAGGTGACACCTAGCTACGCGACGGCGCTCGCGTGGAAGCCGCAGCGACGCAACCTGGCAGGCGCCGTGTCCAGCCCCGGCGACGTCGCCTAGGGAGCGGGCGCTGCGGCCGCCACGGGTGCCGCTGCGCCAGCCTCCTGCGTGACAACGCGCTGGTCGCTCTTGCCGGCGACCATGCCGCTGCCCTCGAACCTCGTGCGGTAGACCAGCACGTTTTCCATCACGCGCTGGACGTAGTTGCGGGTCTCCGACAGCGGGATACGCTCGACCCAGTCGACCGGATCGATATTGGGATCCCTGGGATCGCCGCGCGTCTGCACCCATTCGCGCACCCGGCCACGGCCGGCATTGTAGCCGGCGAAGGTCATGATCTGGTTGCCTCGGTATTCCGAAAAGAGCGCACTGAGCTCGGCCGCGCCCATTTGCGTGTTGTAGACGGGATCGGAGACCATCTTGCTCCAGTCATAGGTCAGGCCGAAGCGCTTGGCGGTATCGCGGCCCGCTTCCGGCGTCACCTGCATCAGCCCGACCGCGTTGGCATGGGACTTGTCGCGCTGGTCGAACGAGCTTTCGGTGCGTGCCACCGAATAGATCACGCTGGTCTCGATCGCGGGTGCGACCTGCTTGTGCTCGGGGATGCCGATGGTGGGGAAGGCGTAGTGGTCGAGCGCGAGCCCGCGCGCCAGCGCCGTCTTGCCGACCTCCAGCATCACGCGCGCATCGTTGCGCCGGCGGGCAACCTCGCCGAGGGCTTCGAGTGCTGCGACGTCGCTGCTCTCCTTGGCGAAGTCCTCGGCGAAATAGAACACCATGTTGCGCTCGCCGACGGCGTAGAGCATGTCGGCCGCGCGCACGCGCTCGTCCTCGGGGGGCGTGTCGGCCGAGGCCGGCACAGGCGAGGGCGGACGCAGCTCGATCTGGTCGAGGCCGAGCTTTGCGCGGGCGAGCTGGCCGTAATAGGCGGTCTGATAGCGTGCCGCCGCCCGATAGCTCATGCGCGCATCGGCCATGGCGCCCATGGCTTCGGCGGCGCGGCCGCGCCAGTAATGGGCGCGCGACAGCGCGATCGGATTGGACGAGCCCTCGTCGATGGCGGCAAAGTGCATCATCGCCGTCGTGGGATCGTCGAGAAAGCGCAGCGCGATCCAGCCGCACATGAAGTGATAGTCGACGCGATAGACTTCTTTCTCCGGCACCGCGGCCGTGCGCACCACATCATAGGCGGTCCTGGACTTGCCCTGATCGAGCAGCTTGCGTGCGAGCATGCGGCGCTCGCGCCACCAGGCATCGGTGTCCTGGGCGGGCATCATGCCGGGCGCAGCGGCCAGGATCACCTCGGCCGCGTCGTCGATGCGGTCGTTCTGAAGATGCCACTGGGCGCGGCACAGCACATAGCCGAGATCGCGGCGCGCTTCGGCCGGTACGTCCTCGAGATAGTCCTTGGCCTTGCTCTCCTTGCCGGTGACCGCGGCACAGGCCTTGACGATCGCGAGTTCATCCTCGCCGAGCCGTTTGGCGGCGCGTCTCGCGCCTGCGTAATCCTTGGCGCCGAGCCGCTTGTCCATGCGCGCGCGATGATCGTCCGTGGACAGAAGATCGCGAAATGCCTCGTAGGAATCCTCCTCGCTGCGCTCGGACAATTCGTCGGCGCGCCAGGCTTCGCGCACGAGCCGGGCGGCGCTGTCGATATCGCCTTCAGCGCGCAATACGCGGGCGAGCGCAAACTTGCCCTTCGCGCTGGTCGGCCGGTCCATCGTGAACTTGTGCACGGTGGCGGCGTCGGCCTTCTCCTGCCACAGCCGCGCCTCGGCACGGCGGCGGAGCAGGGCGCTGCTCGGCCAGTCCGGATTGGCGGCGAGGAAGGCGGCATAGCGCTTGAAGTTCGCCGTGCTCTCGGAGTGGCGCAGCATGAACCAGTCGGCGAGCTTCTGTCCGGCGGGATCGGCGATGCGGTCGCGCGCCGCGCTCGCGTCATCCGTCTTGCCCTTGCGCGCAAGATCGATGGCGTCCTTCAGCGCGGCGAGGTCGCCGGTCAGCGGCGGCGGTGCCGGCCTGTCCGCGGGCTCGTCGACCGTCTTCTTCGACTTGCGCCTGGCCTCGGCATGCTTGCCGTGCCGCGTCTTGCCGGCGGAGGCATGGCGGTGCTTGCCGGCTTTCGCCTCATGCGTCTTCTTCGGCGCGGCCGATTTGTGGCTGCTTTTCGCGGCCAGTTCCGTGGGAAGGACGGCCATCGCGGCCACGGCAACGAAACACGCGAGCGAGCGTAGGCACTGGTTCATTCGATGGTCCCCCCTGCGAAACCACTACAAACCAAGGTCCGCGGCGACATGCGGCTTGAGAATCAAATGCCGAGCAATGCCGAGGCATCGTCCCGCGATCGTGAGGCTGTCGCAACAATGCGGCGAAAAGCGGATGCGCCGTGGGAACTTCCGCAAAGGAGAAAACGGCAGGACCGTTAACCTTCGTTAACGCCCGGTCTCGCGCGACGGTTGCATGGTACAGGACGCCAGGAGGGGCAAGATTGCGCGTGTTCCCGCGGCCAGTCCGGTGTATGGAGTTCCCGGGTTCCGTCCTTTTGGCCTTTGTTTCCGCACCTATGCCGATTTTCAACCAGTCGATCCGGCGCAAGATCGTCGGCATCGCCCTCGGATTGATCGTCCTGATGCTGGTCACCTCGATCCTGTCGATGGTGATGTCCAGCCAGGTCGGCGTCCTGCTCGATGAACTGACCAACCGCTACATCCCGGCCTACAGCCATCTGGCGCGTGCCAACATTCGCTCGCTGGAGCGGGCGCTGGCGCTGCGGCGGATGATCATGACCCGGATGGAGGCGCCGTCGGACGAGGAGGCCTACGCGGCGCGGCTTCGCGAATTCGAGCAATCGGACCGCAGGATCGAGGAGGAGGCCGAGGCCGCGCGCAAGTTGATCAACGCGATCATCGAGGACCCCAGAACGTTTTCCGACAATGCCGCGTTGGCGCGAATCGATATCCGCATCGATACCGCCGTTACCGAGTTGCGGCGCGACCTGAGCGAGGACCATGCGAAGCTCCTCAAGCAGGTCGACGCCAAGCAGATGGCCGAGGCGCGCGGCACGCTGGAACACATCGACGTGCTGCGCGACCAGTTCAACCGGAAGATCGATACGATCCGCGGCGATATGCTGGCGCAGGTCTTCTTCTCGACGTCGCAGGTGATCAGCCGCCAGCATCAGACGATCATCGTTTCGGGTGTCGTGACATTGCTCGCGGCGATCGTCGGATTTGCGTTTGCGCTGCTGGTGTCCAGCGGCATCACGCGTCCGGTACGGCTGCTGCTGGCCGGCACCCGCGAGGTCGAGGCGGGCCGGTTCGACAAGCCCATCGCCGTCTCGACGCAGGACGAGATCGGCGAGCTCGCCGCGGCCTTCAACCGCATGATCGAGCAGTTGCGGCACAACGAGCGCATCCGGGAGACTTTTGGCCGCTACATCGACCCCAAGGTGGTGCAGGGGCTGATCGAGCGGCCGGAGGTCGCCATCGATGGCGAGCGCCGGGTCATGACCATCATGTTCTGCGACATGAGCGGCTTCACCTCGATGAGCGAGGGCATGACCCCGCGCGGCCTCGTCAAGGTGATGAACCACTATTTCACCATGATGTCCGGCCCCATCAGGAGCAATCGCGGCGTCATCGACAAATATATCGGCGACGCCATCATGTCCTATTGGGGACCGCCCTTCGTCGAAGAGGACGCGCAGGCCCTGCTCGCCGGCCTCGCCGCCATCGAGATGGCCGACCAGGTGCCCGCGCTGCAGAAGCAGCTGCCCGATCTGCTCGGTATCCGCGCCATGCCCGCGCCGTGCGATCTGCGGATCGGCATCGCCACCGGCGAGGTCCTGACCGGCAGCATCGGCTCCGAGCTGATGATGAGCTTTACCGTGATGGGCGACGCCGTGAATCTCGCCTCGCGGCTGGAGGCCGTCAACAAGGTCTACGGCACCCGCATCCTGGTCTCGCAGGCGACTGCGGACGCGATCGGATCTCGCCTCGAATTGCGCGAGATCGACCGTCTTGCGGTCGTGGGCCAAAGTGCGCCGCAGGCGATCTTCGAGGTGATGGCGCGACTGGGCGCACTCACCGATGCGCAAGTCAGCCTGCGCACGCACTATCTCGAAGGTCTCGCCGCGTATCGTGCCCGGCGCTTCGACGACGCACGTGCTGCCTTCAACGCGGCGCTCGAGGCGGTCCCCGGCGACGGTCCCTCGCGCACGATGCTCAGCCGCATCGCGCAGTTCGCGGCCAATCCGCCGGATGCCGCTTGGGACGGCGCCTGGCGGCTCGAGCAGAAATAGGCTGCCGCGGAATAATTGATGCTACCCCATAACGATGTTCGCAGTGACCTATTTCCCGGATTTAGGTTAGCTGTCCTTGTGGCGTTTGACGGGGACACGCCGATGACAGAACTTCAGGACAGGTTGGAACGGTTCGAGACGCTCACTGCCGAATGCGAACTGATCGCCAAGCTTGCCACCGACAGCACCAAGCGCGAGTTCTATCTGAGGCTCGGGGAACAGTATCGTCAGCTGGCGGTCGATATCCGGCAGGCGATCGCGACCACGGCTGCGGCCTGAGGCCGGCTGAAATCCGTTCTTAACATTTTGCGCGCATTCTCACAGCACGCGGGCATCGCCGATCGGCGGTGGCTCGTGCTGGGAAGGCCGGGGTTCGTTGCAATGCAGCGCACCTCGCGAGTGTCATCGTGCTGTGCCTGACAGGGCAGGTCCCATGCGCCTCGTTGCCGTGATCATATTCGCGCTCATGACGTCGGCCTGCGACCAGGAGCGGGACATCACCGGCTCGACGACGTCGAGCTGTCCGCTACGAAACTACAACTACAATCCACGTGACATGAACCAGTGCGTCAACGCCTGCAGATCGTGCGATCGCGGCACCACGGTCACATGCACGACATCCTGCACCCTCAAGGGGGCTCGCTGAGCGGATTACCTTCTGCCTTGCGAGGCGTCGCAACGCGCGATCCCCGGCTCCCCATCGTCCTCGCCGTCTCGACCTGATAGGGTCGATCGGAGCAGGGGGCATCGGATGAAATTCGCAAGCTTTGAAATCGACAACGGCGGAGGTCTCGTGGGAACGGCGAGCAGCGCGCAGGCTTCCAGCGAACGTGGCGTCGACGGTGCCGAGGCACCGGAACGATTCACATAGGATAGTCATTGGAAGCAGCGGGCAGGACGCGGAGTCCAATGGAATGGGTATGCTCGATCCCGGCCGGTTCCTGGTATCGTGCTCGCATTGCGATGCCTGGCCGATGGCCGCCAACGTGAAACGTTCAAGCTGGTCGGCATCCCCGCATGAGGTCCGTTTCGTCTGCACGCGCTGCCGGCGCGAAGAGACCGCGATCGTCTCGGCCTCCGGCGAACTGACGCCGATCAAGCGCCTTGACGCTCCGCCGCGGGATGTCGCTGTCGCCTGGGCTCAGGCCCAGCGCCCGCGGGGGCGAACGTAGGCGGCGCAGGGCATTGCTCGATTCGTTGTGGAGCCGGCCGATCGCGTCTGCGGCCCAGATGCCAGCGGTCGATTGACTCCCGGCCTGGACGCCCCGTAGATTGGCCGCTGACGGTTCTCCTCATGGAGATCAAAAGGGAACGTGGTGCGAGATGTCCCTAGGCGGGATCTTCTCAATGCCATGGCTGCCCCCGCAACTGTAAGCGGTGAATCTCTCGTCCTATGCCACTGGGAATCTCGGTCCTGGGAAGGCGACGCAGAGGTAACGACCCGCGAGCCAGGAGACCTGCCGTCAGCCGTGGTCACACGCGAAGATGTCGGTCGGGGGAGTACAGACATTAGCTTTGCCGGAGCCGTCGATCGCTCCGCCGTAAAGCCTCGTTCGCTGTGACGTACCACTGACGTCATGCCGAGGTTATCATCGTGTCCCGTATTGTCACTGCCGCCAGGCGCCGCTGCGCCAGCATCGTTGCGGCCGTTTCGCTGTATTCGCTCGATCACTCCATCGTCCACGCCCAGCAGTCCGTCGCCGAGCAGCTGCCGCCGGTCGAAGTGACCAGATCCGACGATCAGAACCGTACGCGTGCCAGGGCGATCGGCGATGGCGAGGCGGGGCGGCGCCGAGCGCCGCCGGACGGGGCGCCGAGTGGGACCGGCTCGTCCGGCTCGGGCAACGAGGCCGCCGCCGGCAATGGCGGGATCGTCGGCGCGGCCACGACCGTCATTACGGCCGCGGACATCGCTCATGCGCCGTCGCAGACGCTGGCCGAGATCATCGCGACGCAGGTGCCGGGCGCCCAGATCACGACGTTCTATGGCGGCCAGATCGGTGCCAAGACCAGTGTCGACCTGCGCGGCTTCGGTGCCTTCGCCACGGCCAACACGCTGGTGCTGGTCAACGGACGGCGGTTGAACGACATCGATATGGCGCAGGTGGACCTCTCCACCATCCCGCTCAATGCCATCGAGCGCATCGAGATCACGCGCGGCAATTCCGGTGCGGTGCTGTATGGTGACAATGCGGTCGGCGGCGTCATCAACATCGTCACCAAGAACGGCGTCGGCGGCCCGCCCGTGACAGCGCGCATCGAGGCCGGTTTCGGCTCGTTCAATACCAGGCTCGGCAACCTCTCGGCCGCGATCAATTCCGGTCCGTGGTCGACCTCGTTCTACGGCAATGCCGTCAGGACGGACGGCTACCGCGACAACAATCGCTATTCCCAGGAGAACGGCGTCGGCAATCTGAACTACACGACGCCGGGCCTGACCGCCTTCCTGACCGTCACCGGTGACAATCAGGAGCTGCGACTGCCGGGCGGCCGCACCGTCGATCCCTCCATCGGCGTCGACGAGCTTGCGACCAGCCGGCGAGGGACCAGCACGCCCTTCAACTACGCCAATCAGCAGGGTTTTGGCGCGACCGCGGGCTTCACGAAAACGCTTGTCACCGGCGTCGATCTCATCGTCGACGGCGGCGTGCGCGACAAGAAGCAGCAGAGCGCATTTTTCTCGAGCCCGGCGCCGGTTCCGGCGTTCTTCACATCGACCTATGTCGATGCTGACCTTACGACATGGTCGATCACGCCGCGGCTCAGCGTGAAGAGCCTGCTCTTCGGAATGCCCTCGCAAGTGCTGACCGGCGTCGACTACTACGATGCGAGCTTTCAGCAGAACCGCGGCGCCGGCCAGGGTCTCGCTCCCTGGCACAATTACGATCTCAGGCAGCGGACGGTTGCGGGCTATGTCCAGCACACGCTCGGCGTCGCGCCGGCGACCGATATCTCCTATGGCGCCCGGGTGCAGAACACCAATCTCTCGGCACGTGACAATTTCGACCCGGCGGCTCCGTTCAACGCCGACATCGGCGCGCTTCCACTCGGGAGCGACGAGACGCAATATGCGCTGCATCTCGGTGCGGAGCATCGCCTCAATGACACCGTCGCGCTGTTCGGCCGGGTTGCGCGTGCCTTCCGCACGCCTGATGTCGACGAGCGGGTGTCGTCGGGCCCTTCGTTCGACCCGTTCTTCAATCCGCTCCCGCAGACGTTTCAGCTCAAGACCCAGACCTCGCAGGACATCGAGGGTGGGCTGCGCATCAGAGGAGGCGGATTGCAGATGCAGAGCAGCCTCTATCTGATGGACCTCGCCAACGAGATCCATTTCAATCCGATCCTGTTCTACAACACCAATCTGGATCCGACCCGCCGCTACGGCTCGGAGACCAGTGTCTCCTATCGCATCAACGATGCCCTGCTGGTGCGTTCCGGCATGGCCTACACACGGGCCATCTTCCGCGAAGGCCTCTGGGCGGGCAACGACGTGCCGCTGGTGTCGCGCTACACCGCGAGTGCGGGCCTCACCTGGAACATCTGGCAGAACTATCTGGTGCTGGACGCCACCGCGCGCTTCTGGAGCGAGCGTCGCATGGACAACGACCAGGCCGGAACCCAGAAGCCGATTCCCGCCAATGGCACGATCGACCTCAAGCTCAGCGGCCAATATGAGCGCTACTTCTGGTCGCTCAGCGTCAACAATGTGCTGAACGCGCTCTACTACGACTACGCCGTCGCAAGCACCTTCACGGACGGTCGCTTCAGCGCCTATCCGCTGCCCGGTCGCACCTATCTGCTCAAGGCCGGCGCCATGTTTTGATTTCAATGGGGCTGTCACAGGCCCCCAAATGGACTAAAACTCGAAGAGAAGGAGATCACTTATGGCTCTCAACATCCTGCCGTCCGATGGCGACGGTCTCCGCCTCCATCCGGTGGCGCCGCGTCTCGCGCCGATGTTCGGCTTCGCGCTGCTGACGGTATCGTGCGCGCTCGCGAGTTTTGCGTTCGCCTGTGCGACGCCGTTCGCGGCCTTCGCCGTGGTCGCGGCTGCAATGCTGGCGCTGCGTCCGGCGCTGCTCGTCGTCACCGGCGCCTGGCTCGTGAACCAGAGCATCGGTTTCGGCGCGTTGCACTATCCCATCGATGGCAGCACCATCGCCTGGGGTTTCGTCATCGGCGCGGCTGCGCTGCTGGCGACCGCAGTGGCGTCGGCCGTTTTCCGCATGCTGCCGCAGGGCCGCACGACGCTGATGCTGGCGCTCACGCTCGTTGCCGCCTATGCGGCCTACGAGCTCGCCCTGCTCGCCGCGACGCCGTTCCTGGGCGGAGAGGCCGCCTTCACCGCAGCCATCGTCACGCGCATCGGGCTGACCAACGTCGCCTGGCTCGCCGGCCTCGTCGCCGTCTGCGAGGTCGTGCGCCTGCTTGATCCGTTCGGGCGCAAGGGAGCGATGTCGGCCTGAGCAGTCCTCGCGTCGCCCGGATGGAGCGCGGCGAAATCCGGGACAAATCGTTCCATAGCGCGACACGTCCCGGACTGCGCTTCGGCGCCATCCGGGTTGCGTCGCCCGTGTCGCCCTCGGTCAATCCGATCGCGCGAAAATATTCCACTTACCGAAATTCGGATTTAACGTATGCGTCGCCCATCCCGGCTCACTCTTGAGGGGCGATCGTGAGGTCGTCATCGTCGCGAGCCGGGCTTGCGGTGGACGCGGCACCGTCGTGCACGAGAGGTGAAGGGCAGGGCGGATGCTCTCCGTGAGCCCTGAGCGGACGAGCGACGTTGCCAGACTTCGTCTCGCCAGTAGTAAGTTTCCGGCTCCGTCGACAGGGCCGGGAAAACTGCGGCGAAATGGCGGGCCGCGCGTACGGCAAAACCGTGTGGTCCTGGCCGTCGTTGCTACGGTCAAGCCCTCGCGAATGCTGCAGTCGCGTCAACCGGCGCGGCGCCGGTGAATTTCGCGAGGGCGATGCCGCCTTGCTCCGCCATTGCGAGCGCAGCGACTTGTCCGCCGAAGCCTTCGGCGAAGCGGAAGCAAACCAGAATCTTTCCATAGCGACAGCCTGGATTGCTTCGTCGCAACGGCTCCTCGCAATGACCAGGAGGAGGGCGTGCGCCAAATTCCACTGGCGTGCCCCGGACGCAGCGCAGCGTCCCTTCGACGGTGCGCTGCAGAGCCGGGGCCCATGCTGTTGTGTCGCATGCCGTGTGGCCGCGGCGGGTTGGCAGCCAATGCCCAAGCCGACTCAGCCGCCAACATGCGTTGTTCTCGGGACAGAAATGGGTGCGCTGCGTCCGTCGCAAAATCTGAAGTTGTCAGGTGGCCCATCCGCGGAGGTATCGAAGTAGCCTTATCCGTGTCTTCCGCGCCACGATTGTTGTGTCTTCGCAACACTCATGCCGCATTTAACCCTGATCACCGGCGGTCCGCGTCGTCGCCGCTTTTTGGCCACACCCGAACATGAATAAAATCACTCTAATGTTTTAAGGCAGTGGCGGTCTTCGAAGGCGACGAGAAAGTCCCAAGGTCGATTCAAATCTTGGCTCTGATTTTTCGGGTCTGAAAGGGTTGGCCGGGGAAACTGGTTGCGATGGTCGCGAAGATTGACAAGCAGAAGCTGCCGAGCCGTCACGTGACGGAAGGCCCTGCGCGTGCGCCCCATCGGTCCTACTTCTACGCCATGGGGCTGACCACCGATCAGATCCACCAGCCTTTCGTCGGCGTCGCCTCCTGCTGGAACGAGGCTGCTCCCTGCAACATCGCGCTGATGCGCCAGGCCCAGGCGGTGAAGAGGGGCGTGGCGTCGGCCGGCGGCACGCCGCGCGAATTCTGCACCATCACCGTCACCGATGGCATCGCCATGGGCCATGACGGCATGCGCTCCTCGCTGCCGTCGCGCGAATGCATCGCCGACTCGGTCGAGCTGACGGTGCGCGGTCATGCCTATGACGCGCTGGTCGGCCTTGCTGGCTGCGACAAGTCGCTGCCGGGTATGATGATGGCGATGGTCCGCCTCAACGTGCCCTCGATCTTCATCTATGGCGGCTCGATCCTGCCCGGCAATTTCCGCGGGCAGCAGGTCACCGTTCAGGACATGTTCGAGGCTGTCGGCAAGCACTCGGTCGGCGCCATGTCGGACGAGGACCTCGACGAGATCGAGCGTGTGGCCTGCCCGTCGGCGGGCGCTTGTGGCGCGCAGTTCACCGCGAACACCATGGCGACCGTCTCGGAGGCGATCGGCCTCGCTTTGCCGTACTCGGCCGGTGCTCCGGCACCCTACGAAATTCGCGACGCGTTCTGCATGACCGCGGGCGAGAAGGTGATGGACCTGATCGCCCAGAACATCCGGCCGCGCGACATCGTCACGCGCAAGGCGCTGGAGAATGCGGCTGCCGTGGTCGCCGCCTCCGGCGGCTCGACCAATGCTGCGCTGCACCTGCCGGCGATCGCGCACGAGGTCGGCATCAAGTTCGACCTGTTCGACGTCGCTGAAATCTTCAAAAAGACACCTTATGTCGCGGATTTGAAGCCAGGCGGCCGTTATGTCGCCAAAGACATGTTTGAAGTAGGTGGCATACCGCTTCTGATGAAGACGCTGCTCGACAACGGCTTCCTGCACGGTGATTGCCTTACCGTCACGGGCCGCACGATCGCCGAAAACCTCAAGAGCGTGAAATGGAATCCGCACCAGGACGTGGTGCGCCCGGCAGACAAGCCCATCACCGTGACAGGCGGCGTGGTCGGTCTGAAGGGAAATTTGGCGCCAGAAGGTGCGATCGTGAAAGTCGCGGGAATGTCCAACCTCAGGTTTACGGGTCCGGCCAGGTGCTTCGACCGTGAGGAGGATGCTTTCGAGGCGGTCCAGAACCGCACCTACCGCGAAGGCGAAGTCATCGTGATCCGCTACGAGGGGCCGAAGGGCGGCCCCGGCATGCGGGAAATGCTCCAGACCACAGCGGCGCTGACCGGCCAGGGCATGGGCGGCAAGATCGCGCTCATCACCGACGGCCGCTTCTCCGGCGCCACCCGCGGCTTCTGCATCGGCCATGTCGGGCCGGAGGCCGCCATCGGCGGCCCGATCGGGCTGCTCGAGGACGGCGACATCATCGAGATCGACGCGGTCGCCGGTACCCTTAACGTAAAATTGAGCGACGCCGAGCTCGCCCAGCGCAAAACCAAATGGAGCGCGCGCGCGACTAACCATACGTCGGGTGTGCTCTGGAAATATGCTCAGCAGGTCGGACCGGCGGTCGGTGGGGCGGTAACCCATCCAGGCGGCGCGCACGAGAAACAGTGCTATGCGGACATCTAGGCGTGCCATAGTTGCGTTTGTGTTGGGGGCGGCTGCGCTGGCCGCGCCGGCGCTCGCCTTCGACGGTGCGCCGGTCAACCCCAAGGACGCGGCCATCCCGGTCGTAACCACCTTGCCCGGCGCCGCAGGCGCGGTGCGCAGCAAGGTTCCGCCGGCGGTCGCACCCCAGGAAACCTCGCTCAGCGCGCTGCAATATGCCGCCGAGGGTGGCCACCCCATCGCGCAGTGGAAGCTCGGCCGCATGTACGCCAACGGCGACGGCGTCGCCCAGGACGATTTGCGTGCGTTCGAATATTTCAGCCGGATCGCCAATGCGCATGCCGAGGACAGCCCGTCGGCGCCGCAGGCGCAGATCGTGGCCAACGCCTTCGTCGCGCTCGGCCGTTATTATCTCAGCGGCATCCCGAACTCGAAGATCAAGTCGGACCCGGAGCGGGCGCGGGAGATGTTCTCCTATGCGGCCTCCTATTTCGGCAACGCCGATGCGCAATATGATCTCGCGCGGCTGTACCTGAAGACGCCGGACGCCTCGCGCGAGGATTTCCGCTATGGCGCGCGCTGGCTCGGCCTCGCCGCGCAGAAGGGCCAGCACCAGGCGCAGGCGCTGCTCGGCCAGATGCTGTTCAACGGCGACCGCCTGCCGCGACAGGCCGCGCGCGGCCTGATGTGGCTGACCCTGGCGCGCGACAGCGCCGGCGCCGAGGAGACCTGGATCAAGGAAAGCTACAACCGCGCCTTCGCCAAGGCCTCCGACGACGACCGCGCCATGTGCCTGCAAATGCTGGAGCAGTGGGTGCAGGGCCGCCGGGACTAGGTTGGGTCCTGCGGGATGGGCAAAGGCGCCTTGGCGCCGTGCCCGCCACCTGATCGGCGCTCACGCCGCGTCGAGATCCAGATCCGCCCACACCGGGACGTGGTCCGACGGCTTCTCCCAGCCGCGCACATAGCTGTCGATGCCGACATTGGCGAGCCGGTCGCTGGCCTGCGGCGACAGCAGCAGATGGTCGATGCGCAGGCCCTGGTTCTTCTGCCAGGCCCCGGCCTGGTAGTCCCAGAAGGTGTAGAGCCCGGGCTCGTCGGTGACGGCGCGCAAGGCGTCGGTCAGGCCGAGGCCGAGCAGGGACTGGAAGCTCTCGCGCGTCTCCGTCTTGAACAGGGCGTCCTCGGTCCAGGCGGCCGGATTGTGCACGTCGTGGGCATGCGGGATGACGTTGAAATCGCCGGCAAGGATCAGCGGCTCCTCGGCCTTGAGGCGCTCCTTCGAATATTCAAGAAGCCGGGACATCCATTTGAGTTTGTAGGGATATTTGTCGCTCCCGACCGGGTTGCCATTGGGCAGATAAAGGCAGGCGATGCGCAGCACCCCGCGCTTGAGCGTGACCACGCCCTCGAGGAAGCGGGCATGCGTATCCTCGTCGTCGCCGGCAAGCCCCGACTTGGTCTCGTCGAATCGCAGCTTCGAGAGCAGGGCGACGCCGTTGAACGTCTTCTGCCCATGGGTGACGACGTTGTAGCCCAGCGCCTCGATCTCCAGCCGCGGAAAGGCCTCGTCGACGCATTTGATCTCCTGGAGGCAGACGATGTCGGGCTGGCACTCCTTCAGCCAGGTCAGCAGCAGATCAATCCGCTGCCGGACCGAGTTCACGTTCCAGGTGGCTACTCTGATGGACATAGGGAGGGGCTCCGGGCGGGGCCATGGTTAGAACAAACTGCAAACGCGCCCGTCAAGGACGCCGCAAAATCTCCCACAAAATTAACCCGGTCTAAGCAGGCGGCGGGCCATTGATAATCGAAAGGTTCCGCGGATGGGTTGGCCGGACGAGTCGATGAAGCGAACTGAGCCGCGCGACGGCCTGATCGGCGCATTCCTGTATTGGCTTGGCGGCTTCGAGATCGAGGACGGCCTGACCGCCGATCTCAGCGAGCGCGAGATCCGCCGCATCCGCGCCAAGCAGATCGACGCCGTGACGCGGCTGATGCCGGTGACGATGGCGGTGACGATGCTGAACGTCGCCATCGTGCTAATCCTGTTCTGGGGCAGGGGCTGGAACGACTTCCTCGCGATCTGGGGCCTGACGCTCGCCGTCACCGCCTCGCTCGCGGTGCGCTCCTGGCAACGGTCGCATCAGAACCCGCCGCAGGAGGCCTCGCCCCGCGTCGCGCGCCAGATGCTGCGGCAGGCATTCTTCCTCGCCGCGATCTGGGGCACGCTGCCGCTCGCGCTGTTCAGCCGTATCGAGCCGACCAGTCAGCTCATCCTGGCCTGCCTGATGGTCGGCATGATGTCGGGCGGCGCCTTCACGCTCTCGACCTTCCCGCGCGCGGGCCTCGTCTATCTCGCCACCATGACCGTCGCCTGCGCCGGCGCGCTGCTGCTGTGCGGCACCGGGCCCTATCTCGTGACCTCGGTGTTCCTGCTGCTGTTCGCATTCTTCATGGCGCGCAACATCGTCTCGCAGGGCAATCTGTTCCTCGGCAATCTCAAGGCCCAGCTCGAGCTCGAGCGCCAGACCGAGATCATCTCGCTGCTGCTGAAGGACTTTCAGGAGAATGCCAGCGACTGGCTGTGGCAGACCGACGCCGACGGGCATCTGATCGACGTGCCCCAACGCTTCGCGGACGTCGCGCAGCTGCCGCTTCCGCTGTTGAAGGGATCCTATTTCGCGGACGTGCTCGACATGCTCTGCCCGGACGACAAGCGCGCAGCGTACAACGTTGTCGGCCTGATGGAGCAGAACGAGCCCTTGCACGAGATGAACCTCAAGGTCGTTGCCGGCGGCGAGGCGCGACTGTGGTCGCTGACGGCGAAGCCCGCCTATGACCGCGAGGGACATTTCCTCGGCTATCGCGGCTTCGGGCGCGACGTGACCGAGCGTTGGCGCGCTGAAAAGGCCGAGGCCGAGAGCCGCGCCAAGTCGGACTTCCTCGCGGTGATGAGCCACGAGATCCGCACGCCGATGAACGGCGTGCTCGGGCTCGCCAGCATGCTGCTCGAAACCAAGCTCGATCCGGAGCAGCGCGAAGCCGTCACCACGATCCGCGACTCCGGCGACAATCTCCAGCGCATCCTCAACGACATTCTCGACTTGTCCAAGCTCGAGGCCGGGCGCTTCACCTTCGAGGCGATCGACTTCGCCCCGCAGGCGCTGGTCGAGGCTGTCGCGACCGTTATTCGCGCGAGCGCCAAGAACAGGGGGCTGACGGTCAAGGTCGAACTCGATCCGAGCCTGCCGCCGACCCTGCGCGGCGACGTCGCACGCATCCGCCAGGTGCTGCTCAACCTCGCGTCCAATGCGGTGAAGTTCACCGACCAGGGCGAGGTGACGATTTCGGTCACCTGCCAGGCGCGACGCGACCTGCTGGCGACCGTCGAATGGACGGTGACCGACAGCGGCATCGGCATCGCCCCCGAAAAGCTCGGCCAGCTCTTCAGCGATTTCGCGCAAGCCGATGCCTCGATCAGCCGTCGCTTCGGAGGCACCGGCCTCGGCCTTGCGATCTCACGGCGCATCATCGAGCAGATGGGCGGCACCATCGGAGTCACCTCGACGCCGGGCGCAGGCTCGACCTTCCGTTTCACGCTGGTGCTGCCCTGGAGCCAGGCGCAGACGCCCGATCAGGCAGACGGCCGCGACGAGGCAGACGATCTCAAAGCCCGCATTGCCGGCCTCGACCGGCCGCTGAAGGTGCTGGTCGCGGAGGACGATGCCGTCAACCGCATGGTCGTGAGCAAGATGCTGGGATCCTTCGACGTCGAGCTGCGCGTCGTCGCCGACGGCGCCGAGGCCGTCGCGGCGGCATCCGAGGGCAATTACGACATCGTGCTGATGGACGTGCGCATGCCCGACATGGACGGGCTTGCCGCCACCCGCGCGATCCGCGCGCAAGGTGGGCGCCTCGAAGCCTTGCCGATCATCGCGCTCACCGCCAACGCCTTCCCCGAGGACATCAAGATATGTCGCGAGGCCGGTATGTCCGACTTCCTCGCCAAGCCGCTGCGCAAGCCGGCGCTGATCGCGGCACTCCTGCGCGCGCTGGACGGCCACGTCATGTCGGAGGATGCGCCGCTCCAGCCGGAGCTTTTGCCGGGCGACATGGAGTGGACGGACGAGGAAAGGCAGATGACGGGCGCGTAGGCGCTAACCACGTGCATGATATGTGTTTCGCACCGGATCGCTGGACGCTGGCAATTCGGATGCGCGGTGTTACCTTGCTGCGCCATGCGCCTCGTTGTCCTGCTTCTCATCCTGTTCACGGCCTCCGCCCGTGCCGGCGACGGGCCGCTGATGAGCGCGCACATGATGTTGCCTGTCGTGATCTCCGGCAACAAAGTGTCGCTGGAAAGCTTCGTCATACGTCCTGCTCGTCCCGGCAAATTTCCTCTCGTCGTGATCACTCACGGAATGCCTAGCGGCGGCGAGGAATTCTTCGCTGAAATCCTCAACCGTTCTCCAGTCGGTTACAGCAAGGCGGCCGTCGCCTTCGCGCAGCGCGGATATGCAGTTGTCTCGATCATGCGTCGTGGCTATGGACGATCTGGGGGAGGGTTCTCCGAGTCTGCGCGGCAGACCTGCGACTATCTTCCGGCCACGCGCGCCGCCAGCGACGATGTCATTGCGGCGGTCGCTTCACTGCGTCATGAGCCCTGGGTCGACGCTGAGCATGTCGTCTTGCTCGGTCACTCCGTTGGGGGGCTCACGGTGATGGCTGTCGCCGCACAGAACATACCGGGGGTCGTTGGCGCCGTGAACTTTGATGGCGGTCGGCATAGCTTCTCAGCACCCAACCAACCTTGCTCGCCTGATAATCTGGTCGAGATATCAGCCGCATTGGGGCGCTCGGCCCGTGTTCCCATGCTTTGGCTCTATGCCGAGAACGATCAATTCTACGGTCCAGACTTGGCACGGCGCATGTTCGCGGCCTACAGCGCCGGCGGCGCGCCTGCGCAGCTACAGGTGCTGCCTCCGTTTGGATCGAACGGCCACAATACCGTCATGCTCGCACCGGCGGACACCTGGTTTCCGTCCGTCGAACCCTTCCTCGAAAAGCTGGGGCTTCCTACCAAGACCGTCATAGAGGCGCCGCTGTTCGCTGAGCTGCCAATCCCGCCGGGGGCTGTCGCCGCTTGTCAGGGGGCATTCGCGGACTACCTCGCCAATCCCGATGATGCCAAGGCCTTCGCGGTGAGCACGCACGGCCATTGCGGGACTGGATTTGGCCGCACAGCTGTCGAGGCGCGCGAGCCTGCCTTGATGAAATGCAAGATCAATTCGCGCGGCGAAGATTGCCGGCTTTACGCGGTTGGACAGAAGCTGGCGGGGGATTGAACCACAGTCAGCATGTAACGCAGCGCCGTTACAATTTTCCATAGACCAGCGCGGCGACCGCCTTCAGGCGCTCAACCGAGCCGGACTCTGGATGTGGCTTGACCGGCGCGAACAGGATCGACGCTTGCCTGCCGTTCTTCACGGCATTGCCGTTGCCCTTGGTGCAGGAATGCTCGCCGAACGCTTCACTGCCGAGCGCTTGGGGGGATGGTCTGCCAGCAGAAAAAATCCTTGAAGGCCGAATTCTGTCGGATCGTCTCGGCGGTGCCTTGCCAGTGAATGAACTTGAACTCGGCGACACGCCGGTTGGTCTCAAGGTCGAACGGCCTTCCGGTATTGCCCGCACCGAGCGACACGTACTCGACGATCTCGCCTTCCTCCAGAATGTGCGGAAGGCAGAGCATGATCCCCAGCGCATGGATCGCCGTGTTCACCTGGCCTGCCACCAGCTTGAGCGAGGCGGCGGCTGCGAGCGCCTGCTTCTCGTCGCCGGACGAGGAGAGGGCGGCAAGGGATGCCGCTTGGGTCGCCCCCTTCAGTTCGCCCTCGATGCGCGCAAGCGCTCCCGTGAGGCCGGTGCCGCTGAATTTCTGCAAAGCGGCGGCGGCAGCAATATCCATGTCTCAACCCTGCTTCACGGGGGGCGCCTCCGGATTGGCCTCGGGCCAGCCCGGAATGATCTTGTTCTCGACGAAGGTGTCGATCAGGGACGCGCCATTGGCCGTCACGCGCTTCTTGTCACCCGACTCTCGAAAGGCCACGCCGTGCAGCTTCTTGTTGACGGCGACGACCTTGCCCTCCGGGTTCAGCTCCACATGCAGCTCCCAGAAGGCTCCGCCGCTCACCCCGCCATAGCTTTTGGGGACCCGGGGGCCGGTCTCATAGCTGACCTCGATCTCGACAAGATCCTTGCCGTCCTCCTTGAAGGGCCGGACGGTCTTGGCGGAGCCGAAGAGGCCGCCGACGTCGATCTTTTTTCCTTTGAGAAAGGCCGCTGCGCCGTCCTCGGTCCACTCGCCAACAACGCCGACGAGCGCATAGCATGTGCCCATGCGGTGCCCGGCAGTCCCGGCCTTGAACTCGCGCGGAATACCGAGGTTGTAGAAAATGGCCCCCTTGGCCTCCAGGTCACGTGCGTCAACCATCCGGGATGGATACGAACGCAAGATCGGGTGCGTCGCATTCCTTTCCGTTCCAGTCCATCACACGCTTGGTGTGGGCGAGGTTCAGCCGCCGGTTTTGAAGCGCAGGTTGGACGCTCGGAAAGCGGACAAGGCCAACCGTTTCATTCGGCTCAAGCTCTTTCAGGACATGACCCGCGGTCAGGATGCCGTACAATTTGCCGAGCTTGACGAAGGTGCCGGTGCCCATAGGCGTCGCGGTCTCATGATTGCCCTCGCGTCCGAATTTCAGGAAGCCCACGCTGTAGTCGCACACGGGACCGGTGAATGTATCATCGATCTTGATCGTGAATTCCTGTTGCAAAGACAATGCGAGGGCTCCGCTGAGAAGTCGGCGGCACGCATCAGCGGTCCCGCGCAAGGCGACGGAAGATAACAGCTTCCAGTTGCGCTATCGAGAGTAGAGCAGTGTGATGAGCAGCGCATCGATCACATCCCGCCAGCGCGCGATCTGTCCGCCGGGAGCCGACAACAACCGTGAACCAAGCGTGCTCGTCGAAATCTTGATCTGCCCGATCCTGTGGTCGTCTCGAAACACACGAGTGTTCGCGCCATAGTCGGCGCGCGCTCACCGAACCGCTGGTCGCGGAAATGGCAGGGGCCGCTTCGGCGTTGGGCTGTATCGAACCCACCGCATGTGTGTCCCGTCGAGCTCCCTTTTGGGGACATCGCGATGATCACACATTACCCCTGTTTTGCCCGACGCGTCAAATGCATTTCGTAAAAGACGAAACGTACGTGCCGGCGTCTCGGCTACTGTGCATGGGGTTGTTTTGCAGATTTTGACTCGGCCTAGACCGAGAAGCTGGTCCCGCAGCCGCAGGACGCCGTGGCATTGGGATTGTTGACGCGGAACGAGGCGCCGATCAGATCGTCGACGAAATCGACCTGCGATCCCGCCAGGAACGGCTGGGAGGCGGAATCGACCAGCACCACCGCATTGTCCTGCTCGATCACGAGATCGTCGTCGGTGCGGGCACGGTCGATGTCGAACTTGTACTGGAAGCCGGAGCAGCCGCCGCCCTCGACGGAGATGCGCAGCATCGCGCCGGAACCTTCGCCCTTGAGGATCTCCCCAATCCGGCGTGCGGCCCGGTCGCTGATGGTCACGGCAGTCGTCATCGTTCGTCTCCGATAGTCCCGCAGTCATACCCAATTCATTTGGTATCCCGCGCCCGACATAGTTAAGTGCCACCATACGCAGAATCAAATGGATAGGGACTAAATTCGCCGTGTCCGTCGGAATGGCAGCCCCCCGCGCGCCCTATGCCTGCGACCCCGATCGCAGCCGCGGCCGGCTGGTCGCCGAGCCCCCGAGCCGGACCCGCAGCCCCTTCCGGCGGGATTGCGACCGGGTGATCCATTCCACCGCGTTCCGCCGGTTGAAATACAAGACCCAGGTGTTCGTGTTCCACGAGGGCGACCATTACCGCACCCGGCTGACCCATTCGCTGGAGGTGGCGCAGATCGCCCGGGCGCTGGCCCGGCAGCTCGGGCTGGACGAGGACCTCACTGAAACCCTCGCGCTCGCGCACGATCTCGGTCATCCGCCGTTCGGGCATGCCGGCGAGCGGGCCCTGGACGCCTGCCTGAAGGACTTTGGCGGCTTCGATCACAACGCCCAGACCCTCCGCGTCGTGGCTTCGCTCGAGCACCGCTATCCCGAGTTCGACGGGCTCAACCTGACCTGGGAATCGCTGGAGGGCATCGTCAAGCACAACGGTCCGCTGATCGACCGCAGCGGCGCGCCGGTCGGGCGCTATCGCGAGCACGGCATTCCCGTCGGCATCGCCGACTACATCAGGACCTACGACCTCGAACTGTGGAGCTTCGCTTCGCTGGAAGCGCAGGTCGCCGCGATCGCCGACGACATCGCCTATGACGCCCACGACATCGACGACGGCCTGCGCGCCGGCCTGTTTCACCTCAACGATCTCAAGGTAATGCCGCTGACCGCGGAGATCATCGCCGGGATCGCTGCGCATTATCCCGATCTCGAGGACGTCCGGCGCGGCGCCGAGCTGGTGCGCGAGCTGATCTCGCACCTGATCGGGGCGGTGTTTGCGGAGGCACGGAAGAACCTCGCCGCCACCAAGCCGCAATCGGCTCAGGAGGTGCGCCAGCAGAGCCGGGCGCTGATCACGTTCCCCTCCGAGGTTGCGAAGGAAGAGGCCGCCATCAAGACCTTCCTGTACCAGCACATGTACCGCCACAAGCGGGTGATGCGGGTGATGGGCGAGGCGGAGCAGATCCTGTTCGACCTGTTCGCAAAATACCTGAAATCCCCCGGCGAGTTGCCGCCGGAATGGCTGCTGGGGGCGGAGGCGGACGACGAGGGCGACCGGGCCCGGCGGATCGGCAATTTCATAGCCGGAATGACGGATCGTTTCGCACTGACCGAGCACCAGCGGCTCTTTGACTCGACCCCGGATTTGCGTTAGGCGGCGGCCATGCCCCAGACACCCTCATCCCTGCATCTGTTCGCCGACGTGCTCGCGCGCGTGCACGCCGCCTGCCGCGAGCTTGCGGCAGACGCCAATTGGCCGGAGGGCATCGATTTCTCACGCGTGGTGGTCGAGCCGCCGCGCGATGCCTCCCACGGCGACATGGCGACCAACGCCGCCATGGTGCTTGCGAAAGAGGCAAAGGCAAAGCCGCGCGACCTCGCCGAGCAGATCGCCGAGCGGCTGCGTGCCGACGCGCTGATCACCAAGGTCGACGTCGCCGGTCCCGGCTTCATCAACCTGACACTCAAGCCGGCCGCCTGGGCCGAAGCCCTGCGGACGGTGCTGCGCGAGGGCGCCGATTACGGCCGCGTCCGGGGCGGCTCAAAGGTCAACGTCGAATACGTCTCGGCCAATCCGACCGGACCGATGCATGTCGGCCATTGCCGCGGTGCCGTGTTCGGTGACGCATTGGCGAGCCTGCTCCAGTTCGCCGGCCACGACGTCACGCGCGAGTACTACATCAACGATGCCGGCGCTCAGGTCGACGTGCTCGCACGCTCCGCGTTCCTGAGGTATCGCGAAGCGCTCGGCGAGGACATCGGTGCCATTCCCGAAGGGCTCTATCCCGGCGACTACCTCAAGCCGGTCGGCGAGGCGCTGGCGAAGGAGCACGGCGACAAGCTTCTCTCGATGAGCGAGGCTGGGTGGCTGCCGACCGTGCGCGCCAAGGCGATCGCGATGATGATGGACGAGATCAAGGACGATCTCGCCGCCCTCAACATTCGTCACGACGTATTCTTCTCCGAGCGCTCCCTGATCGAGACCGGTAACAACAAGGTTGCCGAGACCATCGACTTCCTGAAGGCCAAGGGCGACATCTATGAGGGCCGCCTGCCGCCGCCGAAGGGCGCCCCGGTCGAGGATTGGGAGGATCGCGAGCAGCTGCTGTTCAAGGCGACCGCCTACGGCGACGACGTCGATCGTCCGCTGATCAAGTCGGACAATTCCTACACCTACTTTGCCTCCGACATCGCCTACCACAAGAACAAGTTCGATCGCGGCTTCGCCGAAATGATCGACGTCTGGGGCGCCGACCATGGCGGCTACATCAAGCGCATGCAGGCGGCGGTAAAGGCGACCACCTCCGGAAAGGGTGCGCTCGACGTCAAGATCGTTCAGCTCGTGAAGCTCTTGCGCAACGGCGAGCCGGTCAAAATGTCGAAGCGGAGCGGGGACTTCGTCACCTTGCGTGAGGTGGTGGATGAGGTCGGTCAGGACGCCGTCCGCTTCATGATGCTCTACCGGAAGAACGACGCGGTGCTCGACTTCGACCTCGCCAAGGTCATGGAACAGTCGCGCGACAATCCGGTGTTCTACGTCCAGTACGGTCACGCCCGCGGCCACTCGATCTTCCGCAACGCGCGCGCCGAGGTGTTCCCGGAACTGCCCGAGGATACCGGGAAGCGGATCGCTTGGCTCAGTGAGTCGGCCGTGGAGCGGCTGTCGGACCCGGTCGAACTCGATCTTCTCAAGCGCCTCGCAATTTATCCGCGCATGCTGGAAGCGGCCGCCGCGGCCCACGAGCCGCACCGAATTGCCTTTTATCTCTATGAGTTAGCGAGCGAATTTCACGCACTTTGGACGAAGGGGCGTGATTTGCCCTATTTACGCTTCATTATCAATAATGATGCAGATCTTACAAAGGCGCGACTGGCCATGGTCCAGGGCGTCGTCTCGGTCCTGGCATCGGGCCTCGCCATCCTCGGCGTCCATGCCCCGGACGAGATGCGGTAGTTTGGGGCGAACTACCTAAGGGGAATTCGGGGGTAACCGGCAGAAGCCGGATCGCTTAGACTTGGTTGAAAGCCTTGTGGGTCGAAGGCCGCGCCTTGGTCGAGGGGCGCGCGGCTTTCCCGAAGGGACGCATCATTACGATGGCCGAACGATATCAGGACAGACCGTTTCCTTCCGATGACTATGGTCGCGGCGGCGATCAGCATGGGAAGGCGGAAAATGATCCCTTGGCCGAGCTCGCCCGTCTGATCGGACAAACCGATCCGTTTGCAGGGCAGGGCCGGCCGACCGCGCGCCCGCAGGCAGCGCCGACCCGGAGCTATCATCCAGACGATTATCGCCAGGACGATGATCAGCAGGATTATGCCGAGCAGGCCCCGCCGCCGGCCGGGCCGCCCTCATGGATGCGCCGTGCCAACGTGCAGCCCGCACCCGCGCCGGAGCCTGACTATCCCGTCTCCGTCAGCCCGGTTCATCCGCTGCATCGCTATTCGGCCAAGCCTGCCGCGCCCGAGCCTGATGTTCATCAGGCTCAGGCCTATCAGGATGGCTCTTATCAGGATCAGGCATATCAAGGTCAGGCCTACCAGCAGCACGGCCAAACTTACCAGGATCAGGCGGAGCAGGAGTCGCACGCGCAGACAGATCCGTCGCGCTACGATGATGCGCTCTACGGCCGGCTGGAGACAGGCGAGCAGGACTATCAGCGCGATCCCGCCTATCCGGACGACCCTTACGCGTTCCAAAGCGACTACCCCGACGAAATCGAAGAGCCGAAGAAGCAGCGCGGTGGCATGATGACGGTCGCGGCGATCCTCGCGCTCGCCGTGGTCGGCACCGGTGCGGCCTTCGCCTACAAGACCTATCTGGGCTCGCCCCGCAGCGGCGAGCCGCCGATCATCAAGGCCGACAACACGCCGACCAAGATCGTGCCGGCGCCGACGGACTCATCGGCCAAAGTGCCGGACCGTATGGCCAGCGGTGACGGCACTGAGAAGATCGTGCCGCGCGAGGAGGCGCCCGTCGACGTCAACGCCAAGGCGGGCGGTCCCCGCGTCGTGTTCCCACCGTTGAACCAGAATGCGAACCCGCCGTCGGTGGCCAGCGTCTCGCCATCTGCGGTTCCGTCGCCCAGCACGGGACCGGTCCCAGGCAATGGGACGTTGCCGAGCAATTCGCCGCGCCCGATCCGGACCGTCGCCGTAAAGGGCGACCAGACCGACGGCACCGCGCCGCAATCGGCCGCCGCCAAGCCGACGATCGCCGCGCCCAAGCCTGTTGCCGCGCCCGCTGCGACGGCGGCGCCGCACAATTCGCCGACCTCGGCAAATGCCAGCCTCAACCAGCCGCTTTCGCTCGCGCCGCAGTCGGGACCGACGGCCGAGCCTGCGCACCGGATGGCTGCCACCAACCCGACGCAAATCGCCCCCGCCAGCAACGGTGGCGGCTACATCGTGCAGGTGTCTTCGCAGCAAAGCGAAGACAGCGCCGCGGCGTCATACCGAGTGCTTCAGAGCAAATACGGCAGCGTGCTCGGCTCCCGTTCGCCGGTGATCAAGCGGGTCGATCTGACCGACAAGGGCAAGGGGATCGTCTATCGCGCCTTCGCGGGTCCCTACGCTTCGGCCGAGGAGGCGACGCAGGCCTGCAACAGCCTGAAGGCTGCCGGCCTGTCCGCTTGCTTCATCCAGAGGAATTAACGGCCGTTTCCTTGACCCCCTCGCGGGGCAGGGTTAATCGGCCGTTATGAGCACGCGGGCCTTCATTACCGGCGTATCCGGAACAGAACTGACCGCCGCCGAGCGGGAGTTCATCCGTGCCGAACGCCCATGGGGCTTCATCCTCTTCAAGCGCAACGTCGCGACACCAGCCCAAGTCGCTGCACTGGTTGCGGAATTGCGGGCGGTTGCCAATGCTCCTGACGCTCCGGTCCTGATCGATCAGGAGGGCGGACGGGTGCAGCGGCTGGGGCCGCCGCATTGGCCGGTCTATCCGCCGGGCGCCGTATTCGCGACCTTATACGACACTGATTCGGCGCTTGGGCTCACCGCGGCGCGCCTCAGCGCCCGCCTGATCGCAGCCGATCTCGCTGATCTCGGCATCACCGTGGATTGCCTGCCGCTGGCCGATGTGCCCGTGCCGGGTGCCGACGCCGTCATCGGGAACCGGGCCTATGGCACCGAGCCAGGCAAGGTCGCGGCGATTGCCCGTGCGGTCACCGAGGGCCTGGAGCAGGGTGGCGTCTTGCCGGTTCTCAAGCACATTCCCGGTCATGGCCGGGCCACCGCCGACACCCACTTCAAGCTGCCGACGGTCGACACGCCCCGGGACGAGCTGGAACGGACCGATTTCGCCCCGTTCAAGTCCCTCGCGGATCTGCCGATGGCCATGACTGCACATGTTGTGTTTAGCGCGGTCGACCCCGCCCATCCGGCGACGACATCTGCGACAATGATTGCTGACGTGATTCGCGGCGCAATCGGGTTCCAAGGTTTGTTGATGAGTGATGACGTGTCGATGAACGCGCTGTCGGGGAATATCGCCGAGCGGACCAGCGCCATCTTCGCGGCCGGCTGCGACGTGGCCCTGCATTGCAACGGCGACATCGAGGAGATGCGCGACGTCGCCGGCCAGACACCTGAATTGTCGGGCAGGGCATTGGAGCGGGCGAAAGCCGCGCTTGCCGCACGCAAGCCGCCGCAGCCATTCGACCGGGCGGCCGCGCGCGCGGAACTGGACGCATTGATCGCACGGGCAAATACGGCATCGGCATGACCGCAGAAATCCTATCGTTCGAAACCGGGCGGCCCGCAGAGCTCGCCGAGGGTGAGCCGGCGTTGGTGGTGGACGTCGAGGGCTATGAGGGCCCGCTCGACCTCCTGCTCGCATTGGCGCGGCAGCAGAAGGTCGACCTCGCCAAGATTTCGATCCTGGCGTTGGCCGACCAGTACCTCCACTTCATCGAGGCCGCGCGGAAGATCCGGCTCGAGCTTGCCGCCGACTACCTCGTCATGGCGGCCTGGCTTGCCTTTCTGAAGTCGCGCCTGCTGCTGCCGGAGCCGCCGAGTGCGGAAGGCCCGAGCGCGGAGCAGATGGCGACGGCACTGGCCAACCGCCTGCGCCGGCTGGAAGCCATACGCGAAGCGGCCAACCGGCTCATGAACAGGCCGCAATTGCAGCGCGACATCTTCCCGCGCGGCGAGCCCGAGCAGATCGCCGAGATCAAGCATCCGAAATACACCGCGACGCTGTACGACCTGCTCACCGCCTACGCGGCACAGCGCCAGTCGCGCGTGCTGGCGAGCGTGCATCTGGCCAAGCGCACGGTGTGGTCGCTCGCCGAAGCACGTGCCACGCTGGAGCGGTTGGTCGGAAGCCTCAACGAACAGGACGACTGGGGCGTGCTCGACGATTTTCTGATCCGGCATGTCGCCGATCCGACGCAGCGGGCGACGGTGTTCGCCTCGAGCTTTGCCGCCGCGCTCGAGCTGGTGCGCGAAGGTCAGCTCGAGCTGAACCAGAAAGAGGCGTTTGCGCCGATCTATTTCCGGAAGGGGCGCCCAAAACCGGTCCCGGACGCAGCTCCTGCGCCCGACGCGCCGGTCGCCTAAGTGCAAGAAGGAGAATCTGCCATGGCAAGCCTGGCTGAAGTGCGGGTAGAAGAGGCCGAGCCGATGGACAACGAATCCCAGGCACGTCCCGAAGAATTGCGGCTGCTTGAAGCGCTGCTGTTCGCGTCGAGTGAACCGCTGGATACCGCGACGCTGGCCAAGCGCATGCCCGAGGGCGTGGACGTGAAGGCTGCGCTTGAGCAGCTCCAGGCCGATTATGCCTCGCGCGGCGTCAACCTCGTGCGTGTCGCCAACAAATGGACCTTCCGCACGGCCGGCGACCTCGCCTGGCTGATGACGCGGGAGACCACCGAGACCCGTCGCCTGTCGCGTGCGGCGATCGAGGTGCTGGCGATCATCGCCTATCACCAGCCGGTGACCCGTGCCGAGATCGAGGAGATCCGCGGTGTCGTGACCTCAAAGGGCACGCTCGACGTGCTGCTGGAGACCGGCTGGATCAAGCCGCGTGGCCGCCGCAAGACGCCCGGCCGCCCCTTGACCTTCGGAACCACCGAGGAATTCCTGTCGCAATTCACCCTGGAACAGCTCGGCGACCTGCCGGGCCTCGAAGAGCTGAAGGGCACGGGCCTGCTGGATTCGCGGCTGCCGACTGGATTTAGCGTGCCGACGCCGTCCGACGACCCGACTTTGCGCGAGGACGAGGATCCGCTGGAACCGGGCGAGGACCTCGATCTCGCCCTGGCGCCTGCGGTTGAGCCCGAGACGCCGGAAGGCGGCAATGAGGGCGGCAGCGAAGGCGGCGCCGAGGAGTGATGCCCTTCCGCTTACGGGCCCTGCGACCAGTTAACACTAGCAAGATTGCGTAGTGCCGACAGCGAATTGGCGCTGCCTTGGTCCTTGTTTTTGAGACCTGCCAAGCCTACGTTTCGGTGAAGATCGGCCGGGTCCCCGGCCATGCGCGTTTGGAGGGTTGCAGGATGGGTTCACTCAGCATTTGGCACTGGATCTTGGTGATCGCAGTGGTCCTGCTGCTGTTCGGCCGCGGCAAGATTTCGGATCTGATGGGCGACGTGGCGCAGGGCATCAAGGCCTTCAAGAAGGGCATGCAGGACGACGACAAGCCCGCCGAGAAGCCCGAGCCGGCCAAGTCGATCGAGCACAATGGTGCGCCGACTGCCGCACGGTCCGACGTCGGC
Organism: Bradyrhizobium sp. CCBAU 51765; assembly: GCF_015291725.1. Taxonomy (GTDB): domain Bacteria; phylum Pseudomonadota; class Alphaproteobacteria; order Rhizobiales; family Xanthobacteraceae; genus Bradyrhizobium; species Bradyrhizobium liaoningense. The sequence goes on from NZ_CP030038.1 coordinate 3,998,862, forward strand.
AGCAAGGCCGTCTGAGCCAGAGAGCACGCGAGACACGGGTAGCGGCCCCGATCCTGCGCGCGAGGATTGGGCCGGCTCCGGCTGGCGTGAACGGAAGACCTCATGTTCGACATCGGGTGGAGTGAACTGGTCCTGATCGGGGTCGTGGCCCTGATCGCCATCGGCCCGAAAGAGCTGCCGGGCGTGTTGCGCATGGTCGGGCAATGGATGGGCAAGGCCCGCAAGATGGCCGCGGAGTTCCAGGGCCAATTTCAGGAAGCGATGCGCGAGGCCGAGATGGCCGACCTCAAGAAAAGCTTTGACGAGGTCAAGGAAGCCGCCACTGGCTTTGCCGGCAACAATCCGCTGACCTCGCTCCAGAAGGACGTCAGCGACGCGCTCCGCGTCGATGCGCTGGACAAGCCGGCCGAGACGCCTGCCGCCACCGCCATCGATCCGCCCGTCACACCGACGACACCGGAAGCGCCGACGTCTGCGACCTTCATGGAAGCCGAAGCGCATGCGGCTGCGAACGAGCCGCTCGCGATCACCCGTGACGTCGAACAGGCACCGGTTGCGCAGGACACCGCGCCATCCGAGGCGATCAAGGACGCTAAAGCGTCATGACCGACGCCGATATCGAGGCCAGCAAAGCCCCGCTGATGGACCATCTGATCGAGCTGCGCTCGCGGCTGATCAAGGCGCTGCTCGGCTTTGGCATTGCCTTCATCTTCTGCTTCTTCTTCGCCAAGCAGATCTACAACGTGCTGGTCTGGCCGTTCGTGTGGGTCGCGGGGCCCGAGAACTCCAAGTTCATCTACACGGCGCTGCTGGAATATTTCATCACACAGCTGAAGCTTGCGCTGTTCGGCGCCGGCTTCATCTCGTTCCCGATCGTGGCGACGCAGATCTACAAGTTCGTCGCGCCCGGGCTCTATAAGCACGAGAAGCAGGCTTTCCTGCCGTACCTCGTCGCCACCCCGTTCTTCTTCGTGCTCGGTGCTGCGCTGGTCTATTTCGTCGTGCTGCCGATGCTGGTCCGCTTCTCGCTCGGCATGCAGCAGGCCGGCAGCGACGAGACCGCGCAGATCCAGCTCCTGCCCAAGGTCGGCGAATATCTGTCGCTGATGATGTCGCTGATCTTCGCCTTCGGCATCGCCTTCCAGCTTCCGGTGATCCTGACGCTGCTCGGGCGGATCGGCATCGTCACCTCGAAGATGCTGCGCGAGAAGCGCCGCTATTTCATCGTGATTGCCTTCGTCATAGCGGCCGTGCTGACACCGCCCGACGTGCTCAGCCAGTGCTCCCTGGCCATTCCGCTGATGGCGCTCTACGAGGGCTCGATCATCGCGGTGGGGATGGTGGAGAAGAAGGCAGCGGCTTCGCAGGCCGCCACCGGCACCGACGTGTCGACGCCGGCCAATCCGGCGGAGTAGGGCACTTTCGCTTTATCATCGCACGGCTCAGCCCATGATTCGTCATGCCCGGGCTTGACCCGGGCATCCACGACTTGATCTAAGGCGGCAGACACGTGGATGGTCGGGATAAACCCGGCCATGACGGGAAAACAGCCATGCACGACATCAAATCGATCCGCGACAATCCACAAGCCTTCGACGCCGGCCTGGCACGGCGCGGTTTGAAGCCGATGTCGGCCGCGCTGCTGGCGATCGACGAGAGGCGTCGTGCGGCGATCCTCGCCTCCGAGCAGGCGCAGGCGCGGCGCAATGCTGCGTCCAAGGAGATCGGCGACGCCAAGAAAGCCAAGGACGAGGCCCGCGCCGCCAGGCTGATGGCCGAGGTCGCCGACCTCAAGACCACGATGCCGCAGCTCGAAGCCGCCGCCAAGGCTGCCGACGAGGAGCTGACGAAAGAGCTGTCGGCGATCCCGAACATTCCGTTTGACGAGGTGCCCGACGGCGTCGACGAGCACGGCAACGTCCAGCGCCACGTGTTCGGCAACAAGCGCAACTACAGCTTTGCGCCGAAGCTGCATGACGATCTCGGCACGGCACTCGGCTATATGGATTTCGAGGCGGCGGCCAAACTCTCCGGCGCGCGCTTCGTCGTGCTGAAGAAGGGGCTGGCGCGGCTCGAACGCGCGATCGGCCAGTTCATGCTCGATCTGCACACGACCGAGCATGGCTACACCGAGATCAATCCGCCGCTTCTGGTGCGCAACGAGGTGATGTTCGGCACCGGGCAACTGCCGAAATTCGAGGACGACCAGTTCTGGGCGATCAAGGGCGAACTGCTCGCCTCGCCCGACCTTGAGCGGTTGAAGACCGAGCGCCTCGGTCTGATTCCCACCGCCGAAGTGTCGCTCACCAATCTGGCGCGCGAGTCCATTCTCGACGAGAAGCAATTGCCGATGCGGCTCACCGCGCTGACGCCATGCTTCCGTGCCGAGGCGGGCGCGGCCGGGCGCGACACGCGCGGCATGATCCGCCAGCACCAGTTCACCAAGGTCGAGCTGGTCTCGATCACCACGCCGGAAACCAGCAAGGATGAGCTGGAGCGGATGCTGTCCTGCGCCGAGCAGGTGCTGCAGAAGCTCGACCTGCATTATCGCGTGATGACGCTCTGTGCAGGAGATATGGGTTTTTCGTCGCAGAAGACCTATGACATCGAGGTCTGGATGCCAGGGCAGGGCGATGGAGGCATGTTCCGCGAGATCTCGAGCTGCTCCGTCTGCGGCGACTTTCAGGCGCGCCGCATGGATGCGCGCTCGCGCGGGCCGGACGGCAAGCCGCGCTTCGTGCACACGCTGAACGGCTCCGGCACTGCGGTCGGCCGCGCGCTGATCGCCGTGATGGAGACCTATCAGCAGGAGGACGGCTCGATCGCGGTCCCCAGCGTGCTCCAGCCCTATATGGGCGGGCTGAAGGTGATCGCGCGCGACTAAAGCGTTTTCCCGCGAAGTGGGCACCGGTTCGCGTCCGAAAACGCGGCATGACGAGAATCGCGTTGCGAAGATCGGACGGCCGGCTATCCTGCCGGCCCCTCAACGCAACCCCACCCTTCATGCCCTTGCACCGCGACATCTTCTGGATCGGCAGACAATGGGCGGTGACAGGTGCCGGGATCCAGGCCATCGATCAGCGTCTTCGCGGCGTCCTGGACATCGAGATCGCGCAGCTCTGGGACGACGATCTCGTGCAGAGCCGACGAGCCAGGCCCGGAGTGAATGCTGCGGATTTCGACAAGGCGCTGACGGTGGCACGCGAACGGTTTCCGCAGGAGCCGACACCTGACCCGTTCGTCGCGCAGCTGGAGGCGCTCGGGGTGATCGAGGCTCCCGTCGTGAATCCGGTCGTGCCGGCGATGCAACTGCGTGCGGAGGGCCGGCTCGCGCGTTTCCTGCCGCAATGGCGCATTCGCCGCTAAAGCGCGATGAGGTTTGGATGAATCGTCATCGCGCTTTAGGTCTTTGTTTGAGCATGATCTTTTCGGAAAACCGCTTTACACTTTTCCGGATCATGCTCTAGCGGGACCAGGCCGGGAACCTGTTGCCGGGCCTTGATCTGCCGGTTTGCCTGATGGGCCACGGCCGGATATGACAGATCAAACGGTTTTCGGAATCGACCTCGCGCATGCGCATTCTCTGTACCAATGACGACGGCATCCATGCTCCCGGCCTCAAGGTTGTGGAGGAGATCGCGCGCGCCTTGTCGGACGACGTCTGGGTGGTGGCGCCCGAGCTCGACCAGTCCGGCGTGTCGCATTCGCTGTCGCTGAACGATCCCTTGCGCCTGCGCGAGGTCGGCCCGCGGCACTTTGCCGTGCGCGGCACGCCGACGGACTGCGTCATCATGGGGGCCCGCCATATCCTGGGGGCCAAGCTGCCTGATGTCGTGCTGTCCGGCGTCAACAAGGGCCGCAACGTCGCCGAGGACGTGGTCTATTCCGGTACCATTGCCGGCGCGTTGGAGGGCACCATCCTGGGGCTGCCGTCATTCGCACTGTCGCAGGAATTCAGCGTCGAGACCCGTGAACGGCCGCCGTGGGACACCGCGCGCAAATTCGGGCCCGACATCCTGCGCAAGGTGATCGCTGCCGGCGTTCCCAAAGACACCGTCATCAACGTCAATTTCCCGTCCTGTGCGCCGGAGGATGTGCTGGGCGTCCGCGTCACGCGCCAGGGCAAGCGCAATCTCGGCTTCCTCAAGATCGACGAGCGCAGCGATGGCCGCGGCAATCCCTATTTCTGGATCGGCTTCGAGCGCACCGCGATGATGGATACGCCCGCCGACGGCACCGATCTCGCGGCGCTGCGCGAACGCTACGTTTCCGTCACGCCGCTCAGGCTCGATCGCACCAACGAAGCGTTTTCGGAAGAGCTGAGCCGGACGCTGAAATAGGGCTCGAGCCTTTGCCGTTCCGATGGAATCAGAACGGGGCTCCCGATTCTTGTTTCGACGGGTTTTCTTGACGCGAACCGGTGTCCACTTCGCTCGAAAACGCTCTAGCCGCCGCGAAGCGCGGCTTCGATGGTCTTGCCGAGTGCATCGAGCTGAAACGGCTTCTGGAGCGCCGGCCGGTCGCGGTATTGTTCGGGCAGACCGGAAGAGCCGTAACCGGTGGCGAAGATAAACGGGCAGCCCTTCGCCATGATGACGTCGGCCACCGGCGAGATGACCTTGCCGTTGACGTTGACGTCCAGAATGGCGAGGTCGAACTCGGTGGATTGCGCAAGCCGCATGGCCTCGGTGATGTCGCCCGCTTCGGCGGCAACCTTGTAGCCGAGCTCCTCCAGCATGTCCGCGACCATCATTCTGATCATGACCTCGTCCTCGACGAGGAAAACAGAGCGGCCCGAAAGCCCTGTCGCAGTCATAGGAGAGTCCTTGCCCATTCTCGTGAACGTTCGCAGATTACGATAGGAGACGCAATGCGCGTTTCGGCGAACGCAAACCCGCAAACGGCTTAGCGCTTTGAAAGCCCGGTTGTGGTCAAATGCTGCGCCGAAAGGCTATCATGAGTTCCTGAGCCGGAACAAGATTCTCGTTTCGGGTTCTTGCGGTGCAGTACGCGATGCGCCAGACGAGATGAGCAACAGCAGCTATGACGTCCCATCAGCACCCGCCGGAAAAGATGATGTTTCAGCTGACGCTGAGGCGTCGGGGCATCAGCGATCAGGCCGTGCTGAGGACCATGGAAGAGGTGCCGCGCGAGCTTTTCGTCGAGGACGCCGATCGCGACGGCGCCTATCGTGACAGCGCGCTGCCGATCGCCTGCGGGCAGACCATCAGCCAGCCTTTCGTCGTCGCCTACATGACCGAGCAGCTCCAGCTCAAGAAGCAGCACCGGGTGCTCGAAATCGGCACCGGGTCTGGCTACCAGGCTGCCGTGCTGTCGCGGCTCGCTGGCCAGGTGCTGACGGTCGAGCGCTATCGCAAGCTCGCCGACACGGCACGCGCCCGACTCGAAAAGCTCGATTGTCACAATGTCGAGGTGATGCTCGGCGACGGTCTCAACCTGCCTCCCAATATCGGTCCGTTCGATCGCATCATCGTCACCGCCGCGCTGGAGCAGATTCCGGACAACCTGATCGAGCGGCTGGAGGTCGGGGGCATCCTGATCGCCCCGGTCGGCCCGCATCAGGGCGTGCAGACGCTGACCCGCCTGACCCGCAGCGAGACAGGAATCGAGCGGAGGGAACTCGTCGAGGTCCGCTTCGTACCGGCACTGCCCGGGGTGGCACGGGAACTGTAGAACCCCGGATCGGCTGTGCCGCCAACACGTTATTGGGAGGGTTAAGCCGTTATTTACTCGGCAGGTGTTTACTTAAAACACCAGTTCTGTTGCGTACGAGTGAGTAACCATGTCCGCTGTCGCCGAGTTGCTTTACTCGCGCCGCGTGCCGCAGGTCGCGGCGCTGGCGCTGATCTCCTTCAGCTTTGCAGGGTGCAGCGCCGACATGTCGTCGCGTCTCTCCCAGACGAATTTCTCCAATCCCTTCGCCTCGGAAGCCACGGGATCGGTGCAGCAGGCGCCGCCGCCGCAGCGTGAGCTGCCGCAATATGCGCGGCCGCAGACGCAGCCCGGCTATTATCAGTCGCAGCCGTTGCCGGCGCCGGCAGTGTCCGCGCCGCAATCCTATCCCGTCACGTCGGGTGGGGGAGTGTCCGGTGGCGGACGCGGCGTCGGCTCCTATGCGCCTCCGACGCAGCCGCATCTCGAGACCACGGCCACCGTGCCGCCGCGCTCGGTTGCGGCCGCCCAGCCGGCGGGCGGGACCAAGATCATCGTCGGTACCAGCGATACGCTGGACGTGCTGGCCAAGCGCTATCGCGTCACGCCGCAGGCGATCCTTGCCGCCAACGGCTACAAGGGGCCGCGCGCGCTTTCGCCCGGCCAACAGCTGATCATTCCGCATCCGGCGACGGCCGCTGCGCCGGTGCCCGCGCCGGCGATGGCGCCCGTTGCGGCAGCGCCCGCGGCCAAGCCGGTCGCGGCCATGGCTGCACCGTCGAGCACCCATTTCGTCAATCGCGGCGACACGCTCGTCAGCATTGCCCGGAAGAACCATGTCTCGGCGGCTGAACTCGCCCGTGCCAATGGCCTCGATCCGTCTGCAAAACTCAAGCTCGGCACCAGGCTGACCGTGCCCGGTGCCAGGACTGCCGCCGCCGCGGCGCCTGCGGCACCGGCCACAGCTGCGCCCGTTGCGGGGACGCTCCAGCCCGTCGCGGCCGCCCCCGCGCCTGCCACCAAGATGGCGGCGGCCGCGCCGGTGCAGAGCGCGCGCCTGGCCCAGGCGACGGCCAATGTCGAAGAGAAACCCGCCGAGACGCCGGCGAAGGCCGCGGAGGCCACCGGCGCGCTGCCGACCTTCCGCTGGCCGGTCCGCGGCAAGGTGGTCACCAGCTACGGCGCCAAGACCAATGGCAAGGCCAATGACGGCATCAATCTCGCGGTGCCCGAAGGCACGCCGGTCAAGGCGGCCGAAGACGGCGTCGTCGCCTATTCCGGCAACGAGCTGAAAGGTTACGGCAATCTGGTCCTGGTTCGGCACTCCAACGGCTACGTCACCGCATATGCCCATGCGAGTGAGCTGTTGGTGAAGCGCGGCGACACCATCAAGCGCGGCCAGGTCATTGCCAAGTCGGGTCAATCCGGCGAGGTGGCGTCGCCGCAGCTCCACTTCGAGATCCGCAAGGGATCGAGCCCGGTTGACCCGCTTCAATTCCTGAACGGGGCCTGAGGCCCAAGTAGAGCAGGGCAAGCCATCATCACAAGCACAGTGTCATCGCCCGCCTCGTGCGCACTTGCGCACTGGAGCGGGCGATCCAGTACGCTGCGGCTCTCGACCGATCACGACCGTCTCTGGAATACTGGATTCCCCACCTGCGCGGGGAATGACAGTGGTGGGTGAGGCGATAGCGAGCCTTACTTCGCCGTCAGCTTCACGCCGAGCCGTCCCGCCAGCTCCTGCACGAACTGCCAGGCGACGCGGCCCGAGCGCGAGCCGCGCGTCGTCGACCATTCCAGCGCCTCGCGCTCCAGCGCTTCGTCATCGATCCTGATGCCGAAATGGCTGCAATAGCCCCGCACCATGGCAAGATATTCGTCCTGGCTGCAGCGGTGAAAGCCGAGCCAGAGGCCGAAGCGATCCGACAGCGACACCTTCTCCTCGACCGCTTCCCCCGGATTGATCGCGGTCGAGCGCTCATTCTCGATCATTTCGCGCGCCAGCAGGTGGCGGCGGTTGGAGGTGGCGTAGAGAATGACGTTCTCGGGCCGGCCCTCGATGCCGCCTTCGAGCACGGCCTTGAGCGACTTGTAGGAGGCATCGTTGCCGTCGAAGGAGAGGTCGTCGCAGAACACGATGAAGCGGAAGGACGAGGCCCGCAGCTGCTCCATCAGTGCGGGGAGGCTCTCGATGTCCTCGCGGTGGATCTCGACTAGTTTCAGCTTGTCGGCCGGTTTGCGCTCCGCGTTGATGCTGGCATGCGCTGCCTTCACCAGCGACGACTTGCCCATGCCGCGCGCACCCCAGAGCAGGGCGTTATTGGCCGGCAGGCCATTGGCGAAGCGCTCGGTGTTCTCCATCAGGATGTCGCGCATCCGGTCGACGCCCTTCAGCAGGAACAGCTCGACGCGGCTGACCCGCGGCACGGCCGCAAGGCGCCCGTCGGGATGCCAGACATAAGCATCCGCCCGTTCGAACGATTCGCGCTCGGCGGCCGGCATCCCCTGGGCGGAGAGGTGCGCCGCGATCGTCTCCAGCGCGCGCACGATGCGCTCCTGCGCGAGGTCCGGGGCTGCCTTGGCGATGGCTTTGGAGGCTGCCGTGGGGCGTTTTGCCGCGACGCGGGCGCGCTTCTTGGCAGGGGTGCGGGGGCCTTTGCCGGCCGGGCTTTTGCTTGGTTTTTTGGGCATGTCCGAAGTTCCTGAGAACGCAGCCTTATCGGGCCTCACGGCGCACCGCAAGGTGGCCCAAAAGGGCGGTCTGGCAGCGTTGCAATTGGGGCAATGGCCGCTATAGTCCGCGCGAATTTGACCGAACCGGTCGCCTTGAGGGCCTGACCGGCTTTCTCCCGTTTTCACGAGGATCGTCCGAATGCTGATTACCCCTGCGTATGCCCAGGCCGCGGGCGCCGGCGACACCAACAGCATGTTGATGTCGCTGCTGCCGTTCGCCCTGATCTTCGTGATCATGTACTTCCTGATTCTGCGTCCGCAGCAGAAGAAGGTGCGCGACCACGCCGAACTCGTGAAGAACATCCGCCGCGGCGACACCGTCGTGACCTCGGGAGGCCTCGTCGGCAAGGTCACCAAGGTCGTCGACGACGACCAGATCGAGTTCGAGATTTCCGACGGCGTGCGCGTGCGGCAGATGCGCCAGATGATCTCCGGCGTGCGAGCCAAGGGCGAGCCGGCGAAAGAAAGCTCGAAGGATAGCGCCAAGGACGACACCGCGGCGAAATGAGCGCACGCGCGAGTCTCTCAAGTCTCCTGATCTGACAGGTCCAGTCGATGTTGTATTTCACGCGGTGGAAGGCGCTGGGGATTATCCTCACGGCGCTGATCGTGTGCCTCTGCGCGGTCCCCAACTTCTTCCCCGAGGCGCAGGTCAAGACCTGGCCCGCCTGGGCGCAGCGCAGGATCGTGCTCGGCCTCGATCTCCAGGGCGGCTCCTACCTGCTGCTCGAGGTCGATTCCAACTACGTGAAGAAGGAGCGGCTCGACCAAGTCCGCGACGACGTTCGCCGGACGCTGCGCGATGCCAAGATCGGCTTCACCGGCGGCGTCACCGTGCGCAACGACGCGGTCGAGGTTCGGATCACCAAGGAATCCGATGCGCAGGCTGCACTCGCCAAGCTGCGGGAGCTGTCCCAGCCATTGGGCGGCCTCATGGGATCCAGCGGTCAGCGCGACCTCGAGGTGGCTGATGCCGGCGGCGGTGTGATCCGCCTGAGCATCCCACAGGCCGCGATGCTCGACCGCATGCGCAAGACCATCGAGCAGTCGATCCAGATCGTCGAACGCCGCGTCAACGAGCTCGGCACCGTCGAGCCCGTGATCCAGCGCCAGGGCAATGACCGTATCCTGGTGCAGGTGCCGGGTCTTCAGGATCCGACCCGCCTGAAGGAACTGCTGGGCAAGACCGCGAAGATGGAATTCCGCATGGTCGACACCTCCGTGCCGCCGGACCAGGCGCAGCAGGGGCGGTTGCCGCCGGAATCCGAGCTGCTGATGAGCGCATCGCCGCCGCCCACGCCCTACGTGGTCAAGAAGCAGGTGCTCGTCGCCGGCGGCGACCTGACCGACGCCCAGGCGAGTTTCGACCAGCGCACGGGCGAGCCGGTCGTTAGCTTCAAGTTCAACACCTCGGGCGCGCGCAAGTTCGCGCAGGCCACGACGGAGAACGTCGGACTGCCCTTCGCGATTGTGCTCGACAACAAGGTGATCTCGGCACCGGTCATCCGCGAGCCCATCACCGGCGGCCAAGGCCAGATCTCCGGCAATTTCACGGTGCAATCGGCCAACGATCTCGCGATCCTGCTGCGCGCCGGCGCGCTGCCGGCGCCGCTCACGGTGGTCGAGGAGCGCACCGTCGGTCCGGGCCTCGGCCAGGATTCGATCGAGAAGGGCGAGCTTGCGGCCTATGTCGGCTCGATCCTCGTCATCGTCTTCATGCTGCTGACCTACCGCCTGTTCGGCGTGTTCGCCAACATCGCGGTGGCGATCAACGTCGCGATGATCTTCGGCCTGCTGTCGCTGCTCAATGCCACGCTGACCTTGCCCGGCATCGCCGGCATCGTGCTCACCGTCGGTATCGCGGTGGACTCCAACGTGCTGATCTACGAGCGTATCCGCGAGGAGCTGCGCGGCGGCCGCAACGCGATCTCGGCCATCGACGCCGGCTTCAAGCGGGCGCTCGCGACCATCCTCGATTCCAACATCACCACCTTCATTGCCGCGGCGGTGCTGTTCTACATCGGCACCGGCCCGGTGCGCGGGTTTGCCGTGACGCTCGGAATCGGCATCATCACCACGGTGTTCACCGCCTTCACCATGACCCGGCTGATCGTCGCCTGGTGGGTGCGGTGGAAGCGGCCGCAGAGCGTGCCGATCTAGGAGCCTGATAGTGACTCACACCGTTCTCGTCGGGCTCGGCGTCCTCATTGCCATTCTCACCGTGGTCTCGGTGTTCGGCTGGCTGCCGTCGCTGCGCATCGTCCCTGACGATACGCATTTCGACTTCACGCGCTTCCGCCGCATCAGCTTCCCGATCTCGGCGGCGCTATCGATCGTCGCGATCACGCTGTTCTTCACCCACGGCCTGAATTTCGGCATCGATTTCAAGGGAGGCACGCTGCTCGAAGTGCGGGCCAAATCCGGCGCCGCCGACATCGCGGCGATGCGCACGACGCTGGATGGCTTGCGTCTTGGCGAAGTCCAGCTGCAGCAGTTTGGCGGACCCGAGAACGTCCTGATCCGCGTCGCGGAGCAGCCGGGCGGCGACGCCGCCCAGCAGGAGGCCGTGCAGAAGGTTCGCGCCGCGCTTGGCGATTCCGTCGAATACCGCCGCGTCGAGGTGGTCGGCCCGCGCGTCTCAGGCGAACTGCTGGCCTACGGCATGCTCGGCCTGATGCTCGCGATCCTGGGCATCTTGATCTATCTCTGGTTCCGGTTCGAATGGCAGTTCGCGCTCGGCGCCATGATCGCGAACGTGCATGACATCGTGCTGACCATCGGCTTCATGTCCATCAGCCAGGTCGATTTCGACTTGACCAGTATCGCCGCACTGCTGACGATCCTGGGCTATTCGCTCAACGACACCGTCGTCATCTACGATCGTATTCGTGAAATGCTGCGGCGCTACAAGAAGATGCCGATGCCGCAGCTTCTCAACGAGTCCATCAACTCGACGCTCTCGCGCTCGATCATCACTCACTTCACGGTGACGCTGGCGCTGCTCGCGTTGCTGTTGTTCGGCGGACACGCGATCCACAGCTTTACCGCAGTGATGATGTTCGGCGTGGTGCTGGTCGGCACCTACACCTCGATCTTCATCGCGGCCCCGATCCTGATCTACCTCGGCGTCGGCGAGCATCGCGAAGATGCGGTGGAAGCGACTACGCCGGCGAAGAAAAACAAGGCATGATCCGAACCTCGTGCCCTCGCAGGAGTTTGCGAGGGCAGTAAGCCCATTCGGACGAAGCTCATGGCCGGCGATCCCAATGCTCCGCATTTCCCGCGCTCGGCGCCGATCGACGCCTATGGCAAGGGCGGCTTCGCCTTTGCCGGCATGTCGCATCGGGGCTCGCTGCTCTGCCTGCCGGACGCGATCTGGGCGTGGGACGTGACGAACCCCACGAAGATCGACCGCTATTCGCTGGATCGGGTCTTCACGGCGGCCAACAGCATCGACACGCTCCTGGTCGGCACCGGAACCGGGCTGTGGCTGCCGCCGCCGGAGCTGCGTCAGGCGCTCAAGGCCGTGAGGGTGGTGCTGGACACGATGCAGACCGGACCCGCCGTACGGACCTACAACATCATGATCGGCGAACGGCGGCGGGTTGCCGCTGCGCTGATCGCCGTGCCATGAGCAGCCCTGCGGCGCCGCCCGATTCCGTTGCCTTCTGCGCCGATCTGGTGCGCAGCCACGATTTTCCGCGTTACGCCGCGACTCTGTTCGCGCCGACCGCCGAGCGCCGCGCGTTGCTGGCCCTGTATGCCTTCAACGTCGAGATCGTCCGCGTCCGCGACCAGGTGAGCCAGCCCTTGCCGGGCGAGATCCGCCTGCAATGGTGGACCGACATGCTGTCGGGCCATGTCCATGGCAGCGCCGAGGGCAATCCGGTGGCGGCCGAGCTGCTCCGTGCGATCCGTGATTTCAACCTGCCGGTCGAGCCGCTGTCGCTGCTTGCCGACGAGCACCAGTTCGATCTCTACAACGACCCGATGCCGACCATGGCCGCGCTGGAAGGCTATCTGGCCGCGACCTCATCGGCGCTGTTCGGTCTGGCGGCGCAGGTTTTGGGACCTCCGTCGGAGGCGGTCGATCATCTCGCCCGCTATGCCGGGCTGGCACAGGGCATCGTGCAGGTCATCGCCAACTTGCCGCGCGATGCCGCGCATCGGCAGTTGTTCCTGCCGCAACAGCTGATGGAGAGGCACAATTGCAGCATCGAGGATGTCTTCGCCGGCAAGGAGACACCCAATCTCCGTGCGGTGCTGGAGCAGCTTGCGGGTGAAGCCCGGCAGCATCTGACGACGGCTTTCTCGCTGCTGGCGCAGGTGGCGCCGCCCATGCGGCCGGCGTTTCTGCCGCTGAGCCAGGCGCAGGCCGATCTCGAGCGCCTGTCGCGTCCGGGACGCAACCCGTTTACGCTGCAGCCATCGTCGCGGCTGCGCACGCTCTGGACATTGTTGCGCGCCTCGCGATCGCGTGAATTTACCAAATAGCGGCTGGCTTATCGCCTGAGCCCGCCAAATGCTCTATGCTGTCCTATGGCTGACTTATCCCGAAGCACGTCCGATCTCAGCGGCTTTCCGGTCGCACCAAGCGACATTCTTGCGGCCGCCGAGACCATCCGCGGCGCCGTCGTCGAGACGCCCTGCAGCCACAGCCGAACACTGAGCAGTATCTGCGGCTGCGACATCTGGCTGAAGTTCGAGAACCTCCAGTTCACCTCCTCGTTCAAAGAGCGCGGCGCGCTCAACCGACTCACCGCGCTGACGCCGGAAGAGCGCGCGCGGGGCGTGATCGCAATGTCCGCGGGCAACCACGCGCAAGGCGTCGCCTACCACGCCAAGCGGCTCGGCATTCCCGCCACCATCGTGATGCCGATCGGCACGCCCATGGTGAAGATCGAGAACACCAGACATCACGGCGCCGAGGTGGTGGTCACGGGCGCGACGCTGGAAGAGGCGGCCGCCTTCGCGCGCAGCCACGGTGAAGCGCGCGGCATGATCTTCGTCCACCCATATGACGATCCGCTTGTCATCGCGGGACAGGGCACGATCGGGCTGGAAATGCTGAAGGCGGTACCGGATCTCGACACGCTGGTCGTTCCGATCGGCGGCGGCGGGTTGATCAGCGGTATCGCCATTGCTGCGAAATCGATCAAGCCGTCGCTGCGGATATTGGGCGTCGAGGCCTGGCTGTATCCCTCGATGTACAACGCGATCCATGACGGCAATCTGCCGGCGCGCGGCGATACGTTGGCCGAAGGCATCGCAGTGAAATCGCCGGGGAAGATCACGACCGAGATCGTCCGTCGTCTCGTCGACGATATCGCACTGGTCAACGAAGCCGAGCTCGAGCGTGCGGTCGCAACCCTGATCTCGATCGAGAAGACGGTGGTCGAGGGCGCCGGCGCCGCCTGCCTCGCCGCGCTGATGTCCGATCCGTCCCGCTTTGCCGGCCAGAAGGTCGGCCTGGTGCTGAGCGGAGGCAATATCGACACGCGGCTGATTGCCTCCGTCCTCACCCGAGAGCTGGCGCGAGAGGGGCGGCTGACGCAGTTGTCGCTCGATATCCCGGACAGGCCGGGGCAGCTCGCCGCGGTGGCAGCGCTGCTGGCCGAAGCCGGCGCCAACATCATCGAAGTCTCGCATCAGCGGACCTTCTCTGACCTGCCGGCCAAGGCGACGCTCCTGCAATTGGTCATCGAGACCCGCGATGCCGCCCATCTCGACGAGGTGATGGCCAGGCTCAACGCGTCCGGCTTGAGCGCGCGCTGCACCTGAGCACCGCTAACGTGACGCCAAATCCGCGACGTGGTCGATCAGCCGGTCGATCTCGGCTTGGGTGTTGTAGTAGTGGGGGGAAGCCCGCACGAGCGGCGGCAGCTCGCGGATCTCGGCATCGATGCGGGTACTTGACGGCTCTGAAGCGCCGATTGTGATGCCCGCCGTCGCGGCGCTGCTGACAATGGCCTCCGCCTCATATCCATACAATGTGAAGCTGATGATTGCGCCCGGCGCACGTCCGAGGTCGTAAATGATGACGCCGGGAATGCTGAAGAGCCCGCAGCGCAGGCCGCTGGCAAGCAGGCGGCTGCGTTCTTCGATCGGAGCGAGTCCGATCTCGAGGGCGTAGTCGACGGCAGCGCCGAGCCCAAGCCGGGCCGCGTAATTATTCTCCCATGTCTCGAAGCGGCGCGCATCGTCGCGGAGCCGATATTCATTGCGAGAGACCCAGGGCGCTGCAAAATGGTCGATCATCGGCGGCTCGAGCTGCTGCAGCAGTGCACGGCGGACGTAGAGAAAACCGGTGCCGCGCGGGCCGCGCAGGAATTTGCGGCCCGTAGCCGACAGCATGTCGCAGCCGATGGCTTCGACGTCGACCGCCATCTGCCCGACCGCCTGGCAGGCGTCGAGCAGATAGGGAATGCCATGCGCCCGCGCGATCCTGCCGATTGCCTCTGCCGGATTGACCAGCCCGCCATTGGTCGGAACCCAGGTGATGGCGATCAGCTTCACGCGTCGGTCGATCATGCGCTCCAGCGCGTGCACGTCGAGCTCGCCGCTGGCATCGCTCGGCACCACGTCGATGATCGCGCCGGTGCGCTTGGCGACCTGAAGGAAGGCGACATAGTTGGCGGCGTATTCCGCTTCGGCGGTCAGGATCCGGTCGCCCCGGCGAAACGGAAGCGAATAGAACGCCATCTGCCAGGCAACCGTCGCGTTCTCCACGAGGGCGATCTCGTCTGGGGCGGCATTCAGCAGGCGCGCGACCGAGCCATAGACCGCGTCGAGCCGCTGGGCTTCGCGGTCAGCGGCGGCATAGCCTCCGATCTCGCTTTCGAGGTCGATATGCTGCTTCATTGCAGCGACAACGGGGGTCGGCATGAGCGCCGCGCCGGCGTTGTGGAGATAGGTGAGCCGGCTGGTGGCAGGCGTGTCGGCACGTATCCGGTCGAGGTCGATCACTTACGCCTCCGCTTCTCGCGATCTTGATGCATGAATTAGACGCGTCGAGGACTGCGAGCAAGACGGCGCAGTCTTGGCTCAGATGCAGAGGCTGAGCAGCTTGATGGTGCAGGTGCTGGATCTGGGCTTGGTTGCGGGCGCCGCCTCGCGCTTCACGGCAACCAGCGGCTCCTTGTCCTTCTTGCCCTTACCCTTGCCCTTCGGCTCGTAATCGCCGGCGATCACCATGGCCCAATAGGTGCGCTTGCCGCTGGCATTCTTGGCGCTGGCGATGCCGACGCGGGAGGCGTTGTGCAGCAGGAGGTTCTTGCGGTGCCCGGACGAGTCGATCCACTGTCCCAGCGTCTTCTCGAAATTGTCGTAACCGTAGGCGATGTTCTCGGCGGCGCGGCCCGCGCCCGCCGGCGCGACGCGGCGGTTGAAGGGCCCGAGCGCATCATGACTGAGGTCGTCCTTCGCCGCCATCGCGCGGGCCTGATCCATGGCGATGCGGTCGAGGGTGGCATCGCGAACGACGCGGACCTCGCCATGCTTGAGACGGAAGCTCGAGATCAGCTCGGCCGGCGAGTCAGCCATCGCGGGCGCGCCTGCCAGCAGCAGAAGGCCGGCGATCATCCCGCCAATCACACGATGCATCATCATCCCCCGAATGCCCATGATCTTTGCCAGCCCTGCGCTATCCAAGCGTTTCTCCATCGCCAATGTGGACGCTTCAAGGCATGCCGCAATGCTAACCCGCCGGCAGCTTCGCCTCGAAATTGAAGCGGTCGCGCAGGTTCTTGCGCTGTTCCAGGATGTCTTTCAGGAAGGCGCGGTCCTGCTCGTTCTTCATCATCGGCTCGATCAGGTCGAGCTGGTTCATGGCGACCAGTTGCAGGACCTCGGTGCGCGGCGCGCCGCTCGCGTTGCGCGGCAAGGCGTGCACGATCTGGATGTGCTCGGGCGGCTTCGGTCCCTTGGCGGCGGCAAGCTCGCTGCGGAGCTGGCCTTCGAGCGCGGCCTGATCGGCTTCGACGAAGGCATAGAGCCCGACGCCGGAGCGGCGGTCGGCAAAGGCGACGATGGCGGTGTCGCGCACGGCCGGATTCCGGCGGATCAGTTCGGCGAGGACCGGCGCGTCGTTGACGAGCCGGCGGCCGCCGCCCTCGCGGTCGGTGAAGTTGAACAGGCCGCGGGTGATGGCGCGATAGACCTTCTTGCCGGTGGCGAGCCACAGGCGTGCGGCGAACGACTTCTTCGCCAGGATCTTCCGCTCCCGCGGCGTCAGCGCCTCCGGCGCGTAGGAGCGCTTGTGCTTCAGCAGATGCCGCAGGTCTTCATAGGCCAGGATGCGATAGAGCCGGCCGCGACGGTTGAAGCACGCGGCGAGCTGAAAATCGGTCACGTAGGCGCGGCCGTCGCGGCCGACCAGCCAGTTCTGCTCCTTGGCGAGATCGTTGTGGCAGATGCCGGCGCGGCGCAGCCGGCGCAGCGCGGCCTTGGCCGAGCGGAAATAGGCGAGATCGCCATGCGGTTTTGCCAGATGCAGCGCGACGCCGTCGACGAAGCCGCGCACCAGCGCGCGGCGTCCGGCCCACAGCAGCTCGGGACCGACATCGAGGCCTTTGGCGCGCACCAGCGCATGCTTCTCGCGGGCGAACAGATGGCGTGCCAGCGGAAACGACCACCATGGCACCTCGTCGAGCCGGCGCAGCACCGCGTCGGTCTCGCCGCTCTCGGCGCGGAAGCGGCCGCGCTCGACGGTCGAGAACACGTCGCGCTTGAGCAGCACGCCTTCGGTCCAGCGCGCCGACAGCTCTGCAGCGTCGTCTTTGGGCAGGCTCATCGAAGACTCATGCGGCAGCGGCAATGCGAAGGTGATCGGCGATCCAGCGATCGAGATCGGCGAGCGCCCGTGTGCTCAGCGCCTGCTTCTTGGCCACCGTCTTCTCGTTGCCGCGCAATCGCGTGCCATCGGGCTTCTTCGTCGGTATCGTCGTGAGCGGCGGGAACAGGCCGAAATTGACGTTCATCGGCTGGAACGATCGCGTGCCCGGCTCGATGGTCTCGATATGACCGCCGGTGATGTGGCCGAGCAGCGATCCGAGCGCGGTCGTGCCAGGCGGACTGACAAGCGTCTCGCCGCGGGCCTGCGCTGCCGCATAGAGACCGGCGATCAAGCCGACGCTGGCGGATTCCACATAGCCCTCGCAGCCCGTCATCTGGCCGGCAAAGCGCAGCCGCGGCTGTGCGCGCAGTCGCAACTGAGTGTCGAGCAGCTTCGGCGAATTCAGGAAGGTGTTGCGATGCAGGCCGCCGAGGCGGGCGAACTCGGCCTTCTCCAGACCGGGAATGGTGCGGAAGATGCGCTGCTGCTCGCCGTACTTCAATTTCGTCTGGAAGCCGACGATGTTGTAGAGCGTGCCGAGCTTGTTGTCCTGACGGAGCTGCACGATCGCATAAGCCTTCGTGGCGGGATCGTGCGGATTGGTGAGGCCGACGGGCTTCATGGGACCATGGCGCAGCGTCTCGGGGCCGCGCTGCGCCATCACTTCGATCGGCAGGCAGCCGTCGAAATAGGGCGTATTGGTCTCCCATTCCTTGAATTCGGTCTTCTCGCCGGTCATCAGCGCGGCGACGAAGCTGTCATACTGCTCCTTTGTCATCGGGCAGTTGATGTAGTCGGCGCCATTGCCGCCGGGGCCGACCTTGTCGTAGCGCGACTGGAACCAGGCCACCGACATGTCGATGGACTCGCGGTGCACGATCGGCGCGATGGCGTCGAAGAAGGCGAGCGCGTTCTCGTCGGTCAGCTCGCGGATGGCGTCGACCAGCGGCGCGGAGGTGAGGGGGCCGGTGGCAACGATGACGTTGCTCCAGTCGGCCGGCGGCAGGCCTGCGACCTCGCCACGGGTGACCTCGATCAGGGGATGGTCTTTCAGCGCCTTGGTGACGGCCGCCGAGAAGCCGTCGCGGTCGACCGCGAGTGCGCCGCCGGCGGGCACCTGGTTGGCATCGGCCGCGCGCATGATCAGCGAGTCGAGCCGGCGCATCTCCGCGTGCAGGAGGCCGACGGCGTTGTTGGCGGCGTCGTCCGAGCGGAACGAGTTCGAGCAGACGAGCTCGGCGAGCCCGTCGGTGCGGTGCGCCTCGGTCATGCGGGTCGGCCGCATCTCGTGCAGCACCACCGGCACACCGGATTTCGCCACCTGCCAGGCAGCTTCGGAACCGGCGAGGCCGGCGCCGATCACGTGGACGATGTTGGATTGGGGTCCTGTCATGGGGCGGACAGGTAGCGCTTTTCGGCGGAGAGTGGAATCGCCGAGATCGAGTTTTCCTGCCACCAGAGACGACAACGCCCGCACGAGGCGGGCGCTATCGGGTCGTCCGGTTGGGGCTGAGATTATCAGCCCTGATACTGACCGGCGGCAACGCGCGGGATGTCCGAGCGATCGAGGCCGATATCGGCCAGTTCGCGATCGCTGAGCTGGGACAGCTCGGCAACATTGCGCTGATAGTCCCGGAAGGCCTGGATCATGCGGATGAGCGAGAGCAGCATTGGTAGTCTCCTGTAGTTCGATTCAGCTCTTGCCCGAGCCTCATCGTTGAAGTGAATATAGATGGGAGTAGTGCAGTGCGAAAGTTCCTATGTTGCGATGCAGCTAAGCGCAGGGTGCATAGCGTCTGTAACGAACGATTAACCCGAGGGCGCTCCCGCCCAAGCAACGGGCACCGTCCCGTGCAACAGGCAACAAATGCCCGTGAATTCACGGACTTATGGCGCCAGCGTGAGCTGATGAGCCAGGGAAATATGTTGCTTTTTCTACACCCGCCAAGGACCAGAACTAGCTACTGAACCCAAGTCACACATGCGCGATTCGCATGTGTCAGGAACAAAAGATATGAATATATATTCATTCATATCCGCTGTTGAATCCGCCTGGATGTCTGTCGCTTTCGACCGGTAAACGCCCCTGCGCGCGGACTGCACGCTTTGCGTGCAGTCTTCATTACACGGCCGTCATGAAGAGCAGAATTTCTGCATGCCTCTCTGCGCCATGCGCAGCATCACGCAATTCTCGCGGAGAATTTATTGCGACAAGTTGACGCGCCTAGATGAAAGTCATGCCGCAGAATCCGGCAATGTCGCTGGTCTGTGCAAGGACAAGAAGGAAGGTAACGTCATGTCGAAGTTACTCGGGGTTATCGCAATTGCTACCGTCGCGTTCGCCGTTGCGCCGGCTGAGGCCGCCAAGCACGCCGCAGGCGGTTGCAGCGGGACGAATCTGGAGAAGACGGAGACCGCGATCGAGAACATGGCCGACGGCGACAGCAAGTTCGTCGCGCAGAAGGAAATCGCAGCGGCGCAGGACGCGCTGCTCAACGGCAAGATGGGTGTGTGCGGTGCGCATCTGAACAAGGCGATGCAGGCCAGCATGGCCAAATAGAACCAAACAAAAGCTGAGAAGTCAGCGCATCAAAGAGAGGGCCGATCGCCGCGCGATCGGCCCTTACTCGCTTGTCCGAGGGTCTAAGGGGCGCGCGCCAGCTGGGTGGCGAAATAAGCGATGGTCTTGGAATAGACCTCGCTCTTGTTCCATTGCTGAAGCACCGCAAAATTCGGACTGCCCGGCTGCCAATCCTTGCCTCGTTGCCAGCCATAGCCGGCGAGATAGTTGGCGGTGGAGGCGAGCACGTCGGGCGCGTTGTGCAGGAGATCGCGCTTGCCATTGCCGTCGAAATCGACGGCATATTTCATCCAGGATGACGGCATGAACTGGGTTTGGCCGAGCTCACCGGCCCAGGCGCCCTTCATGTCGGCCGGGGCGAGATCGCCGCGCTGGACGATGCGCAGCGCGTCCATCAGCTCGGTGCGAAACTGCTCGGAGCGGCGGCAGTCATAGGCGAGCGTTGCCAGCGAGCGGATCGTCGCGAACTTGCCGGTGTTGACGCCAAAATCGGTCTCCAGACCCCAGATCGCGACCAGGATCTCGCCGGGTACGCCATAGGCCTGCTCGATGCGCGACAGCACCGAGCCGTATTGCTTCATCATGTTGGAGCCGCGCTGCATGCGTGGCGGCACCATGCGGCCGGAAAACTCCTCGAAGGACTGGGTGAAGACCTTTTGCGAGCGGTCGCGGTTAAGCACGCTCTGATCGAGCGTCACGCCGGCAAGCCCGGCGGTGATGGCCTGCTGCGAGATGCCTTTCGCCGCAGCGTCGGTTTTGAAATCCGCAAGCCAAGCGTCGAAATTGCCCGAGCCACAGGCAACTGCAGCGAGCGCTGGCTGGGCCGACAGGATTGAAGCGGAGAGGGCGAAGGCTGCGAGAGCAAGACGAGAAATCGTCGGCGTCATTCGAGTAAATGAATTCCGTGAAGCGATCTGACCAGTCCGCGCAATCTCGGTCGGAACCGCGGCCAAAGCAAGGCGCACAGCAGGGTGCGATCCTGCCCGAGCCAGGGCAGGGCAGGATCGCATGTCACGATATCGTCAGGCGTCGGTTCGATTGCGCCAGGGGAAGAGGTTGGCCGGGAAGTCGGCGGCCGGCTTGCGCGGACGATGCGGCGGGGGCGGCACCGGACGCGCCCCGGGCTCCGAGACGATCACCTTGCGGTAGAGGTGCCACGTGGCATGGCCGAGCAGTGGGATCACCACGGCAAGGCCGAGGAAGGCCGGTATTGTGCCGAGCGCGAGCAACACCGCCACAATGAAGCCCCACGCCGCCATCGGCACGGGGTTTCTTGCGACGACCCGCAGCGACGTCACCATCGACTCGAATGCGCCGGCATGACGGTCGAGCATCAAGGGGAACGACACGACGCTGATGCAGAGCGCGGCGAGCGCGAACAGGAAGCCGGTGCCGCAGCCAACCGCGATCAGCCACCAGCCTTGCTGAGTCGTCAGCACGCGCGTCACGAAGTCCGAGAGTCCGGTCACGCCCTCGTAGCCGAACGCTGCGATGTAGATCGCCTGCGCGGTCGCGACCCAGGTGACGAGCAGGGCGAGCAGCAACGTGCCGAGGCCCAGCATCGCACCGAACGACGGCGAGCGCAGCACCTCCATGGCATCCCAGGCACTGGCCGGTTCATAGCGCTCGCGCCGGCTGGAGAGCTCGTAAAGTCCGAGCGCCGCGAAGGGCCCGATCAGGGCGAAACCGGCAGCCAGTGGAAACAACAGCGGCAGCACCGAATAGCCCATCACCACGCGGGCGAGCACGAGGCCGAGCACCGGGTAGATCACGCACAGGATGATGGCGTGGCTCGGAACGGCCTTGAAGTCTTCCCACCCGCGCCTGAGCGCGTCCCGCAGATCGGACAGTCGGATGGTTCGGATTACCGGTCCAGCCGAATCCGCGGGCTGGGCCATCGTGGGGACATTGCCCTGGTAGAGTGTGGCCATGGTCGCTAGCTCCCTTGCCAGGCAGCCAAGACCGGCGCCGGCAAACGGCGCAAGCGGCCGCCATTCTCTGAAATGTCGCGATCCCGACCACACGCGAATTCCGGCTGGCATCGCGAGCTGAACACCAACCATACTCCCAAGTCCAAGTCCTGTCCCTCGTGCTTGGGTGAAATTCGATGCCGCGCCGCAACCGCAACCACAACGACGTCATTCTGTCGTCATTTCGCCGCAGATAAGCTGATGCTGCTGTTAGCCCGCGGAACTTCGCGGGCACAGCGCGGCAACTTCGTCTATAAGTGCCACTCAAGGCCCTTCCAACGGATTCCTTTTCGGGGAGCAGACATGAGCATTTTCGGGAAAATCATGAGCGCGATCTTCGGCAGCCAGCCGGCCTCTGCCGCGCCCGCCGGTGGCACAGCTTCGCCCGGCGCGCCCGCAAGCGCGCCAGGCGCTTCGTCGCCGGCCGCCGCGCCCATGGCTGCCGTCGACGTGGCGGCGATCGTCGACAAGGCGGCGGCCGCGCACAAGGGCGAGAAGCTGGAATGGCGCACCTCGATTGTCGACCTCATGAAGGCGCTCGACATCGATTCCAGCCTCGCTGCACGCAAGGATCTTGCCAAGGAACTCGGCTACAGCGGCGACATGAACGACTCGGCCAGCATGAACGTCTGGCTGCACAAGCAGGTCATGTCCAAGCTCGCCGCCAACGGCGGCAAGCTGCCGCCGGAGATCAAGCACTGACCCGCGCCGGGTCGAGCCGGAGGGGCCCGCGATCTCGCGGGCCCTTTTGCTTTCAGGCGACCAGATCCGCATCCTCCGGATGCCTGTCGAGATAGTCGACGACGAAGCTGCAGCCGGCGATCACCTTCCTGCCGTCGCGCCGGATCAGGTCCAGCGCCCCCTTGACCAGCTCGGAGCCGATGCCACGGCCGCGCAGCGCGCGCGGCGTCTCGGTATGGGTGATGATGACGGCCGACGGCGTCAGCCGGTAATTGGCGAAGGCGACGTCGTTGCCGACATCGAGCTCGAAGCGGCTGCTGTCCTTGTTGTCGCGTACCGGTGCCGCCATGAAGGATCCTTCCGAAATGCAGATTGCCTCCTGATCTAGGAGGCCAATTCCGCCCTTGCCAAGGTGAGACCAAGGCAGATTGGCGCAGAGGAGATATCCGCAAATGCGCCGCTGTGACCGCAGTGCAGTATGGAAATCGCGCTCTGCGAGCGGCGCGGCGACGGTAAATAATCCTCGCTACAGCTCTTGCACGCCGAAGTTCTGTTCCCACGTCCTGGAAAGGACATACGCCCGAATGCGGCCGGCAGGTCGCCAGACATTCGGAGTGTCGTGATCGCCAGCCGCAGACGTATGCCTCTTTTGCAGGAGGGTACGATGTCGGACTCTGGTTTATTGAAGACTCATCGAACATGGGAAGACTGGTGCGGGATGCTGCTCGGCGCGGCGATCGTGGCTTCGCCGTGGTTTCCCGTTCAGGATCCGGCGATCACCGGGCACCAGACGGCCATCCTCAACACCGTCGCGATCGGTCTGATCGTGTTTGGTCTCAGCCAGCTCGAATACGTCGCCCTGCAGCGGTGGCAGGAGGTGACCACGATCCTGGTCGGGCTGTGGCTCATCGCCTCGCCTTACCTGATCGGCTATTCCGCCGACGGCTTCCTCCGCATCTATCATACGACCCTCGGTGCGGTGGTGGTGCTGCTCGGCATACTCCAGCTGTGGCAGGACTGGGATCAGACTGACCAGGACCTGCTCAAGCATGGGCAATAGGCCATAGATGCCGGCAGGCCCGCCGGCCATGGGCGGCGGGCGTGCACTCATCTTGTTACGAGATCTGCATAGTCCGGGTGCTTGTCGATCCACGCCTTCACGAACGGGCATTGTGGGATCAGCTTCAATCCGGCGGCGCGGACCTGGTCGAGTGCGCCTTGTACCAGCTTCGAGCCGATGCCCTTGCCACCAAGTTCCTTCGGCACGTCCGTGTGCTCGAACGTGATCACGTTGCCATCGAGCTTGTAATGCTCGGTCGCAAGATGGCCTTCCACCGCGAGCTCGTAGCGGTGTTGCGCCTTGTTGTTGATGACGTCGCTCATGTCGTGGCCCCTCCAGCTGCCAGCCTCGCGCACGAGGCCGTAACGCGCGGTCGGGTCGGCAGGTTTCCGATATTGCGGTTCAATCGGTCGCCTTGGCCAGCCTGGCATCTTCGGGCTGTGGCGGCTGGCGGAGGCAACCCTGGCAGATGACCAGGGAGCGGTTGACCCTGGCGTCCTGCTCGGCCTCGACGCCATCCTGCGCCTGCCACCATTCCTTCGAATAGGGCTGAACGCCGGCTTGCGACCTGTTGCGCTCGGAGTGGGCAGCGGTGCGCGCTGGTCGTGAAGCAGCGTGCGGCCGGTTGGGATCCTCGCCGGCGCCATCCCAGGCGTAACGCGCAGGCTTGAAGGCGGGATCGGAAGCCAGATGCGCCTGTGGCGCAACGGCACATCCGGCGAGCGCCAGCGTGAGCAGGAGGACGGCGGGCGCTTTGATCATGGAATGCACTCTGTACGCGAAGACGGATGGAGGGTGCGCCGATCATGTTTAAAATTCCCTGAACGATAACGGTCGTGGCTGCGACCAACGCCAATGCGATATCTGATCCTCTTGCTCGTCCTGCTCGCGACCAGCGCGCGCGCCGACGACGCAAAGCCGTTCAATCCGGCCGACTATCCACCCGGCGTGCAGAAGGCGCTGCGCTACGCCAATGAGGAATGCGACGCCCAGGAGGGCGGCAAGGTGACCTTCGCGCCAAACACCGTGCGCAAGATCGACCTCACCGGCGATGGCCGCGAGGACTACATCGTCGATTTCCAGGACACCAAATGCGGCGATCGCGAGACGACCTATTGCGGAACCGGCGGCTGCGTCATGAAGATCCTGGTGACACTGCCGGACGGCAGCGTGCGCGAGGTGTTCGACGGCTATGTCCGCAGCTACAAGATCGTGGCGCCGCCGATGAAGCGCGGCGCCGCGCGCACCATCCGTTTTGATCTGCACGGCAGCTTCTGCGGCGGCTTCGGTGCGCAGGCCTGCTGGAAGGCGAAGGCCATTACGGCGACGCCGTTTGCGTTCAAGCAGCCGTAGAGCTGGTCCGCGGCCGCCGGCCTTGCAGGGGCACCGGCGATGGCGATAAATGGGCGGCAATGAGCGGGCGGCTTGTGCGCTGTCCGTCTTCGAAGAGGAAGCCCGATGCAGCCCTTGCGCATGTCCCGCCGCGTCATGAATCTCGCCTACATGCTGACTCAGAATGCGCGGCGGCATGGATCGCGCCCCGGCTTCGTCTGGGGTGACAAATCCTGGACCTGGCGCGAGATCGATGCGCAGGTCTCGGCGCTGGCCGCGGCGCTCGCCGCACGTGGCATTGCCAGGGGCGACCGCATCCTCGTTCATTCCAAGAACGGCGAGGAGATGTTCGTCTCGATGTTCGCCGCGTTCCGGCTCGGCGCGGTCTGGGTGCCCACCAATTTCCGCCTGATGCCGGACGAGGTCACTTATCTCGCGCAGGCCTCCGGGGCGAAGGCGTTCCTGTGCCATGTCGATTTCCCCGAGCACGCGGCGGCGGTGAAGGGCGGCGCTCTCGAATTCACCTGGAGCGTCGACGGGAAGGCGCCATTCGCGGATATGTCGGTTGCCGAGGCCATGGCCTCGCGGGCAGGAACGGCAGTCGAGAACGTCGCCGTCGAACACGACGATCCCTGCTGGTTCTTCTTCACCTCCGGCACCACCGGCCGTTCCAAGGCGGCCGTGCTCACCCACGGCCAGATGGGGTTCGTCGTCACCAATCATCTCGCCGATCTGACGCCAGGTGTGACGGAGCAGGATGCCTCGCTGGTGGTGGCACCGCTGTCGCACGGCGCCGGCGTGCATCAGCTGATGCAGACCGCGCGCGGCGCATGCACGGTGCTGCTGCCGACCGAAAAATTCGATATCAGCGAGGCGTTCCGCCTGATCGAGGCGCATCGCGTCAGCAATCTCTTCACGGTGCCGACGATCCTCAAGATGATGGTCGAGCATCCCGCCGCCGACAAATACGATCATTCCTCGCTGCGCCATGTGATCTACGCCGGCGCGCCAATGTATCGCGAGGACCAGAAGGCCGCGCTGAAGAAGCTCGGCAAGGTCATCGTGCAGTATTTCGGCCTTGGCGAGGTCACCGGCAACATCACCGTGCTGCCGGCCGCGCTGCACGATCCCGAGGACGGCCCGCACGCGAAGATCGGCACCTGCGGCTTCGAGCGCACCGGCATGCAGGTCTCGATCCAGGACGACGAGGGACGGGAGCTTGCCGCCAACCAGAGCGGCGAGATCTGCGTGATCGGGCCTGCCGTGTTCGCCGGCTATTACGACAACCCCGAAGCCAATGCGAAGGCGTTTCGTAACGGCTGGTTCCGTACCGGCGATCTCGGTCACATGGACGAGGAGGGATTCGTCTACATCACGGGACGTGCCTCCGACATGTACATCTCCGGCGGCTCCAACATCTATCCGCGCGAGATCGAGGAGAAGATACTGACGCATCCCGCGGTCGGCGAGGTCGCCGTGCTCGGCGTGCCCGATGCGACCTGGGGCGAGGTCGGAATAGCTGTCTGCGTTGCGCGCGAAGGCGCGAAGCCGGTGAGCGAAGCGGAGATGGCGGCGTTCCTCTTGCCAAAAGTGCCGCGCTACAAGATGCCGAAGCGGTTCTTCTTCTGGGAGGCGCTGCCCAAGTCCGGCTACGGCAAGGTGCCGAAGCGGATGGTGCGTGACGAGCTCGAGGCGCGCGGGCTGCTCGATCTCGACAAGACCAAGGCAGGCTGAGCGCAAGTGATGCGGAGTATCAAGCAGCCGGGCGCGCCCGTCGCCGAACGCATCCAGTGGGTGGAGGCGAGGGGGCGCGCCTTTTCCTTCACGCTTCAGGCAGATCTGCCGCTGCTGGAAGCTGCACGTCGCGGATTTGCGGCAGAGGGATTTGCCGGCGGCGTACTGAATTTCGGCCGCGGTGCGCTCGGGCCGTTCGCCTATGTCATGCCGGCGTTGTCGAAGACCGGCGAGAACGCGGCGTTCTACAGTGACACGTATCGGCCCGAAGGTGTGACGCGCACGAAGCTTGGCAGCATGACGCTCGGCATGCGCGATGGCGCGCCGTTCTTTCATTGCCACGGGCTCTGGACCGAAGCCGATGGCAAGGCCAGCGGCGGCCACATGCTGCCGGACGAGACCGTTGTTGCCGAGCCGTTCGAGGTCGAGGCGTTCGGCGTGGATGGCGCGACGTTCACCGCCGAGCCCGATCCGGAGACCAATTTCAAGCTGTTTGGGCCCGTCGTCTCCGCGAGCACCGGCGCGCGCACGACGAGCCGCAGCTTCGCATTGCGGCTGCGGCCCAATCAGGATTTTGCCGGCGGGCTCGAGGAGTTCTGCCGTGCACACGGCATCGCGCGTGCGAAAATTCACGGCGGCGTCGGCTCGACCATCGGCGCACGTTTCACCGACGGCGGCGTCACCGAGCCGTTTGCGACGGAGCTGGCGATCACGGCCGGGACGATCGCCCCCGGTTCGGCGGGCGCGCCGGAAGCGGTGCTCGACGTCGCGCTGATCGACTACACCGGAGGCATTGCGGAGGGCCGCCTGGTCCGTGGCGACAATCCCGTGCTGATGACCATGGAGCTGGTGCTCGAGGTGCAAGACTAGTATCGATCGGGCGATCGTCAGCGAGCGCGTAGTTTGGCAATGGCCAGGTAAGTGGATGCGCTCATGCCCGATAGGCCCGAGCTCGATCCTTGAAAGAGGTTGAGCAAGGGAGATTGCGCCTGGCCCGTGCTCTCGCTGTTCTTGATGTCATACATGGCTGAGAATCGATTCAGCAGCTTCGCAACTTTCGCAGGATCGGACAGATCCTTGATCTTCATGAATTTGTCCACGAACTTGGCCTGTTGATCGATCGGCATCGCCGCCATCTGATCAGGCAAATTGAAGGTGGTCCTGAACACCTCCGAAAGCGCCTTGTCGGCAAGGATGTCGTATGCCGACGTGATGTCGCCCGCCTTTCGCTGGAAGTAGAGCGCCAGGCGCACGCCGGGATTCGTGTCCCCTTGCTGCTGCTCCAGGCTTTGCTGGAGATAGTTCGCCTGGGTTTCCCGAAATTGATCTTGCTGCTGGGGACCCATCATCGGGAGGCGCGCGACGTTGCCCTTGCTGTCGAAGTTGAACGACGCCGCGATGTCGGCAAAGCGGGGATCGCTCTGCGTGTTCGCAAAGCTCTTTGGATCGTTCAGGTCGGAGGCGAAGATTCTCTTGAGAAAATCGGTGCTGATCTTCCTGGGATCCAAACCCTTGGCCAAGAGAATGAAATCGACCATCGGTCTGTTTGCAAGAAGATCGGACACGCTGTCGATGCCTGCAATCGCCTCCTGATAATCCGTCGCATCCTTGGTTGCCTGGGCCCGAACTGCCGCCTGCTGCTGGGGGCTCGCCGTGCTTGCGCTCTTCACCGCTGAAATGACGTAGTCCCTTGTGATCTCGAGCACGTCAGCAGCGTCCTGGGCCACCAGGGGGGTCGTCAGATTGCCCTTTGCATCGAAATTGAAGGCGCGCGCGAGCTGGACATAGCGATCGTCCTTGAGGGTATGGACGTAGCTCTTGGGATCACTCAGGTCGCTTTCGAGAACGGCCTTGATCGCGGCCTGGGAGACCTCCTTGGGATCGAGGCCGACGGCGCCCAGCGCAAAAACATACACGTCCGGCGTCGATATGAACGCGTCGACCGAATTGACGGTGAGGAGAGCCGTTCTGAATTGCCTGATTGCGAAAGCTTCGTTCAGCGGGCTTGCCGCCGAATAGACGGCCGCCTTGCTGTCGTCGAACCGCTGTTTCGTGATCGTGACATTTGCAGCAGTCTGTGCGGACACGCCTGACGGAAGCGATCCGTCGGGCGAAAACTCGAAGGCGCCGGCCAGGTCCACGAACCCGTTAATGGTCGCGATCTGGTCGCTGAGGCTGGAAATGCTGCTCGCGTATGATTCCAGGTGATATTTTTCGACCAGGATCTGGACCTTCAACTGGGTCACATTAGCGTCCGGTTGCGATAGTTGGGCCGTATAGTCGGCTATTTTTGAATTTGCGGCGCTGACATCGGATTGGGCTTGAGCAAGCTGGGCCTTGAGGCCGTTCAACTGGGAAGCAAAGGTGGTGTTGACGTAGCTGTTTGGATCGGATGGGTCGCTGCGCAGGACCTGACTGATCGTGTCACGAGGCCACTTGCTTTGATCGATCCCGTATGCCGAATAGACATAGTTGCGCAGACGGTCGTCGTTCAGGAGTTGGTCTGCGCTTGTGATACTGCCGATATGGGCGCTGTAGTATTTCGAGTCGTCCGCAAGTGCATCCACCTGGCTCTTCTTGGTCGCCGTATACAGGCCGATCATCTCATCGGTCTGGTGCTCCGATTGCGCGACCGGCGTCGTGCCGCCGGCGAAGGAGAATGCCGCGGCAAACTCCCGGTACCGCTTGTCGACCAGCTTGTTGACGAAGCTTTTTGAGTCGTTGAGGTCGCTCTCGAGCACCTGCTTCATGAAAGCCTTGGCATACGCCATGTCTTCCAGGCCATATGCCTTCGTCGCATAATGATACAGGCGATAGTCCTTCATGAAATCGTCAATGGTTTTCACCTTGCCGATGTTGGCTTTGTAATAGGCGGCCTCCCGCGCGACGTCCGATTGCTGTTCGACCCGGGTGAGGGACTGCTTGAGATTGTGCGTGATGTAGCTGTAGCTGAAATACGTTGTCACCATCGCGCATTCCTCGCGGCTTTGCAGTCCCGGACGTCCGTCAATCATTGCGGGGTCGCGAGGTGGAAGCTGGCCTCATGCCAGCAAGACTGTCTCGTGGTCACGTTTTCCCAGGACGATTCCGAGCTACAATCTGAGTTTTTTCAGCTCGCGCCCAAATAGCGCAGATCAAGTAACGCAGATCGAGTTTATCTCCGGTTGTTTCTGGATGTTTCTCAAATGCAGCTTTCGCGAGGGTTGTGTTCCTGATATGTTCCAGTTCAGGGATGGGTCCGAATTGGGGGCTGGCATGAGCCGAAGAAGCGGTCGAACGATCAACCTGCCTGCGCCGTATCTGAAGCGGGTCTGGCTCGATCCGTCGCAAGTTCACGATCGGGAGGCCTATCCGTTTTGCCTGCCCATCTTCCCCGATGATTTCGAGCTCAACTTCGATGCGGCCATCACCATCATCGTGGGAGAGAACGGGACCGGGAAATCGACGATCCTCGAGGGCATCGCGGCGCTCGCCGGCTACGACGATGCCGGTGGCGGCAAGGGGTACAGGCCGGTCGATCATTCCGTAGCGCGCGAGAAGATGGGCGGCCAGCTCTCCAAGGCGCTGCGCGCAAGCTGGCTGCCGAAGATCACCAATGGCTGGTTTTTCCGTGCGGAGAGCTTTTTCTCGGTCGCGCGTTATCTGGACAAGGCTGCGCGTGATGCCGGCCAGGTCGGCCCCGATTTCCTGTCCCATTCCCATGGAGAGGGTTTTCTCCGCTTCTTCGAGGAGCGCTGCCAGCGCCAGGGCATCTTCATCTTCGACGAGCCGGAATCGGCGCTGTCGCCGGCGCGCCAGATCGAATTCCTGACGCTGCTGCGCCGCATGGAAGAGTCCCGCATCTGCCAGGTGATCATGGCAACGCATTCGCCGGTGCTGATGGCCTATCCCAACGCGCGGCTGCTGCGGCTCGGGAAATACGGCCTGGAGCCGACGACGGTGGAGCAGACCGATCATTACCGGGTGATGCGGGAGTTTTGTGCCGATCCACGCGGGTTCGTGGAGGCGATCCTGGCGGAGTAGGGGCGCACCCGACGCCCACACGCGTGTCCCGGACAAGCTGCAACGCGTGAGCGTTGCGGCGCAGAGCGGGGACTCGGGGTCCGCGCGTCGTGCTGCTGCATGGGCCCCGGCTCAGCAGCGCACCGCCGAAGGGGCGCTGCGCTGCGTCCGGGGCACGAGAGCCTGAATGTCTCTAGCATTGCTACCCGCATCATACGCGCGGCTTCGCATTCTCGCGGCGCTTCGCGCCCGAGCTTTGCGTCGATTGCCGCCCTCAAGAGTGCCGAGGGCGCAGGGAAGGCCGGGTGCCGGCTGGCACCCGCGGTCCGCTGTGCGCAAATTGCGCTGGAAGTGATGCACAGCGGCATACAGGTGAAGCCAAACATCCGGCCTTCCCTGCGCAGTGGTTTTACGGCTTATGTCGTGATCTCCTCGGGGAGCGATGCACTATTGCCCCCGTCGCCTTGCGGATGACTGACGATGCGAACCCGGTCGGGCCGCAACGTCACCACAAGCCTTGGCGCACAGACCCCGGGCGCCAGGACCACACGATTTTGCCGTACGCTGGCTGCGCCCGTCGTGTGCGCGCCTCGTCTGCTCACGGAGTGACCCGCCCTGCAGACCGCCTGCGCGCGACGCTGCCTGCGTCCACCACATTCCCATCCCGCGTTCGTGACGATCGCGATCCGCCCCTCGGCCCGGGCTGGGATGGCCAAAACATGCGATAATTCCGAATTCTAGTAAAGCGAATTATTTCCGCCCGCGGGAGTTG
This sequence comes from Bradyrhizobium sp. CCBAU 51765, assembly GCF_015291725.1. Lineage (GTDB taxonomy): Bacteria > Pseudomonadota > Alphaproteobacteria > Rhizobiales > Xanthobacteraceae > Bradyrhizobium > Bradyrhizobium liaoningense. Next base: position 4,030,233 of record NZ_CP030038.1, read on the forward strand.
ACCGTGGTCTGGCGTGTTTTGCCCGTCAGGCAACGCAACGGATGGTGTGATAGTGGGGAGCGCGCCGCCACAGCCGCGCCACGAACCGGTCTCCCCACCGTCCAAAAATGCGCTACGATGCTTCCAGCGCGCGTCAAGTCGCGCAGGATCAAGTGAGGAAACGACATGAGGATGACGATGGGACCGGCGATCGCCGGGGTGGCGGCGCTGGCGGTGGCGGGGATGGCTCTGACGACGGCGTTCGAGCCGGTCTGGGCTCACGGGCCGACCCGGCAGAAGGTGAGGGAATCCATCGAGATCAACGCGGCTCCGGCCAAGGTATGGGCGGTGATCGGCAATTTCCAGGACATGAGCTGGCTCCAGCCGGTCACCAAGACCACGGGCGAGAAGGGCAACGAGATCGGCGCGACGCGGACGCTGACGCTCACGGGCGGCGCAACGGTCGAGGAGGAGCTCTACAAATACGAGCCCGACATGCTCAGCTATTCGTACCGGATCACCAAGGTCGACGTGAAGGTGCTGCCGGTGACCAATTATTCCTCGACACTGACGGTGTCGCCCGCGCCGGACGGCAAGGCGAAGCTGGAATGGGCCGGCGCGTTCTATCGCGGCTATCCCAACAACGATCCGCCGCCGGAACTGAGCGACGAGGCCGCCAGGACCGCGGTGAGCGGGCTGTACAAGGCCGGGCTCGAAGCGCTCAAGAAGAAGATCGAGAGCGGAAGCTGACAGTGCGGGCGCTGGTCTTGCAGGCGCTGGTCTTGGCGGCGCTCGCCGCCAGCCTTTGCCTTGCCGGTGTCGGCGGCGCGTCCGCCGAGGAGGCGTTCGTCACCAACCAGCTGAGCGATGATCTGATGGTCGTGGACCTCGCGACGTCGCGTAGCGTTGCGACGATCCCGATCGGCGGCAAGCCGGCGGGCGCGGCCGTCAGCGCGGACGGACGTTTTGCCTATGTGACGAGTCCCGACGCCAAGGCGGTGACGGTGGTGGACGCGGCCGCGCGGCAAGTCGCGGGGCGGATCGAGGTCGGCGGCGGGCCGCTCGGCATTGCCGTCGCGCCCGACGGCCGCACCGTCTATGTCGCCGACTGGTATGCCGCCGCGGTGCGGGTGATCGATACGGCGAGCCGCAGCGTCACGGCCAGCATCGCGGTCGGCGCCTCGCCATCGGGCCTCGCGGTGACGCCGGATGGCAAGCTGCTGCTCTCGGCGGATCGCGACGACGACAGCGTCTCGGTGGTGGACACCGCAACGCGCCAGCGCAAGGCGACCATCAAGGTCGGCACCCGACCGTTCGGCGTCACGATCGACGCCGAGGGCAGGCGCGCCTACACCGCCAATGTCGGCTCCGACGATGTCTCGGTGATCGATATCGCCGAGGCCCGCGAGATCGGCCGCGTGCCGGTCGGGATGCGCCCCTATGCGGTAGCGCTGACGAGGGGCCGCGGCTTCGTCACGGATCAGTATGGCGGCACCGTCAGCGTGTTCGACCTTGCGATGCTGAAGCCAATCAAGCGCATCGCTGTCGGCGACTACCCCGAAGGCATTGCCGCGACCGCCGACGGCAAGCGCATCATTGTCGCCTGCTGGGAGAGCAACACGCTCAGCATCATCGATGCGGCGAGCTGAAAGTCGTGGGTGAGATCAAGACCGGCGACGGCCCGCGCGCATTCGGGGCGTTCTTGCGCAGGACGGAGTAGGGGTGTGTAGGGTGGGTTAGCCTTGCGGCTGCGCGAAGCGCAGTCGGAAGGCGTAACCCACCTCTTTGGATTCCGCGGAGACAGAAGTGGTGGGTTACGCTGCGCAGATGCGCTTTGCGCATCTGCAGGGCTAACCCACCCTACCAGTCCGCGCTAGCGTCGGCACAATCTCCTCCATCCGCTCAAACACGTGGTCCGGCCCCAGCGCCCGCAACGCCGCCGGCGCCGCATAGCCCCAGCACACGGCCCCGCAGGCAATTCCCGCGGCCCGCGCCGCCTCGATGTCGCGGACCTCGTCGCCGATCGCGATGACACTTTCGGGCTGGACGCCTGCGCGCCTGACAACCCGGCGGAATTTCGCGGGCTTGCCGAACAGTGACGCCGAGCAATCGAAATGCGCGAACAGCGACGCAGCCTCGCCGAGCTTCTCGCGCGCATTGGCCTCGCTGTCGGAGGTCACCAGCGCAAGCTGCACACCGTTCTCAGCCAGCGTCCGCAGCATTGTCTCGACGCCCGCGAACAGCGCAATCTCCGCGGCCGCCTCCGCCTTCAGCCTCCGCGCATGCCGCGCGATCGCCGGCAGCTTCCACAGGGGCACTTCGAGGTGGCTGAGGATCTCGCGCGTTGAGGCATGCCGCAACTCTTCGATGTCCTCATCCCGCACGCGGCGAAAATTGAAGTGATCGGCGATGTCGTTGATGGTGCGCAGGAACCACGGGAAGCTGTCGGCGAGGGTGCCGTCGAGGTCGAAGATGGCGAGGGCGTAGGGCATGGGGAGGATTTCGTGTTCGCTGACAAGGGGTGCTTGTTGTGCTATATCCTGGCAAAATTCGAGGACAGCCATGCGGCACCAGCGCATTGAAATCAATCCGGCGATCACGGACAGGTAAGCCTGTGATCCGCGGAACACGCGTGCCGGTCGAGTTGGTGTTGCGCGAGCTCGGCGCCGGTATGACTATTGAATCGATCATCGAGGAGCATCCGCGGTTGACGGCGGACGACATCCGGGCAGCCCAGGCTTTTGCGGCAGACTATCTGGCCGACGAAGACGTCATCTATCGCTGAACAGTGCTCTGGCTTGCGGACGAATGTATCGCGGTCTCTCTGGTTCGAGAGCTACGAAACGCCGGTCACGATGTGCTCTACATCGCCGAATTCGCTGCCAGTCTGAGTGACACGGAGGTCATGGCGCTGGCGTCGCGCGAAGGGCGTCTTCTCCTCACGGCTGAAGGATTTTGGTGAGCTGGTCTTTCGCCGCGGCCAAGCCGCTCCTGGTCTAATCTTGTTGCGTATCGATACGGAGAGCGGGCCATTGGTACGAGCGCGGCTTCTAGAGGTCGTCGACCAATTTGGTCAGAAGCTTTTTGGCCGTTATGTCGTGATCGACGAAGTTCGTTTGCGGTCCCGTCCGTTGCAAACTTGAATTTTGCTGCAAGTTGCGCACGTGAGTATCGATCTCACTCGTGCTAGCGGCGGGACGCGCAGACCGCTGACATTAGCGAGCTACAGCATCGCCATTGGGCGGATTAATTGCGCTTGAAGAAGCGGTGGCGGACCGCAACCGCTCGCTCACCCATTCGACAAAAGCAGCGCGTGCGGAGGGATCGAAAAAGGCTCGCGCCGGGATGAAAAAGCCGTACCCCGAATTGTACCATATCGCCACCATGGTCGGCGTATCTGTCACGCCCTGGATGGAGTGCCAGAACGTCCGGCGTTCGCTGGCGGGAGTCCTGACGACAATCGAGCTATCGTCTAGAGTGACGTGCCACGTCATTTGCGCGACGCGATCTACTTCAAATAGGTTGTCCTGGATTTGTCGGAATACCTGCCACGCTAGGAAGAACGCGTAAATCTGACCTAGCACAAAGCCGACTAGCAACGCAGACAGAATTTGCGCTGCTGCCCATTCCAGGGCCATGGCAAGAAGGCCGGCGACCATCACGACACCCCAAATGATGAGCGCTTGAACTTGAAGGGCTTCCCGATTGACGTGCACCTTCAGACGTTTGCCTGCAAGTTTTCGGAAGGATCTATCGTCCTCTATTGTGATATTGAATTGAAACCGAAAGCTTGACTGATCGATTACATCGCTCAAATCTGATCTCCGCGGCGAAGCCAGTTAGTATAGCCATCACTCGCGAAAATAACCAAAGGTTGTGTCGACTGACAACGCCGTCATCTGAACATCTTGCGCACCCGCGGATGGGGTCGCCGCGACCCGGCTGCGTCCTCGCCGATGTCTGTCTGATTGCAGACCCTTGGTGTCGCCTAGGCTGGCCGAGTCCAAAGTGAGGCTTACTCAGCCGCCTCGCTGGCCGCACGCCTCCGCTTCGGCTTCCGCGCCTTCTCCAGCACCGGGGCCAGGAATTTCCCCGTGTAGCTCCGCGGTGCCTTCGCGATGTCTTCCGGCGGGCCCCACGCCACGATCTCGCCGCCGCCGTCCCCGCCTTCGGGGCCGAGGTCGATGACCCAGTCGGCGGTCTTGATGACTTCGAGATTGTGCTCGATGACGACGACCGTGTTGCCCTGCGCGACCAGCTCGTGCAGCACCTCCAGCAGCTTCTTGACGTCGTGAAAATGAAGGCCGGTGGTCGGCTCGTCCAGGATGTAGAGCGTGCGGCCGGTGGCGCGCTTGGACAGCTCCTTGGCGAGCTTGACGCGCTGGGCTTCGCCGCCCGAGAGCGTCGTGGCCTGCTGGCCGACATGGATGTAGTCGAGGCCGACGCGGTGCAATGTCTGGAACGTCTCGCGGACGCGCGGCACCGCCTTGAAGAACTCGGCGGCTTCCTCGACGGTCATGTCGAGCACGTCGGCGATGCTCTTGCCCTTGAACAGCACCTCCAGCGTCTCGCGGTTGTAGCGCTTGCCCTTGCAGACGTCGCAGGTGACGTAGACGTCGGGCAGGAAGTGCATCTCGATCTTGATGACGCCGTCGCCCTGGCAGGCTTCGCAGCGGCCGCCCTTGACGTTGAAGGAGAAGCGGCCGGGCTCGTAGCCGCGCGCTTTCGCCTCCGGCAGGCCGGCGAACCATTCGCGGATCGGCGTGAAGGCGCCGGTATAGGTCGCCGGGTTCGAGCGCGGGGTGCGGCCGATCGGTGACTGGTCGATGTCGATGATCTTGTCGATGTGCTCGAGGCCCTCGATGCGGTCGTGCGGGGCGGCGCCCTCGCTGGCATTGTTGAGCTTGCGCGCGATGGCGCGGTAGAGCGTGTCGATCAGCAGCGTCGACTTGCCGCCGCCGGAGACGCCGGTGACGCAGGTGAACAGGCCGAGCGGAATCTCCGCCGTGACGTTCTTGAGGTTGTTGCCGCGCGCGTTGACCACCTTGATGGTGCGGCGATGGTTGGGCGGACGCCGCTCCGGCACTTCGACCTCGAGCTCGCCGGTCAGGTACTTGCCGGTCAGCGATTTCGGGTTGCGCATGATCTCGGCGGGCGTGCCTTCGGCGACGATGTGGCCGCCATGCATGCCGGCGCCGGGACCGATGTCGAGGACGTAGTCGGCGAGGCGGATGGCGTCCTCGTCGTGCTCGACCACGACCACGGTGTTGCCGAGGTCGCGCAGCCGCTTCAGCGTGTCGAGCAGGCGGGCGTTGTCGCGCTGGTGCAGGCCGATCGAGGGCTCGTCCAGCACGTAGAGCACGCCCGTGAGGCCTGAGCCGATCTGCGAGGCCAGGCGGATGCGCTGGCTCTCGCCGCCGGACAGCGTGCCGGAGGAGCGGGACAGCGTGAGATAGTTGAGGCCGACGTCGAGCAGGAAGGTCAGGCGCTCGCGGATCTCTTTCAGGATGCGGCCGGCGATCTCGTTCTGCTGCTTGTTCAGCGTCTCGGGCACGCCCTCGAACCATTCGCCGGCCTTCCTGACCGAGAGCTCCGAGATCTCGCCGATATGCTTGCCGCCGATCTTGACGCAGAGCGCCTCGGGCTTGAGCCGAAAGCCCTTGCAGCCCTCGCAGGGCACGTCGTGGAAATATTTCGCCAGCTCCTCGCGCGCCCACTCGCTCTCGGTCTCGCGATAGCGGCGGTTGATGTTGGTGATGACGCCCTCGAACGGCTTCTTGGTGTCGTAGGAGCGGACCCCGTCCTCGTAGGAGAACTTGATCTCGTCCTCGCCGGAGCCGTAGAGGATCGCGTCTTTCGTCTTCTTCGGCAGATCCTTCCACTTGGTGTCGAGCGTGAACTTGTAGTGCTTGCCGAGCGCGGTCAGCGTCTGCACGTAATAGGGCGACGACGACTTGGCCCAGGGCGCGATCGCGCCCTTGCGCAGCGTCAGGTCCTTTTCGGGGATGACGAGGTCCTCGTCGACATGCTGCTCGACGCCGAGGCCGCCGCAGGCCGGGCAGGCGCCATAGGGATTGTTGAACGAGAACAGGCGCGGCTCGATCTCGGGGATGGTGAAGCCGGAGACCGGGCAGGCGAACTTTTCCGAGAACAGGATCCGTTCGGGGCCGCTCTTGTCGTGGATCTTCGCAGTCTTCTTTTTCTCTTTCTCTTCCGCAGGCGCGGCCGCCGGCGCGTCGGCGAACTCGACCACGGCGAGGCCCTCGGCGAGCTTCAGCGCGGTCTCGAAGCTTTCGGCGAGGCGCTGGCCGATATCGGCGCGCACCACGATGCGGTCGACGACGACGTCGATGTCGTGCGGGAACTTCTTGTCCAGCGTCGGCGCTTCCGCGAGCTCATGGAAGGTGCCGTCGATCTTGACGCGCTGGAAGCCTTTCTTGAGCCATTCGGCAAGCTCCTTCCGGTACTCGCCCTTGCGGCCGCGCACGACCGGCGCGAGCAGATAGAGGCGGGTCCCTTCGGGCAGCGCCAGCACGCGGTCGACCATCTGCGAGACGGTCTGGCTCTCGATCGGCAGGCCCGTGGCCGGCGAATAGGGCACGCCGACGCGGGCCCAGAGCAGGCGCATGTAGTCGTAGATCTCGGTGACGGTGCCGACGGTGGAGCGCGGGTTCTTCGACGTCGTCTTCTGCTCGATCGATATCGCCGGCGAAAGGCCATCGATCTGGTCGACGTCGGGCTTCTGCATCATCTCCAGGAACTGGCGCGCATAGGCCGACAGCGATTCGACGTAGCGGCGCTGGCCCTCGGCATAGATGGTGTCGAAGGCGAGCGAGGATTTGCCGGAACCGGAGAGGCCGGTGAACACCACCAGCTTGTCGCGGGGGATCTCGACGTCGATGTTCTTGAGGTTGTGCTCGCGCGCGCCACGGATCGAAATTGCGCGAAGGCTGGAGCCCGCGTTCTGTTGTTGGCGCTTCGCCTTGATCACTTCGTCCATCCCGCTGGTCCTTAAGGAATCCAAAGACGCGCGATCGCGCCAATGTTGAAGGCGCGCTTCGCCCGGAACCGGGAACGGCGCCGATGGGTATGGCAGCGAACGTAGGAAGAACGGCGGCGGATTTCCAGTGCGACTTGCGAATCGTCAACGGATTGTTGGCGCGCTGGCGGCATCTGGCAGCAGGCGGGCGCGGAACTGCGCTGGAGCGTGGTGCCAAACAAAAAGGCCGGCGCGAGGCCGGCCTTTCGTGACGATGTGGCGTCCCTTACGGAGATCAGTACCTGGCGACCACCGGGCCGCCAAAGGTGTAGTTGAGGCGCACCGTACCCATGTCGACGTCCTGCTTGATCCGGTCGATGCGGTCATTGACGCCGAGGATCGTGAACGAGTTGTTGCGCTTGCCCATGAACAGATGGTCGTACTCGATCGCCACGGACCAGTTCGGTGCGAAACCGAATTCGATGCCGGTGCCGACCGCGCCGCCCCAGCGCGTCTCGCTCGCGCTGTCGAGCACCACGCCGCCCACCAGGCCGTTGTACTAGGCGTGGGTGACGGCCGCGCCGCCCTTGACGTACCAGAGCACGTTGTTCCAGGCATAGCCGACCTGGCCGGTGAACAGGCCAAGCGCGTCGATCTTGGTCTCGTTGACCAGCGGCGCAAGAAACAGGCTCGTATTCGAGCCCTTCAGGTTAGCCCAGTCGCCTTGGGCTTCGAGACCGAACACCCAGTTCGCCGACTGCCAGCGATAGCCGATCTGGCCACCAACCACGCCGCCGGTCGCGTTGTGACAGCCTTCAGCCGTGTCCGGACCCGGCACGCCGAAGATATTGTTGACGTCCCAACAATTCCGGCTCGAGGCGCCGCCGCCGTTGATGCCAAGGTAGAAGCCGCTCCAATTGTACACCGCGATTGGAGCGACCGGAGCCTTGGTGTAGGGGCGGGCCGCCAAATCGGCCGCCGAGGCAGGTGCCAACGCGCTGAGTGCGAATAAACTGGCCGAAGCCAGCAGAAGCTTCTTCATACCCGTTCCCCAGTTCCGTTTTCTCTCTTGCCTTCCGGAATCGGAAGGGCAGCGGACCCCAATGACCCAACTGATGTCACATACACCATTGAAGCTAAAGGTTGTGTCACCCGGCGGCCACATCCATCGGAAAACGCGAGCAGACGGACGGCTGCAACAAAAAGAAAGGCCGGCACGAGGCCGGCCTTTCGTAACGCAGGAGCGTCGGAGACGAAGCTCAGTACTTCGCGACGATCGGGCCGCCGAAGTGATAGTTCACGCCGACCTGCACGGTGTGGAAGTTGATCGTGCCGGACGCCAGCGGTGCGCCAAGGTTGGAGAAGTAGTCTTCGCTGCCGAAGCTGCGATAGAGGTACTCGCCCTTGACCGACCACTGCGGAGCAAAGAACGCCTCGACGCCGGCGCCGACGGTCCAGCCGGAGTGCCACTTGCTGTCGGAGACGCTCACGCCGAGCGCGCTGAGGGTGACCTTGTTGTCGATCCAGGCGTAACCACCGGTGCCGTACAGCAGGACGTTGTTGACGGCCCAGCCGATGCGGCCGCGCACGGTGCCCATGGCGTCGGTCTTCGAGCTCAGCGTGGCGGTGGCGACGCCGAAGCCGGGGACGACGGTCGAGCCGGTGACCGAAGCGCTGACGTCAGCCCAGGCGCCGTCGGCCTCGAGACCGAACACGACGTTGCCGGTCTGCCAGTTGTAGCCGGCGGTACCGCCGACGAAGCCGCCGTTCATCTTCGGATCGGTCGAGGACTCTTCCCAAGCGCCGCCGCCGACGACACCGAGATAGAAGCCGGTCCAGTTGTAAACAGCGGCCGGAGCGATCGGAGCCTTGGTGTAAGGGCGAGCCGCGAGGTCGGCGGCCGAGGCCGGAGCAGCAAGAGCGAACAAACAGGCCGAAGCCAACAAAACCTTCTTCATCTTCAACTAAATCCCAGTCCCAGTTTCTGTTGTTCCCTTCCATGACAGGAAGGGCAGCGGACTCAACGGCCCAACTGAGGCTGTGCTTACACCACCGAAGCCGCAAGTTGTGTCTCCGAAAAGCCACAACGACGCAAAAGGTAATGGTTATTGACCCGTTGCCCCCGGGGGGAGGGCAGGTCGGGCCCAAAACTGAAAGGCCGGCGCGAGGCCGGCCTTTGATCTCCAACAATATCAGCGAGATATCAGTACCTTGCGATCGACGGGCCGCCCCAGCGATAGTTCAACCGGATGAGACCGATATCGACGTCCTGGCCGATGCGATTTGAGGCAGTGAAAGCACCGAGCGGAGCAGCGACGAAATTGCCGGATCCGGTGAAGTCGATTGTGCGGTGGCCGAGGAAGATGTGATCGTACTCGAAGCCGACCGACCAGTTCGGCGCGAATCCGAACTCGACGCCCACGCCCACCGTGCCGCCCCAACGGGTCTCGTTGGCCCGGTCGAACTCGAGGCCGGTCGCCACATCATAGGTCCGATAGCGATCGCCGACGACGGCGGCGCCGCCCTTTACGTAGAGCAATACGTTGTTCCAGGCGTAACCGATCTGCCCGGTGATCAAACCGAAAGAGTCGATCTTGGACTGGTTGCGAAGGCCGGACACCGCGCTGATGTTGTCGCCGGTAAAGTCGGCCCAGTTGCCCTGGCCCTCGAAACCGAACACCCAGTTCGACGACTGCCAGCGGTAGCCGATCTGGCCACCGACGGTGCCGCCGGTCGCATTGTGACAGCCCTCGCCGACCAGAACGCCGGTCGCCGGGGTCACGAAGTCCCAGCACTTGTGGCTTGTGCCGCCACCGCCGTTGATGCCGATGTAGAAGCCGCTCCAGTCGTAAATGGCGGCAATCGGCGCTGGAGCCTTGGTGTAGGGACGGGCGGCAAGATCGGCCGCGCTTGCGGGGGCCGCCAGCCCCAACGCCATTGCACTAATTGCACCAAAAAGAATCTTATTCATTGCAGTCTCCCCAGTTTCGCCCGCTTCTCGAAGTCCCCGAAGCGGGCTGATCAGGCGCGACGCCCATATGAAGGCAACGATAGCCCAAGGAAAGGGCAAAGTCCGTCGCCGAAATGCCACACTCGCTCACCGATCGAAGTAGTTGCAACTTGATGAATGTTAAGCGGTTTTCCTCCTTTTCGGGAACCCGGAGAAGTTCCATATGGGTTCCGCGCCATCGGCGTGTGACCAATATCTGTTCAGTGCTTTTGGCGCGAAGAACAAATCTGGAACATGGCCGGGCGGGATGCTATATGTGGGGATAACCCCGGGGGTGGCGGGCTGATCGGTGTCCGCAAGCGTATAGGGTCGCGTCAACGGGGCGCAGAGGAACGCGGGCAGCGGGATTCGCCCTTTTGAAATTCAGTGGCATTCGGAGTGGAGAGCGGCGATGGCGGGAAGCGTCAACAAGGTCATTCTGGTTGGAAATCTCGGCAAGGATCCTGAAATCCGCCGCACCCAGGACGGGCGGCCGATCGCGAATTTGAGCATTGCCACCTCCGAGACATGGCGTGACAAGGCGACCGGCGAGCGCAAGGAGAAGACCGAGTGGCACCGCGTCGTGATCTTCAATGAAGGGCTGTGCAAGGTTGCCGAACAGTATCTGAAGAAGGGCGCGAAGGTTTACATCGAGGGCGCGCTGCAGACCCGCAAATGGACCGACCAAAGCGGCGTCGAGAAGTACTCGACCGAGGTCGTGCTCCAGGGCTTCAACTCGACGCTGACGATGCTCGATGGCCGCGGTGGCGGCGGAGGAGGCGGCAGCTTCGGCGACGAGCCGGGCGGCGATTTCGGCTCCTCCGGTCCCGTCAGCAGCGCACCGCGCCGTCCCGTCGCCGCCGGCGGCGGCCGCAACAGCGACATGGACGACGATATCCCGTTCTGAGGACGAGGTCCTCTACGGGGTGGAAGGAGACGGCGCGGGGCGGGACAGGAAGCGGCCCGCGCGGCTCTCGAGCATCCGGATCAAGACGGGATCCATGAATTCATAGTCGTCTGGAATGTCGAGGCAGATGACCCGCTTGCCATTGAGGCTGGCGCGGAATTTCCGGTTCAGCTTGTTCCGGTGGGTCTTCTCCATCACGAAGATGATGTCGGCCCATTCGACCTGTTCGGTCGACAGCACAACATCCGCGTCGTTCGAGAGGCCAGCCGAGTCGGCCTCGATGCCTGGCCAGGTCGAAAAGACTTGCTCGGCAGTCGGACTGCGGAGGCGATTGGCGCTGCAGACGAAGAGGACGTTGGTCACTTTGACCGCTCCAGGGGAGTGACCGGATTATTCCGATCGAGCAGGGCTAGTCTAGATACACGCCTTTTGGTAGACGGCTCAGTCTTCGACATCTTCGGGCGATGGCCGGGAGGGCGCTTCTCTCGCCGGGTTACTGGCTCGCGTAGAGCGACAGGATTTCCAACCAATGGTCGGGTCAAGCTCGGGTTTCCGGGCTTGCTTCATGTGTTGCCTCAGGTCTTTGACGGGCTTCGATGTGAATGATATTAACTTTATGTTAATGATATTCACATGGCCCGTTCGCGCCGGCGGACGACAGGATGCACCCTATGAGCTTGGCGCCGCTGCTTGAGGCTGCCCCTGCGATCCCGCTGCATGCCTTCGCCGCCATGGCGGCGTTCATCCTCGGGATCGTTCAGCTCGCAGCTCCCAAAGGCAGGCTGCCCCACCGGGCGCTGGGCTGGGTCTGGGTCGTGCTGATGCTCGTCGTGGCGCTCAGCTCGTTCTGGATCCACCAGATCCGCCTGCTCGGTCCGTGGGGCCCGATCCATCTGCTCTCGATCTTCGCGCTGGCGATGCTCGTCGTGGGCGTGATGGCCGCGCGAACCCACAATGTTCGCCGCCACAAGATCACGATGGTTTCGATCTTCTTCGGCGCGCTGGCGATTGCCGGGCTGTTCACCCTCATGCCCGGGCGGATCATGCATGCGGTGATTTTCGGGCCGTAGCGAGGGGTGGAACCGGGGTCTCCGGCGCGATGCTGCCGGTGCCCGGAACGGGGCGCGGGAACAACCGCCGGTCAACCCGGTAAGTCCATGAAAAAACGAAGGGAAAAAGCGCTTCGCGAAAGCCCTCAAGGGTGGTTATCGGGGGGGCGATGCGCTATATGATTCCCAGACAAAATCTCACCGGATTCCCCTTTGGCTGACGACGACAACAAGCCCGGCGACCAGCCGGCGCAACCCTCGGACATTCGCCCCGTCTCCATCTTCGAGGAGATGAAGAAGTCGTATCTCGACTACGCCATGAGCGTGATCGTGGCGCGCGCGCTGCCCGATGCCCGGGACGGCCTGAAGCCGGTGCACCGCCGCATCCTGTTCTCGATGAACGAGCAGGGGCACACGCCCGACAAGAAGTACGTCAAGTCCGCCCGCGTGGTCGGCGACGTCATCGGTAAGTATCACCCCCACGGCGACCAGTCGATCTACGACGCCATGGTCCGCATGGCGCAGGACTTCTCGATGCGCGTGCCGCTGATCGACGGCCAGGGCAATTTCGGTTCGGTCGACGGCGATCCTCCGGCGGCCTATCGTTACACCGAGGCGCGCCTGACCAAGGCGGCGCTGGCCCTGCTGGCCGACATCGACAAGGACACCGTCGACTTCCAGCCGAACTACGACAACAACGAGACCGAGCCGTCGGTCTTGCCGGCGAAGTTCCCGAACCTGCTCGTCAACGGCGCGGGCGGCATCGCGGTCGGCATGGCCACCAACATCCCGCCGCACAATCTCGGCGAGGTCATCGACGCCTGCGTCGCGCTGATCGACAATCCTGCGCTCACCATTGACGAACTCATCAACATCGTGCCGGGACCTGATTTCCCCACCGGCGGCGTCATTCTCGGACGTGCGGGCATCCGCGCCGCCTATCACCTCGGACGCGGCTCGATCGTCATGCGCGGCAAGGTCGCGATCGAGACCATCCGCAAGGAGCGCGAGGCGCTCATCATCACCGAGATTCCCTACCAGGTGAACAAGGCGACGATGGTCGAGCGCATCGCCGAGCTGGTGAAGGAAAAGAAGATCGAGGGCATCGGCGACCTGCGCGATGAATCCGACCGCGAAGGTTACCGCGTCGTCATCGAGTTGAAGCGCGACGCCGTGCCGGATGTGGTGCTGAACCAGCTGTATCGATTCACGCCGCTGCAGACGAGCTTCGGCGTCAACATGGTGGCGCTCGACAGCGGCCGTCCGCGGATCATGCATCTGAAGGACTTGCTGGCGATCTTCGTCGACTTCCGTGAGCGGGTCGTCACGCGGCGCACCAAGTACCTGCTCGCCAAGGCGCGCGATCGGGCGCATATCCTGGTCGGTCTCGCGATCGCGGTCGCCAATATCGACGAGATGATCCGCGTCATCCGGAGCTCGCCCGACCCGACCACCGCCCGCGACACCCTGATGTCGCGCGACTGGCCGGCCCGGGACGTCGAGGACATGCTGACGCTGATCGACGATCCGCGTCACCGCATGAGTGCGGATGGCACGATCCGGCTGTCGATGGAACAAGCGAGAGCTATTCTCGATCTGCGCCTTCAGCGCCTCACCGCACTCGGCCGTGACGAAATCCGCGACGAGCTCGACAAGCTCGCCAGCGAGATCGCCGATTATCTCGACATCCTGCGCTCGCGCGAGCGCGTGCTTGATATCATCAAGACCGAGCTTGCCGAGGTGAAGGCGGAGTTCGCCACGCCACGCCGCACCGTGATCATGGAGCAGGAAGGCGAGGTCGAGGACGAGGACCTGATCCAGCGCGAGGACATGGTCGTCACCGTCTCCCACGCCGGCTACGTCAAGCGCGTGCCGCTGTCGGCCTACCGCGCGCAGCGCCGCGGCGGCAAGGGCCGTTCCGGCATGCAGACCCGCGACGAGGATTTTGTCAGCCGGCTCTTTGTCGCCTCGACCCATACTCCGGTGCTGTTCTTCTCCTCGCGCGGCCAGGTCTACAAGGAAAAGGTCTGGCGGCTGCCGATGGCCGCGCCGAACGCGCGCGGCAAGGCGATGATCAACATCCTGCCGCTGGAGCAGGGCGAGCGCATCACCACCATCATGCCGCTGCCGGAGGATGAATCGACCTGGGGCAATCTCGACGTGATGTTCGCCACCACCGGCGGTAACGTCCGGCGCAACAAGCTGTCCGATTTCGTCGACGTCCGCCGCTCCGGCATCATCGCGATGAAGCTCGACGACAACGAGGCGATCGTCGACGTGCAGATCTGCACCGAGCGCGACGACGTGCTCCTGACGGCTGCCGGCGGCCAGTGCATCCGCTTCCCCGTCACCGACGTGCGTGTGTTCACCGGACGAACCTCGATGGGCGTGCGTGGAATCGCGCTTGCCGAGGGCGACAAGGTGATCTCGCTGGCGATCCTGCGCCATGTCGAGACCGCGTCCGACGAGCGCTCGGCGTACCTGAAGATGCGCCGAGCGGTGGCCGGCGAAGCCGCAGCGGAAGAGGTTCCGGCCGATGCCGAGGCCGAGGAGACGTCCGGCAGCTTCCAGCTCTCCCAGGAGCGTTATGCCGAGATGTCGGCGCAGGAGCAGGTCGTGCTGACCGTCTCCGTCAACGGCTACGGCAAGCGGACCTCGTCCTACGAGTACCGCACCACCGGCCGCGGCGGCAAAGGCATCGTCGCCATGAGCGTCAACAACCGCAACGGCAACCTCGTGGCTTCCTTCCCGGTGGAGGATGCCGACCAGATCATGCTGGTTACCGACAAGGGCCAGCTGATCCGTTGCCCGGTCGAAGGCATCCGCATCGCCGGCCGCTCGACCCAGGGCGTGATTGTGTTCGACACCGCCGAGGACGAGCATGTGGTGTCGGTCGAGCACATCACGGAAGAGGCGGAAAGCGGGAACGGGGCGAACGGGGAGTAACGTTCAGCCCGGTAGCCCGGACTGCGCGGCGCTGGATCCGGGCTGCGAACCGCTTAGCTGACACGAAATCGTCAGACCCCGACTACGGGGTCCGATCGGCAGTCACGAGGCGCGCCTCGCGGACATTGGTCTTCGTGCCGGCAGTGCGCAGGCAGGAGGCCTCGAAGTTCGGCCAGGCCTGCTGCGAGCAGTCCTTTCCAATGTTGCGGATGTCGAGCCGGTCGCTCTTGGCCAGTGGCTGCGGCACGCTGGCTTCGACGGTAGGGGCAAAGCCGGGCAGGAGGGTGAGGCCCGCGGCAACACATGCAGAGAGTGCGATCGCTGAAAGGGTCTTGATCATTGACGGTCCCCTGTGATGCGGCCGCTCACGCCCGGTGTGCGGCCCGTCATTCGTTGACCGGATTAGTAACCATGGCCAGTTTCCGGACGTCTTCGCCGATGCGGGAAATGGTTTCGTTCTCGGTCCGTTTTGTTTCGTGGCTGCCCGGGGACGAAACAAACCAGCCTTTGCCGAGACGTCCGGCGAGACAATTCCGGGCGACGTGCCTGGAAGCGGGCAAGGAACCTGCCCGGCTTGCCGGGCCGGGCCGGGCGCGGTAGGAGGGAGCCATGCCGCGCATCGCCTTCTATCCCGGTTCCTTCGATCCCATCACCAACGGCCACCTGGACGTGGTCCGGCACAGCGCTTCGCTGTGCGACAGGCTTGTGGTCGCGATCGGGGTGCATCCGGGCAAGAAGCCGCTGTTCTCGACCGAGGAGCGGCTGAAGATGCTCCGTGACGTCTGCGGGCCCGTGGCAGCCCAGGCTGGCTGCGTGCTCGAGGCTGTGACCTTCGACGATCTGTCGGTCACCTCGGCGCGCAAGCACGGTGCGACGATCATGATCCGGGGCCTCCGCGACGGCACCGACCTCGATTACGAGATGCAGCTCGCCGGCATGAACGAGGCGATGGCGCCCGAGGTGCATACGGTCTTCCTGCCGGCCTCTCCCATGGTCCGCCCGATCACCGCCACTTTGGTGCGCCAGATCGCCGGCATGGGCGGGGATGTCTCGGCCTTCGTCCCGCCGCAGGTCGCGGCACAGCTCAAGGCCAAATTCGCCGGATAACGGCCCGCTTCCTTTCTCATCCTGACCGGAGTTGTCATGCTACGAATTCTCGCAGTTCTTGCCGCGGTTCTGTTCGCGGTGCCGGCGGTGGCGCAGCAATTGCCGGCGAACCTCGACAAGGCCAACGCCATCGTCATCGACAGCACCAAGGGCCGCATCGTCATAAAGCTCAGGACCGACATCGCGCCGCAGCATGCCGAGCGCATCAAGCAGCTCGCGCGCGAGGGTTTCTACAACAACGTGCCGTTCCACCGCGTCATGGACGGCTTCATGGCGCAGACGGGCGACGGCCAGAATTTCAACGGCACCGGCGGCTCGAAATACCCGAACCTGAAGCAGGAATTCTCCAAGGTGCATTTCGCCCGCGGCATCGTAGGCATGGCCCGCCGCGGCGACAGCGTCGACAGCGCCAACTCGCAGTTCTTCATCATGTTCGCCGATGGCGGCAGCCTCGATGGCCAGTACACCGTGATCGGTGAGGTCGTGCAGGGCATGGACGTCGTCGACAAGCTGAAGAAGGCGCCCCCGGGCTCGCCAGGCGGCTCCGTCACCGATCCCGACAAGATGGTGAAGGTTCAGGTCGCCTCCGACATCAAATAGGAGCGACCATGGCGCGCCGCGGTGGCAAGCTGCTGCTGGTTGCCGCGATGCTGCTGCTCGGCGTCTCCAGCGCGGCCGCGGAGGACGCGCAGGTCAACACCATCCAGGACATTTTCCGGCACTTGCTGACCTGCTGGAGACCGCCGTCGCCGGCCAAGGCCCGCCCACTCGACATCACCGTCGTGGTGAGCTTTAACCGGGCCGGAAACATCCTGGGCCATCCGAGGATTACCTATGAATCCGCGGAGGCCTCCGACAATGACCGGCTGCAATACCGGATCGCGGTGATGGAGGCGTTGCAACGCTGCACGCCGATGCCATTTACCGAGGCAATGGCCGGCGCCGCCGCGGGACGTCCGTTCGCGATCCTGTTCCGCAATCGGAAGACTTCACCCCCAACACAAGAGAGACGAGCATGAGCGTCACCGAAAACACCCTGATCCTCGAGACCACGCAGGGCCCCGTCACCATCGAGATGCGGCCAGATCTCGCGCCCGGCCACGTCGCGCGCATCAAGGAGCTCGTGCGCGAGGGCTTCTATGACGGCATCGTGTTCCACCGCGTGATCGAGGGCTTCATGGCGCAGACCGGCTGCCCGCACGGCACCGGCACCGGCGGCTCCGGCAAGAAGCTGAAGGCCGAGTTCAACAAGGAGCCGCACGTGCGCGGCACCGCCTCGATGGCGCGCGCCGCCAACCCCGATTCCGGCGACAGCCAGTTCTTCATCTGCTTCGACGACGCCCGCTTCCTCGACAACCAGTACACGGTCTGGGGCAAGGTCACCGAGGGCATGGAGAACGTCGACAAGATCAAGCGCGGCGAGCCGGTGCAGAACCCCGACAAGATCGTCAAGGCGCGGATGGCCGTGGACAACGAATAAGTACGCGACCCTCATCCTGAGGAGCGCGGAACGCGCGTCTCGAAGGATGAAGGGCCCCGCTGCTGCAGTTCGGCCTTCATGGTTCGAGACGGTGCGACGCGCCTCCTCACCATGAGGGTTTGACTGTGTGGCGCCGAGCCTGACATGCGCACTGATCTCTTCGATTTCGACCTGCCCGCCGAGCGCATTGCCTTGCGCCCGGCGAGCCCGCGCGACTCCGCCAAGATGCTGGTGGTGGAGAACGGCGCGTTGCGTGACCAGACCGTCGCCGACCTGCCGCAATGGCTGAGGCCTGGCGACCAGCTCGTCGTCAACGATACCAAGGTGATCGCGGCGCAATTGAAGGGCCGCCGCATCGGCCGCGAGACCGAGCCGAAGATCGAGGCGACGCTGATCAAGCGGCTCGACGGCTCGCGCTGGCAGGCGCTGGTGAAGCCGGCGAAGAAGCTCGCAGCCGGCGACCGCATCCGTTTCGGCAATGAGGGCAAGGTGTGCCTGCTCGGCCATCTCGACGCCGAGGTCGAGGCCAAGGGCACCGAGGGCGAGGTGACGCTGTCGTTCTCGTTTCATGGCCCGGCGCTCGACCAGGCGATCGCCGATCTCGGCAGCCCGCCGCTGCCGCCCTACATCGCTTCCAAACGCACGCCTGACGACCAGGATCTTGCCGACTACCAGACGATGTTCGCGGCGAACGAAGGTGCCGTCGCTGCGCCCACCGCCGGGCTGCATTTCACGCCGGCGCTGGAGCAGGCGCTGCGCGCGCGCGGCATCGGCATCAACCGCGTCACGCTGCATGTCGGGGCAGGGACGTTCCTGCCGGTGAAGGTGGATGACACCGAAGCCCACAAGATGCACACCGAGTGGGGCACGATCTCGGCCGAGACGGCGGATCGCCTCAACGCGGCGCGAAAAAATGGCGGCCGCATCATCGCCGTCGGCACCACGTCATTGCGCCTGCTCGAGAGCGCGGTGCGCGAGGACGGCACGATCCAGCCGTTCGCGGCGGAGACCTCGATCTTCATCACGCCCGGCTATCGCTTCCGCGCCGTCGATATTCTGATGACGAATTTTCATCTGCCGAAGTCGACGCTGTTCATGCTGGTGTCGGCCTTCTCCGGGCTCGCGACGATGAAGCAGGCCTATGCGCACGCGATCGCGCAGGGCTATCGGTTCTATTCGTATGGCGATGCGTGCCTGTTGTTTCGGGCAGTGCGGTAGGGTCGGCAAAGCGAAGCGTGCCCACCATCCTTCTTGAGTACGGAACGGAAGTGGTGGGCACGGCGCTTGCGCGCCTTTGCCCACCCTACAGGACCTCCTACGCGATCACCCGCTGCGGCAAGAGCTCCGCGATCTGCACCGCATTCAGCGCCGCGCCCTTGAGCAGCTGATCGGCCGCCACGAACATCGAGATCGAATGCCCGGAGGGGTCGCTGAGGTCCTTGCGGATGCGGCCGACCAGGACGTCGTCCTGGCCCGAGGCGTCGATCGGCATCGGGAAGTAGTTCCGGGCGCGATCGTCGACGACCTTCACGCCTGGCGCCTGCGCCATGATGGCGCGGACTTGGTCCTCGGTGATCGGCCTCTCGCATTCGAAGGTGATGGCCTCGCAATGTGCGCGCAGCACCGGCACGCGGACGCAGGTCACGCCGACTGCGATGGTGTCGTCCTCGAAGATCTTGCGGGTTTCCTTGATGACCTTGGTCTCTTCGTCGTTGTAGCCGGTGTCGGGATCGACGGCGGTGTTGTGGTTGAAGAGATTGAAGGCGTAGGGGTGCGGCATCACCCTGGGCGTATAAACCTGCCCGTTGAGGTTGGCGCGGGTGGATTCGACGAGTTCCTCCATCGCGGCGGCACCTGCGCCGGAGGCTGCCTGGTAGGTCGAGATGATGACGCGCTTGATGCGGTTCTGCTGGTGGATCGGCCACAGCGGCACCAGTGCGGTGATCGCGGCGCAGTTGGGGTTGGCGATGATGCCCTTGTGGTCGCGGATACGGCTGGCGTTGATCTCGGGGATCACCAGCGGCACGTTCGGGTCCATGCGGAAGGCGGAGGAGTTGTCGACCACCACCGCGCCGGCCTTGACCGCGATCGGCGCGAACTTCCTGGAGATGCCGCCGCCGGCGGAGAACAGGGCGATGTCGATGCCCTCGAAGGCGCGTTCGGTCAGCTCCTCGATGACGACGTTCTGGCCGCGGAACGACACCGTCTTGCCGGCCGAGCGGGCACTGGCGAGCGCCTTGAGCCTGCCGACGCGAAAGCCGCGCTTGTCCATGGTGGCGATGAATTCGGCGCCCACCGCGCCGGTGACGCCGACAATCGCGACGACGGGATCGTTACTCACTTTGTCCTCCATTGCTTTTGAAATCCAGACAACAAAAAAGCCCCGGACCATCGAGGGCGGGGCTTCGGTAGAGCTGATGCGTTTTCGTCGACGACTACGCGCGCACGCCTCCCCGGGCCCCTGAGGCCGTGGTGGTTTTGGTCGTGCGTTTGGTGGTCGTGAACATGGCGGCGACTTATGCGGGAGAGTCTTGCGGCCGTCAATGACTTTTCGCCCCGGTCAGTACCGGGGGAAATCTGTCGCTATCGGGCTCGGGCGCCCGGCGGCTCCAGGATGACCTCCTTGAGGTCGTCGCCGCTGATCACGACTATCGCAAAATTGAGCCGGCCGCGTTCGCGCACGAGGCCGCCACTGATGGCCTTGCCCGAGGCTGCGCGCTCGGCGACGCGCACGGCATCGGCAAGGCGGTGCCTGATCGCACCGAGCGCTGCGAGGTTGCTGCGATCCTCGTTGTCGAGCTCGGTGAGGGGCAGGGCGGCCTCGCCACCGACGAGCTCGCCGGTCGCGGCATTGATGGTGTGGCGCCAGATCCGGTCGTTGTGCAGGGTCTTCACCCGGTAGACCGGGACGCCTGAAGCGCCGTCGAAACTCACGTCGGCGGTGGTGGCGCCGGCATGGCGGGCTTCCGCGATCGCCATGGCCTGGCTGATCGTGATCGACGAGCTGCGGAAGCGTTCGATCTCGCGGGTGACTGCCTGGCGGTCTGCTTCGGCATCACCATCTGTGTCGTTGTGGAGCGCGGTCGGCGTGTCCGCGGTTACGATCGCCCGCGACGGCGCGGCGAGGAGCAGCGCGGGCAAGGCGATCGCAAGCAGTTGCAAGGTCCGTCGTCTGGCTGTCGTCATGCTCGAAACCTTCGGCCTGCGAGTGTGCCGGATGAACGTAAAGAATTCGCGGCCGGCCCTGGGCAAGGCCGGCCGCGGAACGCCACGGCAGGCTGTACCTGCCGTGACGATCGAAGCGGTCCGGACCTCTTTGGGGCTGGTGAAAAAGCGGCCCGTACCAACTTATAACGAAACAATACCGTATCGTTTTGTTTTGGTCAATGCCGTTGCGACGGCCCCTCTGGGGAAAGAGCGTGAGTTCACGGAATCGTCAGCGGGAGGAACGGCGGCGCGCCGGGCTCTTTGCGGCGTCCCGGACCCGGTCGGCAGGACCCAGGGCACCGGCAAGGAACAGTTTGATCGCGATGCGCATGCGCTTCTCGGCCGATTTCGGCTCGAGCGCCGTTCCGAACGTTGCCATGCGGTGGGTGTGTCCGACGACGACATCGAGGAACACCTCGGCTGCGATGGTGGTGTCTTCGACATCGAGCGCCCCTTGCGCCACCAGATGATCGAAGAAGCGCGCGGTGGTGGCTACGGCCTTGAGCCAGCCTTCCTCCTTGCCGAGCTTGGCGACGTCAGGGAAGTTGATGGCCTGCGACGTCATCATGCGGCTGAAGGCGACGGCATCGGGACCGCAGGTGAATGAGAGCATCTCGCGCCCGATCTCGACCAGCCGCTGCTCGACCGAGATGTCGGCGGCGCTGCTCAGCTGGGTCTCTGCCGCGGCCGACAGCGGCGCGAGCCAGCGCGCGATCTCTCGCCTCAGTACGGCCGCGAACAGCCCGCGCTTGTCGCCATAGCGCGAATAGACCGTGGGCTTGCTCACCCGGGCCGCTTCCGCGACCGCGTCGAGCGAGGTCGCATCGAAGCCGCGGTCAAGGAACAGGCGGGTGGCGACTTCAATCAGCCGCTGATCGCGCTCGATCGCAGCGGTTTTCGTCGGCCGGCCGCCGCGGGATTTCGGGATCTCGCGCCGTGGTGCTGCCGGTTTTGTCCTGGTCGCAGTCAATCCCATGCCCAATGATTCCTGCGCGTTTCTGACAGTCGTCTTTGCTCTATAACGCGCAGCAGCCGGGGCGTCATCGCGAATCTGGCCGAATTGGCCGTATCGTCAACGGTCTCGACACGGCCTCGTTCCGTCACGCGGATTCACGGAAGCGTCGATGTCCAGGCCTGGCCGGATGCAGCCTTCTCGTATCCGTACTGATATAGCGCCCGCATATAGGTGGTATCGAACCCTTCGGACGGCGGGGCGGGGTAGTCGCGCGCGATGTAGGAGAGATGGAAGCCCAGTCGGTTGCGCTTGGCGAAATCGTATGTCGAGAAGATGATCGAGCGCGTCTGCGATTGGGTGATTGCCGACAGGCTGCGTGAGGCAACGTCGATGGTGCCGTTGGAGACGAGCTCGAAGTTGCGCTCGATCTTCTTGTTGACGAGGATGTAGATGTCCATCCTCGCACTGCCCGGCATGCGGCCGCTCTGGAACAGCAGGGCTTCCGGCAATGTCAGCACCGGGGCCGTCACGCCGCCGTCGACGTGCATCTCCTGAAACTTGCGGCCCTGGCCTTCGGCATCGATCATGATCGGCGGAAACACCAGGGGAATGCTGGCCGAGGCCGCCATCACGTCGCGAAACAGCTTCAGGGCCTCGGGCGTTCCGACCGCGGCGATCTTGCCCATGTCCCAGATCGCAGTGCGCTGGGTATCGAGGTCGGTCGTCACAACCAGCAACGTCCGGCCCTTGGCATGCTCGCGCGCGACCTGGGCCATGATCTCGGGTCCGACATAGCGCGCGACCAGCTCGCGCAGCCGCGTGTTGCCGAACAGGCCGGATCCGAACAGCACGCGCATGATGCTGGGATCGTTCAGGAGGCTCTCCGCGATGCCGCTGGTGTAGACCTCCTTCAGCGTGTCGTCATATTGCGGGCCGAGGAACGCAAACGGCGCGATCAGGCCGCCGGTGCTGACGCCCGAGACGACGGTGAAGGTGGGGCGGGTTCGGGCCGCGGTCCAGCCGTTGAGCACGCCGACGCCATAGGCGCCGTCAGCACCGCCGCCGGACAGCGCCAGATAGGATCGCGTCGCGGTGCTGTTGGCCTTCTCGAAGCTGAATTTCGTGACGGGATCGTCGGCGTAGCGCCGGAGGCCGTCGATATCGAGCACGCGCGACGTGCTGGCTTCAGCGGCCGTATAGGGCGTGCGGGGCAGGGAGGTGCAGGCGCCGAGCGCCAGGCTGCACACCAGGACCAGCGATCCGGTCAGGCGGACAATTGTCTGCCCGATCCGGTCACACGAGGAGACGGATGCGTCGGTCGAATATGAAGGGGTGGGCATTGTCGGTGGCCGGCGATCACGCATGTACGACCGCCGGCAAATTCGCCGCGGCATCCCGTCCAGTCCCCACGATAAAACTACACGGTATCGTTTTGTTTGGCAAGGGCGGAGGGCGCTGATCCCTCGGGCGAATTGCTGTCCCGGTCTGGAGCACAAATCGGCGGGAGCCCGGTCTGGCGGGTTGATCGGCCAGCCCCGACACGCAATAAGCACCGCCATGAATCCGCACAATGATCTTCCCAATCACTTTGAAGTGCTCGCCGCCGATGGGGCCGCGCGCACCGGGCGGCTGACCACGCCGCATGGCGTTGTGCGGACGCCGGCCTTCATGCCGGTCGGCACCGCCGGTGCCATGAAGGGGATGCATTGGCGCGAGGTGCGCGATGCCGGCGCCGACATCGTGCTGGGCAACACCTACCACCTGATGCTGCGTCCGAGCGCCGAGCGGATCGCCGCGCTCGGTGGATTGCAGCGGTTCACCGGCTGGAATGGACCGATGCTGACGGATTCCGGCGGCTTCCAGGTGATGTCGCTGGCGGATTTGCGCAAGGTCAGCGAGAACGCCGTCACCTTCCGCTCGCATATCGACGGCGCCAAGGTCGAACTGTCGCCGGAGCGCTCGATCGAGGTGCAGCGTTTGCTCGGCTCCGACATCGCCATGCAGATGGACGAATGCGTGCGGCTTCCGGCCGAGCGCGCCGACATCGAGCGCGCGATGCAATTGTCGCTGCGCTGGGCCGAGAGAAGCAAGCGCGCCTTCGAGAGCGCCCCCGACGGTTACATGCTGTTCGGTATCGTGCAGGGCGGCGACATCCCCCAACTGCGTCACGCGAGCGCCGAAGGTCTCGTTGCGATCGGCTTCCATGGCTATGCGATCGGCGGTCTTGCGGTTGGCGAACCGCAGGCAGTGATGCTGGCGATGATCGACGAGACCGCACCATTGCTGCCGAGAGAACGCCCGCGCTACCTGATGGGCGTCGGCACGCCGGACGACATCCTCGAAGCCGTGAAGCGCGGCATCGACATGTTCGATTGCGTGATGCCGACGCGCAATGGCCGGCATGGCGTCGCCTTCACGCGCTTCGGCCAGGTGAATCTGCGCAATGCGCGCCACGCCGACGATCCACGTCCGCTCGACGAAGAGAGCTCATGGCCTGCGGCGCGCAACTACGCGCGTGCCTATCTGCACCATCTCGTCAAGGCGGGCGAGACGCTGGGCGCGATGCTGCTGTCCGAGATCAATATCGCTTACTACCAGTTCCTGATGCAGGGCATCAGAGGCGCGATCGCGCAGGGAAATTTCGACGAGTTCTATCAGCGCACGCGCGAGGACTGGGCGAGGGGCGACATCGCCCCGCGCTAGATCAGTTGCAAGTCAAGTTCAGTTGCAAGTGAAGCGTTGCTTCAGGGCGTGCTTGGTCACGAAGCCATAGCCGCAATTTTCGCAGGTCCAGAGATAAGTGATCACTCGGTCCGAGACGTAGGCGGATGCTTCGGCGGCGACCATGGAGTCGGCGCAGACAGGACAGGTGGGCAACTCGCTGCAACGCGGATCGCGGTTCAGCGTGACGGTCGACGACAACACTTCAGCAACTGCTGGCATCGTGGTGACCTCCCTGCTTGAGATGTGAGCCTAACATAAGCAGAAGCGGTTGACGAGGTCGCAACACAAATGCGTAGGTTTTCTGATTTTATTTTACCGCTCACGTGATTTTGCGATGCAGCGTATTTAACATGTGCCGCATTGTCGCTTGCGTGTCGCCACAAGCTGTCTGTAACTGCGCATGGTCGCTATGGCAGTGCAGATCGTGCCACAGGGAGTTCATCATGGACGCATCTTCCGATACGGGTGCAGCGCACCAAGCCGGCCGCGGCCGGATCTATGACTCGATCGTCGACGCCTTCGGCAACACGCCCATCGTGCGCTTGCGCCGGCTGCCTGGCATGCACGGCGTAAACGCGACCATTTTGGCAAAACTTGAATATTTCAATCCTGCAGCAAGCGTGAAGGACCGCATCGGCGCGGCCATGATCATCGCGATGGAGAAGGCGGGCATCGTCAAGCCCGACACCGTGCTGATCGAGCCGACCTCCGGCAATACCGGTATTGCGCTTGCATTCGTGGCGGCTTCGCGCGGCTACCGGCTCAAGCTGGTGATGCCGGAGTCGATGTCGATCGAGCGGCGCAAGATGCTGGCTTTTCTCGGCGCCGAACTGGTGCTGACGCCGGCGGCGCAAGGCATGAAGGGGGCGATCGCCGCCGCCGAGGAGCTGGTGAAGACGACGCCGAACTCGGTGATGCCGCAGCAGTTCAAGAACCTCGCTAATCCCGAGGTGCACCGCCGCACCACCGCGGAGGAAATCTGGAACGACACCGGCGGCAACATCGATTTCTTCGTGGCCGGCGTCGGCACCGGCGGAACGATCACCGGCGTCGGCCAGGTGCTCAAGCCACGCAAGGCCTCGCTGCGGGTGGTTGCGGTCGAACCGGAGGAGAGCCCGGTGCTGTCCGGCGGACAGCACACGCCGCACAAGATCCAGGGGATCGGCGCCGGCTTTGTTCCTGACATCCTCGACCGTTCCGTGATCGACGAGATCGTGAAGATCAACTCGACGACCGCGATCGAGACCTCGCGCGCGCTGGCCCGGCACGAAGGCATCCCGGGCGGTATCTCCTCGGGCGCGGCGATCGCGGCCGCGCTGCAGATCGGCAAGCGTCCGGAAGCGGCGGGAAAAACCATCCTGGCGATCGTGCCGTCTTTCTCCGAGCGCTATCTCTCGACGGCGCTGTTCGAAGGAATCTAGCAGATGGCGGATCAACCGAGGCGACCGCGCACGCTTGGCGATGCCAGGACCGAAGCGGAGGCGGCATTCAAGAAGGTGACCGCCAAGGTCGCCGCGGCGCCGCCGAAACAAAGCGCCGTTCCCGGCATCAAGGAGCAGGTCACCCTGCGCATCGACCAGGATGTGCTGGAGTTCTTTCAGGAGGGCGGTCCCGGCTGGCAGGACCGCATCAACGAGGCGCTGCGGAAAGCTGCGGGGAAGTAGGCACCAACTCGACACCACTGCGAGGACGACCAAAGAAAAAAGCCCGGCGTGAGCCGGGCTTTTGTGTTGTCGATCTCGCCTCGGCTCAGCGGCGGAACATGCCGCCCATCATGCCGCCGACGACACCGCCGACGAAGGCCGCACCTGCGGCGTCGCCGGGGCTGCTGCGTGGTTGCGGAGCCGGCGCGCCGCTGGGAGGCGGAGCGCTGGCGCGCCGGGCCGGCTTCTGGCTGGTGTCGCTGGCGGTCGCCGGGGCAGCGACGATCTCCGCGAGCAGGGCCTTGTGCTGGTTCTTGTTGAGATAACCCGACGAGGGATAGCCGCGCGCGGTCTGCCAGCGCTTGAGCACGGACCGCGTCTCGTCGTTGAATATGCCGGTCTGCTTGGTGTCGAACCCTAGTGCCGTCAGTCGACGCTGCACGTCGCGGCGCTTGTTCTTGTCGAGGCCGATCTGGTCCTCGGTGACCTGCGTGGCCTCGTCGGTGAAGGTTGCGGGATCGACGCCGGCGTTGAGCGTGCGGGTCGCGGTCGAGGCACCGCTCTTGATCGCCGCGAGGCGCGCCAGCGCCAGCGCCTTGAACTGGCCGTTCGGGTAGGCGGTGAGATAGGCGTTGAGCTCTTCGGGCTTGTTGGACTCCTTGACCGAGCGCCAGTATTCGAGCTCGACACCATCCCCGGCCGCCGCCGGCACGATACCGGCCGCGGTCGGCGCCGCATTGGCGACCTGGGTCGTCGGCGCCTGGTTGAGATAGACGGAGCCCGTCAGGTTGGTGTGGCCCCAGGGCAGCTGGCCTTTGCGGGTCTCTTCATTGACCTGGGCGCGCACCGACGTCATCGCCTGCTGGATCTCGACGCCGGGCTTGGTGATGTTGTCGATCAGCGCGCGGGTGAACGGGCTGTTGTTGCCCTCCTGGCCGTCGAGCGCGGTCTGGCCTGGGCCGGTGGCGAACGCGATCAGGGTGCCTTCGCCGGACTTCATCTCGGCGAGACCGCTCTGGACGTTGACGCTGCGGGTCGCCGCGTTCGACTTGATCTTGGCGGCGAACGGATTGTCGCGGCAGGCATCGAGGAAGACGAGCTTGACCTTGGCATCGCCCATGGTCTGCTCGAGCGTCAGGTCGATGTTGATGGCGGCCCCTAGCTTGACGTCCATCTCCGATTTGATGTCGGCATCGACCGGGAGAAGATAGTTGGTGCCGCTGACGGCGATGCCGTGGCCGGCATAATAGAACAGCGCGATGTCGGAGCCCTGCGCCTTGCGGCCGAAATCGAGCAGCTTCTCCGTCATCTGGTCGCGGCTGAGATTGGAGCCTTCGATGACCTCGAAGCCGACATTGCGCAGCGTGGCTGCCATCGCCTTGGCGTCGATCGGCGGGTTCGGCAATTGCGCGACATTCTTGTAGGAGCCGTTGCCGACGACGAAGGCGACGCGGCGGTCAGCCTTGGCGGCACTGACCGACAACGCCATGCACATGAGCGAAGCGAGGAGGGTGAGATAGCGCATTCTGAAATCCCCAGAATCGAATTGCAGGCAGCAACAAATTGGCAACGAACCTACACGAAGTGCCCGACTCCGCGCCACCAAAACGGCAGTCCGCTGCGTTCAACCCGCTGCTGTGTGGCCGAATGTGCACGGTGGAATCGTTTCCCAACGTGATCCAAATCACACGGCCACTTGGATTTGTCGCGTCAGGCGAAACGAGGTTCACTGCGCGCCGGCGGGAACCGGCGAGACGGGCTTCAGATTGAGGAGATTGCCGAAAAGGATCAATGCCGCGCCGACCACCGTCCAGGCGTCGAGCCGCTCGGAATACAGCAGCCAGCCCGCCGCTGCGGTCAACGGAACCCGCAGGAAGTCCATCGGGACCACGATCGTCGCGTCGGCGTAGCGCATCGCGCTGGCGAGGCAATAGTGTGAAAATGTGCCGCAGACGGCGATCACGCCGACCCAGGCCCAGACATGTGTCGATGGCCAGGTCCAGACGAACAATGTCGGAACGAAGCCTGCGGCCGATTGCACCACCAGCATCCAGAACAGGATCGAGAGCGCGCTTTCGGTGCGGGTCAACGATTTGACCAGCGCCATCGACACGCCAAATCCCATGGCGGCGCCGAGCGCGATGAGCTGGCCCGGATTGATCTCCCCGGTCGCGGGCCGGACGATGACGATCACCCCGACGAGTCCGAGCACGATGGCGGCGATCTTCCATGGCGTCATCCGCTCGGACAGGAAGCTTGCCGCGAGGATCGCCGTCCAGATCGGCATTGTGAACTCGATCGCCACCACCTGGCCGATCGGAATCAGCGTCAGCGCGAAGAACCAGCCTAGCTGGGCGACATAGTGCACCAGGTTGCGCCCGACATGCTGCGGCAGGCGCGATGTCTTGAGCACCTTCAAGCCGCCGGCGCGGTAGATGATCGGCGAGAGCAACACGAAGCCGACCAGCGACCTCACTTCCATGATCTGAAAAACATTGAGTTCGCGCGTCGTCTCGCGTCCGGCAACCGCCATGACCAGCATCAGCGACAGCCAGCCGGCCATCCACAGTGCAGCCATCGTTCTGGACGGTGTCGCGCTCATTGGGGCAGGATGCCGGAGGAAGGAAACACGAAGGGACGGCCGGTATCGGCGACGTCGCCAGCGTTTGCAACGGCCAAATCAGCGGATGCAGCGATGCAGGGTGCGTGGTAGGCATCTCCGGACAACGAGAAGATCGGGAGAGCGTCGCTCATGCATATCTTGCAGCCGGCCGAGTGGAAAAAACCGCGCGGCTTTTCACATGGGGTCGTGGTCGAGGGGCCAGGGCGCTGGGTGGTTCTGGCCGGCCAGACCGGCGGCGATGAGGCCGGCAATTACGCGCCCGACATGGCAGCGCAGGTCGCGACTGCGCTGAAACGGATCATCAAGCTCCTGGGCGAGGCCGGCGCCGGCCCCGAGCACATCGTCCGCCTGACCTGGTACCTGACCAGCCGCAACGAGTATGAGGCGGCTGGTGCTGGCATCGGTGCGGCCTGGAAGGAAACGCTCGGACGAAATTTCCCGCCCTCGACGCTGCTCTATATCGGCGGCCTCGTGGACGACCGCGCCAAGGTCGAGATCGAGGTCACGGCGTTCGTGCCGGGCGCATAAAAAAGACCCGGCGAGACCGCCGGGCCGATTGTGATAATTGTGGTCCGCCTTAGCGCGACATCGAGATGTTGGCGCCGCGGAACTGGCTGTCCGCGCGTATCGCGACGGTCTGCTTGTTGCCGTGCGTCCTCAGCGCGATGTTGGCGTTGAAGCCGGCGGCAGAAGCGACCACCTCGAAGTTTCCGCCGCCACCGCGGCCCTGGAGCGAGCCCGAGATGTTGCGGCTGGCCTCGCTCCAGCTTCCCGTAATGGCATTTCCCGCCGACTGAACGTTGGCGGAGAGAATGAACTTGTAGGCGTCGCTGGCGCAGGTCAGCGTCATTTCCATTGTGGGGCCGACCGGTGCGTATTTGGCCCGGCAACGGATGCGTTCCGTCGATCCGTCATCGAGGCTGACCGTGCCGCCGCCGCTCCAGCTTCCCGCCATCGGAGCGAATGGACCGGATTGCGCCTTGCTTTGGGAATTGGCGGCTGCGGCCGTAAACAAAACGGCGGCCGCAACCAACAGCCGCCGATTCCGGGCACGAACCTGCGTTGGTTTATTGGCGCGATGCTTCCCAGCGCCCGCTGCAAGGTATGCCTGCTGATGCTCCATTCCACTTCCCCGATCCGGCGTTGCCGTTGAGTTGACCGTTCGCATATGCACCATTGATCGAAACTTTCACAAGTCCCTCGCGGCCGATGGTGCCGGAAACGTTAGCG
The DNA here is from genome assembly GCF_015291725.1 of Bradyrhizobium sp. CCBAU 51765. Taxonomy (GTDB): domain Bacteria; phylum Pseudomonadota; class Alphaproteobacteria; order Rhizobiales; family Xanthobacteraceae; genus Bradyrhizobium; species Bradyrhizobium liaoningense. Next base: position 4,060,051 of record NZ_CP030038.1, read on the forward strand.
CCGGGCGCGGTGATCTTGCCATCGGCAACCGTCAGCATGGAACTCGCGGTCGGCTCGCACGAGCCGCTCTTGGTCACGATCGTGACGTGCCAATTGCCGTCATAGGGGCTCTGGGCGAAAGCGGGGGCGGCGAGGGTGCCTGCGAAAACTGAAGCGGCACAGAACACCGCAATGCGACCAAAACGCATAAATCCCATCCTTGAATTTGTCTGATATGCTGACGCTTATTCGGACGAAATGTGACGGAAATTTGTTGCGACGCCAAATCGAAAATTGTTCCTGTTGGTACAATGGTTTATTTGAGATTCCGACTCCGATTTTCGAAGCAGAATCAACGCGGGCTCACATTAAGGGTAAACGTCAGGACAGACTCGGCGCGGAGGTCGCGAACTGTTCGTCCTGGACCTTGGCAGGCAGCGCCTTGTGGACCTTGGCGTAGTCGATCACATCGGCCAGCAGCTTGAGCCCGAGCGGCGCCAGCGCGCGCTCCCAAAGCTCCCGTGCGGTCTCGCCCTTCTTGACAAAGCACCAGTCCTGGGCGGCGATGGCGCCAGCATCCATGCGGTCGGCGAGATGATAGATCGTGCCGCCGGCAATCGGATCGCCTTCCTTGATGGTCCATTCCACGGCAGCCTTGCCGCGATGGCGCGGCAGCAGCGAGGGGTGATATCCGATCCCGCCGAGCTTGGCGGCGGCAAGCGCGTCCTTGCCGATCCGGGCGTGGCTGTGGGCCGTGATGATCAGATCGGTGTCGGGGGCGATCTCGGCAGCCACCACGAGCTTCGGATTGGCCTGGACCACGACCTCGATTCCGGCGGCCCTCGCCGTCGCGGCGAGGCGATCCTCGGCATCGGCTACCACGACCCGGACGACCGAGACGCTATGCTCCCGGAGCATGTTCAGGGTGGTCACGCCGAAATGGCGGGAGCCGACGAGGGTAATGCGCATGGGTATCCGATCCGTTTCGCAACTGCGTCATTCCCCGATAACACGTCAGCACGCCCTGTCACCACCCGCGCAATGTTTGCGTGGGTTATCAACAATGCGCCGGGCGCCAGCCGCCGGCGAACCTATTTCTGCGTCACGGACAGCGTTGCCGCGCCGCCACGGTCGGACGATAAGCGACCGCCAAGGGGTTCCTGTGTCTCGTTTTTAACAGAGATGCCCCCGATTGGCTGGTAACATGCACCGACCGGGGCTGGCGACATTTCAACCCGCATTCATTTTCGAACCCGGCTTTGGCCGCTGGCGTGATCGCCGGCGGCCTTTTCTCGTGCCACGCATCACGAAATCATCCGACGGTAACACGATCTCAACCAGCTTGGCGTATCGACGAAGCCGTCGCGGATTTGTATTGCGTACCGCGACACCGAAAACGCCCCCCCGGCGTGGGCGCGCCGCCGGGCCTTTTCACGGGACAGATTTCATGCCGAGCGCAATCGAGCAGATCGTCGACGCCTATGTGCGTCTGAAGAACCGCCGCGGACTCGACGAGCTGATGATGCACAGGCAGCGGCTCGCGGTCGATCTGAAGAGCAGGTCTGGCTATGATTTCAGCCTGCCGATCGGCCAGATCGACGAGGAGATCGCGATCATCGAGGCGGGGCTCAGCCGGCTCAAGGCGGAGAACTCCACGGCGACCTAGAGGTCTGCGGCGCGCCGGGCATGTCTGCGCGCTGACGAATGGCGGGTCTAAAATTTCTGTAGCTCAGTCGCGACGGCCGCCGTCGATGACCGTGAACAGCGGCCGCGCCGGGGTCGGCTCGACCAGCAGCTCCTCCACCAGCGCGGTTGCCGCGTCGACATATTTGCGCGTCGGCTTGTCGAGCGGGCGCCTGGCCTCGTCGTCGAGCGCGACCTTCGCGGCCTCGACCAGCTTGCGCATGCGTGCCGCATGGTCGTCGCCGGCCGTCAGCGTCGCGCGCGCCAGCGAGCGCAGCACGAACAGCTCGCCCTCGAGGCGGAGCAGACGGTCGTTGAGCCTGGTCAGGACGGCGTTGAGGTCGGCCATGATTGGGGTTTGGCGCGGAGGATCCATCCTGATCTAGCGGCGACCGGTGAACGGACTGCAAACGGCGGCAGTGCAATTGGGCAGATCCTGCGACGCCGCGGACGGCTTACCAGCCGACGCCCGCCCAGCGCCTCCCGAACACCGGCGGTCTCGTCTTCACGGCCTGCCAGCCGAAGAAATGATGCTTGCCGGACCACGTGTGCACGACGCCGCTACAGATGCCGCACTTGAAACTGCCGGTATGGGCCTCGCTGTGCTCCTCCCTGGTCGCGGTGTAGTTCATGCCGCAACCCGCACAGGTGAACTCTTCAATCGTCCAGATGCTGTTGGCCATTGCACAGAATGCGTTTCGGTGACCTCGATCCACGATAGCCGCCAGCGTTTGCAGCGGCGTAAACCGGCGCGGCGAAATCCGGTTAACGGGCGTTAGCCAAGCCGGGCTGGGGCGCGGGCCGGGATGGTGCGTCATCGTCGCGCAATGCCGGATGGCCCGATGGGGGCCTGATCGAGGCGCGGTCAGTTCCAGTCGTCTTGACGCCGGATGCGTTGCTGGCAATAACGGCCGGTCCGTGCAAGCGCCGGAAGTTGCGTTCATGCCGCAAGGAAAGCCGTGCCCGTGAAAAGTCTCCGTCAGCTGCTGACGGGAGAGGACGTCATCCAGCTCGTGATCCGGCTTGGCCTGCTCGCCCTGCTGATCATCTGGACCTTCCTGATCATCCGCCCGTTCGTGCCGATCCTGGCCTGGAGCGGCGTGCTCGCGGTCGCGTTCTATCCGGCGTTCAGCTGGGTCGCCAAGATCCTCGGCGGCCGGCCCAAGACTGCAGCAGCGATCCTGACCCTGATCACGCTCGGCATCGTCATTGGTCCGGCCACCTGGCTCGGCATCAGCGCGGTGGACGGCGTGCGCGAGCTGGCGCATCAGCTCGGCACCGGCGACCTTGCGCTCCAGTCGGCGCCGGAGCAGCTCAAATCGTGGCCCCTCGTCGGGCCCTGGCTCTACGAGCTCTGGGACCAGGCCTACAACAACGTCCGGGCGGTGGTGCGCGAGGTGGCGCCGTATCTCCAGCCGCTGGCAGGCCCGCTGCTCTCGCTCGCCGGAGATGCCGGTGTCGGCACGCTCCAGTTTCTGGTCTCGGTGTTCGTGGCCGGATTCCTGTTTCCGCACGGGCCGAGGCTGGTCGCGGCCGGCCGCGGCTTCCTGTTTCGCATCGTGCCCGAGCAGACCGAGCATTTCCTGGGGCTTGCGGGTGCGACCATTCGCGCCGTGGCGCAGGGCGTGATCGGCGTCGCGATCGTGCAGGCGCTGCTCGCCGGCATCGGCTTCAAGCTCGCCGAGGTGCCCAGTGCGGGCCTTCTCGCCTTCATCGTGCTGCTGCTCTCAATCGTGCAGATCGGTGCCTTCCTCGTGCTGCTGCCGGTGATCATCTGGATCTGGACCGCCAAGGACGTCACCACGGCGTTGCTGCTCACCGTGTTTTTCGTCCTCGTCGGCTTCATCGACACCATGCTGAAGCCGCTCGTCATGGGGCGGGGACTGACCACTCCGACCATCGTGATCTTCGTCGGCGTGATCGGCGGCACGCTGGCCCACGGCATCGTCGGACTGTTCATCGGGCCGATCATCCTATCGGTGGCCTGGGAGATCATGATGGCCTGGATCAGGACCGAGGATCAGGCGGAGGCGGGCGAGGGCTGATCTCGCGGCCCCGAACGTGCATTCCTCCGGCCGTGCCGCGCCAGGATCCGATGGCTCGTGGCCTGTGATCAAAGCATGCCGCGAACTTGTCTGTTCGACTAGACAAGTTACGATTGGGTCGATTCTGTTTTTGATGACGGCAGCAATGGCGAAATCTTCCAAGCTGGTTGCCGCCAGGCGCGGCAAGGTATTGTTGGTCAGGCGCCGGTCGGATGGCCTCTGGATGTTTCCGGGCGGCCGCAAGCGTCCGCGCGAGTCGGAGAAGGACTGCCTGCGGCGGGAGATCAAGGAGGAGCTTCCAAAGCTGAAGCTCGGCAGGATCACCCTCTGGAAGGAAGTGAAGACGAGGAACAAGCGCTCGGGCCGCAAGATGAATGACGCGATCTTCATCGCCAAGTCCGCCAAGGGCAGGCTGGCGATCGGCGACAAGAAGGAGATCGACCGCGCCGCCTGGCAGAAGCCCCGCGGCATCCGCCTGACGCCGACCTCGCGCTACATCCGCGACCGCCTGTTTCCGCGAAAGCGGCGGCGGAGCTGAGCTGGTCCTCTCACCCTGCGCGGCAAATGACCGCGGACCTTTGCGCGCATCGCGCCAAGGCGCCGGTTGGAACGGACAGCCGTTATTGCTTGGCCGCCATCGCTTCCAGGCAATGGTTGAGAAAGGCGGTGCGATCCCTGGGCAGCACCTTCTCGAGATCGGCCTTCAGCGCGCATTCACGCTGGCGCAACTGCTCGGCGCGGCGCTTCTCGGCTGCCTCGCGGTACTCGGGAGCAACCTTGTTGGGATCGACCAGCGTCTGTGCGTGGGCGGCCGTCGCAAGCAGTGCGATGGCGCCGATGAAAATGAATGACCTCAAATGAGCCTCCGTAAAAGCGGGCATCCTAACGCGTGGCGCGTGCGCGCTCAAACCGAGAGATGAGGTACTCCGTTCCGGCATGATTGGACCCCGGAGGTTGGGCGTGGATCATTGGAACGACTCTGCGTAGCGTGCGTCGAATCTAGGCTCACGGCCCATCCCCAAGCCCCAACGCCCCCCGGGCCGCGAGAAAACCTTAAAGGTTGGCGATCTCAGGGCCTCTCGCGCTGAGGTCGTTTGCTCGACGCAGAGCATGTGAACCAGTTCACAAGCGCGCGGCGAAACCGCTGCTATGAAGACGTCATTGCTTAACCTATTGATGTTGACCGAAACGCCCCAGTGTGGCTCCAAGCGCTGGGGCTTTTTCGTGGCTGCATGCGCACACGACGTCTTCGATCGTCGCAATGCTTGCATCGAGCGATGCCGATCGCGGGCCGCATGAGTTCCGCGCTGCAGGCCTAGCAAAACAGCCAGATTGTCGGGATCGCGGCGCCGCCCTTGAACGTTGCGACGAGGGGTGCGTTCGCGGGGCAAATCCCATATGCATGGCGGCGAGTTGCCGATTCGAGATGAGGGCGGCTCGCATTCTGTTGGCTACAACGCAAGACCAGAAACGGGTTCAAGTGAGGCTTTCGAAAAAGACGAGGGTGGCCAAGAAGGCGCCGAAGAAGAGCAAAGGATCGCAGCGCGCCACGATCTCGTCTTCGTCGCCCCTCGGCATGATGGCTCTTCACCTGCTTGCACAATGGAAGCAGTCCGGACGCAGCGGGATCGTCTTCCTTGCCGAGAGCGAGAACAGGGCGGAGCGGCTGGGCAGCGTCATTCACGCGCTCGACCCGTCCTGCGAGGTGCTGGTGTTTCCGCGATTGAACACCTTGCCGTTCGACCAGCTCGAGCCTTCGCACGAGCTCGCGGGGCGCAGAGCCTCGGTGCTGAGCCGCCTCGCAAAATCCAGGAAGCCGTTGTTTCTCGTGTCGACCGCGGAAGCGGTGATGGAGCGCCTGCCGCCGCCGGCGAGCCTGTCGCGCCTGAGCCTGAGCCTGAAAGTGGGCGGTCCGTTCTCGGAGCGGGACCTCGAGACCCGCCTCCAGGCCCTCGGATACGATCTCGACGACGAGCCGGACTATCCGGGCGGCGCGCTGTTCCACGGGCAGACCTTCGAGATATTTCCCGCGGGCGCGCTGGGGCCGTTCCGGATCGAGCATTCGGAGCGCGCGATCAGGCGGATCGTGGCCTTCGACCCGAACGAGCACAGGATCATCTTCGAGACCAAAGAGCTGCTCGTCGATCCCATGTCGGAGCGGCTCGGCCTTGCCGGCAAACGCGGCAAGCGCGCGAGCCTGTTCGATTATTGTGGGGGCGCCAAATGGATCGCGGACGCCGGCGTCCCGTTGCATGCCGACGCCTGGCTGGACACGATCGAGGAGGCCGCAGGCCGATCGGAGCGGGAGCGTGAATATCTCGCACGGCGCGACTGGAAGCAGCTCTCCAAGAGCATGAAGGTGCTGCCGCGGACTGCGCCCTTCCAGCACGTCCCGGAGTTTTCGAAGCTGACGTCCTCCAGGAAGGCGCTGCGTGGCTTCATCGAGGAGACACGCCGGGCCGGATCGCGACTGATGCTCGTCGCCGCGCACGAGGACGATCTGCGCGTGATGGAGCGGATGAGCGGCGTCAAGGCGGAGCGCTGCGACGACTGGGACGAGGCGGCGCGCGGGCGGGGCGGCGAGGCGACGCTGCTGGCCGATCTCGATGCCGGCTTCGTCGTGCCGGGGAAGAAGCCTCTGGTCGTGGTGACGGCGTCGGACGTGCTCGGCAGCCGCGCGCATCATCCGCAACCGATGGCGCGCGCCTGGAGTGCGGCCTTCGACCACGCCGATGTGCCCGAGCAGGGCACGGTGGTCGTCCACCTCCAGCGCGGCCTTGCCGTGCTCGACGGCTTGCAGACCGTCAACACCGGTGGCGGCGCCATGCGCGAGATGATCCGCCTGAAGTTCGCAGGCGACAATGCGGTTCTGGTGCCGCCGGCCGATCTCGCCTTGATGTGGCCTTACGCGACCGAGCTCGGCAAGCTCGCGCTCGACAAGGCCGATGGCAGCACATGGTGGGCCCGCCGCGGTGAGGCCGAGCGCGAGATCCAGGCCGCGGGCAAGGTGCTGGCCAAGCACATCAGCCAGCGCCGGCGGCGGCGCGCAGAAAAGCTGGTGCCGCCGGGATCGGCCTACGAGAAGTTCGTTGCGCGCTTCCCTTACTTCACGACGATCGACCAGGCCCAGGCCATCAGCGACGTGCTGGACGATCTTGCATCCGGTCATCCCATGGACCGGGTGATCTGCGGCGACGTCGGCTTTGGCAAGACCGAGGTGGCGCTTCGCGCGGCGGCCGCGGTGGTGCTGTCGGGCAAGCAGGTGGCGGTCGCGGTGCCGACGACGGTGCTGGCGAGGCAGCACGTCGCGACGTTCCAGAAGCGCTTTGCGCCGTTCGGCATCGAGGTGGGAAACCTGTCGCGGGCAACGTCCGGCGCGCAGCTGCGGGAGACCCGGGAGGGCCTGCGCAGCGGCCGGATCAAGGTCGTGATCGGCACGCAGGCGCTCACCGGCAAGGACGTCAAATTCGACGATCTCGGCCTCGTCATCATCGACGAGGAGCAGCATTTCGGCGCAGCCGAGAAGACCAGGCTCGCCGGCCTCGCCAAGAACGTCCACGTGCTGATGATGAGCGCGACGCCGATCCCGCGGACGCTCGCCGCCGGGCTTGCCGGCTTCCGCGACCTCAGCGTGATCGCCTCGCCGCCGGTGCACCGGCTGCCGGTCGCAACCCGGATTGCGCCGCTGTCCGATGCCGCCATCGCCTCCGCGCTGCTGCGCGAGCAGCGCCGCCACGGGCAGAGTTTCCTGATCTGTCCACGCATCCACGATCTCGATCCGATGCTGGCGCGGGTGCAGGCGGTGGCGCCGGACCTGCGCATCGTCTGTCTGCACGGCAAGCTGCCCGCCGACGAGATCGACGACCGGATGATGAGCTTCGTCGAGGGCGGTGCCGACGTCCTGCTCGCGACCAACATCGTCGAGAGCGGCCTCGACATTCCCCGCGCCAACACCATCGTGGTGTGCTGGCCGGAAAAGTTCGGCCTTGCCCAGCTGCACCAGCTGCGCGGACGCGTCGGCCGCAGCGGCATCCGCGCCTTCGCCCATCTCTTGACCGAGACGGAGTCGGGACAATCCGAGAAGCGGCTGGCCGTGCTCGAGGAGTTCAGCCGGCCGGGCGCCGGCTTCGCCATCAGCGAGCGCGACCTCGATCTCAGGGGCGCGGGCGATTTGTTCTCGGAGCAGCAGTCCGGCCACGTCCAGGTGTTCGGGCCCGTGCTCTACAGCCACCTCCTGAAGATGGCCTCGGAGAAGGCCGACGAGGAGCGCGCCGCGGTGTGGGTGCCCGACCTGAACCTGCCGGTCGGGGACATGCTGCCCGAGACCTATGTGCAGTCCGAGCCCGTGCGGCTCGAGCTCTATGCGCGCGCCGCAAGATGCAATGGCGAGGACGACCTCGAAGACCTCGAAGAGGAGACCTCCCGCCGCTTCGGACCCTTGCCCAAGGTGGCGCGCGATTTCTTCGCCGCAGCCAGGCTCAGGATCGAGTGCAAGCGCAGAGGCATCATCCGCCTCGACGTCGGTCCCGAGGCTGTGGCTGCGACGTTCCTGCCGGGGCGCTTGCGCAAATCGAGAGGCAAGTCGCTGCAACGCGACGGCGATCGGGTGGTCCATCACAGTGCGACGCGCGATGCGCCGTTCGAGCGGGTCGAGGCGCTGTTCGAGGTGCTCGACGAGGGGTGAGCTGTAAAAAAACGCGAAAACAACCCCATGCACAGTAGCCAAGTGCTTCTGCGGCAACGCTTTCCGCATCAGGCGCCAAAATCCCGTTTGACCTGTCGGGCAAAACAGTGGCATGATGCCAAATTCGGAAAATCCGTCGGGAGGAGGTCGACGCTGCGGGGCGCGTGCTCGGCGCTCCAGGGCGAGTGCGCAGCGCACAGATCCGTAATCGGCCGGGGGCGTCGGGCCCGCCAGCCGGCCAGGCCGCTAACGTGGAATTAATCCGAAAAGCCCACAATTTTAGACAGTTGGAGATGGGTGCTGCGTACAGGAGCCGTCACGAGGACGTTCCGGCGACGGCGTCCTGTTGCTCGCTCATTGGGGTCAACGCAGATGACCACGTCCCTGGAAACGCCAAGCTTCGCCGAAGAACTCGACGCGGTGGCCCTTGCAGCCGCCGCAGCCGCGCACGATCCCGCGGCCCCGGAAGCTCCAGTGCCGCACACGCGGCCCGGCCGGAAAACGGTGCTGCTCCTGGCGGTGTGTGCGCTGGCCATCAACGGCGCGGCGGCCGTCTATACGTCGCCGTCCGGCTTGCCGTCGCTGAATGTCGGCAGCCTGGCCGAGCTGCTTCCGCGCCAGGACGCACCCGCGCCGAAACCGGATCCGGTCGTCGCTGCCCTGAAGGACATTCAATCCGCCCAGCAGCAGCACACGGCTTCGCTGCAGGCGAACAACCACGCCTTGCAGCAGAATGCGGCCCTGCTGCAGCAGGATTCACTGGTGCTGCTCTCCCTGCGGCAGAGCATCACGGACGAACGGGTCGATGTGAAGAAGATATCCTCGCAGCTGTCCACGCTGATCGCGAAGGTCGACTCGCTGCAAAACGTGATGATGTCGGACGTCACGTCCTCGATCCGGCGCGCGAACGCTCGCTATGGATTGTCCGCAGCGATGCGCAAACGGCTGGTCCGGCCGTCGAAGCCGGCAGGGCCTGTTTCGGTGGGAGGAGCTCCGCTGACCGTGCCGGCTGCAGCCCCGGAGAGCTGAAGACAGGTCAACGATCGTCCGACCCGCCGGTTCACAGCAAGCATTCTGTGAGGACCGCGGTCTCAATCAGTTGGGCCCGCAGCATTTCTTGTATTTCTTGCCTGAGCCGCATGGGCACGGTTCGTTGCGACCGACCTTTGTCCCCCGGGGCAGTGAAGGCCGTTGGGCCGATATCCTGAATCGGCTGGTAGTTGGCAAGACGCCATTCGTTGAGGATGACGACCCAGTCGGCGATCTTGTCAGGTGCTGCGGTCAGGATGGGATCGTCGAGCTCAACCTCCTTGTCTCCCCGGGCGATCTCGGCGAGCAGCAGCATTCCGCTCATCGCCGCCGCCGTATCAGCATCGGCGTCGAGCAGCTCTTTCCAGGCTGCCGGGCGTAGCGCGACGGCCTTCTCGAAGCCCCCGATCCAAAGCTCCCAGAGCACGTCGTCATTACGGGTGTCGACGCAGAACAACAGACCGTAGCGCGCGGGGCGTTCCATCAGCGTGCGCGCGACGTTTTTGTAGTGCTCCATGACGAGCCTGAGAACCCGATTGGCATGATCACGATTCTCGAAGACCGCGCCTGGTCTGCGCTGTCCTCATGCCAGAGGACAGGGAGCCAATCGCTGGGCATGATCAGCTCCGGGCAGGTCAGCAAGCCGGCGATGAAGCCATCAAGCTCATCGAGCAGCATGGTGCCCTCGCCGAGGGCGAGCAGTTCTTCGTCAAACTGCTTGCTCCTGAAACGAGACTCGACCAGCGGGATCAACAAGCTCCTTGGCCTTCTTGAGGGCGGCGGCGAGTGACAGCTGCTTGAGGCTGACGCCGCCCGCCGTGTCGAAACCGTTGATTTCAAACATGCCGCTCCTCCGATTTTAGTGAATCATACACGTTTCTGGCGGGTTGTCAGCGGGCTTTTGGGGGCTCGCTTGGAACGGTCCAGACGTGCTTCTCAGGAATTCGTGACTTGTTCCAGCGATGTCCGCACCCCAGTTAGATAATGTGCGATCAGATGTGCGGAGGACAAAATGCGCGGATTATTGGTGATGTTCCTCGCGGTGGCTTCGCTGAGCCAGGCCCACGCAGAGGCGAAGGTGAACGCTCAGGATGCCTCGTGCAGCTATACGCTGGCGACTGGGGATACGTACCAGATACCAGCGGGCCAGAATCTTTGCTGGCGCGTCCCACCGCCCTCTTACAAGGAGTATACGCTCCTGCGTTGTGATCCACCGTTTCAGGAGCTCAGCCGGGTCCAACATGGCGATGGACGCTGCAACAAGTATGAGGAACGCCAGTAACTGGTGCTGGATGCGCGCCTTCGATGGCGGCTCTCACCGCGAGGCCTCACTTCAAGGCGTGGTCGATCTTGTGCCCCAGGTGCCCGGTGTCGTGATCGCGACGCAGCTGGCTCAGCGACGTCTCGTTCAGCTGGGCCAGGACCTCGCTGAGTTGCGCCGCATCGGGATAGCCGGCCGCAAAACCCTTTCCGTAGATCTTGCGCAATGTGCCGACCAGCGTGTTGCCGTGCTTCTTGCTGATCTGGCCATCCTTGTCCCGATGGCGGCCATCCAGGCCCGGTTCCTTCATGTGTCTCTCCCGTGCGGCGTCTGAAGCGCCTGGAGAGAGCGTGCGCCCAAACGAGTCGACTGGCAATGGGAGCGCGCGTCACCGATTGCCGGTGCCGGCGCAAGAGCCCACGCTTGTCTCGCCTGCTTGTGAAGGCGCGGTCGATTGTGGTGAACCGATAGGAGCAACACATAGGGACCGGTTGCTCGATTGGAGCCGATGCGATGCGCTCTCTTTTCGCCTTGTGTTTCATGGGTCTGTCGCTCGTGCTGTGCACCGCCGCAGACGCAGCAACGGTGCATCGCCCTCGCGCACGCCCTCTTGCGGTGGACCGGCCACGCACGAATGCGACGCCACCTGCGCGCTTCGCGGTCCCCGGCTGGAGTGACGAAGCAACACGGCGCTGGCTCGACAATGCCTCGTCGAATGTCGGCCGCGGCGGATAGCGGCGACGGGCGCGGGCGATCGCTCGGAACTAAAGCATGATCCGGAAAAGTGCGCAGCGGTTTTCCCTCGCGACAAACGCGGGACGCGTTTGCGCGGAGATCATGCTTGAACAACAACCTCAAGCGCGATGACGATTCATCCTGATCGCAGCGCGCTTTAGGCGGCCTGCTCCTCAAACGAGGTGTAGACGCGGCCGCCGGGATCGACGACCCGAACGTCCCAGCATCCGTCCTGAACAAGCTCCTTGGCCTTCTTGAGGGCGGCGGCGAGTGACGGCCGCTTGAGTTTGACGATGCCCGCCGTGTCGAAACCGTTGATTTCAAACATGCTGTCCCTCCGGTTTTGGAGAAGCGTACACGTTTCCGGCGGGGTGTCTTCCGATTTTTGGGGTGGGAGGGCTTTGGGAACAGCAGCCAAGTGCCAAGCAGGAGCGGTAAGCGCGATAGTTGCGTGCACTGTCACCGCAACTGAACGCGTTCGGATGATGACATCAGTGCAGCTTGCAGAGGCGCAGAGCCCTCGCTGTGCGGCATCGATCGCATCGGGGACGAGGGATTTTCCTTTGGGAGACGAGAGGTCGGACGGCCAGCCTCATCTCGCCCGGCACTCCCGGCGCTCTGATCCGCAATTGAATCGGCAGCCGGGAGCATTTGGGGGCTGGAACCCGAGCGGTGCCACATTCGCATCCGGGCGGCAATGCGTAGAACATCGCACTCCGGTAGTTATACGGAATCCATTTTCGGAACGGGGTGTTCTATAGAAAGAACACCGGCGCGATTTAAGTACTTGGTTCTATTTCTGCCGGGAATGCCGCAGTGGGGGCTGGAACCGCGCTGCGGCTTTTCCCATTTGTTCGTTGGTTCACGTGATCGGTCGCCGTGAGGGCAATCGGCGGCTTACCTCTCCCAAACTCCGGCCGAACATCGGCGCCGCGCCGACCGCACGCTCTGCAGACGAACCGCCGCTCGAGATATGCCGTCAGGCTTGCGGTCAGTATGAGAGCCAAGCGTTGGCTGCACCAATAGTCGGCGCAACAAGCGAGGCCCGCCGCGCACGCCCATCTGACGAAGGTAATCTTTCGAGGTAGTATCCTTTGCAATCAAGGCGGCTTGCGGTGGCGACCATCTAGGCCCGGCTTCCTTCCATGTGTCTCTCCCGTGCGGCGTCTTGAGCGCCTTGAGAAAGCCTGCGCCCGAACGCGTCGACGGGCACTGGCATCGCGTACTCGCGTGACGATTGGCAGCTCCGCCGCAAGAGCCCGCGTTTCTCTCGTCTGCTTGTGAAGCCGCGATCGATTGCGGCGAACCGATCGGGGCAACACGATTGCCCGATTGGAGCTGATATGATGCGCTCTTCCTTTGGCCGCGTAGCCAAGAACGTCATCGGGCGTCTGCACTTGGAGTAAATAAGAACTGGTGGGCTGTCTTTCGCTGCGCAGATCATCGCAAAATGCCCAGATGGATAACCTCGCCTTTGAGCTGAGAAGTGTCCACAAATTTGCCTGTGACAATCTCGCGGAATGCTCCCCGCAGTTGACGATCCAAATTGGCAGTGCGGTCCGGCTTTAGATCGATTTGCTTCGCCATTCTTATCTCTTTTAGGCTTGCTTCGGACTGAGGATTACTTCGAGCGACTGAGCCAGGTCTCGCAGCGGCTGCACGTTAGCTTGGCTAAAGCGCCCCACCTTGCTGCTCGTCGCAACTAATACTCCAACGGCACGACCATCGTTAACGTCCGGGATACATATAGAGGCGATCCCACGATAGCGGACCCGATCATAATCTCGCAATAGGTCTCCCTTGCCCTGAAAGACGTCTTGCGATGCCGCATCATCAGTGAGCAGTTGTATTCTTATAGACGTAATGTGTATCCACCAGTTTTTCTTAAGGCGTCCAAAGCTCAGAGATTTGTTTGCTAACAACGACTTGGTTGGTGAGCGCGCTGGGGCTCGAACCCAGGACCCCGTGATTAAAAGTCTCATTCAGGCCACCCCAGCTTGCTTATTGATTTTGCTACGTGAATTGCGAAAAGTGGTGCCAAGCCATTGAATTGACTATGGACTTGATTGGACTTGTCCGGAAAGTGTGAGACACTAGTTGACACTGAGCGCACAGATTTTGCTGACACGGCGTTGACATAGTGCTGACACCGGAGGATGGGACATGGCGCGATCGAAGGGGCTTACCGATGCGGCAATCAGGGACATCGCGGTGCCGGCGGCCGGGAATAGGATCACCCGTGACGGCCTCGTGCCAGGGTTTGGCGTGCGCGTCACCGCGGCTGGTGCGCGATCGTTCGTCCTGACCTATCGCACAAAGGCGGGCCGCTCGCGCCGGTTCACGATCGGCAGTTGCGCCAACTGGAAAGCCGCCGCCGCCCGGCAGGAGGCCAGAGAGCTGCTCCGCCGGATCGACGTCGGAGAAGATCCGGTTGCCGACATCGAGGCCGACCGCTCAATGAAGACGGTTGGGGATCTGTGCACCAAATTCGTCGAGGAGTCGAAGGAAGCCAACGCACCGAGCACGGCTGCCGCCTATGAGGCGCAGATCAACAATTGGGTGCTGCCAATCCTCAAGGCCGGGACGCGCGTCGTCGACGTCGAGCACGAAGACATCCAACGGCTGCACCGCAAGGTCACGAAGGAAGCCGGACCCTACGCGGCAAATCGCGTGCTCTCGCTGGTGAGCCGCATGTGGAATCGGGCGATCGCGTGGAACGGCGCAAGGGGCGACCGAGGATGGACCGCGGTCAACGTTGCGAAGGGCGTGGAGCGGCACGCCGAGCACGGGCGCGAGAGATACGTCGATCCGACGACCGAGCTCGGCGGGCTCCTAAAGGCGCTGGCCGAGCACGAGGACAAGCAGGCGGCCGACATCATCCGGCTCATCCTGCTCACGGGATGCCGCAAGGGCGAGGCGCTGGGGTGCCGCTGGGATCAACTACAGTTTAGCCGTAGCCCCAGCGGGGCAGCGGAGGGCACCTGGATCAAGCCAGGACATGCCACCAAGCAGAGGAGGCTGCACCGTACACCGCTCTCCGCGCCCGCTCTGGCGCTCCTGGAGGGCATCCGCGCCAAGGCCGAGGCCGAGGCGAAGAAGAAAGGCGCCGAGCTGTCGCCATGGGTATTCCCCGGTCGTGTCGGCGCCGGTGCTCAGCCGCGGCATTCGATCAAGAATGCGTGGGCCGAGATCCGCAAGGCAGCCGGCCTCGACGATCTTCGTATTCACGATCTGCGCCACAGCTTCGCAAGCGTGCTCGCGTCTAGCGGCAGCTCGCTGGCGATTATTGGTCGGCTGCTAGGACACACCAATCCGTCGACGACGGCACGCTACAGTCATTTGTTCGACGACCCGCTGAGGGCCGCGGCCGATCGCGTGGGTGCTATCGTCGACGGCGGCAAGTCGGCAGAGATCACCGACATCAAGGGCAGGGCGTAAAGGCGCGTTCCAGATACGTTCATCACTTGGCCGATGTTTTTTTCGGAGAATGACATTGCAACCGTTGGCGATGTCCATATATTTGCAATCGCTTGTCCCGAGAGGGGCAGGCCTCTTCTAGCTGAAGGCGCCTTCGATTCGTCCGGTGAGGACGAAAGCCGAACACCGACCCCGCAAAGGGGCGGACACCGAGACCGGATCTCGGGCTGAGACCCCCGCTTGGGGGCAGCGGCATCGTTCGAAGGGCCAACGGTGCACCGGAGTCCAGCAGTGGCACCGGGGAAAGGAAACAGGTTTTAACCTGGGTCTCGCCCCGAGCCTTGATGCGCGCATTGGCGAGTCCCCTATCCCGGAGGACGTTCGCCACCATGGCCGACGACGCACCATCAATTCTTGCCGGCTACATCACCGAAGCCGCCTTCGCCGCCAGCGCCGAAGTCACAACCAGAACCATATCCAGATATCGAAATCAGCCGGACGGACTGCCGTTCCTGAAATTGGGCGGCCGGGTCCTCATTCCCGTTGAGGACGCTCGGGAGTGGTTGCGGGCTCGCGTGGTGCATCCGAACGTACGGCGCGCGTGATGACCGGCAAAGTCAACGACATCCCCGACAACGCGAAATCGATGTACCACGGCCGGCGCCATCTCGGATGGATTGTTCGGCGAGGCCGGTCCTTTGAGGCCGTCCAGCCCGACCGAACAAGTCTCGGCGTGTTCGCCACCGAGTTGTTAGCGCGCAATCAATTATGGACCGGCGGGGACGTCGAACCGTGAGGCCCGAATCCGAAATCTTGCAGCGCGACGACGGTTGGTACGAGGTCGGCTTGCACCAGCCGATTGGACCATTCGAGACGCGGCAATTCGCCGTGGCTATCGCCGCGCATGAGGCCGCGCGCCGCGCGTGGTTGTCGAAGAATTCCAGACACCGAACGGAGACGGAGGGAGCATGACCAACATCATCAAGTTTCCACACTTCGACGCCGCCGCATTCGAGGAATCGGAAAAGCGCCACAAGCGCCGCGAGGCGGCGGCACTGGCGATCAATCGCACCGTGCGCCGACACGTGCTGAAGGGCGTCACCTTGGCCGAGATGGTTGCCGAGCTGCGTCTGGAGGCCGAGACGATCGAGGCGGTCGGCATCGCCGACCTGCCGAGCGATATCGGGGGAGCAGCAGTCTAACCCAAAAAAGAACCGGCGGAGTGGAGGCCCCGGCCGGTTCAAAAAGGTATTATATGCGAGTCAGTACAAAACCACAAACCACCGCCGACATCAAGACCGATCGTGCGCTGATAGCGCGCGGGCGCCTCAAAGAAGCTCGGCAATGGTTTGAGCATTGCGGATGGAAGACGCTTCCCAGGAACGACCGGCTGATGCCGATCCTGCGATGGGGCGCCGACCATGCCCACATGGCCGATCCAAGCGATCCGCGCCGATCCGTCCGCCGCTGGTGCAGGAAGTGGGCGCCATGGCTGGACGAGCCCGCCATAGATCAAATCATCCGCTACACCAAGACATCAAACAAACGTTGGGCGGCGGATCAGTGCGCGGCCGTTCTCAACATCACCGTGCGCGACCGCCAAAAGCTCTCATTCCGCTTCATAGGCGCTTGCGATGACCCGAGCTATGCATTCCGGTTGAACATCTCGCGTGCCAAGGCGGCCGCAAAGTCGCGACGGCGCCGGGCCAAGAATTCGACGGGGCGGAAGCGCGGCCGCCCGAAGTCTACGGAGGCGCGGCCGTGGGAGTTGTTGGGCATCAGTCGAGCCACCTATTTTCGCCGGAAATCGCTTGGAAACGAGGCGAAATCGCCGAAAAATGAGACCGAAAATGCGTCACGGCATATAATAGATAATAGGGAGCGTGACGGAATTTCAGTCTCACGAGTTCAGGTCCGTGCCAGACCCGATCTTGTGAAGCCGACGAGGGGCGCTATCGCGCCGGCCTTCGGCCCGACCGTCGCCCTTGCGGGCGCCGTTCTCGTCAGACCGCGCCTGCGGATGCACCTGAATTATTTCGAGGGGAAGAAGGGCGGGACCGGAGAGACCTCGACCACGACAACCACGATGGACGCGGGGTGATGATGCCGGGGCCAGCTCTCGTGGACATCTCTAGCGCCAATGCCACCGCGCACAGGACCCGTCAAGGACGGCCATTCGGCCGCCGCCTCCGGCGGTCTTCGATCCTTGACCGCTCCTGCGCACGGCGGCGTGCCTGGAGGCGTCGGGACGAAGGACGTCCCGGCCAATCGACCGCGCCTCCTGCGGGTCGAACAAAGGACTGGCCTCTCTTCCCATGCACGGCTCGATCCGTGCCCCATGCCTCCGACCACGGACATCGGCTCGAACATGTAGAAGCCAGGGCAGACGGCACACGCCACGGCGCCACGCAGATCCCGCACCGCCCAAAGCCTCGACCTGCCGGCAAGCCCGCTGGTGATAGTTCGCGGTCGCGGACACGGTTTCGCGCCCGCGACCTAAACCAACGCGCCACGGGCCGCCACTGCCGCAGCGATAGGGCATCCGCGCAAACTTTTGTAGGAACCCTGTTTTTGACTGGCCGGGCGCGAGCGCGACGCTTCCGGCATTTCAGCATATTTGGGATTTCGGAAAACACGGTTTGTTTGTCGGAGAGAAGCCTGTGATGTACGGCAGAAGGCATAGGAATATGTTCCCTTTCGCCCCCAAGGCGCTGCGCCGGGCGATCCTGAGAATGCTCGATTCCGGCCGTTCCATGAACGCGTACGAGGTTGCGGGTTGCTGTTTCTCGTTCCGGCCGCGATGCAACCCCGGCTGGCGCATGCCGCGCGAGGCTGAGGTTGTCTCGGTCAGGCGCGCGCTCCGGTATCTCATTGCTGCCGGCAAGGTCAGGACATGCGGCAAGTCCCGCCGATTCCCGCACAAGCGCAGATGCTTCAATTACGAACTGGTGCGATGACCGACGACGATCTCCGCAACGCCATTGCGATTCACCAGAACGCAGCCGCGCTCCTGGAGGCCGAGTTGATCGCCCGCGAGCGCGCCAGAGCGACGGCGCGGGATGACGACTCACTCATAACACCAGGGGAAGCGACAAGGATTTGCGGGCGCGATGAAACCACCGTGAGAAAGGATTGCGCGAACAATCAGACGCATCTTGGTGGTTTCGCGGTGAAGCTGGGCGGCCGGTGGCGCATATATCGCGGCAAGTACGCCAAGCACATCGAGCAGCACGGGCTGTCGCGTTTTAGACGCTGACGCGCGCGCGTTTGCGCCTTTCCTGCGTGGCAAGGGTGAGTGCGCTTGGGCAGTATGCTTCTGCCGGTGCGGTTGTCCCGTCAGCCAGCGGTGCCGGCCCTAACTGGGTTGTTGCGGACCTGGGGCGGCACGGAAAAGGTCTTCCCAGAACGATTCCGTGTCGCCTCTTCTGTTTTCAGAATGGGAAGGGTGACATGGCGCAAGAGAACAGACGTTGTGGCGATTGCCGATTTTCCGAGAGGATGATCACCGGATCTGGCGCCAGTTACGACTACCAGCGCCAATGTCGTCGCAGCGCCCCCACCGCGTATTCCAATGGCGGAGCCGGGCATTGGCCTCGCGTTCTCCTCGATGACTGGTGTTTCGAATTCGAAGCCGCGCGCGGAGGAAGCCCGCAACCGGGTCAGCGTGTCGCCACCGCCAAGAACATCCCCAGCGCCACCGCCGCGAACGTTGCCGCAGACTGGAGCGATGTGATCGCCCAACTCAACAGCAGCAACCGGAAAGATTGAAGGCAAGAAAAATGGAGAACGTCATGTCCAACTCATCCGGCGCCAAAGCCGATCTAGCGACCGTCGAGGCCGCGCTGTCGACGCTGGACGAGGCCAAGCCGACCGCGATCCGCAACGCGGCAGCGTTCACGGAGTGGCGCGTCAAGCACGATGCGCTCGATGCCGAGCGGGAGCGGCTTAACGAGCTGATCGTTACGCTGGAGCACGAGGAGCGCGAGGCCAAGGCCGCGGCGGATGCCGTCGCGCTGCGCGAGCGTTACGATGAATGCAGGGCCGCAAATCAGAAGTTGGCAGCCCGCATCAGGAGCGATCTGAAAAAGGCCAACGCGATCCTGGTCGCGCTCCTACGAGACGCCGCCCAAGCCGATATCGCCACCGGCGCTGTCAATGCTCAGTTGCCAGATGGCCTTGAGCCGCTTGTTCCGCCGGAAACGATCGCGCGGACTCGTGCCGGGCTCCCTCGCCAGGATCTGACGAGCAAGCGCACGTGGTTGTGGACGACGGAAGGCGGCATGCTGATCGGCGATCAAGACAGCGTGAGAGACTACGGCGGCGGCCGCGGTCGTATCGGGCAGGGCTCATACACGACGCTATGCCACCTCGCGCTGTACGACGAAGTCGAATTTCATCCGGAGGAGCCGGCCCAGCGACCGCACTCGCTGTGGCAGATGCGGTTGGTTGGCGCGAGCGGCCCGCATTACGAGTACGACGGGACGCGCTGCAATCACCCGCACGATGTTCTGGCAGAATTGGCCAGGGGCGAGATCGCCGCGGAGCCGCGCGAGCGCCCGATCGAAATCGAATTGCGTCCAGTGCCGACGCTGGACGAGGCCAAGCACGAAAGCATCAAGTCGCCGCCGGCTGGCACAGTCATCTCCTAGAAGCTGCCGGCGTCCCGGCGCCGCATGGTTTTTCATCGGACCATGCGGCGCCATCAATTCAAAGGGTAACGGGTAAATGTCGAAAATCATTGAGGCTCGCGCGATTCTGAGCGCGAGTGACAAAACCGGCGACACCTTCGACAAACTCGCCTCGAAATTCCGGAACGTTGAGAAAACCGCCAAGGCGCTGGAGGGAGTCAGGTTCTCCGGCATGGGCGATGACCTGGAGAAGCAACTGCGGCGCCTGCGGGTCGCGGAGAAGGACATCGCGGCCATCTCGAAGGAGTACGGCAATTTCTACGAGAAGGTGTTCGCGGGGCCTCGGGATCGTCGCCCGTCGATCATGTTCGATCCGAATTCGCAGCACAACAGAATGTTGCGCCAGTGGCGAACGCAAGTCGTCGGTCACTATCAAGCCATCGCCGACGCGCAAGACGATGCCACGAAATCAGGCCGCAGATTCTTCGCCACTGCAGGCGCCGCAGCGCTGCGTTGGGGCTTGCTTGCTGGTGGTGTCGGCTCGACGGCATACTTGGCCAACCGCGCCGCGAGATTCACGTTTGACAAAACGAAGGAGCTAAGCCGCGAGTCCACCAAGCAACGGCAGGCCGGTCTCACGCAGGCGCAATCCGACGCAATCAGCGAGGAAGCCGACCGGCAGTCGGCGCTGTACCCCTCCGTATCGCGGACGGAATTCCGAGCTGCGGGCCGAGAGGCAACCATGCAGCTCGGCAATGCCGAAGCCGGACTTGCGATGATGCCGACACTCGGCAGATTTATGACATCCGGCAAGGTGCTCTGGGGATCGGATCGGATCGATGAGCAGATGCGCAAGGCTCTGCAAGTCATCGACGCGCGCCAGATCACTGACCCAGCCCGCGCATCGAATTTGCTGGACGCATTGCTGCGGGCCTCGCAGGTTGAGGGCGGTGCCGACTACTCGGCAGCGGATCTCCGTTCTGCCATTCGCTACGGCCGCGACATGACGCGCGGACAAAGCGATCGGTTCATTGCATCGGTGCTGCCTTCGCTGGGCGTCGACATGGGGTTCACCCAGGCCGGCACCGGACTCGCCTCGATGCATAGCGCGCTGATCGGCGGCCGGCAGAAGAAGGAAGCCGATGCGTTCCAGCGCGCGGTTGGCTTGCGGAATGACACCGGCCTCGTCGGTCAGGGCGTTTTCGCTCGCGATGTTGACAAATGGTTCGATGATTACTTCATCCCGGCTCTGAAAAAGGCGAATGTCGACACCACGGACCCGGCGGCCGTCGCGGCATTCAACGCGAAGTTCTTCTCCAATCGTACTGCGGCGGACGTAGCCGGCAACCTGGTGAGCGGCCAGGCGCAGCGCATGCGCCGCCGCGAGCAGCAGGAGCGCGCAACCGGCATGTCCGGAGCGGAGAACCTGCATCGTCAGGATGTCGGAGTCGCGCTCGAAGCCGTCAGCACGCAACTGGCGAATCTCGCTTCGAACGCGAAGCTGGCGGAGTCGTCGATCGGCACATTGAACAGCATCATGGGCGCACTCCAGAAATTCGAATCGACTGGAGCCGCGGCCGCCATGGCCGAGGGCGTGCGCAACAACGTCCAAGATATCCTAAACTCAATCGAGGACTGGACCGCACTGTTCGGGCGGATCAATAGCGCTTTCGACAGGTTCAAGGCCGACCCGTTCGGCATGCTGCCGTCGAGCGAGAACCGGAATCCTCGGTCCGGCTACAAGCCCGATGATGCGCAATGGCCGTCGTCGGCCGCTCCGATTCCATTCTTGGCGTCGACCGGCAACGCGACATATGTCCCGGCAGAAGGGCGCTGGGTCTCGGGCAACCCGCGCACCGGCGGCAATCGGATGCTCGCTCCGCCGTCATTTCCGGCGCCGGGCGTGACCGATACGATGACCTACGGCACCGGCGCAGGACAGGTCACGGCGCAGGTCACCGGCGAGGTGCACGGCACAGGAAAGTTTGACATCAACGTCAACGCCGGCTCGTCGCTGATCGAGGTAGTGCGCCGCGCTGAAGCCGTCATCGCCCTCGCGGGCCACATTTCCAGCAACGGTCCCGGCTCGACCGGCAAGAGCAGTCCGGATGCCGCGGCGCCGTCCAATCCTCGCCCGGACTCCACTTGGAACATGGCGCCATGACCCGACGACGCAGCACGGCAGAACGGCTGCAGGAGCTGGAGCGTCTGGTCGACAGCGCTACGCAGAGGGGCCTGATCTGCGAGGCTATGCTGGCGATGTCTTTGGGGATGTTGCTGCGCCATGTGTCGACGGATCTCCGCTCGGAGATGCTGCGCGAATTGCGCGCGTGTACCTATTTCGATGCAACTGGACCATGTCAGCGGCAGGCCGAGAACAGCGTGCTGGAGGCGGAAGAGAAATTTGATCTGCTCCTCGACACGATCGAGCACATAGCACGAGCGCCACAACAATGAAGATCGGAACGTTGAGAATGTTCGACGAGGTGCGCGGCTATGGGTTCATCAGGCCCGACGAAGGCGACTCTGATTTCTTCGTTCACATAAAAGCCTTCCAGAAGATAGGCGTCATTCCGGAGATAGGGATGCGCCTTCAATTTGAGCAATGGCCGACAAAAGACGGGCGCCTGAGGGCAGGGCGGTTGCTTCCAGAGCACGGAGAGTAGACAAAATGCGCTTTGGTGTTGGTGTCCGCTTTCCCGTCCCAAACGCGGTCGCGCTGGTCGGCAAGGCGTTCGTGCGCAGCCGCATGACGGCCGCCTCGATCGGTAAGACGCCGCTAGCAGGCAAGATCGCCTCTCGCCTCACATTCCGCTCGGCGCTCGGCAGCGTCCCCATCATCACGTCGACCTCGTTTACGATCGGCTCCAATTTAGGTTTCGATGCATTCATTGCGCATGTCGACGCCACCAACAGCCCGACGTCATATGCAATCACAGCCGGAAATCCATCGGGCTATTTCGCGTTGTACAATACGGGCAACCTTCGCACGGGCCTATCTGCGGCGCCGCCTGATGGCGTCTACAACCTGACGGTCACCGCGTCGAACAGCTACGGCATGAGTCCAGCGAAATCCATCGGCGTGTCGGTCGGCACGGCGCCGGTCGTTGTGGGAACGACGTTCAATCTGTCACTTCCCGCCACGTCTGGCGCGCACGTCGGCACGGTCACGGCAACCGGCGGCACGCCCACCGCATGGTCCATCACTGCGGGCAACTCCGCCGGGTACTTCGCAATCGACAATTCCGGCCTGATCACCGTCACGTCGGCCGGCGCCTCTGGCCTGACCGCTCAGACCTACGGCCTCACGGTCCAGGCGACCAACGCGCTCGGCAGCAACACTGGCAGCGTTAGCATCGTCGCCTCGGCTGTTGCGAGCCCTGGAGATGGATCTGCGAACGCTCCCACCGGAGCGGCACAATTCCCGAGCCTCTTGAACGCAATGGCCGCGCGTCCTCCGTGGAGTGTGGCCGGCGTAGACTACCGCACAGGCATCAACACCGGAGTCACGCTGAAAGATCCCGCGACCATTTCCATCGCGGGTGTCGACGTGGACACCGGCTCGCGAATCGTCACGATTCTCGGCGACAACGTGGTGATTGATGCCTACGACTTCTCGATGGGAGGCGGCTGGTATTTGAACATTGGCAGCGCGACCCTGAACGGCGGCGTTAATGCCATCATCACAAACTGCAAATTCCGCATCAACACGCTCTGGATTCGAAACCAGCCAGGCGCCGGCAATCCCGGCTCGACGATCCGATATTGCGAATTCGACGGCGGCTTCACGAGCGCGGACTCGAACGCACCGGAATTCCTGATCGACTACAGGGCAAACGGCGATCACATCTTTGAGTACAACTGGATTCACAACGTGGCGTGCGACGTCTTCAGCATCGCCGGCTACTACAACGACGGCCAACTTTCGAAGTGGACCTGTCGCTTCAACGTCGTGAACGACACGGGCTACAACTCGGCTCTAGGATGGCATCCGGATTGGGTGCAAACCTACGGCGGCGCCATCACGGAAATTGATTTCAGCTACAACACCTTCGCCGAGATCAGCGGCGGCGGCGCGGTGCAGGGCGTCTGCGGAGACCCGAATGGTCCGTGGTACGGCGGCGCGATTCACCACAACACGTTCTATTGCGGCGATAGCGTCCACATCAACTTCTACGTTACGCCGTACACGCCGGGCAGCCAGTTGATCGACGTTCACGATAACTACGCGCGACTCAAGGCCGGAAGCTTCGGAGGGACGGGCGTTGTGTTCAATTACCCGGCATCCGAAACGGACGGCAATTGGCACGACAACGTCAACATGTCGACCGGCTCAACCTTTGGCTCGTGGAGTTCCGGCGGCACGCCGCCGTGACCCTGACAGGAACTCTCAATCCCACCACCCCACCAAAACCGGGGGCAACTCACCCCCCGGTTAAGATCAGGAGGCTTTTGGAATGGCACTAGCACTGGACGGCTCGGTCCACGCGGTCGGTTCGGGCGCATCGCTCGCGGTCGGCACGCTCACGACATCGAACGCAAATGTTGTCGTGATGATCGCGATTCAAGTCAATGGCGACTCCGTCGCGAGCGTGACCGACACCGGCTCGCACACTTGGCAACACCGTGCCTCGGCCGGTGACGCGCCGTTTACCGTCGAATTGTGGTGGACCACCTCTCTTGCCGCGTTCAACAACGCCATCACGGTAAGTCTCGGCGCGGGCGATAGCAGTTTCCTCACAGCTACCGCATGGGGCATCAGCGGAGCTGACGCGACGACTCCGTTCGATGCCAACGCGGCGCTGCCCGACACCGGAAACACCGGCGCGCGATCCATCACCACGTCAGATGCCAACGATTTCCTGATCCACTGCGCCCGGCTGAACAATCAGAACGGCACGCCGGCCACCGGCTGGACCGAGATCCAGGACAACACGGACTATTTCCTGGTCCAGTACAAGATCGTTAGCGCCACGCAGAGCGCGCTTAGCGTCGATACGGGCGGTGAGACGAACAACGGATCGATTGCCGACGCTGTCCAACAGGCCGGCGCGCTCGTCGACAACCTGATGCCTCAGATCTGGATGTGATTTGGCGGGGGCAGTCTTTCGCCCCTGCCACCCCCCTTGGGCGACGGCGGATGTAACCGCGCCCTGGGGCCCGCTCCACACCCCTTATTTTGTAGCGTCTGCGAAGGCCCGATCGACACTCGGGCTAGGTGGGTAGCCGCCGCATCAAACGGCACCCAGGGAGGAGGGTAGTCATGTCAAAGCGTCGCAGCCGATTGGAGGACGACGATGATTGCTGCAAATCTGGGCCTATCCCGGCTTCGGTTCACGCGTGGGCGCGCGAGCCTTGGCCGGGCAAGCTACAAGCGGTTCTCGACGCATTGGAGATCGAGGCGCTCGACGATGGCTCGCGGCTGTACCTTCAAAGACAGCTCCATATCGGCAGTTTGTTCGACCAAGATCGCACGGGGCATCTCGTTATGACGCTACGGTGCATCACCGAATCCGAGGGCAATGATGGCGCGCTCACGGAGCGGTATATCAGGGCCGTCTCTGGCGCGATCGGGCCATATGCCGATCGCGGCCTCGCCCTTATCGAGGCATTTGACCAAATCTCATTGGTCGGCATCTTTGAGCAGATGCGCGCGCTGGAATACTTCTACGAGAAGGAGGCCACGGACGCGCTGGAGCGGATCTTGCGGCACAAGCTGCGCCGTGCCCTTGATCCAACAGCGCCAGAGCTAGCGCCGCCGCCAACGAAGCAAGAGCGCCTTGCCGCGGCCAAGGCGCGTGCCGCCGCGGCAAGGCTTGCGACCGTCGAGCGCAATATCGACATCGGCCGGCAGATGGCCGCGCTTCGTGACATGACTCCATGCAACAAAAAGTTTGGCCGATTGCGCGCCAAGCAATTCGACTTCCCGCAACGGGAATCCGCGGAAATGCTGAGGGTGGCGCGGATGTACGGCGATCGGCCCGAGTTCTATCGCATCACAACTTGGCCTGTGCTGGTGGAGCTATCGGCACCTGGGACGCCACCGGCGCTGCGCCGCAAGGCCGAGGCAAGGATAGCGGCAGGCGAGCGCGTCACCGGCGCAGAGATCATCCGTGCTCGCTGATTTTGAGCGCAGGCTCCGCCGTCTGGACCGGCGAGGGCATCAGGACCTCCAGCGGCCCCGGCCTCACGACATTCTTCTCTACCCGGGCCCGGGGCCGTCCTATCGCATTATCGTCTACTCGCTGCCGGCGCAGGAGCCACCCCGCGCAGGCCTTACCAACCGGCCCTGTGCAAAAGTGAACATAACAAATTTCCGGGCCGGACTAGGCTGGCTGTGCTTGGTCCCAAGCCAGGCAACCTCCAACGGCTCCGGCATTTAGGGTTGTGCCGGGGCCGTTTTCCTTTTTGCCCTTGGTGCGGTGGTCCATGTTTAACGATGCACTCTTCGATGAGTTGAGGCAGCTGGAGCGCAATGTCGTCGAAGCTGAGCGGCGGCTGGCCGAGCAGGAGGCGATGATCGTCGAACTGAAACGGCAACACCAGGATATCAGCAGCGCGGAGGCCGAATTGGAAACAATGCGCGCGAACCAGCGGCAGCGTCAGCAGGACCGACAGCGGCTTCTATCGTTGCTGCAACGCTAAGGGACGTTCTGCAGTGAGGCTCCACGCGGCATCTCGGCCGCGGTCGGATGGCTGTTGTTAGCGCTGGTCGGTGCCGTCCTGGCCGCGGCTTCGCTGTGCACGCGGCGATGCCGGCCGTCTCTCGCGAGCGGCGCTTCTCGGAGCAGCGTTTACTCTGGCGGCCTGTCTTATTGCGATTAAGATTGACTTTATACTCCGAGTTAATGATATTTAATATGAAAATAAGCCAAATTAAATGACGCCCGTGCCTGAGCTTGGAGCCTGAAACGCCGGGCATTTTTCTCAGCGACGCATCTCAGGGACACCCGGGTGGCAATGGACCGAGATCAGCTTGACGCGATGTCCATCGATGAGTTGTGGGCGCTGCACACCGACGTGGACCAGGTCCTAGCGGTGAAGCTGACCGCAGCAAAGCGCGACCTTGAGGAGCGGCTTGATCAGCTCGGCTGGAGAGCAGAGTGGAAGGAACCCGGGAAAAAGCACTGAGTAACGACAGAGCCTCCGGCGCGAGTGTTATAAATAGTGATTAATTGTAATTAACTTAATTTATGCTTTTTGGGTCGCTACGTGATTTAATTGTTGCCTCATTATACAGAAGCGCGGCGCGGCCTTCCTATTCTATTTCCCCTGCGCCCGCTCGGAAGGGTCCGGCCATGACTGGTCTCCATCATTTCCAAAATTCCCCAGGGTCAATGCGATCGGCCGCTCCCTTCGAATGGGCCAACTTGCCCGAGGCGGGCAATCGCGGCGGTCGAGCGGACGCCGCGGCCGCTGTTCTTCGGCTCCGCTTCGAAGCGCTCGCTGCTCAGATTGCCGAGTTGGAAGCGCTTCGTGGACGCGTTCTTGAGGCTGAGCAGAAGATCGCCTCTTAAGCTGAACAAGGCAGGCTGCCCTCAATTGCGAGTTCCTCTGCCGAACGAAGGCTCTTGCGCTTCAACTAGTGATCAAGCGGCAGCAACAACACTGACCTTTTGAGCCGTAGCGTGGCTTGGTGATTCGTTTCTTACGTGGGGATGCAGCAAGGGGAGGCGAGATATGGTCAAGCGAGTTCGGATTACCGCAGGTGATCTGACAGATCACGACATCGGAACAAACGACGTTTTGGTCGGCGCTGCGGACGTGATCAACTTGCTATATGGGGATGCCGGTGGAAGCCTGCTCGATCACGCTATTGGAGGAAATGACACTTTTACCGGCGGCACGAACTCGACGAACTTTTTCGTTGGCGATGCGCGTCGAGACATGTCCGATCACGCGAGAGGTGGTGCCGACACATTCAGCGGTGGGGCGGACTCGATCAACACGTTGATCGGTGACGCGGGCGGAAACATGTCCGATCACGCCACCGGTGGCGATGACACCTTTTCGGGTGGCGACAGCCACTTCCAACAGCCTCCTTCCACGAACATCGCCTACGGTGATGCCTACGACAGTATGTCTGGCCACGCTCGGGGCGGTAACGACACTTACATGTCTGGGATTTTGGCCACCAATACGTTTTATGGCGACGCTGGCGGCAACATGGCCGACCACGCCAGCGGCGGCCAAGACACATTCATTACCGGTCCTGCCCTGAGTGGGTATAGCGGGACCCCGACCACATTCTTCGGCGACGCCGGCGAAAGCATGTCTGGGTACGCAAAAGGAGGCGACGACACGCTAACAACGAACGGCCATAGCAACACCATCCATTATTATGGCGATGCCGGCGGAAACATGTCCGACCGGGCCCAGGGCGGCAACGACGCATTTACAACCAGCGGCATTGAAGACAACTACTTCTTTTACGGCGACGCCGGCGGCAATTTGTCGGGCCATGTTAAAGGT
Organism: Bradyrhizobium sp. CCBAU 51765; assembly: GCF_015291725.1. Lineage (GTDB taxonomy): Bacteria > Pseudomonadota > Alphaproteobacteria > Rhizobiales > Xanthobacteraceae > Bradyrhizobium > Bradyrhizobium liaoningense. Next base: position 4,087,984 of record NZ_CP030038.1, read on the forward strand.
GGGGACGACATCTTGAGGTTTGTCGCAATTCCCCACTTCATGAACGACTTTAGCTATTTCTGCGGCGACGCCGGCGGCGATATGCTGGAATTCGCGCATGGTGGCAACGATACGATGGACAGTGCCGCAAACGATATCGGTGAGGCTACGTTCTTTGGTGACGCCGGCGGGAATATGCGGGATCATTCAGTCGGCGGCGATGACAAATTCGTAGGTGGCCCGAGGGCGTTTTTATGCGTGGCTTATGGTGATGCACTGACAATGTCCGGCGATGCGTCTGGTGGCAACGATACGCTTATAGCGGGCAGTGTTCTTTCTGGTGGTTACAGCACCTTAGTTGGCGATGCGCAGACTATGACCGACAGAGCCCACGGCGGCAATGACAGGCTGATCAGCGGCACCGGAAACGACGACATGTGGGGCGACGCTCAGGTAATGCTCGGCCGCGCGAAAGGAGGAAACGACTACTTCGCCTTCAATTTCAGCAGCGGTCACGACAAGATCGAGGATTTTGGTCAGGGGCTCTCAAATCTGGGAACCGACCACATCGATGTTTCGGCACTCGGAATCGTGAACTTCAGCGATCTGACCATCTCAGCATTCGATCCAACGACGCACGAGAGCACGATCACATTCAATGCAGGTAATGATGTCGTGGTGCACAGCGAGGAAGCGCTCAGGCCACAGGATTTCATTTTCGCGCCGCATGACCTCTTAATCTAAAGGGGAAACAGGCTCGCCTTGATTCAAGATCGAGGGCGCGCCGGGGCCTGGCGAAGGCCCAGGAGTGAGCATCCCGCTGTTCCTGATTTAACGTTTTTCTGAGACAGCGGCGTGTTTCAGCGCCCTGGATCGATCCCCCAGCAGTCGGTCCCGATCCTGCAGGTGCAGAGCTTCATCTCATTCCCACGGCGCCCAGTTCGTCCATTAAGGAACTGGTTACAAGTCAATGTCATCATTGTGTATTACGCCGCCATTTGCGGCGAGCATTCTGAGAACGGCTTAATACTTCGACACGCCCGGTTGGCGGTCTCTTTCAGGAGAGGCCCAATGTTTAAGGGCTTAACGGCGGCAGTTGTGGCGCTGATTAGTACAGCGCAACTGGATCGATACCTAACCAACGGGCGGTACACCGACGCGGCCACAGATGTGCTGCGGCAAATCAGGTTCGCGTTTGGATTTTGAGGCGCCCATGGACAATTTGAGGCCGGTGACGGAGGGCATCTCCTGGACTGATCTCGACGCCGAGGAGCAACGAGCCATTGCGATACTGGGAGCCGGACTGTCTATCGAGCTGTGTGATCCCGTTGCTCTCCTGAAATTGAAGTGGCTAGGGCTGATCGTTGGGTCCCATTTGACGGCCACTGCGCACGAGTTTCGGAGGCGCGTTGTTTTAGACGAACTCAGAGCGCGGGATTGAATCGTGTAATCAATATCGGCGCGCTTAAAAATCAGCTTGGTAGTAGTGTTGAATAAGGCGGGGAGTGAAGGTGGCGAGTGCAATTGAGCTGATCGTGGAGGGTTATGTTTCCCTAAGGGACCAAGCCGCGCTTGATGAGCTTCGGACGCAGCGCCGCAAACTTATCGCAGATCTCAATGCTTGTACCGGGATCGACTGCACAAGTACGATCCAACAGATCGAGAAAGATATCATCGTGATCGAGGCTGGGCTGGCGCACCTGGATGGTGCGGCGAAGACCTAACCAAGCTGCGAACGTAATAGCCCTGTCCATGAACGGCTGACCTGATTTCGTCGCTGACCTTGAGAACTCGTTTCCTGCTCCTGCGCCACTTATGTACAGAGTAAAGCACTGGTACGGGCGAGCCTGAACTTAGAACGAGCAAGTCGCGCTTGTGATTGCGATAGACATCGAACATCTTTCGCCCCGCTGATCATATTGAACTAAGAATGAAATACGCTTCCATCATTTCATTCGACTAGCTTAGTGTCTCGAATGGCTGTGAGGGTTGTAAATCTGCAACGCCTGCGGCTTTTGCTTCCCGCGTTCCGGATTTGGAACGAACTAAATTGTAGGCCTGAACCATCGCCAAGCAGATTATCTTATTCTTGTAACCTGAACCTTTTCGCCATCATCCACGTTGACGATTTCATCGTCGCAAACAATTACATCAGATACAGCCAACCAAAGCGACGACGTGGGCGTATCTGTCGGGTCTACCTTCCACATACTGCCGTCCTCTAGCTTCAAAATCTGCCCATCAGCTAGGACTTCTTGTATCCAATGTCCGTCATCGCAGGCGCATGCAGGCGTGGTCGCGATAGCGCCCATGACTGCTACGGCGCAGAGCGGCACCAGCCTGATCTTCATTCGGAGTTTCTCCCTCAAGCTCCCGCCGGTCCTTGCGCGATGTCGATCACGTGCCGATCAGTGCCAACGGTAATGACGATAGTGTACGTTTTCGGTCGTCCGCTCTCACTTGCAACTGGTGGCGCCAGATGCAATTGCCCGCCGTACCATTCACCCGGCATCAAGGTGTTGTCCTTAATGACCGCTTGCTCCAATGCCGCCATGTTGCGCTGCCCCGTCTCGACAGTGGCGGCGATCATCGCTTCGTTTTGAGCGGCCGCATTGTTCTGCGCGATCACAGCCGCAGTGGGGCTGTAGAACGTTCCGGTGCGTCCGCTGGGGGTGGTGTAGCTGCCATGACCAGCGTTCGCGGCGCTGTAAGCGTTGGCACCCGCGGCCAAGCCGGTGAGGAGGGCGGCGGCAACCTGCCGGTTTCGCTCCTCTTGGACCAGCATCTCGTAGGTCACGACCTTCATCTCGAAATCAGAGCCTGCGGCGTGCTGGACAGCCTCGACTTGCCCGACGCGGAAGTCGACCGGCTGCTTGCCTAGATTGTTGATGCCGACGACAAACACCGGCCGTCCGTTCGCTTGCATTTGACGCGACGCTGGTCGTACCAGGACGAGCGAGCTCTTTTGTCTGGAGACGAGGGCGGGCTGCCCGTCTCGCATGAGGGCCTGCTGCTGCGGATTTGACGCTCGGAAAGAAACCGTCTCGCCGGTCGACATACAGCCGCCCAAGAGGGCGCAGAGCGCTAAAATACCCAAACTACGCATAGAGGATCCCCCGACCCGACAAGCGCATCAAAACGCAACTGTCGCGCGAGATCAAGGGCCGGCACCAGTTTCGAAATCGATCGCTGTTGAAGGTCAAGGCCCGTCCAGGGTGCTGGTCGGCGAGAGCCAACCCTTCCACCTTGAGGCACGTTACGCATGGCTCAGGACACAGCCGCCTTGCACGCGTGGGTTAGCGCGCGTGCGAACCGAGCAGCATGGCTCTGAGCTATGATCTACGATCCTTCTATCAGTCGGGAACAAGTGGCAATCTGGCGCATTCCTTCTTTGCTCCGGTGTACCCCAAGAGCCCCCCTGAAGTCGGAGCAGACCCCAACGGCCTCAGCTGCCGCCCAGCTGAGGCCGCCCCTTTTGTCCCGAAGGGTCACGGCAGGGCGGGGATGCTCAGAGGCGCTTCTGAGACGCAAATTGGGGTGGACTGCCGCTCGCGAAGTCCGGCCTGACATCGGCTCCACGGTTGCCGCATCCGCCGCACACGAAGCGCGGCTCGACATCAGACAGGCGAACATCGTTCGGCCAGCGATCAGCCGTCAGAGCAGTATGATGGCCGCAATGGCAGTAGACCAGGACGCCGCGCAGGCCCATCTGGCGCATATCGCCAAAGGTGATCTTCACGGGACGGCCGTCACCGTGCGTGGGCCTGTAGCGTCGAGGAGAACGAGGCATGCCGCCATCAAAGCGGCATCGTTAGTACCTCGCAAATTATCGATTCCTGGTGGCTCGGGACTCGCGCGAGCTACGGCCGCTAGTAGGTGTGGACAGACTGAAATCCCCCGGTCCGCTACCCGGGAATTTTCGAGCGTGCAGGGCATCAAGGGGGCCGCCTTCCTCGGTCGCCGACGAGGCGCCCTGAAATGCCTATTTTCATAGGGTCTGCGTGCGCCCTGCCGACGCTTGGGCTAGGGTGGTAGCCCGCAGCATGAATTTGCCCTTGAGGTGGCGGAGATCTTCCCCATATTGGGCGCCGGTCACGGAGTTGCCGGTTCCCGGGCCCTCGCTGCTGCGGTCGATGACCAGCAGGACCACGCCCAAGCCACGGAGAGCGACGCGATCGGCGCAGTGCGGATTGAGGTCGACCGGGCGGGGACCACCTAGACGGTCCCGGGAGCCACGCCTGAACGGCGAGAAGGGCGCCCGCAAGCCCCTCACGTCGTTGTCCGACAAGATCGAGGCGGCCCTACCGCCGCGGCGAGATGCGGGGAGAAGCGCCGGCGGATGATGGCCGAGCGCACCGGTTTTCGGATAGATGAACTTCGACCAAACGTTCCAGAGGAAGCCGGCCGCCGAAACCACTAAAGAAAAAACACCGATAATGAGAGCCCAGTCAGCAGTTTGCATGGGCTCTATCTGGGGTGAGGCCGCAGCTTCGAACTGGCATTGACTGGAAGATCGAAAAGGCCGCTTTCGGTTACGGATACTTGGGTGCTCATCAACGGGACTAGGCGAATCACGCGCCAAGCGGTTTCGGCGACGCTGAATTTCAGCCACGCGCCCGTCAGGAAAAAGAAGACGATCTTCGACCTTTCCAACGCTAGCCGCTCATGAGGCCGCGTTTTGAGCCGCCGCTCCATAGTGAGAGCTGCCCAACCGCCTTCGGCATCTAGTGCACTTATCCAGTCAACATCCTTCGTGTTTGCCGCAAACTTATTCCGTAAAGAAACGATTTTGTGCTCTGGAAAAATAGGCTGCAGGCAATCTGCGATGGTGAAACTGATGTTGTTATCGACCAACAGTTTCAAGCAACGAGCTTTCGTTCGAAACTCACTGCATCTCTAACTTCGGTGACCGAGACGTTGTAGAGGAATGCGACCTTTTTTGTAGACCCCTCGAGGCCAACAGCCCGCGCCAGCACTTCAGTCGGAACTCCGGTGCTACTGATCGGGCGGCCGAAAGCTCGTGCAGGATCGATTACGATCGAACGTCGCTGGATCCCTAAAGGAAACCAACGGGACACAGCGGATGCATCAAACTCGAGGTCCTTTAAGCTCGGTTCGACTATCGTGCGGAAGACGTTCTGGCGATGGCGGAGGTCGACGAGCTTAGGTTCGTCAAGACCCTCCGTAATCTCCAGGAAGATCGTCTTGCCGTCCGTTCTAAACCGTTGTGTTGAAAAAGGTCGATCGTCTTTCACTTCTTCCGCGGCTCGCTCATAGCAAGCGCGAATCGTCGGAAGGCCAATCCCGATGTCGCGGAAGGCCTTTACGAATCGAAGCTCGATCAAGTCGCGGAAACTGAGCTCCACCAGATTATTGTCATTTTGATAATCAGGACGCCAAAGCGGCTCGGAATGCCCCTCATGGTCTGGACCGAAGTCATAGCCCTGTAGCCATCTGACTACCGTGTTCCGTGAAATGTGCCGAGTAGCCGCCGTGCGACTGAAATTGAGCAGGCGAAGTGCCTCTGAGGCACTGTAAGCACCCCGACTAAGTGCATCTAGCTCTTGCTCTACTTTGGCCATGATAACTGTTTAGCCGATGTTTTACTCTCAGCAAAGTTCCATCTACATGAGGGATTGTCCAAGGAATCAGCCGCTCATCAATCCTTGACCCGGTTCGCCGAGCCTCATTTGCCCGTTGCGTATTCGTGCAGTCCGCTGTCGTTGTCGGTCTTCCGACTGACACACAATCAGGCCGACGCACTCTGTTATCTAAGCCATTCTCTCAGCCAGGCCTTCGCTTGATCAAGATACGTTCCTCCGCCAAACCGCTTCATCAGCGCCTGACACGCGGCCTTTCTGTTGTCGTAGGCCGAAATCCATTTCCGGTCGTCAACGTCGAGGCCGGCAACTCCAAACCTGTCCAGCTTCCGTAGCGCGTCGCCTTCAAAAACGTAGAGGACATAGGAGCCGTTGCTCTCGTAGACCCGGCAACTTTTCAAGTTTATGTCCGACCTAGTCTCCTGCGGGTTTTCACGGACCGCCGGGAAGCCTTGTGGAATGTATGATGTGTAATATGTGCTCTCGTTTTCATCTGCAGCACGAGCTTGAGCGACAATCAGGAGAGCGGTCAATGCGACCCCGTAGACCACCGCAAAATTAGGCATGAATTCCCCCCAATAAAGCCGCATCCAACCGCAACCGCAGGGTGAGCGCAAGGGACGAGGCTAGAAGGCGAGGCAAGACTATTTTTTCACGCCGCTATTTTAGCCGCCTCCCTTGCACCCATTGCGGTAGGGACGCGTTCACATCGAGTGTGAAAACGACTTCATCTCGGATGCGCCCGCGCGTCGCGGCGGCTCGGGGCGCGGTGTTTCAACATTGCGACTGCACTCTCCCTAGCAAAGCCAGCGATAAAGCCCCCAACCGGCCAGCAGCACGGCGGCAATCACAAACTCAATTCGCCGCGGGCGGCTCACTTGGTTCGCTTTGTCATCGCCGCGCCCGAGTAAGAGCGCTATGGGCGATGCCAACCCAGAACATCTCATGGGCGCTTTGCCTTCAGCCCGATCTCGACGAGGCGGCGGATGGCTTCGGAGCGGACCGTGCCGTTTGCTGCGCTCCATGCGTCGACTTCTGAAATCAGATTGGACGGCATCCGGACGACCACCTGCGGGTCCTTGCCGGTGGCCGGGCGCCCGCGCCTTTTTTTGGGCATTACCTTTATTGACTTTGCCATCATTTAGGCATTACCCTAAAAGCAAGCCGAGGGGAAGGTACCAGCTTCCGCCTCGGCTCTAACCCCGATCAAGAGAGGCAGTTACCCCATGACCGAAGCTGACCGCGTGCGTAGCACGCCACCCCTAAACTCGTCCTCAAACAATGTCGCCAGGGCGACAACCATTGATCCCGTCGAGACCTCATCTCGACGCCGATTCCTTGCCCAAGCTGCGGCTGTCACCGCTGGAGGTGTCGCTCTTGGACCGGCACTTCCGCTGCCCGGATCGGCCGCAGCCGCTGGACTGACTTCTAATCCGATCCTGGAGGCCGTTACGGGAGCGCCCTTGCAAGCGCCGACGCTGACCTTGGACAGCTCGCTCGCGAGCGACGAGCTTCGATCGGCTTGCAGAAAGGTGGATGACACGCACGAAACTCTGAAGGCCGCTTGGACTGAGTACCAGAGGGTACAAGAACTGGGGCGAGATTGGAATCGACAGCATCCGGCCCCGGACGGTAGCAGACGAGCCTACCGGAAATGGGAACGTCGCTGGTGCAAGCATCGTGATGAGGTGAACTTTGACGGCGCTCAGGCCGCATATTTTGAGGCGCGGACGGATTTTGAAAAGGCCAAGGTCGCCGTGGCGCTCGTAGATGCCCGCGACCTGAACGAATTGGCTCTCAAGGCGGCCGTCGCCTACGTGTACGAGGACCCGCGCGAGCGGCATTTGCGCAACCTTACCCCAACGATCGCAGCCTCGGTCGCTGTTGGGCTGGCGATCATGGTGGCCCGGGCGAAGGGAGCCTCGGCATGAGCCATCAACATCAGCAACATCTCGAAGAGATCGACCGAAGCCTCGCCGACATTCAGGTGATGGGACAAGTCGCGATGCGGTCGGCGCAGAATCTCCAGCAAGACGGTTCGGGTGGTTATCGTCTGCCAGAGCAAGAGACGTCTACACTGTTGTTCAGCGTTCACGATATCCTGGACCGGATCGGGAAACTGAGAGCCAACCTCGTGCCAGAGAATGAGGTGGGGCCGGACGCTGGGACGGTCGACGAGGCGGACATCCCCGAGGGCGGCATGAATACCCACCCGACCCCGAAAGATGATGTTCTCGACGGGATATGGTGCCTTGAGCGGATGACGCTCGTCGGGATTCGGTTGCTCGACGGCGCCTCTGTTTTTAAAGATGCAGAGGGCTTCGACGCCCTCTCGTTTTGCCTTCACGACCTGCTTGAGCGCATCCAAAAAATGGATCGCACCGCGAGGCAGATCCAAATGCCGGCGTCATAGGCCTGGGTCCGATTGAGACCAGCCCATATCCAAGTGAAAGGCCCGGACTAGCTCCGGGCTTTTTCATGAGCGCCGACGACGCAGGCCGGTCTGAAGTTGAGCGCGGATGATTGATTGCGAGATCGTCGGTCATGCCGGCCGGGCTTCCGCGGTCCTAATTTCATCCCAACACAACCATACAACCGCAAAAATCGCTTTTAGGTTGTTAGCAGGAACAAAGCTGGCACAAACTGCATTTGATCTGCCGCCTCAGTTGGCGGCCGCTTTCGCAAATTGCGGTGGCTTGCCGCTCTCGAAATCCGGCCTGACATCGGCTCCACGGTTGCCACAACCGGCACAGACAAAGCGCGGCTCGATATCGGAAAGCCGGACCTCATCAGCCCAGCGATCGGCCGGCAGCCGGAGGCTATGGCTGCACCGATAGTCGGGGCAAAAGACGAGGACGCCGCTCAGACCCATCTCGCGCATCTCACCGAACGTGATCTTGAGCGGCCGGCCGTCGGGGGTGCGTGGGCGTGTGGCGGCGGGCAGGGCGGGGGCATGGCGCCATCCAAGCGCCGCGCGATCGGGAGTCAAATTATCAATCCCTTGGGCCTCAAGACGCGCGCGCGAGCTACTGCGCGTCGTAGTCAGCTTCAGCCGAGTCTAAGCCCCCCTCAGACCTTCGGCGTCCACCATCTCGTAAAGGATGCGAGTCGCGACCGCCTGATTTCTACCACCAAAGCGCTTCCGGCATGTTGCGCCGCCGCGGCGGTCGACTGAGATGGGGCGCGATTGTGCACACCAAAATCACCGCCAGTCGCCTGTCTGACAAAGCTGCTTTCGAGGTCAACCAAGCGCTCGTCAGCAAGACCGAGGACGAACTTGCTGAGCGTGACGCGCATCGTCGCGATCCTGACCAGCCCTGAACTTATGCGAGCCTGCAAGACAGGTATTTTGGCGTCCGCCTGAGGCGTGATCCAGTACTCGCTGGCTAGATCAGCCAGTTTCGTGATCTCAGCACAAAGATCATCGATTCTTTTCTCGGCATGATCGAGACTCGCCTTCCAGCGGCTCACCCATATGCCGCTGAGAAGAGCCGAGAGTATTGCAGGGAGTATGATCTTCGTAACATCGAAGATCAGCGAGGGTTCGCTAGTTGCGCTAATGGGCGGCGGCCTTTAGGGCGTCGCGCAAATACGACTTCGCATCCTTGACGAAGCTAGCGTAAATCGGATCATTGGATCGGAGCTCTAAGTGGTCCGTAATTTCCCTCGGGGAAAAAAGCCCGGTCCGAACAAGGCCGCCAAAGGCTTCCTCAAGAAACGAAGACGAGTAGCTGAAGGCTCCGTCGAGGTCGACAACTAGCTTCTGCTTTTTCGAAATGGCATCGCGGAGTGCAGGCGCCAAAACCTGATCGCGGAATCGCTCGCCATTGAACGGCCCGTCCGCAGGGTAGCGGCCGGCCGGGGAGGCGGAATAATCGTTCGCGATGGACAGCATCTTGTCACTCATGGCTGAGCCTGATGGAGCAAAGCTTCCAGCTCCAGGTAGGTTCCCAAAAATGGGACGGCGTGCGTTTGTATCAGCTTGGAACCGTCGGCGCTATACGTGTAATCGCCGCACCGGCTCACGATCCTGAGACGCCCTTCCGGGCAACCTCGGATGATTTCGAGGATCTTAGGTAGGCCCTTTCCCCGAAAACTCAATCCCGTGGACGTGGCTAAGGTCATCGCAAGTTCGATAGCTTGGCCATCGTTAGCGGGATCTTGAGGGTCGAAGTTCAGTGAGAAATCGGACAGGAATTTCTCGATGATTTGGTTAAGGCCCCACTTCATCGGAAGCGCCCTCGGTATAGAGATGCCTTGATCCAAGATTGCCAAAGTGAGCTTGCCTGAGGCTTGGTCAACGGCACCCGTAAACCACCATTTTGGCACTGAGAAGGGATTGGCGGTCGGGTAAGCGTGGCTGCGTACATTTTCAACTGCATCCGTAACGGCGCTCGCGAGTTGCAATCTAAGCCCAGGGTCGCCGCCCATGCGATCAAACAACCGCCGGATCGCTTCATTAACAGGCGCCATATTGACTTCACTGCCGCTGACCATCTTCTCGATCATCAGCCCGCCGGTGCTCGCCGGCACGTCGACCCGCAGGCGTAGAAGATCGAAAAAACCGAGCTCCGCCAATGTTCCCTTTACGGAGGCGTCCCACTTATGAAGGTCGATCGTTGCGGGCGGATTTCCGGTGACCGAGCTGATGCGGTCGTATTCCGCAGCAAGCATCAGAGCTGCACCAGCGGATATGTGTTTGAGCGTGGTGAAGTCTCTGGAATTGCGGACCCAGCCGATCCTGGAACTCCTTGATTTGGTGGGCTGCTTGAGGGCTCCCGTGACGCGGCGCGACGTCCGAACACGCAACTCGGAGAGCATCCCGATCGTGTCGAGGTAGTTAGTATCCAAGCACATGACGGCTGGGATCTTGCCCACCCGATCGAGCCGCACGAGGCGCGTAGCGGTGGCAGTCGAAATCAGGTGCAGCGCCCCACTCGACCCCGGCCGGCGTTTCATGCCTTTTGTGGCTCGGTAAATCAGCCACCGATGGTAACGCGGGGTCAGCCGTCTCACGGATGCACGCCAATTGGTCCACGGGGCCCCCGACGGAGCCGATCAAAATTCTCGAAGCACTCGATTCGCGCGCCGCGTTGTACCGACGAGGGCGTAACGCCAAGTGGGCAAATCGGAGCGTGGGGGGGGGGAAGCCTTTGGGAAGATCCGACTCGGCCTATCGGCAAGGTTGCGGCGGGTGTTAGCTTCACGCGTTAGCGGGAGTCAATTGGCGGTTGGAAGGGCTACAGCTTTGAACGATCAGCACGACGTCGACGAACTCGCTGTCGCGTCGGCAGCGCACTCCCATCTCCAAGCTCAATGCTCGTCGACAGGGATTGCGGACACAGTGCTGACACGGACCCGGAGGCCATTTGGAGGGTCATCCGCGTGCCAGGCAACATATTGAAGAATTTGTGGTTTTTGGTGAGCGCGCTGGGGCTCGAACCCAGGACCCCGTGATTAAAAGTCACGTGCTCTACCGGCTGAGCTACGCGCTCCCATGGCCGCTGATGGCTTCGACAGAGATCGCCATCGTGCTCGGACATTCGAGAAGCATGTCTTGCCGCTGCGCTCTTAAGCTTGCGTCGCGGGGAAAAACCGGCTGTTTCCGGATCATGCTCTCGGCCCGCGCTGTGTAGGGGGAGTGGCCGCGGAGGTCAATAGTGCGGGTGGTTGCCGAAGTTCATGGCAGGAGCGAGGATTCGCTCGCTGCTTCCGCTGGTTAGGCCGGGAATCTCAACCTGATTGGCGGGCCGCCATCCACGCCGAACAGCGAGGATGGCCTCCTGCCTGTCAGTTCGTCTCGCGCCGCACCTCGCTCGGCACGGTTTGCGGCGCGCCGACGGGGGGCAGGGCGACCGGGCGGAGGCCGATCAGCTCGGCGGTGCGGATCGCGCTGTCGCGCCAGAACTGGAACGAGTTGATGCGGCTGAGCTCGAGGATGGCGATGGCGACCGCGGCGAGGAACGGCAGGCTCTGCAGCACCAGCACGCCGGCGAAGATGTAGATCTCGGTGATCTGCCGGAAGCTGTTGGAGGCGACCAGCACGCCGGCGCCGATCAGGAGCAGGGAGCCGATCACGGCTTCCCAGAATGCCTGGAACTCGATCGACATCCTGCTGAGGCCGCCCTTGGAGGTGCGGGCGAATGCGATGTGCTCGGTGATCAGGCCCTGCGCCACCGCGCGCGACACCGTCCACTGCACGCTCATCGCCGCGATCATCGCGCCCAGCATCTGGCCCGGCTTGATCGCGACGCGGGCGCGGTACATCGACAGGAAGTGCGCCAGCGAGACGACGAAGGCGCCGATGATCGGCAGCGTCAGGATCTTGTCGGGAATGGCGATGTCGGCAAAGGCGACGATCGGCACCCAGACGAGGTTGAGCAGCGCCACGACCACGCCGAGGCTTTCCGCGCCCAGCCAGTTCAGCCAGCCGAGGCCATATTCCCGCTTCTGGTCGGGCGTCAGCCGGCTCGCACCGGGCAGGAAGCGGCGCCAGTGCTTCTTGACGATCTGGAGGCCGCCATAGGCCCAGCGGTGCCGCTGCTTCTTGAAGGCCTCGTAGGTATCGGGCAGCAGGCCTGCGCCGTAGCGCGTGTTGGTGTAGTGGGTGACCCAGCCGAGCTCCTGGATCGCAAGGCCGAGATCGGAGTCCTCGCAGATCGTGTCGCTCGACCAGCCACCGGCCATGTCCATCGCGGCGCGGCGGATCAGGCACATCGTGCCGTGCACGATGATGGCGTTGGCCTCGTTGCGCTGGACCATGCCGATGTCGAAGAAGCCGGCATATTCGCCGTTCATGATGTAGTGCATGATCGACAGGTCGCCGTCGCGATGCTCCTGCGGCGCCTGCACGAGGCCGACGCGCGGATCGGCGAAGGCCGGCACGAGATCCCTAAGCCAGTCGGCCTCGACGACATAGTCGGCATCGAGGATGCCGATGATCTCGGCATCGGCGGCGGTGCGGTCCATCGCGATGCGCAGCGCGCCGGCCTTGAAGCCCTGCACCTTCTCGGCGTTGATGAACTTGAAGCGTTCACCGAGCGCGCGACAATGGTCCTGGATCGGCTGCCAGAAGGCGGGATCCGGCGTGTTGTTGATGATGACCACGCATTCGTAGTTCGGATAGTTCAGCCGCGACAGCGCATCCAGCGTCTGCTTAAGCATGTCGACCGGCTCGAAGTACGCCGGGATATGGATCGAGACCTTCGGATAATAACTCTCCGGCACGTTCTCGACCGGCTTGCTCTTGGTGAGAAGCCGCTGCGGCGGCCGGCCGAAGGCGACCGCGGCGATCTCGTCGATGCGCGCCATCGCGATGAGAACAAGGGGAACAAGGAGGATCATGCCGAGCGTCAGCGCGAAGGCCGAGCCAAAGATGAAGTAGTGGCTATTCCAGAAGGCGAACACGGTCGCGGCCCAGGCGCCGACGCCGTTGGCGGTCGCCGAGAGCAGGAAGGCCTGCTTCGCGGTCGCTTTCTGGATCCGCAGGATCGGCAGCGACAGCAGGATGCCGACCAGCAGCGCGATGCCCATCAGCTTCCAATAGTCGGGATTCTCCACCGGGCCGGTCCAGGCGAATTTCGGCTCGCGGCTGGCGTTGAGGATGCCCCAGTACGGACCGACGCCGCCTTCGAAGAACTTCCAGGGCTGATCGATGGCTTCGACGATGTTGTATTCCATACCGATGGCCTCGGCACGGGTGACGAAGTCGCGCAGGATCAGCGCCTGCTGGAACGGACCCGGGTCGGCGTTGCGCAGATTGTAGCCCTGGCTCGGCCAGCCGAACTCGGCGATCACGATGCGCTTGCCGGGGAACAGGTTGCGCAGCAGGTTGTAGCGGTCGACGGCCTGGTCCACCGCCTGGTCCGAGCGGAAGTTTTCCCAGTAGGGCAGCACGTGGGCGGCGATGAAATCGACGTTGGAGGCAAGGTCGGGATTGTCGCGCCAGATGTTCCAGATCTCGCCGGTGGTCACGGGCACGCGGACCGCGCCCTTCACCTTCTTGATCATGTCGATGAGGTCTTCGACCTTCTGCTCGCCGCGATAGATCACCTCGTTGCCGACGACGACGCCGACGACGTTGCTGTTCTTGCGGGCGAGCTCGATCGCGGCCTTGATCTCGCGCTCGTTGCGATCCTTGTCCTTGTCGATCCAGGCGCCGACGGTGACCTTGAGGCCGAACTCGGCCGCGATCGGCGGCACCAGTTCCACGCCGCCCGTGGACGAATAGAGGCGGATCGCGCGCGTCATGGTCGACAGCGTCTTCAAGTCGGCGCGGATTTTCTCGACGGTCGGAATGTTGTCGATGTCGGGGTGCGCCGAGCCTTCGAACGGCGCGTAGGAAACGCTCGGTAGCAGGCCCTTGAAGTCAGGCGCGGGTTCCTTGTCGCGCAAGACCCCCCAGACTCCTGCATGGAGCATAGACACGAGCAACAGAACGGCGGCGACAACGCGCATCGCGGCTAAACCAAAAGGGGCTGAGGTGGCAGGGAAGCGGATCCGACCCCTAGATCCGACCGAGTCCGCGGCAAAGGGAGCATACCTCTGCCGCGCGGTTTCACAACTGTCATGGCCTCATGTCCTTATGAGGGCATGCCTTTTGGGATGCGTGGCAGTGCCAACCGTCTCTATCGCCGATCGTTCCTGAACGGCAGCTGAAACGATCGCGCTATTTCGAGGGGGCCGGGGACGGGCTTGCCGCAGGCGAGGGGCTCGCGGCCGGCTGGGGTGCCGGGGAGTTGCCTGCGGCCGGCGCTGCCGGGGAGGCCGCGGCCGCCTGCTGCGGCTGCGCGTTCGGGTTGATCCAGCACGCGTGCACACGGCTGTCCAGGGTCTCGGCCACCTTCGGATCGATCTGGCCACCGAACCGGGTCAGGCAGCGGAACGCGGCCTGGATGTGGCCGCCGGGACAGCCGAAGCGGTCGTAGAGGTCGAGATGGCGGAACGCGGTATCGAGGTCGTCCCGCCACATCAGCCGCACCACGCGCCGGCCGAGCCAGACGCATTCGGGGTTGCCGGCCGGGCCGTTGATGACCTGCGCCGCTTCCGCGAACTCGTCGGTGCGGCGCTGATTCTGGGCTGCGTCCTTGGCGGCGTCGGCGGGCTGGGCGGCCGCCTTGCCCTGGTCAGGGGCCGGCGTGCCGCTCTGGGCGGAGGCGCCGCCGACACCGATCAGAGCGAGCAAGGAGGAGACGGCCAAGGTGGCGGCGAACTGCCGCAGGACCGCATTTCGTAACTCGAACACCCGTTGCCGCATGAATTCCCCAATATATCCGCTAACCGTCCGCGCCGAGACCTCGCGGACGCGCTAGCTGATGGCGTCCAAATGGGTCTCCAATGCGGCGGAAAATTCCCGTCGAATCCCATGACCTGTATTTCGAATTTTGTCCAGCAAAGTCACGATCCTAGCGCACGGTTGAAGGGCCGCAGCCAAATTCCGCAGGGTGAGGAGCGGGTCGGTCGCCTGTTACCCCTTGGCAGAAGGCGTGCGAGCAGGTAATCGACGGACCCTTCGCGGAGGACGGAACCGATTTCTCTTCGTACGCCACTGGCGCTTCTGCTCGTTTCATTGGGTGCGATCGCTGCCGTGTGGTGGTGGCTTGCCACGCCGATCACGCTCGCGCGCGCCCCGATCGACCCCGCCGACAAGGTCCAGTGCGTCTCCTACGCGCCGTTCCGCGGCGAGCAGTCGCCGCTGGACGCATGGACCCATATCGAGGCCGACCAGATCGAGCAGGACCTGCGCCAGCTCAGGCAGATCACCGACTGCATTCGTACCTATTCGATGGAAAACGGGCTCGATCAGGTGCCGGCGGTTGCCGCCAAGGTCGGCGGGCTGAAAGTGCTCCAGGGCATCTGGCTCTCCAGCAACCGCACCAAGAATTTCGAGCAGGCCGCGCTCGCCGTTCGCCTCACCAAGGAATTCCCCGACATCATCAGCGCGGTGATCGTCGGCAACGAGGTGCTGCTGCGCGGCGAGATGACGACGGCGGACCTCATCTCGATCATCCGCTCGGTGAAGGCGCAGGTCAGCGTGCCCGTCACCTATGCCGATGTCTGGGAATACTGGCTGAAGAACCGCGAGGTCTATGACGCCGTCGACTTCGTCACGATCCACATCCTGCCCTATTGGGAGGATTTCCCCGTCAGGGCGAAATTCGCTGCCGCCCATGTCGAGCAGATCCGCGAGCGCATGGTGGTGGCGTTTCCCGGCAAGGAGATCCTGATCGGCGAAACCGGCTGGCCGAGCGCGGGCCGCATGCGCGATGGCGCGTTGCCGTCACGCACCAACCAGGCGCGCGTCGTTTCGGAAATCCTCGGCCTTGCCAAGGCGCAGAAGTTCCGCGTCAATCTGATCGAGTCCTACGACCAGCCGTGGAAGCGCAAACTGGAAGGCACCGTCGGCGGCTATTGGGGCCTGTATGATTCGGTGCGACGAAACCTGAAATATCCGCCGGGACAGCCGATCAGCAATTTCCCGTACTGGAAATGGTACATGGGCGCGGGCATGGGCCTCAGCGTGCTGGTGTTCGCCGTCGCGCTCATCACGCTGCGCCGGCGGCCGTGGACGCCGCGCTTCTCGGCCTGGCTCGGCGTCGGCATCTCGGCGACGACGGCGGGCAGCCTGCTCGGTATCGGCATCGACAAGATGTACTACGAGAGCTACGGCATCGGCGGCTGGCTGCTGTGGGGCGCGCTGCTGCTCGCCGGCATCCTGTCGCCGATCTTCTGCGCGCAGGCGATGGTGATCGGCCGCAGCCTTCCGACCTTCCTCGATCTGCTCGGCCCGCGCGAGGGCCGGAAATGGTCGAAGCTCACCGCCGTGCTCGGCCTGACGCTGGCGGTCACGGCCGTGATCGCGGCGCAGACCGCGCTCGGCTTCGTGTTCGACCCGCGCTACAAGGATTTTCCCTACGCCGCGCTGACGATGGCGGTGGTGCCGTTTGCGCTGCTGATGCTGAACCGGCCCCAGATCGGCCAGCGTCCGATCGCCGAAGCGGTGTTCGCGGGCGTGCTGACGCTTTCGGCCGCCTATGTGCTGGTCAACGAGGGCCGCGACAATTGGCAGTCGCTGTGGACCTGCGCGATCTATCTGTTGTTCGCCCTTACGCTGTGGCGGGCGCGGGCCGAGCAAACCCAAGAATGAACAGCCCGATCGCAAGGCCGGACAACACGACGTTGTAGAGCACGATGCCGAGGCCGGCGGCGACGATGCCGACGGTGAGCAGCACGATCGACGGCCGCATCAGGTTCAGCGTCGCCACCACCAGCGCGACGATGCCGAACACCGAATTCTTGAACAGGACGGTCGCGACCGAACGCGCCTTGCAGATTGCGGTCTGCAGGCCGGCGTCGCAGGCAAGCGCGACCGTGGAGAGCTCGATGCCGAGATAGCGCAGGTAACTGGCATAGCCGACGGTGACGAAGCCGACGACGATCAGGAACTGCACCTGGTAGGGCGTGAGGCGGAAAGGCTTTTTTGTCATGGGCGCAATATGATCGGGATGGCGCGGGCAGGCAACAGGGCAGGCGATGTTTCCGCTGGTCCGATCCGGGCGGACGTGTCCTGCCGACGCCCGGATTACTTCAGCCCCAGCCGGCGCTCGACCCAGCCCAGCACGAACAGCACGAGCAACGTCACCGCGATGGCTGCTCCGACGAGCAGCCAGGCTCCCAGCGCGCAGGCAATGCCGAGGCCGGCCGCGATCCAGACCGTTGCGGCCGTGGTGAGGCCGTGGACCGTCTTCGCCTTGGCGTCGTGCAGGATGACGCCGGCCCCGATGAAGCCGACGCCGGTCAACACGCCGGCAACGACGCCCTGAATGACCCTGGAGATCGCATCCGGGTGGTCGCGCAGGTTCTGGAACTCGATCACGGAGATCGAAACCAGCGCGGAGCCGAGAGCCACCAGCGCCAGGGTTCGCATTCCCACCGGCTTGTCGTTCATGTCGCGATCGATGCCGATCAGCAGCCCTGTTCCGGCCGCGACGAGAAGCCTCAGGACATCATCCAGCTCGTTCATCGAAACCCACGAGTTCGGAAACGGACCGACATTTGGATTGCGGCGGACATGACTGCAAGCTTGCTGCGAAAGAGCGGCTCACGTCCAAGCGGCCGTTGGTCGCATGCCCGCAGCTTCCGTTCGGGGCGGAGGCGTTTACCGCCTGAAGAACGACGACAGCGTCGATCCCGCTGACGTCGATGCTGCCTCCGGTTTCGCCGGCGCCGGCGCGGGCTGCGCCGCGGGAGCGGGCGCGGGCTCCTCGCGCTTCGATCGTTTCGAGGAGTAGTTGCGGCGGCGCTGCGGCTTCTCGGGCTTTGCGCTCGGCGCCGCTTCGGCTTGCGGCACCGCGTCCTGATTCTTCTCCGGGCTCTTCTCTTGAACCCTGTCCTGGGCCTTCTCTTGCGCTTTATCTTGGCCCTTTTCCTGGCCCTTCTCTTGTCCCTTCTCCTGGCCGCCACGCATCGACAGGCGCTGACCGTCGAACACGGTGGTCTCGCAGGGACGGTCGTTCTCGGCGAGGCTCGCGCAGAATTTTGCGGCGACGGCGGCGTTGACCAGTGGGCCGGCCCCCAAGCGGAGCTGCATGCCGAGGCCGGTGGTGCCTTCCTTGATCATGATAATCGGCCGCAGCGCTGCGATCTCCGGATGGGACTTGGTCAGGCCGCGCCAGAGCGCGCGCAGGCCATCGATCGAGTTGGCGCCGCCGAGATCGATCGCAAAACGCGTCTGCTGAACCGCGATCGCAGGGGATTCGTTCTCGGCTGCTTCCGGCGGCCTTGCCGCTGCCGCGACGACCTCGGCGGGGGCGGGCGCCGGCTCGGCTTTTTTCTCGGCAGACTTCTCGGCAGACTCCGGTTGAACCAGTTTCGACACGGACGGATCCGGCGGCGCCATGAGTGACTTCGACGGCACCAGCGGAATGGCCGGCAGCGCCGAATTCATTGCCGGAGTCTGTTGCACGAGCGAGGCGGCGGCCGCGGTCTGCGGCGGTGGGCTCGGCGGCTCCTTCAGCGATTCCTTCGGAGCGTCCTTCTGAGAATCCTTCTGAGAATCCTTGGCGGCTTCGGTGCGCGGCTTGTCGTTCGCCGGAGTTGGACTAGAGGCGACCGGCGCGACGCTGGGAGCTGCGGGCGCCGGGTCCTGCGGCTTCGCGACCTGCTGCGGCATGGCGGTCTGCTTCGCAATGGCGCCGGTGACGGAATCGAGCCCTTGCTCCAGCACGGTGACGCGCGAATAGAGCCGGTCGCGATCGGTGTTCAGCGTCTCGACGGCGGCGGCGAGGCGGCGGGCCTCGTTCTGGCTCTCCCTGGTCAGCATCTGGAGCCGGTCGGCCTGGCGCGCGAGATCGGCGGCAGCAGCGTGGTCGCGCCGCCAGCCGAACTGGGCCTGGTTGGCCATCACCGCGATGACGACCGCGCCCACGGCCGCTACGCCCCACGAGCCCAGCCGCCACATCATGCGACGGTCGAACGCGCTTTCCTCCGCCAAAAGTCCGGAGAACAGCCCGCCGGTCTCCTTGGTGCCGAAGGCATCCGCCAGTCGGTCGGAATCCTTTGCCATGTACGTTAAGTGCCCAGCCCCGGTCCGGGCTTCCCCGAATCAATCAGGGAACATTAACAGGAAAAGCGCCTCGCACTTGAATTCCTGGCGTTTGCGGGGGTAGCAAGGCGATAGCCTTCCGAGGGCGCTCGCTGCCCGTTGCGCCAATTGATTCGGCCATAGCTGTCAGGATTTCGATGACCGCCCGTTCCAGCCTCACGATCGTGCTCGCCGCCGGTGAAGGCACGCGCATGCGATCGAGCCTGCCGAAGGTGCTGCATCCCGTGGCTTCGCAGACGCTGCTCGCCCACGTGCTCGCCGCCGCACCGAAGGGAGCCGGCACCTCGCTCGCGGTCGTGATCGGCCCCGATCACCAGGCGGTCGCGGATGAAGCGAAGCGCATCCGCCCCGACGTGCTCATCTTCGTGCAGAACGAACGCCTCGGCACCGCGCACGCGGTGCTGGCGGCGCGCGAAGCGATCGCGCGCGGCGTTGACGATCTCCTCATCGCCTTCGGCGACACGCCGCTGATCTCGGCCGAGACCTTTGCGCGGCTGCGCGCGCCGCTCGCCGGCGGCGCCGCGCTCGCCGCGCTCGGGTTTCGCGCCGCCGATCCGACCGGCTACGGCCGCTTCATCGTCGAGGGCGGCCGCCTGGTCGCGATCCGCGAACAGGCCGACGCCAGTGCGGATGAGCTCAGGATCGATCTGTGCAACGCCGGCGTGATGGCGATCGACGGCCGCCGCGCGCTCGACATCCTCGGGCAAATCGGCAATGCGAATTCCAAGGGCGAATATTATCTGACGGACGCAGTCGAAATCGTCCGCGAAAAGGGATGGGAGTCCGTCGTGATCGAGACCAGCGAGGACGAGGTGCGCGGCATCAACACCAAGGCGCAGCTCGCCGAAGCGGAAGGCGTGATCCAGGCGCGCTTGCGCAAGGCAGCGATGGAGGCCGGCGTCACACTGATCGCGCCGGAGACGGTTTATCTCTCCGCGGACACCGTGTTCGGCAAGGACGTGACCATCGAGCCGTTCGTGGTGATCGGCCCCGGTGTGTCGATCGCGGACGGCACCGTGATCCATTCCTTCTCGCATATCGTCGAGACCACGCTTGGCAAGAACGTCTCGATCGGCCCCTATGCGCGGCTTCGTCCCGGCACCTCGCTCGGCGACGGCGCACGCATCGGCAATTTCGTGGAGACCAAGGCGGCGACGCTGGAGGCTGGCGTCAAGGTCAACCATCTTTCCTACATCGGCGATGCCACCGTCGGCGCCAACTCCAACATCGGTGCCGGCACCATCACCTGCAACTACGACGGCTTCAAGAAGCACAAGACGGTGATCGGGCAGGGCGCATTCGTCGGCACCAACTCTTCGCTGGTCGCGCCGGTGACGATCGGCAAGGGCGCCTATATCGGTTCCGGCTCGGTGATCACGAAGGATGTACCCGACGACGCGATGGCGCTGGAGCGCAGCCAGCAGGTCATCAGGGAAGGCGGCGCGGCGCGCTATCGCGAGCTGAAGACGGGCGGCAAGAAGCCGGAGAAGTAAGCGGCCGCTATTCTATTGGGCCCGCTGGAAGCGGGCGTCTCGAAGGATGGCCGCGGGCTAGATGCGGGCCTTCATGGTTCGAGACGCACTTCGCGCTCCTCACCATGAGGGTCTCCTTCCGCTGCGGCGCTATTCGTCGTCGGCGAATTCGGAGAATATGGCGCGGGTCAGGCGCCAGCCGCGCGGCTTGGCGCGCTTCACCGGCTCGCCTTGCGAATGCTTGACGAAGACAGGCTTGCTTTCCTTGCCGCGCTGGGGAGGCGGCCAATGCGCGAGGTGCGTGCCCGTGGTCTCGCTGGCGCGGACGGACATCGATGACAGGCCTTTGCGGTCGGACGAGCCCTTCATGACCTTGTGTCTCCCGGGTCAATCGTTGGTCAAATCTGTTGACAACAAGTTAAGGCGCGCGGTTTAAGGCCGGCCAATTCGACGCAGGCGAAGCGCAGGGCGTACGGTGTGCTGTCTCAATCGGCAATAATTATTGAGTATCTGGTTCGCGGGGAACTTCGCTAAAAACTGAGCGCGTCGTTTAGGCGATTTTTCGACGATTTGGGGGATAGTGATCCGCATGTGCGGGATTGTCGGCATTCTCGGGCGCGAGCCGGTTGCAGAGCAATTGGTGGATTCGCTCAAACGTCTTGAATATCGCGGCTATGATTCCGCGGGCGTCGCCACGCTGGAAGGTGCGCACCTGGAGCGCCGCCGCGCCGAGGGCAAGCTGAAGAATTTGGAGAAGCGGCTCGAAGCCGAGCCTCTGAAGGGCACCACCGGGATCGGCCACACGCGCTGGGCCACCCACGGCAGGCCGACCGTCAACAATGCCCATCCGCACGCGACTGAGCGCGTCGCTGTCGTTCACAACGGCATCATCGAGAATTTCCGCGAGCTGCGCGAGGAGCTCGAGAAGAACGGCACGGTGTTCCACACCGAGACCGACACCGAGATCGTACTGCATCTCGTCGACGATCTGCTCGCACGCGGCAACAAGCCGGTCGAAGCCGTCAAGCTGACGCTGGCGCGGCTGCGCGGCGCCTTCGCGCTCGGTTTCATCTTCTCCGGCGACAACGACCTCATGATCGGGGCCCGCAACGGACCGCCGCTGGCGATCGGTTACGGCGACGGCGAGATGTATCTCGGCTCCGACGCCATCGCGCTCGGCCCGTTCACCGACACGATCAGCTATCTCGAAGATGGCGACTGGGTGGTGCTGACCCGCAAGAGCGCGACGATCTTCGACAAGGACGGCTACACCGTCCAGCGCGACAAGATCAGGCACGCCGCCTCGACCTCGCTGGTCGACAAGGCCAATTACCGCCACTTCATGGCAAAGGAGATCCACGAGCAGCCGGAAGTGGTCGGCCACACGCTGGCGCGCTACGTCGACATGGCGACCGAGCGCGTCGCGCTGCCGGTCAAGCTCCCGTTCGACCTCAAGACCATCCAGCGCATCAACATCACGGCGTGCGGCACCGCGAGCTATGCCGGCTTCGTCGCGAAGTACTGGTTCGAGCGCTTTGCGCGCGTGCCGGTCGAGGTCGATGTCGCCTCCGAATTCCGCTACCGCGAGGCGCCGTTGCGCAAGGGCGATCTCGCCATCTTCATCTCGCAGTCCGGCGAGACCGCCGACACCCTGGCCGCGCTGCGCTATGCCAAGGCGCAAGGCGTGCACACGGTTGCCGTCGTCAACGTGCCGACGTCTACGATCGCGCGCGAGAGCGAGACCGTGCTGCAAACGCTGGCGGGACCGGAGATCGGCGTCGCCTCGACCAAGGCTTTCACCTGCCAGCTCATGGTGCTGGCAAACCTTGCGATCGCAGCCGGCAAGGCGAGAGGCGAATTGTCCGACGAGGACGAGACCAGGCTGGTCCATGGCCTCGTCGAGGTCCCGCGCCTGATGGCAGACGCGCTCACCACCGAGCCCCAGATCGAGAAGCTCGCGCACCGGATCGCCAAGTCGCGCGACGTGCTCTATCTCGGCCGCGGCACCAGCTTTCCGCTGGCGCTCGAAGGCGCGCTGAAGCTGAAGGAGATCTCCTACATCCACGCCGAAGGCTATGCCGCCGGCGAGCTCAAGCACGGGCCGATCGCGCTGATCGACGAGACCATGCCGGTCGTGGTCATCGCGCCCCACGACAGGGTGTTCGAGAAGACGGTCTCCAACATGCAGGAGGTCGCCGCGCGCGGCGGCAACATCATCCTGATGACGGACGCCAAGGGTGCCGCGGAGGCGACCGTCGAGTCCCTCGTCACCATCGTCATGCCTGACATGGCGGCGGCTTTCACGCCGATGGTCTACGCCGTCCCCGTGCAGCTGCTTGCCTATCACACGGCTGTCGTCATGGGTACCGACGTCGACCAGCCGCGCAACCTCGCCAAATCGGTGACCGTGGAATAGGCAAAACGGACATCGGTCGGTCGCTTCGTGGTCTTCCAAAACCTGCTAGAAGACCCTAGCTTGTTGCTAGCGACCGACCTGGAACCCGAATGACCCCCCGCGACGACGCGCCTGCGCCTGTTGATCCCGTCCCGGAACCGCATACCGGCCTGATGGGCCGCTTCCGCAATTATTTCCTGACCGGCCTCGTCGTGACCGGGCCGATCGCGATCACGCTGTATCTGGTCTGGTGGTTCGTTACCTGGGTCGACGGCGTGGTGCGGCCCTTCGTGCCGCTGGCCTACCGGCCTGAAACCTATCTGCCCTACGTCATTCCCGGCTGGGGACTGGTCGTCGCATTCTTCACGCTGACGCTGGTCGGCTTCCTGGCGGCCAATCTGATCGGCCGGACGCTGGTCGATGTCGGCGAGACCTTGCTGGGCCGGATCCCGGCGGTGCGCGCCATCTATCGCGGCCTGAAGCAGGTGTTCGAGACGCTGTTCTCGGGCAAGGGCTCGAGCTTCCGCAAAGTCGGCCTCGTCGAGTTTCCCTCGCCGGGCATGTGGTCGATCGTGCTGATCTCGCAATCGCCGAACGAGGATATCGCGCGCAGCCTGCCGGGCCAGGAGGAGCACGTCTCGGTGTTCCTGCCGTGCTCGCCGAACCCGACCACCGGCTTCTTCTTCTATGTCCCGAAGAGCAAGATCATCGAGGTCGATCTCACCGCCGAGGATGCCGCGACCCTGATCATGTCGGCCGGCGTAGTGCAGCCGGGCTCGGCCCCCGATCCGAAGAAGGCGGCCGCGCTTGCCGGCGTGGCGAATGCCGCGCGTATCGCCAATGCCTCCAAGCTCCAGCCCGAACCTGCGAAGGCGGAGTAGGGCCATTCCGTCGCGGGATGGCCGCGTTCACGCAGGCGTTTTCGTCCTCTGCTATTCTCTGGTTGAACCCGAGCCTGTCGCCCGGAATTCGATCTGGAGTGCACGATGTCCGAAATGACGTCAAAGACCATTGCGATCCTCGCTCCCGGTGCCATGGGCAGCGCCGTGGCCCGCCGTCTCAGCGAGAACGGAGCGCGCGTGCTGACGTCGCTGAAGGGACGGAGCGAGGCGACCTTGAAGCGGGCCGTGGACGCCGGCATGGTCGGCGCCGAGGACGAGGCGATCGCCGGGGCCGATATCATCCTCTCGATCGTGCCGCCGGGCGAAGCCGTCGCGCTGGCCGAGCGCCTGGCGTCGCTGATCGTCCGGCGCGCAAAGAAGCCTGTTGTCGTCGACTGCAACGCCGTCAATGTCGATACGGTGCAAAGGATCGAGGAGATCATCGGCTCGGCGCAGGCGCCGTTCGTTGATGCCGGCATCATCGGCTTCCCGCCGCAGCCCGGCGGCAAGGGCCCGGCCTTCTACATGTCCGGCGAGCACGCCAAGGACGTCTCCGTGCTGAAGGACCTCGGCCTCGACGTGCGGATCGTCGAAGGCCCGGTGGGCGCGGCCTCTGCGCTCAAGATGTCCTACGCCGGTATCGTCAAGGGCCTCGCCGGCATCGGCTCGGCCATGGTGATTGCGGCCACGAAGGCCGGCGCGGCCGATGCGCTCCGCGACGAGCTCGCGCTGAGCCAGCCGGCGATCCTGGCGCGGCTCGAGGTCGCGCTGCCCGACATGATCCCGAAAGCGTATCGCTGGGTCGCGGAGATGCGGGAGATTTCCGGATTCCTCGGGCCCGATCACCCGGCCAGCCAGATCTATGAGGGCTTTGCGCGCTGGTTCGAGCATCTCGCGGGGGATGCGAAAGCTGAGGCGGTGGATGCGGAGCTGATGAAGGCCTTCGCGGCGAGCATCGCGCAGAAGAAGACCTAGTCGTCAGGAACTGCGGAAGCCGACTCCAGAAAGCCCTGGACGTCCCGGTCGCGTTTCAAGCGTACAACGTGTGCCGAACTCCATCCACATCGTCATTGCGAGCGAAGCGAAGCAATCCAGGATCTTCCCGTGGAGGGACTCTGGATTGCTTCGCTTCGCTCGCAATGACGGGGAGGAGACGGCGCGAGGCCCCTCTGTTACTATTCTGCGGAAGCAGGCGCATGGGAGTTCGAATGAGAGTGCTTGTGATCGGCGCGGGCGCGCTTGGCGGGTATTACGGAGCTTGCCTCGTCCGGGCAGGCCGCGACGTGACCTTCCTGGTGCGCGAGAAGCGGGCCGAGCAATTGCGGCGGAATGGATTGCAGGTCGTGAGCCCGCACGGCAACTTCGCGGTGCAGCCGAAGCTTCTTGCGGCTGACGACCTCAAGGAGGCGTTCGACATCGTGCTCGTCGGCGTGAAGGCCTACTCGCTCGGCGACGCGATGGGCCAGTTTGCGCCCGCCGTCGGCCCCGACACGATGATCCTGCCGATCCTGAACGGGTTGAAACATATCGACGCTCTCATCGGCAGGTTCGGCGCTGCTCGCGTCCTCGGCGGGCTCGCGAATGTCAGTGCCGGGCTCGATGCGGAGGGCCGGGTCGTTCAGTTCATGGCCAACCAGACGATCGTTTTCGGCGAGATCGAGGGGACGCTGAGCGAACGTGCACTCGCAGTGGAGACACTGCTCCAGGTCCCCGGCATCGACGTGCGTGCCAGCGAAGCGATCATGCAGGACATGTGGGAGAAGTTCGTGCAGCTCTCGACGCTCGCCGGCATCACCTGCCTGATGCGCGCGAGCATCGGAGACATCCTGGCCGTCCCCAACGGGGAGCAGTCGATTTTCCGTCTGTTTGCGGAGTGCTGCGCTGTTGCGACAGCTTCAGGCTTTGAGCCACGCGCGCCGTTCATCGAGTTTGACCGCAAGCTGTTCACCACCCTGGATTCGCCGCTGAAGGCCTCGATGCTGCGCGACATCGAGCGCGGCTCGATTACGGAGGCAGAGCACATCCTGGGCGATATGGCCAACCGCGCCCGTGTGCTCGGCATTGACACGCCGCTGCTGGATCTCGCCCGCGCGCATGTGGCGGCTTATGAGGTTGGGCGCCGAAGAGCGGCAGGCTAACCCGCTCCGATCAGCGGGATCGCTTCGTCCCGTTCATACAGATACAACAGGCAGCGCAGCGCCTCGCCGCGCTCGCCCTTGAGCTTGGGATCGTCCTTCAGGATCCGCAGCGCCTCGTCTCTGGCCTGGGCGATCAGCTGGCCGTGCACCTCCGGGCGCGCGATGCGATAGCCGGGCAGGCCGCTCTGGCGCACCCCGAGCACGTCGCCTTCGCCGCGCAGCTTCAAATCTTCCTCGGCGATGCGGAAGCCGTCGGTGGTCTCGCGGATCACTTTCAGCCGCGCCTTCGACATCTCGCCGAGCGGCTCGCCGTAGAGCAGAATGCAGGTCGAGGCTTCCGAGCCGCGTCCGATGCGGCCGCGCAGCTGGTGCAGCTGGGCAAGGCCAAAGCGCTCGGCGTTCTCGATCACCATGATGGTTGCGGCGGGCACGTCGACGCCGACCTCGACCACGGTGGTCGCGACAAGGAGTCCGATCTCGTGCGCGGCGAACTGGCCCATCACGCGATCCTTCTCGGTGCCCTTCATCTGGCCGTGAACGAGGCCGACACGCTCGCCGAAACGTTTTTGCAGGCTCTCGAAACGCTTGGTCGCGTTGGTCAGGTGCTCGGTGCCCTCGGCTTCGGATTCCTCGACCAGCGGGCAGATCCAGTAGACCAGCTTGCCGGTTTCGAGCGCGCGGCCGACACCGTCCATCACCTCACCGAGCCGGCTCATGGCCACGGCGCGGGTGTCGATCGGCTGGCGGCCGGCGGGCTTTTCGCGCAGTTCCGAGATGTCCATGTCGCCGAAATAGGTCAGCACCAGCGTGCGCGGGATCGGTGTGGCGCTGAGCACCAGCACGTCGACGGCTTCGCCCTTGGACGTCAGCGCGAGACGTTCGCGGACGCCAAAGCGATGCTGCTCGTCGACGATGGCGAGCGCGAGATCCCTGAAGATCACATCGTCCTGGATCAGCGCGTGGGTGCCGGCGAGGAGGTCGATCTCGCCCTCGGCAAGTTTTGTGATGATCTCGCGCCGCTCCTTGCCTTTCTCCCGGCCGGTGAGAATGGCAACGCGCATGCCGGCGCGCTCGGCGAGCGGGGCGATGGTCTTGATGTGCTGGCGGGCCAGGATCTCGGTCGGCGCCATCAGCGCGGCCTGCTTGCCGACTTCGGCGACGGCGGCGGCTGCGAGCAGCGCCACCACGGTTTTGCCCGAGCCAACGTCGCCCTGGAGCAGCCGCAGCATGCGCAACGGTTGCTTCAGGTCTTCGGCGATGGCCGCGGCGGCGCTGCGTTGCGAGGGCGTGAGCGCGTAAGGCAGGGCGTCGATGATCTTGTTGCGCAAATGTCCATCGCCGGCGTTGCGCACGCCGGCCGGGCGGCGCAATTGCGCTCGGATCAGGGCAAGCGCGAGCTGGCCGGCCAGCAGCTCGTCGAAGGCGAGGCGGGACCAGAACGGCTGGTCCGGCAGGATGTCCGTCAGCTCGACCGGCTGGTGCACGCGGGTGAGCGCTTCCGCGATGGGAGGGAAGTTGCAGCGCCGTATCACCTCCGGGCTGATCCATTCGGGCAGCGCCGGCAGCTTTTGCAGCGCCTGCGCGATCGCGCGGCGGAGCGAGCCGAGCGCGAGGCCTTCGGTCAGCGGATAGACAGGATCGATGCCGGAGAGCTTCGAGATCGCCTGCTCGTCGAGCACGCGATCGGGATGCACGATCTGCGGAATGCCGTCGTACATCTGCAGCGTGCCGGAGACGTAGCGCTTCTCCCCGACCGGCAGCAGCTTTTCGACATAGCCCGGCTTGGCGCGGAAGAACGTGAGCACGACATCGCCGGTGTCGTCGCTGGCGTAGACCAGATACGGCGCGCGCGCATTACGCGGCGGGGGCGGGCGGTGGCGATCGACGGTGATCTCCAGCGTCACCATGGTTCCGACGGCCGCGTCGCGGATCTTCGGCCGGGCCCGGCGGTCGATGACCTGGCTCGGCAGATGCAGCAGCAGGTCGACCAGCCGCGGCGTCTCGCTGCGGCTGAGCAGGTACTGCAGCAGCTTGTCCTGCTTCGGACCGACGCCGGGCAGGCTGGTCACGGGAGCAAACAGGGGATTGAGCAGGCTGGGGCGCATTCGGGGAATCTAGGATCGTTCCTCGCCGTCATGCCCGGCTTTATGCCGGGCATCCACGTCTTTTTTCAGCCCGGTGTGGATGGCCGGGCCTTCGCCTCGCCGAAGCGGCTTCGGCCGCGCAGGCGCAACAAAGGGCTGACACGGCCGCCTCGAATGGCTATATCACCCCGGCCCGGCACGTCCGGGCTTTCTGCGTTTGACTGGATTTGAGACATGACGGGAACGACACGATCGAGCGACGGGCTGGACGACCGCCGCAAGCGGCTTCTGTTCCGCTGCTGGCACCGCGGCACGCGCGAGATGGACCTGATCCTCGGCCGCTTCGCGGATGCCGAGATCGGCAACCTGTCCGACGCCGAGCTGGACGAACTCGAGCGCCTGCTCGAAGTCAACGATCCTGATCTCTATGCCGCCATCAGCGGCGACAAGGTGCTGCCAGCTGTCACCGGCGCGCTGTTTGCCCGCATCAAGGCGTTTCCGATCACGGACGGCAATCTATGAAGCATGGGATGAAGTCGCCGGCGGAGCTGCTCACGCCCGGCCGCGCGCTGACGCTTGCCAATGTCGCAGAGGGCGCGGAAGGGCTCGTCGTCTCCGATCTCGCCCGCGCCATTGCGGCGCGGCCGAAGAAGCCGGCGGTCAGCCTTGCCGTGGTCTGCCGCGACGGCGGGCGCATGCAGTCGCTCGAACGCGCGCTGAGATTCTTCGCGCCGGATCTGCCGGTGCTGACCTTTCCGGCCTGGGACTGCCAGCCCTATGACCGCGTCTCGCCGCATGGCGGCATCCTGGCACAGCGCCTGACCACGCTGGCCCGGCTGGCTCCTCTCACCGGCAGCGACAAGCCGCTGATCGTGCTGACGACCGTGAACGCCGTGGTGCAGCGCGTGCTCGCGCGCGAGCTCGTGGCGGCGCAGGCGCTGTCGGTCGCCCCCGGCAATGTCGTGCCGATGGACACCATCGTCGCCTGGCTCGAGCACAACGGCTACAACCGTTCCTCGACCGTGCGCGAGCCCGGCGAATACGCCGTGCGCGGCGGCATCCTCGATCTGTTTCCGGCCGGCCTCGAACAGCCTGTGAGGTTCGACTTCTTCGGCGACAGCCTGGAATCGATCCGGTCCTTCGATGCCGAGACCCAGCGCACGCTGCTCGACATGCGCTCGCTCGACCTCGTGCCGGTGTCCGAGTTCCAGCTCGTCACCGACACCATCCGTCGTTTCCGCATGGGCTATGTCGCCGAGTTCGGCGCGCCCGAGCGCGACGATGCGCTGTACGAGGCCGTCAGCGAAGGCCGCCGCCATCCCGGCATGGAACACTGGCTGCCGCTGTTCCAGGACCGGATGGACACGCTGTTCGACTATCTGCAAGGCGCTCCGATCGCGATCGAGCCGCAGGCTGAGGACGCCGTGCGCGAACGCTTCAAGCAGATCCTCGACTATTACGAGGCGAGGCGCGAGGCGATGGAGCATCCCGGCGGTGGCGCCATCTACAAGCCGCTGCCGCCCGATCGGCTCTATCTGACCGAGGAGGAATGGGGCAAGCGCCTCGGCGATATCCCGCTGGCGCGGCTGACGCCGTTCTCGGTGCCGACCGACGGCACAGGCGTGGTCGATGCCGGTGCGCGCAAGGGCCGCGACTTCGCCCCCGAGCGCAACGACAGCAATGTCAACGTGTTCGAAGCCGTCGTCGCGCATGTGATGGCCTTGCAGGCCCAGCGCAAGAAGGTCGTGATCGCGCTGTGGTCCGAAGGTTCGCGTGACCGCATGACGTCGATGCTGCGCGATCACAAGCTGACCCACACCACCAGCGTCAACAGCTGGCGCACGGTGCAGGCGACGCCGCGCAACGAGACCATGCTCGCCGTGCTCGGCCTCGAGAGCGGCTTCGAGACCGACGAGATCGCGCTCATCAGCGAGCAGGATATCCTCGGCGACCGCCTGGTGCGGCCGCGCAAGGCCAGCCGCAAGCTCGATAATTTCATCTCGGAGGTGACGAGCCTCAATGCCGGCGACATCGTCGTGCATGTCGATCACGGGATCGGCCGCTTCATCGGCCTGCAGACGCTCGACGTCGCCGGCGCGCCGCATGACTGTCTCGAACTGCATTACGCCGCCGAGACCAAGCTGTTTCTCCCCGTCGAGAACATCGAGCTGCTGTCGCGCTACGGCTCCGACCAGACCGACGTCGAGCTGGATCGACTGGGCGGCTCGGGCTGGCAGACCCGCAAGGCGAAGCTGAAGAACCGCATCCGCGAGATCGCGGGCGAGCTGATCAAGATCGCCGCCGAGCGCATGCTGCACGAGGCGCCGAAACTGCCGGTGCAGCAGGGCCTCTATGACGAGTTCTGCGCGCGCTTCCCCTATGACGAGACCGAGGACCAGCTCGGCGCCATCGAATCCACGCTGAAGGATCTCGAAAAGGGCCGGCCCATGGACCGGCTGATCTGCGGCGACGTCGGTTTCGGCAAGACCGAGGTCGCGCTGCGCGCCGCCTTTGCGGTGGCGCTGGACGGCAAGCAGGTTGCGGTGGTGGTGCCGACCACGCTGCTCGCCCGCCAGCACCACCGGACCTTCACCGAGCGGTTCAAGGGTTTCCCGGTCAACGTTGCCCAGGCCTCGCGCCTGATCCCCACGAAACAGCTCAACGAGGTCAAGAAGGGCCTCACCGACGGCTCCGTCGACATCGTCGTCGGCACCCATGCGCTGCTCGGCAAGGCGATCAAATTCCGCGATCTTGGCCTGCTCATCGTCGACGAGGAGCAGCATTTCGGCGTCAGCCACAAGGAGCGGCTGAAGGCGCTGCGCGCCGAGGTCCATGTGCTGACGCTGTCGGCGACGCCGATCCCGCGGACGCTGCAATTGGCGCTCACCGGCGTGCGCGAGCTCTCGATCATCGCCTCGCCCCCGGTCGACCGCCTCGCGGTCCGCACCTTCGTCGCCCCGCACGATCCTCTGATGATCCGCGAGGCGCTGCTGCGCGAGCGCTATCGCGGCGGCCAGGCGTTCTACGTCGTGCCGCGCATCGACGACCTCGCCGAGGTCAAGGACTTCCTCGACAAGAACGTGCCGGAGATGAAGGTCGCGGTCGCGCACGGCCAGATGCCGCCCGCCGTGATCGAGGACATCATGACCGCGTTCTACGACGGCAAGTTCGACATCCTGCTGTCGACCACCATCGTCGAGTCCGGCCTCGACATCCCCAACGCCAACACCCTGATCGTGCACCGCGCCGATATGTTCGGCCTGGCCCAGCTCTACCAGCTCCGCGGCCGTGTCGGCCGCTCGAAGCTGCGGGCCTATGCGCTATTCACGCTGCCGGCGCAGCAGAAGATCACCGCGCAGGCCGAGCGCCGGCTCACCGTGCTGCAATCGCTGGAGACGCTGGGCGCGGGCTTCCAGCTCGCTTCCCACGACCTCGATATCCGCGGCGCCGGCAATCTGCTCGGCGAGGAGCAGTCCGGCCACATCAAGGAGGTCGGCTTCGAGCTTTATCAATCGATGCTGGAGGAGGCGATCGTCAACCTCAAGGCCGGCGTCTCCGAGCCCGCTGCCGACCGCTGGTCGCCACAGATCACCATCGGCATGCCCGTGCTGATTCCGGACGACTATGTCAGCGATCTCTCGGTGCGGCTGTCGCTGTACCGGCGGCTTGCCGATCTCGACACCGAGGAGGAGATCGAGAACTTTGGCGCCGAGATGCGCGACCGCTTCGGCGTGCTGCCCGACGAGGTGCGTTATCTCTTCAAGGTCGCCGCGATCAAGGCGTTCTGCCGCAGGGCCAATGTCGAGAAGATCGATGCCGGTCCGAAGGGAGCCGTCATCGCCTTCCGCGACAATTCCTTCGCCTATCCCGATCGCCTCGTGACCTTCATCCGCAGCCACGGCCAGGCCGCCAAGGTGCGGCCCGACATGAAGGTTGTGTTCCTGCAGGACTGGGAAACCCCGGAAGAGCGCCTCGCCGGCACGACGGAGATCATGCGGCAGCTGGCACAGCTCGCCGAGAGCAAGAAGGCGGCGTAAGCGGCTACCTCAGCCAAGTGCGGCGCAGCGCGAACAGCGCACTGCACTTGGGCCCGAAGGGGGTGACATATCGTCACTTGCGGAATGACCAATAAATAGCCATGTTGAAACCTTCGAGTTTCGGCCGAACGACTTGGCCTCGCCGCTATTTGCGCGCCTGACTGATGACCCTCCCTCCAGATCTCGAATTCGCTGACCGCACTCCTGTGCGGCTCTAAAGACTTATCTATCTCAAAGGACGCTCCCCATGACGACGGGAACTGTGAAGTGGTTCAACAGCCAAAAGGGTTTCGGTTTCATTCAGCCGGACCAGGGAGGCCAGGATGTTTTCGTTCATATCAGCGCGGTTGAACGTGCCGGCATGAGTTCCCTCAACGAGGGTCAGAAGGTTTCCTTCGACGTCGTTGCAGACCGCCGGACCGGCAAGTCTGCTGCGGACAATCTGCGCGCCGCATAAGCTGCCGCAGCCGGCGCCTGTCGCTTTGACCATGGATGTATTGGGAGAGCTTCAGGTTCTTGCGACCCGCGACTGGTTTACCGGCCGCGGGCTTTTTGCACTGCAAGCGCGGTGGTCCGCCCGCCGCAACAGCTGAGGTTCGAGCGTGTCTGCGAATATCGAGTCAGATGAGGAACATGACGACGTCATGTATCCGCAGGTTCTGCCGTTCTTGTTGATTCACGTCGGATGTGTCGCGGCGATCTGGTCGGGTGTTTCGTGGCAGGCGGTCGGGCTTTGCGTCGCGCTGTATTGGCTGCGCATGTTTGCGATCACGGCCGGATATCACCGGTACTTCTCGCACCGGGCCTACGCGACGAGCCGGGTGTTCCAATTCGTCCTTGCCTTCCTTGCCCAGAGCAGCGCCCAGAAGAGCGTGCTGTGGTGGGCCGCCAAGCACCGCCATCATCACCTTCACTCGGACACTGCGCAGGATGTGCATTCGCCCCGGCACAAGGGCTTCCTCTACAGCCATGTCGGCTGGATCTTCTATCGGCAGCACGACGGGACCGACCTGCTGAAAGTGTCGGATCTGGCGTCGTATCCCGAGTTGATGTGGCTGCACAGGCTGGAGCTACTGCCGGCAGTTGTGCTCGCGGGGCTCTGCTTCCTCATCGGCGGCTGGTCCGGACTCGTGGTCGGATTCCTCTGGAGCACCGTGGTTCTGTATCACGCCACGTTCTGCATCAACTCGCTCGCACATGTTCATGGACGCAAACGGTATGTGACCGGCGACGACTCCCGCAACAACTGGCTGCTGGCCCTGCTGACGATGGGTGAGGGGTGGCACAACAACCATCATGCCTACCAGGCCAGCGCCCGGCAGGGATTCTACTGGTATGAGATCGATCTGACCTATTATGTTCTGGTGGCGATGTCCTGGCTCGGAATTGTCTGGGATCTGAAGACGCCACCCATGCAGGTTCTGCGCAACGAGCATCGCCTGGGATCGCGCGCGATAAGGCAAGCGGCCGAGCAGCTTGCCGGCCGCTTCAATCCCGAACACATCGCGTCAGCGATCAAGACATCGATTCATGAAACCGAATTGTCGCTGCGGGACGCGCTCCTTCTGTTGCAGCAGCGTGCCGACTTGCGTCTGCCCAGCGTGCCGACTCGCGACCAACTGCTGGCCGAAGCGCAGCGCATGTTCGCGAAGACGATCTCTCTGGAGGACATTGTCGACCGCGCCCACGAACTCCTGAGCGACTCCGTTAGCTTTCTCCTGGTCACTCCCGCCCAGCCGGTCCACGCGAAATCGACGGCGAATGGTGGCATTTAGGGCAGGTGATACCCATATAGCGGTATGACACATTGGCAGAAGTCCAGTCCGCGACAAGCACCCAGATCCAAGGCCGAACTCCGGGAGATGCTGACCGAAGCGGTCCGCAACACGCGCCCCGTCCGTGATCGAAACCAGGCGAAGGCGCCGACGATCGCCGAAGGCCCGTCTGTTTCCAGTCAGGCGCTCAAAGTCCTTCCGGCGGTTCGCTGACCGGGAGCAAGTGCTGCATGCGCAAGTTTCCCGATCCTACCGAACAAGAGCTGACCGAGGGCCCGCAAGCCGTGGCCTTCCAAATCGCGAATGGGAATAGGCGGCAGAACTGCGTCCTGCAAACGAACTTGCCGACCAAGATGCAGGCGCAGCGATATCTTCTCGCGAACTGGCCGGTCGTCGAGAGGATGGCCCGCGACGCTCTCGCGCTGGGGAAGGTCGAGAACGGCGAGATCAGGCTCGTGATGCCGTCGACGTAAGCGCATCGCGCTTCAGGATGCCGCCCGCGACGCATCCGCCGATAGCCGCGCCAGCAGCGACCGCGCCGTATCCGACGGGGACAGCGAATCCACGCTGACCACGGGATCGCTGCGCATCTCGTGCTTGCCATTGGACGTGTGCCGCATCACCGCCGACAGGCGGCGGGCGATCATGTGCGCCGTGCGGAAGTCGGTCTCCGCGAACACGACGATCACTGAACCGTCCTTTTGCGCCGCGCCGAAATCCATCTGCCGCATCAGGCGGCTGAGGATTCGCGCGGCATCGAGCTGGGCACGGGAATTGCCGGGATCGAAAGCGAAGCGCGCGACCGAGAGGCCGCCGCCGCGGGCGAGCGCCTGCTCGACCGCCTTGGCAAAATCGCGGGCAAAGGCCTCGACCGTGAGCAGGCCGCTGCGCGGATCGAGCCAGCCGCCCGCATCGATCGAGCGCAGCGTGCGGCTCAGCTGCGCTTCCATCGCGTGCTGGCGGATCAAGGGCAGCGCATTGGCGGCGACCTTCGCAGGCTCGCCGGCAATCAGCTCGAGATTGGGGAGATCATAAGTCTGCGTCAGCTGATGCGCGGTGAGGACCACCGGCAGGCTGCGGAAGCGGGTGTCCTCCGCGAGCACCGTGAGGAAGGCATCGGTCACGCGCGGAGTAAAACCTTCGGCCAGCACGACGCCGTCGAGGTCGCGGGTGTTGAGGTGTTTGGCGGCGGCCTCGATCGAGAGCGCGCCGACCACGCCGAAGCGCTCACCCAGCGCGACGGAGAGCGCGGGATAGGCTGCGCCGCGACCGATCAGGAGCACGGTGGCATCGCGTGCGGGATCGCCCTCCGGCAGCGCGAGCTTCGCTTCCGGCAGCCGACGCAGAACCGTTGCATGCAGTGTGCGCACGCGTAGCGCGGCACGAAGCCGCGCGATCAGGCGCTCGGGATTGCCTCCGCGCGAGGAGAAGGGCAGCGCGTTGTGCGGCAGCGTGCCCGCCGCATCCAGTGTCACGAAAGGCACGTAAGGCGATTGGTCGGCGATCTTCTTTGCGAGCGCCGTCACAGGCGGCTCGTGTTCGGCATGCATCGCAGCGAGAACCGCGGCCGGTTGCACCTCGTCGACCGCGCGCGCCGCGCTGGCCCAATCGGTGTCGACGACGGGAAAGAGCCGGGCCTCGTCCAGCGCGGCCACGAAGGCGGGGCGCTGGGCATCGGACACAAACAGGATCGGGCCCGCCTGGGACATCGACAAACTCTGATCACGCGACAGATGCCGCGCAGCCTAGTTCGGCCGCCTTAATGCAGTGTCAACGGAACGGGCAAAACTATGCCTAGACCGAGCCGGAGCGGTCGCGAAAGGCCTCGACCATCAGGGGGTTAAGCCCGAGCTCGCTGAGCGCTTCGCGGGCGCGGGCATTGTCCTGGGCGCGTCCCGCCAGCCGGTGACCCGAGAGGCGGTCGGGCAGCGCCGTGAGCAGGGCGCCCTGGCCGAGCCGGCGCGCCCATTCCTGGAGGTCGTTGGAGAGGAAACGGTAGCCGCCGACGGCCATGATGCCGGAGGGCGGCGCAGTGATGCAGATCGCGCCACTCGGTCGGTCGAGCCGCGCGGCGTAACCGGTGTCGACATAGTCGCGCGGCGGCTGCGCGGTCAGCGTCTCGCCGACCGGCTGCGGTGGGGCGTAGGCCGCGATCGGCACCATCGCGCCGCGCAGGCCGAGCGTGCCCTTCGGTGTCAGCAGGATTTCGCCGGCAATGGAGGAGCCCGACTGCTCGCGCGGGGCGCCGTGCGGTCCTGGCATGACCGGCACCGGCATGCCGTCCTCGCCGCGGCGGGTGCCGAACAGTCCGGCCTCGCCGAACAGATAGACGTCGGTCAGCGGCGCATGCGGCGCGATCCAGGCATCGCTCGTCGCGACCTGCTCGGGCGCACGCCACAGGCCGATGACGTTGCGCAACGAGGGCATCCGTGCCGCGAGGTCGGCATCACCGAGCCGCAACGCAAGCTGCGCCGGCGCAATCAGCACCTCGCATTCGTGCGCGTTGATCTGCTGCTCCAGCACCTCGTTCTCGAACGGGTGATGCAGCGCCAGCGTGCCACCCGAGAGCAGCCATACCGCGAGCGAGGAGGCGAGGCCCGCGAACGACATCGGGGCGAACGCCGCCATCACGGTCGCACCCTGCCTGATGTCGGCTTCCAGCGACATGGCGAGCCCCCCGGCGATCAGGCTGAAATGCGGCCGCGGCACCGGACGGAAGCCTTCGGCGGTGACGTCGAAGGAGATCATCGCCGCCTTGCGGCCGTCCTGGATCACGGCGCGCGTCAGGCCGGGCGGGCGGGCGAGGACGTCGTCGAGCGACGCCATGCCTTCCGGGAGGTCGGCGCCGAAGCCGCAGACGTGACGGATGGAGAAGGCTTCGGCGGCCGCATGCATCGCGAGGTCGGCATAGCTGACGCCGTCGACCGTGCTCATGGTGACGATGGCGCGTGCCGCGGTGCGGTTCAGCGCAGCAGTCAGTTCCGCATGCCGCCAGAGCAGCGGCAGCACCGCGACGACGAGGCCGGCGCGATGGGCCGCCAGCACGGTGAGCACGAACTCGACCGTATTCGGCAGCTGGATCGCGATGACGGAATTGGCCGGCAGGCCCGATTCGACGAAATGTGCCGACAGCGCCTCGATGGCCGTATCGGCCTCGGCATAGGTCATCCGCCGCGGCTGGTGCCCGGTCACGCGCGCCTTGTTGAGGGGATCGAGCAGAGCGAGCGCGTGCGGCTGCCGAATCAGCGTGCGCTGAAACAGCGTGTCGAGCGTCGGCGATATTGCTGGCTGGTTCACGGCGTCACTTTGCCTGATGAGCTTGCGGCTGCCCCTTCGCCCACCAGGTCTCCGGCAAATAGCCGGAGAGCGAGGTGGCCTTGGGCCGTTCTATCCGATTCCAGCGCGCGATCCATTGCTCCGATATGTTAAACAGCGGGATTGTGTAGAAGCCCGCGATCAGAGCGCGGTCGAGCGCCCGCACCGCCGGGACGAAGTCCGTATGTTCACGGGCCTCCAGCAGGGCGGCGATCATGGCATCCACCGCGGGATCCCTGGCGCCCATGTAGTTGCGCGTGCCGGGATTGTCCGCGGCAGCACTGCCCCAATAGAAATATTGCTCGTTGCCGGGCGAGAGCGACTGGTCCCAGCGGTTCTGGATCATGTCGAACTCGTAAGCGAGCCGGCGCTGGTCGAATTGCACGGGATCGACCGAGCGAACGGTCGGCTCGATGCCGGCGCGCTTGAGGTCGCGCTGGAAGGCGAGCGCGATGCGCTCCTGATCGCGGGTCGTCACCATGATCTCGAAGGTGAAGGGCGCCTTGGTCGCACGATTGCGCAGCACGGTGCCGTCGAGATCGTAGCCGGCCTCCGACAACAGCTTCAGCGCGGCGCGCAGCGTCGTGCGGTCGCGGCCCGATCCGTCGGTGACCGGCAGGCGATAACTGCCATCCATGATATCGGGCGGAATCCGTGCGGCGAACGGCTTGAGCAGCTCGCGTTCGCGTGCATCCGCCGGGCGGCCATAGGCCGACAGGTCCGAGCCGGCGAAATAGCCGGCAGCGCGCGAATAGAGCCCGAAGAAGTAATTGCGGTTGACCAGCTCGAAGTCGAACAGCAGCGTCAGGGCCTGGCGCACCCGGATGTCGGCGAAGATCGGGCGGCGGGTGTTGAACACCAGGAATTCGGAGGGCTGCGGCAAGCCGGGCTTGGCGGTGTCGCGGATCACGTCGCCGCTCCGTGCGGCCGGAAAATCGTAACCGTCGTGCCAGCGCAGCGGCTCGTGCTCGATGCGGAAATCGTAGAGCCCGCGCTTGAAGGCTTCGAACTGGCCGTTGGCCTCGCGAAAGTAATCGAGCCGGATCTCGTCGAAATTGTAGATCCCGCGGTTGATCGCGAGGTCGCGGCCCCAATAGTCGGGATTG
The DNA here is from genome assembly GCF_015291725.1 of Bradyrhizobium sp. CCBAU 51765. GTDB lineage: Bacteria > Pseudomonadota > Alphaproteobacteria > Rhizobiales > Xanthobacteraceae > Bradyrhizobium > Bradyrhizobium liaoningense. The sequence continues at coordinate 4,126,369 of NZ_CP030038.1, forward strand.
CGGGTCAGCGTCACGCTGGCTCCGGGCTTCACGGCCGTGACCCGATAAGGGCCCGAGCCGACCGGCGCCGTCAGCGTGGTTTCCTCGAAGGCCGCGACGTCGATTGCGTGCTTCGGCAGGACCGGCATCAGGCCGAGAATCAACGGCAGCTCGCGGTCGTTGGCACCTGTGAGATCGAAGCGGACGGTGAGGGGATCGGGCGCCGTGGCCTTGGCAACTTTGGCGTAGTACTGCCGGTGGTTGGGGCGGCCGTGGTCGCGCAGCAGCTGCCAGGAGAACAGTACGTCCTCGGCCAGCACGGGTTTGCCGTCGGAGAAGCGGGCGCGCGGATCGAGGCGGAAGGTGACGAAGCTCCGTTCGTCGTCGGTTTCGACCGTCCTGGCGAGCAGGCCATAGAGCGTGAACGGCTCGTCATTGCCGCGGGCGAGCAGGCTCTCGACCACGTAGCTCCGCATCTGCTGCACGGCCAATCCTCTCACGATGAAGGGATTGAGGCTGTCGAAGGTTCCGAGAATCCCCCAGGTCAAGCGGCCGCCCTTGGGGGCGTCGGGGTTGGCGTAGGGCATGTGGGTGAAGTCGGCCGGCATCGCCGGCTTGCCGTGCATGGCGATGGCATGAGCCTCCTCGGCCCGGGCGGCGCCTGCCGAAAGTCCGGTGACCACAGCGAGGGCGACGACGCAGAGGCGGACGCCGAAGCCTTCGAGAAGGCGCTGGAACATGAACATCGGCACACGGTGATTCGACGACCGGCGGGACTGAATCCTATCACAGGGAATTTGGTGGGGCGTTGGCGCCAAGCCGGCCAAAGGCGGTTGTCGGCATTGATCTTTTCGTCGGCCACGTTAAAAGGCGGGCAATCGCGCAAGAGCGTCGAGCCCGTCACCTATCCGCCTCAATTGACGGGGAGAGAGCCGCGCCCAAGGCGGCCAGGTTCGGCGCTTCGGAGCGGTTCGGGCACTTCCCGTTCAGAAAGGGTTTTCCGCAATGAATTTCCGTTACTTGGCCGCGTCCGTCCGGCCGCGCGGGCGACTTCTCGCCCTGTTGACGGCGACGGCGTTGGCCATTCCGTTTGCCGCCGAGGCCCAGACCCCTGCGCCAGCCCCGGGCGCGCCCAAGGCGGCTCCGGCTCCGAAAGCGGCTCCCAAGGCTGCCCCCAAGGCGGCTCCGGCGCCCCAGGCCCAGGCACCAGCCCCGGGCGCTCCGGCGCAGCAGGGCGCGGCCCAGCCCGCTGACCAGCAAATCCAGCTGATCTACGCCCCCTGGACCAAGTTCTGCCTCAAGGGCCAGGACGCCAATGCCAAGCAGGTCTGCTTCACCGGCAAGGACGGCCGCATCGAGTCGGGCCAGCCGGTCATTGCCGCCGTCATCATCGAGCCGGAAGGCGAGCCCAAGAAGATCCTGCGCGTGACGCTGCCGCTCGGCATGCAGCTCGTGCACGGCACCCGCATCATCGTCGACAACAATGCGCCGCTGCAGAGCCCGTATGTGATCTGCTTCCAGAACGGCTGCATGTCCGACTACGAGGCCACGCCCGAGCTCATCAACAACATGAAGAAGGGCCAGAATCTCGTTGTCCAGGCGATCAATGCCAACGGCGCGCCGCTGACCCTGCCGCTGCCGCTCGCCGGCGAATTCCAGAAGGCCTATGACGGTCCGCCGACCGATCCGAAGGTGTTCGAGGAAACCCAGAAGAAGCTTCAGGAAGAGCTTCAGAAGAAGGCCGACGAGCAGCGCAAGAAGCTCGAGCAGCAGGGCGGCGCGCCCGGGGCACCTCCGACTGCGCAGAAGTAATCAGGCCAGATTCCGATATGAAAAAGGCGCTCGTTTCGAGCGCCTTTTTTGCTTGCCGCCCACCGGCGACGATCAGTTCAGCGATGAGTTGCGGGGGCGATAGCCGCCGGCCTTGTCCTTGATGAAGATCTCGGCGACCTGCGAATGCCGGACCGGCTCGCCGGAATCGTCCGGCAACAGGTTCTGCTCCGAGACATAGGCGACGTATTCCGATTCCGCGTTCTCCGCGAGCAGGTGATAGAACGGCTGGTCCTTGTTGGGCCGCACCTCCTCGGGGATCGACAGCCACCACTCCTCGGTGTTGTTGAATTCCGGATCGATGTCGAAGATTACCCCCCGGAACGAGAAGATCCGGTGGCGAACGACCTGTCCGATCTGGAATTTCGCGGTCCGCGCTTTAATCATTCCCCGTCGATAGACCAGGATTGTGGCCGATGCTAGTGCCCTCGTCTGGAATTAACCTTCGTTTCCGGGGCGGATAGCCCCCAAGCCTTCAGAAAACACTTCACCAATGGTCGATATCCTCAATCTGGCGTTGCCTTATTTTGGCTTGATCTTCGTCGGCTTCGCCTGCGGCAAGGTCAAATCCCTCCCGGAATCGGGCCTCGCCTGGATGAACTTCTTCCTGCTCTACGTGTCGCTGCCGGCGCTGCTGTTCGCGATCATGTCGAAAACACCGTTTTCGGAATTGAATAACCCGCCATTCCTGGTCGCGACCACGCTGTCGACGGTTGCCGCGTTCACGCTGGCGCTGGTCGTCGGCAAGGTCTTGGGCCGGCTGTCGCTGCGCGAGGCGACGCTCGCGGGTCTGTCCGGCGGCTACGGCAATATCGGCTATATGGGACCGGGTCTGGCGCTCGCGGTGCTGGGGCCGAAGGCGTCGGCGCCGACGGCGCTGATCTTCTGTTGCGACAGCATCTTCCTGTTCACGATCGTGCCGCTCTTGATCGAGCTCTCCGACCGTGACCATCCCTCGCTCGTGCACGCCTTTGGCGTCGTGCTGAAGCAGATCGTGCTCAACCCGCTGATCATGTCGGCCTGCTTCGGCGCGGCTGTGGCTGCGCTGCATATCGAGCTGCCGGTCGCGCTCGACCGCACCATCACCTTCCTCCAGAACGCAGCCGCTCCGACCGCACTGTTCGTGCTCGGTGTGACCGTGGCGCTGCGTCCGTTCGATCGGGTGCCGTGGGAAGTGCCTGCTGTGATCGCGGTCAAGCTCCTGATTCATCCGCTCGCAGCGTTCGGCCTGATGCTGGCGTTCGGTCCGTTCGCACAGCCCTGGGCGGCCACCGCCGTGCTGATGGCCTCGCTGCCGCCGGCGCTGAACGTGTTCGTGATCGCCCGGCAGAACAATGCCTGGATCGAATCCGCCTCCGTGGCAGTGCTGCTCGGCACCTTCGCCTCGGTGGTCACGCTGACCAGCGTGATGTGGTTGCTCCAGACGGGACGGCTGGCGTTTCCGTGAGGAGGCTTATCGCCGCCACGTCGGCGTCAGCCCCTCACGCATCGCAAATCGCCTGAGCGGGCCGATGGCGCCGAGCAGGTGCATGCCGACGGCGCGGACCGGCTGGAGCGGCAGAAAATCGTTGAGCAGGGAGCGGTTGGCGATGTCGATCGCAAAGGTGCGGCTCAAAATGTCCGGGCGCCGCGCACGGTCGTAGCGCCTGAGGATCTCGTCCGCGCCGGGATCCTGCCCCGAGGCGATGGCATCGTTCGCGAGCCGGGCAATGTCGGCGGCATCGCGCAGGCCGAGATTGAGGCCCTGGGCACCGATCGGCGGAACCACATGGGCGGCTTCGCCGACCAGCGCGATGCGATCGCGGCCGAAGGATTTCGGACGTTCGATCGCAAGCGGGAACAGGTTGCGCCCGGGCTCGACCGTCATGCGTCCCAGGATCGAATGCGACTGCTTCTCGATCGCGCCAGACAGCTCCTCATCGCTCAAGCCGCGAAGCCGCTCGGCTTCCGCCGGCGCCGAGACCCAGACGATGCTGGAGCGGTCGCCAGGCAGGGGGACGAACACGCAAGGCCCGTGCGGCGTGTGGAACTCGGTCGAGACATTGCGATGCGGCCGTGCGTGGCCGACGTTGAAGGTCAGGGCGGTCTGGCTCAGCTCGCGCCGCGTCACCTCGATGCCGGCGGCCTCGCGGCACAGCGAGTGCCGGCCGTCGGCACCGACCACCAGGCGGGCCGAGAGAAATTGTCCGGAGGCCGTGCGCACCGCGACGTCGTCGGCTTCGATGACGACGCTCTCGGCCTCGTCGTCGAAGCGGACGAGGTTGGGCAGCTCGCCCGCGCGCTCTTCCAGCGCCAGCATCAGCGAGCGGTTGTCGATGTTGTAGCCGAACGCGTCGAGTCCGATTTCGTGACAGGAGAATCGCACCTCCGGCGCGCGGAACAGCCGGCCGGTGTCGTCGACGAGGCGCATGACCTCGAGCGCGGCCGCCTTGTCCTTGCAGCGCGGCCAGACGTCGAGGCCTTCCAGGAGATCGACGGAGGCGCCCAGCAGCGCAGTGGTGCGATTGTCGGCGTAGGGCACGCGCCGTGCCACCAGCGCGGTCCGGGCACCCGCCTGCGCCAGTGCGATGGCCGCCGCAAGTCCCGCCGGTCCGCCGCCGATCACGGCCGTGTCATGGAGTGTCGATGCGTCTGTCATGGAACGACATTGGACACGGCCGGCGGCGAATTCAAGCCCACCTATATTTCCCTGATTTTATGGCGAATTGTGCGATCGTGCGCCGCAATGGCGGATGTGCAAACCGGTCCCATTCTGATAGCAGAAGCCATGGATAGCCAGCAGGATTCCCTGAAACCGAGACCGGCGATCCGCGCCGCGGCGCTCTCGGTGCACATCTTCACCGCGTTCGGCGCGGCGATCGCGCTATTGGCGATGCTGGAGGCCGTGCGCGAGCACTGGGCGGCGATGTTTCAGTGGCTGGGCGTCGCCCTCATCATCGATGCGATCGACGGGCCGATCGCGCGCCGGCTCGACGTCAAGAACGTACAGCCGAACTGGTCGGGTGACGTGCTCGATCTCGTGGTCGACTTCGTCACCTATGTCTTCGTGCCGGCCTACGCGATCGTGGCGAGCGGGCTGTTGCTGCCGGTCGCGGCTCCCTTGCTCGGCATCGCCATCATCGTCACCAGCGCACTTTATTTCGCCGATCTGCGCATGAAGGCCGACGACAACCATTTCCGCGGTTTCCCGGCGCTGTGGAACGCGGCGGCGTTCTACCTGTTCCTGTTGCACTGGCCGCCGCTCTGGTCGACGCTGCTGGTGGCCGCGCTCGTCGTGCTGACCTTCGTGCCGTTCCACGTGCTGCATCCGGTCCGCGTTGTGCGGCTGCGCTGGCTGACGATGTCGCTGATCGCGATCTGGGCGGTGCTGGGCATCTACACGCTGGCGATGGATTTCCGCGTCGGCACCGGCGTGACCATCGTGCTCTGCGCCATTGCGCTCTGGATCAGCTTCAGCGACGCCTTGATCCGCCTGGCGAGATCCTTGGCGAGATCCTTGGCGTGATGCACCTGTTGACCAGCCCGGAAGCCTGGGCCGCGCTGCTCACCTTGACGGCGCTCGAGATCGTGCTCGGCATCGACAACGTCATCTTCATCTCGGTGATCGTCTCGCGCATCCCGGAGCAGCAGGCGTACCGCGCCCGCCAGATCGGGCTGGCGCTGGCGCTGGTGTTCCGCATCCTCCTGCTCAGCGTGCTGGTCTGGCTGATCGGCCTGACTGAGCCGGTGCTCTCGTTTGCAAGTTACGACTTCTCCTGGCGCGACCTCATCCTGATCGGCGGCGGCCTGTTCCTGATCGCCAAGGCGACGCACGAGATTCACGCCGAGGTCGAGGCCGATGACGGCGAGGGCGACCACAAATCCGGCGCGAGCGCCTTCTTCTGGGTGATCGTCCAGATCATCGTCATCGATATCGTGTTCTCGCTGGACTCGATCATCACCGCGATCGGCATGGCGCAGGACATCGAGATCATGGTCGCGGCCGTCGTGATCGCATGCCTGATCATGTATATTTCGTCGGGCCCGGTGTCGCGATTCGTCGCGGAGCATCCGACCACGAAGATGCTGGCGCTGGCGTTCCTGGTGCTGATCGGCGTCGCGCTGGTCGCGGACGGATTGGCGTTTCATATTCCACGCGGCTACATCTATTTCGCGATTGCGTTTTCGGCGGCGGTGGAATTCTTCAACGTGCTGGCCAAGCGCAACCGCAGGAAGGCCGGCAAGTCGTCTGCTTGATCGTTGCGGCCGGCCCCGAGTTGACAAGGCTGGCGCGATGGCTTTCGCTCAGTCGCGAGAAGAGGAGGTCAAATGATGACCAAAGCCATCCGCGTGCACAAGGTCGGAGGCCCCGAGGCCCTGGTCTATGAGAGCGTCGACGTGCCGGCGCCTGGGCCGGGCGAGGTGCGCATCCGCCAGCATGCAGTCGGCCTCAACTTCATCGACGTCTATTACCGCACCGGCCTCTACAAGGCGCCGGGTCTGCCCTTCATCGCGGGCAACGAGGCCTCGGGCGAGGTCGTCGCGGTCGGGCCGGGCGTCACGAATTTTCATCCCGGCGATCGCGTCGCCTATTATTACAATCTCGGCGCCTATACCGGCGAGCGCAACATCCCCTGGGAGAAGCTGGTCAAGCTGCCCGACCACATCACCTACGAGCAGGGCGCCGTGCTGATGCTGAAGGGGCTGACGGTCTGGTATCTCCTGCACAAGACGTTCAAGGTCGAGCCGCATCACCGCGTGCTGATTCATGCAGCCGCCGGCGGCATCGGCCTGCTTGCCTGCCAATGGGCGAGGGCGCTCGGCGCGCATGTCATCGGCACGGTCGGCTCGCGCGAGAAGGCCGAGCTTGCGGAGGCCAATGGCTGCGATCACGTCATCCTCTACAACGAGGAGGATTTCGTCGCCCGCGTGAAGCAGATCAGCCGCAACGAGGGCTGCGACGTCGTCTATGACGGCGTCGGCAAGGCCACCTTTCCGGGTTCGCTGTCCTGCCTGAAACCGCGCGGCATGTTCGTCTCCTTCGGCAATGCCTCGGGTCCGGTGCCGCCATTCTCGATCGCCGAGCTGAACAATCACGGCTCGCTGTTCGCGACGCGGCCCAAGCTCAACGACTATGTCGGCACACGCAAGGAGCTGCTGGAGGGCGCCGACACGCTGTTCGCCGCCGTCATCAACGGCAAGCTGCACGTGCCGATCAACCACGCCTATGCGCTCAAGGACGCCGCCAAGGCGCATATCGATCTCGAAAGCCGCAAGACCACGGGGGCTTCGATCCTGAAGCCGTAGGGCTTCCCCATCATTCGCTGCCGTGTCCCGGACAAGCTGCAATGCGCGAGCATTGCAGCGCCGAGCCGAGACCCATATGCGGCACATGATGCGGAGAGATTGGCCCCGGCTCTGCAGCGCACCACCGCCGAAGGGGCGCTGCGCTGTGTCCGGGGCACGAGGCCCTACGCCACCCGCCGTGCCGCGCCGGCCTTGGTCAGGATGCCGTCGAGGCAATCGATCATCTCGGCGATCTCTGCCTTCGTGACGTTGAGTGCCGGCATGAAGCGCAGCGTGTCGAGCTGCGGTGCGTTCAGGAGCACGCCGGCCTCGAACGCCTGCGCGACGATGCCCGGCGCGATCGGCAGCTTGAGATCGAGCGCGAGCAAGAGCCCACGTCCGCGTACGCCGCCGAGCCCGTGCCGGGCCGAGACTTTCTGCAACTCGCTTTCGAGCAGGAGGCCTGTCTCGGTGACCGCCTTCAGGAAGTCGGGCTTGCTGACCTCCTCGAGCACCGCGAGCCCCGCCGCGCACATGATCGGGTTGCCGTTGAACGTGCCGCCCTGGTCGCCGTGCTCGAAGCAGGAGGCGCGCTCGGTCGCCAGCAGCGCGGCGAGGGGTACGCCGCCGCCGATGCCCTTGCCGAGGGTCATGATGTCGGGCGCAATCCCGGTGTGCTCGTAGTGGAAGAGCTTGCCGGTCCGACCCATGCCGGTCTGGATCTCGTCGAAGATCAGCAGCAGGCCGTGCGCCTCGGTGAGCGCGCGCAGCTCCTGCAGGAACTGGTCTGTCGCGGGCCACACGCCGGATTCCCCCTGGATCGGCTCGAGCATGATGGCGACGGTGTTGTCGTTGATCAGCTTCTCGACCGAGGCGATGTCGTTGAGCTTGGCCTTCTTGAAGCCCGCGACCTTCGGCTCGAACAGCGGCTCGAATGCCTTCTTGCCCGAGGCCGACATCGTCGCCAGCGTGCGGCCGTGGAAGCCGCCCTCGAAGCTGATGATCTCGAACGCGCCGCCCTTGTGCACGCTGCCAAATTTGCGCGCGAGCTTGATCGCGCCTTCATTGGCCTCCGCGCCGGAACTGGCAAAAAACACCTGATCGAAAGCACTGTTCTCGACGAGTGCCTGCGCGAGTTTGAGGCTCGGCTCGTTGTAGAAGGCCGGGCTCGGCGTCAGCAGCCGCCTGGCTTGCGCACCAAGCGCGTCAGCGACCGCGGGCGGGGAGTGCCCGAGGCAGTTCACGGCCCAGCCCTGCACGAAATCGAGATAGCGCTTGCGGCTGTCGTCCCAGAGGTAGGAGCCGGCGCCGCGGACGAACACGGCCTTGGGCCGTGCGGTGATGTCCATCAGCGCGTCATACGGATGCGTGGTCATGTCGATCTCCTCTGGAGGCGGGTGGAAAACGGGCGCAAAAAGCAGAAAGGCCGCACCTTGCGGGTGCGGCCTTCTCGAAGACTTGAGCTGAATTCTAGTGGTTCAGCGGCGTCGTCGGACATGGCGCACCCTCTCATCGTCGCGGGAGCGACGACGGAGCATTGCGGTGCGCTGGTTGGTCCGGTTGATCATGGGGCGCGGCAATACATGCGAATGCCGGGGCTTGTCAAGCGGGCGTTTTGCCGAATACCCGCCTGGCGTGCATCGGTCAGGTCAGGTGGGCGGCTTCCTCGGCATCCTCGTCGCCCCAATCCGCGTCCGCAATCGCGGCGTCGATGAATTCGCCGCGCATCAGCTTGAGCGGCGAATTCCAGTACAGCGCGATGTTGTGGAACGGGTCGGTCAGCACCTTGAACGCCCATACCAGGCCGGTCGTGAGGTCGCGCGTGACGAAGAGCTGGAGCATGCGCGCCAGTCCGCCGCCGATGCCGATCGCGAGCCAGAGCGTGCCGACGTGCCGGACGAAGTCGAGGCGCCCGGCCGGCGGATCGAACAGTCCGAACAGCGTCGGAAAGGCGAACAGCACAAGCGGCGCACTGCCCCAGACCAGCAGCAGCACGATCTTGCGGGTCTGGTTGTAGCCGACCTTGACCGCTTCCTTGTACTCGTTGCTGACGCCGTTGACGGCGTCATAGCCGTTCGGCTCGAAGAAGAAATGACCGGTCTGCCGCGTCAGCATCGCAAGCCAGCCGACGATGCCGGCGAGCGCGGGGTCTATGAACAGCAGCGCGTAGCAGCACAGGAAGATCACGGCGCTGAAGAGGTGCAGCGTCTGGTTGACGGTGCTCTGGTGGTAGAAGCGGTAATCGTCGAAGCGCTGTGTGCGCAGCATACCCGAGAGGCTCATCTTCGTTCCTCGCTCGCGTTGAAAGCGCGGGCAGAGTTAGGCCGAGTCCGTGACCTCTGCGTGAATGCACTATAGTGTCACAATACGCGCTCCGCAGGCAATTTCGCGCGTCGCGCCGCGGCGGCCGAGACGACGAAGCGTGCGAGCGAGGCGATGCGATCGCCGGCGCGCGCATAGTCCGCTCCCGATACCGCTGGTTTCCCGCCATTTCATTGTCGCCCCGCAGAAACCATCGCGTCGCTGGCGCGTTTGTGATCGAGATACGCGACTTGGTTCGAACCGGACCCACGGCGGCTCAGACCAAGAGGGCGGGACCAACAGACAGTTTGCAGCCTTGTCCGACACGCCTTATCCGATCGATCTCGACAGCATTCGCGGCGCATTTCCGCCGGGGATCGAGACGCCGCGGCTGCTGGTCGACTTCGCCGGCTGGCTCGAGGGACGTCCCTGGGGCAGCGTCGGTTGTTTTGCGCTGCAAGGCCAGTTCGCAGATCATGCGCCGATCGTCGACGGCAGTCCCCTGCGCGACAGGTTCTCGCTGTTCATGCGATTGCCCGACGGGTCGGCCGTCGGCGGCTGGTATGGTGCCGGTCTCGACCGCGACGATCCGCCGATCGTGGGACTGGGGTCGGAGGGCGACTACGAGCTGCTTGCACCGAGCCTCGATGCTTTGCTCGGCAAGCTCACATCGCAGGCCTTCGACCGCGCCTGGAGCGATCTGCGGCCGCGTGAGGATGTCGCGTGTCAGACGGTCGAGCTTGCGCAATGGCTCGCCGGGCAGCCGGCTGGCGACAAGTCGACATCTGAAGAAGGTGCGCCGGATCTGCCCGACTTCCGCGGCTTTGTCGAAAAGTGGAGCAGGGATCGCGAGGACTATTGGGCCAATCACCGCTTGATGGCCGAACTCGGCTGGCGGCTTGCCGCGCATCTGCCCAAGGGCAAGACTCCCTGGGACAAGACGCATTTCGAGGTCGCGATCGTCGGCAAGCAGTACGAGGCGCGCGTCCTGTCGCGCGGGCCGCAGCCGTTCGGGGAAGCCGCCTCGATCGAATCCCTGCTGCGCGATCTGCGCGAGGACATGCGCCGCGCGCAACCCGAGCTCGGGCTATGGTATGCGATGAAGTTCGGCCTCTATGCCGACGGCCGCGTCATGCCGAGCTTCGAATACGATGTGCGCCCGACCATCGACGGCGAGCCGGCGCTGCTATCCGAAGCGAAGGCTGATCTCGCCCGCGCTCCGCGCCCGGAACGCTGGGTGCCGAAATGGCTGGCGGCATCCTGAAGCTCGGAATCCCGCGATCCTGCCGCCCAGCCGGCGTGCCCCAAATCTTCTGCTGTCGCACCATCCTGACCTCGCGGGAACAGCACCTTCGATCCCCCTTGACTTAGAGTGCGCTCGAAGGGGTATCTGTGCGTGCGTCAGTACGAGAACGGGCACACATGAAGATCGGCGACCTCGCAAAACGAACCGGCTTGTCGACTCACACGTTGCGTTACTATGAGCGCATCGGGCTGCTGCCATACGCTGACCGGGATCGCTCCGGCCAGCGTGACTTTGACGCATCGATCCTCACATGGATCACATTCATTGGTCGCCTCAAGACCACGGGAATGCCGATCCGGGACATGTTGCGTTACGCGGCGCTTCGCGACGAAGGCGAAGCCACCGGGCCCGCCCGGCGGCAGATGCTGGAAATCCACCGGGAACAGGTTCGCACGCAGATTGCCGAACTCCAGGAATGCCTGCTCGTCCTTGATACCAAGATCGCCGGCTATGCCGGCGATGAACAGAGGACGAAAGAAAATGACGCACGCCCAAACACAAGCCGAAAGCCGCTTCGATCGCGGTCAGCGGGCCCTGTCACGCATTGACGGCGGTGCCGGCGAAAAGGTCATCGCCTCGCTCGCCGACATAGCTCCGGATTTCGCGCGATACGTGATCGAGTTTCCGTTCGGCGACATTTACTGCCGCCCCGACCTCGGGCTGCGCGATCGAGAGATCGCGACGATCGCCGCGCTGACGGCGCTCGGAAATGCTGCGCCTCAGCTCAAAGTGCATCTCGAGGCGGGTTTGAACGTCGGGTTGTCTCGCGACGAGATCGTGGAGATCATCATGCAGATGGCCGTCTATGCGGGCTTCCCGGCCGCGCTGAACGGGCTGTTCGCCGCCAAGGAGGTGTTCGCCGCCTATGACGTACGGCAGGCGTCGGGAGAAGCGGCATGACCAACCGGCTCCAAACATTCTTTCTGCTCGGCAGCCTTGGCATTGCAGCTTCCCTCACGTGCCTTGCCCCGGCGCCGGTCCGCGCCGAGCACCAGTCGCCGGTGAAACTGTGGGACGGTTTCAAGTCGCCGACCGGCATTGCCGTCGGCGCCGATGGAACGGTCTATGTGTCCAACTGGAGCGGCGACACTGTCGAGCGGATCACGCCGGATGGCGGTCGATCCGTGTTCGCCGCTGCAATTTCGTCACCGGCGGGCCTTGCCATTGGTGCGGACGGCAGCTTCTACATCTCCTCCTACTCTGACGACTATATCGAGCGCGTCGCACCAGACGGCACCCGCGCGCGCGTTGCCAAGGATCTTGCCATGCCGGCCGGTATCGCACTCAGCCGAAATGGCAGGCTGCTCGTCACGAACCGGTCGTCAGGCGAGATTCTCAGCATTGACGTCGCCAGCGGCGACCGCAGGGTCGTCGCGCGTTCGCTGTCCTTGCCGGTGGGCGTGGTGGAGATGGCGGACGGCAGTCTGGTTGCCACACAATATGGCGGACGGCTGACGCGCGTTCTTCCGGATGGCAAGACCCAAGAACTTGGCGAGAGCTTCGATCGGCCTGGCGTAGGCATCGTGGCAGACGGGGCCGATGCAGTCCTTGCGATCGACAACGGGGCTGGCGTGGTGCGTCGCGTGTCGTTTGGCGGCTTGTCGCGAGTGGTCGTGAACGGCCTCGATGGCAGCGCCGTCGCGCTCGGCCGGATGGCGAATGGTGATCTGCTCGTTGGAACCTGGGGCGTCGGCGCCGTGTATCGCGCAACCCCATAGTACGGCGCGCCTAGGGCTGAACGCGGGCCGGTGGAATGCCTGAGGCGCGCGGGTCTTGCCCGCGTGCCGCGGCCGGAACGCTGGAATGGCTGGTTTGATTGAGCTGTGGCTCCAGCGACGCTAGCCAGCGGCTGCGCTTGCGTGCGCTTATTCTCGATAGGCCGTCATGCCGGGTGTCAACGCGCGGCCGGGACAAGCCCGGCCATGACGTCGTGGCAGCATTGGTGTACGCGAGTTCCTTCAGAACCCCGCAACGCTACCGTGCAGGTCGTAGGCGTCCGCGCGCTCGATCTTTGCGGTGACGATCTCGCCGACGCGCAAGGGGCGGCGGCTGGTCAGATAGACCGCGCCGTCGATCTCCGGCGCGTCGGCCTTGGAGCGACCCTTTGCAACGGTCGGGCCGACCTCGTCGATGATGATCTGCTGGCGCGTGCCGACCTTGCGCTTCAGCCGGCGTGCCGAGATCTTCTGCTGGCGCGCCATCAGCGCGTTGTAGCGCTCCTGCTTGACCTCTTCCGGCACTGGATTCTCGATCGCGTTCGAGGTGGCGCCGGCGACCGGCTCGTATTTGAAGCAGCCGAGGCGGTCGATCTCGGCCTCATCCAGCCAGTCGAGCAGGTAAGCAAAGTCTGCATCGGTCTCGCCGGGGAAGCCGACGATGAAGGTCGAACGCAGAGCGAGATCGGGGCATTCCTCGCGCCAGCGCTTGATCCGCGCCAGCGTCTTGTCCTGTGCCGCCGGACGCTTCATCGCCTTCAGCACCTCGGGGCTCGCATGCTGGAACGGGATGTCGAGATAGGGCAGCACCTTGCCCTCGTTCATCAGCGCGATGACCTCGTCGACATGCGGGTAGGGGTAGACATATTGCAGGCGGACCCAAGCCCCGAGCTCGCCGAGCTCGCGCGCGAGGTCGAGGAATTTGGCGCGGACCTGGCGGTCCTTCCACGGGCTCTCGGCATATTTGAGATCGACGCCATAGGCCGAGGTGTCCTGCGAGATCACCAGGAGCTCCTTGACGCCGGCGCCGACCAGCCGCTCGGCCTCGCGCAGTACGTCATTGGCCGGGCGCGAGACCAGGTCGCCGCGCAGCTTCGGGATGATGCAGAAGGTGCAGCGGTTGTTGCAGCCCTCGGAGATCTTCAAATAGGCGTAGTGGCGCGGCGTCAGCTTGATGCCCTGCGGAGGCACCAGGTCGACATGCGGATTGTGCGCCGGTGGCAGCGCGCGGTGCACGGCGTCGAGCACGCTCTCATATTGCTGCGGGCCGGTGATGGAGAGCACGCCCGGATAGGCCTGCTCGATCGCTTCCGGTTCGGCGCCCATGCAGCCTGTCACGATCACCTTGCCGTTCTCGGCCATGGCCTCGCCGATCGCCGAGAGCGACTCCTGCTTGGCGCTGTCGAGGAAGCCGCAGGTGTTGACGATGACGATGTCGGCCCCGTCATGCTTGCGGGCGAGCTCGTAGCCCTCGGCGCGCAGGCGCGTGATGATGCGCTCGGAATCCACCAATGCCTTGGGACACCCGAGCGACACGAAGCTGACCTTGGGCGCAGCCGCCTGATCCATATCTGATCTGCCTGATTGACCGGCCTGAGCTAGTCCCAATTGCCCATAATTACAACCCTTTGCAGGGCGTTCCGGCGTGCTATGGATGAATCAGCTGCCGTGAGTGAGCCATGAGCGCCGAACAGTCGCCCAAAATCGTGATCGTCGACGAAAGCCCTGTCAGGGCCGCGATCCTCGAGGAAGGGTTGCGGGACGCCGGATTCACCCAGGTCGTCCATATCAGCGAAATGCAGAGCCTGCTCGCCCGTATTTATGCGGTCGACCCCGACATCATCCTCATCGACCTGGAGAACCCCAGCCGCGACGTGCTGGAGGCGATGTTCCAGGTCAGCCGCGCCGTGAAGCGGCCGATCGCCATGTTTGTGGACCAGAGCGATTCAGCCTCGATCCAGGCCTCGGTCGAGGCGGGGGTGTCCGCCTATATCGTCGACGGCCTGAAGAAGGAGCGCATCAAGCCGATCCTCGACCTCTGCGTGTCCCGCTTCAACGCCTTCGCCAAGCTCCAGGAAGAGCTGGAGCGGACCAAGTCGCAGCTCGAGGACCGCAAGGTCATCGAGCGCGCCAAGGGCATTCTGATGAAAGTGAAGGGCCTGACCGAGGACGAGGCCTATGTGCTGCTGCGCTCCACCGCGATGCGCGAGAAGAAGAAAATCGGCGAGATCGCGCAGTCGATCATCACCGCGTCGGAGATGCTGAAATGACCGTTCCCCTCCGCATCGGGTTCATTCCGCTGGTCGATGCCGCCGCGCTGATCGTCGCCGTCGACAAGGGATTTGCCGCAGCCGAGGGGCTCGACGTCGAACTGGTGCGCGAGGTCTCCTGGTCGAACGTGCGCGACAAGCTCAATATCGGCCTGTTCGACGCGGCGCATCTGCTGGCGCCGGTGGCGATCGCGTCCTCGCTCGGGCTCGGTCACGTCAAGGTGCCGATCGCCGCGCCCTTCAACCTCGGCATCAACGGCAATGCCATCACGGTGTCGCCGGCGCTCCATGCCGCACTGATGGAGGAGATCGACGGCGATCGGTTTGACCCGATGGCGACCGCGAAGGCGCTGGCGAAGGTCGTTGCCATCAGGCGCAAGGCAGGGGCCGAGCCGCTGACCTTCGGCATGACCTTCCCGTTCTCCACCCACAATTATCAATTGCGGTTCTGGATGGCCGCGGCGGGCGTCGATCCCGACGAGGACGTGCGCCTCGTGGTGCTGCCGCCGCCCTATATGGTCGACAGCCTCAAGAACGGCCATGTCGATGCATTCTGCGTCGGCGCGCCCTGGAACTCGGTCGCGGTCGATCTGGGCATCGGTCACATCCTGCATTTCGTCTCCGACATCCTGGTCCGTGCGGCGGAGAAGGTGCTAGCGGTCCGCCAGGCCTGGGCCGACAAGAATCCGGACGTGGTCGCAGCCCTGGTGCGCGCGGCCGTGAAAGCCGCCGAGTTCATCGAGCATCCCGAGAACCGCACGGAGGCGGCGCAGATCCTGGCCCAGCCGGAGCGGATCGGCGTCGATGCCGAGGTCATCCAGCGCACCCTCACCGGACGCCTCAAGATCTCGCCCGACGGCACCTTTCGCGAAAGCGGCCGCTACCTCCTCGTCGGGCGCGAAGGGGCAGGGCGCCCCGATCCGGTCCAGGCCGCCTGGCTCTATGCCCAGATGGTGCGCTGGGGGCAGACGGCCCTGACCCCGGACGGCGTCAAGACGGCAATGGCGGTGTTCAGGCCCGACCTTTACGACGCAGCCCTGGGCAGCACGGCGCCCGTCGAAGCTCCAGCGGCGTTCGGCGCCTTCGCCGGGCCTGTGTTCGATCCCGACAACATCCGGGGGCATCTGGAAGCCTTCGAGGTCGGGCGCTGGAAGGCCTGATTCGGATCTGCTTCGTTTTCGAGCACGTAAGTTCGTTGGCTAATGTTTGGGCTGACTGCTCGAATTTCGGGAGAGCTCTCGGACCAGTATTTTCCGAAGCGTGTCATAATCACCTGATATCAATAGGTTTTTTATTTCGATCGAGCTGGCACGCAACTTGAATCTTGCACTGCGGCCAGCTTGTCATAGGTGCCTGCTGAGCCAAGTCCCACAGCAACGAAGCTGAATGGACCGTCGGGTTGCGAAGCGGGCTCTTGTGCCGGCCGAGTTTCCCGCGGGTCGCACAATTTCCGTCGAAGCCACTTTGGTGGCCGCAGGAGCTTCGTTACCGACCATGAAAATCGAAACGCTCTCAGTCGACTTCACCGACGAGCAGAAACGCTATCTCGAAGGCTTCACCACCGGCTTGCAGATCAGCCGGGTGGGCCGCGGTCTCGGCGCGGGGGCCGGCAAGGCGAATGCCGAGCCGACCGGTCCCGACGCCGTGCACATCAAGGCGCAGGACAAGGTCATCGCGTCCGGCAAGAAGCTCGCCGACCAGGAGAAGTTCAAGCGCGACGAGCATCCCTTCGATGCCTATCCGCGGCTGCGCCAGCAGGCGCACGACAACGCGCCACCGAGCCCGGCTGACAATTTTCGCTGGCGCTATTACGGAATCTTCTACGTCGCGCCGACGCAGGACTCCTACATGTGCCGCCTGCGTATTCCGAACGGCATCATGAAGCACTGGCAGCTGGCTGGCCTTGCCGATCTCGCCGACGAGCTCTGCGGCCCGTACAGCCACGTCACGACGCGCGCCAACCTCCAGCTGCGCGAGATTCCACCGAAGAACGCGGTGAAGCTGATCGAGGGCATCCAGGACCTCGGCCTGTGCTCGCGCGGCTCCGGCGCCGACAACATCCGCAACGTGACGGGAACGCCGACGGCCGGCATCGATCCGCAGGAAATCATCGACACGCGGCCCTATGCGCGCGAATGGCACTACCACATCCTCAACGACCGCTCGCTCTACGGCCTGCCGCGCAAGTTCAACGTCGCCTTCGACGGCGCCGGCCGGATCGCGGTGCTGGAAGAGACCAACGACATCGCGTTCACGGCCTATGAGGTGAAGGACGGTTTCGGCGTCGAGCCGGGCGTCTGGTTCCGCCTCGGCCTCGGCGGCATCACCGGCCACAAGGACTTTGCAAAATATTCCGGCATCATCGTCAAGCCGGAGCAGGCGACGGCCGTCGCCGACGCCATCGTGCGCGTGTTCATCGACCATGGCGACCGCACCAACCGCAACAAGGCGCGGCTGAAATACGTGCTCGACGCCATGGGCCATGACGGCTTTCTCAAGCTCGTTGAGGAGCGGCTGAAGGCACCATTCACGCGCGTGCCGGAAGAGGCGTTCGCGCCGCGGCCCGCCGCGGATCGCATGGCGCATGTCGGCGTGCACAAGCAGAAGCAGGAGGGCATCAACTGGATCGGCGTCTCGCTGACCCTCGGCAAGCTCAGCTCCGACCAGATGCGCGGCCTCGCCAAGGTCGCGCGGGATCTCGGTGACGGCGAGATCCGCCTCACGGTCTGGCAGAACCTCTTGATCCCGGGCGTGCGCGACGAGAATGTCGAGCTTGCGGTCGCGGCGATCAAGCAGATCGGGCTCGCCGTGGAAGCCTCGCATATCCGCGCCGGCCTGATCGCCTGCACCGGCAATGCCGGCTGCCGCTTCGCCGCGGCGAACACCAAGCGCCATGCCGCCGAGATCGGCGACTGGTGCGAGCCGCGCGTCGCGATGGACAAGCCGGTCAACATCCACGTCACCGGCTGTCATCATTCCTGCGCGCAGCATTACATCAGCGACATCGGCTTGATCGGCGCGCGTGTGCCGGTCGGCGAGGAAGACACGGTCGAAGGCTATCACCTCTTCACCGGCGGCGGCTTTGGTCCCGACGCCGATGTCGGGCAGGAGGTCTATCACGACCTCAAGGCCGAGGACGCGCCGAAGACGGTCGAACGACTGCTCAAGGCCTATATCGCCCATCGCTCGTCTCCCGACGAAACCTTCCTGTCTTTTGTGCGCCGCCATGACGGCGAAACGCTGCGCAAGCTTGCCGATGCACAGGTGTCCGCATGAACCAGATCACCCCTCCGCCCAAGCTCGACATCATCCCACCCAGCGCGCCGTTCTCCGACGCGCAGCGCTCCTGGCTGAACGGCTTCTTCGCCGGCCTGCTTTCGCCCGACGTCGCAACTCCATTGTCGGCGGAGCAGGGCGCGGCCGTCATGCAAGCCGGTGACGGCGACGATGGCGAGGCGCCGTGGCACGACCAGACCATGCCGATTGCCGAGCGGATGAAGCTCGCCGAGGGACGACCCCTGCGCCGCAAGATGATGGCGGCGATGGCGCAGCAGGACTGCGGCCAGTGCGGCTACAATTGCCACGATTATTCGGAGGCGATCGCGGGCCGCAGCGAAGCGCGGCTCAACCTCTGCGTTCCCGGCGGCAAGGAAACCGCGCGGATGCTGAAGTCGCTGTACGAGGAGCTCGACAAGGCCCCGGTGGCCAAAGCGGCGGACAAGCCGGACGCGGCGGCACCCGCCGTGACCGTGACGATCGCAGAGCCAGGCCGTTCGCGCGACAACCCTGTGACCGCAACCTTCCTGTCACGCCGCCTTCTCAACAAGGGCAAGTCGGAGAAGGAGACCTATCACGTCGAGTTCGATCTCTCCGAGAGCAAGCTCGACTACGTCGTCGGCGATTCCTTCGGCGTGTTCGCGCGCAACGATGTCGGCCTCGTCGACCAGATCATCGCGCTGCTCGGCGCCTCCCACACGACGAGGGTCAATGGCAAGACGCTGCGCGAGGTGCTGATCGACGACGTCTCGCTGTCGCCGGCACCCGACACGCTGTTCGAGCTGATCTCCTTCATCACCGGCGGCGCGGCGCGCGAGAAGGCGCGGGCGCTGGCGCAGGGCGAGGATCCCGACGGCGATGCTGCCACCCTCGACGTCATGGCGGCGCTGCAGAAGTTTTCGGGCACGCGGCCGCACCCCGAAGCCTTCGTCGAGGCGCTGGAGCCGCTGCAGCCGCGGCTCTATTCGATCTCGTCCTCGCACAATGCCACGCCCGGAAGGCTGTCGCTGACGGTGGACTCCGTGCGCTACGTCGTCGGCAAGCGCAAGCGGCTCGGCGTCGCCTCGACCTTCCTCGGCGAGCGCATCAATGACGGCGACAAGCTCAAGGTCTACGTGCAGAAGGCGCACGGTTTCGGCCTGCCGCAGGACCCGAAGACGCCCATCATCATGATCGGCCCCGGCACCGGCATCGCGCCGTTCCGCGCCTTCCTGCTCGACCGCAAGGCGACCGGTGTACCCGGCAAGAACTGGCTGTTCTTCGGCCATCAGCGCAGCGATTGTGACTTCTTCTACCAGGACGAGCTCAACGCCATGAAGACATCGGGCGTGCTCACGCGCCTGTCGCTCGCCTGGTCGCGCGACGGCGAGAAGAAGTTCTATGTGCAGGACCGCATGCGCGAGGTCGGCCGCGAATTGTGGACCTGGCTTGCCGACGGCGCGCATTTCTACATCTGCGGCGATGCCAAGCGCATGGCCAAGGACGTCGAGCGCGCGCTGGTCGACATCGTCGCACAGTTCGGTGCGCGTTCGACCGACGAGGCCGTCAGTTTCGTCGCCGAGCTGAAGAAGACCGGCCGCTTCCAGGCGGATGTGTACTGACCGCTGCGCTCACTGTTATCCGAGCCGGTTCCGACTGGCTCGGATTTGAACGAATAAGATTCTCGGAACCTGGGCCCCAAGAGAATTTACGTCTGCGAGACGGCCGCCTCGGAGGAGGCGCATCGCTATTTTTGCCACCATCTTGCCTCCCGCCCTGGTTGATCCCTCATACTCCCGCAAATGGGGCGTTGGAGATCGACCATGCGCGAACTATCGGCGGAAGCCAGGCTGCACTTCTACGCGCGCTCGCTCTCGCGGCAGACCCGGGCGAACGCCCATCATCTGGCGCTCTACAGCGCGTTTGCGGTCATCGCGGCGATCGTGTTCGGCACGCTCTCAGTGCATCCGTTTTAGAGTTCTCGCAAGGTGGCAAAAGCGCGCTCTTCGCGCCGTGCCCATCAGCGCTCAACGATCTCAATCTTGATGGTGGGCAGGCTTCGCTTTGCCCACCCTACGCACTAATTCGCCCTACGAACAAGCCTCACCCGCGCTTGAACGGCGCAACCTCGATCCCTGCAGCCTTCAACGCCTGACGCACACCGCGCGCGATGTCGACGGCGCCGTGCGTGTCGCCGTGGATGCACACCGTGTCCGTGCGCATCTTGATGACCTTGCCGGTGACTGAGACGACCGCGCCGTCCTGCACCATCCGCACCACGCGGTCCGCGATGGCCTTGGCATCGTGCAACACCGCGCCGGGCTTCTTGCGCGAGACGAGGTTGCCGTCGTCCTCATAGGCGCGATCGGCGAACACCTCGTGCACCATCGGCAGATTGGCCGCCTCGCCGGCCTTCACCAGCTTGGAATTGGCGAGCACGACGAAGATCAGGCTGGGATCGACCGCCTTGATGCCGGCGGCAATCGCCTTCGCGGTCATGTCGTCCTCGCAGGCGACATTGGAGAGCGCACCATGCGCCTTCACATGCGTGACCTTGTGGCCGGCGGCGGTCGCGATCGCCTGCAGCGCGCCGATCTGGTAGGCGACGAGGTTCTCGATCTCGGAAGCCTTCAGGCCCGCGATCGGATGGCGGCCGAAGCCGTGCAGGTCGCGATAGCCGGGATGCGCGCCGACCGAGACGCCGCGCGCTTTCGCCAGCTCCACCGTCCGGCGCATGATGTCGGGGTCGCCGGCATGGAAGCCGCAGGCGACATTGACCGAGCTTGCGAGCTCGATCATCGCGGCGTCGTTGCCCATCTCCCACGCGCCGAAACCTTCGCCGAGATCGCAATTGAGATCGACTGTCTTCATGGGTGCTCTCCGCCTCTGGTCTTCGTTGTGGCTTACGGCTCGGCCGTGACCTGCCAGGTCCCGGCATCGACCGCGCTGACCGCATAGCCCGCCACGTTAGCATCGCTGAGCGCCGCGATGTTGAGCGCGACGGTGTCGGAGGAGCGCAGCCGATCGGGCAGGCTGCGGATCAACCGTGCAAACTTGCGCGCCTCGTCCTGCGCCTCGGCCATGCTGACGGCCTTGAAGCGGAACGCGGTTCCCGCCGAGGTCTGGGCGAGGCGGCCGACATCGGCCGTAATCACGGTTGCGATCTTCGGATAGCCGCCGGAGGTGCCGCGATCCATCATCAGTGCGATCGGCGCGCCGTTGCCGGGCACCTGGATGCTGCCGTTGACGGTGCCGTCGGAGACGATGTTGTGGCCGTGCAGATGCTTGATCGCGGGGCCTTCGAGCCGGTAGCCCATGCGGTCGGAAGTTGCCGAGATCTTCCACTCGCTGTTCAGGAACAGCGCCTTGTTGGCCTCGTCGAACTCGTCGTCCTGCGGGCCCAGCAGGACCCGGATCGGACCTGTCGCAGGCTTCGGCAATTCGATGCGTCGCTCCGGCGTACCGCTCGCAGCATCGACGCTGAACTCGTCGCCGGCCTGGAGCGGGCGCGGGTAGGGGCTGCCGAGGCCCGCGCGGGCATTGACTGCGAGACTGCCGAATACCAGCTCGCCCTTGATGCCGCCCTCGATCGCGAGATAGGTGAAGGCGCCGCCGCGGGCAAAACCGAGCGTCAGGGTCTCGCCGTCCTTCAGCGTCACCGATGTGTCCATCGCGACCGGGGTCCCGGCGATGTCCGCATTGCGCGGCGCGCCTGATATCGCGATGCGGACGGCGCCGTCGCGGGCAGTGAAGGAGGCGCCGAACGGGCCGATCTCCACGGCTGCCGCGAAAGGCTCGTTGCCGACCAGCGTGTTCGCCGCCGCGAGCGACAGGCGGTCCATCGCCCCGCTGACCGTCAAGCCGTAGCGCTGTGCGCCGAAACGGCCGCCATCCTGGACCGAGCTCGCAGGGCCGATGCTGGCGACGACCAGGCGGCTCATGCGTCCACCTGCTCGGCGACGATCTCGCCGGCTTCCGCGGCGCGGTCCAGGTCCGCGAACGTCTTGTGGTCGATGGCGAAGAACGTCACGCGATCGCCGGGCTCAGTGAGGAAGGTCGGATTGCGGTGGAGCTGATAGGTTCGCACCGGCGTGCGGCCGAGCAGATGCCAGCCGCTCGGCGCGGCGAGGCACTGGATCCCGGCCTGGATGCCGCCGATCGAGATCGTGCCGGCCGGCGTCAGCAGCCGCGGATTCTGCCGCCGCGACATGTGCAGCGATTTGTCGAGGCCGCTGAGATAGGACCAGCCCGGCGTGAAGCCGATCATGGCGACCTTGTAGTCGCCGCCCGCATGTCGGGCGATGATGTCGTCGGGCGTGGTGTTGAGCGCCTTCGCGACATCCTCGAGGTCGATGCCATGCTCGCCGCCATAGGCGACTGGAATGCGCCAGCGGCGCGCCTTGGTGACCGGCGGCAACGGCCGGGTGGCGATCGGGAGGATCTTTTCGCCGAGCGCGTCGAAACCGATCTTTTCGGGGTCGTAGTGCACCAGCAGCGAGCGATAGGTCGGCACGGTCTCGGTGATGCCGTCGATGGGGCTCGCTGCGAGCGCCTTGTCGAGCGCCAGCACGCGCTGGTTGGCGTCCTCGTCGATCGTGCGGCTGAACTCGACCGTGACGGCGCTGTCGCCACTGGGCAGAAGGCGGGGCGGGGGAAGCGTCGCGGCCATTGAGCTGTCGAAGAGCTGTCGAAATCGGACTTTTGGAAGTGCGCGGGCTCGACGTTGAGTTCCGCGTCACCCTGCTTCGCGTAAATGCGCCCGCAAGTCCAATAAATTAATGCAGGGGGAGCCGATAAAGCCTTGTTATCGCGTCGCATAACAGCTCGGCGGCCCTGCGTAATTGGGACCCTCTTGGCCCTTGACGCAAGGGCTGCGGCTCGCAAGATGCGCGCGTTCTTTCCCGCCTATCCGGAGCTCGTTCTCGTCCATGTCGCTGTCCCCCGAAGCCCGCAAGACCCTCGCCGGCATCACCACCGCCACGATCACCACGGTCCTGCTGAAAAAGGGGCTGCGCAATGTGTGGATGCGCGGAGCCCGGCCGCTCCGCCCGGGTCTGCCGCGCCTGGTGGGTCCGGCCTTCACCCTGCGCTTCGTGCCGGCGCGTGAGGATCTGGCGACGCCGGAATCCTGGTCGTCGCCGATCTCGACCCGCACCGCGATCGAGGCGATGCCGGAAGGATGCATCGCCGTGGTCGACGCCATGGGCATCACCGATGCCGGCATCTTCGGCGACATCCTGTGCGCGCGCATGGTCAAGCGCGGCGTCACCGCGCTGGTCACCGATGGCGTCGTGCGCGACGTCGAGGGCGTGCTCGGCACCAATCTTCCTGTATGGTGCGACGGCTATGCCGCGCCGCCTTCCGTTGCGGGCCTCACCTTCGTCGGCTGGGGCGAGCCGATCGGCTGCGGCGGCGTTGCCGTTTTCCCGAACGACATCGTCGTCGCCGATCAGGACGGCTGCGTCCTGATCCCGCAGGCGATGCTCGATCACGTCCTCGCCGAGGGCGTCGAGCAGGAGCGGATGGAGGCCTGGATCGTCAACGAGGTGAACAACGGCGCGGTGCTGCCGGGCCTCTACCCCATGAATGCCGAAACCAAGGCGCGCTACGCCGCGAGCAAGAAGTAACCGGGAAGAAGAGAGGTCATTTCGATGGAGATCACTGTTGCAGGCACGCGGCCGACCCGCCACGCGCCCAAGGAACACTTCACCGGCACTGTCTTGCAGGACCCCGTGATCATGGCGCCCGCGCCGGCACGGCTGAACTGCTCGCGCGTGTCGTTCGAGCCGGGCGCGCGCACCAACTGGCATCACCATCCGCTCGGGCAGACGCTTTACGTCATTTCCGGCGTCGGCCGCATCCAGGCCAAGGGCGGGCCGATCCGCGAGATCCGTCCCGGCGACACCGTCTGGATTCCGCCGGGCGAACTGCACTGGCACGGGGCATCGCCAACCAACGCCATGTGCCACATCGCCATGCAGGAAGCGCTCGACGGCGTCTACTCGACCTGGCTCGAGCCGGTCACCGACGCGGAGTACGGAGCCGCGATCGGCTAAATCTCTCGAGTCCCGGACCGGAATGACTCGGTATTGGAGCGTGCAAAAAACTCAGTTCACGCGGGTCCAGGTCTGGCCGCCGCAGAACATGCCGCCGAACGCGCAGCCCTGCACGCGCAGCCGGTCGGTGCCTTTCATCGCGATGGTGGAATCATAGGTCGAGCCGGAGTTTGGATCGAGGATGCGGCCGGACCATTTCTGGTCCTTGCCGGGCTTCATGTTGATCAGGACCTGCTCGCCGTTCTGGTTCGATCTGCTGTCGACCGAATAGCCGCAGAGATTGCTGCCGCATTGCTCGATGCGGACCTTGCCTTCCTTCTCTTCGGTCAGCCAGACGCCGAGCGGTGAATTGAGATCGCGCGTGGGCGCCGCTGCAGGAGCAGGCGGCGCGACGGCAGCCGCCTGGACGGGGGCGGTTGGCGGGGTCGGAGCGGGCGGCGCCGCAGCCACGGCCGGGGCCGGCGGCGGTGGCACGGCCGGAACTGCCTGCTGCGTGGCTGGTGCAGGCGCCGGAGGCGGCGCGGGCGGCGGCAGCACGGCAGTCTCGGCCGGCGCATTGCTGGCGGTTGCCGCCGGAGGCGGAGCAGGCGGTGCTGCTGCGGCGGGTGCAGCGGGCACAGGTGCCTGCGCAGCCGCGGGCGGTGGGGCGACGGGAGCGGGGGCGGGAGCTGGCGCGGCCGGCGTTTGGGGCTCGACCGTGGCCTGCTGCGGCGCCTGCTGGCCCGGGGCCGTCTCGTTCTTCTTGGCCTTCTTGGCCTTCTTGGCCTTGCTCTGGCCGGTGTTGTCGTAGACGCCGGGGATCTGCACCGTGCCGCGGTCCGGATCGATGCGGATGGTGCGCCCGCCATATTCGAACGTGTACTGCGCCTGCGCTGCGGTGCTCGCCAAAAGGAATGCGGCCGTGGCCAACAGCTTCCTCATTTCCGTCTCCTGAACAGGTGGTCCCCGGACCAACGCTTACGCGCCGGTTCGCTCGCAAAAAGTGATCTAGATCACTGTCGTTGGTGTAAGTCGTTCGCCGATAGTACCGGGTTCAATGACAGCAAAGTCAGCCTAGGGTTGGACACCCGCGGCGTCACCCCTAGACGGGGCGGGGAATGGACAGGTATAACCGCTATGGTTGAGAATATGTAGAAGCACACGTTGATGTCACGACCGAGGCTTGGCAGAGGAGTTCTGGCCGCAGTCTGCTGCCTCGTCGCGACGCTGGCGCAAGCGGCTGGGTTGAGCTTTCTCGAAGTGCCGGCCGATGCCCGTGGGCCAGCGCTCAGGGGGATGGTGTGGACACCGTGCGCGGCGCCGCAGTCTGAGGTCCCGCTGGGGGGCGGGGTCGTGGTTCCAGGCGTCAAGGATTGTCCGGTTTCGGGCAATCGGCTGCCGCTGATTGTCATCTCGCACGGGCGGCGCGGCTCGTTTTTGTCGCATAGTGACACCGCGGCTGCGTTGGCCGACGCCGGCTTCGTAGTTGCCACCGTCAACCATCCGGGCGACACCGCTAGGGACAGTAGCCGGACTGATGAATTCTCTGTGTTGGTCGAACGCCCCGCCGACATGAAGCGCCTCACGAATTTCATGCTCGGTGCCTGGAAGCAAGCTGCGGTACTGGACCCGCAGCAGGTCGGCCTGTTTGGATTTTCACGCGGTGCCTATACCGGTCTCGTGGTAATCGGCGGCAATCCCGATTTCGGCGCTCTGGCTGCGCTCTGCGAGGGGACCACAACGCCGAAATGTCGGGATATTCGCGAGGGCCGCCTGCCGACCGCGCCGGCGGTCCACGATCCTCGCGTGAGAGCCGCGATATTGGCGGATCCGCCCCTCTTTGAGGGCCTCTTCAGTCGTGAGCGCCTAGCCAACGTGACAATCCCACTGCTGCTGTGGCGTTCCGCGCTCGGTGGCGACGGCGTCGCGCCCGAAGCAATCGATTTGCTGGTACCGCTGCTACCCGTACGGCCCGACTATCGGACCGTGCCGAACTCCGCACATTTCTCCTTCATTACTCCATGTCCGCCCAAACTCGCAGAGATGGCGCCAATCCTGTGCACCGATCCGCCAGGCTTCGATCGCACCGCGTTTCACAACGAGTTCAATGCCGCGGCTGTCGCCTTTTTCCGCGCGCACTTGGAGTGACGACGGGCGCACGCCGCGAGTGCATCAGCTAGTCGAACCAGGCGGCGTAGATTTTCTTGTAGCTGCCGTCCTCCATGGAGATGTGCAGCCATTGGTCGACGAAGGCTTTCAGCGCCATGTCGCGCTGGAGCCAATAAGCCTTCTCGGAGAAGTCGAACGGCTTTTCGGGATGCACCGCGCAGAGCACGCCGGCATGCTGCTTCTGCTGGTAGCGGGTTTCGGACGCGTCGGTCATCATCAGGTCGGCGTTGCCCTTGGCAATTTCATCGAAGATCACGGTGTTGTCGGCGAAGACAGTGATCTCGGCATCCCTGATGTTGGCTCGCGCGAAGCGCTCGTTGGTGCCGCCGGGATTGACGATGATGCGGGTGCCCTTCTTGTCGATGTCGGGAAGCGTCTGGTATTTGCCGACATCGGAGCAGCGCGCGATCGGGGTCTTGCCCTCGCGCATGATCGGTGTGGAGAACAAGCCTTTCTTCTGCCGGTCGAGCGTCACCGAGACCCCGCCCATGGCGATGTCGAACTGGTCGGCCTCGAAATCCTTCATCAGCTTAGGCCACGCGGTGGGCACGAATTCGACCTTGACGCCGAGCGCCTTGCCGAGGGCCTGCGCCATGTCGACGTCGAAGCCGCTGAACTGCTGCGTGGTCTTGTCCAGATAGGTGAAGGGCTTGTAGTCGCCGGTCATGCCGATGCGGAGCGTGCCGCGGTTGACGATCTCGTCGAGGCGCGAGGGCACGGCCTGCTGTGCCTGCGCCGGGACATTCAGCAGCAACGCCACGGCCAAAGCCGTCCACAACCGAACGATCATCTCTTTTCCACCCATGCCCGAGCTGTCATTGTGCAGCCCTTGAGCGGTGGATTTAGACCAGATGCCCGTCGCTGGCGAGGCAGAATTGAAGGGAATCCAGAGGTGACGATCTCGATGTACGAGGCCTCAGTCGGCCTCTTCGTGCCTTATTTGCGCAACCTGTCAGCGCTGCTCGACAAGGGCGGCGCCCATGCGGAGGCCCGTAAGTTCAATCCGACGGTTCTGCTCGGCATGCGCCTTGCGCCGAACATGTACGATCTGGCGCAGCAGGTCGGCGAAGCCTGTCGTCATGCGGTGGTCGCGCCGGCCTTGCTGGCGCAGTGCGAGCCGGTGGCGCTGCCGGCCCTCGAGCACGACATGGCCGGTCTTCAGGCGCGCATCGCAACGTCCATCGAGTTCATCGAAAGCTTGCCGCGCGCGGAGATCGACGCGGCTGCGGAACGGAATGTCGTCTTCAGGTTAAAGAACGGGACCGAGCTGCCCTTCACCGGGCGGACGCTGCTGCTGACATTCAGCGTCCCGCAGTTCTTCTTTCACGTCACCACCGCCTACGACCTGTTGCGGCACGCCGGCGTCGAGCTGGTGAAGAAGGATTATCTCGGCAGGAAGTAGGGCCAGGCTCGATGGTCACCTCTCCATCGGGAGAGGTGACCGAGATGCCGGGCCACGGAAAACCCTTACGCTTCGCCCTTGCGCTCGTAGTCGGCGAGCGAACTTCGGCCGGCGATCTCGCTGCGCAGCTCTTCGAAGCGACGATGTGACTCGTCCTCCCGTTCGTCAACGAAGCGCACGGCGGCCTCGCTCGTCATCGGGCCGCTGACCACGGGGGCAGATTGCTCTCCGATGGTCTCATGGACGTAGAACTGGCCGTCATCGCCGCGATGGACCGTCCATTTGAGGCGGATCGCGACCATCGGACCGGGGCCAACCTTGCTGTAGCCATCCGCATCGATGTGCTCCGGCACCAGCGGCTGCTCGTCGATCATCGGATGCTCTTCGACAGCATGATGTTCTTCGACCGACGGCTCCTCAGCGACGACGACGATCTCGGTCTCCCGGATGGTTTCGGTTTCCCGGATGGTTTCGGTTTCACGAACGACGAGGACGGGCTCGGGGTGCTCCAGGATGCTGGCGATGGTGGCGAGCGCGTGGTCGGTCGGGTCGATCTCTGACAAGGGTTCATCCTCCAGCTCGACGCGGCCGGCCAGTCTGTCCCACTGCCGCCGCGGCGGGTCTTATTACGCGCGTTTGATTAAGGCTGAGTTGGGGCTCGATCTGCACCAAAATGGGACGCTTTCTGGCACTCCGAAGGCGGGCGCATCCGATGCCCGCCCGCAGTTCGGCTCAGCCCAGCACGTCCTGGTTGATCACGTTCTGCCTGATCGGATCGCCATCGAGCACACTCAGGATGTTACGCGCGGTCTGCTCGCTCATGCGCTGGACGGCTTCGACTGTCACGCCGGCGACATGCGGGGCGACGATGACGTTGGGCAGCGCGAACAGCGCGTTGCCGACCGGCGGCGGCTCGACCTCGAACACGTCGATGCCGGCGCCGGCGAGCTTGCCGGAGATCAGGGCGTCGTACAACGCAGCCTCCTTCACGATGCCGCCGCGCGCGGTGTTGATGAGGTAGGAGTTCGGCTTCATCCGCCCGATCCTGTCAGCATCGAACAGACCAACGGTTTCCGGCGTCTTCGGGCAGTGGATGGTGACGAAATCGGCGTTGGGGAGCGCCGCGTCGAGGCCGGTGACGGGCTCGCAGCCGGCGGCCTTGATTTCGGCGGCTTCCTTGTAGGGATCGTAGACCTGGACGTTCATTTCGAATGCCAGGCAGCGCTTGGCGGTGCGACTGCCGATGCGGCCGAAGCCGACGATCAGCACGGTCTTGCCGTAGAGGTCGAACGGCAGCATGCCGAGCCGGTCGGCCCATTTGCCGTCCCTGACACAGGCGTGCATCTCCTGCGCGCGCTTGGCCAGCGTCAGCATCATGAACAGCGCCGCTTCCGCGACTGAGGGCGAGTTCGCGCTGCCCGCGACCATCAGCGGCACCTTGCGGCGGGAGAGGGCGGGCACGTCGACGGCGTCGTAGCCGACGCCGATCCGGGTCACCACCTTCATGTCCCTGGCGGCTTCGAGCTCGGTCTCGCCGAAGGCCGTTGCGCCAAGGGCCACGCCGTGGACAGGGGCATGGCTCTTCAACAAGGCCTCGAAGTCCTTCGCCGAGATCAGGTTCGCAAACTCGACGAGCTCGATATCGTCCCGCCGGGTGAGGAGGGCGCGTGCACCTTGCGACAAAGTTTGTGTAACGAAAATCTTCTTCTTGTTGGTCCCCATCGTCCCCTGCCTGCGCGAGTTTCTTGTCCGGCCGTCACAAGACGACGCCGGTTGCCTCGTTTAGCAGGTGCATATTGTTGAGGTCCATCGCCAAACGCATGGGTGCCCCGTCCTTGGCGCCGGCATTGGGATTGACGCGGCCGCAGATCGGCGTGCCCTCGAGCCCGAAATAGACCAGCGTCTCCATCCCCATCGGCTCGGTGACGTCGAGCACGGTGTCGAAGGTCTCGACGCCGGGCTCCAGATGCGCGTGCGACTCGGTGAGATGCTCGGGCCGGAGCCCCAGCAGCAGCTTGTCGGTGCGCGGCAGCGCGTTGTAGCGCGCGGCGCGGGCCGGCGGCAGCGGGAAGGCGATGCGGTCGGTGAGGCGGATCTGGAGCCTGCCGCCGACATCCTCGAGACGGCACGGAATGAAGTTCATCGCCGGCGAGCCGATGAAGCCCGCGACGAAGCGCGTCGCCGGCTTGTGGTAGAGCTCGTTCGGCGTGCCGATCTGCTCGATCCGGCCCTTGTTCATCACCACCACGCGATCGGCCAGCGTCATCGCCTCGACCTGGTCGTGGGTGACGTAGACCGTGGTGGTGCGCACCTTCTGGTGCACTTTCTTGATCTCGATCCGCATCTGCACGCGGAGCTTGGCGTCGAGATTGGACAGCGGCTCGTCGAACAGGAAGACCTTCGGGTTGCGTACGATGGCCCGGCCCATCGCGACGCGCTGGCGCTGGCCGCCGGAGAGCTGCTTCGGCTTGCGGTCGATCAGGTCGGTGATGTCGAGGAGGCGCGCGGCCTCCGTCACCCGTGCCTTGATCTCGGCCTTGGGGTAGTGCTTCAGGCGCAGCCCGAACGACATGTTCTCGGCGACCGTCATGTGCGGATAGAGCGCGTAGTTCTGGAACACCATCGCGATGTCGCGGTCCTTTGGCGGCACGTCGTTGACGACGTCGCCGCCGATCATGATGTCGCCGTCGCTGATGTCCTCGAGGCCTGCGATCATGCGCAGCGTCGTCGACTTGCCGCAGCCGGAGGGGCCGACCAGCACGATGAACTCATGGTCGGCGATGTCGAGGTCGATGCCGCGCACGGCTTCGACATCGTCGTAACGCTTGACTACCTTCCGCAAAGCAACTTCAGCCATGAGCCATCAACCCTTTGTCGCGCCGGCGGTCAGGCCGGCAATGTAATAGTCCATCAGGAAGGCGTAGATGATCAGCGGCGGCGCAGCGCCCAGCAGCGCGCCGGTCATGATCTGTCCCCAGTTGAAGACGTCGCCCTTGATCAGCGTGGTGGTGATGCCGACCGGCAGCACGAGCTGATCGACAGACGTCGTGAACACCAGGGGATAGAGGAATTGCGCCCAGGACACGGTGAAGGCGAAGATGGTCGCTGCGATCAGCCCGGGCAGGGCGACCGGGATGAAGATCCGCGTCAGGGTCTGCAGCCAGGAGGCGCCGTCGATGAGAGCGGCCTCATCCAGCTCCTTCGGAATGGAGGCGAAATAGCCGATCATGATCCAGGTGCAGAACGGCACCGTCAGCGTCGGATAGATGAACAGCAGCACGTACCATCGGTTCAGCAGCGTGATGCCGGTCAGGTCCTGGACCATCGCCAGCATCTTGAACAGCGGTATGAACAACAGGCTGTCCGGAATGAGGTAGGTGAGGAAGACGCCGGTCGCCAGCGTCGTCGAGCCCCAGAACTTCATCCGCGCCAGTGCAAACGCCGCGGGAACGCTGATCAGCATGGTCACGAGGACGACTGCGAGCGAGACGATCGACGAATTCCAGAAGAAGCGCAGGAACTGGTTGGAGGTCAGGAGCTCGACATAGTTCGACAAGGTCGGGTGAAACACCCACCAGGGATTTGTCGCCGCCGATATTTCCGCGCTGCTCTTGAGCGAGGTGATCAGCATGTAGATCGGCGGCGTCAGGAAGAAGATCGCGAACAGCACCAGGAAGAAGTAGGACCAGCGCAACGCCCAGGCGCGGTCCCGGCTCATGCTGCCGTACTTGACCTTGCGCGACGGTCCGGCCTTGTCGATTGCAAGCGTGCTCATCAGGCTTCATTCCCGCGTTTGGAGACATCGCGCAGGATGAAAATCGCTGCGATGGCGAGGATCGGCACCATGAACAGCGAGACGCTGGCGCCAAGCGGAATGTCGCTGCCTTCGATGCCGACCTTGAAGGCCCAGGTGGCGAAGATATGCGTCTGGTCAAGCGGGCCACCCGAGGTCAGGATGCGGACGATGTCGAAATTGGCGAAGGTCACGATCAGCGAGAACAGCGCCGTGATCGCGATGATGTTCCGCATCATCGGCAGCGTGACATACCAGATCTTCTGCCACCAATTGGCGCCGTCGATCGCGGCGGCCTCGTAGAGCTGGTCCGGCACCGATTTCAACGCGGCCA
Organism: Bradyrhizobium sp. CCBAU 51765; assembly: GCF_015291725.1. Classification (GTDB taxonomy): domain Bacteria; phylum Pseudomonadota; class Alphaproteobacteria; order Rhizobiales; family Xanthobacteraceae; genus Bradyrhizobium; species Bradyrhizobium liaoningense. The sequence continues at coordinate 4,158,023 of NZ_CP030038.1, forward strand.
GATACATGATCATGAAGAACGGCGCGCCGTACCAGACGTTGACGAGAATGACGGAAAAGCGAGCCCATACATTGTCGCCGAGCCAGTTGATCGGGCCGATGCCGAAGAATGAGAGCGTGTAGTTGAAGGCGCTGTAGGAGGGGTCGAACAGCCACAGCCACGCCAGCGTGCTCATCGCCGGCGGGATCACCCAGGGCACCAGCAGCATGCCGCGCCATTTGCGCTGCCCCTTGGCCGGAATGTTGTGTACGAAATGGGCGACGATGAATCCGATCAGCGCCTTGAAGAACACGGCCGTGACGGCAAAGATGCAGGATTGCTTCACCACCATCCAGAAGGTGTCGCGCTTGAACAGGAACAGGAAGTTGCCGAAGCCGACGAACTTCTGCATCGACTTGTTCAGGGTCGCGAGATGGACGGAGTAGACGGCGGGATAGAGCACCAGGAGCGCTATCAGCAGGATCAGCGGCAGCGTCAGGAAGAACGCGACCGTCGATTTTCGTCCCAGGACATTGCGAAGGCTGGCCGGCTTGCGCGCGCGCGCCGCACGGACCGCTTGACCTTGCTCAACGACGACATCGGCCATGGCGTAGCTTTCTCGGAAATTGTCGACTGGCGAAGCCGGCCCGATCGACCGGCTTCCTCGATTGGCGGCACGCGATGCGTGGCGGCTCACGCCTCAAGCGTGAACCGCCTGGCACACGCCCGGCATCAACTCCGCATGAAGCCCTCGCACTCGCCTTCGGCCCAGGCGAGCGTGGCCTCCATCTTTTCGCCCTGCGCATAGCGCAGCGCCATCTTGGTCAACGTCGCCTGGAAGTAGATCTGCTGCGCGATCTTGGGCGGCGCGGGAGATGCCGCGATCGACAGCGTCTGATGGTTGTTGGGGTTCGGATAGTGATACAGCGTCCCCTTCGGCGGCCCTTCCTCCGCCCAGGTCTTCAGCGTCGTCATGTTGGCGTAGGCGGGCAGATCGTAGCCGCCGCTCGCCGCGACGAACTTTTCGATCGATGACGGCTGCGACAGGTAGGTGAGGAGGCTCTTGGCCGCTTCCTTGTTCTTGCTGAAGCTCCAGAGGCCCCAGAAGTACGGCAGGTAGGGTGCGAACCGGCCCTTGGGCCCGGACGGCATGCCGTGCGTCCAGCACTGCTCGGCGATCTGCGGCGCGTCGCGCCTTGCGACCGCCCAGGCGCTCGGCGGATTCAGGATCATCGCGCCGCGGCCCGAGATCAGCCATTTGTTGTTCGAGGCATCGTCCCAGGACGGAGCGTCCGGCGGCAGGAAGGCGATCAGCTTCTTGTAGTATTCGAGCGCCTGACGAACGGCATCGGTCTTCACCGTGACGTCGCCCTTGGCGTTGACGAGCTCGGCACCGAACGACTGGAAGATCGCGCCTGCGGTGTCGACGCTGTCGGTGGTTTCGCCGAGGCCGATCCCGAATGGCACGCCGCCCTTGTGGCAGGCCTCGGCCGCCTTGAGGAAGGTCTCCAACGTCCAATTGTCCGCCTTTGCGGGCGCACCGACAGGGTACATCTCCTGCACGTCGATGCCGGCATGCTTCTTCATCAGATCGATGCGGGAGCAGGGTCCCTTGATCTGGCTTCCCGGGGTTGCGGGAACGGCGAGCCACTTGCCGCCGGCCTGACCGAGATATTTGACGGTGCCGTTGACCTCGCCGTTCTGCTTGATGAGCGGCTCCATGACGTCGTTCACCGGCTCGAGATTTTCAGCGTAGGCGTGCGGCCACCAGGTCGGCATCTGCAGGATGTCGTGACCGGATTTTGCCTGGGCCTCGGCTGCGACCGTAAGTTGGATCTTGTTGTTGTTGCTGGTGATGTAGTCGATCGAGACTTCGACCTTCTCTTTTTCGCCCCATGCTTTGACCATGGCGGTGGAGGCGTCGTTGGCATTCGGAACCCAATGGTCCCAGAAGCCGATCGAGAGCTTGCCGGCGGCGTAGGCGCCCCGGACGTAGGGCGCCGTGATCAGCGCCGCGGAGGACATTGCAGTGGCAGCCACAAATTGACGTCGCGTCAGTGTCTTGCGTGACATCTCGTTTCCTCGCCTGGGTGTTGTTGTTGGAGTTTCCTCTGAGAGATTTTTGAGTTTCTTGTTTTCGAATTTTCTTATTGATGCCGGCGGTCGACGTGAAAATTCACGCCGCCCGGGGCAAATTGGTAGCGCGATCAGATCATGATTGATGGCGTCTGTCGAGAAAGCCGAGCGGCTCCGCGTCTAAAACTAACGTTGGGCCCAAGACGCGCGTCGCTGCATGTCAGGGCCATGCGTCGAACGTGAACCGCGAACGCACATTTTGCGACGCACACAGCGCACAGACCAACCCGGAACGATCCGTTGCGCAATTACGCCGCAGTTTCGAATAAGCCTGCATAACCGCTTCGCGCGACAGACTTTTCCGGCGTGGACAGCACTCGGCTGTGTCTGGACCGCAAAGCGCTGGAAACGATAGAGTTCAGCTGGTGGTTTGCTTCCGCCCGCCAAGACCAATTGGATCGACGATGGAGACGAGAATGATCAATGCGGCGCCGCCAGCGCGGCCTTACCTGCGACGATGGCTCGCGCTGGGGTCCATGCTCGCGCTGTTGCTCGGTGCAGCGACTTGGGCGAATGCTCAGGGATTGGTCAAAGGGGTTCAGGAAGGCGCTGCGGCCGGGAACAAGGCCGCAGGTCCGGTCGGTGGCGTGCTCGGCGGCGCAATCGGCGGCGTGGTTGGCGTCTTCACGGGCGTGCTCGGCGTCGGCAATAACAACGGCGGCAATCCTCCGCCGGCCGCCAGGGAGTCCAGCAAGGACGCCAAGCAGCAAGGCGCAGCCAAGGACAAGGATGCCAAGAGTGCCAAGCCGGGTAAGGGCGCCAAGGCGACCAAAGAGGCGAAGAACGCGCCGCAAGACAAGGGCAAGGACGTCACGGTTCTCACCCAGCCCGGCACGCCGCAGCTGACCGCCGAACAGATCGTCGCCAACAGCGATTCCTACATCGAGCGGATCAAGACCCAGCTGAACCTCACGCCGGAACAGGAGAAGCACTGGTACGGCTTCTCGAGTGCGATGCACTACCTCGGGCATAATGGTGCAGAGCGGCTCAACTTGAGGGTTGCGCGGGCCAAGCGGGATCCGCCCGACGACATCATCGAGCAGATGCGCAACGAGGCCCAGTTCCTGATTGATCGCGCCGCCGACCAGCGCAACGTTGCCGACGCCGCCGAGCCGCTTTATTCGAGCCTCGACGACAAGCAGAAGCAGGTCTTCATTCAGGAGATGGTGCACCTCAGTCACGAGCGGGGACTGGACTGATCAAGTTGAATCGGTCCGGGCGCGGTTGAATTAACGGCGCCCGCCACGAATTCGTGAATCCTCCCCGCAATTCGGTTATGGTTAGCTTCGTAAGCTGACTGCGGGGTTGATATGGCGGACGGACTCTCCGTTTTCCTGGTCGAAGACGAGGCGTTGATCCGGATGATGATGGCCGACATGGTGGCGGAACTCGGCCACCACGTCGTCGCGGAAGCGGACAATGTGCGCGACGCCAGCGCCTTTGCCATGACCGCGCAATACGACATGGCCATCCTCGACATCAATCTCATGGGCGTCTACGTCGATCCCGTCGCCGACCTGATCGAACGTCGCGGAAAACCGTTTCTGTTCGCCACAGGCTACGGCCCGGAACTGCTGCCGTCCTTGCTCCGGCGCAGGCCGATCCTGCGCAAACCGATCGCTATGGATCAGCTCAAGGCGATGATCGATTCGATGTTTCCCGAGCCGTCAACCAAAACTCTGGGCTGACCGATCTCGCCCGACGCGCACGGCCACAAGGTGATTTTGCCGGCTCAGTTGCGACCGTTCCTCAGCACCCTGGCGATGGTGTGGGCCGTCATGGCTGCGCGATCCGACGCGCGCTGAGCAGCCAGCCGGTCGCGCGCCTTTTCCTCGATCAGGAGTTCGATCAGGGCCAGCCGCTTGTCTTCGCTGTCCGCTTCGCTCAGCAGACGGTGATAGCGGTGATAGTCGAAACCCAGATCCTGCTTACGCATGTCACGCCCCCCGCAACTACGCCACACACGGGGAGATTGTTTCGCATCTGAAACATGCACGCAAGCACGTTCCGGGCTGGAACCGGGCGCGTGCTGAATCATCTGTGAATTACTGGAACGCGCCGGCAGCGGAGCGTGATCGTCCGTCAATCCGCAGTGTGGTCGGCAAACATCTTCAGGCCGACGAAGCTCGCATCGGGCTTGATCACGAGCCTGGTCGGGATGTTGCGCAGATAATCCTGGAAGCGTCCCTTCGCTTCAAAGCGTGCCCGGAACGCGGAGGCCGCGAGGAACTCGCGAAAGCGCGGCACGATTCCGCCGGCGATATAGACGCCGCCGCGCGCGCCGAAGGTCACCGCGAGATTGCCGGCAACCGAGCCAAGGATGGCGCAAAACATCTCCAGCGTCGCGCGGCTGACGGGACAGCTGCCCTCAAGCGCAGCCTTGGTGATGGCAGCGGCATCGCGGTGCGGCACCTGTACGCCATCGATCTCGCCCAAGGCTTCATAGAGGTTCTGCAGTCCGGAGCCCGAGAGGGCGCCACGTTCGATGGAGACATGGCCTAGGCGCCGGCGCAAGCAGGCGATCACGCGTTCCTCGCGCTCATTCTCCGCCGGCAGGGTCGCATGTCCGGCCTCAGTGACGACGGCCAGTCGCGAACCATGGCGTTCGATCAGGCAGGAGACACCAAAGCCGGTTCCGGGCCCGACGACCAGCAACGGCTCTCCGGGCAGGCCATCGCCTCCGCCGAGCGGAATCAGATCGGCAGGCTGCAAGGCGGGCAGGGACCAGGCCACCACCTCGAAGTCGTTCAGCACATGCACGCTGTCGAAGCCGAGCGCGGGCTGCAGCTCGTTGCCGTCGATGACCCAGGGGCTGTTGGTCATGACGCAGCGGTTGTTGGTGACGGGACCCGCCACGGCCAGCACCGCTCTTTGGGGCTGCTCGCCGCCTGACCGGCCCGCCAGGACATCCGCGATGGCTTCTCGTACGGTCGGGAAGTCGGCGACCTTCACGTAGTCGATCGGTCCGGTCTGATCGTTCCGGTTCAGCGCAAATCGCGCATTTGTGCCGCCGATATCGGCGAGAAGAATGGTTCCTGACTTGCCGATGCCCATAGCCCTGCGGCTTCCGCGGCCTTGCGGCCCTCGGGAACCTTCGCCTCCGTTCCTGATCCGATCCGCAAACCGCGGACGGTCTGAGAATCCTCGCTTGGTTGTTCCTAGTCAACACGGACAAGGTCAAACCGTTGCATTCTAGGCAAATCCCGGCCGTCAGCCCGGTATCGCCGCACGCGGTCGGTGGTTGCTAAGCTGCGCCGGAAGATCGACATTGGGAAGGAGCGTCCGGCGCCGACGCCGGGCGGATCGAGTGGGGCCTTGCAATGAAGATTTCCGACCGTGACGTGTTGCTGGTGATCGACGTGCAGAACGACTTCTGTACCGGCGGAGCCCTCGCCGTTCCCAGTGGCGAGAAGGTCGTCCCTGCCATCAATCGGATCGCCCAAAAATTCGCCAATGTGGTGCTGACCCAGGACTGGCATCCGAGCGACCATGTCTCGTTCGCGTCGAACCATGCGGGCAAGCAGCCGTTCCAGGCCATCGAGCTCGACTACGGCACGCAGGTGCTATGGCCGGCGCATTGCGTGCAAGGCACGGCGGGCGCCGAATTTCATCGCGATCTCGACGTGACGCGGGCTGGCCTCGTGGTGCGCAAGGGCTTTCGCCGTGGCATCGATTCCTATTCGGCGCTGTTCGAGAACGACCATCGGACGCCGACAGGACTGCTCGGCTATTTGCGCGAACGCGAGCTGAAGACCGTCTTTGTCGCCGGTCTGGCGCTGGACTTCTGCGTTCGCTTCTCGGCGGAGGATGCGCGTAAGGCGGGGTTGGAGGTGGCCGTCATCGAGGATGCCTGCCGTGGCATCGATCTCGACGGCTCGGTGGCCGCGACACATCAAAGTTTCAGGGACCGCGGCATCGCTGTTGTCAGCCTCGAGGCGTTCCTGTGAGGATATAGAGGTAGCCATGGTGGAGAGGACCGCCAAACAGCCACGTGGACCAGGGCATGCCCCTGACGATCCACGGCTGTGGCCGTTTGCGGCGGCGCAGCTGGCCATGGATGCCTGCTTCTGGTGGCTGGAGCGCGGACCCGCGAAGCAGGGTGAGAGCAGCCTGCCATGGACGACGCCCAACAGCGTTGCCCTGGAGCTCGCAACGATGCAGCTGCGCGATTGCTCGCGGACCCGGTCCGGCCAGCCGGCGCTGGTCTGCGCCCCCTATGCGCTGCATCGGGCCCTGATCGCTGATTTCGCGCCAGGCCATAGCGTGGTGCAGTCGCTGCAAGAGGGCGGTGTCGACAGGGTCTATGTCACCGACTGGCGGTCGGCCACCCCGAGCATGCGCTATCTCTCGATCGACAGCTATCTCGCCGACCTCAACGTCGCCATCGACGAGATCGGTGCGCCGGTCGATCTCGTCGGCCTTTGCCAGGGCGGATGGCTGTCGCTGCTCTACGCGGCGCGCTTTCCAGCCAAGGTGCGGCGGCTGGTCCTGGTCGGTGCGCCCGTGGACTTGTCGATCGATTCCTCGCTTTCCCGCCTCGCCCGCAACGCGCCCGAGCTGGTCTACGACCAGCTCGTTTCGCGCGGCGGCGGCAATGTCAGCGGCGAGGAGATGTTGCACTTCTGGTCCAAGGCGCCGAGCCGCGACGATATCGTGGCGGCATTGCAGCGGGATCTCTCGGATGAGCAGGGCATCGCGCTGCTCGCGCGCTTCGACCGCTGGAACGCCGAGACGCTCAATCTGCCGGGCACTTACTATCTCGAGATCGTCAACGGGATTTTCCGGGAGAACCGGATTGCCGGGGACAGATTTGTCGCGCTCGGCCGCCCGATTCATCTGAAGGACGTCGTGGCGCCGATCTTCCTGCTCGCCGGGCTCGACGACGATGTGGTGCCTGCGACGCAAGCACTCGCCACCGCCGGGCTTGTCGGCACACCGCCAGCCTTCATTGCGGCGGCTTCCGAGCCGAGCAATCATCTTGGACTGTTCATGGGAGCGCGCACCCACGCGCATGTCTGGCGCCGGATCGCCGGATGGCTGCGCGACGATCTGCCCGGCGTGCTGGCCCGCAGCGCCTGAGCTCGCCGGGGCCGGGCGGGCCGCGCTGCAGGTCCGTTATGCATGCCGGCGGATGGCTCGCACGGGACCCGGTCGATGGGCTACATAGGATCCGGGGCTGAACGGCTTCGCCAGCGAAGAGATTGTAGAGATTTAAGGGTACGGCGCTCGATGACTTTCCACTCGATCTACGCTCACGGATTTGCGCGCGTGGCGGCCTGTGTCACCACGTCCCATGTCGCCGATCCCACGGCCAACGCCAAGGCTGTCCTGGCAGCGGCCGATGCCTGCCACGAGCAGTCGGCGGCGGTCGCGGTTTTCCCCGAGCTGTGCCTGTCTGGCTATGCGATCGAGGATCTGGTCAAGCAGGATCCGTTGCTCGATGCCGTCGAGCGCGGGCTCGCCGCGATCGTTGAAGCCTCCGCGGGGCTGATGACGGTCCTGATCGTCGGGGCGCCGCTACGCTTTGGTCATCGCATCTACAACTGCGCTGTCGTCATCCATCGCGGCAACGTCCTCGGCGTGGTGCCGAAATCTTACCTGCCGACCTACCGCGAGTTCTATGAGGGACGGCATTTCGCCTCCGGCGCCGGCATCGCCGGCGAGACGATCACCTTCGGCGGCCTGCAGGCCCCGTTCGGCGTGGATCTCCTGTTCGCCGCCGAGGACGTTCCGGGCCTCACTATCGGCGTCGAGATCTGCGAGGACATGTGGATCCCGGTGACGCCGGCTTCGGAGCTCGCGCTCGCGGGTGCGAGTGTTCTGATCAATCTTTCCGGGAGCCCGATCACGATCGGCCGTGCGCGCTCGCGCGCGCTGCTGTGCCAATCGACGTCGGCGCGCTGCCTCGCGGCCTACGTCTATTCGGCCGCCGGGGTTGGGGAATCGACCACGGATCTCGCCTGGGACGGCCAGACCTCGATCTTCGAGAACGGCGTGCTGCTGGCCGAGGGCGAGCGATTCCGCCAGGGCGGCCAGATCACGCTGGCCGACGTTGATCTCGACCTGCTCAGGCAGGAACGCGCCCTGATGGGAACGTTCGACGACAACCGCCGGCAGCGCGAGGCCTTCTACCGCAAAGTGACATTCGCGCTGAAGCCGCCAGCCGCTGACATCGGCTTCCTGCGCAAGGTCGAGCGCTTTCCGTTCGTGCCGAGCGACGAGAGCCTGCTCGAGCAGGACTGCTACGAGGCCTACAACATCCAGGTCGCCGGGCTGGTGCAGCGCATGCGCGCGACTGGTACCAAGCGCGTCGTGATCGGCGTATCCGGCGGGCTCGATTCCACCCATGCACTGATCGTGGCCGCCAAGGCGATCGATCTGCTCGGCCTGCCGCGCGAGAACATCCTGGCCTACACCATGCCGGGTTTTGCCACCGGCAGCGAGAGCAAGTCCCATGCGCTGGCACTGATGCAGGCGTTGCGGACGAGCTGGCAGGAGCTCGATATCCGCACCACCGCAACCCAGATGCTGAAGGACATCGGTCATCCCTTCGGCAAGGGCGAGAAGGTTTACGACGTCACCTTCGAGAACGTGCAGGCGGGCCTTCGGACCGATTACCTGTTCCGGCTCGCCAACCATCACGGCGGCATCGTCATCGGAACCGGCGATCTCTCCGAACTCGCGCTGGGTTGGTGCACCTATGGTGTCGGCGACCAGATGGCGCACTACAACGTCAATGCGGGCGTGCCGAAGACGCTGATCCAGCACCTGATCCGCTGGGTGATCGCATCCAGGCAGTTCAGCGACGACGTCAATCGGACACTTGGCTCGATCCTGGCCGCCGAAATATCGCCCGAGCTGGTGCCGGTGCAGCCCGGCGAGAAGCCGCAGAGCACGGAAGCGTCCGTCGGGCCTTACGAGCTGCAGGACTTCAACCTGTTCTACACGCTGCGCTTCGGCATGCGGCCGTCCAAGATCGCCTTCATGGCTTTCCAGGCGTGGAAGGACGTTGCCAAGGGCGAGTGGCCGCCAGCATTCCCGAATGATCGGCGCAAGGCCTATGATCTGCCGGAGATCTGCCGCTGGCTGGAAGTGTTCCTGCGCCGCTTCTTCGCGTTCAGCCAGTTCAAGCGCTCGGCCATGCCGAACGGGCCGAAGGTCTCGGCCGGGGGCTCGCTGTCGCCGCGCGGCGACTGGCGTGCGCCGTCGGATTCGAGTGCGGCCGCTTGGCTCGAGGATCTCGAAAGGAACGTGCCGGACTGATCGGCGCGGCCGATCGGCATTGTTGGGAGACGATCGATGTCGACCGGAGATGGGGCGCAAACGAGCGAGGAGGCCAAGGTCACCAACGGCCTCTACATCTTCGACATCGAAATGCGCGATGGCAAGCGCGGGCGGGCGAGAGGCGTGGTCGTGCTCTGCGACGGCCGCATCATGGGCGGCGACAGCTATTTTTATTACACCGGCAGTTACACCTTCCGGAACGGCAAGTGGCGTGGCGACTTGGTCGTCAACCAGCACACCGAGGCGGTCGGCAGGACGCTTGCATTCGGCGGCAGGGAGGTCACCTGCGGCTTTTCCGGCGACTATTTTCCCGGCGGTGCGGAAGTCGAAGGCATGGCACTGGTCGGCAAGACCAGCGTGACGTTCACGGCGCGACTGACTCTCAAGGATGCGATGTGAGCGCGGCCTGATCTGCTTACTAAACGCCACGTTCCTGCTCAGGAACCTTCGCTAGGACAGAACGTTCGCGTCTGTTGTTGCGAATTGTTGAGGAGAGGGACCATGCGTAAACACTTGATGCTATCGACTGCGGCCATCGGACTCATGCTCGCATCCGGTTTAGCCTACGCTCAGGCGCCGGGTGAGCGAAGGGACGAGCCGAAACGAACCGAGGAACCGGCGAAAGGCGCCGCGCCGCAGCGCGGTGGCCCCGCCCAAGGCGCTCAAGAGCGCGTTCAAGAACGTGCGCAGGGCGCTCAGGAGAGACTGCAGGGAGCGGGACGCGAGGACAAAGGCGGCGCGGCCAGGCGCGAGGCCGACGACGACAAGCGCCAGCCGCCCCCTTCTGCCGAGCGAGATCAACCGAAGGCGAAGGATCAGGCACGAGACGCTCGCGAACCTTCACGCGATCGCAACCGCGAGGCTGAGAGCGCGAAGCCGGGACGCGACAGCGGCAAGAGCAGCGCGGAGACGAAGCAGGACAAGTCAGCGCCGCAGAAATCAACGGCCGAGTCCGAGAAGTCCAGGACCGCTCCAACTGGCCAGCAGAACGAGCGCGCGGGAGCTGCGGCCAACCAGAACGAGCGCAACCAGGCTCAGCCGCCGCGCAATGCCGCCGAGCAACAGCAGCCAGCACAACAGACCAACCGGCCGACCACCGCGACGGATATGAGCCGGACGGCTCCGGCCGGCAATGCGCAGACCGCACCCGGCACATCGGGCACGCAGACCAATCAGGCCAATCAAGCCACCCAGACCAACACGCAGGTCAATCAGCAGGCCCAGGTGACGACCGAGAAGCAGGTGCGGATCTCCGAAACGATGAGCCGCACACGCCTCGCGCAGCCGGAGCGCAATCTGAACATTTCGATCCGGATCGGCGAGACGATTCCGCCGCGCGTGCGTCTCCACCGGCTGCCGCCCGAGATCGTCTCGATCGAGCCCGAATATCGGGACTACGAATATTTCGCAACGGACGACGAGGTGGTCATTGTCGAGCCCCGGACGCATCGCATCGTCAGCCAGGTGCCCCGCGATCCGTCGCGGGCGCGTGCACAAATGGGCGGCAGCGCCTCGTCGAGCATGGCGGCGGCCGGCGGAAGCCCTTTGAACTGCCAGATCATGCGGCGTGACGCCTCGGGCAATGTCGCCCAAGCGGAACCCTCGACCGTTGGCTCGACTGCGCGCACCGATTCCTTGAGCGTGACGGTCCAGATGCCCGACGGCGGCTCGTCCGCGCCGATCGCGCTCGGCGCTCCCGCGGGCAACATCGTGGTCGCAACGCAAGGGCAGGGCGACTGCACCGTGACGATCGAGCCGCAGACGCGCTGACTGCGACGACGCTGAAACGACAACGCGCCGCCCGGCAGAAACCAGCCGGGCGGCGCGATTGCGTTCGATGTCGAAAGTTTCGAGGTCCGGAGTGCCTAGGAGTCCGGACCTCGTCACCTTGCCCCAGCCTTAGATCCCCCGCCCCATGTGGTCCCCCAACCCCGAGGTGCGCGATCAGAAGGTGATGCCTCTTGAAGTGCCGCCGATCGATGTCGCGCGATGTACGCGAGATCTGGATAGGATTCAAATCCGGATCACTACGGACACGATCGAACTTGCTGCTGCGGGAATCTGCAGATGCCTGCATTGACGGCAGCACCGCTGCTCAACATCGTTGCTTGCAATGCGCAGGATGTCCACATCTCGTCAGCGCCGCCGAAGACACATTCACGGGCCTGTCATTGAACTGGTCTAGCGCTGCTCCCGTCATCGCCGACGGTCAAGGAGCAAGCCATGTCGAAGCCGGTGCTGGGCGCCGCATTGTCCATCAAATCGATCCCCGCGCATCGCGACTGGCTTCTCGAACGGCAGCGCGATCTCGAGATCCAGGATTTTTTCCGCGCCGATCTGCTCGACAGCGATTGGCGGAGCACGGCGGGCGAGATCAAGCAGATGCTTTCCGGCCATACCGGCCGGCTCGGCATCCACGGCCCGTTCTGGGGATTCAAGATCGACAGCCACGATCCGATGATCCGTCAGGCGGTGACCAAGCGCCTGCTTCAAGGGCTGGATGCCGCCGAGTTCCTCGGCGCGACGCAGATGGTGATCCACTCGCCGTTCACCACCTGGGATCACAACAATCTCGATCTCTATCCCGATAACCGCGGCAACATCGTCGAACGCGTCAAGGCGACGCTCGCCGAGGTGATTGCGCGCGCTGAAACCATCGGCTGCGAGATCGTCATCGAGAACATCGAGGACAAGGATCCGCGCGACCGTGTGCGCCTTGCCAGGGCGCTCGAAAGCAGCAAGGTCCGCGTCTCGCTCGACACCGGGCACGCCAACTACGCGCACATCTCCACCGGCGCGCCGCCGGTCGACTATTACGTCGAGACCGCCGGCGACATGCTCACGCACGTGCACCTCCAGGACACCGACGGCTTTGCCGACCGGCACTGGGCGCCGGGTGAAGGCAATATCCCGTGGGTGGCCGTGTTCCGCGCCCTTGGCCGCCTGACGTCAAATCCGCGGTTGATCCTCGAGCTCCGCAATCACGACGACGTCCGCGCCGGCGCCGCCCATCTCGCCGCGCTCGGCCTCGCCGAATAACCGTCATTACAAAGGGCAGGGTCATCATCATGAGCAAGCTTACCCGTCGCAGCATCCTGAAATCCGGCGGCGTTGCCGCGAGCACGCTGCTGCTCCCGCGCTTTGCGATCGCGCAAGGCGACAACCGTCCGTCGGTCACGATCGCCGTGCAGAAGGTCACCAACTCGAACGTGCTCGACGTGCTGCGCGAGCAGTCCAATGTCGGCGAGCGCGTATTCTTCTCCTCGGTCTGGGAAGGCCTGATCTCCAAGAACTGGCGTGGCAATCTCGAAGCCGTGCCCGGCCTTGCCACCGAATGGCGCCGCATCGACGATCAGACCGTCGAGGTGAAGCTGCGCCAGGGGGTCAAGTTCCACAATGGCGACGAGCTGACGGCGGACGACGTCGTCTTCACCTTCAGCCGCGAACGCATGTTCGGCGAGACCGAGGCCAAGAACCGATCCACCATCAAGGCGTTCGAGAAGGTCCCGACGCCGCGGCCGGGCAAAGAGCTGCCGCCGGATGTGCCGGCCGTCGCCCGCCGCATCTGGCCGGACCTCGTGCGCGTCGATGCCGTCGACAAGTACACCGTGCGCTTCTACAACGCGACGCCCGACGTCACCATCGAGGGCCGGCTGTCGCGCTACGGCTCCGACATCATGAACCGCCGCGCCTGGGATGAGTCCGCGAGCTATCTCGACTGGGCGCGCAAGCCGATCACCACCGGCCCCTACAAGGTCGTCGAGCTCAAGCCCGACGTCTCGCTCACGCTCGAAGCCCACGACGAATATTGGGGCGGCCGTCCGCCGCTCAAGCGCATCCGGTTCCTCGAAGTGCCTGAAGTCGCGAGCCGCATCAACGGCCTGTTGTCGGGCGAATACCAGTTCGCCTGCGATATCCCGCCGGACCAGATCGCCGGCATCGAGAAGAACGCCGCATTCGAAGTGCAGGGCGGCACCATCCTCAATCACCGCCTGACCGTGTTCGACAAGAATCATGCCGTGCTTGCCAATCCGCTTGTGCGGCGCGCGTTCACCCATGCGATCGACCGCCAGGCCATCGTCGACAGCCTGTGGGCCGGCCGCACGCGCGTGCCGAAGGGCCTGCAGTGGGAATTCTACGGTGACATGTTCAATGCCGACTGGAGCGTGCCCGCGTATGATCCCAAGCTTGCGCAGGATCTGCTCAAGCAGGCCAATTACAAGGGCGATCCGATTCCCTATCGCCTGCTCAACAATTACTACACCAACCAGGTCGCGACCGCGCAGATCCTGGTCGAGATGTGGAAGTCGGTCGGGCTCAACGTGCAGATCGAGACCAAGGAGAACTGGTCGCAGATCATGGAGCGTGGACCCGCGCGCGCCGTCCGCGACTGGTCGAACTCGGCCGCGTTCAACGATCCCGTATCCTCGCTGGTCGCCCAGCATGGGCCGAATGGCCAGCAGCAGCAGATCGGCGAATGGACCAATGTCGAGCTGAACAAGCTCTCGGAGTTCCTGGAGACCTCGACCGACCGCGCCGCGCGCAAGAAGGCGTTCCGCCGGATGCTGGAGATCGCCGAGCGCGAAGACCCCGCCTACACGGTGCTGCACCAGAACGCGACTTTCACCGCCAAGCCGAAATCGATCAAGTGGAAGGCATCTCCCGCCTTCGCGATGGATTTCCGCGTCGGCAATTTCGAGGCCTGACGTGCCGCAGCTGGTCAGCATTGCAGGCTTGAGCGTCGCCTTCGGCGGCGTGCCGGTCCTGCGCGGCGTCGATCTCGCCTTGGAGAAGGGCGAGGCTCTCGGCCTCGTCGGCGAGTCCGGGTCGGGCAAGTCGGTCACATGGCTCGGCGCGCTGGGCCTCCTGCCGCGCCATGCCCAGGTCTCCGGCTCGGTGCGGCTCGAGGGACGAGAGATCCTCGGCGCGTCGGCTGCCGAACTCGATCGCGTGCGGGGCGGACGCATTGCCATGATCTTCCAGGATCCGGCGAGCGCGCTCAACCCGGTGCTGACCATCCGCAAGCAACTCTGCGAAGCATTGGCCCTGCATCGTGATCTCCAAGGCAACGGCGTGAAGGCGGAAGCGCGCCGGCTGCTCGATCTCGTCGGCATTCCCGACGCAGGCCGGCGGCTCGAAGCCTATCCGCACGAATTCTCCGGCGGCCAGATCCAGCGCATCATGATCGCGATGGCGCTCGCCGGAAATCCCGATCTCCTGATCGCGGATGAACCGACGACGGCGCTCGATGCCACCATCCAGGCCCAGATCCTGGAGCTGCTCTCCACCGTCCGCCGCGAGCTCGGCATGGCGATGGTGCTGATCAGCCACGATCTCGGCGTCGTCGCCGAGAATTGCGACCGTGTTGCGGTGATGTATGCTGGCCGCATCGTCGAGCAGGCGCCCAGCAACCAGCTGTTCGCCGATCCCGTGCATCCCTATGCGCAAGGCCTCATCGGCGCGCTCCCGCCGCTCGATGGACCGCGTCGGCGTCTCACCGCCATTCCCGGGACGGTGCCTGATCCGGCGCACATGCCTGATGGCTGCGCCTTCGCGCCGCGCTGCACGCTGGCGGCCGAACCGTGCGGCCTTGCCGCTCCCAGCCTGGCGCCGATCGCGGATGACCGCAGCGTCGCCTGCATCCGCGCCGAGGCCTCGCGCCGCGCGCTGCTTGGGGTCGCGGCCGAATGAGTCCGCCGCTCGTCGAGGTGTCTGCGGTCTCGCGCAGCTATGCCATGCGTTCCGGAATGTTCGGCCGCAGCACGGCCGTGCACGCGGTCGATGGTGTGTCGCTCACGATCGCCAAGGGCGAGACGCTGGGGCTCGTCGGCGAGTCCGGCTCGGGCAAGTCGACCACGGGGCGTATCGTGCTCGGCCTCGAGCCGCCCGATGGAGGCGAGGTGCGCTTCCAGGGCAAGCCGATGGCTGCTCCCGGGACGGCCGCCTGGCGCGCGCAGCGGGCACGCATGCAGATGATCTTCCAGGATCCGCTCGGCGCGCTGGACCGGCGCCTGCCGGTGGCGACGCAAATCCGCGAGCCGCTGGACATTCATGGCCTCGGCACGCCCGCCGAGCGCGAGGATCGCGTCCGCGAGTTGCTGCGCGCCGTCGAGCTGACGCCGGCGCATGGTGCGCGCTATCCGGGCGCACTGTCCGGCGGCCAGCGCCAACGCATCGTGCTGGCGCGGGCGCTCGCCACCAAGCCTAATTTCTTGGTCTGCGACGAGCCGGTGAGCGCACTCGACGTCTCGATCCAGGCGCAGGTGGTGAACCTGCTCGCCGATCTGCAGGCCCAACTTTCGCTGACGCTGCTGTTCATCAGCCACGATCTGCGCGTCGTCAGGCAGATCAGCACTGTCGTTGCCGTGATGTATCTCGGCCGCATCGTCGAGATCGGCAGCGCCGACGACCTGTTCGCGCGGCCCGAGCATCCCTACACCCAGGCGCTGGTCTCCGCATCGCCGGCACCGGGCCGCCGCAGCGCCGGCCGCATCGTCCTGTCGGGCGATCCGCCGAACCCGGCGGCACGGCCGAGCGGCTGCGCCTTCCACCCGCGCTGCCCGCGCGCCATCGCGCGCTGTGCGAGCGAGGTGCCGGCACTCGCGGCCGTCGGCGGCAACAGGCAGGTCGCCTGTCATCTCGTCGCGGGCGCCGCGACACGGGACGCAGCCTGATGGGACGCTATTTCGCCATTCGGATCGGGCGCGCGGCGCTGACGATCGTGCTCGTCGTCACCTTCGCCTTCGTCGTGCTTCGCCTCTCCGGCGATCCCGCGCTGATGATTCTGGGGCCGGAGGCGCCGCCCGAGGTGCTGGCCGCCTTCCGCAAGGCCTGGGGCCTCGATGATCCCATCTGGTTCCAGTATCTCGATTACTTCGGCGCCATCGCCAAGGGCGAGCTCGGCCGCTCCATGCGCGATGGCCGGCCGGCGATCGAGCTGGTGCTGGAGCGGATTCCAGCAACGCTGGCGCTGACCTTGCCCGCCTTCTTCTTCAAGGTCGCACTCGGCGTTCCCGCCGGCATCTACGCCGCGCTGCATCGCGGCTCCGCGATCGACCGCGCCGTGATGATGACGGCGGTCGCCGGCTTCACGGTGCCGAGCTTCGTGCTGGCGCTGCTGCTGGTGCTGGTCTTTGCCGTGCAGCTCGGCTGGCTGCCGTCGGGCGGGCAGGACAGCTGGCGCCACGCCATCCTGCCGATCGCAACCCTTAGCCTTGGCGGCGCTGCGGTGCTGGCGCGCTTCACCCGCAGCGCGATGCTGGAGGTGCTGGGCCAGCCCTATATCCGGACCGCCTCGGCCAAGGGCGTGCCGTGGCGCAGGGTGGTGACGTCGCATGCGCTGCCGAATGCGGCGATCCCGACCGTCACCATTCTCGGCTTCATGGTGGGCACGCTGATCGCGGGCGCGGTCGTGGTCGAGAGCGTGTTCGCCTGGCCGGGGGTAGGGCGCCTGCTCGTGGTCGCCGTCGCCAATCGCGATCTCGCGGTCGTGCAGTGCATCCTGTTGTTGGTCGCGATGACCATGGTGACGTCCAACCTGATCGTCGACTTCGTCTACGGCTTCCTCGACCCGCGGCTGCGCACCAAGGGAGCGCACGCATGACCGACGCCACGTTGAAGGATACCGCCTTGCGGCGCCGCATCAGCCTGCCCGCCATCCCGGTCTCGGTCGCGCTCGCGGTCGGCTGGATCGTCGCGATGCTGGTGATCGCGGCATTCGCGGAAAAGATCGCGCCTTACGGCTTCACCCAGCTCGATCTGCGCAACCGGCTGGCGGCGCCCGGCAATGCCGCGCACTGGCTGGGCACCGATGAGCTCGGCCGGGACGTGCTGTCGCGGCTTCTGGTTTCCATCCGTATCTCGCTGCTGATCGCCTTCGGCGCCACCGCGATCTCGGCGATCGTCGGCACAACGCTGGGCTTCCTCGCCGCGCATTTCCGTGGCGCCGTGGAGCAGCTCGTGCTGATGCTGACCGACTTCCAGGCCAGCATGCCGTTCCTGATCATGGCGCTGGCCGTGCTCGCCTTCTTCGGCAATTCGCTGCCGCTCCTGATCGGCCTGATGGGCATGTTCGGCTGGGAGCGCTATGCTCGCATCGCGCGGGGCCTGGCCATCTCCGCCAATGCGCAAGGCTATGCGGCGGCGGTGCGCCAGCTGGGGGCGACGCCGTCGCGGATTTATCTCCGCCACATCCTGCCCAACATCGCCTCGACCCTGATCGTCTCGACCACGCTGGTCTTCCCCGAGGTGATCCTGATGGAATCCGGGCTGTCCTTCCTCGGCCTGGGCGTGCAGCCGCCAATGACCAGCCTCGGCAACATGGTCGGCTACGGCCGGGAATATCTGACCAGGGCGCCCTGGATCATGCTGGCGCCGGCCGCCACGATCGTCGTCACCACGCTGGCGGTCTCCGTGATCGGCGACTGGCTGCGCGACCGGCTCGATCCGACGCTGCAGTAAATGCTCCGTCATGGCCGCCTGTGCCCACGCGCCGGGAGCAGGGGAGCCCTGTCATGTCCAAGTTCCCGTTGCACCCGCCCATCCCGTGCGCTATCCGGCCGGAAAGGCCTGAGGCGGCTCCACATTTTCCCGCCCGGTCCCCAAACCCGAGGACGGAAACCGCCATGCCAGCCTATCGCTCCCGCACCACCACCCACGGCCGCAACATGGCGGGCGCCCGCGGCCTCTGGCGCGCCACGGGCATGAAGGACGCCGATTTCGGCAAGCCGATCATCGCGGTCGTCAACTCCTTCACCCAGTTCGTGCCCGGCCACGTGCACCTGAAGGACCTCGGCCAGCTCGTGGCCCGCGAGATCGAGCAGGCCGGCGGCGTTGCCAAGGAATTCAACACCATCGCGGTCGACGACGGCATCGCCATGGGGCACGACGGCATGCTCTACAGCCTGCCATCGCGCGAGCTGATCGCCGACAGCGTCGAGTACATGGCCAACGCGCACTGCGCCGACGGCCTCGTCTGCATCTCCAATTGCGACAAGATCACGCCCGGCATGCTGATGGCTGCGCTGCGCCTCAACATCCCCGCCGTGTTCGTCTCGGGCGGCCCGATGGAGGCCGGCAAGGTCAAGCTGCAGGGCAAGACCAAGGCCGTCGACCTCATCGATGCCATGGTCGCCGCGGCCGATTCCAAGGTCAGCGACGACGACGTCAAGGTGATCGAGCGCTCGGCGTGCCCGACCTGCGGCTCGTGCTCCGGCATGTTCACCGCCAACTCCATGAACTGCCTGACCGAGGCGCTGGGCCTCGCGCTGCCCGGCAACGGCTCGGTGGTCGCCACCCATGCCGACCGCAAGCGCCTGTTCGTCGAGGCCGGCCACACCATCGTCGATCTCGTCCGCCGTTACTACGAGCAGGACGACGCCAGCGTGCTTCCGCGCAACATCGCCAACTTCAAGGCGTTCGAGAACGCGATGACGCTCGACATCGCCATGGGCGGCTCGACCAACACCGTGCTGCATCTCCTGGCCGCGGCCCATGAAGGGCAGGTGGCGTTTACTATGCAGGACATCGACCGGCTGTCGCGCCGCGTGCCCGTGCTGTGCAAGGTCGCGCCGTCGGTCGCCGACGTGCATGTCGAGGACGTGCACCGTGCCGGCGGCATCATGGGCATCCTGGGCGAGCTCGATCGCGCCGGGCTGATCGATACCTCGGTCTCGACCGTGCACGCGCCGACCATGAACGAGGCGCTGGAGCGCTGGGACATCAAGCGCACCAAGAGCGAGGCGGTGCGGACCTTCTATCGCGCCTCGCCCGGCGGCATCCCGACGCAAGTCGCGTTCAGCCAGGAGCGCCGTTACGACGAGCTCGATGCCGACCGCGAGAAGGGCGTGGTGCGCGACCTCGCGCATGCCTTCAGCAAGGACGGCGGTCTTGCCGTGCTCTACGGCAACCTCGCGCAGGACGGCTGCATCGTGAAGACCGCCGGCGTCGACGCCTCGATCCTGAAATTCTCCGGCCCCGCGCGCGTGTTCGAAAGCCAGGACGCCGCGGTCGAAGGCATCCTGGGCGGCAAGGTCATCGCCGGCGAGGTCGTGGTCATCATCTACGAAGGCCCACGCGGCGGCCCCGGCATGCAGGAGATGCTGTATCCGACCAGCTACCTGAAATCGATGGGCCTCGGCAAAGCCTGCGCGCTCGTCACCGACGGACGCTTTTCCGGCGGCTCGTCCGGCCTGTCGATCGGCCATCTATCACCGGAAGCCGCCGAAGGCGGCAACATCGGCCTGGTCCGCACCGGCGACATCATCGCCATCGACATTCCAAACCGCAGCATCACGCTGGAGGTCTCCGACGAGGAGCTTGCCGGCCGCCGCGCGGCGGAAGAGGCGAAGGGCGATGCCGCCTGGCAGGCGACGGGCCGCAAGCGCAACGTCTCGACCGCGCTGCAGGCTTACGCTGCGCTCACCACCAGCGCCGCACGCGGCGCGGTGCGCGAGGTCAAGCGCCGCTCGAACTGAGCGCACGCCGCGTTTGCGCGGCACGCAGATGGTCAACGAGTTCTGAACGGCCGGCGAAAGCCGGCTGTTAGCATTAAGGATGCCTCGACGAAGTTCGGCAGCCGAGGATTTTGCGGCGTATACTGCGGCGACCTTCGCAAATCCATTTCGGGCAACTGGGGCACCGCTACAATGTCTCGTACTTTTGCTGTCGTTTTCTCCACGGCCGTGGCCGCGATCTCCTTGACGGGCGCAGCCTCTGCCGGCTGCTACAATTGCTACACCCCGCCGCCGTGCACCACCTGCTATCAGCAGCAATACGTGCCGCCGCAATACCGCACGGTCGACGAGACCGTGATGGTGTCGCCGGGCTCCGTGGTCGCGCACCGCACGCCGGCGCAGTACCGCACCGTGATGGTGCCGCAGACCGTGATGGTCGCGCCGCCTAGCGTCCAGTACGAGCGCATCCCCCCGCAATACGCCACGCGCCAGCGCGTCGAGATGGTCTCGCCGGGCTATTCCTACTACGCCCCGGTCCAGATGGGCTGCGCGTCCTGCGGCTACTGAGCCGACACGGAAGAGCATCACGCGGCGCTCCCTCGAGGGCGCCGTTTTCTTTTCCGGTGCTGCTTCAGAGCGCGAACAGGCAGAACTTCCGTGATCGCCGGCACAATCGGATCGTTGACACGGATACGCCCGATCCGCAGGCCGCGGAAACAGCAACGCCGCCTGCTTGAAATATGGCAGGCGGCGTTGCTCCAGCCCCAGGGAGGGAAATGCAAAATCCCCGGTTGAAGGTAGGTCTGCATGACGCGTGCCAAGGTTCATGTGCCAGCCTGGGACAGCCGTCGAGCCGCCAACCCGCTGCGAATTGCCGGTTGTTCGTGGGAGCTGCCGTATTTGGGGGATCTACGCACTGTTTCCATCGGCCGCTGGCGACGGCCGGATGTTGATCTGCCTCAATGCTGAGACGACGTGTTCAAGAACGGGATTGCCTCGCCTCGGCTGCTCGGCAACCGATCCAATCGGCTGCGAGGCGCCGCAGTGCCTCCTTGCCGACCTCATCAGTTGCGGCCGCCGTCTGGCGTGGACGGCCTCTGTGACTTCAGCGCCGTGCACAGCCATCAACAAGACGACGAGGTGCCGCTCACGCGGTGCACATTGATCGACATCAAGTTCAAGAGACGTATGTCTACTGGATTGAAAGCGTTGACATCTTGCAGCACGTCCTCGATTCGCAATCGACCGCAGATGCGTGTTGGCACGGCGGTCGGAAATCGCATTGAGGAAGGTGCAGCTTCTTCTCGCAGCAATGCGCGCTCTCCGCACTCCCGGTTTGCGAGTGTGGAAGGCTCTTGATTCTCAGTCGCGCGGAGGACTTTGATGCGTCGGTCGTCCAGCTGGTTTCGCTTGTTGTGCAATTGTTCCGGCATTCCAAGGAGGCCCCCCGGAGACGGCTGCGTGAGATTTGCCGCGCGTGAGAATCCATCGCCCGGATCTCGCCATCTACAGCCAGACCGAAGTAGCGTCCTTCGGGTGGGATCCGACCTGGAATAACCCGAATATCGTCACCAACGACTGGGGACCGTTCCATCTGATGGAAGCGGTCGAAGCGCGGATTGCCAACTATGGCGGGGTTGTCGGACTCGCGGTCGGCGCAATCGTGGGTGTGATTGCAGGGGTCGCGGTTGCTGCAGCGATTGGCTGCGAAACTCCGATCCTCTGCCTGCTGGCGCTCCTCGCTGCAATCATTGTAGCAATCGTCTGCGCGATCCTCGGCGCCATTGCGGGCGGGCATGCGGGCAAGGCCGCCGGCGAGGACGAGCCTGACGTATTCGAGGAGGCTGGAGCCTCCACGGTCGGAGAGCTGGTCACCTTTTGGGGCAATCTGGCGACCAGAAGATTTTCTGGTTTGTGGACGAGGCGGCTACTCACGGAATGGCAGCCACAACGCAGAGCAACCCGTACTGCTACTGCGAGATCGACGACGAACTCCCGGTGGGTGCCGACGGCGGCTGCTCCGAGATCTATTGAGCTGCCGACAACAACACGTGCCGCTGCTCGCGGTCGCGGACCTTTGCGGGCGGTTTGATCAATCTCAATGCGGGCGCACCCGGCCGGGCTACGAAACGGCATTCGTGTGGAGGCGGCTTCCATGACGCTGAGATCGAAGACCTTCGAATGGCAGCGAGTGTCACTCCTGGCCTTCGCCGCTGCGACCGCCGCCATCTCCAACGTTCGACCGGCGAAGGCGGATTACACCCGAAGCTGCACGGCCATTCTCGAGGTGCGTCCGTCAGGCACCAGCACCGCGCGCAAAGCCTATCGGTGGTCGGTGCGCAACACGGTCACGCATTACTACCAAGTCAATGAGGCACGGCGGGAGGCGCGGCGCGCGATCACCTCCTGCGTACGGGCCCATTGGGATGCTCGCGACGTCGCTGCCGTACCGTATGCTTGCCAATCGCACGACAGCCTCGAAGTCCAAGACTATCCCTTCGTGAATCTCCCGGAAAGGCTTCATACCGACCTCTGCGCCGCTCGCCCGACTGACTACGCCCAGGACGTCGATCTCGTGCTGTTCATCGAAGGCGAACGCGGCTGCGTGGTCGACGGCGGCAACATTAATCCCGCGACAAGGGTCAACATCGCGAGCGGCTATCACATAAGTTGTCCGGTGCCATCGGGCGAAGGATGGGCGTGCATCGGCGAGGACTGCCACGCACCCCTGCCAGGCATCCGCCTTCCGGGCCATGACATCAGCCACAGTGAGATTCCGGGTCAGGATTGGCGCCGCTGCCGCCAGCTGTGCCGGGACACGGCCGCCTGCCGTGCGTGGACCTGGCGGCGGGCGGGCAGTTCGGGAGCGGGCTCTGCCGAGAACTGTTTGCTCAAGAGTGCGGCGGGCGTGCGGGTTCGTGATAGCTGCTGCCATTCCGGGATGAGGGACTAGGCTTTTGGGCGACAATCGGCGCAACTTGAAGGCCAATCCCGTGGTGCTGGCTTATGCGCGGAAAGTCGCGACGTGCCCGGTGTCCGGTACTGATCTCGGAGACCATTCGCGTGCGCTGACATCTGGACTTGCGCTGCATACATCAGCGACCGAGCGGACGCCTTTGCTCCGTCGTCCAGGAAGAGAAGTCGCCCGCATTCACATGTCCGTTCCCAACCCACAGGTTTCGCCCGCTGCTTGCTTCGAGGAGTTTTGAAGCTGGACGACAAGATGTCGGGGACCCCGAACGCCTTGGGAGCGGGCATCCTCGGAGCTTGAGCATTGAGCATGTTGGGCTCAGATGATCGCAAATTCAGTTCGGTCGCCTTGCGTTCAACGCCGCCATTGGCTAAGTGCTCGATCCCGTTGACAGGGAAGGGTGGCCGAGTGGTTTAAGGCACCGGTCTTGAAAACCGGCGTGCCCGCAAGGGTACCGTGGGTTCGAATCCCACCCCTTCCGCCAAAAAATCAGCAAGATCAGGTGTTTGAGCTGAGCTCTACCTGCCGACGCACAAGTGAAGGTACAATCGTTTCGGTACGGCCATGACAGCGGTTGATATCGTCGCATGGCTTCTGCCGGTGGTGATGTGCTGTCAATCACATCAGGTTGGACTGGGTAAAACGAGCCCGCTTCATGGTCCACCATCAAGGCTACCACCGACCAGCATGCGCGTCTTGAGACGCGCAAGATGCCGTTCATCGGGTATTCAGCGCCTCCGTCATACGTTGTGCGGAGGGAGACGGATCATGATCATTAGTGTTGCCGCGGCTGCGCTCGCCTTTCACCTCGGGACCTCGGTGGCACAGGACATTTCACCCGAGATTCAGACTGTCCAATACCATGTCCCCGTGAGGCCGCCTCCGTGCGGCCACGGTTGGGATGTGAGCGCCCGTGACGGCATGTGCTATCCAAACGGGTACCTTCCTCCTCAAGAACAGGCTGCGCGGCAGTACTACTATCGCGGTGGTGGAGGTTACGGCAGATATCGTGTTCCCTGTGGTCACGGCGCAGACGTCGATGTTCGAGACGGTCAATGCTACCCCAACGGTACGGTCCCGCCGCAGTTTCAGCAGGGTCGACAGGGGTACTATGGCTACGACGACTATGAACGCCGCCCCAGACGCCGCTATTATTGAGAAACCGCGCCAGCGGTGAACTGGCGGGCCTCGACTTCAGCTCTTCGTATCAGCGCCCTTCAGCGCATTCCACGCGGCTTGGTTTGCTTGATCGAACGCCTTCCGGGATTCGGCAAGCGCGGCGCTCAGGACTGACCAGGATTCGCTGCCGGCCTGCTTCAGCTTCTGCAGACGTGCTTCCGCTTCGGACGCGTCGGACTTCATCTGCTTGAGTGCGGCATCGACGTCGGCGGTGCGCGCCGTAGTCACTTTGCCCGCTGCCTCGCGGAATTTGTCCGCCGCTTCGCGCCAGGCCTTGGCCTGTGCCGCCGCAACGTCCTTGAACGTGGCCTGCTGCTGCTCGAGCTGTTTGCCAGCGTCTTCGAAGAAGGTCTTCATTTGGGCTTCGAATCCAGCCCATTGCTTCTCGAGATCCGTCTTGGCACCGGCCCAAGCGGCTTCGCCCGCCTCCGCCTGGGTCTTGAGCTGGGCCTGAAACTCATCGCGACGCTTCTTCAGGTCGGACAGGAATTGATCGGTCTTGACCTTGGATTCAGTCTTGGCTTGGCCGGCCTTGACCTCGAAGGAAGCCAACGCGGCATCCATTTCGTCGATCCGCTCCTTGGCCCAGTTGAGGTAAAAATGCATGCTGCTCTGCTGTGACATGGCCGCCTCCGTTGACTTGCAAAATCAGAATTCCAGAGTTCGGGCTTGCTCGTATTGACCTGTCTCAATGACCTTGCGGTCTGAAGCGCTCGCGAATGGTGACGTACTTCTTCATACTGCAAAGGGGGAAAAGCGCGTCAGGAACGCTATCGAATTCGAGAGATTGGATCCCGACAGGAAGCTTCACAGCGGGCAACGCATGTTCTTCTTTTTCTCGAACCGGCTGGGATGTCTCGGCTCGCTGCTGATCTCCGGCTTGATCACTGTGGCGCTGCTGTTCCTGTTCGGGATACTCCGGTTTTGATCCTCAGCGCGTGGGTCCAAGGCTGCGCCCGCGCCGGAGGGACGGCAGAAGCTGGAAGGTCTGCCTTTGCGCTCCGAACCGCGATCGTGGGAACCCCTTGGGCATCCAACGCGTTTAGACGCGAATGCGAATTGCGAGGTCCAGCTGCTTCAGAGTTCATCGACCCTGATCCCCGGCAACACCGTCTGGCGGCGGTGCGAAGCGCGGCGTGTGGCGGTTCTGAACGATGCTGCCGCTTATTTCGCGGCCCTGCGGGAGACGCTGCTGGAGGCGCAAGATCTCGTCTATATCGTCGGGTGGGACATCCACAGTGAAACCCAGCTGGTCGGAGCTTCCGGACGAGCCGATGATGGCTTGCCGGAACAGCTCGGCCCGTTCCTGCGCGCGCTGGTTCAACGCCGGCCCGCCTTGCGCATCAACATTCTCGTCTGGGACTTCGTCTCCTTTTATGCCTCCGAAAGGGAGTGGAATTCCGCGGCAAAATTTACCGCCGGAACAGATGGCCGCGTCCGGTTTCATCTGGACTCCACGCTTCCGTTTGGTTCGGCCCAACACCAGAAGATCGTCTGTGTCGACGGTTCACTGGCGTTCGTCGGCGGGCTCGATCTGACGATCAGGCGCTGGGACACGAGTGACCATCGCGCCGATCACGCATTGCGCTGCGACCCCCAGGGGAAGCCATACCTGCCGTTTCATGACGTCCAATGCATGGTCGACGGGGATGCCGCAGTGTTGCTGTTCGAACTCGCGGAGGCACGCTGGCGTGCGGCAGGTCAACAGAGGCATGATCGGCGTGCGCTGAAGAGCGTTCGGTGGCCGACCAATGCGCCGGTCGAGGCCGAGCACTTGCCCGTCGGTATCGCCAGGACCGAGGTGGCCTGTCCAGCAGGTTCGACCATCAGGGAGGTCGAGCGTTCCCTGATTGCAGCGATCCGGTCTGCGACGAGCTTCATCTACATCGAAAATCAGTTCACCAGCGCCACCAGGATCGCCCGCGAATTGGCGGAGCAGATGCGTCGCGTGCCATCGCTTCGGGTTCTGGTGGTCGCTCCGAAGTTGCATTCCTCGTGGTTGGAATCCCAGGCCATGCAGAACGGCCGCGGCGCATTCATCGACTGCTTCGGTGCGGCTGGGGTCGCAGATCGCATTCGCTTTCTCTATCCGGTCTCACGCAGCGGAAATATGGAAGCTGCCGTGATGGTGCACAGCAAGCTCATGATCGTCGATAACAGGATATTGAGAATCGGCTCGGCTAACCTTAACAATCGGTCGATGGGGGCCGATAGCGAATGTGACCTCATTTTCGAGGCCGCATCCGAGGAGCATCGGGATTTCATCGCCTCGGTTCGCCATCGCTTGATCGCCCATTTCTGCGGTCTCGAAGAACAGACCCTCGCGCAAAATGAGGATCGGCTTCTTGCTCTCATCGACGACATGTCGAGAGGTGATGGGACGAAGACGCTGCGGAAAGTGGAGTCCTCGGGTTTGACCAGTACACTGGCCACGATGGTTCAGCCGGTGGCGGACCCTGAGGGGCCTCTTCATTTGGAGCGAGCGGCATCTCGCATGTGGACCACGAAGACGATAATCGGGATCATATCGATCGCCCTGGCGCTTCTTGGGCTGGCGCTGGCCTGGTCGTACACATCCTTGAGCGATTTCGCCGATGAAGGCCGCATTTCGACGCTCCTCTCTACCTATTCGCAATCCATCTGGGGACCATTCTTCGCGATCGCAGCGTTTGTCATCGGCGGACTGGTCGTGTTTCCGATTCTCGTCCTCATTGCCGCAACTGCGGCTGCACTCGGGCCATGGCTGGGTTTCTTCACTGCAATGGCTGGCGCCTTGCTCAGCGCCCTTGTCCTTTTCTCGATCGGACGGGTACTCGGCCGGGAACGCCTCCAGCATCTGCTTGGACGACGCGCAGCACGCATCCAGGAACGGATTGTAGGCAGAGGCATTCTGGCCGTCGTCGTCATCAGGATGATTCCCGTCGCGCCGTACTCGATCGTGAATGTCGTCGCCGGTGCGAGCACGTTGCCGCTTCGAGACTTCATGGTTGGAACGCTGCTGGGTATCACGCCCGGGATTCTCGCGATGGCTGTCCTGGGAGCTCAGATCGCAGATCTGGCCAGGAATGCGTCCTGGAGCAACGTTTTGCTGCTCGCACTGGCGTTTCTGGGCTGGCTCGGGTTCTGCGCGGGCGCACAATTCCTCGCGACCTGGCTCGCCGGGAGGCGCTGATGGCGCCGATGCGCTTCATGACATGGAATGTGCACGGCACGTTCAGTCTCAATCCGAAATTCAATCTGGAGGGTGTTTGCTCCATCATTCGCAAGTGGTCGCCGGATGTCGTCGCGCTCCAGGAGGTGGATTCCCGATCCCGGTCAGACGATCCGTTTGGGAAGCTCGCGAGTGTGGTCGGCGATCATCGCGTCCACGCCAAGTCGATCGTCACGGAGGACGGTGACTACGGTCAGATGCTCCTGAGCCGCTTTCCGTTCTCCGGCGTGCCGGAGATCGTCGACGTGTCGTATCGGGAGCGGGAGCCACGCAGAGCGATTGCCACGGGATTGCTGACGCCTCTTGGCGACGTCCGCGTGGTCGCGACTCATCTCGGCCTGAGTATCCACGAGCGTTATGCGCAGGCTCAGGCCCTGGTGAGCCTGGTGAAGCCTGGAAGAACTGTCGTCCTCGGCGATTTCAACGACTGGTTCTGGGTGAAATCGGTACGCCGCGTGCTCGCGCAGGCCTGCCCCAACCGTACGCGGCTGCGAACCTTCCCGGCGCGCTTACCCTTGCTTCGGCTCGACCGGATCTATGCAACGGGCGATAGCCGGTTCGGGAAAGTCTGGACCGACGACGAGGCGAGGGCCTATTCGGACCATTTGCCTGTGATCGCGGACATCGAGATCTGATCTGCCGGCGCCCGTTTCAATTCTCCTCTCGCCGTGAGGCCAAGAAGGGGAACCCGGTCAGACGATGGTCCGAGGGACGAACGGGCTCTTGCGCCCTTAAAAAAGCGTTGTCGCAGCAGGACTTATCTACTGTGCATGGGGTTGTTTTCGCAAATCTTCATGCATGAGCCTATGCCCTTCAACGGGACCATACGGAACTTTTGCCTTGCCGCCGCGTTCATTTGGCATGACTGAAGACCTTTCCTTTCGACGCAAACCCCTGACCCCCGAACAGCGCCAGGCGCGCGATGCGGCACGCCGGATCGAGGCCGAGAAGGCCATGCGCGACCATGAAGCAGCGCAGAAGGCGTTTTACGCCAACAAGGAACGGCTGAGGGCCGAGCGCTTGGCACGTGAGGCGGCGGCGCCAAAGGGCTGAGCGGACGCGCTTGCTGCCCGATCTTTGAAGCGTTTCTCCAGGCGGCCCTTTTGGCCGCTTGTGTCAGTTGGACACTCAGGGCCAGCTTCAGCGTCAGGACGGCCTCTGCCAAGGCCCGCGGCGCGCCGCTTCGGCCGCGCTGCGACAATCGTCGGCGACTTTCAGCAGTTCGTTTTCTACGCATCGCCAGCCTGGCCGGGTTGATTGGCCCGGGGGCGGTGCGTTCCGTCTACCCGCGTGCATCGGCAGGCTTGACGGCGTTCGGCTTCCGGGAGGAAGCTTCAAATGATCCCAAACTGACCTGAAGCACGGAGACCTTCGCTCCCAGCAAGTCCGATCCTCATCAGCGAACCAGAATGGAGCTGACCATGACCACGTTCGACAAGCGCGAGCAGGGCTTTGAAGCCAAATTCGCTCACGACGAGGAGTTCATGTTCAAAGCCGCCGCGCGGTCCAACAAGCTGCTCGGGCTGTGGGCCGCAGGCCAGCTCGGGCTCAGCGGCGATGCCGCGGCAAGCTACGCGACCGCGCTGGTGACGGACCATCTGGAGAGCCGGACGATCGACGATATCGTCGGCAAGGTGTCAGGCGATCTCGCAGACAAGGGCGTCGTGCGTGAGCAGGTCGCTCTTAAGCTTCAGGAGTATATGCACCAGGCCGTTCAGCAGCTCCAAGCAGAATCCTGAGCGTGTGCAACTGGCGCTCATAGCTCCATGTGGACGATTTCGATGGGCTCGCCGCCGAGCCCGTGAGAGAATTGCCCTCTGCCCGTGCTCCTGAATCCGTATCGTCGGTAGAATGCCTCGGCGTTGATTGTGGCTTCAAGACGGATCGGTCCGTCATGGCCGAGCCGCGCCTGGGCGACGCCGATGTCGAGCAGCCGCTGACCGAGCCCGGAACCGGCCGCTTCGGGCAGCACGAACAGACGGGTGACCTCGCCGGGCTCCGCATCGACGAAACCGACGACGATCCCGTTGCGAAGGCTGACGGTCATTCGCCCCCTGGCGATGAGATCCTCGTAGAACCGGGGTGTGCGGTCGCCCATCCAGTTCTCGATCTGGGCCTGCGAATAGCACCCACGCGACAGACCCGCGATCGAGGCTCTGGTGATGTTGTATACCGTTTCCGCATCGTCGGGACGGGCGGTTCTGAAAGACACCTCACTATCGGCTGGCATGAAACCTCTCAGGCAGGCGGTGGATTGCAGGCTGCGCGGGCGGTCCTTCACTCCACACTTTTGCGCATCCCGGACTCGCTGAGCTTGTCGACATAGGCAATGCCGATCGCCGAGACCACGAAGGTGAGGTGGATCAGCACCTGCCACATCACGCCGGTTTCGGTGAAGCCGGCGCGGTTGGAGCCGAGATTACCGGCCTCGATGAAGGTGCGGAGCAGTGCGATCGAGGAGATGCCGATGATGGCCATTGCGAGCTTGATTTTCAGGACGCTCGCATTGACGTGGCCGAGCCATTCCGGCTCGTCGGGATGGCCCTGGAGGTCGAGCCGCGAGACGAACGTCTCGTAGCCGCCGACGATGACCATCACGAGCAGGTTGGAGATCATCACGACGTCGATCAGTGCCAGCACGCTCATCATGACCTGCTGCTCGGTGAGGTCGAGGGCGTGCCAGGAGAGGTGCCAGAGCTCCTTGAGGAACAGCGCGATGTAGACGCATTGCGCCACGATCAGCCCGAGATAGAGCGGCAATTGCAGCCAGCGCGAGCCGAAGATGATCGTCGCCAGCAGGCCGAGCCGCGGCGAAGGCGGGCGGGGGCCAGTTCTGGTTTCGGGCTCAACCGACATTCAGGCTGCAATCTCGCATGGGACGATCTCGCCGTCATGTACCTCGACGAGATGGCCGGCGTAAGACGCGACGCGCCGGTGCCGCTTTCCATGGACAGTGCTGTTTCGTGCTACCTTGCCGACCGGCCGCCGGGTGACGGCCGGCGAGCTGGAGGTGGGAAGTGTCTCGGAGCAGCCTTTGCAAGTGGTCCGGCGCAGTTGCATGCGCGGGGGCCGTGCTGGTTGGCGCAGGCGGTGCCGAGGTCTCGGCGACGCCGCTGACGCCGTTTCGCTACGAGGCGCAGGCGCAGCGTCATTGCCCGCATGACAGGGTGGTCTGGCTCGACTTCAGGAAAGGCGTCTACTACCGCAAGGGTCAGAAGCGTTATGGCCAGGGATTCGAGGGCAGCTTCGTCTGCCAGAGCGAGGCCCGCGACGGCTTCTATCGCCGTTCACTGCTGGGTCTGCGCTGAGCCACGTGATCCAAGCTTGCCGACGCGCCGGCTATTTCTGCGCCGGCAGGTTGATCGGCACGTGCGGGCAGGTGCTGATGATCCGGGGACTTCCATCCGGACAGGTGCGGTCGCCGCGGATCAGGGATTCCAGAACCAGGAAGAATTTCTCGGCAAGCATCTGCGTCACCCTCGTTGGTGATGGCTCTCGCAATTGGTCGAGGCGCCGAACGCAGAAATTCAATCAACTGAATGGGAGCGGGACAGTGGCGCTTGCTGCGCCACGGTGGAGCTATGTTTGGAGATCGGAAGCAGGCCCCTCAGGCAAATGCCAGGGCCACGAGGCTCGAGCAGAGCAGCACCAGGCCGCCCGCGGTCAATGCCAGGAAACCATCGGATACGAGGTCATGGTTGCGCATGGGACACCTGCTGCTCTCGTCTACGATGCTCGGTCGGATCCATCAAAATCGTCCGAACGGGCCGCCTTGAAACTTGAAAGAGGTGACGCTTATCGCCCGCGCGAGTGCCTTTAGGCCCTCGTGCGGTAACCTTCGAACGCATGGGCCAGGAAGATCCCCGCGCTTACCAGACCCATCAGTGCCGAAACCGTCTCGATCATCGTTAAATTCCAATCCGCCCCTGCCAGCCGAGAAGACGCGTGCGGCCTTGCACAGTCAAAAGAATTTCGGTGAGCGCCGCGACAATGGGGGTGGGGTGAGGATTTGGCGCAACAGCTTGTCCAGCGGTGGCACAGAGCAGGGCGCCCAGGTTCCGTAGATCAGCGGGAGAAGCGAACCTGCCGTTTACCATGTCGGCGTGATCGCTGTGGGCTCCCCATTTCCGCCGTGTTCGGGTTGCGTTATCCTTACTACTTCCGACGCGGTGGTGGGCCGCCTTGGAATCACAGGACCGGATGGCGCTCTCCGTTACCAAAGCGGGTTGGGTACGCCTCCGGCGGAATGGTATTTTGGGGCGCATGGGGATCCGACGGTCAGATTCGGTTTTGCGGGCCGCGCGCGGTGTTGCGGCGGTCGCGACCTGCGTCGCGCTCGCCAATTGCGCCTCGTCCAACAAATTCGCCAGCCGCGTCGATCCGAAATACGGCGTGTCCTCGAGCCCCCGGGTGGTGGCCTGGGGCGAACCGGTCCCGAAGGGCGGCGGCACCTACCGTGTCGGCAAGCCCTATGTCGTGGCAGGCCGGACCTACGTGCCGGAGGAGGACGTCAACTACCGCGCCGAGGGCATGGCGTCCTGGTACGGCGACGATTTCCACGGCCGTTTGACCGCCAACGGCGAAGTGTTTGACATGACCTCGCTGACTGCGGCGCATCCGACCCTGCCGATGCCGTCTTACGCGCGGGTGACCAATATCTCGAACGGCAAATCGCTGATCGTCCGCGTCAATGATCGCGGGCCCTATCACGGCAATCGCCTCATCGACGTCTCGAACAAGGCTGCCGAACTCCTTGAATTCAAAGGCAATGGTGTCGCCAAGGTCCGCGTCGAATATGTCGGCCGGGCGCCGCTTGAAGGCTCCGACGACCGCCAGCTGATGGCCACCTTGCGCACCGGCGTTCCGGCACCGTCGCCCTCGATGGTCCGCGTCGCCTCGGCAAAGCCGTTCGTGCCGGAGCTGCCGTCATCGAGCCGCGGCTCCATCCGCGGCGAGGTCCCGATGCCGGAAGGACGCCCCTACAGTCTCGGCAACACCTCGGCCGACATGGCATCGCTCAATGCGACCTCGGAAATGTCGGCCTCGAGCCGCGGCCGGGGTCGAGCGCTCCAGAACGCCCGCGCGGTGTCCTATGACGAGGACCGCCGCGACCTCGCCGAGAGCGCGCGCTCATCGGATGGCGCCGCCGAGGCGCGCAACATCCTGAGCGGCCGCGGGCTCTACTGAGCCGCGCTCGCCGTCAGGAATTTCACCAGCGCCGCGTTCACCTCGTGGGGCCGCTCCTGCTGCACCCAATGGCCGGCGCCCTCGAGGATCAGCCTGCCCTTGAGATTGGGCAGCACCCGCTCGAGCTCGTTGACGCGCTTGGCGCCGATCAGGCCGGTGATCACCGCGTCTTTTGAGCCTGCGATGAAGAGGGAAGGCTGGTGGATCTGTGCGTCCTGCCAGGGCGCGGTCAGCTCCCAGTTGCGGTCGATGTTGCGGTACCAGTTCAGCCCGCCGCGGAAGCCGGACTTGCGGAAGGCTTCGGTGAAATAGGCCAGATCAGTCTCGCTGAGCCAGCCGGGCAGCGGCTCCTCGGCGCCCGCATGGCCGAGAAAGCCCTTGCCCTCCTGCACGAACATGGCCGCGGTCGGATCGGCGAGGCCGCGTCCGCCGAGCACGATGCGCATGGTGCGGGCGACGTCGCGCTCGAGCTCGGCCTCGGCGACGCCCGGTGTTTGGAAATACTGCCAATAGAAATTGGTCACGCCACCCTGGCGCAGCAAATCGAGCGGCCTGCCGCGCCCGCGGAACGGTGGCGGCACGCTGAGGCCCGCGACCGCCGTGAAGATGTCGGGCCGGAACAACGCCGCGTGCCAGGCGACCGGGGCACCCCAATCGTGGCCGACCACCATCGCCCTGGTCTCGCCGAGTGCCTGGACGAGGCCGACCACGTCGCCGACCGTATCGAAGATCGAATAGGCCGCAACATCAGGCGGCGCCGCGCTCTGGCCGTAGCCGCGCATGTCGGGCGCGACGACGTGAAAACCGGCCTCGGCGAGCGCGGGGATCTGGTGGCGCCAGGAGTAGGACAGTTCCGGCCAGCCATGACACAGAACCACCAACGGTCCCTGGCCGGCTTCGCGGACGAACAGCTCGACCCCGTTGGCCTTGATCATGCGGGTTGAGGACATTCGCTTTTCCGCCTTGTTTCAGGGGTTTGGTCGGGAAATATGAGATGCCACGATAGGGGCGCGAGGAGAATCGTGCAATCTCACGGGCAAGCATCCAACCGCGTGTTGTTCGCATCTGTTCCAACTGTTAGAACGCCTCCCTCAGGGCTTCGCCATGGCATTTCGTCTTCCTTTGCTTCGTCGCAACCGGCTCACCGCCGGCACGCTGGTGCGCGGGCTGATCGCTGCGGCCCTGGTGGCGGGGATCGGCTGGGGCGGGGCGCTCTATGCCGCCAACCAGAGCGTCCAGGGCGCCAAGAAGGCGGAAGAGGCCGGCTTCGATGGCGATGCCCCGACTGCGATCCTGATCGAAGCCTCCAGCGGCAGCGTGCTGTTCGAGAAGAACGCCGACGAGCTGCGCGCGCCCTCGAGCATGATGAAGCTGATGACCGCGGAGGTGGTCTTCAATGCGATCACGAAGGGCGACATCAAGCTGACGGACGAGTACCGGATCAGCGAGAATGCGTGGCGCCGGGGCGGTGCGCCCTCGGGCGGCTCGACCATGTTCGCGGCCATCAACAGCAAGGTCTCGGTCGACGATCTCCTGCACGGCGCGATCATCCAGAGCGGCAATGACGCCTGCATCGCGCTTGCCGAAGCCATGGCGGGCAATGAGCGGATCTTCGCGGCCGACTTCATGACCAAGCGTGCACGCGAACTTGGTCTCACCAAATCGACCTTCGCCAATTCGAACGGCTTGCCCGACCCCGGCAACAAGATGACGGTACGCGAGCTCGGCATGCTCGCGCGGCATATCATTCTCGACTTTCCCGACTTCTACAAACTGTTCGGCGAGAAGGAGTTCACCTGGAACAAGATCCGCCAGTTCAACCGCAATCCGCTGCTCAATTCGATGGAAGGCGCCGACGGCCTCAAGACCGGCTACACCAAGGAAGGCGGCTATGGCATGGTGGGCTCGGCCGTGCAGAACGGCACGCGGCTGATCGTCGTCGTCAATGGCCTCGAAGACCCCGAGGATCGCGCCACGGAAGCCAAGAAGATGCTGGAATGGGGCTTCCGCAATTTCGAGACCCGCACCCTGATCCCGGCCGAGCAGCCGGTCGGTTACGCCAAGGTGTTCGGCGGCGAGAGCCGCTCGGTCAAGCTCGTCGCCAGGACGCCGGTGAAGGTGATGGTGCACAAGAACGGCAGCGACAAGCTGATTGCGCGCATCGTCTATAGCGGTCCGGTGCGGGCGCCGATCGAGGCCGGTCAGCGGGTCGGCGTGGTCAGGGTCTGGCGCAGCGGCAACATCGCGGTCGAGACGCCGGTCTATGCGGCGGAAGCGATCGGAACCGGTTCGACCATGCGCCGCGCGATCGACGGTGCCAGCGAGCTCGTGATCGGCATGTTCCGCGCAGGCGCCGAGAAGCTCTGATCATGAGTGAGAGCGCGGTACAGCGGCCGTCCGGACGTGGACGCTTCATCACCTTTGAAGGCGGCGAGGGCGCGGGCAAGTCGACCCAGATCAAGAAGCTCGCTGACCGCCTCAAGGCGGCAAAGCTGCGCATCCGGGTCACGCGTGAGCCGGGCGGCTCGCCAGGCGCCGAGATCATGCGTCACCTGGTGCTGTCGGGCATGGGCAAGCTGCTCGGCCCCGAGGCAGAGACGCTGCTGTTTGCCGCCGCGCGCGATGACCATGTCCGCACCGTGATCCTGCCTGCGCTCAACCAGGGCACCTGGGTGCTGTGCGACCGCTTCGCCGACTCGACTCGGGCCTATCAGGGCAGCCTCGGCCGCGTTCCCGAGGGCCTGATCAACGCCATGCAAAGGGTCACGATCGGCGATCTCAAGCCTGATCTCACCATCATCCTCGATTTGCCGGTCGAGATTGGCCTGCAACGCGCTGCCGCGCGCCGCGGCAGCGGGACGCCTGACAGGTTCGAGGCCGAGAAGCTCAGCTTCCACGAGGGCCTCCGCGAAGCCTATCGCAAGATCGCGGCGGACGAGCCCGCGCGCTGCGTGCTGATCGACGCCAATTCCGATCCTGACACGGTCGCGGCCCGAATCTGGACGGCGCTGCGCGATCGTCTTCTTCCCACGCCGGCTTCGGTGATTTCGGCATGAGCCCGCGTCAGGCCGAGCGCGAAACCGCCATTCCCCATCCGCGTGAGACATCGTGGCTGTTCGGCCATCGAGAGGCCGAGGCCGCGCTGCTCGCGGCCTATCGCAGCGGGCGCATCCCACATGCCTGGCTGATCGGCGGGCCGCAAGGGATCGGCAAGGCAACGCTGGCCTATCGCATGGCGCGCTTCGTGCTCGCCCATTCTCAGCCGCTCGCGCCCGCCGTGCAGGGCGCCGAGAACCTTGCGATCGATCCTGACGACGCGGTCGCGCGGCAGGTGGCCGCCGGCTCGCATGGCGGCCTGCTGGCGCTGGAGCGAACCGTCAATGATCGCGGCGTGATGCGCACCGTGATCACCGTGGACGAGACGCGCGAGACGATCGCGTTCTTCGGCTCGACCGCGGCAGCCGAAGGCTGGCGCGTCTGCATCGTCGACACCGTCGATGAGCTCAATCCAAACGCGGCCAATGCGCTTCTGAAGATCCTCGAGGAGCCACCCCAGCAATCGCTGTTCCTTCTGGTGAGCCACGCGCCCGCGCGCGTGCTCGCCACGATCCAGTCACGCTGCCGCAAGCTGCGCCTGCGGCCGCTCACCACGGATGACGTGATCGCGGCCGCAGCTTCGGCGGCCGAGCTTGATCCGAACGATCCCGCGCTGCGCGAGGCGGCGGAAGCCTCCGAGGGCAGCGTCGCACGGGCGCTGACGCTGCTCGGCGGCGACGCCCTGAAACTTCAGCAGCGCACGGCGGCGCTGCTGGCGCGCCTGCCGCAGGTCGATCCGCGCGAATTGCACATGCTCGGCGATTCGCTCGGCACCAGCGACCGCGTCGCGCTTGCCGCCTTCATCGACGGCATCGACCGCTGGATCGCGGAGCGGCTGCATGCGGATGAGGCCAATGCCAACCAGAACCTGCCGCGCCTTGCGCGCCTAGCTGAGGTATGGGAAAAGATCGTCCGCGCCGCGCGCGACACCGAGACCTACAATCTGGAGCGCAAGCCCTTGGTCTTCTCGGTGTTTGGCTGGCTGGCGGACGCAACGCGCTAGAGCATGATCCGGAAAAGCGCGGAGCGGTTTTCCGAATAGATCATGCGCAAAACAACAACCTAACGCAGGTTCGTTTCCAGATTTCGGACAAGCCGGTAAAGGAATTCGTGGTGGCAACGCGAGCTAAGAAGACCGTCAAAGGCAAGAGCAGCAAGAAGAAGGCTGCCAAGAAGGCCGTGAAGAAAGCCGCTGGGAAGGCCGCTAAGGCGCGCGCGGCCAAAGCCGCCAAAGAGACCAAGAAGACCAAGAAGACCAAGAAGACCAAGAAGGCCGCTGCCAGGAAGGGCGTGACGAAGAGCGCTGCAAAGACGACGAAGAAGGCCGGCAAAAAGGCTGCGAAGGGGCAGGTCGTCGCCAAGAAGGCTTCTAAGAGATCAGCTGCCAACAAGCCGGCCAAGACTCCGGCAAAGGCTCCTGCCAAGACGCCGCCAAAGGCTCCGGCGAAGAAGGTCGCGAAGAAGGCGGCTGTACCTGCCGTGACCGCCGCGCCGTCTCCGGTCGTCACGCCGCCGAGGGCTGTGACGCCCAAGGCGTCGAAACCCAAGAGCCCGCGTGCACCGAAGCCGGTTGCTGCTCCACAGGTCGCCGCACCCGTTGCCGCTCCCGCGCGCGGCAACGTCTTCTACATCACGACCGCAATCGCCTATCCCAATGGCAGCCCGCATATCGGTCACGCCTATGAGGCGATCGCGACCGACGCGCTGGCGCGCTTTGCGCGGCTCGACGGCAAGGACGTGTTCTTCCTGACCGGCACCGACGAGCACGGTCAGAAGATGGTTCAGACTGCGGCCGGGGAGGGCATGTCCGCCGCCGCGCTCGCGACCCGCAATGCCGGCCGCTTCAAGGAGATGGACGAACGTCTGAACGTGTCGTTCGACCGCTTCATCCGCACCACCGAGGAGCAGCATCATCGCTCCAGCCAGGAGATCTGGCGGCGCATGGAAGCGAACGGCGACATCTATGCCGACACCTATTCGGGCTGGTACTCGGTCCGTGACGAGGCCTATTACGCCGAGGACGAGACGCGCGTGAACGACGACGGCGTGCGCTTGGGCCCGCAGGGTACGCCGGTCGAATGGGTCGAGGAGAAGAGCTATTTCTTCCGCCTGTCGGCGTACCAGGACAGGCTGCTCAAGCTCTACGCGGACCACCCTGATTTCATCGGTCCGGACTCCCGCAAGAACGAGGTGGTGAGCTTCGTCAGGGGCGGCCTGCGCGATCTCTCGATCTCGCGCACCACCTTCGATTGGGGCGTGAAGGTGCCGGGCGACGAAGGACACGTGATGTATGTCTGGGTCGACGCGCTGACCAATTACATCACCGGCGTCGGCTTCCCCGATGAGAGCGAAAGGAACTGGCGCTACTGGCCGGCCGACGTGCACATCATCGGCAAGGACATCATCCGCTTCCATGCGGTGTATTGGCCGGCCTTCCTTCTGTCGGCCGGCATCCCTCTGCCGAAGCGGGTCTATGCCCACGGCTTCCTGTTCAGCAGGGGCGAGAAGATGTCGAAGTCGGTCGGCAACGTCGTCGATCCCTTCAATCTCGCCGACCAGTACGGCGTCGACCAGATGCGCTATTTCTTCCTGCGCGAGGTGCCGTTCGGACAGGACGGCAACTACAATCACGAGGCCATCGTGGCGCGCATCAATGCCGATCTCGCCAACGACCTCGGCAACCTCGCCCAGCGCTCGCTCTCGATGATCGCCAAGCAGTTCGACGGCGTGCTGCCCGAGCCCGGGGACTTCAGCGACAACGACAAGGCGATTCTGGCAATGGCCGACGGCATGATCGCTGCGTCGCGCGAGGCCATGGCGACGCAGCAGATCCATCAATGGCTCAACGCCGTCTGGGCCGTGGTCGCAGAGGCCAACCGCTATTTCGCCGGCGAGGCGCCGTGGGCGCTCGCGAAGACGGATCCAGCCAGGCAGAAGACGGTGCTCTACGTCACCGCCGAAGTCGTGCGCCAGGTCGCGATCCTGGCTCAGCCCGCGATGCCGATCGCCTCAGGTAAGCTGCTCGACGGCCTCGGCATCCCCGAGACCGAGCGCAACTTCGCCATGCTCGGCGGCGCCAAGCGCATCGCACCGGGCTCGACGCTGCCGGCGCCGACGCCGGCGTTCCCGCGCTACGTCGAGCCGGCAGCCTGAAGGCGTCCGCATGTTGGTCGACAGTCATTGCCATCTGGATTTTCCGGACTTTGCGGAAGATCTCGACGGGATCGTGTCGCGGGCGAGAGCGGCCGGCATCACGCGTATGGTCACGATCTCGACGCGGGTGCGCCGGCTGAAGGATCTGCTCGCGATCGCCGAACGCTATGACGACGTCTATTGCTCGGTCGGCACCCATCCGCACAACGCGGACGAGGAGGACGGCATCGCGCCGGACGAGCTCGTTGCCCTGACGCAGCACCCCAAGGTCGTCGCGCTCGGCGAGGCCGGGCTCGACTATTTCTACGACAACGGCTCGCCGGAAGCGCAGGCGAGGGGCTTTCGCGCCCACATCGCCGCCGCCCGCGTCACCGGCCTGCCGCTGGTGATCCACACCCGCGAAGCCGACGAGGACTGCGCACGCATTCTGGAAGACGAGGTGGCAAAGGGATCGTTTCGCGCCGTGCTGCATTGTTACACGGGCGGACGCGAGCTGGCACTGAAGGCGGTGTCGCTCGGGCTCTATATCGGCTTCACGGGAATCCTGACCTTCAAGAAATCAGAGGCCTTGCGCGCGCTTGCGGCCGAGCTGCCATCGGACCGTATCCTGGTTGAAACGGACTCGCCTTATCTTGCGCCTGGCAAGTTTCGAGGCAAGCGCAATGAGCCGGCCTATGTCGTCGAGGTGGCAAAAGTGCTCGCCGAGACACGCGGCGTGTCGTTTGACGAGATCTCGCGCCAGACAAGCGAAAACTTCTTCCGTCTGTTCTCGAAGGTGAATGCTTGAGACTGGGGACCACATGACGTTGACGCTGACGATCCTGGGCTGCGGCTCCTCCGCCGGCGTGCCGCGCCCGGCGCTCGGCTGGGGCGCCTGTG
Organism: Bradyrhizobium sp. CCBAU 51765; assembly: GCF_015291725.1. GTDB lineage: Bacteria > Pseudomonadota > Alphaproteobacteria > Rhizobiales > Xanthobacteraceae > Bradyrhizobium > Bradyrhizobium liaoningense. The sequence continues at coordinate 4,197,552 of NZ_CP030038.1, forward strand.
ATCCCAACAATCCCAAGAACCGCCGTCGCCGCTGCTCGCTGCTGGTCGAACGGACGTCCGAGCACGGCACGACACGCATCGTGATCGACACCTCGCCGGATCTGCGCGAGCAGTTGCTCTCGACCAATGTCGACCACATCGACGCAGTGTTCCTGACGCACGAGCACGCCGACCAGACCCACGGCATGGACGATCTACGCTCGGTCGTCATGCACATGCGTCGTCGTATCCCGACCTACTTCAACCAGTCGACCGCCAAGGACATCCTGTCGCGCTTCTCCTATTGCTTCATCTCGCCGGAGGGCAGCGACTACCCGCCGATCCTGACTCGGCATTCGATCGAGGCGGGCGAGAGCCAGACCATCCTGGGGAAGGGCGGCGCGGTGACGATGACAGCCTTCCTGGTGCAGCACGGCAATATTCCCGCGCTCGGCTATCGCATCGGGGATGCCGCCTACACGCCCGACCTCAACGACATCCCGCGCGAGAGCTGGGGCGCACTGGAAAATCTCGACCTCTGGATCGTCGATGGCCTGCGCTACACCAACCATGTCAGCCATTTCAGCATCAACGACGCGCTGTCGTGGATCGAGCGATTCAAGCCGAAGCGCGCGGTCATCACCAACATGACCGCCGACGTCGACTACGAGGTCATCCGTCAGTCGCTGCCGGCCGGCGTTGTGCCAGCCTATGACGGGCTGCGGCTGGAGACGCACTGAACCTGGGGTGGAAATTCTGGTGTCAGGCGGCATACTCCTTGCTTGCGCCCACCCCATCATGTTGATCTAACGTCTGAAAGACAGGCGTTGGACAGGGCGACATTCAGGTACGACCGGCACGGGTCGATTGAATCGCCTCGTGTGAGGATGGGGATTGCGTTGGCAGGGGACGATGTAGCGGCTCGGGGACCGGCGCGACGCGCTCTGGACCTGCTTTATCTCGGCGCGGGCTACGCCGCGGGCGTCTTTCTGGTCGCGATCTTCGCAATCATGATGGCCATGTCGGTCGGGCGCCAATTTGCGATCAACATTCCCGCCGGCGATGATTTCGCGTCCTGGTGCATGGCCGCGATGGCTTTCCTAGGGCTTGCGCACACCTTCAAGCGCGGAGAGATGATCCGCGTCGGCCTGCTGCTGGAGCGTCTGCACGGGCGGACCAAGCAGATCGCCGAGATCACGGCGCTCGGTATCGCCACCGCCTTCATCCTCTATTTCACCCGCTATGCCGTGCAGATGACCTACGACTCCTGGCGCTTCAACGATGTGGCGCAGGGCGTCGTCGCGCTCCCGCTCTGGATTCCGCAGCTCGGCTTTGCCGGGGGCCTTGCGATCCTGTCGATCGCGCTCATCGATGAAATGGTCAATGTCGTCGGCGGCGGCCGCCCAAGCTACGAGAAGGGCTCGCCGGATGAGACGCCGGACGAATTCATCGAGCGCATCTCCCAGGGCGGCGGAGGTTGACCATGGCCAATCTCGGCATGATCGAGCTGTCGTTCGTTCTGCTCGGCGTCATGATCCTGCTGCTGGGAAGCGGCGTGTGGATCGCGGTCTCGCTTGGACTTGTCGGCTTCGTGGCGATGGCGCTGACGACGAGCCTTCCGCTCGGCGCCGTGCTCGCCACCACCACCTGGAGCGCCAGCTCGTCGTGGACGCTGGCTGCGTTGCCGCTGTTCATCTGGATGGGCGAGATCCTCTTCCGCACCAAATTATCGGAAGAGATGTTCCGGGGGCTGTCGCCCTGGGTTCAGTGGCTGCCGGGACGCCTGACCCATGTCAACGTGATCGGCTGTGGCATCTTTGCTGCCGTGTCGGGCTCTTCGGCGGCGACCTGCGCGACGATCGGAAAAATCGCGCTGCCTGAGCTGGACAAGCGCGGCTACGACAAGAGCCTGAGTCTCGGATCGCTCGCGGGCGCGGGCACGCTCGGCCTCCTGATTCCGCCCTCGATCCCGATGGTGGTCTACGCGGTCACGGCGAACGTCTCCGTGCTACAGGTGTTTCTCGGCGGGTTCCTGCCGGGTGTGCTCGTGATGGTGCTCTATTCGGGCTACATCATCATCTGGTCGCTGCTCAATCCCAAGAAGGTTCCGCCGCGCGATCCGCCGATGCCGTTCCGGCAGAAGCTTCAGGAATCGGCGAAGCTCGCACCCTGCCTGCTCCTGATCCTGGCCGTGTTTCTTTCTCTCGTGCTGGGCTTTGCGACCGCCACGGAATGCGCCGCATGGGGCGTCACGGGCGCGCTGCTGCTGGCGTGGTGGAGCGGTACGCTCACGCGCAAGAATTTCCTCGAAAGCATCATGAGTGCGACGCGCCTGACCTGCATGATCATGCTGATCCTGGCGGGTGCGGCCTATACCACGGCTGCGATGGCCTATACGGGCATTCCCGCCGCGCTCGCCACCTGGGTCCAGGGTCAACAGCTCACGCCGGGCATGCTCGCGCTGTATCTGAGCATCATGTACATCATCCTGGGATGCCTGATCGACGGCATCTCGATGATCGTCCTGACCGCCGTCATCGTGCTGCCGATGGTCAGGCAGGCCGGGCTCGACCTGGTCTGGTTCGGCGTCTATCTCATCATTCACGTGGAAATGGCGCAGATCACGCCGCCGGTTGGATTCAATCTCTTCGTGCTCCAGAACATGAGCGGCCGTGATACGTTCACCGTTGCCCGGGCAGCGTTTCCGTTTTTCATCCTGCTGCTCGCGTCCGTGTTCATCATCACGGAGTATCCGCAGATCGTAATGTTCTTGCCCAAGCTCGCCTTCCCAGACTGAGCGTGCAAAGTGTTCAAATTGACTGTGAGGAGAAGCCCGATAATGTCCCGTTTAATCCGCGCATCCTTGATCGCCGGCGCCGTGCTCGCCGCGACGCCCGCCATGGCTCAGACCAAATGGAATCTGCCGGCGGCATATCCTGCCGACAATCCCCATTCCGAGAACCTCGTTGCGTTCGCCAAGGACGTCGAAGCCGCCACCTCCGGCAAGCTCCAGATCACGGTTCATCCGGGTGCCTCGCTGTTCAAGGCACCCGACATCAAGCGCGCGGTGGTGACCGGGCAGGCGCAGATGGGTGAGGTGCTGCTGTCGATCCACGAGAACGAGGATCCGCTCTTCGGCATCGACGTCGTGCCGTTCCTCGCGACCAGCTTCCCGGACGCGATGAAGCTGTATCAGGCCTCCAAGCCCTCGATCGTCAAGAAGCTCGATGCACAGGGTCTCAAGCTTCTGTTCGCCGTGCCGTGGGCGCCCCAGGGCGTCTATGTCAACAAGCCGCTAGCCTCGATCGAGGACATGAAGGGCCTGAAATGGCGGGCCTACAATGTCGGAACCGCGCGGATCGGCGAGCTGGTCGGCGCCCAGTCGGTCACGATCCAGGCGGCGGAATTGCCGCAGGCGCTGGCGACGGGCGTGGTGAACTCCTTCATGTCATCGGGCGGCACCGGCTACGATGCGAAGGCCTGGGAGTCGCTCAAATATTTCTATGACGTGCAGGCCTGGATTCCGAAGGACTACACCTTCGTCAACAAGGCCGCATTCGAGGCGCTCGACAAGCCGACCCAGGAGGCCATCCTCAAGGCCGCCGCGACCGCGGAGACCCGCGGTTGGAAAGCCTGGCAGGACAAGAGCACCTGGTACATCGACCAGCTCAAGGCGAAGGGCATGACGGTCGAGCCGCCAAGCCCGGCACTCAAGGCCGGCTTCCAGAAGATCGGCGAACAGCTCACGGCCGACTGGCTCAAGAAGGCCGGAGCCGACGGTCAGGCAGTGGTCGACGCCTACAGGAAGATGTGAAGACGGAGAGAGCTTCCGCTCGCCGTGCTCGCGCGGGCGGAAGGCTCTCCAGACGCCGTTCAGGCCGAGATCGCCTTCGCTGATCCGACCTCGTTGCGTAGCAGGAATTTCTGGATCTTGCCGGTCGAGGTCTTCGGGATGGGTCCGAACACGACCGCCTTCGGTGTCTTGAAGCCGCTCATATGCGAACGGCAGAAGGCGATGATGTCGGCCTCGCTGGCGCTGGCGCCGTCCTTCAATTCGACGAAGGCGCAGGGCACCTCACCCCATTTCGGATCGGGCTTGGCGACCACGGCTGCGAACAGCACGGCGGGGTGCTTGTAGAGGATGTCCTCGACCTCGACGGAGGAGATGTTCTCGCCGCCGGAAATGATGATGTCCTTGGAGCGGTCCTTGATGATGACGTAGCCATGCTCGTCGAGCACGCCGAGGTCGCCGGTGTGAAACCAGCCGCCTTCGAACGCTTCCTTGGTTGCCTTCTCGTTCTTGAGATACCCCTTCATCACGATGTTGCCGCGGAACATGACCTCGCCGATGGTCTCGCCGTCGCGCGGCACGTCCTGCATTGTCTGCGGGTTGATGACGGTGACGGCTTCCTCGAGCGGGTAGGGCACACCCTGCCGCCGCTTCATTCGAGCCCGCTCGGCCGCCGGGAGCTCGTCCCAGCCGGGCTGTTCGGCGCAGACGGAGGCGGGGCCGTAGACCTCGGTCAGGCCGTACACGTGTGTCAGCTTGATGCCGATGCTTTCGGCGCCCTCCAGCACCGCGACCGGCGGCGCAGCGCCGGCGATCAGGCCGACGACGCGGCGGGCCGCATTGCCGGTTGACGTTTCCTTGGGCGCATCGGGCGCGTTGATCAGCGTGTTGTAGACGATCGGCGCGCCGCACATGTGGGTGACGCCGTGCTGCTTGATCAGCTCGAAAATCTTCGTTGGCTCGACCTTGCGCAGGCAGACATTGATGCCGGCGGCGGCCGCGATGGTCCAGGGGAAGCACCAGCCGTTGCAGTGGAACATCGGCAGCGTCCAGAGATAGACCGGATGCTGGCCGAGATTGCCGGCGAGGATGTTGCTGACGGCGTTCAGGTACGCGCCGCGATGATGGGTGACGACGCCCTTGGGATTGCCCGTCGTGCCCGAGGTGTAGCTCAGCGCGATCGCGTCCCATTCATCACTCGGCCTGACCGCCACGAAGCCGGGATCGCCTTGCGCAACGGCTGCCTCATACTCGATCTCGCCGATGCGCGTGCCGCCCTTGAACGATGCGTCGTCGACGTCGACCACAAGCGGCTTGGGGCCCTTCATCTGCGCGAGCGCATCAGTGATCACGCTGGAGAATTCGGGGTCGACCAGGATGATCCTGGCGCCGCCATGGTCGAGCTGGAACGCGATGGAGGGCGCATCGAGGCGGATGTTGAGCGCGTTGAGCACGGCGCCGGTCATGGGCACGGCGAAATGCGCCTCGTTCATCGCCGGAATGTTAGGCAGCATCGCCGCAACGGTGTCGCCGACGCCGATGCCCTTGCCCGCCAGCCACGACGCAAATCGCCTGCAGCGTTCATAGGTCTGCACCCAGGTGAAGCTGCGGCCCTCATAGACGGTGCTGACGTGATCGGGATAGACGGCGGCGCTGCGCGCGATGAAGCTCAGCGGGCTCAGCGGCACATAGTTGGCGGGTGTCTTGTCGAGGCCGATATTGTACGGGTTCTGCCGCTCACTCATCGACACACTCCTCAAATCGCGTCAAAGAAATCCGATCGAGATCCAGGGGAAGATCGCGACGATGATCAGTCCCACCAGCAGCGCCAGCAGATAGCCCCAGATCGGCCTGATGCCCTCGGCCGGATCGACCCGTCCAATGGCGCAGGCCGCATAATAGCCGACGCCGAACGGCGGGGCGAATAGCCCGATACCCATGGCGAGAATGATCACCATGGCATAGTGCACCTCGTGCACGCCGACGGCGCGGGCGATCGGGAACAACAGCGGCCCGAACAGCACGATCGCCGGAATGCCCTCCAGCACGCTGCCGAGGATGACGAAGGCCAGGATCGAGACAGCGATGAAGGTCGCCGCTCCGCCGGGCAGCCCCGTCATGGCGGCCGCCAGCGAACGCGAGAAGCCTGATTGGGTCAGGCCCCAGGCCATGCCGGTCGCCGTGCCGATGATCAGGAGGATCGCACCCGACAGCGCCGCCGTCTCGACCAGCATCGGAAACAGCCGCCGCCAGTCGAAGCGGCGGTAGACGAGGAGGCCGACGAGGGCGCCATAGACGATGCCGATGGTGGAGACCTCGGTCGCGGTCGCGATGCCCTCGACCACGGCGTAGCGGATCACGAAAGGCAGCGCGAGCGCGGGCAGGGCGACGATGAAGGTCCTGCCGATCTCGGACGCCGTCGCGCGGCGGACGTGGCTCATGTCCTCGTGGCGGTAGCGCCACCACACCAGCATGCACAGCGTGATCGCGAGCACGACGCCGGGCAACAGGCCGCCTGTGAACAGGGCTGCGATCGAAACGCCGGTAACCGAGCCGATCGTGATCAGCACGAGGCTCGGCGGAATCGTCTCGGTCTGGGCGCCCGTCGCCGCAAGAAGCGCGACGAGGTCGCCAGGCTTGGCACCACGCTCTTTCATCTCGGGAAACAGCACGGGCGCGACGGCGGCCATGTCTGCGGCCTTGGCGCCGGAAATGCCGGAGACCAGGTACATCGCGCCGACCAGCACGTAATGCAGGCCGCCCCTGACATGGCCGAGCAGGCTCGCCAGGAACGCCACCATGGCCCGCGCCATGCCGGTCATCTCGATCAGGAGGCCGAGGAACACGAACAACGGCACCGAGAGCAGGATGAGGTGGCTCATGCCCTCGTCCATGCGCCCGACCAGCACCATGACCGGCGTGCGCGTGGCAAGCGCGAGATAGCCAAAGATCGCCAGGCCAAAGCCGAACGCAATGGGAACACCGGCAAAGACACAAAAGCCGGCAACGCCGACGAAGAAGATGACGAGGTTGAGATTGCCGAGCTGCCGCAGGAGCGGCTCCGCCAGCCAGAACAGGCCGATTACGGCAGCAACGGTGACGAAGGCCGTTGCGACCATCCGGTAATCGGCCGCGCGCAGCAGCCGCAGCAAGGCAAAGGCTGCCATGAGGCCGATACCGGTCGGCAGCGCGGCGGCGCGCCACATGTTGGAGATCTGGAGCGCCGGGGTGGTTATGTAGCTCTCTTCGTAGGCATAGTCGAAGGACGGCCAGACGATCAGCGCCAGGAACGCCAGCGCCGCGCAGGTTGCGACCAGATCGAGATAGGCCCGCATCGCAGGCCCGGCGCTCGCGACGATCGCGGTCATGCGCATGTGCTCGGAGCGGCGGAAGGCGACCGCCGCGCCCAGCATGGCCAGCCAAAGGAACAGGATCGAAGCGAGTTCGTCGGACCAGATCAGCGGCCGGTGCAGGCCGTAGCGCGCGACCACCCCGGCGAACAGGATCACGATTTCGGCGACGACGAGAATCGCCGCCGGGACTTCGACGAGGAGGCCGAGCACGCGCTCGGTCGAGCCCAGCAACGAAGGTCGGCGAGGGGACTGCACAGCCACCTCGCCCGTTACTTCGGTCACCTCGACCTCGAAATGAGCCATGACGGCCCCGACGCGTTACGACAGCTTGCCGACGGCCTTTTCCAGGAGGTCCCAGGCCTGATCGCCGTACTTGCCTTTCCACTCGGCATAGAAGCCGGCGGTGCGCAGCTTGTCGCGGAACGGCGCCACGGCCGGCTGGTTGAAGGTCAGACCCTTGCCCGCGAGCTCCTGCTGCAGGCTGGCATTCAGCTTGGCGGTGTCTTCGCGCTCCTTCACGGCCGCGGCGTTGATGTTCTTGGCGACGATGGCGCGCACGTCCTGCGGCAGCTTTTCCCAGGCCCTGCGGTTGGCCAGGAACCAGAAGCCGTCCCACATGTGGTTGGTCAATGAGCAGTACTTCTGCACCTCGTAGAGTTTTGCCGTCGAGATGATCGCGAGCGGGTTCTCCTGGCCCTCGACGATCTTGGTCTGCAGCGCGGAATAGACCTCGCTGAAATTGATCGAGGCGGGCGCCGCGTCGAGCGCCTTGAACATCGAGGTCCACAGCGGCGACACCGGCACGCGGATCTTGAAGCCCTTGAGGTCGTCCGGCCCGGTGATCGGCTTGGTCGACGACGTGGTCTGGCGGAAGCCGTTGTCCCAGATCCTGTCCATGACCTCGAGGCCGGCCTTCTTGATCTCGCTACGGACATGGGCGCCGAGATCGCCGTCCATGGCCTTCCAGACCGTGTCGTAGTCCGGGAACGCGAAGCCGATGCCGTTGATGGACGCCGCCGGCACCAGGGTCGACAGGATCAGTCCTGACAGCGTGAAGAACTCGACGCCGCCGGAGCGGATCTGGCTCAGCATGTCGGTGTCGGACCCGAGCTGGTTGTTCGGGAAGATCTGGAGGTCGAACTTGCCGCCGGTCTCGCTTTTGATCGCCGCAGCCATTTCCTTGGCGCGTACGTTCATCGGATGGGTGTCGGGCAGGTTGTTGGCATATTTGTAGGTGAACTCGGCGCTCTGGGCGCGGGCCACATGGGGCGCACTGAGGCCGCCCAGAGCCGCGGTCGCGGCGGAGGCCTTGAGAAGCGTGCGTCGGGAAAAGCGCGTCGAAAAGACCATGGGTCTGCTTCCTCGGAAGGTTTGTTGTTGTTCTGAGATGCAAACCTATACGGACGGTCGGTCTTCAGGTCATCTGCGATCTCGCGAGGCCTCGCTTATTGCAGCCGGATAACGTCACGGCAATATCGGCTTTCGGCACACGGGGCCTGACAAAAAGTGCGAAAACAACCCCATGCACAGTAGCCGTCAAGTGCTTTGGACGATGGTCGAGCGCAAGACCCGAAACGGCGCTGGAGCGAAGGTGCAATGAGAGGAATTTCACCTAAATATCTGATCCAATTGTATATATAGATATTCCATAATATACCTTATGCGAATTACGGATTAGGCGCGCAGCGTTGCCTGTCGACTTGGATTGGATCTGAGTCTTTCCGGCTGGGTTCGAGTTCCGGCCCGATGACGCGGACGATGCCTTGGCCGGATCGACCCACGTCGAACAGGCGGATGCCGGCCTCGGCCACGCCTTCGCGCAGCGACGCGATGGTGCGACTGCGACTCTCCGATGTCGCTGGCCGGCCTGGAGCAGTCGAGACGACGTGATCGAGCGTCGCGAAGCACAAATTCGGCTGCGCGAGCGGCCTGCTGCTCGCTCTCAGGCGCGCGAGCACGGGACCAGATCCATCGTGAAGCAGATGACGGTCGGCGTGCAGCAGCGAGAAGCCGTCACCGAGATCGGCGATTTCGTGCCCCTTCCATATCTTGTCGTACATCGTTCGCGCCTTCACGGCTCGATCTCCGTATTCACATCTGCGTCGGACAGAGCGCCGACATGGACGATCAGCCGCTCCGTGATCGTCCAAAGCTGCTCGCGCTCGGCTTCCGTCAGCAGCCTGAGCAAGGCGGCTTGGCGCTGCTGGACGAACGGTAGAATCTTGCGATAGGCGACATCGCCTGCCTCCGCAAAACAACTATCGGCGGATACGCGGAGATGGCCCCTCACCTCACCCCTCTCCCTGTAAGAACGGGGAGAGGCAGCAAGCACACTGACATCGCGACCTACCTGCAGTGCACGATGGCAATCTCACGGCCCGTTGGTGCGGCGCGCGGCCTTCGGCGCCTCGTCCTTCAGTTTCTCCAGCGCGTCGGGCATCATCTGTCCGAACGTCGAGCGACGTTGCGGCAAGCATTGCTGCAGGCCCGGAGCCATCACGCGACGGATCGGTGCGAAGGGCCTGCTCGCATGCTTCAATGCCGTGAGCATATCAGCTTCGCTGCTACCGCAGTTCCTCGGTCACGCTGCTGATCTATTCACCGAACAATATGCGTGCGTATACACGTCACGACTCTTACAGGAGGGATCGCGCGAGCATCCGCTCAAAACTTCTTAAACGATGTCTTGACAGACATTTTCAGACATCGCAGTTTTAGGTTGAATAGCCCGCGAATGTTTTTGCTTTTCCGTTTGGTTTGATCTTCCAGGCACCGAACGAGGAGCATTCAGATGACGGCTATTCCTCCCGCCAACGGCGTTACCCTGCGCGATGGCGACACGATGGACGTCACCGGTGGCGCATCCGTCGACAGGACGTGGATCCTGACCGGCGGCCTGCAGACAGTCGGCGGATCCTCCACGACAAGCACGGCAACCAACACCACCATCTTCGGCGGCGAGCAGGACGTCATCTCCAATGGCGTCGCCAGCTATACGAGCATCAGCGCGGGCGGCGTCCAACGTGTCACCGGCGAATTTGTCCACGAAGGTCCAACCCCCGGCACGGTCGATCACACGTCGATCGAGCGCGACGGCGAGCAGGACATCGATGGCGGCATCGCAACGGCGACGACCGTCAATTCCGAGGGCGTGCAGAACGTGACGAATGGCGGCAGCGCCAGCGGCACGGTCGTCCTTGCCGGCGGTATTCTCAGGGTTTCGGGTGAAACCGTCGAAACCGCGCCGGTGTTTCCGGAGCCGGTGATCCGAAGCGTCGCGACCGGTGCAATCATCAACTACCAGGGTGAATTCGACGTCACCGGCGGCGGGACCGCAGTGAACGCGATCGTTCATGGCGGCACCATGACCGTCTCGGGATCGATCCCGGATCCGTTCGCCGACGTCCCCGGCCAGCCGGCCGTCGACGCCAGCATGGCGACCGGCACCATCGTCGAAAATGGTGGAACCCTGACCGTCTCGGACGGAGCATTGGTATCCGGCACCATATTGCAAGAATTCGGTACGTTGAATGTTGATGCAGGCGGCACGGCAACCGGAACGACCATCAATGGTTACGCGACGATGGAACTGTTCGCCGGCGCGACAGCGACCAGCACGACCGTCAATCAAGGCGGCACTTTGATCGTGCTTGGCAACGCCGATTTTTCGGGGACGACATTCAACGCCGGCAGCGCTCTCGAGATCGGCGATGGCACGATCGAAAACGGATTTACCGTCGCGAACAGTTCGGCGCTCTACGTTTTGGACGGTGGCATCCTCACCGACGGTGTTGTCGCCGCAGGCGGAACGCTCGTCGCTGAAGCCGGCGCGACCCTTTCCCATACCACCTTCGAAAGTGGCGCGACGTTCATTATCGAATACGGCTACACGGAAGACGGCTTCACCGTGGCCGACGGCGTTCAGTTCAGGCTGAGCGGCGGCACAGCCACGAACACGACGATATCGACGGGCGGCAAGCAGCTCGTGGGCAGCGGCTTCGGCGACGGAGGCACTGCCACCAACACCGTCATCAATGGCGGCGAACAGGATGTCGGGTTCCTCGCCACCGCGAGCTACTCCACGATCAATGAGGGCGGCGTCCAGCATATTGCCGGCGTTTACCAACACTACGTGCCGGGTCCAGGTGAGGCCGATCACACTATCATCAACAATGGCGGCGAGCAGGACGTCGATGGCGGCATCGTTACGGCGACCACCGTCAACGCAGGCGGTGTCCAAAATCTCACCAATGGCGGCACCGCCCACGGCACCATTGTTGAATCGGGTGGCATCATCAACGCTTCGGGAGAGACGATCTACTATCCTCCGGGAGGCCCGTACGGCCAGGTCATCAGAAGCACGGTTGATTCGGCCGTTGTCGGCAGCGGCGGCGAATTGCACCTGTTCGGGGCCGGGATCGCCACCAACGTCACCATTAACGGCGGCGTGATGACGGTTTCGGGATCCATTCCGGATCCCACCGGCGACCCGAACGCACCGGCGGTCGATGCCAGCGTGGCGCGCGGAACAATCCTCAATTCCGGCAGCCTCTCCGTCTCCGACGACGGTATCGTTAATTCGACGACACTGAACGGCGGCCAGCTCGACGTGCTCGATCAGGGCACCGCGGACGCGTCGATTATCCATCTTGGCGCCACGGAGCTGGTCGAACCCGGCGGCACTGCCGGCGCCACCACGATCGCCGGCGGCACGCTCGATCTCAAGGCGGGCGCGATCTCCGACGACACCATCACCTTCTCCGGCCAGGGCACACTCAAGATCGAGCAGCAGCTGGTTTCGGGCTCATCGACCTTTGCAAGCCAGATCGCAGGCATCGCGCTCGGTGACCAGATCGATCTTTCCGGCCTGTCCTACACCAGCAGCGCAACGGCGACGCTCTCCGGCTCGACGCTCACGGTCAGCAACGGCACGGCCAGCGAGACCTTCAACCTGGCCGACACCTCGGTCACCGGTTTCGGCATCGCGAAAGACAGCTCCGGCGGCATTCTGCTGACGGCCGCGGCGCTGCCGACCATCACCGGAACCGTGTCGGGACAAACGACCAGCAACGAAGCCGCGATCAATCCGTTCTCCACCGTCACGATCACCGATCCGAATGCAGCCGCAACGGATAGTCTCATCATCACGCTGGCAGGCGCGGACGGCATCCTGTCCGGGGCAGGCTTGACCGCGCTCGGCAACGGAACCTACGAACTGGCAGCGACCAGCGCGGCCGACCTGACCGCCGAGTTGCACGCCCTCACCTTCGTGGCCGCGCCGCACGGCGACGGCAGCGTAACGACCACGTTCACGCTGACCGACACAAGCAGCGCCGGCCTGACCATCAGCGACGCCAACACATCCGTCATCGACACGCATCAATCCGCCCCGACGCCGATCGTCGGCCCGGCATCCGGCTATGCGACCATCGAGGGCACGACGGGCAACGACCTCATCCACGCCTACGGCATGTTCAACACCATCCACAATAATGGCGGCAACGACACGATCTATGCCGGAACGTATGGCACGGTCGATGTATCGAGCGGCGACAGCACCGTTCATCTGGAAGGGATCGTCAACCACGTCACCGGCGGCGACGGCAACAACACCGTGACGGGATCGACAGGCGCCACCACGATTGCGCTCGGCAATGGCAACGACACCATCGACGCCGCCGGATATGGCAACATCATCACGCTCGGCAACGGCAGCGATATTGTCCACCCCGGCGACGGCGCGAGCCGGATAACGGCCGGCGACGGCAACGACAAGGTGACGCTCTCAGGTTATGGCAACACGGTCACGCTCGGGCATGGCGACGATGCCGTCACGGGCGGAGACGGCACCAATACCGTCACGCTCGGCAACGGCGACAATACCGTCGATCTCGGCGGGACGGGAAACCAGATCACCGTCGGCTCGGGAACGAACACGATTACGGCCGGCAGCGGGCTGGCCACCATCGTTGCCGGCGCGGGCCACGATACGATCACGCTTGGCGGTGTCGCCAATCACGTGGTGCTCAACGAGTCCGAGGCGGAGGTGACGAACCAGGTCGGCCAGGACGTCATCACGGTCAATGGCGGATCGGACCAGTTCAACTTTTCCGGGTTCGACAATCAGGTGATCATCAATGGTGCGGCCCATGTCAGCATCAACGATCACGGCACCGGTCTGACCGTCTCGATCAACTCCAGCAACCAGATCGATACCATCTCTGGATTTGGCAATGACCCGAACGGCGTCGTTGAGCTTGCGAGCGGCATCGGCAACTACCACTCCGTCGCCGACATCATGGGCGCGCTCACCAGCGACGGGCACGGCGGGACCATGCTTGCGCTGGGAAGCGGTCCCAACGCGGGGTCTGTCGATTTCGTCGACACCGCGATCGCCCAATTGCACGCGTCGAACTTTCTGCTCGTGTAAGACCGCGCCGGGTCGCAAGAGCCGGAGGGTCTGGCCATCGGAGCCGCGAACCTGCACCAAAGAATTGCGGTGCGGAAACGCGGTGCATGCCTTCACGCCGTGCGTGGCCGAGCTACACCGCTTTCGGCTTTATGCTCTCCTTGCAAGGGGAGGAAGGTCGGCGGCCGTTTCTCGACGAACGCTGTCATTCCTTCCTGCCATTCGGCACCTCCGATTAGCGTGGTAAGCACTTCCCCGGCGACGGCGAGATGCACATTCATTCGCTCGACTAGTCACGCCGCACGGAGTTGCTACTGGACTCGGATGGAACAACGAAAATCGGATGGTTGACTCAGATGGAACCAACATTGACTCGTATCCAGCGCAAAATTCGTCTTTGAATCATTAGTTTTTTCGCCCCTCAGACTCAGGCTTAACCCGAACCGACATTGCCGCCGGTTGAAACTTCTCTCCTGATCCGAGTCTGTTTTCGGCTTTTGAGCCTGGCCCCTCTACAACGCACCGAGCCGCAGGCTTTCTCATTCGAGGAGGTTCGCCGGACGATAGGTCGTGTCTGCGCACCAACGCTCAAACACCGGAGGTGTCGACGGTCTCGTTCATCCTGAGTCGCCAGCGCCGAAAGCGGGCGCTGCGCCAACGGGTCGCTCGCGTATCCGCCACCGAGAAGATCCGGCCGTCTAGACTAATAGCCGCGCACGACCGTCAGTGCACGTGATCCTGGCGCTCGCGGGCGAATGTCAATTGCTGCCCTGCCCTCAGCGAGGATGGTCAAATCCGATGGCGTCTAACCGCCAAATCTCTTGACGAGCTTTGAGCCCTTGGCCGTTCTGATCTGCTGGCTGGTCAAATCGCTTCCCGCGCTCAATCCCTTCACCATGAGGTTCTTGACGCGCTGCGCGGCCTGCTTCTCGTTGGAATAGTCGATCTCGACGTGATCGAGCTCCATCAGATGGCCGAGTTCGTGCGCCCAGGCGCGTCCATTGGCGTGGTCATTGCCATACCACTGGACGAAGCTTGCGGGCTCGGGAGAGCCATTCGGGTATGAACCTCCGCCGGCGTTCAGACTTGCGATCGAATTGACCAGGAAGATGTGGACCGCATTGTCCGCGTCGTGCCGGGAAGCGAGAACGCCCAGCAGGACCTCATCGCTGCTGCGCCTGCTCGGCGCCATGTCGAGCGGCTTTTCCATTATGCAATCGCTGATCACGAAGGCGATCTTCGCCTTCGACCAGATCGTATTGACAACATCGAGCGCCTTCTTCGCTGTGTCGCAGTCCCATTGTGCAGGCTCGAGGACGCCCCTGTTTGCGAATGGGGTGACATAAAGTCTTAGCGGAATGGACATGCGCCGGGCTACCGAGCAATCTTACGGCAGGAAGAACGGTATGAAGCCGATGCCACCACCACCGCCGCCTCCTCCCGCGTTAGCCTCGGGCTTCGGCGGCCTTGCAGGCCGTGCCGGAGCTTCTTCGGGGTCCCTGTTCCTGCGCTCGAGCTTTGCGGTAGGTGTCGGACGGGCCCTGCGCTTCTCGCACTCATCGTCATTATTCAGGAAGTAGCCCGCGGCGCAGGTGATCTTGACGCACCGATCTCCATCGCGTTTCTGGCCGGATCCGCAAATTATCGGGCAAACCCGCGCCGATTTAAGCTTGATCGCGTCGAGCGCCTCAGGGCTCGCAGCCTTGGCATCGAACGTGGTGCCGGCATTCTTGTTGTACAACTCGAGCGAACGCCGTGAGGCCGTATCCCAGTCGCCATCGGCCGGTCCGCTAAAGCAACCGACCCGGCGCAACTCGGCTTGCACCGATTTTGCAAGCTCGGCCTTGGACGGCGGTGCCGGCGCGGGTGCCTGTGGAGCCGGCAGCGCGGCCACTTTCGTATCCGAGTTCGGGGGGGCCTCTTTCGACGGGTCGGACCCAGCCTGAGCGCCAATTCTCGCGACGGCTATTTCAGCTTCCCGGCGACGCTGCTCGGCCTGCGCGGCCAATTGTTGCGCGGTTTCCCTGGCCTTCTCCGCCTCGGCACGAGCGTCCTGCGCTGCTTTCAGGTCCGAGGCGGCCTTGGCGAGTTGTGTCTGCTGGGCACCCTGGTTGACGAGCCGCGCCTGCTCCTGCTCGGCCTGGCGCGCCTTTTCCGCTGCGGCCGCGCGCTTGTCTTCCGCATCGATCTTGGCGAGCTGCAGCTTGGCCAGATTTGCGTAGTAGCCGTCCGGATACTGGGCAAGGAAGTAGTTCAGCGCATCCTTGTTGCCGATCTGCAGCGCGAGCTCGTAATCGTGCCGAATTTCTGCACGCGCCGAGACCGGTGGAGTTGCAGGCAGCGGTGGCGGGGCCGGTTGAGGCGCTGCGGCGGCCGCTTCCTTGGCCGGTGCCGGCACGAGCGGTACATCATCGCCACCAAGCGTACCGTACACATACGGCTCCTGCTTGTTGCCGGTCGCCTTCATGACGTCGTCACGGACGAAGCCGAATACCCTGCGCAGGTCCATGCCCGGAGTAGCGATATATTTCACCAGTGCCGAGGCATAGGGACTGTTCCTGCTGCCACCGTCGGACGCCGTCGAGCCGGCCTTGGCAGCGAAAGCAACCAGCGTATTCGAGGTCGCCGGCTCGATCCTGGCGAGGCCCCGGCTGACAGCCCGCGAGCCGACCGTCCGCTTCATCTTGTCGGCGAAAGGATTGTTGCGGCAAGCGTCGAGGATCACGAGCCGCAGCTGCCGTGCCGGCTCGATCGCCAGCAGCACTCGCTCGAGCGAAAAGGCCTCGTCGTACACATCTGTATCGCGCTCGAGCGTCGCATCCGTGGGGATCAGGTAGTTCGTACCTTCGAGCTCGATCCCGTGGCCCGCGTAGTAGACGACGGCGACATCCGAGTC
This sequence comes from Bradyrhizobium sp. CCBAU 51765, assembly GCF_015291725.1. Taxonomy (GTDB): domain Bacteria; phylum Pseudomonadota; class Alphaproteobacteria; order Rhizobiales; family Xanthobacteraceae; genus Bradyrhizobium; species Bradyrhizobium liaoningense. The sequence goes on from NZ_CP030038.1 coordinate 4,213,979, forward strand.
GCGCGCCACATCGGCAAAATCACGCAGCGCACGCCGCATCTCCGATGCCTGGAGATCCGTGCGGGTCTGGACGACGGTGAATCCCGCCCTCTTCAGCGTCTCCTCAACGATCGCAGCATCATTGGCTGGGTTGGCAAGCGCTGCGGCGTTCTTGTAGGCCGAGTTGCCGATGACGAGCGCGACACGGTTCGCAGCCCATGCCGGCTGACAGACGATCAGCGCAGCGAGAAGAAACAGGGTACGGCGCAATGCCACAGACCGGTGCAAATGCATGGCAGTACTACTTCTAGATTTTCTTCTTCCATCATTTGTGTCGTCACGACAGAAGCGGGTTCAATGCGATCTCATGATCCGGTTGTGGAACCCACAGGGATGGCATGACTGCGCTGGCTGGCCGGTCAATTGACCTCACCGCAAGCCTGCCGTCTAATGAGGCAGGTTTCGAACAGGCGAGATCACTCCCGTGACCGACGCGAAGCTCGATCAGGCGGGAACAGAGAAGGAGATTGCCGGGCGCGGCGGCAATGCCTTGTTGGATTGGACCGCCAGGGCAGTTGTCGTGATCATCTATGGCGGGTCTGCTCTGATGGGCGCCGCCAGCGTCCCTCACCTGCTTCCGCCGGACAATGTCCACGACGGGCTTGCCCTTGCGGCCAGAATTGCCAACATCCTGTTCCTCGGCCTCGTCGCGCTGACAACCATCACCCGGCTGGTGCCGATCATGAAATCGCAGGGCATCGAGACGCGGATCTCAGCCTTGCTGGGTACTTTTTTGAGCATCGTCCTCGCATTTCTTCCGAAGGCAGAACTCGGGCCCGTCTGGTCGGCTGTGTCCTCGACGTTGGTCTTGGTGGGTACCTCGCTCTGCATCGTGGTGCTCCGCTGGCTCGGCAGATCCTTCAGCATTCAAGCGGAGGCCAGGCGTCTTGTGACGGAAGGGCCTTATCGGATCGTCCGGCATCCTCTCTATCTCTGCGAGGGGATTGCCCTCGTCGGCGTAACACTCCAGGTCCTTTCACCGCTTGCCGTCCTGGTCGCCATCGTGATTGTGATGATCCAATGCCGGCGGATGATCAACGAAGAGCGGATCCTGAGGCGGGCATTTCCCGAATATGCCGCCTACCGCACCACAACTCCCTTTCTGATCCCCACGTGCCGCGCGATCGGCCGATAGGCCGGGGCCAGGCACCGGCCAGGGCGGTCGATCCGCAACGCCTGACACCACGCTTCACATCCGCTCGATCTGCAACCGGCGGAGTTCGATCCGAACCGACTTTCGGCCTTTTTCAGCGCTTCAGGCAAGCGATCCAACAGATCAGTAAAAGTAGATATATCAACGATTTACCTCAAGGAACCGGAGTGCGAAGAGCGCCGGCGGGACCGCTCGCCGGCCGCCAACAATCGTCCGAGGCCCTTGAACGCGTTCACTGGAATACGCGACCAACATCAGGAATGGATCGGGCTCGAGACTGTTCCTTGCACGAGCCAGGCGGTCGCCAGGAGCTATGAGTTTAGTCAGCATTCTGCGCGGCCATGCCAACTTCGTTGACGCTACCATTCTTCGGCTGATGTTGGACGTCGCGCCATGAGCAATTACACGCAGATCAAGTTGTACGCTCTTCTTCTCGCTGCCTCGCTGTTCCTGACGGCTCAGCCGGCTTTCGCGACAAAGCGCGTGGCCCTGGTGCTCGGCAATGCCACATATCAAAACGCTCCCCTGCTTCCCAACCCGGCCAACGACGCCGGCGCCATCGCTGCGACGTTGAGAGCCGCAGGGTTTGACGTGGTCGACTCGAGGCTCAACCTCGCAGCGACGGACATGAAGCGAGCCCTGAGGGATTTTGCAGATCAGGCGCGCGACGCTGACATCGCACTCGTCTACTACGCAGGCCACGGGATCGAGATCGACGGCACGAACTATCTGATCCCAACCGACGCCAGGCTTGAACGTGATACGGACATCTACGACGAGGCGTTCTCGCTCGACCGTGTCTTGATGGCGATCGAGCCTGCAAGGCAGCTACGGGTCGTGATCGTCGACGCGTGCCGCAACAATCCTTTTGCCGATACGATGAAGCGAACGGTCGCCTCGCGATCGATCAGCCGCGGGCTCGCCAGGGTCGAGCCAACGGTCTCCAATACGTTGATCGCCTTCGCCGCGAAGGCCGGGTTGACGGCGCTCGACGGCAACAGCCAGAACAGCCCGTACGCGGCCGCACTGGTCAAGTATATCGCAAAGCCGGGCCTCGACCTGCGCAGGGCCTTTGGGTTCGTCCGCGACGACGTCTTGCAAGCCACGGGCAACCGGCAGGAGCCTTACGTCTACGGCTCGTTGGGCGGCGAGGACGTTGCGCTCGTGCCTGCTCCAAAGACCGTGGAGCCCACGCCCGCGGCGGCCAACCCCCAGTCGGAGGTTCGCCGTGACTACGAACTGGCGCTGCAGCTCAACAACAAAGCCGCTCTGGGCGCATTCCTGACCCAGCATCCGGACGGATATTACGCAAGCCTCGCCAAGCTTCAGCTCAACCAGATCGAGGCGGAGGAGGCACGGGTTGCGGCGACCGAAAAGGCGCGCCAAGCCCAACAGCAGCAAGCCCGGCTTGCCTCCGAAGGCGCCCTGCGTGCAGAGCAGGAAAAGGCGGCCGCTGATCTGAAGGCTGCGGAGGACGCCCGCATTGCGGCCGAAAGAACAAAACTAGCTGCGCAACAGCAAGCGGCCGATGCCGAGCGGAATCGGACCACATCCGAGGGATCGATCAGCACCGCGCTCACTCGGAACAAGGCCGCCGTCGAGAATTCCACCACGGTGAGTCCGCCTCCAGCCGCATTGGCCGCTCAGAGTGACACAGACACGAAGGTCGCCGCTCTGAGCGCAGGGCCGCAGCAGGCCGATCCGACCAGGGTCGATATCCCCCAGGCCGATCTCGCCAGGTTGGTACAGAGCGAATTGAGCCGCGTCGGATGCTTCACCAGTGCCGTCGATGGCCAATGGAATGCCGCTTCGCAGCGCTCACTCTCGCTCTTCAACCGCCACGCGGGAACCAGGTTCGACGCGAAGCTTGCGAGTCTCGATGCACTTGACGCAATCAAGCTCAAATCGTCGCGGGTCTGTCCGCTGGTCTGTGAACGCGGCTACAAGGCTGATGGCGACCAGTGCAGCAAAATCACCTGCGCCGAGGGCTCGTTCCTCAATGACGACAATGAATGCGAGAAGCGGCGCGGCAAGAAGCCTGTTGCAAACCGCAATACAAGCGAGCGCCCGGCCCGCGCGGCCCGCGAGAGGTTCACGCCGGCTGCGGAGGCCCCCGCGCCACGGCGACAGGCGACTGCCAAGGGAAGCGGTGCCATCTATTGTGATCAGCATCTTTGCCGTCAGGTCAACCGTGGCTGCCGTCTCGAATACCGGGGCGGTGGAGGTCCCGGCGGCAACACTGGAAATGTCGAGGTCTGCAACTAGCGCCAAGCAAAAGAGGTGTCCGAAGGAGTGACCTGAGTGACAACCTGCGAGCTGGAGCAGAAAGATGTCGGCACCTTTCCGGGTGTGACGCTCTTCACGAAACGGCAGGCGCCCGGCATGAGGCCGACGGCGGTCTATCTTCCACCGAAGCACGCAACCGCCGCCACCAAGTTCGATCTCGTAATCTGGCTACACGGTTTCTATGTCAGGGATCATGAATACCTGTTCCGGAACGATCCTGCGCGTCTGCGCGAACAGGTCCGGGATTCGGGGAAGGATGTCGTGCTTGTCGCGCCATTCCTGGGCTACGAGTATTCCGTCGGTGACACCTTTGCCGGGAACTACAGCGTGAAGGATCTGGCTTCTGCCAAATGGGGCGAACGCTATCTGGACGAGATCCTCGGGGCGCTTGCCAAGTTCGTGGCGCCTGTTGCCAGCACCGGCAACGGCACCCGGAGCATACCCCAGCTCCAGGTCGGCAAGCTCATCATCGCCTGCCATTCCGGCGGAGGGAGCGGCATGCGCAACCTGGTCGGAAGCCTCGGAAAGTATCAGCCGAACCTGTCGGCCTGCTGGGGATTTGATTGCCTCTACGGCGCCAAAGCGCAACCTGACGACGCCACGTTCTGGTACCAATGGTTGTCGGGCCAGAGCACCTGCGCGCTCGAAATTGTCTATGGCCCGACCACCCTTTCGCAATCGGTGAAGCTGGACCTCGTCGGACGCGGACTCGCGACGCTCGACGGCAATCGCCCTCCGTCACAGCGCCCTGCTCTCAAAAACCTCACTGTGAGCGTGGGTCACTATGATGCATTTCCGGCCTTCGGGCAGATGGTCAGGGTCAATGATCTGGATCCGGCCTTTATCGACCGCTTCATGATCCCGCAGGTCGCCGACAAGCCTCCACTGGGCCACAAGCCGGCGTCGCGCAATGGAGAATTCCTCAAACAGGCGATTGCCAACGTTCGCGGCGCTTTCCCCTTTCCGAAGGACATTCACTACATGATTGCCCGCGGCGGTTTCTACAGCCGCCTGAGTAGGTTGTAGCGTCGCAAAGGCCCCTCCGGCGGGCACGAATACGCCACTCACCGGCTCGCTGCTTAACCTTGGCTGTGACAATGCAAGGAGACACGCAGGACATGACGGAACCACCTTTCGATCCGAACACCGCGCCGAGAGCGGGCAACTCGGCTCAGGACCGCGCCGCGATGCGGGCGGACATGAACAAGGTCGCGCTGAAGCTGCGCGAAGCCGGCATTCAGCTTTACGGATTCTACAAGATCCACGACCTCGTGCCGTACTGGAATCCGCTTGGCTTCGATTTCATGTGCGACAACTGGCGGCAACTGCTCGATGCCGCCGGCAAGGCACCGCGGCTAGGCTCCGACCAGATCAACATGCCGGGCTACGATCCGTGGCTGCAGGCCGGCGTCAAGAGCGTCGGCTTCACGCAGACCGGCAAGGCTCCGCACGTGCATCTCGACATTGCGATCGATCGGCCCGGGCTCTGCCGGATTTACATGCTGGAGAAGGACGAGGAGCGACGCCTCGACGCCCTGCGACGGGCCCGGGTGGTCACCGCGAGAGATACCGACGTATTCAGGAAGATCCACCGGCGGGTGGAGGGTCTCGGCATCGATCTCGACGATCACATCGGCTCGCACCTGGAGGCGGGGCGGCTCGTGCTCGATGGCATCAATTTCGTAGCCAAGGATCACAACCGTCTTCTCGATGCACTGACGAACCTGAAATATCCCGCCGGCAACAATGTCTTTTTTCGCGGAGAGAGATCCGGCCGCGGTCATTTCTTCGGCATGGCCTCATTCCTGGCCACCGACGGCATCGGCTTTCGGCAAATCTGGCAGACATTTCCGGAGGAAAGACCGATCGCAACACCAGATCCGCGTACCGGACCGGCGATGGATCCCAAGGCTTCCGGGCGGTTCGGCGATTCACCGAACCTGCCGGATCTCACCTCGGTGCACTGCGCCGTGTCGAACCGGATCTGCAACGTCCATATCGACGAGATGGGCTTCGTGGTCACGGACAGCAAAGGCACCATCATCGTCGACCCTGACGCGCTGCGGCACATCTTCGTCGAATTGCTCTGGAAGACCAACCTGCAGGGCAAACTGCCCTTCTGGGCGCTCGACAACGTCAATTTCATCATCCCGAGCTCGCCAAACGACTTTTCCCGCGTTGGAGTCAGCGTCGATATCGCGAAGTTCGGGCGTGTCAAGATTGCGCTCAACGGGAGCTGCTCGGCCGACGGCAAGATGGAAGCAGCCGGCACGCTCACGCTCGGGTTCAAATTCTGAGACAGCCGACAGCGGCTCACTTGATGGAATAGGTTTTGACGTCGAACGACCAATTGTTCGGCACCAGTTTTCCGTTGCTGCCGTCCGGCACACGCAGCTCCCTGGTCCACGCCGACAGGTAGCTCAACGTATCGGCTTGATCCTGTAGTTTGCGCGGGAGATCCGGCAAATCGAGCAATTGCACGCGCCGTTCACTCAGGATCGCAACCATGACGGCCGAGCCGGTCGGCGGTGCGACGACATATTCAAAGCCACGTTGCCGCCCTGCCGGGGTCGGCACAACAAATTGCACGCCGGGCTTGACGAGATTGATGTCGCGGCCGTCCGACTGCTCCAACAATTCGGGAGTCGGAAAGATCTGGGACATCCGTCCGTCCGCATCGACGTCCACCAGAATGAGATAGCCTGCCTTCTTCGCAGTCACGCCGAATGACACCTTGCCGCCAACGTTGACGGTCAGGCTGGGCAGGATCTCAAGGGACACACTTGCAGCATTGCTCTGTGCGGCGCCGGACTGTCCGCGCGTCGCCTGGATGCGCCAAGACCATGGTGCGCTCGCCAGGCTCGCATGTAGAGAGTCCGGCCGCAACGGCGCCGCGGGCGCGGCCCCGCTTCCCGCCAGCAGCAGGGCGAATGCGAAGCATACTCGTTTACGGCGGATCAGCTCCGATCGCCACATGGCTCACCCAAACAGATGTCAGGGAGCGCTGAAAAAGCCGATCGAGGCGATCCGCGCGTCCGCAGGCAGGTAGCGCTCGAGGTTCTTGATCAACTGCCCTGAGGCGCGTCGCCGATTGAGCTGAATCAGGACGGTCTCGAGATCGACCATGCGCCGCTGCGAGGTTACAGCAACGATCTGCTCGGCACCGAACGGCTCACCCACCCGGAGTGGCAGCCGCAAGTTCGACGATTTGGCCACCGCCGCATCCGTACCCACCGGGTACAACATCTGGATGGTACCGTCGCCGGATACATTGAACAGCAGCAATGCCCTTGAGGCCACGTCGGACAGTTCGACTTCGATGGTCTGACCAGCGCGCTGCTGTCGATCATCCGGCCAAATACGCATGATCTGCGGCGACCGGGTCGCCATTCGCTTGAGCTCGCGCATTGCTGCGGTGCGATCCACGACCGTCGGCAAATTGGCGACGTCCATCCCATAGGCGACGACATCGCCCCAGGCGATCACGTCATGAGAGACCGGGTCCCAGATCAGGTCGGGATTGTCCGTCGGTTGAACGGCCTGCACGGTGGCGTCCTTCGGCGTCACGCCGGCGAAATAGTTCATCTTGCCGTCGAGCGCCGCCAGACGGATCGGTGCCGTGAGACGGAGGGGCGCCGGTGCAGCGACGGTCGGGGCCGCAGCAGTCGGAGCGGCGACGGGCGCAACCGTATTGGGTGTAGCGGCCAGCGTCGGCAGCGCCGGAGCCTTGGTCGTCGCAGCCGGCGGGGCAGCCGCCTGTCCATCAGCAGCCTGACTGGAGGCCGTCCTCGCGGCCGGGCCCTGAATCAGCACCACGCCGCGCGTTAGCTCGAAGGCGACGGCGGTCTCCGGCGCCTGCGCCGGTGACGATATCGTGACGATGTTCTGGCGCTGGTCCGAGAGCTGATAGACCACCTGCCGGACATTGGCGAAGAGCTCCTTGAGCGTCACCTTGCCATCGCGATTGATGTCCGCGCCGCCCTCCACTGCCCGCGCCACCGCGTAGCTGAGAGCCCCGCGCAGCCCGTCGATCCCGGGAATCCGTACTTCGGGCGCCTTGGTGTAGCGATCGACAGCGGCGAGGAACGCCGTATGGTCGAGATCGAGCTCGGACTTCGGATCGTTGCTGTCCGATACCGGTTTCAATTCATCGACAAGCAACGTGTAGCGCGGCACCTGCCGGAAGCTCATCTCCGCAGCCCGCGGGTCGATATCCCGCACCATTCCGCCGCCATGGCAGGTATCCGCAACGAAGATCACCTTCGCGCCGCGCAGCTCGAGTTGCCGGATGAAATGGTTGAACTCACTCCCCAGAATGCGCTCGACGGACCCCTTCGGCGTTGTTTCGAAGCCGGGCAGCAGGAACACGTTCTCCATCCCATCGGGCTCCGAGCCCTTGACGCGCTCAGGCTCCTGGGTGCCGTGGCCGGCGATCGACAGGAACACGAGGTCGTTATTCTTTGTGCGCGTCACCAAGGCACTGATTTCACGCAAGACGCTCGCCCTGTCCGCTTGGGCATTGGTCAACTCGACGACATCGCTAACCCCCATCGTCTTCAGGCTGGATACGAGATCTCCAGCGTCAGCGACTGCGCCCTTCAGCTTTCGGACGTGCTGGTAATCGTCGATTCCGATCACGAGCGCGCGCACGGCCGCCCCATCGGGATTGCTGATCGCCAGTGCTTCCGCTGCCTGGGCGCGCTGCAGCGGCAGACCGATCACCGCAGCAAGCGCGATGGCGGCTGCGCAGTAGATCCTGTACTCAAATCCTCTGGACCTTCGCATCGTGATCCACCTCGATGTCATGCAGGCCGGTTCCCGAACCACGCCGCTCGGACGTGGCGGCGACACCTCGTCCGAACGTCCCGGGTCCAGCGTGCGAACAGCATTCGCTATCCATCTGTAGCGCCAGTGACACACATGGTTCAGCGCCTCTTGGTCGCGGTTTTCGCAGCCGCCGATTTGCGGCCCGTCGGCGCATCGGAGTCCTGGTAGGCGTCAGCCGAAACCGTTGTCTGGTCATCGGCGAAGGCGCGGAAGCGAACCGGAGTGTAGCCACGCGCAAGCAGGCTCGCCAACGGATAGATATTGCGGCAAACGCGTCCGTTGCAGCCGCCGGTCGAGGATTCCATCACCTCCGCCTTGCGATCCGGCGTGAACCGCAGGAACAACATCACATGGGAGCCGGGCTTGTTGAGTGCATCGCCGGGCTTCAACTCCCAGGGGTTCGTCACAGGCGCAGCGATCGCGGGAATGGCGGCGGTCGTGTAGTGGACCGAGAGTCCCCACGTGGCGCTGACGAACGCGGAGCAGTCGACGCCCGCCACATCCGGCCGCGGCGCGTTGCGGGTGCAGACATTCCCGGCCAACATGCCGCTCTCGATGCGCTGCCGGAAGTTTGCGAGCGAGCCGTGACAGCCCCAGCAATAGGGCACGCCGCGCACCTCCTGGTTTACCTTGCCCTGAAGGTACCATGGGCGGCGAATGCGGTTGAATCCGCTGCACTGGCTGTCCGGATCGTTGCCATAGTTCGCCTGCGTCAGCTTCCACTGCACGCCCTCGAACGCAAACGCGGTCTCGATCGCCTGCTGGCGATTTGACGGCCGCACCGCCGCTGTCGCATTGAACTTGCTATTGTTGTAGGGCTGCGCGGTTGCCGTCCGCGACGGCCGAGCGTCGATCACCGACGCGTTGCGCAGGGGGCGGAAGCCGACGCCAACCACATCGACACCGGTTGGCTTGGTTCGCAGGAAATAGACGTCGCCGTCACCCGAGATCGTGACGAACCGCCTCGTCAGCGGGGTGTTCTCGAGAGGCAACTCGTAGATTCCCTCGATCCGGCCGTTGGCGGCATAGCGCACGACGAAAGTGGATGCGTTCTTTCCCGATGGCGGAATGTCTTCGGCCAACACATAGAAGCGATCGCTATTGTCGATCTCGAGGAATTCGACCGTACCGAGCTGGTCACGCACGCGCAGGCCGAGCGCGCCAATGGTCTCATTGGTAACCATGGTCTGGATCTCGATCCGCACGCTGGAATTGCCCTTGTCCGGGATTATATCGGCGATGACCGAGCCCTTGCTGCGGGACGCGACGTACTGCCGGTCGGGCTGCCGGCCCGTTTTGACGACGGCCGCGCGGGTGTTCTGGTCGAGCAGCTCGGTCGCGCTGCCGGGTGGCTGCGATCCCATCTGGGCGAAGGCGGAGATGGCGACCTGGTCGTCCGTGCCGCGGCTCGAGACTTCCTCAAGTTGGATTTCGTCGCCACCGAGCCCCCGCGTGGACTGGTCTGGCGCCGCCTTCAACGTGCGGACGCCGCCGTCCCAAACCATGATGTCGCCGTTGTGAACGACGAGATCGGTCGGCTGTACGTCCCTCGGCATCTTGAGGACGTCAGGATCGGAATTCGGTTGCTTGGGATCGAACTGGAGAATGCGACCGTTGACCTGATCGAGCACGAACAGGTTGCCCTGCCCGTCGGCACTGAGCGCCTGGGGGCCTGCCAGTTCCACGTCCTCGCCGGCCGGGACGATGCCGACCATGGAGGCAGCCGAGCCGCCCGAAAAGCTCCGCACGACGGTGTCCTCGGCGTGCGTCCCGGTGGCGAAAATGCTCGCACCGGCGATGAAGACCCAGATCCAACTCGTTGGACGAAACATGTTCGCCTCGATGTGCCCGAACCGTTTGTCGCGCCAGATCGACTAATCCGAGATGCCGTTGATGCGGCGCGTCAATTAGTGGTGAGCAATCTCAATCGCGTTCAATTCTATCACCGGACGGTGATAGTCCGAATGTCTTCAGCTTGCGGTGCAAAAACCATGGCCAAGAATAGATTTGAGCAGGTCAACGAGATCCAGCCCGACGCCATTACGCTGGTCCTGAAACGCGACGTTGACGGCGCCACCGGATCGGTTGTGATGCCGGCTGCCAGCAGCGGCGGGCGGCTGTCCAATGACCAGGTCAGCGCCCCGCTGCCGGCTCAGGACGCCTTTCGTGGCGCGATCCGGCTGGCCAATGACGTGAAGCTCGCGATCGTGGTGTGCGATCCGGACGGCGTCTGGAAGCCCGAATGGGGCGATCTTTACCAGGCCCTCGACTGATTCATTGCCGGGCGGACCGGGCACATGTTGCGACGCCGTATGGAGACGAGCATGCTGAGCGGACCGCTGCCCCGCGCGTCGTTGCGGGTCCGAGCCTTGATGGTCGCGCTGTTGGTTGCGACCAACTGGCCGGCACGGGCCAACGACTCGGCCGCCGAATTGTCGATCGGGGGGCTCCAGTTCGTTCGTACCCGCGATGTGGCCATGGAGAGCGAGGACCTGCGTATCGCACTCGACAGGATCATCGTTCGCTATCAGTTTGCCAACGTCACCAACAAGCCGGTGACGCTGACTGTGGCCTTTCCGCTGCCCGACATCGACCTGTCGGAGGCCGATAACATCGCGCTGCCGTCGAACGACCCGGTGAACTTCGTCGACTTCGAGACCAGGATCGACGGCAGCCCAGCGCCGCTGACGATTGATCAGCGCGCCATGATTGGCGACAAGGATGTCAGCGCACTGCTCCGCCAGCTCAAGCTGCCGCTGTTGCCCATCGGCAGCCGCGAGATCCGCGTGACCGACCTCCCGGCAGCAACCCGAACCCGACTTGTGGACGAGGGGCTATTGATGCCTGCCGGAATGAGCGACAACGGCCGTCAGCAATATGCTCCAGGTTGGGTCACCAGGACGTCTGCCGTGCGCCAGCAGGTGTTTCCGCCCTCGCGCACCGTTGTCGTCGAACACCAATATCGGCCGAGCGTCGGCTCCAGTGCTGACACCATACTGCGCCCGGGCCTGCGCCGCAGCAACGCACTCGGCCCGGAAGTCGCGCGTTACCGGAAGGATTATTGCGTCACGGACGGGTTCCTTGCCGAGCTCGACAAGCGCGCCGGCGACGGCACGGCCAACACCGCCAAGCTGCAGGAGCGGCGCATTTCATACGTGCTCAAGACCGGCTCAAATTGGGCCGGGCCGATCCGGGCGTTCAAGCTGACCATCGACCCGGGTGGCAGCGACCGCATGGTCAGCTTCTGCCAGGGCCGGCTCAAGGCGCCCCCGCCCGGAAACACGCTTGAATATACGGCAAGCGATTACAAGCCGGATACCGACCTGAAGATCCTGGTGATCGGAAAATTCTGAGCGCCGATCAGTTCGTGAGCATCACGTAGCGCGCGGCCGCGGTGATCGTCACGTGGTTGCGCTGGGCGTCACTCAGCGCCTGCAGGAAGAACGTGTCGGCAGCGGTCGGCCGCGGCTGGCGCAACGAGTCCAGAACCTGCGGAGTCGCTACGGCCAAGATCAGCTGCGGACCGCTCGCGCGCGGGAGCGGGAGCGAAAACGACAGCGAGTCAATACCCGGCTTCAGAAGGTAAGACAGGCTCTGCACCTCACCGCGATCCGACACCACGAGCAATTCCACCACACGATTGGCGAAGTTCTCGATGGTGCCGTTGAGGGTTTCGCCAGCCTTCAATTCCGTCGCTGACAGGGTGACCCGCGGCACGCGCACCTGATCGCTTCCCACCTGGCTCAAGAACTTGACGGCCGGGCACTGGGCCTGGGTCACCTGCCTGACACCGACCGAAGCCTCAAATCCCTGGTCCCGCCGAAACGCCTTGTCGAACGTATCGAACGGGGCCGTCGAGGCGCCGAAGCCCTCGATCACGGCGGCGGTTTGACTGACCGCAACCGGCAAGATGAAGAAGCAATCGCCGCCGGAATATTGAGCTACATATTTGCGGATGCGCTCGGCTCGTCCCTGCCCCTCGGCTGGCGGAGTGGGCGTTACCGCCGGCGGTGGTGACAGCTTCACCGGCTCCCGGCGTCCGGGCTGTGGTGCAGAGGGCTCGACTTTCGGCGGCGACATTGTCCCCGCGAGTTTCGGAGGCGGCGGCAAGCCCGCCACGCCAGGCACCGACCAGACCAGCTTGTAGAAGGCATATCCGCCCCCGCCCAACATCAGCAGCACCGCCGCTGCGCTCGCATAGAGCCAGAGACTGCGCGGCCTCTTCTGCGCGGTTGAGGGCGCCCTGTCCTGCCAGGCCGGCGCCGCGCCTTCCGGCGGCGCCAGCGGATCGAAGCCGGACAGCGGCGCGGTGGATGTCTGGGGCGGACCTGTCGGCGTCCATTTGGCGACCTCCGCCATGGTCGCACGCAACGCCGGATCGGGCTGCAGCATCCGCTCCAGCAAAGGCCTTATGCGCATGTCGACCGCACCGAGATCGGGCACACGCCGGCGCTTCTCCACCAGTTGAAACTGGCTTCCGCCCATGTCGAGCTTCTGTCCGGTCAGCGCATGGAACAGCACGAGGCCGAAGCTGTAGACGTCGGATTTCGCCGTGATCTCGTTGCCGTACAGGCCGACCTGTTCCGGAGACGCGTAGTTGTCCTTGCCGGCGAAGCCCGAACCGATGATGGTCTTGTCACCCATCTGGGTCGATCGGGCGATGCCGAAATCGATGATCTTGGCGCGTCTCACATCGTCGAGCGGCACGATGATGTTGTCCGGGGAAACGTCGCGATGGATGATGCCGTGCTCGTGGGCGGCCTCCAGTCCCGATGCGACGCGCCGCATCAACTTGACCAGCGCCTCGAAAGTCAACGGCCCTTCGTCGAGCATGTTCGAGAGCGAACGGCCGTTCACGAACTCCATCGCGAGATACGGTCGCTGCAGCACGGGCTCCACGGTGAACAGGAAGTAGCGAACGATCGCGTCGTGCGGGAGGTTGTGAAGCGCCGCTGCCTCCCGCCGGAACAGCGCGAGCGCGGCCTCGTTGTCGACCATGTCGGGCAACAGCATTTTTACCGCAACCGGCGATCCGGTTTGAATCTCACGGCACTTGTAGACCTCACCCATGCCGCCCGCGCCGATCACCGCTTCGATCTCATAGATGCCGTTGAGGCGGGTGCCGGGCGGCACACCGCGGTAGCCCGACGGGAATGGATCGTTGACGGTCATGGTTGCGGCTCCAGATCCAGCGGCGATCTTGTCGGTTCAGAGGATCGCGGCACCAGCAGCCGCACAACCACAATCGTCACGTTGTCGAGCCCTCCCCGATCAAGAGCCAAAGCGAGCATGTCATCGCAAGCCGCCTGGGAGTGCCGCGTGATCGCGTGCTGCAGGATCTCGTCGTCCTGCACATGCTTGGTCAAGCCGTCGCTGCAGATCACGAAGATGTCTTCCGGCTCGGCCGGACCTGTCACGACTTCGAACTCCGGATCATCGGCGACGCCAACGGCCCGCGTAATGGCATTGCTCGGCCAGTCCTTGACGTCTTCGCGCGACACCGCGCCGCCGGCAATCAGTTCCTCCAGCTCGCTGTGATCATGCGATACCTGATTGATGCAGCCCCGGTTGACCAGGTAGACCCGGCTGTCGCCCGCCCATATGCAGGCATAATAGCCGTCGCGGACGAGCAGGACCGCCGCCGTGGTGCCGACGGTGGCACCCTGCCGTTCCTTGCTGAGCGACAGGATCTGCCGGTTCGCGTGGAACAGCCGCTCCTCGCACTGCGCCAGCAGGTCGGCGGCCGAGTCCGGCAAGCCGATCATGTCAAGCGACTGCACGACGATGCGGCTGGCGAGATCGCCGGCCTCGTGACCACCCATACCGTCGGCGACGGCCCACAGGCCGACATCGGTCCGGACCAGGCACGAATCTTCGTTTCGCGACCGCACCCGTCCGGCATGAGTGACGCTACCGACATCGAACAAGGAAGGGACGTGCACCATCGCGCGTCACCCCGTCCCGGATGCTGCACGGCCGAGATCGCCGGTCAGCAGTGTGGAATAGTGAAATGGATCCGGCAATCCGCGGCAAGCGAGCGCCATTGATGGAAAGCCTTCGCCACCCGCGGTCCACCAGAAACTTGCCGCAGCATAGATCTGCGGATTGGCCGCGGAAAGCGCGGCAAAAGACTTGGTGAATGCGTCAGCCGCCGAAACCGCTCCGACGGTCGTTGCGCCTAGTGCGATCATTTCCGATTCGTCGGCGATCGGCGCCTGCGGTCGCGGCACCGCGAGACGATCCAGGGCACCCGATATCTGCTCAAAGGTTGAAGTTTGATCCAGGGTCGAAAGCAGAAACGCCTCCGCCTGCCCGTACCATTCATCCTGAGGATCGACGCTCGGCGGCGGCAGTAAGGCGCCTTCGTCCGACACCGCATGCAGCGTCAATGGATAATACCGCCCCACCCCGTCGAGCGAAGGCATCATTGCCCCCGCCACCGTCGTGCCGCAGATGGCGGCGCCAAGCCAGAATCGCCAGACCGGTGCGGTCAGGAACGCCTGCTGCCAGCCCGGACCAAGCTGATGACGACTGGCCGACAGCGCAGACTGCACCCATGGCTCCCAGGCTTCCAGGAAGCTGCGCGGGGTGGCGATCGCGATGAAATCACGCTTCGCGCCGATCTTGCCGAATAGCCCACAACGCATGGTCATATTCCGGTCGGGCAGCGAAACTCGCGGAGCACCGACAGGTTGAGGGGATTACGCAACGACCCGGTCGAAATCTGATAGTTGAGCTCGCGCCCCGCGACGATGAAAGTCGCGCTGGCGGTTTCCGCTTTCACCACCAAGGATCCAGCCTCGAGCATCCGGAACAACGACCAGGGACCGATGCGCTCGAGCACGGATGGCGGCCCGATATCGTTGCTGACCGAAATTGCCGTCCGCGGCGACGGACCCGGCCAGAGGACGGTGGTCGGTGCGTTGCTCTGAGGCTGCGGCGGTGGTGGCGGAGGTTGCGGCCCGCCGAACATGGAGGAAGCCGTGGGCGGGCCCGGCGTGACCGGGCTGGTGATCGTCGTGCCGCCAATCTCGGTCTTGACCGTCACGCCCGGTCCAGATGCCCCGGGCGGCCGGATCGCGAACGATACCGCCGGCACGCCACCGCCGGTCTGGAAGAAGGCGTCGCGGACATAAGCCGCATTCTGGAACTGCTTCAGCGTGTCGGGCGAGAACGATCGGCCGACGGGACTCTCCTTCCGCCACGTCCAATCTGATCGCGACGTGTCGGCGTAAGACGCCAGGAACTGGGTGAAGAACTTGTCCATGACGCCGTTCGGACTGAAGAGCTTGGCGAAGTCGGCGAGTGGCACTTCCTGATTGCTGCCGCGGACGAACGGATACCGGTTGGTCACCGTCTGCTGGCAAACCGGCGTGACCTGATCGCGCAGCGCCTGCAGGATCTGTCCGGCAGTCGAGGCGGCAATGCTGCCTTCGAACTCTGCGGCGGCCGCGCGCAGCATGTCGGAGAACGGCGGCGGCATGCGCGAGGCATTGTTGCGCAGGGCCGCAACCTGGCTCTGAAGCGAAGCGGTCGCCTGCGCGGTCAGTTGCGGGTTCTCGATGATCAGCGTCAGATTCTGCGCGATGTCGTTCAGGTTGGCGATGGTCGAGTCGATCGGCCGGCGGGTGCTGTCGCCTTCCAGCACCGCATGATATGGTTTGAACTGTGCTTCGATCGTCGCCCCGAGTGGTCCATCCTGGGCGTTGGTGAACAGTGGTGGCGCGGCTATAGCAGGCGTGGCCGGGTTCGTCGCAGCGTTCGCCGGCTTCGGCCGCTCCTTGGTCAGTGTCGTCTCGTCGCGCACCGATTCCAGGATTTGCCGCATCGGTGAGGTCGGCGCGGAAACCGCCCTTAGCACCTCGTATTTCGGCTTGTCGGCAAGCAGTTTCTTCAGACGCAAGCTGCCCAGCGCGGTTCGCCAAGTCGTGACAAACTCGTTGGAATAGATGTTCACGAGGTCGCCGGCGAGGTTGTCGTACTGCTGGTCGATGGCCGACTGCTGGCCGGCATCGCCCAGAACCCAGCGTTCCTTCTTCATGCGCTCCGACAAACCCGGCAGCCGGGCGACGAAGTTCTGCTGGAAGCCGTTATACGTGAAGAACTGGGGCACCCGCACAGCGTCCAGAGGCTGCCCCGTCGTGGTTTCGAACACGACCGCCATGTCAGGACCGCCGCGGCGGGCGGCGATCCAGTCGCCTGCAGTCGATGAGCGAGCCTCGGATCTCAGGAATTCATAGGCGCGCTGCGACACGCTGAGGCGCGCGAGCGAATTCTGCGCCTGCTTGATCAGCCGGCCGTCCAGCTCGACAAGCGGGGGCTGCTCCGTCTCGAGGTCGAACATCGCCGTGAGGTTCTCATCGAGCAGGCGCCGTCCTTCTGCGTTGGTTGCGCCGGGATAGAGGTTGTCCTGCCAGTCGCGCTGCATCCAGGAGCGGATCAGATCGCGGTCCGGCGACTGCAGGCCGCCGAGCATCAGATAGACCTTCAGCGCCTCGTAGACGAACGCAGATTCGTTGATGCGCGCGTTGAGCTGCTCCTCCAAGCGATACAGCAGGCGTGGCCTGAACATGCGCTCGAGCGCCGCATGATAGGCCGCCTTGGCGGGCGACATCAGCCGGGCGTGCTGGCTGAGCCCGTAACGGGCCGACAGGGGCACCGACTCGTTGCGTGATCCGTAGCCCGCCGGGGCGTTGCGCAGCCGATAGAGCAGTGGCAACACCTTGTCGAGATCATGATCGTCGATCAGCGTCTGCTTGATGAGAGGCGCTCCGGCGGCTGCATATTCGTTGTCCGCCTGCACACTCTGCGCGATCAAGTCGGAATTGCGCTTGTAGCTGGTCAGCCATCCTGCGATCAGCCCGATCGAGACCAGACCGATCAAGGACAACGCTGCGGTTTTCAGAATCAGTGCGCGCCGCACCGCCGCACGGTCGGTCGAGACCCAGTCGGCCTCGCCGATGATGACCTTGGAAATGAGATCGGCGAGGAAATAGCTCTTGCCCGTCCCTGAATAGGATCCGGAACCGACCTCCTCCGCGCCGAACGTGCGCGCCAGCGACCCGATCAGTTGATCGATGGGCGTCCCCTGCTGCGTTCCCGAGGTGAAGTAGAATCCGCGCAGGTTCGCATTCACGTGGTAGCGCGTTGGCTCGAAGATCTGGTTGAGGAAGTCGTGGATCTGCGGCTTGAGCCGCGCCATCTGTGCCGGGAAGCCGAAAAGTTGCACGCGGTGCTGCGGTGTCGGCTCGTCCTGCAGGCGGTCGAGTGTCTCCTCGCTCAGGCGCTCCAGCAGACGGTCGAACTCGACTGGTATCTGTCCCACCAGATTCTTGGTCTTGTCAGCGGTTTGGAATGTCGCGCCCCAGACCTGGCGACGGCCGGCCTCGCCGAGATAGGCGAAATATTCGGTGAAGCCGGCAACGAGATCGGCCTTGGTAAATAGCGCGTAGACGGGGAAGCTGACCTTGAGCTTCTGATGCAGCTCGAGCAGGCGCATTCTGATGGCGTCGGCGTGAAGCGCGAGCTCCTGCTTCGGCAGCGTCAGCACGTCCTCGATGCTGATGGCGACCAGGACGCCGTTGATCGGCTGGCGTGACCGGCTCTTCTTGAGGATGTCGAGGAAGGACAGCCAGCTTTCCTTGTCGGCCTTGGCGTTGGAATCCTGGGTGGTATAGCGGCCGGCCGTATCGATCAGCACGGCCTCCTCGGTAAACCACCAATCGCAATAGCGGGTACCGCCGACCCCCGCGACCGCAGCCGGCGTCGCCCCGCGCGCGAGCGGAAATTTGAGCCCGGAATTGACCAGCGCAGTGGTCTTGCCGGCGCCGGGCGGGCCGATGATGACGTACCAGGGCAGATCGTAGAGATAGCTCGATTTGTTACCGCTGGCAGTCTTCAGCGTGGCGAGCGCATCCTTCATGCGCTCCTTGAGAACCGGCTCGTCGCTGACGGGCTGATCTGCCGCACTGATCCCGTCGGCGATCTCCTTGGCATTCTTGCGCCGCTTGAAGAAACTGAAGCCGGCGACGCCCGCCGCGGCCGTCATCAGCAGCAGAATCGCGATCTGGCGGATGATGTGGTTCTCGAGCGGATGCCAGTCGCCGAATGCAATGAAGGGACCTGCGAAATAGACCACGGCGCCGAGCGAGCTGAGCCCAACTCCGTAGAGAATGATGCGGATGATATCCTTGGCAAGCATTGATCGGTACCTGTCGCAAAC
Organism: Bradyrhizobium sp. CCBAU 51765; assembly: GCF_015291725.1. GTDB lineage: Bacteria > Pseudomonadota > Alphaproteobacteria > Rhizobiales > Xanthobacteraceae > Bradyrhizobium > Bradyrhizobium liaoningense. Next base: position 4,232,506 of record NZ_CP030038.1, read on the forward strand.
CGCGTGAGCCGTGAAGCCTGCTTATTCGCTGCGTTCGATGAAGATCTCGACACGCCGGTTCTTGGCGCGTCCGTCAGGCGTCGAATTGGGTGCGATCGGCGCGTCCGCTCCCTTGCCTTCAACGTCGACGCGCGAACCATCGGTCAGGCCGGGCTTCAGCGCGGCGGCAACCGCCTTGGCGCGCTCGACCGACAGCTCGAAGTTCGAAGGGAAGCGCACGGTGCGGATCGGCGAGCTATCGGTGTGACCGACGACCCGGATTCGTCCCGGCTCCTTGTCGAGGGTTACTGCGACGCGGGCCGCAACCGGCTTGAAGCCGTCGAGGATGGTGGCCTGGCCTGACGAGAACAACGCGAGGTCACAGACCCTGATCACGATGAAGCTCGCGGTCTGGTCCGCGGTCATGGCACAGGCGGTGTTCTCCTTGGCGAGCGCATTGCGGATGCGCTGCAGCTGGGTGATACGGTCCGGCGGTGGCGGCGGAGGTGGTGGGGGCGGCGGTGCAATGACCTTGCGCTTGAGCTCGATCGGATCGCTGGGATGCAGCGCCAGAGCGACTTCGGCAGCGTTCTCCGCCCGGCCGGCCAGCAGCGTCCGCAGGACGAAATAGGACCCCGTCAATAGCGCGGCGGCCACGGCTGCCACCAGCCAGACCGGAACGCGGAGACGCTGCCGGCGACCGGCCAGCGCCTGCCCCCTCCAGTTGGGCGACAGGTCGCTCACCGTCTTGGGACGGACCCGGCGCAACAATTCGTAGAGGTTGCGCTGGATCACCTGCAGGTTCGCAAGCCCGCCTGCGGACGTGCGGTGGATGCCCTGGAAGCCGAGCGCGAGGCAGGCATGCTGCAGTTCGAGCACTGGATAGTTGATCAGCGGATCAACCTTCAAATGGTCGAGGATCTCGAAGAAACGGACACCACCCACACGCTCGCCGAAGAACCGGCTCAGCATGGAATATTGCGTCCAGACGTGGCGCTCATCGGTCGGGATGTGCTGCACGATATCGTCGGCGGTGGCGCACAGGATGTATTTCGCCGTGTTGGCCTGATGCTCGGAGATCCCCGCCGAACGGATATCCTTCTCGAAGAACTTGATCGCGTCGGCGACCTGCTCCATCAGACTTGCGAATGACGCACGCATGAGCGCCACGCGCAACCGGCCAAGCAGTTGCAGCAAAGGGCCGGCCGCACGCATCACCGGATTGGCGTTTGGCGCGACCAGATCGTCGACGCGCAACGGCGGTCCGGGCGGCAGCATCCCCTCTTGCACCGGTGCCTGCGCGGGTGTCGATATCCATTCCTCGGACGGCTGGCTGGTCGGCGCAGCGGCATAGCTCGGGCGCTGCGGAATGGGAGAAGAGGATGACGGCAAGGAAGGTGCGGGCGCGCCGGGAGACGGCACAGGTGACGGCGAATAGCTTGGACGTGCTGCGGGCCCCTCGCCCGCCGGAGGCTGAGCGGTGGGCGCCGGCGGCAACCTCCCGCCGGGATTGGGACGAATGATCGTCCGCTCGCCCCGACCGAAAGGATTGACCGGCTTGTCCCTGTCGCTCATGGCCTGTCTTCCAGGATAGCCCAAAGGTACAGCTCGAGCTCCGGCCAGTCGCCGGAGAAATGCATCCCGATCGAGGCCGCCGTGCTGAACTCAGGCCATAGCGGCGACTTGCGATCGAGATAGAAATAGACGTGATCGGTGATGGCCCGGATGTGCGGCGGCGGGGTCGGCAGGTGCACCAGCGTCAACCCTGGCAAGTTGGCGTGCACGATCTCGTTCATCTTGGTGTTCGGGCCGACCTTGAACAAATGCGGGAAGTCGTTCTGGATCTCGACGAGCGGCCGCCGTGCGGCGACCTCCAGCACCAGGGTCGCATTCCGGAACAGCGCCCGATCGCGGATCGGCGACACGAACGCATTCTGGGCGCGCTCGATGATCTCCAGGCGGATCGCCCGCCGGCCCAGCCGCGCGCTCAGGAAGTCCTGGATATCGCTCACCAGGGGTGTGAAGATATTCTCGAGATCGTCGTGATCGTACGCCGGATAATTGCGAGCACGACGTTCCGGTGTGGCAAACGTCGCAAGCTCACCGGCAAACCTCAGCAGCTCCTCGTACAGTCGTTCCGGATGAACGCTGCCCGAACGCTGGAAATGGGTCAGTACGGGAATGGTCCGGTTCAGCACCTGCAGCACCAGATAGTCGACGCTCTGCAACCCGCCCCCGGATGACGGATCGACTGCGTAACGTGCCAGCTCGTCGAGCTTGGTCTCGACCCAGCCGATGATGCGATTGAGCCAGCCGTCGATGATGGGATGCGCGGCGCAGACCAGCATCGGCGGCACGAACTTGTCGTCGAACAGGATGTTCTTGTCGCGCACTTCCAGAATGCGCGCGATGCCGAGTCCCATGTATCCCGGCTTGCTGGTCTTGCGCAGTTCGAACGACAACCGCGGATAAGCGATGTCGATCTCTTCCTCGATGCGCAGCGCCGAGGTCGAATCGATGAAGGTCTCGGACGTACGAACATAGCGACTGGCGCTGTCGGTGCGATCCTCATCAACCTCGCGGGTGTTTGGCGCTGCGATCGGCATCATCAGCCAGACGATCTGGCCGGCGGCGGAATCCGGCACCTCGATCGCTTCCGGAATCGGGCTGTCCGCGGGGATGTCGAACGGTGTTCCGTCCGGCATGACGCCGGACGCGTTGCGTACCGCGAACTTGCTCTGTTCGGTGAGGTCCTTGTCGATCTCGAGCTGGGCGAATCCCCAGGGGTATGGCGTTGTGTAGCGAACGCGCTTTTCCAGCAAATGTTCGATATAGCGATCGTTCTGCTGCAGATGGTGCGGCCGCAGAAACAGTCCTTCTGACCAGAAAACCTTGCTGTACCAAGACATTCCTACATCCACTCAGCAGCGTTTGGCGACCGCGTGGTCGCCGACAGTCACTTTGAGCCGCCCTTGTCGGCGCGGTCGTAATAGTCCGAAAAATGCAACATGAAAGTATCGATCGGCGCGCTATTGTCGCGGCCGAGATGCGCCTTCCAGCGCGTCAGGAATTCGTCCCAGAGTTTGCCCTTGTTCGAGCCGAACCAGGAGTTCGCGCCGCGCTGAAGCTCGAGCTCGCGCGCCATGAGCGTCGGATCGATGCCGGCGACGAGCTCGTGGACGGCGTGCTGCATCGCCATGTACGTCTTCAACTGATGCGATTTGAGGTCGCTGAAGCCCTGCGCGAAGGCTCGTTGCGCGTCGAGATAGCTGCGCGTCCGCGGCCCGAACAATATGCGCATGGCCTCTTCCGAAGTCGGCGAGAACTTCAGCGGGTTGTTCTCCACGGCCTGGACGGTCGTCTGGCTGGTACTGCGGGTCAGCTGCTTGGCCTGAGTTCGCGCCTGCAGCAGCGCCATCAGATTGTCCACGGTCATGCGCAAGATCGTGCCGAGCTGTTCGGCGAGCTCCGCGTCGGTCTTGTTGGCAAAGAAATTGTCCGGCAACCCCGCAGCACGTGCCACCAGCCGCGCGAACTCGGTGCCGCCGACCGGCTTGGCCGCGGCTGGCCCTTCGCCCGCCACTTGTGCCGGGCGGGACTGCTCAACGGGGGGCCGGGCCGGCGATGGCGGCGGCTGGACGGGCGCTGTTTCATCATCGGTCCACACCGATGGCCGGCGCGGGGTCGGCATGGCGGGTGGTGCCTCGACCAGTGCTCTCGGCGTCGCGACCGGGCCGGCAGCCCAGCTCATGTCGTCCTGCGCATCGGGCTGGTGCGGAGGCGTCGGCGATGGACGTCGAAACGGATCCACTCCCGGCGCCGGGACGCTCGCGGCCCAATCCAGAAACTCCGGATTGATCGGCCGCGCCGCCTCGCGTGGGTTCTTCAACTGCTGCGGATCGATCGGCGGCGGCACGTCGCGGTCGGCCGCCCAAAGCTCCTGGTACCCGGCAGGCTGCTGGACGGGAGAAGCGCGCGGTTGCGCCTCGCGGTCCGGGACGCGCCCGCCCGCCTCGTCCTCCAGTGAAACTCCGATGATGTAGTGGCCAATGGTAAGTCGATCGCCGTCGCGCAACCGGTGTGGTCCCCGGATGCGCTGGTCGGCGCCATTGAGAAAAGTGCCATTGGTCGAGACGTCATGCAGCCAATAGGCGCCCTCGCGAAAATGCACCTCGCAATGCTTTCCGGAAATCATCCGCGTCGGATCGGGCAACGTCCAGTCGAGGTGACGGTCCCGGCCAATATCGACCGACCGCCTGCCGGTGACCGAAAACGATACAGGGCCGCCGTCCGGAAGATTCGGTTCGTTCTCGATATTGAAGCGAAGCACCATCTCATCGTCTCGTCAGCGCGGAGGGCGCGGTTCGCCGCGTGCCAATTGAATACCATCCTCCAGGCATGCCGTCATTATCCGGTCCCGGGACTCGCGGGGCAGCCGGCAAAGGGCGATCAGCAGGGCCGCCCGCACCGCGCGTGCGGCTTGGTCGGGCTTGGCCTCGACCGGCGCAAATTCTGCCGGAACCACGCTTCCGCCGGACCATCCCGCCGCCAGCGCCAGCCAAGTCGCCGGCTGCTCGGGATCGTTGGCATTGCCGACCGCCAGCGCCTTGTTCCGGGATTGCTCGTCCGGCTGCCGGACCCAGGTCTCCACGAAATTCAGCGACCTGCTGTCGTTGGCGTCGAACTGGTCGAACATCCGTCGCAACGAGCGACATCCCCAGGCAACCGCCACGCGCCTGGGCAGCAGATAGGCGCAGAAAGAGACGGCTCCGTGCCAATTGCGCGCATCGGTGGCGTCCTGAAGGAAGTCCAGCGAAGGCTTGTCGACCTCGGCCTTGCCGACATCGTGGCGCGCCATCGGATAGGCCTGAAACAGATCCTGCACCGTAGCGAACCGAACCTGGCTCATAGCGGTCAGCCGACAAGAGTTGGCAGGCCGTGGGCGCCCAGCGGGCCCCCGGCTGCAAGTGCCATGGCACCCTGCGCCGTCATCGCGATAGTCGGCGCGTTGATGACGATACCCGCAGGGGTCAGGATGATCTGGCTGGGGCCAACCTGCAGGGTGATGTTGACGTTCGCCATGAGCGTGATGGTCAGGCCCGCAGTGACGGACTGATCCATCGTCATGGTGATATGCTGGCCGCCAAGCGCGATGTCGAGCTTGTCATTGCCGTTGACGAGTGTGGTCTTGCGGGTGTCACCACCGAGCGCGGCTTCGCCGATGGTCCGCGTCTCGGTGTCGCGGACCGTCACGTCGTGGTCCTTCTCGGCGTGCACCGTGATCTTCTCGGAGCCCTTCTTGTCCTCGAAGTTCCACTCGTTGTAGCCGCCGCCCCCCTTGGTGGAGTCCGATTTCAATCCCGCGATCGTCTTCTTGGACGGCAGATCGTAGGGCAGCTTGTATTCGTCGTTATACACCGTGCCGATCACCAGCGGCCGGTCCGGATCGCCTTCCAGGAATTCGACGACCACCTCCTGTCCGACGCGCGGAATGATCTGACCGCCCCATTTCTTGCCGGACCAGACCTGGGCGACGCGCAACCGGCAAGACCGCTTTTTCTTCCGGTCCCAGAAGAACCGGACATAGATTTCGCCGAGATTTTCGACGTCGATCTCCTCGCTGGAATTGTCGTCCTTGGTCACCACCTTTGCGGTCTGGACGCCGTTGATCCTCGGCTTCGGCGTCAGCATCGGTGCGCGGAACGGCCGATCGCTCGGCAGAAACTCGTAGCTGCCGAAATAGACGTGTTGGCCGGCGTCGCTCGGGCCGCCGGTGCGATAGGATTCGATCGAGAACGAATGGGTGGCTCGCACCACGAGATATTCGATGTTCTGCGAGTCCTTGTGGTGCTTTTCGAGCTTGGTCAGTCCGCCGGGGAACAGGTTGACCGCGTCGCCGTTGCCGCGCCGCCGCCGGTCCATGGCCTGTTCGGACTGAAGCTGGATCTTTGCGTAACGCTCGCCGTCGGATTTCTCCTTGAACTTGCCTGGATAGTCGTAGAACTCCATCTCCGATCGCGTGTAGTTCTCGTTACCCTTGGCGTCGCTGATCATCTGCGCGTTGGGCTTCTGGTAGTTATAGTCGTTGAGCTCGATCTTGCCGGTCCGAAACCGACGCTCCGAGACCCATTCGTAGATGTGTTGCTCGCCGCGCCGATCGGCTCCCGTCAGCGGAATGTAGGGTATCGTGGCAAGACCGTTGATCGGGCTGTGCGACGATTTGGAGTCCGCCAACACCAGCGTGTGTTTGCCGCCCTCGTGCTTGAAATAGTAGTAGATGCCGTGCTGTTCCATCAGCCGGCAAACGAAATTCAGATCGGTCTCCCGGTACTGAACGCAATATTCGAGCTTCGGACAGGAGCCCTCTTCGGTCAGCTTGGATTCATAGTCGGTGAAGCCGCGATCGTTGAAGACCTCCTTGATGATGTCGGGCGCCTTCTTGTCCTGCCAGATCCGGCAATCGGTGGTTCGCGACAACAGCCATAGCCAAGGCCTCAGTATGATCCGATAGCTGAAGTAGTCGTTCTTCACCCCCAGCCATTGGGCTTCCGTGAGAATGCCGCTGAACTCGCGTTCCTTTTCGTGCAGCTTGATGGTCAGCGTACATTGCTGACCGATCGCGCGGTCGAAGTCGAGATCGGCATCCTCGCTGAGACACTCGATGCGATATTCGAAGAGTTCGCTAAGTCCTTCCGAAGCCTCGTATCCGACGAAAACCAGAACGTCTTTGCCGAGAGGCGTCTTGAGCTCGCAGAGGCGGGTATCCTGGGTAAGCTGGCCCATGTGGGCGTTAACTCCCTCTTCGTCCGCGTGATCGGCAGAAGTGCCGACCAGGCGTCATGCAAGAACCACGGAAATCCCTTCTGCCGCTGACAGGGCCGGCAAGTCCGCCCCGAGGGTGGGTGGGTCTTCTGACGCGCCACGGCAGCCGTCCAAAGAACCACCTCGCCCCTCAAGTATAGTCGCCTCCAAGAGCTTGCCGGTTCACGCGAAACGGTCATGATCGTTTGGGGAATGAACCAGGGCCATCATGGATCTGACCTATCAAGGCAATCAGATCATGATCCTCCCCTGCCCGATCCGCTGGACAACACGGGCTTCGACAGAGGGGTGGATGGCTTAGAAGACGGACGATCCTCGCATGCTCGACGTCGCATCCCTCACCCAGGCCATAGCGGCCGATGATCCCTGCGGGCCGGACCTCGACGCCGCCGGCGACATCCAGTACCTCAATTTCTTCGCAGGTGCAGAATCCCTGCTGCCGATGTCGTATTTCGAGGTCGTCAACGCCAACGGAGAGCGCGGACGTTTCGATCCGAGGGCCGTCGATATCGCGGGCCAGTTTGAGGCCGTACGGCCCCTTCTGGCGCGCACCCGCGATCTGCGCCTGAACATGCTGCTGGCCAAGTTCGCCATCCTCAACCGGGATCTCGACGGCTTTCTGAATTGCCTGAAGGCGACCACCACACTGCTGAGGGATCAGTGGGAAGCGGTGCATCCGAGGGCCCAGGACGGCGACTATGCGCTTCGGGCCGTCACGGTCGAAGCGATCGACGTGTTTCCAACCGTGATCAACCCCCTCCAATTCCTTCCGCTGATCGAGAACCGCAGGCATGGCAGCATCAATTACCGGGCCTATCAGGTCGCCAAAGGCGAAATTGCCCCCGGCGATGCCGACGCGGGCGGCCCCGATCTAGCGACCATCGAGCGCATCATCGGCGATACCGATCTCGACACCCTCAAGGCCGTGAGTGCCAGGTGCTCGGCGGTCGCGGCCGAAATTTCAGGCCTCAAGGCGATCTGGCACGAAAAGTTGAACACGGGTCAACCCATCAGCCTCGATCGAGTCTCCGGAGTCGCAAACGGTATGGCCGCGTGGCTTGCGGGTCTTGTCACGGAGCGTGATCCGGCCGCAGTGGCCGCGCTACCGGACGATGCGGCACCGGTTGACGCGCAAGCGCCATTGGAAACGACCGGCGCGCTGGCTTCGTCAGCACAGGCCACCGCAGCACTTGCGGCCGTGGCGGACTATTTTTCCCGAATGGAACCGTCCAACCCGGCGCTGTTGCTGGTGCGCCAGGCGCAGGAAATGGTCGGCAAGTCATTCATCGAGGTGATGCGGATGCTGGTGCCCACCCACGTGGAGAGCGCCGCGATCAACATCGGGCGCGACAAGGTCTTCGACCTGCCGATCGAACGGATGGCGGAGCTCGCCATAACACCCTCATCCACGATCGAGAACGCATCTCAAGACGTTGTTTTCTGTGTAGAAAACAGAAATCAAGCTCTGGGCCTGCTGGCGAAGGTGGCGGCATTTTTCCGAGCCGCAGAGCCCTCCAGCCCGATCCCTTTTTTGGTCGATCGCGCGCGCGATCTCGCGCAGCGAGACTTCCTCAGCCTCCTGAACGACGTCCTGCCCGAGGGGACGCTCAAGACAATCGACAAATCGCATTGAACCCGCTTTTCGCTCGACGGCACTAACAGGACATAAGGAAGCTTGTCGACCGCGAGTTGAGCCGCCTTATCAGCCTGCGTCGCGCAAGTCGGTTTCCAAAGCGATTTTGTAGAGAGGGCAGCCATGGCTACGGACAGCGGTCAAAAATTCATTCGGCGAAACCGCGCACCGCGCGTGCACATCACCTACGAAGATCCCTACGACGCCGAGCGGCTGATCGAGCTGCCGTTTGTCATGGGCGTCCTCTCCGACCTATCCGGCAACAACGCCGGCGTTGAGAAGTCCAAGGTCGAGGAGCGCAAGTTCCTCGAGTTCGACATGGACAATTTCGACAACCGCATGGCGGCAATTCAGCCCGGCGTGACGACGCGCGTGGCCAATCGTCTGGGCGATGCGCCCGACGAGAAGATTTCTGTCGCCCTGCGCTTCAACAAGATGGCCGACTTCTCACCGGTGGCGGTCGCCCGGCAAGTTCCAGCCACGGCCAAGCTGCTGGAGGCCCGCGAACAGCTCGCCAACCTGCTGCGCTACATGGACGGCAAGGTGGCCGCCGAGGATCAGTTGAAGAAGCTTCTCAGCGATCCGCAACTGATGGCCGCGCTGCAGGAGCGCGCAGCCAGCCAGCCGACCGAACCCGACGTTGAGAAATAAGGGAAGGACTGGGGACCATGGCAAAAGAAGCTGGTCAGAAAGTAACCGTTACTCAGCTCGGGACCGTCGAGGCTGACGAGTTCGCGACCCTGCTGAAGCAAAGCTTCAAGCCTCGCACTGAACGCGCGGCGACCGAAGTCGAGAACGCGGTGTCAACGCTCGTCCAGGAAGCATTGAAGGACACCAGCGTCATCAAATCCGACGTCCTCGACACCATCGAGGAGATGATCGCGCGGATCGACCAGAAGCTCACCGCGCAGATGAATGAGATCCTCCACGCACCGGAGTTCCAGGCGATCGAAAGCGCCTGGCGCGGTTTGCATTACCTCGTCTTCAATTCCGAGACGGACGCCAATCTCAAAATTCGCGTGATGAACGTCTCCAAGAGCGAGCTCTATCGCAACCTCCGGCTTTACCCGGACGCCCGCTGGGATCAGAGCCCGCTGTTCAAGCAGGTCTACGAGTACGAATTTGGCCAGCTGGGTGGCGAGCCGTTCGGCTGCCTCATCGGAGACTACTACTTCAGCCATCTGCCCACCGACGTGCAGTTGATGCGCGATCTCAGCAAGATTGCCGGCGCGGCACACGCCCCCTTCTTCGCCGGGGCCGAGCCCACGCTGATGGGAATGGATTCGTGGACCGAACTGTCCAATCCACGCGACATCGGCAAGGTGTTCGACACGCCGGAATATGCGGCATGGAAGGGTCTGCGCGACCAGGATGACTCACGCTATCTCGGTCTGTGCATGCCGCGGGTACTGGGTCGCCTCCCCTACGGCGCCAAGTCCGAGCCTGTGGAGGAGTTCGCCTTCGAGGAAGAAACCGACGGGCATACCGGCGACAAATACGGCTGGATCAACGCCGCCTATGCGATGGCAGTCAATATCAACCGCGCCTTCAAGGAGTTCGGCTGGTGTACGCGCATCCGCGGCGTGCAGTCCGGCGGCGAGGTCATCAACCTGCCGACGCACACGTTCCCGACCGACGACGGCGGCGTCGACCTGAAATGCCCGACCGAGATCGCCATTAGCGATCGTCGCGAGCACGAACTTGCAAAGGCGGGCCTTATCCCGCTGATCCATCGCAAGAACACCGACAAGGCGGCCTTCATCGGTGCGCAGTCGCTCTACAAGCCGAAGAAGTATTTCGGCGAGAAAGGCGTGGATGCAACCGCGTCCGACAACCTATCGTCACGTCTGCCCTACATGTTCGCAGTGTCTCGCTTTGCGCACTATCTGAAGTGCATGGTTCGCGACAAGATCGGATCCATGAAGGAGAAGGATGAGCTGACGGTTTGGCTGCAGACCTGGATCAACGAATACGTTGATGCCAATCCGGCCCTGTCGTCAGAAGCTCAGAAAGCGCGCAAGCCGCTGGCCGCTGCGAAGGTTGAGGTCATAGCAAACGAGGAGAACCCGGGATACTACAACGCACGCTTCTTTCTCCGTCCCCACTTTCAACTTGAAGCGATGGACGTCGGCCTCAGCCTTGTCTCGCGCCTGCCAGGCCCGAGCTCCTGACGTCACGTCATCGCCACCGTCAATATCAAGAATTTTGAGAGGACTATGCTATGGCTGTCGATATTTTCTTGAAACTCGATCCGATCAAGGGCGAATCGAAGGACGACAAACATCCTGACGAAATCGATGTCTTGAGCTGGTCTTTCGGCGAAAGCCAGACCGGTACATTCCACAGCGGATCCGGCGGCGGCGCCGGCAAGGTCAGCGTCCAGGATCTCCACTTCACCCACTTCGTTGACAAGGCCACGCCGGAACTTTTCAAGGTCTGCGCGAACGGCAAGCACATTGACACCGCGATCCTCACCGTTCGCAAGGCCGGCGAGAATCCACTGGAATATCTCAAGATCGAGATGAAGCACGTTCTCGTCACCAGCGTGTCGACCGGCGGGTCGCACGGCGAAGAGCGTCTCACCGAAAACGTGAGTCTGAACTTCGCAAAGGTCAAGATGACTTACAAGTCTCAGACTGAGAAAGGCGCCGCCGGCGCGTCGCCGACCTTCGGCTGGGACGTTCCTGCCAACAAGGAATGGGCTTGATCTACGGATCCTCGTCTGGCGCCGGTTACCGATAGCGGAAACCGGTGCCATGCGATGCGATCCCGCCCGCACCTTTCGGGCTATCCCGGTTTTCGGGCTGGACGCTTGATCACGGCAGGTCACGCCGGACGCCAATTGCCGCCCCCGAAGCTGCATATGCGCCGGCCGACATGGGGACCGGAATGACGCTTACGCCAAAAAAGGATCGGCTTTCTCCTCCGCTCATGCTGGCCTTTCGTGCGGCTCACGAGGCACGTGATGCGCGCAAGGAGCTCAATCTGCGCGACCAGTCCGGTGAACGGATCATTGCAGGCCGGCGCAGCACGGGACGCCATCCGATCTCGGAAACATTGCTGCGGCGCGAGGTCTCCCATGACCTCGAAACACTCCTCAATACGATCGCTCTGGAATCGACGCTGGACATGACCGGCCGGGATTGCGTGCGGATGTCGATCCTGAACTATGGCTTTCCCGATATTGCCCATCGTTCGATCGACGAGGTCACGGACGATGAACTCAGCAACGCGCTGCGCGAGACCCTGACGACTTTTGAGCCGAGGCTCGATCGCAAGACAATCCGCGTCCGCCGCGACGGCTCGGTCGGCCCTGAGCAGCTCAAGCTGCGATTCATCGTTCACGCCGACATGAAAGCCGAACCGCTCAACGTTCCCGTGGAATTCGTCGCCGACGTCGAGCTCGACAGCGGCGATATTCAGATCAACCGACTTTAGCATGAACCGCGAATTCCTGGACTTCTACAATCGTGAACTGTCACTGCTGTACGAGCAGGCGGGAGACTTCGCCGAAGAATTCCCCGGAATCGCGGAACGCCTCGGCGGCCTGATCCGGGATCGCTCGGATCCGATGATCACCGGCCTGCTGGAGGGCGCCGCGTTTCTCGCCGCCCGCGTCCAGCTGAAGCTCAAGCACGAATTTCCGGAGTTCACCGCAAACCTGCTCGAACAGCTGGTTCCGAACTATCTTGCTCCGACTCCGTCGGCCATGCTGGTCGCGGCGCGGCCACCCTATGCCGATCCCGCGCTGCGCGACGGCAAGAAGATCGCGCGCGGCGCGTATTTCGACGCCACGTACCGCGAGAGAGAACGAAGCCTCGCCTGCCGATTTCGACTTTGCCGCGACATCGTGCTCTGGCCGTTCGACCTCAGCGGCGCCGAGTACTTTTCGACAGCCGGCGCACTGCAGGCACTCGGGATACCGGTCGGCGGCGATGTCATAGCGGGACTGAGACTGTCGTTGACCCACCGTACCGCGGCCCGGCTCGATGAGGAACCGCCCGACACCGAGGCCCGGTCCAAACCGGAAACCTGGTTTGCAGGCTGTCGCGTGGGCGAGCTCCCGATCTACCTCTCCGGCGCGGAGTCAGATTCCATCGCGCTCTACGAGCAATTGATCTCGAATTGCAGGGGTGTCTACTTCCGCCATCTCGACGACTTCGGCGATCCCGTGGTGACGCGTGCGCCGCTCGACTGCGTTCAACAGATCGGCTTCGATGAGAACGAGTCGCTGTTTCCCAACGATAATCGGATATTCCGAGGCTCGGAGCTGCTGCGGGAATATTTCGTATTTCCACGCAAGTTCCTTGGGGTGAACCTGACCGGACTTCGCAGCGTGATGCCGCGGCTGCGCAGCAAGTCGATCGACATCGTCTTCGCTTTCGATGAACACAATTCGCGGCTTGCCGCCGCGGTGCGTCCCGACAGCTTCAAGCTCTATACTGCGCCGGCGATCAATCTATTCGAGAAGACGAGCGATCGTATCCCCGTCAAATCGAATACCCACGAATACCACGTGGTGCCCGATCGTAGTCGCTATCTCGAATACGAACCGCACCAGGTGATCGAAGTCTACGCGCATCTTCCGGCGGAGAAGGACAAGCGGCTGGTGCGCCCGCTGTATTCGGCTGCCGTCAACCCGGCCAGCGGATCGGTCGAGGGTCTCTATTTCACCGTCCGCCGCCTGCCTCGACGCCGTACGATGGAGGAGAAGACGTATGGCTCATCGTCCGACTACACCGGGACCGACATGTTCCTGTCACTGCTCGAGCCCGGAGAGCTGAGCGGAGAAAACCCCGTTGCCGAACTCAGCGTCCGGGCACTGTGCTCCAATCGGCACCTCACGGAGCACCTGCCGGTAGGCCACGGCGGCGCCGACTTCCGCCTGCTGGATGATACGTCCCTCGATCTGGTGTGCGTCGCCGGTCCCACACGTCCACGGGAGCCGGTGGTGGCTCAGTTGCGCAGCCGCAGCGAGGTCGCCAATAGCGGAGTTGTCAGTTGGCGGCTGATCAACATGCTGAGCCTGAACTACCTCGGCCTTGTCGAGCGCGGCGGCGGCAAGAACGCCGGGGCGCTGCGCGAAATGCTGTCCTTGTTCGCCGACCAGTACGACGACGCCACGGAACGTAAGATCCGCGGCGTGCGTACGATCGAGAGCCGGCCGGTGGTGCGGCGGGTGCGAGAACGCACGGGTAGCGGCGGGGCGCGCGGGCTGGAGATCAGCGTCGTACTCGACGAGAAGGCTTTCGAGGGGAGCGGCGTGTTCTTGCTCGGAGCCGTACTGGAGCGATTCTTCGCCGACTATTCGGGCTTCAATACGTTTACCCAGACAGTCATCTCCACGCCGGAGCGCGGCGAGATCATGCGGTGGCAACCGCGCATGGGCACGCGGAGACCGTTGTGACGCTGATCGACCAGATGAAGTCCGAACCCTGGCGGTTCGATTTCTTCAATACGCTGCGCCAGCTGGAGCGAGCCAACCGGGATCGACCGCGGATCGGTGACAGCGCCGCTCGCCGCGAGGAGTATGTCGATCTCGGTCAGGTCCCCTATCTGGAGTTCCCCGCCTCCAATCTTGCAGCGGTCGACGACCAGGACGGCCGGCTCAGGATACTCGTCAAGTTTCTGGGTCTGCTCGGGCCGCAGGGTGCGCTGCCGCTTGCCACCACCGATGAAAGCCTCAGCTGGTGGCTGATGCGGGATGACGCTTTCCCGCGATTTCTCGACCTGCTCAACGGGCGCTTCCTGCAGTTGTTCTTTCGCGCCTGGGCCGATGCGCGGCCGATCGCGCAGCACGATCGGCCGGCAGAGGATCGCTTCATCGCCTATGTCGGTTCCTTCGCGGGCCTCGGCTCCGACGTCTTCGCCAATCGGGACACCGTACCGGACATGGCGAAGCTCGCATTCGCCGGGCTTATCGCCCCAAGGGCGAAATGCGCGTCACGGCTGACGCGGTTCCTGCAGGGGCTGTTCGATGTCAAAGTCGAGATCGACGAGTTTGTCGGGACCTGGCTCGCGTTCGACCCAAGTCACTGCAGCCGGATCGGGCAGGCCCATGCCAGCCTCGGTCGAGACGCTCTTCTCGGCTCACGAGTGTTCAGCGTCGAGGACAAGATCAGGGTTCGGGTCTTCGTCAAGAATTTTGCTCAATACGAGCAGTTTCTGCCGACTGAAAGCCGCAACTTGTCGGAGCCGCTGGCGGACGCCGTCTTCTTTTATATCGGCGACGAACTGGAGTGGGAGGTTGAACTCGCCATTCCAGCGGGAGAGGTCGCCCCGGTCAGACTCGGCCAGAGCGGACGACTTGGATGGACCACCTGGGTCTCACCGAACTGGACGTCCACGGAAGAATATCGCCGCGATGCCCGCTTTCAGCTTGGCGAGCGCTTGAGAGCCCGTCGGAGCAGCGCAGCGGATGCCGCGGCGATTTGAACCTATCGGCCGCCCCTGTCGTCCTAACATCATGGGATTCGAGGCAATTCCGCCAGGTGCGAGGCATCCGCGGAGCAATTGAGCAGGAGGAGCCGCCGTGACCGACATCAGCCTTGAAGCGGTAACCGGCAAACTGAACCGGGCTGGCTATGACGCCTTCATACAGGCTCTCCGCCACGCCAAGAGCGCCGGCAACCGCAACGTCGAGCTTGCGCACTGGCTCTTTCATATCCTGCAGCAGGACCGCACCGACCTCAGCCTCTCGGTCGACCATTACAACCTCGATCGGTCACGGTTGCTGTCGGACCTTGCTGGCGTCATCAACGGCTTCCGCAAGAACGAAACCGATATGCCGGGCGTCGCCAATCCGGTCATCGATCTTCTCGATCGCGGCTGGCACTACGCCACGCTCTTCTTCGGCGAAACCCAGATCCGCACTGGCCATCTGCTGGTGGCCGGGCTCAAGTCGAATGACATCCGTCGCACGCTGAACAACCTCTCCCAGGAATTTGCAAAGGTGAACGTCGACGCATTGGCCGCGGAGCGCCGCGCCGTCTGGGCCGGCTCCGACGAGGAGTCCATGCGTCCGATGGACGGCTCGGGGCTGGTCGGCGCCGGCGCGGAGGGCGCGGGTCAGGCGAGTCCCAAGGGGACGACGCCGCTCGACCGGTTCTCGCAGGATCTCACAGCCAAGGCCAAGTCGGGCGAGATGGACCCGATCCTGGGGCGGGACGAAGAGATCCGCCAGCTGATCGACGTTCTGATGCGGCGGCGGCAGAACAATCCGATCCTCACGGGTGAAGCCGGCGTCGGCAAGACGGCCGTGGTCGAAGGATTCGCCCAGCGAATTGCCGCCGGCGACGTGCCGCCACCGCTGCGCGGTGTCAGGCTCTGCGCACTCGACATCGGCCTGATGCAGGCCGGCGCCTCGATGAAGGGCGAATTCGAGCAGCGGCTGCGCTCGGTGATCGATGAGGTGCAGAGTTCACCGACCCCCATCATCCTGTTCATCGATGAAGCCCATACACTGATCGGCGCAGGCGGCGCAGCCGGCACCGGTGATGCAGCCAACCTCCTGAAGCCTCCCCTCGCCCGCGGCACGCTACGCACGATCGCCGCCACCACGTGGGCTGAGTATCGCCAGTACATCGAGAAGGATCCCGCGCTCACGCGGCGCTTCCAGCCGATCCAGATCGACGAGCCTGACGTCGAGACCTGCTGCGTGATGCTACGGGGCCTTCTCGGCCCGATGGAAAAGCACCACGGTGTTCGCATCTCCGATGCTGCAATCGTTGCAGCCGTCAACCTCTCGCACCGCTACATTCCCTCTAGACAGCTACCGGACAAGGCCGTCAGCCTGCTCGACACCGCTTCGGCCCGCGTGGCGATCAGCCAGAGCGCGACACCGGCCTTGATCGAGGATGCGCGCGTCGCGATCACCGCTCGCGAAGCTGAGAAATCGGCGCTGGTCAACGACAGCGACCTCGGCATCGAGGACACCGAGCGCGTTGCCGCGATCGACAGCGATATCGCAACACTGAAGGACAAGTTGACGAATCTCGAGGCCGACTGGGCCAAGGAGCAGGAGCTAGTCAAGGACATCCGCAGCATTCGTGACATCCTGTCCGAACCCAAGGAAGATCAGGATCCGGCCGCCAAGCGCGCGGAGCTGCGCGGCAAGTTCGAGACGCTGGAGGGCATCAATCCGGAAAAGCGGATGGTCTACGCCCATGTGGACCAGCAGTCGGTGGCGTCCGTGGTGTCCGACTGGACCGGCATCCCGGTCGGCCGGATGATGCGGGACGAGATCGAAACGGTGCTGAAGCTGCCGGAGATCCTCAACCGCCGTGTCGTCGGCCAGTCCCACGGCTTGACGATGATCGCCAAGCGAGTTGAGACCAGCCGTGCCAAGCTGGACAACCCGTCGAAACCGATCGGCGTGTTCATGCTGGCCGGACCGTCCGGGGTTGGTAAAACCGAAACCGCCCTGGCGCTCGCCGAAACCCTCTACGGCGGCGAGCAGAACATGATCACGATCAACATGTCGGAGTTCCAGGAGGCGCATACCGTCTCGACCCTCAAGGGAGCGCCTCCCGGCTATGTCGGGTATGGCGAAGGCGGCCGCCTCACGGAGGCCGTCCGGCGCAAGCCCTACAGTGTCATCCTGCTCGACGAGGTGGAGAAGGCCCATCCCGACGTCCACGAGATCTTCTTCCAGGTGTTCGACAAAGGAGTCATGGAGGACGGCAACGGGCGACGGATCGACTTCAAGAACACCTTGATCATCCTGACCACCAACGTCGGCACCGATCTGATCATGGGGCTTTCGCGCGATCCGAAGTATCGCAATGAGCCGGAAGAACTCGCCAAGATGCTGAGGCCGGAATTGCTCAAGGTATTTCCTGCCGCACTGCTCGGGCGCATCGTCTCGATCCCCTACTTCCCGCTCTCGGACGAGATGCTCGCCGGCATCGCCCGGCTGCAGCTCGACCGCATCGGACGGCGACTGCGCGACAATCACAACGCGGCCTTCAGCTACGACGATGCAGTCGTGGAGCACATCGTGTCACGCTGCAACGATCCGGATTCCGGCGGACGCATGATCGACAACATCATCACCAATACCCTGCTGCCGGAGCTGTCGCGCGAATTCCTCAGCAAATCGCTCGCCAAGGAAGAGATCAGGCAGACACGCGTCTCGATCGCGGACGACAAGTTCGCCTATTCGTGGAGCTGAGCGCGATGAACATTCAGTCGGAGCATCGCCATCCCGTTACCGGACCCACACCGTATGACGAGGTCTACTACCCCGGCCACGTCTACGGGCTCACCCACCCCAATCATCTCGCAACGATCGCCACCGTTTACGGCATGCAGCCTGCTCCGGTCGAGCATTGTCGGGTGCTGGAGCTCGGCTGCGGCGTTGGCGGCAACCTGTTGCCGATGGCCTTTCAATATCCGGACAGTGAATTCGTCGGCGTCGACCTGAGCGGCGTGACGATCGAGCGCGGCCAGCAGAATATCGCGACCTTGGGTCTGAGCAACATCAAGCTTCTGCACTGCGATATCATGAATGTCGACACAAGCTTCGGGAAGTTCGACTACATCATTGCGCACGGCGTTTACTCCTGGGTACCGCCCCACGTGCGCGAGAAGATGATGGCGATCTTCAAGCAGAATCTGGCGCCGCGCGGGGTCTGCTATGTCAGCTACAATGCGCACCCATTCTCGCATCTTCGCGACATGGTCCGCGACATGATGCGGTATCACACCCGCCGCCTCACCGGCATGAAGGAGAAGGTCGGACAGGCCCGTGCGATCCTGAAGTTCCTGAGCGAGGGCTCCAAGGCCAACACGGTGCACGGTGCGGTCATGCGGGACCAGTACAATCGTGTCCTCAAGGCTCCGGACGAATTGTTGTTTCACGACGACCTCGACGACGACGCAACCGCCTTCCTGCTGCACGAGGTCGCCGAGGATGCCGCCCGCCACGGCCTGCAGTATCTCGGCGATTCCCATTTCGCGCGCCGCTATCTCGCCGGCCATTCCGAGGAGGTCCGCGCCACGCTGCAGCGCTTCCCGGAGAGCGAGTTCATGGCGCGCGACCAGTATCAGGACTTTGTCGACGGAAACGGCTTCCGTCGTACCTTGTTCTGCCACGACGACGTTTCCCTCAACCGGCAGATCGACGTGGATTTCGTCAGGCGATATCACCTCTTGAGCACGACCAGCCCGCTCGATCCCGAGGCCTGCCTGACCGACGATTCCCCGATGGAGTTCGAGAACCACGACGGCAGCAGGATTACGGTGACCAATCCGATTCTGAAGGCCGCGCATTTGTGCCTCGGACGGGCCTGGCCGCGGGCGCTGTCATTCAGTGAGCTGCTGGATGGCGCGCGCGCGCTGCTGGACGGCCGCAGAGCCGATGATGACGAACGGGCATTGACGGATGCGATGTACATCCTGGCCTGCAGCGGCGAGGTCTCCTTCCTGGTCTCGCCGCCCTTCCTCTTGAAGGAAGTGACCGACCACCCGCAGGCGAGCTTGCTGGCCCGCAGGCAGTCGCAGACAGGTCCGCTGGTCACCAACCTGCTCCACCAGACGGTACAGTTGGAGGACGACCGCACGCGGCATTTCCTGCAACTTCTCGATGGTGCTCGTACCATCGACCAGATCACGGCCGAAATGACCGCAGCATTCGGGTCGACCATCCGGGTCGAACAAAAGGATAAGGACGGAAACCCCGCCGAGCCGCTGTTGCTGTCAACCCGAGAGAGCGTCGAACGCTCGCTTGCGATGGTTGGCAAGCTGGGCTTGTTGGTCGCGTGATGCGATAGCGATCCAACTCAAGACGACGGCGCCAGACCACCCCAGCGGACGACGAGACGCGCCTGACCTTCCGCGCTTGGAATTTTACCGGACACCACTTGATTTTTGCAGGCTTACCGAACGTGCCCCGTATTTAGCTGCCTTCGTCTGGCGATGTGCTACATCGCCTCCGTTCGCGCAGTTGAGCGTGATCTGACCGCCTTTAATACTGCTGCATCAAAGGTAGGCGTGCGTCGTCACGACGGGAGCTGGACCAAAGTCTCGCATGGGATGATTATATTGTTCGACTGTACGGTCGGGTTCATCAGGAATCCCGTATTGTTCTTTGTCGTGATGTGGCCCAGACCTAGCGCATGCCCGATCTCATGCGCGGGCACAATATTGGTGTTCACGCTTCCGGGCGTTGCGGGATTGAACCATAGCATCCGATTGCCGGGATCGCCGCGCCCGGCAACGTTCGAGTCTTCGTCATCGATGATTTGTGTTGAAATGAACATGGTGATCGCCGCACGATTGGTGACGAGCGACTTCAGATCGTCAAATCGCAACTCCTGTGCCGTGCTCAGCGGGCCGAAGCCGGAGCGGATACTGAGTTTCTTGTTCGGATCGATCGGCACTGCCCGGCCTTCGGTGGTCACGGCATCGACGATTCGGCTTGTGCCAGATGTGAACGTCAGGTTTGCCTGATTGTCGTAGATCCGACTGACGACGCTGGTAACGGCGCGCTGCGTAGCGATCATGAGGCCGTTGGCGAGCGTCGCCCGACCGAGATGAACCACGTCGATCGGAATCGAAGACGCCTTGCGCACCTGGAGGCGAACCGGGATCGGACCCCTCTGGCCTTCGACGATGACGCTCAAGTCGGCATCACCCTCCAAACGTCCGATTACCGTGACGGTGTCGCTCGTTCGTTCGAGGATTTCCACCTTAGGACTCTCGAGGGCAAATCCCACCGCGGCGCCATTTGTCCCTTTCAACTTCAGCTTCCGCGTCTTGCCGATCGGAACCATCTGGCGAACCGGCGCAAGGCCGTCGAATGCCGACCATTCGTCGCCGACCAGCCTGAGCTTTGCGGCGCTGAAGCCGCGCGCATCGCATGGTCCGAATATCGGACCGTCCGGCGTAATCGTCAGGTTCACGTCGAGCCCGCCGCCCTTGCGACGGTTGAACATCAGACGCATGCGCTTGATCGTATTCTTTTCAGGGTCGACGCGACCGTCGTGCAGCAGGCCAGTTTGGGTATTCTGAAACACGAGTATCGCTTCGATCACCGGCTCCATGGCTTCCGGCGTGTTGGTCAGATCGTTGATATCGAGCGTTCCATCGGCCCCGCCGTCCTGGGGCGCGATGCCGTTCAACAGCGTCTTGATCACGAAGATATCGTCCGGTTGGTTCGAACCCTTCAGGCCAACGGATTCCGCGATGGAGAAACCGATCACATTGACGGGTTTCAGGTTGATCACCATGATCCGCTCCGTCCGATAATCTCCGCGCTTTCCGATGGGTCTCATCGGGGCTAATGAGGTTCAAAGGGCACGGCAGCGATCGCGACGACTTCCCATTCTACCGTACCGTTCCCGCCTCTGACCAAACTGCGACATCAAACAGCATCGCATGCTGCCCGAGCCTTCAACTCGGTCCAGTCCAATGGGAAGGATTCGAGACGTACATCTTTCCTCGCGTCACGAAAGCGGACAATTCAAGTCCAATACCCAAAAGCGGCAAGTCAAGCACAATGACGCCCGAGCCCTTGGCTGCCTCGAGTCCTCCGTACAGCGTGTGAAGTGCATTTCTCACGTTCTGAAGTATTCCAACAGCCGTAAAGACGTTTCGCGCATTTAGCGTGGGCGCCACGTATTTACCGTTTTTCAAGCCATCGATGAAGTACCTGCTGTGATGGATGGATTGTAGTGCCGATTTCGAGATCAGCTTTTCGGTAAATGCGACATTGACGCCCCAGTCATTCAAGGATTCATGGTCCAACTCATATGGAACCCTGAACCCAAAGCCGATGACAGCAACGGCCCCTCCGCTGCCTCCAAGACCCAGTCCCCACCGACTGCTAACAATCTGGAGATCAAAGGTCTCCAAATCTCCCAAGTTCACGACGTACGCGGTCGTGCTCTCGACGCCGCCGATTAACAACTGCCCGCCAGACTTAACGCCGAAGCCGAGCCAACGCTTGAAGAATTTGCGTTCAGCCGGATAGTATTGAGGTCTCGTTTGAGGCGGCGGTGGTGGCGGTGGCGGCGGTGGGTTTGGCTTGTTCCAAACTGAGATGATGACACCACGCCAGGTCTCGTTTTCCACCCCATCCATTTCACCTGCATACATGGCCGCGCGTTCCCCTTTCGCCACCTCGAACGCGACTTTGAAATTGTTGGGCACTTGCTTGCGAAGCAAATCAACCACGGCCCGCAGCCTATTGTGCGACAATAGCATGTTGAAATCGTCGCTACCGGTACGACTTGCAAGTCCTATGATTGTAAGGCTTCCTCCGTCCCTTAATTTCGGAGCGACGACATTACTCAGCCAATTGGAATGTTCCGGCTTTATGGCGAACTTGCCGACGTCAAAATTGAATAACTTCGCCGCAATCGTATCCGATGCCTGCGATCCGTACTCCTGGATTTTCCCGGGTGATGCCATGTTGTTTATCTCACAACGGAGAGACCGACTGCGAAACGGGTAGAACTCGGATTGAAAGATCCGCCTATCAATTAATGGGTCGCTCTGGACGTTTTGGCGGTTCATCGTCGCCCTCGGATATCCCGTCAGGTACTTGAAGGAGCCATCGACACCGTCGAGGTAGGTGAAGGCGAAGCCATAGGACACTCCGTGGTTTTGAGCGGAACGAGCTACGCGGCGTTGGCTTCATCGCGATGTCGCAGCGAAGCCGTTCGGTATCGCCTGCAATCGCGAGAGGACCCCGCAGCTTCCATGCGATCTTGCGAGTGTTAGCCGGGGAAGTCGCGGAACTCCTTGACGAGATTGAACGGAATTTTCCACCCGGCGCCTCCCCCGCGCATCAGCATCTTGATGTCTTCCGCCCTGTTTTCCTTTCCGGTTTTCGGATCGGTCTCCAACGTGTGGCCCTGGCTGTCCCAAGGCTTGCTCGCGCTCTTCGAGTAGTAGCCGAGAAAGTGCCCGGCTTCATGGGCAGACGTGTTCGGCCCGCGTTGTGAGCTGATGAAGGCAAGGTCTAACGATCGAGCAAACGATCCATTGGGGAACGAGCCATTGGACCGAAGCTTATCGACGCAGAAAATGGTTAGATGGGCGCCCTTTACTTTGTGTTGGACGAAGAAGCTCTTCAGTTTCTCGACCTCGATCACATCGGGAAAGGCCGCCAGGCTCGCATCCTTCATGCCAGTGGCATTGGCGAGCTCCCGTTTGACGGCAGCCTGCGAGTCGTCGATCACCAGCGAGTCGCTTGGCACCCGCTCGAAACGGATGTTGGCCTGCGGCCTCCATATACTGTTCATCGTCAGCAATTCATCTTGCTCGTTGCAGGGCTTCTTGGCGTGAAACGCCGGAGCGCCGCCGATCCCTGGAACCATGACGTTGCGGAACGCCACCTTGATCTTGATTTCTGGCAGCACGGCCACATGGAGCCTGGCTTCGATCTTCCGGCCAGCCGACCGAGCCACGACCTCCAGGCCGGGAAAGCCAATCGGCTTGATCCGGCCATTGATTTCGAAGAACCGTGCATCGCCGTTGAAGGTGGCAGGAAGTGACGCCGCCCTGAGCTGCGGATCGATATCGGGTCCGGAGAAGGTATCTCTGGCTTGCACTATGCGTCTAAGGGTATCGGCGCCATCGATCTCCTTGATCCCGAGGGCATGGGGATTGGGATCGACTTTGAGCTTTCTTCCGGGGTCGATCAGCGCCACGATGTTGGAGCCCCCGAACGGCACCACCATGCCCGGCGGGCTGCGGCGCTCATCAACGCCGGAGCGGCGGAAGACCTCTTGAAAGGCGGCCATGTCTAGTTCTCCTATCCTCGTCCGGTCCGACAACGGGAAATTCGGGCCCGGAAATGAGAGCCTCCGTCATGTGGGAAGTGGCTAGATCGTCCCGCCGCCGGCAAAGATTTCGACGACCACGGCGCGATTGGCGGCCCTGTTCATCACGGTCGTGTTGTCCTTCAGATACTCGTAGTGTGAAGCGGGCTTGACGGAGAAGACGCGCGAGCGGGCGCTTGGGCCGAACAGGTGAAAGACGTTCCTGGCCCGGCCCGTGCGCAGAAAGACGTTGTTCCGTTCGCCCCCGGCGCTGTCGCTGTATCCGACGATCTGAAACTGCAACGACTTGTCGGTCTCGAAGCGGATGAGCTGCGCTGCCAACAGCGCATCGCGCTTGGCAATGTTCTTGAGATGCCGCCAGTCGACGCCGAAATCCCAGATGATGAGATATTGGCAGATGCCGGTCGGCGGGACCAGACTGACGTCCACACCGAGATGGCCGACCTCGGTGCGGGACGTTGCGACTTCATTGGCCACGTAGGGAAAGACGGCGGCGCTGTGAACCTTGGCGAGCGGCGAGCACTGCGGTTGCGTCGCCATATTCGGCATCTGTTCCACCGGGCCCGGCGGCGTGTATTGCGGCAGTGGCTGCGGCGCGCGTCCCATGGCCATTTCTCCCGTTGCTGGAGTGTCCTGCGCAAAGCCGAGCACTGGAGGGAGCCTCGGTTCCCACCACGGCTATGACTAGTAGTGACGCGAGCGGTCGGGAAAGTTCAAAGGCGAAGGTACGGGGCCTCGACAGTCATTCGGGGCGATGCACAGCATCGAGCTGTTGTTCCGGGCCAGCCCCAGCACGCCCACAGCGGCTGAGCCGGCCGCCTTGCCTGTGAAGGTCCCGGGCGGAGGATGCGCCAGACGCTCGAGCTGCGGCGGCTAGCGCAACGGCAGCAGATCCAGCTGGCTCTGCGCCTTCTTGACGGCGGCTGCGAACCAGCTCTGGGTTGGCGCTTCCCTGGCAAAGCACTTGGTGTAGGCGTCCATCGCCTGGTCTTCACGGGCCATGGCGTCCTGGGGGATCTTCCTGGCCATCATCTGCTTCCAGACCTTCTCGCAGGCCGGGATTTCAGCCGTCTTCACGGCGTCCGAGGTGGCGATGAAGAAGACCTTGTCGTCCTTGATGGCGACGACGTCGATTTCATGCGGTGGTGCCTTGAGGCCGCCATTGCCGCGCACGCCCAGCACGGCGACCGCGGTACTGGCGGATGCAGGCTTGGTGAGCGGCAGCTCGGCATATTTGGCGAAGGCCGCGTCCTGGATGGCGTAGTGGTAGAAGCGGTCCGACTTGAACGCGGCATCTCTCTCCTGCGGCATGCCGTCCTCGCGGTGCTCGCGCAGCCAGTGCTTGAGCAGCCCGGTCGTGGTCACCACGGCCTGCATCTTGTCGCTCTCGGAGGCGAAGCCGAGCCCGTCGAGATGGCCGAAGCCGACGTCGGTCCTGAACAGCGTATCGACGTTCGACTTGCCCTCGGTCGGCAGCCCCTTGATTGCCACAGGTCCCACCAGGCCGCGCAGCACGCCGGCCAGCTCCTTGAGCGTCGCATCGTGCTGCTTGTAGATCTCGTCGCTTTCCTTGGCTTTCGAGAATTTTTCGATGTAGCGATCGCGCAGGTCGAGATAGTGCTGCTCGGGCGCGGCCGCGTGGATCGGCGCAGCCAGGAGGAGCAGGCAGAGCAAGGCAAGCGATCTCATTGCAATCCGGAAGACTGGGAGCGGTCTCCAGACTTTGTGCCTGTGCCGGGCGGGAAGGTTCATCCGTCGGCGGAGTGCCGGAGCCCTACTCTGCCGGTGTCAGTTGCTGCCGGTTCAGGCGTATCGCGGCGGTCTCACGCACGCGAACGCGGGCGCGGCGCTTGCGCCACCAGATCACGACGCCGGTCACAGAGAGTGCCGCCACCACGAGGCCCATGATCGAGATCAGGATGCGGCCGAACAGCCCGACGATGCGGCCCGAATGCAGCGGGAATTGCGCCTGCACGAAGATGTCGGCGGCGGTGCCGACCCAAGGCAGTCGCTCGCCGATGGGGCGGCCGTCCTCGCTGTCGTAATAGAGTTGCGCCGGGCCGACGCCACCTGCGCCGTGGTCGTCGCCGGGGTGGAAGAAGGCGGCGGCATAGACGCCATGGGCCGGGCCGTAGTTGATCGAGCCGACCGGGGTCGTCCATCCGCGCGCCTTGCCGTCGGCCGCCGCGCGTGCGGCGATGTCGGCGAACGTCACCTTGGGCTCGATCGGATCGTCGAGATTGCGATAGGGCCGCTGCTCATAGGGTGTCGGCGTGTAGTTCGACACCATCTTCATCAGCGGCGAGAACACCTCGAAATAGAGGTTCAGCGAGAACGCCGTGAAGGCGATGACGAACAGCACGCCCCAGGTCCAGAGGCTGAAGGCGCGGTGGATGTCGAAATTGATCCGATAGGCGCTGCCCGAGGTCTTGATGGTCCAGGCCGGCGCCCAGCGCGCCCAGAAGCCGCGCTCGAGCTGGCGCGAGACCTCGGGCGCCCGCGCCGCCTTGGCGCGCCGCCGTGAAGGCAGCGTCAGATAGAATCCGACGAAGCAGTCGATGGTCCAGATGATGGCGATCACGCCAAGCACACGCATGCCCCAGCGGTCGCTGCCCCAGAATTCCGGGATGTGCATCGTGTAGTGCAGCTTGTAGAGGAACGAGACGAAGTTCTCCCGCGTGACGGGCCAGACCGCGCCCCAATAGCGGCGGCCAAGCTCGGCACCGGTGTTGGGATCGAGGAAGACCTGGTTGTAGTCGAGCGGGTAACGCTTGCCGGTCGCGGGGTCGATCCGCGGCATGACGAAGAACCATAGCGAGTGGCCCTCTTCCGGCGTCATGAAGAGGTAAACGACGCGCGCACGGGGATCGCGCTGCTCGATCATCCTGGCCAGTTCGATCGAGGGTATAGCCGGGCCTTTGGTCGAGACGTCGAACAGATGGCCGTTGAGGATGTCGTCGAGCTCGTGATCCCAGGAAATGATCGCGCCGGTGATGCCGGAGAAGAACAGGAAGGCGGCCGTCAGCAGTCCCGCCCAGCGATGCAGTTTGCCGAATGTCGCTCTCATCGCTCAGATCTCATTCACGCTGGCCCGGTCCCTCATGTGCCGGACCGCTATCGACTTTCGATTGGACTCACCGGCGGCAGGTCACCTCTCCGACCGCCTTCGGCCTAACGCAGGGGCCACTTCAGTGCGAGAGGCCCGACATTAGAATTTATCGAGACTGGGGAATGAGCTGCGCGACAAAGCGTCCATGCGTGATCAGCTGTCTGCGCAGCCGCGTGCGTTACGGCCAATCGGCAAAATTCAGCGTCGGCCTCGATCGCCCCGCTCTCGCGCGTGCCGCAACGCGCCGACGCCATTCGCCCGGTGCCTCGCCGGTGTGCTTGCGGAAGAAGCGGCTGAAATAGGCGGTGTCCGTGAAGCCCAGCGCGAATGCGATCTGCTTGACGGCGATGGTTCCAGCCTCCAGCCGCGCCGCCGCTTCCCTGACGAGGCGCTGCTGGATCAGCTCGCTCGGCGAGCGCCTCAGCTCGCGGCTGCACAGTGCGTGCAGGCGATCCGGCGTGGTGCCGAGCAGCCTGGCGTACTCGCTGACACGGAGGTGCTGTTGATAGCGCTCCTCAAGCAGCCTGCGGAACCGGCTCAGGATCTCGGTGCTGCTGCCCTCCTCGTTCCGGTTGCCGTCGCCGGCGAACAGGCGCCAGAAACGCAGCACGCACAGCGTCAGCTCCGCCGACATGATCGACGCTGCACCACTGCGTGCGGGCGAGGCGATCTCGGCGGCGATCGCCGCGATGGAACGCGCTATCGTGGCCGCGAGATCGGCCTCGACCTGCAACGCCAGGATGCCGCCTGCGCCCTCGAGCGCGAGATAGGCCGCCTCCGCTGATGGTGGGAGATAGCGATGCCATGTGCCGGCGCGCAACTGCAGCAGCTGCGCCGTCGTGCCTGCCAACACCTCCAGATAGTCGGCGGAGCCCGCCGGGAGCCAGACCATCGCGGGTCCGACCGTCCGCATGGTCTTGCCGGCCTGTCCGATCTCGGCGGTCCCGCCGCCGGGAAGGCAGAGCAGATGAATGAACGGACGGGCTGCTTTCGAGGTCAGCGTCCATCGCCGCGGGACGTAATGCGCTCCGATCAGCTCGGCGCCCACAGGCACAGCCCCACTCGGGACGATTGCCGGTGCCGGGTCTGGGCCCGCGACGCCTCGACGCACTTGGCGGTCAAGACCAGAAACGTCCAATCTTTCACCGGATTTGTCCATTGTGCGAGCAAAGCTTGGGATGCTTGCTAGGTCAAGTCCCGGTGGCGGCCGGCTCAAGGATGCCGCCCTAGAGAAAGTCGGGACCGAAGGGGAAACGACCACTCACATCGATGCCAACAATCGTTTGAGTGCAACAGGAGGGAGACACGATATGTTTTCGGCGAACCGTCGAACGTTGCTGCGCGTCGCTGGCCTTGCGGCTCTGGCCGGAACGCTCTCGACCTTTCCGTCCACGGCCGATGCGCAGGAGAAGATCCGGATCGGCTACGCGATTTCCAAGACCGGTCCTTATGCCGGCGGCGCTGGCATCACCACCCTCCCCAATTATGAGCTGTGGGTGAAGGACGTGAATGCCGCCGGCGGCATCAAGCTCGGCGACAAGAAGCTGCCGATCGAGGTGGTCGAATATGACGACCGCAGCAGCTCGGAAGAAGCCGTCAAGGCAATCGAGCGCCTCGCCAACCAGGACAAGGTCGATTTCATTCTTTCGCCGTGGGGCACGGGCCTCAACCTCGCGGTCGGCCCGACACTGAACCGTCTGGGCTATCCTCACCTCGCGGTCACGTCGGTGACCGACAAGGCGCCGGAGCTTGCCAAGCGCTGGTCGAACGCGACGTTCTGGCTCGGGACGTCGGCGCAGATATCCGAGGGGCTCGCCGACCTGCTCGGCAAGCTGAAGAGCGAAGGCAAGATCGGGGCGAAGATCGCGATGGTCAGCATCGCCGACCAGTTCGGCATCGAGCTATCCGCTGCGGGCCGCGAGGCCTTCAAGAAGCAGGGCTTCACGCTCGGCTATGACAAGACCTATCCGATGGGAACGCAGGATCTACAGCCTCTGTTGAAGGATGCGATCGCCTCGAACCCGGATGCGTTCATCGCCTTCAGCTATCCGCCGGATACGATCGCGCTGACCGAGCAGGCGCAGCTGTTGAAGTTCAACCCGAAGATCTTCTATGTCGGCGTCGGCACCGCGTTCCCGCTCTACAAGGGCAAGTTTGCCGCCAACAGCGACGGCGTGATGGGCATCGGCGGCTGGAATGCCGAGTCTCCGCAGCTGAAGGAGTATCTCGCGCGCCACAAGGCCGCCACCGGCAAGGAGCCGGATCGCTGGGCGAGCTCGATCACCTATGCGAGCCTGCAGGTGCTCCAGCAGGCGATCGAAAAGGTCGGCAAGCTCGATCGCACCGCTGTCGCGGCGGAAATCCGCGCGGGCACGTTCGAGACCATCATCGGCAAGGTCAAGCTGAAGGACGGGCTGCTCCAGGAGGTCTGGAGCGTCGGACAGTGGCAGAACGGCGAGTTCTACGCGCTCGCGCCGGCCTCGCTGCCGGGCGCACGTGCCGCGGTCGTGCCCAAGCCGCAGTGGCAGTAAGGCTGGCTGGCAGGCCTTGCGCCCGCGAGGCCTGCTGCCGTCCGCTCAAGGGGACGCCGTTCCATGTTGCTTGTCGACATCATCCTGCCGGGCCTCGTGCTCGGCGGCATGTACGCGCTGATCGCGCTCGGGCTGACGCTGCAGTATGGCGTGGCGCGGATCATGAACCTCTCCTATGGAGAGTCGCTGGTCGCAGCCGCCTTCGGCGCATTCTCGCTCTATAGCGGGCTTGGGTTGAGCCCGCTCGCGGCGCTGCTGCTGGCGGTCCCGATCGCGATGGCGCTGAACTGGCTGCTGTATCGCTTCCTGCTGGAACGGCTGATGCGGCGCGGCAAGGACCGGGGCGCACAAGAGATCGACAGCATCCTCGTCACCTTCGGCGTGCTGTTCGTGATCCAGGGCGCCATGCTGGTCGCCTTTGGCGGCCAGTACTACAGCTATGGCTATCTCTCCATTCCGCTGACGATCATGGGCTCGACGCTCGCCGTCAATCGGCTCGTCGCGCTGCTGTTCGCGGCCCTGGTCGGCGGCGCCGTTTATCTCTCCCTCACCCGCACCCGGATCGGCACGGCGGTACGTGCCATCGCAGTCGATGCCAACGCCGCGCGTCTCGTCGGCATCGACGTTGCGGCCCTGTCGGGGCTGGCGTTTGCCTTTGGCGGCGGCCTCGTCGCCGTCGGCGGCGTGCTGATCAGCATGTTCCTCACCTTCAATGCCGCGATGGGGGTGGTCTTCACCATGAAGGCACTGGTCGTCGTCATCATGGGCGGTGTCGGCAACGTCATCGGCGCGCTGGTCGCCGGGCTGCTGCTTGGTGTGGTCGAAACCGCGGTGGCTCGGCTGGTCGATCCCGGCCTGACGCTGGCTGCGACCTACGCGCTGTTTCTCGGCGTGCTCGTAATCAAGCCGACCGGCCTGTTCGGCAGGGCCGCGTCATGACGGGGCCCGTCCGAATTCTGCTGTGGTGCGCCGGCCTCGCCCTCGCCGCCTTTCTCGTCAGCTTTCCGCTCCATGCCAACGGCTATTATCTCGCGCTCGGCATCAGCGTGCTCTATTTCACGATCCTGGCGACCGCGTGGGCGATGTTTTCGGGCCCGACGCGCTACATCTCGCTTGCCACGGTCGCGTTCTTCGGGCTCGGCGCTTACACGGCTGCCGTGCTCGGCGAGACCATGCCCTGGCCGGTCGTGCTGCTGGCCGCCGCCGGCGTGGGCGCACTCACCGCCGCAATCACCGGCCTCTCCACGCTGCGGCTGTCCGGCATCTATTTCGTGATATTCTCCTTCGGCCTGGCCGAGCTGATCCGGCAGCTGGTGATCTGGTACGAGGTCAACATCCACAAATCGGTCGGCCGCTATCTCTTCAGTGCGGTGACGCAGGAGGTTCTCTACTGGCAGCTGCTGGGCTTGACCGCGGTCGTCTTCCTGGTGGGCTGGATGCTCGGACGCTCGCGCTACGGCCTGGCCCTGCGCGCCATCGGCGCCGACGAGACCGCGGCGAGCCATTCCGGCATCGATGCCACGCGGGTCAAGCTCGGCGTCTTCGTTCTGAGCGCGACCTTCATGGCGGTGACCGGCGCGGTCATGGCGCCACGCTGGACCTATATCGATCCGGCCATTGCGTTCAATCCGACCATCTCGTTCCAGGTCGTGATCATGGCCTTGCTGGGCGGCGCGGGCTCGCTGTTCGGGCCCGTGCTGGGCGTCATTCCCCTGGTCCTGCTGTTCGAGGTGCTGACCGCGACCCTGCCCAACCATTTCAGCATCGTGCTCGGCGTCATCTTCGTGTTCATCGTGATGGTGCTGCCGAACGGCGTGATCGGCCTGTTCGGGGTGGGCCGCTGGCGCGTTCCGGCCGGCGGTCCCGTCGCCGCGGCCGCCCGTGCGAGCGATGCACCGCTGCTCGCGGTCGACGGCGTCAGCAAATCGTTCAGCGGATTGCGCGCCGTCGACGGTGTCAGCTTCACGGTCACGCCGGGCGAGATCATCGGCATCATCGGCCCGAACGGATCCGGCAAGACGACGCTGCTGAATACGCTGTCCGGGGCGCTGCGACCCTCTTCGGGCACGATCCGTCTGGGCGGCACCGTCCTCAACGGCCTGCGCGCGCAACAGATCGCGCGCCTCGGCCTTGCGCGCACGTTCCAGCTGGTGCGCGTGATGCCGGACCTGACCGTGGCCGAAAACGTTGCGGCGGCGCGGCTGTTCTCGACGTCGAACGGCTCGGGTGCAACGGCAAGCGAGCTGCTGGACCTGGTCGGGCTCGGCAAGATGCAGGAAGCGCCGGCGAGCGAGCTGACCTATATCGACCAGAAGCGGCTCGAGCTTGCCCGCGCTCTGGCGCTGCAGCCGCGCCTCGTGCTGCTCGACGAATGGCTGGCGGGCCTCAATCCGAGCGAGCTCGAGACCGGCATCGCGCTGATCGCGAAATTGCGCGACCGCGGGCTCACCATCATCATGGTCGAGCATGTCATGGATGCGATCCGGGCGCTGTGCAGCCATTGCATCGTCATGAACGCCGGCAGCGTGATCGCGCGCGGCGCGCCGGAGGCCGTGTTGTCCGATCCAAAAGTCGTCGCAGCCTATCTCGGAGCCGACGATGCTTGAGGTCGCCGCCCTCTCCCACTTCTATGGCAAGCACCAGGCCCTCGCCGACATTGCGCTCGGTGTCGAGCAAGGCGAGATCGTCGCGATCCTCGGCGCCAACGGCGCCGGCAAGTCCACCTTGCTCAAGAGCATCGCCGGGCTGGTCAAGCCTGCTCAGGGCGCAACGATCCGGTTCGAGGGACATCACATTGGCGAACTGCCCGCCCATCTGATCGTGGAGCGCGGCATCGCGCTGGTGCCCGAAGGCCGCGGCGTGTTCGGCGATCTGACGGTTGCCGAGAATCTGCAACTCGGCGCTTATCCCGCCCGCGCCCGCGCAGGCGAGGCAGACCGGCTCGCGAGGATCCTGCGACTGTTCCCGCGGCTTGCCGAGCGTATGGCCCAGGCCGTTCGCACCATGAGCGGCGGCGAGCAGCAGATGGTGGCGATCGGCCGGGCGCTGATGTCGAACCCACTGCTGCTCTTGCTCGACGAGCCCTCGCTCGGCCTGTCGCCCCTGCTCAGCCGCGAGGTCTTCCGCGCGCTGGCGGAGATCCGCAGCAGCGGCCTCAGCGTGCTGCTGGTCGAGCAGAATGCGCGGGCCAGCCTCGACATCGCCGACCGTGTCTACCTGATCGAGTCCGGCCGCAACGCCGGCAGCGGACCTGCCAGTGCGATGAAGAACGATCCGGAGGTCCAGCGAGCCTATCTCGGCAAGGCGCGCGCGGCCCCGTCCCCACCATAATCACTCAACCCCGCCCGCAACCTCTGGAGTGCTTCATGAACGCGATCGACCTTCTCATCGGCGGCAAAGACCAGTCGGCCAGCCATCAGCGCACCTTCCAGCGCCACAACCCGATCTCCGGAGACGTCGCGACCATCGTGACGGCGGCGTCGATCGACGACGCGATGCGGGCCGCAGACGCTGCGGCTGCCGCCTTCCCGGCCTGGTCGCAGCTTGGTCCGTCCGAACGCCGCAAGCGGCTCAATGCGGCCGCCGACATCCTCGCGCGCCGGGCAGCGGAGTTCACCGCGCTGATGGTCGCCGAAACCGGCGCCACGGCGGGTTGGGCCGGCTTCAACGTGCATCTAGCCGAAGGCATGCTGCGCGAAGCCGCGGCCATGACGACGCAGATATCCGGCGAAGTCATTCCGACCGACAAGCCCGACAACCTCGCCATGGCGTTTCGCCAGCCGGTCGGCGTCGTGCTCGGCATCGCGCCGTGGAACGCCCCCGTGATCCTCGGCGTGCGCTCGGTCGCGACGCCGCTCGCCTGCGGCAACACCGTGGTGCTGAAGGCGTCCGAGATGAGCCCGGGCGTGCATCGGCTGATCGGAAGCTGCCTGGCGGAGGCCGGCCTCGGCGACGGCGTTGTCAATGTCGTGACCAACGCACCCGAAGATGCGCAGGCGGTGGTCGAGGCGCTGATCGCCCATCCTGCGATCCGCCGCGTCAACTTCACCGGCTCGACCCGCGTCGGCCGCCTCATCGCGCTGGCATGCGCAAAGCACCTGAAGCGCGCGCTGCTGGAGCTTGGCGGCAAGGCCCCGCTCGTGGTCCTCGACGATGCCGATCTCGACGCCGCCGTGAATGCGGCAGCGTTCGGCGCCTTCATGAACCAGGGGCAGATCTGCATGTCGACCGAGCGGATCGTCGTCGACGACAAGGTGGCGGACGCCTTCATCGCCAAGTTCGCCGCCAAGGCCAAGAGCCTTCCCTTCGGCGATCCCCGCAAGGGGAATGTGGTGCTCGGCTCGCTGGTCAGTGACGCCGCCTGCGAGCGCGTCCGGGGCCTGATCGACGATGCCGTCGCCAAGGGCGCCGTGCTCGCCGCCGGCGGTCACGGCAGCGGCACCATCATGCCCGCCACCATCGTCGATCATGTCACGCCGGCAATGCGGATCTATGGTGAGGAGAGCTTTGGTCCGGTCGTGACCGTGGTGCGCGTGAGCGGGATCGACGAGGCCGTGCGCGTGGCCAACGACACCGAATACGGCCTCTCCTCCGCCGTGTTCGGCCGCGACATCGCCCGTGCGCTCGGCGTTGCCAGGCGGATCGAGGCGGGCATCTGCCACGTCAACGCTCCGACCGTGCATGACGAGCCTCAGATGCCGTTCGGCGGCACCAAGGCGTCAGGCTACGGCCGCTTCGGCGGCAAGGCCGCCATCGACGAGTTCACCGAGCTGCGCTGGATCACCGTGCAGACCGGGCCGCGGCACTATCCGTTCTGACCGTTGGGAGGAACAGGTCCGGCCTCCAAGGCCGGACCGCCCTCGCGTCGTGCTCACCAGTGGTAGGTCAGCCTGGCGATGGCTTTCCGCCCTTCCGCGTAGAAGCAGCCCGACAGGCGGTAGCATGCGGCGACATAGCGGGTGTCGGCGAGATTGGTGACGTTCAGCGCCAGACGCCAATTGTCCCTGCTGTAGGCCAGCAGCGCGTCGGCCGCGCGGCCGGTGAAGGCCGACGCGTCCTACGCGACCGTCGTGTTGGCGATACCGTTATCGACCTGTGTGGTCACGAAATCCTGGCGGCCGCCAAGCTGGAACGAGAGCCGGCCGAGCTTGATCTGATCCTGCACATAGACGCCGACCTGGGACTGCTTGGCGCCCGTGCTCGGCGGTCCGCTCGGAATGCGACCGCATGCGATGGCTGCATCGCGCGATCAGCGCGGCGAGCCGAAGCCCAAGGCATAAGCCGCCGAATCTTACCCCGGGTCCGCATGACAACAGGTTGCGGCGGCGCACTTCTCGCCGGCCAGCACGCTGCGGCTGTTGCGGTCCGGTGGAATATCTCCGGCCGCATTGGCCGCGAAGAATCCGGTCGGCTTCAGCATGAAGCCGGCATATTCGACCGGCATGATCGGGAAGTCCTCGGGCTTGCAGACATGGGTGTGGCCGAAGGAGTGCCAGATCACGATGTCGGCATTCTCGATGTTTCTGTTCTGCGCGACATAGCGCGGCAGGCCGTCGCCGCCGGCGTGGACGTTGGGATAGTCGCCGCTGGCGTATTTCTCGTTGGCATCGAACGCAGTCACCCAGATGTGCTTGGTGGCAAAGCCGCCGCGCTTGCGCACATAGCTGCCCTCCTGCGCCAGCATCAGCGGGCTCGGATTGACCACGAGCTTATAGGCGGGAGCATTGCCGACCGAGTTGGTCTCGTTCGGATTGCTGATCTTCCAGAACCGGCCGGTCTCGCCATTGGCTATCGCCGCGGCGTCGCGCTCGCGTGACAGCACGCGCGTCGTGGTGGTGAAGGCGTTGCCATGGGGATTGTCGGACCCCCATGGCCGCGGCACGAACTCGTGCTCGGTGACGGTATTGCCGCCGCCGTCGAGATCCATGTGCAGGCGCACGTTGAAGAAGTGCTGATGCGTCGGTCCACCCAGTTGGTCATCGACCATGCCGCCCCATTTGTAAGTCTCGCCAGGCGGCACCGCGGCGGTCTGGATGATGCCGGTGAGCTTGGTCTCGAGCTGGATCGTGCCGTCCTGGTAGAGGTACCAGTAGAATCCGTAGTCGTAATTGCCGACCGTCGCGAAGAACGAGATCACGAGGCGCCGCGAGCGGCGAACCTCGAATAGGCCGTTGCGAAATTCGTAGTGTTTCCAAGCGATTCCGTAATCTTCCTCATGCATGCAGATGGCGTTCTGCATGACGAAGGGCTCGCCCTTGCTGTCGGCGGCCGGCACGTCGAAATAGTGGATGTTGCCAAGGCAGTCGCAGCCGAGTTCGAGCGCGTTGGCGAGCATGCCGAGGCCGTATTCGCCGGCATCGAACGCCGATTTCCAGAAATGGTTTTCGGTCGGATCGGCGTAAGGCACTACCATCTCAGTGACGCTGGCGCGGTGGATCAGCGACCGTTTGCGCGCGCCGTCCTGGTAGGCGAGCTGATGCAGCACCAGGCCCTCGCGCGGCGTGAAGCCGACGCGAAAGCTCCATTTCTGCCAATCGACTTTCCAGCCGTCGACGCGAAAGCTCGGCCCTTCGGGTTGCTCGATGTGCAGGGGCTTGATGTCCGTGCGCGGTTCTGCGACCTCATGCGCGCCGTAGTTCCGTTTCTTGCGCGGAATCGGCACGATCGGATCTGCATCCGTGAGATCGATGACCTTGCCGCCGATCAGATCGACCACGGCGACGACGCCCTCGATCGGGTGCGCATAACCGTTGTCCTGCAGATGCTCGCGGAAAAAGCTGACGGCGCGTACGATGCGGGCGCCGCGCTCGAATTCCATGTCGAAGAAGCCCGAGGAGAACGGGTCGACCTGAACGAGCTCGATGTCCCTATCGCTGAGCCCGCGCCGATGCATCGCAGCGCGCCAGCCGGGATCGGCCTTCACCACGGCCTCGCACTTGAAGAACTCTTCCAGCATCACCGGCGGCTGCCCATAGGGCACGTCGCGGTTGGGGAGGAGCTTCCGATCGACGATCTCGCCGCGGCCAAGATCGACGATGTGCTCGATGGCCTCGCCGGTCGCGATGTCAAGTGTCAGCACGAAGGCGCGGCGCCCTGCTCCGCCCGCGGCCAGTTCCTGCTTGGTCGGCTCTTCCAGCCGTACCGTCGGGAAGCGGCAGTGCTCCGGCGAGCTTGCGGCCGCACGCACCAGCGTGCAGGCCGCCGTGATCTCCTCAGTCGTCAGAGGATCGAGAGCATGCGCGTTGGCGGCATGGGCGGGCGATCGTGCCTTGGCGGGATCGAGCATGATGATGTCCAGAAGTCAGCGCGGGGCGAGATGTGCGGTGATGGCGCGGAAGGCAGCGAGCCAGCGATGGTCGAGCGGCACGTCCATCGCCTTCGGCTGCGTTGCGAGCTTGACGATGACCGTGTCGGAAGCCGAATCGATGTAGAGCCACTGGCCGTGGATGCCGATCCCGGCAAGGTCGTTGCGTGACGGATCGAGCGTGTACCATTTGCTGCGGTAGCGCGCACCCGGGAAGATATCGGCGAGGTCCCCCTCGGCCCAGGCCTCGGGATCGCCGTTCTCGTGGATGTCGTCGATCCACCAGCCCGGCACCACCTGCCGTCCCTCGACCACGCCGCGGCAGCGGATCATCTCGCCGAAGCGGATGAGATCGCGGGCAGTGACGGACAGACCGCCGGCGATGCGGCCCATGCCGTGGCTGTCGAGCGTGAGCGAGCCGTCCTCCTCCGCGCCCATCGGCTGCCAGAGATATTCGGAGAGGATGCGAGGGTAAGGCCTGCCACAGGCGCGCTCGCAGACCCAGCCGAGAACCTCCGTGTTGGTCGAGACGTAGTGGAACACCTTGCCGTGCGGCTTGCCGGTGCCGCACAGGGTCGTGAGATAGGCGCGCTGGTGGCTGGGCTCGACACCCGGTGGCGGCACATCCCAGCCCGAGGAGAAGCGGTAACGCGCGACGTCGCCGGCAGGGTCCTCGTAGTCTTCCTCGAACTTGATGGCGACGGCCATGTCGAGCACGTTGCGGACCGTACAGCTGCCGTAGACGGAATTCTCCAGCTCCGGCACGTAGCGCACCACCCTCGCCTCGGGATCGAGCAGCCCGCGTGCGGCGAGCACGCCGCAGAGCGTGCCGGCAACCGACTTGCTGATCGAGCAGATCAGATGCGGCGTTGTCGCGCTCATGCCGTCGCCATACCATTCGTGGATCAGCGTGCCCCGATGCATGACCAGCAGTGCATCGCCAAAGGTCTCACGTAGCGTGGCCTCGATTGTCGTCGGCTGGCCGTCCGGCGCTTTGAAGCCGAGCTTTGACAATTCGCGCGGCGCACATCGAATCGGCGTCGGCTGGGGCGAGCGGCGCACTTCCGCGGTGGGCAGCACTTCCCGGGTATGGGTGAAGCCCCAGCGGATGGCGGGAAAGCTGCGCCAATTGGCGCGCGTCACCTGAGCCTCGGGCGCGGGCGGGCTGCCGCGCATGACATCGGTCGGTCGCATCTCGATCCTCCGCAAGGCCATCCCGACTGCGCTGTCGGAACGGCTGGACGGAATCTGCACCGCGGCGCTGTCGGGCGTTATCGAGATCCGGCAATATTTTGCTGGACGCGGCCGTCCAGCGTGTCAGTCTTGGCACGTTTATTGTTAACTTTGCCTTGCAAATTTCGACGCATTATCATGGCCTTGAACGTAACTCCTCCGATTCAGGAATCGGCTGCCGGCCTGATCGAGGCGAGCAGCACGGATGTGGATGAGCACTGCGCCGCGCTCGGCCGCTGGCGGCTGCGCTACGACCAGATCAGCGCCGGCGCGTTTCGAGGCAGCTTCACCCAGCTCTCTCTGCCCCGGGTCGAGGTGTTCCGCGAAATTACCAGCCAGCAGGTCCGCCAATACGGTCAGCTCGGCGCCGACAGCTTTGGCATTGGTCTACCCTGGCGTGGTGACAGCGAGGTCAATTGCAACGGCGCCAGCGTTGCAGGCGCCCAGGTCATTGCCTGCGTCGACGCCGAGGTCGATATGTGCACGCCGAAGTCATTCGAGCTGCGCGGTGTCGTCGCCAGTTCGGCGCTGATCCGGGATCTCGCCGCCCGGCTCGAGATCGATCTGCCGCGCGCGGTCTGGCACCAATTGCGGGTGATCGAGATGGCGCAGGCGCCGGTCGCACGATTCCGAGCTCATCTTGAGGCCATTCACGAGGCCATCGCGACCGCGCCCGAACGGTTTGAAGATCCGGCCGTCCGGCAGGCGCTCGAAGACGCCCTCCTCGTCGAGATCATGGACATGCTGCCGACCGCACGCCCCACCGATCTCGGCCGCAGCGCAAACGCGCGCAAGCGTACCGTCGATCGCGCCCGCGAGCTGATGCACGGCAACGCCAACCATTCGCTGTCGCTGCTGGAGGTCTGCAAGGCGGTCGGCGCCAGTCCACGCAAGCTCGGCTATTGCTTCCAGGCGGTTTTGGGCACGAGCCCGATGCACTATTGGCGTGCGATGCGGCTGAACCGCGTACGGCGCGATCTGAAACGCGCCGGCGGCGCCGGAACATCCATTTACGACGTCGCCGTGCAGCACGGCTTCTGGCACTTCAGCCAGTTCTCGCTCGACTACAAGCGCCACTTCTCCGAGCTGCCCTCGGAGACGCTGCGGCGCGCGAGGCGTGCCGCGTGATCCGGTTCAGCGATGCCGCAGCCGGCGGTTGACCCGGCGCGCCAGGTAGTCGCCGGCGCTCTGGACCAGTTGCACCAGTGCGATCAGCACGACGACGACGGCCAGCATCATCTCCGGCATGAAGCGCTGGTAGCCGTAGCGGATGCCGAGATCGCCAAGCCCTCCGCCGCCGACCGCGCCCACCATCGCGGAATAGCCGAGCAGGCTGACCACGGCGAGCGTCAGCGCCAGCAACAGGCCGGGCAGCGCCTCGGGGATCAGCACCTTGAACACGATCTGGAGCGGCGAGGCCCCGAACGAGGACGCAGTCTCGATCAGGCCGCCGTCGACCTCGCGGATCGCGGCCTCGACGAGACGCGCGATGAAGGGCGTCGACGCAATCGTCAGCGGCACGATCGCGGCGCTCGATCCGATCGAGGTGCCGGCGATGAGGCGCGTGAACGGGATGATGGCGACGACGAGGATGATGAACGGCGTGGAACGCGTCGCGTTGACGACGATGCCGAGCACGCGATTGACGATGGGTGCCGCGAACAACTCGCCTTTGCGGCTGGTCGCGAGGAAGACGCCGAGCGGCAGGCCGAAGGCGGTGCCGAGCAGCGCGGCGATGCCCACCATGTACAGGCTCTCGAAGGTCGCCTGGATGATCAGGTTGATGAGTTCAGGCGACATAGCCGAGATGCTCCGCCGGGAATTGATGTCGAGACATAAAGGCCAGCGTTCGCGTCACCGCGTCCGCGCCGCTGGAAACACCGAGCGGGATACCGAGAACGAGCGAGCCGACATGCTGGCCGCCGACCTCGTCGATGCGCGCCGACAGCAGCGACACGTCGCGGCCGATTTCGCGCGCGAGCCGCGCCACCAGCGTGTCGCCGGCCCCCGCCCCGTCCACCTGGATGCGGATCACGGCGTGGCCGCCGGCCGAAGGCTCCGGCACGATCCGGCTCGCCAGCGACACTGGCAGGCTGTCGCCGATCGCCTCCGCCAGGAAGGACTGTGTGATGGGATGCTTCGGGTGGGTGAAGATGTCGGCGACATGGCCGCTCTCGACGACGTGTCCGGCGTCGAGCACGACGACCTCCTTGGCGAGCTGGCGCACCACGGACATTTCGTGGGTGATCAGAACGATGGTCACGCCGAGCTCGCGGTTGATGTTCGCGAGCAGATCGAGGATCGCGCGCGTGGTCTGCGGATCGAGCGCCGAGGTCGCCTCGTCCGACAAAAGCACGCTCGGCCGCGTCGCCAGCGCGCGGGCAATGCCGACGCGCTGTTTCTGGCCGCCGGAGAGCTCCGATGGATAGCGATCATGCTTGTCGGCGATGCCGACGAGCGCGAGCAGCTCCGTCACGCGGGCCTTGATGTCGGCCTTGGCCCAGCCGGCGATCTCGAGCGGCAGAGCGATGTTGTCGGCCGCGG
This sequence comes from Bradyrhizobium sp. CCBAU 51765, assembly GCF_015291725.1. Lineage (GTDB taxonomy): Bacteria > Pseudomonadota > Alphaproteobacteria > Rhizobiales > Xanthobacteraceae > Bradyrhizobium > Bradyrhizobium liaoningense. The sequence goes on from NZ_CP030038.1 coordinate 4,272,449, forward strand.
TGCGCGACGACAGCAGGTTGAAGTGCTGGAAGATCATGCCAATCGAGCGCTGCGCCAACCGCAGCGCGCGGCCGGTCAGCGCCGAGATGTCGCGGCCGTCGACGATCACGCGGCCCGTGGTCGGCTTCTCCAGGCCGTTGATCAGCCGCACCAGACTAGACTTGCCCGCGCCGGAGCGGCCGATCACGCCGGTAATGGAACCGCGCGGAATTGCAAAGTCGATAGTCTGCAGCGCGTTGACGCCGGGCTTGCCGCGATAGGCCGGATAGGTTTTTGAGATGCCCTCGAAACGGACCATCGCGTCCACGGCAGGGGGAATCGCTTCAAGCCTTTCGATCGGCTGTCCGATTGCGAGCGATTGGTAGGCGTTCATGGAGACGGCCTTCATGCACAATAGTTCGCTTGCTCGCGCCGCTCATGGGCGGGCGGGAATCAGGTCGCATGGAGCGACGGGGATGAAATTGCGATGCCGGCCGGGTCACGCGCGCTGCACCGCAGCACGCACCATCGCCGTTTCCGGTCTTCCTTGCAATGTCAGATATTTGCGAGGAGTTGGACGAAGTTTTCCCAATCCGTCACGTGCAAAGAAAATTCATCTTCCGACGGGATCGTCGTCCTGCCGCTCCTGATCTACCGGCCCCTGAAGCGTGGCTTTCGGCGGGCCAGGAATGCTTCGACGCCCTCCTTGTGATCCTCGGTCAGGCTGGCGAGCGCGAACTGATCGACATCCATGTGGCTGGCGAGATCGTCAAGCGCGTGCGCGAGCCGGTTGACGGTCAGCTTGGTCATGGCGACCGAGAGCGGCGGCTGTGCGGCGACCTTGCGGGCAAGCTCCATGGCCGCATCGAAGGCATGGCCGGGGTCGGTCACCTGTTCCACCAGGCCCCATTCATAGGCCTCGTCCGCGCTGATGCGCTGGTCGGCCAATATGACCGCCTGCTTGGTGCGGGCCGGCCCCATCAGATGCAGCATGCGCGGGATGCTCTGCCAGCTCATGTTCATGCCGAGCCCGATCTCGGGCACCCGCAAATGCGCGTTGCGGCCCATGATGCGAAAGTCGAGCGCGACAGCGAGGGCGACCCCGCCGCCGACGCAGAAGCCCTCGATCGCCCCGATCGTGATTTGCTCCATCTCCTGCCAGGCGTGCGTCAGGCGCGGCCCGAGCTTGAGATGCCGCCGCAACGTGCCGAGATCCATCTCCTTGCGCGAACGTCCCTCCTCATCCTTGAGGTCGAAGCCGGCGCTGAACGCGCCCGAGCTGCCGGTCAAGACGACGACCGACGTCGCGGCGTCATCCTCGAAACTGCGCGCAGCCGCGGTCAGCTGCCGCAATGCCTCCGGCGAGAGTGCGTTGATGCCGTCGCCGCGGTCGAAACGGACCACCGCAATCCGGCCCTCGGGCCCAAGGCCCTTCTCGATCTTCACGTAGTCCGTCACCATCATCTCCACGCTGCTTTCGGCGATGTTAGCGCACAAATGTCGTCACGAATATGGGACCCGATCACGATGCAAGGAACACTCGACAGGCCTGGGCCATTGCGCATATCTTTGCTGCCATGAGCCACGATCACGACCATCACCACGATCATTCCGAGCTGTCGGAGACCGAGCTGCGCGTGCGCGCGCTCGAGACGATCCTGACCGAAAAAGGCTATGTCGAGCCCGCCGCGCTCGATGCCATCATCCAGGCCTACGAGACCAGGATCGGCCCTCATAACGGCGCGCGCGTCGTCGCCAAGGCCTGGACCGATCCGGCGTTCAAGAAGGCGCTGCTCGAGGATGGCAGCAAGGCGATCGGCACGCTCGGCTATGTCAGCCGCGTCGGCGACCATCTCGTCGTGGTCGAGAACACGCCTGAGCGGCACAACATGGTCGTGTGCACGCTGTGCTCCTGCTACCCCTGGGAAATGCTGGGACTGCCGCCGGTCTGGTACAAGGCTGCGCCCTACCGCTCCCGCGCCGTAAAGGATCCGCGCGGCGTGCTCGCCGATTTCGACGTCACCCTGCCCAAGGACATGGAAATCCGGGTGTGGGATTCGACCGCCGAAACGCGCTTCCTGGTGCTGCCGATGCGCCCTGCAGGCACGGAGGGTTGGACCGAGGAGCAGCTCGCCGAGATCGTCACCCGCGACTCCATGATCGGCACCGGCTTTCCGCGAATGCCTGGAGCCCCGTCATGAACGGCGTGCACGACATGGGCGGCATGGACGGGTTCGGCAAGGTCGAGCCCGAGCCCAACGAGCCGATGTTTCACGCGGATTGGGAAGCGCGTGTGCTTGCCATGGTACGCGCGATGGGCGCGGCCGGCGCCTTCAACATCGATACCTCGCGCTTCTACCGCGAGACGCTGCCGCCGCACGTCTATCTCGCGAGCTCCTACTACAAGAAATGGTTCCTCGGTCTTGAGGAGATGCTGATCGACAAGGGCTACCTCACCAGGGAGGAAGTCGCCGCCGGCCATGCGATGCAGCCCGCAAAAGCGCTCAAGCACGGCAAGTTCGATCTCGCGAACGTCGAACGCATCATGGTGCGCGGCAAGTTCGACCGCCCTGCGCCGGCGCCGGCGAAATTCAATATCGGCGACCGCGTGCGCGCGAAGAACATCCATCCGGCCACGCACACAAGGCTGCCGCGCTACGTGCGCGGCCATGTCGGCGTAATCGAGTTGAACCATGGCTGTCACGTGTTTCCGGACACGGCGGCGATGGAGCGCGGCGAGAATCCGCAATGGCTCTACACCGTGGTGTTCGAGGGCCGCGAACTCTGGGGCCCCGACGCTGATCCGACCACAAGTGTCTCGATCGACGCGTTCGAGCCCTATCTGGACCCGGCGTGATGAGCACGACGCTTGCTGCGGCCGCCACGGCGGCCATACCGAGCATTCCCCGCGATGACGACGGCCCGGTCTTCCGCGCCCCCTGGGAGGCGCATGCCTTTGCCATGGCGCTGACCCTGCACGAGCGCGGCGTGTTCACCTGGCCCGAATGGGCCGCCGCACTCGCCGACGAGATCAAGCGCGCGCAAGCGGCGGGCGATCCTGATACGGGCGAGACCTACTACCTGCACTGGCTGGCGACGCTGGAAGGCCTCGTGGCGCGCAAGGGCGTCGCATCGGCCGAAACCCTGCACCGCTATCGCGACGCCTGGGACCACGCCGCCGATCGCACCCCGCACGGCAAGCCGATCGAGCTGCGGCCGGAGGATTTCGGGTAGCTTGCGGCGATTGCGGGTCGAACTCCTCGTTGCCCAATCCATTCGGTGCGATGCTTCTAGCGGCGAGATGGATTCTCTCTGCTCCTTATTCATAGGACCGGAAGAGCCTCGCCGCCTGATCGCGCTTTGAACTGAATCTAAGTTTGGCTTGTTGACCTCGGGCAAAAGCGCGGGGTAACGCATGCGAGCTACCAGCCGCCTCGTCATGTGAGAACTCTGTGAACACGCCAGCAGGAAAAGAATCTGCGATCACCATCATGGCCGAGGAGGAGCCGGTCGAGATTGGTTTCCCCGTGGTGGCCGCCTACCATGGCCAATCCGCGCTTGCCATGGCCGCGATCGTATTCCAGGCGCAGCGGGCAGCGTTCGCCGTGCTGTCGCCCGAGAAAATTCCGGCGCGGCGCGACATCAGCATCGTGAGTGGACACCCGGGTCCGGGTGTGCGGGACGCGTTCGAAGTGATCACACGCGCCGTGACCCGCGGCGCCTATAGCGTAGACCGCTCGCTGCCCGACGCGAGACTTGTGCCTGGGCACGACATTTCCTACAGCTTTCGAATTACGCTCGGAGAGCGAACCGCCGAGATGGCGTTGCTGCCTGGGGTGTTGCCGGAGCGCTTTTTCGAGCTCGTCTTCGCCAAGGATCGCAGCACAGCACAGGAGCACGAGCTGAGTGCATTGAAGCGGTCCATCGCCGAGGACGTTCTGGCGAAGGAGCCAGGCGCTCTCTTCACCATGCGTGCGAGTTGATGACGAAGCCCGGACTTGCTCTCAGCTTCGGTTATGACGACGGGTCGCTGCGTGCCCTGGCGAACGTCAAAGCCGAGCTGCGGGACATCTATGCGCTGCCCGACATCGATCTGAACGATTTCAGTGTGCTGTTCGTGAGCATGCACAGCGACCAGCGTTTCCTGGCGGCCCGCGCCGGCCAGATCGAGGAATACCTTGTTCGCGGCGGTGTCGTCGTTGCGAACGGCCATCACGCCTATCCCTACCTACCGCGCATGGCAGGTTTCCACACCATCGACAATTACAAGCTGAGCGACATCACGGTGCTGCGCCTCGCCGCGCATCCCATCTGGCACGGCATTGACCCGCATGATCTGACTTTCCGCCGCGGCGTCTCCGGCTTCTACGGCCGGGTCTGGCACGACGCACCGCCGGATGCGCTGGTTATCCACGCCCTCGGCCAGCCGAACCTACCGCTCGACTTCATCTATCCGGTCGGTCGAGGTCACGTGCTGTTCCACGGCGGAAATGACCTCTGGACATTCGGCGGCGAGGACAAGCAGCTGGCGCCCCGGATCATGCAATGGGTCACAGAGGGACGAAACGTTCAATGAGCCTCGCGATCCTCGACGGCGGCACGTTTTATCACCACGCGGCCATTCACGGCCGGCGCTATCGAGCGCTGTTCGACAAGATCATCTACGCTCCCGAACTGACAGCGGATGCCTTGACCGACGTCACTTTCCTGATCGTGCCGGATCGCATCAATCCGAACGTTCTTCGTGCCAACCGCGATGTGCTGATCCAGTTTGCGAAAGCCGGGCACACGCTGGTCGTGTTCGGTGAGAATCGCGCCGACACGTGGCTGCCGGGTGTCACCTGGGCGGCACGGCCGACAAACTTCTGGTGGTGGCTCGACAAGACAGCGCATCCACCGCACCGCCTGTTGGCGCCCGACCATGAGTTTTTCCAGGCGGTGCCGTTCGAAAGCACGATATGGCACTTCCACGGTGTATTGACCCCGCCACCAGGGGCTCGGGCGCTGATCGACGTCCCGGCCGATCCTGAAGGCCGTGACAGTGGCGGAGCGCTGCTCTACGAGGATCGAGTCACCCTGCCCGGCCGGCTGCTGGTCTCGACACTGGATCCATTCTATCATCACGGCAGCAATTTCATGCCCGCAACCACGAAGTTCCTCGACGGCTTTCTGCCCTGGGCGAAGCGAAAGGCTGCGCCGCAAACCGATCGCGGCGGTCGCTGATCTCAGGGGACCAGAGGCTGATCCGGAGCCTTGCTCCGCAAGCCGTGCAACGGCACGATCGCCGAGGCCGTCTCCTCGTCCACATGAACATCCACGCGGCGCACCGGCACGCCATACATCCGAGCGAGATTGCCTTCGGTCAGCACCTCCCCGGTCGGACCGCAGACGTGAGTGCCGTTCCGCTGCATCAGCAAGGTCGTATCGGCGATACCGATTGCATGGTCCGGATGATGCGTCGTGAACAACACGGTGAGGCCCAAGGAGCTTGCGAGGCGCAGGAGCAGGCGAAGAACAACGCCCTGATTGGCCATGTCGAGCGTCGAGGCTGGCTCATCCAGCACGAGGACCCTGCAGTCGCTGGCCAGAGCGCGGGCCAGCAGGACGAGCTGCCGCTGCCCGCCGCTCAGCCGGTCGTAACGCTGCTCCGCGAGAGCCACCAGACCGACCTCCTCGAGCGACTCATATGCGCGTTCCCTGTCCTTGCGGCCCGGCGAACTGAACCTGCCGAGATAGCGGCTTCGTCCCATCAGAACCATATCGGCGGCACTGTAGGACTGATCGGCCGTCAATGCCTGCGGCACGAAACCCACATGGCCGTCGATGTCGATGATTCCTTCCTTGAGGGTCAATGTCCGGCTGATCGCGCGCAGCAAGGTTGTCTTGCCGCAGCCATTTGGCCCGAGGATTGCGGCGATCCGGGCCGAAGGAAAGGTGACGGACAGCTCGCGAAAGAGCCAGTGCTGGGATCCGTACCTGTGGCCTGCATTCTCGATGCGGATCATGCTGCGCCGCTCCTGGTGGTGCGCCGGAGGAGCAGCGCGAAGATCGGAGTGCCGATGAGCGCCGTGATGATCCCGACCGGAATCTCGGCCGGCGTGAGCGACCGCGCCAGCGTGTCCGCTGCAACCAGGAAGATGGCGCCCAGGAATGTCGAGACCGGCAGCAGCTGGCGGTTGTCCGCGCCTACGATCATGCGCGCAAGGTTGGGAATGATGAGACCGACCCAGCCGATCGTTCCGCTGACTGCAACTTGAGACGAGATCGCAAGACAGGCCGCGGCCAGAAGGATCAACCGATCGCGCCCCGGATTGACGCCCAGGGTTCGAGCTTCTTCATCTCCGAGCGAAAGAACGTTGACCCGCCACCTCATCCCGATGAGTACGGCGGCTGCGACCGCGGTGCAGACCGCAATCAAACCGCAGTGCAGCCACGTCGAAGGCGCGAAGCTGCCCAGCAGCCAGAACACGATGACCTGCAATGTCGTCTCGGGATCGGCCAGATAGGTCACAAGTCCGACCAGAGCGGTGCAGAACGCGCTGACGACCACGCCCGCAAGCACGAGCGTGAGGATGGGCGAGAGATTGTCACTGCGATGGAGCGCAAGCACGGCGACGAGCGCCAAGGCGGCACCTCCAAAAGCACCGATCTGGACGAGTGGCCCGAACCCGACCAGGAAGATGACGATGACGCCGCCGAGGGCAGCACCGGAGGAGGCTCCGATTGTCTGCGGGCCAACCAGCGGATTGCGGAAGATCGCCTGAAGCACTGCGCCACACAGAGACAGGCCTGCGCCTGCGATAGCGGCGGCGAGCACGCGCGGCAGCCTCACCGTTTCGACGACGACGGCTTCCGTGGTGGTCCACGTCGCTTTCACTGCGACCAGGTGCGACACGATGATCGACAGGACGGTGCCGAACGGGATTTGATACCGTCCCGATGCGATCGCCCACAAAAGGACGAGGATAAGGCCCGCTGCGAGCGCAAAATAAAGCAGGGCAAAGGATCTTTCACTCCGCGAGGGAAGACTCGCCGCCGATCCGGAGATAGCGCTTCCCATCAATGAGCCCGATAAGCTTCATAGCCGGCCGACCCGGCGTTGTCCTTGAGAAACAGGATCCCGTCTATCTCCTCATCCGTTGGACTGTAATTATAGAGAAAGCCGAACCAGCTCTTCACCGAGGTGCGAATGCTCTCCTGAGCACGTTCGGGATGCAGCAGACCGGCCAGCCAGAGCCAACCAAGTGCCGATTCGTGGCTCGGCGGATCCCAGCGATACCCCCCGAGAGGAACGCGGTACACGCGTCGAGCCTGAACGGCCTCGATGCCCTGCCAGCGCGGATCGCGATACAGATCCGACGGCATCGCCGGATCGAAATTTCCAAGCAGGATGACTTGCGGATTCCACGCGAGGATTTGCTCAATGGTGATGGTGCTGACCGAAGCGGTGCCGACCGCGTTCTGTCCGCCCGCCAGCTCAATGGCGAAATCCTGCGCCGTTCCTTTGCCGCTGACGCGCAGCATGTTCGTGACTCGATTGAAGTACAGCACGCGTGGTCGCTGCGTCGACGATAGATCGGCAAACCGCGACGTCAGCGACTGACGAGTCTCTTCCTGCTTTCGGAGCAATTCGCTCGCTCGGTCTTCCCTGCCCGCGATCTTACCCATCAACTTCACGTAGTCGACGTAGTTCTCGAACGAACCGACACGCATGCCGACGACGGGAATCCCGGTCCGGTCCAACGGCCCGATGATCTCGTTGTTGTTGGCCCATTGGAAAATCGCATCCGGCCGCAATGCGAGGATTGCCTCTACATTCGGAGCGAAATTGGAGGCATCTCCACCGGTCGTTATCGCCGTCTGGATCTGCCTGAGGCCAGGAAACAGCTTGCCGAAAATGCCATCCTGCATCGCGCGTGCGGCGTATTCGTTCATTCCGACGATCTTCCTGTCGCTCCCATCGATCGTCACGAAGGTCGATGGTGCCGGGATCGGAATGATGACCAGGCGTTCCGGCAGTCGGCTGAACGAGAGCTTGCGGTTGCGCTGGTCGGTCAGATCGATCGCGTTCGCAGCACTGAGCTCGCCGAAAGCGATCACAAGGATCGTGGCCAAGCCTAGTGCTGATCTTCCCCAATGCAACAGCGGCAGCATGAAATGCAAGAACCTCGTCGGCGCTGGGATTATCGACCCGGCGCTGCTGACCCGGCTACATAGTCCAATGGAAGGAAGATTCAAAAGCAAAATGCTCGTCGTGTGCCGCAGGTGTGGCTGTCCGAAATTAGAATCGATCGAAGGACGATGTGTCGTTCGATCGCGACGACGAGTTGTTGAATTTCGTGCGTCAAACGCTTGATTGATGAGCAGAGCATCCAGCGCAATTTGAATTGCTCGAAACTGGACTTCCGAAGATGGCACAAGAGATTGTCGCAAGATAAGACGCCTGAGGCTGGCTGAATGCTGAGGGATATCGTCGATGTTTTCGAGAACGATCGTTTCTGACTTTGGGAGAAATTCGCTTTTTTCGTCGACGTGGAGATTGAGTGTGGGGCTTGCTTGCGTGGCGGCCACGGCATCGAGCGTAGTCGCGGAAGCCCAGACGGCGGGTAGTTCATCACAACAATCAGTGCTGCCGACGGTGACGGTCGAGGCCGGAAAACAGTCGAAGCCTCGTCGCACGGCACGGCAGAATGAAGCGCGCGCGGCGCGACAAACGCAGTCGCAGGCTGTGCAGCCGGCACGAGGCCCGCAAACCGCGCAAACGGCTCCTGAAGGCACGAACAGCGATTCCCTGAAGCCCATGGGCGGCAGGCTGCCGCAAGCAGGAATTCCTCATCTTGCGGAGCAGAGCATCACGGTTGTTGACCGCGCCCAGATCGAGGCGACGTCGCCAACCGGCCTTCTCGATATTCTTGCTTCGGTCCCGGGCGTCTCGATCGCCCGCTCCGGTGGTATCGGCGGTCAGATCTACTTGCGAGGGTTCTCTTCGAACAGTTTCCGCTCGCCGATGTTCATCGACGGCGATCGCTTCCGCGGCCGCAATACACTGCAGCTCAATTATCTCGCGCCTGACGAGGTCGAGCGCGTCGAAGTGATCCGCGGTCCAGGCTCCGTCGTCTATGGCAGCGAGGCATTGACCGGACTGGTCAACGTCGTGACCCGCTCGTACACCGGTGATACGTCGGGGCCGTTCCGGTTTACGGGCGGCGGCTGGTCGGCTGGCTACGGCAGTGCCGCCAACTCGTTCAGCACCTATGATTGGGTGAAGGGCGCCGGACAAGGCTTCGATTTCATCGGCGGCTTTGCCGGACGATGGGGTGGCGACTATCAGACTTCGCTCGGAACGGTGCCGAACAGCGACTACCAGAGCGTTGGCGGCAACATCAAGCTCGGCTACACGCCCGACATCGGCCAGAGGCTCGAGCTTTCGCTGCGCTCCTACAGCGAGGTCGATGGGCGCGCCGGCGGCGTCGGCGGAGCGCCGGGCGCGCCGTATCTCCAGGTCCGGCAGGACCCCAATCAGGTGCATTCGGCGCGCATCGCCTATACCGGCGAACTCGACGGCCTGGTGAAGCACGTCGAGAGCTCCTTCTACGTCAACTATTTCGACACGAAGCTCTCGACGATCAACAACACCATCAACGCCGCGGGCATCACCACCCGAACCGTCAAATCCACCAGCCACGTCATAGGTCCCCTGGTGGTCGGCGGGCGCTCGCTGGCCGAGATTCCCTGGCTCAGTCCCTGGGGTGTAACGAAAACCACGGTCGGCCTCGACGGCTTCCGGGAAGCGCGGCCGGGCAGCGAATTGACGTCCGAGACCATCACCCGCAATGGGACGACGGGGATCGTGACGAGCGATGTGTTTTCGCCTTACACCAAGCAAGGCCCGGACACGACGCAATCCAACATCGGCACGTTCGTCCTGCATGAATGGAAGCCGGTCCAGCCGCTGACGCTCTCCGCTGGGGGCCGTTTCGACTGGTTCAACACGACCACCGACACCTCGCCGCTCGCATCCACCATTCCTGCAAATGTCAGAGCATTGTATGCGAGCAAGACCAACATGGATCAAACGGCTCCGACCGGAAGCCTTGGGTTCGTCTACGCCGTCCTGCCGAGCGTCGACTTGCTCGGCAACGTGGCGACCTCATTCCGTCAGCCGACGAACTCCGAGCTGTTTGCCGTGACGGCCACTCAGCTTCCCAATCCGGACCTGAAGCCGGAAACCGGCGTAACGTACGAAGGAGGCGCACGCTTTCATACGACCAATGCAGAGCTCAAGGTCACGGCGTTCGATACACACTACGAGAATTTCCTCCAAACGGTCGCAGTGACGCTCAACGGTGTCGGCGGATACACCCAGTCTCGGAACGTCGGCAAGGCCGAGGTGACCGGCGTCGAACTGGAGGCGCGCTGGCAGATGACGCCGTCTGTCAACCTGTTCACGAACTTCACCCAGTTGCGCGGTACCAACACGCTGACCGGAACGCCGCTGCCTTTTCTCGCCCCCTATCGCGGACGGGTGGGAATCCAATATGCGGACCCGGATGGTGCCTACTCGATCCTCGGCGTGATCGATTGGGCCGCCAGCAAGACCCGGATCGATCCGGCGCAGGAATATACGACCTCGGGCTACGCCATTCCCAAGCTCTATGCGACGCTTCAGCTCGGCAAGCTGGTATCGCCGCAACTCGGCGACACCAAGCTGATCCTCGGCTTGGAGAACATCTTCAACACAGCCTATGTCGATGCATCGACATTCGTGAATCGCTCATATCCGCGAAGCTTCACAAATCCCCTGGTGGAGACCGGCCGCAACATCTCGGTGAAAGTGCAGCACACCTTCTAGCCGGCATCATCTGCCCGCCGCGAACTCCTGCCACCCCTTCGCCCGCAGGCTGCACGCCGGGCACTCGCCGCAGCCATAGCCCCACTCGTGCTGCGCGCCGCGTTCGCCGAGATAGCAGGTGTGGGAGTGCTCGCGGATGAGATCGACGAGGCCGTCGCCGCCGAGGTCATGCGCGAGCTGCCAGGTCGCGGCCTTGTCGATCCACATCAAGGGGGTATGCAGCTCGAACTTTCTGGCCATGCCGAGTGAGAGCGCGGCCTGCATGGCGCGGATGGTCTCGTCGCGGCAATCGGGATAGCCGGAATAGTCGGTCTCGCACATGCCGCCGACGATGTGGCTGATCCCGCGTCGATAGGCCAGCGCTGCGGCGAAGGTCAGGAAGATGAGGTTACGGCCGGGCACGAACGTATTGGGCAGCCCGTCCGCACCCATCGCGATCGCGACGTCGCGCGTCAGGGCCGTTTCGGACACGGCCGCCAGCGTCGGGATCGACAGCGTGTGGCTCTCGCCGAGCCTTGCGGCCCAATCCGCGCTCAGCCCCTTGATGCCGTCGAACAACCGCTCGCGGCAGGCGAGCTCGATGGCATGGCGCTGGCCGTAGTCGAACCCCAGCGTCTCCACGCGGGCAAAGCGGCTGAGCGCCCAGGCCAGGCAGGTGGTGGAATCCTGGCCGCCGGAGAACAGCACCAGTGCGGTCTCGGATGAAAATGCGTCACTCATGGCCCGCGCTTTAGCATTGCGCGACCTACTCGCCAATCGGTGGAAATCGGCCTGTTCCGCCGTACCGGGCTGGGAACGCCGGCCCGGTTTTGGCATAAGGTTGCGGACCCAGGAGACTGCCCCGCAATGACCCCTTCCCGCGAGATTTCCCGCCTGATCGAGATCATGGCGGCGCTGCGCACGCCGGTCACCGGCTGCCCCTGGGACCTCGAGCAGGATTTTGCGACGATCGCGCCCTACACGATCGAGGAAGCCTATGAGGTGGTCGACGCCATCGCCCGCGGCGATCTCGACGATCTGCGCGAGGAGCTCGGCGATCTCCTGCTCCAGGTCGTGTACCACGCCCAGATGGCTTCGGAGCAGAAGGCGTTCGATTTTGGTGACGTCGTCGAAGCCATCACCCGCAAGATGATCCGCCGCCATCCCCATGTCTTCGCCGACAAGGACGGCAATCTCGCCTCCTCGCATGTCAAGGAGGTTTGGGATCGCATCAAAGCCGAGGAGAAAGCCGAACGCGCCGCACGCCGGCCGCCGGAAGAAGCGCCGTCGCACCAATCGCTGCTGTCGGGCGTGAAGGCCGGCCAGCCCGCGCTGACGCGGGCGATAGAGCTGCAGCGCAAGGCCTCCACCGTCGGCTTCGACTGGAACGACCCGCGCGCGGTCTTGCAGAAGATCCGCGAGGAAGCCGACGAGATCGAGGCGGCATTGGACCGCGACGACAAGCAGGAGATTGCGGAAGAGACCGGCGACCTGATGTTCGCCCTCGTCAACCTCGCCCGCCATGTCGACGCCGATCCGGAAAGCGCACTCCGCGTGACCAATGCGAAATTCGAGCGGCGCTTCGCCTATATCGAGCGGATGCTGGAGGCGCAGGGTCGAAGCCTCGAACAGGCGTCGCTGGCGGAGATGGACGCGCTGTGGAATGCGGCGAAGGGTAAGGAGAAGCTAGCCTCAGAGGGAGGCAAGGACGTGCGCCGCTAGCTCCGCTGTCGTCCCGGCGTTCGCCGGGACGACACCGGCTATGTGGCGTGATGCGGCACGGCGTCGAACCTGTTCACCACGATGTCCCGCTTGGTCGCGTCCACCCGTACGGTCATGTCGAAGCGGCCGTCGTGCAGCTCCTTCGACAGGACCTCGGCATTGCGGTGCAGCCAGCTGATGCCGGCACCGTCCGAGGCGTCGACGGAGAGATCGAGCGTGGTGCGTTTGGCGGCGAGGCGTTCCTCGATCGCGGCGAGCAGTGCATCGACTCCCTCGCCTGTCACGGCTGAAACCAGCATCGCCGGATGATCCTCCGGCCTGCGCGCGGCGATGTTCAGAAGCTCTTCGCGTTGCTCGGCATTGTACCGATCGATCTTGTTCCAGACTTCGATAATGCGGCCACTATCATCGGGGTTGATGCCGAGCTGACGCAGAACGGCATCGACGTCGCTCTGCTGCGCCTCAGCGTCTTCATGCGAGATGTCGCGGACATGCAGGATGACGTCGGCCTCCAGCACCTCCTCCAGCGTGGCGCGGAAGGCGGCGACGAGCTGGGTCGGCAGGTTGGAGATGAAGCCGACGGTGTCGGACAGCATCGCCTTGCCGCCATGCGGCAGGTTGAGCGCGCGCAAGGTGGGGTCGAGCGTCGCAAACAGCATGTCGGCCGCCTGCACGTCGGCGCGGGTCAGGCGGTTGAACAGCGTCGATTTGCCGGCATTGGTGTAGCCGACCAGCGCGACGACGCGATACGGTACGCGCTGGCGGCCGGCGCGATGCAGACGCCGTGTCGCCTGCACCTTTTTCAGCTCGCTCTCGAGCTTGGAGATGCGCTCCTGAATCAGGCGGCGGTCCGCCTCGATCTGCGTCTCGCCAGGACCGCCCATGAAGCCGAAACCGCCGCGCTGGCGTTCGAGATGGGTCCATGAGCGCACCAGGCGCGAGCGCTGGTAGTTGAGATGCGCCAGCTCGACCTGGAGCGAGCCCTCCCTGGTCTTGGCGCGGCGGCCGAAGATTTCCAGAATGAGCCCGGTCCGATCGAGCACCTTGGCGTGCAGCTCCTTTTCGAGATTGCGCTGCTGGATCGGCGCCAGCGCGCAATCCATCACCACGAGCTCGACATCGAGGCTCTTGACCAGACCGGCGATCTCCTCGACCTTGCCCTTGCCGATGTAGGTCGCTGGCCGGATCTCGCCGATCGGCGCGATGATGGCGTCGGCAACGACGAGATCGATCGCACGCGCGAGGCCCGTGGCTTCATCAAGCCGGGCCTCGGCGTCGCGTTGGACGTGTCTTTCCGATTGCGTGTCGGCACTGCCGGCGCGCACTCGCAAATAGGGGCCGATGACCAGCACCCGCCCCGTATTGGCCCCTGCCGACCGCGGACGGTCGGCATCCCCGTCGAAACTCCGGGGTTCCAATCAAATCACTCTCAAGCCGGCTGATCCTCGCCGCCTTCGAACAACTGGATGGGTGCGCCCGGCATGATGGTCGAGATCGCATGCTTGTAGACCAGCTGCGAGTGACCGTCGCGCCGCAGCAGCAAACAGAAATTGTCGAACCAGGTCACGATGCCCTGGAGCTTCACTCCGTTGACCAGAAAGATCGTCAGTGGCGTCTTGGTTTTGCGAACGTGATTAAGGAATGTGTCCTGTAGGTTTTGTGCGCGGTCTGCCGCCATTGTTTTTTTCTCGCTTTGAGTTTCTTTTTATTGCGCCGGTTGCGGCCCTCTTGTGACGTTCGGGGCCTCTCCCAGTTGCTGTCCCTCATGAGATCCCCCTCGGAAGGAACAGCGGTTCGATTAGAGGACAGGTCGGGATATTAGGCAAGCCGCTTCACGCGGCAGGCCACGCCCTATTGTCCCGGAAAACTACGGAAATCGATGATCTTACTCGCCTACTCCTGACGCCTGGCCGCGGGCTAGATTGTTGTTTTGACGCGTTTTCTTGACGCGAACCGGTCTCCACTCCGCTCGAAATCGCACTAGCCGACGCCGAGCGCTTTCAGCTTCCGATGCAGCGCCGAGCGTTCCATGCCAACGAACTCGGCCGTACGGGAAATATTTCCTGAAAAACGGCTGATCTGCGCAATTAGATAGTCGCGCTCGAACACTTCGCGCGCCTCACGCAGCGGCAAGCCCATGATGTGCTCGCCATTGTTGCTGGTCGGCATCGCCGGCACCATCGAGCCGACGTCCTGCGGCAACATGTCGGCCGTGATGATGACCTCCGGCCCCCCTGCCGCGAGAATCATCACCCTCTCGACGTTGTTGCGGAGCTGACGCACATTGCCGGGCCAAACATGGGATTGCAGCACCGCCATCGCGTCCTGCCCGATCTGGCGCTTGGGAAGGCCGCTGCCGGCGGAAATCTGCTCCATGAAATAGTCGATCAATTCCGGAATGTCCTCGCGCCGCTCCGACAGCGCGGGCACGCGGATCGGCACCACCGAGAGCCGGTGATAGAGGTCCTCGCGGAAACGGCCGGCCGCGATCTCCTCCTCCAGGTTGCGCGCGGTCGAGGAGATGATGCGCACGTCGACCTGCACCCTGGCGGTACCGCCGACGCGCTGGAACGACTGCTCCACCAGCACGCGCAAAATCTTGTTCTGGGTCTCGCGCGGCATGTCGGCGATCTCGTCGATGAACAACGTGCCGCCATGGGCTTCCTCGAGCGCACCAGGCTTGCGCGGCTGCTCGCCATTGGACTGCTCGATGCCGAACAGCTCGTGCTCCATGCGCTCGGGCGTGATCGCCGCCGCGTTGATCACCACGAAGGGACCGTCGGCGCGGCCCGAGGCCGTATGCAGCGTGCGAGCGGTCAATTCCTTGCCGGCGCCGGCGGGGCCGACGATCAGGATGCGGCTGTTGGCCTTCGCCGCACGCTCGATGGTCTGACGCAGCTGGTTCATGCTGGGCGAGCGGCCGACGAGCTGGCTCGCGCTCGGCGCGAGCTGCTTCAGCTCCTTGACCTCGCGCTTGAGTCGCGAGTTCTCCAGCGCTCTGGTCGCGACTAGGATCAGCCGGTCAGCCTTGAACGGCTTCTCGATGAAATCGTAGGCGCCGCGCTTGATCGCGGCGACCGCGGTCTCGATGTTGCCGTGGCCGGAGATCATCACGACCGGCAGATCAGCATTGTCCTTCTTGACCTGCTCCAGCAGCTGCAAGCCGTCGAGCTTGGAGCCTTGCAGCCAGATGTCGAGAAACACGAGATGCGGCCGCCGATTGGCAATCTCGGCGAGCGCCGTATCGCTGTCGCGTGCGGTCCGGGTCACGAACCCCTCGTCTTCGAGAATGCCCGCAACGAGATCCCGAATATCGGCCTCATCATCGACAATCAGAATTTCACTTGCCATGGATCGCGCCTGTGTTGTCAGCTGCCCGTTGAGGCTTCGATTTTCGTTGATTCATTGGTCTTTTCAGCCGGCTCTTTGGTTCCGGCAGGCGGCTCTTTTGTTTCCAGCTCGCTGCTGGATTTGTTCACGGATTCCGTGACCGCTGCCTTGTTTTCCGGCTTGGTTGCCTCGTTGGGCGCCGGCTCGGCGCCCCCGGATTTCGCGGGTTGCCCCGAGATCGCAAAGCGCATCCGCATCCAGGCGCCGCGCTGGCCTTCGCGGAAGTCGGAGGCGTCCTTCAGCTCGATCCGCCCGCCATGGTCCTCCAGCACGCGGCCGACGATGGCCAGCCCCAGGCCCGTGCCCTTGGCACGCGTGGTGACGTACGGCTCGAGCAGGCGCGAGCGCGCGACCTTCGGCAGGCCGATACCGTTGTCGATGACGTCGATCAGCACGTCGTCGCCCTCGCGCGACACCACGACGTCGATTCGGCCTTTGCCGAGCTCCTCGGGAGGAACCTGCTCGATTGCCTCGGTGGCGTTCTTGATGATGTTGGTGACCGCCTGGGAGATCAGCCGCCGGTCGAACTGGGCGCGGAGCGGATCGTCCTTGAACTCGGCCTCGATATCGATTTCGGGATGGGCGACCTTCATCAGGAACACCGCCTGCCGCACCGTGTCGGCGACGTCCTCGCCTTCCATGACCGGTTTGGGCATCCGCGCAAAGCGCGAGAACTCGTCGACCATGCGCCTGATGTCGTCGACCTGGCGCACGATGGTGTCGGTGCACTGGTCGAAGATCTGCTTGTCCTTGACCTCGGTGATGGACTTGCCGAACTTGCGGCGGATGCGCTCGGCGGAGAGCTGGATCGGCGTCAACGGATTCTTGATCTCGTGGGCGATGCGGCGCGCCACGTCGCCCCAGGCCGAGGTCCGTTGTGCCGAGACGAGTTCGGTGATGTCGTCGAGCGTGATGATGTAGCTGTCGTGCGGCTGGTTCTTCTCGGCGCTGACGCGGACCGACAGATTGCGCTCGGCACCGTCCCGGGTGATGGTGATCTGGCCCTGCACCAGGCGCTGGGTCCCCTCCCGCGCCGTCTTCATCATCTCGTCGAGCTCGGGCAGCACGTCCGAGAGCGGATGGCCCAGCGTCTCCGCTTCTGAGTGCCCGATCAGCTTCTCGGCCGAGCGGTTGAGGATGCCGACGCTGCCGGAAGCATCGACGCCGATGATGCCGGCGCTCGCCGAGGACAGCACGGCCTCGATGAAGCGGCGGCGGCTGTCGATGAGGTCGCTGGCATTGACCAGTTCGTCGCGCTGGCTGCGCAATTCCTGCGTCATCTTGTTGAAAGTCTCGCCCAGCTGGGCGAGATCGCCTTCCGACTGATGCACGGGCACCTTCACATGGAGGTCGCCGGTCGAGACCGTTTGCGCCGCGTTCATCAGCCGCCGGATCGGTGAGACGAGCGAGTTGGCGAAGTTGAGGCCGATCAGCACCGACGCCATCAGAATGGTCAGCGCGATCACCGCGAACATCAGCGCGAAGGCGACCTGGATGCCGAGGCGGCGTGACTCGATCTGGGCGTATTCGGCGACGCTGACTTCGGTCTGCTTGAGCTGATTGACGACGTTCGGATCGAGCGGACGGGCGACATAGAGGAAGGTGTCGTTGAAGGCGCGCAGGCGGATCACCGCGGCAACGAAGCTCGCGTCCGGCAGGACCGCGATCTCGGGTTCGTTCTCGTTGACGTTGCTCAGGAAGTCCGGCGCGGGCGGCGAATAAGCCAGCCGCATGCCGGTGTCAGCGGATTCCAGGATATTGGTGTTCTTGTCGATGATCATCGCGCCCGGCAAATTGCGCGAGGCGGCGCTCGCCGTCAGCATCTCCCGGAACGAGCGGCGATCCTGGTCGTAGAGCGGCCTTGCGTGCGCGATATCGTTGGCCATGCCTAGAATGTCGCCGCGGATCAGCTGCGCGTGGTCCTGCATATAGGCGCGCGCGATCGTCAGCGAGTTCTGGATCACCTCCCTGGTCGGGCCGGAGAACAACCGGTCGAGGCCGCGCTCGATGGTGACGTTGGCAACGACGGAGACGAGCACCGCCGGCAGCACCGCCACGATCGAGAACAGGCTGACGATCTGGACATGGAGGCGCGCCGCCGCCCTTCCCCGCCGCCGCGCCAGGATCAGCTGCCAGAGTTCCCTGACGATGATCCCCACCAGGAGCAGGATCGTCGCAGCGTTAATCAGGTAGAACGAGCGGACGACCTCGGGCGTCGGATCGATCCTGGTCAGGCCGGTCAGGACCAGGAAGGTCAGGAGGGCCGACAGCAGCGCCAGCGCGACGGCAAAGGGTGCCAGCCAGCGTCGCACCGACCAACGCCGGGGCTCCTCCGCTGGGGCCGTGTCAAAGTGTGCGGCCGAGGTATCTGCGCTGGTCATTCCGGCAATGGTGGTGATGAAAACGGGTCCGCGACGGGCGGATACTGATGTATTCGTACCACATTGTTGCCGAATTGCGACAATTCCGCGGCGTGACGCCCACGGCAGACCGGCGAAATCCACAGGCAGGCTAACCAGCGGGAACGGATTCCCGCCGCTGCGGCTTGTCCGAGATGGACAGGTTCTTTCTCGCGATCATGATTTCTGCCGTTCTGCTGCTGATCGTCGCCGCCGATCTGCTGGTCAACGGTCCCGGCCTGCAGGAGCCGATGGCGCACGTCGCGCGCGTCCTGCCGCCCACAGGTGCAATCATCAGGTGAATGTGTTCGCCGCCACCGGTGGCGGAAGGTCCCATTCTTGTGTGACCGCGGAACATTTCTGCCCGCTCCGACTTCTGCTCACCGCGTCAGCCACAACGGCCAGCGCGATCCGGACAGGCTCAGCTCCACCATGGTAGGGGGAGCTGAGCCACCGTCCGCTTCGAGAGACTAGCCCCCGCTCCGATAGACCTGGATGTCGAGATCCCGGATCTTCTTGCGCAACGTGTTGCGGTTGAGGCCGAGCAGGTCGGCGGCGCGGATCTGGTTGCCGCGAGTGGCGGCCAGCGCGGCCGTGAGCAGCGGCACCTCGATCTCCTTGAGAATGCGGTGATAGAGGCCGGGCGGCGGCACGCCGTTCGGAAAGCCCTGGAAGTGCGAGGATAGATACGCTTCCACGGCGCCGCCGAGATTATCGACGCCCTGCTGGACCGCGGCGCCCGGGCTGACCGAGGGCGGCGCCAGCTCGCCGTCGATGACGGAGGCCGTGATCACGTCCTGCGGATAGAGCGCGGCAAGGCGCCGGGCGAGATTTTCCAGCTCGCGCACGTTGCCGGGCCAGCGGTGCTGCTTCAGCCGCTCCAGCGCCAGCGTGTCGAGCTTCTTCGGCGGCAACCCATCCTTCTCGGCCAGCGTGAAGAAGTGCCGCACCAGATCCGGCAGATCCTCGATGCGCTCGCGCAAGGGCGGCAGCCGCAGCGGCACGACGTTGAGGCGGAAGAACAGATCTTCCCGGAACAGGCCCTGCTGGATCAGGACCCGCAGATCCTTGTTGGAGGCCGCGACGATGCGCACGTCGGTCTTGATCGGCGTGCGGCCGCCGACGGTGGTGTATTCGCCCTGCTGCAACACGCGCAGCAGGCGGGTCTGCGCCTCCATCGGCATGTCGCCGATCTCATCCAGAAACAGCGTGCCGCCCTCGGCCTGCTCGAACCGGCCGGAGGCGCGAGTGTTGGCGCCGGTGAAGGCCCCGCGCTCGTGCCCGAACAATTCGGACTCGATGAGATCGCGCGGGATCGCCGCCATGTTGACCGCGACGAAGGGGCCGTTGCGGCGCTTGCCGTAATCGTGCAGCGCCCGCGCCACCAGTTCCTTGCCGGTGCCGGACTCACCCGTGATCATCACAGTGAGGTCGGTCTGCATCAGGCGCGCCAGCACGCGGTAGATTTCCTGCATCGCCGGCGAGCGGCCGACCAGCGGGATCGCCTCCATCTCGGCATCTTCGTCCGGCGTCGAGGTCCGCTCCTTCGGCTCGGCGAGCGCGCGACCGACGATGGCGATCAGCTCCTTGAGATCGAAGGGCTTCGGCAGATATTCGTAGGCCCCGCGCTCGGAAGCGCGGATCGCCGTCATGAACGTGTTCTGCGCGCTCATGACGATGACGGGCAGATTCGGCCGCATCTTCTTGATCCGCGGCAGCAGGTCGAAAGCGTTCTCGTCCGGCATCACCACGTCGGTGATGACGAGGTCGCCCTCGCCCTGGCTGACCCAGCGCCACAGCGTTGCGGCATTGCCGGTCAGCCGCACCTCGTAACCGGCGCGGGACAGTGCCTGATTGAGAACGGTGCGGATGGCGGTATCGTCATCGGCTACGAGAATGCTACCTGCGGGCATCGTTGATCCTCATTTTGCCCCCTGTGACGCAGGCGACGAATTTCCGGCAGAGCCGTCGCGACTGCTTTGATCGGCATGTTTCACCGATGTGGAATACATCGGCATCAGCACGCGGAAGGTGGTCTTGCGCGGCTGAGATTCGCATTCGATGATGCCCCCGTGATCGCCGACGATCTTGGCGACCAGCGCCAGGCCGAGACCCGAGCCGGTCTGCTTGGTGGTCACGAAGGGATCGAACAGGTTGGGCAGAAGATCGTCCGGCACGCCTGGCCCGTTGTCCTTCACGCAGAATTCCAGCGGCAGGGATACCCTGGATTTTTGACCGGGGACTGACAGGCGCACGCCGGGGCGGAACGCGGTGGTGAGCTGGATCTCGGCGTCGGGAACGTCGATCAGGGCTTCGGCGGCGTTCTTCACGAGGTTGAGGAACACCTGAATCAGTTGATCCTGGTTCGCCAGCACCGGCGGCAGCGAGGGATCGTAGTCCTCGACGAAGCGGATGTTGCGGGCAAAGCCCGACTGCGCCAGCCGCTTCACGTGGTCGAGCACCGAATGGATGTTGACGGGGCCGCGCACCACGGGACGCTCGTCGCCGAACACCTCCATGCGGTCGACCAGCGTCACGATGCGGTCGGCCTCGTCGCAGATCAGCCGCGTCAGCATGCGGTCCTCGGACGAGGCCTGCT
Source organism: Bradyrhizobium sp. CCBAU 51765 (assembly GCF_015291725.1). Lineage (GTDB taxonomy): Bacteria > Pseudomonadota > Alphaproteobacteria > Rhizobiales > Xanthobacteraceae > Bradyrhizobium > Bradyrhizobium liaoningense. The sequence goes on from NZ_CP030038.1 coordinate 4,293,369, forward strand.
GTTCCAGAAGCTGCGCGGCGCCGCGGATGCCGGACAGCGGATTCTTGATCTCGTGCGCCAGCATCGCGGCGAGCGCGATCACCGAGCGCGCGGCGCTGCGATGGGTGAGCTGGCGGTCCATCTTGTCGGCAATGCTGCGCTCCTGGAGCATCACCACGATGTGGCCCGGCCGCTCCGTGAGAGGAGCCACGTGCAGATCGACCTGGCGATCGCCGCCCATGCGCGGCGTGCCGAGATCGACCTTGTATTCGTTGACCGGCGAATTCGACGAGCGCACCTGGTCGATCAGCGCCAGCAAGGGGCTGCCGAACGGCACCAGCTCCTTCAACGACTGCCGCTTCAGGAACTGCGTCGAGATCTCGAAGAAGGCTTCGGTTGCGATATTGGCGGCGACGATCTTGCCATCCGGCCCGATCATGAGCACGGGATTGGGCAAGGCGTCCAGGATCGCGTCGCTGTCGGACTGAAGCGGCCGACGATGTTCAGCGGCTGAGCTCATGCAGCAGCGCTCCATGCGAAGTCGTCGAAGGCGTCTTGTAGTGAATTGTGAACGAGGCGCGGATCCTCCGAGACCAGGATCTTTTGGCGCCAGGATTTCAGCTTCTCCGCCGGCGCACGGCTCACCTGCGCCGCGACGTCGAGTGCCCAGCTCAGATGCTTGCGGGCATGCCTCAGTCCGACGCGCAGGCCATAGAGCGCGCAGACGCCATCATAGAGCGTGCGGACATAATGCAGCTGCGTTTCGAGCGAGGGCATCGCTTCCTCGGCCCCGCCCTGCAGGCGGCGGCCGATCTGGCCGGGCAGCCAGGGCTGGCCCTGCGCACCACGGCCGATCATCACGGCATCGGCGCCCGAGGCCTCCAATGCTGCGAGCGCCTTCTCGTACGACGTAATGTCGCCGTTGACGACGAGCGGAATGGAGATGGCCTCGCGTACGGCGCGGATCGCGCCCCAATCGGCCTCGCCCTTGTAGAACTGGCAGCGGGTGCGCCCATGGACGGTGACGAGCCGGACTCCTGCGGCTTCCGCGCGCCGCGCCAGCTCCGGCGCGTTGCGCGTGCGGTCGTCCCAGCCGAGCCGCATCTTCAGCGTCACCGGCACCTTCACCGCCGCGATCGTCGCGTCGATCAGGCTGACGGCATGGTCGAGGTCGCGCATCAAGGCCGAGCCGGACTGGCCGCCGGTGACGTGGCGGGCCGGACAGCCCATGTTGATGTCGATGATATCGGCACCTTCAGCTTCGGCGATCCGGGCGCCTTCGGCCATCCAGTGCGTCTCGCAGCCGGCGAGCTGGACCACATGCGGGCCGATGCCTGTGGCTTCGCAGCGCAACCGGGACATCCGGTGGCCATTGGCGAGCTCATCGCTCGCGGTCATTTCGGACACGACCAGACCCGCTCCAAGCTCGGCGGCCAGCCGACGGACGGGCGAGTCAGTCACACCCGACATCGGTGCCAGGAAGACCGGGGTGGCGATATCAATATCGCCTATTTTCAACGGCTTAGAGCCGGATACTGCCGAGCCGGTCACAGGGGTCTCGTTGACTGTGCAGGGCCTCATCGCGCCTGCCATGATCTATCTTGCGCACAATTCTTGTGCAGTCAAGCGTCATGCCTACAGTTTAGACAGTTCTGCAAATCTTTCAAGTGCAGTGCAGCAAAATGCTGTTTCCCACAATCCGGGGAAACCCCCTTTTTTTGCGGGCCTGCCGTGCTAGAGGCATGCCGGCAATCCCCTCCCCGACTCCTTAATGAGCAACTGAGTAATTGAGTCCTATGGCGAAATCACAGCGCACCGCAGTCGTTCTCGTCGCAGCAGGGCGCGGACTGCGTGCGGGTGCCGGCGGGCCCAAGCAATATCGCGAGATTGGCGGTGCGCCGGTGATCTATCGCGCCATGGAGGCGTTCAGCCGCCACCCGGAGATATCGGCAGTGCAGCCGGTGGTAAACCCCGACGACAGCGCCATGTTCACCGCAGCGGTCGCAGGGCTGAGGCACGAGCCGCCGACCAATGGCGGCGCCACCCGTCAGGCTTCGGTGCTCGCCGGCCTCGAAGCGCTGGCGAAGCACAGGCCGGACATCGTGCTGATCCACGACGCCGCCCGCCCCTTCGTCTCGGCAGGCGTGATCTCGCGCGCGATCGAAGCGGCGGGCTGCACTGGCGCTGCGATCCCGGTCGTGCCCGTCACCGACACCATCAAGCTCACCGGTGAGGGCGGCAATGTCGAGGACACGCCGGACCGCGCGCGCCTCAGAATCGCGCAGACGCCGCAATCCTTTCGTTTCGACGTCATCCTCGAGGCGCATCGTCGCGCGGCGAAGGACGGTCGCTCTGATTTCACCGACGATGCCGCGATTGCCGAATGGGCGGGATTGACGGTCGCAACCTTTGAGGGCGATGTTGCCAACATGAAGCTCACCACTCCCGAGGATTTCGTGCGCGAGGAAGCGCGCCTGGCTGCCCTGCTCGGCGACATCAGGACCGGCACCGGCTACGACGTGCACGCCTTCGGCGAAGGCGACCATGTCATGATCTGCGGCGTGCGCGTGCCGCACACCAAGGGGTTCCTGGCCCATTCCGACGGCGATGTCGGCTTGCATGCGCTGGTCGACGCCATTCTCGGCGCGCTCGCCGACGGCGACATCGGCTCGCACTTCCCGCCGAGCGATGCGAAATGGAAGGGCGCCTCCTCCGACCAGTTCCTGAAATACGCCATCGAGCGCGTCGCCCAGCGCGGCGGCCGTGTCGCCAATCTCGAGGTGACGCTGATCTGCGAGCGGCCGAAGATCGGCCCCTTGCGCGACACCATGCGTGCGCGCATCGCCGAGATCTCCGGCGTCGACATCTCCCGCGTCGCAGTGAAGGCAACGACCAGCGAGCGCCTCGGCTTCACCGGGCGTGAGGAGGGCATCGCGGCCACCGCGAGCGCCACCATCCGCCTGCCGTTTAGCGACAAGACCTGGAGCGTCTAGGCCATGGGCGGCAGCGACGCACGCGCCCTCTCCCGCTCGCTGCTCGATCTGTGCCGGATGCGCAAGCTGACGATCGCGACTGCGGAATCCTGCACCGGCGGCTTGGTTGCCGGCGCACTGACCGACATCCCCGGCTCGTCTGACGTCATTGACCGCGGCTTCGTCACCTATTCCAACGACGCCAAGCGCGCGATGCTTGGCGTCGAAGCGAGCACGTTGACGAACTTCGGTGCGGTCAGCAAGGAGACCGCAACCGCAATGGCGATCGGCGCGCTGGAGCGCGCCGATGTCGATCTCGCCGTCGCCATCACCGGCATTGCCGGCCCCGGCGGCGCCACGCCCGGCAAGCCGGTCGGTCTCGTGCACTTCGCCGCCGCCGCGCGCGATGGCCGCATCATCCATCGCGAGCAGCGTTTTGGCGCGATCGGCCGCAGCGCCGTGCGCGCCCGCTCGGTGGTCGAGGCGCTGCGCATGCTGATGGAGCTCGCCCGCGGTCCGCAAGTCGCGGCCAAGCCGCAACGTGCCGCCGCAAGCCGCCTGCGCCCGCGGGTGACCCGCTCGCCGCGCCGGCATGCGGTGAAGCGCAGGCCGCCGCGTTCGCCGCGAGGCTGAAAGACCTGCGCCGCCGAAACGCCTACGCCGCGAGCAGCGCGCTGGCGTGGTCGAGCACGCACTGCCTGACCGCGTCCGCCTGTGACGGCTTGGCCTTCGCGCTGACCGTCAACTCCACGATCGGCGACGCCGGATTGGCGACATCGACCACTCTGGAGATGTTGACAGCAGGCGCAGCCTGATCGTCCATGCGGGAGTCATTGCGCAGCTCCGTCAGGATCCGATCGGCCAGCGCCGAAGCGGCACCGGCCGGGACCGGAAACGCCACTTTGACCTCGCCCGTGCCGGGATAGGCGCTGTGGTTGACGATCGCTGCACCCCACACCTGTCCGTTCGGCAGCAGGATTTGCGTGTTGTCGGCCGCGACGAGTTCGGTCATGAACAGCGACAGCGACCTCACCTTGCCCGCCTTGCCCGCGACCTCGACGTCGTCGCCGATGCGAAAGGGCCGGAACAACAGCAGCATCACGCCGGCAGCGAGATTGGAGAGCGTGCCCTGCAACGCCAGGCCGATGGCGAGAGATGTAGCGCCCAGCACGGCGACGAGGCTTGCGGTCTGGATGCCGAAGAGCTGCAGCACGGCGATGCCGACCACCGCGAGCACGCCATAGCGCGCAAGGCTACCCACGAACAACGTCACCAGCGGATCGACGCGATGCGTGACGCTCAGGACGCGCGTGACGAAACGCTGCATCGTGCCGGACAGGTACCAGCCGATGGCGAGCAGCAGGATCGCGTAGATCGCGTTCAGCCCATAGAGAACGAGCGAGGCTTTCAGCGTGTCGAAATTGACGGTCATGGCGGCTCCAACCAAGGCAATCGGTTAGAACTCGCTGTCGCGGAAAATGATCCCCTTCGGGGCTAGCCAATCGTCAAGCCTGACGCGGGATCGCATGGGTGGGAGCGACGTGAAACGCTGGCGCTGACCGGCCGGAATTCCAGGTTCATCGCGAGTCCCGTTACTGCGCCCCTCGCTCGACACGACAGATGACGGGGAGCTTTTGCTCGATCGCCTTCGCGAGCACCGTCCCCGTGGTCCGTCCGAGCTCTCTCGCGATGGTCGTGATCGGCTTGGTGCCTGCAAGCTCCCTGAGTCGGTTGAGGTCTTCCTCGCTCCACGATTGCTTCCAGCGCGCCATCTGTGCCCGTCCAGCTCCACGCCCCCGCGCCCGACTCATATTCTAGTTGAACACCTCAGAAAATACATCCCTTACAGGTGTACCGCTCGCGGGCAAGGGATGTTCCGCCGCTGCTCTACGTTTTGGCACGGACCGCACGGGTCGACCTTGGCCCGCACGAAGTATGACTGCCTGATCGTGCGCCAGAGGCTTGCGCGTGGCAGCCCATCCTTACCAGCCCTTGTGCTGCCTGTCGGGCAAGACACTCAGCCGGCAGGTCAATCCGCGCCGGCGAAAATATTCCGATTTACCGAATTTCGGAGTTTTCGTATCGATCCGCCACCCCATCCCGGTCAGAGGGGCGTATCGCGATCGTCACGACACGCGGGGTGAGCTGCGGTGGACGCAGGTGGGATCGGCGCGAGAGGCTTTCGCAGGGCGGGCGACCGTGAGCGACAGGTCTTCGTGCACACGACCGGTGCGGCCTGCGTACGGCAAAACCGTGTCGTCCTGGCGCCCGGGGTCTGTGCGCCAAGTCTTGCGGTCAAGTCTTGCGGTGATGTGGCGGCCCGACCGGGCGCGCGCATCAGTCATCGGCAAGGCGACGGGGGCAATAGTGCATCGCTCCCCGGGGAGAGCTCGGCATAAGCCGTCAAACCACTGCGCAGGGAAGGCCGGTTGTTGGGCTTCACCTGTATGCCGCTGTGCCGCCTCTTGTAGCGCAACCTTCGCACAGTGGACCGTGGGTGCCCGGCCGGCACCCGGTCTTCCCTGCGCCCTCTGACTGACGAGGGGGGCAAGATGCAGCAAAGCTCGGGCGAGACAAGCCGCGAAAGCGCAGGGTTGTGTCAGATTGTCAAAAAGCACGTAAGTTTTGTCGAATTTGATCGGGAGCGCACATGCGAAGGTCGCGACCAAACGTCATCGCGCGGGCCCGACCTTGCGCGGGAGCATATTGGCGCAATAATGCTCCGCTACTTTGTGATCCGGAATCAACCGATCCTGTTCTTTGGAGGGTGACGAGAGTGTTCGCTCGCACCATTGCTCTGGCCATCGCCATTGCCAACTTGGCCGCTTTTGATGGTGCGGCCGCACAAACGGCCAACCAGCCACCGGACACGATGGCGGCGCGGGTCGAAGCCTGCACGCCCTGCCACGGCAACAAGGGCGAAGGCACCAGCGATGTCTATTTCCCGCGCCTCGCGGGCAAGCCGGCTGGCTATCTCTACAACCAGCTCCTCGCCTTCCGCAGTGGCCGGCGCAAATATCCGCCGATGAATTATCTCCTGGAGTTTCTGCCCGATCCGTATCTGCAGGCGATGGCGGAGTATTTTGCCAACGAGCATCCGCCGCTGCCGCAGCCGGCGCCGAGCGAGGTCAGGAAGGACGTTCTCGCACAGGGCGAACAGCTCGCCAGCAGCGGTGATGCCAATCGCAACATTCCGGCATGCGTGAGCTGCCACGGCCCCGGCCTGACCGGCATGCAGCCAGGCATCCCCGGGCTGTTGGGCTTGCGCGCCGCCTATATCAGCGCACAGCTCGGCGCCTGGCGCTACGGCACCCGTACGGCCAAGTCGCCGGACTGCATGCAGCTCGTCGCCGGCCATCTCACCGAGGCCGACGTGACGGCCGTGGCCGCCTGGCTCGCGACGCGGCCTGCGCCCGCCAACCCGGCCCCCGTCCCGAAAGGCACCTATGCCCTGCCCTTCGGCTGCGGCAGCCAGCCCAACTGACGAGGCGGATGATGGTCTCGAAACTGTCGATCACGCTCTTTGCCATCGTCGCGCTTACGACAATTGCGCACGCGCAAGACAAGAGCAGCGATGTCATCGCGCGCGGCGAATATCTTGCCCGCGCCGGCGATTGCACGGCGTGCCACACCGCACCCGAGGGACGCCTGTTCGCCGGCGGCCGGCCTATGCCGACCCCGTTCGGCACGCTTTACACCTCCAACATCACGCCGGATCCCGACACGGGGATCGGCAAATGGAGCGCCGACGATTTCTACAAAACCATGCACAGCGGCCGCTTCCCAGACGGCGGGCTGATCTATCCAGCGATGCCGTTCGCGTCCTACACCAAGGTCACGCGCGCCGACAGCGACGCGATCTACGCCTATCTGCGCTCGATTCAGCCTGTGAACCAGAAGAATAAGCCGCACGAGCTGCGTTTCCCCTACGACAATCGCCAGCTCATCCTCGGCTGGCGCACGCTGTTCTTCACCGAGGGCGAGTTCAAGCCCGATCCGAAGAAATCCGCGGAATGGAATCGCGGCGCCTACCTTGTCGAGGGCCTCGGCCATTGCGGCATGTGCCACTCGCCCATCAACGCCCTCGGCGGCACCTCGCAATCGGAAGCCTTCAAGGGCGGCCTGATCCCGATGCAGAACTGGTACGCGCCGTCGCTCACGTCAAACCGCGAGGCGGGGCTCGGTGACTGGAGCATCAAGGACATCACGGACTTGCTGCAGACCGGCGTCTCCATGCGCGGTGTCGTCTACGGCCCGATGGCAGAGGTCGTACACAATAGCCTGCAATATCTGAACGACGAAGACACCAGGGCGATGGCGGTGTACCTCAAGAGCATTGCGGAGCCCTCGCCTCCACCGCCGGCAAGCTCGACGTTGCCGACCAGCGAGAGCAGCCTGCTGATCAGCCTCGGCAAGACCGTTTACGACAAGCACTGCGCCAGCTGTCACGGCACGCAGGGCGAAGGCAAGCCGCCGCACTGGCCGCCGCTCGCCAACAACCAGTCGATCGAGATGCAATCGGCGGTCAATCCGATCCGCATGGTGCTCAATGGCGGCTATCCGCCGGGCACCAAGGGCAATCCGATGCCTTACGGCATGCCGCCGTTCGCGGGGCTTCTGTCCGACAACGAGATCGCCGCCGTCGTTTCCTACATCCGCACCGCCTGGGGCAATCGCGGCACGCCGGTCTCGGCGCGCGAGGCCAACGAGCTGCGCTCCGCACCGCTGAACTGAGAGACGCCAGAGATCCGCCATGATCAATTCCGACCCGCCGACCAGTCCAGCCGCCGCCGACCAGGCCGTCGAAGAGGTCGTCGCGCAAGGCCCGTCCGGCGCGATCGTGCTCGCGGGCATCGCCACGGCCTGTGTGGTCGCGATGTGGCTCGCGTTCTATCTGTTCGTCTTCCTGCCACGTGGCTCGCTGCAATGAGCACAGAGGAATCCCATCACGACGGCGCCGAGGTCGCGGCCCGCGTCGAGCGGCGCTGGGCGACCATTTCCGTGATCATCATCGTCGCCATGGCGCTGCTCGCCGCATTTGCCGGCATCCATCGCGCGACCATGCCGCAGCCTCGCGTCGAGACCACCGATCCATCGCGGCTGCATCTCTCCGGCGAATTCGTCGAAAGCAATCTCGGTAGCGTGCTGGAAACCAATGGCAATGTGACCGTGCGTGCGATCGGCCAGCAATATTCCTTCACGCCGGCCTGCATCCTTGTGCCCGCGGACACGCCCATCACGCTCCGTGCCACCAGCGCCGATGTCGTGCACGGCATCCTGATCCAGGGCACCAACGTCAACACGATGCTCGTGCCGGGTTACATTTCCGAGCAGCCCATGCGCTTTGCGAGGACCGGCGACTATCTGATGCCCTGCCAGGAATTTTGCAGTTTCGGCCACGAGGGCATGTGGGGCAAGGTCAAGGTGATCGACAAGACCGAATTCGCCGATCGTGCGAAGGGTGGCGGGAGGCTGAGCTGTGTTGGTCAATAGGAAGCTCATCCTCGCCCATTTCTGGCTGGCCTTTGCCGTGTTCGGCATAGCGCTCACGCTCGGCGCCTGGCAGATGTTCATCCGCAGCCCGATCGGCACCTGGCTCTCCAATCCCGAGCTCTATTACCGCTCGCTGACCGCGCACGGCACAGTGATGGGCTACGTCTTCCCGACCCTGGTCGCGATGGGTTTTGGCTACGCCATCAGCGAGTCCGCGCTGGAGCAGCGTCTGGTCGGCGTGCGCTGGGCCTGGGCCGGATTCTGGCTGATCGTTGCCGGCAGCATCATGGCGGTGATCCCGATCGCGCTGGGCCGCGCCTCGGTGCTCTACACCTTCTATCCGCCACTGATCGGCAACGTCTTCTACTATCTCGGCGTCGTGCTGGTCGTGGTCGGCTCCTGGATCTGGGTCGCACTGATGTCGATCAACCTGCGCGTCTGGCGCAAGGCCCATCCCGGCGCGCCGGTGCCGCTGGCGATGTTCGCCAATGTCGCCGGCTCGTATTTGTGGGCCTGGACTGCGGTCGGTGCCGCGCTCGAGCTGTTGCTGCAGATCATTCCCGTCGCGGCGGGGCTGAAGACCACGATCGATGCCGGTCTCGCCCGCGTGTTCTTCTCCTGGACGCTGCACGCCATCGTCTATTTCTGGCTGATGCCGACCTACATCGCTTATTACACCATCGTGCCGCGCGCGATCGGCGGCCGCGTCTATTCCGACACCATGGCGCGGATCTCCTTCATCCTGTTCCTTGTGGTGGCGATGCCGATCGGCATGCACCACACCTTTGCCGATCCGCAAGTCGGTGCCGGCTTCAAGTTCATCCATTCGGCCTTCACGGCGCTGGTGACGTTGCCGACATTGCTGACGGTGTTCACGATCTGCGCCTCCGTCGAGATCGCCGCGCGCCTGCGCGGCGGGCGCGGCCTGTTCGGCTGGATCAGGGCCCTGCCCTGGGACAATCCGATGATGCTCGCGCTCGCCTTCTCCTTCGTCATGCTCGGCTTCGGCGGCGCCGGCGGCCTCATCAACATGAGCTATCAGCTCGATGCGTCCATCCACAACACGCAGTGGATCACCGGACATTTCCACCTGATCTTCGGCGGCGCCATCGTGATCATGTATTTCGCGATCGCCTATGATCTGTGGCCGCATCTGACCGGCCGCGAACTGATTGATCTCCGGCTGATCCGCACCCAGCTCTGGCTGTGGTTCGTCGGCATGATGATCACCACCTTCCCGTGGCACTGGGTCGGCATTTTGGGCATGCCGCGCCGCATGGCCTATTTCGACTTCGGCGATCCCGGGATCGCGCCGCAGGCGCTCTCCGTCACCCTTTCGGCGATCGGCGGCTTCATCCTGCTGGCATCGGGCATCCTCTTCCTGGTCATCCTGGCGCGCGGCATGCGCGCACCGCAGACTGACGCCGGTCCGTATCGCTTTGCGCTGGCCGTGCACCAGCCGGCGACGGTGCCGGTCGCGCTCAACACGCACGCGCTGTGGGTGGGGCTGATGATCGCGCTCACCCTCACCAATTACGGCTACCCGATCCTGACGCTGGCGCTGAACGAGGGCACCTCGGTGCCGGCCGTCTATGTGGGAGCGCAGTGATGACCGCGCGCGACCTCTTCACCTTCCGCAACAGGCATTTCACGGCAGCCGTCGGCATCACCGCCGCGATCCTCATCGTGACCGCGATCGGCGGCTTCATCGTGCTGCCTTTCGCCCAGCCCTGGGTCCAGTTCGCCAATGTCTGGGATGCGATCTGCAGCGCCGCCGGACTGCCGCAGCGGGCGGCGACGGTGGCGGCGCCGGAGCAGACCAGGCGCCTGTCCGAGGTCGTGCTCACCTCCTCCACGCTGGCGCGCCCGAACCAGGAGGCCATCGGCCGCGGCGCCACGCTGGCGCAACGCTGCGCCATCTGCCACGGCCCGACCGGCATCAGCCGCGCGGACTCGCCGAACCTCGCGGGTCAGTATGCGGCGGTGATCTACAAGGAGCTGCACGATTTCCGCTCCGGCGCGCGCACCAATGCCGTGATGTCGCCATTTGCAGTCAACCTGACCGACCAGGAGATTGCCGACCTGTCGATGTACTACGCCTATCTGCCGCGGCTGCCGGCCTACCACCCGACGCCGCAGCTGCCGAAACCCAACATCGTCATTTATGGCGCGCCGATGCGCGGAATCGCGCCCTGCGGCTCCTGCCATGGCAGCCTCGATAACAAGATCGGCAGCCCGTGGCTGGAGGGGCAGTCCGAGGCCTACATGAAGGCGCAGCTCCAGGCCTTCGCCTCCGGTGAACGGCGCAACGATATTAGCCAGCAGATGCGCAACATCGCGCGCGCGATGACGCCGCAGGAGATCGATCAGGCCGCGGCATACTACGCCTCGCAGCCGCCGGATGTGGTGAAGGCGGTGGACTGAGGAAGGTCTCGTGCCCCGGACGCAGCGCAGCGCTCCTTCAGCGGTGCGCTGCAGAGCCGGGGCCCATCGATCGAGTGAGGAGTCTGTCGCTATGGGTTCCGGCTCTGCGCAGCAACGCTAGTCTAAGGGCGTTGCAGCGCGTCTGGGACACGAGAGCTACCTACGTCGACGCCAGCTTCGGCCGGCCGTAGATCGCGTCTGCGCGCTTTTCAAACGCGGTGGAGAACCGCGCGAACGCGGCGTCGAACATCGAGCCCATCAGCATCGCCAGCATGCGGCTCCTGAACTCGTAGGCGAGAAAGAATCCGACGTCGCAAACGCCCTCACTCCCCTCTTGGCCCTTGGGCTCGAAGGTCCAGCGGTTTTCGAGGTTGCTGAAGGGACCTTGCAGATACTCGACCAGGATCTTCAGGTTGGCGCGATCGAGCGTCACGCGGCTGGTGAAGGATTCCTTGACCAGCTTGAACGACACCGTCATGTCGGCGACCAGCACCTCGGTGCCGTCCGGCTTGGCCATGCGCTGGCGGACCTTCAGCGCGCTGCACAGCGGCACGAATTCCGGGTAGCGCTCGACGTCGGCGACCAGATCGAACATCTCGGATGCGCTGTGATTGACACGGCGCTTGCTGGAAAAACGGGGCATATCGGTTCAGTGGGCGTTAGCTGCCCGCGCGGCCTTCAGTCTCGCAAAGTCCTCGCCGGCATGATGCGACGAGCGGGTCAGCGGGCTCGCCGACACCATCAGGTAGCCCTTGGTGTAGGCGACCTTCTCGTAAGACGAAAACTCGTCCGGCGGCACGTATCGCATCACGGCGTGGTGCTTGCGGGTCGGCTGGAGGTACTGGCCGATGGTCAGGAAGTCGACCTCTGCCGAACGCAGATCGTCCATCACCTGGAGCACCTCGTGGCGCTCCTCGCCGAGGCCCACCATGATGCCGGATTTGGTGAAGATGGTGGGATCGAGCTCCTTGACCCGCTGCAACAGCCGGATCGAATGGAAATAGCGCGCGCCGGGCCGCACCGTGAGATAGCGCGACGGCACCGTCTCGAGATTGTGGTTGAACACGTCGGGCTTCGCCGCGACCACGACCTCGAGGGCCCCCTCCTTGCGCAGGAAATCCGGCGTCAGAATCTCGATCGTGGTCGAGGGGCACGCGGCCCGGATCGCGCGGATGGTCTGGGCGAAGTGCTCGGCGCCGCCGTCGGCGAGGTCGTCGCGGTCGACGGAGGTGATGACGATATGAGCAAGGCCGAGCTTGGCCACCGCCTCGGCGACGTTCTGCGGTTCGGCCGCATCCAGCGCATTCGGCAGGCCGGTCTTGACGTTGCAGAAGGCGCAGGCGCGGGTGCAGGTATCACCCATGATCATGAAGGTCGCGTGCTTCTTGTCCCAGCACTCGCCGATGTTCGGGCAGCCCGCCTCCTCGCATACCGTGTGCAGACCGTTCGCCCGCACGATGTTGCGGGTGTCGGCATAGCCGCGGGTGTTGGGCGCGCGCACGCGGATCCAGTCCGGCTTCGGCGGCGAAGCGGAATCAGGCCGGTTCACCTTTTCGGGGTGGCGCGGGCGCAGCGGGTTCGAGATGGTATCGACAATAACGACCATGGGGTGTCCGGTCTGTTCAGGTCCTACCTAATCGGTCTGGCTGCCTGCCGCAACCCGGCTCGCGCCGCTTTAGGGAACATGGCAGATATGGGCAATATCCTGCTCTGTTCTCAGGCGATTCTCATCTCGAATGGCTCCAATCTCGAAGGCATCCACACCGCGGCTCGGCAAGCAGCTGAAGCGGACCTTTTTCGGCCGCAGCGTCCACGAGGTCGCCCCCGACCTGATCGGCGCGACCATGCTGGTCAATGGTGTCGGCGGGATCATCGTTGAGGTCGAGGCCTATCATCATACCGACCCGGCGGCACACTCCTATCGTGGGCCGACGCCGCGGAACCAAGTGATGTTCGGCCCGCCTGGCTTTGCCTATGTCTATCGCTCCTACGGCATCCACTGGTGCGTGAACTTCGTTTGCGAGGAGGAAGGCTCGGCCAGCGCCGTGCTGATCCGCGCACTGGAGCCGACGCACGGCCTGGCTGCGATGCGCCGGCGCCGGCATCTCCAGGATGCGCATACGCTGTGCTCAGGGCCGGGCAAGCTGACCGAAGCGCTCGGAATCACCATCGCGCACAACGCGCTGCCGCTGGACCGTCCGCCAATCGCTCTGCATGCGCGCACCGAGGATGTCGAGGTCGCGACCGGCATCCGCATCGGCATCACCAAGGCGGTCGAACTGCCCTGGCGCTACGGCGTCAAGGGCTCGAAGTTTCTGAGCAAGCCGTTTCCGAAGTGATCGTCATTCCGGGGCGATGCGAAGCATCGAACTCTGGTGCGCAATTGCGCACCTGAGAATCGCGAGATTCCGGGTCTGGTCCTGCGGACCATCCCGGAATGACTGAAACCTCACGACGCCTGCTTCAGCCGCTCCAGCGCCTCGAGCAGCTTGGCCTTGCGGGCCAGCGCGGCCTCGCGCTTTTCGCGCTCCTCCTCGACGACCTCCTCGGCCGCGTTGGCGACGAACTTCTCGTTCGCCAGCTTGGACTCGGCGCGCTTGATGTCGGCGTCGGCCTTGCCGATCTCCTTGTCCAGGCGCGTGCGCTCGGCAGCAACGTCGATCACGCCCTTCAGCGGCAGCGCAGCCACCTCGCCACGCACCAGCAACTGGACCGCCCCATCAGGCGCGCGATCGGCGAAGGAGATGTCGGACAGCCGCGCCATGCGCTTGATGACGTCGGTCCAGCGCGGCGCGCGCTCCCTGGTCTCGGCCGATGCGCCGGCGAGCACCAGCGCCGTCAGTGTCGCCGGCGGGATGTTCATCTCGGCGCGTACGGAGCGGATCTGGGTGACGAGGTCGATTACCCAGCCAATCTCGGCCTCGGCCGCGGGATCGGTGAAGTCGGCATGATCGAAGATCGGAAGCACCCAGGCCGGCGAAACGAGCGCATCGGTCGGCCCCGTCGTCGCCGCGAGCATCGCAAGCTGCTCCGGCGTCGGTTCGACCGGCTTCAGCGGCCACGGCGCCAATGCCAGCAGGCCCTCGCGCTTCGCCGTCACCTCCCACAGCTCCTCGGTGATGAAGGGCATGAAGGGGTGCAGCAGCTTCAGGATCTCATCGCGCGCCCAGGCGACCATGGCGCGGGTTTCGTCCTTGGCGGGACTATCCGGACCGAGCAGCACGGGCTTTGCAAGCTCGACATACCAGTCGCAATAGACGTTCCAGACGAAGCGATAGATACTGCCCGCAGCGTCGTTGAACCGATAGGCTTCGATCGCCTCGGTCACCTCACGCGTGGTGTGCGCCGTCTCATGCGCGATCCAGCGGTTCAGCGTCTCCTTCGCCTTCGCCGGCTCGAAGCCTTCAGGCACGGCGCAGTGGTTCATCTCGGCGAAGCGGCAGGCGTTCCAGAGCTTCGTCGCGAAATTGCGATAACCCTCGACGCGGCTGGTGGCGAGCTTGATGTCGCGCCCCTGCGCCGCCATCGCCGCCAGCGTGAAACGCAGCGCGTCGGCGCCGTATTCGTCGATCAGATTCAGGGGATCGATGACGTTGCCCCTCGACTTCGACATCTTGGCGCCCTTCTCGTCGCGGACGAGGGCGTGGATGTAGACGGTCGAGAACGGCACCTCCTTCATGAAGTGCAGGCCCATCATCATCATGCGGGCGACCCAGAAGAAGATGATGTCGAAGCCGGTCACAAGCGCGTTGGTCGGGTAATAGCGCTGCACCTCGGGCGTATCGTCGGGCCAGCCGAGCGTCGAGAACGGCCACAGCGCCGAGGAGAACCAGGTGTCGAGCACGTCCTCGTCGCGCGTGATGAAGCCTTCGCGCTTGTTGCGGTCGAGCGCCATCTCGCGCCCCTGCTCGACCGTGATGACTTCCTGCTCGACGTAGTAGCCGAGCGCGTGACTGACGGCCTCCTCCTCGGTCTCGGCCACGAACACCTTGCCGTCAGGTCCGTACCAGGCCGGGATCTGGTGGCCCCACCAGAGCTGCCGCGAGATGCACCAGGGCTGGATGTTCTCCATCCAGTCGAAATAGGTCTTTTCCCAGTTCTTCGGCACGAACGTCGTTTCGCCCGAACGTACCGCCGCGATCGCAGGTCTCGCCAGCGTCTTGGCGTCGACGTACCACTGGTCGGTCAGGTAGGGCTCGATCACGCTGTTGGAGCGATCGCCGTGCGGCACCATGTGGGTGTGCGGCTCGATCCGTTCGACGAAGCCGAACGATTCCAGGCGTTCGACGATGCGCTTGCGCGCGACGAAGCGGTCGACCTTGTGGAACTCCTCGGCGAACTGCGCGGCACCTTCAGGCAGGTCGCGCAGATAATCTTCGTTGTCGAGGAGATCGAGGCAACCTTCCCTGTCGAGCACGCTGATCCGGCGCAGGCCGTGGCGATTGCCGACTTCGAAATCGTTGAAGTCGTGCGCCGGCGTCACCTTCACCGCGCCAGAGCCCTTCTTCGGATCGGAGTACTCGTCGGCGACGATCGCAATCTTGCGGCCGACCAGCGGCAGGATGACGTTCTTGCCGATCAGCTTCTGATAGCGCTCATCCTCGGGATGCACGGCAACGCCGGTATCGCCGAGCATGGTCTCAGGGCGCGTGGTGGCGACCACGATGAAGCTCGAGGGATCCTCGGGGCTGAAATTTTTGCCCTCGATCGGGTAGCGCAGATACCAGAGGTGGCCCTTCACTTCCGTCTGCTGCACTTCGAGATCGGAGATCGCGGTGAGCAGCTTGGTGTCCCAGTTCACCAGCCGCTTGTCCTTGTAGATCAGTCCCTCGCGGTGCAGCTCGACGAACACCTTGACGACGGCTTTCGACAGGCCCTCGTCCATGGTGAAGCGCTCGCGCGACCAGTCGCAGGAGGCGCCGAGCCGCTTGAGCTGGTTGATGATGGTGTCGCCGCTCTCGGCCTTCCACCGCCAGACGCGCTCGAGGAATTTCTCGCGGCCCATCTCGCGGCGGCCGGGCTGC
The DNA here is from genome assembly GCF_015291725.1 of Bradyrhizobium sp. CCBAU 51765. GTDB lineage: Bacteria > Pseudomonadota > Alphaproteobacteria > Rhizobiales > Xanthobacteraceae > Bradyrhizobium > Bradyrhizobium liaoningense. The sequence goes on from NZ_CP030038.1 coordinate 4,309,261, forward strand.
TGGCGCTCCATCAACTGCCGCTCGACCACCATCTGGGTGGCGATGCCGGCGTGATCGGTGCCGGGCTGCCACAGCACGTCGCGGCCGCGCATGCGCTCGAACCGGCACAGGATGTCCTGCAGCGTGTTGTTGAGGGCGTGGCCCATATGCAGCGAGCCCGTCACGTTCGGCGGCGGGATCACGATGGTGAAGGGCACGGCATCACGCCGGTCGGGGCGACCAGCCTTGAAGGCAAGGCTGTCCTCCCACACGACGGACATGCGGGTTTCAATATCGGCGGGCTGGTAATTTTTCTCGATCATGGGGCTGCTAGAAAGCCGCGCGAGGGGGCCAAGTCAACGAAAAGGTCAGCGCACGGGCTTCCGGCCCGGTCAACGAGCCCAATATGGCGTACGAGCGGGGCTATATCGGGGCCGCACGGCCCTTCTCAGCGGCCGCCGCGCGAGACTCGCTCGATTTCGGCCTTCACGATGCGTTCAACGAGGCCCGGCAGGTTGTCGTCGAGCCAGGACTTCAGCATCGGCCGCAGCATCTCCTTGACCAAATCCTCCAGCGTCCGTGCATTGCTGCTGAGCACCGTATGGGCCAGGGAATTGAAGGCGGATTCGACCGCGGAGACGGTCGATTGCGCGAGGATCGGCTGCTGCGGCGGCAGCGGCGGGGCGTCAAAGTCCACCGGCGCGTAGGCCGGCGGCGGCGTAAGCCGCGGCGGGGGCGACGATTCGGCGAATTCGAGATCGTCGCGCGGCTCGACCTTGCGGAAGCTGGGCGGCGGCGGAGGCGGTGTCGGATCCACCGCCATCTCGTCCGTCAATTCGAGTACGTCGGGTTCTGGTTCCGGCTCCGGCTCGGGAGCGCGGACCTCGGGCGCGGGTGTGGCGGCGTCGAGCCCCGCCAGCAGCGCGTCGATATCGTCCTGGTTGTTGGTGGCGTCCGCCGCGGGCGCGGGTGGCGGCGGCGGAGCCGGCTTCGCAACTGGCGGCGCCGGCTTCTCGGCAGCAGGTTTTGCGGGCGCGACCTTGGATGGCGGAATGTCGTTCATGGCCTGCGGCTTCGGCGGCGTCGCGGGGGCTGCGGCCTTCTCGGGCTTGGCGGCCTCAGCAGGCGGGGGCTTTGCCTCATCGTCGGCAATGATGCGCCGGATCGAGGCCAGAATCTCCTCCATCGAGGGTTCTGTGACCTTTGCAGGCTGCGTCATCTCCGACTCCACATCATCAACGCCCTCGCATGCGTTGTTTTACACCAAGCACGGCAGGATTGGCCGGTTCCGCAACGGGAGGCCCGTCATTTTCGCCGCGGCAGCCCGACTTGTCCCCAGATCACGGCTCAATGTGCAGCGGTGCGCCCTGCCCCCCGCACTCAAGCGTTACGCACACGACATCAACGCGGGCGAATCGACCCGCATCATCTTGGCAAGGCTATGTCAGGGATTTTGGCGATTGCAAGCAAAGCACCGGTCGACCTCGGCTATTCGCGAGGTCGACCGGATGATTTCGGGAATCAGCGCCCGTCGGGCGTACGCACGCCGGCCCAGCTGTCGCGTACCTGATGATAGTGAACGCTGGGGTCGTAGGTTGTGGTCCGCAGACCAAGCACCTGCGGCGACAAACGGCCGATGGTACTGAGGACCCTGTAGGAATTCACAACGCGATCATGCTGCGCGTTCACGAGATTGATGCGGGCGTTGACCAGCGCCTGCTGCGCATTGAGAACGTCGAGCGTGGTGCGCTGCCCGGCCTTTGCTTCCTCGCGCACACCGTTCAGCGCGATCTCGGATGCTGTCACCTGGGCTTGTGCGGACGTCACCTGCGCTTTGGATGCCTGGAGCAGGCCCCAGGCAGATGCGGTGTCGGCGCGAGCCTGGTCACGAGTCTGATCGAGCGTGAGACGCTGCTGGGCCAGCGACTCCTTGGATTGTCGGATCAGGGAATATTCGGAGCCGCCCGCGTAGAGCTGCCACGAAGCTTGCGCGACTGCGGAGGCGCTGAACGCCCTGTTTTGAATCAAGGACTGTTCGTTTGCCTGCTGGGCGGTCGCCTGCAAAGTGACCGTCGGCAGCAGCGCGCCTTCATTGATCTTCACGCTCATATAAGCGACGTCGATGCCGAACATCGCTGCTGTGACGGTCGGGTTCTCAGTAAGCGCAAGATCGATCGCTCTTGCCAGCGACGGCGGCAGCAAACGATCCACCGGCGAGCCGGGCGCAAGGTTGACAGGGTCGTTGCCGATCACACGGCGATAGGTCGCGCGCGTCGCCGTCAGCGTGGCCTCGGACTGCTGCTCCAGCGTTCGCCCTGCAGCCAACTGCGCTTCCGATTGCGCCACGTCAGTGCGAGTGACTTCGCCGACGTTGAAGCGGTCGCGGGTCTGCTTCAACGTCTGCTCGAGCACCCGGACGTTGCTCTTGTTGACCTCGACCGTCGCCGAATCGCGCAGATAATCCATGTACGTCTGCGCCGCCAAGAACAGGACACTCTGCTCGAGATTGCGCAGCCCCTCGCGCGCGCCGGAGACCTGATGCTCTGCGCCCCGAACCCGGTTGGCGGTTTGGTTGCCGTTGTACAGAGACTGCTGAATGGTAAGGGCGGAGCTGCGGGGGACGGTGGTCCCGTTGATTGGTGCGGTGCCCGGCGCGCTCAATATGTCCTGATATTGATAGCCGGCGCTCGCGGTCAGCGAAACTCTCGGGCGATATCCGGACAGTGCCTGAGGCACGTTTTCGTCGGTCACACGCACCTGGGCGCGCTGCGCGTTGAGTTGCGGATTGTCCTGATAGGCGCGCACCAGCGCGCCTTCCATGGTCTCCGCCAAGGCAGGCGTCGGCCCGGCAAGCGCCAGCAGCAGGACCGAAACCGCAGCTCCGGTGAAGAGCTTCACCCCATGCATCCCTTAAATTCCGTTCATCTAACGCCCACCCCGTGCCCACGAGGTGGGTTTACCGTCTACGAGGAGTCGTCGCCCCGCTGCAACATAGGACGGGGGCGAGCGCGACGGAACTACCTGAGGGTGGTTCTCAGCGGAAACTCTTCACGTGCAGCATCCCTGCCACACTTCTGATTCGGAACGGGATTTTGGCGGGCTTTGGCCCGTCAGAACACGAAGGCGGCGGCCCGTTCCAGCCCGGGAAGGACCGGGGCCGCGGCATCGAACAGGGCCCGATGGCCGAATTCACCGTGGGTACGGGTCACGATCATGGCCCGCGGCGGCCTGGATTCGGCCGACACCCCCACCAGACGCCCCCCCTCCTTCAGCTGCCCGAGCAGGGCTTCCGGCATCACCTCGGCCGCTCCGTTGAGGACGATGACGTCATAGGGAGCGGCAGAAGGCTCTCCTTCAGGGCATGCCGCCACCGCCACCCGGCAGGTGACATTGGCAAGCCCCAGGGCGGTGAAGGCGTCCTTGGCTTTCGTGGCCAAGGCCGAATCGCACTCGGTCGCGACGACCTGCCGCGCAAGCTTGGCGGTCAGCGCGGCGAGGTACCCCGTGGCGCAGCCGACGACCAGCACGCTGTCGCCCTCGCCGATTTCGGCGGCCTGAAGCAGCTTGCCGGTGAGCGCCGGCTTGATCAGGAACCGCTTGGCGCCGCCTTCGCTCACGTCGAGGTCGAGATCGAGATAGGCCAGCGCCTGCCGGGCGGCAGGCACGAAGGCCTCGCGCGGAACCGTGAGCATGGCATCGAGAACACGACGATCGGTGACGTCATTGGTGCGCACCTGGCCATCGACCATGTTCTGGCGCGCGGTCGAGAAACCGGACATTTGCAGACCCTGCAATGCGGACAATGCCGCGGAAGAAATTCGCGGCATCTTTGGAGCATGCTCGGTCAAAACGCAACATGGCCGTTGGCCCCGGGAGACCAAGGCTTCCGCAACTGCCCAATCGGAGGGTCGACCAGTCCTACTCGATCGCCACCGCGAGGCGGCCGATCAGAGCGGCGACCTCGTCCAGCCGTGCCGAATCCGGCGTCTCGACCGCGCGCGCCAGACGGGCGATGCATTCGTCGTCGCTGAGTTCGGGAACGTCGGCCGGCAGAATCGAGGGGGCCATGAGAGAACGGTCAGCCTGGATGTCTGGCATCGAATGAGCTCCGTAAATGTCCGGCGGGTCGATGCTCGATTCGAATTGAGTCGATTTGGCGCCGTCCACATGGCGCCACCGCGCCCGCGCGCACATCTGTTCAACCGTGATTCCACGCTGGATTACGGAGGCCGTGCTTCAAAGTCAGACGAAGAAGATCGCGCGCCGCATGAGGATGCGGGCATAAGCTACTGAGTTGTCAGTAGAATTTGGCTCCCCGGGCTGGATTCGAACCAGCGACCATCCGATTAACAGTCGGATGCTCTACCGCTGAGCTACCGAGGAAAAGGCGAACCGTTCGTTCGCGCGCGGCTGCGTATAACAAAGCCGCTTGCGCTTGCAAAGGACGAATTCGTCATCATCCGCAACGCGCCTTGAGGAAGGTCTGGAACGGTTCCTCCTTCAGGGACTTTCCGAGGATGGGTTCTGGATTGCTTGCGCAACGCTCGCAACGACGAAGCTCGAAGCAATGCCTTCTCTCCAGCGACGCAAATCTTCGGTTGCAGACACACGTGCGCTGCCTCGCGGCTTGTCTCGCCCGAGCTTTGCTGCATCTTGACACCCCTCGTCAGTCAGAGGGCGCAGGGAAGACCGGCTGCCGGCCGGGCACCCACGCTCCACTGTGCGAAGGTTGCGCTACTTGTAGTCCTGTTGGCGCCATCGAGGCTGCGGACGATCACGGCCGCCGGCACACCAGATCGATCTCGATCAGCGCGTCGTAGGCAAGCCCGGTCACGCCGACGCAGGTGCGGGCCGGCAGGCGGTCCGGTGCGAAGAACGTTCGGTAGGTCTCGTTCATGGCCGCATAGTCCTCCTTGAAGCGGGTCAGATACACGCGCGTCATCACGACGTGCTCGAGGCCGAGATCGAGGCCGGCAAGGACCACCTTCAAATTCTCCATCACCGCGCGGGTCTGCGCGACGATGCCCTCGGGCAGCACGCCCGGCGTCCGCGGCGTATCGGGCATCTGACCGGTCACGAAGACGAAGCCATCGGTTTCGACCGCATGGCTGAAAGGCGCGACCGGCTTCGGTCCGCCGCTGATCATGTGGAATTTCACTTGAGTGTCCTTGTTAAGATGCGTCCTGAAACAGGCGCTTGCTGAGGATGGCGTGCACGCCCCAATTGCCGTCGACCACCTGCGTCACGCCGAAATCGACGGCGGCCGACATCAGCGCGATCGCCTCGTCCTCGCTGAGGCCTTTGACGTTCATCAGGAAGCGCCTCATCTTGCGGAACGCGTCCTTCATGGCGAGGTCGAGCGAGGACTTGGCGTAGACCTCGCTCTGCCCCTGGGCGCCGAATTCCGCGAGATAGTTCGGGTGGCTGAAGCCTGTCAGCACCCAATCGGTCTCGGTCTCGATCAGGGGGTAAGAGAGATCGGCGAAGGGCTGGCCGGCGAGATCGGCCTTCTTGTGCAGGATCACCTCGAAGGTACCGGTCATCGAGCACTCGATTGCGGTGCCGCTGAGCTCGCCGTCGCCCTGCGCGGCATGGGGATCGCCGACCGACAGCAGTGCACCGGGAACCGAGACCGGAAGATACACGGCTGCCCCCTTCCCCAGCCGCCAATTGTCGAGATTGCCGCCGAAATAGGATGGCGGCACGGAATCGACGAAATCGACCTCGCGCGGCGCCACGGCGATCACGCCGAAATGCGGACGCAGGGGGATCTTGATGCCGTCGAGTACGCCATGGCGGCGCTTGTTCGTGACGGGTGCGACGGGAACGCCGGGGTAGTCGTAGGTGGTGTGCACGACGCCAAACGGATCGGTCTGCGGCTCCCAGCGGTAGGAATAGAGTGCACGGGCGTGCGGCACCTCGGCGTCGTCGAAAATCTCGTAGATGGTAACCGCTTCGCGCGGCTTCGGACCGCCGAGAAACTCGTTGTAGTGATAGCCCCACCACGCTGCGACCGAGGAGCCGAACACGCGGCCCGCATGGTTCGGATTGCGGCTCGTCCGCGGCACGATGTCGAGGATGCGCACCTCCAGCACATCACCTGGCTGGGCGTCCTTCACAGCGACGGGTCCGGTGCAGATGTGCACGCCAAAGCCCTCGCCGGCACCGCGGCCGAACACGCTGGCATCCATGGGCCCTGCGCCGCGGCGGTCGACGTTCTTCCTGTCCCGTGTCCAGCCGAACACGCTTTCGGCGGCGGCATCGCCGGCGATCATCAACTCGGGATCGTCGGAGGCGTGCTGCGTCAGCGTCTCGATGGTGATGGTGTCGCCCGAGGCAATCTCGATCTGCGGCGGCAGCGAGCGGCTGAAATAACCCCAATGGACGCGGCTGGCCTCGACCGGGAGATGGTGATGACGGCGTTCGGCGGTCGTGCGCGCCTCGGCGCCGGCGCAGGCGACGCTGCTGCGCGTCTCCACGCTCTGATGGACGCGAAGCTGCGCCAGTGCCTCCTGCGGCCAGCCGCGCTGGCCGGCGACGCCGTGCTGTGCCGTCGCGCGCTCGGCCTCCTGCTGGCGAAACTCGCGCGGCGGCAGGCCGAAGCGATGCCGGAAGGCGCGGCTGAAATGCGCGGAGTCGCCAAAACCGTAGGCGTAGGCGATCTCCGAGATCGAGCGATGCGCCTCGGTTGGGTTGGATAGATCGGCCCAGGCGCGCTGGAGGCGGCGCTCGCGAACGTAGTGGGTGAAATTGTCCCCGACCGTCTCGAACAGCTTTTGCAGGTAACGTTCGGAAATTCCCTCGGCCTGCGCGACGCGCGCCGGCACCAGATCGGGATCGTCGAGGCGACGCTCGATGGTCTGGCAGATCCGGTGCAGCAGCGCGGCCTGCGTCGCGCTCGATCCAGCATCGGAGGCCGAGGACGCCAGCTGATGCACCAGCGTCAGCAACAGATCGACGAAGGACTGCGCGACCGAATTCCATTCGGGATCGCTCAGGGTGTCGAGCGTCCGTGCAGTGGCATCGAGCAGACGGGAGAAGACGTCGGCAAAGCCGCTCGGCGGAACGACGCGGGGCCCGCCGAGCCGCGGCTTGCCCGACAGGCGACCGTGCAGCGCCTCCGATGTCACCGACAGCACGATGGCGCGCATGTCGCGCTGGAACACGATGCTCCAGTCGCCGCTGCGCGGCAGCAGCACGAGATGACCGACGGGAACGATACGATGACTGCCGGCGCTCTTCAGCACCATGCCGTCCTCGACCGGCATCAGTGCGACGGGAAGGTCCTCGCTTGCTCGTGAGAGCGGAACGACGCTCTGCGCACCCGCAGCCATGCGCGTCAGCGCGACACCGGCGGCGTGCCGGTGCGATGCGGTCGCGTGTCCGTCCAATACGCTGTGGCCACCCGCCGGCTGCAGGCCGACCGCGGCCAGCACGTCCCGCCAGGCTTCTGGGCGGTCGTCTTGCGCGTAGGACTCGCTCGTGAACGGGCGGAAGCTCATCGGATCGACCCAGATTGCAGTCGATCGAAGCAACCTCCGTGCCAGACGCACGCGATCGTCCGTCGCGGCAATGGGCCGCAAATAAGTTTCATTGGTCAAGCGTGCACCCGGGAATTGGACCGTTCTTCAAAGTGTGGAGGATGGCCCCTTGGTCATTCCGGGGCGCGCGCGAGCGCGAACCCGGAATCCATTGCGCAAAGGAGACGGTGGTGAAATGGATTCCAGGTTCGACGCGTTTCGTCGCCACGAATGACGAAGCAGGGAAATTCAGTCGCACCGGAAGATGTTCTTGCGGATCGTGCCGTGGACGCCCCAATTGGCATCGACCACCTGGGTGACGCCAAAATCTGCGCCGACCGACATCAGCGAGATCGCCTCGTCCTCGCTGAGGCGATGCACGGTCATCAGAAACCGGCGCAGCTTCCTGAACGCATCGCGCATCGCACGGTCGAGACTGCTGTGATTGGCAATCTCGGTTTGTGCATCGGCGCCGAGCGTGGCGAGATAGTTCGGATAGGTGAAACCGTAGAACGACCAGGCGTGGTCGGTCTCCAGCATCGGGTGGTCGAGGCCTTCGAGGCTGGTGCCGGCAAGGTCGGCCTTCTTGTGCAGGATGAACTCGAAATCGCCGGTCAGCGAGGTCTCGATCGCGGTGCCGCCGAGCTCGCTGTCGCCCTGCGCGGCATGGGGATCGCCGACCGAGAAATAGGCGCCGGGGACGGCAACCGGATAGAACATCCGCGCGCCTTTTCCGATACGCCAGTCGTCGATGTTGCCGCCGGTGTAGCTCGGCGGGATCGAGCTGACGAAATCGGCTTCCGATGGCGCGAGGCCCATCGTGCCGAAATGCAGTCGCGCCGGCACCTTCAGGCTGGAGAGGATGTTCTCGCGCTTCCTGATGGTGGCGTGATCGACGCGCACCCCGGGATAGTCGATGGTCGGGTGCACGATGCCGTCGGGGTCGGTCTGCGGCGTCCAGACGTAATTGTAGACCGCCTTCGCATAGGGTTCGCCGGAGGTGTCGAGCTCGAAGATGGTGACGACCTCGCGCGGCTTCGGCTCCTCGATCAGGTCGTGATAGTGAAAGCCCCAATTGGCTGCGACATTGGAGCCGAAGCAGCGGCCGGCATGGCAGGCGCTGCAGCTCGGCCGTGGCCGGACGTCGAGGATTCGCACTTCCAGGATGTCACCGGGCTCGGCGCCTTCGATTGCGACTGGTCCGGTGAGCAAATGCACGCCGATCCCCTCGCCTGCGCCGCGAATGAACGGGCCCTCCGTCGGGCCGGAGCCGCGGCGCGCGACAGCCTTGTGCTCGCGCGTCCACTGGAACACGCTCTCGGCGCCGGGATCGCCCTGGATCATGCGCTCGTAATCGTCATTGGCATGATGGGTCAGTGTCTCGATGGTGGCACGATCCCCGGAGCGCAGCGTCAGGGCCGGCGCGACTGTCTTGGAGAAATAGCCCCAGTGGACGGTTTTCGGCGAAACCGGCAGCGTCACATGCTTCATGAGGTGGCCTCTTCGGGAGTCTTGAACCTTGCGGATGCGCCGCTCATCGCACCGCCTCCGGAGTCTTGTCGGCTTCCATCACGCTGAGGAATCGCGCCGTCAGCGGATTGCGGGGATTGGAGAGCACCTCGTGCGCCGGCCCCTCCTCGATGATCGCGCCGCCACTCAGGAAGGCGACGCGGTCGGCGACCTCGTCGGCGAAACGGATCTGGTGCGTCGAGATGATCATGGTGAGGCCGTCGTCGATGGCGAGGCGGCGGATCACCTCAAGCACCTCGTTGACCAGCTCCGGATCGAGCGCCGAGGTCGGCTCGTCCAGCAGCAGCACGCTCGGGTTCGGCGCCAGCGCGCGGGCGATGGCGACGCGCTGCTGCTGGCCGCCGGACAGATGCCGCGGCAGGGCGTGGGCGCGATGCGAGAGCCCGACGCGGTCGAGCAGCTCGGCCGCGCGGCGGTCGGCGTCGATGCGGGTCATACCGTGAACCCAGCGCAGGGGACCGGCGATGTTCTCCTTCGCCGACAGATGCGCGAACAGATTGAACTGCTGGAACACCATGCCGACGCCGACGCTGGCGCGCTCATTGGCGATCGACCGCGGCGACAACGGCTTGCCATTCTCGCTGAAGCCGAGACGCCGGCCGCCGACGCGTACGGTGCCGGCGTCCCAGTTCTCGAGGTGGTTGATGCAGCGAAGCAGCGTGCTCTTGCCGGAGCCGCTGGGGCCGAGCAGCGCGACCACTTCGCCGACCCGCACCGTGAGGTCGAGACCGCCGAGCACCCTCTGCTGGCCATAGCTCTTGGTGAGGTCCTTCACTTCGACCGCGATATTGTTGCGCGCAATCGTCGCGGCGCGGCGGGCGCGCTCCTCGCGCGTCAGGGCCAGCGGTGGGGTGGCCGCGAGCTCTGCTGGCGCGGGCGCGGGATCGGCGACCGTCGCATCGGCGAGTTCGACCTTGGAGACCAGATCGACGCGGCGCCAGGGCAGATAATCGGCGAGCTTGCGCTCGCGGCGCGTGGTGCGGTCGAGATCGAGCCACCATTCGACGAAGAGCTGGATCGCGCTGATGGTCGCGGTCAGCACGAGATAGAGCAGACCCGAGGCGAAGAAGATCGAGAAGAAGTCGAAGGTCGAGGACGCCAGCTGCGTCGAGCGCAAGGTCAGCTCCTGCACCGCGACGACGGAGGCGAGCGAGGAATTCTTCAACGCACTCACCGCCTCGTTGCCGAAGGCCGGGATCATGGTGCGGATGGCCTGCGGCGCGATGATCCTGCGCATCAGCACTGACGGCGTCATGCCGAGGGCTTGCCCCGCCGTCAGCTGCCCGCGGTCGACACCGAGCACGCCGGCGCGCAGCATCTCCGCGATGAACGGCGCCTCGTTGCAGGCGAGCGCGAGGCCGGCGGCCAGCACCGCCGGCAGCTTGATGCCGATATGCGGCAGCGCGTCGTAGGCGAACACCATCTGGAGGATCAGCGGCGTGCCGCGGAAGATCACGGTATAGGCCCTGGCGATCGCCGCCAGGGGCCAGAAGCGGGAGAGCTGCATGCCGGCGAGGATCAATCCGAGGATCAATCCGCCGCCGAGCCCGAGGGCAGTCACCTCGAGGGTGACCTCGATGCCCGCGAGCAGATACGGCATGCTCAGGTAGTGAAGGAACAGCGACATCAGTCGGCCGTGAGAATTTCCGGCTCCATGAAGTTGTTCACATCGAGCCCATGCTTCTTCAGAAGCTCCATGTGTGTGCCGGCCTTCTGCACCTCGATCAGCGCGGCGAGCACGGCGTCGCGGAATTTCGGCTTGTTCTTGGGCACGGCGATGCCGACGGAATACGGGATCGTCACCGCGATCGCCTTCTCCAGCTTGTCCGGATAGGCTTTTACGGCGCTGTCGACGGTGTTGACGTCGTTGATGTAGGTGTCGGCGCGGCCGGCCAGGATCGCCTGAATGCAGTTGGCGTTGTTGTCGTAGAGCTGGATGGTCGGTTCGGGCTTGCCGGCCTTCTTGCACTCCGGGATCAACGCCTGGATCAGGGGCACCTCGACGTAGCCGGTGTTTTCGGCAGCAGCGGCGCCGCACAGCGACATGTTGATGCCGTTGATACCCTTCGGATTGCCCTTGGCGACCAGCACGCCGTCGAACACCTTCGAGTAGGTGATGAAGTCGGCGGCCTTGGCGCGCTCCTTGGTGGCGTAGATGTCGGAGATCACGATGTCGGCCTGTCCGGCGGCGAGCGTGGTGAGGAGCGCCGCGAACGTCACCGCCTTGTAGGTCAGCTTGAAGCCGAGACATTCGCCGATGGCTTCGCCGAGATCGATGTCGAAGCCGATATACTTGCTGGGATCCTTGGGATCGATGGTCTCATAGCCCGGCGTGTGCGGGTTGATGGCGTTGACGAGCGTCTTGCCCTTCCAGTCCGGATACTTTTCCTGAAGTGCGGCGCAGGCGGCGGGCGCTGCGGCCTGCGCGCTCAGCGGCGCGGCGGCGACGAGTCCGAAAGCGATGGCGGCGCCGAGCATAAGCTTGCGCCGTGGCAATGATGCGCGCGCAAATCCCCGCCGCGCCTGGGGCCCAACCAATTTCTCCATCTCGCCAGTTCCTCCGAATGTCATGGCGCCTGCCGTGATCCAGTGATCGGGCGGAAGCGTGCGGGAGTGCGCCGCGAAAAGCTTGTCCGCGGGCGTACAAAAAATTGGATGGAGTGCGCCCGGCGTTTGGGCAGACGGCTGCACAAAAACTGTTCGCAGGCCACGAAACGGTGCGGGGGCGGGATTTTCGAATTCGGGAGAACCAAATGATCCCGGCCGACGCAGCGAACTATCCGGTCAGACAATCATTTGGTGAGGTAATTTAACAGAGATGTGACATTTACCGATGGAGATATGGCGCCGGACAGAAGCATCTACGGTCGGCATCCGCAGCAAATCCACCGGCCCTCCACAGCCTGTCCGCAGCATATCCACAGGCTCACTGGGCCGGATTCGCGAGCCCGTACGAGGTGCTTGCTGCGCACAAACCCACAGGCCGCACGACTCAGCCGCCAGCCTGGTCGAACGCCGCGCGACGACAGGCTTCGCTGAGGCTGGACCGGTTGCGGCGCAAGCGGGCCGTGATGGCGCGGTCGTTGGGGATCTCGCCGGCGCGGAGGCGGTAAACGTCAGGGGTGCAGGCCCGTCGCTGCTCTGTCCTGCCTTGCCCGCCCGGCCTGCGGCGGGCGACTTTGGTGCGAAGAGCCAGGAGAAATAAGCCAGTGGGAATGTGATCTCTTTCACACCAACGAGGCCGTGGCGGCACGTAGGACTCGCGCGGGCCTTTTTCAGGAATCGCTAACCAATCGGGTCCCGATCGCCGGATCGTTAAAATGCGAGCGATCGGGTCAATCCGAAAACAAGCCGGCTTTGCGACATTGCCTCATCCGCGTTCCGGAGGGTGTGATGAGCGAAGCCGAATTCAACCTGCTGCTGGATGCCGTCCGGGACGTCATGGTCCTTGAAGATCAGGCTCCCGCGCCGGAGGAGGAATTCGTGCCCCGCTCGTGGAGTTTCGACGCGACGCCCAGGACGACTCCAAAGGCCGCCAATGACAACGAGGGCGCCTGGCCCCTCCTGCCCTTTCCCGACGGCTGGTATGCGGCCTGCTGAGGGCGCTTTCGCCTGACCGGATCCGGCCCCATCGCGGGCGCTTTGGCATTATCGAGCCCGGACCGGGCGCGACCACGATCAGCTCTTGACGCGTTCCTCGCCATCCTGCGGCGCCCGATCGGGTGCAGCCGGCGGAAAGATGCTGTCATAGATCGCGCGCGCCTCGGCAATGAGGCGGTTCCGCTCCAGCTCGGATTTCGGAATAAATCGGACGATTTCGCCCACGTGCTCTCCAGCTCCAGGGTTTTGGATGCGTCTCTTCGCAGATGCGAACTCTATGCCACAGGGCCTGAATCGCACCCCCGGGCAAACCCGGTGGCCAAGGCGCGCCAAGCCTCATCCGCGCGTTCGGCGGAACTCGCGGTGATGACAGTTTGCGTTGGGAAATCAGAAGGTTGCGATGGAGGCCACGACCAGAATTGAACTGGTGTACACGGTTTTGCAGACCGTTGCGTAACCACTCCGCCACGTGGCCCCGTAAGGGCGGAGCAATATAGGGGATGAAGCGTTTAGGCAACCGCCTTCGTCCGACTGTGGGAACGATGGCGCTCTTCCGATGTGGATCGAAGTCAGGCGCGTTTGCGACGCCGGAAGTCGCGTCGGCGGCCCTTCGGGGCCGGTTTGGGCGCCAATTCCGGCATCTCGGCCTGGACCTCGCGGTACCGGGTCAACAGCCGCTCAAAACTCGCATGCAGCGTGTCGGCGATGTCAGGACGCCGCTCGAGTCCGGCGAGAATCGTCGCCGCGGCCTCGATGGTCGAGAGCCCGTCGCTGCGCGGCTCGCGGCGCAGACGCCCGTAACGCGAGGGGTGCGCCGGATTGAGGATCACGCGCTGGCACTTGAGCATCCACGGATTGCGCCACCACAGCGCCTTGGCCTGGCTCCAGGTGCCGTCGAGCAGCACCACGCCCTCCAGCTTGCCAAGGATCGCGCGCTGGTTCTCGGCGACCTCACCCTTGCGGTTGAGCGCGACGATCTCGCCTTCGGCCTCGAGATCGACCGCCCGGGCCGAGCCGAGATAGAGCACGGCCCAGTGCGAGGCGTTCTCGACCGGCCGTCCCAGTGCCTTGGACAGGCTCGGCCAGGACAGGCCGACCCGCACCGTGGCATCGGCGAAATGCCTGGCAAGCAGCCGCGCGGTGCCGAGCGCCCTGTCCTGCTCCTGCGGATGCTGGAGGATCAGGAGCGACAGCCGGTTCTCGATCGGCGTAACACTGTCGCAGATGCACAGCGGCATCGGCTTCTGGCAGTGCGGGCATTCGGGAATGGGATCGGCAGCGGCCGTATCTGCTAGGTTCGACATGGGCGCGCTATACGCTTCGCGCGGAGCTTCAACAACCTATTCCGCCGGTGCCGCCAGCGGACGCGGCTCGGAACGGCGCCGCAGGCGGTCGATCAGGAGATAGATCACGGGCGTGGTGTAGAGCGTCAGGATCTGCGAGACGAACAGGCCGCCGATGATGGTGATGCCGAGCGGGCGGCGCAGCTCCGTGCCGGGGCCGGTCGCCACCACGAGCGGAATGCCGGCGAACAGCGCCGCCATGGTCGTCATCAGGATCGGGCGGAAGCGCGCCTGGCAGGCCTCGAAGATCGCCTCCGCCGAGGACAGGCCGCGCCGGCGTTCGGCGTCGAGCGCGAAATCCACCATCATGATGCCGTTCTTCTTGACGATGCCGATGAGCAGGATGATGCCGACGAAGGCGATCACCGTCAGCGGCGTGTTGGTGATCTGCAGGGCGAGCAGTGCGCCGAGTCCGGCCGAGGGCAGTGTCGAGATGATCGTGAGCGGATGGGCAAGGCTCTCGTAGAGCACCCCCAGCACGATATACATCGCGACCAGCGCGCCGAGGATCAGCAGCGGCTGGCGGCCGCTGGTCCTGGCGAAGTCCCCGGCATTGCCGTCGAAGCTGCCGCGAATGCCCTCGGGCATGTGCAGTTCCTCGACCGCGCGCTGGATGTTCTGCGTCGCGGCCTGCAACGGCACGTCCGGCAGCAGGTTGAACGACACCGTGGTCGAAGGGAACGACTGCGAGTGGTAGACCGCCAGCGCGGCGAGCCCGCGCGTCGCATGCACCACGGCCGAGAGCGGCACCTGGGCGTCGGCCGCGCCGGCGACATAGATGCGGTCGAGGTTGGAGGGATCGACCTGGAATTTCGGGTCGATCTCCAGCACGATCATGTATTGGTTGCGCTGGGTATAAATGATCGAGATCTGCCGCTGCGCGAACGCATTGTTGAGCGCGTTGTCGATGTCCTGAACCTTGACGCCGAGCGCCGAGGCTTTCTGGCGGTCGATGGAAAGCGTGAGCTGAAGCCCGCCAGGATCGCGATCGCTGGAGATGTCGGTGATGCCCTCCACGCTCTCCATGCGCTTGGCCACGATCGGCGCCCATTTCTGCAGCAGGCCGAGATCGGTGCTGGTCAGCGTGTACTGGTAATCGGAATCGCTCTGTCGCCCGCCGGCACGGACGTCCTGGGCGGCGAACATGAATAGCCGGATGCCGGGCACGGGGTATAGCGCGCGCCTGAGGCGGTCGATCACGACCTGCGTCGAGACGTGGTCGCGCTCCTCCGGCGGCTTCAGGCTGATGAACATGGTGCCGCGGTTCGAGGTCGCCCCGCCCGGTCCCCCGCCGCTGCCGACGGTCGAGCCGATGCCGGCGACAGCCGGATCCTTCATCACGATGTCGGCCAGCCGCTGCTGCAGGCCGAGCATCGACTGGAACGAGATGTCGGCCGAGGCGCGCGTCGCGCCGATGATGAAACCGGAATCGTCCGTCGGGAAATAGCCCTTGGGGACCTTGATGTAGAGAGTCACCGTGAGCGCGATGGTGGCGAAGAACACCAGCAGCGTCAGCAGCGGAAATTCCAGCACGGTACGCAAGGTGCGGGCGTAGAAGGCGACGAGGCGCGACAGCGAGCCTTCGACGACGCGGTCGAACAGGGTCGCGGTGCCTGACGTGGTCTGCCGGATGTAATGGGCGCAGATCATCGGCGTGACCGTGAGCGACACCAGCGTCGAGACCAGGATGGCGAAGGTCAGCGTCAGCGAGAACTCGCGCAGCAGCCGGCCGACGATGCCGTCCATGAAGATCAGCGGCGTGAACGCCGCGATCAGCGACAGGCTGATCGAGACCACCGTGAAGCCGATCTGCTTCGCGCCCTCTTGCGCCGCCCGGAACGGCCGCATGCCATGCTCGAGGTTGCGGTACATGTTCTCGATCATGACGATGGCGTCGTCGACCACGAAGCCGACGGAAATCGCCAGCGCCATCAGCGACAGATTGTCGATCGAGAAGCCCGCGACCCACATGCCGGCGCAGGTGCCGGCCAGCGCCAGCGGCACCGAGATGCCGGCCGCGATCGTCGGGGTCAGCCGTCGCAGGAACACGAACACCACGGCCATCACCAGGAACGCGGTCGCCAGCAGGGTCCACTGCATGTCCAGCACGCTGGCGCGGATCGTGCCGGTGCGGTCGACCAAAGTGGAGACCTCGACGCCGGCCGGTATCCACTGCTTCAGCGCGGGGATCAGCGCCTTCACCCTGTCGACGGTGTCGATGACGTTGGCATCACCCTGCTTGGTGATCTGGATCAGCACCGCCGGCTGCTTGTTGAACCAGGCGATCGAGCGGGCGTTGCGGACGGAATCCTCGATGTCGGCGACGTCCGAGAGCCGCACGAAATTGCCGTTGGAGCTCTTGATGATGATGTCGCGGAACTCTTTCGCGGTACGCATCTGCCGATTGAGCGCCAGCGTCTCGCTCTGACGCTCGCCTTCGAAAATGCCGACGGGACCGAGCGGGTTGGCGTTGATGATCGCGGTCCGGACGTCGTCGGTGGCGATCCCAGCGTTCGACAGCGCCACGGGGTTGAGCTGTACCCGCACGGCCGGCTGGTCGGCACCGGACACGGTGACGTCGCCGACGCCCGGCACCTGCGAGATGCGCTGCGCCAGCACGGTATCGGCGACGTCGTAGATCGCGCTTGCCGACAGCGTCTTCGAGGTCAGCGCCAGCACGAAAACCGGCGCGCCGGCCGTGTTCGCCTTGCGGAAGCGCGGCAGCGTCGGCAGGTCGCTCGGCAGGTCGACCATCGCGGCGTTGATCGCCGCCTGCACGTCGCGTGCGGCCTTGTCGATATTGCGGCCGATGTCGAACTGGAGCTGGATGCTGGTCGTGCCGAGGGTCGAGGTCGAGGTGATCTGGTTGATGCCGGCGATCTCGCCCAACCGCCGCTCCAGTGGCGATGCCACCGTGGCCGCCATCACGGAAGGATCGGCGCCGGGCCGGCTGGCCGAGACGAAGATGGCAGGAAAGTCGACGTTCGGGACCGAGGCGACGGGCAGGAAATGGTAGGCGACGACACCCAGCAGGAACAACCCGATCGACAGCAGCGTGGTCGCGACCGGCCGGCGGATGAAGGGCTCCGAGATCGATGCCATCACTGCATCCCCTCGGTCGCGCCGGCGACCGGCGGTCCGCCGGATTCGGCGGGCGGCAGCGCCTGCTCGAGGCGGCGGTTGATGCGGTCGAGCGCGAGATAGATCACGGGAGTGGTGTAGAGCGTCAGGAGCTGGCTGAGCAGCAGGCCGCCGATGATGGAGATGCCGAGCGGGAAGCGCAGCTCGGCGCCGGTGCCGCTCTCGATCGCGAGCGGCAGCGCGCCGAACAGCGCTGCCAGCGTCGTCATCATGATGGGACGAAAGCGCAGAAGACACGCCTGCACGATCGCCTCGTTCGGCGACATGCCCTGCCCGCGCTCGGCCTCCAGCGCGAAGTCGATCATCATGATCGCGTTCTTCTTGACGATGCCCATCAGGAGGATGATGCCGATCAGGCCGATCACCGAGAGATCCTGACCGCACAGCATCAGCGCCAGGATCGCGCCGACGCCGGCCGAGGGCAGCGTCGAGAGGATCGTGATCGGATGGATGTAGCTCTCATAGAGCACGCCAAGCACGATGTAGATGGTGATCACGGCGGCAAGCAGCAGCCAGGGCTGTCCGGCGAGCGCCTTGGCGAATTCGGCGGCATCGCCGGCATAGACGCCGACGATGCTGTTGGGCATGCCGATGCGGGTCTCGATCGTCTTCACCGCCTCGACGGCATCGCCGAGCGCCGCGCCCGGCGCGAGGTTGAAGCTGAGCGACACAGACGGGAACTGCGCCTGGTGCGAGATCGCGAGCGGCGCCGTTGTCCGCTTCAGCGTCGCCACCGCCGACAGCGGCACCTGCGCGTTCGGCGCGCCGACGGTGGTGCTGGCGGCGCCCGGCAGGTAGAGCTTCGACAGGATCGAGGGATCGCGCTGGTACATCGGCAGCGCCTCCAGCACCACGCGGTACTGGTTGGCCTGCCCGTAAATGGTCGATATCTGTCGCTGGGCGAAGGCGTCGTTGAGCGTGTCGGTGATGGCCTGAAGGCTGACGCCGAGCTGGCCGGCGCGGGTGCGGTCGACATCGAGCTGGGCCCGCAAGCCCCCTTCCTGCGCCTCGGAGGATACGTCCCGGAACAAGGGATCACGCCGCATCTCCGCGACCAGCTTGCGTGCCCATTCCGAGACCAGCGACGCATCGGTGCCGGTCAGCGTGTACTGGTATTGCGAGCGGCTCGACTGGGTCGAGATCTGCACGTCCTGCACCGGCTGGAAATAGACGGTCATGCCGGGGATGCCCGATACCCGCTCCTTCAGCCGGGCCACGACGCCCGTGATGTCGTCACGCCGCTCGCCGCGCGGCTTCAGGCTCATGACGAGCCGGCCGACATTGGTGGTCGGGTTGACCGAGCCCGCGCCGATCACCGAGACCACGCCGACCACGTCGGGGTCGGCCCTGATGGCGTCGGCCGCCTCGGCCTGCCGTCTCTTCATCTCGGCAATCGACACGTCGGGCCCGGCCTCCGTCACCGCCGTGATCGAGGCGGTGTCCTGCAGCGGCAGGAACCCCTTTGGCGCGACAACGTAGAGGACCAGGGTCGCAATCAGCGTGGCGAAGGTTACGACCAGCGTGGCGCGCTGGCGTTCCAGGACCCACAAAAGCGATCTGTGATAGCCATCGACCGTGCGGTCGATGAAGCGGCTGATCGCGGCCAGTCCCGGCACGGCCAGTTCCTCGTGCGCATGCTTGAGTAGGCGCGAGCACATCATCGGCGTCAGCGTCAACGAGACCACGGCCGAGGTCACGACCGCGATGGTCAGCGTCAACGCAAATTCCCGGAACATGCGCCCGACGAGACCCGACATGAACAGCAGCGGAATGAAGACCGCGATCAGCGACACCGTCAGCGAGATCACGGTGAAGCCGATCTCGCTCGCGCCCTTCAGCGAAGCCTCCATCGCACTGTCGCCGTTCTCCATGTGGCGGACGATGTTCTCGATCATGACGATGGCGTCGTCGACGACGAAGCCGGTTCCGATCGTGAGCGCCATCAGCGAGAGATTGTCGAGGCTGAAGCCGGCAAAATACATGATGCCGAAGCTCGTGATCAGCGACAGCGGCAGGGCGACGCCGGCAATCAGCGTGGCGCGCAGCGAGCGCAGGAACAGCAGCACGACCAGCGTCACCAGCACGACGGCAAGGATCAACGTAAACTGCACGTCGCGCACCGAGGCGCGGATGGTCACGGTGCGGTCGGAGACGATGGTGAGGTTGACGCCGGCAGGGATCGCGCGCTGGACCTTTGGAATCTCGGCGCGGATCTGGCTGACGACGTCGATGACGTTGGCGCCGGGCTGACGCTGGATGTCGATGATGACGGCTGGCGTGCCCTGGTACCAACCGCCGGTGCGGTCGTTCTCGAGGCCGTCGACGATCTGGGCGACGTCACCGATGGTGACGGGCGAGCCGTTGCGATAGGCGATGATGACCGGCCTGTAGGCGTCGGCGGCGGCGATCTGGTCGTTGGCCGCGATGATGTAGGATTGCTGCGCGCCGTCGAGCGAGCCTTTCGGCCCCGAGACATTGGCATTGGCGATCGCAGTGCGCAGATCTTCCATGGCGATGCCGTAGGCCGCGAGGCGCGCGAGATCAGCCTGGATGCGCACTGCCGGCTTCAGCCCGCCGAGCACCGAGACCCGTCCGACGCCCGAGATCTGGCTCAAACGTTGCGCCAGAATGGTGTCGGCGATGTCGCTCATCACGCGCAACGAGATCGTGTCGGAGCGCAGCGCCAGCGTCATCACCGGCGCATCCGCCGGGTTCACCTTGGCGTAGGTTGGCGGATAAGGCAGCGTCTTGGGCAGCACGCCGGCCGCGGCATTGATGGCGGCCTGCACGTCCTGGGTCGCGCCGTCGATATCGCGGTTGAGGTCGAACTGGAGCGAGATCTGGCTGACGCCGAACGAGCTGGTCGAGTTCATCGCCGACAGCGACGGGATCTGGCCGAGCTGCCGCTCCAGCGGCGCGGTGATCAGCGAGGCGATCACGTCGGGGCTGGCGCCCGGAAGCTGCGTCGTCACCTGCACGGTTGGGAAATCGACCTGCGGCAGCGCCGAGACCGGCAGCGCGAAATAGCCCAGCAGCCCGCCGATCAGGAGCGCGATGCCGAGCAGCGAGGTCGCGATCGGCCGTCGGATGAAGGGTTCGGAGACACCCATGGGAGCTGCCTGCCGCTTCAAGCGGCTGTTGTCGGGATCATGGCTGCTTCGCTCCACTTCCCGATGCTCCCGGCCCCGGTGCCGGCCCGGTCTGTCCCTTCTGGTCGCCTTCGCTGCTCTTCCGCTTGGCGCGGAACTCGCCGTCCTTGCCTTGCGAATCGTTCTGGCCGTCCTTCGCGCCTTCTTTGGCACCCTCCTTCTTCTGGGCGTCCGGCCCCCGCGAGCGCTTGCGCGGCGCGAGATCGGCCGACGGGGTCTGGTCGTCGCGGCCCACGATCACCTTGGAGCCATCGGACAGATTGGCAAAGCCCGTGGTGACGACCTTGTCGGTCGGCGAGAGGCCGCTGGCGATGACGGCGTCGTGCTCGTTCTGCTGGGTCACCGTCACGGGCTTGGCCGAGACGATGTTGTCCTCGCCGATGACGTAGCTGAAGGTCCCGATCGGACCGCGCTGCACCGCAGAGGTCGGCACCACCAGCGCCTGCGTCAGGGTCTCGACCTTGAGGCGGACATTGACGAACTGGCCAGGCCAAAGCTGGTAATGGGCGTTCGGAAATTCCGCCTTGAGCTTGAGCGTGCCGGTGGTCTGGTCGACCTGGTTGTCGATGCCGGTGAGCTTGCCGGTGTCGATCACGGTGATGCCGTCATTTCCGAACACGTCGACGGCGAGCGTGCCCTTTGCGGCGGCCGCGTTGACGCGCATGATCTGCTGCTGCGGGAGGCTGAACCACACCGCGATCGGCTGCAATTGCGTGATCACCACGAGACCCGTGGTGTCGGCGGCGTGGACGATGTTGCCCTGATCGACCTGGCGCAGGCCGGCCCGGCCCGAGATCGGCGCCACGATCTTGGTGTAGCTCAGCGTCGCGGCCGCGTTGTCGATCGCGGCCTGGTCGGCTTTCACCAGCGCCTCGGTCTGCGCCACCAGCGCGCGCTGGGTATCGGCCTGCTGCTTGGAGCCGGCATTGGAGGCGGCGAGCTGCTCGTAGCGGGCGAGATCGATGCGCTGATTGGCGAGCTGGGCCTCGTCCTGCGCCTTCTTGGCCACCGCCTGGTCGTATTGCGCCTGATAGATCGCCGGATCGATCTCGCCGAGCACGTCGCCCTTCTTGACGTCCTGGCCCTCCGTGAAGTTGACGGCGATCAGCTTGCCGTCGACCTGCGAGCGCACGGTCACGGTGTTGAGCGCGCGAATCGCCCCAACGCCGTCGAGATAAACTGGCACGTCCTGGATGCGCGGGCTCGCCGCCAGCACGGGCACCGGCAGATCTGGGCGCTGGTTGCGTTCGTTGGCCTGTTGCTGATGCGTGACGATCCAGCCGAGATAACCAAGGCCACCCAGGATCGCGAGCGTGATCAGGGTCATGACGAAGCCACGGCCGCGCGATTTTTTCGCCGTCCCCTCTTCCGCGCCTTGCTTCGTATCCGGCTTAAAGAGCATTGACCGGTTTCTCCATTCGCGGCTCCCAACCACCGCCGAGCGCCTGGTACAGGCTGACGATGGCGAGAAGCCGTGCGAGTTGCGCCTGCGACAGCACGTCTTCCGCCTGGAACAGGGTCAGCTGGGTGTTGAGCACGGTCACGATGTCGGCGGTGCCGGCGCGCAATTGCTGCTCCGACAGATCGAAGGCGCGGCGCGAGGCGGCCACGACGTCGCGCTGCAATTGCAGCCGGATCGTGGTCTGCTTGATCGAGAACAGCGCATTGTCGACGTCGGCAAAGGCCTGGACGATGGTCTTGCGGTAGGTCTGGAGCAGCTCGTCCTGGCGCGCCTTGGCAAATTCGAAATTGCCGAGGATCCGGCCGCCGTCGAAGATCGGCTGCGTGGCGCTGCCGACGAGCTGGAAGAAGGCCGCGTGCGGCTGGAACAGCGAGACCAGCGCCGAGCTCTGGTAACCGCCATTGCCGGTGAGCTGGATGGTCGGAAAGAACTGCGCGCGGGCATTGCCGATGTTCGCGGTGGCGGAGGCGAGCTGCGCCTCCTGCCGGCGGATATCCGGTCGCTGCGTCAGCAGCTCCGACGGCAGGCCGGGCGTCACGCGTGGGATCGCGATCCGGTCCAGCGAGCCGCCGAGCACGCGCACGCTCTCCGGCGGGCGCGAGACCAGCACGGCGAGCGCGTTGACGTTCTGGTCCAGCGTCTGGCGCAGCGGCGGCACCAGGGCCTTCTGGTTCGCCAGCACGCTTTCCTGCTGGGCGACGTCGAGATCGGTGCCGGTGCCGGCCCTGCGGCGCTCCCTGACCGCATCGAGGATGCGCTGCGCGCTCGCGATGTTGCGCTGTGAGGTCCTGATGCGGTCCTGCGAGGCCAGCACCTGGAAATAGGCGTTGGCGACCGCTGCGAGCGTGGTCAGCGCGACCGTGTCGCGATCGAAACGATTCGCGTTCGCGGTCTCCTCCGCCGTCTGCAGCGCGTCGCGGTTCTGGCCCCAGAAGTCGAGCTGATAGCTCGCGCTGAGCGAGGCCGAATAATTGACGACCTCGCGCCCGCCGATGGACAGACCGGAGGCGCTCGAACCCGAGGTGCGCGAATAGGTTTCCGACCCGGCTGTCGACAGGCTCGGCAGCAGCGCCGCGCCCGCCTGCCGCGCCTGCGCGTCGGCCTGGACGATGCGCGAGACGGCAGCGGCGATGTCGAGGTTGACGGTCTGCGCCTCCACCATCAGCTGCGTCAGCTCCGCTGAGCGGAAGCCGCGCCACCAATCCAGTGACGGCGGCACATCCCCTTTGCCGGCATATTTGTATTGCGCGGGAACATCGAGCGCGGGGTCGGGCAGATCCTGCGTCAGCACGCAGGCGCCTGAACCGGTGGAGAGGCTCAGCACCGCAAGCCAGCGCGCCGCACGACCCGTCCAGGACGCGGAGCGCAATGATCGCCACATGGCGATCGCCGGAACATGTTGTGTCACATCCACCCCCCGCCGGGCAGATCGAGCCGCCACCCCGCCGCGGGATTAGCCGATTCGCGGCAGGACAGTGGGGGGGCTTTCGGCAACTCGTTCACAGGCGATGCTTTCTGCGGAACCTCGAGCTTCATACTAGCCGGGCACGGAACAGGGGGACAGTGTCGCAGTTGCGAGATGCCCGTGCCAACGAGCGGGCGCGAAACTGACAGGAATACGAAAAGTGCCTGTCTCGCAGAGACTTCTCTCACTACGTGGCGTCGCGAAACGCGATCAAGCTTACCAAGATTTCATGTGATATTGCTGCCACACCGGCTGCTAAGCTTCAATTTGACTGCACACCAGCAGCTTCGGCCCAGTCGCGCCTTCCAAGCACATCACAAGACCGTCAATTTGCCGAAATCGATTCCGTCCATCGCGCCGACACTTCTTCGGCCTTCCACGCGCTGCCCACGCTCCTCAATTTCGACCCGTCTCGTCCCTGGAAAAAATTGGTCACAAGACCGCTCATGACGCGCGCTATCGTTTCGTCTCCCGACAGCATTCAGTGATTTCCTCCTACCGGTATCCCGCCTCGCGGCCGAGCGCGTCACCGCCGGTCTCGCCGCTCGGAATATCACTGTTTGGGCAGGCGTTTCGGTCCGGTTCGCCGCAGCGCAAAAGCCTTCCCCTTTGGCCTCCCAGGCACTAGGTTCTGGCC
This sequence comes from Bradyrhizobium sp. CCBAU 51765, assembly GCF_015291725.1. Taxonomy (GTDB): domain Bacteria; phylum Pseudomonadota; class Alphaproteobacteria; order Rhizobiales; family Xanthobacteraceae; genus Bradyrhizobium; species Bradyrhizobium liaoningense. Next base: position 4,333,087 of record NZ_CP030038.1, read on the forward strand.
AAAGCTGATCCACCCCTTGCCAGTGATTTCCCCCGACATGACCATTCGAAACGACGTTGTCGAAGCCATCGGCAACACCCCGCTGATCAAGCTGAAGCGCGCCTCGGAACTGACCGGATGCACCATTCTCGGCAAGGCCGAGTTCATGAATCCGGGCCAGTCGGTCAAGGACCGCGCCGGCAAATGGATGATCCTGGAGGCTGAGAAGCGCGGCGAGCTCAAGCCCGGGGGTCTCGTGGTGGAAGCGACCGCCGGCAATACCGGCATCGGGCTCGCGGTCGTGGCGAGCGCGCGCGGCTACCGCACCCTGATCGTGATCCCGGAGACGCAGAGCCAGGAAAAGAAGGACTTTCTGAAGCTGTGCGGCGCCGAGCTGATCGAGGTGCCGGCCCTGCCCTATGCCAATCCCAACAACTACCAGCATGTCGGCCGGCGGCTCGCCAATGAGCTGCGCAAGACCGAGCCGAACGGCGTATTGTTCGCCGATCAGTGGAACAACCTCGACAATGCCAAGGCGCATTACGAATCCACCGGCCCCGAGATCTGGGAGCAGACCGGCGGCAAGGTCGACGGCTTCGTCTGCTCGGTCGGCAGCGGAGGCACGCTGGCCGGCGTCAGCCGCTATCTGAAAGAGAGGAGCAAGAACGTCCGCATCGCCTGCGCCGATCCGCACGGCGCCGGCATGTACGAATATTTCAGGACCGGTGAACCCAAGGCGACGCCCGGCGGCTCGATCACCGAGGGCATCGGCCTCAACCGCGCCACTGCGATCGTCGAGACAGCCAAGGTCGACGATACCCATCTCATTCCCGATGCCGAAGCCGTCAGCGCGATCTACGAGCTGCTGCAGCACGAAGGCCTGTGCCTCGGCGGCTCCACCGGCATCAACGTGGTCGGCGCGATCCGCCTTGCCAAGCAGCTCGGGCCCGGCAAGACGATCGTCACCGTGCTGTGCGATTCCGGCAGCCGCTATCTGTCAAAGCTGTTCAACGCGGACTTCATGCGCGCCAAGAACCTGCCGGTGCCGGAATGGCTGGAGAAGCGCAGCAACATTAAGCCACCCTTCGTGTGATCGTCGCAGAAAGGCGCACGTCGGCGACGTGCGCCCGCGGTTCGGCCCATTTATGCGACCTCGCCGCCTTCCAGGGCTGCGGCACAATAGTCGCGCCAGAACTGGCGATAGCCCGCCTCGACTTTGCGCGTGTAGATCTCGACGTTGCCGGCGGGCGAAGCTGCGATCCGGGCCGGCAGTTCCGTGCGCAGCTTCGCCAGATGGGCAGGCTGCGCCGCATATTTGCACGCGATCGCCGCATAGCCTTCGTCGTCCTCGGCGACCCAGTCATCGAGACCGACGGCCGCGACGATTGACCCGCCAGCGCGCGACGATGCGCCGTTGCCGAGCTTGGCGACGACCGGAACGCCCGCATAGAGCGACTCCCAGGTGCTGATGCCGCCGTTTTGCGGGAACGTATCAAGCGAGATGTCGACCTTCGCGAAGGCCAGCAGATGCTCGTGGCGCGAGGTCGAGCCCATGCAGGTGATATTCTCTGCGGCGATGTCGTGCGCCACGAACCGCGCCACCAGGCTGTCGCGCAGCAAGGGGTCGTCAAGCAGCCCGTGCTTGATGATGATCTTCGATCCGGTTACCTCGCGCATCACCTTCGACCACACAAGGATGGCTTCGTCCGAGATCTTGTAGATGCGGTTGAACACGCCGAAGGTCACATGGCCGTTGCGGAGCATGGGCAGCTCCGACGTCGGCACGTCCAGCACGGGCTCGATCGTGATCAGGCAGGGCAGATCGTGAACCTTCTCGGCCAGCAGATGGCGCGCCGATTGCGGAATGAAGACCGGATCGGCGAGCACGTAGTCCATGGTCTGCAGGCCGGTCCCCGTCGCATGTCCGAACCCCGTGACCTGGATGGGCGCGGGCTTCCGGGCAAAGACATGGAGCCTGTTGCCGGTCGTGTGGCCTGATACGTCGATCAGCACATCGACCTTGTCGGCCTGAATACGATCGGCCAGCTCGTCGTCCGAAAGCTGTCCGGCGTCGACCCAGACGTCCGCCAAAGGTTTGAAGCGTTCGGTCATCTCATCCGGCAACGGAAAGCAGGAATAGCAGATGATCTCGAACCTGGCGTGATCATGATGGCGCAGCACCGGCAGCAAGGTGAGCGCGGCCGAGTGGTTCCTGAATTCAGACGCGACATATCCGATCACGATCCGCCTGTCCGGATCGAGCTCCCGCGGCGCGAGCGTCCTTCGCGGCAAATTGGCACCGACCGCGTCCCACCAGGACTTTCGCGCCGCCTGCTGAACCGCAAAACCAGCCTCGGAAAGATAGTCCAGCAGGAAAATCTTGCGCTCGATGGCGTCCGCATAGTCCGGCCTGAGCTCCAGCGCCTTGTCGAGATGCTCGAGCGCCGTCGCGATGTCTCCCTGGCTCGCATGACACGACGCCAGCAGTGCCATGCCGATCTCGGAGCGCGGATTTTCCTCGAGCAGGGTCTTGACGGCCGAAATCGCCTTCGCCGTATTCCCCAGGAGAATGTTGACTTGCGCCTTCCCGCGCAGCGCCAGCTCGAGCGTGGGCGACTGCGCCAGCGCGGCATCGAAGTCCGCGGCGGCCTGCGGCAGCCGCGACAGATCGAAGTTGAGCCGTCCGCGCTGGGCCAGCATCCTCGCCGAATTGGGCTTGATCGCCAGTCCCGCCGCAAGCGCGGCTTCGGCCTCGTCGAAGTGCCGTAACTCGACGCTCAGCATCCCCTTGCCGGCGATCGCTTCGGCGTGACGCGGCTGAAACAACAGGGCGCGGTCGAAACTCTCCCTGGCTCGGTCGAACTGGCCCATCATCAGTTCGGCCATGCCGCGATTGCAGAACGCATCGGCATAGTCCGGCTTGAGCTTGATGGCGCGATCGTGCAGTTCGATGGCCTGCTCGGCGAGCTTCATGTGCAGCAGGGTATTGCCGAGGTTGGTCAGCGCGAGCGGGAAGTTCGGCTTCAGCGCGAGCGCCCTCTCCTGGCACCTGCGCGCATCGTCGAATTTCTTCAGGTCGAAGTACACGGTCGCGAGGTTGCTGTGGGCTTCGTGCGAACGCGGATCGAGCGCAATCGCGCGCTCGAGCAGCTGTTGCGCCTCTGCCAGGCGACGGCCGTCATGGGCGCACAGGCCGAGCAAATGCGTGGCATCGAAATGATCCGGAAGCGCCTTCAGGATCTCGCGGCAAAGCGCCTCGGTTTCCGCATATCGGCCCTGGCCATAGGCGCTCGCTGCGGCGGAGATGACGGCATCCGCCTGCTTCATCAGTTTCTTCTGCAATCGCGCGTTCTGGAATGCGCGGGCGCCGGCGCCGCTGCTCTGCAAGGTTGCTCTCCGAAGGATGGCCGCCCCGAGAGTCTAGCTGATTCGTCGTCAAGGCCGTCCGGTCGGCTGGAGCGGCGAGGCCCCCGTTGTTTCCCGGTGCTCAGGGCAAGACTGGCCCCCGGCCTACGCTACATCCCCGCCTTCCGGGGCCGCGGCGCAATAGTCGCGCCAGAACTGGCGATAGCCCGCCTCGACCTTGCGCGTGTAGGTCTCGACATTGCCGGCGTCCGAGGCTGCGATCCGGGCCGGCAACTCCGCGCGCAACTTCGTCAGATGGTCCGGCTGCGCCGCATATCTGCACGCGATCGCGGCATAGCCTTCGTCATCCTCGGCAACCCAGTCCTCCAGACCGACGGCTGAGAGGATCGACCCTCCGGCGCGCGACGAGGCGCCGCTCCCGAGCTTGGCGACGACGGGAACGCCAGCATAGAGCGATTCCCAGGTGCTGATGCCGCCGTTCTGCGGGAAGGTATCCAGCGAAATATCGACATCCGCAAAGGCCCGCAGATGCTCCTCGCGCGGGGTCGAGCCCATGCAGACAACGTTGTCTTCGGCGATACCCTGTTCGACGAACCGCGCAATCAGGCGGTCGCGCAGCATGGGATCGTCCAGCAATCCGTTCTTGATGATGATCTTCGATCCGGTTACCTCGCGCATCACCTTCGACCACACACCGATGGCCTCGTCCGAGATCTTGAAGATGCGGTTGAACACGCCGAAGGTCACATGGCCGTTGCGGAGCATGGGGAGCTCCGAAGGCTGCGCATCCAGGATGGGATCGATCGTGATCAGGCACGGCAGATCGTGAACCTTCTCAGCCAGCAGATGGCGCGCCGATGGCGGAATGAAGACCGGATCGGCGAGCACGTAGTCCATGGTCTGAAGGCCGGTCCCGGTGGCATGCCCGAAGCCCGTGACCTGGATTGGGGCCGGCTTGCGGGCGAAGACATGGAGCCTGCTGCCGGTCGTATGCCCCGACACGTCGATCAGAATATCGATCCCATCGGCCTGGATACGATCGGCCAGCTCGTCGTCCGAAAGCTGCGCAGCATCGACCCAGACGTCCGCGAGAGCTTTGAATCTCTCGGTCATCTCATCCTGCGACGGCCAGCAGGAATAGCAGACGATCTTGAAGCTGGCGTGATCATGATGGCGTAGCACCGGCAACAGCGAATACGCCGCCGAGTGGCGCCTGAATTCGGACGCGACATAGCCGATGACGATCCGCCTGTCCGGATCGAGCTTGCGCGGCGCAAGCGTCGTTCTCGGCAACTTGGCGCCGATCGCATCCCACCAGTATTTTCGGGCCGCCTGCTGGACTACGAAATCGGCCTGCGGCAGATAATCCAGCACGAAAATCTTGTATCCGATCGCCTCCGGAAAGTCCGGCGCGATCTCCAGCGCCGCATCGAGATGCGCGAGCGCCGTCGCGATGTCTCCCTGGTTCACGTGGCAAGCCGCAAGAAGCGCCAATCCCATCTCCGACCGCGGATTGACCTCGAGCAGCGTCTTGACGCCCGCCATCGCCCGCGCCGTGTTCCCCACGAGGATGTCGATTTGCGCCCTCCAGCACAGCGCGAGCTCGAGCCGTGGCGATTGCGTTAGCGCTGCATCGAGGTCCGCTGCCGCCTGCTCCAGCCGGGACAGGCTCAGATTGAGCCGTCCGCGCTGCAGCAGAATCCTGGGTGACCCTGGCTTGATCGCGAGCGCTGCGTCGAAGGCGGCGGCAGCCTCGTTGAAGTGCCTGAGTTCGAGGCTCACCATGCCCCTGCCGGCGATTGCCTCGGCATGGCGCGGCTGAAGCGACAGGGCGCGATCGAAGCTCTCCTTGGCACGCTCGAACTTGCCGGTCATCAGCTCCGCCATGCCGCGGTTGCAAAATGCATCGGCATAGTCCGGCTTCAGCCTGATCGCGCGGTCGTGCAGCCCGATCGCCTCTTCGCCGAGACCGATGTGCAGCAGCGTATTGCCGAGATTGGTCAGGGTGATCGGACAATTCGGCTTCAGCGCAATGGCCTTCTCCTGGCACGCGCGGGCGGCCTGAAATTTCTGGAGAGCGAAGTACACGGCCCCGAGATTGCCATGGGCGTCGGGCGAACGCGGGTCGAGCGCAATCGCGCGCTCGAGCAGGAATTCCGCCTCATCGAGCCGGCCACCGTCGAACGCGCGCAGGCCGAGCAGGTGCGTGGCGTGGAAATGATCCGGAACCTCTTTCAAAATCTCGCGGCAGAGTTCCTCGGCCTCGGCAGGTCTGCCCTGCCCGAGCGCCTCGACCGCGAAGGACATGACGGCGTCCGCCTGCTTCCTCAACTTCTTCTGCAATCGCGCGTTCTGGTATGCGCGCGCGCCGAGACTGCTCTGCAAGGTTTCTCTCCGGAGGATGGTCCGAAAAGAGACGAGCTGATTCGCATGGTGCCAAGCTTGCGGCGGCGATCAGACCGCCGAGGCCGCCGGGTTGCGAGGTCTCACCGCAGGATCTGGCTCAGGAACAGCTTGGTGCGGGCATGCCGTGGGGCGGCGAAGAACTCCCTCGGCGTATTGGCCTCAATGATCTGGCCGGCGTCCATGAACACGACGCGGTTGGCGACCTCGCGGGCAAAGCCCATCTCGTGGGTGACGACCAGCATGGTCATGCCCTCCTCGGCGAGGTCGACCATGGTGTCGAGGACCTCCTTGACCATCTCGGGGTCGAGCGCCGAGGTCGGCTCGTCGAACAGCATCACCTTCGGGTTCATGGTCAGCGCGCGGGCGATCGCGACGCGCTGCTGCTGGCCGCCGGACATCTGCCCCGGAAACTTGTTGGCCTGGTGCGGGATCTTGACCCGCTCCAGGAATTTCATCGCGGTCGCCTCGGCGTCCTTCTTGGGGATGTTGCGGACCCAGATCGGCGCCAGCGTGCAATTGTCGAGCACGGTCAGATGCGGGAACAGATTGAAGCTCTGGAACACCATGCCGACTTCGCGACGCACGGCATCGACATGCTTGAGGTTGGGGCCGAGCTCGATGCCGTCGACGACGATCTCGCCCTCCTGGAATTCCTCCAGCGCATTGATGCAGCGGATCAAGGTCGACTTGCCGGAGCCCGAGGGCCCGCAGATCACGATGCGCTCGCCCTTCGCGACCGCCAGGTCGATATCCCGCAGGACATGGAACTCGCCGTACCATTTGTTGAGGCCGGAAATCTTGACGATGGGGGCAGACATGGTGGCCTCGATCAGCTGCGGCGGTGGGCGTTGAGGCGGCGCTCGACGAACAGCGAGTAGCGCGACATTCCAAAGCAGAAGATGAAGTAGATGATCCCGGCGAAGGCGAAGCCGGTGAATGCGGTCGACGGCGTCGACCATTTCGGATCCGAGAATGAGGCGCGAAGCGAGCCCAGGAGGTCGAACAGTGCAACGATCGAGACCAGCGAGGTGTCCTTCAACAGCGAGATGAAGCTGTTGACGAGGTTCGGAATGACGTGACGCAGCGCCTGCGGCAGCACGATCAGCGAGGTCGTCTTCCACCACGACAGTCCGAGGGCGGCCGCCGCCTCGCTCTGCCCGCGCGGGATCGCAGCGAGCCCGCCGCGGACGTTCTCGGCCTGGTAGGCGCCGGTGAACAGCGCGATGCCGATCAGCGCCCGGACCAGGCCGTCGACGGTGAAATTGCCGGGCAGGAACAGGGGCAGCATGTAGGTGGCGAAGAACAGCACGGTGATCAGCGGCACACCGCGCCAGAACTCGATGAAGGCGATCGAGAAGATCCGGATCAAGGGAATGGTGGAGCGGCGGCCGAGCGCCAGCGCGATGCCGATCGGCAGCGAGGTGACGATGCCGGTGACGGAGACCACCAATGTCACCAGGAGGCCGCCCCATAGATTGGTCGTCACAACCGGCAATCCGCCGCGATCCAGGCCCATCAGCTTGATGACGATCGCGATGGCAATGAAGGTGGCGATGCTGGATGCCAGAGCCCGCCCGCCGGTGCGAATGCCGCCAGCAAGAAAGAACGCGATCAGGCTGACAATCGCGGCCGTAACGCCGAAATCGGCCCAGACCGGCTGCCCCATCACCTGGACATAGTCGCGCAGCCAGGTGAGCGGAAAGATCAGCCAGGAGATCGCCGTGCCGATCAGCACGATGAGGCTTCCGACAACCCACAGCAACGGTGCGATGGCGGACGTCTTGCTGAGGCTGAGGAGCGCCTGCCCGGCACCGATGATGCTCTCGTCGAACAGTTGCAGCAGGCCGGCCGTCCAGCTCAGGCCGAAGCCCTTGATGCCGCCGCCGTGCAGCAGGAAGAATGCGACCACAGGAAAGGCAACGAAGAACAGGCCCGCGTTCAGACCCTTCGCCGGCAGCCGCGGAACGAGCAGCGGAAGCAGCAGCACGACCGCGAGCACCATCGTGAGGTCAACCCGCCAGCGCTCCGCCTCGGGATAGAAGCCGTAGATCAGCTGCGGGAGTTTCGCCTGGATGTAGGGCCAGCAGGCGCCGACCGCAAAGCCGGCGTTCTCGGCGAGGCAGGCAGTGCGGTCCTGGCCGCTCCAGACCGCATCGACCATCAGGAACCTGACGGAGGGAACGATGGTGAACCAGAGCAGCAAGGCGCCCACGATCGTGAGCAGGATATTGGTCGGCGAGTTGAACAGGCGCGTACGCACCAGGCCGATGAAGCCCGTGGTCTTGACCGGCGCGGGACGCTCGGCGAGCAGGTCCTGGCGGACGAAGCTGCTTGAGGTGATATCGGTCATGCGCCGAGACTCCGACTGACGCGCCAACCGTAGACGCTCATGACGGCGCTGGTGAGCAGCGAGATCAGGAGATAGATGCCCATCGTCATCGCGATGATCTCGATCGCCTGCCCGGTCTGGCTCAGCGACGTGCCGGCGAACACTGACACCAGGTCGGGATAGCCGATCGCGACCGCCAGCGACGAGTTCTTGGTGAGATTGAGGTACTGGTTGGTCAGCGGCGGCACGATGACGCGCATGGCCTGCGGTATGACGATCAGGCGGAGCGTGGCGCCGCGGCTGAGGCCGAGCGAGGATCCCGCCTCCATCTGTCCCTTGTGAACGGACAGGATGCCGGCGCGCACGATCTCGGCGATGAAGGCGGCGGTATAGGTCGACAGCGCCACCGTCAATGCCACGAATTCCGGAATGATGCGTGAGCCGCCGGCGAAATTGAAGCCCTTGAGCTGCGGCAGCTCGAAGGTGAAGGGCAAGCCGAACACCAGCATCGTCGCGACTGGCAGCCCGAACAGCAGGCCCAGCACATAGGGCCAGATCCGGATCAGGCGCCCTTCCTGGAACAGCGCCCTTCGCGCATGGAAGCGCAGAGCCAGTGACGCCACGATGCCGAGCACCAGCATCGCCAGAAACGGCTCGAGGCCGCTCTCGCCGATCGGGCTCGGAATGACGAGACCGCGATTGCTGATGAAGGCGATGCCGAACAGGGAAATGCTCTGCCGCGGATTGGGCAGTGCCGCGAGCACCGCGAGGTACCAGAACAGGATCTGGAAAAGGAGCGGAAGGTTGCGGATGACCTCGACATAGAGCTCGCCGACGCGCGACAATAGCCAATTGGGCGACAGCCGGCACAGCGCGACGATGAAGCCGATCACGGTGGCGAAGACGATGCCCACCACCGAGACGACGAGCGTGTTCAGCAATCCGACCACGAACACGCGAAGGAACGTGTCCGAGCCGGTATAGGGGATCAGGGTCTGGTTGACGTCGAAGCCGGCATTGTTCCTGAGGAAGCCGAAGCCGGCGGCGATGTGCTGGTTCTCGAGGTTGGCGCGGGCATTGGAGACGATTTCATAGCCGATCCAGCCCAGGATCGCCGCGAAGGCAAACTGGACGGCAACGCCGTTCCAGCCTGCCTTGCCGCCCAGGATGCGCCGGATCTTCAGCGCAATCTGGGCCGGCGGTTTTCGGGCCTCGGTGCTCATGCCGTTGCCGGCCGATCGGGGCGATCAGCGGATCGGCGGCGCGTACTGAAGACCGCCCTTGTTCCAGAGATTGTTGAGACCGCGATTGATGGCGAGCGGCGAGCCCGCGCCGACGTTGCGGTCGAACACCTCGCCGTAATTGCCGACCGCCTTCACGATCCGCACCACCCAATCCTTGGTCAGGCCGAGCTGTTCGCCGAAATTGCCGTCGCTGCCGAGCACGCGCTTCAGTTCCGGATTTTCCAGCTTCGCCTTCTCGTCGACGTTCTTCGAGGTGACGCCGAGCTCTTCAGCGGTGATCATCGCAAACAGCGTCCATTTCACGATGTCGAACCACTGGTCGTCGCCGTGGCGCACCATCGGACCGAGCGGTTCCTTCGAGATGATCTCGGGCAGCACCATGTGGTCGTTGGGACTGGCGAGCTTCAGGCGATTGGCGTACAGGCCCGACTGGTCGGTGGTGAAGACGTCGCAACGGCCGGCTTCGTAGGCCTTGACGGTTTCGTCGTTGGTGGCGAACGCGATCACCTCGTACTTCATGTTGTTGGCCTTGAAGTAGTCGGCGAGATTCTGCTCGGTGGTGGTGCCGGTCTGCACGCAGACCGATGCGCTGTTGAGTTCGAGCGCCGAATTCACCTTGAGGGACTTCTTCACCATGAAGCCCTGCCCGTCATAATAGGTCACGCCGGTGAAATTGGCGCCGAGCGAGGTGTCGCGCGAGATGGTCCAGGTGGTGTTGCGCGAGAGCACGTCGATCTCGCCGGATTGCAGCGCCGTGAAGCGGTCCTTGGCGGACAGCGGCACGTACTTGACCTTGGTCGGATCGTTGAAGATCGCCCCCGCAATGGCGCGGCAGACGTCGACGTCGATGCCGGTCCAGTTGCCCTTGTCATCCGGAGAGGAGAAGCCGGGCAAGCCCTGACTGACGCCGCAGGACAGCATGCCCCGGTCCTTGACGGTCTTGAGCGTTTGCGCATCGGCGGCTTCGGCAGAGAGGCCGGCGGCGAGAGCAAGGGTGAGAGCCAGGGTTACGCGTTTCATGGGCTTTGGGCCTTTCAAGGTCGTCTCAAGATCAGGAATGCTGTCTGTGGGGTCATCTCTGCCAGGGCTAATCGTATCAGGGCTAGCCTTGCAAGAGTCATGCTGGAACACCTTGCCGAACACCCGCCGATCTCGGGAGGCCATACCTTAATCCCCGCCGCAGGCGCCCGCCATTACGGCTGTGGCGCAAGGTCCGGTCAGACATTGGATCGAAGGTCGCGGCAGGCCCCTCAACATGCGGCGACTGAATAGCACCTGCGCATCACAGAACGACTGGCCTGCCGGGTCAAGGGGTTGACGAGACTCTTCTGTGTTCTGTTATTAACGACGATGGCCTTTCGGCCCGCCCGCGGGCGCAACGCGCCCGGCGGAAACGCGATTTTGAAAGCAGACGCATGGATTCCTCGCACCCCCAGCAACAGCAGCACGCCGAGACCCGGCTGGTCACCTCCGGCCGCGACACCAAGGCGCAGAAGGGGTTCGTCAATCCGCCGGTGTTCCACGGCTCGACCGTGCTCTATCCGACCGCCGAGGACCTGCATGCCCATCGCGGCGAGTTCACCTATGGCCGCCACGGCACCCCGACGACCAGAGCGTTCCAGGACACGCTGATGGCGCTGGAGGGACCGCAATGCGCCGGCGTCGGCATCGTGCCGTCCGGGCTTTCGGCGATCTCCACCACCCTGCTCTCGGTACTGAAGACCGGCGACCATATTCTGGTTGTCGACAACGTCTACCGGCCTTCGCGCAATTTCTGCAACGGCATGCTGGCCCGCTATGGCGTCGAGACCACCTATTTCGATCCGCTGATCGGTGCGGGCATCGACAAGCTGTTCAAGCCCAACACGCGCGCAGTGCTGGTCGAGGCGCCGGGCTCGCAGTCGTTCGAGATGCCCGACATCCGCGCCATCGCCGAGGTCGCGCATGCCCGCGGCGCGCTCGTCATCGACGACAACACCTGGGCGACCCCGCTCTATCACCGCTCGCTCGAGCAGGGTGTCGACATCAGCATGCAGGCCGCCACCAAATATATCGGCGGCCATTCCGACATCATGTTCGGCACGATTTCCGCCAATGCCAAGGCTTGGCCGCAGATCATCGAGGGCATCCGCCTGCTCGGCGTCTGCGCGGGTCCTGACGACGTCTTCCTGGCGCTGCGCGGACTGCGCACGCTGTCGGTGCGATTGGCGCAGCATCATCGCTCCGGGCTCGACATGGCGCGCTGGCTCGCTGCCAGACCCGAGGTCGCGCGCGTGCTGCATCCGGGGCTCGAAACCGATCCCGGCCATGCGATCTGGAAGCGCGACTTCACCGGTGCGTCAGGGCTGTTCAGCATCGTGCTGAAGCCCGCGCCGCAGAAGGCGGTCGACACCATGCTCGATACGCTGAAGCTGTTCGGCATGGGCTTCTCCTGGGGCGGTTTCGAGAGCCTCGTGATCCCCTTCGATTGCGATGCCTATCGCACCGCGACCAAGTGGGCGCCCGGCGGCCCGACGCTGCGTCTCCACATCGGGCTCGAGAGCGTCGATGACCTCAAGGCCGATCTCGATCGCGGCTTCGCTGCCTTGAAAGCGGCAATGTGAGCCTGCTCGCGAGGCAACGCGCCTCGGGACACGGCAGCCACACTCCGGCGGACGCGCAATCGCGCGCCGCGGGAACGCGCCGCTGCCGCAAACGTTAACGCCGATGCGCCGACAAAGGGTTTGATCTGCTCCCGTTTGGCGCTAGCCTCGCCAATCGACTCCAATCCGGACACGGAGCATGGGAACGTTGGTTCTGCTCGATCTCATGGGCGGCGTTGCCCTGTTGCTGTGGGGCCTGCACATGGTCCACAGCGGCATTCTGCGCGCCTTCGGTCCCGACCTGCGGCGGCTGCTCGGCAAGGCGCTGAGCAATCGCGCCAGCGCATTCGCCGCCGGCCTCGGGCTCACCGCGCTGCTTCAGAGCAGCACGGCGACGGCGCTGATCACCTCCTCGTTCGCGGCCGAGGGCCTCGTCAGCCTCGCCGCTGCGCTCGCCATCATGTTGGGAGCCAATGTCGGCACGACGCTGATCGTGCAGGTGCTGTCGTTCAATATCGCAGCCGTTGCGCCGGTCCTGTTCGTACTCGGACTCGTCGCCTTCCGCTCCGGCCCGCGCTCGCGGATCAAGGACATCGGTCGCGTCTGCATCGGCCTCGGCCTGATGCTGCTCTCGCTGCACATCCTGCTCGACACGCTGGCGCCGGCGGAGAACGCGCCCGGCGTCCGCGTCGTGATGTCGGCCATCACCGGCGACCCGGTCCTGTGCATCGTCATCGCCGCCCTCGTCACCTGGACGGTGCATTCGAGCGTCGCCAGCGTGCTGCTGATCATGTCGCTGGCTTATTCGCAGTTCATCTCGCCCGATGCGGCGCTGGCGCTGGTGCTGGGGGCCAATCTCGGCAGCGCCATCAATCCCGTGTTCGAGGGCGCCAGGCGTGACGATCCCGCGAGCTATCGCCTGCCGGTCGGCAATCTCGTCAACCGCGTGGTCGGGATCGCGCTCGTCCTGCCCTTCCTGAGCGCGATCGCCGGGCACATGCATGCCTGGCAGCCCGATCTCGCCAAGATGACCGCGGCTTTCCACATTGCCTTCAACCTTGGCACGGCCGTCGTCTTCATCGGCCTGCTCGACACCATGTCGCGCCTGCTCACCCGCCTTTTGCCGGATCGCGTCCACGAGGCCGACCCGGCCCGGCCGCGCTATCTCGACGAGACCGCGCTGGAGACGCCGTCCCTGGCGCTCGCTGACGCCGCCCGCGAGACGTTGCGCATGGGCGATCTCGTCGAGGTGATGCTGCGCAAGGTGATGGCCGCGATGATGACCGGCGACCGTGCGCTGGTCGACCAGGTCTCCAAGATGGACAATCTCGTCGACGGTCTCGACGAGGCCATCAAGCTCTACGTGACCAAGCTGATGCGGGGCAGCCTCGACGAGACCGAAGGACGCCGCGCGATGGAGATCATCTCCTTCGCCATCAACCTCGAGCACATCGGCGACATCATCGACAAGAGCCTGAGCGAGCTCGCCACCAAGAAGATCAAGCGGCGCTTCCAGTTCTCGGCGGAAGGGGCCGACGAACTCGCCGCCTTCCACAAGCGCACGATGGACTCGCTGCGTATCGCGTTCGGCGTCTTCATGTCGGGGGACGCCAACGAGGCGCGCAAGCTGCTGGTGGAGAAAACTGCGCTGCGCAACACCGAGCTTGCCGCGACCGAGCGGCATCTCGACCGCCTGCGCGAAGGCCGCCCCGAAACCATCGAAACGACGTCGCTGCATCTGGACGTGCTGCGCGACCTGCGCCGCATCCACTCGCACATCTGCTCGGTCGCCTATCCCGTGCTCGACGCGGCCGGCGAGCCCTACCGCAGAACCGAGGCGGACACAGCCACCCTGCCCGCGTCAGGCACGGCGTCGGTACTGCCGCGATAAGATCAGCGATCCAGCGTCTTCGAAGCGCTGCCGCGGTTCTTCCAGATCAGCATGATGTTCCTGATGTAGATGACGGTCGCGAGCGACTGTCCGAGGATGATGACCGGCTCGCGCTTCACGACGCCGTAGACCAGCGTCATCAGCCCGCCGCCCATCGAGCAGAACCAGAACGCCATCGGCACCACGCTGTTGCCGGCGCGCTCGCTCGCGATCCACTGCACCAGGAAGCGCGCGGTGAAGAACAATTGCGCGACGAGCCCGAACGCGAGCCAGAAATCGAATTTGGCGACGAAGACGTCGTAGAGATAATTGCTCAGCGCCTGACCGTATTGAATGATCATGCGTTCACCTCGGTCACCTCAGGAGTCGGCTTCTTGCGGCGGATCAGCCACCACACTCCGGCGAGATCCATGATGCCGATCCACAGCCGGTCGAAGAAGCCGTAGTTCGATACGCCGGAGTGGCGCGGCCGGTCGATCACATCGACATAGGCGATCTCGTAGCCCTCGCGGCGCACCAGCGCCGGCAGGAAGCGATGCAGCCCGTCGAAATAAGGCAGCATCAGGAAGACGTCGCGCCGGAACGCCTTCAGTCCGCAGCCGGTGTCGCGCGTGCCGTCTTTCAGGATGGCGTTGCGAACGCCGTTCGCCACGCGCGACTGGAACTTCTTGAAGCCGGTGTCCTTGCGCCCGACCCGCTGGCCGGCGGCGAGCCCGACACGCAGGCTTTTCTCGACCGCCGCGATCAGGTCCGGCAGGAAGGCGGGATTGTTCTGGCCATCGCCGTCGAGCGTCGCCACGATGTCCCCGCGCGCCGCACGCACACCACTGCGCACGGCCGCCGATTGGCCGCCAGACCGCGCATGACGGAGCTGACGCAGATTGCTCCGCTGCTTCATGATCGCAGCAAGCCGCTCGCCGGTCGCATCGGTGGAGCCATCGTTGACGTAGATGATCTCATAGGCCCAGCGGCCATCGAGCGCCGCCCCGATCTCCGCGATCAGCGGCGCAATATTGTCGGCTTCGTTGCGCACGGGAACGACGATGGAAACCGAAGGCTGGGGCGTCGACAAAGGAGGCTCTTGGTTGGATTCGGGCCTGCGCCTTGGGAACCGGCGGTCCCGGCAGGCAGCCGCTTTTATGGGGCGGATGCCCCGTGGGCAACCCTTTTGAGGCGGCCCCGGGCCGCTCCCGGAAGAGGCACGATGGTGCCGTCGGCGCGGATGGCAAAGCCGAGCCGCCGGGCCGCGAACCAGTAACGCGCCGTCATGGCGCCAACCATTCCGACCAGGGCGCCGGCCACGACGTCGCTGGGGTGATGCGCGAGCAGCACCAGGCGCGTCAGCAGGATCACGATTGCGTAAGTGAACATGAACACGCGCAGGCGCGGCCACAGGGCCGAGACCGCAAACGCCAGGGCGAACGCGGCCACTGCATGTCCCGACGGCAGGCTGGCATAAGCCCCCGTTCCCTCGAACGGCACGAAATTGAATGGATTGGCCTTGCCGCCGACGAACGGGCGGCCGCGGCCGATAAGATATTTCAGGATCTCAGCGACAAGCGCCGACACGGCAACAGACAGAAATATGTATTGGAGCCGCGTGCCGAAGCCGAGCAGCACTGCGCGGCGAGTCCCGTGCAGCCCTGCCGCAACGAATGCCACAGCCACCAGCGCAGCCCCCAGCACGATCAGCAGATACTCGTCCTTGCCGAAATCGGTGAGGATGCGGATCGGCCACAGGGTTGGCGTGCCGCGCGGCGGCATCAGCTCGATCTCGGTCTGATCGAACCCGACCATCAGCACGATGACCAGCGCTGCGCCCGCCAAGCTGAGCCAGAGCGAGTGCCGCGCCAGCTTTCGGGCGGCCTCGGCCCGGCCCGAATGCGAGGGCGACCGCACGAGCTGCGTCAGCGCGCCCCGGGATACGGCGAGCAATTGTCGGGGATAGCCGGCACGCGGCGCAATGTCGGTCGGCGCCGGCATCCTACTCGGTGCCTTCCGAGCGGAAGATCGAGATCGAGATCGCGCGCCCTTGCGAGAAGTTGTAACCGTCGAT
Organism: Bradyrhizobium sp. CCBAU 51765; assembly: GCF_015291725.1. Taxonomy (GTDB): domain Bacteria; phylum Pseudomonadota; class Alphaproteobacteria; order Rhizobiales; family Xanthobacteraceae; genus Bradyrhizobium; species Bradyrhizobium liaoningense. The sequence goes on from NZ_CP030038.1 coordinate 4,348,940, forward strand.
GCGCGCGCCGACCTTGTAGCGCAGCCCGATCGCCTCGGCGCGCTGCACGAAGCTGCGCTCCGAACGCTGCTCGATCAGCGCGAAGCGGCAGCTGCCCTGCCGCAGGAAATCCGCCGCACCGGAGCCGTCGGTGAGCAGGGTCCGGGTCCCCACCAGGAAAACGAGGCTCGGCTCGTGATAACCGGCCGCAGCCGCCTTCGGTCCGACGCAGGTGACGTTGCGAAGCGCGCGCGCGATCTCGATGCTCGGAAACAGCGGCGTCAGCGACGGCAGGACGATGCCGTAGACCGTCACTGCCAGCATCAGGGCTGCGACCAGCGCGTTGAGCAGCGAGCGTTCGGCACGATTGTTGTCGTAGAGCCACCAGGCGAACAGGCCGAAGATCAGCGAGGCTGCGATGAACGGCCAGGCCACGAAGGCCGGCTGCCGCGTCAGCATCACCGACCCGACGACCGCGATGATCGAGGCGGCTGCGGGGATCGCGAACCACCAGGCCGAACCGCGCATCAACCAGGAACGCGACAGCACGCGCCGCTCCACCGCGCCTGCGGTGAGGATCGCGATCGCCGGATAGAGCGGCAGCACGTAATGCGGCAGCTTGGTCAGCACGGCCTCGAACACGATCCAAGACGGGATCAGCCAGGCCAGCAGGAACTGCGCGCCGGGCTCGCGCCGCGCCCGCCACACCGCGGGTGCCGCCATCGCCGCAAGCGGTGCGCCCGGCCAGAATGTGATCCAGAACAATGCGAGGTACAGTCCGGGCGGCGCGCCATGGGATTCCTGGGCGCCCAACTTGCTCAGCATGTCGCCGCCGACGGAATCGGCGAAGAAGGTCTCGCCCGCGCGCCAGAAGATCGCGACGAACCAGGGCAGCACCAGCACCAGCATCCACATCAGGCCCCAGACAGGCCGCAGCTTCCACAGCCAGGAGGCATCGCGATCCTGGATCGCAAGCACGACGATGGTCAGGCCTGCGAACATCAGGATCAGCGGGCCCTTGATCAGGACGCCGACAGCGAGCGCGGTCCAGAAGATCGCCGGCCAGCTCCAGGGCGGATGCGTCTCGTCCTCGGCGCGCTGCCAGGACAGATAGGCCCGCGCCATCGCGCCCATCGCGGCGACGACGCAGAGCAGCAGCACGGCATCGGTCTTCGCCAGCCGCGCCTCGACGCCGAGCAGCACCGAGGCGCACATCATCAGCGCCGCCAGCACCGCGGCGCGCCGCGTGATGAAGCCGAGCGCAGCCCAATAGGTCATGAGCACGGCGCCGATCGCGCCCATCAGCGACGGCAGCCGGTAGACCCAGATGCGCAATTCGGCCTTCGGCAGCTTGAGCATCGACGCAGCTTCGACAGTCGCCGATTGCAACCAGTAGATGCCGACCGGCTTCTTGTAGCGGACGTCCTCCTGAAAGCGGATATCGACGTAGTCGCCGCTCTCGACCATCTGCTTGGTGGCCTGGGCGAACCGCGCTTCGTCGCGATCGATCGGCGGGATGGTGAAGAAGCCCGGCAGAAACAGCAGCAGCGCGCACAGCACAAGGAAGCCGACCGCGCGTGGATGGCTGGCCGTGACGATGTCGAGCATGCGCACGAGTCCACTGCCCGGATTTGCGGGTGATTTCGACTCGCGGGGTGCTCCAAAACGGGGGCTTGGGTAGGTCTCGGCCATTGGTTCCGCTTACGCTGAAACCGCCATCGCCACAACCGCTTGAGGCAGGGTCATTGAATTCGAATGACGACTGTGTCCGCGGCGCCAGTGGCGTCGATCACGGTGACCCGGGCGAAGCCCGGGCCGGGCGGATCGATCAACCGCTGGCGGCGGCCGTCGATCTCGCCAAGCGCAGTGCCGTTAACCATGATCGTCATGGGCAGCACGCCGCCGGCGACCTTGACCGGCATGGCTGCATTCTCCCGGCCGCCTGATCGATCGACATCAATTCGCGAACCGTTGAGTGGAAACTGAATGTGCAGCGCCTGCTCGCTCCCGGTGCGCACCAGCTCCCCGACCGGGCGGAACCGCTTCAGGGGCAGCGGCAGTTTGGCGTTGCCCGCCACGAGGGTTCCCCTGGGCGCCTTCAGCAACGGGGCGAGCGTCTTGCCGGTCCTGGCAAAGGCGTCGAACAGGATCGGGGCGGCCGCGACGCGCCCGATCAGGCCGGGAACCGGGGCGCCGTCGGGCCGGCCGACCCAGACGCCGATGGTCATGCGGCCATCGAAGCCGACCGACCAGGCGTCGCGATAGCCGTAGGACGTGCCGGTCTTGAACGCGATCCGGTTGTGGGCAGCGTTCTCCGGCGGCGGCGTTCCCAGCAGCACGTTGCCGACCTGCCAGGCCGCGACCTGATCCAGCAGCCGGAGCGGCTCGCGGTCGTCCTGTTCGGTCACGACCTCACGCAGCGGCTTGGTGGTGCCGAGACGGGCGAAACCCGCATAGAGCTGGGCGAGGTCCTGGAGCGTCACGCCCACCCCGCCGAGCCCCATGGCGAGCCCTGGCGTCTCGTCCTTGGGCAGAACCAGGTTGCCGCCGGCCTGCCGCAACCGCGAGGTCAGGCGGCTGGAACCGACGCGGTCGAGCAGCACGATGGCCGGTACGTTCAGCGACAATTGCAGCGCCTTCCTCACCGGCACCGTGCCCTGGAAGGTCATGTCGAAATTCTCCGGCGCGTAGGAGCCGAAGCGGACCGGCCGGTCGTCGATCAGGCTGTCGGGATGCACAAAGCCGTCCTCGAAGGCGAGCCCGTAGATGAAGGGTTTCAGCGTCGAGCCCGGTGAGCGGACGGCGCGGGTCATGTCGACCTGCCCTGCCCGGCTCTCGTCAAAATAATTCGCCGAGCCGACACGCGCGAGCACGTCGCCGCTTTCGTTGTCGACGACGATGATCCCGACCGAGATGTTCGGCCCGAGCGCGATGGCGCGGTCGCGTGCCAGCGGCTCCAGCACCTTCTGCAGGTTCGCGTCCAGCGTGAGCTTGATGACCGGCGCGTTCTTGACCGTCGAAAGCGCGGTGTCCGAGGCATGCGGCGCCAGGATCGGCATCGGCTTGCGCAGCTTCGGTACGGGCACCGCCTTGGCCTGCCTGGCATCATCTGCGCTGACCACATGCTCCTCCACCATGCGGTCGAGCACGCGGTCGCGCGCCTTGCGTGCCGCGTCCGGATGGCGGTCGAGCCGGCGGGTTTCCGGCGATTGCGGCAACGCGACCAGCAGCGCGGCCTCCGCCAGCGACAGCCGCTTCGGCTCCTTGCCGAGATAGGCGATGGAAGCCGCGCGGATGCCTTCGAGATTGCCGCCGTAAGGCGCGAGCGCGAGATAGAGATCGAGGATCTGCTCCTTGCTCAGCGTCCGCTCCAGCTCGATCGCGCGCACGATCTGCCGCAGCTTGGCATGAAGCGAGCGCTGCCGCCGCGGCTCCATCAGCCGCGCAAGCTGCATGGTGATGGTCGAGCCGCCCGAGACGATGTGGCCGCGCGTTCCGAGCTGCAACGCCGCGCGCGCCAGCGCCAGCGGATCGAGGCCGTTGTGGGCGTAGAAGCGCTGGTCCTCATAGGCGAACAGCAGTTTCAGATAGGTCGGATCGACATTTGCCTTTGTCTCGACCGGCAGCCGCCAGCGTCCGTCCGCCATGGCATAGGCGCGCAGCAGCTTTCCGCTACGGTCGACGATGGTGGTGGAGACCTGGCGCGCTTCGTCGAGTGGCAACGGGCCGAGCGAGTAGACCCAGGCAACGAATCCGATGATGGCGAGGATGAAAGTGAGCGCGAGGGCGGAGAGGATGCGAAGCCCCCCGCCCCTTGCTCCGTCATGGCCGGGCTCGTCCCGGCCATCCACGTTTTTCGTCGCCGCGGCAAAGTCCGTGGATGCCCGGGACAAGCCCGGGCATGACGGCTGAGTTTGTGGAAGCGCCGCGCTACTCATTCCAGCACTCACTTCGCCGCCCGCACCTCGACCGTACCCGTGCCGGTCCGCCCATAGCGCGAAGGATTATACATATCCTCGACATAGGCCTGCGGCAGCACATATTTGCCGGGCGACACCGCGCGCACGACATAGGCGACGGTGAACACCGATTTGGAATCCGAGGCCCGGTCGACCGCCGCGGTGAAGCGGTCATCGCGGAACTCGGTATCCTCGGGCTCCTCGCCGTCCTCGATCCAGTCCAGCGTGCCGCTATCGCCGGAGGACACCAGCTTGGGATTGTCGATCTCCAGGCCCGCGGGCAGATAATCCGACACCATGATGTGGCCGTACTCGGGCTTGGCCTCGGTGATCCTCAGCACCACCGCAAAGCGCTGGTTCTGCTTGACCTTGCTGATATCGGCCGGCTTGCCGTCGAGCGTGAAATAGCTGCGCTCGATCTTGAAGCCGTTGGATGCGGCGGGCTCCGGCGTCACCGGCGAGCCCGACACCGAGACCACCGCCTGCACAGGCGCATCGCCGGTGTTGGTGATCTTCAGCGGCTTGCCGCTCAGCGTGTCCGCCTTGTAGCTACGGTAGAGCGCGGTCTTGACCGGCTGGCCGTCGACCTCGATCGAGAGGTTCTCCTTAGCGAGCGCCCGCGCCGCCAGCACCAGCCACGCATTCTCCTGCGTGGAGGTATAGGGCGTCAGTCCGCGCGCGGACTCGACCCGCGACACGGCCTGCGTCAACGTCGCCTTCGGCGCGTTACCTTCACTGGCGAGCGAGACAAGCGCTGCGGCATCGCGCAGCTGCGAACCGTAATCGGTGCGGCCGAACTCCAGCACCGGCTTGGGCGCGAGGCTGTCGAGCGCGGCAGCATAGACCCGCTCGGCGCGATTGCGGTCGCCGACCAGAGCAAGGGCTGCCGCAAGCTGCGACTTTGCGATCGGCGTCGCAAGGTTGTTCAGCTTGGTGTCGGCGAGATAGCGGAGATCGCCAATCGGCGCCGCGCCGTTGCGCGCCAGCACGTAGAGGCCATAGGCGAGATCGCGGCCGCCATCCTTCTCCGGCTCGTCGGCATTGACGACGGAGTTGCGGATGCGATCGAGCGCGTTCTTGAACAGCACGTCCGGCACCGCAAAGCCCTTTTCGCGGGCGCGGGTGAGGAAGTCGGTCACGTAAGCATCGAGCCAGGCATCGTCGCCGCCCGCCGACCACAGGCCGAACGAGCCGTTCGAGCCCTGGCGGGCCAGCAACCGCTCGATCGCGTCGCGGATGCGCTGGTCGACCTCGGTGTCCATGGCGAGATGCGCGCCGGCGGCGAGATCGTTGACATAGAGCAACGGCATGGCCCGGCTCGTGATCTGCTCCGAGCAGCCATAGGGATAGCGATCGAGCGCCTTGAGGATCGTCGCCGCATCGAGCGCGGTGGACAGGCTGGCCGAGACCGAGACGCTTCCGGTGCCCGGCACGAGGTCGGAGAACATGTCCGAGGTCAGCGTCAGGCTCTCGCCTTTCGCCAGGGTGCGGATCGAGCGCCGTGCCAGCACCTGCGTCGCCGCCTTGACGTCGAAGGCATAGTGGCGCGCCAGCGCGAGGCCATTCGGGCCCCGGATATCGACGTCGAGCGTCGCCTGCCCCGCCGCAGTCGCGTCGATCGCGAGCGAGAACGCGTTGCGCTGCTTGGCGGCAAGCTTCACGGTGGTCGCGGGATTGCCGGTCATCTTCACCGGGCCGCCCGTCTTCACGTTGATGACGTAGTCGCCAGCCTGGCCCTCGACATTGTCGATCTCGAGATTGACCGTGCCGTGGTCGCCGTTGAGCAGGAAGCGCGGCAGGGTCGTGGTCAGCACCACGGGATCGCGGATGACGACGTCGGTGTTGGCACGGCCGAGCTTCGTGGCGGTCCACGCCACCGCCATCACGCGCGCGGTGCCGGCGAACTCCGGAATGTCGAAGCTGACCTCGGCCGTGCCGTCGGCGGCGACCGTGACGATGCCCGAATAGAGGGCGAGCGGTTTTTGCGCGGGCGGTGAGCCCTGGAGTTCACCAGCGCCGGCGTCGCCGCCGGACTTGATCTGGCCGCGCGTGCCCGACATGCCGTCGATGAGTTGCCCGTAGAGATCGCGGATCTCCGCGCTCAGGCGGCGCTGGCCGAGATAGTAATCGTCCGGCGCCGGCGGCTTGTAATTGGTGAGGTTGAGGATGCCGACATCGACCGCGGCGATGACGACCTTGGCGTCCTCGCCCGGATTGAGCCCGTCGAGCTTGACCGGGATCTTCAGCGTGGAGTTCGGCCGGATCAGCGAAGGCGGCGTCAGCTTCACCTGCAGCGTCCGGGCCTGCTTGTCGATGCCGAACCATTTCAACCCGATCGCGCGGCCCGGCATGCGCAGGGCCGCCGCATCGAGCGGCCGGCGCAACGTCGCCACGACGTAGGCGCCGGTGCCCCAGTCCTTGCCGACCGGGAGCTTTACTTGCGCGGTGCCTTCCTTGACGTCGATGGTCTGCGTCGTCAGCAGGCGATCGCCGACCACGTTGACGGTCAGCTTGCCGGCGCTGCGGACGTTGACCGACACCGTCATGGTGTCACCCGAGGCGTATTGCGGCTTGTCGATCGAGGTCTCCAACAGGTCCGGCGTGTCGGCGCTGCCGTCGGAGTACCAGCCGACGTCGAACTGCACCGAGGTCACCGGGCCGTCCGCATCGTTCGATTTCACATCGAGCCTGTAACGACCGGGCTGGGGGCTGAGCGAGATGCGCGATGGCTTGTCAGCAGCGATCGTGACGTCGCCGTCGGCCACGCGCGAGGTCGACTTGACCGGCTCGTACTCCCAATAATTGTTCTGGCGGTACCATTGGTAGCGCGATTCCATCTTCAGGAGCTCATAGCGCAGCCCGTCGCGCGGCAGCGTCTTGCCCTCGGGTGAGACGAACACGATCTCGAACTCGGCCTTGTCGCCCTCGGCGACGTTCTTGTCGCCGAACAGCGGCTTCACGCCGATCATGGCGGTTGCCGGCGCGACCGGCAGCACCAGCTTGCGCTCGACGGCGCGGCCGCCGGTCTCGACCATGCGGATGAAGATCTGCGCCTCCTGCGGCCGGGTCGAGGCCGGCTGCTTGTCCAGCGTGACCGGGAAAGTCGCAACGCCGTTGGCGTCCGCCTCGGGCAGATTCTCGAGCGGCGTGCGCTCGTTCGAACTGGTCTCCTCGTCGTCGACGCCAAACTGGTAGCCGGCAAAGCCGGGGCGCTCGCTCGCCGGCGCAACCAGCATGTCGCCTTCGAGCTGGAGGCCGGAAGCCGGCGCGCCATAGAGGAAATGGCCGTCCGCCTTCAGCTCCACTGGAGCATTAGCTTTGATCAGCTTGTCCTTGGTCGACAAATCGAATTCGATCCGATCCGGGACGTAATCCTCGACCAGGAAGGTGGTCTCGCCGACGGACGATCCCTTCGGATCGGTGAAGGCGCGCACCCGCCACGTTCCGGTGGGAACGGCCGAGTTGAGGGGCACGGCCAGCGTGCGGCCGCCGGCGCCCTGGTCGGCCAGCACGGCACGGCGGAATTCGACGCCGTCGGGACGCTCGATCACGAGCGTCATCGGCCCGCCGGTGACGGCATTGCCCTGACCGTCACGCAACAGCGCGGTCAGATAGACGGTCTCGCTGGAGCGGTAGACGCCGCGCTCGGCATAAACGAACGCGTCGGCGCCGGCCGGCACCGCACGTCCCGAAACGCCACGGTCGGAAAGATCAAAGGCGGAGGACTTGAGGCTGAGGAAGGCATAGTCGGCCTTCTCGCCGGTCACGGTGAGCATCGCCGGCGACAGGCCGCCCTCGCCGCGCGCGAGCCCTGCTTCGAACAGCACGTGGCCGCTGTCGTCGGTCTTGCGGGTGGCCAAAATCTCGTTGTTGCGGGCAACCAGCCGCACCTCGGCCTTGCCGACCGGATCGGTCGAGGCCAGCGAGTTGACGAAGACATGGATGCCGTCATTGCCGGAATAGGCGGAGACGCCGAGGTCGGAAACGATGAACCATTGCGTCGCGAGCTGGGACTCGTCGTCCGAGCCCGGGCCCTTGGCCGCGGCGGTCATCACGTAGACACCGGGCTGCAGCTCGCCGAGCGCCTGGTCCACCGGGAATGCGGTGGTGACGTCCTGGTTCAGCGTCATCGCGGTCGCGAGTTCGCCGGACCAGACCTTGACGCCGCGCTGGTCGCCGAGATCGGAGAGCTGGTATGTCGACAGCGTCCTCTGGAAGTCGCTGTCGACCACCGTGTTGATCAGATTGCGGTCGCCGATCCGGAAGACGTTGATGTTGACCGCGGGCGTGTTGACGCTGACCACGGGAATGCCGCGCTGGCCGGTCCGCGGCAGCACATAGGCGCGGCTGGTGAAGCACACGAAGGGCTTGCGGTCGCGCACATAGATGTTGAACTCGGCCGATTTCGGCAGGCCCTCCTTCACCGTGGACGGCAGGCCCGCGCGCAGATTGATGTTGTAGCGCTCGCCGTGCTTCAGCCCGTCGACGCAGAGCTGCTTGCCTTCTGCCGACAGCGCCGGCTTGTCCTGCCCCGCCAGCGCCAGGAACGGCGCGAAGTCGGTACGCTTGGCAAGCTCTTCCGAGAACTGGAAGCAGGCGCGCGGGCTCGCCGAATCCGAGTCCACGGTGTAGTCGAGCAGCCGGAAGCCGTGCTCGTCGCGCATCTTCTCATATTGACCGCGGACGTCGGCGACCTCACGCATGTCGAGCGACAGCCGCAATGCATCCAGCGCCGGCCGCCACAGTTTTCGTTCGGCCAGCGACTTGCCGAGCACGGCGAGTGCGTCGGCCTCCTCGCCCGGGTTTCCGGCGCGCTGATAGGCGATGTAGGCCGCGGTCGAAGCACGCTCGAGCAGGAAGGTCTGCTCGCTCGAACTCTTGGGCGAGATCTGGAAGATGACCTTGGCAAGCCGCAGCCAGTTGCCGGCATCATCAGGCGTGGTGGCCGCGATCTGGCCGAGCACCGACAGCCCGTTGCGGTAATCATTGCGCCGGAAGGCGGCGTCGGCATCCGTGCGCAGCGTCGCGCTGGACTTGGCGACCGGCCCCGCCTCGCTCTTGATCTGGGCCTCCAGCTTGATCGCGGAATCGGCGAGATCGTCGCGTTTGAAGGCCTTGTCGGCGGCCTGCGCAGCGACAAGGCCGAGCGCCAGCGCGGCGCAGATCGTGACGGCGCGAACAAGACCGATCATGGATGGACTCCCGGAAATCGCGGACGAACGCCGCTTGTCGCAAGAAATGCGCGGAAAGGTGACGGCCTCAAGGCGATGGAACCAAATGTGCAAATCGTCGCAATCGCCATGTCAAGGCAAGCCCAGATGAGACCGATCAAGATACCGCCGCACACGCCGTCCTGATGGCGCAGCAATACCGGACCAGTCGACCAGCGGCGGTGTCCCGGAAGCTCCTCAGCGGTCCCGGCGATGTGATCCATCGTCCAGTCCGCTGCCGCTCAACCCGGCACCCTGACACGCCACTGTTCCACTTTGTCGCGGCATTGAGGAAAACGGTTCGGTTCAGGCTTGGCGAAACACCAGATTTTTCATATTGGCATGTTAGATGAACGGCCAGCCCCCAAACCGGGCGGCACAAAACGGTCCCGTAGCTCAACTGGATAGAGTAGCGGATTTCTACTCCGCGGGTTGCAGGTTCGAGTCCTGCCGGGATCGCCAGTCTTCGTCTTGCGCCGGCATCCATCGGCGCACTGCGCCGCTGGCGTGCAATGGACTGACGGGCGATACGACGCATAATCGCCGATCCATCGTCCTTCACGAATGCGTGGGTCATGCCGCTCCGGGCTTTCAACCGAGCACATCGGCCCTATCTATCCGCCGGGCGAAGTGTGCCCGAGAAGGATCCCGATGCCTCAACCCGAATGGACGAGAATGGCGATCGCATCTGCGGTTGCGATTGTCGCGATGTCGTACTTGGCGATTGACGCAGGCCTCGTGAACACCAATGTGATCACAAAGCCCATCAAGGTGGCGCAGGCATCGATCGTCGGCGCCGCGACGGGTCAGCATCACCTTGCCTTTGCCGTTCAGGAGTGGGCGCGTGGCGGCCACGAGAGGCCCGCCCTGGAGCACTGCCTGGCGGTCGATTGATGCGTGGCGCGCCTCGCGCGGCTGTCGCCGATGCCGCGCATTCAGCCTTCACCTCTGATGCGCCATCCACCACCGCGCAATGGCGGCGGCCAGATCATTCCAAAGCTCCGTCGGAAGATCCGGGACCGCCACCCGGACGCTATATTGGTCCGTGGTCGCATCGTGAAACCATTCGGTCGCCGCGAAATCGAAGCCGAAGCTGCCGGCGTGGCGGATGGGAAAACCCTCCCCGCGCAATTCGCTGCTCATGTCTTCGGCAGCCTGCCGCGCTGCCGCCTCGTTGAGCACCCGCTTTCCTCGGAGGGTCACGTACAGGCCGTGGGTGAAATGAAGCTCGGCCGAGAGCGACGGAAGCTTCGCAGCAAAATATCGAGCCGCGCCTCGGCCGTTGCGCAAAATCGCCGCGACACGCCTCTGTGTGAGGGCCCAGTACGCCGCGTTGCCTGCGAAGGGCGGGAAGTGCGCCGGCAACGCCGCGCCGCCGAACAGCCGCACCGCGTTTCGGGTTTCGAACGCGAGACGTGCCCATTCAACGCCCCCGGCCCGCCACTGCTGATGTTCGTTCCCTTGCACGAAAACGGCTGAGCCGAGCCGGCCATATTCCGCTCCGAGCGAATCGAGCTTGTTGTGGCTTCGCACCAACACCAGCGGGATTCCGTATCGCCGGGCCCATCTCAGGACACGCCTGATGCGGCCTGACCTGCCGGCGAAGCATGTCGTGTCGAAAACCAGGAGATCGAGGCCCGAGCCGTCACAGCGCAGCGCCGCCTCGAAAGCGCCGGCGAAGGAGCAGGAATCCAACAGAAGTATTCGCCGCGAGTTTGCCGGAGCAAACGCATCGCTCAGCGGCAGCTTCAAGGCCTCGAGCCGCAAATGCGGGACGAAGCCCCGGATCAGCTCCAGCGTCTCTCCATAGGAGCCTGGAAGCACCAGGACATCGGCCTTCTCGACGATTTGCGCGGAGGCGAGCAGCACGGCGGAGATCGCGGCCATGCCCGAGGCGGTATAGACCGCCGTGCTCGTGGAGCCGTAGTCGAGCTCATAGAACGAAGGACCGCGCACCGTGAGATCGGCCCTCTGGTAGTCGTAACTGAATGCGAACGGCCCGCTGGCGGGATCGGCCGTGTGCGACCAGGCTGTCTCCGTCGCCTTCCACTCCTGCAACTCGTGCTCCGCCCTCAGCGCAGCAGTGATCTGGAATTTGGACCTGACGACCTCGTCGACCGAACGCGGACACGGCAGATCGAACCGGCTTCTCAGGCAGTCATTCAACAGCCTGAGTTCCTCGTGCTTTCGCTCCAGATAGGCTTGAATGGTCTCCATGCGCGTCTTGACGGCTCCGATGGGACGTCAACGTCCGGAAGACGCCGTGGGTCCAACGCGCCCGCTGCAACGAACACGCGTCCTCGCAGTTGAATCCACACAAGGAGGACAGCATGGCTGACATCAGAGAGCACATGAAGATCATCGGCAAGGACGGCGCACATGTCGGCACCGTCGATCGCGTCGAGGGCAATCGCATCAAGTTGACGCGCAAGGACAGCCCGGAGGGTCACAAGGACCATCATCACTATATCGATACGAAATATGTCGGTGCCGTCGAAGGCGACATCGTCAAGCTGTCGGTGAATGCCGACGCCGTACCGAAGACGGAAGCTGCCTGAAACACTGCTGAAACACTGAGCCCCTTCGGGGGCTTTTTGTTTGTTCACGATCCGACTCCGCTTCGTTCGCAAAGCACGAATCGCGATCGCAAATTACGAGGCCGGGGATTCGTTAATGAGCGGTTTAGCCAGGTCGGTCATGCACTCACGAGCACGGGCCGCAGCCGATAGGCATCGATCGCGGCATTCGACAGCAACAGCCTGCGTCGCTCTCCGCGCAACATCATGCGGTCGATCCGGTTCAAGATGAAGCGGGCGGAATCCTTGTGCTCGCCCGTGAGCAGGCCGGACTGGTCGAGATATCGCCAGGCGATCTCGAAAGACTGTGCGCGTAGCTCGGGATCGGTCATAGCCGCACAACGCTGCCACGGAACGAATGTTCCTGCGCGCCAAGCGCGCGAGCCGAGCAGAGTTCAGCGCCGCCGATCGATGCGGAACGAACGCGCAATCAGCGCGTTGGGCATCCGACTCGAGTGGTGCCGACCTGCCAACCCCGGTCGGCTTTGAAGGACCCCGTGCTTGTCCCCCGAGCACGGGGTTTTTCTCATTCGGCCGCCCTATTCAATCCGAGCCATGTGGCTGGCTGTCGATGAGGAGTCGGCATGCTCATCGGGTGGATCGCGGGCGAGCTGATGCCACGCCAGGGCCAGCTGGATCAGCCGTTGCCGGTCGGCACCTTCGGCCTCCGCGGCCCGCTTCATTGCGGCCTCGGCTTCGTGCTGTGGATCGTACTCGGTGCACATGGGGCGACCCTAGCCGGTCATCTGGACAAGCCCATGGCAATTTCGTCCGTATGATTGCGGGGTGCTTTGAGGCCTCACGGACAGATCTGTGAACTACGTCACAGCCTGTCCCAGGCAATCTCCGCTAAACAGCGCTTCGACGCTTCTTGGATGAGGCCCGGTCATGACACGCAAAGCAGCCACGGAAGTCATCGTCCCGAAGCAGCGACATAGCTCCAACCTGCTTGGCATCGCGTATCTTGGCACCATCGGCGTGGTGATGGTGGCCTGGATCGGCAGCCTGGTCTGGGCCACGATGGCATTCTTCAGCTGGCTCGTGTCCTGACGCGCGAGGCGATTGAGCAGCTCTTCGCGCGCATAAGTTGCGGGCGGTCCGCGCGCCACGACGCTATCCGGGCAAGTGCGCCGCGGTTTTCTATCGCGACAAACGCGGAACGCGTTTGCGCGGGGATCATGCTGAAGCAAGATAACCTAGCGCATGACGTTTCATCCTCGTCCCATTGCGCTTCAGAACAGGCAAGACAGCGCCTGAGAGAGTTTGATCCCGCCGCACACGATCATGGCCCAAAGTGCCACGCTGATCTGGATGGCATCCAGCATGTCCCACATCCCCGCGAATCATCCGAACATTTTTCTTTTGAGACTTGCGTGAGGCGGCCGCCAGCGCCAGCGCTCATTTGAAGCCGGCGCACAAAAAAAGAGGCGGGCCTGGGCCCGCCTCCGCGCTCAATCCGCTTGAAAGACTCAGTAGCACGCCCGGGGATCGGCCTGCACATATTGGCCGTTCGGATAGCGGTAGTAGCAGGTGCCCTGCGCCCAGTAGTAGCCGGGCTGGGATGCAGCGGTGGCGCCGGCGATCGCGCCCGTCGCGCCGCCGAGAACCGCGCCCGCGGCGGCTCCTGTCGCGTTGCCCGAGATCAGGCCGCCCAGCACGCCGCCGACGATCGCGCCGCCGAGCGCGCTGGCGCCGGGATCAGCCGGTGGCGGAGGCGGAGGTGGTGGCGCGTAGGCGACGGGAGGCGGGGCATAGGCCACCGGCACGTCGTCGATATAGTCCTCCGAAATGTAGGCAGGCGGGCCAGCCATTCGCTGCGGATAATAATACCAGACGCCGCCAACGTCCCACCACCAGCCGGAGCGTCCGTTGCGGACCTCATGACGCCAGCGGCCGCCTTCCCAGGCGCGATTGCCGCGATAGGTGTGTCCGCCCCAGTCACGTTCCGGAGCGGGCCCGCGAGCGACGTGACGTCCCGGCGGCGGGCCGCCGGCACTGTGCCGACCGGGACCCGCATGGGGCTGGTCAGCGGGCCGGGCCGCCTGCTGCGGAGGACCTTTGCGCATGTTCTGATTGGGCGGGGGTGGCGCGCCCACGCCCTGGCGGCCTGGCGGCGGGCCGGCATCCCTCTGCGGCCTAGCATCCTGAGCCTGCGCCGATAGCGCAAGCAACGACACGGCCGAAACCATTGGAATGATGATCTTCATGCGTTTGGACGCACTCATGCGTGCTCGCCCCCTGCTCTCTCGATCGCCGTCATTCCAGCGCGATAGACGATTCGCTCGCGCCAAGCTTATGCCGGCCGACATAACTGACCTGCTTGATCGGCTAAGTCCCGTTACAAATGATTAAGATCACGGCAATTTTTGGCCTCAACGGGCTCCCAGCGGGCCGCGTTGAAGCGCCTCTAGCGAGCCGGCTCAATCACGTTGCAATTGGTTCGCCCCGACATCAGGCAATCCTGCATCTTGCTGGCTGCGGTGAGGTCCCGGGCAAGCCACCAGCCGACGCCAAGAATCACGATCGCGATGATCAATCCCGCGATCGCGCCGCGGCGGTCGTTCCCGGACTGGCGCTTGGGTCGACTGTTCGGGCGAGGATTCGGCTTCTCGCCGGGGTCGGGTTCGGATTTGGGCTTGGACATGGCCGCCTGGTCGCGCTGGCGAGCCGGCTTTATCACCTCTGCGGCGTCGCGTCACATTCGGATCGGCCTGCCCCGAATTCAGCCCCGGGGCGGCGGGGTCGCGTCCTTGCGTGAGGTTTCGATGGCCGGAATCGCCCGCTGGACCCGCGGTGCGCAGGTCGTGAGCACGAATGCAGTCCGGCTGCATTCCCAGTCCGCCCCCAGCACGGCACTGTCGACCGTCTGCGGGCGCGCGAACAGCACTGCGGCGCAGGTCACGCCTGCCAGGACGAAGGCGATTGCGAGCGCCTTCAGGCTCGGTCGGAAGGTCATCATGCCCGTGCTCCGTCTCGTTCCGGGCGGACGCTAGGCGTCGCGCTCGTGCTCCCTTATGAGGGACATCACAATTCAGCAGTTTTTCCGGGCTACGAGAGATCGTCGGGGGGCGATTTTTCGTTGACCTGATCGGCTGCGATTATGTGTGGCTTCGCGACGCGCGCCGATGTACACGCTACAGCGTCGCGTGGCGCCCGCTATGCCCAGCCGACGTACCAACAGGCACGAATGTAGGATCGAAAGCGAGGAAGACAAGGCTCGTAGATGAGTGGATTCAGGGAACCCGGCTTCACGGACCGGCAAAAGGCGGCGCAGGAAGCCCGCAAAAATCTTTTAAACAAATTCAAATCGCAACCGGGCCCCGACGATCCGGCGGTGCTCGCGCGCCGTGCTGAACGCGAGGCACTGGCGGCCAAGCGCGCCGAGGCGAAGGCTGCGCGCGAGGCGGAGAAGGCTGAGCAGAAGCGCCTCGAGGAAGAAGCCAAAGCGGCCGAAGCCGAGCGGATCGCGCGCGAGGCTCAGGAAGCCGCCGAGAGACTGGCTGCGCTCGAAGCCGAGCAAAAGGCCAAACGCGACGCGCGCTACGCCGCCCGCAAGGCGAAGCGCAAGTAACAAGCAAGGTGCGCTCGTAGCGCCCCATTGAACTTGAACCAAAGCACAGTTCCGGAGGCGGTCTCAGAGGCCGCCGCCGGAATTGGAGGGTGCGCGGCCTGCCCGAGGCAGGCGCTGCGCGAGGACGACGAAGATCAATTCTTCTTCATCATCCCGTCGTCTTTCTTCATGCCGTCCTTCGACATGTGGTCCTTCTTCATGCCGTCGTCCTTGGACATGGTGTCCTTCTTCATCATGCCGTCCTTGGACATCGTGTCTTTCTTCATCATGCCGTCATCCTTGCCCATCTTGTCCTGAGCAAAGGCGGCCGGGGCAAACGCGAGGCCGAGCGAGAGAGCGGCAGCCGAGAGGCCGAGCACGATGCGGGTGCGAATGGTCATGGTTCAACTTCCCTTCGAGATGGAGTTTGTCAGCGACGGACGCCGCTATTCAATCCAGACGGGTCGCCGGCCGGCGTTGTTACGCCGCCGCCGACAAATTTCGGTGAGCCTTCCCCTATTTCTCGTTCGACGTACTTCCGGACTCGTAACCAGGAAGTGTGCAGCGCAGCACGGCCAGCACTTGCCCGGACGTTCGGTCTCGAACTATCAGATGAGAGAATATCGGGTGAAAGACCGGCTAGGATGGGCCTGCCTGCCGGTCTGAAGGACTAGACCGAAATCACACAAACAAGAATCGTCCAAGGAAATCACGCCATGCTCACGCGCCGCCATCTGCTCGCGACCGCCGTCGCTGCGCCCGCCATCCTCCGCTTCGGCACCGGTACGGCGCACGCCGCGACCACGCTGAAGATCTCGCACCAGTTCCCGGGCGGCACCATCGACAAGGGCGATTTCCGCGACCGGCTCTGCCGCATGTTCGCAGCCGAGGTCAGCAAGCGCAGCAATGGCGACATCGCCGCCGAAATCTATCCAAATTCCTCGCTGATCAAGACCAACGCGCAGTTCTCCGCAATGCGCAAGGGCGCGCTCGACATCAGCCTCTATCCGATGCCCTATGCCGGCGGCGAGGTGCCGGAGACCAATATCGGCCTGATGCCGGGCCTCGTGACCACCTACGACCAGGGCCTGCGCTGGAAGAAGGAGCCGATCGGCAAGGCGCTGACCGATTTCCTCGCCGACAAGGGCATTATCCTGCTCACCTGGGTCTGGCAGGCCGGCGGCGTCGCCAGCCGCTCCAAGCCGATCGTCGCGCCCGAAGATGCCAAGGGCATGAAGGTGCGCGGCGGCTCGCGCGAGATGGACATGGTGCTTCAGACCGCCGGGGCCTCGGTGCTGTCGGTCCCCTCCAACGAAATCTACGCGGCGATGCAGACCGGCGCCTGCGATGCCGGCATCACCTCCTCGACCAGCCTGATCTCGTTCCGCCTCGAAGAGGTCGCGAAGTCCCTGACCTCGGGCGCGGGCGCCTCCTACTGGTTCATGCTCGAGCCCCTGATGATGTCGAAGGCGATCTTCGACAAGCTGCCGAAGAACCATCAAGACATTTTGCTCGCGGTCGGTACCGAGCTCGAAGCGTTCGGCCGCAAGGGTGCGCAGGACGACGACGTCGAGGTCGCCAAGGTCTACGAGAAGGCCGGCGCCAAGGTCTCCGCGCTCGACGCCGCGACCGTCGGCAAGTGGCGCGACATCGCCCGCGACACCGCCTGGAAGGACTACAGCGCCAAGACGGCGACCGCGGCAAACCTGCTCAAGCTCGCCATCGACGTCGCGGCATGAGTCACGGTCCGCTTCCGGACCGCGACGACAAGACGATCGCTGCCGCAGGGACCGGCCTTGCGCCAGCGATCGATCGCGGCCTCGCCGTCCTCAACAGCATCATCGTGGTGTTCGCGTCGATCGCGCTGGTCGCGGCCTGCACCATCCTGAGCTACAGCGTGCTCAGCCGCGCTCTGTTCAAGGCTGCCAATTACTGGCAGGACGAGGCTGCCGTGTTCCTGCTGGTCGGCGCGACCTTCATGACGGCGGCCTACGTGCAACAGAACCGCGGCCATATCGGCATCGAGGCCTTCGTCGGGCTGCTCTCGCCGCTGGCGAACCGGATCCGGCTCTGGCTGGTCGACGCCGCCACGTTCCTGTTCTGCGCCTTCTTCACCTGGAAATCCTGGACATTGGCCCATGAAGCCTATGTCGACGGCCAAGTCTCGAACTCGATGTGGTCGCCGCCGCTCGCCATTCCCTATTCGCTGATGGCGCTCGGGATGAGCCTGCTCTGCATCCAGATCCTCGTGCAGCTTGCGCTGCCATTCGTCGGAGCCAAGCGGCCATGAGCGTTTTCGGTATTGGCGTCGCTTACGGCATCGTGACGCTGCTGGTGATGTTCTCGGGCATGCCGATCGCGTTCGCGCTCGGCGCGGTCGCCGTCGTGTTCATGGGCATCTACATGCCCTCGGCCTCGCTCGATACGGTTACGCAGAACGTCTACGAGGAAATGGCCTCGATCACGCTGCTGTCGATTCCGCTCTTCATCCTGAAGGGCGCCGCGATCGGCAAATCGCGCGCTGGCCAGGACCTTTATTCAGCACTGCACGCCTGGCTGCACCGGGTCCCCGGCGGCCTCGGCGTCGCCAACGTCTTCGCCTGCGCGCTGTTCGCGGCGATGGCGGGCTCCTCGCCCGCGACCTGCTCGGCGATCGGCTCGGCCGGCATCCCCGAGATGCGCAAGCGCGGCTATTCCGGCGGCTTTGCCGCAGGGATCATCGCCGCCGGCGGCACGCTCGGCATCCTGCTTCCGCCCTCGATCACCATGATCCTGTTTGCGGTTGCGGCCGAAAAGTCGCTGGGGCGGCTGTTTCTGGCCGGCATCGGGCCTGGCCTGCTGCTGGTCACGCTGTTCGGCGCCTACGCCGTGATCCGCTTCCGGCAGGAATATGCCGCGGCCGAAGCGGCCTACAAGAACGGCGGACCGGAGGCTCCGATCCTGCAGCGTGACGAGTATACGCTCGCCGAGCGCTTCAGCGTACTTCCGCGCGTGATCCCGTTCGTGCTGCTGCTCACCGGTGTCATGATCGCGCTCTATGGCGGCTACGCCACGCCGTCGGAGACCGCGGGGCTCGGCGGCCTGCTCGCGCTGGCGCTGATCGCCGCGATCTACAGCGTGTGGCGGCCGAGCGACCTTGCCCCCATCATGAAATCGACGATCCGGGAATCGACCATGCTGATGATGATCATCGGCATGTCACTGCTCTATTCCTACGTAATGAGCTATCTGCACATCTCGCAATCGGTCGCCGAATCCATCGTCGCGATGCACCTGCCGCGCTGGGAGCTGTTGTTCGCGATCCTCGTCATGGTCGTCGTGCTCGGCTTCTTCCTGCCGCCGGTCTCGATCATTCTCATGACAGCGCCGATCATCCTGCCGCCACTCCGCGCCGCCAATTTCGACATCATCTGGTTCGGCGTGGTCATGACCATCGTGATGGAGATGGGGCTGATCCACCCGCCCGTCGGCCTCAACATCTTCGTCATCCGCAACGTCGCGCCGGACATTCCCCTGCGCGAGGTGATCTGGGGCACGCTGCCCTTCGTGCTCTTGATGATGCTCGCGGTGCTGCTGCTGTGCTTCGTGCCGGGGATCTCGACCTGGCTGCCGGATCTCGTGATGGGGCCGGACGGGAGCAGGTAGGCAAGCTATCGTAGGGTGGGCAAAGCGAAGCGTGCCCGCCAATCAAGATTGAGATCGTTGAGAGATGGTGGGCACGGCGCAAGAGCGCCTTTGCCCCTATTCGCTCTTCCGGCGCTGCTTCGGCGCGTTCGCCACGACCTGCAACAGGTCCTTGCGCACCGCCTCGATGTGCCGTTCCAGAAAGCGGCAGGCTTCCTCGACCTTCTCGGCGCGACAGAGCGCGATCAGATGGGCGTGCTCCTTTTCCGCCGTCCCCATCGCCTTGGTGTTGGAGAGCTGCAGACGCGTGTAGCGGTCGCTGGTCTGGAGCAGCGACAGTACGATCGCGCGCGTGCGGGGCTGCGGCGCGTGCACGTAGAGCGCCATATGGAAGTCGGCGTTGAGCTGGCCCCATTCGCTGACATTGCGCGCCTTGATCGCCTTTTCGAAGCTCTTGTGGATGTCGTCGAGCCCCTCGAAATCCTCCGCGCCGAAGCGTGGCGCCGACTGCGCCAGCAATCGCGGCTCCAGGATGCGGCGCAAGTCGAAGACGTCGTTGATCTCGTCCAGTGACAGCTCGGAGACGATGGCGCCCTTCTGCGGCACGATCCGCACCAGGCCTTCCGCCTCGAGCTGGAACAGCGCCTCTCGCACCGGGATGCGGCTGACGCCGTAAGCATCCCCGAGCGCGTCCTGGCGCAGCTGCGATCCGGCCGGATAGGTGCCGTCGAGGATCGCCTGCCGGAGCTGATCGACGATCGCAGCCGACAGGGTGCGATGCTTCAGAGGCTGTTTCATCTGACCTTCTGTTGTCCTTCCCGACTCGTACGACCGACGCGGTCCCTGTCTTGCATGCCGAGGTTCCCGGCAAAAGCCAGGTGCTCCAAAAGCAAGGTGCCCAGTAAAACCGCGGCCTGCCGCAGAAATGACCGCAAACTTCGTTTGACTCCCAAATTGTATAAATTATACATTTGCCAATCGCACGACAATTCTTCGGGAGTTGAGGCCTCTTTCATGATCGAGCAGACCATGCCGGCCACGCGCGCGCTCAGCCTCCGACGTACGGTCGTTCGGATGTCGGCCGGCCTGCTCGCGGTCGAGCGCCTCGCGCTGATGGGCCTGATGTACCTCCTCACCGGACTGATCCTGGTGAACGTCGTCACCCGCTACTCGCATTTCCCGATCTACTGGATCGACGAATCCGCGGTCTATTGCGTGGTCTGGCTGACCTTCGTCGGCGCCTCCGCGATGACGCGGCTGCGGCTCGACTTCGCGGTCACGATGCTGACGGAGCGGCTGTCGCCGCAGCACCAGAAGATCGCCAAGGTGATCTCGACCGGCCTCGTCGTCGTGTTCGGTGTCGCCCTGATCGTCACATGCGTGCTCTGGATGGACCCGGTTGGTCTCGCCCGCGCCGGCTTCGACGGGCGCAAGCTCGCCGCCGAAACCTTCAACTTCCTCTACACCGAGCGCACCCAGACGCTGAACTGGCCGACCTGGGTGCTCTATCTGACGCTGCCGATCTTCGCGGTGTCGATGACCATTCACGGCCTCGCCAACCTGCTGGAAGATCTCGAGCTGGTCCCGCGCACCGCGCCGAAAGGCTTTCAGCTCTCCGAGCTGGACGGGGTCAACTGATGATCACGTCAGCGGCCTTCATGGCGTTCATGCTGGTCGGCGTGCCGATCGGCCTGTGCCTGTGCCTTGCCGGCCTCGTCTACATCGCGGCATCCGGCAATCCGGTGCTGTTCCAGTCCTATCCGCTCCAGCTGTTCGGCGGCGTCGACAGCTACGGCCTGATCGCCATCCCGCTCTTCATCCTGATCGGCGAGATCATGAACGGCGGCGGCATCACGCGGCGCATCGTCGACATGGCGATGGCCTTCGTCGGCTCGCTCAAGGGCGGTCTCGCCTACGTCAACATCCTCGCCAACATGTTCATCTCCTCCATCCTGGGATCGGCGACGGCGCAGGTCGCGATCATGGCCCAGATCATGGTCCCCGAGATGGAGAAGAAGGGCTACGACAAGACCTTCGCAGCGGGGCTGACCGCCTATGGCGGCATGCTCGGCCCGATCATCCCGCCGTCGGTGATGTTCGTGGTCTACAGCGTGCTCGCGCAGGTGTCGGTCAGCGACATGCTGATCGCCGGCATCGTGCCGGGCGTCATTCTCACCGTGATGTTCTGCCTCGTCATCGCGCTGATGGGATACGTCTACAACTATCCCCGCGCGGACTACCAGACGCCGCGACAGCGCGTCATGACGATCCTGCGGACCTCGCCGACGCTGCTGATCCCGATCGTCATCGTCGGCACCATCCTTGGCGGCCTCGCCAACGCCACGGAATCGGCGGCGGTCGGCGCGGTCGCTGCAGCATTGGTCGGAAAATACTGGACCAGGGAGTTCCGGTTCTCGCAGCTGCCGCAGATGATGCTGCGCAGCGCCATCTATTCGGCGATCGTACTGTTCCTGGTCGCGGCCGCCGCCGTGTTCTCCTGGGTGCTGATCTTCGGCAAGGTGCCGCAGGAGACCGCCGCCTGGATCCAGACCGTCGCCAAGGACCCGGTCAGTTTCATGCTGATCTGCAACGTGATCCTGCTGGTGATCGGCACGGTGATCGACGGCATTCCTGGCCTGATCATGACCGTGCCGATCCTGCTGCCGGTGGCAACCGAAATCTATCACATCGACCCCCGGCAGTTCGGCGTCGTGGTGGTGATCAACCTGGTGCTCGGCCTGCTGTCGCCGCCCGTCGGGCTCTGCTTCTTCGTCGCGGCCGCCGTCACCGGCGCCAAGCCCGGCAAGATGTTCATGGTGACGCTGCCCTTCTTCGTCATCTCCTGCGTCCTCCTGGTGCTGCTCTCGCTCTATCCCTCGCTCTCGCTGATCCTCGTCAAATAGGCCATCCAATAGGAGCCCGACCATGTCGCTTTCACGCCGCCGCTTTCTCGCCGCCAGTGCCGCCGCCTCGGTGTTTGCCCCATCGCTGGCGCTCGCCCAGGCCAAGGAATTCCGCCTCGGCCTGATCACGCCCAATGGCCATTCCTGGAACAAGGCCGCGCTCAAATTCGGCGAGGATCTCAAGTCCGCAACCAACGGCCGCCTGACATTGACCGTGTTCCACTCCGGCCAGCTCGGCAACGAAACCGCGATGATGCAGCAATTGCAGTCCGGCGCGCTCGACATGGGCTTCATCCAGGCCGCCGAGCTCGGCTCGCGCGTGCCGCACATCGCCGCCATCAACGCGCCCTACATCGTCCGCTCGACGCCAGCGGTCGCGAAGTTCGTGCGGCATCCCGCGGCGGTGAAATTGTTCGACGTGCTGCCGCAGGAGACCGGAACGATCGGGCTCGGCTGGGGGATCACCGGCATGCGCGCGGTGTTCTCCTCCAAGGACCTGAATTCGCTCGCCGACATCAAGGGCATGAAGCTGCGCATCAACCCGACGCCGGTCTATCGTGATTTCTATTCCTCGCTGGGCGCCGCTCCGACGCCGATCCCGACGCCGCAGGTGTTCGACGCGATGGCCAACGGCCAGGTCGACGGCCTCGAGGCCGACCTCGAATTCTCCTGGAACCAGCGCTTCGATAAGGTGTCCAAGGTCATCCTGCAGATGAACGCCGTCTTCATGCCGATGGCGGCGGTCGTCTCCGGGCGGGTCTGGCAGACGCTGCCCGCGGCCGATCGCGAGCTGATCACCAAGACGATCAAGACGACGCTGGACGCGCAGATCGACGAGCTCGCCGGCAACGAACCCAAACTGATCGAGAACTTCAAGAACGCGCCGATCCCGATCCGCCAGGTCGATGCCAAGGACACCGAGGCCGTCATCGCCGAGTTCGACAAGATCTGGCTGCCGAAAGCCCCCGTCCTCGCCGAGCTGCGCAAGGTCGGCGCGACGCTCTGATCCCCACCCATCGCCCTCACGTCAATGCCCGGCGGATCGAACGATCCGCCGGCTCAATTCCAATCGGAGCCAAGCAATGAGCCCACGTATCTCCTGGGAAGGCGTCTTCCCGGCCGTCACCACGCAGTTCAACGACGATCTGTCGCTCAATATCGAGGCGACCGCCAGGGTCATGGACGGGCTGATCCGCGACGGCGTTTCCGGCCTGATCGTCTGCGGTTCGGTCGGTGAGAACACCTCGCTGGAGCGCAAGGAGAAGGTCGCAATCATGGAGACGGCAAAGTCGGTCGCGGCCGGCCGCGTGCCCGTGCTGTGCGGCATCGCCGAATTCACCACGGCCTTTGCGGTCGAGACCGCCAAAGAAGCCGCGCGCATCGGTATCGACGGCGTGATGGTGATGCCGGCGCTGGTCTATTCCTCCAAGCCGCACGAGACCGCCGCGCATTTCCGCGCCGTCGCCAGCGCCACCGACCTGCCGGTGATGCTCTACAACAATCCGCCGATCTACAAGAACGACGTCACCCCGGACATCCTGGTCTCGCTCGCCGATGTCGAGACCGTGGTCTGCTTCAAGGATTCCTCGGGTGACACGCGGCGCTTCATCGACACGCGCAACATGGTCGGTGATCGGTTCGTGCTGTTCGCGGGCCTCGACGACGTCATCGTCGAGAGCGTCGCCATGGGCGCCGTGGGCTGGGTCTCCGGCATGTCGAACGCCTTCCCGCGCGAGGGCGAGACGCTGTTCCGCCTCGCCAAGGCGGGGCGTTTCGCCGAGGCGATGCCGCTCTACGAATGGTTCATGCCGCTGCTGCACCTCGATGCACGCCCAGACCTCGTCCAGTGCATCAAGCTGTGCGAGCACATCATGGGCCGCGGCACCGCGCTGACCCGCCCGCCCCGCCTGGCGCTGCTGCCACAGGAGAAGGCCGAGGTCGAGGCCATGATGGCCAAGGCGCTCAAGAACCGGCCGCGCCTGCCGGATGTCGGGCTGAAGGCGGCCTGAAGTACGGTCTCGTAGGTGGGCAAAGCGCAGCGTGCCCACCACCTCTCTCGATCATGAAAAGATGGTGGGCACGGCGCGACGCGCCTTTGCCCATCCTACAAAACTAGGAAGCCGCCCGCTTCTTCTTCGCGTTCAGCGCGGTTGCCACACGGCTCACGGGCGGCTTGCCGAGCACGCCGCTCATCGCGTTGGTGGCCGCGAGCAGCTTGTCCATGTCGACGCCGGTCCTGATCCCCATGCCCTCGAGCATGTAGACGACATCCTCGGTCGCGACGTTTCCGGTCGCGCCCGGCGCATAGGGACAGCCGCCGAGGCCGCCGGCGGCGGCATCGATGACGCGGACGCCCTCTTCCATCCCGGCATAGAGATTGGCGAGCGCCTGGCCGTAGGTGTCGTGGAAATGCATCGCGAGCCTGGCGGGAGGAACGCTGGCACTGACCGCGCGCAGCATCTCCTTCGCCTTGGATGGCGTGCCGATCCCGATGGTGTCGCCGAGCGAGATTTCGTAGCAGCCGAGCTCGAACAGCGTGCTGGCGAGATCGGCGACCGCCTTCGGCTTGATCTCGCCGTCGAAGGGGCAACCGAGCACGCAGGAAATATAGCCGCGCACCTTCACGCCATCGGCCTTGGCGCGCGCCAGCACCGGCTTGAAGCGCTCGATCGACTCCGCGACCGTGCAGTTGATGTTGGCGCGCGAAAAACCTTCCGAGGCCGCCGCAAACACCGAGACCACTTCGGCGCCCGCGGCACGCGCGGCGTCATAGCCCTTCTCGTTCGGCACCAGCACGTGGAATTCGGCGCCCTTGATGTGGCTGACGCCGCGCAGCACGGTATCGGAGCTTGCCATCTGCGGGATCGCCTTCGGCGAGACGAAGGCGCCGACTTCGACCGTCTTGAGGCCGGCCACAACCAGCGCCTCGACGAAGGCGATGCGGGCCTCGACGCTGACGGGCGTCTTCTCGTTCTGGAGACCGTCGCGCGGCCCCATCTCGATGATGCGGACGGAATCGCTCATGTCACTCTCCGGAAGGCTCGACCACGGCGAGCTCGACGCCCTCCTGGACGATGTCGCCGACCTTGCACTTGATCGACTTCAGCACGCCGGCAAAGGGCGCACGCAGCGTCTGCTCCATCTTCATCACTTCCAGGGTCAGGATCGGCGCGCCCTTCTCGAGCCTCTCCCCCTCCACGGCGAGCACGGCGACGACCGTGCCCGGCAGGGGCGCTGCGATCTTGTCCTCGCCGGCCTGCTCCTCGCTCTCGCCGCCGAATGGATCGACCCAGTGAAGGTCGAAGCGGCCGTTGCGCGTGCGCAAGTAAAGCTCGTGGCCGTCGATCACGGCCGCAACCTGCGATTTGACGCCGTCCAGCGTCAGGTCGAAGCCGCCTTCCTTCGCCGTGGTCGTGAACGCCAGTTCGCGCTCGCCGACCACCAGCGTCGCGGGGCCACTCCCGTAATTCAGCGTGATCTTCTGCTCCGGCCCGTGCCCGACGCGGAAGGCAAAGCTGCGCTGGCGGCGGCCGACCGGCTGCCAGCCGAAGGTCTGCCAGGGCGAACCCGCCTGCGCGCGTGCGGCCTGTCGCTCGTCATTGAGGATCGCAGCCACCGCGGCGCAAAGCTCGAGCTCGCCGGGCGCCGGCGGAGCCTGCGTCAGCACCGCCAGCTCGCGCTCGATGAAGCCGGTGTCGATCGCATTCGTGCGCACCTTGGGATGCGTCATCAGCGCCGACAGGAACGGGATGTTCGTCACGATGCCGCGGACGTCGGACTCTTCCAGTCCCCGATTGAGCCGCTCGATCGCGACGTCCCGCGTCGGCGCCCAGGCGATCATCTTGGCCAGCATGGCGTCATAGTACGGCGACACGCTGTCGCCCTCGCGATACCCGGCGTCGATGCGCAAGCCCCCGGTTTCCGCCGGCAACCGCCAGGTCGAGATCCTGCCGACCGACGGCATGAAGTTCTTGGTGGGATTCTCCGCATAGACGCGCGCCTCGACGGCATGGCCGTTGAGCTTGATCTCGTCCTGCTTGAGCGGCAGCGCCTCGCCGAAGGCGACGCGGAGCTGCCACTCGACGAGGTCGATGCCGGTGATCAGCTCGGTGACGGGATGCTCGACCTGGAGGCGCGTGTTCATCTCGATGAAGAACACGTCCTTGCCGTCGGAGACGAACTCGATCGTGCCGGCGCCGACATAATTGACCGCTCCGGCCGCCTTTCGCGCGGCGGCGCAGACCGTCTCGCGCTGCGCGGCGTTGAGGGTCGGCGACGGCGCCTCCTCGATCACCTTCTGGTGCCGCCGCTGCAGCGTGCATTCGCGCTCGAACAGCGAGAGCAGATTGCCGTGGCTGTCGCCGATCACCTGCACCTCGATATGCCGGGGATTGTCGACATATTTTTCGATCAGCATGCGATCATCACCGAACGCGGCCAGAGCCTCGCGCTTGGCACTGACGATGGCGGGCCCAAGCTCGGCGGCCGATCGCACGATCCGCATGCCGCGGCCGCCGCCACCAGCGGAGGCCTTTACCAGGATGGGGAAACCGATCCTGTCCGCCGCCTTCGACAGCGTCGCCTCGTCCTGGGCCTCGCCGTGATAGCCAGGCACCAGCGGCACGCCGGCCTTTTCCATCAGCGCCTTCGAGCCGGACTTCGAGCCCATCGCATTCATCATCCCGGCGGTCGGACCGACGAAGACGAGCCCCGCTTCAAGGCAGGCCTGCGCGAACTCGGCGTTCTCCGACAGGAAGCCGTAGCCGGGATGCACGGCCTCCGCCCCGGTCTTCCGTGCGGCCTCGATCAGCCGCTCGACATTGAGATAGCTGTCGCGGGCCCGGGCAGGCCCGAGCAGCACGGCTTCATCCGCGAGCGCGACATGCATCGCGTCGCGGTCGGCCTCGGAATAGACAGCGACCGTGCGCAGGCCCATGGCGCGGGCGGTGTGGATGACGCGGCAGGCGATCTCGCCCCGGTTGGCGATCAGGAGCGTGCGAAAACGCCGGTAGAGCTTGGAGCGGTCCATCGCATCACATCCTGAACAGGCCGAATTTCGTCGGTTCGATCGGCGCATTCGATGCCGCCGAGAGGCCGAGGCCGAGCACGAGGCGGGTGTCGGCCGGGTCGATCACGCCGTCGTCCCAGAGGCGCGCGGTCGCATAATACGGGTGCCCCTGGCTCTCATACTGCGCACGGATCGGCTCGCGGAATTTGTCTTCCTCTTCCTTCGACCAGTTCTCGCCCTTGGCTTCGATGTTGTCGCGCCGGACCTGGCTCAGCACCATCGAGGCCTGCTCGCCGCCCATGACCGAGATGCGCGCGTTCGGCCACATCCAGAGGAAGCGCGGCGAGTAGGCGCGGCCGCACATGCCGTAATTGCCGGCACCGTAGGAGCCGCCGATCACGACGGTGAATTTCGGCACGGAGGCGGTTGCGACCGCCGTCACCAGCTTGGCGCCGTCGCGCGCGATGCCGCCGGCCTCGTATTTCTTGCCGACCATGAAGCCCGTGATGTTCTGCAGGAACACCAGGGGGATGCCGCGCTGGCAGCACAGCTCGATGAAATGCGCGCCCTTCAGCGAGCTCTCGCTGAACAGGATGCCGTTGTTGGCGATGATGCCGACCGGATAGCCCCAGATATGGGCGAAGCCGCACACCAGCGTCGTGCCGTAGAGCTTCTTGAACTCGTCGAACTCGGAGCCATCCACCACGCGCGCGATGATGTCGCGCACGTCGAACGGTTTTCTGCCGTCGACCGGCACCACGCCGTAGATCTCCTCCGCCGCGAACAGCGGCTCGCGAGGCGGATGCATGTTCAGGTTCGGCCGTGCCGACGGCTTCAGCGTGCCGACGATGCGCCGCGCGATACCGATCGCATGGGCATCGTTCTGGGCATAGTGATCGGTCACGCCGGACTGGCGCGAGTGCACGTCGGCACCGCCAAGCTCCTCGGCGCTCACGACCTCGCCGGTCGCGGCCTTCACCAGCGGCGGACCGCCGAGGAAGATGGTGCCCTGATTGCGCACGATGATGCTTTCGTCCGACATCGCCGGCACATAGGCGCCGCCTGCCGTGCAGGAACCCATCACGATCGCGATCTGCGGAATGCCTTGTGAGGACATCTGCGCCTGGTTGTAGAAGATGCGGCCGAAATGCCGCTCGTCCGGGAAGATCTCGTCCTGCAGCGGCAGGAAGGCGCCGCCGGAATCGACCATGTAGACGCAGGGAAGATTGTTCTGCCGCGCGATATCCTGCGCCCGCAGATGCTTCTTCACGGTCATGGGGTAATAGGTGCCGCCCTTGATGGTGGCGTCGTTGGCGACGATCACACATTCCCGACCAGAGATGCGCCCCACCCCCGTTACGACGCTCGCCGAATGCACGTCGCCGCCATAGAGGCCATAGGCCGCGAGCGGCGACAGCTCCAGGAACGAGGTGCCGGGATCGACCAGCAGATCGACGCGCTGGCGCGCCAGCATCTTGCCGCGCGCGGTGTGGCGGTTGCGCGAGACCTCGCCGCCGCCGCCGGCGACCTGGCTGAGCTTTTCGCGCAAGTCAGCGACGAGCGCGCGCATGGCCTCGGAGTTGCGCGCGAAATCGGATGAAGACGGATCGATGCTTGAATGAAGCGGCATGGTGATTCCGATGAGGTGTACGTTTAAGCCGTCTCGGCCATGAGCTCGCGACCGATCAGCATGCGGCGAACCTCCGAGGTGCCGGCGCCGATCTCGTACAGCTTGGCGTCGCGCCAGAGGCGCCCGACCGGGAATTCGCTGGTATAGCCGACCCCGCCGAGCGCCTGGATCGCCTCGCCCGCCATCCACGTCGCCTTCTCCGCGGAATAGAGGATCGCAGCCGCGGCATCCTTGCGCAAGCTGCGCGCGTGATCGGCGCGGTCGCAGGCGCGGCCCACGGCGTAGACATAGGCACGCGTGGCCTGCCAGGTCGAATACATGTCGGCGAGCTTGCCCTGCATCAGCTGGAAATCGCCGATCGGCTGGCCGAACTGCTTGCGTTCGTGCATGTAGGGCACCACGGCGTCCATGCACGCGGCCATGATTCCGAGCGGGCCGCCGGAGAGCACCGCGCGCTCATAATCCAGGCCGGACATCAGCACCTTGACGCCCTCGCCCACCTTGCCGAGCACGTTCTCCTTCGGGACCTCGCATTCGTCGAAGAACAGCGGATAGGTGTTGGAGCCGCGCATGCCGAGCTTGTCGAGATGCTGGCCGTGGGTGAAACCCTTGAAACCCTTCTCGATCAGGAAGGCGGTCATGCCGCGCGGGCCGGCGTCCGGGTCGGTCTTGGCGTAGACGACCAGCACGTCGGCATCGCCGCCATTGGTGATCCACATCTTGGAGCCGTTGAGCACGTAGCGGTCGCCGCGCTTGTCGGCGCGCAGCTTCATCGAGACGACGTCGGAGCCGGCGCCGGGCTCGGACATCGCGAGCGCGCCGACATACTCACCCGAGATCAGCTTGGGCAGATAGCGCTGGCGCTGCGCATCGTTGCCGTTGCGGCGGATCTGGTTGACGCACAGGTTGGAATGGGCGCCGTAGGACAGGCCCACGGCCGCCGAGCCGCGCGAAATCTCCTCCATCGCGACGATGTGGGCGAGATAGCCCATGTTCGAGCCGCCATATTGCTCAGGGGCGGTCATGCCGAGCAGGCCAAGGTCGCCAAGGCGCTTCCACAGGTCTGCAGGGAACAGGTTGGCCTTCTCGATCTCGGCCGCGCGCGGGGTGATCTCCGCCTCCACGAAGGCGCGGAGCGTGTCGCGCAGCATGCCGATGTCTTCGCCCAGATCGAAATCGATGCTCGGGATGTTCAAGGCGATTCCTCCGTATTTTGGGGTCCGAACCTAGCCCGGTCCCGGCCCTCTTGCAGTCGAAAAGGTTGCATTTTCCGCCAAACTTGGCGAGGATTTTCAGGAGGGATTTCCGATGCCTTTTCAAGCCGCCACCGCGATCCCGCGCCGCGCCGTCACCCCCGCCGCCTTCGTCCGCGGCGTGGTCGCCGCCTATGAGCGATACGGCCGCGATCCCGCGGAGGCATTGAACCGGGGCCAGGTCGCGCCGGACCTTGTCAATTCTCCGGATGGACGGGTCACTGCTGCCCAGTTCGAGGCGCTGGCGGGCCATGCCATGCGCGAGCTCGACGACGAAGCGCTCGGCTGGTTCTCGCGCCGACTGCCCTGGGGCACCTATGGCATGCTGTGCCGCGCCTCGATCACCGCGCCGACGCTGGAGGTCGCACTCAAGCGCTGGTGCCGGCATCACCGCCTGGTCACCGAAGACGTACTGCTCGATCTCGAGATTGGCGATGAGACCGCCGTCGTTTCGATCCGCGAGATGCATGATCTCGGGCTCTTCCGCGAGTTCTGCCTCGTGACCCTCTTCCGCTACGTGCTCGGCTTCTCGTGCTGGGCCGTAGATTCCCGGATCGCGCTCCGCGCGGCTGAATTCCCCTACCCGCAGCCCGGCCACGTCTCGGTCTATCCGACCATCTTCTGCCGGGCCATCCGCTTCGATGCGGACCGCGCCAGCATCGTCTTCGACAAGCACTATCTGTCGCTGCCGCTCACGCGCAGCGCGGCCGATCTCGACAACATGCTCGAGGGCGCGTTGCGGCTGACCGTGCTGCCCTACCGGCGCGACCGGCTGCTGGTCGAGCGCGTGCGCCGCCTGCTCCGCAATGCGCGCGGGCGCATTCTCGGCGCCGAGGACGTCGCGCGCGAGCTGGCGCTGTCCACCCGCACCATGCACCGGCGCCTGCGCGAGGAATCCACCTCGCTACGCGATCTCAAGGAAGAGACGAAGTTCGAGCTCGCCAAGCAGGAACTGATGCGCGGCCGCACGCCGATCAAGCGCATCGCGGAGATCGCCGGCTTCCGCAACGAAAAGAGCTTTTCGCGCGCCTTCCGCAGCTGGACCGGGACCTCCCCGCGCGAGTTTCGCGGCCGGTACCGGTAAGCGAGCGCGTGCGCTGCGTGGTCGTCATGAACTGCGGCCCCCGAGTTGGATCTCGGAGGCCGCAACGTCTCTGATCCGGTCTCGACTGGCGGCGTTAGTTCGAGTTGGTCTGGCCGCCCGGCCGGAGCTTGCGCGAGTGGGTCCGCTTCGGCTGCTGGGCGAACGCGTCGTTCGAAGCCCTCGCACCGCCGCTCTGCGAGCAGGTGCCGCCGATACCGCCCGCCGCGGCGCGGCACGCTTCCATCGTCGGATAGCCGCAGCCATGAGCGGCCTGCGCGCCGTTGGTGATGCAGAAGTCATCGGCCTTGGCAGCCGGTGCGGTCATCATGAGAAACGCGGATGCAAACAGCGTCACAGCGGATGCGACGAACGTCTTCGAAATCGATGTCATGGTGTCTTTCCTGCTTCAGGGTCCCACAAAAGAGGCCTCGGCATGCCAACACGCTGAGGGTTCGCACCTCGCATTTAGGCGCCGCAGGGGAACCGGCAATCACGGCTCAGCGCATTGCAGGGCTTCCCAAATCACATGTCACAGTTAGGTGAGTGACTCATGTACTTGGATTCGGATTATATGAAATTCTGGTTGGCCGCACGGGAGCATTTCCGATCTTATCCCGCCGGCGCCGCCGCGGCGGCGACCTCCTGCAACGGCAGCGGCACATCCTTGGCGACGCCGAGCACCGGGAAGCTGCGGACGTTCTTCACATCAGGCATCGCCGCGAAATGCAGGAGCTGCTGGCGCATGCTTTCGACGCTCGGCGCCACGCATTTCAGCAGATAGTCGGTGTCGCCCGAAATCCGCCAGCACTGCTGGATGCGCGGGATCGCTGATATCGAGCTCTCGAACGCCTCCAGCACCGGCTGGGCCTGGCTGCCGAGCTGGATCGAGACGAACGACACCACCTCATAACCGAGCCGCCGCTCGTCGATGACGGCGCGCACTGCCCGGATCACGCCGCGGCTGAACAACGATTTCAACCGCCGCAGGCAGTTCGGCGCGGACACGCCGACGCGCAGCGCCAGCTCGTTGTTGCGCACCCGCCCGTCCTGCTGCAGCTCGGATAAGATCTTCAGATCGACGCCGTCGAGCTGGTCACGCCCCGCCATACCCCGCCTCGCCATGAGCTCGTCACGCGAGGCAGCGAAGCACGTGGCGGAATTGATGCCAACCACCTTAGGCGTCCCCGAGGCTAAAAGCGTGGCGGGAAGCTTGCCTGCGGCCCATCCTTAGAGACGCCCGCCCCGGGGGGCCCTCAGGATGAGGTCACGCTTCGCGGCAAGATATCAGACCCTCATGGTGAGGAGCCCGTCAAAGCGGGCGTCTCGAACCATGCAGGCCGAGATCATGCGGCCAAAACGTGGATGCCGGGACAAGCCCGGGCAATGACGTGCCGAAGAGCTTGCCGAGGCTCAATGCGTCCAGGGCTCGCCGCGGCGGAACGAGAAATTGTCCGCATAGGCGACCGGCCGGCGAATCGATTCCTGGGGCTCGATGACCTGGTAGGCGATGCCCTTGCGCTCGCAATAGGCGACCGCCTCTTCCTTGCTGTGGAAGCGCAGCGTGATCTGCTGCTTCATGTCGCCGGACGACGTCCAGCCCATCAGCGGCTCGACCGCGCGCGGTTGCTCCGGCTCGTAATCGAGCTGCCATTCCTTGGTCTTGGACCGGCCGGATTGCATCGCGTTCTTGGCAGGCTTGAAAATGCGTGCGGTCATGGGTGGTCCGGGCCTCTTCGTCTTTTCGTTCGATTTCGATGCGTCACGGTGGCAGTTGGTGGAAACCTCAGGGATAGTATAGAGAAACCGATCGGGACTTGATCGGTGATTCCGGCCCCCGGCCCCTCGCCAACGGTATAGTCATTATGCTGCACCGTGACAATTCCGTACCTGCCCTCGGCGCCGGGATACCGCCCGGCGGCACTGCCTCATCAGCCTATCCGATCTCTTCGAGAGCTCCCGTCGCATGGCCTTCCTGAACATCAGTGCAACGCTTCCCGACAAGGGCCGCGATCTCCGGCTCGACCTGTTTCGCGGCGTCGCGAACTGGGCGATCTTTCTCGACCATATCCCCGACAACGTCGTGAACTGGATCACGACCCGCAACTACGGCTTTTCCGACGCGGCCGACCTGTTCGTCTTCATCTCCGGCTACACCGCCTCCTTCGTCTATGCGCGGATGATGCTGGAGCGCGGCTTCATCGTCGGCGCCACGCGGCTGACCAAGCGGGTCTGGCAGCTGTATGTCGCCCACATCATCCTGTTCGTGATCTACATCGCCTCGATCAGCTATCTGGCGTTGCGCTTCGGCGATTCCGAGATGATCAACGAGTTCAACGTTGCCGGCCTCGTCGACAACGCCACCGAGACGTTGCGCCAGGGCCTGTTCCTGCGCTTCAAGCCGCTCAATCTCGACGTGCTGCCGCTGTATATCGTGCTGATGGGCCTGTTTCCGCCGGTGCTATGGTTCATGCTGCGCAAACCCGACCTGACGATGGTCCTGTCGATCGTGCTGTGGCTGACCGCGCGCCATTACGGCCTGAACCTGACCGCCTACCCGGCCGGCCAGTGGTACTTCAACCCCTATTGCTGGCAGGTGCTGTTCGTGTTCGGCGCCTGGTGCGCGATGGGCGGTGCTCGGCGCTCGATGACGCTGATCAATTCGCCGATCACGCTGTGGGTCTGCCTCGGCTATCTCCTGTTCGCGCTGGTCATGACCATGGCCGGCCGCTTCCCCACCCTCGGCGGCATGTTCCCGGAATGGCTGTTCTCGGCCTTCAACCCGAATGACAAGACCAACCTTGCGCCGTACCGCTTCCTCCATTTCGTGGTGATCGTGATCCTGGTGATCCGCTTCGTGCCGAAGGAGTGGCCGGGGCTGGAGTGGAGGGTGTTCGATCCCTTGATCGTCTGCGGCCAGCAGTCGCTCGCCGTGTTCTGCGTCGGCGTGTTCCTGTCGTTCGTCGGCCATTTCGAACTGTCGATGAGCTCGGGCTCGCTGCTCGCGCAGATCTTCGTCAGCGTCGCCGGCATCGCGATCATGACGACGGTGGCCTATTACATCTCGTGGTCGAAGAAGCAGGACAAGCCGCTGAAGCCGCCACCGCCGAAGCCGGGGGCGGCCGCGACGAAGGCGGCCTGAGCGGGCGCCGCCTTCGGAGCGCGAAGCCTCCGTTGCCCCGCTTGTCGAGCCGGGATCGAATTGACTTGGGTCAACGGAGGCGGCGCCGTCCCGCATAATGTCGGCGCGACATGCGCCGCCGCGCCGACCGCGGCGGCCCCCTCTCGCACAAGGCCCGACCCCATGCCCTCTCATTTCCATGCCGTGATATGGATCGACCACTCGCAGGCCAGGATCTTCCATTTCGGCCTCGGCGGCTCCGACGAAATCACGCTGCATCCGCACCTGGCGACACGCCATCTTCATCACAAGGCCAATGCGATCGGCAGCGGCCATGCAGCTCCCGACAAGGCATTCTACACCGAGGTGACCAAAGCCCTCGCCGACGCCGGCGAGATCCTCATCATCGGTCCGGCGAGCGCGAAGACAGAGCTTGCCGGCCACATTCGCGCGAGCGCAGCCGATCTGGCCAAGCGGATCGTCGCGGTGGAAGCGGCCGATCATCCCTCGGACGCCGAGATCGTCGCCTATGCGAAGCGTCACTTCAAAATGCCGCTGCCGCGCGTGCAGACACCGGGCTCGGCGGCAGGCGAGCGGCACTCGGGTTAGGACTGCACGGCCTCAGCAGCCCGGGGCGCGATGATGTCTCGTCCCGGTCCCACCGCGCTTCAGGCCGCCTCTTCGCCGTCGAACTCGGTGAATTTCTTGTAGATCCAGTCGCGGCCGTCGCGGCGTCGCCAGACCTTGCCGACCACGAACTGCCCGTTGATGGAGCGTCGCGGCACGATCACTGTCCAGAGGTGCCAGATATCGGTCCAGCTGGACTGCGGACCAATGGTCTTGAGGTTGCTATCAAGAGACATGTGGCGGAACTCGCTGGCGCAGAACTCAACCGATGGGCGCCGCGGCGAACCGTGACCAGTGGTCGCACGGATCGAAGGCCGCCCATCGCGAGCCGGGACAGACCTGATAACAGCCACCCGGACAGCCGCAACAAACGCTCGCCTTTAACCTAACCGGTCAACCTTACTTCTTGGGATGAAGCGGCACGACCGGTTGTAAGCCGGCGCCGGGTTTTCTAGACTGCACGCGATTTGAGAACGAACGCTGTTTCAGGCGCACGGTGATTTTCCAGCTGACGTCGAACTTTGAAGCGATCTGACGTTTGGAAATCATCGACGCGCCGGGATGACAATAATGAAGCTGCAATGCGCATCTCTGCGCCTCGCGCTGCGAATGACGCCGCCTGCCGCGGTTGCGAAGACGCCGCCGCAGGAGCGGCCGAACGCCGCCAACGACAACGAGGCGATCTGGCCGCTGGTGCCGTTTCCACCCGGCTGGCACGCGTCGAGCTGACCGGCCCGGCCGGAAAAGCGCAACGCCGCGCAAGCGGAATATCATCGCTTGGCGGCGTCCGTTTAGGCATTGGGCGCTGAAATCCCCAACGCACATATGTCTGTCGCAACAGCCAAAGGTTCGATGAATCTTTGACAATTCTGCGCCGCGCGGCCCCTCACCAATGCCTTGAAAAATCGCGCAGAAGTCGTGTGGCGCAGACTATGAGCGCAAGGGCTTCAAGGGACTGGGACAGCCCCCTCGCAAACGACTCACGCGCAATATGCCGCCTGCCCTGCCTCGGCGATCAAGCCGACTGGGACGTGGCGCTGGCGCTGGAGGCGCTGCCGGACGCGTTCTGGGCATTTGTCGCGAGCGCGCCTTGCGCGTTGTAGGTCTGCCCGGACGAATTGCCCTGACTGCCTTGCGCGCTCGCGGAGGTCTCGACCTCTGTGGTGCCGTCGGAATAGGTGATGGTGGTGGTGGTGACGCCGTCGATAGTCATGGAGACCTCGCTGACGATGGTCTTGGCCGAGCCGCCGCCCGATCCCGAGCTTCCACTCGCCGATTGCGAGGACGATTCCGACGAGGTCGATGAGGCGGCCTCCGTCGACGAAGCCGCCGACGTCGAGGATGCCGCAGGCGACGACGCCGTTGCGGTCGAAGCGGACGTCGTTACGGCCGCGGTGGTAGATGCAATCGCGCTGATCGACATGGAGACCTCGCTCGAAAGAGACCTCGGGCACGGCGCCTGTTGCGCGCCCGATCCTCCCTTCAACGCACACACCCCCCAAAGCAGGCGCGGCGCTGCGAAAAAAACGGCCCGGCAGACATTTTGCGGGCTCGGCCGGAGCAACCAAACGCAGCACCGTGCGCTGCAGGTATTCCCGTCCATCGCGAGGCGTCCGTGAATATCAACGATCCGCGCGCGCCCGCCATGGATGGACGGTCATCTCGTGTCACGTCCGTGTGAGCAGGAGCGCGACCGGTGAATTTCCGCGATCGCGCCGAGACCAATGATGAGCAGGCCGCATGGCCGAGGGGGAGCAGTGAGCCAGATAGATACGACCGAGAAACTATCCGACGTCCCGGAGACCGGAAGCTCGCTGTTGCCGCTCTGCGGACTTGGCGTGGCGGGAATTGCAATGCTGGGCTGGATCTGCGCCCTCGCCTGGGGCGCTTGGCGGGTTGTTGACTGGCTGCTGTTCTGAGCGGAGTTGCGGTCGCAGCTCTGCGATCCCACGCCCCTGCGAGCCTTCTCGGGACTGGTCGGGGCAGCTGGATTCGAACCAACGACCTGCAGTACCCAAAACTGCCGCGCTACCAGGCTGCGCTATACCCCGAATGTCCGGCGAGCCCCGTCGATACACGCTTCCCAAGGCGCCAGCAAGCTTCCAGAAAGCGCCGGCAAGCTTCCCAAAGCGCCCCCAGCAAGGCCGGGCAATCGCCTCGCCCGCCCCTATTTGCTGCCGAACAGGGGGTGGCCGACGCGGTCACCGGGGCGGATGCCGTACTTCTGCGCCGTTCCCGCCACCACCTCCAGCACGGCCCGGGCCGGGCCCCGGGACGAGATGATCTTGGTCGACAGCGGCTCGGTGTTCTCGGCGATGCGCAGGATACGGCCGTCGGCGCGGATGAAGATCATGTCGAGCGACACGTACGTGTTCTTCATCCACATCGACACTTCCTGCTCGGGATTGAAGTCGAACAGCATGCCTTTGCCGTCCGCCAATTCCTTGCGGTACATTAGGCCGGTCTGTTTCTCCTCCTCGGTCGTCGCCATTTCCACCGAGAAAACCTGCACGCCGTTCTTGGTGACGATCTCGAGCGGCTGGAAGCTGGCGGCGCCGACGGGCGCGCTGGTGACGACACAGCCGATGATGACGAGGATGGCGGCAAGCCAGCCCTGCGCAGCGGACCAGACGGCCTTTCGATCAGAATTCATGGGGCTCTCGAGGCGTGGGGGACTGGGCAAGTCCTTACGCGGCAGCCATCGGAAAAGAAAGAGGCGCGCCGGCCAGCCGGCACGCCTCTGCTCACGATCGCGAGAATTGGTGGTGTTCAGTGCGACTGCAATCCCGGCGATCCGGTCTCGGGATGGATCTCGGCCGCCATCATGCCCTTGGAGCCGGGCCCGAAGCGGACCAGGACGTACTGGCCCGGCCTGAGTTCAGTCATGCCGAAGCGGCGCAGGGTCTCCATGTGCACGAAAATGTCGGGCGTGCCCTCGCCGCAGGTCAGGAAACCGAAGCCGCGCAGCCGGTTGAACCATTTGACCTGGGCCCGTTCCAGCCCGCTGGTCGGGGTGACCGTGACATGGGTGCGCGGCGGCAGCATCTGCGCCGGATGGATCGCCGTCGACTCGTCCATCGAGACCACGCGGAAGGCCTGGTAGCCCTTGGTGCGCTGAATGCACTCGACGACGATGCGGGCGCCTTCATAAGCGGTCTGGAAGCCGTCGCGCCTGAGCACGGTCACGTGCAGGAGGACGTCGGGCCATCCATTGTCGGGAACGATGAAGCCATAACCTTTGGAGGCATCGAACCATTTGATGACGCCATGGACCTCGACGAGATTGGCGCTGGCCTCACCGAGCCCGCTGAAGGGGCTGAGCCCGCTGTCGCGGCCGGCACCGCCGTGCTCGCCCGGCGTCATCCGCCCAGGCGATACCCCCTGCCCGGGAACTCCAAGCTTCTTGGACTCAAATCCGTCCGACGACCCCATAACCCCGGACCCCACAGTGCCATGCCATCCGCCACATTGGCGGCGCTCGAATCACGCGTCTTATGAAAATGTTCTCAACTCGACGCGACGCGAATCTTCCGACTCAAAAGATAACACTCCCGGTTGAGAGGCATAGACAAAAAAGAGATTCGCCGGAACCTATGAACAGCTTGCATCGCAGCGAATCAAATTGATTCGTCTCAATTGCCCACGAAGGGACCGAGCGTCTCGCCGATGTCGTGATGGATGACGAGGTCGGCGACGTCGTCCTGCTCGGTCGGCTCGCGGTTGATGATGACCAGACGTGCACCGGCGCGCTTGGCCATGAGCGGAAAGCCCGCGGCCGGCCAGACCACGAGCGAGGAACCGATCGCGATGAAGAGGTCGCAGGATTGCGACAGCGCGGTCGCGCGCTGCATTTCGTCGTCCGGCATCATCTGGCCGAAGGAGATCGTGGCGGTTTTCACCGGCTCGTCGCATGCCGTGCAATTGGGCGCCGCGCCATCGTCGTCGAAACGGCGCCTCACCCAGTCGAGCGGATAGGCCTGCCCACATCCGATGCAGCGCGCATAAGTGGTATTACCGTGAAGTTCAACCACGTGCTCGCTGGCGAAGCCCGAGGCCTGGTGCAGATTGTCGATGTTCTGGGTGATGACGGCGGGAACCTTGCCGGCGCGGTAGAGCGAGGCCAGCGCGCGATGGCCGCGGCCGGGCTTCGCTGCGGCAAACACCTGCTCCATCGCGAAGCGACGGCGCCAGGATTCGTTACGCGCCTCCGGGCTCGCAACGAATTCGTCGAACGGGATCGGACGGTTGCGCGTCCAAATTCCGCCCGGCGAGCGGAAGTCGGGAATGCCGCATTCGGTCGAGATGCCGGCGCCGGTGAACGGCACGATGGCCCTCGCCTCGGCGATCATGTCGCCGAGCCGCTCGACGCCGCTCTGAAGATCCGATGCGATCAATCGCGCCTCCCGACTCGTTTGGCCTGACAGCAATATGCACAAGCGACAAGATCGCTGACGTACTTATCAAGCGCGAACGCAACGCGCTCGGCAACTTTTTCTTCCGGCCTTTCGCTTATCACAATCCTGCAATGCCTCCTCCCCATTGACGCCCCATTCAGGAGCGCCAATGGATGTGTTGACGCGACTCAACGTGATTGCGGCGGCAGCGCTTGAGTTCAAATATGCACATACTCAGGTGTGGAGGGGATTTCACATGACCGAAGACGAAGAACGCAAAGCGCGCGAGCGCGATGAGATCGCCGCCCGGGTCGCCGCCTTCCGTGCTACGCAAGAGAAGTTCAAGCGCGAGCGCGAAGAATACTTCGTGTCGACGCTGGAGAACGCCCGCAAGGTGGAACGGCCATCGCTCTGGCCCTAGCATCGTCGCGCAGGCAAGCGCGAGGAATTGCGAATGAAAAAAGCCCGGAGCAACGCTCCGGGCTTTTCGCTATTGGCGGCTACCAATGGCGCCAGTGGTGATGGCGGTAGTATGGCCCGCCGCCGTAATAGGCGTACGGACCCGGCCCGTAATAATAGCTCGGGCCGCCATAATAGCCGTAACCGGGACCGTAATAGCCATACGGTCGGGAGGCTGCGACCGCGCCCGCGGTGATGGCGCCGGCGGCAAGACCGAACGCGAGGCCCGGGCCGATGCCGCGACCGCGCGCCTCGGCCGGCGCAGGCGCCGCGACGGCGGTCACGCCGACGGCCGCGATCGTGGCCAGAACTGCCAATGTCTTCTTCATGCTCCTCTCCTTCGTGTCTTGCGGGGATAACCGCGAGCGCCCGCGATGGTTGCGCAACCCGCGGAACCCCGGGGCTGTCAAAAAACGTTGATGCGAGAGGAACGAAATCGCCGGACGCGGATTGATTTGCCAAGTGCGGGAGCCTCCGCCATCCGGGTTGAGGCAACGGCACGAAGACCCCGTCAGTATCTCCGCGATGCTGGCGGGGTTTTTCAGTTTAAGGGGAAGCCAATGGCAGCAGAGCGCAATTGCTGCCAGCGGGGCGGACGATCGAGGAGGAATTTTTTTGCCATTATCCGCTTTGCTGGCCCGTATCCGCAAGTTGGTTCCCAGATCCGACGATGAGCACTACGACGAGATCGTCCGCAGCTTCGGTGTCGGCACCCTGCGCCCGCCGCCGACGCCGATGACCGACGGCGAGCTGGCGCGGGCGATCGCCGAGTTCCTGAAGGAGCAGCCGTCGAGCAAATCCGTCGCGGCCCTCGGCCGCCGGCTCGACCCCTCCTCTCCGGTCTGAGTTCCTTTCGGGAGCAGGGAACCAGGATTGCGCGCGGACGTTGAGTCCCCTCCTCACGCTGAGCGGAAGGAAAAGAGGTCCGACATGCCCGCGTGGCTCGAAGTCTTGCTCAACCTGTCCGGCTATGCCGGCTTCGTGGCGCTCGCCTCGCGCGGCGGCGCCGCTTGCCCGCAGGCGCCGGCCGACGATCGCATCTACGGCGACGAACGCTAAAGCATGATCCGGAAAAGTGCGCAGCGGTTTTCCCTCGCGACAAACGCGGAACGCGTTTGCGCGGAGATCATGCCCAAACAACAACCTGAAGCGCGATGACGATTGATCCCGATCGCATCGCGCTTTAGTTGGCGCGCGCCGCCTGGCCCGCCGTGCGCACCAGCCGGTCGGCCTTGACCGCCACGCGCGTGTCCTCGGCCTGCGGCCGCAGCGAGAAGCTGATCACGACGAAAGCGAGACAGAACAGCGTGCCGGCGACGGCGACGCGCCGGTAGGTGTACCGGTCGCCTTGGTAGAAGGACGGCGTCGAAAAAGGCGTCATGACAAATTGCTTCTTGGCAAATTCGCTTCTTGCTTCTTGCCAGACACCTACCCCACCCCGCGGCAAGCGCAACGCGATTGGGCTTTTAACCTAACCGAATAGGGTTATCGGCGTCCGCGCAAGCACTCGTTAGGCACATCGGAGGCGGCGCATCTGATGTCGGGACAGGCGAAAGACCCGGCCGACTTTGTTCCGGTTCGACTCCATTTCGTTCTCGAAGAACGAATCGGAATCGCAGAAATGGGTGCGGAGCAGTTCTTAACAAACACTTTGCGACATCGATCAGAGCAGTCCGCATCCATGGCGCTTTCCTCGCCTCGCGCTTTCGGAGAAGACACGCGCGGGGCCGGGCATCACTCCGTCTCTTTCCGACTGCGGGGCCACATCGCCGCCGCGAGGCGCGCCCCTGTTCTGCATCCGACTCCATTTCGTTCTCGAAGAACGAATCGGAGTCGAGAAAACCGGTGCGAAGCGAATCCTAACGATCGATGAAGGCGCGAACTCTCGCACCTTCGGCGGCAGAGCTCTTCGCCGGCGAATCGAGCGCGAGCGGATGGACCGCGATCACGCGCCCGGGTTGCCGCGTGTCGTCGACGCTGATCAAGCCGCCCGCTTCGTCTTCGCCTTGGAGAAGTATTCGAGGATCTGGATGCGGAGCTCTTCTGCGGCAGGCCCCTCGAGCTTCCTGAGTTCGTTCCAGAGCCTGATCACTTCGCGCTGTTTTTCGACAGTCATGAGTCACCTCCAAAAAAGTCTCCCAAGGCGACCCAAACTAGAACAAAAAGAGAACGAAAAGTCCAGCCCCCCTCCGGCTAAATTTCGCCGGCCTCGCGTTGAACCTTTTCTGAGCGGCATAGACTTATGGAAGCTGGGGATTTCAGCGCCCAGTCACACGGCAGCGCCGCCTGACGAACATACTCCGTCACCGCGGCGCTGTTGCTTTTTAGATTTTCAACCTTAAGTTTGAAATACGGTTGGCGGCCAGGCGCTGAAATCCCAACGCCGTCAGCCAAGAGAGCCCCGCGCGAAAGCGCGGGGCTTTTCTCTTGAAGTCGGTGATCTCTTAAAGTCGGCGACTTGGCGAGGCGCGCGGATTGCATGCCAGCGAAACGAAGCCTCGCCCTTGCGCATCGACCGGCCGCAATCCAGTGGGCCGGCAATGGCGCGGCGCAGCCGCCCCCCATGGAAGCCGGCATCGCGAGCTTCGTCATCGAGGGCCGATGATCTGCGAGGTCCGTGAGAACGAAACCCCTGCCGGTCTGCGCGGCTTTGCGGGAACCGCAGAGCCTGCCCGGCCAGAGCGACCGGCGCCCCCTATGGTTTGTCCTGATCGTCCGGTGATGTTCGAACGTCGCTTTCGCCGAGCACCACCTCTACAGCCATTGCTCGTCGCGCGGCCTTACGGCAGTGCCCGCCGCAACGATGTCGCTTGCGCCTCAGACGGCGTCCTTGGCGACCTTCAGCGGCGAGGCCTTGACCGATTTGCTCGCGGGCTTCGCCGCAAACTGCATCGGCTCCTTGGTGAAGGGATTGACGCCCATGCGCGCTTCGGTCGCCGGCTTGTTCACGACCGACATCTTCACGAAGCCGGGAATGACGAACTCACCGGACTCATTGAGCTCCTTGTAGCCGACCGTCGCCATGTACTCGATCACCGACTTCACGTCGTTCTTCGAAAGCTGCGTACCCTCGGCAATTGCATCGATCAATTGGGTCTTCGTCATCTTCGCCATGTCTGAATTCCTTTGAATGGGGGCGCGCGAGCAATTCCCGGAGAGGACGCGGCCGGACCGCGGGGGCGCGCTGCTGATTCATGCCAGAGGTCATGAAGTGTCCGGGCTTAGAACCCATCGAGGCCGAAAACGCAAGCACGGGTTCGCAGGGACTCCCGTCCTCCTGTGAACGATCCCCGCTCTCTTTTTGAACGATTCGGCGGCTGGCGCGTCTTAGGATTGAAGTCCCTGAGCCCCCACCAGAGAGCCCCGCTTCCCCCAGGCGGGGTTTCGCTGTCGGGACTCTTCTTGATCCGCCTGCTGTGTCACCTGCACGTGAAACCTGTGGCTCGGCCGGCGTTGTTGACACTTCGGTAACCTAACGCGGCCAAGCTTCAATCAGGTCTGTTGCGTTGGAGTATCCCACAGTGCTGGATTTTGACGAGCTGCGTGAACTCGCGGCTGATGTTCGTATTTTTGTCGAGGTCGCCGAAGACAAGGCCGAAGCGCTCAGGGCCGTCATCGCGGCTTATGACGTCGTGCTGGCGATCTTCCCCACTGAAGATGGCATGGGTCTCCACGTCATCAAGGGCCGCGAAATCCTGGACGGGATTGCGAAGTCGCGGACGCATGCGATGTACAGCCACACCGCGATCGCGGTTCCCGACCTCGCACATGCAGAAGCGCTCAAGTTCCTGACGACACCTGTCGACCACCGGATTGCGGCCTGAAGCACGATCCGGAGAAGTGCGCAGCGGTTCTCCCCTCGCGACAAACGCGGAACGCGTTTGCGCGGAGATCATGCTGAAACAACAACCTGAAGCGCGATGACGATTCATCCCGGTCGCATCGCGCCTTGGTCGCTGGTGCGAATGTGCCGGTCTCGCCGCGAGGCACGACCGACGAGGCGCGCGCCCGG
This sequence comes from Bradyrhizobium sp. CCBAU 51765, assembly GCF_015291725.1. GTDB lineage: Bacteria > Pseudomonadota > Alphaproteobacteria > Rhizobiales > Xanthobacteraceae > Bradyrhizobium > Bradyrhizobium liaoningense. The sequence goes on from NZ_CP030038.1 coordinate 4,392,326, forward strand.
CTCGCGAATGAAGCCATATGCGTTGGCCCGGCAAGTCCGGCTGTGGATTTTCTTTTGAACTTTCCGCCGGCTCGCGCGTCTTACAGTTGAAGCGTCCCCAAGCTTCACCCCCGACAGAGAACCCCGCTTCCCCCAGGCGGGGTTTTCGCTTTTTGGCGCGCTCGCGCTGCATCGGCTCGCCCGGAATTTCAAGCCTCTCTTTGCCGTTGACCCGGCTCCCCTCCCGAAGCACCTTTTCGGCGGGCAGGCTTTTGAGGAGGAGTTATGCCGAAAACCCTGGTGGAATTCAGAGCGCAGAACCTTCGTTTGCTGGAACGGCTTTGTCCCGATGACCCCAGATACATCCAGGCCTGGCTGAAGCAATTCGACGAGCAGAACGGGATTGCACCCGAAGCACGTCCAAAGTCGCGCAAAACGCGACGGATTTCTCCACCGAGAAAGGCCGCTTCACCCGGCCGGACCAGGTCAGCGTCCTCCTCCTCGGTCTCGCCACGCTGATCGCCGCAACGACGAGCGCGCATGTCTTCGCTCCTGTTGCCCATCGTAGCGGGAGCGCAGAAGACAGTGCGATGACGGCCACGCCTGCGCGCCGCCGCCCATCGCGTCTCTTCCAGCTTGCGGCCGCTCTTGGCGAACAGCTGCAACTGGGAGCACCGTCATCGCAATTCGAACCGTGCAGCTTGACGGCGCATCGCATCTCCAACGGGAGCGTCGACACCGGCGACGTGCCCCGATGCGATGCACGAGCAACGATACGAGGGCGCAGCCGATCACGGAATATCCGCGGCCTTCCGGCTGTCGCCGATTGAAACCGGCTTGTTCAAAAAATACTCGCGGTTGCCCGTCGCGGCCTCCGCGTACTGGTCGATGGCCACGATGATGGCCTGGACGTGGGCGTAGCACCACCCTTCCCGCGTCGCCTTTCTACGCACGTCCTCGAGCGCGGTCAGGAAGGGCGACAGCTCTCTCTCGTCGTCGAACCAGCGCCTGCTCACCATGTCCTCCCGCCGAGCACCCTGCCCTTGTTGTGATGCGGCTCTGCGCTCCTCAGCGCGTCACGCTGGGCGCACAGACTTTCAACCTTCGCCTCCATCCGCAACAGCAGCGCTTCGGCCGAGGCCGTCCCCGCGCCCGCCCGCTGCAGCTGGAGGATCTCCTTTCTCTGCCTGCCAATCTGGATGCGCATCCGTTCGATCTCCCGCCTGACAAAGTCCAGGTCCGGCATGTTCAGCCCTCGCGATTTGAATATGGCCAATGAGAACAAAAACGGAACGATGAGTCGAGTCCGGCGTTTGACGGAGAAGGAGATTTTCGATGGCGGACAACATCCGGAAGGAACCGAAGGATTGGGTTTCCGGGGACGACCCGATGACGGGAGCCCAGGGATGAGCCCAGGAATCCTATCTCAAGACCCTCGCCAGGCAGGCACATCAGGACCTGCCCGAGGAGGAACTGACCAGGGCCGAGGCCTCGGAGCTGATCGACGAGATGCGGCAAAAGGCCGGGCTGGAGCGGTGACCCGTATTCTTGCGGGAATCCGGAGCCATGTGTATGCAAACGAAATTGGGAATCGAAAATGCCTTATTTCGTTTGCGCCCGCGACGGAGCGGGCCAGATCATTTTGAAGCGCGACACCAGGGAAGCGGCCGAGAAGAAGGCCGCCGAGCTCCGCGACATGGGCTATTTCGAAGTCGAGATCGTCGCGAAGGGTGTCGAGAAGGCGGCGTGACGAAGCGGGCACGGTCAGCGGAGCCGGCCGTGCACGATCAAACACGCGCTGCGGCCTCGGCTGCTATCAGGGTCGAGCCAATCTGCCCGTGGTGCCCCAAAGCGCAGCAACCCTCGCAATCTTTCCCATCATGTGAAGCCAGCGCTTCATGCTTCCCTCAGCACCTTGAAGGCGCCGAGAATGACGAAAGCGCCCAGACCGTAGGTCAGTGCGTTCACGATCCAGGAGATGGCGATGCCGAGGAAGGTGGACCCTCCGATCGCCCCCCAGAAAAAATAAGCCGCGGTGATGCCCGGCCACTCCAGCGAGAGAAACGCGAAGTCGGTCAGCGGCTCCAGGACAAGGAGCACCGTCGAGATGAGCGCCCCGATGGCCAATGCGATGATGAGGCTCGCTTTCACGGAGTACATCACAATCCCAGCAGGCCGGCGATAACGGGAATGAGGAAATAGGCGACGATCCCGAGAAGGCCGCCCACGACAAAGCGTGCAGCACGGCCATGAATCTTCGTATCGAGCCACCCACAGATGGCCACCGCAGCCTGTCTCAGCCAGCCACCAACGAGGCACCTGACGAGGTCAAACAGGAGTTCTGCAACGAGTGCGGCCATGGCGGTTAGTCGGCGCCACCTCTGGTGGGGTTCAAGGGTGGAGGGAATGACCATTTCAGTTTATTCGGTGACAGTGCACTAAATACCCCCCTCCTCCACCGACGGCTTCGGCCCGCGCTTGGCGGGCTTGAGGACGCGCCCGGTCTGACGTTCGAGACGGCTGAGAAAGCGGCTGTCTCCAAGCGGCCGGCCGATGCTCTCGGCTGAACGCAGGGCGTCGAACAGATCGTCTTCCGGTTCGGTCGCCAGCAGATCGGCGAACTCCGGAAAACGATCGCGGATCGGCGCCAGCGCGGTTACGCCATCGTCCTTGCCGCGCAAATGCGCGCGCGTGCTCGACCAGCGCCAGTCCTGTGCCCGCGCTACCTGCCGCGCCCGCACCGGATTGAGCGACACGTAGCGCAGCGCCGCCGCGAGATGTTCTTCGTCCATGGCAACAGCGCCGAACCGGCCCTGCCAGAAATGACCGGTACGCTTACGTCGCGCGTGGATGATCCCGGCGTAGCTGCGGTGCACGCGCGAGAGCGCACGCCGCAGCCCGTCGGGATCGGACGGCACCAGGATCAGGTGCACGTGGTTCGGCATCAGGCACCAGGCCCACACCTCGACCCCGGCATCCCTGCAATTCGCCGCAAGCAGGTCGCGATACAGCGCATAATCGCCGTCCTCGAAGAACGTGCGCCCCCGGCCATTGCCGCGCTGGGTGACATGGTGGGGGTGACCGGGGATGACGACGCGAGCGAGACGAGCCATGCTGCATCATGGCCGTGAAAGCTGCCGGCGTCAAATTAAGTGCACTGTCACCGTAATTTCGTAATTTCGTGCGACAGACGCTGGAGCTAACCGTCGCTTTGGAGCTTTCGTTTCAAGATCGCCATCGAATGTGTCGCTCGGCGGCAACAGTTGGACGCGATGTGAATGTCTTCCTGCACTGAATTTCAGCTGTAATGGCGGGCGGCCCTTCCTGAAATCGAAGCGTAACATCAGCCCGTCAGGACGGTCTCTGGTCCTCGAACGTTCGCCGGCTAGAGCAAGTGTCATCGGGCGTCGGGACCGCAATCAACATGCAGGACGTCGTTATGCTCAAGAAACTGATCGTCGCTTTCGCTCTCATGAGCCTCCCGGGCCTCGCCGTCGCGGCGGACCTACCGGTTCGGTCTCAGATGCCGCTGAAAGCCCCTCCTCTGCAGCAGCAAGCGTTTTCGTGGACCGGCTTCTATATCGGCGGGAATATTGGCGGCGCGTTCGACAACTCCGACCGCGTCGACGTGACCGGTCTCGCGGGTCCCGGCTCACTCGACCTTCGCAGTAAGAGCGACGGCGTCACGGCGGGTGGCCAGTTCGGCTACAACTACGAGTTCTCGCTCGGCAATCTGAGCGGCATCGTGATCGGTGTCGAGGCCGATGCGGCCTACACCGATCTGTCGGGCAGCCTTCCTATTGCTGCCGGGCCAGGCGCCACGGTGAACCTCAACAGCCGGCTGGATTATCTCGGAACGATTCGCGGCCGGCTCGGCTACGCCTTTGACCGCCTCCTGGTCTACGGGACCGGCGGTTTTGCCTATGGCACCGTCGAACACAGCGCCGACTTGAATGGTGCCAACTTCGCGAACCTTAAGACCACCGAGACCGGCTTCACCTATGGCGGCGGCTTCGAATATGCGCTGCCCGTTGACGTGTGGCTTCACATGTCTAGCACCAGCGCCGTCACAGTGGGTGCCGAATATCTGCGCTACGAGCTTGATGACAACAGCTTAAATTTCGCGGTTGGAGCCACTGCTGCGTCGATCAAGCTCAAGGATGTTGGCAACCTCGCCCGGGCCCGGATCAACTATAAATTCTGATCGGCCGCGAACCTGGGTGCTGGTTCCAACCTGTCATCGTCGGTCCCGCAGGGCCTCGCCTTCGGCCAGTCCGATGACAAACACCGGCGGTCGATCTGGTGACCACGTCAGTTCAGAGGGCCACGGCGCCTGGATGCCGCGGCTCTCCTCAGCTACCGATGGTCTTGCGGTGGCCCTCAAGGTAGCCGCGCTCGGCCGGGGTTGGTCGGTCCATCCCCTCACATAGCACGGTGCCAGAAGGGATAGAGTGGGGAAGGACGACCGGCCTTCTCGATCCGCGCGGCCTGCTCGGGTTTGAGCACAAGATCGATTGAAGCGAGGTTCTCGGCAAGTTGCTCCTCGGTGCGCGCCCGAGCACGATTAGAGCCGATACCGGGACGATCACGCACATTACGGAGGCAGTGCACCAAATTTCCATTACGGTGACAGTGCACTAAATACCACCCTTCTCCACCGTCGGCTTCGGCCCGCGCTCGGCGGGCTTGAGGCCCCCCGTCTGACATTCCAAGGCGTTGAAGTGGTTCCTAGTTGTCGCACTTGCCGGGATTCGCGCTGCACCACCTGCTGACGGCAGCGCTGTCCCATCCCCTCGCCTTGTTGACCGAAACGCATTGCTCGTAGGTACAGGTCTTCGCCTTTGGCGCCTTTGGCGCCTTTGACGTCTTCTCCTGGGCCAGGGCAGGTAAGCCCACCATGGAAACAGCAATGGCGAGGGTGAGAGCACGCATAAAGTTTCTCCTGCCTAAACTATGAGTTGACCGAAATGATTTCGTTCTGACGTGACGTCTATGCGAGAACTTTTTTTCACGCAACCGACGCTTGTGTGACGTACGAAGGCCGGTAAGCTACCCCCTTTATTTTGGGGAGTTGTCATGAAGATACTCGGGTTGAGTTTGCTTGCTCTGCTTGCCGGCGTCGCACCAGCCGCAGCTCAGGTGGTCATGGATCAAGCACCCGCACGCGGAATGCTTGGTGCTGGACAAGTCGTCTATGTCAGGTGCGGACCTGGAATGGCTCGGAAGATCACAGGTGGCAGCGATGTGTCTGTAAGAGGCAGCGAGACGAAGACGCGCTCCGGTGGCTCCGGCCGTATCACCGGCCCCTGTGTGCCATTCAAGGGATGAGATGAAGCGCGCGGCTCACAGGCCCGCGCCCGCCCCCACGAGCAAAGCCGCAACCGTTTGTGACAGTGCTGGACTAAATAGGTGTCCGGCATCAAATATCGTCGTCCCGCACTGCGGGAGTTTAGTGCGCTGTCACGGACGACTCTCGGGCGCCACCTCCCCTGACTTTCAACAAGCGATCAGGCAATCAACGCAAAACGGCGGCTAGAATGAAAACCGCACTTGTCTTCGGCGCAACCGGCTTCATCGGCTCGCATTTGCTGCGCGACCTGTTGGACAGTCCCGACTATTCGCGGGTTGTGGCGGTAGCCCGTAAGCCGCTGGCGGTGAGCCATGCGAAGCTCACGGTGCTGATCGGCGATCTCGCGTCCCTGCCCGCACTCAAGCCGCAATTGGTTGCGGACGAGATCTTCATCGCGCTGGGGACGACGCGCAAGCACACCCCTGACGAGGCCGAGTACTACAAGATCGATCATGATTATCCGGTGCTGGCGGCCGAGATCGCCAGGGCGAACGGCGCGCGGTCGGTGTTTCTGGTCACGGCCGTTGGCGCCAACGCCACCTCCAGCGTGTTCTATCTCAGGACCAAGGGCGAGGTGGAGCGGGACATTCTCTCGCTCGATTTCGAGCACACGCATATCTTCCGCCCGTCGATGATCCTCGGCGCGCGCGACGAGGACCGCCCGCGCGAACGCCTCATCATCGCGATATGGGGCCTGCTCAATCCGCTGCTCGTCGGCCCGACCGACCGGTATCGCGGGCTCGCCGGCAACGACATCGCGCACGCCATCGCGAAAGCCGCGCGGCATCAAACGGAGAAGGTGCGAATCTATCATTGGAAAGAGATGACGGCACTGCTTCGAACGTGATGCGGTGCGTAGGATGGGTAGAGAGAAGCGAAACCCATCGCGGATCTTGCGTGACGAAAACATGATGGGTTTCGCAAGTGCTCAACCCATCCTACGAGCTGCTTCGAACGTGATGCAGTCCGAGCCGAACCGACCCTTCACGCACATTTGCCTCGGCCCCCTGCCCCTCCTCTCCTTTTCCTGCTATCTCCTTCTCCCGCCGGCCCCGCCGCCGACCCAAAACTCTCCACCCGTTCCAGGGAGCAACAACCATGCGATACCTCCACACCATGCTGCGCGTGCGCAATCTCGATGTCGCGCTGAAATTCTATGTCGATGCTTTCGGGCTGAAGGAGGTGCGGCGGATCGAGAACGACAAGGGGCGCTTCACGCTGGTGTTCCTGTGCTCGTCGGACGATCTCGAGGCGCTGAAGAAGCAGCCGCCGACGCGCGGCGCGCCGCTGGTCGAGCTCACCTACAATTGGGACGAGGAGACCTACGGCGAGGACCGCTTCTTCGGCCATCTCGCCTATGAGGTCGACGACATCTACGCCACCTGCGAGAAGCTGATGAAGGCCGGCGTCACCATCAACCGTCCCCCGCGCGACGGCAACATGGCCTTCGTCCGCTCGCCGGACCTGCACTCGATCGAGCTGCTGCAGAAGGGCGATCCGAAGCCGCCGCAGGAGCCGTGGGCGTCGATGCCGAACACCGGTCATTGGTAGGTCTGCGCGCGGGAACAAGCGCGCACGGCCCGCGTTCACCCTCCAGTGAGGCAATTGGAGGAGGATGCGATGGCGAGAGGGCTGTTGCTGTGGATGCTTGGCGTACCGATCCCGGTGATCATTCTGTTGTGGTTGTTCTTCGGCCGCTGACCACCAGGTTGAACTTTGCAATGAGAGCTCCGCCGCGTGCGGAGCTTTTTGCATGAGGGCGCGCCGCATTCGCGCATCGCTCGACGCGGCGAATTCCGCTATCACCCGCAGCTAGCGACAATGCGGGGAGACGCTTCATGCCTGAGACCAAGCCGACGATCTGGGGCCGCGCCAATTCGGTCAACGTGCAGAAGGTGCTGTGGTGCTGCACCGAGCTCGGCCTCGCTTACGAGCGCATCGATGCCGGCATGAGTTACGGCAGGACGCGCGAGGCCGAGTATCTCGCGATGAACCCCAATGCGCGGATCCCGACGCTGGTCGAGGGCGACTTCGTGCTGTGGGAGTCCAACTCGATCATGCGCTATCTCTGCCTCACGCATGGAAGCGGCACGCCGATCTACCCGGAGGCGCCGAAGCAGCGCGCCTCGGTCGACCGCTGGCTCGACTGGACGCTGTCGACCGTGCAGCCGGTCGACCGCCCGGTGTTCTGGGGCATCGTGCGCACGGCGCCCGCCGAACGCGACATGATCCAGGTGCAGCGCGATGCCGATGCCGCCGCCGAGGTCTGGGCCATCGCCGACCGCCTGCTCTCATCGCGCCGCTTCATCGAGGGCGATGCGTTCACGCTGGCCGACATCGCGATCGGGTCCTATGCGCGGCGCTGGCTCGGGGTCGAAGGCATCCGCCGGCCGGCGCAGCCACACCTCACCCGCTGGCTCGCCGAGCTCGGCAAACGGCCCGGATTTGCGCAATTCGTCGCACCGCCGATGTCGTGAGCGCCGGCAGGGTGCAAGCTGCGGCGATCGCGCGAAGAATCGTCGTGCCGGCGCAACCGTCCGGCGCCACGGCAGCGCTTGACGGCTACTGTGCATGGGGTTGTTTTCGCAGTTTTTGTTGTGGGCCTAGCGCCAGCCGCGCTCGACCAGCAGGACGGCGATGATGAGCACCAGCGTCACCACGGCGGTCGCCAGCCGGGCCGTCCAGCTCAGGCCGCGGCCGACCCACCACAGCAGCGCGCAATACATCATGATGGGAACGATGAGGTCGAGCCGCAGCAGGTCCGCCGGCATGGCCCTTAGCGCCTGACGCTGGTGTCGATGCTGATCGAGCCACCGACCTTCACGCAGGTCCCGGTGCCCTCGACCATGACGAAGCGCGGGCCGTAGGAGGCGCAGGAGCCCGCTCTTGCCTTTCCGGCGGCGCTTTTCAACGGCAGGGCATTGCCCGCTTGCTGCCGTTCGGCAGGCGCGAGGCGGAGGCTCTCGGCCGCGGCCGCAGACGTGGCCAGCAACGAGATCAGGATGAGGAGCGGCGTACGCATCGCCGCCTTGTAGCCCGGACCGGCGGGACGCGCCATCGGGGCGTTCGCGTCCGCGATCAGATGAACCTGACGCCGGCCGACTTGCCGCGGCGCCAGACCACCTGGCAGCTCCGCCCGGTGCGCGCGTCGCGCGCGAAGGCCATCCGGATCACGCCCGGAAGCTGGCTCGCGTCCTCGTCCAGCGTGATTCTCGCGCCCGTGTCGGAGATGTCCTGGACCAGGCAATGCCGCGCGGCGAAGCCGCCGTCGAGCGTGATCCAGGCGTGCTGCGACAGCAGCTTGCGGGCTGCGCGCTTTTTCGGCGGAGGCATTTGGAAAATCTCCCGCTCCAGCGCTACGCAGGGAACCCTAAGAAACCGTTGAAATCGCCCCCGATGCCCTCCCGGCCCGCGCTATCCACGGGCGCCAAAACCGTTCCCGAACGGCTTGCCCGGGAGCGCAAACGCCACTATACGTTCGCCCGCTGCAAGCCGCCGGGCGCTGTTCGGCCGGCCAGCGGCCGTGCCGCGGCAAGCGGCGGGGCCCTGCGTTTGCTCCCTTCGTCTATCGGTTAGGACGCCACCCTTTCACGGTGGAGAGAGCGGTTCGATTCCGCTAGGGAGCGCCAGCTGCGCTGGTGGCTCGCCAAAGGCGACAAATCCACCGCCGCGGCATGAACTCCCCGCCTCCGCCCTCCGACCAATCTCCGATCGGAACCGGTACAGGCCCATGGAGCCACGCGAGACCATGCCCAACAGCCATTCCGGCGCTGCCCCGCAGCCGCCGGCCTGGATGCATCGCGCGGCACCCCATGCGCCGGACCGGCGCGCCAGGATGCTCGCGCACATGACGCGCGCCAGATCGCTTCCGCAGCGCCTGGCCGCGGCTGCGCAGCCCAAGACGCAGCCCCGGACATCGTCGCCGCTCGCGGCGGGCATGACGATTTTCGGTGATGCCTGCGGCTACGCAATCCTGTTCGGCCTCATTGCGCTCCTGTTCCAGTCCAGCGTTCCTCTCTACCTCGGCGCGTTTCTCTTCCTGGGCGACGGCACGCGCATCGAAAACGCGCTCGGAGCGATCGGGATCAGATTCGTGCCCGATACGATCGGCCCCGAGATCGTCAAGGGCTCCGTGTTCTGGTTCGCCTGGATCGCGCTGCTCGTGTCCATGAGAAGCTCCGTCCCCGCCGTTCTCGCCGCGTGGATGCCACCGGCCGCCTCATGGTTTTGGATCGCCGGCATCGCTCTCGCGCTCGCCACTTTCGATGCGCTCGCCGCGCTGACGATCCGGCGCGCAGGTCCGTGGTTCAACTTGTCGATCAGGCCGGACGGCCTGGCCTGGACGACGATAAAGACCGTCCTTCTCGTCGGCGTGTTGGTGCTGCTCGGGCTGGTCTGAACGCCACAGATTCCGCAGCGACGATGTTGCGACCTTACGCCGCGAGCCATCACTCAACTCTGGTCTGCGCATTTACCGGAAATTTACCCCTGCTCATGAGTGCCGGTGTCAATTGCTTAGAGTTTGGCCGCTACGCGTGGAACTACGGGAATCATCCAAAACAGATCGGCGCTCATGTCCGTCGAAGAGTTCCTCCGGCAACGGGCAGTGGACGTTGCCGTGAGCGGCAGCTACTCGCTGCCTCGCTGGTACGATTGCGAGGGCAAGCTGCGCAGCTTCGCCTGCCGGACCAAGCGCGTCTCGCCCTTCCGCATGATCGTGGACGTGCCTGTCGTCGGCAAGGTCGGCGAGCGCGTGACCTCCTACTTCCAGGATTTCGGCGAATTCCAGTGCACCATCAGCGCGACGCTGAAGGCAGGCTTCCTGATGGAGCTCGACATGACGCGGGCGCGGCGCGCCTGGATGTCGGAAAAGCTGACCTGGCTCGAGAAGAAGCAGAAGGATGCCAGCGTTCGCGAGCTGCGGCGTGACGCGCGCTTCGTTCCGCAGGTCTCGCACACTGTCCTGACCCTCGCGGACGGGAGCGCTCATTCCTGCTTCATCATCGACGTCTCGACCGCTGGCGTCGCGGTGTCCTCCGAGTTCGATCCGCCAGTCGGAACCCCGCTTGCGGTCGGCGCCTGCGCCGGGCGGGTGATCCGCAAATTCGCGCATGGCTTTGCGGTCAAATTCGCCGAGAGGCAATCCCGGGACGACCTCGTCCGCCTGATCGTGCGCTCATCGCAGCCGGCCTGATCCACCGCATCGCTGCCCTATCGCGGCCAAAATGCGGTATCAGCCTATGTAGGTCTGTGCCTCGGGCCGGACGTCATGTGCAGACTTGCGCTCGGGGGACCGAATGGCAGTCGACAAGATCACAGCTGATAAAATCACGGTCGATAAGATCACTTGGGACAGGGTCGGCCGGGTCACCGAGCCCGGCCGCTACATGTACACGTTCGGCTGGCTCACCATCACCGCCGGCGATATCGAGATCTGGAAGCGATACCCGCAGGCCGCGTTCACCCTGCTGGCGCAACCGGCCGATCCGGACGCATCGATCGGCGAAGAATTCCACCTCGGCGCCTTCGACGTCGCTCCCGGCGCGCCGCCGCCGTTCACCACGCATTGAAGAACGACTTCGGGACCGCCGAGTCGCTGCCGCGCAAGCGGCATTTCCTGTCATGGACGGCTACGCCAGGCGCGGCCGGCGCGGGAACGTCTGGCATGTGCATTGCTTTATCCATCGCCATGATACACATCCCTGCCGACGATCAGGCTTTCCTGCTGGTGCTCATTGTCTTCTGCCTCGGCACGTGCCTGGTCCGTGCATTCTGGGAGCTGGAGCAGATGCGGTCACGCCGGATCGCAGGCCCGCCCCGCAGGCGCACAACGAAGCGGGACTAGGGCCACGGGCCGCCGCGCGCTGCCTTGGACAGGCCATCCCGCCCGCGAATCGGCTGCCGCGACAGGTGCGCAGTGAATCGAAGAAACCTGCGCATTTCCTTGATCTGGCTTGCCAATCCCGCCCCGACATCCGACGCACGGTCGCTGCCATGGATGACGAGCATTTTTTGTCATGCAATTGATTGCGCTTGTATTCTACTTCCTCCCGGGCGACGGGAATGAACGGCAGCTGTCGCCGGCGTTCAGCGAGCCGACAGCAGGCGCATGACACATGGTCGCATCGGCCCGACGTAGATAAGCGGATCAAGGGAACCTATTTTCGGCGCCAATGTACCTGATCGAAGCGCTCCCCACCGTCATTGGAACTGCGGCCATCGCCCCGGCGCTGCTGATGCTGTGGCTTGTCATTGCTGCTGAAGAGCGCCCTGGCCCGCCGGCCCAGGTCTGGACTGCCTTCCTGCTCGGCGCGGCCAGCATTTCTCTCCTGGGCCTTGCCCGCGCTCCCTTCGCCAAGATGGTCGCGGCCCCCGACGACCCCTGGGCGGCGCTGGCCATGCATTCGATCTTCGGCGTCGCGCTGCCTGAGGAGGCGGTCAAGGTGATCGCCATCGTGCTGATTTCGTCGACCAAGCGGCGGACCTTCTCCAATCCAATGGACACCGTGGTCTATGGCGCCGCGGTCGGCCTCGGCTTCGCCGCCTACGAGAACCTCGCCTATCTGGTCCAGCACGCGGAGATGTGGCGCTCGCTGGCCGCCCTGCGCAGCGTGCTGACCGTGCCCTTCCACGGCGCACTCGGCATCATCGCGGGCGCCTACCTGACGATCGCACGCGCAGGGACGGCACTGGGCGCGAACCGCCGCCATCGCGACTGGGCACGCCTCTCCAGCCGGCTATTGATCTTCGCCGCCCCGCTCGCGCTGCATTCGGCCTTCGACTTCCCGCTGCTGGCGCTCCAGCGCATGCCCGATCTCGATCCGACGCTCCGGATGTGGCTGGGCGCCGCGAGCCTCCTGGTCGGCTTCGGCTCGATTGCTTTCGCCATCCGCCTGGTCCGGCGCGTCGCGCGCCACCATGCGCCGCGGACCGATGTCGCGCGCGAGCGGCTCAGCCAGCTCCGCCGGATGTGGGCGCTGCTGCTGGCCGGCGGCGGCATCGGCTTTCTGGGGCTCGCCTTCGTGCTGACCTCGATCCATCACTGGCTGATCAATCCCGAGCGCAACCTGACGCTGGCGCTGATCCCGATTGGTTTCGTCTCGATCCTGCTCGGCCTCGCGCTTCTGATTGTCACGACGGCGATCTACATTCTCGGCCGCAACCGCATCCGCACCAGCGCGGAAGGCTTTTCGTCGGCGCCCGGCGGCGGCTGAGCCGCGCGATGGCAGGCGCGGTGCACACATACTAGATTGAGCGGCATGGGCTGCTGACGAGATCGAGGACTTCATGACATCGCCTGAGGAATTTTCACGGCTGCAATCCGCAATGAACCAGGCGGTCAAGACGCATTGGAAGGCCTTCCTGTTCGAGGGCATTCTGCTCGTGGTTCTCGGCATAGCCGCATTGGTCCTGCCGCCGCTCGCGAGTCTTGCGACGGCGATCTTCCTCGGCTGGATGTTTCTGATCGGCGGCATCGGCGGACTGATCGCGACCTACTGGGCGCGCAGCTCGCCAGGCTTCTGGTGGTCGCTGATCTCGGCCGCGCTGGCCGTCCTTACCGGTATGCTGCTGCTGGCCCGGCCGATGCAGGCCGTGCTGACGCTGACCATCGTGCTCGGCGCCTATTTCCTCGCCGAGGGCGTCGCCACCATCATGTACGCGCTGGAGCACCGCCGCGAGCTGAGCGGCCGCTGGTCGTGGCTCCTGGTCTCCGGTCTCGTCGACATCGCGATCTCGTTCATGGTGATCACGGGACTGCCAAGCTCGGCGGACTGGGCGATCGGCGTGCTCGTCGGCATCAACCTGCTGTTCGGCGGCGCCTCCCTGATTGGAATGGCCTTGGCCGCACGCAAGAACGACACCTGAGACACGCCCGTGGTCCTTGTGCCGTTTTGGGGGGTGACAACCCGCCAGCGGCAGGCTATATGGCCAGCCATGATCACCGTCGCCACCAGTTATTTTTGGTACTTTAGCTACGACAGCTCGCTGGCGGCGGGAGGATCGCGCTCAATCTGACACATTGCAGCAAACGTCCGAACAAGCCGCCAGACCTGGCGGCTTTTTTATTGGCCGGCAGGTTCTAAACAGACAGGAGCCCGCCGTGCTGAGCACGACCGACGATCTTCGTATCCGCGAACTGAAAGAACTGAGCACGCCGGCAGAGGTGATGCGGGAGGTCCCGCGCACGCTCACCGCGACGCGCGTGGTGATGGCCGCCCGCAATGCCATCCACGCCATCCTGAGCGGCCAGGACGACCGCCTGCTGGTCGTGGTCGGCCCCTGCTCGGTGCACGATCCCGAGGCCGCGCTCGACTACGCCGAGCGCCTTGCGCGCTTGCGCGAGGACCTTGCCGACCAGCTCGAGATCGTGATGCGGGTCTATTTCGAGAAGCCGCGGACCACCGTCGGCTGGAAGGGCCTGATCAACGACCCCAATCTCGACGGCAGCTTCGACATCAACAAGGGCCTGCGGCTGGCGCGCAACGTGCTGTCGGCCGTGAACAATCTCGGTCTGCCCGCCGGCACTGAATTCCTGGACATGACGACGCCGCAATACATCGCCGACCTCGTCTCCTGGGCGGCAATCGGCGCGCGCACGACCGAGAGCCAGATCCATCGCGAGCTGGCCTCGGGGCTGTCCTGCCCGGTCGGTTTCAAGAACGGCACCGACGGCAACGTGCGGATCGCCGCGGACGCGGTAAAGTCGGCCTCGCACCCGCATCATTTCATGGCGGTGACGAAGCTCGGCCGTTCGGCGATCGCCTCGACCGCGGGCAATGAGGACTGCCACATCATCCTGCGCGGCGGCAGCAGGCCCAATTACGACGCGGCAAGCGTTGCGGCCGCCTGCAACGAACTGACCAAATCCGGCGTCGCGCCGCTCGTGATGGTCGATGCAAGCCACGCCAATTCGAGCAAGAAGCCGGAGAACCAGCCGCTGGTGATGGCCGACGTCGCCGGTCAGATCTCGGGCGGCGAAAGCCGCATCATGGGCGCGATGATCGAGAGCAACATCGTCGCCGGTCGCCAGGACGTGGTGCCGGGCAAGCCGCTCACCTACGGCCAGAGCATCACCGACGGCTGCATCGACTGGCCGACCACGGCAGGCGCGCTCGAGCAGCTCGCCGACGCCGTCGAAATCCGTCGCAACACCCGGCACGCCGGGCGGCACGAACGATCGGCCTGAGAAATCACGAGGGCCAAAGCATGATCCGGAAAAGTGCGCAGCGGTTTTCCGAAAAGACCATGCTTCAACAACAACCTAAAGCGCGATGACGCTTCATCCTGATCGCATCGCGTTTCAGGTTGGCCCGCTCCTGACCTCTCCCCGACGGGGGAGGTCAAAGCGATCAGCAGCCGCGGCAGATGCTCTTGATCTTGCGATCGAGCTCCGCATCTTCCTTGTTCGCGGCGGTGTTCGGATCGCTCAGATTCTTCTCGCTCGGCACGTCAGCCGCACGCGGCTGGCGGTGACCAACGGGCGCCGGCCACACCGTTCCACGGCTTGCACCGGTGGAGGTCGATCCCTTCGAGCCGTTGGGCTGCGCAACCGCCGCGCCACAAAGCAAGACCACGAGCGATGCTGCCACCATGATCTTCTTCATTCTCAGTGCTCCATTCTCAAAACCGGCGCGCTCCCGCTCAGGTCTCGGGCGGGTAAAGATGAACGTCGCCGCAATAATCGACAATACGATAGCGCGTTTCGGCTCCCGCATCACCCGCATCGGGTGCGGTATTTTGCGGCGCCAGGACGTAACCTGGCCCCACCGGCGATTTGCCGGCGCCGCCGGGAATGTCGATGACATAGTCCGGCTGACACAGCCCTGACACCCGCCCGCGCAGCTGCCGCATCAGGTCCTGTCCCTCCGCCAGCGTCGTTCGCAGATGCGCGGTGCCCGGCGCGAGATCGCCGTGATGCAGATAGTAGGGCTTGATCCGGCATTCGACGAAAGCTCGCATCAAATCCGACAGAGCGGCGATGTTGTCATTGACGCCGCGCAACAGCACGGACTGGCTCACCAGGGGAACTCCCGCGTCGACGAGCCGTGCGCAGGCAGCACGCGCGGGCGCTGCCAGCTCGCGTGCGTGGTTGGCGTGCACTGCCAGCCAGGTGGTCGCGCCCGCGACCTTCAATGCCGCAACCATCTCCTCGCTGACGCGCGCGGGTTCGGCCACCGGTACGCGGGTGTGAAGACGGATGATCTTGACGTGATCGATCGCAGCCAGTTCGGCCATGATCTCGTTCATCCGCCGCGGCGACAGCATCAGGGGATCGCCACCGGTCAGAATCACTTCCCAGATCTCGTCGTGTGCCCGGATGTAGTCGATCGCCGCGCTATAGGCGCTGTCCGATAGCGCATTCTCCTTGCCGGGCCCCACCATCTCGCGGCGGAAGCAGAATCGGCAATAGACCGCGCAGACGTGAACGAGCTTGAACAACACGCGGTCGGGATAGCGATGCACGATTCCGGGAACTGGCGAATGCGGGTGGTCGCCGATCGGATCGGCATTCTCGCCCGGCCTCAGGTCCAGCTCGGCTGCGGTGGGAACGAATTGTCGCGCGATGGGATCGTCGGGATCGCTGGTGTCGATCAGCTCGATCAGCGACGGCGTGATCGCCACGGCATAGCGCGCGGCAACGCGTTCGAGCGCCGGCAGCGCCGCTGCGGGGGCAAGCCCCTCGGCGACGAGCTCGGCAGGCTCGCGCAGAGTGCGCACAAGGTTCGTCTTCGTCATCTCTCATCCGCAGGCGGTGTCCACACCACCTGATCAATCCGTGTTGCGCCGCTCGCCAGCATGACCAGCCGGTCGAAGCCGAGTGCGACACCACTCGCCTCCGGCATTGCGGCGACCGCGGCCAGAAAGTCCTCGTCGAGCGGATAGGCTTCGCCGTAGCGGCGCTGCTTCTCCGTCATCGATTCCGTAAAGCGTTCTCGCTGCTCCTCGGCATCGGTCAGTTCGCCAAAGCCGTTGGCGAGCTCGACGCCGCACGCATAAACCTCGAATCGCTCGGCGACCCTCGGATCGTCCGCCTTCACCCGTGCCAGCGCCGCCTCTGGAGATGGGTATTCAAACAGGATGGTCAAACGCCCCTGCCCGAGATGCGGCTCGACATGCTCGACCAGGACCTTGCTGAAGATGTCGGACCATGTGTCGTCCTCGGCTACACGGACCTTGCCGCGGGCCGCCGCGGCGAGCGCGTCACGGTTACCCTCGCCACCCGAAATTGTCGACAGCAGATCGATGCCGGCGAAGCGCTCGAAGGCACCCGCGACCGTCAGGAGCTCCGGCTCGGCGAAGGGATCGGCGGTCCTGCCGCGAAAAGAAAAGGTCCCAATGCCGGTCGCCTGCGCCGCACGGGCGATCACGACGACGCAATCGGCCATGATGGCATCATAGGGGGCACCCGCCCGGTACCATTCCAGCATGGTGAATTCGGGCAGATGCAGGTCGCCGCGCTCGCGGTCCCGGAACACCCGGGCGAATTCGAAAATCCGCGTCTCGCCCGCCGCCAGCAGCTTCTTGCAGGCGAATTCGGGCGAGGTCCGCAGGTATCGGCGGGCCCGGCTGCCGTCGGGCCGCATGATCTCGGTCCGGGGGGCATGCAGATGGGTCTCGTTGCCCGGGGAGACCTGAAGGACCGAGGTTTCGACTTCCATAAAGCCTTGTTCGGCGAAAAAGGCCCGTAAAGCTCCGGTCACCGCGCCCCTGGCCTGGAGGAACGGCCGCCGGTCGAGGTGCCTGCCGGGCGACCAGAACGGCGACATCGGCATGTCCCCAGCCATCAACCGACCGCTCCAGCCAGCAGCAAAGTGCTGGCATCCAACGGCAAAATCAGTATGTTGCGGCCCGAAACGGGCGCCGAGGTCCGATTTGAGGCCCCAAGTCCCCCATCAATTTGACCACGTCCTGGCCCCCGCCGGGCCAAGCAAGCAGGAAATACAACTTTGAGAGTCATCGCCAGTTCTATCCGCAAGGGCAACGTGATCGAGCAAGACGGCAAGCTTTATGTCGTCGTGAGCGCCGAGAACATCCATCCCGGCAAGGGCACCCCGGTCAGCCAGATCGAAATGCGCCGAATCTCGGACGGGGTAAAGATCTCCGAACGCTACAAGACCACCGACCAGGTCGAAAAGGCCACGATCGAAGAGCGCAACTACACCTATCTCTATGAGGATGGCGACGGCTACCACTTCATGAACCCTGAGACCTACGACCAGGTCCAGGTCTCGAAGGACGTCGTCGGCGACGCCGCCGCGTATCTCCAGGAGAGCATGACGGTCAAGCTGTCCATGCACGACACCAACCCGGTGTCGATCGCGCTGCCGCAGCGCGTGACGCTGGAAGTGGTCGATACCGAGCCCGTGACCAAGGGTCAGACCGCCTCCTCCTCCTACAAGCCCGCGGTTCTCTCCAACGGCGTGCGCACCACCGTGCCGCCGCACATCACGGTCGGCACCCGCGTGGTGGTGATGACCGAAGACGGCTCCTACGCCGAGCGCGCCAAGGACTAAGCGGGCAATCGAGGATCGGAACAGGTACCGCCGGGGGCGAGGCAGTGGACAGGAAGAATTTCCGCTTCGTCCCGCTTCTCCTCGCGTCGCTGTCGCTCCTCGCTGCCGCGCCGGTCGCAGCGGATGAATTCCGCGGCCCCTCGCTCACGGCCCTGCGCGTCGACTGGCGCGCAGCGCTCGACCAGCTCCGTGTCGAGATCAACAGTCGCCCGCAGATTGCGGGCGACTTCATCTTTGCACCCCGCCGTTCGGTGCCGCGCTACGATCCTCGCGCGATGCCCGCGCTGGTGCAGCTCAACGCGATCTCCTCGCGCTTCTTCACCGGTATCACCCGAAGTCCCGTACCCGTGCTGCTGCCGTTCGACGCTGCCGCGTACCTCGAGGCGCAGCGCAGCGGCGCGCCGGCGTCGCTCACGCTGTCGCGCTATCAGGCAGACTTCAATCCCGTCGACATGTTCGATGCCGGTCCGGCCGGCTACAGCGCGACCTTCTCGTTCGAGCCCGGCGCCGGCGAAGGTATGCCGAGCCGGGTATTCGCAAGGCCGGTCGAGGTGCAGATCACGGGCTCGGCGCTCGTCTACGACATCGCCGATCCAGCCGGCGGCAAGGGGGAGCCAGTCAAGCCGCTCGGGGCAACCTACCCGGACCTGCGCAAGTTCATCCGGGAAGGCTATGTGCGCTACGCTTTCACCCGCTTCGGCGTCGCCTATGTGGTGTCGATCCAGTGCCTCGACAGCATTGCCAAGCCGCGGCGGCTCGCCTGCAAGGAAGCCTATCCGGTCGCCGAGCGCTTCTTGAAGGCCCTGCGTATCGCTGGTGGCCAGCGCATGCGGCCGTTGATGGACATTGCCTCCAACGTCCTCGACCGTCCCGCGGGACGTTCACCGGACTTCAGCTACCGGCCGAGCGGCAACATCATCCCGAACACCGGCTACCGCAAGCAAGGCGGCCATCCCGATATGATGGCCTATGCCCAGATCCGCTTTCCCCTCGACAAGGCGCCCGCCTTCGTACGCTCGCAATCCTACGGCAGGCGCGACAAGAGCGAAGGTCCGACCGCCTATCCCTGGCGCGACAATTTCTGCGAGTCGCGCAGTTTCGAGGTGTGGCAATGTGGCGGAGGCTACGGCCACCAGGGCGAGGACATCCGTGCCGCAGACTGCCCGCCGCCCGGTGAAGGCCGCGAGCCCTGCGATCCCAAGCAGCGCGCCGTCGTCGCCGTGCGTGACGCGATCGTCATCCGCGGAGCCAAGGACCAGGCCGCGACACTTCAAGTCAACAGCCGCACCGAGCACATCCGTTT
Organism: Bradyrhizobium sp. CCBAU 51765; assembly: GCF_015291725.1. Lineage (GTDB taxonomy): Bacteria > Pseudomonadota > Alphaproteobacteria > Rhizobiales > Xanthobacteraceae > Bradyrhizobium > Bradyrhizobium liaoningense. The sequence continues at coordinate 4,411,473 of NZ_CP030038.1, forward strand.
CCGCTACATGCATATGAACCCGCACGCGTTGAACGCCGATGGCGTGCTCAATGGCCGCATCGTCACCGAAGGCGAGAAGATCGGTGTGATCTCGAACTATCTCGACCATCCGGCCGGCACGTCGATGCACCTGCATTTCGATGTGCAGGTGTTCACACGCGACGGCTGGATCTGGGTCAGTCCCTACGTCACGCTGGTCTCGGCCTATGAGCGCCTGATCCGCGCCCGCGGCCGCGAAGTCGGCCCGGAGATCGCCGGCACGGCGCAGCCGGTCGCCCATGCGCTGCCCGAGGACGTGATCAAGCCGGACCTGCGCGAGGGATCGAGCGGCGAGGACAACTGACGGCTTGCTCGCTCCCGATGCCGGGCGGCGCAAGAGCGTGTCGTCGGGCAAACCCGCCGGCTCAATGAAGAAGGGACACGGTTCATGAGTGTCGGACTGATCGGTCTTCTCGACGATGTCGCGGCGATTGCAAAGGTGGCAGCAGCCTCGCTCGACGATGTGGCGAGTCAGGCCGCCAAGGCGGGCACGAAGGCGGCAGGCGTGGTCATCGACGACGCCGCCGTCACGCCGAACTACGTCATCGGCTTTGCCTCGAAACGCGAGCTGCCGATCGTCGGCAAGATTGCGGTCGGATCGCTGCGCAACAAATTGCTGATTCTGCTTCCCATTGCCCTGCTGCTTGGCTACTTCCTTCCCGCCGCGGTCACGCCGTTGCTGATGCTGGGCGGAGCCTTTCTCTGCTATGAGGGTGCCGAGAAGGTGCTCGAAGCCGTGCTGCCGCATCATGCGCACCACCATGAAGCTCAGCTGCAGCCGATTGCGTTGAATGCCCGGTCGGTCGAGGACGAGAAGGTCTCAAGCGCCATCAAGACGGACTTCATCCTGTCGGCGGAGATCATGGCGATCACGCTGGCGGCGCTCCCGGCTGGCAGCATCTGGACGCAGGCGCTGGTGCTGGCACTGGTCGGCCTCTTTATCACCGTTGGGGTCTATGGCGTGGTCGCCCTGATCGTGAAGGCGGACGACGTCGGCATGGCCCTTGCGCGCTATGACGGCACCTCGATCATCGGCAGCGGAATCCGCTTGCTTGGACGCGCGCTCGTCCGCGGCATGCCCATCTTCCTGGCGGTGCTGAGCACCATCGGCACCGCCGCCATGATATGGGTCGGCGGCGGCATCATCCTGCACGGCATCGAGAAATACGGCCCATCCGAGGTCGGCCACATGGTCCATGCCGCCACCGGGGCTGCCGCACACCTCTTTCCCTCCGTTGCGGGCGTCATCGAATGGTCGGTCGAGGCAGCCATCTCGGGCGTGCTTGGGCTGCTTGTCGGCGCACTTGCGATTCCGGCGGTCGAATACGGACTCGCACCGGCATGGAAACGGTTGAGGCGATCGCGATCGGCCTGAACATACGGTGGCGCATTGCGCGTGCAGCTACTCGATGAACGTCGTCAGTTGCGCGCCCTCGTCTGCGACGAACACAGCGATCAACTCCGCCGGCTCCGTCATACTGGCATTGGCCGAGACCAGATGCGTCGAACCCGGCGGCTCGAAGAAGGATTGGCCCACGGCGAACGTCTCGACCGGGCCACCGCCGAGCTGCGAGCGGATCTCCCCCTTGGTGATGTAGGCGGTGACGGATCCCGAGTGTCGGTGCGGCCGCGAAAATCCGCCGGGACCATAGGACACGCGCACGATGGTGACGCGCTTGCCCGGGACGTTCGGAAGCGCGTAGGACCCGATCGGCTCGACCTTGTCGAGCGGTGAGCTCTCCGCCGCCGTGGCGCAGAGCGGGACCAGCACTCCGGATACACTGTCGATCGCCACCGGCACCGCCTTGCCGATCGCAAGCGCGCAGGCGAGCCCTGCGACGACGGCGAGCGCCGTTGAACGTGACGGCATCGGGCGCGGCACGGCAGAAAAGCTGATGGCCGTCATCGTGACCTCCCCTTGTCCCCCTCAGGATGCAGCTGCAGCGGCTGCGACCGGCCGCTTTGCCGGCGTCCAGCGAAACGCCGCGCCGAAACGGTTCCAGACGTTGATCGAGGCGACCGCTGACGTCAGGTACGTCAGTTCCGTCTCGGAGAATTCGCCAGACGCTTCCGCGTAGACCTCCTCGCTGACGCCACCGGGCAGACAGGTCAGCGCCTCGGCCCAGGCCAACGCCGCACGCTCGCGCGGCGAAAAGATCGGCGCCTCGCGCCAGACCGCGACCAGATGAAGCTTGTCGACAGGAACGCCGATCCGTTCCGACAGCAGGACGTGGTGCTGCACACAGAAGGCGCAGCCGTTGATCTGCGAGGCGCGCAGCTTGACGAGCTCGAGCAGTTGCTTGTCGAGGCCTGCCTTGGCCGCTAGCTGACCCAGCGCAAGCACCAGATCATACGCGTCCGGCGCGATCCTCTTGAAATCCTCGTATTCGCTGCGGGCATGTGCCATTGCCGTTCACCTCGGGCTGTTATAAGTATACTTATATCTTATAAGAGCTCTTACATGACACGCAAGACCGCAGCCAGCACAAGATTGAAAAACGTGCGCAACGCACCCGCGCCTGCCGGCGACACCACGCGTGTTCCCGCTCCCGGCGAAGGCAAGCGCGGCGAGCAGGGCTATCTCGGCTATCTCCTGCGTCAGGCCCATGCCGCGGTTCGCCTGACGATGGAACGGACTCTCGCCGATCTCTGCGTGACGTCGCCGCAATTTGCGGTAATGACGATGCTCAACGCCTATCCGGGCTTGTCGGGGGCCGATGTCGCCCGCCTCACTTTCCTGACGCCCCAGACCGTCGGTGTGATCATTCGCAACCTCGAACGCGACGGCGCGATTGTGATGTCACCTCATCCCGTCCACGGCCGCATCCTGCAATGGACGCTGACGCCGCGCGGCGCGACGCTGTTGAACGCATGCCGGCAGCGTGTGCTTGAATTGGAGAAGCGCCTGGCTCGGGATTTGGATTCAAAGGCGGAAACCACGATCCGGCGCTGGCTTGCCGGAATCGCGAAGGATCTGCAAAGGGACTAGGCCACCGACATTCGCAGACGTTGGTTGCTGCCGCAGTAGCAGCGCGCCTATCCGCTCTTCAACGCGTTCTTGACCTCGCCGTCGGGCCAGGTCTCGTGCGCCGCGATCACTCGCACGCGGCTTTGGTCCGCGGCATTCACCAGCACGTGCGAACTCATCGGGTCACGGCTCTGCTCGAGACGCAAGTCGGTTTCCGGCTTCCAGCTCAGCGTGGTCGCGAGGTCGCCGGGGAAAATCTGCCACTGCGATCCGTCGTCGAGTTCGACGACGTGGCTTTCCGCATGCGTGCGTATCTTCATTCGACCCCGATTCGATTTGCCGATCGTGCGAAGGAAGGCCCCGGCGTCATGCCGGGACCCTGCTCCGTCAGTCGTTGTCGTGAATGACGGTCTTGCTGCGGTTGCCGAATTCATCTTCCTTCTTGATCACCGTGGTGCGGTCGGCGGGCTCGCGTTCCCTGATGACGGTGGTGCGGTCGTGGTCGCGGTCGCGCTCACGATATTCGTGCGACTGGCCGACCGTTACGCCTGCGCCGGCCGGGCCGACGTGAACGCCGACCTCGTCGGCGAACACAGGCGCTGCGACGGCGGTGACCATGGCTGCGACAAGCAGATATTTCCTCATCTTCTCCTCCTTCCCGGTGTGTGGAGGGAATGCGGGAGTGCGACACTTGTTCCGGTGGGAACCGCCGGCGCAATCAGGCAGAATTCCCACAGCGCCGCCGTTCCAGGAACCGACTCACACGCGCCATGTTTCCGGCTAGAATGCGCCCATGACGCACGCTGATTCCTCGCCTCGTCCAACTCGCCGCGCCCTGCTCCAATCGGCGTTCGGTGCAGCCGCCTTGCTCGCCGTCCCGACGCGCGCTCTCGCCGCGCCTCCGGGATTCGACGAATGGCGCGAGAGCTTTCGCGCCCGCGCGATTGCGAAAGGCATTTCAGCCGCGACATGGCAGCGCGCGATGGGGCGGGTCGAGCCGGACATGAGCGTGTTCAAGCAGATGCGCAACCAGCCGGAATTCAACGAACAGCTCTGGCAATACATCAACCGCCGCGTCTCCGACTGGCGCATCATCAACGGCAAGATCGCGCTGAAGAACAACGAGGCGCTGCTTGCGCGCGTCGAGCGCGATTTCGGCGTCGAACGCGGCACGCTGCTGGCGCTGTGGGGCGTCGAGTCCGCCTATGGCGATCCCCTGGTGCAGCAGAACCACATGAGGCCGGTGTTTCCCTCGCTGGCCGCGCTCGCCTGGAACGAGCCGCGCCGCAAGGCCTATTGGGAGACCGAGTTGATCAACGCGCTGCGCATCGTCGACAAGGGCTGGAGCACGCCCGAGGAGATGCGCGGCTCGTGGGCCGGCGCAATGGGGCATTCGCAATGGATGCCGGAGGTCTGGCTCAATGTCGGCATCGACTATGACGGCGACGGCAAAGTGTCGCCATTCGGCAAGCCCGACGACGCGCTGGGCTCGACGGCAAAGTATCTCGTCAACCGCGGCAAGTGGCATCGCGGCGAGCATTGGGGCTACGAGGTACGCGCGCCCGGCAGCATGAGCGGAAGCCGCACCTACGCGGCCTGGCAGGCGGCCGGCGTCACCCGCGCCGACGGCCAGCCGTTTCCGCAGCCGAACGCATCCGCGCAGATGTGGACGCCGGTTGCGGGCGGGCCGACCTTCCTGCTCGGGCCGAATTTCTATTCGGTGAAGAGCTATAACCCTTCCATGAACTATGCGCTGGCGATCTGCCATCTCGGCGACCGCTGCCTGGGAGCGCCACCCTTCATCCAGCCCTTCCCCGGCTCCGAGCGTGCGCTGACCCTGGCCGAAGTGCAAGAGATGCAGACGCGCCTGACCAAGGCCGGCTTCGATACCGGCGGTACCGACGGACGCGTCGGCAACGACACGATGAAGGCGGTCAAGGATTTCCAGCAGCGCGCCGGCATCACGCCGGCGGATGGCTATGGCGGGCTGAAGGTACTGGCGAAGCTGCGGCAGGGGTCGTAGCCGGCTTCAGTGCCGGTACTGCGGCTCCTCCGCGTCGAGTTGACGGCGGATGGCGGCGAGATGCAGCCGCGCGGATTCGGCATCGCCTTCGCGCATCTGCTTGTAGGTCGCGTCCGCAATCGCGGGATCGACCGGCAGTACCTTTCGCCCAGTCGACATCGCCAGCACCTGCACCTCGGCGGCGCGTTCGAGGTAGTAGAGATCGTCCCAGGCCTCCGCGATGGTCGGCGCCAGCACCATCACGCCGTGATGCTTCATGAAGACGATGTCGGCATCGCCGACGGCGGAGGCTATGCGTGCGCCTTCACGGTTGTCGAGTGCAAGGCCGTTGTACTCGCGATCCACCGCGGTGCGGCCATAGAATTTCAGCGCGGTCTGGCCGGCCCAGATCAGGGGATCGCCCTCGGTCATCGACAGCGCCGTGGCATAGGGCATGTGGGTATGGAAGGCGACCTTGGCGCGCGGCAGGCGCTTGTGCATCTCGGCATGGATGTAGAAGGCGGTCGCCTCCGGCACCCCCTCGCCGTCGAGCACGTTGCCATGGAAGTCGCAGATCAGGAGCTTCGACGCAGTCAGTTCGCGGAAGGCGTAGCCATAGGGATTGACGAGGAACAGATCATCATGGCCCGGCACCACGGCCGAGAAGTGGTTGCAGATGCCTTCCTCGAAACCGTTGCGCGCCGCCATGCGGAAGCAGGCGGCCAGATCCTCGCGCGCGGTGCGGATCGCGTCGGTCGCGAGGTCCGGCCGGTTGGAGCGGAATGGAGCGGGCGCGGGTGAGGACGCGTGAAGGCTGTGCGCCATGGCGAAGGACACCTCTGTCGGTCGGGATCTGTCAGCCTTGTACAGGGACTGGGCTTGCGCGTCAGCCCCTGCGAACCGCCACCCTGCCCTGCACCACTCAGGCCCGCCGCGGCACGCCGCCCGCGTTCATGCCGCCATCGATGACGAGCTCGCTGCCGGTGACGTAGCGCGAGGCATCGGAGGCCAGGTAAAGCACGCCGGAGGCGATCTCCGCGGCCTGGCCGGCGCGGCCGAGCGGCGTGACGACCTTGGCGCGCTCCTCCGGATCGATCGGGGCGTTCTGGCCGGCGCCGGTCGCCCCCGTCGGGATCTTGCCCCAGATCGGGGTATCGATGATGCCGGGGTGAACCGAGTTGACGCGGATGCCGTCGCCCGCCGCCGCGCACTCCATCGCGATCGATTTGGCGAACAACCGCACGCCGCCCTTGGTCGCCGAATAGGCCGACAATCCGGGCGAGCCGCGCAGGCCCGCCAGCGACGACATCATGACGATCGAGCCACCGCCGGTCTTGCGCATCAAGGGCAGGCAATGCTTGACCGAGAGGAATACGCCATCGAGATTGATCGCATTCTGCTTGCGCCAGTCAGAGAGCGTCATGTCGACGATCGAGGGCACGGCGATGCCGATGCCGGCGTTGGACACCATGATGTCGAGCCGGCCGTAGCGCTTCGCGATGTCGGCGACGACCTCCACCCACCGCTCCTCGCTGGTGACGTCCTGCTCCAGGAAGATCGCCTTGCCGCCGGCCTTGGTGACGCGCCTGGCGAGCTCCGGGCCGCGCAGCTCGTCGATATCGGTGATGACGACCGAGGCGCCTTCGCGCGCGAACAGCTCGACGATGGCCTCGCCAATGCCGGAAGCGCCGCCCGTCACCAGCGCGACCTTGCCCTCAACCTGCCCTGCCATGTTCACTCCCTTTTTTGTTGTTTGATCGCGTTATCTTTGCGCATGATCTCCGCGCAAACGCGTACCGCGTTTGTCGCGAGGGATCATGCGTCATCTAATCACGGATGGCCCCTGGTCCGGTAGCGCGACGTCGACGACGCGAAACTGCACGCGCTCGGCGCCCTGGTAGCGGTCGACCGAGAGCGAGCCCGCGACATGCAGCTGCTGGCCTCGATTGGCGAGCAGCGCATTGCCGAGCTTCTGGCCGACCGAACGGAACGCGATGCCGTTGACCAAGGCGCCGTCGCCCGACTTGAAGCGCAGGCGCAGATGCGCCTGGCCGACCTCGTCGGCGAACACGAGCTGGTGCGCCGGCAGTGCCAGCACGGGCTCCGGATTTCCGCTGCCGAAGGGACCGGCACGGTTGAGCGTCGCCGCAAGCTCCGGCGTCACAGCACGTGCGGAGATCGCTCCGTCGATATAGAGCTCGTTGACGTGGCGCGCCTCCGCGACATCGCGCGCCAGCGCGCTTTCGAGATAGGCGCGGAATTCGGCGAGCTTCTCTTTCCGCAGCGTGACGCCGGCGGCCATCGCATGCCCGCCGCCCTTGAGCAGGATGCCGTCGGCGACCGCCTGCCGCACTGCCTTGCCGAGATCGACGCCGGCGATCGAGCGGCCCGAGCCGGTGCCGATGCCGCCGGGCTCCAGCGCAATGGCAAAGGCAGGCCGCGAGAATTTCTCCTTCAGGCGGGAGGCGACGAGGCCGACCACGCCGGGATGCCAGCCTTCCGAAGCCGTGACGATCACGGCGAGCTTGTCCTCCAGCCCGATCGAGGCCAGTGCCTCGGCTTCGGCCTGGGCTTCGGCGGCCTGCTCGATGACGCGGCGCTCGCTGTTGAGACGATCGAGCTCCGCCGCGATCCGTGCCGCCTCGACGCTGTCGCCTTCCAGCAGCAGCCGCACGCCGAGATCGGCGCGGCCGATGCGGCCGCCGGCATTGACGCGCGGCCCCAGCATGAAGCCGAGATGCCAGGCCTCCGGCGGGCCGTTGAGCCGCGCCACGTCCATCAGTGCGGTATGCCCGACATGGTCGCGCCGCCGCATCGCGATCAGGCCCTTGGCCACGAAGGCGCGGTTGAGGCCGATCAGCGGCGCCACGTCGGCGACCGTGCCGAGCGCGACGTGATGCAGCATGCCGAGCAGATCCGGCTCCGGCATCTCGGAGGTCCAGAAGCCGCGCTGGCGCAGCTCTCGGTTGACGGCGACCAGCGTCACCAGCACGAGGCCGACGGCGGCGAGATGACCGAGGCCGGAGAGATCGTCGGGTCGGTTCGGATTGACCAGCGCATCGACTTCGGGAAGGTCGAGCCCGCATTGGTGGTGGTCGATCACGACCACGGACATGCCGAGACGTTTTGCTTCTGCGAGCGGCTCGATGCTGGTGGTGCCGCAATCGACGGTCACGAGCAGCGTCGCGCCCTTCGCTGCAAGCGTCCGCACCGCCTCGGTATTGGGGCCGTAGCCTTCGAATATCCGGTCGGGAATATGGATCAGCGGATCGAGCCCGCAATGGCGCAGGTGCCAGGCGAGCAGCGCCGCCGAGGTGGCGCCGTCGACGTCGTAGTCGCCGAAGATCGCGACCTTCTCGCCCCTCGCCGCGGCATCGGCGATCCGCTTGGCGGCGGCTTCCATCTCCGTCACGGTGAACGGGTCCGGCAGCAGCTTTCGGATGGTCGGATCGAGAAAGTCGGGCACCGCGTCGATGTCGATCCCGCGGCCGGCCAGCACCCGCGCCAGCAGCTCCGGCAGCCGGTGCCGCTGCACGATGGCGAGCGCCTGCGCCGCCCCGCGCCCGTCCAGCCGGTCGCGCCAGAGCTTGTCGGTCAGCGAACGCGCCACGCCCAGGAAAGCCTGGGGGGCTTCGACGGGCAAGGCGGTGGCGGGCGGCGTCATGGCGGATGCAACTTGTTGGGAGCTCGGGGTCCAGGCGATCACGCGGACGCACGGTTACTGGCTGTCCGAGGATTGGTCGGCAATCGGCCGGGATTTGCAACGGCCCGGACGCACAAAGCGGTGGATGGCCGCTCGGCCGGCCGGGGTGACTACCATTTAGGCATTCCGCCGAATAGCAAATTAAGCAGGCGTTAGGCGGAATCTTCGAAAAAGAATCGTATTCGATCTGTAAGTCGTTGTTCCCCGTTCATTGCAGATCAGGCCTCATTGCCAAGGGAAGCTCCCCGATGTCTGCTGCGCTGGGTCTGAAAGCCAAGCCGATTGCCCCCGAAGCTACGGACGATGATTCCGACATCTCCGCGCTGATCAACCGCCTCACTGCCGAGGTCAACCAGATCGCGATCGACAAGACCAAGTCGATCCAGCAGATCACCAATCAGATGAAAATGCTGGCGTTGAACGCGCTGATCGAGAGCTCGCGCGCAGGCGCACAAGGCGCGGGCTTTGCGGTGGTGGCGCAGGAGGTGCGCGGCGTCGGCCAGCAGGTCGAGACCATCGCGCGCGAGCTCGAAACCCAATTGACGAAACGCACCGGCGATCTCGTCTCCTCGATCGAGCGCATGAGCCAGCGTTCGCGCGGCGAGCGCATGGTCGACCTGTCGCTCAACGCCATCGAGCTGATCGACCGCAATCTCTACGAACGGACCTGCGACGTGCGCTGGTGGGCGACCGATTCCGCCGTGGTCGATTGCGCGGCCTCGCCTGGCGCTGCGGCCGTCTCCCATGCCTCGCAGCGCCTCGGCGTGATCCTCGGGGCCTACACGGTCTATCTCGACCTCTGGCTCTGCGATCTCGACGGCAACGTCATCGCCAACGGCCGCGCCGACCGCTTTCGCGTCGTCGGTCAGAACGTCGCCCATACCAGATGGTTTCGCGAGGCGCGGTCCTTGCGCACCGGCGACGACTATGTCGCCGGCGACGTCGAGAACCAGCCGCTGCTCGGCAACGCGCAGGTCGCGACCTATTGCGCCAGCGTCCGCGACGGCGGCCAGGCCAATGGCGCGCCGATCGGCGTGCTCGCCATCCATTTCGACTGGGAGCCGCAGGCCCGCGCCATCGTCCAGGGCGTGCGCGTCGGCGACAGCGACAAGGCCCGCGTGCTGCTGGTCGACTCGAATTTTCGCGTGATCGCGGCCTCCGACGGCCAGGGCATCCTCAGCGAGCGCATCTCGCTGTCGCTGGATGGCCAGCGTTCCGGCTTCTATCAGGACCGCTCCGGCACGATGGTCGCCTTCCATGCGACGCCCGGCTACGAGACCTATCGGGGCCTCGGCTGGTATGGCGTGATCGTCTGCGGGGCCTGAGGCGAACAGCGGCGGCTCGCGAGACCGATCGTTCTCGCCTGCCCGATCAAATCCTGGAAACAACCCCATGCACAGTAGCCCGAGGGTTGTTTTCATTGGTGTTTCTCAAGGGCTTCCCCGCCGTCTTGCCTCCGTCAAAACGCTTTGACATGTCGAGCAAAACACTGGCAATCTGTGATCATCGCAGGTTGTGTGCACGGCACGAGGGACTGATCCCTTCCGCTGCGATCTTGTGATATCGCAGCCCAGCTTCTGAAGCATTTTCCGGCAAGGCTCGCCCGTTACAGGCAAGAGCCTGCGCCATGGCTCGCATAGAGTCGCTTCGCATCACGTCGATCGACGTGACAGCGCGAGCTCCCCTGGTTCGTCTCGCGCTCCGACATACCGAGGAGACATGCCATGAAGATCGTCGTGATCGGCGGAACCGGCTTGATCGGATCGAAACTCGTCGCGAAGCTCAAACAGCAGGGCCACGAGGCGGTGGCAGCCTCGCCGAAATCAGGCGTGAACGCCGTGACCGGCGAAGGCCTTGCCGCGGCGCTGGCAGGCGCGGATGTCGTCGTCGATGTCGCCAACGCGCCGTCCTGGGAGCCGGCAGCCGTGCTCGAGTTCTTCCAGCGGTCGAGCACGAATCTCGGCGCGGCGGAGGCCGCAGCAGACGTGAAACATCACGTGGCGCTCTCTATCGTCGGTACCGACCGCGCGCCCGACAACGCCTATTTCCGTGCCAAGCTGGCGCAGGAAACCATCATCAAGTCCGCCTCGGTCCCCTACTCGATCGTGCGCGCCACCCAGTTCTTCGAATTTCTCGGGGCCATCGCCGAAACAGGGGTGATCGACGGCAAGATCGTCGTTCCCACGGCCCGGTTTCAGCCAATCGCGGCCGACGACGTCGTCGCTCGCCTCGCAGAGGTCGCAACGGGCAAGCCGCTCAACGGCACGATCGATATCGCCGGCCCTGAGAAGGCCCCCTTCAACGAATTCATCGCACGGCGCCTGAAGGCATCGGGCGATGTCCGCCCAGTGGTGGGGGATCCGAAGGCGCCCTATTACGGCGCCCTCATTGACGATAAGTCGCTAACCCCGCTCGGCGAGGCGCGGCTGGGGACAACGCCGCTCGCAACATGGCTCGCGAGCCTGTGAAGCTCCGCCAGACTCAATCACGATGGAAATGGCAAAGAAGGGGAAATCCCATGCGCAGATTGCTGATCGCAACCGCGGTTTATGCCGCATCTCTCCTGGCGGCCGATGCAACCGAGACCGCTGCCCCCTCGACCACCCCCTTGGCCAAGGTCACGATCGTCTTTGACCAGGCGCTGCCAAATGTTCCCGGCAAGAGCATGAAGGGCGTGCTGGTCGAGTACGGCCCCGGAGGCTCCTCGCCGGCCCACATTCACGCGCCGTCCGCCTTCATCTATGCCACGGTCCTCGAAGGAGCGATCCGCAGTCAGGTTAATGATGGCCCGGCCAAGGTCTTTCACAAGGGAGAGAACTTCTTTGAGAAGCCCGGCGACCGCCACGCCGTCAGCGCCAATGCCAGCGATAGCGAGCCCGCGAAGCTGCTTGCCGTCTTCGTGGTGGATACGACCGACAAGGAGCTGACGACGCCGATCGCGAAGTAGCACGGGGCCAACAGGCGGCCTTGCTGCTTCGAAGCCAGCATCGTTGCGACGCAGCCACAAAGGCCACATTCGCGTTGAAGGCATTCGCCGGCCGGCAGTCAGACTCTTTCCCGCGATCGCGCCGGCCAGGCGACCAGCAGACACAATCGCGACACAAACCTTGATTGCGCTACACCAGATCAGCTGAACCGTTCTGACGGCAAGAACGTTGGCGACGGCGTGCATGCCATGCGCCGGAATTGCCATACCAACCTGGACGAGCAGCGATTATCTCCCAACCAATTCCACTTGCTAGCTTGTCCAAACCAGCGCAGCATCGTGCGGTCGGCTCCAGGCCGTCGCAACGCGCAGACAATTGCGCAAGATAAGCAAGACAAAAGACTAAAGCGGAGGAAATGCATGACAATCGATGTCTCTCGTCGGTCCCTGCTCGCACTCGGGGCCGGCCTCGGCGCCAGCGCCTTGCTCGGCAGCAGCGCGATGGCGCGAGCGCCCAAGCTGGGCACCCAGACGCCGTACTGGCACCGCTTCATTCTCGGCGATGCCGAGGTGACGGTCGTATCCGACGGACCGCTGCCGCTCGGCGACCCCTCGGGGACCTTCACCGGCGTTCCCAAGGAAGAGGTGAAGAAGATGCTCGCCGACAATTTCCTGTCGCCGGACAATGTCGTGCTGGAGCAGAACTCGCCGATCGTGAACACCGGCGACAAGCTCATCCTGTTCGATACCGGCATGGGCAGCTCGAAGATGTTCGGCGCCAGCACCGGCCGGCAGCAGAAGAGCATGACCGAGGCCGGCATCAAGCCGGGCGACATCGACGCTGTCGTCTGCTCGCACGCCCATATCGACCACATCGGCGGCATCGTCGACGAAGGCGGCAAGCCGCTGTTTCCGAACGCGCAAGTCTACATCTCGCAGACCGATTTCGACTTCTGGACCGACGAGGGCAAGCTCGGCAGCGCGGCCAAGGACTTCGTCGTTCACGCCCGCAAGAACCTGCTGCCGGTGCGCGACCGCATCGTGTTCTTTAGGGACGGCCAGGAATTCCTGCCCGGCGTGCAGGCGATCGCCGCGCCCGGTCACACCGTCGGCCACACCATCTTCATGGTCTCGTCGGCGGGAAAGTCGTTCGCCTTCCTCGGCGACCTCTCGCACCATTCGGTGCTGCTGCTGGAGCGGCCGCGGATGGAGTTCTCCTATGATACCGATCCGAAGCAGGCGGCGGAGTCGCGCGTCAAGCTGCTGACGATGCTTGCGGCCAACAAGATCCCGGTGATGTCCTATCATTTCGCCTGGCCCGGCTACGGCCATGTCGCCAAAGCGGGTGACGGATTCCACTACTATCCTGAACCGATGAAGATGACGTTGTAGCGATCAGTTCAGGTCCGGGCGGCGCTCGCCGTCCGGACCGCCCCCTCGCTGGGCGAGGTGATTATTACAAGCGGTCGAGGCGCGATCGCAGCTGGGCGTCACTCTCACGGCCCAATGCAAGCAATCCATAGTAGGGGTCCCCTGCTATGCCGAGCACGGCAGCAAACGCAGGCTCCGTCTTCATTCCGCGCCCCCTGTGCCCCACCACCGCATTCCGCAGGCGTCCATCGTCGAGAGCCAGCAATCTGCGCTCGATCTCGAAGTGCTGCCATCCCTCCTGCTGATCGACCGGTCTCGGATCTCCGAACAGCTCAAAAGGCCAGCCGCCCCATTCGAAGCGGGCGACCACCGGCCGCCCGCTGGAGCGCCATTGGTAGAGAGCAAATCCGTCACAGGCGCCGTACTGTCGCCACACGAGCTCCGCGAAAGCGGCCGCGTCGCGTACCTGACACACGACATCGATGTCGCTTGTCGGCGTCGAAATTCCCAAGGGCAGCGTCCCAACCACGCGCGGATCGAATCCACTCAGCTCCCCGAGCAATCCCGAACTGCTGATCGCAGCTTCGTAGCTATCGATCCAGCTGGTCATCGCCGAGGACCTCGACCAGGCGAAAGCGCTCGCACATCAGCATCATGTCATCGCTATATCGTCCGAGCCTGCCGAAATAGTCTTGGTGGGCGCGGCGCCAAAAGGCCAGGCTCCGGTCACCTTCTCCCTCCTCATGCGCAAAGGCTGCGTCGACCTCGTTGAAGCGCCGATATGTCACGTCGATGGTTTCGATGACGCAGCGCGGCTCCGCTCGCCCGTCGAGCACGACCCAGCGCTCACCGGGTGTGGAGGTGTTCGGCTCGTCTTCGGTACTGCATGTCGCGGTCTTGATGCCCTTGATGACGAGTTCGACCAATTGGTCCGCCAGCGCCGAATTGTCCCCGAATGCAAATGTCCGGAGGTGTCGATAGCGCTCGGGGACCGGCTTGCTCATGGTCTTCCAGGCTTTCAGTCGCCTCGACGCCAGGCCACAGCGCATCGTTACGAAGCGCTGCCTAGCACCCCAATTTGTCGGCGATCCCGCCAAAATCCTTCGCGACGATGTCCCAGTTGCCGGTCGCCTCGAAGTCGACCTTCTGCAACGGCCCGTATTCAGTCGGCCGCGCCACGAACGCGGTCTTGAGCCCGTTCTTCTGCGCGGCCGCGAGATCGCCGTTGTGGGCGGCGACCATCATCACCTCCTCCGGCTTGAGGCAAAGCAGCCGCGCGGCGCCGAGATAGGTTTCCGGATCGGGCTTGTAGTGCTCGAACAGCTCGGCCGACAGGATGAGGTCCCACGGCAGCCCGGCGAACTTCGCCATGTTGGTGAGCAGCGCGACATTGCCGTTCGAGAGCGGCGCGATGACGAATTTGGTCTTGAGCCGGCCAAGGCCGGCGACGCCGTCGGGCCAGGCATGCAGGCGGTGCCAGCCCTTGGTGAGATAATCGAGATCGGCGTCCGTCAGACCTTTGATCGCGAACTTCTCGACCAGCTTCTCCAGCGAGCGGCGATGCAGATCATCCAGCATGACGTAGCCGCGCTCGGGATGCTGGCGCACGTCGTCCATCGAGGCCATGTACATGCCGCGCCAGCCGTCGACGAGCGCGGTCCAGTCGGCGGTGATGCCGCGGCCTTTCGCCCACCACATGAAGTCGGTGATCAGGCTGGTGCGCCAGTCGACGACGGTGCCGAACACGTCGAAGACGAGGGCTTTGACGGCGGAGAGATCGGACATGTACGCTTCCTCGTCTTCTTATCGTTGTCATTCCGGGGGCGCGTGGAGCGAGAACCCGGAATCCATTTCACACCGAACTCTGCCGCACGATGGCTTCCGGGCTCTCCGGACCGGCGTTGCGCGTCCCGTCGCCCTGGAATGACGGAGAGTGTTAGTCCAAATGGAACTTGGCCAGCTCGCGGTGCTCGGCCTTGATGTAGCGCACGGTGCCGGTGACGGAGCGCATCACCACCGTCTCGGTCTCGATCACGCCGTCCTTGCGGAACTTGACGCCTGACAGCAGCGAGCCCGTGGTGACGCCGGTGGCGGCGAACAGGCAGTCGCCGCGCGCCATGTCCTCGATGCCGTAGATCATCTTGGGGTCGTTGACGCCCATCTTGGCGGCGCGCTCGCGCTTCTCGTCGGAATCGAGGATGAGGCGGCACTGCATCTGGCCGCCGATGCAGCGCAGTGCCACGGCCGCGAGCACGCCTTCCGGCGCACCGCCGGTCCCAAGATACATGTCGACGCCGGTGTTGTCGGGGTCGGCGCAGTGGATCACGCCGGCGACGTCGCCGTCGGTGATCAGGCGCACGGCAGCGCCGGTCGAGCGCACGCCCGCGATGATGTCGGCATGGCGCGGCCGGTCGAGCACGAGCACCGTGATATGTTCCGGCTTGACGCCCTTGGCCTTGGCGAGGCGGCGGACATTGTCGGCCGGCGAAGCATCGAGGTCGACGACGCCCCTGTCGTAGCCGGGACCGATCGCGAGCTTCTGCATGTAGACGTCGGGCGCGTGCAGCAGCGTGCCGCCGTCGGCCATCGCCATCGTGGCGATCGAGCCCGGCATGTTCTTGGCGCACAGCGTGGTGCCTTCGAGCGGATCGACGGCGATGTCGACTTCGGGTCCGGCCTTGAGGCCGACCTGCTCGCCGATGTACAGCATCGGCGCCTCATCGCGCTCGCCCTCACCGATCACGATGGTACCCTGTATCGGCAGCTTGTTGAGCTCGCGCCGCATGGCGTCCACGGCGGCCTGGTCGGCCGCCTTCTCGTTGCCGTGCCCGCGCAACCGCGCCGACGACACCGCCGCCCGCTCCGTCACCCGCACGATCTCCAGCGTGAGAATGCGCTCGAGCAAGGCGTGCGGGGGGACTTCAATATGGGTCGACATCGGCTCACTCCTTCGAAACGTTTGGGCCGGAAATCTCCGTCCGCATCAACTCGTAACACCCACAGTTCGTTCGAACCGTGTCAGTTCTTCTCAATCCTGATGACCTGCGGCCGCCCGCTGATCACCTTGTCCTTCTGCACGGCGGCGAGCGCACGGCGCACGGCATCCTCGTGTGTGGCATAGGTGATCAGGATGACGGGCACCGGGACCGCCTTGCCGTCAGCCGGCGCAGCGCCGCCATTGGGATGACGCTGCACGATCGACTCGATCGAAATCTTCTGCTCGGCCAGTCGCGTCGCGATCGCGGCCGCGGTGCCGGGGAAATCGCGCGCGAGCAGGCGAATGTAATAGCCGCCCTCGTGGCGCTCCATCGGCGCCTTCTTGGTGTCGCGAAGCTGCGAGATTGGCCGGCCGAACGGATTGGCACGGATGCCGCGCGCAACGTCGGCGATGTCGGCGACGACGGCGGACGCGGTCGCAGCCCCCCCGGCGCCGGGACCGACCAGCGTGATCGGCGGAATGCCCTCGCCATCGATCGTGACCGCATTGGTGACGCCCATCACCTGTGCGATCGAGGATGATTTCGGCACCATGGTCGGATGCACGCGCTGCTCGATGCCCTTGGCGGTGCGGACCGCAACGCCGAGCAGCTTGACGCGGTAGCCAAGATCGGCCGCCGCCCGCAGATCTTCCGGCGCGATGGATGAGATGCCTTCGACATACACGGCACTTTGAGCAACTTTCGTGCCGAAGGCGAGGCTGGCGAGGATGGCGAGCTTCTGCGCGGTGTCGTGGCCATCGACGTCGAAGGACGGATCGGCCTCGGCATAGCCGAGCCGCTGTGCGTCCTTGAGGCATTCGGCGAAGGACAGCCCCTCCTGTTCCATCCGGGTCAGGATGTAGTTGCAGGTGCCGTTGAGGATGCCGTAGACGCGGTCGATGCCGGTTCCGGCGAGACCTTCGCGCAGCGTCTTGATGACAGGGATCGCCGCGCCGACCGCTGCCTCGAAATTCAGCGCGCCGCCGTGCTTTTCGGCCGCCTTGGCGAGCTTGAGGCCATGCTTGGCCAGCAGCGCCTTGTTGGCGGTGACCACCGACTTCCCGGCGCTCAGCGCGGCTTCCACGGCCGACAGCGCCGGATCGCCGGCGCCGCCCATCAGCTCGACGAAGCAGTCGACCTCGGGATGGGTGGCCAGCGCCATCGGATCCCTGGCCCATTCGACGCCGCGCAGGTCGACGCCGCGCCTCTTCGCCTTCGAGCGCGCAGTAACGGCGACGACGCGGATGCCGCGGCCGCTGCGGCCCGCGAGCACGCGCGCCTGCGTTTCGATCAAACGGACTACTTCGGCGCCCACGGTGCCGAGCCCCGCTATGCCCACTTTCAGGGGTGCAACCATGGTGTCTTAGAAAACCTGCCGAAGAGAACTCAACGCCGATTGGCGAGCGGAACGACGTTGTGCAACGTTTCGATGCCGCTTTCAAGGAAGCGGCGCACGCCGCGCGCGGCCTGCCTGATCCGTTGCTCGTTTTCCACCATGGCGATGCGGACATATCCTTCACCATGCTCGCCGAAGCCGACGCCGGGCGAGACCGCAACGCCGGATTTCTCCACCAACAGGGTCGCGAACTGCATGCTGCCGACGCTGCGGAAGGCTTCCGGCAGCGGCACCCAGGCGAACATCGAGGCCTCCGGCGCCGGGATCTCCCAGCCGGCGCGGCCGAACGATTCCACCAGCGCGTCGCGGCGCTTGCGGTAGGTGTCGCGCATCTCCTTGATGCAATCGTCCGGTCCGTTCAGCGCGGCGGTCGCGGCGACCTGGACCGGCGTGAACGCGCCGTAGTCGAGGTATGATTTGACGCGGGCGAGCGCTGCGATCACGCGCTCATTGCCGACCGCAAAGCCCATGCGCCAGCCGGCCATCGAATACGTCTTCGACATCGAGGTGAATTCGACGGCGACGTCCATCGCACCGGGCACCTGCAGCACCGAGGGCGGCGGGTTGTTCTCGTCGAAATAGACCTCGGCATAGGCGAGATCGGACAGGATCAGGATCTCGTGCTTCTTCGCGAAGGCGACGAGGTCCTTGTAGAAATCGAGGCTCGCGACATAGGCGGTCGGGTTCGAGGGATAGCACACGACCAGCGCCAGCGGCTTTGGAATCGAATGCACGATCGCCCGCTCCGCCGCCTCGAAGAATTGCGGCGTCGGCTCGGACGGCACCGAGCGGATCACACCGCCCGCCATCAAAAAGCCGAAGGCATGAATCGGATAGCTCGGGTTCGGACAGAGGATGACGTCGCCGGGCGCGGTGATCGCCTGCGCCACATTGGCAAAGCCTTCCTTCGAACCCAGCGTCGCCACCACCTGGGTTTCGGGATTGAGCTTCACGCCGAAACGGCGGGCGTAGTAGGCGGCCTGGGCCTTGCGCAGTCCGGCAATTCCGCGGGAGGCCGAGTAGCGGTCGGTGCGCGGCTTGCCCAGCGTCTCCTTCAGCTTCTCCAGCACATGCGCCGGCGCCGGCAGATCCGGATTGCCCATGCCGAGGTCGATGATGTCGGCGCCGGCGTTCCGCGCGGCTGCCTTGGCCCGGTTGACCTGTTCGAACACGTAAGGCGGCAGGCGGCGGATGCGGTAAAACTCTTCCATGGCTCTCTAGGGCTCCGGGCAACCGGTCAGGACAGAATCGACAGGCCACGAGGGCCATTTCAAAAGGCGCTCATGATCATCGCGAAAATCACTCAAAATCAAATACTTAGAGCAATCATCGACGACGAGGACTGAAGTCGTTCGCCCTGACTCCTGGCTGAACCGGAATCTTTTAGCACGGCGAGGCGGAGGCGCCAGCGATTACCTTGCGCCTCATTTGGCGTCCTTGGCGGCCACCGCCTGGCGATCGCGTGCCGCGGCGAGCTCGGCCTCGATCTTGGCGCGCTGCTCCGGCGGGATGACCGCCTCATCGCGATCCGGCGGCAGATCATGCACCGGCAGATAAGTGCCGGGCTCCCTGACATGCGACTGTCCATCCCCCGGCGTCAAATCCGCGAGCTGGCTCGAGCATCCGCCGAGGGCGAACGCCGCGAGCAGCAGCGCGCTGCAGATCGGCCGCGTCTTTTGCAGGTCCCATAACGCCAACACTTGGGAAATCCCCTACTCGTCCCAAAGCACGGCCCCGGGCAACCTTAACCCAAGACCGCGCCCAAGCTCAAACCATTGCTGCCCGAATGGTACGAGCGAAAATAGCCCCCTGCCCAACAAGACGAGCGGTGCGGCTCGATTGTGACGGAACCAAGAAGATTTGTCGCAGTGCAACACATCTTCGAGAGTGTTTAACGTCAAACATGCGAGCTTCGCGGTGACGAATACGGAATGAATCGTTACTGTTCTGCCCATGAGCATGGCCACAACCGACACGCCGAAACCCGGGACGAAGTTCGACGCGGAAGCCTTCGCGATGAATGTCGCGCGGGCGATGGAGAGCGGCGGCAAGGCGCTCGCCGCCTATCTCAAGCCGCGCGAGAGCGGCGAGGTGCAGGACCGCCCGCCGGCCGAGCTTGCCGAGGTCGTCAGGACCTTCACGTCGGTCGCCGAATACTGGCTGTCGGACACCTCGCGCTCCTCCGATCTGCAGACCAAGCTCGCGAAGGACTATCTCGACCTCTGGGGCTCGGCGGTGCGCCGCATGGCCGGTCAGGACGCCCAGCCCGCGATCACGCCCTCGCCGCGCGACAAGCGCTTTGCCGATCCGGAATGGAAGTCGAACCAGTTCTTCGACTTCGTCATGCAGCTCTATCTGCTCACGACCAAATGGGCGCAGGAGCTGGTGCGCGATGCCGAAGGGCTCGATCCGCAGACCCGCCGCAAGGCGGAGTTCTACGTCCAGCAGGTCATCAACGCATTGTCGCCGTCCAACTTCGTGCTGACCAATCCGGAGGTGCTGCGCGAGACGGTGGCGAGCAGCGGCGAGAACCTCGCGCGCGGCTTGAAGATGCTGGCCGAGGACATCGCGGCCGGCAAGGGCATGCTGAAGATCCGCCAGTCCGATCCGGACAATCTCGTCGTCGGCGTCAACATGGCAACGACGCCGGGCAAGGTGATCTACCAGAACGAGATCATGCAGCTGATCCAGTACGCTCCGACCACGGAGACGGTGCTGCGCACGCCGCTCCTGATCGTGCCGCCCTGGATCAACAAGTTCTACATCCTCGATCTGAAGCCGGAGAAATCCTACATCAAGTGGTGCGTCGATCAGGGCATCACCGTGTTCGTGATCTCATGGGTCAATCCCGACAAGCGGCTCGGCAACAAGAGCTGGGAAGCCTACATGAAGGAGGGCCCGCTCACGGCGATGGACGTGATCGAGAAGGTCACCGGCGAGATGAAGGTGCATACCGCCGGCTATTGCGTCGGCGGCACCATGCTCGCGACCACGCTCGCCTGGCTCGCCGAGAAGCGCCGCCAGCGCGTGTCGTCCGCGACGTTCTTCGCCGCCCAGATCGACTTCACCCATGCCGGCGATCTCCTCGTGTTCGTCGACGAGGAGCAGATCTCGGCGCTCGAGCAGGACATGAAGGCCGCCGGCGTGCTCGAAGGCTCGAAGATGGCGATGGCCTTCAACATGCTGCGCTCCAACGACCTGATCTGGTCTTATGTCGTCAGCAACTATCTGAAGGGCCAGCAGCCCAGCGCGTTCGACCTGTTGCACTGGAACTCGGACGCGACACGGATGACCGCAGCCAACCATTCCTATTACTTGCGCAATTGCTATCTGGAGAACCGGCTCTCCACCGGCACGATGGTGCTCGACAACACCCTGCTCGACCTCTCCAAGGTGAAGGTGCCCATCTACAATCTCGCCACCCGCGAGGACCACATCGCGCCGGCCGAATCGGTGTTGTACGGCTCGCAATTCTTCGGCGGGCCGGTGAAGTATGTGCTGTCCGGCTCGGGCCACATCGCCGGCGTGGTCAATCCGCCCGCCTCGAACAAGTACCAGTACTGGACCAACGACAACGTCAAGGACGTCAGTATCGCACAGTGGATGAAGGGCGCCGTGGAGCACAAGGGCTCGTGGTGGCCGGACTGGCGCCAATGGCTGGGCGAACTCGATCCCGAGGAAGTCCCGGCGCGTGCGGTCGGCAGCGATGCATTCCCACCGATCGAGGATGCGCCCGGCAGCTATGTCAGGGTTCGCGCATAGCGGAATCTCCCGCGCTTGTATAAGCTCGCTTGCAGCACCGCGACGACTGAGGGAACCGGACTATGACGCGCGAATTGTTCTGGCTGACACTGACGGTGATCCTGACCGGGATCCTCTGGATTCCCTACACCATCAACCGCTGCCAGGTTCGCGGGTTGAGCGGTGCCATGGCCAACCCCTCGCGCGGCGACAAGCCGCAGGCGGAGTGGGCGAACCGGCTGATGTTCGCGCATGACAACGCGGTCGAGAACCTCATCGTCTTCGCCCCGCTGGTTCTGATCCTGAACGCGATCGATTATTCCACGAAATGGACCGTGCTCGCCTGCGCCGTCTATTTCTGGGCTCGTGTCGCGCACACCATCGTCTATGCGCTCGGAATTCCGGTGTTCCGCACCCTCGCCTTCACCGTCGGCTTCCTCGCGCAGGCCGTGCTGGCGCTGGCGATCTTCAATATCGTCTAGAGATCAGGCCGCGACCTTGTGAACGACGAGATGCAGCATGTTGGCCGGCGTCTTGTCGAAACTCTGGATCACGTTGGTTTCGGCTGACGGCGTGATCCACAGACCTGCGCCAGCGTAAGTCGCCTCGAGCCATTCGCGCGGCGGATAGCCTGAAGGCTCGTCATGGGAACAGCGCGATCTGCTCCAGCCCCGTCGTCTCGGGCAGCCCGAACATCAGGTTCATGTTCTGGATCGCCTGCCCGGCCGACCCCTTCACCAGATTGTCGAGCGTGGAAATCACGATCGCCCGGTTCTTGATCCGGTCGGCGACGACGCCGATCTGCACATAGTTGGAGCCGCGCACATTCTGGGTCTGCGGCAGCACGCCCTTCCTGGCAACATGCACGAAGGGCTCGTTGGCATAAGCCTGCTCCAGCACAGCTCGCAGATCGTCCGGTGTCGCGCCGTTGAGCTTGACGTAGGACGTGCAGAGTTCGCCGCGCGCCATCGGAATAAGATGCGGCGTGAAGTTGATCGTCACCGCGGAACCGGCGGCGACGCCGATCTCCTGCTCGATCTCGGGCGCGTGCCGGTGGGTGCCGACCGAATAGGGCGACAGCCCCTCGCCCGCCTCGCTGAACAACGTGTTCTGTTTCAGCCCGCGGCCGGCGCCGGTGACGCCCGATTTCGCGTCGATGACGATGTCGTCGATGTCGATCAGTTTGGCTTTCGCAAGCGGCACCAGCGCGAGCAGCGCCGCCGTGGGATAGCAGCCGGGACAGGCGACCAGCCGCGCCGACGTGATCTCCTCGCGATAAAATTCGGTCAGGCCATAGACCGCTTCGGCCTGCAATTCGAGCGCCCGGTGCTCGTGGCCGTACCATTGCGCATAGGTGTTCTTGTCCCGCAGCCTGAAATCGGCGGACATGTCGAGGACCTTGATTTTGGGATTTGCCTTGAGGACCGCGGCGATGATTTCCTGCGTGGTGCCGTGCGGCAGACCACAGAACACCGCATCGAGCTTGCTCCAGTCGACCTTTTCCCATTCCACCAGTTTCGGCAGGTTCAGCATGAAGAAATGCGGAAACACGTCGCCCATCGACTTGCCGGCGTGGGTGTTGGCGGTGAGCGTGACGATCTCGGCATCCGGATGCCGCGCCAACAGGCGCACGGCATCGGCCCCGGTGTAACCGGAGGCGCCGAGAATGCCGACCTTCTTCGAGCTCATCACGCGTCCCTTCCAGGCGTCATTGGATCGTCTTGCCGGGGAGAACGTTGCAACGTCGCTTCCTCCACCGGGCTGGCCTCGCGAGCAACGCTCGATCAGCTACTTGTCGGCAAGGCCCAGCATCAGCCGCATGTTCTGCACGGCAGCGCCGGAGGCGCCCTTGCCGAGATTGTCGAGCCGGGCGACCAGCAGTGCCTGATGGTACTTGTCGTTGGCGAAGACGTAGAGCTCGAGCATGTTGGTCTCGTTGAGCGCCTCCGGTTCGAGCCGGCCGGCCTTGGTCGCCTCGTTCTGGAGCGGCATCACCTTGACGTATTTCGACCCGGCGTAACGCTTTGCCATCGCCGCCTGCAGGTCGGCGCCGCCAGGCTTGCCCGGCAGCGCGTCGAGCTGCAGCGGCACCGAGACCAGCATGCCTTGCCGGTAGTTGCCGACCGAGGGAATGAAGATCGGGCGCCGCGTCAGGTTGGAGTAGAGCTGCATCTCCGGCAGATGCTTGTGCTCGAAGCCGAGGCCGTAGAGCTCGAAGGCCGGCGCGCTGCCGTCCTCGAAGCTTGCGATCATCGACTTGCCGCCGCCGGAATAGCCGCTCACCGCGTTGACGGTGACGGGATAATCTGATGGCAGCAGGCCGGCATCGACGATCGGCCGCAGCAGCGCGATCGCGCCGGTTGGATAGCAGCCGGGATTGGAGACCTTCTTCGCCGCCCTGATCTTGCCGGCCTGGTCCGGCGTCAGCTCGGGAAAGCCGTAGGCCCAGTCCGGCGCGACCCGGTACGCTGTCGAGGCGTCCAGCACCTTCGGTGCCGAGGCGCCCATGCTGTCGACCAGCGCGACGGTCTCCTTCGCGGCATCGTCGGGCAGGCAGAGGATGACGAGGTCCACCTCCTCCATCAGCGCCTTCTTGGCCGCGGGATCCTTACGCTTGTCGTCGGCGATGGTCTTCACCACAACGTCGCTCTGGAGCTTGAGGCGCTCGTTGATGCCGAGGCCGGTGGTGCCGGAGCCGCCGTCGACGAAGACGGTCGCGGGCTTCCTGGCCGCGCTGGTGGTCGAGGCTTTCGTGGTCTCAGCGAGGCCGGTTTCAGAAAGGCTCATGGCGCGCTCCTTTCGAGCATGTTCGTATCGCCTGCGAAGATCTGCGGCCGGGTGTGCCGCATCAACCGTGAAATCTCTCTTGCGTCGGCGTCACCGGCGCCGAGCGCGTTCGCGACCGCTGCGAAATCGGCATCCGACTTGTGCTGGTTCAGCTTGAAGCTGCCCTCGACCTCTTCAACCGTCATGACCAGACCCACGATCGCCTTCTTCATCGCCTCGAACCGCCCGGCGGTCATCTTGCCCGACGTCCATGGCTTCTTCGGCAACAGCCAGCTCTCGAACTTTTCGCTGAGCGTGTCGACCTGCACCGACAGCTCGTCATCCGACAGCAGCCGCACCGGCCCGCTCAGATGCACCGACTGGTAGAGCCAGGTCGGCACCTGATCCGGCGAGACGTACCAGTCCGGCGATACATAGGCATCTGGGCCGTTGACTGCGAGCAGCCAGGACACAGCGCCATCCGCCAGCTTTAGCAGCGGATTGTGACGGGCCAGATGAAAGGCGGCCTGCGGCGTGCCGTCAGCGCCGTAAGGCAGATAGAACGGCAATGGCGAGGCGATGGGCTTGTGGCCGTCGAAGGCGCACATGGTCCCGAAGCCGCGTTCGTCGGCAAACTTCAGGCTCGCGGCGCGGTCCTGCTTGAAAAAGGGTGGCGTGTACATCGTGGTCTCCTGCTGGGCCTCCTAAGGGAGCCGCCGGATCAGATCGCGCTGACAGGAGAGAGAATGCCGCGGATCGGATCCAGCGGCAAAGACGATGATCTCAAACGCGATCGACCGCCCAAACCGCTAAGCTGCGGCGGCGGCGACGGGCGAACAGGATGGTCGCGGCGTTGATCATGGCGCGCGGCTATAAGGCCATATCGGCCCGACGTCAAGGTTCTGGAACCATCGGCGACCGTCAGATATTCGCTGCTGCCTACCAGCGGGCAAGGCCAAGGCGGTTGAAGACCGAGCCCCAAAAGGAACCGCCGCCACGAGTCAGCTCGTAAAGATGAGCGCCTGCTTGCTCGTTTCCGCGATCGGAGGCCTTGGTGTACCACTTGATCGCCTGCTGTGTATCCTTCGGCACACCGGTGCCGCTCTCATAGGCCCAGCCCAGATTGTATTGAGCCCAGCTGTCGTTCTGGTCGGCGGCCATGCGCAACAGGGATATGCCCTTGGCAAGATCCTGCGGCACGCCCTGGCCTTTGATGTGCATCAGGCCGAGGCTCATCTGCGCGTATGTGGAGCCCTGCTCCGCCGCCCGAGAAAACAGATCGAAAGCCACGGCAAGGTCCTGTGGAACACCCCGACCGTCCCGGTACATGGCGGCAAGGCGCATCTGGCTATAGGCCCTACCCTGCTCCGCTGCCTTGGCGTACCAATCTGCCGCCTGCTTCTCGTCGCGAACTTGCCCCGGACCCGCTTCCTGGAGGTACGCAAGCTGCTCCTGGCTATAGGGATCGCCTTGCTCGGCAGCCAGGCGAAACCATTTAACCGCCTCCCCGGCGTCGCGCTTGGTTCCGCTTCCGTCCCGATACATCGCCCCCACATGGGCCTGCGCGCGGGCATTGCCGATTTCGGCGAGCGGCTTCAACCGCTCCATCGCGCGTTCGAAATCGTGAGCGAGATATGCGTTCGCCCCGTCGGTGTAGTCGGCACTGACTTCGACCACCGAGGATGCCCCCTTTGGCGTGAGGCCGATCGGCCCGTAGCGGAAGTCGTCGAGCTTGTCGAACCCCTTCTCGATTTCCGCGCCAAACTCTGCCGGGCAGACGGGCGCATCAAGCGCCAAGCGAAGAACTGCGTTGGAGCGAATGGTCCGGCCATCCAGCACAATGGTGCCGCTCACATCGATCCGGCCGTGGACCATCCCGTAGCCCGTCCTGCCTTCAAACGTCGCCGAATAGGTGACTGGCGCCGGCTTCTCGTAGAAAAAGGTATTCTCGGGGACCGTGAGAGAGGCAACTTCGCGGTATTCCATCGGCCGGCAGACAAAGGGCCTCCCGTCGGTCTGGCGCGCGATCAACCGCAGAAACGATCGCCTCGGATCGGTCAAAGGCAACATCCTGACATGCGCGGGCCGATCAAGAGCGATGATCTTGCTGATCTGAAACGTCGACGTGATGGCATAGTCATCCGTCAATTCTCGCGGATTTGGATAGGTGTAGTCACCGGTTCCGGTCAGGCCCGCCTGCTCGATCAGTTTTCTGGCAGTCACGCGTCGGTCCGAATCATCCAATCCCTGGGCGAGCGCACGTCCCAGCTGGGCCCCGATGCCTGTACCGGACAGGATCGAGCGCACGTCGCGCTTCCCGTCCTTGCCAAGCACATAG
The DNA here is from genome assembly GCF_015291725.1 of Bradyrhizobium sp. CCBAU 51765. Taxonomy (GTDB): domain Bacteria; phylum Pseudomonadota; class Alphaproteobacteria; order Rhizobiales; family Xanthobacteraceae; genus Bradyrhizobium; species Bradyrhizobium liaoningense. The sequence continues at coordinate 4,437,701 of NZ_CP030038.1, forward strand.
TCTGTTTCCGCAGCCAGCCGAAAGCGCGTCGGGTCGGCCATGGGAATGCGTCCCAAGGTGCCCTTGTCGATATTGAGGACCGGTTTGCCCGCGAGTTCGGACGGCAGGGAGCCGAAGGCGAAGAGTGACGCGGTCGGATCGAGATATTGGTCGATCTCCGGGACATAGGCGATCGCGTGGTCGAAATTCGGCGTGGCTATTTCGGTGAGCGTGTACCTTGCCTGCGAGTTCACCGCGACCAGATTGGCTTCGATGCCCTGGGCAGCAAGCAGCGCCTTGAACAGCGTCGCATGCGCCTTGCAATCGCCGTAACGCGACGCAAGCACCGCAGAGGCAGGCTGCGAGGTCCAGCCGCCATCCTCGAGGCCAATTCCGACGTAGCGGATGTTGCGCGCCACCCAATTGTAGATGCGTTCAATCTTCACCCGCGAGCCGGTCGCCTCGCCGATGATCTCCCGCGAAAGTCGTGCAATCTTCTCGTCCGGTCGCGCCATGGGCGCGTTGCGGGCGTTCAGCGTCGCCGCGAAAGCGGCATAATCGGCAAACGTGCTCGCCTCGAAACGCGCGGCGTATGACAGAGTCTCATCGTCGATCTGCCCGGACCTCGGCGTGTCTTGTCGGAAGCGCACGCGGTGGATGATGCGATCGTTGCCCCTCTCTTCCCAGTGCTCGACATTGCGCAGTGCGATCCGCAGCGGCCTGGAAGCCGGCCCGTCCACGATCACCTCGAGCAATTCGGGCGGTTGGCTTGCCGGCTCGCTCCAGACGCGTGCGAACTCGCCTGGAAATCTCGCCTGCTTTGCCTTGTAAACAAGACGACCGCGGATGCTGTCGCCGGGAGCAACGTGCGGGAAGGCGATGATCCTATTGCGGACCTCGTCGAAATAGGGCGAAGAGGAATCTGTCGAAGCCGGTTGATCGCGAATGGCCCGCTCGTCGACCGCGACCGCGCTGCCATCGGCCTTGAGGGTAGCAAGCTCCGTTGACGACAATTCGTCGAAATAACTGTTGTACTGAAAACTCTGCTGCGCGATCGCCTCGGCGCCCTTCTCGTCGAGCGCCTTGATCTCGAACTCGAAGACCTCGTTGCTGAGACCGGCCTCATCGAACGTGATGGTGTGACGGGCGAGCGTTCGCCGCCAGCCCGGGTCGATCCAGCCGGGCCTCACATCCAGGCCGGATGATTCCGCGGCATACGATTTCATGCATGGCAACAGCAACAGCAACGACACCAGGAAGGTAGAATAAATTCGTACGATCATCTGTTGAGCGCTCGGCCAACCAATTCCGCAGCTCAACTAGCAGGCGAAACTTACCAGCAGCACCCTCAGAAAGGACGATTTTTAGATTTCCTTCTGCGCCGCGATCCGATCGGGCATGTACGCGATCACAAATGCGGTCAGATCACCCGCCAGATCCATTCCATGAGCTTGGCGAGCACGTCGCCGAACAGCAGGAGCACGGCGGACCAGATCAGGGCCGAGACGAAATTGGCGGCCTGGAAGCTCCAATAGGGCATCTCGAAGATACCGGCCGCAAGCGGCACGGAGGCGCGCAAGGGGCCGAAGAAGCGCCCGATGAAGATGCTAGGTATGCCCCAGTTGCGCACGAAAGCCTCGCCTCTGGGCAGCAGGTCCGGATAACGCGAGAGCGGCCACATCTGGGCAACCCTCTCCTTGTAGCGGTAGCCGAACCAGTAGGAGACCCAGTCGCCCAGCGCCGCGCCAAGGCCGCCGGCAATCCAGACCGGAAAGAAACTGATGCCGCTGGCCCCGATCAGCGCACCGATGGCCACCAGCGCGCCCCAGGCCGGAACCAGCAACGAGATGAACGCAAGCGACTCCCCGAAGGCGAGCAGAAACACGATCGGTGCCGCCCAGGCCTGGTGAACGCGCACGAAATCGGCCAGGGCGTGCGCAAACTGCTCCATCAAAAATAGCCTTCCGCCCCGTCTCAAGGTGCTGCTCGATGAAAAGGACTGGTAAGCCAAGGACTTGTGTGACATCAAGTCACAAAACCCGACATGACACTTGGCGAACCGTCAAATTGCCGGGAACTTGTGGGCCCTGCGGCGTAAAATCGCCGGGATTGGCTCCCAACCCACACCGCCAGCCCCGGCGCGGTAACCTTTCCAAGGCAGAAGTGGCATAGTCGGCCCAACCGATTCGCCGCCCCTGCGGCCCTCAAAACGCATCAAGATATATGTCCAAGCAGTTGAAGCCTAAAGCAAAAGACGACTTTTTCGGCGGCGACGAGCCGAAACCTCGTGCCGCCAAGGCGGCGCCGCGCGGAAGCGGCGGGGAAGCCGATTACACGGCCGCCGACATCGAGGTGCTCGAAGGGCTCGAACCGGTGCGGCGCCGGCCTGGCATGTATATCGGCGGCACCGACGAGAAGGCGCTGCATCATCTGTTCGCCGAAGTCATCGACAACTCAATGGACGAGGCGCTCGCCGGGCACGCGACCTTCATCGATGTCGATCTCAGCGCGGACGGGTTCCTGACCGTGACCGACAACGGCCGCGGCATCCCGGTCGATCCTCATCCAAAATTCCCGAAGAAGTCGGCGCTCGAAGTCATCATGTGCACGCTGCATTCGGGCGGCAAGTTCGACAGCAAGGTCTACGAGACCTCGGGCGGCCTGCACGGCGTCGGCATCTCCGTGGTGAACGCCCTCTCCTCGCGTCTCGAGGTCGAGGTCGCGCGCAGCCAGAAACTCTACCGCATGACGTTCGAGCGCGGCCACCCGAAGGGCAAGCTCGAGGACCTCGGCAAGATCAACAACCGCCGCGGCACGCGCGTGCGCTTCAAGCCCGATACCGATATTTTCGGCGCCAAGGCCGCGTTCAAGCCGCAGCGCCTGTTCAAGATGACGCGTTCGAAAGCGTATCTGTTCGGTGGCGTCGAGATCCGCTGGAACTGCGCGCCCGAGCTGCTCAAGGGCATCGAGGACGTGCCGGCCGAAGCGACGTTCCACTTCCCCGGCGGCCTGAAGGATTATCTCGCCGCGGCGATCCACGCCGACACGCTGGTGCATCCCGACATCTTCTCGGGCAAGTCGGGCCGCAACGGCGCGCATGGCGCCTGCGAATGGGCCGTGGCCTGGACCGCCGATGCCGACGGATTCCTCTCCTCCTACACCAACACCGTGCCGACGCCGGATGGCGGCACGCACGAATCCGGCCTGCGAAGCGCCCTTTTGCGCGGCCTGAAGGATCACGCCGAGCGCGTCGGTCAGGGCAAGCGCGCGGCCTCCGTCACCTCGGAAGACGTAATGGTCGGCGCCGCCGTGATGCTGTCGGTGTTCGTGCGCGAGCCGGAATTTCAGGGCCAGACCAAGGATCGCCTCGCCACTGCGGAGGCGCAGCGCATCGTCGAGCAGGCGATGAAGGATCCGTTCGACCATTGGCTGTCGGGCAATCCGAACATGGCCAACCGGCTGCTCGACTTCGTGATCGACCGCGCCGAAGAACGGCTGCGGCGGCGGCAAGAGAAAGAGACCGCGCGAAAAACCGCCGGCAAGAAGCTTCGCCTGCCCGGCAAGCTCGCCGACTGCACCGACGCCGGCACCGATGGCTCGGAGCTGTTCATCGTCGAGGGAGACTCGGCCGGCGGCAGCGCCAAGCAGGCGCGCGACCGCAAGACCCAGGCCGTGCTGCCCCTGCGCGGCAAGATCCTCAACGTCGCTTCCGCCGGCAAGGACAAGCTGACGGCGAACGCCCAGCTCGCCGACCTCGTGCAGGCGATCGGCTGCGGAACGCTGGCGCAATACCGCGAGGAGGATCTGCGCTACCAGCGCATCATCATCATGACCGACGCCGACGTCGACGGCGCGCACATCGCCTCGCTCCTGATCACCTTCTTCTACCGGCAGATGCCGCGGCTGATCGACGAGGGCCACCTCTTCCTCGCCGTGCCGCCGCTCTACAAGCTCACGCACGGCACCAAATCGGTCTATGCCCGCGACGACAAGCACAAGGACGAGCTGATCAAGTCCGCGTTCAACGCCAACGCCAAGGTCGAGGTGAACCGCTTCAAAGGTCTCGGCGAGATGATGCCGGCGCAGCTCAAGGAGACCACCATGGATCCGAGCAAGCGGACGCTGCTCAAGGTGGTCCTGCTCGCCGACGACCGCGACACCACCGCGGATTCCGTGGAGCGCCTGATGGGCACCAAGGCCGAGGCACGCTTCGCCTTCATCTCGGACAAGGCCGAATTTGCCAGCGAAGAGCTGTTGGACGTCTGAGGGATTGGTCCGTGCCGGGCGCGCCAGCTACAACCTCGGTGGCCCGGTGGTGGCGAAGCACTGCGCCGCCGCTTCTTCGAAAACCAGCCCCGGCCTCGGCCGGGGCTTTTTGCTTTTTGGCTCAAGTCGACCTCGGCGTGGACGACTCGCTTCGCGCCGGACCAGGCGACTCGGCCATCGACTCAGGAGCTCAAACGCCGAGCCAGGGTTGCCTCCATTTCGAACAAGGCCGGATTTACTAACGACAAGTTACCCGAAATCGAAGTTTTGTAGACCGAATAACATATTGAAAAATATGACATATTACGAATTTGAGCGACCGCCTTCGAAATACCCCAGCACCGGCGTTTTCCGGCAACTGTGCCTGCCCGGCAACAGCATTTCGGCGAGAACCGTCTATAGTCCGACCATCAGATGACACGAACTTCAGCGCGCTTGCGCCTGCTACGACAGACCAAGGTTGGGGATTTTAACATGAAGAAGACTCTACTCGCTCTGACCGCGGTTGCGGCGATGACCGGTTCGGCCTCGGCGGCTGACCTTGGCGCCCGTCCCTACGTGAAGGCCCCGATGCCTGCGCCCGTTGCCAACTGGACCGGCTTCTACGTGTTCGGCGGTGGCGGCGGCGGCCTTTCGAATGCCGACCAGAGCGTTGTCGACACCGGCACGGGCACCCCGCTGACGATCACCCAGCGCCAGGGCGGTTCGGGCTGGTTCGGCACCGTCGGCGCCGGCTACGACTGGCAGTTCAGCGGCACCTGGGTCGCTGGTGTGTTCGCCGACGGTCAGTTCGGCAGCATCCGCGCCACCATCCAGGATCCGACCCTCGGCATCACCGGCAACCAGAAGCTGGAAACCTCCTGGGCCGCGGGTGTTCGCCTCGGTTGGCTGGTCGCCCCGAACGTTCTCTCCTACGTCAACGGCGGTTACTCGGGCGCTCATTTCGGCCAGACCAACTTCACGACGCTGGGCGGCACTCCCGTGGGCGCCCATCTCAGCAGCTACGATCGGCATGGCTGGTTCGTGGGTGGCGGCGTCGAGAACAGCCTGAACATCTTCGGCATCACGTCGCCCGGCTGGTTCATGAAGACCGAGTATCGTTCGGCTTTCTACAGTGCCAAGACTCAGGACGAACTGCTCGACGGCAGCAACCTTCCGGTCGGCAACAGCATCCGCGCCAACAGCTGGAACCAGACGATCTCGACCTCGCTGGTCTATCGCTTCAACTGGACCGGCCCGGTCGTCGCGAAGTACTGATCCGATCTCACGATCAAACGTCAAAGCCCCGGCATCGCCGGGGCTTTTTCGTTTTGGGCCGAGCGGCCGAGGCTCGCCTGCAATGACTTGTACGGCGCGCCGCGCTCCGCTCGCCGACTCCCGGCGCGGCCGATCGCCAAGCCGCGAATTGCCTTTGCAGAGACACGCTTCCTCCCCCACCGGCAGCTTGCGCCGGTGCCGCCATTGTATCCACACCGAAGCTACGGTTAGTGTGCGCTCAAGCTTTCGCGGCGCGGCGATCCTTCATCGTCGCACCGCTGACAGGAGCGGACCGATGGGAGGAATCCATGCGCAGATTTCTGCTGGTCGCAGGCCTGCTTGCGACTGCCGTTGGGCTGCTCTGGATCGGACAGGGCACGGGCGCCGTTCCGTGGCCGCGATCGAGCTTCATGGTCAACCAGCTGCAATGGGCCGGCTATGGCGCAGCCCTGGCCGGCTTCGGGCTGGTGCTGATCTGGCAGAGTCATCAATGAGATAAACCAGGGAATGAAAGCATGACATCCAGCCGGTTCGATCTTCGCGGCAAGGTCGCGATCGTCACGGGAGGCAATGGTGGCATCGGCCTCGGCATGGCGCGCGGCCTTGCCGACGCCGGCGCTGACATCGCCGTGGTCGGACGCAACGAGGCCAAGTCCGCCGCCGCCGTGTCCGATCTCAGGCAGCGCGGCGTGAAGGCGATCGCCGTCGCCACCGACGTGACCGACAAGGCAGCGGTCGCTGCGATGATCGAGCGCGTCATCGGGGAGCTCGGCCGCATCGACGTGCTCATCAACAATGCCGGCATGAGCATCCGCAAGCCGCCGCACGAGCTCGAGCTCGACGAGTGGAACAAGGTGATCGACACCAACCTCACCAGCGCCTTTGTGTGCTCGAAGCTGGCCTACCCGGCGCTGAAGGCGTCCGGCAACGGCAAGGTGATCAACATCGGTTCGATGATGTCGATCTTCGGCGCGAGCTTCGCGACGGCCTATGCCGCAAGCAAGGGCGGCATCGTGCAGTACACCCGCGCCTGCGCCAACGCCTGGGCGCCCGACAACATCCAGGTCAACGCCATCCTGCCGGGCTGGATCGATACCGACCTCACCCGCGGCGCGCGGCAGCAGGTGTCGGGGCTGCACGAGCGCGTGCTTGCGCGCACGCCTGCGGGGCGTTGGGGCGACATCGACGACTTCGCCGGCATCGCCGTGTTCCTCGCCTCGCCCGCGTCGAACTTCGTCACGGGCACAGCGATCCCCGTCGACGGCGGCTTCTCGGTAATGGCCTGAGGCCGGGCGCGCCCGCAATCGAACGACGCAAAAAAGAAGCCCCGGACCAGGCCGGGGCTTTTGAAATCTGCAGTGCTTTTCTTGATCGTTGGTCGCGTTGCGTCGACGTGCTCAGTAGCGGCCGATGGTCGGCGCGTCGAACTTGTAGCTCGCGCGCACGACGGCCCATTGGATATCGCGCGGCTTGGCGTCGAAGGTGTAGTTACCCGAGGTGCCGCCGAGCTGATAGGTCTGGCTGCCAAAGGCAGCATAGTTGTATTCGAGGCCGACGATCCAGTTGCGGGTGACGCCATATTCCCAGCCCGCGCCGACGGTCCAGCCGTTGGCCCAGTGGGTCTGTTCGCCCGACCCCGTCGCCACACCGGCGGTGTCGGTCACCGAGAGACGGTTGTTCACGCCGGCATAGCCGCCCTTGAAGTAGAACAGGTTGTTCTGCACGGCGAAGCCGGCGCGACCGACGACGGTCGCGAGCACGTTGGCGCGCCAGGAGAACACGTCGTCCGCGGCGCCAAACACGTTGTTGACGACCGTGCCCTTGTTGTCGAGGCCGGAGATCGTCCCTTCAATGCCGAACACGTAGTTGTTGGCCTGCCAGTTGTAGCCGATCTGGGCGCCGCCCATGATGCCCGAGTTGCGCTGACGGAAGCCATCACCCGGCGAAAGATCGCCGAACGGCGCGCCGGTCCCGTTGTTGGTGAACTGCTCGTTGGTCCAGGCGCCACCGATATGGCCGCCGACATAGAAGCCGGTCCAGTTGAACAGCGGCTCGACATAGGCGGGCGCCTTCGTGTAGCGCGCACCGAGGTCGGCGGCGGAAGCCGCGCCGGTCGAAACCAGAGCCGTCGTGCAGGCGAAGGCGGCAATCAATTTATTACGCATGGTACACCCCGTGTCCTTTGATGGCGCACGGTCACACGCAGGTCTTACTCAAATTTGAATCAAGAAAGTTAAGACGCCGGATTGGCGCGCAGCGCGCCTTCAATCCGTTGGCGCTGTTGCTCGCGCGCAACGCTTGGCGCGCGATTTAACGCGGCATTATCCTTAGCGGCTCCTGCGTTACGGTGCCGGCGCGGCCCTCGAATGCACGTGCTCCGGCCGCACGCCGAGCGCAAGCAGGCGCGCCGGAATGCCCTGTAGCCACGGCAACGCGGTGACGAGGCGCACGACCAGCGGGACTTTGAGCGGCCGATCGCCGCCCTGCAAGGCGCCGCTGATGATGTTGTTCTGCACGATCACCTGCATGCGCTGCGTCATCTTCACCGGAAATTCGCGTCGGCGCCGCACGGCATCAAGCTCGTCCTCGGTCGGGCAGCCGCGCTGAAGCTTGTCCGCCAGCAGATTGGCGGTCGCGACCGCGTCCTGCACGGCGAGATTGACGCCGACGCCGCCGACCGGCGACATCGCATGCGCGGCGTCGCCGATGCACAGCAGGCCCGGCTGCGTCCAGCGCTTGAGGCGGTTGATTGCGACCGTGAGCAGCTTGATATCGTCAAAGCTCTTCACATCAGTGATGCCGGATCGAAGGATCGGCGCCATGCGCACGACGTCGTCGAGCAACGCCTGCAATCCCCTCGCCTTCACCGCCTCGTATTGTCCCTTGGCGATGACATAGGCGCATTGCCAATAGTCGCCGCGGTCGAAGGTGATCATCATCTTGCCGGGCTCGACCCGCGCGAACACGTTCTCGGTCTCGTCTGGTCTGCGGCCGGCGCGGAACCAGAGCACGTCCATCGGCGCGCCGATCTCCTCGACCTCGAGGCCGGCGCGCTCGCGCACGGTCGAATGCCGGCCGTCGCAGGCAATGGTGAGATCGGCCTCGATGTCGATGATGCCGTCAGGCGTCTTCGCCCGCACGCCGGCGACCGTCTCGCCGCGGCGGATCAGATCGACCGCCTCCGTGCTCATCATCACCTTGAGCGAGGCAAAGCGCTGCCCGGCCTCGCGCAGGAAGTTCAGGAAATCCCATTGCGGCATGAAGGCGATGAAGGGGTATTTGGTGTGGAGCCGGCTGAGATCGGCGATGCGCACCGGTGTGCCGCCGAACAAGCCGTCCATCTTCTGCAAGCGCTGATGCGGCAGCTTCAGGAAGCCGTCGATCAGGCCGAGCTCGTCCATCACCTGAAGCGTCGAGGGATGCACGGTGTCGCCGCGGAAGTCGCGGAAGAAATCCGCATGCTTCTCCAGCACCACCACGTCGATCCCGGCCCGCCCCAGCAGATAGCCGAGCATCATGCCCGCCGGCCCGCCGCCGACGACGCAGCAGCGGACCTTCATGGTCTGGTTTGGTGGTTGGTCGGACGTCATTGCCGCCGCGATTCAAGTATCGATCCAGATACGCCTGACGATACTAGCGCGATTCAGGCCAAAGTCTCAATTTGCAGGCGAGAGCGCACCGAGGCCAGTTTGCAGCAGCAAACTGCTGGTGCCGGTGCCAGGATTGAATTCTCGGATCATTGATGGTCCTTCCTGGTTTGACAGACAATCCAAGCGACCAATGAGTCGTTCTTTTCGTGGGGATCGACGTTCGCTTGCCTCAGGGCTTCGGCGACTTCCGTTCCCATGGACGCTTGCCGTCGGCGTCGCGATCCCAGGGGCGAGTGATCGGAGCGACCCTCTCAGCCTCGGCGGCCTTCGCACGTTCCGCTTGAACGCGTTCGCGGTCGGTGAGCGGCGGCGCCGTGGGAACAGGCGTCGTTTGGGCCAGAACCGGAAGCGTCGTAAGGAGCACGACGGTAATGAATTTTGTCATCCCCGGCTCTAGCACTTTCACCTTGGCCTGTCCCGATTTAAGTTCGTCCACTCCGTCAGGTGATCCCGTCACAGTCCGCCTGCCGAACAGCGCATCAATGATTGCTGCGGTTCGCGCTGCGAAAACTCTTGATCTCCGAGACGCTGCCGTCCCGGTAGGTCAGTTCCACCGAGACGGACTGCGTGCTTGGCGCGAGCTTCATGTAGAGCGGCATGCCGGCGGTGACCGCGCTGGGATCGCGCATGTCGCAAGGCGGCATCTTCAGCACCTGGTTGGGCACGGCGGTGTCGATGCCGATGCGCACCTCACGGATGGCGCAGCGGTAGGACACGAGATGCGTGTAGTAGACCAGGAGCCCGTTGAACTCGCGGAACGACAGCCAGCTCGTCGAGGTCATGTCGAGGATCTTGCGCTGGTCGCGGATCAAAGCGGCCTCGGGATCGAACCTGATCGGGAACGGTCCCTGCATCTCGCCGGACTGATCGACATAGCGGACCTCGATGGTGCCGGCCTGCGCATCAGGCGGCAGTTCGATCGACGGGTTCGGCATCCGCTTGCGCGTGCGCGGATCGAGCGTGTCGATGAATCCGGTCTCGCGGAAATCGCTCTTGCCGGCCATGCGCCAGGAAATGCCGAGCGTCGGATCGGCGAAGGAGAACGTAACGCTCCAACCGCCGTTGTGCCGCGAGAAGCTCGCGATCGGCGCGTTGAGGGTCTCCTCCTTGGGCATCTGCGGCACGGATACCGGCGGCAGCGCCGCGAGCTTCTGCTGCGGCGGGTCGTCGGACCGCGCGACGGCATCCTTGGCGAGGCCGCTGAGGAAGACGTCGTCGACCATCTGGTCGAAATAAACCGGCACCTGCCTGTGCTTGACCGTGTCGGCCATCTCGCTGACGGCACGGCGCGTGCGTTGCGCCACCTGTACCAGGTTCTCGCCAGGCTTGAGCAGCTCCTTGGCGAAGGTGCGCGTGAACACCGAATTGGGATTGGCGTCGTCGTTGGACAGGCGATCGAGCGCGGTCTGGCGGGGCCCCGCCGAGAACACCGAAAACACGCCCTCGGGCAGCTGCGTCATCGGCGCGAGCCCGCCGCCGCCGGCGACCGCGCGCGTGCCCTTGCGCTCGAACGGGTTGTTGCGGCAGGCGTCGAACACCAGGATCGAGGTCCGCGCCTTCTTGTTCTGAAGGCGCTCGACGATGCGGTCGGCCAGGATCGAGGCGTCGCGCACCAGCTCTTCCTGGCCTTCCGTCGCCGCCGGCACGTCGGTCGGCAGCAGATAGTTCTGGCCGGCGATCTCGAAACCGTGGCCGGCGTAGAAAAAGAACGCCGTGTCGCCGGGCTCGATTGCCTTGTCGAAGGCGAGCAGCGTCTCCGAGAATTGCTGCCGGCTCTGGTTCTCGGCGACCATCACCGAGAAGCCGAGCTGCTTCAGCGTGTCGCCCATGGTGCGGGCGTCGTTGACGGCCTTGAGCAGCTTCGGGACGTTCTTGTAATCATTGTTGCCGACGACGAGCGCGATGCGCTTCTCGGCATGGGCAGGCGCTGCGAAGCCGCTCAGGCTTGCCGCAAGACCAAGGGCCGCCAGAATTCCGAAAAGCCGACGCGTCATCGCAAAATTTCCCTGCAGAACGGCCCTACGCCGGTTCCTTCGAACAGCAATTCACGGGATCCCCTGCCGCTGTGTGATAGTCGGCCCAGAGGCAACGACGGTTCAAGGGCCCCGATTCCTCGATCTGCTATGGCAGATTGCGTTGGAATCTGGTTCTTCTTGGACGATTTCGCCGGAACTGAGGGCAGCCGTGTTTCACTGGTGTACGGACGAGGTGGAGCCACACGACCGTTTCGAGTATTGGCGCGAGGTGCGCGCCAAGGGATTGTTCGGCGTTACCGCCGAGCTCGAGCGCGAGCGGCGAACGAACTTCTTCGGCGAGTTCTCGCTGCGCCAGCTTGGCGGGGCCGGCCTCGTCGAACTGAAGGCCTCGCCCTACGCGGTCGAGCGCAGCGCGTCCGACATCGCCAACGCCCCGGGTGACGCAATCTGCGTCTACCAGCAGCTCGGCAGCGGCGGCTGGTTCGGCGGCATGCGCACAAGCGACTTTTCGATCGCCAACGGCAGCTTTGCCACCAGCCATACAGACCTGCCTTACTGCACGGCGCCACAGGGCGCCGGGGGCTTTCACCTGCGGATCCTGAAGATTCCCGTGAGCAGCATCCCGACGCAGGACAGGCGCATGCGCGAGCTTGCGCCCCGGACGTTCAACGATCCGACCCTGGCGCCCCTCCTCGCTGCCTGCTTTGCCGATCTCGGCGAGGTCGCCGCGGATGATGCTGCCACCGCGGATGCGTCCCCTCTCGTCCCGACCTCCCTGGTTCAAGCTTTGGCCCATCTGGCGCTGATCGAGCGCGGCATCGTGCGGCCCGGCAGCCGGCGCGGCCAGGCCGCGCTGCGAACGGCCCGCCTGTCGCAAGCCCGCCGCCTGATCGCTCGCCACCTTCAGGACCCCCATCTCGCGCCGGCCATGGTGGCCGACCTGCTCGGCGTCTCCGTGCGTCACCTGCACATGCTGTTCGAGACAGCCGAGAAGAGCTTCTCGCAGACCGTAACCGACGAGCGCCTGAAACAGAGCCGCCGCCTGATGCGCGAGGCGCCGGAGCGGCTGATCGCCGACATCGCGGCCTCCTGCGGCTTCGAGAGCCTGGCCACCTATTACCGGGTCTTCAACGCCGCCTATGGCATGGCGCCCGGCGACTTCCGGGCCAAGGCTTCGGATGGCCCTTAGCCCGTCGTTCGGCGCTTGCCGCCGGGACCGAGGGCAGAGCGGAAAATCCCAGCAGCGCCCGCGATTTGGGCAAAAACCTCAGGTTTTTTAGGGTCTTCCCGCGCCTGCTCCATTGACTTTGGCCAATTCCCCCCTATGTTCCAGTGCGACGCGGCTCAGATCGACGAGCGATTCCTGAGCCTTGCGCTTTGTTCGCGTGAGTCAGCACCCCCAGCTTCTTCGAGAGCGCGCCGTTTCGGGGTGGAACGCGACAGCCTTATTACCCTCGATTCCGAACGGCGGTTTCGACCAGAGGCTCAATGTCCTTTTCAAATCTCGGACTATCCGAAAAAGTCCTCGCCGCAGTGGCGGCCACCGGTTACACCAATCCCACCCCCATCCAGGAACAGGCGATCCCTCACGTCCTCGCACGCAAGGACGTGCTCGGCATCGCCCAGACCGGCACCGGCAAGACCGCGGCCTTCGTGCTGCCGATGCTCACCATCCTCGAGAAGGGCCGAGCCCGGGCGCGCATGCCGCGCACACTGATCCTCGAGCCGACCCGCGAACTTGCGGCCCAGGTGAAGGAAAACTTCGACCGCTACGGCGTCGGCCAGAAACTCAACGTCGCCCTCCTGATCGGCGGCGTCTCCTTCGGCGATCAGGATGCCAAGCTGATGCGCGGCGTCGACGTGCTGATCGCAACCCCCGGCCGCCTGCTCGATCACACCGAGCGCGGCGGCCTGCTGCTCACCGGTGTCGAGCTGCTCGTCATCGACGAAGCCGACCGCATGCTGGACATGGGCTTCATCCCCGACATCGAGCGCGTCTGCAAGCTGGTCCCGTTCACGCGGCAGACCCTGTTTTTCACCGCGACCATGCCGCCGGAAATCCGGCGCATCACTGAAGCCTTCCTGCACAATCCGCAGAAGATCGAGGTCTCCAGGCCCGCCACCACCGCCGTCACCGTCACGCAAGCCCAGGTGCCTGCCGGACGCGAGGCGCACGAGAAGCGCGAGCTGCTTCGCCGCCTGCTGCGGGAGGCCAAGGACCTCAAGAACGCGATCATCTTCTGCAATCGCAAGCGCGAGGTCGCCATCGTTCACAAGTCGCTTCAGAAGCACGGCTTCAGCGTCGGCGCGCTGCACGGCGACATGGACCAGTCGGCCCGCACGGCCGCGCTCGAACAATTCCGAAAGGGTGAGCTGCCGCTGCTCGTCGCTTCCGACGTCGCCGCCCGCGGCCTCGATATTCCCGAGGTCAGCCACGTCTTCAATTTCGACGTTCCCCATCACGCCGACGACTACGTTCATCGTATCGGCCGCACCGGCCGCGCCGGCCGCACCGGCACCGCGATCTCGATCGTGACACCACTCGACCAGAAGTCGATGGTGGCGATCGAAAAGCTGATCGGCCAGAGCATTCCGCGCGCCGAGGGCGATTACGAAGTCGCAGCCGAGGCATCCGATGCGAGCGAGCGTCCGCGCGAGCAGCGCGGCCGTGAACGTTCACGCGGCGGCCGCGGCAAGCCGCAGCAGCGCGGCCGCGACCGTGAGCGCAGCCACGAGACGCGCGACGCGCGAGGCGAGGCAAGGCACGCCTCCGAATCGAGGCCTCCTTCGGAGGCGCGACAGCCCGCCGAAACACGGCATCGGTCCGATGATAAGCGCCGGGCGGAGCCGCGTCACGAAGCGCGCCAGCAGGCCAACATCTCGCATGTCCCCTCGATCGGCCGTCCCGAACCGCGCCGCCAGCGCGAAGTCGACACCGAGCCGGGCGATCACTCGCATCTGCCGGCGTTTCTGCTGCGGCCGGTACGCTCGCCCGCCGGTGCCTGAAGCGCAACGCGCTCCAGATTCCGGTTGAGCAAACCCGCCGTACACCTTATTAGACGCCCTCGTGAACGTATATTTACGGGGCGTTCACGATCGTCCGTTAGCCTACGAACATAATTTAAGCATTGCTGCGGTCGGGGGCGCGCCGGCCGCTGTGGGGTATGTTCCGTGATCAAGGTGCTCGATGAACACGAACGCACGATGGCGTTCGCCGAGGTGGCGCTCGGTCAGATCCGATCGCTTCGGCAGACGGCAATTCCCCGCAACTACGAGATCTGGTACGTCTACGCTACCGGCTACAACGCGCCGCTCAACAAGATCATCAACGAGACGCTGGCGCGCAGCGGCAAGCTGACCGAAGCCGATCTCGAGCAGATCTACGAGACCTATCTCTCCCACATCAAGACCACCGACCGCATCGACAAGGTCGGCGCGCGCGTCATCGGCGAGATCGACGACGTGATGAAGGTCCTGGGCGACGCGCTCGGCATGACCAGCGCCTACGACGCCAACCTGTCGGGCGCGACCGAGAAACTATCGTCGGCCAAGAGCCGCGACCAGCTCAAGACGATCGTCGAGGCCCTGCTGCGCTCGACCAGCGAGATGCGCGAGACCAACAAGGCGCTGGAAGACCGGCTCACGCTGTCGAAAAACGAGATCAGCAATCTCCAGCAGAGCCTGGAAGCGATCCGCGCCGAGAGCCTGACCGATCCCCTCACCGGCCTCGGCAACCGCAAATATTTCGACCGCATGATCGGCATGGCCGTGCAGAACGCGCTCGCCTCGGGCGAGCCGCTGTCGCTGCTGCTGTTCGACATCGATCACTTCAAGTCGTTCAACGATTCCTACGGCCATCTCACCGGCGACCAGGTGCTGCGGCTCGTCGGCCTTTCGATGAAGCAGACCATCAAGGGCCAGGATATCACCGCACGCTATGGCGGCGAGGAATTCGCGGTCGTGCTGCCCAACACCGCACTGCGCCAGGCTCTCACCGTGGCCGACCACATCCGTCGCGCCGTGATGGCGAAGGAATTGAAGAAGAAGTCGACCGGCGAGATCCTCGGCCGCGTCACCATCTCCGTCGGCGTCTCCATGCTGAGGGAGGGCGACGACACCGACGCGCTGATCGAGCGTGCGGATGCCTGCCTCTACGCCGCCAAGCGCAATGGCCGCAACCGCGTGATCTGCGAAGCCGATCCGGAATACGCGGCCGAGACACCCAGCCGCGTGGCGTAGGTTTTCGCCGGGCTCCTGTAGGCGGGGGGCCCATAGGCGCGCAAGCCGTGCCTATCATCTCTATCCTGAACGGCGGGCACGCTTTGCTTTGCCCACGCTGCCAACCGCCTTCTTGGCGGTCTTCCTGGCCGGACGCTTCTTCGCAACGGGCTTCTTCGGCTCCACTTTCTTTGCCGCCGCCTTCTTCGCCTTCGGCCGCTTCTTCACCTTGGCGCGTTGGGCCGCGGCGAGGGCCGCCCTCGCCCATTGTGCAAGATCTGCGGAATCATCGAACAGGCGTGCCGGCAACTCCCAGTAGGAATTGACCACCACGGTCTTGGCGCGGGTCGAATACTGGAACGGCTTTGAGCCTTCGGCCTCGAAGTCCGGAATGGTCGTCTCGTCGGCGCGGAAGAACAGGCCGGCGCGCAAGGACAGCGCGAAATTGACGCCGTCGGCGGAGATGCCGTGGCCCGAGAACATCTTGCGGATGGTGACTGGGCCGAAATCAGCGAACAGATCGATCAGGAATTCGCGGTCCATCGCCGAACTGTCTCCCCAGCGTCGTCCCGGCCTTGTGCGCAATTGCGTACTGGCGCCAGGACCCATAACCACAGGGAGCAGTTTAGCGAAGACTGCCAATCGTGCCAGCGTTGGTACCGACACCGCCTATCATCGAGAGATCACGCGGTATGGGTCCCGGCGTTCGCCGGGACGACGGCAGCATGATTGGGGCGAGCTTGGCTTACCCGTCGATCTTGGCCGGCCGCAGCTCGACCGATTCGCCGCAGCCGCAGGCGGAGACCTGGTTGGGATTGTTGAAGACGAACTGCGCCTGCATCTTGTCGGCCTTGTAGTCCATCTCGGTGCCGAGCAGGAACAGCACGGCCTTGGGATCGACCAGTATCTTGACGCCCTTGTCCTCGACGACCTCGTCGGTCGGCCGGATCTCGTGGGCGTATTCGACCGTGTAGGACTGACCGGCACAGCCGCCATTCTTCACGCCGACGCGGAGACCTACGATCTCGGAATCTGCGCGCTGGGTCAGCTCGCTGATGCGCTGGGCGGCGGCGTCCGTCAGCCGCATCACCTGCGGGCGCGGCCGCCGTGGCTTCGGAGTGGATGCTGGTGTCGAGCCTGACGAAATTTGGGTCATATCAGTGATGTGGTCCGTTGCGACGCGAATTCAATGCCGGTGGTGGCGTCACCACATGTTGAGCACGAGCCGCGCCTCGTCGCTCATGCGTTCCGGCGACCACGGCGGCTCCCAGACGACCTTGACGTCGACCACGCCGACGCCAGGGACGCTGGCGACCGCGTTCTCCACCATGGTCGGCAGCTCGCCGGCGGCCGGACAGTTCGGCGTCGTCAGCGTCATCTGCACGTCGACGGAGCGGTCGTCCTTGATCTCAACCTTGTAGATCAGGCCGAGCTCGTAGATGTCGGCCGGGATTTCCGGGTCGAACACGGTCTTGAGCCCGGCAATGATCTCGCGGGTCAGCCGCTCGGTCTCCTCCGGCGGCAATGCCGAATGGGTCTCCATCGGATTGGCTTTGATTTCGGCCGTGTCACTCATGCGAACAAATCCCGCGCCTTCAGCAGCGCCTGTGCCAGATGATCGACTTCTTCCCGCGTATTATACATGCCGAACGAGGCCCGGCATGTCGCGGTCACGTTGAACCGCTCTAAAAGCGGCATCACGCAATGGGTGCCAGCGCGCACCGCGATGCCCTGGCGGTCGATCACGGTGGCGACGTCATGGGCGTGCGCGCCCTTGAGCTCGAACGAGATCACCGGGCCCTTGCCCCGCGCCGTGCCGATCAGCCGCAGCGAGTTGATCTCGCGCAGGCGTTCCTGGGCATAGGCGGTGAGATCGTGCTCGTGCGCGGCGATGCGCTCCTTGCCGATCGAATTGACATAGTCGATGGCGGCGCCAAGGCCGACAGCCTCGACGATGGGCGGGGTGCCGGCTTCGAACTTGTGGGGCGGGTCGCCGTAGGTGACGATGTCGCGCGAGACCTCGCGGATCATCTCGCCGCCGCCATTGTAGGGGCGCATCGCGACGAGGTGGTCGTACTTGGCCCAGAGCACGCCGATGCCGGTCGGGCCATACACCTTGTGACCGGTAAAGACGTAGAAATCGCAGCCGAGATCCTGGACGTCGACCGGCAGATGCACCGCGCCCTGGCTGCCGTCGACCAGCACCGGAATGCCGCGGGCGCGGGCGATTCTCACGACGTCCTTGACCGGGACGATGGTGCCGAGCGCATTCGACATCTGCGTGATCGCGACCAGCCTGGTCTTCGGCGTCAGCAGCTTCTCGAACTCGTCGATGAGGAAATTGCCCTCGTCGTCGACCGGCGCCCATTTGATCACGGCACCCTGGCGTTCCCTGAGGAAATGCCACGGCACGATGTTGGAGTGGTGCTCCATGATCGAGATGACGATCTCGTCGCCCTCTTTGATATTCGGGCCACCCCAGGACGACGCGACCAGGTTGATCGCCTCCGTCGCGTTGCGGGTGAAGATCACTTCTTCGGTTCGGGGGGCGTTGATGAACTGCGCCACCTTGGTGCGGCCGCCCTCATAGGCCTCGGTCGCGGCATTGGCGAGATAGTGCAGGCCGCGATGCACATTGGCGTATTCGCTCGTATAGGCCTGCGTCATGCGGTCGAGCACCGACTGCGGCTTCTGCGCCGAGGCGGCGTTGTCGAGATAGACCAGCTTCTTGCCGTAGACTTGCAAAGCGAGCGCCGGGAAATCCTGGCGCACGCGCGCGACGTCATAGGCGCCGTTCTTGACTGCCGGATGGGTGCTCATGACCGCCGCTCCAGCCAGCGCTCGGCCATGCCGATCACATGCTCGCGCAAACCATCGTCGGCGATCTGCTCGATCGCCTCGCCCACGAAGGCCTGGATCAGCAGCGCCTGGGCCTGCTTCTCCGGCAGGCCGCGCGCCTTGAGATAGAACAACAAGGTGTCATCCAGCGCGCCGGCGGTGGCGCCGTGGCCGCAGGAGACGTCGTCGGCGAAGATCTCGAGCTCGGGCTTGTTGTCCGCCTCGGCCTCGTCCGAGAGCAGCAGCGCGCGGGTCATCATCTTGCCGTCGGTCTTTTGCGCGTCGGGACGGACGATGATGCGGCCCTGGAACACCGAATGGGCGCGGTCGTCGATCACGGCGCGGAAGATCTCGCGGCTGACGCAGTTCGGCACGGCATGGTCGACCACCAGCGTGGTGTCACCATGCTCGGTCTTCTGCAACAGGTTCACGCCGTTGATGGAGAGCTCACTGCCCTCGCCCGCCAGCGTGATGAAGCCCTGCAAACGGCTGACCGCGGCGCCGCTGGTCATGTTGAAGAAATTGAGCTTGGTGTTGGCACCGACGGTGACGAACTGCGAGGTGATGTTCACCGCATCGGGCGCGTCGTCCATCAGGCGGATATGGGCGACGTCGGCGTCGTCGCCGACCGCGATAATGACGGCGTCATTGACCTGATAGGTCTTTGCGCCGGCCGCGACGAAACTCTCGATGATGGTGGCGCGGGCACCCTTCCCGACCTTCACCTGCGAGCGAGTGAAGACCGAGACCGACGCGGCGGTCGCCACATGGACGACCTGGACCGGCGCAGAGAGCTGCGCACCATCCGCAATCGACAGCACTACGCCGTCGGTCGCCAGCGCCGCATTCAGCGCGATTACGGCGTCGGTGGATACGGTCTTCAGGACGCCGGGATCCTTCTGCAGCGCCTCCCGCAGCGTCATGAGGCTCACTTCGGATGCGAGCGCCTTCACGTCGGAGAGCTCGGCCGCGAACACGCCGTCGACCAACACCAGCTTGCGGGCGCCTTCGATCGCATGCGCCTTCACCGCGTCCGAGGCGCGCTTCAGCGCGGCCGCATCGGGCGCGGCCGCCAGCGGCAGCACCTCGCCGACCAGCGCGCGCAGATCGGTATATTTCCATTCCTCGATCCGGCGGTGCGGCAGGCCGAGGCGCTCGTAGCTCTCGAACGCCTCGCGGCGCGCCGCGATCACATCAGGCGATGCCGACAAGCGGCCTTCGGCGCTGGCGAACAGGTCGCTCACCGCACGGCCGCCTCCGGTCTTTGCCACAGCAACGTTCATCTTCAAAATCCTTACGCGGCCTCGAACTGGGCGTAACCGGACGCCTCCAGCTCCAGCGCCAGCTCCTTGCCGCCGCTCTTCACGACGCGGCCTCTCGACATCACGTGCACGACGTCGGGCACGATGTAGTTGAGCAGCCGCTGATAGTGGGTGATCACGACCATCGCGCGCTTGGGCGAGCGCAGCGCATTGACGCCGTCGGCCGCAATGCGCAGCGCGTCGATGTCGAGGCCGGAATCCATCTCGTCGAGGATGCACAGGCTCGGCTCGAACAGCGCCATCTGCAGCACCTCGTTGCGCTTCTTCTCGCCGCCGGAGAATCCGACATTGACGCCGCGCTTGAGCATGTCCTGCGGGATGTTCAGCGACTTCGAGACTTCGCGGACCTTCTTGAGGAAGTCAGGCGTCGAATACTCGCTCTCGCCGCGCGCCTTGCGCTGCGCGTTCAGCGCGGTGCGCAGGAAGGTCATGGTGGCAACGCCGGGTATCTCGACCGGATACTGAAATGCCAGGAACACGCCCTTCGCGGCGCGCTCCTCCGGCGCCATCTCCAGGAGGTCCTCGCCCTTGAACAGGATCTGGCCGTCGGTAACTTCATAGCCGGGCTTGCCGGCGATGACGTGCGAGAGCGTCGACTTGCCGGAGCCATTCGGCCCCATGATCGCGTGCACCTCGCCTTCGTTCACGGTCAGCGTCAGCCCATGGAGGATCTCACGCTCCTCGACACGAACCTTGAGGTCTTTCACTTCAAGTAAAGCCATCATGTTTTTCCATCTATCCCCTCATCCTGAGGAGCGCCGCAAGGCGCGTCTCGAAGGATTGAGGCCAACAATCTTTCCGGTATCCATCCTTCGAGACGGCCGCTGCACGGCCTCCTCAGGATGAGGTCCGAGTTAGCCGACCGACCCTTCGAGCGAGATCGAGATCAGCTTCTGCGCTTCCACCGCGAATTCCATCGGCAGCTGCTGCAGCACGTCCTTGACGAAGCCGTTGACGACGAGGCCGACGGCCTCCTCCTGCGAAAGGCCGCGCTGGATGCAGTAGAACAGCACGTCCTCGGAGATCTTCGAGGTGGTCGCTTCGTGCTCGAACGTCGCCGAGGAGTTCTTCGCCTCGATGTACGGCACGGTGTGCGCGCCGCATTTGTCGCCGATCAGCAGCGAATCGCAGGCCGTGAAGTTGCGCGCCCCTAGCGCCTTGCGGTGCGCGGTGACGAGGCCGCGATAGGTGTTCTGCGACTTGCCGGCGGCGATGCCCTTGGAGATGATCCGGCTCGTCGTGTTCTTGCCGAGATGGATCATCTTGGTGCCGCTATCGACCTGCTGATAGCCGTTCGAGATCGCGATCGAGTAGAACTCGCCGCGCGAATTGTCGCCGCGCAGGATGCAGCTCGGATATTTCCAGGTGATCGCAGACCCGGTCTCGACCTGGGTCCAGGAGATCTTGGAATTGTTGCCGCGGCAGTCGCCACGCTTGGTGACGAAATTGTAGATGCCGCCCTTGCCTTCCGAATTGCCGGGATACCAGTTCTGCACCGTCGAATATTTGATCTCGGCGTCGTCGAGCGCGACGAGCTCGACCACGGCGGCGTGCAGCTGGTTCTCGTCGCGCTGCGGCGCGGTGCAGCCTTCGAGATAGGAGACGTAGGCGCCCTTGTCGGCGATGATCAGGGTGCGCTCGAACTGGCCGGTGTTGCGCTCGTTGATGCGGAAATAGGTCGACAGCTCCATCGGGCAGCGCACGCCCGGCGGCACGTAGACGAAAGAGCCGTCGGAGAACACCGCCGAGTTCAGCGTCGCGTAGAAATTGTCCGAAGTCGGAACCACCGATCCCAGATATTTCTGCACCAGTTCAGGATGCTCGCGGATCGCCTCCGAGATCGGCATGAAGATCACGCCGGCCTTCTTCAGCTCCGCCTTGAACGTGGTTGCCACCGAGACCGAATCGAACACGGCATCGACCGCGATCTTGCGGCGGGCCGGGTCTTCCTCGCCGGGCTTGGGCTCGACGCCTTCGAGCATGGCGACTTCCCGCAGGGGGATGCCGAGCTTCTCGTAGGTCTTCAGGATCTCCGGATCGATCTCGTCGAGCGAGGACACGGTCTTCTTCGGCTTCGGCGCCGCGTAATAATAGAGGTCCTGGAAGTCGATCTTGGGATAGTCGACGCGGGCCCAGGTCGGCTCCGTCATGGTCAGCCAGCGCCGATAGGCCTCCAGCCGCCATTGCAGCATCCAGGCGGGCTCGTTCTTCTTCTCGGAGATGAACTTGACGGTTTCTTCCGACAGACCCTTGGGGGCCTTGTCGGACTCGATCAGGGTCTCAAACCCATAACGATACTGGTCGACGTCGATGCGCTTCACGCGCTCGACCGTCTCTTGTACGGCTGGCATTCCATCCTCCGCTCGCGGTTTCAAGGACCGCGGTGGATCAAACTCGGTCGAGTATTACGATATTTCTCTGCGGAAAGCACGGGGCTTAGAACCGTTCGAGCCGTGTTTCGTCGCTTAGCCCTTAAGTAGGGTATTACCAAGCTTTCGCCAAGCCTCTAACGCCCTGTTGATGTGCTCAGGTTCCGTGGACCAGCCCAGACTGAGGCGCACCGCTCCCTGTGCGACCGCGGGGTCATAGCCCATGGCCGACAGGACGTGGGAGGGCTGGACCTTGCCGGAGGAGCAGGCGGAGCCGGAGGAGACGGCGATCCCCTCCAGGTCGAAGCCGATGACGGCGGTTTCGGCCTTCAAACCCGGCGCGGTGAAGAGCACGGTATTGGGTATCCGCTCCACGTCATCCGCAAAGACCGTCGCTCCGGCAACGCCACGAAGACCATTTTCCAAACGATCTCTGAGGGTTACCATTCGCTTCACATCCTCCGGCAGAGCCTGAAGCGTGGCCTTCACCGCCGCCCCGAAGCCGGCGATCCCCGCGACATTCTCGGTTCCGGCCCGACGGCTGAGCTCCTGCCCGCCGCCCCGCAGCACCGGCTCCAGGCCGACGATCCCCTCGGTCATCACCAACGCGCCGATCCCCTTGGGGCCGCCGATCTTGTGCGCAGAAAAGGTGGCAAGGTCTGCGCCTACCTTATTGATATCGAAATGGATTTTACCGAGTGCCTGGATCGCATCGACGTGCAGGAGCCCGCCGGCCCCATGGACGACGCTTGCGGCCTCAGCGACGGGCTGGAGCGCGCCGGTCTCGTTATTGGCGGCCATGATTGAAACCAAAGCTGGCGGACCGTCCTCGAGCTGTGCCTTCAGATCCGTGAGGTCGACCACGCCGGAGCGCGTGACCTGGATCAGGCCAATCCTGTCCGGCGGGAACCGGCCACCGGCCAGCACCGAGGCATGCTCGACCGCCGAGACCAGCAGCCGCTCGACGGGGCCTCCCGACGGCCCCCGCAGACCCGGCGAGAGCGCCAGCACATTGGCCTCGGTTCCAGCGGAGGTGAAAACGACGTTCCGCGGCAGCGCGCCGACCGCGGCCGCCAGCGCGGCGCGCGCCTCCTCGACCAACCGTCGCGCCTCCCGCCCTTCGGCATGGACCGATGACGGATTGCCGACGAGGTCATAGGCCGCAAGCATCGCCGCCCGGGCCTCGGGGCGCAGCGGCGTGGTCGCGTTCCAGTCGAGATAGACACGTGTCGGCATCTCGCCCTCTTAGCACCTTTTGCCAGCGGGCCAATCGGACGGAGCGTATCAGACCGGCTGGTGCTGCTCCGTCCTGAGAACCATCCGCGGCACCGCCCGCAATCCGAACAGCGGTCGCAGGCAGGCGATGCGCCGGACGATTTCATAGGTCGTCACACATGTGAGTGCGGTCCCAATGATGACGATGGACGCCTCGATTCCGGCCGGCATACCGGTGTCATGCAATTGATGGGCGATCACGATGATCGCGGTCTGATGGACGATGTAATACGGGAAGATCGCGTCGGTCAGATAGCGGCGCGCGGCGCCGTCGGCTGTGAAGTAGCGCCGCGCAAAGCCCAGCACGGCTACAATCGCGAGCCATTGGTAGCCACCATAGGCCGAGGCGGCGCCCCACTTCAGCGCCGGCGATGGCGCAAACAGACCGGCGCGAACCAGGATGAAGGCCGAGAAGCAGACGGCCGCAGCGACCAATGCCACCCAGCGCCGGGCCTCGACGTTGCGCCAGATTCCTTCCTGCTTCGCCAGCAGAAAGCCGATCAGAAAGGCCGTGGCGTGGTCCGCGTGGTTGTACCAGTCACCGAACAACGCATGCGTGGACGGGAAGGCCGGGAACAGCACCAGACGCCAGGCCACAAACAGCAGGCACGGCACGATCAGAAGCGATGGCCCCGCGAGCAAGACGGCCAGCTTGCGGCTGAGCCAGTCGGCGCCGGCCGGCCAAAGCGCGAGCACGCCGAGCAAGGCCATCGTGTAGACCCACAGATAGACCACGAACCAGAGATGGTTCCAGGTCGGCAACACGATGCAGGGGTTCGGACAGAACTGGGCCCCGAAGGCAAAATAGTGCCGGGTGTAGAAATCGAAAAAGCCGGCGGAATAGCCGAGTGTCTCGACGATCTGGAGGTAGGACTGCGGCGGCACGATAATGAGCATGCCGAAGATCAGCGGGATCAAGAGCCGCGCCGACCGCGCACCGGCCATCGAGGCAAGACTCGACTTGTCCAGCATGAAGCGCGTGGCAACCCCGGAGACCAGAAACAGAAGCGACAGCCGCCAAGGGTTGAGGAACAGCATCACCGGTTCCAGCCAGGTGAGCCGGTGCACGCTCTTGATGTGAAATCCCCAGGACACGTAGAGCATGCCGACGTGGTAGAAGATCAGCAGCCCAAAGGCTAAAATCCGCACCCAGTCCAGATCGATGCGCCTGTCCGAGCTTTGGAACTGCTGTGGTGTTGTCATGGTATTCTGCTCCTTGACGGGACGACGAACGCGGTTTCCGGGCCATGGCTGCTGACACCGAAAATGCTCCGCCGGCGGCGCACGTCGAGCCGGTTTGGGATCAGAATCGGACGCGGGGGGACGAGCCGTCCGCGGCCGGGACGAGTCGCGGGCCTTTTGGGACCAGCGGCGACCGGACGATGTTCGCCGCGATTGCGGCGGTTGCGCTCGCGACCGGAATCGTCAACGCGTTTTCGGGCGCTCAGGACGCCGCCTGGCGCGGCGACAGCTACGACATCGGCCGGCGGCTGTTCTGGGAGATGTCGAGCATTGCCGTCGTCCTGCTGCTGCTGCCGATGCTGGTGCTGGCGGTCCGCCGCATGCGCCGAACGCCCGGCCTTGCCGCCCGCGCAGTAATCGGGGCGATCACCCTGCTCGGCTTTTCGGCGCTCCACATCACCGGCATGGTCTGGGTGCGGAAGCTTGCGCTCTGGCTCGCCGGAGGCGCCTACGATTTCCGTTTTTCGCTTGCGACGGTCCTTTACGAATTCCGCAAGGATGCCGTGGCGGTCGTCCTGATCGCCGGCACGATCTGGCTGTTCGAAAGCCGCCGCGAGCTGAAGAGCGCCGTGGCCGCTCCGCCGACACCACCGCCCCCCCAACAGGCTTCATCGCCGGATGTGATCTGGCTGCGCGACGGTACGAGCCGCGTTCGCGTGATGCCGCACGACATCCTCTGGGTCGCGTCCGCCGGCAACTACATCGAATACAGCCTCGCCGACGGCACCCAGCACCTGATCCGGGGCACGCTGGCGGCCGCGGAAAGCGAGCTGGCGCGATTCTCCATCGTTCGCGTTCACCGGACCAGGCTTGCCAATCTCGACCGGGTGCACGGCGTGGACCTCAAGCCTTCCGGAGATTTCGAGCTCGCCTTCGACAACGGGCAGTCGCTCGGGGGCAGCCGACGTTACCGGCCGGCGGTCGCCTCGCTTGGAAGCCGAACCGCCTCCGGAATCAACATTGCCGATCGACCGGCGAAACAGTCGTGATTCCAATTGGTTGAGCGCTGCCCTCCGGCAGAGCGGCCGGCTTCTGCCGTTCTCCGGTTGACCTCGGGCAGGTCCCGATCAGGGGCAGGCTGAGATGACGCTGCCATGACTGACTAAGCTCTTGAGCCCATTGAGAGATGTCGAAGAAGCTTGCTTTTTGACCCTTGCCTCGTGTTAGAACGCGCGCGTCAGTTCACCTGCGCGCCACTCGCGCATCATCCGAGGGCGCGCCTCTCCACCCTCATTCGTGCTCCCGTCGGCCGCAACGCTGATGGAGCCACAGTCGGTTGATTGTGCAGGGATCACCTCCAAGGGACTCAATCAGAGACATCCATGCCTGAAGTCATTTTTACCGGCCCTGCGGGCCGTCTCGAAGGCCGCTATCACCCGGCCAAGCAGAAGAACGCGCCGATCGCGATGATCCTGCATCCGCATCCGCAGTTCCACGGCACGATGAACCATCAGATCGTGTACCAGTGCTACTACGCCTTCGCGCATCGCGGCTTCTCGGTGCTGCGCTTCAATTTCCGCGGCGTCGGCCGCAGCCAGGGTTCGTTCGACCACGGCACCGGCGAATTGTCTGATGCTGCCGCCGCGCTCGACTGGGCGCAGACCATCAATCCCGAAGCGCGCGCCTGCTGGGTCGCCGGCTTCTCCTTCGGCGCCTGGATCGGCATGCAGCTGCTGATGCGCCGCCCTGAGGTCGAAGGCTTCATCTCGATCGCGCCGCCCGCGAACCTCTATGACTTCTCGTTCCTCGCGCCCTGCCCGTCGTCGGGCCTGATCGTGCATGGCGAGAAGGACGCGGTGGTGCCGCCCAAGGACGTCAACACGCTGGTCGAGAAGCTGAAGACGCAGAAGGGCATCGTGATCGACCAGCAGATCATCCCTGGCGCCAACCATTTCTTCGACGCCAAGCTGGAGCCGCTGATGGAAACCATCACGGCGTATCTGGACATGCGTCTCGCCAACGTGCGGTGAAGGGTGCAGCTCAAGCCAGCTTGAGCGCGACGATCCCCATCAGCACGGCGACGTCGGCGTGCGCTCAGGCCGCAAGCTTGAGCAGATGCGCGTCGTGCCGCACGAGGAACGCGCGCAGCAATTGCGGATAGTCCGCGCCGACCGCGCTGCGCACGCTCGGACGTTTCGCGAGCTCGGCGCGCCACGCACGGACCTTCGGCACATCGCGGAAGATGCCGTGCTCGGTCAGTTCGTCGAACAGATCGAAATAGCGGAAGATCGGCGCGAACACGGCGTCGACGAGACTGAACGCGTCGCCGGCAAAGAATGGACCTGCGCCGAGCGCGGCTTCGACGCGCGCAAATTTCGCCGCGAGCGCCTGACGCTTGTTCTCGAACGTCGTCGGATCGGTCGTCGTCTCCAGGCCCCAGAGATCACCGAGGATCGCCGAGCCGAACTCCATCCAGGCACGGTGTTCGGCGCGTTTCAAAGCATCCGCCGGATGCAGCTTCGCACCCCCTTGCGTCTCCTCGATGTACTCGCAGATGACGTTGCTTTCGAACAGCGCGACCTCGCCCCTCTCGGTCGTCACCACCAGCACCGGCACCTTGCCGAGCGGCGACAGCTTCAAGAACCAGTCTGGCTTGCTGGCGAGATCGATGTCGATCCGCTCGAATGGCACGCCCTTCTCCTTCAGCGCGATCACGGCGCGCTGCACGTAGGGACAAAGCTTGTGGCTGATCAGTTTGAGCGAGGCGGTCATGGCGTGATCCCGGCGGTTAGATGCAGATGCATCCAATCTAGATGCATTTGCATAAACTCGTCAAGATCAATGCATCTGCATTGATTGGCCGCGATCTCAGGGCCGCGCCATGACCCCGCCGGTCATCGGCATCGGCACGCCCGTGGTGGACGGATAGGACAACGGCAGGCCCTTCAGGCCGCGGGCGGCGAGGAAGCCGAAGGCCTGCGCCTCGATGGCATCGGAGGCCCAGCCCAGCGTGTCGGCGGCCTCGACGGTCGCCGAACCCACCCGCTCCCGCAGCATCCGCAGCATGGTTAGGTTGCGGGCACCGCCGCCGCAGACGATCCAGTTCCGCGGTCGCCGCGGCAACAGTGGAATGATGCGGGCGATCGCGGCAGCGGTGAAGGCGGTCAGCGTCGCGGCACCATCGGCCGGCGCGACGTCGCCGAGCTTCAGGGCGGCAAAATCGTTGCGGTCGAGCGATTTCGGCGGCGGCAGCGCGAAGAAGGGCAGCTCCAGCGCCCGCGCGATCCACGCTTCATCCACCTTGCCGAGCGCTGCGAACTTTCCTTCCGCGTCGAACGCCTGGTTCATGGTGCGGTACATGAAATCGTCCAGCAGCGCATTGCCGGGGCCAGTGTCGCAAGCGATCAGCGTATCGTTGCCGTCGATATAGGTGATGTTGGAGACGCCGCCGATATTGACCACGACGATCGGCCCCTCGCGCTGCAGCGATTGGACGAGCGCCCGGTGGTAGACCGGCACGAAGGGCGCCCCCTGCCCGCCGGCCTCGACGTCGGCCGCGCGGAAATCATACATGACGGGAATATGGATCGCCTTGGCCAGTGCCGACCCATCGCCGATCTGCACCGTCAGCCGCTTCTCGGGCCGGTGCAGCACGGTCTGGCCGTGGAAGCCGACGATGTCGATGTCCTCCGGCCTCATGCGGTTCTGGGCGAGGAAGGCGGTGACCGCCTCGGCATGGGCCCGCGTCACCGCGCGCTCGGCATCGGCCAGAATGCCCGGGCGGGCGTCGCGTTGCTGCAGATGCACGGCCTCGCTCAGCGCCTGGCGCAGCAGGTTGCGCTCTGCCGGGCTGTAGGCCCGGTAGCCGGTCGGCCCGAACGCCTTCACCTGTTTTCCGTCGGTTTCGATCAGCGCGACATCCACCCCGTCCAGCGAGGTGCCGCTCATCAAACCGAGTGCCGTCAACATCATGGATCAGCGTCCTCAAGAGACCCGCCCTGGCCTGCCGATCTTGTGCCAGAGGGACACATCTTATAATGCCAACGCGCCAGGTGGCGGGCGGTCATCGGGTTCCCGCGGAAGACCCTTAAATTGCCCCCAAAACAGTAAACCAAGAATTGTCAGGCACGCCGACAGATGACTGCATTTAAATCGGATTTCCTCAATATCCTGCAGGAACGAGGATTCATCCACCAGTGCTCCGATTTCGAGGGGCTGGATGCGCTTGCCGCCAAGGGCGAAGCCATCGCCTATGTCGGCTACGATTGCACCGCCCGCTCGCTGCACATCGGCAATTACCTGACCATGATGATGCTGCACTGGCTCCAGCAGTCCGGCAACAAGCCGATCACGCTGATGGGCGGCGGTACCACCATGGTGGGCGACCCCTCCGGCAAGGACGAGACGCGCGCGATGCGCACCGTCGCCGAGATCGAGGCCAACAAGGAATCGATCCGCGGCGTGTTCGCAAAGGTGCTCCGCTATGGCGAGGGCAAGAGCGACGCCATCATGCTCGACAATGCGGAGTGGCTGACCAAGCTGAACTGGATCGAGATGCTGCGCGACGTCGGCCGGCACTTCTCGGTCAACCGCATGCTGACCATGGACTCCGTGCGGCTACGTCTCGAGCGCGAGCAGGAGATGAGCTTCATCGAGTTCAACTACATGGTCTGCCAGGCCTACGACTTCGTCGAGCTGGCCAAGCGCACCGGCTGCCGCCTCCAGATGGGCGGATCCGACCAATGGGGCAACATCATCATGGGCGTCGATCTCGGCCGCCGCATGGGCACCCACCAGCTGTTCGCGCTGACGACACCGCTGCTGACGACAGCGTCGGGCGCCAAGATGGGCAAGACCGCGCAAGGCGCGGTGTGGCTCAATGCCGACCAGTTCTCGCCGTATGATTTCTGGCAGTACTGGCGCAACACCGAGGACGCCGATGTCGGCAAGTTCCTGAAGCTGTTCACGACGCTGCCGATCGCCGAGATCAAGAAGCTCGAGGCGCTCGGCGGCTCGGAGATCAACGAAGCCAAGAAGGTGCTCGCGACCGAGGCGACCGCGCTGCTGCACGGCCGGGACGCCGCGAACGAAGCGGCGGAGACCGCGCGCCGCACCTTCGAGGAAGGTGCGCTCGCCGAAAGCCTGCCGACGGTGGAAATTCCGCGTGGCGAGCTCGACGCCGGCCTCGGCGTGCTCAACGCCTTCGTCAAGGCAGGCCTCGTTGCCTCCAACGGCGAAGCCCGACGGCAGATCAAGGGTGGCGGCCTGCGCGTCAACGACGCGCCGATTACCGACGAGAAGATGGCGCTGTCGACGGGCAATCTGACTCCGGAAGGCGTGATCAAGCTGTCCTTCGGCAAGAAGAAGCACGTGCTCATCAAGCCTGCATAGGCGTATGAGCTTTTCACTGCTTGTCAGGGCGCTCCGAAGCGCGCTCCCTGACGGCAATGGACCAGAACGCGACCAAGGAAACGAGCAAGGATAAGCACCGGGATGGCGTCGCAGCGACACCGCAAGGCGTCGCACGTATCGCGCTCACCGTGCTCGCACTCTGCTTCACGCTGGCCGTGCTGGGACGCGGGCTCGGCGACAGTTTTACGGTATTCCTGAAGCCGATCTCGGAAAGTTTTGGCTGGGACCGCGCGCAGATCGTATCGGTCTATTCACTCACCTGGCTCGCGAGCGGCCTCACCGCCCCCTTCGTCGGACGCCTGTTCGATCATTCCGGCCCGCGCATCGTCTATGCGCTTGGCCTGCTGCTGCTCGGCGCGGCCTTCCTGATCGCGGCGCACGCGCAGCATCTGTGGCAGTTCCAGCTCTCGATCGGCCTCTGCGTCGGCATCGGCATCGCCTTCATCGGCATCGTGCCGAACTCGATCCTGCTCGGCCGCTGGTTCGGGCCGCGCCTGCCAACCGCGATGTCGGTGGTGTATTCGGCGATGGGCGGCGGCGTGCTGGCGCTGCTGCCGGCCTCGCAGCTGCTGATCGATCACATCGGCTGGCGCGGCACCTACCAGCTGTTCGGCTTTGCCGCGCTCGGGCTGCTGGTGCCGCTGCTGCTCCTGCCCTGGCGCATGTTCGCGGCCGGCTCACCGCACGTCGCCAAGAAGAGCGATCCGGATTTCGTCGACAGCGGCTGGACGCTTGTGAGCGCGATGCGTCATCACGCCTTCTGGGCGCTGTTCTCGACCTTCTTCTTCACCGCGGTCGGCATGTATTCCATCGCGGCGCAGATCGTGGCCTATTTGATCGACGCCGGCTTTCCGCCGCTCCAGGCTGCGACCGCCTGGGGCTTCTCCGGCGTCGTGCTGGTGTTCGGCATGCTCGGCGTCTCCGCGCTCGACGGCCTGATCGGACGCCGGCCATCGGTGCTGCTCAGCTACGCGATCTCGATCCTCGGCATCGTTCTGCTCTGGCTGCTGCAGTACTATCCGAACGTCATCCTGCTCACCGGTTTCGTCGTCTGCTTCGGCAGCATGATGGGCTCCCGCGGGCCGCTGATCACCGCGACCGCGATGAAGATCTTTCGCGGCAAGCGCGTCGGCACCATCTTCGGCACCATCTCGATCGGAAGCGGCTTGGGCTCGGCCTTCGGCTCATGGAGCGGCGGTCTGATTCACGACGCAACGCACGGCTACAATCTCCTGCTGGTCTTCGCGCTTGCGAGCGTGATCCTCGGAATGATTCCATTCCTGATCGTCCCCGCCTTGCGGGAATAGGTCTCCCCGACGTAACCTGCATCCCTTGGCGTCACCGGGATATTACGTACGAGCCCGAGGCGAACGCGCAAAAATGACGGATCGCGCGCGGCTGAAAGGCCGGGCCTGCGGTGTTTTGTCCGACATGACAAAAATGTCAGCGCGGAATTGATCGTAGGTGGCTTGCGAGACGGAACTGAATACGGTCCAAGTCGCAGCATTGGATGGAGGGCAAACCAATGGACTTTCCTTATCTCTCTCGCTTTCAACCGGTTCTGCTGAGCCTGTTTCGCTTCGTCACCGGCCTGTTGCTGTTCCAGTACGGCGTCGCCAAGCTGTTCAAGTTTCCGGTGCTTCCCTACTTCGCCAACATTCCGCCGCTGATCTGGACGGCCGGTGCGATCGAGCTCGTGCTCGGCGCGCTCCTGATGCTCGGCCTGTTCACGCGGCTCACCGCGTTCATCCTCTCGGGTGAAATGGCCTTCGCCTACTTCATGGGCCACATGCTCAAGGGCGAGACGCCGGTGTTCCTGCCGCTGCTGAACGGCGGCACTGCAGCGATCCTGTTCTGCTTCGCCTGTCTCTATCTCTCGGCGGCCGGCGGCGGCTCGGTGAGCGTCGATGCCGCGATGGGCAAGGAGAGCGGCGCAGGCGGCGACGCCTATGCGCGGCGCTGACGCGCTTCGCCGGTTAACCTGAAAGTAAGACGGCACCGGCGGATCTGCCGGTGCCGGTCAGCGCGTCCCCAGCACGTTCCAGATGAGAACGAGGACCGCCACGAGCAGCACGGACATGATGATTCGGTGAACGAATCGATTCATGAGCGCTCCTGCGACGCAGGCTGACCGCCAAAGCGAATAACCAACTCTCTTCGGCATCCGGATTGGCCCGCACCGCCGCTTGTCGCCGAACCGGTTGCAGGCTTGCGCATACGGTTGCACCGCAGCGTTCGCGCGGCGCGGTTCTGCGCGCGCATGTTCACGTTTGGTAAGAACTTCCTGCTACCCATGCGAGCAATAACAATCATTCCGTAGGGGCTGTGATGA
The DNA here is from genome assembly GCF_015291725.1 of Bradyrhizobium sp. CCBAU 51765. Lineage (GTDB taxonomy): Bacteria > Pseudomonadota > Alphaproteobacteria > Rhizobiales > Xanthobacteraceae > Bradyrhizobium > Bradyrhizobium liaoningense. The sequence continues at coordinate 4,469,777 of NZ_CP030038.1, forward strand.
AGCTGCTGAGCCATTTGAAGATCCGCACCAAGCTTGCCAGCATGGTCTGCCTTGCGGCTCTCACAGTCACGGCCATCATCGGCGTATCGGCCGTGCTCAGCAAGAGCCGCATGATGGAGGACCGCGTCCAGCAGATGCGGACCGCCGTCGAGCTCCTCTACAACTACGCCCAGGCGCTTCAGGACGAAGCGACCGCCGGCAAGCTGACGCCGGCCGAGGCCAAGAGCCTGTTCCACCAGCGCGGCCGCCGCATGAACTTCAACGGCAACCAGGGCTATCCGGTGGTCTACAATCAGGATGGCTCCCTGGTCGTGAACGGCGCCAATCAGCAGCTCGAAGGCAAGATCACCGGTGCCAAGGATTCCAACGGCGTGCTGATCGCCGACGCCATCATCAAGGCCGGCAACGAGACCGCGCAGGGCGGCGTGACCTCCTATCTCTATCCCCGTCCCGGCCAGACCGAGCCGCTCCGCAAGACCGTGTTCGCGCGTAAATTCGCGCCCTGGAACGTGACGATCAGCTACGGCCTCTATGTCGACGACATCGATGCCGATGTGCGTGCCTTGACACTCGAGCTCGCCGCGATCGGCGTCGGCCTGATGCTGCTGATGGCGGCGCTGTCCTGGCTGATCGCCCGCGACGTGCTCGGCGCGCTCGACCGCCAGAAGAATCGCATGCAGGAGATTTCCGAAGGCGCCATCGACAAGCCGGTCGAGGAGACCGATCGCGGCGACGAGATCGGCCGCATGGCCGAGACTCTCGAAGTCCTGCGCCAAACGGCATTGACGGCCCGCACGCTCGAGGCCGAGCAGGCCGCCACCAAGACACGCAGCGAGCAGGAGAAGCGCGAGGCGCTGATTGCGCTTGCCGACCGCTTCGATGCCTCCGTCGGCCAGCTCGTCGGCCTGATGGCCTCCGGCTCCGGTGAGCTCGAGAATACCGCCAAGTCGATGTCCTCCACCGCCGAAGGCACCAACCGCCGCGCCTCCGTGGTCGGCTCCGCCGCCACTGAAGCCAGCCAACGTGTCCAGACTGTTGCCGCCGCCGCCGAGGAGCTCTCCTCCTCCATCACCGAGATCAGCCGTCAGGTCGCGCAATCGGCCGAGGTCACCGGCCGTGCCGTCGACAGTGCCCGCCGCACCGACACCATCGTGCGCGCATTGTCCGACGGCGCCCAGCAGATCGAGCACGTCGCCGAGCTGATCTCCAGCATCGCGGCCCAGACCAACCTGCTCGCGCTCAACGCCACCATCGAGGCGGCACGCGCCGGTGAAGCCGGCCGCGGCTTTGCCGTCGTCGCCTCCGAGGTGAAGTCGCTGGCGAGCCAGACTGCGGAAGCCACCCGCGAGATCGGCGACAAGATCGCCCAGATCCAGGGCGCGACCAAGGAAGCGGTGGACGCGATCGGCGGCATCACCGCCACCATCGAGGAGGTCAGCCGCATCGCGACCTCGATCGGTGCCGCCATCGAGGAGCAAGGCGCAGCCACCGCCGAGATCGCCCGCAGCGTCTCGCAGACCGCCGAGGCGACCAAGGAGGTCACCACCAATATCGGTGTCGTCTCCACCGCCGCCAACGAGACCGGCAACGCCGCCGGCATGGTGCTCGCTGCGGCCTCGAACCTCTCCAAGCAGGCCGAGCAGCTCTCCGGCGAAGTCGGGACCTTCCTGGCGGGCGTGCGCGCGGCATAACGCGCCACCCCAGACTCGAGACGTTTGGCGCGAAAGCGTCGCCACATTCGTCATGGCCGGGCTTGTCCCGGCCATCCACGTTTTTGGCCGCGCCGAAGCGGCTTCGGCCGCGCAGGCGGGACAAGCCCGGGCATGACGAGCACGTGGGAATGTGGGCGTTTATCGCCGCGCGAGGCTGCAACCGCTCGACAGCTGGCGCGTCGATCCCGTCGAGCCGTCGTTGGACTGCGACGGGAATTCGTCGAACGGCGAGTTCTGCTTGCCGGTGTTGAACTCGAAGATCTTCCGGAACAGGCCCGGCGCCATCGCCGAGATCGGGTTGACGCGCATCACCGGAGCCGCCGGGGTGCCGACGACCTCGTAGGTCACGCCGATCAGTCCCTCGTTGTTGCCGCCGCCGAGGAAGATGCCGAACAACGGGATCTGGCCGAAGATGTTGTTGACGCCGTACATCGGCACGAAGGTGCCGCTCATGCACACCTGGTTGCCGGGATAGTCGATCGAGCCCTCGATGGTGGCACCGATCATCGGCCCCTTGACCACGCCGTCGCGGACCGTGAGCGCACCGTTCTGCCGCGTGAACTCGGCGCGAAGCGCGCTGAAGGAGACGCCATTCCCGGTGCCGTTGGGCGCGCCGGCGGCAACGCGTTCGAGCTGCGCCTCGCCCTTCACGGTGAAGTCGCGGACATTGATCAGGCCCTCGCGCGCGGCGTTCGGCTCGGAGGTCGGCGGCTCCATCGCCACCACCATCTGGCCGCCGACCGCCTTGGTGTAGGTGTCGGTGAAGCGCAGCAGCGCGCCGGCATCGTTGGTCTGCAGATAGATCACCTCGCGGCTGCCCTGCGCGCGGCCGCCGCGCAGATCGGCTGCCACCGGTGTGTCGCGGCCGATCTTGCCGCTCAGCGTGAAGGCTTTGACGGCGCCGTTGCGTTTCGACATCTTGGCATCGACGCTGCGCATGGCCTCGCCGTTGAATCCGGCGACGGCACCGAGCTTCACGTCGATGTCGAAATCGACGTTCTTCAGCTTGCTCTTGCCGTCGTCCTTGGAATTGCCTGAGATCGTCGACTTCAGGAAACCGCGGCCGTCGAACACGTCGCCACGCATGGTGCCGCGCACCACGCCGTCCTGGCTGCGCTCCACTTTGAGCGACGCCTTGTCGCCGTCGGACGGCGCATATGTCGGGAAGTTGGCGTTCATGAGATCGCCGTTCGCGTCGATCTCGAGCGAGCCCTTGATCGAGGCTCCGCCACCGTCGATGACGATGTCCTCGAAACGCGTCGATTGCGCCGTCGGCACCACCTTGAAGCTCGCCTTGGCGGATTTGCCCTGCAGCTTGACCCAGCCGGGAAGGATGTTGTCGAGCTTGACTGAGGTCAGGTCGGCCTCGACGCCGAGCCTGGTCGTCTGATCCGTGCCACTTGCGATCTTGCCCGAGAGCTTGATCGGCAACGATCCGCTGACGGCGGGGCTCAGATCGAATCCCAGGCGCGCGCGGCTGGCATCGTCCAGCGTCGCCTGCAATCGGACGTCCGCGTCGCCCTCGGCCGGCTTGCGATAATCGAGCGAGGCCGCCTGCCCATTGATCTTGACGTCGCCCTTGACCTGATAGCCCTGGTTGTTGGCGACGATCTTCAGGTTGTTGGCCTCCAGCTTCTGGTTCATCACCAGCTTCTCGGCGGCAAAGCCGTTGAGGTCGGCGGTGACGGCATAGGTGGTGTCAGCCTTGGTCAGCTCGCCCTTGACCGGCATGCCGAGCTGGATGTTCGCCGAGAACGTCCCCTTGCTGGTGTTGGGATCGACCACAGTCGACGACAGATCGCTCAGCCGATCATTGGCGAGCATTTCGGCGGCCGCGGGCACCGGTCCGTCGACGCGAAACTTGGTTCGCGACGGGGACGGCTTGGGCGCCATGTCCGGCACCTCGAAGACGAAGTCGGAGATCGTGACCTTGCGCCCCGAAGGCGTATCCGCAACGCCCTGCCCGATGTTCACGGTCGCAGTGCGCCCGGTCACGCGCGCCTTCAAATCGGCATCGCGCACCACCGGCATGCCGTCCACGGGGCGGACCGCGACACCGCTCGCCACGATGTTGACCGACAGGCCGTCGTCCGGAATCGGCGGGCCCCTGCGCGGGAGGTTCTTCGTCGGCGAGTTGATGCCGATCTCGATGCGCTGGAGCGTACCGCGCTCGATCCGTTCGATCACCCATTCGCGCAGTTCGGGGACGATCAGCGTCGGCCACATCCGCTTCAAGGCGGAGGCCGACATCGGCGTTCCCGCAAAGCCCAGCGTCAGCCGCGGCTCGCCGGAATAGTCGATGGCACCGGTGCCGGCGACGCCGATCTCGCCATTGCTGATGTCGGCCTGCGTCAGCAAGAGGCGCTTGTGATCCGTGTCGAAGCGGAATCCGATCGCGATGCGGTTGAAGACGAGCGGCGGCTCGTTATCGATGCCGCCGAGCAGAATCGAACCGCCGCTGAAGCCGAGCTGCCAGTCGTTGGTGGTGCCGTTGGGCGGCTCGAGATGAGCCAGCAGCGTCAGGCGGTTCGCGCCGGAGAGAATCTTGAACGGAGCGACCAGCACGCGCCGGTTGGCGTCCCACTCGACATTGATCTCGGCCGAGTCGATTGCCATCGGATAGTCGGGCGTGTCGGTGTCGATGATGTTGCCGGCGCCGACGGCGAGCTTGCCGCGGAAGAAGGTCGGCACGCCGTCGCGGCCGAGCTCGCCCTTGAGTTCGCCGGTCAACGGCAGGTCGGCGGTATAGGTGAAGTCCTTCACCCGCAGCGCCAAGAGGATGTTGGAGGTCGAGACCTTGTCGGCCTTGATGTCGACGGAGCGCACGCCGTTCTCGGCGGGACCGATCGTGGCGCGCAGCATCCACGGGCGCGCGCCCTCCTCGCCGAGGCTGAGCGCGACGCCGCCGCGGCTCGGCCGGCGCAGGCTGAGCGTGATGTTCTCAAACGACCATTTGCTGCCGCGCTGCTGATCGTCGACGACCAGGTTGCCGTTCTTGAGACCGATCTCGTTGAGGTTCTGGCCGTCGAGGCCGGTCATGCTCAGACTGTCGAGCCAGTCGAGGCCTTGGAGAATGCCGCTCTGCGCTGTCGCCTGCGGGGCGGCTTGCGACACCTCCGGGCTCGCGGGCGCGGTCGCAAATGGCGGCGGCGGGACACCGCCACGCGGGAATGTCGGCGGCAGGCCGGCGTCCTTCTTGGACGCGACGCCGGTCGCGAGCGGCTTCGCGGTGTCGCCGGCCGACACGGTGACGGTGCCATCGGGCGCGATGCGGATCGCGAGCTCGGCATCGACGAGATTGAGGCTTTCGGCGCGCAGGTGCCCCATCAGGAGACCCGCGCCCGACAGCTTCACCTCGGCCTTCGGCGCGCTGGCGACGATGGCGTGATCGCGGTCGCGAACGATGATGTCCCGGATGCGGACGGCGATGCGGACCCGGCCGGCGCGCTCGATCTGGGTGCCGCCGATCTCAACCGTGTTGCCGTGGCCGATATTGTCCTCGATCGCGGCCGCCAGCCATGGCGTTGCGATATCCAGATTGATGGGACCGGCGCCGAGCCGCCACCACAGCGCGCCGAAACAGCCGACGAAGATGACGAACAGGGTGCCGAGAACCACCGCGACGCGCTTCAGCCAGCGACCACCACCCAGCCAGCGGCGCAGCCCGCCGGATCCGCCACCGAAGCGATGAAGGCCCGAACCGGAACGCGCCAGCAGCCGCCGCGCGCGATGGCCCGCCGCCGCTTCCTGATCCGGATCCCAGTCGGCGTCGTCCCATTCCTGCGGCTCATGTTGGCCGCCGCGCCGATCGAAATCCCGGTTGTAGTCCTGGGGCGACGTATTCCTTGCCATTGCTTCTCGATACAGGCGCCCGTCGTAGGATTGAGCGCCGCCGGGACCGCAGCCGGCCACGGGAAGCGATGCTCCCTGCGCCGGCACTGCCGCCATACCTCGTATATTCCTGCTGTTCGTCATTTCGCCCCGGGAGCGCGTTCAACGAGCAGTGGGGTGGTCGGTGGAATTCCTTGTAACCATACTCCGGCGTCGTCAGACTTGCCCAGCCGAGGGCGCGATTCCGGCGCGCCGGACGAGGGCTGCAATACCGCTTCGGTTGACCCGCCGAAAGCGTCGAAAGGAAGGCGTATGTCCAAGAAATCCCGAAAGAAATCGTCCAAAACGTCCTCCGGCAGTTCGACCGCCAAAAAGAAGACCGCGAAAACGCGGGCATCGACTCAAGCAACGTCCGCGAAAACACAGCGGACACCGGCAGGCAAATCAACCGGGAGCATAGCAAAAGCAGGATCGCATAAGACCGCGTCGGAACAGTTAAATTCATCCAGAACGGCGTCTCCGCCCGCTCAGGCGAAGTCCGGCCTCGCTGAGGGCCAGAAGGCCCCCGCCTTCCGCCTGCCCCGCGACGGCGGCGACGTGGTCACGCTGGCGGACTATGCCGGGCGAAAGCTCGTCCTGTTCTTCTATCCCCGGGCCGACACGCCTGGCTGCACCCGGGAGGCGATCGACTTCACCCGCCTGGCCGGCGCCTTCACCGCCGCCGGCACGGCCGTGCTCGGCATCTCTGCGGATCCGTTAAAGGCCCAGGAGAAGTTCCGCGACAAGCACAAGCTCGGCGTGCCCCTCATCTCGGATGAGAAACACGAGATGCTGGAGGCCTATGGCGCCTGGGGCCAAAAATCCATGTATGGCAAAAGCTTCCTGGGAATTCTTCGCACCACGATACTGATCGGTCCCGACGGCCGGGTGGCCCGGATCTGGCGCAATGTCCGGGTCGACGGCCATGCCGACGAGGTGCTGGAAGCGGCAAGAAGCCTTTAACCAGTCCGTCGAATTCGCCCGTTCCCATTTCCAGAAAATTAACCATGACCGGCCCAGATTGCTGCGGCAATTGAGCCGCAAGGAACACATCCGACCGGCGCGGGAGTGCCGATGTCGAAAAGTTCTGCCCAATACTCGCACTACCCCCAACATCATCCTCATGACCACGGACGCGTCCTCCATCGCCGTGCGGCCGCCCCGGCGGCGGTAACCGCGATTCCCCTGCCCGCCGCCGACGACGCCTACACCATCGTCCATGCCGGCAAGCAGGTTCGCTTTGGCCCTGTGGTATTCTGGATCGTGGTCGGCACCGTGGTGCTGCTCGGGCTGTGGTCGGCCGCGACGGCCACCTATTTTGCGTTCCGTGACGACGTCCTGACCCGGCTGATCGCCCGCCAGGCCGAGATGCAATATGCCTATGAGGACCGCATCGCCGAGCTGCGCGCCAAGGTCGACCGCGCCACCAGCCGCCAATTGCTCGACCAGGAACAGTTCGACCAGAAGCTCGACCAGATCATGAAGCGCCAAACGGCGCTGGAGTCCCGGGCCACGGCGCTCGGAGCCATGCCCGACGTGACCGGCTCGATTCCCCGCTCCGCCCCGCAGCGCGGCGATGCTAGCCAGGCCACGCCGAAGCCGTCGCCGATCAGCGACACCGTCATCTTCGTGGCGCCGCCGGACCGCGAAGCGCGCCTCGAATCGCGCGCCCCCGCCGTCGTGGCGCCGCCGACCAGCCAATTCGCCAGGAACAACGGTTTCGACAACGTACTGGCGCGACTCACGAACTCGCTCGACCAGGTCGAGCGGCGCCAGATGGCGGCGCTCAACGCCGTCGAGGAAAGCATGGATTCGCGCATGCGCCGCATGCGCGGCGTGGTCAGCGATCTCGGCCTGAACCTCGCCAGTCTCGAAGCCGCCGTGCCGCGCAGCGCAATGGGCGGGCCTTTCGTACCGGTCAAGTTGACGGCCAATGCCGGACCATTCGAGAAGCAGCTCTATCGCATCAACACCACGCGCGCCGAGATGGACCGTCTCAACCGCACGCTCGCGCTGGTGCCCTACCGCAAGCCTGTCATCGGCGAGGTCGAGTTCACCTCCGGCTTCGGCGTGCGCAGCGATCCTTTCCTGGGTCGGCCCGCGATGCACACCGGGCTCGACTTCCGCGCCGCCTCCGGCGATCCCGTTCGTGTCACCGCCAACGGCAAGGTGGTCTCGGCGGGCTGGTCCGGCGGCTATGGCCGCATGGTCGAGGTCGACCACGGCAACGGGCTGTCGACCCGCTACGGCCATCTCTCCGAGATCAATGTCAGGGTCGGCGAGATCGTGAAGATCGGCCAGGTCGTCGGACTCGTCGGCTCGACCGGCCGCTCCACCGGTCCGCATCTGCATTACGAGACCCGCATCGAGGGCGAAGCAGTCGATCCGCAAAAATTCCTGCGCGCCGGCGTCCGGCTCAGCGCGGGTTAGTCCCGCGCTTCTCTCCGTCCCGTAAGCGGCTTTTAGCGCCGGCCACCCATTCCGCCTCCGGGGCCGCCGAAGCCGCCACCACCCATTCCACCACCGGGTCCCATAGGACCGCCGGGCGCGCCCGGGCCGCCGGGCCCTGACGGGCCGCTCGGTCCTGTCGGCGCAGAGCCGGACGGCGCGCCGGGCCCCGCTCCTGGCGCAGGCGCGCCCGGTGCACCGGGCTGGCCGCCGCCAGAGATAGAGCCACGATCTGGATGCAGGATCGAGCCGCCCGACGAGCGTCCGGGATGCCCCGCTCCGCCGGGTGCCTGCCCCGGCGATCCCGGGAATTGCCCAATCGCCTGCGCCGAATCGAGCTGAAGCCCGCGCGACCTGTCGAACACGCCATTGACCACCATGCGCGCTTCACCGGCGGCTGGGCCGAAGCGCGAGCCGTCATGGGCGATGAGCCCGGAGCCGAGCTGGAGGTTCGCCCCCGCCCGCTGCACATAGGCTTCGATCGACAGGCGGCTGGCGCCGACGAGATCCGAAAAATCGTCGATTCGCGTGCGCGCCGCCTGCATCGCCCCCTGGCTCGCGCTGCCCTCGATCTGAACTCGCAGGCCGACCAACCGGGGATCGACGCCGTTCAGCTTCAACCCGCCGATTCGCAAGCCGTCCGGCCCGCGCTCGACCAGGCCCGTCACGCGTGCGACCGCATTGCGCCTCGGCTCGACCAGGCTTGCGACGATGACCGCGTCAGTCCGGCGCAAGCCGTAGACGGCGACTTGCGTACCCGTTCGGAGCTTGCTCGCCTTGTCACCGGCGAAGATCTTCTGGCCGAGCACCGTCAGCTCGTTACCCTTCACCTGCTCAATCGGACCGGAGACCTCGCTCGCGATCGTGATGTTGCGCGTGACGAGCGTGCCATCGACCTGACGGATCGCAACCACGCGCGCGAGTTGACCGATACGCAGCGCCCGAGGGCTGGCCGCCTCCCCGTCGATCCGGACCGGCACGTCGCTCGCGTAAGTGATGCGCTCGCCGTTGACGTAGATGCTGCCGAAACGCTGGATCACGCCGACGATGCCGGTGCCGCCGATGCCGTGATCATCACCGCGCTTGATCCCAGTGCCACCGATGCCCTGATCGGTGCCGCGCTTGACCTGTGCACGGGCGATAGCCGTGCCGGCGAGCCAGAATCCGGCCAGCAGCAGGCGACGGGAGATGACCGGCGGCCGGCTCATGAAGGACCACCTTCTTTGCCACGCGCCTTCGCTTCACCTTCCTCGTCGGCATCTTCGCTGTAGATGTAGGTGCCGAAATTCCAGCGGGCATTGCCGCCCTTGTCCTTGGCGAGCGCGCGGTTGGCCTCGCGGTTGGCGGTCTTCAGCGCGTCCATGGCGAGCTCGCGCGAGCGCGCTTCGAGCCGCCGCGCCAGCTTCGGCGAGATGTTGTTGTAGTGCACCGCGCGCTCGAGGAAGCGTGGCGCAGGCCCGGAGACGTTTTCCGCGGCGGCCGCGATATGGTCGTGCAGATTGCGGCCGAGATAATGCCATTTGCCGTCGTCCTCGCCGCTCGGCACGAAAGCGGCCTCGACCAACTCGATCTCGTCGGCCTCGTTGATGGTGACGAGCTTGCGGTCGATCCACTCGTCGAGCACCGCGCGTGGCCGCACGTCCTTGGTAACCGAGGCGACCAGTTGCTCGAACGAGGGCGCATCGTCCTCCGCCGTGCGCGGCAAAGCGAGCGGCTCGCCCCGGGCATCGGTGAACTCGGGCGCGGCGAGCCAGCGCGCGATCACCGCGCTGGTCAGCGACACTGCTGCCGGCGCCTCGTGCACGGGCGCGCCGGCGCCGCGCAGCCGCGCCACTTCCTTGCGATGGATGCCGGTGAGCAAGCTGACCCGGCTGTCGGTCTGCTCCTTTCCTTCCAGCGCGAAATCGTGCTCGGCGACGTTGACGAACAGTTCGCGCAGCAGCTGCGCCAATGCCGGAAAAGTCATGCCGCTTCGGATGCAGAGCCGCACGAGCGGGCGCAGCAGCCGCGCCAGCGGCGCGTGCAGCTTCGCGGCGGCATTCGGCTGCGGCGCGCCTGCTTTGGACCCGGTCTTGGCATTCATGTCTGAATTGTACCAATGCTACACGTGGGACACAATCCCACACTTTTTCGTGTTGCAATTGACGTGGTAAATTTTCCCACATATACGCGATACCACTGAGGGCGCGACATAGAGGGACTTTACCCATGGCTGACCGCTTGGTCCGCATTTCCAGTTCACCGCGTGCTGTGCCGGCTCCCGACCGGGGACACGGTACGATCGAGCCGATGCTGCCGGCGCTGATGCGCAGCGTCATCTTCATCTCGATGCTGGCCGCACCGTTCCTCGCCGCGCTTCTCGCAGGCTGACCGCCATCATGCATCACACCAGCGACAGCCCGCCCCGCCCGTCGGTGCTGCACATCTTCAAGGTATATTATCCCGACCTGTTCGGCGGCACGCTCACGGTGATCCGTGACATCTGCGCGAGCCTGAAGGATGCCTTCGCCTCCGCCGTGCTGGTCTGCTCGCAATCGGCCGAACGGCGCGAGATCGTCGTCAACGACGTCCCGGTCGAGCGCGTGCGCTCGTTCGGCAACATCCTGTCGCTGCCGGCCGCCCCGACCTATCCCTGGCGTCTGTGGCGCAGGATCGCCGAGCACGATCTGCTCGCGCTCCATGCCCCCTTCCCTCTCGCCGACCTCGTCTTCGCCTTCGGAATCGGCGCCAGGCGCCCACTGGTGGTGCACTGGCACGCCGACATCGTCACTCATGCCGGCCTGCGCTGGCTCGTCGAACCTTTGATGCGGCGAACGCTGCACCGCTCCAAGGCGATCATCGTCTCGGACCAGGCGCTGGTCGACAACACGCCGCTGCTGCGCGAATTCGAGGACAAATGCCACGTCGTGCCGTTCGGCATCGACACCACAAACTACGACGGGCCGAAGATCGATCCGCACCATGTCAACGATCGCGGCCGGCTCGTGCTGGCCTGCGGCCGGCTCGTGCCCTACAAGGGTTTCGACGTGCTGGTCCGCGCTGCAGCCGCGCACGATTTCGAGGTCTGGATCATCGGCGAGGGCATCGAGCGGCCGCGGCTCGAGCAGTTGATCCAGGAGCTCGGCCTTCATGACCGCGTCCGCCTGCTCGGCTCGGTCAACGATTGCGAACGCATCAAGCTGATGCGTCTCGCCGACGTCTTCGTGCTGCCGTCGGTGACCAATGCCGAGACCTTCGGCCTCGTCCAGCTCGAGGCCATGGCCGCCGGCCGCCCGGTCGTGAATACGGCGCTCGATACCGCGGTGCCGCGTGTCGCCCGCCACGGCATGGAGGCGATCACCGTGCCGCCCGGCGACGTCGCGAAGCTGGGTGAGGCTATCGATATGCTGATCCGCGATCCCGAGCGACGCCGTCGCATGGGGCTAGCAGCGCGCACGCGCGCCCTCACCCGCTACTCGACCACGGCCTTCAGGCAAGGCATGGAGACCGTCTACCGCGATGCCGTTGCCGTACCAAGCAAGGAACGATCCGCAACCGCGGAGCCACTTCAAGCGACCGCCTGGCTGGACTGCGTTCGGATCGCGGCGGCACTGGCCTGGTCGGACATGCGCCACCGTTACGTGCGTTCGTTGCTCGGTCCGTTCTGGATGTCGCTCCAGATGGCGATCGTGGTGGCGGTGCTGGGCTCGGTGATCGGCCAGATGTCGAACGACGACATGCTGTCGCGCCTGCCCATGCTGGCGCTGTCGATGACGGCCTGGACTTTCCTCAACAGCGTGGTGCTCGACGCCACCACGGCGCTCCAGAACTCCGCGAGCCTGATCCGCGACCGGGCGCTGCCGCCCGTCATCTTCCTGCTGCAATGCACGTTCCGCCAGGCGCTGTTCGCGCTCCATAACGCCAGCGTACCACTCGTCCTATGGCTCATTCTGTCCCGCCACGAGCTCTCCCACGCGCCGGCGGCGCTGCCGGGCCTCCTGGTGTTCGTGGTCTGCACCTTCGCCTTGAGCCTCGTTCTCGGTGCGATGGCAACACGCTATCGCGACCTCAAACCAATCATCGAGTCCACGTTGATGCTCGCCTTCCTCGCCTCGCCCATCATCTGGTCGTCGGAGATGATCAACCACCGCTCGACGGTGATGCGGATCAATCCACTCACGCATCTGTTCGCGGTGTGGCGCGAGCCACTGGCCGGCGGCCATGTCGACCCCGTCAGCATCGTCTATGTCCTCGTCGCGCTGACGCTCCTGATCGTTGCGAGCGTGCTGACGCTGCTCCACCTGCGCAGAGCCGCGTTCTGGATCTGATGCATGGTCTCGATCAGCTTGCGCAACGTCTGCCTCGACTATCCGGTCTATGGCGCCTACGACCATTCGCTGAAACGGCGGCTGCTCGGCCATCTCATCCGCGAGCCCGGCGAGATGCGGATCATCCGCGCCGTCGACGACGTCACCATCCAGGCTGAAGCCGGCGCCCGTATCGGACTTACCGGAGCCAACGGCTCCGGCAAGTCGACGCTGCTGCGGCTGATCGCCGGCGTCTATCCACCAAGTAGCGGCAGCGTCGCGATCCAGGGCAAAGTCGTGCCCCTGCTCGGCCTCAACGCCGGCGTCAACCTGGATTTCGTGGCCGAGGACAACATCGCGCTGCTGCTGCGGATCAGCGGCCGCAAGCCGACCCGCGGCGTGATCGATGAGATCTGGGCCTTCACCGAGCTGGAGACGCGCATGCAGCGGCTGCCGCTGCGGATGTTCTCCTCGGGCATGCTGATGCGGGTCCTGTTTGCGACCGCCACCGCCTTTCCGGCCGACATCCTCCTGCTCGACGAATGGCTCAGCGTGGTCGACGAGCACTTTGCCGAGAAGGCGCAGGCGCGGCTCCTCAAGCTCATGTCGCAGGCGGCGATCGTGATGATCGCCTCGCACGACCAGCCGCTGCTGCGCCGCACCTGCACCAGCATCATCAACCTCGATCACGGCCGCATCGCCTCGACCATCACGGTCAGCCCGCCGGCCCCCGACGCCTTCGAGCTCCGCGAGAAACGCGCATGAAGCACAACATACTCGTCATCTCCGAGTCGCTCGGACAACCCAATCACAGGCGCGGTATCTTCCACTTCACCCGGGAATTGGTACGTTCGCTCGCCTCGGAAGGCCACGAACTCACGCTGGTGGTGGAGACCACGAAGCGCTACCGCAAGCTCTGCCGGCGCGAGCGGCGTACCAGGCTGTTCGCGGCGCAATCGCGCAACATCGAGCTGCTTGCGCTTTATCGCTACCTCGACGAAATCAACGTGAGCGGGCCATTGACGCTCAGCGGCACGCGCCGCAAACTTGATTGGCTCCGCCGCAGGGCCGGCCTGCTGCTGTCGCGGGACAACACCGTCTGCCTCCTGCGCGCGATCGGCCTGCTCGGCCGGCCCACGCGCCTGATCGAGAACCGGCCCGCCGCGCTCGAATACATTCCGCCGGACCTGAGGCACCTCGAGCTGTTCGGCGAGTTTCAGCTCGAGCCCGGCTTCTTCAACTATCAGGACGCATCGGCCTTCTTCCTGCTGCCTCCGCCGCGGATCGACGCGCGCGATTACGACTTGATCGTCGTGGACACCCCGACACGGGTGGTGATCAGGCGCAAACCCGGCGCCAAGGTGATCTGCATCGTCCACGACCTGTTGCCGCTCACGGACCTCAAGCTCAGCGACATCGCCACGCGGCAGTTCCTGCCGCGAATCCGCACCAGCCTGCGCCAGGCCGACGAACTCGCCTTCGTTTCAAACTACAGCATGATGCGGTTCAGGGAACTGCTGCCGCAATTTGCGCACCTGCCGGCGCGGGTCGTGTATCCCCGCACCCGGTTCGACGCCCCGGATGTCCTGCACCTTCCAGCCCCGTCGGGGCGTCCGGGGCGGCCGAGCTTCGTCGTCATCGTCTCGAACGAGCCACGCAAGAACGTCGCCGCCGTCGTCCGCGCCTTCCGTAACGTTCCCCACGCCGATCTCGTCGTGATCGGCTATACCGGCGAGATCAGCCGGATGCGCAACCTCCCGCCCAACGTCCGCTTCGCCGGCTATGTCGACGAGCACGAGAAGGCGGCGCTGATCGCGGAAGCGCACGGCCTGATCATGCCGAGCCTCGCCGAAGGTTTCGGCGTGCCGATCATCGAGGCGCTGGCTGCGAACACGCCGGTGCTGTGCTCCGACATCGCCGTCTTCCGCGAGGTCGCGGGCGAGCTCGCCGACTATTTCGACCCGTTCTCCACGGAGGCGATCGCCGCCTCCGTCACCCGCGTCCTGGCGCGGCAGGAAGAGTGCCGCGGCCGGATTCGGGCGCAGCGCCACGAGCTCGCCGAACGCTTTGGCTACGAGACCCAGGCCCGGGATTTCCTCAGACATGAGACGCCCAGAGAAAGCCTGGTCGCAGCACAGTGAGCATCAGCCGCATGCCCGCTGAGCAAGCCGTATCGCCCCGTCCGGCCAGCCCGCCAACCGTGCGCAACCGGTCGCAGGCCCTGGGCCACTCCGACCGGCCGTTTCGTGCTGCCGACGTGTTCGTCATCCTGATCGCGGCATCGCTGCCCTGGTCGACCACCGCAACTTCGATCCTGGTCGGGTTCTGGCTGCTTGCGGTGACGCCGACCATCGCCTGGCGCGCCTATGCGCGCCAGCTTGCGCGGCCGGCGTTTGCCTTGCCCTTGGCGCTCCTGCTGCTCGCGCTTATTGGCACGCTGTGGTCAGAGGGTGCGTGGGCAGACCGGCTGCATGCGATCAAGCCGGTTGCAAAGCTCATGCTGATTCCGCCGCTGCTCTACCATTTCAGCCGGTCCGAGCGCGGCTTCCATGTCTGCATCGCCTTTCTCGCCTCCTGCGCGCTGCTTGCCGTGTTCTCCTGGATCGTGCTGCTCGATCCCGCCTGGAAGATCACCGCAACGGCGTCATCAGGCGTTCCCGTCAAGAACTACATCGACCAGAGCCAGGAGTTCACGCTCTGCGCCTCTGCGCTCGCGCTGCCTCTCTGGCGCGGCAGGCGCGCGGCGACAAGAGTCGTCTGCCTGGCCCTGATCCTGCTGTTCATCACCAACATGGTGTTCGTCGCCTCGGCCCGCACCGCCCTGCTCTGCATCGCGGTGCTGCTGGCGCTGTTCGCCTTGAGGCATTTGAGCCGGCGGGCGGCGCTGGTCCTGCTCGCAGGCACGGTCGCCGCAAGCCTGTTGGCCTGGACCACATCGTCCTATCTGCGCCAGCGCATCGACGACATCGCCGTCGAATACCGCCACGGCCACGAGGACATCAGCCGCGCCTCGACCGCGCAGCGGCTGACCTATTGGCGCAAGTCGCTCCATGCCTTTATCGAGGCGCCTCTGATCGGCCACGGCACCGGTTCGATCAAGCGCCAGTTCGAGCGCGCCGCCACCAGCGAAAGCGGACTCGATGCCGAGGTCGTGAGCAATCCGCACAACCAGACCCTCAACGTCGCGGTGCAGTGGGGCCTTCTGGGTGTCGTCCTGCTCTACGCCATGTGGATTGTGCATCTTCGCATGTTCGCGGGTGAAGGCTTCGCCGCCTGGATCGGCCTCGTGGTCGTCGTACAGAACATCGCGAGCTCGCTGCTCAATTCGCACCTGTTCGATTTTCATGAGGGCTGGATGTATGTGCTCGGCGTCGGCGTCGCCGGCGGCATGGTGCTGAAGGCCCAGGCCGGAGAAGCGACAGGGAGCCCGCGATTGCCGGCTTGGCTCGTCCGTCGATCACCAGCAGCGCGCTGCCGATGACGATCGCGCCCGCGATCTCGCGCATGGAGATCGGCTCATCCAGCACCAGCCACCCCAGCAGGATGGCGGTGACGGGAATGAGCAGCGTCACCAGCATGACATTGCTCGCGCCGGAGCGCCGCAGGATCTGGAAGAAGACGATGTAGGCGAGCGCCGTCGACAGGCCGGCGAGGCCGAGCACCGCAAGCCATGTCGTGACGCTCGGCATAGGAAGGCGCCAGGGCTGCTCCACCGCACCGGCGATGATCGCCATCATCACGGTCGATGCGATCAATTGAAACGTCGCCGTTCCAAGAGGCGGAGAATCCTTCAGCAGCCGCCGCGCCGCCAGTGCCGCAAAGCCATAACTCAACGCGCCGCCAAGGCAGAGCAGGATGCCGAGCCCCTGCCCCGGCCTTGCCTCGATGCCCCATCCGCGCAGGATGATCACGCCGAAGAGCCCCAGCGCCACGCCGGCCACGCGCCGCATCTGCAACGCTTCCTCACCAGCCACCGCCATCACGAGCACGGTGAACAGAGGCGTGGTCGCATTCAGGATCGAGGCCAGCCCGCTCGGAATGAAGGTCTGGCCGATCACGATCAGCGAGAACGGGATGGCGTTGTTGAGCAGCCCGATCGCGATGAACGGCCTCCAGCCAGTCGCTCCGATGGGAAAGCCGATGCCCTGCATGCGAAGCAGCGGCAGCAGAATAGCCGCGCCCAGCGCGACGCGCAGGAACACCAGCGTCAGCGGCGGCAATTCCCGCAAAGCCGCACCATTGAAGAAGAACGAACCGCCCCAGAGGATGGAGAGCACAGCGAGCAGCGACCAGTCTCTTGCGTCGATCCGGCTGTCGTTCGGGGGCATCGCGTCTCACCTTGGCGGCCAAGTCTGCCCGCCTAGACCGGCGCGATCGACAGCGCCACCCGAATTCCGATGAACAGAGGTTCACAAGACCGACGCGCAAAAATGAACCAGACGGTCGAAACTGCCCGCGTCGAGCAGCTACGGCGTCTTCGGCCGCGACACCAGCTCGATCATCCGGCCTTCGTCATCGTCGGGCATCGCATCTTTCGCCTGCGCGTAGGCCTCGACCGCGGCGCGGGCGACCAGCGGCTTGTCGGCCAAGAGACTTTCGGCGAGCTTCACGGCATAGGCGGCATCCTTGTGCCGCAGCGCCGCGGTGAAGGTCGCGCCGGAAAAATCGCGGGCGACCATGCGCCTGGAGTGACGCTGCACCTGGGGGCTCGCGGCGACGCCCGCCTGGATCGACTCCAGCACGAGGTTCATGTCGAGCCCGGCCTGTTCGGCGATCGCAAGTCCCTCGGCGAGACCGGCGATCTGGATCGCGCCCATGAGATTGTTGATGAGCTTGTAGACCGTGCCGGAACCGACCGGGCCGAAATGGCGGATGGTCGAGCCGATTGGCGTCAGAAAAGGCCGCGCACGCTCGAGATCGGCCGCATCGGCGCCGGCGAGCAGCGTCAGCTTCCCCGCCGCCGCCGCGTCCGGCAATCCCGTGACGGGGCAATCGATGTAGATCAGCCCGCGCGCGTTGAGCTCGCGGCCCATCTCGCGCGCATGGTCATGGGAAACGGTGGAGCATTCGATCGCGATGGTGCCGGCCTTCGCCGTCTTGGCCGCCCCCTTGGGCCCAAGCCAGACCGCGCGCGAGGCTTCGTCGTCGGCGACCATGGTCACGACCGCGGCGGAATCGATTGCCGCGTCCTCCGGCGAGGTCGCCCAATGCGCGCCGCGCGCGATCAGGTCTTCCGCCTTGGCCTTGCTGCGATTCCACAGCGTCACCGTGAAGCCGGCATCGAGATAGCGGCCGGCCATGCCGTGACCCATCCGCCCCAATCCGATGAAGGCGACACGGGGCATGGCTAGTCCACGTCCTCGATCTCGCCGGTCGTGGTGCCGAACGCGCGCTGCGCCAGCGTCGCGGCCATGAACTCGTCGAGCTCGCCGTCGAGCACGCCCGCGGTGTCGGAGGTCTGCACGCCCGTGCGCAGATCCTTCACCATCTGGTAGGGCTGCAGCACGTAGGAGCGGATCTGGTGGCCCCAGCCGATGTCGGTCTTGGCTGCCTGATCGGCGGCGGCCTTCTCCTCGCGCTTCTTCAGCTCCATCTCGTAGAGCCGCGCGCGCAGCATGTCCCAGGCCTGCGCCCGGTTCTTGTGCTGGGAGCGTCCGGCCTGGCAGACCACGGCAACACCGGTCGGAATGTGCGTCAGGCGCACTGCGGATTCGGTCTTGTTGACGTGCTGGCCGCCGGCGCCGCCGGAACGCATGGTGTCCACGCGGACATCAGATTCCTTGATGTCGATCTTGATGCTGTCGTCGATGACGGGGAAGACCTGCACGCTCGAGAACGAGGTGTGCCGCCGCGCGTTGGAATCGAACGGCGAGATACGCACCAGGCGATGCACGCCGGCTTCCGTCTTCAGCCAGCCATAGGCGTTGTGCCCGGAGACCTGGATCGTCGCGGATTTGATGCCGGCCTCTTCGCCCTCGGATTCTTCCAGGAACTCGACCTTGAAGCCGTGGTTTTCGGCCCAGCGCGTGTACATGCGCAGCAGCATCTGCGCCCAGTCCTGGCTCTCGGTGCCGCCGGCGCCGGCATGGACCTCGAGATAGGAGTCGAAGCGGTCGGCCTCGCCCGACAGCAGCGCCTCGAGCTCGCGTCGCGCCACTTCCTTCTTGAGGTTCTTCAGCGCAGCTTCGGCTTCCGCAACGACGCCGTCATCGCCCTCGGCCTCGCCGAGCTCGATCATGCCGATGTCGTCTTCGAGCTCCTGCTCGACCTTGCCGATGCCTGAGAGCGCATCCTCGAGCGAGGTGCGCTCCTGCATCAGCTTCTGGGCTTTCTGGGGATCGTTCCAGAGGTTGGGATCTTCTGCGAGCTTGTTCAGCTCAGCGAGGCGCGCCGTCGATTTCTCGACGTCAAAGATGCCTCCTCAGCAGCCCGACTGACTGCTTGATCTCTTCTACCAACCGTTCGATTTCGGCGCGCATGTCGTTCTCTGGTTTCGCGGAACTGTTTCCGCAAGCATGAGGTTGGGATGTAGCGGCGGTGGCTGCAAAGCGCAACCGCCGGAACTGCGATCGTCTGTCTTGTCCTGAGCCCTAGTACAGCCCGCCGGTGCCCGGCCGCATGAAGAAGCCGGAATCCGGCTGCTGCTGCTGCGACGCCGGCATGCGCCCGTCGGCGTCGGCGACACCGATGACCGAATAATTGTCCGGCGGGGCGGTGCCCGGCTTGAAGGCTTCGAGGATGGTCCCGCCGGTTTCTCCCGGGCCGGCGCGCATGCCGGTCTTGGCGACGACGCGGACCAGCTTGATGCCGGCCGGCACCTTGAACGGAACGGCCGGCTTGTCGGCGAGCGCAAGCTTGAGGAAATCGCGCGCGATCGGAGCCGCCAGATGGCCGCCGGTTGCGGCATTGCCCCGCCCCAGCGGACGCGGCTTGTCGTAGCCCATGTAGATGGCGACGGCGATATCGGGCGAGAAGCCGACGAACCAGGCGTCCTTGGCCTCGTTGGTGGTGCCGGTCTTGCCGGCGACGGGTTTGCCGACGTCCTTGATGACCGTGGCCGTACCGGCCTGCACCACGCCTTCCATCAGCTCGGTGATCTGATAGGCGGTCATGGAGTCCAGCACCTGCTCGCGGCGGTCGATCAGCTGCGGCTCGGGCTGGTTCTTCCAGCCGCCCGGCGCATCGCAGCCACGGCATTCGCGCTGGTCGTGCTTGAAGATGGTGTGGCCGTAGCGGTCCTGGATGCGGTCGATCAGCGTCGGCTTCACCCGGCGGCCGCCATTGGCGAGCATCGAGTAAGCCGTGACCATGCGCATCGCCGTGGTCTCGCCGGCGCCGAGCGCATAGGAGAGATAGTTCGGCAGCTCGTCATAGACGCCGAAACGACGGGCGTACTCGCCGATCAGGGGCATGCCGATGTCCTGCGCCAAGCGCACCGTCACGGTGTTGAGCGACTGCCGCAGCGCGTTGCGCAGCGTCACCGGTCCCTGGAACTTGCCCGAGGAGAAGTTTTCAGGCCGCCACACGCCGGCGCCCTGGCCCTGGTCGATCTCGATCGGCGCATCGAGCACGACGGTCGAGGGCGTATAGCCGTTGTCGAGCGCGGCCGAGTAGACGATCGGCTTGAACGACGAACCCGGCTGCCGATAGGCCTGCGTGGCGCGATTGAACTGGCTCTGGTCGAACGAGAAGCCGCCGACCATCGCGAGCACGCGGCCCGTCCAGGGATCCATCACCACCATGGCGCCGGAGACCTCCGGGATCTGGCGGAGCCGGTACTGGCCCTCGACGGGCTGGCCGTCCTTGTAGAGCGGATCGGCATAGATCACGTCGCCGGGCTGAAGCACCTGCGAGACCGCCGTCGGCGTCTTGCCCTTCGTGCCGCCCTGCAATGCCCGCGCCCAGCGCACGCCGTCGACCGTGACGATGCCGGTCTCGCGCTGCTTGCTGATGGCGCCGCCGAGTTCGCGGCTCGGCTGGAAGCCGATGCGCGCAGACTGGTCACTGGTCTCCAGCACCACCGCCATGCGCCATGGCGAGATGTCGGAGAGCGATTTGATCTCGGCGAGCTTCACGCCCCAGTCGCCCGAAACATCGAGCTTGCTCATGGCTCCGCGATAGCCCTGCTGCTCGTCGTAGTTCACGAGGCCGGCGACCATGGCCTTGCGCGCCATGACCTGGATCTTCGGATCGAGCGTGGTGCGAACCGACAGGCCGCCTTCATACAGCTTCTTCTCGCCGTAGCGTTCGAAGATGTCGCGGCGGACTTCCTCGGCGAAATATTCGCCGGCGAAGGTGTGGGCGCCGTTGGAGCGGCTGGTGACGGCCAGCGGCTCCTTGCGCGCCTTGTCGGCGTCGGCCTGCTTGATCCAGCCGTTCTCCAGCAGACGGTCGATCACATAATTGCGGCGCTCGATGGCGCGGTCGCGGTTGCGGACCGGATGCAGCGTCGCCGGCATCTTCGGCAGTGCCGCCAGATAGGACGCTTCCGCCACCGTCAGCTCGTTCACCGACTTGTCGAAATAGACCAGCGAGGCGGCCGCGATGCCATAGGCGCCGAGGCCCAGATAAATTTCGTTCAGGTACAGCTCGAGGATCTTGTCCTTCGAGTAGGTTTTCTCGATGCGCATCGCCAGCAAGGCTTCCTTGATCTTGCGGGCGAAGGAGACCTCGTTGGTGAGCAGGAAGTTCTTGGCGACCTGCTGGGTGATGGTGGACGCACCCTGCGGGCGGCGGTTGGAGCCGTAGTTCTGCAGATAAAGCAATCCGGCGCGCGCCATGCCGGTGTAGTCGATGCCGCCGTGCTCGTAGAAATTCTTGTCCTCGGCGGCCAGGAACGCGTTGATCACGAGCTTGGGCACGGCCTGGATCGGCAGATACAGCCGCCGCTCCTTGGCGTATTCGCCAAGCAGCGAACCGTCGACCGCATGCACGCGCGTCATCACCGGCGGCTCGTAATCCTGAAGCTGAGAGTAGTCCGGCAAGTCCTTGGAGAAATGCCAGATCAGGCCTGCCACGGCCCCGACACCGACAAGGAACACCACCGTTCCCGCGGCGAACAGGAAGCCCATGAACCGCACCAGCAAGCGCATTATCTGTTTATCCGTTCAAACTCTGGATCAGCCCAGTATCAGCCCCATGGCGCCCCAATGGCCGCCAACCTCACGTCGCGAATTCGCCGGCCTACGCAATCACATCAGTGCCGGACTTCCGACGCTTGCCGAGCAGGATTCTCGCCGATTCCGACCCCCTGCGGGGTTTTTATAGAGCGTCCGCTGTGGCCAAACTAGGGCCTTTGGGTCGGGCGGGATCAACCCATTCAGTTCGGAGTTCCGGCCGTGGCCATCCGCTTGGTCAGAAATCCGTCGATCGCCTGTGCCATCGAGCCCACGGCACGCGACCGCCACCCCTCGGAGACCAGGTGCTCGAGATCCCCCTTGTTGGAGACATAACCGATCTCGACCAGCACCGAGGGCACGTCGGGCGCCTTCAGCACCCGGAAGCCGGCGGACTTCAGGGGATGCTTGTGCATCCGCACCGTCGCCTTCATTTCACCCATCAAGAGGCGGGCGAAACGGTTTGAAAAGGTGCGGGTTTCCCTCTGCGTGAGGTCGATCAGGATATCGGCGACGTCGTTGGGCTCCTCCGCAAGGTTGAAGCCGGCGATCGCATCGGCCCGGTTCTCCGCATCCGCCAGCCGCTGGGCCTCGGCGTCGGACGCCTTATCTGAGAGCGTATAGATGGTCGCGCCCTGCGCATCGCCCTCGGCACGAGGCAGCGCATCGGCATGAATCGAGACGAACAAAGCGGCCTTTTGGTTGCGGGCGATCTTGGTCCGGTCATTGAGGGGGATGAAGGTGTCGTCGTCCCGCGTCATCACCACGCGGTATTTGCCGGCCTTTTCCAGCTTGTCGCGGAGCGCCAGACCAAAAGCGAGCACCAGGTTCTTCTCGCTCTCGCCCCCCGACTGCGTGCCGTTGTCGATGCCGCCATGGCCGGGATCAATCACGACCACCGGACGGCCGTCGGCCTTCTGCTGCGCGGCATCCGCGGTTGCCTTGGCGGGAACCGTGGCCGGCGGCGCCTCGGCGATCGCGGGCCGCAACTCGGGACGGTTTTCAGGAGGAAGCGATGCCACGAAGGCAGCGCGCTCGATCTCCTCCAGTTCGAGCACGAGCCGGGCCGGCTGGCCGTTGGCGGCTTCGACCACGTAGGAATTGGCGATCTTTGCCGGTCCCGTCAGGTCGAGCACGATTCGCGAGCCGCCGGGCATGACCAGCCCGTAGCGGAAAGCCTTGATCAGCCCCCGCCCCCCGCTTCCGGTGCCGGCGGGCAGCTGGAAATTGACTTGCGGCACGTCCACCACCACGCGGAACGGGTCGCCCAGCGTGGCGGTGCGGAAGGTAACGGTCCGGTCGAGGTCGAGGATGAAGCGGGTCTGCTTGCCGTCGCCGGCCAGCCGCGCGGCCGAGGCTACCGGAAAATTCGCTGCGGCAACAACGGGCTGCGGCTGACTTTCCGCAGCAATGAGGCGCGAAGAATCAGCACACGGCAATGCCGCGGTGCACAGCAACACGCCTCCCAGCAAAACCCGTCGACTTGTGCGGCTCGCCACCGATTCCGTGCCTCCGAGCTGCCCTCTTAACGCAATAGAACCACAGGGTTAATCGCTGCTTAATGACAGAAGCGCGAAACTCGCCGACTGTGACCGCCGTGCGACGCTTCCCTTGCACGGCTGGCTCATTCCTCGTATGTACGGAATGCTGACGGCCGATATTTCAGGTTGTGTCGCATTCAGCCTCCCGGCGCTGCGCCGGAACTCCCAAGATTTGGGGATTCCAGCGTTTTCCGCTTCCCTCTAAGACCAGCGCGGTGCGCGGCAGCGAGGTGGAGCGGGTCAGGCACCGGCGGTGGACGGTCTCGGGTTACCACTCATGTTACCGGGACGGTTCTGACGGCGGCGCAACCCATTAACCCGGTCCCTTGATCCCAAGGGAGCGGTTCGTGATCCCCAAGGCGAGCGCGCTCGCGCCGTGCCTGGCCAGCAGCAACTGATTGAAGGGCGGCCTCGCCGCCCAGTGTTTCATACGGGCCGACGCTTGATGCGCCAGACTGTGCCGACGAAATCTGAAGGACCATTCGCGACGCTGCGGAGTGACAATCCCGCGCGTCGCAACGGTCCTGAAGCTTCCGGTTCGGCAAGGCGCGAGAGACGGCGTTTCGGCCTTCCCCTCACCCCCGAATCAGGTGGACCGTCGCGTCACCCGGCGGCGCCATACGCGCCCACGGTTTATCGCGTCCGCCGCCGCCAAGAGTTAAGACATGCCCAACAAGATGTTGATCGATGCCACCCACCCGGAAGAGACCCGGGTCGTCGTGGTCCGCGGCAATCGCGTCGAAGAGTTTGATTTCGAAACCGCCCAACGCAAGCAACTGCGCGGGAATATCTACCTCGCCAAGGTCACAAGGGTCGAACCCTCGCTCCAGGCCGCCTTTGTTGAATATGGCGGCAATCGCCACGGCTTCCTCGCCTTCAGCGAAATCCATCCCGACTATTATCAGATCCCGGTCGCCGACCGGCAGGCGCTGATCGAGGCCGAGGAACAGGCCCATCGCGAGGCCGAGGAAGAGAGCGAGAACCGCTCGCACGGCCGCCGCCGTTCGCGCCACCGCAACGCCCGCCGCCGCGGTCATGGCGAGCGTGTGCGCAGCGACATCGTCGAAGGACTCGAGGTCGGCGCCGATCCCGCAGCCCAGCCCTCGGAGGGCGAGGCCCCGCACACGGAAGGCGCGCCGTACGAGGGCGAGCATCTGCACGCCGATGCCGAGCACCGCGGCGAGCACGAGGGCCACGATCACGACCACGATCAGGGCGAACATGCTCATGGCGAGCATGATCACGACGATCATCATGCCCATGATCACGATCACCAGCGCGATCATCACGACCACGATCACCACCACCATGATCATCACGACCATGATCATGCCGACGCGGCGCCCGCGCCTGTCGCGGCCGTCGGCGCCGAGCCCGTGGCCGAGGCCGTTGCCGAGCCCCAGGACACCCAAACCTTCGAAGCTCACGTTCCCCAAGCCCATGCGGAAGCTCTGGCTGAGGCCGTGACATCGGCTGCCGAGCCGGCCGATGCGATGTACGCCGACGGCGAGAATGCCGAGACGTCCGCCGAGGCTGCGGAAGCAACCAGCGAAGACGACGAAGACGATGACGAGGACGGCGAGGAAGCCGAAGAGGAAGTCGTCGAATCCGTCGGCGGCGACGACGTGCTGGAGGAAGTGCCGGAGCGCACCTTCCGTCCGCGCCGTCAGTACAAGATCCAAGAAGTCATCAAGCGGCGCCAGGTGATGCTGGTGCAGGTGGTCAAGGAGGAGCGCGGCAACAAGGGCGCGGCGCTGACGACCTACCTCTCGCTCGCCGGCCGCTATGCCGTGCTGATGCCCAACACCGCGCGCGGCGGCGGCATCAGCCGCAAGATCACCAGCGCGCAGGATCGTTCGCGCCTGAAGGAAGTGGTGCAGGATCTCGACGTGCCCGAGGGCATGGGCATCATCCTGCGCACGGCAGGCGCTTCCCGCACCAAGCCCGAGATCAAGCGCGACTTTGAATATCTGATCCGGATGTGGGAAACGGTGCGCGACCTCACGCTGAAGTCGCAGGCCCCGACCCTCGTCTACGAGGAAGGCTCGCTGATCAAGCGCTCGCTGCGCGATCTCTACAACAAGGAGATCGACGAGATTCAGGTCGCCGGCGAATCCGGCTACCGCGAAGCCCGCGATTTCATGAAGATGCTGATGCCCGCCAATGTCGGCGCGGTGAAGCAGTATCGCGACGGCCAGCCGCTGTTCTCGCGCATGGGCGTCG
Organism: Bradyrhizobium sp. CCBAU 51765; assembly: GCF_015291725.1. Classification (GTDB taxonomy): domain Bacteria; phylum Pseudomonadota; class Alphaproteobacteria; order Rhizobiales; family Xanthobacteraceae; genus Bradyrhizobium; species Bradyrhizobium liaoningense. Next base: position 4,494,973 of record NZ_CP030038.1, read on the forward strand.
AGAGCCAGCTGGACGCGATGTTCTCGCCGACCGTGCAACTGCGCTCCGGCGGCTACATCGTGATCAACCAGACCGAAGCGCTGGTCTCGATCGACGTCAACTCCGGACGGTCGACGCGGGAGCACCATATCGAGGACACCGCGCTCAAGACCAATCTGGAGGCGGCCGAAGAGGTCGCCCGCCAGCTCCGGCTGCGCGACCTCGCCGGCCTGATCGTCATCGACTTCATCGACATGGACGAGAAGCGCAACAACCGCGCGGTCGAGCGCAAGCTGTCCGATTGCCTCCGGCAGGATCGCGCGCGCATCCAGGTCGGCCGCATCTCGCATTTCGGCCTGCTCGAGATGTCGCGCCAGCGCATCCGCGCCAGCGTGCTGGAGAGCTCGACCGATCCGTGCCCGCATTGCGGCGGCACCGGCCACGTCCGCTCGGTGTCTTCGGTGGCGCTGCAGCTGCTGCGCGGCCTCGAAGAGATCCTGATGAAGGGCGCGACCCACAATCTCGTGGTCCGCACCCGCACCGACGTCGCGCTCTACGTGCTGAACCACAAGCGTGGCCATCTGCGCGACCTCGAGAACAGCTTCAAGGTCACGCTGTCGGTCATCGCCGATCCCACCGTCAGCGGACCGCAGGCATATGTGATCGACCGCGGCGAGCAGGTGCATACGCTCGAAGCCGCCAAGGCGCTGCTCGCTGCGCAAGTGGCTGCGAGCCCGCCGCCACAGGCCGAAGAAGCCTATGACGACGAGGATGGCTTCGACCTGGAGACCGAATCCGAGGTCGAGACCGACGAGACCGAAGGTCTTGCCGACGAACAGGCTGCCGGCGAGGCAGCCTCCGAGCAGGACGGCCAGCGCCGCAAGCGCCGTCGCCGCCGGCGCGGCCGCGGTGGCCAGCGCGAGGGTGAGTTGCGCGAGGATACCGCCCCCACGCTTCCCGAAGCGGCCGCGATGGCCGGTGAAGGTGAAGACGATACCGAGTCCGAGCAGGACGGCGAGGACGGCGAGGAACAGGCAGCCCGTGGCGAGCAGCAGGGCAGCGGCGAGCGCCGGCGTCGTCGTGGTCGCCGCGGCGGACGCCGCCGTCGCGGTGGTGGCGAGGAAGGTCTCGCCGGCTCCATCGGCGACGAACTCGGCGCCAGTCAGCCGTCGGAGGCGACCGATGCGGTTGCCGATTTCGACGGCTTCGGCAGCGAGCCAGCGCCCTCCATCGCACAGGCCGAGCACATCGAGGCGGAGCACATCGCCGAGCCGCAAATCGTGCAGCCCGAACCGCGCGCCGAGGTCCGGACCGAGGCGCCGGCCCAGCCGGAGCCAGCTTCCGCCACGACGACGGCAACGTCAGAAGAGGAGTCCGCCAGCGACAAGGCCGCGCGGCGCCGCTCCACCGTCCGGGAAAAGGTGAGCTTCCTGCTGAACAGCCAGCCCGAGCCGGCAACGCCGGTGGCGCAGGTGACCGAAGAACCGATCGCCGCGCCCGCGCCGACACCCGAGCCTGCGCCGGAGCCGGCAAGCGAAACCCCGGCGGCCCCGCGCCGCGCCGGCTGGTGGTCGCGCCGCTTCGGCGGCGGCGAATAATAGGGACATCCATGAAACCGCCCGGCCAAACCGGGCGGTTTTTGGTTGGCGAGGTCAGTTTCGATGCGACGTGCAATAGTTCTCGGCGGCGGCATGGTCGGTGTGAGCGCGGCGCTGCACCTGCAGCAGCGCGGTTGGTCCGTCACGCTCGTCGACCGCAGGGAGCCGGGCCGCGAGACCAGCTACGGCAATGCCGGAATGATCCAGGCGGAAGCGGTGCGCCCCTATCCCATGCCGCGCGACCTCGCCTCGCTCTTGAAGATCGCGACCGGCCGCACCAACGACGTGCGCTACAGCCTCTCGTCCCTCCATCTCCACATCGAGCCCCTGCTCCGCTACTGGTGGCATTCGGCGCCGAAGCGGCATCGCGAGGCGATCGAGGCCTGGGCACGGCTGATCGCCTACGCGACGGCCGAGCACGACATCCTGATCCGCGAGGCGCATGCCGACAATCTCATCCGCCGTGCCGGCTACCGAGCGCTGTTTCGCGACCGCGCTTCACTGGATCTCTCGATCAAGGCCGCGGAAGAGGACCAGCGCGAATTCGGCGTGAACTTTCGCGTGCTGTCGGGCAGCGAACTTGCCAAGGCCGAGCCGATCCTGCGCGACGATCTCCCCGGCGCGATCCATTGGCTCGACACCTGGACCGTGTCGGATCCCGGCGCACTGGTCACCGCCTATGCCGACTTGTTCGAGCGCCTCGGCGGCACGATTGTGCTCGGTGATGCGCAGTCGCTGCAGCAGACCGCGACCGGCTGGTCGGTCGACACCGACAGCGGACGCCTCGATGCGCCCGACGCCGTCGTGACGCTCGGGCCGTGGTCGCCCGACCTCCTCCACAAATTCGGCTATCGCATCCCGCTGGTGCGCAAGCGCGGCTACCACATGCATTACAGCGGCGGCGCGTCGCTCGACCTGCCGCTGATCGACAAGTCCGGCGGCTACGCCATGGGTCCGATGGCCAAGGGCATTCGCATCACGACGGGAGCGGAGCTGACGGGGCCGGATGCGCTGGCAACGCCGGTGCAGCTCGCCAGCGCCGAAGCCTCGGCACGCGAGCTGATCGACCTCGGCAAGCGGGTCGAGCCGGACCCGTGGTTCGGCACTCGGCCCTGCACGCCCGACATGCTCCCGGTGCTCGGCCGCGCCCCGCGCCACCCCGGCCTCTGGATGAACTTCGGCCATGGTCATCAGGGCTTTACGCTGGGACCCGCGACCGGCCGCCTGCTCGCCGAGATCATGAGCGGCGAGACGCCGGCGGTCGATCCCACGCCATACCGGCCTGAGCGGTTCTAACTCCCTGCTTTCGCGGCGAGGACTGCGAGCGCGGCCGACAGGCGCATCAGCGGGTCGTCCCATTCGCGCGGCCTGCGCTGGCGGAACAGCCGCATGGTCGGATACCAGGGAGTGTCCTCGCGATCGCGCAGCCAGCGCCAGTCGAGCGCGTAAGGCGTGAGCATCCACACCGGACGGCCGAGCGCGCCGGCAAGATGCGCGACCGACGTGTCGACGGCGATGACGAGATCAAGCGACGCGACGGCCGCCGCCGTATCGGCGAAATCGCCGAGGGCGGGGGCAAGATCGACGATATCGCGGTTGAGAGCCGCGAGGACCGGACCATCGTCGGGGCGAGGCTCCTTTTGCAGGCTGTAGAGCTGCACGCCCGGCATCACCAGGCGCGGCAGCACGGCCTCGGCCGATAGCGAGCGCTGCCGGTCGCCCTTGTGCCTGATATTCCCAGCCCAGGCCACGCCGACCTTCAGGGCCGTCACGTCGGCGAGCGCAGCCCGCCAGCGCAGAAGTCTTGCGGGATCGACATGCAGATACGGAACGTCTGCCGGAATGGTGTCGAGCGTGGTGCCGAACACACGCGGCAGACTCATCAGCGGCAGTTGCAGGTCGAACGCCGGCAGCGGTTCGCCGCGCGGGATCACGGTTACATCGGGCAGCAATCGCAGCAGGGAGGCGAGTGCGGGCTGCACCTGGAGGACGGTATTTCCGCCCCTCGCCGTCACCATCGGCAGATAGCGCACGAAATGCAGGGCGTCGCCGAGCCCGTATTCGGCGAACAGCAGCAATGTGCGACCATCGAGCGGCTCCCCCTGCCATTCCGGCCCGCTGAATGTGGGGTCACCATCCGAGAGCGACTTGGATTTGCGCCGCCACCGATACGCTTCGAAGCCATTGGCGAAGTCACCGTTCATCAGCAGGAAGTGTGCGTGATTGTACTGGGCGAGCGGCTGCTCTGGATCGAGCGCAACCGCATGGCGCGAGACCGCGAGCGCCTCGTCGATCTCTCCGGCGTTGCGCAGCGCAACCGCCAGATTGGCATGGCCCTTGGCATAGCCGGGATCGGCGGCAACCGCACAGCGATGGGCAGCAACCGCGTCGGCGACGCGCTCCTGCTTTTCGAAGACGATGCCGAGATTGGTATAGGCCGGCGCGTGATCGGGCTTGAGCAACAGAGCGTGCTCACAGGATGCGATCGCGTCGTCGAGCGCGCCGAGCTCGGAGTAGCAGGCGCCGAGATTGGTTGCGATCACATGGTCCGCCGGATCGAGCGAAAACGTTCGTCTGTAGACCTCGGCGGCCTCGCGCAGCTGGCCATCCTCGTGCAGGAGGAGGCCGAGCAGGCGCAGCGCCGCTATGTTGTCCGGCCCCAGCGCGACGGCGCGGCGGTACTGCTCGATGGCGTCCCCGAGCAATCCCTGCCGATAGAGCGCCGCGCCAAGATTGCAGAGCAGCCCCGGATCATCCGGATCGGCGTCAAGGGCGCGACGATAGGCGGCCGCCGCCTCGCCCGGCCTGCCCTGGTCCGAAAGGACGTCGCCGAGATTGAGCCAGACGCCGCGATAAGCGGGATCGCGCGCAATCAGCGCGCGATAGGTCTCTTCGGCTTCGGCCAGTCGTCCCTGCTCGGCCAGCGCGACGCCGAGGTTGAAACACGCCCGCGTCAGATGCGCATCGAGCACAATCGCACGGCGATAGGCGACCTCGGCCTCGCCGAAACGCGCGAGCTCGCCGAGCGCCACGCCAAGCTTGTTGTGAAGGCCGGCGTCGTCCGGGCGCCGGCGGAGCGCCCGCTCGAACGCGGCCACGGCGCCCTCATGCTCGCCCTTCACCGCCAGCGCATCGCCCAGCGTGACCAGCGCCGGCGCGTGGTCGGGATCGATGTCGAAGAGGCGGCCAAGCAGCGCGGCGCCGTCGGCGGCGCGATCCGTAACGAAGGCGGCGACGGCGGCCAGATGCAGCGCCGGGACGTGATCCGGCTCAGCCCTCAGGACCTTCGCGCACAAGGCATCCGCCTGCTCCGGCCGGCCCGCCGCAAAATGCTCCGCCGCCTGCACCAAGATCGGATTCGCAGCCGCATTGCCCACGATAGCCCCACCCTTTCGAGATCCGAGATGCAGGTTGAACGCGCGAGGTCGAAAATTCCGTCAGTCCGCGCGCACGGCGCAATATCGAAATCGCCGGAGCCAGCGCCCAAAGAAAAAGGGCTGATCGAGGATATCGACCAGCCCAGTTACTTCAGGACCTGACGGCGCATGCGCCGCCGCAGGCGATCGCCGGGTCAGTCCGTCGTGATCGCCGTCTCCATGTCGGTCGGATCGATCTGCTTGGCGAGGTTGGCGTTGAGCTTGTCGCGGTCGAGCTCGCCTTCCCACCATGCCACGATCACGCAGGCGACGCCGTTGCCGCACAGATTGGTCAGCGCGCGGCACTCGCTCATGAACTTGTCGATGCCGAGCACGATCGCCATGCCCGGCACGAGGCGTGGATCGACCACGGCGAGCGTCGCCGCCAGCGTGATGAAACCCGCGCCGGTGATGCCGGAGGCGCCCTTCGAGGTCAGCATCGCCACGACCAGGATCGTGAGCTGCTGGCCGAAGGAAAGTTCGACGCCGAGCGCCTGCGCGATGAACAGGGTCGCCAGCGTCATGTAGATGTTGGTGCCGTCGAGGTTGAACGAGTAGCCCGTGGGCACCACGAGGCCGACCACCGACTTCGAGCAGCCGAGCCGCTCCAGCTTCTCCATGAGGGACGGCAGCGCGCTTTCCGAGGACGAGGTGCCGAGCACGATCAGCAGCTCGTCCTTGATGTAGGCCAGGAACTTGAAGATCGAGAAGCCGGCCATGCGCGCGATGAGGCCGAGCACGACGAACACGAACAGCGCCGCGGTGACATAGAACGTGGCGATGAGACCGAGCAGGTTGAGGATGGCGCCGGTGCCGAACTTGCCGATCGTATAGGCCATCGCACCGAACGCACCAATCGGCGCCGCGCGCATGACGATCGAAATGACACCGAACACCGCGTGCGCAGCATCGTCGATGAAGCTGCGAATCGTATGGCCGCGCTCGCCGAGGCTCATCAAAGCAAAGCCGAACAGCACCGCAAACAGCAGCACCTGCAGGATTTCGCCTTGCGCGAAGGCGCCGACCACCGTGTCGGGAATGATGTGCAGCACGAAGTCGACGGACCTCTGGCCGGCCGCCTGCTTGGCGTAGCCTGCGACGGCCGCCTCGTTCGCCGCCGCATTTCCGAAGCCGGAGCCCGGCTTGACGAGATTGCCGACGATGAGACCGATCACCAGCGCGAAGGTCGAGACGACCTCGAAATAGACCAGCGCCTTGACGCCGATGCGGCCGACCTTCTTGGCGTCCTGGATGTGGGCGATGCCGGAGACGACGGTGCAGAAGATGATCGGGGCGATCACCATCTTGATCAGCTTGATGAAGCCGTCGCCGAGCGCCTTGATCCATTCGTTGGTGGCGACCTGCGGCCACAGCCAGCCGACGATGGCACCGAGCACGATCGCGATCAGCACCTGGACGTAGAGGACCTTGTACCACGGCTTGGCGACGGGCGGCGCGACCGGCGCTCCCGCCATCGTTGTCGTCGTCATGGGTTCACTCCCCCTCAAAACACCAGGCCAGCCAAGATCAACTTGGCCGGCCCTGTCAATTGGAACTGCTGGTTGTAGCGCGTTACCCGCGGCGCTCGACGATCCGGCGCGCCGCCGGCATCAGGGCCGCGCCGAGCGCATTCTTGACCAGTGAGGCCGCAATGAACGGCGCGATGCCGACCTGCCAGGCCTTGGCGGCGCCGAGACCCAGGCCAAAAGCCAGCCAGCCGAAGCCGGCGGCCAGAATGGCGATATGGCCAACGGCCATCGCCGCAAACAGCAGCATCACGCTGCGATCCCAGCCGCGCTCGGCGAGCCAGCCGGTCACGAAGGCAGCCAGCACGAAACCGAACAGATAGCCCGCGGTCGGGCCGACCAGCGGCGCAATCCCACCCACGGGACCGGCGAACACCGGCAGCCCCATCGCACCCTCGGCGAGGTAGGCAATCATGGTTGCGCTGCCAAGCCGCCAGCCATAGGCGGCGCCGATCATCAGCACAACCAGCGTCTGCAGCGTCATCGGCACATACGGCAGCGGCAGGTTCACCTTGGCCGACAGCGCCATCAACGCGGTGCCGAGTGCAATCAGCACGACGGCAGGCAGCGCGCCGACGGCTTCGCCCGGCCGGGTCGGCCACATCAAAGCGGCGAGAGAAGAATGCGGTGCGGCGGCTGAAGGGGCGGAACGGTCTGACAAGTTGAACTCCGGAAGGCTGAAGAAAACTGGCGCAGTTATTTAAGCCACTCAGCAATCCGGTCAACTGCCTCTCGCATCTCATCGGGCGAGCGGGCATAGGAAAACCGTATGAATGAACGGCCGTGGATGGGATCGAAATCGACGCCGGGCGTTGCCGCCACGCGCGCCTGCTCCAGCATTTGCTTGGCGAACTCGAAGCTGTCCGAGGTGAAATCCGAGACGTCGGCGTAGAGATAGAAGGCGCCGTCTGCGGGCAGGAATCTCGTCAGTCCGGCCTTGGGCAATCCATCGATCAGGATACGCCGGTTTTCCTGATAGCCGTGCTTGATTTCCTCCATCTCGGCGGCGCCGTCGAAGGCAGCCTCTGCCGCGATCTGCGACAGCGACGGCACCGAGATCGAGAGGTTCTGTTGGAGCCGCTCGATCGGCCGCACCAGGATCTCGGGCACGACCATCCAGCCAACGCGCCAGCCCGTCATGCAAAAATACTTCGAGAACGAGTTGATCACGAGTGCGTGCTCGGACAGCGCCGCTGCCGTCACGGCTGGAAACGCGTAATCGAGCCCGTGATAGATCTCATCCGAGATGAAGCGGATGCCGGCGTCTTCCGCGGCCGCGATGAGGCCGGCGAGCGCTTCGCTGGACATCATCGTGCCCGTCGGATTGGCGGGGCTGCCGACCAGCACTCCCTTCAGCGGCGCCTTGCGATGGGCGGCGATGAGCGCCTCACCGGTCAGCGCGTGGCGCGTCTCGTTCGTGGTTTCGATCAGCACCGGCTCGCAGCCGAGCGCGGTGAGGATATGACGGTACGGTGGATAGCCCGGCACGGTCACGGCGACGCGATCGCCGGGCTCGAACATCGACAGGAAAGCCAAGATGAAGCCGCCGGAGGAGCCTGTGGTCACCACGATCCGTTCGGGGCTGACGTCGCAGCCATAGGTGTCGCGATAATGGCGCGCGATGCGCTCGCGCAGACCGGGGATGCCGAGCGCGGAGGTATAATCGATCCGCCCGGCCTCCAGCGCCGCATGGGCGGCGGCGATCGCGGTCCTGGGCGCGCCGGCCGCGGGCTGGCCGACCTCCATATGGATGACATGTCCGCCGGCGGCCTCGATTCGGGCCGCCGCCGCCATGACGTCCATCACCATGAACGGGGGAACATCGCTGCGGCGGGAGGGCTCGAGCCACTGCCCCAACCGGTTCCTCAAGGTCGCATCGTGCATCGATTTCTGCTATTCGCTGGCGGACCGGATCCGTCCGGTCCGGAAAACAGGGCCCTTGCGCCCCAGACTGGCCGCATTGTACGGCTCATAAAGGGCACGGCTCACAAGGGGCATATCGCGGATCCGGTCTGCCGCCAATCACCAAACCAATCACGAAACTGCTGACCAAGACCGTTTGACCAGACCGCTCGATGTTGCTCAGGATCGCATTGCGCCAGAAGGCCTCCGCTCTCACCGCCCTCGTCACGGCCGCGGCCATCGCGCTGACGCCGTTCTCGGTCGCGCGGGCACAGGCCAAAGGGCCGCCGGTGCTGCGCGACACCGAGACCGAGCAGCTGCTGCGCGAATACACCCGTCCGATCCTGCGCGTCGCGGGTCTGGAGAAGCAGAACATCCAGATGGTGATCATCAACGACGGCTCGTTCAACGCGTTCGTCGCGGACGGCCGCCGCATCTTCGTCAACTGGGGCGCGATCCTCCAGTCGGAGACGCCGAACCAGATCATCGGCGTGCTCGCGCACGAGACCGGACATCTGGCCGGCGGCCACCTGTCCAAGCTGCGCGAGCAGCTCGCCACGGCCCAGACCCAGATGATCATCGCGATGCTGCTCGGCGCCGGCGCAATCGCCGCCGGCAGCACCCGCAGCTCGAGCGCCGGCAACAACGGGCTGGCCAATGCCGGCGCGGCTGCGATCGCCGCTCCGCAGGAGATGATCCGCCGTACGCTGCTATCCTACCAGCGCCAGCAGGAGGAGAACGCCGACCGCGCCGGCGTGAAATTCCTGACTGCGACCCAGCAATCGCCGAAGGGCATGTACGAGACCTTCAAGCGCTTCACCAGCGAGAGCCTGTTCGCTTCGCGCGGCGCCGATCCCTATCTCCAGTCGCATCCGATGCCGGCCGAGCGCGTCGCCGCGCTCCAGGAATTCGCGGGCACCAGCCCATACTGGAACAAGAAGGACGATCCCGCGCTTCAGCTCCGGCACGACATGGTCCGCGCCAAGATATCAGCCTTCATGGAGCGGCCGGAGACGGTGTACCGCCGCTATCCCCAGACCAACGACAGCCTGCCGGCGCGCTATGCCCGCGCCATCAGCACCTATCTGCACGGGGATTTGCGCAGCGCGCTCACTCAGATCGACGCGCTGATCCAGGTTCAGCCGAACAACCCCTACTTCTACGAGGTGCGCGGCCAAGCGCTTTTGGAGAGCGGCAAGCCGGCGGAGGCGATCGCTCCCCTGCGCAAGGCAGCGCAGCTCTCGAACAACGCCCCCCTCATCGAGATGTTACTTGGGCAGGCTCTGGTTGGAACCGATAATAAAGCCTACACCGACGATGCCGTTCGGATTCTCCGCGCTGCGGTGGCCCGAGAGCCCGAGGCGGCGCTCGGTTATACCCAGCTCGCAATGGCCTATGGCCGGAAGGGAGACTACGCCGAGGCCGATCTCGCCTCGGCCCAGGCCGCTTACTTGCGCGGCGACAACAAGACCGCCCGCGAGCTTGCAACGCGCGCGAAAACCCGTTTCGCCATCGGCACGCCCGGATGGGTCAAGGCCGACGACATCGTGGCGGCGAAGCCGCCGCGCAACTGACGCAACTCGAACGACGCCCGATACCACGACGTCACGACACCGAGCTTAAGTCCGCCGGGACGTTTATCGAAACCTGCTTTGGATAAGAGGATTTACCTATGCCTTCGCTGCGCCTGCTTGCTCCCGCATTGTTCGCGCTCGCCATGTTCGGCGCAGCCGTGCCCGCGTCGGCCGACAGCTTCTCCGATGCCCAGCGCACCGACATCGAGACCATCATCAAGAACTACCTCGTCAGCCATCCCGAGGTGCTCGAGGAGGCCATGGCCGAGCTCAGCAAGCGTCAGGCCGCGGCCGAAACGCAGAAGCACGAGGCCAGCATCGCGCAGAACGCCGATGCCATCTTCAACTCGCCGCGCCAGGTCGTGCTCGGCAACAAGGACGGCGACGTCACCTTCGTCGAGTTCTTCGACTACAATTGCGGCTACTGCAAACGCGCGATGGACGACATGCTCACTCTCATGAAGAGCGATCCGAAGCTGAAGGTCGTGCTGAAGGAGTTTCCGGTGCTGAGCCAGGGTTCGGTCGAAGCGGCCCAGGTCGCAGTCGCAGTGCGCATGCAGGATCCCTCGGGCAAGAAGTATCTCGACTTCCACCAGAGACTGCTCGGCGGCCGGGGCGCTGCGGACAAGGCGCGCGCAATTCAGGCGGCGAAGGAAGCCGGCCTCGACACCGCTCGAATCGAGAAGGACATCGCCAGCCCCGAGGTGCGCGCCACCATCGAGGAGAACTTCAAGCTTGCCGAAGCGATGGGCATGAACGGCACGCCGAGCTACGTCATCGGCAAGCAGATCGTGATCGGCGCTGTCGGCGTCGAAGGCCTCAGGGAAAAGATCGGCATCGCCCGCTGCGGCAAGGCAACGTGCTAGAGGCGACTTGCTGATCGCGCCGTTCGCAACTCGTGCACGCAAAAGGGCCGGCTGAAGAGCCGGCCTTTTTTTCGCGCGCCCAACATTGGCGTCTTCGTGCAAAGTCATTCATCCAGCGTTCAACAAACAAATGCCGCGGAACAGTCGAAGTTCCGGAACAACTCAAATCTCCTTTCGTTGTCGGCGCGGGCAATGACGCAGGAAACACGTGAGGAGAATTTCGATGTTGAACCGCTTTATGATCTCGGTTGCCGCAGTTGCACTCGTCGCGGGGACCGGTTTGGCAAACGCACAGGGCAGCATGGGCCGCGACAGCGGTGGCGGCGCCGGTGGCTCGCAGCAGATGCAGCACTCGCAGCCCTCCGGCGGCGCCGCAGAGCGCGGCGGCTCGATGGGGCGCGATTCCATGAGCCATGACAAGGGCACCGTCGGCCAAGCCGGCGGCTCCAGCACGATGAAGTCCGATCGCGCCTCGGAAGACAAGTCCGGTGCGATGAAGGACGAGCGCCCGGGCGGCGCCATGAACAAGAACGCGGCTGAGGACAAGGCCGGTGGCACCAAGGGCCAGCGCACCGATGATCGCGCGCAGGGCCAGATGGACAAGTCCCAGCAGGACAAGTCCAAGAGCATGAGCCAGGACACCAGCAAGTCCGGCAGCAAGGACCAGAAGGACATGAAGGCTGAGGGCAGCAAGAGCGGCACCTCGACCAACAACGCCGAGAACCGGCCGGGCACCGGCACGACCACCAACCAGAATGCTCAGGGCCAGACCGGCACCAGCACGACCCAGAATGCTCAGGGCCAGAGCTCGACCACGGTCGGCCAGGCCGGCGCCGCTGCCAAGCTTTCGACCGAGCAGCGGACGCAGATCACGTCGGTGATCCGCGAGCAGCGCGTCGCTCCGGTGACGAACGTGAACTTCTCGATCTCGGTCGGCACCCGCATCCCGCGCGAGGGCATTACGCTGCACACCCTGCCGTCGCGGGTGGTGACCATTTATCCGGAGTGGCGGACCTACAGGTACGTCCTGGTCCGCGATGAGATCGTGATCATCAATCCGGACACCTACGAGATCGTGGCGGTCCTGAACGCTTGAGGCAGGATACCGGCAACCTTGGGGCGGGCAGCGATGCCCGCCCCTTTGCATTCGGCCCGCAGCCATGCTTCGGACTGGTTAACAAGCAATTTCCGTAGTTTCCGCACAGGTTTTTGCGCACTGGATGAGGTGCTTGAACCCGCCCCTGAGGCCCTTCGAGGCTTCCCCTCACGCGCTTTGTTACCTATAACCCGCCACGCCGAAGCACCTCTTCCGGGATTGGAATGGCCGAACCTGCAACCGACACGATCCTCGTCCTGAACGGGCCGAACCTCAACATGCTGGGGACGCGCGAGCCCGAAAAGTACGGTCATGCGACGCTGGCCGACGTCGAGGGGCTGTGCCGGGAGACAGCGGCGACCTTCGGCCTGACGGCCGACTGCCGGCAGTCCAACCGCGAAGGCGAGCTGATCGACTTCATCCATGAGGCGCACCGGCGCAAGATGAAGGGCATCGTCATCAATGCCGGCGGCTATTCCCACACCTCCATCGCGCTGCACGACGCACTGCTCGCGGTGCAGATCCCGACGGTCGAGGTGCACGTGACCAACATCCATGCCCGCGAGAGCTTTCGTCACCATTCCTACACCGCACGCGCGGCCTTCGCCTCGCTCTGCGGTTTCGGCATCGAGGGCTACCGCCTCGCCATTCAGGGCCTTGCCGCCAAGCTCGGCATCAAGCCCAACGCCTGACGCTCCCTTCCAACAGAACATTCGGATCAAACAACATGGCGCGCCAGCCAGACGACAAAGCAGCCGCAAAGTTTTCCAGCGAGGATTCGGCGCTCATCCGCGAGCTTGCCTTGCTGCTCGATGAGACCAGCCTGACCGAGATCGAGATCGAGCGGGCGGGGCTGCGCCTGCGCGTCGCCCGCAATATCAGCGTGGCCGCGACCATGCCGCTGCCGGTGGCAGCCGCTCCTGCGGCCATGACGGCGGCTGCAAGCGCGACCGCCACTGCCGCTTCCGATCTGTCGAAGCATCCCGGCGCCGTGACCTCGCCGATGGTCGGCACCGCCTATTGGGCGCCGGAGCCGGGCGCCAAGCCGTTCATCGAGGTCGGCACCAAGGTCTCGGTCGGCCAGACGCTGCTGATCATCGAAGCCATGAAGACGATGAACCAGATCCCTTCGCCGCGCGCCGGCACGGTGACGCAGATCCTGGTCGAGGATGGTCAGCCGGTCGAGTACGGCGAGCCGCTCGTCATCATCGAGTAAACGCGAATGGGGAGTGGCGAATAGCGAATGGTTTCACCTTTCCCTACTCGCTATTCGCCACTCGCCATTCGCTGCGGGACAACATGTTCGACAAGATCCTCATAGCCAATCGCGGCGAGATCGCCCTTCGCATCCTCAGGGCCTGCAAGGAGCTCGGGATCGCGACCGTCGCGGTGCACTCCACGGCCGACGCCGACGCCATGCATGTGCGGCTGTCGGACGAGAGCGTCTGCATCGGGCCGCCGTCGTCCAAGGACAGCTATCTCAACGTGCCCGCGCTGCTCGCGGCCTGCGAAATCACGGGCGCCGACGCCGTGCATCCCGGTTACGGCTTCCTCTCCGAGAACGCGCGTTTTGCGGAAATTCTCGCTGAGCACAATCTGCATTTCATCGGCCCGAAGGCCGAGCACATCCGCCTGATGGGCGACAAGATCGAGGCCAAGAAGACGGCGAAGCGCCTCGGCATTCCCGTGGTGCCCGGCTCCGATGGCGCGGTCGGCCCCGACGACGACGCGATGACGATCGCCAGGAAGATCGGCTTCCCGGTGCTGGTGAAGGCGGCGGCCGGCGGTGGCGGCCGCGGCATGAAGGTCGCGCACAGCGAGGCCGACCTCCAGCTGGCGCTGTCGACGGCGGCCAACGAGGCCAGGTCCGCCTTTGGCGATGCGTCCGTCTATCTGGAAAAATATCTCCAGAAGCCGCGCCACATCGAGATCCAGATCCTCGGCGACGGCCGCGGCGGCGCGATCCATCTCGGCGAGCGCGACTGCTCGCTGCAGCGCCGGCACCAGAAGGTGTGGGAGGAAGGCCCCTCACCCGTGCTCTCCGCCGCGGCGCGGGCCAGGATCGGCGAGACCTGCGCCAAAGCGATGCGCGAGATGAAATATCTCGGTGTCGGCACCATCGAGTTCCTGTTCGAGGACGGCGAGTTCTACTTCATCGAGATGAACACCCGCATCCAGGTCGAGCATCCCGTCACCGAGAGCATCACCGACATCGACCTCGTGCTGGAGCAGATCCGCATCGCCGCCGGCGGCGACCTGCCCGCCAGGCAGGACGAAATCCAGGTCATCGGCCACGCGATCGAGTGCCGCATCAATGCCGAGAACCCGCAGACTTTCCGCCCCTCGCCCGGCCGGATCCAGCAATATCATCCGCCCGGCGGCCTCGGGGTCCGGATCGATTCCGCCGTCTATCAGGGCTACACGATCCCGCCTTATTACGATTCGCTCGTCGGCAAGCTGATCGTGCACGGCAAGACCCGCGCCGAATGCCTGATGCGGCTGCGCCGGGCGCTGGACGAGATGGTGGTCGAAGGCATCGAGACCACGCTGCCGCTGTTCCGGGCGCTGGTGCGCGAAGACGACATTATCAACGGCGACTACCACATCCATTGGCTGGAGCAGTACCTCGCCGGCAAGCCGGAACCCGAAGCGAGTTAGTCCTCCTCTTGTGGAACCCTTTGGCCCCAATCGCGTTCTGGACGGTTGGGGCTAGTTCCAAAGGGGGCGTCTTGAATTCCATTGAACGCAGACAGGTGAATCGCCGTGACGGCTGAAGGCCAGCGACGGCGCACATTCTGGCAGATCCTGCTGTTCGCGGCGGGCCTTTTGGTGCTGACCGTGATCAGCGCCGGCTCCGTCTATCTCGTCAACAAGGCGCGGGAAGACAGCAAATGGGTGGTTCACACCATCGAGGTGGAGAACCAGGTCAACGCCCTGCTGCTAGAAGTCCGGCGCGCCGAGAGCGGCGCTCGCGGCTATCTCCTGACACAGGATGAGAATTTCAGGGTCGACCATGAAAAGGCCGTGGCGGCAATCATCCCCGCCCTCGACAAGCTGACGCGCCTGAGCGGCGACAATCCAGCGCAACGCCAGAACGTCGAGAAGCTGAGCGCGGCTATCGAAATCCGCCTCGGCCAGTTCGCGCAGGAAATGGTGTTCATCCGGCAGGGCCAGCCGGACAAGGCCGTGGCACTGGTGCGCGAGGCCGCGGCCCAGGACACCACGACGAGGATCACCACCGTCGCGAATGCGATGATCCAGGAGGAGGAGCGCCTGTTCCGCCTCCGCACTGCCAATTCCGACCGCAGCCAGACCCTCGCCGCGTCGATGACCGGCATCGGCTCCGGCCTCGTGGTGGTGCTGGCGATGCTCTCGATCTGGCTGGTGCGGCGGTCGGCCCGCGCCCGGGACGAAGCCGAAGCACGCCTGCGCGACGCCAACGTCAATCTGGAGGCCGTCGTCGACGAACGCACGGCAGACCTGCGTGAAGCCAACGACGAGATCCAGCGCTTTGCCTACATCGTCAGCCACGATCTGCGCTCGCCGCTCGTCAACATCATGGGCTTCACCAGCGAACTCGAGGAGCTCGGCGGCGACATCTTCCGCCGCATCAGCAGCCTCGCTCATGTCTCTGCGGAGGGAGCACCGCTGGCCCCCGCCGGGCCGGGCGAGATCGCGCTCGAGGGCGCCGACAAGCAGCTCTCGGAGGATTTTTCCGAAGCGCTCGCCTTTATCAAGACCTCGATCGCCAAGATGGACCGGCTGATCTCGGCCATCCTCAACCTCACGCGCGAGGGCCGGCGCGAATTCCAGCCGGTGAAGATCGACACGCGCGAGCTGATCGAGGCCATCGTCTCGACGCTGGCGCACCAGGCGGCCGAGGCGCAGGCCGAGATCCACCTCGAGCCCCTGCCAGACCTCGTGAGCGACCGCCTCGCCCTCGAGCAGATCTTCTCGAACCTGATCGACAATGCGATCAAGTATCTTAAGCCCGGCATGCCCGGTGAGATCAGAATCCGCGGGCGCACCAAGCTCGGCTACGCTATCTTCGAGATCAGCGACAACGGCCGCGGGATCGATCCGAAGGATCACCAGCGGATATTCGACCTGTTCCGCCGCGCGGGAACCCAGGACAAGCCCGGCCAGGGCATCGGTCTTGCGCATGTCCGTGCACTTGTGCGTCGCCTCGGCGGCACCATGTCGGTATCATCGGAACTGAACGCAGGCAGCACCTTCACGATCACGCTGCCGATCGCCTGGAATGTGAGCAACCGGAACACAGATCGATGACCCAGCCTGTCACCATCATCATGATCGAGGACGACGAGGGCCACGCCCGCCTGATCGAGCGCAATATCCGCCGCTCCGGCGTCAACAACGAGATCGTCTCCTTCCAGAACGGCACGGACGCGATGATGCACCTGTTTGGTGCAGATCGCTCCGGACTGGTCCAGAAGGGCAATGCGCTCTTGATCCTGCTCGATCTCAACCTCCCCGACATGACCGGGATCGACATCCTGAAGCAGATCAAGGAGAACAAATATCTGAAGGCCTCGCCCGTGGTGGTGCTGACCACCACCGACGATTCCCAGGAAATCAAGCGCTGCTACGAGCTCGGCTGCAACGTCTACATCACCAAGCCGGTCAATTACGAGAATTTCGCCAATGCCATCCGGCAGCTCGGGCTGTTCTTCTCGGTCATCCAGGTCCCGCCCGCCGCCACATGAACCAGCCCCCGCCGACACTGCTCTACATCGACGACGACGACGCGCTGGCGCGCCTTGTCGACCGCGGCCTGACGCGGCGCGGCTACAGGGTCGTTCACGCCGCGAGCGGCGAGGAAGGTCTCGAGCGCATCCGCCGCGCCGGGGCCGAAGGCGGCATCGATGTCGTTGCACTCGATCAGTACATGCCGGGCCTCGACGGGCTGGAGACGCTCGAGCAGATCATGGCGATCCCGGACGCACCGCCGGTCGTATTCGTCACCGCCTCGCAGGATTCCAGCATCGCGGTCACGGCGCTGAAGGCGGGTGCGGCCGACTATCTGGTGAAGGACGTCCAGGGCGACTTCATCCCGCTCCTCCACGTCGCCGCCGAAGGCGCGCTGCGCCAGGCCGCGCTGCAGAGGGCGCGCGAGGAAGCCGAAGCCGAGATCCATGCCTCGCGCGACCGCTACGCGGCGCTTGCCGCCGAACGCGAGCTCCTGCTGCGCGAGGTCAACCACCGTGTCGGCAATTCGCTCCAGATCATCGCCTCGTTGCTGCACCTTCAGGCGAGCTCCGCCGCGCAGGACGAGGTCAAGGCGGCACTGACCAATGCGATGGGCCGCGTCGCCGCGGTCGCGCAGGTGCACCGCCGCCTCTACACCTCGCAAGACCTCAAAAGCGTGGTCCTGAACCAGTATCTGGACTCGCTGCTCGAAGATCTCCGCCGCTCGGCCGAAGGCAACCGGATGTCGCGCCTGACGCTGAAGGCCGAGCCGATCGAGATCGATCCGGACCGCGCGGTCGCCGTCGGCATCATCGTCAACGAGCTGGTGATGAACGCGGTGAAATACGCCTATCCCGACGGCGCCGGCCCGATCCATGTCGAGCTGGTCTCGGAGGGCGACGACCTCCTGCTCTCGATCAGCGACGATGGCGTCGGCGACAACGTCAAGGCCGATCCGCGCTCCACCGGCATGGGCCAGCGCATCGTCGCCGCCATGGCCTCCAAGCTCGATGCCTCGGTCGAGCGCGATCCCGCGCATTCCGGAACCCGGATCGTGCTGAAGTTCGGCCGCGTGCCCGCAGCCCCCGGCAAGACCAGCACCGCCGCCGCGAGCTGAGCTCGCGCCGGGTTGCGCCACCCATCGCAACCGCATTGCGATCCTGCTATGATGGCAAACCATGACTTCGCGCGACTCCGCCCCGTCTGAAATCACGCCGGCCGTGCTGCTGCGCGCTTATGCCTGCGGCATCTTCCCGATGGCGGAAAGCGCCGATGATCCGACCCTGTTCTGGGTCGAGCCGGAATTGCGCGGCGTCATCCCGCTCGACGGTTTTCGCGTCACCTCGCGGCTCGCACGCACCGTTCGGTCCGACGCCTTTCGCGTGACCGTCAACACCGCCTTCAAGGCGACGATCGCCGGCTGCGCCGCGCCGCAGGCCGGACGCGAGGACACCTGGATCAACAAGCGCATCCGCGACCTCTATGGCGGCCTCTTCGAGCTCGGCCATTGCCACAGCGTCGAAGCCTGGCAGGGCGACGACCTCGTCGGCGGACTGTACGGCGTGAGCCTCGGACGGGCCTTCTTCGGCGAGAGCATGTTCCACACCGCGCGCGATGCCTCGAAGGTCGCGCTGGTGCATCTGGTCGCGCGGCTCATCTATGGCGGCTTCGAGTTGCTCGACACCCAATATGTCACCGAGCATCTGAAGAGCTTCGGCGCGGTCGAGATTTCGCGGCGACGCTATACCGCGCTGCTCGACAGGGCGCTGGCGGGCGAACCCGGCGACTTCCTGAGGCTCTCCGACGGCGAAGCGATCCCCGGCGCACGCGCGCTCGAGATCATCGCCTCGCGGCAATGATCGACAGCCTGGCTCGATCTTAGCGGCCGAATCCGGGGATACCGAACAGACCTGGCCGCTGCTCCGGCGGCGGCGGTGGCAGTGCCGGTTGCTGCTGCGGCGGTGGCGGCAAGGGCTGCGGCGGACGCTGCTGCACGGCCTGCTTGGGCGCAGCCTTCTTCTGCGCCGGCGGCGGAGCTGCCGGCTTGGTCGCAGGATCCGGTGCCGCGGTCGCAATGGTCTGCTGCGGCTCTTTGCAGTCGGTCAGCCAGATGTCGTAGATCGGATGCTCGACGCCGTGCAGGCCCGGGCTTGCCGCATACATCCAGCCCGAGAAGATGCGCTTCACCTCGCCCTGCAAGGTGATCTCGTCGACCTCGACGAAGGCGTCGGTGTTGGCGGCCTCCGTCGCCGGCCGCGTATAGCAGGCGTCGGTCTTGACCCTGAGCGCGCCGAACTGGACGGTCTCGCCGATCTCCTCGTCGAAATTGATGATGCGCCCGGTGATCTTGTCGAGGCCCGAGAAGGTCGCCTTCTTGTTCACGATCTTCTGGGCCGGGGGCTCGGTCACGACCTCATCGCCCGGCTGGAGGCTTGCCGGGGTCTGCGGGACCGAACCCGGCGCACCCTTCTGCTGGGGCTGGCGCTGACCAGGGACACCTTGCGGGCTGGGCGGCGCGATCGCCGTGGACGGCAGCTGGTTTGGCGGCGCCACGGTCGAACCGGGCGGCGGCGCCAGCGGCTGGCTCTCGACCGGCCCCGGCATCACGTTACCTTGGCGGCCCGGCGGTGGCGCCATCGGCCGCGACGGCAGCACGCGGCCCTGCGGCGGCAGCTCCGGTACCTCTTCGTCGTCCTCGGGGACCTGCGGCTGCGGCTGGCCGCGCGGAATGCTGCCGGGCGGCCGCAGCGGCGGCGGATCCGAAAAGATCGTGCCGATCTGCGCCTGGGCCGGTGTCGCGACGGTCAGCGCGGTGGCGGCCAGCAGTGCCGCAAGGCCTGTCAGGGAAAAGGTTTTGAACATCTCGCGCGGCTTCAACAGCGAATCGGGCTCGTTGGACATTTTATAGAGGATACCGCCGCTCGCAGGCCTCCGGTTAACACGGGGAATACGGCGGGGGAAGGGCGGCATCCCTGCCCTTCCCGGCGCGGTCTGGCCAGGCCAGCTCCCGGATGGGATAGTCACGAGCCCTCCCAGGGCCGAACGCGGGCGTTGCCCCGAAAATACCATCCAACGATAACCGGAAACTCCAAGGTCCCCTTCATGCCCGTTGTGCTCGATCCGGACGCCATCGCCGTCTACAAGGCCTTCCAGGAGGCCGGCCGCCCCGCCTACGAGACCCTGACCGCGGACGAAGCACGCGCCTATTATTCGCAGGCGCGGTTTGCCACCAATCCTGACGCGCCGGAGATCGCGCGCGTCGCACCGCTGGCGATCCCGGCACCGCACGGGACGATCCCGGCCCGCCTCTACGTGCCCAAGGAACCGCGCCAGCACGACGGCCTGTCTCCGGCGCTGGTGTTCTTCCATGGCGGCGGCTGGGTGATCGGCGATCTCGACTCCCACGACGTCGTCTGCCGCCAGCTCGCGGCCGAGGGCGCGCTGATCGTGATCTCGATCGACTACCGCCTCGCGCCCGAGCACAAGTTTCCTGCCGCCGCCGATGACGCGATCGCCGCGACCAAATGGATCGCCGCGCATGCGCGCAATCTCGGCGTCGACGCCTCGCGCCTGTCGATCGGCGGCGACAGCGCCGGCGGCAATCTCGCCGCGGTCGTGGCGCTCGCCGCGCGTGATGCTGGCGGCCCCGCGCTCGCGGGTCAGGTGTTGATCTATCCGGCGACCGATTTCGCCATGACGCACGGCTCCCACAGCGAGCCCGAGACCAGCGTGCTGCTGACCCATTCGGTGATCCGCTGGTTCCGCGACCACTACCTCAATGGCGCCGCCGACATCCACGACTGGCGCGCCTCGCCGGCGCGCGCGCAGAACCTTGCCGGCCTGCCCCCCGCCTACGTGTTGACCGCCGGCGCCGATCCCTTGCGCGACGAGGGCGACGAATATGCCGAGCGCCTCAGGCAGGCCGGCGTACCCGTGACCTACAAGCACTTCCCCGGCCAGTTCCACGGCTTCTTCACCATGGGCAAACTGTTGCGACAGGCGAACGTCGCCGTGAGCGAGATCGGCGTCTGGTTGAAGGGATTGGGCTGACCCCTCCCGCATGCCTTCCGTTCTTCAACCCATCCTCGCTCTTCCCTTGCGCGGACTGACATGGCTCGGCAGCCAGGGCACCCGCGCGGTCGCCGCCGTCGTCTTCATCGCGGTCGCGGTGCCGCCGCTCGGCGCGCTGCTGCGCCCCTATGTCACCGAGGCGATTTTCCTTCTGCTCTGCGTCTCGTTCATGCGGGTCGATCTGGCCGCGCTCTACGGCCATCTTCGCAGGCCGGCGCTGGTCGCGACGGCCACGGCCTGGACCACGATCGGCGTGCCGCTGATCGTCGGATTGATCGCCCATGCAACGGGACTGACGAGCCACTCGCCCGGCCTTGCTCTCGCGCTGATGCTGCAGGGCATGGCCTCGCCGATGATGGCCGCGCCGGCACTCGCCGCGCTGATGGGGCTCGATGCCACCCTGGTGCTGGTCACGCTGGTGACCTCGACCGCGCTCGTTCCCTTCACGGCGTCGATGTTCGCGGGCCTGTTCCTCGACGGAATGCTCAGCATCTCGCCGCTCACGCTCGGCCTGAAGCTGCTCGGCATTCTCGCCGCATCGCTGCTCGCCGCGACCGTCATCCGCTGGATCTTCGGCGCAAAGGCGATCCAGCGCCGGGAGCGGCCGATCGATGGCTTCAACATCATCATCCTGTTTGTGTTCGCGTCCGCAGTCATGGGGGATGTCGCGAGCGAGCTGGTGAGCCAGCCGGTGTTCACCATCGGCCTCGCGCTGCTGTCCTTCGCGATCTATTTCTCGCTGCTCGCGATCACCACGCTGTTGTTCCGCCGCATCGGCCATGAGCGCGCGCTTGCACTCGGGCTGATGGTGTCACAGCGTAATCTCGGCCTGATGCTGGCGGCGACGGCCGGCGCGCTGCCGCCGACCACCTGGCTCTATTTCGCGATGACCCAGTTCCCGATTCATCTTGCGCCATACATGCTGATGCCGATCGCGCGGCGCTTGACGGCACGCGCAGATGCGTCCGGCGGGGACAACAAGGCTGACGTTCACTCGTTTGCGTCGCACCGACGCAGTGGAGGAACATCAATTCATGGCCCCCGTTGAAGCCTCTCATCGAAGAGGAGGTTCGCGATGAAGTTTGCCGCAATTCTGGTTCTCGGCTCGCTCGCCGTGGGCTCGGCAGCGAGGGCCGATCAACCCGGACCCGACTGGATGCCGATGGAGCAAGTGAAAGCCAAAGTCATGGAGTCCGGCTATTCGGAGGTCACCAAGCTTGAAGCCGACGATGGCCAGTGGGAGGGCGAAGGCGTCAAGAACGGACAGAAGATGGAATTCCATGCCGACCCAAAGACCGGCGCAATCGTGCGCGAGAAGCCCGATCGATGAACACCGCCGAAGTCCGCTTCTCAGGCGGGAGATTCAGCGGTGGTCGCTTTGGAAGAATGTCCTGGTCTCTCCATTCGGCAGCGCTTGTCAGCGGCGCCGAGCCTCACTGGCCGCTTCCTTTGATCTTGGCAAGATAGTCGACGATCGCAGGCACGTCGCTGTCCTCGACGGGAGCTCCATAGACCTTGATCATCTTGTGCACCTCGGATTCCCAGGTGGACCTGGGCAAGGCCGGCTGGTTCAGCACCATGTCTGCCGAATGGCAAGCCAGGCAGTTGTTGTTGATGGCATCCGCTTCGGGTCCACCGGGAAACAGCGCGTCGCCCGCCGGAAGCTCCACGGTCGTGGAGGTGATTGCGGGGGCCGGCCACGCGGGCGTGGATGCCAGCAGAGCGGCGAACGAGGTGCCGACGACGAAGATGAGGTGACGCATGATGTTGCTCCTAGATCGCGGTGAGTTGGACCGTCTCGACGACGTTGCGCATGAAGCCGCTGGTGTTCCAGTTCGATGCTGCCGGCTGAATGTCGCCGGCGGTGTTCGTGCAGCGGACCATCAACGAATGGCCGCCCTTCGTCAGCTCTGGAATGTCCACCTGCCAGCGGCGGAAGCTGTACTTGCCGTGGTCCTCGCCAAGCGTCGCGGGTTGCCACGTCCGGCCATCATCCATCGATAGCTCGACCTTGGCGACGCCGGCATCTCCGCCGAACGCGATGCCGCGGATTGTTGCGACTGCGCCCGCCGGAAGCGATGCGCCGTCCGCGACGTTCGTGAAGAATGACCGTGGCACCATCCGGCTGATCGGAACCATCTTGACGCCGGTCTGGCCCGGCTTGATGTTGGCATGCGGCGTATCCGGGACGGTGTAGGCAGTCGCCATCCAGTAATTGTCGTCCTGGCGATCGAGAACCTCGATGTCGCTGAGCATCTTGACCCAATAGGTCGAATACCATCCCGGCACGATCAGCCGCAGCGGGAAGCCGTTGAGGAGCGGCAGTTGCTCGCCGTTCATGGCAAAGGCGATCATGACCTCGCCGTCACGGGCGTGATCGATATCGAGCGACTTGCGAAAGTCCGGTGCGTCGGGCACGACCGGCTCGTCCAGTCCGTTGAAGCGGACCTGGACTGCGCCCGGCTTGACGCCGGCGCGGTCCAGCACGTCCTTGAGCAGGACTCCCGTCCACTGCGCATTGCCCATCGCGCCATGCGCCCATTGCGCGCCGGGCACACGAGGCAGGAAGAACCCTCGCGAATTGCCCGAGCACTGGTTGACGGCGGCAAGCTCGACACGGGGCAATCTGAGCAGGTCGCCGATGGACAACGAGAGGGCTTGATTGACGTGACCGCGCACGGACAGTCTGAAGGCGTCCGCATCCACCGAGGTCGGTATCACCGCCCAGTGCCAGCGCACATAGAACTGGTCGTTGGGGGTGAACACGCCGCGGTCGAACACCTCCATCGGGGTTTCAAGCAGCGGCGGTCGCGTGCGCTGCAGGATCATGCTTCCCTTTTGCGGAAAGTCATGCGTGATCGGCCGATCACGCGGCTCGCCGGCGATCGGCAGCCGGATCGATTGATCGGCGCGGACCGATGAGCCGGCGAGCGTGAGGCCGGCAACCCCGAGGGCTTGAAGCATGGCGCGGCGGGACAATGCCGGAAAGCGTGCATGGTCGAAATGTTGGGACATCGAAGGCTCCTCAGGAATGGATTTGTGCTGGTTCAGGCCCGCGGCTCATCCGAGGATCAAGTCCGCGAGCGGATCTTCCACGGGCTGGCGAGGTTGCGCCTGCCGGATGTTCGGAAGATGCCTGTCGATCTGGCGAAGGCTTCGTTCCGGGTGAACGGCAACTCTGGGATCCGGCACGTGCACCGGGCTGCCGGCAAGCGCGGATGGCGCACCAAGCGTGCACGCGACGGCGAACAGGGCGATCGCAAGGAAGGCGCGACGCGAATGGGTCATTGTCGTTCTCCATCTCTGTATTTCCGGCACGCAATCCTCGAAGTGCCTGCCTGTGTCCAAAGAGGTAGACCTCGGCGCATCGGCAATCCAACGAGATGATCAGATCGTTCTGATCGCCGACTGCGATCGAATTCCGCAGGCGCTTGCACGCGCGCCGGCAAGACCTGGGTTCGATCGTTGCGGAATACATGCTACGGACGGGCGCAGCTCTGCCTATGATGCGGCGCCGGCAGCGATGCTGGACATCAGGGCGGCTTCCGCCTTGCTGATATGCCGCTCCTTGTGACGGAGCGCGTAGAACGAACGCTTGGCCAATTCGTCCTCGAGCCGGACCAGCCGTTTTGCGGCTATCGCCTTTTCGACCACGAGATCGGAGACGGCTGCAGCGCAGCCGCCCGCCTCGACCGCAGTCCGGATCGCCTCGTTCGAAGCCAGCTCGAGCTGCACCGTCAGGTCGGCAAGGCGCACCCCGCGCTTCTTCAGGGCTCGCTCGAACATGGCCCGCGTTCCGGAGCCCGGCTCGCGAAGAATCCACGGTGTCCTGGTCATCCAGTCGGCGGGCAGCTTCTTTTGGCTCGCCAGAGGATGCCGCGCACCCACGACGGCGACCAGCGCATCGCCGTCGACCCGGCGGGCGGACAACGCGGCGTCGTCAATGTCGCCCTCGACGAAGCCGACATCCGCCATGCCGTCGCGAACGTCGGTTGCGACCTGCTCGCTGTTGGCGATCCTGACGTTGATTTCGATGCCGGGATGGACGGCCTGAAACGCCAGCAACCTCATCGGAAGCCAATAGCTCCCGACCGTCTGGCTTGCCGCGATCACCAGTCGGCCGGCCTTGAGGCCGGCAAAATCGCGCAGGACCTGCTCGGCGGCGTGCGCACGCGCCAGCACCGCACGCGCTTCCCCGAGAAACGTGCGGCCCATATGCGTCAGAACGATGCCGCGCCCCACCCGATCGAACAGCTTGACCCCGTAGCGTCCTTCGAGCGCGGCGATTGCCGCGCTCGTGGCCGATTGTGTCAGATTCAATTCGTGGGCGGCCTGGGTGACGTGCTGCTTGTCGGCGACAGCGGCGAAGATCCGGAGCTGTTCGAGCGTCATGGTCATCCAACGAGTTTGATGAGGATCAGGCTGAAGCCTGCGATGAAGAGAAACGCGAGCCCGCCCAGCATAGCCGGACGCAGTCCCTCCGCGTACAATTTCGAGACGTCGGTCTCAAGGCCCATGGCCGCGAGCGCCATCGTGAGCAGGAACGTCGAGAGCGTGATCGTCGCGCTCCTGAGGCCCGCCGGAATGCACACGACACTGTTGAGTGCGGCTATCGCGACAAAGCCGATCGCGAACCAGGGGACGGGAGGCCTTGCCGACTTGCCGCCGGCCGGCAGCGCCGAAGCCCGGGTGACGACGCTCAGGGTCAGCACGACCGGCGCGAGCAGCATGACGCGGGCAAGCTTGGCAACAGTTGCCATTTCACCCGCCCGCTGGCTGTTCTGGAACGAGGCGGCAGCCACCTGGGCGATCTCGTGAATGGACGCGCCGCTCCAGAGGCCGTACGCGTCGGCATCGAGATGCAGGAGGCGAGGCAGCATGGGATAGACGAACATCGCAATCGAGCCGAAGACCGTGACGCACGCGATCGCATATGCGACGTCCTCGTCGGAGGCTTCGGTGACGCTGTTGGTCGCGACGACGGCTGACGCGCCGCAGATCGAGGTGCCCGCGGCGATCAGTCGAGCGAGCTTGCGTTCGACGCCCAGCGCACGCCCGGCTGCGAGCGTGAATCCGAACGTGGCAACGAGCGTGCTCGCGACGATGAGGATCCCCTTGGTGCCGACGCTGGCAAGCTGGGTCAGCGTGATCTGGAAGCCCAGGAGCACGATCGCGAGCCGAAGCAGCCGGCGCATGCTGAAGCTGATTCCAGCGCGGGCGAGAGCTGGCGTTCCGGCGAGGTTGCGCACGGCCATTCCGATCGCGATCGCCAGGATCATGGGGCTGAACGTCGCGACGGCAGGAATACTGCGCATCATGTTGGCGACCACGGCAACGGTCGCGGCCAGCGCGACGCCGGGGACGATTGCAAGGGCGGAGTCCCGATATGACAGGATGTTGTCGCGCATGACACGCGTGGCGGAGTATGGGCGCGAATTCTGAACGATGGTCATTGGCGTATCTCTGGGTATCGACGCTGGCGCAGCGAGGATCAGAGAATCCAATGAATTGATCCAACAGATTGTTTGAGTACAACCAATCGATAAAATCGATTTGTTCCGGTCTGACTACTGCAGGCCCTGGCCAGCCGATTGCGCAATGGGATGTCGCGCGCGAGCTGACATTTGCGCGATCTGACCGTCCCACCGAACTCCCAAGGCCAGTCGCGAACGAGGTCCGTAGAGCGCCTACCCGGCCCGCGCCGCGCGCCGCAGGGCCTGCGGCGGCTGGCCGAAGGCGCGGATGAAGGCGCGCCGCATCCGCTCGGGATCGCGGAAGCCGGTCGTTTCCGCAACGAGCTCGATCGCCTCGCGCGAGGACTGCACGCGCTCGCGCGCGACTTCGAGCCGCAGGCGCTCGATCGCCTTGGATGGCGTCGTGCCGGTCTCGGCGGCAAAGGCACGGGCAAAATGCCGAGCGCTCATGCCGGCGCGATCGGCGAGATCTTCCACCGTCAGCGGCGCGTCGAGATTTTCACGTGCCCAGGACAGCAGTGCGCCGAACCGCCCGTTCGGCGTCTTCAGCTCCAGCAGCGAGGAGAACTGTGACTGGCCGCCGCTGCGGCGGTGATAGAGCACGAGCTGGCGTGCGGTCTGCTGCGCGATCTCCTCGCCATGGTCCTCGGTGATCATCGCGAGCGCGAGATCGATGCCCGCGGAGATGCCTGCCGAGGTCCAGACATTGTCATCCTGGGTGAAGATCTGGTCCGGCTCGAATTTCACCTTGGGAAAGCGCGCGACGAAATCGCGCGTCCGCCCCCAATGCGTGGTGGCGCGGCGGCCGTCGAGAAGTCCCGCTTCGGCGAGCACATAGGCGCCCGAGCAAACGCTCGCGACCCGAACGCCACGCTTTGCCAGCCGCTGCAAGAAGGCCCGCGTGACCTCGCAGCGCGCGGCATCGGCAACGCCCACGCCGCCGGCCACCACCAGCGTCGTGATCGCGTTCGCCGCCTTGAAGTCGCGCGCCATCATCTCGACCCCGGATGAGCTGCGCACGAGCCCCGGCCTGACTGCCAGCACGCGGATGGCCGGCGTCTTGCCCGTACAACGCGCTGCGATCTCGAACGCCGAGATCGGGCCTGCCGCATCGAGCAGCTGGAAATCCGGGAAGATCAGGATGCCGATCATGGGCCAGCTCCTAAGCGACATGTCCGAAAGTGAGGGAATTAAGCCATTTCGGACGGGAGGGCACCATGACATCGTGCCGGCGTCAAGCTCGTAATTGGAGGATATTCCGATGTCGTCACCGCTCCAGATTGGTCTCTTGGTGTTTCCGCGCGTCACCCAGCTGGACTTCACCGGACCCCTGCAGGTGTTCGCCATGCTCCCCGGTGTAAAACTGCACCTGATCTGGAAGCGGATCGAACCGGTGCCGAGCGATTCCGTGATGACGCTGACGCCGACCACGACGTTTGCGGACTGCCCTCAACTCGACGTGATCTGCGTGCCCGGCGGCGGCGGCACCAACGACCTGCTCAACGACGAGGAGGTACTCGACTTCCTCCGCAGGCAGGCCGACGGCGCCAGATACGTCACCTCGGTCTGCACGGGATCGCTCGCGCTCGGCGCCGCCGGCCTGTTGAAGGGCTACCGCGCCGCCACGCATTGGAGCGCGATGGACATGCTCGCCCAGTTCGGGGCGACGCCGACAAAGACGCGCGTCTGCATCGATCGCAACCGCATCACTGGCGGCGGCGTCACCGCCGGCATCGATTTCGCCTTGACGCTGGTGTCGATCATGGTCGATCGCACGACGGCGGAAGCGATCCAGCTCCAGATGGAATACAATCCGGCCCCGCCGTTCAATTCCGGCTCGCCCGACACCGCTTCCGACGAGGTAAAGGCGTTGCTGAAGGAGCGCGGCGCGCAGAACCAGGCGCAGCGCCTGGAAGCGGTCAAGCGCGCGGCGGAGCGGGTGAACTAGACTCCGCTCTCGTGTCCCGGACGCGGTGCAGCGTGCAACGCTGCTGCGCTGCGTCCGGGGCACGTTGACCTTCGCGCCGATCTCCCAAAGAAAAAGGCCGCTCGGTTTCCCAAGCGGCCCTTCCTGTCTTACGGCGGCTGCACATTCACATCGGGCGATTTCGGAGCTTCCAGACCGGGGGCCTATCTCCCGATCGAGTCCTGGTCGGCGGCCGCTGCATCTCGGGACAGTCGCGAGCTGTTGCCCGAACCGAACGCGATGGTCTCCCATCACCGTAAGATGGGATCATTGAGCCGCATCGCCCGCGTCAATGCAACGCCGGCGCGAGCGGCATCCCCGCTGTTCCCGTTGTCCACAGCAGCGCGGAGCGGATGCATGTGCATCCGCTTCGAACGTTGGCGGTTCGCGAGTAGGCCCGAAAGGCTAGCCGGGCGTCCAGGGCTGGTAGTCGCCGGTCGCCTTCGGGCGCCGGCCGCTGGCAAGCGTCGAGCCGGAGGGACGATAGGCGTTCGGCGTGCCGGTGAGATTCGGCTGGTGCGGCTTTTCCCACTCGCGCGGCTGGTAGTTGGCCTCGGTCGGCGGCACGTCGACGACGTGATGAATCCAGCCATGCCAGGACGGCGGGATTCGGCTCGCTTCCGCGTAGCCGTTATAAATCACCCAGCGCCGCTCAAAACCGAGGGTGGGATCGATCGCCCCGCCGCGGGTGCGGTAGTAACGGTTGCCCTGCTCGTCCTGGCCGACCAGCTCCCCGTACCGCTTGGTCCAGAGCTGGGTGCCAAAAGTCTGGCCATTCCACCAGGTGAAGAACTTGAGGAAGAATTGTTTCATGCGGCAAGGGCCCTGCTTCGTCGGGTCCTGATGCCATCCGGGCAGCGAAATGTCCAGTTCGGCAGGTGCGTGGGTCTCCTCCGCAATCCCGCTACCGAGCAGGCCCCCGCCGCAAAGCGGTCGCGATTCATTCATGCCCGGTACAGCGGCCGCGCGTGAGGCTCCATTCGCGCGCAAACCGGCGTGATCCCCGGGAACCCCAGCGCTTTCATAGGGTTTGCTTTCCGGGAAAGGAGTTTAACTATGAACAGTCTGAAAATCTTGAGTGCCGCCGCGGCGGTGGCGCTGGTTGTTCCCTTTGCGACACCGAGCTTTGCCCAGCGTCCCGGAGTGGGCGGAGGCGGTGGCGGCGGCGCCCATATCGGCGGCGGTGGCGGCGGCGCTCACTTCGGTGGCGGCGCGCGCATGGGTGGCGGTGGCGGCGGCGCTGCGTTCCGCGGCGGTGGCGGCAATTTCGGGGCCGGTGCCGCGGTACGTCCCAGCGGAGGCGGTTTTGCCGCCGGCCCTGCAATGCGTCCGAGCGCAGGCAGTTTCGCGGCCGGCAGTCCGATGCGTCCGAGCGGCGACCGCTTCGTAGCCGGCGCGACGCCCCGTCAGTCCTTTTCGCCGTCCTTCAGCGGCACCCGCAGCGTCGCAACCGCGGGCAACTGGCACGATGGAGGCAACTGGAGCGGCCGTCACGGGCATCATCATCGTCGCGGCGGCTTCTGGCCGGGCTTTGCGACCGGCGTCGCAGTCGGCGGCATCGGCTCGTACGCCTATTATGGCGGCTACGGCGGCGGCTACGGCTATTACGATGATCCCTACTACTACGGCAGCTATTATGACGAACCGTCGGTTGCGGTGGTGCAGGATGGCGGCGGCGATTCCGCGGCCTACTGCGCGCAGCGCTTCAAATCGTACGACCCGGCTTCCGGCACCTATCTCGGGTACGACGGCCAGCGGCATCCCTGCCCGTAAGCAGAGCGCCAAGGCCTGAGGCTGAAGGCGCCGCAGCGATGCGGCGCCTTTCTCGCGGCCGGCGTATCCTCACCCGCTTCGATTTCCGTCCTGCTCGCCCGCCCGAGGACACCGACGGCCGGAGGCAAGCGGACCTATATGCACTGCGCCGTGCATATCCTTGGGGGCCCAATCCAAAATTGACCGGACACACGATTCGCGGATATCACCAAATGCAGTGGGGACTTCGATCACCTGGGAAGTGTCATGCCGCGCATTCTCGTGGTTGACGACGATCCGATGGTCGGCGCGACCATCGAGGTCCTCCTGCAACGTCAGGGCTTCGACGTCACGCTGGCCGACGGCGGCGAAACAGGACTGGCTGCGCTGGAATCGCAGCCCTTCGACGTGATGCTGGTTGACATCTTCATGCCGCATATGCGCGGCTTCGAATCCATCCGCATCTTTCACGAACGCGCGCCGACCACTCCGCTGATCGCGATGTCGGGCTACGCCTTCGCCTCATCCGCCTCGCCCTCTCCCGATTTTCTCCGCATGGCGCTGGAGCTTGGCGCAACGCGCTGCCTGCGCAAGCCGTTCACGCCGGAAGCGCTGATGACCACGATCCGGGAATGCCTCGCCGGCGCAGGCGAGAGCGCGCAGCCGAAGGACAAGAAAGAAGCCCCTTGATTCCAACGCAGCGCGTCATTTTCGGTGCTGGACTTGCCATCCTCCTGATCATCGCCGCGGCCTCGATCGCCCTCGACGTCAAGTCGCGTTCCGACGCGGCATGGGTCAACCATACCGTCCAGGTGCAGAAGAAGATCTCGGATCTGCGCGTGCTGCTGCGCCGTGCCGAGAGCGCTGCGCGCGGCTACGAGCTCTATCGCACCCCGGGCTTCAGCGATGAGTTTCAGGCGGTGCACGCCAGGATCGCGCCAGCCCTCGCCGACCTCAAGCGCGACGTGCGCGACAGTCCCGATCAGGTCGCGCTGCTGGAGGGCACCGAGCCGCTGGCGCTGCGCCGGATGGAGATCGCCGCCACAGCGATGCGCCTCCGTGCCGAAAACGACCAGGCCGGCATTGCCGCACTCAACAGCAGGGCCGAGGGCCGCGGCCTCATGGACACGGTGATGGCCAATCTCGACCACCTGAGCGCGGAGGAAGAGCGCCTGCTCGCCGAGCGATCCCGGGATTCGCGCCGCACCGGCATCGCACTGCTCGGTATCGACGTCGCCGGCGCCGTGCTGATCCTGCTCCTGGTCGCGCTGGTGATGCGCGAAAGCCGGCGCGCCACGGGTGAGCTCCAGAGCTCGCTCGAGCAAACGCAGGCCGCCAAGACGGCGCTCGAGGCGGCGGTGGCGGAGCGGACCGAGCACCTGGTCACCGCGCATGACGAGCTGCGCCTGTCGGTCAACGTGCTCCAGAGCACGTTTCGCAGCATGGCGGAGGCGGTGCTGGTCATCGACGACGAGGGCAATGTCCTTCTGTCCAATCCGGCCGCCGAGCGCATGCTGTTGCATCGCGCCGGCATGAATTTGAACAATCTGCGCGCGCTGTCCGATGTATTTCACGGCGACGGCGTCACGCCGCTCGAGGCCGACGAGCTGCCATCGACGCGCGTGCTGCGCGGCGAGCAATTCGAAGAGCTGGAGATGATCGTCCGCCCGCACAGCGGCGATCCTCCCCGCCATCTCATGATCAGCGGCCGGCCGATGCGGGACGGGCAAGGCGATGTCTCGGGCGCGGTGCTGGTCTATCACGATGCCACCACCTCGCGCGAGACGGAGCGGCAGCTGCACCAGTCGCAGAAGCTGGATGCGATCGGCAAGCTGACGGGCGGCGTCGCGCACGACTTCAACAACATGCTGACCGTCATCTCCGGCAACACCGAGACGCTGGTGGAGAGCCTGAAGGACCAGCCCGAGCTCCAGCGCACGGCACGGCTGATCGACGACGCCGCCGAGCGCTGCGCCGAGCTGATCCAGCATCTCTTGGCGTTTGCGCGCCGGCAGCCGCTCGAGCCGCGCAACGTCGAGATCAACGCCGCGATCGCGGACATCGCAAAGCTTCTGCGCCCCACCCTCGGCGAGCAGATCCAGATCGAGACCGTCTTGGAACAGGGGCCGATGACGACGCACATCGATCCGTCCAGGCTGACCAATGCGGTGCTCAACATGGCGATCAACGCCCGCGACGCCATGCCGAACGGCGGCAAGCTGCTGCTGGAAACCCACCGCGTCGTGCTGGACGAGGCCTATGCGCAGGCCAATGCCGACGTGACGCCCGGCCCCTATATCATGCTCGCGGTCAGCGATACCGGCACCGGCATGTCGGTGGAGACCCAGCACAAGGCGTTCGAGCCCTTCTTCACCACCAAGGAGGTCGGCAAGGGATCCGGCCTCGGCCTCTCCATGGTCTACGGCTTCGTCAAGCAGTCCGGCGGCCACATCAAGATCTACAGCGAGGAAGGCCACGGCACCACGATCAAGCTCTATCTGCCGCCGGGCGAAGGCACGGCGGAGGTGGCAGCCAGCATCGCGCCGCAGGCCGAAGGCGGCGCCGAGACCATCTTCGTGGTCGAGGACGACCCGCTGGTGCGCAACTTCGTCACCACCCAGCTCCAGAGCCTCGGCTACAAGACGGTGGCCGCGCCCGACGCCAAGTCCGCGCTGGAATTGATCGAGGCCGGCCAGAAGTTCGATCTGCTGTTCACCGACGTCGTCATCCCCGGCGGCATGAGCGGCCGCGAGCTCGCCGAAGAAGTGGCCAGACGCCGGCCGGGCGCGAGGGTGCTCTACACCTCCGGCTACACCGACAACGCGATCATTCATCAAGGCAAGCTCGACGACGGCGTGATGCTGCTGACCAAGCCCTACCGCCGCAACCAGCTCGCCGAGATGATCCGGAAGGCGCTGGGCTGAGATCGTAGGATGGGTAGAGCGCAGCGAAACCCGTCAATAAGAGCCGTCGTGGGATGATGGGTTTCGCTGCGCTCTACCCATCCTACAGACTGTCGCAATTCATCGCGTCGCCAGCACCACGGCGGCCAGCGTGAAGATCAGCGCCGCGATCTGCCCTGCCCCAAGCGGCTCGCCCAGCGCGATGGCCGAGGCCACGACGCCGATGACGGGCACCGCCATGGTGCCGATCGCGGCGACCGAGGCCGGCAGGCGCGCCAGCGCTGCGAACCAGCTGACATAGGCGATGCAGAACTGCCCGACGACCGAATAGACCAGAAGCCACCAGCCGAGCGACGTCACGTTGGACAAATGTGTGGTCTCGATCAGGAGGCCGACGATCGAGATCGGCAGGCAGCCGATCCCGATCTGCCAGGCCGCCGCCGAGAGCGGCGGCAGGTGAATCGGGTACTTCTTCGAGAGCACCGTGCCGAGGGCGAAGCCGAACGCACCGACGAGCACCATGATGATGCCCGGCAGCTTCGAAGCGCTGGCGGCAAAGCCGTTGCCGCCCATGATCGAGGCAAGCCCCGCGAAGGCCAGCACCAGCCCGAGCGTACGCAGGACCGTCGGCCGCTCGCCCAGCACCGGCCAGGCGATGATCGAAGCCCAGACCGGCATGGTGTAGGCGATCAGCGCCGCCTCGCTCGCCGGCAGCCAGAGCAGTGCGAGCCCCATCAGCACCATCCAGCCGGTGACGTTGAGCACGGCCGCGGTCAGCAGGCGCGGCCAGATCGCGCCCTCCACCCGCAGGCTTTGCCGGCGCATCACCGCGAGCAGCGCCAGCAGCACCGCCCCGAGCACGCCGGTGACCCCGCGCAGGGTCAGCGGCGGCAGCTCGGCCAGCAGGAATTTCGTCACCGGCCAGTTGAAGCCCCAGCCGATCGACGTGATCGCAAGGAACATCAAGCCGGCCGGGGCGATGCGCGGCGGCGCATCCCGGCGAGTCGAATCATGCATGTGGGCAATCCGGCAAAAACTTCTGGTCAGCTTGGCCCGGATTCGCGGGCCGAACCACCGTCCCGGCGGGCATGCCTGCCCTCACCTTCCGTAGGGCTACGTGAGTCCCCCTGGCGCAATCCCGGTCCGGAAAAATATACCTGCCCTGTGAACAGCGGGATGAAGCCTCCGCAGCTCACCGGATACGAATTTTTTCGGTTGGGAATCCCTGAGGACTCACTGATACTTGGCTCCACAACAGGCGCGGCGAAGACCCCTGTTATCCCCCACAATCCACCATATTTAGTATTTGATTCAGGAACTCGCACTAGTTCTTGACGGGCGCAACGGAGAGTCCTAGCTTTCGGTCCGTTCGGCGCGAGTGAGTTTGCGTCCCGCCGGCACTCCCCCAAAGGGTCTCGCAAATCTCAGCTCCGCCGGCCAGCCAAAGGCAGCGGGATGAGGGCTTGTCTGCCCTCGACATGCGGACTCCCGGGGGCGCCGGAACGGGCTGGCAACAGGCTCGGAAGGCAGACTTCACGGCGGTTTCGAAGTGACACCTGCGTGAAGTGAGAGAAGTAGCGGCGTTGTGGGGCGTTGAACGCATGTCGCGCACATCCCCTTGGGGGCGGATGGGTGTGGACGTGCCGGCGGGATGATCGATGCATGCATCGCCATCGCGCCGGGAAAAAACAGGGCCGGATCCACCGGCTGAACTGCGGAGCCCGAAGGCCGGACGGCCGGAAGGCGCCGCGAAACGAAATGTCGACCCGGCACGCCCTCAACGAGGGGCGGGACCGGTCAAAGATTAAGGACGGGGCAAGACCATGCGGATTGAGCGGCGCCACACCACTTCGGGACAGTCACCTTATGCGGGAATCGAATTCCGCCTGACCACGTCGGAGATTCGCAATCCCGACGGCTCGGTCGTGTTCAAGCTGGAGAATGTCGAGGTCCCGGCCGAGTGGTCGCAGGTCGCCTCCGACGTGCTCGCCCAGAAATATTTCCGCAAAGCGGGCGTTGCCGCGCGCCTGAAGAAGGTCGAGGAGGAATCCGTTCCCTCCTTCCTGTGGCGCTCCGTGCCCGACACCGAGGCCCTCGCCGCTCTCCCCGAGAAGGAGCGCTATGTCAGCGAGCTCTCGGCCAAGCAGGTGTTCGACCGCCTCGCCGGCTGCTGGACCTATTGGGGCTGGAAGGGCAAGTATTTCTCCTCCGACGAGGACGCCCAGACCTTCTACGACGAGCTCCGCTACATGCTCGCCAGGCAGATGGTCGCGCCGAACTCGCCGCAATGGTTCAACACCGGCCTGCACTGGGCCTATGGCATCGACGGCCCCGGCCAGGGCCATTATTACGTCGACCCCTTCACCGGCAAGCTGACCAAGTCCAAGTCGGCCTACGAGCATCCGCAGCCGCATGCCTGCTTCATCCAAGGCGTCGGTGACGACCTCGTCAACGAGGGCGGCATCATGGACCTCTGGGTCCGCGAGGCCCGCCTGTTCAAGTACGGCTCCGGCACCGGCTCCAACTTCTCGCGCCTGCGCGGCGAAGGCGAAAAGCTCTCCGGCGGCGGCCGCTCCTCCGGCCTGATGAGCTTCCTCAAGATCGGCGACCGCGCCGCGGGCGCGATCAAGTCGGGCGGCACCACGCGCCGCGCCGCCAAGATGGTCGTCGTCGACGTCGATCACCCCGACATCGAGACCTATATCGACTGGAAGGTGAAGGAGGAGCAGAAGGTCGCCGCCCTCGTCACGGGATCCAAGATCAACCAGAAGCACCTCAAGGCCGTGCTGAAGGCCTGCGTGAACTGCGAAGGCTCGGGCGACGATTGCTTCGACCCCGAGAAGAACCCCGCCCTGCGCCGCGAGATCAAGCTCGCGCGCCGCAGCCTCGTGCCCGACAACTACATCAAGCGCGTCATCCAGTTCGCCAAGCAGGGCTACAAGGACATCCAGTTCGACACCTACGACACCGACTGGGACAGCGAAGCCTACCTCACGGTCTCCGGCCAGAACTCCAACAACTCGGTTTCGCTGAGGGACGACTTCCTGCGCGCGGTCGAGACCGACGGCGACTGGAATCTCACCGCCCGCACCTCCAAGAAGGTGACGAAGACGCTGAAGGCGCGCGACCTCTGGGAGAAGATCGGCTACGCCGCCTGGGCCTCGGCCGACCCCGGCCTGCACTTCAACACCACGATGAACGACTGGCACACCTGCAAGGCGTCCGGCGACATCCGCGCCTCCAATCCGTGCTCGGAATACATGTTCCTGGACGACACGGCGTGCAACCTCGCCTCCGCCAACCTGCTGACGTTCTACAACACCGAGACCAAGCGCTTCGACGTCGAGGGCTACGAGCACCTCTGCCGGCTCTGGACCATCGTGCTGGAAATCTCCGTCATGATGGCGCAGTTCCCGTCCAAGGCGATCGCCGAGCTCTCCTACGAGTTCCGCACGCTCGGCCTCGGCTACGCCAATATCGGCGGCCTCCTGATGACCATGGGCCTGCCCTATGACTCGAAGGAAGGCCGCGCAATCGCCGGCGCGCTGACCGCGATCATGACCGGCATCACCTACAAGACCTCGGCGGAGATGGCCGCCGAGCTCGGCACCTTCCCCGGCTACAAGAAGAACGCGGCGCACATGCTGCGCGTGATCCGCAACCACCGCCGCGCCGCGCACGGCCAGTCCAACGGCTACGAGGCGCTCAGCGTCAACCCGGTGCCGATGGACCTGGTCTCCTGCCCGCAAGGAGACCTCGTCAGCCACGCGCAGGCGGCCTGGGATGCGGCGCTCGAGCTCGGCGAGAAGCACGGCTATCGCAACGCCCAGACCACGGTGATCGCGCCGACCGGCACGATCGGCCTCGTCATGGATTGCGACACCACCGGCATCGAGCCCGACTTCGCGCTGGTGAAGTTCAAGAAGCTCGCCGGCGGCGGCTACTTCAAGATCATCAACCGCGCCGTGCCCGCCGCGCTGCGCGCGCTCGGCTATCGCGAGAGCGAGATCGCCGAGATCGAGGCCTACGCCGTCGGCCACGGCTCGCTGGCGAATGCCCCCGGCATCAACGTCACCACGCTGAAGTCCAAGGGCTTCACGGATGAGGCGATCGCCAAGGTCGAGAAGGCGCTGCCGACCGCCTTCGACATCAAGTTCGCCTTCAACAAGTGGACCTTCGGCGAGGACTTCATCCGCGACCAGCTCGGCATCGGCGCCGAGGCGATCGCGGCGCCCGGCTTCGACCTGCTCCAGTCCGTCGGCTTCACCAAGCGCGAGATCGAGGCGGCCAACGTCCACATCTGCGGCGCGATGACGGTGGAAGGTGCCCCGCACCTCAAGGCCGAGCACTATCCGGTGTTCGACTGCGCCAATCCCTGCGGCAAGATCGGCAAGCGCTACCTGTCGGTCGAGAGCCACATCCGCATGATGGCGGCGGCGCAGCCCTTCATCTCGGGCGCGATCTCCAAGACCATCAACATGCCGAACGACGCCACGGTGGAGGACTGCAAGTCCGCCTACATGCTGTCGTGGAAGCTGGCCCTGAAGGCCAACGCGCTCTATCGCGACGGCTCCAAGCTCTCCCAGCCGCTCAACTCGCAGCTCATCAGCGACGACGAGGACGAGGACGATGCGGTCGAGACCCTCTACGAGAAGCCGATGGCCGCGCGCGCGGCCCAGGTCTCGGAGAAGATCGTCGAGAAGCTGGTCGAGCGCATCATCGTGATGCGCGAGCGTGAGAAGATGCCGGATCGCCGCAAGGGCTACACCCAGAAGGCGGTCGTCGGCGGACACAAGGTCTACTTGCGCACCGGCGAATATGACGACGGCCGTCTCGGCGAGATCTTCATCGACATGCACAAGGAAGGCGCGGCGCTCCGCTCCTTCATCAACAACTTCGCCATCGCGGTGTCGCTCGGCCTGCAATACGGCGTGCCGCTGGACGAATATGTCGACGCCTTCACCTTCACCCGCTTCGAGCCGGCGGGCCCCGTGCAGGGCAACGACAGCATCAAGTACGCCACCTCGATCCTCGACTACGTCTTCCGCGAGCTGGCGGTGAGCTACCTCAGCCGCTTCGACCTCGCCCACGTCGATCCCAACGAGACGGGTTTCGACGCGCTCGGCAAGGGCGTCGAGGAAGGCAAGGAGCCGGACGAGGACGGCGGCCACCACGCGACCAAGCTGGTCTCGCGCGGCCTCACCCGCTCCCGCACGGACAATTTGTTCGTGATGCGCGGCGGCTCGACCGCGGTCAGCCAAGGCAACGACAGCGCGCCCTCAGGCGGCAGCAAGGTCACGGCGATGGCCTCGCATGGCGCGAGCACCCGCCTCAGTGACGCCCTCGAAGGCGCCGTCGCCCTGAAGCAGGAAGTGAGCCACGACCTCTCGCCGACGGAGAAGCTCGAGCAGCTGCAGTGGAGCAAGGCCGGCACCGCGCAAACCCTCGTCCCCACCAAGGCCGAGCGCCGCGCCGAAGCCAAGGCCAAGGGCTACGAGGGCGAGATGTGCTCGGAGTGCGGCAACTTCACGCTGGTGCGGAATGGGACCTGCATGAAGTGCGATACGTGCGGAAGCACGACGGGGTGTTCGTGAGGGGGGAGTAACAAGCGACGCAGACCTAAGGGGCGGCCAAAAGGCCGCCCCTTATTGCATTGGACGATTCGATTGAGAGAAATAATCGCCGAACAGAGAACGATGCTCACAGCCCACTAAATTCACTCACCAGCGTTGCTCTCCAGCTTCGATGCTCATCGATACCCTGCCGAAAATTGCCCTTGCGGTCGAGCCCTTCCCTCCTAAGCTCCCACCCCCAACCGGCATATGTTCCGACGGGCCCGGTAGAAGCGGAGTCGAGTTATGCCCAAACCGGAAAGCTTCCCGATCGAGAAGATTTTCGTTCCCACGAAACTGAAGAAGACCCTCAAGCCCGAGACCGTCGGGGAGATCGCGGAAAGTATTCTGGAGATCGGACAACAGGCGCCCATTTCCGTTCGGCTCGACGGAGACCGCCTCGTTCTGGTCGAGGGACTGCATCGGTTAGAGGCCTGCAAGGCGCTCGGCGAGACGACCATTCTCGGCGTCCTGGTCCCGGCGGAGGTTGCTCAGCACAAGCCGCAGCTAGCCGAGCGCCCCGAAGTCGAGGCCGAGCGCATCAAGATGGCGCGATTGAAACAACTACGCCTCGAGAGGGAAGCCGCAGAGGCATCGACGGCTGCCTTGAAGAGCGTCGCCGCAACGCAATCATCGCGCAGCCGTCCGGCGAAAGGCGCCCGCGACAATCCGAAGGCATCACCGGGCCGGACTGCGAAAGCGGCGCCGAAAACATTGTCGGACTGGATCACGCAGCAAAAGGGCAGCGGCGGCCGCTATTGATGGCGGGGGTTTCAGTTCGTAGCTCGTAGGATGGGTAGAGCTCTTGCGAAACCCATCATTCCACAATGGCTATTGATGGGTTTCGCTTCGCTCTACCCATCCTACGCGCTTTGCGCGTCATTCCGGGGCGCGCCCGCTTGGTTGCGAGCCCGGAATCCATCGGGCGGCACGACGAGTGGCACAATGGATTTTCGGGCTCGCGCTTCGCGCGCCCCGGAATGACGGTGAGTTCCGCTGCGCTCCACCTCTTCGTGGTTGCCACCGCATGATGGCCGCAATCCTTTCGATCGCGGCCATCTCTCCCTCACCGATCAACCCGCTCGCTTCAAGCCGCCTTCGCCTGCTCCGGCGAGGCCGTCTCCATCGCGCGCATGTAGAGGTCGAGCAGGCTTTCGCGCTCGTCGCGCTCGTTCTTGTCTTCCTTGCGCAGCTTGATGATCTCCTTGAGGATCTTCACGTCGAAACCCTCGCCCTTGGCTTCCGAGAAGACTTCCTTCTTCTGTTCGCTCAACTCCTGCATTTCGCTGTCGAGGTTCTCGATCCGCTCGACGAAGGAACGGATCTTGCCGCCGGGAATGGTGATGTCGGACATGGTGCCTCTTTGCTGACTGAGGTCGTGAAAATGACCGCAAAGAAATGACCAATGTGTTAACCTCGCCGTCTTCACGGGACGCGCAAACTTGCCGTGGCGATCTCGACGAACGCCGCCGCGGTTCCATGCACGCCACCAAACTCTCTCCCGAATTCCTACAAATCTCTGCCATCTACCAAAGGTAGATTTCTCCCTGAAGCGTGGTCAACAACGCGACTTGCAAGAAACTCTGCAGGCGTCAGGCCCGCTTCCGACAATGAAATGGGAGCTACGCCATGCAGCATCTGCCGAACGACACCATCGACGTCAGCCTCGACCAGTTTGGTCAGATCGAGACCGTCTACGGAGACCCCGGCTTTCCCGCAGCCAGGGACGTCTGGGGCGGCAACGATACCGTGACGGCCACCGTCACGGAACTCAATACGCGCCTGACGATCTTCGGTGATGACCACACGATGCTGCTTGGTCACTCGCAGGGCGGCAATGACACGCTCATCGCCGACATCGGCGGCGGCTGGAACACCGGCCTCTTGGTCGGCGACACCCAATCGATGATCGATGACGCCAGGGGCGGCAACGACACTATCGTCGCGGATGCCCATGGCACGGTCTACACCACCGTCTCGGCCTTCGGCGATGTCGCGGGCGACATGTCGGGCAATGCCCAAGGCGGCAATGACGACATCACCGGCTCGATCGGGTGGCGCGGTGGCACCAACCTGTTCGCCGGCGATGCCGGCGGTTCCATGATCGACACCTCGCACGGCGGCAACGACACGCTCGATGTCAGCGTGCTCACCATCGACGGCGCGGCGACGGTCAGCGGCGACGCCATCGGTGCCCTGCGCGGCCTTGCGCAAGGCGGCAACGACAGTTTGACGGTCACGCTGAACGGCGACAGCCCCATATCCGGCGCATCCCTGTCGGGGGATTCGTCGACGTCCCTGATGGATTTTGCCCAGGGCGGCGACGATGTCCTCACCGTCCAGATCGACGGCCAGTACGCGGATGCCGCCTCGTCGCTGTTCGGCGACGCGCCGATCATGGCGGGTCATTCCCAGGGCGGCAACGATATCCTCGACGGCGGCGCCGGCCGGGACTTCATGTATGGCGATGCGCGGACCTATGAACCCGCATCGCCCGGCTCGATCACCGGCGGCATCGACACGCTGAACGGCGGAGCCGGCGACGACCAGTTGTGGGGCGGGGGAAACAGCGACCTCTTCGTCTTCAACACCGGTTCCGGCAACGACACGATCAACGACTTCGATCAGGGCAACAAGGCCGTCGGCAGCACCGCGGTGGAGCACGATCTGATCGACGTGCAGGACTACGGCTTTGCCGACTGGACGGCATTGTCGAGCCTGATCAGCGACAACACCGCCGGCGATGCCGTGATCCATCTGTCGGCCAATGATGCAATCACGCTGGACGGCGTCCAGGCGGCGAACCTGCATCCGACCGACTTCATCATCTGAGGAACTGAATCGAAAAGCCGCGATGTCGCTCCGTGGCGCATGGGGCGACATCGCAGATTGCAACGAAATGGGAGCTACGCCATGCGATATCTGCCGAACGACACCATCGACGTCCTGCTCGACCAGTTTGGTCAAATCGAAACCATCCACGGCGATCCGAATTTTCCGACCACCACGGATGCCTGGGGCGGCAACGACACCGTGACGGTCACCGTTACCCAGCCTGAAGTGGACGTCACGATCTTCGGCGAGGACGACACGACGCTGCATGGCCACTCCCGCGGCGGCAACGACACCCTGACCGTGACTGGCAGCTACGGCTGGAATGCCTTCCTCGTGGTCGGCGACGCCCGGGCGATGACCGACGACGCCAGGGGCGGCAACGACACGATCAGTGTCGGGGCCGACTCGCTTTATACCGACGTGCATGTTTTCGGGGATGTCGCCGGCGACATGTCCGGCAATTCGCACGGCGGCAGCGACACCATCACGAGCGCGGTGGGCTGGCGAAGCTACGACCACGTGTATGCCGGCGATGCCGGCGGTTCCATGACCGGCACGGCGCAGGGCGGCAATGACACGCTCGCAATCGATGTGGACACCCTGCAGGGCTTTGCGACAGCCAGCGGAGATGCCATCGGCTCCATCGGCGGCGATGCGCATGGCGGCAATGACAACATCACCTTCACCTTCGGCACCGAGGTCGCCATAACCGGCGGATTTGGCTACGGAGATTCGGTGACCTCGCTGACCGACAATGCCCGAGGGGGAGATGACATTCTCACGCTCGAATTCGATGGTGTCGACACCATCCAGTTTGCGCACCCGGAGCTCTACGGCGATGCGCGGACCATGTCCGGCAATGCCCAGGGCGGCAACGATATCCTCACCGGCGGGGCAACTTACGATCACCTCTATGGCGATGCCGCGAGCTATGCCCCTGCCACGCCCGGCTCGATTACCGGCGGAAGGGATATCCTCAACGGCGGCGCCGGCGATGACCAGCTTTCCGGCGGCGGCAACAGCGACACCTTCGTCTTCGATACCGGCTCCGGCAACGATCTCATCACCGATTTCGATCAGGGCAACAAGGCGGTCGGCAGCACCGCGACCGAGCACGACCTGATCAACGTGCAGGATTACGGGTTTGCGGACTGGGCGGCGTTGTCGAAACTGATCAGCGACAACACCGCTGGCGATGCCGTGATCCATCTGTCGGCGAACGACACCATCACGCTCGACGGCGTCCATGCGGCGAGCTTGCACGCGACCGACTTCCTGATCTGAGCGAGTTGCTCCAAGTCACCGTCTCGCTCCGCCTGCAGCGGGGCGAGACGTGGGCTACACCTTCGCCGACCCGACCCGCAAGAATCCCCTGGCCCCAGCGCAGTCGTATAAGGGAAGCGCACTCGCCTGCAGCCATCCTTCGAGACGCCCGCCTTGGCGGGCTCCTCAGGATGAGGGCGGAGCATGCGGCAGCAGTATCAGCGGGCGCGGTGCCGTTTAGCCTCATCCTGAGGAGACCGCTGGAAGCGGTCGTCTCGAAGGACGAGGCGCTTGTGCAGACCGTTCCAACACATCATATGCGATGGCCCTGCCCTCGGCCCGACGCTGGAACGAAGCGATTCCCATCCTGTAAGCTCTTTTCGCAGAGCGCAAAAAGTCCATTATCTCCGCAATTGCACGCTCACAACGCCATGGCAACGAAACGCAAGAGCCTCCCCTCCCGCCTTCGCAGCGTCCGGCGGAGCGCTCGGTGGGTTCGAAGGAGGTTCGCGCGCGCACCGCGGATGATCAGGATCGGAGGCAGCGTGGCGGTGCTGCTTGCGGCCGTCGCGCTTGTGAACATCGCCTATCAGTTGATCCGCAAGCCGACCGAGCTGTTCGTTCTCATCGGCAACGCCCTCGACAAGGAGCCGGCGGAGACCTGGACAAGCTACGGTCCGCTGTTCCGGAAAGCCTCCACCGCGACGATCACGCCGGAATTGCTGGCCGCGCTGGCGCAGGTCGAGAGTTCAGGCAATCCGGTGGCGCGCACCTATTGGCGCTGGCGATGGAGCTTCAATCCGCTGGCGATCTACCGGCCCGCCTCCAGCGCCGTCGGCCTGTTCCAGATGACCGACCCGGCCTTCGCGGAGGCCGCGCGGTTCTGCGTTCGCGGCAACGCGGTGACGCAGACCGGCTGCGGCTTCACCAGCTTCTACATCCGCGCGGTCCCGAGCCACGCCATCGAGCTGGCCTCGGTGTATCTCGACCGCCAAATGGCGCTGGTTCTCTCCCTCGCGGGCGATATCAAGGCAAGCGCGACGCAGAAGCAGGATCTGGCCGCCTTCATCCATCTCTGCGGCGCAGGTCCCGCCACGGCCTATGCGCGCCGCAAGTTTCAGATGCTCGCCGGCGAGCGCTGCGGCGATCACCTCGTCGCGGGTTATCTCGCCAGGGTCAACGCGATGAAGCGGCAGTTTCTGCGGCTTGCGGCGATTGAGGGCGGTTAGGCGTAGCCCGGCTCTACCACCAATACGGCCAGGCTGCAGGGTGGGCAAAGGCGCAAAGCGCCGTGCCCACCATCTCGTGCCGGAAACGCGTTGGTGGGCACGCTTCCGCTTTGCCCACCCCACGAAATGTCGGCCTTCACCACCAATACGGCCAGCGCCATCCCTCGTAGCGAACGTAGGACGGCACCAGCGGCGGACCGTAGGGATCGACCTTGTCGTCCTCGGGACGATAGCGATAGCGCGGAATGATGTTGTAGTCCCATGGCGTCGGCCGCAGCACGGGCGCCGTGACGATCAGCCGCTCCTGCGGTGCGCGAACCACTTGCTTCCGGGGCTTTGCGTCGACAGCCGATGTGGCGAGGCTCAGCACCAGGGCCGTTCCCAGCGCATAGGCGATGGTCATTTTCTTCATTGCGTTGGTCTCCTTCGCAGCGAGAGTGCAAAAGGATGCCGGGCAAGGCAAGCAAATTTCGCGCGAGATTTTTTCTGCGGCCATCCTTCGAGACGCCCGCTTTTGAGCGGGCTCCTCAGGATGAGGACGAAGTGCGCGGCAGCAGCTTCAGCGGGCGAATATCGTGCTTAGCCTCATCCTGAGGAGGCGCGTCAGCGCCGTCTCGAAGGACAAGGCGCGCG
Organism: Bradyrhizobium sp. CCBAU 51765; assembly: GCF_015291725.1. GTDB lineage: Bacteria > Pseudomonadota > Alphaproteobacteria > Rhizobiales > Xanthobacteraceae > Bradyrhizobium > Bradyrhizobium liaoningense. Next base: position 4,539,378 of record NZ_CP030038.1, read on the forward strand.
CTCCGGCATTTCAGCGCGCGCAATGCGAACGGACCGAGACCGGGCGACGGACCGTGACGCCCTACGCCGCATCCACCCCCTCGGGCACCGGCCCCGCAACCAGCCCGTCGAGACCGACCATCAGCAAATCCGCGATGTGCATCAGCTGGTACAACGGAATGTCCGCCTCGCCCTTCTCGGCCGATGCCACGAAGGCGGGCGTGACGCTGAGGCGCTCGGCGAGCTGGGCTTGCGTGTAGCCGCGCTTTTCGCGCGCGGCTTTGACGCGCGCGCCGATGCCGAGGCGGTGCCGGGACTGTTCCTCCGCGGTCATCATGGCGACCTGCTCGTCCACGCTGGCATAGCCGTCCGCGAACGCGCTCCCGATCAGCCGCTCCTTGCGCCAGGCAACGCGGCAGGCCTTGCGCAGGCCGCTCGCGAAAACCAGCGTGAACGCTTCGGCGACCCATAGCGAGGAGTTGAGTTGCAGTCGCGCGCCGGTGCCGGAGACGTCGCGAATCGTGCAGGGCAAGCTGACGGTGCTGCCGGTGCCGTTGTCGAATTCCACGATGCCGGTACGCAAGGTGTGATGCCTGACTGCGGCGCGATGATCGCTCATGACAGATCCCGTAATCCTGCGGCGGCGTCGCACGGCGTGTCCGACGCATCCGCAATCGCAGCGAGGATACCGCAGAATTTTGGCGCAACTCCTAAACGTCCGGCGGTTCGGCCGGGACTGGATGGCGTGGTAAAGGAATCCCTCCCGGCCCGCGCAAGCTACTCCCGCGCGCGACGTAGCGCCTGCTCCAGCTTCGTTCGCTGCTTGTCCCAGCGGCCCTGCTCGGCCTCGGCGCGCGCATCCAGCGCAGCCCGCTCCGCCTCGATCTCCTCGCTGCGCGATTCGTGCTCCCGCCTCGCTTTGTCCAGCGCCGCCTGCGCTGTCGCGACCGCCTTGTCCCGGCGCGCGCGCTCCCTGGCGCGGGCCGCCTCCTCTTTCCGGCGCTCGGCTTCGCGCCGCCGTTCCTCCTTCTCGAACGACACCGCGGCCTTGCGCGCGGCCTGATCGTCGATCTTGCGGGACGGTTTCCTTGCGGTCCTGGCTGTGCGCTTCCTGGATTTGCTCTCGGGCTTGCCCTTGGGCTTGCTCTTGAGCTTGCGTTCGGATTGGCCCTCGCCCTCGCCGAGATCGGTCGGCAGCTCTGCACTCTCGGTGAACGGGCCGTCCGAGCCGACCGGACGTCTGAGCACGACACCCGGCTTCGCCATGGTCGCCGCGACGATGTCGGGATCGTCGGTCTCCTTCGCGGCGCCCTGATGGAACAGGTTGGAGCTGGCGCCCCAGGCCTGCAGCGCCGCCTTCATCGAGGGCGCGGCGATCGCCTGATCGTAGAATCCGAGCGAGGTCTGGTAGGTCTTCAGCTTCCTCGTCGATCTGCTTTTCGCCTGCTTTGGCATGCCGCCCCGATTCTGGCTTCGCTGTCCGCTGGCGATCGTAGCAAGCGCAGCCCGGTCGCGAACTACGAACTCCCCAACAACGCGTCATACCCTCTCGCGCTGAACGCCAGCAGACAGAACCCGTGCCCGAACGGATCGGCCAGCATCGCGATCCGGCCATAGGGCGCATCGCGCGCCGGCGCCTCAAGGATCGCACCGGCAGCGAGCGCACGCGCCACGGCGGCATCGACATCGTCAACGACGACGTCGATATGCACGGGCGTCCAATGCCGCTCGTAACGGCGGCGGTCGCCGCCGGCGCCGATCGTGCCGGCCTGCTTGGTCAGCAGATACACCGGCGCCGGCCAGCCGTTGAGCTCGACGAAGTCGGCGCCGAAGCGGCGGCCGACCGTCAGGCCGAAGGCCTCGGTGTAGAAGGTCGTGGCTTTGGCGACGTCGGGGACGTCGATGTTGAGAAGGAAGGTCATGGCGGGCTCGTCGCGCGTTACGGGCGGAGGCTACGCATCGAGCGCCTCGACGTCGAGGGACTCCACCGTGACATCATGCGCCTGTTTTGCCCGACGGCACAACTAAAATTCGGTATTACGGAATTCAAGCCAGATCCCGAACGATTCCATGGCGATGTCTACTGTGCATGGGGTTGTTTTCGCAATTGTCGTCCGGCCGGGCCCTCAATCGCCCCTCAGGCTCAGGATATACGCCGAAAGCGCGTCGGCCTGCTCCGGCGAGATCACGAGGTTCGGCATGTTCTGGTGGCTGGTCCTCAAGAACACCTTGAGCGACAGCGCGGTGGTGCCGTTCCGGTCCGCGATGGCCTGGAAGCCCGGGGCCTCGTCGAACACTCCGATCATGTGCGGCTCGACGGCGTGACACGTCTGGCACCAGGCCCGCGCCAGGCGATGTCCTTCGGCGATCGCGCGCGAGCCGGACCTGGAGGCCCCCGCGGCGGTGTGGACGACGCTGAAGAGAAACAGCAGCGACAAGACGATCAGGATGACGATGCCGATGGAGATTCGAACAGTGTGCGACATGGCCTGACCTCACCGCGATTGAGTCATCGATGGAGCCTAGATTTGCAGGGAAAGGCCGGGTTGATCTGCGTCAAGGCGGGAGCGGATGACCGTTCGTCTTCGCAAGCTTGCCGCGCGCGTCATCAGCACGTCACGAGATCGGTGTGTCCGAAGCCCTTGGAGTAATCGAGCAGCGAGATCACCGTCGGCGTGAGGCGGATCAGCCGCACCTCGGATGGCTTCGGCACCGTCAGGCCCAGGGCCTTCTGCTCGGGATAGCGCGCCATCAGCAGCGCGATCGCCTTCTCGGCTTCGGCCGGATCGGTCACGGCCACCGCCCGCGCCGCCATGGACAGGCCGGTGATCTCCATCACTTCCGCCGGGTCGTCGTCGATCGCCAGCGAGACGCGGTCGTCCCGGGACAGGTTCTGCGCCTTCTGGCTGTCGATGCCGCAGAGGAAGTAGATGGTGAAGTCTACGTTGGCGTAGCCGACGGTCGTCACCTGCGGCCAGCCGTCCGGGCGGACGGTTGCGATCCGCATCGTTCGGTGCTGGTCCAGCAAGACCTGGATTTTTGCTCTGAGCGTGTCGTCCATCGCTCTGCCTCCGGTGATCATTTCGGCAAGAGGATACGACCCTCGCGCGCAATGCCGTTGACGCAGCTCAATCCCGCGCGGGCGACGTTGGCTCATTGATCATGCCGCTCGCCAGGATCACGGCGACCGCATAGGCTCAGCGCTCATCCGACGATTCAGGAGGCATCACCATGAACGGCAATCGCTACTACGGCGTCCGCGTCGAGGGCGCGAAATACGGCGTGGGCTTCGGCTCGGCGCTCGCCATCGCGATCTCCTACACCAACAACCATTCGATCCTGTGGGCGATCATCCACGGCATCCTGGGCTGGCTCTACGTGATCTTCGTCGCGCTGTTTCGGTGACATCGCACCGGCAGGCGAGGCCCTGCCCGTGCGGCTTGCAGCTTTTCCTTGCTTTCCCGGTTCCCGCCTCTACGGTCGCGCCGCGAACGAACCGTTGAGACGAGACAGACATGACCGACACGATGAAATGCCCGGCCTGCAGCTCCGAGCACGCCTATCAGGACCGCGATCTCTGGGTCTGCCCGGAATGCGGCCATGAATGGAGCGGCACGGCGGAAGCGGCCGCGGACACGGCGCAGGATGCCGGCGTGCGCGACGCCAACGGCAACGTGCTCGCCGACGGCGACAGCGTCATCGTGATCAAGGATCTCAAGATCAAGGGCTCGTCCTCGGTCGTCAAAGGCGGCACCAAGGTGCGCAACATCCGCCTGCAGGACGCCAGCGACGGCCACAACATCGCCTGCAAGATCGACGGCATCGGCGCGATGAATCTGAAGTCGGAGTTCGTGCGGAAGGCTTGAGATCCGCTAGCTTTGCCGCTGTGCCAGGTAGAACCCGCACAGCACCGTCACGAGCCCTGCCGTCTGCAACATCGTCGGCGGCTCGCCGAGCAACAGCCAGCCGGTGAGCAGCGTCAGCGCCGGCACGCAGGCCGGAAACACCGCGGCGCGGGCAACGCCGAGGCGCTGGACCGAGACGGCGTAGAGATAGAGCGCGGCGGGGCCGGCAAGCACGCCCTGCGCCAGCGCCTGGATCGCGTTCTCGGTCACGCCGATCGCCGCCATATGGGCAAAGCCGACGGTCGCAACGTAGACCGGCAACAGCAGCAGCGACAGCACGTTGATCACAAGTGCAGCCGACACGGCCGAGACGCGCCAGCGGCGCAACATCGCACCGAAGCCGGCGAACATGAATCCGGTGAGCACGAAGATCAGATCGCCCTGCACGCCGTCGGTCCCGATATGGCCGATCGATTCCGCGCCGATCACGCCGAGGCCGCCGACGATGACGATCGCGCCGGCAAGCCGCGAGGCGGAGATCCGCTCCTTCAGCACCACCGCCGCGAGCAGCAGGCCGCCCAGCGTCGCGCAAGAGGGCTGGATCACGCTGCCGTGGCCGAGCGGCACGAACAGGAAGCCGGTGTAGGAGATCAGCGACATCACGGGGCCGCCGAGCACCATCAGCACGAGGCCCCTGCTCCAGCCGATGCCGCAGAGATCGGAGATGCCCGCACGCGCGACCAGCGGCAGGAACACGATGCCCGACCAAACATAGCGATGCACCAGGAGATCGACCGGCGTGAAGCCGACCTTGAGGCCGTGCCGCGTGGCGGCAAAGCCGAGCGCCCAGAACAGCGCCGCGGCAAGGCCGCAGACCACGCCGAGCAGTGCCGGCGCTGCATCGTTCTTCTGAGTGAGAGCGTCAGCGCCGCTCGCCCGCTGATCCATGCATCAAGCGATATGTCGGCACGCTGAACCGCTCAACCCACGCGCTTGCAGGGCTGGCACGCAGACATCGCGACGATGCCGCGCAGGACCGTGATTGCCGCACGCGCAACGCGCATGCGGCTTCTTCGTGGCCGCACGAGGCGGTGAAATCTCGCGCTGCGCGAGGCCTATCTGTCTCAGGCGACCTCAGTCCTAGCGGGCCGTGCCCGTGGTGACGTCCGCGGTCGTCACCTTGCGGGGGCTGAGCACCTTCGCCTGGTGGACCGAGGCGACCGTGGCGGGCGCGGCGACCTGCTGCTCGACATGCGCGGCTCCGAGCACGCGCACCTGCAGCGGAGAAACCGGCAGGCCGTTGGCCTCATAGGTCGGCAGCTCGGCGGCGCCAGCGGCGGTGCCGCCCACGATGGTCAGGACGGCGGCGGCGATCGACAAAGTCTTCTTGTTCATGGTGATGCTCCGAGAGTGAGGGTCGGAGCCTATTTAGGCGCGTTTTGTTGCATTGCGACATGTCTTGCTGCATCGCAACAGCGCGCACGATGCATAGCGATATGCTCAATGCGTACAAGGTCTTGGACGAATCACGCTAACCGCGACGTGGCGCTTCCATGAGCGGTACTCTGCCACCGAGCACATTGCCCCAGCCATCGAAGAGATTAGGCCACGGTTCCATCCCCGCCGGGCCGACTGGCGCGGCGATCGTCTTCGGCCTCACCAAATGGTCCAGGTGATGATCGCGTCCGGGACACGAGAGAGAGGATGCAGGGACCTTATTTCAATGCTGTTGCCAGCGATTGCAGCTTTGCGACGAGATCGGTGCCGAGAGCGTAGATGACCTCGATGATGGCGAGCGCGATTCCAGCTGCGATCAGGCCGTATTCGATCGCGGTGGCGCCGGATTCATCGGCGACGAATGCGGCCAACATGCATTCAATTTCACAGGCGACGTCCTTTCAGCTTCTACCAAAGATTGCCGACACGAGAGAAATGCACGACCACAATCCAAGATTGCGTAAATGCAATCGCTGCAAGTTGACGACAATGCTGCATTTGCCGTCGTTTCACACTGGCGGCGTGGAACCCGCGTTGCAGCTCGGCAACACCCGCCTTGAAAAGCCCGTTCTCGCCTATTTGCGCCATTGCGCCGCCACACCGTCCCCCGAACAATCGACGAACTGCGTTGCCTTTCCGTGCAAGACTGTTTCGTCAACCGTTTGCATCATGACTGTTCGGACAAGATGGTTCGGACAGAACCGTTTGGAGGCAGGGATCATGAACGATCGGCGGTCTCTTCTGGTGGCGGTGTCGTGTCCCTCGGCCGTTCTCGCCGGCTGGCTGGTGTTGTCTCTCTCCGCCTATGCGCCTGCCCTCATCGAGAACAGCAGCGCCAATGTGGCTGCCGTCTCGCGCGCCAAGGATGTCAGTCGCCTCGAACTCGCCGACGTGCCGCGCGCTGCAACGATCGAGGACGGCATCGCCTTGACCGCCGACATCGCCGCCGCCGTCGCTGCGGCGCCTGCCCCGATGGCGACGTCGCAGGACACGCCGGAGGAGCATGCCTCAACCGTCCAGCTCGCTTCGGCCGACCCGACACTCATCCTGCCGACGGAGGCGGCGCCCGCACCGCAGATTGCGCCTGAACCGGAAGCCATCGTCAGCGAGGCTGATCCCGCGCCAGAGCCGGTCAAGCTCGCCTCCGCCGATCCCACCGAGATCGTCACGACGGACGTACTGTCACCTGCGGCGATCGCAAGCGGCCCCGCCACACCTGCGGCCAAGCCATCTCCGCCGGCCGACACCGTCGCCGTGCTCGACGAATGCTTCGTCATCGAGGCCTGCATCGACCGCTACCTCTGGGCGCTCTATCAGCGCACCGCCAAGGAGGACACGATCAAGGTTCAGGAGCGGCGCGCCGTCACCGTTAAGCGCAAGGGCAAGACGGTCACGGTGATGCGTAGCTTCACGAAGCTGGTCGATCAGGACTTCGCCTGGAAGGATCCGAAGGCGGCCGAGCGTGCCGGCATGTCGATGATGGACTACGTCATCGGCGGCATGGACAAGAGTTTCAAGAAGAAGCTGTTCCGCACGCTGCTCGCGGCCGAAGCCGCCGGCCTGTCGCCCGGCATCACCAGCGCATTCCGCGACGACTATCGCCAGTCGATCGCGAGCGGCCTCAAGGCTGCCTCCGACCGCTCCTATCACGGAGGCAGCACGCGCGGCGGCTATGGCCACGGCATGGCGGCCGACATCGTCAGCACCCAGGGCAACAACCGCGCGCAGCGCTGGGTCTCGACCGAGATCCTGTGGAAGTGGGTCGACGCCAACGGCAAGGCGTTCGGCATCGGCCGCCCCTATCTCGGCCGCGATCCGCCGCATGTCGGACCGATCGACGGGAAGGAATACATCTCGCGCCGCGGCGTTGCGACCGACAGCAAGGAAGCCGCGAACGTCAAGTCGAGGAAGACGCGGGCCGCCAGCGCCAAGCCGCCCAAGGCGCACGCGGCACGCGATCAGAAGAGCCCGGCCAAGCAGCAGAAGTCGGCGCAATCGGCTGTCAAGCCCGCGACCTGAACCGTCAATCAGGCATCGGGCCCGCGCGTCGGCAGCGGCACGAGCCGCATCTCGGCGGAGCCGGCGTCCTGCGTGCGCACCAGCACCGCGAAGATCGTGTCGACCGCAAGCCGCACGGCCGACTCCAGCGCTTCGCCCTTGGCCAGCTGCGCCGCGATCAGTCCGGTGAGGAGGTCGCCGGTGCCATAGGGGCGGATCGGCAGGCGCGGCGTCGCAAAGCGCGACAATCGCCCGTCGGCGCACAGGATCGTCTCCACCTGCCCCGCCGCCGTGTCAGTGAGCGTGCAGCCGGTGGCGACCACGTCGATGCGGCCCACTCCTGCCAGCGCGGAGCAGGCCGCGCGGAGGCCCTGGGCATCGGCAATGGTGAGACCGGAGAGCAGCTCGATCTCGAACTGGTTCGGCGTCGTGAGGTTCGCCGCCGGCAGCAACCGGTGCCGAACCACATCCAAGATGCCGTCCGCGACATAGACGCGGCCGTCGTCGCCGATCACGGGATCGCAGAGATAGACGAGCTTCGCATTCCGCGTGAGCGCCCGCTCGACGAAATCGGCGATCACGGCAGCATTGCCCGGCGAGCCCAGATAGCCGGTGACGAGCACCGCGGCTTCGTCCACCAGGCCGCGATCCTCGACGCCCTTCAGGAGATCGGCGACGAGATCGCTCTCCAGGACCCGCCCGCGCAGGCTCGGATAGAGCGGATGGTTTGACAGCAGCGTCGTCGGCACCGCCGCAACGTTCACGCCCTCCGCCTGCATGGCGTAGGCGGCCGCGCTGTTGCCGACATGGCCGTGGACCACCTGGCTCTGAATGGAGATGACGAGCATGAGGAAGGTCCGTAAGGTCAAACGTTGCGCGAGGCAAGCGTTACGGCATCTCGTATCCAAGCCCCTGCCGCAGCGCCTGCATCTTGCGCGCCAGCCGCCGGTGACCCGACTCCTGCGACCGCGCCAATCGGTCGGCGACCGCGACATGGTCAGCATCGCTCTTGTGCTGGTTGAGCTTGGCCTGCCCTTCGACCTCATCCACCACGAGATCGACGACGCGGATCGCAGCCAGCATGCTCTCGCGCTTGCCCGGCTCCATCTGCGCGAGGTCCCAGGGTTCTTTCGGTAGGCGCGCCTCGGAGACTGCGAGCAGCGCATCGCCGTGTCCGCGGTTCTGGTCGAGCCCGCGCAGATGGGCCACGCCCGACAGGTGCACCGCTTCGTAAAGCCAGGTCGAGACGTTGTCGCGTGAGGCATACCAGTCGTTGGAGACATAGGCATCGTCGCCGGTAACGATCAGCAGAAATCGTCTGCTGCCATCGGCCAGCGCCACAAGCGGATTTTTGGCGGTGAAGTGGATCTGCACGACAGTCTGCCCGCCGCGCTCGGTCAGCACGAATGGCACGTGCGAGGCTCGCGGCCCGCGCTCGTCCGCCGCCACGATCACGCCGAAGCCGCGAGATGCGGCAAATTCCAGCGCGCGCTGCGTCTCAATGCGGAACTGGGCGCGGAGAACGTGCATGGTGTGGGGACTCGATGAATGGATGACGAACGCGGCGAGGCTAACCCATAATCCCCCGAAATCTGAACAACAATCAACCTTCGAACGCTGCTGCCGGCAATTCCTCAGCGCCGCAACAACCTCGCAAGATAGGCGCAGAACATGTCGGCCATGGCGTCGGCATAGGCTGCGATCTATCTCGCGCGAAGGCGATCGTCGAGTTCGGTGCGGATCGATTGAAGCCACGTTCGACCGTCGCCGTGTCACGGAGCCGCTGCGCGATTCATCGCGCGGCGGCTTGGTCATCCGGGCCGACCGCGGAGCCTTTGCACCGCGCTCCAAGCTGTCGCAGGCACGTCACCCCCGCATGGTATGCGCCGTCATATGTCAGCCATCGTCGGCCTGGTCTCCGCATGAGCTCCCTCTTCAACGCCTATACGGCTCTTGCCCTCGCCATCGTGTTCGAGGTCACAGCGTCGGCGTTCCTGCAGCAGTCCGCGCAGTTCACCCGTCCCTGGCCGACGCTGGCGATGGTGCTGTTCTACGTCGCCTCGTTCTACGCGCTGTCGGTGGCGATCCGGGTCATCCCGTTGAGCATCGCCTATGCGATCTGGGGCGGGGTCGGCATCATCCTGACCGCCACCGTCTCCTTCGTGCTGTTCCGCCAGATCCTGGACGCCGCGGCCTTCGTCGGCATCGCGCTGATCGTGTCCGGGGTCGTGGTTATCAACCTGTTTTCGGAGACCACGGTGCGTTGATGCCCCGATGCCGGCGCGCCTACTGGCTCTGAACCGGCTTGGGCTGACGCGGCGCGGATCGAGGCGGCTTTGCGCCAGGCTTGGCCGCGCCCCGGGGCGGCGATTCATCGACCGAAACGAGATAGGCGGCGAGTGCCCTGGCCGAGTCGGCGCTGGTTGCGTAATGGTCCTTCAGGAACCAGGACAGCGTCAGGCTGAAGCGGCCTTTGGCGAGACCGCGCGGACTGCGATGGCAGGTCGCGCAGCCGTCAGCAAAGAGCTTCGCGGGCGATTTGCCGGCGTCGAGATTTTGCGCGGCCGCATCCGTCAACGTCAGCACGGTGGCGGCTACGACAGTCATCAGGGGCACAGTCAAGCCGCGCCGAGGTCGAAACAACGACGTCAAACTGTCGTCCCCTCGCCCCGTCTCGCGATCACGCCGCCGACTGCTGATCGAACTCGGGCGGCACGTAGGCCTTGCCGTCCTGGTCGGTGATGACGACCCGCCATCCCTCGCTCGCCCACACCTTTGCCTTCGCCACGATGACCAACCGGCTCTCGCGGGCGAAGCTGTACTTCTCGTTGTCGCGTTCTGCGACCATTTTGTAGGCCAATTCGCATCCCCTGGCGTCGCCCTGCACCCAGCCTTCTCGTGACAGCGGGTTTTGGCGGCAATTCGCCGGGAGCGTGGCAATTTGGTGCCATCCGCAGGCGGTATGGGCACGCCCCGTACCATCGGCAACGGAGCCGATCCTGCTGCGCCGGATCGGCGCTAATGCACGCGGATAACGTGGGGGCGGCCGAGATTGATCAGGCCCTGCACCGCCGAGAGGCGGTCATCGAGGGCTGCAATGGTGAGCAACAGATTGTTGCGGCGCTCGTCGAGCAAACCCATCTCGGCGCCGCTGAGCTTTGTGCTCGTCCGTTCCTTGTGGATCGCTTCGAGGGACTTGCGCAGTCCGGCAATCAACCCGGCAAGCTGCTGGGCCTCCTTGGTCATCGACCGCTTAGCGACATTCTGCTGACGGCGCGTCTCCGCCTGGCTCTGGCTCATTTCATCCTCCCGTGCCCCGCTGCCCCGAGTGGATGACTGCATCTTTGGATACACATGTTACGATCGATGAAATCTGGCCGCGAAGAACTTTCTTAAATTGTACGTGCAGGGAACTCGACTCCGGGCGTCAGATCACCTTCAGCATGAAGCGGTCGAAGTACGATGCAAGCCCGGCATAGTCGTCGAGCGGCAGCACATTCGCGACATACTGGTCGGGCCGCACCACGACCATGCAGCCGCGCTTTCGATCGATCCCTCGCATTGCGAAAACGTCGTGGCCGCCCTTGAGGTCCGGGCAGAACATCTTTTCGTAGTCGATCAGACCATAGCGGCCCTTGCGCGGGAGCAGCAGCGACGGCATCGCCGCGACGGCAAGCTGACGATGATCCTGCTGGAAGACGGCACGCAGGTCGATCACGCTGTCGACGTCGGCGCCAGCAGGCGTGTATCGCCGCAATGGTGATTCCCGAGCGTCGGTGAGGAAGCCGCACAGCGCGCGAATGGCCGAGCCGGCAGCCGCAGGATCCTCCGCAGGCGAAAACGCGTAGATGCGGAAACGGCCGTCGGCCTGCGCGGCGTGGCCGAGATGGACCGGCTTGGCGTCCGCCAGCCGGATCACCGGCGCCGAATGGAAGCGCTTGCCGATGACGAGGCCCTGCGCGAGGTGCTGATGCGAAGCCTCGCCGGTGAGCACCGATGGCCTGTAGTGCGTTGCCGTGCCCGCGGTATAGCGCCCATGCCTGACGAAATAGTCCTGCGTTTTGGCAGCATCGGCGCCGCCGGCCTTGGCGGCCGAGGCGAGAATCCCTGCCCATTCGCGGTCGAAATCGATCAGCTCTTTCGCGACCGCCTGGCGCTCCACCGAATAGGAATGCAGCAGGCCTGGGGCGCACCGGCTCCGGAGGACACCGGCGAGCTTCCAGCCGAGATTGAAGGCATCCTGCATCGAGACGTTCATGCCCTGCCCCGCCTTCGGGCTGTGCGTATGGCAGGCATCGCCGGCGATGAAGATGCGCGGCAGGCGCGCATCGGTGTCGGCGTCCGGCACGTCGTCGAACCTGTCGGTGAGGCGCTGGCCGATCTCGTAGACCGACCACCAGGCGATTTCCTTCACCTCGAGCGTATGCGGCTTCAGGATCCGCTGCGCCTTGGCGATCACGTCGGCGGCGGTGATGTTGCGGCTCGCAACGCGCTCGCCGACATCGAGTTTTGCGAGCTCGACATAGATGCGGACCATGTAGCCGCCTTCACGCGGAATGATCAGCAGGCTGCCGTCCCCGGCCGACTGGATCAGCGACTTGAAGCGGATGTCCGGGAAATCCGTCACCGCCAGCACGTCCATCACGCCCCAGGCGTGGTTGGCGGAATCGCCATGCAGCTCGCGCCCGATCGATTTGCGCACCGTGCTGCGTGCGCCGTCGCAGCCGACGACGTAGCGCGCCCTGATCGTCTCGACCTTGCCCTCGTGCGCGGCATCGACGCGTTCGAGGCGCACGGTCACGGCGTGATCGGCAGCATCGCCGGCAGGATCGACATGGAGATCAAGCACGCGTCGGCTATAATACGGCTCGAGCTTTGCCGGCGATCTGCGCATGACGTCGAGGAAACAGTCATGGATGCGCGCCTGGTTGAGGATGACGTGCGGGAATTCCGACAGCCCGTCCTCGACGTCCTGAACCCGGCCGCTGCGGGCGATCTTCTCCGGCATCCGCTCATCCGGCTTCCAGAACGTCGTTTCGTTGACCCAATAGGCCTCCTTCAGCACCCGCTCGCTGAAGCCATAGGCGTGGAACATCTCCATGGTGCGGCAGGCGATGCCGTCGGCCTGGCCGACCAGCAGCCGGCCCGGCTTCTGCTCGACGATGCAAGTCTTGATGTCAGGAAACTGCGCAAGCTGGGCGGCCAGCGTCAGGCCGGCAGGTCCGCAGCCGACGATGAGAACATCGACCTCGTCAGGCACGGCGCCCGTTGCGCCCGGTGCCTGAACGCGCTCGGCGGGATCGGCAATCTCGGGGTCGCCCGGCTGAAATCCATTCAGATGGAATTGCATGAGCACCTCTCCCGTCAAATTTCTGTTTGGATATTGCTCAGTATGCTGACGATCAGTATACTTGTCAACGACCTCGAAACCTCCGCGGAGACGTCGGTGAAAGACAACAACGACATGCCCGGGCATCTGGCGCGCCGCTTCCAGCAGATCGCGGTCGCGGTGTTCCTGGCCGAGGTCGAAGACGCCGGCTTCGATCTCACGCCGGTGCAGTACGCCGCGCTCGCGACCATCAAGGCCAATCCGGGACTCGACCAGGTGACGCTCGCCGGATTGATCGCCTATGATCGCACCACCATCACCGGCGTGATCGATCGCCTCGTACAGAAAGGCCTCGCGGAGCGCCGCCCCTCCAGCCGCGACCGCCGCGCGCGGGAGCTCCAAATCACCGATGAAGGCCGGCGCACGTTGCGCAAGATCACGCCAGCCGTCGAATCTGCGCAGCGCATCATGCTGGGTGGCCTCAGCGCGAAGGAGGGCGAGGAACTGATGCGGCTGCTGCGCAAGGCCATCGCCGCCGGCAACGAGCTCAGCCGCGCCCCGCAACGCGATGCGCAAATCTAACTCCGAACCACGTCCGAATTTGTCGCAGCGCACGAAACCAGGAACTAACCTTCGCCTGCTAAGCTCGGCCGCATTGGGCACTTAACGTGCGATTAACTTTGTGGGACGGAGTTCGGAATGTTCAGGTTCCTCGTTGTGGCGGCAGCCATGACGCTCTCGACCAGTCATGCGGTCGCAGGCGGCCACGGGGGCGGCGACCCTCCTTCGCCGAAGGTCGAGGCGCCGACGGCTCCAGCGAAGGTGATCCTGACCAAACAGGGCCCCAAGCTCGTCGATCTCAACGGCATGACGCTTTACATTTACGAGCGCGACACCACCGGAAAGTCCTCGAATTGCAACGGTAAGTGCACCGAGAGCTGGGTTCCGCTGGCCGCGACGGCCGACGCCAGGGCCGTCGGCGACTTCACCGTGATCAGCCGCGATGACGGCAGCAAGATGTGGGCCTACCGCTATCGTCCGCTCTACACGTCGCCCGCTGACAAGGCGCCGGGCGACGCCAACGGCAATGCCACGACGCTGCAATGGCGGATCGCGCGGCCCGAGTAGGAAAACGCATTCCGTCAGCGTCGCTGGCTCACCAACGCCCCTCTGCGACGGAACCGACCGATCGCACAGCCCCTCAGCTTCGCCAGCGCATGCCGGTCTCGGCCTGCGCGTTCTGCCCGGGCGGCAGCACCACGACCGTCGAATTGAGCTTTACCCGGTCGTAGAGATCGATGACGTCCTCATTGCGCATCCGGATGCAGCCGGACGAGATCGCCTGGCCGATATATTCGGGCTGATTGGTGCCGTGGATGCGGTAGAGCGTGTCCTTGTTGCCGACGTACAGATAGATGCCCCGCGCGCCGAGCGGATTGGCGGGACCGCCTGGAACGCGCGCCGGATAAGGGCCGAGCCGCGCCTGGATGTCCGCCGTCGGAACCCAGTCCGGCCATTCCGCCAGGCGACCGACCCGCGCGACGCCGGAGAACGCCATGGCTTCCTCGCCGACCGCAACGCCGTAACGGATCGCCTTGCCCTCGGGGAGGACGTAATAGAGATAGCGCGCATCGGTATCGACCAGGATCGTGCCCGGCTGTTCCTTGCGGTGGTAGTCCACGATATGGCGGAGATATTGCTCAGGCACCTTCGCCTGAGCGTACGGCGTATGCGCGAGCAACTGACGGTCGCGCGGCGTCATGCTCGCATCCGTCGATGGCGAGAGTGTCGTCTGCATGCAGCCGCCCAGCGGCAACAAGGCTGCGACGAACAAAACGAGTAGAGATCTTGGCACCGCCGGCCCCCCGATAGCGGATAGCAGCACCCCCAGCACCGCCACATATCGCCAAAACCGTGCTGAAAACAAGGCGGGAAAGGAACACGTGCGCGTGTTCGATTAACCGGGTTCCATCACCACAAACGGCAGAGGACCGTCGCATCATCTCCATCCCCTCGCCTTGCTTTGGTCAAACGCGGCTGGACTCGTGAGCCACGGGGCTCGGGATGGGCTCACCTCAACCGATCGGCGCCGCGCCAATGCGGACGACCTAGGCTTCAAACATCAGGCTTCAAAGGAGTTGCGATGCTCGCGACGCTGAATGCCAAGCAAATCGTCGATGAGATCGTGAAGGACACGGTCAAGGACAACGACCCCCACGACGCGGTTCAGATCTCTCCCGAGATCGTGCTGGCCTCGCGGTCCACAAGCGCGTCTCCTGCGCTGGCGCCGGAGATCGCGCCGCGTCCGGAGCCCAAGTTCACTCCGGAGCCCAAGCTCACTTTGGAGCCGAAGTTCACGCCGGAGCCGGCACGTGCGCCCGAGCCCACCATCAACGTCGTCTACGGAAAGCCCGCCGCGGCACCGTTCGTCGACACGGCTGTCCGCGTCACGTCCAGCGACGTTCCTGTCAGGCAGAAGCGATCCTCGGTCGGCAAGTGGCTGCGCGGTGCGTCCGTCGCGTTCCTGTTTGCCGGCGCCAGCGTGGCCGCCAGCATCGCCTGGGAGACGCACGGTGACACGGCAACACAAATGCTGGCCGAATGGACGCCGGCACTGACTTCGTTGCTGCCGGCGACCTCGTGGCTACCTGCGACGACGCAGACCGCTCCGGTCGCCGCCGCGCAGGCCCCACCGGCCGCAGTGGAAGCCACGGCAGATCAATCGGCCAGCCAACCTGCGCCGCCGCCCGCCGCTCAAATTGCCGCAGTCACGCCTGCCCCAACACTGCCCGTCGACACAACGCAGTCGGTGCAATCGATGACGCGCGATCTCACCGCGATGGCGCAGCAGATCGAGCAGCTCAAGGCCAGCATCGCCGAGCTGAAGGCCGGGCAGGAGCAGATGGCGCGCGAGATGGCGAAGCCGCCTGCACCGAAACCGGCAGCCGAAGCGAAGCCACCGGTCGATCCGCGCGCACGCGCCGCTGCGCTTCCGCCGCAGCCTGCCGCGCCTCCGGTTCGCAAGCCCAAGCCGGCCGTGGCACGGAACTACATGCCGGCCTCCTCGCCCGCACCGCTCGCGCCTCCGCCATCGCAGGCCGCCGCGGTCCCGCCGCCAGCTGCGCCGGCCACGACAACGCAAGCCGTTGCCGATGACGATGGACCTATCGTGCGCCCGCCAATGCCGCTGCGTTAGAGCATGATCCGGAAGAGCGTGTGTAGCGGTTTTCCGAAAAGACCACGCTCAAGACAACAACCTGAAGCGCGATGACGATGGCTCCTGATCTCATCGCGCTTCAGACGATGCCAGGCGACAGTTCGACGTCGCGATCTCGCGCACGCTGTCCGAGTCGATGTAATGCGTTGAGTCCGGGCGACTACGGGAAACGATGCCTTGCACGTCTTCCGATCAAGAGAAAAGGCCGTCGGGATCTATGCCGCCGGCCTTCTCGTGCAGCTGCCGGTTCCCGGAGCCCGGTTCTGCTGCGATTCCATGCCTCATGGTCGCGCGGACATATTTAATAAAATGTTAACACGCTCACAGGCTGCACATCATTTCTGCGCCATAAGCTCAGAGATTGCGCGGCTTGTTCATTCGGCAACTATCGACTCAGTGGTATCATCCGATGATGTGTTGAGACTTGCACTGAAGCTCAGATCGTCACACGGGGAATTCAGATGCCCTACTACTATTTCGATCTCGTGGTTGGTGGAGAGTTCAAGAACCAGGGGGGAATCATCCTCGAAGACATCGAGGTTGCCTCCGATCGCGCCGATCAACTGGCGTGCGAGCTGTCACAGGTGAAGCCGGAGCTGCAGCAGAAGGGTTGCGCGGTGCGGGTCACCGATCGCGATCACAACGAGCTCTATCGCACGCCGCTCGATCCGGTACCGGCCTGGCAGCGCTAAGCACAGCGCTTTCAAGCGAAGCGGATACCGGGTCGCGTTGAGAAACGCGTCAAACCAAGACGCCAAAGTTCGTTCCGATGGGATCGGAACGATCTTTACGCTTCAAGCGTCGGCGGCTCGAACCAGTTCGTCAGCGACAACCCACCGTCAACGACGAAGGCCGCGCCGGTGACGTAGGCGGAGAGCTTGTTCGACAGCACCGTGAGCGCCATCGGCACGAGGTCCTTGGCCTCGCCGAGACGCCCGAGCGGAATGTGGCGCGCCAGCGCGGGATCCGCGACGAATCCGCCGGCCGCGATCGCGCCGGGCACCAGTGCGTTGACGCGGATATCGTGGCGGCCAAATGTCTTGGCCAACTCCTTCACCAGCATCGCCATGGCCGCCTTCGCCGTCGAATAATGCGCCAGGTTGCGCGGGGTGCCCGCATGCAGCGAGGTCAGAAACAGGAACGAGCCCGGTCGTTTCGCCGCGATCAGCCGCTTTGCGAGTTCACGCCCCAGGTGAAAGCCGGCATCGAGATTGACGGCATGCATTTCCTGCCAGGTCCTGCGATCGACCGCGAGGGCATGATCGGCCTCCCGTCGCGGCGGCGAGGCGCTATGGACGAAATGGGTGACCTCGCCCAGCGCTGCGTGTGCGGCAGCGAGCAGTTCGTCGCAGGCCTCGAGCCTGGCGAGATCGCCGACCCAGGGCACGGCCAGAGCGGGCTGCTCGCTGGCGCTGATCGCGGCACGCACCCTCTCCGCGCTCACATCGGCGAACATGGTGCGGACGCCCTCACCGACCAAGCCCAGCGCGATCGCGCGGCCAATACCATTGCCCGCGCCGGTGACGAGCGCGGTGTCGCGTGCGGGATCGAACGGCGAACTGAACAGGCTCATGTTGTGCTCCGAGGCTGGGAGGCGGCAGGTTAGCCCACCGCCCGGACCGACGACAATCGCGCCGCGCGCCATTGCGGAGCGGCGCGCCGGGCGCTAGCCTCTCAAAAAAACGGAGGAGGTTCCAGGGATGCGCACCGGTTTTCTGATGACGGGCCTGTTGCTGCTGGCTGCGCCGGTCCAAGCTGGCGACGCGCCGCCGCGATCGACCTATGTGACGATGGTCTTGCAGGCCTTTGCCGCCAAGGTCGAGTGCCCCAACACGGACCTCGTCTATCAGGACCTCGTGCAGAGGGCGCAGCAGATGCACTTGCCCGACGGCACCACCGAGAAGGTGCGCAAAGCGATCGCCTGGATGCACACCGGCGGCAAGATGGGCGAGAAGCAGGACGATGACTTGATGGTTGAGGTCGCGGTCGCGACCCAGGCTACCGACCTGGACCAGCGCCGGCTCGGCATGCCCGGCTGGTGCGAAGCCCAAAAGACCAACCTCGCCGGCCTGATCCGCAGCAAGGGCGGCTAAAGCATGATCCGGAAAAGTGCGCAGCGGTTTTCCGAAAAGATCATGCTTGAACAACAACCTAAAGCGCGATGACGATTCATCCTAATCGCATCGCGCCATAGCGAGCCCTGGCTTTTCGCCGCATTAAGCACTCCGCGACGGAACCGCTGGCCCGGCCCAAAATCGTCACAATCCTCGAAAGCATGCGACCTCTTCGAATTCGAACAGGAGGTCCTCATGCGGAGTATCCATTTCGTTTTCGCCAGCGCGATTGCGGCGGCCGCGGTGCTGATCGCGCCCGCACAGGCGAGGAATGCCGACGCCCAGAAAGGCGAGGAAAAATCCACCCCGTCCTCATGCAGTGCCTATCAGCAGGCGCCGGACGGCTCGTGGGAGCCACTCCCCTGCAAGGCGACAGGCGAGCGCGGGCAGCCGCAGACACAGAACCGCACGTCGCCGCAAGGCAGCGATCGTGGGGAGCGTTGAAGGCGCCCGCGCTTACGAATGTCAGCTCTGATGCGGGCCGCGCATGATCTTCATGGCGTCCACGATGTGACGCCATTCCCTGGCCTCGTCGGTCTCGCCGCGGCCCTCGCAGGCCTGGGCCTGCTCGGCGGCTTTCGCAATCGCAGCAAGTCCGTGCTGTTCGAGCATCTGCCGGGCAACGGTATGAACCTGGACCTCGGACATCATGGGCGCTCTCCCGCTTGAGGGAACTGCGGTGCAGCGCACAACTGCCACCGCGGGTGTCTCACAACGATCGAGGCCCCGAGCTCGTTCCGTCCCGTCGATGTGAGCCCAAGACAAAGGCGGCCCGCCATGCCCGGCGGACCGCCTTCTCACCCACCCCAAACGGAAGTCTGCGGCCGCGTCCCCCTACGCGACAGCCACCTTCTTGCGTTCGAAATCGTTGGGGACCTCGATGTCGACCTCCAGGGTCGAGACCTCGTCGCCGCGCTCGAGCCGCACGATGACCTTGGTCGGATCCAGCGTCACATGCCTGGACACGACGGCGAGAATTTCCTCACGCAGCACGCCGAGCAGATCCGGCTGGCCACGCATCCCGCGCTCATGGGCAAGCAGGATCTGCAGCCGTTCGCGCGCGACGGGTGCCGAGGCCTTCTTACCGCGGAGAAGTCGAAGCAGACCCATGCTCATGCAGCCCTCCGTCGCAGCAAACGATCCATCAGACCTCTGCGCTCGGCAGGAACATGCATCGTCACGTTCTCGCCGCAGAGGCGCTTGGCCGCGTCCATATAGGCTCGCGCCGGCGCTCCATCCGCGTTCGACAAGGTCACGGGCGTGCCGACGTTGGACGCCTTCAACACGTCCTGGCTCTCGGGGATGATGCCGAGCAAGGGCGTGGCAAGGATCTCGAGGATGTCGTCGATGGTCAGCATCTCGCCGCGCGCAGCACGCGAGGGATCGTAGCGGGTGATGAGGATGTGCTTCTCGACGCGCTCGCCCTTCTCGGCCCGCACCGTCTTGGAATCGAGCATGCCGATGATGCGGTCGGAATCGCGCACCGAGGAAACTTCCGGATTGGTGACGATCACGGCCTCGTCGGCAAAGCGCATCGCCATGGAGGCGCCGCGCTCGATGCCGGCCGGGCTGTCGCAGATCACCCAGTCGAAACGGCCGCGCAGATCGTCGATGACCTTGCCGACGCCCTCTTCCGTCAACGCGTCCTTGTCGCGGGTTTGCGATGCCGGCAGCAGCCAGAGATTCTCCAGCCGCTTGTCGCGGATCAGTGCCTGCGGCAACTTCGCAACGCCCTGCACCACGTTGATGAGGTCGAACACCACGCGGCGTTCGGCGCCCATCACGAGGTCGAGATTGCGCAGGCCGACGTCGAAATCGACGACGACGACCTTGTCGCCACGTTGCGCGAGCGCTGCTCCCAGCGCGGCGGTCGTCGTGGTCTTGCCGACCCCGCCCTTGCCTGATGTCACGACCAGTACCTTACTCATCTGAAATGTCTCCTTTGCTGGTCAGTTCAGTGCTGTGATTCGCATGGTATTCCCCTGCAGCCAGGCCTGCGCCGGCTTGCCGCGCAAGGCCTCGTCGATGTCGTCGGCAGTCTGATAAAACCCATCGATTGCAAGCAATTCGGCTTCGATCTTCTGACAATAGATGCGCGCGCTGGTGTGACCGTTCACGCCTGCCATGGCGCGGCCGCGCAGCGCGCCGTAGACGTGGATGGAGCCGCCGGCAACGACCTCGGCGCCGGAGCCGACCGAGCCGAGAATGGTGACGTCGCCCTCCGGGAAGATCACGGTCTGGCCCGAGCGCACGGGGTTTTCGAGGAGCAACGAGGTCGGCTTGGGCTCGGCCTTCACCTCGGCCTTCTTCGGCGCGCTCGGCTCGACCACGCAGCTGCGCCCGCCCGACAAGAGCGGCGGCATGATGGGGGTCAGCCGGCCCTCCTCCACCCCTTCGATGCCGAGGACGCGAATGTTGCGGTCCTGAAGGCTGGTGAGCAGATGGCCGATGCCGGCCTGGCTGAGATCGACCGAGGACAGATCGATCACCACGGGCCGGCCGGCAAAGAAGCCCGGCGATCGCGCGATGGTGGCGTCGATCTCATGCAGCCAGTCCTGGACCGGAACCGTCGGCGTGAATACGAACGCCACATAGGAGCGCCCGCGCAGGCGCACCATTTGACGTTGGACTTTTGCTGCAGCCTCCATAGCGGCCGACTCGTTCCCTGTTATTGAATGGTTAACGATGCGGCGGATATGGTTAACGGCCGGTTAATTCTCCATGGAGTTACGTAGGCTGGGGGCTCGGGCTAGCTGGCGAGATGGGCGGGGCACGTTGGGCGGATGTTCTCGCCCAGCATAACGCTGTCATCGCCCGCGAAGGCGGGCGATCCAGTACTCCGAGACGGTTGTGGGTCAGTCGAAAGGCCGCGGCGTACTGGATGCCCCGGTCACGCCGGGGCATGACACCGCGCGTGGGGCAGGCGCCCCCTACTTCTTCACCTTGCTCGCATCCATCTTGATGCCGGGATCCAGCATCTTGGTCGTGAACGCCGTGGTCACGTCGAACGGCTTCTCCATGCCGAGATAGGTCTGGACCAGCTCGTAGTCCTTCTTCATCCGCTCGCCGTCGATCCAGCCGAGACCCTTGGTGGTCGTGAACTCATCCGTCATCAGGAATTTGATGCGCTCCCACTGGCGCTCCTGGTTGGCCCGGTCGAGCCCCGAGACCTGCTCGAGCAGCGCGTTCAGGCACGGAGCCACGTCGGCGACGCAGGCCGCAAAGGCTTTCTGCGTGACGCGCACGAAATCTTCGACGACCTTCGGGTTCTTCTGCAGATAAGCGCCGTTGACGATCAGGGAATTGCCGTAGGGGTTGAGCCCGATGTCCTTCCAGTTGACGTAGCCGAGATCGGGACCGAACTCGATGACCTTCAGGTCGTGCTCGTTGTAGAAGTCGCTGATGATATCGACGGTGTGGCTCTTCAGTGCAGCGATCTTGGCGGTCGGTCCGACATTGACGAAGCCGACGGAATCGGGCGCAAGCCCCGCCGCCTTGGCGAAGGCCGGCCACATCACGCGTGAGGCATCGCCGGGCGGGTTGCCGATCTTGTGCCCGGCGAAATCCTTCACGCCGTTCACGCCGTAGCTCTTCAGCCAATAGAAAGTCTGGCCGGTATTGGCATAGACGCTCATCACCGCAACCGTGTCGGCGCCCTTGCTCTTGGCCACCAGCATGGTGGCGAGATCGGCGACGCCGAAGGGCGAGCCGCCGGAGCCAACCTTGGCCGCGGAGACGCCGGAGCCCTTGCCGGTCTCGATGGTGAGGTCGATGCCCGCCTTCTCGTACCAGCCCTGCGCCTTGGCGTAATAATACGGCGAGTGGTCGGCCGTCGGCGTCCAGTTCAGGATCAGATTGACGGCCTCCCCCGCATGCGCGGGCATCGCCGTCGCACCGAGCGCCAGAGCCAACACCAGGGCCGAGCCCGCCGCCTGCAAACGCTTCATCGCATCTCTCCTCGTTGCCGCGACCCGGCTTGTCGCTCTCCCCTTGTGAGGATACCAATGCAACAAGCCCGCCCTCCACTTGTCAACTGTTTGGTTGGAAATGCCCGCAAAACGATCTGGCGACACCGTGCCGCAGCGCCGCGACCCCGTCGCCACCCGCAGGAAGCTCCTGACCGCGGCGCGCCAGGAATTCGCCCGGCACGGCTTTGCGGGCGCCCGCGTCGACGAGATCGCCGAGCGCGCCGGCGTCAACAAGCAGCTCGTCTACCACTATTTCGGCGACAAGGACGCGCTCTACCTTGCCGTGCTCGAATGGGTCTATGAGGACATCCGCGAGCAGGAGCGCAGGCTCAATCTCGAAGGCCTGCCGCCGGAGAAGGCGATCCGCAAGCTGATCGAGGCATCGTTCGATCACCTGGCAGCAAACCCTGATTTCATCGTGCTTCTGAACGACGAGAACCGCGGCGGCGCCCGTCATGTCCGCGGCTCGACCCGGCTGGAGGCGATGCACTCGCCGCTCGTCAAAAGCGTCTCCCACATCCTCAACGAGGGGGTGCGATCTGGCGTATTCCGCAAGGGGATCGATCCCGTCCAGCTCTACATCTCCATTGCGGGCCTCAGCTATTTCTTCTTCTCCAACACGCCGACGCTGTCGGCGATCTTCGGCAAAGACCTGTCGAGCCGGGCCCAGCGGCGCGCCCGCCGCCGGCACGTCGCCGACCTCGTGCTCCAGTCGCTCCGACCCTAATCAACCAACTGGTTGAAACTTCCCTCGAGTCCGGCTAGGCTCGCGAACCGCGGCAGGTGGCTGTCGGCAACAGGGAGCAGGCGGTGGCAGGAGACGGGGCACGCACCTCGCGCAGCTTTGCGATCATCCTGATCGTGCACCTCGCCGTGCTCGTGCTGTGGCAGGTCGCGGTCGACGCCTTCCAGGTCCCGAAATTCATCCTGCCCTCCCCGCTTGCGACAATCCAGACGTTGGGGACCACAGGCTATGCCTGGGGCGCCAACACGCTGGTGACGGCGGTCGAGATCCTCGGCGGCTTCGCGCTCGGCGCCTTCGTCGGCGTCGCGCTCGCCGTGATCTTCAGCTGGGCGCCGCTGCTCAGCCTCGTGCTGCTGCCGCTGTTCGTCACGCTGAACATGATTCCGAAAGTGGCGCTTGGCCCGCTCTTCATCGTCTGGTTCTCCTATGGCATCGTGCCGAACATCCTGATCGCCTTCAGCATCTGCTTCTTCCCGATCCTGCTCACCACCGCGCGCGGCCTGCGCGAGGTCGAGCCGGACCTGCTCGATCTCGTCAAATCGCTGCGCGGCTCGCGCTGGACTCTGTTCCGCAAGATCCAGCTGCCGGGATCGCTGCCCTACATCTTCTCCGGGATGAAGGTCGGCGCCATCCTCGCGGTCGCCGGTGCCATCGTCGGCGAGTTCATCGCCTCCGAGCGCGGGCTCGGCTACCTCATGATCCAGGTGCAGTCCTCGCTCGACACGCCCGCGATGGTGATGGCGGTCGTGCTGCTGACGCTGCTTGGTGTCGCTCTCTACGGCCTGGTCCTCGCCCTCGAACGCATGTTCGTGGTCGGCGATGCCAGGCAGACCTGAAGACCAAGGACGACGAATCCATGCTGCTCACCCGCCAGACGCTGCCGAAGACCATCCCTGACATCGCTGCGCTCGACGATCTCCTGTGCCGGCCGAGCCAGGCCCTGATCGACGACCTGAAGAAGGTCGAGGGCGACATCATGATCCTCGGCGTCGCCGGCAAGATGGGCCCGACCCTGGCAGGCCTTGCGAAGGCCGCCGCGCCGGATCGCCGTGTCATCGGCGTCGCCCGCTTCAGCGAAGCCGGCGTGAAGGACTGGCTGCACGCGCGCGGGATCGAAACGATCAACTGCGACCTGATGGACGAGAAGGCGATTGCAGCGCTGCCCAAGGCGCCGAACATCGTCTTCATGGCCGGCCGCAAGTTCGGCGCCGAGGGCGATCTGTCGCTGACCTGGGCGATGAACGCGCATGTCCCGGCGCTGGTCGCGCAGGCTTTCCCCTCCTCGCGCATCGTGGCGTTCTCGACCGGCTGCATCTATCCGTTCGTGCCCGTCGACGGCAAAGGCTCGAGCGAGGACATGGCGCCGAACCCGCCCGGCGAATACGCCCAGTCCTGCGTCGGCCGCGAGCGCATGTTCGAATATTTTTCGCACAAGTTCGGCACGCCGGGGCGCCTTTTCCGCCTCAACTACGCGATCGACATGCGCTATGGCGTGCTGCACGACATCGCGACGAAAGTGCTGACGGGCACGCCGATCGACGTCAGCCTCGGCCATGTCAACTTCATCTGGCAGGGCGATGCGTCCTCCCAGGCGCTGCGCTGCCTGGCGCATTGCACGACGCCGACCTCGCCGATCAACGTCAGCGGCCACGAGATCCTCGCGGTACGCGATCTCGCGGCAAAGTTCGGCGCAAGGTTCGGCCGCGCGCCGGTGCTAACGGGCAAGGAAGAGCCGACGGCGTGGCTGACCGACACGTCGAAGGCGGTCGAACTGTTCGGCCTGCCCGTCGTTGATACCGAGCAACTGATCGCCTGGACGGCGGACTGGGTCTCGCGCGCCATGCCGAGCCTCGGCAAGCCCACCAAATACGAGGTGCGCGATGGACGCTATTGACGGCCCGGCCGTCATCAAGCTCAGCGAGCAGGATGCGATCGCCGGGCTGGCGCTTTCGACGGAAGCGCACTGGAACCAGACCGAAGAGGACTGGCGCATCTTCCTGCGCGACGGAGTCGTGTTCGGCATCCGCGATGGCGCGCGACTGGTCGCAACCGCGGCCCTGTTGCCCTATTCCGGCAACAATGCGTGGATCAGCATGGTCCTGGTGACGGAAAGCCATCGCCGACGCGGTCTTGCCACGCGGCTTGTCGATGCCTGCCTCGAGGCGGCGCGCAAGGACGGGCTGACGTGCTGGCTCGATGCGACGCCCGACGGCGCCCGGGTCTATGGCCCGCTCGGCTTCACCCCGACCTCACAATTGCGCCGGCTGAAGCTGGTGAAATCCAGGTCCGTGTCCGGGCAAGCGCCGTCAACCGCAACGCTCGACGCGCTTTGCGATCGGGACCGGCGCGCGACCGGCCTCGACCGCACTGCCCTTCTCTCGGCGTTCGCACAGCGACCCGGCTCGCGCATCGTCACCGCGAACGGCGCCATCGCACTGGTGCGGGACGGGCGAGCCGCACGCCATATCGGCCCGTTGTTCGCCGATCACACCACAGCCGCGCTGGCCCTGGTTGGCGCGATTGCAGCATCGGAGACCAGCCCGCTCCTGATCGACGCCGTCGCATCGCAAAGCCAGTTCCTGGACGGGTTGACCGCGTCCGGCTGGACCATCGAACGCCCCTTCCAGCGGATGCGTCTCGGCCGCGCCACCGCCATGGCCGAGGAAATGCCATTTGCCGTCGCCGGCCCCGAATTCGGATAGGACATCATGCACCACAGCCAGATCAACAGCGACGTCCGCAAGCTGATCGCCGACGGCACCGTGCTGCCGGCGCATCCGCTCGCGCTCACCGCCGAGCGACAGCTCGACAAGACGCATCAGCGTGCGCTGACGCGCTACTACATCGACGCCGGCTCGGGCGGCCTTGCCGTCGGTGTGCACACCACGCAATTCGCGATCCGCGACGTCGGCCTCTACCGCCCCGTGCTCGAGCTCGCCGCAGAGACCGCAGCACACTGGACCAGGCGTCCGCTGGCGATGGTCGCAGGCCTTGCCGGCCCGACCAGCCAGGCGATCACCGAGGCCCGCACAGCACGCGACATCGGCTATCACGCCGGCCTGCTCAGCCTCGCCGCGATGAAGAACGCCTCCGAAGACGAGATCATCGCGCATTGCACCGCCGTGGCCGCCGAGATTCCGCTTGTTGGCTTCTACCTTCAGCCCGCCGTCGGCGGCGTCGTCCTGTCGAGCCGGTTCTGGCAGCGCTTCGCCTCGATCGACAACGTCATTGCGATCAAGATCGCACCGTTCAACCGCTACCGTACCCTCGATGTTCTGCGCGGCGTCGCAGCCGCCGGCGCGCTCGACCGCGTCGCGCTCTACACCGGCAATGACGACCACATCCTGCTCGACCTGATGCTGCCGTTCGATCTCCGCGACAAGGGCGTCACCACGCGCACCTATTTCAAGGGCGGCCTGCTCGGCCATTGGTCGGTCTGGACCGCGAGCGCCATCCAGCAGTTCGAACGCTGCAAGGCGGCGCGGCACAAGGACAGCGTGCCCGCCGACCTGCTCGCGCTCGATGCCCGCGTCACCGATTGCAACAGCGCGTTCTTCGACGTCGCCAACAATTTCCACGGCTGCATCGCCGGCTGCCACGAGGTCTTGCGGCGCCAGGGCCTGATGAAAGGTCTGTGGTGCCTCGATCCAAACGAGGATCTCAGCCCCGGCCAGAAGGAGGAGATCGACCGCGTCTGCCGCGAGCACGCCGACCTCAGCGACGATGCTTTCGTCGCCGCGAACCTGAACAAATGGCTGGCATGAGCCCAGAGCCCTTCATCAGCCTGCAAGGCGTCCGAAAGGTCTATCGCAGCGGCGGCGCCGAGTTTCTGGCGGTGTCCGACGTCACCATGGACGTGCAGGAAGGTGAACTCGTCTCGCTGGTCGGCCCGTCCGGCTGCGGCAAGACGACGGTGATGAAGATCCTGGCCGGCCTGCATGGCGCCGACGGCGGCACCGTGCGGATAGGCAATGCCAGGAGCCCGTTCGATCCGACCCGCGACATCGGCATGGTGTTCCAGCAGGCCCTGCTGCTGAAATGGCGGACCATCCTGGACAACGTGCTGCTGCCGGCCGAGATCGTCGGCCTGCCGATGAAGGCCGCCCGCGAGCGGGCGCGCGACCTGCTCAACCTCGTCGGGCTCTCCGGCTACGAGCAGAAATATCCGCAGCAGCTGTCCGGCGGCATGCAGCAGCGCACGGCGATCGCGCGCGCCTTCATCCACGATCCGAAACTGATCCTGATGGACGAGCCATTCGGCGCACTGGATGCGCTGACGCGCGAGCAGATGAATCTGGAGATGCTGCGGATCTGGCGCGAGAGCGGCAAGACCATCATCTTCGTCACACATTCGATCCAGGAAGCCGTCTTCCTGTCCTCGCATTGCGCCGTGCTGACGGCGGGCCCGGCGAAGATGGCCGACTATTTCGCGATCGACCTGCCCTTCCCGCGCGACCTTCCGCTGAAGACGACGGACGCATTCGGCGCCTATGCAAGGCGGATCTATGCGAAGCTGGGGCTGGGCGCAGCGTAAGTCGCCGCACAAATATTCTCGTAGGGTGGGCAAAGCGGAGCGTGCCCACCAATGCAAGTGAAGCACGTGAGGGTGGGCACGGCGCAAGTGCGCCTGTGCCCACCCTACCGGAGCGCGGCGCAATCGCAGCACCGCACTCCCTTCACGTCAACTCTTGTTGCGCATCTTGCTGAGCAGATAGTTGTCGTAGAAGTTCTCCGCGATCTGCGTATAGAAGAGCAGCTCCTTCATATACGCGTCGTGGCTCTCCTTGGTCCGCTTGAACAGGTCGCTCTTGACGGCGAGCTCGTTCAGATGGTCCTGGGTCGCGTTGTAGCAGGCCTCCAGCACCGGCTGCGGGAACGCCTTCAGCTCCGTGCCGCTCGCGATCAACCGCTTCAGCGCGGCCGGGTTCACGCTGTCGTATTTCTCGAGCATCCAGGCGCCGGCCGCCGCGCCCGCCTGGTTGACGATCGCCTGGTATTGCTTGGGCAGCGAATTCCACTTCTCGTCATTGACGATCATGTGCAGCATGGCGCCGCCTTCCCACCAGCCGGGGAAGTAGTAATATTTGGCGACCTTGTAGAAGCCGAGCTTCTCGTCGTCATAGGGACCGACGAACTCGACCGCGTCGATCGTGCCCTTCTCCAGCGCCGGATAGATATCGCCGCCGGCGATCTGCTGCGGGACAACCCCGAGCTTTGCCAGCACGTGGCCGCCCATGCCGGCGATGCGGAATTTGAGACCCTTGAGATCGTCGACGGTCTTGATCTCCTTGCGGAACCAGCCACCCATCTGGGTGCCGGAATTGCCGCACAGGATGGCGTGCGCCTTGAAGGGTTTGAGCGCCTCGTTGGTGAGGTCGGCGCCGCCACCGAAGTGCCACCACGACTCCTGATGGCGATGGTTCATGCCGAACGGCGCACCGGTGGCATAGGCCAGCGCCGGCTCCTTGCCGATGTAGAAATAGAGCGGCGTCTGAGCCATCTCCACCGATGCGGTGCTGACGGCATCGAGCGCCTGGAGGCCGGGCACGAGTTCGCCCGCCGAGAAGGTCTGGATCTGGAATTTGTTGTCGGTGGCCTCAGCGACGTATTTCGCGAAGGTCTGCGCCGTGCCGTAGATGGTGTCGAGCGATCTCGGAAAGCTCGAGGTCAGGCGCCATTTGATCTCGGGCGCGCTCTGCGCGATCGCGGGCGCAGCAACCAGCGTCGTCGCGCCGGCAACCGCGCCGCCCTGGATGAATGTACGGCGTTTCATGATGTGGACTCTCCCTGGAAGTAGCTTTCGAACATATGGGCTTTGTGACGACGGTCTTCGCGGACCGTTTGCCCGTTCCTATAGCGGAGTTCAAGTTGCGAGGAGAAGGCCCGTACGGAGCTCTCAGAGCAGCTTGGCGCTGACGAACAGCGCGCGCACGGCGTTGGTCGCCTGCACCGCCAGCATAGCGTTACCGGCGGCGCCTTCCAGGGCTGCGACTGCGTCCTCGTGCAGGGAGCGAAATTCCATCCACTCGACCGACTTGAAGTTGGTGAGGAATTGATAGGCCTGACCGACGGTCGCGATCGCCAACGTGTCACCGTTCAGCTTGATCTTGAACGTCGTGCGCAGCGGGGTTTCGGAACTTGATGGATCACTCATGGGCTGCTTCTGGGCGAGGACGGCTTAACGAAGAGGAAACGGCAGCCCCGCCGTCGCAGGCAAGGTCAGGAATTGGTGCTCGCGCGCTGCGAAGCGGTCGCCGTCCCGCGCAGGCTCGGCACCACGACCAGGCGGTTGAACTCGCCATTGTCGTAGGCCTTCAGGAAACGGTCATAGTCCTTGATCGAGACGCAACCGTTGGAATCGCCGCGCGGCCCGAGCAGGTAGTTGTGCGTGAGCAGACCGACGCGGCCAAGCGCACTGGTGCCCTCAGTCGGCGTCATGCGCAGCGCCCGGACGCCGTGGAACAACTTTTCGCGCGGCTTGAGGTCGTAGGTCGCCGGCGGCGTCGCGCCGACCATCCGCCGGTCGACGTGGTCGGGGTCGTCCATCAGCGCGCCCAGGCCGGAATGGGCCTCCAGCGCCACCCCGCTCGGCAGATAGACCGCCTTAGCCGAGATGTCGTAGACCGCGGTTCGCGAGTCGTAGCCGAGGGAAGCGAGATCGGGCGCCTTTGTCAGCAGCCCGCTATCCGGCGTCAACGAAGCCAGCTTGATCTTGTCAGTGAATCTTTCGAAGAAGTTGCGGTTGTCGGCCCTGGAACCGGTATCGGCATAGGCCTGGCTGGAGGCGATCTGGGCGGCCAGATCTGCCTGGACCGGACGCGAGCGCGGGATCGGGATGGCATCGGCACGCTGCGAGGGCCTCGCCTCTTCGGCTGCAGACTGTTCGTCATCGGACAGCATCGAGCGCCAGTCGTCGCCTTGAAGCTTCTGGGCGAGCATCGCCTTGGCATCTCGCAGCTTGAGCTGGACCGCATTCACGGCGGAGCGCTCGAGCGCCCGCAGGCCGAACTCGCGGGCCGGCGGGCTGCCGGCAGCCGACGCGAAACGGTCCTCGAACGAAGGAGCATTGGCCGGCGGCAACGCAGCGGAGACCAGCGGGGTCGAATCGCCAATATCGGAAACCCACGCGGCGACGCCAAGCGCCAGCGCGACCGCTGCCACAGACAGTAGAATCGTCTCGGCCCGCCCGACACGGCGGCGCGACAACTGCCTCTCGGCGTTTGCTGCGTCGGAAACCATCAGATCCCCAAAATCGACCCCCGGGGGTGCCCACCCCCACCCGGAGACTCTATACCAGCTACCACATTGGGAGCCAAAAGTTAGGCATAATCGCGGCCGGCAAACCTCCCAAAGGTATCCAATGACCGATCTCTTCGATCTCAACCGCTTTGTCCGGGCCCAGGACCCGGTCTATCGCGACGTCCAGGCCGAGCTGGCCCGGGGTCGAAAGCAGACTCACTGGATGTGGTTCATCTTCCCGCAGGTCGCAGGCCTCGGCTTCAGCGCCATGTCGCAGCGCTACGCCATCGGGTCCCGCGCGGAGGCGGAGGCCTATCTCGCCCATCCCGTCCTCGGGGCGCGCCTGATCGAATGCACGAGGCTCGTGCTCGCCGTCGAGGGCCGGACCATCAACGCGATCCTGGGCGCACCGGACGACGCCAAATTCCGCTCGTCAATGACTCTGTTCGGCGCGGTGTCCGACGAACCCGTCTTTGATCAGGCGATTGCCCGTTATTTTGCAGGTGAACGCGACGGCGCCACGCTTGAGATCCTGTCGAGGCTCGACCGCGCATCCGGCTGAATTGGCCGCCGGGGGCGTAACCCGAGATTAACACGGGCTATCTATCGTCTGTGCAAATTTAACTCTCGTCGCACGCCATTGCCGGACAGATCATGAAAATCGGTACGCTCCTGACCAGCGCCATTGTCTCGCTCTCGACCGTAGGCGGCGGCCTCGCCGTCTACGTCGCCGTGACCAAGTACCAGACCATGGAGCGGATCGGCGAAGCCGAGGGGCGGCTGGCGATTGTCCGCGCCGCCAGCGACATCCCGCGTTACCTCAATCCCGAGCGGGGCTTCTCCACCAACATCCTCTACGGCCCCGCCACTGTCGACCCCGCCCAGCTTGCCGAGCAGGACAGGCTGCGCAAGGCGACCGATGGCGCCCGCGACAGGATGAACGCGCTGCGCAAGGAGTTGCCCGGCTCGTTCGACGACGGCAACGCCATTGGCGGCAACATCGACGCCATCAACTCGAAGTTCACCGGACTACGCGAGGCGATCGACAAGGCCATCGCGGGGCCTGCAGACGCGCGCAAGGACGCGGCCCGCAAAGTCGTCGCCGACAATGCCGTGCTCAACGCCGATGTCACCGCGCTGCTGAACGAGCAGGTTCGCCGCATGGCGATTCTCAATGGCGATGCCTACCGCCAGGCCAATTACGCCAACATCGCCATGACCCTGCGCGACATCGGCGGCCTCAATGCAAGCGTGCACAAGAACCTCGTCGGCGGCAAGAAGGTCGCAACCGACGCCGAGAAGGCCGACGTCGCCCGCATGCAGGGCCGCAGCGACCAGATCGTGATGTCGCTGATGGAATTGCGCGGCCATCCGGCGACACCCGCCAATGTCGGCGCCGCACTGGAGACGATGAATTCGCGCTACGTCGAGGAATTCGGCCGCGAGCTCAAGCTGGTCAAGGACGGTGCCGTCAGCGGCAAGTATGAGCACGACGTCGACACCTACTACGCGGCGTCGCAAAAGGGTCTCGGCTCCATCATTCGCGTTCGCGATGCGCTCTATGACAACGCCGAGCATATCCTCGCCGGCGCTTCCTCTGCCGCGCGCACCAGCTTCATCATCGCGCTCGTCGGCCTCCTCGCCGTGCTGATGGCCAGCGCCGGCCTGATCGTGATGGTCCGCCGCCGCGTCTGCGCCCCGATCGTCGGCCTGACGAGCCGAATGTCGCGCCTGGCCGACGGCGACGTGGCCGGCGAGATCCCAGGCGCCGAGCGCTCCGATGAGATCGGCGCGATGGCCGCGGCGGTTCAGGTCTTCAAGGACAACATGATCCGGGCAGACCGGCTCGCCGCCGAAAAGCAGGCTGAGAACGACGGCAAGATGCGGCGCGCGCAGGCGCTCGACAGCCTCACGCGCGCCTTCGAGGCCAAGGTCACCGAGCTCGTCGGCGGACTGTCCCAGGCTTCGGCGACCATGGAAAGCACCGCGCAGTCGATGACCTCGACGGCGGCGCAGACCAACAGCCAGGCCGCGGTCGTCGCCGCCGCCTCCGAACAGACTTCGAGCAACGTGCAGACCGTCGCCAGCGCCACCGAAGAGCTGACCTCCTCGATCGCGGAGATTGGCCGTCAGGTCGCCCAAAGCACCGAGATCGCCGCCCGTGCCGTCGACAACGCGCGCCGCACCGGCGACACCGCCCGCGCGCTCGCCGAGGGCGCCCAGAAGATCGGTGACGTCGTCACGCTGATCCAGAGCATCGCCGAACAGACCAACCTGCTCGCGCTGAACGCGACCATCGAGGCCGCCCGCGCCGGCGATGCCGGCCGCGGCTTCGCCGTGGTCGCTTCCGAAGTGAAGTCGCTGGCCGGCCAGACCGCCAAGGCCACCACCGAGATCTCCGAGCAGATCACGGCGATCCAGACCGCAAGTGACGAGACAGTGGCCGCGATCCGCAACGTCGCCGACGTCATCGGCGAGATCGACCAGATCGGCACCGCGATTGCCGCTGCGATCGAGGAGCAGGGCTCGGCCACCAAGGAGATCGCCCGCAGCGTCCAGGAGGCCGCCCGCGGCACCCAGGAGGTCAACAGCAACATCTCCGGCGTGCAGCGCGCCGCCGACGACACGGGAGCTGCCGCGAGGGAGGTGCTGGGCGCCGCCGAGCAGCTCTCGAGCCAGTCGCGCGATCTCGCCGGACAGTTCGACCGCTTCCTCGGCGAGGTCAGGGCCGCTTAAGGCGTGATCGGGAAGAGCGCGCAGCGGTTTTCCGAAAAGCTCATGCTGAAACAACAACCTAAAGCGCAATGACGGTTCATCCCGGTCGCATCGCGCTTTAGTAAGGCGGCGCCTTCCGCGCCCGCTGCGCTTTCGCCGCCTCGATCCACCACAGGAGATCATCGGCAAAGCGGGGGAACGAGCGCTCCAGCGCCTTGCCGCCCTCGCCGATCGGTTCGGCGTCCGCGGACAATGTCTGCGCGATCGGGCCGACGCCGATGGTGCTCGACACCACCACCATCCCCATCTCCGACAGCGTGCCGTGCCAGGCCGTCGCCGCGCGCGCACCGGACAGTCGGCCGGCCGAATAGCTCACGATCGCGGCAGGTCGCCAGAACCACTCTTCCAGGAAGTGGTCGGTGAGATTCTTCAGGCCGGGCTGGATGCCCCAATTGTATTCGCCGGTGACGAAGACGAAGCCGTCGGCGCCACGGATCTGCCCGGCCAGCTTCTCCAGCGCCTCGGGCGCCGCACCCTTGGGATATTCCTTGTACATGCGGTCCAGCATCGGCAGGCCGATTGCCTTGGCGTCGATGAATTCGACCTCCTCACCGCGGCCGCGCAGCCGATCGACGACGAAATTCGCAAGGCGGATGCCCATGCGGTCGGAACGGTAGGAACCGTAGAGAACGAGAATGCGATTGCTCATGGGCGGACGGTAGCACGAAACCGGCATGCGTCCCTACTCGATTTGTCGGACTATCGTCCGCGACCGCGGCCCAGCGTCTGCGACGGCGACTCGCCGAACTGGACGCGGTAGCTTCTGGAGAAATCGCTGAGATGCCAGAAGCCAAACGCCAGCGCGACCGCCTTGACGCTATCGGCGCCGGCGAGCAGCTGCCGCCGCACCAGCCACAGCCGGCGCAGGCGCAAATAGCGGTGCAGGCTCATGCCCCGATAGCGGCGGACGACGTCGTGCATGGTGCGAACGGACAGCCCGAGCTTGCGCGCGACCTCATCGCTGTAGATCGGCTGCGACAAATCCTCGGTCAGCAGTGCGCGGATATCCTGAAACATCCTGAAATTCCGCTCGTCGTTGGGGCCGAGGGTCCAGCGGGCCGAGACGACGCTTTCGAAGGCCTCGTCGACGGCTCCGAGCAGGGACTCCTTCATCGCCGCGCCCTTCAACGAAAGCTCCGGCGCCTCGGCCGGGTCGGACGCCGCGGCCAGCACCTCACGAACCACGGTGCGCAGCCGGAACAAGCCGGCCGCCGAGACTTCAAAAATCTTGAAGCTCGAGAGCGTCGCCGGCCAGCCTCGGTCCCGCACCTCCGGCCTGAAAACCACCGAGGCGATTTGTCGCTGCACCTCCTCAACGGTGGTGTAGGCGGCGCCGCCGCTGCCAACGACCACGACCGGTCGGGTGCGCTGCGAGCCATTGAAGCGAACGGGCACGTCGAGGTCGTCCATCGTTAAGCCGATCGCCGTGCAGTTCTCGATCAGCTGCGCATCGACCATTCGCGGAAACGTCCGCGTCATATTCACGTCGCAGCCGGGCAACGACAGGATTGTCTGCTCAGCCGAAATCCTCCGTACGAAAGGCGTGAACTCGAAATTCAGCCCGCGTATCGCACTTCGAAATTCGTCGACGTCTGAAAAGCGAAAAGTGTTGAGTGCCAGTCTCGGCACATCGTCAATGCTGTTCATGAAAATATGAAACGCAACGTGGCGTAGACGTGCGTCCGGCCGCGACGCCGGTTCGTTTCCCCCTTCGGTTTTCCGCTACCTAGAAAGGATCAATCTTAACGTGTCCTGACAAATTGGCGAGGAGCCAGTTGAAAGAACAACCAGGCACGTCTGTCACTCGCCGAATTTCGATAGCGTTTCCCGCACGGTGATGGTGCCAGACTACCTGACCTTCGATAACTAAAATTCAAAATTAACGACTTTGAGGCGCAATAGCTCTCGTTTGATCGTCAAAGTTATTTCGAATTTCAGGCCCCTGCCATGACGGCAAATTCGCCTGCTGATGTTCTGGTCGAATTGGAGGACGCGGTCGCAACGTGTCCGCTGGACCGCTGCGCACGCATTCTTTCCGGCATCATGCAGCTGCTCACCAGCAGCCGCGACCGGCCTCAGGAATTGCTCGCCAATGTGGTCGACGGCGTTCTGCTGCGGCTGACGGAGCGGGTTGAGGCCAGTGCGCTGATCGAGCTCAGCACGGCAGTCGCCGAGCTCGCGGTGGCTCCGCAGAAGACCGTGCAGCGTCTCGCCTCGCACCACGATCCGAAGGTGGCGTGCCCCGTCTTGCTGAGATCGCGGTCACTGTCCACGGCCGATCTCAAGCGGATCGCGGCCTCGAGCGGCGAACGGCAGCAACGCGCGATCGCAGCCCGCGCACCGATCGATCCGCCGGTGATCGAGACGCTGATCGAAGGTGGCTTCCGCAGCGTCTGCATTGCGCTGATCGCCAATACGGAGGCACGATTCTCTGACGCCGCCTACGCCGCGCTGGTCGGGAAGTGCCTGACGGATGATGAGCTCACGAAGGCGCTGGCACTCAGGCCGGACACGCCAGACGCGATCATGCGGAAGTTGCTGTCGGCCTCACCGGCCCCGACATCCGGCACAGGGCCGAAGGCGACCGTCTCGCTTCAAGCGGTACCGGCCGCGCCGATCGTCCCCAAGCTGCCCTGCGCGGCCGCCTATGCCAGCGCACGGCCGGAGATCGTCGCGCTCAACCGCATCGGCAAACTCAACGATTCCACGGTGAACCGCTTCGCCATCCGCGGCGAGACCGCCAACCTCGTCACGGCCCTGTCGGTGCTTTCCGGGGCTCCCATCGAAATCGTCGAGCATGTCATGACCGACGACGATTGCGAGGGTCTCGTGATGGCCTGCCGTGCCTCGCGGCTGAACTGGCAGACCACGTTGGCTATCTTGGGCAATCGCTGCGGCAGAAGGCTTTCCTTCGCCGAGCGCGAACGCGCGCAGCACATTTTCGAGACACTGCTTCTGTCCACCAGCCAGTGGACGGTGCGTTGGGGGGAAATTGCCGCGAACGCCACGGAGAGCAGTCGGGAACATCGTG
This sequence comes from Bradyrhizobium sp. CCBAU 51765, assembly GCF_015291725.1. Classification (GTDB taxonomy): domain Bacteria; phylum Pseudomonadota; class Alphaproteobacteria; order Rhizobiales; family Xanthobacteraceae; genus Bradyrhizobium; species Bradyrhizobium liaoningense. Next base: position 4,575,115 of record NZ_CP030038.1, read on the forward strand.
GCGCAAAGATGGGGATTAGCCGATGAAATTCGACGGTCGCAAAGCCTCTCGCGTAAAAATGGACCACAGGCAGCCGGTCAATCTCATGGGATCTGACGGCACCTGGCGACGCCGTTGCGTATTGCTGGATGTGTCGCAAAGCGGCGCCAAGATCGAGGTCGAGGGCACGCTCGACGTGCTCCAGGCCAAGGAGTTCTTCATGCTGCTGTCGTCGACCGGCCTCGCCTACCGGCGCTGCGAACTGGTCTGGATCGACGGCACCACGGCTGGGGTCCACTTCGTTACGGCTGACGGCAAGAAGAAGCCTGCAGGCGTACCAGCGCCTGCGCAGGCCGCGGCTCAGGGCAAATAGATTCGAGCATCCCACCTGGTGTTTGACATTCACACAGTCGAAGAGTGCAGGTCAGATCGTGCAGCACGCGCCAACAAGATCCCGCTCGGTCGATGGTGAGGGCGGCATCCGTCAGACGCGAACGGATCGCCCCTTCCTGCACGTGCTGGCGGACACGTCCGACAAGCTTTCGGGCGTCTGCTCGATCCTCGAAGAGAAATTCACCATTGCCGGCGAGCGGCTCGATGCCGATTCCAGGCTGTCGCAGACGCCGGCCGCCATCGTCATCCGCGCGGAGCTGCGCGACGTCGACAACATCGCCGCGATCAAGAAGCGGGCCAGCAAGCTGGCGAAGGCCAGGAAGCGCATCTTCCTGCTCGAGCACGCCTCCCACGTTTGCATCTCGCAAGCCTACGCGCTCGGGGCGACGCTGGTCCTTCCCGGCACAGTCAGCCGGACCAGGCTGCTGGCGGCGCTGGCCGATCCGGCCGACGGTCCATCCGCTTCGTCAGGCGACACGTCGCAACCGGACAACGCCGTCGAGACCGCGGCGACCGCGATTGCATCGATGTTCACGGCTGTGACCCTCGGCCAACCGCTCGACGTCGACGGCACCAAGGAAGCCGGTCGCCAGATTGCCGAGCGTATCACCCAGCATGGCCTGACGGAGTGGCTCATGACGGTGCGGCGCCACCACGAAGGAACCTATCAGCATTGCCTGCTCGTGACCGGTGTTGCCATCGACTTCGGACTAAGCCTCGGCGTCGGCAGGACCGACCTGGAACGTCTCTACTCGGCTGCCATGTTCCACGACATCGGCAAGGCACAGATACCGCTCGCCATCCTCGACAAGCCGGGCCGACTCGATGCCGCCGAACGCGCGCTGATCGAAACGCATCCGGCCGCCGGCTACGAGTTTCTCAAGGGGCATGACGGGATCTCGCCGGAGATACTCGATGCCGTCCGCCATCATCACGAATACCTCGACGGGAGCGGTTATCCCGACGCGCTCTGCGCCGAGAGCATTGGCGATATCGTGCGAATTCTGACGATCTCGGACATTTTCGCGGCGCTGATCGAGCACCGGCACTACAAGCCGACCATGCCGCGCGCGGAGGCCTACAATATCCTGTGTGGGATGAGCGGGAAACTGGAGAAGGCGCTGGTCCACTCATTCAAGCAGGTCGCGCTCACGCGGTGAGCGCGGCAGACCGTTCTCGAACGCAGCCTAATGAGTAGCGCGATGGCTGGCGCGGCGCGGGATGGATCGGCAGGCCAGCCCCTCGGCCAGCAACTTCATGTCCTCGTGCCGGCCGCTGCGTATCAGCCGGCCGAACTCTTCGGGTGTGAAAGGAAGACTTGGATCGTCATCGATCTTGTGCCGGGGTCGCGGACCGAAGAACCGTCGAACCAGGCTAGCCAGCCGCCGCATGTCAATTCCCTCGCGCCAGCAACAAACCTCTCAGTCCGCATATTGTTCCTCCTGCACCTTCGAGATTGCAAGAGGCCGCTTGGGACTCCGCACCAAAAATTTCCACCAGAGAATAATCTCCTCCGGCCGTACTAGTCGGCAAAACCCACGTAACGCACGAACTCGTCGTTGTGCTCGCGGTCCGAGCGAACCGCGTTCGCGGCAAAGCTGTCGTCGGGATAGCCCATCGCGACGCAGGTCATGATGACCTCGTCCTCCGGAATCCCGGCAACCTCGCGCACGATGTCGGAACGCATGATGCCCTGTCCGTTGATCACGGAGCCGAGGCCGCGGTCCCATGCCGCGAGCACGATGCCGTAGCAGAGCGCGCCGAGATCGAAATGGCAGACCGCGCCGGGATCGAGCACGCGGTCGTAGGTCAGGACCAGCGAGACCGGCGCGTCGAACTGGCGGAAACCACGCAACACCCAGTCCTGCCGCATCGGCTTGTCGTCGCGCGCGATTCCCATCGCGCCGAACAGCTTCTTGGCGATGTCGACCTGCCGCATGCGGTGCACACCCTGGTACTCGCCATGGCTGACGATGTCGCGCTGGACCTTGGCGCCGCCGACCATCTCCTCCATGTTGCGGCGGCGCACCTCTTCAAGCGGCGCGCCGGTGAGCACATGGACGTGCCAGGGCTGGGTGTTCATCGACGACGGCGCACGCTTGGCGCTGTCGATGATCGCCTCGATCACCGCGCGCGGCACGGGCTCGTTCCTGAAGCCGCGCACGCTGCGGCGCGACTGGACCAGCGTTTCGAATTCCACTCTTGAACCTCCCTGCCCGTTCGTCCGGCGTTGCGGCGCCGGTTGCCGACGCCGCGCGCAAAATCTATGCTGGCCCGCAAGCAAGACCAAGAATCCCGGAGGACCCTCATGGCCGCGTCGCTCGATCCCGTCATCGCCCAGATCATTCCGCTCATGCCGATGCGCGATCCCGCCACGATGACGCCACAGAGCGCCCGCGATTCCTTGCGCGCACTGGCTGCCTCGCGCGCGGCCATACCGCCTCCGCCCGTCGATACCGTGCAGGACATCAAGGTGAAAGGCGGCGCCGGGCCGCTCGATGCACGCGTCTATCGGGTCGGCCCTACGCCGGCACCGACCGTGGTGTTCTTTCACGGCGGCGGCTGGGTCGCGGGCGACCTCGAGACCCACGACCGGCAGGCGCGCAATCTCGCGATCGAGACCGGCGCGGTGGTCGTCTCCGTCGACTATCGCCGCCCGCCCGAGACGCGCTTTCCCGGCGCCTTCGAGGACGCCTTCGCCGCAGTCGGAGATGTCTTCAACCGCGTCGCGGAATTTGGCGGCGATGCAAAGCGCCTCGGCGTTGCCGGCGACAGCGCCGGCGGCAATCTCGCAGCCACCACCGCGATCGCCTGCCGCGATGCCGGCATCAAGCTCGCCGCGCAAATGCTGGTTTATCCCGTGACCGACGTTCTCGGCAGCTACGCGGACGCGCGCGAGAACGCGCGCTATCCCTCACGCACGGAGAACGCGGACGGCTACTTCCTCACGCGTGCCACGATGGAATGGTTTTGCGGCCACTATCTTGCCGATCCCGCTCACGCGACCGACTGGCGTGCCTCGCCGCTGCGCGCCGCATCGCTTGCCGGGTTGGCACCTGCGATCGTGACCACGGCCTGGTTCGATCCCCTGCGCGACGAGGGTGCGGCTTACGCGCGGGCGCTCGAGGCGGCCGGAGTCCGCGTCAAGCACCACGAGGGCCCCGGCCTGATCCACGGCTATTTCGGCATGGGCGACGCCTCGGACGTCGCACGCGCCGAAGCGCAGCGCGCGCGGGCCGACTTCAAGGCGTTGCTCGCGCGAGGCGCCTGAGGAGGTGCTAGCCGCGCGATGCCCGTTGCGCGCCGGTATGCCCCCAGGTCTCGTCCCAGTCCTGACCGGCGGCGTCGACGACGCGGCCATCGGCTTCGAAGAACTTGTTCGGCACCTGGAAGATCGCCAGGATCAAAGCGCCGTCCGGACACCAGGCGGCGTGGCGGCTGCCCGCCTCGCGCCAGATGAATTCGCCGGCCTTGCATGCGATGCCCTCGGCCGGGCCCTCCTTGTCGACGAGCGCGCCTTCGATCACCCAGCTCTGCTCGATGCCGACATGCTCGTGGTCGGGCAGCACCGATCCCGGCGCAAAGCGCATCAAGGCGGTCATCAGGCCCGTGCGGCGATCGAACAGCAGCGTCTTGGCCTCGCACCCCGGAAAGCGGGTCTTCTGCCAGTCCATGTCCTGGGGCCGAACCAGGTGGGAATGCCGATCGGCCAATCGTTCGCCCTTCGGGATCTTGGCGTCCATGACGATGCTCCATCCAGCTAAGCTGATCGAAGCTAGCAGGATCGCCCGCCGGGGTCAGCGAGCAGTGCAACAAGGATGGACGGCCGCCGACCGCGCCCGAAAAATCGGTACGTCGACCGGACGACGTCCGCTCATCCTGCTTGATTGCGCCATGATTCCCGGCTCCAATCTCCCGGCCATTTCTGGTTTCAGGAGACACCCATGATGAAGCGGATTTTCCTTGCAGCGATTGTTGCCGCCTTTGCAGCGGGCTCGGCATTCGCACAAGAGACCTGCGAGAGCAAAGCGATCGGCAAGGACGGCAAGCCCCTGGCGGGCGCCGCCAAGACCTCGTTCCTGAAGAAGTGCAAGGCGGATGCCTGCGCACCCAAGGCGGTCGGCTCCGACGGCAAGCCGCTTGCCGGCGCCGCCAAGAACAGCTTCATGAAGAAGTGCGAGACCGGCGCGTAAGCGCGCAGTCCATTCCCGGCTTTTCAGCAAGCCATCACAAATGAAATGCCGTCATGGCCGGGCAGAAGCGCGTCTTCGCGCAAGATGTCCCGGCCATTTGCTTTTTGTGCCTCCCCCCGCCAGTTTCCGACACGCGCCGAGCGCGTAAAGCAAACTCGCCGCGACCCTGGACAGAACGCATCGGCTGACAGATGATGCAGCGCTGAGCGAACCGGGTCGCATCGACGAGGCTTCCAGCAAAGGATGGGCGAGATGTTGCAGTTCCGCGTGCGTGATCACATGATGGCGACGATGAGCGTGCTCTTCGCGCTGCTCATGACCGTAGACGTCGCCGACGCAAGAGGCCCTGGCCTGCCCAACGTCATGGTTCTCGCAACCGGCGGCACGATCGCCGGCAGCGGGGCGAGCAGCACCACCGTCATCGGCTATACCGCCGCCACGGTGGGCATCGAGACCCTCTTGAACGCCGTCCCCGAGCTGAAAACGGTGGCCAACGTCAAGGGCGAGCAGGTCTTCCAGATCGCCAGCGAGAATATGAACAATGATTATTGGCTGAAGCTCGCCAAGCGGGTCAATACGCTGCTCGCGCAGGACGACGTGGACGGGATCGTGATCACGCACGGGACCGACACGATCGAGGAAACCAGCTATTTCCTGAATCTGGTCGTCAAGAGCAAGAAGCCTGTGGTCGTCGTCGGTGCGATGCGGCCATCGACCGCGATCAGCGCGGACGGCCCGATCAACCTCTTCAATGCGGTGATCCTCGCAGGCAGTGAAGAAGCCGTCGGCAAGGGCGTGCTCGTCGCCCTCAACGATCAGATCAACGCCGCGCGCGACGTCACCAAGAACAACACGTCCACCGCGGACACCTTTCGCACGCCTGAGCTCGGCTTTCTCGGCTACATGCAGGGCAACAAGCCATATTTCTATCGCCAATCGACCCGCCGGCACACGGCGGATTCGGAATTTGACGTGTCCAACCTCGATGTCCTGCCGCAGGTCGACATCGTCTACGGCTACGCCAACATGAACCGGGTCGCGATCGACGCCTTCGTCGCCGCCGGTGCCAAGGGGATCGTGCATGCCGGCGTGGGTGACGGCAGCCTGGCCCGCCCGGCGGTCGAGCCGGCGCTCGACGAAGCCCGCAAGAAAGGAGTCGTGATCGTTCGCAGCAGCCGTGTCGGCAACGGCATCGTCGCGCGGAACGGCGAGGCCAAGGACGATGAGCACGACTTCGTCGTCTCGGATACGCTCAATCCCCAGAAGGCGCGCATTTTGCTGATGCTGGCGTTGACCAAGACGACCGACACCAAGGACATTCAGCGGATGTTCTACGCCTATTAGAGCCTACTCGCGCTTGAAACGATAATCGAATTGCGGCGCCGGACGGCTTGATCAGGCCAACCGTCGGCGCCGGAAAATGGATCGGCGGGATCAGCTCCGCAGCCCCGGAGCCTCCTGCCCCGTGCGCGCGACATATTCCGTGTAGCCGCCGCCGTACTGATGAATCCCCTCCGGCGTCAGCTCCAGCACGCGGTTCGACAGGACGCTGAGGAAGTGGCGATCGTGCGAGACGAACAGCATGGTACCCTCGAAGTCCGACAGCGCCGCGATCAGCATCTCCTTGGTGGCGAGGTCGAGATGGTTGGTCGGCTCGTCCAGCACCAAAAAGTTCGGCGGATCGAACAGCATCTTGGCCATCACGAGGCGCGCCTTCTCGCCGCCCGAGAGGACGCGGCAGCGCTTCTCGACATCGTCGCCGGAGAAGCCGAAGCAGCCGGCGAGCGCGCGCAACGAGCCCTGCCCGGCGGTCGGAAATGCATATTCGAGTGACTCAAACACCGTCTGCTCGCCGTCGAGCAGGTCCATCGCGTGCTGGGCGAAGTAGCCCATCTTGACGCTGCCCCCGAGCGCCACCGTGCCCTGGTCCGGCTCGCTGGCGCCAGCGACCAGCTTGAGCAGCGTCGACTTGCCGGCGCCGTTGACGCCCATCACGCACCAGCGCTCCCTGCGGCGGATCATGAAGTCGAGCCCGTCATAGATGCGCTTTGAGCCATAGCCCTTGTGCACGTTCTTGAGCGCCACGACGTCCTCGCCCGAGCGCGGCGCCGGCAAAAAGTCGAACGCCACGCTCTGGCGACGGCGCGGCGGCTCGACCCGTTCGATCTTGTCGAGCTTCTTCACCCGGCTCTGCACCTGTGCTGCATGCGAGGCGCGCGCCTTGAAGCGCTCGATGAACTTGATCTCCTTGGCGAGCATCGCCTGCTGGCGCTCGAACTGGGCCTGCTGCTGCTTCTCGTTCTGCGCCCGCTGCTGCTCGTAGAACTCGTAATTGCCGGTGTAGGTGGTGAGCGAGCCGCTGTCGATCTCGATCACCTTGGAGATGACGCGGTTGATGAACTCGCGGTCATGCGAGGTCATCAGCAGCGTGCCTTCGTAATCGTGCAGGAATTTTTCCAGCCAGATCAGGCTTTCGAGATCGAGATGGTTGCTCGGCTCGTCGAGCAGCATCACGTCGGGACGCATCAGGAGAATACGGGCCAGCGCCACGCGCATCTTCCAGCCGCCCGAGAGTTTTCCGACGTCGCCGTCCATCATCTCCTGGCTGAAGCCGAGGCCGGACAGCGCTTCGCGCGCACGGCCATCGAGTGCATAGCCGTCCAGCTCCTCGAAACGATGCTGCACCTCGCCGTAGCGCGCAATGATCTCGTCCATCTGATCGGCCTTTTCAGGGTCGGCCATTGCGGCCTCGAGCTCGCGCAGCTCGGCCGCAACCTCGCTGACGGGGCCCGCGCCATCCATCACCTCGGCCACCGCGCTGCGGCCGCTCATCTCCCCGACGTCCTGGTTGAAATAGCCGATGGTGATGCCGCGATCGGTTGAGACCTGCCCCTCGTCGGGCAGCTCTTCGCCGGCGATCATCCGGAACAATGTGGTCTTGCCGGCGCCGTTTGGCCCGACGAGGCCGATCTTCTCGCCCTTGTTCAGGGCGGCGGAGGCTTCGATGAACAGGATCTGGTGGCCGGCTTGCTTGCTGACGTTGTCGAGGCGGATCATGAGGTCTTTATGGGGGATTTTTGCGTTGCAGCGTCATAGGCCATACGGGCTTCCAGGGGAAGCCCGGGACCAGCGCACCACCCGGGCCGCAAATCCGTCGTTCAAACCGCAGCTTTCGGGATTATAGCCCCCCGATGACCCACCTTTTGGTGGTCGAGCCGCCGCCCGGTCTTGACGATCGTCACTTCTTGAGGATGCCCGTATTGGTATTTCCGAGCTGCTGGATGGCAGCGTTTGCGGCGGGCGTGTTGTAGGTCGGTCGAGATCCACCGCCTTCCTGATCAGAAGGGGTAGCACCGGGTATTGCGCCCGTCGTTCTCCGGTTTTTTGCATTGAGCGTGTTGGGGCCTGGCGAGCCGCCAGTTCCGCTGAGCGTCGTCCCGTTCGACAGCGTCGAGCCACCCGCGCCGCTCGAACCAGCCGCGCTCGCGCCGCCGCCGGATGAAGAACCGCCTGAAGAGCCTCCCGAGCTTTGCGCCATGGAGACCGAAATGGTGCCCAGAAGAATGGTCACGACCGCCGCAAGAAGCCGCATTTGTCCTCTCCCTCGATCTGCCAGCCAGCTCCGAAACCGCTGGGGTCCCCGTGATGACGTCGCGTAGCGCGCAGCTCCTATCGACGGCGAGCGATCCATGCCCCGGCCAGAAAAGCAACAAGCAAGGACACTAAAGGCGCCTTCACTGTCACCTCGCGCATCTGGTCGGCCCATCGCTTCACCGAATCCGACGAGGGCGAGTGGAGCTGCGGGCTGAAAGCGCCTCTTTGCTCTCCGGAACCCGACCGCGGGCTTGAAGCCTGCTGTATGCCGCCCTGATCGTCCGTCAGCCCGGAGGCTTCCGTCATCGCCGCGGCTTCCTTCATGTCCATGAGCGCGCTCCAATGCTGGTGCGGAACAACGACTTGATCTCGGCTGCCCGTCCGGCTCTGCTGACAAGCGCGTCGGGAACCAATGGGAGCAGCTATGGCGGCGGCGTTCATGCGAACTATATGGTTTCGTCGAAGCCCCTGCCGTACCGCTCCCTTGAAGAAGCCCTTGCTCATCTTTCTGTTCCTCGTGGTCGCACCGCTTACCGCATCAGCGGCGAGATATTTCTGGCTGGGCGATGGGCGCCAGAATTGGCAAACAGCCGATCGGTCGAGCGCGGGACTTCTGGCCGCCGCGGCCGATCATCGCGAAGCCGTCGTACGGGTATTCGGGGCGAGAACGGTGAGATGGCGCAGCATCTTCGCAATTCACACCTGGATCGTCGTCAAGGAGAAGGATGCGGCGACCTACACCCGCTATGACTACACGGCGTGGGGCGAGCCGATCCGCACCAACGGCTTCGCTCCGGACGGGCGGTGGTTCGGCGCTGTGCCGGAAATCATCGTGGCCGTCGATGGAGCGCGCGCAGAGGCGCTGATCCCGAAAATCAGAGATGTGATCGAAAACTACAAGTTTCGATCCTATGGAGATTACAGCGTCTGGCCTGGTCCCAATTCGAATACCTTCGTGCAGGCCGCACTCGACTCCGTCCCTGAGCTCCGAGCCGTCCTGCCGCCGACCGCGATCGGCAAGGACTTCCCGTATTCCGGTAAATGGTTCGGCATCACGGCGTCCGGCACAGGCATCTATGCTTCACTTGCCGGATATATCGGCTTCACGATCGGCTGGGTCGAAGGCCTGGAGATCAATTTCTTCGGCGCCGTTCTCGGCGTCGACATCCGGCGCCCGGCGCTCAAGCTACCCGGCCTCGGCCGCGTTGGGGTCACCACCGGCCTGTAAGCACGGTTTCCGAATTGCCGGAGCCCCAGGCCCGTCACGCTCGGCCACGCGTGAGGCATCCTTGATTCCGGGAAACGGTCCTACGCCCGCCGCATCAGCTTCAGTGACGCCACCAGCCGCAGGCTGCGCTTGCCCGCGAGCGCGATGCCTTCGAGTTCGCCGCTGTCTTCCGTGCAAGTCCCGGAGAAGCCGATACCGACCTCGTAGCCGCCGAACACAGGGTTCTCGCCTTTCGCCGGCGTGTGCTCCTGGTTCAGCATCTCGCCCTTCCAGCGGCCGTCCGCTGAGGAATAGGAGCCGAGATAGTAGAAGAACGCATCGCCGCCGAGGATGCGGCCATCGATCAGGAGCATGACGCCGGACAGTCCGGCGTCGATCCCATCGAGCGCACGCAGGCCCATCCCATAGAGTCCGTTGGCGATGCCGCCCTGCCCGATCGTGCCGCGCGGCGGCAGCGCGCCATCATCAAGCCGCGTGAGATTCGCCCAGAAAGGAGCGCCCGGCATGGTGTCCGCGCCGCCTTCCAAACGAATCTGGTTGCCGTAGAGCCGGCCGCGCGCTGCGATCGAGGCGACATCCGCTCCCATCAGCGGCTTGTAGCTGGGGTCCAGATTGTGCCGCTCGGTGATGACCTGGGCGATGATCTCGCCGTCACGCTCGACGTAACTGCCAAGATGCGCAAAGCCCGAATTGCCGCCCAGCATCTTGCCGTCATGCAGGCACATGATGCTGCGGCCGAACCCGTCGTTGACGCCGTATTCAACCTTGTAGAGCCCGTCCAGCAATGTCCTGAATCCACAAATCGGAAAACAATTGTCGGCTACCTAGCATCGTCGCAGCACTGAAACCAGTGGCTTTTCCGCGCAGCACTGGCCACGGAACGCACGTCCACCACGATGCCATTATGCCCCTGTTTTGCCCGACGAGTCAAATCGACTTCGTAAAATCCGCATACGCATGATTTCAACGGTTTGGCTACTGTGCATGGGGTTGTTTTCGACTTTTGTCTCCGGCTCGCGGAAAAGGCCCTCACGCGTCAGTGACGTTTGAAGTACTGCACCTCGCGTTCGTGCTTCTCGGCGGCTGCACGACTCTTGAACGTACCGAGGTTGCGACGCTTGCCGGTCTTCGGATTCACCTTGCGTGAATAGAGGCGGTATTCGCCCGATGCCAGTTTGCGGATCATGATCGCGGCTCCGTTTTGTCCGGACGACAACGACGTACGCGCGAGCCGGGTTCCGTCGGGTCCCGGCTCTGCTCAGAAGCACAGCGTGGTGACGAGCTTGCCCTGCTTGTCCTTGATCGCATAGGGACAGCGAATGCGCTCCAGCGCCTTCTTCGCGTCCTCGTCGCCGAGCGCAGCGGCGCGCTCGTAATAGGCCTTCGCGGCGTCCTTGTCCTTAGGCCCGCCGCGGCCTTCCTGCGCGAAGGCGCCCATCCGCTCCAATGCGCCGGGATGGTTTTGTGCCGCCGCCTTCTCGAACAGCGCACGCGCCGCGACGTCGTCCTTCGCACCGCCCGTGCCTTCGGAGAGCATCAGGCCGAGCTGGTACTGCGCTTCCGCGTTGGTCTCGGCAGCCTTGCCGAGCAGCGCGCGCGCCTGCGCGGGATCGGCCGGCGCGGCGCCACCTGCGCCGCCGAGCGCGGCGAGATTGCTGACGCCACGGGGGTTGCCGGCCTGCGCCGCCTTCTCGAACAGCTTTCGCGCTTGCGCCTCGTCCTTGGCAATGCCCGCGCCGGTGGCATAGGCCACGCCGAGTTCGACCATGGCCGCGCTCGATCCCTTGTCGGCGGCCTTGCGCCAGGCTGCGATCGCCTCCGCCGTCTGCCGGTTGGCGGCATAGGCGCGGCCGAGCGCGAACATCGCGCGCCGCGAGGATGGCGCAGCCTGCCTGCAGAACCTGACCGCAGTTGCAATGTCGGAGGCCGCAATGTCCGCCACGCCCTTCACGTCGGCCGGCTTGTCGGGATCGCTGGGATCGGCGGCGACCCGGTCGCACAGAACGAGGTCGGCCGATTGCGCCTGCGCCGTCAGGGGCGCGGCGAGCGCGAACAGCATGGCAAGGAGGAAAGTCCGCATGGTCGTCACGTTGCGTCCCCGTCCCGGCAAATTCAAGGCTCGAGTCCTGATTGGCGCAGCACGGGCACGACATCAGGCGATGCCAGATAGCGCAGCAGCCGGTCGGCGGCGTCGGCATGTTTCGCATTCGCCATGCGGCCGGCGGAGAACACGGCCGGCGTCTGCAAATCGTGCGGAATCGGGCCGACGACCTCGATGCCGCCAACCTGCTTCAGCTCGCTGATCTGCTGCACGGCGAGGTCCGCCTCGCCGGTCACGAGCCGCTCCGCCGTCAATCCCTGCTCGACGATGGTGGCCCTGGCGTTGATCTCGGCCGCGATCCCCATCCGCAAGATCAGCTCGGCGAAGTACACGCCGCTCGCCCCCAGCCGCGAATAGGCGACGGACCGCGCTGCGAGCAGGGTCGTGCGCAGCGCCGCTTCGCTGCCGATGTCGGGGGGCGCCTGCCCGGCCCGCACGGCGATGCCGACGAAGGACCGCGCCAGATCGGCCGCGCTCTCGGCAATCACGCGCCCCTCGCCGATCATCTCGTCGAGCCCTTCGCGGGTGAGGATGACGAGGTCGGCGGCCTCACCCTCGTGCAACCGCTTCAGCAGCGCCAGGGTCGGCGCGAAATCGGCATCGACATGGATGCCGGTTGCAGTCTCGAAGGCCGAGGACAGGCTGCGCATCGCGCCCATCAGGCCGAGCGTCGAGAGCATGCGGACATTTTCCATGAACGGTTCCTGTCGCGATCAGGCGCGATGCATCAGCTTGAGCGCGGCGGTCAGGCGCAGGCTGCGCTTGCCGGCAAGCGCTGTCGCCTCGAGCACCGCCTGCTCCGTATCGTAGCTGCCGGAGAAGCCGATGCCGACCTCGTGGCCGCCGAAGATCGGATCGTCCTTGGCCGGCGTGTGCTCCTGGTTGAGAATCTGGCCCTTCCAGCGGCCGTTCGCGGCGGTGTAGCTGCCGAGATAGTGGAACGACGCATCGCCGCCGAGGATGCGGCCCTGGTTGAGCAGCATCACACCGGTGAGGCCTCCGTCGAGACCGTCGAGCATCCGCAGATGGATCGAGTAGAGACCGTCGACAATGCCGGCCTCGCCGACGCCGCCGGCGATCGGTACTTCGTCATCCGTGATCGGCGTCATCACCGACTGGAACGGCACACCGGGCAGCTCCTTCAGCTCGCCCTTGAAGCGATAGAGATCGCCGTCCGCCCAGCCCTTCGCGATCAAGGTCGCATCGTCCGTGCCCGCCATGGCGCGGTAGCTCGGATCCGGGTTATGGCGCACGGTGCTGATCACGACGTCCACGCCCTCGTCGGTCTTCACGTAGGTGCCGATATGCGCGAAGGCCGAATTGCCGCCGAGCATCTTGCCGTTGCCGGCATGCATCACGCTCCGGCCGATGGTATCGCCGAGCTGAAATCTCACCTTGTAGAAACCTTCAAACACCAGCCGTGCCCCGGCCCTGCGCGCATCCTGGAGCACTCTATCCCGGTTTCAGCGGCAATGGACAAGTTTCGCGGAGCCGCGGTCGGCAGACCCGGAAACGGCCGTCATTCAAATGCAAAAATCCGCCGGAGCCTTGCAGCTCCGGCGGATTGAGACCAACCCGGGCCAGCCCCCCAGCCCGGGCCGGGAGGATCTTAGGCCGCGGCCTTCTTGTCGGTCGGCACGGACGCGATCGTCTTCAGGATCTGCGAAGCGATCTGGTAGGGGTCGCCTTGCGAGTTCGGACGGCGGTCTTCCAGATAGCCCTTGTAGCCGTTGTTGACGAAGGAATGCGGAACGCGGATCGAGGCACCACGGTCTGCAACGCCGTAGCTGAACTTGTTCCACGGCGCGGTCTCGTGCTTGCCGGTCAGACGCTTGTCGTTGTCGGGGCCGTAGACGGCGATGTGGTCCATCAGGTTCTTGTCGAAGGCGGCCATCAGCGCCTCGAAATACTCCTTGCCGCCAACCGTCCGCATGTACTCGGTCGAGAAGTTGGCATGCATGCCCGAGCCGTTCCAGTCGGTATCGCCGAGTGGCTTGCAATGGAATTCGATGTCGATGCCGTACTTCTCGGTCAGGCGCAGCATCAGGTAGCGGGCCATCCACATTTCGTCAGCGGCCTTCTTGGAGCCCTTGCCGAAGATCTGGAATTCCCACTGGCCCTTTGCGACTTCCGCGTTGATGCCTTCATGGTTGATGCCGGCAGCGAGGCAGAGGTCGAGATGCTCTTCGACGATCTTGCGGGCGACGTCGCCGACGAACTTGTAGCCGACGCCGGTGTAGTACGGGCCCTGCGGCGCCGGATAACCGTATTCCGGAAAGCCGAGCGGACGGCCGTCCTTGTAGAAGAAGTATTCCTGCTCGAAGCCGAACCAGGCACCGGCGTCGTCCAGGATGGTGGCGCGCTTGTTGGACGGATGCGGGGTCTTGCCATCGGGCATCATGACTTCGCACATCACCAGCACGCCGTTGGTGCGCGCGCCGTCCGGGAACACCGCGACCGGCTTCAGCACGCAATCGGAGCTGTGGCCTTCGGCCTGCTGGGTGGAGGAGCCATCGAAGCCCCAGAGCGGAAGCTGCTCGAGCGTCGGGAACGACGCGAATTCCTTGATCTGAGTTTTGCCGCGCAAATTCGGAGTCGGCGTATATCCGTCGAGCCAGATGTACTCGAGCTTGTACTTGGTCATTGAGCCTCTCTGTAGATGATGCGAAAGGTTGGGGGCCTGGGAAGGCCCCCGCACGTTTTGTACCCGGCCATCATCGGCCGGCGCTTCCCAAGCATTTTACGTGCCAAAAAGCCGCAGTACGGGCGGTTTTCCACCGCGGCCGGCCTCCCCGCGTCGCCGGCGAACCCCTCACGGCACTGTGCGTCATAGCCGCGCACCTTCACGTGAAGCTGCACCGCAAAATCCCTCGGAAAACGCCCGATTCTGGAGCAGCGAGCATTGTCCCGTAAGTTGCCGACTAAACGCGCATCAACGTCCGGCAATTTTCGCAAACTATCCGCCCCCTGCCCCGCAACCTTCGGAATGGCCCATGCGTTGGTCAGAGGGATCGTGCCTTAGACGATGCAGAAGGCCATCTGCCCACAAATTGGGCGGAAACTGATTTTCTTTTCAGCACTTTCCAATCCGGGAAGGGCGGCCGATATGGGGATTTCAGTAACCACAATCGAACGAGTCGGGCGCACCATGGAGGGCCAAAGGCGCTTCGACCAAGGAGAAATCGCAATGATGAACAATGGTCTGAGTCACGGATCTGCGCAGATCTACCAATTCCCCGTCGGCGGCCGTGCAGCCCTCGGGGGACGCCGTTATGGCGAGACCCGCTTTCCTGCCGATCACGCCGCGCTGCCCTCGAACGTCTCGATCTGCAGCGACAGCTGGTATCACCAGGATGCGGTCGACGAAGCCAAGCCGAAATGGGATCGCTGATGCCTATCGTTGGTTTGAGACCGCCGCGCTCTCGCAGTCGCCCGGCGGCAGTTTGAAAAGGGTCGAAACAACGGCGTTTCGGCCCTTTTTGATTCCTGCCTGAACCATGGCGTTCAGATCACCGCGCAGGCCGTGACCGGCCGCTTCAGATGCTTGACCGTGGTGGTCCCGGCCTTCCCGATGGTCAGCGTGATACCCGCCCCCGAATAGCGCGCGCCGGAGACTGCCAGCCGCTTCGCGAGCGTTACGGGCTCGCCGTCGATCTGCAGAAAGGCGCGCTTGTCGCCATCATAAAAACCAACGATGAACTGTGTACCATCGGCACAGCGATAGGTCCGGACCGTCTGCGCATCGGCCTGCCGCGCGTGGCAAATTCCGCCCGCCAGCATGGTGACCGCCAAAAGAATGGCCTTGTGGCAGCCCATGATCGCCCCCTCTAGTAGCCCTCGAGAACGCCCGTCATGCGTCCAATGGAACATAACCCAAGCTGATCTCATGTCAGACTCCCCTGCCCGCCATCTCGCCCTGCAAGGCGCCAGCAATTTTCGCGATCTCGGCGGCTATCCGACCACCGATGGCCGCATCATGCGCTGGCGGCACATCTTCCGCTCCAATCATCTCGGCCAGCTCACCGCAGCCGACGTCGAGATCCTCCGCGCGCTGGGCGTCAGAAGCGCATTCGATTTCCGCGGCCTGGAGGAGCGCGCAGCCGGCATCTGCGTCGTGAACGAGATCACGGTGCATTCGCTGCCGATCGAGCCGACCGTCGTCGCCGCGCTGCGCGCCGAGCTCGCCCGGGGCACGCTCACCGCGCCCGTGGCGCTCGAGCTCATGCGCGAGTCCTATCGGAACTATGTTCGCCACAACACGCACTGCTTTCGCGCGCTGTTCGGCCATCTGCTGGAAGACCGTGCGCCGCTGGTGATCCACTGCACCGCCGGCAAGGACCGCACCGGCTTCGCCAGCGCGCTGATCCTGCATGCGCTGGGCGTGCCCGAGGACGTCATTGCCGAGGACTACCTCTTGACCAACCGCCACTACAGGCGCGACGTCTCAAACGTCTCCGATCTTCCGGCCGATGTTCTCGACGCAATCGGCAGCGTCGAGGCCTCGTATTTGGCAGCCGCTTTCGAGGCGGTCGGCAGCGAATATGGCGATCTCGAAACCTACTTGCGCGACGGGCTCAAGCTCGGCACGGCAGAACGAAACGCACTGAAAGCGCGCTATCTGCAGGCGTGATCAGGATTTCCATTCGGCAGGCAACCAACTCGCGGCGATCGTTGCATCAACGATCGAATTGCACAGCGCCCTGGACACCTGGAACGTGCTCCAGTCGCTTTGGTGGAGCTTGTCTCCATCCGTGGGATCAAGGAATTGCTCGAATGTCGCATTATTGTTCACGTGCCAATGCCGCATCAGAGCCCAGCGCTGAAATACGCTTATCTTCGCATCGTCCGCAATCCTGCGGATCTCCGAGACCATCTTTTCGGACAGCTCCGCCTTATCGTCGCGAAGCATGGCCGTCACATATTGCGGGTCGATCAGCACGACATCCATCGTGTGCTTGGCAAGCAGACCTACACCCTCGGCAATCTTGTCGACCACCTCGTTGAAATTGAATTCCTGCTTGCGAAAGACCGCGTTGGTTCCCACCTGCCAAAGCACGACAGTCGGTTTGTCATCGAAGATATCGGCGTCAAAGCGATCCACTTCCTGCGGCGCCTCTTCTCCGCCTTTGCCTCGATTCAAGACGTCGATCCGAACCTTCGGCAAATGCTCGGCGTAGCTCTGCCTTAGATACATCTCGAGGCGAGACGGATAAGGCACGACATCCGCGCGACCGGCGGTCGATGATGACCCCATTGCCACGATCCGAACCGGACCTTCCCTTCGCAACGCCTCGACGAAGTATCGCAGCGGTTGCTTCAATTTGATGATGTCTCTGGGAAAGTCCACTGCCGGCAGACTCTCGGACATATCGCCCCCTCCCGCCATCCAAGGTTGCAGCGACCATTCAGCCTTGAAGCCGCCGCCATTGCAAGTCCAATTCGGACCGCGCAATAGTCGGCGCAGTTTTCGACGGACGGAGAAGCACCGTGCAGGGAAAAGTCATCATCGTGACCGGCGCGCTCGGCGCACTCGGGAAGGTCGTTGCCGAGGCCGCGCAGTCGCGCGGCGCGCGGATCGCCGGCATCGATCACGCGCCCTCGCAACTGTCAGCGACGCCCGACCGCATCGAGATCGGCGGCGTCGACCTGTCCGACCCGGCGCAGGCAACGACGGCCGTTGAGACGGCGGCAAAGCATTTCGGCCGGCTCGATGCGCTGATCAACATTGCCGGCGGCTTCGCCTTCGAGACCATCGGCGACGGTGACATCAAGACGTGGCAGCGCATGCATGCGCTCAACGTGCTCACCGCGCTCAACGCCTCGCGCGCGGCGCTGCCGCACCTCGCCGCGTCCAAGGCCGGCCGCATCGTCAATATCGGTGCGATGGGCGCGCTCCAGGCGGGCAGCGGCATGGGGCCCTATGCGGCCTCGAAGGCCGGCGTGCATCGCCTCACCGAGGCGCTCGCCAACGAATGGAAAGGCAAGGTCACCGTGAATGCCGTGCTGCCCTCGATCATCGACACCGCGGCCAATCGCGCCGACATGCCGAAAGCCGATTTCTCCAAATGGGTGACGCCGCAGGAGCTCGCCGAGGTGATCCTGTTCCTCGCCAGCGACGCCGCGAGCGGCGTCACCGGTGCGCTGATTCCGGTCGGTGGACGGGTGTGATTGCGCTTTGATCGGATCGTCCGAACATCGGCTTGATTCAATCGGAGACGAGAAGGCACTAGACTAGCCGCAACTGATTCTCCGATCGGAACTGCCTTGGAAACCGCGCTATACCTGCCCGTCAAACGCTTCCTCGAAGAGCTTGGCTTCACGGTCAAGGGCGAGATCGGCGGCTGCGATCTCGTCGGTCTCAGCGCCGGCGATCCGCCGGTCGTGGTCATCGGCGAACTCAAGCTTGCCTTCAATCTCGAGCTGATCCTCCAGGCGGTCGACCGCGCGCCGGCCGGCGACGAGGTCTGGATCGCGGCGAAGATGTCGGTGCGCGGCAAGGGACGCGAGAGCGATGCGCGCTACCGCAATCTCTGCCGCCGTCTCGGCTTTGGCATGCTCGGGGTGACCGATCGCGGCCAGGTCGAGGTGCTGGTGAAACCGCCGACCGCTGCGCCGCGCCGGGAGCCAAAGGTGCGCTCGCGGCTCGTCGCCGAGCATCAGCGGCGCCAGGGCGATCCCGTGCTCGGCGGCAGCACCCGCGCACCGATCATGACGGCCTATCGGCAGCAGGCACTGGCCTGCGCGTCGGCGCTTGCCGAGGGCCCGAAGCCCGTGCGCGAGCTGCGCGAACGCTGTCCCGATGCCGGCAAGATCTTGCTTAACAATGTCTATGGCTGGTTCGAACGCACCGAGCGGGGAATTTACCGGCTCACCGAAGCCGGAGACGCAGCCCTGAAGCGCTGGCCTCAGCAACGGGTGGAGGTCGGCGCAGGTGCTGTGTCACCGCCATGACACCCGAACGGTGCATAGCTGAGCTGCCACGCCGATTTCATATTGCAATGCAACATTTGGGGCACTAGGTATCCCGGCATCAAAACGAGGCCGTTATGAGCGCAGACTGGAATACCAAATATGGCACGCGGCGCGTGCGCCACGATCCGCCCACCCTGGATGAGGCGATCTTCGCCGCCGTCGGCATCACCGACGATCAGGCGCAGCAGGCCGAGATCGCCGCAGCCTTGATGGGAATGCCGCTCGACGTCGTCCAGGCCGAGGTGAAGAAGCAGGCCCGCACCAACAGCCGCATCACTGCCACGCGCGTCATCGCCGGCGAACAGGGCGCGCAGCGCTCCGTGGTGGTCGAGCGCCGCGTCGTCCGCCGTTTCGGCAACGACAAGCGCACCGGCACCTGAGCGCTCATTTCACCACCCAGAATACAAAAGCGGACCGGCCATGCCGGTCCGCTTTTTGATTCGTGTCCGTTGCCTTCAGGCTATGCGGCGCGATTGCCGTACATGCTCGAGATCAGCTTCCAGCAAGTGCTGTTGAAGCTGAGAAGAGCGCGCCCGGCCGTGAACGGCGACGCCGCGAGATCGGCGAGTTCGGCCTCAGGCGTCCTCGCGAGGTCGATCGTACCGGTCGATTCGCCGTGGCGGAAAGCCAGATGCGCCCCGAACTTCCTGGCGAGCGCCCGCATCGCGTGGTTCTCGGCACCCGTGGTGATGCGCAGCTGCTTGTAGCCTTTCCAGCGCGCCTCCGCGATCAGGCGGCGGAACAGCACTGTGCCGACACCCTGGCGGCGCGCGGAAGCTTCCACGCTGAAGGCGACTTCGGGCAAACAATCATGCTCCGGCGGATGCAGCTCGGCCGCGCCGCGGACCACGCCATCGACGATGTAAGCCACGATCACGGTGCCGTCCTCGGCGCAGCGGGCGGCATAACGCTCGATGAAGCTGTCGTCGAGAAAGCCGTTGAAGCGGTCGTGTCGACTGCCGGCATCAAGCCTCAGCAGATGATCGCGCAAGAGCGGCAATTCTTCCTGCTGGATCAAGGTCCGCACATAGCCGGGAGCGGTGCGGACGGTCTCTTCAAGTACCACGTCAGAAACTCCTCTTGGTGTCCCTCGAGGAGGCGTTCGAATCCCTAGGCCTCCTATATTGTGCATCGCACCATAATTTTCAAGACGGAGACCTGCCCAAGTTAGAGGCAACGGGAGCGACTAATTCGTTAATAAAATCAAACTCCCGTAGTCTTACAGAACCAGCTGCGTCTGGGTCACTACGGCAACGAGTTTGCCATCCTCGGTTTCCAGCCGGGTGGTCCATATTTGGGTCCGCCGGCCACGATGAACCGGGGTGGCCGTGGCGATGACTGTGGTTCCCTCCTTGGCCCCACCGATGAAATTGGTCTTGCTCTCCAGCGTGGTCGTGCCCTTGGCGTCTTCGGGCAGGTTGATGACAGTCGCCGCCGCGCCGACGGAATCGGCCAGGGCCATCACCGCCCCGCCATGGATGGTGTGGTGAAGCGTGCATAGATCGGGCCGGACCGTCATCCGCGCCACCACGCGGTCCTTCTCGGCCTCGACGAACTCGACGCCCTTGAGCTCGGCGAACGGCATCTTCATCGCTTTAAGTTTCTCGAGCGGCGTCATCGGATGTCCTCCCAATTGCTTGTTGTCTCAGGGTGAATTGCTTCGCGCGGCAAAGCAATGACCTCCGAGGTAAGGGCGGTGCTGACATATGCGCCGCGTTCGCGCATATGCTCCCTCCATGCGCCACTTCCCACCCCGCCGCATCGTCTGCCTCACCGAAGAGACGGTCGAAACGCTTTATCTGCTCGGCGAGCAGGACCGTATCGTCGGCGTCTCCGGCTACGCCGTGCGCCCACCGCAGGTGCGGCGCGAGAAGCCACGGGTAGCGGCTTTCGTCTCCGCGGACATCCCGAAGATCCTGGCATTGGAGCCGGACCTCGTGCTGGCGTTCTCCGATCTCCAGGCCGGCATTGTCGCTGACCTCGTCCGCGCCGGCATCGATGTCCACGTCTTCAACCAGCGCGACATCGCCGGGATTCTGGCGATGATCCGCACGCTGGGTGCACTGGTTGGCGCCGCGGGGTGCGCGGAACACCTCGCACAAGGTTTCGAGCGGCGCCTTGCGGCGATCGCAGCAGCGCCCCGCCCCTCGCCGCGGCCAAAAGTCTATTTCGAGGAATGGGATGATCCGTTGATCTCGGGCATCGGCTGGGTCTCCGAGCTGATCGAGATCGCTGGGGGCGCGGATGTCTTCCCGGAACTGCGGCATCGGCCGGCGGCAAAGGATCGCATCGTTTCGACAGAGGCGGTGCGCGAGGCCGCACCTGACATCATCCTCGCCTCTTGGTGCGGCAAGAAGATCGCCCCTGCCCGTATCCGCGCGCGCGATGGCTGGAGCGACATCCCCGCCGTGCGCAACGGCCGCATCGTCGAGATCAAGTCCCCGATCATATTGCAGCCGGGACCGGCGGCACTGACGGACGGTCTCGAGGCAATCGTGACGGCGTTGTGGGGGACGCACTCGAGCCGGTCTACCCCGTCATCCTGAGATGTGAACTGGACAGTGTGAAGCGGCGTGCAGGGAGCCTCAAAGGATGAACGGCCCCGATGCCGCCGGGCTGTCGTCTTCGAGGCTCGCTCGCGCTGCTGCGCACCGAGACTCGCGCTTCAGGGTGACGGTCAGCGATTTGAAGCGTTCTGCTACTCGAGCGCGACATCGCGAGCACATCGAATTCAGTTCTCGAACGCCTCACACTCGGCTGCCCCCGCTATTCCTTCCCAGCACAAACGCCGGGCGCGCATAGGCAAGACGCCCGGTCGCCCCCTCGCTAGCGTCTGATCCGACGAACCCTTCGCACCCCAGAGGCTTTTCCATGCGCAATCGTCTGATCCTCAACTGCTTCTCAATGAACGTCGTCTCCCACATCTATCACGGACTCTGGCGTCACCCCGACAGCACGCAGATGCACTTCGACAAGCTCAGCACCTGGATCGAGCTGACCAAGCTCCTGGAGCAAGGCTGCTTCGACGCGCTGTTCCTCGCTGACGTCGTCGGCATCGATCCGGCCTACAAGGGATCGTGGGACACCTACATCAGGGAAGGCTTGCAGATCCCCTGCAACGATTCCGCTGCGCTTTCCGCGGTACTGATCGGCGTCACCGAAAATCTCGGCCTTACCTTTACCAGCTCCATCATGTCGGAGCACCCGTTCAGCTTTGCGCGCCGACTGTCGACGCTGGATCATCTCAGCAACGGGCGCATCGGCTGGAACATCGTCACCAGCGTCAGCCACAACGCCGCACAGAACTTCGGCTTCGACGAAATCATCCCACATGACGAGCGCTACCGCCGCGCCGACGAGTACATGGAAGTCGTCTACAAGCTCTGGGAAGGCTCATGGGACGAAGGCGCGGTGCTCGGCGACAGGGAGAACGGCGTCTATGCCGATGCCAGCAAGATCCATCGCATCTATCATTCTGGCGAACGCTACAGGGTGCTGGGGCCGCATCTCTGCTCTCCCTCCCCGCAGCGCACGCCGGTGCTGTACCAGGCCGGCGCCTCGCCGGTGGGCCAGTCCTTCGCTGCCCGCAATGCGGAAGGCACCTTCGTGCTCTATCCAACCATCGAAGGCGCACGCAAGGGCATCGCGGCGACCCGCGCCGTCGCGGAAGCGAACGGGCGGCGCCCGGAGGACCTGAAATTCATCCAGGGCTTCTCCTTCGTCGTGGGTGGCACCGAGGAAGAGGCCTGGCGCAAGTCCGATGAGATCGACAAGGGCGTGAGCTATGACGGACTTGCCGCACATATCAGCCGGGACATGGGCATCGACCTCGGCCTGCTCGACCGCGACATGCCGATCGACCAGGCCAACGTCGAGGGCCTGCGCGGATTCATCAGCATGTTCGAGGCCAGCAACCCCGGCAAGAAGGCGCGCGTCCAGGACCTCGCCTATGCGCTGTCCTACAACAGCCGCATCGTCGGTACGCCCGAGAGCATCGCCGACCAACTCGAAGCCTGGCAGGATGCGGGCGTCGACGGCATCAACATGATCTGCCAGTATTTTCCGGGCTCCTATCGCGACTTCATCGAACACGTCATCCCGGTGCTTCAGAAGCGCGGCCTTGCCCAGCGCGAATACGCACCGGGCACATTGCGCGAGAAAATGTTCCCCGGCAGCGGCGGCCGGCTGAACGACCGCCACCCCGCCGCGCGCTATCGCGGGGCCTTCAAGGGCGGCGGCGAGAAGAGCGCAGGCAGCACCGGCGTCAAGTGGCAGACGGAACGCGCATGATGAACGAGACTGTCATGGAGCATTCCGAGCCTGCCTTCGACGCCGAGCCTGCCTTCGACGCGATGTCGAGGGCCGACGCCTTCAAGTCGGGCATGCGAAGATTTGCCTCCGGCGTCGCGCTCATCACGAGCGCCGCCGCCGGACACCGCGCCGGGCTGGTTGCAACCGCGATCAGTTCGGTCAGCACAGCGCCACCAACCCTGCTGGTCTGCATCAACAGGAGCGCCTCGGCGCATGAGGTCATCGATCGGTCCGAAGTCTATGCCGTCAACCTGCTGGCCGCCGCCGACCTCGACCTTGTCGACGTCTTTTCAAAATCAGCGCGCCGCGCAGAGCGGTTCACGTCCGGCGATTGGCAGACGCAGATCACGGGCGCGCCCGTGCTGGCTTCGGCGATCGCCGCGTTCGACTGCAAGGTGGTGCAGCGGCTGGCCTACGAGACCCACACCATCTTCCTGGGCGAGGTCCTGCAGGTCCGAATCGCCGCGCAGGACGTCGATCCCCTGCTCTACATGGACAGCGCATTCAGGCGGCTGGAGCGGGCTGCCTGACAGGACGTCGGGGCGGTTTCATGCTCGCTCACTGCGATATTCCCGCGGCGTCTTTCCGAACCGCTGGCGAAATGTCCTGCTGAAATGCGAGAGGTCGTTGAAGCCCCAGCGCAAGGCGATCTCGGTCACCGTCTCGATATCCGCCTTCTGCTTCGCGAAATCCCTGGCGCAACGCTCGAGGCGCTGCTCCAGGACGAGGCGGCCGAACGAGCGACCGCCCTCCTCCAGGACCTTGTGCAGATAGCGCACGGAGATGCCGAAATGGGCGGCAACCTTAGCCGGTGCCAGCGCGGGATCGGCGACGTTCGCCTCGATGTAAGTGACCAGCGAGGCACATAGCGCCTGCCGCGCGGAGCCTCGCGCCATCTCCTGGGTCGCCTGCGTTGCACCGAGCGATATGGCCACGAGCTCGACCATGCTGCTGCTTAGTGTCGCGCCGGTCGGCGACAGGCCCTCCACATTGCGCACGATCGACTTGAGCAGATCGATGGCGACGGTACCAATCCCGCCATTGTCGGCGACGATCGTGGCCGTCGCCTTGTCGGGACTGCGCAGCAGCGGACGCAGCAGATGTCGCGGAATTCGGAACGAGTACTGTTCCCAATCGTCGCTGCAGTAGTCGTTCAGATAAGGCTCCGTCGAGTCCACGATCGAGAACTCGCCGGGATTGAGCAGCGCGGCACGACCGCCCTGCTGCATGCGGCATTGCCCCCGGAGCTGGAGATTGAGGAAATAGACTTCCGTCGGCATGCGGCTGATCTCGGAGCGCCCACGATAGATCTTCTGACGGCAGGAGGAGATGGTGGTGACGTTGATCGTCGAAAGCGGATGGGCGGTGACACGCCCTGCAAAGCCGCCCACCGCGGGTTCGCGCACCGGATTGAGCGCGATATAGGCCTCGCAGAGAACCTCTCTCCAATAGCTGAACTGATCCGGCTCGGGCAGATCGTTCGTGGTCCAGGTCTCCATGGCAAATCCTCGACACAGAGTGACGCTGGCATCTGAAAAAGCACTTTCCATGCCAGAACAGCGCCAGCACGCAGCACAAACATTCGGCAACGGATGAGACAGAACGACTGCCAGATACAGCTTGTTCACTGTCAGCATAAAGCCCGGACGCTGTCGGACAAGACCATCATTGCGCACGCGCATAGCCTCCCTCCCGTCAATCGGGGCGCGCCATGGGACGGCGCGTCGACACGTCTCGAGGTCTTGAGGAGGATAGCCATGCCTGTCGATTTCACGCTCAGCCCTGAGCAGGCCGCGCTTCGCGAAGGCGCGCGCAGCTTCGCCAACACGGTGCTGAAGGACGTTCGCGCGACGATCCGCCAGTACAGCAAGCCGGACGAGCGCTTCTATGCGACGCGGCCGTTTCACAAGAAGGCGGTCGAAGCCGGCTTCGTCAAGGGACTGTTTCCCAAGGAGGTTGGCGGCACCGACGTTCCCGCACTCGACTTCGCCATCGCCGCCGAAGAGCTGGCCGCGGTCGATGTCAACGTGCCCAGCACGCTGCTCGGGACCGGTCTCTGCGTCAAACCCATCGTGTTCTTCGGGACGGAGGCGCAGAAGAAGCGCTTCCTGCCTGACTTCATCGAGGATGGAACCCGGCTCGGCGCGCTCGCCTTCACCGAGGTGACGGGCGGCGCGAACTTCGATGCCGTCGATCCGCGCTACGGCGTGAAAACCTTCGCCAGGCGCGAGGGCGACGAGTGGGTGATCAACGGCGAAAAGCACTACACGACGAACGGGACCGGCTGGGACGGCAAGAACTGCCATCTGTATGCAGTCGTGTGCCGAACGGATCCCAACAAGGGCGCGCAGGAATCGCTAGCCGTCATCATGGTGCCGGGCAACCTGCCCGGCGTGCAGGTGACGGGAATACTGGATACGGCGGGACACCGGGCGACGATCTCGCCGCGAATGAAATTCGAGAACGTCCGCGTTCCCGCCGAAAACATCATCGGCAAGCCCGGCGACGGGATCAAGATCGTCTCCACCAACTTTGCCTGGACCGCTGCGCTGATCGGCGCCGCCTGCGTCGGCGTCATGCGAGCTGCCTTCGATCATGCCCTCGACTTCGCCAGGAATGATGCCCGCTCCGGGCCGCACCCCATCATCGACTATCCGACCGTTGGCTACATGCTGGCCGACATCAAAATGAAGATCGAGGCCTGCCGCTACCTGACCTGGAAGTCCTGCCATCAATACGATCTGTCGGGCGGAAAGGAGCACGAGCTCGCCGTGATGACGAAAGTGTTCTGCTCGGAGACCTGCGTGGACGTCGTCTACGACTGCATGCGCGTGGTCGGGGTCGACAGCTACACCGACATGCACCCGCTGGCAGAACTCATGAACGATGCGATGTGCTTCCCGCTCTATGACGGCGGCAACATGGGGGCTCGCCGTCGGCAGCTCCACAGCATCATCAAGGGCCCGTCCTACGACGCGCATTTCGCGCCTTACGGCACGTTCGGCGCATGAATGCGGGGAGGATCCGCCCGCGGTGCCGGTCCTCCCTGCTCACGTCACGGCGTTCACGACCTGATACTCCGGCCGGCGCCACACCTCGCCTGCGATCACATCCTCGATGATCTCGGCCGCCCTCACTATCTCGCTCTCGCCGATATACAGCGGCGTGAGGCCGAACCGCATGATGTCGGGCGCGCGGAAATCGCCGATGACGCCGCGCGCGATCAGGGCCTGCATCGCGGCGTAGCCGCCCTCGAATGCGAAGGAGACCTGCGAGCCGCGGCGCTCATGAGCGCGCGGGGTGACCAGGTTCAAAGACGGGCAGCGGCGCTCGACCTCGGCAATCAGGAGATCGCCGAGCGCCAGGGAGCGGGCGCGGACCTCGGCGAGGTCGACGCGGTCCCAGATGTCGAGCGAGGCTTCCAGCGCCGCCATGGCCAGCACCGGCGGCGTGCCAACGCGCATGCGTTCGACGCCGCCGGCGGCGGCATAGGCAAGCTCGAAGGCAAAGGGCTTGGCATGACCCATCCAGCCCGACAGCGCGGCGCGCGCAGTATCGGCGTGGCGTGGCGCGACGTAGAGAAAGGCCGGCGCGCCGGGGCCGGCATTGAGATATTTGTAGGTGCACCCTGCGGCGAAATCGGCGCCACAGCCGGCGAGATCGACCGGCAGCGCACCGGCCGAATGCGCGAGATCCCAGACGGTGACGATGCCGAGGGCGTGCGCTCTTGCGGTCAGCTTCGCCATGTCGTGGCGGCGGCCGGTGCGGTAGTCGACCTCGGTGATGTAGAGCACCGCGACCTCCTCCGATAACGCGGTCTCGATCTCCTCCGGCGCCACCAGGCGCAATTGATGGCCGCGCCCAAGCGTTTCGATCAGGCCCTCGGCCATGTAGAGGTCAGTCGGGAAGTTACCGGTATCCGATAGGATCACCTTGCGCGAGACGTTCATGTCGAGCGCGGCGGCGAGTGCCTGATAGACCTTGAGCGACAGCGTGTCTCCGACCATCACCGAGCCGGCTGCAGCACCGATCAACCGCGCGATGCGGTCGCCGACATGGCGCGGCTGGGCGTACCAGCCCGCGGTGTTCCAGGCGCGGATCAGCTCGTTGCCCCACTCGTCCGTGATGACGCGGCCAACCCGCTCGGCAACGCCCAGCGGCAGCGCCCCCAGCGAGTTGCCGTCGAGATAGATCACGCCGTCGGGCAAATGGAACAGCGCCCTGGTGTCGTCGTAGACGCGAAGCCGGGTCATGGACATCCCTACAGAATCGTGCGCACGCGCCAGAGTTCGGGAAATAGCTCGACCTCCAGCATGCGCTTGAGATAGCTGACGCCGCCAGTGCCGCCGGTGCCGCGCTTGAATCCGATGACGCGCTCGACCGTCGTCACGTGGTTGAAGCGCCAGCGGCGGAAATAGTCCTCGAAATCGACCAGCTTCTCGGCCAGTTCGTAGAGCATCCAGTGCGTCTCCGGCGCCTCGTAGACGATACGCCAGGCCTGCAGCACGCCTTCGTTGAAGCTGTGGGTCTCACGGACATCGCGCGCCAGCACCGCCGCAGGCATCTTGAGCCCGTTGCGGTCGGCGAGGCGCAACACCTCGTCATAGAGGCTTGGCGTCGCAAGTTCCGCTTCGAGCAGCTTGGTGGTCTCCGCATCGTGCGCGTGCGGCTTCAGCATGGCGTGATTGCGGTTGCCGAGCAGAAATTCGATCAGCCGGTATTGCCGCGACTGGAAGCCCGAGGATTGCCCGAGCTGCGAGCGGAAGCGGGTATATTCGCTGGGCGTCATCGTGCGCAGCACATCCCAGGCGCCGTTGAGCTGCTCGAAGATGCGCGACATCCGCGCCAGCATCTTCATGGCGGGCTGCACCTCGTCTTTCGCGATGGCCCGACGCGCGGCGCTGAGCTCGTGGATGGCAAGCCGCATCCAGAGCTCCGTGGTCTGATGCTGGATGATGAACAGCATCTCGTCATGCGCCTCCGACAGCGGGTGCTGCGCGCCGAGGATCGCATCCAGTGCAAGGTAGTCGCCGTAGGACATCCGCCGGGCGAAATCGGTCTCGGCGCCTTCGCTCGTAGGATCGTAGTCACTGGACGTCATGACAGGTCCTTTCGATCGATCTTCCCGGGCTTTGCTCAGTCGAGGCCGATCAGGCGGGCAGTGATCGGCGAGGATGGGTCCTTCAGCCCGTCGATCACGGTAAAATGGTTGAGGCCGGGATCGAGGACGAGGTGCGTCGGCACGTCGAAGCCGGTCCAGACATTGGCGATCAGATCGGACTGGCGGATGAATTCGGGCCGCTCGCTGCCGCCGACCCAGGCGGTCACCGGGGAATGCCCGCGCGGCAGATGCAGCGCCGCGCTTTCCAGCGTCGCCTCCTCCATCGTCATGCGCAGCGTCTCGTTCATCCTGGTCTTCAGCAGCGGACGCAGGTCGTGCAGGCCGCTGATCGAGAGCGTGCCGGCGATGCGGTTGTAGACGGCGGACTCGAGGCGCGTGTCGTCGCACAGCATGCGGGTGACGAGATGGCCTCCGGCGGAATGGCCGGCGAGCCGGATCGGTCCTGCGACGAGCGAGGCCGCCTTGGCGATCGCGGCGGCGATCTCGGCTGTGATGTCGGAGATGCGCGCAGCCGGCGCCAGCGTGTAGCTCGGCAGCGCCACGGTCCAGCCATGATGGCGCGCGCCTTCGGCGAGATCGGTCCAGGTCGATTTGTCGAAGCGCAGCCAGTAGCCGCCATGGACGAACACGACGAGGCCCTTGCTGTCGCCGTCGGGCAGGACCAGGTCGAGCTTGTGGCGCTCGCCGGCGCCATAGGCGATGTCGGAACGAAACTCTGTCAGTCCGGCGCGGTACGTCGCCGCCCGCTCCGCCCACAGCGCCGGCATCTTGTCCGCGCCCGCGATGTGGGCCGAATTGGCATAAGCGTCATCCCAATCGCGCATCGTGATTTCCTCGACGGACTTAAGGCCAGCAAGCCGGACACCAGTCTGCCACCGGCAAGGCCGCCCTCCTAGTCTTTATTTTAAGCTTAAAGGATTCAGCCACGCCCGAGTTTCGGGCAGCGGAGCGGCAAATATTCCCGCCATTCCCGCCTGAATGGGGATCTGATGGACCGCTTTCCTCATTGCAAGCGCGGCGACGCAATCCAGAATCTTGCCGCCGCGGCAGCCTGGATTGCTTCGTCGCTTCGCTCCTCGCCATGACGGCGGAAAGAGCTAGGCCTTCTCCACGCCGCACCATTCGGCAATGAACAGCGCCATCGCCTTGGTCGTCTTCTTCAGCGACTCCAGGTCGACGAACTCGTTGAAGCCATGCATCTCGCCTCCGCTGGCCCCGAAACACAGACTCGGAATGCCGTGATTGAGGCCGTAGAAGCGCGTGTCGGTGAGCGCGGTGAAGACGAGGTCCTCGACCGCGCCGCCATAGACGGCGCCGAAGGCCTTGCCGAACGCAGCTTCCGGCGCGGCGGCGTCGGTCAGCTCATAGCCTTCGGACAGGAAGCCAGACCATTCGATCTCCGGCGGATTGTTGGCCAGGAAGCGGTGGTTTCGCGCAGCAGCAGCAACGCAAGCCATGATCTCCTTCTGGTGATCGGCGATCGACCAGCCCGGCAATACCGCAATCCGGCAATCGACGTCGCACCAGGCCGGCACGCTCGAGGCCCAGTCGCCGCCCTTGATGATGCCGGGGTTGAAGTTGATGGGATGGTTGAGCGTCTTGAAGTGACGATCGGCCTTGGCGCGCTCGTTCCATTCGATCTCGAGCTTTTGCAATGCCTGGATCAGGTGATACGCCGCCATGATCGCGTTCGCGCCCGAACCTGCGAAGGCAACGTGGGTCGGATGCCCCTTCACGCGCAGGCGAAACCAGATCACGCCAACCTGCGAGCGCACCATCTTGCCGCCGGTCGGCTCCGGAATGAAGCAGGCGTCCGCACGATAGCCGCGCTGCAGCGTGGAAAGTGCGCCGACGCCGGTGCTCTCTTCCTCGATCACGGACTGGAAGTGGATCCGCGCCGTCGGCCTGAAGCCGGCGGCCTTGATCGCGTCCAGCGCATAGAGCGCACCGATCGTGCCCGACTTCATGTCGCAGGCGCCGCGGCCGAACATCTTGCCGTCCTTGATGACCGGCGAGAATGGCGGCGTATCCCACAATTCCAGCGGGCCGGCCGGCACCACGTCGCAGTGCCCCTGCAGGATCAGCGATTTACCGCCATTGGTCTGCGGACGGTAAGTGCCCACCACGGAACGTGCCTTCGAAAAATCGTGCTCGATCGGACCGAAGCCGCGCAGATCCTTCAGATCGTCGACATTGATGTGCCAATCGTCGACCTCGTAGCCGCGTTGCCGCAGGAGATCGCCGATCATGTCCTGGCACGGCCCCTCCGCCCCGCGGGTCGATGGGATCGCAACGAAATCGCGGGTGGTTGCAAGCTGAGCTTCGAAGCCGCTGTCGACGGCGTCAAGAATCCTCTGCTGCGTTTCGGCATTCATCAGGGCAACTCCAGGCATCTCAATGGTTCTCAAGGAGTGCGCAAACTAGCCGATTTCAGCCGTTCGGGTACTCCACAAAATAAGCATCCCGCAATGCATCTTCGAGCAGCCGGCCTTCGGAATAGCCATTCAGCGTCGCGGGCCGGCTCACACCGTCGAGCAGGCGCTGGCACGGCTCCGGAGCGCCGAGCACGGTGCGGACCGGAATGCGCTCCGCGTAGATCGGCAACGCATAGTCCTCGTCGTCGTCAGCGACACCCTTGGCCCGGATCTTAGCCGAGGCTTCCTCGATCTCCATCGCGATGAAGGAGGTTGCCTTGATCTCCTGCGCGGTGCTCTGCCGCAGGCCGGCGGTGCGATCCGGGAAGAAGCGGTCGACCATGGCGATCACCGCCCGCTCCTTCTCCTCGGGGTCGGTGACGAGATAGGCCGTGCCGAAGGCCATGACCGCGCGGTAATCGGCGGAATGGTTGAAGCCGCAGCGCGCCAGCACGAGGCTGTCGAGATGGGCGACCGTCAGGCAGACGCGCTCGCCCTTGCTCTGGTTGCGCAGCATGCGGCTGGCGCTCGAGCCGTGCCAGTAGAGCCTGGTGCCCTCGCGCCAGAAGAAAGTCGGCGTGCAATAGGGCTGGCCGTCGACCACATAGGAGACGTGGCACAGCATCGAGGCATCCAGGATGCGGTGGACCGTGGCGTGATCGTAGAAGCCTCGATCGTGCCGGCGCTTGACTTGGTTGCGCGCCGACGTCGGATAGGAATTTGAAGTCTCAGTCTGGCTCACGGCCGCTCCCGCTCGGATTGGAAGAATTCCAGCGCAGTTGTAGCGGGGCTTTTGGTCTGCGATAGTTCCAATTCCATGCGAAAAATTCCGACCAATTCCTCCGCGCCCGGCAAGACCGAGCTGCCCCTCGACCTCACGGGGCCGCACATCACGGCCGGCGCCTCCGCCGCGCACCGGCTCTATCAGGCGCTGTGCGAGACGATCGTCTCCGGCCTCATCAAGCCCGGCGAGCTGCTGCCGCCATCGCGGACGCTGGCCAGGCAGACCGGCTTCCGGCGCAACGCCGTCGTCACCGCGTATGAGCGTCTGATCGCCGACGGCTTTGCCGACGCAACCGTTGGCTCCGGAACGTTCGTCGCCGCACGAATCCCTGCGCGGATGGCCGAGCGGAACAAGCCGAAGGTGGTTGTCGAAACGCCCGGGCAAGGCGCGTTCGCGCTCGGCTGCACCCATATCGACGAGCGCGCGGTGCAGCGTTTTCGCGCCTTCGTCGGCCGCCGCATGCGTGCGTTCGGGGCCGAGCACCTGCATTATGGCGATCCCCGCGGCAGCCGCGAGCTCCGCGCGGCGATTGCCGATCATCTGCTGTCGGCGCGCGGCCTGCGCTGCGATCCCGATCAGATCATTCTGACGTCTGGCACGCTGCACGCGCTGCGCATCGTGCTGAGCGCGATCCTGAGGCCCAATGACCAGGTGTGGTGCGAGGACCCCGGCTATCCGGCCGCGCGAAAAACCATCGCGCATTGCGGCTATCGCGCGGTACCCGTCCCCGTCGACGAGCACGGCATGCGTGTCGCCAACGGCCGTATCGCGGCGCCTTCCGCGCGCGCAGCCTACGTCACACCGTCGCATCAATTTCCACTTGGCGTGCAGATGTCGATGCCGCGGCGGCTCGAGCTTCTGGATTGGGCAAGGCAGGCCGGCGCATTCGTGCTCGAGGACGATTACGACAGCGAGTTCCGCTATGACGGCGCACCGCTGATGTCGCTCGCCGGCATCGATCGGCTCCAGCGCGTGATCTACCTGGGCACGTTTGCCAAGACGCTGTTTCCGGGCCTGCGCATCGGCTATTGCGCCCTGCCCGAACGCCTGATCGCGGACGTGGCGGCAGCGCGCGCGGCACTCGACCGCTTTCCCGGCACGCTGATGGAAGGCGCTGTGGCCGACATGCTCAATTCGGGCGCCTTCGCCGCGAACCTGAAGCGCGTGCGAAAATTCTATCGCGAGGCGCGTGATGCGCTGGCCGAGACGCTGGAGGCGAGATCCGACGGCGTTCTATCCGTGCCGGTGCCATCCCACGGACTGCATCTTGTCGCCCGGTTCGATCCGTCGGTCGACCTGTCGGTGGCAGCGCAGGCCAAACGAGCGGCCTGCGTCGAGGGCTGGCTATTGGCCGACACCTATTCGCGCGCGCGTCCACTGCCCGGCTTCGTGCTGGGATTTTCGGGGCATGCAATTCCGCAACTCGTGGCCTCCGCCGACCGGCTCGCCCGGGAATCGCGCTCGGCCTTGCGCGCGAAAAGCAGATCGGGCCGGCGGGCGTAACCAGGCTTCACTATCAGAATCGCTGACCGGCCCCTACATTGCAGCCTCAATTCCGGGAGCTTCCGTCATGTCACTTCTTCGCACCGCCTGCTGTTCGCTCCTGATCGCCACCGCGCTTGCCTCGACGGCGCGTGCTGGCAGCGTCGGACGCGAGCAGGACATCGTCGATCTGAAGCTCGGGCAGCGTGTGCTGGTAGATGACGGAACCTGCCCCGCCGGTCAGGTCAAGGAGGTACGCGGCGCCAAAATGACGGACAAGGGTGTCTCGCGCACGAGCTCCTGCGTGCCGCGGCACGGGCCGAAATCGAAATGAACAGCTGAGAAGCTACTTCGCCGGATCGAACATGCACTGCAAGGTCGGCTTGGCGATCTTGGTGAAGGTCGGGCCGATCTCACCCTGCTTGGATACCGGCACCCAATCGGTCTCGATCGTCGGAACGCCGGTCTCGGTGATGCCGCGCAGCAGCGCCTCGCGCAGATCGCGGTCCTCGACGGCAGCGGCGGCATGGTCGTGGAGGCAGCTGCAAACCGCTTCCGGATGCTCCCAGCGCCCGAGCATGCGCGGCGCGCACTGGCGCACGAATTCGCTGCGTGGATCGGGCAGCCGGGAGGGTGTGCGAACCTGCGCCTGAACGGAACCGACCGTCAGAAGGGACATGAACGCCGCGGCGCAGAGACGAAGCAACATGATGGCCTTGCCGGCTGTTGTCTTGTGTGCGGTCAGAAGCGGGCGGCGACCACGATCGGCTGCGCCGGCGTGATGGTGACCGGCGAGCCGCTGTACTGGAAGGTGCCGACACCGGGGAGATTACCGTCAGGCGCCCCCGCGAACGAGGAGCCGGCGAGGACGAAACCGAAAGCAAGGATGAAGCTGAGGGCGCGCATGATCTTTTATCCCAATTCGGTGGCCGGCGGTGCGCCGTCGTCGTTGTGACGCTGATAACCATGGGCGGTTTCGCGCGTGATGCGCGAAAAGCTGAAAATGGTTTCGTCGCGGTGAGAATTGTTTCGTCCCGCCCGTGACGACGAAACAATTTTCGGAAAATGCCAGTCATTTCAGAGAGGTCAGGCTGCCGCTCAAAGTGGTCCGGCAAGTTCCGGCTCCAGCGCGGAAACGCACCCTGCACCGGCGCCGTCATGTTCCCGCCTCAAGCGCTTCATACGCATTTTACGTTTTTCTGCTGAACAGGGCAGCAATCGAGGGCAGGGTCGATCCTATTGAACCGGGCGCGGTTCGGCCGCGACCCAAGCCATCGAAACCGAGACGCCCGATGGATCGGGCGCGTTCACTGAGGAATGGCCACCATGATGGCGGGAAATCGCGCAACGCCGCGCGATGCGGATCCACCGAGGCATCGCGGAGATGAACCACCCGTTCGCGGCAGCGCCGGCGAAATGGCGCTGCAATCGAGCCGCGGCTTCGAGGCTGTACCGCAGAGTTTCGTGCGCCTGACCGGTTCGCATCTCGCGAAACCGGACGATCGTCTTTGAGCGAACGCAAGCGCGTCACCGAGTGAACGCTAGAGCGTTTCACATTTTGATTGAAGCATAACCGGCGCTTGCGAAGTAGTTGGCGCATTCGCGAGGCTGGATGTCCTGGACGAGGTGACCGATATGGCGCCAGGTATCCTCGATGGTGCGCTTCTGAGCTTGCCGCATCCAATGTTTGATCTTGGAGAAGGCCTGTTCGATCGGGTTGAGGTCGGGCGAGTATGGCGGCAGGTACCAGAGCCTGGCGCCGGCAGCCTTGATCATCTGCCTGATGGCTTTCGACTTGTGGCTTCCGAGATTGTCGAGAATGACGATGTCCCCCTCGCGCAGGGTTGGCAGGAGAAGGTGCTTCACATAAGCGCGGAAGCATTCGCCGTTGATGGGGCCGTCGAAGACGCAGGGTGCTGTGAGTTGGTCATGGCGGAGTGCGCCGAGGAATGTGAGGGTACGCCAATGCCCGTGCGGGGCGAAGCCACGCAGGCGTGCCCCTTTGGGGCCCCAGCCTCGCAAAGGGGCCATGTTGGTCTTGATCCAGGTCTCATCGATGAAGACGAGCCGACCCGGATCAAGTCCGGCCTGCCAGGATCGCCAACGCTGGCGCCTACGAGAGACGTCGGCGCGAGCCTGTTCGAGGGCGAACAATGTTTTTTTTGAACCGCAGCCCTTCCCGGCGTAGGAACAGCCAGACCGCGTTGTGTGAAACCTTGACCCCACGGGCTGCCAGTTCCGCCTTCAGGCCATGCAGCGTCAGATGCGGCGTCTGAGTGATCCGTTCGACGATGAAGGCGCGATGCGGATCAAGCACAGGCTTGCGGTGACCCCCCATCTTGCCAGGCGCTACCGAACCGGTCGCTCGATAACGCTGTGACCACTTCACAACTGACGAGACCGCAACGCCAAACCGTTCCGCCACAGATCGGCAGCTCTCACCTTTGGCAACAGCGGATACCGCGCGCTTGCGCAAATCGTTGGAAATTGGTCGCACCATCGGATGCTGGCCTCCAGCCCAGCCAGCATCTTGAATCATATTCGCCCCAGATCCGGAATCCCTTCCGATTCAATAAATTCGTGAACCGCTCTAGGGCGTCACTGAGTGAAGAACTCGCCACACTTCTGGACGTTTGTGTCCGCCGGTCCCCACGGCATGATCGGCACGGTCGAGGTCGAGTTCTTGGGCGACCCCTCGATCAGCCTGTCCGAATAGACCATGTAGACCAGCACGTTGCGCTTGGCGTCGCAACCGCGCACGATCTGCATCTTCTTGAAGAACAGCGAGCGCCGCTGGCGGAACATGTCGTCGCCCTGCTCCATCTTGTGCTTGAACCTGATCGGGGCGACCTGGCGGCAGGCGAGCGAGATGTCCGAGACCTCCTCGGCAAGGCCCAGCCACCCCTTGAAGCCCCCCTTCTCCGGCACCGTGAAATGACAGGCGACGCCCTCGACTTCCGGATCGTCGAGACCATAGGTCGCAAGCTTGTCGTTCGGGCTCATCCATTTGAACACGGTCGAGCGGCGGAAGATCAGATCGGGCTCGTCGGCGGCGGATGCCGACGCCATTGGTGCAGTCAGAGCCAGGAGGAATAAAGCGAGGCCTTTCAAGCGGATGCCTGAAAGACCGGGGAAACGAGATGACATGAAGCTCTCCGGTAACAAGTCCCCGCAATGTAGGAACGCGACAGCCCGACAGGAAGGCGACAGGCCGGCCGGCGCGGCCGCCGTTTACCGCTCCGTGAGGCTTTTCTGCTACGGCTTGGACAAAAGTAGCTGATCGCAGAACCACCCTGCTGGTGAACGCGTATCCCCTTTGCGAGACTAACGTCTGATTTGGATTGTGGATTCGAGGATGAACAGCGTGAGTGGGTCGGGTTCTTCCGCCAAGTCGGCGCGGCTTTGGCAGGTCGCCATTTTGACGGCGGCGGGTGCGATCGGCACGACCAGCCACGCGGACGCGGCGTTCTACTATTGGACGGATTATTCCGACGGCTCCTATTACGCCCGGCAGCGTCCCGAGCCACTGCGCCAGAAGCCGCAGAAGCGCCAAACAGTCGGCAAGAAAGAAATCGCCGAGAAGGAAGCCGGCACCAAGCCGCAGGGACCGCTCGTCATCGTCGTCTCGATCGACCGGCAGAAGGTGACGGTCTACGACAGCAAAGGCGCGTTCGCGGAATCCCCGGTCTCGACCGGCATGAAGGGCCATTCGACGCCGATGGGTGTGTTCAGCGTCATCCAGAAGCACAAATTCCATCGCTCCAACATCTATAGCGGCGCGCCGATGCCGTACATGCAGCGGATCACCTGGTCCGGCGTCGCCATGCATGCCGGCGTGTTGCCGGGTTACCCGGCCTCGCACGGCTGCATCCGCATGCCGACGTCGTTCGCGGTGAAGATGTGGAACTGGACCAGGATGGGCGCGCGCGTCATCGTCGCGCCCGGCGAGATGACGCCGCACAGCTTCTCGCATCCCCTGCTCGCGTCGGTGCGTGTGCCGCCGCAGCCCATGGCGAGCCTCGAGCCGCAGACTACCGTCGGCGAGAAGGGCGACAAGGGCGCCGCCGAAACCAAGCCCGCGGAGACGAAGACTGCAAGCGCCGACAGCGTGCTCGCGTTGCGTGCGTCCCTCGGCCATGCCGCGATGTCGGATGTGACCACGGGCAGCGCGCCCGCGCGCGAGGAAGCCGTCGCACCGGCCGATAAGGCAAGGACGGCCGAGGCATTCGGTACAATCAAGCCAGGTCACGACGACAAGCCCGCCAACAAGGTCGAGGCGGTCAAAGCCGAGCCGGTCAAGACGGAGGCGGTGGACTCTGCGAAGACGCCCAATGCGCCGGCCACGGCGCAAATGACTACTTCGCCTGACGCAAAGAAGGACGAGACCCGCGTTGCCGACCCGGCGCCAGCCGCAAAACCGGAAGCGCCCAAGCGGGCCGGCCAGATTGCCGTCTTCATCAGCCGCAAGGATTCCAAGCTCTATGTGCGGCAGAATTTTGCGCCGCTGTTCGAGGTGCCCGTCACGATCGCCGCGAGCGACCGGCCGCTCGGCACGCATGTCTTCACCGCCGAAGTTGACAAGGCCGACGCCAATTCGCTGCGCTGGTCGGTGGTGTCGCTGCCCGTCTCCGCCCGTTCCGCGGCACGCGTGGACGACAGCCGCCTCGCGCGCGGCCAGCGCGGCGCCGCCGTGATCCCCGTCGCCGTCAGGCCCGTGGTCACGCCGGACGGTCCGGCCGAGGCCCTCGACCGCATCTCGATCCCCGCGGAGACCATGGCGAGGATCAACGAGATGCTGACGTCCGGCGGCTCGATCATCGTCTCCGACCAGGGCATCAACCAGGGCGAGACCGGCGAAGGCACCGATTTCATCGTCCGCCTGTACTAGGCTTCGTCGCCCCGATAACGCGGTGTTGAGCAGTCCGGTCGTGCCGGCGGGGTAACATGCGGCCCGGATCATTTCGGGGGACGCCGTCATGATGAATCGCAGGACCATGCTCGTCGCAACGGTTGCAGGCGCGATCGCGCCGGCAGCACGCGCTTTCGCCGATGGCGGCATGAGCCGGATTTCGGCCTACGCCTTCTCCTTTCCCGCATTGTCAGGCGACGACATCCGCCTCGCCGCGTTCACCGGCAAACCGCTTCTGGTGGTGAACACTGCCTCGCTCTGTGGCTACACGCCGCAATATGCCGGCCTGCAAGAGCTATGGAACGAATTCCGCCCCCGCGGGCTCACCGTGATCGGCGTACCTTCCAACGACTTCGGGGCCCAGGAGCCCGGCGGCGCGAGCGAGATCACGGAGACCGCGCACCACCAATATGGTGTTACCTTCCCGGTTACGGCCAAGGCCGTGGTGCTCGGAGCGAAAGCGCATCCATTCTACAAATGGGCTGCCGAGGCGCGACCGAAGGAAGTTCCGAAGTGGAACTTCCACAAATACCTGATCGGCCGCGACGGCTATATCGCCGACGTCTTTGCGTCCGCGGTCGAACCGGCTGACACGCGGATCAAGACGGCCATTGCCAGGGCGCTGGCCGACAGTTGACGCAGGTGCGCCATCCGGCTGGGCACAAGTGTCGGGGTGGGTCAAACAGCCGTTGCAATGGCGATGCCGCACCATCTAGGCTAGGATCGTTTGGGGCGGGACGGTTTTGCCACAGGCGAAAAGCCGCGGCGGGACAACGGGGCCAATCTCGAGGACAACACCATGCGTGTGGCGGCAGGACTGATTCTGGCAGGCGCGATGTCGGTTGCGATGACCGGCGCAGCATGGTCGCAGACACCGGCCGCGAAGCCGGCAGCCGCGACGCAAGCCGCACCGGCGGCGACGCCGGTCGCGTCGGCGCCCGTGACGGCTCCGGCTGCCGCTCCCGCGACAGGCGCCGCGCCAGCAGGGTTCGTCAATCCGCCTCCGCCCAAGCAGCCGCCGCAGCCGGCGCGCGCGGCCTGCAACACGCCGGGCGCGCTCGGCGTCGCCCGCACCGTCGAGATCGATACCACGGGCGGTCCCGGCTTCGGCTTTGAGCATTTCAAGGAGCTCGACTTCCTGCGCGACAAGGAGGTGGTGCTGACCTTCGACGACGGCCCCTGGCCGCGCAACACGCCCGCAGTGCTGAAGGCGCTCGCCGACGAGTGCACCACCGGTATCTTCTTCTCCATCGGCAAGCACGCGACCTATGAGCCGGAAATCCTGAAGCAGGTCTACGCGGCCGGTCATACGGTCGGCGCCCACACCTGGTCGCACGCCAACCTCAACAACAAGAAGCTCACCGAAGCGCAGCGCAAGGACGAGATCGAGAAGGGCTTCAGCGCCGTGAGATGGGCGCTCGGTGGCATCTCGCCCTCGCCGTTCTTCCGTTTCCCGGCGCTCCAGCATCCGCCGGAGATGGTCACCTATCTCGGCAACCGCAATGTCGCGATCTTCTCCTGCGACATCGACTCGTTCGACTTCAAGGCCTCCAAGCCCGAGAAGGTGGTCGAGACCGTGATGAAGAAGCTCGATACCAAGGGCAAGGGCATCATCCTGATGCACGACTTCCAGAAGCACACTGCGGAGGCCCTGCCCGAGCTACTCAAGCGGCTGAAGGCCGGCGGCTACAAAGTGGTGGCGATGCGCGCCAAGTTCCCGGCATCGACACTGCCGGAATACGACCAGGAGCTGCTCAAGGACGCCAAGCTGCCGACGGTGAGCCAGCGCCCGGTCAATTCCGTGGTGACGACCGTTTCCGAATAGAAGGCCGTTGTCTTTCCGTATCGAAGGCTACGTCATCGTCTCGGCGGACGGCATGCTTGCCGACGCCGATCGCGTCATGCCCGACAGCCTGAAGTTCGAAGCCGACAAGCTGTTCTTCGAGCAGGCGCTCGATCGCGCCGCGCTGATCGTGCATGGCCGACACTCGCATGAGCAGCAGCCGAATTCGCCGAAGCGCAAGCGGCTGATCCTGACCCGCAAGATCAGGGACCTCACCGTCGACCCTGAGATGCCGAACGCGACGCTGTGGAATCCGCAGCACGCGAGCTTTGATGAGGCCTGCGCCTTCGCGGACGTCGCCTCCGGCATGATCGCCATCATCGGCGGTCCGCTCGTGTTCGACATGTTCATGGACCGCTACGACGCGTTCTGGCTGTCGGAAGCCCCGCATGTGTGGCTGCCCGGCGGCGAAGGCTGTTTCGGCGGCGTGCCGGCGCGGACGCCTCACGAGGTGCTGGCTTCGCACGGATTGAAGCCGGGCGCCCCGTACGTGCTCGACGCGGCACATGAGGTGACCGTGACGCCGTGGCGGCCAAAGTAGCCTCCCGGCATGGCCGGCCGGCTTTCGCTCACACCGGTAGGATGAGGCTCGGGCAAAAATTGAGGAACAACCCCATGCACAGTACCGGCATCACGATACCTTTTTGTATCTTACCGGTTCATCGAGCAAAATTGGCGCCGCCGCCGGCCAGCGCAAAGCCGGCTAGCATATTGGCCGAGGCCCGATAATCGGCCCCGACGGCGGTCATGGCGCTATAGCCAACGTCCGCGGCGCCGCGTCAATACGAGCTGACGATTGAGAAACACCGGATCAATAGACTGAGACAAAAACGCAAAACTGGACGGCCTGCATCGTGGCGGAAGACGCCGATTGGGTACTGCCTGCACCGAGACGTCCGCATTGGTACAGAAATGAGCCGCTTTCCCTCTGCGGGATAATCACCATATACGACGGGGCTCGGGTCTCTCCCGCCGAAGGCCTCCATGGCCCTCCGGAAATCCTTGCCATGATTGGCCCGGGCTGGCCGGTTCCGGCCTCAACGATGATCGAGACGCGACCACAGGCACCATGAACGACGACTGCACGACGACAGGTCCGACAGACGCCTCCGGGCTGACGGGCGATGCAGCCCCGATTTCGTCCCTGCTGCCGGCATTCGGCTTCACTGCCGATCGGATGGAGGCAGATGCGAACCTCGCCGCCTGGCGAGAATCGGTCGCCACGCTGTTCGACGTCGACGAACTCGCCGCCGACGAACCGGGCCCGTTTCGCGCCGACATCAGCTCCTACGCCATGGGCCCGCTGCTGATCGGGCTGAGCCGTGCCAGCGGCCAGCGTTTCCGCCGTACCCCCGAAACGATTGCGCGCAGCGGCGTCGACCACATCATTCTCCAGCTCTATCTCAAGGGTGGCTACGACGGCGTCGCCGGCACCCGGCCGATCCGTGTGCGCGCCGGCGACATCTGCCTGTTCGACCTCGCCCAGACGCTGGAGACCAAGGCGACGGCTTTCGAGAACATCACGCTGGTCGTGCCGCGCCCGATGTTCGGCACCCATCTCTTGCGGGTCGACGACCTGCACGGCCTGGTCCTGCCGGGCAGCAGCGTGATCGCAAGGCTGCTGGCCGGACATCTCACCGCTCTGGTCGAATTTGCGCCCCGCATGACGCTCGACGAATGCCAATCGGTGGTCGAGGGCACGGTTTCGCTGCTGGCCGCGTGCCTGCGCAACGAGCTCGAACGTGGCTACGCCGACCATACCGTCGCTGCGAGCCCGTCCTTGATGCGGATTCGGCAATATATCGAGGCTGGCCTTGCCAGCGAGGATCTGTCGGCCAATTCGATCGCGGCCCATTTCGGCCTGTCCCGGGCTTCACTGTACCGGTTGTTCGCGCCCGTCGGCGGCATCGCGGACTACATTCGCAGCCGTCGGCTGCACCGCGCGTTCTTCGATCTCGCCAATTCGGGCTCGCGTGGTCCGCGCATCAGCGAGGTCGCGCGGCGCTGGCAGCTCGGCACCGACGCGCATTTCACGCGCTCGTTCAAGGCAGCCTACGGCATTACGCCCCGCGCAGCGCGCGAGGCCGCATTGCTCGGCCTGCAGCACGGCACCGATGCAACGAGCAGCGCAACGATTTCCCGCTGGATGCGCGAGATCGCGCCCCCAAGGGCGCATTAA
The DNA here is from genome assembly GCF_015291725.1 of Bradyrhizobium sp. CCBAU 51765. Lineage (GTDB taxonomy): Bacteria > Pseudomonadota > Alphaproteobacteria > Rhizobiales > Xanthobacteraceae > Bradyrhizobium > Bradyrhizobium liaoningense. The sequence continues at coordinate 4,616,619 of NZ_CP030038.1, forward strand.
TCGCTACACGTCGCCGTAGGCCGCCTCGGCCGGACGCGTGGCGCGGCCGTAGCCGATGATCATGCAGAGCGCGCCGATGATCGACAGGTTCTTGAGCGCGTCGACCAGCATCTTGGCGTTGTCCGGCGGGGTCTGGTTCCAGAAATCGTAGAACAGGACGGTCGCGACGGCGACGTAGATGATCAGCAGCATCGCAAAGAAGCGCGCGCCAAAATTCAGCGCGATCATCAGCCCTGCGATGACCTCGAGTCCGCCGACCGCGATCGCCAGCAGCTGCGGCGTCGTCATGGCCGTCGCCCCTTCGATCTGCGTGGCGTAAGGCGCGATGACATCGGGCACTACGAGCTTGGTGGCGATGAAATCCGCGGTCGCCTGGATGGCAAAGAGCTTGGTCGCGCCCGTGTAGATGAACAGAACGGCGAACAGGATTCGCCCGAAAGTCACGAACGCTGGCATGATCGGCCTCTTGGCAAAGCGCTACAGCACGGAACGCTTGCAGGGATTATGAAGAGTCGCGCGCCGGTTTACAAACGGGGAAATGGAGAAGTGCGAGGAATTCAAAAGGGAGCGGCGCTCCGTTCGGTTGGCGCTCCCTAGCGGAATCGAACCGAGAGCGGTGTGATCTGCCAAAACGCTCTCGACGTCATGGCCGGGCTTGTCCCGGCCATCCACGGCTTGCCTCGCGGGACGAAGAACGTGGATGCCCGGGACAAGCCCGGGCATGACGAGTTTGCGGAGCGAGCGCTTCCTAAAATATCTTGAGGGGTACGAAGCAACTACGTGAACAACGTCGGCTGCTGCCGGGCCGCGCGCTCCTGGGCTTCGACGACTGCAACAGCCGTCATGTTGAGGATGCCGCGCGCGGTCACCGACGGCGTCAGGATATGCGCGGGGTGCGCCGGGCCGACCAGGATCGGGCCGACGGGGAGCGCGTCCGCCAGCGACTTGATCATCTGGTAGGCGACGTTGGCGGTGTCGAGGGTCGGCATGATCAGGATGTTGGCCTCGCCCTCCAGCTTGGAGTGCGGCAACACCATCCTTCGCGCAGCGGCGGAGAGCGCGGTATCGCCCTGCATCTCGCCGTCGGCCTCGATCTCCGGATGCTTCTCCTTCAACAGCTGGGTCGCCCGCCGCATCTTGCGCGAGGATTCGGTGTCGTAGCTGCCGAAATCCGAGTGCGAGACGAAGGCGATCTTCGGCTTGATGTTGAAGCGCTGCACGTGGACCGCGGCGAGCGATGCGATCTCCGCGAGCTCTTCCGCGCTCGGGTTGGGCCGAACCTGCGTGTCGGCGATGAAGAAGGCGCCCTTGCTGGTGATCAGCAGCGCAAGCGCCGCGTAGTCGCTGATCCCCGGCGAGAAGCCGATGATCTCGCGGACATGGCGCAGATGGCTCATGTAGCGGCCCTCGACGCCGCAAAGCATGGCATCCGCCTCGCCACGCGTCACCGCGAGCGCGGCGATCACGGTGTTGTTGGTGCGCACAACCGTGCGGGCTGCATCCGGCGTGACGCCGCGGCGGCCAGCAACCTCGACATAGGACTGCACATAGGAGCGGTAGCGCGGATCGTCCTCGGGATTGACCAGGTCGAAGTCCTTGCCGGCGCGGATCGAGAGCCCGAAGCGCTTGATGCGCGCCTCCACCACCGAAGGACGGCCGACCAGGATCGGCCGGGCCAGGTTCTCCTCCAGCACGACTTGCGTCGCGCGGAGCACACGCTCGTCCTCGCCTTCGGCATAGATCACGCGCACCGGCTGGGTCTTGGCCTTGGCGAACATCGGCTTCATGACGAGGCCGGAGCGGAAGGCGAAGCGCTCCAGCAACGCGGTGTACTCGTCGAAATTGGTGATGGGGCGCGTTGCGACGCCCGACTCCATCGCCGCCTTGGCGACAGCCGGCGCGATGCGCAGAATCAGGCGCGGGTCGAACGGACTTGGGATCAGCGAGCCCGGGCCGAAGCCTTGGGTCTCGCCCGTGTCAAACCCCTGCGCGACGGCATCCGACGGCGCCTCGCGCGCGAGCTGCGCGATGGCTTCGACCGCGGCGTGCTTCATCTCCTCGTTGATGGCGGTGGCGCCGACGTCGAGCGCGCCGCGGAAGATGAAGGGAAAGCAGAGGACATTGTTGACCTGGTTCGGATAGTCCGAGCGGCCGGTGCAGATCATGGCGTCGGGGCGCGCCTTTCGCGCCTCTTCCGGCATGATCTCCGGCACGGGATTGGCAAGGGCCATGATCAAGGGCTTGTCGCCCATCGCCTTGGCCATCTCCGGCTTGAGCACGCCGGGTGCCGAGAGTCCGATGAAGATATCGGCGCCGCCGATGACGTCGGCGAGCGTGCGCTTGTCGGTCTTCTGCGCATAGACCGACTTCCAGCGGTCCATCGAGGTGTTGCGCCCCTCATGCACGAGACCGTCGATGTCGCAGACCCAGATGTTCTTCCGCTGCGCGCCCATCGAGACGAGCAAGTTCAGCGTGGCGAGCGCGGCCGCCCCTGCCCCCGAGGCCACGATCTTGACCTCCGACAGCTTCTTGCCGTTCAGCCTGAGGCCGTTGGTGATCGCCGCGGCGACGATGATGGCGGTGCCATGCTGGTCGTCATGGAAGACCGGGATCTTCATGCGCTCCTTCAAGCGCGTCTCGATCTCGAAGCATTCCGGTCCGCGGATGTCTTCCAGATTGATGCCGCCGAAGGTCGGCTCGAGCGCCGCCACCGTCTCGACCACACGGTCGATGGTGTCGGCGGCGATCTCGATGTCGAACACGTCGATGCCGGCGAATTTCTTGAACAGGACCGCCTTGCCTTCCATCACCGGCTTGGAGGCCAGCGGGCCGATATTGCCGAGGCCGAGCACCGCGGTGCCGTTGGAGACCACCGCGACCAGGTTGGCGCGGGTGGTGAGCGTGGCCGCCTCGGCCGGGTTCTTGGCGATCTCGGTGCAGGCGGCGGCAACGCCCGGAGAATAGGCCAGCGCGAGGTCGCGCTGGTTGGCAAGCGGCTTGCTTGCCTGGATCTCGAGCTTTCCGGGGCGCGGCAGACGATGATAGGCCAGCGCCGCCTGGTGGAGATCATCAGAATAGGACGACATGCGGAGTCTCGCCTCACGTTACCGGCATCAAAATGCATGATCCGGAGCTGCCGCCCAAGCGAAACGGTATTTCCGGGTCATGGAAACGGGATGAAGCACGCCGGGTGCCCCGGTGGCAACATCCGATTGCGCCCCCATCAACAGGGTGCGCAGTCAACTGTCTGAAAACCATAGCTTTCCCTGGACCGCGCGGCGTTTGCCGAATATGGCAGGTTGCGCGGTGCAGAGCGAGCAACTGGAGCTGGGAATGAAGCGAATCCTGATCGGCCTGAACGTGGCAGCCGTGCTCGGCGCCGGCGGATGGCTCGGCTTCAATCTCTACGTCCAGCACCGGGCCACCAGCGAGGTCGAGGCAGCCTTCGAGCAGATGCGCTCGGGCGGCGGCAAGGCCCGCCACGGCAAGATCACGTTCGAGCTCGCGACCCGGACGCTGACGATCGAGGACATCGCAGTCGATCCCGGCACCCCGTCGCAAGGGCACGTCAAGATCGGCGCCTTCAGGAGCACCGGCGTCCGCCAGACCGGCGAGACGCGCTTCGCTGCTGACGGCATCGACATCTCGGGCGTCGAGATTGGGTTGGACGAAGTCGGACCCGGCAAGCTGAAAGTGGCCTACAAGATCCCGCAGGTGACGCTGCGCGACTATGCGGGTCCCCTCCGCGTTCAAAGCGCGCCGGCATCGAGCTCCCTCAGCGACATGTACCGGTTCGTGCTCGACCAGTTCGCGAGCGTGACGGCCACGTCCGTGATGATGCCGTCCATCAACATCAGCTTCGACGCCGGCAGCAGCGTCGGCAGCGGTGAAGTGGTCTATTCCGGCCTCGCGCTGCAAAACCTCGGCCGCGGCAAGGTCGATGCAATGAAGACGGACCGCGCCACCTTCACGATCAACGTGACGCAGCCGGGCAAGGCGGACAAGCTGACTGGCGAGATCTCCAGCATCATCGTCAATGATTTCGACTCGACCCCGATCCTCGCCGCGCTCGATCCGCAGACGAGCGGTGACGACAGCTACCGCCGGGTCTACCGGCAAATCTCGAGCGGCCCTTATGTGCTCAGATCCGCGCTTGGCCTGCGTATGGATATCGACGGCTTCGCCATGGAAGACATCGACGTGCAGCCGTCGAAGCTCCATTTGTTCGAGATGTTTGCCATGCTGCCGCAGGACAAGTCGGCCCCGCCAACACAGGCGCAAACGCGCGAGCTGATGGAGAAGGTCGCCGGATTCTACGAGGGTATTCGCATCGGCAAGGCCGAGATCGGCAAGACCTCGATTGGCACACCGCAGGGAACAGGGAAGATCAACGCGATCCGCTACCGGCAGGACGAATTCGCGATCGAGGGCGTCGATGCACCCTCGCCGCAGGGGCAGTTCAAGATGGAGCGCTTCGCGCTCAAATCCTTCAGCATGCCGAACTTCATGCGCTGGGCCTCCGGTCTCAGCAATCCCGGGCAGCCGCCCTCGCCCGACCAGATGCTGGGCCTGTTCCGGGTGCTCGAAGGCGCCGAGGTCAAGGGCGTTGTCTCACCCTACAAGAACACGCGCCAATTCGTTACCATCGATACGATCAGCCTGAACTGGGGCCAGCTGGTCGGCTCGGTCCCCAGCAAGGCCAATCTGGTCGTGAAGATGGTCACGCCCACGGATACCGCCAATCCGGCGCTACGGCCGCTGATCATGGCGGGCGTCGACAAGCTCGCGATCGACCTTGATCTCGGTGCCGCCTGGACGGAATCGTCGGGCGCGTTCGCGCTCGCGCCGGCGAGCATCGAGCTCGGCGACCTTGCCAAGGCGCAAGCCCGCTTCGCGCTCGCCAATGTGCCGCGCGGCCTGTTCACCACGACCGACCCAGTGCACGCAATGAGTCAGGCGGCGCAGGTCGAGACCGGCGCGCTCGAATTCTCCTTGCGCGACGGCGGCGTCGTCGATCTCGTCGTGGCGCAGTTCTCGCGCATGCAGAATGTCAGCCGCGACGCCGCGCGCAACGCCATCGTCCAGACGATCCGGGCGCAGGGCGAGAGGATCGCGGCCTCCAATGCCGACGTGAGAATGGCGATCGATGCGCTGGCCGGCTTCGTGGAAACGTCGGGGCAGACACTGAGCATCAAGCTCACGCCCCGCGCCAAGGTCCCTCTGATGCAATTGATGCAGCTCTCGCAAGGCGACCCGGAGAGCGCGCTGGCGCAGTTCAGGATCGAGGCGTCGACGGGGCTGTAGGGAAGAGACAGGCGGCTCTCTCCTCCCGCGTCATTGCGAGGAGCTCTTGCGACGAAGCAATCCAGACTCGTTCCGCGGAAAGATTCTGGATTGCTTCGCTGCGCTCGCAATGACGCGGAGCAGAGAGCGCGCCTCTCCGTGCACGAGGAGAGGCGTTGCCTCACTCACTTCTGCGGCAGGTTCACCCGGATGTGCAGCTCGCGGAGCTGCTTGGTGGTGGCTTCCGAGGGCGCGCCCATCAGGAGGTCCATGGCCTGCTGGTTCATCGGGAACAGCGAGATCTCGCGCAGATTCGTGGTGCCGCACAGCAGCATCACGATGCGGTCGACACCCGCGGCCATGCCGCCATGCGGCGGCGCGCCGTACTGGAAGGCACGGTACATGCCGCCGAAGCGGTCGACCACTTCCTGCTCGCCGTAACCTGCGATCTCGAACGCCTTCACCATCGCTTCCGGCACGTGGTTGCGGATGCCGCCGGAGGCGATCTCGTAGCCGTTGCAGGTGATGTCGTACTGGAACGCCTTGATGGTCAGCGGGTCCTGGCCCTTCAGCGCCTCCAGGCCGCCCTGCGGCATCGAGAACGGGTTGTGCGAGAAGTCGACCTTCTTGTCGTCCTCGTTGTACTCGTACATCGGGAAGTCCACGATCCAGGCGAGTTCGAACCGCTCCTTGTCGGTGAGGTTCAACTCCTCGCCGACCTTGTTGCGGGCAAGGCCCGAAAACTTCCAGAACTTGTCGGGATCGCCGGCGACGAAGAAGGCGGCATCGCCCTCCTTCACGCCGAGTTGCGCGCGGATCGCGGCGGTGCGCTCAGGCCCGATATTGTTCGCAAGCGGGCCTGCGCCCTCACCGCCCTCGCGCCACATGATGTAGCCGAGACCGGGCTGGCCTTCGCCTTGCGCCCAGGAGTTCATGCGGTCGCAGAACGCGCGGCTGCCGCCGCCCGGTGCCGGGATCGCCCAGACCTGGTTCTTGGGATCCTCGAGCATGCGCGCGAACACCTTGAAGCCGGAGCCGCGGAAGTGCTCCGAGACGTCCTGCATCTCGATCGGGTTGCGCAGGTCCGGCTTGTCGCTGCCATATTTGCGCAGCGCCTCCGCAAACGGAATGCGGCGCCAATTCTTGCTCACCGGCTTGCCCTTGGCGAACTCCTCGAACACGCCGGTGATCACGGGCTCCATCGCCGCGAACACGTCTTCCTGCGTCACGAAGCTCAGCTCGACGTCGAGCTGGTAGAACTCGCCCGGCAGCCGGTCGGCGCGCGGGTCCTCGTCGCGGAAGCAGGGCGCGATCTGGAAATACCGATCAAAGCCCGACATCATCAAGAGCTGCTTGTACTGCTGCGGCGCCTGCGGCAGCGCGTAGAACTTGCCGGGATGGATGCGCGAGGGCACCAGGAAGTCGCGTGCGCCTTCCGGCGAGGACGCGGTCAGGATCGGCGTGTTGAACTCGAAGAAGCCCTGCCCCTCCATCCGCCGACGCATCGACTTGATGATCTCGACGCGCGTCATGATGTTCTGGTGCAGCTTCTCGCGACGCAGATCCAGGAAGCGATATTTGAGGCGGATGTCCTCCGGATATTCCTGGTCGCCGAACACCGGCAGCGGCAGGTCGCCGGCGGGGCCCAGCACCTCGATCTCGCTGACATAGACCTCGACCTTGCCGGTCGGCAGATCGTCATTGTCGGTACCATCGGGGCGGCGGCGGACCTTGCCGTCCATCTTGACCACGAATTCCGAGCGCAGCTTTTCGGCCAGCGAGAACGCCGGCGAGTCCGGGTCGACCACGCACTGGGTCAGCCCGTAATGGTCGCGCAGGTCGATGAACAGCACGCCGCCATGGTCGCGAACGCGATGGACCCAGCCCGAGAGGCGGATCGTCTCGCCGATGTTGCTCTCGCGGAGCGCGCCGCATGTATGTGACCGGTAGCGATGCATGGTCGTCCCAAAAATCAATGTCGGAGGATGCGAATCGAACGGCCTGTCATGGCCGGTCCGAAGTTGCGGCAGGGTTTACCTCGCTAGGACCAAGGCGGCAACCAAGGGAACGCCCTGTTTTGGGCTGGAAGTGCCCATTTTCAGGGGCCGAGCCTTTGCCATCAGGCGTTCCAGCCCTATCTTGAGCGTATGACGGTACATTTCCCCTTCCAGAACTCCTATTCGGCGCTGCCGGACAGCTTCTTCGCCCGCGTCGCACCGACCCCGGTCGCCGCGCCCCGGCTGATCAAGCTGAACCGGCCGCTGGCAATCCAGCTCGGGCTGGATCCGGACCTGCTGGAAACCCCTGAGGGTGCCGAGATCCTGGCCGGCAAGACGGTTCCGGCCGGGGCCGATCCCATCGCCATGGCCTATGCCGGTCACCAGTTCGGGCATTTCGTGCCCCAGCTCGGCGACGGCCGCGCCATCCTGCTCGGCGAGGTCATCGACAAGGACGGCGTCCGCCGCGACATCCAGCTCAAGGGCTCGGGCCCCACCCCGTTCTCCCGCCGCGGCGACGGCCGCGCCGCGCTGGGCCCGGTCCTGCGCGAGTACATCGTCAGCGAGGCGATGTACGCGCTCGGCATTCCGACCACGCGCTCGCTCGCCGCCGTTGTCACCGGCGAGCACGTCATCCGCGAGACCGCGCTGCCCGGCGCGGTGCTGACCCGCGTCGCCTCCAGCCATATCCGCGTCGGCACATTCCAGTTCTTCGCCGTCCGCCGCGACACCGAGGCGATCCGCCGGCTCGCCGATCACGTCATCACGCGCCACTATCCGGACCTTCTTCAAGCGGAGCGGCCGTATCACGATTTGCTTGCCGCCGTCGTCGCGCGCCAGGCCGAGCTCGTGGCGCGCTGGCTGCTGGTCGGCTTCATCCACGGCGTGATGAACACCGACAACTCATCGATCTCGGGCGAGACCATCGATTACGGCCCCTGCGCCTTCATGGACGCCTATAACCCCGCGCAGGTCTTCTCCTCGATCGACGAGATGGGCCGCTACGCCTACGCCAACCAGCCGCGCATCGCACTGTGGAATCTGACGCGCCTCGCCGAATGCCTGCTGCCGCTGTTCTCCGACGAGCAGGAGAAGGCGGTTGCGGAAGCCCAGGACATTCTCGGCGCCTTCTCCGACCAGTTCAGCACGGCCTATCAGGCCGGCCTGCGCAGGAAGGTCGGCCTGTTCACGGAGCGCGACGGCGACGAGGCGCTGATCCAGGATCTGCTGGATGCCATGGCGAAGAACCAGGCCGACTTCACCCTCACCTTCCGCAAGCTCGGTGACGCCGCGGCCGATGACGGCGCCGACGTGCGCGCGCAGTTCATGGAGCCCGCCGCCTTCGACGAATGGGCCGGCCGCTGGCGCGCGCGCATCGCGCTGGAGCCGCAAGGCGCCGTCGAACGGCAAGCCGCCATGCACGCGGTCAATCCGATCTTCATCCCGCGCAACCACCGCGTCGAAGCCGTGATCCAGGCCGCGGTGAACGACGACGATTTTGCGCCGTTCGAGGAATTGGTGAAGGTGCTGGAAAAGCCGTATCAGGACCAGCCGGAGTACGCGGCCTACGCCGATCCGCCGCTGCCGGACCAGCGGGTGCTGCAGACATTCTGCGGGACGTAGCAACAAACGCGGTACGTAGGGTGGATTAGCCCTCGGCTGCGCAAAGCGCAGTCCGCTGGCGCAATCCACCACTTCTCTCAACAAGCGGAAAGTAAGGAGGTGGATTACGCTTCGCTAATCCGCCCTACGACATCCTCGCTTGTGGACGCCGGAACCGCTGTCATCAAACTGAAACACACGCGCTCTAACCGCCTGTCAGGGTCGTCTTGCCGGAGGCGCCCGTCCTCCAAGAGTCCTGACAAGCGCCATGCCCTTCAAATTCATCCACATCACCGACACCCATCTCGCGAACCCCGGCTCGATGCTCTATGGCCTCGACCCGCGCGCCCGGGTGGATGCGGCGATCGCCGACATCAACAAGCATCAGTCCGACGCTGCGTTTGCGGTCGTGACCGGCGATCTCACCCATTGGGGCGAGGCTGAGTCCTACGCCAACTTCGCCGAGGCGATGGCCGCGCTGAAAATTCCCTACATCGCGATGGTCGGCAATCACGACAAGCGCGTCACCTGCCTCGACGCGCTGAAGGCCGCGCCGCGCGATTCCAACGGCTTCGTGCAGGGCACGCGCACCACCGAGCACGGCCTGTTCGTCTTCCTCGACACCCTGGACGAGACCAGCCATGCCGGCGAGATGTGCGCCAAGCGCCTCGACTGGCTGGCGAGCACGCTCGCGGCTGCGCCCGCGGACATGCCGCTCGTCGTGTTCATGCACCATCCGCCCTTCCCGGTCGGCGTGCACGCGATGGACGAGATCGGGCTGAAGCAGAGCGCGGAATTCGCCGAGGTGATCGCGCCTTATCGTGCGCGCATCCGCCATCTCTTCTTCGGCCATGTGCACCGGCCGATCTTCGGCAGCTGGGGCAGGATCCCGTTCTCGACCCTGCGCGGCACCAACCATCAGGTCTGGTTCGAGCTCGACCAGAGCGCGACGCACCTCGCCAGCCACGAGCCGCCGGCCTACGGCGTCGTGCTGATCGACGACGAGAATCTCGTCGTGCACAGCCACGACTTCCTCGACCAGAGTCTGCGCTTCCCCTTCGCGCCGCCGGCGGGAGTGGACGGCCGCGACTACGCGCTCAACTTCCGAGCGCCATGAGATGAGCCTCGCTGAACCCGCGGCTCTCCCGGTCGCGACTTCGGCGGCACCGCGTCTGCACGTCCTGAAGCGGTTCTCCAACCGCTTCAAAGCCTCGTTGCCCGCCTACCTGCTGCTGCTGCCCTCGCTGGTCTTCCTCGCGCTGTTCACCTATGGCGCGATGGGCCGCGTGCTCATCGATGCGCTCTATCAGCGCGCCACACCGAAGGCGCCGCTGCGCTTTGTCGGTCTCGACAATATCGCATCGGTGCTGGCGGATCCTGGCTTCACCGGCGCCGTCGTCAACAACCTGATCTACGCCGTGGGCACGGCGGTGCCGAGCATCGCCCTCGCGCTGCTGTTCGCGCTGGCGCTTGCGCGCACCCATGCCGTGAACAGCGCGCTGCGCGCCGCGCTGTTCCTGCCGGTGCTGATTCCGATGGTCGCGGCATCAGCGCTGTTCCTGTTCATCTTCCTGCCCAATGTCGGCCTGCTCGACTATTACATCGGCCGGCTGCTTCCGGTGCTGCCGAACTGGCTCGGCGACCCCGACATCGCGCTTTACGCGATCATGATCATCACGATCTGGAAGAACGCCGGCTATTACATGCTGTTCTTCCTCGCCGGCCTCCAGGCCGTGCCCGAGGACGTGATGGAAGCCGCGCATCTCGACGGCGCGGGCCCATATCAGCGCCTGCGCCATATCATCCTGCCGGAGCTCAAGCCCACCTTCCTGTTCGTCACCGTCATCGCGATCCTCAACGCGGTGACGCAGGTCGACCACGTCTTCGTCATGACCCAGGGCGGGCCGTCCAATTCGACCAGTCTGGTGCTGTTCTACATCTATCAGCAGGCGGTGGAGCACTACGACATCGGCAAGGCCTCGGCGGCGACGCTGCTGACGCTGGCAGCGCTGATGGGCCTCACCGCGCTCTCCTTCCGGACCATGGCGAACCGCGAGGGCGGGTCATGAAGCTGTTCGACCGCCTGTTCAGGGACGCCCCGCTCGCCACAAGGAGCGAGATCACGCCCAAGCTCGGCCTTCTGCTGACCGTGCTGCTTGCGATGGTCTGGCTCATCCCGTTCCTGTGGATGGTCGTGGCGACGCTGCGCCCGGCCTCCGACGGCATCAACGCCATGGCCGAGCTGATGCCGAGCCTGAAGCCGACGCTCGACAATGTCAGGGATGCCTGGGAGATCGGCGATTTCCCGCGCTACACCCTCAACACCACGATCATCTGCACCGGCATCCTGCTGGTGCAGTTCGTCACGATCACGCTGGCGGGCTTTGCCTTCGCCCGCCTCGACTTCGCCGGCAAGACGCCGATCTTCTACCTGTTCCTGATGCAGCTGATGCTGGTGCCGGTGCTGCTGATCGTGCCGAACCTGTCGCTGGTGGCGCAGCTCGGCCTCTACGACACGCTCGCCGGCGTGATGATGCCGTTCTTCGCCTCCGCCTTCGGCACCTTCCTGATGCGTCAGGCCTTCGAGGCTATCCCGACCGAGCTGGAGGACGCCGCCTTGATCGACGGCGCCAGCCTGCTCCAGCGCATCCGCCACATCTACGTGCCGCTGTCGATGCCGAGCTTCTCGGCGTTCGCCATCATCTCGGTGACCAGCCACTGGAACGACTTCCTGTGGCCGCTGATGGTGATCAATTCGCCGGACAAGCGTCCGCTCACGGTCGGCCTCTCGGTCTTCACCAAGACCGCCGAAGGCACGCAGGCCTGGGGCACCATCGCCGCGGGCACGCTGATGGTGATCGCGCCGCTGCTCGTCACCTTCCTGATCTTTCAGAAACGCTTCATCAGCTCTTTCGTCACCTCAGGCATCAAATAGGAGATTTTCCGATGCTGTTCTCCCGCAGGCTCATGCTCGGCCTTGCCATGGCCGGCACTTTGGCTGGCGCCCTCGCCGTCCCGGCGATGGCCGAAGGCCCGACCGAGATCGATCTGTTCTTCCCCGTTCCCGTCGACGGCAAGCTCGCCCGCGACATGGGCACCTTGATCAAGGAGTTCAACGAGACCCATCCCGGCGTCAAGGCGACCGCGGTCTACACCGGCTCCTATGACGATACGCTGATCAAGACGCGCGCCGCGATCAAGGCCGGCAAGCCGCCGGCTGCCGTGATCATGTCGGCGAACTTCCTGCTCGACATGCAGATCGAGAACGAGCTCACCAATCTCGACAGCCTGATCGCTGCGGACGGCACCACCAAGGAGAAGTTCCTGGGCCAGTTCTTCCCGGCGCTGCAGGGCAATGCCGTGATCAACCGCTCGGTCTACGGCGTGCCCTTCCACAATTCGACGCCGCTGCTCTACATCAACGCCGACAAGGCCAAGGAAGCCGGCCTTGATCCGAACAAGCCGCCGCAGACCTGGGCCGAGCTCACCGACTGGGCCAAGAAGCTTACCAAGCGCGAGGGCGACAAGGTGACCCAATGGGGCATCGCGATCCCCTGCGCCTACGACTATTGCGGCTGGATGATGGAAACGCTCACCATGAGCAATGGCGGGCGCTACTACAACGAGGAGTTCGGCGGCGAGGTCTATTATGACACGCCTTCGATGCTCGGTGCGCTCACCTGGTGGAACGACCTCGTCTACAAGCACAAGGTCCACGCGCCCGGCGCCACGCCCGGCCCTGCCGTCAGCACCTCCTTCATCTCCGGCAATGCCGCGATGATGATGCTCTCGACGGGCTCGTTGACCTATGTGCGTGACAACGCCAAGTTCGCCTACAAGGTCGCTTTCATCCCCCGCAACGTCCGCAACGCCGTGCCGATCGGCGGTGCCTCGCTGATCATGCCGGCAGGGCTCGATGCCGACAGGCAGAAGGCCGCCTGGACGCTGATCAAGTGGATGACCTCGCCGGAGAAGAGCGCCTGGTGGAGCCGCGCCACCGGCTATTTCGCGCCCAACATGGCCGCCTACAAGACGCCCGACATGGTCGAATTCCTGGGCAAGAACCCCGACGCCAAGACCGCCGTCGAGCAGCTCGACGTCGCCAAGCCGTGGTTTGCGACCTACAAGACCGTGCCGGTGCGCAAGACCCTCGAGGACGAGGTGATGCTGGTCCTCAACGGCAAGAAGCAGCCGAAGGAGGCCCTCGCCGCCGCCCAGAAGGCCGCCGACGAGACGCTCAAGCCGTACAACGCTGAGACGTCACTGAAGCTGCCGTAAGGCCGGCTTCGCGCCGAATGCGCGATCTCAAGGGTGGGCAAAGGCGCAAAGCGCCGTGCCCACCATTTCCATCTCAACTCTGTTGACCGATGGTGGGCGCGCTTCGCTTGGCTCACCCCACGCAGCTGAAGCTGCCGGAAGGCCGGCACACCTTATCGAGAGAACACATATCGACGTCCCGCCATGCGGGGCGCCGATATCGTTTTGGGGCAAAGCCAAATCTATTAACCCCCCGTCTACCATCATACCGCGCTCGTCGCCGGTAACCATTGGAATTAACAGACCCTCAACGTGCCACCGACAAATCTATCAATGTTTCTGGAGGTTTCGCCGTGGATCTGTTGGTTATCGAGTTCCTGGGACTGGCTCTGGTCGCCATGTGCCTCCTCGTGGTGGCGCTGCCCTGCGCGCGAAAATCCACGCAGCGGGTCCGCTACGAATAGGATTTTCGTCGGAAAAAGCCGCCTCCGGCCCAAAAGCAAGGCTCGAATTCGCTCAGAGCCCCTTGACATCACAGCACTTTCGGCAGAACGGCTGATACCACGTGTCATGGGCCGTTCATGGATTTGATTACCACCACCGCTGACCTCGCGGCTGCCTGCAGCCGGCTGGCCAAGCACCCCGTCATCACCGTCGATACCGAGTTTCTGCGCGAAACCACCTATTACCCGCTGCTGTGCGTGGTGCAGATGGCCAGCGCCGAGGAAGCTATTGTCATCGACACCCTGGCCGAGGGCATCGACCTCAAGCCGTTCTTCGAGCTGATGGCCAACGAGGGCGTGCTGAAGGTGTTTCACGCCGCCCGCCAGGACATCGAGATCATCTGGCACCAGGCCAATATCATCCCGCATCCGGTGTTCGACACCCAGGTTGCCGCGATGGTGCTCGGCTACGGCGACAGCATCGCCTACGACGCGCTGGTCGAGAAGGTCACCGGCCACCGTCCGGACAAGACCCACCGCTTCACCGACTGGTCGCGCCGGCCGCTGACCAAGGAGCAGATGCATTACGCGGTGTCCGACGTCACCCATCTGCGCGACGTGTTCGCCGCGCTCGACGCCGACCTGAAGAAGCGCCGCCGCAGCGAATGGGTCTCCATCGAGATGGAGGTCCTGACCTCCCCCCGCACCTATGATTTTCATCCCGAACGCGCCTGGGAGCGGCTGAAGACGCGGGTGCGCAAGCCCAAGGACCTCGCGGTGCTGATGGAGGTCGCGGCCTGGCGCGAGCAGGAGGCGCAGAGCCGCGACGTGCCGCGCGGCCGCGTGCTGCGCGACGAGGCGATCACCGACATCGCAACCCACGCGCCCACCACGCTGGAGAAGCTCGCGCATCTGCGCTCGGTGCCGAAGGGCTTCGAGAAATCCAAATGGGGCGCGGACATCGTCGCGGCGGTCGAGCGCGGGCTGGCGCGGGACTTTACCAAGCTGCCCAAGCTGGAAAAACCGCGCAACAATTCCAACGGCGCCGCCATCGTCGAGCTGCTGAAGGTGCTGCTGCGGATGACCGCCGAGCGCCATGCGGTCGCAAGCAAGGTCATCGCGACCGTCGACGATCTCGAAGAGATCGCGGCGGACGACGAAGCGGACGTACCAGCCTTGCGCGGCTGGCGCCGCGAGCTGTTCGGCGATGCCGCCTTGAAGCTCAAGCGCGGCGAGCTGGCGCTTGCGATCGAGAAAGGCCGCGTGATCGGGGTGCAGCGGGCGTAGCGGTCGGCACGATCAGCGCAATGCCAGCAGAACCAAACCCTCATCCTGAGGAGCGCGGAACGCGCGTCTCGAAGGATGAAGGCCCGGCTGGTGGCCTCGCCCTTCGAGACGCGCGCCAAGAGCGCGCTCCTCAGGGTGAGGGTCCACCATCTCCGATGCCGCCCTACGCCGGCGTCAGCTTCGCCACCTCGCCCTTCATGTCATTCAGCACGCCGGAGATCGCTCCGACCAGCTCGTCGATCTGGGCCTTGGTCGTGATCAGCGGCGGACAGATGGCGATGGCATCGAGCATGTTGCGCGAGATCACGCCGCGCTCCTGGAGCATGCGGCTGGCGATGCCACCGACCGCGCCCGGCGTCGCCGCTGCGGTCTTGCGTCCCTTGTCGAGCACGAGCTCGAGGGCTGCGATCATGCCGACGCCGCGGACCTCGCCGACCAGCGGATGGCTGACGAGCTCGCGTAAGCGGCCCTGCATGTAGCCGCCGAGCTCGGCGGCATGCGCGACCAAGCCACGCTCCTCGATGATCTTGAGGTTCTCCAGCGCAATCGCCGAGCCGACCGGATGGCCGCCCGCGGTGAAACCGTGGCCGAGCACGCCGATCTTGTTGCTCTCGTCCGCGATCGGCTCGAACATGCGGTCGTTCAGGATGATCGCCGACAGCGGAAAATAGCTCGAGGTGATCTGCTTGGAGACCACGATCGCGTCCGGCTTGATGCCATAGGTCTCGCAGCCGAACATCTTGCCGGTTCGGCCGAAGCCGCAGATCACCTCGTCAGCGACCAGCAGGATGTCGTACTTCTTCAACACCTTCTGAATCTTGTCCCAATAGGTCGCCGGCGGCACGATGACACCACCCGCCCCCATCACCGGCTCACCGAAGAAGGCGGCGATCGTGTCAGGCCCCTCCTTCTGGATCAGCGCATCGAGCTCCTCGGCGCGGCGCGTCGCGAAGTCTTCCTCGCTCTCGCCGGGGGCGCCGTCCTTGTAGAAATGCGGCGAGCCCGTGTGCAGGATGTTCGGCAGCGGCAGGTCGAACGAGCGGTGGTTGTTCGGAAGGCCGGTGAGGCTCGCGGAGGCAATGGTGACGCCGTGATAGGCACGCAGGCGGCTGATCACCTTCTTGCGCTGGGGCTGACCGAGCGCGTTGGAGCGATAGGCGATCAGCTTCAACACCGTGTCGTTCGCCTCAGAGCCGGAATTGGTGAAGAACACCTTGCTCATCGGCACCGGCGCGAGCGCGACCAGCTTCTCGGCGAGGTCGATCGAGGGCCCGTGCGATTTGGCGGAGAAGGTGTGGTAGAACGGCAGCGCCTGCATCTGCTTGTGCGCCGCCTCGACCAGCCGCTTCTCGTTGAAGCCGAGCCCGACGCTCCACAGGCCGGCCATCGCTTCGAAATAGCGCTTGCCCGTCGCGTCGAAGACATACGGCCCCTCGCCGCGCTCGATCACGAGGGGGCCAGCCTGCTGATGCGTGCGCGCGTTGGTGTAGGGATGGAGCTGATAGGCCACATCCCGGGCCTCTTGCGAATTGGGCAGCATGGACATTTGCGAAGATCCTTGAAAGCGTCACGTCGCAGGCAGAGCCGGCGTCATCACTTGATGGCAAGTACCTTGGCTATTGCGACAGCGCAGAACATGCAACGCCAATTCGTCGGCAGCAAACGCTCAGCAGCGATGCACAAAGCCGCATGTCACAAATCCGCACATGACAGAACCGCACTGGGGCAGCTCTCACGCCGCGCCGTCGTCGCCACCATCGTCGGCGGCGGCGCCGGCTTCCCTCACCTCCACTAGCGCCATCGAGAGCAAGTAGAGTGTCGTGGGCAGCCCAAGCCTGCGCGCCCTCTCGGCGGCACGCGACAGATCGCTCGCCAGCTCCTTGAGCTCCTCTCCCCGTGACAATCTCTCACCCCATCCGCCGGTTGCGGACGCCTACACCGCAACGGCGCCGCTGGTTCTGATCAGTTCGGCGCTGGACTGCATTGTAGCAAAATTTCCGATGACATTCACTACCGCATGCCTGTAGGCGGCGGCATCGTCCGCGCCCGGCTGCCGGCAGGCCGCGGCGTCAGTGACCACCTGGTAG
The DNA here is from genome assembly GCF_015291725.1 of Bradyrhizobium sp. CCBAU 51765. Lineage (GTDB taxonomy): Bacteria > Pseudomonadota > Alphaproteobacteria > Rhizobiales > Xanthobacteraceae > Bradyrhizobium > Bradyrhizobium liaoningense. The sequence goes on from NZ_CP030038.1 coordinate 4,633,575, forward strand.
CGATGGCTGCGATGAAACCCGTCGACGGCGGTGGCCAGGATGGTCTCGTCCAGGGAAAAGCCGGTCAGAATGCAGCGCGTGGTGCGGATACTGGACATGTAGTCTACAAACCGCGACGAGCTGTAGGCGGACGGCAGCGGGTGCTCGAACGTCATCTCCCCCGGCCGCGGCCTGGTTGCCGCGATCCAATCGGTCAGCCCGGATGCCGGATTGAACCAGGCCGCCTGCGCGATGCGCTTCAGATGCATGACCGGCCACAAATTGCTGCGCCACAGCGTGAGGAGTTCCAGGCAACGCGCCGTCACCGCATCGCCGTCGAGGACGACATGGCGACGGCCGGGGGTCAGATATTCGACCTGAAGATCCGCACAGACCAGTATCGGCGGATCATCATGCATGGAAGCCAGCATCTCGTTGCGCGCAGCTGCACCAGTTTCAACGGTCGGCCAATGCGAGGTCCCGCAGCGGTGAGGTCACCGCCCGCCCCGCAGAGGCATCAAGCACGCCCGGCCGGTCCCAATCGCCCTCGGGACGGATGATCACATAGGGATCGCTCTCCAGCGTGATGGCGTCCGGGCCCGGCTCGATCTCCAGCAACATTTCTGTGTAGGAGAAATCCGAGAACGTGATCTTGCGGTTGTGACCGAGCGGCTTGGCGCCGAAATGGGCCCAGAAATCGACCAGCCGGTCCTGCGCCTGGCCGTAGATCTTGCGAAAGCCCTTGCGCTTCACGTAGTCGACACTGGCCTGCACCAGCTTGAACGAGACGCGCGAGCGCCGATACTGGTGACGCACCGCGAGCCGCTCCACCTTGGCGAAATCGCCGAAGAACCGCACCCGCAGGCAGCCCGCAGGCTCGTTGCCGACGAAGCCGATGAAATGCGCGGCGACCATGTCGTTGCCGTCGAACTCCTCCTCGAACGGACAATCCTGCTCGGCGAGGTAGACCGCCGAGCGGATGGCGGTCACCAGCATGAGATCGTTCGGATCGCGCGCGAGGCGGATGGTGATGGCGCGGGAACAGGGCTTGGCGAGAGGAATCCTAGTACCGTGCATCTGCAAAGCTCCTTGATTGGATGATCGCGCCTGGCATGCGCATCGGCTGCCGATGCCAGGGACGCTCGTAGCACCAAAGGTCGGGTTGGAAGCTCGGGACAGGCGCAAAGCCCGTCGCCTTCATGATATCGCGTCCGGCCACCGTTGACGGCTGCGCATAGCAATCCGCGCCGCGAAACCTTATCTGCCGCACATGAGCCGCGGCCTTGCCGAGACCGGCGATGCCGCGCCCCGTCGCCGCGATCGCCCAGATGTAGATGGCCGCGACGTCTTCGTCCGCGGACGCGAGATGGCGCGTCTCGGGCGCGGTGAGGCAGATCTCGTCGAGCAGCAGCGCATCGTGTCCGCGATCATTGAGAAACAGGAAGGCCATGCCGCCGACGAGGCGGCCCTTCCGGCTGAACGTCAGGATGCTTTGAGGATCGAACGTGAAGTACCTCGCAAGCTCCGCTGCGCCGATCTGCACGCCCGGCACCAGCCGATGCGCCATATCCGAAAGCGCCGCAATTTCGGAGAATTGCGCACAGCGCACGTCGACATCCGGGCTCAGCGGCAAGGCATCGAAATCGTGCCTTGCGGCAAACGAGCCCCTTTCCATACTCATATCACGCCTCTATCGTTCGAGGCTTTCGTGCCCCGCTATGACGATGAGATTAGCGGTTGGGGATCAGGAGTATGCAGCAGTTATTGCACCGGGGTGCTGCGATGATGCAGCACCGTGAAGAAGCCCTGGATGCGTCCTGGGACGATTTGAAGCTGTTTTTAGCGTGCGCAAAATATAAAAGTTTCCGCAATGCGGCCGAAGAGCTCGGGCTCACCTCCACGACCTTGATGCGCCGCGTCGATCGGCTCGAAGAGAGGATCGGGTGCAAGCTGTTCCTGCGCGACCAGAGTGGACTCACGCTCAGCGATGAAGGCACCGCAATGATCGCCGACGTTGCGCATATGGAGCGTCATGCCTTCAACATCTTCCGCCGCGCCTCGCGATCGTCGAACGACACCTCGGGCACCGTGCGCGTCGCGGTGACGGAAGGCCCCGGGAATTTCTGGATCCTGCCGCGACTGATCGACTTCCAGAAGACCTACCGCAAGATCACGGTCGACCTGCGCTGCGCGATGGAGCAGGCCGACGTCGCGCGGCTCGAATCCGATATCGCGATCCAGCTCGAGCCGCCGACCAATCCCGATCTGATCGTCGCCAAGCTCGGCCGTCTCCACATCTATCCCTTCGTCTCCAAGGAGTACGAGACTCTCTACGGCGTGCCGACAACGCTCGCCGAATTGAAGAACCACCGCATCATCAAGCAGAGCGCGCCGCAGGTCGACGACGGCGCCTATGCCCGTGTGCTCGGGCTGAACTCGCTCGAGGGCATCGTCGGGATCAAGACCAATTCGTCGGTCGGCGTGCTCTATGCCGTCGAACGCGGCGCTGGCATCGGCTTCCTGCCGACGGTATCGATCGCACTCGGTGCGTCGCTCGTTGCCGTCGATCTCGGCGTCAGCCACCACGCCGATCTCTGGCTCACCTATCACAGGGAGTTCCGCACCTCCGAGCGTCACAAGGTTGTGGTCGACTGGCTGAAGAAGATCTTCGACGCCAGAACCTATCCCTGCTTCCGCGACGAGTTCATCCATCCGAACGCGCTGGTGCCGATGATGACGGCCGCGCGCGAGGGGTTTGGATTGGCGGGCTATGTCGCGGCAACGCCGACCTGAGCGCGGACGAGCTTCAGCTCACCATTTGTATTCGAAGCCGACGGTACCCTGGTGCAAGGTGAGCTCGTTGCGGAACTTGCCGTCGTAATTGACGTAAAGCCGTGCCACGTTGGTCAGGCTGAGCGAAGCCGAGGCACCGGCATCCGCGCCGTAGCGGCTCTCGCCGATGCCGGGGACCACGATGCTCTGGGCGCCCAGGCTGACCTGAATCGATCCCAGGTCCTGGTGGAAATTGTCGACGAGCTTGCCGTAGGCCGAGAGGTCCAGAATCTTCTGGTCGAAGATGAAGTAGCGGCCGATCTCTGCGCCGATCATCACGCGCGCGCGGGAGAGCGCCGTCGAGCCGACGCTGAGCGGATCGAGACCGCCGGATTCCTGGAACGCGGCACTGGTAGCGCGCACATATTCCAGCGCGCCCTTGGGCACGATGCGCATCTGGTCCCTGGTCCAGTAATAGCTGATCTCGGTCAGCGCGCCGTCGACCGCTGCGCGATAGCCCGCGGTCGCCAGGCCAAGACCGGTGTCGCGGCTGGACCGGACCTTGCCGAAACCATGCACCACGGCAAAGGCCCAGGTCCATGGACCCTTGTCGACCGAACCATTGAAGCCAAGCTGGGTCAGGTCGAGCGTGGCCGACTGGAGCGCGAGCGGCACGTCGATGTCGGTGTGGCTCTGGTCGATGGAGAAGCCGATGTTGACACCGGGCGCGAGCCGCGCGCCGAGGCCCGCGACGCCGCCAAACGTCCTGCGCTTGTCGCCGACGAAATCGCCCTGCGCCTCGGTGCGGACCGAGATGCCGTAGCCCTCGAACCAGGTACGGTAGCGCGGATCCTCCGTGCTCGCGGAGGCGCCGCCGCCGCCGGGATTGGTCCGGAACGACCGGTTGAAACCATTGGAGGCCTGGTTGCCCAGCCGCTCCAGAAATCCCGAGCCGAAATTGAGCATGCTGTTGCCGGCCGACTGATCGTAATTGGTCGCGGTCGGCATCGGGATCGGGGTCGGCGACGGTGTGGGCGTCGGCGTTGGTGTCGGGGTCGGAGTGGGTGTCGGACTCTGCGCGAGGACGGCTGTCGCGGCCGACATCGTTACGACCAGCGCAAGCGCGACGGCTGCAAAGGTCTTGGCGACCGCTGCCGCGATCCGGCGGACGCGGTCCAGCCCGATCGTCCGCCGTGTCCCGAACGGCTGCGAGGTGCAGCGCATGACGACTAAATCCCAAAGCAAAAGGCGGCCCGCAAAAATGCAACACGAGCGGCTCGCGCCGTGTGGCGATTTGTGCCGAACTGCAACGGAGGGTCAACCGGTTGGCCCGCTGTCTCCGAGGCTATTGCCCTCGATTGTGGTTCCGCGGCCACAGGTCGCAAATTGCAAACGACGGCGCCAACCCCGGTCTTGAAATTCGCACTCTGCTTGCTAGCGCGCGATTTTCATGTTGCAATATCGGACACAATCGGAATTGGCCGCTCTGCTGTGCGTTTCGCGACATTGAGACTCAAGACTCGAACAGGCTTCCGGAAAACCCGTTTGTGGCGTGGCACGCGAAAAGCGGTCGCGTCTTTTTTTATCTAGTGGAGGAGACTAGCGATGCCGCAAAAGGGCACCGTCAAATGGTTCAACCCGACCAAGGGCTATGGGTTCATCAAGCCGAACGGCAGCGACAAGGACGTGTTCGTCCATATCTCCGCCGTCGAGCGTGCTGGACTCTCCACCCTCAACGAGAACCAGGCGGTTGAATTCGACCTCGTGGAGAACCGCGGCAAGACATCCGCGGAGAACCTCAAGGTCTCCTGATTTCTCTCGAGCTTGACAAGCGAGAGATCATGACGTTGCCCCCGGCTCTGCCGGGGGATTTTGTATGCGGCAGGCGCAGCGAGATGTCGCTTCAGCGCACCACTGGCGCGATCAGAAAATTCTCCGACGCCGCGCTTCCGTCCGTCCTGCAGACATCACCTTCGATCCGGACCTTGCCGGTCGCGAGCAGCCGCAGCGCTTCGGGATAGATGCGGTGCTCGACTTCGAGGATGCGCTCCGACAGCGTATCCCCCGTATCGTGGTCGCTCACGGGCACCGCGCCCTGCATCACGATCGGGCCGGCATCGGTCTCGGGGATCACGAAATGCACCGTTGCGCCCGACAGCTTGACGCCGGCGCGCAAGGCCTGGCCGTGCGGGTCGAGGCCGGGGAACGACGGCAGCAGCGAGGGATGGATGTTGAGCATCCGCCCGTACCAGGCCCTGGTGAATTCCGCCGTGAACAGGCGCATGAAGCCGCCGAGACAGATCAGCTCGATGCCGTGCCGGTCGAGCGCTGCCTGCAGCACCTTCTCGAAGCCTGCGCGGTCCTTGCCGAACGGCTTGCTCTCGATCACCTCGGTCTTCACGCCGCTTGCCCTCGCCTTTTCGAGTCCGAGCGCATCGGGCTTGTTCGAGACGACGAGCGAGATCTCCGCCGGGAAATCCGGCGTGCTGGCTGCCCTGATCAGCGCGGCCATGTTGGAGCCGCGCCCGGAGATCAGGATGGCAACGCGGCGCTTCATCACAGCGCCAGATCGAGGTGGCCGTTATAGACGACGCGATGCTCGCCTTCGGCCGGGATCACGGTGCCGAGCTGCGCCACGGTCTCGCCGGCATCGGTGAAGACCTCGACGACCTCATCGACCTTGTCGGGCTCGACGATCGCGATCATGCCGATGCCGCAATTGAAGGTGCGCAGCATTTCCAGCTCGGCGATGCCGGCCTGCGCGGCCAGCCATTTGAACACCGGCAGGACCGGCAGGCGTGCCAGATCGATGCCGACGCCGAGATGCTTGGGCAGCACGCGCGGGATGTTGTCGGTGAAGCCGCCGCCGGTGATATGGGCGAGCCCCTTCACCGCGCCGGTTTCGCGGATCGCGCGCAGGCAGGATTTGACGTAGAGCCGCGTCGGCGTCAGCAGCGCGCCGCCGAGCGTCATCACGGGCGCGAACGGCGCCTGTGCCGCGAAGCCGAGACCGGATTGTTCCACGATCTTGCGCACCAGCGAGAAGCCGTTGGAATGCACGCCTGATGAAGCAAGACCGATCACGGCATCGCCTGCGGCGATGTCCTTGCGCGGCAGCAGCGTACCGCGCTCGGCAGCGCCGACGGCAAAGCCGCCGAGGTCATAATCGCCGTCCTTGTAGAGGCCGGGCATCTCCGCGGTCTCGCCGCCGATCAGGGCGCAGCCGGATTCGCGGCACCCCTCCGCAACGCCCGCGACGATCGCGGCGGTGGCCTCGGGGTCGAGCTTGCCGCAGGCGAAATAGTCCAGGAAAAACAGCGGCTCGGCGCCCTGCACCACCAAGTCGTTGACGCTCATGGCAACAAGGTCGATGCCGATGCCGCCATGCAGCCCGGTCTCGATCGCGATCTTGACCTTGGTGCCGACACCGTCGGTCGCGGCTACGAGGACCGGGTCCTTGAAGCCGGCAGCCTTGAGGTCGAACAGGCCGCCGAAGCCGCCGATCTCGGCGTCGGCGCCCGGCCGTGCGGTGGCGCGCACCATCGGCTTGATCAGGTCGACCAGGCGGTTGCCCGCGTCGATATCGACGCCTGAATCGGCGTAAGTGAGGCCGTTTTTGCGGTCGGTCATGCCCGATTTCCAGTGGGTTTGCGGCTGGTTACGTCGAATTCCGGGGACACGCAATGGCTCGCATGGCGCTCCTGCCTATACTATGTAGATATCAACCGGTTCAGCCTCCCGCGGGGGCCGGATTCGAGGTCAGACCGGGTGCCGGGAAGCGCTTTCGTGAGTATTCCGAACATCATTACGCTGGGCCGCATCATGCTGGTCCCGATCATCGTCTGGGCCATCGTGTCGAGCCAAATGGAGGTGGCGTTCGCCGTCTTCCTGATCGCCGGCATCAGCGATGCCGTGGACGGCTTTTTGGCCAAGCGCTTCAACATGACGAGCGAGCTCGGCGCCCTGCTCGATCCGCTCGCGGACAAGGCACTGCTGGTCTCGATCTACATGGCGCTCGGCATCTGGGGCGCGATTCCGCGCTGGATCGTGATCCTGGTGGTCTCGCGCGATATCATGATCGTCGCCGCCGTGATCGTATCCTGGCTGTTCGACCGGCCGGTCGAGATGAAGCCGTCGAAGGTGTCCAAGCTCAACACCGTGGCACAGGTGGCGTTCGCGGCGCTGGTGCTGGCGGCGCTTGCCTTCGGCTTCAAGCCGGCACCTTATGATATCATCCTGATGGGCCTCGTCACGATCTTCACGCTCTCCTCCGTGTCGCTCTATCTCGTCGAGTGGCTGCGGCACATGAGCACGATCGAGGCCAAATGAGCCGGGCTGCGGCCCCGCAAAAGGCCAAGTCTCGCAAGAACAAGTCTCACAAGATCCAGTCTCGCACGATCAAGTCGAACCTCTTCAAACGGGCCGGCGCGCCGGCATGGAGCAAAGCAAGCGTGGCAGGCCGCGTCCATCCCCGACAATTGGCGTTCGCGCTTCCGCATGCGGAGAGCCTCAGCCGGGACAACTTCCTCGAAGGCCCCGCCAATGCGGCCGGTCTCGGCCTGATCGACAGCTGGCCGGAATGGCCGAACCGGATCATGTGGCTGGCTGGCCCGGAAGGAAGCGGCAAGAGCCATCTCGCTGCGATCTGGGCCGAGGAAGCCGGCGCCCGCTCGACCACGGCCAATGCGCTGACCGCGGCAGGCGTTCCGGGCGCGCTCGCCACCGGCGCGCTGGTTGTCGAGGATCTCAAGGCCGGGGATTTTGACGAGCGTGCCCTCTTTCACCTGATGAACCTCGCCCGCGAGGACGGCGCCTACGTCCTCCTCACCGGACGCGAGGTGCCGGCCGCGCTGGAGATCGAGCTTCGCGACCTGCGCTCGCGTCTGCGGGCCGTTCCGGTGGTCGCGCTGCTGCCCCCCGACGACCAGCTCTTCCGCGGCCTGATCGTCAAATTCTGCGCCGACCGCCAGCTCACCGTGGACGAGAGCGTAGTCGGCTACCTCGCAACCCGCCTGGAGCGCTCCTCGGCCGCCGCCCGGCAGGCCGTGGAGCTGCTCGACAGCGAAGCCCTGCGGCTCGGCCGCCCCGTGACCCGGGCGCTCGCCGCCGAACTGCTCCGGGACCCCTGATCGACCCCATAGGCCCGACGCCTTGTGCAACGGCTTGACGCGGCGGAACGGCGGAACATCAATGTCATCGAAACGTCATCGCTGTAACACATGCTCCCCGGGGTTTTGCGCATAAGTCGCAAAGTGAGGCGAGACAGGATGGACCGACTTCTGATGGACTCTGCGCAAGCTATTGAAATTAAAGAAAAAGTCCCGGAAACCGAGGGCCTGCCGGCGATCGCATCCAGCCCCGAAAGGTTCATCAACCGCGAGCTGTCCTGGCTGCACTTCAACCGCCGCGTCCTGGAGGAATCGGTCAATCCCAGCCACCCCGTGCTGGAGCGGGTGCGGTTCCTGTCGATCTCGGCGAATAACCTCGACGAGTTCTTCATGGTCCGCGTCGCCGGCATCAAGGCCCAGGTGCGCGAGGGCATTGCCGAGCGCAGCCCGGACGGCCTGACGCCGTCGGAGCAGCTCGCGCTGATCAACCGCACCGTCTCCCAGCTCGCCTCGGACCAGCAGGCGATCTGGCGCGACCTGCGCAGCGCGCTGGCCGAGGTCGGCATCGTGCTGGTCGACGGCAAGGACGTCTCCAAGTCGGAACGGACCTGGATCGAGGACTATTTCCTCAACAACGTCTTCCCGCTGTTGACGCCGCTCGCGATCGATCCGGCCCACCCCTTCCCGTTCATTCCGAGCCTCGGCTTCACCATCGCGCTCCAGCTCACGCGCGCCGCCGACGGCAAGCAGATGAACGCGCTGATCCGCATGCCCGGCAAGATCGACCGCTTCATCCGCCTGCCCGCCGAGGGCACGGTGCGCCTGATCTCGCTGGAGCAGGCGACCGCCCTGTTCATCAACCGCCTGTTCCCCGGCTACAATCTGCACGGCCAGGGCTCCTTCCGGATCATCCGCGACTCCGAGCTCGAAATCGAGGAAGAGGCGGAGGACCTCGTCCGCCTGTTCGAGACCGCGCTGAAGCGCCGCCGGCGCGGATCCGTGATCCGGCTCGAGATCGACGCCAAGATGCCCGAGGAGCTGCGCAGCTTCGTGCAGCATGCGCTGTCGGCGGCCGACGACGAGGTGTTCCTGGTCGACGGCGTGCTCGCCATGAACGAGCTCTCCCAGCTCACCCGGCTCGACCGGCCTGACCTCGAATTCACCCCCTACGTGCCGCGCCACCCCGAGCGCGTGCGCGAGCATGGCGGCGACATCTTTGCCGCGATCCGGCAGAAGGACCTCGTCGTCCATCACCCCTACGAATCCTTCGACGTGGTGGTGCAGTTCCTCCAGCAGGCCGCACGCGACCCTGATGTCGTCGCGATCAAGCAGACGCTCTACCGCACCTCCAACAACTCGCCGATCGTGCGCGCGCTCGCGGAGGCGGCCGAAGCCGGCAAATCGGTCACGGCGTTGATCGAGCTGAAGGCGCGGTTCGACGAAGAAGCCAACATCCGCTGGGCGCGCGATCTCGAACGCGCCGGCGTGCAGGTCGTCTACGGCTTCCTCGAACTGAAGACGCACGCAAAACTCTCGATGGTGGTGCGCCGCGAGGGCGGCAGCCTCACGACTTACGTCCATACCGGCACCGGCAACTATCATCCGGTCACCGCGCGCATCTACACCGACCTCTCCTACTTTACCTCCGATCCGACCATCGGCCGCGATGCCGCGCGCGTGTTCAATTTCATCACCGGCTATGCCGCGCCCAGCGACCTCGAGAAGATGGCGGTGTCGCCGCTGACGCTGCGCAAGCGCATCATCGAGCACATTCAGGGCGAGACCGCGCATGCGCGGCACGGCCGGACCGGCGCGGTCTGGATGAAGATGAACGCGCTGGTCGACCCCGACATCATCGACGCGCTCTACGAGGCCTCCCAGGCCGGCGTCCAGGTCGAGCTCGTGGTGCGCGGCATCTGTTGCCTCAGGCCCGGAATCCCCGGCCTGTCGGAGAACATCCGGGTCAAGTCGATCATCGGGCGCTTCCTGGAACACGGCCGAATCTACTGCTTCGGCATGGGCCAGGGCCTGCCGAGCGCGAAAGCGGCTGTGTATATCTCGTCCGCCGACATGATGCCGCGCAACCTCGACCGCCGCGTCGAGGTGCTATGCCCGCTGCAAAATCCAACGGTGCATCAGCAGGTTCTCGAACAGATCATGGTCGCCAATCTGAAGGACAATGAGCAGAGCTGGCAGTTGTTGCCGGACGGGTCGTCAACGCGTATGAAGACCGCGAAGGGCGAGGAGCCTTTCAACGTCCACAACTACTTCATGACAAATCCGAGTCTGTCTGGCCGTGGAAAGTCGCTCAAGGAATCCTCGCCGCGTCGTCTCACGCGCCGGAACGAACGTCATCCATCCTGATCGGGGATCCGCGACGTGAAGCGGCCGCGCAAGCGCGGCTCGAGCGTCGCGGTTATCGACATCGGCTCCAACTCGGTCCGTCTCGTCGTCTACGAGGGACTGACGCGGAGCCTCATCCCGATCTTCAACGAGAAGACGCTGTGCGGCCTCGGGCGCGAGGTGCAGAGCACGGGTCTGCTCGCGCCCGACGCCGTCGACAAGGCGCTGACCTCGCTCAAGCGTTTCCGCGCATTGTGCCGCGTGATGCAGGTCGGGCGCGTGTTCGCGATTGCGACCGCGGCCTGCCGCGACGCCTCCAACGGCCCCGACTTCATCGCCAAGGCCGAGCGCATCTGCGCGGTGAAGATCGAGATCCTGTCAGGACCGCGCGAGGCGCGGCTGTCGGCGCTCGGCGTGATCTCCGGCATCCATCTTCCCGACGGCATCGTCGGTGACCTCGGCGGCGGCTCGCTCGAGCTGATCGACGTGCGCAGGAACAGCGTGCGCAGCGGCGTGACGCTGCCGCTCGGCGGTCTCGCGCTCCAGGACCTCGCACACAAATCGCTCAAGCGCGCCGATCGCATCGTGCGCGAGGAGCTCGACGAGTTGCCGCAGCTGACCGCGGGCCGCGGTCGCACTTTCTACGCCGTCGGCGGCACCTGGCGCGCGCTCGCGCGCATCCACATCATCCAGAGCGGCTATCCGCTCCAGGTGATGCACGGCTACTCGATTTCGGCCGCCGAGGCGCTCGACTTCTCCCGGCGTCTCCGGCGCCTCGCTGCCGCCGACATGCTCGCCGACATCGAGATCGTCGCCGATGCGCGGCGCCCGCTCCTCACCTATGCGGCGCTGGTGCTCGAGCACGTCATCCGCGTCGCAAAGCCGAAGAACATCGTGTTCTCGACCTTCGGTGTGCGCGAAGGCCTCCTGCACGAGAAGCTACCGGAGACCGAACGCAACAAGGACGGGCTGATATGCGCGGCCGAGGAGCTGAACCAGTTGCTGTCACGCTCGGCGAAACACGCCCGCGAGCTGATCGCCTGGACCGACCGCCTCGTGCGCGTCGTCAAGCTGCGCGAGACCGAAGAGGACCGCCGCCTGCGCCATACCGCATGCCTGCTGTCCGACATCGGCTGGCGCGTGCATCCCGACCATCGCGGCGAGCAGACGCTCAGCCTCGTCGTCAACGCCAATTTCGGCGCGATCACCCACACCGAGCGCGCCTTCGTCGGCCTGTCCGTGTTCTATCGCTATGCCGGCCTGAGCGAGGAAAACCAGCCGCCGACCACCATGCAGGAGCTGCTGACGCCGGCCCAGCTCGAACGCGCGCGCCTGCTGGGCGCTGCATTCCGCGTCGCCCACCTGATCTCGGCGGCGCGTCCGGGCGTCCTGCCCGCCACGCATTTCCGCAGCGAGGGCCGCAAATTGATGCTGGTGTTCGAGCACCGGCTCGGAGACCTCGTCGCCGACCGAGTCGGCAGCCGCTTCCGCCAGCTCGCCCGCCTGATCGGCCGTGCCGGCTCGATCGTGAGGCGCTGACGAACAGAAACAGCGCAACGCTGCCGGGGTTCGTCGGGTCGCGCAACGAGCAGGCTGGTCACACAACGAGGCGTCGGCTGTCCTGCGGCGCGACGATGGCTTTCAGTCCGCCAAGTTCGGAATCGGTGAGAACAAGCTGCCATCCATAGGCACTGAGCACGTCCTGAACGATCGCGAGGCCGAGGCCGGCCCCTTCGCCGCGCTCATCCAGCCTTACACCGCGCTCGAGCACGCGGGCGCGTTCAGCGGACGCGATTCCCGGGCCGTCGTCCTCGACCGAGATCGCCGGATTCGCGCTGGCATCGGCGCCAATGCGCACCTTGCGCGTGGCGTGCCGGGCGGCATTCTCCAGGAGATTGCCGAGCACTTCGGCCAGATCAGTGCGATCAAGCGGCACGCTCGGCTCGCCGGTTATGATGGTCTCGAATGCGAGTCGCTGGGCAGCCGGCGTGCGCGCCAGCGTGAGCACCAGGGATTCGACAAGCGGTCTGAGGGGCGTGGAAATACCGCCGCGCTGTCGCGCCGCCCCTCGCGCCCGGGCGCGTGCCAGTTCGCGGTCGACGTGACGGCTCATCGTATCGCCGACGGCTTCGATTGCCAGGGCGACGTCCCGCTCACCTCGCTGACGCAAACGCGCGACATCGGCAGCGAGTGCGGCAAGCGGCGTCTTCAGCCCATGTGCCAGGTCAGCGGCGCGGCTGCGCGAACGCTCGATCTCGCGTTCCTGGGCGTCGATCAGGCTGTTCACCTCTTCCACCAGAGGCTTCACCTCGGCAGGGACGTCGACGGGGAGATGCTTGCGTTGCCCGGAGCGGACGTCCGCGACGCCGCGGCGAAGTGCGTCGAGCGGACGTAAGCCCAGTCCGACCTGAATCGAGGTGGCCGCCGTCAGCACCAGCCCGAGCAGGCCGAGCGCCAGCGCCAGCTCCCTGGCGAATTGCGAGCCGGCGGCCGACACGCGGGCGAGATCGGCCGCCACAACGACGCGCACCGGCGCGCGGCGGTCGCCGACGGTGAGCAGCACGCGGCGCTCACTGACCAGGAGTCGCGTGTTCGCGGGCCCAGGGATAACGTGATGGTGCAATTCCCGAGGCGACGGCTCATCCTGCGGCAGCTCCAACGCCGCGTCCCACAGCGAACGCGAACGCAGCACCTGACCGGCGTCGTCCGATACCTGCCAGTACAAGCCCGAAAGAGGATCGGCAAAACGCGGATCGGCCGGCGGCCGGCCCACCACCAGCTTGCCCTGCGCATCGGCGTCGATACCCGCGACGAGTTGCTTCAGATAGATGTCGAGGTCGTCGCCGATGGTGCGCGTGACGTGGCGCTCGAACAGCAGCGTCAGCCCGGCGCCGGCAATGGTGAGCGCGATCAGGATAGCCACGAGTCCGCCAGCGACCAGTCGCAGCCGCAGCGAGCCCAAGCTCATGGCGGCGTCTCCGGTACCAGATAACCGAATCCGCGTCTGGTCTCGATCAGATCGGCACCGAGCTTCTTGCGCACTCGGCCGACCAGCACCTCGAGTGCGTTCGACTCGTGGTCCTCGCCGTGGCCATAGACGTTTTCGTCGAGCTCTTGCTGCGACACCACGCGGCCGCGATGATGCAAGAGAAAGGCGATCAGGCGGTATTCCAACGGTGACAACGCGACGGGTACGCCGCGCTGCGTCACCTTCATCTGACGCTCGTCGAGCTCGACATCGCCGGCGACAATCCGTGGGGATGAATGCCCCGCCGAGCGGCGCACGATCGAGCGCAGCCGCGCCAGCAATTCCTCCATGCGAAACGGCTTGGGCAGGTAGTCGTCGGCGCCCGCGTCGATACCATCGACGCGCTCGGCCCAGCTGCCGCGCGCCGTCAGGATCAGCACCGGCATCGACCGTCCGTTGGCGCGCCAGCGCTTGAGTACCGCCAGACCATCCATGCCCGGCAAGCCGAGATCGAGGACGACGGCACCGTAGTCCTCGGTGTCGCCGCGGAACCAAGCTTCTTCGCCGTTGCGAACGGTCTCGACCACATAGCCGGTCGCGCCTAGCGCCTTTTCCACATCGGCCGCGATTCGTCGGTCATCCTCCACAAGCAGCAGTCGCATCACTTCTCCTTGATGCGTTCGATCTCGCCGCTGCGCGCGTCCACGTACGCTTCGTAGAGGCGGCCCTTGTCGTCGACGAGGCGAAATTCATAGATCCAGCGACCGCGCTCACGCTCTATTTCGACGCCGGCAACCTCGCCCGGCAGCTTGCCACGGACGGATGCGAGGATGTCGGCGAGCGACTTGATTTCGCCTGCCTCGACCGCGCGGCGCACCGCGTCGGGCGCGCCTTTATCGTGGTCGCTTGCTGCCGCAGGCACCAGCGCGAGCAGAACTCCCGCCAGCAATGGCACCGCGAGGAATTCCAAGAAGCGAGATGGTTGCATGAATAGACTATGCCGTAACCGACCTGACAGGTCGCTGACGTGGATCAACGGCCCGGTCGGGGCGGCGGCCCGCTGCCACCGGCACTTTGGGGACCGGGCGCACGCTCCCCCATTGGTCGCCTGGCTGACAATTCACTGACATGGCCCAACAGGCGGCGGTCAGGGCTCTTCTGCCAATGTCCGCGCATTGCCTCGCCGCATGATGTGGCCAGGCCACACACACCGGAGAGAACCGTGCGCAAGATCACCATCTTCACTGCTGCCGCCGCCGCCCTGCTCGCAGCGGTCGCGACCGCTCATGCCGGCAGCCTCGGGCGTCCCTGCACTGCAGCCCCGGCGACCCGTTGGCTGCCGCTCGAAGAATTGCAGGCCAAGATCGAAGCCCAAGGCTACAAGGTTCAGAAGGCCAAGCTCAAGAACGCCTGTGGCGAACTCTATACGATCGACAAGTCTGGCCGCCGGGTCGAACTGTTCGTCGATCCGACCAGCGGCCAGATCGTCGGTCAGCTGTAAAGGGCGTCACCATGAGCGCCATCAACGACACAATCGAGGCCGGCGGCGGGAAACCGCCCGCCTCGATCAAGGTCTGGGATCCTTTCGTACGCGTGTTCCATTGGTCGCTGGCCGGGCTGTTTCTGCTCGCCTATGCGACGGGTGACGAGATCGAAAATGTCCATATCGCCGCCGGCTACACGATCACCGGCTTGCTCGGGCTGCGGATCCTGTGGGGCTTCGTGGGACCGCGCAATGCGCGCTTCAGCGACTTCGTGCGCTCGCCGCGCGCGGTGCTCGCCTACATGCGCGACGTGGCGCTGCTCAGGGCCCCACGCTATCTCGGCCACAATCCCGCCGGCGGCGCGATGGTCGTGGCGCTGATCGTCGCGCTGATCGTCACCTGCACCACCGGTTACGTGATGACGACGGGCTCCTTCTGGGGAGCAAAATGGGTCGAGGAGATACACGAGGCTTTCGCCAACCTCACGGTCGGCCTCGTCGTCGTCCATCTGCTTGGCGTTCTGGTGGCTAGCTTCGAACACAGCGAAAATCTGGTTAAGGCGATGATCACGGGAAGGAAGCGGCCATCGTAACCGGGTACGCGAAGTTCTCGCTATATCTCGACGAATCGGCTCCCGCTCCATCGCAGCGTTCGGCTCTGCCGCTCCCGTCCAGAACTTCAAGGAAGGCCAACCTGGCTTCTGCGGCTGCGAGGGAATTGAGCGACATCAACCGAAACGCTCAACGGACGGCAGGCGACTCTTCCAATTGGCTGTCTCGCTTGAGCCGCTTGAGGCAGATCAACTCATCAACGCGGTGGTGGAGTAGGCTAAACGTGCAATCGAACAGCACTTCGCTCGCCGGTGAGCGTGGGACATTCCTCATGCGAGTCCGCCACGAAACTCTCCTTCCCGCCTCTTCTCGGGGCGCGCTGGCTCGCATGCTCGTTGCAATTGCATGGAGCTTGTTTCCTTCCATGGCGATGGCTGAGGATGAGCTGAAGCTGAGCGAGGCTCAGGCGCGCAATCTCGGAGTGCGTGTGACCCACCCGGTCGCGATCCGGACCGATCTGACGCTGCCCTATCCCGTCAAGATCGTGATCCCCACACAGCAAATGTGGGTCGTCAGTGCGCCGGTGGCCGGCATGGTCGCCACTCTCCTCGTCGGGCGCGGTGACCGCACCTCGGCCGGCCAACCGCTCGTCACGCTGGAGAGCCCAAGTTTCGTCTCCCAGCAGCGCGACTACCTGCACGCGATCGCCCAGGAGCATCTCGCCAGCCAGCAGCTGAAGCGGAATGCCGATCTGTTCGAGGGCAAGGCCGTGCCGCAGCGCGTGCTGGAGGCCAGCCAGGCGGAAGCGCGCCAGGCCGCTCTCGTGGTCGCCGAGCGGCGTCAGATGCTGCATCTGAGCGGGATGTCCGACGAAGCCATTTCTCGGCTCGCCCAGCAAGCGGCGATCAGCGCGACGCTCACGGTCAATGCGCCGCAAACCGCATCCGTCGTCGAGGTCGCAGTGTCGCCGGGGCAGCGGCTCGAACAATCCGCGCCGCTCGTCAAGCTGGCGCGGCTCTCACCGCTATGGGCGGAAATCGCAGTTCCTGCAGCCAATATTCGCGCGATCCGCGCCGGCGCGAAAGTCGAGATCGAGGGCTATTCCACCCCCGGCAAGGTCGTGCTGGTCTCCGAGACCATCGACCCTGCCACCCAGACCATCCTGGTTCGCGCGGAAATCCCCAACGACGGAGAGCTGCATCCCGGTCAGACCACGGCCGCCCGCATCGGCTTTCTCTCCGCCGGCGAAAGCGCGTGGGAGATTCCCTATAGCGGGCTGGTGCGGCGGGGTGAACGGACCTCGGTGTTCATTGCCATAGCCGGTGGCTTCCGGCTGGTCCCGGTCAAGCTTGTTGCGGACGACCAGGACCATGTCGTGGTGTCCGGTCCAATCACGGAGCAGGACGAGATCGCGATCGGCGGCATCTCGGCGCTTCGCGGCATTCTCTCCGGCCTGGGGCAATAGATGCTCCGGCGCCTGGTTGCGTTCGCGCTTTCGCAGCGATTGTTCGTTCTGCTGAGTGTGCTGCTGCTGGTGGGCGCCGGCGCCGTCCTCCTGCCCGGCCTGCCGATCGACGCGTTTCCCGATGTCTCTCCGGTTCAGGTGAAGATCATCATGAAGGCGCCGGGCCTGACGCCCGAAGAGGTCGAGCAGCGCATCACGGTCCCCGTCGAGCTCGAACTGCTCGGATTGCCGCACAAGAAGGTCCTTCGTTCGACCACGAAATATGCACTGGCCGACATCACCGTCGATTTCGAGGACGGCACCGACATCTACTGGGCGCGCAACCAGGTATCGGAGCGGTTGTCGAACATCGCGCGTGATTTCCCCGAGGGGGTGAGCGGAGGACTTGCGCCGATCACGAGCCCCCTCGGCGAGATGTTCATGTTCACGATCGACAGTCCTGAGCTTTCGCTCGCCGAGCGCCGAACCTTGCTGGATTGGGTGATCCGTCCTGCGCTGCGAACGGTCCCCGGCGTTGCCGACGTCAATGCGCTCGGCGGTTACGTCCGCGCCTTCGAGATCGTCCCGCGTAACGATGCGCTCGCCGCGCGCGGCATCTCCTACGACCTGTTTCGCCGGGCCATCGAAGCCAATAGTCGCAACGACGGTGCCGGACGGGTCAACCAGGGCGAGGATAGCGCGTTGGTCCGGATCGAGGGAAGCATCCGATCGGTTGAAGACATCAAGGCGATTGTCGTTGACACCCGCGAGGGCGTGCCCATCATGGTCAACGACGTGGCGAGCGTCAAAGTCGGGACGCTGACTCGCTACGGCGCAGTCACGTCGGACGGCAGCGGCGAGACGGTCGAGGGCCTCGTCCTCGGCTTGCGCGGTGCCAACGCCGGTCAGGTCGTCCGCGACGTGCGCGCCCGGCTCGCGGAGCTGCAACCCTCGCTGCCGAAAAGCGTCTCCATCAACGTGTTCTATGACCGCAGCCACCTGGTCAACCGCGCGGTCGGCACCGTGGTGCGGGCGCTCGGCGAGGCGACCGCCCTCGTCATCGTTCTCCTGCTGCTTTTCCTCGGCAACTGGCGGGCCTCGCTGGTGATCGCTCTCAGCCTGCCGCTGGCCATCGTCTTCGCATTGATCGTCATGCGCGTGGTCGGGATGTCGGCCAACCTGATGAGCCTCGGCGGACTTGCGATCGCGATCGGCATGTTGATCGACGCGCTGGTCGTCGTGGTCGAGAACATCGTCGGCAATCTCGGCAAGCACGAACCGGGCAAAGCTGCTCCGCTGATCCACCTGGTGTACCGTTCGGTTTGCGAAGTCCTGGAACCGGTGGCCTCGGGCGTCCTCATCATCATCATCGTATTCATACCCCTGCTGACGCTGCAGGGATTGGAGGGGAAGCTGTTCATCCCGGTCGCGCTCGCAATCATCTTCGCGCTCACCGGTTCACTGCTGCTGGCGCTCACCGTGATCCCGGTCATGACCTCCTATGTGCTCAAGTCCGGGTCGCACGGCGATCCCATGCTGGTCCGTGCGGCGCAACGGGTCTACGCGCCTGCGTTGGACTGGGCCCTGAAGAACGAGCGCAAGGTGATGGCTGCGGCACTGATCGGCCTGGTCGCCGCGGGATTCGCCTATACCAGGCTCGGCAAGACCTTCATGCCGACGATGGACGAAGGCGATGTCATCGTCAGCGTGGAGACGTTGCCTTCCGTCAATCTCGACGAGTCGCTCGCCATGAATGCGAGGCTCCAGAAGGCACTTCTGGCCGTGCCTGACATTGCCGGCATCGTCGCGCGGACCGGGTCGGACGAGCTCGGCCTCGATCCCATGGGCCCCAACCAGACCGACACGTTCCTCGTGCTCAAGCCCGCTGCCGAGAGGCAGACCGATAATCGCGAGGCCCTGCTGCAGAAGCTCCGCGAGGTCCTGTCCGGCTTTCCGGGCATCTCGCTCAGCTTCACCCAACCCATCGACATGCGCGTGCAGGAGATGATCAGCGGCGTGCGTGGCGACGTCGCCGTGAAGATCTTCGGCCCCGACATCGCCAGGCTGAACGAGGCTGCGGCCAAGCTGTCGGCGATCCTGTCCAGCATCGACGGCGCCGAGGACGTCTACACCACGCTGAACGAAGGCGCTCAATATTACACGGTTTCGGTAAACCGCATGGAGGCCGGCCGCCTCGGCCTGACCGTGGATTCCATCGTCAACTCGCTCCGTACCCAGATCGAGGGCCGAACGATCGGGACGGCGCTCGAGGAGGGTCGCCGCACCCCCATTCTCGTCCGCGGCAGCGAGACGAACAGGGAGGCGCCGACGCTGCTGGCGAGCCTGCCGCTGACGCTCGCTTCCGGACAGCATGTCGCGCTGTCGCAGGTCGCGCGAATCCAGCGCGTGGACGGGCCGGTGAAGATCGACCGCGAAGACGGCGCGCGCATGAGCGTCGTTCGCGCCAACGTCCGCGGCCGCGACATGGTCGGATTCGTCGAAGCGGCCCGCCAGAAGGTTGCGACCGAACTTCCGCTCCCGAGCGGCTACCGGCTGACCTGGGGCGGGCAGTTCGAGAACCAGCAACGCGCCGCCGCGCGCCTGTCAATCGTGGTCCCGGTTGCGATCGGTCTCATCTTCCTGCTGCTCTTCACCACATTCGGGGCCATCCGGCAGGCCTTGCTGGTGCTGGTCAACATTCCCTTTGCCCTGATCGGAGGCGTCTTCGCACTGGTCCTGACGGGCGAGTATCTGTCGGTGCCGGCCTCGGTCGGATTCATCGCGCTGCTCGGCATCGCTGTCCTCAACGGCGTCGTTCTGGTGTCCTACTTCAATCAACTCCGGGCCCATGGCCTGAGCGAGGATCGCATCGTCGTCGAGGGTGCCATGCGCAGGCTTCGGCCGGTGCTGATGACCGCGAGCATCACGGCGCTCGGCTTGATCCCGCTGCTGTTCGCGTCCGGGCCGGGGTCCGAGGTGCAGCGGCCGCTCGCCGTCGTCGTGATCGGAGGGCTGATGTCCTCCACGCTGCTCACCCTGATTCTCCTGCCGATCCTGTATCGCCGCTACGGTGGAACGTCGAAGGTGGCGAAATGACCGATGGACCGGTCTGCCTCACGCTGATCGTACCGCATCAGCTCCGCGAGGAGGTGTTCGATTATCTCGCCGAACAGACCGACCTCGTTTCGGGATTCACCGCATCGCACGGCGCGGGTCACGGCGCGGACGTTCGATTGCGGACGGCCGCCGAACGCGTGAAGGGCCACGCCGATCAGACGGCGGTGCAGATGATCCTGGCGAGGAGCGATGCCGACAACTTGCTCGACCGGCTGCGGATCTCATTTGCCGGGACCAAGCTCGTCTATTGGAGCACGCCTGTGACGGAATTCGGCACCATCGAGTGAAGCACCTCAAAAATCCGTCGACATCGACAACAGCACAGTTCGCGGCGAGCCTTGCGCCAGTGCGGAGAAGCTCGCGACGCCAGCCCAGTAATTGGTGTCGAACACGTTCTGGACCAGGGCCCGGAGCGTGACCGGCCGGTTGTTGATGCGCGTGGCGTAGCGCGCACCAAGGTCGAGCCTTGTCCAGGCCGGAATGACCTGCGTGTTTGCGCCATCCAGATATTGATGCCCGGTATAGATAGCGTTTGCGACCAGCGTCAGTCCTGGCGCGAACGGGGTGTCCCATTCGGTGGACAGATTGGCCTGCACCTGGGGCACGCCGATCGGCGTCTTGCCGAAATTGGCGAGCGTGCTGGTCTTCGTCAGCTCCGCGTCGATCAGCGTCACGCCGCCGAGGACTCGAAGGCCCGGCTGAACTTCTCCGAACACGGTGAATTCCACGCCGCGATTGCGCTGCTCGGCATCCGCCCGGTAAATCTTGTCGAGGCCCAGCTGTCCCGACGGCTTGGTGATCTCGAACAGGCTGATCGTGGTGGCGAGCATGCCGAGATCGACCTTGACGCCTGCTTCCTTCTGCTTGCTGAAATAAGGCGCCAGGACCTCTCCTTGATTGCTCGCCGTCGTCGGAGCAACGTCGCCCTTGCTGAGCCCTTCGATGTAATTGGCGTACAGCGAAACGTGGCTCCAGGGCTTGACGACGACTCCGACCATCGGCGTGTACGCCGTCTGGTCGTAGGCGGAGGTCACGGCTCCCGTGATGGTGTTGTAGTTGTTCGACTTGACGCCCTGTTGCCTCACGCCGAGGGTCAGCTGAAGGCGCTCCTGGAAAACCGACATGGTGTCGGCCAGCGCAAGACCGGTCAGCTCGGTGTCCGACAGCTTCGGCACGGTCGCGGGAGCCGGAACGAGCTGCTGGGGACGAGCGATCGGCGCATAGATGTTGGACAGCACCGGCGTGCCGTTCACCGAGCCTCGCGAAACCTCATCAATATAATAGCTGCCCTGGAAGGTCACGGCGTGACTGATCGCTACGGTGTCGAACCGGGCGCGAAGGCCGGCGTCGGCCACGTTCCGGTCGATGTCGAATTTGAACCGTCCCGGCGTCGACGTGGTGTTGCCCGCCGCGTTCAGGATCGTCGGCGTCCCGAACAGACGATCGACCTGGGTCCTGCCACCGCCGGCATCAGCGAACACCGTCACGCTCTCAGTGACATCGTATTCGGCGCGCGCCAACAGCGAGTTGTCGTGAACCTTGGCCCATTCCCAGGACTGCGTGACATTGCGCCGCCCGACCGGCGCGGTCGGGACGGCGACGCCGGTTGCGACCAGGAACGGCCTCGTTGGTGCGTCGAACTTTTCCTCCTGATCGATGAAGTCGAGCGAGGCTCTGAATTTCTCGCCGCGATAGTCGAACGCCGCGGAGCCGACATGCGCCTCCCTGGTCTGGTTGTCCAGCGGCGTATCGCCATTGTGATAGCTGCCGTTGACGCGAATGCCGAATTCGCGGTTCTCGCCGAACCGCCGGCTCACGTCGACATGGGTGCCGAGCTGGGTGTTCGTCGCATAGTCGGTCGTGACCCGCGTGAGGTCGACGTCCCCTGCACGCTTCGGAACGATGTTGATGGTGCCGCCGACGCTGCTGTTTGGCGCCATGCCGTAAAGCAGCGCGGTCGGGCCCTTGATGATTTCGATGCGCTCGACGTAGTCGGTGAACACACGGTAGTTCGGCGCAACGCCATAGACGCCGTTGAAGGCAATCTCTCCGACATTCCCCTCGCCGATCGGAAAGCCGCGGATGAAGAAGGAGTCGAGGATGCCGCCGGCCTGGCCGGTGAAACGGACCGAAGGATCGTTGCTGACGACGTCGGCGACGGTAACGGCCTGCTGATCTTCGATCTTCTTCGCCGTGTAGCTCGTGATATTGAACGGCGTATCCATGAAATCCTTGTTGCCGAGCAAGCCGACCTGGCCTCCACGTGCCACCTGCCCGCCTGCGTAGGTCGGCGGCAGCGCGCCGGGCCTCGCAGCAGTGGGGGTCGCTTCCGCCTGCCGCTTGGCCCGATCATTCGCAGGCGCGCCGCGGCCCGCCCTGCGGCCTGGATTGGAGCGCGGGCGTGCGCGCGGCTTCGGCGCGTCTGCGGTGACGGTCACCGCCGGCAACGTGCTTCCCCCCGCCGCCTCAGGCGCGGCGCTCTGCGCGCTGGTGCCGTGCAGGACGCCGTCGCTGCACAAGGCAATGGAGACCACGGAAATCGCGAAGGCTCTCGGGCTGGCGCAGGTCAGAAGCGTCTTGATGCGAGCGGCAACAACGGCAACAGGACGACAAAGCACTTTCGACGACATCGCACCTTCCGATTTCATGAACATGAACGTCGGGGCGAGGTGCCGTGGGAACCTTCATCGAGTCAACGAAAGTACCCTTGAATCTCAGTAGTTTATAATAAGACAAGATCTAAATCGCGTGAGGGTTGCGCAGGGCGACTCTCCACGCAACGTCCGCGCGCACGACGCGAGCTCCCGCGAAGCGCGATGCACGCCGGTCATACGAACGCAACGATGGAGGGATTCGGGCGCCTGCGCCGAACCTGTGGCCGGTGATCGCCGACGCGGCACGCGTCTCGGTGATGTGGTCGCCTCTCATCGCTGGAGAGGAAGGCCACGCTGATCAGAGCCGCAGCGTCACTCCGCGGAGGCCTTGGCGTGGCGCTCGGAGGATTCGAGCGCTGCCTGGGTCAGGCTGCGTCGGCGCCAGATGTAGCCGACCACCAGCACGACCACGACGCCGAGCATGGCACAGAGATATTCGCCGCCTGCCCCGCCATGTCCGAACTGCGGCGGGATGCGCAGCGCGCCGAGCATGCTGTCCAGCGAGGTGCCCAGCGGTCCGTCGACCAGCGTGTGCAGCTTTGGCGCAACGCCCGGGTCGGTCGCGATCACCTCGCCCGCGACCCAGCCGAGCAGCGCAGCGCCAGCCCAGACCAGCACCGGCAGCTTTGCGAGCAGCGCCATGATCAGCGCGGCACCGGCGACGATCAGCGGCACGCTGATGGCGAGGCCGAGGATCAGGAGCGGCACGCTGCCATTGGCCGCGGCGGCGACCGCAATGACGTTGTCGAGACTCATGACGATGTCGGCGACCACGACGATCTGGATGGCGTGCCACAGATGCGAGGCGGACTCGACGTCGTCCTCGTCATCGTTTTCCGGCACCAGCAGCTTGGCCGCGATCACGACCAGCGCGAGACCACCGATGAGCTTGAGGTACGGCAGCCCCATCAGGGTGGCGACGATGCCGGTGAAGATGATTCGCAGCATCACCGCAGCGCCGGCGCCGAAGATCATGCCCCAGAGCCGGTGGCGCGGCGAGAGACCGCGGCAGGCGAGCGCAATCACCAGCGCGTTGTCGCCGGAGAGCAGGATGTTGATCCAGATGATCTTGCCGACCGCAATCCAGAAGGTCGGTTCGGCCATCTCGTTGCGGAACTGGGTGAAGAATGCCCCGATCGTTGCGGGATCGAAGATCTGCCAAAGCCAGTCCACAATCAGTCCTTTCGCCCGTCGTCCCTAACCTGTCGGCCGATGGATCAGCCGACGATCTCGTTGCCCGAGAAGAACTGCGCGATCTCGATCGCGGCCGTCTCCGGCGCATCCGAACCGTGCACCGAGTTCTCGCCGATCGACTTTGCGTAGAGCTTGCGGACGGTGCCCTCGGCAGCCTTGGCCGGATCGGTCGCGCCCATCACCTCGCGGTACTTGGCGATCGCGCCCTCGCCTTCCAGAACCTGAACCACCACCGGGCCGGAGGTCATGAACGCGACGAGTTCGCCGAAGAACGGGCGCGCCTTGTGGACGGCGTAGAAGGTCTCGGCCTGCTCCTTGGTCATGCGGATGCGCTTCTGCGCGACGATACGCAGGCCCGCCTTCTCGATCACGGCGTTGACCGCACCGGTCAGGTTACGCTCGGTCGCGTCGGGCTTGATGATCGAGAAAGTGCGTTCGATGGCCATAATGTTGTCCTTGGGAAGAAGAAAGCGGCGGTTCGGAGTTGCGGGGCTTATATCGGCGCCTTTGCCGGACGGCAAGCGACCCGCCGAAATGGCCCGCACAGGCGCTTGCCGCGGGGGCGGCTGCCGATTCCAGCATGGATGACAACGATTTCACCCAGATGAACCCAATCTGAAACCGCCGTCAGGGATCGGTTCAGCTTCACCGGCGTAAGGTCGGCCCCATCGAAACCGAAGCCTGATCACCAGGCGGATCGTTTCGGCGGCCTTTCCATCGGCGCGATAGCCCCGCGCCGGCAGTCTTTAGGAGATCACCATGTGGAGGAAACTTTCGCTTGCCGCCGTCGCCGCGGTTGCGCTGGGTGCCGCGCTGGCACCGACCTCGGCCTCCGCGCACTGGCACGGCGGCCGGGGCTGGCACGGCGGCGGCTGGCACCACGGCCACGGCTGGGGCGGACCGCGCTTCTACGCCGGCGGCCCCGTCTCCTACGGTTATGGCGGCTGCTATGTGCGCCGGCTGGTCCCGACCCCCTGGGGACCCCGCTGGCGGCTGATCAACCGCTGCTACTGAGCCCGTCAGCACCTTCCCGAGGGTACCCAAGCCCCCCGGGTACCTTCCAGGAGAAGCCCCGGCGCCCCCTCGCCGGGGCTTTGCCTTGAGCGGAAAAGACGCAGTTCATGCAATTTTTACGAGAATGCCCGGCACAGGCCGCCGCCGGCGAAACTATTTGGGCGGCAATGACTTGGTACCGCGTACTTACCTTGAGAGCACCGAACCCTGCAATGGCTGACCTCCTTGCCAATGACAGCGAACAGATCGACCGGCGCACCAGCCGCTCGATTTGCGATGCGGTGGGCGAGCGGCTGCAGCAGAGCCTCCGCCCCGAACCTCGCCTCCCGACACATCTCGAGCAGCTCCTCAACGAATTGAGGCAGCGCGAGCGGGAGCCGCACTGACGGAAAAACGAGTTGCGTTCGGCGCGCCTTGCGGTGACAAGGCCGCATGCTTGCGATCACCGATCTCTCCATCCGTCTCGCCGGACGCCTTTTGATCGACCAGAGTTCCGTGCAGATCACGCCCGGATCACGCGTCGGCCTGGTCGGGCGCAACGGCACCGGCAAGTCGACGCTGTTCAAGGTGATCCGCGGCGAGCTCGCGGCCGAGCACGGCTCGGTGACCCTTCCGCCGCGCTGGCGCATCGGCAGCCTCGCGCAGGAAGCGCCGAACGGCCCCGAAAGCCTCATCACGGTCGTGCTCAAGGCCGACCTCGAACGCGACGCGCTGCTGACCGAGGCCGAGCACGCGACCGATCCGCACCGCATCGCCGAGATCCAGACCCGGCTCGTGGACATCGACGCGCATTCGGCGCCGAGCCGCGCCGCCGCGATCCTCTCCGGCCTCGGCTTCTCCGCCGCCGACCAGCTCCGCCCCTGCGCGGAATTCTCCGGCGGCTGGCGCATGCGCGTCGCGCTCGCCGCCACGCTGTTCGCGGCCCCCGACCTTCTGCTGCTCGACGAGCCCACCAATTATCTCGACCTCGAAGGCACGCTGTGGCTGGAGGATCACCTCGCGCACTATCCACGCACGGTGATCGTGATCAGCCACGACCGCGACCTGCTGGAAAGCTCGGTCGACCAGATCCTGCATCTGGAGCGCGGCAAGCTCACGCTCTACAAGGGCATCTATTCCTCCTTCGAGGAGCAGCGCGCCGCGCGCGAGCTGCTCGACGCGAAGGCGGTCAAGCGCCAGGAGGCCGAACGTGCGCGCCTGCAGGCCTTCGTCGATCGCTTCAAGGCGAAAGCCTCCAAGGCGCGGCAGGCGCAGTCTCGTGTGAAGATGCTGGAGCGGCTGAAGCCGATCACGGCGCTGGTCACCGAGGACGTGCGCGAGATCAGCTTCCCCGCGCCGGAGAAGATCCTGTCGCCGCCGATCATCGCGGTCGACAACGCCTCGGTCGGCTACGATCCGGCAAGCCCGGTGCTGAACCGCGTCACCCTGCGCATCGACAATGACGACCGCATCGCGCTTCTCGGCGCCAACGGCAACGGCAAATCGACGCTGGTGAAACTGCTCGCCGGACGCCTTGCGCCGTTCTCGGGCAAGGTGACGCGCGCTGACAAGCTGTCGATCGCCTATTTCGCGCAGCACCAGCTCGACGAGCTCAACGAGGACGCCTCGGCCTACGACCACGTCCGCAAGCTGATGGGGGATGCGCCGGAGGCGAAGGTGCGCGCCCGCGCCGGCGCGATCGGCTTCTCCGGCAAGGCCGCCGACACCAGGGTCGGCAAATTGTCGGGCGGCGAGAAGGCGCGGCTGCTGCTGGGCCTTGCGACCTTCTTCGGCCCCAACATGATCATCCTGGACGAGCCGACCAACCATCTCGACATCGACAGCCGCGCCGCGCTTGCGGAGGCGATCAACGAATTCCCCGGCGCGGTGATCATGGTCTCGCACGACCGCTACCTGATCGAGGCCTGCGCCGATCGGCTCTGGATCGTCGCCGACCGCACCGTGACCAACTACGACGGCGACCTCGACGAATACCGCCGCCTGGTGCTGTCCGCGCGCAACGCGGAAGCCCCGCGCGAGCGCAGCGCCGCGAGCGAGAAGCCGCAGCGCGCAAGGTCGGACAATCGCGGCTCGCTGAAGAAGCGCATCGCGGAAGCAGAGGCCGAGATCGCCCGCGTCAGCGAGATCATCGCCAAGATCGACACTGCGCTCGCCCTGCCCGACATCTTTACGCGCGACCCCAAGCAGGCCGCGCAATTGTCGAAGGCCCGCGCCAATGCCGCCGACGCGCTGGCGCGCGCGGAGGAGCAATGGCTGGAGGCGAGCACGCAGTTCGACGAGGCGGCGGGGTAGATTCAAAACCTCGAAAACAACCCCATGCACCGTACGGGTAACAAATTACCTAACTACAAGTCATTGAACTGCATGTCCTTACAGGCTGGCTTAGTCCGCATACTGTCCCGCCGCCTTAATGATCGGCGCCCAGCGGTCGATCTCACTCGTCAGCATCGCGCCCAGCGCCTCGGGCGTCGCCTTGTCCTGCGGCACCGGCTCGGTGTTGATGTCGTTGAACCGGGCGATCAGCGCCGGATCCTTGAGTGCGGTCTGAAGCGCCGCGGTCAGCTTCTGAACGATCGCGGGCGGCGTGCCCTTGGGCGCATAGATCCCGTGCCAGACGCCGAGCTCGAAACCCTTGAGGCCGGCCTCGTCGGCCGTCGGCAGGTCGGGCAGGCTCTTCAGCCGCTCCTTGGTGGTGATCGCATAGGCCTTGACCTGCTTGGCCGTGATCGGCCCGGTGGTGTTGGTGGCCTGATCGCAGGTGAGATCGATCTGCTTGCCGAGCAGATCGTTCATGATCGGGCCGTTGCCCTTGTAGGGCACCGTGGTGAGCTGCTTCTGGATCGCGGTCATGAACAGCATGCCGCACAGATGCGAGGCCGCGCCAAGCCCGGCATTGGCGTAGGTCAGCTTGTCGCCCTGCTGCTGGGCGTAGGCGACCAGTTCCTTGAGCGTGTCGGCCGGGAAATCGGGACGCGCGATGATGGTCATCGGCGCGTTGGTCACGAGACCGATCGGCGCAAAGGCCGTCTTCGTATCATAGCTCAAGTTGCGGTAGAGCGTCGCGGCAGTCGAGATGCCGACATGATGGATCAGCAGCGTGTACCCGTCCGGCTGGGCGCGCGCGGCGCGGGTCGTGCCGATGGTGCCGCCGGCGCCGGTCGCGTTCTCGACGATGACCTGCTGTCCCAGGGATTTCGCCATACCCGCCGCGGTCAGCCGCGCGATGGTGTCGGTCGGCCCGCCGGCGGCGAACGGCACCAGCATGGTGATCGGCCTGGTCGGATAATCCTGGGCGATGGCCGCACCGAGCGGCAATAGCAGGGCCGATATGAGGGCAGTGAAGAACCGCATAGTCTCCTCCAGATTGTTGTTGGCGCCATCAAAGCGCATTCCGGGGCGCGGGGCCATCACGAAAGCGATTTCATCGGCAGTGTGGCGATCACGATCATGATCGCGCCGCCGACGCGCGAAAAGCGGGCTCTGAGCCGCAGGCTCGCGACGAGCTCTCTCTGGCACCGGTCATGCCCCGGTCGGATTGAAGACGGGGCTGGTCCGTTGGCGCGCGATGCGTACGCCGCGCCGGGTCAGGTCGCGCAATTGCACGAACATCATGGCGGTCATCAATGCGTCGTTGAAGGCATCATGCTGTCCGAGCGGCGGAATGCAGAGGTCGCGCAACATCGCGGCGAATGACAGATCGACCGTTGTGTTTGGCGGCGCGTCGCCGTATTTGCGGTCGTAGTAAAGCCGCGACACTTCGATGCGTTCGTTGGGCAGCTCAATGCCCACCAGCGGCAGGATGTACTTGTTCAGCATGGCGATGTCGAAATCGACATAATAGCCGATCAACGGGCGTGGCCCGATGAAGTGCAGAAAGCTCGGCAGCACCTTCCAGACGATCGGCGCCGCTTCGACGTCGGACCGGCGCAAGTGGTGAATTCTGATCGCCTCCGCCCCGAGCTCCCTGTCAGGGTGGACGATGGCTTCGAAACGCTCGCTGGTCAAAATCCGACTGCCGCGGATCTTGATCGCGGCAATCGCGACAACGTCGTCCGTTCGCACGTTCAGACCGGTGGTCTCGCAATCGATGACGACGAACTCGTCGTCAGGCGCACGGCCGAACATGAAGCGGTAGGATTGGTCGCTCAAGGTCGCCTGGTGCAACAGTCGCTTGATCGCGCGAGGCAGCATTCTAGAACATGCCGAGCTTGAAATGATGACCGACGATCTCGCGAAACTTCTTCACCACCTGGAGCGTATCACGCAGGAGGTGGCGTTCCATGCTGGACAGCTGCGCCGGCCGCACCAGTGTCCCCGATGCGCCGGCGGAGGCGGCCAGCTGGCCGTCGAGCCGAAGCATCAGCAGGAACCGGAAGGCCTGTTTCAGGTCGCGTCCAAAATCCGCTTGCAGCACGCCGAGCTCACATAGCCGCGAGATGCGCTTGTCAGTCGAAGTCTCCCGCAGCCCCTGTTCGAGCGCCAGGCTGCGAACGCCGTGCACGATCGGAAAGATGCCACCTTTCTTGAGGTCGAGCGCGTCTCCCGTCCCCTCGGACGTGATCAAATTGTTGAAGAGACCGATCGGCGTCTCGAACGCGTCAACCGCGCGCGCAAAGTGGGCCATGAACGCCTGCTCGCCCCGGGTCATATCGAGCAGCGCCGTCTTGGCGTCGTCCAGGAGTTGCTCATCGCCCGCGATCGCCTGCGCGTCATAGATGATGGCCACATTCATGTGCCCGGCCTGGTCGGGAAGCACGATCCAGCGACGCAGGTCTGCGAGATAGTCGGAGAGCGGCCTGGACCATGCCGGATTGCGCACCATGATGTCGCCGGGACAGGACGGAAAGCCGAAGCTCTCGAGAGCCTCGAAGAAGTCGTGACGGAACGCCTCCAGGATCTCGCCCTGCACCGGGCCGGCCAGGATGAGCCCGTTATCCTGATCGGTCCGTACGGTCTGCTCCCCCCGCCCCTCGCTTCCCATCACGATCAGACAGCTGCCGGTGCGCAGCTTGGCCGGCGCGAGCATGTCAAACAATCGCGACAGCAGGCGCCGGTTGAGATCGGAGACGATCTCCGCAATGACCTCCACCTTGACGCCTTGCCGCCGCAGCACGCGCGTTTGCGTCTCGATCTCGCGCGCTGCGGTGGCAAGATCCTGCCGGCTCGAGGCGCGATCGATGCGGCCGGCGGTGATCTGGGCGCTTCCGGCCAGAAATCCCAGAAGGTCGATCTCCTCCAGAATTCCGACGAATTCCTCATCCTCGCGCACGACAAGTCGCCGCTTGTTGTGCTTGGTCATCAGCAGGAGAGCCGAGGAGACGAAATCGTCACGTCGCAAGGACACGATATCGTAGTTCGCGAGCGTGCCCACCGGGGTCTGGATCGACTGGCGCCTCAGCACCACCGCCTTGGACAGGTTCATGCCCGTCACGATGCCGATCCGCTCGCCGTCCCGGACGAGCAGCGCATTGCTGTTGATCTCGCGCATCAGGTGACCGGCGGCTTCGATCGTGTCGCTTGCCGCCAGAAACACCGGCGGATGCAGGAACAATTCGCCGACCTTGGCGTGCATCAACGAGCCGTAGCGCTGCGCCTCCTCATCGTTGGCGAGCTCGTCCAGCTTCTGGGATATCTCGCGGTAAAAGAACGCGGCAAAGCGCGGATTTGCCTTGATCAGATCGAGGGCGACCTTCCTGGGGATCACATAGCAGAGCGTCTCGTCGCGGGCGAAGAACTGGTGGCCGCTATGATCGTAAACGAGCGCGCGACTGTCGAACGTGTCCTTGGGGCCGAGCAATGCGAGCAGGTCAACCTCGCTCCGCTCCTCGACGATGCCCTTGATCACGACATAGAGCGCCTCCGCCGGAACGTCCCGCCTGATGATCGCTTCTCCCGGACTGAAGTAGGCGATGTCGAGCACGGCCCGCAACGTCTCGGCTTCGTTGGGCGTCAGACGATCGAACGGCGGGTTGCTGATATCGAACGCCTTGGGCATTTCGACCTTTCGAAGATGCGACTGCCGAAGCCTCGACGCTTGATCATCGAACGCGTCGCACCGGCGAGGCCAACCGGCCCGCCGGTGCCGAGGCAACGTTCTTGGACCCTCGTTCAGTGAGCCGTCGCCGAAGCAGCTCCGATACCAGTCTGGGAGCGGACATATTGCGCATCGAAGCCATCGCGATCGACCGCGGCACGCTTGCTGCGATCCAGCATCGAGACCAGCCAGATCCCCGCGAAGGCGATGGCCATCGAGAACAGCGCCGGATTGTCCAGCTTGATCGGAGCCGATCCCTTGGCGAAGCCAAGCGTCGCCTCCCAGACGGCCGGCGAGAGCACCACACCGACAACCGCGCTGACGAGGCCCAGGAAGCCGCCGACCACCGCGCCCCGCGTCGTCAGGTCCTTCCAGAAGATCGACATCACCAGCACGGGGAAATTGCAGGAGGCCGCGATGGCGAAAGCAAGGCCGACCATGAAGGCGACGTTCTGGTTCTCGAACACGATGCCGAGGAAGATCGCGAGCACGCCAAGCACCAGGGTCGCGATCTTCGACACGCGGATCTCGTCCTGCTCATTCGCGTTCCCGCCCTTGATCACCATACCGTAGAGATCGTGGCTGATGGAGGACGCCCCCGCCAGAGCCAGGCCCGAGACGACGGCAAGGATCGTGGCAAAGGCAACGGCCGAAATGAAGCCAAGGAACAGATTGCCGCCCACGGCGTTCGCGAGGTGAATCGCCGCCATGTTGGAGCCGCCCTTGATCGCCGCGATTCCGCTCTTGGTCTTCTCGAGGATGCTCCCATCCAGGAACATCGCGTCGGTCGATACCAGCGTGATCGCGCCAAAGCCGATGATGAAGGTCAGGATGTAGAAGTAGCCGATGAAACCCGTGGCGTAGAACACCGACTTGCGGGCAGCCTGGGCATCCTTCACGGTGAAGAAGCGCATCAGGATGTGAGGCAGGCCCGCCGTTCCGAACATCAGCGCCAGGCCGAGCGAGACGGCCGAGAGCGGATTGGAGATCAGGGTGCCGGGCTCCATGATCGCGAGCTTCTTGGGATGCACTTCGGTGGCCTTGGTGAACAGGGCTTCGGGGCTGAACCCGAACTTGTAGAGGACGGCTCCGGCCATGAACGTCGCCCCCGAGAGCAACAGCACGGCCTTGATGATCTGCACCCACGTCGTCGCTTTCATGCCGCCGAACGTCACGTAGATCATCATCAGGCCGCCGACCAGGACGACTGCGATCCAGTAATCGAGACCGAACAACAGCTGGATCAGCTTGCCGGCCCCGACCATCTGCGCGATCAGGTAGAATGCAACAGTCACCAGCGAGCCGCACGCCGCCAGGATCCGGATCTCGGTCTGCCCCAGTCGAAACGACGTGACGTCGGCAAAAGTGAACTTTCCGAGATTGCGCAACTGCTCGGCGATCAGAAAGGTGACGATCGGCCATCCCACGAGCCAGCCGACCGAGTAGATCAGGCCGTCGTAGCCCGAGGTGTAGACGAGACCCGATATACCGAGGAACGACGCCGCCGACATGTAGTCGCCCGCGATCGCAAGTCCGTTCTGGAATCCCGTGATGCCGCCACCGGCCGAGTAGAAATCTGCAGCCGATGCGGTCCGTTTGGCGGCCCAATAGGTGATGGCGAGCGTCAGCGCGACGAACCCGACGAACATGCCGATCGCCGCCCAGTTGGTCGCCTGCTTCGAGCCGCCCTCGACGGCGCCGGCCGCGAGTGCGATGGTGGGCACGCTTGCGAGCAGAATTACCGATAGCCAGGCGAATCTCTTCACGAGCGGTTCTCCTCGACAATCTTGCGGATGAGTACGTCATAGCTGGAATTGGCCTGACGGACGTAGATGCCCGTCAGCACGAAGGCGAGCACGATGACGGACAGTCCGATCGGAATACCGATCGTCGTCACGCCGGTGCCCAGTGGTATTCCCAGAAACTTGGGAGCGTAGGCCACCAGCAGGATGAAGCCGAAATAGACGACAAGCATGATCGCCGACAGCAGCCAGCCCAGCGAGGAACGTCGGCGCACGAGTTCCTGGTAATTCGGATCGCGTTCAATCTTTGCGAGGTTGCTCATGTCAATGATCCCTGGATGGTCCTCTGAAATCTCTTGCCATGACGGCAGCCCCTTCTCTCGGGGACTATTCCAGCCTGCACTGACGGCCGACAGAGCTCCATGATCCAGATCAAGCTCGGTCAATCCCGTGCGATGTGTCTGCAGGCGGCGCGTCCGACGCGAGGCAGAGAGGCGATGGCTCGGGAACTATCGGCGCCTGCCGACCAAATGGCCCGTGTCGCTTCCGCGCATTTGGGATTAGGCTGGAATTTGCGTCAGCGCATCACGGATGACCCGGCTCCACGATCGAGGACGATCGGCATTTTCTGCCCAAGCAATTTCCAGCTCAAGCAATTTCCAGCCCAAGCGATCTGCAAGCAAGGGAATGATGAAGGATAGCTCAAATGTCGACACCCGAACCGATCAAGTTCACCGACGGCGCGGCTTACGAACGCTTCATGGCGCCCTGGAGCCGATCGGCCGGGGCACTTTTCCTGGATTGGCTGGCGCTGAGACCAGGTCTGTCGTGGGTCGACGTCGGCTGCGGAAACGGCGCGTTCACGGAGATGATCCTCGCAGGAGCTGCTCCCTCGCACGTGAGCGCGATCGATCCGTCCGAAGCTCAGATCGCAGCGGCACAGCAGCGGATATCGGCGAAGCAGGTCGAGCTTTCGGTTGGCGATGCGTTGGCGCTTCCCTACGACGATGCGCGCTTCGACGCGGCTATCATGGCGCTGGTGCTGTTTTTCGTGCCCGATCCCAAAAAAGGTGCGGCCGAATTGGCGCGCGTGACCAAGCCCGGCGGCATGGTCGCGTCCTACACCTGGGACATCACGCGCGGTGGCACGCCGACACAGCCCTTGTGGGAGGAACTGGATGCCATGGGCCAGCCGACGGCGCGTCCGCCGAGCGCGGATGTCTCGCGTTTTGCGGCCCTGAAGGCACTCTGGGCAGAGCTGGGCCTCCGCGATATCGAAACCCGCGAGCTCGTCGTCGAGCGGACGTTTGTGAACTTCGACGACTATTGGCTGTCGATGGTCGTGAGCAGTCCGACCGGCGTCGCGGGAAAGCTGTCCGATGCAGAGAGCGCCGAGTTGAAACGCCGGCTGCAGGACAGACTTCCGGCAAGCGCGACGGGAGCGATCACGGTCCACGCCTGGGCGACGGCGATCAAAGGGCGAAAAGCCGCGTGATGCGCGGCCCTTACGTCGCCGCCTTCTTCGCCTTCGGCTTGATCGCCCTCGGCACCGGCTGCGGCTCGGGATTGCCCTCGATCGAGGACAGACGTCCGGCGGTGAAGGTGTAGATGCCGGCGCGCGGGCCGGTGGTCCAGGTCACGACGGCGACGCGTCGGCCGACAGCGTCGGTGGACAGGTTGACGTTCGAAGGCGCGCCGATGCCGCGCACAACGTCGCACTCGGTATGCCCGAGCGCGACCGTGCCGCCCATCGGTGCGGGGGCCGTCGTCGACGCATTGGCGTCGGCGGGCCCGGGAGGCGGCGCCATGCCCGGACAGGCGCCGTCGGCGCTGACGAGGTCCTCGGCTCCCACCGGCTTGTCAGGCGTGAGCGGCGGCGATTCGATCGAGATGTTCTTGATGAAGAGACGGCCCGGCTTCTGGAACCATTCTGCGTCCTTCGACAGCAGATCGGTCCCCGAGCAGCCCGCAAGCAGCGGTGCTACGGCAGCCAACGCAATCATGAGCGAGCCGGGAAGCTTTTGATGTCGCACGATAAACTAATTCCCCGCCTGAAGGACCAGCCCTAAACGATTGTCCCAACATCCCTTTGCGGCACGAAGGTGGCCGAAGCCAGCATCGTTCACAAACTGCAAATTATCATTAATTGCTGACGGCCGCTAATTCCGCTTCTGCCACCGGCCCCGCTCGTCGGCCTGCCAGTAGGTGACATCAAATCCCCGCGCCTTGCAATCGGTCCAGGCCGCGCGGGCGAGCGCAAGCGCATCCGGATCGTCGCCGTCGAACAGCAGGACCATGCGCTCATAGCCCTGCGAGTCCTCCGGCAGCACGGCGTTGTCGATCAGGAAGCGGACATTGGCACCGTTGGGATTGCCCCCCTCGATCGCCAGCACGATGGGCTGATCGGCAACGTCGTTCACCCGCCATGTCGCGTGCGGCAGGAAGGAATCGTCGCGATAGGTCCACAAATGCGAATCGAGCGCATCGGCGCGTTCCTCCGAGCTCGACTGCACCACGACGCGCCAGCCGCGCTCGAGCGATTTCTCGAGAAGCGGCGGCAACACATTCTCCACCGTCATGTTTTGCAGATGGTAGAACAATACTTCAGTCATCTCGGGTCATTTGCGTTCGTAATGGTCGGAGACCAGGCGATCGAGCAGGCGGACGCCGTAACCGCTTCCCCAGCTCTGGTTGATGTCGGTCTTCGGTGCGCCCATGGCGGTGCCTGCGATGTCGAGATGCGCCCAGGGCGTGCCGTCGACGAATCGCTGGAGGAACTGCGCCGCAGTGATCGAGCCGCCATGGCGGCCGCCGGTGTTCTTCATGTCGGCAAACTGGGAATCGATCAGCTTGTCGTATTCGGGGCCGAGCGGCATCCGCCAGACCTTCTCCCCACTCTCGACGCCGGCCACGAGCAGCCGGTCGGCGAGTTCGTCATTGTTGGAGAACATGCCGGCGTGCTCGATGCCGAGCGCCACCATGATCGCGCCGGTCAGCGTCGCCAGGTCCACCATGAATTTCGGCTTCACCTTCTTGGCGACGTACCAGAGCACGTCGGCGAGCACGAGGCGGCCCTCCGCGTCGGTATTGATGATCTCGATGGTCTGACCGGACATCGAGGTGACGATGTCGCCCGGCCGCTGGGCGTTGCCGTCGGGCATGTTCTCGACGAGACCGATGGCGCCGACCACGTTGACCTTGGCCTTACGCGCAGCGAGCGCATGCATCAGGCCGACGACGCAGGCCGCGCCTCCCATGTCGCCCTTCATGTCCTCCATGCTGCCGGCCGGCTTGATCGAGATGCCGCCGGTGTCGAAACAGACGCCCTTGCCGACGAAAGCGACCGGCGCCTCGCCCTTCCTGGCCCCGTCCCAGCGCATGATCACGGTGCGGCTCGGCCGCGCCGAACCCTGGCCGACGCCGAGCAGCGCACCCATGCCGAGCTTCTGCATCGCCTTGACGTCGAGCACCTCGACCTTGACGCCAAGCTTGCGGAGCTGGCCGGCGCGGCGCGCGAATTCCTCGGGGAACAGCACGTTCGGCGGCTCGTTGACGAGGTCGCGCGCGATGATCACGCCGTCGATGACGTGGGCGGCCGAGGCAAACGCCTTCTTCGCAGCACCGGCATCGCCAACCGCAAGCGAGATGTCGGCACGCGTGCCGCCCTCCTCGCCCTCCTTCTTCTTCGTCTTGTAACGGTCGAACTTGTAGGTGCGTAAGCGAAGGCCCGAGGCGATCGCCACCGCCTGCTCGCTCGTCATCGCGCCGCCGGGCAGCTCCGCCATGATGGTCATGGCGCTGGTGCCGGAGGGCAGCTTGCTCGCGGCCACCCCGCCGAATTTGAGGAAATCGTTCGCCTTCAGGCCGGTCGCCTTGCCGGCGCCGATCACGATCAGCCGGGTCGCCTTCACGCCGTCCGGCGCCAGAATGTCGAGCGCGGCCGCGCTCTTGCCTCTGAAGGCGGCGGCGGCCGCCGCGCGCTTCACAAGATCGACAGCGCCCCCCAGTGCCTTGGCCGTCGCCGGGCCGAGCTTCAGGCCGTCATCGCAGAACACCACCAGGATGCCACGGGGGGCGGCAGACAAGGGGACAAAGCCGACCTTGATGGCATCGGACATGGGTAACTCCTTTAATGCATGAAACTTTTCGCCGTTCGGCGGTGCCGGTCCCAGCCGAAGCTGAACGGCGATTCACTGAGGCTTGCCCTACTATGGGCCAGCGGGCTGCCCGATGCCAAGCGCCGCCGTGGCCGCCCGGCCACAACCAGCGAAATATTAACCATATATTGAAGGTGCCACGGGGCAGCCATTTTGTTGACGGATCAAAGGGATGGTAGTGAGAAAGTGAACCACCGGAAGAGCTGATGGCCAACCTTGGGGATCCCCTGATCGGGGATTGGTTGGACAGCCGGAATTCTGGTCGACATCGGGGCTGATGGGGATTCGTGCGGTAGCGCATGGGGTCGATCGATAGGTATATTTTCCGCACGACGCTGGCGTCGTTTGCGCTCGTCCTGGTCAGCCTCACCGGCGTGATCTGGATTACGCAGGCGTTGCGCGGCATCGACCTGATGACGAGCCAGGGTCAGACCATCCTCACCTTCCTCGGCATCACCAGCCTGGTCATCCCGGCCCTGGTCCTGATCATCTCGCCGATCGCGCTGATGATCGCGATCTCGCATACGCTGAACAAGCTCGCGACCGATTCCGAGATCATCGTGATGAATGCCGCCGGCTTCTCGCCGTTCCGGCTGTTCTATCCATTCTTCTATGCCACCTGCGTGGTGGCGCTGCTGGTTGCCTTCATCGCGGCCTATCTCGCCCCCGACGGCATGCGGCGGATCAAGCAGTGGGACGCCGAGATCACCGCGGACGTGCTCACCAACATCCTCCAGCCCGGCCGCTTCGCCCAGCTCGACAAGAACCTGACGATCCGGATCCGCGAGCGCCTGCCCGGCGGCATCCTCGCCGGCATCTTCATCGACGACCGCCGCGATCCCAACGAGCGCGTCTCGATCGTGGCCGAGCATGGCGAGGTCGTGAAGAACGACACCGGCTCGTTCCTGGTGCTGGAGACCGGCAATCTCCAGCGCTTCGAGGCGGGCAAGCGCGATCCCGCGCTGGTGGCCTTCGGCCGCTACGGCTTCGACATGTCGAAGTTCTCGGGCCAGGGCCGCGACGTCACCCTCGGCATCCGCGAACGCTATCTCTGGGAGCTGTTCTCGCCGTCCGAGGACGATCCAGTCTACAAGCAGATTCCCGGCCAGTTCCGCTCGGCCCTGCACGACAGCATCCTGGCGCCAGTCTATCCCTTCGCCTTTGCGGTACTGACCTTCGCCTTCCTGGGCGCGCCTCGCACCACCCGCCAGAGCCGCAATTTCTCGATCGGCTCCTCGATCATCGCGGTGTTCGGCCTGCGCATGGCCGGCTTCGCCTGTTCGGTGATGGCGGTGAAATCTCCGGGCGCGGTGCTGGCCCAATACGCGATGGTCCTGGGCGCCATCGGCGTCGGGCTCTGGATGATTGTCGGCGGCTTCGTGGTCGAGCCGCCCCCTGGCCTGATGGAGGCCATCAACAGGTCGAACGCACGGATCGCGCGGCTGTTCGGACGCCCGGCCGCCGCATGAGCATGCTCACCAACACACTCGGGCGCTATTTCGCCGGCCGCTTCGTGGTGGCGGCACTCGGCGTGTTCGCCAGCATCTTCCTGCTGCTGGTGCTGGTCGACTACATCGAGATGGTGCGCAAGACCTCGGGCCTCGCCTCCGCCTCCGCGATCATGGTGGCCGAGACCTCGCTGTTCCGGGTGCCGCAACTGCTGGAGAAGCTGACGCCGTTCTGCATGCTGATCGGCGCCATGACCTGCTATCTCGCCCTCTCCCGCCGGCTCGAGCTCGTGGTGGCGCGCGCCGCCGGCATCTCCGCGTGGCAGTTCATCTCGCCGGCGCTCGGCAGCGCGCTCTTGATCGGGGTGATCGCCACCGTCGCCTACAATCCGATGTCGGCCAATTTGCGCGAAGCCTCCAAGCGCATGGAAGCCGAGCTGTTCGGCTCGGCGCCCGGCGGCGGCATCCAGGACGCCTCCGGCTTCTGGCTCAATCAGGTGACCAGCGACGGCCAGACGATCATCAATGCGGCGCGGAGCGAGCAGCAGGGCATCCGGCTCACGGGGCTCACGCTGTTCCGGTTTGACCCGGACCAGCACTTCAAGGAACGGGTCGAGGCGCGCGAGGCGACGCTCGAGGCCGGCCGTTGGCTGTTCAAGGGCGTCCGCCGCTTCTCGCTGGACGCGCCGCCGATCGAGCAGGCCAGCCTGGAGATTCCGACGACGCTGACCGAAGCGCAGGTCCGCAACAGCTTTTCCACACCCGAGACTGTGTCTTTTTGGCAACTACCGAGCTACATCCGCTCCTCCGAGAGCTCGGGCTTCGCGACAGCAGGTTACCGACTCCAGTATCAGAAGCTTCTGGCACAGCCGTTTTTGCTTGCGGCCATGGTGATGCTCGCGGCCTCCGTGTCGTTGCGCTTCTTCCGGATGGGCGGCGTGCAGAAGATGGTTTTGAGTGGCGTGGGCGCAGGCTTTCTGCTCTACGTTCTGTCGAAAGTAACTGAGGATTTGAGCAAGGCTGAGTTGATGCATCCGATCGCTGCGGCGTGGTTGCCCGTTGTGGTGGGCGGCCTCACCGGCTTTTTGGCCTTGCTCTATCAGGAGGACGGATAGTGACTGCCGTCCACCGAGGGCTCGTGTCTCGTTTGACGCGGCGCACATTGGTGCGTGCGGACGGGTGCGGCTGGTCCATTCGCAGGCTCATGCTCGCTGTCGCCGCTGCCGCCTCGCTCGGCGGGCTGATCGGCGCTGCCACTGTGGCGCCGGCCAGCGCCCAGAGCTTTACCTACAATCCGCTGCCGCCGCGTCCGAAGCCGCCGAGGGTCGCCAACGACAACCAGATGCTGGTTCAGGCGACCGAGGTCGACTACGACTACAACAATTCGCGCGTCTCCGCGGTCGGTAACGTCCAGCTGTTCTACAACGGCACCAGTGTCGAGGCCGACAGGGTCATCTACGATCAGAAGACCAAGCGGCTTCATGCCGAAGGCAACATCCGCATGACGGATGCCGACGGCAAGATCACCTATGCCGAGATCCTGGATCTCTCCGACGATTACCGCGACGGTTTCGTCGATTCGCTGCGCGTGGACACGGCCGACCAGACCCGCATGGCCGCGAGCCGCGCCGACCGCTCCAGCGGCAACTACACGGTGTTCGAGAACGGCGTCTACACGGCCTGCGCGCCGTGCAAGGACGATCCGAAGAAGCCGCCATTGTGGCAGGTCAAGGGTGCGCGCATCATCCACGACCAGCAGGAGAAGATGCTGTATTTCGAGACGGCGCAGCTCGAATTCTTTGGCGTGCCGCTCGCCTACATGCCCTATTTCTCGACGCCCGACCCGACCGTGAAGCGGAAGAGCGGCTTCCTGATACCGGGTTATATTTCCGGCACGGACAACACGGGCTATGGCGTCGAGGTTCCCTATTATTGGGCGATCGCGCCCGACATGGACGCAACCTTCACCCCGCGCTTCCTGTCGCGGCAAGGCGTGCTGCTGCAGGGCGAATTCCGGCAGCGCCTGATCGACGGCGCCTACCAGATCCGCGCGTACGGCATCAACCAGCTCGATCCCGGAGCGTTTGCCGGGCAGCCCGGCGACCGCGACTTCCGCGGCGCCATCGACACCAAGGGTCAGTTCGCATTGAACGACAAATGGGTCTGGGGCTGGGACGGCGTCCTGATGTCCGACTATTATTTCTTCTCGGACTACCGGCTCTATCAGTACCGCGACCCGCTCGGCTCGTTCCTGCTGCTGCCGACGGAAGCGCTGTCGCAGCTCTATTTGACCGGCGTCGGCAACCGCAGCTTCTTCGATGCGCGCACGATGTACTGGCTGAGCTATTCGGGCAACCAGAGCCAGGTGCCGATCGTCTATCCGGTGATCGACTACTCCAACGTGCTCAACTATCCGGTGTTCGGCGGCGAGTTCAGCTACAAGACCAATTTCGTCAACCTGTCGCGTGACGGGGCGGTGTTCGATCCGATCACGACGGTCGCCAACACCAGCAGCCTGTGCACCACGGCGTCGGCCGATCCGCTGGCCCGTACGCCCTCGCAGTGCCTGCTGCGCGGCTTCCCCGGCACCTACACCCGCCTCACGGCGGAGGCGCAGTGGCGCAAATCCTTCACCGATCCGCTCGGCCAGATCTGGACGCCGTTCGCCAGCCTGCGCGCCGACGCGATCAACTCCTCGGTCTCCAACCAGCCCGGCGTGTCGAACTACCTGCCCGTCGGCGACACCCAGGCGTTCCGCCTGATGCCGACCGTAGGCCTGGAGTACCGCTATCCGTTCATCAACATCCAGCCCTGGGGCTCGACAACCGTCGAGCCGATCGCGCAGATCATCATCCGCCCGAACGAGACCTATGCCGGCAAGCTGCCGAACGAGGACGCCCAGAGCATGGTGTTCGACGCCTCGAACCTGTTCAGCGTGGACAAGTTCTCCGGCTACGACCGCGTCGAGGGCGGCGGCCGTGCCAATGTCGGCGTGCAGTCCACCACGCAGTTCGACCAGGGCGGCGCCGTCAAGGTGCTGTTCGGCCAGTCCTACCAGCTGTTCGGCCTGAACTCCTTCGCGGTCCAGGACACCATCAATACCGGCCTGGATTCCGGCCTCGACAAGCCGCGATCCGATTACGTCACGAGCGCCAGCTATTCGCCCAACAGCACCTACACGTTCAGCGTCCGCTCCCGCATGGACGAGCAGACCTGGAACGTGCAGCGCTTCGAGGCGGAAGGCCGCGCCAACTTCAATCGCTGGTCGGTCAGCATGCTGTACGGAAACTACGCGGCCCAGCCCGAGCTCGGCTATCTGACCCGCCGCGAGGGCATCCTGACCACAGGCTCGCTGAAGATCGCGACCAACTGGGTGGTGTCGGGCTCGGCGCGCTGGGACCTCGAGGCCAACAAGATCAACCAGTATGTGGTCGGGGCCGGCTATGTCGACGATTGCTTCGTGCTGGCGGCGAACTATGTAACTTCGTATAGCTATTCCGCGGGCACCGCACCGCCCGTGCTGAGCCACGCGTTCATGTTCCAAATCGGCC
Source organism: Bradyrhizobium sp. CCBAU 51765 (assembly GCF_015291725.1). Taxonomy (GTDB): domain Bacteria; phylum Pseudomonadota; class Alphaproteobacteria; order Rhizobiales; family Xanthobacteraceae; genus Bradyrhizobium; species Bradyrhizobium liaoningense. The sequence continues at coordinate 4,675,135 of NZ_CP030038.1, forward strand.
TGCGCACGCTGGCGAACTCGTCGACGACCAGCAGTTCCACCGGCCTCCAGTGAACGGGTTTGAAGTGCCGGCCGCGTTTGCTCATCACGACGCGGCTGACATGCGAGCGACATCATGACGACCCCATTTCCTGTCTTCCGCCTCCTTCTCGCCCTCGGTGCCGGCCTGCTGCTGCTGACCGCCCTGCCCTCGCCGTCGCGCGCGCAGAACATCGTCGTCATGGTCAACGGCGATCCGATCACCGATTTCGACATCGAGCAGCGCTCCAAGCTGGACCAGCTGACGACGCAGAAGACCCCGAGCCGGCAGGAGGTCATCAACGAGCTGATCGACGACAAGGTGAAGCTCAAGGAGGGCAAGAAGTACGGTGTCGACCCCGGCGTGTCCGACATCAACCAATCCTATGAAGGCATGGCGCAGCGCATGCGCATCACGCCGGATCAGCTCACCAAGTCCCTCGAATCCAAGGGCGTCCGACCCGAGACCCTGAAGGGCCGCATGAAGGCCGAGATGGTCTGGACCAGCCTGGTGCGCGGCCGCTACAAGGAGCGCCTCCAGGTCGGCGAGCGCGACGTCGCGCAGGCCGTGCAGGCCCAGACCGGCGAGAAGCTCCAGGTCGAGGGCACCGAATACAAGATGCAGCCGATCGTGCTGATCGTGCCCCGCGGCTCGTCCGCAGCGTTCCTGGAAACACGGAAGAAGGAAGCCGAGACCTATCGCTCGCGCGTCGGAAGCTGCGAGGAGGCCAACTCGCTGTTCCGCTCAACGCCGAACGCCACCATCCGCGACAGCGTCACCAAGACCACCGCGGAGCTGCCCGAACCGCTGCGCAAGGTGCTCGACGACACCCCGATCGGCCACCTGACCGCGCCCGAGGTGACCAAGGCGGGCATCGAGATGGTGGTGCTGTGCTCGCGCAAGCCGACCATGATCGACACGCCGAAGAAGCGCGAGGTCCGCGAGAAGATGTACCAGGAGAAGTACGAGAAGACCCAGAAGGCCTATCTCGATGAGCTCCGCAAGGCCGCGATGATCGAATATCGCAACCGCTGATGGCCAACTCCCTCCTCGAGCCTTCCGCCAAGTCCGCAGCCGAGTCCGCAGCCAAGCCCCTTGCCCTGACCCTGGGAGAGCCCGCCGGCATCGGCCCCGACATCACGATCGCGGCCTGGCTCAGGCGTCGTGAGCTGAACCTGCCCGCCTTCTACCTGCTCGGCGACGAAGCGCTGATCGCGCAGCGCGCCAAGGCGCTCGGCGCCGATATCAGGATCGCCGCGGTGAGCCCCAACGAGGCCGCTTCCGCCTTCACTGATGCCCTGCCCGTGGTCGCGACCGGCGAGCGCGCGACCGCCGAGCCCGGCAAGCCCGACGCGTCGAGCGCGCCGGCCGCGCTCGCCTCGATCCGTCAGGCGGTCATTGACGTGCGCGCGGGTCGTGCCGACGCCGTCGTCACCAATCCGATCGCCAAGAGCGTGCTCTACCGCGCCGGCTTCCGCCATCCCGGCCACACCGAATTCCTCGCCGAGCTTGCCGCGGAGAACGGCCGCGTGCCGCAGCCGGTGATGATGCTGTGGTCGCCACAGCTCGCCGTGGTGCCCGTGACCATCCACGTCTCGATGCGCGATGCGCTGGGAGAGCTCACCAGCGCGCTGATCGTCTCGACCGTCCGCATCGTCGCCACCGAACTGAAATCCCGCTTCGGCATCGCAAAGCCGCGCATCGCGGTCTCCGGCCTCAATCCGCATGCCGGCGAAGACGGATCGCTCGGCCATGAGGAGCAGACCGTCATCGCCCCGGCGCTGAAGGTGCTGCGCAACGAGGGCATCGAAGCCACGGGCCCGCTGCCCGCCGACACCATGTTCCACGAGGCCGCGCGACAGACCTATGACTGCGCGGTCTGCATGTATCACGACCAGGCGCTGATCCCGATCAAGACGGTCGCCTTCGACGATGCCGTCAACGTCACCCTCGGCCTGCCCTTCATCCGCACCTCGCCCGATCACGGCACCGCCTTCGACATCGCCGGGACGGCCAAGGCCAATCCGGCCAGCCTGATCGCCGCGCTCAAGCTTGCGCGCCGCATGGCCGCTTCCCAAAGCTAATGGGCGCGATCGACGACCTCCCGCCGCTGCGCGAGGTCATTCGCGAGCATGCGCTGTCGGCCAGGAAATCGCTCGGCCAGAACTTCCTGCTCGACCTCAACCTCACCGCACGCATCGCGCGCGCGGCCGCGCCGCTGGACGAGGCGACCATCGTCGAGATCGGCCCCGGCCCCGGCGGGCTGACGCGGGCGCTCCTCGCGCTCGGCGCGCGGCGCGTCATCGCCATCGAGCATGACGAGCGCGCGATCCCCGCCTTGCAGGATATTTCGGCGCACTATCCCGGCCGGCTCGAGATCGTGCATGGCGACGCCATGACGTTCGATCCGCGCCCGCTGCTCTCGGGCGAACGCGCGAAAATCGTCGCCAACCTGCCCTACAACATCGCGACCCAGCTTCTCATCAACTGGCTCACCATCGAGCCCTGGCCGCCCTGGTACGAGATGATGGTCTTGATGTTCCAGCGCGAGGTCGGCGAACGCATCGTGGCGCGCGAGGACGAGGAGGCCTATGGCCGGCTCGGCGTGCTCGCCAACTGGCGCTGCGAGACCAGGATCCTGTTCGACATTGCGCCGTCCGCCTTCGTGCCGCCGCCGAAGGTCACCTCCTCCGTCGTGCGCCTGATACCGCGCGCAGAGCCGCTTCCATGTGACCGAAAACTGCTCGAGCAGGTTGCTGCCGCAGCCTTCGGGCAGCGCCGCAAGATGCTGCGGCAGAGCTTGAAATCACTGGGTGTTGATCCCACGCGGCTTGCGCAGGCAGCCGGCGTCGATGCGACGCGGCGCGCCGAGACCATTCCGATTTCAGGCTTTGTTGCCATGGCCCGTGAATTGGCCGATATACGCAGCGAAACGTGACAATCATAATTTCGGAGGAAGGAATATGGCGTTGATGCGTCGACAATCCCTGGTCAAGTTCGATGCGCCGCTGTGCGAGACCATCGTGGACACGCCCAAGCCGCAAGGCCGCGAGGTGCTGGTGCGCATCGAGCGCTGCGGCCTCTGCCATTCCGACCTGCACATCCAGGACGGCTATGCCGATCTCGGCGGCGGCAAGAAGCTCGACACCACGCGCGGCATGACGCTGCCCTTCACGCTCGGCCACGAGATCGCCGGCGTCGTCGACGAAGTCGGCCCGGACGTCGCGGCCAGCCTCGTCGGTGCCAAGAAAGCCGTCTTCCCCTGGATCGGCTGCGGCCAGTGCCGCGATTGCCTGACCGGCGACGAGAACCTCTGCGTCAAGCAGCGCTTCCTCGGCGTCTCCATCGACGGCGGCTTCGCCACCCACGTGCTTGTGCCCGACGCGAAATATCTGCTCGATTACGATCCCCTTCCCGTCAACCAGGCCGCGACCTTGATGTGCTCCGGCGTCACCGCCTACGGCGCGCTCAAGCGCCTGGTCGACCGTCCGCGCCAGCGCAACCTGCTGCTGATCGGCCTCGGCGGCGTCGGCATGATGGGCCTGTCGTTCGCGCAGGCGATGTTCAAGCAGCCGATCACGGTCGCCGACCTCTCGCCGGCCGCGCGCGAGACCGCACTCAAGAACGGCGCGGCCTTTGCCTATGACCCGGCCGAGTCTGACGTCATCAAGCGCATCCTCAAGGAGACCGAGGGCGGCTTCGACGAGATCGTGGATTTCGCCGGCAACGAGAAGTCGATGGCGTTCGCGGTGGCGGTCGCCGCGCGCGGCGGCAAGATCGTGGTCTCCGGCCTGATGGGCGGCCAGTTCACGCTGCCCATGGTGCAATGGGTCTACAAGCGCATGACCATCGAGGGTTTCATGGTGGGCACGCTCGCCGAAGCCCATGAGCTGATGGCTCTGGCGCGCGCCGGCAAGATCAAGCCGACGCCGATGCGCGAGGAGCCGATGGGCGACGTCCAGAAATGGATCGACGAACTGCGTGCCGGCAAGGTCGTCGGCCGCATCGTGCTGAAGAACTGACTCACGCGGCGGCGGGCCTGACCGAAGTCTCGCCCGCCGCACGGAACGCCTTCGGCCCGGCCGCGTTGGCTGCGCATGTCCATTCGCTGCACCGTCGAAAGCGCGTTTTTCATCGCCTGGAGCTGCCTGGAGACGAGCGGCGAGCTCGGTCCGCCGGACGAGAGCGCGAACTTCCTGCTCGACGCGATCGAGGCGCAGCTTCGAACCGGTGAGCGCCGGCAGTTGATCCTCGCCAACAGGGCGATCGACGCGTACCGCGCCGCGGCCGACGATCCTCGCTGCCGTCCAGCCCGCTGAAGCCCAGGGCAATCGCATTTGAATATTCCAGAGGTCGTCATGCCCGGCCATGACGCTGTGGAGACAGCCGGTGCCCATAGCCACATCTCATATGCGATTGCCCTGCGCCGAAGCCCGCGACGCTGTGCTCTAATTTTCCACGTCCGAACGTCCGTTGTGTGCACTTTGGAACCGTCGGTTCCGCCGCGGAAACGTAGGTTTCCCGCTGGCGCCGATTCCCGGCCCGCCAAGAGAACACATTGTGACCGGTCGGCCCCAGAACGATCTGCTCCGGCAGCTCAATCACCAGGATTTCGAACTGCTCGCGCCTCACCTCCAGCCGGTCGAACTCGAGGCGAGCCACATCCTACATCACGCCGGCGACGACGTCGCAGCGGTTCATTTCCCCTGCGGTCCCGCGCTCGTGTCCTTCGCGGTGCCGGTCGAGGACGATCGCGAGGTCGAAAGCCTCTTGGTGGGACATGAGGGTGCGGTGGGCATTGCCCCCGGCCGCACGGCTTCGCTCGCCTATTCGCGCATCGTCGTGAAGCTCGGCGGCACCCTGGTCCGGCTGCCGCTGCGCGCGCTCGAGCAGGCGCAGCAGAGGTCGGCCACGCTCCAGGAGGTCTTCTTGCGCTATGCCGACTGCCAGTTCGCGCAGCTGCTGCAGTCCGCGGCCTGCAACGCTGCGCATTCGATCGAGCAGCGCGCCGCCAAGTGGATCATGTCCACGCAGGAACATATCGGCGGAGCCGAGATCCCTCTCACCCACGAGCAGCTCGCCGGCATGCTCGGCGTCTCCCGCAGCTATGCCAGCCGTGTCATCCAGATGTTCAAGGCGAGGCGCATTCTCGCGACCCGCCGCGGCGCCATCCTGATCCTCGACGCATCGGCACTCGAAGCAAGAGCCTGCTGTTGCAACAACTGGGTGAACAAGTATTTCGACGAGGTGCAGGGCACAGCGGCAGCCGCCGAGGGCTAGACTAAAGCGTGATCCGAGAAAGTGCGCAGCGGTTTTCCGAAAAGATCGTGCTTAAACAACAACCGAAAGCGCGATGACGATTCATCCTGATCGCATCGCGCTATAGGCCTCCGTCTCACGCAAGCGGCGGCGACTGCCGCTTCAGGTGCAGATAGACCGGACTGAAATCTCCGAGCCGCTGCAACTCGCGCCATTTCAGCACGATCAGCTCCCCCTCGCGCAGATCCATGACGCCGCTTCGCCTGAGGTCGGCGAGCGTACGGTTGACCGTCGCGATCGCCATGCCCAGCGTCTCGCCGAGCTGAGCCAGGCTGATCGGCACGCGGCAGCGATTGCCGCGGACCAGATCCGCCGCGCGGGCGCGGTAGAACAGCTCGCAGAACAGGTGCGCCATGCGCGCCTGCATCGGCCGGGCGCTGTTGTTGGTGATGGCCTCGCGAAAGATCGCGGCGTCGAGCAGAGTCTCGCGCCACACGGCCAGCGCAAAGGTTGGCCGCCGCCGGAAGGCGATGAACAATTCGCGATGCGGGATGAAGGCGACTGAGGCCGGCCCCAGCGCGCTCAATCCGTGGTCCATCTGGTCGATGAACAGCCCTTGCGCATCCGGAAGGTCGCCGGTGAGATGGAACGCGAGGTACTGCCGCCGCCCGCTCCCGAGCAGGTGGTAGCGCGCGACCATGCCGGAGACGACCAGCACCGAATGTTCGGGTTCGTCGCCCTGACGGATGAAATCCTCGTTGGGCGCCAAATCGCGCAGCGAGAAGGTGAGCACCCGGATTTCCGCGATGTCCTCCTCTGCCAGAGCGGTATGCTCGGAAAGGTTCCGGATCAGTACGTCGTGGGCTTTTTCCATGGGGCCGCCAAAAATCGCGCCGGTTCTATCAAATGATACGTCCGACTTGCATTCAGCGGATTAGAACGCGCGTCGAGAGCACAGGTTGCTGACCGGTTTGCCACCGTACCAAGTCGCATCCAGCCCGCCCCCTCGACCGCGAACGAGCCGTCCCTTCATGAGCCCTACGACCATCCTGGAGCGCATCCGCAGGCTATTCACGTCAGGTGCGAGCGAGCACCTCGACAGCATCCGTGATGCTTTGCTCGCGGGCACGTTGAAAGAGCCGGTCCGGCCAATGTCCGATCAGGAACTCGCCCGCGCCATCCGCGAGTTCCGCTCCGCGCCGGTCTCCGACGGGACCCTCGCAAAACTCTCGCAGCGCTTCGTCGCGGCGTCGGTGCCGCGAGACGTCTGAAGCAGCACGCGAGGCTCATGCCGCATCCGAAGTTCATCGCGCGTCTCCAGGCGATCGAAGGCCTGTCCGAGGACGAACGCCGGCAGATCGCAGGCTTGCCGTCCACGCTGCGCCAAGTCGCGGACGGCGAGATCGTGCTGCGCCAGGGTGAGACCGCTTCACGCTGCGTCTTCGTCGTCAGCGGCTTCCTCTACCAGGCTCGCATCGTCGGCGATCGCAGCCAGATCCTCGCCTTCCACGTTCCCGGCGACATGCCGTGCCTGCACACGCTGCTGGTCTCGCCGCTGGATGCGGACCTCGTCGGGCTCGGCCCGACCATCGTCGGCACCGTCACGCACAGCCAGCTGCGCCAGCTTCTCGACGGCTCGATCCACCTGACGCGCGCTTTCTGGCGCGAGACGCTGATCGACGCGGCGATCTCGCGACAATGGATCGCGCGCCTCGGCGCGCAGGCAGCGCTGCCCAAGGTCGCGCATCTCATCTGCGAACTTGCCGCGAGGCTGGAGGTCGTCGGCCTTGTCAGGGACGGCAGTTTCCAGATTCCGATGACCCAGCGGCACGTTGCGGACGCCTGCGGGCTCTCGATCGTCCACGTCAATCGTACCATCCAGGAGCTGAGGCATCGTGGGCTGATTGCATGGGAGGGCAGCGAGATCGAGTTGCTGCAGCCCGACGAACTGCGCAAGCTTGCGGATTTCAGGCCTGATTATCTGCGATGAGCGCGGCGCCGCGCGAGGCGCTAGCTCGTACGTCGAATCTCCTCCCGCTGGGACTCGACCTCCTCGGCGTCTTCGTCGTCGACCGTCATGACGTGGTCGCGGCCGGCCACCTTGAGCAGCTCATCGAGCTTGGCGTGGATCGCCTGGGTGTCGCGGTGCTCGGCGCGCTGGATCACCAGCGTCATGCCCCATGTCGCCAGCGTCGCGAACGAGTGCCATTCGAGCCCGTTGCCCACCGTGATCCAGGCGATGCAGTAGACCAAATAAACGGCGAACGCGGCCGGGCGCGAGGTGGCGACGCCGATCTCGGTGAGCCAACCCTTTGACTTCGGAAGGGACATGTGCGGCAACTCGCGTAGGCCGCCGGCGTTCCCGCAGACGCTGAAGATGCGCTGGCCGGGTCGCCCTCTAGGATCGCGACGAATGCCGCCGCCAGTGTCCGAGCAGCGGACCGCCGGCCCCCAGCACAGGATCCGTCTTCGGCTTGCGGACCTTGGCGATGCGCTTGGTCGCGTCAGTCCGATCCCGCGTGTCGGTGCACTCGTCGTACGTGCCGTCCTGCGGGTAGGCTCCGACGACCAGAAAGTCCCGGCCGGACTCGATCAGCCGGTGTCCCGTGCCCGCGGGCAGGACCAGAACGTCACCAGCCTTCACATTCAGGATGCGACCCTTGATGCCGCCGCACTCGATTCTGGCCGTGCCGCGCGCCACGCCCATCACTTCATGGATCTGCGAATGGTAATGGACGAAATCGTACACGGTGTCGCGCCACGACCGGGCCCAGCCATTCGTGGCGAACAGCGTGTCGATGATGACCTCGGGCGGAAAACGCCGGCCCTTCAGCTTCACCGCCCCGCGATAAAGCAGCGCCGGAAGTTTCGGATTGTTCGGCACGATGCCATCGTCGCGAAAATGGATGGCTATCGGTTTCCGCGTCCGGACCAGCGCCCGCAGCGTCGCCGCATCGGGATGCTCCTCCACAAGCTTCCTGGCAAAGTTCTTGATCTGATCCTTGACCGGCATGCTTGCTCCTCGGTCGCGATTCAACGACGGCGGAGGCGAGAAGTTTCGGGGTGGAACGGGCCTGATCGGGAGCACGGACACGCTCCCCCACCCACGGGCTGAGCTCCCGGGCGAGCAGCAGTTTCGCTTGTACGAGAGTGACGTCGTAAGATGCGTCACGCCCATTTGGAGCAGCCGGCAAGAGCGGACGCGGAGGGCAACCCTCGCGCTTGGTACAGCCAGAATTCACAATCTTGGTACTGTTCTCGTGACGAGGCGCAACGCATCTATTCGCTAGTACCACGACCGCAGCGATCCCGATCGTCAGTCTTAGTTGGGAGCCCCGGTCAATGCAGACGAGCAGATCGCAGACACCGGACAACTCTGCCACGCCGCCTCGGCGTGTGGATAGCCGGGCGCGTTCGCACTCTCTGCCAACAGTTGCACCAAGAGACAAGGACCGAGGAGATAATTCCCATGAAGGCGATCGTCGTAACGGAACAGGCCGCGGGAACGGCCGGGTTGAAGCTGGTGAACCGGCGCGATCCGATGGCATCGATAAACGACGTCGTTGTTCAGGTTCATGCGTCCGGATTTGTTCCGACCGAACTCACGTGGCCCTCGACCTGGACCGATCGCCTTGAGCGTGACCGAACACCGTCGATCCCAGGACACGATCTGGCTGGAGTGGTTAGCGCTCTCGGATATGGCACTACAGGGTTATCGGTGGGGCAGCGGGTATTCGGCCTCACGGACTGGTATCGCGACGGCACGCTGGCCGAGTACGTGGCGGTTGAGGCACGCAACCTCGCGCCGCTGCCGGGTGACGTCGACTTCACTGTGGGCGCGAGCCTGCCGGTCTCGGGCCTGACCGCATGGCAAGGGCTGTTCCAGCACGGCCGTCTCAAGGCGGGGCAGAGCGTCCTGGCACACGGCGCGGCCGGCGCAGTCGGTTCGATGGTGACGCAACTCGCACGAGAGGCCGGCGCCTACGTCATCGGCACCGGACGCGCCGCCGACCGTCAGACGGTGCTCGACTTCGGCGCGCAGGAATTCGTCGACCTCGACAACGACGCCCTGAACGACGTCGGCAAGGTCGATCTGGTGTTCGATGTTATCGGCGGTGACATCCAGAAGCGATCCGTCGGCCTGCTTCGATCGGGAGGAACGCTGGTGTCTATCGTGGGGCCGGCCGAGGCACGGCCCGCCGACGGTCTGGCAGTCGACTTTGTCGTCGAGGCCGACCGGGCCCAACTGAGTGAGATCGTCCAGCGGGTGCGGGATGGACGACTGCGGACGAACATCGGGAATGTCTCGACTCTCGACGGCGCCGCTGCCGCCTTGAATCCGACGACGCGACGCAAGGGAAATACGATCATCCGCGTTCGCCCCTGAACGACGCACGCCCGTGGATGCACGCGGCCGGCCGGCGCTGTCCGGCCCGGCCGAATGTTGCCTATGATGTGGCCGACAGCGGGCCGAGTCGTCCACCCCTCGGACGTCAGCTTCGGCCTCAGTGAGCGGAATTCGTGGAGGGGGTTGCCGGTTCGCTGATGGCCAGAACCGAACTCCCGAAGCGTCACTCGATGACCTGGTCGGCCGTGGCCAGCAGCGAATGCGGAACGGTGAGACCGAGTGCTTTCGCGGTCTTCAGATTGATGACCAGCTTGAGACGAGTAGGCTGCTCTATGGGCAGATCGCCGGGCTTTGCGCCTTTCAGGATCCTGTCGACATAGCCGACCGCCCGCCGGAAATGATCGGGAAAATCCGGTCCATAGGAGAGCAGCAGGCCGTAAGGGACCTGTTCGGCGTTCGATGCAATTGTCGGCACCTTGTGCGCCATGGCCGAGGCGCCCACCTGCACCCGTTCATTGTACATCGGCGGCCCAACAGCAAACGCACCATCAAAGCTCTCGCGCGCAATGACCGAAAAGGCCGGGTCAATTTCATCCGCCGTCGTCACTTCGAACACTTTGATCAGACATCCCGCATCTCTCCCCGCTCTTTCGTTCGCGATGGCGGTGGGCTTGGAAGACGGCTCTCGCGGATCGAGCACGAGGGCCAGGCGGCTCAATTTCGGAACGATTTCCTTGAACAGCGCGAGCCGCTTGCCGGAGAGATCAACGGTCATCAGTGAGAGTCCGGTCACGTTGCCACCAGGACGCGCGAGGCTCTCGACGAGCCCCCTGCCGACCGGATCGGGGTCGGCGACAAGCACGATGGGGATCGTGCTGGTCGCTCGCTTGGCCTCCCTGGCGCCAAGTCCCGTCACAGCGACGATCACATCGACTTTGCCTTCCGCAAGTTCCTGCGCCATTGCGCGAAATCGTTCAGGTTGCTCGGCAGGAAAGCGGTGCTCCAGTTCGATATTCTTGCCGTCGAAGTAGCCAAGCTCCTGAAATGCCTTGGTCAGGACGACCAGATATTCCTCTTCCTGCTTGGCGTCGGCGGCATGCCAGAGAACACCGATGCGCGGGTTCGGTTTGCGTCGCTGCGCGCGCGAGGCTACTGGCCATGCTGCAGCAGTGCCTCCGAGAAGCGTGATGAATTCGCGGCGTTTCATTCGATCACCTCGCCACATTCCGGCTGAGCTGCGGACCGCATTGGAGTACGATCCAGACGACGTGAAACACAGGTTGCTACGAGCTGTCGCGAATGCTTCGCCCAGAACGCAAGCACCGCCTGATCATAGCCGTCGGCGGCACCGGCGAAAGGTAATGCTAGACGACATTTCTGCCTCCGCGCAATTGCGGTTGGCTACGCCGGATCTCGTCTCGGAAATGTCCTCAACGACGAAACCCTTGCACGCAACCAGGAGAACAGATCGCGCACTCTTTGTGAATGAACACCGGGGAGGATCTTTTCAGAAAGCACGATTGCCCTCCGAAGACCATGTCTGCTGCGGTCACAGGCGGCGGCCGAGGCGAACGCGTCCCCGCGTCCGGGTGACCGCCGATAGCCTATCGTCGCAGGCCAGTGTCCATGCGCCCCTTGGCCTCCATCGGGCCATCGCACGGCTTGTCGCACCGCTTTCCGTCCGAGCGCCGGGCTGGTAGGATGGCGCCATTATTTTGAGGCATTTTGATGCGCGCGAGGATTTTCAATCGCGTCCTGGGGTTAGCCGCGCTGGTCGCCGTCGTGCTCGCTGCCACGACGCTTCACGCATCGGCCGAGAAGCGCATCGCGCTCGTGGTCGGCAACTCCGCCTACAAGAACATCACCCCGCTCGACAACCCGTTGAGGGACGCGAGCCTGATGGCGGAGACGCTCGGCGCGCTCGGCTTCACGCTGGTCGGCGGACGCGCGCAGTTCGATCTCGACAAGGGCGCGATGGACCTTGCGGTGCAGAGCTTTGGCCGGCAGGTCCAGGGCGCCGACGTCGCGCTGTTCTATTATGCCGGCCACGGCGTGCAGGTGGCGGGCTCGAACTACCTCGTGCCCGTCGGCGCCAATCCGACCCGCGAGGCCGACGTCGATTTCCAGATGACCGATGTCAACCTCGTGCTGCGCCAGATGCAGGGCTCCGGCACGCGGCTCAACCTCGTGATCCTCGATGCGTGCCGCAACAACCCCTTTGGTTCACGCGGCCTGCGCGCCTCGGACGGCGGCCTGGCACAGATGCGTGCGCCCGAGGGCACGCTGATCTCCTACGCGACCCAGCCCGGCAACGTTGCCCAGGACGGCAGCGACGGCCACAGTCCCTATACCAAGGCGCTGGCGACCACGATCCGGGTCGCTGGCCTCGACGTGTTTCAGACCTTCAACCAGGTCGGCCTTGCCGTGAAACGCGCCACCGCAGGCGCGCAGCAGCCCTGGGTGTCGTCCTCGCCAATCGACGGCACGTTCTATTTCGTGCCGCCGACGCAAACCGCACCGCCGCAGGTCGCGGCGATGCAGCCCGATCCCCTGCCCGCGGAGCGCCTGCGCGCCGACCCCGACCGCGTGCCCTTGCGCGATGCGGCGCTGCTCAGCGAACTGAGCGAGCGGCTCTACGAGCTCAATTTCGATCCTGACACACCCGACGGCCTGACGCGCGCGATCACGAAACTCCAGCAGCGGATTTCGATGGCCGCGACCGGCGAAGCAACCGAAGGCCTCCTGCTGCGAATGCGCAAGATGGAGGATCTGAAGCCCTGGGGCTCGATCGTCTACGGGCCCGACGGCAGCAAATGGGGCATGTCGTGGAATCACGCCTCGCGGCGTGCCTCGGTCGCGGATGCGCGTGGCAATTGCGCCGGCGCCAAATGCCCGATCGAGCTCTCGTTCTACGGCCGAAGCTGCGGCGCCTTCGCCATCTCCGACAAGTCGTGGTCGCTGGTCCAGCGCGACAGCGTGCAGCGCGCCCGGGAGGCCGCGCTTGACGAATGCGGCAAGGCTGGCAAAGCTTGCCGCATTATCGGATCCGTCTGCGCCGACGGCTCCGGCCGCTGATACATTTTTTTATTTGGATTTTTCACTCATGCCTAACGCCGTCACCCGTACGACTGCCCTCACCTTTCTCCTCAACCTCGCCATCGCCTCGTCGGCCGCCTACGCGCAATCCGGCAGCGCCGGCGGCTCGATCGGCAATGATGAGAAGTCACTGTCGGGCTCGCGTTCGGAGCGCTCGGCCGAACCGGCTCCGTCCGCACGCCGGAGCAAGCCGGCCGAAGAGCCGCGCTCGTCGTCGCGACGAGGCGGTGGCGGAGGCTTCGACGGCGCCTGGATGGTCACCAGCATCGGCTGCGGCGGCTCGACCACCGGTGCGGTGGTCGTCACGTCCGGCCGCGTCATCGGCGAAGGCGTCAGCGGAACCGTCAGCCCGAGCGGCTCGGTCTCTACACGCGGACAAGGCCAGGGCGTAACCTTCACCGGCGCGGGCCGCCTCTCCGGCCGCAGCGGGTCCGGGACGTGGCGTCGCTCCGACGGCTGCGGCGGAACCTGGACTTCAGCCAAGCAGTAAGGCCGAGAAAGCCAGATATCGCGGCGGAACGATCGCGCCGCAAGCCCGATTCAAGCCACATCCTCTCCGGATTTGCGGCTCATTGCCACCCAACTCTTTGACGAGAAAGGGCTGGTTGAGAGTTGCGTCATGCGTAACCGGGAGACCAGGATGGGCAACCGAACCGCAAAATTCGTATCTGCGCTTATTGGCGGCATCATTGCCGGCGCACCGCTGGCTGCCCTGTCGCAGAACGCGCCGGCCCCGTCGAGCGCTGCCAGCACGGCTTCCGACTGCCTCGCAGCGCCAAAGGGCGCCGCGCCACAGGGACAGCACTGGTACTACCGCCTCGAACGCACCACCAAGCGGCAATGCTGGTACCTGCGTGCCGCCGGCGACAAGGACACCGCGAAAACCGCACAGACCGCGCAGGCTCCGAGCGATACGCCGACGGCAGATGCTCCGGCGCCGCAACAACACGCTGTGCAGGACGCGCGCGCCGAATATCCGACGCCGCGGAGCAGCACCGCCCCGAAGACACCGAACGCCCCCGCGCAGGCCGCCGCCGCAGCACCAGTCCAACAAGTCGCGGAGCAGACCGCTGACGGCAACGCGCAGCAACCCGCCGCCACCGCGCCCTGGCCCGATGTCTCCACAGCGTCCGCTCCGCCGGCGCCAACCGTCGTCGCAGCCCCCGCGCAGCCGGGCGCAAAGCCGTCGAAATCCCCGTCGCCGGTGGCGCTCGCTGCGGCAGACAGCACGACCGACAAGCCGACCGGCTCGCTCCAGACGCTGCTGCTCGTGATCGGCGGCGCGCTGGCGCTCGCCGGAATCCTCGGCAGCGTCATCTACCGCTTCGCCGGCGCGCGCGTCCGCGTCCAGTCCGCCGACCGTCACGGACATTGGCGCGATTGGGAGACACAGGACCAGGACGGAAGCCGTGCGCCCTGGCTCGCTTCAACGCCGGCCGACGCCCAGCCGCCGCACCCCATCGACTTCGATGCGGTACGTCCGCAGCCGAAACAACGAGGGACAAAACTCGCCGCGATCGGCCGCGAGATCGAGCTGATCGACGCGCGCAGGCAACGGGCCGCCGCCCCGGCCGAACCTGTCGCGATCAGAAGAGACAAGGTCGAGACGAAGGCGGTCGACAAGAAAAACGAGACCGTCGCCCCGGCTTCCCAGCTCACCGCCGCCGAAATCGGCGAGGAGCACGATGACGCGCCGGCAGGCCATGACGCCGATGCCGTCGACATCGATGTCATCACGACGATGCTGGAACAACTGGCGAAGGAAGGACCGCGCCTGTCGCGGCCTAACCTTGAAGCTGACCTTGCAAATTTCGCACGAAGCCTGCGAGGCCGATCCGCCGCTCGCGCTTGAGGCGTTCGGCCTTCAGGATCGACTGCACCTCGGCGAAGGCCTCGTCGATGTCGTGGTTGATCACGATGTAGTCGTACTCGGCCCAGTGGCTCATTTCGTGGCTGGCGCGGCTCATGCGCTTGCGGATCACCTCGTCGGAATCCTGTGCGCGCGAATGCAGGCGCTTCTCGAGATCGCTGGCCGAGGGCGGCAGGATGAAGACGCTGACGACGTCGGCACGCGCCTTCTCGCGTAGCTGCTGCGTACCTTGCCAGTCGATGTCGAACAGCACGTCCTGCCCGGCCGACAGTGCCGCTTCGACCGGCACGCGCGGCGTGCCGTAGCTGTTGTCGAACACGGTCGCCCATTCCAGCAGCTCGTCGCCCTTCACCATGGCGTCGAACCTGGCCTTGTCGACGAACAGATAGTCGCGCCCGTCGACCTCGCCGGGGCGCTTGGCGCGCGTGGTGGCGGAGACCGACATCCTGAGGCCCGGCATCCGCTCGATCAGGAGCCGGGACAGTGTCGTCTTGCCCGCGCCCGAGGGCGAGGACAGCACGAACATCAGTCCGCGCCGCTCGACACCGTCAGTTCCGTGACCGCCCGTCGTCATCGATCACTCCAGATTCTGGACCTGCTCGCGGAACTGCTCGACCACGTTCTTCATGGCCAGCCCCGTGTTGGTCAGCTCGATGTCGTTCGACTTCGAGCAGCAGGTGTTGACCTCGCGGTGAAACTCCTGCGCCAGGAAATCGAGCTTGCGTCCGATCGGGCCGCCCTTGCCGATCAGCTCACGCGCCTGCGCAATGTGGGAAGCGATGCGGTCGAGCTCCTCGCGGATGTCGGCCTTGGTGGCGATCAGGATCGCCTCCTGCATCAGGCGGTCGGAATCGAACCGGTCCGAGGTGTCGAGCAGGGCTGCAATCTGCTCGGCGAGCCTGGCCTTGATCGCCTCGGGCTTGCGGCCCGGCGCAGCTTCCGCCTTGCTCGCAAGCTGCTCGATCTCGTCGACACGCTGGGTCAGGATCTGCCCGAGCGAAATCCCCTCGCGCCTGCGCATCTCGACGAGGTCGGCAAGCGCCTTGTCGAAGGTTTCGGCCGCGGCGGCACGCGCGGCCTTGTCCTCCTCCTCGTCGCCCTCGGGCTCGGCGATCTCGACCACGCCCTTGATGGCGAGCAGGCCGTCGATGCTCGGCGCCACCGCGTCGACCTTGCCGGAGATCAGCGCGGCGGCCTTGAGGACCGCATTGAGCACGTCCTCGTTGATGCGGACCGTGGCGGCCGCATTGGTGCGCTTGACGTTGAGATTGGCGTAGACCGTTCCGCGCGACAGCAGCTCGCCGGCGTGCTTCTTGGCATGGGCCTCCAGCTCCTCGAAGCCCTGCGGCAGCCGCACCCTGAGGTCAAACCCCTTGGCGTTGACCGACTTCAATTCCCATTCAAACGTGTACGGCCCGCTCGCGCCGTGGCTTCGGGCAAAGCCGGTCATGGACGACAGCGCCATCGGTTCAGATTCTCCAGGAACACGGGATTCGCGAGGCTATCAAGCCACGCGAATCTTAAGACTATTTTGCGGGAAAGTGGAATCCGCAATGCCCGCAGGCAAGGCCCGCAAGTCTAAAGCGCGATGCGATTGGGATGAACCGTCATCGCGCTTTAGGTTGTTGTTTAAGCATGATCTTTTCGGAAAACCGCTGCGCACTTTTCCGGATCATGCTTTAGCGCTGGACCACCGGCGGAGAGGACTGCACCGCGCCCTGCCGGGCCGGCGCAGGATTGGCGGGACGAGTGGCCGGCGGTTTCTTCTGCTGGCTCGGCCGCGCCGGCGTGGTCGCGGTCGGCGTATCGGCGGCCGCCGGCGCGCTGCCCGCCGGCGGCTGCGCCTCCTCGGCCGGCTCGACCGTGTCGTTCTGGATCTGCTTTTCCATCGCGCGGAGCTTCGCGACGTTCTTCTGATGCGCGTCGTAGGTCTCGGTGAAGGCATGCCCGCCGGTGCCGTCCGCGACGAAATAGAGGTCGCGGGTGCGGGCCGGATTGGCGGCGGCCTCGAGCGAGGCCCGGCCCGGATTGGAGATCGGACCCGGCGGCAGGCCCTCGATCACATAGGTGTTGTAGGGCGAGGGCTGCGTGATCTCGCTGCGCTTGATCGGCCGGCCCAGCGTGCCCTTGCCGCCGACGAGGCCGTAGATGATCGTCGGATCGGACTGCAGCTTGATCCTCTGCTTCAATCGGTTGACGAACACCGCGGCGACCCGGCTGCGCTCGTCGGGCTTGCCGGTTTCCTTTTCGACGATGGACGCCAGCGTGACCAGCTGCTCCGGCGTCTTGACCGGAATGTCCGGACTGCGGCGCTCCCAGATCTCGGCCAGCACGCGCTTGTGCGCCTGCTGCATGCGCTGGACCACCTGCTCGCGCGGTGTGCCGCGCGGGAACTTGTAGGTCTCCGGCAACAGCGTGCCCTCGCGCGGCAGCTCGCGCACGCTGCCGGTGAAGATGTCGTTGTCGGACAGCCGCGCCACGATCTGCTCGGAGGTAAGACCTTCCGGAATCGTGACGGCGTGCTGCACCACCTTGCCCTCGACGATGGTGGCGATGACGTCGCGCAGCGACGCGTTCTTCTGGAACGAATACTCACCCGGCTTGAGGTCCGAACTCGCCTTCAACGCGGCGACGCTGGCGATGAACACCCAGGGATTGATGTCGGTCACCCCTTCCCTGTTCAGGGTCTCGGCGATGTCACGCTTGCCCGCGCGCTGCGGGATGTTGACGATCTTGTCCTCCGTGAGCGGCCCGGGTGCTTCGAGCAGCTGCCGGCCGTAATAATAGACGCCGCCGGCGCCGAGCATGGTGATCAGCAGAAGGGTGATGATGGCGTTGCCGACGATCACGAGCGGATTGCGCGCGCGGTCCGATCGCTTGGGCGGCGGCGGGAGCTGCTCGGGCTCGAGCGCTGCCCGCGGACTCCGGGGTGAAATGGGCGGCCTTTCACTCATCGAGACAACCTGAATCCTGCCGGTTCAATCGCGGCCGACAATCGCTTGCCCTGCCAAAATGCACGCGCCCACGTCCATGACTATCGCCGAATGCGGCAAAACGGTGGTTTCGTCTCAAACGCAAACTAACTGGCCAAGCGGCGGAAGATCACCGACGCATTGGTACCGCCAAAACCAAAAGAGTTCGATAACGCGACGTTGACCTCACGCTCCTTCGACTTGTGCGGCACGAGATCAATTGCAGTCTCGACCGAGGGATTGTCGAGGTTGATCGTTGGCGGCACGACGTTATCGCGAATCGCGAGAATCGCGAAGATCGCTTCGATCGCACCGGCTGCGCCGAGCAGATGGCCGGTCGACGACTTGGTCGAGGACATCGCAACCTTGGAGGCGGCATTGCCGAGCAGACGCTCGACCGCGCCGAGCTCGATCTCGTCGCCGAGCGGCGTCGAGGTGCCGTGCGCGTTGATGTAGTCGAGATCGGACGGCGTGAGGCCGGCGCGCTTCAGCGCCGCCAACATGCTGCGGAAGCCGCCATCGCCGTCGGGCGACGGCGAGGTGATGTGATAGGCGTCGCCCGAGAGGCCATAGCCGATCACCTCGGCGTAGATCCTGGCGCCGCGGCGCCTGGCGTGATCGAGCTCTTCCAGCACGAGGACGCCGGCGCCCTCGCCCATCACGAAACCATCGCGGTCCTTGTCATAGGGACGCGAGGCCTTCTCGGGTGTCTCGTTGAAACCGGTGGAGAGCGCGCGCGCGGCGTTGAAGCCGGCAATGCCGATGCGGCTGATCGGCGACTCGGCGCCGCCTGCGACCATCACATCGGCATCGCCGAGTGCGATCAGGCGGGCAGCATCGCCGACCGCGTGCGCGCCGGTCGAGCAGGCCGTGACCACGGCATGGTTCGGCCCCTTCAGCCCGTGCGCGATCGAGACGTAGCCGGAGGCGAGATTGATCAGGCGGCCCGGAATGAAGAACGGCGACACCCGGCGCGGTCCGCGCTCCTTCAGGAGGATGGCGGTTTCGGCAATGCCGTTGAGGCCGCCGATGCCGGACCCGATCATGGTGCCGGTCGCGCACTTGTCCTCTTCAGTCGCGGGATGCCAGTTGGCATCCTCGAGCGCCTGGCCGGCCGCGGCCATGCCGAAGATGATGAAGTCGTCGACCTTGCGCTGGTCCTTCGGCTCCATCCACGTGTCGGGATTGAAGCTGCCGTTGGTCCCGTCGCCGCGCACCACCGTGCAGGCGATCTTGGTCTGAAGATCGGAGACATCGAAGCTCTCGATCCTGCGCGCACCGCTTTCGCCGTTGAGGATCCGCTTCCAGGTCGGTTCGACGCCACAGCCGAGTGGCGAGACCATGCCGAGGCCTGTGACGACAACTCGCCTCATATCCGAAAACTCCGCATCGAAAGACTCACGGCCAATAACAAGAAACCGGCTGACCGCTGCGAAGCGGCCCGTCCGGTTTCAATGTTGTCCCCGCGAAAATGAAGAGCTTAGCTCTTCGCGTTCTTCTCGAGAAACTTCGTGGCGTCGCCGACGGTGAGAATCGTTTCCGCAGCGTCGTCCGGAATCTCGCAACCGAATTCCTCTTCGAACGCCATCACCAGCTCGACGGTATCCAGACTGTCGGCGCCGAGGTCGTCGATGAAGCTCGCGTTGTCGACAACCTTCTCGGGCTCAACACCAAGGTGTTCGACCACGATCTTCTTAACCCGCTCGCCAATGTCACTCATTGCTTAACCTCGTGTTGTTCCCTGTAGACCCGACCCCCCGGGACGATACGAGCCGTCGTGGTCGTTTGACTGCCTTCGCTTACGAACTTGATTTGGCCCATCCTAACCGATGCAGGCCCGGCGAACGACGGCCAAAGGCTCCGCATCGCCAATATACAGGGTTTCAAAAACCTGCAATGGCGTTCTTTGCCCATCCGTTGAAGGTCCGGTTATCATACTTCAATTGCCTTGACTACAAGCCTCATTTCGCTCCGGAAACGGCCGTTTGCCGCATCCGGCACCGCCTTGACGGCAGTGCGGCACGAGGCGTCAGATCATGGCCATGCCGCCGTTGACGTGGATGGTCTGCCCGGTGACATAGGATGCTTCGTTCGAACTCAGGTAGACCGCAGCTGCCGCAATGTCTTCGGGCGTCCCCAGGCGGGCAGCCGGAACCTTGGTTAGAATCGTTTCACGCTGCTTGTCGTTGAGCGCATCCGTCATCGGCGTCTTGATGAAGCCGGGCGCGATGCAGTTCGCGGTGACGCCACGCTTGGCGTATTCGGCACCCAGCGTCTTGATCATGCCGATCAGGCCTGCCTTCGACGCAGTATAATTGCCCTGCCCCGGATTGCCGGTGACACCGACCACGGAGGTGATGGCGATGATGCGGCCGAAGCGCTTGCGCATCATCAGCTTGGTCGCGGCGCGCGCCAGGCGGAAGGTCGCGGTCAGATTGACATTGATGACCTCGTCCCAGTCCTCGTCACGGAGTTGCACGAAGAGGTTGTCGCGCGTGATGCCCGCGTTGGCGACGAGAATGTCGACCTGGCCCATCGCAGCTTCTGCAGCCGGCACCAGCGCCTCGACCTCGTCGGCCTTGGAAAGATTGCAGGGCAGCACATGGGCGCGCTCGCCGAGCTTGCCCGCAAGCTCGTCCAGCACTTCCTTCCGCGTCCCCGATATCGCGACGGTGGCGCCCTGCGCGTGCAGCGCCTGCGCGATCGCGCCGCCGATGCCGCCGGTCGCGCCGGTGACGAGCGCCTTTCGGCCAGTCAGATCGAACATCGATAACTCCTCCAAAGCACGCCCCGGAAAAATGCGCAGCGGTTTTCCGGAAAGATCGTGCGTCAACTCGAGAACTCAAGCGCGGCGACCATTCATCGCGCTTCAAGCCTGCTTCGCAGCGGCCAATGCATCCCTGGCGGCGGCAATATCGTTCGGACCGCCGACCGCAACGCCCACGGCACCGTCCGCGATGCGCTTGACGAGACCTGTCAGCACCTTGCCGGCGCCGATCTCGAAGAAGCGGGTGACGCCCTGCCCGGCCATGTAAGCGACCGACTCGCGCCAGCGCACGGTGCCGGTGACCTGCTCGACCAGGCGGCGGCGGATCTCGTCGGGATCGGTGATGGCGCTCGCCAGCACGTTCGACACCAGCGGCGCGGCAGGCGACTTGATCGTGACCTTCGACAACGCCTCCGCCATGGCGTCCGCAGCAGGCTGCATCAGCTTGCAATGGAACGGCGCGGACACCGGCAGCAACATCGCGCGCTTGGCGCCCTTGGCCTTGGCGATCTCGACGGCGCGATCGACCGCGGCCTTGTCGCCCGAGACCACCACCTGCCCGCCGCCATTGTCGTTGGCGGCCTGGCAGACCTGCCCCTGCGCCGCCTCGCTGGCGACCTCCATGGCGGCTTCATAGTCGAGACCGAGCAGCGCGGCCATCGCGCCGGCGCCGACCGGGACGGCCTTTTGCATTGCGAGACCGCGCGTGCGAAGCAGACGGGCGGTATCCGAAACCGTCAGGCTGCCGGCCGCGGCCAGCGCCGAATATTCACCAAGCGAATGACCTGCGACGAAGGCAGCATCTCGTCCCACGGAAAAACCCGCCTCGGCCTCCAGGACGCGCAGCGTGGCGACGGACACCGCCATCAGCGCCGGCTGGGCGTTCTCGGTGAGCTGGAGGGTTTCGGCCGGACCTTCCCAGATGGTGGCCGTCAGCTTCTCGCCAAGCGCGGCATCGACCTCGTCGAACACGGCGCGCGCCACCGGAAAGGCGTCGGCCAGGGCCTTGCCCATGCCGACCGCCTGGGAACCCTGCCCAGGAAATGTGAATGCAGCCGTCATCGGCGCTCCCTGCTTGTCGGGCATGGTCCCTGCGAGAACCGGCAGCCGATTACGCACGGCCTTAGGCCATGGTTCCGGATCATGCTCCAAAGGGGGCCGTAGACACCGTCCGGGGCTGCACTGTCAAGCCGAGATGGAGGCTTCGACCAGCATTCAACGGGGAATGCGCCCCCTCAAAACCCGCCGGCGGTCTGGTTGGCATCG
The DNA here is from genome assembly GCF_015291725.1 of Bradyrhizobium sp. CCBAU 51765. GTDB lineage: Bacteria > Pseudomonadota > Alphaproteobacteria > Rhizobiales > Xanthobacteraceae > Bradyrhizobium > Bradyrhizobium liaoningense. The sequence goes on from NZ_CP030038.1 coordinate 4,696,731, forward strand.
ACGTCCGCCCCGGCCTGCGCGCGGCGCGCACTGTTGACGAGTTGCCCCGGCCGATCCTCGCGGTTCGGCCTGGCCGTCGCCAGCCGCAGCACCGCCGCGTAATTCGGCTGCACTTCCATGCGGCCGGCATATCGGCTCTCACTGAGGAGGCGATGCACCTTAGGCAGATTGTAGCAGGGCACGTAGAACAAGAGATGATGCTCGAGGTGATAGTTCACGTAGTACGGCGCGATGAACAGGCGCTCGAGGAGATTGGCATGCGTGGTGCGGGTATTGCGCAGGGGATCGCTGCTATCGGGGACGACGGCGTGCTCTGCAATGTTGCGAATGCGGGTGATGACCATCATCCAGGTCAGGAGCGGCACCAGCCATAGCAGCGGATAGGCCCACCACACGCCAGCCGCAGCGAGCGCCGCAAACATGATCGCGTTGACGATACATTGCGGGCCAAGCTTCTCCCAGAAATGCGCCGCACGCTGCCGCCACGGCCAGTCCCTTGGCCCGAGCGCGTTGAGCAGTTGCGCCTTGCGCTGCTGGTAGCCCGTCTGGCCGGTGATGTCGCGAATGAACTTGCGGCGATAGCTCAGCCTGGTGATCGGAAACGGCGCCGACAGCACGAGATCAGGGTCGTCCTCCTGCTGGGTGCGCGCATGATGCTGCAGGTGATAGCGCCGGTAGCTGCGCGTCTCCGCAAACAGCGGATAGGCGCAGAACCACTGGCTCAGCGCCAGATTGGTCTTCTCGTCGGCGGACAGGCAGCCATGTGCACCGTCATGCATCAGGATCGCAAGGCCGAGCTGGCGCGAGCCGATGATGGCGACGGCGAGCACGTAGGTGATCGGATTGGGCCACCACGCGACCAAGGCGATCGCTCCTGATATCAGCGCCCAGGCGTGCGCGATGAGCGCAACACCTTTCCATGTCGCGCGCTGGCGCACGTCGGCCAATTGATCGTCGGTCAGGAAATCGCGGGCACGCATGCGAAGCGCGGTCATGGCCTAACCCTCTCCATTCGAATCGCTGGATTCGCCTGCCTCCTCGACGAGACGCAGGCGCGCGGTGTCGCCGGTGGATCTCGCCTGCTCGCCCAGCAGGCGCAGCATCTCGGCGCAGAGCTCCTCGGGCGAACGGCCCATGGCATAGCCTTCGAGAATGACGCCGATGGCGACGGCCCAGAACCGCCGCGAGCTTTCGTCGGGCGCGCGCAGGGAGCGCCAGCCGTGCCGCGCCACCTGGCTCGCATAGGCGCGCGCGCCTTCGCCGTGCAGGCGCTCGATGGTCCGCTCCACCAACGGTGCGAGATCCTGACGACGACGCGTCAATGTCAGCGCTTCCGCGAAGAAAACGACCGAATCGCTCGCCGTGACCGTCGCGGTCAGCGCGTGGGTATATTCCCGCGGCGTGCGCGCCTTCAGGGCCGCCTGCTCGGTGGCGCGCGCCAGGTACAACAGATCGCGGCAGGCGCATTCGACGAACAGCGCCTCCTTGGTGCGGAAGTAATAGGTGATCTGGCTCGGGAACGCGTCCGCGGCAGCCGCGATGTCGGTGATTGCCGTGCCGGACAGCCCCCGCTCCCGAAACAGTGGGCTCGCGGCATCCAAGAGCAACGACCGCATTTTACGGCCGGCCGAGCGCGTCGCGCGCGCGGCGTGCTTGGGGTCACCTGCCGCCTCGAGCGGCCCGCGGGCCGAGCCTTCTGCCATGGAGGGTCCTCTTCGTCGATTTGTTTGTATGACATACAAACAAATTGGTCAAGCGGATATGGTATGGCAGGGTGGTCCGGTTTCGCCGGCGCGGGATCGGGGCCGAAACCTGCCCCCCCAAAACTTGCAAAGCCGGCCAAAATCCGTATAAGGCGCGCATCCGCAGACCCCGGCCGGGAGCTGAACGGACGGTCTCAGCAAATCATTCGTGATTTTGGTGTGGCAGGGCCAGTCGGCCCGTCGTCCCGTGTTTCCGCCTTCTGAGCTTCATCCCAGAGTCCTTTCCGAAGGTCTCTTAAGGGCTTGACGCCGGGCGATGCGCCAACATGAGGAAAGGACTTCCATGCCTCTTTACGAGCATGTTTTTCTTGCGCGCCAGGACGCGAGCCCGCAGCAGGTCGAAGAGCTGACTGCGCAGATGACCGGAATCGTCGAAGGCCTCGGCGGCAAGGTCACCAAGACCGAGAATTGGGGCGTACGCTCCCTCACCTACCGCATGAACAAGAACCGCAAGGCGCACTTCGTGCTGCTCAACATCGACGCGCCGTCCGCGGCGATCGCCGAGATCGAGCGCCAGGAGCGCATCAGCGAAGACGTGATCCGCTATCTCAGCGTCCGCGTCGAGGAGCTCGAGGAAGGCCCGTCCGCGATGATGCGCAAGGCCGATCGCGATCGCGAGCGTGACGATCGCGGCGGCGGCTTCCGCGGCGAGCGCGAAGGCGGCTTCCGGGGCGACCGCGAGGGCGGTTTCCGCGGCGATCGCGGTCCGCGCCGTCCGCGCGACGAAGCTGAAACCACGGATGGGGAGTAAGAATAATGGCTGAAGCTGGTGCACGTCGCCCGTTTTTCCGTCGTCGCAAGAGCTGCCCGTTCACGGGCGCCAATGCGCCGAAGATCGACTATAAGGACTCCAAGCTGCTGATGCGTTACGTCTCCGAGCGCGGCAAGATCGTGCCGAGCCGCATCACCGCGGTGTCCGCAAAGAAGCAGCGTGAACTCGCCCGCGCCATCAAGCGCGCGCGCTTCCTGGGCCTCCTGCCCTACGTCATTCGCTGATACGACCAATTCGACCGGCGGCCGCGGGCCGCCGGTCGTGACTTTTTCGAACTCATAAGGCTTCCGGGTCGTCCGGTCGCCGATGGTTGGGGCAAACGACGCCTCTAACCGCTCGAAGGGAGCGGGACAGCTGATGATGGCATTTGTACTCATTGCCCTGATCGCCGGCGCCGCGTCGGCCCTGATGTTCGCCTCGATCATCTCGGGCGCGATGATCTCGCTCGTCCTGTTCTATCTCGCACCGCTGCCGCTGATGGTCGCCGCGATCGGCTGGGGACCGCTTTGCGCCAGCCTCGGCGGCATTGCCGCCGCGATCGGCCTCGGCGCCCTGTTCGGCCTGCCCTACTGCATCGCCTTCGCCGTCACCGTCGCGTTGCCGGCCTGGTGGCTCGGCCATCTCGCCCTGCTCGGCCGGCCGGTGGGAAGTCTCGCGCCGGACGCCGCCTCCGCCAAATCGGCGCCGGCCCCCGAGATCGAGTGGTATCCGGTCGGCCGCCTCCTGCTCTGGATCGCAGGCTTCGCCACGCTGACCACGATGGCCGCCCTGCTCACGCTCGGCAGCGACGCCGAGACCATCACCGGCACGCTGCGGCGCGGGCTGATGCGCCTGCTCCGCACCACCGACCCGCAAACCTCGGGCGAAGCCAGCCAGTTCGTCGACGCGCTGGTGCGCATAGTCCCGGCCGGCGCCACGATCATCGCGATGATGACGCTGACTCTCAACCTCTGGCTCAGCGCCAAGGTGACCGCGACGTCGGGCCGGCTGCGCCGTCCCTGGCCGGATCTGATGGCGGCCGAGCTGCCGCCGATGACGCTAGTGGCGCTCTGCATCGCGCTCGCCTTCTGCTTCACCGGCGGGCTGCTTGCCATCGTCGCGCAGATCGCCACGGCCGCGCTGATGATGGCCTATGCGCTGACCGGTTTCGCCGTGCTGCATACGCTGACGCTCGCGCTGAAGAGCCGCACATTCTGGCTCGGCTCGACCTACGTCGTCGTCGTCGTGTTCGGGTGGCCCGTGCTCGCGATGGTCATCCTCGGTCTTGCGGATGCCGTGTTCGGCTTTCGCGAGCGCTTCCTGCGCGGCCGGCAGCCGCCCCCACTGCCAACGCCTTAAGTCACCCCGAAACTGAAACCTACAGAGCACTTCAAGAGGAGAACGAATATGGAAGTCATTTTGCTGGAACGCGTCAACAAGCTCGGACAGATGGGCGAAGTCGTGAAGGTTCGCGACGGCTATGCCCGCAATTTCCTGCTCAAGCGCGGCAAGGCGCTGCGCGCCACCGCCGACAACCGGGCCAAGTATGACGGCATGAAGGCCGAGCTCGAGGCCCGCAACCTCGCCTCGAAGGCCGAGGCGTCCAAGGTCGCCGAGAAGATCGAAGGCAAGAACATCATCGTGATCCGCCAGGCGTCGGAAGCCGGCCAGCTGTTCGGCTCGGTCAACGTGCGTGACATCGTCATCGCGTTCGAAGCCGATGGCGTTTCGCTGGCTCGCCCGCAGATCCAGCTCGATGCGCCGATCAAGACGATCGGCAAGCACACGATCACCGTCGCCGTTCACCCCGAGGTCGAGGTCGAGATCACCGTGACGGTCGCGCGCAGCCAGGACGAGGCCGAGCGCATCAACCGCGGCGAGGATATCTCGACCCGCAACGAGGACCGCGATGCGGCTGCCGAGGCGATCGCCGCCGCCGGCGAGTTCTTCGATCCGGACGCCCAGCACGACGAAGTCGAGCCGGCCCCGGCTGCGGAAGAGAAGTAAGCCACAAGCCGTCACTCCGGGATGGTCCGAAGGACCAGACCTCAGCTGCGCAATTGCGCACCTGAGGTCTCGCTTCGCGAGCCCCGGAATGACGGCAGTGGAGATCAGCCCGGTCGCCTCAGGCGGCCGGGCTTTTCATTTTGCCGGCGACGTCCTCGCTCAACATCGCGATCGAGGCCAGCGCGGTTGCCGTATGCTTCTCGACTCCGTCGCTGACGCAGAACACGTCGGCCGCAACCACAGCGACCTGTCGGCCCGGCTTGATCACCTTTGCCCGGCAGATCAGCTTTTCACCGACCGCTGGCGACAACAGGTTGAGCTTGTATTCGGCCGTCAGCGCCGCCTGGCCGCGCGAGGTCGCGGCCGCGATCGTCGTGGCGTTGTCGACGAGGAAGGCGGTCACGCCGCCATGGAAGAAGCCGTGCTGCTGAAGCAGTTCGGGCCGGCGCTCCACCGCGATGGTGCAGGTGCCGCGCGACAATTCGGAGAGCTCGGCGCCCACCAGGTTCATGAAACCCTGCCGGCCGACGTTGGCATGGATGCGTTCGGCAATTGGCGCGAATTCCGGATCAGCGTCGGCCCGCATGCGGTCTCTCCCTATTTCTTGTTGATGCGATCGAACGGCCTCAGCGCACGAATGGCGCAAGCGATCAGGGTGTCGGCCTCACTGCGCGGATCGGTGCGGTCGCGCCCCGACAGAAAGGCACGGCAGAAGATCTGCGCCGGACCGATCAGCTGGCTGACGAACATCACCGGCGTCATCGGCAGAAGCTCACCGCCTGCAACAAGCGGCGCCCGCCAGCGCTCGATGCCTTCGGCAAGCCGCGCGTTCTGCGCGCGCTGGGCATCGCGCACGTCCTCGCCCCATTCGCTGCGTGAGATCTCGAAGAGGTAGCGCGCCTCGCGCCGGCTGGTCGCGACCCAGTCGAGATGCGCCCGGATCAGGCGATCGATGCCCTGCTCCGCATCGGGCACGGGATCAAGCGCGGCCAGCACCGCGGCGTGATAGTGCCGCAAGACCTCCAGGAACAGCGCACCGGCGAGCTCCTTCTTCGAACCGAAGGCATGAAAGAAGCTGCCGTTGGAGGCGCGGGCCCGGGTGCGGATCGCGGCCACCGTCGCGGCTTCGAAGCCGACGCGGTCGAACACCAGCAGCCCGGCTGCCAACAGATCGTCTCGCACGCTCGCCGCCATCGACGCCTCCTAGAGTATCACTCTAGAGCAATACTCTAGTCGTGGTCAATGCGATGCGGAGGCCGCATCGAAAGCGGCCTCCGCATGTCGGTGAAAAGGTAGCGGATCTAGCGCGAGATCGGCGGTGCCGGCGGGCCGGACGACTGCGCCGGCGGGGCTGCAGCGGTCGCGGGCGGTGCCGGGTCCTGCTGCGGCCTGGCCGCCGGTTCGGGGCTTGCAGGCGCGGCCGGTTTGGAAGCGGCCTCGTCCGCCGGCTTGGACGACGCAGGTTCAGCGGGCTTTGCCGCGGCAGGTGCAGCCGGCGCCACCTGCGGGACCGGGTCGGGTCGCAGTGCCGGAGCTTCGCTGCCGCGCGTCTCGACCTTCGAGCTGTCCGGCCTGGCCTCAGCGGGCTTGTCGGATGCCTTGCCGCTGTCGGGCTCGGCCTTGGCGCTGTCGGGCTTGACGGACTCAGGCTTTGGCTCGCTCTTCTTGTCCTCGGTCGCCGGCGCGGCGGCATCGACCTTGGGGGCTTCCTCGGTGCCCGGCTTGGCGCGCCGCTTGCCTTTTCGCGGCTCGGGCGCTGCCTGTCCCTCCGGCGTCGCACCTTCCTCGGCGGGTCGCGCCGCGCGCTTCTGGCGCGCGCCCTCGGGGGCCGGAGCAGCACCCTCGCCCTCCGGCCTGGCGGCCTCCTGCGAGCGGTGGCGGCGGCCCTGATGCTCAGGCGACTGGCCCGGAGCGGTATTGGATTCCTTCTCCCTGGCGCCGTCCTTCTTGCCGTCCTTAGCCTGGTAGCGGGTGTCGGTGGCACCGTTGGAGACCAGGTAGGAGGCGAGGACGCCCGCCATGTCCGAGCTCGTTGTGTAGTGCTGGCGCAGGAATCCCGGCAACGAGCTCGGCGTGACGGACTTCAGGAGTCCGCGCGGGCTCTTGTGGCAGGCGTTGCAGGTCTGCGCGAAAAGCTGGGATGGGGTCTTGCCGGCCTCGAGGTTCGTCGCCTGCGCAAGAACGGTATCGGCCGCGCCGAAGCCGATCAGAAGCAATACCGTCGCGAGGCTGAGCGCTCGGCTCGACATTCCCATCATCTCCATTGAATTCCGCGAATGCAGCCGGCCTCCGGCGCAGCGGCGGTCACCTTTTAAACGATTGAGCTGCGAATGGAAGCAGGCTCCGCGCGCAAGGATGTGATTAAGCCATTTTCGAATATCGGCTTTGAATACAGCGCAATAGCGCAGCCGGAACCGCCTCGCTAGATTTGGATGCAAACGCATAGGAACCGCTGCGGCGCCTGGGCGTCAGATGTGAAGGCCGGGTTAGTCGCATCTTTCGGGTTCGCTCGAGAGGAAATGTCGATGGACCGTTTGTTGCACAGATTCCTGTCTCAATTCATCCGGCGCGGGTCGATGACGGTGACCAGCGCAAACGGATCGAAGTTCACCGTCGGCGACGGCTCCGGCGAGCCGGTCGCGGTGCGCTTCGTCACCGCCGACGCGGAGCGGAAGAGCCTCATCAATCCCGAGCTCGGGCTCGGCGAGGCCTATATGGACGGCGAGTTCGTGGTCGAGCGCGGCACCATCGCTGATGCCCTCGCGATCCTGCTCGATCAACCCGACCTATTGCCGCATTGGGCTAAACCGTGGTGGCACCTGCGCTACCTGACGCGGCACCTGAAGCAGTTCAATCCCCGCACCCGCGCCCGCCACAACGTCGCCCATCACTACGATCTCGACGGCCGGCTCTATTCGCTCTTTCTCGATGCCGACAAGCAATATAGCTGCGCCTATTTCGAAGCGCCCGAGATGCCGCTCGACGACGCGCAGCTTGCCAAGAAACGGCATATTGCGGCGAAGCTCCTCATCAAGGACGGCCAGCGCGTGCTCGACATCGGCTCCGGCTGGGGCGGCCTCGGGCTCTATCTCGCCGAGATCGCGGGCGCCGACCTCACCGGCATCACGCTGTCGACCGAGCAGTTGCAGGTCGCCAATACGCGCGCTGCCGAAAAGGGCCTGACGGACTCGGCCAGATTCCAGCTCCAGGATTATCGCGACATTGACGGTACTTTCGACCGCATCGTCTCGGTCGGCATGTTCGAACATGTCGGGGCAAGGTTCTACGACGCCTATTTTCAGCGCTGCGCCGAATTGCTGAGCGAGGACGGCGTCATGCTGCTGCACGCGATCGGCCGTTCGCAGGGCCCGGACTCGACCAATCCCTGGATCGCCAAATACATCTTCCCCGGCGGCTACATCCCCGCCCTGTCGGAGGTGCTGCCGGCGATCGAGCGGGCGGGCCTGCTGGTCTGCGACATCGAGATTCTGCGCCTGCACTATGCCGAGACGCTGAAGGCCTGGCGAGAGCGCTTCATGGCGCGGCGCGAGGAGGCGGTGCAGCTCTACGACGAGCGCTTCGCCCTGATGTGGGAGTTCTATCTGGCGGCCTGCGAGATGACGTTCCGCAAGCAAGCCATGATGAACTTCCAGATCCAGCTGACCCGTCGCCAGGGCGTTGTGCCGACGACCCGCGACTACATCCAGCGGGAGGAAGCCCGGCTGCGGGCACGTGAGGCCTCGGCCATGCCCAGGCTCAAGCTGGCAGGTGAATAGACCCCAGGTCCTAGTGACGCAGGGTCGACATCAGGGAGGTCCTGGAAGAGGCCGTCAGCGCCAGCTGCGCGCGCAGCTGCCGCAGGATCTCGGGTGCGACCGGCTGGCGACGGACGTCGGGCCGTTCCGCGTGCTCCATGGCCGCGATCAACCCGGACAGCCAAAGCCGGCTGCCAGCCTCGCTTCGCCAGTTCTGGTGCTGCCGTTCTGGCTGCATCGTTCGCCTCGCGTCCTGTTGGCGGGGGAATGGGACAATCCCCGGCCGGCCTGGCTGTTCCACATTATCCCCGAAAGAATCCGGGGAGATGTGATCTGCTTCACATAAGTCCGGTCGGGGCTGTCTTAGACCGTCGCTATGAGCAAAGAGACCCGAACCTCATTCGACGTGCCGGACGACCTCCGCACCGATTATGCCCTGATCGTCACCGGCGTCGGGGCCGCTCTGGTCGCGCTGGTCTACCTCCTGCTGGTCTGAACCGAGAGCCGAACGCGGCCAGCGTGCGTCATTTCGCGCGCTTTCAATACGTCTGCCCGCCAGTCGATAGGGTTCATGGGTTTCAGTATTTTTCGATGGCACGACCGCTGCCGCGCCGCGCGAGTTCCGCGGAAATCCGTCAAGCGCGGCGCACGCTGCGACTGCTAATCATCCACCATTTTAACTGAGCGGTTGATAGCGATCAGCTTTTGCTTCCGCTTTCCCCTGCGGCGGCGCTTTATCCCGGCCCCGCATCTGCCCAAGAAAATTGCTAAGCACCTCGGACCATGGCCCTGACTGATTCGAACGTTCTCAAACTCGCGCCCGATGCCGGGACTCCCGCCTATCGGAGCGCGCCGCACAATATCGAGGCGGAACAGAGCCTTCTGGGCGCGATCCTGGTCAACAACGATGCCTTCTACCGCGTCTCCGACTTCCTGGAGGCGAAGCATTTCTTCGAGCCGCTGCACCAGACGATCTTCGAGACCGCCGGCAGCCTGATCCGGATGGGCAAGATCGCGACGCCCGTCACGCTGAAGACGTTCCTGCCAGCCGATACCGATGTCGGCGGCATGACCATCGGACAATATCTGGCGCGGCTCGCCGCCGAAGCCACCACCATCATCAACGCCCAGGATTATGGCCGCACCGTCTACGACCTGTCGTTGCGGCGTGACCTGATCGGCATCGGCGAGGACATGGTCAACGTCGCCTACGACGCACCGGTCGACTTCCAGCCACGGGCGCAGATCGAGGACGCCGAGCGCAAGCTTTATGAACTCGCCGAATCCGGCCGCTATGACGGCGGCTTCCAGAAATTCTCGCAGGCGCTGGCGGTCGCGGTCGATCTCGCGGCCAAGGCGTTCCAACGCGACGGAAAGCTGTCGGGCATCTCGACGGGCATGCGCGACCTCGACACCAAGATGGGCGGCCTGCAGCACTCCGACCTCATCATCGTCGCGGGCCGTCCCGGCATGGGCAAGACCTCGCTCGCGACCAACATCGCCTACAATGTCGCACGAGCCTACGTTCCGGAACTCCAGGCCGACGGCACCACGAAGGCTGCCAATGGCGGCGTGATCGGCTTCTTCTCCTGCGAAATGTCGGCCGACCAGCTCGCCACACGTATCGTGGCCGAGCGCACCGGCGTTCCCTCCTCCCACATCCGCCGCGGCGGCATCTCGGAAGCCGATTTCGAGAAGATCCGGGAGGTCTCGATCGAGCTGCAATCGCTGCCGTTCTATGTCGACGCCACCGGCGGTCTGTCGATCGCGCAGCTGATGGCGCGGGCGCGCCGGCTGAAGCGCCAGAAGGGCCTCGATCTGCTCGTGATCGACTACATCCAGCTGCTCTCGGGCTCGAGCAAGCGCGCCAGTGACAGCCGCGTGCAGGAAATCACGGAGATCACCACCAGCCTGAAAGCGCTCGCCAAGGAGCTCAACGTTCCCGTGATCGCGCTGTCCCAGCTCTCACGCCAGGTCGAATCCCGCGACGACAAGCGACCGCAGCTCTCCGACTTGCGCGAATCCGGATCGATCGAGCAGGACGCCGACGTTGTGCTGTTCGTTTACCGCGAGGAATATTACCTCGCGATGAAGGAGCCCCGCCCAGGCACGCCTGAACACGAGAAGTGGCAACTCGACATGAGTCTTGCGCACGGAAAGGCCGAGGTCATCATCGGCAAGCAGCGCCACGGCCCGACCGGCACCGTCGATCTGGCGTTCGAAGCCTCGGTCACGCGGTTCGGCGATCTTGCGCCTGACAGCCAGCTGCCGGCTCGCAGCGACAACGACTACTGAGTTCCTTGAACCGGACCGGCCACTTGCGTAAAACGGCGCCATGACAATGGCGTCCGACCCGAAAACTATCTCGCAATCCGGTCTTCCCTCCGCAGAGGCCAATCAGGCTGCCGCGCTCGCGGCCTATGGCGGCGTGCTGACCGTCGATCTCGATGCGATTATCGCCAATTGGCGCAAGCTCGAGAAGACGGCGGTGCCGGCCGAATGCTCGGCGGTGATCAAGGCCGACGCCTATGGCTGCGGCGCCGAGCAGGTGTCACGGGCGCTGAGCAAAGCGGGCTGCAGGACCTTCTTCGTCGCCACCCTCGAGGAGGCGCGCAAAGTGCGCGCCGCTGTGCCGGAGCCCACGATCTACGTGCTCGGCGGCTATTTCCAGAACACCGGCGAGCACTACGCCAAGATCAATTGCCGTCCGGTGATCGGCGATCTGAACGAGCTCGCCGAATGGGACGTATTCTGCCGCCGCAGCGGCTGGACCGGGGGCGCGGCTGTTCACATCGACACCGGCATGAACCGGCTCGGCCTGACGCTTGCGGACGCGCAGGCCATCATCCCCCGCATCAACGCCGGCGATCACGGCATCACGCTGGTGATGAGCCATCTGGTCTCGGCCGAGCAGCTCAACAGCCCCATGAATGCCAAGCAGCTCGCGACCTTCCGCAGCATTGCCAGCGAGTTCACGGGCGTCCCGGCGGCCCTCGCGAATTCCTCCGGCATCTTCCTCGGTGCGCCATTCCAGTTCGACCTGGTCCGACCGGGCGCCGCGCTCTACGGCGTCAACCCGACGCCGGAGGCCGACAATCCCATGCAGCCGGTGGTCGAGCTCAAGGCGCGCATCGTGCAGATCCGCAATATCGAGCGCGGCGAGAGCGTGGGCTATGGCGGCACCTGGACCGCGCGGCGGCCGACGAAACTTGCGATCATCGCGGTCGGTTATGCCGACGGTTATTTCCGTGCCGCCAGCTCCAATGACGGCACCCGCGGCGCCGACGTCATCGTGGCCGGCAAGCGCTGCCCGATCGCGGGCCGCATCTCGATGGACCTGATCGCCATCGACATCACCGACCTGCCGCCGAACGCAGCGCGGCGCGGTCACATGGTGACGCTGCTCGGCGACGGCATCACCGTCGACGAACTCGCGCATCATTTCGGCACGATCGGCTACGAGGTGCTGACGAGCCTCGGCCACCGCTATGCGCGCGTCTACAAGGGCGGCGATGCGGTGGAGCCGCTGGCAAGGCCGGAGCCCGGGTCGAGTGCCGGGCAGCCGCCTTCCCCACCGCCGATCGAGCAGCCGGCGGCCCCGCCGTCGCTGCCGTCTTAGTCAATGCTCTCGTGCCCCCGGACGCAGCGCGATGCGCCGCACTTCGCGGCGTAGAGCGCTGCAGAGCCAGGTCCATATCTCAACAGTGCACTGTGTCGCCTTCTGTTGGGTCCCGGCTCGCGCTACGCGCGTCCGGGACACGAGACTTACTTCTTCCGGCTGTCCAGCGCCGCCTTGCAGGTGTCGCTGAGCTGGTCGCGCTTGCCGTTGAGGCAGGCGACAACGCGGCCGCCGCCCGGCGCGATGCCGGCGCAGAATTTGTCGTAGTCCGCCTTGCAGGCGCCGCGCGGATCGGACGATTGTGCCGATGCGCCTCCGGAGAACGCGGCGACGAGTGCGATGGCAACAAAGCTCAATTTGGACATTGTATCTCCGGTGACGGAAGGCAGGAGCCGGTAGCTCTACATGAAGATCGCGACATTCAACATCAACAACATCAACCGCCGCCTGCCCAATCTGTTGGCATGGATGCGTGTCGCAAAGCCCGATGTCGTCGCGCTTCAAGAGTTGAAGGCAAGTGATGGCGAATTTCCGGCGGCTGCGATCGAAAAGGCCGGCTACGGTGCGGTCTGGTGTGGACAGAGGACATGGAACGGCGTCGCCATCCTGGCCCGCAATGCCGAGCCCATTCTCACCCGCGACCGCTTGCCGGGAAAGCCTGGCGATCTCGAAGCCCGCTACATCGAAGCCGCCGTGCGCGGCATCATCGTCACCAGCATCTACCTGCCCAACGGCAATCCGCAGCCGGGGCCGAAATTCGACTACAAGCTCGACTGGTTCGCGCGGCTCAAGCGCCACGCCAAGGCGTTCATCAAGCAGGATCTGCCCGTGGTGCTCGCCGGCGACTACAACGTCGCGCCAACCGAGATCGACATCTATCCGACGCGGTCATGGGACAAGGACGCGCTGATCCAGCCGAAGAGCCGCGCGGCCTTTGCATCGCTGGTCGAACAAGGCTGGTGCGACGCGATCCGCGAGCTCCATCCAGGCGAGCGCATCTACACGTTCTGGGACTACAAGCGAAACCGCTGGCCGCGCGACGCAGGCCTGCGGCTCGATCATCTCCTGCTCAGCCCTGCCCTCGCCCCGCGCCTGGCAAAAGCCGGCGTCGACAAAAAGATCCGCGGCGAGGATGGCGCGAGCGATCACGCACCGGCATGGGTGCTGCTGCGGTGACCCTCACCACAGATTCCTGCCGTCGATCACGTTCACCGGCACGGCATCCAGATCGAAATCGTCGTAGCCGGCCCCTGCTGCCGACATGCTTTCAGCAGCGGGACGGTCAAAACAAAAAATGAAAAACAACCCCATGCACAGTAGCCGACCCCTGTCCGGCCAATGACTTACGGATATTCCGCAATACACGTTGATCCGTCGGGCAAAACACTGGCATGATGTCACCATCGAAAGACGTCCACCCGCATCGCCGGCAGTGAGAGCCCTTCAGGTTGCCCCTTCATCGGGAATATTGAGAATCTTGCCACAGGCCTTGCAATGCACCGCATCGGCGTCATGCCTCTGGAGCCCGCAAGCCGGACACGGAAATCGCACCTTGTTGGGACTGAGGAGCGCGCGGGCGAGATTGAAGAACAACGTTACGCCGAAAATCATGATTACGACGGTTATCAAGCGACCGACCGTGCCCGACAGGGTAATGTCGCCAAAGCCAGTCGTCGTCAGTGCCGTGACGGTGAAATACAGGGCGTCGGCATAGTTCCTGATCTCGTCGTTCCGGAACTTCTGCGTCTCGTAAACGATCCCGGTCATGACGAATATGAAGACTGCCAGGTTCGTGACGGCGAAGATGACCTCTTCGTTGCGACGAAAGAACGGAGAATCGATGCGCAATCTCACCAGCATCTGGTAGTCGCGAAGCAGCCCCAAGGTTCGCAGGATCCGGAGAAAACCGCCCGCCTCGCCGGCAAGCGGCGCCAGGAAGGATACGATCGCAACCATGTCGGCCCACGTTGCGATTTCGGTGAATTTTCGAAACGGATGCCGATCGACGAGGAGCCGTGCCGAGAAATCGGCAAGCAGCATGACGCCGAACAGGACATCGAGCGTTTCAATGATCTCGCTGGGCTGCAGGAACGAGGTTGCGATGATGAACAGCACCGTCACGATATCGAAGGCGAGCAGCGCATAGCGGAAGCGAACGCCGCTCGGCGTTGCCCCCTCGTAGAGGCGACGGACGTTGCTTCTGAGAGACGTGAGGGTCACGGCGTCATGATCGCGCTTTGCATGGATGATGGCAACTCGCAGAGCGCGCCGCAAGATCGGACCGAAATTCAGCCACGCCGGGGCCGAAGAGAGCGAAATTGATCTCGGGCACCGTCGTCTGGAGACTCGTTCCGCAGGGGACGCCCCGAGAATGGCAACGGAGCTCATCAGCCTCGCCGGCAACACCTTTGTCGGGGGCGTTTGCTTTGCCGGGGGGCGTTTGCGGCCATGCTCCGTGACGGCGTATCGCCGCAACGCGCGATTGTCGCCGCAGAGCCGCTTGCACCGAACGCCTCGGAGCCGGAGCTCAGACCGGCATGCGCAGCACAGGTTCCCTCGCTCGGCGCGAATCGCCGGTACCGCTGCCAGGGGCTAAACTCTCCCGATTCGTGGAGACTGTCTTGGCCTTTCTCTTCGTCCTCAGCGTCGGCCTCGTCGCCGGCACCATCTCCGGCATCGTCGGCACCGGCTCGTCGATCATGCTGATGCCGGTGCTGGTCTATGCCTATGGGCCGAAGGAGGCCGTGCCGATCATGGCGGTCGCCTCCGTGATGGCGAACTTCTCGCGGATCCTGGCCTGGTGGCGTGAGGTCGATTGGCGGGCCTGCGCGGCCTATTCGGTCACGGGCATTCCCGCCGCAGCGCTCGGTGCGCGGACGTTGCTGGCGCTGCCCTCGCATGTCGTCGATCTCGCCATCGGTATCTTCCTGATCGCGATGGTGCCGGTGCGGCACTGGCTGGCGCGGCATGACCTCAAGGCCAATCTCTGGCATCTGGCCGTCGGCGGCGCAGTCATCGGCTATCTCACCGGCATCGTGGTCTCGACCGGCCCGCTCAGCGTGCCGCTGTTCCTGTTCTACGGCCTCAGCAAGGGCGCCTTCCTCGCCACCGAAGCGGCCTCTTCGCTCGGCCTCTACTTCGCGAAATCAGTGACCTTCGAGCGTTTCGGTGCGCTGACGGGCGATGTGTTCATGAAGGGCCTGATCGCGGGCTCCTCGCTGATGTCAGGTGCCTTCATCGCAAAACGCTTCGTGCTGCATCTGAGGCCGGACGTGTTCCGCCTGGTGATGGACGCGATCATGATCGCAGCCGGCCTTTCGATGCTCTGGAGCGCGGCCCAGCCGTAAGACGGCCGCGTTCAGGCGGCGAATTCCGGCGCGATCGATGGGCTTCCGGTGGTGCCGCTTCTCGGCGCCGCCGGCTGGCTGTTGAGCCATTGCAACAGGACCTCGAGCGGCTGCGGCCGCTGATAGAGGAAGCCCTGCCCGAACCTCACGCCCATATCACGCATGGCCTCGGCCTGCTCGGCGCGCTCGATGCCTTCTGCGACCAGGGTCAGCCCCAACGTGTCGGCGAGCGAGGCGATCACGCCGACGATGGCCTTGTCCTCCGCGCTCTCGGGAATCTCCCGGATGAATGCCTTGTCGATCTTGACCTTGTCGAGCGGGAAGCGCCTGAGGTGAGCGAGCGAGCTGTAGCCGGTACCGAAATCGTCGAGCGCGATCGTGGCACCTAGGCGCCGCAGGCGGTGCAACGTCTCGGTGGCGCTGGCGATGTTGTTGATCAGCGATCCCTCGGTGATCTCGAGTTCGAGAGATGAGGCCGCAACGTCGAAGCGCGCACAGGTCGCGCGCAGCTCGGCGGCAAGCGAATGGTCGGCAAGCTCTGACGGCGGCAAATTGATCGCGATCCGGATCTGCGGCCTGCCGGCGGCGGCCAACCGTTGCAACGCACGGCAGGCATCGGTCAGAACGTAGCGAGTCAGCCGCGCATTGTTGCCGCTGCGCTCGATCAGCGGCAGAAATTCGCCGGGGCCGATCACGCCATGCTCAGGATGCCGCCAGCGGATCAGTGCTTCCAGTCCGACAACCTCGTGAGTCTCGAGATCGACCTGGCTCTGGTACCAAACCTCGAACTGCTCCTCGGCGAAGCCGGTGGGAATGGCCAACTCGAGATCCCTGCGGCGGCGATAGTCACGCTGAAGCGCCTCGTCCAGCACAGCGACCGTGCCGGGCGCCTTGCTCTTGGCATGATAGAGCGCGATGTCGGCGAGCGTCGGCAGATGCGACAGCTCCGGATCGTCGGCGCGGCGCACGGCAAGACCGATGCTCGCGCGCGGCACCACCAGCTTGTCGTGGAGGCGGATGGACTCGGAAATGGCGTCCAGCACCTGCTGAGCGAATGCGTACGCTGCCTGTTCGTGGCTCACCTCGGGACGAATGACGACGAACTCGTCGCCGCCGAGCCGTGCAACCCAGTCCTGCGCTTCGACCGCGCGACGAAGACGCTCCGAAATCTGAACCAGGAACTTGTCGCCGGCCTCGTGACCGAAGGTGTCGTTGACGCCCTTGAAGTCATCGAGATCGATGAAGCAGAACGCGACCAGCGTATCCGGCGAGCCTCCGTCCCGGCTCGCCACGGCCAGGCGCTCGGTCAGGGAGCGCCGGTTCGGCAGTCCCGTGAGCGGATCGTGCGTCGCCATGTGCCCGAGCCGGTCCAGCGCGCCTGACGTCGTGTGCTGCATGGCGTTGAAGGCGCGCGCGAGCTGGCCGAATTCGTTCGAGGACGTGACGTCCGCCGGATAGGCGCGGCCATCCTGCTTGCTGCGCTGAATCGCCGACATCATGGCTGCCAGCGGCCGGCCGATGAAGATGTTGGCGGAGATCCGCATGGCGATCAGGGTCGCAAACGTCGCGAGCAGGCCGACCACCAGCAGCAGCACCAGGCGGCTGCCCGCATCCGCGTACAGCGTCGCACGCGAATAGGCGATGGCGATGCGGCCGGCCTCAACGGCCATGTTGCCATTGCTGTAGTGGATCGGACGCGAGACTTCCGCGACCGCCTGGTCTTCGGCCCGCGCGACCACGCGGGCAATGGCGGCGCCGGTATCGTCATAGACCGCCGCCGCGGCGATGGTCTCGTCGTGCATGATCTCGTTGAGCACGCCGGTGACCTGGTCGTAACGCATCTTCCACAGCGGCTCGGCGATCAGCTCGGCCCGGCTCTCGGCGACGCGGGCGATGCGGGCGTCGAGCTGCCTGACCTGCGACCAGAAGCTGGATGCCTCGACGCCGGCGGAGGCGAGCAGCTGCACCAGCAGCAGAACGGGCACGGTGGCCCAGATCATCGCGTGGACGACCGAGCCCAGGCGTGCTGGCGCCGCCTGCTCGTCGCGATCCGGCTCGGTCATCGCCTCATCCTTCCGCATCAGTCCGCAACGCCTTCAGGAAGCGGCAGCGACGAGATGAGCGCATCGAGGGAGAAGTCATATTGGCCGCAGCGTCCGGCCTTCGCCCTGAACCGCGCAAAGTCGATCCGGTCGAACGCACGCGTCCTGATGAGGTCGCCAATCGAAGCGAGGTTGTCGCGCGTGATCGCCGACGTCTTGACCTCGACGCGGGGGGAAACGGCGGCGAAATCGCAGCCATCGGCATAATCGCGCAGGAGAACGATCGACCAGCCGCCGAGCAGGAAATGCCCGCCGTCGGTCAGGAGCAGACGACCCGCCTTGATCTCGCGCAGCGCGTCCTCCGACCAGTTGAGACCCACCACCTGGATGTTTCGACCGGGCACAAGGCCGGCAGCGATCGCCGCGCGGAGCGCGCCGAGCGCCATCGGATCGTTTCCGGCCCATATGCCGGCGGGCCGGATTCCCTTGCGAGAAGCCCAGCCCAGGTAATTCGCCGTGACCCGCTCGGCTTCCGACTGCGTCCAGTTGGCGAACAGCAGCCGGTCCACCACGACGTCAGGTGCGGCATCCACGGCCAGCTTGAGACCGGCGTTGCGGGCAATCGAGGCCGGTGTGATCTCGTCGCCGCCGATTCCGAGAATGTGGATCTTGCCGTCGGGGCTCTGCGATTTCTCGGCACGCGCCACCCCGATCAGCGCATTGGCCATCCGTGCACCCGCAGTCTGCAGATCGGTCGTGATGTCGCCGAGCCAGGTCTTGAGCTTCTCGCGCGGCGGTCCAAGGCGCGCCGCATCCTCGCCGATCAGCGTGTTCGAGAGCAGCAGCGTCTTGACGCCCGCAGCCTCGGCCGCCTCCAGGATCGGGACGGCGGCGGACTCCTCGTTCGACAGGATGAGGAAATCGGGCTTGTCGGGACGTGCCACCACGCCGAAGCCGAGCTCCTGCATGGTGCGGTAATTCCGCTCGCTGGTCAGCACCTCGACATGCGCGTCGAGCCTGCGGCCGGCCGCCTGCATGGTCTGCGCGACCATGTCCCAGTAGACCTCACCGGTCTTGCCGGGATTGACGAAGACGATGTCGAGGGGCTTGGCAAGGCTCCCGCCGGCATACGCGAAAATGCTGCAGGCCATGCCCGCAGCGAGCAATATTCGTCGGAATCTCGGCATTTCCGTTCCCACCCCGATCGGTTCCGAGGTTGGACGCGCGTCGGCTAACACTTTGCAAAATCAACCCGGCCACAGCGGCATAGAGCTAATGAAGGGTATATCTATCGTGTCGGATTGAGATAATCGAAGCGCCGGCCATCAGGCGTCCCTTCCGTGCCCTCAGCCATCCGAAACCCGCAACTCGCCATCCATCGGAAGGGCGGCGCGCGCGAGCGGCATCGCCCTCGCCGTCCCGCGCTGAACAAGCGGGCCGCCCGAATTTATCCGAAGGCCTGACCGCTGCCGCGTTTATCAGATATGACATCGCTGGCTGGCCGCGAGTTCTCAGGCGCGCCACCTTGATGGACGCTCCGTGCACGATCGCACGATCTGATGTTCGACCGGGGAGATGTGTCTTGAGCGCACTGGCGGAAGCGGCCGATATCACAGGTCTCCGAAGCAAAGCGGCCGGGCGAACCGACGGCCAACAAGACACCCTCAAATTCGCCGAAGCTGCCCTTGCCGACAGCAAGCGTGATGGCCTGCTGCTGGCCGTCCGGGCCCGCTGGGTCGCGCTCGCGGTTACTGCCGTTACCCTGTCGCTCATCAACCCGAACTGGGATGTCGCCTTTTACATCCTGATGCTTGGTTTCTTTGCCGTCATCGGCTGGGCGCAACTGAAGGTCGGCAAGGTCGGCCGTTCGCGTCCCGAACTTTTCCTTATATTTTGCGACCTGGCGCTATTGACCTTCCTTAGCGTCGTGCCCAATCCCTGGAGCAACGTTCACTGGCCGATCGGAATGCAATTCCGATTCGACAGCTTCATCTATTTCTTCATTTTCCTCGCCACTGCCACGCTCGCTTATTCCTGGCGAACGGTGCTCGCGATTGGCATGTGGACCGGAGCACTCTGGGCCGTCGCCGTCGGCTGGGCTTATCTGCAACCGGAGACCCATGCCGCGCTGTCGGAGCGCGTCAGGGAGGCGATCGGTGCGGATATTCGCATGTTCAACATCCTCGACCCCTCCTCGATTGGTTTCGGCGAGCGTTTCCAGCAAGTGATCGTATTCATCGTCGTCGCCGCCATCCTGGCGCTGGCGGTGCGCCGTTCCAATGCGCTCTTGATCAGTCATGCCGGACTCGAGCGCGAACGTGCCAACCTGGCGCGTTACTTCTCTCCCAATGTCGTCGACGAACTCTCCGGCAATGACGAGCCCCTCGCGAAGGTCCGCACGCAGGACGTCGCGGTGCTGTTCGCAGATATCGTGGGATTCACCGCCTATGCCGATGGACGCGACCCGCAGGACGTCATCGAGACGCTGCGGCAATTCCATGAGCGAATGGAACGGGAAGTGTTCCAGCACGGCGGAACGCTCGACAAATATCTGGGGGATGGACTCATGGCGACCTTCGGCACGCCGTTCGTCGGCGATTCCGATGCGCTGAACGCCTTGCGTTGCGCGAGGGGCATGATCGCCTCGATCGCCAAGTTGAACAGCGAGCGTAGCGATCGCAACGAACCGCCGATCCAGGTCAGCGTCGGCTTGCACTACGGGCAAGTGGTGCTGGGCGATATCGGCCTCAACCGGCTCGAATTCGCCGTGATCGGGACCACCGTGAATGCGGCGAGCCGCCTCGAAGCGCTGACCCGCGAATTCGGATGCGCTATCGTCGTCAGCGACGCGCTGGTACAACAGGCCCACGCCGAACCGAATCACTCCGGTACCGATTTCGCAGCGCTCGTCGAGCGGCCGGCACAGACCATTCGCGGCCTCGAGCGACCCGTCGGCATCTGGACATGCGCTGACGTCGGCCCTTGAAGCTTGCGGTGGATGCATCGGCACCCATCGCCCTTATTCGTGCTAAGAACTGCTCGCCCGCTACACCGAGACCGCTATTTCCCCCATGGCCAAGAGCACCCTCTCCTTCGTCTGCCAGAACTGCGGCGCAGCCTATAACCGCTGGCAGGGCAAGTGCGAATCCTGCGGCGAGTGGAATACGCTCGCGGAAGAAGACACCAGCGGCAGCGTGCCGGTGTCGATCCGCTCCAAACGCAAGGGCCGGACGTTTGCGCTGGAGAGCCTTGCCGGAAAAAGCCCGGATGCGCCGCGCCTGTCCTCAGGGATGACCGAGCTCGACCGCGTCACCGGCGGCGGCTTCGTCCGCGGCTCGGTGCTGCTGGTCGGCGGCGATCCCGGGATCGGCAAGTCGACGCTGCTGACGCAGGCGACCAGCCTGCTGGCGCGCGCCGGCCACCGCGTGGTCTACATCTCCGGCGAAGAGGCGGTGGCCCAGGTGCGCCTGCGCGCGGAGCGGCTCGGGCTGTCGGACGCGCCGGTCCAGCTCGCCGCCGAGACCTCGGTGGAGGACATCGTCTCGACGCTGTCGGAGGGCGCGGTGCCCCGGCTGATCGTGATCGATTCGATCCAGACCATGTGGACCGACACGGTGGAATCCGCGCCCGGGACCGTCACCCAGGTGCGCGCCTCGGCGCAGGCGCTGATCCGCTTTGCGAAGAAAACGGGGGCGGCCATCATCCTGGTCGGCCACGTCACCAAGGACGGCCAGATCGCAGGTCCCCGCGTGGTCGAGCACATGGTCGACGCGGTGATGTCGTTCGAGGGCGAAGGCTCGCAGCAATTCCGGATCCTGCGCGCCGTGAAGAACCGCTTCGGCCCGACCGACGAGATCGGCGTCTTCGAGATGACGGGCCTCGGGCTGCGCGAGGTCACCAACCCCTCCGAGCTGTTCCTGTCCGAGCGCGATCTCGGCACGCCCGGAACCGCAGTCTTTGCGGGCATCGAAGGCACGCGGCCCGTCCTGGTCGAATTGCAGGCGCTGGTGGCCCCGACCTCGCTCGGCACCCCGCGCCGCGCCGTGGTCGGCTGGGACCCGAGCCGGCTGTCGATGGTGCTGGCGGTGCTGGAGGCGCATTGCGGGGTCAAGCTGTCAGGCCATGATGTCTATCTAAACGTCGCTGGCGGCCTGCGCATCCACGAGCCCGCGGCCGACCTTGCCGCCGCGGCGGCGCTGGTGTCGTCCCTGGTTAATGCGCAGTTACCCACCGATGCCGTTTATTTCGGCGAGATCTCGCTCTCCGGCGTGGTGCGTCCGGTGGCGCAGACCCCGGCGCGGCTGAAGGAGGCCGCAAAACTCGGCTTCCAGCGCGCCGTGCTGCCCGAATCGGCACGCGGCGAGACCGGCGGCGATGCCGGATTGTCGCTGAATGCGGTGAACAGCCTGACGACATTGGTGGCCGAGATCGCCGCCCGCGGCTCCCGCCGAGGCGAATCGAACGCCCCGGCAGAGAAAAATGCCACACCGGCAAGATTCCGCCGCGGAGAGGGTTAGGTGGAGGTGACGTCCCCGGCCCCCGCCGCTATACAGCCGTCACAAAAGCAGCATGGGATTGCGTGGTTGCGGCCTTGCCGGGAACGCCGTCTGCCCCTCTTTTAAGGCAGCGGCCAAGCACCGATTCGCTGAGCACCTTTGAGAGTACGAGCGGACCAGACCAGCCGATGCCAGTAACACTCCTCGACCTGATCCTGCTCGGTGTGATGCTGATCTCGGGCCTGCTCGCGATGGTCCGCGGCTTCATGCGCGAAATCCTGTCGATTGCGGCCTGGGGCGCGGCGGCAATCGTGACCTTGTACTCGTTCTCGAAGCTGCTGCCGACCGCCAAGACCTATTTCAACAACGACACGGTCGCGAGCGTGGTCGTCGTCGCCGGTGTGTTCGTGGGCACCCTGGTCGTGGTCTCCGTGATCACGGTCCGGATCTCCGACATGATCCTGGATTCGCGGATCGGTGCGCTGGACCGCACCCTCGGCTTCCTGTTTGGCCTGGCTCGCGGCCTTTTGATCGTCGTGGTCGCTTTCCTGTTCTTCACCTGGCTGGTTCCGGACAAGCAGCGTCCGGACTGGGTCTCAGGGGCCAAGTCCCGCGTGGTGCTCCAGGGAACCGGGGACTGGCTGATGGCCCTCTTGCCTGACGACCCCGAGAACACCATCTTGAAGAGATTCAAGAAAAACAAACCAGATGATGACCAAGCTGAATCCGAGCAGCAGCCTTCGGGCAGTGGCGACGGATACAGTAAACCTGCTCGTGACAGCCTGAAAAAGCTGATCGAGAAACCTGCGGCGCGTTGATTGAGCCCTAAAGAGAGGCGCGGACGAGATGCGACACCCTGACCAGGACGCCCAACTTGATCTCGATCCCGACGCCGGTCCCGGCCCGGCCGCGCTGGAGCTTCAGGATGATCTGGAGGGGGATACGCTGCGCGAGGAATGCGGCGTGTTCGGCATCTACGGCCACCCCGATGCGGCCGCCATCACCGCGCTCGGCCTTCACGCCCTCCAGCACCGCGGCCAGGAGGCCGCCGGCATCGTCTCCTACGATGGCAGCCGCTTTCACTCGGAACGCCGCCTCGGCCTCGTCGGCGACACCTTCTCCCGCCGCGAGGTGATCGACCGCCTGCCCGGCAATGTCGCGGTCGGCCATGTCCGCTATTCCACCACCGGCGCCACCATCCTGCGCAACGTGCAGCCGCTGTTCGCCGAGCTCAATGCCGGCGGCCTCGCCGTCGCCCATAACGGCAACCTCACCAACGGCCTGACGCTGCGCCGCGAGCTGGTGCGGCATGGCGCGATGATGCAGTCGACCACCGACACCGAGGTGATCCTGCATCTGGTCGCGCGCTCCAAACGCGCTCGTTTCATCGAGCGCTATATCGACGCGCTGCGGGAGATCGAAGGCGCTTATGCGCTGGTCTCGCTGACCAACAAGAAGCTGGTCGGCGCGCGCGATCCGCGCGGCATTCGCCCGCTCGTGCTCGGCGATCTCGACGGCTGTCCGATCCTGACCTCCGAGACCTGCGCGCTCGACATCATCGGCGCGCGCTTCGTGCGCGACATCGAGCCCGGCGAAGTCATCGTGTTCGACGAGAACGGCCAGGACATCCACAAGCCGTTCCCGCCGATGGCACCGCGTCCCTGCATCTTCGAATACATCTACTTCTCCCGGCCGGATTCCATCGTCCACGGACGCTCGGTCTACGAGGTGCGCAAGGCCTTCGGTGCGCAGCTCGCGCGCGAGAGCCACGTGCCGATCGACGTCGTCGTGCCGGTGCCGGATTCCGGCGTGCCCGCTGCGGTCGGCTACAGCCAGCATTCCGGCGTGCCGTTCGAGCTCGGCATCATCCGCAACCATTATGTCGGCCGCACCTTCATCCAGCCGACGCAGGCGATCCGCGAATCCGGCGTGCGCATGAAGCATTCGGCCAACCGCGCCGCGATCGAGGGCAAGCGCATCATCCTGATCGACGACTCCCTGGTGCGCGGCACCACCTCGAAGAAGATCGTGCGCATGATGCGCGATGCCGGCGCCAAGGAAGTCCATTTCCGCCTCGCCTCGCCCCCGATCCTCTATCCCGACTATTACGGCATCGACCTGCCCGACCGCGGCGGCCTGCTCGCAGCGACGCATTCGCTGGAGGAGATGCGCGAGATCATCGGCGCCGACTCGCTCGCCTTCCTGTCGATCGACGGCATGTACCGCGCCATGGGCGAGCCCGGCCGCGACCCCGCCAACCCGAAATTCTCGGACCACTGCTTCACCGGCGCCTATCCGACCCACCTCACCGACCAGACCCAGACCGAGCCGCAACCGCGGCAACTCTCGCTGCTGGCCGAGGCGAGCTGACGGCGAAGCCGTCATCCCGGGGCGGTCCGTGAGGACCGAACCCGGGATCTCGACATGTTGCCTCAAACCTCTGGATTCCGGGTTCGACGCTTCGCATCGCCCCGGAATGACGGGATCATTGGGGCTTGTCCCGGCCATCCACGGCTGTAAAACCCCCGCCATGACAAGACCCCTCGCTGATCGCATCGCTCTCGTCACCGGCGCCTCGCGCGGCATCGGCTTCGCCGCGGCCAAGGCGCTGGCCAAGGCCGGCGCGCATATCGTTGCGGTGGCGCGCACGCAGGGCGGGCTGGAAGAGCTCGACGACGAGATCCGCAAGGACGGCGGCAGCGCCACCCTGGTGCCGCTCAACCTCACCGATTCCGACGGCATCGCGCGGCTGGGGGCCAGCCTGCACGAGCGCTACGGCAGGCTCGACATCCTCGTCGGCAATGCCGGCGTGCTCGGCCCGTCCTCGCCGCTCGGCCATATCGAGTTGAAGACGTTCAACGAGGTGATGGCGGTGAACGTCTCCGCGAACTTCCAGCTGATCCGCTGCATGGAGCCGCTGCTGAGACAGTCCGACGCCGGCCGCGCCGTGTTCGTCACCTCCGGCGCCGCCAGCAAGGCGACCGCCTATGTCGGCCCCTACGCGGCGTCCAAGGCCGCGCTGGAAACGCTGGCCCGCGCCTGGGCGCAGGAGACGGCGAATACGAAGCTGCGCGTCAATCTGTTCAATCCCGGCCCGGTCCGCACCCGCATGCGCGCAACGCTGATGCCGGGCGAGGACCCCGCGACGCTCGACACGCCCGAGCAGGTCGCCGAATTCATCGTGCCGATGTGTGGGCCTGACTGGACCGAGACCGGCAAGTTCTACGACTACAAGACCCGCACCGTGATGAGCTTCCGCGCGCCGGCCTGATGGACACCATGGCGATTGACGCCAAGGGTAACGTCTATACCGCCGAGGTCGACACCGGAAAGCGCATTCAGAAATTCAGGCTGGTATCGGGCGCGCTCAAATAGCGCCTCAACGCATCTTGCCCAATAGTTAACCGCCGGAGGACGCTAAGACGCAGCGTCATCCGGCTTTAGGTGCATTGCCGCCGGCCGCGGGACAGGTTAGAGCCATCAGCCGGAAACAAGGCTCCGTAAGAGAGCCGTCCGCATATTTGACATTGGAGGAGACCTTTCATGACGACGACGTTCGCACGCGGCTCCGCGGCCCTTCTGGCCTGCGCCGCTTTCGGTTTTGCCACATCCGCCTACGCCCAGGACAAGACCGTCAAGATCGGCGTGCTCAACGACATGTCGAGCCTCTACGCCGACATCGGCGGCCCGAATTCAGTCGCGGCGGTGAAGATGGCGGTCGAAGATTCCGGCCTCAAGGCCAAGGGCTGGACCATAGAGGTCCTCTCCGGCGACCACCAGAACAAGCCCGACATCGGCGTCAACATCGCCCGGCAATGGATCGATGCCGACAAGGTCGACGCCATCGCGGACACGCCGAGCTCCGGCGTTGCGCTCGCGGTGAGCAACCTCGTCAAGGAAAAGAACGCGGTGCTGCTCAATTCGGGCGCGGCCACCGCCGACCTCACCGGCAAGGCCTGCACGCCCAACACCGTCTCGTTCACTTACGATACCTACATGCTCGCCAACGGCACCGGCAAGGCGCTGACCAAGGCGGGCGGCGATAGCTGGTTCTTCCTCACCGCAGACTATGCCTTCGGCCATGCTCTGGAGCGTGATACCGGCGCGGTCGTCACGGCGACCGGCGGCAAGGTGCTCGGCGGCGTCAAGCACCCACTGAACACGGCGGACTTCTCCTCCTTCCTGCTCCAGGCGCAGTCCTCCAAGGCCAAGATCATCGGCCTCGCCAATGCGGGCGGCGACACCACCAACGCGATCAAGCAGGCCGCCGAATTCGGCATCGTCCAGGGCGGTCAGAAGCTCGCCGCCTTGCTGCTGTTCATCAACGACGTGCACTCGCTCGGCTTGAAGACCGCGCAGGGCCTGACCTTCACCGAGTCCTTCTATTGGGACCTCAACGACCAGACGCGCGAATGGTCGAAGCGCTTCCAGAAGGTCTCGCCCAAGGGCTCGATGCCCTCGATGACGGTTGCGGGCCTCTATGCCGAGATCCTGCATTACCTGAAGGCGATGGACGCGCTCGGCAGCAATCCGCATGACGGCGCCAAGGTCGTCGCCAAGATGAAGGAGCTGCCGACCGACGATCCGCTGTTCGGCAAGGGACCGCTGCGCGCCGACGGCCGCCGCCTCATCCCGGCCTATCTGTTCGAGGTGAAGAAGCCCGAGGAGTCGAAGGGCCCGTGGGACTATTACAAGCTGGTCGCCACCATCGCGCCTGAGGACGCGGCCAAGCCGCTCAAGGACAGCGATTGCCCGCTGGTGAAGAAGTGACCGCGTAGCGGTTACGCGACGTCACACACGTCATGCCCGGGTTCGTCCCGGGCATTGGCGTTTCAGACAGTCTTCGCCGCCTCCGCCTCGCCGGCACCGTCGCTCACGAGGGCCGCTTGCGCTTGTGCGCGAAAGGATTGGCTTTCTCGCGCAGGGTGATGCGTACCGGCGTGCCCGGCAGTTCGAAGGTCTCGCGCATGGAGTTGGTGAGGTAGCGCAAGTAGGATTGCGGCACCGCGTCCGCACGCGAGCAGAACAGCACGAAGCTCGGCGGGCGCGCCTTGTTCTGGGTGATGTAGTTCAGCTTCAGCCTGCGGCCGGACACCGCCGGCGGCGGATTGGCCTGGATCGCCTGCTCGAACCAGCGATTGAGCGCGGCCGTCGGCACGCGCCTGTTCCAGACCGCGTAGGCGTCCTGGATCGCCTGCATCAGGCGGTCGATGCCTTCGCCCATCAGGCCTGAGACGGCGACGATCGGCACGCCCTTGAGCTGCGGCAGCCAATGATCGGCATCGCGGCGCAGGCCCGAGATCGCGCCGCCGCCCTTGGTCTCCATCAGGTCCCATTTGTTGACAGCGAGCACGACCGCCCTGCCCTCGCGCTCGATGAGATCGGCGATGCGCAGATCCTGCTCCTCGAAGCGGTTCTGCGTGTCCATCATCAGCACGACGACCTCGGCAAAGCGCACCGCGCGCAGCGCGTCCGCGACCGAGAGCTTCTCCAGCTTCTCCTCGATCCGCGAACGCCGGCGCAGGCCTGCCGTGTCGAAGACGCGGAAATCGCGGCCCTTCCAGTTGATCTCGACCGCGATGGAATCGCGCGTGGTGCCGGCCTCCGGGCTCGTCAGCAGACGCTCCTCGCCGAGCAGATGATTGATCAGCGTCGACTTGCCGGCATTGGGCCGGCCGACGATGGCCACCCGGATCGGACGTGTCGCGGCCTCCTCCTCCGAGATCGGCGCGTCGTCCTCGCCGTCGTCGTCCTCGTCGACGGGCTCCGGCATCAGCTTGGCCAGCGCGTCATAGAGCTCGCCCATGCCCTCGCCATGCTCGGCCGAAATCTGGATGGGATCGCCGAGGCCGAGCGCAAAGGCCTCCATCGCGCCGGCATCGCCATGCTTGCCCTCGCTCTTGTTGGCGATCAGCAGCACCGGCTTGTTGGCCTTGCGGGCGAAATCGGCGAAGGCGCGATCGGTGGGCGTGAGACCGATGCGGGCATCGACGACGAAGAACAGCGCGTCGGCCTGCGCGATCGCGGTTTCGGTCTGCTCCTGCATGCGCGCGGTCAGCGAGCCCTTGGCGCCCTCGTCGAGGCCGGCAGTATCGATGATCGTGAACTGGAGGTCGCCGAGCCTGGCCTCGCCTTCGCGGCGGTCGCGGGTGACGCCCGGCACGTCATCGACGAGCGCGAGCTTCTGTCCGACCAGGCGGTTGAACAGCGTCGATTTGCCGACATTGGGCCGGCCGATGATGGCGATCGTGAAGGACATCGGTCATTCGTGCGCTGCCGGGGCTGCGCCTGTCAATGCAATGAAATTATTAAAGCACGATGAGGCTGGACTGAATCCTCACCGCACTTCAGGTTTGTTTGAGCATGAATTTTTCGGAAAACCGCTTCGCACTTTGCGCTAACGCGGCCCTCCAGGTCCGGATCATGGTCTATCGCGAGAAGCTGCCACTCGGCAGCGGCGCCGGGAAAGCGCTCTGCGATTGCTGCTGGGTGGTCTGGGCGGGTTGCGCCTGCTGGACGGGCTGATCCGGCGGCGGTGCGGTGGTGCGTTTGCGGACGATCTTGTGCTTGGGCGGCGGAGCGGCCGTGGGTGGCGCAGCCTCCGGCTGGGCCTCGCCGTCGATCTCGCCGGCGGGCGCTTCAGGCGGCGCTGCGGCTGACTGCCTCGTCTGCTTCGCCTTGGCACCCTTCGCGGGCCTGGCGGGTTCGGGCGGGGGTTCCGCGGGCAGAGCCGCAACGGCAGGCGCGTTCGGATCAGGCTGCTGCTGCGCGCCCTTGTACAGCTCCTTCGGCACGCCCTGCTCGAGGCCCGGCACGCCCTCCGGGAAGACCGGCTTGCGGTCGCCCGGCAGCTTCTTCTTGGTATCGAGGAAGTCGAGCATGTCGCTTGGATCGAAGCTGGAGCAGCCGCTCAGAACGCCCGTGAAGGCGATCAGGACGGCGGCTGCGATCAAGCGTGGCGTGCGGCGCATCTTGTGTCTCGTCTCAAGTCAGAGGGCCGGCATCAGCTCTTGGCGACGGGCGGCAGCAGGGCCTGGAGCGCCTCGGCGCGCGAGCGCAGGCCGGGCGGCGTTTCGCCGTCTCCGTCAATCGCGTCGAGCCATTTGCGGGCTGCGGTCAAGTCGTTGTTGCGCCAGGCCGACAATGCCAGCATCTCGCGGGCGCTGTGGCGGAAGGTCGACTTCGGCGCGGCGGACGCCTCCAGCCGCTGCTGCATGTCGGCGTAGCTGGCGCTGTCGAGCAGCAGGCCGGCGGCGCGGATCTTCGCCAGGTCCTGCCACTCCCCGCCGACGCTGCGATCGGCGGCAATGTCGTCATACATCTTCGCGGCGGCCTTGGGATCGCGGCTCGCGGCCTCGGCGGCAGCACGCAGCCGCGCCAGGGTGCGATAGCCGGACGGAGCCGTGGCGGCGAGCTCGGTGAAGGCCTTCTCGGCCTCAGCGTGCTTGTCCTGCTCGGACAGTTCGACGGCCTTCTCGAAAGCGGCGCCGGCCTCGGCGGCTTTCTTGCCCTCCAGATATTGGTAGCCGCGCCAGCCACCGACGGCGGCCACGACCAGCACCATCAGGGCGATGAAGACAATCGAATACTTGTCCCACAGCTTCTTGAGCTGTTCGCGACGTACTTCCTCGTCGACTTCGTCAAATAATTCAGACACTTATGCTAATCCCATGCCCGTCCGGGTGCGCGCGCCGAAGCGTCCGCGTCAGGAATCCCGTCCCCGCTTGGCGGCGAGGTACCCTAACGATATGGCGGTGGCAAGGCAAAGCGAGCCCGATCAAGGCGTTAACCACCCGGGAGAGCCCGGGATAGCCGCTGCGCGGCTCAAGCCCCCAGGAGCTCCCGCAGCTGCCGCTTCAGCACCTTGCCGTTGGCATTGCGCGGCAACGGGTCTGCCGTGATCGCCATGGTTTCGGGCACCTTGTAGTCCGACAGCCGCTCCGCGCACCAGGCCCGCAACTCGGTGTCCGCGACCGGGCTGCGCGTCACCACGACCGCGTGGACGCGCTCGCCCAGCACCGGGCAGGCCCTGGCGATGATCGCGCTCTCGACCACGGCGGGATGCCCCGCCAGCACGGATTCGACCTCGGCCGAATAGATCTTCAGGCCGCCACGGTTGATCATGTCCTTCTGCCGGTCGAACACGCGGACAAACCCCTCCGCGTCGACCGAGCCGAGATCGCCCGAGTGCCAGAACCCGCTGGTGAAGCTTTCGGCCGTGGCTTTGGGGTTATTCCAATAGCCCTTGATGACGGAGGCGCTCTGGATCCAGAGCTCGCCGATCTCGCCGTGAGGCAGTTCGCGCCCATCCGGATCCATCGCCACGATGCGCGCGCCGGGACACGGCAGGCCGACGCTGTCGATGTGGCTCGCCGTCAGCTCGCCCGGCATGATCGTCGATGGCGATGTCGTCTCGGTCGCGCCGTAGCAGTTCATCAGCTTCAGGCCGGGAATCTTCGCCTTGAGCTTCTCGATGGTCGCGACCGGCATCGGCGCGCCGCCAAAGCCGCCGATGCGCCAGCTCGACAGATCGTAGCTGTCGAAATCGGGCTGCAGCAGGCAGAGATTGTACATCGCCGGCACCATCACCGTGTAGGTGACGCGCTCGCGCGCGGCGAGCTTGAGGTAATCGGCGGCCTTGAACTCGGGCATGATGATCAGCGCGCCGCCACAGCGGATCATGGTGGTGATGTTGGCGACGACGCCGGTGACATGGCCGAGCGGCACCGCTGCGATCGAGCGATCGGTTTGCGTCAATTGCAGACAGGAGACGAAGACCATCGAGGAATGCACGATGTTGCAATGGGCCAGCATCGCGCCCTTCGGCTTGCCCGTGGTGCCCGAGGTGTAGAGGATCATCGCGGTGTCCTCCTCGCCGACCTCGACAGGCGCCGCCGCCGACGGGTTGTCGGCGAGCACCGCGAAACGCGACAGAGCCGGATCATCGTCGACGGCGATACGGTGCATCACATCGGGCACATCCTGCGCATCCGGCAGCCGCTCGGCGAGCGCCGCTTCGTGGATCAGGATCTTTGCGCCGCAATCGGTCAGCACATAAGCGATTTCCGGTTTCTGTTGGCGCGTGCCGAGCAGCACCGTCACCAGCCCCTCATGCGCGGCGGCAAACAGCAGCAGGGGAAACTCGACGCGGTTACCGAGCAGGATCGCGATGCGATCGCCGCGCTGCAATCCGAGCCTGCGAAATCCCTCTGCAATCCGTGCGGCCTGCTCCACGGCCTGCTGCCAGCTCAGGCGGACATTGCCCGCGATCAGCGCTTCACCGTCGGGATTGCGGGCGCAGGCTTCCGCGATCATCGCCCACAGGCTCGCCGGCCGATCCCGGAAGGCGGGCACGACCCGATCACCAAAACGCGCCTCGTATCGCATCGGCGGGAGCTGCGATTGTGACCAGTCCATCGGCGTGCCTCGGTGTTGTTGCTCTTGCTCCCTTCCGCGCATAGGCAAGGAGCTCCTGTCTTGTGCCGAACAGCTAGACGCCGATGACGGGAACACCGATCACGACGGGATGGAATGCGAACGCCAGCGCCAGATAGGCGATGATGCCGACCGCAACTGCGATCAGATCGTTGGTGATGCCGCCGACCGGAATCGGGGGGCCGCCGGCGTCGGTGCGATGCTTGAGCGAAATACGGTCATACACCGCCCAGCCCAGGAACGAGCCGAACAGGATGATGGAGCCGAGATCACCATTGGCGAGCAGGTGGGCGGCGGCCCACAGCTTGATGCCGGCCAGCATCGGGTGCTTCAGTGTCGCATAGATGCGGCCGCGCAGATATGACGCGACCACCAGGATGACCGCGGGCAGCATCAATGCGAGCGTGATGTGCTTCATGGCCTTCGGCGGATACCAGACGTCGATCCAGCCGGTGGCGCGATACTGGGCATAACCCCAGATGATCATCGCGAGCCCCGCCAGCGAGACCAGCGAATAGAGGATCTTGTAGGATCCCTCGCCAAGCCTTGCGATCGTCTCGGCGCGCATCTCGCGTTTGGTGGTGAACACATGCGCCGCAAAAAACAGCGCAAGCCCCAGGATCATGACCAGCAGACCCACGACATCCTCCCCTTTTGGCCACAGCCCCCGCCTCTGGGGTATCATCGATTGGCCGCCGCTCGCAACTCGCGTCCCTTATGGTGCAGGGCTATCGCATTTGAATTTTCGAGATGCCGTCATGGCCGGGCTTGTCCCGGGCATCCACGTTCTTAGTGCTGCGTAGAAAGACGTGGATGGCCGGGACAAGCCCGGCCATGACGACGTGGGGAGGCTCGGTGCCCATAGCCCACATCTCATATGCGATAGCCCTGCCTCATGGTGGGAGGAGCGAAAGCGCCGTGTCGATGAGGGATGGAAGGAGCCCTCGCGGTTACTTGCCAAGCTCGCGATTGTCGACGTAGCGGATCGCGATCGGCCTGCCCGCCAGCGCGCCGCCAAAGCCGCTGGTGAATTTCAGCGGCAGGCAGGCCTTCAACGATGCGTTGATGGCATTGAGATAGGTCGCGCGGGTGTCGGCGGGGACGCCCGCGGTCGCAAATGTCATGCGCGGCGGGCCAATCAGACCGCCCGATCGGTTGAGGCTGAACCGCACCGACATCTGCATGCCTGCCCGCGCCTGGTCAGCGGGAGGAGGTGACCAACACGAACGCAGCTCGGCGAAGAGATCGCCGATCGTATCAAGGTCATGATCGGGGCGCCGGTACTTCGCGATGTCGGCTTGCGATGGAACGCTTTCGACCGTGAGCTGGAGAGTCTCGCCGAATGGGAATGGAATTTCGGTGATGCAAGGTCCCTGAAAAGGCCCGCCGCACGGCTCGTACGAGAACAGCTCCTCTTCGAGAGGACGGCGCCACGCATCCGCCGATGACGGCAGGATTGTCACAAGGAGGAGTACAAGGAGAGAGCGCCACATGACCACGGACCACGGTACCCATCCCCATGGAAAGTGGCACCGGCCGCGCGCGTATCAAGCCTGCGCTCGTTCACATACGCGTTCAAATCCGCTCAGCGGAGGGACGCGGCTGCCCTACCCCTTCTTCTTGACGTCCTTGACGTTGCTGAACTCGATGCCCTCGGCGCGCTCCCTGGTGTAGCCGAGATAGAATTCGTTCCGGGCGAGATACACGGGATCGCCGTCGACGTCGTCGGCGATACTGGAGGTGTTGGCGGCGATGAAGGCGTCGAGCTTCTTGCGGTCCTCCGAGGAGACCCAGCGCGCGAGCTGAAATTCGCTGACCTCGAACTCGACCGGCAGCGAATACTCCGCCTCGAGCCGCGCCTTCAGCACGTCGAGCTGGAGCGCCCCGACCACGCCGACCAGCGCCGGCGCGCCGTCGCGCGGGCGGAACACCTGCACCACGCCCTCTTCCGACATCTGCTGCAGCGCTTCCTTCAGCTTCTTCGCCTTCATCGCGTCGGTGAGCCGGACGCGGCGGACGATTTCCGGAGCGAAGCTCGGCACGCCCACGAAGTTGAAATCCTCCCCTTCCGTCAGCGTATCGCCGATGCGTAGCGTGCCGTGGTTGGGAATACCGACGACGTCACCGGCGAAGGCTTCGTCCGCGACCGAGCGGTCCTGGGCGAAGAAGAATTGCGGGCTCGACAATGGCATGCTCTTGCCGGTGCGCACGAGCTTCGCCTTCATGCCGCGGCTGAGCTTGCCCGAGCACAGACGGGCGAAGGCGATGCGGTCGCGGTGGTTCGGATCCATGTTGGCCTGGATCTTGAACACGAAGGCGCTCATGCGCGGATCAGTGGCCTCGACCTTGCGCTGGTCGCTGTCCTGCGCACGCGGCTCGGGCGCAAACTTGCCGAGACCTTCCAGCAGGTCGCCGACGCCGAAATTGCGCAACGCGCTGCCGAAATAGACCGGCGTCAGATGGCCTTCGCGGAACGCCCCGAGCTCGAACGGTTTTGATGCCGCCGTGACGAGCTCGAGCTCGTCCTTCACGGCAGCGACGTCGAGATTGGCGTTGAGCTTGGCCAGCTCTTCGATCTCGATCTGCTGCGCCGCACCGGTCTTGGCGCCGCCGCCTTCGAGCAGGCGCACGCCGCCATTGACGACGTCGTAGGTGCCGAGGAAGTCGCGGCCGCGACCGACCGGCCAGGTCATCGGCGTGGTATCGAGCGCCAGCGTCTTCTCGATCTCGTCGAGCAGCTCGAAAACGTCGCGGCTCTCGCGGTCCATCTTGTTGATGAAGGTGATGATCGGGATGTCGCGCAAGCGACACACCTCGAACAGCTTCCGGGTGCGCGCCTCGATGCCCTTGGCGGCGTCGATCACCATCACGGCGGAATCGACCGCGGTGAGCGTGCGATAGGTGTCTTCCGAAAAGTCCTCGTGGCCCGGCGTGTCCAGGAGGTTGAACACGAGGCCTTCGAACTCGAAGGTCATCACCGAGGTCACGACCGAGATGCCGCGTTCGCGCTCGATCTTCATCCAGTCGGAACGCGTATTGCGCCGCTCGCCCTTGGCCTTGACCTGGCCGGCGAGATTGATGGCGCCGCCGAACAGCAGCAGCTTCTCGGTCAGCGTGGTCTTGCCGGCGTCAGGGTGGGAAATGATCGCAAAGGTCCGCCGCCGCGCCACTTCAGCGGCAAGCGGGGAACGGGCCGGCGATTCGGCTGTGGTGATGGCGATGTCGGACATGGCGGGAGCGTGTGGCAGGGAAAACGGGCCTGATCAAGCCTCATTTGGTGATTGCGGAGCCATTCGGCCAGCCCCATATCGGCTTCCGGGAAGGACGGCCTTCCGTTTCTCAGCACCTCAGCCGCGGGGACGACCCTGCCTGAAATGGAGGGTCGTCATGGCCTGGAGCATCCTGTTCGTCGCCGGCCTTCTCGAGATCACCTGGGCGATTGGCCTGAAATACACTGAGGGGTTTACCAGGCTTGTGCCGTCGGTGATCACCCTGGTTGCCATGGCCGGCAGCGTCATCCTGCTCGGATTTGCGCTCAAATCGCTCCCGGTCGGAACCGCCTACGCGGTCTGGACCGGCATCGGCGCGGTGGGCACTGCGACGCTCGGCATCGTCCTGTTCGGCGAGCCGGCAACGGCCATGCGCGTTGCCAGCATCGCCCTGATCGTCGCCGGAATCATCGGACTGAAGCTCGTCACCTGACGAAGATCTGGACCAGCCACCACGTCAGCGCCGCGACGATGGCTGAGGCCGGGATCGTGATCACCCAGGCATAGACGATCGAGCTCGCGACGTTCCAGCGCACCGCCGAGACGCGGCGGGCGGCGCCGACGCCGACGATGGCACCGGTGATGGTGTGGGTGGTCGAGACGGGAACTCCGAGATAGGTCGCCATGAACAGGGTCGCGGCGCCCCCCGTTTCGGCGCAAAAGCCCTGCATAGGCGTCAATTTCGTGATGCGCAGGCCCATGGTGCGGACGATGCGCCAGCCGCCCATCAGCGTGCCGAGCGCCATCGCCGCCTGGCAGGACAGCACCACCCAGAACGGCACCGAGAACTCGGTGCCGAGATGGCCCTGCGAATACAGCAGCACCGCGATGATGCCCATGGTTTTCTGCGCGTCGTTGCCGCCATGACCGAGCGAATAGAGCGAGGCGGAGGCGAATTGCAGGATGCGAAAGGCGCGATCGACCGCGAACGGCGTCGAGCGCACCGAGGCCCAGGAGACGATCGCCACCAGCATCATGGCGAGCAGGAAGCCGACCAGCGGCGACAGCACGATTGCCAGCACCGTCTTGGACAGGCCGCCCCAGACCGCGGCCGAGATCCCCGCCTTGGCCATGCCGCCGCCGACGAGGCCGCCGATCAACGCGTGCGACGACGAGGACGGGATGCCGAGCGCCCAGGTCACGAGGTTCCAGACGATCGCGCCGACCAGCGCTGCGAAGATCACCTGGGCGTCGACGACCGCGGGATCGATGATGCCGGTGCCGATGGTCTGGGCGACGTGCAGTCCGAACACCATGAAGGCGATGAAATTGAAGAAGGCGGCCCAGAACACCGCGAATTGCGGCCGCAGCACGCGGGTCGAGACGATGGTCGCGATCGAATTGGCGGCGTCGTGCAGGCCGTTCAGGAAGTCGAACAGCAGCGCGACGGCGATCAAGCCGACCAGGATGGGAAGACCCAACGCGGCATCCACGGCGAGGCCCTGCTTAAAGCTTGCGCATGATCTGAGCGGAAAACCGCTGCACACTTTTCCGGATCATGCGCTACACCTGCTCGATGACGATGCTGTTGATCTCGTTCGCGACGTCGTCGAAGCGATCGGCCACCTTCTCGAGATGATCGTAGATCTCGACGCCGACGATGAAGTCCATCGCATTGCCGTCGCGATGCTTCAGGAACAGCTCCTTCATGCCGATGTCGTGGAGATCGTCGACCCGGCCCTCCAGCTTGCCGAGTTCTTCGGTGATGGCGGTCAGCATGGCGACGTTCGGGCCGATCGACTGCATCAGCGGCAGCGCACGCCCGACCAGATTGGCGCATTCGATCAGGAGCCCGCCGATCTCGCGCATGGGCGGCTCGAAGGTGCGGACCTCGAACAGCATGACCGCCTTGGCCGTCTGCTGCATCTGGTCGATGGCATCGTCCAGCGACGTGATGAGGTTCTTGATGTCGCCGCGGTCGAACGGGGTGATGAAGGTGCGGCGCACCGCCGTCAGCACCTCACGGGTGATGTTGTCGGCGTCATTCTCGAACTGGTTGACGCGCTGGCAATAGACCGGCGTCTCCTCGCCCCCGTTGAGCATGCCCTGAAGCGCGATCGCGCCCTGGATCACAGTCTGGGCATGCCGGTCGAACAGGTCGAAGAACCGTTCTTCCTTGGGCAGGAACGCACGAAACCAACGCATCATGGGGATAGGCTACCGGTTGGAAATGGTCAGGCCCGGAGGGCTGTCATGAAACTGTCATAGACCATTTTCGATCCGCGCGCGTGTCATCTCACGCCCGCGGAGCCGGGTCATCCACCACTTTCACGCATCAATGAAATCGATGCAATATCAATCGTTTAAAGCGACCTGCGGAAGTAATGCGCGATTTCGCCGATGACGCCGCGGCGGAAGGTGAGCACGCAGACCACGAAGATCGCGCCCTGGATCACCGTCACCCACTGGCCGAAGCCTGCCAGATATTGCTGCATGGCAATGATCACGAAGGCGCCGACCACGGGCCCAAAGATGGTGCCGAGACCACCGACCAGCGTCATCAGCACGACTTCACCCGACATGGTCCAGTGCACGTCGGTGAGCGAGGCGTTCTGCGCCACGAACACCTTCAGCGAACCGGCAAAGCCCGCCAGCGTGCCCGACAGGACGAAGGCCAGGAACTTGTACTGGTCGGTGCGGTAGCCGAGCGAGATCGCCCGCGGCTCGTTCTCGCGGATCGCCTTCAGGACTTCGCCGAACGGCGAGTTGATGATCCGGAAGATCAGGAGGAAGCCGGCAAGGAAGCCCGCCAGCACGACGTAATAGAGCACCGTCGGCTTGGAGAGATCGAAGACGCCGAACATGTGCCCCTGCGGGATACCCTGGATGCCGTCCTCGCCGTGGGTGAATGGGGCCTGGAGATAGATGAAGTACAGGAGCTGCGACAGCGCCAGCGTGATCATCGAGAAATAGATGCCCTGGCGGCGGATCGAGATGTAGCCGGTGATGATCGACAGCACGAACGCCGCAGCGATGCCGACGAGGATGCCGAGCTCCGGCGGCAGCGCCCACACCTTCAGCGCATGCGCGCTGCAATAGCCCGCCGTGCCCAGGAACATCGCGTGGCCGAAGGACAGCAGCCCGCCGTAGCCGATCAAGAGATTGAAGGCGCAGGCGAGCAGCGCAAAGCACAGCGCCTGCATCACGAAGAAGGGATAGACGCCGGTGAACGGCACGGCCGCCAGCAGCAGCGCCATCAGCACGAACACGATCATCTCGTCGCGCATCGCGCGAGGGGTCACCGGCAGCGTGTCGTCCGTCAGGGTTGTCATCTCAGGCCGCCCTTCCCGTCAATCCCGTTGGCTTCACCAAGAGCACCAGCACCATCAGCACGAACACGACGGTGTTGGAGGCCTCGGGGTAGAAATACTTGGTCAGGCCCTCGATCACACCGAGCGCGAAGCCGGTGATGATGGAGCCCATGATCGATCCCATGCCGCCGATCACGACCACCGCGAACACGACGATGATGAGGTCGGCGCCCATCAGCGGCCGCACCTGGTTGATCGGCGCCGAGAGCACGCCGGCGAGCGCGGCAAGGCCGACGCCGAGACCGTAGGTCAGCGTGATCATGCGCGGCACGTTGATGCCGAAGGCGCGCACCAGAGTCGGATTCTCGGTGGCGGCGCGCAGGTAGGCGCCAAGCTGCGTCTTCTCGATCAGGAACCAGGTCGCAAGGCACACGACGAGAGAGAACACCACGACCCAGCCGCGATAGACGGGTAAGAACATGAAGCCGAGATTCATGCCGCCCTTGAGCTGGTCCGGAATGGCGTAAGGCAGGCCGGAGGAGCCGAAATAGTTCTGGAACACGCCCTGCACGATCAGCGCGATGCCGAAGGTGAGCAGCAGGCCGTAGAGATGATCGAGCCCGGTCAGCCATTGCAGCATGGTCCGCTCCAGGATCATGCCGAAGATGCCGACGATGATGGGCGCGAGCAGCAATGCCCACCAGTAGTTGATCCCGCCGAGGTTCAGCAGGAAATAGGCGACGAAGGCGCCCATCATGTAGAGCGCGCCATGGGCGAAATTGATGATGTTGAGCATGCCGAAGATCACGGCAAGCCCGAGACTGAGCAGCGCGTAGAACGAGCCGTTGATCAGTCCCACCAGTAGCTGAGCGTATAGAGCCTGCATCGATCCCGCACCCGGTCCCTTCGGCGTTCCCTGAAAGTCGCCCGCAGGCCTCGAGGCCTGCGGGCCGTTATCTTATTTCTTCAACAGCGCGCACTTGCTCTCGGACAGCGGCGTGAAAGCCTGGTCGCCCGGCACCGTGCCGACCAGCTTGTAGAAGTCCCATGGCCCCTTGGACTCCGAGGGCTTCTTGACCTCGAACAGATAGGCGTTGTGGATGGTGCGGCCGTTGGGCTGGATCTCGCCCTTGCCGAACAGGTCGTCCTCGGTCGGCATCGACTTCATCTTCTCGACGATCTTGACGCCGTCATGAGGATTGCCGCCGAGCGCTTCGAGGGCCTTGAGATAGTGGCGCACGCCGGCATAGACCCCGGCCTGCACCATGGTGGGCGGGGCATTGTTCTTCATCTTCTCGGCGAAGCGCTTGGAGAACGCCCGGGTCTTGTCGTTCATGTCCCAGTAGAACGTCTCGGTGAAATTGAGTCCCTGCGCCGTCTCGAGGCCGATCGCCTTGACGTCGGTGAGGAAGAGCAGGAGCGCCGCGAGCTTCTGGCCGCCCTTGCCGATGCCGAACTCGGCCGCCTGCTTGATCGCGTTGGTGGTGTCGCCGCCGGCATTGGCGAGGCCGATGATCTTGGCCTTGGAGGCCTGCGCCTGGAGCAGGAAGGAGGAGAAGTCCGGCGTGTTGAGCGGGTGCTTGACGCCGCCGAGCACCTTGCCTCCGTTGGCCGTGACGACCGCGCTGGTGTCGCGCTCGAGCGCCGCACCGAAGGCGTAGTCCGCGGTCAGGAAGAACCAGGTGTCGCCACCGGCCTTCACCAGCGCCTGGCCGGTGGTATGGGCCAGCATGTAGGTGTCGTAGGTCCAGTGCACGGTGTTGGGCGAGCACTGCGCGTTGCTGAGGTCGGATGTCGCCGCACCCGAATTGATGTAGACGCCGTTCTTTTCCTTGATCACGTTATTGACGGCGAGCGCCACGCCCGAGTTCGGCACGTCGACGATGACGTCGACCTTGTCGACGTCGAACCACTGCCGCGCGATCGCGGTGCCGATATCGGGCTTGTTCTGGTGATCGCCGGAGATCACGTCGATCTTCCAGCCCTTCGCGGCGAGGCCGGAATCCTCGACCGCCATCTGCGCGGCGAGCGTCGAGCCGGGGCCGCCGAGGTCGGCGTAGAGCCCGGACTGATCGGACAGCGCGCCGATCTTGACCGTCTTGTCCTGCGCCGACGCGACGCATGTTGCGGCGAAGGTGAGCGCGGTGGTCAGCAGCAATGACGCAATCGACCTGGTCTTCATGCAACTTCCTTTTTGAATTTTCTCGTTGGCAGTTCTTCAACTTCAGCACGGTCTCTTCGGAAAACCGCTACATACTTTGCGCTGACGCGGCGCTCCGGGTCCTGATCATGCTCTAGACACCCAAATAGGTGTGCAGCTTGTCCATGTTGGCGGCGAGCTCCGAGTTGGAAAATCCGTCAATGATCTTGCCGTGCTCGACCACGTAGTAGCGGTCGGCGACGGTGGATGCGAAGCGGAAGTTCTGCTCGACCAGGAGGATCGTGAAGCCCTCCTTCTTGAGCCGCGCAATGGTGTGACCGATCTGCTGGATGATGACGGGCGCAAGGCCCTCGGTCGGCTCGTCCAGCATCAGGAAGCTCGCGCCGGTGCGCAGGATGCGCGCGATCGCGAGCATCTGCTGCTCGCCGCCCGACAGCTTGGTGCCCTGGCTGCCCAGCCGCTCCTTCAGGTTCGGAAACAGATCGAAGATCTGGTCGAGCGGCAGTCCGCCCGCGCGGACGACCGGCGGCAACATCAAGTTCTCCCGTACGTCGAGGCTGGCGAATATGCCCCGCTCTTCCGGGCAGAACGCGATGCCCATCCGCGCGATCCTGTCGGAGGTTGCGCGGATGATCTCCTGGTTGTTGAACTTCACCGAGCCGGAGCGCTTGCCGATGATGCCCATGATCGACTTCAGCGTGGTCGTCTTGCCGGCGCCGTTACGCCCGAGCAAGGTGACGACCTCGCCCGCGTTCACGTCGAAGTTGATCCCGTGCAGGATGTGGGACTCGCCGTACCAGGCTTCGAGGTTGCGGACTTGGAGGATGGGTCCGCCGGTCGCGGCCCTGGCCGGGGCCTCGGCGATCGCAGTGTCAGGCATGACCGGCTCCCAGATAGGCTTCCTTGACGCGCTCGTCCTTGGTGAGCTCGGAATAATGGCCCTGCGCGAGCACCTGCCCGCGCGTCAGCACGGTGATGATGTCGGAGAGGTTGGCCACGACGCTCAAATTATGCTCGACCATGAGGATGGTGTATTTCGCCGAAATGCGCTTGATCAGCGCCGCGATCTTGTCGATGTCCTCGTGGCCCATGCCGGCCATCGGCTCGTCGAGCAGCATCATCTCTGGGTCGAGCGCAAGCGTCGTTGCTATCTCAAGTGCGCGCTTGCGCCCATAGGGCATCTCGACCGCCGGCGTGTTGGCAAACTCGCTGAGGCCGACATCGCTCAGCAGCTCGCGCGCGCGATCGTTGAAGCGGTTGAGCACGGACTTGGAGCGCCAGAAATCGAACGAAGAGCCGTGCTGGCGCTGAAGCGCGACACGGACGTTTTCCTGCGCGGTGAGATGCGGAAATACCGCCGAAATCTGGAACGAACGCACGAGGCCCATGCGGGCCACGTCGGCCGGCGCCATCGCCGTGATGTCCTGCCCCTTGTAGAGGATCTTTCCGGCTGACGGTTTGAGGAACTTGGTCAAGAGATTAAAGCAGGTCGTCTTGCCGGCCCCGTTCGGGCCGATCAACGCGTGAATGCTCCCACGGCGAACCTTGAGCGCAACGTCGCGGACGGCGAAGAAGCCCGCAAACTCCTTGGTCAAGCCTTCCGTTTCGAGAATGAACTCATCGGCCAAACAGATTTCCCCCTGCCCGCGCGAGGCGCGTGGCTGTCCTTGTTGCTTCGGCTGTCCGGAGGACTTGCAGCCCACCCGGAGCGCCGCCTCCGGGCGCGGAATATGCCGGAGGTGACGGGGGTTAGGCAAGGCGGAAAGCTGAGCAGGTCAGGCCTCCGGCTGGGATACAAATGCTCCCTTAGTCGGAGATGTCTGGATGTCGTGCCTGCCCGGCCTCCCGGTTCGCAAGGCACCGGCCATCAAGCCGTCGTTAACGGTCTTTCGTTCCGTGCGCCAGCCTTCATCGAAAATTTTCCCACAAGCGGGATCATGCGCGCGTCTTCACGTGCGGAGAATATTGCTTTGGATTTTGCAAATGCCGCTCCCTCCGTCGTCAAATCGATCCGGCAACGCGATCT
Organism: Bradyrhizobium sp. CCBAU 51765; assembly: GCF_015291725.1. GTDB lineage: Bacteria > Pseudomonadota > Alphaproteobacteria > Rhizobiales > Xanthobacteraceae > Bradyrhizobium > Bradyrhizobium liaoningense. The sequence goes on from NZ_CP030038.1 coordinate 4,738,653, forward strand.
CCTGAACACGTGGCTGCGACTTTATGCGCGCCAGCAGATCGCGCCGGCGATCTGGGAGTATCAGCCCGCGCGACTCGAGGAAGAGCTCTCGGATCTCATCTACTATACGGTCGAATTTTCGACGCCGACGCCGCGCCTCGTCATCCAGAGCGAGGGCACGCGCATCTCGCGTGCCTATGGACATACCGGCAAGGGCGTTCTGCTCGATGATTATGTCGGACCGCGGCTCGCCCCGTTCGTGATGCCGATCTATCATGAATGCGTCGCGCGCGGGCTGCCCGTCTACAGCGTCGCCAATGTCGAGGACATCTACGGGCGCATCGTCGCCTATGAACGGCTGCTGCTGCCCTTCCAGACCGACGGCAAGGTCTGTCACGTCATCGCGTCGATCAAGACCTTCTGCGAGGACGGCGGCTTCGAGATCAAGAACCTGATGCGCGGAAATGACGCGCTGCCGCGTCCAAAGCTACGCGCTGTGATCGATCGGGAGCTGTTTCATCGCACCCCTGCCCGCATCGCGCCTGCCGAGACGGTCGAGTTCTCCGACCAGCCGGGGCCCGGCATGACCGCCGAGACCATCGAGCTGAACTAGCGGTCAGCGCGCTTTGGCGCCGACCTCCTTGGCATAGACATCCGGCTTGAAGCCGACCAGCAGCTTGCTGCCGATTTCCAGCACCGGGCGCTTGATCATCGATGGTTGCGCTAGCATCAGTGCCAACGCCTTCTTCTCGCTCAAGCCTTCCTTGTCGGAGTCCGGGAGCTTCTTGAAGGTCGTCCCGGCGCGATTGAGCAGCGTCTCCCAGCCGACCTCGTCGCTCCACTGCTTGAGCTTGTCCTTCTCCACGCCCGCCGCCTTGTAGTCATGAAACTCGTAAGGCACGCCATGAGCATCGAGCCAGGCGCGGGCCTTCTTCATGGTGTCGCAGTTCTTGATGCCGTAGATGATGTTGGACAAGACGTTTCCTCGCGCATGCGTGATGCTTCGGTTGTGGCGTTGTACGAAACTCCGGTTCGCGCGACAATATTGCGGACCACCCCAACTCTCCGAGCAGACATCCCATGCACGTTACCCACAATCCCGCAGCTGCCGCCTCACCGACCATCGACTTCAACAGCTTCCTCGCGGTCGATGTCCGTGTCGGCACCATCGTCGACGCCAAGCCGTTTCCGGAGGCGCGCAAGCCGGCCTGGCGGCTGTGGATCGATTTCGGCCCCTCCATCGGCGTGCGCAAGAGCTCGGCCCAGATCACCGAAAACCACCCGCTCGATACCCTCGTTGGGCAACAGGTCGCGGCCGTCGTCAACTTCCCGCCGCGCCAGATCGGCCCGGTCGTGTCCGAGGTGCTGACCCTCGGCTTCCCCGATGCCAACGGCAAGGTCGTGCTGGTGCAGCCGAGCAGGCCCGTGCCGAACGGCGGGCGGCTGTTCTAGGATCACGGCCGCTTCGGAATGTTCAGCCCGCGTTGCACCGCCGGACGCGCCAGCCCGCGTTCGAGCCAGGCGCCGACCGCCCTGAACTGGCTGAACGCCACCAGATCGCCGGCGCCGTAGAACCCGATGAGATTCCGCACCCAGCCGAGCATGGAGATGTCGGCGATGGTGTAGTCGTCATCCATGAACCACCGCCGGCCGGAAAGATGCGTCTCCATCACACCGAGCAGGCGCGTGGACTCATTGACGTAACGCTCCAGCGGCCGCTTGTCCTCGAAATCCTTGCCGGCGAATTTGTGGAAGAAGCCGACCTGGCCGAACATCGGCCCGATGCCGCCCATCTGAAAGTGCACCCACTGGATGGTCTGGTAGCGGCGAGCGGGATCCTCCGGCAGAAGCTTGCCGGACTTCTCCGCGAGGTATTGCAGGATCGCTCCGGACTCGAACAGCGGCAGCGGCCTGCCCCCGGGACCGTTGGGATCGAGGATCGCCGGGATCTTGCCGTTCGGATTGAGCGAGAGAAACTCCGGCGTCTTCTGATCATCCTTGCCGAAATCGACCAGGTGGACTTCGTAGGGAAGTCCGATCTCCTCCAGCATGATCGAGACCTTGACGCCGTTTGGCGTCGGCAAGGAATAGAGCTGGAGCAGTTCGGGATGTTTCGCCGGCCAACGTTTGGTGATGGGAAAGGCGGACAGATCGGACATCGGGACCTTTGGTGCATGGACTGAGGCGTGCTCAATCTAGGCGAGGCGCCGTGCGGCGCAAGTCACACTTCGTCCCGGCAAACCTGCGCCTATGGCCGCAGCGTCGCCATCGCCACGATCGGGGTCATTGCCTCATGCTGCAGTCGATGCTCGATGAACCGTTCACCGGTGATCAACAGCAGGGCCGTAAAGGCGATCGCGAGCATCGCGGTCGCCAATTGGCACACGTCGTACATGGCATTTTGTCCCTCAACAGCCTATGGCGTAAAACGTCGGCTCCAGCGCCACGTTCCGAGGCGACATGAAAATATTGCTATTTTTTCCCGGATCGCGCTGCGAAGATATCGCGCTGTTCCGGCAGCCCGCGGAGGGACCAATGTCCCTCTCGAGCGTTGTCGCTGGATGAACATCGAGAAACGCGCTCTGCTCGATCACGCCGAACGCTGTCGCCGCGTCGCGAAGGGTCTCGCGCACAGCGGAGCCGCGCAACGGTTGCGAGCAATGGCCGACGAATACCAAGCGAGAGCAACAAGACTGAACGAGGGCGTCTCCTCGAATCCAGGCCGCAATAGTCGCAGCCACTTCGAAAACAATGGCGATCGGGAGGGCTGACTTCAAAAATTGATTTCCATCCGCAATCCGCGCGGATCGATCTCCTCTCCGCCGACACGTTGCGTGCTGTCGCGTGCAGCGACCGCGCAGGCGCACGCATCGATGAGATCGTCGCGGCCGATGCCGGTGCCGTGGCGAAGCGTCAGCCATCGTTCGATCCTGATGAAGCCCCGGTCTCTCAGCAGGGCGATACGCTGCTCGCGGCCTCGCAGCGACGTCTTCGGTTCAAGCCGGACCCGACCTGCGAGATTCCAGAAGATCAATTCCGGATGCGCTTCCCCCACCGTCTCCTGCCGCGCCGGCGTCATGACCTCGTCGACCTCTTTGATCTTGTCCCTGATATTCCAGAGCTGCGCCGACACACCCCTGCCCTTGCCCTCGTGCGTCCAATAGTGGCGATTGGCCGCCGCCATGTCGGGAAAGCCCCAGAGGTCTCTGCGCGCGCCAAGAAACACGGCAGGGCCGATCAGCTCGCGCGCACGCAGATCGCACGCACGATAGCCGCTCGGCTTCAATCCGATCGGCATGTCGATCATCGCACGCGCATGCGGCAGCGCGAGCAGACGCGTCAGGCCCGGCGAATAGTCGAAGCCGTGATCCCCACGGTCGTCGATCCAGGCCGCGACCCAGCCGAAGCGAAATCCGTCCAGCCCCAAATAGTTTGGCACGTCATGCGTCCGTCAATTTTCGTTTTCGCGCGCGTCTCGCTTGACATCCGCAAGTTGCGGGCGTATGTCCCGCGCCCTCGCAAGCACTTCCGTTTGCGACAGACACCATGAACCGAGCGATGTCATACCGCTACGAAAGAATTGTCCGCATGCCGAATAGCCCGAAGCTATTCGACATCGCATGCCCGGCTCATGGGAGCGATCTTGCCTGACAGCGAGATCGACCGTCCGCTTCTCACGGACCCTCCCGAGCCTGCCGCTCCGGAGGGTTTTTTGTTGCCCGCCGCGCGGCCCAACCGAACAACCCGGCAATGGCCGGAACGGGAGACCCGGATCCCGGGGCTCGCGCTGAGAAGGCGCGTGCCCAAGTGCGCGGGGCCTGCCGGAGGGAACGAGGCGATGAGCCGGACACCGATGGCAGAGCGAACCCAAAAGGGTTCGCAAAGTGCGGCGCGTCGACAGCGCCGCGATAGAATTTTCGTAACTTGGTTTGCCGCGAGCGATCGCGGCTCAACCGACGTTGGTGGTGAAGATGTCGGATACTTCTCCACACGGCACAGCGGGTATGCCTCCCGCCTTTGACACACGCACCGGGATGCGGCCTCGGAAAAGGTACGCACGCGGCCCGGCGCAGGATTCGTCCGTTGGGGACGGAGACTGTGTTGTCGTCACTGAAAGCCGATATCGCCCGTTCCCCAGCGTACCCATCAACGGCCGATGCGAAAGCACCGGCCTGGCGGTGGTGAAGATGTCTGTTACTTCGGTAGAGCGCCGTCCCGGCTTGCCGGGACGGAGGTCGCGGGTTCGAATCTCGCCGGCTGAAATGCCGTAGCTCAGTTCTTGCTCTTCGGAGCGGCAACAGCATCGCCCGTTCCCCGCCAACCCCTTCACGATCCGTGGTGAAGATTTCTGTTACTTCGCCTACCACGCGAGAGGTCGCGGGTTCGAATCCCGCCCGGTGTCCCATGCACCGGTAGCTCAGAGGATAGAGCGCTTTCCGGCAAGCTTCGGCTCGTCGGGTGCAGCAATCGCCCGTTCCCGGATCGTGTCCCCTTAGCCACCGCCGGTGGTGAAGAGCGCTGTTACTTCGGATCGCAATGTCGAAGGTTCGACTCCTTCCGGACGAAAGTCCGTAGCTCAGCGGTAGAGCATGTGACTTGCCCGCAAGGGCAGTACAGCCTCGCTTGTTCCCCGGCACCCGTTTCCATTGCTCATCAACCCAAGAGGAGGCCATCATGGTCAGGCTCAACAAGATCGTTCGCGCCTTCACGCGGGAGGGTGCGCGCGCAGTCCGCTTCACGCCCGAGATGGAGCTGAAGCGCGCGCTGATGAACTGCCTCCTGTGGGAGGACCAGTTCTACGAGGACGGCGTCGCGATCGCCGACCGTATCAAGGCCCTCGTGCCCAAGGTCGCGCCCGCGCGCGTCGCGCAGCTTGCGATCGAGGCGCGCGAGGTGATGAAGCTGCGGCACGCGCCGCTGCTCGTCATCCGCGAGATGGCCCGGAGCGAGAAGCACCGCGGCCTCGTCGCGGACACGCTCGCCCAGGTGATCCAGCGCCCCGACGAGATGACGGAGCTGCTCGCGATCTACTGGGCGGATGCGCTGGGGCCGATGCAGCAGCGCAAGCGTCAGCCGGTCTCGGCGCAGGTCAAGAAGGGTCTTGCCCGCGCGCTGACCAAGTTCGACGCCTACCAGCTCGCCAAGTGGGATCGCGACGGCGCGGTGCGGATCAGGGACGTGCTGTTCCTGGTCCACGCCAAGCCGAAAGACGCCGAGCAGGCCAAGGTGTGGAAGCAGCTCGTCGACGGCGAGCTCGCCTCCCCCGACACCTGGGAGGTCTCGCTGTCGGCCGGCCAGAACAAGCGCGAGACCTTCGAGCGGCTGATCGCCGAGCGAAAGCTCGGCGGCCTGGCGCTCTTGCGCAATCTGCGGCTGATGCAGAACGCGCAGGTCCCGCGCGAGACCATCGCAGGCGCGATCGAGGCGATGCGGACGGATCGTATCCTGCCCTATCGCTTCATCACGGCGGCGCGCTATGCGCCGGACTTCGAGCCCGAACTCGAAGCTGCGATGCTCAAGTCGATCAAGGACCATGTGCGGCTTCCGGGCCGGACGCGGCTTCTGATCGACGTGTCGGGCTCGATGTTCGCGACCCTCTCCGCGCAGTCGGAAATGACGCGCGCGGAGGCAGCGTGTGGCCTTGCCATCCTCGCGCGCGAGATCTGCGACGAGGTCGAGATCTTCACCTTCAGCAATGAAGTCGTGAAGGTTCCGCCCCGCCGCGGCTTCGCGCTCAGGGACGCGATCATCAACTCGCAGCCGCACGGCGGGACCTATCTCGGCAAGGCAGTGACGGAGATCGACCGCAAGGGCGATCGCCTTATCGTCTTCACCGACGAGCAGAGCCACGACCAGGTGCCCGAGCCCAGGGCGCGCGGCACCATGGTCAACGTGGCCTCGTATCAGCACGGTGTCGGTCACGGCGCCTGGACGCGCGTCAACGGCTTCTCGGAAGCCGTGGTCGCGTGGATCGCGGCGTCGGAGACGGCGTTGAACTGATGCGCAACGACAACGGCCCCGGACGCAGGACACTGCGCCCGGGGGCCTCAGAACTCTCTGAAATGATCCGCCCACCCGCTATGGTGGGAGCGGAATGACAAGGACCCACGACCATGCGACGACCCGATCCCTACATGGAACGCGCCCGCGAGCTCTGCCTCGCCGCCGGTGTCGATCCCGACTCGCGCGTCGGCGAAGGACGCGGCCAGCCGGCCTGGTGCCTGTACAAGGACGCTGCGCGCAAGGAGCATCTTGCCCGCGAGGCCAATGCGACCGCGAGCTCGATCGCCGCGTTCCGGACGCAGGATGCCCGCTTCCAGAATGCGCCGCTGAAGGTGTTCGGCCCGCATGAGGACGCCACGATCGCCCAGATGCGCAATTGCATGGCCATCGGCAACGTCGTCTCCGGCGTGATCTGCGCCGACGGCCATCTCGGCTATGCGCAGCCGGTCGGCGGGGTCATCGCCTATGAGAAGCAGATCAGCATCTCCGGCGTCGGCTTCGACATCGGCTGCGGCAACATGGCGGCTCGGCTCGACACGCGCTTCGACGACATCGCGGGGATCGCTCCCACGATCATCCGCGACGTCGCCAAGACGATCTCGTTCGGCGTCGGCCGTGCCAACGCGGAACGGGCCGAGCACGACCTGTTCGACGACGGCGATGCCTGGCGCGAAAGCGACATGGAATCCTACCGCCAGAAGGCGGTGGCCCAGCTCGGCACGGTCGGATCGGGCAACCACTATGTCGACCTCATGCGCGACGAGGAAGGCTTCGTCTGGATCGGCGTCCACTTCGGCAGCCGCGGCCTCGGACACACCTCCGCGACGCGCTACCTCAAGGCCGCCGGCGGAAAAGACGGCATGAACGTCCCGCCCGCCGTGGTCGACGAGGATAGCGAGCTCGGACGCCGCTACATCGCGGCGATGCAGCTCGCCGGGCGTTATGCCTATGCGGGCCGCGAGTGGGTCGTCGAGCGCGTCCGCCGGATCATCGGCGGCAGCGTCACCGAGAGCGTGCACAACCACCACAATTACGCCTGGCGTGAGACCCACGACGGCAAGGATTTGTGGGTGGTGCGCAAGGGCGCGACCCCGGCGTTTCCCGGCCAGAAGGGATTCGTCGGCGGCTCCATGGGCGACGATGCCGTCATTCTCGAAGGCGTCGACAGCCCGGAGGCCAAGGCCTCGCTCTACTCGACCGTGCACGGCGCCGGCCGCCTGTTCGGACGACGTGAGGCGAAGCGGCGCTTCTCGCGCGACGAGATGGACCGCTGGCTCAACGAGCGCGGCGTCACCTTGATCGGTGCCGACCTCGACGAGAGCCCGATGGCCTATCGCCGCCTACCGGACGTGCTGGCGCAGCACGCCGGCACCGTGACGGTGCTGCACACGCTGCGGCCGTTCGCCGTCGCCATGGCCGGCGAAGGCGAGTTCGATCCGTGGAAGGACTGAGGACAGCATCGCGAGCGGGAGGCAACGCCTTCCGCTCGCTTTGCTTGTCGCGGCAGAGCTCGATGACCGGGCCGCGTTTCGCGTCAGCCCGCGCCGACCGCCTGATAGGCCAGGCGCTTGAACTCGAAGAAGAACGGATTCCAGAAGCCCATGTAGCGCTGGGCCATCAGCACGCCGGCGGTATTGGCCTCAGGGCAAATCCACCAATGGGTGCCGGCAAGGCCGCCCCACTGGAATTCGCCGCTCGCGTTCGGCGGATCGAACGGTGTCGGCGCGAAGGTGACGGCGCCGCCGAGGCCGAATCCCTTGCCAGGGATCGGGCCGAGATTGGCGAAGCGGATGGTCTGCCCCGCGGGCAGCTGGTTCGTCATCATCTGCCGCAGCGTGTCCGGCTTCAGCAGCGTGTCCGAACCGGGCAGCAGAGCGCGGACCAGCGCCAGCATATCGGGTAAGGTCGAGACCAGACCGCCACCGCCCGACAGCCGCGGCAATTGCCGCCGATAGGCTTGCGGATAAGGCAGATGGTCCGCCCGGGTGAGGCCGGGCTTCATGGGATCGAGCACATCAGCGCCATTGTAGAGTGCAACCAGCCTGCCTTGCTGCGCCTCGGGAACGTGGAAGCCCGTATCGGTCATGCCGAGGGGATCGAAGATGCGCAACTTCAGAAACACATCGAGCGCCTGGCCGGAGACGACCTCCACGACACGGCCGAGCACGTCCGTCGCCACCGAATATTCCCAGGCCGTACCAGGGTGATAGGACAGCGGCAGCTCGGCCAGTTGTTCGATCAGGTCGGTTAGCGGCGTCAGCGGATTGAGCACGCGCGCCTCGTTGTAGCCTTTGAACAGCACCGTGCCGGGATCGAAGATGCCGTAGCTGAGACCGGAGGTATGGGTCAGGAGCTGGCGGATCGTGATCGGGCTCTTGGCCGGCTCGGCGTCCGACAGACTTGCCGCACCCTGCTTGAGCACCTTGCGATTGCCGAGCTGCGGCAGGAATTTCTCGATCGCATCATCGAGCCCGATGCGGCCTTCCTCCACCAGCAGCATGATCGCGCAGGTGACGAAGATCTTGGTGTTGGAAAACGCGCGGAAGATATGGTCGGGCCGCAGCGTCGTGTTCGCCTCACGGTCGGCAGAGCCGACGCATTGCTGGTCGACCACCTCGCGGCCGCGCAGCACCGCTCAGGATACGCCGGGAATGATCTCCTGATCGACGTAGCGTTGCATCGCCGTCCGTACGGCGGAAAAATCAGGTGTCCCGGCGTGCATGTATCCCCCAATTGTGCTTGGGATCGATATAGCGCGAATTGCCGGGATATGAAGCCCACCCTGCAGCTCATCCCTGCTTCATCAGCACGGTGACCTGCAGGCGGCGCCGAATCCGCATGCCCTGCCGCTGGTACAGCGCAATGGCAGACGTATTGCTCGAGAACACGTGCAGGAACGGAATTTCCCCGCGCGCCTCGATCTGGCGCGCGATGGCGGCGAGCAGCGCCTGTGCGTAACCGCGCCCGCGATGATCGGGATGCACGCAGACCGCTGTCATCTCGGTGAAATTTCCGGGCTTCATCCGCTCGCCGGCCATGGCGACCAGCTCGCCGCGCGCGCGAATGCCGAGGAAAGTGCCGAGCTGGTGCGTCCGCGCCGCGAACGGCCCGGGCTTGGTCAGCTCGGTCAGTGCCATCATGGCGGGAACGTCGGCCGCGCCCAGGCGGACGATCTCGGCATCGCGCAGCGAAGCGTCGGCGGGCGAGCCGATCATCTGCTCGCCGGGCTCGGCGAGCAGCACCTTGAAGCCGGTGGGAATTTCGACCGGCTCGAGCGTGAACAGCACCGCGACTTGCGAGCCCGACATGAGATCGCCGAGTGCCGCAAAACTTGCCACGGACATGTCGGCCATATCGGCAAACGGCGTCATGTCCACGGGATAGCGCAGAGCCCGCAGGCCGCCCTCAGCCAAGTGCCTCTGGCTGGTCGTCAGCGCGCTCCAGATCGGACGATCGAGCAGCGCCTCATCGCCGTCGGACATCGGCCTAGTCCTTGTCGAAGCTGACGATGACGGCGGCGTTGGCGATGAGAATGGGGTCGTTGGCCACTTCCGTAGCCGAGGGGATCTCCAGCCCGCCCTTGACCGCGGTCACGGTCACGGTGCCGTAAGGCAGCTCCCTGGCGACGGCTTCCTTGTCCACCGCCTCGGGGTTGGGCACGCCGATCGTGACGTCCACGAACATGTCGTTCGCGGTCTTGCCGATCATCCGAAAGAAGCCGAGGCTCGAATGCCTGATGGCATCGGAGACCGCACGCTTGGCCGCCTTGGTGGCGTCCCTGCCGTGGACGTCGACGCCCATGCCCATCTCGGTGACACAACGAACGCGGGTCATTTCATATTCCTGTGGTTGTTGGGTGAATGAGAGTGTCGGGGATCGGGGATCGCAACACAAGCGGTGATGAAGTTAGCAGGAGATCTCCGCCGAGACTTCCGTCATTGCGAGCGCAGCGAAGCAATCCAGAATCTTACGGCGGAGGCAGCCTGGATTGCTTCGCTGCGCTCGCAATGACGGTGTGGGAACCGTCTCGCCGCATCAATCAAGCCTTCGCCTTCTCATGCGCCCGCAGCTCGTCCACGAGCACGCGCACGTTCTCGGAGTAATTGATCGGGATCGAGACCAGGTGCACGCCGCCTTCCTTGAAGGCGGCCTCAAGCGTCGGGCCGAAGCTGTCGATGCTCTCGATGCGGTGGCCCTTGGCGCCATAAGCCCTCGCATAGAGGACGAAGTCGGGATTGCCAAAGGTCATGCCGTAGTCGGCAAAGTGATCGACGACCTGCTTCCAGCGGATCATGCCGTAGGCGTTGTCCTCCAGCACCAGCACGACCAGGTTGAGCTTGAGGCGGACCGCCGTCTCCATCTCCTGGCTGTTCATCATGAAGCCGCCGTCGCCGGCAACCGCAAGCACGCGGCGATCGGGATAGAGCATCGCGGCCATCATCGCCGACGGCAGGCCGGCGCCCATGGTCGCCAGCGCGTTGTCGAGCAGCAGCGTGTTGGCGACGCGCGTGCGGTAGTTGCGCGCAAACCAGATCTTGTACATGCCGTTGTCGAGCGCGACGATGCCGTTCTCGGGGATCACCTGGCGGATGTCGTGCACGATACGCTGCGGCGTCGGCGGCCAGCGCGCCTCGGTGGCCCGGTCGGCGATGTGATTCAGGATCTCTTCCCGCAACGGCAGCAGCGCCGCGGCCTGCGGCACTTTGCCTTCGAGCCGATCCGCCAGCAGCTCCAGGCTCGGGCCGACGTCCCCGACGACCTCGGCATCGGGGAAATAGACCTGTTCGACGCTCGCCGGCGTGTAGCTGACGTGAATGACCTTCGGGCCCGAGGGGCCCATGATGAAGGGCGGTTTCTCGATCGGATCGTGGCCGATCGCGACGATCAAATCGGCGGCATCGATCGCGTCATGGACGTAGTCGCGCTCCGACAGCGCGGCGGTCCCCATATAGAGATTGGTACCGCCGGGCACGGTCCCCTTCCCCATCTGCGTTGTGAAGAACGGAATGCCGGTCCGCCGCACGAAGCTTGCGATGCCGTGTGTCGACCGCGGCCGGCTGGTCGCGGCTCCCATCATCACCAGCGGGCGCCTTGCGGCCATGATCATCTCGGCGGCACGGTCGAGCGCGGCACGGTGGGCGACGGGGATTTCGATCGGATGGACGGGGACCACGGGAACGCCGGGCACTTCGTCGCCGGCAACGTCTTCGGGCAGTTCGAGATGCACCGGCCCGGGCCGCTCCTCCATCGCGACGCGGAAGGCATCGCGCACCACGGTCGGGATGCTGGAGGCGCTGACGATCTGCCGCGACAGCTTGGTCAGCGGCTTCATGGTCGCCACCACGTCCACGATCTGGAAGCGGGCCTGCCGGCTGCTCATGATCGGCTTCTGGCCGGTGATCAGGATCATCGGCATGGCGCCGAGATGCGCATAGGCGGCGCCCGTCGACAGGTTGAGAGCACCGGGGCCGAGCGTCGACAGACAAACGCCGGGCCTGCCGGTCAGGCGCCCATGCGTGGCAGCCATGAAGGCCGCGGCCTGCTCGTGACGGGTCAGGACCAGTTCGATCCTGGACGCGCGCAGCGATTCCACCAGGTCCAGGTTCTCTTCGCCGGGAATGCCGAAGATTCTGTCGACACCTTCGTTCTCCAGCGCCGCGACGAATAGATCCGATCCCTTAACCTTGCGTTCCTGCCCGCTCATGTCGTCTCCACTCGCTGTGCTGGTTCGTGAGGGTGTCACGGCAGCCTGGCGCATGGTAGCGGTCGCCCGCACAGGCACAAATCACAATGCATTCGTGATGGCGTGGAACTGTCTACAGGAGCTGCATGTCGAAGCGGTACGCCCGTTCGCGGGGCCCGAAATCCGCAGATCATCGAGCCGGATTGACAGACCCATATATCTGACTAAAGTCAGATATCATGCTCGATCCCGTTTCCCGCGTTCGCCGCTTCAATCGCGCAGTTACCTCCGCCGTCGGCGCGCTCGACACCTCGTTCCTGGGCCGTGGCCGGCCGCTCGGCGCAGCACGCGTGCTCAATGCGATCGGGCATGGCCGCTCCGACGTGGCGGAGATCCGTGATTATCTGGGCCTTGATTCCGGATTGATGAGCCGCCTCTTGCGCAGTCTTGAAGACGAAGGGCTGGTCGAGACCGAAGCGCATCAGGACGATGCGCGCCGGCGGGTCGCGACATTGACGCGGGCCGGCAAGCGCGAGTTCGCAGCCTACGAGGCGTTGTCCAACGCGCAGGCCGAGGGCCTCCTCACGCAGCATTCGCAACGCGATGCGCTGCTGGCGGCGATGGACCTGATCGCCTCGGCGCTGACGCGCGAGCGCGTAGCGCTGGACGAGATGGATCCCCGCTGCGAGGAAGCACGCTACTGCCTCGGCGAGTACTATGCCGAGCTCGGCCGCCGCTTCAGCCAGGGCTTCGACGTCTCGCTGTCGCGCGACCCCGACGCCAAGGACATGCGCCGCCCGCGCGGCAGCTTCATCGTCGCCATGTCGGACACGCTGCCGATCGGCTGCGTTGGATTGAAGGGAACCGACCACGGCTACGCCGAGATCAAGCGGCTGTGGGTGGCGCCTGCCGCGCGCGGATTGCGGCTCGGCCGCCGCCTGATGGATGTGGCCGAGAGCGCGGCGCGGGAACTCGGCATCACGCTGCTGCGGCTCGACACCAACAGCGCGCTTGCCGAAGCCGGTCAGCTCTATCGCAGCACAGGCTGGCGCGAGATCCCCCGCTTCAACGACGATCCCTATCCGGACCTCTTCTTCGAGAAGCGCCTCTGAGCCGGACCGGTTCGCGATGTCAGCGCGTTATGATCGAAACCCCAGGAGCTTCGATATGACGAGAGACGATCTTGCCGCGAACTACCGCGACTACATCACCTGCCTGAACCGGCGGGACTGGCCGTCCCTCGGACAGTTCGTGCATGACAAGGTTAACCACAACGCGCAGCCCCTCGGGCTGGCAGGCTATCGCGCGATGCTGGAACGGGACGTGCGAGAGATCCCGGACCTGCAATTCCACATCGAGATGCTGATCTCCGATCCTCCGCGCATCGCCGCCCGACTGAAGTTTGATTGCACGCCAGCCGGGACATTCATGGGTCTTGCGATCAATGGAAGGCGCGTGTCGTTCTGCGAGAACGTGTTCTACGAGTTTCATGACCGAAAGATACGGCAGGTCTGGTCGGTGATCGACAAGGCCGCGATCGAGGCGCAGCTCTGACGCCGCGCCTCGATCTCGAATTCACGCCGCCGCCGGCGCCGCCTCGCCTTGCGGCTTTGCGAACGGGCGGAACGTCATCGCCATCAGGAAGGCCCCTATGCCCATCGCCCAGGAGGCGATGTAGAGCCAGGCATAGCTGGAGAAGGCGTCGTAGATCAGGCCGCCCGCGAGCGGGCCGGTCGCCATGCCAAGGCTGCCGGCCATCGCCGTGCCGCCGATCACCGTGCCCATCATCTTGAGCGGGAAGTTTTCGCGGATCAGCACGGCATAGAGCGGCATGGTGCCGGCATAGATGAAGCCGAAGATGGCGCCGACCGCATAGAACGTCGTGAGCTGATGCGCGAAGACATAGGCGAGCGCGCCGAAAGCCTGCAGCAGCAGGCCCGAGACCAGCACGCGCTTGGCGCCGAAACGGTCGCCCATCAGGCCGAAGGCGATGCGGCCGCCGAGACCGGCAAAGCCTTCGATGCTGTAGATCGTCACCGCCGCGACCAGCGGAATGCCGCAGCTCACGGCATAGCTGACGGTGTGGATGATCGGGCCGGAATGGGTCGCGCAGCAGAAGAAGTTGGTGGCGAGCAGGATGAGGAATTGCGGCGAGCGCAGCGCCTCGCCCATCGACATCTCGTCCTGTGTAGCGCCCTCGCCTGCTTGTACCGCCGCGGCCTGCGCCAGCGCGGGCGGACGGCGCACCAGGAACGAAGCCGGGATCATGATGGCGCCCACCACCAGCGCGACGACCTGCAGCGAGGTGCGCCAGTCGTGGCCGGAGACGAGCCAGGCCGCCAACGGCGACATCGTCATCGGCGCCATGCCCATGCCGGCGGAGACCAGCGACACCGCGAGCCCGCGATTGGTGTCGAACCAACCGGTGACGGTCGCCATCATCGGCGCGAAGATGGCCGCACAGGCCGCTCCGACCAGGAGGCCGAACACGAACTGGAACACGATCAGCGACGTCGCATAACTTGCCGCGAACAGGCTGAGCGTCAGCACGACCGATCCCGTCAGCACGACCGGCAGCGGCCCGAACCGGTCGGACAGCGTGCCCCAGACCATGCTGGTGAAGGCCATCGCCAGAAAGCCGATCGTCATCGCGCTGGAGATGCCCGTTACCGACCAGCCGGTGTCCTTCGCGATCGGCTGCAGGAACACCGGCAGCGAAAACATGCCGCCGATCGCGACACAGCCGAGCACGCCGCCGGCGGCGACGATCACCCAGCGATAATTCGAAGAAGGCATTTCGGTCTCCGGTCAGGTCTGTCTCGCCTGGAAGACGAACGGGAACCGTGCCGACCGACAGGCTGATGCCATTTTTTGTCGCAGGGTTTCCCGACCCGAACAAAACACGAAAAACAACCCCATGCACAGTAGCGGGCCCTCGCGCGATCAATGACTTGCGAGGGCGGTGTTCGCAGCGGGGCCACGATTGACACGTCAGGCAAAACACCGGGACGATGGCACCGTCCCCGTGAGAGCATCGCGCTCAGATGAGCGGATTTGGGCGGCCCGTTCGTGCACATGGATGATATCCAGCCCGCGCTCAATCCACCACCAACACGACCTTTCCGAATCCTCCACCGCGCTCCACGCTGCGATGGGCGTCGGCGGCAAGTTCGAGCGGAAACACCCGGTCGACTAACGGTTTCAGCCTTCCCGACGCAAACAGCGGCAAGAACCCTTCAGCGAAACGACGGACCATCGCCCGCTTCTCGTCCATGCTTCGCGATTTCATGACGGTGCCCACCAATTGCAGGTGGTTGTGGAGCAGCAGATTGAGCGGAATCGAGGTGGCGTGCTTACCGCTCAAAATGCCGACTTGAACCAAAGTTCCGCCAGGCCGAAGGCTGCGAAGGTTGCGCGGCAGGTAATCGCCGCCGACGAAATCGATCACGACGTCAACGCCGCGATGATCGGTAAGCCTCGCGACGACACTTTCGAAATCGTCGGCACGATAGTCGATCACGGCGGCTGCGCCGATGCTGCCGACGGCCGCCAACCGCGAAGCGCTCGCCGTTGCGTAAACGGTGGCGCCGAGCGCATGGGCAACCTGCACGCAGGCGGAGCCCACTCCGCCCGCGGCACCGTGAACCAGGACGGTTTGACCTTGCCCGACGCCCGCAACATGTGAGACCGATTCGACGGCCGTGACGAATGATTCCATGATCGCCGCGCCCTCGACGAACGAGAGATTGCCTGGAATCCCGATGGCCATGCGACGGTCGACCCGGGCGAATTCGGCATACGCCCCCCCGCCGACGATTGCCATCACACGCTGCCCGATCGATACGTCGTCGACTTCGCTGCCGACGCCAACGACTTCACCGGCCAGTTCGAGGCCAAGCAGGGTGCTCTCGCCAAAGCCCTGGTTGCCGTAGGCGCCGTTTCGCTGGAGAATATCCGCGCGGTTGACGCCTGCCGCCTTCACACGCACCAGCAGGTCGTGGGGACGAACCTCCGGCCTCGGCACTTCGGCCAAGCGGAGAACCTCCGCCGGACCGAAGCCGTCATAGACGATGCCTTTCACTTTGCCTGCCCCTGTGTGTGGGCCTTGGCGCGCCGCGCGATGCTGGCGGCGAATAACGGCGTCTCGCGGCGATTGTGGTCGCTTCCGGCCGCTTGGCGGGCGTTGGCGGCGTCTTCGAAGGAAATGCCGTGCTTGTCCAGGAATGCCATGAAGACATCGGTCGGATGTGCCGTGACGCTGTTCGTATAGCGTGTGCGCCCGTCATCGATGGTTTCGGCCTTCAGTTCCCAGATCACGTTGACCTGGGTCCGGCCATTTGTCGTAAACACGTCCGAGATTGAATTCATCCGGCAGTAGGTCTTGCCGGCCTGTTCCGCGACGTAGTGTTGGATCACCAGCCCGGTGCCGATCTGCTCGACGTTGATCATCATGCGGCGTCCGTCGTCTGTGGTGCTAACGCCGGCCGCAATGTGATCGGGCGGGCAGCAGCGCAGATATTCGGCTTCGGAGAGCGTGAACAGCCATTCGGCGATGTCCACCCGGTCGAGCGGCATATCAATCACCGCGGTATAGGCCGATTGCGACAGGATGCGATCGAGAACCTTCATGATAATCTCCTTTCATTCAAGGGCTTGGGCCAGCAAGGCCCGCCTTCGAGAGAGGAGATACGGCCTTTGAGGATTGGTGATAATGAACGTTGAGCTCGAAACCCTTTTGCGAAAGGCGCAAAGATGAAAGACCCGCGTTTTGCGGAACATCTGGCCATCTATGTTGACGTGGTTCGTGGCGGGAGTTTCTCCAGCGCCGCACGTCATCGCGGTGTGACACCCTCATCCATCGTCAGGCAGATCGACGCGCTCGAGCACAGCGTCGGGGTGCCCCTGCTGGTGCGCTCGACACGCGCGCTCGCGGTGACCGACGCCGGAGAACGACTGTTCGAACGCGCGCAGCGGTTGCTCGACGACCTTGCCGACACGCACGCCGAGATCGCCGCTTTCGATGGTGCGGTCGCTGGTGTTCTTCGCCTTGCCTGCTTTCCCACCTTTGGCAAGCGCTACGTGATCCCTACCCTGGAAACGGTCATGCGGGATCATCCCGGCCTTACGGTCGAGCTCGATCTCACGGAGAGGCTCGCTGATCCCGTCCTGGAGCGGCTCGATGCAGTGATCCGGATCGGCGAACTCGCCGACAGCACTCTCATCGCGACCAAGCTGGCATCGCAGAACAGGATGCTGGTCGCCGCTCCTGCTTATCTCGATCGTCACGGCATACCGACCGAAACGAAAGACCTCGCCGGCCATCGACTAGTCGACAAATTGCACGGCGCCGACCTGCTGGGCTGGACGGACGTGCTTGGTCACCCGGCGGGCGCAGCGCCCGGGCCGCAAGCCGTGTTTCGGTGCGACGACTTCGAAGCGATGCGGCTCGCGGCACTCGCCGGCATCGGCATCGCATTCCTGGCAGACTGGGTTGTCGGAACGGACATACACGCCGGTTCATTGACACGAATCCTGCTCGACGACGAACGGTGGAATGAGGCAAAGGCCGGCGTGTATCTGTTGCGAGCTCTGGCCCAGCCGTCTGCCAAACTGACGATCCTGACTGCCGCGTTGCGGAATTCAATCGGGTCGCCGCCGGTGTGGGCGTAGCATCGACGCCAATTACATCATGACCACCCGCCCCATCGTCTGTCCCTGAATTCAGGAAATCCCTCCATGCCGAAGATCGACATTGCTGCCGTGCCGGCCCGGAAGGGCTCTGGCTATCCGGTGCCCTTCAACGCGCCTTGCGCCGAGCGCATTCGCAAGCGTCTCGGCGATGCCGGCGGTCTGAAGGATTTCGGCGTCAACCTGATGCGCCTGCCGCCGGGCGCGTGGTCGAGCCAGCGGCACTGGCATTCGCACGAGGACGAGTTCGTCTACATCCTCGAAGGCGAGGTGACGCTGATCGAGGATGGCGGTGAAACCGTGCTGCGCGCCGGCGATTGCGCGGCCTTCCCCAAGGCAAGCGGCAACGGCCATCACATGATCAACAGGTCGAATGCAACGGCTGCCTATCTCGAGGTCGGCTCGCGCTCGCAAGCCGACCTCATCACCTGCTCCGACATCGACATGATGAGCCCGGCATCCGACGGCCGCTTCCTGCACAAGGACGGCACACCCTATCCGGACGCGTGAAGCGTCGGGAGCAACGCCTCACATGGCCGCGCTGCGGCGCCACGTGCTGACGGTGAGCCAAACCGCCGAGACGAGGAAGTAGAGCGCGCCGACCGCAGCATATCCCGCGACGTTCGCGATCGATGGCACCGCGGGCATCGAGGCCTGGAAGATGAAGAAGCCGCCCGCCAGCGCCGACTGGCCGCCGCTGAGCACCATGGCCCATTGCGCACCGAAACGCTTCCAGCGGCGCACGGCCGTGCCGAGTTGCAGCAATCCGGACAGGATCGCCCAGGCCCCGAAGATTCCGAGCACCCAGTTCATGCTCACCTGCAAGGCCAGAATGACCGCGATGGCGGTCGCCAGGCTGACCAGCACGTTCAGGCCCTGCGTGCGGTTCTGGTTCAAGCCGCCGCTGGAGAGCGCGTCGAGATAATTGGCGGCAGCGTCCCAGGCCGGATAGGCGACGAGCAACGCCGCTGCGATCACCGCGGACGTCGGCGCGATCACGAACGCCGCGATGACCCAGGCGACGGAAAACGCGGCACGCAGGAAGTAGTATTGCTTCAGCCATTGCGCCTGGTCGGCCGCCTCCAAAGCGATCTCATGATCTTTCATTTGCCTTCTCCTTACCTACTAGTTGGTAGTTTGCATGCAACGCGGAAGCGCGGGGCCGCCCTGAGCGGAACAGGCCTGTGTCGACCTCGTCAGTGCCTGGTGGAAAGCCGGTCCAGCAGCGGCCGGATGATGGTTCCGAACATCTTTGGATCGCCATAAGCGCGCGCCGACAGCATCGCGCCGTGAACGGTCGCCATGAATCCCTCGGCCTCGACCCGCGCCGTGCTGGCGAGATGGAGCCGTCCCTGCCGCTTGCCGCGCTCCATGACCGATGCCAGCCAGGATGCCAGGAAACGGAAGTGCGCGCGGACTTCGAGCGCCACCTCCTCAGGCAGGATGGGAAGCTCGCTGGCCAGGAGCGCGCACACGCAGAAGGGAGCCGTCGCGTCCTTGATGCACGCCTCCCAATACCCCACGTAGTTTCTGAGCTGGTCGGCGGGGTCAGCGACATTCCGTTCGAGCGCCGACAATCCGGCCTGGGCCTCCTCGCGATAGCGCGACACGAGGGTGCGGACCAGATCGACCTTGCTGGCGAAATGGTGGTGGACGCTCGGCTTGCGGATACCCACGACATCGGCGATGTCGGCGTAACTGAAGCCATTATAGCCCCCCGCGATGATCAGCGTGCGGGCGCAGGCAAGAATGTCGTCGGCGGTCGAGGAAACGGTGCTCATGGAGCTTAGCTACCTTCCAGTAGGTAGGCAGTCAAGCCGGGGATGCTTCAATGATCCGTGAGTGAGTGGTAGGAGCCTGCATGACCATCCGCCCGATCGTGCGCTATCCGGACCGCCGGCTCGCGCTGCCGGCCCACCCCGTCAGCGCCTTCGACGAGTCCTTGCGCGACCTCGCGAACGACTTGCTCGAGACCATGCGTGCCGCGCCCGGCATCGGCATCACCGCGCCGCATATCGGCGTGCCCTTGCGGGTCGTGGTGCTGGAGCTCGACGCCAAGGACGGCGCGCGCACTTACGTCAATCCGGAGATCACGTGGGCCTCGCCCAAGATGATCCTGCACCGCGAGGGCAGCGTGTCGATGCCTGGGGTCAACGACGAGGTGCAGCGCCATGCGCGGGTGCGGATCAGCTTCCAGGATCTCGATGGCAATATGCAACATGAGGAATCGGACGGCTTGCGCGCAGTGTGCCACCAGCACGAGATCGATCAGCTCGACGGCATGTTCTGGCTCCAGCGGCTGTCGCGGCTGAAGCGCGAGCGGCTGGTGAAGAAGTTCGAGAAGTTGTCGAGATCTTGAGGGGATCAGCGAGGTGAATTCGCTATCCGCCCCAGCCGGGGGCTAGACGGATGGACTACGCCAGCGGCCTGCGCTCTTGCGCAGCCGCTGGCCCCCTCACACGCTCAGATCATCCCGCGTTGCCGGGTACGGGCGTGTTGAGCAGCTGCTGCTCCCACAGGTACGCGATGCCGCTACCGCCGGCATGTTGGGTGATCACCTTCGTCAGCGCGGCAGCTTGATCGGTTCGAGCCCAGTCGCGCTGCCATTCGGCCGCGAGCGCCAGCCAGGTCATCATGTTCACGCCCGCCGCGATCATGCGCTGGATTGCGACCTGGTGGGCCTCCACCGAAACGGCGCCAGAGGCGTCGGTGATCACCGTTACATCCCAGCCTTCGCCACGGGCTTGAATCGCCGGCATCGCAACGCAAACTTCGGTCCACAGGCCGGCAATGATGAGCTGCTTGCGGCCCGTTGCTTTGACCGCGTCCACCACCTTTCGATCCTCCCAGGTGTTGATGAACGTCCGGTCGATGACTTCCTGGCCGGGGAAAACGTCCGTGATCTGAGGGAAAAGGAGACCACCCCGTTCAGCGATCACCGTGGTCAGGATCGTGGGAACGCCGAAGGCTTTGGCGGCCTTCGCCAGACCGGCGGTGTTGTTGATCACCATCTGCGGTTCATGGCTGTTCACGTTCGCAAGCTGGTAAGGCTGATGGTCGATCAGAACGAGCACGGAGTCTTCGGGACGAAGAAGCGAAGCAAGGCCGTTACGAAAAGTCATCGTTGCATCCTTTACTGCCGTTGTGAGCGGCACTGGTATTTCGAAGACGTACGCCAGCAGCGACGTAGCCGACGCCCAGATTGGTGTTCCCGGACGCGACACGGTAGTCTCGCGGTGAGGTACACCGTGTCGCGGAACGAGGGACGCTGAATTGGATATTCAAGACATACGGACGTTCGTCGAAATCGCCGACGCCGGGGGAATCTCGTCCGCCGCGGCCCGGCTGGGCGTCGCCAAATCGATCGTCAGTCGTCGGCTGCTCCGGCTTGAAGCGGAGCTTGGCGTCCAACTGCTTGCAAGAACGACACGCGGGGCTGCTCTCACGGAAGCCGGCGTCACTTTCCGAGACCATGCCGCCAGAGTCAGCGCCGAGATCGACGCAGCGATGGAGGCAGTTCTACCCGCCGGAGACTTGCGCGGCCGCTTGCGAGTTGCAGTGCCGCTTTCTTTCGGCCCGATCCACTTCGCTCCCATCCTTGCGGAAATGGCCCGACGCCATCCCCATCTTCAGATCCAAACCTGCTACAGCGATCGGTTCGTCGATCTCATCGCAGAAGGATATGATTGCGCGATACGCGTTGGCTATCTTCAGGACTCCAATCTGATCGCAAGACGCGTCGGACCTGTCTATGGGAAGCTCGTCGCGAGCCCGGACTACATCAAGGCCCATGGGTCGCCTGAATCGCCTGAGGAACTCCTCGCCCATGAAGCCCTCATGCAGGGCACCGAAGTGTGGCAACTCATGGATGGCGACAAGATCCTCACGGTGCGTCCGCAGGGTCGTTTCAAGGCCGACAATGGCACAGCTCTGGTCTTCGCTGCGCTGGCAGGACTTGGGATCGCCTGTCTTCCCGACAGGCTCACCCATGAATACGTGGCCTCCGGCGCGCTTGTGCCGGTCATGACACGATATCCCCCGGCTCCGGCGGGTGCATATGTGATCCGCCCGCCGGGCCAGCATCCCGCACGGAAGATACGGGTCCTCACCGAGTTGCTGATCGAGTATTGCGAGCCGGCCCCGCAGCCCGCGTAACCTCGCTCCTCACGCCCAGTTCGCGATCACCTCAAGCTCTTTTCCCGCTCCTTTTGGTGAGCGGCGCGTTGCGACGCTCACGTTTGCCGCGCGCGATCTCGGTGGCCAGCGCGTCGAGCTTCGGCTCCCAGAAATTCCTGAACTGACCGATCCAGGCATCGACCGCTTGCAGCCCCGCCACGTCCACCGAATAGAGGCGCCTTTGCGCCTCCGCCCGAACGCTTGCAAACCCGCTCTCGCGCAGCACCTTGAGGTGCTGCGAGACGGCCGCCTGGGAGATGCCGAACTCGGCCCCGATCACTTCGACGACCTCGCCGGACGCCATCTCCTTGAGGCCGAGCAGCTCGAGGATGCGACGACGCACGGGATCGGCGAGGACTTCGAAGGCGTGCATCAGCTTCCTGTGCCCGGATGCGTGATGTCGGGCGGCATCTCGCCGCGATAGAACGCAATGGTGCGGTCCGAGCGCTGCTTCGCCGTGTCTGGATCGATCCCGCTCGCGACATGCGCCGCACGCCAATATTCGCCGCTTGCCGTCATGAAGTCCTTGCCCTCGGGCGAGACCATCCAGGCCTCGGCCGTCTCGTGGTCGACCGACGCCCCGGTCGCAAGATATCGCTCCAGTCCCGCAAGCGCGAGGTCCCAACCGATGCCCACCGCACCGGGGCCGAACTGATTCCAATGATCCTCGATGATCGCGGTGTGCTCAAGCGTCAGGCGCGCCTGGCTTCGTTCTGCCGACAGCTTGACGTCGATCCAGCTCGTCGCGCCACCGAACTCCCATGTCGCGGCGAAATGGGTCGGCGGCGTACAGGCCGTGATGGTGCCGCCCGCATTGCCCTTGACCTGATACCTTCCGCCGAGCTGGAGGTCTCCCTCGACCGGCGCGAACCAGCGCGGGATGCGCTCCCTGCTGGTCACGGCGTCCCAGAGATCGTCGAGGCCGGTGTCGTAGAGACGCGTCAGAGTCACCGCGCTGGCCGGCTTCCCGTCCTTCTCAAAGCTCCTCACCGAGCGCGTCACAAGTCCCAAGACTCTGGCGACGTCGATCTGCATTGCGTTTCTCCTTGCTTCCCTCAAGGAGGAATATCAATCGTTACTAATATAAGTCAACACTAATATTAAGCCGCGCCGCTGCGTCAAACCGCCTCGTGAGGCGATGCGAACAAAATGCCTGCCCAGGCGTCTATCGGTGCCCACCCCGCAAGCGCGCACAAGACGGAATGAATTCATGAAAGTTCGCAAATTCGCCATCTCCGACGCTTCGCTCGAGCGCTCGCCGGGACAGGACGGCGATATCTTCGTCGGCAACCTGGTCGACCAACGTCACGGCGGACCGATCACGATCGGCTTCGGGCGTTACGCACCGAACCAGACTCTCGAGGAGACGATGAGCGTCGACGATGTCATGATCGTCCTCGAGGGGAAGCTCTCGGTCACGAGCGACGGCGACACCGTCAGCGCGGGTCCCGGCGAGATCGTCTACATGCCGAAAGGTGAGACCGTCACCATCCGCTCGCACGAGCAAGGCGCTCTCACGGCCTACGTCACCTATCCGCACTGGCAGGAGGCGCATGAGGCGCGAGCTCGTGGCAACCGTTGATGTCACCTGCCCGCCCGCTGCGATCCAGCGAGACAGGGCCCGACCCAGAGACCGCTATTTCAGCGGGAGAAACAGTTCCGCGACGGTCTCGTGCTCAGGCACCTCCGGGAAGAAGCTCAGCCGCTGGCAATAGATCGGGAAGTCGCGCACTTCCTCGCCGCTGCCCGGCAGCCAGTCGCGATAGAAGTAGAGCGCGGCCGGCTCCAGATTGTCGGTGTAGCCGACGACACGCAGCACCGCGCAGCGTCCGCCTGGGATCTCGCCGGCCTTGATCCCGTCGCCATCAGCCGCGATCGGCTGCTCGGTGCCGACACAAAGATCCACGCTGTAATCGGCCGGGCGCGCAGGACGCCGCTCGGAACGCCAGACGTTGAAGGTCGGGTTTGTGCTGGGGTGCAGGCCCGCCGCCTTCCGCCACGCGATGAAGCGCTGGATGGTGGCGGGAAGCGTCGCCGGGTCGCCCCGATGCTCCATGATCGCCACCCTTGTGGTGGGCACATCGCGGATCGTCACGTCGTCAGTCGTGAAAGTTCTCTGCATGAGCTTGCTCCTCGCGATATCGAGAGGCCCGAAGGCCGCAAGCCACGGCTCCCACTCGGGAGAGTTCCGGAACGACGATGGCGATTGCCCGAACCGTTGCCGGAAGGCGCGGGCAAAGGCATCCGGTGCTTCGTAGCCGGCATCCATCGCAATGTCCGTGACGCTTTGGGCGTCGGCGAAGGCGAGCTGATGCGACGCGCGCTTCAGACGGGCCAGCTGGACGTAGCGGTGCACTGACAGCCCGAAGGTCGCCGTGAACTGCCGGTGGAAATGGAATTTCGAGAAGGCCGCAACAGCGCTCAAACTTTCCAGGTCCAGATCATCGTCGAGATGCCGGTCGATATGGTCCAGCACCCGACGCATCCGGGCCTGATAGTTTTGCATCGCCGCCTTCATCGTCCCTCCTCCGTGGCGGGGCTCATCTAGGCGTGAACGGCCGTGGCGTGCTCGACCGATCTTGCGGTTTTAGGCACACTGTCGTTGCCCGACTGGCCTGGGCGATGACAGCGAGTGCGTGACGGACGACGCGCCCTACCCGCGCGCCATCAGCGCCTTCGCCAGCGCCATATACGCCGGCAGCGTCACGGGGTCGTTGGCGGCGTTGCCCGCCATGGGGTGCGAGGCGTAACGGGCGATCACCATCTCGGCCCTGGGATCGATGTAGATGCCCTGGCCGTAGACGCCGCGCGCCATGTAGGCGCCGTGGGAGTTGTGGGTGACCCACCATTGATTGCGGTAGGACGCGCCCGGCAGCGTGGTGTAGCCGGCCGGCTTGAATTTCTCGGGGTCGCCGCCGCGCGCGATGTCCTCGACAACCGTTGAAGGCACGATCTGGCGGCCGTTGAAGCGGCCGTGATTGCGCATGGTTTCGCCGAAGCGGGCGAGATCGCGCAAAGTCGTGGAGAGACCGCCGCCGCCGCTCTCGGTGCCGATGCGGTCGACGTGATAATACGCGTCCTCCTCCGCGCCCATCGGCTGCCAGATCCGCTCGGACAAGAACTCCGACAGCGTCATGCCGCTGGCGCGCCGGATGATCCAGGCCAGCACGTCGGTGTTGACGGTCTTGTAGGCGAAGGCCTTGCCGTGCTCGCCCTGCTTCTTCTGCGCGATGAGGAAATCGAAGATGGTGGTCGGGCCGTCATAATCCGCCGGGATCGGCGCCATGCCGTTGGCGCGCCGCAGGCCCCACACGTCCGAATTCTTGTCGGTGTAGACCTCGGTGTAGAGAAGCCCCGTGGTCATATCCATGACCTCGTGCACGCGCGCGTCGCCGAACGCGCTCGCCTTCAGCTCCGGCACGTAGTCCGTCACCGGTGCCTGCGGATCGATCTTGCCCTCGGCGACCAGAATGCCGGCGAGCACGCCGGTGAACGACTTCGTCACCGACATCCCGATATGCGGCTTGTGCGGCTGCAGCGCGCCGAAATAGCGCTCATAGATCAGCCTGCCCCGATGCAGCACGGCGATGCCGTCGGTGTACGTCTCCTCCAGCATCTTTGCGAAGGTCATGGGCCGGCCGTCCATCGTGGTCGAGGCGACCGCGCCGATGTCGTGGTCCGCGCACGGCAGCACCGACGCAGGCCCTGCCCCGCGCCAGACGTTCACCGTCGGCACCAGCTGGCGGATGTTGCTCCATGCCCAGCGCAGTTCGGGGAAGCTGCGGAACGAGCCGTTCTGGAAGGTGATGGTGCGGTCGGGTGCCGGCGGGAAGCCGCGCATCCAGCCGAGGGTTTCGGGGTCGGTGGCGGCGGCAGTGGCGGATGACTGGCTGGCAGCAGTAGCGACGGACATGAAGGCGAGCTCCGGAGGGGACCATACGGATCACCTATCACGGGAGAACGTGACGGAGATCCGACGTTTGCGCCGGGGCGCTACGCACGATCCTATTGGCCCCGCTGCGACGCTTCGCAGCGGGTGCTGCTCACATGGGCGGGCCCAGGAACTTGAATGGCTCAGCCGCCTCGAATTTCGCCGTCGCATCGCCGGAGAAAATGCGCGACTGTTGGAGCCCCAGATCGAGCTTCTTCACTTTTCCCTTCTCAGGTGAGAAATCGATCGCCTTGAGATCCACCCAGAATATGTTCGGGGTCAGCACGGATTCGAAGAAGTACAGCTTGCGCTGATGGTCGGCGACGGTGCGCCACCGCGTCGAGGAAATGTTCGGCTGCTCCGGCGTTGAAATGCCGAACGGCACGGACACGTTGCGGATCACGCTGAAGACGCTGGCGACGGCGCGGTCGGGATCTTCATCTTTCGGAATCGCGTCGACGTAGAAGGACGCACGCACGAACCGGTCTGCCGCACGGTTCGTGCCCGGCAGCATCACCGTGCCGCCGATCTCCTTCCAATACTCGTTCAGCGCCAGTTGCTGTTCGAAGATCGGGGAATTCGTCATCACCTGGTACTTGCGGTCGTGATGGATGACCGGCCGGCCATTGATGTATTCGATGATCGCGCTGTCGCCCGTGGCATCCGAGAGAGACAGGTGAAGCGTGGTGAGCAATTTCTGTCCGGGCACGTTGTCGGTGACGATCGTGAAAGGATCGGTCTCGAGGACCGCAACCGCGTCCCGGACGGTGGCGAAATTGTCGAGCACGTATTGGGCCCAGGCGGCAATGGACAGGCCGGGCTTGCCGGAATCCAGCTTCGGGTATTCGGATTCGGTGAGCCAGAGGACGTTGGCGACCAGCCCTGCCTCGTTCATCCCGTCCGATGTCGAAACCTCGTAAGCGGAAGCAACAACGCTGCCGAACTTGGATTTCCATTTCAGCGAGTTCGGTCCGCCCTCTCCGCTGCGCGCCATGCCTCTCGGGAAGATCCAGAGATTGGTCGGCATCTCAAACCGCCAGTCCATCGACCGCGCCGTGACGACCTGGTTGTTGGCGCCGAGATAAACCAGCCGCGTACAGGCGAGCGAGAGCGATGGTGCAACGGCGATCACAGCCGCCATGCTCGCCAGGAAAATGCGCGATAGGGCCGGACTCTTCATTGTCATCGAACTCGCGATAGCTCTTGAACCGACAAGAGCACGCTACAAGCTTCGATGATCCGTCATCATGAGGTAAGTCAAACTGCGAGGTGCACGGAGCCAGCGTGCTTGTCCCCGGCGACTGAGGTCACACCGGTTTTGCAAGCAGCCCCGAAGCCAGGCAACGGAAGGCCTCGACAGCTTTCGGGAGAACCTTTTTGGGATCCTTGCTGGCCGCAATCCAGAGGGCGGCGTTGAGCGCGGCGCCGTTGAGAAGCCGCGCTGCGGCCTCGGTGTCCACCGGCCTCAGAATTCCCCGTGCAATCAGCCGCTCCACGGTCGCCTTGGTCGCCTGCAGGCAACTGTTCTGGCTCGGCCATTGCGATGGATCTCCCAGGACCGCCGGCCCGTCGAGCAGAACAATGCGCTGGACTTCGGGATCGAGCGCCATCTCGATATAGGCCGCGCCCTCGGCCAGCAGCCCCTCCCAGTCGTCTCCCGCCTGGCCGCCGATCTGCTGCGCACGCGAAGCCATCTCAGCGTCGATCTGGTGAACCACCGCAGCCAGCAGCCCACGCTTGTCCCCGAAATTGTGGTAAAGGGCCCCTCGCGTCAGACCGACATCGGCGGTCAACTCATCCATGGAGGCGGCAGAGTAGCCCTTCTCGGCAAAGGCCTTTCGCGCCGCCGCGATCAGCTTTGCGTGGTTCTCCTCCATCCTTTCGATGCGCCGCTTCGCCATCAATGGTCGCCCCGAGCTCACATACGCAGCGTATGTGAATTGACATACGCCACGTATGTCTGTATCTCACATACGCTCCGTATGTCAAAGGGCGACCGCGTGAACCTTGGTCGTTCGCGCTCGCTCCTTGCATGCCGGCAGCGATGAAAAGGAATCATGAGATGGCACAGCGAGAAGCGGTCTTTCCCGCCAACAGGCATGCACTTTACGAGGCCCATGGCTATTCGGCCGCGATCCGATCCGGCGACCTTCTCTTTGTCTCCGGGCAGGTCGGCAGCCGTTCCGATGGGACCCCCGAACCTGATTTCGGACGTCAGGTCCGATTGGCCTTCGACAACCTGCAGGCGACGCTGGAAGCCGCCGGCTGCTCCTTCGCCGATATCGTCGATGTGACGACGTTTCACACGGATCCCGAAAACCAGTTCGAGACCATCATGGCCGTCAAGAACCAGATCTTCAGCGCTCCGCCCTATCCCAACTGGACGGCGATCGGTGTGAACTGGCTTGCCGGCTTCGATTTCGAGATCAAGGTGATCGCTCGCATTCCCCAAGCGACATAGGCGTTGCTGTCGAAGCGGTTCGATGAGCTTCGGGCCGGCGCAGGCGCCTCGCTCCCATGTCGCGGTCGATCTCGCCGGCGGCGCGCTGATCGAACTGCTCAACGACACGCCGCACCCTCCGCGCCCATATCGCTGCTCTATCCACGCAGCCGCGCGTGCTTGCGTTTGTCGGCAGCATCGATGCCGGCCCGCCTCACGCCAGACATTCACAGTGTAGCGGCTCCGGATAAGTCTCCGAATTTCGTATCATGCGACACTATCCGGGACATCTCGCGTTTGTGCCGGGGTGCTGCGCGCCGATCGCGACCGGCACGCCGGCTCGCGCCAGTTGTAGTCTCCGGTTTTCCGGCTATATTACTGGAAATACCCGAGGACGGCATGGGAAACTCACAGAAGCGCGCCATCCAGAACTATCGGTCCCGCCTCAGTAAGCGCGGCTTGGCGCGTTTCGAAGTGCTCGGCCGGAATGCCGACCGCGATTTGATCCGTTCGCTCGCCAAACGGCTGTCGGAGGACACGCCAGAGGCCTTGGAGCTTCGCGCCACCGTGAGCAAATCGGTCGGAGGCCAGCCGCCCAAGCCGGGCGGCATCCTTGCCGCATTGCGTCGCTCCCCGCTCGTCGGAGCCGATCTCGACTTGTTTCGCCCCCGCGAAAAGAGCCGCAAGGTCGACCTGTGACGCGCTATCTCCTCGACACCAACATCATCAGCAACGTCGTCAAGCCGCGACCGTCGGAATCGCTGATGTCATGGATGTCGATGCAGCGCGACGAGGACCTGTTCATCGCCTCCTTGACCGTTGCGGAAATCCGCCGCGGCATTTTGGAGAAACAGCGAGGCAAGAAGCGCGATCTCCTCGACGTCTGGTTCTCAGGGCCTGAAGGACCGCAGGCGCTTTTTGCAGCCCGCATCCTGTCCTTCGACGACAAGGCGGGACTCGTCTGGGCGCGACTGATGGCCGAAGGCAAGACGACGGGCAAACCGCGAAACGCGCTCGACATGATCATCGCCGCCGTCGCCGCTGCGAACGACTGCGTGGTGGTGACGGACAACGAAAAGGATTTTGCCGGGATCACGGTCTTCAACCCGGTCCGAAGCGACACCCATTGATCTCGTTGTGTTGTCGCGATGGGTTTGGCTGCGCTCCACGCATCCTACGCGCTAGACTAGCGCGCGCCGGCTTCGGCAAGCCCCCGCATCAGGTTCGGCGTCGACCAGGTCGCAACGCCTGTTCCCGCGAAGTCGCGGTCTGTCGTCCAAACATCGGCCTCGACACTCCAGGCCAGCGCTAGCACGTGCGCGTCGCGCACTGAACCGTTGCGGCTCGGCACGGAGTCGCGAAGGAATTCTTCGCAGCGAACAAGATCAGGTTCGAGGGCGGCGACAGGGACAACCGTGAGCAACTCCGCGAGATCGTCGAGCACATCGAGCAGCTCCGGGCGCTTCAATCCGAGCTCGATCCGTCCGCGCGCTTCCTGGATGACGCGGTCCGTCGTGACCAGGATCGCGCCCGCGGCGGCTTTCAGCATTGCGCCGGAGCTTCGGCCCCGAGCGGCGGCAATCAGGATGGCCGCGTCGATGACGATCGTCGTCGACGGCAGTTTCACTTCGGCTTGCCCGTCAGGGCTTTCACGGTGGCGACGGACCAATCGACCGGATCGACATCGCCGAATGCGGCCAGCGCCGCGTCGTCCGCAGCCGCGTCGCGCCCCTTGGCGAGCTTCTCGGCGCGCCTCAACACCGCGGCCAAACGATCGGGATCGGCCGACTTGAGCGGGATCAGCAACCCCACCGTCCGCTCGCCCGACTTCACAGGCGTCGGCCCCGGCAGCGCCCCGATCGCCTCGCCGGAAATCTTCTGGAGATCGCGGATGCTGATGTGGGCCATGCGGATTACATACGACTATATGTAATCGATTGCAAGGTTTGCAGACTGGACAGGTTGTGTGGGTGGAGGAAAGCGATCCCCAATCAAGAATGGGTTCGCTGCGCTCTACCCATCCTAAGGTTTGTTACGCTCACGGGAGCGTTGGGCATCATAAGTGGGTTACCGAATAGCTAAGGTTCGGGATAAAGGAAATGCCCCACATCCGTTGGATCATCACTTGTGCTGTTTTCAGTGCAAGCTGAGTGTCCGTTGCGTTCGGCACATATTCCGACTTATGGACAATTGGCGATTTCCAACATCGCCGAGTCGAGCAGGAGGTAGAAGGTGTTTAGGAAATCGAGATATTCGCCCCACCTTCTTACGATGTCCTCAATCCGCCCAGGTTTGCTTTGCTCCTGATCTCCTTCCAAAGCCTCAATGCGGAGCATGATCCGGCCGTCCCTGCAGATTTTTATCTTGTAAGAACCCGTCTCACACGAAAAGACCTCTTTTGTCATTTGGTCACGATGCCAGCCTTCGCGCTCCCGACTTGAAAAGTCGGGTTCACTGCACGCCCAAAATGGCCGCGATGGATAAAAGGCAGTGAACTGGCCTGTTGTCACGGAGTGGCACTCCTTAATGCTGTTCAGCAGCTATTCAACTGACCCTTGGGGCCTGCGTATTGATTTGATGTCCGTCCGGCAGGCGCCGACCTCGCGCAGCGACAGATTATGCGGTACTCTAACCCGCCGGCTCTGGGTCATTCAGAGCGACAGCACTCACGTCCCGCCGCCCATTCAGGCGTAGCTCGCATCTAGAAAAATGGCTTCTGTGGGAAAAACCGCCGCATACATCTCCCATGCGGTCACCCACTTCGAGTGTTTTCGCCTAGACTAAGACAACTCAAGGGATTCTGATTACTCC
Source organism: Bradyrhizobium sp. CCBAU 51765 (assembly GCF_015291725.1). Classification (GTDB taxonomy): domain Bacteria; phylum Pseudomonadota; class Alphaproteobacteria; order Rhizobiales; family Xanthobacteraceae; genus Bradyrhizobium; species Bradyrhizobium liaoningense. The sequence goes on from NZ_CP030038.1 coordinate 4,769,364, forward strand.
CATTCAATCGTCCCGGGCGGCTTGCTCGTCACGTCGTACACTACCCGGTTCACGCCCTTCACCTCGTTGATGATGCGCGTGGCGGTCTCGCCCAGAAACTTCATGTCGAACTGGTAGAAGTCCGCGGTCATGCCGTCGGTGGAGGTGACGGCGCGCAGGCCCACGACGTAGTCGTAGGTGCGGCCGTCGCCCATGACGCCCACCGTCTTCACGGGAAGCAGCACGGCAAACGCCTGCCAGATCTCGTCGTAGAGACCGTGCTTCCTGATCTGGTCGATGTAGACAGCGTCCGCCTTGCGCAGGATGTCGAGCTTGTCCTTGGTGATCTCGCCGGGGCAGCGGATGGCGAGGCCCGGGCCCGGGAACGGGTGGCGCCCGACGAAGATTTCGGGAAGGCCCAGTTCACGGCCGAGCTTGCGCACCTCGTCCTTGAACAGCTCGCGCAGGGGCTCGACCAGCTTCATGTTCATGCGCTCAGGGAGACCGCCGACATTGTGGTGCGACTTGATGGTGACGGAAGGCCCGCCGGTGAAGGAGACGCTCTCGATCACGTCGGGGTAGAGCGTGCCTTGCGCCAGGAAGTCGGCGCCGCCGATCTTCTTGGCCTCGGCTTCGAACACCTCGATGAAGAGGCGGCCGATGGTCTTGCGCTTGGCTTCGGGATCGGTGACGCCTTCGAGCTCGCCCAAAAATTGCTTGGAGGCATCCACGTGCACGAGCGGGATGTTGTAGTGGTGGCGGAACAGGTCGACGACCTGCTCGGCCTCGTTGAGGCGCATCAAGCCGTGATCGACGAAGACGCAGGTGAGCTGGTCGCCGATGGCTTCGTGGATCAGCACGGCCGCGACCGCGGAATCGACGCCGCCGGAGAGGCCGCAGATCACCCTGCCCTTGCCGACCTGCGCGCGGATCTTGGCGATCTCCTCCTCGCGGAAGGCGCGCATGGTCCAGTCGCCGGTGAGGCCGGCGATCCTGCGCACGAAGTTGCGGATGAGCTTGGCGCCGTCGGGCGTGTGCACCACTTCGGGATGGAACATCAGGCCGTAATATTTGCGCGTCTCGTCCTGGATGATCGCAAACGGCGCGTTCGGCGACGTGCCGGCGACGGAGAAGCCCGGCGGCATCCTGGTGATGCGGTCGCCATGGCTCATCCAGACCTGGTTCTTGCTGCCTGACGACCAGACGTCCTCGAACAGCTTGCTCTCGGCCTTGACCTCGACATCGGCGCGTCCGAATTCGCGGTGATGACCGCCCTCGACCTCGCCGCCCAGCTGGGCTGCCATGGTCATCTGGCCGTAGCAGATGCCCATCACGGGCACGCCGGAGGCGAAGATCAATTGCGGCGCGCGGGGCGAGCCGGCCTCGTGCACGGACTCGGGGCCGCCGGAGAGGATCACCGCCTTCGGCTTCATCTCCTTGAAGGCCTCTTCGGCCTTGTTGAACGGCACGATCTCGCAATAGACGCCGTCCTCGCGCACGCGGCGCGCGATCAGCTGCGTCACCTGGCTGCCGAAGTCGACGATGAGAATCTTGTCGTGCGCCGAGGCCACCGAGGGCGTCGACGCGGAGCGGTCGTTCTGTGCTGCTGTCATGGCCAGCAGATACGCTGGCAGCGGGCGCGCCGCAACCGCGGACGCCGCGCGCCCACATGCTTCTTTGGGCATGGACAAGCGGATATAGGTCAGTAATCATGACCTATTATCGACCCACTCTGAAAAGGGTCGATCAGGGAGAACGCCGTCTGCGCCGCGCCATCAGCGCTTGCGCGCGCCGACCTTTCGCACCTTCGTGTCGGACCACGTCAGCGGCCGGCCGGTTCGCGACGGCAGCACCAGTGGCCCAACCGGCTGGCCTGTCTGGTCCACGAGGTCGGAATGCGCCTCGCCGCGCGCATAGAGATGCGCCTCGCCCCATTGGCGCAAACCGACGATGACAGGAAACAAGTCGCGTCCCCGCCTTGTCAGCGCGTATTCCTGATACGCGCTGCCGTCGGAAGCCGGAACCAGTTCGAGCACGTCGAGCTCGACCAGCTTGCGCAGGCGCGTGCTGAGCATGCCCTTGGCAATGCCGAGGTTCTTCTGGAAATCGCCGAACCGGCGCAGCCCGTCGAAAGCATCGCGCACGATCAGGAGCGACCACCAGTCTCCGATTGCATCGAGCGCGCGCGCCACCGGGCAGTCGGCCTCGGAAAAACCTGTCCGCTTCATGCTCCCGCTCCCATCTGGTTCTAAGATAAGACTGGACAGTGCCGGTCGCAACTGGTCCTATTATAAGACCAAAGGAACCGTACCGGAGATGACGAATGACCAGCGGCAACCTCACCAGGGGCAATCCGAGAACTAACGCCGGGACGGCCGGGCACGGGCTTTCTTCCGCTATGGCGCTGCTGCTCGCGCTGGCTTGCGGCCTCAGCGTCGCCAACATCTACTTCGCCCAGCCACTGCTCGACGCGATGGCCCAGGACCTCGGCATCGCTCCCGCAGCGATCGGCATGGTCGTGACCTTCACACAGATCGGCTACGCGTTCGGCCTGATCCTGATCGTGCCGCTCGGCGACCTCTGGGATCGCCGGCGACTGATCGCCGGCCAGATTGCACTGTCAGCGATCGGTCTCGTGGTCGTCGGCACCGCATCGCACACCACGGTCCTGCTCGCGGGACTGACGCTGGTCGGCGTGCTTGCCGTCGTCGTGCAAGTCCTGGTCGCCTTTGCCGCAACGCTCGCGACACCGGATGGCCGGGGCCGCGCCATCGGGACAGTGACCAGCGGCGTCGTCGGGGGAATCCTGCTCGCGCGTTTCGCCTCGGGCGCGCTGGCCGATATCGGCGGCTGGCGCACGGTCTACCTGGTCTCGGCCGGCCTCATGCTCGCCATGGCCGCCCTGCTGTTGCGCGTCCTGCCCCGCGGTCCGCATGCGGCCATGGCCGGCTCCTCGTATCTGTCGCTATTGCGCTCGACGGCGGCCCTGTTCGTCGAGGAGCCGATCCTGCGCCAGCGCGCCCTGTTTGCGTTCCTGATCTTTGCCGATCTCAACGTGTTCTGGACGTCGATCGTACTGCCGCTTTCGGCGCCCCCTTTCCTGCTGTCGCACACGACGATTGGACTGCTCGGGGTCGCCGGCTTCGCCGGAGCACTCGGCGCGCGCAATGCCGGCCGTCTCGCCGACCTCGGATGGGCCCAACGCACCACCGGACTGTCGCTGATGCTGATGCTCGCCGCCTGGGGCGCGATCGCCTGCCTGCAGGTCTCGCTCTGGTTCGTCGTCGCAGGCGTGATCATGCTGGATCTCGGGCTGCAGGCCGTGCATGTGACCAGCCAGAGCCTGATCGTCGCCGCCCGTCCCGACGCAGCGAGCAGGCTGGTCGGCGGCTACATGGTGTTCTACTCGATCGGCAGCGCGGCTGGCGGAATCGCGGCGACCATGGTGTACGCGATGATGGGGTGGAGCGGCGTTTGCATGCTGGGTTCCGGCATCAGCGCCGCCGCTCTGCTGGTCTGGGTCATCCATGCGAGCAGGATGCAAGAGGCGGCCGGCTGTGCGCTGACGCCCTCGCCGCCCAGGTAAAATGCACGGAAATCGGCATCGGCTAACAAGCGATGCACCCCATCAAGACAGGATCCTTCCATGAAACTCCCTACCTCCCCCTTTACCGTCACCGACTGGAGCCGGATCGAGGCGACCACGCATCCCGGCGAGAGCGGTGAGGCCAAGTGGCGCACGCTCAATATCGGCGATCTCCGGGTGCGGATGGTGGAATATTCGCCGGGCTATCTCGCCGATCATTGGTGCGATCGCGGCCACGTGCTCTACGTGCTGAAGGGCGAGCTCGACTCCGAGCTGCGCGACGGGCGAAAATTCAAGCTGACGGCCGGCATGAGCTACCAGGTCTCGGATTTCGGCGACGCCGCACACCGGTCCTCGACGGCCACCGGCGCCACGCTTTTCATCGTGGACTGATGCGCCCCGGGCGGTTTATTTGCACCGCAAAATAGCAAAGAGACGCGACATCCCGAGCCACGGGTGGTGCCTTGAAGTGGCCCCAAATTCTCGCTATATTGTGATCATCGATACTTGGCCGAACGACTGGGCCGCTTCGCTTCGTTACAGACGGGCGCGCACGCTTCAGATGACTTCTCCAAAAATCGACTGAACAGGATCATGGGCGCAGCGACGCGTACCGGTCCGCGTGCGTACCATCTCTAACAAAGGAAATACCCATGGCTATGGGCACCGTGAAGTGGTTCAACACCCAAAAGGGTTATGGTTTCATCCAGCCGGACGACGGCCAGAAGGACGTGTTCGTGCACATCAGCGCGGTCGAGCGCGCCGGCCTCTCCACCCTCAACGAGGGCCAGAAGGTCTCGTTCGACATCGTCGCCGACCGCCGCAGCGGCAAGTCGTCGGCTGACAATCTCCGCGTCGGCTAACGCCTGCGCATCGTTCTGACCACGGACGTACCGGCAGAACGCCAGAACAAGAAAGCCCCGCGACCGGGATCCGGTCCGCGGGGCTTTTGTTTGTCTCCCCGTCATTCCGGGGCGCCCGCAGGGCGCGCCGCGGAATGACGGCGGCGCGAGATCAGGCGCCCTTTTTCAGCACTGACACAAAAAATCCATCCGTTCCGGTCCGTCGCGGTGTCATCAGCCAGCCCTCCGGCGACTGGAGCGCAGCCTCGCCAAAAGCTTCCGCCTTGTCCCAGAGCACGCTCGCGGTCTGCTCGGGCGGCACCACCGCGAACTCGGGATGGCGCGCGACGAATGCCCTGACCTGCTCGCCGTTCTCCTCCGCCAGCACCGAGCAGGTGATGTAGGCGATGCGGCCGCCTGGCTTCACCAGCGGCACGGCGCGCGCGAGCACCTCGGCCTGGTCGCGCAGGCGGATCTCCAGCGCGCCCGAGCGCATGCGCCATTTGGCGTCGGGGTTGCGGCGCCAGGTACCGGTCCCCGTGCAGGGGGCGTCGATCACGACGAGGTCGGCCGAGGCGCGAATGTCCGCCAGCGGATCGGTCTCGCCCTTGGGCGTGCGAACGTCGGCATTGTGGACGCCGGCGCGCGACAGCCGCTCATGGATCGGCGCGAGCTGGCGCTTGTCGCGGTCGGTCGCGATCAGGCGGCCCTTGCCCTGCATCAGGGCGGCGAGCGCCAGCGTCTTGCCGCCGGCGCCGGCGCAGAGATCGATCACCTGCTCGCCGGGTTTTGCCGCGGTAAGCTGGGCCGCAAGCTGCGATCCTTCATCCTGCACTTCAATCGCGCCCTTGATGAAGTCCTCTTCCGCCTGGACGCCCAGGTTGCGCGCGTCGGCCGAAAGCTCGATGCGCAGGCCCGTTGCCGACCACGGCGTCGGTTTCGCATGAAGATGAGCAAGTGCACGCAGCACCTTGTCGCGATTGGATTTTAGCGTGTTGACGCGCAAATCCAGCGGCGCCCGGCTCGCCATCGCGGCGGCCTCCGCAGCACGGTCACCGCCGAAGACTTTTTCAAGGTGCGGATCAAGCCATTCGGGATAGTCGCCGGCCACGGCGGCAGGCGCGTCCTTCAGGGAGCGCGAGGCGAGCGCGGCCTGCTCGACCTCGGTCAGCGGCGCCGGCGCAAACCGGCTGCCGTCGAATAGCGCGGCCATGGTCGCCGTGTCCATATTGCGCTCGAGGCGGAGCATGCCGATCAGGCGCGCCCGCGCGGTATCGGAATCCATCAGGAACGCGCTCGAGGCGTAGCGGCGCAGCACGTCCCAGACGAGACCGGCGATCGCGGCGCGGTCGCCCGAGCCGGCGAAGCGGTGCGCGGTGCCCCACTCCTTCAGCGCCTTGGCCGCGGGCACGCGGTCCCTCTCGATGGTGTCGATCAGTTCGATGGCTGCGGACAGCCGGGCAGCGGGGGTCATTTGAATCTTTCAGTTTAGCGCATGATCTCATCGGAAAACCGCGATCCACTTTTCCGGATCATGTGCGATCAGATCAGCAGCAAGAGCTTCAGCGCGAAGTACATCCACATCGCCAGCAGCACCAGCACGCCGGCAAGCCAGACGGTGGAGCGCCGGCCCAGATCGTTCGAGGACACGAAGATCCCGGCATGGGCAAAGCGCGCCACGACGAACACCCAGGACATCAGCACGATGAAGAGATCGGCGCGGCGCAAAGGCAACGCCAGCGCGATCAGGACGTAGAACAGCACCGGCAGCTCGAACTGGTTGCGGTAGCAATTGGCGATTTGCGTGGCGCCCTTCGGCCAGTTCGGCTCGCCTAGCGCAATGTCGCGAATCCTGGTTTCGCCGGAGACCAGCGTCTTGCGGCGCGCGAAGACCATCCCGATCAGAAGCGCGAAGGTGAGAGCGACCTGCACGAAGACCGGCAGCAAAACCATTTGAACGGACATCGGAACTTTCCCGAGAGGCGAAATGCCGCCGACTGTCATTAGCCGCGACTTTTGCCGCTGACAATGAACGACTTGAACCGGCGTTCCCGGCCTTGCGACCAACCATCGACAGCTAAAGCGATTTCGGCCCCTGGCACCTCGCCGATCGCATCGCCTCGCCGCTCGCCGGCCCCGTCGCCCCGCAGGACGGCTACACCATCCGCTACCGCGTGCTTTAAACTTTGTTCGCTGCGATCCATGCCCGCGCCGTCATCGTTCCGACGCGCGACGACGGGTAGGATGATCGCATGCCCGAATTTCGCCTGACCCAGATTTCCGACACCCATCTCGGCCGGCGCTTTCCCGGCCTGATCGCCAACTTCCACTGCATCAGCGAGCATATCGACGCCGACAGGCCCGATCTCGTCGTCAACACCGGCGACGTCTCGTTCGACGGGCCGACCAGCCGCGACGACGCCGAATTCGCGAAAGGCCTGCATGACGCCCTGCCCGTCGCCTGCCGCTACCTGCCCGGCAATCACGACATCGGCGACAATCCGACCGCGATCGGGCCGGCGCCGAAGCCGCCGGTCAGCCCGGCTCACCGCCGGCAATTTTGCGACATCATCGGCGAAGACCATTGGTCGTTCGACGCCGCGGGCTGGCGCTTCATCGGCCTCAACTCGCTGGTGATGAATTCGGGACTCGGCTTCGAGGCCGAGCAGTTCGACTGGCTCGCCTCCGAACTGTCGCGCACGAACGGCAGGCCGGTCGCGCTGTTCCTGCACAAGCCGCTGTTTCTCAACCTGCCCGACGACCCCGAGACGCCGGAGACCTCGATCCGCTATGTGCCGCAGCCGGCGCGGGCGCGGCTGATCGAGATGTTCGGGACTATCGACCTGCGTCTCATCGCCAGCGGTCATGTGCACCAGCGCCGCGACTTCACCTCGCGCCACACCCGCCACGTCTGGGCGCCGTCGGCCGGTTTCGTCATCAACGATCAGCGCCAGGACCGGATCGCGATCAAGGAAGTCGGGCTCGTCGAATACCGCTTCCGGCCCGACAGTCTCGAGGTTCGTCACGTCCGCGCGGCGGGCCAGGTGGACGTCGACATCGAGGAGCTGCTCGTCCAGATGGGCGGCGAGCATTAGCTCGCGACCGGTTCTCAGGCGACGCTCTTGAGATCCTGCTGGATCGCGGCGAGCAGGGATTGCAGCGCCTCGCTGTTCACTGGCCTGGCCGCCGGATCACTGGCGGGCGGATGCCCGGCAGCTTGCCCAACCTTGACCGGACGCTTCGGGAATGGCGGCGGCACCGGCATCGCGGCCTGCGTGAAATCGCCCTCCTCGTCGACGTGGACGAACTTGCCATGGATGACGTCGTCGCGACGGCCCATGACGAACATGGTCGCCCAATAGGCGGCGGCCAGCACAATGACGCAGAAAATACCAATCTCTAACATCGCAGCACCTAAAATATCCGCGATGATTCAATGCCTTCGCCGGCTCGTCAATCAACCGGCACGCACACCTGCGGCTTTTGCGAGCAGGTGTGGCCGATCGGTGACTCTTTCTTAACCATTCCCGCCCCAACGGGGACCGGAAGCGGCGGCTCAGGCCTTGTCCGGCCCGACCCGCACCAGCTGCTTGCCGAAATTGGCGCCCTTCAGGAGGCCCATGAAGGCGCCGGGCGCACTCTCCAGGCCCTCGGTGACGAATTCCTTGTACTTGACCTTGCCGTCGCGAACCCAGGCGGACATGTCGCGCAGGAAGTCGCCATGGCGCGCGGCGAAGTCGGAAACGATGAAGCCGCGGAAGGTCAGCCGCTTGGTGAGGATGTTGCGCATCATCGCGCCGGCCCATTTCGGCGGCTTGGCCTCGGTGTCGTTGTAATGGGCGATGAGGCCGCAGACCGGCACGCGCGCGAACGGATTGAGCAGCGGGAACACAGCTTCGAACACGGCGCCGCCGACATTCTCGAAGTAGACGTCGATCCCCTTCGGGCAGGCATCCTTGAGCCTGGCGGCGAGATCGGGATCGCGGTGATCGATACAGGCATCGAAGCCGAGCTCCTTGACCACGTAGTCGCACTTGTCCTTGCCGCCGGCGATGCCGACCGCGCGTGCGCCCTTGATCCTGGCGATCTGGCCGACGGCCGAGCCGACCGCGCCGGAAGCACCGGCAACGACGACGGTCTCGCCGGGTTGCGGCTTGCCGATGTCGAGCAGGCCCGTGTAGGCCGTCATACCGGGCATGCCGAGCACGCCGATCGAGGTCGAGATCGGCCCGAGCTTGGGATCGACCTTGATCAGGCCCTTGCCGTTCGAGATCGCATGCGTCTGCCAGCCGGAGCGGATGCGCACGATGTCGCCGACCGCGAAATCGGGATTGTTGGAGGCTGCGACCTCGCTGACCGCCTCGCCTTCCATCACCCCGCCGATCGGCACCGGTGCAGCGTAGGACGGCCCCTCGCTCATGCGCCCGCGCATATAGGGATCGAGCGACAGCCAGATCGTGCGCAGCAGGACTTCACCTGGTCCGGGTGTCGGAACGGCAAATTCCTCCAGGCGAAAATCAGACGGCTTGGGTTCGCCGACGGGACGTGCGGCGAGAACGATGCGTTTGCCTTGGGACATGACTTCCTCCGGATTGCTTTGTCGGCGCGAGCGAAGCGGAGGGAGAGAAGCGCGTCAATATAAAAGCGATGGAGCGGTTATGCAGAGACGTGCACAGCTCTCGTGTCCCGGACGCGCTGCGACGTGAAACGTTGCTGCGCCAGGGCCGGGACCCAGAACGCAACACGGCAGGACGCGGAGGCGTGGGCGGCCCCGGCTCTGCAGCGCATCACCGAAGAGGTGCCACGCTGCGTCCGGGGCACGAGGCCGGCGGCTAACCCCCGCCCGGATAGTTCGGGCTCTCGCGCGTGATCGTCACGTCGTGGACGTGGCTTTCGCGCAGGCCGGCGCCGGTGATGCGGACGAACTGGGCCTTCTCGTGCAGCTCCTTCATGTCGCGTGCGCCGACATAGCCCATCGCAGCGCGCAGGCCGCCGGCAAGCTGGTGCATGACGTGGCCGACCGCACCCTTGTAGGGCACCTGGCCCTCGATGCCTTCGGGCACGAGCTTGAGCGTGTCCTTGATGTCCTGCTGGAAATAGCGGTCGGCCGATCCGCGCGCCATCGCGCCGACCGAGCCCATGCCGCGATAGGCCTTGTAGGAGCGGCCTTGCCACAAGAACACTTCTCCGGGCGTCTCGTCGGTGCCGGCGAGCAGCGAGCCCACCATGGCGATGTCGGCACCGGCGGCAAGCGCCTTCGCAAGGTCGCCGGAGTATTTGATGCCGCCGTCGGCGATGACCGGGATGTCGGACTTCTTCGCCGCTTCCACCGCATCCATGATCGCGGTGAGCTGGGGCACGCCGACGCCGGCGACGATGCGGGTGGTGCAGATCGAGCCCGGGCCGATGCCGACCTTGATGCAATCCGCGCCCGCGTCGATCAGCGCCTGCGCGCCCTCGGTGGTGGCGACGTTGCCGGCGACGACCTGCACCGAGTTGGACAGACGCTTGATGCGGTTCACCGCGTGCAGCACGTGACGGGAATGGCCATGCGCGGTATCGACGACGACGAGGTCGACGCCGGCATCGATCAGGCGCTCGGTGCGCTCGAAGCCGGTATCGCCGACGGTGGTGGCCGCGGCGACGCGAAGGCGCCCTTGCGCGTCCTTGCAGGCGAGCGGATGGGCGACCGCCTTCTCCATGTCCTTCACGGTGATGAGGCCGACGCAGCGATATTGCTCGTCGACGACGAGCAGCTTCTCGATGCGGTGCTGGTGCAGCATCCGCCGCGCCTCGTCCTGGCTGACATTCTCACGGACCGTGACGAGGTTTTCGTGCGTCATCAGCTCGGAGATCTTTTGCTGGCGGTTGGTCGCAAACCTCACGTCACGGTTGGTGAGAATGCCGACCAGCTTGCCGGGCGTGGACTTGCCCGCGCCGGTGACGACGGGAATGCCGGAGATGCCGTGATCGCTCATCAGCTTCAGCGCGTCGTCGAGCGTGGCCTCGGGGCTGATGGTGAGCGGGTTCACCACCATGCCGGACTCGTAGCGCTTGACCTGCCGCACCTGGGCGGCTTGTCCTTCGGGATCGAAATTGCGGTGAATGACGCCGAGGCCGCCGGACTGCGCCATGGCGATCGCCATGCGGGCCTCGGTGACCGTGTCCATGGCGGAGGCCATGATCGGAATATTGAGCGGAATGGCGCGGGTGACGCGGGAACGGATGTCGACCTCGCCCGGCATGACGTCGGACAGGCCCGGCTTCAACAGCACGTCGTCGAACGTAAGGGCTTCGCGGATGCCTTGAAGTTGCACCGTGGCCATCTGCCAACTCCTTCCTGCGGCCCTGCCGCAAATGCTTATGGATGAGCGCCGCCCTCGGCGTACCTTGCGGCATCGCCGGAGAATCGGAGCCCATCGGTGGGGTTGACGCGGGTCGATAGCACGGCCGCGTGACGAATCAAAGCAATTCGGGCCGCCGGCCAGCCATGCACAGGCATTTTACGTAAATTCGGCGGGGATAGCCCGCGCGCGGCCCACCCGCTGCCATTCCGGGGCGCGACGACATCGCGAACCCGGAATCCATCCCACAGCGGTCCCGCGGCCCAATGGCTTCCGGGCTCGCGCCAAGCGGCGCGCCCCGGGATGACGGAGACGCAGGGTCACACCGTTGTTACGCGGGACTTAGGTGCCATGCGCCGATCCGCAATGGTCTCCGCCTGGTGGCGATGATAAGCCGCAACTCCGTCCTTCCTTCCGATTTCATTACCAATCCGTCATGGTCGACAAGCAACGCGTCATTCCACTGATCGTGGCCACTGCTCTCTTCATGGAGAACATGGACTCGACGGTGATCGCCACCTCGCTGCCGGCGATCGCGGCCGACATCGGCACCAGCCCGCTGACGCTGAAGCTCGCGATCACCTCCTATCTGCTGTCGCTGGCGGTATTCATTCCGGCGAGCGGCTGGACCGCCGACCGGTTCGGCGCACGCATGGTGTTCGCGATCGCGGTCGGGGTGTTCATGGTCGGCTCGGTCGGCTGCGCGCTCTCGACCTCGGTCACCGACTTCGTCTTCGCGCGCATCCTGCAAGGCATGGGCGGCGCGATGATGACGCCGGTCGGACGCCTCGTGCTGCTGCGCTCGGTCGACAAAAGTGCGCTGGTCAATGCCATGGCCTGGGTGACGGTCCCTGCCCTCATAGGCCCGGTGATCGGCCCGCCGCTCGGCGGCTTCATCACCACCTACGCGTCCTGGCACTGGATCTTCCTGATCAACATCCCGATCGGGCTGCTCGGCATCTTCATGGCCTTGCGCTTCATCGACCCGATCAAGAGCGAGGAACGCGAGCCGTTCGATCTCTACGGCATGGTGCTCGCTGGGCTGGGACTCGCAGGCATCGCCTTCGGCCTGTCGGTTGCCGGCCTCAATCTGCTGCCATGGAGCACCGTTGCCGCGCTGGTCGCGGGCGGCGCGATCTCGATGACGCTCTACGTCATGCATGCCCGGCGTACGGGATCGCCGGTGCTGGATTTCTCGCTTCTGAAGCTGCCGACGCTGCGCGCGGCCGTGCTCGGCGGCTTCCTGTTCCGCCTCGGCATCGGCGCGCTGCCGTTCCTGCTGCCGCTCTTGATGCAGATCGGCTTCGGGCTGACGCCGTTCCATTCCGGCCTCGTCACCTTCGCCTCCTCGCTCGGCGCGATGGGCATGAAGACGCTGGCCGCCCGCATCATCCGCACCTTCGGCTTCCGCAACCTGATGACGGTGAACGCGATCGTCAGCGCGTTCTTCCTCGGCGTCTGCGCGCTGTTCACGGTGTCGACGCCGCTGCTGATCATTATGGTCATCCTGGTGGTCGGCGGCTTCTTCCGCTCGCTGGAGTTCACCGCGATCAACACGGTCGCCTATGCCGAGGTCGAGACCGCGCAGATGAGCCGCGCCACCACCCTCGTCAGCGTCAACCAGCAGCTCGCGATCTCGGCCGGCGTCGCCGTCGGCGCGGCCTGTGTCGAGACGACGATGTGGTTCAGCCATGTCAGCGAGCTCAACGCCACCGTGTTCGCGCCCGCCTTCGTCGTGGTCGCGCTGACCTCGGCCGCGTCGAGCTGGTTCTTCTGGCAGATGCCCGCCGACGCCGGCAACGAGATCTCCGGCCGCAAGGCCGTGGAAATCGCCAGCCGCAAGGGCGCGGGCAAAGGCGCGGCAAAGGCCGCCGTCAAGGCGGCGAGCGAGGATACGCAGGACGTGCGGGACCAGCGGCTGGGGTAAACCTCCGCGATCATTCCGGGGCGATGCGCAGCATCGAACCCGGAATCTATCACCCCCAGAACGTGTTGAGAGATGGATTCCGGTTTCGTCTCTTCGAGGCGCCCCAGAATGACGGGAGTACGCGGCTACGCCGTTCCCCCGCCGCGAAACCCCGTCGCCAGCACGTAGCGCTCGGAGGAATCCTGCCGGCTCGCGGCGGGCTTGACGTGGCGCACCGTGGCGAAGTCGCGCTTGAGCTGGGCGAGCAGTTCGGCATCGGCGCCGCTCTGGAACGTCTTTGCGAGGAACGTGCCGCCGGGCTTGAGCACGTCGCAGGCAAAAGCAGCGGCCGTCTCGACCAGGCCGACGATGCGGAGCTGGTCGGTCTTGCGGTGGCCGGTGGTGTTGGCGGCCATGTCGGACATCACGACGTCGGCCTTGCCGCCCAGCATTGCCGTGAGCTTCTCCGGCGCGTCATTGTCCATGAAGTCGAGCTGCGCAAAATCGACGCCGGGGATCTCGGGCATCTCCAGCAGATCGATCGCGACGACCTTGCCCTTGCCTTCCGTCGAGCCGACGCGCTTGGCGGCGATCTGGCTCCAGCCGCCGGGCGCGGCGCCGAGGTCGACCACGGCCATGCCGGGTTTCAACAGCCGATACTTGTCATCGATCTCCAAAAGCTTGAACGCCGCGCGCGAGCGATAACCTGCCGCCTTGGCCTTCGCGACATAGGGATCGTTGAGCTGCCGCTCCAGCCAGAGCTTGGACGACAATTTGCGCTTGCCGCCGGTCTTGACCTTGGTCTTGACTTGGACGTGCAAGCGGCCGGTGGTGTCCTTGGCCATACTCACCAGCTCCTGAGCGCGCCGTCCTCGCGCATCATCTCGACCAGCATGCCTTCGCGCAGGCCCCGGTCGGCGACGCGCAGGCGCGGCAGCGGAAAGGCGCGGCGGATGGCATCGAGGATGGCGCAGCCGGCCAGCACGAGGTCGGCGCGCTCGACGCTGATGCAGCTGTTGTTCGCGCGCTCCTCGTAGCTCATGCCGAGCAGCCTGCTGATGGTCGCGGTGATATCCGCATCGTTCATCCAGATGCTGTCGATACGGCGGCGGTCATAGCGCGGCAGGTTGAGGTGGATGCCGGCGAGCGTCGTCACCGTGCCGGACGTGCCGAGCAGGTGCATGTCGGTGAGATCGCTGCCGTGCTCCTCCGCGAACGGGGTGACATGGCTTGCGACCTCGCGCTCCATCGCGGCATAGATCCCGGGCGTCACGTCGCGGCCGCCGAACTGCTCGGCGAGCGTGACCACACCGTACGGGATCGACATCCAGGCCTTGATGCGCGGCTGCGGATTTGCGGGATCGCGCTCGATCCGCACCAGTTCGGTCGAGCCGCCGCCGATGTCGAACAGGATCGCACCGCGTCCTCTGGGGTCGACCAGCGGCGAGCAGCCGAGCACGGCGAGAGAAGCCTCGGTCTCGCGGTCGATCACCTCGAGCTCGATCCCGGTCTCGGCCGCGACGCGGCTGCGGAAGCCCTCCGCGTTCGAGGCGGCGCGGCAGGCTTCGGTCGCGATCAGCCGCAGCCGCCGCGCCTTCCGCAGGTTGATCTTGTCGCGGCAAATGCTGAGCGCCGCGATGGCGCGCTCGATCGCGGCCTCGCTGATGCACCCGGTCGCGGAGACGCCCTCGCCGAGCCGGATGATGCGTGAGAAGGAATCGACCACGCGAAAGCCGTCGTGGGTCGGACAGGCGATCAGCAGCCTGCAATTGTTGGTGCCGAGGTCCAGCGCCGCATAGACGCCGGCTCCCGGCGCTTGCGCGCCAATGGCCGGATCGGCGGCCAACGCCACCGCCGCCATCGACCCCTCCAGCTCGCCGTGCGGCCCATGTTGGCTTACATGGCCGTCGCGTAGCCGCGTGTGGTCATTCATACAAATTGTCTTTCCGCGGCCGGTCGGGCCGGTCTGGAATTGATTTTTCGCCTGAAACATTAGCAGCGCGGCAGGCCTGCGCAACAACGCATCACATGGGACCATGCCCATTCGTGCGTTGTCGTGAACGGGGTGGTGGGTTATCTGAGGAGAGTCCGGTCTCCCGCTGCCGCGAAAATGCGCAAATGCCGGCTTTTCAGGTCAATTCCATGCAAGAACACACCAAATCGTCCACGCTCGAGAACGCTATTGCACTGCAAAAATATGGCGTCGGGCAACCGGTCCGCCGCAAGGAGGACGACACGCTGGTGCGCGGCAAGGGCCGCTACACCGACGATTTCAACCTGCCCGGCCAGGCCTATGCCGTGATCGTCCGCTCCACCCATGCCCATGGCATCATCCGCGGCATCAACAGCGAGGCTGCCAAGGCGATGCCGGGCGTGCTGGGGGTGTGGACCGGCAAGGATCTCGATGCCGCCGGTTATGGCCCCTTCACCTGCGGCCTGCCGCTGAAGAGCCGTGACGGCTCGCCCCTGCTCCAGACCAACCGCCAGCCGCTCGCGACCGACAAGGTCCGCTTCGTCGGCGATCCCGTCGCCTTCGTGGTGGCGGAGACGCTGGCGCAGGCGCGCGACGCCGCCGAGGCGGTCGAGCTCGATATCGAGCCGCTGCCCGCGGTGACCGATCCCGAGGAAGCCGCCAAGCCTGGCGCGCCGCAGCTTTACGACCACATCCCTGATAACGTCGCGCTCGACTACCATTATGGCGACATGGACAAGGTCAACGCGGCCTTTGCCAGTGCCGCCCATGTCACAAAGCTCGACATCGAGAACACCCGCGTCGCCGTGGTCTCGATGGAGCCGCGTGTTGGCCTTGCCTCCTACGACAAGAAGTCCGAGCGCTACACGCTTCAGGTGCCGACGCAGGGTGTCGCCGGCAACCGCGCCAATCTCGCCAGGAACCTCAACGTGCCGAATGACAAGGTGCGCATCCTGACCGCCAATGTCGGCGGTTCCTTCGGCATGAAGAACGTCAACTATCCCGAATACATGTGCATCCTGTATGCGGCCAAGGCGCTGGGACGTCCGGTGAAGTGGCTTGACGAGCGCTCCACCAGCTTCCTCTCCGACAGCCACGGCCGTGCGCAGAAGATCCACGCCGAGCTCGCGCTCGACGCCGAGGGGCATTTCCTCGCGGCCAAGCTGTCCGGCTACGGCAATCTCGGCGCCTACATCACCGGCGTCGCGCCGGGCCCGCTCTCGCTCAACACGGGCAAGAATTTCTCCAGCGTCTATCGCACGCCGCTGATGGCGGTCGACATCAAGACGGTGCTGACCAACACCACGTTGATGGGCGCCTATCGCGGCGCCGGCCGGCCCGAGGCGAACTACTACATGGAGCGGTTGATCGACCGCGCCGCCGACGAGATGGGCATCAACCGGCTGACCTTGCGCAGGCGCAACTTCATCAAGCCGAACCAGATTCCGTTCCCGGCCTCCTCCGGCGTCACCTATGACAGCGGCGACTTCCAGGCCGTGTTCAACAAGGCGCTCGAGATTTCCGACCACGAGAATTTCGCCAAGCGCAAGAAGGAGAGCAGGAAGGCCGGCAAGCTGCGCGGCATAGCGGTCGGCTCCTATCTCGAGGTCACGGCGCCGCCGAGCCCCGAGCTCGGCAAGATCGTATTCGATCCCGACGGCACCGTGCAGCTCATCACCGGAACGCTCGATTACGGCCAGGGCCATGCCACGCCGTTCGCGCAGGTGCTGAGCGCGCAGCTCGGCGTTCCCTTCGAGAACATCAAGCTGGTGCAGGGCGACAGCGACATCGTGCACACCGGCAACGGCACCGGCGGCTCGCGCTCGATCATGGCGAGCGGCCAGGCCATCGTGGGCGCCGCCCAGCTCGTCATCGAGAAAGGCAAGCGCGCCGCGGCGCATATGCTGGAGGCGTCCGAAGCCGACATCGAATTCGAAGGTGGCAGGTTCACGATTGCAGGCACCGATCGCAGCATCGACATCATGGAGCTCGCCAAGAAGCTGCACGACGGCAAGATGCCGGAGGGCGTGCCTGAGACGCTCGATGTCGATCACACCAGCGAGCCGATCGCCTCGGCCTTCCCGAACGGCTGCCACGTCGCCGAGGTCGAGATCGATCCGGAGACCGGCGTGACGCAGATCGTGCGCTACAGCGCGGTCAACGATTTCGGCACGGTGATCAATCCGATGCTGGTCGCGGGCCAGCTTCATGGCGGCGTCGTCCAGGGCATCGGCCAGGCGCTGATGGAGCACGTCCGCTACGACGAGAGCGGCCAGCCGATCACGGGCTCGCTGATGGACTACGCCCTGCCCCGCGCCGAGGACGTGCCGAACATGGCGGTCGGCGACCACCCGGTGCCGGCCACGACCAACCCGCTCGGCAGCAAGGGCTGCGGCGAAGCCGGCTGCGCCGGCAGCCTGTCCACGGTGGTGAACGCGGTGATCGATGCGCTCTCGGAGTACGGCATCAAGCACATCGACATGCCGCTGACCCCGGAGCGCGTGTGGCGTGCGATCCAGGAGGCGCAGGCCAAGGCGGCGTAAGGGCTGCGTTTTTTCGGTCGTCATGGCCGGGCTTGTCCCGGCCATCCACGCCTTACCACGAGGCATGAAGAACGTGGATGCCCGGGACAAGCCCGGGCATGACGATGTGGCGATGGTGTGCCCCGTTCCCTACGCCGCCGCCTGCTCGCGCGGCTGGTAGATTGCGGTGTGCTGGCAGTGCGCGAGCGGCGTCGTGCCGTTGGCGACGACCAGCGCGTCGAGTTCGACGAAGCGGTGGCCTTTCTTCTCGTAGTTCGCGGTGACTTTTGCGCGCGCGGAGATCTCGTCACCGACGCGCGCGGCTGACAGCAGCTGCATGCGGCTGCCGACGTGAATCCAGGGCCCCAGAATGGTGTTGTCGACGAGGACGCGGTTCATGACGCGCTGGATCAGGCCGGGATGACCGAGGTCCTCGCGCGTGAAGATCGGGTCGATCTCCCTGATGTCGGCGAGATAGTCATTGGCGTCCTGCCCGGCCCAGCGTCGGGGCGTCGTGCCGAGCCATTTGCCTGTTTCGAACGTCGCGGGGCTGACCGGCTTTCGCTCGGCGACCGCGGGGACCTCGACATAATCGCTCAAGGACACCGCAGGCGCCTTCGCCGGCAGCGAGGCCGTCCCGGTGGCGCAAAGCTCGGTGCGGCTGAACACCTCGATCGTAAGCAGGCCGTTGTGCTCGGTGGCATCAACGTCGGCGGTTTCGCCGTCATAGACCGGCTTGATGAAGCGGGCCTCGACCAGTCCGCGCGACAGGAAATCGTGTCCCCAGCGCGCGATCGGCACGTGCATCATGTAGGCGAACACGTCGACGCCGGGGACCAGTCCGCCGGAAAAGCCGAAGCGGCGTGCCACATTGTCGTCGTGCATCTTGTTTTCGGACTGCTTGGCGGTGTTGTAAGCCTCGACGCGGTAGGTTTCGAGCCGGTTCGGCATGGGCATCTTCCCTGTTTTCTTGTTGTTCGGGAGCGATCGTAGGGCCTGAGGAACCAGGGTCAATCCCCTCGCCTTTGGGGCCCGAATAGGGTACCACGCGGCGAATGACTGACACCCCCACCCGCATCTATGTCGACGCCGACGCCTGTCCGGTGAAGGACGAGATCTACCGTGTCGCGCTCCGGCACGGCGTGCCCGTGAGCGTCGTTGCCGGCAATTTCATTCGCGTGCCGCAGGACCCCTTGATCGAGCGCATCGCCGCGGGTGCCGGCATGGACGCAGCGGACGACTGGATCGCGGAGCGCGCCAGGCCCGGCGACGTCGTCGTGACGTCGGACATTCCGCTGGCGAGCCGGTGCGTGAAGGCGGGCGCCGACGTGATCGCGCCGAATGGAAAACCCTTCACCGAAGAATCGATCGGGATGACGCTGGCAGTGCGCAATCTCATGACGGATCTGCGCTCGGCCGGCGAGGTCACCGGCGGCCCGCGATCGTTCGCGCCGCGCGACCGCTCCGCCTTCCTTTCGGCGCTCGACCAGACGCTGCGCCGGATCGCCCGCCGCCGCGCCGATGCGGCAGCAACGAGTCAGGGCTGACCATGGCGCCGCCGCTGATCCAGTTGAAAGACATCAGGCTGACCTTCGGCGGCACGCCGCTGTTGTCAGGCGTGGAGCTCAACGTCGCGCCATCCGAGCGCGTCTGCCTGATCGGCCGCAACGGCTCCGGCAAATCAACACTGCTCAAGATCGCAGCCGGCCTGGTCGAGCCCGACTCCGGCACGCGTTTCGTGCAGCCGGGCGCCACGGTTCGCTACCTGCCGCAGGAGCCGGACTTCGGTGACCACAAGACCACGCTCGCCTATGTCGAGTCCGGCCTCGCCCCCGGCGACGATCCTTACCAGGCGCGCTATCTGCTGGAGCAGCTCGGGCTGACCGGCAACGAGGACCCGCACAATCTCTCCGGCGGCGAGGCCCGCCGCGCGGCGCTGGCGTATGTGCTCGCGCCCTCGCCCGACATCCTGCTGCTGGACGAGCCCACCAACCATCTCGATCTCTCCACCATCGAGTGGCTGGAAAAGGAGCTGGACAGCCGCCGCAGCGCGCTGGTGATCATCAGCCACGACCGCCGCTTCCTCACCAATCTGTCACGCTCGACCGCCTGGCTCGACCGCGGCAGGATCAAGCAGATCGATCGCGGCTTTGCCTCGTTCGAGACCTGGCGCGATGAGGTGCTGGCGGAAGAGGAGCGCGACCAGCACAAGCTCGACCGCAAGATCGTCGACGAGGAGCACTGGCTTCGCCACGGCGTCTCCGGACGGCGCAAGCGCAACGTCAAGCGGCTCGCCAATCTGCATGCCCTGCGCGACCAGCGCCGCAACTATCGCGGCACCGCCGGCAGCGCCAATCTCGCGGCGGCCGAAGCCGAGCAATCCGGCAAGCTGGTGATCGAGGCGAAGGGCATCACCAAGGCCTATGGCGAGCGCAAGATCGTCGAGAACTTTTCGACCCGCATCCAGCGTGGCGACCGGCTCGGCATCATCGGCCCGAACGGCGCCGGCAAGACCACGCTGGTCAATCTGCTCACCGGCGGCATGCAGCCGGATTCCGGTACGATACGTCTCGGCGCCAATCTGGAGGTAGCGACGCTCGACCAGCACCGCGAAAGCCTCGATCCCAAATCGACGCTGGCGGAGGCCCTGACCGGCGGCCGCGGCGATCAAATCATGGTCGGCGGCAAGCCCAAGCACGTCGTCGGCTACATGAAGGACTTCCTGTTCGCGCAGGAGCAGCGCGGCACGCCGGTGGAGGTGCTCTCCGGCGGCGAGCGCGGCCGGCTGATGCTGGCGCGCGCACTGGCAAAGCCGTCGAACCTCCTGGTGCTGGACGAGCCGACCAACGATCTCGATCTCGAAACCCTCGACGTGCTGGAGGAGATGCTCGGCGATTACGAAGGCACGGTGATCCTGATCAGCCATGACCGCGATTTTCTCGACCGCGTCGTCACCTCCGTGATCGCGCCCGAAGGCAACGGCAAGTGGGTCGAATATGCCGGCGGCTACAGCGACATGCTGGCGCAACGCGGCGCCGACCTGAAGCGCGAGACGGCGAAGGCGCAAGCCCCGGCGGAGAAGAAAGAGGAACGCTCCGCTGCTCCAGCTTCGGCGCCGAAGCGGAAGCTGAGCTTCAACGAGAAGCACGCGCTGGAAACGCTGCCGAAGAAGATGGAGACGTTGCAGGCAGATATTGCAAAACTGCAGCGCGTGCTCGACGATCCCGATCTCTACACTAGGGATCGCAGGAAATTCGACGACACCTCCGCCGCGATCGCCAAGGCGCATGAAGAACTGTCCTCCGCCGAAGAGCGCTGGCTCGAACTCGAAATGCTCCGCGAAGAGATTGAACAAGCTTGAATCGTAGGATGGGTAGAGCGCAGCGAAACCCATCGATAGCTACCCGGTTGCTGCGAATGATGGGTTTCGCTGCGCTCTACCCATCCTACAGGACCGAACATAGAGACATCACATGACCACTCCCCTCGCCGCAAAAATCGCCCGCGAATACGGCACGCCCTGCGCCGTGATCGACATGGATCGGGTCGAGCGCAACATCGCGCGCATCCAGAAGGCCTGCGACGACGCCGGCATCGCCAACCGCCCGCACATCAAGACGCACAAGAACCCGACCATCGCCAGGATGCAGGTCGCGGCCGGCGCCAAGGGCATCACCTGCCAGAAGCTCGGCGAAGCCGAGATCATGGCCAATGCCGGCATCGACGACATCCTGATCAGCTACAATCTGCTCGGCGAAGAGAAGATGGCGCGCCTCGGCGCGCTGCAGGCGAAGGCCAACATGACGGTAGCGGCCGACAATTCGACCGTCGTCGCCGGGTTGCCCAAGGCAGCCGCAGCATCGGGCCGCCCGCTTTCGGTCGTCGTCGAATGCGACACCGGCCGCAAGCGTGCGGGTGTCGAAACGCCGGCCGAGGCGATCGCGCTGGCGCGTGAGATCGCAGCCTCCAAGGGACTCGCGTTCGCCGGCTTCATGCTGTATCCGACCGAGGCCGGCTGGGCTGAGGCACAGAAATTCTATGACGAGGCGCTGGCCGGCGCGCGCGCGCACGGGCTCGACGCCAAGATCGTCTCGACCGGCGGCACGCCGAACCTGGTCAACATCGGCAAGCTCAAGGGCGGCACCGAGCATCGCTTCGGCACCTATATCTACAATGACCGCATGCAGGTCGCCGCCGGCGTCGCCGGCTGGGACGATTGCGCGCTGCACATCTATTCGACCGTGGTGAGCCGTGCCGCGCCCGAGCGCGGCATTCTCGACGCCGGCTCGAAGACGCTGACGTCGGATACCGGCGGCCTCGACGGCCACGGCCTGATCCTGGAGCATCCCGAGGCCAAGATCGCGAAATTCGCCGAGGAGCACGGCTTCCTCGACCTCTCCCGCAGCAACACGCGGCCGAATGTCGGCGACGTCGTCCGCATCGTGCCGAACCATGTCTGCGTCGTCGTCAACATGATGGACGAAGTGGTGATGGTGCGCGGCGAGGAGATCATCGGCACGCTGCCAGTCGCGGCGCGGGGGAAGCTGCGGTAGGGAGCACATTGCCGTAGGGTGGGCAAAGCGAGCGTGCCCACGACTTTCTCGCAGTGCCTGGAAAAGATGGTGGGCACGGCGCTTCGCGCCTTTGCCCACCCTACGATTTCTGCAATTGGACGACCCAGCCCAGCGCGCCCCTGCCCGCCGCAGCCCCCGTCGCGAATGACGCCTGGAGCAGGTAGCCGCCCGTTGGCGCCTCCCAATCCAGCATCTCGCCGGCGGCGAACACGCCCGGCAGCTTGCGCAGCATGAAGTGCTCGTCCAGCTCGTCGAACGTTATTCCGCCTGCCGTCGAGATCGCCCGATCGATCGGCGCTGTGCCGGTGAGCCGAACCGGGATTGCGTTGATCAGGCGCGCGAGTTCGGCCGGTGAGAACGACGCCAGCGGCCGGCCGGACGCGATGGCGGCCTCCTGCATCAGGCCGATGCCGACCGGCGACAATTGCGCCGCCTTGCGCAGGAAGTTTGCCAGCGATTGCTTGCCGCGCGTGCCCGACAGGCGCGTTGTCAGGTCTGCGACGGCAAGGTCCGGCCGCAGCGCGATCGTCAGCATCGCGTGCCCGAGATCCAGCACCGCCTCGCGCAGCTCGGCCGAGAGCGCGTAGATCGCACCGCCTTCGATGCCGCCACGCGTGATCATCGCTTCGCCGCGCACCGTGTGCGCGCCGATCGTCAGCATCACGCCCTTGAGCGGCTGGCCCTCGAAACGGTCGCGGAACACTTTGGACCACGCGACCATAAAGCCGGAATTGGCCGGCCGGAGCTTCGAGACGGCAATGCCCCTTGCGGCGAGAAGATCGACCCAGTCGCCGTCCGATCCGAGCCGCGGCCAGCTTGCCCCGCCAAGGGCGAGCACCACTGCCCTGGCCTCGATCGACCGTTCGCCGTCGCCGGTGCGAAACAGCAACCGGCCGTGCTCGTCCCAGCCGATCCAGCGATGACGAAACGCAAACCGCACGCCGCCAGCATCGAGCCGCCGCAGCCAGGCGCGCAGCAAGGGCGAGGCCTTGAACGCTTTCGGAAACACCCGCCCGCTGGTGCCGACGAAGGTCGGCTCGCCCAGCGCCTCGCTCCAGGCCCGCAGCGCATCCGGCGGGAACGCCTCGATCGCCGCTTGCAGCTTCGGTGCCGCCTCGCGATAGCGCGCCATGAATTGCGTCAGCGGCTCGCTGTGGGTAAGATTGAGCCCGCCGCGGCCGGCCATCAGGAATTTGCGACCTGCGGACGGCATGGCGTCATAGACGGTGACGCGGGCGCCGCCCTGCGCAAGTACCTCCGCCGCCGTCAGCCCGGCGGGGCCGGCGCCGATGACGGCGATGTGGTTGTCCGTTGAGGTCATGGTCCGAATTTTAGAGCACGCCGGTTCTACGGAACAGGTCGTCATGCCCGGGCTTGTCCCGGACATCCACGAGAGCCTCGCAAGAACGTCATGGCCGGGACAAGCCCGGCCATGACGATGAGTACGGTTCCGGGCTCGCTGCTTGCGACGCGCCGGAATGACAGTCCGGCTAGAGCTTGATCCCCGCTCTTGCCGCGGCCTGCGCCACGTACTTCTGCGTCTGCTCGAACGCGCCCGTCAGCGCCTTGGCCTTCGACATGTCGCTGATCTCCGCGAAATGCGCGGCGACCGCGTCCGGCGTCCATTCGGACTCCGGCAGGTTGATGCCTTCGCTCTCGAGAATCTTGATCACCGCGAAGGAGCCGGCGCCGGCGCCCATGATGGTGCGGGTCGGCGCGTCCTCGCTGAGCATGTACTCGACCGCCGGCGTGATCGCGTTCGGCTTCATCAGTTGCAGCGCCTGCGGCGGCAGCAGCTCTTCGGTCATGCGGGTCGCCGCGGTCGGCGAGATGATGTTGACGCGGATGTCGTTCTTGCGGCCCTCTTCCGCGAGCACGTTCATCAGGCCCACCATGCCGGATTTCGCCGCGCCGTAATTGGCCTGGCCGAAATTGCCGTAAAGGCCGGACGACGAGGTGGTCAGCACGATGCGGCCGTAGTTGCGGTCGCGCATGCCGGCCCAGGCCGCCTTGCAGCAATAGAAGGTGCCGACGAGATGCACGTCGAGCACCTTCTGGAAATCGGCCGCTTCCATCTTGCCGAACGACTTGTCGCGCAGGATGCCGGCATTGGCACACAGGAGATCGACGCTGCCCCATTCCTTGGTGGCGCGCTCGACCATGGCGGTGACCTGCTCGAAATTCGACACGTCCGCGCCGTCGGCCATCGCGGTGCCGCCGGCCTTGCGGATCTCCTCGACAACGGATTCGGCCGGCGACAGCGAGCCGCCGGTGCCATCGCGCGCGCCGCCGAAATCGTTGACCACGACCTTGGCGCCGCGGCTGGCCAATCCCAGCGCGTGAGCCTTGCCAAGACCATTGCCCGCGCCGGTGACGATAGCGACGCGTCCGTCGAACCTGATTGCCATAGTGCTTCCTTTCTTCCTTCTCCCCTTGTGGGAGAAGGTGGCGCGCAAGCGCCGGATGAGGGGTCTGTCTCGGCAGGCGAGTCCGCGGAGAGATACCCCTCACCCGGCTTCGCGTTCCGCGAAGCCACCCTCTCCCACAGGGGGAGAGGGTAAGAGCGCTCCGCGGGGGATTTGGTCAGCTTTTGAGCAGCGATAAATGGCCGGGTCAAGCCCGGCCATGGCGGGCGGAGTTACTCGAAATAGATCAGCCCGAGCCAATCCGCGACCAGCGCGGGCTTGTCCTCGCCTTCGATCTCGACCGTGACGTTGGTGCGGGACTGCAACTCATTGGGCTTGCGCAGCTTGGCCTCCGTCAGCACGAAGCGGCCGCGAACGCGCTTGCCCGAGCGGACCGGGGAGATGAAGCGCAGCTTGTCAAAGCCGTAGTTCACGCCCATCGTGGTGCCCGCGATCACCGGCATCACCTCGTAGGACATGATCGACATCAGCGACATCGTCAGGAAGCCGTGCGCAATCGTCGTGCCGAACGCGGTCTCTTTCTTCGCGCGTTCCGGATCGACATGGATGAACTGGTGATCCTCGATCACGTCGGCATAGGTGTCGATGCGGGGCTGATCGATCAGGTGCCACGAGGACACGCCGATCTCCTTGCCGACCATGGCTTGATAGGCCTGAAGCGTAATCGGCGGCTTCTTCCAGACTTCGTTCACTTAGGTCTCGCTCCGTGTCTTTGCCAGCTCCGGAAACTCCTCCTCGCGGAATTCCCGGCCGCGCAGTGGATCGTCGCGATCATTGTCGCGTTCCAGCCGTCGTAGCTGGACGCGACGGATTTTTCCAGAGATCGTCTTCGGCAGCTCGGTGACGATTTCGAGACGGCGAATGCGCTTGAATGGTGCGAGGCGCGCATGGAGATGTTTGAAGATGGAGAACGCGGTCTCGGGCGAACGCTCCGCGCCCGACGTCAGCAGCACGAAGGCCTTGGGAATGGCGAGCCGGATCGGATCCGGACTCGGCACCACCGCGGCTTCCGCGACCAGCTCATGCTCCAGCAGCACGCTCTCGAGCTCGAACGGACTGATGCGGTAATCCGACGACTTGAACACGTCATCGGAGCGGCCGACGAAGGTGAGATAGCCCTCGTCGTCTTCGAACACGACATCGCCGCTGCGATAGAGCTCGCCTTCGGCGCCAGACAGCTTGCCGTCGTCGCTTTGATAGCCCTGCATCAGGCCGGCCGGGCGCTCAGTTCCGAGCACCAGCGTGACCTCGCCTTCCTTGGCCGGGTTCCCGTCGGCGTCGCTGATCTGCACGCGATAGCCCGGCAGCGGCCGACCCATCGAGCCGACCTTGATCTTCTGGCCCGGCGAGTTGCCGGCGAGCGCCGTGGTTTCGGTCTGCCCGTATCCGTCACGGATGGTAAGTCCCCAGGCCGCCCGCACCTGATCAATCACTTCAGGGTTCAGCGGTTCGCCGGCGCCGCAAACCTCGCGCAAGGCCACCTTGAACGATGCAAGGTTCTCCTGGATGAACAGCCGCCATACCGTGGGCGGCGCACACAGCGTGGTGACGCCGCAGCGGCCGATGGTGGCGAGCAGCGCCTTGGCATCGAAGCGCGGCTGGTTCACCACGAACACGGTCGCGCCCGCATTCCACGGCGCGAAGAAGCAGCTCCAGGCGTGCTTGGCCCAACCGGGCGATGAGATGTTGAGGTGAACGTCTCCGGGCTTCAGCCCGATCCAGTACATCGTCGAGAGATGGCCGACCGGATAGCTGCGCTGGCTGTGCCGGACCAGCTTTGGTTTCGCCGTCGTGCCCGAGGTGAAATAGAGCAGCATCGGGTCGTCGGCGTTGGTCGGACCATCAGGCGCGAAGCTCTCCGAGGCTTTCGCCGCCTCGTCATAGGCCAGCCAGCCGTTGGAAGCCGCGCCGACCACGATGCGGACGACACTCTCGGCGCCAAGGCTCGCGAATTTTGTGACCTGATCCTCGGCGGCGACCACCGCTTTCGCCTTGCCGCGATCGAGCCGGTCGCGAAGTTCGTCAGCGGTGAGCAGCGTCGTCGCTGGAATCACGACGACGCCGAGCTTCATCGCCGCCAGCATCGTCTCCCACAGCGGAACCACGTTGCCGAGCAACAGCAAAAGGTGGTCGCCGCGCTTGAGGCCCTGCGCGCGGAGGAAGTTGGCGACCTGGTTCGAGCGCTTCGAGAGCGCCGCGAACGACAGTTTTGTCTGCTTGTCCTGTGCGGCATCGACAATCCAGAGCGCGGGGCGGTCCTTGCTGTCAGCATTTGCCGCCAGTTCGGCGTCGAACCAGTCGAGCGCCCAGTTGAAGGGAACCGGATCGGGCCAGCGGAATCCCTTGACCGCCGCCTCGTATTCCGTGCGGTGCTTTAGCAGAAACGCGCGCGCTTCCTGGAATGTCGTCATCAAGCTTTCCCGGCCAAACTCCTAACGTGCTTGATAATTCCGGAAAAATCCACCCCGCCCTGCCCGGCTGCGTCGAAAGACTGATAGATCTCCTGCGCATGCTTGCCGAGCGGCGTCGCCGCGCCCGCAGCCTTCGCGGCGTCCTGCGCCAGCGTCAGATCCTTCACCATCAGCGCAGAAGCAAAGCCTGGCTTATAGTCGTTGTTTGCCGGCGAGGTCGGCACCGGCCCCGGCACCGGGCAATAGGTCGTCAGCGACCAGCACTGGCCGGACGAGGTCGAGGCGACGTCGAACAGCGCCTGGTGCGAGAGCCCGAGCTTTTCGCCGAGCGCGAAGGCCTCGCTCACCGCGATCATGGAAATGCCGAGGATCATGTTGTTGCAGATCTTGGCCGCCTGGCCGGCGCCGGCGCCGCCGCAATGCACGATCTTCTTGCCCATGTTTTCGAGGACCGGCTTGGCGGCTGCGAACGCCCTCTCCTCGCCGCCGCACATGAAGGTGAGCGTCGCGCCCTTGGCGCCGCCGGTCCCGCCGGAAACCGGTGCATCGACCGAGAGCACGCCGTGCTTGGCGGCCAGCGCATGCGCCTGCCGCGCGCTTTCGACGTCGATGGTGGAGCTATCGATGATCAGCGCGCCCTTGGTCATGGCTGGAACGACCTCGTTCCAGACGCCGAGCACGTGCTTGCCTGCGGGGAGCATCGTGACGACGACATCGGCGCCCTTCACCGCGCCCGCGGCGCTTTCGGCAATGCCGGCGCCGTCGGCCTTGGCCTGATTGCGGGAGGCCTCGACGAGGTCGAACGCCACCACCTTGTGGCCGGCCTTGACCAGATTGGCGGCCATCGGGCCACCCATGTTGCCGAGACCGATGAATGCGATCGTGGCCATTGTCGTTTCCTCCGCTGTAGCGTTGTTAGTTGAACTTCAGCTCATCGGCGCCGATCTCGGCGAGATACGGCGAAAGCATCTCCGGCGTCACATCCTCGATCCGCGGCGGCGACCAGGTCGGGTTGCGGTCCTTGTCGATCACGGCGGCGCGGACGCCCTCGCGGAAATCGTCGCTGCGGAAGACTTCGAGCGCGGCGCGGTATTCGCGCACAAGGCACTCTTCCAGGCTCGACGATCCGCGCGCGAGGCGTAGCAGTTTCAAAGTCACCACCATGCCGCGCGGCGATTTCTCGTTGAGCGTCTTCAGCGTCGCCTGCGCGAACTCGGAGCCGTCGCGCTTCAAGGCCGCAAAGATGTCTTCCATGCGGTCGAAGCCGAACAGAGCGTCGATGGCCGCCTGCTTTGCGGTCACTGGCCCGGCCGTCTCGCCCGTCGCAAAGCCATTGATGAGCTTGCTGACGTCGGCTGCGGTCGCGTCCTGACCAAGCTTGGTCAGCGCCTCGCGCAGCTCCGGCCATTTGGCCGCCGGCACCACGGCATCCGCGAACTTGGCGTGGATGGCGTCCGGCCCATTCATGGTCTGCCCGGTCAGGCCGAAATACGTGCCGATCTCGCCAGGCGAGCGCGACAACAACCAGGTGCCGCCGACGTCGGGGAAGAAGCCGAGCCCGACTTCGGGCATCGCAAGCTTGGTGCGGTCGGTGACGACGCGGTGGCTGGCATGGCCGGAGAGGCCGACGCCGCCCCCCATGACGAGACCGTCCATGAACGCGACGTACGGCTTCGGATATTTCGCGATCCGCGCATTCATGACGTATTCCTGGCGCCAGAACCGCGCGCCGAGATCGCCGCCCTCGCGCGAGCTCTCCCAAAGGCCGCGAATGTCGCCGCCGGCGCAGAGGCCCCGCTCGCCGGAGCCTTCCAGGATGATCAACCCGACTTCGGGATCGGTTTCGAACCGGTCCAGCGCCGCATCGATGCCGATGGACATCTCCAAGGTCATGGCATTGATCGCCTTTGGGCGGTTGAGCCGGATCACTCCCGCTGCGCCCTCGCGGCGAACGATGAGGTCGCCCTCCTCCGCCGAACTCATCGTGCGCCCTCGATCAGCTTGCGCGCTACGATGAGCCGCATGATTTCGTTGGTGCCTTCGAGGATCTGGTGCACGCGCAAGTCGCGCACGATCTTCTCGATGCCGTATTCGCTGAGATAGCCGTAGCCGCCGTGCAGCTGGAGCGCGTGGTTGGCGACCTCGAAGCCGACGTCGGTGCCGAAACGCTTGGCCATCGCGCACAGCATGGTGGCGTCGGGGTCCTTGCGGTCCAGCGCGGCCGCGGCACGCCACAGGAAGGTGCGCGCGGCCTCGAGTTCGATCGCCATGTCGGCGAGGCGGAATTGCAGGGCCTGGAACTCGTCGAGGCGTTTCCCGAATGCCTTGCGCTCCTTCATGTAGGTGCGCGCCTTGTCGAGCGCGGTCTGCGCGCCACCGAGCGAGCATGCCGTGATGTTGAGGCGGCCGCCGTCGAGACCGGCCATCGCGATCTTGAAACCGACGCCCTCCTCGCCGAGCCGATTGGCCGCCGGCACTCGGGCGTTCTCGAATATCACCGCGCGGGTCGGCTGCGCGTTCCAGCCCATCTTGCGCTCATTGGCACCAAAGGAGACGCCCGGCGTCTTGCCGTCGATGACGAGGGTCGAGATGCCGCCGGGACCATCGCCGCCGGTGCGGACCATCGCGACCAGAACGTCGGTGCCGCCGGCGCCTGAGATGAATTGCTTCTGGCCGTTGAGGACGTAGTGGTCGCCGTCGCGTACCGCACGGGTGCGCAAGCTGGCCGCATCCGAGCCGGCGCCAGGCTCGGTCAGGCAGTAGCTCGCGATCAGCTCCATGGTGCAAAGCCTTGGCAACCATGTGTGGCGCTGGGTGTCGCTGCCAAAGGCATCGATCATCCAGCTCGCCATGTTGTGGATGGAGATGAAGGCCGAGGTCGTCGGGCAGCCCGTCGCCAACGCCTCGAAGATCAGCGCCGCGTCGAACCGCGTCATGGCGGAACCGCCGACATCGTCGCGGATATAGATGCCGCCCATACCGAGCGTGGCAGCCTCGCGCATGACGTCAACGGGAAAGTGCTTCTCCTCGTCCCAGCGCAGCGCATGCGGCGCGATCTTTTCGGCCGCAAACGCCAGCGCCATGTCGCGCACTGCGATCTGATCCTCGTTCAGAGCGAACTGCATGCTGGGCTGCTCGTTTTTCTCGTCCTTGCGAGGAGCGAAGCGACGAAGCAATCCAGTGTGTCCGAGGAGAAAGTCTGGATTGCTTCGCTGCGCTCGCAATGACGGGCTGGGCTACAGCCTTACTTCATCAGCGGGATCGAGAACTCCGCCCCCTCCTTGACGCCGGACGGCCAGCGCGAGGTCACCGTCTTGGTCTTGGTGTAGAAGCGGATCGAGTCCGGGCCGTGCTGGTTGAGATCGCCGAAGCCGGACTTCTTCCAGCCGCCGAAGGTGTAATAGGCGATCGGCACCGGGATCGGCACGTTGATGCCGACCATGCCGACGTTCACCTTGGCCGCGAAGTCGCGCGCGGCGTCGCCGTCGCGCGTGAAGATGGCAACGCCGTTGCCATAGTCATGATCCGACGGCAGCGCCAGCGCTTCCTTGTAATCGTGCGCGCGCACGACCGAGAGCACGGGACCGAAGATCTCTTCCTTGTAGATCCGCATGTCCTTGGTGACGTTGTCGAACAGCGAACCGCCGAGATAGAAGCCGTTCTCGTAGCCCTGCATCTTGAAGCCGCGGCCGTCGACGGCGAGCGTCGCGCCTTCCTTGATGCCGATGTCGATATAGCCCTTGACCTTCTCGACCGCCTCGCGCGTGACCAGCGGACCGTAGTCGGCCGACGGATCAATCGAGGTGCCGATCTTGAGCGACTCGACGCGCGGGATCAGCTTCTCCATCAGGCGGTCGGCGGTGGACTTGCCGACGGGCACTGCGACCGAGACCGCCATGCAGCGTTCGCCGGCCGAGCCGTAGCCTGCGCCGATCAGCGCGTCGACGGCCTGGTCCATGTCGGCGTCGGGCATGATGATGGCGTGGTTCTTGGCGCCGCCGAAGCACTGGCAACGCTTGCCGGTCTGCGCGGCGCGCTCGTAGATGTACTGCGCGATCGGAGTCGAGCCGACGAAGCCGATGGCCTTGATGTCGGGATCGTCGAGGATGGCGTCGACCGCCTCCTTGTCGCCGTTGACGACGTTGAGGATGCCGGCCGGCAGGCCCGCTTCCATCATGAGTTCAGCGAGCAGCATCGGCACGCCGGGGTCGCGCTCCGACGGCTTCAGGATGAAGGCGTTGCCGCAGGCGATCGCCGGCGCAAACTTCCACATCGGGATCATCGCCGGGAAATTGAACGGCGTGATGCCCGCGACGACGCCGAGCGGCTGTCGCATCGAATAGATGTCGATGCCGGGGCCGGCTCCTTCCGTGTACTCGCCCTTCATCAGATGCGGAATGCCGCAGGCGAATTCCGCGACCTCAAGGCCGCGCTGGATGTCGCCCTTGGCGTCCGGCACGGTCTTGCCGTGCTCGCGCGCGAGCAATTCGGCGAGCTTGTCGTAATCGCGCTGGACTAGCTCCACGAATTTCATCATGACGCGGGCGCGGCGCTGCGGATTGGTTGCGGCCCATTCGGGCTGTGCCGCGCGCGCGTTCTCGACGGCGGCGCGGACTTCGGCCTTGGACGCCAGCGCGACCTTGGCCTGGACGTCACCGGTCATCGGCTCGAAAACGTCGGCAGTGCGGCCCGAGGTGCCCCTGACCTCCTTGCCACCGATGAAATGTCCGATTGAACGCATGGGATGATCTCCTTAGGCCGAGCGTGGTCGCTTTGACAAATCCTATCGACCTGCATTTTATAGGATTCAAGTCTGAGATAATGCACCATAGATGTGCGAAAATGCTGGATCAAGGCGCTATCGACTGGGACGACTTTCGCTTCGTGCTGGCCATCGTGCGGGGCGGCTCGGTCTCGGCTGCGGCAAAACAGCTGGGCGTCGACCATGCCACGGTGATCCGCCGCGTCGATCGGCTGGAAAAGCACCTTTCAGCCAAGCTGTTCGACCGGCGCAAGACCGGCTATCTCCTCACCGAGGCCGGCCAGCGGGTTGCCGACAGCGCCGAAGCGATGGAATCGACCATCGTCGCCAACCAGGAGCAGGTCGGCGGCTCCGTGGCGCGGCTGACCGGCACCGTACGTATCGGTGCCCCTGATGGCTTCGGCACCGCCTTCCTGGCGCCCCGGCTCGCCCCCTTCGCCGACCGCTATCCCGATCTCGATCTGCAACTTGTAGCTACTGCGCGGCTGTTCAGTCTCTCCAAGCGCGAGGCCGATATCGCCATCAGCCTGACCATGCCGAAGGAAGGCCGCATCGTCGGCCGCAAGCTGCTCGACTACCGCCTCGGGCTCTATGCCGCGCCAGCCTATCTCGACCGCTTTCCCAGGATCTCGTCACGGCAAGACCTGCCGCAGCACCGCTTCGTCGGCTACATCGAGGAGCTGCTGTTCACGCCGGAGCTCGACTATCTGCCGCAGGTGTCGCCGCGGATTTCCGCGCGCTTTCGCAGCGCCAATCTGATCGCTCAGCTCAATGCTACGCTCTCAGGCTTCGGCATTGCGGTGCTCCCGCATTTCATGGCGAGCGACCATCCGCAGCTTGTCGCAGTGTTGCCGGACGACATCTCGATCATGCGGACATTCTGGATGCTGATGCACGCCGACAGCAAGGACCTCGCGCGGATCAGGGCGGTGGCGGATTACATCAGCGAGATCGTCGAGCGCGAGCGGACGCTGTTTGCGGGGCGGTAGCGATGGTCGCGTAGGGTGGGCAAAGCCGCGAGGCGCGCAAAGCGCGGCTCGTGGCGTGCCCACCATATCAGCCGCAATCGTGGAAAGATGGTGGGCACGGCGCAAGGGCGCCCTTGCCCACCCTACCGAACCTCAATTCTGCTTCACTTTCTTCGCTGCTGCGACCTTCGGTTCACGCTTCGCTCCCTCGAGCGCGCTATCCCGGCCTGCCTTCAGCACCTCGTCCGACAATTCGTTCGAGCCGGCGATGCGCGCCAGCAGCATGGTGCCGACCATGGTCGCCAGCGTCGCGATCGCCTGCTTGCGCGCGGCCTTGCGCGGCATGTTCGGCATATAGTCGGTCATCATCTCGATCATCTGGTCGAGCTTGCCGGCAAAGGCCTTGCGTGTCTTCGGGCTCTCGCGGGCGATCTCGGCGCCCAGCGCGGGAACCGAGCAGCCATGGCCGGGATTGTCGCGATGCAGCGTGGACAGATAGCTTTCCGCGATCAGCGCCAGGCGCTTTTCAGGAGCGGCTTCGCCGGTGAGCTTGCGCCAGTGCTCCATCGAGCGGTCCATGGCATAGCCAAAGGCCTCGATCACCAGCGCCTCGCGGGAATCGAAATGCGCGTAGAAGCCGCCATGGGTCAGGCCCGCCTCCTTCATGAGATCGGCGACGCCGATGCCATGGGCACCCTTCTCGCGCAGCCGCACGGAGGCCTTCTTCACGATGCGGTCGTGGGTTTCCTGCTTGTGTTCCGGGGAATAGCGCATGCGGATCTCATTGGATGTCGAGAGTCATTTCATAGCACGCAAATGCCGGGATCGGTGCATTAATTCACGTTAAGTTACGCCGATCATGGAAAAGGTTGCAGTTGCATGGACCGCCAGGGCCCCCTTGCCGTCGCGGACAAAGCCCTCGGTGTAGCTGGTCTGGCGTCCCAGCTTGATCACCTTGCCTTCGGCCGAGATCAGCCCGGAGCGAACCGACAGCGGACGCAGATAGGTCAGCTTCAGATCGAGGGTCACCGAGCTTTGCCCGGCCTCGAGCCGGGTCGAAATCGCACATCCCATGGCCGTATCGAGCAGCGCCGCTGCGGTCGCGCCGTGGAGAAGACCGATGGTGTTTTCGAGATCTTCGCGCGGCTCCAGTTCCATGACGATCCGGCCCGGCTCGACAACGGCCATGATGAACCCGATCAGCTTCGCAAAAGGCGGCGGCGGCAACCGGCCGTCGCGAATGCCGAGCATGGCGTCCATGCCCGACAGGCCCATCGCCGCTTTCGCGACCGGCGCCGGCACCTGCCAGTCCACCACGCGCTCACGCCGCTGCGCCGGCGAAAACAGGGCGATTTGATCGATGTCGGTCATGGCCACCTCATTGAATGACATACGTCATACTATGCCACGGACTTCGCGCTGGCAACTCGGTCTCATGGGCCCCGCTTGACAAGCCGGCCGTTTCGGCCCGGAAGTGATCCCGACCAGTGCGCCTCGCACGCGTCCACGAAACCTTCGAGATGCCCCGATGGAAATGCTCAACAACCACTGCGGCGTGACGCGCGATGCGCGCGGCGTCGTTCATGTCGCGATCTGCAACGCCGGCCCGCTCAACATTCTCGGCTCGCCCGTCACCGAGGCCGTGCGCGAAGGCCTCCAGCAGATCGCGTCCGACCGCAGCATTCGGGTCGTGGTGCTGCGCGGCCAGAGCGAGAAGAGCATGATCGGCGGCGCGGACATCAAGGAGATGGCCAAGCTCGACCAGAAATCCGCCGAAACCTTCATCAGCCGCCTGCGCGATCTCTGCGAGGCGGTGCGCCAATTCCCTGCCCCGGTGATCGCGCGGATGCCCGGCTGGTGTCTCGGCGGCGGGCTCGAAGTGGCGGCGGCCTGCGACTTCCGCATTGCCGCGCATGATGCGCATTTCGGCATGCCGGAGGTGCGCGTCGGCATCCCCTCGGTGATCCATGCCGCTCTCTTGCCGCGCCTGATCGGCTGGGCCCGCGCGCGCTGGCTGGTGATGACGGCGGAGAACATCGACGCCCCGACCGCGCTGGCCTGGGGACTGATCGACAAGGTCGCGCCGGAGGGCGAACTCGATGCCGTGATCGAGCACACCGTGAAGGCGCTGCTCGAATGCGGCCCCGAGGCGCTGCGATCGCAGAAGGCACTGCTGCGGCAATGGGAGGAACTGCCGCTGACGGAGTCGGTGAATTTGAGCGTCAAGGTATTCGGCGAGTCGTTTTTGACGGACGAGCCGACACGGCTGATGGGCGCGTTTGTGAACCGGAAGCGGTAAAAGCTGGAAAGCGCCAAGCGCATTCGAAAGACAGTGTCATGCCCCGCCTAGCGCGCAATTGCGCACGGGGGCGGGGCATCCAGTACGCCGCGGCTTCTCGGTTCTGGCCGCACCGCCTCTGGAATACTGGATCGCCCGCCTTCGCGGGCGATGACAGTGTGCGGTGAGCAAATCTCATCCGAGCCACGACATTTTCTCATCCCCGGCGCGGTTGCATTTTTTGCGTCGCATCATATGATGACCGTAATCTTACCCGCCATCGCAGGGAGTTCTCGTCATGGCCGAAGCCGCCGATCCCGTCGTCATCGTCTCCGCCGCCCGCACCCCGCTCGGCCGCTTCATGGGCGAATTGTCGCCGCTGGCCGCCCACAAGCTCGGATCGCACGTGATCGGCGCGGCGCTGGAGCGCGCCAAGCTCACCCCCGAAAAGATCGACGAGGTCTTCATGGGCTGCGTGCTTCCGGCCGGACAAGGCCAGGCACCGGCGCGCCAGGCGGCGCGTGGCGCGGGTCTGCCCGATGCCACCGGCGCCACCACGGTGAACAAGGTCTGCGGCTCCGGCATGAAGGCGACCATGCTGGCGCACGACATCATCCGCGCGGGCTCGGCCGAGATCGTCGTCTCCGGCGGCATGGAGAGCATGAGCAACGCGCCGTATCTGCTCGCCAAGGCGCGCGGCGGCTATCGCGTCGGCCATGACCGCATCATCGACCACATGATGATGGACGGGCTCGAGGACGCCTACGAGACCGGCCGCTCGATGGGTGATTTCGGCGAGGCCACGGCTGAGGCCTATCAGTTCACCCGCAAGGACCAGGACGCCTATGCCATGGAGACGCTCAGCCGCGCCCGCAAGGCCGTCGAGGGCGGCGCGTTCAAGGCGGAGATCGCGCCGATCACGCTGACCGAGAAGGCCGGCCCGCGCGTCATCGCCAATGACGAGCATCCGCTGAAGGTCGATCCCGCCAAGATTCCCGGATTGAAGCCGGCGTTCCGCGCCAACGGCACCATCACGCCGGCGGCCTCCTCCGCCAATGCCGACGGCGCCGCTGCGCTCGTGCTGACGAAGCGCTCGCTCGCCGATCGGGGCGGCCTGCCTGTTCTTGCCGAGATCAAGGGCCATGCGACTCACAGCCAGGAGCCGCAATGGTTCACCACGGCGCCGATTCCGGCGATCCGCAAGCTGCTCGACAAGGTCGGCTGGGCTGCCTCCGATGTCGACCTGTTCGAGATCAACGAGGCGTTCGCCGTGGTCGCGATGGCTGCGCAACGCGATCTCGGCATTCCCCGCGAAAAGCTCAACATCAACGGCGGCGCCTGTGCGCTCGGACACCCGATCGGCGCCACCGGCGCGCGGCTGATCGTGACGCTGCTGCATGCGCTCGAAGCGCAGAACCTCAGACGCGGGATCGCCGCGCTCTGCATCGGCGGCGGCGAAGCCACGGCCATCGCAGTGGAGCGTCCGGCGCACTAGCCGTCCGCAATGGCCGAAATCAAGGGAAGTCTGTCATTTCAGACTTTCCTCGCCTGTGCCAGAATGTAACGATGACGCGGGTCTCCCGGGGCTCGCAAACCAAGATTGAGGCCCAATGATCTCGAACTGGCTCGCGGCAGCGCTTTCCCGCCGCAACATTCACTACGGCTGGGTGATGGTCGGCGTGACCTTCCTCGCCGCGCTGATCAGCGCTGGCACGGTCGGCGCCCCCGGCGTGTTCATCGTGCCGCTGCAGAAGGAGTTCGGCTGGAGCACGGCGGAGATCTCCTCCGCACTGTCGATCCGCTTCATCCTGTTCGGGCTGATGGCCCCGTTTGCGGCCGCCCTGCTCAACCGCTACGGCCTGCGCAACGTGACGCTGGTCGCGCAGCTGATCGTGGTCTCGGCGCTCGTGCTCTCGCTGGGTATGACCGAGGTCTGGCAGCTCATCGCGCTGTGGGGCGTGGTGATCGGGATCGGCACGGGCATGACCGCCCTGGTGCTCGGCGCGACGATTGCCACGCGCTGGTTCGCAGCAAGACGCGGCCTCGTCGTCGGCATCATGACCGCGAGCGTCGCCACCGGCCAGCTCGTGTTCCTGCCGCTGCTGGCAAGCCTCACCGACCATTACGGCTGGCGGCTCGCACTCGGCTTCGTCTGCATCGCGCTCGGCGTGTCCGCGGTCGCCGTGCTGCTGGTGATGCGCGACCGGCCGGGCGACGTCGGCCTGCGCCCGTTCGGCGATGAAGGTACCGAGCCCCTGCCCGCCCCGCCGGTCAGCCACGGCACGATCACCGGCGTTGCGCTGGGCACGTTGCGCGATGCCTCGAAATCGACGGCGTTCTGGATCCTGTTCGCGACCTTCTTCGTCTGCGGCGCTTCGACCAACGGCCTCGTCCAGGTGCACCTGATCCCGATGTGCCTCGATTTCGGCATCCCGCAGGTTCAGGCCGCGAGCCTGCTGGCCGCGATGGGCATCTTCGACTTCTTCGGCACCATCATGTCGGGCTGGCTGTCGGACCGCTACGACAATCGCTGGCTCCTGTTCTGGTACTACGGCCTGCGCGGGCTCTCGCTGATCTTCCTGCCCTTCAGCGACTTCTCGTTCTACGGCCTCTCCGTCTTCGCGATGTTTTATGGTCTCGACTGGATCGCCACAGTGCCGCCGACCGTGCGGATCACCGCGCAGAAGTTCGGACCGGAGCGCGCCAATCTGGTGTTCGGCTGGATCTTCGCCGGCCATCAGCTCGGCGCGGGCGCCGCAGCGTTCGGTGCCGGCTTCTCGCGGACGGTGTATGAGAGCTACCTGCCTGCGTTCTTCATTGCCGGCGCGCTGTGCGTGTTCGCCGCGCTGATCGTGCTGGCGCTGTCGCGGCAGCCCAGGCCGCAGCCCGCGATGGCGTAGTATCCGATCGTGCTGGTGACGCCGAATACGGCGGCGTCACCAATCCGCTCGAGCCGGTGAACCCCTCGAGCACCCGGCGCGCCGAAACGAAGAGCGGTTGCCGTGTATGGAAGATTGTGACGGCACGAGGATCGGCGTCACTTCGAATCCTTGTTCAATTCGATTGCGACCTCCGACATCCAGGACCCCGGCGCCTCCATCAGGAAGGATTGACGATTGCTCTTGGTCTGGATCGTCACCAGCGCGGCCACCGTGTTTCCCTCGATTCGCGCCTCGATCAGGCCGTCCTTGTTCGTGCCGTAGACCTTGCCGCCCTGTCGATATTCGCTCTCGAACCAGTTGCCGGAAAGCTCCGTCCCGCTCTGCTCGATGTTCGCGGACAGGACCATCTTGTACGCATCGCTTGCGCAGCGCAGATCGAGTGTCAGCGACCGTCCCGGCCTGGTGACATTGTATGCCACTTTGCAGCGGACCTTCTCACGCGGACCATCCGACGGCTTCATCGTACCGATACCCGACCATGCGCCGGCCAGGCTGTCGAACACCGGCTCTGCGCACAGCGGGCTGATGCCGATAAGAACGAGGCAGGCCGCGCCGATGCCGATGCGCGCCGCCGGAAACTTCAATATCATTCTGCCGATCCTGATTTGTAAAGTCTGGGCGCGTCCTAAGCCCCAACAGCCGCGGGATGTTGACGAAGCTGTTTAGAAATGTTGCAAAGATTGCCTGAACGTTGCCGGGATCGGCACATCGAGTACACGCCAAGATGTACCCCAGGGGAAACAAAATGCCGGCTCCGTCGTCCGCACCCATCATCCCGACCACTCCTGTGACCGCCGAGATGCGCGATGCGTTGCGCGCGATCGTCGGCGAGAAGGGATTTATCGAGGACGAGCACGGCAAGCAGCCGTTCGTGACGGATTGGCGGGGACTCCTGGTCGGCGGGGCCGGCGCCGTCGTTCGTCCCGGCAGCACCGAAGAAGTGTCGAAAGTGGTCAGGCTTTGCCACGCGCACGGCGTCGCGATCGTGCCGCAGGGCGGCAACACCGGCCTGATGGGTGGGGCCACGCCCTGGCCGGCGCACACCGGCATCGTGCTGTCGCTCGGCCGCATGAATCGCGTGCTGGATGTCGACCCCGTCGGCTATTCGATGACGGTCGAGGCGGGCTGCGTGCTGCAGACGCTGCAGGAGACCGCCAGCAAGCACGACAGGTTCCTGCCGCTCAGCCTCGGCGCCCAGGGCTCGTGCATGATCGGCGGCAATCTCTCGACCAACGCCGGCGGCGTGCAGGTGCTGCGCTACGGCAACGCCCGCAATCTCGTGCTGGGACTCGAAGTCGTCCTGCCCAGCGGTGACGTCTGGGACGGATTGCGTGCGCTCAAGAAGGACAATACGGGC
Organism: Bradyrhizobium sp. CCBAU 51765; assembly: GCF_015291725.1. Lineage (GTDB taxonomy): Bacteria > Pseudomonadota > Alphaproteobacteria > Rhizobiales > Xanthobacteraceae > Bradyrhizobium > Bradyrhizobium liaoningense. The sequence goes on from NZ_CP030038.1 coordinate 4,808,233, forward strand.
TACGACCTCAAGCACCTGTTCATGGGCGCCGAAGGCACGCTGGGCATCATCACCAAGGCCGTGCTCAAGCTGTGGCCGGCGCCAAAGGACGTCAGCACCGCGTGGCTGGCGATCCGGGATCCACGCGCGGCGCTGGAGATCCTGTCCGAAGCCCATAGCGCCTCCGAGGACAATGTCGGCTCCTGCGAGCTGATGAGCCGCGCCGCCATCGACATGGTGCTGCGCCACATTCCCGGCACCCAGGATCCGCTCAAGGCGGACACGCCATGGTATCTCCTGCTCGAATGGTCGTCTGCGCGCCCACGCCGGGATGGGACCGAGGGCATGTCCGAGAAGCTGGAGCAATTCCTTGCCGACCAGCTCGAGGCCGGCCGCGTGCTCGACGCCGCGATCGCTCATACGGTCGGCCAGTCGCGCAACATGTGGCGGATCCGGGAGGGTGTGGCCGAGGCCTCCCGGGCCGAAGGTCCGGGACTGAGCTACGACGTGTCGGTGGCGATCTCCAGGATCCCGGACTTCATCGACAAGGGGACCAGGGCCGTGATCGACATCCTCCCGACCATCCGCCCCTACCCCCTGGGTCACATCGGCGACGGCAATCTGCATTTCTCGTTCATGGGGCCGGTCGGCATGGATCAGCAGACACTGACCCAATACAAGGGCGCCATCACGCGGGCCGTGAACGACCTCATCACGTCCATGGGCGGATCGATCTCGGCGGAGCACGGCATCGGCATCGACAAGCTCGACGAGCTCAGTCACTACCGGTCGAAGACCGAGCTCGACATCATGCGCACCATCAAGCGCGCGCTCGATCCGCAGAACATCATGAACCCGGGCAAGGTTCTGCGCCTGTGACTGTCGATCAACAGGTCTTCTTCTGCAAATGCTCGACGCAGGTGCAGGTCTTGGTCGCCGGATATTTCACGTCGTAATAGGGAAAGCTCGAGGTGGCCGGGCTGTTGGTCGAGCAGCGGGGGAACAGATAGTAGCTGTCGGACAGCTTCACTGTGCCGGCGATGGTGAAGCCGAGGTTGGGCGCATAATCATAGGTCACCTCGCTCAGCACGAGCGAGATGTTGGCGTTGGTGGTACCGCTCGGCCCCGTGAACTTCGACAAGGTCATCGGGGTACCCTTCTGTCTCGCGCCCGTCGAGCTGGTCGACGTGCTCCATTGCACCGTCGCATTGCCGTTGCTGTCGGTCGACACGCCCGAAACCGTGATCGTCATCAAGGAGGTGCTGCCGCTCTTGGTCGGATAGGGAGCCATGATGGCGCTCGCAGCCGCGAGAATGCCGTCCATCTGAGACGAGGTGACGGCCGTGTTCTGCGTGACCATGTCGGCAACACTGTGCGCGGTCGCGCTGACCTTGACGTTCATGGCAAGCCCGTTGCCGAGCTCGACGCCGCCGACATAGAGCACCAGCATGAACGGCACCACAATGGCGAACTCCGTCGCTGCAACGGCGCGGTCATCGGCCAACAGGTGCCGGGCGCGAGATGACAGGGCGGAGATCATCAGGAGCCTCCTGGCTCGTTCTGGAACGCGGCGGACGACATGATCAGCCGGTTGCCGTTGCTGAGGTTCGAGAGATTGAAGCCGAGCGGCCCGAGCACGACCGGCCAGACATACATGACGCGGAGCACGACGATATCGCCGGTATCGCCGGGGTCGTATTGCCAGGTATTGGTGACCTTGCCCGAACTGTCGAAGGTCAGGGTCGGCATTCCCGTGTTCGCGGACGTCCACGAGGTCGCCACCTGCATGTCGACCATGAGGCCGCTGCAATTGAACAGGATCACGATCTGCTCGCAGACCTTCTGCTTGAACGCCGCCTGCGTCATCTGGGCGGATTGAACCTGTCCGGTCATGACGAGGCGCGCCGACTGGCGCACGATGGTTTCGAGCGTCTGCTGGGCGAAGAAAACGAGGAACGTCTGGATCAGCGCAATGATGAGCGCGAGGAACGGCGCAGCGACCAGCGCGAATTCCACAGCCGTCGCGCCTCTCTTGTCCCGAGCGAAGGCGGCACAGCGATTGCGGCGTCTCATGGTCGTTGCGGCGGGGCCCGTCATGGCTCTTCTCTACTTCACGAGGCTGGCCGTGCTGGATGCGACCTTGAGGAACAGGTTGGTCAGCGCCTCGGAAATGTCGCCGCCAGTCTGAACACTCGCGTACAGACCGGGCGAGGCGCATGATTGCAGCCGTTGCGCGATCGTGCCCGTCGATGAGGACGGATTATTGAATTGCGCGATACGGCTGTTGTACCAGCTGTCGGTCGGCAATTGCAGATACTCGGTGTAGAGCACCGCGATGCGAATGCCGCGGTTCTTGATCGTCGTGCAGATCGTCGTATTGAGCGGCTGCTGGCATCGCACGGTCGTGCTGCTACCCGTCGGGAGCGGATAGGTGGCGGCCGCGTCGCAGGTACCGGGCTTGGGCATCAGCTTGTCTTCGACGCCGTCGGTAACGAGGAAGACCACCTCCTGCGGTGTATCGTTCGCCTGGTTGGTCCCGGTGCCGGGATTGGGCATGATGGTGTTGACTCCCGTGAGCCCGCCCGAGATATCCGTGCCGTAGTCGGTCGTGTAGACGCAGTTGCCACTGCTGTTGACAATGATGCAGTTCTGGTGGTCGACCTTCATCAGCTGAATGTTGGCGATCTTCGTGGCGGCGGTGTCCGGGGTGGTCAGCGTTTGAATCGTGTTGAGGGCGTAGTCGAAGGTATAGATGGCGGCTTTGTACGTCGTATTGTTGAGCGCGGCCATGCACTGCATCACGCCTCCCGACACACTCGACTGCGGGCACGTCCAGGGCCCCTTCAGCAACTGTGTAACGGCATTCTGCACGAGGTCGATGCGCAGCGTGATGTTGTTGTTGCGCGCGATGGTGAGGTTATCCTTAGTCGACGAGGTGGCGCCGCTGTCTTTCTGAGGGTTCGTCTCATGACAGGCGAACGCGCAGTTCTTCGAACCGCTAGGCTGATTCTTCGTGGCCGTAATCATGTTGTTGATGTCGGTCTGAGTCGCTGCGATCGCCATCGACGGAGAGTCATCCAACAACAGGTAGAAGTTCATGTTGGGCGCGCTGGACGCCCGCGCCGTGGCGGATCCGTTGACCTGCCAGGTCTGCTTGCCGAGAACACCGGGGAAATTGTTGATGGACTGCGCGGTGTAGGACACCGTGATCGTGCGGGCGAGACCGGTATCAGTGACGGTGACAGTCGGCGTCGGGACCGAAGACAGGCCGGGAAGATTCGCCTTCGCTGCGAAGACCGCTTCCGCGGTCGCCTTGACGACGGCGGTGTCGGTCTGCGTCAACATCGCCGGCCGCACGGCTGCGATCGCGGCGGCGTCGGCGGCGGCGTTCAACTGCTCGCGCTTACGCAAAGCCAATGTGTAGTCGAGCGTCATGCCCAAAAGAAAGATGGTCGGAACCATCATGAGCGCGAAGATGATGGCGACGTTGGCCTTCCGATCACTCCCGAAACGGAGCACTGCGCGGCGGAGCATGACCTACATCCTGATTGCCGTCGTTACGGCAAAAAACTTCCCTGAAATCTCGTGATGGGAGAGGCCGCAGCATTGCTGCGATCGCCCCCACATCGCGGGCTGCAATATGGATTTGGCCTTCTTAATCAACACTTACGGGCGATCGACAAACATGGACCGCAACAAAGTGCGATGTATCGTATTGAGAAAGCATCATTAACGTGGCTTAAACGCGATTGCAGAGATCGACGGTTAACGGGATCATGCGCAAGGTGCCGGCGGGTACACGACGTGCACCGGCAGACGAAGAGCGCGTCAAGCGCGCCTGGCGCGGGCGGCGGCTCAAACGAGACCGCCGAAAACGCCCCCTAGAACAGCTGTCGATGCAAAAAACGCCCTGCTTGCCGGGCTTTCCGGGCCAAGAACCCTATTGCCGTTAGAATCCACGGCGCAAACGTGGAAAATACCCTAGGCAAATGCCGGCTGCCGGTCCGCCCGAACTCATCATTCCAACCGCTCCGCGAACCGCCCGAATGCGCGATTCACCGCGCGCGATCATCGGGCAGAAGGGCCTGATCGAGGACGAGCATGGTAAACAGCCGTTCGTAACGGATTGGCGGGGATTGCTGGTCGGCGGTGCCGGCGCCGCCGTTCGTCCCGGCAGTACCGAGGACGTGTCGAACGTGGTCCGGCCCTGCCATGAGCACGGCGTCGCGGTCGTACCACAGGGTGGCAACACCGGGGTCACGCCCTGGCCTACGCACACCGGCATCGTGCTGTCGCTGGGCCGCATGAACCGCGTGCTGGATGTCGACCCCGTCGGCTACGCGATGACGCGCCAAGAATTGGTGCAGCGTGGAAGGGCCGCAAAGATGTTGCGACCCTCCGTGGTTTTGTCGAGCGTGGTGTTAGCTGTCCTCAAGCCACCGAACCGCCACGGGGATTGACGATCGTATACCCTCGCAGTGAACGTGCGTGGATTCGCGTCGCGCGCCCGCCCGAGTTGGCGTCATAGGCCATCCAGACGTCGCCCCCGAGGTGCTGCTCCAGCACGAAGACGTGTCCTCGTCGCGCAGCAACCATTCCTGGTGCGGGTGATGTCCGCGGAAAGCGCAGCCAGTTGGCCGCAAGATTCAATTCCGGCACGATCCGGCCAAACACGCGCAGCGCCGCGCCGCAGCCGCAGAAGGACGAGGGACAACCGGCCGGACGGCCACCGACAATCCGAGCGCCGGAGACACCGGAGACGGTCGCCGACGTGGCCGTGCCCCCCGCATCAGTCACCGTCAGTTGCGTCGAGCGGTAGGCTTGCAGCGAGGACCTGGAAACCGGTGAAGATCTGGAAGCTGACAAGGATCGCGAAGTCCGCTCGCGTCGCGTCTGCGAATACGAGAAGTCGCAGGGCATGGTGACATTGCATTCAGGAGCTTGGTGGATGCGATAAGGACGGGCTTCCGAAGCAACAGAACCGAGGACAATGAAGAGGCACGCAGAAAATACTCGCTTGAACATTGCAAGGACTCCAAATGAGAGACCCTGCCCCGGATCATGAGAAACAAATACAGTTTGGCTGAAATGGGACTAAAGGCCGGCTGAAAACCGACTGCATTGCGCGACACGGCCGGCAATCGTCATAGCCTACACGTAGCGACCGAGATGATTAACTCGCGGCGCACGAATGCCCGCTCAGCGGGTCAATCTTGCTGCATGCAATCAGGTCAGATTCGCATTTGGAGCGTTGCGAATGCAAAACCCGCTGCCGCTCACTGCATCATCGCGGCCGCGATCTTCTCCGCCGACATCAGGACCGGAAAGTTGGTGTTGGCGCACGGCACCACCGGGAAGATCGAGGCGTCGACGACGCGCAGGCCCTGCACGCCCCTGACCCGGCCCTGGCTGTCGACCACCGCCATGGGATCGTCGGCCCTGCCCATGCGGCAAGAGCAGGACGCGTGCCACACGCCGATGGTCGCCTTGCGCACGAAAGCTTCCAGCGCCTCGTCGTCGTTCATCACCTGGTCGAAGGTGAAGCCTTCCACCACGAAATTGTCGATCATGTAATGACGCAGCGCCGCCGGCCCGTCCATCAGCGCCGCGGCGATCGTGGTGAGAATCTTGTTCCTGGTGTTGACCACGCCGATCTTGCGGACCTTGTCGGTGTAGGCAGCCGGGAACGGCTTGTCCGTCACCTTCCTGACGACGTCGCTCATTTGAATGGCCGCCATCTTGCGGAAGCCGCTCATCAGGCGGTCGAGATCGCGCCGGTCGGACAGCAGGTTGAACTCGACGATCGGCTCCGCGGCAGGATCGCGCGAGGCCAGCTTGACCTGTCCGGTCTCGGAATAGGTCTTGTTGACGAAGGTCAGGAGCGAGCCGATCTGTTCACCGACCGCGTGCCAGGCCGACTTGGAGAGCAGGACCACGAACATGTCGCCTTTCGGCACGCCGGCAAGACCCGAGGAATAGCGCAGGCCGAGCTGCATGTGGCGCCTGGTGTGCCCGTTCATGCGGGCGCCGCGGCGGACGAAGGACGACAACGAGATCGAGGGATGATCCATCAGGCGCTGGCCGACGCCCGGCAGCCCCATCAGCACGGGAATCCCCAAATCCTTGAGGTGACCGACCGGACCGATGCCGGCGCGAAGCAGATGCGCCGGCGAATGAATGGCTCCGCTGGAGAGGATGATCTCGCGGCCCCGGAATTCCTGCTCGTGTCCGTCGACGATAGCCTTCACGCCGACGCATTGCGTGCCTTCAAACAAAAGCTCGCGCACCTGCGTGTTGGTGGAGAGGGTGAGATTGGCGCGCTTGCGGGTGTCGCGATCGAGATAGCCCATCGCGGCGGAGACGCGCTGCTCGGCCTGGTTGGAATGCGTCACCGGAAAATAGCCGTCGACGAACTCGCCATTCTGGTCGGGCACGAATTGATGCCCGGCCTGCTGGAAGGCCTGCGCGAAAGCCTGCGAATGCTGCGTCCAATGCTCCCGCGGGATACGGCGCACCGGGATCCGGCCGTCCTTGCCGTGATACGGTCCGTCGAAGTCGAGGTCGCGCTCGACCTTCTTGAAGAAGGGCAGAACGTCGTTCCAGCTCCACCCCTCGGCGCCCCGCGCCTCCCATTCATCGTAATCGGTCGGCGCGCCGCGATTGGCCATCTGGCCGTTGATCGACGAGCCGCCGCCCAGCACGCGCGCCTGTTCGTATTTGCGTAACGGGGGACGCGATTCGTTCGGATTGTTGTGACTGACGACCTGCGTCGTGACCTTGAGCTCGGTCCAGTGAAAGCGCGGATCGAAATAGGCCGTGCCGGGATAGCTGTCCCTGATCTCGGCCGGCTCGTTGCCGGGCGGAGTGTCCTGTCCGGCCTCGCACAGCAGGACCTTGTTGGCGCTTCTTGCGGAGAGCCGGTGGGCCAGCACGGACCCGGCCGAGCCGCCGCCCACGATGATGAAGTCGTACACGATTGGCGCTTCCTCTTGTTCTCTTCGTCGGAGCGTCGCGCGTTATTGAGTTTCTGGATTGCTCTGCGACGCTCGCAATGACATCCGCTGCCCTATGGCCGGATCGAAAAGTTCTCCGGCGGCCCCGGCTTGCGCAAGGGCTCCGCCAGCCGGGCGAACTCGCACAGCAGCGACCGCGTCTTCCTGGGATCGATGATCTCCTCGACCCAGAATTTTTCGGCCGAGCGGAACGGCGAGCGCAGCCTGTTGAGCCGTTCCTCGATCTCCTTTAGCTTCGCCGCTTTGTCTTCCGCCGCGTCGATGTCGGCGCGGTAGGCGGCTTCGATGCCGCCTTCGAGCGGGAGCGAGCCCCAATAGGCCGACGGCCAGGCGTAGCGGATCGAGAAGCGGTCGGCGGGCTGATGCACGACGCCGGCGACGCCGAAGGCGTTGCGCAGGATCACGGTGCACCAGGGCACCGTGGTCTGGTTGACGGCTGCCATGGCGCGCACGCCGTGGCGGATGGTGGCCGCCTTCTCGGCGTCGAGGCCGATCATGAAGCCGGGGCAGTCCATGAGATAGACGATCGGCAGATGGAAGGTTTCAGCAAAATCGACCCAGCGCACCACTTTCTGGCAGGCATCGGCCGTCCAGGAGCCGCCATAGTGAAAGCTGTCGCTGGCCAGCAGCAGCACCGCCCTGCCCTCGAGCCGGGCGAGACCGACAATGATCGGCTTGCCGAAATTCCTGGCAACCTCGAAGAACGAGCCCCTGTCGACGACGGACTCGATGATCGGCCGCATCTTGTAGACCTGCTTGCGGTTGCGCGGCACCGCATTCATCAGCGCTTCGTCGCCGCGCTCCGGATTGTCGGTGCAGGGCAAGGTCGGCGGCAGCTCGTAGACCGACGATGGCAGATAGGACAGGAAACGCCGCGCGCAGGCAAAGGCCTCCTCCTCGGTGTCGACGGCATGATCGACCGCGCCGGCGCGGGTCTGTATGTCGGCGCCGCCGAGCTCCTCCTTCGTGAGATCCTGCCCCAGCGCCTTCACCACCGGCGGCCCGGCGACGAACATCGCGGATTTCCGGGTCATGATGGAATAGTGGCTGGCGGCAAGACGCGCCGCACCCAGGCCCGCCACCGAGCCGAGGCCGAGGGCGACCACCGGCACGCGCGACAGATTTTCCGTCGTGAAGCGATACCAGCGCGTGCCGCCGATGCCGCCGGGCAGGTTCGCCGCCCCCTTGGTCTCGATGGTCTTGACCGAGCCACCGCCGCCGGAGCCCTCGATGATGCGGACGATGGGCAGGCGGAAGTCGTGCGCCATCTCCTCCGCCATCAGCGGCTTTGCGGAGATCGATGCATCGGCCGAGCCGCCACGCACCGTGAAATCGTCGCCGACCACGACGACGGTGCGGTCGTCAACGCGCGCGCGGCCGAACACGCAGTTGGCCGGCGTCAGTTTCTGCAGCTCGCCGCTGGAATCGTACTCACCGATGCCGGAGACGGCACCGATCTCGTGAAAGCTGCCCTTGTCGATCAGCTTGTCGATACGCTCCCGAACAGTCAGCCGGCCCTGGTCATGCTGTCGCTTGACCTTGTCAACGCCGCCCATCTCCCGCGCGAAGGCTTCGCGCCGGGCGAGCTCGTCGAGTTCCGGCTTCCAGTTCATTCACTCCCTCCGAATTGATCGGCTTGTTATTGTTGTGCACGGCCATGGCGACCGGCTTACGCGAAATACGGTTGCTGAAGGCGTCGCCCTCCGCGCCTTCCATCAGGCTGCCGAGCGAGCGGCCAAGCTCCAGCATCAGCGGAGCGACTTCGGCATGCAGACGCTGCTCGTCATACATCGCAGCCAGGAGGCCGATCGTGATGACGACGAAGGTCTGGTATTGCGGCGACCAGATCGGCACCGCGAGGCCGTTGATGTGCGGGCTCCACAGGCCGCAGGCAACGACATAGCCACGCTCGCGCAACGACTGCCTATTGGCCTCGATGCGAGGTTTGAGAATCTTCGCAGCCTCGGGCGCTTCGCGCTCCATCTCAGCAATGAAGGCATCGCCGACTTCCGGCGATAATGCCGCCGTGTAGGCTGCGCCTGCCGCGGTCGAGGCCATCGCGATGCGGCTGCCGGTGCCCTCGTGCAAGCCGAGTGCAGAGGGCGAGCGCGCGAACTGGAGATAGACGAGATGGAAGCGATCGGGGACGACGAAGCCGACGGTGCCCGGCAATTGCTCGGCCACTTCCTGCAGCCGCTGCCGGATCATGCTGCGCAGCTGTGCGCCCTTCATCATCGAGGCGCTCATCGCCACCGCGCTCGGGCCGATGCGATATTTCTGATCGCGCGGCAGATAGACGAGCTGGCCCATGCGGGTCAGCGTGTGCGTGAGCCGCGACACCGTCGAACGCGGCAGACCGCAGCGGTTTGAAATCTCGAGATTGCCGAGCCTGCTATCGTGGCCCTCGAAACATCTCAACACGTCGAACGCGCGCGAGACCACCTGGATGACATCACCTTCGCCGGCATCGCCAGCGAGCGCGCCTTGCCTACTCAACCGCTCCGAACGTCGTCCCATGTTCCCTACCGCCTGTTCCGCTCTGCGGAATTAAATTCCACTTGCAGACGACGCTACCTCAGGCATTTTGCGACGACAACAAAAAGGCGATGGCATGCCAGAAATTAAGATCGTCACGGAGATCGCGGGACGCATCTGCGCAACTCCCGTGCAAGTTGGAGGAACCGTTGCGGATGGCGATGACGTTGTAGTTGTCGAAGCAATGAAGATGGAGATTCCCGTGCCCTCGCCCGCGAGCGGCACAATCACATCGCTTCTGGTGAAGCTCGACGACGTGGTTGCCGAGGGACAGGCGATCGCGATCGTCGCGAACTGACAGTATTCTCCGCGATTTCCGCGACAATCTGTCAGGCTCATTCCCGAATGCTCGGTACGACGTTGCCATCGCTTGATTGCGGTGACATGATCTGTTGCAAACAAAACGTTGTTTCAAACAAAGAAAGAAAACCCTCGCAAGCAAGCGAGGATCATTGGAGGGAAACATGCTTCGTGGGCTGCTCGTGCTCGCGCCTGCCTTGGTAGCGGGCATTTCTTTTGCGTCTACACGCTATTCGTTCGCCGAGGACATCAAGCTGCCGGCGACATTGACCTTCACGGCCTATGACACCGGAACCGCCGGCTTCAACATCGCGGTCGGCGTCGGCAAGATGATGAAGGACAAGTACGGCACCGACGTGCGCGTGCTCCCCGCAGGCAACGACGTCGCCCGCCTCGCGCCATTGCGCGCCAAGCGCGCGGCCTCATCGGCGATGGGATCGGGCACCTACTTCGCGCAAGAAGGTGTGTTCGAGTTCGGCTCTAAGGAATGGGGACCGCAGCCGCTGCAGACCCTGCTCTCGACCGTCGACTGCAATTGCGCCTCGCTCGGGGTCGCCGCCGACACCGGCGTGAAGGAGCTGAAGGACCTCAAGGGCAAGCGCGTCGGCTTCGTGGTCGGCTCGCCCGCGCTGAACCAGAACTCGCTCGCGGTGCTCGCCTTCGCCGGGCTGACGCAGAAGGACGTCAAGCCCGTCGAGTTCGCCAGCTACGGCGCGATGTGGAAGGGCCTCATCAACAACGATGTCGATGCCGCCTTCGGCACCACCATCACCGGCCCTGCCAAGGAGGCCGAGACCTCGCCGCGCGGCCTGATCTGGCCGCCCCTGCCCGCCAACGACAAGGAGGGCTGGGTGCGCATGCAGAAGGTCGGCTCGTTCTTCTTCCCGCAGCTTGCGACCTGCGGCGCCGGCATCTCGCCGCAAAAGCCGGTCGAGCTCGGCAACTATCCCTACCCGATCTTCGTCGCCTACGCCTCGCAACCGGCCGACCAGGTCTATGCGATCACCAAGGCGATGATCGTCAATTACGACGCCTACAAGGATTCGGCGCCCGGTGCCGGCGGTCTCGCCGCCGATCGCCAGACCAAGAACTGGGTGGTGCCGGTCCATCCCGGCGCGGTGAAGGCGCTGAAGGAAGCCGGGCAATGGAGCGACTCGCAGGAGGCGCACAACAACAAGCTGATCAAGCGCCAGGAGGTGCTGGCGGCCGCGTGGGGCGATTTTGGCAAGTCCAACCCGCCGTCCGACGACAAGGCTTTCCTCGACGGCTGGATGAAGGCCCGCGCGGCGGCGCTTGCCAAAGCCGGCATGCCGAATGGTTTCGAGGAATAGAGCGCAATGTTGTTGGGCTTGATGGCTGAGCCGCGAGAAGTGCGCTCCCTCTCCCGCTTGCGGGAGAGGGTTGGGGAAAGGGTGTCTCTGCAATGGGACAATCCCCCGGAGGAGAAAGCCCTCACCCGCGCCTTCGGCGCGACCTCTCCCGCAAGCGGGAGAGGTTAAGCGAGTTCGCGGCCGCCCTCGATTCAACCAACGGCCTCTCTGCTTTAGTCGCTAGTTAGCTAGCCCACGCGCGGGATCGATGATGTCTTCTTCCACCACCACCGCCCCGCAAGACGAGGCCAAGCGGATCGTGTTCGACGATCCGCATGGCGCCGCCGGCAACATGCAGGAGGCGGAGGTCACGCGCGTGCGCGCACTTCGCGGCCCCTGGCGCTGGGCACTGGTGGCAGCGACCGCGGCGACGATCCTGCTCTGCATCAATCAGCAATTCTCGCTGCGCTTCTTCATCGGCTACACCCAGCTCAACACGGAGTATTTCTACCTCCTGATCGCCTTGATGCTGCCCTTCACCTTCCTGATCTTTCCCGGCACGGGGCGTGCCCCGCTCGATCGCATTCCCTGGTACGACCTCGTCCTGTTCCTCGCGACCTTCGCGGCGGCGCTCGTGCTGATGTCGAACGTGCGCAAGGCGGCGGAAGCCGGCTGGGAATTTGGCGGCGCGCCGACGGGCGTCATCGCCGCCGGCCTCGTGATGTGGGCGATGCTGATGGAGGCGCTGCGACGCACCGGCGGCTGGAGCCTGCTGCTGAGCGTCTTGCCCTTCACGGTCTATCCGCTGTTTGCCGAAGCCGGCTGGCTCGGTCCGTTCCGCGGCACGCAATCGACCCTGGAGCAGGCGACCGCCTATCACGTGCTGTCGGGCGAAAGCCTGCTCGGCATTCCCATCCAGGCCTTTGCCGACACCGTCATCGGCTTCCTCGTATTCGGCACCGCGCTGATGATGACCGGGGCCGGAAAATTCTTCATCAACCTCGCCTTCGCGCTGTGCGGCACCTTCCGTGGCGGCGCGGCGAAAGTCTGCATCTTCGCCAGCGGCCTGCTCGGCATGATGTCGGGCTCGATCATCTCCAACGTGCTGACCGCCGGCACCATGACCATCCCCGTCATGAAGAAAAGCGGCTTTCGCGCCTCCTATGCTGCCGCGATCGAGGCCTGCGCCTCCACAGGCGCGGTGCTGGCGCCGCCGGTGATGGGCGCCACGGCCTTCGTGATCGCGCAGTTCCTCAATGTCAGCTACGCCGACGTCGCAATCGCCGCCATCATCCCCGCCGTGCTGTATTATGTCGGCCTGTTCATGCAAGTCGACGCCTATGCAGCCCGCCACAAGCTGAAGGGCATTCCGCGCGCCGAGCTGCCGCGGATCATGGATACGATCAAGGACGGGTGGTACTACGTTTTCGTCATCGCGCTCCTGATCGTGATGCTGCTCTACTTCAAGCGCGAGAGCCACGCGCCGTTCTATGCAACCGCGCTGCTGCTGGTCCTCAACCAGTTCTTCTCCAAGGACACGCGCTGGACGTTGGCGACGATCGGCAAATTCCTCGAGGTGAACGGACGCACCTTCGTGGAGCTCGTCGGCATCCTCGCCGGCTGCGGCCTGCTGATCGGCGCGTTTTCGATGACCGGCGTCGTCTCGAGCCTTGCCAACGACCTCCTGCACATCGCCGGCGACAATCCCTTCCTGCTGCTGGCGATGTGCGCGCTCACCAGCCTCATTCTCGGCCTCGGGCTGACGACGACGGCCTGCTACATCTTCCTCGCCATCCTGGTCGCGCCGGCGCTGGAGAAGCTCGGTCTCAACCGCATGGCCGTGCACATGTTCATCTTCTACTGGGGCATGCTGTCGTCGATCACGCCGCCGGTTGCGATCGCCTCCTTCGCGGCCGCAGGCATCGCCGGCTCGCCGGCGATGAAGACGGGCTGGGAATCGATGTGGGTCGGCAGCATCATCTATTTCCTGCCGTTCTTCTTCGTGCTCAATCCGGCGCTGGTGCTGCAAGGGCCGAGCCCCTATCTCGCCGGCCTCGGCCTGATGGGGCTCGCCGCCTTCGGAACGCTGTTCATCTGCGGCGGCATCCAGGGCTACCAGCCCTTCGTCGGCGACCTCCGCGGGGCCGGCGCGCTGGAATGGCCCATTCGCGTGCTGCTCGTGATCGGCGGCTTCGTGGTGGCGACCCCCGGCGGCGGGATCATGCCGCTGTCACAGATGCAGGTGACCTTGCTGGGCCTCGCGATCCTGCTGCCGACGATCTTGATCGCGCTTCTTCTGGTCCGACGCCAGCCTGTGATGCCGGACGGGTTGCGCGTGCCTTAATTGCGTTGCACAAGTGCGGCGATGAAGCCGCACCTGCCCGCCGCCTCCGCCTGGACCCGCTCAAAACCGCCTTTGCTGCGGTTCCTGGACAATTGCCTCAGCGAATTCTCCGCCGAGACCTCGGGCCATGTCGCCGACTACATTCCCGAGCTCGGCAAGGCCGACCCTGCCTATTTCGGCATCAGCCTCGCCACACTGGACGGCCATGTCTATGAAGTGGGCGACAGCCGGGTGCCCTTCACCATCCAATCGATGTCAAAACCCTTCGTGTTCGCTCTGGCGCTGGACCTGCTCGGCGCCGGGACGGTCGAGAGCGCGATCGGCGTCGAGCCATCGGGCGATCCCTTCAACTCGATCCGGCTCAATTCCGACAACCATCCGTTCAACCCGATGGTCAATGCCGGCGCGATCGCCTGCACCGGGCTGATCTACGACAGCAAGGGCGTGGAGGCCTTCGAGCAGATTCGCACTGCGCTCAGCCGCTTTGCCGGACGCGACCTCGCGCTCGACGAGGCCGTCTATGCTTCCGAAAGCCAGACCGGCGACCGCAACCGCGCCATCGGCTATCTGCTGAAGACCAATGCGGTCATCTCGGACAATGTCGCCGGTGTCCTCGACGTCTATTTCCGGCAATGCGCCGTGCTGGTCACCGCGCGTGACATCGCGGTGATGGCGGCCACGCTCGCCAATCGCGGCGTCAATCCTGTCACGGGCGAGCAGGTGCTGAGCGCTTACGCGATCTCGCGCACGCTCTCGGTGATGACGTCGTCGGGCATGTACGACTATGCCGGCGAGTGGATCTACCGCATCGGCATTCCCGCCAAGAGCGGCGTCGGTGGCGGCATCCTGGCCGCCCTGCCCGCTCGCCTCGGACTCGGCAGCTATTCACCGCGCCTCGACAAGCACGGCAACAGCGTGCGCGGCATCAAGGTGTGCGAGGCGCTGTCCTCACATTACGATCTTCACATGCTCAACCGCAGCGACGACGCGCGCAACGCCGTCATCGCGGACTACGACATCGGCAAGAGCCCGTCGCGTCGCGTACGCCGCCCGCAGGAGCGCGAGATCTTGGCGGCGCACGAACAGGAGGTGCGGATCATCGAGCTGGTCGGCACGCTGTCGCTGTCCGCGGTCGACTACGTCTCGCGGCGCCTTGCCGGCCGGCCGCGGCCGCAATTCGTAATCTTCGATCTGCACCGCGTGACCTCGACCACGCGTGCCGGCGCGCGGCTGGTCGCCGAAGCGTTCGAGGAGCTTGCGGCGCTGAACGTGACCGTCGTGCTGTCAGGCGTCAGGCGTGCCTCCAAGGAATGGAACACGTTGCGTGAATGGACCGCCGAGCTGAAGAACGTCCGCGACTTCTACCTGCTCGACACCGCGATCGAATGGGCCGAAGACCAGATCGTGTATCGCTACGGCGGCTCGATCGATTTTCACGAGACCACGGAGCTCGCCGAGCAGCCACTGCTGACGGGGCTGAGCGAGGAAGAGCTGACGGATCTCGCCTCGCTCTGCACCGTCAGGACCTATCAGTCCGGCGCGAAGATTCTCACGACCGGCGATCCTGCGGATGCCCTGTACTTCCTGCGCAGCGGCGCGGTGCACGTCACCTTGCCCGACGGCATCAGGCTCGCGACGCTCACCGCCGGCATGGCATTCGGCGAGATGGCACTGCTGGAGGCAACGCGTTCTGCCGACGTGTCAGCCGACATGGCGGCAACCGCATGCGAGGTGTCGCTGAAGGATTTCGAACGCTTCCGCAAGCAGCATCCACGCGCCAGCGAATGCATCATGCGCAACCTCGCCCAGCTGCTGGCCGACCGCCTGATCGTCGCCAACGCGAAGGTGGATATTCTGACGTCGACGTAATGAGCGCCGACGCTGTTCCACAAGAAGTCGTCATGCCCGGGCTTGTCCCGGGCTTCGTACTGCTTGGCAAGACGTGGATGGCCGGGACAAGCCCGGCCATGACGCCGGACTTCCCAGCTCAAGCTTACCGGCTCGCCGCTTCGCTGATACGTCGCTTGATCTTGGCGGCACTGGCATCGAGCAGCGCGGATGGCTGCTGGCCGGTGGCGGCGCACAGGCAGGCCCAGTAGTAGACGACATCGCCGAGCTCTTCGACGAGACCCGCCTTGTCGAGCCAATCGTCGCGCAAGAGCTTCTTGATGTGGTCGGCGACCTCGCCGGATTCACCGGCAAGGCCAAGACCGAGATAGGACAACCGCTCGTTGGACGGATGCTCGTCGACTTTGGCAACGCCAGCGGCCCAAGCCGCATATTCATCGATCGTCATCGGCTTCCCTCGCCGCTTCAGTCTGATCAGCCCACCACTTCAGTGACCGGCTGGAGGTCGATCTCGAAGGTCTCCAGGAATTTCGAGGTCATGATGTAGAAGCCGACCGAGAGCTGCAATTCGACCAGAGCGGCCGGCGTCAGCTTCGACGCGATCGCCTTGAACGTCGCGTCCGTCGGCTTCTTCAGCTTCACGACCTCGTCGGTAAAGGCGAGCGCGGCGCGCTGCACCTCATTGAAGCAGGACGCCGCCTGCCAGTTCTCGAGCGCCTCGTTCTGCTCGTCGGTGACGCCGACATTCTTGCCGATGCGCTTATGCGCGACGATCTCGTACGGCGCCTCACACAAGATGCCGGTGCGGGTGATCGCGAGCTCGCGTACGATCGGGTCGAGCTCGCCCTTGTGCCTGATAGCGCCCCCCAAGCGGCAGTACTGCTCGAAGTAGCTCGGCGAGTGCGCCATCATGCGGAAGATGTTGGCATGACGGTTCTTGTCGAGGATTTCGCGGGTGCGGTCGGATGCCTTGGACGGGTCGCTGTACTGAATGCGGGCCATGATTTTCCTGAAGTTTTCCCTGAGCTTTTGATGCTTTTTGTCGTTGCGGGGATAAGTTCCCACAGACTCTATTCGCGGGCGGACGCAGGAGCAACATCATCGAGTCAAATTGCCGCCGCATTGCTGATCGACCCTGAGACAGTCGATATTCGCCGCGTGGGGACAAATCGCGGTGAGTACTCGCAAGTGGGGTGTTCCGAGTAAAAAACAATTGGCCGTCGGGTGCGCTAGCCGCGCAACGATGAGTCATGCCCAAGTCTAGGGAGAGAACGGCATGAAGGAAGCCACCAAGGGGGCGGCCTCGGGAGCGCTCGCGCATATGCTGGCGGTGACAGCGATGCTCGTCATCGCCAGCATCTTGTTCTACGGGCGTTAGTTCGAGTTTTAGCGTTTTCGTCATTCCGGGGTGGCCCTCGCACAGGCCAAGCCCAGAATACCCGTTCCAGGCTCGGTCGTATGACCGCCCCCGAATGACGGATCCCCGCTATTTGCTCTTGGTAAAGTACGGCACCAACTTTCCCGCAAAGGGCTTGAAGCTCGCGACGACCGAATCGCCGATGGCGAGATCGTTCGCGCCGTGCGCCATCATGCGAAATCCCTCGACGCAATCGACCAGCAGGATGTTGTAGGGCACGTGCGCGCGCGTCTCGGGTGTTGCCGCGCGGCAGACCAATGAGGTCGCGTAGACCCTGCCCTTGCCGCTGGCGCGCTGCTCGCGCGGATCAGGTGCGCCGCAGGCCGCGCAGAAGGCGCGGTGGAAATACTGCACATGGCCGCACGCGTCACAGGCCTGAAACGTGATCGCCTCTTCGCCCTTGGTCCAGTCCGCGAGACGCTCGCTCATCGCACCCGCTCCAGGAACATACTCACGTGGGACGACAGCACGCCGCCGTCGCCGTGCAGCAGCGCAATCGAGGCATCGCGCACCTGCCGATTCGTCGCCCGGCCCGTCATCTGCAAATGCGCCTCGACCAGATGCGCCATGGCGCCGCCGACGCCGCAATGGCCGTAGCTGAGCAGACCGCCATGGGTGTTGAGCGGCATGGCGCCGTCGCGGCCGAAATGGCCGGCGCGGACGCGCGCGGCCGCCTCGCCGCGGCCGGCAAGGCCAAGGTCTTCAAGCAGCATCGCAAGCGTGATGGTGAAGCTGTCGTAGAGCGCGGCGTAACGCACGTCGGAGATGGCAAGGCCTGTCGCCTGCCTGGCGTGCGCGATGGAGATCTCGGCACCGAGCTCGCTGAGGCCAGGCGCGGCCGTGACATGCTGATGGGTATGCGCCTGGGCGCAGCCGCGGATGCGCACACCCGCGTCCCCTGTCTGCTCGCGGCTGACGACGAACGCCGCACCGCCGTCGGAGACCGGGCAGCAGTCGAGCAGCTTGAGCGGCATCGCCACCGGCTTGGAGGCCATGACGTCGGCGATCGTGATGGGATCGTGAAATTGCGCGCCGGGATGGGTGCAGGCGTGGCCGCGCATCAGCACCGCGAACTCGGCGAGGTCCTCTTCGGTCACGCCATATTCGTGCATGTAGCGGTTTGCGACGAGGCCGTAATAGGCGGGAATGGTCGGGCCGAGCGGCACCTCGTAGTCGGGATGGCCGACCTGCGCCAGCGCCTGGATCGAGGCATCGCGGCTCTGTCCGGTGAGGCGGTTCTCGCCGGCGACGACGAGCACGTGGCGCACGACGCCTGCGTCGACGAGCTGGTGCGCGAGCATCGTCATCGCGAGTCCTGTGGCGCCACCGACCTGCACGGCATGGGCGTAAGACGGACGAATCCCGAAATGCTCGGCAAAGACGGTGGCGAGCATGATGTGCGGGGAAACGGTGGAGTAGCCGCAAAGGATGCCGTCGATGTCCGAGCGCGTCAGCCCGGCATCGTCGAGCGCGGCTTGGGCGGCCTTGCTCATCAGGTCGAGCGAGGACGAGCCTTCGTGCTTGCCGAACGGCGTGAGGCCGACGCCGGTGATGAAGCTCATACTCTCTCCCCCTCGTCATTCCGGGGCGGTCCGCAGGACCGAACCCGGAATCTCGAGATTCCGGGTTCGATGCTGACGCATCGCCCCGGAATGACGGATGAGAGATTGCGCGCCATCACTCCTCCCTACTCCGGCGCGTCACGCGTGACGCCGTCGCGCACCATGGCGGCGATCTCGTCCTGGGAGTAGCCGATCTCGCGCAGGATCTCCGCTCCATGCTCGTTGAGCCGCGGCGCCAGGCGCACCGGCTCGGCCTCGGTCTCGGACCAGGTCGCCGTCACCTTCATGCTGCGAATCGGACCTTCGGTCGGATGCGTGACCACCGGAAAAAAACCTGTCGCCTCCAGATGCTCGTCGTGCAGGATCGAGGCGAGGTCGTGCATCGGCATGACCGGCACGTCGGCCCTGGTGAGCAGGTCGATCCACTCGGCCGTGGTGCGCGTCTCGAAGATGCGCGCAAGCTCGGCGTAGACCACATCGATGTTGGCGGCGCGGCCCGCGAAGGTCGCGAATTTGGGATCGGCGCGCAGATCGTCGCGCCCGGTCGCCTTGAAGAAGTTCTCCCATTGCTTGTCGTTGTAGACGATGACGCTGAGATAGCCGTCCGAAGTCTTGTAGGGCCTGCGGTCGCGCGAGAGGTGGCGGGCATAGCCGCCCTTGTCGAGCGGCGGCTCGAAGGTGAGCCCGCCCATGTGATCGCCCATGACGAAGCCGGCCATAGTCTCAAACATCGGGATGTCGACGCGCTGGCCGCGGCCGGTACGGTCGCGGTGCACGAGGCTCGCGCAGATCGCCCCGACGGCGGTGAGGCCGACGATGCGATCGACCAGCGCATTCGGCACGTAGCGCGGCACGCCGTCGCCGGTCTGCGCCATCAGAGCCGGAAGGGCCGTCGCGCCCTGGATTAGATCGTCATAGGCGGGCTTTGCGGCATAGGGCCCATCCTGGCCGAAGCCGAACACGCCGGCATAGACCAGGCGCGGGTTGATGGCGGACACGACATCGTAGCCGAGCTGAAGCCGCGCCATGGCCTGCGGGCGGACGTTGTAGACCAGGACATCGGCGTCCTTCAGCAGCCGCAGCACGGCCTCGCGGCCGGCGGGCTTTTTCAGGTCGAGGCAGATCGAACGCTTGCTGCGGTTGGTGTTGAGAAACACCGGGCCCATGCCGGCGTGTCGCATCGGGCCGATCAGGCGGGTGACGTCGCCGTCCAGCGACTCCACCTTGATGACATCAGCTCCGTAATCGCCGAGCATCTGGGTCGCATAAGGACCCATCAACACGGTGGTCATGTCGATGACCTTGATGCCCTTCAGAGGCCCCATCGTTCGCTCCCGATTGCGCGAGGCTCAAGACGCGGCCCGCGAATTCGGTCCAGCTAACGGCAGCGCCGCCGCTCGCGCAAGGGCGGGCGGCGTATGGCGGCATGCGCAGCGCGGCGGCGATATCGGCCGCTATTTCTTCTGGCGGGATTCCCGGATCTTCAGGAGCCGGTCGAGCTCTTCGTTCTGCTGGCTGATCCGGTCGGCGATGCGCGACTCGTTCTGCTCGCCCGAGGCGGCAGCTGCCTGCTCGATGAGCTGGCGGATATTGTCCTCGAGGATCGCGATGCGGTCGTTCAGCGCGTCCATCGACAGCGAGTCTTCGTAGTCATTGCTCATGATGCATTCCCTGCCAATCAATCAGGTGCGTAGGGTGGGCAAAGCGAAGCGTGCCCACCATGATCTAGCGCAAGGAAATTGGTGGGCACGGCGCTTACGCGCCTTTGCCCACCCTACTAGACCTACTTCAGCGGCTCCAACACGGAAACGTAGTTGGCGACGGCCGCACCGCCCATGTTGAAGATGCCGCCGAGCTTGACGTTCTTGAGCTGCATGCCATCGGGGGCCTGCCCCGCAAGCTGCATCGCGGTCATCACATGCATCGAGACGCCGGTGGCGCCGATCGGATGGCCCTTGGCTTTCAGGCCGCCGGAGGGATTGACCGGCAGTTTGCCGTCCTTGAGCGTCCAGCCTTCCTTGATGGCGCGGGCGCCCTGCCCCTTCGGCGTCAGGCCCATCGCTTCATACTCGATCAGCTCGGCGACCGTGAAGCAGTCATGGGTCTCGACGAAGGAGAGATCGGACAGCGTCACGCCCGCTTTCTCCAGGGCGCGCTGCCAGGCGACCGTGCAGCCCTCGAACTGGAGGATGTCGCGCTTGCTCATCGGCAGGAAGTCCTGGGCGTGCGCGGTGGCGCGGAAGCCGATCGACTTGCTCATGCCCTTGGCGGTCTCGGCATCGGCCAGCACCAGCGCCGCGGCGCCATCGGAGACCAGCGAACAATCGGTGCGCTTCAAGGGGCCTGCGACGTAGGGGTTCTTCTCGCTCTCGGCGCGGCAGAAGTCGAAGCCAAAGTCCTTGCGCATCTGGGCGAAGGGATTGGCGACGCCGTTCTTGTGGTTCTTGGCCGCGATCAGCGCCAGCGCATCTGACTGGTCGCCATATTTCTGGAAATAGGAACTGGCGATCTTGCCGAACACGCCCGCGAAGCCGCCGACGGTGTCGCCGTCCTCGGGCAGGTAGGACGCCTTGAGCAGGTTCTTGCCGATCTCGGCGCTAGGCGTGCGCGTCATCTGCTCGACGCCGACGACCAGGACGATCTTGGCGGCCCCTGCGGCAATCGCGCGCAGGCCCTGGTGAACGGCGGCGGAGCCGGTGGCGCAGGCGTTCTCGACGCGGGTCGCCGGCTTGAAGCGCAGCTTCGGGTCGGCCTGGAGCACCAGCGAGGCGGTAAAGTCCTGCGGGGAGAAGCCGGCGTTGAAATGGCCGAGCACGATCTCGTCGACGTCGCCGGCCGAAATGCCGGCATCCGCCAGCGCTTCGTTGGCCACGCGGGTGACGAGGCTTTCGACGGTTTCGGTGTCGAACTTGCCGAACGGCGTATGCGCCCATCCGACGATGCTGGCGGTCATGATGTTCTCTCCCTGGGGATCTCTTCCTGAGCTAAGTCTTAGCCCAGAGATGGCAAGACTTCACGCGGCTTTCAGGGCCTGGACGGTGCGCTGGCAGATGGCAGTTATGCCGGCCCAGTTCCCGGCCCGGATTTCCGCCGTCGGGCACAGCCAGGAGCCGCCGACCGCAACCACATTGGGCTCCGCCAGCCAGCTCGCCGCATTGGCCTCGCCGACGCCACCGGTGGGGCAGAACCGCACGTTCGGGAACGGCCCGCCGAGGGCGCGCAGGCCCTTGATGCCGCCAGCCTGCTCGGCCGGGAAGAACTTTGCGACGTCGAAGCCGTAGGACAGCGCCATCATCAGCTCGGAGGCTGTGGCAATGCCCGGCGCGAACGGCAAGGAGCTGTCGGTTGCGGCCTTCAGCAGATCGGGTGTCAGGCCCGGGCTGATGCCGAACGCAACACCGAGCTTCTCGACGCGGGTGAAGTCGGCCGGATTGAGAATCGTGCCGATGCCGACGACCGCCTCGGGCACCTCGGCCATCATCGCCCTCGCGGCTTCGATCGCGACGGGGGTGCGCAGGGTCACCTCCAGCGTGCGGACGCCGCCGGCAACCAGCGCACGGGCCAGCGGCACCGCATCCTGGATGCGCTCGATGGTGAGGACGGGAATGACGGTCGCCGCCTTGAACAGCGCGACGAGGTGATTTTGTTGGGCGCTCGTGGTCATAGGTCTCGATTCATTTGGTCGCCTGGCGAGAGGCCGCCGGCCGGTGCCGCTTCTTCGGGGGCATGGCATAGCCCGGAATGATGGCGCCGGGATAGCAGATCACGAGGCTGGCGAGGCGATGTCCGGCCTGGGCGGCCTCGACCGGACCGGAACCGGCGAGCCGCGCCGCGATATAGGCCGCGGCGAAGCTGTCGCCGGCGGCGGTGGTGTCGACGACCGGTTTCGTCATGGGTTCGGCGCGAACCTCGCTGGTCCCGCCGGGAAAGCGCAGCAGGCTGACGGGCTCGGCGAGCCGGAACACCAGCTCCGGGCTCGGGATACGCGCCATCAGCTGGTCGTGGCTCTCGCCGGGATACAGCGCGAGCAGGTCCTCGGTCGAGGTCAGCACGATGTCGGCGGTCGCGAAGGCTGCGGCAAAGACCTCGCGGGCGACGTCGCGATCCGGCCAGCCGCGTGCGCGAAAATTGGTGTCGAACACGAACCGGGTGCCGAGCAGGCGCGCCCGCTTGATCGCCGCGAACAGCCGCTCGCGTCCGGGAGCGTCGTAGATCGAGAGCGTGATCGCGGAAAGATAGACGACGTCGTAGCTCATCAGCGAGTTGAGAATCTCGTCCGTCTCCGGCAGGCTCATCAGCTGCCGCGCCGCCGCGCTGTCACGCCAGTGGAAGAACTGGCGCTCGCCCTTCGCGTCCAGCTGGATCATATAGAGGCCGGGCAGCTTGCCCGCCAGCCGCACGACCCGCCGCGTGCCGACGCCCTCCGCATTCCAGGCAGCGATCATCTCATCGCTGAGACCGTCATCGCCGAGCGCGGTGAGATAGTCGACCTTGATCTCGAGTCGCGCCAGATAGACGGCGGTGTTGAGGGTATCACCGCCGAAACCGCGTGAATACAGGCCGCCCCCCTGCCCGGCGGACGCGCCTCCTTGCGCCTGCCTGAGCTCGACCATGCATTCGCCGATGCAGGCAACGCTCGCCATCACTAGGGCCCGCTCAGTCAGAGATCTCAGGCGACGAAATTGCCGCCGAGCTCGTCTTCGATGTGAATGCGGATGATGTCGTCGAAAGTCTTCTCGGCCGTAGTGAAGCCGAGCTCGCGCGCACGCTTCGGGTCGAAATTGCGCGGCCAGCCGCCGACGATACCGACGATGAAGGGGTCCGGCTCACGCTTGATGCGGGCGGCGACCTTCTCGCCGGCAACCCGCTTCAAGGCGGCGATCTGCTCGCCGACCGTGGCCGACAGGCCCGGCATGGTCAGATTGCGGCGCGGGCCGACGGTGGCAAGATCCATGGTGCCGGCGTGAAGCAGGAAGCCGACGGCCGAGCGCGGCGTGGCGTGCCAGTGGCGGACGTCCTCGGACACCGGCAGGATCGCTTCCTTGCCGGCGAGCGGCTCGCGAAGGATGTTGGAGAAGAAGCCCGATGCGGCCTTGTTGGGCAGGCCGGGGCGGATGCAGATGGTCGGCAGGCGGATGCCGATGCCGTCGAGGAAACCGCGGCGCGAATAGTCCGCGAGCAGCAATTCGCCAATCGCCTTCTGGGTGCCGTAGCTGAGCAGCGGGGTGTGGAAGAACTCGTCGCCGATCGCATCCGGAAACGGGGCACCGAACACCGCGATCGAGGACGTAAAGACGACGCGCGGCTTGTAGCCGCCGCCGACGAGCCTGATCGCGTCGAGCAGCATCCGCGTGCCGTCGAGATTGATCCGGTAGCCCTTGTCGAAATCCAGCTCGGCTTCGCCCGAGACGATCGCAGCAAGATGGAAGATCACGTCGGGGCGGTCGGCGATCAACTTCTCGGCCGCGCCCGGCACGGCGAAATCGCCCGACACGGTCTCGACGGGAAAACCGGCCTTCTCCGGCTTCTTGGGTTCGACCACGTCATGCATGGTCAATTTCGTGATATCGCTCTTGCCGAGCCGGCCGTCGCGCAACAGCCGTTCACAGAGTTTGCGGCCGACCATGCCGGCGGCGCCCAGAACCAGAATGTGCAAGAGCCTACTCCTTCTTACTTATTGGCAGAAGCGCACCGCTCCTGATGCGCCCCCGGCAAGCCCCGCGATCATTCCTTCACGGCGCCGGTCATCGCCGACACATAATGCTCCACGAAGAAGGCGTAAAGGATCACGAGCGGCAGCGAACCGGCCAGGGCTCCGGCCATCAGCGAGCCCCAGCGGTAGATGTCACCGTCCACGAACTCGTTGACGATCGCGACCGGCACCGTCTTGTTGCTGGTCGACTGCAGGAAGGTCAACGCATAGATGAACTCGTTCCAGCACAGCGTGAAGCAGAAGATGAAGGCCGAGATCAGGCCGGGAATCGCGAGCGGCACCACGATCTTGACCAGAATCTGCCAGCGGCTCGCCCCGTCGATCAGCGCGCACTCCTCGAGCTCGAAGGGGATGGTCTTGAAGTAGCCCATCAACAGCCAGGTCGAGAACGGGATCAGGATCGTCGGATAGGTCAGGATCAGCGCCAGCGGCGAGTCGAACAGACCGTACTGGTACACGACGGTGGCGAGCGGAATGAACAGGATCGACGGCGGCACGAGATAGGCGAGGAAGATCAGTCCCCCGACGAGATTGGCGCCCTTGTAGCGCAACCGCACGATGGCGTAGGCCGCGAACACCGATGCGACGATCGAGAGCACCGTGGCGCAGATCGCCACGTACATTGTGTTCCAGAGCCAATGCGGATAGTAGCTCTCGAACAGCAGCTTGTGGAAGTGCTTGAACGTCGGATTCCAGGTCCAGAACGGATTGTACTTGTCGAGATCGAGCAATTGCTCGTCCGGCTTCACCGAGGTCAGCGCCATCCAGTAGAACGGAAACAGCAGGACCACGACGATGATCGTGAGCGGCAGATAGAGCGTCACGAGCCTGCGCGGAACCGACTGCAGGTAGCTCATGCCCTCGCTGTTGTCGACGCGCGACGGCGCCGATATGACCGACTTGAGATCGACTTTCGAGGCAGGAAGGTCAGTCATTGCTCTCTCCCTGCTGCCACTTGCGGCGCTGCAGGCCGAACCAGGACACCATGATCGCAGCGAGCAGGAACGGGATCATGGCGCTGGAGATCGCCGCGCCCTCGCCGAGCTGCCCGGCGATGATCGCCCGCTGATAGGACAGCGTGGCCATCAGGTGGGTGGCATTGACCGGACCGCCACGCGTCATCGCCCAGATCAGCTGGAAGTCGGTGAAGGTGAAGAGCACTGAAAACGTCATCACGACGGCGATGATCGGAGTCAGCAGCGGATAGGTGATGTAGCGGAAATTCTGCCACCGCGTGGCGCCGTCGAGCGTTGCCGCCTCATAGAGCGAGGGCGAGACGGTTTGCAGGCCCGCGAGCAGCGTGATCGCCACGAACGGAACGCCGCGCCAGACATTGGCGAAGATCACGCAGATCCGCGCCCAGGTGGTGTCGCCGAGGAAATTGATGTTTTGGTTGATCAGGCCGAGGTGTTTGAGCGACCAGGAGATGATCGAGAATTGCGAGTCGAAGATCCACCAGAAGGCGAGTGCCGAGAGCACGGTCGGAACGATGAAGGGGATGAGCACCATCGCGCGCAGCATCGCCTTGAACGGCATGTGCTCGTTGAGCAGCAGCGCGAGATAGAGTCCGATCGCGAATTTGAAGGCACTTGCGACGAAGGTGTAGAGCAGCGTGTTGAATACGGACAGCCAGAAGATGGAGTCGTCCCAGAGCCACTCGTAGTTCTCGGTGGCGATGAAGTGCCCGACCCTGCCGATGCGCGTGTCCGTGAACGACAGCCAGATCCCGAGCCCGAGCGGATAGGCCAGGAAGAAGATCAGGAACGCCATGGCCGGCACCATGAACCAGAAGCCGAGCCAGTTGCGATTGTATTTGAGCTGGGTCCAGGCGCTCGCCTCGCTCATCTGAGGCTTGGCCCGGGGAATTGCGACATCAGCCATGCCCGATATCCCTGATCGAAATGTTGACGAGCGGGCGGCCGGACGGCCGCCCGCTCCGTGACCGTCAGCGATAGATGCGCTTCAGCTGGCGCTCGGCGTCCGCCATCGCGCCCTTCGTATCCTTGGCGCCGGTGCAGTAGTTGGCGAACATGTCGACGACGATGAAATCGGCGATTGCGGTCGCCGCCTTCTCGCCGACCGTGCCGATACCGGACGCCGGCAGCGTCCGCTTGGACGCCTGCGCGAACACGGCGTTCTTGGGATCCGCCGTCCAGATCGGCGCCGACTCATAGGCGTTCAAGGTCTGCGTCAGATAGCCCTGCGCGCCATCCAGCCACTTCTCGTAGTTCTCCTTCTCCAGCATGAAGGCAACGAAGGCCTTCGCCGCGTTCGGGTATTTGGTGAAGTTGAAGGCGAGGATCGGCAGCGCGAGCTGCAGCTCGGTCGGCTTGCCGACCGGTCCGACCGGCCAGAGCGCGTGATAGGTGTCCGCGGCAAGCTCCTTCTTGCTCGCGTCGGTCTTGGCGGCGACATAGATCGAGATGCCGTTCGCCGTGCAATAGAGCTCGCCGGCGAGGAACGCCTTGTTGTTGGAGGAATCGTTCCAGGACGCCGTGCCCGGGATGAAGCTCTCGTACAGCCCCTTGCAGTACTCCAGCGCCTTCGCCGTCTCCGGCGAGTTGATGATGATCTTGTCGTTCTGGTCGACCGTGTAGGCGCCGTGCCCCCACAGCACCC
Organism: Bradyrhizobium sp. CCBAU 51765; assembly: GCF_015291725.1. GTDB lineage: Bacteria > Pseudomonadota > Alphaproteobacteria > Rhizobiales > Xanthobacteraceae > Bradyrhizobium > Bradyrhizobium liaoningense. The sequence continues at coordinate 4,834,873 of NZ_CP030038.1, forward strand.
AGTGCAGCCAGGAATTGCCATCACCCGATGCGTGCCCGAGCGCGAAGCCGGCCGGCGTGTTGTTGGCCTTCAGGGCCTTGCACATCTCGAGGAAGCCGGGGAAATCCTTCGGGAATTCCTTGAAGCCCGCCTTCTCGAGCGCCGACTTGCGGTACGTCATGTAACCGCCGTTGGTCGCGACGGGAATGCCGAGCCAGTCGTTGCCCTGCTTGCAGGTCTTGGCGGCCGCATCGGTCCAGCCGCCGTATTTCTGGCCGAGATAATCGGCAACGTCGTTCATCTTCAGCACTTTGGTGGGGAACAGCTGCGGCAGCGTGTGCAAGCCCCAGGCAAGATCGAGCCCGGAGCCGGTATTGGCCGCAACCGAGGCCTTCGGCTGCACGTCCTCGAAGGATTCGCTGAACACGTTCATCTCGGTGCCGGTCGCGGCCTTGAACGCCGCCACCATCGCGTTGAACGCATCGTCCTCCTGCGGCACGAAGCGCTTCCACCGCATCACGGTGAGCTTGGCGCCGGGCTCGGCCTTCCAGGGCGCGCTCTGCGCCCAGGCCTTGGCGAAGTCGAACAGTGCCGGCCCGGTCAGCATGCCGGTCGCAGCCAGTGCCGTTCCGCCTTGAAGCAGAGTCCGGCGGGTAAAGTCTTGCATGTGGTCCTCCCTGTGATGCTTTTTTTATCGTCTTATGCTTCGTGGTCTGATGCGCTAGGCGTTCATGCGCTTGCCTGTCGCATCGTCGAACAGATGAACCAGCGACGGGTCGGGCTTCAGCCGCACCTTGTCGCCCGGGTTGAACTGGTGACGCTCGCGGAAGACCGCGACGACCTGCTCGCCGCCGACCTTGGCGAACACCTGCGTCTCCGAGCCGGTCGGCTCGACCACGATGATCTCGGCCTCGGCGCCGTCATCGGCGATGGTGAAATGCTCCGGCCGCACGCCGTAGACTGCGGGCCGGCCGTCCGAGCCCGCCGGTGCGGTCTTGAGCGGCAGCTTGACGCCGTTCGGCCCCTCGAAGGTGGCAACGCCGTTGACGCGAACATGCCCCTTGAGGAAGTTCATCGCGGGCGAGCCGATGAAGCCCGCGACGAACTGGTTGTCGGGCTTGTCGTAAAGCTCGAGCGGCGTGCCCATCTGCTCGACGATGCCATCATGCATGACGACGATCTTGTCGGCCATGGTCATGGCCTCGATCTGGTCGTGGGTGACGTAGACGGTCGTCGTCTTCAGGCGCTGGTGCAGCTCCTTGATCTCGGTGCGCATGGCGACGCGCAGCTTGGCATCCAGGTTCGACAGCGGCTCGTCGAACAGGAAGACCTGCGGATCGCGCACGATGGCGCGACCCATGGCGACGCGCTGGCGCTGGCCGCCGGAGAGTTGGCGCGGGTAGCGGTCGAGCAGCGGCGACAGCGCGAGGATCTCGGCGGCGCGCTTGACGCGCTTGTTGATCTCGTCCGAGCTGGCATTACGCAGCTTCAGCGAGAAGCCCATGTTCTCGGCCACCGTCATGTGCGGATAGAGCGCGTAGTTCTGGAACACCATCGCAATGTCCCGCTCCTTGGGCTGGACATTGTTGACGACGCGGTCGCCGATCGAGATCGTGCCGGAGGTGATGTTCTCGAGACCGGCGAGCATGCGCAGAAGCGTCGACTTGCCGCAGCCGGAAGGGCCAACCAGGACGACGAACTGGCCATCCTCGATCGGAATCGTCACGCCGTGCAGGACTTCAAAATTGCCGAACGATTTCCGCACGTCGCGGATTTGCACAGACGACATCTAGCTCCCTCCTCGAAAGTCCACGACGCCTCTCGCGCCGCGACCGTCTTGTTTTTCAGACTTCACCGAACGAAGCCCGATCTTAGCGGGCGACATTGTCGGTAGTTTGTGCGGTTTTGGCAATTTGTCTTTGGTTAGTCGTTGCTGGTAGCGCTGTCAACGTTCCTTTGTTTGCAGGACTGACTGTGTTAAGAGCAGCAAATGGGTCGAAAACGCACCAAGTCAGGCAAAATCCGGCTGGCCGAAGTCGCCGAGCTCGCCGGCGTCAGCCCGATTACCGCGTCCCGCTTCTTTCGCAATCCGGAGGCCCTGTCGGTCGCCAAGCGGACGCGGGTCGAGAGCGCCGCCAAGGAGCTCGGCTATGTGCCCAACCTTGCCGCACGCGCGCTGGCCTCGCAACGCACCGAAGTCATCGGTGTATTGATCCCCTCCCTCACCAATAACGTGTTCTCGGACGTGCTGCGCGGCATCTATGACGCGTCAGAGGGCAGCCGTTACTCGATCCAGTTGTCCAACACGCGCTACAGCATTCTCCAGGAAGAGAAGTTGCTGCGCCTGTTTCTGGCGCAGAAGCCGGCCGGGCTGATCGTCACCGGCATCGACCAGACCGCCGAGTCCCGCGCGATGCTGGAGGCCGCGGACTGCCCGATCGTGCAGATCATGGAGATCGGGCCGGATCCGGTCGACATGATGATCGGCTTTTCGCACTATGATGCAGCACGCGCGGCGGTTGCGCACCTGTTCGAGCAAGGTCACCGCAGGATCGGCTTCGTCGGTGCGCGCATGGACCCGCGGGTGCAGCGGCGGCTGGACGGATATGTCTCGGCCATGAAGGACGCCGGACTGTTCGAGCAGCGCCTCGTCGTCACGACGGCCACGCCGACGTCGGTGACGCTCGGCGGAGCCCTGTTCACCGATCTCCTGGCGCGGGAGCCCGACATCGATGCGGTATTCTGCGCCAATGACGACCTTGCGCTCGGCGTGCTGTTCGAATGCCGGCGCCGGGAGATTGCAGTCCCCGGGCAGATCGCGATCGTCGGCTTCAACGACCTCGAATTCATGGCCTCCGCCGTCCCGACCCTCACCAGCATCCGCACCAACCGCTACGAGATGGGAAAGACGGCCGCCACCATGCTGATCAACGCGATCGAAGGGCGGCGCCCGGAGCAGCCGGTGCTCGATCTCGGCTTCAAGGTGATCGAGCGTCAAAGCTCGTTGGCACGACGTTCGGACAGCAGGCCAGCCGTTTCCGGCGCAGGCGCAGCGAACAAAATGATAGCGTTACCAAGTAGCCACGACTAGTATTCTGACTCGTGAGGAAACGACCCCAGCCGGGAACGCAGATCATCGCTCGCGCCGTTGGCATCGCACATGCCGACACCATGAGACGGACGCCGGTGCGTTTGCATTGCAGGAGAAACCAATGACAAAGAAACCAACCAATGGGCATGCCGCGGGCAGCAACGGTTCTCGCCGCCACCTTCGCTCGCAGGAATGGTTCAACAACCCGCACAATCCGGGCATGACCGCGCTCTACATGGAGCGGTACCTGAATTACGGCCTCACCCGTGCTGAGTTGCAGTCGGGCAAGCCGATCATCGGCATCGCCCAGACCGGCAACGATCTCTCTCCCTGCAACCGCCACCACATCGAGCTTGCCCATCGCGTCCGCGAGGGCATCCGCGAAGCCGGCGGCATCGCGATGGAATTCCCGACCCACCCGATCCAGGAGACCGGCAAGCGCCCGACCGCGGCGCTCGACCGCAACCTCGCCTATCTCGGCCTGGTCGAGGTCCTCTACGGCTATCCGCTCGACGGCGTCGTGCTCACCACCGGCTGCGACAAGACCACGCCGGCCTGCATGATGGCGGCGGCCACCGTGAACCTGCCCGCGATCGTGCTGTCGGGCGGACCGATGCTCAACGGCTGGCACAATGGCGAGCGCACCGGCTCCGGCACCATCGTATGGAAATCGCGCGAGCGGCTCGCGGCCGGCGAGATCGACTACGAGGAGTTCATGGAGATCGTGGCCTCCTCGGCGCCCTCGGTCGGCCATTGCAACACGATGGGCACCGCCTCGACCATGAACGGGCTTGCCGAAGCGCTCGGCTTCTCGCTGCCGGGCTGTGCGGCGATCCCCGCCCCCTATCGCGAGCGCGGCCAGATCGCCTACGAGACGGGAAAACGTATCGTCGAGATGGTCTGGGAGGACCTGAAACCCTCGGACATCCTAACCCGCAAGGCGTTCGAGAACTGCATCGTGATCAATTCGGCCATCGGCGGCTCGACGAACGCGCCGATCCACATCAACGCCCTGGCCCGCCACATCGGCGTCGAGCTCTCGATCGAGGACTGGCAGAAAGTCGGCCACGACGTTCCCCTGCTCGTCAACATGCAGCCGGCCGGCTTCTATCTCGGCGAGGAATTCCACCGCGCCGGCGGCGTGCCGGCGGTGGTGCGGGAGCTGATGAAGCACAAGCGCATTCATGAGGACGCGGTCACGGTCAACGGCCGCGGCATCGGCGAGAATTGCAAGAATGCGCCGGAGCCCGACAACGACGTGATCTGGGCTTACGACAAGCCGCTGGTGAAGGATGCCGGCTTCCTGGTGCTGAAGGGCAACCTGTTCGATTCCGCGATCATGAAGACCAGCGTGATCTCCAAGGAATTCCGCGACCGCTACCTCAACAACCCGAAGGACCTCAACGCCTTCGAGGGCCGCGCCATCGTGTTCGAGGGCCCGGAGGATTATCACGAGCGGATCGACGATCCCTCACTCGACATCGACGAGCGCTGTGTGCTGTTCATCCGTGGCACCGGGCCGATCGGCTATCCCGGTGGCGCCGAGGTCGTGAACATGCAGCCGCCGGCAGCGCTGATCAAACGAGGCATCCTGTCCCTGCCCTGCATCGGCGACGGGCGGCAGTCCGGCACCTCGGGCTCGCCCTCCATCCTCAATGCTTCGCCGGAAGCCGCCGCCAATGGCGGTCTCGCGATCCTGAAGACCGGAGACAAGGTGCGTATCGACCTCAACAAGGGCAGCGCCAACATCATGATCTCGGACGAGGAGCTGAAGAAGCGCCATGCCGAGCTCAGGGCCAATGGCGGCTTCAAGCATCCGCCGAACCAGACGCCCTGGCAGGAGATCTACCGCAACACCGTCGGCCAGCAGTCGACCGGCGCCTGCATGGAGCTTGCCACGCGTTATCAGAACGTCGCCGGCACGTTTGGCGTGGCGCGGGACAACCACTAGGAAAGACTGTCATTCCGGGATGCGCTGCAAGGCGCAGGCCCGGAATCCATATTCCCGATCGTGGTTATGGATTCCGGGCTCGCGACTGTGTCGCGCCCCGGAATGACGAGCGACAATTCAAAGGAGAACAACATGGCAGACCGCCTCAAGGGCAAGCGCGCCGTCGTCACGGCTGCTGCGGCAGGCATTGGGCGCGCATGCGCCATCGCATTCGCGCGCGAAGGCGCAACCGTGATCGCCACCGACATCAACGAGGCCGGAATCGCGAGCCTGACCAAGGAAGGCATCGCCGAGGTCGCCAGGCTCGACGTCCGCAACACCGCCGACGTCAACACCTTTGCCAAGCGCGTTGGCAAGATCGACATTCTGCTCAACGCGGCGGGCTTCGTCCACCACGGCACCATCCTGGAATGCTCGGAAGAGGATTTCGACTTTTCGTTCGACCTCAACGTCAAATCGATGCACCGGACCATCAAGGCGTTCCTGCCCGACATGCTAGCGGGCGGCGGCGGCAGCATCGTCAACATCTCCTCCTGCGCGGCGCTGCGGCCGCCGGCCAATCGCTATGTCTACAGCGCGTCGAAGGCGGCGGTATCGCTGCTGACGCGCGCGGTCGCGCTCGACTTCATCACCAAGGGCATCCGCTGCAACTCGATCTGCCCCGGTACCGTCGAGACCCCTTCGATGCTCGACCGCGCCGCCGCGCAAGGACCGCAGGGCAAGGAGATGTTCATCTCCCGCCAGAAGATGGGCCGGCTCGGCACCGCCGAGGAGATCGCGTCCATGGCGGTCTATCTCGGCAGCGACGAGAGCGCCTTCACCACCGGCGTCGATCTGGTCGTCGACGGCGGCTACATGCTCTGACGCTCGGGAGCAATCTCATGAACAAGATCGATCTCAACGGCCGCGTCGCTATCGTCACGGGCGGCGCGCAGGGCTTTGGCCGCGCCATCACCGAGCGCTTCGTCGCCTCAGGCGCCAAGGTCGCGATCTGGGATTTCGACGCCGCACTCGCCGAGAAGACGGCAAAGGAGATTGGCGGCGAAACGAAAGTCTTCAAGATCGACGTCACCGACACCGCGGCCGTCGAGCAGGCGCGCGATGCGACGCTGGCCGCCTTCGGCAGGATGGACATTCTCGTCAACAATGCCGGCATCGCCGGCGTCAACAAGCCGGTCTGGGAGATGGATCTGGAGGAATGGCGCAAGGTGCTGCGCATCAACCTCGACGGGCCCTTCATCGTGAGCAAGGCGATCGTGCCCGTGATGCTCAAGCAGAAATACGGGCGCATCGTGAACATCGCCTCCATTGCCGGCAAGGAAGGCAATCCGAACGCGGCGCACTATTCGGCGTCCAAGGCCGGACTGATCGCGCTGACGAAATCGCTCGGCAAGGAGCTCGCCGCGCACGACATCCTCGTCAACGCGGTGACGCCGGCGGCGGCGAAGACCGCGATCTTCGATCAGATGACGCAGCAGCACATCGACTTCATGCTATCGAAGATCCCGAAGGGGCGCTTCGTGCTGGTGGAGGAGCTCGCCGCGATGGTGGCCTGGCTCGCATCCGAGGATTGCGCGTTCTCGACCGGCGCGGTGTTCGACATCTCCGGTGGACGCGCGACCTATTGAGAAGCGCCATGATCCGGGAAGGTGGCTGCCGGTGCGGCGCGCGCGGTTCGGGGCGCAGGACGAGCCGCTCAACGTCCGCATTTGCCACTGCGATGAGGAGAGCTTGATGGAGTTCTATTGGGAAGCCAAGGACGACAAGTGGTTCCTGCGTCCCGCCGTCGAGGCGCCAGAGCAGGCTCCTGTCACCGTCGAGCAGGAGAATTGGTATTGGCTCGTGAAGATCGGTGGTCGTCCTCTCAATTTCCGCTTCACGGGTCTGATAGGAGCGAGGCAAAGCGCTTGGGAGTACGTCAAGCGCTACAGTCACATGCACTATGGCATCAAGTCGGTCACGCTGCGGTCGATCGAGGAGCCTCAGCGATCAGCTTCCTGATGACCATCGAGCTTGTTCATCGCCTGCCTTTGCCCGCGGTCGTCGCGATCCAGATCCCGGCAAACACCGCGACGATTCCGGCCGCCAGATTCCAGCGCAGCGGCTCGTTCAACAGCCAGGCCCCGACCAGCGATGCCGTGACCGGATTGACCGTCACCGAGATCGCGACGCGCGTCGGCGTCGTCCGCTCCAGCGCGAAGGCCCAGAGATAGAAGGTCAGCGCTGCGCCGAAGGCACCCAGATAAAGGGCTCCCAGCCACTGCGGCATCCCGAAGCCCGCGACGGGCGCAAAACTGCCGCGGATAGACGAGAGCACGATGAGGCAGGCCGCGCCGGCCGCCATGCTCATGGTGGTAAAGGCGATCGGACTGGAGCGCCGGATCAGCGGCTTCGACCAGATGCCGTACAGCGCCATGCACAGTGCAGCCGCCATCATCAGGAGATCGCCGCGCCAGGCGCCCGACGGGGCTGATGTCAGATCGGACAGAAGCGCCACAGCAACGCCAAGCGTCGCGATCACGACACCGACCGATTTGCGCCAGGTCAGGGCTTCGGCGCCGAGCGCAGCCCCGATCACGAGCGACAGCAAAGGAAGCGTCGACAACGCAAGCGCGCCGCGCGCTGCGGTCGTGAAGATCAGCGACGCATTGAACAGGATCGGAAACAGCGCGAAGAACAGGATGCCGAGCGCGACGGCCGCAGCCCAGTCCCCTCGCTTCGGGCAGCGATCGCCGCGCAGCAGCGCGAGCGGCAGCAACAGGAGAAAGCCGATGCCGAATCGGAACGAGCCGATCGCGAGCGGATCGATGCTCCCCACGAGATAGCGCGTGGCACCGATGGACGTCCCGCCCAGCGCGCTCGACAACACGGCGGCAAAAACGCCAAGAACCTCGCCCACGATTCCTCCCGATGGCTTTCGGGTAGCATAGGAGACGCGCCGAAACGGGGAATGGAATTTCCGTCATGCCAGGATAAGTTTTCGTCATGACCACGTCCGATCTCGACCCCGACCTTCTGAGGGCCTTCCTCGCCGTTGCCGATCATCGGTCGTTCACGCGCGCGGCCGCGATCCTCAACCGCACCCAATCGGCGGTGAGCGTCCAGATCAGGCGCCTCGAAGAGCGGCTGAACGTCAGGCTGTTTCACCGCACGAGGCCGGGCGTGGCACTGAGCGCGGCCGGTCACGAGCTCCTCGTCTATGCAAGGCGGCTTCTCGACCTCAATGCAGAAGCGGTCGACGCGCTCCGCCCGCGCAAGCGCGATGCCGTGGTCCGCCTCGGCGTGATGGACGATTACGGCACGATCGTCATTCCGCCATTGCTGGCGCATTTTGCCAGAGGTCGTCCGGAGATCCGGGTCGAGATCGAGACGGGGCTGACGGCGACGATGCCGGCCCGGCTCGGCGAAGACTACGACCTCGTCATCGCCATGCATCCGGAACGAAGCGGCAATGGCGAGCTGCTGAGACGCGAGCAGGCGGTCTGGGCCGCAGCCGCGTCATATTCAGCCAGGCCACAGCGCCCCACGCTGCCCGTCGCACTCTACCCGCCGGGCTGCCTGCTCCGCGAGTGGGCCACTGAGGCCCTCGATGCCGCTGGTCGTCCCTGGCGGCTCGCCTTCGTCAGCCGGACGCTTGCAGCGGTGGAAGCGATCGCGGCGCAGGGCCTCGCGATCACGGTCGTGAAGGCTGGCACCCTGCCCCCTCGCCTGCGCGTTCTGTCCGAGCGCGACGGCCTGCCGCCGCTACCGGCGGCGGACATCCGCCTCCACCGCGCGCGCAACCTGTCGCGTCCGGCGACACTGCTGGCGGATCATTTGCAGCGGGCAATTTCGGAATCGGGCACCATATAACAGTAGATCGTAAAGGGTTGTGGCCCTATACGGCGTGCCTTGCAAAGCGCGCGTGCGAACCGGAACGGACGAGCCGTGAACATCTCCTTCTATGATCTTTCCGTCTGGGTGCTGCCGCTGGTGCTCGCGATCACCTTTCATGAGGCCGCGCACGCCTTCGTCGCGGACCGGCTCGGGGATAATACGGCCTCGCAGCTCGGCCGCGTCAGCTTCAACCCGCTTCGGCATATCGATCCGTTCGGCACCCTGATCCTGCCCGCGATGCTGCTATTCGCGCATTCGCCATTCCTGTTCGGCTATGCCAAGCCGGTGCCGGTGAACTTCCGCAAGCTGAACAACCCCAGGCTCGACATGGTCTGGGTGGCGCTGGCTGGGCCCGTCACCAACATCCTGCTGGCGCTGGCCGCGGCCCTCGCCTTCCATGCCCTGCCCCTGGTGCCCGCGAGCTCGGCGAAATGGGTCGCGGACAACCTCAAGAATGCCCTCGTGATCAACGCGATCCTGGCTGTGTTCAACATGATGCCGATTCCGCCGCTCGACGGCGGGCGCGTTGCGGTCGGGCTGCTGCCGCGCCCCCTCGCCGCGCCGCTGTCCCGGCTCGAGCCGTTCGGTATGCTGATCCTGATCGGCCTGTTGATCCTGCTGCCGCTTGCGGGTTCGCAGTTCGGTCTAAATCTTGATGTTATTTCAGCAATACTGCGAACGTTGACCGGTTATGTGATTCAGGCTGTTCTGTTCTTGACCGGCAACGTTTAGTTGAACAGAACACCCACGCCGAAGGGCCAGAGGCCGACTTGGTCAAAGCTGCCGATATGCTGATCGCGCGACGCGCCGACACCCGCGCCCGCGCCGATTTTGCCACCTGGAACATGATGGCCAAGCTCAACGGGGCGTCCGCACTGCCACCGGAGGCCCAGGAGTTCCTCGCCAGCTACAGGAACCTGCTGACGCAGATGAGCGAGAACGAGGCCAGCGAGGCCACCATCGGCGCGATCTACAGGGCCTATTATGTCGAGATGGGCGGCGCCGGATCGCCACCCGACGTCCGCACCCGTCCGCCTGAACCAGCGGCGGACAATGTTACCGCCTTCCGCCGGCCGGCGCCGAAACCGAAGAAGGCCGCGTCCTTCGGAGCGGCGGCGTTCGCCGGAAGCCAGAAACGGCCGCTCCCGGTAGCGCTGATCTTTGCGTGCCTGGTCGTGGTCTATGTCGGGATCCGGCTCTACTGGCGCTGAGCCGTCTTTTTCTTCTTCGCGTCCGCCGGAGTGAAGATGATGTCGACCGTACGTTCGAACCGGTCCTCGGTCAGTCCGGCGGGCGGCAGCGGGATGGGATCGGACTTGCGGACGATCGACACCGCCGCCGCATCGTAGGCTGCGTCCCCCGACGACTCCACGACATCCACCGACAGCACGTTGCCCTTCCGGTTGATGGCGAAGCTCACCTTGACCTTCTGGTTATTGGGCACTTTGCCGTCCGGATTGACCTTGTGCAGCGCCAGATGCGCGCTGATCTTGCGGTTCCAATCGGCCGTCAGCTTCAGGATGTCCTTGCCGATACCGATGACGGGCGCCAGTGCCTTCTCGGCCTCGCGCGCATCCTCCTCGAGCGTCTGCCGCGCGGTGGCAACCGATTTCGGCGAGGCTTCGGCGGCCGGAGTCTCGATCGCCTGAATCTTCGGATCGTCCTCCGTCGGTTTCTTCGCGTTGTTCTCGGTCACGACGCGGTCGGGATCCTCGACCTCCTGAGACCGATCCTTTGGAAGCTCCGTCTCCTTGGTCTCGGCCTTCTGCTCGGGGAGCGCCTGCTGTTCCTGCATCGCTTCGCTGTCGGGTCCGGGCGGCAGATCGGTCTCGGGCGCCTTGGGCGATGCCATCTCGACGGCGAACTCTGCACCGTTGGCACCAAGGCCGTCGCCGTCGTCATCAGCCTGCAGATGCGCCAGCGCGAGCGCAGCACCACCCAGATGCAGCGCGAGCGCCGCGACCGCCGCGAGGATCCAGAGCTTCCGGGATGGCCTGACTTCGTCCGACATGGCGGGCCTCTAAGGCTGAGCAGCGCCTGGCGCAGGCGCCCCAGGCGCGCCTTCCAGCGCGACCAGTTTGACCCGCGTATAGCCGCCTGAGCGCAAGAGCTCCATAACTCCCATCAATTCGCCATACGGCACCGAACGATCGGCGCGCAGGAACACATACTTATCCTTGCTCATGTCGGACAGGCCGTCGAGGGTCCCGATCAACTCCGCCCGGTGAACCGGGTTCTCTCCGATCGCGAGCGTCAGATCGGGCTTGATGCTCAGATAGGTCGGCTTGTCCGGCTTCTTCTGCGGCGTCGCGCTCGACGTCGGCAGATCGATCGGCAAGTCGACCGTGGAGAGCGGCGCTGCAACCATGAAGATGATCAGCAGTACCAGGATGACGTCGATGAACGGCGTGACGTTGATGTCATGCGTCTCCGAGAAATCGTCGTCTTCGCCGTCGTTGTCTGCGAGCGAAACACCCATGGTTCACTCCGCTGCGCGCGAATGCACGCTGCCGTGGCTGCGGTCGAGATCGCGCGAGAGCAGCCGTCCCGCCGCGCCTGAGGCGCGGCTGACGAGCTCGAGATAGCCCTTCGTCACGCGCGAAAAATGGTTGTAGATGATGACGGCGGGAATGGCGGCGACGAGGCCGATCGCGGTGGCGAGCAGCGCTTCGGCAATGCCGGGCGCGACCACGGCGAGGTTCGTGGTCTGCGACTTCGAGATGCCGATGAAGCTGTTCATGATGCCCCAGACCGTGCCGAACAGGCCCACGAAGGGCGAGGTCGAGCCGATTGTCGCAAGCAAGCCCATGCCGATCCGGATGCGCCGCTGTTCGGCGCGCACGATCTCGGAAAAGCTGGAGGCCGCGCGCTCCTTGATGCCGGCATCGCTGGACAAGCCGGCCGACATCCGCGCCTCACGCAGCGCTGCCGCCAGGAAGGACGGCAGGATGCCCTGCTTGGTGCCGAGGGCCATCTGCGCTTCGGCGAGCGAGCGCGCCTCCGCAATCTTCTTCAGCGCCGACCGGAGCCTGGTAGATGCGACCGACAGCTCGATCGACTTGGCAATGAAGACGGTCCAAGTCATCAGCGAGGCGAAGGCGAGCCCGATCATCACCGCCTTCACGATGACGTCCGCCGACATGAACATCACCCAAGGCGACAATTCCTTCATGGCCGGCGCGATGGCGGCCGCATCGGGCTTTGCGGTTGTCGAAACGGCGGCCGCGGGAGGCGCCGTGGGAGCGGCTGGCGTCGACGCCGAAGGCTCCTGGGTTGCGGGCGCAGAGGCTCCTGGCGCCACCGCGGTCGGGCCGGCCTGGGCCGGCTGAGCCACGGATTGCGCCGGTGCCGGGGGGCTTTGTGTCTGGGCAGAAACGGGGGATGCGAGCCAGGCGGCCGCCAGCAACAAAGCTGCGGCAAGGCTTGCTTGGAAGGACATGGTCTTCATACTTCGGCCCAGTAGCGAATGAGGTTGTGATAGATACCCGTCAATTTGACCGTTTCGGGATCGTCACGCCCGAGCCGTTCCACCAGCGCCTGTATCGCGGTGTCGAGGTCAAAGATCATGCTCCGAGCTTGATCGTCCCGTATCATGCTCTGAAGCCAGAAGAAAGACGCAACCCGCGTTCCCCTGGTCACGGGGGTGACCAGATGGAGGCTGGTCGAGGGATAGAGCACGCAGTCCCCGGCTGGCAACTTGACCTCGTGCGAACCATAGGTGTCCTCGATCACAAGTTCGCCACCGTCATAATCTTCCGGCTCGGCGAGGAACAGCGTGACCGACAGGTCGGTGCGGATGCGAAGGCCGGTCAGGCGATCGCCGCGGATCGCATTGTCGACGTGCAGGCCGAAATGATGGCCGCTGCTCGCCGCATAGCGGTTGAACAGCGGCGGGAAGATCTGCAGCGGGATCGCCGCCGCAACAAAGCGCGGGTTCGAGGTCAGTGCCGAGATGATGCGGTTGCCGAGCTTGCGCGCGACCTCGCTATCCGGCGGCAATTGCTCGTTGCGCTTGACCATCGCCGACTGCGCGCCGGCGGTGGAGCGACCGTCCTCCCAGTCGCTGGCGTCCATGATGCGGCGGAAATCCGCCACATCATCCTTGCTGAGAACGCCAGGCAGGCAGGTCAACATGATCAGAACTTCGCTGTCGTCACGACGTAGAATGCCCGCCCCGGCGCGACCGCCACGAACGGAACGTTGCTGCGATAGAACGAGTCGTAATAGAGCTTGTTGGTCAGGTTCTGCGCGTAGAGCTTCATGGTCCAGTTCTGGTCGATCTTCTTCTCGACGAACGCATCGAAACGCCAATAGCTCGGCAGCTCGTTGGTGTTGGCCGCGAACGTGCCGCCATAGACCTTCGAACGGTACACCGCCTGGCCGCCAAGCTCCCAACCGCCATCGAACTTGTACTTGGTGAGCATGCTGAAGGACTGGTGGGCGATGTTGGCAAGCTGCAGCCCGAGATTCGAGGCGACGCCGCTCTGCGTGACCTTCGACTGCATCAGGACCAGGCCGCCGAAGATGCTCCAGCGGTCGGTGATCTTGCCTTCCGCTTCGATGTCGATGCCTTGGATCCTGTAGGCAGCACCCGATGTGAGCAGGTTGTTGACGGTCTCGCGCGCATTGTCCTTGGTGGTTTGGAACAGCGCACCGGTCACCAGCAAGTGGCGATCCGCAAGCTCCCATTTGGTGCCGAGCTCGATCGCCTTGTTGCGCTCGGGCCCGAGCAGGATGGTCGAGTTGGGGGGAACGCCGCCGTATTCGGTGCCGGTCGCGTCCAGCTCCGACCCGAACGGATTGGCCGACGTCGCATAGGCTGCATAGACGCTGCCGATCGACATCGGCTTGTAAACCAAGCCGACGTTGTAGTTCACGAGATCGGAGTTCTGCTTCACATAGTTCGGGCTATTATTCGAGGCACTCTGGCTGTAGCCGTCGTAGCGCACGCCGCCGTTGACGATGATGGTGTCCTGCCAGTTCGCGGTGTCCATGACGTACACGCTGCTGGTGTTGACGCCATAGCGGGTCGGATTTCCTTGCAGGGACGGCGTACCGAAGGGAATATTGGTGTATTGCGGGGAGTAGAGATTGACGTTCTGGACGGCGCCGTTGCTCGTGAAGGCGGAGCCGGACAGTTCCGACGCGAGACCGGCATAGCGGTCGATCGAGATATTCTCGTTCGAATATTCGACGCCGAACACCGCCGTGTGCTTGACCCCGCCGGTGTCGAGCTTGAACGTGGCCTCGTTCTGGTTGGCCCATACGTCGACGTTCTGGTAGCGGCTCTGCGCGCTCGCCGTCGTGGTCCAGAGCAGCGGATTCGGGCTGGTCGTATTCGGATTCTGCGGCAGCGTGCCGATGTAGTTGAGCAGCGAATGCTCGCCGCGCACCTTGCTGGTCAGGGTGATGGCCTCGTTGACCTTGTACTCGATGGTGCCGGTGCCGAAATCCTGCCGCGCGGTCTGGAAGTCGCGGTTGAGGAAGCCGTACCAGTTCTCACGCGGAATGCCCGCCGAGGTCACCGGCACATTGCCCTGCTTGTAGTAGGGCACGCCGAAATCGGGATAGCCGCTGAGATCTGTATGGACGTAGTTCGTCGTGATCTTGATGTCGTTGGTCGGGGTGTACTTGGTTGAGATGAAGCTGCCCCAGCGATTGTCGGTGACGTAGTTGCGTCCGGCGACGTTGGCGTCCTGGAACAGGCCGCCCGTGCGCACCGAGAAGGTCGGATCGATGACCTGGTTCACGTCGAGCGTGACGCGCTTGGTCATGTCGGTTCCGAACTCGCTGTCCATCCGCTTGAAGTTGACGTCGCCCGCCTGCTTGGTGACGATGTTGATGGCGCCGCCGGCGGTGCCGCGGCCGGCATAGGAGGATGCCGGTCCGCGCAGAATCTCGATCTGCTCGGTGAAGAAGTTCTCGCGGATCGAGACCGCGGGATCGCGGATGCCGTCGATGAAGACGTCGTTGCGCGCGTCGAAGCCGCGGATGAAGAAGCGGTCGCCGAACGCGTTGCCGCCCTCGCCCGAACCGAGTGTCACGCCCGCGGTCGAGCGCCCGATCTCCTTCAGCGTCGTGGCGTTCTTGTCCTCGAGCACTTCCTTGCTGAGCACCGTGATGCTCTTCGGCGTGTTCAGCATCTTCTCGGGAAACTTGCCCGAGGCCTGCACGTGATCGACCTTGTAGGGCGCCGCCGGATCGGCATAGGGATTGGCGTCGGCAGGGCCTGACGGCGTGACGGGAGCCGTCTGCTGCGCCTGCTGCCGCTGCGCGGCGCGGCGAAGCGCGTTGCGGGCGCGGACCTGCTCGGGCGAAGGCTTCGAGGCCGCCGGACGCGGACGCTCGACCGGCGCATCGACCGTCACCGGCGGCAGGCTTGACTGCTGCGCTTGCGCGCCGCCCGATACCGACGCCACCGCGATCAAGCTTGCAACGGCCGAAGCCTTCTTGCCGGAAACGCCCGCGAACCTCTCATCCACCAGATCGAACGCTGCGACCGAACGCAACGACTTCGGTGCGACCACCTGCCCCATTACCAAACGCCCCATATTCCTGTTCGTTCATTCCCTTCGACGAACGATGGCTGTTGGTATCGGCCACAAAATAGCGGGTCAATGCGAGCAGCTCGCGAGAACCCTTGAATCAATCCAGATCAAAGCGATTCTAAACTGCAGTTTGAAATCGTTCTAAGTTGAGATTGGACTCGTTCTAAAGACAACGCAGAAGACGTTCCTCTCAGTCGCTGCTCGGCGGCTTCATCAGCGAGAACAATTCGTCGACCGTCTTCTGCGCAACGGCGCGCACGCGATCGGTGCTGTCCATGCCGGCGATGTTGACGCCGTTCACGACGGCTTTGATCTCATCGCGAAAGTCGGTGAGGAAGCGCAAGGGATCGCGCTGCTCGTTGGCGACACGCGCGATCAATCCCGTGATCAAAATCTGACACGCGATCAGCTTGCCGTTCAGCTCGTCCATCCTGCGCTCCATTCATGGAGGCGCCGATATGAACGATGCCGAAATCCCTGACAACCGAAACGGCCTACGCGCGATTTAGAACCGTTCTCGTGACTGATCCGAACCAGGACTCAGCGCGGCGCCATTCGGCCCGAGCACACCGCTATCGGTGCTGCGCAAGAGGTGACACGCCGATCGGTCGCGGCCGGAAAAATGCAGCTCTGCACAACGCGGCGCCAGAGCACTGCCCAGGGGGTGCAAAGCTTTCCAATTGTTTAGGTTTCCGAACCGATAGTGCTGTTTACACTGGAACTTGGCGTGTATTATACAAGCGCGCTGGAACCGTATGATTGGCCCCATAATTCGTAAGCGTAGGGCACAAGAGCCGACACGAGACGATATGAAAAAGTCCCGGCCGATCCTCTGGATTTTGATCATCGCGGCCGTGGCCTCCGCAGGTTACTATGGATGGCAGAGATTTGGCTCGGCCGGACAGACCCAGACAGCCCAGAAGGCGGCGCCCCGCCCGACAGCTATTCCCGTCAGCGTCGCGCCGGTCCAGAAGACCGACTTCCCGGTCTACCTGACCGGTCTCGGCACGGTTCAGGGCTTCAACACCGTCCAGGTCCGCAGCCGGGTCGACGGCCAGATCATCAGGCTCGAGTTCAGAGAGGGCCAGATCGTCCAGCAGGGCGACCTTCTGGTCTCGATCGATCCCCGGCCCTACCAAGCCGCGCTTGACCAAGCCAAGGCCAAGAAGGCGCAGGACGAGGCAAACCTCGCCAACGCCAATCTTGAGCTCCAGCGCGCCGTGAAGCTCGGCGAATTCGCGACAACACAGCGGGTGGATACCCAGCGCTCCACCGTCGCCCAGCTAACCGCTCAGATCGCCGCCGACGAGGCCGCGATCGCCAACGCCCAGACCCAGCTCGACTACACGCAGATCAAGGCACCGATCACAGGTGTCGCGGGGCTCCGCCAGGTCGATATCGGCAACATCGTCAACGCCTCGACCCAGACGGGCATCGTCATGATCTCGCAGGTCGAACCGATCGCCGTGATCTTCACCGCTCCGGAAGACCAGCTCCCCTATATCACCGAAGGCCAGAAGGCCGGCGCGCTGAAGGTGATCGCCTTCACGACCGACGGCAAGAAGACGCTGGCCGAGGGCAAGCTCGCGGTCATCAACAACCAGGTCGACACGACCAGTGGAACGATCCGTCTCAAGGCGGTGTTCGACAACAAGGACCACGCGCTGTGGCCGGGCCAGTCGGTTTCGACGCGGCTCCTGGTGCGGACGCTGAAGGATGCGACCGTTGTTCCTGATGACGCGGTCCAGCATTCCACCAACGGCCTCTACGCCTATACGGTCAATCAGGACAACAAGGCCGAGGTTCACAAGGTCAAGGTCAGCTATGGCATCGACGGACGTTCGGTCATCGAGGAAGGCTTGAGCCCGGGCCAGCAGGTGATCGTCGGCGGCCAGTTCAAGGTCCAGCCCGGAAGCCTCGTATCGACGGCAGTGGCAAGCTCCGATCCGGCCCAGAGCAAGGTACGACAGGAATGACCGAAGGGGGGATTTCGGCACCTTTCATCCGTTATCCCATCGGCACCTCGCTGCTGATGGCGGGGATCCTCTTCGTCGGTCTCGTCGCCTATCCGCTGCTTCCGGTTGCGCCGTTGCCGCAGGTGGACTTTCCGACCATCCAGATCACCGCCAACCTGCCCGGCGGCAGCCCCGAGACGATGGCCTCCTCGGTGGCGCAGCCGCTGGAGCGGCAGTTCGCCCAGATTCCCGGCATCGCTCAGATGACCTCGACGAGCTATCTGGGCACGGCGTCGATCACCATCCAGTTCGACCTCAACCGCAACATCGATGGCGCCGCGAATGACGTGCAGGGCGCAATCAACGCTGCCAGCGGCCAGTTGCCCAAAAACCTGCCCTCGCCACCGACCTACCGCAAGGTCAACCCGGCCGACGCGCCGATCCTGCTATTGTCGGCGACATCAGAGACGCTGCCGCTGACCAGCGTCAGCGACGCGGTTGACGCCCAGCTTGCTCAGCAGATCAGCCAGCTGTCGGGCGTCGCCCAGGTCTTCATCGGCGGCCAGCAGAAACCCTCGATCCGCATCCAGGTCGACCCGGCGAAGCTCGTCGCCAAGGGCCTGTCGCTGGAGGACGTGCGCAGCCAGATCGCGATCACCACGGTCGACAGCCCCAAGGGCAACATCGACGGCGAAAAACGCGCCTACACGATCTACGCCAACGACCAGCTCACCCAGTCGAAGGACTGGAACGACGTCATCATCGCCTATCGCAACGGCGGTCCGTTGCGGATTCGCGACATCGGCCGAGCGGTCAGCGCCGCTGAAGACGCCAAGCAGGCGGCCTGGGCCAATGGCAAGCGCGGCGTCTTCCTGGTGATCTTCAAGCAGCCCGGCGCCAACGTCATCGAGACCGTGGACCGGATCAAGGCGACCCTGCCCCGCCTCGTGGCGGCGATCCCGCCCGCGATCAAGATCGAGCTCATCAGCGACAGAACCACCACCATCCGCGCCGCGGTCGAGGACGTCCAATTCACGCTGCTGCTGACCATCGCGCTCGTGGTCATGGTGATCTTCATTTTCCTGCGCAGCTTCTGGGCGACGGTCATTCCTACCGTCACGGTTCCGCTGGCGCTGCTGGGCGCGTGCGCCCTGATGTGGCCGGTCGGCTATTCGCTCGACAATCTGTCGCTGATGGCACTCACCATTGCGGTCGGTTTCGTGGTCGACGACGCCATCGTGATGCTCGAGAACATCACCCGCTACATCGAGGAAGGCGACTCGCCGATGGAGGCCGCCTTCAAGGGCTCCAAGGAAATCGGCTTCACCATCGTCTCGATCAGCATCTCGCTGGTCGCGGTGCTGATCCCGCTGCTCCTGATGGGCGGCATCATCGGGCGTCTGTTCCGCGAATTCGCCGTGGTGCTGGCGATGACCATCTTCGTTTCGATGTTCGTGTCGCTGACCCTGACGCCGATGATGGCCTCGCGCTTCCTGCGCGCCCATGGCGAGGTGCAGCACGGCCGCTTCTATCAATGGAGCGAGCGCGCCTTCGACGCCATGCTGCGCGGCTACGAATATGTGCTCGATCACGCCCTCGCCTGGCGGCGCACCACGCTTGCGATTTTCTTCGTCACGCTCGGACTGTCGATCTACCTGTTCGTCCTGATCCCGAAGGGCTTCTTCCCGCAGCAGGACGTCGGCCTGATCACCGCCACCTCGGAAGCCTCGCAGGACATTTCGTTCAAGGAGATGACCCGGCGCCAGGAGGAGCTCGGCAAGATCATCATGGCCGATCCCGACGTTGCCAGCGTTGCCATGTCGATCGGCGGCAGCGGCCGCGCCGGCAACAACGGCAACCTGTTCATCACGCTGAAACCTCGCGATCAGCGCGAGGCCTCAGCTCAGCAGATCATCGCGCGGCTGCGTCCGCAGTTCGACAAGGTCGAGGGCGCCCGGCTTTACATGCAGGCGGCCCAGGACGTGCGGCTCGGCGGCCGGCCGACGCGCACGCAGTTCGAATTCACGCTGCAGGACGCCAATCTTGACGAGCTCAACGAATGGGCGCCCAAGATCCTCGCCAAAATGCAGACCCTGCCGGAGTTGCGCGACGTCGCGACCGACCAGCAGACGCAGGGCACAACGGTGCAGCTCAAGATCAACCGCGACACCGCCGCCCGCTACGGCATCCAGCCGCAGCTGATCGACGACACGCTCTATGACGCCTTCGGACAGCGGCAGGTCACGCAGTATTTCACCCAGCTCAACACCTACAAGGTCATTCTCGAAATCCTGCCGGAGATGCAGGGCAATCTCGACAGCTTGAACAAGCTCTATCTGAAATCGCCGTTGACCGGCGACCAGGTGCCGCTGTCGACCTTCGCAACCTGGACCACCGACCCGGTCCGCCCGCTCTCGATCAGCCATCAAGGCCAGTTCCCATCGATCACGATCAGCTTCAACCTGGCGCAAGGCGTGGCGCTCGGCCAGGCCACGGAGGCGGTGCAGCGCGCAATGGCCGATCTCGGCGCACCGCCGACGCTGAACTCCAGCTTCCAGGGCACCGCGCAGGCGTTCCAGCAGTCGCTCGGCACCGTGCCGCTCTTGATCCTCGCCGCCCTCGTCGTGGTCTACCTGATCCTCGGCATTCTCTACGAGAGCTACATCCACCCGATCACGATCCTGTCGACGCTGCCCTCGGCCGGCGTCGGCGCGCTCGCAATCCTGATGGCGGCGGGTTTCGACTTCAGCCTGATCGCGCTGATCGGCATCATCCTGCTGATCGGCATCGTGAAGAAGAACGGCATCATGATGGTCGATTTCGCGATCGCCGCCGAGCGCGACGAGCACAAGACGCCGGAGGAATCGATTCGTCAGGCCGCGTTGTTGCGTTTCCGCCCGATCATGATGACGACGATGGCCGCGCTTCTGGGCGGCGTGCCCTTGATGCTCGGTCACGGCACCGGCGCCGAGATCCGTCAGCCGCTCGGCTACGCCATGGTCGGCGGCCTGATCGTCAGCCAGGCGCTGACGCTGTTCACCACGCCGGTGGTTTATCTCTATCTCGACAAGCTCAACAACTGGTTCGCCACCTGGGGCCGTTCGGGCGACGGCGAAGGCGACGAGGCCCCCGAGCACGGCAGCGTCAAGGAAGCCGCCGAGTAAGCTTGCACTGCGGCTTCCGCGACGCTACAGCGAGGCGCCCGTTTCACGCCAGCGCAGTTTCGCCATGCTCATGCAATCCAGACTTGTCGCCCTTGCCGCAGCTGTCTTGTTGTCAATTGGCGCTGCGCAGGCCCAGCAGGGCGCCAAGAGGAACACCGCGCCCCCCGCCCCGGCCACACAGCCTGCGCCTGCCCCGACGCAAGCACAGGCGGACGGCACTCCCGGGCAGTCCGGCTGGATCGTCCGCTGCACCAGCGCCAGCCGCGATGCGCCGCTCGAATGCGCGATGGAGCAGAACGCGGTGCTGACCAAGACCGGCCAGACCGTCCTTCTGGTCAACATCCGCATCGCGCCCGATACCCGCACGCCCGTGGCGCTGCTGCAATTGCCGCTTGGCCTCAACCTTCCCATCGGTGCCAAGCTCCAGGTCGACGAGGGCAAGACGGTCGATCTCCAGATCCAGACCTGCGAGAACCGCGGCTGCTACGCCTCGATCCCGGTCACGCCGGACCTGCTCGCCGCCTTGCGGTCAGGCAAGCAGCTGAAGGTCTCCTTCCAGAACATGGCCAAGGAGACGATCGCGATCCCGATGCCGCTGGGCGATTTCTCGGCCGCTTACGACAAGATCAAGTAAGGGCACACTGTCATCGCCCGCCTTGTGCGCAATTGCGCACTGGGGCGGGCGATCCAGTGTTCCAGAAGCGGCGGTGATTGAGCCGAGAGGCCGCTGCGTACTGGATGCCCGGCCTTCGCGGGCATGACGCCGGTTTCCGCTATTGCCGCGCCATCTGCGCGTTGCCGACAGCATCGCCATCGAGCTTCTGGTCGTCGTGCATCGTGACCGTGACCCGCAGCAGACGTCCCTCGTACTCGAACGGCGCCTCGTAGTCCGACACCGGGCTGCCACGGTCGCGCCCGATGTCGAGGCCGGACCACGAGATCAAGGTGTGGAAGCCAAGCTGGGTCTGGAGCGAACCTGCCGGCTCGCCGTCGATCAGCAGCGTGTATTCCGAGACACCCGTGCGCGCGCCCTTCGCGGGCGGCTCCTTGCGCACGAGCCGTTCGACGTGAACGCCGAGACGCCGCGCGCCCGGCGGCACCTTGCGGTCCGACCGCACGATCTGGTGGCTGCCGCCGATGTTGAGATCGTGCACGAGATGGCTGCCCTTGACGTAGAGGCTGTAGCCCGACGTCGCATCGCCGTGTGAGATCAGCACGCCGTCTGCGCCCGCCTCGCCGATCTCGACATGCGCCTCGATCGTGTAGCTGCGGCTGCGCACATCGGGCGCCACGTCGGTGGGCACATGCCCCATCCCGGCGTGGAAAACGAAGCGGCGGCGCGCGCCGTGGAAGCGCGCGGCATTCTCCGCAAAGCGCGGCCCGAAGCGGTCGTCGAGCGGCAGGACCTTGTGCTTCTCGGCTTCTTCCCACCATGCCGCGACCATCCGGGCAAGGCGCTCTGGCTCCTTGGCCGCGAGGTCGTCGGTCTCGGAGAAGTCCGCGTCGAGATGGAACAGCTCCCATTTGTCGTTCTCGAACGGCGTGCCCGACGGATGAAAGGCGACGGCCTTCCATCCGTCATGCCAGAACCCGCGATGGCCGAACATCTCGAAATATTGCGGCGAGCCCTTGGAGGGAGCCGACGCCTCCGTGATCGAGCGCGCAAAGCTCTCGCCTTCCAGCGGCATTTGCTGGCAGCCCGCGATGGTCGCGGGCGCCTCGATGCCGATCAGCTCCAGCAGCGTCGGCGTAAGGTCGCAGGCATGGACGAACTGGTGCCGCAGCTCGCCTCGGCTTGCGATCCTCTTTGGCCAGTTGATCACGAAGGGATCGCGGATGCCGCCGCCATGGGTGTTCTGCTTGTAGCGGCGCAGCGGCGTGTTCGAGGCCATCGCCCAGCCATGCGGGAAATTGCTGTGCGTGTCGGGCCCGCCGATGTCGTCGATGCGGCTGAGCTTTTCAGCGACCGGCTCCGGCTTGAAGTTGAACGGTCCCATTGCGTTGACGAATCCGAGCGGCCCACCCTCCTGGCTCGCGCCATTGTCGGACATCACGATGATCACGGTGTTGTCGCGGATACCGGCCGTCTCCAGGAACGAGACGAGGCGGGCAAGATGCCGATCGGAATGGTCGAGCATGCCGGCGAAGGCCGCTTGCAGCCGCGTGAAGACGCGGCGCTCGTCGGCCGAATGCTCCTCCCAGGCCTTGACGCCGTCATTGCGCGCCGGCATCCGCGTTGCCTCCGGCACCAGCCCCATGGCTTTCTGGCGCGCCAGCCGCTGCTCGCGCTCGACGTCCCAGCCGTGCGCGAAGGCGGCATCGTAGCTCATGATGATCTCCGCCGGCGCCTGATGCGGCGCGTGACAGGCGCCGAGCGCGACCCAGGTGAGCCAGGGGACATCCGGACGGTCGGCATGGTGATCGCCGATGAACCGGATGGTCTGGTCGATCAGATCTTCGGTCAGATGATAGCCGTCGGCATAGGTGCCGGGCGCATCGATATGCGTGTTGTCGGAGACGAGCTCCGGCGCATATTGATCAGTCTCGGCATCGAGAAAGCCGTAGAAGCGATCAAAACCGCGTCCGAGCGGCCAGCCGTCGAACGGACCGGTGGCGCCGCTCTCGGTCAGCGGCGTGACATGCCATTTGCCGACCATGTAGTTGCGGTAGCCGTGCACGCGCAGCATCTCGGCGAGCGTCCCCGCTTCGCGCGCGATCTTGCCGCGATAACCGGGATAACCGGAATCGAAATTGGCAAGGCATCCAACGCCGACCGAATGGTGGTTGCGCCCGGTGAGCAGCGCCGCGCGCGTGGTCGAGCACATGGCCGAGGTGTGGAAGCCACTGTAACGCAGGCCCTCTGCGGCGAGCTTGTCGATGGTCGGCGTCCTGATCGCCGAGCCGTAGCAGCCGAAATCGGAGAAGCCGACATCGTCGAACAGCACCACCAGGATGTTCGGCGCACCCTCGGGCGGCTTCACGGCCTCCGGCCACCAGGGTTTCGAGTCCGCGACCGTCTTGCCGACGGTCCCGCGGAACGGCGCGGTGCTGCCTGCGCTCATCTGCTCCTCCCTGTTCGATGCCCGGCGGACGCGGTTGACCCGCAGCTTGCCCGGAGCTAAAACTATAATCATAATTATGATTATGAACCACGCCGCATGCAAGCACAGATGAGGCCACGTCCAGAGCCCGAGCTTCGCGACTTCGACCTGCCCGGCGTCACCCCATCGCGGCAGAAGCGCAGCCGCGAGACGACGCTGGCGCTGCTGCGCGCCGGTGCCGACATGCTGCGGACGCGCAGTCTTGCCGAGCTCTCGATCGAGGGGCTCTGCGCCGAGGTCGGTGCCACCGTCGGCGCCTTCTACAGCCGTTTCGAGAGCAAGGAGGCCTATTTCAACGCGCTGACGGCGCTGGCCGCACGCGACGGCGAGCAGCGGCTGGGCGAGATCAGGCGACCGTCATCGGACACAAATCTCGACCAGCTCTGTCAAATCATCGTCAGCGGCATTGTGGCCTGGATGCGCGGCCATGAGGGCGTGCTGCGCGCCGCGCTCCAGCATGACGACACCCGCCCGGACAAATGGACGCCATTCAAGGCGCTCGCCCAGGCAACCACGATGCGCGCCACCCCTCTCCTGCTGCCGGCGATGGGCAGAGGCCGCAAAGCGGCAAAAACCCGCGCCATCGCCTTCGGCTTCCAGGTCGTGCTGGGCACGCTGGTGAACGCGATTCTCAATGATCCCGGGCCGGTGTCGCTTGCGTCGAAAGAGATGGAGACGCGGCTCGCCGGCTGCCTTTCGCTGTTGCTCCAGGCGGAGGTCGGTTAACCCGCCGCGAGATAGGCCTTCCGCCCCTGCTCTCAGCCAACGATGTCGTTCGCCCGGAGCAGCGTCGTGAAGCCGCCATAGATCATGCGCTTGCCATCGAACGGCATGCCCTCGAACTTCATCCGCGGGTCCTCCATCACCTTCTTGTTGATGGCATCGCGGGTCTCCCGGTCGCGGTAGACGATCCAGGAGAACACCACGACCTCGTCCTCTTTCGCCATCACCGCACGCGGAAACGAGGTGAGCTCCCCATAGGGAACGTCGTCGCCGATGCATTCGACATAATCGAGCGCGCCGTGCTCCATCCAGATCGCGCAGGCGGTCGCCGCCAGCGCCTTGTAGGCCTCGAGCTTGTCTTTCGGCACGGCGAGAACGAAACCATCGACATAGGGCATTACGGATCTCCTTGGGTTGCACGGCCCAAGGACGATACTGCGCGCGGCGATCCGACCCGGAAACGCGAATGCGAGATGAGGCAAAGCGTCGCGAGCAGCGACGCGGCCGATCAACTGGCCGTCCTGGCCGGGATTGGAACTATGTCTTGGAAAAGTGCGGGGAGCTGGCTGGGGAACCTGGATTCGAACCAAGACAAACAGAGTCAGAGTCTGTTGTGCTACCGTTACACCATTCCCCACCGAAGCGCTTGAAATCACTAAGCTTTCTTCGGAAGTCCTGCGAGACTGGCTGAAGTTTCTGCAAATCAGCGCTCGCAGGCCGCTCATATAGCCGCGCTGACCTTCGGGGTCCAGTCCTTCTGTGAACATCGTCGCGTGTTCTCGCTGCGTTCGCGCTCGAGCGAAACGTCTGGCTGCTCTCCTCAGCCGGTCTTGGCGTCAACCGTGGCCAAGCCTCGCGGCGGGCAGTTCAGACGAGGATGCGATCGAAGTCCGCGGCGATCCGGGTGCTCGGGAAGATCTTTGCGGCCTCGGCGAGTATCTCCTCGTCTTCGTAGCGCCCCGACAGATGCGTCAGCACGAGCTGCCCGACGTTGTTCGTGGCCGCAAGGGAAGCCGCTTCTGCCGCGGTGAGGTGGCCATAATTCCGCGCGATCGGCGCGTCGCGATCGAGAAACGTCGCCTCGATCACCAGCATGTCGGCGTCGGCAACGTATTGCGACAGCCCCTCGGTGGTCTCGGTGTCGCCGATCACGACGAGCTTCCTGCCGCCGCTCGGCGGACCGAGGACGTCTTCCGGGTCGACGGTTCGGTTGGCAAGCACGATCGGCCGGCCCGCGGCCAATTCGCCGCGCAAGGGACCGTCGGGGACACCAAGCGCTATGAGCCGGTCGAACTGAAGGCGACGGCGCGCGGGGCTCTGGAACACGAAACCAAAACTGTCGGTGTCGCGATGGCGAACCGGAAAACAGTCGATCGTGAATTCGCCGGCGTCGATGACCCGTCCTTCGGTCAGCGGCGCGAACGCGACCGGGATCGGCGCTCTGCCCGCGCCCCACAGGCCTGCGAGCATTCGGATGACGATGTCGAGCGTTCCTTCCCCGCCGTGAATTGTCATCACGTCGGAGGTCTGCTGCAAGCCCAGCGTCGAGAACAGGCCGGGGATGCCGAGCATGTGATCGAGATGCGCGTGCGTCAGCAGCATGCGGTCGAGCCGCCGAAAGCCGGCGCCGCTGCGCAACAACTGGCGCTGCGTGCCCTCGCCGCAATCAATCAGGACACGCTTGCCTGCGGCCTCCACGAGGAGCGCCGGATGGTTGCGCTCGGCCGAGGGAACGCTGGCAGAGGTCCCGAGAAATGTCAGGGCGAACATGGTCGTCACGAGCCCAGAAGGTGGTTGAGGCCGCCCGTCCGGCAGGCTCACCGTCCCCAATGCCACGCGAGCAGCAGCGCGTACAGGGCCATCGACGCGACGTAGAGCGCGGCAAGCAGTGCGTAGCCCGCGAACTGGCGGCCGAGCGTCACCTTCGGCGTCACCCACCAGTCGAGCGCCCTGAAGGCGGCGGGCACCAGCCACCAGCCGAGCAGTTGGGTGCTGACGAGATTGCCGACGAACAGCGACAGCCAGACCGGCACGCCATGACTGTCGATCAGCGGCCGGCTGATGAAATAGCCCCAGAGATAGACCACGGGATAGAGCACCAGCAGGACGATGAGATTGCTCTTCCAGATCAGCCCCGGACTTTGTTCCGGAGCCGGAGTCTTGCCGGCCGGAAACCAGAAATTGAATCCATAGCTTGCCCGCTTCACGTTCATGCCGGCATTGAAGCGCTCGCCCTCCTTCAGCAGCGTCTGCCGCAAGGGCGAGTCGAGCCACGCATTGAGGTTGGCATCAGAGTCGAACGACAGGATGATGATCCATTCGTCGTGCAGGCCCGGAATCGGCCGCTCGATCTTGTGGCGCAGGAAACCCTTGAACTCGGCCTCCGCCGCCTGGATGCGCTGCTGCCATTTCAGGAACGCATCCTCGAGCCCATCGGGGACTTTGAACGAGATGACGGCCGAGACCGCGCTGTCACGCTGAACGCCGGTGTCGGGCAGGATGTGGACGTCCTCCGAACCGACGAAGAAGCGCTGCACTTCCGCGATGAGTCGTGCCCGCACATCGCTCTGGAGCCAGGCGCGTGCAGCGGAGGGGTTGGCGAAACGCAGGATCGTCACCCAGTCCACATGCGCCGGCGGTTGCGGCGGCACCACCTCCTGGCCGAGAAAGCCGGGCCACGCCTCCAGCACCTCGCCGACCTCGCCGTTCCAGCGTGCGAACGCAGCAAAGCCATCGTCGGCAATGCGGCGTTGGATGACGAGGGCGACCGGCTGGCCGGCCGCGTCGGAGGATGCGCTCATGAGCTGCCGCCTCAGCTCTTCTTGTAGAGACGCTTGCCCATCACCCAGGTCTCGTCGACGCAGCGATCGTCGCCGACCATCATGACGGCAAACAGCATGCTCGCGGCCTCATCCATCGTACGCGGGCTCCCGCCATCGGCGATCAGCGACTGATGCCACGCTTGCGCGGCCTGCCCGCCGTTCGGATCGAGGGCGACAAAATCGGCTTCCTTGCCCGGCTCGAAATTGCCGAGCTTGTCGTCGATGTAGAGACCTTCGGCGCCGCCGAGCGTGATCGACCAGAAGCCGCGATAGGGCGAGAGCTTGTTGCGCTCGGCCTCGGCAAGGTCCTTCCGCGTGGGATCGATGCTGCCGTCGAGCAGCGTGTTGTTGCACATGCCAACCTTGTAGGCGTCGTCGAGCACGGAGATCATCGAGAAGCGGTTGCCGCCGCCGACGTCGGTGCCGAACGACATCTTGACGCGATGCTCCGGATCGGTGGCGCGGCCGAGCCGGAACAAGCCGCTGCCGAGGAACAGGTTCGAGCACGGGCAGAACACCACCGCGGCGCCCTTCTTCGACATGCGGCGGAATTCGTTGTTGGAGAGATAGACGCCGTGGCCGCCGGAGAACTTTGGACCGACCAGGTCGAACTTCTCGTAGACGCCGAGATAGTCCTGACAGTCCGGATGCTCGACCAGCACGCCGCTGCATTCGGCCGGGTTCTCGGAGATGTGCGTGTTGACCCAGCAGTCCGGGTGCTCGTGCTTGAGGCGCTGACACGCTCTCAGCAATTCCGGCGAGGCACCGAAGGCAAAGCGCGGCGTGATGGCGTAGAGGTTGCGGCCCTTGTTGTGGTACTGCGCAATCAGCCGCTTGCTGTCGCGATAGAAATTGTCGGGGGTATCGATGAAATCGGCCGGCGCGTTGCGATCGATCCCGGTGAGGCCCGCGATGACGCGCATGTTGCGTCTGCTCGCTTCCTCGAACAGCTCTTCGGTCGAGACCGGCGAGGAGCTGGTGAAGGCTTGGCATGTGGTGGTACCGGCGGCCAGCAATGCGTCAAGAAAACGCTTCACACCCTCGCGCGCGTAGTTGCGATCCCGGTATTTGAGCTCTTCCGGATAGACCCACTTCTGCAGCCACGGCAGCAACTGCTCGCCATAAGCCCCCAACACGCGGGTCTGCGGCAGATGGATGTGGCCGTCGATGAAGCCCGGAACGATGATGCGATCCTTGATGTGGGTGATCTCGACGCCCGGATGCGCGGCGGCGGTCTTGTCATAAGGGCCGAACGCCTTGATCACGCCGTCGGTGACGACCATCAGGCCATCCTGGTGAAAGCGCGCCGCGGCCTGCTCGTTGCCGACGTGCTTCCAGGGATCGTCGACGAAGTCGAAGAACGTGCCGCGAATAGCAACGGTGGTCATGATTGGTTCCTTCCTTAAGTCTGTGTCGAGTGGCGCGCCGATGGCAGCGAGATCGCGAGCAACGTTCCGGCGACGGCGCAGAGGCCGAGATAGAGCCATCCGAGCGGCGCCTGCGTCGCCTCCGGCAGCACCGCCGCGATCGCCATGGCGCCGCTCACCGCGAGATAGCAGAGTGCGCTGATCAGGCCGCCGATCAGGCCGTGGTCGCGCTCGAACAGGCCGAGCGCCATGCCGTACATCATCGGGCACAGCACGCCGCAGCCGCCGAGCACCAGGGCGCCGCCGATCGTGATCGACGCAAAATCGAGGCCGACGAGCATGCCGGTCGCGGTCAGGACCACAGCGCCGGCGAGAAACAGCGCGAAGGCGCCGAAGCCCATCGCGCGGGCCGGCATGAAGCGTGCGAAATGCGCGCAGCCGAGCTCGCCGGCGAGATTGACGCCGCCCAGGCCGAGCGCGACGAGGCCGTAGATGGCCGCCGAATAGCCGAGGCCGGTCTGGTAGAAGAACGGCGCGACGACACCGAACGCCAGCTGCGCGCTGGCGGCAGCGGCGAAGACCAGCACGAAAGCCAGGAAGCCGCGACGAACGAGCGCCTCGCGCAGGATACCGGCAGTGCGGCGCGGATCGAACGGCGCACGCCGTTCCGCTGGCAACGTTTCAGGCAGAAGAAATACGACGATCGTGGCAACGATCGCCGCGGCGATCGCAATAACCACGAAGACACCGCGCCACGAAGTCAGCTCGACGATGAATCCGCCGGCCGCCGGCGCAAGCACGGGCGCCAATCCCCAGGCGGCTCCTAGCAGTCCCGAAATCGCAGTGAGCTCACGGCCGCGGAAGCAATCGGCGGCGACTGCATAGGCGACGACGAGACAGGTGCAGCCGCCGATGCCTTGCAGGAAGCGCAAGCCAAGCAGCAGCGAGGCGCTGGTCGCCAGCGCACAGGCGATGCTCATCGCGATCAGCACCGACAGCCCTGCGAGCAGGACGTTGCGGCGGCCGAGGGTGTCCGAGGCGATGCCGACCGGCACCAGCGCGAGACTCATGCCGAGCATGTAGGCGGTGACGGTGTTCTGCATCGACGCTGCGTCGGCGGCGAGATCCACCACCATCTGCGGCAGACCTGGCGTATAGGCGTCGAGCGGAATCTGGCTGAACGGCACGACGCATAGCAGGATCGGCACGATCCCACCCTTCGCGCGACCAGCGTCCGAAGCAACTGCGGTCATGACTTACGCCCCTCGATGTCCGCGGATCCCATCTTTTCGTGCGCGCAATGAGAGGCGACGATGCAGGTTGCGGATATTGACGCGCGGAGCGTGCCAGAACTGTGTATAAAAACTCTTAGGAGGTCCCGTCGCGATACGGATTCAGACGGCTGATGCCGTGACCGCGGAGCGCGCCGACAAAAAACGCGAAAACAACCCCATGCAAAGTAGAAATCACTGAAGAATTTCGTCCGCCGCGACTCTTGCCCCGTCGGCACGAAGGTTTGACTCGTCGGGCAAAACAGGCGCAGAATTACAACATCGCCAATTGCGAGTTCGTCGTTGCACCGACGCCATTAACCGCTCGGTAGGCATCGCCGCTTCCGATACGCGGCTGGCTCTGGCCGGGCGAAGGTCAGAGCAAGAATCCCTCGAGAGCACCGAGAAACTGCCGCGGCGATTGAAGCTGCGGCACGTGCGCGCATCCTGGAATGATCTTGAGCTCAGCGTGCGGCAACCCGGCAGCCAGTTCGCGCGACATCGGCGGAGGCGTCGCTTCATCGTGCTCGCCGACCAGGACGAGCACCGGCACATTCACTGCGGCAAGCTCGGTGCGGAGGTCGAGGCCTGCCAATGCCTCGCATGCGGCACGAAACACGTCGGGATCCGTCCGCAGAAATGCGGCGCGACGATCCTGCATCAGGCCAGGGTGCCGCTCCTGAAACTCGGGCGCGAACAGGCGCCGCATCGCGACGTCAGTGATGGCCTCCAGCCCCTTTGCCCGGGACACCTTCGCCATGTTGCGAAATGCCTCGCGTCCGGGCTCCGAAAAGGCCGCGCCGCAATCAGCGAGAACAAGCCGGCTGGCGATCTTCGGATGCAGGATCGCCATCTGCAGGGCGACGAAGCCGCCATAGCCATTGCCGAGCACGATCGACGGCGCGCCGCCCGCGGCTTCCCGCACAGCCTCTGCCATCCGGTCCGCGACAGCAGCAAGTCCGCCCTCGACCGTGCGTGAGCGGCCGAACCCGGGCAGCTCCGGCACGATGGTCTGAAACGATCCCGCAAGCTCCGGCACGATCGCATCGAAGCTGGCCCGATCCGATAGCAGCGAATGGAAAAGAAACAGCGGCGGCCCCTCGCCCGATTGCGCGGCGTTGACGGTCCCGTTGGCAAGAAGCCTGTCCATATTCGGTCTTTCCCTAGCTTCGTCGGTGGCTGGCATGCCCCGGAGGCCCTTGATTGATAAATCAACTGTCAGGGAATTCAAGCATTTGGCTCTTGACGTGAAATATCAGGATTGTCAGATTATGGCCAACGAGGTCCAAAGAATCATGCTTTTGCGCGAAAATATCTACGATCTTCTCAGAGCTGATATTTTAGCTTGCCGCCTTACGCCGGGCGATGAAATGCGCGAGCAAGATCTTGCCGAGCGCTATTCGGTGAGCCGGCAGCCGGTTCGGGATGCGCTTCTGCGGCTCCAGCGCGAGCACCTCGTGACGGTGCAGCCGCGCCAGGGCTACCGAGTGACGCCGATCTCGCTTTCCGATGCCCGCGACCTCCTGCGCTTCCGACTCGCACTGGAGCCGGCCTGCGTCGCAGAGGCGATCGAAAGCGCACCCGACAGCGTCTTGAAATCGCTCGACGAATTCCGCCGCTTCTCGGGCAATCACGAGGACTTCATCGCCTACAATCGCGGCTTCCACACTGCGCTGGCCCATGCCTCCGGCAATCGCCGCATGGCGACGGCGCTGTGCGACCTGATCGGCCAGGCCGACCGGCTGGTCCGCGTCAGCATTTCCAACCTGAAGGGCCACGACCCCGCAAAGCTCGTCGCAGAGCACGTCGCACTGATCGACGCCATGCAGCAGCGCGAAACGCGCACCGCGGCGCGCATCATCAAGGCCCACATCGGGGACACCGAAAAACGCGTTCTGCCGGCGCTCAAGCGCAACGCCGTCATCGTCGAAGAGAGGTCATCATGAACGTTCCCTCGAAACCCGCGTCGATCGACGTCGAAACCCACGGCAATTTCATCGATGGACGGGAAGTCGAAGCCGGAAACGGCGCGACGCTGGACGTCCGCAATCCCGCGACCGGCGATGTCATTGCCCGCATTCCCAATTCAACCGCTGAGGATATCGACCGCGCCATGAAGAGCGCGCGCGCCGCGTTCGAAGGCAAGGCCTGGGGCGGCATGGACACCCGCGCCAGGGCCAGACTGGTCAACAAGCTCGCCGATGCGTTCGAGGCCAATCTCGACAGCCTGTATCGGCTGGAAACTCTCAACAACGGCCGCCCGGTGAACGAGACCCGCGCCCAGCTCTCCCGCCTGCCCGATTTCTTCCGCTACTTTGCGGGCCTCGCGCTATCGCGCCGTGACTCCGTGATCCCCGTCGAAGGCGCCTATCTGAACTACACGCTCCGCACGCCGATCGGCATCGTCGCCAATTGCACCCCGTTCAATCACCCCCTGATGATCCTGTGCAAGTCGCTCGCCGTGGTGCTGGCGACCGGGTGTGTCACCGTGGTGAAGCCGTCCGAATACACGCCGCTGACGACCTTGAAGCTCGCACAGATCTTCACCGAGGCGGGCCTGCCGCCCGGCGTCTTCAATATCGTGCTCGGCCTCGGCCCGAGCGCCGGCAAGATGCTGGCCGAGCACGGCGACATCAACAAGCTGGTCCTGACCGGCGGCACCGAGGCCGGCCGCATCGCCGGCAGTGCCGCCGCAAAAGTGTTCGCGCATCAGACCATGGAGCTTGGCGGCAAGACGCCGGTGATGGTGTTCGACGATTTCGACGTCGACCGCGCCGTCAATTATGCCGCCTTCGGCGCATTCATCGGCGCCGGACAGACCTGCGTCTGCGCCTCGCGCCACATCGTCCAGGCCTCGATCTACGACGAGTTCGTGGAGAAGCTGCAGGCCAAGACCCGCACGATCCGCGTCGGCGATCCCTTCGATCCCAGCACCCAGATGGGCCCCGTGATCTCGGCCAAGCAGCGCGACCGCGTTCTCGCCTATGCGGGCTATGGTCACGCCGACGGCGCGCGTCTCGTCACCGGCGGCGTTGCCGCCAAGGTGCCGGGCCATGACAACGGCTATTTCGTCGAGCCGACGGTCTTCGCCGACGTCAAATCCGACATGCGCATCTTCCAGGAGGAAGTGTTCGGTCCCTTCACCTCGGTGACACCGTTCAAGGACGAGGCCGATGCGCTCCGGCTCGCCAACGACTCCCCGTTTGGCCTCGCCGCAGCGATCCGTACCCGCGACGTCGCCCGCGCTCACCGTGTCGCCGCCGCGGTCAAGGCCGGCATCGTCTGGATCAACGATCATCACCGGCTCGACCCGGCCTCGCCCTGGGGCGGCGTCGACGATTCCGGTATCGGCCGCGAATGCGGCGCCGAAAGCTTCAACGACCATTTCAACACCAAGAGCGTGATGGTCGCGACGCACGAGCAGCCGTTCGACTGGTATCGCGACACGGCCAATCAGAAGCGGCTGAACTAGCAGATCTGCACCCGGCCGACCGCTCATAGAAGGCGGGCCGCATCAACCAGAATGACAGTCAAGGGAGAGCGTCAATGTCGACATCGGTAAACGCAGGCAGCCGTCTCGATCGGCTGCCGATCGGGCCATTCCATCGCCGCATCATGCTGCTGATCGGCATCGGAATGTTCTTCGACGGTTTCGACATCTACATTGCCGGGACGGTGCTCAGCGTCACGCTGAAATCAGGCTTTTCGACGCTCGCTCAGAACGCGGCCTTCATCTCCGCAACGTTCGTCGGCATGATGCTGGGGTCGTTCGGCACCGGCTTCCTCGGCGACCGCCATGGGCGCCGCTTCACCTATCAGTTCAATCTGCTCCTTTTTGGCATCGCTTCCCTTGCCGCGGCATTCGCGCCGAACATGGCCTTCCTGATCGCCTGCCGCTTCGTGATGGGCGTCGGCCTCGGAGCCGAGAACGTCGTCGGCTATTCGACGATGACGGAGTTCGTGCCCGCCCGCACCCGCGGCAAATGGCTCGGCCTCACCGCCGTATGCGTCGTGACGGGCCTGCCAGCGGCACTCTTGATCGCATCCGTGCTCGTTCCGCAGTTCGGCTGGCGCTCGATGTTCGTGCTCGGCGGCATCGGCGCGCTCGTCGTCTGGTACATGCGCAAGTCGCTGCCGGAATCCCCGCGCTGGCTCGAAGCCGTGGGACGCACCGCCGAGGCGGAAGCGTTGATGCAGGCGATCGAGAAGGAAGCGGCGCAAGGACAGCCCTTGCCTGCTCCGGCGCCCGCGTCACCCGCTCCGGTCGCTCCCGATCTCGGCACGTTGTTCACTGCGCCCTTGCTGTCGCGGATGATCGTCGGCGCCATCTGCCTGATCACGATCAACACCCTGCTCTATGGCTTCGTGACCTGGCTGCCCGTGTTCTTCGTCAAGCAGGGCCTGTCGGTCGCGACATCGTTCGGCTATTCGCTGCTGATGGCGCTCGGCGCGCCGATCGGCGCGGCCATCGGTGCATTGACCGCCGACCGCTGGGGCCGCAAGCCAACGATCATCGGCGCGTCGCTGATCTCGGTGGCGCTCGGCATCCTCTATCCCATGATCTCCGATCCGATCCTGCTGCCGGCCGTGGGCTTCGCGCTGACGGTGCCGATTTACGTCCTGGTCGCACTCCTGTTCGGCATCTACATTCCAGAGCTGTTTCCGACCGAGGTCCGGCTGCGTGCGTCAGGCATCGTCAACACGCTGGGGCGCGGCGCCACGATCGTCACGCCGTTCCTGGTCGTGTCGCTGTTCGAGTCGCGCGGCATGGCAGGCGTCATGGCCCTGATGATCGGCTTGCTCGTGGTGCAGATCGTCACGGTCTGGGTACTCGGCATCGAGCCCCGACATCGCAGTCTCGAAGAGCTCAAGGCCGAAGAGGCTGCCGCGCCGGTCCTCAAGGAAGCGTCCTGAGAGGCTGATGGACGAGCGCGGCCTGCATGGTTCGAGACGCCCGCTTGCGGCGGGCTCCTCACCATGAGGGTCTGACATCTGGCTCCATAACGCCACCTCATCCGCAGGGCCTTCCGTAGGCGTGCGTCGCGAAGGACAGGGCTGCAGGCAAGCTTGCCGCCCCGACCGATGGGCAGATCTGCGAGATAGAGCGTTTTCGAGCGAAGTGGACACCGGTTCGCGTCAAGAAAACGCGTCAAAACAAGAATCTAGAGCCCCGTTCCGATTCCATCGGAACGGAAAAGGCTCTAGCTACGTCTTGTCGGCCGATTGCGCTTCCACCGCCTGCACCGCGACGCTCGCGACCTGCCGCAGCGCTTCGCGGTCCGCGCCTGAGGACGCCATCACGCCCATGCCGACGGAGACGGCCGAGACATAACGCGCGAGCGCGGCGGGGTCGGATGTTGGCTTGAGATCACCTTCGGCCTTGGCGCGAACGAAACGGTCGCGGAGCTGGTCCTCGTTCTGGGCGCGGCGCGCGGCCAATTCGAAAGGGACGTTCTCGGAGCCGCTGCCGCAGGCGATGCCGCCTTGCACCAGCAGGCAGCCGGGCGGATTGGCGGGATCGGTCTGCTTGTCGGCGATGCCCATCAACATCCGCTCGGCCACGGCGCGGGCGGTGGGCGCTGCCACCACCTCCTCCATCCAGATGTTGCGCAGCTTGGTGTAGCGGTCGAGCGCGGCCTTCAGCAGGCCCTCCTTGTTGCCGAAGCAGGCGTAGAGACTGGGCGGGTTGATGCCCATGGCCTCGGTGAGCTGGGCAATTGTCGCGCCCTCATAGCCATGGCGCCAAAACACTTCCATCGCCTGGTCCAACGCCAGTTCGGCGTCGAATTCGCGGGGGCGTCCCATGCCCATGTGCCTGTCTCCTCGGAATTCGCGTTCTGCAGAAGGCTTAACGTCGAATCCTAACTATTTGTTCTAATTCTACTTTCCCAAGGGCCTTCCAATTCCTGCGGTATGCCGCTACAATTTTCTTAGTGAATGGTACATAAGTATCTTGCACTGCGGTATCCAGCTCCACATCTGTAGTGAACACTACATATCTGGAGCGCGCAAATGCCCCCCTCCCAAAACACCTCTCGCACCGGCCGTTTCCGCCGCCTTCTGGGCGGCGTCGCCATCGTGGGCGCCCTCGCCGCGGCCGGCTCGATTGCGACCGGCCGCTATTTTCACGCGGCGCAAGCGACGGCACCGGCCGCCGCGGCCGAACAAGCCGTTTCCGTCACCGTCGCGATGATCGAGCCACGGCAGACCGTGCTGTGGGACGACTTCTCCGGCCGGCTGGAGGCCATCCACCGCGTCGAGCTCCGTCCGCGCGTTGCGGGTGCGATCCTGTCGGCGAACTTCACCGAAGGGGCGCTGGTGAAGGCCGGCGACGTGCTGTTCAAGATTGATCCCGCCCCTTATGCGGCCGAGGTCGACAAGGCCGCAGCCCAGCTCGAGGCTGCGAAAGCGCGCGTCGTCTTCACCCAGAGCGAGCTCGAGCGCGGTGCGCAGCTCGTCGGCAACGCCGTGGTGACGCGCCGCGACTACGACCAGCGCGACAACGCCAACCGCGAAGCCATCGCCAACGTGAAGGCGGCCGAGGCGACGCTCCAGACCGCAAAGCTCAATCTCGACTACACCGAGGTGCGTGCCCCCGTAGACGGCCGCGTCGGCAAGATCGAGGTCACGGTTGGCAATCTCGTCGCCGCCGGCACCGCGTCCCCGGTCTTGACTTCGCTGGTCTCGATCAATCCGATCTACGCCTCGTTCGATGCGGATGAAGAGGTCGTGCTGCGCGCGCTGAACTCGATCGCGGATGCCTCCGGCAGGCGCGGCGAGCTCGACCAGATCCCGGTCGAGATGACCACGTCGGGCGACCTGTCCGCGAAGGGCCACATCCAGCTCATCGACAACCAGGTCAACGGCCAGAGCGGCACCATCCGTGTCCGCGCTGTCTTCCGCAACGAGGACGGGCGCCTCATCCCCGGCCAGTTCGCCCGCGTGCGCATGGGCCAGCCGAAGCAGCAGGCACTGGTGATGATCGACGAGCGCGCGATCGGCACCGACCAGGACAAGAAGTTCGTGATGGCGGTCGGCGACGACAACCGCGCCGTCTACCGGTCCGTCACGCTCGGCGGCACCGTCGACGGGCTTCGCATCGTCACCTCGGGTCTGAAGTCCGGCGACCGCATCGTCGTGAACGGACTACAGCGCGTGCGCCCCGGTGCCCTGCTCAAGACGGAGGTCGCGGCAATGGGTGCGCGCGGGCAGCAAGCGGCCTCCAACCACGGCAACCAGGACGTGGTGCAACGCTAAGTCATTCCGGGACGCGACGCAGTCGTGAACTCCGGTGCGCAATTGCGCACCTGAGAATCTCGAGACTAC
Source organism: Bradyrhizobium sp. CCBAU 51765 (assembly GCF_015291725.1). Lineage (GTDB taxonomy): Bacteria > Pseudomonadota > Alphaproteobacteria > Rhizobiales > Xanthobacteraceae > Bradyrhizobium > Bradyrhizobium liaoningense. The sequence continues at coordinate 4,872,047 of NZ_CP030038.1, forward strand.
GAAGCTCCGGTCATCTCACCCTTGGATTCCGGGTTCGCGCGCGATGCGCGCACCCCGGAATGACGGTGAAGCGGTCGGAGACAGGGAAGATATTGCCCAGGGGCAAAGCCAATGAATCTCTCGAAGCTTTTCATCGACCGTCCGATCTTCGCCGGTGTCCTGTCGGTGCTGATCTTCCTGGCGGGCCTGATCTCGCTGTTCGCGATGCCGATCTCGGAATACCCGGACGTGGTGCCGCCCTCGGTCGTGGTGCGCGCGACCTATCCCGGCGCCAATCCCAAGGTGATCGCGGAGACGGTGGCAACCCCGATCGAGGAGCAGATCAACGGCGTCGAGAACATGCTCTACATGTCGAGCCAGGCGACCACCGACGGCGGGATGACGCTGACGGTGACGTTCCGGCTCGGCACCGATCCCGACAAGGCGACGCAGCTGGTGCAGAACCGCGTGCAGCAGGCCGAGCCGCGCCTGCCGGCCGTGGTGCGCCAGCTCGGCATCATCACCAAGAAGTCGTCGCCTGACCTCACCATGGTCGTGCACCTGCTGTCGCCGAACGGCCGCTACGACATGACGTATCTGCGCAACTATGCGGTGCTCAACGTCAAGGACCGGCTGGCGCGGATCGACGGCGTCGGCGACGTCCAGCTTTATGGCGCCGGCGACTATTCGATGCGGGTCTGGGTCGATCCTCAGAAGGCCGCCGAGCACGGCCTGACCGCGAGCGACATCGTGCGCGCGATCCAGGCGCAGAACGTCGAGGCCGCCGCCGGCGTGGTCGGCTCCTCCCCGAACGTCAAGGGGATCGACCTGCAATTGTCGATCAATGCGGAAGGCCGGCTCGCGAACGAGGAGCAGTTCGGCGACATCGTGGTCAAAACCGGCGCACGCGGCGAGGTCGTACGCTTGCGCGACGTCGCGCGCGTCGAGCTTGGCGCCTCCGAATACGGCCTGCGCTCGCTGCTCGACAACAAGCAGGCGGTGGCGATCCCGATCTTCCAGGCGCCCGGCTCCAACGCGCTGCAGATTTCCGACAACGTTCGCGCCACCATGGCCGAGATCAAGAAGAACATGCCCGAGGGCGTGTCCTACCAGATCGTCTACGACCCCACCCAGTTCGTGCGCTCCTCGATCGAAGCCGTCATCCACACGCTGCTGGAGGCCATCGCCCTCGTCGTGCTGGTGGTGATCCTGTTCCTCCAGACCTGGCGCGCCTCGATCATCCCGCTCCTGGCCGTGCCGGTGTCGATCGTCGGCACGTTCGCGGTGATGCACGTGTTCGGCTTCTCCATCAACGCGCTGAGCCTGTTCGGCCTGGTGCTCGCGATCGGCATCGTCGTCGACGATGCCATCGTCGTGGTCGAGAATGTCGAGCGCAACATCGAGGGCGGGCTGTCGCCGCGGGATGCAACGTACCAGGCTATGCGCGAGGTGTCGGGTCCGATCATCGCGATCGCCATGGTGCTGATCGCAGTATTCGTGCCGCTGGCCTTCATCTCCGGCCTCACCGGGCAGTTCTACAAGCAGTTCGCGCTGACGATCGCGATCTCGACCGTGATCTCGGCCGTCAACTCGCTGACGCTGTCGCCGGCGCTGTCGGCGCTGCTGCTCAAGGGCCATAACGAGCCGAAGGACAAGCTGACGCTGGTCATGGAAAAGAGCCTCGGCTGGTTCTTCCGCGGCTTCAACAAGGCCTTCACGCGCTCCTCCGAGAGCTACAGCGGCAGCGTTGGCAAGGTGATCTCGGGCAAGGCCGCCGTGATGGGCCTCTACGTGGTCCTCGTCGGTATCACAGCCCTCTTGTTCCAGCAGGTGCCGAGCGGCTTCGTGCCGGGACAGGACAAGCAGTACCTGGTCGGCTTTGCCCGTCTGCCCGATGGCGCGACGCTCGACCGGACGGAAGAAGTCATCCGCAAGATGAGCGACATCGCGCTGACCCAGTCTGGCGTCGAGAGCTCGGTGGCATTCCCGGGGCTGTCGATCTCCGGCTTCACCAACTCGTCCAACGCCGGCATCGTGTTCTCGACGCTGAAGCCGTTCGACGAACGCAAGGATCCCTCGCTCAGCGGTCCCGCCATCGCGGCCGAACTGAACAAGAAGTACGCGGGCATCCAGGAAGCCTTCATCGCCATGTTCCCGCCGCCGCCGGTCAACGGTCTCGGCACCATCGGCGGCTTCAAGCTGCAGATCGAGGACCGCGCCGGTCTCGGCTATGACGCCTTGAACGAAGCGACGAACGCATTCATGGCTGCGATGCAGAAGGCGCCCGAGATCGCCGGCGTGTTCTCGAGCTTCCAGGTCAACGTGCCCCAGCTGTTCGCCGACATCGACCGCACCAAGGCGCTTCAGCTTGGCGTACCCGTGACCGAGGTGTTCAACACGCTCCAGATTTACCTGGGCTCCTACTACGTCAACGACTTCAACAAGTTCGGCCGCACCTATTCCGTTCGGGTTCAAGCCGACGCGCCGTTCCGCGCGCGCGCCGACGACATCAGGCAGTTGAAGGTGCGCTCGTCCTCGGGCGACATGGTGCCGCTGTCCGCGCTGCTCACGATCCGCCAGAGCGCGGGTCCGGAGCGCGCGATCCGCTACAACGGCTTCCTGTCCTCGGACATCAACGCGGCGGCCGCGCCCGGCTTTTCATCAGGCCAGGCGCAGGAGGCGGCGACGCGGATCGCCGCAGAGGTGCTGCCGCCAGGCTTTGCCTTCGAATGGACCGACCTGACCTATCAGGAGTTCATCGCCGGCAATTCCGGCATCTGGGTGTTCCCGCTGGCGATCCTGTTGGTGTTCCTGGTGCTGGCCGCGCTCTATGAGAGCCTGACCCTGCCGCTCTCGATCATCATGATCGTGCCGATGGGCCTCCTGGCAGCGATGTTCGGCGTCTGGATCTCCAAGGGCGACAACAACGTCTTCACCCAGATCGGCTTGATCGTGCTGGTCGGCCTCTCCGCCAAGAACGCGATCCTGATCGTCGAATTCGCGCGGGAGCTCGAATTCGCCGGCCGCACGCCGATCCGGGCCGCGATCGAGGCGAGCCGGCTGCGGCTGCGTCCGATCCTGATGACGTCGATGGCGTTCATCATGGGCGTCCTGCCGCTGGTGCTCTCGACCGGCGCCGGTTCGGAAATGCGGCGAGCCATGGGCGTTGCCGTGTTCTCCGGCATGATCGGCGTCACGGTGTTCGGCCTGTTCCTGACGCCGGTGTTCTACGTGCTGCTCAGAACCGTCACGGGCATGAAGCCGCTGATCCACCACGGCAGCGACATCAGCGCGGCGCCGGTCCAGGGTCCTGCCGAGTGAACCGCGTCCCGCCGCGGCACGCCCCGGCGGGACCAACAAGATCGGATCGATCATTTCCGGTTCTCTTCGCAGAATTTCAGCGCCGCCAGCGCCTCGCCGGCACGCGGGATCTGCATCTCGATGCTGTCGTCCTCGTCGTCCTCGAAATCGAGCGTAAGGCGCTTGGCCTTCGCGAGCCGATCCATGATCGATTGGTCGTAGACGAAGATGCCGCGCACGGTGGTCTTGTCCATGACCTCCCACTTGGCCTTCTTCATGATGTCGGCGTCATCGGTGCCGAGGTCGGCCCGGAGGACCTCGCCGGCCCTATCCCATTCCCAACCATCGTAGATCATCACGATCACGATCGCCTGCTCGGAATAGGTGATCACGATGACGTAGTCGCGGTTCTCGTCATCCTTGTCCTTGTAGCCGCGGCTCGCATTGCAGTGCGTGTCCTGCGCGCGCCTCTCGATGGTCCAGTCGCCGACTTTGGATTGTTGCGCAAGGGAGGGGCCGGCGCTCAAGATGCCTGCAAGCAATGCAGCACCGCGACTGAATCGATTCATGTCGGCCTCCAGCACGCTGCCCCGTGCTGAGATGACCACCTCTGCCGGCGCCCCGCAAGGATTTCGGTCGCCTCACGGACCGCGGCTGTGCCCTACCCCCGCCGTGGCACGATCGCGATCGGAGTAAAGGTGTAAACCTCCTCGCCGTTCTGGTTGAGCATGGTCCATTTCACCAGCGCTATACCCTGCGGCTTCGACTTAGACGGCGTCAGGCTCATGACCTCGCCGACCAGATGCAGCCGGTCGTCGGGGCGCACCGGCATCGTCCAGCGCAGGCCGTCGACACCGGCGCCAATCAGCGGATGCGGGCCGAACGGGCGGTCTGGATTGCGAGGTTCATGGCGATCGCGGCGGTGTGCCATCCTGAGGCGGCAAGCCCCTTGAACAGGGTCGTCTTGGCGGCCTCGTGATCGAGATGCATCGGCTGCGGATCGAACTCGGCGGCAAAGCGCTTGATGTCGGCCTCGGTGACCACAACTTCGGGGGACTTGAACCGCATTCCGACGGTGAGATCGTCGAACCACTCGACCTGCGCCATGATTTTGCCTCGCAGTATGATGCACCGCCTGGAAGAAGCGGCCTGAAGGGCTTGGGCAATGACGGGATATAGCGGGCCCGCATCGCGTAAACCAGCGCCGGGTTCCGCGCGAAACCCCTTTCCCGATGCGACGAAACACGCCTGAAACAGATCGCAGGTTAAGTGGTTGTCAAAATAAGTACAGGGACGGCCACCATGCAATTCATCCTCGACCTGATCTACGAATACTCCTGCTGCCAGAACCTCGTCGCCCAGCCGCTACGGGAGGACGAACTATGATCGAGCTGATCTCAGCCCTGCTCGCCCTTTGCAGCATCGGCGTCTTCGCGGCGCATGCGCTGGACGCCTACCGCTCCACGCATTACTGACGCCTCGGCCTTCCCGGCGCTAGAAGGGCCGCCGGTAGAAATGCTCGGAATGCGTTGCCGGCGGAAACCGGTTGGCGAGCGCAAGCGCTCCCTTCTCATCCGTCTCGAGCGCGATCTTCTGCGCCAGCATCACGTCGCCCGGCACCAGGAAGCCTGACGGAACGAAGCACCAACCCATCGTCGCGCGCCCTTCGCCGTCGATCTCATGCACATTGGCGGCCGTGCCATAGTGGATACGATAGATTCTGCCGGTGTCGCAGCCGACGACGTCGAAATACCGGTGCTGCTCGAACTGAACGCGCTGCGCCGGCGACAGCCATTCGGCCAGCAGCCGGCGGCCGCGCGCGTCCGGCGTGTTCTCGCCGAAGAAGCGGCGGTAGAGTTCACGCAGCGCATGCAGACGCGCACGCGCCGGCGCGCGGAGCCAAACTGCCGCGATCATGGGCAGCTCAGATCAACCGCCGACCAGGCGGGGATAGAACAGCGTTTCCTGCGCGGTCGGGTCGAACGATCGGATCCGGGTAACTTCGCCGGGCCCGGTTCGAAGAGCGGCGGTGAAGCCGGCTCCGGTCAGCTCCCGAAAGCGCCGTTCGGCTCGCGCCAGCGCTTCGGCATTGCCAGGATCAAACTCGTGGCGCGTGTCGCCAGTTTGGTCCATCACGATCTGGGTAGCCATGTTGAGTCTCCTCATGCCCAGCCCTGAACTCGATCAAAGCAAACGTCGTGCCGTCAGTTCCAGTTGGCAACAACTTTCTCGTGCCGGCGCATCACTCCTTGCTGAGCAGCCCAAAACGAGACGAGATCGTCATCGCGTTCTAGGCTGTTGTTTAAGCATGATCTTTTCGGAAAACAGCTGCACACTCCTCCGGATCATGCTTCAGCGCGAGGCGGCGGCGCCTCCGCCCTCGTCGATCTGCCGGCCCATCAGCGCGATTGCCTTCTGATAGACGCCTGCAGCATTCCAAGCCTCGATCGCGGCAAAATTCGGCTCGCCGGGCTGGTACCCGGCTCCCGCGCGCCAGCCATGGGCCTTGAGGAAATTCGCGGTCGAGCTCAGCGCATTGGCGGCAACTTCGAGATTGCCGGTGCCGTAGGCCAGAATGCTCTTGGGCATGAACTGGGTCTGACCGACCTCGCCATGCATGGAGCCGCGCGTTGATCCCGACAGCGTACCGCGGTCGATCAGCTTCAAGGCAGCATAGAGCTGGTCGGTGAAGAATTCGGGCCGGCGGCAGTCATAGGCAAGGGTCGCGATCGACGACAGCATATTCTGATTGCCGCGCTGGCTGCCGAAGCCGGTCTCCATGCCCCAGATCGCGATCAAGGGTCCGGGCGGGACACCATAGCGCTGCTCGATCGAGGCGAACAAGGCGGCATGCGACTGCTTGAGCTGCCGTCCCTTGGCAACGATGGTGGTGGCGCCGCGCTTGGCGAGGAACTGATCGAGCGTCAGCGAAAAGCTGCGCTGGCCGCGGTCGGCCGCGATGGTGGCGCTGGCATAGTTCGTCTGCATCAGGGCCGAGAGTGCGGTGGGGCCGACGCCCTTGCCCTGCGCCTCCGCGCTGAATTCGCGTTTCCAGGCCTCGAAACCCGCCGGCGAGCTGCCGCATTGCGCAGCCTCGACGGAAGATGCCAGGCAACCGAGCAGCGTCATTGCGCCAAAAACCGCTCCCGCAACAGCCCTGCCCCTGATCATACCAATCTCCGTCCTGTACCGCTCGGCGGCGCCATCTTAACCGGTGGAACGCGCCGACTCCATGGCCGGATCATAGGACAATTCGAGGCCTTCCAGATTGCCCTCCTTGCGCCATTTGTCGAGCAGCCGCAGGAATGCCATCGGCCCGCGCCAATATTGGCTGTTTCTTGCCGCGATCGGATCGAACACGCCTTCGTTGTTGTAGTAGCCCGGCGTGCATTCGGCGAGATAGGTCTGCCGGCCTAGCGCGGCCCTGACCACCTCGTCGACCCAGGCGTTCTCGGCGGCAAGCGTCGGCTCCAGGGTGCGCGCCTTACGGTCTCGGGCCTCCTTGATGACATAGGCGATGTGCCGCGATTGCTCGTCGATAATGTGCGGAAAATTGGCGCTCTGTCCGGCCTGCACCGTTACGATCAGGAAGCAGTTCGGGAAGCCGCGGCTGTAGAAGCCGTGCAGCGTCTTGACGCCGTCGCGCCACCGCTCGGACAGGCTCATGCCGTCGCGGCCATACATCTCGAAGCCCATGCGGCGCGCGTAATCGGTGCCGACCTCAAAGCCGCTGGCATAGATCAGGCAGTCGAGCTCATAGGCCTTGCCGTCGACGACGACGGCATTCTCCGTGATGCGCTCGACGCCCTGCCCTTTGGTGTCGACGAGATGCACGTTGGGGCGATTGAAGGTATCGAGATATTCGTCGTGGAAGCACGGCCGCTTGCAGAATGCCTTGTACCAGGGCTTGAGCGCGGCCGCGGTCGCCTCGTCCTCGACCACCGCGTCGACGCGGGCGCGGATCTCCTCCATCTTGCGGTAATCGGCCTGCTCGATCACCTTCAGCGCCTCGTCCATCGAGGTCACCGGCTGGGGCTGACGACGCGGTGCCAGCAGGATCTCGCCGAGCAGGCCAGTCCAGCCGTCCTGCACCAGATCCTGTTCGAACGGCTCGCCCGAAATCACGGCCGTAAAATTGTCCATGCGTTCGCGCTGCCAGCCTGGCTTGAGGCTCTGCGCCCAGCTCTGATCCGTCGGACGGTCGTCGCGAACGCCGATCGCAGACGGCGTGCGCTGGAACACATAAAGCTCCTTCGCCGAACGGCCGAGATGCGGCACGCATTGCACGGCGGTGGCGCCGGTGCCGATGATGCCGACGCGCTTGTCGGCGAGACCGGTCAGGCCACCGTCCGCATCGCCGCCGGTGTAGCCGTAATCCCAGCGGCTGGTGTGAAAGCTGTGGCCCTTGAACGTCTCGATGCCGGGAATGCCCGGCAGCTTCGGGCGGCTCAGCGGACCTCCGGCCAGAATGACGAAGCGCGCACGGATGCGATCGCCCCGATCGGTCTCGACCAGCCAGCGTGCCTCCTTCTCCTGCCATGTCATCCGCGAGATGACGGTCTGAAACAGCGCGCGCTCATAGAGCCCGAAATGACGGCCGATGCGGCGCGAATGCTCGTAGATCTCGGGTGCCCGTGCGTATTTGCGCACCGGCATGTAGCCGGTCTCTTCCAGGAGCGGCAGATAGATGTAGCTCTCGGTGTCGCAGGCGGCGCCGGGATAACGATTCCAGTACCAGGTGCCGCCGAAGTCGGCGGCCTTTTCCACGATACGAAAATCCTCGATGCCGGCATCGCGCAACCGCGCACCACACAACAGACCGCCGAAGCCGCCACCGACGATGAGCACTTCTGTCGCTTCGTTGACGGCGGCGCGCGCAAATCCGGGATCGGCCCAGGGGTCGTCGAGATAGCGACCGAATTCGCCTGCGACTTCGACATACTGCGCCTTGCCCTCGGCGCGCAGACGACGGTCGCGCTCGTCGCGGTAGCGGGCACGGAGCGCGGAAACATCCACCGTAGATGCGCCGGTTGTGCCGGTCTTGTGTCTTTCCGCTGACATTCATCTCCTCCACCGCGAACGCTGCTTCGCCGGCAGCTCACCTCACGTTAGCTCTGAAAAAGTGCCGCATGCAATCATGCTCGCTGTTTTTTGCGTGAACGCCGCGTGACGTTCCGCTAACCTCGCGCGCAATCACAAGCCTGCGCCATGCAACGACGCGGCGATCTGGAGGAGACCATGCAGGGATTGATGATGGACATGCCGCTTCTGATCAGCGGCCTGATCCAGTATGCGGCCGACTATCACGGCGAAGCCGAGGTCGTCGCGCGCGAGATCGAGGGCGACATCCATCGCTACACCTATGCCGACGCCCATCCCCGCATCAAGCGCATGGCGCTGGCGCTCAAGCGGCTCGGCATGAATCCCGGCGACCGCGTCGGCACGCTGGCCTGGAACACCCATCGCCATTTCGAAATGTTCTACGCGGCGCCGGGCATGGGCTACGTGCTGCACACCGTCAACCCGCGGCTATTTCCCGAACAGCTCGTCTACATCATCAATCATGCCGAAGACCGTCTGTTGTTCATCGACCGCGCCACGCTGCCGCTCGTCGAGGCGATCGCGCCACAGCTCAAGACGATCGAGGCCTATGTCGTGATGTCCTCGCGCGAGCGCATGCCCGAGACGAAGCTCGCGAACGTCCATTGTTACGAAGAACTTCTGGACAAGGAGAACGAGGCCGGCTTCGCCTGGCCGGAGTTCGACGAGAAGTCCGCCTCGACCATCTGCTACACGTCGGGCACGACCGGCAATCCCAAGGGCGTGATCTATTCGCACCGCGCCGCGATCCTGCAGACCATGACCTGCTGCAATTTCGACTTCCTGCCGGGGCATGTCGAAGGCGTGCGCGAGGTGATGATGCCGATGGCGCCGCTGTTCCACGGCAATGGCTGGAACATGCCGTTCACCGCGCCCTATACCGGCTCCAAGCTGGTACTGCCCGGCCGCAACTACGAGCCGGACAAGCTCTATGAATTGCTGGAAGGCGAGAAGGTCACACTCTCGGCGGGCGTGCCGAGCTTCTGGCTGATCCTGCTCGACTGGCTCGGCCGCACCGGCAACAAGTTCTCCACGTTGCGCGCAACGTTGTCGTCCGGCTCGGCGCCGCCGCGCGCGATGGTCGAGAAGCTGAAGCGCGACTATGGCATCGACTATATCCAGGCCTGGGGCATGACCGAGGCCCTGGGCTGCTCGATGCCGGGCTTGCGGCCCGGCTCGGAGCACCTCAGCGAGACGGAGAAATTCGACCGACGCCAAGTCTCGGGACGCGCCTGCTTCGGCACCGCGTTGCGCATCGTCGATGATGCCGGCAACGAGTTGCCGCGCGACGGCAAGACCGTCGGTCATCTGCGCGCCCGAGGCCCCTGGGTCGCTTCCGGCTACATGAAGCTGGAGGAAGGCCTCGACCGCGACGGCTGGCTGATCACCGGCGACATGGCGGTAATCGACCCGCAGGGTCACGTGACGTTGACCGACCGCTCCAAGGACGTGATCAAGTCCGGCGGCGAATGGATCTCGTCGATTCAGCTCGAGGACATCGCCTTGTCTCACCCCGATGTGCTGCAAGCCGCCGTCGTCGCGATCGCGCACGAAAAATGGCAGGAGCGTCCCCTGCTCCTCGTCGTCCGCAAGAAGGGCGCGACCGTCGACGGCAAGACGCTGCTCGACCATATGCGCCCAAAGATCGCGAGCTGGTGGATGCCGGACGCGGTGGAATTCCTGGACGAATTCCCGATGACCGGCACCGGCAAGGTGCTGAAGTCGGCGCTGCGCGAGAAGTTCAGGGAATACCGCGTCGCGTGACGCGACGCATGTTCGCGCGGAAAGTCCGCGCCCGCCCTCGATCCAGGAGACGAACGATGCTCTACCCGATGTCACCCAAAGTCATCGAGCTCAAGCGCAAGCTCGAAAGCTTCATGGACCGGCACATCTATCCGAACGAGGAGCGCTTCTATCGCGAGGCCGAGGAGCTCGGGCCGTGGAAGGTCTATCCCGTCGTCGAGGAGCTGAAGCCGCTGGCGCGCGCCGAGGGACTCTGGAATCTGTTCCTGCCGGAGTCCGGTCACGGCGCGGGTCTTTCCAATCTCGAATATGCCCCGCTCTGCGAGGTGATGGGGCGCTCGCACCTCGCGCCCGAGGTGTTCAACTGCTCGGCGCCCGACACCGGCAACATGGAGGTGCTGGAGCGCTACGGCACCGAGAAGGACAAGGAGCGCTGGCTGAAGCCACTGCTCGCGGGCGAGATCCGCTCCTGCTTCGCCATGACCGAGCCGGCGGTCGCATCGTCCGATGCGACCAACATCGAGAGCTCGATCGTGCGCGACGGCGATCATTACGTCATCAACGGCCGCAAATGGTACACGACGAATGCGACCGACCCGCGCTGCAAGATCTGCATCTTCATGGGCAAGACCGATCCCGACAATCCTGACCGCCACAAGCAGCAATCCATGATCCTGGTACCGATGGATACGCAAGGCATCGAGGTGAAGCGTCCCCTGCCCGTGTTCGGCTTCTACGGCGTGCCCGACCGCGCCTCCGAAGTGGTGTTCACCAATGTGCGCGTGCCCAAGGAAAACATGCTGCTCGGCGAGGGCCGCGGTTTCGAGATCGCACAGGGCCGCCTCGGGCCCGGCCGCATTCATCACTGCATGCGCCTGATCGGCCTCGCCGAACGCACGCTGGAGAAGATGTGCCGCCGCGTGCGCAGCCGGGTCGCCTTCGGCAAGCCGGTCTCGGAGCAGACGGTGACGCAGGAGCGCATCGCGGAAGCCCGCATCATGATCGAGCAGGCTCGGCTGCTGACGCTCAATGCGGCCCACGCGATGGACACGGTCGGCAACAAGGTGGCGAAGGCCGAGATCGCCATGATCAAGGTTGCCGTGCCCAACATGGCCTGCCAGATCATCGACTGGGCCATTCAGGCCCATGGCGGCGGCGGGACCTCGAACGATTTCGGCTTGACCCAGGCCTACGCCACCGCGCGGCTGCTGCGTCTTGCGGATGGGCCGGATGAGGTTCACCGGAACCAGATCGCACGGTTCGAGCTGAAGAAATATTCGAACGCGTAAAGCGGTGCCACTTCCCTTCTCCCCTTGTGGGAGAAGGTGGCGCGAAGCGCCGGATGAGGGGTTCTCCCCCCTTGCAGGACCGTTCGTAAGGATAGAGACCCCTCACCCAAGTGAGTTCGTATCGACTAGCGGAGCTGCCCTCTCCCACAAGGGGAGAGGGCGCAATAACATGCAGCGCGGTCGCAATCAGCGTTCGGCGACCTCGCCTCAATTCACTACATAGACATCAGGATCGGCGCTGGAGCTCGGTTTCTTGAAGGCGTTGCGCAGGGCCGAAGACATCGGGACGTTGTAATTGAGGCCATTCGGCGGGGTCGGCGATTGCAGCCACTTCTTGTAGAGCACCTCGATCTCCGGGCTTGCATAGAGCTCCGCTGTTGCGCGGTCGGCGAGCGCCTTGAATGGCGCATCCTCCCGCCGCAGCATGATGCCGTACGGCTCCGGCTTGGAGAACGCCTCCTCGCTGATCATGTAGAGTTGCGGCTCCTTCGACCGCGCGATGGCGACGGCGAGCTGCACGTCGTCGAGCGCGTAGGCCTGAGCGCGGTCGGTTTCCAACAACAGGAAGGCCTCGGCCTGGTCCTTGGCCGGCATCACGTTGATGCCGAGATTGCGCTCGGTGTTGACCTTGGCGAGCTGCGTCAGGTTAACCGATCCCGCCACCGCCGTGACCGCCTTGCCCTTGAGATCGTCGATCGTGTTGATCCTGGCGGCCTTCTTGGCCGCGAACCGCGTCGCGCTGAGGAAATGCGTGTTGGTGAAGGCGACCTGCTTCTGTCGGTCGGCATTGTTGGTGGTCGCCGAGCAATGCAGATCGAGCGTGCCGTTGACCATCAAGGGGATCCGGTTCGACGAGGTCACGGCGAGCGTGTCGACGGCGATGTCGGGCATGCCGAGCTGCTTCTTCACGGCGTCCACGATCCTGAGGCAGATGTCCATGGCAAAGCCGACCGGCTTCTGGTTACCGTCCAGATAACTGAACGGGACCGAGGCCTCCTGGTAGCCCAGCGTGATCTTCTTGGTGTCCTTGATCTTCTGGAGCGTGCCCGAGAGGTCTTCGGCTGACGCTGCGCCGGCGAGACTACTCAGGGCCAGGAAAAGAACGGGTAGACGCATCGGCTGCTCCTCAATGGGGTCGTCGACCTTGTCGCGACGGAATCGCGGAGGTGATAACCGACGCATGCAGCGCCCGCCAGACGGGGCAGCGACTACCAGCTATCGCACTTTTCAATACTGGCCGAACGGGAGCCGTTTCACTGGCACGTCAGCTGCTGTTCGAACCAGCCGCTCAACCGCTCCGCCAGGGGCGGCCACATCCGCTGGAAGTTCGCGAGCTTGCCCACGCCGGTCCGATACAGCGCCCGCAATTCCTGCTCGATGGCCGGCAGATCAACGCCGGAACAGACCCCGTCCCTCACGATCGTCTTGCCGGCGACGACGACCTCCTTCACCAGGGATGCATTGCCGCGCGCAAACAGCAACGCCATGGGGTCTACCGGCATGATCCGGTCGCGGTCGAGCCGGTCGAGATCGATCACGACGTAGTCAGCGGGGTTTCCGGTACCGAGCTCGCCGCTCCCGGACGCGCCGGTGGCGCGGCGCCCGTTGCGGATGGCGAGCGAGAACATCTCGGCCGGCGTCCACGTCTGCCTGAAGCCGAGGCCGCCATGGGCCATCTGCACCAGCCGCATCTCGCGCAGGATGTCGTCGTCCTCGTCGAGCGCCAGCCCGTCGACTCCGACTGCGATGGCGCAGCCGCATTCGTGCGCAGCGGTAATCGGAGCGAGTCCCGAACGCAGATGCATGTTCGAGCTGAAATTGGTGACGATGCGGGTACCGGAGGCCGCGATCATCTCAAGCTCATCTTGGCGGGCGTGGATGCAGTGCGCCAGCGTCAGCCGCTCGGAGAGGAAGCCAACGTCGCGAAGCCAGCGCACCATGTCCGGAAAACTCTGATCGGCCCAGGCGCGCTGGTACACTGTTTCCAGGAGATGCATGTGAATGCGGCGGCCGGTCCGCGCCGAATTCTCCGCCACCGCTTCCAGCAGCGGCTTCGAGCACCATTGCACGCCGGCAGGCCCGAGCTGCACGTCCACCATCGGACCGGCGATGGCCGCGGCTATGGCGTCCGTGAGTTCAATATACGCCTTCGGCGGTATCGGGGCGCGAACGAACAGCTCCTCGACGGTCTTGCGATCATGGCCGGAGAGACCCGAGAGCACCGGCTCGGCATCACCATAGACGATCGGATTCTGGTCGCGCACCGCCATCGCGAACGCGATGCGGATGCCGACGTCGGACGCAGCCTTCGCGATCGCTTTCGCCTCGTCGACCAGGGGCATCGTCCCGCTCGGGCGTGTGTAGTGCACCATCATCGCCGCGCAGCCGGCCCTGGCGGAACGCGCCAATGCGGAGGCCGCGGTCAGATAGGGATCAACAGGTGTGCCCAGCGCGGTGCGCAGGATCCAGCTCTCCAGGGGCATGCCGACCGCGCCGAAGGACGATGCGGTGGCACGGGCGTGGTCATGGGCGTTGACGAAGGCCGGAATGACGAAGGAACGTGGCCCGGGCCCCGCTCCTTCCGCGATTTCGGTGATGACGCCGCCATCGTGCCGCAGCACGACATTGTCGCAGACACCGAGGCCAGGGCCACGGAACAGGCTCGTTGCCGAAATCTCCGTGGCCATGGCCGTCGCTCCAAGACCCGTTGAAGATCAATTGGCCGTATACACCAGCTCCCGCTCGGCGCGGGGCGGCAGGAACTCGCGCGAGAACACCTCCGCCGGCGTCGGCGTCCGGGCGAGCTGATAGCCCTCGACCACGATGCCGATGGCGCGTGTCATGCGGTCATCCTTGATGTCGCCGATGCCGATCTCCTTCATCTCCGGCGAGACGATCAGCTTCTCGAAGGAATATTGCAGCCGGCGCTTCTCGACGTCGGCGTTGATGAGGTTGTCGTAGTTCGTCGCAGCCTTCATGCCGGCGTTCTGGTCCTTGGCAACCGCGATCGCACCCTTGTTGATGGCGCGCACCAAACCCGCGACGGCCTTCGGGTTCGAGGCGATCAGCTTGCGGGAGACCATCACGCCGTTGGAATAGAGATCGAGGCCGTACTCACCGAACGAGAACCATTTGAAATCCTTGTCCGGATCCTGGCGGTTCAGCACCAGGTTGAAATAGCTGGTGATGTTGAAGACGAGGGCCGCGTCAATGTCGCCCTTGATCAGCATCGGCTCCTGCAGGTTCGGCGCCATGTTGGAGATCTTGATCTTCTCGCCGTCGAGACCGTTCTTGCGCGTGAACACCGGCAGGAGGCGCGTCGTCGGCGTGCCCTGCGCGCCGCCGAGCGTGTGGCCTTCGAAATCCTTGATGGTGTTGATGCCGCTGGTCTTCTTGGCGACGATCGCGAACGGCGGCTGGTTCCACATCATGTAGACCATGACGGGCGCTTCCTGCGGCTTGGTCGCGGCGTTCTGGATGATGGCGTTGACGTCGCCGAAGCCGGCGTCATAGGCGCCGGACATCACGCGCGTGACGGTGGCGCCGGAGCCCTCGCCCTGGTCGATGACGACGTTGAGGCCTTCCTCCTTGAAGAAGCCGTTGTCCTTGGCATAGAAGAACGCCGCGTCGCTGCCCTGGGTCTTCCAGCCCAGCGTGAACTTGATCATGGTTTCCTGCGCCGTGGCGGCTCCCGCGGATAGCGCCAATCCCACCAGCGCCGCACTCAACTTCCTCAACATCGAGACCTCCTCAGCTTCGTTGCGTGACGGTTCAAGAATTCAGGTAGCGATCACGTCGTTCTTGCGCGTCGCCCAGCCGGTGACCCGACCCTCGATCAGCGAGAACACGACGTAGAGTGCGACGCCGAGCCCGGCGAGCACGAACAGGCCGGCGAACACCAGCGGCACGTTGAAATTGGAGGACGCGGTCATCATGACGTTGCCGATGCCGCGGTTGGAGGCGACGGTCTCCGACAGCACCGCGCCGACGAAAGCGTATGAGATCGCGACCTTCAGCGAGGCGAAGAAGAAGGGCATGGTCCTGGGCAGGCCGACGTTCCAGAGGATGTCGAGCTTGCTGGCGCCGAGCGCCTTCAGCACGTCCTCGAGCTCGGGCTCGGTGGTCGCAAGGCCGGTGGCGATATTCACGACGATCGGGAAGAAGCAGATCGACAGCGCGGTCAGCACCGCCGGCACCGTGCCGGAGCCGAACCACAGCACGAAGATCGGCACCACCGCGACCTTGGGGATGGAAGAGAAGCCGATCAACAACGGATAGCAGGTGTCATAGGCCGTCTTCGACACGCCGATGATGGCGCCGAGGGCGACGCCGAGCGCGACGCCGAGGACGAAGCCGAACATGGTGGTCGCCAGCGTCTGCACGATGTGCGGCCACAGCACCGGGAAGCGCTGGTACAACGTCAAGAACACCTGCGAGGGTCGCGGCAGCACGAGATCCGACATGCCGGTCATCAGGCAGAACAGCTCCCAGGCGACGAAGAACAACACGATCAGCCCCGCCGACCACGCCTTCTGCCTGATATCGATCCCGAACATCAGCCTGTCCCCTGCTCAGCCGCGCTGCGCGCATCCTCGATGAAGGTCCGCAGCTTCTGGTTCAGCGCGACGAATTCCGGCTCGAAGGTCATGGCGACGGTGCGCGGGCGCGCAAACTCGACGCGGCTGTCGTCGAGGATGCGGCCGGGGCGCGCGCTCATCACGCAGATGCGGCTGGCGAGAAAGCCGGCCTCGCGCAGATCGTGGGTGACCAGCAGCACCGTCGGCTTGTGCATCATCCAGAGGTTCTGCAGGATCGCCCATAGCTCTTCGCGGGTGAACTGGTCGAGCGCGCCGAACGGCTCATCCAGCAGCAACATGCGCGGTTCGTGGATCAGGGCGCGGCAGAGATTGGCGCGCTGGAGCATGCCGCCGGAGAGCTGCCAGGGATAACGGCTGCCAAAACCCTTGAGACCGACCTGCTCCAGCAGCGCGTTGGCCTTGTCGCGAAATTCGGTCTTGCGCAGCTTCCGGAAACTCGAGCGGAACGGCTCGACGATCTTCAGCGGCAGCATGATGTTCCGCTCGATCGTCATCCACGGCAGCATGGTCGGATTCTGAAAGGCCATGCCGACCCGCATCGCGCGCGCCGCGACTTCGCGGCCACCCACGATGACGACGCCGCTTGTCGGCTGCACGAGGCCGCTGACGAGACGCAGAATGGTCGATTTGCCGCATCCTGACGGGCCGACCAGTGCGACAAACTCGCCGTCGGCGATCTTCAGCGTGGTCTTCGACAGGGCGGGCACGGCGCGGTCGCCACGCCCGAAGGTCACGGAGGCCTCGGACAGTTCGATGGCCGTGGCGGCGGCGCCTTCGGGAACGGGCTGGCCGTCAAACTGGGCGTTGGGTTGCATGCGCATCACAGCCAAAGTGCATGCAAGCTAGGTGCCAGCATGCCGTCCCCGCAAAATCAATGATTTGCCAGATGCCCTCGGCGAACGGCCGGAGTCGATTTAGGCAATCTGGACATCAAACTGCATGCAATTGGAGCGCCGGATCGCTGCAAGGCCGTGCTAAAGAGAGGCTTCGACCCATCCCAAGGATTCGCCGATGGCGGCGCGCGCGAGCAGCAAGACTTCTGAATCGTCGGACAAGGTCAGCGTGATCTGCCGCGCGCTCCGGCGCGCGATCATCGAACAGGCGCTGGAGCCCGGCGCAAAGCTGCCGGAGGATGCGCTCGGTGAGCGTTTCGGCGTCAGCCGCACCATTGCCCGCCATGCACTGGGCCAACTCGCCGCGGAAGGTCTCGTCGAGCTGCGCCGCAACCGGATCGCGGTGGTGGCGACGCCGAGCTGGCAGGAGGCGCGCGATGCCTTCGACATCCGCATCGAGCTTGAACGGCTCGTCGTGCGCCAGCTCGCGGGCAAGCTGACCAAGGTGCAGATCGCCGAGCTGAACGGCCATGTCGACGCCGAGGATCGCGCGCGCGGCGGCACCGATGCGGTGTCGATCCGGCTCGCCACCGAATTCCACATCCTGCTCGCGCACATGACGAACAGTCCGATCCTGGTGCGCTATGTCAGCGAGGTCGCCTATCGCTGCTGCCTGACGCTGTCGCTCTACAGCCGGCCGCATTCCAGCGAATGTGCCATCAACGAGCACCGCGCCATCATCGCCGCGCTCGCCAAGGGCGACGAGGCCAAGGTGATGGAGCTGATGCACCATCACCTGGATTCCGTGGCCAATCGCGCGCTGGTGGCCCCCGCTCCGCAGCGCGGCCGCGATCTGCTCGATATCCTCGCGCCCTATGCCGACGAGGTGACGAGCGATCGCGTCGTCAAGCTGCCGAAAATCGCGCGGAGGGGCTAAGCCTCGATGCCGCGCTGAACCAGGATCCGCTCGGCGCTGTCGTTCCACACGTCCATCTTCACGATCTGCCCGCCCTTCACCACGAAGCGATCGACATAGCGATTGCCCTCGAATGGCGTGCCGTCCATCCATTCGCCGTAGAGCGTGCCGACGCTGTAGACGACGGTCTCGTCCGCACCGGGGCAGACATCAAAGCGGTCCATCTTCTTCTTCACCCAGCGATAGCGCCTGGCGTTGAAGCCGGTCGGCCCGCGCGGATGGTCGAACGCGCGCCCCCCGGTGAACGTGATCACCGTGCCCGGCTTCATATAGGCCGCCGCGGCATCGGGATCGGGGATCATCGACGCCGTGAGATAGGCTTCGACGATCTCGGCGTCGGTCATCGAACGTTCGGCTGGTGCGGGGGCGGACATGGCGGGGTTCTCCAGGCGGCAGATATCTTACGATCTGCTAGCCAAAGTGCATGCACATTTTTTGAACAGTGTCGCGGCATAAGTGCACACAATCTGGAGCTGCCTGTTCCTCCAGCTTCGGCTAGGTTGCCAAGGCTGAATCCGACGCCATGGCCATCGAGACCGCCTTCGACCTGATCTTCCGCAACGCGCTGTTGCGCTCATCCGCCGCACCCGTCGATATCGGCGTGAACGGCGGCCGCATCGCCGCGATCGAGCCGAAGCTGACCTGCGAGGCCGCCGAGGTCGACGTCGACGGCCGCCTCGCCCTGCCCGGCTTCGTCGATACCCACATCCATCTCGACAAGGCCTGCCTGCTCGGCCGCTGCGGGCACGATCACGGCAGCGTCTCGGAAGCGATCCGCGCCGTCGCCGGGATGAAGAAGGATTTCACCGTCGAGGACGTTTACGCGCGCGGCGCAAGAGTGCTCGAACGCGCCATCGTGCACGGCACCACGCGCATGCGCACGCATGTCGAGATTGACCCGCGCATCGGCTTGCGCGGATTCGAGGCGATCAAGTCGCTCAAGCGCGACTACGCCTGGGCGGTCGACCTCGAGCTCTGTGTCTTCCCGCAGGAGGGCCTGACCAACGATCCCGGAGCCGAGGAACTGCTGATCGAGGCGCTGCGCAACGGCGGCGAGGCCATCGGCGGCTGTCCCTACATGGACACCGACCCGAACGCGCATCTCTCGCGCATCTTCGATCTCGCTGAGGAATTCGACGTCGACGTCGACCTTCATCTCGACTTCGATCTCGACCCCTCCTGGTGGCACCTCGACGAGGTCTGCCGCCAGACCGAGCGGCGCAACTACGGAGGACGCGTGGCGATCGGCCACGCTACGAAGCTGTCGGCTTTGCCGCCGGAGCCGCTCAAAGCCGCCACCGCGCAGCTGGCAAGAGCCGGCGTTGCCGTCACCGTGCTGCCCGCGACCGATCTCTATCTGATGGGGCGCGAGGCCACCCACAACGCGCCGCGCGGGCTGACACTCGCCCACAAGCTTGCGGGCGACGGCATCGTGTGCTCGGTCGCGACCAACAACGTGCTCAATCCCTTCACGCCGTTCGGCGACGCCTCGCTGCTGCGGATGGCAAATTTCTACGCCAATGTCGCGCACGCCTCGGTGAGCGATTTCGACACCTGCCTCGATCTGGTGACCGAGCTGCCGGCCCGGCTGATGAACCTTGACGATTACGGCATCAAGGTCGGCAATCCCGCCGACCTCATCGTGCTCGATACGCAAGACAGCCGCTTCGCTATCGCCGAGTTGCCCGATGTCCTGATGGGCTTCAAAGGTGGCCGGCAGACCTTTGCGCGGCAGCGGCCCACCCTGTTCACTCCCGGGAGCTGAGAGCGGTTCCGCTCATATCCCGAACATCGCGCGATGCCTGCACGCGGGCGTTCCGAGTCGGTCATCACGACGTCGGGACACTTGCCTGACCATGGAGTTTTATTTTACCGCCGGGTGAGCCCACCCGAGTTCGGTAGAATCCCGGACCGTAGCCAAAACGCATTGCGGGACCGGCGAGGCCGAGAATAACTACGATCCGCACTGACGACCTGCATTCAGTGGGAAAGTATCAGTATGTTCAGCGCATTCAGCAGCATCGATTGTGAACCGCCCACCGATACGGCGGTGAAGCGGCTCGACGGCATCGGCCACGTTCTCTCGGCTCTCGATATCTCGGCGATCCAGACGCAGGACGACATGAACCGCACGATCTGGACGCTCGATGCCGCCAGCAAGTGCGTTCGCGCCGTGCTGGCGGAGTTCCGCACGCAGCCGGTGACGGAGCAGTTCGTCCGCAAGTCCAGAAATCTGATCGACCTGATCGAACGCACCCGTGATCAGGTCGAGAGTTTTCAGACCGGCGGCGCAGCCATGAGCTGACTACTTGGTGCGCTTGATCTTCGCGAGGATCCGGTCGGCCTCGATCCGCCAATCCGCGCTGCGGGCGAAGTCTTTCGTACCCCTGGAGCCGAACAGCCCTTCGTCGGCGAGATCAGCCACCCAGGCCTGCCTTTCGGCAGTGCCTTGCGCGGACCATGGCGTCAAACCCGCCTCGCGCACGGTTTCAGCGACCTCACGCACCTCCTCGGCGCGGCGACGGCCGTGCTCGATCACGCGCTGGAAGAAATAGGCGCCCTGTTTCTCCCAATTGATGCCTGGAAACGTCTCCGCGAGCGAGGCCAGCACCGCGTCCTCGACGCCATAGGCGCGCGCGGTGGTGAAGCTTTCGATGACCATGGCTTCCAAGCCCTTGATCATGATGCTGCGGCACATCTTCACCGCAGAGGATACGCCAAGGCTGTCGCTCGCAACTTTCGCGGCAAAACCGATCGCGTTCAACAGCGGCTCCAGCTCCCTCGCACCGGGCCCGCCGAGCAGCAGCGGCACCTTGATGCGATAGGGCGGCACCGAGGTCATCACCGCGCCCTCGACATAGCGCCCGGCTGCGCCGTCGATCAGGGCGGCGGCGCGCTGCTTGGCGCCCGGCGATGCCGAATTGAAATCGAGAAACCAGGTGCCCTGATTGATCGCCGCCGCGCAGGCCTTTGCGACCGGAACGGCCTGGCTGGCGGTGACCGCGGAGACAATGAAATCGCATTTCGCGGTCAGCTCGGCGTGCGAATCCGCGAGCGCCACACCGAACTTCGCCGCATGCTCCTTCAGCAAGGCGCCCTGCTCGCTTCCGAGCTTGATATCATAGGCTGACACCTTGATATCCTGCTGGCGCAAATCCTCGGCCAGGATCCGCCCGACCTCGCCATACCCGACCAGCCCGATCTGCCAGCGCCTGGGATCACCTGCCATCAGTTCAGTCCCCGTGTCGTCTCGTCGAAGAGATCCTCGACCGCATAGCGGCGCGGAATCAGCGCCTGTTGGAATGCGTAGTCGATGATCAGCTCCAGCGGCTTTCTGTTTGCCTCGATCCCGAACGGAATGAGGTCGGGCGTCGTCGCAGGCCCTGCCCGCTCCTTGCTCCGCTTGAGCAGATCATAGACGCCCGCGACCACGTCGGGCCGCGATTTCGCGAGCTTCTCAGTCACGACCACGAGATGGTTGACCGGCACGACGCCACGACGGGCGTACCATTTGGCGGCCTCGGCGGCGGGATCAGGGAATAGCGGCTTCAGCTTGGGATTATCGGAGGTCTCGCCGAGCACGGCATCGAGCTCGCCGTCGAGCAGCATCTGGAGGACCTTCTTGTCCTTCGGCGCACGCTCGGTGGTGTCGACATATTCGGCCACGTGCGGATCCTCGAAGGTCACCCAGCGGATCCTGTCGAGATCGACGCCGTAGTCGTTGGCGAGGATGCCCCTGATCCAGGCGCCCGTCGTGGTCGTGAAGGAGCGGATACCGACACGCTTGCCTTCGAGATCGGTCGGCCCGAGCGTCCCCCTTTCAGGATTGTAGAGCGCGTAAGAATGCTGGAAGCGCCCGAGCATTGTCGCTGGCAGCAATACCAGCGGCTTGCCGTGCGCCTTCGCCATCAGGTAGGTGACGATCGCCATCTCGCAGACGTCGAAGGCCTGCTCGCGCACCATCGGCTTGAACGCCGTGTTGGTCGGCGTGTACGTGATGAAGTCCAGATCGAACAGATCAGAGCGGAGCTCGCCGCTCTTCACCGCCTGGACATGAGGGTGGCTGCCGAGAACGGCTTTCAGCTTGAGACGATCCATCCGCCCGCTCCGCTTTCCGTCGCTTCAGACGTCCTCGGGATTGTCGACATACACCAGTCCGGCCTTCGTCAGCGCCTCGCGCATCCCGTACATGTCGAGACCGAGTTCGCCCGAGGCGAGCCGCTTGCGCTTGCCGCCCTCGTCCGCGTTGCGCTTCTTCGCCTTCTCGGCCACCTCGGCCGCATAACGCTTCGGTACCACCACCACGCCGTCGTCATCGGCCACGATGATATCGCCGGGATCGACATTGACGCCGGCGCAGACCACGGGAACGTTGACCGAGCCGAGCGTGGCCTTAACCGTGCCCTTGGCCGATACCGCGCGTGACCACACCGGAAAGCGCATCTCGTGCAGCGCTTTGACGTCGCGACAGCCGGCGTCGATGATCAACCCCTGGACGCCGCGCGCCTGCAGGGACGTCGCAAGCAGCTCGCCGAACATGCCATCGGTGTTGTCAGTGGTGCAGCCGACGACGAGGATGTCGCCCTTTCTGCATTGCTCGACCGCGACATGGATCATCCAGTTGTCGCCGGGCTGCGCCAGCACCGTCACCGCCGGTCCGGCGATCGAGGCGCCCGCCCAGACCGGACGCAAGTAGGGCTTCATCAGGCCGATGCGGCCATAGGCCTCGTGCACGGTTGAGACACCGTATTCTGCCATCCCGGCGGGATCGGCGCGCTTGATGTTGCAAACGACGACCGGCTTCATGCCAATTCCTCGGCGACGGTCGGAAACAAGCGCTGATAGGCCTCGCCATAGGTCATGGGCACGCCGGTGTTGCGGCTGCCCTGGATGCCGCGGTTGAGCGCGACGCGCTCGTAATAGCCCCAGAGATGCTTCTGCGCGGCGAGGATCTGGAACGCCTCGTACTTCTCCCTCCAGACCTCGTCGATCTTGAGGAGGAGGTCCGGCTTGTAGTTGCACTGCTCCGGCTGGTGCGGCTCGAACAGGAACACCGGCGGCGCGGAATATTTGTACTGCGCGCCGGGCTTGTGGCCCATCGCCTGCGCGACCACGCGCGTCTCCTGCGCGAAATGCGCCGCATTCGGATGGTCGAAATTATAGGGATCTTCCAGCGCGTGCGTCAGCACGAAGCTCGGATTGAGCTCGCGGTAGATGTCGACCATGCGGTCGAAATGCGCCTCGGTGAGCTTGAGCGGATAATCACCGCAGTCGAAGAACTCGATCTCGGCACCCAGCAGCTTTGCGGCCCGCTCCGCCTCGTCCTTGCGGCCGGCCTTGACCGATTCAAGCGTCGCGCCTTTCTCCTTCCAGGCGAACTGGCTCTCGCCGCGCTCGCCGAACGACAGGCAGACGATCTTCATGCGATAGCCCTTCTTCGCATGCAGCGCGATGGCGCCGCCGGCGCGCCAGACGAAATCGCCGGGATGGGCGGTGATCACGAGACCTGTTTTCATGGGACGAACTCCCTTCTTTCGTTTGTAGGCATTATATTGATCGGAGCCCCTTCATTGGTCGAAGCCAAACAGGCGCGCGGGATTGTCGACCAGAACCTTCTGCTGGAACTCCGGCTCCGGCGCGAACAGCGGGATCAGATCGACGAGGTCGCCGTCATTCGGCATCACCTTGACGTTGGGATGCGGCCAGTCCGTGCCCCAGATAACGCGATCCGGCGCGGTCTCGACGATCTTTCGCGCGAACGGCACCGCATCCGTGAACGGCGGACCGGCCGAGGACACCCGCTCCGAGCCGCAGATCTTGACCCAGCACTTCTCGTCGCGCTGCATCAGCTCGATCAGGATCCTGAACGGCAATTGATCGAGCCCGTCGGCAGCCTTCACCCGCCCCATATGGTCGATGGTGTAGCTCAGCGGCAGCCTTGTCAGCATGTCGGCATATTCCGGCAGGTCGATCGCATCGAAGTGCAGATCGACGTGCCAGCCGAGCGGCGTGACCATCGCGACGATGCGGTCGAACACGCGCTTGTCGGGAACACCGCCGAGATGGCGCACGAAGTTGAAGCGGCAGCCCCGGAAGCCGCCGTCGTGCAGCACGCGGAGCCCGCGTTCGGTGATGGTATCGTCGATATTGGCGACGGCACGGTAGGCGCCGCTGCTCTGCGCGATGGCATCCAGCGCGACCGTATTGTCGGTGCCGTGCACGCTGGCATTGACGATGACGGCGCGCTCGACGCCGAGCTTGGCGTGCAGCGCGCGAAAATCCTCCAGCGGCGCGTCAGGCGGCGTGTAGGAGCGATCCGGCGCGTAAGGATATTTCGCGCCGGGCCCGAAGATGTGGCAATGCGCGTCGCAGGACAGCTTCGGCAGCTTGAACTTCGGCGTGCGCGTGTTTGGATCGGGCGGCGGAATGGTCGGCGTGTACATCATCGTCATCAGGTGAGCCCGCCGCAGCGAGACCGCTTGCTTCAAGTCTTGCTGCTGACGACCGGCCGCCGCCGCGCCGGCGCAGCTTGATCGAGCGCGGGTGCCTGGAATGCGGCGACCGTGGCCTGCACCAATTGCTCGATGGCCCCTGCGGCATCGCTGCCGTCCGCCTCGCCGCGCGACAGGCGCGAAACGCGCTCCGGCGTCACCAGCGAATAATAGAGCGCACCGAGCAGAAAGTGGCTGCGCCAGACGATGTCCGTACGCGGAATGTGCGGCAGGCTCTCGTGGATCGCATCGATGAAGGCGTGGCTGGTGTCGTCGAAGGTCTGCGCGATGATCTTTCGCGCGACCTCGTTGCCCTCCGCCGACATCACCGCGCGCAGCCGCGTGAAGCGCGCGCCGCCGCCCGCGAGATCGCTGCCCGAGGTGAAGGCCGGCACCACATAGGCGCGCACGATCGCCTCCAGCCGGTCCTGGAGATCGCGCACGCGCCTGGCGGCGGCAAGCAGCTCGGAACGGCGCAGGTTCATCGGCCCGCAATGGCGGCGGTAGATCTCCAGCAGCAACCCGTCCTTGGTCCTGAAATGATATGTCACGCTGCCCGGATTGGCCCCGGCGGCATGCGCGATATCTCGCACCGAGACGGCATTGAAGCCGTTGGTGGCGAACAGCTCCTCGGCCGCGGCGAGGATCGCCTCGCGCATGTTCGGCTTGCGGGCTGTTTCCCTGCTGGTGGGCTTGCGTATCATGTGATTTGTACTATCGTACAAAAGATCAGGTCTCGTCAACAAAAACGATGGCAGGGTACAGTCGGCCTGGAAAGAGCGCCGCTGGAACGCGAACGCCGCCTATGGAGTGCTGGGAATATGTTGGATTTAAACAAGAAGATCGGCCGCCTGCTGCTGGGCGCCACATTGCTGCTGGCAGCGGGTGCAGCTCAAGCCGACAGCTATCCGAGCAAGCCGGTCCACATCCTGGTGCCCTATGCAGCGGGCGGAGCAGTCGACGTGCTCGCGCGCACGCTGGGCCAGGCGCTGGCGAAGACCTGGGGGCAGCAGCCCGTGATCGACAATCGTCCCGGCGCAGGCGGCATCGTCGCCTCGCAAACGCTGACCAAGTCCGCGCCTGACGGTTACACGTTGATCCTGGTCGCGAGCGGCCATCCGCTCAACCAGTTCATCTATCCAAGCGTCCCCTACGACACATTCAAGGATTTCACCGCGATCACCGAAGTCGCTTCGTCTCCGCTCGCGATCGTGGTGGCCAAGGACAGCCCTTACAAGACGCTCGGCGATCTCCTCGCCGCCGCCAAGAAGGAGCCGGACAAGCTCTCCTACGGCATGTCCGGCAACGGCACCTCGGCGCATCTTGCAGGCGAGCTGCTGAAATACATGTCCGGCACCAAGATCGTCGCGATCCCCTACAAGGGCGGCGCACCGGCGCTGACAGCCGTGATCGCCGGCGAGATCCCGCTCAGCATCAATCCGCTTGCCGAAGCGATCGGCCAGCTCGAGGGCGGCCCGGTGCGCGCGCTGGCGGTGACCTCCGCCGAACGCGCGAAGGCGCTGCCGGATGTTCCGACCATCGCCGAGGCCGGCGTGCCCGGCTACGACGTCTCGGTCTGGTGGGGCGTGCTTGGCCCGGCAAACATGCCGCCGGAGATCGTGTCCAAGCTCGAAGCCGATCTGAAGGCCGCGCTGCAGGATCCCGGCGTGCTATCGACGCTCAGCAAGATCGGGGCAGCGCCGGTCGGCTCCTCCGCCAAGGAGTTCGACGCCTACATGCACGCCGAGGCGACCAAATGGGAGCCGGTGCTGAAGGCCGCCAACATCCGCGCGCAGTGAGGCGATTCCCATGAGGACCTGACGGCAATTGGGGCTGGAGCACATGGCGATCGCGATTCCTCGCGGGCGCGAGGACGCGCTTCCCCTGCTCACCCGCTTCGTGATGGAAGAGCAGTCATCCGGCGCGCTGGACACGATCCAGCAGCGAGCGGGCCTGCGCGGCGTGAGCAAGGCGACGCGCGAGTAGGCCCTATTTCGTGGCCGGCTCCGCGGACCGCCAGACGATTTCCGGTGGATCGCGGAAGGCGAAACGGACGAGATGCCGCTCGACGATCCCCCTCGACCTGCACGAGGAGATCCGCGTTCTCGGCCTCGACCTTCAGCGTGAGCCTGTCGCCTACGGCTTGCAGCCGGCACGTCCCCACCGAAAACGGGATGGTGCCCTGCTCTGGCGTGGACTTACCCGGCCATCCTGATCTCGTCGGGCGGACTGACCAAGGTGCTCAATTCCCTGCAGAAGCGCGGCTTCATCACGCGGGCGGAAGGCACGGCCGACAAGCGCAGCAAGCCGGTGCGGCTGACGGCCAAGGGCCGCACGCTCGCCGAGCGGGTCATGGCCGACGTTCTCAAGCACGGCGACAAAATGATCCTCGGCGGCCTCTCCGATTCCGACATCGAACGCGCAACGCGGCTGCTGCACAAATTGCTGGCGGCGCTCGAACCTGCGAACGGTTAGCATTCGCTTGCGATACTGCGCTGAATCCGTTTGCTGCAAATCAACGCAACAACATGGACAAAGCGTCATTTGTCTTCGGCGCCGCGTTGGGCGACCAAAGCGGCGTCGCCGGAGACAGAACATGAGCAAGCCCCTGCTGCTGACACTGCATCGCTGGATCACGCTGGTCTTTGCCCTGCCCTTGCTCGCGATCATCGCCACCGGACTGATCCTCTCGTTCGAACCTCTCATGCAAGTCAGTGGCACCAGCGGTCCTGCTATTGATGCAGCGCGCGTCGTCGAGCTGGTGAAGCGATATGATCAGGAAGGTAAGGCGCGCGGGCTTTCGATCAATGCCGCGAGCCAGCTCATGACGTTGCAAGGCACCGGTACCCCGGCGATTGATCTCGCAACCGGCGAGCCTGCCGCCGCAGGCTCCAGCCTCCCCGGTCTCATGCTGTGGGCCCGCATCAACCATGAACGGTTGCTCGGCCAGGGATGGCTGGTGACGAGCTCGACCATTGCCATGGTCACGCTGATGGTGCTCGGCATCATCATGGGACTGCCGCGGCTGCGCAATACGCTCTCCGGATGGCACAAGGGCACCGCGTGGTTCACGCTGCCGTTGATCCTGCTCAGCCCGCTGACCGGCCTGTGCCTGGCGTTCGGCCTGACGTTTCAGAACGGAGCCACTCCCGCCGGCGGCGGACGTCCAATTGCCCTTCCCGAGGCTGTTCGCATGGTCGCGGACCAGCACGATCTCACCCACGTGATCTCAATCGGCACGCGCGGCGGCCGCGTGATGGCGCGGATCTACGAGGGTGGCGAGCTGCGCGCCTACACCATCAATGCGAGCGGTGTTACGGCACTGCCGCGGAACTGGCCGCGCCTGATCCACGAGGGAAACTGGTCGGCCCTGATCGCCTCGCCGCTCAATGTCGTCACCTCGGTCGCGCTTCTGACGCTGCTATCGACGGGGCTCTTGATCTGGGCCCGGCGGAAGCTGCGCAAGCCGCGCCCACGCGCCGGCGGACAAGCCGCCGTGGCGGGCGCTGCCTAGCGTCGTCCCGCCACCGCTCAACTAATTCCGTGCACTCGCGCGCCTCGGCTCCGGCGGAGTGGAACGCAGGAAGTCAGCATCATCGTCGCCAGACGGGATCAGGATCGCGCGTTCGCGCGGCAGCGCCGCCGGCATCTCGTCCCGGATGAAAGCCACGAGCTTCTCCCTGATCTCGCAGCGGAGGTCCCAGGACTGCGGTGCATTCCTGGCGCTGACCAGCGCCCGAAGCTCGATGGTGCGCGCGTCGGCATCGATCACCTGGAGATTGACCACTTCGCCGTCCCACAGCTTTGACTGCTTCACCGCCTGCTCCAGCCAGCTCCTGATGCGTTGGACGTCGGCACGATAGTCGACATGGAGCGCGATCACGCCGATGAGGGAAGCGGTATCGCGCGTCCAGTTCTGGAACGGCTTTTCGATGAAGTAGGACAACGGCACCACCATGCGGCGCCAGTCCCACAGCCGGATCACGACATAGGTCGAGGCGATGTCCTCGACCCAGCCCCATTCGTTCTCGATGATCACGGCGTCCTCGATGCGGATCGGCTGGGTGATCGCGATCTGCAGGCCCGCGATCAGATTGCTCAGCAGCGGGCGGGCGGCGAGACCGACGATGATACCGGCCGCGCCCGCGGAGGCGAACAGGCTGACGCCGTATTGCCGGACCGAATCGAACGTCATCAGCGCGGCAGAGATCGTGATGACGACGATGATGGTGTCGGTGACGCGCTTGAACACGCGCACTTGCGTGACGTGCTTGCGTGCGACGAAATTCTCGGTGACGTCGCGAAAGTTCTGGAGATAGCGCGCAGCACTCATGTCGACGATCCGGATCGAGATCCAGCCGATCAGCGCGATGAAGGCCACGACGAACAGCCGCATCAGCGGCGTGCGGATCGCGTCGTCCAGCGGTGCGAGCGGCAGCACCAGTGCGACGGCAGCGAGACAGAGCGCGAGTTGGGCGGGGCCCGCAGTCCGATCGATGAACACGCTCAGAAGGGGAAAGCGGGTGCCGAACGCGCGGCCAAGCAGCCATATGGCGACCCGATAGACCAACAAGGCGAGCAGGATCGCGCCGGCAACGAGGCTGAGGCCAATGAACCATTGGGGTATCCAGCCGAACATCCTGTCGATGTCGGCCATGAGAGCCTGCCAATTCATTGCCGTCCCCGTCATTGCATGCGCACCAGCGCGCTCAACGCCTTCCCGGCCGGCTTGGCTCCCCCGTTCAGTGCAACGCAGCATCCCGCTGATGCAACCGTCGCCGAATTGCACTAGATTGAACCGCATGACTCGACGAACCGGCAGCGCCGATCTCCCTCTTCACACCGGACGGGTTCCGCCGTGGCTGGCAAGTCGCATGTCGTCGCTGGGAGCGATCGTCACCCAGGCGATCGTGCATCATTACGGCCGCGATGCGTTCCTCCAACGGCTGTCGCATCCGTTCTGGTTCCAGTCGTTCGGCGCCGTGATGGGGATGGACTGGCACTCTTCCGGCATCACCACCTCCGTGATCGGCGCGCTGAAGCGCGGGCTCGGACCGCTGCAGGACGAGCTTGGGATTTACGTCTGTGGCGGCAGGGGCCAGCATTCGCGCAGGACGCCGGACGAGCTGTTGCAGCTCGGCGACCGCGTCGGATTCGACGGCGCCAGACTGACCCGTGCCAGCCGCCTGGTGGCCAAGGTCGACAGCGCCGCGGTCCAGGACGGCTTCGACCTTTACCTGCACGGCTTCTTCGTGACGGCCGACGGCAAATGGACGGTGGTGCAGCAGGGCATGAACGGCGACAAGCGGCAGGCGCGACGCTATCACTGGCATTCCGAGGCGCTGAAGAGCTTTGTCGATGCGCCGCACAGCGCCATCGACGGGCCGCAGCAGGGGGAGATCGTCAATCTCACCGATCATCGCGCCGACATTTCCCGGACGGCGCAGCTCGAACTACTCTGCGATCTCGGTCCCGATCGCATCGTCTCCGAATTCGAACGGCTCATCGGGACCGAGTCCACGCCGGCGCAAGGCACGCTGCCGCATCTGATCATGCCCGCCCATCACGACGTCAGGCCCAAGGACGTGTTCGCGCGCCGCCTGCACGGTACGCTGGCTGCCGCAGCCGAGCGGGGCCCGGTCGATTTCCCGGAGCTGCTGCTGACGCCGGGCGTCGGCGCGCGCACCGTGCGCTCGCTCGCGATGGTCGCGGAGGTCGTGCACGGCGCACCCTATCGCTTCAGGGATCCCGCGCGTTTCTCGCTCGCCCATGGCGGCAAGGACCGACATCCCTACCCCGTTCCGATCAAGGTCTATGACGAGACCATCCGGGTGCTGAAGGGCGCGATCCAGAACGCGAAGCTCGGACGCGAGGAAGAGATGCATGCGATCAAGCGTCTGGACGACCAGGCGCGGCGGCTGGAGCGGACCGTGCGCGGCCCTTCGGTCGAGACCTTCATCGCCACTGAGCGTGCGGCCTCCCCGGATCTCGATGGACGTTCGGTGTTCGGCTGGGAACGCGATCTTGCGCCCACAGGAAAGCGGACCGGCTGAACACCGGTCCGCAAGTTGGCGGGAGGAACGATCTCAGGCCTCGTCAGCGTCCGGCGTCCCGTCGAGCCGGTTCGCGGCGTGGTCCTGATATTGTTCAGTCTGAATGGACTTGCCGTCCATGCCACGAATGTCCGAATGCTGTTTCTTGTCGCGGTTGGACAGCACCATGTTGTCGCCGATCATATCCTTGGGTATGTCGGTCAGTCCGCCGGTGCCGTCGCCCTTGCCATGCATGCCCGATCTGAAATGCGTCTTGCTGCCATGCCCACTTGGCATTTGTCTCTCCTCTCGCAGTGACCTTCCCAAGACGTCGTGCTTCTAGCGCGCCGGCGTCGGTTTCGGCTTGTGCCCGCTCTGACCGGGATCGTTGCTTGTTGTGATCGCTCCCCGGCGGCTTCTTAACCTCCAATCGCCCTGGCGTTCTCATGCGGCGCCTCGGGTCCGCCCTGACGGATGCTGTTCGGGGTCGTGGTGGATGTCGACATGGGATGTCGTCCTCCTCAACGATCTTGCTGGTAGCCTTGATTGGTAGTGTTCTGCTTGATGTTGCCCTGCTGTCCCTGCTGGTCGGGATTTTGAGCACGCTGCTGGCCGTGTGGCGCCTGATCGGCGGACGTTTGCTTGCTGTCGCCAGTTCCCTTGCGGCTCTGATTGTCCGGCGGAACAGGTGGCATCCTGCTGGTCATGATCTTGTCTCCCGTTAAGACGTCGATCTGCGACATGCACGGCCAAGGAATTCGTAGCCGCGCGTCCAGGAGACAACAGGTCCAGCGGCACACCGTTCCTGACTGATCGCGCGCGGCAAAGATTTTCCGAAGGGACGCTGATCTCAGCTCGCCGCGGTGAGGGAACGCTCGAGGCTCGCCCCCGCCCGCCCCGGTGTTCCACGGCTCTCCGTGGTGACGGGAAGTTTCGCGATCGCGCGCAAGCCCGGCCGCCTGCGCCAATGGACCTCGGCAGGATCGACGGCAAGACCGAGTTTCGGCCATCGCACGAACAGCGCTTCCAGCGCGCAGGCCGCCTCGATGCGCGCAAGCTGATGGCCGAGGCAGAAATGGATTCCAGTGCCGAATGAAATATGGCGGTTCGGCTTGCGCTCGAGATCGAGGCGCTCGGGACGATCGTGCACCGCCGGATCCATGTTCGCAGCGGCAAGCATCACCATGACGCGGTCGCCCTTCTTCAAGCGCACGCCTTCGACCTCGACGTCGCGGCGCACATAGCGAGGCTTGGAGAATTGCACCGGCGACACGAAGCGCAGGAACTCCTCCACCGCAAGCCCGACGCGGCTCCAGTCCTGTTCCAGCCAGTCACGCAAGCCGGGATTCCTGAGGAGCTCATGCACCGAACCGCTAATGAGATGAGTGGTCGTCTCGGATCCCGCCGCGAGCAGCAGAAACACCATCGAGACCATCTCGCCCGGCGTGATCTGACCGCCTTCGCGCTCGACCTGGACCAGTTCGGCAATCAGGCCCTCGCCGCCTTGCACGCGTGCAACCTGCAACTGCCGTTCGAGGTAGGCTCGCATCTTGCGGAACGCGAACAGCAAGCGGAAGAAGCTGACGACATTCGTCAGCGAGGACATCTCGTTGGCCCAGGCGATGAACTTCGGGCGATCGGCCGGCGGCAGGCCCAGGAGTTCCGAGACCACCGCGAGCGGCAGGATGCGCGCGTAGCGCTGGACGAGATCGGCCGGGCTTCCCGCTGCGAACAGTTCGTCCGCAAGCGTGTCGGCGATGGCACGGATGCGCGGCTCCATCGCAACGATCGCGCGGCGGCGAAACGCCTCGTCCACGATGCTGCGCAGCCGCGTGTGATCCGGCTCGTCCATCGTCAGCATGTTGTTGGCGATGGTCCTGACGTATCTCGGCATCCACCAGCGCAGACCCGCGACGTCGCCGTCCTCCTTGCGCAGCGTGAAGGTCGCGCCGTCCTTCAGCACCTGCGCTGTCGCATCATGGGTCGTGGTGATCCAGACATCGCCGACGATTGGGAATCGCGTCGCAACCACCGGGCCGGACATGCGCAACGTCGCGATGGCCCTGGGCGGATCGCGGAAAAAAACCTCGCTGGTAAAATCGAGGCGCACAGTCATGGAATCACCGGACCGATTGCTGGCGTTTCACCCAGATGGTGCGCGGCGCGGCCCGTGCAAGGGTCGCCTCGTCGATCGTCGACGAGAGGCGTCTATCCGCGCCCGGGCGAACGCTGGCCGGTCTTGCGCTGCTGGGTGTAGGCGTCCCAATGGCTCCAGCTGGCATTGCTGAGGCTCTGCAGGTCGGTTGCGAGCGGACGGCGCGTGCGCTTATCGTGATCGGCGATCACGCGCTCCGACTGTGCGATCTTCCGCTTGAGTTCCGCGATCGACTTTGGGGGC
This sequence comes from Bradyrhizobium sp. CCBAU 51765, assembly GCF_015291725.1. Taxonomy (GTDB): domain Bacteria; phylum Pseudomonadota; class Alphaproteobacteria; order Rhizobiales; family Xanthobacteraceae; genus Bradyrhizobium; species Bradyrhizobium liaoningense. The sequence goes on from NZ_CP030038.1 coordinate 4,904,786, forward strand.
TGCCCATCCCGCTTCGACGAGGCGATCTCGCCCATCGTGAAGCGCGCGGTCTCCAGCGCCCTCAACTCGGCGCGGTTCTTCTTCAACTGAACCCGGTGCCAGGCGATGTTGCTGTCGCTGTCCGCAACCATGTGGGAACTCCGTTGATTCGCTCCCACAGTGTATCAAGCGCCGAATCGGCGCCGCAACGGGCCCCACGCGGCGAAAATACGGTCTTATCGCGCGGGAATTGCGAGATTACCGCTCGGCGAAGGCCTTTTCGACCACGAATTGGGCCGGCTCGCCGTGATTGCCCTCGGCGAAGCCGCGTTCACCCAGGAGCACGCGGGTGTCCGCGACCAGCGCCGGGCTGCCGCAGATCATGACGCGGTCATGCGCGGCTTCCAGCACCGGCAGGCCGATGTCGGTGAACAGCTTGCCCGACGTGATGAGGTCCGTGATGCGGCCTCGGTTGCGGAAGGGATCGCGGGTCACGGTCGGGTAGTAGATCAGCTGATTGCGAATGTACTCGCCGAGCAGCTCGTCCTTCGGCAGATGCTCGGTGATCATCTCGCCATAGGCGAGCTCCTTGACGTGGCGGCAGCCGTGCAGCAGCACAACCTTCTCGAACCGCTCATAGGTCTCGGGGTCCTTGATCACGCTCAGGAACGGCGCGAGGCCGGTGCCGGTGCCGATCAAATAGAGGTTGCGCCCGTCTTCCAGGTTGTCGATGACCAGTGTGCCCGTGGCCTTGCGGCTGACGATGATCTCGTCGCCTTCCTTCAAATGCTGGAGACGCGAGGTCAGCGGGCCGTCCGGGACCTTGATCGAGAAGAACTCCAGCGTGTCCTCGTAATTGGCGCTGGCGACGCTGTAGGCCCGCAGCAGCGGCTTCTCGCCGACCTTGAGGCCAATCATGGTGAATTCGCCGTTGCGGAAGCGGAAGGTCGGGCTGCGGGTGGTCTTGAACGAGAACAGCGTGTCGGTCCAGTGGTGGACGCTCAAAACGCTTTCCTGATTGAAATTGCTCATCTCACCTTCCCTGTCGCGTCAATGCGGTTCCGAGGCCGGCAGCTATGCGTCGTTTGTACACGATCATTCGTATACTAATGAATAATCCTGCTTGATCCCGCGGTCAAGGCTGCCCAAGATCGAAAGCGTTGCAGTTAGGAATAAGGAGCCCTTTCCATGGCGCATGACGCACCCCAGGCCACCGGACCCTCGAAGCTCGTGATCCGGAACATCGGCCTGATCCTGTCCGGCGCTTTGGAAAAGCCGATCCTGGACGGCGACACCATCGTCGCCGAGAACGGCAAGATCACCGCGATCGGCCGCTTCAAGGACTGCAACGTCGAAGGCGCAACCACCATCGTCGATGCCCAGGGCACCACGGTGGCGCCGGGCCTGATCGACAGTCACGTCCACCCCGTCGCGGGCGACTGGACGCCGCGCCAGAACCAGATCAACTGGATCGACAGCTACCTCCATGGCGGCGTCACCACCATGATCTCCGCCGGCGAAGTTCACATGCCCGGCCGCCCCCGCGACGTCGTCGGCCTCAAGGCGATGGCCGTGTTCGCCCAGCGCGCGTTCTGGACCTTGCGTCCCGGCGGCGTGAAGGTTCACGCCGGCGCGCCGGTGATCGAATGCGAGATGGTCGAGGAAGACTTCAAGGAGATGGCGGCCAACGGCGTCAAGCTGCTCGGCGAGGTCGGCCTCGGCGGCGTCAAGGACGGCCCGACAGCGCGGAAGATGGTCGGCTGGGCGCGCAAATACGGCATCCAGAGCACGATCCACACCGGTGGCCCCTCGATCCCAGGCTCCGGCCTGATCGACAAGGACGTGGTGCTGGAAGCCGACACCGACGTGGTCGGCCACATCAACGGCGGCCACACCGCACTGCCCGATGACCAGATCCGCTGCATCTGCGAGGGCTGCAAGCGCGGCCTCGAGCTCGTGCACAACGGCAATGAGCGCTCGGCCTTGTTCACGCTGCGCACCGCGCGCGAGATGGGCGACCTGCATCGCGTCATCCTCGGCACCGATGCGCCCGCCGGCTCGGGTGTGCAGCCACTCGGCATTCTGCGCATGGTCTCGATGCTGTCCTCGCTCGGCGATCTGCCGGCCGAGATTGCGTTCTGTCTTGCCACCGGCAACACTGCGCGGATGCGGCAGCTCGATTGCGGCCTGATCGAAGTCGGCCGTTCCGCCGATTTCGTCATCATGGACAAGGCTCAGCACTCGCCCGGCAAGAACATCCTGGAGAGCGTGCAGCTCGGCGACCTCCCCGGCATCGGCATGACCATCATCGACGGCATCGTGCGAACGCAACGCAGCCGCAACACCCCGCCGGCGGGAAAGGTGCCGGAGGTGGTGGCGAAGTAGGCTTGGACGAAAGCCAGACCCGTCATCCTGAGGTGCGAGCACGCGGCGCGATGGCACCGTGTGCGAGCCTCGAAGGATGAACGGCCAAGATGCAGCCGGGCCGTCGCCCTTCGAGGGCCGCTGAAGAAGCGGCCACCTCAGGGGTGACGGTGAGAGAGCAGAGCTCACCGCTCCTGTAGGGTGGGCAAAGCGAAGCGTGCCCACCATTCTTTCTCCAGCCGCAGAAATAGTGGGCACGGCGCTCGCGCGCCTTTGCCCGCCTTACGAGACCGACATCACCGCAGCTTGTTCAACAGCGCCATCAGCGTCTCGCGCTCCCTCGCGTCGAGCGGCGCCAGCGTCTCGCGCGTGATCGCCAGCGCATTGGGGGCCAGCTTCTCCGCAAGCTGCTGACCCGCGCGCGTCAGGCTGACCAGGAGCCGCCGCCCGTCGTCGGGATCCTGGCTGGTCTCGGTCAGGCCGCGCGCGGTGAGGCGATCGATCACGCCCTTGATGGTGGCGACGTCCATCGCCGTCAGCCGCCCGAGCTGGTTCTGCGAGCATGGCCCGGTCTCGGCCAGTTTCGACAATGCCGCCCATTGCGTCGGCGTCAGATTGGTGCCGATGTCGCGGGCGAAGATCGAGCTGTGACGCTGCCAGACCTGGCGCAGGATGAAACCGACCTGCTCGTCGAGCACGTAAGGCGGCCTGTTAAACGCTTTGGCCGGTTTGACGTTCTTCTTCGCCGTCACGCTTCTCGCCATCCGTTCCCCGCTCTCACAACGACAGATGCGCGTCGCGGATATCCGGACGCGCGTCGAGCTCGGCCATGGTGCCGCCGAAGCAGATCCGGCCGCGCTCGATGATGTAGGCGCGGTCAGAGATCAATCGCGCGAAATGCAGGTTCTGCTCGGAAACGACGATGCTGACGCCCTCCTTCTTCATGGTCAGGATGGCATCGACCATCTGCTCCACGATCTTCGGCGACAGGCCTTCCGAGGGCTCGTCGAGCAGCACCAGCGAGGGATTGCCCATCAGCGTGCGCGCGATGGTGAGCATCTGCTGCTCGCCGCCGCTCATGCGGCCGCCGGGACGGTTCTTCATCTCGCCCAGATTTGGAAACAGCGCGAACAGTTTCTCGCGCGTCCAGTGCGGCGCGTTCGGGCGCTTCGGCTGGCGGCCGACCTCGAGGTTTTCCTCGACTGTCAGGTCAGTGAAGATGCGCCGCTCCTCCGGAACGTAGCCGAGCCCCTCGCGCACGATCTCGTGTGTCGGCTTCGCCGAGACATCCTTGCCCTCGAACATGATGCGGCCGGAGCGCTGGGCGACGAGGCCGACGATCGAGCGGAACGTCGTCGACTTGCCGGCGCCGTTGCGTCCCAGCAATGCCACGACCTCACCCTCACCGACCTCGAAGCCGATGTCGAACAGGATATGCGCAGGGCCATAATGGCTGTTGAGGTCTTGCACCGTGAGCTTCATGCCGATGTTCCCTCGCGGTGGCGGGCATCGTAGACGAGGCCCTCGCCGAGATAGACCGCCTGCACCTGCGGATTGCCACGCACCTCCGCCGGCGAACCTTCGGCGATCAACGTCCCGCGATTGAGCACGATGATGCGGTCGGCATGCTCGAACACCACGTCCATGTCGTGCTCGGTGAAGAGCACGCCGATCGACTTCTCCCGCGCGATGCTCGCGGTCAGCCGCATCAGATCGACGCGCTCGCGCGGGGCCATGCCGGCGGTCGGCTCGTCCATCAACAGCAGCTTCGGCTGGTTGGCGAGCGCGACCGCAAGCTCGAGCCGCTTGAGGTCGCCATAGGCGAGCTCGCCGCAGGGACGGTCCGCGTAGCCACCCATGCCGACCAGTTCGAGCAGGCGGCCGGCCTCGCCGCGGTCGAACTTCGGCGCCGAGCCCCAGAGGTTGTAGAGCTGCTTCTCATGCGAAATCAGCGCGACCTGGACGTTCTCACGCACGGTCATGGTGGCGAAGGTCGCGGTGATCTGGAACGTGCGCCCGACGCCGAGCCGCCAGACCTCACGCGGCTTCCTGCCCGTGATCTCTTCGCCGAGCAGGCGGACATGGCCGCTGTCAGGCTTGTTCTGGCCGTTGAGCATGTCGAAGCAGGTGCTTTTTCCCGCGCCGTTCGGACCGATCAGCGCCAGGATCTCGCCGGCACGCAGCGAGAACGAGACGCCGCGCACCGCATGGATGCCGCCATAAGACTTGGTCAGGCCTTCGACCGCGAGAAGTGGGGGTGTGGCACTCATTCGGCAGACTCGATCGGCTTGGCAAGCAAGGGAGAGCCCGGCGGCGAAGACTTTCGCCGGCGCTGCGCCAGCATCTCGAGCATGCCGACGATGCCCTTCGGGAAAACGACGACGATCAGCATGATGAAGCCGCCGAGCACGAGCTTCGACAGATCGGTCTGGCTCACCAGCCAGATGTTCAAGGCCTTGTAGACGATGGCCCCGATCACCGCACCGGACACCGTCTCGACGCCGCCGAGCAGCACCATGACCAGCGCGTCGACCGACAGCGAGATGCCGAGATTGTCGGGGAAGACGCTGCCCTTGAGGTAGGCGAACAGCGCCCCGCCGATGCCGGCGGTCGTGCCGGCGATCACGAAAGCGGTCCACTGGATCCGCTTGGCATTGATGCCGACCGCTTCGCTGCGAAGAAGCGAGTCGCGCGTTGCACGGAGCGCGTAACCGAACGGCGAGAACACCATGGCCCGCAACGCGACGGTCACCAGCGCCGCGACGCCGAGCGCAAGCCAGTAGAAATGCGACGGGCTCGCCGCCCAGCTCGACGGCCAGAGACCCAGAATGCCATTGTCGCCGCCGGTCACGCTCACCCATTGGAACGCGATCGACCACACGATCTGCGCGAAGGCGAGCGTCAGCATCGCGAAATAGACGCCGGAGAGCTGCACCGCGAAGAAGCCGAACACGGCGGCGCCCATGCAGCCGAGCAGCGGGCCAAGCAACAGACACACGATCATCGGCAGCCCCGCCATTTTGGCGAGGAAGGCGATGCCGTAGGCGCCGAGCCCGAAATAGGCGGCATGGCCGAAGGACGCGAGGCCGCCGACCGACATCAGGAAGTGCAGGCTGACCGCGAAGATCACGAAGATTGCGATCTCCGAGCCCACGGTGAGCAGATAATTGCCCGCGAACAGCGGCAGCATCGCTGCGACGACGAGCGCAGCAACCGCCGCCAGCCGTTCGTTCGACGTCAGCGGCCGCCAGGGATTGACGGTGAGGCCAGGCGTCTTTCGCGCAGCCGCCTCCGGCTTGCCGAACAGGCCCCAGGGTCGCACGATCAGCACCACCGCCATCACCAGGAAGACCAGAATGATGGAGATCTTCGGGAAGATCAGGATGCCGAAGGCATTCAGCTCCGAGACCAGCACGGCCGCGACGAAGGCACCGACGATGCTGCCGAGGCCGCCGATCACGACCACGACGAACACCTCGACGATGATGCGCAGATCCATGGCGTGATGCACGGCATCGCGCGGGATCTGAAGCGCGCCGCCGAGGGCTGCGAGGAAGACGCCGACCGCGAACACCGACGTGAACAGCCATTTCTGATTGACGCCGAGCGCCGCGACCATGTCGCGGTCCTGCGTCGCCGCGCGCACAAGCACGCCCCATCGCGTGCGCTGGAACAGCAACCAGAGAATGCCGAGCACGACCGGGCCAAGCACGATCAGGAACAGATCATAGCTCGGAATGTTCTGGCCGAAGAAATCGATGGCACCCCTGAAGCCCGGCGCGCGGCGGCCGACGAGATCGTCGGGCCCCCAGATCAGGACCACGAGGTCCTCGACCATCAAGGTCAGGCCGAAGGTCGCGAGCAGCTGGAACAGTTCGGGCGCGTGATAGATGCGGCGGAGCAGCACCATCTCGACGATCACGCCGATCATCGCCACGGCCAGCGCGGCCAGCACGATGCTGCCCCAGAACCCAAACGCACCCGAAAGCCGCTCGGTGAGCGTGAAGGCGATGTAGGCGCCGATCATGTAGAAGGCGCCATGCGCGAAATTCACGATCCGGGTCACGCCGAAGATGATCGACAGGCCCGAGGCCACCAGAAACAGCGACGCTGCGCTGGCGAGACCGGTCAGAAACTGTACGACATAAAAAGCCATCGGCGGTCCGGGTTAAGTGAAATCGTAGGATGGGTTAGCCCTGCAGATGCGCAGAGCGCATCTGCTCGGCGTAACCCACCACCTCTTCTCGTATGGCTCCGAAAGTGGTGGGTTACGCCAAGCGATCTGCGCTCGGCTAACCCACCCTACGGCAGCGGAGATCAATCCTTCGGCCGCAGCTTCGCGACTTCGGCATCGCTGGGCAGATAGTCCGCGCCTTTCTTATAGGACGAATCCACCATCACGCCCTTGCCGTCCTTCAGCGCGGTCTTGCCGACATAGGCACCGAGCGTCGATTGGTGGTCGATCTTGCGGAAGGTGATCTCGCCGAACGGTGACGGCATGGACAGCCCTTCCGCCGCGGCGATCAGCTTCTCCGGATCGGTCGAGCCCGCTTTCGCGAGAATGGCGGCCGCCGACTTGATGGTCTGGTAGCCGACGATCGAGCCGAGACGCGGATAGTCGTTATACTTGGCTTGGTAGGCCTTCAGGAACGCGTCATGCTCGGGCGTCTTGATCGAGTACCAGGGATAGCCGGTGACGATCCAGCCCTCCGGCGTCTCGTCCTTGAGCGGGTCGAGATACTCGGGCTCGCCCGTGAGGAACGAGACGACCTCGCGTCCCTTGAACAGACCGCGGGTGTTGCCTTCGCGCACGAGCTTCACAAGGTCGGCGCCGAAGGTGACGTTGAGGATCGCTTCGGGATTGGCGGCAGCCACCGCCTGCACCACGGGACCTGCGTCGATCTTGCCCTGCGGCGGCCACTGTTCGTCGACCCACTGGATGTCGGGACGCTTCTCCGACATCAGCTTCTTGAACACGGCGACCGCCGACTGGCCGTATTCGTAGTTCGGCGCGATCGTGGCCCAGCGCTTGGCCGGCAGCTTCGCCGCCGCCTCGACCAGCATCGCCGCCTGCATGTAGTTGGAAGGACGCAGGCGGAAGGTGTACTTGTTGCCCTTGGACCAGGTGATGGCGTCCGTCAGCGGCTCGGCCGCGAGGAAGAACACCTTCTTCTGGTTGGCGAAGTCGCTGACCGCAAGGCCGATGTTGGACAGGAAGGTGCCTGCGAGCATCGCAACGCCCTCGCTCGAGACGAGCTCGTTGGCCGCGGTCTGCGCGTCGGCCGGCTTGCCGCCATCATCCTTGGAAATGACGACGAGCTTCTTGCCGTTGATGCCGCCGGCCGCATTGATCTCCTCGACCGCAAGCTGCCAGCCCTTGCGATAGGGCTCGGTGAAGGCCGGCAGCAGCGAATAGCTGTTGATCTCGCCGATCTTGATGTCCTGCGCCAGGGCCGAATGAGCCATGCCGCCCGCCAAAAGCGCGAAGGCCGCGCCCACAAAATAGTTTCTCGCTCGCATCCCAACCTCCAGTTTTGAACTCTCTACGTCTTCAGCGTAATCGTGTCGGGGAAGCTGTGCCCGCCTCCCCGGTTCAAACCCTATCTCAGACCGTCTTCGCCCTTGATCTCCGCAACCGTGAGCCCACCGACGCGCGGCAGCGGACGGCCGCTGTCGGTGACGGCGACCGCGACCATGATCTCGTTGGCGCGCGGCGCATCGTTGATCTGCACTTCCATGCCGTCGAAGTGACTGCGCACGAAGGCAGCATCCTTGTGCCCGAGCGGAATGTCCAGCGTCGTGCCCGGGCCGCTACGCTTCTTCGAGGACGGGATCAGAGCTGCGCCCTTGCCCAGCACCTTGCGCACCGGCGCGCCCATCTTGGGGTGGAGGATTGCGGCGGCATGCTCCAGCTCGCCGTTCTCGCCGACGGCGGCGGCTTTGCCATAGCTCTGCGCCTTGGCGCCATCGATGCCGAGCGCAGCCACCGCGCGCTTCGACAAGAGCTCACCCAGCTCCTCGCCGATCGCGATCAGCGGCGACAGATCCTCGACATATTTTCCGGCGAACGGATTCTCGATGACGGCAATCGCAGCCGCACGCCGGGTCGGCGGCGACACCTGCCGGCCCATCTCCATCTGCGTCTCTTCGACGACGGTGACGATCTTGCGAATGATCGCGCTCATGATTGTGTCCTCAGGTTCTTCCCTGTTCAGGCATGAACCGCGTTCTCCAGCGTAACCGGGCGCGATCGCTGCCGCTCAATATCTTTCGGTCCGATGACAAGCATATCACCACAAAGCTGCAACACGGCACCCTCGATCAGTCCGCGATCGAACAATTGCCGTGCACGTTCTGCGCCAGATTCGAGTGCGGCAGCGATCTCATCGAGAGACAGCTCGCCGACATCGCGGGTGACGAGGCGCGCGCCCAGATCGCTGTCGGGCTGAAGCTCGGTCGCAGGCCTCCGGATGATGGCGGGATGCCCGGGCAGGTCGACGGCATTCGCGATCACCGTCGCCGCCGCATCGGCCTGCGCTGCGGTCGCCGCCAGCACCGTCACGGCATCGGCGATGCCGAGCGAAAAGCTGCGGCCGTGGCGTCCGCTGGTCGCGACGCCACGCGACGGATCATTCGCATCGATCCTCATCGTCCGCATCACACCGTCGCGGTCGGGCCGATCCATCAGTCCGACCGAAAAATGCGTGCCTTCAGCGAGATGAAGCGCGATGTCGCCACCATTGTTGACGTAAGCCCGATCGAGCGTCGCAACGCGCAGCATCGCCCCCAGAATCTCCTCGGCCACGCTGCCTGCAACAGCCGCCATCGGCGTGATGAAGCAATCGGCGGCATAGGGCGCGACAGCGGCGTGCATACGACGCGCGACGGCGCCGGTCAGCGAAGTCCGCGTCGCAGCATCCGCACGCAACTCAGTCAGTTCCGCGCATAGCTCGTCGAGAAGCCCGGTGAACCGGCGCGCCGCAGCCTCATAGGCCGCGCGCACCTCGTCCGCACGTCCCCTCGCCTCCACGATCAGATCAATCGGTCCATCCTGCAAATGCAGCCGCCGGCCATCAGACAGCAATGCGATTTGCGGGCGCCTCGTCATGTCCGGCGCCCCGGAATCGGGTGATGCCATGGCAACTGGCGGACATCGTCGCCGTTCTGAACCTCGGAGAGCGGCTTCACGTAGTCCATGTGGCCGCCGAGCGCGGCATAGTCGGACAGCGTCATCGTGAACTCGATCGGCGCGACCAGCGCCGGCGTCGGCACATAGCCGAACGCGCCTGACGGCATCTGCGTCACGTCGACCATGTAGGTGATGCCGCCGCCGGGCCAGACATAGACCGGCGCGCCGCCGCTGGTGACGCGCGTCAGCGCATCCTTCACCGAACGCGTCAGTCGCACCGGATTGTCGGTGACACCGGCACGCAGTGAGCCGCCGGCGCCAGCCATGAACAGCACCGTGCACAGCGCCGGCTCGCAGTTTTCCTGGATCCGCTCGACCGAGAATCTCAACTCGGCCGGCATCTCGGTCTCGATCGGCTTCAAGGCTTCGTCGAGCACGTAATACGACGAATGCTCGCCCGTGGTGGAGACCATCAGCATGGTCAGACCGGGCTTCGCTTCCTTGGCATCGAACGGCCCGAGGATCGACAAGGGATCGGAAATGTTGGTGCCGCCCCAGCCCGTGCCGGGATCGGCGACCTGGAAATAGCGGCCGGGCGTGGAGCGCCGTCCCTTCATCTTGATGCCGGTGTCGGCGATGTCGAGAAGCTTGCCGGCCTGATGCTCCGAGAGCACCCCGGTGATGTGGTCGTCGACCACGACCACCTCGTCGACCTTGCCGTGCCATTGCTTGGCGAACATGCCGATCGTCGCCGAGCCGCAGCCGACGCGCATGCGCTCTTCTTTCATGCCGTTGACGATCGGCGGCTGCCCGGCCTGCACCACCACGGTGGCGCCACCGTCAATGGTGAGCTCGACCGCCTTGCAGTTAGCAAGGTCCATCAGCGTGTCGCAGGTGACGCGGCCTTCCTTCTTGGAGCCCCCGGTGAGATGATGCACGCCGCCGAGCGACAGCATCTGCGAGCCATATTCGCTGGTCGTGACGTGGCCAACCGCCTCGCCCTGCGCGCGAACGGTCGCGGTCTCCGGACCAAGATAACGATCGGTGTCGATCTTCACCTTGATCCCGCAATAGGAGAAGATGCCCTCGGTGACCACGGTCACCATGTCGACCCCGTCGACCTCAGCGGCGACGATGAACGGCGCCGGCTTGTAGTCGGGATAGGTCGTGCCCGCACCGATCGCGGTCACGAAGGTCGAGGGTTCGTGGACGATCTTGCCGTCCCAGTCTTCGGTGCGACTGAAGGGAACGAGCTTGCCGCCATGCGAGACCGTACGCTCCAGGATCACGTGCGGATCGACACGGACGAGCTTGCCGTCGTGATTGGCGTAGCGGTCGCAGGCACCCGCTGCGCCCGGCTTGATGTAGCACATCACCGGACAAGCATCGCAGCGGATCTTGTCGATGACGGCGCTCGTCGTTTCAATCACCATGTCGGAGCCGGTGGCCACTGCGGTTATCGTTCGTACACGAACAATGTTGCGCGCGGTCCCCTGGCGCTGTCAAGCGGCGGTGCAACGCAAAAGATGCGGCTGCCGCATAAAACCTCATTTGCCTATCGGCTCTGTCCACAAAGAAGGCAACCACGCTGCAGTGCGGGATGCACCGCTTGCACGTTTGTGTACAAACGGTATCGTTCGCCGCCGTAGAGTTACGCGCGCTTGGGAACGAGGATGACGAAGACACCGATCCGCCTCACCGTGAACGGCAGGATCCACGAAATCACGGCGGAGCGCCAGACGCCGCTGCTCTATGTGTTGCGCAACGAGCTCGCGCTCAATGGCCCAAAATATGGTTGCGGCCTCGGCGAATGTGGCACCTGTACTGTCCTGATCGACGGCGCGGCGGCACGCTCCTGTGTGATTCCGGTGAGCGGCTGCGCCGGCCGCGACATCGTGACGCTCGAAGGCCTCGGCACCCGCGACAAGCCCGATGTGGTGCAACAGGCCTTCATCGACGAGCAGGCCGCACAATGCGGCTATTGCCTCAACGGCATGATCATGACCACCAAGGCGCTGCTCGCGATCAACCCGCGGCCGAGCGAGCAACAGGCGCTGGCGGCGCTGCGCTACAATCTCTGCCGCTGCGGCACCCATGTCGAGATCCTGCGCGCGGTGATGCGGGCATCCGGCCAGCTCGTCGAGGCCGCGGACTGATGGCCTCCCCTGTTTCGAACGGAGCTGAGCGGCCATCGGGTTCGCTCGTCGTCGCCCGCACCGTGGACGAGGTCACATCCGAGACCTTCGTCCGCATCACCGCGGACGGAGCGGTCACGGCCTATAACGGCCATGTCGATCTCGGCACCGGCATCCGCACCGCCCTTGGCCAGATCGTCGCCGAGGAGCTCGACGTTTCCTTTGCGCGCGTCGTGGTCGTGCTCGGCGACACGTCGGTGGTGCCGAACCAGGGCGCGACGATCGCCAGCGAGACCATCCAGATCACCGCGGTGCCCCTGCGCAAGGCCGCGGCGCAGGCGAGGCACTTCCTGATCGCGCGCGCGTCCGAGCGGCTGGAGCTGCCGGCCTCCGAGTTACGGATCGAGGATGGCCTCGTGCGCGGGAACGACAACCGCAGCGTCAGTTATGGCGAGCTGATCGGCGGCGAAGAGATCCGGCTCGAGCTTGCCGACGACGTCGCGGTCAAACCTGTCGGCGACTACGCGATCGTCGGCCAGTCGACGCCGCGCGTGGATCTGCCCGCCAAGGCCACGGGCGAGCTGACCTTCGTCCACGACATCCGCGTGCCGGGCATGCTGCACGGCCGCGTGGTGCGGCCGCCCTATGCCGGCGTCGATGCCGGACCGTTCGTCGGCACCAGCCTGCTCGCGGTCGATGAATCCTCGGTACGCGACATTCCCGGCCTGATCGCGGTGGTGCACATCGGCGATTTCGTCGGCGTTGTCGCCGAGCGCGAGGAGAATGCGATCCGTGCGGCAGAGCATCTCGAAGTGAGCTGGAAGCCGACGCCCGCCCTCACCGACCTTGCCGATGTCGAGACCGCGCTGCGCGCCAATCCGTCGACGCCGCGCACGCTGATCGACAAGGGCGAGGTCGACAAGGCGATATCGGGCGCGGCCAAGCCGATGCAGCGCACTTATGTCTGGCCGTATCAAATGCACGCTTCGATCGGCCCATCCTGTGCCGTCGCCGACTACAGGGACGGCAATATCCGCGTCTGGTCGGGCACTCAGAACCCGCACGTGCTGCGCAGCGATCTTGCGCTGCTGATCGAACGTCCCGAGAGCGAGATCGAGGTGATCCGGCTCGAAGCCGCCGGCTGCTACGGCCGCAACTGCGCCGACGACGTCACCGCCGATGCGCTGCTGCTGTCGCGCGCCGTTGGCCGGCCCGTTCGCGTGCAATTGACACGCGAGCAGGAGCACGCCTGGGAGCCCAAAGGCACCGCGCAGCTCATCGACGTCAACGGCGGGCTCGATGCCGACGGCGGCATTGCCGGTTACGATCTCACAACGCGCTATCCCTCGAACACCGCGCCGACTCTGGCGCTGCTGCTGACCGGCCGCATCTCGCCCGATCCGGCCGTGCTTCAGATGGGCGACCGCACCGCGATCCCGCCCTACGATTACGACCACATGCGCGTCGTCGCCCACGACATGCCCCCGATCGTGCGCGCCTCATGGTTCCGCGGCGTCTCGGCACTGCCGAACACCTTCGCGCATGAATCCTATATCGACGAGGCCGCGACCGAGGCCGGCGTCGACCCGATCGAATACCGCCTGCGCTATTTGAAAGACCAGCGCGCCGTCGATCTCGTCAATGCAGTCGCCGAACGCGCGGGCTGGACGCCGCGGCCGGTCCGTGAGGAGAAAGACGGCGAGGTCGTGCACGGGCGCGGCTTTGCCTACGCGCTTTATGTCCACAGCAAGTTTCCCGGCTATGGCGCGGCGTGGTCGGCCTGGGTCGCCGACGTCGCGGTGAACAAGACGACGGGCGATGTCAGCGTCACGCGCGTCGTCGCGGGACAGGACTCCGGCCTGATGATCAATCCGGACGGCGTGCGCCACCAGATCCATGGCAACGTCATCCAGTCCACCAGCCGCGCGCTGATGGAGGAAGTGTCGTTCGAGCGCGGCGCGGTGGCGGCACGCGAATGGGGCGCCTATCCCATCATTCCCTTCCCCGACGTGCCCAAGATCGACGTCCTGATGCTGCCGCGTCAGGATCAGCCACCGCTCGGCGTCGGCGAATCCGCCTCGGTGCCGAGCGCGGCGGCGATCGCCAACGCGATCTTCGATGCCACCGGCGTGCGCTTTCGCGAGCCGCCGTTCACGCCTGAACGCATCCTGAAAGGGCTGCACGGTGATGCACCGGCGACACCACAGGCCCTGCCCCCTCCCGCGGCGTCGCAGCCGGCCCGCATCTGGCAAAACCCGTTCGCAAAGCGTGCCGGCCTCTTCGCGACCATTGCGGCTTTCTGCACCGCCGCAATCGGCGTCGGCGCGGCGCTGCTGCCGGGCCGCGCGATTGCACCCATCGCGCGCCCCGACGCGTCGGTCTATTCCGCGGCGACGATCGCGCGCGGAGAGGTGCTCGCGGCGCTCGGCAATTGCGCGGAGTGCCACACCTCGACCGGCGGCGCGCTCAACGCCGGCGGCCGCGCGCTTGAAACGCCGTTCGGCACGATCTACGCGACCAACATCACGCCCGACGTCGAGACCGGCATCGGCGCCTGGTCCTATCCAGCCTTCGAGCGCGCCATGCGTGACGGGCTGCACCGTGATGGGCGGCAGCTCTATCCGGCCTTTCCCTACACGCATTTTGCGAAGACCAGCGACGCGGACATGCAGGCACTCTATGCCTACCTGATGGCCCGGCCCGCGGTGCGCGCGACGACGCCGGCGAATGCGCTCGCCTTCCCGTTCAATCTCCGCCCGCTGCTCGCGGGCTGGAACGCGCTGTTCCACCAGACGCGCGAGTTCAAGCCCGATCCCGCCAAGTCCGAGCTCTGGAATCGCGGCGCCTATCTGGTCGAGAGCCTCGGCCATTGCAGCGCCTGTCATTCGCCGCGCAACGCGATCGGCGCCGAGCAGCGCGAAGCCTATCTCGCCGGCGGCTTTGCCGAGGGCTGGGAGGCACCGGCGCTGACCTCAGTCTCGCAGGCACCGATCCCGTGGAGCGAGGATGAGCTTTTCGCTTATTTGCGCACCGGCCATTCGCGCTATCACGGCGTGGCGGCCGGCCCGATGGCGCCGATCGTCCGGGACCTCAAGGCCCTGCCCGACCAGGACATCCGTGCGATGGCGGTCTATCTCAACTCGTTCAACGACGCCGCGACCGACCGGCAGGCGCAGGATGCGCTCGCGGCAAAGCTCGAGAGCGCAACCCAGGTCACCGTTGCCTCTTCCACCGGCGCGCGGTTGTACCTGGGCGCCTGCGCCGTCTGCCACGAGGTCGGCGGCCTACCGCTGTTCGGCACTCGCCCCTCGCTCGCGCTGAACAGCAACCTGCACAGCGGAACGGCGGACAATCTGGTCCAGGTGATCCTGCATGGGATCGCCGAACCGGTCACAAGCGATCTCGGCTACATGCCCGCCTTCAAGGGCAGCATGAGCGACGCGCAGGTCGAGGAGCTCGTGACGTTTTTGCGCAAGCAGTTCGCACCCGACAAGCCGGCCTGGACCGGCGTGCGCGAGACGATCGCGCGGCTGCGCACATCGGCGCACTGAGATAAAGATCAAGGGCGTGGCTGGAAGCTCGCCTGCTGCTATCCTTCGAGACGCCCGCCTGCGGCGGGCCCTCAGGATGAGGACGGAGTGCGTGGCAGCCATTCAATGAAGCAAAGGTCGCTGCTTAGCCTCATCCTGAGGAGATCGCGAAGCGGTCGTCTCGAAGAACGAGGCGTTTGCTCAGCCCCCGCCCAGCTCGCATGCTTTAACTCACCCGTGCTTCACCTCGACCGGCGGCGTGCCGTGGGTGTGGAACGACTCGATCGTCTTCAATCCCCAGGCCTGGCCCTTCTTGCGCTCCTCCTCGGTCCACACGATCGGCTTCCAATCGGGCGCGAGGATGAGGCGCGCGCCGGCATTGGCGACCTCGACGCGGTTGCCGCCGGGCTCGTAGACGTAGAGGAAGAAAGTCTGCTGGATCGCGTGCTTGTGCGGGCCGGTCTCGATGTGCACGCCGTTCTCCAGGAAGATGTCGGCGGCGCGCAGAATCTCCTCGCGGCTGTCGAGTGCGTAGGTGACGTGGTGGAAGCGGCCGGGCACGCCGGAATGGTCGAGCGAATAGGCGAAGTCGTAGCTCTTGTTCGACATCGTCAGCCACATCGCCGCTTCCCGGCCGTCATTGAGCACGATCTGCTCGGTGAGACGGCAGCCGAGATAGGTCTCGAAGAACTCGCGGTTGGCCTTGATGTCGACGGCGAGGCAGTTGAGATGGTCGAGGCGGCGGACATTGACGCCGCGGGCCGGAAAGCGCTGCGCCTGGTTCTTCAGCGCTGGCTTGAGCTCCGGCGGCGCCTGATACCATTCGGTCTCGTAATAGAGCTCGACGATATGGCCGTCGGGATCGCGGCAGCGGAAGGTCGGCCCCTGCCCCATGTCGCCGTCGATCCAGCCGATGTCGAAGCCGGATCCTTTCAGCGCGGCAACGCGGCGCTCCAGCGCCTGCTGGCTGCGCGCGCGCAGCGCCATGTGGCCCATCCCTGACGTCTTCGAGGCCGTGAGCTTGAGCGAATAGCGCTCGTAGTCGTCCCAGCCACGCAAGTAGACCGACTCGCCTTGTCGTCCGCTGACGGTCATGCCCATGACATCGACGAAGAATTTCAGGCTTTCGTCAGGCTTCGGCGTCAGCAGCTCCATGTGGCCGAGATGGGCGAGATCGAGGATTGGTTCGGGCTGCATGATTTCCTCCCAGGGACGTCGCTACGATCCGCCGGACCGGACGGCGCCATTGAACGCGGGGCACAACGACGCGCGCCCCGCACGGCACCGGTGGCAGCGATTTCATTTGTACTAATGTACAAATGATTAGGTCCCGTCAACAAATCAAGCCGCCATGCCCCCCGCAAATGACGGCCCGGCAGGGCCGGCTGGGTCTTCCAAACGGGCGGTCGCCCGCCTGAATGGTAAAGTCTTCCTTAAGGCCGGCTCGACGCACCGGCCTGGAAAAGCAGCAGTTTCCCGGCGATTCCGCCCATGAGTATGCATCAGGACCAAACCTGTTGGCCGAACTGCCGCGGATTTAACGGAGCGGGCGCGCCCGGCGCTTAACCCTTTGTCCAGCGACGGCCGCGCATAGTCCGGTGCAAATCCCTCGCTCTGGCCAGGTTCATTCATCGTGACATCCTTTGGACGCGTGATTTCGGTTCGCGGATCGCTCGCCCGGGTCGGGTTGTTGGCGGCAAGCCAAATGCCGATCTCGGAGGTTCGGGCGACCGTCGGCCGTTTCGTCAGCATTCGCTGCGCCAGCTCCGTCATCGTTGCGATGATCACCGAGGTCTCCTGCGAGAACCTGTCGAGCTCCGACGGCTACATCGCCATCGCCTCGGTCGACCTGCTCGGCGAGATCCTCAACGCTGCGGACAAGGCCAAATTCCAGCGCGGCGTCACCAACTATCCGACCATCGGCGATGCCGTCGACCTGATCACCAGCCAGGAGCTGCGCACGATCTACGCGCCGACCGGGTCGGATCAGATCAACGTGGGTTTCCTCCAGCAGGATCGCTCCGTCGTCGCCTATGTCGACGTCGAGGAAATGCTGTCCAAGCATTTTGCGGTGCTGGGGTCGACCGGCGTCGGCAAATCGACCGGCGTCTCGCTCCTGCTCAACGAGATCCTGAAGGCGCGACCGAACC
This sequence comes from Bradyrhizobium sp. CCBAU 51765, assembly GCF_015291725.1. Taxonomy (GTDB): domain Bacteria; phylum Pseudomonadota; class Alphaproteobacteria; order Rhizobiales; family Xanthobacteraceae; genus Bradyrhizobium; species Bradyrhizobium liaoningense. The sequence continues at coordinate 4,922,073 of NZ_CP030038.1, forward strand.
TGCGCATCTTCCTGCTCGACGTGCACAACGAATATGGCCGCTGCTTCGGCGACCGCGCGCTGGTGCTCAACCCGCGGAACCTGAAGCTGCCGTTCTGGCTGTTCAACTTCGAGGAAATCGTCGACGTGCTGTTCGGCGGCCGCGCCGGCGTGCCCGAGGAGCTCGACATCCTCGCCGAGGTGATCCCGCTGGCCAAGGGCGTCTACACCCAGTACCAGAACGCCGACCGCATCGGCCTCAAGCGCATCGATCCCAAGCAGATCGGCTACACGATCGACACGCCGGTGCCCTATCGCCTGGTCGACCTGCTGTCGCTGATCGATGAGCGCATGGGCAAGCTCGAAAACCGCTCCTCGCGCATCATCTATCACAAGCTGATCTCGCGCATCGAGGCGGTGCGCAACGACCCGCGCTACGCCTTCATGTTCGACAACGCCAATGTCGGCGGCGACACCATGGCCGAGGTGATCAGCCATCTGTTCCGCCTGCCCGCCAACGGCAAGCCGATGACAGTGATGCAGCTCGCCGGCTTCCCGGCCGAAGTCATCGATTCCGTCGTCTCGGTGCTGTGCCGCATGGCCTTCGACTTCGGCCTGTGGAGCGACGGCGTCTCGCCCTTGCTGTTCGTCTGCGAGGAAGCGCATCGCTATGCGTCCGCCGACCGCAACGTCGGTTTCGGGCCGACCCGCAAGGCGGTGTCGCGCATCGCCAAGGAGGGTCGCAAATACGGCGTCTATCTCGGCCTCATCACCCAGCGCCCGGCCGAGCTCGACGCCACCATCATCTCCCAGTGCAACACGCTGTTCACGATGCGCCTTGCCAACGACCGCGACCAGGCCTTGCTGCGCGCCGCAGTGTCGGACGCAGCCGCGAACCTGCTCTCCTTCGTGCCGTCCCTCGGCACGCGTGAAGTGCTAGCCTTCGGCGAAGGCGTCGCCCTGCCGACGCGCCTGCGCTTCAAGGAGGTGCCTCCGCACCAATTGCCGCGCGGCGAGGCCACCATCAGCAGCGTGCCGTCCGTCACCTCCGGCCACGACATGCATTTCGTCAGCGCCGTGCTCGAGCGCTGGCGCGGCGCCACCTCGCAGCGCGACGTGCCGAACGACCCCGTGTTCTCGGCGCCGCCGGCGAAGACGATGTCCAGCGTCGAAGCCCCGATGCTGCAACCGTCGATGGGCCTCGATCCGGACCGCTTCTCGCTGTTGAAGAAGCCGCTGCGGTAGCACATCTCTCGTGTCCCGGACGCGCCCGCAGCGTGCAACGCCGCTGCGCCGCGTCCGGGGCACGAGACCTTGCGACGCCTCTGGAGCGTCTCGCCCGCATCGACTATGGTTCCCGCCTCAAGCCGGAATCCACGCCCATGACAAAGACCGCCGCGCAACGCTTCCCCGCACCCGCCCTCGATACGCTGCCCGAGGACATCCGCACGCGACTTCTCGCCGTGCAGGAGAAGAGCGGTTTCGTGCCGAACGTGTTCCTGACGCTGGCCTATCGTCCCGACGAGTTCCGCGCCTTCTTCGCCTATCACGACGCACTGATGGAGAAGGACGGCGGCCTCACCAAGGCCGAGCGCGAGATGATCGTGGTGGCGACTTCGGCGGCGAACCAGTGCCAATATTGCGTGATCGCCCACGGCGCGATCCTGCGCATCCGCGCCAAGAACCCGCTGATTGCCGATCAGGTCGCGGTGAACTACCGCAAGGCCGACATCAGCCCGCGGCAGAAGGCGATGCTCGACTTCGCGATGAAGGTCTCGACTGACGCGCAGCGGATTTCCGAGGACGATTTCGCCATGCTCCAACCGCACGGCTTCAGCGACGACGACATCTGGGACATCGCCGCGATCGCCGCCTTCTTCGCATTGTCGAACCGGCTGGCGAACTTCACCGGCATGCGCCCGAACGAGGAGTTCTACCTGATGGGACGACTGCCGAAGACATGACGGGCAAGACATGACCGAGCTGGACTGGCCCGAAATCCTGCTGCGCCTCGGCGCGGCGACGCTCGCCGGCGGCGCGATCGGCCTCAACCGCGACCTGCACGGCAAGCCGATCGGGCTGAAGACGCTCGGCATCGTCGGGCTCTCCACGGCAACGGTCGTGCTGCTCGCAGTCCAGTTCGCCGAGCCCGGCAGGATGACCGATGCGACGAGCCGCGTGATCCAGGGCATCCTGACCGGCATCGGCTTTCTCGGTGCCGGAGTCATCGTCCACGAGAGCGACCGCTTTCGCGTGCGGGGCCTGACCAGCGCGGCCTGCACCTTTCTCGCCGCCTGTCTCGGCATTGCCTGCGGCGCCGGACAATGGAAGATCGTCCTGCTCGCGCTGGCTGTCGCCTTCGTGCTGCTCACGATCGGCCGCCGCATCGAGCGCTGGCTGCATCGCGCGCTCGGCGGCAAAGAGGATCCGCACCGGCCGGAGACCACGCCGCCTGCGGGTCCCCGCACTAGCGGCTAGTGATCATACGCCGCGCAATCGCCTCGGAGGCGAGCGCGTGCAAGGCTCCATCGAATCGAAGGGTTCTGGCGAGCACTGCATCTGCCGCAACCCGATCGCCTGCTGCCGCTCACGTCTTCCGCCGCAGGCTCCAGAGACTTCCAGCGCCCAGAATGGCGGTCACGAGCAGAATCGCAACGAAGGTCTGGATGATCGTGAAGTTCAGGGCATCGCGCGCAACGAACAGCGCGGTGACCGCGCCGGCGATGACGAAGAGGATGCGAAAGATGATGCTCATGGCCATGTCTCCAGTCGGCATGACCTGGAGCCCACCTCGCCCTCGACATCGGGACGCAATGCTGCTTCGGCAATCATGCAGGCGGACCATAGCCGCCGGCCGCCGCCGCAAATTTGCGGAAGATCAAGCGTGTCCGGGCCGCCAAGCCGCTAGCGTTTTGTCATCAACTCGAGCGCCGGGGCAAAACGATCGGCAAATGACAATGTCTTGGCGTGGTGAACTGCGGCAAACGATGCCGAAATCCCTGCTGAGGCGACGGCGAGCAAGGCAATGGCAAGAACAAGACGGCGCATTCCGGCCTCCTGTGTAAGCTCGATACCCCAAAGAGATGGGGTGGCCCTGTTTCAGGACCGCTTCATGGAGACGGGAAAGTGATTTCGCTCAAGCGACCGTGATGTGGCGCGGCGGGTGGTGCCGCTGGCGCCACGGCCCTAATCATCGTCCGCCGGACCGCACCAGCCGGGCAGATAGACGGCATTCTTGCTTCTGGCCGCGGCCATCGCCTTCTCGATCGCCCTGTCGAAATCGGACTCCACCACCTTGCGCGAGACCTGTCGGCGGAGGAAATCGGCCCACAGAAATTCGGAGAACGGCGTGGTGTCTTTGGCGAAGCCGCCCATGCGGCGCAATTCGCCGGCAAGGCTGCGAAACGGATCGTCCTTGAGGTCGGCGACCGATTTCGGCAGGTCGCGAAACGATCGCCGCTCGCCCTTGGCGTCGTAGGGATAGGCCCAGCGCTTGTTGTCCATGACGCCCCAGAAGGCCTTGCGCTCGACCATCCTGAGGTCGCCGACGATGGTCACCAACACCTCCTTGACGCCTTCATCGTGCAGCGCGCGGCCGAGATGATGGTGATCGATCACGTAGTAGCGCGAATCGGGGCCATAGACGACGGGGATCATGTGCTTGCCGAGCAGATCAGCCTGCTTCTTCTCGTCGTGCTCGCGCCAGCGCTTGCGCTTCTCCCTGACCTCGCGCATGCCGACCGTCATCTGCGTCGGCCGGAGCGACAGGATCGGGACAGGATGCACTCGCGGCTCGCGCGTATTGGTCATGATCGATAGGTCCTCGGATGGTCCGGCTTCCCGCGACTATGCCATGGGCCCCGCGGCGACAAAATGCGTTCGGAAAGGACGCCGAGATCACAAGTCGGTACTGGCGGGACGGAGGGACGAACTCCGTGGCCGTTGCGATCCCTGTCGTTGCGGCGCAACCCGCGCCACCACCACGACGGCCGGTTCCCGGAGAGCTCCACACCGGCCCATGCACAAATAGTGCAAATGAACAAATGCACGCGAGCATTGAGAAGATTTTCTGCAACGCGCGCGTCACGTATGCTATCTAAATCGCTGCTTCGGAGTGATCCCCGCCCCATGAACAACCAGCGGCCCATAAGCTCGGATGACGAGCACCGGGTGCTCCAGTTCAGGCCGCGCACCTCGCCTCCCACGGCGGCCCAGCGCGGCAACGGCACCGTACAACCGTTGCGCGTCGCTCCCGATCGGCTGGACCTGTCGCGCTACGAGCGGCCCCGCGCCGAACCCGACAATTTCCGCCAGCGCATGCTTGCCAACATCGCGGCGCTGGCCTTCACCATCGCGCTGACCGCGATCGGGATCTGGCTCGCGGTTAGCATCGCCGACCTGCGCCGGACCCAGGATTGCGTGCTGATGGGTCGCCGCGACTGCGTCAAGATCACGACGCCGCATATTTAGGGGCCGGCCCGCCGCTGGCCGTCCGGCGGAAGGGTCCCGGTGGCATCCCCAAGCCTGTCCCTTTGCGATCCCCTTGGCCTGCCCGGCTCCATTGAACTCGGGGCGGCGCTCCGATATACGGGCTTTCGACCCGGCCAGAGGGGGGGTTGAGGGCGTCATTCGGGGCGCGATGCCCACCCACCGTGCCACTCTGGACAATCTGACAAATACCCGCAATATATCAAAGGCTTAGTGATGTCTTCCACATTCGATCAGGTCGCCACGATCATCGCTGAAACCTGCGACATCCCGCGCGACACGATCACGCCGGATAGCCACGCCATCGATGACCTCGGCATCGACAGCCTCGATTTTCTGGACATCGCGTTCGCGATCGACAAGCAGTTCGGCATCAAGCTGCCGCTGGAGAAGTGGACTCAGGAGGTCAACGACGGCAAGGCGACCACCGAGCAGTATTTCGTGCTGAAGAACCTGTGCGCCCGCATCGACGAACTGGTTGCGGCCAAGGGCGCGAGCGCCTAAGGGCGCAGTCATGCAACTCGAATACTTCCACATGATCGACCGCATCGTCGACCTCAAGGTCGATGAGAAGACGATCGTCGTCGAAGCGCAGGTCCCGAAGGAAAGCACCATCTTCGAGGGGCACTTCCCGGGTTATCCCTTGATGCCCGGCGTGCTCCTGATCGAATCGATGGCGCAGGCCTCGGGCTGGCTTCAGCTCGGCGTATTCAGGTTCGAGCGTATGCCGATCCTGGCCGCCGTGAAGGAGGCCAAGGTCCGCGGCTCGGTCTTCCCCGGCGATCTCATGAGCATCGAAGCGCGCCTCACCCATGAAGGCTCCGGCTATGCGATGACCGAAGCCAAGATCAGAGTCGGCGGCAAGCTGCGCGCCAATTCGGCGCTCACCTTCACGCTGATCCCCTTCCCCAATGCGGATATGCGCTCGCACATGGACGCGATCGCCAAGCGCGTCGGATTTCCGCAACAGGCCGTATCGACATGATTGACACTCCCGCTTCGAAGCCTGGCCAGACCGAGGTCTGGATCACCGGCATTGGCCTTGCGACCTCGCTCGGCGAGGGTCTGGACGCCAACTGGGCCGCGCTTCAGGAGAAGCGAATCAATGTCGACGAGAAGGGCTTTGCGCCCTACATCGTGCATCCGCTGATGCCCGTTGTCCTCGACAGCCAGATCCCGAAGAAGGGCGACCAGCGCCAGATGGAAGCCTGGCAGCGCATCGGCACCTACGCCGCAGGTCTTGCGCTCGATTCCGCCGGTATCAAGGGCAACAAGGACATCCTGTCGAAGATCGACATGGTCGTCGCCGCCGGCGGCGGAGAGCGCGATCTCAACGTCGACAGCGGCGTGCTGACGGCCGAGGCCAAGGGCGCCAACGCGCCCGGCTTCCTCAACGAGCGCTTGATGAGCGATCTCAGGCCGACGCTGTTTTTGGCCCAGCTCTCCAACCTGCTCGCCGGAAACATCGCCATCGTGCACGGCCTGGGAGGCACTTCGCGCACCTTCATGGGCGAAGAGGTCGCCGGCGCCGATGCCGCCCGCATTGCGCTTGCGCGCATCGCCTCGGGCGAAAGTGACATCGCGCTGGTCGGCGGCTCGCACAATGGCGAGCGCAAGGACCTGTTGGTCCTCTACGAATTCGGCGACTTCAACCTCAAGAACAGGTTCGCTCCCGTATGGGCGCGCAAGGACCACGCCGGCTTCGCGCTCGGCTCCGCCGGCGCCTTCCTGGTGCTGGAATCGAAGACGCATGCGCAAGCGCGCGGCGCAAAGCCGTTCGCCAAATTGTCCAGCGTCGTCGCGGACCTCGCCAAACGCAAGCGGCCCGGCGACATGGCCGCGACGCTGGAGAAGCTGTGGGCCAAGCTGCCGAAGCGCGAGGGCAAGGGCGCCATCATCACCGGAGCGACCGGTGCGGAGCCCGCGACCTCGGAAGAGCGCGGCTTCCTGAAGAGCCATGCCGACTTTCCGGTGCGCTCGACCGGCACGGCGTTCGGCCACGCCATGGAGACGCAATTCCCGCTCGGAATTGCGCTCGCTGCGCTGTCGATCTCGCGTGGTGCACTGTTCCCGCCGAACGATTCGACCGGCACCGAGATTGAAATGCAGGGTGCGCCCACCCAGATTGTGGTGGTGGGAGCTGGACACTGGCGCGGCGAAGGCATGGCGCTGGTCGAGGCAGTTTAGTTAGCTCAAGCGGGGATCGACATGACTGCAGCACGCGACAAATTCGGGCGCCCCGTCGTCGTCGTCACCGGCATGGGCATCTTGACGTCGCTCGGTGCCGGCAAGACCGACAATTGGGCGAAGCTCGTCGCCGGCGAATCCGGTATCCGCACCATCACGCGTTTTCCGATCGACGGCCTGAAGACCACGATGGCGGGCACGGTCGATTTCGTCAGCGTCGATCCGTTCTCCTCCACCGCCCTGTCCGAACGGATGGCCGAGATCGCGACGCAGGAAGCGCTGGAGCAGGCCGGCATCGGCGCCAAGGCCGATTTCCCCGGTCCCCTTTTTCTTGCCGTTGCGCCGGTCGAGGTGGAATGGCCGCAGCGTCGCGAACTGGGTCGCGCCGTCGGCCAGCTCGACATCAATTATGACGATCTGCTGCGCATTTCCGGCGGCGGCAAGTACAGCGCCTACCATCACCGCTTCATGTTCGGCTCGGTCGCCGCATCTCTCGCCGAGACGTTCGGCACCAAGGGGTCGCCGATCTCGCTGTCCACGGCCTGCGCCTCGGGTGCGACCTCGATCCAGCTCGGCGTCGAGGCGATCCGCCGCGGCGAGACCGATGCCGCGCTGTGCGTCGCGACCGACGGCACCGTGAACCCGGAAGCGCTGGTGCGCTTCTCGCTGCTGTCGGCGCTGTCGACCCAGAACGATCCGCCGCAGGCGGCCTCCCGCCCCTTCTCCAAGAACCGCGATGGTTTTGTGATGGCCGAAGGCGCCGGCGCACTGGTGCTCGAAAGCTACGAGGCGGCGACTGCGCGCGGCGCGAAGATCCTCGGCGTGATTGCCGGATGCGGCGAGCTCACCGATTCCTTCCATCGCACCCGCTCCTCGCCCGACGGCAAGCCGATCATCGGCTGCATGAACAAGACGCTGGCCGATGCCGGGATGACGCCGGACCAGATCGACCACATCAACGCGCACGGTACCTCGACACCCGAAAACGACAAGATGGAGTTCAACACGACATCAGCCGTATTCGGCGAGCTCGCGCAGAAGATTCCGGTCACCTCCAACAAGTCGATGGTCGGCCACACCATCTCGGCCGCCGGTGGGGTGGAGGCGATCTTCTCGCTGCTGACGCTCGAGCATCAGCGCATTCCGCCGACGATCAACTACGACAATCCTGATCCCGCGATCCTGTTCAACGTCGTCGGCAACAAGGCGCGCGACGCCCGCGTGACCGCGGTGATGTCGAATTCGTTCGGCTTCGGCGGTCAGAACGCCTCGCTGATCCTGACCCGCGAACCGGTCTGACCGGACGCATGTCGCTGCGTCCTGCGAGCATGAAGGCCCGCGCGCGGGAAGCCGCCAAGTCGCTCGGCGGAAGCCTGATCGGCGCGGCGACGGTCGCGATGCTGCGCACCACGCGCTATTTCGATCCGGTCAAGACCTCGGACTTCTTCGCGCGCACCGTGAAGCTGATCGGCCCGCGCCTGCGCGAGCACCGCATCGGCCGCGCCAATCTCACCGCCGCCTTTCCGGAGAAATCGCCGGAGGAGATCGACCGGATCCTGATGGGCGTCTGGGACAATCTCGGCCGCGTCGGCGCCGAGTTCGCCCATATCGACCACGTCTGGGATTACGATCGCGATGGCCCGGAGAAGAGTCGAATGGAGATCTCCCCGCGCAGCATCGAGCTGTTCGACCAGATCCGCGACGACGGCAAGCCGGCGCTGATCTTCGCCGCGCACCTTGCGAACTGGGAATTGCCCGCGCTCGCCGCCGTCGCGCATGGACTGGAAACGGCGATTCTCTATCGCCGCCCGAACATCGCCTCGGCCGACCGCATCATCCAGGAGATGCGCCAGGTCAACATGGGCACGCTGATCCCGGCCGGCCGCGACGCGCCGCTGCGGCTCGCGCAGGCGCTCAAGGACGGCAAGCATGTCGCCATGCTGATCGACCAGTATCTCACCGCCGGCGTCGAGGTCACCTTCTTCGGCCGCAAGACCCGCGCCAACCCGATGCTGGCGCGCCTCTTGCGCCAGGTCGAATGCCCGATCCACGGCGTCCGCATCATCCGCCTGCCCGACGGCCGCTTCCGCGGCGAGCTGACCGAAGAGATCCAGCCGGTGCGCGATGCTGATGGCAAGATCGACATCCAGGGCACCACGCAGGCGATCACGAGCGTCGTGGAAGGCTGGGTGCGCGAGCATCCCGAGCAGTGGCTGTGGCTGCATCGCAGGTGGCGGTAGCTCGCCGTCTGACGGGTGCCTTCTCTACCGCCCCGTCTTCACCTTGGTCCACAGCCGATTGATCACCCGCTGGGTCGCCGGCTCGCGCGCCGTGATGACGAACAGTTTTGCGAGCGTCGCCTCGTCCGGATAGATGTTCTTGTCGCCTAGGATCTTCGGGTCGACCACCTTCTGGCTGGCGAGATTGCCGCTCGCGTAGGACAGGAAGTCCGAGTTCTTTGCGGCAACCTCGGGGCGGTAGAGGTAGTTGATCAGCTCGTAGGCTTCCTTGACGTTCTTGGCATCCGCGGGGATCGCGAGATTGTCGAAGAACATCTGCGCCCCCTCCTTCGGAATGGCATAGCCGATCTCGATGCCACTCTTGGCTTCGGCCGCGCGGGCGCGGGCCTGCATGATGTCGCCGGACCAGCCGACCACGAAGCAGATCTCGCCGGTGGCAAGTGCGCTCAAATATTCGGACGAGTGGAACTTGCGCACGAAGGGACGGACTTTCGCGACGGCCTCGGCGGCCTTCTCGAGGTCCGCCTGCTTGGTCGAGTTCGGATCGAGCCCGAGCCAGCTCAGCGCCGCCGGAAAGATGTCGTCGGCGGAGTCGAGCATGTGCACGCCGCAATCTTTGAATTTGGCCAGGTTCTCCGGCTTGAAGACGATGTCCCAGCTGTCGATCTTCGCGTCCGGGCCGAGGATCTGCTTCACCTTGGCGACGTTGTAGCCGACGCCCGTCGTGCCCCACATGTAGTTGGCGGCGTAGACGTTGCCGGGATCGTAGATGCCGAGACGCTGCGTCACCACCGGCCAGGCATTGCTGAGGTTCGGCAGCTTCGACTTGTCGAGCTTCTGGAAGATGTTGGCCTTGATCTGACGCTGGAGGAAATACGCCGTGGGCACCACGACGTCGTAGCCGGACTTGCCGGCCATCAGGCGCGTCTCCAGGGTCTCGTTGGCATCGAAGGTGTCGTAGACCACCTTGATGCCGGTCTCCCTGGTGAAGGCCTCCAGGACACCCGGCGCCATGTAGTTGGACCAGTTGTAGAAGTTGACGACCCGCTCCTCGGCGCCGGCGGGCGCGGAGAGCAACGTCAGCGCTGCGGCGAATGCAAAACCAAGGCAAAGCTTGGCGCGGCCGACGTTCGTCATCCCTACCTCTTGCGCCCGCGCACCGCGTCCGACAGCCGTTCCAGCGCGGTGTCGAGCGTCTGGTCCTTCTTGGCAAAGCAGAACCGCACCACCGAAGTGACCGGATCCTGCTCGTAGAAGGCCGAGACCGGGATCGCCGCAACCTTGTAGTCTTTCACGATGCGCCAGCAGAATTCCGTGTCGCTCTCGTTGAGCCCGAGCGGTGACAGATCCACGGTGAGGAAGTAGGTGCCTTGCGACTTCAGTACGGGGAACCCGAGGCTCTCCAGCCCCCTGGTCAGGCGGTCCCTGCTCCGCGTCAGATCCTTGCGCATCGACAGGAAGTAGTCGTCGGACTTGCCGAGGCCGTAGGCGACGGCGGCCTGCAGGTTCGGCGCGGTGGTGAAGGTCAGGAACTGGTGCACCTTGGCGGCGACGCGCAGCAAGGGCGGTGCGGCGCAGACGAAGCCGATCTTCCAGCCGGTCAGCGAGAAGATCTTGCCGGCCGAGCCGACCTTGATTGTGCGCTCGCGCATGCCGGGAATGGTGATGAGCGGGACGTGCTTGTGCTCGTCGAAGGTGACGTGCTCCCAGACCTCGTCGCAGATCGCGATGACGTCGAACTCCTGGCAATAGCGCGCCAGCAGCTCGAGGTCTTCGCGCGGATAGACCACCGCGGACGGATTCAAGGGATTGTTGAACAGCACCGCCTTGGTCTTTGAATTGAAGACGCTTTTCAGCATGTCCTCATTCAGCCGCCAGTGCGGCGGCTCGAGACGGACCAGGCGCGGAATGCCGCCCGCCTGGCGGATGATGGGCAAATAGGAATCATAGACCGGCTGGAAGCAGACCACCTCGTCGCCGGGCTGGACCACCGCGAGGATCGCCGAGGTCAGCGCCTCGGTGCCGCCCGAGGTGACCATCACTTCGCTCATCGGATCGAGCGCAAGGCCGTGCCAGTGGCCATAATGGGTCGCGATTGCCTGGCGCAACTCCGGCAGGCCCATCATCGACGGGTACTGGTTGTAGCCGTTCAGCGAGGCCTCGGCCGCGGCGCGGCGGATGTCCTCCGGGCCGGGATCGTCGGGAAAGCCCTGGCCGAGATTGATGGCGTTGTTGTCGCGCGCGGCCTGCGACATCGCCTCGAAGATGGTGACGGGAAGGTCGGCAAAGACCTTGTTCAGGGACGAGCTTTTGGACATCGGGCCGATCAGCCGCCGACCTTGCTGGGGAGCCCCGCCGCCTTCCAGCCCAGCATGCCGCCGGCCAGATGCTTGTTGTAAGGAAGGCCCGCCGCCTGCGCCGCCAGCGAGGCCGTCACGGAGCGTTTTCCCGAGCGGCAGGCGAACACGACCTCCTTGCCGGCGGGATCGGGAATCGCCTTGGGATCGAAGGTCGAGAGCGGCACCACGACGCCGTAGGGATAGGCCTCGGCTTGAACCTCGTTCGGTTCGCGAACGTCGACGAGCAGATAGCGCCCTTCCGCGATACCCTTGGAAACCTCGTCCGGGGTCAGATCCTGTACTTGATTCGCCACATCATCCTCCAACGTCGCAGGCGCATGCCGGGCGACCCGGCCGGCGGCAACCTCGCCTCTCGGGAGGCGAAAATCAAGCGCTACAAAGGCTTGAGCCGCGCGGCGCAAGTTAAAGCTAAATCGCAGCGGCTTGAAGTCTGCTGCGAATCCCCGCCCTAGATGGTCACCTGCGTGCCGACCTCGACAACGCGGCCGGACGGGATCTGGAAATAGTCGGTGGCGTCGTTGGCGGAGCGGCTGAGCGAGATGAACAGCCGGTCCTGCCACCGCGGCATGCCGGAATGGACGGCGGGCTTCAGCGCCCGGCGCGACAGGAAGAACGAGGTCGACATGATGTCGAACTGCCAGCCCAGCTTGCGGGCGATCGCCAGCGCCTTCGGCACGTTGGGCGATTCCATGAAGCCGAACTTCAGCGTCACCTTGGAGAAGGTCGGTGAGATCTGCTCCAGCCTGACGCGCTCGGACGGATCGATGCGCGGGGTCTGCGCGGTCTCGATGGTGAGAATGACGTTCTTCTCGTGCAGCACCTTGTAGTGCTTCAGGCTGTGCATCAGCGCGGTCGGCGCGCTGATTGGGTCCGAGGTGAGGAATACCGCGGTTCCCGGCACGCGCTGGGGCGGCCGCTTCTCCAGCATGGCGACGAGGTCGGCGAGCGGGAACTCGAGCTTGCGCGACTTCTCGAACAAGAGCCGGCTGCCGCGCCGCCACGTGTACATCAGGATGATCATGAGCGCGCCAAGCGCCAGCGGCACCCAGCCGCCCTCGAACACCTTGAGCAGGTTGGCGGAGAGGAAGGTCAGGTCGAGGAACAGGAATGGCGCAATGAGAGCGGCGGCGGCGAATGGCGACCACCGCCAGACCTTCCAGATCACGACAAAGCCCATCATGGCCGTGACCACCATGGTGCCGGTGACCGAGATGCCGTAGGCCGAGGCCAGGGCGCTGGAGGAGCGGAACATGAGCACCAGCAGCACCACCGCAACCAAAAGCAATTGGTTGATGCGCGGGATGAAGATCTGGCCGGAATGGGCTTCCGACGTATGGCGAATTTCAAAGCGCGGCAGCAGGCCGAGCTGGATCGCCTGCCGCGTCAGCGAATAGGCGCCGGTGATGACCGCCTGGCTTGCGATCACGGTCGCCATGGTCGCCAGCACGACCATGCAGCCGCGGACAAAACCTTGCGGAAAGAGCTGGAAGAACGGGCTGACGATCGCGCCGGGATCGGCGAGCACCAGCGCCCCCTGCCCCAGATAGTTCAGCGCCAGCGACGGCAGCACGATGAACAGCCAGGCGGTCTGGATCGGCCGCTTGCCGAAATGGCCGAGGTCGGCATAGAGCGCCTCGGCGCCGGTCACGGCCAGGAACACCGCGCCCAGCGTCACGAAGCCGATCAGGCCGTGATGGAGCATGAAGGACACGGCATAGAGCGGGTTCAGCGCGTACAGCACCTGCGGCTGCTCGATGATCGGATGGATCGCCGCCAGCGCGAGCACCGCGAACCAGACACACATGATCGGGCCGAAAAAGGCGGCAACGCGCGCCGTGCCGCGGGACTGCACCGCGAACAGAGCGACCAGGATCACCACGGTCAGCGGAACGATGTAAGGCTCGAACTTCAGAGTGACGTCCTTCATGCCTTCGATCGCCGACAGCACCGAGAGGGCCGGCGTAATCACGGCATCGCCGTAAAACAACGCTCCGGAAATGATGCCGAGCAGCGCGATGGTCGTGCTGCCGGCGCCCACCGCGCGCTGGGCCAGCGCCATCAGCGCCAGCGTGCCGCCCTCGCCGTTGTTGTCGGCGCGGAGCAGGATCACGACATATTTGAGCGTCACCACGATGATGAGCGCCCACAGGATCAGGGAGAGCACACCGAGCACGGCCGCAGCCGTCGGCAGGCCGTCGTGCCCGGAAGCCGCCGTCACCGCCTCGCGGAACGCGTAGAGCGGACTGGTGCCGATATCGCCATAGACGACGCCGATGCTGCCGAGCGTCAGCGCACCGAAACCGGCGGTGGTGTGGGCCTCACCATGCCCATTGACCGCCGCCGTTTCCGGGGCGGTAATCGCTGCGTCGTTTGTCATGGGAGAGCCCAGTGGCCTCTAAAAATGCTTCACTGCACAACGGCGGAGGAGCGCGCGGCTTATAGTCCTGCGCTGTCAGCATAGCCTAGCCCGTTTTCGGGCCCTGGTCATGCAAATCTGCATGACTCGCATAGTTGCGGTTAGATGGTGACTTGGGTTCCGACTTCAACCACCCGCCCGGTGGGAATCTGGAAATAGTCGGTGGCGTCATTGGCGGACCGGCTGAGCGCGATGAATAAATGGTCCTGCCACAGCGGCATGCCCGATTGCGCCGAGGCCTTCAGCGATCTCCGCGACACGAAGAACGACGTCGACATGATGTCGAACTGCCAGCCCTGTTTGCGCGCGATGGCGAGCGCCTTCGGCACGTTCGGCTGCTCCATATAACCGAAGCGCAGACGGACCTTGGAGAACTTGTCGCTGATCTTCTCCATCCTGAACCGCTCCGACAGATCGACCCGCGGCGTATGCGCGGTCTCGATGGTCAGGATGACGTTGTGCTCGTGCAGCACCTTGTTGTGCTTGAGATTGTGCAGCAGCGCGGTCGGCACGAAGGCGGGATCGCTGGTGAGGAACACCGCCGTGCCCTTGACGATATGCGGCGGCCGCTTCTCCAGGCTGCGGATCAGATCGTCCAGCGGCACCTCGATCCGTCGCGTCTTCTGGATCAGAATTGCGGAGCCCTTGCGCCAGGTCCAGATCGTCCCTGCCATGACGACGCCGAACAGCAGCGGCACCCAGGCGCCTTCGAGCAGCTTGAGCAGGTTGGCGCTGAAGAAGCTCAAATCGACGATGACGAAGGGGACGATCACGGCCGCGGCCGTCGCCGCACGCCAGTTCCACAACTTCCAGATCACGACGAAGCCCATGATGCCGTCGGCGACCATGGTGGTGGAGACCGCAATGCCGTAGGCAGAGGCCAGATTGCTGGGGGTGTGGAACAGCAGCACCAGCAGCATCACGCCGATCAGCAGCAGGCGGTTCACGCGCGGCAGATAGATCTGGCCCGCGTGGGATTCGGAGGTGTAACGCACCTCGAAACGCGGCAGCAGCCCGAGCTGTACAGCCTGGTAGACCAGCGAATAGGCGCCGGTGATCACCGCCTGGCTCGCGATCACGGTTGCGGCAGTCGCAAGTCCGACCAGCGGCAGCACCAGGCTCTCGGGCACCATGCGATAAAAGGAGTGTTCGATCGCGCTGGGATCGGACAGCACCAGTGCGCCCTGCCCGAAATAGTTGATCAGAAGCGCGGGCAGCACGAAGAACATCCAGGCCGACTGGATCGGCTTGCGGCCGAAATGGCCGAGATCGGCATAAAGCGCCTCGCCGCCCGTCACCGCCAGGAACACGGCGCCGAGTGTCACGAGGCCGATCACGCCGTGCGACAGCACGAACTGCACCGCATAATAGGGATTGATCGCCGCCAGCACGGAAGGGTCGTCGGCGATGTGGACGGCCCCCATCACGGCGATGACGGTGAACCAGACCACCATCACCGGCCCGAAGGCCGAGGCGACCAATGCGGTTCCCTTGCTCTGGACAGCGAACAGCAGCACCAGGATGAGGACGGTGAGCGGCACGACATAGTGCTCGAGCGCGGGGGTCGCGAGTTTGAGGCCCTGAACCGCCGAGAGGACCGAGATCGCCGGCGTGATCATGGAATCGCCGATGAACATGGAGGCGCCGACCACACCGAGCGCGAGCAGGACCCAGCTCCGCCGCCCGAGCGCGCGCTGGCCGAGGGCCATCAGCGAGAGCGTGCCGCCCTCCCCGTTGTTGTCGGCGCGCAGCAGCAGCAGGACGTATTTGGCGGTGACGACGATCAGCAGCGCCCACAGGATCAGCGAGAGCACGCCCAGCACGATGACCCGCGAGACCGGCTCGCCGTGGGCCGCGCCCTTGACGGCCTCGTGAAATGCGTAAAGCGGCGAGGTGCCGATATCCCCGAAGACGACGCCGATGCTCCCGAGCGTAAGGGCCCAAAAGCCTGATGTGACCGGCTGCCCGTCCTGGGTCTCGGTCGATGTGATGCTCGCCGTCATGGGGGTGAGAAACGCTTCGTCCCTGAATTTGATCCGGCGCCTATTGACGCTTCCGTCGCGCCTGTCAATCGGTCCAGCACCATAGCAGGCGCCGCGGCAGAAGCTGTGACGCCGTGGCAACGTTCATCGCCAGAGCGACGACATGCCTCAGGTAGAATGGTAGCGCAAGGGGTTACGGCTTCAGATTCGGCGGCAGCGGCGGATCTTCACGCATCAGGGTGATGGTCACCCGACGGTTGGCCGCGAGCGAGGGATCGTCCGGAAACAGGGGCTGGGTATCCGCCTTGCCCGAGACGGCGAAAATATGCGACGGCGGCAGACCTTCGCGTTCAAGGATCTGGCGCACGGCGTTGGCGCGGTCGGCCGACAGATCGAAGGCGCCGTAGTCGCTGCGGGTCGGTACAAATCCTGCCGCGGTGTGGCCGGCGATGGATACGCGCAGCGGCGTGGCCTTGAGCGGAATCGCAAGCTTCTCGATCAGACGCCGGGTACGGTCATAGGGCACCTTGGAGCCGTCGGCGAACATCGAGCGGCCGTCCTGGTCGACGATCTCCAGGTTGAGGCCCTGCTTGGTCTCCTCGAACATGATGTGCTTGGACATCTCGGTCAGTTCCGGCATGTCCTGCAACGCCTGGCGCAGCGAGGCCGCGGCCAGCGCGAAATTGCGGTCGACCTTGATCTTCGCGCCGGACGTCTTGTCGCGGTCTTCCTGGTCCGGCGTCGGCGTGTTGGAGGCATCCTCGGGCTGGATGTGGTCGACATTCTTCAGCCGCGGACGGGTCGGCAGGCCGTCGGACTCGACGATGCCGGAGTAGCGCGCTTCGCTCTGAACACCGAACGCCTCGCGCATCGAGCCCGCGACGATCTTCAGCTTGTTGGCGTCCTGCGTGGAGAACGCAACCAGCATCACGAAAAACGCCAGCAGCAGCGCCATCAGGTCGGCGAAGGTCACGAACCAGCCGTGACCGCCGCCGTGAGCATCGCCGCGCTTCTTCTTGGCCATCTCTCAAATCCCGGCGCGCGGCCTTACGCCGGCACCGGCTCTCCCTCGGTGTGACGATGCTTCTCAGGCAGATAGGCCAGCAGCATTTCGCGCACGAGCGTCGGGCTCTTGGAATCGCGGATCATCAGGATGCCGTCGATGATCAAGGTGCGGTTCGTTTCTTCGTCGAGCAGCTTGCCATGCAGCTTGTCGGCGATCGGCAAACAGATCAGGTTGGCGACAACCGCGCCATACAGCGTCGCCAGCAGGGCGGTGGCCATGAACGGGCCGAGCTTGGAAGGGTCCGACATGTTGGAGAACATCTGCACCATGCCGAGCAGCGTGCCGATCATGCCGAACGCCGGAGCGCAGTCGCCGACGGCGCGATAGATCTTGCTGCCTTCGTCGAGATGCATCAGGAAATTGTCGCGGTCGCGCTCCAGATTGTCGCGAATGAAATCGAGGTCGTAGCCGTCGGCGACGTAGCGGATACCCTTGGCGAGGAACGGCTCGTCGGTCTCGACCTTTTCCAGTCCGACCGGGCCCTGCTTGCGAGCGATTTCCGCGATGCGGGCGAGTTCGTCGACGAGATCGTGAGCCGAAAGGCGGCTTAGGGTGAAGGCAAACTTTGCGCCGAGCGGCACGCCGTGGATCATCGCGGACAATGGAAAGCGGATCATCGTTGCGGCGAACGAACCGCCGAAGATGACGATCACGGCGTGGATGTCGTAAAACATCCCGAAGCTGCCGCCCATCAAGATCAGCGTCGACACAACAGTGGCGCCCGCGGCCAGGCCGACAAGTGTTGCGATATCCATTATCGACTCCAACGCGTACGCGACAACGGCCGTCCTGGCCGCTGGTGCGGCCCGACCCCGAACCGCACCGGAAACCCTAGAGCGCCGCCCTTAAAGCCGCGTAAAGGTTAAGTCCGGACAGTGTGCTGCATGCCACAGCGCCCGCTGCGATTGACGTCCGGCGACAGGAACTTCAACACTTCGCTAACCATTGGCGGGGCGCGCCACGCCGCCACATCGGCTGCGGCCCTCCGCCACATCGTGACCAGGGATCGATTGGTGTCTGATACTGGCGCGGCATGCTCGATTGCGGGAGCCATCGCCATGTTGACGCTGTTCGGTCTTCTCACCGCGCTGCCCGCGGTGCTGGCGCTCCACCTGCTGGAGCCGGAACTCGTCCTGCCGGCTTTCAGCCTCGTGCTCTTTGCCGAGGCCGCCTTCGCGGTGATGGCAGCGCGCTTGATTCACCTCCCGGACAATGCGGAGGGTATCACGCTATGGGACCTTGCCGGCGGCTTCACCCTGATCGGATGCGCCGCCGCAGTGTTCGGCGAGCCGGATCAGGCGGTCCTGTTTCTGACGGAACAAGGCGACCCACGGCCATCACGGCCGTAGGTCATTCGATTGCCGTCTAGTGAATCTCCGCCGAGCGCTTCAGCGCGGCCTTCAGCTTCTCCAGCGAGAAGTCGGGGCTGCGGGCGATCTCCAGGATCGGCGTCTCGCGGCGGCCGCACAGTTCCGCGGCTTCCGGCAGCTTTGCCGCGACGTCGAGCGGGATCACGATGGCACCGTGCCGGTCGGCGTGGATGAGATCATCGGACTTCACGGTCATGCCGGCGACGCGCACTTCGCCGCCAAAGCTTTCCGCATGCACCCAGGCATGCGACGGGCCGATCGAGCCGGCCAGCGCCTGGAAGCCCGGGGCCCATTGCGGGATGTCGCGGATCGAGCCGTCGGTGATGACGCCGAGGCAGCCGAGCGCCTTGTGCACGTTGCTCTGCACCTCGCCCCAGAATGCGCCGTAGCCGACATCGGGGCCGTCGATGTCCTGGATCACCGAGATCCGCGGGCCATGGCCGGTGCCGACATATTCGTAATAGTCGATGCGGCGCTTCGACTGTTCCTCGGCCGGGAGCGACGATTTCAGCACCGAGCGGATCGCAACCGTGCGGGCGTAGCCGACGATCGGCGGCAGGTCGGGGAACGGACAGACCAGCGGTTTCGTGGTGTAGCCGATCAGGCGCCGCTCGGGCGCCACGATCTCCATGGCATTGCAGATCGTCGGCGTGTCATAACGGCCCAGCGCCTCGATGACGGAAGCGGGCAGCGGCCCGGTCGCGGAATTGGTCACGGCGTTCTCTCCCAGATTGGCGGCGGCTGATTGCGCGATGCCGCCGGCACAGGGGCGATATAGCCGAGATCGGGCCTCCACCCAACTCAGGCAGGCCTCATGGCAGATATCCGCGAGGAGCGCTCAGTGCAGACGTCCGGGCCGGTCGTCCTCGTGCGCCGGCTCCGACAGATTCGACAGCGTCGGCGCCGAAGTCGGTGACGGGACCTCGCCACCCGCCGGCGCGGCAGCTTCCATCGCGCGCGCCTGATCGCGATAGGATTTGTAGCCGAGCGGCAGGCAGAGCAGATAGAGCACCGTGCCGATCGACAGCACGTGCCAGGGATAGGCGATCAAGAGCGCGATGAAGACGATCACGGCGACGAACGCCGGCAGCACCAGCTCCGGCGGCACGCGCATGCGCTTGGTCTTGCCCGAGAACACCGGCAGGCGCGACACCATCAGAAACGCGATCAGAAGCGTATAGGCCGCCGTCACCGCCGCAGGGATCCGGCCAAGCTCGAGGAACGCGATGTAGATCGGCAGCAGCACCGTGATGGCGCCGGCGGGCGCCGGCACGCCGGTGAAGAAATTGGCCGCGAAGGCCGGCTTGTTCGGATCATCCATGGTGGCGTTGAAGCGCGCCAGCCGCAGGCCGCCGGAGATCGCGAACACCATCGCGGCGATCCAGCCGGCATTGCCGAGCTCGTGCAGCTGCCAGAAGTACAGCATCAGGCCGGGCGCCACCCCGAAATTGACGAAATCGGCGAGGCTGTCGAGTTCGGCGCCGAACTTGGACTGGCCCTTGATCATGCGCGCGATGCGGCCGTCGATGCCGTCGAGCGCGGCCGCGAACACGATGGCGTAGACGGCGAGCGTCATCCGCCCCTCGATCGACAGCCGGATCGAGGTCAGGCCGGCGCAGATCGCCAGCAGCGTGATGACGTTGGGCACCAGCATCCGCACCGGGATCGGTCGAAACCGCCGGCGGCGCACATCGGGATCTTTGAAGTCATAGGGCGTCATTGCTCACCTCGAGGCGAGATATAGCAAGCCGCGCCCCCCTCCGCCATTGCGGCGGAAGGCCCACAAGCACGACTATTGGTCAATTGGCGCGGTAGGCGCGGCTTGGGTCTTCGCTGGCAAGGTCGGCCAGGATCGTCTCTCCGGCGATCGCGGTCTGCCCTTCGGAGACCAGCGCCCTGGTGCCCACGGGCAAATAGACGTCGAGGCGGGAGCCGAAGCGGATCAGGCCGAAGCGCTCGCCGGCACCGATCGCCTGCCCTTCCTTGACGAAGCAGACGATGCGCTTGGCGACGAGGCCGGCGATCTGAACCACGCCGATCCGCGCCGTCGGCGTCGTGATGACCAGCGAGTTGCGCTCATTGTCCTCGCTCGCCTTGTCGAGCTCGGCGTTGATGAAGAGGCCGGGCCGATAGGCGATGCGATCCACCCTGCCCGCCACGGGCGCGCGGTTCACGTGGCAGTTGAACACGCTCATGAACACCGAAATGCGCGGCAGCGGCCGGTCGCCGAGCCCGAGCTCGGCCGGGGGCAGCGCCATGGTGATCATCGAAACGCGGCCGTCGGCGGGCGACACCACCAGCCCGTCACGCACGGGCGTCACGCGGACGGGGTCGCGGAAGAACAGCGCGCACCACACGGTCAGGATCGTGCCGATCCACCCCAGCGGCGACCACAGCCAGAACAGGACCAGGCTTGCGAGCGCGAAGCCACCGATGAAGGGATAGCCCTCCTTGTGGATCGGCGGGATCTGGCGCTGGATCGAATCGAGAATGGACATCGCTATCTGCCGCTCGGGGTTAATGGCACGGGTCGTCGCGCGCGCTTGTTTAGGCCAGAGTTGGGACCGGAGACAAGGTCAGTCGACCGCCGCAGGCGTCGTCAGGATGTCATCGACCGGCGGCGGCTCCCGGTTGGGCGCCGCGCTGGTGTCGGCCATCTTGGCCAGTTTCTCGCGTGCCGCCTCGGCCTCGCGCTGCCTGTTCCACATGCTGGCATAGAGGCCGCCCTGCGCGAGCAGTTTGGCGTGGGTGCCACGCTCGGCGATGCGGCCCTGGTCGAGCACGATGATCTCGTCGGCGCCGACGATGGTCGAAAGCCGGTGCGCGATCACCAGCGAGGTGCGGTTCTTCGCCACGCGCTCGAGCGCACCCTGGATCTCGTGCTCGGTGTGGGTGTCGAGCGCCGAGGTCGCTTCGTCCAGCACCAGGATCGGCGGCGCCTTGAGCACCGTGCGCGCGATCGCGACGCGCTGCTTCTCGCCGCCCGACAGCTTCAGGCCGCGCTCGCCGACCTGGGTCTCGTAACCCTTCGGCGCCATGCGGATGAAATGGTCGATCTGCGCAAGGCGCGCCGCCTCCTCGACCTCGGTATCGGTCGCATCCCAGCGGCCGTAGCGGATGTTGTAGCGGATGGTGTCGTTGAACAGCACGGTGTCTTGCGGCACCATGCCGATCGATGCCCGCAAGCTCGCCTGCGTGACGTCGCGGATGTCCTGGCCGTCGATCAGGATCTTGCCGCCGGAGACGTCATACAGGCGGAACAGCAGCCGCGAGATGGTCGACTTGCCTGCGCCCGACGGGCCGACGATGGCGACGGTCTTCCCGGCCGGCACCTCGAAGCTGATGCCTTTCAGGATCGGGCGCGCCGGCTCGTAGGCAAAGCGCACGTCCTCGAAGCGCACGATGCCCGCGGAGATGACCAGCGGCTTCGCGCCAGGCGCATCCTTGATCTCGGCCTCGCGGCCCAGCACATTGAACATCTTCTCGATGTCGATGATCGCCTGCTTGATCTCGCGATAGACCATGCCCATGAAGTTCAGGGGCTGGTAGAGCTGGATCATCATGGCGTTGACCAGCACGAAATCGCCGACGGTGTTGGTGCCGTTGCGCACGCCGATCGCGCACATCAGCATGGTCGCGGTCAGGCCCAGCGTGAAGATCACTGCCTGGCCGGTGTTGAGCACCGCGAGCGACGTATAGGTGCGGACGCTCGCCTCCTCGTAGCGCTCCACCGATTTGTCGTAGCGCTGCGCCTCACGCGCCTCGGCGCTGAAATATTTGACGGTCTCGTAGTTGAGCAGCGAGTCGATCGCCTTGGTGTTCGCCTCGGTGTCGGAATCGTTCATCTTGCGGCGGATGCCGATCCGCCACTCGGTCGCGATGTAGGTGTAGTACATGTAGAGCGCGACCGTGATCAGGGTCACGACCACGTAACGCCAGTCGAACTGCCAGAGCAGCACCGCCAGCAGCAGCGTGACCTCGACGATGGTCGGGATCAGCTGCAGGATCACCATGCGCACGATGACCTCGATGCCCTCGCGGCCGCGCTCGAGCACGCGCGTCAGGCCGCCGGTCTTGCGCTCGAGGTGAAAGCGCAGCGACAGCTCGTGCATGTGAATGAAGGTGATGGTGGCGAGCTTGCGCACCGCATGCATGGCGACGCGGGCGAAGATGCCGTCGCGCCATTGCGTCAGCACCGCCATCAGGATGCGCATCACGCCATAGCTTGCAGTCAGCAGCAATGGCGAGGCGATCACCCAGAGATGCCAGTTATCGGGCTGCACCGGCGCGGTGTTGGCGCCGGTCAGCGCATCCGTCGCCCATTTGAAGCTGAACGGCACGGCCAGCGTGATCAGCTTGGCGGCGAGCAGCAGCACCAGCGACCAGACCACCCGCATCTTCAAATCGGAGCGATCGCCCGGCCAGATATAGGGCCACAGATGCGCCAGCGTGCCCATCAGCGTGGCCCCGGCCTGCGGTCCTCCGGCGGGAGGATCAGGAACGTCGGCGCCGTCGAGCGATTGAGGTTGGACCATCAAGAAACCTGAAAAGCCCGCCGGATGCGGGCGAAACTGCGATTAACGATTTTCGTCCGTCATATAGAGCCTTCCCGATGCCCGCGCACCCCGCCAGATGGCGAATCTTTGATTGTTTATCGTCATTTACCGGTAGATTCCCGGGAGTATCAAATCACCGATTGGGCTTGACGCCTGTTCGTTGCAATGCATCATGGCACCAATGAGCACGATCAAAACCGTCTGCGTCTATTGCGGCTCCGGCCCAGGAACCAATCCCCGCTTCGCCGAAGGCGCCAAGGCGTTCGGCAAGGCGCTCGCCGAAAACAACATCCGATTGGTCTATGGCGGCGGCTCGCTCGGTCTGATGGGTGCGGTCGCGACCTCCGTGCTCGACCACGGCGGCACCGTCACCGGCATCATTCCCGACTTCCTGCGGATGCGCGAGAACGCGCTGACGCGGGTGCAGGAGATGATCGTCACTCCCGACATGCACGAGCGCAAGCGCCTGATGTTCGAACGCTCCGACGCCTTCGTGGCGCTGCCGGGCGGCGTCGGCACGCTGGAGGAGCTGGTCGAGCAGATGACCTGGAAGCAGCTCGGCCGTCACGCCAAGCCGGTGCTGCTCGCCAACATCGACAATTTCTGGGAGCCGCTGTTCTCGCTGCTGTCGCACATGCGTCAGACCGAGTTCATCCGCGCGGGCCTTTCGATCGACGTCCTCAAGGCCGATCGCGTCGAGGACATTCTGCCGAAGCTGAAGGCGGCAGTTGCCCAGCTGGCCGAAGCGGAAAAGCAGCTCGCCCCGGAAATGGCGCGCAAGCTGTAAGGCTCTACTCCGCCGGAAACGTCACCGCCTCGATCCGGTTGCCGTCGGGATCGGTGATGAAGGCTGCGTAATAGCGCACGCGGTCGTGCGGGCGGATGCCGGGCGCGCCGTCGGAGCCACCGCCGGCCGACAGCGCTGCGGCGTGAAACGCATCCACTTCGCTCGTCGTCTTCGCCCGCAGGCAGATGTGCACGCCGCTCTCCGGCGGCACACGCCGCATGCCTTCGCGCAAGTTGATCCAGAACTCCGGATAGGCCTTGCCAAAACCGACCGTGCGCGGCCGCGTGACGAGACGCGTGAGGCCGAGCGATGCGAGCGTCGTCTCGTAGAACTTTGCGGCGCGTTCGAGATCGCTGACCCCGACGGAGATGTGGTCGATCATTGGTTCGCTCCCCCTCTCTTCCCCGTCATTGCGAGGCGCGAGGCGACGAAGCAATCCAGACTGTTTCCGCGGACGACTCCGGATTGCTTCGCTTCGCTCGCAATGACGACTGGTTACGCACCGCCGTCCCTTACGCCGGCGCTCCCGACTTCACGAGCTTGTAGATCACCGAATCCATCAACGCCTGGAAGGAGGCGTCGATGATGTTCGGGGAGACGCCGACCGTGGTCCAGCGGTCGCCGTTCTCGTCCTCGCTCTCGATCAGAACGCGCGTGACCGCGCCGGTGCCGCCGTTGAGGATACGGACGCGATAGTCGATCAGCTTCAACCCCTCGATGTATTTCTGGTACTTGCCGAGGTCCTTGCGCAGGGCAACGTCGAGCGCATTGACGGGGCCGTTGCCTTCGGCCGCCGAGATCAGATGCTCGCCGGCGACGTCGACCTTGACCACCGCGAGCGCCACCGTGACGCGTTCCCCCAGCGCGTTGTAGCGTTGCTCGACATTGACGTCGAACTGCTCGACCTCGAAATAATGCGGCACCTTGCCGAGCGTGCGGCGCGCCAGGAGCTCGAACGAGGCATTGGCAGATTCATAGGCGTAGCCCGCTGCCTCGCGCGCCTTCAACTCCTCGACGAGGCGCGTCAGCTTCGGATCGCTCTTCTCGTAAGGGATGCCGGCGCGATCGAGCTCGGCGATGACATTGGAGCGGCCGGCCTGGTCGGACACCAACACCTTGCGGTGGTTGCCGACCAGCTCCGGCAACACGTGCTCGTAGGTCTGCGGATCCTTCAGCACGGCGGAGGCATGGATGCCGGTCTTGGTGACGAAGGCGCTCTCGCCGACGTAAGGAGCATGCCGGTTCGGCACGCGGTTGAGCATGTCGTCGAGCGTGCGCGAGACCTTGACGAGCGTCGCCAGCTTCTCCGCGGTGACGCCGATCTCGAAGGCGTCGGCAAACCCCGTCTTCAATTTCAGCGTTGGGATCAGCGAGCAGAGATTGGCATTGCCGCAGCGCTCGCCGAGACCGTTCAGCGTGCCCTGGATCTGCCGCGCGCCGGCGCGCACCGCGGCCAGCGAATTGGCCACCGCCTGCTCGGTGTCGTTGTGGGCGTGGATGCCGACATGATCACCGGGAATGTGCTTCGTCACCTCGGCGACAATGGCCTCGATCTCGTTCGGCATGGTGCCGCCGTTGGTGTCGCACAGCACCACCCAGCGCGCGCCGGCCTCATAAGCCGCCTTGGCGCAGGCCAGCGCGAAGCTCGGGTCCTCCTTGTAGCCGTCGAAGAAATGTTCGCAGTCGAGCATCACCTCGCGGCCGGCGGCCTTCGCGGCGGCGACGCTGTCGCGGATCGAGGCGAGGTTCTCCTCCTTCGTCGTCTCCAGCGCGACGCGCACCTGATAGGCCGAGGATTTTGCCACGAAGCAGATCGCGTCCGCCTTCGCCTCCAGCAGCCCGGCGACGCCGGGGTCGTTGGAGACCGAGCGCCCTGACCGGCGCGTCATGCCGAACGCAGTAAAGCGCGCATGATTGAGCTTCGGCTTGGCCGCGAAGAATTCGCTGTCGAGCGGATTGGCGCCGGGATAGCCGCCCTCGACATAGTCGATGCCGAGATCGTCGAGCATCGCCGCGATGACCTGCTTGTCTTCAAGCGTGAAATCGACGCCGTTGGTCTGCGCCCCGTCGCGCAGCGTGGTGTCGAACAGATAGAGGCGCTCCTTCTTTGCCGAGTTCATCGCGAGCGTCCGTTCTTGTTGCCTCCCCCCTTGTGGGGGAGGTCGGCGTCACGCAGTGACGCCGGGAGGGGGGTGCCACACGGGCGGTCTGAGCGCGAGGCCACCCCCCTCCCCAACCCTGCCCCACAAGGGGGAAGAGAGCGGAGAGAGGCTCGCGCTTGGTGAACAAGCTGCTTGCTCATTGCACCGCTCCGAGCGTCTTCTTCATCGTGGTGTTGGCGAGCCACTCGTCGTTGATGGTGACGCTGTTGCGCTGCTGGGCTGTGTAGCCGCGCTTGGCGAAGAAGCCCTGCGCGTTGTCGCTGGCATCGACCGAGAGACTCGTCGCGCCGCGGCTGCCTGCGAGCTTCTCCAGCGCGTCCACCAGCATGGTCGCGATGCCCTGCCCGGCCACTGCCGGATGGACATAGAGCATGCGGATGTGATCGTTGCCGCGCAACGAGGCAAAGCCGACCGGCGAGCCCTCGAGCGTCGCGATCAGCGTCAGGTCGGCCGCAAGCCGCTTGCCGAACTCTTCGTCTTCGGCCGCCTCCATCCAGGCTTCCTGCTGCGCCTCGCTATAGTCATCGCCGGTCAGCTCCTCGATGCTGGCGGTGAAGATCGCGGCGAGCACCGGCAAGTCGTCAGGCAGGAAGGGCCTCAGGGCGGGCTTCGGCAAACTCTGTCCCATCGTCTTCACCACATCCCATAGAGCTTGAGCACCAGCGCCAGGGCGCCGGCAAGCAGCGCGATCTTCAGCGCGATGTAATAGAGCCAGTGCCGCGGGAAAGGCGTGTCGGGCCGCTTCATCGCGCGATCTCCCAGGTCGTGCCTTCCTTGGAGTCCTTGATCGCAACGCCCATCGCGGCGAGCAGATCGCGGATACGGTCGGATTCCCTGAAGTCCTTGCGGCTACGGGCGGCCGTCCGCTCCGCGATCAGGCGCTCGATTTCCGTGGCATCGACGCCGCTCGCCTGCTGCTTGCGCCCCTCCCACTGCGCCGCGCTCTCGGCCAGGAATCCGAGCAGCCGCAACGAGCCCGACAATGCAGCGGCATCGCCACGCAGGCCGTGCAGGGCCGTGATCGCCTGCGGCGTGTTGAGGTCATCGAGCAGCGGCTCGATCACGGATGCGGCCGGCGCTGTGGGCGCGACATCGGCGGCGACGCGATACCAGTCATCGAGCGTCTTGGCGCTCTCCTCCAGCGACTTCATGGTCCAGTCGATCGGCGAACGATACTGCGTCTTCAGCATGTTCAGCCGAAGCACCTCGCCCGGCCAGTCCGCCAGCAGCTCATGGATGGTGATGAAGTTGCCGAGACTCTTCGACATCTTCTCGCCCTCCACCTGGAGGAAGCCATTGTGCATCCAAATGTTCGCCATGCGCTCGCTGTGGAAGGCGCAGCAGGTCTGCGCCACCTCGTTCTCGTGATGCGGAAACACGAGATCGATGCCGCCGCCGTGAATGTCGAAATGCTCGCCGAGATGCTTCCAGGCCATGGCCGAGCACTCGATATGCCAGCCGGGGCGCCCCTGCGCGGCGATACCGGCCGGCGAAGGCCATGAGGGCTCGCCGGGCTTGGACGGCTTCCACAACACGAAGTCGGTGCTATCCTTCTTGTAGGGCGCGACATCGACGCGGGCGCCGGCGATCATCTCGTCCAGCGAGCGATTGGACAGCGCGCCGTAGCGCGGCAGCACCGAATTGGCGGCGTTCATCGCCTGCGGCGAGAACAGCACATGGTCCTCGGCGACGTAGGCAAAGCCACCGGCGACCAGCCTCTCGATGATCTCGCGCATCTCGCCGATATGCTCGGTCGCACGCGGCTCGACGGTCGGCCGCAAGCAGCCAAGCGCATCGACGTCGGCATGAAACTGCTCTCCGGTCTGTTCGGTGACCTTGCGAATGGCCTCGTTCAGCGGCAGGCCGGGGAAATCCCGCGCGGCGCGGTCGTTGATCTTGTCGTCGACGTCGGTGATGTTGCGGACATATTTGACATGCGCTTCGCCGTAGAGGTGGCGCAGCAGCCGAAACAGCACGTCGAACACGATCACCGGCCGCGCATTGCCGATATGGGCGAAGTCATAGACGGTCGGTCCGCAGACATACATGCGGACGTTGTTCGCATCGAGCGGCACAAAGGTCCGCTTTTCCCGGCTCAGCGTATCGTAAAGACGCAATTCCATGGCAACCCATCCCTCTCGGCCGGGCGTCCAAGGCTCTCAATGCATTTGAGAAAAGACGGCTCCAGCCAGCGAATCGCTAGCTCGTAATCTCGCGGCAAATGGCGCAGATGGCGAGGAGACCGTTCATGGGCGACATATGGGCTATGAGGCGGCCCCACGTCAAGAGAGCCGCGAAAACGCCGTTTTATCTCCGCAAAGGGCGCGGCTCGCCCTGATGGTTCACGATCCCCTAACCATTTGAGGCCATTCTGGAACCGGCGGTTCCTTCTTTTTTTGCCCCGGTATTTTCATGCGATCTGCACGCGCGCTCATTTTCAGCGCCTCCATCCTTGCGGCATCCAGCGCGTTCGCCGAGACCCGCGTCTTCATCATCGCCAACCAGGCGGATGGCCATGGCAGCGGCCAGTGCCTGGCCAGGGGCGAGCCATGCGGCGCCTCCGTCGCGCGCACCTATTGCCAGTCACGAGATTTTGCAAAGGCATCGAGCTATCGCCGGGTCGATCCCGACGAAATTACCGGCTCTGTCCCCAAAACTGGCGCAAACTGCTCTCAAGGCCGTTGCGACGAATATGTCGCAATCACCTGCCAGCGCTGAATTCGCTCGGAGCTGGCGGACCTTAGGCCCAATCATTGGCCCTTGAAACGACGTGACGATGCCGCGGGAAGCGGCTATTGGAGGGCGCGCTTCGGCCCCCAAAGTCACTTGGAACGTCACATTGGGCCGTGACCTCGCTAGAATGGCGGATATGCCTGAATTGTTGTCCCTGCCCCGTGCCCGCTTCTCCCTTGCCTGCACCGTGCTCCTGAGCGCGGTCGTGCTCGCCACCGGCGCTTTCGCGCAGCAGGCCGGACCGCCCGGGCAGCCGCCTCAGCCCGGCCAGAACGGGCTGGGACCGAACCCGATGTGCGTGCGGCTGGAAGGCCAGCTCGTCGCGCTCGATCGTGGCGGCGGCGGTGACCCCGCGCGCGAGGAGCAGATCCGCCGCTATCAGGATTCCCAGGCCAAGCAGCAGGCCGAGCTCGACCGCGTCACCATGCAGGCCAAGCGCATGGGCTGCGATTCCTCCGGCTTCTTCTCGCTGTTCAACGGCCAGTCGGCGCAATGCGGCCCGGTCAACACCCAGATCCAGCAGATGCGCGCCAATCTGGACCAGATCACCGTCAATCTCGAGCGGCTGCGCGGCGGCGGTCCCGGCGGCTCCAGCCCGGAGCGCGACAACCAGCGCCGCTCGGTGTTGATGGCGCTGGCGCAGAACAATTGCGGCCCGCAATATGCCAATGCCGCGCAGTCGCAAGGCGGCGGCAACTTCCTGACCAATCTGTTCGGCGGCGGCAACAACCCGAACAATCCGCAAGCCATGCCGCCCTCCGATCTCGGGCCGCAATCTGGCACCTACCGCACCGTGTGCGTGCGCACCTGCGACGGCGCCTATTTCCCGATCTCGTTTGCGACGGTGCCGGCGCGCTTCCCCGACGACGAGAAGACCTGCAAGGCGCTGTGCCCGGCTGCCGAAGCCGTGCTCTACACCCATCGCAATCCCGGTGAGGATATGAATTCGGCGGTCTCGATCGGCGGCCAGCCCTACACCGCGCTACCGACCGCCTTCAAATTCCGCAGCGAGTTCAACCCGTCCTGCTCCTGCAAGGCGGCGGGTCAGACCTGGGCGGATGCGCTGAAATCGGCCGACGACAAGGCTGCGGCCGAGCAGCAGGGCGATATCATCGTCACCGAAGAGAGCGCCAGGAAGATGCAGCAGCAACGGCTCAACAGGGGCACGCCTGCGAGCGCGAAGAAGGGCGCAGCTCCCGCGCCGACGACGGCGAATGCGCCGGCTGCGGCACCGCCGGCGGATACAGGCACGGCGACGGGCTCCGAGAACAAGCCGATCCGCTCGGTCGGCCCGACCTTCCTGCCGCAGCAGCAGAAGTAAGGTGTCCCTTCCCTTCTCCCCTTGTTGTGGGAGAAGGTGGCATAGGCGGCCTGCGGCCGCCGTTCTTAAGAAACGCCGAAGCGAAGCTTCGGCTATGGCGCCGGATGAGGGGTTCTATCCGCGCTCACTTACGTACATGAGAGTACGCGGATAGAACCCCTCACCCGATTGAGTTCGTTTCGACGGCGGTGCTGCCCTCTCCCGCAAGGGGCGAGGGCACATTAACGTCCATCTCGCTCGCGGGTGCGGGAGAAATGGTCGGAACGCCTGCTCTCACCCCTCGAACGCGTCGATCGATGCCTTGCTCCCGCGCGACACCAAGGTCTCGTCCGCCGCCGGCAACGGCTCGCCCTTGTCGCGAAACCGGTTGGTGATCGGATAGCGGCGGTCGCGGCCGAAGTTCCTCGCTGTCACCTTCACGCCGGGTGCAGCCTGGCGGCGCTTGTATTCGGCGACGTTGAGGAGATGGTCGATGCGGGTGACGACCTCGCGGTCGAAGCCGGCGGCGATGATCTGGTCCAGCGGCTGTTCGCGCTCAACCAGGCGCTCCAGGATGGCATCGAGCACGTCATAGGGCGGCAGCAAATCCTGGTCGGTCTGGTTCTCGCGCAGCTCCGCGGTCGGCGGGCGCGTGATGATGTCGGGCGGAATGACCTCGCCCGCAGGGCCGAGCGCGCCTTCCGGCTTCCAGCCGTTGCGCAGGCTTGCGAGGCGAAACACCTGCGTCTTGTAGATGTCCTTGATCGGGTTGAAGCCGCCATTCATGTCGCCATAGAGCGTGGCATAGCCGACCGACATTTCCGACTTGTTGCCTGTGGTCACCACCATCAGGCCTGTCTTGTTGGAGATCGCCATCAGCAGCGTGCCGCGGGTGCGGGCCTGGAGATTTTCCTCGGTGATGTCGGGCGGCAGGTTCTTGAAAATGCCGGACAGGATGGTCTCGAAGCCGTTCACAGCCTCGGCGATCGGCAAAACCTCGTAGCGGATGCCGAGATGGCCGGCGAGCTCGCCGGCATCGGCGATCGAGTGTGCGGCCGTGTAGCGATAAGGCAGCATCACGCCATGCACCTGGTCGGCACCGAGCGCGTCGACCGCGATCGCCGCGCACAGGGCGGAATCGATGCCGCCGGAAATCCCGAGCAGCACGCCGGGAAAGCCGTTCTTGGTGACATAGTCGCGCAAGCCCAGCACGCAGGCAGCGTAGTCGGCCTCGTCGCCCTCGGGCAGTTCGGCGATCGGGCCCGTGCAGCGCCAGTCGTCGCCGTTACGGGTGAAGCGCAGCGTGACGACGCTCTCCTCGAAGGCCGGCAATTGCGCCGCAAGCGAGAGATCGCCGTTGAGCGCGAAGGAGGCGCCGTCGAACACCAGCTCGTCCTGGCCGCAGACCTGGTTCAGATAGACCAGCGGGAGGCCGCTCTCGGTGACGCGCGCGACCGCGACCGACAGGCGCACGTCGTTCTTGTCCCGGGCATAGGGCGAGCCGTTCGGCACGAGGATGATCTCGGCGCCGGTCTCCGCCAGCGTCTCGACCACGTTCTCGTAATCCTCGGACTCCTCCAGCCAGATGTCCTCGCAGATCGGCACGCCGATGCGCACGCCGCGCACGGTGACGGGACCGGCGGCAGGGCCGCGCGCAAACAGCCGCTTCTCGTCGAACACGCCGTAGTTCGGCAGGTTGCACTTGAAGCGCAGGCTCGCGATGCGGCCGCCGTCGAGCAGCGCGCAGGCATTGTAGAGCCTGCCCTCCTCGACCCAGGGCGTGCCGACCAGCATGGCCGGACCACCGTCCGCGGTCTCGCGCGCGAGGCTTTCGATCGCGGCGCGGCAGGCGGCCTGGAAGGCCGGCTTCTGCACCAGGTCTTCCGGCGGATAGCCAGCGATGAACAATTCCGGAAACAGCACGAGATCGGCGCCATCGGACTTGGCCTGCGCACGCGCGGCACGCGCCTTGGCGGCATTGCCCTCGATATCGCCCATGGTCGGGTTGAGCTGGGCGAGCGTGACCGCGAATTCATTGAGACGTTCGGTCATCGAGCTCTCTCCGGCGCCTCTCCCGAAGCAGGGCAATTGCTGTCTCCCGAAGGGAGAGGTCGAATTGCATCGAAAATGAAGAGGCCTCGGACATCCGCGCGCAATGGATCTTCTCCGGAAGCTACAGGAACCCCAATCGCTCGATGATGGCGATGATCCAGAACGCGCCTGCCATCAGCAGCGCAACGCCGACCGCGGCCGAGCCCATGTCCTTGACCCGCCCGATCTGCTTGTCGTGATCCAGGGTCAGCCGGTCGGCGAGCTTCTCGATCGCGGTGTTGAGCAGCTCGACCACCAGCACGAATGCGACGGAACACACCAGCTCGACCGCGCGCATCGCGGTCGCGCCGATGAACCAGGCGAGTGGCACCGCCAGCAGGAGCGCAAAGATCTCCTCGCGGACGGCCTGCTCCGATCGGAACGCAAAGGCCAGACCGTTCCGGGAATTGATCGTGGCCTTCCAGATCCGCAGCAAGGTTTCAGAGCCCCGCTGCGGCCGGAATCGGCTGGGCCTTGCCGACGCGCTCCTGCTTGAGGAGCTCCGCGACCAGGAAAGCCATGTCGATGGATTGCTCTGCATTGAGACGGGGATCGCAGACCGTGTGGTAGCGGTCGTTGAGGTCCTCGTCCGTAATCGCGCGGGCGCCGCCGAGACACTCGGTGACGTTCTGGCCGGTCATCTCCAGATGCACGCCGCCGGCGTGGGTGCCTTCGGCCGCGTGGATCGCGAAGAACGACTTCACCTCGGACAGGATGCGGTCGAACGGCCGCGTCTTGTAGCCCGACGTGGAGGTGATGGTGTTGCCGTGCATGGGATCGCACGACCAGACCACGACCCGGCCCTCGCGCTTCACGGCGCGGATCATGTTCGGCAGGTGCTCGCCGATCTTGTCCGAGCCGAAGCGGCCGATCAGCGTCAACCGGCCCGGCTCGTTGTCGGGATTGAGCACGTCGATCAGCTTCAAGAGCTCGTCGGCCTTCAGCGAGGGGCCGCATTTGAGCCCGATCGGGTTCTTGATGCCGCGGAAATACTCGACATGGCCGTGATCGAGCTGACGGGTGCGGTCGCCGATCCAGATCATGTGGCCCGAGGTCGCGTACCAGTCGCCGGTCGTGGAATCGACGCGGGTCATGGCCTGCTCGTAGCCGAGCAGCAGCGCCTCGTGGCTGGTGTAGAAATCGGTGGCCCGCAGCTCGGGATGGCTTTCGAGATCGAGGCCGCAGGCGCGCATGAAGTTGAGCGCGTCCGAGATGCGGTCGGCCAGCTCCTTGTAGCGGCGGGACTGCGGACTATCCTTGAGGAAGCCGAGCATCCATTGATGCACGCTGCCGAGATTGGCGAAGCCGCCGGTGGCGAAGGCGCGGAGCAGGTTCAGCGTCGCCGCGGATTGGCGATAGGCCATCAGCTGGCGCTGCGGATCCGGCATGCGCGCTTCCTTCGTGAAGGCGATGTCGTTGACGATGTCGCCGCGATAGCTCGGCAGCTCGACGCCGTTCATCTTCTCGGTCGGCGACGAGCGCGGCTTGGCGAACTGGCCGGCGATGCGGCCGACCTTCACCACCGGCACCGCGCCGGCATAGGTCAGCACGACCGCCATCTGCAGCAGCACGCGGAAGAAGTCGCGGATGTTGTTGGCGCCGTGCTCGGCAAAGCTCTCGGCGCAGTCGCCGCCCTGGAGCAGGAAGGCTTCGCCCGCCGCAACGCGCGCAAGCGCCTTCTTCAGATTGCGCGCCTCGCCGGCGAACACCAGCGGCGGAAAGGTCGCAAGCTGGGCCTCGACGTCGGCCAAAGCCTTGGCGTCGGGATAGTCGGGCACCTGTAGCACCGGCTTGCTGCGCCAGGACTCGGGCGTCCACCGCTCGGACATCGCAATCTCTCCGTGAAGCAAAAAGCACAACCTGATCTAGGGGTTGCGAGGGCCGCCTTATACACAGGCTGGCTTCCGACCGCCAGTTGTAAATCCATTTCGCAGCGCAAACCCTTGCGGGCAAAGCCGAATTCGAATCTGGTCGGGGCCGGCAAAGAAACCGGCAGGACACTGATCGCCCATGGACGCGGCACTGGACGACGTTTTCATCGACGAGATCAGCTTCCCCGCGACCGACGGCTATGCGCTGACCGGCACCCTGTTCCTGCCGGCGAGGATCTGCCCAAGGGCGTCTTCCTGCAATGGGCCGAATGGGTCTCGAGCCCGCGCCATCTGTGTGGCGCGGCGTCGCCGAATGGATACAGGGAGAATGAGGCTGCGTTATCGGATGATCGTCGTCAGAGACGAGTAGCGCCTGTTCGGCTTGGCTTCGCCCGGCGCGAACTGTGCGAAAGCGTCGCTGACGCGCACCGCCGGCGGCGTGTCACCGGCGAAGCGGAATTCCATCGGCCGCGGCGCGTAGAAGCTGGCGCGGTAATATGCGTCGTCGAAACGCGTCTCGCCGACGCCGAACAATGCGTCGCAGACGAACAGGAGCGCGTAGACTCCCGCGACCGCTGCGATGATCTCCCTGAGAATTGACATGCCGATGCCCTGCCCTGTTGCGGGCAGGATGCAGATCGGTTCCAAAATCGAAGTTTAAGGCTGCGCGGATCTTGTCCGTTGGGTTTGCCGCCGCTGTACGGATAACAGACAATTTTATCGATCCGGAGGCCGAACGCCCGCTGCAGTCGGCGGCTCTACTGCCGCGCGCTCAGAAGGCAGGCCGCAAGTTCGGTCCGGTTGTGCACGCCGAACCGGCGGCACAGATTGGCGACGTGCTCCTTCACGGTCTGGTCGGATATCCCCATTTCGCGGGCAATCTCCTTGTTGGTCTGGCCGCGGCAAACCCTGATGGCGACATCGGCCGAGCGCGGCGGCAGCGATGCCGACAGCGTCCCGGCCGCCCCGGGATGACGGCTCGGGCTACGGTGGGTTTCAATCTCGCCCGCATTCATCATGTTGGTCAGCGCCAGCGAGCCGGCGCGGCATAGCATCTCCATGCGCAGTCGTGCGCGCGGCGTATAGGGTGCGCCCGTCTCCGTCGTCGCAGTGAAGAGCACGCCAATGATCTTCTGGCCACACCAGAGTGGCCCGCCCATATTGTAGGCGAAGCCCCATTCATGCAGCATCTCGAAGGTCGGGCTATGTCGCCAATGCTGCGGGCCGATCACGGTTTCGCCGTCGACCGCGCAGCCGCGGGTCATGATGCAGTCGAGCACCGGGTCGTGCTTCCAGAAGCCGGCCTTGTAATTGTCGAGCAGGCCGTCGGCGACGTAGCGGCTGTAGACCAGGGCAGGCTCGAGCCCGTCGAGCAGGTAGAGGCCGACGGTCGGCGATCCCGTGAGTTCGGTGATTGCTGAGCAACAGGCCACGCCAAGCGCACGCACCGAACGGCTCTCGGCGATCGACATCAAACGATCCGCCAGCCGGCCTTCGGGCAGACCGTCAAACTGCTCCTGCTTGGCCCTCACCGCCACTCCTCGCGCGACGTGCGCCTATTAGGATTTGTTATAGGCTTAAAATTTCTTCTTCGCCTGTTCTCCGGTCAAGCGAAAAGAAGCGGCAGAACCGTGGTTCTTCGGCTCAGCTTTGCGGCACAGCAGCAACGGCGATCCCCCCATGATGGGGGATTGCCGGTCTGCCCGCTTCATCCCTAGCATTTGGCCATCGTGATCGCGTGAGGATCATCACGCGATTCCGACGGGGACACGTCACCATCGCGAGCTGCCTGCTCACCCGTGCGCCAACCGCCTTGGCACGCGACGGCGGAGCTTTGCCGACGGAGGACGCCGTCCCCCGCCGGTCCCGATCCTCCCCGCCGATCGCACGGCGGAGCAACAGCTTGACGTGGAGATACCGACCATGAGCCTTTCCATGCAACGCGCCGCCAGGCCCTCCACGACGCCATCAGTGGCCGAGTTCCACGCGCGCCTTGACGCCGTGCTGCCACTGGTCGAGTCCCGCGCGGCCGAGGCCGAGGCGCAGGGCTATCTCACCGACGACGTCGTCGCCGCGCTTCGCAAGGCCGGCATCTACACCATGCTGTTTCCCCGCGAGGTCGGTGGCGCCGAACTTCTGCCCTACGACGCCATGACCGTGATCGAGCGCCTTGCCTACACGCATGCGTCCGCCGGATGGTGTGCCATCGGCAACAACATGGAAGGCACGACGCTCGCCATCTACGTCGAGGACGAGGGCATCAAGAAGGTCTTCGCAAAAGGCGCCGACATCACCATCGCCGGCAACGGCGTCCCGCGGGGCTTCGCCCGTCCGGTCGATGGCGGCTACATGATCCGCGGCAACTGGGCCTATGGCAGCGGCATCCAGCATGCCGAATGGGTTCATTCCGGCTGCTTCGTCACCGACGCCTCCGGCAAGGACATGGTGTTCGGTCCCAACGGACAGCCCAAGATCGTCGTCACCCATCATCCGCGGGCGACCATCAAGCTGATGGGCAATTGGGACGTGCTCGGCCTGCGCGCCACCGGAAGCTTCGACTACACGCTCAGCGAGGGCGACGAGCTGTTCGTGCCGACACACATGACCTACGATTTCGACATCGGCGCGCCACGTCGCGGCGGCGTGCAGGGCGCGCTGGGGCTCGCGGGCTATAGCGCCTGGGCGCACTCGAGCTGGGCGGTCGGAGTCGGCCGCCGCATGCTCGACGAACTCGTGAAGGTCATCGTCCCGCGCCAGGATCCCTTCGGCAAGTCGTGCGAGAGCGCCAGCTTCAAGTTCCAGTTCGCGCAGGCCGAGGCTCGTTTTCGCGCGGCATGTGCGCTGGTGCACGAAACCTGGAAGGAGGTCTCCGAGACCTGCGCCGGCGGCGAAAGTCCCTCGCTGGCGCAAATGACAATGATCAAGCTGTCGCTGCGGCACATCCACGACGTCCTGTCCGACGTCTCGACCTTCGCGCACCGGGCAGCCCGAGGTGCCTCGCTGCACAACACGCCGATGCAGCGCTTCTATCGCGACATCCACTCAGGCACCCAGCACATCCTGATGGCCGACCAGATCGTCGAGGAATGCGGCCGTGCGCTGCTCGGCCTTCCCGGGCCCGGCGCGCAATGGACTGTGTTCGGGGTGACTGGCTGAGCGCGCGGGAGGTCGGCGTGAACGGATCCCGCATCGTTGGCTTCTGCGGCAGCAGCTGGCGCCCGGCAAAGTCGCGCGTGCTTGTTGAAGCCGTTGCGGCCGATCTCCTGGCGCAACACGCGCTCAAGACCGACATCCTCGACCTCGTCGATGCCGGCCAGGGCATCGCCGCGTTTACGCGCAACGGGCTCGACGGGCGCGCGCGCGACCTCGTCGAGGCGATCGAGCAGGCGGATGGCCTGGTGATCGGTTGCCCGGTGTTCCAGGGCTCGTATCCCGGCCTGTTCAAGCATGTCTTTGACCTGATCAAGCCCGGCGTGCTGCGCAATCGCCCGGTGCTGCTGACAGCGGTCGGCGGCGGGCTGCGCCACTCGCTGGTGGTCGAGCATCAGCTCCGTCCGTTGTTCGGGTTCTTCGAGGCCTGCACGGTGTCGACCGCGATCTATGCGAGCAGCGACGAACTGGCGCCGGGCGGCCCCTTGGCGCCGATGATTGCCGCCCGCCTTGCCAACGCCGTGGAGCAATTCGCAGCGCTTGTCGGCAACCGCCGAGCCAAGGCCGCATGACCCCTCTTCCGCTGCGGTGCCCAGACAGGCTGCCTTCAACCGGAGACATCCATCATGCTTGAGACCGTCAAACCCTCGCCCGACCTCACCGGCTTTGCTCGCGCGGAATACGACATCAACGGCGTGCGCACCGTCGTTCACAGCATCGGAAGCGGCCCCCCGCTGGTGTTCCTGCACGGGACCGGAACGTTTACCGGCTTTGAGATGGCGCGCGACTGGGCGAAGCGGCACACCGTCATCATTCCCTATCAGGCCGGTTTCGGCGACTCCGGCGATGCAGCCTGGATCGATACGATCGAGGATCATGTCCTCCAGACCACGGACTTGCTCGACAAGCTGGGACTGGCGACGTTCGATCTTGCCGGATTTTCGCTCGGCGGGTGGCTCGCCGCCGAGCTCGCCATCCGCCAGCCGCATCGCGTCCGCAAGCTGGTGCTGGTCGCGCCCGCCGGCCTCGTGGTTGCGAGCGCGCCGGCCCCCGGCCTGTTCGAGATCGCGCCACAGGATTTGCCGGCCTATCTCGCGCACGATCCGTCAAACGCGCTGCGTTACTTTCCCAAGGCGCCAGATCCTGCGTTCGACGCCCGCCTCGGGCGCGAGGTGACGGGCTTCGCCAAGCTGATCCGCAGCGATCCGCAGGGCAATCCAAAGCTCGCGCACTGGCTGCACCGGATCACGATGCCGACGCTGGTCTTGTGGGGCGCCGCGGATCGCCTGCGCCCAACGGCGCAGGCCGAGGCCTGGAAGGCCGGGCTGCCCCACGCGCGCGTAACGCTGGTGCCGGACACGGGACATCTGGTGTTCGAGGAAACGCCCTCAGCCGCGCATCACGTCACCGATTTCCTAGCCGAGTAGCTCAGACAGAAGGACACCACCATGATCGAGATGCCTCCGGGCGTTACCCCCGCCAAAGACGGCTTTGGCAACATCGTATGGAACATTCTGGGCCAGACATACACGCTGAAGCAGCACTCCGAGGCGTCGATGGCTTGGCATGCCGTGTTTCCCGACGGCACCTTCGTGCCGCCGCACGTTCATCCGACCCAGGACGAATTCGTCTACGTACTGAGCGGCCGTTACGATCTCTGGCTTGACGGGAAGGACCTGGTGGCGACCGCCGGGGACCTCG
Organism: Bradyrhizobium sp. CCBAU 51765; assembly: GCF_015291725.1. Classification (GTDB taxonomy): domain Bacteria; phylum Pseudomonadota; class Alphaproteobacteria; order Rhizobiales; family Xanthobacteraceae; genus Bradyrhizobium; species Bradyrhizobium liaoningense. Next base: position 4,960,511 of record NZ_CP030038.1, read on the forward strand.
TGCGCATGCCCAAGGGCATTCCCCACGGCATCTTCAACAAGTCCGGCGAAACCGCGACCAGCCTGTTCTGGGTTGCGCCGACGCGATCGCTCAAGGAGCTGTTCGAGCGCATCCACAACCTGCCCGATCCGCAGGAAGTCGTTCGGCGTGCCGCCGAGCACGAGGTCAATTTCCTGCCGCCCCCGGCCTGATGCTCGTCTCCCGCCGAAAGCTCAAACCGCGAGGATCGATCATGACGATCAACTGGACCACCATTTCCGAGAGCGACCGCCGACGGATTGCCGTCTGGCAAAAGTGCATGCTGGCGCTCGCCATCTTCTGCGAGATATTCCTCGCGGCCGACTGGTACGCCTTCGCGGCCGTGTTGCCGTTCGTTTCCGAGAGCCTGAAACTCAATCCCGCCGAGGCCGGTCTGGCGCAGGGCATCTTCGCATTGACCTATGGCATCGGGATGATGGTGTGGTCACCGGTGAGCCGCTCGATGACGGCGCGCAACATGCTGCTGATCGGACTTGCCGGCACCGGTCTCGGGATGATGCTTCAGGTGTTCGTCCAGACCTACACCCAGCTTGTGCTGCTGCGACTCCTGATCGGCTTCTTCGATGCCGGCATTTTCATCGGCAACATGAAGCTGATCTTCGGCTGGTTTCCGCAGAGCCGGCGCGGGTCGGTGGTCGGAATCATCCTTGCGGCCTACAGCCTCGCCATCACCCTCGATTTTGCACTTGGCATTCCCCTGACCATTGCGACCGGATGGCGGACCTTCTTCGCGGTACTGGCGATCGGCACCCTGATCGTCGCTGCGATTAACGCCCTCGTCGTTCGCAATGGCCCGAGCGAGATCGGCATCGTCGACTTCACCTGGGGGAACGAGACGCCTCAGAAGCACCTGCCGCTTGGCGAAATCTTCCGCTCGAAATGGATCGCAGTCGGTGGCTTCGGCATCGTGGCCTGCACCTTCGCAATCGCCGGCACGGCGACCTGGGTGGTGCCCGCCTTTATCGCCGTGCAGCACATGCCGCCGGAAGCCGGCGCCGTGATCGGCACCGTGATGGGGCTCTCGCAGGTCCTGTTCCTGGTGATCGGCGGCTACATGTCCGACCGGCTCGGCAAGCCGTTCATGATCAAGCTCACCGCGGGGCTCGCCTTCCTGACCGCACTGATGTTCCTCTGGAGCGTCGTTACGCCGATGCCGTTCGGTGTGCTGGTGCTGTTCGCAGCCCTCAGCGGCGTCGCGCTGCTCGGCGGCGGCGCGATCTTCGCACTGCTCAGCGAAAAATACTCCGACGCGCTCGCACCGGCGGCGATCGGCTATGCGGAGGTGTTCGGCATCTTGTCGGCTTTCGTGGCGCCCTGGATGATGGGAGCCATCATCAACGCCTCTTCCGGCGCGTTCACCGGGGCCTTCGTCGCCTTCGCGGTGGTCGAGTTGATCATCGTCGGCCTTCTGCTGATCCTCGCCCGCGAAGACGTCAGGCAGGGTGCGGTCGTCGGCAGCCCGGCGGAATGAATACGCTCTCCACAGAGCGGAGGCGACGGCATCCCGCGAGCTCCGCGGACAGAAACCATGAACGGACGCCGGCCATCTCCCGTCAGAAGGCTGGATGGTCGTTCAAAGCAAACATCACCCGCTCATCGGCGGCTTGTGATCCCTCGCGCGGAGCTGCAAGACGACGTTCGGCAAGGCTCCGCCGATACGGTGGCGGGGCCGCGGCCTCAAGGCGCGGCCCCATTCGCGGGCTCAGCCGTGGCCAGCCTCCTTGCGATGGCCGCTCTCGCTGAGGCGGTCGACCCAGGCGATGCCGATCGCCGAGATGATGAAGGTCATGTGGATCAGGACCTGCCACATCACGCCGCTCTCGGTGAAATTGCTGCGGTTGGTGCCGAGATTACCGGCCTCGATGAAGGTCCTGAGCAGCGAGATCGAGGAAATGCCGATGATCGCCATCGCGAGCTTGATCTTGAGCACGCTGGCATTGACGTGACCGAGCCATTCCGGCTCGTCAGGATGGCCGCTGAGGTTCAGCCGGGAAACGAAAGTCTCGTATCCGCCCACGATCACCATGATCAGAAGGTTCGAGATCATGACGACGTCGATCAGCCCGAGCACGACCAGCATGATCTGCTGCTCGCTGGCGTCGAACGAGTGCAGGACCAGGTGCCAGAGCTCCTTCAGGAACAACAGCACATAGACGGCCTGCGCGACGATGAGGCCGACATAGAGCGGCAATTGCAGCCAGCGCGAGCCGAAGATCAGCTTCGGTAGCAGGCCGACCGGCGGCAGCGGCGTGGCCGGCGCCGAAGGTGCTTTGGGTTCAGACGTCATGGATCGCTCCGGATTGCAGACAGGAATGCGCCTCAGAGACTCGCGATGACAGGCGCGAGCTCGAGCGAGCCCCGATAGATCATCTCGAAGGCGACGTAAATGATGATGGCGAGGCCGACATAGGCGACCCAGCGCTGCTTCTGGAGCACGCGGCCGAGCAGATCGGCGGCGACCCCCATCATCGCGACGGACAGCAACAGGCCGAAGGCGAGGATGTAGGGATGCTCGCGCGCGGCACCCGCGACCGCGAGCACATTGTCGAGCGACATCGAGACGTCGGCGGCGACGATCTGCACCGCCGCCTGGCCGAAGGTCTTTCGCTGTGCCGGCGCGGCATCCGCGCCGCCGCCATGGCTGAACGCGAGCTGCTCCGAATGCGTGGCCTGCTCGCGCAACTCGCGCCACATCTTCCAGCAGACCCAGAGCAGCAGCACGCCGCCGGCGAGCAGCAGTCCGATGACCTGCAGGAGCTGGGTCGCAACACCGGCGAAGACGATGCGCAGCACGGTGGCGGCGGCGATGCCGACGATGATGGCGCGGCGGCGCTGCTGAGCCGGCAGGCCCGCCGCGGCGAGGCCGATGACGACGGCGTTGTCGCCGGCGAGCACGAGATCGATCAGGACGACCTGAAACAGCGCGGTCAGCGCCTCGGCGGTGATGAATTCAGTCATGTTTGATCATTTTTCGATGTCGACGGATCGAGCCAATGCGGCTTGCGGCGCTCGATCCAGTCGAAGACCTTCGAACGGGAGGAGCGCAGCGCCGGCACGTCCTCGGCGAGCAGCGCGAGGCCGAGCGGCAGCATCCAGACGCCGAGCAGCGGCAGGAAGGAGAGCACGCCGCCGGCGACCAGCAGCGTGCCCGAGGGGATCCTGACCCAGCGGCTGGACGGCTTGAGCAGATAGGTGAAGGTGTCGCCCATGCGCCCCGGCAGGCGGTCGACGAGCTTGGCCAGCCGCGGGTCTCCACCGGCGATCTCGCCGGTGGTGCCCACGGCTTCGGTGGTGCGCTCGTCCGAAACTGTGCTCATGCTTACTCCTTCAGGGCGGCCTGGAGCGTGGCGTCCGATGCACTGGGCACGACCGGCTTCGCGCGCGGCAGCACCAGCGTCAGCAAGCGCAACAACTTGATCGCCTGGACTTCGTGGGGATGGACGTCCTCATCTGCGGCAGCAACGCGCTCCGACAGCTCCATCAAATGGGACGAGAGCGGCAGATTCGAAACCGGCCGCAGCGTGTCGATCACGACGTTGGCAAAATCCGGCTCCTCGAGCCGTTCGGCGAGTTCATCGAACATCGCATAGAGCCGTTCGTCTGGAATGTGCGGCGCCAGCTTGCGGTCCCTGATGAAACGGATCACCTCGTCGCGCTCGACCGGCGAGACGCGCCGGTCGGCAACCGCAACCAGCGCGCCCACGATCACCAACGCGACCGCCGCCTGCTCGTTCAGGCTCGTCGGCTCCGTGATCTCGATTTCCATCGGATTTGAAGTTCGGGCGTCAGACATCGTAGCTCCCTTAACTTGAAATGGCCGCACGGAGCTGCGATCGGGACGAATAGTCGGAGAGAACGAACAAAGGCCCGACGATCGGCCGATCCATCGCATTCGCGCGGGACAGGTCATCCGACATCACGAGGTTTGCCGACATGGTCGGCGTCCTCGCCAGAGGGGCCCGGATTCTTGTTCTGCTCAGAGATAAAGGCGGCTCTGTCGGAATCAAGGCAACATGACTGCGACCAGCCGCCGCATCGGTTCCATAGCGATGGACCGCGTCCGGGGCGCGCTGCAACGCTCTTCGCGTTCTGGCGCAGAGCCCGGGAGGCGATACGCTCCCCTGTCGCGCAAGCGGCGACGACATCGCAACCGTGTCACGATTGATCGCTACATCTATCATCTCGGGAACGAGCCGCCGCCATAGCGCTCGCGCAAGCCTCGGCAGCGAAGATGTCGCCCTTGAATCCGATGAGCGCGGAGAAGCGCATGAATCGCACCACATCCTGCGCCGGCTGCGGCCATGCGCTTGTCCCGATGCTGACGGCCAAAGGCCGCGTGGAACCGAGCTGCCTCTGGTGTGAAGGCCTCGACGCCCGCGCGCTGGACATGGCGAAGTGGGCGGATAGCCCGTTCGGCAAGCCCGAGCGGAGCGTCCGTCAGTCGTTCGAATGAACGGCTTGAGACACTGAGCCGCCGGGCATTTGCCCGTCGCCGCGAGCTTGCACGGCTGCATGCCCCTGCAGGACCTGCCGACAAATTAGACAAGATAGGTCGCTCCACCGAACTTGCGGACCTGCGCGGAAAGGTCATGCAGGTTGGCGAACCCGTGGTCTAACCTTTGGTGCGATCTCGCTTTTCTTGCGCGGCGCCCGCGGACGGCGAGCCTGTGCGCGCATTGCGCGCCGACTGGCCCAAAATTCGCAAGACAGCATCTGGCCCAATTCCCTGCCCGCCCACGATAGAGAGCGGATAAGTTGCGTGCGCCCAGCTCCGGGATGGACGGCCCCATATCGGAGAATGCCATGAACGTGCATGCTGCCGGAGATCTCAAATTCACCGGTCTCACCCATCCGAACGGCGCGCGGCTGCGTCTCAACGACCAGGACTTCGTGGCGATCGATCGCGACCGGGATGCGAAGTTCGAGGCGACGTACCGGCCGCAGGCCCTCTACAACCGCGCCGACGAAGGCTTTCACGCCAACAACGAGACCTTCCTGCTGCACGAGGTCGCGACCAATCTGCCGATCTACCGGCCCGACACCGGCCCCACCGATTTCCATCTGCATCTGCCGCCGGGCGGCTTTCAGCTCGTGCTGGTCACCTCGGGCGCGTTCACCTTCGACTATGACGGGCGCTTCTACAATGTCGGCCCCGGCGCGGTGATGCTGCAAAGCGCGATCGTCCACCGCCAGCTGTTCTACACCTGGTCGGGATTGTCGACCGAAGAGAACCTGAAGACGCCGCAGACCGTGGTGCCCGATCCGATCTCGATGGGCTATTCGGGCAAATTCCTCGAAGCCTTCATCACCGATCCGACGACGTTTCCGAACCCGACGATCGTCGGTCCGGACCAGATCAACGAGGCCGAGACGCCGCGCGTGGCCTGGAGCCACCCTCTGCACGACCGGCCGGCCGATGCCGGCTTCTGGCTCCAGGATCCCCTGGCGCTGGATGCACTGTTCAGGCCGCTCACCGATGGCTCGGTCAAATCGGCCATGCCGGTCCACGTGCGCGATATCGGCATCGAGATTCCGAGCGGCCATCTCGTCGCTGGCCACATCATCGCAACCGACCCACGCGGTCAGTCGCTGCTGCCGAAGAGCACGTCGACCGCCGCCGACGCGAGCTGTTTCGCCAAGGGCGAGGTCGTGATCTATCGCGTCATTCGCGGCAATGCCGAGTTCAAGAGAAAGACCGGCGAGAGCTTCGAACTGTCCGCCGGCGACGTGGTGACGGCGAGCAAGGATTCCATCAGCCTTACGGGCGTCGGCGAAAACACCCAGGTGCTGCGGCTCGGCCTGCTCAAGGGCATGAACGAGCTGCGCAGCTGGACGCCGACGCAGCGTGACGAGATCGACGGCCTCGCCGGCCGGATCATCACGCACAAGGACATCCGTCCCCTGCGCACCGAAGGCAAGCCCGTCGGGTATCTGTACGGCTGAAAGCTACTCCGCCGCCTGACGCACGTGGCGCGCGGTCGGCGTGCGCATCGTGACGAGCTCTTCGGCCGCGGTCGGATGCAGCGCGATGGTCGCGTCGAAATCGGCCTTGGTCGCCTTCATCTTCACCGCGATCGCGACGGCTTGCGTGATCTCGGCGGCGGCATCGCCGACGATGTGGCAGCCGAGCACGCGATCAGTCGCGCCATCGACGACGAGCTTCATCAGCACGCGGGTATCGCGGCCCGACATCGTCGCCTTGATGGGGCGGAACGTCGTCTTGTAGATGTCGACGTGGTTGAATTGCGCGCGCGCCTCGGTTTCCGTCAGGCCAACCGTGCCGACCTCCGGCTGCGAGAACACGGCCGTCGGGATGTTGGCGTGATCGACCCTGACCTCGCGCTTGCCGAACACGGTGTCGGCAAAGGCATGGCCCTCGCGGATCGCGACCGGCGTCAGGTTGAAGCGGTGCGTGACGTCGCCGATCGCATAGATGCTGTCGACCGAGCTCCTGGAGAAATGGTCGACGGCGATGCCGCCATTGTTCGGGTTGATGGCGACGCCGGCCTTCTCCAGCCCGAGATTGGCGACGTTGGGATGGCGGCCGATGGCGAACATCACCTGGTCGGAGCCGATGCTCGATCCGTTCGACAGATGGGTGGTGAAGCTCTCGCCGTGGCGATCGACCTTGGTCACCGTGCAGCCGGTGAGAATGGTGATGCCCTGCTTCTCCATCTCGGCACGAACATGGGTCCGGACATCCTCGTCAAAGCCGCGAAGAATGTTGTCGCCGCGATAGATCACGGTGACGTCGGAGCCGAAGCCGGCGAAGATGCCGGCGAACTCCAGCGCGATGTAGCCGCCGCCCTGGATCACGATCCGCTTCGGCAGCTCCTTCAGGTGGAACGCCTCGTTGGAGGAGATCACATGCTCGATGCCGGGAATCGCGGCGCCATGGTTGGGCGCGCCGCCGGTGGCGATCAGGATGTATTTTGCGGTGATCTTCCTGTCGTTCTCGAGCAGGCGGACGGTGTGCTCGTCCTCGATCACCGCGCGGCTCTTGACGATCTGCGCGCCCGACTTCTCGACGTTCGTCGTGTAGGCCGCCTCCAGCCGCGCGATCTCCTTGTCCTTGTTGGCGATCAGCGTCGGCCAGTCGAAGCTGGCCGGCGGAACGGTCCAGCCGAAACCCGCGGCGTCCTCGAGGTCCTGACGAAAATGCGATCCGATCACGAACAGCTTCTTCGGCACACAACCGCGGATCACGCAGGTGCCGCCCATGCGATACTCTTCCGCGATCATCACGCGGGCGCCGTGCCCGGCCGCGATGCGGGCGGCACGCACGCCGCCCGAACCACCACCGATGACGAAGAGGTCGACGTCGAATTCAGCCATGGTCCACTCCACCTCTTTCAACAATCTCTGATCAGATAGGATCGATCAGATCTCCTTGCCACGCTTGCGCATCTCGGCGCGGAAGGCGCCCATCACGGTGTCGGCGAAGTTCTGGGCCCAGGAGTTCATGAAGGCCATGCTGAGCCCGATGGCGCGCGGCTCGGCCTCGATCAGCTTCTTGCCCAGCGGCGACTTGTAGAAGGTGACGAGATCCTTCAGCTCCTGCTCGGTGAACTCGCTGGCATAGATCTGGGCCATGCCTTCGCCGATCTCGTTCTGGCGGCCGTTGAGCTGCTGGGCCACGATCGGGGCGACCTCGTTGAGATCCTTCTGGTAGTTGAGGTTCTGCTGGATCAGCGCGATCTTGGTCTTCTCGACGACGCCGGGCACGGCACCGGCGTACATCGCGGTGGCGTTCTTGATCTGCAGGATCTCCCTGGCCGCTGCGATCGCGGCCGGCGATGCCTTCGGCTGGGCCGGTGCGGCGGCAGCCTTTGGCTGGGCCGGCTGCTGCGCCACCGCCGGGGCGGCCGAAAGCGCCAATCCCGCGGCAAGGGTTGCGGCCGGCAAGAATTTCAACACGTTCTTCATTCCAGGTCTCCTTTCGGCTTGCGCCGTTCAATCACGCGAATTCCTTCGCCGCCCGCCAGAACGGCCGAGCTGGCCAAGCCGATGAACAAACCATGCTCGACCACCCCGGGGATGGCGCTCAACGCCTTGGCGAGACCGGGGGGATTCACAATACGTCCGAGCTGGGCATCGACGATCCAGTGGCCGCCATCGGTGACGAAAACGTGGCCGCCCTTGTCCTTGCGGACCGCCATTTGCCCGGAAACGCCGCATTCGGCAAATGCCTTTTCGATCGCGCGGCGCGTCGCTCCGAGCCCGAACGGGATAACCTCGACCGGCAGCGGAAACTTGCCGAGCGTCGGCACCCATTTGGTGTCGTCCGCAATCACGATCATGCGATCCGAGGCGGCCGCCACGATCTTCTCGCGCAGCAGCGCACCGCCGCCGCCCTTGATCAGATTGAGCTCGGGGTCGATCTCGTCGGCGCCGTCGACGGTGATGTCGAGATGGTCGATCTCATCCAACGTCGTCAGCGGCACTCCGCAACGTTCCGCATCAGCGCGCGTGGCTTCGGAGGTCGGTACGCCGATCACCTTGAGCCCGGCGGCGACGCGCTCGCCGAGCAGCTCGACGAAATGTTTGGCTGTCGAGCCGGTGCCGAGCCCGAGCTGCATGCCGTCGCGCACCTCCTCGAGGGCGCGCGCAGCAGCCTGCCGCTTCAACTGGTCCATGTTCACGTGTGCGCCCGCCCTGGATTCGGAGGATGAGCCGCCGATCGCGGCCGCTTTCGGCGGCCTATGTAGCCTCGTTTTCCTCGCGGGAACAGGCCTATAAGGTGATCTTATGGGCCCGCCCCTTGCGCGGATGCGACCGGGCCGGTAGCGCTTGGACCATGACCTCCTTCAAAGGGACTTGCCCTCACACCATCGTCTTCGATCTCGACGGCACGCTTGTGGATACGGCGCCCGACCTGATCACCGCGCTGAACTACGTGCTCGACCGCGAAGGCCTGCCGCCCGTGCCGATGGCCTCCGCCCGCAACATGATCGGCGCCGGTGCCCGCAAGCTGATCGAGCGCGGGCTGGAGGCCGAGGGCCGCACCGTCACCCCCAAAGACATGGACCGGATGACTGCGGATTTCATTGCCTATTACGCCGACCATATCGCGGTCGAATCCCGCCCCTTTGAGGGGCTCGAGGCCGCACTCGACCAGTTCGAGGCACGAGGCCATCGCCTTGCGGTCTGCACCAACAAGCTGGAATGGCTGTCGAAGCGGCTGCTCGACCAGCTCGACCTCAGCCGCCGTTTCGCGGCGATCTGCGGGGCGGACACTTTTGGCGTCCAGAAGCCCGATCCGACCATTTTCCGCGAGACCGTGGCGCGGGCCGGCGGAGACGTGAAGGCCAGCATCATGGTCGGCGATGCCGGCACTGACGTCGGGGTCGCCCGGCGCGCCGGAGTGCCCGTGATCGGGGTCAGCTTCGGCTACACCGACGTGCCGATCGCCGAATTGAAGCCGGACCGGCTGATCCATCACATGCGCGATCTGCCGGCGGCCGCCATCAGCCTGATGACGACTTCACCCGTCGTAACTAGCTGATACAACTAGATTATTCTCGCGACGCCCTGCGTTAACCATCAACTACCTATGCACCGCGCGCCAATTGCCTGCCCCAAACGACACTCCTAAGGTCGCGCCGGGGATGTGGCGGTTCGTCGCAATAGAAGTGGATGGTTCATGCGTCGTGTGATCGCGATTGCGTTAGCGGGAGCGAGCCTCGGTGGCTGCTCCTCGATGTCCTGGGACATGTTCAAATCAGCACCGCCGACCGTCCAGGTCAGGCTCGAATCCAATCCGCCCGGTGCTGACGCCACCACCTCACTCGGTCAGGGCTGCAAGACCCCCTGCTCGGTCTCGGTTCCCGCACCCGATGCGCCTTTCACGGTCGCTTTCGCCCTGCCCAAGTACCAGCCGGCGAGCGTCCCGGTGAATGTGGTCAAGAATCCCGGCGATTTCACCACACCCGCCTCCGTCACCACCGATCCGAATCCGGTGTTTGCGGAACTCCAGCCGGCGGTGCCGCCGAAACCGGTCCGCAAGCCGCACCGGCCGAAGAAGCCCAAACCAGCCGCGCCCGCCGCAGCACCGGCCGATGCAGCGCCCGTAGCGGCCTCGCCGTTCCCCGATCCGAATGCGGACAAGCGCTGATCTGCCGATACCACCGGATTGTCCTAGCCGCGTCCGATGCTTAGATTGCTTTCTCAGCACCGCTGAAGCAAAGGTGCGCCCGTCGCCGTAAGTGACAAGGCATTTGGTATGAACGGACTTTCTGCGAGCCCCCGTGCCGCGCTGTCGGGCGCGATGACCGATCCGTTCGGGCGGACCATCAGCTATCTGCGTGTGTCGGTCACCGACCGCTGCGATCTGCGCTGCTTCTACTGCATGTCGGAAGACATGACGTTCCTGCCCAAGGCGGACCTCCTGACGCTGGAGGAACTCGACCGGCTCTGCACGGCCTTCATCGCCAAGGGCGTGAAGAAGCTGCGGCTCACCGGCGGCGAGCCGCTGGTCCGCCGCAACGTGATGACGCTGGTGCGCTCGCTGTCGCGGCATCTTTCGAGCGGTGCATTGAACGAGCTGACACTGACCACCAACGGCACCCAGCTTGCAAAGCACGCGCACGAGCTCGCCGATTGCGGCGTCCGCCGCATCAACATCTCCCTCGACACGCTTGACCCCAGGAAGTTTCGCGAGATCACCCGCTGGGGCGAGATCGACAAGGTGCTCGAGGGGATCGAGGCCGCGCGCGCCGCAGGGCTTGCGGTGAAGATCAACGCCGTCGCCCTGAAGAACCTCAACGAGGACGAGCTGCCCGAACTGATGCGCTGGGCTCACGGCAAGGGCATGGGCCTGACGCTGATCGAGGTCATGCCGATGGGTGAGATCGGATCGGGACGGATCGACCAGTATCTGCCCCTGTCGCTGGTGCGCGCCCGCCTCGCCCAGCAATTCACGCTGACGGATCTGCCCGAGAGCACCGGCGGTCCGGCCCGCTATGTCAGCGTCGCCGAGACCGGCGGCAAGCTCGGTTTCATCACGCCGATGACCCATAATTTCTGCGAATCCTGCAACCGAGTGCGCATCACCTGCACGGGGACGCTGCACACCTGCCTCGGCCACGAGGATGCCTCCGATCTGCGCAAACCTCTGCGTGCATCGAGCGATGATCTGCTGCTTGCGGATGCGATCGACCGCGCCATCGGGCTGAAGCCCAAGGGGCACGATTTCATTATCGACCGCCGCCACGACCGCCCCAGCGTGTCCAGGCATATGAGCGTCACCGGCGGCTGACACCGTCGGATTACGGGCCTTATTCCCCTTAACTACCAACAAACTTCCAATTGACTGCCGGCACGCCCGCTGGTTTGGTGCCTGCTGCCTCAAGCCGTTGCGGCGAGACAAGCCGCGCGCCGCGTCGGCGTAATCAACACGGCTGGGGTGAAATCGGGGGAGGACCTATCGTTGCAAGCGCTCCTTAAGCTGAGCCAAGGGATCGACGCGTTCACACGCTGGACGGGCAAGCGCCTCGCGTGGCTGATCGTGCTCGCCGTGATCATCTCGGCGGTCAATGCAATCATCCGCAAGACGTTCGATACGTCCTCGAATTCATGGCTCGAGCTGCAATGGGTGCTGTTCAGCATCGTCTTCCTGCTCTGCTCGCCCTGGACGCTGCTCGACAACGAGCACATCCGCATCGACATCGTGAACAACGCGCTGCCCAAGACCGTCCGCAACTGGATTGACGTGGTCGGTCACCTGTTCTTCCTCATTCCGCTGTGCATCGTGATGATCATCACCGGAGTGCCGTTCTTCCAGCGCTCCTTCCACATCAACGAGCAATCCGGCAATGCCGGCGGGCTGCCGCAATGGCCCGCCAAATCCCTGATCATGATCGGGTTCGCTTTCCTCCTCGTGCAAGGCATCTCCGAACTGATCAAGCGAATTGCGGTCATGCGCGGGCTGATCCCCGATCCGCATGAATCCCAAGTGTCGGCGCTGGAGGCGGAAGTCGAGCATCTCGTCGAAGCGATCGAGAAGAAGTAGCCGTTGGCGACGGTGTAGGGGGAATCATGACCGCATTCATCATCGCCAATATGGCGCCCATCATGTTCGCGTCGCTGGTCGTCGTGCTGCTGCTCGGCTATCCCGCGGCATTCTCGCTCGGCGCCGTCGGCCTGTTCTACGCAGTGATCGGCGTCGAGCTCGGCCAATTCCATCCCGACTTCCTGCAGGCGCTTCCGGAGCGCGTCTACGGCGTGATGAACAACGACACGCTGCTCGCCATTCCCTTCTTCACCTTCATGGGACTGGTGCTGGAGCGGTCGGGGATGGCCGAGGACCTGCTCGACACCATCGGCCAATTGTTCGGTACCATCCGCGGCGGCCTTGCCTATGCGGTGATCTTCGTCGGCGCGCTGCTCGCGGCGACGACGGGCGTGGTCGCGGCGTCCGTGATCTCGATGGGTCTGATCTCGCTGCCGATCATGCTGCGCTACGGCTATGACCGTCGCGTGGCGGCCGGCGTCATCGCCGCATCCGGCACGCTCGCGCAGATCATTCCGCCCTCGCTCGTCCTGATCGTGATGGCCGACCAGCTCGGCAAGTCGGTCGGCGACATGTACGAAGGCGCCTTCATTCCGGGCCTCGTACTCGCCGGCCTCTACGCCCTCTACGCCTTCCTGGTCAGCATGATCTTCCCGAAGGCCGCGCCGGGCCTGCCGAAGGAGGCCATCGGCTTCCGCGAGGGTGACGGCAGCCGCGGCCTGGTCTCGCTCGGCATGCTGTTCCTCGCGAGCTGCGTGTTCGGATGGTTCATGATGCGCAATTCCGAGACGCATGGCGCCGATTACGTCGTGCTCAGCATGTTCTATGGCATCGTCTTCGCGTTCGCTGTCGCCGTGGTGAACTGGCTGATCGACAAGCTGACCGGTTTCCGTTTCCTGTCCAAGATGGCACAGCAGACGACCTTCGTCATGGTGCCGCCGCTGTTCCTGATCTTCCTGGTGCTGGGCACGATCTTCATCGGTATCGCGACTCCGACCGAGGGCGGCGCGATGGGTGCCGCCGGCGCCCTCCTCCTCGGCGCCGCGAAGCGGCGGCTGAGCTGGGACCTGATCCGGCAGGCCACGGAATCGACCGCCAAGCTGTCGGCGTTCGTCGTGTTCATCCTGGTCGGCGCCCGCGTGTTCTCGCTCACATTCTACGGCGTCAACGGCCACGTCTGGGTCGAGCACCTCTTGACCTCCCTGCCCGGCGGCCAGGTCGGCTTCCTGATCTTCGTCAACGCGCTCGTGTTCGTACTGGCCTTCTTCCTCGACTTCTTCGAGCTCGCCTTCATCGTGATCCCGCTGCTCGGACCTGCCGCCGAGCACCTCGGCATCGACCTGATCTGGTTCGGCGTCATTCTCGGCGTCAACATGCAGACCTCGTTCATGCATCCGCCGTTCGGCTTCGCGCTGTTCTATCTGCGATCGGTCGCACCGAAGGAGCGATACACCGATCGCCTCACCGGCAAGCGGATGGATCCCGTCACCACGGGCCAGATCTATTGGGGCGCGGTCCCATTCGTCGTCATCCAGATCATCATGGTCGGTCTGGTGATCGCATTCCCCGCGATGGTGATGCACTACAAGGGCGTCCAGTCGAACATCGACCCCTCTACGATCAAGATCGAGGTGCCGCAGATCGACCTGCCGCCGCTGGATCTCGGCCCGCCGCAGAAGTAAGGCGCGGATGGCGCGACTGCTGCCCTCTTACCCTCCCCTGGAGGGCAGGGCTATCGCATATAGGCGATCTCGCCTGTGGCCATCCTTCGAGACGCCCGCCGTTGGCGGGCCCTCAGGATGAGGACCGAGGTCGTGGCCGACCGTTTCAACGAGCACGGATGCTGTTTAGCCTCATCCTGAGGAGACCGCGCAGCGGTCGTCTCGAAGGACGAGGCGTGGCACCGGCCGCCGCTACAACTCAGATGCGATCCCCTGCCCTCCAGGGGAGGGTGAAGAGGCCACCTCGTTCGCCAACCTGAACCGCAGCGTGAACTCCGCGCCGCCGCCGGGGAGGTTTGCCACCGCAACCATGGCCGCGTGATCGTCCGCCACCGCGCGCACGATCGAGAGCCCCAGGCCTGCGCCGTCGCTGCGCCGGCGGTCGGCGCGCCAGAAGCGCTGGAAGATCAGCTCGCGCTCGGCTTCCGCGATGCCCGGGCCGCAATCGCGCACGCGCACCGAACCGTCGTCGCGCACCTCGACCTCGACGCAGGTGTCCTTCGCGGTGAACTTGATGGCGTTTTCGGCGAGGTTGAAGATCGCACGCTGAAGCATCTCCGAGTTACCGTGGATCCTGACCGGCGCGTCAGTCCCCTTCAGGGCGATGTCCTTGTGCTGCGCGATCGCGAACGGGGCGATCGAACCGACCACCTCGGCGCAGACCGCGCGCAAATCCGCGGTCTCCCCGGGATCGAGCACCAATGTGTCGAGCTCGGCGATCTCCAGCAACTGGGCGACGAGGCGGCTCATGGCCTCGATGTCGGCAAGCAGCGCCTGCCGTGCGGCGCGGTCGTCGAGCGTCTCGATCCGGGTGCGCAGGATCGCGAGCGGCGTGCGCAGCTGATGCGCGGCGTCCGCCGTGAACTGCCGCTGCACGCGAAAGCCGCCCTCGAGGCGATCGAGCGCCTGGTTCACGGCGGTGACCAGCGGCATGATCTCGCGCGGGATCTGCGCCGTCGGCAGGCGGATATCAGTACGCGCCGGACCGATATTGCTGGCCTCCTCCGAGGCCCTCCACAGCGGCGCAATCGCGCGGCGGAAGATGATGATGTCGGTGGCAAGCAGGACCAGGAGGATCGGGATGGTGATCCACCCCACCCGCCGGAAGAAATTCGAGACGATGTCGTCGATGATGACGTCGCGGTGCGCGAGGTCCTCGGCAACCTGGATGCGGAGCGTCTTGCCGGCAATATCGCGGGTGACGCCTGCGCCGGAGATCGTGTCGGAGAAGCGTGATGCGGCCGCAGCGGCTGAGCGACGGTGCGAGGAGAACAGCAGCCGGCCGTCGGCATCGCGGATGTCGAACTGGTAGCGGCCATAAGCGTCCGAATAGAGGCCCTTCAGGCTGTCGGGCAGGTTGAAGCTCAACGTGCCGTCCGGCTGCGCGACGATACGCTCCGCCAGCACCTCGGCCTGCGCGCGCATGGCGTCCCGATGCAGCTGGTCGATCTCGGAATTGAGCAGCCAGAACAGCACCAGAGGCAAGAAGATCGCGACCACCGCGACCGCGACGATGTGCAGGAACACGATGCGCGAGATCAGCGATTTGAACGTGAGCGATCTGGCATGGCCCCCGGCGGGCACGTTATTTCTCCGCGGTCATGAGATAGCCGACGCCCCGGATGGTGTGGATCACCACCCTGGCGCCGTGTTCGGCCAGCTGCTTGCGCAGCCGCGAGACGTAGACTTCTACCGCGTTGGAGGCGACCTCGCCTTCGAGCCCGAAGATGTGGTCCTCGACGTTCTTCTTCGGCACCACCCGCCCCTGTCGGCGCAGCAGGATCTCGAGCACCGAGCTCTCGCGCGCGGAGATGATCCGCGGCTGGTCGTCGATGAAGATCTGGCGGCTCTCGGTGTCGTAGACGAGATTGGCGAGACTGAGCGAGCGGCCCAGCAGCTGGCCGGGCCGGCGCAGGATGGCCTCCAGCCGCGCCACCAGCTCCTCCATCGCAAACGGCTTTGCGAGATAGTCGTCGGCGCCGCTGCGCAGGCCGGTCACGCGGTCCTGCAACCCGCCGCGGGCTGTCAGCACCAGGACCGGCAGCGGCTCCATCTGCCGGCGCAGCTCGCGCAGCACCGACAGGCCGTCGTCGTCGGGCAGGCCGAGGTCGAGGATCATTGCGGCATAGTTGACGCTGCTCACCGCCTCGCGCGCCTCGGCCGCGCTGCCGACGATGTCGCTCTCATAGCCGGCTGCAGCCAGCCCGGCAGCAACGAGCCGTGACAGCTCGGCATTGTCCTCGACGATCAGAAGGCGCATCGATATTCCGGTGTCACGGCACGGCTCGCGCCGAAATCTTCGCCGCTCTTTTCCAGCATTCCGGACGGCTGGGCCAGCGAAAAAATGCGCAATGAGCCGATCGCCGCGATGTCAGGCTCGTGTAAGCCGATCGGACCCGCCCTCACGAGGCCTGGAACGGCGGGCCGGCATCCGGCCGCTGGCTCGAATACTCCCTGCTCGATCTAGGTGTCGCCTTCGACGCGCGCAAACGGATTGCCGTAAACGGAATAGGCCAGCCAGGTCAGTTCCTTCCGGCTTTTGGCGGCCTCACGAGCCGTTCGGACCGCTTCCACCAGCACGTTTCCGTCCTTGAGCGAGCGATAGAACGCCTCGGCAAAAGTGTAGGCGAGCTTGTCGTCCACCGACCAGAGCGCTCCGACCAGCGCGCCCGCGCCGAGTTCGGAATACGGCCGCAGGAATGCATCGACAAAACCGGCGACACCTCCGCCGATACCGCGCCCCGAGCGCCCGGTCTGGCAGGCATTGATGAAAATGGTTGGCCTCGGTCCGCTTTCCGCGAAGCGGGCAAAAGCCTTGACCTGATCCGCCGATAGCGAATCCTGCGCAAAGCCGCCGTCCACCGTGGAGCCCGTCATCAACAGGTCGGCCGTCATGACCGCCCGCTGCGCCGCCTCGCCGTGGCAGGCAAAGTGCAGAACGTCGCACTCCCTTGCATCGTGCTGGAGGAAGTCCGTCACCGAGATGCTGTCGGCCGGGACCTCGCGGGGATGGCCGAACAGCTTGGCCAGCATCTCGCGTTCGGCACCGGCGCCTTCGAGCTGCAGGGCGGGATCGAGATAGGCCGGGATCACATAGTTGACGCGATCGCTGCGCATCGCAAGGTTCGGACCGGGCCATGGCGTGCTGTGCAGCCAGCGGACCAGCCCCCATTCGGCGAGGAATCCCTTGCCGGCCCGTCCGGACTTCCGATCATTGATGTACAGCAGCTCCCAGGGAATGAACGGCTCCTCCGAGATGACCTGGATCGCGCGGATCGCCTCGCGATGGGTCCACAACGCCTCGCGGACCTTGTCCGGCAACAACTCGTTCGCCATGACAATTCCGTTTGCCTGGAGGCGCGCCAGGAACTGGTCATACAACCGGTTGGTCGCGAGCCAGGACGTCTCGATGCCCTTGAATATCTCCGCAACGTAGACGTCGCGGGAGAACCCCCCGGGAAGGGTGCGCGATTCCGAAACTGCGATGTTGGGGTCGACGCAGGCAAGGTCGAAGCGCAGCGTCACCTTGCCGCTCTCCACGATCTCGTAGATCCTCAGCACCGCCGGCTCGTTCGGGCGTGCCGCCATGGCCAGCCCGACCTGGCTCCGGCGCAAGGTCTTGCTGTCTGCATCGACGAATACGGGAGCTAGGGTGAAGGACGCCAGAATGCGCGGACCCTGCCGCGCTTCGACGAGGATGTCCGCTGCGCCCTCTGCGGTACCTTCCACGACGAACCGCAGCGCCTCCGCCCGTCGTTCCCGCGGCGTGTCGATCTCTGCGCTGGATTCGCCGAGGACCCGGCAGTTCCTGCGCGCGATGACTTCAACAACGATGGCGCGGGACGCGTCGACGTTGACCGGAGTATCCGAGGCGCTGGACGTTTGTGTTTCCGCAGCCTGGATCCTCTCGCGCGAAACCGTGACGAACAACGGGACCGGCTTCCTGGGCGGCGGATGAGACTCGATCTCTGCCGCAAAATAGCAGGCAGCGGTTCTTGGATCAGGTGAAGGTGCCAAGGGCGCCATCTCGGCCGCGACAGACGCCTGGCTCGGCACGGGCGATACAGCCGCAGGAGCCGCACGTGTTGGCACTCGTCGCAGCGTCGTTGTGTCCGACATCGAGTCGGCTTCGAGGCTCTCCAGATGGGGAGAGGGCAGAACCGCCCCCAGCGAGTGGTCACCGCGGGGCGCGGCTCTCCGCGTCGCCCGGCGCGATCCTGTCCGCTGCAGGTCAAATTGCTCGCCGAGGCGAGCTGCGCCAACACCCAGCCATTCACTCAATTTCAACGGAACGACATCCGTCGCAAAGTAAGTGGTGTGAAATACGTCGTCCGTATTGCCGAAGGCAAAGGTCGCGTCGCTGGCGAGGCGCGAGCCGCGGGTCCCGAACGAGGTCATCGACGAGGTATCCACCACCAGATCGTTGTCGAGCCGGAACAGGCGATTTGTCACGCGATCGGCAATGAACTCGGCGAACTCCCTCGTCACCCCCTTGCTGGGTTCGACCTGCGCGACGAAATTCGACGTGATCGCATAATAGGTCGCGAGCTTGTCGAGAGGACCGGCCGCCCCGTTCAACTCCCTGACGAGATCACTCGTGGGCCGCATCGCGGCAAGTCCGGGCACTCTCTGCTCGTCGATGGCGACTTCCGAAAACGCCTGGACGAAGCGACCGACAGTCTTGATCCCCTGCGCCACGATGGGGCTCAACGCAGCCCCGCCCGCCAAGTATGAAATCGCACGGACGCCGGCCATGATCCCGTTGGTGTAGAGATCGATCATCGCCGCCCAGTTCTCGGGCTCGGCAAGATGCGTCCCGGCGTTCGTGCAGCCGACAAAGATGGCCTTGCCGAGCCGGATGTCCGGTCGTTGCTCCGCAAGCCGGTTTTCCACCACGCGATAGACAAGCCCGCCGCGGCTGTGGACGACCGCGTCGATCGACGACCCCTCCGGGATTCCCAGCGCCTGCAACGCCGCAACGAGAGCGGCTGCATTCTGGCCCGGCGTTGCGGTCAGCGTCTTGTGGTCGAAGCCGAGCACGGCGTCGTAGTGCTGGCTGGCCCTCGAAAGAAATGCCTGCCCGCTTTCGGAAGCGGCAAGCTGCGCGAAGCCAGCCGCGGTCGATGAGAACGTGCCGTGCACCATGAGCAGGATCTTGAGCGGGCGATCTTGCGGCAAGGAAGGCCGCTCGGATCGCGACGGGATCCAGGCTGACGGATCGAGCCCGGTCATCGTCACGATCCCCTCCTCCCGGTCTCCCTCGAGATAATCGGTCGCCGCATCGATGGCCGTTCTGGCGACGAACTTCAGCACATAGGCGCGGACCGGATCGATCAACTTGTCGGAGACCCAGTCGAGAACAGGGCCACGCCTGCCACGTGCCGTGGAGCGGGTGCCGCTCGTTTCGGCCGTCAACGGGAACACCAGGACTTGCCTGCCGCCGCGCTGACGCGATGGACGGGCAACCTGCTGCGGGTAGCTCCAGGCATAGACGCCACCTGCGCCTTCGATCAGCACCATCGCCCGTTCGGACGGGCCGACCTCGACCTCGATCTGCGTCGGCGTCTGCGCGTCCCGTCGCAGGGCGCGCGTGCCGGGGCGCGTCGGCGCCATTTCAACTTCGGCCGCGATCGTGAAGTCGGACGCCGACAGCGCCCTCTTGAGGTCATCTGTGCCCCTCGTCTGACTGGCGGTCGCGCGGCGCAATCCCCGGCGGGAAGCGCCGTCCTGAACCACCCTGACCTCGACATCGTCGGGACTTTGAACCACGATCCCGCTTGCTATCTCGATTGCAGCCATGTCCTTCCCCCTGTGCAGATGCGTTCTTCGTTACGTCCTTCCATGCCACGGGGCGCACGTCGCGCGCCCTTCCGACAGCGCGAGGTCAAGGCTTGACAGTCGACTGCGACGCAGGCGCGGCCCAGCCGAGCAGATTGCCATCGAGCGCCGACGACTTCCGGATCATCTTGTTGGATTCGATGTAGGCTTCCGCCGTCGAGGGCACGAGATATCCGACCACGAAGCCGAGAATTCCGAAGGACGCGACGATGCCGGCGTACCACGACAACGGGATGGTCGGCATTTCCAGACCATAGGCCCTGGTCACCAATACGAAGCTGACGAGAAGGCTGAACATCAGCGACGCCATGACCACCGCATGGGCCGCGCCGTCCTTCAGTCTCGCCTCGTGATAATCCAGCCGATCCGCCCTCAGCCGCACGTCGAGAAGAATGCTCAGGACCAGCGTGTTGACCAGGAAGATCAGGGAGAACAGCGAGCTCGCCGCAAACGGATGATTCTTCGCCAGCCAGCCTTCAGCGATCGGAATCGTGCTGTAGGTCAACCATAGTATGAAATTGCCCGCCAGATACGAGCACGCCCCAAAGACCACGTAAGAGCTCCAGGGCAACGCGTACAGCGAGGGGCGCGCGAAATTCGTCGCGGCCTTCGGATAGATCGCAAAGAAAATCGAGACCGTCAGCGCCACCGCGTGTGCCAGGGACGAGAGGCCTCCGGCCAGCGAACCAACCGCAAACTTCCTCGGCAGGTCGAGGAAGAACAGCGGCGCGACAGAGACCGCGAAGTCGAGGACGAAGATCGTCACCAGGGGTGCAAACGGCAATGGCTGGGGCAGAACGGTCTGATACCCGAAGCTGGATATCAGCTCCGTCCGGGAATCGCGCCTGTCGACGACCGACAAGGTCGCCTCGGCCAGACGACGCTGGTATGCGACCCGCAAATCCTCACACTCTTCCGCGATGAAGTCGGAGATCTCGAGCACCAGCTCCCGCGCGTCGACATCCGACACCATGATGTCTTCCGTCAGCAGGAGGGCCCGCGCCGACCGTCGCAGCATTCGCCGATACTGCCTCTCCAGCTCGTCAAACGCGGCTTTCCGCGCGCGGAAGAACTTCTCGAAGCGCGGGTTGCCGCGCAGTTCGACGAAACTGGTGTGAAGCGACGCAACCTGCATGATCATGGCCGTCGCGCCGACGGCAAGCACTTCGTCATCCTGATTGAGCGCTTTCTCGATCAGCCTCGCGGGAACGCCATATCCTTCGAGCTCGCGCTGCAACTCCGGCTTTGCCCGCTCCGTCACCCGGATGGGCGAACGCGCGATGGCCACGATGACGGTCTCCACGGCCTGCGGGTAGCGCGCCAGCGTCTGCATCATGGTTCTCAGAAGCCCGATCACCCGAGATAGAATCGGCAGGTGCGGCGCCAGCACCATGAATGCGATCGTCGCCGGTACGGAAACGAGCAGGCCGGCGCCGCGTCCGGGATAGAGTTGATTGGTCAGCCAGCGGATTTGGATGACCATGAACACGTAGAAGACCACGGCGATCGTGACGTAGGCGAGGACCGCGAAATAATAGCGGTCGCGCATCACGGCATAGCGGATCTCCACGGTTTCGAAAGGAGCGTGAAAGTCGATCGCGCTGACGATGCAGATCGCGATCGCACCGAGGCCGAGAGCAACGACGGACGGGTCAAAGCCGTACATTGATGAACATCCGCTAGGGTCCAGCCCGGTCCACGAAAATTTCACCGTCGAGGCCGCGCATGTAGAGAACCGGAGAAATCCATTCGGCGAAGTGGCGCGCCTTCAATTCGGCCCTCGTATGCGCCAGGGCGGCCTGAATCGATACGTTGTCGGCGAGATACGTGTAGAACGTATCGGCGAACGCGAGCCCCATGTTGTCGCTGATCTCGAACTGCATGGCGATCACCGCAGGGACGCCGCCCTGAATGAGCTCGGCAGCGGTGCTCGAGAACAGGGGACCGTCGGATTGCGCCCCGCTGCAGGAGTTCAGAACGACGAGGCTCGGCGTTTGGCCGGGCTGGGTAAGGAACACTTTCAACGTGTCGGCATACAGCCGAGTCCCGCTCGATCCGCCCTCTTCCTGCACCACGATGAAGCCCATCTGCCGATCCGGATCGTGTCCGCCGTGACCGATGAAGTGAAACAGATCCCACCGTTTGCCATCATCTCCCCTCAGGAAGCGACGGTTGAGATCGCGCGCCTTTGCCGAAGGAATCCAGGACAGCTTCAGTCTCTTGCCGTCGTTCAATTCGTGAAGCGCCCTCTTGATCGCGACCTGCTCGGCGTCGACCTCGATCTCATCCAGCGGGAATCCGTTCAGAACCTTGACCCTCGCCGCCATGCCAAGCACCCGTATCGGCCTTGCCGCGCTCATCCGACGTTCTTCGCCATAGTCGTCGACAGCGCGCGTGAACGGTGTGCTCTGGGAGGTCGTCACATAGATGCGGTTCTTCCTGTCGTACATCGTTTCCCAGGGCACGTAGGCGAGCGCGGGATCGCTGACTCGCAGGCGGATCAGGAACGGCTCGTCGTCTCTTCGCGCCGCCTGGAAGCATTCCTGATAGAGTTCGAGGATCTTTCGCTGAAAGATGAAGTCGAAGAGTTGCGAACCGATTTCCTGGACAATTCGCTCGTCCGATCCCGAAGTCAGAGCTCCGGCAGCATCACGGATGGCGGGTCTTGCTTCATTGCCGCCATTTGCCGCGGCCGCATCCGGGTTTCGCGGGCGCAGCGCGGCCTCGGCGCTGCGCGCGGCAGGGCTCTGGAGAATCGCTTCCTGCAGTGGTCTCAGGTTCTGGCGAAAACTCGGCTTGAGCTTCTCGACCTCGATCTCGCGGCTCGACGAGTTGTATTCCGCAACGATGCGGCAATGGTCTTCGCCACAATCTTCAATGGTCAGATTGAAAACGACCTTCGCCACGACACAATCCTCAGCCGCGCACTGTCAGCGCAAAAGGCGCCTTGCAAGAAAGTCCCTGGCGGCCAGCAAGGCCCACACGGCATATGGCGGGCGTCGTGCCGCGGCATTCCCGCGCTCCGCACCTGAGAAGCGGTGGCCGCAACCCGTAATTTTGGCAGCCGGCGTTCTGCCGGCCCAGGACGCACACCCCGAGTTCGGGCGGCCTTTCGTCTTGACCTGCGCGGCCCTGCTCGCAGCGGCGCACCGCACGGCATCGGTCGGCGCAATCAAGGAAAGCTCGCTAGCTTCCCGGAATTTCTAGCGAATTTCTCTCGACGTGACTGTGAACCGCTTCACACCTCTCGCTTTGGTGATCACTGTGAAGGACCGGCCGCGACTCCATCGGCCGGCGCAGCACCGACAGGGTGTGGCGCCGAAGGAGGTCAAGAGTTCAGACATCAACTTGGGCGCAATGCCGTGGATCGGCCTGCAGGCGATCATGGTTGCAGTCGGCATTGCATTCCCCATAACGGTGACTGGGCTGCTCGACGCGCCCATGAAAGTGGACCTGGACAAGATCAAGATCGAGATCCCGGACATCGCGCTGCCACCGCCACTCGATTTCGGTCAGCCGAAGAATTGATCCGCGGAACATACGCTTTTGCACGCGGTTGAATCCAGGGCTGGGGATCAGTGCCTGGAGGAGCCCGATGCCTTACTTCGCTTCTGGCCAAGACCAAGACTTCCGTATCTGCAAGGTGCTCGCCGACGTCTTTTGCGCGATCTTGCTCGGCACCTTTTCCATCATCTTTTTCGGCTGGCTCGGCGGCATTGTCGCCTTCGCTATCCTCGAGGCCGGTCTGCTCGGACTCGATTGGCTCATGCCAACCACGAAAGACGCGGCCGGCGTCGTTCGCTGACGGCGGCTGGACCAACCTAGGCTGCCGCTAAAGCATGATCCAGAACAGTGCGCAGCGGTTTTCCGGAAAGATCATGCGATGACGATTCATCCAAATCTCATCGCACTTTAGTCTGGCCTGATAAGTGCTCCTGAAAGGCTGTTCTCAGTTCGGCCAGGGCGATCCTCATAAGAGCGAGTCGACTCTTGAGGGCCGAGCGGAAATCTTCCGATCGGTTAGAGCATTACTGCTGATGACCCATCCGCGACATTACCCCTCTGGCACCCCGGCCAGACGCATGCCCTGAATGACGCGCCTGGTTTGCTCGCGAAACGTGGGATCGTCGCTAAATGGAACACCCTTCAAGCGACGAATGGTGAGAGTTGGACTAAGCGCAAGCGCTTTGTTCGTACAAGCCCGCGCCTCATCCAGTTTTCCGAGATGGGCAAGCGCAGCGGCGAGGTTCAAATGCGCTATGGGATTGTTCGGGTTACTATTCAGACCTCGACGAAACCATACAACTGCTTCGGCGTCGGCTCCTAGTAGCAATTTGCTGAAACCGACCCAACTCATCCATCGATGTGTACCTTCATCACGGGGAGACAAGCGCATTGCCTTGTGCACATGTGCCTCTGTTTCTTCGGCGCGCCCGATAAAGGGTTGGGCGCAACCGATGAAAGCATGGGCCTCCGCCAAATTCGGGTTTAGAGCCAACGCATGCTCGCATTCCGCGATGCCTTCCATCGCGCGTTTGGTACACCATAAGACAGAACCCAAAAACGCGTGAGCAAGGGCATGCTGCGGTGCCAAGGACACCGCCTTGTTCAAGGCCGCCTCGGCCGCGGCAAAGAGCGCGTCCGGGTTGTCGGCGAGAAGAAAGCCAGCGCTTGTCACATCGACAGCTCCGATGCCCACCAGCGCCTCCACGTTGTCTGGATCAAGCTCTAAGGCACGTTCGAAAAAGCTTCGTGCCTGCGTCATGTGGGCTGGGGTAACACCTTTGTTCCAACGAGCCATACCCTGGAAATACAAGTCGAGGGCGCTCGGGTGCAATGAGTGTTCCGATCGCCTCGCCTCAGCGGCGATAAGTTGAGCATTCAGCGTGTTGGCCAGCCGCGACACGATTTCATCCTGCATATCGAAGAGGTCGGCGATTTGCTTATCGAAGCGCTCGGCCCACAAGTGATTACCGGTTTTGGCGTCAATCAGTTGCACGTTGACCCGAAGCCGGTTGCCGCTGCGCTGCACGGAGCCTTCGAGTACGTAGCGGACGTTCAACTCGCGGCCGATCTGTTTAAGGTCAAGGGCCTTGCCTTTGTATGTAAAGGCGGTGTGTCGGCCAATCACAAAGGAGCTGGAGATGCGCGACAAGTCTGTCGTTAGGCTTTCGGTTACACCATCGACGAAATAGTCTTGCTCGGGATTGCCGCCTAGATTGACGAAGGGCAGAACGACCATAGAAAGACGAGGCGATGAAAGCAGCCCTAGACGCGCGCGTTCAACCTGTATCGGTGCGCTACGTCCATCCCAGGCCACGACATAGGTCCGCACCGGACGGTCGATATTCTTAAGGTTCTGCTCCCCTAGATCGGCGAACTCAACGCCAACCTTGCCCTGCACTTGATCGTGCGCAGAAGCCGAGATGCAGATACCGCCCGGGTCCGCCATGCTCTCAAGGCGTGCCGCAATGTTAACGCCGTCTCCAAAAATGTCATGCGGCTCGACTATGACATCGCCGATGTTGATCCCTACCCGGAAAGCAATACGCTCACCTTCAGCTTCTGCCCTTGTGAGTTCTTTGGTACGGGCCTGGAACTGGACCGCAGATCGAACTGCTTCGACTGCGCTCGGAAATTCCGCCAAGAACCCGTCGCCGGTGTTCTTCACGATGCGGCCGCCATATTCGGCAATCGTTGGCACAACAACGTCCGCCAGGAGCGCTGTCAGTTTGGCGTGCGTCGCCTCTTCGTCATTGTGCATGAGCCGCGAATAGCCAGCCACGTCGGCGGCCAATATCGCCGACAACCTGCGCTCGACCCGGACTGGTCGCTCTTGCACCATGGCTCGCAATCCAACCCACAGCACACTGTACGACGGATCAGGCGGCAGTGCCAAACGCGTTTTGACGGGATGCCTGCCCAGGCTGACGTCCGTTATTGGCCCGTGACGCACCTTCGCTCCGAGGGCTGTAAAGTCGGCTCTCGGGAGGTGAGCCGACCGGCGTTATGCGAGCGGCCGTAGGCAGCCTCTGACCCGAAGCGGACCTCGCTACCCCTTGACGGATGGTAGTCGTCCTGCCCCAAACTGGGGTGGAAACAACGTTCCTTGGGATGGGCCGAATGCTAACAGTTGTTGATGCAGAAATGTTGGTCCGACAGCATTTGGGTGACACCCCTAGAGCCAATCACTCGCGGGTGGTGGCCCACATGATGCGGACGCTTGCGCCGGGCTTTTCCGCTTCTGCTGAGCTTTGGGAAGTCGTTGGCCTGTGCCATGATCTCGATTATTTTCACACATCGGGCAACTGGAGCCAGCACGGTCTGCTGACGGTTCGCTGGCTTGGAGACAACATCCCCGCTGAGGCTCAAGATGCAATCGCTGCGCACGATCATCGCACAGGCGTGCAGGCTAATACGACGCTCGCCGACATGCTGAAGATGGCGGATGCTGTTGCCATTATCGATGAGAGATTAGGACGCGGCGCGACTTTGGGTACGGACCGCGCGGAACCTTACGCGGCGCTGCGCCGCCAGCTCGGCGATCGCTCCTACTTGAACGATATCGTTGAGAGATATTCAGAGAGGCACGCAATTTCCTTTAATCGCATCGTCGAGATCGTTGCCGCCACACCGAAGCAATAGTGGCTGTCTCCGATGCAACGATGGCAGTACATCATGTCCACCTGGCCCGTAGGTGACTTCCGCTACTGGCCTCGCACCGTCCGCTTTCGAGAGCCGAGCGGAATAGCATCGTGGAGCTGCCCAGGGCAGTCTTTGACCGGAACCCGACATCTTTTGATGGCTACCTAAGGCGTGGCGGTAGCCCGAACGTTCCGTCTGCATTTGGTTCAAATGGCTCGACGGCAACAACAGCGCTTGAGTTAAGAGGACCGTATATATGTGGGTACAGTTTCCCATTGCCCGCGTCTTCATACCGAATAGGCGCGATCACACGATCCGGATCGATGACCAACAGTATGAGACCGCGCTGGCCGCGAAATAGGTAATCCGCGACTTCAACGACCTGATCGGGCGTTGAGCAGTGAATGAAGCCCTCGCTCTCCAACGACGGACAGCGATACTCGCTGTGGTTAGCTTCTGCCCACAACGCGGATGAACAGATGTGAAAGATCACCGATTGCTGCAAGGTTACTCTCCGCGCAGGACCAACGTAACGACCAAAAAAGCGATCAGCGAAACTCTCGATCGAGCAGGCCCATAATCACATCATCGTGCCAGTAGCCGTTTACCCATGCTGCCTCTCGCTCATGACCTTCGATAACGAACCCGCACTTCTGGTAAGCGCGTATGGCTCTCAAATTGTAAGCAAGTACTCGCACCGATATACGATGCAGTTTCAGCTGCTCGAAGGCAAACCGCAGGACGAGGCGCATGGCCTCAGTTCCGATGCCTCGCCCTAGGCACTGCGGATCAAGAATGCCCACGGCGAACGATGCGCGCCGATCCTGCATATCAATACGGTCTAACCGGGTTTCGCCGATCACCCTTGATCCATGTTCAATCACCCATGCAAACGGATGACTCGATAGCCGTTCAACCACCGCATCAGCGGCCTCCCGAGTCATGGCGCGATAGGTGTCGCGGCTACCTCCAAACATTTCGTGTATTTCTGGATCAGCCTGGAGCGCGAAAAAGCCGTCGTGATCGGCGGGACGAACCCTTCTGATTGTGACGTTCGGACCTGAAAGAGTCGGCACGACTTACTGCATGGGCCCTAGTCTATCTTTGGAATGGGCCCGTGTCGCCTGTTGACCCAGAGCTGACTTTGCAAATCGTTGGACTCCGTTGCGGTTGTGTGTTACAGACTGTAACGTTATCGCGGGTCGCAATAAGATGGATGACGATCTACCGGAGCTCGGCGAGCTTGAGCGAGCGGTTATGCTGCTAGTTTGGGCTCATGCGCCGATCAGTGCAGAATCGGTACGGGAGCGGCTGGGCCGACCGCTAAAGGAATCTACCGTGCGCACTGTGCTGCGCAGGCTTGAAGAAAAAGGCTTCGTCGCGCACGAGGTGGAGGGGCGAACGTTTTTGTTTCGTCCCGTTGAAGATCGCCGGAAAGTGGCCGCAAAGGCGGTTCGGCGTATCGCCGCATGGTTCTGCAACGGCTCGATCGAGGATGTGCTCGTTGGTATTGTAGACGCCAAAATGCTGAACAAGAAGCAGCTCGAGCTACTGTCGCAAAAAATTGCCCAAGCAAAGAGTGAGAGGAAGTGATGTTGGCGATCCTCATTGAAGCCGCGATCCGTTCATCCATCCTGATCGCGTCGCTCTGGATTGGATTGAAGGCGCTGCGAGTGAGCAATCCGCACATCTTAATGTCGGTATGGCGGTTGGTAGTGCTCGTTTCTCTTACGTCCCTCCTTCTGGTCGGCCGACCGATCTTCACTTTGGGAGCGGACATTTCGCCTGCTCTTGTCGTTCTGGGAGGAAATTACTCGATCTCCTCTTACTCCTCAGACTTCGTCCCCGTTCCCGTCACGCCGCATGGCGGAGTCCCGCAGCACTTCAATTGGAGCGTGCTTGCTGCCACGATCTATCTGTTGGTTGCTGGCTGCCTTCTGCTGCGCTTGGTGACTGGCGTCGCGCTCAGTTGGTGGCTGCGGATATCGGCTCATCCCATCCACGAGGATTGGACCATGGGCAGGGACGTGCGTTCGAGCCCTGAGATCAAGGCGCCCGGGACGTTCGGCTCAACGATTCTCCTGCCTGCGCATTACGGCACCTGGGATACTCTGGACCGGCGTGCAATTATGGCTCACGAGGAATCGCATGTGCGTCGAGGCGATTTCTACCTTCTGTTGCTGGCGGCGATAAACAGAACCGTTTTTTGGTTCAATCCTCTGGCCTGGTGGCTCAATAGCCAGATCGTCTATCTAGCGGAAGTCAGAGGCGACGCTTCGGCGATTGAAGATATCGAAGATCGCATACGCTATGCTGAGCTTCTTGTCGGGCTTGGACGTGGACCGCGTGGCTCAATCAGCCTGGCAATGGCGAGATCCGAAACTGTCAAGCGACGGGTTGAACAGCTTCTGGCGGAAACGTGTCTGCCAAGAAGGATCGACTGGAAGACACGCGCGGCGATCTTCGCGTGCATTCTGCCGCTGGCGGCCATCTCGACCGGCGTGGTGGCGCAGGCACCCTCGTCTCCAAAAGCGGACAGTAACGCCACGACATTCGATCCCGACGCGATCGCACAACGCGCGCATGAGCAGGCGCGCCCGCGTACAGAGGTCACCATCGATTCGAAGGTACTCGACAATTACGTTGGCTATTATCTGCTGGCGGAGCAGGTCTTTCACTTCACGCGGGAAGACGATCTATTCTTCTCGCAACTCCCTGGCCAGCCGCGTGTGCAATTGTATCCCGAGAGTTCAACCAAATTCTTTGCCAAGGTCGTCCACGCCCAGATTTCCTTCGTCTTGGACCCGCAGGGGCGAGCCACTGCGCTGATCCTGCATCAGGGCGGCCAGGAGCAATCCGCGAAACGAATCGACAAGTCTGAGGCAGACCGCGTAACCGAACAGCTCGCAAAGCGGATAAAAGACCGCATCGCGCAGCCGGGAAGTGAAGCGGCGCTTCGTCATACCATCGAATCTCTTCAGGCTGCACAGCCGAACTACGACGAGATGATGCCAGCATTGGCCGGGCTCACGCGCCATCACCTGCCGAACCTCAAACGTTCCCTGGAAGAGTTGGGGCAACTGCAATCGATTTCCTTTAGAGGGGTCGGTAGCAGTGGCTGGGATGTCTACGAGGTGCGCTTCGCGAATGGTTTATCGATCTGGAGGATATTCCTGGCGCCAGAGGGAAAAATAAGTGGACTCCTGCTTCAGACCGGACCCTAGGCAGTTGCCATGCGGGCAATTGCGGTAAGCGGCTCGGTACGTAGTGCCATCCGATAACAACAGGCGGAAGGAGATCGGGAGGCGACCCGACCGCTGAGCGGGAGAGATGTCCGGATTTGGCCCATCGGCGACCTGCGGCGACGTCCCGCTTTTGTACCGTTGTTCAGGGGTGAGCGGACATCTGGAGCGCCCAAACCAAACACCTGATTTATGAGTACACGCCCTAGTCTGGCCTGATACGGCACTCTTGAAAGGCTGTTCTCAGTTCGGCCAGTTGGTCGCTTGTCGCTCCCAACTCCGCGTCGGCGCGACTTGCAGCTAAATCCATGTAGCCGATCGGCTGATCGAACTGGCTCGCCGTGAAGTCGTACCTCCGGCCCTCGATCCGATTGTAGAAATGGTCGCCGGCCGGCAGAGGCGTCTTCAGCAAGTCACCGCCGAAGAGGTCGTGAACGAGCAGCGCAGTGACGTTGCATTGGCCGGCCGCGGGATTGCTCGCGGTCCATCGGCTGGCCGTCGCCAGCGACCATGCCTTGCGCAATGCGCTTTGAACCTGATCGGAATCGAAGCTCATCGGCTTCCCCGGGCCCGGCACCGAACCGAAAGTTCGGATTATTCGATTGTGGAATTCTACCACTGTCTTGCCCGACGCATCAAGCGAATTCGGCAATTCCGCAGAAGCGTATGATGACGCCGCCAAGTCATTGATAAAGCTGTCCCCGCCTACTGTGCATGGGGTTGTTTTCCATGTTTTTGTTTGGACGCCCTCCGGAACGCTGCAACGACGGCGCCCCGGAGCCTTCGCTCCGGGGCGCTGCCTGCGACGGATAGTGCAATCAGCTCTGCGAGCGCCGCGCCATGAAGATGTCGTAGCCGACCTCGGCAACCTGGAACCAGGCGTAGCCGTCGCTCGTGAACTTGGCGAGCGAGTCGTTCACCTTCTTGAAGTTGGGGTTGGTCGCAGCGACTTCGGCGTGCAGCTCCTTGGCGGCCTTGTAGCAGGCATCCATGATCGAGGGCGAGAAGGCATGCAGCTTGGTGCCGCCCGCGAGCAGCTTCTTCAGCGCCAGCGGATTGGCGTTGTCGTAGCGCGCCATCATGTAGTTGTTGGCGTAATGGCCGGCCTGCTCCAGCACGCTCTGGTAATATTTCGGCAGCGCGTTCCACTTGTCGAGGTTGACGAAGGCCATCAGCATCGGCCCGCCTTCCCACCAGCCGGGATAATAGTAGTGCGGCGCGATCTTGTAGAAGCCGAGCTTCTCGTCGTCATAGGGGCCGACCCATTCGGCGGCATCGATGGTGCCCTTCTCCAGCGCGGGATAGATATCGCCGCCGGCGAGCTGCTGCGGCACCACGCCGAGCTTCTGGAGCACACGGCCGGTGAAGCCGCCGATGCGGAACTTCATGCCCTTGAGATCCTCGGGCGTGTTCACCTCTTTCCTGAACCAGCCACCCATCTGGCAGCCGGTGTTGCCCGCGAGCAGCGAGACGACGTTGTAGCTCTTGTAGAACTCGTTGAGAACGTCGCGGCCGCCGCCGAGCATGTACCAGGCCTGGTTGATCCGCATGTTGGGGCCGAACGGCACGGCCGAGCCGAAGGTGAAGGTCGGGTCCTTGCCAAAATAATAGTAGGACGCCGTGTGGCCGATTTCGCAGGTGCCGTTCTGCACGGCGTCGAGCACCTGGAGGCCCGGCACGATCTCGCCGGCCGCGAAGATCTGGATCTGGAATTTGTTGTCGGTCGCCTCCGCGACCATCTTGCACATCATCTCGGCGCCGCCAAACAGCGTGTCGAGCGATTTCGGCCAGCTCGTCGGCATGCGCCATTTGATTTCCGGCATCGACTGCGCGATCGCGGGAGCCGCGAGCGTGGCGGCGCCGGCCGCACCAAGTCCTGTGACCTTGATGAAGTCTCTTCTCTTCATGATTTCCTGCCCTGATGTACCAGTGATTGTGGGCCTTCTTGTCGAGGCTTGCCGCAAGCATGGCGCAAGCCGCGCCCGAATGCCATCCCGATCGCACTGCGGCAAAGAAAAAGCCCGGCCTCGCGAGCGAGGCCGGGCGATTTGGTCCTGCGACTTAAGCCGCGGATCAGCCGCGTGTGCGCGAGCGGATCATGAAGCTGTCGTAGGTATATTCGGCGACCTGCCACCACAGATATTCGTCGGAGCGGTAGGCCTGCATGGCGTCGATCGACTTCTTGAAGTCGGCGTTCTTGGCCGAGATCTCGGCCCACAGCTCGTTGGTCGACTTGAGGCAGGCTTCCAGCACTTCGTTGGTGAACGGACGAAGCTGTGTGCCGCCGGCGACCAGCCGCTTCAGCGCGGCCGGGTTCTGCATGTCGTAGCGCGCAGCCATCCAGGCGTTGGCGTTGGCCGTCGCGTTGGTGAGGATGGCCTGGTAGTTCTTCGGCAGCGCATTGAACTTTTCCAGGTTGGCGAAGGCATGGACGGTCGGACCGCCCTCCCAGAAGCCCGGATAGTAGTAGTACTTGGCGACCTTAGCGAAGCCGAGCTTCTCGTCATCGTAGGGGCCGACCCATTCGGCCGCGTCGATGGTGCCCTTCTCCAGCGCCGGATAGATGTCGCCGCCGGCGAGCTGCTGCGGCACCACGCCGACCTTCTGAAGCACCTGGCCGGCGATGCCGCCGATGCGCATCTTGAGGCCGGACAGGTCGGCAACGGTTTTGATCTCCTTGCGGAACCAGCCGCCCATCTGGGTACCGGTGTTGCCGCAGGGGAAGCCGATCACGTTCGACTTCTTGAAGAACTCGTTGGCGAGCTCGTTGCCGCCGCCCTGATAGAGCCACGAATTCTGCTGGCGCGCATTGAGGCCGAACGGCACCGAGGCGAAGATCGCAAAGGTCGGGTCCTTGCCGACGTAGTAGTAGGAGACGGTGTGGCACATGTCGACGGTGCCGTTTGAGGTCGCATCGAGCGCCTGGAGGCCGGGGACGATTTCGCCGGCGGCGAACACCTGGATCTGGAACTTGTTGTCAGTCATCTCGGCGACGTACTTCGCCACCTGTTCGGCGCCGCCATAGATGGTGTCGAGCGACTTCGGGAAGCTCGAAGTCAGGCGCCACTTCACCTCGGGCGAGGACTGCGCGATCGCCGGCGAGGCCACTGCGGTCGCCGCCGCGCCTGCTGCCGACACTTTCAGAAAATCACGACGCTTCATCTTCAGGTCTCTCCTTGCTGGGGCGTTTCCCCTTGACTTCTCTTATGCCGCCGCTCATCCCGGCGACGCGTCGATGTCGCGTCGAACCGAAGGGCCTTGACTGCCGTGCGCCTTTAACACGGACCGCGCGGTTACGGAACGCGACAATGGCATGACGGGGCTCTACAAAAGTCGCATGTCCCAGGGGCCCGCAGCCGGCCGGTTCAGGCTGCGGCAATGACGCCCTTCAGCTGGTCCCGGACCTGCCCTGCGATGGCGCGGTAGATCGCCGCATGAGGGCCGTCCGGCTCGCTGTCGACCACGGGATTACCGGCATCCGAAGTGGCACGAATCGCCATGTGCAGGGGGATCTCGCCCAGGAATGGCACCTTGAGCTTTTCGGCCTCATGCCGCGCCCCGCCGTGGCCGAAAATGTCCGACTTGGTCCCGCAATGCGGGCACTGGAAGTAGCTCATATTCTCGACGATGCCGAGGACGGGCACGTTGACCTTCTGGAACATGGCAAGCCCCCGCCGCGCGTCGATCAGGGACAGGTCCTGCGGGGTCGAGACGATCACGGCGCCCTTGAGCGGCACGTTCTGGGCCAGCGTGAGCTGGGCATCGCCGGTGCCCGGTGGCATGTCGACGACCAGCACGTCGAGCTTGCCCCATTCGACGTCGCGTAGCATCTGCGTCACGGCCGACATCACCATGGGACCGCGCCAGATCATCGCGGTCTCTTCCTCGACCAGGAAGCCGATCGACATGATGGCGAGGCCGAAACGCCGAAGCGGAATCATCTTGCGTTCGCCGTTCAGCTCCGGCTTGTCGCGCAGGCCCGTCAGGCGCGGCACCGAGGGGCCGTAGATATCGGCATCGAGCAGCCCGACCTTGAGGCCGAGGTCGCGCAGGCCCAGCGCCAGATTGAGCGCCGTGGTCGACTTGCCGACACCGCCCTTGCCGGAGGCGACTGCAATCACGGCGGCAACGCCCGGGATTTCCGATTGCCGCGCCATCGGCGACTGGCCGCCCTGCGGCGGCTTGTGGGCATGGGCCGGTTGCACGCCGGGCGTGCCGCGGCTCGGCTGCGGCGGTGGCGGTGGCGCGGAGCCCGGCTTGCGCTCGGCGGTCAGCGCCACCATGACAGTGGTGACGCCGGGGATGGCCCGCACCGCGGCCTCCGCTTCGGCCCGGATGGATTCCCACGCCCTTGCCTCGGCGGCATCGACATTGATCGAGAAGAACACCTTGCCGTCGGACGCGCTGATCGCGCTCAGTACATTGGCATGGGTGAGCGCGACCCCGCGGGGCGACTTGACCCTGGCGAGGCTGTCGAGAACCTGTTGCTGCGTCACGCTCAAAGCGCATCTCCTGAACGGAGCATGATCCGGACCCGGAGGACGGCGCCAGCGCAAAGTGTGAAGCGGTCTTCCGACAAGATCATGCTCAAGGCTTTAGGATGCCCCATTAGAGCGGAAACGCCCAAAAGGCTACTGCCTGCCGATATCGTCAGCCTTTTCGGCGGGCGCCGCCCCCTGCTCGCTGGCGGCCTCGTAATTCAGCTCGATCATGACCCCATTGGGGTCGTGGACGAAGATCTGCCAGAGATCGCCGCCGGGCACCTGGCGGGCCTCGAACTTCATCCCCTTGGATGCCAGCCGCTGTTTCATGCCGTCAAAGCCGCGACTGACGAAGGCGACGTGGTGGACGACGCCGGAATCCGGCTTTTGTGGCTCGGCGGTCGCAGAAATGTCGACGAGGTGCACCACCGGTTTACCCTCGCTGTACATCCAGGCGCCGGGGAAGGCGAAATTGGGCCGTGCGCCTTTTTCCAGGCCCAGCACGTCCGCGTAGAAGCGAACGGTCTCGGCCAGATTCCGGGTCCTGATGTTGAAATGATCGAGGACGCCAACGCTCACGCCGCCCATGCTCTCACTCCCTTTTTTGAGGTTCTTGGGTCCGCCATCCTAGCACAGGGGGCCGCCAAACGAAGCCGTTGCCCTCCGGCCTCAAGGGTTTATGGTGCGCCTCCAATCCGCCCTCACCGCGGAACCCAGGCGCCCCTCGCCTGGCAAGAACCGTAAAACCCAAACTACGGACAAGGTACCACAGATGGCTAAAGTCGCTTTCCTCGGTCTCGGCGTGATGGGCTTCCCCATGGCCGGACACCTCGTGAAAAAAGGGGGCCATGAGGTCACCGTCTACAACCGCACCGCGGCGAAGGCGAAGGAATGGGCGGACAAGTTCGGTGGCAAGACCGCACCGACCCCGAAGGCCGCCGCCGAAGACCAGGATTTCGTGATGTGCTGCGTCGGCAACGACAACGATCTGCGCGCGGTCACGATCGGCCCCGACGGCGCGTTCGCCGGCATGAAGAAAGGGGCGACCTTCGTCGACCACACCACCGCCTCCGCCGAGGTCGCGCGTGAGCTGGACGCGGCCGCCACCAAGGCCGGCTTCAAATTCGTCGACGCCCCAGTCTCCGGCGGCCAGGCGGGCGCCGAGAACGGCGTGCTGACGGTGATGTGCGGAGGCGCGCAGGACGCATATTCGGGCGCCGAGCCGATCATCACAGGGGCCTATGCCCGGATGTGCAAACTGCTCGGGCCCGCCGGAAGCGGCCAGCTGACGAAGATGGTCAACCAGATCTGCATCGCCGGTCTGGTGCAGGGTCTCTCCGAGGGCATCCACTTCGCCAAGAAGAGCGGCCTCGACGTCGCCGCAGTGATCGAGACCATCTCGAAAGGGGCCGCGCAATCCTGGCAGATGGAGAACCGCTACAAGACCATGAACGAGGGCAAGTACGATTTCGGCTTCGCGGTCGAATGGATGCGCAAGGACCTCTCGATCTCGCTGGCCGAGGCCCGTCGCAACGGCGCCAGCCTGCCTGTCACCGCGCTGGTCGACCAATTCTACGCCGAAGTCGAGAAGATGGGCGGCAAGCGCTGGGATACGTCGAGCCTGCTCGCACGCCTGCAACGCTGAGGCCCTGTTGCGGCCTCTTCCAGGGCCGCGCAGCATCGTACTTCGTCGCGACTCCGGCCGCGACGACGTCAAAAGCGCGCAAACCGAAACAATCATAAACTTCTGGGGGAGCCTTGCTTAGCGTGATCGCCGCCATCCTCGTTGTCGCCTGCGTCGGCGTCGCGCTGGAGCTCCGACCCGGCTTCGCCGGGATCGCCGCGGGTGGTGCCTGCCGGCGGGGATCCCGTCTGATGGTTCGCCTGCTCCCGGTCGCGCTCCTGATCCTGGTTGCATCACCGTCGCAGGCGCTCGCCGCATCGCTCGACGGGGCGAGCATTCGCCCGCAATGGGCGCTCCCCTTCGCCGGCATGCTGCTGTCGATCGCGATATTTCCACTCGCAGCGCCTCACTTCTGGGAGCACCACCAGGGCAAGATTGCCGCGATGTGGGCCGCCCTGATCGTGCTGCCGCTTGCCGCCTGGTACGGCCCGCTTCCAACCATCCAGGCACTCGTCCATACCGCGCTGCTCGAATACGTCCCCTTCATTCTGCTGCTCCTCGCTCTGTTCACCGTGGCCGGCGGCATCGTGGTGCGCGGCAATCTTCACGGCTCCCCGGTACTGAATACGCTGCTGCTCGCTCTGGGCACCCTGATTGCGAGCATCATCGGCACGACCGGCGCCTCAATGGTCATGATCCGGCCGGTCATCCGCGCCAATGACGACCGGCGGCACAACGCGCACGTCGTCATCTTCTTCATCTTTCTGGTGTCCAACATCGGCGGCTCGCTCTCTCCCCTGGGAGATCCGCCGTTGTTCCTGGGGTTCCTGCGCGGCGTGGACTTCTTCTGGACGACGACGCACCTGTTCCCCCAGACCACGTTCGTGGCCTGGATTCTGCTCGCCCTGTTCTTTTGCATCGACACTTATCTTTATCGCAAGGAAGGCCGCGTCAAACCGGACCCGACTCCGGACAATCCCTTGCGGATCAGCGGCGGCCTCAACTTCGCTCTGATGGGGGTCATCATTGCTGCGATCCTCTTGAGCGCCAAGCTCGACCTCGGCGGATTTGAGGTTCTCGGCACGCACCTCCAGCTGCAGAATCTTCTGCGCGATGCCGTCATGATCGGCGTCGTGTTTGCATCTCTTGCCGTCACGCCGAAGGAGGACCACGACGCGAACGGCTTCTCTTGGGGCCCCATGATCGAAGTGGCCAAGCTGTTCGCCGCCATCTTCATCACCATCATTCCCGTGCTTGCGATCCTCAACGCCGGCAAATCCGGCGCGTTTGCCTCGGTCGTGAACATGGTCACCAACGTCGACGGCACGCCGAACAATGCCGCCTATTTCTGGTTGACCGGCTTGCTCTCATCCTTCCTCGACAACGCGCCGACCTATCTGGTTTTCTTTGAGCTTGCTGGAGGCGACGCCAAGCATCTGATGACGAATGGCGCCATGACCCTGGCCGCGATCTCCGCAGGTGCGGTGTTCATGGGCGCAAACTCTTACATCGGTAACGCGCCCAACTTCATGGTTTACGCGATCGCGCGAGCGAGCGGCGTCGCAATGCCGGGCTTCTTCGGATACATGGCCTGGACCTCCATCCTCCTGCTGCCGGTGTTCGCGCTGGTCACGCTCGTTTTCTTCAGGTGAAGGGGCTGCGGGTTCCGCGAGCGAGGTCGGAACCGGGCATTGGATTAACGCCGGGTTAACGTAATTCTTTAGCTCCTTAAGTCAGCTCTTAAGGATTTCTTGCCAGAGATAGACAACGCAGAAGTCCCGCGCCCGGCGTGGGCAGGAATTGTGTTGTTTGATGAGTAACCCCGCTGAAAAGCCCGAGGTTGTGCAGCTGCCGGCCGAGCCGGTGAGCGCGCCATCGGCGAGCAGCCGAAGGGCTGCGGCGCAGCGGGTGCGCGAGGCGCGGGACAAGTTAACGTCGACCAGTGGAACCCGGCCGGCTTTCGACGCCGAGATGCTGCGGCAATACGCCCAGACGCGGCTGTCCGCCTCCTATGTCGTGATGCTGCTGGTGGTGGCCACCGGCGTGCTGTTCGGGCTGTGGATGCAGCCGGTCCCGGCCGCGGCCTGGACCGTCGGCATGCTCTGCATCCACAGCGCCATGATCCGCAGTTGCCGGCGCTTCCTGACCGAGCCGGCCTCGCCCGCGGCGACGCGCGCGTGGCGGACGCGCTTCGTCGTGCTCGACCTGCTCTATGGTCTGTGCTGGATGGCGATCCTGATCCATCCCGTGCTCGACATGGTCACGGAAACGCTGATGATGTTCCTGATGCTGCTGGTGATCGCAGTATCGAGCATGCTCGCCGCCAACCTGCCGATCGCAGCCCTTGCCGCCACGGCGCCGGTCGCGGTCGCGATGGCGCTGAGCTTTGCAGTGACCGGTTCGCTGGACAACTACATCCTGGCCGCGCTCGCGCTTGCCGCCGAAGGCTATTTCGTCCTGCTGGCGCACCGCCTCCACTCCTCGACCTTCGCCACGCTGGAAGCGCGCGCAGAGAAGGACGCGCTGATCGGCGAGCTGGAACAGGCTAAAGCGATCTCGGACGAGGCGCGCCACCGTGCCGAAGCCGCCAACGTCGCCAAGTCGCGCTTTCTCGCGCAGATGAGCCACGAGCTGCGCACGCCGCTGAATGCCATCCTCGGCTTCTCCGAGGTGATGAAGAGCGAAATTTTCGGCGCGCACGCGGTGCCGGTCTACAAGGAATATTCCGCCGACATCCATAATTCCGGCGTGCACCTGCTCAATCTCATCAACGAGATCCTTGATCTGTCGCGGATCGAAGCCGGCCGCTACGAACTCAACGAGGAAGCGGTGTCGCTGGTCGGCATCGTCGCCGACTGCCATCATTTGATGAAGCTGCGTGCCTCGAGCCGCGGCATCACCATCCACGAAGTGTTCGAGCAGGCCATGCCGCGGCTCTGGGCCGACGAGCGCGCGATCCGGCAGGTGGTGCTCAATCTGCTCTCCAACTCGATCAAGTTCACCCCGCAGGGCGGCGAGATCTGGCTCAAGGCGGGATGGACCGCCTCGGGCGGACAGTATCTCTCGGTGAAGGATACCGGCTCCGGCATCCCCGCGGACGAGATTCCGGTCGTGCTCGCCTCGTTCGGCCAGGGCTCCAATTCGATCAAGTCGGCTGAACAGGGAGCCGGTCTCGGCCTGCCGATCGCCAAGAATCTGATCGACCTGCATGGCGGCACGTTCACGTTGAAATCGAAGCTGCGGATCGGCACCGAGGTGATCGTCACCTTCCCGCCGGAGCGGGTGATGAGCGCGCTCGCCCCGCTGTCGGATGATTCTCCGCCGCTCCAGCCGGAGAGTTCCGGCCAGCCCGACGAGAAACGCCGGCCGCGCCACAAGCCGATCATGAGTGCGGGCACAGGCTCTTAACGAGATGCTTGCAGAGATGTCCGACGATCCCTCACTATGTCCGAATGAGCAAAGAAACACCGTGCGTCGCCGTCTGCATGATCGATCCCAAGACCAAGCTGTGCTTCGGGTGCGGCCGGACCTTGCCCGAGATCGCGCGCTGGCATGCCATGGAAAGCGCGGACCGGCTCGCGATCATGGCCCTCTTGCCGGCGCGCATGACGGAAGCCGGACTTGCGCCGATCGCGGGATCGCCGAAACGCGTCTGAGCCGCCCATGGGCCGCCGGAGGCGCGCGATGATCCGCTTCCTGCTCGTTCTGGTCATGCTCGCCGGCACGGCAGGTGCCGTGGTCGCCTATGGCGACGCCGACCAAATCGCGCGGGCCAGCCACAAGGTCTCGCACATTTTCCGTGGACAGACCGCCTCCCCTGCACCGGCCGTACAGATCCCGCGCGGCCAGGGCGGTGAATTCACGCTGCGTGCGAAGATCAATGGCGTCACCGCGCCGATGGTGATCGATACCGGCGCGACATCGGTGGTGCTGACCTGGGAAACCGCGAAAGCAATCGGGCTGCCGCTCGAGATGCTCGAATATGACGTCGACCTGGAGACCGCGGGCGGCCACACCAAGGCGGCGCGCCTCACGCTCGACCGTCTCGCCGTCGGCCATCTCGTGGAGAAGTCGGTACCGGCGCTCGTCGTGCAGCGCGGCCAGATGAAGACCAATCTGCTCGGCATGAGTTTCCTCGACCGCCTCGAGAGCTGGGGGGTGCGCGCCGACACGCTGATGCTCACCGGTTATCCGGAACTCCAGCGTGGTCATCGCCGCTCGCGCATGGCAGTCGACTAGCTGACCTACGCCGCCTCCGCCGGCACGCGCGCAGCGACGCGCGCGATCGCATCGCGCAGCACTTCGAGACCTGCGCCCGGCTTCACCCCTTGCTCGGCCAGATGACGGCGGAAGGCCCGCGCGCCCGGCACGGCATGGAATGCGCCGACGAAATGCCGCGTGATCGCATGCAGTCGCGTTCCGCGCGCGAGCTGCTGCTCGATGTAGGGCATCATCGCCTCGAGCGCATCCTGCATGGTCGCATGCGGCGCCGCTTCTCCGAAGATCTCCCGGTCCACGGAGAGGAGCCGCCACGGCTCCTGATAGGCGGCGCGGCCGAGCATCACGCCGTCGACGTGTTCGAGATGTGCTTTCGCGTCTTCGATGCCAGCAATACCGCCGTTGATGATGACAGTCACACCAGGCATTGCGCGCTTGAGGCGATAGACGCGGTCGTAATCGAGCGGGGGAACGTTTCGATTCTCCTTCGGAGACAACCCGTTCAGCCAAGCCTTGCGGGCATGCACGATCAGCGCGTCGCAGCCGGAGGCGACCACAGCATGTGCAAGCGCATCGAGCGCGACTTCCGGGTCCTGCTCATCGATGCCGATGCGGCACTTCACGGTGACGGGAATCGCGACGGTGCGTTTCATCGCGTCGACGCACCTCGCCACCAGATCCGGCTCTGCCATGAGGCAGGCGCCGAAGCGGCCATCCTTCACGCGATCGGACGGACAGCCGACATTGAGGTTGATCTCGTCATAGCCAAGCGCCTCGCCGATCCGCGCAGCCTCGGCAAGTTCGCGCGGATCCGAGCCGCCGAGTTGAAGCGCCACCGGATGCTCGCACCGATCGAACCCGAGCAGCCGCTGCCGATCGCCATGAATGACGGCGCCGGTGGTGAGCATCTCCGTATACAGCAGCGCCCGCCGCGTCAGATGACGATGGAACACCCGGCAATGCCGGTCCGTCCAGTCCATCATGGGGGCCACAGAAAAGCGATAGTCGTGCGATTTCAATGATTTACCTTATTTTATCAAAGGGATGAACCCGGAACACGCGCACTCCAAACTAGTCGAAATTGCGCACGTTTGTACCTGTTTTGACCTCTCAGTGCACACGTAGCGCACACGAATTAGGGAGTGCACACGGCCATGGCCAGCTTCACTCAATTGCCTTCCGGGAGCTGACGCGTCCAGGTCCGCCGCATGAACGGCTACGTGTCAGAGACCTTCCGCCGGCGCAAGGACCGCGAAGACTGGGCGCTCGATATGGAGCGCAATATCGACCGCAGCGGATCACCAAAGCCCCGCGCCGCTGTCCAAGCCAAAACTTTCGGCTATATCATCGATCTGCACATCGAGGACGGTTACCTCAATGAGCCGGCTCTCGGATGCGGACACTTGCCCGAGACCGGCACAGGCAGCATCGGCGGAGAAGTCCTGGTAGCGCTTGCTCTGTTTGCGAAGCGCCCCAAGCTAGGCCACGAAGGTCCTCGCGCCGCGCCCTTACTGCGTCGCCGGAGTATCAGGCAGCCAGTTCATTTGCTTTCTTGTGCATGCCGCGCGGCGCGCTCAGCCGCTTGCGCTCCGAACATGGCGATCATCTGCGACACGAAATTGCCAACGAGCGCGCCGCTTTCGCGCATGCGAGTGATGTCGGCATCGCCGTAGCCTAGCTCCCGGCAGATCTCCTCGTTCTGTTCGCCTTGTTCGCTGGGAGCGCCAGGGAGAGGCAATTCCGCGTCGGAGAACTTCCACGGGCGGCCAGGTAGGCGGAATTCACCGCCCTGCCGATCCGGGACATTCAGCGTCGCGCTCCAGTAGTCAGCCCATTCGCTGGCCGCGAGTTGCTCCACCGTGCGGACTTCGCCGGTCGCCAGCTTAGCCTGGTCGAAATGGGCGTCGAGTGTCGCCATGTCGGGGAAGGTCCAGATCCATTTTTGGACGATTTCTTCGAACTGGGCGCGATTGGCCCGGCGCAGGCCCGAAGTGGCGAAGCGGGGATCCTCCAGCAGGTCGGGCCGCCGCATCGCCGCGACGAACCAGCTGAACGTCATCGCACTGACGATACTGATTGCGCAGACGAACTTCTCACCGTTCGGACCCGTGAAGAACGATCCATCGGTTGCACCCAGGATGGCCGGGTCGTCGCCCGGGTCGAGGCTGTTGAGGTCCATATGGGCATGTTCGTTTACGGCCAACATTGTTGCAGCCATGGCGACGTCAATGTGTTGACCGGCTCCGGTCCGCTCACGCTGGTGGAGTGCGGCGAGCACCGCGATCACACCTTGCAGTCCGACATACGCGTCGGCATGGCTGAGAGCGTCCGTTTTGGGCTCATGCATCAAGCCGAAATGACGGAGCGTGTGGTGGGTGAACCCGGCCTCGGCCTGGACGGTCGGCGCGTAGGCCATCCGGCCGCGCCATGGACCGCCCTGGCCATAACCCGAGATCGAGACATAGATCAGCCGCGGGTTGCGCTTGGCGACGCTCTCGTAGTCGAACCCAAAGGAGGCAAGAGTGCCGGGACGGAAGTTCTCGACCAGAATGTCGGCCGCTTCCACTAGCTTCCACGCGATCTCCTTGGCCTCATCCTTGTTCAAATCGATCGACAGGGCGCGCTTGCCGGCATTCTGCTGCGCGTAATAACCGGTGACGCCGTTGAGATTGATCGGCGCGGCTAGGCGCGAAACATCCCCGCGAGGCGGCTCGATCTTGGTGACATGGGCTCCGAGGTCCTGCAGCGTGCGCCCGCACAGGGGGCCCGCCAGCACGCGTGAGAAATCAACGACCTTCACGCCTTCGAGAGGAGCGGCCATAGCTTAGCGTCCCTTGAAGACGGCAAGACCGGGGCCCTGCTTCATCAGGCTTTCGAGGCCGATCTTGAGGTCTTCGGACGTCCAAAGCGGCCGCTGCAGTTGCGCCATCGCCTCGTCAGCGGCCTCGACGCCCTTGGCGGCGGCAAGGTTGGCAATCTGTTTGGTGCTCGTGTGCGCGAGCGTCGGACCATTGGCAAGTTCGAGCGCGACCACCATCGCCGCTTCGCCAAGCTTCTCATCGTCCACGACGAGGTTGATGATGTTCCACTTCTCCATCGTTGCCGCATCGTAGCGCCGACCCAGCATCGACATCTCTTTGGCTCTCGCGATCCCGGCGCGCTGGACCTGACGCTGGATCGCGCCCATCAGCGGGTTCAAGCCCAGCGTCGCTTCGACCGAGCCGATCTTGGCCGAACGTGCCGCGATGATGAAATCACAGGCCAATGCCATTTCAAGGCCACCACCGACGCAGACGCCCTGCACCGCCGCGACGATCGGCAGCGGGAAATTTTCTAGGTCGCGCAGGAAGGCAAGCGAGGAGCTTCCGACCCGTCCCTCCGGGCCTTGCGACTGTTCGAACAGAGAAGTATCCGCCCCAGCGGAG
Source organism: Bradyrhizobium sp. CCBAU 51765 (assembly GCF_015291725.1). GTDB lineage: Bacteria > Pseudomonadota > Alphaproteobacteria > Rhizobiales > Xanthobacteraceae > Bradyrhizobium > Bradyrhizobium liaoningense. Next base: position 5,003,754 of record NZ_CP030038.1, read on the forward strand.
AAGTGCCTTAGGCCGCTCTTGAGCAGGACGGCACGCGAGCCAGCTTCTCTTGCCGAGGCAAGACCTTCCCTGATGCCGCCCATCAGGTCAAAGCCGATCAGGTTGTGCGGTGCAAATTCCATCGAAAGGACAGCAACCGGCCCTTCGTAGGAGACCTTGACGCAGGACGAAACAGGCTTGGAAACTGAAGACATAGGCGTTCATCCCTTGATATTGATGACAACATCATTGCGCCCGTCACGCTTGATGATACAGGTGGTATCGTGCCATCATGAGGTGAAATGATGCCACGCTCCGCACTGCGTGATACTGCTGTCGGTCATGGCCTCCAGGCCCTGATTGAAGAGCTAGGGGCGTTGGGGATAGACGCTGAAAAGCTGCGGCGCGCAGCGGGGCTACGATCCCTCGGCGGCACGCTTACCCAGGCGCAGCGACTGGCCGTGCTCACGGCCGCGCATGAACTGACCCAAGATCCCTTACTCGCGCTCAGGGCGGGCAAGCGCCAGCGCGTGCATCATTTCGGAGTTTATGGCTTCGCGCTCGCCACCAGCCCGACGTTCGGCGATGCTTTCGCCTTTGGCCACCAACACGTCGAGTTCGCAGGTGCCGTGCTGCGGATCACCCTCCGCCGGGAAGGTGATCGGGTCGTGATGCAAAGCTGGAACCCACGCTCGCTGCGTGGGCTGTTGCCGTTCGTTGCAGAGTTTTGGCGCGCCTCTATGGTCACCCTGAAGGGCGAAATTCTCCAGGACCACTTCCCATCCACTCTCATGCGCTTTCCCTATCCTCGGCCCGCGCATTGGCGAGCGTATGCCGAACTATTCCAATGCCCGCTTGAATTCGAGTCCGAGACGATGGAATGGCATTTCGATGCAGCCGTGTTCTCGCGCCCTTGCCCAAATGCCAGCTCGCTCACCGCAAACATCTGCCGAGACTTCTGCGAAGGGTTGATTGTGGGCGCAGACGGAGAAAGCTTGCTGCTCAGGGAGCTACGCAGCCACTTCCTAGGCAACAGCGGCCGGCGCTGCACCGCTGATGAGGCGGCAGCCGCGTTAGGTCTTTCGCGCCGCACACTGTTTCGTCGATTGGCTCAAGACGGTACGACGTTCCAAGACCTGCTCGACCAAACTCGCGCTTCGCTCGCCTGCGAGTATCTGGAGAACACACATCTATCGGTGTCCGAAATCGCGGAGAGGTGCGGCTTTGGCGACGAAGCCAATTTCAGGAGGGCCTTCACTCGCTGGCGCAGGATAACGCCTAGCGCGTGGCGTAGGTCACGCAGGAATGATGAACATGCCTCAGCAGGCCGCTTGAGCTCAACTGCACCAATGGCGGCTTCATAGCTCCTGAAGTAACAATTCGCGGCTACAAATCCTAATCGAAAGCGGCAACATTCCGAATATAGTGAGGGTCTCCTTGAACGAGACGCCAGCGACGGGCCCGAGGAGCAAGCAAGCCCTCCGCTCAGGTTTTGATGAGCTTAACCTTTGAACTAAGCACGTTAGTTTCAACGCGCTCTTCGACCACGTTCACACGATCTTCCGGATCTTAAGGTTCATCCCTGATGCAATCGGCGGCTTCAGGTGAACGCGCTAGCGCATCTGTACACCAGCTGGCATTCGGGCCCAGGCGGATCAATTTGGCGAACATCAACCGTCGGGCCGGCTTCGACTTTGCTTTTTTTTGTAGGTCGACAACGGCCTTGCTCGCGAGCAGATCGTTCGGCTCTGCGCCCGGGTTTCCCCCATGCGCCCACCGCACGTATTAGATCGTGGACTGTCCCCGCTCCGGCCTAACGCGGCTCGGATATTGCGTGCCATGCGAAATCCTTCCAGGCGGAGAGAGTGTCAGTTCAATCCGCATTGAAAGATGAAACATTTTTGACCTTCGTTAACCAAAATCCACCGCTTGAATCACGGTCCGGTCCGAAATGGGATTCACCGCCGGGAAAAGCCTGTTCGGTCAAAGGCACATGATCGCCAACAATCCCCAAGCGACCAGCGAAGGGAAATTGCCGGTACGCCAACTGCACCTCCTAACGAGTCCCTCGTTCCCGCCGGCAATCAATGCCGCCGGAAGCCGCCATAACGATGCTTCGCGAAGTACCCTGACGCGGAGCAAGGAGGCTCGCTAAGGCGTTGTTGCGGGGACCAGGCCGACAAACCGAACCGTTTTGCGAGGCGGCCGATATCAAGGCGCGGTGGCAGCTTTGACAACCATGGTCTTCAGCGCGCTGCCCATGGCTTCTGTGGCTGGCTTTGCCGCTTCGCCAACGGCATGTCGGTCCGCAAGGTAGGCCGGATCGTTTTAGGAAAGATACGTTGATCCGGCTTCATCCTGCCAGATGAGCGCCTTCAACGGCAGATCTATGCCGATTGTCTGCGCCGACTGCATCAGGGGCGTTCCGCCCTTGGCCGCGCCGAAGATCAATGATCGGTTGGCCGCAGCGACAGGCCGACTGCGGCAGCGCCGGCGGCATGGTCGATACGGGCAAACACCTTCATACCTTTGGCCAGAACCTCGGCCTCAAGGCGCTTCATCGTCTCTTGTGGCCCGAATGCGCTGCGGAAAGTTATCAGGCCCTCGACGGCCATGGCATGTGCTCCAATCAACATCGTTGCAACCGACGCAAGAACGATCGCCCGAAGGGACAGCATCGTCATTGATTCCTGAACAGCCTGGCCGGATCGAACTCCGTGTCCGGTACGAAGCCATCTCGGTTGGGCATCTTCACCTTTGGCAGGCTGTCGCGATCGAGTTTGCCATCGGGCGGCACGATGCCGTTCAGGCTCAGGATATAGGCCGCGACGGCTTAGGTGTCGTCGTTGCTGAGCGAACCTGGCGCCCGGTAAGGCATCGCCCGGTGAATGTAATCGAACAAGGTCGTGGCATATGGCCAATAGCTGCCCACGGTCTTCACCGGCGCGCTCGATGTAAGCGTGCCCTGTCCGCCAACCAAGCGGTCCTTGATACCCCCAACACCATTGTCACCATGACACGCCGTACAATTTTCGGCGAACACTTGCTTGCCGCGCTCGACCGTCCCGCTTCCCGGCGGCAGCCCTTTGCCGTCAGGCCTGACGTCGATGTCCCACAGCGCGATCTCGTCGGGAGTTGCCGGGCGGCCAAACTCATATGCGAGGACGGGCGACGCGAAAGCGAGCGCAAAGGCCCCGGCTATACATGCCCTTCTAGTCGAGAACATTGCGGAGCCTCCCGCTCTCGTCGATACTCCAGGTCTGCTGGGCGTTATAGTGAAACAGTGCGTTGGTCCCGACGGCGGCGATGAAGGATTTGCGATCGGGCTGGACGTTGCCCTTGTCGTCGGTCGAGCGGCTTACGAGCTTGGTCGGCTTGCCGTCCCAGACCCAATCCATCTGGAAGCGCGTCTGCGCTTTGGCCAATGCCGGTAGATTGAGCTGGGCGTCCCTCCAGGTCTTCGCGCCATCGGTCGAGACTTCGACCCTTGCGATCTTGCCGTGACCGCTCCACGCCAGGCCCGTGATCCGGCGATAGCCTGGCTTGATCGTCATCGTGCCCGAAGGAGAGGTGATCACCGAATTGGTTTCCATACGGAGCTGAAACTGGATCGCCTTGCCGTTCGCTTGCAGCTGCGTATAGCGCGCCGTCTCCCATCGGGTCATCCAGGGCTGGTCGCCGAATTTGAGGCGTCGCAACCATTTGATGTTGAGGTTGCCTTCGAAGCCCGGCATCACCAGACGCATCGGAAAGCCATGAGCCGGCCGCAGCGGCTCTCCATTCTGGCCATACGCCACGAACGCCTCGTTCAGGATCTCGTCTGTGAGCGGAATGCTGCGGGCTACGCCCGCCGCGTCGCCGCCCTCGGCCAGCATCCAGGTCGAACCGCGCTCCTTTTCGACCAGATCGACCAGGAAGCTCAGGGGAACACCGGTCCATTCGTTGGTACTGACCAGTCCGTGGGTGTTCTGAACGGTGAGGTTCTCGTCGGCCTTGTGCCAATTTTCCCAGCCATTGCCGGTGCATTCGATGAAGACCGTGCGTGAAATCGACGGCATCGCCCTGAGGTCATCGATGTCGAGCACCAGGGGCCTGCGGACCATGCCGTGCACGAGCAGCCGGTGCTTTGCTGGATCCAGATCCGGCACCCCCGAATGGCTGCGTTCGTAATGCAGATCGGTCGGCGTGATGCTGCCGACCAGCTTGTCGAGCGGTGCCTTCGAATTGATCGCATCGCCTGGATCGACGTTGCGCTTGCCTGGACCGGCTTCCGGGATGCGGGCGATCTTGACGTACTGCGATCGCTCACTGTGACCGCTGAGGTCGGCGCCGTCCTCACGCGGCGGCACGTCGGCGAGGGAGTCGCCGGCGGCCTGGCCGGCTACCATGCTCCCCGCAAGCCCTGTGGACGCCGCGATGAAATTCCGACGGGACAGTCTGCCTTCGTCGCTCACCAACTCACGAAGCAATCTTGCGGTTGAGGAAATCGCGGATGAGAGGCACCATTTCGTCGGCCTTGTCCTCGAGCGCGAAATGCCCGGTATCGATCAGGTGAAACTCGACCTTCGGTAAGTCGCGCTTGTAAGGGTGCGCGCCGTCGGCCGGGAAAATCTTGTCGTTCTTGCCCCAGACGATCAGCGTCGGTGGCTGATGCTTGCGGAAATAGGCCTGCACCTTGGGATAGAGCGGCAGGTTGGTGCGGTAGTCGTAGAACAGATCCATCTGAATTTCGGCGTTGCCGGGCCGGTCGAGCAAAGCCTGATCATGGACCCAATTGTCGGGCGCCACGCGGGCCACGTCGCTGACACCATCGGTGTACTGGAATTTCGTGATCTCCGGTGTCACCAGCTTGTAGAGCGCCGTGCGATGCTCCTCGGAGTGATCGGACCAATAGGCCTTGATGGGGTCCCAGAACTCCTTCAAGCCTTCGTCATACGCATTGCCATTCTGTACGATGAGAGCCGTGACGCGTTCGGGATGCTTCAGCGCAAGGCGCCAGCCCACGGGCGCGCCGTAGTCCATGACGTACATGGCGAAGTTGCTGACGCCCAGTTGATCGAGCAGGCCGTCAACCAACTCGCCGAAGCGGTCGAAAGTGTAGGCGAACTTGGCCCGATCGGGCATATCGCTCTGGCCGTAGCCCGGGTAATCGGGGGCGATGACGTGATAGCGGTCGGCAAGCTCCGGAATGAGATTGCGGAACATGTGCGAGGAGGTCGGAAAGCCGTGCAGCAGCAGTACGACCGGGGCCCCTTTCCGCCCCGCCTCGCGATAGAAAATCTTGACGCCGTCGACGGTTCTTGTGCGATGATAGGTGACAATCGGCGCCTTGCTGCCGGGCTTGGCATTGGCGACGGACGCGTTCTGCGAAATGGCTGCACCGGCGGTCAGCAGCGGCAAGCCGAAGGCAAAACGTCGGCGGCTCAGCAAGGCGAGCGTGCCGATCAAACGAACGTTCTTCATATCAACCCCCTGCGTGCGGAATGGCTCTTGATCCAACGACGTGTACTGCCTCGAAGGCCGTCACAGCGGGGTAGCACCGTCTATCCCGCGCGATGTAGCTCATTGCGCCGGTCCGGAGCAGTCCATATAGATGAGAAGGAACTTTGGTGAATTTGGAAGGGGTCGGCGATGGATCGCCTGGAGGCAATGTCGGCGATCATCGCTGTCGCAGAGACCGGAAGTATCTCGGCGGCATCGCGCCGTCTCAAATCGCCGGTCGCGACCATCAGCCGAAAAATCGCGGAGCTCGAAGCCCGCCTCAAGGCCCAATTGTTTCAGCGCACATCGCGGCGGATGGCCCTGACCGAGGCCGGACGCACGTACATCGAAGCCTGCAAACGCATCGTCGAACAGGTGGAGGATGCTGAACGGGAACTGTCAGGCGAGTACCGCATTCCCAAGGGCGAGATGACGGTTACCGCACCATGGGGTCTCGGCCATACGCATTTGCTGCCCCACGTCATCGAATTTCTCGACGCCTATCCCGAAATTTCCCTGCGGTTGAAACTGACCGACAGCGTGGTCAACATGACCGACGAGAATATAGACGTGGCGATCCGACTGGGTCCCCTGCCGGAGAGCAGCATGATCGCGACGCGGATCGGGTCAGTTCGCATCGTCGTCTGCGGGAGCCCCTCATACCTGAAGACACGCGGGCGACCGAAAAAACTCGCCGATCTGGCCAAACATGCTTGCATCACGATCGACGAGAACGTCGCGCCCGCGGCCTGGAAGTTCGTGTCCGGCAATCGTACCCGGGTGGCGCCGATTAAGTCGCGGCTCTGCGTGAATACCTCGGAAGCCGCGGTCCTCGCCGCCATCGACGGCGCCGGTCTGGCCCGTGTCATGTCCTACAAGATGGACACTGCGATGCGCGAGCGAAAGCTCGATATCGTTCTCGATGAATTCGAGCCGGCCCCGCTACCTGTGCATATCGTCTACCCGCCACGCAAGCCGATGCCGCTCAAACTGCGCACTTTTCTCAGCTGGATGACGCCGCGCCTCAAAGACCAGCTTGCCCCTTAGAGCCGCCTGACTGACGCACGGCGCGTCTCGTGGTTGCTCGATTGTCTTCCAGCAACAATTGTGATCGCGTCGAGATGGCCTGCACTCGCTCTCTCAGATCCGTCAACTGAGCTTCTCAAAACCAGGCATTTCCCGGATATCTCCCCTCATATACCAGCAGTGATGAGGGTGGCTGGATTCGTTTTACGGACTTCTGAACCTGATTTCGTTCCGACTGGCAGGCCCAATCCACCGATCGGTCCGAATCCAAATGGGCTGGCATGCCTGCCTCCCGAGTCGTCGCAAGCCAGCTAAATCGAGGAGCGACCTTATCAGGTGCACGTCACGAGAGGCTGGGATGATGAAGTTCAACAGACTAGACACCGCGGTCGTCTTCATCGACCCGCAGAACGACGTCCTGAGCGAAAACGGAGCAAACTGGGCGGCGGTCGGCGCGAGCGTTGCCGAGAATGGCACCGTCGAGAACATGGAGAGAATCTTCAAAGCTGCCCGCGACAAGAACTATCTCGTCTTCATATCGCCGCACTATTTCTACCCGACCGACAGGACCTGGAAATTCAACGGTCCGCTCGAATCTGATGAATTCCGAACCGGAACATTCGCCCGCAGCGGCCCGCTGAATCTGGCCGGCTTCACGAACTCGGGCGCCGACTGGCTGGATCGTTTCAAGCCCTACATCGAAGACGGCAGGACGATCATCGTCAGTCCGCACAAGGTTTTCGGCCCACAGACCAACGATCTGGTCCTGCAGCTTCGTAAGCGCGGGATATCGAAGATCATTCTGGGTGGAATGCTGGCGAACATGTGCGTCGAGTCTCACCTTCGCGAACTCCTGGAGCAAGGCTTCGAAGTCACGGTCGTGCGCGATGCGGTCGCGGGCCCGCGCCATCCCGACTGGGGCGACGGATACAAGGCCGCGTTGGTCAACTACCGATTTCTGGCCCATGCCGTCCTGCGACGGCCGAAGTCGTTGCCGCGATGGACTGAGAACCGCGAGTGAATCAGGAAGATACACCGGCCGGTCCAACTCCCGCCATCACGAGCATACCCCGTCCCGCCGGACGATCTGTCTCACGGCCATTGTCCCCGGGCGCGGAAACTGACCTTGTCGGCGACCTGCTCGCCGAGGCCCTCGCGCTGCTCGAGCAGGACGTGGGGGCGGCAAGGCGGTGCATCGAGAGCGCCCGCTCGCTTGTTCGCGCTCCCGCATATGAGAACCGTCCGAAGAATTGCCGCCTCGCCGACTGGCAGGTGCGACGCGCGCAGGACTTCATCTGCAATAATCTTGGCAGCAACTTGAGAATCGATGTGGTCGCCAGGCTTGTCCATCTCAGCTCCAGCTATTTCTCGCGCGCCTTCAAATCTACGACGGGCATTTCCTATTCGGACTTCGTGGCACGCGCCCGGATTGACCTCGCCAAGCAGCTCCTGCTCACCACTGAATTACCGATCTCCGAGGTGGCCTTGAACTGCGGGCTGGTCGATCAATCGCACCTGACACGGCTATTCAATCGCGTCGTCGGTTTGCCGCCCAACACTTGGCGGCGCCGGGTCTTGGGTAACGCGCTCGTAGACCGCGTCATCGCCTGCGGAAGCACTCATCCAATTCTTCCGACGCACGTCATCGGAAGGTAACACCAGTGAAGGGAAACCCAGCATGCACAAGAATGTCTTCACGCCTGCCAACGCGGCGATGCTTCTGATAGACCATCAAGTCGGAACGATGTCGTGGACCCACTCGCACGACATCAACCTGGTCAAGGCGAATGCGATCAAGCTCGCCAAGATCGCGGCCGGATCCGGCATCCCCGTCTTACTCACCGTCAGCATGGAAGATCACGTTCAGGGCCCGTTGATCCCTGAGCTCAAGGAGATTTTGCCGGAGGCGTATGAGAAGCGGATCAAGCGCCCCGGAATAGTCAACGCGATGCATCACGAGGAATTCAACAGCGCGGTCAAAGCGCTCGGCCGCAAGAAGCTCATTGTCGCGGGTATCACCACCGAGATCTGCGTCCTGTTCCCGGTGCTTCAGATGATTGACGAGGGGTACGAGGTTCAGGTTGCCGCTGACGCCTCCGCTTCTTACACGAAGTACGGCGACGACATCGCGCTGCGCCGCATGGAGAAAGCCGGAGCCACCATCATCACGCACGATCAGTTGATTTCCGAGCTCGCGGTCGATTGGCGAACCCCGCTGGGCCAGAAGCTCTCCGGCATCCTCGCCTATCATTGACCCCGGGTGTCGAGGGCCATCGCATCGACCGAGTTGGACAGGGCGGCCATGCGATCGGCGCGCCCTATCCACTGACCGCCGTCACCCCGGACATGACGCCTCGATCAAGTTGCCTAGCGAGACAATTTGTCGACATTCCCCGCCGTGACCTCGAACGCATCGTCATCGAAGGGCTTCCGGTCGAGGAACCGGTACGTGTAGCTGCGTTTAGCGAAGCGCCAGCCGTCCGTCTGCCGGACGAATTCGTCATTATAGACAGCTAGGTTTTCGTAATAGGTGCTTTCGCCCCTGCCGTGTTCGCGGACCACAAATCTAGCCGTTGCGCTATCGCCATCGAGCACCACGACGCCCGAATGCGTCATCTGCATGAAATAGCGCTCCATCTTATAGAGGCCTTCAAGCATGGCAACGATTGCCTCCCTTCCGCTGGCAGACAACGGAAGAGGTGGACCGATATTCCAGACGGCGCCGTCGGTTGCCCACAGTTGCGCGAAGGCGGCGATATCGCGCTCGTTGACAGCATCGCTGAAGCGGGCTGCGAGGCGGTGGATTTCTGCTTCATCCTCCAGCGCGCGCAGTCGCCTTTCGACGTCCCCGCTCATCTTACTCGGACGGGTCGAGCAGCACGTAAAGCTGCGTAATCTTGCCGTCCCGGAAGAGGGCGACGTCCGTGCCGGAAACAGGCGCGGGCTGTCCCTTGTCGTCGACGGCGCGCCACCTCAACCGCCCCAGGCCGTGGTGACCGACGGCCCGCCCGGCCGGAGCGAAAGCCATTCCGGGCGGGAGCGTGTCGAGAAGAGCTCCAACCGCGCTCGATATGGCGTCAAGCCCGGTCACGACGTGGCCCTCCTCGTAGAGAACGCCGTCTGACACCCAAAGCCGCTCGAGCGCCCGGCGCCGCGCGACCGCATCTCGTTGGCTGAACACCTGTGTTGCATTGGCCTTCAGGATCGTATCGTAGTCGACCTGAGCGGCTTCACTCTTGGAGCTCATGGGACTTTCCTTAAATCAAGAAGCCATCGCGGACGGCGGCCGGGACGCTATTTCCGGATGAAGTTTAGAATATCTGCGTTCAACTCGTCGGCATGGGTCGTAAGCATGCCGTGCGGGTATCCTTTGTAGACCTTGAGTTCACCTTGCTTGAGCAGCTTGACGGAAAGTAGCGCGGAATCCGCGATAGGAACGACCTGGTCGTCGTCGCCATGCATCACGAGCACCGGCACCTCGATCTGTTTCAAGTCGTCGGTAAAGTCGGTCTCGGACCAGACCTTGATGCAATCATAGTGCGGCTTTATCGCACCCATCATGCTCTGTCGCCACCAGTTACGGATGGTGCCCTCCTGCACAGCGGCGCCAGGCCGGTTGAAACCGTAGAATGGCCCTTTCGCGATATCGAGATACAACTGGGCGCGATTGGCAGCAAGCGCCTGACGATAGCCGTTGAACAGTTCCATCGGCAGTCCACCCGGATTCTTGTCCGACTTCAGCATGACCGGCGGGATTGCGCCGACCAGAACCGCCTTCGATACCCGACCGGGCTTTGCGCGGGCAACATAGCGTGTGGCCTCACCACCGCCGGTTGAGTGGCCGATATGTACTGCCCCCCTGATATCCAGATGCTCGACGAGGGTTGCGACGTCGGTCGCGTAAGTGTCCATATCCGTACCGAACTCGGTTTGGGACGAGCGACCATGCCCCCGCCGATCATGCGCGACTACCCGGTATCCTTGCGACAGGAAGAACATGAGCTGCGCGTCCCACTCGTCCGAACTCAACGGCCATCCGTGATGAAATACGATGGGCTGCGCGTCGCGCGATCCCCAGTCCTTGAAGAAGAGCTGGGCGCCGTCGCTCATGGTAACAAAGCCGGTCATGATTTTTCCTTTTCGTCGCTCTCAAGTGAGGGTCGCGACCAGTAGAGCAGTTGCGATCGCGCTTGAATGTAGAGTTCGACGACGGGTGATGGACCGCTCTGACCTCGGCGTATTGGAGCCTGGCTCCGTATTTGTATTTTGATGTCGCTGCGAGCCTGCTGCACACCTTGACGTATTGAAGTTGCCGCGAGTGAAGTACTAGATCGCATCGGCGAGCACCGGACCAATCCGGCTCAGCGTTCAGGACTGGACAAATGTCTGATAGTACCACGCGCCGAGGCTACAAGCACGGCGCCCTCGACACACCCTCGGACCTCGGCACAAATGCCGTAGCAGCTATCGCAGCTGCGCTGACGACGCTGCTCGCCGATGTGCTCACTCTTTTTCTCAAGACCAAGAATTTCCATTGGCACATGTCGGGGTCGAACTTCCGGGACTACCATCTGCTTCTTGACGAACAGGCTGATCAGCTTTTCGCCATGACGGACGAGATCGCCGAGCGCGCCCGCAAGATCGGCGGCACGACGCTGCGTTCGATCGGCCACGCATCGCGCCTGCGGCGCATTGCGGACAACGACGCGGACTTTGTTGCGCCGGGCGACATGCTGGCCGAACTGCGGGAAGACAACAAACAGCTGATCGTCTTCATGCGGGAGACGCACCAGCTTTGTGACAAGCGCGGTGACGTCGCCACCGCCAGCCTGCTGGAAAACGGGATAGATGAGGCCGAACGCAGGCTCTGGTTTCTGTTCGAAACGACGCGACTGGCAAGGTGATGTCCCGGCAAAGACCAGCGGCTGCAGCCATTCGCGTGTGTCGGCTCCCCTTGCCTGGCTGTGACTGACGCGAAAGCGCGGAAGGCGGACCGGTGTGGAAGCGTGTCTAACATATGTGTTGGGCTGGGGCGCTGACACAGGTCTGCCGGACACTTAAGCCGCCGCCCAATAATTGCATTGGCAGCAATATTGAAGTGTCGAGATGGGTCGTTCCCAATGAGCGGATACCGGGCCAACCTCCACTCCGGATCGGGAATTGACCCGGCCACGAATTCGGAAACACAACGATGAAGCTCTACTATCATCCCATGTCGGGCCATTCGCACCGGGCACGGCTCTTCGTCTCTCTGCTCGGAGAGCCCTTCGACCTGATCGAGGTCGATCTGAAGTCGGGCGCGCACAAGGAGCCCGAATTTCTCGCGCTCAACCCTTTCGGCCAGGTGCCGGTGCTCGATGACGACGGAATCGTCGTGTCCGATTCGAATGCCATCCTCGTTTATCTCGCCAAGAAATTCGATCGGAAGGACTGGCTTCCGGAGGATGCGAAGACCGCCGCGGAGGTTCAGCGTTGGCTTTCGGTTGCGGCCGGAGAAGTCGCGTACGGTCCGGCCGCGGCGCGGCTCATCACTGTGTTCGGGGCCAAATACAATCCCGAGGACGTCATCGGCCGTGCTCACGTCCTGCTGAAACGGCTCGAAACTCACCTGACGGATACCGACTGGCTTGTCGGCAAACGACCGACGATCGCGGACGTGGCACTTTACAGCTACGTCGCCCGCGCGCCGGAAGGCAACGTCGATCTGTCCGGCTACCCCAACGTGAAGGCGTTCCTGCGCCGTATCGAGGCGCTCCCGGGCTTCATTCCCTTCGTCGAGACACCGGTCGGCCTCTCGGCCGCTGCATAAGAGGCGCAGCGGGCGCGTCTGCGGCGCGCCAGCCGTCGACTGGGGAGGAGCGACAAGATGAGCGGTCGGCGGTTGGCGAAACAAATCGAGGTCTGGCATCCCGGAGAAAGGGCGATCCAGGCGAAGATCGGCGTCGAAGATCGAATGGCTGTGGTCGGCCGGCGCGTGGTCCGGGACTACATGCCTGATCAGCACCGCGAGTTCTACGCCAAGCTGCCATTCGTCGTTCTCGGCAGCGTCGATCCGACAGGAGATGCATGGGCCACCTTTATAGAGGGAAGGCCGGGCTTCATGACGTCGTCCACCCAAAAAAGCCTCGATATCGCCGCGCGGCCCGATGACACCGATCCGGCAAGCATTGGAATGTCCGAGGGCAGCCCCGTCGGCCTGCTCGGGATTGAGATGCACACCCGGCGGCGAAACCGCATGAACGGCTTTCTCGGGATCAGCGACAACGGCTTCAGGGTCGAGGTCGATCAGAGCTTCGGAAATTGCCCCCGCTACATCCAGCTGCGCGACGTCGCCTTCGACCATGAGCCGGGCCGGGCGTTTACCGGTAGCGTCGAGGACATGCCCGAGCTGGATTCTGCCTCACGCGCAATGATCCGGGCGGCGGACGCCTTCTTCGTCGCATCCTATGTCGAGCGCGACGACCGGCGTCAGGTCGACGTCTCCCATCGCGGAGGCAAGGCCGGCTTTGTACGCGTGGCCGAGGACGGAACGCTGACTATCCCCGATTTCGACGGAAACCTGTTCTTCGCGACGCTCGGCAATATTCTGGTAAACGGCAAAGCCGGACTTCTCTTCGTCGACTACAAGACCGGCGACATGGTGCAGATGACCGGCGACGCCGAAGTCCTGCTGGATTCCCCCGAGATTGCGGCGTTTCAGGGCGCCGAACGGCTATGGACGTTCCGCGCCCGCCGGGTGGTGCGCAGGCGTGGCGCTCTCGCCTTGCGCTGGACGTTCCAGCAGGACGGCTGGTCTCCGAGTTCGTTGATGACCGGCGATTGGACTCAGGCCGCCGATCGGCTCCGCGCGGCCGAGCTTGCGACTCGCTGGCGGCCGTTCAAGGTCACCAGGATCGTCGATGAAAGCCGTTCGATCCGCTCGTTTCACCTGCAGCCGGACGATGGCGCAGGGCTGCTTCCGCACGTTGCAGGCCAGCACCTGCCGATTCGGGTTGCGCTTCCGGGTACCGACAAACCTCTGCTGCGGACCTATACGCTGTCTGTGGCTCCCTCGGATGGCATATACCGCATCAGCGTCAAGCGCGACGGCGCCGTTTCGAAACATCTCCACGAGAATGTCGGCGTGGGCGACATCATCGAGGCGCGGGCACCGGCCGGAGCGTTCGTGATCGATGCGGGCTCCAAGCGCCCTGCGGTCCTGCTGGCCGCCGGGATCGGCGTCACGCCGATCCTCGCGATGCTGCGCCACCTCGTCTATGAGGGCCTTCGCAAGCAGCGCGTTCGTCCCACGACCTTCTTCTACGCAGCGCGCTCGAAGCAGGACCGTCCCTTCGACGGGGAACTGGCTGAGCTCGTCGAAGCGGCGCAAGGCGCGGTGAAACTCGTTCGGGTGCTGAGCGACCCGTCCGATGCGCGGGAGCGCGTCGACTATGACGCGTCTGGCCGCATCGACATGGACCTTCTCACGCGATATCTGCAATTCAACGATTACGAATTCTATCTGTGTGGTCCGGCGCAGTTCACGCAAACAGTCTACGATGGACTGCGCGGATACAACATCGCAGACGGCAGGATCCATGCGGAGGCGTTTGGGCCCTCCTCTTTGAAGCGCACTGCCGATGCTACCGGCGAAGCCTCCGCGAGCCCTGCGCCTTCCTCCAAACCCGTCGCGGTCGCTTTCATGAATTCCTTGAAGGAAGCACGCTGGACACCTCAATCGGGGACTCTGCTCGATCTGGCGGAAGCGCGGGGACTATCGCCTGATTTCAGCTGCCGCGCCGGCACCTGCGGTACGTGCAAAACCAAGCTTATCGCGGGCGCGGTCGCTTATGTGAACCGGCCCACAGCGAAAATTGCACACGACGAAGTCCTGATCTGTTGTGCGGTGCCTGCTGAGCAAACGGCGGATGCGGAGGATCGAATTCAGCTCGCCCTTTGACGGCGGCGATCCTCAAATGTCCATGATTACTGAACCGACTAACCCGAAGGAGAGTTGAAATGTCTCGTCCCCCACTCCCGCCGTTCAACGAACAAACCGCGACCGAGAAGGTCCGGTTGGCCGAGGATGGCTGGAATAGCCGCGATCCCGCCAAGGTCGCCCTGGCCTATACGCTCGATACTCGTTGGCGCAATCGCGCGGAATTCGCCAACGGCCGTGAGGAAGCTCAGGCTTTTCTCACCCGCAAATGGAATAAGGAGCTCGACTATCGATTGATCAAGGAGCTCTGGACGTTTGCGGGCAATCGCATCGCAGTGCGCTTTGCCTATGAGTATCACGATGATAGCGGCCAGTGGTTTCGTGCCTACGGTAACGAGAACTGGGAGTTCGCGGAGGATGGGTTGATGCGCGCCCGTCACGCAAGCATCAACGAACATCCCATCGCCGAATCCGATCGAAAGTTTCGTTGGGTGCTTGGACGTCGTCCTGACGACCATCCGGGATTGAGCCATTTCGGCTTCTAATCAAGGAAAGCAGCGGAGTTGACCATGCCCGGCTTCAACCTTGATGAGCGCGTCCGGCTGTCGATAGAGATGGCATTGACGGCTGAGGGCCATAGTTCTTTGCGGCAGCGCCAGGATGTGGAAGCAAGAGGGCTTGGAATGTCCGGCGCCGAAATCGACGCCGCGCGTCGGGGCCGCAGCTTCGACGCGTGGACGTCCATCGCCCTGGCGCTCGCACGCGCGGCCTGCCAAGGCGATGATGCCGAGCTCAAGAACCATCGGGAAAAAGTGCTGAGCTCCGGTATTTCGGAGGTAACTTGTCAGGAAATCGAGGAATTTGCGGAGCGAGTTGCCTCACCGCACCTGAAGCCTGGCTGACGCCCCTCGCCCGATCTCGCTGGGGCGCTAGGCCTTTCATTTATCCCGTCACTCGGCTATGGGCCCTGGGGCAATTTTGCGAAGGTCTTCCCGCTCTTGTGGTGTTGGAGCTTCGGACAGAGAAGCGAGGTAGGTTGCAGGAGGACAAATGGATCGCTGGCAGGCGATGCGCATCTTCACGAAAGTCGCGGAGAGTGAGAGCTTCGCGGAGGCGGCGCGCCACATGCACATGAGCGCGCCGGCTGTGACCCGTGCCGTCGCCGCGCTCGAAGAAGCGATCGGCGCTCGGCTCTTCGTCAGGACGACACGATCGGTGAAGCTGACGGAGGCGGGCGGCCGCTATTTCGACGATTGTCGCCGCATTCTCTCGGACATCGACGAGGCGGAAGCAGCAGCCGCTGGCTCTTACGCCAAGCCGTCTGGGACGCTGGCGGTGACGGCATCAGCCCTTTTTGGCCAGATGCACGTGCTCCCGATCATGACCGAATACCTCGACACCCACCCGACAATGTCGGCAAGAACGCTGTTCATAGACCGCCCCGTGAACATCATCGAAGAAGGCATCGACGTCGCCGTCCGCATCGGTCGATTGCCGGATTCCGGCTTCACGGCGATCAAAGTCGGTGAGGTTCGCCGTGTCATCTGCGGCGCGCCGTCCTATTTCGAGAAGCACGGCATCCCGTCGACGCCGGCGGATCTGAAGGATCATCGTATCGTTGCGTCGACCAGTGCGTGGGCGTCACCGGAATGGCGCTTCGCGGGCGACGAGCGCGTCACTCTCCGCCCTGCCCTGCAATGCAATACGAACGAAGCCGCAATTTCGACCGCGCTGTCGGGATGGGGCTTGACGAGGGTTTTGCACTACCAGGTCGGGCCGGCACTAATCGAAGGGCAATTAAAAATCGTGCTGGGCGACTACGAGGAGCCCCCCTTGCCGATCAATATCCTACATCCTTAGGGGCGCCATGCGCCCGCCAAAGTGAGGGCTTTTCTCGATCTTGCCGTGTCACGCCTGCGCGCAAACCGCACGCTCAACTGACGCCTGCGGCGGTCAAAAAAAAGAGCCTCACCGCTTTCCGACATCGCCCCCTTGGGGGTCCTGAACGTGGACGACGGCCGCCTCGTCGTATCCGCTTCTGCTGCTATAAAACATCAGCGCCATCAGGCCTGATCCGATGACAAGGGAGAAAACCGTCCCGAGTCCCAAGGCAATCCAACCGTGAATGGACATCTGCGTATCCCCCGCTGATGTCCATCCGACCATTGCGAGGACGACGGTAAGCAGCAGAACTGCGAAGAGCACGACAAGCACTGCCACGCCGCCCACTCCGATCGGATGATTCGATACGCTTTCATGATGTGACATGCTCTTTCCCTTTCGTCTGCTCGTGAAGCTCCCGCCCAGCGCAGTCGCATCGACCCGTCTCCTGCGATCAATATGCGCCGCGCCTGGGTTCAGCAGAACGGCCGATTTTGACACTTCATCGATGCGTAGAACGAAACAGACGGGGAGCATTCGGCGGATTATGCAGCCGGAAGCCGCATGGTAATCTTCTCAACGGAACCATGCCTCCTTCGAATCCTACACCGTTCCGCCGCCCGCTGCGCAGGCAATAGGCAACCACAGATGGTGGCCCAACGCCCGAGGAATCACCCGAGTCGCAGTCATGCAGCCCTCGGATTCCTGGGGCGGATTTGTCGGGCGCCCAGCTCGCTCAAGTCACTCCGAAAATACGTTGCCGCTGAACATGCCCCCTTTGAACACGGTCGCACCAGGGTCGGTCGTGAAGAGGACGACATCGGCCTCGGACTGTGCAGAAACAGTCCCACGGCCGTCCTCGAGATAGGCGCTTTCACCCGCATGAAGCACGACGCCGCCAATGCGGACCTCGCCGGCGAAGACGTAGACCAGGCGAATCGCGCCACTTGCCTGAAGCGCTGGAAGCGCAAGATTCGTTCCTGTCGACAGACGAGCGTCCTGCACCCAGGCCTGAGCACGCACCTCCAAGGGAGCACCCTCGGGGGCTGCGAGCAGACGCCAAGCATCGCGACTCAGGGCCTCACCGAAATCGTGAAACTGCACCTTCGGCGTCAGATCGGGGGCTCGTGGGCGCAGAAAAATCTGGAGCGCCTCGGTTGCTCCGGGCCCAAGCATTTCCTCCTCATGCTGGAATGTGTGGCCTGCGTTCATCATCATCAGACGAGTTTTGGTAATGCTTTGCTCATTCCGCATGCTGTCGCGGTGGAGCATTGCTCCCGTACGCACATAAGTCAGGATTTCATCGTCACGGTGCGGATGCATCGCGATGACATGCCCGGACGAAACGCGTGCTCGGTCTATTCGACCGATGGCACCGATGCCGCTGTCACCGGCGTTAAGAGCCAGTCCGGGGTAAAGAATTTCGACGGCGAAGCCACCATTCCAATCGCCCCGCTTGCTGCCGTGTTGGATTTTGAGCGGCGGCATGACATCTCTCCTCTATCCAGGACAGGATCGGCTTCGAGGCCATGAGATCCCACCGAACTTATCGGCAGCGACCAACACGACCCCTGTGGACTCCTAGGTAGCGTTGCGATTTTGGATCCGATAGCCGTGCTGTAAGGTAAGCTGTGTCGCCAGGATGGGAACGACGGGGGTTGGACGTCATGGAGCTTGAAGATTTGGAAGGAGAATGGAAATCCGGCCTATTCCTACTATCCCGTTGGAAAACGCAGACGAGATGTTCGTCCTGGAGATGTGGGAGACATTGAATGACCTGGAGAACCACATCAACATGCCGCACTACGTGGCGTTTGATGACAGAAGACCTCTTTTGGAATCCTATGAAGCCCAAATGTACCAGGCAAGCTCAACGAACGGAGCACCAAGGTCCAATTGATCCCCTGCGAGCTTGAGATCCTCCGATGCACCTCAGAATGATGGTCCGCAGCGAAAGATGACTGCGCTTACGGGAAGCGCAAGGTTCGGCCGCCAAGGATATAAATTCGCGGCTTGAGCCATTCGCATCCCCTCCGCATGCCACAATCCGATGCCATAATGCAGTGACAGCGTCTGGAACCACTCAGCCTTTTGGACGAGTTCGTTGCCCCGAATAAGTCCCTTCAACATGCCGCTCCCTTGCCCCTTCTCTCAGATTTCGTGTGCAGTTAGATGACACGTCACTGTGTTGTTGCGCTTCGCTCGAAGGGCTTGTTTTCGGCGATGAACCTCGCCGCCAACACCAGGGCACCCATCGAGAACTCTTTTCCGTGCGCGGCAATCATGCGCTCGGAGATCTCCGCCAGTTCCTTGAAGAACTGATCCTTGCTTGCGGCTTCGTTTGACGCTTCGGTGACCGTCATGAATTTTCTCCTTGAGCTCGCGGCAAGGCTCTTCGCCCAGCTCGCCGTTACTTGAACATTTGCGGCGGAAACGTCACGATCGCCGCCTCACCGCCGTGTGTCCCGACTGCAAGATGCTGGCCGTCATCGGACCAGCGGACGACCTGGACCGCGCTCCGGCCCGGCGGTTTGACGACCAGCTCATCAGGGTCGCCAATCCTGGCGACCACGACCCTGCCGTCGGTGTATCCTGCCGCGACCAACGGACGTCCCGGATGTATCTCCACCGCCTCGACGAGAACGAATCCGGCCCGTCCGGTGCTGAGGCTCGTCGGCTGTTCGCGATCCTCGTCGAGAGTGGAAACGTCCCATGCGATCATGCGGTAGGCCCCGCTCGTCACAAGAACGCGGGAGTCTGCACTCCACGAAAGAGACCCGACGCTTGCAGGATAGCTCGGAATCCGAACGGCCCGCGCGTCGGAAAGGCGCAGCAACACGATGCCGGCTTCTGCGACGGACATCGCCAACCAGCTTCCGTCGGGACTCCACGACAAGCTCGAGATTGAGCCCAAAGCCATCGAGATGGTGGGCTCAGGTCGGGGTCCGAAGGCACGCACAAGCAGACAACCGTCAGCCCCTATCGCGAAGCTTCGACCATCTGGCGAGACGGCCATCGCGGATGAACGCCCTCCCGCGCGCTCCTGACGCCATCCGACCTCGCCCCTGGAATCGCAGTAGATAACCGACCCGCCGGAAGCAGCCAGAATGCCGCCGGCGTGCACCGGGGCGACGAGATCAATCGGGGCTCCGAGCTTCGCGGCTTGTCGGGTGCCGCCGGATGCCGACACGTGCAGCAACTGACTGCCATCGCTTGCGATGAAGCCCTCGGGCTCGACCGAGGCGAGATGAAGAGAAGCATCGCTGATGACGACTTTCGTCAACGGCGGGACCGGATTCCGGCGCGGTGAGATCATCGGCCGGCCGCCGTCCAAGGCCATACGATACCGATCCTTCGGCGGTTCGTTGTCGGCCAGCGGAGCGATGGCCAGAGATCCGTCGGCAAGCGCGAACGCCACTGCCTGTCCCGCAGCGTCGAACGCCGCGTTCGTAACGGGCGCCTCCATGATCCAACGCCGACCAAGCAAGTCATAGAGTGTAGCGGTCTCAGCTTCCATCGTGTCCATCGGTCGTCTCACCTGCCGGTCGCAATGCACCTGTCGAGTTCTTCAAGGCGTCGTTCCAGCGCGGCGCATTGGGCGCCGCATGTCGCCATTCCGGCCTTTGCGTCTTTCAAGCGCTCGTGCGCTTCCTCGATAGCGCAGGCGAACGCATGCGAAGCGCCTGTCGCTGCAATCTCCTGCTCAATCCTCTGAATCTCGAATTCTGCTCCGCCAGCAAGCCGACGGTTCAGAAGGTTCCAGGATTGAGCGGCCGATATCTGCTGAACGACGAACAACCGCTCCTTCAGCATTTCGACAAGGACTTCCGGATCGACATTCATGCGCTCGACTCGATTTGATCCAGGATCAGCTGGAGGCCTCGGGCATCGGATACGAAGTGTTGCTGCGCGTCATTGACGTGAGATTGCAGCGAGTCCCACAGATCGACCCTCAGCAACCGCGCCGGATCGCCCACCATCGTCTCGATGGTCTGGAGGCCGAATTGATGCCGCAAGCCGATACCCTGCAATACGAAATCCGACAGCTCGCGTGCATGTGTTTCGACGAAAGGTCGCAGTAGCGGATGTACGCCGTAGCTCATGCCGCGCTTTGAGAGCTCGGACTCGATGAATATGATGAAATGTCGCACCAGAAGATTTTGGCTTTCGCCGACCAAGTGCACCACGAAGGTGATGTCGCGGTCGGCGCGCGCAAGGATCTGCGAGGCCAGCGTCGCCGCAGCGACCGGCCCTTCCCCGCCCTTTTGTTCATCCCAGGCAGCCGCCATGCCAGCCCCCGATCGCTAAGTCCGGGAACGGTATTGGTGCAATTTGCGGTACAGTGTGGCGCGTGAAAGCCCGAGCTTTTCCGCGGCAGCGGCAATATTGCCGCCGGCGTTTGCGACGGCTCTCTCGATGGCACGACGCTCCATCTCGTCAAAGCGCGCGATCTCGTCACTCTCCGATCCCGTCGCACTATTCTCCGACTGCACGGAGATTGAAGCAGGTTGAGCCGGCGCCACCTCCGCGAAATCCTCTGGCAAGTCCCTGGGAGTGACGATGCCGGTGATCGTCATCAGCACGAGGTTCTCAACCAGATTGCGCAGCTCGCGAACGTTTCCCGGCCAGGAATAGCGGCGCAGCAACTCCATGGTGGCCGCCTCGAAGCGCAGCGGCTGGGTACCGTAGATCGTCGCGAAATGTCCGTTGAAGTGATCGATCAGGATCTCAACGTCGCCCAGCCGCTCGCGGAGTGGCGGGATGGTGAACTTGACGACGCCGATCCTGAAATACAGATCCTTGCGGAAACGCCCCTCGGCCACTTCCTGCTTCAGATTCCGATTGGTCGACGCCACGAGCCGGACGTCCACCGGGCGCGCCTTGCTGTCGCCCAGTCTGTACACCGCGCGCTCTTCCAGCACACGGAGCAGGTAAGGTTGCAGGTCCATCGACATCTCGCCGATCTCGTCCAGGCTAAGCACGCCGCCATTGGCAAATTCGAACCGCCCGGGCCTTCCCTCGCGCGTAGCGCCGGTATAAGCGCCCGGCGCATGCCCGAACAATTCGCCGCCGAGCAACTCTTTCGACACCGCACCGCAATTGAAGGCAACGAACGGCTCCTTGCCTGTCTTCAGACTGGCGGCATGAACCAGGCGGGCAAACAGTTCCTTGCCGACGCCCGTCTCGCCCTCGAGCAGGATCGCGGTCCGGCCGAGCGCCGCCCGCTCAACTTTCTGCACCACGTCCAGCAATGCATCGCTACATCCAACGATTGCTTCCTTTGCCGACATCAGAGCTGCGCGGGCCGCCGACGACGTTTCGGATGCAGCAGGATTTGTCCGCGGCTTCGAAGCAAGCACGAGCATTGCGCCCTTCACAACCCCGTCGACGACCAGCGGCTCGATCCGCTGCTCGCGCAGCTCCTCAGGCAATCCCTCCGCCAGGTCTTTGCCCAGCAGGCCTTCACGACTTGGGAGTATCTGCGACCCGATGCTCAATTCGCGAGATTGCACGGTCCGTCGCCAGCGCGCCGACGCCATGTCGTTGTGATGGATAACCCGACCAAAGCGATCCAGGATCACCACGCCGTCGGCGCTGCCCATTCCCGGCAGTCGAGAAATACTTGCCTCGAGCAGGCGTATTCTCTCGAGGCGGAGCTTTTCCGAGAGTGCGAGTTCGATGTGGTTGGCGGCGATCACCGCCAATGCGACATTGTGCCGGTGAAAGATCGCCTGAGGTCCGGAAAAATCGATGATGCCTATGATGCTGCCATCGATCGGGCTACGAATGGGACTACCGACGCAGGTCCAGGCCTTGATGCCCTCGGAAAAGTGTTCTGCGGCATGCACATGAACCGGTTTTCCCGTGACGAGCGCCGTGCCAATGCCGTTGGTGCCGGTCACCGTCTCGCCCCAGGCGGCGCCGACTTCGAGGCGAATATCGTGCCCGGCATCGATCGTCCGCTGATCGCCCCCGACATCAAGCACGACGCCATTCCTGTCGGTGATGACCAACATGGTGGCCGCATCGCCAAGTACTTCCGCAACGCGGCGGAATGTCTGGGCGCTGGAGCCTAGCAGATCATCGTTCTTCAGACGCAGCTCATAGAGATCGTCCGGCGAAGTCACGAAGCTGCTGCCCCTGCAATGGGCGTTGACCCCCGACTTGATGCTGCGCTGCCATGATTCTTCGATGACGCCCCGCACCAGAGCGCTCTCGCGCTTTGCATCTCCGAACGTCAGGAAGTCTTCCCACGCCTTGTTGGTCTCCCGTTCATCGTACGGCCGTCCCTGCTCCGCATCCGCGGCCTCCGGAATTTTGTAGCCTTCCAGCGAAAACGGCGGCTTAGCCATGAAGGTTTCCGTCAGCATTGGAGCACCAAACCCATATTGGCAAACAGCAGCTTGATCGACAGAAACGGCATGAGCCGGGCCAATGAGATCGTGCCCTCACAGGCTCGGCTTACGCGGATCATTCGACCGTTCTGGCAATCGCGTCCAAACCGAGACGGCTCGAGATGATCTGCTCCAGGCGCGCTTCCGACGCCTCGTCCGGGACGCTCACTCCCTCGAGGTCGATCAGGGCCCTGTACAATTCGTCGTCGAGCGGCTCGAAGATCCCGTTCTCTCGCGTCGCCAGAGCGAAGTGTCGCGACTGCCCGCCGCCGCGCAATTCACCGACAAAATGGAGTTGCCGCCCTGACGCGAGATCGGCGATCACGACGCGGCCGTTATAGCTGATCCGCACATAGGGCTCGATCTCCCTTGGGCGAGCCCGAGGCGTGGACCAGAGCTTGCCCGACGGCTGAGGCTCAGAGGGAGGCGTCGGATTGCGCAACTCCTGCCAGCGCCCGAGCGTCAGATGATTGGCGAGCGAATTGATCTTCGTGCGGTTCTTCTGAAGGAAGTCCTTCGCCTTGAGCTCTTCGCGGTGCGGACCGTCGCGCCTGGAGATGATGTAGGCCATGTCCCGTTTCCTCCTGCCCCGGCTGGTCGGATGACCTTGGAGGCTTATGATTTGCCTCCTTCGGGCTCACGCCGAAGCTTGCAAGATTGTAGCTGTTTCCAGATCGTTGTCACCGTCCAATCATTCGATCGTGACGGTCAAGCCATCGCCGCATTTGGCGCGTCACGTCAGCCATTGACGCCCTGGCGGAACGCGAACCGCGTTCATGTGCTTCAAGCCCGCCCAAGCTTTTCTGCTCCGCCGCCCAACGCAGGTCCCTGCGTCGGATCGACGTACTCCGGCACATCGGCAACCAGCGTATTGGTCGTCAGCACCAGCGTTGCCACGGAAGCGGCATTTCGAAGCGCGGTATACGTCACCCTGACGGGATCGACGATGCCGGCAGATACCATATCGATGAACACGCCGTTTGCAGCGTCGAACCCGACACCGGCCCGCGAACTTTGCAGCTCGGCCACAACCTTCGCCGCATCATGGCCGGCATTTCGGGCGATGAAAGCGGCAGGACGCGACAGGGTTTCGCGCACCAGCTTGATGCCTTCACCCAGGTCTCCATTGATGTTGCCGAGGGCCCGCGCCACCACAGGCGCGCACTGCGCCAATGCCGTCCCGCCCCCCGGCACGATGCCCTCCTCGGCCGCAGCGCGCGCCGCACTGAGCGCATCGTCGATCAACTGGATTGTACGCTTTTGCTCCACCGGCGTGACGCCGCCCGCAAGGATCACGGCGGTCCCACCCGAGAGCTTAGCCAGGCGCTCCTTGAGCTTGTCCTGCTCGATGTTGGGCGGTGCCAGATCGTGCTGCTTGGCGACCTGCTGTCGGCGCGCGGCGATCGCCGCATCGTCCCCACCGCCCCGGATGATCACCGTTTCGCGCGCACTGGCCCGAACCTGCCGCGCAGTGCCGAGATCGGCAAGGCTCGCCTCTTCCAGCGCGCCCCCGAGTTCGCGGGCGATGACCCGCCCTCCGGTGATGATGGCGAGGTCATCCATCATGGCCTTGCGCCAGTGGCCGTAGTCCGGTGGATTGACCACCAGAACCTTGCCGCGGTTGCCTTCGCCGAGCAGCGTAACAACCACTTCCGGGGCGATCTCTTCGGCGACGATGACAAGCGGCTTCCCGGTCTCCGCAACCCTCGCGCGCACCGCCGCCAACTCGCCCGGCACCTTGATTTTCAGGTCCGTCAGGAGAATGTAGGGCTGATCCAGCACCACCTCCATCTTCTCCACGTCCGTCACCATATGGTGGGAAATGTAACCGCGGTCGAACGACATGCCTTCGACCACCTCGAGCGTCGTACTCGTGGTCAGCCCGTAATCGGAACTGATGATGCCATCCTTGCCGACGCGCTCGACCGCCTCGGCGATTAGACCGCCCAGATGAGAGTCGGTCGACGCAATCGTTGCCACGGCCTGTAGCGTCTTGCGGTCCGATACCGGAATTGCCGCACTCTTCAGGCTCTCGACGACGACTTCGACGGCGCGGTCGATCCCCTTGCAGAGGTCGACCGGCTTGGCGCCACGCTCGAGGGCCGCAACGCCGCCTTGAATGAGACCGTTCGCGAGCACCATCGCCGTCGTCGTACCGTCGCCGGCAACTTCGTTGGTCTGCATCGACACCTCGCGCACCACCTGGGCGCCCATATTCTCGAAGCGATCCGGCAAGTCGATCTCGGAGGCGATGGTAACACCATCGCGCGACACGATGGGCGTGCCGATCGGCCTGTCGACCATCGCGTTCATACCCTTGGGGCCGAGGGTCGATTCGACCGCGGCAGCAAGCTTCTGGACTCCGCGCGCAAGAGCGCGGCGAGCTTCTATGTCATGCAGCAGAACTTTTGGCATCGCGTATCACTCCCACGTGGTCGTCTCTTGGTTATCAGGTCGGGCGGTCTTGCTGTCCGCTCCGTTTTGTCGGCATTCACAGGTCGCACGCGTATCAGTGCGACCTCACGCTAGCGCAGAGGAACGCTTGTCCATCGCAGGCGATCCTACCGACCGCACGGCGCAGCCACTGCCGCAACCTCCGCACGGAGCTGGCGCCTGCTCCACGCGATCCCCGTCGAGCTCGCGATAGCGCACCGCAAGAAGGCCTCGGCACAACGAGCTGTTGAACTCCATGTTGATGCGTACGCCTCGCAAGCGCTGCAAATACGAAGCCATTTCGTGGCGCTTGATGGGGCCCCCATCGTAGGTAACAAAGGCGGGGTCGGCTGGGAGATCGGCGAGGCGCCGCTCAACCAGAAGCTCGCGATAGCGCGGCTTCTCGCGCGCAACTTCTTCCGAGCCGAAGTTGACTGCGTCAAACGCGCTCAGACTCATACGGCAAATCGCGGGGTCCTCATAACCCAGCCGGCGCAATGCCAGGATCATGACCTCCTGGCGCCGCTCGAACGCCTTGCGGCGGAATTTCTCCCGCAGATCGTCAAGTGAACCGCCGCTCGCGAAATCCTTGAGCGCCTCGCCAAACGACCTGCCCTCGCGGACGCCCCGGTTGATCTCCTCGGCGACCATGTGGTCACGAAGCTGCGGGCGCGCCTCGCGAACCCACGGCAACGAGGACACCGCCCGACGCATGTCATCGGCCATGAGGAACGCGAAGTTCGCCGAACACCAGTAGGTCGGCAGGCGAAACACGATGTCGACTCCATCAACATGATCGACCGTGACCCGTTCGACAAATCCGAGCTCGGTGACCGGTTCGTCCAGCTCGGGATCCGTGACCAGCGCGAGGCGCTCCCACACCTCATTGGCCTTGCGATCATGCTGATGGAGCACGTTCATCGGCCCTACTCCGCTGCCGCCGCGTGGGTCTTCTGCCCAAGCTTCGCCTTCTGCGCCTCGACGTCGACTCCGTAGAGACGCGCGGCGTTGAGACCCAGAATCTTCCTCTTTGCCTGCGGCGTGAGGTCGACACCGTGCTCCTGCTTCAGATCTTCCGGCAGCTCAAAATTCCAGAACTTCTCGACCAGCCAGCGCGGCGTCCAGATCGCGTAGTCGCTCCCGAAAAGGAGCTTGTCCTCGCCGACCCAGAACAGCAGTTCGCTTATCACCTCGGCGAAATAGCGCGGACGTCCGTGGATGAATGGCAGCGCTACCGCGAGGCCGCCGTAGACGTTCGTCTCCTGCACCGCGATCCAGCAAAAATCATCGAGGCGCGGCAGACCGCAGTGCTCGATGATGAAGTTCAACCCTTGGAAGTCGGTCGCGGCATGGTCGACGTCGTGAACGTCGAACGCATCCTTGTCCAACGGAATGATCGTCGGCCCCTTATGGACGTGGATGTTGGTGATGCCGAGCTTCTGGCAGAGCTCGAGGCAGCGATATGCGTTGGGATCTGTGAGCTTCCACCCACGCGAGTCACCCTTCCATTCGGCGGTATAGAGCTTGACACCCTTGATGCCGAACGTCTCCTTCATGTAGTGGATGTACTCGAGCGCCTTCTCGCCATCCCGTGGATCGAAGGCGCCATTGACAATGAAACGGTCCTTGTACTTCTTCGCCATCTCGGCGTTGCGATCGATGGTGTTAAACCCGTTCTTGTAGAACTCTGTGAGGTAGGTCGACTGAACGACCGCCATGTCGTCAGGACCGTCGACGAACAGATCGTGATACATCTGGTCGGCGCTGTATTTCTCGAACTGTTCCTTCGGCCAGAGCTTGTCCTTCGGGCTGAGCGAGGTGTGGTACGCGTAGAAACAGTCGATGAACTGCTTGCCGTGGACGTTGAGCTGATTCGCCGGACTTCCGTCCCAAAAATGGGTATGGCCGTCGATAACGAACACTTCCTCGCCGCTGGGAGTTATGAACATGATGCTCTCCGGAAATTCCTGGTTGGCTCTAGTCGATCAAGCGAAGCGCGGTGGTCGGGCGAGACCACTTCGAGAAGCGGCGGGGGCCACAGCCGCTAGGGATGCGGCCCCGCCAGTCAGTGAGACGATGGAGACTCACTCGATGTATTCGAAGACCTCGTCCATGTTGCCGAACAGCGTCACCGTGTTGTCGTCGATGCGCACCATCCGGCCGTAGTGGGTCGAGGTGTTCACCTCGAAGATCTCGGCCGTCATTTCCTTCCCGAGAATTTCGCTGATTTCATCCATCTTGAAAGTCAGCTTTCCCTCGCCGTCGATGCGGATCAGGGCCGGTTGATAGGTCACCGTCACGTTCGGCTTCTTCGCCATGAACTCGGCGATGGCGCGCGCCTCGACGCTGTCATTCATGGTAACGCCGCACTGATGAGAAATGGTTTGCTCGAAACGAAGGTCCCCCATCTTCTGGAAGATATTCTGGTTGGTCGCAGATCTGGAAACGACGGACATTGCAATTTACTCCTTGGGAAGGGTGAGGCCGAGCTCGCCGAGAATCTTCTTGATGCGTTCGACCGTCTGCGCGCGCGCGTCTGCGTACTGCACCGGCTTCGAATGCGGTTGCGACCAGATCGGCTGCAGGCCGGCGGCCGCCTTGTTGGCGAGCGCGACGTGCTTGTTCACCCACCCCTGGAACAGCTTCTTGTTGTGGGCGCCATGCTGATTGTCGATCACCAGAATGTGCATCAGGTCGATCGTATTCGCGAGATTGCGCTCGTAGTCCGCTTCCGCGGACGAAATCACCGGCGGCGTGATGAAGTCGCCGTTTGATGAGGCTACCTGCATCAGGAAGCCGCTGCGAAACAGTTCGCCGACCAGTGGCTCGAACACGATGTTGGTGGCGAAATACTGCTCGAGATAGTCTGCCGAGCCCATGATCGATTCGATCGCTTCCCGCGTTGCTTGCCAGCCCTTGTCTCCCAGCCAAACGCGCTTGCCGGCCGTGTCGTCGAAGCCCGGAATGTCCATTCCGATCTCGGCCAGATACAGCGTAATATCCTGAGAAAGGCGAAGCTTGTAGGACGAGTTCGTCAGCGTCGCATTGTTGATCATCTGGGTGTAGCCGTAACGCTGAGCCTGCATCAGCGACGTGCCGAGACCGAACTCGGCGTGCTTCCACGCACCGAGATGGTTCTGCAAGATCTTGATCCAGGCCATGTCGAAGCTCTTCGGTGCCCCGGACTTGCGACCGTTGGCGATCACGGCCTGGACCATGGCTTCGATCTTGGACTGGCGCTGGTAGTGAGTGCGCTCCCACTCCTGGTCGGGAGCACGGAAGGCGTGCCAGTTGGAGCTGAGCGCGGCCGTGTTGTCCTTGGTGTAGGCACCCTTGCCGTTGGGGAAGGCGATGATCCAGTCCTGCAACAGGTATCGTTCCGGATCCGGTTGCACGTCGACCGTCACGTCTTCGTAGTGCGTGGCTCGCTTGCTGCGGGGCTCGAAATAGCGATATCTGCGGCTATCCGAATCCGGAAACACCGCAGAGCCTGCTGCACCGGATTTTGCTGATACGGTTTGAACGGCAGTCATGGTCGTCTTCCTCCTCCTGTTGTTGGGCTCTAGCTCGTTGGGCGGTCGAGGCGTCCTAGTTGTTCGCCGGCGTGAACTTGTCGAAGAAGATGCGGTCCGACTCGACATCGCTCATCTGCAACACTGGCGTCAGCGCTTCGATCATCGGCGATGGTCCGCAGGCATAGACGTCGACATCTTCGCCGTAGTCCGCACCGCGAAGGTGCTCTCCGACTGCCTCATGCACGAAGCCCTTCGCTCCGCCCCAGGCCGTGTCGTCGGCCGCATGGGAGAGAACCGGGATGAAGGTGAACTCCGGATGCCTGGCGGCGAGTTCCGCGAAATGATCGAGATAGAAGAGATCGTTCTGCGTCCTGGCTCCGTAAAAGAAGCGCACCGGACGCACTTCCCCGGAGCTGATGTGATCATGCAGGATAGACCATAGCGGCGACATTCCGGATCCGCCGCCGACCAGGATCATGGCTCCCGTTCTGTTTTCTCGTCGGAAGCAGGTCCCGTAAGGTCCTTTGATTCCGACTTCGGTTCCAACGGCGAGATCTCCGTCGAGTCGTGAGGAGAAGCGCCCATTGGGATACTTCTTGATGATGAACGCGAGTCTTTGGCTTTCGCCCGGCGAATTTGCCATGGAAAACGAGCGCGTAATCGTCTCTGGTCCCGGGAGCGTGATGTCGACATATTGCCCCGCCCAGAACTTCAGAGGTTGCTCCAGTGTGATTTCGAGGCGGCGGATGTCATGGGTCAGCGCTGAGACGCTCGTAACAGTGCCCGTGAAATCCTTGACGGGGATCGATTTCGACAGCACTTCCTCGTCATAGTTGAGGAGCTCCACCTCCAGATCCGAGTATGCCAAGGTCCGACACAGCAGGATGTAGTCCTGGCCTCGCTCCATCTCGTTGAGGGCAAACGTCGAGTATTTCTTCAACTCGACATCGCCTCCGGTAAGGACGCACTTGCACGCCGAGCACTGCCCCTCCTTGCAACCATGCGGCAGCGCGATCCCTTGACGAAACGCGGCGTCGAGAACGGTTTCGTTCTCCTCGACCTCGAACTCTATGCCTACCGGTTGCAGGCGAACGATATTAGCGGGCGCGCCCATAGGGCCTCCTCAAACGAACGCTTTCATATCTTCCGGGGAGCGATCGGGAAGGAGCCGGCCGCAGCCGGCTCCTTCCGTCTCACTTAATTGCAGGGATTGATAGTGAATCCCTTGCGGTACTCGGCGAGATGCTTCTCGCGGTCGGCCGGGCTCATCTCCCGCAGCGTCAGTAGCGGGCTCTTGAGGATGTGGCCGCGGACATCGTCGAGCGTCCACATTTCCTTCTGGTCGAAGCGCAGGTGCGGCTGGGCGACCAGGGTCTTGCCGTCCGTGCGCACGAAGCCGAGATCCTTGATGGCGTCGGCAATATCCACATTGTGGTAGACGCTCTCCCACTCGCGACGGCCGCTGAACCGGCCCATCGCGGGGGTCGGACGCCCCTGGTACTCGCCAGCGAAGGCTTCGACGGCCGTCCACCGATCGAGCTCATGGGCGAAGGTGTGCAGCTTGCCATCGATCTCGTCGGTGACGATGTCCTCACGGATGAGGCACGGAACGAGGCACGACCAGCAACGATGCGGATAGACGTAGCCGACGTCGCTGTTGAACAGGATGTTGGTTTGCCCCCGATGCGACAGCTTCTCGTACCATTTCCAGAACTCGCCGAACTGCGCATACCAGCCCGGATACTTGTGCTCGAACCACTCGAAATCCCTTTCGGTCTGCGCCTCGATGCGCCAGAAGTTCGCCGACCAGCCGACCGCAAAGAACTGAGCGACCTTGTGGACGTAGTGCTTCTCGGTCAGCCGCTTCCAGGCGGTCTGCACGTCGTCGTGATGGATCTTGATGCCGTACTTCTCGAGCGGCAGCATATAGGTCCGGTAATAGTCCTCGAAGATCCAGCGGTGCCACATCTCCGCGTAGGACTCTTTGTTCTTGTCGCGGTTCGTGGTGCCGTATTCGATGAACGTCCCGATCGCCGCGTCAACGATGGCGTGGTTCTGCCAGAAGGCATAGCGCATGTCGCGCTCGAGCAGCAGGTGGTTCTCCGGCTCCTTCAGCATCGACATCAGCATCGAGTGGCCGTTGCCGATGTGGCGGCTCTCGTCCGACTGAACCGAGAGGAACACGGTTGGCAACGCATAGTCGCCGTTACGCGCCGCCTCCGAGGGCATGGCGACGAACAGCGTGTTGGTGAACGCCGTCTCGGCGACGACGGTCAGGTAGACGTTCGCCGACGTGATGGCGTCACCGGTGATGAAGCCTTCGCCGAACTGGCGACCGATCGTGGTGGCGTAGCACTTGCCGAACGCCTCCTCCGTGATGTCGAAGCCGGCCGGGTCGATGTAGTTCTCCATGTACCATTTCTTCAGGTTCATCTGGATGGTCGAGTGTCGGAATTCGTCGACCATCTGCATGGTGAAGCCGGTACGGAGATCTTCGCCGGGTGCAAGGCGCCCAACCATCGCCATGGAACGTGCCGCCGAGATTTCCGGGAACGGGATGATCGCCAGGAACAGCTTCATCCACTCGACCCAACGCGGCTCGACGTTGCGGAACATGTCGCCGCGAAGCGCGGCATCGAGGGCGCCGTAGACTCGGTTGTCCTTTTCCTCCTGCATCGGGAAATAGGAGCGAAGGACCTGCTTCATCGGATCCTTCGGCGCCTTCGTGATCTTGTAGTCCGTGGGGAAGGTCATCGCTTCCTGGACGTAGGACGGATTCCATCCGAGATCTGCAATCTTCTTTGCAGCCTCACCGACGGAAATGCCGCGCTGGGCGGTGATCTTGTTGAGTGTTAGCGTTGCAGACATCTCGTCTTTCCTCCTGATCGGGTCAGAAACCACATCGATATTCCGCCTGCCTGGACCTCCGCGGACCGGGCAGTGCTTACCCGTGCGTTACGGGCCACCTCGCGACCGTTTCACGGCCGGACGCTTGATATCGGCAAGGGTCTCAGGATGACTGTGGAACGCCTCAGGGATGATCAGGAGCGATCTTCGGACCCAGCCGTCCTCCGATCGCAATTGAGTGCCCCCGCGCAAGGTTCGCCCTCAGCTTGACATCCCCTTCCCTCGTTCTTTTCGCGGCTCGCCCCGGACGGAGCAGTCAGCGTTGTTGTGCCAAACAGCTTTGCAATGGGCGTGCCAGCGCTCTCTTGCCTCGCCAAATCGATTTCTGACTGCCTGCGGTGAGGATCAGCGCTGACGGAGGCGTCGCGACTCCCAGTCAGCGACCTGCGGAAATGCAAACTGCGACAGGAGTTGCAAATTGAGAATCGGCGCAACGCGGAGACCGCCACTTCGCGGCGCAATGTTTGCGATGCAACAGCGCCAGAATTGCCCCGGGCAAGACGTCGGGCGCTTTGGGAATCGAACTCGGCTCGCTCGATGCGACACACCTTTGTCGCCTTGAAGGCCGCGCAGGCCGAGACCGGCTCGTTGCCCACCCACTTTGACTAGCGATAGTCCTCGAAACCGGCCGCCTGGTTTGATCGCCGGACCTTCTCGATCCAGCGATCCATGTACTGGGCGTAGCAATCATGATCGCAGAATGGGAGGCCGGTACTGAATTCCCTCAGATAGTGAGCGTGAATCGGCTCGCCGCAGGACATACAGAACGTCTTCAGCCACGGCGTTCTGCCATTGACGAGGACGAACCTCATGCGGCGTTCCTAAGCGATCTTATCGATATGAGATCGACAACGATGCAAATTGAGACGATGGCGCACAATGAGACTCCGGAGATCAGATCACTCCTCCACCTTCGCGGCGTTTGCACTGCGATACGAGCTTGTGTGAACCGATCTGATTGAACTGCTGCAGTGCGTGACTAGGATATCAAGCGGCTGGGGCTCCGATGACGGCGTCAGACGACACCACCGGGGCCTGACGATGGCGCTCGCTCGATCCATCGCGAGGAAATGCATGCTCGCGATGGATGATGCAGCTATCCTTCAAGGGATTAACACGGCCCGCCCATGAATTTTTCCGGCATTGAGATCGTGCAAGGCCTTATTGGCGTCCGCAAGGCGATACTCGGTCGTGGCAAGTTCAACCAGACCTCGGTCCGCAAGGGCCATCAACTCGGTTAGTTCGGCCCACGTCCCGACCAGATTCCCGATGATGTTTTTCTCGGTTATCACCATGTCGACGGTCGGCACCCGAATGTCTTCGCCGTAACCGACGACGTAGTAACTGCCCATCGGACGGGTCATTGCCAAGCCCTTCGACGTCGTGCCCTTCTCGCCGACGAAGTCGATCACTGCTTCCGCACCATTTCCACCGGTCAGGCCCAGAACGGCTTCTACTTCGTTGCCGTCAGCTTTCACGAGATGATCGGCGCCCGATTTTTCGGCGAGTTTCAGCGATGCCTCGGACTGGTCGACGACAATGATGTCGGCCGCACACATCGCTTTGAGGCACTGGATTCCGATGTGGCCTAACCCGCCCGCACCGATAACGACGCAAAGTTCGCCTGGCAAAAGGTGACGCGTGGCCTTCTTGACAGCGCGATAGGCGGTAAGGCCGGCATCGGCGTATGGCGCGACATCCTTTGGCGCCAAAGTCCGTGGCAGCGGGACGATGTTGCGTTCCGAGGTGCAAAGGAACTCTGCGTAGCCGCCGTTGCAATCGAGGCCTGGAAACGTCCCAGGACCATGCATGTCGAATCCTCGGCGACAGGCGAGACACGTCCCGCCGCTGATCTTCGGATGGACGATGACAGGATCGCCCTTCTTTAGTCCCTCGACTTCCTTGCCAATTTCTTCGATCCAGCCTGCATTTTCGTGCCCCATAATGAGAGGAAGCAGCTTGTCACCGCTCGGATCCATGTGCGGCTTCCACACGCCTTCGACGATGTGAAGGTCGGTTCGGCATACGCCTGCACCACCGATGCGGACGATGATGTCCGTTGATTTTGTCAGCTTCGGATCGGGCACCTTTTCTTCCCCGACCCAGAGGTCGTTGGAGAGTTTCTCGTCGTATGCTCTCAATACTTGGGCTCTCATTTTCTCCTCCGTGCCCCCGGCGAACTTCTGTGCGCCATCGGGTCGTTCGAGCCTCAGCATTTTTTGTGCCAGCAGATTTAGGTCGCGGTGCCAACGGCCATCGTCCGAGACGTGCCAACAGCCTTTCTGCGTTGCACGCAGACGTCACTTTTCATCCATGATGAAAACAGCCGGTTACTACCAAGCACGGATCAGCGTCGTCTAAGGGTCCTCAATCATCGGAAGGATCGATGATCAAGCCAGGCACGACAGAAACAATAAGGGGGTGAGCTTCGCAGCGCATTGCTTGCGACGCAGCCCGCTTATGCCCAATACCCGGGTGCGCTTGCCTGCCGTCGGTCCAAGGAGCGGTCGAACTGGCCCTCTGCCCTGCACGGAGCCGAGATCGCGGCTAAACGGAAAGCGGCCGGTTAGTTGCCACAGTTCGCTCCCGTGGAGCTGCAGCGCGACGATCCGCCGCCGTCGATCCCTTCGTCGCCGGCCAGTAGGCGATCATCGGTACAGCAGCCTCACCTCCCCTGGAACGCCGCCGGACGGCGCTCGATAGAGGACTGAATACCTTCTCGCTCGTCGGCGCTCTTGTGAACGCGGTCCAGGATCGCGGGGATGCAGGCAATCGCAGCCGCCTCGCTCTGCTCGGCATATTTCGCGGCCGCTTCCCTTGTCACCTGAATGCCAAGCGGTCCGTTGCGGGCGATGATCGCCGCGATCTCCATGGCGCGGTCGACCTGCTGACCCGCCGGCACGACCTCCTGGACGAGACCGATCTCACGGGCGCGCTGCGCGGTGAATTCATCGCAGAGGAAGAGGTGGTACATGGCATTGCCCCAGCCTGCGCGGGACAGCGCATGTCCCTGTAGAGCGCGGCAGATCGTTACGCCGAGGAAGGCCGTTCCCTCGTGGTGCTCGCCGGAGAGCGCCACGGCATGGGCTCATCGCGCGACTGGGCCGCGAAGGGCGTCGCTCTGCTCGGTGCCCACGCCGTGCTGGCGCTAAGCTTCGAGCGCATTCACCGCTCCAACCTGATCGGCATGGGCATCTTGCCGCTACCGAAATTTCGATCTAAGCCATTAATTTTGCTGAGATATTTCAACTCTGATCAGCCCTTTATGTAATTGGACCGATTGAAAGAACTGGTTTGACGAGGCTTCCGCGGCTTGGCTCTTCTAGGACCATATACGCATGAATTGGAAGCGAAGATCGTTTCTTCGGATTATCAGTGCACACGTCACGACACACGAGACTCACATCGCCGCCGTACGCGAACAGCCTCGATCTTGCGTGAGCACAGGAACTGTGGGCCGGCTCGAAAGACACGGAGCAGAATGCAGCCCCGGATGCTGGCAGCGATCTGCAAGGGCAACGCACGGCCGAGATCCGGGTCGACACGGAAGGCGACTGTTGGAACGGGCGGCATGGCCGCCAGCATCCCTCAGGATGGACCAGGAGCGGATTCGGATCCAGCCTCCACGGGATCGGTCACCCCGACCGCGTGATAGGCACGGCCGAAATAGATCAGATTGTCGGTGCAGCCCGATCTTTGCAGCGCGACGACCCGGCAGAACAGTACATCATGCGTGCCGACATTGACGATATCGGCAATCCGGCAGTCGAACGCGGCGGCGCAGTCGGCCAGCACCGGCGCACCCGTTGCGAGCGTCGACCAGTCCGCGGCGGCGAACCGCTCTTCGGCAGGCACCTTACCGCCGAACAGGCGGGACAGTTGCTCGTGCCTCGCCGAGAGCACGTTGACGCACACCGCCTTGTTGCGCATCACGCTGGCATAGGCTGAGGAGCCGCGGTTGATGCAGACCAGAAGCGTCGGCGGATCGTCGGTCACGCTGCAGATCGCGGATGCGGTGAATCCGGCGCGGCCTGCGGCACCGTCGGTCGTGACGATGTTGACGGCCGCACCGAGACAGGCCATCGCGTCACGGTAGTCCCGGGAAGCCACATCCTGCATCGATGTCCTCACCCCTCGATGGCAGGCGCGAAGGCAAGCTCGCGCAACACCTGAGCCAACACCGACGCTCCCGCGGCGACATGATCGGGCTCGGCCCATTCATGCTCGACATGGCTCACCCCGTCGCGGCACGGGATGAAGATCATCGCGGCCGGACAGACTTTTGCGAGATGACGGGCATCGTGACCGGCGGCAGAGAGAATCGCCATGGCGGAATGCCCCTGCGCACGCGCGGCCTTCCCGATGCCCTCTCGCAGAGGCGCATCGAAGGCGTTCGAGGGCGCATCGACGAGCGGCGTCACTGTGACCGCGCAAGGCGATGCGTTCGCCCTGCAAAGAGTTGTGATACGCACACCGGCCGCGTCGAGCACCGCGTTATCGGGATGGCGCAGATCGATGCTGAAACTGACACGCGACGGCACCACCGAGGGCGCGTTCGGTGTGACGGCGACCCGGCCGATGGTGAACTTGATGTCGGCATCGATGGTGCCGATCTCGGCATGGAGCGCCGACGCCATCCGCGCAAAGGCCGCGAGCGCATCCCGCCTCTCCGACTGCGCCAGCGTGCCGGCGTGTCCTTCGCTCCCCTCAACCACCACCTGAAAGGTCTTCTTGCCCTGGATGCCGGTGACGATACCGATGGTGCAGTCGGCCGCTTCCAGCAACGGCCCCTGCTCGATGTGCAATTCGAGATAGGCGCCGACCGCGAAGCCGAGCGACCTATGCGGCAGATCGGGAAACGCCGCGTGAAGGCGGTCGAGCGCTTCGCCGACGCTGACGCCATCGGCATCGCGCGCTGCGCGGATCGCATCCATGTCGCGCTCGCCGGTGAAGGCTTCCGAGCCCATCATGCCCGGCGCAAAGCGCGAACCTTCCTCGTTCATCCAGGCAACGACGATGACGTCGCGCGCGGGCCTTTCGCCTTGCTCGGCGAGCGAGACCACCGCTTCGAGTGCCGCCATCACGCCGGCCGCGCCGTCGAACTTGCCGCCGGTCGGCTGGCTGTCGAGATGACTGCCAAGGAGAAGCGGCGGCGCAGCGCGATCGCGGCCGGCCAGCGTCAGGAACAGGTTTCCCGCAGCGTCGGTCGACGGCGTCAAGCCCGCCTCGCCGGCCCAGCCGATCACGCGGCGCCAGGCGGCGATCTCGCCATCGCTCAATGCCTGACGGTTGACCCCGCCGGCCGGCGTCGCGCCGATCTCGGCGAGTGCCATCAAGCGGGTCCAGAGCCGATCGGCGTCGATCAGGGGCTGGCTCGTCATCGACTACTTCGTGCGCATGATCTGGCCCGGCAGCGCGCGCGGATCGCGCGGCAGCCAGTGTCCGGCCTCGACCTGGGCGATGAACTCGGCGAGCAATGCGTTGAACGCCGCCGGCTCTTCCAGATTGAGCGTGTGGCCGGTCTTGGGGAAGACCGAGAGGCCGCAGGCCGGAATGGTCTTCTTCAGGAAGATGCCGGGCTGGAGGCAGTGATCGTCCTCGTCGCCGACGATGACCAGCGTCGGCACCATCATTGTCTTCAAACCGTCTTCGAGGTCGTAGAAGGACGGCCGACGCGCCTGAACGCCGCGCATGGTGTTGGCGGCGCCGCGGTCGGAATGGGTCGCGAGACGATCGGCGAATTCCTGCCAGCCGCGCGGATCCTTGTTCTGGAACTGCACCCGGCTCGCGCCGAGCGCATAGATCTTGGCGAATTCCCTGGCGCCCTGCTTCTCGAAATTGTCGGCGACTTCGAGCGAGACGCCGCGAAAATACTCCTCGAACTCCTTCTCGCAGCCGTAGCCGGCACCGGCCACCGTGAGCGACAACGCGCGCTCCGGCGTGCGCAGGCCGAAATGCACCGTACAGAACCCGCCCATGGAGAGGCCGACGATATGCGCCTTGTCGATTCCGAGCGCGTCGAGCACGGCGACCGCATCGTCCGCCGCGATCGCCTGGGAATAGGCCTCCACGCTGTCAGGCACATCCGACGGCGGATAGCCGCGCGCGGCGTAGCTGATGCAGCGATGGCGTCGGCTGAAGTAACGCAGCTGCGGCTCCCAGCTTTGGTGATTGCCGCCGAATTCGTGGATAAAGAGGATCGGCGTTCCCTCGCCCGCTTCCTCCACGTGCAGCTTCACACCATCCTTCGCTGTGATCATCGTCATCGGCATCGTCCCTAGAATTGCGGCGGCAGGTCGTTGAGCGTGCGCGCCTGCGCAACCATCTCCGGCAGCAACGTGCACAACTTCTCGACCCAGGCTTGCGGCACCGAAGTGCTGATCTTGACGAAGCGGTCGCCGAAGCGCTGGGTGTGATAGGTGCCCTGCCGAATCATGATGCCCTGGCGGCGATAGCATTCGACCAGCGCCTCCGGGCGGATGCCGGCCGCGATGGTCTCGAGCACCAGGAAGTTGCCGTGCGAGGGCATGATCGGCAGCGCCACCCCGTCGATTGCGGAAGCCGCCTCCTGGATCATCTCCTTGTTGGCGCGGTCGGTGCTGCGGACCTTCTTCATCCATTCGGCCTTGACCGACAACCCCGCCTGCGCCGCGCGCTGGGCAATGACGCTGGCGCCGAGCACGCTGGTGGAGGTCTGCGCCAGTTCCTCGAACAGGTCGGGCGCTGCGACGAGGGCTCCGATGCGCAAGCCCGCGAGCCCGAGCCATTTCGAGAAGCTGGTCGAGACCACC
Source organism: Bradyrhizobium sp. CCBAU 51765 (assembly GCF_015291725.1). Taxonomy (GTDB): domain Bacteria; phylum Pseudomonadota; class Alphaproteobacteria; order Rhizobiales; family Xanthobacteraceae; genus Bradyrhizobium; species Bradyrhizobium liaoningense. The sequence goes on from NZ_CP030038.1 coordinate 5,042,080, forward strand.
GAGCCTTTCGGGGAAACATGCAGTGCCGGGGTATGGCCGTCGGCAAAATCGCGATAAGTGCAGTCGTGCACCAGCAGCGCGCCGCAATCACGCGCGATCGCCGCAAAGCTCTCGATCTCCTCGCGGGTGTAGCGAATGCCGAGCGGATTGTTGGGATCGACAAGATAGATGATCGCGGTGCGCTCATCGACATTCGCCTTCAATGCCTCGGGCGTCAGCCGGTAGTTGCAGGCGGGATCGTAGATCGGGATCTCGATCACCTCGGCGCCTTGCTGGCGCGCGAACAGGCACGGCCATTTCCAGGTCGGGTCGGTCGTGACCAGCGTGGTGCCGGGCTTGCAGCGCGCGCGGCAGATCATCGCCAGCGCGTTGACTCCGCCCTCGGTCACCAGCGCTTCTGCGCCGGGCACGCCGAGATCGGCGACGATCGCCTCGCGCAGCGCCTCGAAGCCGAGCGGCGGGGCATAGGCGTTGAACTCACCCGCCTCGATCGAGCGCAGCATCGCCTCGCGCACGGCCGGATGGCTCTCGATATGGTTGGTGTTCTGGCCGAGCCAGTAGAGTCCCGGCGTCGCCGAGAGCTCGTCGAAATAGCGGTTGCGGACCAGCGCCGCAGATTGAGACCCTGACATCGACGCCTCAGATCACCGAGCCGCGCGCGGCGATGCCGCCGTCGATCGTCACCACGGTGCCGGTGATGTAGCCGGACCGCGGCGAGGACAGGAAGGCGACGAGATCGGCGACCTCCTCCGACGTCGCCGGCCGCTTGCCCGGATATTTGTCGAACAGCTCCTCCCAGCGGCTTTCGTCGCCGAGCATGTCGATCGACTTGCGCTTCATGATCTTGAGCATGCGGTCGGTGGCAACAGGCCCGGGATTGACCGCGACGACGCGGACGCCGTGATCGAGACTGCGGCCGCCGAGCGCTTTGGTGAAGGACATCAGCGCGGCGTTGCCGGTCGAGCCCGCGATATAGCTCGCGTCCCAGTTCTCACCGGAATTGCCGATGATGTTGATGATGACGCCGTCCTTGCCCTTCATGCGCGGATAATAGAGACGCGACAGCGTGATGTAGCCGAACACCTTGAGATCGAAGCCGCGCCGCCAGGCCGCGTCGTCGAGGATTTCAAGCGAGCCGGCCGGGATGTCGCCGGCATTGTTGATGAGGATGTCGATATCGCCGACCTCGGCCGCGAGCTTTTCCATCGCCGCCGTGCTCGACAGGTCGAGCGCATGGATCGTGATCTTCACGCCATGGCTGGCTTCGAGCTGCTTCTTGGCCTCCAGCATCGCCTCGCCGTTACGGGCGGCGAGATGCAAATGACACCCCTCCGCGGCGAAGAGCTCGGCCACCGCCAGTCCAATCCCTTTCGACGCGCCGGTGATGAGGGCGGTCTTGTTCGTCAGCTTCAGGTCCACTCGGGTCTCCAGGATGCAAGCTAGATATACAAATTCTAGCAATTTGCATACCAAGAGGCCGGAAGGTCACTCGAAGGCGGCCAGAAAGTCCAGGAGGTTGTCGCCGAGCAGGTTGACGTGGTCGCGCATGGTGCTGTGCGCCCGCTCCGGATCGTGGGCGAGGATCGCCTGCATGATCGCCTCGTGCTCCCTGACGGTGTCGGCGATCCGGTTCGGCATCCGCGTCACCCGGCGGCGATAGGCGGCCACCTGGTTGCGCAGCTTGCGGGTCTGGTCGGCGAGGAACGTGTTGCGCGAGGCCTCGTAGATCGCTTCGTGGAATTCCTGGTTGATGTCGTAGAAGACGTCGATGTCCCCGGTTTCGCCCGCAGCCACAAGTCGCTGGTGAATCTTGCCTATTTCAGCCCCCCAGGCCTGCGAGACGCGCCGGGCGGCGAGCCTTGCACAAAGCCCTTCGAGCTCGGCCATCACCTGGAACATCTCGATCAGCGCCTGCGCCTTGATGCTTCGGACGGTCGCGCCCTGCCGGCCGCGCAGCTCGACCAGATTGTTCGCAGCCATCAGGCGGAACGCCTCCCGCACCGGCGTGCGTGAGACGCCAAAACGCTGGGCGATCTCCTGCTCGTCGAGCCGGCTGCCCGGTTCGAGGTGGCCTGCCGCGATCGCCTCTTCGAGCTTCTGGCGCAAGCTCTCGGCGAGCGTCGTACCGGGGCTTGCGGCGAGGGTTTCGTGCCCATTTTTCACGCGCCTGCCTCCGCCATGTGCACCAATATCCGCCATCATGTTTTTCCGATGCCAATATAGGTATACATATCGACCCTCATATCCCAACGAAATGACCTATTCTCTCTCGGAGACGCAAGTCTCTCCGACCTTTTCGCCCTCGATCTCGCAAGTCTTATGCCTGATTTGCTCGGAAATGGCACTGGCACACGAGTTGCTAAGAGATTTCGACGCGGCCCGCTTTCGTATGCGAATGGCCGCCGCCATTATACAAGGACATGCTGGTGCAGGCCGCCCGCCTCCCCGATCCCGGACCGACCATCGAAGCCCCGCAGGCTCAGCCGAAGCCTGAGCCGCTGCTCGAGCTGCGCGCGATCAACAAGACCTTCGGCTCCGTCGCGGCACTCTCGGGACTTCAGGCAAGCGTCGCCCCCGGAGAGTTCGTCACCGTCGTCGGACCGAGTGGCTGCGGCAAGAGCACCCTCTTCAATATCGTTGCCGGCCTGGAAGAGCCGGACGCCGGCGGCATTCTGCGCTTCGAGGGCAAGAGCTGCCACGCGAGCGACCTGCTCGGCCGTGTCTCCTTCATGCCGCAGCGCGATTTGCTGTTTCCCTGGCGCAATGTCGTGGACAACGCCATCCTCGCGCTCGAGGTTGAAGGCATGCCGCGCGAGCAGGCGCGCGCCAAGGCGCTGAAGATGCTGCCCGAGTTCGGGCTGGCCGGCTTCGAGAAGCAGTACCCCAATCAACTGTCCGGCGGCATGCGCCAGCGCGTCGCTCTGATGCGCACATTCCTGTTCGAGCGCGACCTGATGCTGCTCGACGAGCCGTTCGGCGCTCTCGATGCGCTGACGCGGGCGATGATGCAGCGCTGGCTGCTCGACGTCTGGCAGAAATACCGACGCACCATTCTCTTCATCACCCATGACGTCGACGAGGCGATCTTCCTCGGCGACCGCGTGCTGGTCATGACGGCGCGTCCCGGCTCGGTGAAGCTCGAACAAATCGTCGACCTGCCCCGCCCGCGGCGGCCCGAGATTGTCACCTCCCCCGAATTCGTGCGCCTGAAGCGCACGCTGCTCGATGCGATCGAGGAGGAAAGCATGAAGTCGTTTCAATCCTCCATCGCGCAGGAGAAGTCGCAGTGAACGCGATGCCAGCGAGAGAACCGCAAGCCGCACCGCGCGGGATCGATCCGGCCGAATGGGATGCCCGGATCAAGCTCGCGGCCTGCTATCGCATGGTCGCCAGGCTCGGCATGGACGATTTGATCTACAATCACATCTCCATGCGTGTGCCCGGCCATGACGATCAGTTCCTGATCAATCCCTATGGCCTGTTGTTCGACGAGATCACGGCGTCGAGCCTGGTGAAGATCGACACCAAAGGAAACAAGCTCGACGACACGCCGCAGGCCGTCAATGTCGCTGCCTTTGTCATCCATGCTGCGATCCACACCTCGAACCACGATGCGGCCTGCGTGCTGCACACCCATTCCGACGCGAGCGTCGCGGTTTCAGGACAGGAGAAAGGCCTGCTGCCGCTCAGCCAGTTCGCGATGCGCTTCTACGACCGCCAGGCCTTCCACGACTACGAAGGCGTCGCCATCGACCTCGACGAGCAGGTCCGCCTGGTTCGCGATCTCGGTCCGCACAAGGTGATGCTGATGCGCAACCACGGCATCCTGACCGTTGGCCGCACGCCGGGCGAGGCCTTCATGCTGCTCTATTATTTCGAGCGGGCCGCGCGGATCCAGCTCCAGATGCAGGCCGCCGCAGCAGCCGGCGCCAAGCTGGTAATGCCGCCGCACGAGGTTTGCGAGAAGGCCGCCCGCCAGTTCTGGGAATTGCAGGGCGACATCCTCGTGCCCGGTGAACGCGAATGGCCGGCGCTGATGCGCCAGCTTGACCGCACCGATCCATCCTATCGCAATTGATTTTCACCGTCTGGAGTATGACCATGTTGAGCCGTCGCCACGTCCTCTCCGTCCTCTCCGCCATCGCACTGGCGACCGGCTCGCTTGTCACCGCTGCGCCTGCCGCAGAGTTGCAGAAGGCAAGCCTGCGGCTGAAATGGCTGCCGCAGGCGCAGTTCGCCGGCTTCTACGTCGCGGCGGCCAAGGGCTACTACAAGGCCGAGGGCATCGACCTCACCATCAATCCCGGCGGGCCCAATTTGCTCACCGAGAACCTGGTCGCGACCGGCGCTGACACATTTGGCTTGTCCGGCGGCACCGACAGCGTGTTCGCCGCCCGCGACAAGGGCCTACCAATCGTCTGCATCGGCGTGTCGCACCAGATCACGCCCTTCATCTTCGTCACCCGCAAGGACGGGCCGGTGAAGACGATCCAGGATTTCAAGGGCAAGACCGTCACCACCTGGTTCACCGGCGCCAACCATGTGCTCAACGGCATGCTGGCCAAGGAAGGCATCAAGCCGGACGAGCTGAAGATTCAGCCGCAGCAGGTTTCGGTGACGCCGTTCGTCGATGGCAACGTCGACGTCATCACGGCGACCTACTACAACGAGTTCTACACCATCCAGTCGCGCATGCCGAAGGACAGCCTGAAGACCTTCGTCGCCGAGGATTACGGCATCACCTTCCCGCGTGACACGCTGATCGTGGCCGAGACGACCGCCAAGGAGAAGCCAGAGCTCGTCAAGGCGTTCCTGCGCGCCTCGCTCAAGGGCTGGAAGGACGCGTTCTCCGATCCCAAGGGCGCCGTGGACACCGTGATGGCCACAGCCCCGACGCTCGACCGCGCGCAGCAGGAATTCATGCTCACCGAGGTCAAGCGCCTGATGACGGCCGGCGCGGCAGCGAAGGCCGGCATGTTCTGGATCGATGCCGATGCGGTCAAGACGGCCCACGACTTCTTCCTGAAATATGGCGTGATCTCCAAGCCGGTCGATCTCGCCGCCGCCTATGACGCCAGCTTCATCCAGAGCATCCCGGCGGCGGACCGGCTGCCGTGAGCAGCCCTGCGGCGACATCGCTCCGTGAAGGCCGCGCAACTGCGCGGTCGATGGCAATGCCGGATTTCCTGCGCAAGCTGATCCGGCTCCTGCTCGGCCTCGCCATCGCGGCAGTGATCTGGGAAGGCGCGGTGCTGCTGTTCGGTATCCGGCCGTATTATCTGCCACGCCTCAGCACGATCCTGATGGCGATGGCGGCGACGCCTCGCGCCTATGTCGACGGTTTCCTGCGGACCCTTGCCGAGACGCTGATCGGCTTCGCCTCCGGCGGCGCGTTCGGCGTGCTCATGGGCGTCGTGTTCTTCCGTGTCCGCGCGCTGCGCGAGATGATCTTTCCGATCTTCGTGGTGTCGCAGACCATTCCGGTCATCGCCTTCGGCGCGCTGGTGGTGCTGTGGTTCGGCAACACGCTGCTCGCCAAGGCGATCATCGCATTCTACCTGACCTTCTTCCCGGTGACCGTTAATACGCTGCTCGGTCTCGAGACCGTCGATCCCAAGCAGGTCGCGTTGATGCGCAGCTTCGGTGCCTCCAACCGCCAGCTCCTGCTGCGCCTGCAGTTGCCGACCGCGCTGCCGCAGATCTTCGTGGCGCTGCGGCTCGCGGCATCGCTGAGCCTCGTCGGTGCCATCGTCGGCGAATGGTTCGGCGATACCACCGGGCTCGGCGTGCTGCTGCTCCAGGCCATGTTCACCGAGAATGTCGTCGCGATCTGGGGCGCGCTGCTCGCCGCAGCCCTGCTCGGCACCGGGTTCTATGCAGTGGTCGCCGCGGCCGAGCGGCGCCTCGTGTTCTGGAACGCCGAACAATGAGCCACGCGATCGCCTCACCCTCGCTCGCCGTCCAGCGCGGCATTCTCGGCGCCGTCCTCCTGGTCGCGTGCTGGGAAGGGACGGCGCGCGGACTGCATCTGCCGGCCTATGTACTCCCCGCCGTCAGCGACATCCTCGTCGGCCTCTGGTCCAAGCGCGCAATACTCATCGACGCCGCCGGCTACACCCTGCTCGAAGCACTCGCGGGCTACGGGCTCGGCTGCCTGATCGGGCTTGGCCTCGCCGTCGCCATCGCATTGGTCCCTGCATTGCGCAGCGCGATCCTGCCGCTCGCCACCGCGATCAATTCGGTGCCCGTGGTCGGTTATTCGCCGCTGATCCTGCTGTGGTTCGGTATCGGCGTCAGCTCCAAGATCGTGATGGTGGCGATGGCGGTGAGCTTCACCATCCTGCTGTCGATGCTGGCCGGGCTCGACCGGGTCGATCGCCGCGCCGTCGACCTCATGCGCAGCTTCGGTGCAAGCCGCTTCGGCGTGCTGTGGCGCCTGCGCCTGCCGACCGCCCTGCCGCTGCTGCTCGCCGGCATGCGCGTCTCCACGGTGCGCAGCGTGATCGTGGCGATCGTCACCGAAATGCTCGGCGCGCATGGCGGACTCGGCTGGGTGATTTACCAGGCCGTGCTCCAGATTGATTTCGTCCAGGTCTGGGCAGCAATCTTCGTCGCATCCGCGGCGAGCCTCGCCTTCTTCGGCCTGATCGGCTTCCTCGAACGCAAGATCCTGTTCTGGACGTGACGCCAGGAAACACACCATGAAACGACAGATGCATCTCGGCCTGTTCATCCTAGGAACCGGCAGCCACGTCGCAGGCTGGCGCTATCCCGGCGCGGTCGACAGCTTCCAGGATTTTGCGGCAATCCAGGAGATCGGCCGCACCGCCGAGCGCGGCAAGTTCGACCTGATCTTCATGGGTGACAATCTCTATGCCGACGCCGCCGCCCATCCCTCCTACACGCTGCGGCTGGAGCCGCTGACCATGCTGGCGGCCCTTTCGACCTCGACCAACCATATCGGGCTCGGCGCCACCGTCTCCACCACCTACAGCGATCCCTTCTCGGTCGCGCGCGTGTTTGCTTCGCTCGATCACATCTCCAGGGGACGCGCGGCATGGAACGCGGTGACAACGGCCAATCCGGCGACGGCCGCGAACTTCGGCACCACCCATCCCGACCACGCCCGCCGCTACGAGATGGCCGGCGAATTCCTCGACGTGGTCAAGGGCCTGTGGGACGGCTGGGCGGATGACGCCATCGTCGCCGACCGCGCCAGCGGCCTCTACATCGATCCGGCGAAGCTTCGCCCGATCGACCATGAAGGCGCGTTCTTCAAGGTGAAGGGCCCGCTCAACATCGGCCGCAGCCCGCAAGGCCGCCCCGTCGTGCTCCAGGCCGGCGGCTCCGAGGCAGGACAGGCCCTTGCCGCGCGCACCGCGGACATCGTGTTTTCGGTGGTGCAGGATATCGACGAAGCCAAGGCCGGTTACGCCTCGCTGAAGACGCGCCTGCCGGCGTTCGGACGCAGGCCCGAGGACGTCACGGTGCTGCCGGGCGTGATGCCCGTGGTCGGCCGCACCGACAAGGAGGCGTTCGAGAAGCTCAATACACTCCAGAGCTTTGTCAGCGGCAGCAATGCGCTCGCCATCCTGTCCGACCGCTTCGGCCGCGACATGTCGGCCTATGATCTCGATGGTCCTATCCCCGATATCGCGCCGTCGGACAACTATCACAGCTTCGCCAGCGTCATGCTCGCCAAGGGCCGGCGCGAGAACATGACGCTACGCGACCTCTACAATCTCACCGCCGCCGCCCGCGGCCATTGGGTGCTGTGCGGCTCGGCCGAGCGCATCGCCGACACGCTCCAGCTCTGGTTCGAGGAGCATGCCGCCGACGGCTTCAACGTCATGCCGCCGTATTTCCACGAAGGGTTCGAAGATTTCGTCCAGCTCGTCGTGCCGATCCTGCAGGAGCGCGGGCTGTTCCGCAGCGATTATGAGGGGACGACATTGCGCGATCATCTCGGCCTCGCGCGGCCGGCGAACCCGTTCTTCGCGGCTTAGAGCACCCCGGCAGTTCGCAGGGCCTGCTCGAGTGCCTGCAACTCGCCGCGTGTCGCTGGCGGCTGCGGCGGCCGCACCGCATCGCATGACAGGCGTCCGAGCAATTTCAGGCACGCCTTGAGCCGCACGGTCGCCCGCCCTCCGGGCGCCTCACGATAGATCGCGACCGCCAGAGGATACAGCTGCTCATGCGCGGCGCGCGCCCGTTCCCAATCGCCGGACTGGGCGGCAGTCCAGAGGCCGACCACAAGCTCCGGCACGACGCAGGCGAGGCTGACCTGGCTGCCGGCGGAGCCGACGATATAGCTCGTCAGCAGATGTTCGTCGCCGGAGCCGAGCACGACGAAGTCCGGTCGCAGTTTCCGGATCAGCCTGAGATTCTGTTCGTAGGCTGAGACCTCCCAGCTGCCCTCCTTCACCGCAACGAAGCGAGGATCGACGGCAAGCCGCGTCAGCAGCGGCGGCGCGTAGGCCATCGCGCCCGCGCCGACGGGCGCAGCGTAGAGCATCAAAGGTACCGTCGTGGCATCGCGGATGTGGCGGTGATGTTCGATCACGCAATCATCGGCATGGCCGAGCGCCCAGCTGTTGGGAGGAAACACCAGCAGCCCGTCCGCGCCGGCCTGCTCCAGCGCAGCCGCCTCGCGCGCGGCCTCCAGGCTCGATTCATGATTGACCCCGGAGACGATCAGGCATTCCTTCGCGTGTTGACGCGCCAGCTCCACCACGCGCCGCTTCTCGGCCAGCGACAGCACGAAATTCTCGCCGGCATGGCCGTTGACGAGGAGCCCATTGATGCCGGGCGTGGACGAAACCGAGATGACATGGGCTGCGAGCTGCGCCTCGTCGACCTCGAAATCGGGCGTCATCGGCAGGATGGTGGCGGCGTGAATGCCGCGCAGGCGATCGCTGAATGTCCGCATCGTGGCCGACATCGCCAGCTAGTGAATGATTTGGTCGAGGAACGTTCGCGCCCGCTCCGACTTCGGATGCTTGAAGAATTCCTCCGGCGCGGCCTGCTCGACCACCTTGCCCTCGTTCATGAACACGATGCGGTCGGCAACCTCGCGGGCAAAGCCCATCTCATGCGTCACGCACAGCATGGTCATGCCCTCCTCGGCGAGCTTCTTCATGGTCTCCAGCACCTCCTTGACCATCTCGGGGTCGAGCGCCGAAGTCGGCTCGTCGAACAGCATGATCTTGGGGCGCATGCACAGCGCCCGCGCGATCGCAACGCGCTGCTGCTGGCCGCCCGAGAGCTGCCCGGGAAATTTCTCCGCCTGGTCCGGAATCCGCACTTTTGTGAGGAAATGCATGGCGAGATCCCTAGCCTCGGCCTCACTCATGCCATTCGCGGTCATCGGTGCCAGAGTGCAGTTCTCCAGCACCGTCATGTGCGGGAACAGATTAAAGCTCTGGAACACCATGCCGGTGTCGCGCCTGACCGCGTCGATGTTCTTGCGCTGATGGTCGAGCTCGACGCCATTGACGTAGATCAGGCCCTCATCATGCTTCTCGATGTGGTTGATGCAGCGGATGAGCGTCGACTTGCCCGAACCGGAGGGGCCGCAGACCACGATCTTCTCGCCCTTGGCGACCTTGAGATCGACCTCGTTCAACGCGGTGAAGTCGCCATAGTGCTTGTAGACCGCCTCCATGCGGACCGCGGGCACCTCGCGGAGCTGCGGTTGCACTGTTGCACCTTCCGTCGTCGTCGTCGACGTCTCGCTCATGCCCGGGCCTCCACGCTCGCCTGTGCGACCGGCGCCCTCGTCGCGACCTTCCTGGATTTCGTAACGCTCGATCGACCGAAATGTTTTTCCAGGCGGCGCTGGACCGCATCCCAGACCGATGTGAGGATCAGGTAATACGCCGTTGCCGCCGCATAGACCTCAAGGATCTGGAAATGCTCCTGCATCAGCATGTCGCTGCGGCGCATGAGCTCCTCGACCGAGATCACGGAGGCGAGCGAGGTCGCCTTCAGGAGCGAGTTGATGGAATTGCCAAGCGGCGGGATCATCAGCCGGAACGCCTGCGGCAGGGTCACGCGGCGGAACGTCACCCAGGGCGACAGGCTGAGCGCCCAGGCGGCCTCACGCTGCCCCGCCGACACCGCCATGAAGCCGCTGCGCACGATCTCGGCGAGATAGGCCGCCTCGTTGAGAATCAGGCCGACGAGCGCGCAGGTGATCACGCTGAACTTGATGCCCAGTTGCGGCAAGCCGCTGTAGATCACCACCAGCTGGATCAGAAGCGGCGTGCCGCGAAAGAACCAGATGTAAAAGCGCGCCGCTCCCGCAAGCACCGGATTGGACGACATGCGCAGCAACGCGATGCCCATGCCGAGGATCAATCCGCCGATGACCGCCGCCACCGTCAAGCCGATGGTGACGAGGACTCCCTTCATCAGGAAGTAATTGAAGAAGTAGCTGACGGCGGCCGTCGGACTGAAATGGCTCATCGGCTCTTCTCCGTGGGTATCAGGCCGGACCGGGGCCGGCGATCGCAAGCGGCTGGTCGGCCGGCATACTGGTTAGGCCGAACTTGTCGAACAAGGCCTGGTAGCTGCCGTCGGCGCGCATCGCGTTGAGCGCCTTGACGACGGTATCGGCGACCGTCTTGTTGCGGAAACCAAGCGTGGTCCTGGCCGTGCCGAGCCCGCTCAGGACTTCCTTCACACGACCACGGCCGACGAGATCGCGTGCCACGCTGTCGACCAGCAGCGCATTGTCTACCTGGCCCGCAAGCAGCGCGCTGACGACGTTGGTCGCAGTCGGGAACGTCCGCATCTCGACGGCCGCTCCGCCTTTCGCTACGCTGGCATCGCTGAGCTTCTTGAGCCAGTTCATCTGGTAGCTGCTGACCTCGACGGCGGATGATTTTCCGATCAGATCGTTTTCGGTAGCAATTTTTGTGCCGCTGTCGGGAGACACCACGACCGAAATGGCCTGAATGGCGTAAGGCACCATGTACATCAGCTTGGAGCGCTCCTCGGTCCAGAACATGCCGGTATTCACGCCATCGATGCGCGCTGCACCCAAGGCAGGAATCATCGCTGGAAAATCCATCCGGACGAGTTCGACCGGAAGACACAACCGTTTGCCGAGTTCGGCGGCGAGCTCGACATTGAGGCCCTGCAGCTGTCCGTCCTTGTCGACGAATTGCTGCGGCGGATTGGTCGGGTTGATGGAGAGCTGCAATTTGCCGGGCGCAATCAGATTGCCATCGGTGATTGCGGGCGTACAGGCGGCATGCACCGCCGTGGATGCAAGAACGAGTGCGGCGGCTGCACTCAAGCGAAACAGTGTCGAGACCATGGATACCTCCAGTAAGACGCCAATGACCGATGCAGTTCCTCGCCCGGGACTCCCCACAACGCTTCTTGGATGCGGCCAGCCGGTACTCGCGACCCGGCAGGCAGCATCGTCCTTGATCCGCTTCAAGCCGGTCCCGACATCGGCTTGAGCTGGATGCGCATGAAATTCTTCACCAGGGATTCGAACGGGCCGAATCCCTTCACTTTCAAAAACTCCGGCGTCTCGAACGCCCAGCGTCCCGCGACCTCGTACATGGCGGCGTATTTCGGCCCGTCGCCGACCGAGACGAAGCGCTTTGCCGACAACCAGCCGGGACAGGCGAGCAGATCCGGAAAATGCCTCTGCTCGTACCAGGCGTTGAACGCAGCCTCGTGCTCGGGATCGATGTCGAGCCGCACGATATGGATGAAGGCTTCGTCGGCCATGGGTTCCTCACGCCAGACGAATGTCGCCGGCCGCGCGCGCCGCGCCGACCGTCGTTGCAATGGCGTCGCACAGCGCCGGAAGGACCGGCAGCAACGGCGGCCGCGGATCGGCGTTGCGGATCAGGCCGAGCGCCTTGAGCCCGACCTTCATGCGCGTATGCATGTCCATGATCGGGGCCGGCCCGTAGATCGAACGCACGATCGGATAGAGCCGCTCGTTGACGGCGCGCATCGTCTTGAGGTCGTCGGCGAGCGAGGCCTGCCAGAGCGCTGCGAACAGATGCGGCGCGAGGCTGACAAGGCCGGAGAGAATGCCGTCACCGCCGACGGCGAGCTGCGGCAGGAACCAGTTGAAGTTCGACGGCAGGATCGCCACGGAGGGATCGGCCTGCTTCACCACGCGGCGGTTCTCGTCATAGGCCAGCATGGTGTCGCTGCCTTCCTTGACGGCGATGACGCTATCGAGCGCTGCGATCTTCGCCAGCGTCTCCGGCGAATAGCCGAAGCCGGACGCCAGCGGATATTGGAAAATCGACACGGGAATCCCGATGGCGGAGCTGACGGCCTGCACGAAGGCGACCGGCGCGCGCGAGGTCGCCGAGGCGCCGCCGCCGAGCGGCGCAGGCGGGAACAACACGGCGCAATCGGCGCCGGCGGCCTCCGCGAGCTGGGCCTGGTGGATCGCTTCCGCCGTCGAATGCGCGATGATGCCTGAAAGCAGTGGCTTGCCGCCGATCTGCCGGCGCGTCCGCTCGATCACGGCCTGACGTTCGTCGTCCGAGAGCGATCCGCCCTCGCCCGCGTGACCATTGACGAACACCGCCGCGATGCCATCAGGGCATGCGCAATAATCCAGCACGCGGGCATAGCCGTCCCAGTCGATCGAGCTGTCGTTCCTGAAGGGCAGCACGGTCGCCACCGTGACGCCACGCAGATCCGGTTTCTTCATCGGCTTGCTCATGACGGTCTCCGCCGTGGGAATTTCAGGCTCGCCCGCGCCTTCAGCACTTCGAGGCCGCCCTCGTTGCGTGCGCTCGCCTCCCAGATGATCGTGCGGGTCTCATCGTGCTGCTCGGCGATCCAGACATCGAAGGTGAGCGTGTCGCCGTAGAACACGGGACCTGTGAACCAGAACCGGTCCTCCACCGACACGCCGATGGTGCCGACCAGCTCGCTGGTCAGGATGCTGGTGCAGAGCCCCGCGACCATGATCCCCGGCGCCAGCCGGCGGCCGAAGCGGGTCGCGCCGGCATAGATCTCGTCGACATGGACGGGGCCGAAATCACCGGTCGCGGCGATGTAGAGCGCGCCATCGGCCTCGGTGATGGTCTTGCTCAGGCTGACCCTGTCGTTGACCTTGAGATCGTCGAAGGATTTTGGCTCGTACATGGCTCAGGCCTTCGTGAAGGGAACCAGCGTAGCGGTGCCGTCCACCACGGTGGCGCCTGAGGGCGACAGCGTGCAGGTGATCCGGCAGACTGCGTCGTCACCTGTGACCGAAACGATCTCGGCCCTGGCCTCGACGGACTCGCCAACGATCACGGGCGCGGCAAAGTTCAGCACAATGCTGCCGATACGCCGCGTGGGACCACCGAGCTGGCTCAGGCAGGTGGTGGCGAGACCGCCAACGGCAAGCTCGAAGGCGACCATGTTCGACGCGCCGGCCTTTTTGGCGCGCACGGCATCGACATAGAGGCCGCCGAGATTACCGCTGATGCCGGTGAACATCGCCTGCTCGGCCACCGTCATGGTCTTGCGGAAGGCGAAGGCGGCGCCGGGATTGAGAGGTGCGTGGGACATCGATCGTTTCCTAGAGCTGCAAGCCGTTCTTGATGGTGCTGCGCGCGACCAGCATGCGGTGGATTTCGGAGGTGCCGTCATAGATGCGGGTGACGCGGGCGTCGCGATACATCCGTTCCAGCGGCAGGTCTTTGCTGAAGCCCATGCCGCCGAACACCTGGATGGCGCGGTCGACCACGCGGCCCTGCATCTCGGACGCCGCGACCTTGATCATCGAGACCTTGTCGCGCGCATCCTTGCCCTGGTCGATGTCCCAAGCGGCATTCATCACCATCATCTTCACGCCGAAGATCTCGGTGGCGGAATCGGCGATCAGCTTCTGCACCATCTGAAACTCGCCGATCAGCTGGCCGAACTGGCGCCGCTCGCCGGCGTGCCTGCGCATCATCTCCAGCGCGCGCTGCGCCATGCCTACGGCGCGCGCGCCGATATGGGCAAGCCGGATCTGAAGCACGCTCTGCATGATCAGCTTGAAGCCGCCGCCGACCTCACCGAGCACGGCCGTCTTCGGGATGCGGCAATCCTCGAAGCTCAGCTCAGCATGGCCATAACCCCGATGGCCCATCATCGGCTGGGTGCGCGCGACCTTGAAGCCGGGCGTGTCGCGGTCGACCAGGAACAGCGTGATGCCGCCGCGGGCACGCTTGTCCTTGTCGGTCAGCGCCATCAGAATGATGTAGTCGGCGATGTCGCCGTCGCTGATGAAGTGTTTGGTGCCGTTGAGCACCCATTCGTCGCCATCGAGATGTGCGGTCGTGCTGATCGACGCGGCGTCGGAACCGGCGCCCGGCTCGGTGATCGCCATGGCGCAGATCTTGTCGCCCTTCACCGTCGGCAGCAGGTAGCGCTCGACCTGATCGCCCTTGCAGGCCATCAGCATCGGATAGACCTGGCCGAACACGCGGCGGATCAGCGCATCCGAGGTCTTGCCGAACTCCTCCTCGACAAGGCAATGCTCGACGCAAGTCAATCCGCCGCCGCCGACATCCGCCGGCATGTTCATGGCGTAAAGGCCGAGCTTTTGCGCCTTGGCCTTGGTGACCGCCAGCGCGTCGGCCGGCACCTTAGCCGTCTGCTCGACGACGTCTTCGAGCGGCTGCACCTCCGTCTCGACGAAACGGCGGACGGTATCGACAAGCAGACGCGTCTCCTCGGGGAGAGAAAAATCGATCATCGCGCCACTCCCACGGCCTTGCCGCCGATCATCGCGTCAATGTCGGCAGCGCCATAGCCGATCTCGCCGAGCACCTCGCGCGTCTGCGCGCCCAGCCGCTGCGGCACCAGCCGGATCTCCGGCGTCTGCCCGTCATAGCGCGCGGGATGGGCGACCATCCGGATTGGCGCGCCGCCTGCGCTCTCGGCACTCTTGAACACGCCGAGATGCCTAAGTTGAGGATCGGACTCGAGATCGCGATAATCCTGCACCGGCGCATGCCAGACCCGCGCGGCTTCAAGCGAAGGTAGCCAGTCGGACGTCGACTTCTGCTTCAGCCTGATAGCAACGATCCGCGTGATCTCCTCGCGCTTCGAGAAGCTGTCGGTGTCGGCGAATTTCTGCAGTTCTTCGCTCTCAAGCGCGACCGCGAGCGCGCTCGGCGTAGCCATGGAGATCGCCATATGACCGTCCGCCGTGGCGTGGACGCCGTAAGGCCCGGGGCTGAACCACGCCGCGATACCGGCCGGACCGCGCGAGGTCGGCGATGGCGCGCCATTCAGCCACGCCGTCAGCGGCTCGACCTGGAGATCCAGCGCGGCCTGATAGAGGTTGACCTCGACGAGCTGCCCCTTGCCGCTCTTCGTTCGTGCGAACAATGCCGCCAGAATGCTCATGGCGTAGAGTGAGGCGGCGTGCTGATCGACGATGACAGCGCCGACCGCCGTCGGCTCGCCGTCCGCCCGCCCGGTCCGCATCGCAAGGCCGGACATCGCCTGGAGCAGCAGGTCCTGACCGGGACGATCCTTGTACGGCCCCTCTGATCCAAACCCGGTCGCCACCGCATAGATCAGGGCGGGGTTGATTGCCTTCAGCGAGTCGTAGCCGAGACCGAGCTTGGCCATGGTGCCCGGCCGGAAATTCTCCATGACGACGTCGGCGGTCGCGACCAGCCTCTTCACCGCGGCGACGCCGTCGGGATGCTTGAGATCGACGGCGAGGCTGCGCTTGTTGCGCCCCGTGGCCAGATGATTGACGCTGTCGCCTGCGACAAAATGGTTGGCGACCGCCCAGTTGCGCTGAAACGCACCCTCGATCGGCTCGATCGCGATGACGTCAGCGCCGAGATCGGCGAGCGTCTGCGCGGCAAGTGGACCCGCGAGATAGTGATTGAAACTGAGGATCTTGACGCCGTCGAGCAGGTTCATGCGTTCACACCATGCTGGCGCTCAGGCTCTCGCATTTGAGAATGCTTCGTCCATCGCGCGATGTCTTCGCATGAAGCGTAAGCTGACACCTGAACGACCGACAACATCGCCATCAATTATTTTCCGAGCGAGGTTGATAACCGAAATCTATAATGCACACTGTCATCGCTCACTCATGACCGGACAATGCGAGATGAATCTTAGACAGCTTGAAATCCTGCGCGCCGTGATGCGCACGCGATCCACGGTCGCGGCGGCGAAGGATCTCGGCATGTCGCAACCGGCGGTCAGCAACGCCATCAAGCACGCGGAGACCACGCTCGGCTTCCTGCTGTTCGACCGCGTCAACAAGCGAATGGTCCCGACGCAGGAGGCGCAGATCCTGCTCGCGGAGGCCGAGCCGCTGTTCCTGTTGCAGGATCTGATCAGCCAGACGGCCGCGCATCTGCGCGCCGGCCGCAAGGGGCGGATGCGGATCGTCGCCACCTCCGAACTCTCGGAATCGCTGCTGCCGCAGGTGGTCGCGCGTTTCAGCAGCGATCACGGTGGGGTCGAGATCTCGCTGGAGACGCAGCGGCTCGACGATCTCCTGGAATATGTCGAGACCGGCATCGTCGACGTCGGCTTCGCCATGGAGCCGCATCCGCGTCCGACGCTGGACTATTTGCCGCTGGCGCAGCTCGACATGGTCTGCGCCTGCCCGGGCGATAGTCCGCTGGCGCAATTGAGCTTTGTCAGTCCGACCGATCTGCGCGATATGCCTCTGATCAACGCCCGCACCTCGAGCCGCATCAGCAGCCTGATCCAGGAGGCGTTTCGCCGCAGCGCCGTCAACTTCGCGCCTGCCATTGAGGTGCGCTTCATGAATGTCGCCGGACATTTCGTCGAAGAAGGGCTCGGGGTGACCATCATGGACGAGCTGACGGCGTCCTCGACACGCTATAGCCGCCTCAGGAGCATACCGTTCAAACCGAAGACCGAGGTCACCGTATCTGCCGTCGTGCCGGCCGGCCGCATGCAGCAACGGCTGACGCAATCCCTGATCAGGCACGCGCGCGAGGAGATCGCGGCCCGGATTGCAGTGGCGCGGCAGTGAGGCCTTCATGCGCTCGCCCGCTTTGATGCATCCGGCCAAGTCAGACCGAAGCGCCCGATCAACGCCAGCGCGGCAGCATCCTGTGCTGCGGGAAGCGGCAGTCGCGGCGGGCGCGGATGGCCGGCCGCAAAGCCCATATGACTGAGCAGCGCCTTGCTGCCGGCGACGTAAGCCTGGCCGCCGACGAACTCGATCACCGGCAGGTATTTGAGATAGAGCTCGCGCGCGTCCTTGATCGCGCCGTGGTCGGCGACGAGGCTGAAGATGCGGGCCATCTCCGCCGGGACCACGTTGGAGGCCACGGCCACCCAGCCCTGCGCGCCCTCGACGAAGGATTCGAAGCCGAGGATGCCGCCGAACACCGTCATCCTGTCGCCGCAGAGGCGGATGATGTCGCGCACGCGCGTCACCTCCAGCGTCGACTCCTTGATATAGAGGCAGTTGTCGATCTCGGCGATGCGCGCCACAAGTGGCGGCTTGAGATCGACATTGGCGGTTGCGGGATTGTTGTAGACCATGATCGGCAGCGCGATTGCGTCGGCAACCTTCTTGTAATGATGCACGAGCTCGTCGTCGGTCGGCGTCGAATAGAACGGCGGAATAATCATCACGCCGTCGGCGCCCAGTTTTTCGGCACGGCGACTGAGGCGCACCACTTCGCGCGTATCCTCCGCACCGGTGCCGATCAGCACGGGGACGCGGCCCGCGGCCTGGCGAATGACGACCTCGGCAACCAGCGCCTTCTCGTCATCGTCCATGGAGAGGAACTCGCCGGTCGACCCGAGCGGGATCAGCCCATGAATGCCCTGCGCGATCTGCCAGTCGACGAAGGCGCGCAAGGCCGCGACATCGACCTCGCCCGCTGTCGTGAACGGGGTGATCATGACGGTATAGGTGCCGCGGAACGTCTTCATCAGGGTACTGCCGGGTGCTCGGGTGGATTCAGGCGATGGGCGCCGCCTGCGGAATATCCGCACGCATTATGCAATCGTTTGCATAGACGGCTCTGCATTGGGCAACACCATCCATTTTTTGAGCTTGATCCGTGCGGAATATGCTCATAGCGTTTCTGCAATCGTTTGCAATTTATCGGCAGGTTTGATGAGCGTCACGCTCAAAGATGTGGCACAGGCGGCCCGTGTTTCAGTCAGCACTGCTTCCCGAGCGCTGACGGGAACCGGCCTGACCAGCGAGCGCACGCAGCAGCGCCTAATGCACATCGCGCGCGAGCTTGGCTATCGGCCGAACCCGATCGCACGCGGCCTCAAGACCGGACAGTCCCGGCTCGTCGCGCTGCTCGTCCACAATCTCACCAACGCTTCGTTCCAGGTAATGGCCGAAGTGGTGCAGGCGCGCCTGAAGGCGCTGGGCTATCAGATGCTTCTGTGCATCGGCGGCGACGATCCGCAGCAGGAGAGCGACACCCTCACCACGCTGGTCGACCACCGCATCGACGGGCTGATCGTGGTGCCCACGGGAAAGAACGGTGCGCAGCTCGAGACGCTCTCCAAGGACGTGCCCATCGTCTGCCTGGTGCGGCGCGACGACGCGACCGATCTTGAGACCGTGCTCGCGGACGATCCGCAAGGCGCTTATCTGGGCACACGTCACCTGATCGAACTCGGGCACAAGCGCATCGGGCTGATCGTCGGCCGCCAGGACACCACGTCAGGCCGCGAACGGCTGTCCGGCTATGTCCGCGCGCTGCGTGAGGCCGGCATCGCCAGGGACGACACATTGGTTCATGCCGGCCACTACGTGCCCGAGACCGGCGCGACCTGCTGCCGCAAGCTGCTCGACCATCCCCGCCCGCCCAGCGCGATCTTCGTCGCCAATCATGAAGCCACGCTCGGCGTGTTGCGCGTCACCGCGGAACGGAACATCGCCATTCCCGATGATCTCTCGCTGCTCTGCTACGAAGACATGCCATGGTTCGAATGGCATCGCCCGGCCATCAGCATCGTCGACAACGGCGCCCGGGATCTCGCCAATCTCGCCGTCGACCGGCTGCTGCATCGCATGGACGTCAAGGGCAACGGCAGTGATGGTGTTCGCGAATATCGCGTCGGCGCGCGGCTGATCCAGCGCGACTCCTGCCGCCAGATCGATACCCCGGGCCCTGCGAAATCCGCGAAATCCAAATCGCCCTCACCCAAATCGTCTGCGGCCAAGTCCGCGAAGGTCTGATCGATGCCCTATGTCGAAGTGCTCGCCCCGCAAGCTCCAGCCCAGCGCAAGGCCGCGCTGGCGCGGTCGGTGACCGACGGCCTGATGTCGGCGTTTGGCGTGACAGCTGACACGGTCACGCTCTACTTCCTGAACATTGCTCCCGATGACTACGCCCATGCCGGCACGTTCGGCGCGGAGGCCACCGGCCAGCGCATCCTGCTCAAGGTCCACGCCTTCCGCCGCAGCGAGGCCGAGCGCCGCGCCGCCGCGATCGCGCTGACCCGTGGCGTGTGCAGCGCCTATGGCGTGCCGGGCGACGACGTCGCGGTCTACTTCTGCGATCGCGACCGCAGCGAGGTCTCCCACGCTTCCAAGCTCGCCAGCGACTGACGGGAGCACGCCATGGACCGTTTCTACAGCCAAGACCAGAAAGCCCTGCGCGAGACCGCCCGCCGTTTCGCGGAGGCAGAAATCTTGCCGCGCGCCGCCGCGATCGATCGCGAGGACCGCTTCGATCGTGCGCTCTACAAGGGCATGGCCGATCTCGGCCTGTTCGGGATCTGCCTGCGCGAAGGCGCCGGCGGCGCCGGTCTCGATGCGGTCGCAGCCTGCATCGCGATGGAGGAGCTGGCGCGCTGCTCCGGCGCGGTCGCCAATGCCTTTGCGATCCCAGTCGAGGCCGTGCTGTTCTTCGACCATCACGGCACCGAGGCGCACAAGGCGCTGATCCCGCAGATTCTGAGCGGCGACATCATTCCCGCGACCGCCGTCTCCGAGCCAGATCACGGCTCCGACGTAGCTAGCATCCGCACCAACGCGGTACGCGAGGGCAATGGCTGGCGGCTCAACGGCACCAAGGCCTGGGTGACGCTCGGTGGCGTCGCCGATCGCATCATGGTGTTCGCGCGCACCGGCGCGGATGCGGGCCATCGCGCCATCTCGTGCCTCCTCGTCGACGGCGCCCTGCCCGGCGTCGCGCGCGGCAAGAACGAGGAGCTGCTCGGCATGCACGGCCTCGACGACTGCCAGGTTACCTTCTCTGACGTTCGCCTGCCCGCCGACAGCGTGATGGGGCCGGAGAACCAGGCCTTCAAGATGGCCATGAGCAATTTCAACTTCAGCCGGCTGATGATGGCGTCGATGGCGCTCGGCATGGCGCAGGCCGCGTTCGAGGACGCGACCGCCTATGCCAGGGACCGCAAGCAGTTCGGTCAGGCCATCATCGGCTTCCAGGCGGTGCAGTTCATGCTCGCGGACATGTCGACCGACATCGCCGCCGCGCGCCTGCTGATCCACCATGCCGCGCGCCTGCACGATGCCGGCGAGCCGATCGCCAAGGAGGCGGCGCAGGCCAAGCTGTTCACCACCGACATGGCGATGAAGCACGTCTCCAACGCGCTGCAGATCCACGGCGGCAACGGCTATTCGCGCGAGTATCGGATCGAGCGACTCTTCCGCGACGTCCGCCTCGCCCAGATCTACGAGGGCACCAACCAGATCCAGCGGCTGATCATCGCCCGCCAGGTCGAGAAGGAGGCTGCGTGAGGGCATGCTGAGCATCATCACTGCGGCAGAGGCCGCCGGTCTCATCCGCGACGCCGACACGCTGATCGTCGGCGGCAATGGCGGCACCGGCGCTGCCGAAGCCATTCTCGATGCGCTGGAGCGACGTTTCATCAGTGGCCAGGGCCCGCACAATCTGACGCTGATCAACATCACCGGCGTCGGCGCCGTGACCGAGAAGGGCCTCTGCCATCTCGCTCATGAAGGCCTGATCACGCGCGTTATCGGCGGCAACTTCGGGCTCCAGGTGCCGTTCATGCGCCTCGTCCGCGACGAGCTGATCGACGCCTACAATTTCCCGCAAGGCGTGATGAGCCAGCTCTGCCGTGCCATGGCCGCGAAGCATCCGGGCGTACTCACCCATGTCGGCCTCAACACCTACATGGACCCGCGCCAGGATGGCGGGCGCATGAACAAGCGCACCACCGCACCGTTGGTCGACCTGCTCGAGCTGCACGGCCAGTCCTGGCTGCTCTACCGCGTCCCCGCTCCCCCCGACGTCGCCATCATCCGCGGCACCTCGGCCGATGAGGACGGCTATGTCAGCATGGAGCACGAGGGCACGACGCGCGAGGATCTCTCGATCGCGCAGGCCGTACACAATGCCGGCGGCACCGTGATTTGCCAGGTCAAGCGTATCGTGAAGCGCGGCTCGATCCATCCGCAGATGGTGAAGATTCCGGGCTTCCTGATCGACCACGTCGTGCTCGAGCCCGAGCAGATGCAGACCTACGGCACCGCCTATGATCCCGCGCGCTGCGGCGAGACGCGGGTTCCAGAGGCGATGATCACGCCCGATCCGCTCACCGAGCGGCGGGTGATCGCCCGCCGCGCCGCTTTTGAATTGCGCCCGCGCGACGTCGTCAATCTCGGCGTCGGCATCTCCGCGATGATTCCCAATGTCGCGGCCGAGGAAGGCATCTCCGATCTGATCACGCTGACGGTGGAATCCGGCGTCGTCGGCGGCGTGCCGGGTCATACCCGCGAATTCGGCACCGCCATCAATCCGCGCGTCATTCTCGACCAGGCCTATCAGTTCGACTTCTATGACGGCGGCGGCCTCTCCTGCGCCTTCCTCTCCTTCGCCGAGGTGGACGAGGCGGGCAACGTCAACGTCACCCGCTTCGGCGAGCGCCGCGACGGCTCCGGCGGTTTCATCGACATCACCCAGAATGCCAAGCGGCTGATCTTCAGCGGCACCATGACCGGCGGCAAGTTCGACATCGGTGTCGAGAACGGCCGCCTCGCGATCCGGCGCGACGGCGCTTTCCGCAAGTTCGTCCCACAAGTCGGCCAGATCAGCTTCAGCGCTTCCCTCGCCGCTCAACGCGGCCAGCATGTCAGCTACGTCACCGAACGCGCCGTGTTCGAGCTCGAGAACGGCCACGTGACCCTGACCGAGATCGCGCCGGGCGTGCGGCTGGAGCAGGATATCCTCGCCCATATGGGCTTCAAGCCGCGCATCAGCCCGCAACTGAAAGACATGGACCCGCGTATCTTCCGCTCCGGGCCGATGGGCATCGCGCAGAGTTTTCGGGCCCTCCCGGCGCGGCCACGCAAGGTCGCCTGAGGGATCGCCATGGACACGAGCGCCCCGATCAATCTCCGCTACGAGGACATCGCGCTCGGCGCGGAGTTCGAGACCGCCGTGCACACCGTGACGGAGGCCGACATCGCGGTCTTCGCCGATGTCACGCGCGATCATCATCCGCTCCATGTCGATAGCGCCTATGCGCGCTCCCGCGGCTTTCCCGCGGTGATTGGCCATGGCCTGTTCGGCCTGTCTCTGATGGAAGGACTGAAGTCGGAGCTGAAGCTGTACGAGGAGACATCGGTCGCCTCGCTCGGCTGGGACGAAGTCAAGTTCAAAGGTCCCATCGTCGCCGGCGATAGATTGCGGGTGCGCTTCCGCTTCGTCGAGAAGCGGCCGACCAAAAACCCCGCGCGCGGCATCGTCGTCGAGACGCTCGACCTCCTCAACCAGCGCGACGAGGTGGTGACCGCGGCGCGCCACATCTCGTTGATCCTGACCCGGCAAGCTGATGCTGCGGCGGCCACATGACGAGACAATGAAGAAGACTTCGGACCGGAGAACGGCTCCTCTGCCACCCACGATTTGATCGGAGTATTCAGATGCGATTTCCCAAAATCTTCTCCGCCCTCGTTCTTCTGGCCGGCCTGACGCAGGCCGCCGGTGCCCAGACCTGCACGCCGAAGGTTCCGGCGTCGAGCCTGATAGAGGCGCCGAAATGGCAGATGTCGATCAACCCGACGCTGCCACCGCAGCAATTCGTCGACGACAAGGGCGAGTTGCAGGGCCTCAACGTCGAACTCGCACGCGAGATCGCCAAGCGCATCTGCGTCGAGGCGGTGTTCCTGCGCATGGACTTCCCGCCGATGATCCCGGCGCTGCGCGCGGGGCGGTTCGATGCCATCAACACCGGCCTGTTCTGGACCGAGGAGCGCTCGAAGATGCTCTACCTCGTGCCTTATGCGCAGCAGGCGATCAGCATCTACACCGATCCCTCCTCCAGCTTGAAGCTCGAAAAGTTCGAAGACCTCGCCGGCCGCGTGGTCGGCGTGGAATCGGCGACCTACACCGAGCGCAAGGCGCGCGAGTTCAGCACGGCGATGGAGGCCAAGGGCCTCAAGCCGATCGAGCTGCGCACCTTCACCACCGTCACCGCCACCTCTGCGGCGCTGCGCGCCGGGCAGCTCGAGGCCGCGCTCAATATCAACGAGACCGCCAACTCGCTCGAACAGAAGGGCATCGCAAAGATCTGGGTCCGTGACATCGCCGGCACAGACATTACGTTTGCCTTCCGCGACAAGCTACTGGCCCAGGCCGCTGCCGAGGCGCTGACGGCGATCCGCGCCGACGGCACCTATGACAAGCTGTTCGACAAGTTCGGCATGACCAAGCTGAAGGCCACGACGTTCGCCATTCGCGGCGACGGGCCGACCAATTGACAAGCTTGCGCTGCCTCATGTGTGGCCGCGCATATACGATCGACCCTATCAACAACTGCCGTTGATGGGAGAACAGCATCCGCCCGCTATACTCGTTGGTCGCGGGGAACGCGACCAGCCCATACCCTAGACTAGGAATGGATTGATCTCGGATCGATCAGCACGACCATGCGACTACGTGGCGATTGAGTGACAATTTTCATCTTCGAGAACTGAGGTTGCTCGTCAGCACTCGCACTATAGTCTACGGTCACCTCGAAAACTTTGCCTTGCACTTGCACCACTGAAGGCCGAGCCGTCCGCCTCAGAAGGCTTGCTCATCGTTGGCTGTCGCAAGATTTTTCTTGCTCTCTCGGTGCACACGTCGTGCACACACTACCCTCTAGACTAAGTATTTGAATAACTTAAACACGATCAATTATGGCCGCACGCTTCCGCTCGCCCAGGGCGTCAAGTTCGACGTCGATTGAACGGAAATCGCAGTGAACGCGTCGCTGCAGACATCATCGCATTTCCGGCCGGCCTCCCGCCTCTCGTCGATCGGGATATCCGGCGATTTTACGGAGCTGCTTCGCGCGATCGCTCTTGTACCAAGGTGGTTACCGAGGAGAGACAACGACGACTACCCTTCCGCACGGAAGAGCGTTGGAACGCAAAACGGCAGATCACGCTATCGAGACTCTCGTTGACGTCGCGCATGCGATGCCCGTGAAAGGCCATCCACTTCTCGATCCGGCATACGCCCGTGCGTCCCAGCCCCGGCTGCGCAAGGAGTTCGGCCCTGGTATGGAGCGACGCAATTTCGAGGAGATAGTTTATGCGCGTCGACGGCTCCCTGCCGATCAACGCCGCAAGTGGGCTGTAGACCAATATGACTGCGATCCGCTCCGGCAAATGACTCTGGCTTTGCTTGAGAGCGAAGGCTTTCCTCACGGTCAGTTCCACCCGAACCTACAAAGATTCCAAAGATCGTTCTAAGAACATCTCTAGCAGAGCCGTTCGGCGTTGTCCCCGGTGTACAGCCCCTGGTTGATCTCGATTGGACAAGTTCTAGATCGGGGCCGCTCCAAGTCGATTATCAGAACACGCCAGATTGCGTCCTGCGGACATCGCGAATTGGGCCGCGACCTCAGCTTGAGCCGTGCCAGAAGCGACCCTCGGGGCCGCAGACGTAGGTTTTGCGGTCTCACCGCACACATTAATCGTCAATGCGGGGCCGTGCCGAATTCGCCTGGTCCGGCGCAGCAATTGGCGTGTTCATCAACGCGAGCTACGCGATGAGTTCCCGGCGCGATATGGTCGAAAGCAGTGACTCCGCAATCTCCTGGGAACGCACGGCAAGAACCGAAAGCAGCGTATCGCTCAGGCCGTGGGAGGACTCCGAATAGCCCTGGAGGTGGATCTGCGGCCGGAACGTCGGGCTGGTCACGAGCCTGTAGTTGCGATCCAACGCCGCATCGCGAATGTAGCAACGGACCGGTTCGAGAAATCTGTGCGGCGTTTCCCTATCGTATCCTGTCGCCAGGACGACAACGTCATAGGTCGACCGGCGGCTTTCGCCACGGAAGTTGTCGACCACGCTGATATCGATACCGTCCGGCCCCGCGTCCACAATCGTGATCTCGCTGCGCGGACGCAGCACGATCCTTTCGCCGCCACCAACGCGCTGCTGGTAGAGCAGCCGGTACAGCTGGTCCAGCAGGTCGGAATCGACCACGGCGTAGTTCGTATTCCGGAAGTTGCGGACGATCGCGTCCCGCCGCTCGGCAGGCTGCGCGTAGACGAAGTTGGTATAATCGGGGTTGAATATCTCGTTGACGAAAGGGCTGCTGTCGGACGGCTTCAGGGCATGGCCGCGGAAGATCAGATCGATGTGCGCCTGGGGGCATCGGCCATGGAGATCGACCGTCACCTCGGTCGCGCTTTGTCCGCCGCCGATGATGGCTACGCGCACGGCCCGACCGCGCGGGACGACCCGGTCGATCAGGTCGAGATAGCGGCTGGAATGCAGCAGCCGGCGGTCGTCAGCGGCCGTGGCAAACACCTGCGGGACATACGGCTGGCCTCCGACCGCGACCACGAGATTTCGTGCGAGCCGCACGGTCTCGCCGCCGGCCAGCGATCGTGAATGCACTCGCAATGATGTCACTGTCTGACCGGCCGTCACCGGCTCGATGGCAACGATCGTTTCCCCGTAAGCGGCTTGCGACTTGAAATGGCTCGCCACCCACTGGAGGTAATCATTGAACTCGACGCGGCTCGGATGGAACGTCCGGCAGTTGATGAACTCCAGCAAGCGGCCACGCTTGTGCAGATAGTTCACGAAGGTGAAGGGGCTGGTCGGATCGCGTAAGGAGACAAGATCCTTGAGAAACGATATCTGCATGTCGCTGCCCGGAAGCAGCATGCCACCATGCCAGGTGAAGTGCGGCTGCTTCTCAACGAACAACGGCGCGCATTTCAGCCGCGATCGCTTCGCGCATTCGTCCAGTGCGATGGCGAGCGCGAGGTTCGAAGGCCCGAATCCGACGCCGATGATGTCGTGCTCGATCGCAAGTTGATGAGACATGAAGCCGCACTCCGCTTGCGCGTTAGGACGAGACCGCCGGGCCGGCGGCTGCCGGAAGCCAGAGCCGATCAGCGAAAAAGCGCTCGCGCAACAGCATCACCAGGGTCGCCCGTTTGTGAGGAAAGTCGAAATTCTTGATCTTGGCGAACCCCGAGCGTTCCAGATTGCGAAGCTGCTGGGAATGCGCCGCCGCGGGCTCTCCCACGATCCGCTGCGTACGGCAATCGTCGAGGAACATGTAGTGCATCAACGAGGGCAGCCACGCGCTGATATAACGACGGCCGCGAAAAGCGTCCTCGCCCACGACCACGTGCCATCCCCGATCGTAGTCCCCGGCATCATAGAACGGCGCAATCCGATTTTCCTTGGCCCAGTACAGCTCGAAATAGCCAAACGGCTCATCACCGAAGCAACCTATCAGCGGCAGCATGTGAGGATCGGCCAGGATGCCGGCCAGATAGCGTCGATGCTTGTCGAGATCGCCCGCCTCGTTCCAGAACGCATCGACACGGGGGTCATTCATCCAGCGATGCAACAGATGGAGATCATTCTCGAGAGCGGCCACGCGAAACGAGACGACCTGCGACAGCCAGGGGATGAACCGGCTATACACTTTTCCTGTCGGCTTTGCGGCGCGCCGCGGATGCCGCCGTCCGTCCGTCAAGACGTGGAGTTGCGGAAATGGCGGTCGTTCGGGGTGCACCAGCCAATTGTCCCGTCGCTGCATGACCAGTTCGGAAAGCAACACCAACTGTCCCTCGGACATGAAGGCAAGGCCGCTATCCATCAGTTCCCGCGCAAGCGAGGCTCCATCAGCAAGACCGAGAACGATCCGATCAGCGCCCGGCCACCAAGCAAACAGCGCTTCGGCGGACGCCGACACGGCCCGTGCCGCAAGCTGACTGTCCTTCGACGCATTCAAGACCTCAAGGTGATCGACGCGATCCCGAAGACGCAGTTCCAATGCCGTTACGTCATCGGCAACGACGCGAAGGCGATCGCCTTCCTGGAAAACCATCAGAGCGGAGTACGGGCCGACCGGAAACGCACGAGGTCCGGTCCCGGAATCCGAAGCCTTGTTCATCCGGCCCTCGCATCTCGATCATCGTTGACGCGTGGTGTAGATCACTCGCCTACAGGCTGACAAGAAATGCGCGCACACGCAGATTAGATTCTCTACAAATCTGACAACCTGTCGCAAAACGGATCGCATGCTGTCGTTTACATGCGACAGAAAGGCACCGGCACTTCGCCACAATATATCTAAAGTGGCGCGTTGGTTGGAACTGCGGAAACCTCAGCAACGTTATCAGCCCTCGCCTCACTTGCGACGATCTTGCCGTCACGCAGCCGCACCAGATGATCCGCGATCCCGAAATAGCGATCATCGTGGGAAATCACGATGATGGTCTTTCCGAGATGCTTCAGATCCGATAGCAGCTCCGTGTAGAAGATGTGCCGGAAGGCCGGATCCTGATCCGCGGCCCACTCGTCGAACACGAGAACGGGTCTTTCCTCCAGCCACGCATTCATCAGGGCCAATCGCTTGCGCTGTCCGGTCGACAGGTCCGTCGTCGTGAACACGCCGTTCTCGACGGAGACCTTGTGCGCGACCTCCAACCGCTGGAGGTAGCGCTCCGCGACATCGGGAACCACGCCCTCTCCGCGTATGAGATCCTCGAACAGATAGTAGTCGGAGAAGATGGTCGTGAAGAGCTGGCGGTAATCGTCCCGCGTCTCCGTCAGGACGGGCGAGCCGTCGCGAAGCACGAGGCCGCCATGAGGAGCATATAGGCCCAGCAACAGCTTGATGAGAGTCGTCTTTCCGCTTCCATTCTGCCCCACGATGAAAACGATTTCTCCCTGCCGGACAACCAGATCAACCGGCCCAAGGACGAAGGGGGCACTGCCCGGTACGGCGCGAAAGGCATAGGTGACGCCACGAAGCTCGATCGATTCGATTGTAGTCTTGCCCGGCGGAGCGGGAGCAGTGGCCAGAAGATTATGCTCGGGGGTCGAGAACTGCTCCGAGAGTTCCGCAATGCGCCGCATCGCGACCTGGGCGCGGCCAAGCGCCGGCAGGATACCGATGACCTGATCAATGGGTCCGCGCATGTAGAGCAGGACCAGCACGAAGCCACTGGAAACTGCGGCAGGGCTGTCGGGCCAAAGGAACGGACGCAAGGTCAGCGCCACGCCGATCACGACAAAAAACAGCATCGTGCCGAACGCCCGCGCCGTCACGAACAGATTGATCGACCTGATCTGCACCGAGCTGATCCGGTCGACGGTCTGCTGGAGTTGCTCGGCATAGACGCGCCAACGGCGGACGCGATTGAGACGCAGCTCCTTGGCGCCCTCGGCAATCGCGCGATACTGCTTGTGCAGCTGATCCTCCGCATCGCGCGCCACGTTGAAGCCGTGGACGCCTCTGGTTCTTGCATAGCCATGCGCCAGCGACCCCAGAACTATGACGGCTCCCGTGATCAGGAACAACGGCCACGACAGCACTGCCAGGTAAACCATGCAGCCTAGCGCGATCACGAGGGAGACGAAAAAGGACGAAAAGAAGAACGCGAAATCGCTGATCGTGTCGACGTCCTGCGTGAGGACCGGGATCAGGCGATGGGTCCGGTAGATTTCGAGCTGATCGATGGGCGCGGCCAGGATTTTGGCGGCCAGCGACTTGCGAAGCTCGGCGATGATCCGCTGTCCGACGTAATTGGCGCTGACATCGGCGCCGATCGACCCGATCAAAATCAGGAGGCACAGGCCGGCAAACGCCAGCAGTAGCGTGATGACGTCGGCCTGCGTGGCATAGAGCCCGTGATTGACGACCGCGAGCAACGCCGCGACGCTGGCACCGCCAACCAGACCCAGAACGATGCCGCCGAGCACGAGCGGCCAGTAAGGTCGCAGGAGGTGCAGAATCTGCGCCATCAGGCCGCTTCGTGAGTTCATGATGAGAGCCGCGCTGGAGGAGACCTGATGCGAACCTATACGGTCCGTCACGATCAGAACAAGCCGTGCCGATGTGATGCGAATACATGATGGCAGCACCGCGCTTCCAGCACTTATTTCGTCGGCTCTTTCGATGGATTCTAATTTGGGATCGCCAATGCCTTTAATATGATGCGGGTAGTACCGCTTTTGCAGCGCAGCCGGCGGGCGAGCAGGATTTTGATCCAACGCCGTGCCGGGCCGCGACATCCGGACATCGAAGCACTTGAAGGCCAGCATCGGACAGGCCCGATGGAGAATGACTTTGGACCCGCTTATCTCCGAAACCCGCATCGTGCTTCCCGATGCCACCGGCCTCGCTGCGCGGATGATCGATCATCTGGCCGAGCATGACATCGCCTTCGAGGACCGCGACGGCCTCATGGTGGCGACATTGCCGTTCGGAACCAGTTCCCTCGCCGTCGAGGCCGAAGTGCTCAAGATCCGCGTCGAGGCCGACGACAAGGGTAATCTGGAGATGCTGCGCGCGGTCGTCGCCTCGCATGTGATCGAGTTCGCGGGCGACATTGCCCCGACCATCGTTTGGTCCGGTCATGAGTCCAACGGCGGCACGCTGGCCAACTTCCGCGAGGTGCGGCTGAAGACCGCGATCACCCTGACGCCGCACATGCGGCGGCTGACCTTCACCGGCGAAGACATCGCCCGTTTCGTGAACGACGACGAGTTGCACGTGCGGCTGTACTTCCCGCCCGAAGGCCTCGCCAAGCCAGAATGGCCGTGGCCGGCGCCGGACGGACGTATCCTTTGGCCGGAGCCCGACCGCAGGCCCGTGACCCGCTATTACACGATCCGCCGCATCGACTTGCAGACCCGCGAGATCGATATCGATTTCGTGATTCATGATCATGCCGGACCGGGCTCGGCCTTCGCCGTCACCGCAAAGGCCGGCGCCGTCTGCGGCATGGCCGGCCCGCTCGGCCGCGGCATTCGTCCGGCACGCTGGTTGCTTCTCGCGGGCGACGAAACCGCCCTCCCCGCCATCGCGCGAATTCTCGAGACGCTGCCGGCGACGGCAACAGGTGAGGCCTTCATCGAGGTTGCCGATCGAAGCGAGGAAGTTCCGCTGGTCGCGCCGAGCGGCGTAGCGATCCGCTGGCTGCATCGCGCGGGCCGTCCGGCCGGAACGACGGAGATCCTCGTCGACGCCGTCAAGGCCGTGCAATGGCCCGACCATGGCGAGGTCTTCGCCTGGGTCGCGTGTGAGGCGCAGGCGCTGAAGACCCTGCGAAACCATTTGCGCGACGAGCGAAAGCTCTCCCGCGATCAGCATCTGGCCGTCGCCTATTGGAGCCTGCGCCAACCATGACTTTCCAAAACGCGCAGACGGACGAAAGCACGCTCGCCGCGCCGACCGGCACCACGCAGGCCTTACAAAATGTACCCCCCTCGTTGTTCGAACTCGACCAGGTCGGCTTCGCGGTGGCTGGGCGCGCGCTGCTCGAACCACTCACCTTGTCCCTTCCCGCGCGCAGCGTCGTCGGACTGATCGGGCATAACGGCTCCGGCAAGTCGACCTTGCTGAAATTGTTGTCGCGCCAGCAGCCAAGTTCGTCGGGAATGATTCGTTTCGAGGGTCGCGCACTAAGCGCCTGGAGCGATCGGGACTATGCCCGCAAGGTCGCCTACCTGCCGCAGCAGACGCCGCCCGCCGCCGGCATGCTGGTCAGAGAGTTGGTCGCACTCGGCCGCTATCCCTGGCACGGCGCGCTCGGCCGGTTCAGCGAGATCGACCGCAAGAAGGTCGAAAGCGCCATGGCGTTGACCCATATCGAGCCATTCGCGGACCGCCTGGTCGATACGTTGTCCGGCGGCGAGCGTCAGCGGGCCTGGATCGCCATGCTGGTGGCGCAGGATGCCGAGTGCCTCCTGCTCGACGAGCCGACCTCGGCGCTGGACATCGCCCATCAGATCGAGGTGCTGTCGCTGGTCAGGCAGTTCGCCCGCGAACGCAATCTTGGCGTGGTCGTCGTGCTTCACGACGTCAACATGGCCGCCCGCTTTTGCGACGAGATCATCGCGCTCCACTCCGGCAAGCTGATTGCCCGCGGCAAGCCGGAAAAAATCATGACGCCCGCCGAGCTCGAAACCATCTACGGCATCCCGATGGGCGTGATACCGTCGCCGGATCACGACCATCTGATCAGCTTCGCGCGGTAAGCGGCATCGCTTGGGCCGTAGTCATCGCCGCTGCGGGCGCAGCAGCCAGATGAGGTAGGGTCCGGCGAGCATCATGGCGAAGATGCCGGCGGGCATCTGGAACGGGAAGATCACCATGCGCCCGGCCCAATCCGCTGTAACCATCAGGATTGCCCCGATCAACGCGGCCAGCGCCGCCTGATGCAGCGCGCGCTGCGCTCCCATCATCCGCGCCATATGCGGCGCGATGAAGCCAACCAGGCTCAGAAGGCCAACCATCAGCGTCGCCGTCGCGGTCAGCAATGCCGTAAGCAGCATGATGATGATGCGGCTTCTCGCCAGCGAGATGCCGACCGAACGCGCGGCCGTCGCTCCGAGCGGCAGAATGTCGAGCCAGCGCGACAGCAGCGGCACCATGATCAGCAGAACGAGCGCCGCCCCAGCGAGGACCGCGGCCTCGGCCGGACCGATCTGGTAAAGCGACCCGGTCAGCAACGACAGCAGCGTGCCGATCCGCGGATCGCCCGTCGCCAGCGCCATGGCGATGATCGCGCCGAACGCCGCGCTCATGGCGACCCCGGCCAAGAGCACGCGCTCCGGACTGAACTCGGACCGCCGGCTGAACAGCAGCACCAGCGCCAGCACGATGAAGGCGCCGATGCCGGCCGCCGCAATCTGCGCCAGCCGCGTGTGCGCGGGAAAGAGATAGAGCAGAACGATCACGCCCATCGCGGCGCCATAGCTGATGCCCATGACCTCCGGCGCGGCCATCGGATTGCCGGTCATTCGTTGCAGCAGCGTGCCGGCGACCGCCAGCGTCGCGCCCGCGGCCAGCGCCGACACCACGCGCGGCCCGCGCCACGGCCAGAACTCCTGCAAGCCGGACGGACCGCTCCAGTGCCAGCCGTCCGAGCCGACCCCCAGGGCGAGTGCGATCCAGACCACGAGCAGCAGCAAGGCAAGAGCGAACAGGATCACGCGCCAGGGGTGATCGAGGCGCGGCGGAGCGGATGGCGTCAGATTTCCCATCGGCATGGTAGCCCGCAGCCGCGGCAGCAGCAGGAGCAACATCGGCGCGCCGATCAGGGCCGTCACCGCGCCGGCCGGCATTTCGCGATAGCCGGGCGGAATCAACATCACGAGCTGATCCGTCAGCCACAGCAGCACGGCGCCGCAAAGAGGCGCCCAGATCAGCCGGTCGCGAAAGCGACGCGCGCCCGACAGCATGACGATAGCGGGCGCGGACAAGCCGACGAATCCCATGACGCCGACCACGCTGACGACCGAAGCGCTGAGCGTGATCGCAATGACGAGCGCGAAGATCCGCGCTCGCGTCAATCCAAGGCCCAGATTGCGCGCGGTCTCGTCGTCGAACCCGAGCAAGGTCAGCGGACGAACCATCGCCGCGATCAGCACGATCGAAATCAGGAGCCGCGGCGCCAGGAACGTCACGTTGCTCCAGTCCTGCTGATTGAGGAAACCCGCACCCCAGATGAACAGCCCGATCAGATATTCGTGGTTGAGCAGCACCAGCGCCTGGGTGGTCACGGCGCAGTAGTAACTGACGATCAATCCCGCGAGCACCAGGACGACGGGCGACAGCGCGCGTTTCCAGGTCAGCCCAAACACGCAGAGGAACGCGGCGAACCCGCCGAACAGCGCAATCCACTCCCGGCCAAAGGCAAGCAGCGACGGCGCCCAGAGGGTTGTCACAGCCAGCGCGAGATACGCGCCGTTCAGGACACCGAGAGTGCTCGGTTCAGCGAGCGGATTACGCAGCACCTGCTGACAAACGGCGCCGGCGAGGCCGAGAGCTGCGCCGGCCAGCAGAGCCACTGCGATTCGCGGAAACACCGTGTAGTGCACGAGCATCTGTTGCGGATCGGTGATCTCGGGCCGCCACAACACAGGCAGCCAGGCGCTCGCGGGCAGATATCCCGACAGGTTCCGCCAGGTGAGCGCGGCCGCGGCCGCTACCAACAACCCGATCAGCATCGCCGGATGCATTTCGAAGCCGGATCGGGCCGGCAGCGCGTCAACCTTGCTCATGGCTTTCCCGCGGCAACCGTTCGGCGAGAAGACGAGCGAAACGCTCGGCCGCCGGCACGCCGCCATAGAAGAACTGATTGTCCAGGATCGTGAGCCTGTGCGACCGAAGCGACGGCAGGGTCCGCAGCACCGGGCTAGCCTTCAGCAGCGCTTCGACATCGGCGACCCGCGAGGTCATCAACACCAGCCGCGCGTCCGGAACCGCGGCCAGCACTTCGAGCCCAACACTGGTATAGCCCCATGGGCCGCTCTGTCCGGGCCAAGCATTCTTCAATCCGAACTGGTCGAGCACCTCCTGATAGAGGCTGTTCGGACCGAACACGAGCGCGCGGTTACGCGCGATCTCGCTGACGAGATAGAGCGGCTTGCCGCCGCGATCGCGAAGCCGCTCGCGATAGCCAGCCATGGCAACATCGAAGCGCGCGAAATAGGCTTCGCAGGCCCCCTGCACCCCGAGACGTTTCGCAAGCTCCATCGTCGAACGGCGTGCCGTGTCCAGGGGATGCCCGCCGGGTCTGAAGATCGTGAACATTTCGACCGGCGCGATCAGCTTGAGCCGGGGCACGACGGCCGCGATGCTGGGATCAATGATGATGATCTCAGGCGCGAAGCTCTGCAGCAGCTCGAGATTGGGCTCCGAACGCAGGCCGATCTCCTGAACGCCGGGCGGGACAGCCGGCTCGACCACGAGCCGGCCATAGCGCTCGATTTCCGGAATTACCAACGGCACGACGCCAAGCGCCAGTATCGTCTGGGCGCAGGCCCAGCCCAGCGCGGCGATCCGCGGCCCGGCTGGCGATCCTCTGGTTTGGGCAAATGCCATCGGCCATGCGCCCGCGAGCGCCGTGCCTCCGATCGCCGCGCCCACGCGGAGAAGCGCGCGGCGGGACAGCCTGTGGTGTGGGACGAACGTGCTCATGGAATGCAGTTCAGGAGAGGACAATGACAGTCATGACATACCCTCGTTCGCGCCGCGTTTCCATATCAAGCTGCCCTTTCGCCACCGGAACGAAATGCATTGGCCAGCGCCTGCCCGATCGCCGCCCTCGCTTGCAAGGCATCGGCCACGACATTCCCCATGCGCAGGAATTCATGGATCATGCCGGGATAGACGCGCAGATCGACCGGAACGCCGGCCGCCGCCAACCGCGCCGCATAGTCGCGCCCTTCATCCACCAGAGGATCGAACTCGGCGAGGACAATGAATGCGGGAGCGAGGCCCGACAAATCCCTCGCGGCGAGCGGTGCAAAGCGCCAATCGTCGCGATCTGACTCATCGCGCAGATACTGCCGGAAGAACCAGTCGACGGTGCTGCGTTCCAGGAGATGGCCTGTACCATATCGTTCATAGGACGAGGAGGTCTGCCGCGAGCTGAGGCCGGGATAGGCGAGAACCTGAAGCACTGGCTGCGGAAGGTCCTTGTTTGTCTTCGCCTCGATCGCGAGAGCGGCGGCAAGCGTCCCGCCGGCGCTGTCGCCGCCGACAGCAACAAGGCGGCCATCGAGCCCTATTGCTCGGCCCTCGCGGCCAATCCAGGTCAGCGCATCGACCGCATCTTCGAAAGCCGTCGGAAATTTGTGTTCCGGCGCGAGCCTGTAACCGACCGACAGCACGGCCGCGCCACTGTCCTCGGCGAGGCCGCGGCACAATGGCTGATGCGAATCCAGGCTGCCAACGACGAAACCGCCGCCATGCATATACAGAAGTACCGGCATCGGAGGGCGATCGCTCGGCGCCTCGCTCGCATAGAGCCGCGCCTCGATCACAGCGCCATCCCGCGTCGGCAGCGAGAGACGGCGCTCATGGGGAAGCGCCGGCGGATCGACATCGAGCAGCGGCGAGGATGCATCGAAATCCGCCCTCGCCTGCACGGCGGTCAATTGCGGAAACGGAGTTCGCGCGCCGCTTTCGGCGCCGGCCTGAACCATCTCGAGCAATGCTGCAATATCAGGATCAAGGCTCAAGGGCTAACTCCGCCGGTTCCGGAACGGTATCTTGTGCGATCGTCGATGCCGATGCAGGCACGAGCAGATCGCAGATCTCATCGAGAAGGCCGGCCTCCTTCAGGATCGTGAAATGGTTGTGGCCTGCGACGCCGCGATCGGTCGCCTTCGGCAGCTGCAGTTCCAGCCGAGCGCGCTGCACCAGACGAGCCGACGTCCACCAGCAGAGCGGCGTGGCTTCGAGGCCGCGCGGCAGCGTGGTGTTCTGCGCCAGCCTGTTCAGATGTCGTCCGACAGCGAAGGCGGCGGACAAATCGTCCGCGCCTAGCGACGCATCATCTGCCCTCACGCTCCCGCCCTTCTCGACGACGGCCGCGACCAGATCGCGAATGCTCTCAGGAGTCTCCGGCAAGTCAGCACGCTTCGCTGCCTCGACTTGCGCCTTGATCCGAGAGGCCGCAGCCGCCGGAAGAACCGCCGACAGCAATCCAGCGAGATCATCCGCCCAGTGGGCGATCGCTACCGGCCGGCTCGATCCGTCCGGCTGCCGCGGCACGAAGCTGTCGACCATGGCAAGACGTTCGACCCGCTCACCGCTGCG
Source organism: Bradyrhizobium sp. CCBAU 51765 (assembly GCF_015291725.1). Lineage (GTDB taxonomy): Bacteria > Pseudomonadota > Alphaproteobacteria > Rhizobiales > Xanthobacteraceae > Bradyrhizobium > Bradyrhizobium liaoningense. The sequence goes on from NZ_CP030038.1 coordinate 5,078,107, forward strand.
TTCGAGCTCCACCGCAACGAGACCGGCCAACAGCCCTCCCAGCGACCAACCGATCAGGCTGTAGGGGCCACGCGGCTGCATCCGCCTGATCTCGGCCGCATAGTCCATGGCCATTGCTTCGAGCGAGTTGTCGGTCCAGGTTGGATCGACCAACATTCTCGACTGCAACCCAACCACCTGCCGATACCCTTCGAGGCGGCGCGCCAACGGTCCATAGTCGAAGACCGTGCCGAAGCCACCATGCAAACAGAACACGGGATTGTCGCCGGCAACCGCAGCATTCAGCGCTAGCAGCGCCGACGGTGCCGCAGCGACGGCAGAGCCCGTAGAGGCGCTGCCGGCGAGCAGCGCACTGATCGTCGGCTTCTGAAGCAGATCGCGCAGCTTGATCTCGATCCCGAACGCCTTGTCCTGGCGGAGCCGCGCCACGACCTTGAGACACAGGATCGAATTGCCACCGAGCTCGAAGAAATTGTCGGTGACGCCGACCTGCGGCACTTGCAGAATGTCCGACCACAGGTTGGCCATCGCTGTCTCGGCTGGGCCCTGCGGCGCAACGAAGCTGCGTATCGACGCATCGGGAGCCGGCAACGCACGACGGTCGATCTTGCCGCTCGACAATGTCGGCAGCCGCTCCAGCACCATGATGCGAGCCGGCACCATATAGGCCGGCAGGATCCGCCTCAGGAAGTCGGTCAACCGGTCGACCAGCGCTTCGGCCGCACCTGGCGCGGCGTCGCGTGCCACCTTCGGCGCGACATAGGCGATGAGCTGATTTCCAGCCGCGTTTGGGACTGCCACCACCGCCGCCTGCGCGATCGCCTCGTGACGGAGCAGCGAGGTCTGGATCTCTCCGAGCTCGATCCGGAAGCCGTTGACCTTGACCTGATCATCGCTGCGCCCGAGATATTCGACGGTTCCGTCATTGCGCCATCGCGCCAGATCGCCGGTGCGGTACAGCCGGGCGCCCGGCACCGTCGAGAACGGATCAGGCACGAAGCGCTCCGCAGTCATGCCGGCCTTAGCGTGATAGCCGCGCGCCAGCCCGAAGCCGCCCAAATAGAGTTCGCCGGCGACACCCGCTGGAATGATGTCGAGTGCTCCATCGAGAATGTAAGCGCGGCGGTCACCGACCGGAACGCCGATCGGCGCATAGGGCGTGTCGCATTCGCCCGCACCGTCGACCTTCCAGACCAGCGGCGTGACCACGGTTTCGGTCGGGCCGTAGCCATTGATCAGGATGCGGGGCTTGAGAACGCGCCTGATCTTGTCGAACCCAGCCTTCGGCATTGCCTCGCCGCCGAACGAATAGAGCTTGACCGGCGGCGGGTTGCCGTTCTGCTCGACGCATTCCGCGACCTGCTGGAGGTAGGCCGGCGGCAATCCGATATGGCTGACGTAATGGGCGTGCAGGTTTTCGACCGTCTGCTCCGGCGTCCACAATTCGGCGTCGCGCATCAGTAGCCGCGCGCCGTGCGACAGAACCGTCAGCCAGCGCTCATGAGCGCCATCGAAGGCCAGCGACAGGAAATGCAGCTCGCACGAGCTTTCGTCGATCTCGTAGAGACCGCCCGTGACGTGACAGTGCATCGCCAGCGGCCCATGGGCGACGGCGACACCCTTTGGTGTCCCCGTCGAGCCCGAGGTATAGATCAGATAGGCAAGGTTTTCAGGATGCAGGTCAGGTTGCGGCGGATGGTCGGGTCCTGCGCCGAAATCGAACGTGGACAGCGAGATCCGTTCGGCGCCATCCGGGCTGTCCTCGATGCTGAGCTGTGCCGTCAACAGGAACGCGATCTCCGCATCACGCATGACGAACGCACGCCGCTCCGATGGAAGCTCGGGATCGATCGGAACGTAAGCTCCGCCTGCCTTGAGGACAGCCAGCAGTGCGATCATCGTGGATTCGGTTCGCTCGACGACCACGCCGATGCGTTGCTCGGGTTTGAGCCCGCGGGCGACCAGATGATGGGCCAGACGGTTGGCCCTGCGTTCGAGGTCCCCGAACGAAAGTACCGTGCTGCCTATGGTCAACGCCGTCCGCTCTGGATGACGCTGCGCGTGACTGCTGATCGCCTCATGCACCAGCGGCAGCGGAGCACTCGCCGCGGCATTCCGATTGCAGCGATCTGCCAGTGCGCCGTCGAACTCCGTGACGGGATCAAGATTGCCGAGCAGAGCCATTGCGTCCCGCGTCAGAGCCGTTAGCAAATGCTCGAACTGCGCCTTGATCTGCGCCGCCTGCACGGCCGTGAAATGGCTCGGCATATAGGTGTATTCGACCTGGATTGTATCTTCGACGAGCACCGACAGATCCATCGGATAGTTCGTCACGTCGACATTCTTCAGACCGCTGAACTGCAAAGCGCCGTCGCCGCGATGCATGCTGCGTTCGATCGGATAGTTCTCGAAGACGATGATGCTGTCGAACATCGTCTGGCCGGCGCGGCCGGCCCAGCCCTGGATGTCGTAGAGCGGCGTGTGCTCGTAGTCCCGGATCGCCGAGTTTCGGTCCTGGAGCGCGCGCAGCCATTCTCCGATGGTGCTGGCGGGCGGAAGCGTTTCGATCACGGGCAGCGTATTGATGAAGAGCCCGAGCATCTGCTGCGATCCGTCGAGATCGGCCGGCCGACCGGCCACTGTCACGCCGAACGTCACGGTGCTCTGGCCCGTATAGCGCTGCAGCAGCAGCGCCCACACGCCTTGGACGATGGTGTTCAACGTAACCCGCTCGCGGCGCGCGAACGCCTTCAGCTCCGCGGTCGCCCTCTCTCCTAGACGAGTGTAACAGCGTTCGTGGCCGGACGCCTCATAGCGGCGCAGGCCGAAGGCGTCGGCGAGCTGCGTGGGCTGGTCGAAGCTTTTGAGCTGCTCGCGCCAGAACCCTTCGGCTGCCTTTGTATCCTGCGCCAGCAGCCAGGCGATGTAGTCGCGGTAGCGGGTCGTGTTCGCGGAAGGCGTACCGCCATAGTAGCAATCCAGGACTTCGCCGACGAACCTGGCCGAGCTCCAGCCATCCATCAGGATGTGATGATATGTCCAGATCAGTCGGTACAGGTCGTCCTGGAGCTGCAGCAGCCGCACCCGCTGGAGCGGCGGCGCCTGGAGATCGAACTCGGCGGCGCGCTCATCGGCAAGGGCAGCCGCAACCCGTTCATCACTGACCGCCTGCCCACGCCAGTCTTCCTGCTCGAACGGAGCGATGGCATCGCGATAGACGACTTGCAGCGGAGAACCGGAGAACTCCCGCCACAGGAAGCCGGTCCGAAGCATCTGATGACGCGCGCTGACCTCGCGCCACGCTCTGCCGAGCCGCTCCGGATCGAGACCCCGGATCTCGACACTGACCTGGTTGACATAGACGCCGCTGCCGGCATCGCGCAGGCTGTGAAACAGCATGCCCTGCTGCATCGGCGACAACGGATAGACGTCCTCGATGCCGTCCCGGTCGAGTTCGAGCAGCTCGACCGAAAGTCCCGCAAGCGAACCGCGCTCCGACGCCGCGGCGCCTTTGCCGGGGCCGACCTCGCGGCACGACGCAATCAGCGCCTCGATGGTCTGATGCCGGAACACGTCGCGTGGCTCAATGAGCACGCCTTCGCGCCGCGCGCGGCTCACCATCTGCAGCGAGATGATGGAATCCCCGCCGAGCTCGAAGAAATTGTCGGTGACCCCGATGTTGGGCTGGCGCAGCAGATCGGCCCAGATTGCAGCCAGCGCCGCCTCGGCCGGCGTGCGTGGCGCGACGTGCTCGGCGGAAGCTGTGAGCTGATCCGGCGCCGGCAGCGCCTTGCGGTCGATCTTGCCGTTCGGCGTCAGTGGCAGGCGCTCCAGCACCATGATCCGTGCCGGCACCATGTAATCCGGCAACACCGAGGACAAGGCCGTCTTGAGCGCCGCACCATCCAACGCCTCGCCGCTGACATAGCCGACCAGCTGGCGGCCGGCGCCGGCCTCGCGCGCCACGACCACGGCTGCACGCACGCCCTGCTGCGCCTGTAGCCGCGCCTCGATCTCGCCGAGTTCGATGCGGAAGCCGCGGATCTTCACCTGGTGGTCGGCTCGGCCGACATAGTCGAGCACGCCATCGGAGCGCCACCGCGCCACGTCGCCGGTCCGGTACAGCCGCGCGCCCGGCGGACCGAACGGGTCGGGGATGAAGCGCTCGGCCGTCAGTGCCCCGCGCCGCCAATAGCCCCGCGCCAGCCCGGCGCCCCCGATGTAGAGCTCGCCGGAAATGCCGACCGGCGCCAGGTTGAGATCGCCGTCGAGAACATAAAGCGTGGTGTTGCCGATCGGGCCGCCCAGCAGCGGACGATCGTCCGCCGCATCGAGCCGATGGCGGGCCGACCACACCGTGGTCTCGGTCGGGCCATACAGGTTCCAGACCTCGCCGGCCTGCTCCACCAGCCGCCGCGCCAGATCCGGCGGCAGCGCCTCGCCGCCGCACAGCACCCGGCAGCTTGCCGGCAGCGAAGGACCTGCGTGATCGAACAGCATCCGCCAGGTCGACGGCGTGGCCTGGATCAGGGACACGCCGTGTCGCTCCACGATCGCCTTGAGCCTGCTCGGATCATGCGCCGCCGCACGATCGGCCAGCACCACGCAGGCGCCGATCGTCAGCGGCAGCCACAGTTCGAGGACCGCGATGTCGAAGGACAACGAGGTCAGGCCGAGTACCCGGTCGCTTGCGGTCATGCCGGGCCGCTCCGCCATGGTCGCCAGGAAATTGGTCACGGCGTCGTGGCGGACCGTCACGCCCTTGGGCAGGCCGGTCGAGCCCGAGGTGTAGATCACATAGGCGAGGCTCTCGCCGTGAACGGCGACATCGAGATTGCCGGCATCTCCGCCCTCACCATCTGAAGCGTCGAGCAGCCAGGCCTCGGCACCGGTCTCCTCCAGCACGGCGGCGAACTGATCGTGCAAGTCCGTCTGCGTCAGCACCAGCGCCGCGCCGCTGTCGCGCAGCATGTGCGCCAGCCGCTCGGGCGGGTAATCCGGATCGAGCGGCAGATAGGCCCCACCTGCCTTGAGCACGGCGAGCAGTGCGACCAGCATCTCGACGCCCCGGTCGAGCGCCAGCCCGACCACCACGTCGGTCCCGACGCCGCGATCGCGCAAGCGCCGCGCCAGCCGGTTGGCACGCGCATTCAGTGCGGCGTAACTCAGCTCCGTCTCGCCAAACACCAGCGCGATCGCTTCCGGCGACGTCCGGACCTGTGTCTCGAATTGCGCAATGATCCCCTCGCGCGGTTCATCCCGGCGCGTGTCGTTCACCCGTGCGAGCAGGACGTCATCCGCGGGATCGCGGGCCGCGATCATGCCGACTGGTCGATCGGCATCGATGCTCAGCGCCTCGATCAGCCGTACAAAGGTTCGCTGCAGCCGTGCGATCTGTGCCTCGTCGAAATGCTTGCGCTGATAGTTGAAGACGAGACGCAGGCGCTCATCCACGCCGACGCTTGCAAACAACGGATAGTTGCTGGTCTCGACGATCCTGGTCTCTCCGACTTGGATCTGCCGGCTCTTTCCGATCAGCGCGCGATCGACGGGGTAATTCTCGAACACCAGGATGGTATCGAACAGCGGCCGTCCGGGCCGCCCTGCCAGGCGCTGTATCTCATAGAGCGGCGTCGAACCGAACTCGCGCACGGCCAAATTGCGATCCTGCAACTCGCGCAGCCATACTCCAATCTTCCGCTCTGGGCTGACATCGTCAATGACCGGCAGAGTGTTGATGAACAGGCCGACCATCTCTTCAGCGCCGGCAAGCTCAGGCGGCCTGCCCGACACGGTGACACCGAAGCAAACTGCTGCCTGCCCGGTATGCTGACGCAGCAATTGCGCCCACGCCGCCTGCACCAGCGTGTTCATCGTGACGCGCTCGCGCGCGGAAAATTGCTGCAACCTTCCGGTCAGGGCAGGATCCAGCTCCAGCGAAAGCGAGCCGTGGTCCGGCGACTGCGGTTCTGTGCGTTCGGCCAGGCTTTCACTCAGGAAACTTGGCTCGTCCAGCCCAGCCGTCGCATCGCGCCAGAACCTTGCCGGTGCGTCGCTGTCACGGCCCTTCAGCCACGCGATGTAGTCGCGGTAACGATGCTGCAACGCCGGGAGACGTCCCTCGCCGTTATGCTGCATCACCTCGGCGATCAGCCGCGCCGAGCTCCACCCGTCGAGCAGGATGTGGTGATGCGTCCAGATCAGCCAATGCCGGTATTCTCCTAGCCGGATCAACCGGACGCGCTGCAAGGGCGGTCGCGACAAGTCGAACCCTGCGGCCTGCTCCTGCCGCGAGACGTCGACCAGCGCCGCGTCCAACCGTGCCTGATCCCACCCTTCAATTCGTTCACGCCAGTCATCTTCAACAAAGGGCACTTCGGCCCGGCGATAGACGACCTGTTGCGGCGCGCCGGACAGGTCACGCCAGACAAATCCCGTCCGCAGCGCTGCGTGACGATCGCTGGCTGCCTGCCAGGCGCGGTGCAGCTTTCCGGCTTCCAGCCCGCGGATCTCCGCCGCGACCTGGTTGACGTAGAGCCCGCTCTCGCCGTCATGCATCGCATGGAACAACATGCCCTGCTGCATCGGCGACAATGGATAAATGTCCTCGATCTCGCGCCAGTCGAGCGCAAGCCTGTCGAGTTCGGCCTGACTCAGTGCCGACAACACCACGTCGGATGGCGTCAGGCCACAGGCGCCGCCGATGCAGTGATCGACCAGCTCGCGCAACGCAGCCTCGTACAGCGCGGCCAATCGCTCGACGGTCTCGCGCCGATACCGCTTGCGGCCGAAGCCGAACGATAGAACCAACCGACCATCGCGCACCGTGCCGTTCACGCTCAGCCAGCGTCGCAGCGGGCTCAAGGCATCGCGGGATGGACCGGCGCTTTCCGCCGCCATCGCGAACAGCGCCGCTTCAGCGTCACTGCCGTCGATCTGGCCCAAATAGTTGAAGGCGATCTTCGGATCGGCAACATGCGACAGCGCCGTGCGTTGCTCCTCCGAGCCGAGATAGCGCAACACGCCGTAGCCGAGCCCACGGCCGGGAATGCCACGAAGCTCCTCCTTCACCGACTTGATCAACAGCGAGGACTCTTGCGAGCCACCGGCCAATCGCACGGGAAAAGCTGTCGTGAACCAGCCAACCGTGCGCGAGAGGTCGAGATCGCCGGACAGGTGCTCGCGGCCATGACCTTCCAGCTCGACGAGGACGTCGTCCTGTCCGCACCACCTCCAAACAGCCCGTGCGAGGCCGGCAAGAAGAAGATCGTTGATCTGCGTGCGATAAGCCGACGGAGCTTCCGCGAGCAGCCGCCGTGTCCACTCGCTTTCGAACGTCAGCAGGACCTCATCGGCATCTGCAATGCGGTCGACGCCATCATGATCGTCGTCGCAAGGAATGTCCGCACCCGCATGGCGGCCGGTCCAGTAAGGTAGTTCCCTCGCCAATTGAGGCGACGTTGCGTGGGCCCGCAAGCGCTGTCCCCACAGCGCGTAAGCGTGGGTCTTGGGCGGAAGCGTGACAGTCGCATCACCTTGCGCAAGCTGGGTGTACGCAGAGGCGATGTCCTCCAGCAGAATTCGCCATGATACGCCGTCGACGACCAGATGGTGGATCACGACCAGAAAGCGCTGGCTGCCATCGGCGACATCGATGCCGACCGCTCGCAACAGCGCTCCGCTGGAGAGCGACAGGCTCTCCTGCGCCGACGATGCCAGCGCAGTCATAGCATCGCGGTCGGCCGCCTGCCGAACCCAGAACAGTACGTCCGCGGCTGGAGGAACACCGTACTCGGCACGCCAGCCGTCTTGGCTCTCTTCGAAGTGGAGGCGCAGCGCGTCGTGATGATCGACCACGGCGCTGAGCGCGCGCCGCATCACGTCCCAGTCGAGACGATCTCTCGGCTGCAGCAGCACCGCCTGATTCCAATGATCCCGATTTTCCATGTCCTCCGCAAAGAAGCGGCACTGAATCGGCAAGAGCCGATGCGGGCCGGTGACCGCCCCTTGATCGGCGAGCGTCTCCGTGGGCTGCTCGATCCGCGCCGCGAGCGCGAGCGCCTCCAGCGTCTGATGCTGAAACACGTCGCGCGGTTCGATCAGGTATCCAGCGCGCCGGGCGCGGCTCACCATCTGGAGCGAGATGATGGAATCGCCCCCGAGCTCGAAGAAATTGTCGCGGAGGCTGACGGCTGGCTGGCCGAGCAGCTCGGCCCAAATCGCCGCAAAGGCGATCTCGGCGGGCGTGCGTGGCGCCTGGTGCTCCGCATTCCCATGGATCATGTCGGGCGCCGGCAGCGCGTGGCGATCCACCTTGCCGCTTGGCATCAAGGGCAGCCGTTCCAGCACCGCAATTCTCGGGGGCACCATGTAATCGGGCAGGACGGACGACAGCGCCGTCCGCAGCCCCGCCTCCTCCAGTTCACCCGTGCCGCTGACGTAGCCGACCAGCTGGCGGCCGGCGCCGATCTCTCGCGCCACCACGACCGCCGAGCGGACGCCGGGCTGCTTGAGCAGCCGCGCCTCGATCTCACCGAGCTCGATGCGGAAGCCGCGAATCTTGATCTGATGATCCGCACGCCCGACGAAGTCGATCGCACCATCGGTCCGCCAGCGCGCCAGATCTCCCGACCGATAGAGCCGCTCGCCCGTCTCACCGAAAGGATCGGGAATGAAGCGCTCTGCCGTCAGACTCGCGCGACGCCAATAGCCCCGCGCCAAACCTGCCCCGCCTATGAACAGCTCGCCGGTTACTCCCGTCGGCACCAGGTTCAGATCAGTGTCGAGGATACGGATCGTCACGCCGGGGATGGGCCGTCCGATCGGCACGCGCGCCGCACCTTCATCACGACAGGTCCAGTAGGTCGCGTTGATCAAGGCTTCGGTCGGACCGTAGCGATTGTCGAACCGGACGCCAGGGAACGTCGCGAGCACGCGCGTCATCAGGTCGAGCGACAGCGCTTCGCCGCCCGCGAACAGGCGCTTGAGCGAGGTGCAGCGCGCTGCGCCGGGCTCGGCCACGAAATGCTCGAGCATCTGAGGCACGAAATGCAGCGTCGTCACGTCATGGGCTATGACGGCCTCCACGAGACGCCGCGGCTCGCGATGCGCCCCCGGAGCCGCGATCGCAAGCCGCGCGCCGGTCGCAAGCGGCCACAGGATTTCCCAGACAGAGACATCGAAGCTGAATGGCGTCTTGTGCAGGAAGGTCTCCCTGGCGTCGAGGCGATATTCCGCCTGCATCCAGCCAAGCCGCGCACCAAGCGCGCGATGAGAACAGGCCACGCCCTTCGGCACGCCGGTCGATCCCGATGTGTACATCACATAGGCCAGACTGTCCGGATGGAGCGTTGCATCGGGAATACCAGCGCAGACCTCGATGCGAGCTTCGTCCTCTCCATCGATGGACCAGGATTCGGCATTCGCATCCGCGATCACAGGCGCCAAATGCGTCAAGAGCCGCTCCTGGGTCAGCACCAACGCTGTTCCGCTGTCACGCAGCATGTGAAGGAGGCGATCGGACGGATAGTCCGGATCGAGCGGCAGATAGGCGCCGCCGGCCTTCAGAACGGCCAGGACGCCGACGACCAGCTCAATGCTTCGCTCAAGCGCCAAGCCGACCAGCCGGTCGCGACCGATCCCATGATCTCGCAGCCGCCACGCCAGGCGATTGGCGCGCGCATTCAGCGCGCCATAACTGATCTCGCGGTCGCCGAAAACCAACGCGACCGACGACGGCGACGCCTCGGCCCGTGCTTCAATCTGCGCGACGATACTCTCACGAGACTTCGGAGCCCGCTCAACGCAGCCGCTCCAACCGAGCACCTTCTGGGTCTCGTCGGCATCGAGGCTCTCGAGCACGCCAAGCGGACGAGACCCGTCCTCCATGATCCTGACCAGCAGCTGCGACAGCGAGGCTTGCAGATGCCTTATCTGATCGTCGTCAAAGCGGCCGCGGTCGTAGCGAAAGCCCAGATTGATGCCGTCGGACTTGGCGAACACCGCCAGCGTCAACGCATAATTGGTGATCGAGACCTGCTCGACCCGGCCGAACCGGCTGCCGCTCCCGCTTTCGTCTCGCAGCACCTGATCGATCGGGTAGTTCTCGAACACGAGGATATTGTCGAACAGCGCACGCCCGGAGCGCCCGGCAAGACGTTGAATTTCATAAAGCGGCATCCAGCCGTGATCACGCAGATCCATGTTGCGCGCCTGGAGCTCGCGTAGCCACGCCCCCACCTCCTCCTGCGGGTTTGCCTGATCGACGATGGGCAGCGTGTTGATGAACAGGCCGACCATGTCCTCGACGCCACTGATCTCGGCGGGTCGGCCGGAGACCGTCGCGCCGAAACAGACCGCGCGCTGGCCGGTGTGACGACGCAGCAACTGCGCCCACGCACCTTGCACCAACGTGTTGAGTGTGACGCGCTCGCGCCTCGCGAACGCTTGCAAGCCTGCCGTCAGCTCGGCTGTGAGAAGCATGTCAAGCGAGTCGTGGCCGGAATCGCCCTTGATTGCAGGTCCTCTCAGCGTGGCCGCCAGGACACTGGGCTCATCCAATTCTGCCAGCGCGGTGCGCCAGAACGATGTCGACGACTCGCGGTCCTGCTTCTGCAGCCACTGGATATAGTCGCGGTAGCGGCCCCGCACAGCAGGCAGCCGCTCGCCGCGTTCGTGCTGCAGGATCTCGGCCAGCAGGCGCGCCGCGCTCCAGCCGTCAAGCAGGATATGGTGATGCGTCCAGATCAGCCAGCGGCGTGTCTCGTCGAGCCTGATCAGCCGCACCCGCTGCAACGGCGCCTGCGACAAGTCGAATGCCCCGGCGCGCTCGGCTTGCGCGGCGCGCGCCAACGCGGCCCGGAGCTCTTCATCGTCCCTGGCGGCCGCCCGCGTGCGCCAGTCCTCTTCCTCGAACGGCAAATGCGCAGAGCGATAGACCACCTGCTGTGCCGCCCCCGACAGCTCACGCCACGCAAATCCGGTTCGCAACACTGCATGCCGCAAGCTGACCTCGTGCCAGGCCGCACGCAGCCTGCCAGCATCGAGGCCACGGATCTCCAGGCCGATCTGGTTGACGTAATTGCCACTTTCGCCATCACGCAGAGCGTGGAACAGCATGCCCTGCTGCATCGGCGACAGCGGATAGATGTCCTCGATCTCGCGACAGTCGATCGTTGCGACCAGCGCATCGAGATCAGCCTGGCTCAGGTCCGACAACGCGAAGTCCGACGGCGTCACGCCGCGCGCGCCATCCGTGCAATGCGCGACGAGTTCGCGTAAGGCCGCAGCATAATGCTCTGCGAGACGTTCGACCGTTGCCCGCCGGTAACGCCTGCGGCCATAGCTGAACGACAGGCGCAACTGCCCTTCGCCGACCTGGCCATTGACGCTCACCCAGCGGCCAAGCGGCGCGCTGTCGCTGCGCGTCGGCCCGGAGCTCTCGGCCGCGAGCTGGAACGGGTTGTTCCCGCCCATGCTGGAATCGAACTGGCCAAGATAGTTGAAGACGATGTGCGGCTCAGGCAGCGCCTCAAGCGCGCTGCGCTGCGCCTCCGTGCCGAGATGGCGCAGGACGCCATAGCCCAGCCCGCGGTTGGGAACGGCGCGAAGCTCCTCCTTGACCGATTTTATTAGCGCAGCGTCGTCACCGGAGTCGGCCCGCAAGCGCACTGGAAACGCTGTGGTGAACCAGCCAATGGTGCGGGACACGTCCATGCCTGCGAAGATATCCTCCCGGCCGTGCCCTTCGAGCTCGACGACAACATCATCAATCGCGCCCCAGCGCGAGACTGCCCGAGCAAGCGCCGCCAGCAGGAGATCATTGACCTGGGTGCGATAGGCGGATGGCGCCTCCTTCAGGAGCCGCATCGTCAGTTCTGCGTCGAACGTCAGTAGGATTTCCTCACCGTCCGCAACCCGGTCGATGTCGCCATGATCATCGTCGCAGGGAAACGCGGCGTGCGCTCCTCGATCAAGCCAATAGCCGAACTCGGCAACCAGCTCGTCGGTCGTTGCATAGGCCTGCAACCTCGCACCCCAAGATGCATAGAGCTCGCTCCCCGCCAGCGTGACGGAAGCCGCGCCCTGCCGAAGCTGATCGTATGCCGTCGCAAAATCCTCGAGCAGCACGCGCCATGACACGCCGTCGATGACGAGGTGATGCACCACCACCAGAAGCCGCTGGCTGCCGTCCGCGATGTCCATACCGACCACGCGCAGCAACGGTCCGGCCAGCGAGAGGCTGGCCTGGGCTTCAGAAGCGACTTTCGTGACTGCGGCAGCGTCGCGGACGTCGTTGCGAATCCACAGCAGCTCCGACATTGGCGGCGTTGCGCCATAGATCGCACGCCATGTGCCATCCATGTTCTCGAAGCGCAGGCGCAAGGCCGCGTGATGAGCGACGAGAGCACCGACCGTGCGCTCGACAAATCGCCAATCGAGCCGCGACTTCGGTCTCAACAGGACAGCCTGGTTCCAGTGGTGGCGGTCCCCTGCGTCCTCACCGAAGAAACGCAGCTGGATCGGTAGCAGCGGATGCTCGCGGCCCTCGATATCGCCTTCGACGACGACATCTTCCGCCTTGCTTTCACGCCGCGCGACGCGCGCCAGATCCTGCAAGGTCTGATGCCGGAAGACGTCACGCGGCTCGATCAGCAGTCCCGCCTGGCGGGCGCGGCCGACCAATTGCAACGAGATGATGGAATCGCCACCGAGCTCGAAGAAATTGTCCTCGACACCGATTACGGGCTGGCCGAGCAGCTCAGCCCAGATCGCAGCGAGCACCGTCTCGGCCGGCGTGCGCGGCGCGACATGAGCAGCGGTTGCTAAGGGTGTTTCGGGCGCCGGCAGGGCGTCGCGATCGACCTTGCCGTGGGCGGTGAGCGGCAGCCGTTCGAGCCGCATAATGCGGGAAGGCACCATGTAGTCAGGCAGCTCGTCCGCAAGTGCCGCGCGCATCGTCGCTTCGTCGAACGGTCCATCGCCGGCGACATAGCCGACCAGCTGACGGCTGGCGCCCGTTTCGCGGGCAACGACGACAGCCGACCGCACCCCGGCTTGCCGCATCAGCCATGCTTCGATCTCGCCGAGCTCAATTCTGAAGCCGCGGATCTTCACCTGGTGGTCGGAGCGGCCGACATATTCGATCACCCCGTCGGCGCGCCACCGCGCCAAATCTCCTGTGCGATAAAGCCGTGCGCCCGGCGTACCGAATGGATCTGGGACGAAGCGTTCAGCCGTCAGCTCGGCACGCCGCCAGTAGCCGCGCGCCAGTCCCTCGCCGCCGATGAACAGCTCGCCGACCACGCCGACCGGCACTACATTGAGATCATTGTCCAGAATATAGGCCGCGCGGCGCCCCACCGGATGACCGATCGGCGCGTAATTGCCGTCAATCTCCTCGCTGGCATCGACTTTCCAGACCAGCGGCGTCACCACGGTTTCGGTTGGGCCATAACCGTTGATCAATGTGCGCGGCTTGAGCGCGCGCTTGACCTTGTCGAAGCCGGCTTTGGGCATCGCCTCGCCGCCGAACGAGTAGAGTTCCACCGGCGGTGGATCGCCACGCCACATCGCGAATTCGGCGAGCTGTTGTAGATAGGCGGGCGGGAAGCCGGCATTGGTGACGCGTTGCCGGCGCAGGACATCGAGGGTCTGCTCGGCCGACCATAAATCTGCATCGCGCATCACCAGTGCGGCGCCGCAGGTCAGTGCGGTCCAAAGCCGCTCATGTGCTCCATCGAAGGTGAAGGATAGGAAGTGCAGTTCGCGCGAGTGCCGGTCCATGTCGTAGAGCCGGGCCGTCACCTCACAATGCATCGCGAACGGGCCGTGCTCGACCGCGACGCCTTTCGGGATACCGGTGGAGCCCGAGGTGTAGATCACATAGGCAAGGCTGGTCGCAGCCAGCGCAATCTCCGGATCGCTTTCGCTCTCCCCCGCGAGGTCGATCCCACCGAGGTGAACGATCTCGATGCCGGGCGGCGACGGGGTCAGCGCCGAACCAGCCGCGTCAACCAGTACGACGCGCGCCCCGGCGTCACGCATGGTCCCGACCTGTCGCCTCGCTGGATGCTCGGGATCGAGCGGCAGATAGGCGGCCCCCGTCTTCAAGATTGCGAGCAGGGCCACGATGAGATGTGGTGAGCGTCGCGCCGAGATGCCGACGAGGTCGGAGGGACTGACGCCCAGGTGCATCAGATGGTGTGCGAGGCGATTGGCGCGCCGGTTGAGCTCGGCATAGGTGATTTCATCCTCGCCGAAGACAAGCGCCGGCGCATCGGGCGTTTCGGTCGCCAGCCGTGCGACAGTCCGGTGAACCGGCATGAACGGTGTACCGGTCGTTCCACCATCCCCATCGTTCCACTGGCGCAGCCTCTCCAGTTCCTGTTCGGAAAGCAGCGCCACTTCGGCGATCGATTGCATGTCGTCGGCAACCATCGCCTTCAGTATCGTGGTCCAATGCGTGGCAAGGCGCTCGATCGTTGAGGCCTCGAACAGCGCCTTCGCGTAAGTAAAGATCGCGCGGATTTCGCCCCACGGCCCCTCTTCGGTATCGAGCGCGAGATCGAACTTAACCGTGTCAACGTCGGCGTCGATCTTTTCGATCTGAAGGCCGGTCCGATCAGGTGGATTGCCCGAGGCCCGACGGTGCTGGTGATTGTAGAGGACCTGAAAGAGCGGATTCTGGCTCAGGCTGCGCGTTGGCTGGAGGATCTCGAGCAACCGCTCGAACGGAAGGTCCTGGTTCTCCTGTGCCTCTACCGTGGCCGAGTGGACCGCCCCGATGAAGTCGGCGATCGCCGCGCGGCCGCCGATCTGCGTACGAATCACCAGGGTGTTGACGAACAAGCCGATCACGTCGCGTGTTTCGTCGCGGTGCCGATTGGCGACGGGCACACCGATGTTGATGTCGGACTGGCCGGTGTAGCGATAAAGCAGCAGTTTGAAGCTCGCCAGCATGACAACAAACAGTGTCGTACGGTGTCGCCGCGCCAGAGCGCGCAAGCCAGCGGCCAATACCGGATCGAGCGGAACGTGGCGTGCGGCTCCCGCAAGATCGGGGACCGCCGGCCGCGCCCGGTCGATCGGCAGCTGGAGCACGGCCGGATCGGCAAGACGCTTGGTCCAGTAATCGGCCTGCCGCGTTCCGTCGACCGCACTCATCCAGAGCCGCTGCCATTCGGCATAGTCGGCACAATCGATCTCCGGCTCCGGTAGAGCGTGCGTTTCACCGTGCGCGAATGCCGCGTACAGCTTCCAGAATTCGTCGACCAGCACGCCCATCGACCAGCCGTCGGTGACGATATGGTGCAGACTGACGACGAGGAAATGGTCGCTCTCGTCCAACGTCAGCAACGCCGCACGCATGAGCGGGCCGGCTTCGAGATCGAACGGCAGCGAAGCTTCTCGCCGCGCCAGCAAGCGCGCCTGTCCCTCGCGGTCATCGCCGTCGAGCGACACCTGCCGCAATACGACGGGCCGCGGGTCGCATATGCATTGCTCGGCGATCTCGCCTTCCTGCCGAAATACCGTGCGAAGTGCAGCGTGGCGGGCGACGAGCGCATCGAACGCCTGTTGCACCGCGTGCGGGTTCAGCGTGCCACGCACGCGCACCGTCGCCGAGATGTTGTAAGCGGCACTGCCCGGGTCCATCCGCCACAGGAACCAGAGGCGGGATTGCGCAAAGGACAGCGGCGCCCGTTTGCGCTCCTGGCGCACGATGGGCAGCATGGCGAGGTTGACGCCCTTCACCGCAAGCTGAGAGAGGAACGCGCGCTGCTTGCCAGCATCGAGGCGCATCAGGCGCCGTGAAATGTCGCGTAGCTGCTGCTTTTGCGTGGTTGCCGTGTCACTCATCGGACAGTTCGACTTCCTTCAACATGTCGAGCATCGCGGCGATATCGTCGCCCCGCTTGGCGGTTTCGTCCTCCAGGCCCAACGCAGCCGCCATGGCTTCAACAGTCGTCATGTCGAACAGACGGTTGAGCGGCAGGTCGTAGCCGAGATCGCGCTTGATGCGGCTGACGAGCTGAACGGCGATCAGGGAATCCCCGCCGAGCTCGAAGAAATTGTCGGTGACCCCGATGTTGGGCTGGCGCAGCAGATCGGCCCAGATTGCAGCCAGCGCCGCCTCGGCCGGCGTGCGTGGCGCGACGTGCTCGGCGGAAGCTGTGAGCTGATCCGGCGCCGGCAGCGCCTTGCGGTCGATCTTGCCGTTCGGCGTCAGTGGCAGGCGCTCCAGCACCATGATCCGTGCCGGCACCATGTAATCCGGCAACACCGAGGACAAGGCCGTCTTGAGCGCCGCACCATCCAACGCCTCGCCGCTGACATAGCCGACCAGCTGGCGGCCGGCGCCGGCCTCGCGCGCCACGACCACGGCTGCACGCACGCCCTGCTGCGCCTGTAGCCGCGCCTCGATCTCGCCGAGTTCGATGCGGAAGCCGCGGATCTTCACCTGGTGGTCGGCTCGGCCGACATAGTCGAGCACGCCATCGGAGCGCCACCGCGCCACGTCGCCGGTCCGGTACAGCCGCGCGCCCGGCGGACCGAACGGGTCGGGGATGAAGCGCTCGGCCGTCAGTGCCCCGCGCCGCCAATAGCCCCGCGCCAGCCCGGCGCCCCCGATGTAGAGCTCGCCGGAAATGCCGACCGGCGCCAGGTTGAGATCGCCGTCGAGAACATAAAGCGTGGTGTTGCCGATCGGGCCGCCCAGCAGCGGACGATCGTCCGCCGCATCGAGCCGATGGCGGGCCGACCACACCGTGGTCTCGGTCGGGCCATACAGGTTCCAGACCTCGCCGGCCTGCTCCACCAGCCGCCGCGCCAGATCCGGCGGCAGCGCCTCGCCGCCGCACAGCACCCGGCAGCTTGCCGGCAGCGAAGGACCTGCGTGATCGAACAGCATCCGCCAGGTCGACGGCGTGGCCTGGATCAGGGACACGCCGTGTCGCTCCACGATCGCCTTGAGCCTGCTCGGATCATGCGCCGCCGCACGATCGGCCAGCACCACGCAGGCGCCGATCGTCAGCGGCAGCCACAGTTCGAGGACCGCGATGTCGAAGGACAACGAGGTCAGGCCGAGTACCCGGTCGCTTGCGGTCATGCCGGGCCGCTCCGCCATGGTCGCCAGGAAATTGGTCACGGCGTCGTGGCGGACCGTCACGCCCTTGGGCAGGCCGGTCGAGCCCGAGGTGTAGATCACATAGGCGAGGCTCTCGCCGTGAACGGCGACATCGAGATTGCCGGCATCTCCGCCCTCACCATCCGAAGCGTCGAGCAGCCAGGCCTCGGCACCGGTCTCCTCCAGCACGGCGGCGAACTGATCGTGCAAGTCCGTCTGCGTCAGCACCAGCGCCGCGCCGCTGTCGCGCAGCATGTGCGCCAGCCGCTCCGGCGGGTAATCCGGATCGAGCGGCAGATAGGCCCCACCTGCCTTGAGCACGGCGAGCAGTGCCACCAGCATCTCGACGCCCCGGTCGAGCGCCAGCCCGACCACCACGTCGGTCCCAACGCCGCGATCGCGCAAGCGCCGCGCCAGCCGGTTGGCACGCGCATTCAGTGCGGCGTAATTCAGCTCCGTCTCGCCGAACACCAGCGCGATCGCTTCCGGCGACGTCCGGACCTGCGCCTCGAACTGCGCGACCAACGGGAGGTCTAGCGGATAATGCGCTCGACTCCGATTCCACGCCTCCAGCAAGAGCCGGCGCTCCTCTGCAGGCAGGATGTCGAGGCCTCGGACCGGCGCGCGCGGCGAACGTTCCAGTGCTTCGGCCAATCGATCGAGCGCCTGCTGCATCAAGGCGCAGATGCGGTCAGGCGAGAGCGGACGGACGATCTGAGCCGTCAGCCCGAGCGCCCGGCCATAGTCCTCGACGGCCAGCATCAATGGATAATTCGTGCGCTCCTCGCCACCAAGCCATTCGATGCCCGAGCCGTCCCCGTCGTCGGCCAAATCGGCCGGCATTGCATTGTGTCGATAATTGAGGATCGAGCTGAACAGGGGCGCCGGGGCCGCAACGCCGCTACATCTTTGCGCGAGCGCCAGCGAGGCGTGCTCGTGCGCCATCAGCTCGGTCAACCGATCATGTGCATTTCGAACGCTGTCCTCGACCGCCCTATCATCGAGATCGAGCCGCAGCGGCAAGGTGTTGATGAACAGGCCCATGGTGCGATCGCCGCCGGCGCCGGCCTGCATGCGACCGAACAGGACCGTCCCGAACACGACGTGCTCGCGCCCGCTGGTTCGTGCCACCACCTGCCCCCAGGCGAGATGACAAAGGCTGGCCAGGCTGACGCCCAGTCGCCGAGCCTGAGCACGAAGCCTTGCGGCCAATTGTTCGGGCAGTATTCGTCGGGCTTCCGCAACGCCCCCACCGTCCCCGTGCACCCGGTCCAGTCCAAATGGCGTGGTCGGCTCATCGATGTCGGCGAGCATGCCGCGGAAGAAACGCTCGTGCTCCGCGGTCGCCACCGAGCCGCGTGACTGCGCCACCAGATTGCGGAACGGATATGGCCGCGGCAACTCATGACTACGTCCCGACAAGATCTTCCAGACCTCGTCATGCATCACCTCCAGCGTGGAGTGGTCGCCGATCAAGTGGTGCAGCAGCACCAAGAGCAGCCAGCGCCCACCCTCGGGATCGGCGGCAATTGCAAATCTCAGCAGCGGTGGCTGACCGAGATCGATCCGATGGAGACGCGGGTCGAACCGTCGCACGAGCTGCTCAACCGCGGGACCTTCGCCATCCAGCACGACCTCGCTGACAACCAGCGGAGCCTGCCGCCAAACCACCTGTGCCGGCATGGACAAGCCGTTCCACACGATGGACGTTCGCAGAATGTCGTGGCGGTCGACTACATGGCGGACAGCGTCGAGATAGCGATCGAGCAGGTCGCGGCTTTCAAATGCCATCCGGCCGACCAGCAGATACGGATCGCCCTCTTTCGACAGCAGATGGTGAAAGAGGATACCATCCTGAAGCGGCGACAGGCCGTAAATGTCCTGGATGTTGGCAACGCCGCCTGGAACGCTGGCCACGATGCTGTCGATGTCGGATTGCGTCAATGCGATCAGCGGCAACAATTCGGACGTGATCGCCTTCGTCTGCGGGGTGATCCGGTTGACGGGAACGTCGACTGCTCCGTCGCCACCAAGGCCGGCAGCAAAGTCTGCCAGAATCGGCTTTGCGAACAGCGCGCGCGCGTCCGTTCTCAGCCCGTGCCGCTGCAGCCGCTCCAGCATGCGGACGGCGAGCAGCGAGTGGCCGCCGAGCTCGAAGAAGTGGTCGCTGCGTCCAACGCGATCGACGCCCAGGAGCTCGGCCCAAACATTCGCGACGATCTGCTCAGCATCGCCCCGCGGCGGTTCGAAACGGCGCCGCGCAAACGCATCGTCCTCCGGCGCTGGCAGCGCCTTGCGGTCGACCTTGCCATTTGGCGTGAGCGGCAGTGCATCGAGGCGCACGAACGCTGATGGCAACATGTAGTCCGGCAAGCACGTACGCAGGTGATCGCGCATCGCGCCGGCAAATTCACCGGCGTCGAGCCCCACGCTGTTACCGCGACGCGCGGCCACATAGGCAATCAGCCGCATGTCGCCGCTACGATCACGCTGAGCCAGCACGACGGAATCGGCCACGTCGGCGTGCTCGTTCAGCCGAAACTCGATCTCGCCGAGCTCGACGCGAAAGCCGCGGATCTTGACCTGCTGATCATTGCGACCAACGAACGCGACATTGCCGTCCGGCAGATAACGCCCGAGATCACCGGTGCGATACATGCGCGCATCTGGATCGCCGTGGAAGGGATCGCGCACGAAGCGCTCGGCCGTCAGGTCAGCGCGATTGAGATAACCGCGCGCAACACCGATTCCGCCAATGCAAATTTCGCCCACCGCGCCGAGTGGAACGGGCGCCCCAAACCGGTCCAGAAGATAGATTCGCGCATTCGGCAACGGACGGCCGATCGGGGCTGCATCACCATCAAAACCCGGTGGCCGCAACCAGCTCGTGGCGCAGACCGTTGCTTCCGTCGGCCCGTAACCATTGAAGACGGCGATGCCAGGAGGTAATCGCATGATCAGCTCGGTCTTGGGCAACTCACCGGCAAGAACAAGAACCCGCAGCGAGGCCAAGCGGTCGAGATCGGTGCGCCCGTGCAGCATCGCCGGCGGCAGGGTCGCATGCGTGATCGCGTTGTCCGTGAGATAGCCGAGCAATTCCGAGATGTCCTGATGCTCGCGCGGGCCAGCCAGAAACAACGAGGCGCCCGAGCACAGCGCCATGACGATTTCCCAGATGCTGGCATCGAAGCTGAACGAGGCAAACTGCACGACGCGGCTGTGCGAATTGACCTCGAACAGCGTCCGTTGCGCGAGCGCCAGATTCACCAGGCCGCGATGCTCGACCATCACCCCTTTCGGCCGGCCAGTCGAGCCGGAGGTGTAGATGATGTAGGCGAGGCTACGCGACGTCAATCCTTCGACAAGGCCGCCCGGATCGCATGGCGCCTGCGTTGTGACGATGGAGGCATTCGCCTCGGGATCGACGACCTCAAAGGCCCCATCCGGGAATATCGCCCTTCTCGCCTCGTCGGCTATCAGCACGCGCGGCTCGGCATCGTCGACGATCTGACGCAGCCGCTCTGCCGGATAGGCGGGATCGAGCGGCAGATAGGCCCCGCCCGCCTTCAGCACGGCCAACAGGCTCATGACCATGGTGATGCCGCGCGGCAGGCAGATTGCGACGGGCTGATCCGGCACCACGCCTAAGGCCATCAGGTGCCGCGCAAGCTGGCCCGCTTTGGCATCGAGGTCACCATAGCTCAGGCGGACGTCATCATACACCAGGGCGACGGCCTCCGGCGCCCTTCTCACCTGCTCCGCAAACAATTCATGAATGCAGCTTTCCGCGGGAATTGGCGCGGTGGTCTCATTCCATATGTCGAGAACGCGTCCACGCTCCGCAGCACCAATGATATCGATGCGATCGACCGTTTGGTCCGCATCCGCAACCATCGCACGCAGGACGGACAACAAATAGTCCCGATGGCGCCTGATCGTCGCTTCGTCGAACAACGCGGTCGCATAGTTCAGGGAGCCGACGATACGTCCGCCCAACTCGCCCAGATCAAGCTCCAGATCGAACCTGACCTGTTGGAGCGGGATATCGGCGGTCTCGGCCTTGAGCCCCGGCAACTCGAGAGTCCCCGTCTCGTTGCTCTGCCAGGCGAACGCGACCTGAAAGACCGGTGTATGCTCCCGTGCCCGAAGCGGCTGGGCGATTTCGACGACCTGCTCGAACGGCAGATCCTGATGATCCTGCGCGGCAAGCGCGGCAGTGCGCACGCGACGAAGCAGTTCGGCGACGCTGGGCTCGGCCGAAAGATCGATGCGGACAGCCAGCATGTTGACGAAGAATCCGATCAGGCCCTCGATCTCGGGCCTGTTTCGATTGGCCGTCGGCGTTCCGATGACGATATCCGTCTGCCCGGAAAGCCTCGACAGCACAACCGCCCAGGCCGCCAGCACGATCATGAACGGGCTGGCGCGATGCGACTGGCTCAGTCGCCGGATGCCGGATGCGAGCTCCGCATCGATCTCGATCGGCAAGGACGCCCCGGTAAGGGTCCTGACCGGCGGACGCGGCCGATCCGTCGGCAATTCGAGCACGGCAGGAGAATCCATGAGCGCCTGACGCCAGTAATCTACCTGCCGCTGCGATCGCTCGCCCGTCAGCCATTGTCGCTGCCAGGCAGCATAGTCCGGATACTGGATCGCCAATGGCGGCAAGGGATCGTCTTTTCCGGCGGCGAAAGCCCGGTAGAGGACACCCAGCTCACGCACGAGCACGCCGATCGACCAGCCGTCGGAGACGATGTGATGTTGGGTGAGCAGGAAGAGATATTCCCTCTCCGCCGTTCGGATCAACCGACCGCGGATCAATGGTCCTTTGGCGAGATCGAACGGCGTCGCAGCCTCCTCGCGCCAGAGGCGCGCGAGCTCCTGCTCGCGATCGTCCCCGCCGCGCAGATCCTGTTCAAGCAGCGGGACACGTTCATCGGCGGGCAGCAGCACCACGCGCGGCTGTTCGTCGATCACGCGAAAGACGCTGCGCAGCGCCTCATGCCGCGCGAACAACCGGTCGATGCTCCGACGCAACGCGTCGACATCGAGCTCGCCGGAGAGCCGCAATGCTCCTCGAATGTGATAGCTGGAATTGGTACCGTCGAGTTGTGCCAGCAGCCAAAGCCGTTGCTGCGCAAAGGACATCTTCAGTGAGCCGCCACGCGTCACCACGGGAATCGCGTTTGCGCTGCCCCTGTCGGCATTTCGGCCGCGTTCCCGGGCCAGCGAGACCAGCCTCCTCATCTGGGCCGGATCCATCTCTCGCAAGCTCGGCTTTGCCGTCTCGGTCATGCTCACTGCTCCGCTCCAACCAGTTCCCGGAGCTCTTCGGCGTCGAATTCCTGTTCGATCAGCCTGATCGACACGACACGCGCAAACGATGCCAGATCGGGATGAGCGAACAGATCCGAGACCGCGACCGATATACCGATCTCCTGCGAGACGCGGCTGAGCACCCGCACTGCGAGCAAGGAATGCCCACCAAGCTCGAAGAAGTGATCGTTACGTCCGATCTGATCGACACCGAGCAACTCCGCCCAGATCCTGGCCAGTGCGAGCTCGATCTCATCCTCGGGCTCTTCATAGGAGTGGCGCGTCAGCGCATCCTCGCCCCGCGCGGGCAGCGCCCGTCGATCGATCTTCCCATTCGGGGTGAGCGGCAGCTGCTCCAGCACCGTGACCGTCGACGGCACCATGTAATCAGGCAGAATGGCGGACAGTGCATCACGTAAATCGCGACCGTCGAGCGTGGGTTCACCGCTGGCATAGGCAAACAACTGGCGTCCGGTCCTGCCCTCGCCGGCCACCACGGCCGCCGCACGCACGCCGCGCTGCGCGAGCAGGCGCGCCTCGATTTCCCCGAGCTCGATGCGGAAGCCGCGGATCTTCACCTGCTGGTCGGCACGGCCGACATATTCGATCACGCCATCGTCGCGCCAGCGCGCGAGATCGCCGGTGCGATAGAGGCGCATGCCGCTATCGCCGAACGGATCGGGGACGAACCGTTCTGCGGTCAACGCTCCCCGGTTCAGGTAGCCGCGAGCCAGGCCTGCCCCGCCGATGAACAGCTCGCCGGTCACGCCGACCGGAACGATGTTGAGATCGGAATCGAGGATGTGCGCCGATCTCACGCCGACTGGCCGTCCGATCGGTGCGGGCTGGCCAGGCTTCAACGTCGTGTCGTCGATGATCCATGCGGTCGGGGCGATCACCGTCTCGGTCGGACCATAGGCGTTGACCAGAAGGTCGACATCGGCAACACCACGCAAGGCCTTGATCCCGACATCCGACCAGGCCTCGCCGCCGACGATACAGGCCCTGATCGCGAGCTTTCGCCCCTCCTGCCGCAACGCCGCGCTCAATTGATCCGCATAGGCCGGCGGAAGAAAGATCGAGGTCACCGCATGGCGCGCGAGCTCGCTGACGAGGTCGTCCACCAAGAGGCCGGGCTTCGAGGGCAGGACCAGCGACCCACCCGTCATCAGCGGCACCAGCCATCGCTCATGGGCGATATCGAAATTGATCGATGCCGTCTGGAACTCGCGATCGCGGGATGTCATCCGGTACAGCCGGCCGATTGCTTCGCAATGCATCGCAAGCGGTCCACGCGCGACAGCTACCCCCTTCGGCATTCCGGTCGATCCCGAGGTGTAGATGACATAGGCCAGGCTCTCGGGATGGACTTCGACGTCGAGATTGCCGCTGTCGCTGTCAATGGATGGCGATGGCTCATCAATGCAGAGCGCTTCGACCCCGGCTTCGCGTAGTACCGGCGCGAGCGGCTCCAGCAGCATGCCTTGCGTGAGAACCAATGTCGTACCGCTGTCACGCAACATATAGGCAAGCCGGTCGGACGGATAATCCGGATCGAGCGGCAAGTAAGCGCCGCCGGCCTTCAGAATCGCGAGCAGCGCAACTATCATGTCCGGGCTTCGGGTCAGCGCAACGCCGACCAGCCGATCCGGATCGAGGCTCCAGAGGCGAAGCCGCCGAGCAAGCGCGTTGGCACGCCCGTTCAACTCGCGATAGGCGATGCGCTGGTCGCCCCAGACAATGGCGACGGCGGACGGCGCTTGTGCGGCCTGCACTTCGATATGCGTCACGACGTCGGCACAGGAAGATGCCGAGGTCAGTTGCGCTGCGCCGCTCCAATCGAGAATTCGTCGAGCGTCTTCATCAGACGCCGATCGGAGGTCACCGAGCACGCGCTCCGCGTTCGCCACGATCCGCGCCAGCAGATCCTGCAGAATGTTGCGAATACGCAGGATATCCGCCTCGTCGAATTGGCGCGCGTCATAATTGAACTCGATATTCAGCCTGTCGCCTACGGCAAACACCGCCACTGCCAGCGCATAGTTCGTCGGCGTCACATGCGCCACACGACCAATCCGAGGGCCGCCCTCGCCGCCCCGCAGCAGTCCCTCGTCGATCGGATAATTCTCAAACACCAGGATGCTGTCGAACAGCGGCTGGCCGGCATGGCCGGCGAGGCGCTGGACCTCGTAGAGCGGCGTCCAGCCGTGCTCGCGCAGGGCCAGGTTCTGGTCCTGCAAGGCGCGCAGCCAATCGCCGACGATCGCCTCTGGGCTCGGCGCGTCGACGATGGGCAGCGTGTTGATGAAGAGGCCCACCATCTCGTCCGAGCCAGGCAGTTCGGCCGGACGACCCGAGATGGTCACACCGAAGCAGACAGCGGACTGCCCCGAATGTCTGCGCAACAACTGTGCCCACGCGCCCTGTATGAGCGTATTGAGCGTCACCCGTTCGTGCTTTGCGAACGACTTCAGCCGTTCGGTCAGCGCCGCATCCACGGCAAGGCCGATGCTGGCGTGGCCTTCGGCGCGAGACGTCTTGGTGGCCACCAGCGCATTCGCGAGCAGCGTCGGCGTCCCGAGCCCCGCCAGCACCTCGCGCCAGAATCTCTCGGAGCTTTCGTGATCACGGCTCCCTTGCCATGCAATGTAGTCACGATAGCTGCCCTGCACGGCCGGGAGCGATTCACCGCTCGCCTGCTGCAACACCTCCGCAACCAGCCGGGCCGAGCTCCAACCGTCGACGAAGATGTGATTATGGGTCCAGATCAGCCAGTGACGGTTCTCGTCGAGCCGTATCAGGCGAATGCGCTGGAGCGGCGGCTGCAGAATGTCAAAGCCTTTCTCCCGGTCGTGTCGGGATATCTCGGCGAGCGCTGCATCCAGCTCCGCAGGTGGGCTGTCGCGCCAGTCCTCCTCGACGAACGGCACGGTCACATGGCGATGCACCACCTGTTGCGACGCGCCTGACAGGTTCTGCCAGACAAACCCGGTCCGCAAGGCGGCATGCCGGTCGCTGATCGCCTGCCACGCAGCCCGCAGCTTGCCGGCATCGACACCGAACAACTCGAGCCCGACCTGGTTCACATAGGAGTCGTTGGCACCGTCGCGCAGCGTGTGGAACAACATGCCCTGCTGCATGGGCGAGAGCGGATAGATGTCTTCGACGCCGCGAAGGTTCAAGGTCGTAGCTAGCCGATCGAGGTCAGCCTGTGCGAGTCCGGACAATGGAACGTCCGATGGCGTGAGGCCGGCTGCTCCGTTGCAGCAGTGCGCGATCAATTCGCCCAACGCATCTTGATAATGCGCCGCCAGTCGCTCGATCCTGTCGTGCCGGTAGCGCTTGCGTCCGTAGTTGAAAGACACTTCAAGCCGGCCCTCGCGCACGAGGGCATTGATGTTCAGCCATCCGCGCATCGGCGCCGCGGCGCTGCGCGAAGGACCCGCGCTCTCGGGTGCGAAGGAGAAGCGATGTGTGGCGCCAACGCTCGCGTCGAAGCGGCCCAGATAGTTGAAGACGATCTGCGGCTCCGCCAGTCGCGCGAGGGCACGACGTTGCTGCTCGGAACCGAGATAGCGCAGCACGCCATGACCGAGCCCGCGATTTGGAATCGCGCGCAGCCTCTCCTTTACCTCCTTGATCAGCGACGCCTCGTCGAAGCCTGCATCTCTCAGCCGGACCGGAAATGCCGTCGTGAACCAGCCGACGGTACGGGATATATCAGCGCCTGGAAAAATATCCTCGCGGCCGTGGCCTTCGAGCTCCACCACCACCTCGTCGTGCTGGCTCCAGCGCGACACCGCTCGCACGAGACCCGCCAGCAGCAGGTCGTTGACCTGGGTCCGATAGGCGCCGGGCGCCCGTTCGAGCAGCCGCGCCGTCAACTCGGCATCGAACACCAATGACACTTCGCCGCCGTCACCGACGCGGTCGATTCCGCCATGGTCGTCGTCACATGGCAAGCGCGCACCGGCACCGCAATCCAGCCAATATGGCAGTTCGGCCGCGACCTCCGCGGTCGCCGCATAGGCACGCAGCCGCTCGCTCCACGAGCCGTAAGAATCGCTCTTCGGGGGCAGCGTGACGGGCCCACCCTGCCGCAGCTGGTCATAGGCCGACGCCAGGTCTTCGAGCAGGATGCGCCAGGACAGGCCGTCGACGACGAGATGATGAATCGCAAGCAGCAGTCGTTGACTGCCGTCCGCGAGGTTCATGCCGACCACGCGCAGCAGCGGTCCCGAAGACAGTGAGAGGCTCTCCTGCGCGGCGCGGGCGAGCCCGGCGATCTCCGCCGGGCCGCCGACGTGCGGGTGAATCCACAATAGTTCGGTGGACGCCGGCGGCCCCTGTTCCCCTTGCCAGACGCCATCCACCTGCCTGAACCTCAAACGCAACGCATCGTGATGCTCTACGATGGCAGCGAGCGCACGCCGCAGCGTGTCCCAATCGATCTGCATGTGTGGCAGCAGCAGAACCGCCTGATTCCAGTGATCCCGGTTGCCGATATCCTCGTCGAAGAAACGCATCTGGATCGGCATCAGGTGACGCATGCCGCGATCGGCATTGCCGCCAGCAGACGTCTTCGTGTCTGGCTTCTCTTTCTTCGCGCTCGTCCCTGTCGATATGACGGCGACGGTCGCCAATCCGGCAATCGTCTGCTGGCTGAAAATCTGCTTCGGCGTCAGCCGGATGCCGCGCTTCCGCAGGCGGGCGATGATCTGCAGGCTGAGGATGGAATCGCCACCGAGCTCGAAGAAATTGTCATTGCGGCCCACATGCTCACGACCGAGCACCTCGCACCATACCGCCGCGATCGCGACTTCAATATCTCCCGCGGGTGCGGCATAGCCGGCGTACACCCCGTCTTCCGCCGGTTCGGGCAAGGCGCGACGATCGACCTTTCCATTGGGCGTCAGCGGTAATCGCGCCAGCATGACGACGTGTGACGGCACCATATAGTCCGGCACGATCGCAAGAAGCTGTTGCTTGATCGTATCGGCCTGCAGACTGGCATCGCGCGATGGTACACAATAGGCAACCAGCTCCTGGCGATCGGCATTCGCCCCGATCGCGCGCGGGAGCACCACCGCATCATCGATGCCCGGCAGTGTCTTGATGACGCGCCCGATCTCTCCGAGCTCGATACGATAGCCACGCAACTTGATCTGATCATCGGTGCGGCCCAGGAATATCAGCTGGCCCGCGCCATCGCAGCGGACACGATCCCCGGTTCGATAGAGGCGCTCGCCTGCTGCCCCGAACGGATCCGGGACGAAACGTTCCGCAGTCAGACCGGCCGCGCCGCGATAGCCGCGCGCCAAGCCGGCGCCGCCGATATAGAGTTCGCCGGTAACGCCGATCGGTACTTCGTTCAGCGCTTCATCCAGGACATGGGCGCTCAGATTGGCAAGTGGCAGACCGATCGGAACCGGGTTGCTCTCGCGCTCGGCCGCGCATTCATGCGTTACCGCACCGACGGCCGTTTCCGTAGGCCCGTAGTGATTGAGAATCCGACATTCCGGACGCAAGCGATGGACTTCGTCCAGCAGCGCCCGGTCGCAAGACTCTCCGCCCAGAATGAGCGCCTCGCGGGGCAGAAGATCGGCCGACCGCGAGGCCTTCAACAGCCCTCGCAGATGGCTCGGCACGATCTTGAGAATGTCGACCTCGCCTTCGCGCATCGCTTGCGCGAACGCATCCGCGTCGAACACGGCGTCTGGAGACAGCAAATGCAGCGTCCCGCCGGACGCCAGCGCGCCGAACAGGACGGTGTGGCCGAGATCGGCCGCCACCGTCGACACCATCGCCATGCTCGCTGACGGACGCGGCTCCAGGCGTAGCAGCAGGGCCTGAACGTAATTGGCCAAGGCGCCATGCGAGATGCTGACGCCCTTCGGCGCGCCGGTCGATCCCGATGTATAGATGACGTAGGCGGTCTGCTCCGGATGAATGATCGTGGCGACCGGCAGGCCAGGGACCTCCCCGCGCGCGGCTTCGGCTTCTGAATCGAGCACTAGGCAATCAAGCCCACGCGCATCCCCGAGCTTCTCACCCGCCGACAGCACGATCTCGATACCGCCGTCCGCCAGGATGCGGCGGACGCGATCCATTGGCCATTTCGGGTCCAACGGGACGTAAGCGCCGCCGGCCTTGAGCACACCGAGCAAGGCGACGACAAAAGCCGGCGAGCGCTCGATCCACAGCGCGACCGGCGTCTCCCGCACCAAGCCCCTGGCGCTGAGCACCTGCGCGATACGGTTCGACCTGCGCTCGAGTTCCGCAAAGCTCAATTGCTCCCGGCCGCATCGGATGGCCGTGGCGGTCGATCGATCGGCGGTCGCCGCACGGTGAAGGCTGATGACATCGGTGAAGCCGAATGCGGCGGCCTTACTTGGGACGGCCTGCCGGTGCCCATCGTCAATGGCAAAGTCCGATATCCGCCGCTCGGCATTGTTGGCAATCTGCCGCAACATCGAACCGAACTGCGCCGCCAGCCGCCCGATGGTGGGACGATCGAACAGATCGGTGGCGTAGTTGAACGTGACCTTCATGCCGTCGGCGCTATCGATGACGTCGAGCGCGAGGTCGAAATGCGAACCCGCGAGATCGATGATGTCGATTTCGGCGGTGAGCCCTTCGACGCCGGCAAACCCGCCCGGCGCCGTCATGTAGTTGAACTTTGCCTGGAACAGCGGATTGTGGCCCCCGCTGCGTTCCGGCCTGAGGCCTTCAACCAGCATTTCAAAAGGAAGGTCCTGGTGCGACAATGCCTCGACCACCGCTTCCTTGACCTGCTGCAGCAGGCTCGGGAAGGTCGCGTCGGCTGCAATCTCAGCCCGCAGCACCAGCGTATTGACGAAACATCCGATCAAGCCCTCGAGCTGCGTGTGCCGGCGTCCTGCGATCGGCACGCCGACGCGCAGATCACTCTGTCCGGTGTAGCGATGGAGCAGCACCTGATATGCGCCGAGCAGTAGCATGAAGACGCTGACGCGCTGCTTGACAGAGATTCCCCGGAGTCGGGACGCAAGCGCGTCGTCAATGATAAGGCCGATCGTCTCGCCGGCATGGCTCTGGATGGCCGGGCGCGGCCGATCATGCGGTAACGCCAGGACGGGATGAACATCGCCGAGCTTCGCGCGCCAATACGCGAGCTGCCGCTCGGCCTCGCCTGCCGAGAGCCAGTTTCGCTGCCAAGCCGCAAAGTCGGCGTATTGAATCGCCGGAATCGGCGGCGCGCCTCCGCCCTGACCGATACCGCTGCGATAGAGCGCGGCCAGTTCGTCGAGCAGAACGTCGAGCGACCTGCCATCGACGATGATATGATGGGCGAGCAGCAGCAGCTCGTGCGCATCGTCCGCGAGCCGAAGCAACACCGCGCGCAACAGCGGACCATTCACTAGGTCGAACGGCTTGGCGAGCTCCGATCGCTTGAGACTTTCCGCGCGCTCGGCGCGTTCCCCTGCAGAATGGGAACGAAGATCCTCCTCCCGGATACCGATGCTCATGACATCGTGGATGAGCTGCGTTCCGCGGCCGTCGCTGGCTGTGAACGTGGTACGCAATATCTCGTGACGGCGGACGATCTCGCCGAGCGCGCGCGACAGGACGGCATGATCGAGCCATCCCTTCAGACGGATTGTACTTGCAACGGTGTAGGCGGTCCCGGCCGGGTCCATGTTCCAGAGGAACCAGAGCCGCTCCTGCGCGTGCGACAGCATCGCACGATCGGCCGAGGCAGCCCACGGGATCGGCGGCAGCGTCCGGCCGCCACCAGCGCCCGCCAGGCCATCGATACGGCCGGCGAAGGCCGCGAGCGTCGGCGCGTCGAAGAAGGTACGCAGCTCGACCTCCACGCTTAAGCGGTCGCGGATCGCCGCGGCAACCTGACCGGCTGCAATCGAATTTCCGCCGAGCACGAAGAAATCGTCCTCGCGATGCACTGCCGCGACACCAAGCGCATCGCACCAGATCGAGGCGACGGCGCGTTCGGTATCGGTCGTGGGCTTCGTCAAGGATACGCCGCCACGGCGACGCCCCCTCTCGAACACCATGAAGCTGTCGAGCGTATTGTCGGCGAGGCGTGCGGCGCAGGCCGAACGTTGCAGCTTGCCGCTCGTGGTCAGCGGCATTGCTTGCGGG
Organism: Bradyrhizobium sp. CCBAU 51765; assembly: GCF_015291725.1. Lineage (GTDB taxonomy): Bacteria > Pseudomonadota > Alphaproteobacteria > Rhizobiales > Xanthobacteraceae > Bradyrhizobium > Bradyrhizobium liaoningense. The sequence continues at coordinate 5,108,690 of NZ_CP030038.1, forward strand.
TTCAGCAGAGCGATCACGGCCGGATATTCCTGCGCTTGCCGGAGGACCGCTTCGCCAATCGCATGTGCGAGCGCTTCCGGATCGCTGAGCCTGAGCACGGCGCGGCTGAACTCCGCCGCCACGCCGATGGCTTCACGCCCGTCCATTTCGACCGGAAAGACGGCAACCCGTCCGCTGCGGACAGTCTCGACGTCGGCTTCGATCGCCTGCTCGACGTCCGTCGGATAGACGTTCTGTCCGCGAATGATCAGCAGGTCTTTGAGGCGCCCGGCCACGACCAGCGCGCCATCACGAACGAAGCCGATGTCGCCGGTCCGCAGCCAGCGCACGTCGTTCCGCTCGACGAAGGCCTGGTGCGTGGCCTCGGGATTATTCCAGTAACCGAGCGCGACGCTGGGACCCGCGACCCAGATCTCACCCACCTCATTCGCCTCGGCCACGGCCGATCCGTCGACACGCATGATGCGTATGTCGTGGCCTGCGGCGGTTCGACCGCACGCCACGAGATCGGTGCCTGCGCTGGCGCTTGCGATACGACCTGCAGCGAGTTCCGCGGTGTCGAGCGTATAGCTAATGGTGTCAGCGGTGATGTCGCCGGCCGTGACCAGCAGCGTCGCTTCGGCGAGGCCATAGCAAGCAGTTAGCGCCCGTCGATTGAAGCCAGCCCGCGCGAACCGGTCACCGAACTTCTCGAGAGTGGTCCGGCGGACAAACTCCGAGCCCGAGAACGCGAATCTCCACCGGCTTAGGTCCAGCCGACTGATGGTCTCATCCGAGATGCGGTCGGCGCAGAGCGAGTACGCGAAATCGGGACCGCCGCTCAACGTGCCGCCGTGACGATCGATCGCCTCGAGCCAGCGGCGAGGCCGCTCCAGGAAATTCCGCGGTGACATCAGGACGCCGGTAAAACCGGTGAACAGTGGGTTCAGGAGCCCGCCGATCAATCCCATGTCGTGATAGAGGGGCAGCCAGCTCACAAAAGCGTCGTCCGGCGCGCCACCGGCAACCGCTTCAATGGCCCGCTCGTTGGCAACCAGATTGCCATGGGAAACACAAACGCCCTTTGGCTGTGAGGTCGACCCGGACGTATACTGGAGGAACGCGATCGCATCGGCCGCGGGCCTTGTCTCGCGCCAGTCCGCTGCAAGTTCGGACGGGATGGTATCCACCGTGACGATGTGCACGTCGTCCAATGCGGGCAGCGTTGCTTCGATGAGGCCGTGCAGGGCCGTCTCACCCAATATGAAGCGCGGCGCCGCATCCCGCAGGATGCCGTCGAGACGTCCTGCATAGCGCTCCGAGCCACCCTCCGGCGGATAGGCCGGAACGGCGATCACGCCCGCATACAGGCAGGCATAGAATGCCACGGCATAGTTGATCCCGCTCGGAAGCAGGATCACCGCCCGCTCGCCTGCGCCGCCCATCTGCTGCAACCACGCCGCAAGCGCCCTGATTCGAGCGTCGAGCGCGGCAAACGTCAGCTCATCGGCGACGTCGTCGCCTTCCAGGAAGCGCAACGCCACCTTCTCCGGTCGCAGGGTGGCGTGCTCCCGCAAGCGTTCGACGAGGTTGGCTCTGTCCATGTTTTCGAATCCCTGTCCGGCCGCGAGCCGGAAATCACCACCGACGATTGCCGTCGATCACCCTTGCCGATGAGCATCGGCCATGGCGACGATCACCTTGCGCGGCCCCTTGAACGGAGCACGCGCGTGCGCGGTGAGCATGTTGTCGAGCATCACGACGTCGCCGACTTGCCAGGGAAAGCTGATCTTGTGCTTCTCGAGAACGGCCCGGACCGATGACAGCGTCTCATCGTCGATGGCCGAACCATCGCCGTAGAAGACGTTGCGTGGCAGATCGGCTTCGTCATCGACCACGTCGAGCAGACTCTCGCGGACCTCAGGCTCGAGATTGGAGACGTGGAACAAATGTGCCTGGTTGAACCAGACCCACTCCCCCGTGAAGGGATGCTGCGCCGTACCCTGACAGATCTGGCGCGTACGGAGCTCGCCATCCTCCTTCCATTCGCATTCGATGTCGTGGCGAGCGCAGTAAGCCTCCACCTCCGATCTGGAGTCCGTGCCGAACACCTGTTGCCAATCGACGTCGAGGCCGTTGCCGTAGTTCCGCACATACATCACGCCCTTGTCGGCAAACCGTTCGCGAATGGCTGGCGGCATGTCTCGATAGATGGCTCGGCTGTCGGCGATCGGCGTCTCCCCGCCCTCCAGCGCCGGCTGCATGCAATAGAACCAGATCTTCATCGGCCAATCGCGGGTATAGGCCTGCTCGTTGTGCAGCGGAATATGCTGGTGCGGCGGGTATTCCGTCGAAGTGTAGACGCCCGAGGTCACCTGCGAACGCGGCGTCGATCCGAATTCGTATGTGAGCAGCGGGTGACCGAAATCGGCCGCGAAGGCCCGAAACGCATCGGGGCCATCCAGCGAGAAATTGCGGAACAGAATGCCGCCAGCATCGATCAGGTGCCTGCCTATCGTCTCGCGCAGCATGGGAAGTGCTTTGCCGAGCGGCTGCCCGGCCTCACCGGCCTTGAGCAGCAGAGGAAGAGTTCTGCCCTCAATGAGTGGCTGGACGGAGAACGTGCTCATGATCCTAGCTCCGATGCAGATCAATCGATCGCCCCGATCGCAGGGCCAACGCCGCACCGATCCGCTCGATCAGCTCGGCCTGCTGCGTGTGAATGAAGAAGTGACGGCCGGGCAGCACATCGAGCGTGAATGACGCGGAGGTCTCCCGCCGCCAGGTCTCGAGCGCTTCGCGGCCGGTCTCGTCGCCCGCTCCGGCAAAGACGTGCACGGGGCACGGCAGGGGACGACGCGGTCGATAGACATAGGCCCCGCACATCAGGAAGTCGGCGCGGAGCACCGGCAACGCAGATCGCATCAGCTCTGCGTTCGACAGCGCCTCGTCGGGCGTGCCCTGAAGATGGCGCAACTCCTGCTTCAGCGCATCGTCGCTCAACGGCTCGCGCCACCTGCTGCCGTCCCGAACCGCAGGCGCTTCCGCACCCGAGGCGAAGAGAACGGCCGGCGCAGCCGCGCCGCGATCGAGCAGGCCGTGTGCAAGTTCGAATGCGATCACGGCACCGAGGCTGTGACCGAACAGCGCGTAAGGCCCGTCGAGCTGGCCGCCGAGCTCGCCAGCGAGCTTCGCGGCCAATACATGCGGATCGGTAGCCAAAGGCTCATCCATGCGCGCGCCGCGCCCGGGCCACTCCACCGGCCTCACGTCGATCCACGATGGCAGCAGCCTGCGCCACCGCGCGTAGAACATGGCGCTGCCGCCGGAGTAAGGCAGACAAAGAAGCCGCATCGGAAGACCAGGCTCCGCCGACTACGCCGACCGCTGAGGCGTCGCGTCGTCCATGAACTTGCGCAGGCTGAGCGGGCGCATGTCGGTCCACACCTGCTCAATGTGGTCGAGGCATTCCTTTTTGCTGCCGATCTTCCCAACGGCCTTCCAGCCCGCCGGAATCGTCTTGAACGTCGGCCAGATGGAGTATTGCTCTTCGTGATTGATGACGACGGTGAATGTGACGTCGTCTCTGTCGAACACCATCATGGCGCGATCCCTTTCAGCGAGCGAAAGTAGAGACGTTTGACTAGGTCAGAAGCAGACGATGGTCAAAGCAATATCGACGCGACTTTTTTTAAGACCTCAAAACTGGCGACGCGGAGACACAATGCAACCTCCGCGCTTGCGCGCCAACGCGCGGGAAAATATCGAGATTTCAGGTCACGCCGCAGATTGCTGCAATTCTAACTGGACAAGCGGGAACTTTTCGGATGCGGCATGATCGCACGGTTTGTTGCGCGATCCTCGTCATCGCATTGTCATCAATTGCGTTGCTCATGTCGAAACAATGCCGCTGCGGATCGTCCGCGGCGGCATCGATTCCGACTCCAAGCCAGCGATTCAGAAATTGAACGTGGTGGACACCAGATAGGTCCGAGGCGCACCAAGTGTGATAACCCCGCTATATGCCGAGGCCCAGTAGGACTTGTTGCCCACGTTCTCGATATTGGCGCGCACGACGATCGGTTTTCCGTTCCAGGGGGACGTAAAGGTGTAGCGCGCCCCGATGTCGACACGTGTCCATTCGGGCAACGTCAGCGTATTCGTGACGTTGACGTATTGTGAGCCCGTATAGATCACCTTGCCCGTGAGCGTAAGACCCCGCACGAACGGCGTATCCCATTCCGCGCCCATGTTGACGTTGACCACGGGCACGCCGACCGCACTCTTTCCGTCGTTGATTCCGCCCTGCGTTTTCTCCTGCACACCATCAATCAGGGCGACGCCGCCGAGAATACGGATGTCGGGAGTGATCTCGCCGAACACGTTGAGCTCCGCACCCCGATTGCGCTGTCTGCCGTTGAGTTGCTGGGTCGCTGTAACGCCGGACGCCACCGAAATGATGCTCGGTTGACTGATGTCGAATACGCTCAAGGTTGTCGTGAATCGACCTGCGTCGATCTTCATGCCAACCTCGGCCTGCTTCGTCTGCGCCGGCGGAAACACGGTTCCAACGTTTGCAAACGCGCCGCTGACCACAACGGGGGTCTGGAGCCCTTCGATATAGTTCGCATAGAGCGCGACATTTTCCACCGGCTTGACGAGAACCGCGTAGGCGGGGCTCCAGACGGAGGCGTCTTGTTCCGGACGGCTCGATGCCGGTGTCACGAAGTTCGTCACTTCCGTTCCAGCTGTCTGACGGCGAACGCCAAGCGTGAGCTGAACGCGCTTGTCGAGGATCGACATCGTGTCGGATACGCCAACGCTAGACAGCGACACGCCAGTGGTCTGGTTGGCAGAAACCGTCGAGAAGTTCGGTTTCGCTATGTTTGTCGGCTCGGTGTAGAGATTCCAGAAGATCACATCCGCAAGAGCATTGTTCGAGCGGGTCCAGACCTTCTGATTGTAAGTCCGGTCGTTGATCGAATAGTTAACGTTCACTGCATGATTAACGGGGCCGGTATCCACCGTGGCCCGGACGCCAGCCTCGCCCGCGAGCGTCTCAAACGTTTCCTTCCCAGAGAAGGGACGCGACCACAAACCTCCCAACTGGGAAACACCCGGCGGAGACGTCACGGCCCCCGGCGCAAGATTGGAGATGTTGGGCGATGGATAAGCGTAGTTGATGTTGCTGTCGTGATAGCCGAACGCCCCATACGCGGTTATCCAGTCGGCGACATCCACTTCGCCTCTGGCTGTCGTAAAAAAGTCGGTCGGGGCATAGTAGGCCCACGGGACCTGGAAGTTCAGCCCGGCCTTCGGTGGCGAAGGAATGGTCGTCGTCGTGGCCGGGACATTGAAGAAGCGCAAGGGTGGATTCAGATTGTCGGCCTGGTAGCCGACATCGACTGCCGCGCGCACACGCTCCCCCCGATAATCTACGCCCAGAACCACATTGCCGAATTCGTCGGTTTGACGATTCCAGGGCGTGTTGCCGTTCGAGTAGGTGCTGTTGAGCCGGACACCCCACTCCTTGTGCTCACCGTAGCGACGGCTGACATCAATATTCTCGCCAAACTGCGATTTTGAAACGTAGGTTGCCGTAAGCTGCGTAATGTCGACGTCGGGCGCATGCTTGGTAATTAGATTGACGCTTCCGCCAACTGCACCGCCGCTGGCAACGCCAGTGCCGCCGGCCGTCATGCCATTGAGCAATGCGCTCGGCCCCTTCAGGACTTCGACACGCTCCACGAAATTCGCGCCCGAAGAATAGTATGGAGCAATTCCGTAGAGGCCGTTCAGTCCGTAGTCGCCACTGTCATAGTAGAAGCCGCGAATAAAGAGACTGTCCGCACCACCACCGGCTGCCTGAACGACTCTGACCGAGGGATCGTTGGCGAGAACGTCACGGATCGTGCGCGCTTGCTGGTTCTGTATCAGCTCCGCTGTGTAACTGGTCTGGTTGAACGGCGTGTTCATCACACCGCGATTGCCGAGAAGACCGAGACTTCCGCCGGTCGCGACCTGGCCGCCTGCATAGGCGGGGGGCACCGTGCCGAGCGTACCGGTCGAAGGCACCACGTAGGGAACAGGCGCGGCCTGGCGCGGAGCCGCCGCGGCGACGGATCTCTGTCCCCGCGATGCGCGGGTTGACTGGGATCTTTGAACCGACTGCCGTGCTCTCGGCTTGGGTGCATCGACGGTCACTGGCGGCAGGTTCGTTTGCGCAAACGCTTGCTGAAGGTCACCCGACGATTCCAGCGACAGCGCGAGATAGCTCACCGCTCCAAGCGATAGCGTACGCACAATTTTCTTGGCCGAGAGTTCACGCGTCATTCCTGCACCCCAATTCCACTACAGGTCCCCGCGCTTCCTAACATGCGCGAGTGCTCCGGGAAGGGATGGAGAACTAGAAGTTATCTAAGGTTGCACGACAACCCGTCGCGATTGGACGATCGTTGTCGGCCACGAATGACGCCGCTCAATATTTGAATGTTTCTATTTTCAAACCATTCTAATCTCGATGCGCATGCAGCATCTCGGCGAGACTCCGTTGCTCCGTCTCGGATTTCCGATCCGAGCAGGTTGCGTATCGCCCGCTCCCGGAACGACCTTTGCCGCCTTGGACCGCGCACCACAATGCGCCCGAAGTCCTCAGACCGACGCAGTGGAGAGCCATGCGCAGGATGTCGCACCTCTTTCTAAATCCTGTGCGCTTCCAAGATGGCCAAGCGGCGTGGACATCGATTGTGCAATGATCGAGCACGTCGCCATAGCCGATGTCCACTTTCAATCCCTGATCGGACACCACGCCCCGAATCAAGTCTTCTGCTTCCAGATGGGATCGCTCCATCATCGCGTCGGTCGCTGTTCTCAGCGTCGCTCACAGCTCGCCGCGCCCCGACGCGATACCGACGCCGGCTCTTCAAGCCTCGCATCGTGACCTGCATTCCCTTCGGTGATGGACAGGTTCTCGGAACGAAGTCCGTCAATCCATTCCGAGAGCGTTTCGCGATAGATTAGTTTGATCCTCTCAAAAGCTTGACGGATATTTCTTAAGTCCAGGGCAGCGAGACGGATCGAGAGCCCAGCCTGTGCCGGCGACGCGCTCACTGCGCCATAGAGCCCTTTGATTCGCTCTAGCGCTGCTGCCAACTTCCCTTGCAGCCTTCCCGGATCATGTGCAGAGGGCAGCACAATGAATGCCGATCCGAAGGCCCCGTAGCCACGAAAGAGGCTTCGGTCTGGGCGAAACAGACGCGTCCGCTCCATCAGCAGCGGCTCGCCACCCGATCTTCTCAGGCAGAACGTCGACTCCAGCTCGCGGAAGTAGCTCGCTCCGCCACAGGGGTCGTGCATCGTGAATGCATCGACGATCAACGCATAGGCGTCCGGCGCGCAGTCAAGCTCGATCGTCTGTGACAATGCCGCCTCGGGAAACAGGATGCGAGGCTCCGGCAGATATTCGAGACTGGCGTTGCTCCCGACATCAAGCTCCACCGTCTCGACAGCGCGCGCAGCGGGGTGGGCGCGATGAACCGACGTCGCGCCCTGAGTGGTCAGGCAAACGGCCGTCCCGGGGCCGAGCATAAGGCGTTGTGCAAGGCTGTCCTCTCCGTGAACCGCCCCGCTTGCCGTCTGCACAATCACGCTGAGGCGATCCGGCCGATCCGGATCGACATGAAAGCTGCGCGTGAGCACGAATGGCCAAGCGAAGTTCCGTCGGTCGATCACAGTACGGTTGGCGCGCCGAACGAAGCTAAGGTCGAGCCGCGCTGCGTCGCTCGCCGTTGCGTCATTCATGTCTTGAACAACACTTCGCGCTCGATGAGATCGACGATCGATTCGATGCCCTCGCCGCGGCGACAATTGGTGAGCAGTACCGGACGATCTCCTCTGACGTTCAATGCGTCTCGATGCATGCGCTCCAAATCCACGCCAACGTAAGACGCCAGATCGACCTTGTTGATGACGAGAAGGTCGGCGCGAATGACACCCGGACCGCGCTTGCGCGGAATATCGTCGCCTCCGGCGACATCGATCACAAACATCCAAAAGTCCGTCAGATCGCGCGAGAACGTCGAGGCGAGATTGTCACCACCACTTTCGAGCAGGATCAGCTCGACCCCCGGGAAGCGACGTTCGAGCTCATCCGCGGCTTCAATGTTGAGCGTGGGGTCCTCGCGAATGACGGTGTGCGGACACGCGCCCGCCTCGACAGCCGACACCCGTGCCGGATCGATCAGCCCGGAGCGTCTGATCCGTTCGGCGTCCTCGGCCGTGACGAGATCGTTGGTGATGACGGCGATATCGATGCCCCGCGCAGCGAGTGCTGGAATCAAGCACTCCACCAACGCAGTCTTGCCTGAACCGACCGGTCCTCCGATTCCAACCCGTGCGGCCGCGATCCGTGGCTGCGCCAATCCATTGTTGAGCGAGAGCCGGCTCATCGGAGCATATACCGTCTTGCCAACGGTACCTTCGTCGCCGGCGGGCACATCAGAAGCTTCCCGTCAGCCCGAACCTCGAATGTTTGCGGGTCGACCTCGACATGCGGTGTCGCGGCGTTGCGCAACATGTCTGCCTTCCGCAATTTCCGGACATTCTTGATCTGGACGGGGGCGCGCTCAAGGCCAAGCTTGCGGGTCACATCGGCATCCATGGCGAGCTTCGACATGAAATTGACGCCCAGCCTTTGCGGTGCGGCACCGAGCGCCCCCCACATCCGCTTCTGGATCATCGGCTCCGACAGACCGAGGCTGCCATTGCCATCGCCCATGGCTGCCCAGACGACAAAACCGTTCTTGATCACCATGTAGGGCTTGATGCCGAAGGAAGCGCGCGGCCAGAGAACGAGATCGGCCATCTTGCCGGGCTCGATCGAGCCGACGAGGTGATCGATGCCCACCGCAATGGCGGGATTGATGGTCAGCTTGGCAATGTAGCGCTTGATGCGCTCATTGTCCGCACGTGCCGTCTTTTCCTCGGGCAGGCGGCCGATCCGGTCCTTCATGACGCTCGCGAGCTGCCAGCACTTCGCGACGTTCTCGGCGAGGCGTCCCATGCCTTGCGTATCCGTGCCGAAGATCGAGATCGCTCCCATGTCGTGCAGAAAGTCTTCCGCGGCCATCGACTGGGCGCGCACCCGCGCCTCGCCGAACATCACGTCCTCGGGCGCATTGTAATTGAGCTGATGACAGATCATCGTCATCGGCACGCCCTCTTCCATGCCGTAGGACGTGTAAGGATTGGTCGGATTGGTGGACGAGGGAATAACGTTGTCCCACGACACGACTTTGAGCAGGTCCGGGGCGTGACCGCCGCCGGCGCCCTCTACGTGATACATATGGATGGTGCGCCCCTCGACGGCCGACATCGTATCCTCGCAGAAGCCGTATTCGTTGATCGAGTCGGTGTGGAGGTGAACCGCGAAATCGTTGCGATCTGCCGCAATGAGGCTCTGGTCAATCACCGCAGGGGCGGCGCCGAAATCCTCGTGAATCTTCACGGACATGCCGCCGGCCGCAACCGCTTCCTCGATCGCCTCGGGGTTGGAACCCGCACGTCCGAACAAGGCAAAATTGAGCGGGGAGAATTCGATCGCCTGCAGGAAGCGCGCGAAGGTCGAAGCGGCCCCGCTGCCGACGTCAAAAACCGGTCCTGATCCGCTTCCGACCAGGGTGGTCGTCCCGCCGGAAAGCGCATGGTCGGATTGCTCGGGCGAAATCAGGTGCGCGTGCGACTCAATGGCGCCGGCGGTGACGATGAAGGGACCGCCGGCAATCGGCGCCGTCGTGTGACCCACGACCATGTCGGGATGCACATCGGGCATCACGTCGGGATTGCCGGCCTTGCCGATGCCAACGATGCGCCCGTCACGGATGCCGATGTCGGCCTTCACGATGCCGGCGACTGCGTCGACGATGGTGGCGTTCTTGATGACAACGTCGAGGGCCTTGTGCGAGGCAGTCCTGTAGGCGTTGACGCCTTCGCCGTCGCGCAGGTTCTTTCCCGCACCAACCAGCAGTTCGTGCCCGTACGTGGTGTAGTCGTGCTCGATCTCGGCGAGCAGACTGGTGTCGGCCAACCGCACGAGGTCGCCCTTGGTTGGCCCGTAGAGTTCGCCGTAGGCTCTGCGTGACAATGTGGCCATGGTCAGGCTCCCAGATAGCCGCGGGCGCGAGCACGCTGAAGCGCTTCATCCCTCGCCGACGGCGCATCCAACGAACCGTTGACGAGCCCCGCCTGCCCATGCACGACGCGATCACCCGAGATCGGGACCAGCCGCACGGACTTGGTGACCCCCGGCTCGAAACGGATACCGGCCCCCGCGGGACGGTCGACTTTCCTGCCCCAGGCTGCCGCGCGATCGAAGAGCAAGGCGCGATTGACCTCGAAGAAGTGAGTGTGGCTGCGAACCTGAACGTCACGGTCGCCGGTATTTGTGACATCGATGGTGATCGCAGCCAAGGTTGCGAAGCTCTCAATGTCTCCGTCGCCCGGGATAATCTCACCGGGCACGATATCGTCCACGACCGATGTGTCACTGGGACCGACCGGTTCGAAGAGCGCCATCACCTTGGTCCCTTCCGCGAACATGCATTCGATATAGAGCATCGGAATCATCTGCCCGACGCCGGGCTCGACATCGTCCCATGTCAACAATCGCCCTGCCATGTCGCGGATCTCTGCATAAGGCAGGTTACGGCGCGCCGCGGTCATGACCTCGTCTGTGATGTAGGCGACCGCCTCCGGATGGCTCAGCCGGATTCCAAGCGACCGATTGCGGCGCGCCATTTGCGCGGCATTGAAGATGACGAGGCGATCCAACTCGGTCGGTGAAAGGTTCATCATGGAAGAGCATCCTCTCTCAAGTCGTGAACATGCGGACATGTCGCAGCGGTCCACGCGAAACCGCTATGTCGATGAACGGCGTGAAGCTCGCAGGCAGTGCATCGGGCGACGGAATTTCCTCAAGCAGTCGCGCCAGCAACATGCGTGCGGCTTCCTGGCTGCGCTGCGCCTCGATGTGGCCGATGATCCCGAGCCTTACGGCTGCACTGACGAGGCCGGTTACGAGCGTCCAGCCCGAGACCAGTTCTGCGGCCTCCAGGCCGAGCCCCGCGTCCCGGCCGACGACGGCCTGCACAACGGCCAGATGGCCTAGCCTCGTGTCCGACGACACCAAGCCACGGTAGGCGACCGATAGCGGTCCATCGAGCTTGAACCACACCCCGAGTAGCGCCCTGCCCGCCCGCCGCGATCCTTCCCGCATTTCGGCCGAGGGTGTTGCCGCCTCGGCCAGGCGATCCACGCGCGCGATCGCCACACAATCCTCTGCCCGAAAGGCCTGGCGCAGCAAAACACGGTCCATGCTTGCCCAGCGCCGCTCAAGCTGGTCCGCGATGATCCGATCGAGTTCGCTGCGATTGGCAAGCATGCCGTCCGCAGCAAGGCCTTCCAGCCCCCAGGAAAATGCAAAGCCGCCGGCCGGGTAGGCACTGTCCCCGAGCTGCAACAAGGCCAGCGTCTGCAATCTGTCAAACAGCATCGCTCTCCACGATCTCGCCCGCGTCGAGCAGCGGCCTGATCCGTGCCCGGTAAGTGTCGAGCGGCCCATCCAGCAGGACAACAAGGAGATCGCCTTCGAAACGGACCCGCCAATGCAGATTTCCGGCATTCCAGCCGAGCTTCAGCGCGGCAGCTTGGCTGACGGGCTTCAATCGCCAGCATTCCTGCTCGCCGAAGCGGACGATGATGGCGCGATCGTGTGCGAGAAACAGCAATGCCCCGTCGACCAGGTCCTCGTCCCGGTCCAGGCTGACGGCGCAATCGGTTCCGCGGTCGGTCGTCAAGCGAAAGCGCTTGCGGCCGACGTCGGACGGCGGCACGAACAGGAGTTCGATCCCGCCATGATGTTCGACGTGGTGGAGACGGCCTGCATAAGCCGCGTCGTCGGATCGTCCGATGATGCCATGAAGCCGTAACGTCACGATACCCTCCCACAAATGACAGATGGACCCGACTCACCGCATCGTTGCCGACACCTCCCTCGAGGTCACCAAAGTGACCTCGCCATCCAGGATGAGCTTGGCAATTCCGAAGAAGGTCGCGACGACCGCCGAGCTGTTGTGGCGATCCATCGCGGCCTTGTCGGCAAATCGCTCGTACGTCGTGAACACACGCGGATCGTCCTCACTCTGCGCGATGAAGAATCCGATCGTATCAGGCTCGTTAGCCGCGACATTTTCGGCGACGGCCATCAACGCGTCGCGCATCGTGGTCTCATGCCCCGACTTCGCCCTGATCACGGCGGTGATGGTGATCATCAGAATTTCTTCCAATCACCGTCGGCCTCGAAGGCGCTGGCCGCCTGGTAGATGGTCGCCTCGTTATAGTCTTTGGCGATCAGCATCAGGCCGACCGGAAGGCCGTCCGACAGGCCGCAGGGAATGGTCATCGCGGGATGGCCGGTTACGTCGAACGGACTGGTCGTGGCCGTCATTTCAAAGGCACGCTGGACAATCTCGGCGAGCGGCGCATCCTTGGCCGGGATCGGCGTGGCGACACAGGGCAAGGTCGGCATCAGCAGCAGATCGTAAGAGCCGAATACCGCATCATAGGCCGCCTTGGCAGCGATCGCGATGTTGCGCGATTTGGCATAGTAACGACCGCGATAATGGCTGACGCCCCACTGCCCAACCAGCATTGTGAGCTTGAGCGTTTCCGACAGGTCGTCGGCACGGGTACGCCAACCCGAGTGGGCGTCGAGCAGGCCCACGTCATAGAGGCCCTTCCAGTTGAAGCCCATGCCGTTGCCGATCATCATCTGGACCAGGAATCCTTCCAGCGTGATCGGGTTCCAGGCCGCGAGTGCATGAAGATGTTCGGGAATCGAAACTTCCGACACGCTGGCGCCGAGCTTGGCGAAACGCTCTGCGCCGGCCTTCACCTTGGACGCAACGCCTTCCTGCATGTTCGCAACGGCAAATCCCTCCTTGAGGATGCCGATCTTCATGCCCTTGACCCCCTTGCGGAGCATCTCGGTGTAGCTCGTGACCTTCGGCGCATATTGGCGCGGATCTAGCCCGTCGGCGCCGGCCAGCACCTCCAGCAACAGCGCGTTGTCGGCGACGTTGGCCGTCATCGGGCCAGTGTGGTCGATGGTCGATTCGATCGGCATCACGCCCGTATACGGCACGAGCCCGTGCGTCGCCTTCATGCCATAGATGCCGCAATAGGATGCCGGGATCCGGATCGAGCCGCCTTGATCGCCGCCGATCGCCATGTCGACCTCGCTGGCTGCGACCAGCGCGGCACTTCCCGACGAGGATCCGCCGGCCGAATAGCCCATCTTGAGGGGATTGTGAACCGGTGCAGGATTGGAGGTGTGGCTGCCGCCCGACAGACAGAAGTGCTCACACACGGCCTTGCCGACGATGGTGCCGCCGGCATCGAGTATGCGGGTCACGATCGTTGCGTCGGCGGCGGGAATGAAGCCCTCGAGCGTGGTCGAGCCGTTCATCATGGGGACGCCGGCCAAGGCGACGTTGTCCTTCAGCACGATGGTACGACCCGCGAGCTTGCCGGTGGCTGCGCCCTTGACCTCGGTCTTGATCGCCCACGCGCCGTACTTGTTGTCCTTCGGCATCGGCTTGGAGCCCGGCATGCGCGGATATTTGACCGGCGGCAGCGGGTTCGGCAGCTCGTCGATGACGTCGTAGGCGTCGAACATCCCGCCCATGAGGGCAAGATAGCTTCCGGCTTCTTCGACCGTCATGTTCATGTGCAGGCTGGCGGCGAGCTCGGCGACATCTTCAGCAGTCGGGCGTTTGATAGACATAAGTCATCCTTTCTTGTGAGGACAAGCCGGCAGCAAGAGAACCAGCGATCGTGACGACCGGCGCAGCCGCGCCGGAGATTGAACTCAGTTTGGATGCATCGCGCCGTCCCGAGCCAGAAGGTTTTCGCGGTCGAGCTCTCCCGTGATGCGCCCCTTCTGGATATTGAGAATCCGGTCCGACAGTGAGGTGATGAACTCGAGGTTCTGCTCGACGACGATCAGCGACATGTTCCACTGCTTCTTCAGTGCGAGCAGCGTCTCGACGATCTCTTCGATGATCGATGGCTGGATACCCTCGGTCGGCTCGTCCAGCAGGATCAGTCGGGGCTTCGTGCAGAGACAGCGCGCCAATGCCAGCAATTGCTGCTCACCGCCCGACAGGGCCCCACCGCGTCGGTCGAGCAGTCGCACCAGGCGCGGAAAGTCCTGAAGCACCGCGTCGATGACCGATCGGTCCTCCTTCGGCGCCGCCGCCAGGCCCATTCGTAGGTTCTCAAGGACGCTCAGGTCGGGAAATATCTCTCGTCCTTGCGGCACAAGCCCAATGCCAAGCCTGGACCGCTCGTGCGGCTTGAGATGGGTGATCGGCTTGCCGGCGAACGTGACGGTGCCCCCCGTCGTCGGCAAATGCCCCATCAGCGCACGCAGCGTCGTGGTCTTGCCCATGCCGTTGTGGCCGAGAATACCGAGATACTCGCCATCCTGAATCGTCATGTCGAGACCAAACAGGATTGGAATGCGGCCGTAGCCCGATCGTAAATCCCGGACCTCGAGAAGCGCGCTCATGCCGCCACCTTCTTGCCGAGATAGACGTCGCGCACGCGCTGATCCGCCAAGACCTTGTCCACGGTGTCTTCGACCAGCACGCGCCCCTGATGAAAGACCGTCACCTTCTTTGCAATCTGCTTGATGAACTCCATGTCGTGCTCGACGACGATGATGGCACGGGTCTGGTTGATCTCGCGGATGATGGCGGCTGTGTGCAGTGTCTCCTCGTCGGTCATCCCGGCGGCCGGCTCATCGAGCAGGATCAATTCCGGCTCAGCCGCAAGCACCATGCCGATTTCGACCCATTGTCGTTGGCCGTGTGACAGCGTCGCCACGATGCGATCGGCATGATCCGTCAACCGGATCATCTGCAATACCGAATCGACCGCGGGCCCCTGGGCGCGCGGCGTCGCTTTCCGCCGAACAGCGAGCCAGATATTCTCCCGCACCGAGAGACCGTTGAAGACGTTCGGCACCTGGGTCTTGATGCCGATTCCCATGCGGGCGATCTCGTGCGACAGCTTGCCGGCGATCGGCTGACCGCGAAACGCAATCGCACCCGACGTCGGTACAAGTTGTCCAGTCAGCGTCTTGAAGAACGTGCTCTTGCCGGCGCCGTTAGGCCCGATCAGGCAGCGCAGCTCCATCTCTTCCAATGTGAAGGTGATGTCGTCATTGGCGACGACACCGCCAAAACGCATCGTGAGGTGCTCTGCCTTGAGGAGGGGTACAAGGTCCGCCATAGTCATTCGGCTCCGGCCATGTGGGACGCCGCCACCGCCGGCGGTAACTGCTCGTCCGCGAGTTGCGCCTTCGGTTTCGGTGCGGGCACGAGCCGCATCAAAAGATCGCGCGCCGTCGGTACGAGTCCCTTCGGAAGCAGCAGCACGAAGACGACCAGCACGGCGCCCAGCACGAGGTTGGAGTTCAGGGCCTGTTGCGAGCCGATATAGGCGACGATGTATTCGATGAGCACACAGCCAACGATGGGGCCAAGCAAGGTACCGAGCCCCCCCACCGTGATCCAGATGATGATCTCCGCCGACAACGACAGGCTGAAGATGGTCGGCCCGACGAACGCGCCCCAATTGACGTAGAGCGCACCGGCAAGGCCCGCAATCGCGCCGCTCAGAATGAAAGTGAGCAGCTTGACCTTCCGCGGGTCGTAACCGAGCAGCGAGGCACGAACCTCGTTCTCGCGCACCGCCACGATGACGCGTCCGGCCGGAAGGGACAGCAGCAGACGCAGCAACAGGAATATCCCGAGCAGGGTCCCGCCTGTCACCCACCAGGATTGCTCGGGTGACAGGATTTGGTCGGGATAGAATGGGACATTGAAGGTCGGCACCGCCGGCATGCCATTGAAGCCGCCGAGCAACGCCTTGCCAATCCTGTACTCGTCGCCCGAGGTCGAGTTGACGCAGTTGAACAGGATCAGTGTCACGGTGAGCGTGATCACACCGAGATAGACGTCGGAGATGCGACCGAAGAAGATGAAGTAGCCGAGGATTGCAGCGAACAACGCGGGAATGATAATGGCGAGCAGGATCGACGGCGTGGAATCCTGAAAATTGATCGCTGATATCGCGTAGGCATAGCCGCCGAGGCCGAAGAAGGCCGTCTGTCCGAAGGACAAGATGCCGCCAAAGCCCCAGATGAAGGCGAGGCTGAGCGCCAGCACCGCCATTGCCGCGAACAACGTCAACTGCATCATTGCGAACAGCTCGATGACGCTCGGGATCAGCACGATCGCGATGATCGCGATGAGGACGGCAACCGCCTGGGCCACAAGGCGAAAGCGGATGGTCATTACAGATTCCCCTTGAAGAAGCGGCCGGAAATTCCCTGCGGCAGCAGGCGGATCAGCACGATCGCCGCCGTGAACACCAGGACCTCGCCATAGACCGGCGTGGTGAAGAAGGCGCCGACCTGATTGACAGCACCGAACAGGCTCGCCGCTGACATCGTCCCCGACAGAATGGCAGCGCCTCCTCCGACGACGGTCATGAAGGCCTTGGCGACGTAGGCGCCGCCCATGCCGGGCGTGATGCCCGAAACCGGAGCCAGCAAGCCTCCGGCGAGACCTGTGATGGCCGCTCCGACCGCGAACGTGCTCATGTAGACCCGCGCCGGATTGACGCCCAGCGTGGCTGCCATTGCCGGGTTCTGCATCGTCGCGCGGGCGATCAGCCCGAAGCGGGTGTAGCTCATCACGCCGTAGACCACGGCCATCATGACCACCGCCATTCCGGCCAGGAACAGCGTGTAATAGCTCGACTGATACGAACCGATGGAGAAGCCACCGAGAGGAGTCGGCACGCCCTGCTGCGTGTTGCCGTAGATCGTAGTGACGATCCCGATGATGAGAAGGCTGAGCCCCCAGGTCGCGAGCATCGAATCGACGAGGCGACCATAGAGAAAGCGAATAAGGCACCGTTCGATGACGAGACCTACGAGACCGACGAAGAGCGGAGCAACGACCAGCATCGCGATCCAGATATTCACACCTGCATTGGCCGATATGACAGTCGCATAGGCGCCGAGCATGATGAACTCGCCATGGGCGAGATTGATGATCTTCATCATGCCGAAGATGATCGCCAGTCCGAGGCACAGCAGGAACAGCGACGATATCCCATTCAGGACGTCGAGCGCGACGATGAGGTAGATCGCCATTCTAGGATTCTTTCGGTCCCCTCGAAGTCACGGGCCCCGCCGGTGGCGAGGCCCGGCTAACATCAGAGATTGATGATGTACTGCTTGGTGTCGTTCGGATTCTTGACGAGATCGCAGACACTGGCAGTATCGGCCGGCTTGACGTCGGAGTAACTCTCCAGCACCGACCATTTACGGTCCTTCACCTCCGCGAGAAACGCATTGCGGGTGGTGTGATGGGTCGGCTTGTCCAACGTCACCTTGCCGCTCGGGCCATCGAAAGCGATCCCGTCCTCCAGCGCGGCAATCACCTTCATGCGATCGATGCTGGCGGCCTTCTTCACGCCGGCAGCCCAAAGCATGACACCCTCATAGGTGCAGGCAGCCAGCTCGCTGACATAGGGTGAGTCGGGATGGGCCTTCTTGATCTTCTCGACGAAGCTCTTCGAGGCCGGAGTGGTAAGCTCCTCGAAATAGCCGTAGGCGCCGAGAATGGAATCGCTTTCGGCCGCATCGAGCGTGGTCGGCTCGTTGACGAGACCGAAAGTGGTCGACGCGATCGGAATCTTGCCCTTCATGCCGGCCGAGGTCCATTGCCGGTAGAAGGCCGTATGATTGCCGCCGACCAGTGCCGACAGGATGAGGTCGGGCTTTGCCGCCTGAATCTTCGAGATCGTCGTACCGAAATTGGTGACGTCGAGCGGGAAGAAGTCGGTCGCCAGCACCTCGCCGCCATTGTCCTTGACGTACTTCGTCATCCACTTCGCGGTGATCTGACCGTAATTATAATCGGCGGCAATGATGTAGGCCTTCTTGCCGGCCTTCTTCATCGCGCTCGGCACCAGCTTTTCCACGGTCTGCGCAGGCGTGGTACCGGTGCAGAAGGTGTTACGATCGCAGACACCCCCCTCGTAGAGAACGTTGTAGAAGTACAGCACCTTGAAGCGATCGAAGGTCGGACGCACCGCCTCGCGCGAGGCCGAAGTGATGCCGCCATGGACGACATCCACTTTGTCTTTCACCGCAAGCTGCTGCGCGAATTGCGAGTACATCTGGATGTTCGACTGGGTGTCGTAGTGGATGACCTTCAACGGGCGTCCCAACAACCCTCCGCCGGCATTGATCTCGTCCACGGCAAGCTGGAGCGCGTAGACCATGGGCGTGCCGGACGCTGCGATCGGACCAGACTGGTCATGAAGGCTGCCGACGACGATCGGGTTCTCGGCGCCAAAGGCGCCGGAGCGGAAGACTGCAGGTGCAGCAATCAACGTCGTCGTTGCAATTGCTGAGCGCTGCAGGAAGCGACGGCGGGAGAAAGTCATATATGTCCCCATCAATCTTTGAGATGGAAAATATTACTAATACAATATTTGAAAAGGCAAGCTATTTTATCGCCGCGCGATGATTGAGAAATCGTACCCGTCGAGCTGAGCCAGATAGATCGGATGGCGGCCGCCGACCACCGATTGCGCCAAATCGCCTCGTGCCGTGCGTCGCTGGAACGTCCTGCCGTACAGGCGCGTCAATTTGCGCGCGTCGAGACTGGCGGCCCCCTCGATCAAGGACGCGAGCGAGTAGATGCCTTCATAGCAGGACTCTCCAAAGGCATTCACGGGAGGCGGACTATCGCCGTACGCCGTGTGATAACGCTCGAGAAACGCGCCATTGTTACGTGAGCGGACCGACCCATAGTAGCTCGAAGCGGCGTAGAGATTCTCGGTTTCATCTGCATTGAGGCCGTATGCCACGGTCTCGTCGATCGCCGAGGAAAACCGCAGCGCGCGCGAACTCAGCCCCGCGGCACAGAAGGCACGATTGAATGCGATGCAGTCGGAGCCCAGGAAATACGGAAGAACGACGTCCGAGCGCGTTGCCTTGATCCGGTCCAGCATCTCGTCGAAGTCATGCTGGCCTACCGGCAGATAGTATTCACCCGTCACCGTGCCGCCGAAGCGGGCAATCAACCTGCGCGCAATCTGAAGGGATGAGCGAGGCCATACGTAGTCATTGCCGCAAAGAAAATATCGGCGCGCACGCCTCGTTTCCGAAAGCCATTGAATCGCGGGAGAAAGCAGCTCTTCGGCGGTCTCACCGGTCGCCATGACGTCCAGCGTCGATGAGCGGCCTTCGAACTGCGGCGTATATATGAACGGGACGCGACCACGAGCCGCGCGCGCCACGAAATCGCGCGCGAAGCTCGGCAACATTCCGACGATGCCGTCGACACGATCGATGTCAATTGCATCGCGCGCGGCCCATCCCGCACTTGGGCCGGTTTCTCCGGCGTTCACAACGTGCAATTCGACGGGACGGCGAAGGACACCGGACATTGCGTTAATCTCGTCGACGGCCAAGCGTCCGCACGCCTCGGCTGACGGGGCCCAAAGCCCCGCAGCGCCGCTCTGCGGGATAAGCAGACATATCCGGACGCTACGCAACGATGGTGTCTCCGCACTTTCCGTGCACAGAACACTCACGAATCGTGCCAACGGCAATCCTGTGCCGCTACGGCCCGTTTAACGACGGGAAAGCTCGATCCTGAAGGGAACATGCCCTTTTTCAGGGCGCCAGCCGATGCATTCGCCCCTTCCCTAGGCAGTTGCGCGCAAATCTGCTTTTCGCTTGCTCCTCGTTACGTTCCAAGGCAAATATTGAAATATCAAATAATTCGCTAAGGGTGCAACGTGGACCTCCCCGAACTCATCCGAGGTGTGAATCGCCGGCTTGAGCAGATGCTGGAAGCGAAGCTCAAGCCACGAAGCCTATCCCTTCACCAGTACCGCGTGCTCGAGGCGCTGTCCGAAGAAAACGGGATGCCGATGGGCGATCTGGCAACCCGCCTCTTGGTCGACGGTCCAACGCTCACAAAGATCATCGACAGAATGGTCGAGTCGGCGCAGGTCTATCGCGCGCCCGATCCACATGACCGGCGCAGGGTCCTGATCTTCCTCTCGCAGCGAGGGGCGGAGCAATTCAAGGACATCGGCCCAATCATCAAATCCATTCAACAGAACCTTTTGAACAGGCTGGGCGCATCAGATGCCACAGTTCTGACGGGCCTGCTCTCGGAATTGCTTAGCGACCGTGCCTCCGCGCATTCGTACCCGGTTCGCGGACAAGAAACACTGATCCATGATTGATGCCCTTCGCCCGCGGGCTACTTCGTAGCCGCGGTGTGCCGTCCGATCCCACTAACTCCAGTCTTCAACATTGTGATCGAAGGCAACAATGGCGTCCGCGGCGCCTGTGACGGCAACGCCGCCATTTCCTCCTCGCGCCGGCAACAAGACCGTCACCGACAAGCTTGCGGGGAGGTAGCACGGAACTTGCATAAATTCTGGGCGACATGGACGCCGCATGAACCTCATCAGTCTCGACATTCGCATGCTCCGGTCGCTGATCTCGGTGGTCGAGACCGGCAGCATCACCGAGACGGCGCGACGGCTTGGCCGTACCCAGCCTGCGATCACCCTTCAATTGCAGCGGCTGGAGGAGCTGACCGGCAAGCAGCTGTTCGAGCATGGCGGCCGTCGGCTGACGCTGACTGACGATGGCACCACCGTCCTCACCTACGCCAAATCCATCCTGAGGTTGCATGACGAGCTGATTTCGCAGCTGGCGTCACAGGAGATCGAGGGCCAGGTCGTGCTCGGCACGCCCGATCTCTACGCCGCGTTCATGCTGCCGCAGATCCTCAGCGTGTTCCGGAAATCCTTTCCGCGCGTGCAGGTGGAGCTCAACTGCGCGCTTTCGACGCCGCTGGTCGGCCTCGTCAAGCGCGGCGATGTCGACATCGCGCTGGTTACCCGCATGAACGATTTCACCGGCGGCCAGGTGGTTCGCCGAGAGCAATTGGTGTGGATGACCGGCGAGCAATCCGCCGCGCACCAGGAACGTCCGATCCCGCTCGCGCTATTGCCGCCGGGCAACATCTATCGCGACTACGCCATCGATACGCTGGAGCGCGCAAACCTGCGCTGGCGCATCGCCTGTGTCAGCGAAAGCGTCGGCGGCCTTCAGGCCGCAGCCTTCGCAGGCATGGCGGTTACCGTGCTCGGGCGCAGCGCGCTGGTGCCGGCGATGCGCGAGATCGGACTGAACGAAGGCCTTCCACCGCTGCCGAAGATCGAGCTGCTGCTCTACAAGTCGAGCGGAGCGACCTCGAAAGCAGCAACCGCCCTGCACGACTACCTCGCGCACTATCTGCGCCTGGACGAAGAGCTCAGCGGCAGGGGTATGCCGATCGAGCTGTCCTGAGACGACAAGATTGCGCGCGTCCCGCGCTCTCCCACACAAAGTGGGAAAACAACCCCATGCACAGTAGACGGCGCTAGTCGGATCAAGGACTTACGCGGGTGGCAAGGAGGCCATGCGCCGGCGGCAGCGTGGCTTGACATGTCGGGCAAAACAGCAGCAAGATTCCATCATGGCCCGTCACGCCTTGGTACGCGCTCGGTCCGATTCACGTAAAGCCAGCGGCGGCCAGAACTTGGCCCAGGGTTGCGCCTGCTCGAAGGCGGCAGCGATGCGGAAGATCGTGGGTTCGTCGAGCCAGGGCGCGACGATCTGGAGACCGACCGGCAGCCCGTCGCGGTCGAAACCGCAGGGCAACGTCGCCGCCGGCAGGCCGGCAAGATTGATCGGCCAGGTGAAGGGCGACCAGCCGAGATGCGGATCGACCTTGCAGCCGTCGATCGTATCGACACCGATCCGCCCGGCCTCGAACGCGGTCACCGCGACCGTCGGTGTCACCAGCGCATCGACACGCTCGAACAGCTTTACGAACGCATTGCGCGCCTGGCCCCGGCGGTAGCCAGCCTCGATGTAGTCCGTGCCGCTGAAACGCCGGCCGGCCGTGACGACATCACGGTAGTCGGTCTCCGAGCTTGCGAGATCGGCAGCGGTCCTGGTCGCCACCGCCGCCGCCTGCTCGGTGAAGGCGATCGGCTTCAGCGTGTGCTCCAGAATGCCGGGATCGAGGCCAGGACCGTCCAGGGTGATCTGCGCGCCGCAGCCGTCGAGAACGGCCAGCGCTTTGCTGAACGCGGCACGAACATCGGGGCTGACAGCGGCGTAGCCGAGATCAGCGCTGGCGCCGATGCGAATGCCGGTCAACGGCGCCGCGTTGGTGTCGAAGCGGCGTGGCGACACCGGCAGGCTCGCGGGGTCGCGCAGATCGTAAGCAGCAATGATCTCCAAGGTGAGCGCGGCATCCGCGACGGTGCGCGTGATAGGCCCGGTATGGGCGAGCGAAGCCCAGGACGGCGGCGCGAAGCCCGGCGAGCGCGGCACCAGGCCGAAGGTCGGCTTCAGTCCGAACACGCCACAGAAGGACGACGGCACGCGGATCGAGCCGACGCCATCGGTCCCGATCGCGATCGGCCCGCAACCGGCGGCAACACCGGCTGCTGCGCCGCCGCTCGAACCGCCGCTGGTGCGGCCGGGATTCCAGGGATTCCGCGTCGTGCCGGTGACCGGGCTATCCGCCGTCAGTTTGTAGCCGGACTCGCAGGTGGTGGTCTTGCAGGTGATGATCGCACCGGACGCCCTCAGCGCCGAAACCACGGCGGCATCGACGTTGGGCACGAACGCCTTGTTCATCGGCGAGCCGGCATAGGCCGGTACGTCCGCGACGAAGACGAGATCCTTGATCGTAACTGGCACACCGGCAAGCGGCCCCTTGGCCTCGCCCGCACCCATCTCCCTGGTGAGCCGGTCGGCTTCTGCCCTCGCCTGCTCGTACATCGGCGTCACCACCGCATTGCAGGCCTCATTTGTCGCCTGAAGCGCAGCGATGGTGTCGTCAACCACATCGCGCGGGGTGAACGCCTTGCGCCGGTAGCCGGCCATGATCTCGGTAACAGAGAGCGCACCAAGACCAGTCGGCGCCGGCGGGAAGGCCGTTCGGCCGGAACCATCAGTCATCATCAATCCCAAAGAGCTAGCTGAGCGCCGCGTCGACGGCGCGCTTGGCCATGACCGTGACGAGATGCGCCCGGTAATCGGCTTCGGCATGAATGTCGGAGGTCAGACCGTCCGTATCGATCTTGATCGCGGCGACGGCCGAGGGATCGAAATTGGACGACAGCGCGGCCTCCATCGGCGGCACGCGAAAAACGCCTGAACCGGCGCCGGTCACGGCGACGCGGACACCATCGGCGAATTTGGCGACGAACACGCCGACCAGCGCATAGCGGGAGGCCGGCGCCTTGAACTTGGCGTAGCCGGCCTTCAACGGCACCGGAAAACGGATCGCCGTGATGATCTCGCCGGGCACGAGCGCGGTTTCGAAGAGGCCGAGGAAGAACTTGTCGGCCGCGATCTCGCGCACGCTGGTGACGATGGTGGCGCCGAGCCCGAGCACGCCGGCGGGATAGTCAGCCGCAGGATCGTTGTTGGCGACCGAGCCGCCGATGGTGCCGCGGCTGCGCACCGCGGGATCGCCTATCATCGAGGCCAGCGCGGCGAGCCCCGGGGTTTTTGCCTGGACCAGCTTGGAGGCGGCGACTACCGCATGCGGAGTCATTGCGCCGATCGTGATCGTCGCGCCGCCATCGGTGATGCCCTTCAGCGACCCGAGCTTCGACAGATCGACCAGCGCAGGCGGATTGGCCAGCCGCTGCTTCAGCGTCGGAATCAGCGTCATGCCGCCGGCAACGAGTTTGCTGTCCTCGATCGAGGTCAGAAGCCTGGCCGCATCGGGAATCTGGTCGGGCTGGTGATAGGAAAACGGCTTCATTGTTATCCTCCCTATTCCGCGGCGACCGGCAGCGACGCGTTCTGCAACAAGCGCCAGATCCGGTTCGGCGTGGCCGGCATGTCGACATGGGTGACGCCGAGATGCGAGAGCGCGTCGACGACCGCGTTGATGACCGCCGCCGGCGAGCCGATGGTTCCGACCTCACCGCACCCCTTCACGCCCATCGGCGTATGCGTGCACAGGGTGGAATGGGTCGCCACCTTCATCATCGGCAGATGATCCGCGCGCGGCATGCAGTAGTCCATCAGCGAGCCCGACAGCAATTGCCCTGAACCTTCGTCGTAGACCGCATTCTCGAACAGCGCCTGGCCGACGCCCTGCACGATGCCGCCGTGCAACTGCCCCTCGACGATCATCGGGTTGATCACCGTGCCGACATCGTCGACTGCGGTGTAGTTGACCAGCGTGACCGTGCCCGTCTCCGGATCGACCTCGACCTCGGCGATGTGGCAGCCGCCGGGATAGGTGAAGTTGACGGGATCGTAGTAGGCCTGCTCCTCGAGCCCCGGCTCCAGCACTTCCAGCGGATAATTGTGCGGCACATAGGCCGCGCCGGCGATCTCCTCGAAGGTCTTGCTGCGGTCCGTGCCCGCGACCGAAAACTTTCCTGCCTCGAACTGAATATCGACTTCGGCCGCCTCGAGCAGATGGGACGCGATCTTCTTGCCCTTGGCGATCACCTTGTCGGTCGCCTTCGACAACGCGGCACCGCCGACCACGAGGGATCGCGAGCCATAGGTGCCCATGCCGAACTGCACCCGATCGGTATCGCCGAACACGATGTCGACATTCTCGAAGGCGACGCCGAGCTTTTCCGAGACGATCTGCGCAAAGGTCGTCTCGTGGCCCTGGCCGTGATTGTGGGTGCCGATCATGACCGTGACCTGGCCCGTCGGATGCACGCGCACCGTAGCGCTCTCGTAGAGGCCGCCGCGCGCGCCGAGCCTCCCTGCGAAGCGCGACGGCGCAAGTCCGCAGGCCTCGACATAAGTTGAGTAGCCGAGCCCGCGGAACTTGCCTTTGCTGGCCGAAGCCGCCTTGCGGATACCGAAATTCTTGACGTCGGCGGCAACCAGTGCGCCATCGAGGCAGCCCATGGGATCGCCGGAATCGTACTGCACCAATACCGGCGTCTGGTACGGATAGGCCTCCTTCGGTATCATGTTGCGGCGGCGGATCTCGACGCGGTCGATCCCCATCTCGCTGGCTGCGACATCGACGATGCGCTCCAGCACGAACGTCGCCTCGGGCCGGCCCGCGCCCCGATAAGCGTCAACCGGCACGGTGTTGGTGAACACCACCTTCACGTTGCAGTAGATCGCGGGCGTGGTGTAGACGCCGCCGAGAAGCGGCCCATAGAGATTGGTCGGGATGTTGGGACCGAAGGTTGAGAGATAGCCGCCCATATTGGCGAGCGTGTTGACGCGGAAGGCGAGGAATTTTCCGGTCTCGTCGAGCGCGAGCTCAGCCTCCGTGACGTGGTCGCGGCCGTGACGGTCGGAAACATAGCCCTCCGAGCGGCTCGCCACCCATTTCACCGGCCGCCTGACGCGCTTGGCGGCCCAGGTGATCACGGCCTCCTCGCCGTAATGGAACTGCTTGACACCGAACCCGCCGCCGACATCCGGCGCCACCACGCGCAGCTTGTGCTGCGGGATGTTCAGCACCAAGGCGCCCATCAGGAAGCGCACGACATGCGGGAACTGGCTTGTGGTCCACAGCGTGAAGCGATCGGTGCCCGGCTCGTATTCGGCGATCGCTGCGCGCGGTTCCATGGGGTTGCCGATCAGGCGGTTATTGACCAGGCTGAGCTTGGCGACATGCGCGGCCTTCTTGAACGCGGTCTCGACCGCGGCCTTGTCGCCGAGCTCCCAGTCGCAACAGATGTTGTTCGGAACATCGTCGAAAAGCTGCGGCGCATTGGGCCTGACAGCTTCGAGCAGTCCGACCACTGAGGGCAACACCTCGTAGTCGATCTTCAACAGCTCGGCCCCGACATTCGCCTGCTCCGGCGTCTCGGCGACGACGAAGGCCACCATGTCGCCGACGAAGCGCACCTTGCCCTGCGCCAGCATCGGGAACGGCGGCTCCTTCATCGGAACGCCCTTGGCATCCGAGATGCCCCAACCGCAGGGCAACGAGCCGAGCCCATCGGCCTTGACGTCCTCGCCGGTCAGCACGGCGATGACGCCGGGCGCAGCCAGCGCCGCGCTCTTGTCGATGCCACGCAGGACCGCATGCCCGTGCGGCGAGCGCACGAACACGCCCGCGGCCATGCCGGGGCGCTTGATGTCGGAGACGTAATTGCCGCGGCCAGTGAGAAAGCGCTGGTCCTCTTTCCGCTTCGGCGCGGCGCCAATGCCGATCACATTGCCCATGGTCACTCTCCCTTGGCGGCGTTCATGGCGGCAGCGCCGGCCATCACGGAAATCACGATGTTCTGGTAGCCGGTGCAGCGGCAGATATTGCCTTCGAGGCCGTGACGGACGTCGGCCTCGGTCAAATTTGGCTTCTCGACAGCCAGCGCTACCGCCGTCATCAGCATGCCCGGCGTACAGAAGCCGCATTGCAGGCCGTGATGCTCGCGAAACGCCTCCTGCATCGGATGCATCAGGTTCGAGCCCGGCGCGCCTTGCAGGCCTTCGATGGTCAGCAGCGTCGCGCCGTCGAGCGCCGGCGCCAGCAGCGTGCAGCTCTTCACCGGCAGGCCGTCGAGATGCACCACGCAGGCGCCGCACTGGCTGGTGTCGCAGCCGATATGGGTGCCGGTCAGGCTGAGCTGCTCGCGCAGCAGCTCGGCGACGAGCGTCGCCGGTTCGACATCCATGGTGGTGGGACGGCCGTTGAGTGTAAAGGATATCTGCACGGTCATGCTCCTGTGCGCGACGGGTCTTCAGGCGAGTGGCAACGCGCTGCCGGTGGCCCATGTGGCCATCACGACATCGCCTACGGCGAAGGGATCTGCGAAGAAGGTCTTCTCCGGCACGTAGGCGACGAACTCGTCGTCCGGCACCGTGTCGAGCATGACCTTGACGAAATAGCCCTGGTATTCGATCGCGAGCACGCGGCTCGGCAGCGAGGTTGTGCACCCCGGGGGCAAGTCTCTGCCGGGCCGGACCAGCGCGACGTCGTCGCGGCGCACCGCGATATCGACCTTGTCGCCGACACTGACGGCCGAGCGTGGCCGCAACGGCACCTCGATGCCTTCGGGCGCCGCCTGCGCGAGCGTGAAGCTCGCGCCGTTGACCTTCTCGACGCGGCCCGACAACACGTTCTGGCCGCCCATGAACT
The DNA here is from genome assembly GCF_015291725.1 of Bradyrhizobium sp. CCBAU 51765. GTDB lineage: Bacteria > Pseudomonadota > Alphaproteobacteria > Rhizobiales > Xanthobacteraceae > Bradyrhizobium > Bradyrhizobium liaoningense. Next base: position 5,135,983 of record NZ_CP030038.1, read on the forward strand.
CGGCGACATAGCGATCGTGCGGATGCGCGTAGACGTCGCGCGCCGGACCCGCCTGCTTGATCCTGCCCTGCTCCATCACGACGACGAGGTCGGCCAGCGCAATCGCCTCGAGCTGGGTATGGGTGACATGGATGAAGGTGATGCCGAGCTCCTGCTGCATCCGCCGCAGCTCCTGGCGCATCTGGACGCGGAGCTGCTCGTCGAGCGCGGACAGCGGCTCGTCGAGCAGCAGCACGCGCGGCTCGGTGATCGCGGCCCGCGCCAGCGCCACACGCTGCTGCTGCCCACCGGAAAGCTGAGCGGGCAAACGGTCGGCGAACTGCGTCAGCCTGACCTTCTCAATCATGGCATCCGCTGCGCGCAGCCGATCGGACTTGGACTGGCCGCGCACGCGAAGTGCAAAGGCGATGTTCTCCCGCACGGTCAGATGCGGGAACAGCGCGTAAGACTGAAACATCATCGCGGTGCGCCGTTGCACCGGCGCAAGACCAACGACGTTCTGGCCGCCGATCACGATCTCGCCGGCGGTCGGGTCGTCATGGCCTGCGATCATGCGAAGGATCGTGGTCTTGCCACAGCCGGACGGGCCGATGAAGCAGCAATAGGCACCGTCCGCGATCTTCAGATTGACGCCGTCGACCACGTAGGTCGCGCCGTCAAAGCTCTTGCAGACGCCCGCCAGTTCGATATCGCCGCGATCGCTCTTCATTCCTAACCCTTTGTCGCGCTGCCGCGCCTTTTCTGGATCAGCACGATGGTGCCGAGGCTCGCACCGATGACGACGAAGGAGACGATGGTGGTCACCGTGCCGAGCGCGTAGAGCGAGGGCGAGGTGACGTTCAGCGTCATGCTCCAGATTTCCAGCGGCAGCGTGTTCAGCGAGCCTGCCGTCTGCAGGCTGCGTGCAAACTCGTCGTAGGACAGCGTGAAGCCGAACAGCGCAACCGCGACGAGACCGGGCGCCAGCACCGGGATCATCACCAGCCGGATCGACTGCCAACGGCTGGCGCCGAGATCGTACGCCGCCTCCTCCCAGACGTGGTTGAAGCGCGACATCACCGCGAACATCACGAGCACGCCGAACGGCAACGTCCAGGACAGCTGCGCGCCCAGTGCCGACGTGTACCAGCTCGCATTCAGCCCAAGCGCCTGGAACAAAAGTCCCGTCCCGAGACCGAGCACGAGGCCGGGCGCGACCAGGCTGCCGATCATCATGTAGAAAACAAAGGTGTCGCCGCGAAATCGCTTGCGAAAGCCGAGGCCGGCGAAGAACGAGACCACCACAGTGATGACGGTGACGATGACCGCAAGCTTGATCGAGCGGTCGAAAGATCCCTTGACGTCGCCGGTCCGCACCTGCGTGAAGAGGTCGACGAACCAGTGCAGCGAATGCCCCTTCATCGGGAATACAAGTCCGCCGCGGATGTCCTGGAACGACAGGATGTAGATGCAGAACATCGGGCCGTAGAGCGCGATCACGTAGAAGGCGAACAGAGCCGCCAGCACGTAGAACGTCCAGGGCCGGCCGCCCTTGCTCGGCGCGATCGCTTTGGTCGTCGCGGGCGCCACCGTCTTCGACACGTCGGACTTTGGCATGTCGGCGAGAACCGCGCTCATCGCGTGATCTCCTGCCGGATATCCACGGTGCGGAGGATCAGCGAGACGATCGCGACCAGCACCAGGGTCAGCAGCACGGCACTGGCCGCCGCGGTCGGATATTGCAGCACGCCGACGTCCTCGTAGAAGGCGCTGACCACCGACGCCGAGCCGCCGCCGGACATCACCTTGACCACGAAGAAGTCGCCCATCACGATCGAGACCACGAAGATGGTGCCGAGCGCGATCCCGCTCTTGGACATCGGCACCACGATCAGGCGCATGATGTCGAAACGGCTGGCGCCGGCGTCGATCGCGGCCTCGATCAGCTTCTTGTCGATCCGCGCCATGGAATTGAAGATCGGCACGATCATGAAGATCGTGAGCTGATGGACATAGGCGATGACCACCGCGAGATCGGAGAACAGCAACACCTCGAGCGGCTGACGGATCACGCCCATTCCAAGCAGCGCCTGATTGATCAGGCCTTCCTTGCCCAGGAGCGGAATCCAGGAAATCATCCGGATGATGTTCGAGGTCCAGAACGGCACCGTGCACAAGAGAAACAGGCCGATCGCGAGCAACTGGTTGCGGACGTGGAACACCAGGAAGTAAGCGACGAAGAAGCCGATGATCAACGTGAAGATCCAGGTCAGTACCGTGAACTTGATCGTCGCCAGATACAGCTTCAGCGTCAGCGCCGAATGCAGGACCTCGACATAGCTTGCCAGCGTGAAGCCCGGCGTCAGCCCGCCAAAGCCGTCGGTGGCGAAGAAGCTCGCCGCCAGCACCACCAGGATCGGCGCCACGAAGAACGGCACGAGCACCAGGACCAGCGGCGCGACATAGAGCCAGCCGGCGAGATTTGCGCGTGGCGGAGTTTGACTGGACTGCATAGCGGCAAACGCCTCGAAGTCGGTCTTCTCGCACCGGCGCGTGACGGCGCCGGTGCATCGCTTCAGGTCATAGAAAGCAGGTTTCAGGCCACCTTGAAGTCGTTCCAGCGCTTGTTCATGTACGCCGCTTCGTCCATCAGCGTGTTCCAGCAGGAGATGTTCTTGACGCGATCGAGGAACGAGCCGCCGTCACGCTTGGTGCCGGCCTTCTCCATCGGCACGCCGTAGGGATCGTTGACCACCTCCGGCGCCGGCTGCCCCTCGTACCAGAACGCCCATTCGGCCGGGGTCAGGAACTTCTTCGCGGTCGAGGGCACCGGGCTGTAATAGCCGTAGCGCGCGACGAAGCCGCCCTGCCAGCCGGACAGGTACCAGTTGAGATATTCGTAGGCCGCATCGAGCTTCTTGCCGGAGAGATGCTTCATCAGGCCCATGCCGTTGCACCAGCCCCGATAGCCTTCCTTGCCGTTCTTGACGTTGACCGGCGCGTAGACGCAAGGAATCTCCTTCACGCGCACCGCCGCGACCGCCGGCGACCACATCGACTGGATCACCACTTCCCCCGCAGCCATGAGCTGTACCGACTGGTCGAAGGTAGTCCAGGTCGCACGGAACTGGCCCTGCTTCTTCAGCTCGATCAGCTTGTTGCAGGTGAAGTCGATCTCCTCCTTGGTCATGTTGCCCTTGTTGCCGTATTTGATCAGACCGGCACTTTCGAAGCAGAGCGCGGCGTCCATGATGCCGATCGCGGGCACGTCGAGGATCGCGGCCTTGCCCTTGAACTTGGGATCGATCAGGTCCTTCCACTCGGTCACCTCGTGGCCGACGAGGTCGGGACGATAGCCGATGGAATCGGCGTTATAGACTTGCGGCAGGAAGGTCGCCCACTCGGTGACACCGTCGTGCAGATCGGTGGAATCGGGCTTGGCGATGTACATGGCCTCATAGGGTGAGATGCCCTGGCGCGGGATCTTGTGGCCGTCGATCTCGCCCTTGGTGAAGATCGGCAGGATGTTGTCGAACTCCTTGACCTTCTTGACCTGAATGCCCTGGATCACGCCGCGCTTGGCGGCGAGCTTGGCCTGCCAGCCTTCGAGGTCGGCGATGTCGACCGTATTAGGCTGGCTTATGAAGCGGTTGATGGCGGCGGAGGTATCGAGGTTTTGCATCGTCACCTTGAAGCCGAGATCCTTGGCGGCCTGATCGCCGATCGCCTTCACCACCGAATAGGAGACGCCGACGTGGCGGAGCTCGATGTCCTTGATCTCCTGCGCCCAGATGGTCGGGAAGCCGCGGATCGCGTCCGAGCCGATGGCCGCGCCTGCGACCGCTGCGGCACTCTTCAACAGCCTGCGGCGGCTCAATTTTCTTACTTCCGCCGGCTCCGTTCCGGCCTGGTTGGCACCAACATTCCCCTTGTCCCTGTCAAGCATGGCAACCCCCGTTGGTTACGATGAGCGGCCGCAACGATCTTCAGCGATCCCTGCGGATGTGATCAATTGCGCTTGAGGCTATTGACGGGATTTCGCGAAGTAAAATTGGAAGTAAATATTCGCGACATAAGCGCGCCTAATGGCTCAACTCTCTGCATTTCATTCCGGCACGCAGCTTACGAAGGCGGCAGGCAGGTAAACCGCGTCGAGCCAGATTCGGCTGTCATCTCGCGGCGCGCGAGTGACCGCCGCCGCCAGCGACGCCCTCGCATCGATCGGCAGATACCTCGACTTCTACAACGGTCGGCGCCCGCATTCGAGCCTTGACGGCAACACGCCTGATCAAGCCTACTTCAACCCACTGCCACTCCGCTTGGCAGCCTAACCTTGGCAGAGGCTCCACTTATCGACGCGGAAAATCTGTTCAGACAATCGGGACCACCTCTACCGTGATGCGTCGACAGGAACAGTGATCGCCTCGATCGAAATTCCGGCCCAAGTAATCGAAGGGGCGGTTCTCGAAGATGCTTCCGTGGAAATCACTTTTGTGGAGGCATTTTTAACTAGCCAAAACCTTCACAAACAAGAGGCGACGGAAGGAAAACTCAGAACATTGCTCGGACGTCTTCATAAGTCTGTTGAAGCGGTTGAGCGCACGATCCACTTCCTTGGCGTCAAGGCCGAATAGGGCCACAGAATTGATGCCTAGGATTCTACGCCTATCGGTTCGCCGCTTCTTTTCTTGTTTCCCTTCCGGAATTCTGCGTCACTGTCAAGATATGCCTCGAGCATGAAGGGTACCAACTCAGCTACTTCCTCCTTGTTGCCGTAGGTCTCCGCATAGAACGCCGCATACTCACGCAGCTTCTGCGCTAAGCCTGACGTCAGCACTACGTTGATCTTCACCGGTTTCCGATCGAGCAGCTTCGCGAATTTCATTTCTCACCTGCCCTTAGCCGCCGTCTGAACGTCCTGATATGGCTTCAGTACAAGATCCTTCGAAGCATTCAACGGCTGCGTCGCGACCGCATTCTGCGCCGGCCTCGCCTATTGCGGTTTCGAGGTCGTCGACGTTGCCCGCAGCCTCGACGAACGCAGCATCACCGGCCTCGAATTCCCGATGTGGATCTACTATTCGGCGATCCTGACCGGCGCCGTGCTGATGCTGCTGCGCTACGTCATCAAGCTCTACCACCTCGTCTTCCGCTTCGATCCCGCCACCATGGTCATCGCCGTTCTCGATCACTGAGCGGACGACGAAGCTTGCGAGGTTGCCTGCGGCCAATTTGAAATCGTCAACCAACTGCCGCGGCCCGGCCCGGGATGCGGCCAGTTCCAGCGAGAACCGACGCGATGTGGACCCTCTGTTCCTGCTGATGTTCCTCGGGCTGCTCTGCGCCGGAATACCGATCTTCCTGGTACTCGGCCTCTGCGCAGCGGTTCTGTTCGGCTTCAGCGGCCAGCCCGTGGTTGCGATCGCACAGAAGATCGCCGACGAGATGAACTCGAGCACCCTGATGGCCCTGCCGCTGTTCGTCATGGCGGCTGCCTTCATGCGTCGCGGCGGCGTCGCAAAGGCCCTGGTTGACGTCGTGGTGCCAAGCGCTGGTTCTGGGCCACCTTCCGCAGGGTCGCGACCAGCATCTCCGGCTTGGCCTCCTTGGTGAGAACGAGGCAGGAGCCGGGCGCTGCCAAGCCTGGTGGCTCGCTAACGCCAGCCGCGTCTGCGAAGAGAACCACCCGGGTGCCTTGGCCCGCGGTTCTTGCCAGAGCAAGAAGGCCGGGCACACCGATATTAGGCATCGCAGCATCTACCAGCGCGACGTCCGGAACAAGAAGCCGCATTGCCTCGCTGCAGCTTGCTGCATCTCCGCAAGAGGCCAGGATCGTAAGATCACTCCGCGCGGAAAGGACGCTGCGCATCACTTGCAAGACGATCGGGTGCCGATCCGCGATGACAATTCTGATGCGGCGCATGTTTCCTCAGCCCGAGAATCAAAACCTGCACGGCGCCGGTTTATTCCGGCGATGTCCCTACTGAAACGGCTGACGCACCTTAACCATAAAACCAATACACAATGTCAAAGCTTGGCACCTGCTGCGGCCCTATCAGCCGCGGCAGTGTAACTTGCTTTGGAAATGCATGCAGCACCTCATGAATGCGGGCCTCGCTGGAGAGCGGGACCACGAATTCCTCCGACATTGACAATTTTAAATAGTTGTGTCAAAAAATTTTGGCAGAGATGTATTAGGATCGAAATTCATCTTATCATCCCCTCGATTATTGCCGAGGATATAAAGTTACAATCGCAATTTAAATCTAACGCTCAGCGAAGTTTCGCTGAAGCTCGCTGAGGAGCGTGACTCTTCTCGATCGTGGGATTTCAACGGAGGTGGCCAATAGAAGCATCGCAATCCACAAAGGCTTCTGTTTCAATTATGGGACCGTTGAACGCTGATCGGCGAAGCAGATCGGCATCTACACCGTCCGACGTAGTTTTTTGCCAAGCGGTCAAAAGTGATCTTCGGTAACGATTAGGTGGTCACATGTATTCTGCGGCTGTTTTGCGTCAAAATCATCAAGCGCTCATCATTCAATTCACTGAATTGCAGAACTTGCGTAGTCGTGTGTTTAGGGCCGAGCAGCGGTTGCTTGCACCCAGGCGACGAGCCCGCGGACGGAGGGTGCCTGGGGGGCGCCCCCTCGCTCGAAGGCACGGGCCCAGCCGGTAAGTCCCACCACCACGTTCCGGCGCAGGCGCGCGATTGGATCGAGCTTGCCGGACCCCGGTTTGACCTGATAATCCCCACTCCGGTTTCGATTCGGAGCTAGTTGGGCGGCTTTCATGGAGAACGAGGACTGGGCATCCGTGTCCACAGCTGAGCTGTGGCAACTCTACGATGAGGTCACGACCGTTCTTGGTCGCAGGATGACCGCGGAAAAGGCCAAGCTCGAAGAGCGACTTCGCAGGATTGAGGGGACGGCCGCTCCGACCCAGAACGAGGCACGTCCGCGCCGCCCCTACCCCCCAGTGCTGCCGAAATACCAGAACCCGAGGGATCCATCCGAAACTTGGTCCGGTCGCGGCAAGCAGCCCCGATGGCTGAAAGCCCAGCTTCGAGCAGGCAAGAAGCTGAATGATCTCCTAATCGACCGCCCATCTCGACAAAAGCGCCGCTGAACCGGCTGAACATCCGACCATATCGTTAGGGCGGCGGCGGTGTTCAGGGCTGGCAGGCGGCACGGCCGTTACGCGCGCGCCGTGACGATGCTTTTTGCAGCGCCGGACTTTCTCAGCGCGGTTCGGGCCGCACGCCCTAGCTAGCGCCGCCTTCGCCCTTGCGGGTCTCGCCGGCAAGCTATTGCGCTTTGGCGCGATCGCCCAGTGCGTGAGCGGACCAAATCCAATGCCAGCCTCCCGACCGCGATCCGGCAAGTCCATCAAGTCAGCGGCGGACGCTACGGCAGTCTCCCGCGTCCATGCCGTCTTGCGCAGCCAGGGACGTGGCGCAAGCCGTGGCCGGATCGAACGGCTGATGCAACGGCATGGCATTCGGGCGATCATGGCGCCGCCTCGTCGGGTCCGCACCACCTACAACCGCCACAATCTGCCGATCGTGTCAATCGGCTTGCAAATTTGCCCCCTCATCGGCGTCCAATTTTGACCCCTTCGCGCGGCGCGGTTTGACGGTAGCGCTCGTCTCGTCGGAGCTGGCCGGGATAGCGGAGGCGAGACGAGCGCGGGTGGAGTGATCGTCGTCTCGGCTCTTGAGCCGCCAGCTATCGTTGCCGGTCTCGACAATGTCGCAGTGATGGGTCAATCGGTCGAGCAGCGCGGTGGTCATCTTGGCGTCGCCGAACACGCTAGGCCATTCGCCGAAGGCGAGATTGGTGGTCACGATGACGGAGGCGCGCTCATAGAGCCGGCTGACGAGGTGGAAGAGAAGCTGGCCACCGGACTGAGCGAAGGGCAAATAGCCGAGTTCATCCAGCACGATGAAGTCCATCCGGGTCAGATGCTCGGCGAGCCGTCCTTGCCGTCCGTTGCGGGTCTCGGTCTTTAGGCGATTGACGAGGTCGACTACGTTGAAGAAGCGGCCGCGGGCACCGGATCGGATGCAGCTTCTGGCGATGGCAATGGCCAGGTGGGTCTTGCCTGTGCCGGTGCCGCCAACCAGCACGACGTTGCGTTGTTGGGCGATGAAGCCGCCGCCAGCGAGATCATTGACGAGAGTCTGATTGATCGGCGTGCCTGTCGAACTGGAAGTCGGCGATGTCCTTGGCAAGCGGCAGCTTGGCGATGGTGAGCTGGTATTTGATCGACCTGGCTTGCTTCTCGTTGATCTCGGCGTTGAGCAGGTCGCCCACAATGCGCTGAGGTTCGTGCTGGCGCTTGACGGCCTTTGCCTGCGCGGCGGCGATCAGGGTGAGACTCCAGCGACAATCAGGATGAGACTGCGCCGATGGGGGCGGACCGAAGGGAGGGCGTAGCCCGACCGGAGGACCGTCCCCATCGGCGTCTCGCGTGGATAGGCCCGCACGAACAGCATGCGGCTGTGGCAGAGGCGGACATGGGCGACCTTCACCATCACCGTTGTGCCGCTCAGCAGGACCACCTCGTGGCTCCAGTCGAATTGGTAGGCTTCGCCGGGGGCAAAGCTTAGTGGGACATAAGCGGCCGCGGTCAATTGCCCGCGTTCTTTGCTCCACCGCCTTGCGTAACGCCGCACGGCATCGTAACCGCCGTCGTAGCCGCCCCCGCGCAGCTCTTCGAATATCCGGATCAGCGTTAGCTGTTCACGAGCCGGTTTGGTCGCGTTCGCCGCCAGCAGCCTATCGAGCTCCGATGCCCACCGCCCCAGCTTTGGTCGTGGCTGCACCTGCCGCTCGTACTCGAAGGAGGTCTCTCCGGACCTCAGCACCTTCCGGACCGTGTTCCGCGACACCTTCAGGTCGCGGGCGATCTCCTTGATCGTCTTGCCCTTGATGAAGTGCTCGCGCCGAATCCGCGCAATCGTCTCCACGATCAGCATCCCCGACCACCTGCTTCATTCCAAAGCAGGCAGCGCAACAGCCCAGACTTAGGGGGTCAATTTTGCATGCCGAATAACACCGATCGCACCGAACCTGATCGCGCGCGACTTCACGGCTTCCGCCCCGAACCGGGCCTGGCTCGCCGACATCGCCGACATTCCGACCGCGGAGGGCTGGCTGTATCTGGCGGCCGTCATGGATCTATTCAGCCGAAAGATTGCCGGCTGGGCCATGCAAGACCATATGCAGGTCGAACTCGCATCGGCGGCGCTGGCGATAGCCGTCAACCAGCAACGCCCGCAGCCCAGATTGATCCATCATTCCGACCGCTGTGTGCAGGGCGGATTCAAGCGGTCGTCGCAACACCAAATTGTTTTTCACTCAAGGCAGTAGTTCGTCAAGCGCTTCTGCCGGCGTTTTCCAGCCCAGCGTCTTTCTCGGTCTGGCATTGAGGGCCGCTGCTACAGCGGATATCTCGTCGGCGCTGTGGACGCTCAAGTCTGTGCCTTTCGGGAAGTACTGCCGCAGCAGCCCGTTGGTGTTCTCGTTAGTGCCGCGCTGCCAAGGGCTTTGCGGGTCGCAGAAGTAGACCTGGATGCCTGCATCGATCTTGAGGCGATCGTGCTGAGCCATTTCGGCTCCTTGATCCCAAGTCAGCGAGCGACGCAGTTCTTCGGGCAAGGTGATGACGGTGCGCGTGATCGCGTCGCGCACGGCTTCGGCTCCGTGTCCCGCGAGCGCAGGTCCGTTCTTCACGCGCGGAGCTTCGCCATGCCCCACCAATCGGGGAAGGTGCAATAGCATCGTGAAGCGCGTCGTGCGCTCGACCAGCGTGCCGATTGCCGAGCTGCCAAGACCGAGGATGAGGTCTCCCTCCCAATGTCCCGGCACTGCTCGATCGGCAGCTTCAGCAGGGCGCTCACTAATCATGATCTCCGGCGAGACAAAGCCCTTGCCTCGCGTGCGTACGCGCGCCCTGGGCATCCGCAATACACGCCCGGTTCTCAAGCAGGCCGTCAGCTCGCTGCGCAGCGCCCCACGGCCCTGAACGAAGAGAGCTTGATAGATAGCTTCGTGGCTGATGCGCATCGTCTTGTCGTCCGGGAAGTCGATCGGCAAGCGTCGGGCAATCTGCTCAGGACTCCAGGCTTTGGCCCATCGTCGATCCTTTCGACGGCCATGTCGGCGACCGTTCCACGGAACGGCCGGACCAGGAACATGCGCCCCGCTCGGGGCTACGACGCCGCCGGCAAGTCTCTCCTCCACATAAAGGCGCAAGGTTGCATTGAGCGCAAGCTTGGTCGACTTGGGGCGGCGGGCAGATCGATCCGCATGCCATTGGGCAGTTGTTGCCCGATACTCCAACCCGCCGCCGCGGGTGGCCGCGTTCCGCCGCAGTTCACGGGAGACCGTCGAAGCATCCCGCCCCAAGCGGCGCCCTATCTCCCGTGTAGAATGGCCCTGCACCCTGAGGAGGGCGATTTCCTCGCGCTCAGCCAATGACCAATGAAAGGTAGCGCCCGGAGAGAGGCTTGGCCGAAGATCTGAACATCGCTGGTGGCATGCCCCCTGCCTTTCGGAACAGTCTGCTTCCGACAGGTTGCGATAGTCCGGCCGCAAGCGCAGCATCTTCGCTGCTTTGCCCTGAAGCAATCGCCTTCCAAAATCTATCCTGTTCATCGCGTCCAGCCGCAGACGGCCGGCCTGGCGATGGCAACGGCGCCCGTCCTGACCGGGCCGAACGTCGGCTCAAAACTTTCATCGCAACCTCCAACTTCTTGGTGTTGCGACGACCGCTTGAATCCGCCCAGCTCACACGCTTATCGCAGTTCTCACCTGCCGGCATCGTCGCATCGATGAGCCGCAAGGCCGATTGCAACGACAACCTCGCTGCCTTGAACTTGAACTCGCGACTGAACTTTCCTCTCTGCATGACCTATCTGCAGCGTGATGATTCTAAGTGCTAATTTGATTATTTCGAACAAACTGTTGCACGATGGCTTGCAACCAATCTGTACCGGCACTAATCGCATCGTCAGAAAGGGTCCGCAGCCATTCCACATGGCTCATGGAGCTTGGCTCTATTGCCAACGGACATGCAATTAAGGGGAGTTGCATGGCAGGCAGAGTGCTGACTCCAAGAAATTGAGCAAGCCTGAACCACCGCTCCGACATACTGCTATCGATGAGATGGATCGCTGCATCCATCGCCATCCCCAAATGAGACTGTCTCTGCTCGCCAGTTAAGCGTGCTTTCCGTACCGCAACATACCAAGCGCGAAGGGCCGCTAGTTGGCCGACGTATTCTAGGTTTCGTTCGACTCTTGGGCCAGAGAGTCCTCTTGCTTCGAAGGTCCAAGGAGCGTCGATTCCGCGCAGCGTTTCGGCATGGATTCGTCTGGCTCCAACGTCCGAACGTATGACCTGTCCGGCAACAGTGAAGGTGCCGTAGCCTATGCGGTTAGGGCCGACCATCCCACTGATGCCACCTATAAAGATTCGCTCCTGCCTGAGAAAGACTCCTTGAGGAACGTCTCCAATCAGCGAGGGAGTTGCTTTGTCGCCGGCTTCTCCCCACGGGGTGAAATTGAAATGAATGAACCCGCTACCGATTTCCGTGTGATTGGACCTTGAGCGCCCCCCTGAAATGAAGCAGTCGCAGCAATTAATGAGCGAACCCAGCGTTACGAAGCTCGTCAGGATCGTGTGCTTAAGGCCGACCGCATGAGCAGTCGAAGCCTCCTCTTCAAGGAGAGTACCCCCGCGAACGTGCCCGCTCGAGCCTATTCTAGCTTTCGAAAGAAGCACCGAGTCGGTGACAAATCCGCTGGCGATTTCCGCGTCTTCTCCAACGATCGAGTTTACAACGGTTGCCGGTCCCTCGGTCCCCAGCTTTGCGCCAGGAGCAACAACGGTTCCATACCCTAGCAAGCGGGTCCCCGGAAAAAGTACAGATCCCGGAAAAATGCGATTCAGTTGGACTTCATCGTCGATGAATATTTGGCGGGGATCAACGAGATCTACGCCCTTCTCAGCAAGGCGCTCAAGTCTGTCGACAAGCGAAAGCTTCTTCATTTGTAGCGCATCTGACTTGTTAAAAATAGACCTCGGATCCCTTAGGATTGCGAACGATGGATCCTGCCGCGACTTTGTCGGATGAAGCCACAATCGAGCCCGGGCAGATTATAGCCCCAAGACCCAATCTAGCTCCGTCGCCGACGAATGCCACCAGATCTGGCGTTTCAGCTGCTGCATCTCCCACGAGACACCCCGCTCTGACCAATACGTCGGACCCGAGAACGCAGTTCTGCACAACGGAGTTCTCGCAAAGAGTACAGCGGTTCATGACTATGCTATCAGAAACGAATGACCCGGCTCGAAGCTGTGATCCTGTCCCAATGAATGACCTGCCAAGAATTCTCGCCCCACATTCAATGACGCAGTCCGGGCCAACTATCAGAGGGCCGCTTAGAACGGCCCCCGATTTGACGTGACTATTCCGACCCAAGTAGACGAGCCCTGACACAATGGCCTGGTCTTCGATGGTCCCTTCGATCTGCTGCCGACCGAGCTTGGCGTAGAGCTGATCCCGAGAGGAAAATAGATCTTCGAGCGTCGCAAACTTCGATAGCCATTTCTCGAATTCGTCGTCCATGGGAGAGTGAAACAAGTCACTAGGTCGCATTGGTGTCTCCCAGTTCTCGCGCCAAGGCTCGCACGTCCGATCCTAAGCGTCTCAACCATGATTTGCCAGGCAATAGATAACCAGAAGGGCTTCGGAGGACGATCTGGAGCGCCTGATGTCGCGACAGGGCCTCCACAAGCCGTCACAGAGCCGCAGACCGCTCCAGAACTGAATGGAAAGCCCTCGAGGGGTGTCCTGAACCGCCCTCCTGTGTTACTGGCAAGGAAAGGATGATTCGCATTTGGCTCGCGCGGTCAGGATTATGCACCTTTGCCGTTGATCGTCGCCCATAGCTGGTGACTGCTCGGCATTTGCACGCGAAGCCAGCGATAGGGGATTTCCGACCAGGGCTTGATCTCCAGGGCGAGATTGTCGAGCACGAGATCGCCGCTCAGGGTGCGGACGAGCAGCACCAGATGATGCCGTCCGGAACCAACGATGACCTCGCTCAGTAGCAGGGCCCGCGCCGGCCAGCCACGCCGAAGGAGTTCGTGACGTTTGCTTACGGCGTAGTCATTGCAGTCCCCGCGATCGGGATTGATCCTCCACGCCTCGTCGGCCAGGCCGTGGTCGTTGGGCAACGGCACAATGGCCAGATTGACCATGCGATTGACATCCAAGAGTTCCAACCACCGCTCGCCCGTCAGCCGGACCGGACCGCCCCGGAAGCCTCGCCGCGGCCGGCATTCGGCCTCATAGCGCTGGCAGAACATCGTGTACGTCAGAGGCGGAAGCGTGGGCCGTCCGAGTTTGATGCGGCCTGGTGCAGCTTGAGGAGTCGTGGGCATCGCCAGGCGCCCTGCGCCCGCCCATGAGGCACCTCCGGCCATCATGGCGACCGCTACAACCAAGATGGAGCAGGAGACTCGATACATCTGCCGATCCCCTTGCGGCAACACTGAGGCTCGGATCCAGCCGCAGCGAAGCTATGGCCAGAGCCGTGCGATTAACCGTCTTCTCTTATTTAATTATATTATTTTTTATAGAATTATCAACCAAAAATAACGATGCGACTAATTAATCCAGGACCAAAGGACCCGGCCTGCCAGTGGACAAGCAAGATCAACTACACGGCGGCTGCCATTCCGGGAGCGCTGCCACTCTCGCGCGGCCCTGCCGTCCGTCGTCGGCAGGAGCGTTCGTGTCGCGAGCATCGCGCTGCGATCGGCCGGGCTCCAACTTCGTCCCCACGGTCCAGCTGCACGCCAGGCGAATGGATGCACCGAGTGGACGCATCTCCTGCACAGGGGATCGCCGCACTGGTCCGCGGTCATGCGCCCAATTCTGTGCGCAGGGCGGAGATGCGAGTCGAATCGCCAGCACCATTGCTTCTCGCGCAGGGCAAACGCCTGACCGACGCCTGCGATGGAGCCTACGAGCGGGATTCAATCCGAACGCTCGGATTGGACATTCAGGGCTATTGTGCCGCGGCTCGGTCGCGTTGAGGCCGCCGATCGAACTCGGCCATCGAGCCCGGCTGGCCATCACGACGGCTGCGGCTTTTCCATCGCCTCCGGCATGTTACCGGGGGCCTCTTGATCGGTGGGTAATGCGCTCGCGACGGCCGCAGGGCGTGCGCGGCTGATCTCCCAGGGCCACAAATCTACTGGTTCGCCTGCTCCCGAAGTGGAGATCTTTGCACGTAGGGCGGGGGCAAGCCGCTCCAAAATCAGGTGCCGCTCCAAACGGATCTCGCGCTCGAGGGCGTCCGAATAGATCGAGAGCGCGTGGATCGTCTCACGAGGGATTCTGCAGGACACGCGCCCAAACGGGGTCGCTGCCCCAACCACGATGGCCTTGCCATCCCATTCGATTTCGCCGACGAACTCGATGTCTTCAACGGAATTCAGTGCCATATTTAAATTCCAGCTCCGACAACCTACTTGCCATAAATTTACAATATTAAAAACCACAATTAAATAAGATACAAGCGCAATTCACTTCGGAGATTCAGCGAACCGCACTTCGATCTCGTCAAAATCAACCGCTTCAGGCTCCCGCAATGATCCCGCACTCTATTTTTGGCGGGATGACGCCGCGTCACCAGCCATAAGAGCCGGATTGTCACCGTCCAACACGAAGGCGACTTTGCAGCGAATTCCCCCCGGCAGCGCCAAACGCGGGTTCGGCAAGGCAAGACGCACCCCGAACGTTCCGCTGGCAGCGTCGAGTACACTGTCGACAATTGCGACAGAGGCGACATAGACGCCCCCGATGGGCGGCTCCGGTCGCACCTTGGCTCTGCTGCCGGTATGGATCTGACCAAAATATGCGGTGGGCACGAACACTTCGACCCTCAGCGGATCAATCTGTGCGAGCGTGAGGACCGGGCTCTGGTCATTTCGATATTCACCCGGAACGAGAAGCCGCTCGACCACCACGCCGTCGACCGGGCTACGCAGCTCGCGTTGATTCAAAACCTCTTCGGCGTGCGCGACCTCCAGACGAGCGAGCTCCTTGTTGAGCCGCGCCTCCTTGAGCTGCTGTTCGGCAACCTGCACCTCCGCTTCGGCTTCCTGGAGTGACGCGAGAGGACTGACGGACCTTTCATGAAGCTCTTTCAGACGCTCGTGTTTCTGGCGTAGGAACTGCGCGCGGGCTTCGGCCGACTTCACCGGGGCATCATTGGTCGCGCGAGCCCGCGCGAGCGCCAGCGTTGCGGCCTCGACTCCATCTTCGATCTTGCCAATGACCTGGCCCTGCCGAACGATATCACCGCGATCAACATCAAGGCGCGCGATCGTACCGACCGCCGGGCTCGCCAGCTTGACGGTTTGTTGCGGCTCGATCACGCAATTGAATTCCCGCTCCCCCGCCGAGATTTCCGGGGTCTCTGCCCTCGCAGCGGAACCGGCAAGCAAGATCCCCACCGGCAGGGACAAGCACAACACGATGTAGTTCATCCGCTGCACTCGGCGGACAATTCCCTCAATTGGGCGCATCATGCGAGTTCCCATCGAATTCCGCTTCCGCCCCATTGTATATAATATCAATTGGATTTAATAATCTTAAAGTGACATAACTCAAAAATAATATCGTCCAATGGATTGGCGCAGGATGGCAGCCCCCTCCCGCAGCACCACCACGACATTGGTCGGCACTTCTTCTGGACGGCACATGTCTGAGCCCGACTTGACAGCAAGCGGGGGCTCCGCCCCACAATTGCGGCGGATGCCCGCAGATGCCACGACGTCGCCGCACTGGCAGGGATTGCTGAATGCGGAGAACGAAGCGACATTTGTTGCGGCCTGGCTGGCGCTGCAATGCAGCCGTATTGCCGGCGTGTCAGCGGGCCTGTTGCTCATGCGCCGGGTTGATTCAGCTGCGCCGTTACTATCGGTAACGTGGCCACCTCGGGATATCGACGCCAGCGATCTCATGCGCCTGGCCGAGACCGCCTACGCAGAGCGCCGCCTGGTCGTTGCTCCCGGTCGCGTCGGTCCTGATTCACGGCCCGCGCAACCTGTGGTCCTGATAGTTGCTCTGCCGCTGGGCACTACGAACGAGCCGATTGCGGCTGTGGCCATCGCATTGACGACGACGGCCGCCAGGCCCCTGGTCACTCCGGCCATCGTCGCTGAGCAATTGCGCTGGGGCGCGGGCTGGCTCGAGTCATTGCCCTGGGCCAGGCGCACCAAGGATCTCTCCTCTGACGTAACGCGAGCCGCATCGTGCCTCGACCTCCTCGCCACGGTGAACGCGCAGCCGCGGCTGAGCGGCATGGCAATCGCGGTCGTCAATGAGCTGGCAACCCGCCTGCGGTGCGAGCGCGCGTCGCTGGGTATCGTCGGCCGAATTGGCACAATCAGCCTGCGCGCAGTTTCGTTCTCGGCCAGCTTCAAACGCGAGAGCCGCCTCGTCAATGCGATCGAGAGCGCAATGGAAGAAGCGATCGAGCAGCGTGGATGCGTCGCTTATCCACCATTGCCGAGGATGGGGCGCGTCGTGGCCGTCGCCCATCGGGCGTTGGCGGAGGAAGCAAAGGCGCCCGGCTCGTCGACGATGTCAGCCATACTGGTCGGGCCCCATGGAGAACCGACCGGCGCTCTCACCTTGGAACGTCACCGCGCCGATCCCTTTACGGACGACGCGCTGAAGTTGGTGGAAGGGATCGCGGCGCTGCTGGGACCTCAGATCGGATTGCAGCTGCGTGCGAACCGGCTCCTGGGCGGGCGTGCGGTTGACGGTATTGGCGACGGATGCGCGGCATTGTTCGGCCCACGGCGGCCGACCCTCAAGCTCTGCATCGGCAGTGTCATGGTGCTTGCGCTGACCTTAGTCTTTGCGAAGGGCGAACACCGCGTCACCGCGAAATCGGTGCTTGAGGCCGAAGTGCAGCGCGCAGCTGTGGCTCCGTTCGACGGATTCGTTCGAGCGGCCCCGGCTCGGGCTGGCGACACGGTGCGGCAGGGCGATCTTCTCGCCCTGCTCGACGACCGGGACCTCGTTCTCGATCGGTTGAAGTGGCGAGCCGAACTCGACAAGCTACTTCAGCGCGATCGCGAGGCGCTCGCCAAGCACAATCGCAATGGCCTCGTGGTACTGGAACCGCAGATCCGGCAGGCGGAGGCCCAGTTGGCTCTTGCGGAGGACAAGCTCGCGCGCACCCGGATACTCGCTCCGTTCGACGGTGTCGTCGTCTCCGGCGACCTGAGCCAGATGCTCGGCTCTCCCGTGGAGAAGGGAAAGACGCTGTTCGAAGTGGCGCCACTCAATTCCTATCGCTTGATCATTCAAGTCGACGAACGTGACGTTCGCTTCGTGGCGGTCGGACAAAGCGGAACCGTCGCATTCGCAGGCAGGCCCGGCGAACCGGCGCCGATGACCCTGACCAAGATCACGCCGGTTACGCTCGCCGAGGAAGGACGCAATGCTTTTCGAATTGAGGCCCGCCTCTCGGAACCAGGCCCTGCATTGCGCCCCGGAATGGAAGGCGTTGCAAAGATCAACTCCGGACGACGCTCGCTTGCGTGGATCTGGATGCATCCTGTCATCGATTGGCTGCGCCTTGCCGCGTGGAAGTACCTGCCGTGAGAGGGGCAACATGACCGCAGCCCCGTTTCTAAGCTCATCCTGGTATCGCGTCGCGCAACGCAGGCCGAAGCTTCGCGACCACACCTCGGTCTACCGACATCGGTATCGGGGTTGCACTTGGTATGTCGTGCAGGATCACGCGACCGGCCGCATGCACCGCTTGTCGCGCGCCGGCTACATGATCGTGGCCGCGATGGACGGCGCGCGAACGGTTGACCAGATCTGGCACGAGGCCGGAACCACTCTCGCGGAGGACACCCCGAGCCAGAGCGATGTCATCCAGTTGTTGGCCGAACTCAGCGCTTACGACCTGCTACAAACCGAAGTGACTCCGGATCCAAGCGCGCTGGTCGCACGTGCTTCGAAAGCCAAACGATCCAGGTGGCTCGGCAACGTGCTCTACCCGCTGGCCCTGCGGATTCCGCTCTGGCATCCGGTCAGGTTTTTCGAGCGTACCCGGCCACTTGCAGAATGGTTATTCGGCTTGCCGGGTGCCGTGCTGTGGCTGCTGGTGGTGTTGCCGGCGCCTCTATTTGCGGCCCAACACTGGCAGGAACTAACGGCCGACGCCTCCGACCGAATCCTGGCCACCGATAACCTTCTTTTGCTCGCGCTGGTGTATCTCCTGCTCAAGGCCTTGCATGAATTTGGGCACGGATTTGCGGTCACTGCGTTCGGGGGAACGGTACCCGAATTCGGAGTAATGATCCTGGTGTTCGCCCCGCTGCCCTATGTTGACGCCTCTGCGGCATCGGCATTCCGCAGCAAGTGGAGGCGCGCTCTTGTCGGCGCGGCCGGAATGATCGTCGAAGTGTTCTTCGCTGCGCTCGCGCTTTACGTATGGCTCACCGTGGAGGCTGGACTTGTCCGTGCGCTCGCATTCGACGCACTGGCCGTTGCCGGCGTCTCGACCCTGCTCTACAATGGTAATCCACTCCTGCGTTATGATGGCTACTACATTCTCGCGGACCTGCTGGAGATCCCGAACCTGGCGCAGCGCGCTACCCGGTATTGGGGCTACCTAGTCAATCGTCACGCGTTTCGCGCCGATGAACCGGGGGAATTCGTGGCCACGACCGGCGAACGAACTTGGCTCCTTCTCTACGCACCGGTCGCTTTCCTCTACCGACAGGTCGTGATGCTCGCGATCGCCGTGTTCGTTGCCTCGCAGTATCTCGCCCTCGGCGTCTCGATCGCAGTCTGGAGTCTGCTGACAGGTGTTGCGCTGCCGATCGGCAAGGCACTGTGGTTCGTGCTCGCGAGCCCGAGGCTTCATCGCAATCGCGCCCGCGCAGTAACAGCGACCTTCGGCATGATCCTGGCCGCCGCGGTGATGGTTTTCCTGGTTCCGGCCCCTTCTTACAGCACGACGGAAGGCGTCGTCTGGTTGCCGGAGAACGCTATCGTGCGCGCGAGAACCGATGGCTTCGCGCGCGCACTTCTGGTCCGTCCGGGCGTGCACGTCACAGCCGGGGAAGCGCTCGTCGAAAGCGAAGAATCGACACTCAAGGCCCAGCTTGCAATTCTTCGCGCACGGGTCGCCGAGCTCGAGACGAGGCTTGCCATCGAGCGCTTTACCGACCGGGCGAGCGCAGAGATCACCACGACGGAATTGGGACAAGCACGCGCCGAGCTCGCGACCGCAACCGATCGCGCCGCACGCCTCATCGTGCAGAGCCGCAGCGAGGGCACCTTCTCCGTTATGGAACCACAAGATCTGCCAGGACGCTTCCTGCGCGAAGGGCAACAAATCGGCTACGTACTTGCTCCCGGTTCACGAGTCGTGCGCGCAACAATCCGTCAGGACGACATCGACCTCGTTCGCCATCGGCTGCAGAGCGCCGAAGTCAAACTGGCAGAGCGCCCTGATGAGACGCTGCCAGTAGAGTCTATTCGCGAAATACCGTCAGGCCGTGACGTTCTCCCCAGCAGGGCTTTGGGGGGCTCCGGCGGCGGCGCCTTCACTGTCGACCCCAGCGATCCCGAGGGGCTGAAGACGCTGCAGCGCGTCTTTCAAATTGATCTGCTACTGCCCGAGAATGCACCGGCAGCCACCGCGTTCGGCGGTCGCGCCTACGTCCGCTTCAACTTCAATTGGGAGCCGCCGGGTCAGCAGATCTGGCGTCGTCTCCGACAATTGCTGCTGTCTCAGTTGCAGGTCTGAGAGCTCAGTATGCTCAAGCGCAAACGACACTTTGTCGGTTCGGCCCCGGTGGCGGTGGACGCACCCTACGCGGAGCAGGCGGCTCGCCGAGAGATTGGGCTCGATGCTGCCCTGCTCGACGCTTGGGGTCGGGTCTTGCCCTTCCTGCAGCCGGCCCTCGCGCGCGACCGCCTCGGCCGCTTTGTCCGGCTGGTCGGTGATCTGGAACCGCAGTTCGCCGTCCTGACGAACCGGCGTTTGCGCGAAATCACGGAGGAGCTGCGCGCATCATTGCTGTCAGCTCCCCTCTACTCGCACCAAATGGCGCGTTCGTTCGCGCTTGCGCGCGAGGCGGCGCGACGTCACGTCGGGAAGCGTCTCTTCCCGGTACAATTGCTCGGCGGCGCCGCCATGATGGGAGGCGCGGTCGCCGAAATGGAAACCGGTGAAGGCAAGACCTTGACGGCGTTGCTGCCGGCGATCACCGCCGCACTCATGGGACGTCCGGTTCATATCATTACGGTCAACGACTATCTCGCGCGCCGCGACGCCGAACAGCTCGCACCTGTCTACAGCGCGCTTGATCTCACCGTCGGGCTCGTCGAGCCCGGGCAGTCGCGGCAGGAGCGGCAAAGAGCCTACGCAAGCGACGTCACGTATTGTACCAACAAGGAGCTTGTGTTCGACTATCTCCGCGATCGGCTCGCGCTCGGCCCCCGCCGCGCCCGCTCTCGACTTTCTCTCGACGCGATATTCAACAGCCGACTTGCTGGTCACCATCAATCCCCGCTTCTGCGCGGCCTGCATTTTGCGATCGTAGATGAGGCTGACAGCGTCCTGATCGATGAGGCCCGCGTGCCATTGATCCTCTCCGGATCGCAAGAGGGGCCCGAGAACACCGACGGCCTCTACGAGACCGCACTGGATCTCGCTCGACGTCTGGTGGCCGGCGACGACTTTCATGTGCGTGCAAACGAGAAGTCGGTGCGGCTAACCACCCGCGGCGAGAGCCGGATCGCTCAGTTCACTTCAGGACGACCGGGCCTATGGGCAATCCGGCGCGCCCGTGAGGAACTCGTTCAACATGCACTTGCCGCCCTTCATCTCTACCGACGCGACGTTCAGTACATCGTCGCCGATGGCAAGGTTCAGATCGTCGACGAATATACCGGGCGCGTCATGCCGGACCGTTCGTGGGAAGGCGGCATTCACCAGCTCATCGAAGCCAAGGAACGTTGCACCATCACGGAGCGACGCACGACCCTTGCGCAGATTACATATCAGCGGTTCTTTCGGCGCTACATGCATCTTTGCGGCATGTCCGGCACGGCGATCGAGCCCACGGGAGAACTGTACGGCATTTATGGCCTCCGAGTTGCACGTATCCCAACGAACCGACCATTACGACGAACGAATGCCGGCGCACGCATGTTTCCGACGGCCGACCTCAAATGGGACGCCGTGGTCGATTCTGTTCACGACATCGTTCGCAAGGGCCGCGCCGTGCTCGTCGGGACCCGCTCGGTTGAAGCCTCTGAGCAAATTTCGCGGTTGCTCAGCCAATCCGGACTCGAATCCGAGGTTCTTAACGCGCGACAGGACCACGCAGAGGCCGAGATCATTGCGGGCGCGGGTCAGCCGGGCCGAATTACCGTCGCTACCAACATGGCCGGCCGCGGCACCGACATACAGCTGCATCCTGTGGTCCGGAGCCGAGGCGGCCTGCATGTCATCCTGACTGAATATCACGAGTCTCGCCGCATCGACCGCCAACTCTTTGGGCGCGCCGGCCGCCAGGGTGATCCCGGCAGCTACGAAACGATCGTCGCGCTCGATGATGAGCTCTTCAGACGATTTATGAACCCGAAGCTTCTTCGGTTGCTGGGCAAGAGATCGAAACGGGCGCAGCCGATTTCAGGAGCAATAGGACGCGCACTCCGCAGCTATGGCCAGCATGCGGCGGAGCGTCTGCACGGGCGAGCCAGACGGACTGCGCTCAGCGAAGATCTTCGCATCAACAGAATTCTCAGCTTCGCCGGGACTGAATGACGGCTCGCCTTGCTGAACCCAATTATTATATTCTTTCCAGAAACTATTATAAACCAGTAGCGAGAGCAGCGCATTGTGGTATTAATAAAATGCACATTAAATAAATTATTATGCACTAGCGATTTCGGTTCCGGCATTCGGAGACATCGATGTCACGTTCCTGGGGCTTGTTCGGCCATTTCTCGCGACGGATCCTTCACGACAGCGCGACGAGCGATCGCAAGACGATCGTCGATCGTAAGGGCGATGCTGGCCATTCGCCGCTGATCCTCGAGGTGCTCGAGCCACGCATGCTGCTTGCCGCGGATCCCCTCGGCACCACCGCAGGCTACGCCTTCAACGAGGTCTCGGGCACCACGACGGCAGATGCGTCCGGTCACGGCATCATCGGCACGCTCACGAACGGTCCGACCTTCACAGCCGGAAGATACGGCAATGCGGTCGCACTCGACGGCGTGAACGACTACGTCGATCTCGGGAATCCGAGTGCGCTGCAATTGACTGGCAGCATGACCCTCAGTGCGTGGGTTTACGTCCGTTCCTTCCCCGCCGACGATGCGCCCGTTGTGTCCAAGCGCAACTGGGGTGAATCTGGATACCAGCTTGACATCACAGCGGATACCGGACCTCGCACGATCGGATTTAAACTCACCAACAGCTCGGGCGGACAGATGTTCCGCTACGGCGCGACAGCGCTGCAGTCCGACACCTGGTATCACGTCGCCGGTGTCTATGACGCTGCGAGCCAAACCTTGAACGTCTATCTCAATGGTGTCCTCGACAACGGACAGTTGATGGGCACAGTCACGAGTTCGCAGCAGAATTCGACGGCCAACGTGAATATCGGTAGTCGACCGGGCCGTACAGGCTTCGCGTTTCCTGGTCTTATCGATGACGTGCGCATCGCCGATCATGCGCTCACCCCCGATCAGATCCAGACCGATATGGCAACTCCTCTTGCCGGAACGGCAGACACCATTGCCCCGACCGTGTCCCTCACGTCTCCGAGCTCGATCGTATCCGGCACCGTGAATCTTGCAGCGAGCGCTTCGGATAACATCGGCGTTGCCGGCGTCAAGTTCCTGCTGGACGGCAACACCCTGATCGGCACCGAGGATACCACTTCGCCGTACGGCGTCTCATGGACCACGAGCGCGGCATCGAATGGCTTGCATACGCTGACCGCGCAGGCACGCGATGCTGCCAATAACATAACCAACTCGACGCCGGTCAACATCACCGTCGACAATCAAGCGCCAACCGGTACGGTGACGATCAACGGCGGCGCAGCGGCGACCAACAGCACGTCGGTCACGCTGACGCTCACAGCGACCGATGCGGTGACGTCCGTCAAGCAGATGCGCTTCTCCAACAGCGGGAGCTCGTATTCGACGGCGGAAGCCTTCGCCCCGACCAAGTCCTGGACGTTATCGAGTGCAACAGGCACCAAGACGGTCTATGTTCAGTTCATGGACGCCGCGGGCAACTGGTCTGCGGCGGTGACTGATACCATCGTGCTCGACACGACCGCACCAACGATTTCCGGGCGGACAGCAACGAATATTACCGGCAGTACCGCACAAGTCACGTGGACAACCGATGAAGCCGCCACTTCGCGGGTCGAGTATGGGCTGACGACCAGTTACGGGTCCTCGACAACACTTGATGCAACCCTGGTGACGGCACACAGCGTTGCGCTAACCGGCCTTGCTCCCAACACGACTTACAATTACCGCGTCCGTTCGATCGACGCTGCCGGGAACGAAAGGATCAGCTCAAACGCTACATTCACGACGACCGCCACCCAGGATACCACGCCGCCATCGACTCCTACAGGCCTCACGGCGACCGCGGCTTCGACAACGCAGATCAATCTGTCGTGGAACGCCTCGCCCGACAACGTTGCGGTCACCGGTTATCAGGTCTTCCGTAATGGTGCGCAGGTTGGCACCCCGACGACGACCACGTTCAGCGATACCGGCCTGTCGCCAGGCACATCCTACACTTATACCGTGCGGGCGAGGGACGCGGCGTCGAACCTCTCCGGACAGTCCATACCGGCCAGTGCCACCACGCTGACGCCCGACACGACACTACCTACGGCCACGATCACAGGGCCGACGGGATCGGAGACCGTCTCAGGTACGATAACGATCAGTGCCAATGCATCCGACAATGCCGGGGTGGCGGGCGTGACCTTCCTGGTGGACAATATCGCGGTCGGCGGGGGCGAAGACCTGACATCACCCTACAGCGTCAGCTGGGACACGACGACGGTCGCGAATGGCGTCCACACGATCGCGGCACGCGCACGGGATACCTCCGGAAACACCGGCGATTCGCTGCCCGTCAGCATCACGGTGTCAAACACTCAAACACCGGGTCTGGTCGCTGCCTATTCCTTCGATGAGGGATCGGGAACGACTGCGGGCGACTCCTCAGGGCAGTCGAACCTGGCGACACTCAACAACGGCGTTGCCTGGATAGCCGGCAAGAATGGCCGCGCCGCGAGCTTTGACGGAGTCAACGACTTCATTTCCATTCCAAACTCCGCCTCGACCAACATTTCCGGTAATGCCCTCACATTGTCGATGTGGATCAATCCCCAGTCGCTCGCGAGCGGCGATTCTGTCGTCATCGGCAAGTTCTGGAATACGACGATGTCGTCGCCCTACTACCAGTATGGACTCGAACTGCGCGGCGGCAATCAGACCGATTTCTATATTGGGACATCCAGTGGTGCGCGCGTCGCCACCGGAGGAACCACTTTGCCATTCAACCAGTGGTCCCACCTCGCCATCACCTTTGATGGTGCGCAAGTCATGACCTATGTCAACGGAACCCTCGTCAACACGCAGGCGCTGTCAGCAACGATCACGGCGCGCGGCAACCCCATGCGCATCGGAGCGGATGCGTCGACCGCCCAATTCTACAAGGGAGCGCTCGATGATCTGCGCATCTACAACCGCGCACTGACCTCTGCGCAAGTGCAATCGGACATGACGACGCCCGTCGGCAACCCGACGGCCGGATCACCGCAGGTCCTGATAGATTCCCCAATCAATGGGGCGCAAGTTAGCGGCATCGTCAATGTGACCGCAGATGCAACCGACGACACCGGCATCGCCAATGTGCAGTTCTATATCGACAACGTGGCCACCGGCTCCCCCGATACGACCGATCCTTACGCGCTTGCGTGGGACACGCGTACGGCAAGCAATGGCGCGCACACTATCACCGCGATGGCGACCGACATAGACGGCCATACGACACTGTCAGCACCGATAACCGTCAACGTCGCGAACAGCAGCTTCTTCCAGAACGAGATCCTGGCGACGGGCTTCAATCTGCCGACCGCGATCAAATTCCTGCCCGACGGCCGCATGCTGGTGGTGGAGCTCGCCGGCACGATCAAGACGATGCCGCCGCCCTATACCACACCCGATCCCACGCCCTTCCTGCAACTCACCAACATCGGCTCGGCGGGCGTACAGCAAGGCATCTATGACATAGCGCTCGACCCAAACTTCAGCACCAACCATTACTATTACATCTTCTATACGCTGGGGACGCCGAACGTAGATCGCTTCTCGCGCTTCACGGCGAACGCAACGCTGACGGGTACCGTTCCTGGCAGCGAGTTCGTCATTTATCAGGACTCGGAAATTGCCAACGCCGAGCACCACGGCGGAGCAATCAACTTCAGCAACGACGGCAAGATCCTTCTCACGACCGGGGAGCACTTTCAGGCTGGCGAAGCTCAGGATCTCACGAAGCCGCGCGGCAAGATCCTGCGATACAACATGGACGGTACCGTTCCCACTGACAATCCGTTCTATGACGGCAACGGGCCGAACTACGATGCGGTATGGGCACTTGGTCTGCGGAATCCCTTCCGCGCCTACTACGACGCGCCCACAGGGCGGCTGATCATTGGCGATGTTGGCGGGAACGTCTACTCGACTGCAATCGAGGAAATCGACATCGGAGCAAAGGGTGCCAACTACGGCTGGCCGAACGTAGAAACTCCGAATGGGAATCCCGCCTACACTGGACCAGCTTACTATTATCCGCACAACGGCCGCGACGCCGCAGTCGTCGCCGGGTTTGTCTATCACGGCACGCAGTTCCCAAGCAGCTATCAGGGCAGCTTCTTTTTTGCGGATTACACTCAGAACTGGATCAAGCGCATGACGTTTGACGCCAACGGAAGCGTCACCGGCGTCTTCAACTTCGAGCCAGCCGACGGCTCGGTAGATGGCCCCTACGGGGACATTGTCTACTTGACCGAAGGCCCCGATGGCGCGCTTTACTATGTCGACCTCGGCTACTCCGATATCAGCGGTACATTCGGCGTAAGCAAAATCCGCCGCATCGAATTCATTCAATCGGATCTGCCACCGGTCGCGACGGCTTCGGCATCACCAACGAAAGGACCCAGCCCGCTCACCGTCGACTTCTCCAGCGACGGTTCATCTGATCCGGAAGGAAAGCCTCTCACCTATTCTTGGAACTTCGGTGACGGCGCGACTTCGACCGCGGCCAACCCGTCGCACACATATACAGTCTCCGGCCCGTATCAGGCCCGGCTGACGGTCTCCGACGGAGTCAATTCCACGCTATCGACCCCGATCGCGATCAGCGTCGGCAATAGTCCCGTTGTCAGCCTCCTTGCGCCAACCGATGGCGCGACCTTCAGGGCAGGCGACGTCATCACATTCAGCGGCACCGCGACCGATGCCGAAGATGGTACACTCCCCGCAAGTGCCTACACCTGGAATATCGACTTCCTCCACGAAGGTCATGTTCATCCGGGCATCCCGATCACCGGCGTGACCAGCGGCACGCTCACGATCCCGACCTCCGGGCACGACTTCAGCGGGTTCACGCGGTACCGCATAATGCTGACTGTAACCGATTCCAGCGGGCTGCAATCGAGCCAATCCGTCACGATCTTCCCTGATAAGGTCAATCTAGACTTCGGCACGGCGCCGGCCGGACTCACGCTTTACCTGGACGGTATCGCGCGTACGACACCTTTCACCTACGATACGCTCATCGGCTTCAACCACGAAATCGAAGCCCGCAACACGACGGTCGGCGCGACCACCTACAACTTCGTTTCGTGGTCGGATGGCGGAACTCAGGACCACATTATTGTCGTTCCCGTTGGCGGTGCCACCTACACTGCCATGTACAATGCAGTCACGGCGCCGGCACCGTTGGCATTCGTCCAAGCGAATTACGCCACCCCGCAATCCAACCAGACTCAGGTATCGGTTGCCTACACGAACGCCCAGACGACGGGGAATACAAACATCCTCGTAATCGGATGGAACAATACGACATCGAACATCACGTCAATCACGGACTCGGCCGGCAACGTCTATCAGCTCTCCGTCCCGACGGCGCGAGGCAGCGGTATCAGCCAGGCCATCTACTACGCCCCGAATATCAAGCAAGCGGCCGCCGGCGCCAACACTGTGACAGTGACCTTCAACACTGCGACTCAATACGTGGACATTCGCGCTCTGGAGTACAGTGGTCTCGCTCCCATCAATCCGTTTGACGTGGGCACCTCGGCGTCTGGCACTACCAATTCGGCAAACAGTGGAGCCGTTACGACCTCCACCGCGCACCAACTCATTTTTGGTGCCGGAACGACCGTCGGTGGGTTTACGGGGGCGGGCAGTGGTTTTACCACGCGTGTCATTACGACCCCCGACCTTGATATCGCTCAAGACCGGTTCGTAACCGCCACGGGTACCTACAATGCGACCGCGTCTCTCCAGGGCTCCGCGGCATGGGTGATGCAAGTCGCGACCTTCAAGGCAGTGGGTTAGTCCGCATGCCGCGATCCCGAGGCCTATGCGGCAATGCCGTCGTGCACCACCTCGTGCGTAGCAATGCCCTGAATAGCCAACGTACCCACACGAGCCCAGTCGTCTGGCAGCTGGTCGGTCGAACTGACGCACCGAGGCGCCGGACCGAGGAGGACGATGGCTTGCGAGGAGCCATGCATGTGCTCGACCACCGCGGGGGCTCCAGGGATGGAGAGATCTTAGACGGTTCGAAATGGCGCTCCGGTTGTCGCCGGGGCCTTTCACGACTAAGTTGAGGTAGCACGAGGCACTATATTATGACTGCTTCGGATGAACCGATTGTCGGAAGCTACGCATCGCCCCTGGTGAAGGATCTAACTCGTGGCGGATTCTTCGCAGGATTATTTGCTCTGGGCTGCGCCAGCGGTCTAGCGTCCCGTGTCATTCAATCGATCCACGGACTTGGATGGCTCGATGCGCTTCTCGACACGTTTGAGATCAGTGTAATCGTTTGGATATCATGTGTCGCTGGAGTTTCCCTCGTTCTTCAAGAGCGAACGATTGGGATTCGTTCTTCAGAACTCGTCTTGGGAGCGGCCTTTGTGCTGCTCGCCATTCTACCGGTAGGTCCCGCCAGTTGGCTGGCAGTATCCGCGCTCAGTCTCTATGTCATCAGCACGTCCGATGCCTCTTCGACACGGCGTGGCGCTCTCATCCTTCTTGCCGTTACTGTGCCCATGCTTTGGAGCCGGTTGTTCTTTCATTTCTTTGCCGAGCTAATTTTGCGGATCGACGCCGCACTCGTCGGTTGGATATTGCGTACCCCCCGAACCGGAGACGTCGTCGAATTTGCCGACGCGTCCGGCGTTCTGGTCATTCTGCCGGGCTGTTCCTCGCTCGCAAACGTGTCGCTTGCATTTCTCTGCTGGGTGACCGTGAGCCAGTTAGCCCGCCACAAGAGATCTGCTTACGATCTATTCTGGTGTCTAATGGCTTGCTTCTCGGTCGTAGCCGTGAATGTCACTCGTATAAGCTTTATGGGCTTGAGCCAATGGCACTACGCCATGTTCCATAGTTGGTGGGGAGGCGCGGTCGCGAACACAGCCATTTTGGGCCTGACGGTCGGCTTCTGCATGCTGGGGGTGAGGCGTGAACTGCTCCGCCCGCTTTAACTGGGTTATCGCGGCCGTGCTATTGCTGGCCACTGCGTGGAAGATTGCGATCCCATTTGAAAATCCAGGCCAGCTAAGAGAGGATCTCGTTAGATTCCTCGAACAAAATCACTTCAGCGTCGTAGCGACCAATGAAGTTACGACTGGCACTCTGATCATCCGCGCCACCAGAGCGTCATGTCAGTTGCAAGTCGCAAAGCTTACTCCTGACGGCTCCAACAGAAATCTCGTTCGACATCTGGCAACAGGAACCGATCGCTCGTTCGTCGTGTTTCGGGGCCAAGTGTACGCGCAACAGCCGATAGCCTGGACGGTGCTTCATTATCTGTGGTCGAGATTTCTTCGCGAACTTGGATTCGTTCGACACATCACCCCGGTCATCGACGTGGCGGAGAGCTTGGGCTGCAATGCAGAACGGCTTCCATGGGCTGAAATTCAGAATCGCACCGCGTGATTCAGCTTCGACCTTCTCGTGCGACCATCGGATTTTGATGGTACCGGCGTCAAATCGTCGCGCGCGCATTCTCCATCGGTCTCCATCCAAGATTTATATTGACACCTATTTTAAATTCTGGTGATTATAATATTTGAAATATTTATTTTATAAACTGCAGGAGAAGAGCCATGACGTTGCCCGGGTGGGTTCTTGCCATTTTCCTCACGATGGCCGCAGCGATCCCGGCCGGCGTCTATTTTACGGCTACACTGTTCTTTCCTCCTGACCAAAGCTACACCTACGTCGGTCAGGGAACAGCACAGGGCGCACCTGGACCGGTCGCGGGCGCGGGGCTATCCTTCGCCGCAGTTGCATATGCGGCGTATTGGATAATCAGGCGCCGTCAGCGCAAACCGGACTAGGCGCGACGTGATCGGACTCTGTACCGCGCGAAGTCGAATGATCCGGCTCGGGGCGTATGGCGTACGAGCAGCGAGGGAGCGGCGGCCAGCTTCAAGCCCGCGCGGTTTGCAAGCCGGGTCCCACCGCCCTCCCGACCGGCAGGCCACACCTGCGTAGGTGGACGAATGCGGTTTCAGCGCGACGCGGCCCCAGTCGCGGCTCATGCCGGCGCGCTGCTCCTGTTGTGACCGCTGTCGAGACTCTCCAGATAGTCGTCGATCTTCCGGTTTGAGCGCGGCGAAGCGCATCGTCGCAGTCCGCCCACGTGAATCCCGATCGATGTCGGGCGGCGCAATGGAGAAGCTTCTCAAGTTCGGCACGGAACGCGCATCGCCTATTCGGAGCAGCAGCAACTTAACGCCAAGAATAATTATAATCGTTGATTTAATCGTTCACCGAAGCCTGATCTTCAAACAGGCTTTCCTCGGGAAGGACGGATCTAAATGCCGGATGAGCTACTCGTCATTCTAGGGGCCGAGACTATAATACTTGCCTGCGTGGCGGTGATGACCCTGGACGCCAAGCGAATGGACGTGCTGAGCGGACGGTCGCTCGAGCGATCGGTAGTTCCGCCCGGGGGCAACGGACATCCGTCACGGTCGATCCGTCGAAAGCCGCGTGCTCTACCGCGGTTGATCGGGAGGTGGGCGACCTCACGATGTCCGCCCCGCCAGATCTCTTGCGGCGAGCTGACATCACCAGAACGCCGCGGTTGGGTCCTCGAGCCAGGCTACAGATTCTGTCTTGGCTCGTGATGCGTAAGCGTCGTTCTCAGGCCACGGCTTTGAGGGCTTGAGCTCGGTAGGCCCAGGGCAGTAGCTGATCGATGTCGCGGTTTGGATGCCCGTTGACGATCCTGGTCAGGACGTCGGCAAGATAGGCGAGCGGATCGACGTCGTTGATCTTGCAAGTCTCGACCAAGGTAGCGACGACGGCCCAATGTTCGGCGCCACCGTCGGATCCGGCAAACAGCGCATTCTTGCGGCTGAGCTTGATGCCACGGATTGATCGTTCGACGGTATTGTTGTCGAGTTCGATGCGCCCGTCGTCGATGAAGCGCGTCAGCCCTTGCCAGCGCGAGAGGGCGTAGCGAATGGTCTCGGCGAGCTTGCCCTTTTGGCTGATGAGAGCGAGCTTGGCACGCAACCAGGTCTCAAAGGCCTGGGCCAGTGGTCGGCTCTTCTGCTGCCGCACGAGGCGACGTTCCTCGGCGCTGCGGCCGCGGATTTCCTTCTCGATCGCATAGAATGCGGCGATGTGCTTTGGAGCGTTTCACATTTTGATTGAAGCATAACCGGCGCTTGCGAAGTAGTTGGCGCATTCGCGAGGCTGGATGTCCTGGACGAGGTGACCGATATGGCGCCAGGTGTCCTCGATGGTGCGCTTCTGAGCTTGCCGCATCCAATGTTTGATCTTGGAGAAGGCCTGTTCGATCGGGTTGAGGTCGGGCGAGTATGGCGGCAGGTACCAGAGCCTGGCGCCGGCAGCCTTGATCATCTGCCTGATGGCTTTCGACTTGTGGCTTCCGAGATTGTCGAGAATGACGATGTCCCCCTCGCGCAGGGTTGGCAGGAGAAGGTGCTTCACATAAGCGCGGAAGCATTCGCCGTTGATGGGGCCGTCGAAGACGCAGGGTGCTGTGAGTTGGTCATGGCGGAGTGCGCCGAGGAATGTGAGGGTACGCCAATGCCCGTGCGGGGCGAAGCCACGCAGGCGTGCCCCTTTGGGGCCCCAGCCTCGCAAAGGGGCCATGTTGGTCTTGATCCAGGTCTCATCGATGAAGACGAGCCGACCCGGATCAAGTCCGGCCTGCCAGGATCGCCAACGCTGGCGCCTACGAGAGACGTCGGCGCGAGCCTGTTCGAGGGCGAACAATGTTTTTTTTGAACCGCAGCCCTTCCCGGCGTAGGAACAGCCAGACCGCGTTGTGTGAAACCTTGACCCCACGGGCTGCCAGTTCCGCCTTCAGGCCATGCAGCGTCAGATGCGGCGTCTGAGTGATCCGTTCGACGATGAAGGCGCGATGCGGATCAAGCACAGGCTTGCGGTGACCCCCCATCTTGCCAGGCGCTACCGAACCGGTCGCTCGATAACGCTGTGACCACTTCACAACTGACGAGACCGCAACGCCAAACCGTTCCGCCACAGATCGGCAGCTCTCACCTTTGGCAACAGCGGATACCGCGCGCTTGCGCAAATCGTTGGAAATTGGTCGCACCATCGGATGCTGGCCTCCAGCCCAGCCAGCATCTTGAATCATATTCGCCCCAGATCCGGAATCCCTTCCGATTCAATAAATTCGTGAACCGCTCTAGTCTAGCGCCTCGCTTGCGATCGGCGCGGGGCCGGGTGTCGCGAGTTCATAGAAGTTGCGCCGCATGTGCACCGTAAGCGTAGCTCTGCAGCCCTTTTGAATGGCGCTTGACGCCTATTTTGTTCGCGTGGCGCGTCGCCGCGGTATCCATGTGTCGGACAACGCGTTGACGGCGGCTTCGAGCGCCTTCCGGTCGACGACGTTGGGATCGAACCGCTCCGGGCCCCAGAGGCGCATGTGTTCGTGCTCGGGATGGCCGGGGTCGCTGATGGCGGCGAGGTATTCGGCATAGCCTGGCGCACCGCCGACGTCTTCCGGAGGACAACGACCGGCGGCCTCGAGCAGGAAGGGAAGCCCCTCCGTCGTGGTGTTCTCGAACCATTTTTCGAGCTTGATCACATGGTCCCAGCTGTCGCCGAAGTCATAGAGATAATGGATCGTCTTGGCGCCGGTCTCGCGAACGACATCGCAAAGCCGCGCTTTGCTGGCATCCATGGGCTGGTGGCCATAATCGTTGTGGGGGTCAGGAATCCCCCAACGGACCTCGCCAGCGAAGAACTCGAAGAGGTGGCTGTTCGTCCAGCCGAATGCCTCCTGAAGCGCCAGATGCAGCCGATCAAGGCGCAGGGTGACGGGTACGACAAGGCGACGCATCACCTCCGGCTTCACATCCTTGAGGGTCACCTTGATCCGGACCGCGGTCGTGTTCAGGCTCATGCCGCCAGCCTCGGATCGTGTGTATGCATCGTATAGGTCGACGCCCAGGGAAGCAGTTCGTCCAGTCGCGCCGCAGGCCAACCATTGACGAGCTTGGCGAGAACGTCAGCGAGCCAGTGCTTGGCACTGACGCCATTGAGCTTACAGGTCTCAATGAACGAAGCCAGCAATGCCCAATTCTCGGCACCCTCGTCGCAACCGGCAAAAAGGGAGTTCTCCGCATTGAGCTTGATCGGCCGCATCGCACGCTCGACAGCATTCGTGTCCATCTCGATGCGCCCATCATCAAGGTAGAACGTCGCGCCGTCCCAATGACGCAGCGCGTAACGCAGGGTCTCTGCCGTGTCGCTCTTCTGCGCAAGGTGAGCAAGCTTGGCCTCAAACCACTGCTTCAAGGCTGTAGCCAAAGGCCGGGCATGCGCTTATCGCCCCGCGCGGCGCTCGTCCGCAGATCGGCCGCGGAGTGCCTTCTCGACCGCGTAAAGTTGGGCGATGCGCTCAAGGGCCTCGCGGGCAACCGGAGCTGGCGCCGGCGCAGCCTCGCGCTCGATCTTCACAAACTGGCGCCGCAGATGCGACCAGCAGAAGGCGAGCGTTCCGGACAGGGCGTCCGCACGCGTCTCTCGGGTCATGGTCTTGTAAGCCCGATAGCCGTCGCAGTGGATGATGCCGCGATAGCCCTCAAGCAGCCGCAAGCCATGAAAGGCGCCGCGGCCCGGTGCATAGGCGTAAACCACGCCAGGTGGGTCAGGTCCGGCCCAAGGCCTGTCATCGCGTGACAGCGCCCAGAAGTAGCCGGTTTTAGTCCTGCCGCGCCCCGGATCCAGCACCGGTGCGGGGGTCTCATCGACACAGAGCTTCGACGAGACCAGCAGAAGCTGGCGCAGACGATGCCACAAGGGCTTCAATTCCTGGGCGGTATAGCCGACCCAGAAGGCGAGCGTGGAACGGTCGATGGCGATACCGTGCGTCGCCAGCATCTGCGCTTGGCGGTAAAGCGGCAAATGCCAATGATACTTGGCATCGATGACATGCGCGACCAGTCGCTCGGTAGGCAATCCTCCCCTGATCAGTCGCTCGGGCGCGGCGTGCTGGAGGACGACGCCATGACAGGCGCGGCAGGCCAGCTTGGGCCGGCGGGTGACGATGACGCGATACTGCGCCGGCACGACGTCCAGCCTCTGGCTCTCATCGTGGCCGATCTCAAAGAGATCGCCTTTGCAGGACGGACAGCAGGTTGCAGCGGGCATCAGAGTTTCGACGATGCGCGGCAAATGCTCCGGAAGCTGACCGCGGTTGGCCCTGCGCGCGGCAGCTCTCTTCTCGCATGTCTTGGGATTGGCGCGATCCTCGGCGGCTTCGAGAGCCGCAACGGCCTGATCGATATCCTCCAGAACAAGTTGCAGCTGATCAGCATCCAGCTTTTCCGAGGACCGACCGAACTGCGCATCTTTTGCAAGCTTGAGCAACCGCTCGAGCCGGGCGCAGCGATCCAGCAGAGCCGCGGCAAAGGCACGCAACTCGGCTGGATCGCTCGGCAGATCATCGGGCAAATCACTCATTGGCCCGAGCTTGCCATGCTTCGCGTCACGATGCAGCGAAGATCTGTATCTTTACGCAAGCGCTTTCGGCCGCGGGATTCGAGGCGCATGCATCCGCGTCCAATCCATGCCGGCCAGAAGCGCGGACAGCTGGGCCACATTCATCCGCATCACACCGGCCACGATGGGTGGCCATTTGAAGCCGCTGCCATCGAGCCGCTTCCAGTACATCACAAGGCCGCTGCCGTCCCAGACGACGATCCTCACCCGATCGGCGCGCTTCGCACGGAACACCACCGCCACGCCCTTCATCGGATCATGGCCCAGCGTCTCCTTCGCCAACAGCGCCAAGCCTTCCGCTCCCTTCCTGAAGTCGACAGGTTGCGTCGCCACGTAGATCATGAGGCTCGCGGGTGGCGTCAGCATGAACGTGTCCGTCGGAGCGCAATGAACACATCGCTCAATACAGCAAGGCCAGATGCCCCGCGCACCTCCACGCGCGCGCCCTGGAGCTCAACCGTCACAACGGCGGCTTCCGGCGACCCGGAGGGGTCCGTGGCCGCAGGCAACGCCGATTCCGACATCACCGGCACGAACGACAGCGTGTCCGCCGACGCCGGCAATACCAACTGGCCCAAACGCGCCCGGCGCCGCCAGTCATGCACCTGCTGGGGCCGGCAGCCATGGCGACGGGCGACGTCTGTGACAACCGCCCCTGGCTCGAGGCTTTCCGCAGCAATCTGCGCCTTCAAATCATCCGGCCAGCGCTTGCGACCTGTGCCTGCGAACACTTCAATACGCGGTGACAACGGTCGTCTTATGTCGTCAGAATGGTCGTCCATTGTGAGCACCCTTGCAGAAGATGACTCTTCTAACGGTGCTCTCAAGACTCCGCACAAGCAATCTAAGGGGCCTCGGCGCTACGCTTACTGTGCACCCAGCAAAAGGCGAGCTCGACCTCGCCACGTTCGGCAAGCTTTGGATAGGCGTTGTAGCCATCGACCTGCAGGACGCCCTTGAAGCCGGCAAGATGGCTGAACAGCCGCTCGGCCTTGCGGTCGGGTGCATAAACATAGGCGATGCCGGGCGGATCGAGGCCACCCCAAGGCCTGTCGTCGGCGGCATAGGCCCAGAGCTGGCCAGTCTTGGTGTGCCCTCGACCGGGATCGAGCACCGGCACTGTCGTCTCGTCGGCGAACAGTTTGCACCTCGCTCGAAGCACCGTGAGGAGGCGCTCATGCAGCGGACGCAAATGGAAGGCGGCATGCCCAACCCAATCCGCCAGTGTCGAGCGGTCGAGTTGGATGCCCTGGCGGGCATAGATCTGGGCCTGCCGGTAGAGCGGCAGATGATCGGCGTATTTGGACACCAGAACCTGAGCGACGGTTGCCTCCGTCGGCAGTCCGCCCTCGATCAGCCGGGCCGGAGCCTCGGCCTGCAGGACGCCATCTTCGCAGGCGCGGCAGGCGTATTTGGGACGTCGGGTGACGACAACGTGGAACTGCGCCGGCACCATCTCCAGCCGCTCGCTCTTGTCTTCACCGATCCGGTGCAGCTCGCCCTGGCAGCAGGGGCAGGTCTTGTCGTCGATATCGACGACGACCTCGATCCGCGGCAGATGCGCCGGCAGTGCGCCGCGATTGTTGCGGCGCTTGCGTGCGCGCTCCGCCCGGCCTCCCGGGGCGGTCTCGTCCTGACAGGCCTCGGTAGAGGCCGCGACCTGCTCGACGTCCTCGAGGCCCAGCAGCATCTGTTCCTCAGGAAGCGACTCTGCCTTCCGGCCAAAGCGATGACGCTGCAATTCCTTGATGATCTGGCGCAGCCGCTCGCTCTCGTGCCGCTCGGCCAGCAGCATCGCCTTCAGCGTCTGAAGATCATCAGGAAGGTTATCGCTCACAGGCAAATCAGAGCATATTCGCGCCCGCCTGACGACGTGCTCGATACCCCTGATTCACTTCGCCGCAGCGCGGCCCACAATTATCCGGCTTGCTTCGGGACGACCGTCTCCCGTGCCGCGTGGACACGCCGCCAATCGAGCCCTTCGAGCAGCGCCGACAATTCCGCCGCCGATGAACGCATCACGCCATCCTCGATCTTCGGCCAGTGGAAGAGGCCTTCCTCGAGCCGCTTGGCGAACAGGCACAAACCCGTACCATCCCAGAAGATCAGCTTGATCCGGTCCGCCCGCTTGGCACGGAACACATAAACAGCTCCCGAGAACGGATCGGCTTTCATGTGCTCGCGTACCAGCATCGCGAGCTCTTCCATTCCTTTGCGGAAGTCGATCGGCTTGGTTGCGACCATCACCCGGACAGTTCCGGACGGGCCGATAACCGGCCTGCCTTCAGCGCATGGACGATGGCCGCAATCATCACCACGTCCGTGCCTCGGCCGACCCGGATCGTAACGCCTTCGGCTTCGATCTCGATGTCCCCAGCGTCGCAACGGCGAGCCCGGACATTCGGCCTGGCTTTGCGTCGCGCTGTCTTGCGCTCATGGCCAACAGCTACCGCCGGCATTGGGGCGTCTACCACCGCCGGTACAAGCGGCGGATCGTCAGCCATCGGCGGCCGGCGACCGGCGCGCCTGCCGGCGCCAGGTGAAGACTTGCTGCGGGCTCAGCCCGTGTCGACGGGCAATCTCGGAAACGACCGCCCCTGGTGCCAGCGTCTCCTCGACGATCCGGGTCTTGTCGTCCTTGGAGAACCAACGACGGCGTCCCGTCTCCGTGATCACCTCCAGCCGGCGCGCCGTCACGTCCGACTTAAGCGTATGGTCAAGCATAGACACAAGCCGATCCCTTCAAAGAGATCGTGAAGCTCGCCTATTCCATCTTCCGCGAGAAGGTGCGAGCGGAACGACGCTTACCGTGATGCTCTTTCGTCGGTCGGGCACGCCCGGTGCTGACGCCGTGCTTTCAGAGGCTACCCCAACGCCGACGCCACGGATCGGCGTTGGCCCCGATCGCGTGAAGTCGAGCGCTGCTAGCTAGCTTCCGCGAGGAATCAACGCTCCTTGAATGCACGCTCCGCCTGATCGTGCAACGGCTTGAGCAGATAGGACAGCGCGGTCCGACCCGCCGTCTTGATGAAGACCTCCACCGGCATGCCGGGCAGCAGCTTGGCCGACCCGAGTTTCGCCAGCTCTTCGGGCTTCAGCAGAACGCGCCCCGTGTAATAACTCGTACCGGCACGCTGATCTTGCGTAATGTCGGCCGAGACCATGCTGACCTCGCCATCGATTTCGGGCGTAGTCTTCTGGTTGAACGCCGCGAAGCGCATTGTCGCGGTCTGCCCCACATAGACCTGGTCGATATCGCGCGGTGCGATCTTGACCTCGATTGCAAGCGAATCCGCGTCAGGTACGATCAGCATGATTTGCTCACCGGGAGTGATTACCCCCCCAACCGTGTGGACGCTGAGCTCGTGGACGCGGCCTGATTGCGGTGCCCTGATATCGACCCGATTTAATTGATCGACCGCCGCAGTTTTGCGCTCGCTCAGTTCGGAGAGTTTCGAGCGTGTTTCGATCAGGTCCTTACCGACCTCCGTCCGCAGGTCCTGGTCGACCTGAATGATCTGGAGTCCGATTTCGGAGATCTTGCCCTTCGACTGAGCAATCATTCCTGAGAGCTGGCTGCGCTCGCCTTCGATGCGAGCTGAGTCGCGCTCGAGGGAATTGAGCCGCGTGATCGGCACCAGGTTCTTCTGCCAGAGGCTGCGCACGCCCTCCAGCTCCTGCCGGATGAATTCGACTTCCTTCTGCTTGGCCTCGGTCTGCCCCATATAGCCCTTGATCTCGTTCTCCAGCTGCGCGCTCTTCTCCTGCAGCTGGGCTTTTTGGCCGCTCCTCGCCTGGCGACGCAGCTCAAACAGCTTCCGCTCAGCGGTGATTGCTCGGCTCGCCTCTGAGTTGCTCTCCTTGGCCCGGTCGAGCAGCACCTTGGGAAACTTGACCTCCTCGGCGCCATCGCGCTCAGCCTCGAGACGAGCCTGCCGCGCGAGCAGCTCATCGATGCTGTTGGTGACGATTGTCGCGTTCGCGAGCGTCTGAGTCTCGTCGAGGCGTATCAGAGTGTCGCCCGCATTGACCCGGTCGCCCTGCCGCACGCGCAACTCCCCCACGATCCCGCCAGTGGCGTGCTGAACCTTCTTGACGCTCGAATCCACCACGACCACGCCCTGGGCGATCACCGCGCCCGACAATTGGGTCGTTGTCGCCCAGCCGCCGACCCCAAAGGTCACCAGAGCGAACATGATCATTCCGGCGATCATGTAACGCTGGATGGATTGCAGCGCCGGCGCTATCTGACCGTTCATCGGCCCCCTCCATGAGCTTCAGCGACGACTTTGAGCGGTACCGGATTCCGCAACACTTTCTTGAGAACCTCCTCTCTCTTGCCGAAGGACTGAACCCTGCCTTCCCCAAGGCACAAGACATGGTCTACTCCTTCAAGCGCCTTGGGACGATGCGCGACCACGGCGACAATCCCACCGCGGCGGCGCACGTTCAAAATCGCCTCTGTCAGCGCCTCCTCGCCCTCGGCATCGAGATTGGAGGAGGGCTCATCGAGCACGACCAGGAAGGGTTTGCCGTAGAAGGCACGTGCGAGACCGATGCGCTGCCGCTGCCCCGCCGACAGCGCCAATCCGCCCTCGCCGATTTTCGTGCCGTAGCCGTCGGGAAGCGAAAGGATGAGATCGTGCGCACCCGCGGCATGCGCGGCCTCCAAGACAGCGGCGGCCGTCGCCTGCGGATCGAACCGTGCAATGTTCAT
Organism: Bradyrhizobium sp. CCBAU 51765; assembly: GCF_015291725.1. GTDB lineage: Bacteria > Pseudomonadota > Alphaproteobacteria > Rhizobiales > Xanthobacteraceae > Bradyrhizobium > Bradyrhizobium liaoningense. The sequence continues at coordinate 5,175,095 of NZ_CP030038.1, forward strand.
TGCAATGCTGCCGTCGAACAATTCGACGTCCTGGGGCAGGTAACCGATGTGCTTGCCGAGCGCGTCCGAAGACCAGTGATCGAGCGCGGCATTGTCCAGCCGTATCCGGCCACGAATGCACGGCCATACCCCCACCAGCGCACGCGCCAGCGTCGATTTGCCCGATCCGCTCGGCCCAATGATACCAACGGCCTGCCCGCTCCGCAGCTGGAACGACACCTCGCTGAGTGTCGGCCGCTCCGAGTTTGGCGCGCCGATATAGAGATGCTCGACCGTGAGCGTTTCGGCAGGAGGAGGCAATGCCAGCCGCTCCTCCTCGTGAGGCAACAGCCTCAGCAGATGATCGAGCCGTTGCCCCGACTGCCGCGCAGCGACGAATCCCTTCCAGTTCGCAATGGCCATTTCGACGGGCGCCAGTGCCCGCGCGGTGAGGATCGATCCGGCAATGATGATGCCGGCCGTCGATTCCTGGTTGATGACGAGGACTGCGCCAACGGCAAGAACCAGCGATTGCAGGATCGCTCGAAATATCTTGGACGCCCCCCCGAGCCCGTTTGCGACATCGCTGGCCCGCTCATGGGCCGCGAGGTACTTCGCGTTGACATCCCGCCAACGCAACGCCGCCTGCTGCCGCATGCCCATGGCCTGTAGAACCTCGGCATTTCGCCGCCCCTCGAGCGCCAATGCCGTTCGCGAGACTGCAAGACGCGAGGACGCCTTTGCCGGCCCTCGTGTCCGGGTCTCTGTGAGCATCGTAATGCCGACCAGCACCAGCGCGCCGGCCAGCGCAGTGACGCCAATCCAGAAGTGAAAGAGGAAGCAGACGCCAAGATAGATCGGCATCCAGGGCAGATCGAACAGCGCCGTCGGCCCTCCGCTCGACAGGAAGCTGCGGACCTGATCAAGGTCACGCACCGGCTGCAAGCCGTCGCCATCGGCTCTGGTCTTCAGGGGCAGGCGAACAAGGGCATCGAATATGCGAACGCCGAGCTTTTCATCGAAATATCGGCCCACCCGGGCGCTGATCCTGTTCCTGACGAGATCGAGCCCGCCCTGAAACAGGTAAAGCACCGTGGCCAGAACCATCAAGGCGATCAGCGTCGGTATGCTGCGCCCGGGCAGCACCCGATCGTAGACTTGCAGCATGAAAAACGAGCCGGTGAGCATAAGGAGATTGCTCATCCCGCTGAAGGCCGCGAGTGCCCAGAATATTCGGCGGCAAGACCGCAAGAAGGCTGACAGCTCCGACTGCGACTCATCATAGTCGCTAGCCGGCCGCGGATCATCGGAGAACAGTCGTCGCCGCAGGACATCGACGAGGTGCCTTGCCCAGCCGATCGACTCCCGCGTCCGCAGCTCGGCATCTTCCGCCCACTGTCGTGCGACGGCCCCAAGTCTCGTCAAATGCGAAAGTTGGATCCGAAAAGTGCCCGCTGGCAGGGGGATTATTACCCCCCACCGTTCAAAATTTGTCATGGCTCCCACCCTTGAACCGTGCCTTATGTGACGATCCCCAAGAAGATCCCGCAAGGCAGATTTGAGTCTGATGTCCCTGTCGTCGAGTTAGTTACGCGAAGTAGAAGTCAGGCCGATTTTGCGCACCGAGCCTGAGCACCTCTTGCGTGTCACCTTCCTGCACCGCCGTGAGATGATGGCCATCCCGCCATTTAATCTGCCTCTCAGCTTTTTCGACACGCACTCCACGACGAAGTCGTTCGCAGAGCGCGATACCGTGGCGATCTGTACCACCACCTCATGGTTAATCAGCTTGGCCTCACGTGCCGGTCGCCGTAGGCTTTTTTAGGACCAGATGGGGGCCGGGCCGAGGTTTTTTTAACCAGCACGCCAACTCACGGTACCGCAATATCCGCGAGATTTTTCTTTGATTAAATCGTCGCGCATTTCTCTGATGTCACGCCAGACAGCCAGACTCAACACGCCATCTGCCGAGGCACGGCCCTAGCCCACAGAAATCGTTTGCTTCGACGCTCGGCAAGCCCGGTACGAGACCGGCCAGCGCATTTAATTTCATTTATTTCCACACACCGCGATCGTCTTGACGCGCTGAGGGCCGAACAAGACCGTCAAATCGGAGCGACAAAGTGTAGCGGCGCGACGCGCTTGGCTGCTGGCGGTCCGAGAATGACCATTGCGCAAAGCGTCGGCCGGCCAAGGTCGCCCATAGCGATCCTGTCCGCGCTTTGTATCCCGCCAACACGGCGAAGCTGCTCATGCGTAGAGCAAGAGAGGCAGCCGGAATCAAAGAAGGCGGGGGACCATCCCCGCCTTCCATAATCTGAACCGCAGTCGAGCGGCTCCTTTCGCTGAACTCGCGACTACGCGAAATGGAAGTCGTGGCTGTTCAGCTTGTCGAGCTTGATGTTCTTCAGCGTGAGGGTGTCGCTCCCCGTCGCGATGACGACGTCGTGGCCTGACTGGGCCGCGTGGGAGAGAACGCTCGCAAAACTGTCGAACACGCTCTTGCTGAACTCGATCGTGTCGTGAGCCGGTCCGCGGGCAGCGAAGTCCTTGATGACGTCATGGCCGAAGTTCGACGCGAACTGGAACGTATCCGCACCACATTTGCCAACCATGATGTCGTTGCCCTTGGTACCGGTCAGCGTGTCGCTGCGGCCCGAACCGACGATCGCCTCGCCCGAGCTGGTCCCGACCACGTGGCCTGTGGTGTCGACCTGCTCTGCGGAAAAGGCGTGACTCTTGCCCGACAGGTCCGAGGTCTTGAAGCTCCACTTGCCGTCGGCTCCTGTGGTGACCGAACCAACCGAGGTCGTGCCGTCAAACAGCTTGATTGCGCTGTTGGGATCGGCAGTGCCCGTGATCGTTGCCGTGTGACCCCAATGGTGCTGCACATTGGTGACTTCCACGGTTGAGGTGCCGCCGCCGTTGTGCGAGCCAATCGGCGGATCAATCGGCTGCGACAAGGCGCTGGTGTTGCCGGCAGCGTCGGTGGCCGTCGCGGTGAAGGTGTGCGCCCCCTGCTTGAGGTTCGGAGTCGTCACGCTCCAGCCGCCGTCACTTGCAACGGTCGCGGTACCGAGCAAGTTCGTGCCCTCATAGAGCTTGATCAAGCTCCCCGCTTCCGCGGTGCCGAATACCGTTGCCCGGTTGTGCGTGGTCGAATCGCTCAACAGAACCGGAGCATCGGGGGCAGCGGTATCCACCGTGACATCCAGCGCAGTCGATGCCTTGCTGGTGACGCCGGAAACCGTATCGGTCGCGATGAAGCTGTGCTTGCCGTCGGCCAGCACTACAGTCGAGTAGTGCCACGCTCCTTTCGCATCCGCCGTGACCGTGCCGAGCTGGGTCTTGCCGTCGAACACTTTGACTGAGCTGTTGGCTGCTGCAGTCCCGGTCAGGGTCAGCGTGTTGTCGCTCGTGATGTGATCGCCGGCGACACCGCTGTCAGTCGAAAAAGTGACGATCTTCGGTGCGGCCGGTGCAGTGGTGCCCGCGCCCGATGTGCCGGTGCCAGAGGTACCCGATCCGGAGGTACCTGTACCCGAGGTACCCGAACCGGACGTGCCCGAGCCGGAGGAGCCCGTCGTTCCGGAACCAATGACCGGATCCACAGCCGCCGACGCAGCGCTGACGTTACCGGCAACGTCCGTCGCCTTGGCCGTCAGGACGTGCGAACCGGACGACAGCGCAGACGTCGTGACACTCCACGCACCGCTCGAGTTGGTTGTCGCGGTCCCGACCTGCGTCGTTCCATCATACACCTTGATCGCGCTGTTCGCTTCGGCAGTCCCCGTCACCACCACCTGATTGGCAGAGTTCACGGTGTCGCTCGCGATCGTCGGAGCAGCCGGTGCCTTGGTGTCGATGGTGACGACCGTCGCAGCCGATGCCGCGCTGGTCTGGCCCGACGAGTCGGTCGCAGTCGCGGTGAGCGTATGCTTGGCGTCGGTCAGGACCTTGGTGATGTAGTCCCAGCTGCCGGTCGAGTTCGCGATGGTCGTACCGATTTGCGTCGAACCGTCGTAGATCTTGACTGTGCTACCGGCAGCGGCAGCGCCTTTGATCTCGAGGGTATTGTCGTTCGTGATACCGTCGCCGGCTACGCCGCTGTCGCCCGAGAGGGAGGCTATCGTCGGGGCGCTCGGCGGCGCCGGGACGCTCGGAGCAGGCGAAGTCGGCTCCGTGTAGGTGGGTCCGGTGTAAGCAGGCGCATTGGCATCCTGCTCGACCTCGCCGGTCACCATGTTCACATTGTGCACGAAGGAGGTCTGGGAATAGGAGTCGTCCGGCCCGGCGGCCGGATAGTTAAAGCCGAAGGCTTTGGTCACATCGAAATAGTTGTCGTGCGTCGAAAATGCTCCGCTGAGATTGGCGGCATCGGTCCCCGGACCGGAGACGGACATCCAATAGCTGACGCTGCCGATCAGCGTGTTACCGGCGAACTCGCCCGACTTCGTGTTGTCGGCAATGAAGCCCTGGGTCGTACCGCCATCCTGAACCGCCGTGTTGTAAAGGATGTGGGTCGAATCAATGGTCGGACCATAGACTTGGAGATAGTCGCCATGGGTGCCTGAGCCGCCCATGCCGGCCTGCTGCAGCAGGTTATATTGGATCGTGATGTCGCCGCCGTCCTGACCATGGCGGCCGATCAAGTCGGAGTTGGAATTCTTCAGCCACGAATATTCGATCGTGAGGCCAGGCCCTTCCATTTCGACGAGAAATTCGGCATGCCCGCCGCCGCTCAGACCATCGATGGTACAGTTGGAGATATGCAGATTGGAGGACGACAACGTCCCTGTAATAACGGCATCCTGCGGCCCAGACGGATTGAGACCATTGAAGTTCGAGTTGGTCAGGGTAGTGTTCGCTGCCGTGGTGACGACAGCCCAGCCGCCGAAATCATAACCGTCGAGCGTGACGTTGCTGCCCGTCACCGTGATGCTCTTGTGGGCCGCGTCAACGGACACGCCTGCCATTGAGATCGTTGCCGGATCCTTCAGCGCCAGTCCCGTTGGCACGCCGACGTGATAGTCCACCCCTGCGACTTTCCATGCCGGCCGGTTCATACCATATGTATCCAGCAGGCTCGAAAGCTGCGCTGATCCAATTGGCGCGTTCGCAGAACCGTCGTTAACTGCCATTACCTGTTCTCCTGATTTGATGTCATCCGCATGCGCTCGACCCCGAAGGGCCTTCCCCGAGCAACATGCCGTTCACTTTGATTATTGGACAAACCACCACGTGATGATCGCCGAGCCGACTATTGGCCGGGCGCCGCGGGCTTTTTTGGGACCACAACTAGGCTACGCCGGGGTGATGTTTGGCTCCCACCTGCCACACTCACTCGGATACGAATCAAATTGTGGACGACTGCATTGTGAGTCGCCTGCGATTTAAAAGTAAAGAATGTTATCGCCGGCTACGATCGATTTTGGAATAGTTGCCGTTGCGCACTGCGGGCATGACGCTTACGGCACTACGCAAAATCCCGCAATTCAATATTTTCATTTGCGAATCTTAATTTAATCAGCGGCATAATAAATATTGTGGCAAGGCCCATCTGAATCTTCATCACACGTGGTGCGTGGCTCGCACCGCCGCTGAAGCGAGAGGGCAGCGAACCGACCAAAGTCGATCAACCGCGTCTTGTCCTCATGGAGCGTCGGGCCGAAGCCGGCCAGTCGCGCGTTGAGGACCCAGAGCATTTCCTGCGCATCTGCCTTGCTCTCGAAGCCCACCACGAAGTCGTCCGCACAGCGCGCGGTCACAACGCGACCACGTGCATGGCGACGACGCCATTGGTGGACCCAGAGATCGAGGATGTAATGCAGGAAGATGTTAGCAAGGAGCGGGCTGATGCTTGCCCCTTGCGGCGTGCCCCTGTCCGTCTCTTGCTTCTCGCCGCTCTCGAGGACGCCAGCTCGTAGCCACAGCCCGATGAGCCGTAGGATAAGAGGATCGGGCGATCCTGTGCGCCACCACCCGCAACAGCCACTCGCGATCGACCGGGTCGAAGAAGCTGCGTATGTCAGCATGGAGCCCAGTTCACATGCTCGCCAGGCGACTCCGGCTAGGCGACGGATGATCGGCGACCACCGCAAAGCCAGCGCTGGAGACACGACCAAGCTACGCCCCCGCGGGACAAACAGAATGCTACTTGAAAGGGTCATAGTTGGGCGAAGTCCGGCGAACCCGCCTTGCCCCATGGCCGGTCGTCCGCCGCCTAGATCCAGAGCTGACCAGTCTTCAGGTGCCCCACGGCCGGAGTCGAGCACCGGCATCATCGTCTCGTCGGCGGATAACTTGGATTGCTGCCGATACTTGAAGAGCAGGCGCTCATGCAACGGACGCGGGTCGTAGCTGCCGGCCTCGGTCTGCCATGGGGCCGTCTTGGCGATCACGCTCCGAACGATAACCCTAGAGGAGCGAGTGCCGTATCTATCCGCGTCGGGGGCGCGGAAATTAACCACTTCTCTGCCGACGTCTTCACTTCCTCTGAATGCGCCCCTGCGCCAGCGACAGCCTTGCTCGTGTCGTGCTCCGAAGAGACTGGGGACTGCCCTTGTCGGGGCCTCACTGGTTAACGGAGCGTGCAGGCGGTGGCCGTGCCGCCGTGGATCATTTTCAGCCACCGTACACGCGAGTTCCATCGTTTTATTTAATTACGTTTATTTCCACATTTATTTATCTGGCGGGTTAATATAATGTCCGGCTCACGGAGTTTATACGATGAAACGGCAGCTTGCGAAGGACCAGACCAGGTCATCTGTGATCTCGATCGTCCCGACGGAGGTCCCGCGCTCCCCCTGGGATAGGCTGTCGAAGATCACATTGTTCGCATCAGTAGTTGCGCTCGCCGCCGCAATCTTCGGATTGCAGCTTCTTGCGGTAAGATTCAGCGGGACGGTAAGCGGCGTATGGGATCGGGATCTCCTTCTCAGGCTGAACTCGTCCGCTGCAACTGACTCGCTGTATGTATGGGAATTTGCCAACAATTCCTTGTTCAGGGGGGGACCGATATTCTTCTCAATACTCGCGTTGTGGTTCGCCGGCGATGACCGAGAACGGCGCAGCCGGATGCTCACAGGCCTTATTGCGGTTTGCTTTGCGACAGTTCTCTCGGTCTGGATACAATTTCATTTTGCCACTCACATTCGTCCGCTTCTGGACCCAGCGCTTCCTTTGAATGTAGCCGATCCGCGATGGAGTTTGGATTGGGACCGCAGAAACTCGTTCCCCAGCGACACCTCGACACTATTCTTTGCACTAGCCACACTGATCCTCATAGAAAATCGATTGGTCGGACTGTTTTGCTTTCTCTGGATCGCCGTCATTATAGCAGCGCCGCGGGTCATCTTCGGATGGCACTATCCAAGCGACGTGGCCGGCTCCCTGGTCTTAGGACCGGCATGCGTCTTACTCTTTTACGTAATTCCATACCCGCGAGCGCTAATCGACCGCGCGCTGATTCGATTTCGGGATCACATGTACATTGTCCATGCACTTCTGTTCGTCTTCTTGAGTGACGCGTCCATGTTGTTCATTAGCCTACAGAAACTCGGAAAAGATCTTGTACGATTGTTGGGCTAGCCGCACTGGCTTGGAGCTCCGATAGTTTGATCGCAGTCATATCGAGCCTGCATCGGTGCCCTCGGGCCGGACTGCGGACTCGAGCCCGCAGCGCCGGGCCTGCCTCCCATCTTTCATGGACGGGCTGAAAGCGATCGGCGAGACGTTAAGGACGAAGGACCTCTCCCAGCCGCTGCCGCGCGTTCCCCGTTCGGTCGGGATTCCCAGGAGATACGATGGCCAGCGCAACAGAAGACGCTGGTACACAGGAGCGCCTAGCCAAGCACGTGCAATTGCAGGGATGCGTCCGGCTTTCCTGTCTTTCCCAGCACTCCGTCAATCAATCCTCTGACGGTAATCTTTGCGGCGGTTGGAGCCCCCATGGCGACGTATCTGATCGCGTACAACAAACCGAAAGCAAAATGGAGGCCCCACCGCCATCCTGCCTCACGGCGAGCGTAGACAATGCTATTGCGGGCAGACAGATACACAGACAGGTAGGAGCGTTTCTTCGGATCGACGGCAGAGCCGATAGCCGTGCCCCCAACGTGCCGCACGATCGCTCTTTCTGCAAATCCTATCCGATGCTCGCCACGACGGCGCCCCCAGTCCAGGTCCTCCATGTAGAGAAAATAGTCCTCAGTCATCAGACCGACCTCTTCAACGAAGTCGCGCGTGACCAGAACGCAAGCACCGCTGATTGCGTCAATCTCGGACATCTCCTCGTGCGACGGAGCCCTCCCCGCCGGAGCGTTTCGGCCAACTGCTACGACACGGCCTGTCGTCGAAGACCAATGCAGACCGTAATTGATAATCTTGTCCGGCACGTGATCGAACACCAAGGTCGCACCGACCATACCAAATCCTGCGGCAGCCTTCGCCACTAATTCAGACAAGCAATGACTGTCCACCTCGGTGTCAGGATTGAGAACGAGCACGGAATCCCAGCCCGGGCTCTCAAGGAATTGCTCGAGCCAGGCGTTGACACCACCGCCATAGCCCAGATTATCCACCGCAAGTCCAAGCCGAACGATATTTGCCCGGCTCCGAAATCGACATCTTTCGACGACGGCTAGTCTTCCTCTCGCGTGGTCCAGAATATCCGAGCCGCCGTGCAGTTGCTGGAGCGTTTGGTCTGGACCGGCAACTACCGCCAACATCCGCTCGAACGCCTCCTTCCCTCCGTTCTCACAGACGAAGACCTCGAAATCCTTCCAATCAGAATGAGCCAACGACTTCAAACAGCGATCGACATCATCCGGATTGCAATAGGAGACGATGAGCACCGCAAGTTTGGCGCGATCAGATGCCATAGCCTAGACGCCCTATCATTTGCTCGCGGCGCTTGCTAGCGACCGCGGTCCACGTGAAACGCTCCGCATGCTCAAGCGCAGCAGCCGACATTCGTCGTCGAAGTTCAGTATCCTCCGCCAGCCGCCGAATGGCAGTGATCCAACCAGCTGCGTCATACGGATCCAGCACAAGGCCTTCACGTTCATTTCGGACGATCCGTCCCGCACCCATGCTGGTCGTTATGACCGGTAGGCCGCAACCGCACGCCTCGTAGGTGACTTGGGGTCCTCCCTCCTCCAAGGATGGGAAGACGAAGATGTCCGCCGATCGATAAAGCGATCCCACATCCTCGACATAGTCGAGCACCGTCACGTCATCCCGCGCGAGCAAGTCGCTGTATTTTTCCTTGATGACCGGCTCCATTCTTCCAGCCAGCACCAGCCTGCCCTTCACCCCGCTTTTCGCCCAATAATCGAGGATTAAATGGGCTCCCTTTCGTACGCCAATGATCCCGACGAAGACCGCAGTCAATTCATGATTCGAGGGAAGAAGCCGATTCTTTCCCGAAAAGCGAACCGGGTCCCAGCCATATGCTGTTTCCAAACATTTGCTTTTCGACACGCCGTTCTCGAGCAACGAACTTTCGACCGGTTGATTCGGGCAGAATATGTAGTCCATCGCCTCCAGAATTTTGGTTTCGCGATCAACTGTCGCGTCGGTGATCCCATGCATAGGCGCCACACCAATCCTGCCGTATGCATCATCGAGAATTGTCTTGGCGGTCCTAGTATGACAATTGAACTGCTCTCGAAATACCGGGATGTCACGCCGTCTCAACTCCTGGAGCAATTCCATGCTGGCGCTGGGCCAGAGATACGCAGCCACCCTGCGCGATCGAGAGCGATCCAGGTGTGAGAGGAATGCAGCCTCCATGCTTCGCCAAGCGCTGCTCTTCACCCAGCCATATGGGAAATACCGTTTCCAAGCGGGCAACGTCTCGATCACTTCAACCAGAGGCAGAGGCCATCGGCTGCGCGGAGTGACGATCGTCACGCCAAAATCCTGATCGACCATAGCCTCTGCGAGGGAGCCGCAGGTGTAGCCCACTCCTTTGCCTGTAAGCGGCAATGGCATCAAAACGCCCGTCGAGAAACTCAATGCGGCCTCTGTAGTCTGGCAGTCTAGATCGGGTACCATCCCCGGCGCATGGTTCTCCAAAACGCCGACATCCCGCATCCAGCTCGATTAGATGCTTTCACGTGCGCCTCTGTGAGATACCAAGTGAAGGTTACGGACAGCGGTGCAGTTCCCGACCTAAAGCATCCCCGATCGTAGACGTAGGGGCGATAGCCGAGATCAGCCAGGAATTCGGTAACCGCCGGCGAGGCAAACGCACACATCAATGCGGGTCTCTGCCGTTGTAATGTTTCTTGCGCACCCTTGAGGATATCCAGCTCCGCTCCCTGGGCATGAAGCTTGATCAGAGCCGGAGCCAGATCGAGAGAATCGAGAGCTTTGCACGTAACCCGATGCTCCCGGACAGATAGCTTCCTTTCGTCAAAACGGTACATCCGTCCCGGATTCCTCAACCATGCCGTCGCCCCCTCGTAGGACGTCGCGGCCATTCCGTCGCACTCCCATCGACCGTATCTTGGAAGAAAAAAGTCGATAACCTCGGACCTGCAGCCAAGCGCGCAGTCGAGAATGGTCACGGCGTCATCTCGGCGATGGCGAAATGCGAGCCGCTTCGCTGACCGCGGTTCGGGCTCGAAGGCCATGATACGGGACTTTGGCGCAAGTCTCTTGAATGCCGCCGTGCTCTGGCCTCGGTTCGCGCCCACGTCCACTATCAAGGCGCTTCCGATGCAGAGCAATCCAACGCCGCGAAACTCCGGCTTGAAAAGGTACGGCGCAACACTGTCCTTGACAGCAAACCTCACTGCCGCAACGCCAGGAACGTTGGCGTAAAAATAGCGGGCTACTGCCTTCAAATTCATAATGCTCTCGCTATCCTCATTTGGCGATCTTCCAGATAAGTGACTTCTGGGGTTCCTCGCCATCAATGGCTTCTCCAAGCATGATGTACTGCTTCGCCAGATGGTGCTTCAACAGGCCGAACGAAAGACGATGGAGCGTCTTTGCCTTGTAGCCCTGCATTCCGGAAATCAGTCCCTTGGAGACCTTCAGGCCCGCGGAGTTCATGAGCCCGATCGCGGTATCCTCGACAAAGAACCTCAGATGGGTGCGGTCCAGAATACCCGCATCCTGGTAGTCAAACTGGCGCTTGAACAGAAGCGGAATCGCAACACTGAGATGCGCGACATTTGGTACCGACACCACGACATGACCACCAGGCTCGAGCAGTCCTCGCACGTTCTGCAGGACGGTTTTCGCATCGACAAGATGCTCGAGGACGTCGAGCAAGAGTATGAGATCATACTTCTTGAGCCGAGGTAGGCATTCATCAATGCTGCCCAAGACCGCCACATCCGCATTGCGGCTAAGTTCCTCTGCAACCGCGTCATTTATCTCGACGCCGGTCGTCACTGCTTCGGGATAGATCGTTCTGATCCAGCGCAACGTCTGCCCGGAGGCGGCCCCAATCTCGAGGATGCTGGTTGCGGCCTTCGGCAGCAACGGTCGTATCTCGGCGCGCACATGATGAAAGTAGCAGTTCATGTCTGCTTCGGGCGCCGAGACGCGTTGTCTCTTCATATCGCTCAGCGGAGGAGCACGGAGGCTTTCGACCGCATGTTCGAGGCTCCGCATTTTCCAAACCCTCCAGTTGCCGTGTCTATCCAAAGCGGCCGCACTTTCGCCCGCAGAACTCCAGCCGTTGGCCCAGTGCGCAATGCGTGTCTTGCCTGGCTGGTCAATGCAGTTGCGTTGCCCCATCCGCCTGATTCAGCTCGCTCCTTGAGAGCGGCTTCGGCAACGCCGCGTCCGCTATCATTCTCGCGAAGTCGCTCGGGTCCACGGAATCCGGATCAATCACAATATGATCGGCCCGGTATTTTCGCCGGATCTGAGACGATTTGAAGTGATACGAGAGGCTTCGAAAAGCGAAAGGACCTATGAACTCATGAAGCATGCGCTTCCACCTCGGAATATTCTGTCTATCCCAGGCGGCCCAGCTTCCGGTCGCGAAGCTCGTCCACGTCGCATCGTAGTCTGACTGTTGCACGCTCAAGTCGGAAACGCTGCGGACCTTTCTTGAGAATACCACCAGCACCGTCTGCTCTTCAAAGGGGATCTGGTTCCTGCGGTTGAGGGCCACTGGCGGCTTAATCAGATGCCACCTCTTCGGGCGGGACTGCCTGACCAGAAAGACACCGGTATGTTCGAACCCATTTCGTTTACTGAAGAGACTGTAGAAGAATTCCGGCGAGTACTGGTAAAGGCCGTGCGCGGGAAAGCCGTTTGCATTCGTCGCTATGAGAACGTGTCCGCCCGGCCTGACCAGGTTCACTATGTTGTCGACCACCTGTGCGACATCAAAGACGTGCTCGATCGACCCGAAGTCGAGGAACGTATCGAACTTCCCGTTCATATCGCTCGGTATCGGAAGATTGAAATCATGTACAAGCGACGCACCCTCGAAAGCTGAGGCGTCAACCGAGACGATGTTCTCGGCACCAAGCTTGCGCAGGAGGGGCTCGCAGTAGAGCCCCACTGCAATCGACTGATCATACGCGAGGCTCGAATTCTTCCGAACCGCGTGAAATTCCTGTTTCCAGAAATGGATCTCATGTCTTCCGAGAGTGACCGTGTTCCGAAAATCGAATCTATAGACTCGGTTTGCGAAGCTGAGCGCACGGAGGCCCGTCATATCGATGCCCACAACTCTCTCCCTCTGGACGCTGGACCACGACGTGGCCCCTTCTGCGAGGTCACGTAGTTCTCGCGGCCCACTGACAATTCTCACACTCCAACTCTGCGCACTGGGTCGACGTCATCGTGCCGGACTCCAGGCCTTGATAAAACCCGACCGAGCATAGTAGACGCGTCTGCGTGCGCCTCGAACCATTCGCAGACCTTCACGCGCGAGCGAGGATGAAATCGAAGACGGCACGGCGACCGGACCCTGAGGCTCGAGCCATTCACGGATTTGCGGATGCCCAGGTATGAGGGTCTCGAGAAGCCTGTTCCAGAGCTTCGGCTCCATGGAATCGTGAAAGTGAAGTACACTCACTCCCGTCATCTTTGCCCCGTCATAGTTCCTCGGCAGATAGCTACACAGGGGAAAGTTGCTTGCATCCGGCAGTGCTTGCCAAGCCAGCCCAAGCCGGATCACCGTCAAGCCCAGAACGACCTGATCCATGAAGTGTACTTGCGAGTGTGTTCTGGCCACTTGACGATCAAGAAACGTCTTGAAATCGGCAAGAAATTCTCGGCCGAACCGCGTGGTGCGCCGGTACACGTAGAGGCCGGCATTCCAGTAGAACCTAATCCGGTGTCCATCGCCCGTCTGAAGCCACGGAAGGTCGTCAGCAACTCTTCCGATGAGTGCAGCGGACCGCTCCCAGAACGGATCATTTAGATCGGTTACCCCCCTCGACCCGATTACCCCGGCATCCGGAGCACTCGCGAGGAAATCTACCCCAGGCGGCAGTTCAAGACCGTTGGGCTCACGCAAGAATAGGATATCACTGTCGATCCACGCAATCGCCTCTGTCGTGACCAAGTTCTCGACAGCAGCAATCGCCTCCGCCTTATTCATATAGTGGTGCCAGACATAAGGATTGTCGGGAAAGACGCGTAGATGCTTGATCCCAAGCTCCTTCATTCGGCGATGCGTCTCTCGCGCGAGAGCCGGAGTAGACCGAGGCGTGATGGCAATGACTTCCAGGTTTGCAAAGCGGCCGCCGAAGCGCCGAAGGCTCTCCACCATGCGCAGCGTAAGTGGCTCCAGCATCCCTGACTCGATGCAGACCACAATCGTCATCGAAGGCTGCTTGCCGCCAGCACTGTCCTGCACGGCACCGCTCAGGCAATCGGTCAAATGGCATCCTCGCTTGCTTGTGCAAATCCGAGCTCCCTCGCCTTCGCTTCAGGACACTCGAACTTGGGGTTCAGCGTGGGCGCGCTCAGCATGGCCCTGTATCTCAGCCGGAAGCGGCGAAGCAGCAGCGGCAGGGGATTCCGGCTCAACTGAACGATCACCGTCGGCCAGGGGAGGTGTGCCCTCCACTTCCGGATCATGAAACGGTAGGCAGCCAGGTAGGAGGGATCGAGACGAAGAGTTGCCTTGCTATTGTGGATAATCGGCAGGTCGATCACATAGGATTTCATGCCGGCCCGCTTTGCCTCGAGCACGATGTCCGTTCCGTACAGGTGGAAGGACGGCAGGCTTGGATCGAACAGGGTGCCCGCGGCCCGGCGCACGATCAAAACGACTTCGTCGAGGCTCGCAGCAAGACGGGGTCGGTCAAATCGGCCGCCGCATACGGTGCCCAGACCGGAATCCCACAAATGGCCGACGAATTCTCCGTCGGGAGTCATGCCGCAAATGCCGGCGACAGCCCAGGACGGATCAATCGAATTCAATCTCTCGCAAGCTGCTCGCAGTGCCATGAACCAGCCCTCGGGAAAATAGACGTCCTGATGAGCGAACACGACGACATCCGACCTGGCCGCGGCGATTGCCTGGGAGTATGCCGCTGATGCAGCCGCGGCCCCCCAGATGACGGAAACCCCAATACGGTTGTCCGCAAGTTCCGGAGATCGCTTCAGATTTCGAGCAAGTGTCGCTTGCTCGTTGGCAACGCAATAAACCTCTATCGAGCAGGTCATTTCCCACCTTCGGTCGCGCGGCCAACTGAATTAAATATATCGCAGCGCAATTCATTATCAATATAATATTTGGCAACCGCCATTAAATAATATATCTTTATTCCAGTCCAGTTAATGTTTTCGGATCGAGAGGACACATGTCATCCTACGGCCTCAGTGGGTCCGGCCTAACGGAGAGTGGACCGCCACCCCAGGCCGTTACGCTCGAAGGGAGTACCGCGACAGGTTCAAACGGATGGGCGGCATGGTTGATATTGCTCGGGTGCGCCATGCCCTCCTACATGACGATTTACGTGGGGGGCGCCAAGTTCATTCCCGCGCGGATTGTAATCTTCTTGCTGCTCGTTCCTGCCCTGACCGAACTGTTTCAAAGAAGGCGATGGCTGTGCGCGTCGGATTTTTTCGTATGCGCGGCGTCGGCTTGGATGCTGGCGGCGGTACTGGAAACGGATCAAGGGTGGTCTTCCGCGGCCGCTCTCGTACTTGAGTTCTCCGGCGGCTACCTCGTAGCTCGCGCCTACTTTTTTGGGCGCTGGGGATTGGAGGCTTTTGTCCGAGTCCTCAAGCCCGTTACCGCAGGGATCGTTGCTGTTGCGGTCCTGGAGCATCTTACCCAGCACAACGTCGTCGCAGCCCTTATGGGCTTGCAGAGCACGGGGTATGAATATCGTTATGGCTTGCTGCGGGCGACCTCAACATTTCCTCACGCGATCCTATTCGGCTCGTTCTGCGCCGTTGCCGGCGCTGTTTTTCTGTACTCGGAACGCAGCTTTCTTGGTCGAACCTTGTATTGCGGGTTGTGCCTTTTTGGATGTGTACTAGCAATGTCTTCGGCCCCGCTGATGGCATTCGGGATTGTGCTATCCGTCTATTGTTATGATCGGCTGCTGCTAGGGTGCCGCTGGAGGTGGCACGCCTTGGTGGCTAGCCTTTTCACGCTCCTCGGCGTCGTATTTCTGGTCGCCAACAAACCAATCTCTTGGATCGTCGCAAATCTCACGCTCGACCCAGCTACCGGATATTTCCGCGTCGCGACTTGGGAGAGCGCCGGCTACTACATCGATCTCTCTCCCTATGTGGGGTACGGATTTGGCTCGTACGCCTCCCCCGACGATTTCTTTGGCAACGCCTCAGTCGACAGCGTTTGGCTGACCTTGGCGCTCCGCTTTGGTATTCCATTAGTCGTATTAATTCTTCTGGCGAATATTGCGGCATTCCTTCCGACCAAGCGGACCGCCAGCATTCCGCACTACCAAGATGCTTACATGAGCAACATGCGTACGGCATTCACATTGGGCCTCGCAATGTTCATGTTCGTGGGATTGACAGTTCATTATTGGAACAACAGCTGGATACTCTGGGGAATATGGATTGGCATCCGCGCATCGCTGAAGGAGGAATCCGTCGCGGTAGTCGAGAACCCCGCACTCTATCGCCAGGGGATAGCAAGCATCGATCGTGACCCCACCGTCGGGCAGGCAGCTCGGGGATTCTATGCGTCCAGGTAACGAACCACGCCGGGCAAGGCTCCCGCTTCCAACATGATAGCCCGCTATATTGAACCTCTCTTCGCGTTCATGCTGCCTTGGTCGATAGCCGCCAGTCAGGCGCAAAGCGTCCCGTACGGAGACATGCGGCCGCCAGAGCGCGCCGCAACCGACAAATCAGCCTTCGATGATGGCTCATCCTCCGCGCCCAGTTGTATAATTCAGCATCCGTCCCTCCTGACGAAGTACAGAGTCCGTCCGGAGTGGAAGGTCGCGGGTGTGGACTATTGCGTTGGCTATACGAATACTCCCATCAAAGATCCGGCAACGATCTCGATGGAAGGCGTTTCGCTCGACGTGGCTCAGAAGAGCATCACAGTGACAGGCGACAATGTTACGCTCGAGGGCTATGATTTCGGCGGCTGGTCCATTGTGACGACGGCAGCAAACACCAATCTAATCAACTCGAAATTCGATGGTCTGAATCCGGGCGGCCCGCAGAATAGTGTCATCAGCGGTGCGCCGTCCTCCTCCGATCTACGCATCGTCAATTGCATCATTGACGGCCTGAGCGGAGGCGGACGTGCCGAATTTCTGATCGAAATGGAAGGGCCCGGCCTCACGATCGAATATTCCTGGCTGAAGAATTCCAATTCCGACCTGATCGGCCGCCATGGCCGAGACGGCGGCAACATCGTCATTCGATATAGCGTACTGGAACAGGCCGGAATGCGCGGCCCAGGGACACACGGCGACTATCTGCAGGTCTACGGGCCAACCGTGGAAGCAACCCGCATTCTTTACAACACAGCGATCCAGAATGGCGGCAGTACTCAGGGGTTCATTGCGGATAACACGAAGCTGGGCGAGTTTGGCTACAATATCCTGATCGGCAGCGTCACCTACTGGATGTCCGTATCCGGTCCGGGGACCGACGCCGCCAATCTGTCCGGGACATTCTCCACGCACAACAACTATTTTGATGCGACACGAGCGTTCGGCTTTAATTATCCGGCAGTCGGGCCGAACGACCGCTACGCGAAGACCGTTTTCAAAAACAATGTAAACATGGTAACGGGGCGGGTCGTCCAAGATTCTACCAGCCCGAAGCCGAAACCGTCACGTCCGTGACTTCGCGTATCATCCGATCTGGCCGCTACGCTTTCGAGGTGAGCTTCCTCTTGAGGCGGCGGAGCCCGCCAATGATTGGTGCAGGAATAAGCAGCCAGCAGGCCAGGCGCATGACGGTGAACGAGTCCTGAGCCTGCAAGGCCACTAGGTGACGCCCCCATTGCCTCAACACTGGAAGTAGTTCGCGAAGACGAGCGCCCCTTTTGCGATACGAGACGATGATCCCGATGGCCTCACGGGCCAGGAAATATCTGGCTCGCAATTGCAGCTGATGGCGCCTTCGTTCATTCCCGATTCTGTGCTCGGCGGTGACCGTTATGAGATCAACCAGCTTCCTGAGATCCTCAAGGTGGCTCTCGAGCACTAGACGAGATGTCTGCGTGGCGTCGTGAAGGGAATAGGAGCCGCAACATTCATTGACAAAGCCTGCCTTGCCTTCCAGCAGCAATGGGAGATGCCGTGCAAGATCACTCGCGAACGGCCATCCTGCCGGGAATCCTCCCCAAGCCCGGAGTCTCTCGGTACGAAGTATCGTGGTGCAGCCCTGCACCAAGATGCGCCGTTTCAGATATTCATCGAGGACATCGACGCCGTCCCAGATTCCAGTTGTCAGAATTCGACTAGCCCGTGGTGGCAGGTTGCGTCCCGACGCGACGACCCGGGCCTCACCCAACGCCATCACGATCGGTACTTCAGGCTCACTTCGGATCAACGAAATGCATCGCTCCAACAGCCAGGGCGCAATTCTGTCGTCGTCTGGAACAAATACGATATAGTCACCCCTCGCCTGTGCCACGCAAGCATTCCAGTTTGCGGTCGCCCCTATGTTCTTCGGCTGGCGCACGACGCGCAGTCTTTCGTCATTGAATTGGCTCAGGACCAGGGCGGTTTCATCGGTCGATGCGTTGTCCGACACCAGCACTTCGAAATGTGGATACGATTGACTTAGCACCAGGCGAATACAGTCCAGCAACCACGTAGCTCGATTGAATGTGGGAATGGCAATGGTCACTAGCGGGCCGGTCCAGCGCGAGGCGGGATCCGGTCCCGCCATGGCGTCTTCCGACAGCTGCAGACTGACGGGACGGGCTGACTTCTCGATCTCGCCTGAAGCTCGCATGGCAAACTCGAAAACCTGTGGCATCCCACTGGTCGCAATCAGTGTCGAGGCATCAATGTTCCATCGCCCCTATTTTTCCGGCATCCGAAGCGGCATAGGACCGGTCAGCTACCTCCAATCGCGCTCTCTCCTTTAAACGACCATCAGCCGCGAGTCCGCGCTCTTGCACTGTGTCAGTGACCCTTTCAAGCCACGCTTCACGCCACCAGGAATAGATGCTCCTCGGGCAGAACATTTTGCAATTGCTGTATCGAGATCTGCACCAAACGTCCTCCAGGATCACAGCCGGCGTCTTGAGTGATCTCATCTTTCCGGTCTTCTCATCGATGAATCTCGTTATCTGTGTCTTGACCTTGTAGAGGCCGCCGCAATACGGGACCAGCTCTGCATCAAAGGCCATGCCTCGATTTATGTTTTCAGCGTCGAGGGTCGCGAGAATTTCCTTGTAATTCTTCACCCGCACCAATTCACCAGGCTGCAGGTTCAAGGTGACGCTGGGAGTCTCATGCCGATGTGGTATTTTTCCCTTCCACCTCGGAAACGGAATGCCGCCCCGCAACTCCTGGAAAAGATCGTAAGCCAAACGAGACACGTGACCCAGTCGTGCTCTCTTGGCGAGCGCGAGATGCCAGTAGGCCAGGTATACGAATCCGCGTGCGATCCGCCCAAGGCTGGCGTTCCCCGAGGTGTAATCCTCCACGTATTGCCTGACATCCCACCATCGAGCCAACGTCGTAAAGCGGGGCAATTCGGTTGCCTGGCAAGAGTATCGGATTTCTGCATCCGCGGCGTTATCGCCGATACGCGTCCCCCGAAAGACGTCTTCCTCTGTACATCGGCCTTTATCCGCGAATTGTCTGACACGTTCGCCCCTATGCGCCGGTGAAATCACCACAGCGCTTGCGCTTTCATTGATAGGCCTGAGCCACGCCTCCTTCCAGAAAATGAGGCATGCAGCTTGGCAGCCACCATACGCCTCACCGTCGCATCTCAGATCAAGATGGATACCATTCGGAAGCCATCTGCCACCCGTGTTTGTGACGGTGTCACAAGTCTTGTGGGAGCGCTTGTAGACCTTAAATCGCTTGCCGCAATACTTGAACATTTGCGGCATGAACGGGAGCCCCTCGAAGCTGCCACTGCTGTCGAGCGTGCTAAGGATCTCCTCCTTGGTCCGCACTTCTACCCAGTCGCCCGCTCGCAGCTTAGTCATCTTGCCCTCCAAATGCGGTGGCCGTCGTCCAATCTCGAACCTAGCCCGCTCGCTTTTTCATGAGTCTTCATGGAAAGTGCGCCTTGCAGTTCCTTGAACAGGCCGAAGTAGACTGTCTTCTGTCCCATAAGAAACAGCAGCATCCAGAGATAGATTGCGGCGATAACGCAGCCTCCAAGAAGGAGTCTCAAAAGATGCGACTCTAAACCGCCAAGAAAGACTTGAAGTCCGAGAGCTACCGCCGCCGCCGCCGCACTTGCGATCAATGGCCGGCCCGCTGCGAAAAGTAGATCTCGCAGAGAAATCACCGTTCCATGCAAACACCAGAGAACGTGGGGGATGAGCCACAATATCATCGCGGCAGAATACGCGAACGCGACACCGGTCGGCCCATAGGGCAATCCGATGAGGTAGGCCACAATGACCAGCGGAGCGATCACTAGGGCAATCTTCAGACTTCGTACCTGTAGGCCTGCCGAATACAACAGCCACGCAAGGGGATTGATAATGCCGAATACCAAGATCGTCGGCGTCAACATGCGGAAAATGACCACCGTATCTCTCCACTTCGGCCCGAGTACGACCTCGACGATGTCATCCACGAACACCGCACAGAAGACCGTAATGGGCAGCGTCATCGACAGGACGATGGTATAGCCCTTCAGGAAGTAGCTCTTCAGTCGAGGCAAATCGTTCTGAATCCGCGACAATCCCGAAAACGCGACGCCTCCAATCGCTGCGTTGAGCTCTGCCGTCGGCAGGTTGACAAGCCGATATCCTCGTTCGTAAATTCCGAGAGCATCGGCTCCCCAGTACCGGCCAAGAAGCAACTTCTCGAAGTTGTAGGCGATGTACACCACGAGAGAATTCAGGGTAACTATCCCACCAAAGCTCAACATGCCGCGGACTCCGGCGGTCCGGCGTGGTGGGCCAGGAATCCACCCCGTGGCCACCCATACGCACACGGTGTAAACAACGGTCGAAATCAGCGTCATTCCCAGGATGGCCCAATATGCCAAGCCGCCAAAGGCCATGGCGACTCCGGCAGCAAAGCTCACCATCTGTGAGAGCACTTCAATGATCGTCAACGTTGTGTACCGCAGTTGACGCTGAAGCAGCGCTGAGTGCTGCACCGCTACTGCGCTCAGGAAAAATCCCAAGCCTGCTACGACGGTCAGCCAGAACAGTCGAGGCTCATGGTAGAACGCCACGAGAGCAGGCGCGGTTGCCGCGCAAAGGAGCGCAAGCATCATTCCGATCGCTAGATTGACCCAGAACAATGTCGACATCTGCTCGTTGGTGACGGTCTCTTGCTGGACTGTGGCCGACGACAATCCTGCCGCTGCGAAGAGTTGAAAAACTCCGCTGACGGCGGTTGTCATCGCAACCAATCCGAAATCCTGCGGGTCCAGTAGACGCGCGAGGGCGGCCATGACACTAAGCCGAAGAGCGAAATTCGCCGCCTGGCCGCCAAGCCGCACCACGCCGCCGCGAATTATCATCCCCTTGAGATTGTCCATTCCAATCCCCGTAGAAGAGAATTCGGCATCGGCTCACCTTTGGGCACGCTTCCTCCAACGGCTTGTCATGACAGTACGAGTTTATTCGCCACAAATGCTTCGGCGTATTTTTCCGGCGCTCGACATTCCATGCCCCGCAGCCGCGCTAGACCGCGGAAGACCTCTGGATCGAACCATTGCTTGGAACGCTGACTTCCAAAATGCGACATCAGCAGGTCGATCTTGCGCTCCAGTGCTTGGGCTGAAACAGCCGAATACAAATTTGGTTGACCGACGTCTCCGTCCCACTTGGGGATCTCATATTCTAGAATCAAATGATCTCTGAATGTATTCCACGTTAAACGTGACACCTGACGATGATCCTGATGGGCATCATTTCCGCGATGCGTCAAAATCAGATCCGGCTCGACGCGTCGCTTCAACGACTCGAACCACTTCTTGATCTCGTCACCCTGTTCCGGAAAGAAACCGTCTCGAAAGGACATTGCTTCAATTTGAGAACGAGCGGCGTCGCATACGAATTCAGTCGCCGACGCCCTCGCCTCGCTCTCACGTTCACCTGACGCGCTAAGTACACACCAATGCACGTCAAGCCGCACGCCACGCGCAATCAGATTCAGAATTGTCGCACCAACACCTATTTCGATATCATCCGAGTGCGCACCGAGACAAAGGATCGAGAGCCGCTCTCCAGAGGCGGCAAATTGAAACGCCTTCATGAAGCCGCCTGCGCGCGCGCTTCGGGAAGCACCTTCCAGGGCATTTCGCCCCGCTCAATCATCTCCTCAAGAACCTGCCGGTCCCGCAGCGTATCCATCGCGCGCCAGAAACCTTCGTATTTGTAAGCCATAAGCTTTCCGGCTTCGATCAGGCGACTGAATGGTTCAAGCACAAGCTCCTCGCCCTCACGTATGTAGTCGAAGATCTCCTTCCGGAAGATGAAGTAGCCCCCATTTATCCAGATCTCGGACTGCTGACTGGAGCGCAAACGCTTGACGGTGTCTCCGCCGTTGAATTCAGCAAGGTGAAAGTTGAACGGCGGATGCACGGCGATAAAACATCCGACCATCTTGCTCCTCTTGAACCGCTCGATGATTTCGGGCAACGGCGCGTCAGTCAGACCATCACTGTAGTTCGCGAGAAAGATGTCCTCGTTCTCGACGAGCGAGCGCACCGCCATCAAACGCTGACCGATGTTTCGCCAAATGCCGGTGTCGATCAGCGCCACCTGCCAGTCCGGCGGCTGCTCGCCGATGACCTCAACCTTCCTGCCGAAGTTGGAAACGACGCAATCACTGTGAGCCCAACGATCCGAGTTCAGGAAATACTCCTTGATCGCATTGGCCTTGTACCCGAGACACAATACGAAATCGCGGTGACCATACTGACTATAGTATTGCATGACATGCCACAGCATCGGGTGTTGGCCGACGGGCACCATGGGCTTCGGAATGCTTTCAGAGTATTCCCGGATGCGGGTTCCGAGTCCCCCGCAGAACAAGACAACCTTCATGGCCAGCGCTTCCCATCTTTCCGGTCGACCGTTTCGGTCGCCGCAGATCGCCTAAAGCGGCTATTACGAGCCTCGCGATTTAAATGCATAAATCAAACTATTCAATGGCGCAGATTTTATATTGCGAGTAGTATTAATCAATATCTTTTTGAAAGCCGTTTTGAGATTTTTCTCTTGTACGCTATTATCATTGATATTGCATCATATTTGAACGCCGGCCGCACAATTATGGAGGAATCCGGGTGATTATAACCGAAACCAAGCTTAAAGGAGCCTACATTATCGATATTGAACGGCGCGAGGATTCGCGCGGCTTCTTTGCGCGAGCTTTTTGCCAGAGAGAGTTCAGGGCCCTCGGCCTCAATCCAATCATTGCGCAGGCGAATATCGCGTCAAATGTCCGGCGGGGAACCCTACGCGGCATGCACTTCCAGTTTCCGCCGGCCGCGGAGACGAAACTGGTTCGTTGCACGCGGGGCACGATCCTCGACATCATCGTCGACCTGCGACCGGAAAGCCCGACCTACCTGCAACATGTCGCTGTCGAACTGAACGAGCTCAACCAGCGGGCGCTCTACGTGCCGGAACGATTTGCTCACGGCTATCAGACTCTCGTCGACAACACCGATACCAGCTACCAGGTGGGTGAGTTCTATACCCCCGAGGCGGAGAGCGGGCTGATGTACAATGATCCCAGGCTCGGGTTGACCTGGCCGCTTCCGGTTTCCGTGATTTCGGAGAAGGATCAGCGCTTTCGCTTACTCAACGAGGTCGAATCCGAACTGAAAGGGCGGATGGAGCTCGCCGGCATCGAAGGTTGATGCCGACAGCGCGCTGCTCGCAGCCGTTTACCGATCCCCTCCAGTTGAAAGACTCCACGATGATACTTGTCGATCACGCACTGCAAGCTCGTCATGCAGCCGGAAAGCCAATCCGTGTCGGCCTGCTCGGCTCGGGCTTCATGGCTCAAGGGCTCACCAATCAGATAAACAACGGTGTTCCCGGAATGCGGGTCGTGGCCATCTACAGCCGAAAGCCCCGGCGCGGGCATGAGGTGTTCGGCTATTCCGGCCAGACCGGCGTGGTTGACGTGGACAGCCAGGGGCGGCTCGACAGAGCCATTGCCGCCGGCGTTCCGGCGGTCACCGAGGACGCGTTCCTGCTCGCCAGATCGGACCTGATCGACGTGATCGTCGACGTGACCGGATCGGTTGAGCTCGGCGCCCAAGTCGCGCTGGAGGCCTTCAAGCATCAGAAGACCGTCGTCCTCATGAACGCGGAGATCGACGCTACGATCGGACCGATCCTGCAGGTCTATGCAAAGAAGTACGGCGGCTCCCTGTCCGCATGCGATGGCGACGAGCCCGGCGTGCAGATGAACCTGGTTCGATGGGTAAAGGGGCTCGGCCTGATCCCGCGCGTTGTCGGCAACATCAAGGGACTACAGGATCCGTATCGCAACCCCACCACGCAGAAGGGATTTGCCGAGCAATGGGGACAGAACCCGGCCATGGTGACCAGTTTCGCCGACGGATCCAAGATCAGCTTCGAGCAGACGATCGTGGCCAATGCCACCGGCTTCAAGGTGAGATCACGCGGCATGTCGCGCGGGCTGGAGTATCGCGGCGACGTCATGAAGATCGGCACACTCTACGACATAGACGAAGTCCGCGCCCTGGGCGGAATCATCGACTATCTCGTTGGCACACCGCTGACCAAGGTCTACGTGCTGGCCGAGCACACAGATCCGAAGCAACAGAAGTATTTGAACCTGTACAAGATGGGCGAAGGCCCCCTGTATTCGTTCTTCACACCATATCACCTCGTTCATTTCGAAGTGCCGAACTCGATTGCCCGTGCGTTTCTTTTCAAGGATCTGGTCGCCCCTCCCATCGCCGGTCCGGTTGTCGAGGTCTGTGCAGTCGCGAAACGTGATTTGGAGGCGGGCGAGGTCCTCGACGACTATGGAATGTACATGACCTATGGCGAAGCCGTGAACTCCGAGGAAATGAGCCAGATGCAATACCTGCCTGAAGGTCTCGTAGAGGGCTGCAGGTTGCGGCACGCAGTCAAGAAGGATGCAGTCCTCACCTACGCGGATGTCGATCTGCCGCCGGGCCGCCTGGCCGACAAGCTGCGCGCAGAACAATACAAGCACTTCAACGGACACAGCTGGCTTGAGCAACGGATCACCCGGGACGCCTCGTTCGCTCTCACGGTGTGAAGAGCTGGATGATGACCACATTCGCCGAGCCGTGCGACGCGGGACTGCATACGCACCGCGAGGAGATCCGCTCGCCCGCCCTACCCGTTGGTCCTGAGCGACCTGGTCTCTCCATGAATGTTCATTGCGCCCCCTCGCCTGAGGCGATCGGCGGCTGCATCCAAGCCACGGCGCGTCGTCCCATCTCGATCCCGGCCAGTTCAATGTGCCGATACCTGAGTTCAGAGACCATCATCGTGGCAGGTATGCTCGGGCATGAAAGCAGCAACATCTCTGGAGCAGCCCCAGAGATCGAGTAGGAGCGCGCGCCAGAATTTTGCACCAGGGGGTTTGTGAGCGCGCGCGCAGGTCAGTCGGCTCACAATTCCTGCCACGAAGTCGCCGGTTGCGAGCCGCAGGGCTCCGGGGCCCGCCGCGCCTGCCGAAGCTCAGCCCGAATCCGGCCAGCCAGCGCGCGCCTGCCTCAGCGAGACCGCAGGGCGCAACCGCAGCATGAGCGCGCCGACCTCCCGCTCACCGGCTTTTCGTCGCCAGGGAGCCTGGCCACTCACGACACCGCTGCAAGCTGCAATCTCGAGTGGCGCAAATCGCCACCGAGAATTCTCTCCGCCAGCAGCTTCCGAAGATGGCCGATTCGTTGATATCGTGGCCCTTCGAACTCCTCCAAAGTCAGCTTTGACGAACGATAGACCCTGTAGAGCTGTTCGGCGCCCATTCGCGCGTCCCAGCGCGGCTGGAATCCCGGCAGCTTGCGCCGGATCTTTTCGAAGCTCACTCGGTAGGACCGCTCATCTGGGCTCGCATCCTTCGCAAACTCCACCGTGGAATTCGGCACCACACTCGCGACGATCTCGGCTAGATCCCGAATTCGATAATTGTGAGCAGTCTGGCCGACATTGAATGCCTCATTGAAAACGGATTCGGCTGGCGCCTCCAGTGCGGCAATGAAAGCTCGCGAAATGTCCTCGATGTGGACAATCGGCCGCCAGGGCGAGCCATCCGATTTGAGGTGAATTCGTCCTGTCGTGAACGCCCATGCGACCAGGTTGTTCAGGACAATGTCGAAGCGCAGTCGCGGCGAGACTCCGTATGCCGTCGCCGGCCTCAGATACACCGGGCAGAACCCGTTACCGGCCAACGCCGAAATATCGCGTTCGGAGGCAACCTTGGATTCTCCGTAGGCCGTTACCGGATTGAGCGCGGCTGTCTCATCGATCATTTCCTCGCCGGCTTTTCCATAATTGCTGCAGGACGAGGCAAACACAAATCGACCTACGCCGGCGTGTTTCGCAATCGAGGCCATCCGAACGCTTGCGCGATGATTGATCTCATCCGTCAGTTCCGGCCTCAGATTGCCGAGCGGATCGTTGGAGAGCGCGGCGAGATGCAGCACTGCGTCGAAGCCAACGAGATCCGCAACCTCCGCGTCTCTGACGTCCTTCCGGATGATCGGGACGTCGAGAATGCTACCGCCGGCGGCATATGTACACCGCGAGTAGATGTCGCTGTCCATTCCAGTCACCTCGTGACCGGCACCCACCAGCAACGGCGTCAAGACCGTGCCGATGTAGCCAAGATGACCTGTTACAAGAACTCGCATTGCCATTCTCCATCGCACTCAGTTTCATGGACGAAACATTGTCCGGCTGCCGTGTTTCGGCAGCGTCCTCTCAATTCCGACCCCTCGCCCTATCGAAGGACCGCCTCGAGCACTCAAGGTGCGGTGCCGGGACGGCTGCTCGCACAGCTTCGGCTTCTTCGCGGGAACTTGTGACCCAGAAAGGGAAGTCATGAAGCCAGAGCCTGTCGTTGCCGCGTGGTCGCATGCCCTCGTTCGGAGCGCCACCACTTCACGAACTCCGTCAGTCCGAGCTCGAGCGGCACTGTGGCCTGGAAACCCAACAGACGTTCCGCTTT
This sequence comes from Bradyrhizobium sp. CCBAU 51765, assembly GCF_015291725.1. Classification (GTDB taxonomy): domain Bacteria; phylum Pseudomonadota; class Alphaproteobacteria; order Rhizobiales; family Xanthobacteraceae; genus Bradyrhizobium; species Bradyrhizobium liaoningense. The sequence continues at coordinate 5,201,854 of NZ_CP030038.1, forward strand.
CCCTGTCGACGCCACTCGGCGCGGGACCGGGTTGATCGAGTGCTCAGGCGCGATGTGTGGGAGCACGCCGTCGTGGCCCATCACGGAAGCCAGGGCCGAAGCGAGCTGCACAAGGCTTGTTTCAATGCCGCTCCCAATGTTGAACACCTCGTCGCTGACCTTTGCCTTCCCAGCAAGGATGGTTGCGCGTGCCGCGTCGCGGACATGAACCAAGTCCAGGGTCTGCTGGTCGTGCGCAACTATCACCGGCGGCGTTCCAGCCTCTACTTGCTCTATCCAGCGGATCAACATCTCGGCATATCGATCGTGTACGTCCATTCGGCTGCCATACACGTCAAAGTATCTCAAAGCGATATAGTCGAGCCCGTGCATATCGTTATAGGCGCGGAGCAAGCCTTCATTGCAGAGCTTCGCTGTTCCACAGACCGTACGGTTTCCGTAGGGGCTCTGATGCTCCGTTGTCGGAAATTCCTCCGCCGCGCCGTAAACCGAAGCCGAAGACGCGGCGACGAACTTCTCGACGTCATACTTCACGCAAAGTTCGAGCAGTTCGAAGGTGCCGTTCACCATGACTTCCATGGCAAGACGCGGTTCGGCCAAACAATGGTCACTGCACGGTGCGGCGTGGTGAAAGATGATGTTGGCCCCCTTTACCAGAGCTTCCACCAACCTGATGTCGCGCAAGTCGCCACGGACCAATCGCACCGGTCCTCGATTGAGCGACTTCCTGAGATTCTCCGGTCGGCCGGTCATCATATTGTCGAGCGCGACGATCTCGATGCAGCCTTCGTCGCACAACAAGTCGACGATATGCGACCCGATGAATCCGGCACCTCCGGTAACGAGAACGCGCTTGCCCTTGAGATCCATCATGACCGCTCTCCCGGTTCTAGGCTGATCGGCCATATCGAGGCATCACGTCCTGAAATGCCGCGATCGCAGAGCGCTGCTCGAAAGCGCCTGCTTCAGGCTCCGATGCAGACTGCTCGTCCCGGATGGCACGCGCGGTCGCAACGTCGATTTGCGCTCCCACCGTCTGGGTTTTCACCTTCAAGTCCAAGAAAGGTATCAAATCGGCAACCCCGCTTCCAAAGGGTCCGGCAGCTTCACGTCCGCGCAGGCATATCTTGCCATATACCCCGAGTGTCGATGACGTCGAGATGTCGGCGTTCGGCCAGCGGAACCATCTTGAATTCGTCGTGATCGACCAGGAGAAGGGCGATCTCGCACGTGCGCAGCGCTTCGTCTATGTTCAAGAAGCCGCGCCGGTAGTCCGCAAGTTCCGGCGGCAACCGCCTTAGATTCGGCTCGACGAACTTGATACGCTCCCCGTACTTCTTCGCGAGATGCAGTGCGATCTCCATCGCAGGGCTTTCGCGCAGATCGTCGACATTAGCTTTGAATGTCAGCCCGCAGCAAGCCACGCTGGCGTATGGATGATCGTCGATCAGGGCCTCGGCGCGCTCAATAATGCTTTCCGTCTTTGCAATGTTGACCTCGCGGCTCGCCCGCATGAGACGCGCCAGGTCCGGCGCCGAGTCGATAATGAACCACGGATCGACGGCGATGCAATGACCGCCCACACCTGGTCCCGGACGCAACACGGTCACGCGTGGATGACGGTTGGCGATATCGATGACCTCCCAGACATTGATGTCGAACCTGTCGCAGATCAATGAGAGCTCATTGGCAAATGCAATGTTGGTGTCCCGGAACGCGTTCTCCGTGAGCTTGACCAACTCGGCCGTGCGCGCAGTGGTTGCAACGCAAGCCCCCCGAACGAACATCTTGTAGAAGCGCTGAGCCCGACGAGTGCAGGCAGGGGTCACTCCCCCGATGCATCGGTCATTGTTGATGAGTTCACTCAAGATCCGCCCGGGCAATACGCGCTCCGGACAATAAGCGACGTAGACGGCACCATCCTCATGACCGTTGACACCAATTCTCAGATCGGGCCTGTGTTCGCTGATCCGCCTGGCGATTCCTTCAGTGGTTCCGATCGGCGAGGTCGATTCGAGAATGACGAGGTTACCCGGTTGAAGCAGATTCAGTATGGTCTCGACCGCGGCATTCACGTTCGACAGATCCGGACGATTGCTTTCGTCGATCGGTGTGGGCACCGCGATGATGAAGACGTCGGCGGGTTGCGGTTCACTTGATGTCGTCAACGCCCCGCTCGACACCACTTTGGAAACGAGACCATCGAGGTCTGGCTCTGAAATGTGAATGGCTCCCGAGCCGACCGTCCTGACCACATAGTCCTTTGTGTCTACCCCGACCACCTGGAGGCCGCGGCTGGCTATCAGCGCGGCCGTCGGCAAACCGATGTAGCCAAGTCCGACGACGGTAACTTTCTGGAATTCAGGCATCAAGAAGCACCTTCACGATCCGCTCGCTCGCCCGCCCGTCGCCGAAGGGATTGTGGGAGCGAGCCATAGCCGAATAGGTCTCATCATCATCAAGAAGACGAAATGTTTCGTGGACGATCCTGTCGTAGTTCGCTCCGACCAATCGTGCGGTCCCGGCTTCGACGCCCTCTGGACGCTCCGTCGTCTCGCGCATCACGAGGACGGGCTTTCCGAACGTCGGCGCCTCCTCTTGCACGCCTCCCGAGTCGGTCAGCACCAGATACGACAGCGACAGCAGGCTGACGAAATCGGTGTACTCCTGGGGCGAAATGAGTGCGACGCGCGGATGATCGGCGAGCCGGCTCGCAAACACGTCGCGAACGTTCGGGTTCGGATGAACCGGAAGTACGACGGCAACGTCCTCCCTGCTCAGGATCGTCTCAAGTGCATTGACGACGTTGAAAACTCCCCCGCCGAAATTCTCGCGGCGATGGCAAGTGACCAGGATGATGCGGCGGTTGCCGTGGCGCTTCTTGATTCCGTCCCATCGGGACGAGAGCTGCGGATCGGCCTCGACCATGGCCTTCGCGAGGATTAGCGCGTCGACGACAGTATTTCCGGTAACGTGAATGCGATCCTTGGAGACGTTCTCCGCCCGCAGCGCTCTCGCCGCCCGCTCGGTCGGCGCGAAATGCTGATCGGCGATCGAACCGACAATCTTGCGGTTCACCTCCTCCGGCCAGGGCGCGAAGATATCTCCACTTCGCAGTCCCGCCTCGACGTGCGAGACCGGAATGCGGTGATAGTACGACGCCAGTGCACCTGCCATGGCCGTCGCAGTGTCACCCTGGACAATCACTCTGGTGGGCTTCACCCTCTCTAGAACTTCTCCGATCTGCGCTAATAGCCGGCCGGTCAGATTATCGAGCGTCTGATTCACCGTCATGACGTCGAGATCGAAATCCGGGACCACCTTGGCCACCTTTAGGACCTGGTCGAGCAGCTCCCTGTGCTGCGCCGTCGCGCAGACCGTGAGGGCGATGCCCTTGTTCGCTTCCGCCTTGAGCCGGTTGATCACCGGAAACAGCTTGATCGCTTCAGGCCTGGTTCCCAACAGGATGAGAAAATGCTTCCGCACGTCTCACCCTCCGATCCGGCCTGCCCCGGGGGGCAGCACACTGTACATGCGGGGCGCCCGTCGAAACGCCTGCCGCGCGAAGGCCTGCGTCAAGATTCCCGCAAACAGCGTGTTCGTCCTGGCATACCGCCACCACATCCGTCTGGGCTCCTGATAGATGCGATACAGCCATTCGAGGCCGAATTGCTGCATGTGAATGGGAGCTCGCAGAACCGAGCCCGCGAGAACGTCAAACCCGCCACCCACGCCCATGATGAACGGGACGCCGAGCTCGTCGCGGTGAGCCGCAAGAAAGCGCTCCTTCCGCGGCGTGGGCATGCCGATGAACAGGCAATCGGCGCCACTGGACCGAATATCGCGGACGACCTCGTTCTCCTGCTCGCTGGAAAAATACCCGTGCTTGATCCCGGCAAAGACCAGCGAGGGATGCTCGTCCCGGACACGCTGCGCCGCCTGTTGCACGACGGCGGATGTGGCTCCAAGAAAATACGGTCGGAGGCCCTCTTGCGCGCACACTTTGAGCAACTCGCTGAGTAGATCCACGCCGGTCACTCGCGACGTCGCCGGGAGACCGAGCGCCCGCGCTCCCCAAAGGATACCCATGCCGTCGATTCCGACGATGTCGCTACTGGCGACATCGGCGGCAAGCACCGGATCGGAGCGCATGTTGACGAGCTTCGCGACATTGAGGGCCACATGCTGCAGACGTTGACGGTTTCGCATGGCCTTACGCGCGAGGTCGACGGTTTCCGCCATGGTCAAGATATCGATGGGGCACCCTAGAAAGTAGGCACGCATGGGTTCCTCCCCCGGCCAAAATTCGCTTTCAGCGAAATATCGCCTTCCAATTGAACCTAAATAATATCTAGATAATAATGCTCGCGGTTTTATTTGCAAGTTATATTGATATTATATCGTAACTTAAATACCGGGCAGACGGCGCGCGCCAACCGCCGAAATGCAACCACCGACGGCGGAGAGCATTAAATGACGATTAAACGCAAAAGGATCTCAGTCGTCGTTCCACATTTAAATCAACCCGGCGCCCTGAAGACTTGCCTGTCGAGTCTCGATGCGCAGAGCATTCCCCGGGATTGGTTCGAGATCGTTGTCGTTGACAACGGCTCCGTAACCTTGCCGACCGACGTCGTCGCTCAATATCCGGGCGTACGGCTGTTGTGCGAAGCGCGGCCCGGGCCGGGCCCGGCGCGCAACACCGGAGTTGCTGCTGGAAGCGGCGAGGTGCTCGCCTTCATCGACGCCGATTGCAGAGCACATCCGGATTGGCTGAGCAGCGTATGGCGCTCACTGCATTCGCTCCCGTCGGGAACAGTGCTCGGTGGAGACGTCCGCATCTGGCGGGACGCAAAGCCACACCTGGACGCCATCGCGGCCTATGAGAGCGTCTTCGCCTATCGCTTCAAGCTCTATATCGAGCGCGACGGCTATTGCGGCACCGGCAACATGGCGATGTTTCGTCGGGATTTCCATTCCGTCGGTCCGTTCGCAGGGATCGACGTGGCAGAGGATATGGAGTGGGGACAACGCGCGCAGCGTGCCGGGCTTCGATTTCAATATATCCCGGAAATGATCGTCTTCCACCCGGCCAGGAGCTCTCTCCGGGAGCTCTATGTCAAGTGGGACCGGCAACTTCTGCACTACCGCAACATGGCAGACGGTACGCCGGCATGGAGATTACGCTGGATTGCGCAGGCCCTACTCGTCTTGGCCTCGCCCGCTCCGGGCATCATCACGATCCTTACGAGTGACCGGCTCTACGGCGTCGGAGCCCGCACCAAAGCTATCGCAGTCATGTTTGCCGTAAGAATGCATCGCGTCATAACAATGCTGTCGCTGTTGCGCGATCGGCGAACCGTCGCCTGGAACCGCTAGCACAAGCGTTTGTGCCCACGGCGTCAGGCCGGCATTGGTACCTTGCCAAAGGCCGAGTTGTGGGTCAGTTCCAGCAGGTCACCTCGCTGACCGAATGACCACAATATCCAACCTAGTTCGTAGCTACGGCATTCCAGTCGAAGTCCGACGACGGCATTCTCAATCAGCCCGGGCTCGTGTCCGGAGTACGCGTTTTTGATTGCGCGCAGCACCCTGGGTGCCCTCGTTGACAGCTCCTGCTTTCGAAGCTGAGATCGGATAGTCAACCCGAGATCTGTCACCAGCATGGAGCGGCGAAGCTGGTTCTTGCCCAGTACCCAATTAAATCCCTTGATTAAGGCATCTCGCGCCCCCTCAACCCGATAGCGCTCTGCCCATTCGAGCAACGCCGGAGCCATACCATACTGGTGCACCGAGTAGATTTCATAAAAATCGAGCACGCGCCCACCAGCCGCATCGAAGAACCAGGGCCACTCGCCGTCGGGGCCCTGAAGCGCGATCAACTTGCGCACGCAGGCGTCTGCCATCGCGAGTGCGGATGACTCGCCTGCGAATTCACCGTAATGATAGCACGCAATTGAGAGATAGATCTGCGTCGCGAACGAAGCGAAGCGCCGCCGAAATCCCGATGCTGCGTCGAAGAATAGCCCTGATCCGGTGTAAAATCGCTCCTGCAGAAAGCGATACAGCGGAGCGGCGAAAGGCACCCACTCCTTGCCGCCAGCTCCGGCCTGAGCCACCACGCCCGTCAACAGCATACCCAAATCCTGGGCCCGAAACGTCTTCCACCCTGCCTGATCGATCAAGAGTGCCTTCACTTCACGCCTAACTTGCTCGGGCAGCTCAAGGCCGAGTTCTGCGGAGACCCAAAGCGCCATGCCGAGTGCATATTTGGGTACCGAAAGTACCGTGAGCTGGACCGCATTCCGATAGAATGTCTCCGACAGATTGATGCTGCTGGGCACCTCCTTTATCCTGGACATTCCGAGCAGAACGTTGAGCGTGTAGAATACATCGCTGCGCCGTAAAGATTCGTTCGGCGAAGCGCGCCCGTCCAGATGGTAGATGTGTGACCAGCAGCCGTGTTCAGATAGCCAGCACCGCTCCAATCCTCTGAGCGCATAGCGCACCAGCGGGGAATTTTGCGAGAAATCGGGCATCAAAGTCCCACTCTTGATCGGGCTGATGTTCATCGAAGAACCATGAGGCAACTCGTTCCAATTTCTGCAGACGATTCAGCCCGAGACTCACGTCAGGAGAGACCCGATCTCGCGCAAATACTGACCGTAGCCGCTCTTCTCCAACGGTCGCGCTAATTCTTCAATTTGGTTGCGCTCAATGAAGCCCTGCCTCAGCGCAATTTCCTCAAGACAAGCAACCTTCATTCCCTGACGCTTTTCGAGCGTTTGCACGAACATAGCCGCGTCGATTAGTGACTCCACCGTTCCGGTATCTAGCCAAGCGAACCCCCGTCCCATCCGCTCGACATGGAGCGCCTTGGCCGAAAGATACCGCATCTGCAGATCGGTGATCTCGAGTTCTCCGCGCGGCGACGGCTCGATGCGCCGTGCGTAGCGCACGACGTTGTTGTCGAAGAAATAGAGACCTGTGACCGCCCAGTTCGAGCGCGGTTGCTTCGGCTTCTCCTCGATTCGAAGCGGGCGATCGTATTCATCGAACGTAACGACGCCATACCTCTCTGGATCCCGTACATGATAGGCGAAAACGGTTGCACCTTCCTCGCGCTCGGCGGCCCTTGCGAGCAATTCGCTCAGGCCGTCGCCAAAGAAGATGTTATCTCCAAGCACCATCGCGACGCGATCGTTCCCGATGAAGTCGGCGCCAACAATAAACGCATCCGCAAGACCGGCGGGTCGGGGCTGCTCCGCATAGCTGAGCCTGACCCCCCATTGACTGCCGTCCCCCAGCAAGCGCTCGAACTGACACCGATCCGATGGCGTGGTTATGATGAGGATCTCGCGCACGCCTGCCAACATCAGAGTTGACAACGGATAGTAGATCATCGGCTTGTCATAGATGGGCAGTAGCTGCTTGCTGACCGCTCTCGTGATTGGATACAGTCGAGTTCCGCTGCCCCCAGCCAGCACAATTCCTTTGAGCATCGATGCTACCTTCCACGAGTTGGTCGAGACAGGTTTCGAGAGAACAACGCCATGGCGGCAATCGAATGCCTAGGACGCGTTCGGCCTTGGATGAATCGAGGCGCGAATTCCGCGGCCGTCGCGCGGCCGTCCGGTACTGTTCGCTCGTGATCGCCTCAAGCTGCGGCACTCGGATTCCGCGACGAGCGAGCAAGTCGAAAATCGCTTGGGCAAACCCATGCCAAGTCGTCTCACCTTGTCCGGCAAGATGAAAGATGCCGGCCATAGCCCTGCGATCGTCAGTTAGCAGCCGCCCCGAGAGCTGAAGGATCGCCGACGCAAGGTCGAGCGCGAAAGTTGGATTTCCGCGCTGATCCTGAACGACCCTGACGACCGGTTGCAATTCACAGAGTCGCAACATCGTCCGAACAAAGTTGTTGCCATGAGGACCATATAGCCAAGAAGTGCGAATTACCGTTGCGAGCGGGTGAGCCGCCAAAACGGCAGCTTCGCCAGCGAGCTTCGAGGCGCCGTACACGTTCATTGGCGCAGGAACATCGCTTTCCTCGTAAGCATCCAGCTTTGTGCCGTCAAAGACGTAGTCGGTTGAGATGTGGATGAACGGAACATTCATTTTCCATGCGACATCCGCCAACGCGGCCGCTGCGTCACGATTAATGCTGAACGCTCTTGCTACTTCCGATTCTGCTAGGTCCACAGCCGTGTAAGCGGCGGCGTTGATAATCATGGACGGTGCGAATGGATCGATCGCTCGGCGGAGTTCCCCACGAGCCTCCAGATTGAACTCGCCGCGTCCAAGAGCGACCACGGGTATCCTGTGCAGCACCGCGAGGTCATGAAGACACCTTGCCAACTGACCATTGCGACCAGCGATTAAAATGGGGTTCTCCGTCATCGCAGCCTCAATGTTGTGTCGCAAGGAGCCCTAAACGCGAGCCGTCATAGACACCGCCGCGGGCACGCTCCCACCACGAGCGGCTCTTGAGATACCATGCTACGGTCTCGGCCAACCCCTGCTCGAACGTTCTCGTGGGCTGCCAGCCGAGTTCACGACGCACCTTCGATGCGTCAATCGCGTAGCGGATATCGTGTCCCGGACGATCTGGCACAAAAGTGATCATCGATCGTCTTATTGTCGGACCGGGATACAACTTGTCGACGACGTCGCAGATCTGGGTGACAACGTCGAGGTTGGAGCGCTCGCTATCGCCCCCGAAATTGTACTTTTCGCCGGGCTTGCCTTCCAACAGAAGCGTGATCAGACCTGCCGCATGATCTTCAACATGCAGCCAGTCGCGTACATTTTGGCCGTCGCCATACACCTGCAGCGGCCTACGCTCGATCGCATTAAGGATCGTCAAAGGGATGAGTTTCTCCGGAAACTGAAACGGCCCGTAGTTGTTCGAGCAGTTGGACACAATGACGGGGAGACCGTAGGTCTTGAACCATGCAAGCGCGAGATGATCGGAGGCCGCCTTGCTTGCTGAATAGGGCGAACTCGGTCGGTAGGGCGTTTCCTCCCGGAAGTAGTCGGCTGGCCCGAGTGAACCGTAGACCTCGTCCGTCGAGACGTGAATGAAGCGAAAGCGCTTTCTTCGTGGCAGCGAGAGGCCCTCATAATATTTCCGGGCTGCTTCCAACAGCGTATAGGTGCCCACGATGTTCGTCGCAATGAAAGCCGCCGGGCCGGTGATCGATCGGTCGACGTGACTCTCGGCTGCGAGGTGAACGACCGCGTCAGGCTGGGAGCTGCTGAACACGAAATCCATGGCTTCGCGATCGCAGATATCTTGCTGCTCGAACAAATAGGATTCTAGCCTCTGGATGGGCGCTAACGAGGCGGGGTTGGCCGCATAAGTCAGCTTATCGACATTGATCACTGCAGCGCCCTTCTGCAGCACCAGGCTGCGGCACACTGCAGAGCCGATAAATCCCGCTCCCCCGGACACCAAAACGCGCATTTGACCGCTCTCCGTCACTCAAAAACGGTTGTAAGCTGATCCAACCTCGGCAGGGACCTGTCTTTCGGCGACACTTGGGCTTCGAGTGCCGTTACCGGCCAGTCGATCTCCAGTGCCGGATCGGCCCAATAGAGCCCTGCGTCATGGCTTGGGGCGTAGACCTCGTCGACCTTGTAGAACACGACGGTCTCAGGTTGCAGCGTGCAGAAACCGTGCGCAAAGCCTTTCGGGACAAGCAGCTGCTCACCTGATTGGCTGTCTAGCTTGACGGCTATATGTTTTCCGAAGGTCGCCGACGAACGCCGAAGATCGACCACGACATCAAGAATAGCTCCGCTTAGTACGCGTACAAGCTTGGCCTGGGCGAACGGCGGTCGCTGGAAGTGCAGGCCCCGGACTGTCCCGGCCTTATCTGAGCTGGATTGATTGTCCTGAACGAAATCGACAAGAATCCCTCTTTCTGCGAACGCAGATCGCTGAAACGTCTCACAGAAGTAGCCCCGGGCGTCGGAAAGCCGATCCGTACGAATTATTTTAATACCTGGAATTTCTAAACACCGCACTTCCAGCATAGAAACGTCCTCTGGTAACCCATTCAAGCATACGCTCGTCGTTGAACGGATAGGCCCGGCGCGCCTTTTCTCATTCACTATGAGTCTCGACAGATCAAACATTAACAAATAAATTCAGACCCAATTTAATCCTATGCGCGCGACGCCTCCACGTGAGCGCTTGCGCCGGCAAGGCCGGCAAAATCGCCCCTTCCCCGGCGACCATCGAATTAATACCCCAATAACATTTAATTTGGCAATCAGATTTTTCTGAGATATATTCAATTAATAAATTATACACCGAACGCTCGCGCCTGCGGGCGACTAATCCGACGCGCTCCCGAACCAGACAGGCACCCGATGCTTCAGAGCAATCTACAGACCGACAGAACACGCTTAGCTCTGGGCGGCCAGACCCAGTCGAACCAAATCAACGGCGGGGGAATCGGCGATCTCGTCAAGTTCGTGGTTATCTTCTTGAGACGTCGATATCTCATGATCATCGTCACCGCGGCTCTCGTATTCGCTGCTGCGCTGCTCTACCTGCGGTTCGCGCCCCCCACCTACACAGCTCAAGTACAAGTCCTGCTGTCGAATCCTCGAGCTCAATTCGTTCAGCAGCAATCAATTCTTCCGGAGCCCGTCGTCGACGCGGCCCAAATCGAAACGCAACTGCAAATGATACGGTCGCCGGGAATTGCAGCGGCAGTCATAACGCAGCTGGATCTCGCCAACGATCCAGACCTTACCGGTTCGCGATGGTCCTTTAGCACGCTGCTGCAGCGTATTCGAAACCGTGGCCAACAGCCGGAGCACGATTCGAAGGCTGACACGCTCAAGAAAGGCGCGATTGCCGCGTTGATGAATCGGCTCACCGCGTACAGGATCGGATATAGCAAGATCATCGAAGTCAGCTACAGTTCGAGCAATGCGGAACGCGCGGCGGAGATCGCCAATGCCGTGGCCAATGCGTACATCAACGACCAGATGAATGCCAAGTTCGAGGCCACGCGGACGGCAGCCAGTTGGTTGCAGGAACGTCTCCAAAACCTCAACGAACAAGCACTGGCGGCCGAACGTGCCGTGAGTGCATATAAGTCCCAGAACAACATCGTATCGACCGGCGGAAGATCGATTGACGAACAGCCCGTCAACGATCTCAGCGCCCGATTGGTAGCCGCCCGAACCCAGACATCCGATGCACAGGTCAAGTTCAACCGCTACGACGCGGTTCTGCGCGCCAACGCAGCTGGCTCATCCACCATCAGCGCTCCTGACGCGGCGAGCGCCGATGCGCTCCAGAGCTCGATTATCAACGCGCTTCGCCAGCAATATCTCGAATTGTCACGACGCGAAGCCGATTGGTCGACCCGGTTCGGCCGGGATCATTTGGCGGTTGTCAACCTGCGGGCTCGTATCCGTGACATTCGCACATCCATCCTCGAAGAGGTCAAGAGGCTCGCCGAAGCCAGCAAGAACGAATTGGAAGCTGCTCGACAGCGGCAGCAGGAACTCGAGAAGCAACTTGCTCGAGCCGTCTCGCAATCGCGTCTGACGAACTCCGCAGAACTGACCATCCGGGATCTGGAAAGCCGAGCGAAGAGTCTGCGCGCCATGCATGAGGCGTTTCTGCAGCACTCCATGGGGGCGACCCAGCAGGAGACATTCCCGATCGCGGAAGCACGGGTGATCTTCCCCGCCTCCCCGCCAGAGCGCAAAAGCAAACCCAAGGCAAACCTGGTGCTGGGCTTCGGACTAGCCGCCGGACTCGCACTCGGGATCGGCCTGGCCCTTCTGAGAGATGTTATGGACAGAGTTTTTCGCACCTCTTCACAGGTGGAGACCGCACTGGAACTGCCGTGCCTGTCGCTGGTCCCCTTGCTGTCGCCGCCCAAGGCGCAGAAGTCCACCGTCCCGTCCCAGCAATCGGAGGAAGATCTGCGATCACGCACGATTTCAAACGTGCCGACTCTTCATAGGGCTGTCGTTGGAATGCCGCTCTCTCGCTTCACGGAAGCCATCCGTTCAATCAAGCTTGCTATCGACCACACACCCGCGAAGGCATCCAACCAGGTGATCGGAATCACGTCGGCACTGCCAAATGAGGGCAAGACGACGGTTGCAGCCTCTCTCGCTCACCTCATAGGACATAGCGGCAAACGGGCTATCGTAGTCGATTGCGACCTTAGAAACCCTTCACTTTCCGCAGCTATGGCTCCGAAAGCTACATTCGGATTGCTCGAGGTGGCAAACGGAAAGCGTTCCCTCGAAGAGGCGCTGTGGCACGATCCCAGAACCAATCTCGCATTCTTGCCAGCCGTTCGGCGTGGACCCCTGCTTCACACGAGCGAGATCCTTTCCGCCCAGAACATAAGCAAGCTGTTCGACAGTTTGCGTCAGACCTATGATTACGTCATCGTGGATTTCCCCCCACTTTCTCCTCTGGTGGATGTGCGCGTTACTGCGCCGCTGATCGACTGCTACGTTCTTGTCGTCGAATGGGGACATACGAAAATCGATGTGGTCCAACATGCCTTGCATACCGCGCCGACCATCTCCGATTCATTGATCGGCGTCGTCCTCAACAAGACTGATATGAGGTCGATGGCGAGGTACGACGCTCACCGAAGTGATTACTACGATGACAGCCACTACATCAGATATGGCTTGTCGGACTCTTAGGATGACTTTCTCTGGCATACGTCGGGCCTAACGATGGAGTCGGCGCCTTCTGCAACATGCTCTCCGTTTTTGGGCGGGCCAGAGTCAGAGATGGTTTGAAATGGTCATCCAGTCCACAATGCTAGCTGTTCCTGCGGCGATTGCTACCGCTTTCGCTGCAATCGAGAACCTACCGGGTCCAGCGGTGCTATCGGGCGTCCTAGCGGCCGCTATACTGGCCGTCGGCCTCTTTTCCACGTCGTCAACCCTCGCCAGATTCGCCAAGCTTCTACGGCCCCTCTTCATTCTGGCTCTCGCCGCACCGGTGCTTTGGATCGCCTTGCAAGTTGTTCCAGTCCCGCTCCGCGGTTTCGGAAATCAGATCTGGGCGACAGCCTCGGCGGCCCTGGAGCAACCTCTTGCAGAGAGGTTCTCGGTTGACGTACGCGAGACGATACTGGCGCTTTCACATTACAACGTTGTCCTCGCTGCCGCCCTGGTCACCGCAGTCGTTGCTCTGGACAAGCAGCGCGCCGCGCAGGTCCTCTACGTCCTCGTATCGATCACCGCCACGATCGGCATCTTTTCGATATGGAGAAATGGCGACCAGAGCGGTTCCCCGCCAGCCGAATACATCTGGACAGGCTCGACCGTGGCGGCACTTGGTGTCCTTCTCTCCACTGCAATGGCTATCCGTGCGGTCGACCAGTTATGGCAGCCCAAACGCCCCCCTCGTCTGCCAACGGGGCCGCTCGCCATTCTTACCTGCGCAATTCTATCGTTGATAGTCTCCCTTGCGGCAGTCGCGCTTTGTCGCGGCTCGACCGCGCTGATTGCCGTTCTGCTCGGAGCGACAGCCATCCTCACGGTGGTCGCTATTCGCAGATGGTTCTTTGGCCTATGGGGCAGAGCCGGCGTTTTCGCGACCGCCGCCATGTTGTACGTCGCCAGCTTCACGTTCATTCCGATCAATCGGAATACCGACCTGACGATGGCCTTGTCGACGCAAGCTCGGGCAGCAACAGAGCGGATGCTGCAGGACACTCACCCGATCGGGACCGGTGCAGGTACGTTTGTTGCTCTTCTGCCGATTTATGGGGACGTTGGCATGCACGCAATGCGCGAACGGCCGACCGCCGCCGCGGAGATCGCGGTCGAAATGGGACGCACATTCCTCTGCGGCCTGTTGATAGTCACCATGATCAGCGCCTGCATCCTGTTCGGGCGCGCCTTGTCTCGCAAACACGCTTACCTATACCCAGCCCTTGGCGCAGGCGCTTCCGTTTCGTTGACAATACTCGCCTTTGCCGAAAACAGCCTTTTCGATCTGTACGCTTCGCTGCTGATCGCGGCGGTTTACGGCCTTGCTTTTGCTCAAAGCCTGCCCGGTACAGCGCGCGATGCGGAGTCCATGGAGTTGCGGCAGCTTACGCTGGCGGCCGGCGACCGAGCCACGGCAGCGCAACGAATTCCTTCGACTAGGTTCGCTTCGCCATGGCCTCTGCCCCGCGTCGCTCTGACAATGATCGGATTGCTGTTAGCCGCGCAAGCGGCTTGGATGGTCTCGCAAAGCTGGCCTTTTTGTGATCGCCTCTCAATTACGCCGGTTGCCGGTTCGAACGAAGCCTGGACCTCAGCGCTCCGATCCAGGCGCGAGACTGTCACGACGACCTCCGGACTCACTGCAACTAAGTCTGACAAGGCCACAGACCTCCAGGCCATGGGCGGGGCCACGGACTTGGGTGCTCTTGCTGCAGTGCTGAAATACTCCCCCCTTCGAGGCGACGTTTGGCTCGTACTTGCAGCACTGTCGAAGCAGCACAGGACGACCTATGACACGACAAGCTTACTCAAGATGTCCTACTATACTGCACCAAACGCGCTGAATCTCATTCCGATGCGGCTTTCCGTCGCTCTTGGCACAGATACTGCGATCAAGGAACCTGAGCTTCAAGATCTTATCCGGCACGACCTTAAAGTTGCCATTAACAGCCAGATCGCACTCCGGCCGGCCATTGTCGCCGCATACCAGTCGGCATCGGCAGACGGCAGGGCGTTTGCCGAGAGCTCAATTTCGGAGCTAGACCCCGGGTACGTACAGAAACTGCGCTCACGAGTCCCATAACAGTTTTCGGCAGTACGCCTCCGGTGGCGGTCGCATCCTGATCGACCCGAACTGATGTCGCGGCCACTTTGATGTTTTCTCATTAAATGCATTGATTTCGAATAATTAATTTGATTAGCATGTCTTGGTTTATAGTATATTAATTTAAGGCCGACCGAGTTCTTTGTAGATTAGCCATGAATTTTATCAATCGGCATATCGGCGACCATGGGAGTGATCTGGCTGCCGTCAACTCACCCTCATTCACTGCGGATGAAGGCATATGGCCCGTCCGTTACGACTCGATCGAATTTGTAGCGATCTGCGCCGATATCGCGACCATTCTATTCGCCGGCCTCCTTTCCACCCTTCTTTTTTCACCCGCCGGCCGGGCACCAGCCGGCCTGGCCCAGGCATGCGCCTACGCGGCAATAGCATCAGTGCCCTTCGTCTACATTCTGAAAGGCAGGGGACTATATCGGCCAACCGAACTCCTCGTACTCCGAAGCCAAGTTCGCGCCATTTGCCTCACATGGGTTCTGTTGCACGTCCTGGCCGCCGCTGTGGAGATGCTCGACGACAACTCACACTTCTTCCAAGGTGCCGGCCTCCTGTCTGCCGCACTCGGCTTGGCATCCTTGATTGCGCAACGGTGCGTCACCAGAATTCTGCTGATAAGATGCTTCAGTGGCAGGAGGTTCGCTCGGACGAATCTCGTCCTGATCACCGATCAGCCGCCTTCGACTCATGCTGGTCTGTCGGAGACTCTCTCGGTGCTCGGCTATTGCGTTAAGGGCCGCTTTGGCTTGCCTGCGATCGGCTCGGACCCCGACTCCAGAAAACGGCTCAGCTCCCGTGTCATCGAGCACATTCGTAATTCCGAAGTCGACAAAATCGTGCTGGAGGCCAAGCCGGAACGATGGGCCGAGCTTCGTGCCTTTATCTCCGACCTGAGAGTATTACCATTCCCGATCGTGTTTATCCCAGTTGGCGCTGCATCCGAACTGCTTCGACATCCGACACGGAGCTTGGGAAGTGCCGCTTGCGTTGAGATCCAGCCCGGCTCCCTCACCGCAATCGAGCGCGCGAGCAAGCGAACACTCGACATAGTCGGTGCAGGACTTACCTTGACGATCTGTGCACCATTGCTCGCGATAGCTGCAGTCGCAATCAGATTGGATTCTGCCGGCCCAATCCTTTTCAAGCAACAGCGATGCGGCTTCAATGGCCGAATCTTTTCAATCCGAAAGTTTCGGACGATGCATGTGCTCGAAAATGGACCTGTCGTCGTTCAGGCAACGGCTCTCGACCCCCGCATCACCAGGGTTGGCAGATGGTTGCGGCGAACGAGCCTCGACGAGCTGCCGCAGTTGTTGAATGTCCTGGACGGCAGCATGTCGCTAGTAGGCCCACGCCCCCATGCCGTGGCTCACGACGGACAGTTCGACAAGCTCGTCCGGAAGTACGCCTTCCGACGCCGAGTGAAGCCGGGATTGACCGGATGGGCCCAAATTCATGGCTGCCGCGGACCGACGCCTACAGCAACTATGGTTGAGAGACGCGTGGAGTACGATCTCTGGTACATCGACAATTGGAGTCTTCGGCTCGATTTTGAGATCCTGCTCCGGACTCCTCTTGAGGTTTTGCGGGGCCGCAATGCCTGTTGAGTTGCATTCCTACTGGCGGCTCTCCCGCCAATCACTTTTCCACCGCGCGAAACTGAATCGTGCGATCGGATCAAATCACGCTCGCTGCCGTATCCTCGAATTTGCTTCGCCCAAGCGGAACTCCTCGATTTTGCGGCCCGACTTTATAGCTACAACAAGCCAACGTGGCCGCTTTCCACGACCCGACCAGGTTTCGGACGTCTGGGGATTGCGGTATTTCGGGAGCACTCGTGGATATTTGCGTCTGGGCTTTCCGGTAGACGAAATTTCCGGTCCCGTCGACGTATTGGCAAAAGCGCCCATACCGACCCCGAGCACCGCCAGCCGTTTCTCAAGTTCTTGCTTTTCAGCCTTGATCCGGGCTGATAAAATCCCATTAATTTCCTCATGAAGCGACCAAAGATCGTCGAGGGACATTGCTTCTAGTTCAAGCTTCTTAGTCGTCATGTTGGCATCCCGTAGTTGCGCCCATATGATACTTCCCCGGTTGATTAATCAAGAACCGAGTATCAGTTTTCCAAGAAAATGCATGGAACCAAAGCGGAATTCGCGTTCCACTTAACTAAGTAATGGTCGCTAATCAAGGCGGAAAAATAAGCTATCCGCAGAATCTAAATGCGGGAAAGTGAATATCGCATCCATACGCGTTCGCCGCTACCGCAAATATGCAATTCTAACTCGATTCTGAATAATGCAGGAATGAATTAAGCGGGCCGCAAGGCCAATCTGCCACGCCCCGCTCTCATTGAGTGTGCGCGGCGGGCGAGTCGGCCTCCCCGCCTTCTGGGGAAGCTTCTTGTGATGCGCCCCTCCGTTAGTCGCAACTGGAGGCGAATAGCCTCAATGTCGCTGAGCGCACGCCGCCGAAGCTCAATTTGCTCTTTCAGAGCCTGGACGTCCGTCAATGCAGCCGAGGGAACGATAAACCGCCTGATCGAACTCTCGAGACGACTAAGAGGATGATCGACAATATCCATTTTGCCCTTGTGCCTACCGTCACTTTTGCTCAATCGCAGAGCCAATTAATAAAATAATCCTCGCAATAATTATTAAATAATATAACATTTATTTAGTATCACGTCAATTGAAAGCGCTGGCTTTGGTCCATCGTTTCATTCGCCACTGGAACAAAGATACTCAAAAAGGTGAGGATGATGCGTCAGGGGTCAGGCAAACGGTGAACGAGAATGCTGCATCGGCAAGATCTCGAAGCCATGGACTTTGAAGAACTCTGGCTCCTCCACGAGGAGCTAACAAAGATACTTGCCGAGAAGATCACGGCCGAGAAGCGGGAACTCGAAAAACGCCTTGCGCAGCTCAACCAGCCGGAGCAGTTCGCCGAATCTGAAAGCGGCGGCGCCGCCGCGACGGGACCGGGCCAGCCGCCGCGTCGCAAGTACCCGAAGGTCGTACCGAAATACTTCAATCCACTCAAGCCTACGGAGACTTGGTCTGGACGCGGTAAACAGCCTCGCTGGCTGGTTGCGGCGCTCCAATCGGGGCACACGCTCGAAGAGTTCAGGATTCGCGAGAACGGCGGATCGTCCGATCGGAATGCTGGTGGTCAAGGGCATTCCTAGCTCTGCTCGCCTGCACAGATTTAGGCCGTCCGAAACGTTTTAGCCCTACGGATTCCCGAGCGATATGCCGACTTGGCTGGGTTCCGGACCGCAAACGTGCATGAGATCTGCCGCCGACTCCTCCAAACCTCTCGTCTGACCGTCACTGGATTTAGACCTTTCCTACACGAACTGCGATGGCTGCCCCCCCAACAAGCACTGTAAGGTGTCCGCTCTCCGACTCTGCATCTGGAGATGCTGGAATCGTCTCGACGCAAGAACACTTGCCCGTCGAGCATCATCGCCTCGATCGCGATGTCGGCCTCGCCGGCGGCGTGCTGGTCCGAAGTACAAAATGGCGAGAGCAACCGCCCCAAAAGAATCCCGATTTGCCGCCCGGACACTTATTCTTTGCCGACCTAGATTCGTCGAGAAGGCGCAATCGATCGGCATTCGCCAATCGACTTCGAGCAACGCTCGATCGATCCACACGTTGAGGAGCTGCCGCGTGAACTGGCGCGCGGTGTGCTCGTCAATCCCTAGCTCGCAAGCCGCTGATCGATGTATTCCAGAGAGGCGCTTTGCGCCAACTTGCACCAAATGCCCCGCTCGGTCGAGTTCAAAAATCTTCTGCCCTGCTTCGCTGAACAGCATCGATCGACCGTCCAGCAGCATCCGGCGCCAGTTTCAACACCATCTCTGCCGATGTTCTTTCCAGCACGCCTTCAAACCAATATTAACAAATCTGCCTCGCCCTTTAGCTGAGGCGGCGACCGCGGCTGCGATGCAATTATCGCGCTAGCCGACAGACGGACAGCTGCCGCCTACGCCATTCAGTCCAGCCAAGCCCTGCGGCGCCGCGTTCCCGTTCAGCCGCCCCCTCGTCCGGCTCATTTCGAAATGACAATCTGGCCGGTCATGCCGCGAGCTGACCGTCCTTGCTCCTTCCTTGCGAAGAAATGTTCACGACCTGCTCTCCGAGCAAGCTCGCTCTCGCCATCAATCGATGAGCATCCAATAGGTACCGATAAGCTTCGCGATCCGCACTCCGTTCTCTCAGAATGCGCTCCTTCTCGCCCATGCTTACCAATTCCGCGCGCATTTGAGCCAACTGCGGTGTCTCGGGGCCGGGCTTGTACTCGCTAAGATTTAATTCCCACATCATCTCCTCCAATCGGGGAAGCTTGGACGAATTTAGCTTACGTGATTGGCGGAAATTAACAACGACATTTATATATTTAGCTTACAATCAAAATTTGTTTCACATTTGAAGCTCGCGCACCGAACCGATATCAGTAATGGGATTACCGCAGCGCGCGCGAAGAGGGCTGAACGTTCGCGGCAAGGCATCGCAATAAATCGCACGAGAGTCGGAAATCAGACCGACATCCGAGATTTTTGTTTGCACATTAAATTGAAACAAAGAATATTAATACTGTAGACTGGGAGTGGAACAGTGATCCAGTTTGGCCGACCTGTCCTTCAAGATGACATTAATGGTATCGCAAGCGGAGGATTTCGCACCAAGTCGCAGCAGTTTCGATATGACCGTCGTTAGAGGCTTCCCAGAAGCTTTGGGTTGAGGTCGGAGCCTCGTTCAGGTTTCCGCGCGAAGCCGAAATCCGAAGAGCTCGCCAAGCAGGAGTCCGGTCGGATGGAAAAGCGTCGTCACGAGCAAGCTGCCCTTTGCTCGAACAACGACCTAGGCGCGATGCGCCCCAAGTCACCCGCACTAACGAGAGCGTACTCCAGCCGGCCGGCGCCCCTTTTACTCGACAAATACGCTTTTCAGGGAGGCGCCTATGGGTATGATCATGTTCAAGTGTCCACAAACCGGTCACGCGATTCCTACCGGGATCAAATCCGATCCTGAGAACTTCCTGCGGAGCATCGTATTTTTCGGCAATACTCGTTGTCCGCTCTGTCGGCTAATCACAACTGGTTCGCCCGCGAGGCCTGGGTCGAAGAGCCAGTTGTCCGGACGAAGGTCGATCTCGGCGAGGTCATTGTCGTCGGCCAGCCGACCTCGACCGTATTCCCACATCCTGCATCGGAGCCACCTTCGTTCAAGGCACATCGCGGCTCGGACGAGCCGCGATGTGAGGGTTAAGGCCGAAACGGCGGCGTGAAAAGCTGGGCCAGCCTCCCTTCCGATATCGACAGTGTTGATGGGACCCTATCGAGCCCGCGGCTCTCCCTAAGGCGCGGCGCGCTTCGTACCTCACGGTGACCGCAGCCCGGGCAACCAGGCCGCCTAAGCGGCCGCCCAGTGGAGAACATCTTGATGACGCAAGCGGCCAAGACCTATCAAGTTGGCGAAGCATCCATCTCGCGGATCGACGAGTTGCGGCTTGCCACATTCAAGTTCGACGCGCTCTATCCGCATGGTGAGGTGCAGGCGCTGGAGCGCTATCGCGACCGCCTGGAGGCGGGCTCATTCGATCCTGGGACCGGCACCTTCATTCAAAGCATTCACAGCTGGCTGGTCAGGACGCCGCACCACACCATCTTGATCGACACGGCCACCGGCAATGACAAGAACCGGCCGGAGATCCCACCGCTTCACCGGCTCAACGAGCCGTTCCTGGCGCGGCTGGCGGCAATGGCTGTCACGCCGGAGCAGGTCGACTACGTGCTGTCACCCACGTGCATGCCGATCACGTCGGCTGAAACACCCGCCTCGTCGACGAGCGCTGGATCCTAAGCCTCCCGAATGCAACCTATGTCTTCTCCGCGATCGAGCAGGCTATGGCGAGAGTCTCGCGACAGGCACAGAGCCGATCGGACCGGCCCGCCCTGCCCCGGCCCTCGGCGCCGCGCCGCGCAAGCCGACCGACCGTGTCTCTAACGACAGCGTCCGGCCGGTGATCGAAGCCCGACTTGCCGGGCTCATCGTGGTGGACGGGGGCGAGGTCCTCGAGGGCATCTCGTTCATTCCGACACCCGGCCACGGCGTCGATCACGCCTCCATCCGGCTCGTCTCGGGTGCCGAGGAGGCGCTTTTCGCCGGAGACGTGATGCACCATCCGCTCCAGGTGTGTGAGCCCTCGCTCAACTCCTGCTTCTGCGAATTCCCGGAAGCCGCCTTCCGCTCGCGTGCCGTCGTGCTGGAGGACGCAGCCGAGCGGGGCGCACGATCTTCACCACCCATTTCGCACAGTCTTTGGTCGGCCGCGTCAGCCGGACCGGAGAACGCTTTATCTGGCAATTCGTCTGAAACGAGAGCGATCATGAACCAGCACACCAGCGCGCGCTCGATCAGCTCACCGCAACGCGTAGCGGCTCGGATCCCATTTCTCGCCGCGGGCGATCATCGTATTGAGGATGACGATCAGCTTGCGCATGCAGGCAATGAGCGCAACTTTCGGCTCCTTGCCCTTGGCAATCAGCCGTTGATAGAACGCCTTGAGCACCGGGTTGTTCTGGGTGGCTGCGCCGAGACAGGGCATGTAGAGGGCGTTGCGTACCCAGCGGCGGCGGCCCTTGATGTGGCGCTCGCCACGTCGCTTGCCACTGTCGTCATCATAAGGCGCAGCGCCCAATAATGCGGCGGCGATCTCCTCGCGGACCGTCCCGAGCTCCGGGAGCCCCGCAATGAAGACCGCAGAGGCCGTTTCGGCGAGGCCCGGCACGCTCTCGATGATCTCGGCGCGCGCGGCAAATGCCGGTGTGGCCTTGACCGTGACAACGATTGCATCCTCGAGCTTGGCAATCTCAGCATCCAGGCCCTTCAAGACGCGGGCGTGGGCTTTCTGCACCGCTCCCGGCACGGCGTGCTCGTTCTGGCTCTGCAAGCGGGTCTTCAGATCGATCACGGCTTTGCGTGCTTTGACCAGTGCCGCCAGCTCCTCGCGCGCCGCATCGTGGGTTTGGCTCGGCGCATCTTCAAACGTCTCAGCGAACCAGGCATCGTGTCCGCGTCGATCGTATCGTTCTTGGCGAGCCGCCCCGCCGATCGGGCGAAGTTACGCACTCGCCGTGGATCGACGATCCGCACCGCCAAGCAGGCTTCGCGCAGCGCCTTGGCCCAGTCCCGCTCGTAGCCGCCGGACGCCTCCATCACCGCCCTGTCGACCTTGTGCTTGCGCAGCCAGGCGACCAGCTTGCGCCGCCCCTTCGCACCGCTCGGAAACGCTTGCCGTTGCGACAGCGAGCGAATGCATGCATCCACCTTGTCCTTGGACACATCAATCCCGACGACAACGCGACTGTTTTGTGCCATCATCCACTCCCTTCCTTGCTTGGTTCGGGCTCGAAGCCCATGCAACTGTTCGGGTTGAGGAAGACACGCCGAATCCGTCCCACGCTCCCCGACAGGCTCTAGGCCTTTGAGCACGAACGGGCTCGGATCCAGCGACGGCGGTTGGTCAGAACCGCCCGTTCGCACATCCTGGCAGATTTTGCGCACACAAGAGCTCGAGGCAGACTTCCACTTGGGACATTTTTTTGCGGCGCGAGCGCCTGCTGCACCGCGAAACGACCTGCACCGCAACATTCAAAAATGAGACTGCCAGTCAAGCCGAACGAGACACCGATGCCTGCACCGCATTCGACTTCGGCTAGCTTCCCTCTAAAGCCGCGGCCTTCGAGAGCCACGGGCGTCGCGCAGGTCGGCGCGGCAACAAAACGACGACACAGGGGAGGAGCACATGTCGAAAT
The DNA here is from genome assembly GCF_015291725.1 of Bradyrhizobium sp. CCBAU 51765. Taxonomy (GTDB): domain Bacteria; phylum Pseudomonadota; class Alphaproteobacteria; order Rhizobiales; family Xanthobacteraceae; genus Bradyrhizobium; species Bradyrhizobium liaoningense. The sequence goes on from NZ_CP030038.1 coordinate 5,224,518, forward strand.
GCAGCATGGGACTGCTCGCGTTGAGCAGCCTGTTTCTTTCGGGCGCAGCAATCGCCCAGGAAAAGATCAAGGTGGGCGTGACCGCAACCCTCGAGGGCACTTACACCGTGCTCGGCGAAGACGGGATGCGCGGCCACCAGACGGCGCTCAACGTGCTCGGCAAGAAGATCGGCGACAAGGAACTCGAATTCATCGTCGCCTCGACCGACGCAACGCCTGACTCAGCCGTGCGCGCTGTGCGCAAGCTGATCGAGCAGGACAAGGTCCAGATCCTGCTGTCGCCGCTCTCTGGCGACGAGGGCATCGCAGTGAAGAACTTTGCAAAGACCCATCCCGAGCTGACCTTCATCAATGCGGCCTCCGGCGCGCAGGAAACGACCTATGTCGACCCTGCCCCGAACTTCTTCCGCTACAACATGGACGGCGCCCAGTGGCAGGTCGGCCTCGGCAAATACGCCTATGAGGACAAGAAGTATCGCAAGATCGCAACCGTCGGCGAAGACTATTCCTTCATCTACACCCAGGTGTTCGGACTCGTGCTCGAGTTCTGCGGAATGGGCGGGCAAGTCACCAACCGACAATGGGTGCCGCTGGGAACGAAGGACTTCGCCTCTGTCATCGCCGCCCTGCCCGACGACGTCGACGCCATCTATCTCGGGCTCGGCGGCGCGGATGCCGTCAACTTCCTCAACCAGTATCAGCAGGCCGGCGGCAAGGCGCATCTGATGGGCGGTTCCATCATGATCGACCAAACCATCCTGTCGTCCAAGGGCAACGCCAAGAACGCTCTCATTGGCACCATCGCGGCGAGCGGACAGGCCGACACCTGGGAGGATCCGGGCTGGCAGAAGTTCGTGAAGGCCTATCAGGACGCCTTCCCGCCCAACAAGCGCTTCCCGAGCCCGTCGCTGCTCGCCACCAACTACTATGATTCAACCATGGCACTGATCCTCGCGCTGCGGCAGGTCAACGGCGATCTCTCCAACAACCAGGCGAAATTCAAGGAAGCGCTGGCGAAGATCGAGCTCGACGCACCGAACGGCAAGATCAAGCTCGACTCCAACCGCCAGGCGATCGGCACCAACTTCGTTACCGAGGTCGTCGACGACGGCAAGGGCGCGCTGTTCAGCAAGGTCGTGAAGGTGATTCCGAACGTGAACCAGACGCTCGGCTACGATCCGGCCGTCTTCTCCAAGATCGGGCTGCCGAGCCGCACCGTTCCGGAATGTAAGAAGTACTGACGTATCACCTCGGCAGTCCGCAGACGGGGAGCGACTTGCTGACGCGGTCGCTCTCCGCTCTTGCAATCTCGTCGGCGTTGTTGAACGCTGACCGAAAAGAGAACATTCGGGAGGGGAAGGCATGAGCCGTGCGCTCGCCGTCTTCCATGGCCGGTTCGGCCGGGCGACGGTTTACCAGTTGAACCGCCCTTTCAACATCCACGCCCATCGTGAAGGTCATCTGATCTTTCATGTCGGCGGCATGCCCGCATGCATTGACGTCTCCAACGGGCATTATGATCTCACCGAATCGTCCGTCGTCGCCGTCAATCCGTGGGAGCCGCACAACTTCCTGCCGGCCGATCTCGATGGCGGCGCCATCTTTTTCGTACTCTACGTCAACGCCGAATGGTTTGCGCCCGATGCTTCGGGCAGCGACCGGCTGCGTTTCGGCCGCACCCAGTTCAGGCGTACTCCTGCACTCGACAAGCATATCAGGCGGACCGCTGCGCTCGTGTGCGGCGCACCATCGCTCTCCAGTCTCGATTCCGAGCTGAGGAGGCTGATCGACATCTGCTACGACGAGAGCTGGCAGCAGGCTGAGATTGCGCGCGATCCGCGCGCAAGCGGCTCCGTCACCGACTTTCGCGTGCGCAAATGCATCAAGATGATGTCGGAAAGCCCCGGCGCCGAGATCGAGCTCGACACCATCGCGCGCGAATCCGGCCTGTCGCGGCCACACTTCTACCGATTGTTCCGCGTGCAGACCGGCCTCACGCCGAACCTCTATCTCAATACGCTGATCATGGAACAGGCGCTCGAAGCGCTGGTCGCGAGCGAAACGCCGATCGCCGACATCGGCTTCGATCTCGGCTTCTCCTCGCAGAGCGGATTCACCCGCTTCTTCGCCGCCAATGTCGGGATGGCCCCGACCGATTATCGCCGCGCCGCCAAGATTTTGCGCGCCTGAGCGCGGGCCACGAAAAGATACTCACGATCAAACGCCGCCATCGCCGCCCGGGTAGGATGTAGGCAACGCGATCCCGAGATGATCGCGACCGATGGGAGCGCACGTCCATGGCAAGGCCTGCAGCCGCTGCAAGGCTGTTCGACCTGCATTCTGTGAACCTTCGGCCTGTGGCCCGGACAACCGGACGGCGCACATGAGCCGTTTTGTCGAACGACATCCCGCCTGGGCGCTGATCTCGATCATTGCCATTGCCATCATGCTCTGGCTGATCTTCGCCACCTGGCCGCCGGGTCTCGAACAGGCCGTCGGCCGCAAGCGCGTCTTCCTCAACGCCGTCTTCAACGGCATCACGCTCGGGGGCCTCTACTTCCTCGTCGCCAGCGGCTTCACGCTGATCTTCGGGCTGATGCGCAACGTCAACCTCGCCCACGGCTCGCTCTATCTGTTCGGCGGCTATGTCGGCTACGCCATCAGCGCCTCGACCGGGTCCTGGGTCCTAAGCTTCATCGCTGCCTTCATCCTGACCGCCCTCGTCGGCGTCCTGCTTCAAGTCATCGTGTTCCGCCGAATGGAGGGACAGGATCTCAGGCAGACCATGGTGACGATCGGGCTTTCGATCGTGTTCGCCGACCTCATGCTGTGGGCCTGCGGCGGCGACTTCTACCAGATCCAGACCCCGAACTGGCTGATCGGGCCGGTGGAGCTGCCACTGATCACCGCGATCAAATCCTCCGGCGAGCCGGTTTATCTCAGATATCCCTCGGTGCGGCTCGTGATCTTCGCGGCGTCCGTGGTCATCGGCGTGGCGATGTGGCTCGCGCTCAACCGCACCCGGATCGGCATGATCATCCGCGCCGGCGTCGACGATCGCGATATTCTGGCTGCGACCGGCGTGCGCATCCAGCTCGTCTTCGTGCTGGTGTTCGCCTTCGGCGCGGGACTTGCCGGCATCGCCGGCGTGGTCGGCGGCACCTTCCAGTCATTGTCGCCGGGAGAGGACATCCGCTTCCTGCTCGCCTCGCTCGTGGTCGTGATCGTCGGCGGCATGGGCTCGATCCCCGGCGCAGCGCTGGGCGCGCTCATCATCGGCCTCGCCGAGCAGCTCGGCTCGGTCTACATCCCGACCTATGCCATCGTCGTGACCTTCCTGATCATGGTGTTGGTGCTGGCCATCCGGCCCCAAGGCCTATTGGCGGGGCGCTGAGATGTCGCTCGCTCACGATGCTCACGTTGCCGTTCGCCCCACCGCCGTGGCGCAACGCCCGACGCGGACATGGCCGGAAGTCAACAATCCCGCCGCCTGGATCGTCGCGGTCATTCTCCTGATCATGCCGCTGATCGCCAGCGGCTTCTTCCTGATCGAGATCTTCGCCTCCACCTTGATCCTCGGAACCATCGCGCTGAGCCTGATGTTCCTCGCCGGGTACGGCGGCATGGTCAGCCTGATGCAGCTCACCATCGCCGGCTTCTCGGCCTACATGGTCGCGGTGTTCGGCGTGAGCGGCAACGCCAATATCAGCCTGGGCTGGCCGTGGTGGCTCGCGGTGCCGATGGCGCTGGCGCTGGCGACCGCCTTCGGCACGCTCGGAGGCGCGCTCGCGGTGCGCACCGAGGGCATCTACACCATCATGATCACGCTCGCGATCGGCGCGGCCTTCTACTATTTCACCAACCAGAACTGGGCGATCTTCAACGGCCATACCGGCATCAACACCGTGGCCACGCCGCACTTCTGGGGCGTGAACTGGCGCGCTGACATCCCCTTCTACTACATCGTGCTCGCGGTCGCCGCGCTCTGCTATTTCGCGGTCGAATACCTCTCACGCGCGCCCTTCGGCCTGGCGCTCCAGGGCGTCCGTGACAATCCCAGGCGCATGGCGGCGCTCGGCTTCAACGTCAATGCGCACCGTGTCGCGGCTTACGCCTTCGCCTCCTTCGTGGCCGCGCTGGCCGGCGTACTCCAGGTCTGGAACTACCGCCAGATCTCGCCGGGCTCGGTCAGCGTCGGCGCCTGTATCGACGTGCTGATCATCGCCGTCGTCGGCGGCATCACGCGCCCGATCGGCCCCTTCATCGGCGCGCTGATCTTCGTGCTGCTGCGCACCTTCGCGCTCGACTTCCTGGTCCGGATCGGGCTCGACGGCAACCGCTTCCGCCTGCTGATCGGGCTCGGCTTCCTCGCCATCGTGTTCTGGTCGTCGGATGGCGTCATCGGCCTCTGGCAGCGTTGGCGTCAGCGCCAGCGTCCACGAACGGACCGCCCAGGCGGAGGACGCGGCCATGGATAGCGTCGCTCAACGCCTTTCAGCCGTTGGCGCCGGTGCCGCTCTCGAGCTGCGCGGGGTGACACGGCTCTTCGGCGCCCTGGCGGCGCTGACCGACGTCACCATCACGGTGCGTCCGGGCGAGCGGCGCGCCGTGCTCGGCTCGAACGGCGCCGGCAAGACCACGTTGTTCAACTGCATCACCGGCGATTTCCCGCCCTCCTCCGGCACCATCCGCTTCTTCGGCGAGGACGTCACGCACTTCCCGCCCTATGAACGCATCCGCCGCGGGCTGCGCCGGACCTATCAGATCTCGGCGCTGTTCCCCGGCCTCACCGTCCAGGACAACGTCTATCTCGCCTGCCGCGGCGTCTCGCGCGGGCGCTTCTCGTTCCTGCGGCCTGGACAGAACGATGCGCTGATGCATGCGGCCGACAATCTGGTGCAGGCCGTGCATCTCTCCGCGGTGAAGGACCAGCGCGTGGCCGAACTCGCGCACGGCCAGCAGCGTCAGCTCGAGATCGCGCTCGCGCTCGCCGGCGCCCCGCGCTTCGTTCTGTTCGATGAGCCTGCCGCTGGCCTGTCGCCGACCGAGCGGGCCGAGCTGATCGAGATCCTGACCTCGCTGCCGGCGCACATCGGCTACATCATCATCGAGCACGACATGGACGTCGCCTTGCGCGTCGTCGAGAGCGTCACGATGATGCACAACGGCCGCGTCTTCAAGGAGGGCCTGCCGGAGGAGATCCAGTCGGATCCCCAGGTGCAGGAGCTCTATCTCGGAGGCGGCCATGAATGAGGCCCACCGCAGCAGTGCCGCACTCGAGGTCCGCGGTCTCGACGTCTACTACGGCCACTCGCACGCGCTGCAAGGGGTCGACCTCACGCTGGAGAGCGGCGTGTTCTCCGTCGTCGGCCGCAACGGCATGGGCAAGACCACCCTGTGCAAGGCGATCATGGGGCTGGTGCCCGTGAGCGGCGGGTCGATCCGCGTGCGGGGCGAGGACGTCACGCGGAGGCCACCGGCGCAGATCGCCCGGCTCGGCGTCGGCTATGTGCCGCAGGGCCGCCGGCTCTGGCGCTCGCTTAGCGTCGACGAGCATCTGCGGCTCGCCGGAGGCATGCGCTCCGGCGCCTGGACCGTCGAGCGCATCTACGACACCTTCCCGCGTCTCGCCGAGCGCAAGGATCATGGCGGCGGTCAGCTCTCCGGCGGCGAGCAGCAGATGCTGGCGATCTCACGCGCGCTGCTCACAAATCCTCATTTGCTGATCATGGACGAGCCGACCGAGGGCCTCGCGCCCGTCATCGTGACTCAAGTCGAGGAGATGCTGCTGCGGCTCGGTGAGGACGGCGACATGTCCGTGCTCGTGATCGAGCAGAACATCGGCGTCGCCACCGCGGTCTCGCGCAACGTCGCGATCATGGTCAACGGGCGCATCAACCGCATCATCGACTCCGCGCGCCTTGCCGCCGACCGCGAGCTCCAGCAGCGGCTGCTCGGGGTCGGGCTTCACGCCGAGCTCGAGCCCGAGGTCGACGTCGCACCGTCCGGCCGTGAAGTAAAACCGGCGCCTGCGCCACGCCGCGACGGGCCGCTCCGCATCTACATCTCCAACCCGACGCTTCCGACGCGATGGTCCCAACCCGTGCCGATCGCCCGCATCGAGGCAGCCGCCCGCACGGTCTCGACGCAGGTGACGCGGTTCGACGAGACGGCGCGCCGCCAGCGTGAACCTTCAGCGGCCCAGGCCTCGGGCCCGCCTGTCGTGCTGATCGTCGGCACGCTCGACACCAAGGGCCCCGAGCTGCGCTACATCCGCGACATCATCGCGGAAAGCGGACTGCGCACGCGGCTGGTCGACGTCTCGACCAGCGGCAAGCATTCGTCGTGCGACGTCTCCGCGCAGGAGATCGCTCTGAATCACGGCCGCGGCGGCTCCGCTGTGTTCGGCCCGGATCGCGGCGCCGCCGTGACGGCGATGGCCGATGCATTCGCCAGCTGGCTTCGGCGCCAGGGCAATGTCGCCGGCGTGATCTCGGCCGGCGGCTCGGGCGCGGCGTCGCTGGTGGCGCCGGCCATGCGCACCCTTCCCGTCGGCGTGCCCAAGCTGATCGTCTCCTCCGTCGCCTCCGGCGATGTCGGGCCCTATGTCGGACCAGCCGACATCACCATGATGCACTCGGTCACCGATGTGCAGGGGCTGAACTCGATCTCGCGGGCGGTGCTGGCCAACGGTGCCAATGCGCTTGCCGGCATGGTGAAGGCGCGGCTCGGGGCGCGCGCCGCAACGGCGCGCGAGCCTCGCGGCCTGCCCTCGGTCGGCATCACCATGTTCGGCGTCACCACACCGGCCGTACAGAAAATCGCGGCGGAGCTGCGCGATGATTTCGAATGTCTCGTGTTCCACGCCACCGGCGTTGGCGGGCGCTCGATGGAGAAGCTCGTGGAGTCCGGCCAGCTCGCCGGCGTCATCGACCTCACCACGACCGAGATCTGCGACCTCCTGATGGGGGGCGTGTTTCCGGCGACGGAAGATCGTCTTGGCGCGATTGTCCGCAGCCGCCTGCCCTATGTCGGCTCGGTCGGCGCGCTCGACATGGTCAATTTCGGTGCGCCGGACACCATTCCCGAACGTTATCGCGGCCGCAAGTTCCACGTCCACAATCCGCAGGTGACGTTGATGCGGACGACCGCCGAGGAGAACGAGCGCATGGGCCGCTGGATCGCCGATCGGCTCAACCAGATGGACGGCCCCGTGCGCTTCTTCCTGCCGGAGGGCGGCGTCTCCGCGCTCGATGCGCGAGGCCAGCCGTTCTGGGACCCGGAAGCCGACACCGCCCTGTTCCGTGCACTCGAGCACAACGTGCGGCAGACCGGCAACCGTCAGCTCATTCGCGTCCCCAAGAACATCAACGATCCCGACTTCGCCGCCGCCATCGTCGGCGCGTTCCGAACCCTGTTCGGCCGCACCGGCGCGCGGCGGAGACTAGCGAGGTGACCGATGGCCAGATTTGAACGCGCAGCCCTCCTGAAGAAGTTTCGCGACATGGCGAGGCGCGGCGTGCCGATCGTTGGTGGAGGTGCTGGCACCGGGCTGTCGGCCAAATGCGAGGAAGCTGGCGGCGTCGATCTCATCGTCATCTACAATTCCGGCCGCTATCGCATGGCTGGCCGAGGCTCGCTCGCGGGCCTGATGGCCTACGGCGACGCCAATGCCATCGTGCTGGAGATGGCCTGCGAGGTGCTCCCCGTGGTCGGCCAGACCCCGGTGCTTGCGGGCGTCAACGGCACCGATCCGTTTCGCGACATGGATGTCTTCCTCGACCAGCTGAAGGCGCTTGGTTTCGCAGGCGTCCAGAACTTTCCGACGGTCGGCCTGATCGACGGCACCTTCCGGGCCAATCTCGAAGAGACCGGCATGTCCTACGCGCTCGAGATCGACATGATCGCGAAGGCACACGACAAGGACATGCTGACCACGCCCTACGTGTTCAGCGAGAAGGAGGCGACCGCCATGGCGATCGCGGGCGCCGACATCATCGTCTGTCACATGGGCCTGACGACCGGCGGCACGATCGGTGCGCACACCGCGCCAAAGCTCGGGGACTGCCCCGCGCGTATCGACACCTGGGCTTCCGCCGCCCTCAGCGTCAATCCGGACATCCTGGTGCTCGCGCATGGCGGTCCGATCGCGGATCCCGCCGACGCCGATTTCATCATGAAGAACACCCGCCATTGCCACGGCTTCTACGGCGCGTCCTCGATGGAGCGGCTGCCCGTGGAGCGGGCGCTGACGGAGCAGGTACGTCAGTTCAAGGCGATCGGCGCGCGGTAACGCCGAAGGGACGAGGGAGGGAAGGATGTCGGGCAATCTGGTCGGTGAATTGATCCTCTGGCTGATCGTCGCGATCATCGTGATCGTGGTTGGCGTCTACATCGTGAACTGGCTCTACCATCGCTCCTCCAAGGAGACCTCGTTCGTCCGGACGGGCTTCCTCGGCGAACGCGTGGTGATCAATGGCGGCGCCTTCGTGCTGCCATTCATCCACGACTACACGCCGGTCAACATGAACGTGCTGCCGATGGGTGTCATCCGTTCCAAACAGGATGCCGTGATCACCCGCGACCGCATGCGGGTCGACATCGAGGCCGACTTCTACGTCCGGGTGCAGCCGACACGCGAAGCGGTCTCGATCGCCGCGGCGACGCTCGGCCGCCGCACCATGGAACCGGGGCAACTCCATGCGCTGCTCGCCGGAAAGTTCATCTCCGCGATCCGCTCGGTCGCCTCCGAGATGACCATGGAGGAGATGCACGAGCGGCGCGGCGACTATGTCGCGCGCGTCAAGACCGAAGCGGCGGAAGCCCTCGCCCAGAACGGCCTCGAGCTGGAATCCGTCGCCATCACCGATCTCGACCAGACCGATCTCGAATTCTTCAACCCCTCGAACCGGTTCGACGCCGAAGGCCTGACCCAGCTGATGCAGGACATCGAGGCTAAGCGGAAGCTGCGCAACGACATCGAGCAGGACTCGATGATCAAGATCCGCGCCCGCAATCTGGAGGCCGAGCGGCAGGCGCTGGAGATCGAGCGCGAGAGTGAGACCGCGCGCCTGGAGCAGGAACGCGACATCGAGATGCGCCGCGCGCTCCAGCGCACCGAAGTCGCCCGCGAACGGGCGCTGCGCGAGACCGAGGCCGAGCAAGCGCAGATCTCGGCCCGCGAGGCCATCGAGCGCGCTCGCATCGCCAATGACCAGGCGATCGCGGAGGCCCGTATCGCCTCCGAGCGGGAGACCCGCCAGAGGGAGATCGAGCGGACCCGTACCATCGAGGAGAAGGAGCTGCTGGCGCGCGAGGAGATCGAGAAGACGAGGATTGCCAACCAGCGCTCGATCGACACCACCCGCATCGCCTCGGAACGCGAGGTCCGCCAGCGCGAGATCGAGCGGATGCGCACCGTCGAGGAAGCCGAGATCGCCGCGCGCGAGGCCATCGAAAAGGCGCGGATCCAGCAGGATCGCGTCGTCACCGACGCCCGCATCGCCAACGAGGAAGAGACAAGGCGCCGCGAGATCGAGCGCACGCGAGCCGTGGACGAGGCCGAGATTGCCGCACGCGAGGCGACCGAGAAGGCCCGCATCGCGCAGACGCTGATCGTCAATGTCGAGCGCATCTCGTCCGACGAGCGCACCCGCGCGCTGGAGATCCAGCAGGTGCGGACCATCCAGGAGGCCGAAATCGAGGCGCAGCGCGCGGTGGAAGCCGCCCGCATCGCGCGGGAGCGGACGCTTTCCGCCGAGCGCATCGCCGCCGAGCAGAACACGCGGAAGCTGGAGATCGAGCGGAACCAGGCTCTTGATGTTGCCGGCATCGCCGCGCGCGAGACCACGGAAGCCTCGCGCATCGCGCAGGAGGAGCGCGTGCGCTCGTTGGAGATCGCCCGCAACCGCGCCGTCGAGGAAGCCGACATCGCCTCCCGCGAAGCGATCGAAGCGGCGCGCATCGCCCAGGAAAAGGCGGTTGCGGCCGAGCGCATCCAGGCCGAGCGCGAAACCCGCGCGCTGGAGATCGAACGTACCGGCGTATTGGAGGCGGCCGAGCTGAAGCGTCGCGACGCGATCGAGCGCCAGCGCATTACGGTCGATCTGGCGCTCGAAGCCGAGCGCATCAACTCCTCCAAGAAGCGCGAGGTGCTCAACATCGAACAGAAGAAGGCGATCGAGATCGCGGACGAGGACCGCGTCATCGCGCTGTCGACCAAGAAGTCCGAGCGGATCGACGCCGACCGCCAGGTCCGGCAGGCCGAGATTGTCGCCCGCAAGGAGGTCGAGACCACCGACGTCTCGCGCGAGCAGGCGCTGGAAGCCGCCCGGATCGAACGCCGCCGCGCCATCGAGCAGCTGGAGGTCGCCCGCGTCCAGTCGCTCCAGGAAGCCGAGATCGCGTCCCGCGAGGAGGTCGAGCGTGCCCGCATCGCCTCCGACCGCGGCCTCGACGAAGCCCGCATCGGCCGCGAGCGCGAGCTGCGCAAGCTCGAGGTCAATCGCGAGAAGGAGGTCGAGACCGTCCTGATGGAGAAGGCGATCGCGATCCACACGAAATCCCTGGAAGAGTCCGCAGCCAAGGCCTCTGCCGAGGAAGCGCGCATGCGTGCGACTGAGGCTACCGAGCGCGTCGTCACCGCCCGGGAGAGCGAGATCGCCAAGCGGCGCAAGACCGTCGAAATCCTGCTCGCCGAGAAACAGGCCGAGGAGACGCGCATCGCGGCCGAAGCCGAGCGCGTGCGCGCGGCGGTCGAGGCCGAGGCGCAGCGGCTGCTCAACGAGGCCGAGAACGTGCTCACCGACCAGGCGCGATACTCGCTGTTCCGTCGCAAGCTGCTCGACCGCATCGAGGGCATCGTGCGCGAGAGCGTCAAGCCGATGGAGAAGATCGAGGGCATCCGCATCCTCCAGGTCGACGGCCTCAACGGCAACGGCCACGGCAACGGCAATGGCGGCCGCAGCGCCACCGACGAGGTGATCGACTCAGCCTTGCGCTACCGCGTCCAGGCGCCGCTGATCGATTCCATCCTGTCGGACATCGGCGTCGAAGGCGGCAGTCTCGCCAAGATGCCGGGGCTGATCCGCGAAGCTCGCGACATGCAGGGCATCAAGGAGGCCGCGCGCAAGGGTAGCGGCGGTGGTGGCGGTGGTGACAAGACGGCGGCCTCCCCGCCCGCTGCCGAAGGCGAGCCTCCGGCCGAGCGCGGTCCAAGGAAGAAGAGCTGAGGTCGCACCATGGCCCGCGTCTACGTCTCCACCGTCGTCAACGCCCGCAACGACCGCGTCTGGGCACGGGTGCGCGATTTCAACGGCTTGCCGAACTGGCACCCGGCCATCGCAGAAAGCCGGATCGAGGGCGGCGAGCCCTCCGACAAGATCGGTTGTGTCAGGGATTTCCGCCTGCGCAACGGCGACCGCATCCGCGAAAAGCTGCTCGGCCTCTCCGACTACGACATGTTCTGCACCTATTCGATCCTGGAATCCCCGATGGGCGTCGAGAACTACGTTGCGACGCTGCGGCTGACGCCTGTCACCGACGGCGACCAGACCTTCATGGAGTGGACGGCCGAGTTCGACTGCGCGCCGGAACGCGAGACGGAGCTCGTCAGCAGCATCGGCAGCGGCGTGTTTCAGGGCGGCTTCGACGCCCTGAAACGCGTGTTCGGAGGTTAGCCGTGCCCCACATCGTCAAGAGCACGATCCTGAACGCGCCGACAGAGGCGGTTTGGCGCGTGCTGCGCGATTTCAACGGGCACGATCGCTGGCATCCTGCGGTCGCGACCTCCGCCATCGAACGCGCGCAGTCGGCCGACAAGATCGGCTGCGTCAGGCGGTTCAAGCTCAAGGACGGCTCGGAGCTGCGCGAGCAATTGCTGGCACTGTCCGACCTCGAACAGGCATTCAGCTATTGTCTGCTCGATACGCCGATCCCGATGTTCAACTATGTCGCCCATGTTCGTCTGCTGCCAGTCACCGATGGTGACCGCACCTTCTGGCATTGGGAATCGCGCTTCACCACCAGACCCGATGACAGCGACCGCATCACCCACATGGTAGCGGAAGACATCTACCAGGCAGGATTCGAGGCGATCCGCCGCCATCTGAAGGAGGGCGCCTAGCCATGGCTGTGACCGTAAAGACCTTTGCCAGCGCCAGCGAAGCGGCCGGGGCAATATCTTCAGATCGCAGCGCCCGCTATCTCGCCGGCGGCACGCTGGTGATGCGGGCGCTGAACGAGGGCGACGTCTCGATCTCGACGATCGTTCGCGCAAGCGATCAGGCGCTCACCCGTATCGATGCGTCCGGCCCGCGCATCTTGTTGGGGGCCGGCGTCACTTTCGCGCGCATTCTCGCCGAACGCGACCTCGCCTTCCTGCACGCACCGGCCCGTTCGATCGGAGGCCCTGCCGTACGCAACATGGGCACGGTCGGCGGCAATCTCTTCGCGCCGAACCCTTACGGCGATTTCACCGTCGCGCTGTTGGCGCTCGACGCCACCGTCGCGGTGCAGGGCGGATTCGGCACTCGCGACATCCCGATCGAAGAGTTTTTGCAGGCGCGCGACCGGCAGGCCGGGACGCTGGTGCTGTCGGTCTCCTGCACCCGGCCGGGGAGCACGGACGCCTTTCGTTATCGCAAGATCGCCCGAATCAAGCCCAAGGGCGGCTCGGTCATCACCCTTGCCGCGCATCTGCCAATCAGCGGCGGCCGGATTGCCGGCGCCCGCATCGCGCTGGGATCAATGGCCCCGACGCAGGTCCGCGCTCGCGCCGCCGAACGCGCGCTCGAGGGCCGTTCGCTGGATGCCGCGACCATCGCTGCTGCCGCATCCGCAGCGAACGAAGGAACATCGCCATCCGACAATGCGCTCGGTAGCGCCTGGTATCGCCGCGAGATCGTCGGCGTGCATCTGCGCCGTTTGCTGTCGGGGCAGGAATAGATCGCCATGTCCAAGATACCCCTGCAATTTCGTCACAACGGCCGCGACGTCGCAATCTTCGTCGATGGCGGCACCAATCTCCTGGTGGCGCTGCGCGAATTGATCGGCGACATGACCCCGAAATTCGGCTGCGGCCAGGGCGGCTGCGGCACTTGCAGCGTGCTGATCGACGGTGAACTTCACCTCTCCTGCCTGACACTCGCCGAGACGGTCTCGGGTCGCTCGGTCGAGACCCTCGACGGCATGAAGCAAGGCCCGAACCTGCATCCCCTCCAGCGCGCCTTCGCCGACAATTTCGCCGCCCAATGCGGCTATTGCACACCGGGCATGCTGATGGCGGCAAAAGCCCTGCTCGACCGCAACCCTTCGCCGAGCCGCGACGAGGTCGTCGAGGCGATCTCCGGCAACATCTGCCGCTGCACGGGCTACGAGCCGATCATCAACGCCATCCTCGCCGCCGCCGGCGGCCGGGTCAGCGCCTAGAGGGACGCGACCATGCTGGAACTGCGCAAGGACATCTTCGCCGACGAGCGCGACGATAACCTGAAGGAAATCGGCAAGGGCACGCAGCGGCAGGACATGCTCGGCCACATCACGGGCACGTCCAGCTATTTCAATGACCACAATCTGCAGGGCATGCTGCACCTGAAGGTGGTGCGCTCAACCCAGGCCCATGCAAGGCTGCGCCGCATCGATACCACCGAGGCCGAACGTTCCGCCGGGGTGCGGCGGATCATCCGCGGCGCGGACGTGCCACGCAACCTCAATACGCTGCTCAGTCTGATCAACTTCGGCAAGGACGACGAGCCGTCTCTGGCCGTCGACAAGGTCCGCTACAAGGGCGAGCCGATCCTCGCCATCGTCGCCGACAGCGAGCGCGAGGCGTTCGAGGCGATCGCGAAGGTCAAGATCGACTACGAGCCGCTGCCCACCGTGTTCGACGTCGAGGACGCGCTCAAGCCCGGCGCGCCCGTGGTCAACGAGACCTATCCGAAGAACGCCTTCATCTATCACGACGTCTACGATCACCAGCGCCTGCGCTTTGGCGATGCTGATGCCGCGCTCGCGACCGCCGACCACGTGCTCGAACAGCGCTACCAGATGTCGCCGATCGAGCACGCGCCGACTGAGACCAACGGCGCCATTGCCGCGCCCGACACCAACGGCCGCTACGTGGTCTACACCTCGACGCAGGCGCTGTTCTTCTCCGTCGACACCTGCGCCAAAATCCTGGACGTGCCCTCCAACACCTTCCACTTCATCGGCGGCACGGTGGGCGGCGGGTTTGGCGGCAAGGTGGATACGCTGACCGAACCGCTCGCGATCCTCGGCGCCATGCTGACCGGGCGCCCCGTCCGCTACGTATTCGGTCGCGAGGAGGAGATGCAATACGGCCCGCCGCGCGGCGCCGAGCGCATCTACATCAAGGACGGCGTGATGCGCGACGGCCGCATCGTCGCGCGCAAGATCCGTGCCTATTTCGACAGCGGCGCCTATACGCGGTTGTCGAGCTACGCTGCCGTCAAGTGCGCCGCCCACCTGCCGGGCCCCTACACCATCCCGAACGTCTATGGCGACGTCTATTGCGTCTTCACCAACCGGACGCCGGCGACCGCCATGCGCGGCTTCGGCGTCACCGCGATGGATTTTGCGATCGAATGCCAGATGGACAAGCTCGCGGGCCTCGTCGGCATGGACCCGATGGAGTTCCGGATTCTGAACGCCTATCGCGACGGCGACATGAAGGCGCATCGGCGCGAGGCCAAGAACACGGCACTGATCGAATGCGTGCAGGTTGCGGCCGAGAAGGCCAAATGGCCCATTCGCGACGAATTCAGGCGCGCCTCCTCCCGCAAGGACGGCGGTGGCAGCCGCGCGGCCATCCCGCCGACGCCGACGGATTCGCGCAGCCGGCCGGCTGCGCCGGCGCAGCAGCGCACGAGCTACGACCGCGCGCCGGTGACGGCGACAAGAGAGCCGCCGCGCGAACCACCGCCGCCGGCGCCGCCACCTCCCCCGCCCCGCCCGGCTGCGCCATCGCACGGCGCGACCCGCTTTTCCTCCGTGTTCGGCACCAGGAGGCGCTGAGATGACCCGGCATCGCGGACGCGGCATGGCGTCGATCAACTACCCCATCGGCATGAATCTCGGCGGCGATCCGAGCCAGGCGCTGGTGCATTCCAACCCCAGCGGCAAGTTCACGGTCGCGCTGTCGTCGATCGATCTCGGTCAGGGCATGAAATCGGTGACGCGGCAAATCTGCGCCGAGACGCTCGGCGTGCCCGTCGAGGACGTCTATGTCGACACGGCGGATTCCGACACCGGCCCGCATTGCATGGGCTCGTTCGCCTCGCGCGGCACCCACCGCGTCGGCAACGCGGTGATGGCCGCCGCCCGCGAGGCGCGCGGCGTGATGATGGAGGCCGCGGCCGAGGAGCTTGAGGTCAACGCCGCCGACCTCGAAACTGACGGCCGCGGCAACATCCACGTCAAGGGCGCGCCGCATCGCTCGATCTCGACCAAGGATGTCGCCATCGCGGCGCAGTTCAAGCAGGGCAAGACCATCTCCGGCCGCGGCATCTTTCTCGTGCCGCTCTCGAACGTCGACCCCGAGACCGGCGAGATGTCGCCGGCGACCTGCTACGCCCATGCCTGCCTCGTCGCCGAGGTCGAGGTCGATGACGAGACCGGCGAGGTCGCGATGGTCCGCATGGATTCCGCCTATGAGCTCGGCCGCGCGCTCAACCCGCGCCTGGTCGAACAGCAGCTGGTCGGCGGCGCCTGGATGGGCGTCAGTCACGCGCTCTACGAGACGCCCGAACCCTACTACCCCGATCCAGCGCACGGGCCTCGCGACTTCGTCGAATATCTGATGCCCGGTCCCGGCGATATCTGCCCGCACGACATCGCGGTGCTGGAACGCCCTGCACCTGACGGTCCGTTCGGCGGAAAAGGCCCCGGCGAGATGTGCGCCAATCCGGTGCTGCCGGCCGTTGCGAATGCGATCTTCAACGCCGTCGGCGTCCGCATCGACGACCTGCCGATCACGCCGGAAAAGGTGCTGCGGGCGATCAAGGCCCAGGGCGGCGCGCGGCCGCAGGCGCGGCGTTAGAGGATCGGCCGTGGCGGTTCGCAGCAACATCGTCGGCATCGATAGTCCGGAGGCGCTGGAGAAGGCGTTGCGCGCGGCGTACTATCTCGCCGACGAAGGGCTCGCGACCGCCGCCTATCTCGGCCTCGCGCTCGGCAAGCCGCTGCTGCTCGAGGGCGCGCCGGGCGTGGGCAAGACGGAGGCGGCAAAGGCCATCGCGGCCGTGCTCGGCCGCCGCCTGATCCGCCTGCAATGCTATGAGGGCATCGACGCCTCTGCCGCGCTCTATGAGTGGAACTATCCGCGCCAGATGCTGGCGATCCGCCAGGCCGGTGACGAGAGCATCGACATCTATGGCGAGACGTTCCTGATCGAACGTCCGATGCTGGCGGCGCTGCGCGCGCCGGATTCCACGGTATTGCTGATTGACGAAATCGATCGCGCCGACCAGGAGTTCGAGGCCTTCCTGCTCGAATTCCTCTCCGACTTCCAGATCTCAATTCCCGAGCGCGGCACGGTCCGCGCCACCGAGCGCCCCGTGGTGGTGCTCACCTCGAACCGGACCCGCGATCTGCACGAAGCGTTGCGTCGCCGCTGCGTCTATCACTGGATTGACTATCCCAGCGCCGAGCGGGAGGCGCGGATCATCATGATGCGCGCATCCAGCGTCGCCGAGGCCACGGCCCGCGCCGTCGTCGCTGCCGTCGAGAAATTGCGGCGCGAACCGCTGAGCAAGGCGCCCGGCATCGCCGAAGCCGTCGACTGGGCCGAGGCCGCGACCCTCCTCAACAAGGGCGGCGCGCGCTGGCCCGATGCCTTCAAACGCTCGATCGGCGTGGCGCTGAAGGACGAAGAGGACCTGCACTTCATCGCGCCGCGGCTCGATGCCATGCTCGCGGAGGCGACCGCATGAGCACCGAGCTGCAGCTTCCGCGCGCTGCCCGCATCTTCGTTTCCTTCGCCGCGTTGCTCCGCGTCAACGGCTTCGCAATTGCCCCGGAGCAGACCACCGCATTCCTCACCGCAATCGCACTGCTGGGCCCGCGCGACCTCGGCGACATCAGGCAATCTGCGCTCGCCACCCTCGCCCCGCCGCCTGAGCGCCGCGCCACCTTCGACCGGCTGTTCGACCTTCATTTCCGCGGCAGCGAGGCGATCGAGCATGCCGAAGACGACGAGGACGACGAGACCGTCCGCCTCCAGGAGGAAGGTCGCGGCGACGAGGAGCCCCTGCTCTCCGACGATGCCAATGAGTCCGGCCTCACCGCGACGCGCGCCGAGGCGCTGGTCGAGCGCCGCTTTGCGCAGCTTGCCGCGACCGACGCGCTCCGGCGCTTGGCGCGCGAAGCCCCGCGGCGCCTGCCGCGCCGGCGCGGCCATCGTCGCATGCGCGCCCGCCGCGGGCCGTTTGCCGATCTTCGCCGCACCTTGCGCGACAGCGTCCGCAGCGATGGCGAGATCCTGCGTCTCGGCCATATGAAGCGGCGCCAGCGCCCGAGAAAAATCCTGCTGCTGATCGACGTTTCCGGCTCGATGAAGAGCCGCACCGAGGAAAACATGAAGCTGGCGCATACGCTGGTGCAGGCCGCGCCCAACGTCGAGGTCTTCACCTTCGGCACGCGGTTGACCCGTGTCACTCGCGCGCTGCGGCTGAAACGCCGCGAGCAGGCGCTGAATGCGGCAGCGCATCTCGTCAGTGACTGGGACGGCGGCACCCGCATCGGCGACGCGCTGCAGGCGTTCCTCGCGGTCCCACGGTTCGGCGGCTACGCCCGCGGCGCCGCCGTCGTCATCGTGTCGGACGGGCTCGAGCGGGGCGAGCCCGACTCCCTTCGTGACGCCGTCGCGAAACTGTCGCGGCGGGCCTGGCGCCTGAGCTGGCTGACGCCGCTCGCGACGAGCCCTGCGTTCCGCCCGCAGACCGAAGCGCTGGTCGCGATCGAACGCTTCGTCGACGATCTCGTGGACGGCGGATCGAGCGCCACGATCGTCGCTCATGTACTGGCACTGGGAAGGAGAGCTGCGTGAACCATATTGTCGACGGCCACCATCACATCTGGCGGCAGGCCGACCTGCCCTGGCTGACCGGCCCGATGCAGCCCCGCATCTTCGGACCGTACGAGCCGATCCGGCGCGACTATCCGATCCAGGAATATCTCGACGACCTCAAGGGCACCGGCGTCACCCGCTCCGTCTACGTCCAGACCAACTGGGCCAATGACCGTTTCGAGGACGAGGCTGCCTGGGTGCAGCAGACGGCTGATGAGCATGGCTGGCCGCACGCCATCGTCGCCTACGCCAACTTCGCCGTGGACGATGTGCGCCCGCAGCTCGACCGCCTCAGACGCTATCCGCTGCTGCGCGGGGTGCGCATGCAGCTGCATTGGCATGAGAACCCGATCTACCGCTTTGCGGCCCGCTCGGATCTTTGCGCCGACCCCATGATCCGCCGCAACGTCGCGCGTCTCGTCGACTACGGCTGGAGCTTCGATCTGCAGGTGTTCACGCCACAGATGCCGGAGGCCGCGGAGCTGGCCGACGCTTGTCCAAAGGTGACCTTCATCCTCCAGCATGCCGGCATGCTGGAGGACCTCTCACCGTCTGGCCGCAGCGCCTGGCGCGCCGGCATGGCGCGACTTGCGGCCTGTCCGAACGTGGTCTCGAAGCTCTCAGGTCTCGGCACCTTCATCCATCGCAACGACCCCGCGCACATCGCCGCCGTGATCACCGACACCGTCGCGATCTTCGGCGCCGAGCGCTGCCTGTTCGGCTCGAATTTCCCGATCGAGAAATTGTGGACCAGCTATCGGGAGCTGATCGACGCGTTCCGCGCGGCTGCGGCGCCGCTGAGTTCCGCGCAACAAACCGCGATCTTCAGCGCCACCGCGGCGCGCGTCTACCGGCTTTGACGGACAAGAAACGAGACAGGAGGAAACCGAATGGCGCTGGAGATCAAGATCCTGGACTACGGCGATATCGAGCTGGAATCGAGCTTTCTGGTGCTCGGCCGCGACTGCGGCCGCACCCGCCGCGTCCTCACGCTCGGCTTTTTGATCCTCGGCGGCAAATATCCTGTTGTCGTCGACACCGGCTATCGCTCCAACCAGATCATGGAGACGCTGGGCATGCGGGGACTCCAGTACCATGAGAACATGATCGAGAACCAGCTCGCGCGCCACGGCGTGCGCATGGGCGACGTCCGCTTCGTCTGCCACACGCACCTGCACATCGACCATGCCGGCAAGGACGACCTGTTTCCGATGAACACGACCGTCGTGCTCAACCGCAAGGAGCTCGAATATTCCGTCTCCGGCCTGATGCACCCGCAATACCCGGCCCCCGACATCAAGCACCTGATCGACCGCCTGCATACCAAGAGCGCGCTGCGCTTCCTGGACCTCGAAATCACCGGCCCGATCGAACTGATGCCCGGGGTCTATTGCGACGCCGCCAACGCGCACACCGAGGGCTCGATGAACATCATCGTCGAGACTGCCGACGGCATCGCCACCATCTGCGGCGACGTGATCTACGACTTCAACGACCAGATCGTCACGCCCTTCCATGAGATCCACGACTGGGAGCCGCGCACCACGGGTAACCACGGCACCAGCAAGCGCGCGGAAAAAGCCGCGATCAAGAAGCTGCTGAGCAGCTCGCGCTATTTGCTCCCGGTGCACGACCGTCCCGCCAAGATCGAAGGCGGCAATGTCGTGGGGCGCTTGCACGACCAGGTCCCCGGACCGGTCGTGCAGTCGCTGCCAGAACGCAACTGGTTCCCGGCTTGAATGTCGAGGATCGACCGATGACGCATGTGACGTTGCGAAGCGAATTCGAAACCCTGATCGACCCCTATGCGCCGGTCGCCCAGATCGGCACCGGCTTCGACTTCACCGAAGGGCCGATCTGGCATCCGGTCGATCATTATCTGCTGTTCTCGGACATGCCGGGTGACGTGCGCCGGCGCTGGGATGCGCGACGGGGCGTCGTCGAGGTCAAACGCCCGTCGAACAAATGCAACGGCATGACCTACGACGCCGAGCTCAACCTGATCGTTTGCGAGCACGCGATCTCGTCGCTGGTCCGCGAACGCCCGGACGGACGACGCGAGGTGCTGGCCTCGCATTTCGGCGGCCAGGAGCTCAACAGCCCGAACGACGTGTGCGTGCACTCATCCGGCGCGATCTATTTCTCCGATCCCTGGTATGGCCGCATGCCGGTCTATGGCGTCGAGCGGCCACGCCAGCTCGGCTTCCAGGGCGTCTATCGCGTCGTGCCCGGCGGCGAGCCGAAGCTCGTGGTCGAGCGCAACCTGTTCGACCAGCCGAACGGGTTGTGCTTCTCGCCGGACGAGAAGCTGCTCTATGTCAACGACACCGTGCAAGCCCTGATCCGCGTATTCGACGTCAGCAGCGACGGTTCGCTGTCGAATGCACGCGTGTTTGCGAGTGGAATCAAGTCCGAGCTCGAGGCGGGCCTGCCCGACGGCATGAAGTGCGATCAGCACGGCAATGTCTGGGTCACCGCCCCCGGCGGCGTCTGGGTTTACTCACCGCGCGGCGAGCTGCTGGGCAAGGTGCGCGTGCCGGAGCTGGTTGCCAACCTGTCATGGGGCGGGCCGGATTTCCGCACGCTCTACCTGACCGCGACGCATTCGGTCTATGCGATCCCGACCCGGGTCGGCCCGCGGCATGAGCCCTATATGAGCGGCAGGCGCGCCGGCGGCGGAGCAAGCCCGAGCTCCGCGCCGGCGGCGCCCATTCTGACCGAGGGCGAGATGCGGCTCGATCCGCAGCGCTGCGCCATGATCATCCAGGATCTCCAAAACGACGTCATTATGGACGGCGGCGCTTTCGCCGAGTCCGGCGCACCGGGCCATGCAAAGCAGCAGCATATCGTGGAGAATGTCCGGCGTCTCGCGGAAGCAGCGCGCGCCCGCGGCGTCGCCATCATTCATGTCTGGTTCGTGGTCGAGCCCGGCGCCCCCGGCGTCACGCTGAACGCTCCGCTATTCGAGGGGCTCGTCGACAGCAAGGCGATGGTGCGTGGAAGCTGGGGCGCGGCCCCGGTTTCAGGCCTCGAGCCTCGGCCCGGCGATTTCGTGGTCGAGAAGATGCGGATGAGCGCCTGGGAAGGCACGCGGCTGGAGACGATTCTCAAGGCCACCGGCCGCGACATGATCATCAATACCGGCGCGTGGACCAACATGTCGGTCGAGCACACGGCGCGGACCGGCGCCGACAAGGGTTATTTCATGATCGTGCCCGAGGATTGCTGCTCGACCATGAATGCGGACTGGCACAACGCCTCGATCAACTTCGCCATGCAGAATGTCGCCGTCGTGACCAGGGCCGACACCGTGATCAGAGCGCTGGGATGAGCTGTGGCAAAGCTCCTGCACCTGTCCTGCTCCCCGCGCGCCGAGTCGGTCTCGACGGCCGGCGCGCGGGTTTTTCTCGACGGCTTCCGCCAGGCCCGGCCGGATTGGGACATTGATGTCGTGGACATCTGGCGTGAGCGGATGCCGGAGTTCACCGGTCCGATCATCGAGGCCAAATATGCGCGGATGAAGGCTCAGGGCTTCACCGACGCGCAACGCGACAGCTTTGCCGAAGCCGAGCGAATGGCACTGCGCTTCGCGCTCGCCGATCGCGTGCTGATCTCGACGCCAATGTGGAACTTCGGCCTGCCCTACAAGCTCAAGCAATGGTTCGACATCATCGTCCAGCCCGGTCTCACCTTTCGGTTCGATCCGTCGCGGGGATATCTGCCGCTGCTCAAGGACCGGCCGACGCTGGTGATCATCGCCAGCGGCAGCGATTTCGCCACCGGCATGAACCGCGGCCGCACCGACATGGCAACGCCTTACCTGCGGGAGATCCTTCGCTTCATCGGCATCAGCAATGTCCGTTTCGTTCTGGTCGGTCCAACCACGGGACCGCAAGCGCCGATCGATGCCGCCTGCGAAAGAGCCCATCAACGCCTCGCTGCAATGGCCACGGCCTTCTAGAACTCCGCCTTGACGGCGCATCGAGCCGGATCAGATCAGGCTCGACTTGCCCCGGCTCAGCACTTGGCCTGCCCCCTTGGCGCCGACGATCCGACCCTGGTCATAGACCACCTGGCCGCGGGCGATCGTCGTCACCGGCCATCCCGTGACCTCGAAGCCTTCCCAGGGCGTGTAGTCCGAGCCGTGATGCAGATCGGCCTGCTGGATCGGCTTCTTTAGTTTGGGATCCCAGAGAACGACGTCGGCATCAAAGCCGACGCCGATCGAGCCCTTGCGCGGATAGAGGCCGTAGATTCGCGCATGGTTGGTCGCGGTCAGCTCGACGAACTTCTGCAAGCTGATGCGTCCCTTCGAGACGCCCTCGGAGAACAGGATCGGCAGCCGGGTCTCGACACCGGGGATGCCGTTCGGCACCCAGCGGAACGAGGTGCGCGCATTCGGCGTCAGCTTGCCCTTGGGATCGTCGTAGCGGAACGGGCAGTGGTCGGACGAGAAGGTCTGGAACACGCCAGTCGTGATGCCTTCCCAGATCGCGTGCTGGCTCTCGACGTCGCGCGGCGGCGGTGAGCAGACGTATTTCGCGCCTGATATGTCCATGTTCAGGCCCTTCATGTCGTCGGCCGTCAGCGTGATGTATTGCGGGCAGGTCTCGGCATGCACCGGCAAGCCGCGCTGCTGGGCCCAGCGCACCTGCTCCATCGCCTCTCGGCCCGAGACGTGCACGATCATGATGGGAACGCCGATCACCTCGGCATGGCTGATGGCACGATGCGTCGCCTCGCGCTCGACCGCCTGCGGCCGCGAAGTGCCGTGATAATACGGCGCGATATGGCCTTCACGTTCCAGCTTGCTGGTGAGGAAGCGGATGGCGTCATAGCCCTCGCAATGAACCATGACCAGCGCCTCCTCGCGGCGCGCCACCTCGAACACCTCAAGCAGCTGCTTGTCGCTGAGCACGAGGTCGTCATAGGTCATGAACACCTTGAACGAGGTGTAGCCGTCCTTGACGAGAGCCGGCAACTCCTGGCCGAGCACGACCGCAGTCGGATCGGAGATGATGAGATGGAACGCCGTGTCGATATAGCACTCGCCTTCGGCAAGCTTGCGGTAGTTCTCGACGCAGGTCCGCAGGGAGGTGCCCTTCTCCTGGAGCGCGAAGGGCAGCACCATGGTGTTGCCGCCGGCAGCTGCCGCGCGCGTTGCCGAGGCAAAGTCGTCGGCCATCACCACATCGGGGCCCGAGGGCTGGGAGATGTGGACGTGGCTGTCGATCCCGCCCGGCAACGCGAGCAGTCCCGTCGCATCGATCTCGCGTGCCGCGCCCTCGATGCTGTCGGCAATGCTGACGATACGGCCGTCGCGAATGCCGATATCGGCGTGGAACTCGTCGCTGGCGGTCACGATGGTGCCGCCGCGAATGGCGAGATCGAGCTGCGTCACTGAGGCCTCCGTCACTTGATGGCTGGCATTGTCTGGAAGATCCGGCCCCATTGCGCAAGGGCGCCGATGTCGCCGCCGGCAAGGCCGAGGGATCGCCAAAGCGTCACCGCGACCGAGTCGAGCACGGCGATGTCCAGCTTCCGCTCCAGCGTGGCCGCCAGCGCGGCGCCGTCGAGATTGGTGCAGAGGATGACGATCGCGTCGGCCCCCTCCGCCGCCACTGCCCGGATCATCTCGGCGATGGTCGCAGGCGCGACCTCGCCAAAGGAAAAATTGTCGCGCAAGCCGAGATGCCGCTCGGCATGCGGCGCGACTCCCTCCCCGGCCCAGACGTCCACGATGCGTTGCTGCACGTCATCAGTGTAGGGCGAGACCAATCCGACATGTCTGGCGTCGAGCGCGCGAGCGGCGTCAATGCAGGCAAGCGTGGACGTTGTCGCGGGGATACCCGTGCGCGCCGCGATCGCTTCGCACAGGTTTCTGTCGCGGCCGATCCCGAGCCAGCTCGCGGAGGTGCCGTTCCAGGCGATGGCGTCGACCTTGGCATCGGCCAGCAATTCCGCGGCCGGAAGCATCACGGATGCGTCGAACTGGTTCAGCGCGGCGGCGTCGAGCGCAATCTCGGTGACGCGGAAGCGTGAGAAATGCGCAGTGACGCCGGCAGCGTCGGCCAGCATGGCGCTGGTGACGGGCTCGAGTACCGAGTTGGAGGACGGCGTGATCATGCCGAGACGCTTGCGCATGCCGAAACCTTACGACGCCTGCGCCAGGCGCGTCGACTCCTCGCGGATCAGGGACAGGATGTGGCGCTTTGCGTCGTTGAACTCGGGGCTGGTGATGTCGCGCGGGCGCGGCAGGTCGAAATTGACGGCCTCGCGGATCCGGCCCGGCCGCTTCGTCATCACCACGATCTTGTTGCCGAGCACCAGCGCCTCGTCGACGCTGTGGGTGACGAACACGATGGTGCAGCGGCGCTTCTGCCAGATTGCGACCAGCTCCTCCTGCATTTCGAGCTTGGTCTGGGCATCCAGCGCCGCGAAAGGCTCGTCCATCAGGATGACGCTCGGGTTCATCAACAGTGCGCGGGCGATGCCCACGCGCTGATTCATGCCGCCCGACATTTCGGACGGATGATGATGCTCGAAACCGCGAAGGCCGACGAGATCGATGAACTCCATGGCGCGCTGGTGCCGCTCGGCCTTGCCAACGCCCTTGAGCTTGAGATGGAAGGCGATGTTGTCGATGGCCGTCAGCCACGGCATCAGGGTCGGTTGCTGGAACACCACGCCACGGTCCGAGCCTGGCCGCTCCACCTGCCTGCCGTCGACCAGCGTGCGGCCGGAGGTCGCCTGCTCGAAGCCGGCGATGATGTTCAGGAGGGTCGACTTGCCACAGCCAGAAGGGCCGAGCAGGCAGACGAAATCATTGGCCTCGATGTCGAGATTGATGTTGTCCAGCGTCAGCAGGTCGCGGCCGCGCCGCTTGTCGGAGAACACCTTGACGATGTTGCGAAGCTCGATTGCCGCCATCAGCCCGCCCTGCCCTGCACGGTGGTTGTCTGCTGCCAGCGCAGCGTGCGCGCCATGATCGCCTTGAGGCCGAGGTCGGAGAGATAGCCGAGCAGCCCGATCGATATCATCGCCGCGAGCACGATGTCGTAGCGCAGGAAGTAGTAGGAATCCCAGAGCACGTAGCCGAGGCCGCTCTTCACCGCGACCATTTCGGCCGTGACCGTCAACATCCAGGCCGAGCCGACCGCAATGCGCAGCCCGGCGAAGATCGACGGCAACGCCGCCGGCAGCACGATGTCGGTCAGCATCTGCCGTCCGTTCGCGCCCATCATCGCGCCGGCCCGCACGAGATTGTGGTCCACGGTCTTGACGCCATGGATGCTGTTCATCAGCACCGGAAAGAATGCGCCGAGGAAGACCAGGAAGATGGCCGGCTTGTCGGCGATCCCGAACCAGATGATCGCGAGCGGAATCCAGGACACCGGCGGGATCGGGCGCAACATCTGCAGCGTCGGCTCCAGCGTCTTCTCGAACAGCCGGGACCAGCCGATCGCGACCCCGGCGAGGATGCCGAGCAGGCTGGCCAATGCAAAGCCGCCAAAGACGCGAAGAGCGCTGGCGAGCGCATCACGCAGCCAATGGCCAGAGTAGGTCTGCGTGGTCTCGTCGAAGCCGAATACCCAATCGCCGAGCGCATGCAGCACCGCACTTGGCGCCGGCAGCAGCGCAGGCGGCAGCATGCCGCTGCGGGCAAACGCCTCCCAGCCCGCAATCAGCAGCGCGGGGACGACGAGGCGTTCGAGCCCCTGGAACGCCCGCGTCAGCCGGAACGTCGGCCGCGCGGGCGAGACGTCAGTAACCGAGGTCATTCTTGGCCTTTCCCGTGGCCTTTTCCAGGAACGAATAATCCATGTTCTTCTCCGCTTCCGCGGAGACGTCCTTGGAGATGTATTTGAGGTCGCGCATCATCGCCGCGATCGCCAGCGTCTGCGACCGATGGATCGCGGGATCGGGCGAGGCATTTTTCAGCGCCTCCGTCGCGACCGTCTTGTCGAGGCCGGTGAGCTTGTTGATGACCTCGATCCACGGCCCCTTGTCGGCGATCAGCTTGTTGTCGAGCTCGACCACGGCGGTGACGACGCCCTGGACGCCGGCGCGCTGGCCGGCGATCACGTCGGAGCGGGTGACGATCAGGTTGGTCAGATTGCCTGCGGCCTGTTCATACGGCAGCACGAAGTGCTTGCCGGCACCGGCGAGCCGGATCTGCGATGCAAACGGCTCGACCGAACAGATCATGTCGACCTCGCCGCGCTGGAGTGCTGCGAGATGGTCGGACGGATTTGGAATGTTGATGAACTGGATGTCCTTGTTGGGATCGACGCCCTGCTTGAGGAACGCGCCGCGCATATGGATGTCCTGCGCGTTACCGCGGGACGCTGCGACCTTCAGCGGCTGACCGTCGCTCTTCGCCTTCGCAACGGTCGCCTTGAACGCGGCCCAATCCTCGGGCGGCAGGCTCAGCTTCGCGGAGGACAGGCATTCAGAGCCGCCATTGATCTGACCGGACACGGCGACGACATCAAAGCCTTTGTCGAGCGCGGTGATGTAGTGGAGATACGTGACCTGCGCGACGTCGATGCTCTTCGATATCAGGGCGGTGAGAACGTCGTTCCCCGAGTTGAAGCCGGTGGCCTCGACCTCGACGCCCTTGGCCATGCCTGGGATCAGCGACATCGGCAGGCAGTGCGCGCATTTGGCGTAGCCGAGCTTGATCTTCGCCGTCTGCGCCGAGGCGAGATCGCCTCCGCCAAGCATTGCCGCCATGGCCACTAGACCCAGTCGCAAACTCGTCCGCATCGCTTACTCCGCTCCGAAGGCGCGATATCCGCGCGTTGCGCAGGATCATCCGTCGCCCTTGGCCGCAACGCAATCCACTTTCTGCATGCTGCATACAATTTGCGCGCTATGCCATTGTTTTCAGCGAGATACGTTGATATTTTGGGCAAGCAAAGGAGCTGGAAACGGCTAAGATCAAGGTGATAAGCGAGGCACGCGTGCAGCCAAAACCGGAAGCGTCAAAGGGACGAAAGTCGCCCAAACTCAAGCGGATGGGCCTGCATGAGCGTGCCGCGGCGCGGATGCGGACGATGATCATTCGCGGCGAACTGCCGCCGGGTTCGCAGACCCAGGAGACCTGGCTGTCGAAGGAGCTCGGCGTGTCGCGCACCCCCTTGCGCGAGGCCATGAAAGTGCTTGCCGCGGAGGGGTTGATCGAGCTTCGCCCCAACCGCAGCCCGCGCATTGCCGATATCGCGGCGGGCGACATCTCGGAATTGTTCGAGGCGCTCGCCGGTATCGAGCGGCTCGCCGCCGAGCTCGCTGCGGAGCGCGCGACCGAGCGCGACCTCGCCCGCTTGCGCACGCTTCAGGCCCGCATGGAGGGTCATCACCGCAGCGGCAAGCTGGACGACTATTTTGCCATCAACGGCGAGATCCACAACACCATCGTCCGCATGGCCCGCAACACGCCGCTGCGGGAAGCCCACGAAACGCTGATCTCCCGGGCCGAGCGCGCGCGATATCTCGCCCTCGGCGCCGACCGCCGCTGGAGCAATTCGGTCGACGAGCACGCCGATATCCTGGCAGCCCTCGAAGCGCGCGACGGCGAAACGGCGGGCCGCCTGCTCCGCGCGCATGTCGCGCGCACCGGCACGGCCCTGCTCGAAGTCCTCGCCGCCGCCTCTCAGGCCAAACAGACGGCGGCATAGTCATGAAGCTGCTGCTGCTCAACCCGAACACCAGCGCCGAGGTCACGCACCTGATGATGGGTGTCGGGCAGCGGGTGGTCTCGCCCGGGACGGAGCTGATCCCCTGCACAGCGACCCGCGGCGTGCCCTATATCGCGACACGCACCGAGGCGCAGATCGGCGGAGCCATTGCGCTGGAGATGCTGGCCGAGCACCACAGGACGGTCGATGCCGCGATCATCGCAGCCTTCGGCGATCCCGGCCTGTTCGCCGCGCGCGAGACCTTCGACATTCCCGTGGTCGGCATGGCGGAAGCGGCGATGCTGACCGCCTGCATGGCCGGGCGTCGCTTCGCCATCGTCACCTTCGCCCAGGCGCTTGGTCCCTGGTACGAGGAGTGCGTCCGCGCCCACGGGCTGTGGGAGCGCTGCGCCGGCATCCGGATGCTCGATACGCCTTTTCAGGCCATCTCCGAGGTCGGCACCGAGAAGGAGGACGTGCTGGTCGAGCTCGCCGACCGCGCCATCGTCGAGGACAAGGCCGATGTGCTTATCTTTGCCGGGGCCCCGCTCTCCGGCCTCGCCGAGCGTGTCGCCGACCGGATTCCCGTTCCCGTGGTCGATCAGGTCGTCGCCTCAGTGAAGCAGGCCGAAGCGCTGGTTGCCTTGCACCTGCGCAAGGCAACAGCGGGAACGTTCCGCCGGCCCGCCGCCAAACCGACCCTCGGTCTCGCGGCTGCGCTCGCCGCGCGGATCGAGCATCGCGACAGCTGATCAAAAAGGCGGCCGACGATGCGAAAAGCCCAATTCGTTCTCGATAACACGGCCGAAGGCAAACAAGCGGGATTCCCCGCCGGGCGGCGCGACGACCTGAATGCCGAAGGGCAGTTCGTTCGGTTCCCGCCGTACCGGCACGGTCAGGACGGGAAAGCCGACCAGCGACACGATGAAGGTGACAGCGAGATAGTCGATTGGCGTCGACAATGTCGCCCCGTCAATTGCGGTGACATCGCTGATGTCGTTCGGCCAGGGGAAGACGGACGCGGCCGGCGCAATCAGGAAATCGGCACGGGTGAACAGCTCGCGAAAGCTGCGGTAGATGGCGGTGCGACGCCGTTCTGCGTTGAGGTAGTCCTGCGCCGACAGTTTCGTGCCGGCCTCGATATTCCAGATCACCGTCGGAGTGAGCTCCGCACGCCGGGTCCTCAGCAACTCGCCATAGCTGTTGGCGATGTGCGCGGCGCGCAGCACGCGGAAGGTCTCGACCGCGCCGCCGCAATCGGGCGACGACGGCACGGCGTCGGCAACCCGGGCCAGCGCCTCGCACGCGGTGGTGAAGCGCGCGCGAACGTCGCGTGCGACCGGTGCAACACCGAAATCTGGCGTGACGGCGATCCTCGGACGTCCCACGTTCGACCAATCGTCGCTGCCGAGGCCGATCGATACGGGGTCGCGCACATCGCTTCCCTCGCACACGGACAGCGCAAGGGCGAGGTCATCGACACCGCGGGCCAGGAAACCGTGGGTGGCGAGCATGTCCCAGCCGAGCGGCCGGCGCGGCGACGGAATGCGGCCGGGCGTCGGCCTGATCGAGGCGACGTCGCAGAAGCTTGCGGGCGTGCGCACGGAGCCGCCGAAATCGGTGCCATGCGCCACCGGCACCATGCCGGCCGCGACCGCGACGGCAGAGCCGCCGGACGATCCGCCGGAGGTCAGTGCGGAATCATAGGGATTGCGCGTCGGCCCGCACAATCGGTTGGTGCAGACCGCACCGAAGCCGAACTCCGGCGTGTTGGTCTTGCCCAGAATGATCGCACCGGCGCGGCGCAACCGCGCGACCACCAGATCGTCCTCGGCCGGAACGTGATCACGAAACAGCATCGATCCATAAGTCGTCTTAAGCCCGCCGGTGTCGGTGAGGTCTTTGATCCCGATAGGCACACCGTGCAGCGGACCGAGCGGCTCCGATGCCGCATCGCAAATCTGCGCGGCGCGGCGAGCTCCATCCGCATCGACCGTCACGAACGCCACCAACTGACTGTCGAGACTCGCAATCCGCGCAAGATGCGTTTCAACGGTCTCACGCGAGGACAGTTCGCGCCTCGCAATCGCGCGGGCAAGCTCCGTGGTTGTGAGGTCGCAAACCGATCGATCCGATGTCATCGCGCCACCATGCCTGAGCGCGCGCCGAAAAGCGACAGGCGCGGGCATGAGACTTGCTTTCTCCTCTGGGGCAACGGGAGGCAACACCATGGCTGAAACGCAAGGCGGCCGATCGCTCGTCGTCGACGCGGTCACCCACCGGTACCCGAGTGGCGCGCTCGCAGTCGAGAACATCAATCTCGACATCAAGGGTGGCGAGATCATCGCCCTGCTCGGCCCGTCCGGCTGCGGCAAGACAACGCTCTTGCGTATCATCGCCGGCTTCATCGCGCAGACGCAAGGACGGATCATCATCGGCGACGACATCGTCGATACGCTGCCGCCGAACCGCCGCGCCGTCGGCATCGTGTTCCAGAACTACGCGCTGTTCCCGCATCTGTCGATCAGTGAGAACGTCGCTTACGGCCTCGCCGCCCGCGGCGTCGACAAGGCGGCGCGCCAGCGCGAGGCGCAGCGCCTGCTGGAGCTGGTGCAGCTGCCTGCTATGGGCGAGCGGCTCCCGCGGCAACTCTCCGGCGGCCAGCAGCAGCGGGTCGCGTTGGCCCGGGCGCTCGCGATCAAGCCGTCGATCCTGCTGCTCGACGAGCCATTTGCCGCGCTGGACAAGAATCTGCGGCTCGACATGCAGATCGAGGTCAAGCGGCTGCAGCGCGTTTCCGGCATCACCACGCTCATCGTCACTCACGACCAGGAAGAGGCGCTATCGATGGCGGACCGCGTCGCCGTGCTGAGCCACGGCAAGCTCGAGCAGTTCGGCACACCGTCCGACGTCTACGACCGGCCGCAGACATTGTTCGTCAATACTTTCGTCGGTTCGACCAACCGCATGCCCGGTGTGGTGGTTTCGGCGGACCGTACCGCCGCCAAGGTGCGCCTCGACGCCGGCGCGGAGATCATCGCACGGCCCGCCGGCGGAGCGCTCAGCGAAGGTGGCCGCGTCACCGTCTGCATCCGTCCCGAGCATCTGCAATTCGTCGGCGACGAGACCGGCTTTGCCGGTGTGGTCGGCATGTCGCTGCCGCTGGGAGCCACCGTCGTGCACGAAGTCACCACTGCCGACGGCTCCGGCGTCAAGGTCTCCCAGGCGCGCATCGGCGAGACGCGCGCGCTGGAGAACGGTGCTGCGGTGCGCCTCGCACCGCTAGCCCCGTCGCTCGCCAACGCCTTTCCCGCAACGCTTTGAAATGCAGTCATAGTCCAAACGGAGTTCGACATGATCCTCAACCGCCGAAGCCTGCTGACCACCGCCCTCACACTCGGCGCCATGAAAGCGTTTCCCGGATTGAGCTTTGCCCAGGCTCGCCCACTGGTGTTCGCGACCTTCACCGGAAGTTGGGAGGAAGCCCACAAGGCCGTACTGGTGCCGGCCTTTCGCAAGGCGAACGCGGACGCTGCGATCGTGCTCGACCCGATGCTCTCGGTCGACCAGATCGCGAAGGTCAACGCTGCCAAGGCCAATCCGCCGATCGACGTCATGTTGCATGATCCCGGCCCTGCACTCGTCGCCATCGGCCAGGACTTGGTCGAGCCCTATCCGATCGAGAAAAGCGCCCATTACAAGGACCTGATCGCCGAGGCGCAGGAGCCGATGGGCCCTGCCCCGTTCTTCCAGGTCGTCGGCCTCACCTACAATCCGGAAGCCGTCAAGACGCCGCCGACGTCATGGGCCGATCTCTGGAAGCCCGAGTTCAAGGGCCGCGTCGGCATCACCAACCTCAACTCGACGCTCGGCACCGGATGGCTGGTCGAGATCGCCAAGATGCGCGGCGGCTCGGAAGCCAATGTCGATCCCGCCTTCAAGGCGCTGGAAGAGCTCAAGCCCAATCTCGCCGCGGTCGCCGCCAATCCCGGCGCACTCGCGACCCTGTTCCAGCAGGGCCAGATCGACATCTCGCCCGGCAACTTCAACGCCATCCAGATCCTGAAAGCGCGTGGCGTGCCGGTCGAGTTCGTGGCGCCGAAGGAAGGCGCCATCGCCTTCAAGACCACGATCCATATCGTCAAGAACTCGCCGAACCGCGAGCTCGCCTTCAAGCTGATCGAGGCGGCGCTGACGCCGGAGGTGCAGACCACGCTGATGAACCCGCCCTATCTGATCGTGCCGACCAATTCCAAGGTCACGATGGGCGGCGAGATCGCGCGCGTGCTGGCCAAGGACACGGCCGAGCTGAAGAAGAAGTTCGTGTTCCAGGACTGGAAGAAGATCAACGAGCAGCGCTCGGCCTGGATCGAGCGCTTCAACCGCGAAATCAAGATCTAAGACCTTGAAGGTTTGAATCATGGGTGCAGCACCGGCATCACGCGATGTGACGTCCTACGGGATGGGATTGGCAGCGCCGCTGGCGCTGTTCTTCCTCCTCTTCTTCGTCGCGCCGCTGCTGCAACTGTTCTGGCTCTCGCTGCACAACGACACGGCCGGGCTCCACTGGGGGCTCGGCCAGTACCTGCACTTTCTTACCGATCCATTCAGCCTGGGCGTGCTCGGATCGACACTGCTGCTGGGCGCCGAGGTAACTGCCCTCTGTCTCGTGCTCGGCTTTCCCATCGCGTGGCTCTATCAACGAGTCGGACCAAAGCTTCAGACCATCATCATCCTGATCGTGCTGCTGCCGCTTTTGACCAGCGTGGTCGTCCGCACCTTCGCCTGGATCGTCATCCTGGGCCGCCAGGGCATCATCAATGCGACACTGCAATCGCTCGGGATCATCGATACCCCATTAAAACTGCTCTATACGCAGTTCGGCGTGGTGATCGCGCTGGCGCAGGTGCAGATGCCGCTGATGACGCTGCCGCTGATCACCGCGCTCGGCCGCATCGACGCCAATCTCGACGATGCCTCCTGCTCGCTAGGCGCCGGAAGCTGGCGCACCTTCTTCCGTATCGTGCTGCCGCTGTCGCTCCCCGGCGTGATCGCCGGCTGCACGCTGACCTATGCCGCCGCGATCACAGCCTTCATCACCCAGTCACTGGTCGGCGGCGGGCAGATGCTGTTCATGCCGATGTATCTCTACCAGCAGGCCTCCACGCTCCAGAACTGGCCGTTTGCGGCGGCGATCTCGATCATCTTCCTGCTCGCCGTGCTCGCAGTCGTCTCGGTCTTCACCACGCTCGGCCGCCTTTCGCGCGGCTATGGAGGCGCGTGATGAGCGACCGCAGGCGCACCCTGGAAGCCCTGAGCTTCGAGCTGGTCATGACCGTGATCGCGGTGATCGCGCTGATCATCATCATCGCGCCGTCGCTGGTCGTTCTGATCGTCTCCTTCACCAGCGGCTTCTCGCTGCGCTTCCCGCCGCCGGGCTATTCGCTGCGTTGGTACGCAGAATTGTGGAATGCCTGGCAGCTGCATTTCGCGGCGAAGAACAGCATGATCGTGGCGTTGTGGGCGACGGGCCTCTCTGTCGTGCTCGGCGTCGCGGCGGCGCTCGCAATCTCGCGGTCGCGGTCGCTGTCCGCACGACTGCTAGATTCCCTCTTCATGTCGCCGCTGGTCTTGCCGGCGCTCGCCTTCGGCCTTGCCGCCCTGATGCTGTTCTCGCTGGTCGGCCTGCCGGTGTCGCCGCTGACGTTGGTGATCGGACACACCGTGGTCTGCGTCCCCTATGTCGTGCGTAACACGGTTGCGGCCCTCGCCCAGCTCGAGCCGACCCTGCTCGAAAGCTCGGCCGTGCTGGGGGCAAGCCGTCTCTACACGTTCCGCCGCATCGTGCTGCCGCTGATCCGGCCCGGCATCATCGCGGGCGCCTTCATCGCCTTCATGTCGTCCTTCGACAACGTGCCGGTGTCGCTGTTCCTGCGCGATGCCGCGACCGACATGCTGCCGATCCGGATGTGGCAGGATCTCGAAGGCAAGCTCGACGTTACCATCGCCGCGCTCTCCGGCGTGCTGATCATCGCCACCGTCGCGCTGGTCGCGGTCATGGAGCGTGTCACCGGCCTGTCGCGGCGGCTGACCAACTGATCAGGCACCGCGAAACAGCGAGTAGCCCCAGCGCGTGAATTTCAGCGGCAGATGAAAATGCTCGTCAACGTTCTTGATGCGGAACCGGAACGGCGTCACGGTCAGGAAACCGTCGCTGTCGCCAAAGAACTCGCCGAGATGAAACAGCACCTCGTACTCGCCGGCCGTCACGCCAGCGCCTTGCGCGACGGCATGATCGAGCGCGCCGTTGGCGCCGAGCCGCCCATCGGCGATGCGCGCGGAGTCCGGGTCGATCCGCCAGATCTCGACGCGCAGCCCCTGCGCCGGCCGCCCGCTCGCCACATCGACCGCGTGAATGGAAATGCCGCCTGCCACGTTGTTCCTCCCATGAGCAAGCCATGGTAGACGGAAACGCGGCCGTTCGGCCAGCACCCGCATTGCTGCCGGCCCTTGGCGCGATGACCTTGCTGCAGGCCCTCGTTGCGTTTGCCTTGTTCGCGCCTGGCGTGGTCGCGCCGCGCGCCCATATCGAGGTCTGGCAGCTCTCGATGTTCTCCTGCGCTGTGTTCGCCGTTGGCATCCCGGCCTCGTTCTGGGGCAGCGGCTTCATCGCGCGGGCCGGCTCGCTGCGGATCGCGAGCCTGTGCGCGGCGGCCATCGTCGTCGCCATGGCGCTGGCCGCGCTCGGATCGACCGCCGCCCTGCTGGCCGCGGGCATCTGCCTTGGCCTTGCGATGGGGCCCGAGACACCGGCGAGCGCGGCGCTGCTGGCGCGGCTCGTAACCGCCGAGCGGCGCACCTTCGTGTTCTCGGTGCGCCAGACCGGCAACCAGATTGGCGCCGTCTGCGGCTCGCTGGCCCTGCCCGCGATCGCCATCGCGTTCGGGCCGGCCTGGTGCTATGCGGTGGTGGGCCTCTGCGCGCTGCTGGCGATCGTTCTGTTTGAATCGTTGCGACCGGCCTACGCCGTCAAGCTCGTCCCGCCCCCAAAACTCGATCTCCGCGCGCGGCTGGCGCTGATGACAGCGGACCGGCGCATCGCGATGCTGGCGCTGGCCTCGATGCCGTTCAGCGCGATGCAGGTGTCGCTCAACACTGTGTTCGTCATGCTCGGCACCCGCGAACTCGGCCTCAGCCATATCGAGGCCGGCATGGCGCTCGCCTGCGCGCAAGCCGGCGGCCTCGTCGGCCGGCTCAGCTGGGGATTTGTGGCGATGCGACTCGATGCTCCGCGCATGGTGCTCATCGTCATCGGTCTCGGCATGGCCTTCTGCGCCGCGCTGCTCGGCATCGACGGCGGATCGCTCAGTCGCACCTGGCAGTTCGTGATTGCGGCGCTGTTCGGCTTGACAGCGTCGGGCTGGAATGGCGTCTTCATTGCCGAGATCGCCCGCCTCGCCCCTCAAGACCGAATCGGCGAAACCACCGGCGCGGTGCTGACCGCATCCTATGCCGGCCTGCTGGTGGCGCCCGCGCTGGTATCAATCCTTGATGGTGCGGCCGGCCTCGGCGCGGCCTTCTTTGCCTTGGCGTGCCTGGCCCTCTGCGGCACGGTGGCGCTGATCTGGGGAGGCCGTCACAATGCCAGCGCATAGCGCCCGCGAGATCGCGGCCGATGTCGCAGCCGGGCGGACGAGCGCCGTCGAAACCGCAAAGGCCGCGCTCGCGCGGATCGAGGCCGCCAAGGCGTTGAACGCGGTCGTCGCGATCGATCCCGCACGTACGCTGGCCGACGCCGCGATGATCGACGATCGCCAGCGTGCCGGCGAGGCGATGCCGCTCGCCGGCGTCCCCGTCATCGTGAAGGACAACATCTGGGTCGGCGGCTGGCGCGTGACGCAGGGCTCGCGCCTGTTTCGCGATTTCATCGCACCGCACGATGCCATCGCGATCGAGCGCCTGCGCGGGGCCGGAGCGGTCGTCGTCGGCATCGGCGCAACGTCCGAGTTCGCCTGCAAGGGCGTCACCACCTCGCCGCTGCATGGGCCAACGCGGCATCCCCTCGATCCCGCGCTGACGCCCGGCGGCTCATCCGGCGGCCCAGCCGCGGCCGTCGCCGCCGGCCTCGTGCCGCTCGCGATCGGCACCGATGCGGGTGGCTCGAGCCGCAGGCCGCCAGCCCATGTCGGGGTCGCCGGCTTCAA
The DNA here is from genome assembly GCF_015291725.1 of Bradyrhizobium sp. CCBAU 51765. Lineage (GTDB taxonomy): Bacteria > Pseudomonadota > Alphaproteobacteria > Rhizobiales > Xanthobacteraceae > Bradyrhizobium > Bradyrhizobium liaoningense. Next base: position 5,260,487 of record NZ_CP030038.1, read on the forward strand.
GCCGTCCTATGGCGCGATCCCCTATGGACCAGGTTTCGCCGAGCCCTTCTTTGGCCTCTCCGTCATCGCGCCGATCGCAGCTGATGCGGCCGATATCGCACTGGCGTTCGAAGCCATGGTCGGCGCCGATCCGCGCGATCCGGATTCCTCCGTCGTTGCGCTGCAGGCCGAAGACATCGGCGGCCAGCGCATCGCGTTCTCGCCGCGCCTTGGCCTCGATGTCACGATTGATGACGTCGTCGCGAATGGGCTCGCCTCCGCCATCGACCGCCTTTCCGCGGCAGGTTTGTGCATCACGCAACGCGATCTCGTTTGGCCGACAGGCGCCACGGAAGACGCCATCATGCCGCTTCAGCATGCGGGTCTCGCGGCGCTCTACGGTGATACTTTCCGCAAAGATCCCACCATCTTCGATCCCGACATCGCCAGGCAGATCGAACGAGGTCTCTCCTGGTCGGGCGCCGAGGTTGCCGGAGCGCTGCTCGCGAGCGCCGCGATCTCCAATGCCTTCGCGGCTTTCTTCACCGAATTTGACCTGCTGCTGACGCCGACGGTGCCGTGCGTCGCGTGGCCGCTGACGCAGCTCGGCCCGGACATGATCGGCGGAAAAGCCGTGAGCCCGCGTGCCCACGCGGTGTTCACGCCGTTTATCAATCATGCCCGCCTGCCCGCGATTTCGATTCCGTGCGGAACGGATCGGTGCGGACTTCCATTCGGCCTTCAGGTCATCGCCGCGCGCGGACAAGACCGCTCGCTGCTTAGAGCAGCGCAAGAGATCGAGGCCATATTGCGAGCGTGAATCCTGTCGTCACTGAGCGGCACATCGACCTCGAACACCTGCTCGCCATGCACATCTCGGAGCTCTCGGCCATAATGAGCCCGTCGAGCCGACTGTGAAACCGCTCGCATCAGTCCAATGCCTTCTGTTTCAAGCCTGCGGGACCGCCTCCTCGATCGACCGGTCCATCAATGCATAGTGTGCGATGCCTCCGACAATAGTCCTGCAGAAGTTCAGAGTGAAGCGGCCGTAAAGAGCGCCTAACCCGGATCCCGAGGATGCAAAGCGATAGGAGGCACCGAGGACACGCGCGATCTCGAACAATCCCATGAGCTCGTGGTACGCCAGCGCCGACTGAATGCCGAGCAGCGGCAGCAACAGGGCCTGCATACCGATGCCGTTCATGACGCCCTCGCTTCCAGGCGCGGCAGCGGCAGGAATTGTGCAAGATGAGCACTCCTCCACTGATATGGCGTATTGCCGGCGAAGCGCTTGAACACTGTCGTGAAATGAGCCTGGGTCTGGAACCCGACGGTCAGGGCGATGTCGACGAGCGAGACGTCAGCCTGCTGCAGCAATTCCTGGGCTCGCTCGATCCGCCGCTTCAGCAAATATTCGTGCGGCCGCATGCCGACGGCCGCCCGGAACTGCGCGGCGAAGTGCATCCGGCTCAGGCCGGCAACGGCGGCCAGATGCTGCAAGGTGACCTTCGCCTCCAGATTGTCGTCGATGTATTGCATGACGCGCTTGAGACGCCATTTTTGCAGCGACCGCACCGCCCGGCAGGCGTGCCCTGCGCGGTCACTCTCGGCCGGCTCGGACTGGCCTCGTCCGGCCGTCGTCCCCCCGCTGGCCTTGCGGGTCAGAATGGCCAGGCGCAATGCGTCGACGAGAATGGCGGAATGGGGATTGTGCATGGCTTTGGTGGCCGCGAGGGCATCCGAGAGGCGCCGCATCACCGGGTCCGCGCCCTCCTCCGCACCCGCCTCCAGATCGGACTCCGCGGACGCGTGCGCAAGACGCTTCGCCGACACCCTGAAGCTCGGCCCGCCACTGGCAGATCCCCGCACGTCCGGTGCTGGTGGCTCGATGGCCAGCGCAACATCCAGATGCACGAGAGAGAGCATCACCGCCTCCTCGCCGGAGCGCGACGAACGTTTCGACGACCGCAGCTGCGGACCGTCGATGGGAGAGACGTCCATCGTGGCAGCGACATGATCCTTGGCATTTTGCGAGTATGATATCTGCAGCGACATCGTCGAAGCTCCTTGTCCCAATTCGCACCAGCAATGCCTGGCCGGCTTGTCCGAATGCTATGGGAGCAGAGTAGTTCGGCGATCCGCGCGCTCCATTCTACGCGCGGGTGCATGGATAAGGTCTCGGGTTAACCGCGTCATACGTAGGTATGATCGCGGGCGAGAGAGCGAGCGGAACACTCCGCCCCACGCTCGAGCCCTGAACCTGCCCCTGCCTGCGGCAAGTTGACGCGTCCGCGATCGGCAAAATCACCGATAAGCCTTGTTCCACTTGGGAATTTCCGTGTCGCCCCCTCGCCGCATTGGACTATCCACGAGGTCTTCCAAGAGGGCACGAAAATCAGCTGGCGGGATATTGTGGGCGCGATCAAATCGCGGCATCAACGCGGCTGCAATGAGAAGAAGCCCCACCTGCGACGATGACGAACTTTGATCGGCCCACGGGCTCGTCGATGAGCCGCGCCGGCCTGCGGTTCTGGTCCGCCGTTCTTGCCTTCGCGGTCTTCATGGTCGACGTGCTGACGCCGCTCGAAGGTGCGGTCGCGGTTCTCTACGTCGTTGCGATCCTGCTCGCGGCGAGGACGAACCGGCGCAACGACATCATCGTCGCCGCGATCGGCTGTGCCGCCCTGACGATCACCGCGTATCTGTTATCGCATGATCACGAGCCCATCGGCTCACCGGCCCTTCGCGCCCTGGTGAGCCTGGCGGCCATCGCAATCACCACGCTGCTCGCGCTCCAGAATCATGCCGCAACCAATCGCCTGGCCGCGCAGGCTCGCCTGCTCAACCTCTCGCATGACATGATCTTCGTCCGGGATCGCGCCGGCGTGATCAATTTCTGGAACAAGGCCGCGGAACAGACCTACGGCTGGACCACCGACGAGGCGCTCGGGCAGATCGCCGACAAGCTTCTGCGAACCAGCTATCCCGACCGGAGGGAAGTCATCGAGGCCACCCTGCTCGATACCGGGCGATGGGAAGGCAGGGTTGAGCAGCGCACGAAGGCCGGAGCCATACTCGCAGTCGATGCCCGCTGGGCCCTGCAACACGACCATCTCGGCAAACCCGTCGGAGTGCTCGAAACGCACACCGACGTCACGGACCAGGTGGCGGCGCACAGCGCGCTCGTGCAGAGCGAGCAACGATACCGCCGAATGTTCGACGCAAGCCGGATCGGCGTCGTCGAGGAAGACTGGAGCGGACTCCGGACCGCGCTGCATTCGCTACCGGCCCGAGGGGCGGACCTGCGCGATTATCTGGCACGACATCCCGATTTCGTCCGCCATGCCCGCGGACTTGCCAGAATTACCGACGTCAATCCTGCCCTGCAGAAGATGGCGGGGGCGAGCAGCTCTGCGGCCTTCATCCAGAACGTGGACAAGCTGCTGGGCGAGAACGATCGCAGTTTCCTGGACGCGCTGGTGGCATTCGCGGAAGGCGAGCAGTTCCACGAAGGGGAGAGCGAGCTCGTGCGCCTCGACGGACGCAAGGTCCCCGTGCTGTTCACGATCACCTTTCCGCCTCAATCCGACGAAGATCACAACGTGCTCATCTTCGTCGTCGACATTACCGAGCGCCGGCAGGCGCAGGATGCGCTGCTCGCGGCACAAGCCGAGCTCGCTCATGCCGCACGCGTTGCAACGCTCGGCGAACTCAGCGCGTCAATTGCGCATGAGGTGAACCAGCCGCTGGCGGCGATCGTCACCAGCGGCGAGGCCGGCTTGCGGTGGCTGCGGCGCGACGTCCCCGATCTCAAGGAGGTTACGACGACGATCGGCCATGTCGTCGCTCAGGGCCGCCGTGCCAGCGAGATCGTGACCCGCATCCGCACGTTCCTGAAGAAGGCCCCGCCCCAGCGGGATATGCTGCAAATCGGCGAGATCATCGAGGAGGCGACCGCACTGGTCGCGCGCGAACTTGCCAAGGACCAGGTCACCCTCACCGTCGAGTCGCAGCACGATCTGCCACCGATACGTGGCGACCGGGTCCAGCTGCAACAGGTCCTGGTCAACCTTCTGATCAATGCCGGCCAGGCCATGTCAGGCCAGCCCGGTTCCCGCACCATCACGCTGCGCGCCGGCAGCGAGGACAGCGAAACCCTCGCCATCATGGTACAGGATAGCGGCCCGGGCATCCAACCCGAGGACCTGCCGCGCCTGTTTGATCCGTTCTTCACGACGAAGGATGGCGGAATGGGCATGGGGCTTGCGATCTGCCGAACCACGGTGGAAGCTCACGGCGGCCGGTTGTCGGTGGCGAGCACTCCGGGCTCGGGAACGACGTTCCACCTGACATTGCCATTTAGCCAAGAACAACCCTTGCCATGACCCGTCCCAACCAGGCGCAGCCGCCCGCCCAACCCTCCAGTGCATTGGTGATCGTCGTCGACGACGACGAAGGCATCCGCGCCTCGCTCGACAGCCTGTTCCGATCCGTCGGCCTGCAGACGCGCCTGTACGGCTCGCCCGCCGAATTGCTTGCCGGCTCGCTGCCCGACGGTCCCGGCTGCATCGTGCTGGACGTCCGCCTTCCGGGCGTGAGCGGGCTTGATCTGCAGAGCCAGTTCGTCCGGCAGGGCATCAGCTATCCGATCATCTTCATGACCGGCCACGGGGACATTCCGATGTCGGTGCGTGCCATGAAGGCCGGCGCCGTCGACTTTCTTTCCAAGCCGTTTCGCGACCAGGACATGCTGGATGCCGTGACCGCGGCGCTCGAGCGCGATGCGCAGCACCGTGCCGAAGCCGCGGCCAAGGAGGACATCCGCGCCCAGTACGAGACCCTGACGGCGCGCGAACGCGAGGTGATGGGCCATGTCACCGCCGGCCTGATGAACAAGCAGGTGGCGGCCCTGATCGGCCTCAGCGAGATCACGGTCAAAATCCACCGCGGGAACGTCATGCGCAAGATGGGGGTTAGGTCATTGGCCGACCTCGTTCGCAAGGCCGAGGCGCTCGGAGTTTCCCAAACCCGCAGGACTACGGACCAAACCTGAGTATAATTTCGGCGGTCCGGGGCCCGGGTGCATAAGGCGTCATCGGCCGCGCAACGGGAGATATCCTCCTTGCCTTGCGGAACACCGCGGTCAGGATTGAGCGCAAATGGCCAAGACTCCTGTGATTGCGATTGTGGACGACGATGAAGGGGTTCGCGCTTCGCTCGCGAGCCTGGTGCGTTCGCTCGGCTACGAGGCCGATGCCTACGAGTCCGGCCTGGACTTCCTGCGGCATGCGCCGGGAGACGATCCGGCATGCATGATCGCCGACGTGCAGATGCCGGTCATCACGGGCGATGAGTTGCAGGCCCAATTGATCGCCGCCGGCCGCCGCTTCCCGATCATCTTCATGACGGCATTTCCAAGCGAATCCGTGCGCCAGCGCGTCATGGCCGCAGGCGCGCATTGCTTTCTCGGCAAGCCCTCCAGCGGCGATGAGATCATCCGCTGCCTCGAAGAGGCGCTGGCAGGCCACGCGCCGTAGCCCGTCTATTCGTCCCTCGCGCAACGGCCCTCCTCCCCAACCAGACGTGCATTCCTGCAACCGGGTTGGTGGACCGGAAATACCGGCGGGAGCTGCAAACCTCATAATCGTCATCGACTTTTTCGATTTCGGCCGGGCGGCACGCTCTGCCGAAAAACGGATGAGGCACGATGCCCGTGAACGCCGCCAGTGCTGCCGCGCCGTCCCCGTTGGTCTTCGCCGGCTTCCCGGCGAGTTCCTGGGCCTTCGCGCTGCGGGTATGGCTGGCGACGATGCTCGCACTCTATGCGAGCTTCTGGCTCGAACTCGAATCCCCCTCGTCGGCGGCCTTGACCGTGGCGATCCTGGCTTTGCCGACACGCGGTCAGGGCATGGAAAAAGCCGGTTACCGGCTGCTCGCGACGGCGATTGGGGTCATGGCATCGATTGCGATCGCCGGCGTGTTTTCTCAGACCGACGGCCTCCTGCTCGCCGTGCTCGGCATCTGGGTCGGGCTCTGCGTCTATGTCGCCGCCATGCTGGACGGCAATCGTGCCTATGCGGCGGCGCTCGGCTGCATCACCGTCGCCCTGATCGCCATCCAGCAGATCGACACGCCGCTCCAGGTGTTTCCGACCGGCATCGCGCGCGGTGCCGCCATCGGCATCGGGGTGCTTGCGGTGGCGCTGGTCAACGAGGTGCTGGCCGCGCCGGACTATCATCCGGTACTGGCAGGCCGCATCGAGGCGCTGTACGACCGGGTCAAGGCCCTCACGCACGGTACCGACCGTGACTCCGCGGTGGCTGCAGCGAGCCTGTTGCACGACATCGCTGCGATACGTCCGGAGATCGCCAGCCTTACCACGGAATCGAGCATCGGCACGGCACGGACCGCGGCCGCGCGTTCCGCGCTGGTCGACCTCGTCAGCGTCCTCTCCCTTGGGCGCATGCTCGCGGCGCTCCCGGTCACGTCCGCCCCGGCGCAGAGTGCGAACGGCCCAGGCCAGAAGGCGGCCGGGCTGACGGCCATTTCCCGATCCTGGCTCCGCAGCGAGATCAGCCATAAGCTTGCCCAGGCCCGCAGCAGCCTCGATGCGCTGCACCAAGGGGTAAGTCCGTATCATGCATGGCGCGCGCCGCTCTACCGCTCGCGCCGCATCGCGGCGGAAACCGGCGCAAGGGCCGCAATCTCGTTCGCGCTGATCGGGCTCTTCTTCGTGTTGACAGGATGGCCGACCACCGAGCTCTGCCTCTCGCTCGTCGCGGTGATCCTCGGCCTCGGCTCGACGGCGCCCGCGCCACGCACCTTCACGATGGTGACGGTGATGGCGATGCCGATCGCCTGCGCGCTGGCCGGCATCCTGAAATATTTCGTCTTCAACGGCGTGTCCGAATTTCAACTGCTGGCGATCGGTCTCGCGCCTGTCGTCATCGGCTTCGCGCTGCTGATCTCGTCGCCGAACCCGCTGCTGTCTTCCCTCGGCCGGCTCACGCTGGTGTTCACGATCGCCGTCCTCGCACCGACCAACCCGCAGAACTACGACCCCGAGGTGTTTCTCGTGACGAGCTTCTTTGCCTGCCTGTCGTCCGTGCTCGTGCTCGCAGCGCAGACGCTGCTGCCTCCATTGTCGGGCGACCAGCGAGTTCGTCTGCTGTTGCGAGAGGCCACGGGCCAGCTGGGCCCCCTCGACCGCTGGCGAGTTCGAGACCTCGCGCCAGAAGAAGCCGCGTTTCGCGACGCGGGGCGAGTTGAACAGATTTTGAGCGCAAACGGCGCCTCGGCTCTCAATGGTCAGATCGCGGCGAAGGCAATGCGCTGTTTCGACCAGGCTGAGAGCTTGCGACGCTGCCGCGCCGAACTGGAGCGGCTGACCCAAGGTCCGCTCGCCCGGGTAGTGCAGGACGCACGAGACGCCCTCGCCCAGCGCAACGGTGCCGCCATCCTCGGCGCTGCCGGGGCGCTGAGCAAGGCGGCATCGCAAAACAACCTGTCCGCGAATTCGGCCATCGCCGTGCTGGTTCCGGCAGCCGCCATATTTGCACCATCGCAGCCTCCAACAGGCCCCAGCCAAGGCAAGCAGCCATGACAAACACATATCGGGAGCTCGTCATCGGTGGCGTGCTCATTGCTCCCATCGTCTCCTATGCCGCAATCGCGCTGCTTGCGTTCCTGATGCTTCGCCCGCTGCTGCGCTTCGTCGGCTTCGCGAGAGTCTTCAGCAACCCGTCGCTGGCCGAACTTTGCCTCTACGTGGCGATGTTCGGCACGCTCGCGCTTTTCTTCTAGGGAGAAGTGCCATGGAAGCCACCCTGCCTCGGGACGTCACCCCGCTTCATGGCGAGCCCCGAGCCGAAGCACCGGTCGATGCCGCAGACCCCGTGGACGGTTCAAACGCGCCGCAGACCGTGGCACGCGACACCAGCGATCGGGCACCGGACAGCATCAGACCCTCCGCATGGGCAACGCCCGCCACGAGGCCACTGCGCCAAGCGGTCGGCCGCTTCATGCGCGGTGCCGGCAGGCACCTTGCAACTGTCGGCATCGCACTGGTTGCTATTCTCATAGCGGCTTCAACCTGGCAGCACTACGTTACCGCGCCCTGGACGCGGAACGGCACCGTCCGCGTCCAGGTCGCCAACGTGGCGCCGCAAGTGGCGGGCAAGATCGTGGAGCTTCGGGTGGCCGACAACCAGTTCGTCCACAAGGGCGATGTCCTCTACGTGATCGATCCGTTCGACTTCGAGGTGGCCGTTCGGGTCGGCAAGGCTCTGGTCGACCAGCGGGCGGCGGACCTCGTGGTGAAGCAGGCTGAGTTCGACCGCCGGCAGCACCTGTCCGATCTTGCGACGACGCCTGAAGAACAGCAAATCTATGCAGGCAACGCGGCGCAGGCGAAGGCTGCCTACGAGGCGGCGGCGCACCAGCTCGCACAGGCGGAGCTGAACCTGAAGCGCACGAGCGTGGTCAGTCCCGTCGATGGTTACGTCACCAACCTGCTGTTGCGCGCGGGAGACTATGCCGTCACCGGCGTCAGCAACGTTTCCGTGATCGATTCCAACAGTTTCTGGATCGACGGCTATTTCGAGGAAACTAAGATGGCGCGGGTTTGCATCGGCGATCGCGCCGAAGCCCAACTGATCGGCTATCCCAAGCCGATATTGGGACATGTGAAGACCGTGACGCGCGGCGTCAGCGTGTCGAACGCCGCCGTGGGCACACAGGGCCTGCCCAACGTGGACCCGATCTACACCTGGGTGCGGCTCGCGCAGCGCGTACCGGTTCGCCTCGCCATCGACACCGTGCCACCCGATGTGCCGCTCGTCTCCGGCATGACAGCGACGGTGACGATCCGGCAGCCCTCCGCGAGCGAGGGCCAAACCTGGCTCGACCGGTTCCGCGCGAACTTCGTCGATCCCGTCTCCGATCTGTTCGGCGCAGGCCGCCCGCCTCGTCCGGACTGCCTGCAGGCGACATCGCAGCAACGCCCCGAGGTGGACGTCCTTCCCTATGCGCGCGAGCCCGCGGCGGTTCCCCCGGCAGAGAAGATCGCACCCGGCCTGACGCCCGGCATCGACGCCTCGCCACGCCTGCCCTGAAGCAGTCCATGACGCCTGAGCTGGACGAGACGCCACCAAGTGTCTCGCCCCCTCCCGCACGCACCAGCGCAGCAGCCAGCACGCTAGTTCGTGCGGCGACCTGACCTCGACACCGCAAAGGCCCGGTCTCACGTGCTGCGTAAGGGCCTCTCGTGGATCATGCGAAATGAGAAACGGCGGGGGTTCTTGAAATACTCCGGCTACGGGATCGGCGATGGTGTGCGTGTTAAGTGACTGAGACCCCCAAGTCACGGCTCGAGCCTCCCTCCTCCCTAGGCATCCGAGCATTTTTAGGGGCCGTCCTCCCCAAGGGACGGCCCCCTTTTTTTCGACAGCACAATGCGCGATCGAGGGCATCGCGTTCGGGATTTGCCCGCGCTAGAGGTCGACGTGACGCGTGAGCCAGGTGCGGACGCCCTGAAGGCTCCTGAAATCATCCAGCGCGTGCGCCGGAACTCCGGGTGCGGCTTCCGCGGCCATGCCGCTCAGCGCGTGTCCCGGCCCGAGCTCGAGAAACCCTGTCGCGCCCGCTTCGACACAGGCTTGCAGGCAATCGGCCCATCGCACGGTTTGCGAGATCTGCGCGGCGAGTTTGTCGAGACCCGTCTCGGTGGAGACGACCGGAGCGGCATCGATTCCGCTCAGAATGCGCGCACCGGTCCGCGGCGGGAATATCACCGATGCCTCGCGCAAGGTCTGACGAAAGACGGCAGACGCCGCGGCGAGGCGTTCGGTGTGGGAGGCGACCTCGACCGGCAACGCAACGATCCTTGCGTGCATTGCCCGCGCGTCTCGGGCAAACTCGCTTAGCGCCTCACGACCGCCGCCGATGACAAAGGCATCACCCGGATTGACGATGGCGACCGCCGTGCCGTGACGCTCGCAAAGGCGATCGACCTCGTCCCGGGAAGGACCGCGGACGAAGATCAGTCCGTCACCGGCGCGCGTGGCCGCATCCATCGCCTCCGCGCGGCGCGCCACCAGATCGAGCGTTGCGGTCGAGTCAAACAGGCCACCGACACCCCAGGCCGCGACCTCGCCGACACTGTAGCCGGCAATGATGGCGCCAGGTGGAATGGCATCTCCGAGCGCGGCCGCGGCGGCGAGGGCCTGCAAGGTGCACAGAACCTGGCCAGCACGATTGCGATGCAGGGCATCGTCGGATTCGGCGCGCACGAAATCGCGCGGATCTCTGCCGCCCAGCAATGTCGCCGCATGCGCGAACAGGGGCGCGGCCTCCGGCGCATCGCCCGTGAGGGCGAACATGTCGCGATGCTGCCCGCCCTGCCCCGAACAAAGGATTGCCAATGTCATGGTCGCGCCCTAATGCGGAAACAGCAGCGCAATCACAATCGCCAGCGTCGGGACGCTGAATGCGGTGCTGGCGATAACCATGGACCCCACCCTCGCGGAATCCAGCCGGTAGTTGACCGCGAACAAAATCCCGAAGAAACCCGAGGGAACGGCGGCGAGCAGAATGGCCGTCTTCGCTGCATCCTGCGCGATCGGAAGGACGAGAATGACCGCGACAGCCAACAACGGGCGGACGATGTCCGAGGCCACCGTTGCAGCGCTGATCTTCCAATCCAGCCGGAACGATTGCGCCGACAGAATGGCTCCGGTGAGGAACAGGGCGACGCCGGCAGCCGAGCTTCCGATCAGGGCGAGGCTCGCATGAGCCAGCGCGCCGAGGCTCACATCCGACAACGAGAACACGATGCCGAGCGCGGGCGCCAGCACCACCGGTTTGGTGATCGCACGGCGGACCGCCATCAAGATCTGCCGCGCCGCCATCTCTTCGCCACGAGCCTTGGCGGCCCCCATTTCCGTTACGATCAGGGTCAATGGGCTGATGAGGATCGAGCCCGCCGCCAATGCGACGGCAACCGGAACAGCGCCGGTTGGACCCACGATTGAGGTCATGATCGGAAGACCCACCCCGGCGAGATTCGGGAAGCCGATCGTCAACGCCTGCAGGGACGCCTCGGACTGGGAAAGCTTGGAGAACCGGCGTGCGGCAAAATACCAGGCAAGATAGAGCAGCAGCATCGTGACGCCGAGCACCAGGAAGAGCGGGACCTGGTCGATCATCTCACGGCGCGACGCTGAGGCAGTCGCGGCGAACAGTGAAGCGGGCAATGCAAAATCCATCACGAGCGCGTTGAGAGCGTCGACATGGAGATTGTCGACGACATGAAGTTTGCCGGCGGCGTATCCCAACAAGAGAACGAAGAAGATCGGCACGAGCGCCATCAGGATTGCATTTGACATCATCGGCATGGGCTCTCATGGGCATCGACAAAGAGCGTCATCGCAAGCAGATCGGCCGATCCACCCGGGCTGAGACGACGGGCGACGAAGCTGTCATGGATCGATTGCGCCCGCGTACGCCAACCGGGCACGCTGACGCCGCCGGCATCGATGAAGCAGCGCGCCGCATCATGCGCAAAGCGAAGGCCGTCGAACCCACCGCGATGCAGGAGGTTGGTGTCCTCGACCGAGGCGATCAGGGCAAAGCATGCCTCGACCCGGGCGGCTTCGGCATTTTCCGGCACGGCATGCGCCACCCTGCGCAGCGCCGGCAATCCGATCCGGTAGACGCTGGGAAATCCGGTCGCGGCCTCGGTACGCGCACCGCCGGCGCGAAAACGGCGTCGGGCCGCACTGCCGTGGCTATGCAACAGCACCGGACCGTCGAGAATGCCGCCGCCCCACAGGCGCCTCACGACCTCGCCAAGCGAAAGCTCGGGATCGACCAACCCGCCGGCCCTCGCACCGGCCGCCGCGCACAACAGGCCGAGCCCGAAGATCGCGCCGCGATGCGTGTTGACGCCAGAGGTCGCTGCAAACATCGCGTGCTCGGCCTCGAGGCCGATGATTCGCAGCCGCCCCATGCCGCAGCCGCGCGCGCCTGAATCGGCCAGGTGCTGAAGATGGGGCTCGATCGCCGCGGCGCTGCGACGGAACGTGCCGGCATCCATATCATCGTGACTGCCATTGTCGATATGACTCACGAGCCCGGGCTTCGGCCAGGTTTCCAGCTCCCCGACGAGGCAGCGGGTGGCGATGGCGCCGATGCCGGAAACGTCGGGCGAGATGCGCGGCCGACGCTGAACCGACCTTTCCAGACCTCGCATGGCCGCGGTGATCATGATCCCCTCGCTCCGGAAATGAATCGATTCCTGCCGAGCAGGATCACGCTCTCGATGCTCTTCACCAGAAGCTCGCTCCCGCCGCCGTGGAGCTCGCGCCAGTTCACGGCAGCACCATCCGCGCGCATCAGCTCGCCATCGATCCGCATCGGCGCTTCGTTCTCGATCGCAGCCACATCGGCAACGAAACGATCGATGTCGGTCTCACCGCGAAACTCGAACAGCACATCGAGGTCCGATCGGTCCGTCACGTAGTCGAGCCCGGTCAGCGATTGCCAGGCCAGGCTGCCGAAGACGCGCGCGTCCACCGAGTGACGAAGCTCCAACCGGTCGAGCCGGTCGAGCGTCGGCCACCAGTTGCGCGGCGCGTAAGCGCGCGCCTGCCGCAGCGACGGCGGCCTCGCCACCGAGACGACGTGGTTGATATCAACCAGGAGGGAGATCCGCCTCTTGCCGGCCGAGGGCGGCAATGGCAGGCCCAGGGCAAGACCGGCTTCCTCGCATGGCAGAGCGCGCCGCCTGATCGCCGGCCAGCCCATTTTGGACCACCGTGCAACCAACGCATCGGAAGCGAGATCGCCTCGCTCTTCCAGCATCGCGCGCCATCCCGCCGGGCTGACGAAGACGAGGTCATGACGACCTGGTGAACGCTCACCGTGCTTGCAGGGCCAGGTCACGAACCCGCTCCGCAATATCAGCAGCCTTCAGCCGGCCACCACGCGCCTTACCAAGGGTATCCCGCTGGTCTCGCGCGGCCGGCATGTCGGCCAGCAGCACCTCCAATTGATCGGCGAGCGAGGCGTCATTGCTCCATGTCATGTGAACCGCGCCCATCTGCACGAGATTGGACAGCCCCGGCGCGAACACCGGCGTCGACTTCGCCTTCTTTTCGAGCGCTTCCATCGACAGCTTGGTGACCTTCGCCATCGACGGCAGATCCATCACTGCAGGGTGTGCACCGGGCAATCCGATCAGCACGCGGGTTGCAAGTCCCGTCGCGAGCAGAGCGCCCGCCGCCGAGTGACCGTAGAGCAGGCCGATGGTCGGGCGGCCGTTCATGTCCGCGTGGATCAACACTTTCGCCAGATGCGCGAGGAATTCGTTCAGCCCGAGCAACTCGTCGCGCTTGCTCATGCGCTGGCTGTCGCTATCGACGAGCACCAGGATCGGGCCGGAGTCCCGGCCGATCGACGCCAGGACATGGCCGGACAATCTGATCGCCTCGTCGACGCCCAGTGCGGTTCGATCCGCGACACCGAGGACGAGCATTTTGTCGCCACGTCGCAGCGTCGCCGAGCCGAGAAGGACGCCTTTGTCGTTCCTGATCTCATGGCCCTTTGGGAAGAGCGAGGCGAGAATGTCATCGAGCGTCACGGCTGGTCCTCCCGATCCTGTTGGCGAGCGTAATGAATTGATCGGCCGGCAACTCCGGAACCGTTTCGGCATGCGCGATGCCCTGCGCCGTCCAGATGTCGACGGCATCCAGGCAGGCGCCGTAGCGACTTAGCCGGTCGGCAAGCCGCTCCTGCTCCGCCTTCAAGCTGTCGAGGGCGAAAGGTCCAATCAGGCCCAGCAGTTCCAGCGCGGCCTCGCGGAAATCCTGCACGTTGTCATCGGCAAAGACGTCGGCGGCGCCGAGCAGCCGGCGATGCTTGCCGCCCATGGTGCGCCAGACCAGCGCGCGGTCGCGGGAGTCGAACTCCTCGACGCCGCGATTGGTCTCGATGACCTCGGGGCCGGACACCGCAATGCGCCCAGGTTCAGACACGGCGAGCGCCGAGCAGCAGCCTGCGATCAACCCACCGCCGCCGTAGCATCCGGACCGGCCGCCGATCAGGCCGACCACCTTCACACCGGCGCTGCGCGCCTCCATCACCGCCCGCATGATCTCGGCGATGGCAAGCTCGCCCGCATTGGCTTCCTGCAGCCGGACGCCGCCGGTGTCGAACAGGATCAGGACGGGCATCGATGCGATCTGGCGCGCCGCGCGGAGCAACCCGATCAGCTTGGCGCCATGCACCTCGCCGAAGGCGCCGCCCATGAAACGGCCCTCCTGTGCGGCGACGAACACCGGCGCGTCATCGAGGCGGCCATGGCCGACGACGAGGCCGTCGTCGAACTGCTCGGGCAGATCAAAAATCTTCAGATGCGGACTGACCTCGCGCTGCTCCGGACCGATGAACTCGACGAAGCTGCCGGCGTCGAGCAGCAACTCCAGCCGCGTGCGGGCCGACGCTTCGTAGAAGCTGGTGCTGCGGGCGCGCTCGGCCGGTGTGACGTCCTTGAGTGGCGTGGTCATTGGCCGTTCTCCGTGATCAATCGCACTGCCTGCGCCAACCGAAGCGAGACCGTATCGGGGCGCGCGCCGCCGTCATTGATCGAGAATCTCAGCCCGCCGGGCGAGTAGCGCTCGACGAAATCGCCGATTACGGCGGTCCAGACCTCGCCGAAGCCAACCGCCGCGGTCCTGATCTCGATGGTGCATTCCGCATCCGGGAGGACGCGCTCCACCAGCACCTCCAGATTGCCCGAGGCGACAACGCCGACGATCGCGCTCTGCCTGGCGCCACCGGCTCGGGTGCGAACGCTGTGCTCAAACCTAAGATCTTCCATGGCCCGTCCTCACCAGTTCCTGAACTTCGATGGCGGCGCGTAGAGTCCGCCGGACCAGCGCACGAGATCCTTGATCGAGCGCGCCGCGAGCAGGCTGCGATCCGCATCGAGCGGATTGATGCCGAGGTCCTCGGGCCGGCGGATCACCCCGCGTTTGCGCAAGTGCGCGACCATGCCGTGATCCCGCCGACGGCCGACATCGGTGTAGCCGGCGACGCCGCGGATGGCCTGCTCACGCTCCTGCGCGGTACGGCAAAGCAGCAGATTGGCGACGCCCTCCTCGGTGACGATGTGCGTGACGTCGTCGCCATAGATCATGACCGGCGCGAGCTCGAGCTCCAGCTTCTCCGCGAGCTCGATGGCATCGAGCTTCTCGACGAACAGCGGCACGTTCTTGTCGCCGAACGTCTCGCCGATCTGCACCACCAGCTTGCGGCCGCGGCGCATCAGGGGAGAGCCGTCGGGGTCGGACTCCGCCCCGGCCTTCAGCCACGGCTCGCTCGGATGACGCCGGCCGCGCGCATCTGCTCCCATGTTCGGCGCGCCGCCGAACCCGGCGATGCGGGAGGTGGTGATGGTCGACGAATTTCCCTGCAGATCGATCTGCAACGTCGAACCGATGAACATGTCGCAGGCATAGAGCCCGGCGGTCTGGCAAAAGGCGCGGTTCGAGCGCAGCGAGCCGTCGGGGCCGGTGAAGTAGACGTCGGATCTGGCGCGGATGTAGTCGTCCATGCCGACTTCCGAACCGAACGAGTGGATTTGCCGGACCCAGCCGGATTCGATCGCGGGAATGAGTGCGGGATGCGGGTTCAGAGCAAAATGGGTTGCGATCTTGCCCTTGAGGCCGAGCCGCTCGCCGAAGGTCGGCAGCAGGAGCTCGATCGCGGCCGTGCTGAAGCCGATGCCGTGATTGAGCCGCTGCACGCCATAGGGAGCATAGATGCCCTTGATCGCGAGCATCGCGGTCAGGATCTGTCCCTCGGTGATCGCGGCCGGATCGCGCGTGAACAGCGGCTCGACGAAGAACGGCTTGTCGGACTTGACGACGAAGTGGACGCGATCCGCCGGGATGTCGACCCGCGGAACCTGCTCGACGATCTCGTTGACCTGGGCGATCACGATGCCGTCCTTGAAGGCCGTTGCCTCCACCACGGTCGGCGTGTCCTCGGTGTTCGGACCGGTGTAGAGATTTCCGTCATGGTCGGCGCTGACGGCAGCGATCAGCGCGACGTGCGGCGTCAAGTCGATGAAGTAGCGTGCGAACAGTTCGAGATAGGTGTGGACCGCGCCCAGCTCGATCTTGCCGCCGAACAGCATGCGCGCGATGCGGGCCGATTGCGGCCCGGAATAGGCATAGTCCAGCCGCTTCGCGACGCCGCGGTCGAACAGATCCAGATGTTCCGGAAGCACGACGCCCGACTGCACCATGTGCAGGTCGTTGACCCTGGAGAGATCGACCGCGAGCAGCGCGCGACTGAGTAGATCGGCCTGCTTCTGGTTGTCGCCTTCCAGGCAGATCCGATCGCCCGGCCGGATCACAGCCTCGAGCAGGCGCGTGGCATTGCCCGCTTCGACGACTTTGCCGCGGGCAAGTGCGGCACCTCCAGCGATGCGGGCATCACGCGCGGCGCGGTTGTTCTGCCAGCTCGTCATGGCCTTTGCTCCTTGACGCGCGTCAGGCCACGAAGCGGTCCTCGACTTGCGCTGGTCTTCTCGATCATACTCATGGAATTCTCCGGGGGGTGGGCAGTCAGACCGGCGGGAGTGCTGCCTCTCCCGCCGGCCCTCCGTTCACCGGCCGTGCGTCAGGACCGGCAAAATGCGGCGTCAGCGGGTGACCGGTTGATCGATGCTGCGCGCTGCGCGCGTGATGACAGCCGCCACTTCCTTGGGATGCGACTCGTAGACCGAGTGGCTCGCGCCCGGAATCACCGTGGTGTGGCTCTTGGCACGCTCGTAGTACCAGCGCTCCAGATCGGGATTGATGATCTGGTCGCCGCCGGCAACGATGCCCCAGCTCGGCTTGGTCTTCCACGCAGCCGCCGTCAGTGGGGTGCTGAACACCTGTGCCGCGGCCAGGACCTGGGAGCGTGCCACGAACTCGGCGCGCTCACGCGGCAGATCGGGCGCGAACAGTTTCGGGAATTGCACGGGATCGAGATAGGTGAACTTGTCCGGCGTGACCTTGATGACGCCCTCGGTCTTTCCAAGCACGCTCGGTGTCTTCTTGCCGAGCGCCGATTCATCCTCGCCGACGTCGGGGGCGTGCGCGGCGACGTAGACGAGACCGGCGACTTTGGGATGGACGCCGGCCTCGGTGATGATCGACCCGCCATAGCTGTGGCCGACGAGGAGTGTCGGACCATCCTGGAGATCGAGAATTCGCTTCGCTGCCGTGACATCGTCGGCGAACGACGTTTCCGGCTCCTGCACCATGGTCACGCGGAAGCCTTCCTTGCTCAGGATTTCGTAGACCGGCTTCCAGCCGGACGCATCCACCCAGGCGCCGTGGACCAGGACGATGTTCTTAACGGGTTCCGCACGCGCCGGGGCGACGCTCGCGAACAGGGAAAGAGCTGCAGCAAAGGCGAGACCTGCATTGAGGTGTTTCATGTCGGGATCACTCCGGTTGGAACGGTGCGACACTACGTTGGCCACTTGCCTCCGTATTTCGGCAAACAACGGCCCTTACCACTTCGCACGCCGGGAATTATCGGCCGCAGCTCTGATCCAGCTCATGCTCCGGTTTCTCTGATGGCACGATCTCGTGCGCATGCAAAGCAGCCGACGTTCGCAAGCGAAAGACGGCGCGTATCGGTCCTGTCATTCAAGACAGACGTTCGCTAACGACACGAAGGATCGACAATGACATCGAATTCACTCATCCGGATTGCAGCTGCCACTATAATCCTCCTGCAGGCGGCATCCCCGGCTCGTGCTGCGTCCTGCGAGGATTCGATCGGGCGTGTCCAGGCACAGCTGGACGCCGCGATCGAGAAGAATGCCGGCGCACATGGCTGGAGCCCGGAAAGCCTCGATGCACTGCGCGGTTATCAGCCCACGCCGCGATCGCTGGCGCAAGCGGAAGGCGCGAGCGGAGTGTACCTTCGGCTCGCGCTCGATGCCCTCGACCGCGCGCGCGCCGCGGACAGCTCCGGCTACATCGCCACGTGCCGCCGGGAGCTGTCCGAGGCAAAGCGACTGCTTCGGAAGGGCCCCCAATGATCCCGGGGGTGGTTGGCTTTCGATCGTGCGGCCAGACAGCGGGACGTGCATTCAGGGAATACCGGCACGCCGGCCGCTCCCTATCGTTCCTCACACATGAAAGAATCCGGAGCAGCCCATGCGAGAACAGCTCTCACTGAACAGGTTCGGATGCCGCCGATCTGCATCGATGCATCTGGGCGTGGCGCTCGCAACCAGCCTGATTTGGCTGATCCCGGCCGCGGCGACTGCGCAGATGACGCTGCCGACGACGCTGCCTCCTGTCGGCATGTCTGCAACCTCGCCGCTCAACCTGGGCGCCACACGGCCAGTAGGCATTCCACTAGGCTCGACCGAAATCGCCACCCCTGGCGTATCCCCGATCAATCCTTCGCAAGCAATGACGAACTGCCCCCCATCAGGGAATACCGGATCGTCGGGAGCCTTGTTTGACGGCGGCGGACTCTCCGGAAGCTCGTCACTCGGCTGCCCCGACGGCACGACGACCCAAGCGGCCTTGCCACCCTCGACATCGACGGTCGGACGCGTCGGGATTCCGCTCGGATCCACCGAGCTCGGCGGCGCCGGAATCAGTCCGTCCCTGCCGGTGCCCGGCCCCGTGCCCATGGGCAACACGAATTCAATCAACGGTTCCGGCAATCCCTGAGATCAAGAAGGACCATCACCGTGAAACGGAACCTCACCCTTGCACTGGTTGCTCTCGCCGCGATCCTGATCGGCGCAAGCCTCTGGTTCTACGGCAGCGACCACAGGCCGGCCGTGGCGGCCGCGCCGGTGCCCGCTGCCGTGCCGGTCGTCGCAGCCACCGTCACCGGCAAGGACGTCCCGATCTACCTGCGCGGCATCGGCACCGTGGTCGCCTACAACACCGACGTCGTGCGCAGCCAGATTCAGGGGCAGATCGTCAAGATCGCCTTCACCGAGGGACAGACCGTCAAGGCCGGCGACCTGCTCGCCCAGATTGATCCGCGTCCCTACGAGGCGCAGATCGAGCAACTGACGGCCAACCGCGACAGGGACCAGGCGCAGCTCGTGAACGCCGAGGCCAATCTCGCACGCTACAATCAGCTCGGCGACAAGGGCTACGCGACCCCGCAACTGATCGAGACGCAGACGGCGCAGGTGGCGCAGCTCAAAGCCGCCGTGAAGGCCGACCAGGCGTTGATCGATCAGGCCAACGTCCAGCTCAGCTACACGCGCCTGACCTCGGCCATTCCCGGCATCACGGGCGTCCGCCAGATCGATGTCGGCAACGTGATCCATCCGACCGATCCCAATGGTCTCGTCGTCGTCACCCAGATCGAACCGATCTCGCTGCTGTTCACCCTGCCGCAGACCGACCTGCCCTTAATCCAGGAGCACGCTGCGAAGGGATCGCTGAAGGTCATTGCCTACAGCCAAGACAACAAGATGAAGCTCGACGAGGGCACGCTGCTGCTGGTCAACAACGAGATCGCAGGAACGACCGGCACGGTCCAGCTCAAGGCGGTGTTCCCGAATCGTGAGCACCGGCTGTGGCCGGGCCAGCTTGTGAACGCGCGCCTGCTGCTCGAAACTCGGAAAGACGCGCTCACTGTCGCGGGCTCGGCCGTGCAGCAGGGTCCGAACGGCAGCTATGTCTATGTCGTGACCGGCGGCCAGACGGCGGCCTTGCGCCCTGTTCACGTCGCACAGATCAGTGATGGCCAGGCACTGATCGACCAGGGGCTGAAGTCAGGCGACGTGGTCGTGGTCGACGGCCAGTATCGGCTGACGGAAGGCAGCCGCGTCCGGGAACTGCATGGCAAGGCTGCGCAGGAAGCCGACCTGCAAAGCGCCGTGCAGGACGCGATCCCATGAACCTCTCGGCTCCCTTCATCCTGCGGCCGATCGCAACCGCCCTGCTGATGGCCGGCTTGCTGCTGTGCGGCCTTGCAGCCTATCCCCTGCTGCCGGTCGGTGCGCTGCCGAACGTCAATTACCCGACGATCCAGATCTCGGCGCAACTGCCGGGCGCCGATCCGGGCACCATTGCCTCGTCGCTCGCAACGCCGCTCGAGCAGCAGCTCAGCCAGATCCCCGGCATCACCCAGCTCACCTCGTCCAGTGCGCTCGGCGTGGCCCAGCTCACGGTGCAATTCGAGCTGTCGCGGACGGTGGACAGCGCGGCGGTGGACGTGCTGGCCGCGATCAATGCCGCCAGCCCCTTCCTGCCGCCGAACATCCCCTACCCGCCGACGATCAGAAAGGTGAATCCGGCGGAGACGCCGATCATGCTGATCGCGCTGACGTCGGACTCGCTGCCGCTGACCACGGTCGATGCCTATGCGGAAAATATCCTGTTGCCGAAGATTTCGCAGGTACCGGGCGTGGGTCTCGTCGGCATCGGCGGCCAGCAGAAACCGGCGATCCGTGTTCGCGTCAATCCGCAGGCGCTTGCGGCCCGCGGCATCGGCCTCGAAGACGTCCGCAACGTGATCGCCGGCGCCAATGTCGACCTGCCCAAGGGCACGCTCAACAGCCCGCGCGTCACCTACACGCTGAACACCAACGACCAGCTGCTGAAGCCCTCCGCCTACGAAGACCTCATCATCGCCTATCGCAACGGCTCGCCGGTGCGGATCCGCGACGTCGGCACGGCGATCGAGGCACCCGAAAACGATCTTCTGGCCGGCTGGTACGGCAAGGAGCCCGCGATCATCCTCGCAGTCCAGCGCGTGCCCGGCGCCAACGTGATCGAGACCGTCGACCGGATCAAGAAGCTGCTGCCGCAGCTGCAGGCTTCCGTTCCGCCGGCGATCAAGGTGACGATCGCCGCCGATCGCACCGCCACCATTCGCGCCGCGGTTACCGACGTTCAGTTCACGCTATTGCTGACGGTCGCCCTGGTGGTGATGGTCATATTCCTGTTCCTGCGGAATTTCTGGGCCACCGTCATTCCCGCGATCACTGTGCCCCTGGCGCTGATCGGGACGTTCGCGGTGCTCTATGTGCTCGGCTACAGCCTCGACAATCTCTCGCTGATGGCACTGTCGATCGCCGTCGGCTTCGTGGTGGACGATGCCGTCGTGGTCATCGAGAACATCGTGCGCCATCTCGAGCAGGGCATGACCCCGATGGAGGCGGCACTCAAGGGCTCCGCCGAGATTGGCTTCACGATCGTCTCCATCACCTTGTCGCTGATTGCGGTGTTCATCCCGCTGTTCCTGATGGGCGGCTATGTCGGCAAGCTGTTCCAGGAATTCGCCGTCACCATCACCGCCTCGCTGCTGCTGTCACTGGTCATCTCGCTCACCCTGACGCCGATGATGTGCGCGCGCCTGCTGAAGGATGATACACGAAGGAAGCACGGCCGAGTCTACCTGCTGTTCGAGCGCGGTTTCGATGCCCTGCTGGCCCTCTACGCGCGGGGCCTGCGCGTGGTGCTGCGGCATCGCTTCGCGACGCTGCTCGTCATGCTCTCGACCATCGCGTTGACCGGTTACCTCTACGTGATCATCCCGAAGGGCTTCTTCCCGCAACAGGATACCGGACAGATCGTCGGCATCACCGAGGCTGCCCAGGACATCTCGTTCCCCGCGATGTCCGAACGCCAGCAGGCGATCGTGAGCATCCTCTCAAAGGATCCCGCGATCCAGTCGGTGGCAAGCTATATCGGTCCGGGCGGCCCGACCGCAACGCTCAACCAGGGGCGCATCTTCATCGTGCTGAAGCCGAAGCCGGAGCGCAAGGCGAGCGCCGACCAGATCATCGATCGGCTGCGTCCGCGGCTTGCCCATATCCAGGGCATCACGCTCTACATGCAGGCGGCGCAGGACATCACGATCGGCGCACGCCTGTCGAAGACGCAATATCAATACACCCTGACGGACGCCGATTCCAACGAGCTCACCCACTGGTCGGCGATCTTCCTGGAGAAGCTCCGCGCGCTCGACGTCATCAGCGACGTCGCAAGCGACCAGGCCAATGCCGGCCCACGGCTGGAAGTCACCGTCAATCGCGAGGTCGCCTCTAGCTTCGGCATCCTGCCGACGACGATCGACAATGCGCTCGACGACGCCTTCGGCCAGCGCATCGTCTCCACCATGTTCACCTCGCTGAACCAGTATCACGTCGTGATGGAGGTCGATCCCAAGTTCCAGTACGGGCCCGAAGCGCTCAAGGACATCTACCTGAACTCGGCCAGCGGCCAGCAGGTCCCACTCAGCACGCTGGTCCATGCCGTGATCAAGCCTGCGCCCATCCTGATCAACCACCAGAGCCTGTTTCCCTCGGTGACGATCTCGTTCAACCTGCGGCCAGGCGTCGCGCTGGGCGATGCGGTGACGGCAATCCAGAAGATCGAGAAGGAGACCGGCAAGCCCGCCTCGCTGTCGACCTCGTTCCAGGGCAACGCCCAGGCGTTTCAGTCCTCCCTGTCCGGCACGCCGCTGCTGATCGGAGCCGCGTTGATCGTGATCTACATCATTCTCGGTGTTCTCTATGAGAGCCTGATCCATCCGATCACGATCCTGTCGACGCTGCCTTCGGCGGGTATCGGCGCGCTGCTGCTGCTGCTGGCTGTCCACATGGACCTCAGCGTCATCGCCATCATCGGCATCATCCTGCTGATCGGCATCGTCAAGAAGAACGGCATCATGCTGGTCGACTTCGCGCTCGAGGTGGAGCGCCGGCAGGGGCTGAGTCCGGAGGAGGCAATCTATCAGGCCTGCACGCTGCGCTTCCGCCCGATCCTGATGACGACGATGGCTGCGCTGCTCGGCGGCGTGCCGCTGATGATCGGCTCCGGCACCGGCGCGGAGCTGCGCCAGCCGCTCGGCTACACGATCGTCGGCGGCCTGATGCTGTCGCAGATCCTGACGCTCTACACCACGCCTGTCGTCTATCTCTATCTCGATCGGCTCGGCAACTGGCTCACCGGGCGCAAGCCGCAGGCCGCCAAGACATCCACCCCATCCACGACCGAGGCACAGACGGAATTGAGCCATGAATCCGCTTGAGAAAGTGACGACCGGCATGACCGCCGAAAAACTGGTGACCGTTACGCCCGAGATGACCGTCGGCCATGTGGTGCCGGGCATGCCTAAAGTCTACGGCACGCCGATGATGATCCTGCACATGGAAATGGCTGCCGGGTCGGCGGTTCAGCCGTTCCTTCCCGCAGGTCATGTCAGCGTCGGGATGATGGTCAATATCCGCCATCTGGCCGCAACGCCGGTCGGCCGCACGGTGCGGGCGACGGCACGAGTCGTCGCGATCGACGCCAGAAGCGTCCTGTTCGAGGTCGAGGCCTGGGAGGGCGACCGCAAGATCGGCGACGGCACCCACCGCCGTGGCGTCGTCAATGTCGCCGAGTTCGAGCAGCGATTCGGCGTCACGAGGCCAACCGCCGAGACGGCGCAGGATCGCATCCAGCAAGCCCGATCGCAGTTTCGTGCGTTTTGACAACACGCCTGCGAAAACGCAAAAGACCTCCCGTCGGCGGCGCGCTAGACCTTCCGCATGATGCTCGAACGCCTGGATGGCTCACCCCCCGTACAGCCCCAGCGATGGTGGCGGCGTTTGCTGGCGATCCAGACGATACAGGATCGGATTCTGCTGTGGGCTTGGGGTAGCCTTGTTCTGACCCTGCTGTCCTTCGCCTGTTCACTGCTTGGAGACAATTTCACGGCGATCGCTTTCGCTGCTTTTCTAGCCGCTTCGCTGACGCTCGTCGGCGCGATCATGGATATCACGGCCTTGAAGAAGACCAATGCCGAGCTGGAGCGGAGCGAGCAGCGATACCGCCAGCTGTTCAGCCGCATGCCGATCGCGTTCCGGCAGCTCGACGCCAGCAGGCTCGTCGCACTGTTCCGAAAATTGCGCGCCGAGGGCGTCAAGGATCTCGGCGCCTATTTCGACAGCCATCCCGAATTCCTTCGCACCTGCATGGATGCGCTCACGTTTCAGGAGGCCAACGAGCGAGCCATCCAGATGTTCGGGGGAGGCGTCGAAGGCTTCGTCGGACGTTCCATGACGGATACCTGGAGGGAACGGCCCGATACGTTCCGCCGCGCGATGGAGTCCCGCTATCGCGGCGAGACGAATTTCGAGGAAGAGACCAAGATGGTCACGTGGGACGGTCGAATCGTCGACGTTCTCTTCACGACCGCGCGCGTCGGCCCTATCAATGATCTTGAAATAAGCCTGGTCGGCACGATCGATATCTCACAGCGTCTTCGCGCCCAGCAGAAGCTCCAGCAGGTACAGGCCGAGTTCGCACATGCCGCGCGGGTCTCGATGCTCGGCGAGCTCACCGCATCGATCGCCCACGAAGTCAATCAGCCTCTCGCAGCCATCGCCACCAATGGCGCCGCCGGGCTGCGATGGCTGAATAGGCCCACTCCCGATATCGTCGAGATCCGCAAGACCATCGAAAACATCGTCGTAGATGCGCAGCGGGCGGCGAACATCGTGGCGCGCGTTCACGGAATGGCTTCGCGGAGGCCCCCCGAACAGGCATCCCTGTCGTTTGACGAAGTCATTCGCGAAGCGCTTCTCTTCCTCCGGCATGAGCTCGAATCGCGCGCGGTGACGATCGTGCACCGGCCCGACCCGAGTGCGCCGCAGGTGCTCGGTGACCGCACCCAGCTCCAGCAGGTGATCGTCAATCTGGCCATCAACGCGATGCAGGCCATGACCCAGGCCGGATATGACGATCGCCGGATCGTCATCAGCACGGTCACGTCCGACGCGTCGACATTGTGCTGCTCCGTTGAGGACAACGGACCCGGCATCGCTGCCGAACATGTCGATCGGCTCTTCGACAGCTTCTTTACGACCAAGGAGACCGGGTTGGGCATGGGACTGCCCATCTGCCGGTCGATCGTCGAAGCGCATGGAGGCCGGATCGGCGCGGAAGGCAATGGCGCACACGGCGGAGCCCGTTTCTGGTTCACGCTGCCGGTCTCCGTCCGGGCGGATGCGCCGTGCTGCGATGCGTGACCGCAACGCGCCTGTCGCTGGCTCTATTCCCGGGCCGCAGCCGAGCGCACAAGGCGAATCGGAACACCCTTGTATGACGGCGTGAAACTGAGGGGATCCCGGGCATAGAGCGGGACCAGCGGATTGGTCTCCGGATAGTATGCGGCGCAGCAGCCGGTCGGGAACGAATAGGCGACGACGCGGAAGTTTCGCACGATCCGCTCGGCTCCATCGGTCGATACGGTGATCAGGTCGACGCGGTCGCCGTCGACCAGTCCCCGCTTCTTCAGCTCATACTCGTTGAGGAAGACCACGTCGCGCTGGCCGAACACACCGCGGTAGCGGTCGGACATCGAGTAGAGCGTGGTGTTGTACTGGTCGTGGCTGCGTATGGTGGTGAGCCAGAGGAAATCGGCATCGCTTTGCGGGTCTTCGCCACACCCCGGAAACACCAGGAAGTTCGCCTTGCCCGACGGGGTCGCCCATATCCGCTCGCGCGCTGTCGAGGTGAGGTGGAAGCCGCCGGGGATGCGAATACGGGCATTGTAGCCCTGGAAGATCGGGAACACCGCCTCGATCGCATCGCGGATTCGGTCGTAGTCGGCAACGAAGCCGTCCCAGTCGACCACCGTGCGTTCGCCCAGTGTCGCCTTGGCGACGCCGGCAATGATCGCAACCTCACTGCGGAGATGCTCCGATGCAGGCTTGTTGCGGCCGCCGGACGCATGCACCATCGACATGGAGTCCTCCACCGTGATCGATTGCGGCCCTGACGCCTGGATATCGATCTCGGTGCGTCCGAGGCATGGCAGGATCAGGGCGGCGCGGCCATGGATCAGGTGGCTGCGGTTGAGCTTGGTCGAGACGTGGACGGTGAGATCGAGCTTGCCGAGTGCCGCCTGCGTCGCCTGCCAGTCCGGAATGGCTGCGGCGAAATTGCCGCCCATCGCGAAGAAGGCTTTCACCTCGCCCCGGATCATGGCCTCCAGCGCGGTCACGACGTTGTGTCCCGGCGCGGCCGGCGGCTTGAAGCCGAAGCGCTGCTCGAGGCGATCGAGGAAGTCCGCCTTGGGAACCTCGGTGATCCCGACGGTGCGATCGCCCTGCACGTTGGAATGGCCTCGAACCGGGCAGACGCCGGCGCCCTCGCGCCCGACATTGCCGCGCAACAGCGCGAGGTTGGCGATCTGCTGCACGTTGTGCGCGCCGCGCCAGTGCTGGGTAATGCCCATGCCGTAGACGATGATGGCACGCTCGGCCTTCATGTACGCGCCAGCGGCGTATTCCATGTCCTCGCGCGTCAGGCCGGACTGACGTTCGATGTCGGGCCATTGCGTGCGCTTGAGATCGTCGATCAGCGCCTCAACACCGACGGTGTGACCGCGAATGAAATCCCAGTCCAGGATCTCCGGCTGCTCGGCGGCGCGGGCGTCCTCGTCCGCCTCGACCAGGATCTTCATGATCCCTTTGAGGACAGCGACGTCGCCGCCGACCCGCACCTGGAAGAGCTTCGAGCTGATCGTCGTCGAGCTCAGCGTGATCATCTCGATCGGGCTCTGCGGCGCCTGAAATCGCTCCAGCGCACGTTCGCGAAACGGGTTGAACGAGATGATCGATGCGCCCCGACGCGCCGCATTGCGCAGACTGGTCATCATCCGCGGGCTGTTGGTGCCCGGATTCTGGCCGAAAATGAAAATGCAATCGGCCTTGTCGAAGTCCTCCAGCAGCACGGTGCCCTTGCCGACCCCGAGCGAGTAAGGCAGGCCGACGCTGGTCGCCTCATGGCACATGTTCGAGCAGTCGGGGAAATTGTTGGTACCGTATTCGCGCACGAAGAGCTGGTAGAGGAAAGCTGCCTCGTTCGAGGTCCGCCCGGAAGTGTAGAACTCCGCCATGTTCGGATCCGGCAGTGCCCTGAGCTCCCGTCCGATCATGTCGAACGCATCGCTCCATTCCACCGGGACATAGCGGTCGGATGCGGCATCATAGGCCATCGGATGCGTGAGCCGTCCGACCATTTCGAGATCATAATCATTCCAGCTGGCGAGCTCGGTGACAGTGTGCTCCGCGAAGAACTCGGGTGTGCAACGCTTTGACGTCGCCTCCCAGGCAATCGCCTTGCCGCCGTTCTCGCAGAATTCGAACGACGACGTGTGCTTCGGATCGGGCCATGCGCAGCCGGGACAATCAAAGCCCTGCGGCTGATTCATCCGGCTCAGCGTCGCCGCGCCCTTCAGCGGCACCCGCTGCACCAGAAGCGCCTCGCTGAGCGCCTTGAGTGCGCCCCAGCCGCCGGCAGGCTCACGGTAGGGACGAACCGATTTCTTGGTCATCTCGATGTCTCTCGATCTTGCGCTTCTCCGGGTCAGTTAACGATCACGCGGGCAGAGCCGTCTTTTCAGAACGAAGCCGAATTTCTCAATTGCACACGTTCGAACCCGGCCGGCTGGCGGCAACAGCCAGTGCATTCCGGCAAAAAGAGCACCGTTCGCGGAAGCTGAAACGGCAGGCGGAAACTAGGTTGGGCGGTTGAAGCCCCGTCGTGACAGAGGGCTTTCGACATATTTTCAGGAGCGACCCAACATGTTTTCACGACGTGATTTGCTCGCCATGTCCGCGGCAGGCGCCGCCATGGTCGGCACAGGTGCGCAGGCCGCAAGCTTCGGCAATCCGGACGAGCCACCGCAAGGTGCCGTAAACGCCACGAGTCCGGGAAGCCTGACCGATCCCGGTCCGCAGAATCCCGCGCTGGCCAGGCAATTCCCATCGGCGCAGAGCCCGCCCGCGACCGATGTCGGCGGCCTGCCGATGGATTGGGCCTCCTTCAATAATGCGCCGAAGCGCATCCAGAATGGCGGCTGGGCCCGTCAGGTCACCGTTGCGGATTTCGCCATCTCCAAGGAGATATCCGGCGTCAACATGCGGCTGTCCGCCGGCGGCATCCGCGAGCTGCATTGGCATCAGGCCGCCGAATGGGCGATCATGACCTACGGCACCTGCCGCATCACGGTGCTCGACACCCAGGGACGCCCCTATGTCGCCGACGTCAAAGCCGGCGACCTCTGGTATTTCCCGTCCGGCGCGCCTCACTCGTTGCAGGGATTGGGGCCCGACGGCTGCGAGTTCGTGATCTGCTTCGACGACGGCCACGCCAATGAGTTCAACACGCTGCTGGTAACGGATTGGCTCGCCCATACCCCGCCCGAGGTCCTGGCGAAGAATTTCGGCGTCCCAGCCGAGGCCTTTGCAAAGATCCCGCTGCACAATCTCTGGATCTTCCAGGGAACGGTGCCCGGCGATCTCGCCGCCGATCGCGCCGCAGTCGCCAGGCACGCCGAAGCGCCGCCCTACCCCTTCGTCCACTCGCTCGGCAGCTCGGCCCCGGTCAAGGAGAGCCCTGCCGGAAGCATCCGCGTTGCCGACAGCAGCAACTTCAAGGTGTCCACGACCGTCGCCGCGGCACTGGTGACGATGCCGCCGGGAGCGGTCCGGGAAATGCACTGGCACCCGAACGCCGACGAATGGCAGTACTACATCAAGGGCAAGGCGCGGATGACGGTGTTCGACACCGGTCCGAACGCGCTGACGACGGATTTCGCGGCCGGCGACATCGGCTATGTCCGGCGCAATCTCGGCCACTATGTCGAGAATGTCGGCGATACCGAGCTGCAGTTCGTCGGCGTGTTCCGTGCGCCGCGCTACGAGGAGGTCTCGCTCACCAACTGGCTGACGCACACGCCGCCCAAGCTCGTCGCCCAGCATTTCAACATCGACGAGAAGCTGATCGCGAAATGGCCGGACAACAGTCCCGGCATCATGCCCAAGTCCTGAAGGAAGCCGCTCAACGATCGCTCCTCAACGAGAAAGGCGCCGGCAAGGGCGCCTTTCTTCTTGTCCGCTGCAGTTCCGCGGCAAGTTCGAGCCGTCTGGCCGTCAGTAGTGGTCGACCGCCGGGGCAGACTTGCCGCGGAAGACGCGGTAGCCGACCGCGACATAGAGCAGCATCAGCGGAAAGACGAACAGGCCGGCCCCCCAGAACATGAATGCGAGACTTGCATGAGGCGCCGCGGCCTCGTCGATCGTAAGGACGAACGGGATCATATAGGGCCAGAAAGACAGGGCGAGCGTACCGAACGCCGCCGCGAAGATCAGTGCGACCATGTGAAATGGCCAGTAATCGTCGTGGCGCAGGACACTCGTGGCGAGCACGGCAGCGGCACCGGCCCCGACAAGCGGAAACAGGAACAGATAGGGCCGGTCGGTCCAGCGCTGCAGAATCGGCAGATGTTCGGCAAGCGCGTAGGCGAAGACGACGATCAGGAACATCAGGACGCCGATCGCCAGCGGCGGGATCTGTCGCCGCGCGGCGTCCCGAACGAGACCATCGCACTTCCGCACCAGCCAGCAGGCGCCGAGCAGCGAATATCCGAAGCAGAGTCCAATCCCGCACAGGGCGGAGAAGACGGTGAGCCAGCCGAACGTCCCACCGGCGTAGTCGCCGTTGGAGAATTGAAGTCCTTCGACGAGGGCGCCCACCATCGCGCCCTGCATGAAGCTGGCAGCGAACGAGCCCGCGACGAAGCTGACGTCCCAAATCCAGCGCGAACGGAGCGCCTTGCCGCGAAACTCGAACGCCACGCCGCGCAGGATCAATCCGAGCAGCATCACGATGACAGGGATATAGAAGGCTGACATCACCGTGGCGTATGCCAGCGGAAACGCGCCCCACATGATCACGCCGGCGACGACCAGCCAGGTCTCGTTGCCATCCCAGACCGGAGCAACCGTGTGCAGCATCGTCTCCCGCTTCGCCTCGCTGTGTGCGAGGCCGCACAGCATCCCAACCCCGAGGTCGAAGCCGTCCAGAAGGAGATAGATCAGGATGCTGATGGCAAGAAGCGCAACCCAGAACGTCACCATGGCTATTCTCCCGCCTCGACGATTGTCGGCATTTTGTCGGCAAGCGACATCGGCCGGTTGGGGACGGGAACGTCCAGCGATTTGCCGCCGAGTCCCGCCGGTCCGGCGCGCAAGAGCCGATAGATGTAATAGGTTCCGAACGAGAAGATGAAGGCATAGACCGCGACGAAGAGGATCAGCGAAGCCGTCGCGGCCGACGCGGTCAGGAACGGCGTCGCGGCATCTGCCGTGCGTAGCACGCCATAGACCGTCCAAGGCTGGCGGCCGACTTCCGCTGTGTACCAGCCCGTGAGGATGGCGATCCAGGGCAATGGAAAGCTGAGGAAGATGCCCCACAGCAGCAAGCGGCTGCGCTCGAGCCGATGCTTGAGCCCGAGCCAGGTCCCGAGCCAGGCAAGCCCCAGCATCACGAAGCCGCAGCCGACCATGATGCGAAAGGCAAAGAACGGGATTGCCACCGGCGGGCGGTCCTGCGGCGCGAAGCTGCTCAGGCCGACCTCCTTCGAGCTCAGGCTCATGCTCGCGATGATGCTGCCGAGAACCGGGATCGAGATCGCATATCTGTTCGATTCGGTGCTCGAGTCCGGGATCGCGATCAGCACCTCCGAAGCCGGTTGCTCGTCATGCCAGCGCGCTTCGATCGCAGCGAACTTGGCCGGCTGGTAGTCGTGAACGTAGTCGCCGACGAGATGCCCGATGAACAGCTGGACTGGAAGCAACACGGCCGCGAGCGCGAGGCCCATGCGCAACATCACATGCGCCTCGGGCCGATAGGTCCGCCGCAGCACGTACCACGCGCCGGTCGCCGCAACGCAGAACGCGCCCGTCAGATAAGAGGCAAGCAGCATGTGCGGAAACCTGACCCAGACCACCCGGTTGAAGATGATCTGCGCCCAATCGTCAGGCACGAACTGGCCGTTTTGCAGGACATAGCCGGTCGGCACCTGCATCCAGCTGTTGTTGACCATGATCCAGAACGCCGACAGCGTGGTTCCGAGCGCGACCATCGCGGTCGAGAACAGATAGAACCAGGGCGGCACCCGAGGCCGTCCGAAGATGAGGATACCGAAGAAGCCCGCCTCCAGCATGAAGGCGGTGAATGTCTCGTAGGCCAGCAGCGGGCCCTGGATCGGCCCCGACATCTTGGACAGCACGCTCCAGTTCGTTCCGAACTGGAACGCCATCACGACGCCGGACACGACGCCCATGCCGAAGGCGACGCCGAAGATCTTGAGCCAGAACTCGAACAACGTCCGGTACACTGGCCTGCCGCTGTACTGGTGCATCGCTTCGAGCACGGTGAGCCAGGCGGCAAGCCCGATCGTGAACGCCGGGAAGATAATGTGGAACGAGATGGTGAAGGCAAACTGCAGCCGGGACAGGAGAAGCGCCGTCGGATCCATGGGAATGCCCCTTCTTCTCTCACGCTCGCGTCGTGGTCGCCGGTGCACGTGCGGCCGGCTGCGGAATGTTTTCGACCTTGAGGACCTCCGCCGTTGCAGCGCGGATCTTGCGGCAGAAATCCGCGTCCTCGATCAGTGACACGCCATAGGACGGGATGATCTGCCTCAACTTCGGCAGCCAAGCGCTTGCCGTCAGCTCACCGGCGAAACACTTCTCCAGCACGCTGATGGCGATGAACGCCGCGGTGGAGGCACCTGGCGAAGCGCCGAGCAGCGCAACCAGCGAATGATCGTCCGCGCCGACGAGTTCGGTTCCGAACTCAAGCAATCCGCCACGCTTGACGTCGGGCTTGATGATCTGGACGCGCTGGCCCGCGACCTGCAACTTCCAGTCCTTCGGATCGGCCATCGGGAAATATTCGTCGAGTGCCGCCAGACGGTGGCTCTCGGACTGCAGCACCTGCCCGATCAGATACTCGGTGAGATCGAAATTGTCGCGTGCCACCGAAAGTAGCGGTTTGACGTTCGCGGGACGGATGGACTCGAAGAGGTCGAGCAGAGAGCCGTGCTTGAGGAACTTGCTAGAGAAGCCGGCATAGGGCCCAAATAGTAACGATCGCTGACCGCCGATCACGCGCGTGTCGAGATGCGGCACCGACATCGGCGGTGAGCCGACGTCGGCCTTGCCGTAGACCTTGGCGTGGTGACGTCGGTTGATCTCCGCATCGTCGCAGCGAAGCCAGATCCCGCTGACCGGGAAACCGCCATAGCCGCGTCCCTCTGGAATTCCGGACTTCTCGAGCAGAGGCAAGGCACCGCCGCCGGCGCCGATAAAGACGAACTTCGCGCGCACCCCCCGCGTCTCGCCGCTGTCGGTGTCGCGCACCTCGATGCGCCAGCGACCGTCCTGCTCGCGAACCAGATCGGTGACGCAGCTCTTGTAGTGCGCGGCGCAGCCCGGCTGGCCGACGAGATGATGGACCAGGAGATGAGTCAGTGCCCCGTAATCGACGTCGGTCCCCGTGATGATACGCGTGGCCGCCACGGGATCACCGCCGGTGCGGCCCTCCATCACCAACGGCGCCCACTCGGCGATCTTCGAGGGATCCTCGCTGTATTCCATGCCCTCATAACAGTGATGGGCGGCCATCGCCTTGAACCGCTTCCTGAGAAAGGCGACGTTGTCGGCACCGTGCACGAAGCTCATATGCGGCACGGGATGAATGAAGGATCGCGGATCGGCGATCGCGCCACGCCCAACGAGATAGGACCAGAACTGCCGCGACAGGTCGAACTCGACATTGACCTGGAGCGCCTTCGAGATATCGACGCTGCCATCGGGCCTCTCCGGCGTGTAGTTCATCTCGCAATTGGCCGCATGCCCGGTGCCCGCGTTGTTCCACGCATCCGAGCTTTCGAGCGCACAATCCTCGAGAGCCTCGAGCATCTGGATCGTGAGGGAGGGCTCCAACTCCTTGAGAAGAACCCCAAGGGTCGCGCTCATGATGCCTGCACCAATGAGGACGACGTCGCATTCGTGGTCGGAAGTTGCCTGCATGGCGCCCCTCTTCGTTCAGTTGGAGTTCGCAGCTGTGCTCTGGATGGCTGATCAGGCCCGCGCCGGCTGCGGCGCCTTGGCGCGGAACGGCACTTCTGCTCCCGGCCGCAGCACCACGTAGGCGCGGCGCCAGGACGAATCGTCCGTCAACTTCCAGCTGTGGCCCGATCCTGCGGTGTCTTCGGCCAGCAGGACATTGCCGGGATGAATGAGGAAGTGATGACCGTCACGCGTCTGGAAATCGAGCGTTCCACTCAACGTGATCACGAGTTGGCGGACCGGCGCGGTGTGCCAGGAGAAGGCGCCGCCCGACTCGGTCTCCTGGAAGGAGACGCTGACGGCATCGATCTTGCCGCTCAGGAAGTCACCGCGCTGGCCGGGCTCCAGCTCGATGAAACCCTCCTCGAAATGCGAATTGGCGTCCTGTCCAGTCCACAGACGTACACAGCGGATCATTGCTTCTCTCCCTTCAACCAGCCTTCGCACCAATCTTGATCTCGGCGACATAGGGTCTGACCATCTTCACGGGATCCACGATACGGTCAAATTCCGCCTCGGTGACGAAGCCGAGTTTCAGCGCTGCCGATTTCAGCGTGAGATCGTTCTCCATTGCGTAGTGCGCGATCTGCGACGCCCTGTCGTAACCGATCACTGGCGCCAGTGCGGTCACCAGCATCAAGGATCTCTCGACGTATTCCTGGATCTTCTTGCGATTGGGCTGGGTGCCTTCGACCAGGAACGTGCGGAAATTCGTGCAGCCGTCGGCCAGGATGGTGATGGACTGCGCGATGTTGTGGATGATCAGCGGCTTGTAGACGTTCATTTCGAGATAGCCGCCGGCGCCGCCGAACCCGACGGCGACATCGTTCGCCATCACCTGCACGGCGATCATCGTCAGCGCTTCCGCCTGTGTAGGATTGACCTTGCCCGGCATGATCGAGGAGCCGGGTTCGTTCTCGGGGATCAGCAATTCGGCAAACCCCGCACGCGGACCGCATGACATCAGGCGGATGTCGTTCGCGATCTTGTAGAGCGAGCCGGCGAGCGTCCGCAGCGTGCCGGACAGCTGCACCAGCGCGTCATGCGCACCCTGCACCGCGAACTTGTTCGGCGCGCTGACGAACGGCAGGCCCGTCAACTGCGCGATCTCGGCCGCAACGGCCTCCGCGAAGCCGGGCGCCGCGTTGATCCCGGTACCAACGGCCGTGCCACCGAGCGCAAGCCGGAAGACGCCCTTGAGCGCGTCGCCGATGCGCGTCAGATCGTCTGCGAGCATGCCGGCGTAACCGGACCACTCCTGCCCGAGCGTCAGCGGGGTGGCATCCTGCATGTGGGTACGGCCAATCTTGACGATGCCGTCCCACTGGCTCGACTTTGCCGCGATGGCGTCATGCAGCGCTTCGACAGCAGGGACGAGACGTTCCGTCACGTTCGTCGCCGCCGCGATGTACATGGCCGATGGAAAGCTGTCATTCGATGACTGCGACATGTTGACGTGATCGTTCGGATGAACCGGCAGCTTGCTGCCCAGCGGCGTGCCCGCGATCTGGCAGCACCGATTCGAGATCACCTCGTTCACGTTCATGTTGAACTGCGTTCCGCTACCGGTCATCCAGACGTGAAGCGGAAACATGTCGTGGTGCTGACCCGCCAGAATCTCGTCGCAGACGTGGATGATCAGCTCGTGAAGCTTGCCATCGAGACGACCGCCAGCGTAGTTGGCGTTCGCGGCCGCCTTCTTCAGGATCGCGTAGGACTGGATCATCTCGCGCGGCATGAGGTCTCTGCCGATGCTGAAATGTTCGAGCGAACGTTGCGTCTGCGCGCCCCAGAGCTTGTCCGCGGGAACGGATACTTCACCGAGGCTGTCTGTCTCTTTGCGGAGGTCGTTCATCCCTGGCCTCGTGGCGGTTGATCTCGTAAAGCGCCAGCCGGCGCGCTTAAATGATACCGTTGCGCCCGGCAAACCTGCTTTCGCGAACGAACGCCCCTTTGCCGATTGGCATGGCATAACGGTACACCCGCTCAGCCGGGATCGCGGCGGATCCGGCTCTGCAAGCAGAGCAGCAGAGCGCACGCCGACAATGCGATCGGCACCGCAATACTCGCCGCTCCGAGCCGCGTCGTCGCATAGCCGCCGAGGGCTGCGCCACAAAGGAACGTCAGACAGAGCACGAGCATGGCCGCGCCACCACGCAAAGCGTCGCGATCGGAAGTCGACACGAACTGATCGATGGCGCGCAGCATGTTGCCGGTCACGGTGACGGAGAGATAGCTCCAGCGATCGACGCGCCTGAAGCTAGCAGACTGCAGCGCGATGCCAAATGAGGTCATGAGGATGGCGATCGGATCTGGGACCCGGTGCAACAGCAACATCGCTGCCGTGAGACAGACGATATGCGCAGCGAGACAACGCAGCGGCGCCTGCATGCGGATCGCCACCCAGGCACCGAGAAGAAAGCCGACGATCGGCAGCAGATGGTGCGCCGCTTGCTGCCATCGCCCGGACAGGGCATTGATGCCAAGGAAGACGACATTGCCGGTCTGCGAGCTCGCGAACACACCACCGAGCGAGAGCCAGGTGAAGGCATCGAGGAATCCGCCGGACATGGTCAGCATTGATGCAACCAGGAGCGATCGCTCCGGCGCATGGGCTGTGACGCGTGGCTCCGCTCCCGGCGCCGCAGATGCGGCCTGCGTCGTCATCTTGGTCGGCCCGCGAGGTTAACACCCGAGGCGCGGCGCGGCCTCGTCAGGCAGCAAAACGCGTCGCGGGTGTGTGAACACGCCGTATCCGTCATCGCGGGCAATAGCCACGAGCGTGATGCCCGCCTCCTTCGCGGTCTGGATGGCGAGCGCGGTCGGAGCGGAGACGGCCACGACGACCGGCACGCCCATCATCGCCGCCTTCTGCACCATCTCGACCGAGACGCGGCTCGTCAGGAGCACGGCGCCCTCGCCGGCCGAGCCGCCGTCGCGGAGGACCGCACCCGCGAGCTTGTCGAGGGCATTGTGCCGCCCAACGTCCTCCCTGACGGGACCGATGCCGGTGCGCGGCGTCCAGAAGGCCGCCGCATGAACGGATCGCGTGTGCTGATTCAATGTCTGGAGCGGAGACAGGGCCTGCATCGCGTACAGCAGATCCCGTGCGCGAAAGACAATGTCATGATCTTTCACCCGCGAGGGCGCACGGCGCGCCTGTTCGAGGCTTTCGATACCGCATAGCCCACACCCAACCGGACCGCTGATGGCACGGCGGCGGGCGGCCAGGGACGCCGAGCAGTCGCCATCGAGCCACATCCGCACCTCGACGCCCAGTTCGTTCGGAATCAGATCGATGCTCCTGATTTCGTCTCTTCGTCTCACGATGGCTTCGGTGAGGCTGAAGCCGATACCGAAATCCTCGAGATCGGCGGGCGTGCCCATCATCACGGCATGGGTCGAGCCGTTATAGGTGAGCGCGATGGCCGTCTCCTCGGCGATCAACCGCGAGGTCGACCGCGTCTGACCGCCGCGCCAGGCAATCTCCGAGTGCCGCGTGAAAGTCGATCCCGTCATCATGGCTCACACCGTCGCCGGCTGGGCCGAGTGGCGGGACGCCCGGCTCCTGAGCGCCAGCCCGAATGCAATGAAACCCCAGCCCTGGAAGATCAGGTCGACCACCAGCATCGCGCCGAGCAGCCACAGGCCGATCGCGGGCCAAGCCGCCACCAGCATGACGCCGACGCCGAACGTCAGAACACCGGCCGCGACGATCCAGCGCCAACCCGCAGCCGGTCGCATATGAAAGCCTGCCCAGATCCGCATCACACCGGCGAGGACGAGGAAGGCGCACACCGCGAGAGACAGCGTGAACGAGGCCAGGACCGGATCATAGAGGATGATGATCCCGGCCGCGCCGTAAACAACGCCCGCGAGCAGCCAGAACAGGAATCCCCGCATAGCGCGCACCGAGAATGCATGCACAATCTGGAAGACGCCGGCGACAGCCATGGTGGCGCCAATGACCAGCACGGAGGCGAGACTGGCGGCCACCAGGTTTGCGGACGCAATGCCACCGAGGACCAATTCGCCTGCGCCCAGAGCAACGAACCAGCCCCATTTTCCGCTGATCGCGTGGATGGCCCATCCAAGCGACGCCTTCGAGTTCGACATATCTGCCATGGCTTGACCCTTGCACGTATGACCGCTCTTCCGGTCATGAATGGGAGAAACCGTACAAGCGGGCCCGCGCTCCATCTTTCGCAAAAGCGGCGATATTGTTGATCTGCACGACGTGGAGCGTTGGCGCGGTGAGCTTGCGGGGCACGAACGGGAAGCTTGCCGTCGCCGCGCGTCGAGACGACGCTAGGTCCGACGCGGGATCTCGACGACGGTCCTGGTCCCGTCTGGTCCGAAGCGGATATCGATCGTTCCATTCAGACGCGCAACGAGCATATCGACGGTGGAACGGTCGAGCCCGGGCCGGCCTTCGGCGGTTGTCCCATTGTCGATGATACAGCACGTGACCGAATCCGCCGTTCCCCAGACTTCGAGCCGGATGGTGCCGGCCCCATCGAGGGAGAGGTGACGCGCCGAGGCGGTGATCAGTTCGAAGACGATCATGCCCAGCAGCCAGCAACGCTCGGAGCTTACCTTGAGCGGCTGGATCAGGAGCGAAAGCGCGATGCCCTCATACTCGAGCCGTGAGCGGCTGATCGACCTGCACAGTTGCTGGAGATAGGAGGCCAGATCGATGGTCGTGGCGAACTGGGGCATCTGCAATGCGTGGTGGAGGCACACATGGCTTTCCAGTCGATCCTGCACGGAAGCGAGTATCGCTCTCGCCTCCGTGCCTTCGCAGCGACCGGCAGCCTCCGACAGCAATTCGATCACGGACACGAGCTCGCCCTCGATCTGATGGGCCAGCTCGCGCAGCAACATGCGCTCCGCGTTGATGCCGCTATCCGGCGATAGCTCCGAGAGACTGCTCATCCTTCACCCGCCTCCCGGCCGACGGCTTGCCTTCCTACGAATTCGCACCGCTCCGCCCGGTCTCGTACAGGAACCAGATCCGCCGCTCCGTCTCGTCGATCCAGTTCTCCAGCAGGCTTGCGGTGGCGACATCGCCATATTCGTCGCAGAGTTCGTGGACCCGGCGCATTTCCCGTGTCAGCTGCTGATTGTCGCTGCGCAGCTCGGCCAGCATATCCTGCGGATCGACATAATCCGCGTCGTTGTCGAGAATGCGCTGCTCGCGGGCGATGTGACCGATCGATCGCAGGGTGGTGCCGCCGATCTTGCGCGCGCGCTCGGCGATATCGTCGGTCATGGCGAAGATCTGCTCGGCCTGCTCATCGAGCATGAGATGGTAGTCGCGGAAATGACTGCCGGATACGTGCCAATGGAAGTTCTTCGTCTTCATGTACAGCGCGAAAACGTCGGCCAGCAGCGCTCTCAACGCGGCGGGAACGTCACGGTTCGCATTGGCTCCCAGATCCGTTGGGCTTTGCAGGTCTGCTTTGGTCATGGTTGGCTCCTTGTTGGAAAGTGGACAGTTTCTAGCCGGAGTGCGGGCAGCCGGTCTTTCCGTGCCGAAGCATCGTTCCCGGATTGCACGCCCACAGGCGCGCGATCGCTTATTCGGTCGGCTTCATCTGCTGACGCTGCGGCAGAGGCGACATCGTCGCGAACACGTCATCGCGACGAATCAGGGCGTGGAACAGCGCCGCTGCCAGATGCAGCAGCACGAGGGCGAAGAACGCGAGCCCCAGATAGACATGCGCATTCCAAAACAGCGTGTGCGCGTGGTCGCTCTGCGGCAGCAACGCCGGAATCCGAATCCCGCCGTACAGGACCACCGGATAGGCCGCGGCCCAGAGCATGCCGAGACCTAGCAAGGGCATGACGATCATGAAGCCATAGAGCAAAAGATGCGACAATCGCGCTCCCAGCTTCATCGCCGGCGGAAGGTCGGCCGGCAATGGCGGTGCGCCGAAATGAAGCCGTAGCGCCAGCCTGACCAGGACGAGCACGAGGAGCGCAACGCCGAGCGTCTTGTGGATCAGGATGAGCGGCAGGTATTTCTGGGCCACCGTGGACACCATGCCGACACCGATGAAGAGCATGGCGATGATGCAGATCGCCATCAGCCAGTGCAGCAGCCGCTGGATCGGGGCGAAGCGTTGCGGGACACTGGTCATGGCTTGGCAACCTCGGTTCTCGGATAGTCGCCGGCTTCGGCTGCGCGAAGATCGTAGGATTTGCGGTAGACGGACGAGCGCGCCGCCGGGAACGGATCGTCCGACACCCGGACTCCCTGCGGCAGCACGGTCGGATCGAAGTTGATGTCGCGGCAGGGCCCATCCCGCTCGGGTTCAATTCGCTGCACGACCAGCGTTCCGACCTGGACCTTGCGCCGGTTGTCCGGCCAGGCTTTGCTCGGATCAGCGGTCGGATCGCCCGGCTCGGCCACAGTGGTGACCATGGTCCACCGTTGCGGCGCGGACTTCACCCGGGTCGTGATCTCCTGCTCGAGAAAATCCGGGCCGCGTTTCTCAAGCTCCGCCTGGGCGATGGCAGCAGGCTCTGCCGTAGGCACCAGCGACCACCGCACAGTGTGCTCATCGCCCTTCGCGTTCGTGAAGACGAAGCTGTTGAGACTGTTATACGAATCCTCCGCGTAGCTTCCGGTCCAGGGCGCCGCCTTGGCCCAGGCTGCGAAAGCGGCGAACTCCGGATTTGCGCTGATGAACGTCTTCATCGCCTCCGGATCCTTCTTGCCGGCCGCAACCAGCAGGTCGTGAAACGCGTCAGGCGTGGACACCGCAAAGAATGGCGGATTGATCATCGCCATTCGCCACTCCTCTCCGTCCGCCGCCGATATCTGGAGCCCCATGCCGCGCACGCGCACGGTCGCGTCCACCGCGTTCGGATCGGCCGTACCGAGATTGAAACGACCCAGAATCGGATAGCGGCCCTGCACGAACACCTTGGCGCGGGACAGCTCGACACCATTTCCGTTCGCTTCGAACGTGCCGGTGAAGCAGATTCCCTTGGCATGATTCCGCCGGTGCCCCAGCGGCGGGCCGCTCGGAGGCGTCAACGCTGCAAGCATGCGATCCGGCGTAAGACGTCCCGGCGTGAGCCACCCCGCGGTATACGCAAAGGCGGCGGCGCTGCCGCCGACCACTGCGGCAATCAGAACGAGCCATCCAAGGCTCGAACGCTCTACTCTACCTGGCTGATTCATCAAGTCCTCTCGCAACGCGGCGGCCGCCCGGCGCTCGAAAGCGCGCAGCCCTCCGCTCGATGACATGAGCGGAACTTAGCGGACCGCCGCTATGCCGATCTTCCCAAACGCACCGTCATTTTCGTGAAGGCACGTACTTTCTGGATGCCGTAAGGCCCTGCCCCGCCCCAATCACGAGGGCTGCGCGGCCCCGTGCAATCCCGATACAAACGCCCGGAATGGCAAGATCGCCACAATTCGTCATGGCATCCTGATCCGGCAATGAGGCGTCGAAACCGTCCGCGCACTCCTCCGTGACGGAGTGCTGAGCGGCGAGCGCGTTGCGGAACGTTCCGGAGCACGGGGGATGCGGTGCTTGCCGAGGCCGCATGCATCCGATCGGTGGATCGGATGACGCCCCCGGGGCATCCACTGCTGCCTGAACAGAGCCCACCACTCTCTGACGACGGAAGCGCCGTACCGAGTGAATTCTTTCCGGATGCGGCCCCGGAGAGCACAATCCAGGCAACGACGCAGAAGCGAGATGAACCTCATGGCTCGCAGTCCCGGTCGCTGCGTCTAGAACCAGGCACCGCGCGCGATTTGACCATCGCACGATGGCGCGATCGATTCTGACATCGCTGACGGAATTCCGTTCGACGACGTATGAGGTATTCGTCGAAAGCTTGGGCTCCATGTCTTGCACTCGGCCATCTTCTCGCAACAGTGATGCACAATCACGGGCCTTGCGGACGAGGCTGCCTATATATCTCGACATAGAATACAATTCTGGAAACGCCGTCAGCCGAGCAGCGATCCCCATAGAGCGACTCTCCGCACGAGAAAGCAATGGAGACTCGCTATGAATGCATTCAAGATCCTGATCGCCTCGGTGCTGATCTCAGCTGCGACAGTGTCGTCGGCCTCCGCCGCCTGGTCCTTCGCCGACCAGGAACCCGCAACCTTTGCCTCGATGTATCCCGACCGCGACGTGCTGAATGGTGGTGCATTGACCCCGGCCGGACGAATGGGGCTCGAGCGCCCCGGTGGCGCGGCTCCCGTGTTTGGCGCGGTTCAGGTTCGCAACCACCACTGGCGCCGATGACAAGCCGGACGAGCAATCAGGTACAACGACCAGATTCAGATGACCATCGTTCACGCCTCGAACGGAGTACGACCGCGCGATGCGGCGTACCCGTGGCGTGGATGTGCATGCATCCCTTCGTGCAACGACGAAAATGATCGTTCAATTGATACTGCCGATCCGGCGCACGCATGCACATGTCTGATGCGCGAGCCGAGGCAT
This sequence comes from Bradyrhizobium sp. CCBAU 51765, assembly GCF_015291725.1. Taxonomy (GTDB): domain Bacteria; phylum Pseudomonadota; class Alphaproteobacteria; order Rhizobiales; family Xanthobacteraceae; genus Bradyrhizobium; species Bradyrhizobium liaoningense. Next base: position 5,301,911 of record NZ_CP030038.1, read on the forward strand.
TCCCGGCGTCGCTTTGTCAAGGAGATGTACGATGACTACACTGAAGCTGTTCTCGACCGGGTTGATCGCTGCGGCCATGGTTGCTTCCCCGGTGATGGCGCGTGAAGGCAATACGAACGCGCGACGGACGAATGTCGATGCCTACGCATCGGCTCAACGTGTTCCGGTTACCTCCAAGCGCGGTTGCACGCGGGCTCCGGACGTCGGGGCCTATGCATCAGCCCCGTGGCGTCGCCCACCCTGCGAGCCCAAGTCCGGCTATTGAGCGCACCGGCCGGACAACGCGGCTTCGGCAGAACGCAATTGCGCGTACTGCACTGAAGCGGGTCGTTGCGCGTCTCGAGGCGTTTTGGCTTACGCGGAAAGAGAGGAATGGCAGCTCCTCATGCTGTCATTCCTCCAATTCGATCGACAACTCTCGAGTCGTCCGCTCTGTCACCGCCGCTGCACGGGCGATGGAGGTGCCGACATCAGGAATGATTGCCGCGGCCCGGCAGAGCGGCGACGACCGTTTCGGGTGACACATCCATCCGTCTGTCGCGATGGTCGGCTGTCCCTCAGCACCCCGGCGGCAAGATCGGCGAAACTCCGGGCGTTGGCGCCGCGCCTGACGCGTTGGCCGGCAGCACTGTTGCAGGAGATGCCAGATTCATCGTCATGCTTTCCGCACAGGTCGTGGTGTTGGGGCTGGGCGCGACGGCAGCACTTGGATCAATGCCCGTGCCGACGTCGCCGCTGATCGCGACCGGGATCGTACCCGGGGGCGGCCCGGCCTGCACTTGCGGAATCGAGAGCGGCAAACTTGCAGCGCTCGCCACCGTCCCGCCCGGCGTTGAGCTGCACGCCACTGTCACCCCCGTCCCTGACGGTGCGGCCGCGGAAATTGTCCCGATCGAGCTCCCGTTTTGTCCCATGAGCGGTACGATTGGAGCCACATTCCCCGCCGTCGGCGATCCCGTGCTCGATGCGGTCGGCATTGTCGGCACCGACGTCGGAGATATCGGAGACGTCGATGGTGGCGCACAGACGACGACCGTACCCGGCGTCGTCGGATCGGAGGCGAGTGGAACGGGTGCCAGCGTGGTATCGGGTGCGCCTTGCACAGTCGTTGCGGAGAACGGACCCGGGCTATTGAGCGGTGAGGTGACGATCGCGCCCGGTACGGTCGGTAGGCTCATCGCCGTGCTACCGGTTGTCGCGACCTGGGCTTTGCCCGCGGAGCAGCCGAGCAGCACGGCGGCGAACGCCGCGCAAACGACGCGGATCATGTCTGCCCCCCCTCGCTCGCCTCATTCTTGCGTATGGAGACGCGGCTACCCTCCGCCAGATTGACCGCTGGACTGAGCACGACTTGCTCGCCGGGCTTCACGCCCTCGCGCACTTCGACCGAGGTGCCGAAATCTCGCGCGATCGAGACCTTCTGCAAATGAACGGTGCCGTTGCGCACGACTGCGACATGAAGGCCGTTCTGGTCGAAGACCAGCGCATCGGCGGGAATCGACATCGACGGCGTCTTGCGCGGGATCGACAGTTCGACCGTGCAGTAGATGCCGGGATTCAACGCGCCATCGGGATTGGGCACGTCGATCTCGGTCAGCAGCGTTCGGCTTCCCGGCTGCAACGCCGTCGCGATGCGCGTGACCTTCCCTGGAAATGCCCGGTCCGGGATCTCGGGAACGTGAATCTCGGCCGCGACCCCAGGCGCGACGCCGAAGGCCTCGTCCTGCGGTACGAACACTTGCGTTCGGATCACGTTCGAATGCATCAGCGTGAACATGAAGGTCGATCCCGCCTGAACGAGGCTGCCATTGTCCACGTTGCGCTGCGTGATCACACCGTCGAACGGTGCCACCACACGCTGGTAGGCCTTCTCCTGTTGAAGCACGCGAATCTGCGCCTCTTGTGCCGTGATGTTCGATTGGGCGACGCTCACGGCCGCCTGCTGGGCGCGCAAGGTAAGACGGTCGTTGTCGCCCTGCTGGGCCGTCAACCAGCCCTGCTTGACCAGATTGCTGTCCCGCGAATTGGTGACGTCGGCAAGCTCCCGGCTCGCCTGTGCCTGCTGCAACGCCGCCTGGTTCTGCGCCAGCGTCGCCTGCGCCTGCGCGATCTGCTGGTCGAGTTCCGGCGCGGTGATCTCCGCCAGGAGATCGCCCTTCTTCACATGATCGCCGATGTCGACATAGCGCTTCTCGATGTAGCCGCTGGCCCGTGCGAAGATGTTCGCCGCCTCGAATGCCGTCGTCGTCGCCGGCAGAGTGACCTTCGTGATCTCGGGGCTGGCGCGGACCGTCGCCACCCGAACCTCCGGAACGGCGGTCCTGATCTGCTCTGCCGATACAGCCAGATCGCGCGCGGCCTGATAGTGCCGCCAGCCACCCACGCCGAGACCGCCGGCAAGGAGCAGGACCATGGCGCCGCCGAGCCATACGCCGCCGTAGCGGCGGCGCTGCCGCGCGTCCTTGCCCGGCAGCTCCACGATGCGGCCGCTTTCCGCATCGGGCGGCTTGCTCACGTCGTGACTATTGGTCCGCACCCGAACATCGCTCATTCCGGTAACTCCTCGAACACGCCGTGGTGAGGCTTGCCGTCGTTGCGCTTGCGCAGCCAGGCGAAGAGATAGGGCACGATCAGCAACGTCGTCGGCGTTGCGAACAGCAGCCCGCCGATCACGGCACGGGCGAGCGCCGCGTTCTGCTCCTCGCCCGGGCCTCCGATCGCCATCGGGACCATGCCCACGATCATCGCGGCAGCCGTCATCAGCACGGGGCGGATTCGCGTGCGGCCCGCGTTCAGCGCAGCCTCGAACGCGGTGTGCCCATTCAGTTGCGCGTCACGCGCGAAGGTCACGAGCAGGATGGAATTGGCCGATGCGACGCCCACGGCCATGATCGCACCCATCAGCGAAGGCACGTTCAGCGTCGTCCCCGTGATGAACAGCATCGTCATGATACCGCAGAAGGTCGCGGGCAACGCCATGATGACGACAAGGGGATCACCGAAGTTCTGGTAGTTCACGACCATCAACAGATAGACCAGGATGGCGGCAAACAGCAGCCCGATCCCGAGATCGCGGAACGATTGATGCATGCTCTGGATCTGCCCCAGAACCTCAATCGAATTTCCCGGCTGGAGCTGCTTTTGAAGCGTCGACGTGACCTTGCCGATATCGGCCGAGACGCCGCCGAGATCGCGCCCCTGCACGCTCGCATAGACGTCATACACCGGCTGAACGTTTGCCTGGTTCAAATTGGTGGGTACAGTTCCGCGCTTGAAGGTCGCAACATTGCTGAGCAGCCCTGGCACCGTCTGTCCGCTTGCAGCCGACGAGGCCGACACCGGCGTGTTCTCCAGTGCGTTGAGCGAGTTGGCCCTGTACTCCGGCGTCTGGACGGCAAGATAATAAGGGATGCCCGACGTCGGGTCGGTCCAGAAATTCGGCGAGACCTGGGCGGACGAGCTGAGGCTGACATTGATGTTGGTTGCCACCGTGCTGGCATTGAGCCCCAGCTGTGCGGCCCTTGTGCGATCGATGTCGGCGTAGAACGCGGGAGCGTCGACCTCCTGTTGAAGATGCGCGTCGACGACTCCCGGAATGGCCGCCAGGCGCTTTTGCAGCTCCTTTGCGACGGACAGATTGTCGGCGCCGTAGCCGACGGTACGGACGTCGATTTGCGCCGGCAGGCCGAAATTCAGGATCTGGGTGACGATATCCGCCGCCTGGAAATAGAAGACGTCCTCGGGGAATGCCGCTGGGAGGACCTGGCGCAGCTTCTTGACGTAATCTGCGGTCGGTCTGTGGCCGTCCTTGAGCGATACCAGGATCGTGCCATCGTTCACTCCTATCGTCGATCCGTCGGTGAAGGCCAGATTGTAGGGACGCGCCGGCAAGCCGATATTGTCGACGATCAGCCCGCGATCCCGGTCCGGAATGACTTCGCGGATCTTATCCTCGACCGCCTGGAAGATGGCCTCGGTGCGCTCGATCCGGGTCCCCGCCGGCGCACGAACATGGAGCTGGATCTGACCACCGTCGATCAGGGGATAGAAATCCCTGCCCACGTAGACGAACATGACGGCCCCGAGCGACAGCACGAGCACGGCAGCGATCGGCACGATGCTGCGGCTCCGGAGCAGAGTCGTCAGGACTTCGGAATAGCCGTCGCGCAGGCGCTCGAAGCCGCGCTCGAACGCGGCGGATGCGCGCGAAAACATGCCGGACGAGCTCGCGCCCTCGCCATGGCGCCGCTCCCCCTTCAGCAGCAGACCGATCGTGATCGGCGTGAGGGTCCGCGACAGCGCGTACGACGCCAGCATTGCAAACACCACCGCAAGGCCGAGCGGCGTGAAGAGGTATTGCGCCGGTCCTTCGAGGAATATGACCGAGGTGAAGACGCAGCTGATGGCGAGCGTGGAGACGAGCGTCGGTACGGCGATCTCGGCCGCACCGTGCAGCGTCGCCTCCGACAGCGGCATCCCCTCCTCGGTCCAGAGCCGATGCGTGTTCTCGATCGTCACCGTCGAATCGTCGACCAGAATGCCCACTGCGAGCGCCAGCCCACCCAGCGTCATGGTGTTGAGGGTCTCGCCGAGAAAATGGAGCACGATGAGCGAGGACAGCATCGCGAGCGGGATGGAGATCAGAACGACGAGCGTCGACCGCCACGATCCCAGAAATACCAGGATCATCAGCGCCGTGAGACCGGCCGCGATCGCTCCTTCGCGCAGCACACCGTCGACGGAGTGAGTGACGAAGACCGATTGGTCGAACAATTCGCTGATCTTCAGCCCGGCCGGCGCCGACGCCCGAATCGACTTCAAGGCCTGCTTGACCCCGTTGACGACGGCAAGCGTCGAAGCGTTGCCATTCTTGATCACGCTAAGCAGAACCGAGCGGTGACCGTCCTCGCGCACGATATTCTGCTGGACCTGCGATCCGTCCCGAACCTGGGCGACATCCTTCAGCAGGATCGTCGCGCCGTTCGCGAACTTGACCGGAATCATGTTGAGATCCTTGATCGAGGCCGGCGTCGCATTGGTTCGCACAGTGTACTGGGTATCGCCGATCTTCGCCGTTCCGGTCGGCAGTGTCAGGTTCTGGGTGTTCACCGCATTGACGATGTCGAGCGGCGTCAATCCGCGCGACGCGAGTTTGTTCGGGTCGATGTCGACCATGATCTGGCGATATTTTCCTCCCGCAGGCGTCGGCAGCGTCACCCCGGGAACAGGCGCCAGTTGCTGCCGGATCCGATAGATGCCGAAGTCGTACAATTGCTGTTCGTTCAACTTGTTCGACTCGAGGCTGAGCTGCAGCACCGGCACGCTCGACGCATTGAACTGCACGATCACGGGCGGCTGAATGCCCGGCGGCATCAGGGCGCGGATGGCGTTCGTTGCCGATACGATCTGCGAGATCGCGAGATCGAGATTGACGTCCGGCTGGAAGTAGATCTTTTGAACCGACAGGCCATTGAGCGTCTGCGCTTCGATATTCTTGATGCCGGTGACATTGGCGCTGATCGAATACTGGCTGTACGTGGAGACGCGCTGCTCCATCTCCGGCGTCGAGAGGCCGGTATAGCTCCAGATGACCGTGACGACGGGGATGCGGATCTCGGGAAAGATATCCGTCGGCATCGACCAGACAGAGATGCCGCCCAGAAACAGGATCAGGGCCGCGAGCACATAGAATGTGTGCGGAAACCGGAGCGCAAAGCGGACAATTCCCATGGAGACAACTACTTCGAGCAGGTTACGGGAAATTTTCAGATGGCGACGATGCTTGACCGTTCAAATGAAATCGAGTTCAGCATCGCGACCTCTCGACCGCTCACGTCGATGCGAACGCCTCGCGCTCGAGATAGTGTCAGGACAGGTGGGTGGCGACAGAGACGACGCCGCGCACCGCCCCTGCCCCCGGGCGGTGACCACGGGCTCCAGGGTGGCACGGATGGCGGCACGCCTGACCTTTGCAAAGGCGCGAATCTCGATCTGCCGAACGCGCTCGCTGGAGATCGAAAGCTCGCGGGCGAGCTGATCGAGCGTCGGGGGATGCTCCGCCAGCCGCCTTGCCTCCAGCACGCGCCGCTCGCGCCCCGTGAGGCCATTCAGCGCAATGCGCAGGGCATCGGTCCGATGTTCCATCTGATCCTGATCGGCAAGGACGGTCTCGGCGTCGCTCGCCTCGTCCACAAGCAAGGCCTCCCACTCGGTACCTTGCTCGTCGCCGCCAACCCGCGCATTCAGCGATAGGTCGCCGTGCAGGCGGCAATCCATCTCCATCACATCGCGCGCCGAAACTTCGAGCCTGGTGGCGATCGCCTCGGCGACATCGGGGGTAAGCCGCGCCATCCCGCCCTGGCCGGCCTTTCTCATCTCGCCGCGAAGCCGGAAGAACAGTTTCTTTTGCGCGGCCGTTGTTCCGATCTTGACCAGCGACCAGGAGCGCAGGATGTATTCGTGGATGGCGGCCTTGATCCACCACGTCGCATAGGTGGAAAATCGCGAGTTTCGGTCGGGCTCGAACCGCGACGCGGCAATCACGAGCCCGAGATTGGCCTCGGCCATGAGATCTGCGAACGGAAGGCCGTATCCCCTGTAGCTCCGCGCGACCTTGGCGGCGAGCCTGAGGTGGCTCGTGACGAGCGCATTCGCGGCGTCGCCGTCCCTCCTCTCCTGCCAGCGACGCGCAAGCTGCTGCTCCTGCTCGCGTTCGAGCAGGTCGTACCGGCCGATGACTGTGGAATACGCATTGAACACAGCAGCCGCCGTACGCCTGCCCGGCTCAGCCGTATCGATCCTGCTCAAACCCGCATGTCGCATTGGCATCTTTTGCTCCCACATTCGAACCGGCAAGTCGAACGTAAGAAGCCTCCGACTGACGGCGCCAGTAAACTGCACTTAACAAGCCTGAATTCGCTTTCAGATATCTCGCCGCTCTTTCCGCTTCGCACGGATCGCACGTGGCATCGGCGGTCACGTCGGCGCGAGGCTCGCGTGAAGCGAACGATCCGGCGCCGATGCCGCGGGTTCGTGTGACGTCGCGCCCGTCGTGGCGAGGATCTCCACCCGTCCGCCGGGTGCCGGGCAAATGGTCAGGCAGAAGCCGTGCAACTTCAGAATCGCAGCGACGAGGCTCAGTCCCAGCCCCACTCCCGGCGTGTTGCGCATCTTGTCGGAGCGATAGAACCGACGCAGCACCGCCTCGCGCTCCGACTCACCGATGCCGGGGCCAGTATCGCTCACGCGCACGAGCACGGCCCTGTCGTCCGACACCAGCTCGAGCGTCACTCTTCCGCCCGCGGGGGTGAACTTGACGGCATTGTCCACGAGATTGGCAACCGCCTCGAACAGCAGGTCCCGATCACCCCGCACCTGCACTTTGCGGTCGATCTCGACGTCGATGTCGATATCCTTGTCTTCGGCAATCGGTTCGTACACGTCGCACACCTGTCGCAGGATCTCGTCGAGCGCGACGTCGCCGAAGCCGGCCGTACGGCTGCTGCTCTCGATTTCGGCGAGACGCAGCAGCGCGGTGACGATTGCGAGCGATTGGTCGATTCCGGCCATTGCCTTGTCCACGATGTCCTGAAGGTCCTCCAGCGTGGCCGCGTGTGTGCGCCCGCGCTCCAGCGCCAGGCGGGCTCGCGTGAGCGGCGTTCTGAGATCGTGAGCGATATCGTTGCCGACACCGGCCAGCGCGTTGATCGTGGTCTCCATTTCATCGAGCATGCCGTTGACGATCCTGGCCAGCCGCGCGAACGGATCGTCCGCATCGGCCTGTGGGAGCCGCTCGTGGAGATCACCGGCAACGATGCGCTGAACGTGCCGGTTCACCTGCTCGACGCGCCGCTGCGCACGGATGCTCAGCCACGCCCCGGCGAGCAGGCAGAGGCAGAATGCCGGCAGCAGGCCGAGCAGCAGCGCCTGTCCGACGACGATGGATATCTCGCGCGTCTCGTCGACATTCCGCCCGATCACGAGGATATGGCCGTCGCCGAGCCGCCTGCCCGCGGCCTTGACGACGGCATCGTGAACCGTCGACGGCCCGTCCCGTGCGAGCCGCACGCTCCGGACCGGTCCGCCGACATCGAGCTTTGATGGCAATCGCGCGATGTTGCCGGCAAGCCGGGTCCCTGCGGCATCGAACAGGCCGGCATATTGCACGCCGCGCGAATCCTGCTTGAGATGATCGGAGATCGCGTCGATGAGACGGCCGGGCGGCAATTCGGCCATGAAGTTGAGCTGCGTTGCAATCATACGGTCGGATCGCATGATCAGGTAGTCGTCGATCTTCCAGTAGATGAAGCCGAACAGGGCGGCGACGAACAACGCCAGCGTGGCTGCTATCGCCGCGGCCCACAGGAACGTGTTCGAACGAATGAACTGAATCTGGCGCATCGATCCGCCGAACCTGTTAACGAGTGCGCAGCACGAAGCCGGAGCCGCGAACATTGTGAATGAGCTGCGTCTCGCCGGGGCCGTCGACCTTGTGACGAAGGCGGCCCATGTGCACGTCGATGAGATTGGTGGTTGCCGGAACGAATTTGTAATTCCAGACCTCCTCGAGCAGCATCGCGCGGGTCAGCAGCTGATCGCTTCGGCGCATCATGTATTCGAGCAGGCGGAATTCGCGCGGCAGCAGATCAATCTCGCGCTCGCCTCGCCGCGCGGTCCGCTCGATCAGGTCGAGCTCCAGCGGCCCGGCGCACAACGTGGTCTCGCGGCTGTCGATCGGACGCCGCAGCAACGCCTCCACGCGGGCGACGAGCTCGATCAGCGCGAACGGCTTGGTGAGATAGTCGTCTCCGCCGACGCGCAACCCGCGCACCCTGTCGTCGACCGCGCCGAGCGCACTCAGCACCAAAACGGGCGTCCTGACCTGGTCCTTGCGCAAGGCCTCGATAACGGTCAGCCCGTCCATTCCGGGCAGCATGCGATCCACGATCAGGGCATCGGGAGACGATTCGCGCGCCCGATCGAGACCGTCGATCCCGTCGGGCGCCCATCGCACCTCGAACCCGCGCTCGGTGAGTTCGGCCACGATCGCGTCGGCGGTCTCGGCATCATCCTCGATCAGGAGAATCCGCGTCATTGTGCTGGTTCCACGTCCCGCGAGGCCTCGAGACCGGCGGCGAAGCATGGGCTCGGTGATCCGCGACGACATGTTCAATGCCCGCCCGGGCCGAACACACCAGGCAGGACCGGCATGCGACGCAACGCTGTCTCGCAACAGAAGTAATCCTGCGTGGAATGAAGCACCATTAAATTGCATTTCAGAGCGCCCGCGAACAAGGCCACTGCTATCGTCGGCGCGTAGGCGATCGAATGTGCTGTCGCAGCGATCATTTCTCATCTCCATGCAGCAGGACGTTCCAGCAGATATGTCCTCAGCGAGGCTGCTGTTACGCGCCAGGATCGAAAGCGTTGCGAGTTTGCACGATCGTGCTTGCCGGCAAGGCCGGGATCACGGTCCATTGAACACGGGTGAGCAATTCGTGCGTTTTGTCGATGCGCGTTCGTCCGCACCTCCTTCGCAGGCCGGCTTGGACTGCCAGCTTTCATCAAAGGAGAAGCCAAATGACCACTCTCAAGCTCTTGTCGACCGGACTGATCGCAGTCGCCATGCTCGGTGGACCCGCCGTGGCGCGGGAGCGCCATACCGACGTCCGCCCATCCGCCATGCAAGCCGATCCGGTTGCATCGTACGGGTCGGTCTATCAGGTCGGCCGCGGCTGCGTTCCAGCGCCGCGTGTCGGGGCGTTTGCGACGGCGCCGTGGACCGGCAACAACGTCCCCTGTGAGCCGGGCACCGGCAGCTTCTGATCCCGACGACGTCGCGGCCGGCCGGGCGGGTGCCTCGCTCGGCCGTCGCCTTTCGCGATGGGGTCGAGCCTGACGTTGACCCCGTCCACGCTCGGCAGTCGCGTCGGCGGATCACCTCGCCGATGCGCAGCGCCCCGCTCCTGAAATCGAATTCAGTGGGATTGCCGCACGACCTTCCTATCTTCCCTTCAAGACGGGATTTGCTGGCGGCACGACGCTGAGGCAACGGCATCGGCCGCCGGGCATCCGGACACGAAAGGAGTCCCTCATGAAACGAGCATTGATGATCATGGCGGCAGCGGCGCTTGCCTCAGCGCTGGCGGTCGGAACGGCCGAGGCACATGGCGGCGGTGGCGGTGGCCACGGCGGCGGTGGCTTCGGAGGCGGACATATGGGCTTTGGCGGCGGCCACATGGGCTTCGGTGGCGGCGCGCATTTCGGCGGCATGGGACATGCCGGCGGATTCGGCGGCGGAGCCCGATTCGGCGGCGAGCACCTCGGCTTCGGCGATCATGTCGCGACCCGCGGCCTCCGGCAGCACGCGTTTCACCGTTTTGACCGCTTCCGGTCCGGATATGGATTCTACGGCTATCCGGATTGCTATGACTGGTACGAGCTGCATCCGGGCCAACCCTTGCCGCTGAGCTGCAGCTAGCTCCGCGCCGATCGGTCCGGACCACGCAAGCTCGCGGCCCGGATCGCTCGAACTGTGCGCGCGAACACCACACCGCAGCCCACGGTGGAACCACTCCTCGGCGTGCCTGCTCAGTGGTCGGACGGCAGATGCCGTGCCCATCGCGGTCAAGCCGCTCCTGCGACCTTCTTCAGATGCATCGCTGCGAAATCGAGATACCAATCCAGACAGCCGGGATTGGCCATCGCCTCCCTGTTGATGACCTTCTCCACGGGCTGGCCGAGCAGCAGCTTCTTGATCGGCAGCTCCTGCTTCTTGCCGGACAGCGTCCGCGGAATCTCGGCGACGGCGAAAATCTCGTTCGGTAGAAAGCGTCGTGACAGGCCGGACTCGATCGCCTTGTTGATCCTCGCCTGCATCGCCGCATCGAGCGCAATGCCGTCGCGCAACACGACGAACAGCGGCATGTAACTGTCGCGGCCGAGATATTCGAGATCCACGACGAGGGAGTCGAGCACCTCGGGCAGCGACTCGATTGCGGAATAAAGCTCGCTCGTACCCATGCGCAGGCCGTGCCGGTTGATGGTGGCATCACTGCGGCCATAGATGATACAGGAGCCATCCGGATTGACCTTGAGCCAATCGCCGTGCCGCCACGCCGGACCGCGCCCTCTGCCGTCGAAATCGTCCGGATAGGTCTCGAAATAGCTCGCGCGATAGCGCACCCCACCCTCGTCGTTCCAGAAATAGAGCGGCATCGACGGCATCGGCTCAGTACAGACGAGCTCGCCGACCTCGTCGATGACGGCGTGCCCCTGGTCGTTGAAAGCCTCCACGGCCGCGCCCAGCAGCCGGCACTGCATGGCGCCCGGCGTCTGCGGCAGCTCGCGGTTGCCGCCGATGAAGGCGCCGGCGAAATCGGTCCCGCCGGAAATGTTCGCCCACCAGATGTCGGCCTGCGCCTTGCTGCCGTTCGTCTTCGACAACGCAGCGAAGCGCGCGTTGAACCAGGCTTGCGTGTCGGCGCTGAGGGGCGAGCCGGTCGAGCCGAGGCAACGCAGCTGCGAAAGATCGCCGGCGGCAGCAAGGTCGATCTCGGCCTTGGCGCAGTTCGCGAAGAACGCCGCGCCTGCCCCGAAGAAGGTCGACTTCGATTGCGCGACGAAGCGCCACAGCGTGGTCCAGTCAGGCTTGTCCTTCGCGCCGGCCGGGCTGCCGTCGAAGATGCAGCAGGTGGTCCCGCTGAGCAGGCCGCCGACTTGGCTGTTCCACATGATCCAGCCGGTCGAGCTGTACCAGTGATAACGCTCGCCGAAGGAATTCTGGTGATAGGAACAGCCGATGTCGTTGTGCAGCCCCAGAAGCGCGAGTGCCACGATGATGATGCCACCATGGCCGTGCACGATCGGCTTCGGCAGGCCGGTCGTGCCGCTGGAATAAACGATCCAGAGCGGATGATCGAACGGCAGCCAGATCGGCTCGAAGGCCTCGATAGCCGCGCCCGTTCTGGCGAGAATGTCGGAGAGCAGCGCGTCCGGTGCCGCAGCTGCGCCGGCTTCGCCATGCAGGATGACGTGCTCGACGGTCGGCAGGGACCGCCTGAGCTCGCCGACAACGTCGCGACGGTCGTGCCGCCGTCCGGCATAAGTGACGGCGTCGCAGGCGATCAGCACCCTCGGTCCGATCTGCTTGAAGCGGTCGATCACCGCAGGCGCCGCCATGTCGGGCGCACAGACGCTCCAGATTGCACCGATGCTGGCTGTCGCCAGAAACGCAACGATGGTCTCGGGGATGTTCGGCAGATAGGCCGCGACGCGGTCGCCGGGGCGCACGCCCTTGTCCTTCAGATCGAGCGCGAGCGCCGCTGCCTTGCGCCGCAGCTCCGGCCAGCTCGTCTCCGTGAGACTGCCGTCCTCACCGCCGCTGACGATGGCGGGCAGCCCGGCTGCGTCCGCTGCCGCGACATGCCGGAACACCTGCCTGGCGTAATTCACCTGCGCGCCGGAAAACCACACCGCATTCGGCATTTTGCGCTCGGCAATCACGGCGGCAAACGGCGTCGGCGATTGCAGATCGTAATAGTCCCAAATGCTGCGCCAGAACCCGTCGAGATCGCGCACCGACCATTGCCGCATCTCTTCGTAGCTCGAGAAGACAAGGCCGCGCGTATCCCCGAGCCATTGACGATACAGGGCCATTTGAGGAACGTAGGGAGCTGCCATCATCAAATTCCGAAGGTTCATGGATTGCGAGAGCTGCACCGAACTGAGGACGTGCGCGCGGCGGCGCCCGTTGAATGGTCCGTCTCACAAAGTTCAAACCTCGAGCCACTCCTGGCGAACCGCCGCGTTCGCCCTGAGTTGGTCTGGCGTGCCTTCAAAAACCACGCGACCGTGTCCCATGATGTAGACGCGCTTCGAGATGCGCATCGCGATCGATAGCTTCTGCTCGACGAGCAGGATCGCGACCCCGGCTTGCGCGATGCGGACGATGAGATCTCCGACCTGTTGCACGATCAGCGGCGCGAGACCCTCCGTCGGCTCGTCGATCATGATGAGATCAGGATCGCCCATCAACGTGCGGCACGTCGTCAACATCTGTTTCTCGCCGCCGGAGAGGACCCCAGCAGGCGCGTCGGCGCGCGCGGCGAGGTTGGGAAACATGTCGAGCATGTCCTGCAGCCGCCATTTGCCCGGCCGTCGCGTGTCCTTGATGCCGAGCAGAAGATTTTGTCGCACCGTCAAGCTCGGAAAGATGTCGCGATGCTCGGGAACGTAGCCGAGGCCGAGACGTGCGATCTTGTAGCTCGGCAGGCCCGCAATGTCCTTGCCCTTGAAGCGGATCGTGCCCTGCGGAACGACCTCGCCCATGATCGCCTTGACCGTGGTCGAACGCCCGACACCGTTGCGACCAAGCAGGCTCACCACTTCGCCGGCGGCGACATCGAGGTCAACGCCCTGGAGAATATGGCTCTTGCCGTAATAGGCGTGGAGGTTCCTGACTTCGAGCATCAGTGTGCCTCCTCGCCAAGATAGGCTTCCCTGACCTTCGGATCGCGCCGGATCTCCTCAGGAGTGCCTGAGGCGATGATATGACCGTAAACCAGCACCGAGATGCGGTCGGCAAGGCCGAACACGACGCTCATGTCGTGCTCGACGATGACCAGCGTTCGCCCTTCGGTCAGGCGCCGGATCAACGACACCGCGCGCTCCGTCTCGGCGTGGCTCATTCCAGCGGTCGGCTCATCGAGCATGACGACGGTAGCGCCCCCTGCGATCGTGATGCCGATCTCCAGCTCGCGCTGCTCGGCATATGTCAACAGGCCGGCCGGGACGTCGCGGCGGTGCGTGAGGTGAATGTCCTCGAGGATCCGCGCCGTCCGTTCGCGCACCTCAGGCAGGCTGTCCACGTTCTTCCAGAACGCGTAGCGATGCCCGGTGGCCCACAGCACGGCGCAGCGGACGTTTTCCCAGACCGTCATGCGGGCGAACACGTTGGTGACCTGGAACGATCGCGACAGCCCCCGCCGGTTGATCTCGAACGGCTGCAGGCCGGAGATCACGTCGCCATTGAGCCGGACCTCGCCCGAAGTCGGCTTGATGTGCCCACTGATCAGATTGAACGTCGTCGACTTGCCCGCGCCGTTCGGACCGATGATGGCGTGCCGTTCGCCCTGCGCGATGCTGAGGTTCAGGTCGCGAATGATGCCAACGTTGCCGAAGCGCTTCTCGACGGCGCGGACTTCGATGGCTGCAGTCATGCCAGATACCCCCGATCACGCGCGACCGTGGCCGCCCGATCCCACGCTTCGCCAACCCGCCGCCACGTCAATCGCGCGATGACGGAGCCACCGGCCACGAGAACCGCTGCGGCAATCCAGGTGGCCGGAGACTTGGGATTGAAGGCAATGCCGAACAGGTTGATCGCATTGGCCTCCCCGCCGGAATGACGCGCGATCGTCTCGATCACCAGAATGACGCCGCAACCGAGCGCCACGGTCGGCACTATCGCGACGAGATAGGACGGTATCACTGTCCATAACGTTCCGGCGCGAAGGAGCGGCCGGTGCATCATCACGAGCCCGGCGATGCCGCCGGGCGAGAACATCACGATGCCGATGAAGATGATGCCGAAATAGAGCTGCCAGACGCTGGTGACGCTGGTCAGCCCAAGCTGCAGATAGGTCACCAGGATCGCGCCGAGAATCGGTCCGAAGAAATAGGCGGTACCGCCGATGAAGGTTGCGAACAGCACCAGGCCGGACTGGATCGCGCCGAGATAGGCCGAATTCGCGATCTCGAAGCTGATCGCGGCAAGCCCCCCGGCGATACCGGCGAAGAATCCTGCAAAGCAATAGGCGAGATAACGAACCACGTGAGGATCGTAGCCGATGAACTGGACTCGTTCCGGATTGTCACGGACGGCATTGCTGATCCGCCCCAGCGGGGTTCGGGTCAGCGCGTACATCGCGATCGCCGAGACCACCAGCCAGAACGCGATCAGATAATAAACCTGGATCTGCGGCCCGAAGGTCCAGCCGAACATGCGCGGCAGCGCCGTGCGGTCCGTCGTGATGCCGGCTTCGCCGCCGAAGACCGACCGGAGGATCAGAGACGAAGACGCCACCAGCTCGCCGATGCCCAGCGAGATCATGGCGAATACGGTGCCGGCACGCTTGGTCATGAGCCAGCCGACGAGGATGGCGAACCCGAGGCCACCGAGGCCGCCGAACAATGGGATGAACGGAAGCGGGATCGGCCAGCCGTGGGAGACGATCGCGTTCATCACATGGCAGGCCGTGAAGCCGCCGAGACCGTAGTGCACGGCATGTCCGAACGACAACAATCCGGTCTGTCCAAGCAGGATGTTGTAAGAGAGCGCGAACACGATCGCGATCCCGATTAGGCTGAAGGATGTGAGGGAGCCGCCGGACGAGAACACCAGCGGCAGCACGATGAGGACGACCATGCCGGCCAGCCAAACACCGTAGAAGCGCAGGTTCTCGCCGGCCGCGTTCGCTGCGGGTCCCGATACCGATGTCGTTGCCGTAGTCATGATTCGCGCGTCCCCATCAGGCCCATGGGGCGAACAATCAGGATGATGACCAGCAGAAGATAAGGAATGATCGGCGCGACCTGCGCGATTGTGACGTTCCAGATGTCGGAAAGAGCGGAAGGTCCCCCCGCTGAATCGAGCGGACCGAAGACGCTGGCCAGCGAGCCATTCAACGCCACCGCAAAAGTCTGCACCAGGCCGATGACGAGCGAGGCGACGAAGGCGCCAGGCAAGGAGCCGAGGCCGCCGAACACGATGACCACGAACAGGATCGGCCCGAGCGCGGCCGCCATGTCGGACTGCGTCACCAGCGCCGGTCCAGCAATGACACCGGCAAGGCCTGCCAGCGCGCTGCCCACACCAAACACCACCATAAACACGCGCCCCACATTGTGGCCGAGGTGTCCGACCATGTGAGGATGCGTCAGCGCCGCCTGCACGATCAGGCCGACCCTGGTACGCCGCAGCACCAGCAGGAGCGCGACGAAGATGACCACCGATACCGCGAGCATGAAGATCTTGTAGGCGGGATAATTGGTGGAGAAGATCGTGAAGGCTGGGAAGTCGAGCAGCGCCGGCACGCGATAATCGACCGGGCTCCTGCCCCAGATCATTGCGACGATCTCTTCGATCGCGAATGCGAGGCCAAAGGTCAGCAGCAATTCCGCGACATGGCCATGCTTGTGCGTGTTGCGCAGTCCGTAGCGCTCGACCGCCATCCCGATCGCGCCGACCAGGAGCGGGGCGAGCACGAAAGCCGGCCAGAACCCGATCCATTTCGTCAATTGAAAGCCGAAGAAGGCGCCGAGCATGTAGAAGCTGGCATGGGCGAAGTTGAGCACGCCCATCATGCTGAAGATGACCGTCAGCCCGCTCGACAGCAGAAACAGCAGCATGCCGAACAGCACACCGTTCAGGGTCGAAATGACAATGAGTTCTAGCACAGCGTACTCGTGAACTATCCGAGGCAGAGCCCCGGTTTCCATCCAGGAAGCATTTCGGCCGCCACCTGCCCGCGACGAGAGTGCCGCGGGCCGGCGGCGTGTATGGCCCCTTACGGTCGCGTCATCTTGCAGGTGGTGGTGACCATGGCCTGCGGGGTATCGACCTTGCTGACCAGGTGCCAGCCCCAGCCGGTGTTCTCCTCGTCGAACGGCTCGTTCGCGGCAAGCTTGCCGAAGGAGGAGATGTAGATTGGCTGGAAGAACTGATGGTCGTCCTTGCGCATGAAGCCGGTACCGCCATCCAGGACCTCGAACTTCAGGTCCTCGAGCGCCGCCGCCACCTTCACGGGTTCAACCGAGTTGGCCTTCTCGGCCGCGGCCTTGAACATGCGCATCTCGTTGACCGCACGCGGATACCAAAGCGACATGTTGACCTTGGCACGGAAGGCCTTCTCGTAATCCATCGCGGGCTGGTGGCCCGAATTGGCAAAACCTTCCGTCAGCTGGAATACCTGATGGTCGAGACCCGTCTGCTTGATCGCGGTCGGCCCACCGGCGCCACCGGCATAATAAGTGTACCAATTGACCTTCAGACCGGCATCGGCGGCGGCCTTGAGCAGCAGCGCGATGTCCTGCCCCCAGTTGCCGGTAATGACGCTGTCGGCACCGGAAGCCTTGATCTTGGCGATGTAGGGCGAGAAATCCGTGACCTTCAGCAGCGGATGCAGTTCGTCGCCGACAATCTGGACATCAGGCCGCTTCGCGGTCAACATCTTGCGCGCATCGCTGCGCACCGACTGACCAAACGAATAGTCCTGGTTGATCAGGTACACCTTCTTGATCGAAGCGACGTCCTTGATGTAGTTCGTCAGCGCCTCCATCTTGATGTCGGAGCTGGCATCCCAGCGGAAATGCCAGTAGCTGCACTTCTCGTTGGTCATGGCCGGATCGACGGCCGCATAGTTGAAGTAGAGCACTTCCTTGCCGGGATTGCGCGTGTTGTACTTCGTGACGAAATCCTCGAGCGCCAGACCGACGGACGAGCCATTGCCCTGTGTGATGTAGCGAACCCCGGCGTCGATCGCCTTCTGGGCCTGCACCAGGGCCTCCTGCGGATTGGTCTTGTTGTCGAAGGGCACGATCTCGACCTTACGGCCCAGGATGCCGCCCTTGGCGTTGAGCTCGTCGGCCAGGTACTGGAATGTCTTCAGACCCCCCTCACCCACGCTGGCGCCGCCACCGGAGAGTGGATCGATGTAGCCGATCTTGACGGTATCCTCCGCCCGTGCCGCATGGCCGAGCATCGGGGCGATCACGGCGGCGGCCAAAATCAGTCTACGCATAATGTTTCCTCACTGATTGTCGACTTTAGTCGATGCATGCATGCGTGGATCGCATGCACGGTTTGGACGGACACTGAGCAGAATAAACTCGAGCTGACAAGCTCGCTCCGACATAGCTGCGGTCGCAGGTACGGCAAAATGTAAAAGCACGGGGTACCCCCCATGACCAAATGTTCCCGGGCGTTGCGCGCCCGACCTGCCCCGCGACGCGGCGGGACGAGGCACGGCGCCGTGGCCGGCCAGCGCCTTCGCCCAACCTCGTGACGCTCAGCTTAATCCTCATGCTCACATACTACGCCTGGGCGCTTCGGACGCAGTCCACAGGACGAGCAGTCTTTTGATCCAACAGTTCAATAGAAGGTGACTGGCCGGTCCAAATCGACAAGAGTGTCATCCAGGGCCGCAACGGAGAGTTTCATGGCTGAGAACGCGCGTTCGACAATTCGGTCGCTTGACCCCCGTGGCAAATGGTCCGAGCTGTCGCAGGCAGAACGCAATGCCGCCTATGACAACAACGGGGCGGTCAAGAACAGCGCGGCCCTGATCGCCGAGCGCAACGAAGCCTCCAGCCGGCTGCGGGGCACGCTGAAGTCCCACCTCGACCTGCCCTATGGCGAGCGGGCCAACAACAAGATCGACCTCTACCCCGCCGCCAAGCCGGATGCGCCCTGCCTGGTGTTCCTGCACGGCGGCTATTGGCAGCGCAATTCGCGCGAGCTATTCGCCATGCTGGTCGAAGGCGTCGCCGCCCATGGCTGGTCGGTTGCCATCCCCGGCTATTCGCTGGCGCCCGAGGTATCCCTCAGTGACATCGTCGCCGAGA
The DNA here is from genome assembly GCF_015291725.1 of Bradyrhizobium sp. CCBAU 51765. Lineage (GTDB taxonomy): Bacteria > Pseudomonadota > Alphaproteobacteria > Rhizobiales > Xanthobacteraceae > Bradyrhizobium > Bradyrhizobium liaoningense. The sequence continues at coordinate 5,320,535 of NZ_CP030038.1, forward strand.
TCCCGCGCGCGCTCGACTGGCTCGCGGCGCATGGCGCATCCTATGGCGCTGCCGGACCGGTCGTCTTGTCGGGCTGGTCCGCCGGAGCCCATCTCGTCGCGATGGCGCTGGATCATCCGCGTGTCCATGCGGGGCTCGCGCTCTCGGGCGTGTACGAGCTCGCGCCGATCCGCGATACCGGCCTCAACGACGCACTGAAGCTGACGGATGCGGAGATCGCCACGCTATCGCCGCTGCGCCTGCCCGTCATCCAGAAGCGGCTCGACATAGCCTATGGCAGCAACGAGCTGCCGGCGCTGGTCTGCGATTCCATCAGTCTCCACGACAAGCGCGTGGCGGCGGGAGCGCCGGGCAAGCTCATTCCGGTCGAAGGCGCTGACCATTTCACCATTCTCGAGGCTTTGCGCCGGCCGGACGGAGTGCTGGTGGAGGCCGCGCGGCGGCTGCTGGACTAAAAGTGCGAAAAACAACCCCATGCACAGTAGCGATGTCGTTGTTTGCAAAGGCGAATTGTTTGAGGGTCGATCGACACCGCCATTGCCGCTTTGACTCGTCGGGCAAAACAGGGGCATGATGGCATCATCGCGCAGGCTGCCGCCCCTGCAGCTCAATCCAAATTTTCTCGCCCATGATCCGCGCCGGATAAAGCCGCAGCGGCGGGCTCGGCCATCCCGCACTGATCGCGCCATCGCGCAAATCGAATGAAGCGGCATGGCGGGGACACTTGAGGCGCCCGGCCGTCACCTGCCCCAAGGCCAGATCCGCCTGTTCGTGCGGGCACGCACGTTCGCAGGCGACGACGTTGCCCTCGTTCCAGATCACGAGCAGGTCGCGCCCGGGGACGCGGACGATCGTCTCCGCCTTCAGCCGGTCGAGATCGCAGACGGCAATCCACCCGGCCCCATCACCCACCGAGATAGGCCTTGCGCACATGCTCGTTCGCGATCAGCTCGGAGCCGGCTCCGGACAGCACGATACGGCCGTTCTCGAGCAGATAGGCGTGGTCGCACATCTCGAGCGCGGCGAAGGCATTCTGCTCGACCAGCAGCACCGTGGTGCCGGCATCGCGGATGCCGCGGATGATGGCAAAGGTGCGCTCGACGATGTTGGGCGCAAGCCCGAGCGATGGTTCGTCGAACATGATCAGCCGCGGTCGCGACATCAGCGCGCGGCCGATCGCGAGCATCTGCTGCTCGCCGCCCGACAGCGTGCCAGCTGCCTGCCGTCGCCGCTCGGCGAGCCGCGGGAATTCCGCGTAGATGCGGTCGCGGTCGGCCGCAATCTCGCCCGAACCACGACGGAGGTAAGCCCCCATGTCGAGATTCTCCTCGACGCTCATGTGCGGAAACACGCGCCGCCCTTCCGGACAATGCGCGATTCCGCTCGCCAGCACGCGCGGGGGCCTCGCCCCGGTGATGTCGATGCCCTCGAACCGCATCTGGCCCGAGCGTGGCGGCACGAGGCCGGAGATCGCGCGCAGCGTCGTGCTCTTGCCGGCGCCGTTGGCACCGATCAGCGCGACCAGCTGGCCGGCTTTCACCTCCAGCGAGATGCCGCGCAGCGCGGTGACGCCGCCATAGCCACAAACCATCTCGCGGATCTCAAGCATGTCCCGCTCCATGTCCGAGATAGGCTTCGATGACCGCAGGGTCGTTGCGGATGACGTCGGGCGTCCCTTCCGCGATGATGCGGCCATAGTTGAGCACGACGATGCGGTCGGAGACCGTCATCACCATCGGCATGTCGTGCTCGACCAGGAGGATCGTGATGCCGCGGTCGCGAATGCTGCGGATCAGCTCGACGAAGCGGTGGGTTTCCGAGGCATTCATGCCGGACACCGGCTCGTCGAGCAGCAGCATCGATGGTTCTGCCGCGAGCGCCAGCGCGACACCGACGAGACGCTGCTCGCCGTAGGAAAGTGAGCCCGCTGCATCGTGCGCGCGGCGTTCGAGCCCAACCCATTCCAGCAGCTCACCCGCCCGCTGCCGCAGTCGGCGCTCCGAGGCGCGCGCGCCGGGCAGGCCGAGAATGGCGTCGATCAGCCGGACGCGGCCCTGTCGATGCAGGCCGATCAGGAGATTGTCGTGGACGGTGTCGTTGGGGAATACGCTGGTGCGCTGAAAGGTGCGGATCAGGCCGAGATCGGCGATCTGGTGCGGCTTCAAACCGGCGAGCGCCGTGTTGCGATAGGTCACGCGGCCGGCGCTCGGCGTCAGGAAGCCGGTCATAACGTTGAAGGCAGTGGTCTTACCGGCGCCGTTCGGCCCAATGAGGCTGACGATCTCGCCCTCCCCGACCGTAAAACTCATGTCGGAGATCGCGACCAGGCCGCCAAAGCGGACCGCCACCTGATCGATCGTCATGGCAATGCTGCGCGCCGTCATCACGCCGGCTCCTTGGCAGCGGTCTCGGCCAGAGCGACGGGCGACGGCGCCGTACGCCCGGTCCGTCGCCGCCTAAATCGCTGCGCGAGCGACGGCACGATGCCACGCGGCAGCACGAACAGGATGGCGATCAGCACGCCACCATAGGCGATCCACTGCGCTTCCGGCGCCATCACCGGACGGAGCGCGACCGGCAGCAGCCCGAAGATGAGCCCGCCGACGACGGGCCCGGCCAGCGAGCCTTTGCCGCCGGTGATGACCATGATCACCATGGTGACGGTGTTGATGAAGGCGAACACTTCGGGATCGATGATCCGGATGTAGTGCGCATAGAGGCTGCCGGCTGCGCCTGCGATCGCAGCCGAGATCACGGCTGCGATCGTCAAGGTCCTGGTCACGTCGATGCCGACGGAGACAGCCAGCGTCTCGTTCTCCATCAGGCCACGCATGGAGCGGCCGAAATGGGAATGAACGAGCCGCGCGATCAGGAGATAGGCGATGAGCGCGACGACCAGCACGAGATAGTAGTTCTGCAGCTTGGTGCGCAGCGTCAATTCGCCGACGCCCGGCAAGGGCAACGCGATGGAGGGGATGTTGGTCAACGCCAGCGGGCCCTGTGTCAGCTCGACCCAGTTCAGCGCGACCAGCCGGACCACCTCGGCAAAGGAGATCGTCACGATGACGAAATAGGCGCCGCGGACGCGGAACGAGAGCAGCCCGACGAAATAGCCGCACAATCCGGCAACGATGATTGCCAGCACGAAGCCCGCGATCGGCGGCCAGGGCGCGTGGACGAGGCGCACGTCTCCGGGCAGGCCGACGTCGAAACCGAGTGACGTCAGCGCGCTGACATAGGCGCCGATGCCGAAGAAGGCGATGTGACCGAGGCTGAGCTGGCCGGTGAATCCGAGCAGCAGATTGAGGCTCATTGCGCCGATGACGAATATCCCGGTCGTGATCAGGGCATTCAGGAGATAGGGGTCGCGCAGCCAGAGCGGGACCGAGGCAAGCGCTGCGACGGCAAGAATGGTGATGATTGCCTTCATCCGACGCGCTCCGCGCGCGCGAACAGGCCGGTCGGCCGGAAGATCAGCACAGCGATGATGATGAGGAAGCCCATGGCATCGCGGTAGCCCGACGAGACGTAGCCGGCGCCCAGCTCTTCGGCTAGCGCCAGAATGAAGCCGCCGATCACGGCGCCCGTGATGTTGCCGAGACCGCCGAGGATGACGATGGCGAACGCCTTGACGGCGGCAAGATCGCCCATTTGCGGGAAGATCACGTAGACCGGCCCGAGCAGCGCGCCCGCGGCGGCCGCCAGGCTGGAGCCGATCGCGAAGGTCGAGGTGTAGATCATGTCGACATTGACGCCCATCAGCGAGGCCGTGTCGTGGTCCTGGAACGTCGCCCGCATGGCGCGGCCCAGGCTGGTCTTGTTGATTAAGAGATACGTCACCAGGATCAGAAGCGCCGCGGCGGCGAGCACGAACAGGCGGAGCCAGGACACCGACACCGGTCCGAGCACCAGCGGCGCCTCGGGAAACGGCGTCGTCACTGATTTGGCGACCCCGCCCCAGATCCACAGCGTGCCCGACTGCATCGCGATCCAGGCGCCGATCATCACCAGCATGGTGGTGTCGATGTCGGAGCCGCGCAGCGGCCGCAGCAATGTCAGCTCGATGGCCGCCCCGAGCAGCCATCCGGCCAGCACGGCCACCGGCAGCGCGAGAAAGAAATTCAGCCCGAGCTGCTGCACCACGATGAACATGATGTAGGCCCCGAACGTGTAGAGCACGCCATGCGTGAAGTTGACCACGTTCATGATGCCGAAGATCAGGGTGAGCCCGATGCCCAGCAGCGCATAGGTGCCGCCGAGCACGAGCATGTTGATCAGATGCTGGAAGAATTCGCTCAAGACTGGTCCTGGATGTTGCGGATGCCGGCAAGGGCCGCAACGTGCCGCCCTCGCCCGGGATTTAGGATGCTAAAGCGGAACGGCTTTAGGTTGGATCGATGACCGCGGCGGCTTGCTCACCTCTCCCGCTTGCGGGAGAGGTCGGCGCGGAGCGCCGGGTGAGGGTTCTATCCTCTTGGGGACTCCCACCGCGGAGACACCCTCTCCCCAACCCTCTCCCGCAAGCGGGAGAGGGAGCGCACCTGCATCACGGCTCGCAATCGGACCTAGCTTCATCATGCTCTAGAGCGTCTTCATCCCGACCTTGCCGTCGTTGATCTCGATGAGATAGACGTTCGGCTGGCTCTGCCCGCTCTCCTTGCCCTCGGGGCCGGACTTGCGGAACACGATGTCGCCGTTGAGGCCCTTGATGTTGATCTGCCAGAGCGCGGCCTTGATCGCGGCAGGCTCGACCTTGCCGGCCTTCTCAATCGCGGCCGCGGCGGTGCGGATGCCGTCATAGCCGCGGAAGCTTTCGGTGCAGCCTGCGAAGTCGAAGCCGCGCTTCTTCCATTCCGTGATGAAGTAGTTGGTCGCTTCCGGATTCGGCGTCTTGTCCGGGAACCAGGGCAGGAAGGTCGTCAGATGCATGGTGCCGTTGGCGGCGGCTCCCGCCTGGGCGATGATCTGGTCCGGATTCTGCGAGCCGCCGGTGGTGATGATCCGCTTCTTCAGGCCCAGCGCCGCGGCCTGCTTGAAGATCAGGGTGAGTTGGTCGACCGCGGTCGTGACGATGACCGTCTCGGAATCCGAGCTCTTGATCTTGGAGAGCTGCGCGCTCATGTCCTGCGCGCCCTGGTCCATGGTCTCGACCAAGCCGATGCTGATGCCCTTCTCCTTCATCATCTTGCTGAAATCCTCGGCGGTGCCGCGGCCCCAGTCGTTGTTGATGACGAGGAAATCGACCTTCTTCAGCGCGAGCTTGTCGACGATTCCCTTGAACGCCGCGGCCTCGACCGCCGAGGGCGGCGAGATGCGGAAGATGAAGGGATTGCCCGTCGTCGTGATCTTGCCCGAGGACGAGGTCTCGACCACCATCGGGGTCTCGTATTCCATCAGCTTCGGCATCACCGCGAGCGTCAGGCTCGAGCCCCAGGCGCCCATCAGCACCGGCACCTTGTCGCTGGTGATCAGCTTCTCGGCGACGGCAGCAGCTTCGGTCGGGTTGCTCTTGTTGTCTTCGATCACCAGCTCGATCTTCTTGCCGAGGATGCCCCCCTTGGCGTTGATCTCGTCGGCGGCGATCTTGGCGCCGTTGACGACGTAAGTGCCTGACGCCGCGAACGCGCCGGTGAGCGGCTCGTTGACGCCGATCTTGATGGTCTGCGCCCCGGCCGTGCCGCCGATCAAGGTCGTCGCCAGCGCGATTGTCCGAACCAATCCGAGTGCTCGTGTCATGTTGTCTCTCCAAATCCAACGCTGTTGATGTCTTAAGTCAGTCCAGGCTTCGTCACTCCCGGTGTGCGAGCACACCGTCACCCCGCCTCGCTCCGGCGGCCAAAGATGCGGGCGATCCGTGCGCGCAAAACGTCCGACGCAATCGACCAGAAGCTCAGCTCCGCCGGCGTCCCCGGCCCTGACGGCACGCCGGACATGTGGCGATCGAGATTGGCGGCGAAGTCCGCGACCAGGCGTTTGGCGAGATCGCGCACCAGGCCGGGACGGCCGATTTGGGCCAGCATTCCCGTGAGCGTGTAGCCGATCGACAGCTCGACCGCGGTCGCCGCACCGCCTTCGAGCGGCAGCAGGCGATAACGGATCTCGCCTTGCGTCGCCGAATGGCTGCGCTGGTCGGTGCCGATGCCGACGATGCACCCGGAGAGCGTCGCGGGATCGCGCGCGACGCGCGCAGCACCCTCGAAGCTTGCTGCGATCGGCCCGAGCTTCACGCGGATCGATCCTTCCACGCGCTCCGGCCTCGGCGACGCTGTCAGCGACACGCCGGGAAGGCAGGCGGCAATGCCCGCGATATCGTCGAACATCGCGAACACCTTCGCCGGCGCGTGCGGCAGCGTGAAGCGCTGGTCGAGAACGGTCGCCGGGGTGAAATCGGGAATGGTGCCGCGCGCGACGCTCTCGGACGCCGGAGCCGCCACCGTGTGCGCGGGCTGCGGGTCGTATCGGCCGGATTCAGCTCGCCCCGAGCCGGCCGGACCGAGGATGGTCCTGCCGCCGTCGGCCAGCGGCGCGACATTGCGCGCGCGCCTCGCCTCGATCACGGACTGCACCGCGCGCACGATGCCGACATAGCCGGTGCAGCGGCAGAGATTGCCGCTGAGACCGACGCGAATGCGCCGCTCGTCGGCATCGGGCAGACGCAGCACGAGGTCGCGGGCGGAGACCAGCATCCCCGGCGTGCAATAGCCGCATTGCAGCGCATGCTCGCGGGTGAAGGCGGCGCGCAGCTCGGTCGTGACCTCGTCCTCGTCGAGACCCTCGATCGTGGTGACGTCGGCGCCCTCGCAGGCCGCCGCATAGGTGATGCAGGAGCGCGCCGGCACGCCGTCGAGCAGCACGGTGCAGGCGCCGCAGACGCCGTGCTCGCAGCCGAGATGGGTGCCGGTCAGGTCGAGCTTGTCGCGAACGAAATCGGCAAGGCTGGTGCGCGGCTCGGCCGACAGCTCCACAGCGCGGCGATTGACCTGAAGCGTGATCGTGCTCATGCCGCCGCCACCTGGACGGCGCGCCTCAGCACGCTGACATGGATATGGCGTTGCGCGGCATCGTCAATGCCCGCCCGGGACAGAAGGGCGTCGGCCACGCGGAGATCGAAACGCTGCTTGTAGTCGGCTGTAATGCGACCGCCGAACAGCTCGGCGGCGTCGGTGATGACAATGGGGGTCGTGTCGATCGCGCCGATCACGATGCGCGCCGAAGCCGCGGCGGGATCGATCAGGACCGCGCCGATGGCATGGGCGAACTCGCCGGTCTTGCGGCAGCTCTTGGCATAGCCCCAATGCGCCGAGGCCGATCGCGCCGGCACATGGACCGCCTCGACGATCTCGCCCGTGTGCAGCGCGGATTCCAGCGCACCTACCACGAACGTCTCGACGGGCATCGTGCGCGTGCCGGCAAGGCTGCGCAGCGTCACCCGTGCGCCCAAAGCGGCGAGCGCCGAAATCCAATCCGCGGCGGGATCGGCATGGCTGAGCGAACCGCCGATCGTGCCGCGGTTGCGCACGGCGCGATAGGCGATGTTGGCGGCGACGCCGCGCATGGCCCCGCGGGTCACGTCGGCCGCGCGCCCGTCTTCGATATCGGCGTGGGTGACCAGGGCCCCGAGCACGAGCTCACCGCCGGAAATCTCGGCGCGCTTGAGCTCGGCCAGGCCGGAAATATCCACGATCAGCTCCGGCTGAACCAGCCGCAGATTGAGCATGGGGCCGAGCGACTGTCCGCCGGCGATGATTTTGGCCGATCCATTGCTTGCGGCCAGCATCGACAGGGCGGCGGTGAGATCGCGCGGGCGTTCATAGGCGAAGGGCGCGGGCTTCATGCGGCGCTCCGTTCGGCTCGACGCGCAGCCAGCACGGCCGCGACGACGCGGTGCGGCGTGATCGGCGACTGCATCAGCTCGACGCCGAGCGGGCGCAGCGCGTCGTTGACCGCGTTGGCGATCGCGGCCGGCGGCGCGATCGCCCCGCCCTCGCCGATGCCCTTGACGCCGAACTGCGTGTAAGGCGACGGCGTCTCCATGTGGTCGAGGCGCGCGGCGGGAACCTCGGTCGGCCCGGGCAGCAGATAGTCGGCAAGCGTCGTCGCCAGCGGCTGGCCGGAAGCGTCGAACGGCATTTCCTCGTAGAGCGCGGTGCCGATGCCCTGCGCGAGGCCGCCGTAGATCTGGCCGTCGACCACGAGCGGATTGACCAGCACGCCGCCGTCCTCGACGATCACATAGTCGAGGATCTCGACCTCGCCGATGTCAGGGTCGACCGCGACCAAAGCCGCATGCGCGGCGTAGCTGAAGGTGCCGCTGTCGCGCACCGGCTTGTAGCCTTGCGTCACCTCGAGCCCGCCGGGATCGACGTCGGCCGGCAGATCCTGCGGACGGCGGTACCAGGTGTGGGCGATTGCCTTCAAAGTGACGCTGCCGTTGACGCCGCGGACCTCGCCGTTCTGCAACACCACGGAAGCCGCCTCGTGCTGCAACAGTTTGGCGCCGATGCGCCGGGCGCGTTCGCCGAGCTCGCGGCAGGCGGTCGCGACCGCACCACCCGCCATCACCATCGAGCGCGAACCCCAGGTGCCGGTCGAATAGGGCGTCATCGCGGTGTCGCCGAGGATGATGCGGATCTTCGCGACATCGATGCCCAGAATCTCATGCGCGACCTGCGCGAGCGTGGTCTCCATTCCCTGCCCGTGCGAATGCACGCCGACGCGCAGTTCGAGGCCGCCGTCGGGCGTCAGCCGGGCCGAGGCCTGCTCATGGCCCGGCACCATTGGGATGCCCCAGCCGGAATAGACTGACGTGCCGTGCGCGGCCTGTTCGCAATAGATGGAGACGCCGACGCCGAGACGGCGGCCGTCGGCCTCGCCCTGCTTTTGCTTGGCGCGGATAGCGTCGATGTCGATGGCGACGAGCGCGCGGCGCATCGCCTCCGGATAGTCGCCGCTGTCGAAATGCTTCCTGGTGATGTTGTCGAACGGCATCTGCTCGGGGCGCACCAGATTGCGCAGCCGGACCTCGCCAGGCTCGAGGCCTGCCTCCGCCGCCACGAGATCGAGCATCAATTCCAGTGCGAAGCAGACGCCGGTGCGCGCCACGCCGCGATAGGGCAGGATCGGACATTTGTTGGTGGCGACCGAGAAGGTGCGGCAGCGATAGGCCGGCATCTTGTAAGGACCCGGCAGGATGCTCGCGACCTGCGCGGCCTCCAAGCAGGCCGAGAACGGATAGGACGAGTAGGCGCCGGAATCCACGGTCGCCTCGCAATCGATGCCGCGCAGCGTGCCGTCGCGGTCGGCATAGACAGTGATCCTGTAGTGATGCTCGCGGCAATTGGAGCTGGCGACCAGATGCTCACGGCGATCCTCGATCCAGCGCACCGGATGGCCGCAGCGCATCGTCAGCCAGGACAGGCAGACCTCCTCGGGCAGCAAAATCCCCTTGTGACCGAAACCACCACCGACGTCGGGCGAGATAACGCGGATCTGGCCCTCCTCCATGCCGAGGCATTCGGCAAGGCCGCTGCGCGTGATGTGCGGCATCTGCGCCGCGGAATGCAGCGTGAGCTGGTCGAGCCTCCGATCGAACGTCGCGACCACGCCGCGGCCTTCGAGCGGCGACATGCATTGCCGCGCCGTCGAGATCTCGCGCGTCAACTTGATCGGGGCGTCGAGGGCGGCGGAGATATCGACCTCGTAGTTGGTTTCCAGAAAGACGTTGTCGCCCCAATGCTCGTGCACCAGCGCGGAGCCGGGCTCGCGCGCTTTGAGCATGTCGTAGACCGCGGGCAGCTCTTCGAGATCCAATGTCACAGACGCCGCGATGTCCTCCGCTTCGGCCCGCGTCGGCGCAAGGCACATCGCAACGAGCTCGCCGACCTGGCGCACCTTGCCGGTGGCGAGTACCGGCTGCTCCGAGATCTTGAAGCCCGGCAGTCCCGATACCGCGCGGATCGGCTTGATGCCTTCGAGATCGGCCGCCGTGAACACGCTGCCGCGATGGCGTTCGGGCACATGAATGCCGCGGATGCGTGCATGCGCCAGCGGGCTGCGCACGAAGGCGACGTCCTGAAGGCCGGCGAGCCTGACGTCGCCGACATACTGGCCGCGGCCGCGCATCAGGCGATCGTCCTCCTTGCGCGGCAGACGTGCGCCGACGCCCTGCCCCGACTTTCCGTGCGGAAATTCCCGCTCGTTGCGCACGCCCGCGTTCTCCTTCAACGCCCGGCCCTATGCCGCGACGGCTTGCGGCAGGATCGGCGCCACCGCCTCGAAGCGCGTGCCGGCGCGCAGGCAGAAGGCCGGCTGCAGCAGACGCTCGGCGATCACCTCGTTCTTCTCATTGTCCGTGAGGACGAAGCGGCCGTTCTGCTCCGAGAGCACGGAGACATCGGCATCCATGCCGACCTTGAGCGCACCGATCTCCCCGCTGCGGCCGAGCATCCTGGCGGGATTGGAGGTGACCATCGGCACCACTTGCTCCAGCGTCAGACCGAGTGCCATCATCGAGCTCATCGCCTGGACCAGGCTGAACTTGGCCTGGCCTGCGAACGGATGATTCTCCTCGTCCTCATGCTGGTCGGGTGTCCCGGCCGGCGCGGGCACATGGGTGTTGTAGCCGTGAATGTCGGCGCCGAGCGTGGTCGGAACGATGCCGGCCGCGATCGCCTTCTTTGCGAGCCGGTAGGAGAAATGGCTGCCGTGACCGACGTCGACCTTGAGGCCGCGATCGAGCGCTGCCTGGATCACCGGATGCACCTCGCCCTCGCGATTGACGAAACCGCCGGGATGGCGCGTGAAGGGATGGGCGAGAATGTCGCCCTCGCGCAAAAGCGGGATCACGCGCGTGAGGATCGTGTCGGCATCCTCGCCGTTGGCGCCGCTCTCGGGCAGGCCCCAGAGCTGGCCGAAATGCACGTAGACCGGCAGATCGGCGCGCTTGCCGATCTCCGCCGCCATCTCGATGACGCGGATGCCCCAGCGCGCGAAGCCGCCGATCTCGGCGTGAGCCTTGATGCCGCGCACGATGTCGAGATTGGCCGTCGCCGCCTTGACGGTCGCGTCGACGTCGACGCCGTCGGGGCTGTAGAGCTGCGGATAGAAATGGCCCTCGAGCCCGCCGACGAGATAGGCGGACAGGAACGCGTAGACGCGCGAGGCGGCGGGCTCCGCGATGAAGTGGCGGAAGCCCGGCAGCGTCATGCAGGACGGACCGCCCTGATCGACCAGCGTCGTCACACCCGACTGCACGCCGACCATGTCGGGATTCATGCCGAAGCGGCCGGAGACATATTGATAGACATGGGCGTGAGTATCGATCAGCCCGGGCAGCACCAGCTTGCCGCCGACGTCGACGACCTCCCTGGCGCTGGTCGGCAGAATGTCGGACGCGACCGCGGCAATCTTGCCGTTGCGGATCGCGACATCCTTGATGCCATCGACGCCGGAGGCCGGACAGATCACGCGACCGCCTCGCAGCAGAAGGTCGAAGCTGGCAGTGACGGACATGGCGCTCTCCTCTTCTTGCGAGGGCGACGGCTTCGTCCCCTCGAATTACGAAGCATGCTTCGCATTTTGACATTACGAAGCATGCTTCGTATTTTGACAAAAGCAAGCATCGTGCCATGATCCCGATATGGCAGGCGCACTCGAATCGAGCTAAGCGCGGCAGGGTTTCGGCTTGGGAGAGTGTGCATTGCGGCAGGCGAAGACACGTCGCGGCGGGACGAGGCACCGCCCCTGGCCCTTGTCGGAACGGCCCGGCTATCTGATCCGCCGGCTGCACCAGATCCACGTTGCGCTGTTTCAGGAAGCCTGCGGCGAATTCGAGGTCACGCCGCTGCAATACAGCCTGCTCTCGGCGCTGGCGGTGCGTGAAACCGCCGATCAGACCACTTTGGCGGCCGATATCGCGCTCGATCGCACCACGACGACCGGCGCCTTGAAGCGGCTCGCCGCCCGAAACCTGGTCGAACGCGCGGTGAACAAGGACGATCGGCGCGCGCGGCTATGCCGGCTGACACCGGCCGGAGCCGCGCTGCTCGTTAGAATCGAGGGTGCGGCGCGGCGGGCGCATCGTGCGACGCTCGGCGATCTGAGCCAGCGGGAGCAGGCGCTTTTCATCGAAATGATGCAGCGCATCGTGGCCGGCCATCCCAGTCGCGACAGCGCTGCTGCCGTATTCGACTAGGAGCCAGTGCTGCGCTTTTGAGTTGGGCTGCTCAATTTATCATCGTACCGCTGCCCGGCCGAGCAACATCGCCCGCCTCTCGCTGGCGCGGCCGACGTGCCGAAGCGTACTCACGCGCAACATCGGCCAACGCTTGAAAACGCAATCGCATCCGGCGCGATGCGCATGACCTCCGGCATCGACGCCCGCCCGCCCGGCCGCCCCGCTATTCCATGGCACGATTTATGCTGCGGTGATGCGAAGCGTGCTTCGTATTGGGGGATGTCATGACGGATTCCGAACTTCGCGCTGATCTTCACAGCATCGAGCCAATTCCCGACGCGGACCGGGACTCCAGCGGGCCGCAGCAGATGTGGATCTGGGCCGGCGCCAACATCGCGCCGGTCAACTGGGCGCTCGGTGCGCTCGGCATCATTCTCAAGCTCGGCCTGATGGAGACGATCGCGGTCATCGTGCTCGGCAACATCGTCGGCTGCGCGATCTTCGCGACCTTCACGGTGATGGGGCACAAGACCGGCGTCAACCAGATGGTTCTGAGCCGGTCCGCCTTCGGCGTGCGCGGCGCCTATCTGCCGAGCATCCTGATGTTCCTGATGACGCTGGGGTGGATCGGCGTCAACACCTACTTCCCGGTCAAGGTCTCGATGGGCATCCTCGGCCAGTTCGGCGTGCCCGACACATGGCTGATCGAGATGATCGTCATCACGCTGGTGATGGCGGTGCAGGTGCTGATCGGGATCTACGGCTTCTACGCGATCCGCACCTTCGAGAAATACACGGTGCCGCCGACCATCGCCATCATGGTGCTGATGAGCGTGCTGGCCTGGACGCGGCCCGGCGTCGTCAACTGGAGCCTGACCACCTCGCTGCCGCCCGGCGCGCATCTGGCGATGCTGACCATGCTCATGACCGCAATCGGCGTCGGCTGGGGGATTTCCTGGGTCACCTGGGCCTCCGACTATTCGCGCTTCGTGCCGCGCTCCACGCCGTCGAAGGCCGTGTTCTGGTACAGCTATGTCGGCATGTTCGTGCCGACGGTCTGGCTCGGCATCCTCGGCGCGACCATTGCCTCGACGACGCTGGACACCGACCCCGCCAAGATGGTCAGCGCGGTGTTCGGCGGTCCGGTCAGCATCCTCGTGCTCTTGATGGTGCTGCATGGCCCGATCGCGACCAACATCCTCAACGTCTATTCGGCGACGCTGGCGGCGCTGAGCGCGGGTCTGAAGTTCTCGCGATTCTGGCTCACCGTCATCGTCGGCGTCGCCGGCTATCTTGTCACCCTCTACTTCATCTTCGCGCCGTCCTTCGCGAAGGCGTTCGACCATTGGATGATCAGCCTGCTGTTGTGGATGAGCCCGTGGGCCGGCGTGGTGCTCGCCGACTTCTTTATCAAGCGCAAGGGCAAGATCGAGGTGGCCGAGCTCTATCGCTCACCGGAGAGCAGCGCCTATGGCGACATCAACTGGGCCGGTATGATCGCGTTCTTCGCCGGCCTCGTCGCCGGATGGCTGGTGCAGGATGGCCTCGTCAGCGCGCTGCAGGGACCGATCTCGATCAATCTGCTCGGCGGCGCCGACCTCAGCTGGCTGTTCGGGATCGGCGTGGCGGGCCTCGTCTATCTCGGGCTCGGCAAGTTCGCGACCTCGCCCACACCGGCGGTTGCGAGCCGTGCCGGCGGCTGACCCGCGGACCTCGTCCCGCGTCAGCGATTGCGGCCAAGCCTCACGATCATGTCGCCGGACGCAAGTCCTCCGGCGACATGAGGGCGCAGTCGCCACAAGCCTTCGCCATCGACCAGCGCGGGCATGGGAAGTTCGTGGCCGGCGAAGTTGGCGACGATCTGGAGAACATCCCCGCTCTCGGTCTGCCAGCGCACATCCACGCCGCCCATGCGCGGATCCGCGCCGAGCAAGTGTCGCTGCGCGGAAACGAACCCACTCTTGATCAGCGGCACGATCTTCTCGCGCCGGATCGTCAATAACTGCGTCGTCAGCGCTCGAAACCTCGCGCCAGCGGGAGATTGGTCGATGCTCGTCCAGTCGAGCCTGGATGCCAGGAAGGTTCTTTCGTCGCACGGGTCCGGAATTCTGGCGCGCGTTTCGGGGGTTGCGAAAGCCTTGAAGTGCGAAAACTCCCGGCGGCGGCCGTCCCGTGTCAGCTCGGCCGCTTCGCCCGTCCAGTCCGCGAAGAACAGGAAGGGCGTGTCGGCTGCGGCTTCCTCGCCCATGAACAGCATCGGAATATGCGGGCTCAGCAGAACCAGCGCCAGGGCGAGCTCCAGCTTGTCCGGGCCAACCAACCGGGACAGCCGCTCCCCGAAGGCGCGGTTGCCGACCTGGTCGTGGTTCTGGGCGAAGAAGATCGTCGCTTCCGGCGGGAGATGGGCGCTCGGCTCGCCCCGCGGCGCCTGGTGCAGCGGAAAGACTTCGCCCTGATAGGCAAAGCCCTCGGTCAGGGATCGCGCCAGATGTTCGAGCGGCTTGTCGGCGAAGGCCCGGTAGTAGCCTTCGTCCTCGCCCGTGAGCAGGACGTGGAGCGCGTTGTGAAAATCATCGCCCCACTGCGCGTCGTAATACCTCGCCCGTCCCTGCGAACGCGCGAGCAGGTGCGCCTGGTTGGCCTCGTTCTCCAGCATCAGATGGACGCGCCGGCCCCCGAGCTGGCTACGCACGGTCTCGGCGAGCTCGATCAGGAAGTGACGTTCGGAATCGTCCTTCAGCGCGTGGACCGCATCGAAGCGCAGCCCGTCGAAGCCATAATCGCGCAGCCACATCAGGCCATTCTCGATCAGGAACCCGCGCACGAACGCGCCATCAGGTCCTTCGAGGTTGACCGCAGGCCCCCAGCCCGTGGCGTGGCGCGGGTTGAAGAAGTTTTCCGCATAGAGATGCAAATAGTTCAGCTGCGGCCCGAAATGGTTATAGACGACATCGAGATAGACCATGATGTCGAGGGCATGCGCGGCCCGCAGCAGCCGCTTGAGATCCTCCGGCCGGCCGTAGCGGGCATTCGGCGCGTTCAGGAGCACGCCGTCATAGCCCCAATTGTGCCGGCCGGGGACGTCGTTGAGCGGCATCAGCTCGATGGCGGTGATGCCGAGATCGCGCAGATAAGGCAGCCTCTTCTCGACGCCGGCATAGGTGCCCTCCTCGCTGAAGGTGCCGACGTGCAGCTCGTAGATCACGGCCTCCGCCCAGGGACGGCCCGGATAGAGAACCGGGTCCCTCAGCGCGGCCGTATCGATCACCTCGCTGGGCGCACCGACGTCGTCCGGCTGGAAGAACGAGGCGGGATCGGGAACGACGATGTCTTCGTTGATCCTGAACTGATAGCGCGTGCCGGCACGCGCGGTTGGGCTCAGCAGCTGATACCAGCCGTCGTCATCGCGCGGCATCCTGCGGGGCGGCTGGCCGACTTCGAGCAGTTCGACCGATCGGGCCGTAGGCGCCCATAGGTTGAACGAAACCCCATGATCAACGATCTGAGGGCCGTGGCGCCGGCTCTGCTCGGCCATTCCCAGTGCTTGCCTCAAGCCCGTCCCCTTTCGCCTGCATGCCCTGCGCCTCGGCATGCTTCAAGATCGCTTGCAAGCGTCGGGGCGACAAAGCGGAGCCGTGAGCGTTCGTTCCTCGGTGGCGGCGACGTCGGACATTTGCAGCACGCAGGGAACGGAATCACTGGCGCGACGGTTACCGTTCCAGACAGGAGCAGCCGCCATGCGCCGCCCGAGACCGCAGACCATCCGTAACAAGCTCGACGTGACCGACCGCGCCCAGGTGCGCCTGCTCAAGAAGCGCCTCGGACTATCGGACGCAGAGCTCACCGCGATCGTCGGGCGGATCGGCAATTCGATCCCGGCTATCAGCAAGGAAGCAGCTCTGCAAAGGGCCAAGGTGCTGACCAAGCCGGCCGATGTGCCTGCTGCCGTGATCGCTTCGGCGAGCGTCGTCGAGCCGGCAACGGCCGAGGTCGCGGCAACCGTGACGACGTCCTGACGGGCTATTCGGGGGGAAGGATGGACCAAACAGTACATTCAGACGACGCCCTGACGCGGGCGGCCTCGAGCCTGCGCCGCACCCGGATCACCGAGGGCAGACCATTCCCACTCGGCGCCACCTGGGATGGGCTCGGCGTCAATTTCGCGCTGTTTTCGGCCCACGCCACCAAGGTTGAGCTCTGCCTGTTCGACGACACCGGTGAAACCGAACTCGAGCGCATCGAGCTTCCCGAATATACCGACGAAGTCTGGCACGGCTATCTGCCCTCCGCCCGCCCCGGCACCGTCTACGGCTACCGCGTCCATGGCCCTTACGAACCCGACGCCGGCCACCGCTTCAATCCCAACAAGCTCGTGCTCGATCCCTACGCCAGGCAGCTGGTCGGCCAGCTCCGCTGGGGACCGGAGCTGTTCGGCTACCGGCTCGACCATGCCGACAAGGATCTCGCCTACGACGAACGCGACAGCGCGCCCTTGATGCAGAAATGCCGCGTGATCGACCCCGCCTTCACCTGGGGCGCATCGCGCAAGCCCGAAGTGCCTTGGGAGCGGACGATCGTCTACGAGATGCATGTGAAGGGCTTTACCCAGCTGCATCCGCTGGTGCCGGAAGGTGACCGCGGCACGTTCTCGGGCCTGGCACATTCCGAAGTCCCGGCTTACTTGCGCTCGCTCGGCATCACCAGCGCCGAGTTGCTGCCGATCCATGCCTTCGTCGACGACAGCTATCTGGTCGAGAAAGGCCTGCGCAACTACTGGGGCTACAATTCCATCGCCTTCTTCGCGCCTGATCCGCGTTACCTCAAGGCGCCGTCCGCGAACGAGTTCAAGGCCATGGTGAACCAGTTTCACGCCCATGGCATCGAGATCATTCTCGATGTCGTCTACAATCACACCGCGGAAGGCAACGAGCTCGGCCCGACCCTGTCGTTCAAGGGCATCGACAACGCCAGCTACTATCGCCTGCTGCCGGACAAGAAGCGCTACTACATCAACGACACCGGCACCGGGAACACCGTCAATCTTTCGCATCAGCGCGTGCTTCAGCTCGTCGCCGATTCCCTGCGCTACTGGGCGACCGAGATGCGGGTCGACGGCTTCCGTTTCGACCTCGCCACCATTCTGGCGCGCGAACCCTATGGGTTCGACGAGGGCGGCGGCTTCCTCGACGCCTGCCGCCAGGATCCCGTGCTCTCCAGCGTCAAGCTGATCGCAGAGCCCTGGGATATCGGGCCCGGAGGCTACCAGGTCGGTCAGTTTCCGCCTGGTTGGGCCGAGTGGAACGACAAGTTCAGGGACACGGTGCGCGCCTTCTGGAAAGGCGATCCGGGCACGCTGGCCGACTTTGCCAAGCGCGTATCGGGATCCGGCGACCTCTTCAACAAGCGCGGGCGGCGGCCCTGGGCCAGCGTCAATTTCGTCACGGCCCATGACGGCTTCAACCTGAACGATCTCGTCTCCTACAACGACAAGCACAACGAGGCGAATGGCGAGGACAATCGCGACGGTCACAGCAACAACCATTCCTGGAATTGTGGCGCCGAGGGGCCGACCGACCACCCGGAGATCATCGGCTTGCGCGAGCGCCAGAAGCGGAATCTGCTGGCGACGATGCTGCTCTCCCACGGCACCCCGATGCTGCTCGCCGGCGACGAGTTCGGCCACACCCAGAATGGCAACAACAACGCCTACGCCCAGGACAACGAAACCACCTGGCTCGACTGGATGGGTATCACCGCGAACGGCCGCAGCCTTCGCGAATTCGCCCGCAAGCTGATTGCGACTCGCAAGGCTTTTCCGATCCTCTACCGCAGCCGCTTCCTGGTCGGCTCGCACAACGAGGAACTCGACGTCAAGGACGTGACCTGGCTGTCGCCATCCGGCGAGGAGATGACGACCGAGCAATGGCAGGATGGCAATGCCAAATGCTTCGGGATGCTGCTCGACGGACGCGCGCAGGAGACCGGGATCAAGCGTCGGGGCTCGGATGCGACCATGCTGCTGGTCTACAACGCCCATCATGACGTCGTGAACTTCACCCTGCCGGAGGTCACCGACGGGCGCAGCTGGCTGGGCCTGATCGACACCAATCGGCCTGACGCGCCCATGGCCGAGTTCGAGTTCGGGCACGCCTACGCGGTGACCGGGCGATCCCTGCTGATGTTGGGTCTTGCCAACGATAACATCGCGACGCGCCGCCTGCGGCAGGGTCTCGGCGCCCTGCTGGACATCGCCGACACACCTCTGCCGGGCTAAAGCGCGATGCGATGAGGATGAATCGTCATCACGCTTCAGGTTGTTGTTCAAGCTTGATCTTTTCGGAAAACCGCTGCGCACTTTTCCGGATCATGCTTTAGACTGTCGTCCGCAGCCCGCCAAGAACTGCGGGATGCCGGGACCAGGCATGGTGAGGCCTCCGAGGCGGGAGACTGATCAAGTTGGAACACCCGGTCACGGGCCGCGTTCATTGTCGACATTGGAGGTTTCGATGAGACCTTTGTTGATAGCTGCCGCCGCGCTGTCGATCCTGACGAGCTTCGGCTTTTCGACCGCCGCGGTGGCGCAAGACCGCTACTGCCTCCAGGGCCGGATCTGGGGCTATCCGGGCAACTGCCAGTTCGCCAGTTACGCCCAGTGCATGGCAACCGCGTCGGGAACGAACGCCTATTGCGGCATCAATCCCCGCTACGCCTATGCGCGCCGTTACAGAGGATACCGGTGATCAGCCTGACGTCCAGGCTGGCAAGCGGAGGCGGTTTTGCCTGATCGTGGCGCCGAGCCGGGCGGCACAATGGCAGCAGAGCTTCCGCTCACCGCCGTCGTCTTCTCCGGCGGCCTCGGCCTCGGTGCGTATCATGCCGGTGTGTTTGAAGCGCTCAGCTCTCTTCGATCACCGATCGACTGGGTGACCGGTTCATCGGCTGGTGCCATCACGGCGGCACTGATCGCGGGAAGCCCGAGCGGCGATCGGCTGCGTAACCTGCGGAGCTACTGGCATGGGACGGATCGCGCGCCTGCGCTACCGAACGCCAGCCGCCATCTCTTCGCCTGGTTCAGCTCGATCAATACCCGCCTCCTCGGTCATGCCGGTTTCTTCCATCCCCGCCTCCCGATCCCGGCATCTCACTTCGGCGGCCTCTACGATCTCGCCCCGACCCGCGAACGCCTTCAGCAGCTGATCGATTTCGGACGCCTGAACGGCGGCGATCCGCGCATCACGATCTGCGCCACGGACCTCGAAAGCGGCGATGCCGTGCTGTTCGACTCGTCGTCGCAGCGGATCGAAATGGACCATATCCTGGCCAGTTGCGGATTCCTTCCCGAGTTCGCGCCGGTGCAGATCGCCGGCCGGTGGCTCGGCGATGGCGGGTTCGCGCTGAACGCGCCTTTCGACCCGATCCTGGAAACTGCGGGCCCGCTCCGCCTGTATGTCATCGATCTCTTTCCGCGCGACGGCAAGGTCCCGGACGGGCTCGAGGCCGCGGCCGAACGCAAGAGCGACCTGACCTTCGGCAACCAGACCTTCCAGCGCCTTGGCTACGCCCTGGAAGCCCGTCAGCTCCGCGCCGAGCTTCAGGACCTCGACTACGACGACGAGGTCTATCTCCTGAGCTACCGCCCGGGCCGCGAGGAAGCTGGCCCCGAAAAATCGTTCGATCTGTCGGAAGCGGCCATGGCGCAGCGCTGGCGGGCCGGCTTTCTGGACATGCAATATGCCGCAAGCCTCGCCCCGATCCCGAACGGAATCTGCAGCGTGCGGCGGCCATAGCGATGTCTCTCAATGGGCGGGGAGCGAGCTGCTCTTAGAACGTCCCCGCCACAGTAACCCTGAACGTCAGCGGCTCCACCGGGTGCAGCACGTAGTCCATCACGCCGTTCTGACAGACTGCCGTTGGCGCTGTGCCTGATGTGCAGAGATTGTAGAGCGAGTCGGTCTTGAGCAGCGACCCATAGGCATAGGTGATCTGGTTCGCCTTCGTGTTGAAGAGGTTGAGCACGTCGAGCTGGATGCGCCAACCATTGTCGATGCGATAGCCGAGGCGGCCATTGAAGAGGCTGGTCGCAGAGGAGCGGAACGCATTGTCTTCGGTCAGCGGGCTCGAGGCCAGATAGCGCCAACGCACGGTTCCGAACCAGCCGGTCTTCTCGCCCAGCGTGACGCCGGCTGATGCCACCATCGCCGGTGCGTTCGGAATATAGTTGCCCGGGGCATTGCCGATCTGCGCCTCGGGATAGCCGGCAAGCGAGGCATAGACCTCCGCCTGCTCGCTGTCATAGCCGCGAAACCGCGCATGCGTCATTGCAAGATCGGCGTCGATGTCGATCCAGGACCTCGGCCGGTAATGGTTGGTCCACTCGAAGCCGTAGCGGCGGCTGGCGCGGGTTGCCGAGGTATCGCCGGCATCGCCGGAGAACAGGATCTCGGAATCCTGATCCAGGATGAAGAGGCTGAGCGAGGTGTCGAGGCCCGCAACGATCCTGCTGCGGACGCCGACCTCCGCGCCTCTGGTGCGCACCAGCAGCGGCGACGGCGTGAGCCTTGTCGCGGGATCGGTCGGATCTTCGGTCGTGGTCGCGCCGCGCGCGTCGTTCGAATGCATGCCGTAGCCGGCACCGAGGAAGAATTCGGTCTTGTTGAACGGACCAAGCACCATCCTGAATTTGGGGCTGCCGAGCGCGGCGTCGGCGCGGCCGGAATTGGCGGTGTTGAACAGCGAGGTCACATCGGCGGCATAATAGTCGCCGCGCCAGCCCACGGTCGTCCTGAGCCAGTCGGTCCAACGCACCGTGTTTTCGGCATAGACCCCGACGCTGCCCTCGCCGACCTTGTCGCTGCGGACATTGGAGAGAAAGCTGCGCTGGAAAGTGTCGGTGAGCGCGAGGTCGATCGCATCATAACGCGATTGCAGGCCGACCGTGGTCTGCGTCGGCAAGCCCGCGAATGAACCGTTCAGCGTACGCGAGACGTTGGCGCCGGCCATCAGGCGGTCGTCGTGCTGGTGAAACTGGTCGCCGAGCACGGGATCGTCGAGGAAGTAAGTGAAGTTGTTGAAGAGGTCGAGCTGGCTCTTCACCACATAGGCATTGGCCTTCCACGACCCGAGATCGTCGCTCTGCGCGATGCGGCCCGACAGTGCAAAACGGTTGGTGTTGCCGCCGTCGGTCGGATCCTCCGAGCCGAAGCGGTCGAGCAAGCCACCCGTGATCGCGCGCTGCGGCACCTGGTCGGTCGAATTCCACCTGTTGACGTAGGCCATGCCGGTGACGGACAGGCCGTCGGTCGCGGTGCCCTGACTGTAGCGCACGAGGCCGTTGAGCTTTCGCACATTGTCCGGATTGTCCCACGGGCCGTTGTATGTCCCAACTTCGCCGGCCACCAGCAGCGAACCGTCACCGACTTTTGCGGAGTCCATGCCGAGCAGGCGGCGATAGCCGAAACTGCCAACCGTCACCTGCGCGAGTCTCCTGGTGCGGTCGATCAGGCCGATATGAACGCTTCCGACCGAGGCGAAGTCGCCTTCGTCCGCGAAGTAAGGCCCCTTGCGCACGTCCATGGCGGCGATGGTTTCCGGGATCAGCCAGTTGAGATCGGCATAGCCCTGGCCGTGCGCGTGGGTGCGCATGTTGACGGGAACGCCGTCGACCGTGATCGCAAGATCCGTGCCGTGGTCGAGATTATAGCCGCGTAGGAAATACTGGTTGGCTTTGCCCTCGCCGGAATGCTGCGTCACGATCAGACCCGGGACGGCTTCGAGCACCTCACCCGGCCGCGCGACCGGGCGCGCGTTGATCTCATCGCGGGAGACGGTGATCTCGCTGGCCATGCCGGGCTCGCCCTTTGCACCCGAGCCGGCACTGCGCGCATCCGACTCCTGCGTCGGCGTCGGATGCAGGAAGATGCGGTGACCGGCCGCAGCCGGTCTGCCCGTGCGGCGCGATGCGGCCGGCCTCTTGCGCCCCGGCGTCTCGCTGCCACTGACCAGGACCGGCGGCAGTTCGCGTGAGGCGCTATTGCTCTGCGCAAAGGCGCGGCCATCATCCGCGAGCAGCGCCAGGGCCGAGAGTGCCGTCAGCGCGCCGCCGCGACGGCCGGGCTCAGACCGTCTCAATCGCATCGGAGCATTCCCAAACCTTCGTCGCGGCAGTCCCAGGCTCGACCGCCCGCAAATTCCGCCTCGCCACTCGCTCCATCAGCCCCGCCTTTACAGTATGACGTTTATCAAACTTTCTCATACTGACAAGAGCAAGAGCCGGACCACTTCGACCTCACGGCCGAACGCCGACGAGAACGGAAGCCAAATGGCTGCTCTCATGGAGGAATTCCGCGCCGGCCATTGACGACACCGGGGCGGGACGGAGCGCTTCTATTGGCAAGCTGATATCCACTCTGACGAGCAAGTTGACGGCTGGCAGGGGCTCACGGACATACCCGCCGCACCATCCGATCTGAGGATGGATTGCACGTTGATCCCGCAAGTGCCGGCCGCCTCCAGAACAGGTCCGTTTCAACGGTCGTGGAACCGGTCGCTGTGAAGTGGCTCACATGCGGACGGACAATCTGGATGTATTCGTCGAGCCGGGTGGAGATGGCAGACGGAGATGCGCATGAAACCCCTCATGCTCTCGCTCATTGCAGCCATGCTTCTCGCTGGTGCGGCCAGCAACGTGTTCAGGTCGCATGCAGTGATCCCTTTCGGTCAGCACGGCATGGCATCCATTCAAGACATGCAGACAGGCCAGGCGAACAAGCTGCCCGAGCAGGAGCTGCAGGACCGCTCCGTCCTGTTTGTGAAAGAGCCGGCTCAGTAGGCTGAAGCGCCCACGTCGGACTCCGCCTATTCGGCCGCGGCCGTTGCGGGTCGCGGTTGTCCGTCGTTCGGTCCGGTTTGCGCCTTCTGCTCGTCGAGCCAGAGGCTATGGTGCTCGCGAGCCCAGTTGACGTCGACTTCGCCCGAGCCCATGGCCTCGAACGCGCCTTCCATGCCGATGGTGCCGATATAGATGTGCCCGATCATCGCCGCGACAAACAGGACCGCGACGATGGAGTGGACGATCTGGGCCATTTGCATGCCCTCGATCCCCGTGCCGTAGAACGGGAACATCAGCGCATAGCCGGACGCTGCGACGAGTCCGCCGCCGATCACGACGATCCAGTAGATCATCTTCTGGCCGCCGTTGAAGCGGTAGGCCGGCGGATGGTCATGTCCGATCAGCCCGCCGCCGCGCTTCGCCCATTCGATATCCACCTTGTTCGGGATATTGCCGCCGATCCACATCAGGAAAATCAGGACGACGCCGAGAGTGAACGGGAAGCTGAGATAATTGTGCGCGTACTTGGCCCATTGCGACCATTCCGAGAACGCCTCGAAACCGATCAGCGGCAGCAGCAATGGCCGGCCAAAGGTGATGTTCAGCCCGGAAATGGCGAGCACGATGAAGCAGGTCGCCGTCAGCCAGTGCACGAAGCGCTCGAAGGCGTTGAAGCGCACGATGGTGCGGCCGGACCGGCCAGCTTCGAGACGCACCATCCCGACGGTCAGATAGAAGATCACGATGACCGCGATCATGCCGAGGATGGCGACGCCGCCGATCCAGGGCAGCGTCACATTGCGGAATTCCCGCCATTCCCGTCCCTGCGGCTGCTCGAGAACGCCGGAGCGCTGATCGGGAATGCTGACGCGGCCCTGAATCCGGTTGAGCTCCTGCAGAAGCTGCTGCTCCTTGACCGAGCTTGCGGTCGGGTTGACCTGCTGAGCACTCGCGGGCACCGCCGTCACCAAAAGAAGCAGCGCCCAGGCGCCGAACGCCAGACGAATGAACCTTCCAAACGACGCCATCACGTCCTCCCCGGTCTTGCGCGCCCTTCGGCTACCCACGTCAGGACTCGATTGTCTCGCGATATGCGGTCTTCCAGCCCCATGCGCCCGAGCCATAGCCGCGCTTCATGACGCGCTCCCTGTAGATCTGCGCAATGATCTCGCCGTCGCCCGCAAGCAACGACTTGGTCGAGCACATTTCGGCACACAGCGGCAGCTTGCCCTCGGCCAGCCGGTTCGCACCGTATTTCTCGTATTCCTCCTTGCTGCCGTCGGCTTCCGGGCCGCCGGCGCAATAGGTGCATTTGTCCATCTTCCCGCGCGAGCCGAAGTTGCCGACTTTCGGGTATTGCGGCGCGCCGAACGGGCAGGCGTAGAAGCAATAGCCGCAACCGATGCAGAGGTCCTTGGAGTGCAGCACCACGGCATCGGCCGTGGTGTAGAAGCAGTTCACCGGGCACACCGCCGCACAGGGCGCGTCCGTGCAATGCATGCAGGCCATCGAGATCGAGCGCTCGCCCGGCTTGCCGTCGTTGATGGTGACGACGCGCCGGCGGTTGATGCCCCAAGGCACCTCGTGCTCGTTCTTGCAGGCGGTGACGCAGGCGTTGCACTCGATGCAGCGATCAGCGTCGCAGAGAAACTTCATCCGAGCCATGTGCGTGCTCCTCTCAGGCTGCGACGATCTGACAAAGCGTGACTTTCGGCTCCTGCATGCCGGTCGCAGGATCGTAGCCGTAGCTCGTGATCGTGTTGGCGCTCTCGCCCAGCACGATCGGATCGGTGCCGGCGGGATAGTTCTTGCGCAGGTCGTTGCCGCCGAGCCAGCCGCCGAAATGGAACGGCATCCAGGCGACGCCCTTGCCGACGCGTTCGGTCACCAGCGCCTTCATCCTGGCACGTGAATTGTTCTCGGCACCGCTCACCCAGACCCAGCCGCCGTCCTTGATGCCGCGATCGGCCGCATCGGCCGGGCTGATCTCGATGAACATGTCCTGCTGCAATTCAGCGAGCCATGGATTGGTGCGGGTTTCCTCGCCGCCGCCTTCGTATTCGACGAGACGTCCCGAGGAAAGGATCAGCGGAAACTGCTTTGCGATCCCCTTTTCCACCGCCGCCTTTTGCACCGAGAAGCCGATATTGGGCAGGCGGAACTGCTTGGCATCGGGCAGGGTCGGATATTTTTCGACGAGATCGACGCGGGGCGTGTAGATCGGTTCGCGGTGCACCGGGATCGGGTCCGGCAGGCCGAACGCATTCATGCGCGCCTTGCCGTTGCCGAAGGGCACGCAACCGTGCTTCAGCGCGACGCGCTGGATGCCGCCGGAAAGGTCGACAGCCCAGGACACCGCATCCGGATTGGCCGGGTTGACTCTCTGGATCGTCGCCATCTCGGCCTCGGTGAGATCCTGGTCCCAGCCGAGCTTCTTCAGGCTTGCCAGCGTGAATTCGGGATAGCCGTCCTCGATCTCCGATCCCCTGGAGAAGGATTTGTCGGCGAGCAGGCTCACCTTCCGCGTCGTGCCGTCCGGCAGCTTCTCCTCGCGTTCGATGCCGAAGCGTGGGCGGAACGCGCCGCCGCCGTCCATCACGTGCAGATTGTTGTTGTAGAGCAGCGGCGAGCCGGGATGCTTCACCTCGGGCGAGCCCCAGCACGGCCAGGGCAGGCCGTAATAGTCGCCGCCGACCTCCGGATCGTCCTTGGGCGCACGCAGCGTCACCAGGTCGAACTTGTGCTGGTTCTTCATGTGCGCCTTGATGCGCTCCGGCGACTGGCCGCAGTAGCCGGTCGACCAGCTTCCGCGGTTGATCTCGCGCAGCACGTCCTCGGCGACCGGAAGATTGTTCTCGACCTTGATGTTCTTGAACATCTTGTCGGCGAAGCCGAACTTCTTCGCCAGCAAATAGATGATCTCGAGGTCGTCCTTGGATTCGAAGATCGGCTTGACGATCTGCTCGCCCCACTGCATCGAGCGATTGGAGGCGACCCGCGATCCCGTGCATTCGAACTGCGTGGCCACGGGCAGGATGTAGACACCATCCTTGCGTCCCGCCTCGACCGCCAGGGACGCCCAGGTGGTCGGGTGCGGATCGGCGATCACCAACAGCTCCAACGCCTTCAGGCCCTTCAGCGACTCCGGAATGCGCGTGATGCTGTTGCTGGCGTGGCCCTGCACGAAGACGGCCTTGACGTTGTCCTTCTGTGCGACATCGGCCTTCGGCAACAGCGCAGCATCGAACCACCGCGTCAGCGGGATGCCTGGCGTCTCCATCTGCTTCTTCTCGTCGAAGCGGGAGACGAGATAGTCGTAGTCGACCTCCCAGACCCGGGACCAGTGCTTCCAGGCGCCTTCCGCAAGGCCGTAGTAGAACGGCAGCGTCACGATATCGAGTCCGACGTCGGTCGCGCCCTGAACGTTGTCATGGCCACGCAGGATGTTGGCGCCGGCCCCGGCCTTGCCGACGTTGCCCGTCATCAGCAGCGCGATGCAGCTCGCCCGCACGTTGGCGGTGCCGACCGTGTGCTGGGTCTGGCCCATGCACCAGATGATGGTCGCGGGCTTGACCGTCGCGAACGTCTTGGCGACGCGCTCGAGCTGCGCGGCGGGCACGCCAGTGACGCGCTCGACCTCCTGCGGGTTCCACTTCTCGACTTCCTTGCGCAGGTCGTCGAAACCGTAGACGCGCTGGGCGATGAATTCCTTGTCCTCCCAGCCGTTCTTCAGGATGTGCCACATCATGCCGTAGAGCACGGGAATGTCGGTGCCGGGACGGATCCGGACATATTCGGTGGCGTGCGCCGCGGTGCGGGTCAGGCGCGGATCGAAGACGATGAAGTTCGCCTTGTTGAGCTCCTTGCCTTCGAGCAGGTGCTGCATGCTGACGGGATGCGCTTCCGCGGCGTTGCTGCCGATGAACAGCATCGTCTTGGAATTGCGCATATCGTTGATGCTGTTCGTCATCGCGCCATAGCCCCAGGTGTTGGCGACGCCGGTGACGGTGGTGGAATGGCAGATCCGCGCCTGGTGATCGGTGTTGTTGGTGCCCCAGAAGGCGCCGAGCTTGCGGAACAGGTAGGCGCCCTCGTTGGTCATCTTGGCCGAGCCGAGCCAGTAGACGCAGTCGCTGCCCGACTTCTCGCGAACCTGGAGCAGCTTGTCGCCGATCTCGTTGACCGCCGTGTCCCACGACACGCGCGTCCACTGCCCGTTCACCAGCTTCATCGGATAGCGCAGGCGGCGATCGCTGTGCACGAGCTCGCGCACCGAAGCGCCCTTGGCGCAATGCGAGCCGCGGTTGATCGGCGAATCCCAGCTGGGCTCCTGCCCGATCCAGACTCCGTTGAGCACTTCCGCCGTGACGGTGCAGCCCACCGCGCAGTGCGTGCAGATGCTCTTCTTGACGACGGCGCCGGCCGTCAGCGGACCGGCGGCGGCGGCTTCGGCCTTGCGCACGCTGCCGACCGGCATGGTTCCCAGCGCCGCGAGCGCGCCGCCGGCCAGGCCGGACTTGCGCAGGAATGTGCGGCGATCAAGTCCTCCGCCCTGGGCCGCAAGGGATTCGGCGACGGAGCCTCGGCGATCGGAACGCTGATGTGTTCGCTTGATAAGCACGGCAGCCTCCCTCTCAGGCCGGATAACGATTGACGCGGTAGAACGTCTTCACGTGATCGGTTTCCTTGTAGCGCGCCTTGCGCTTCTCATCGTTGCTTTCGCTGTCCGCCTGCGCGGACCCGACCAGCGGTGTCGCCAGCGTCGCGCCGACACCGGCCGTGCCCAAGCCGACCCTGCGAAGGAAATCGCGGCGTCCGACCTTTGCTTTCGTCTCGTCACTCATCGCATCTCTCCCGGACCAAGGCGCCTCGGTCAGTTGGCGAATGTGAATGCTTCCGTCTCGATTTCGATGAAGGTGCGGCCGAGCGCGCCGACCGCGCGATAGAAACGGGCGTCCCCGGCGCTCTCGATGTCGGCGAACAGCCGCCCCATCCAGGGCGACACATGTTTTTCGAAGAAGGCGCGCTGCGCCTCGGGCGAGGCATCGAAGCGGCCGTCGGCAAGGCCGGACATGATCTCGCACAGGATGGCGGCGTGATCCTCGGGTTCGGAACTGGTGGCGGCCCGCTCGATGCCGAGCGCCGTCAGGTCGCCGCGCAGGCGCGACAAGGGCCGTTCGTTGAGAAAGCCGGTCAGATAATAGGAGGCATAGGGCAGCAATTCGCCGCGGCCGAGCCCGACGAACAGATCGAAATACTCCCGCTCGACTTTCGCTGCGACGGCGCTCGAGGCGGCATCGGCCAGCGCCGCATGCACGCGCCCGAGGGGCGTCGCGTCACCAGTCAATGCCGCAAGCTGCTCAAGCAATCGTTTCGACGGAGGCGCCGACAGCAGCGTTGCCAGCAGCGCGTATTCCTGTGCGCGCGCCGCATCGATGGGATCGACGAGTTCGGCGGAGCCGGCCTGTTCGCCATAGAGATCGGGCCGCAGATCGTTTCGGGGAACGCCGGTGGCGGTTTCGACTGCAATCACCCGTTGTGCGGGCACGCGGATCCAATTCGATACGGAGGGCTGGCTGATGCCTATTTTGCGCGCAAGCTGAGCGATGCCGCCCGCGGCATCGATCGCGCGATCAAGCCCGTCATCACGCACGTGGACCTCCCATCCAAGTCCCGTCTGCTGATTATCGCTTTTGTTACAAAGCAGTAGGTAGCGTAATCCGGGCTCCAGCAACGGTCAACGCCTGCCATAGCCTGTGCCTATAGCCTTTGGTCGTGCTTCTCAGCGAGGCAGTGCACCACCATGGGTACGGGGCTTGATGGGCTCGGCAGAATTGGCAGAGCTGTCAGCCACTGTCGGTTGCGCTGCAACAGGAATTGCCGGACGCTCCGTCTCGTCCGGCGGCTCGACGACATTGGAAACCACTGTCACATCGGCTTGATGCAACTCGGCCGAAGGATCCGCTGACTCCATCGCCGTCTCGGCGAGAGACTGGGCCGCCTCGCGCACGCCGCCGACAATGCGGTCGACCAGTGCGGCCAGCTCCTCCGACGAGCAATCCAGCGGCCCAAACCCCGGCATCGCGGTCGGGTCGTTGAAGTCCCATGCATTCTCCGCAAGCCCGACGAAGTCGCGAATGGCGGGATCGGTCGCCCAGGCGCGGCGAAGAGCCGCACGGCTCAGCTCCCGAGGAATCCCCTTGCCGAGGAAGGCCGTGATGTCGGTCGCAGCATTGATCTCGTCGATCGACGGCAGACTCGAGAGGTCGAACTCACCCTCGTCGTCCTCGACCTCGGACGGCTGCGCCGCGGCAGGCTTCGCCGGCTCCGCCTGCGATTCGCGTTTGCGGCGCGACCAACGTGCAAGGAACTCCTCCTCGCTCATTCCTGTCCGCCTTCATGCTCCCGCCGGGCCAGCGCCTCAGGGTCGGCGCGGCGCCGCTTGCGCTTGACGAATTCCCGCTCGACATGGTGCTCGGCCACGAAGCTTTCAATCGCTTCGCGCAGCGCCTCCGGCATCGGCACGGCCTCGACGAGATTGTCGGCGGCTTCGGTAAATCCTTCGCCCTCGGCGGGGTCGGCGGTCACCGCGGTGACGGCATAGGGCCAGGCGCCGTCCGAGGGCGACAGCACAGTCCAGATGCTCGGACTGCCGGAGGCGAGATTGTCGCGATAGCGCGCCGTCTCGGACGGATAAAGATCGACGGTCGCGCTTCCGGCATAGAACAGGGTCGTGCCGTCCTGCTCGCGAAGTACGGTCCACGGCTGTGTCATCACCGGCTTGTCCGGCAGGACGGCAATTCCGCGCCAGATGAAATCGACCCACGGCGAGTCAGCCTTGCGCCGCTCGACCACGACACCGACGGCAATCGAAAGGGTGGGCAACGCCGCAGGGCTCATGTCGCCATCTCCAGGTGCTTCACCGGCAGCCCGGTCAGCAGATTCTGTGGCTTCATCCGGAGCTTCTGATCCGCCGTCATCGACAGGATCAGGTAGACCGGTTCACCGCCGACATCGTCAAGAGCGCTGCCTGAATCCGCAAACGTCAAGCGGAACAGCGCGAGCACGCGATCGGCGTCGCGCTCGCCGAGTTCTTCGCCGTGCCACAGCCGGTCGCCGAGCCTCGTGGCGTCGGCATCGAGCCCGACATACCAGGTGAGCCGTGCCTCGTGCAGCGCGCGCAGCGGCTCGATCACGACGTCGATGCCGAGCAGATGGGAGACCCAGCGCGTCATCGCCTGCGCCAGCGCAGCCGGTCCGCGGCCGCCCGCCGTAAGGTCGAGAGCCACGTCGAACTGGTCGCTACGCTGCCAATAGGCCTCGACATTCTCCTCGCTCAGCACCTCGACCACGGCATCGGTGGTGGCGCCCAGCATCGACATCAGGGAGAGCACCGGGGTCGGGCTCCGGCCGCCGACAACCTCCTCGTCCCCGAGCAACAGGGCCTGCTCATGCGGCAGGATGCGCTGGGTCCGAAAGAACAATTCGGCCGCGCGCAGCACGAACGGGTCGTCGCAGCCATCGAGCGCATTCCGCAGGATGACGTGCACCAGCTGGTTGACGAACAGCGGCGGCAGATCGTTCGCGCCCGATCTCACCGATGCAAGATAGGCGGCTTCGAGCGTCGGATGCCGCAACAGAAGATCGCGGAACGCCAGCACCAACTGCCAATTCTCCCGGGCATCGGCATCGACGATCCCCGCGATTTCGCCGGCGCTGACCGCCTGGCGCGGGTCGGCGAGCAATTCGCGGTGCAGCCGGCGTTCGACCGGGCACGCATCGTCCGGCGGCATCAGCTCGGGACGGGCAAAATAGGCCTTGAGGAACTCGTCCGTGACACGGAGCCCACCGCCTTCGTCGCGATCGAGCAGGTGATGACCACAGGCGATCCAGAAATCGTTCATCGGACGGTCGGCCCCCGACCCAGATCCGCAATCCTGAGATCGCCGTCAGGCTGGACCTCGTCCTCGATTTCCATGAACGAGAATGCCTTGCTGTGCCCCTGCCCTTCCCGGAGCTGCAGCCGGCGGAACGACTCGCGGACTTCGCCGTCGCTCGAGGTGCGGTGCACTGCAATGAGAGAGCTGATCGGATGGCTGCAGAGCGACTGCGCGAAAGCGACCTCCTCTTCCGCGGCCGTCTTCGCCGCCGCCATGTCCGGCGCACCGAAGCGATCGACGAGTTGCCTGGCAAGGAGATCGACCAGGCTGCGACGATCGTCTTCGGTTGCCGGAACGATCTGTGCCAGCGTCGACCAGCCCCAGGACTGCACCCCGAGGAAACCGCCGCGAAACGCCGCGCGCGCCTTGCCCTCGAGCCCGGCAGCGTCGTCATCCCAGAAGCGGAAAGCGCCTGAGACGGCCCATTCGCCCGGTTCCGCCGCTACGTCGAACACGAAGGTGTCGGAGGGATCGAGCGCGATGGTGCGCAAGAGTTTCACAGGCGCGGTCCTCCGAGGGCCGGATCGAGCCAGGACGGCGTCGCGAGCGCCTGCACGAGATCACTTCGCTGGACCCGATCCGTCCTGATGCGGCGCGTCAGGACATCGCCGCGATCGTCAATGCGCTGAACCGTCTGCCTTTCGCGCGGCATCCGAGCGAGATAGTCGCGCGCGACGCTGTCAAAGCCGTCAACCCGCCAGCCATCCAGCGCCAGCATCAGGTGCCGGGCAAAGCTCTCCGTGATCTGCGCCGCGCCGGCCTCGCCAAAGCCTTCCTGGTCGAGTGCCGAGGCCAGCGGGTGGACGCCCGGATCGTCATCGTTCATGGCAACCGTCCGGATCATGGCGCCGAACACCAGCCAGGGCGGCGGCGCATCCTCGTCAGCTGCGAATGGCCAACCCATCCGTCCGCCACCGACCAGCCCCCCGTCGATCCTGACCGCGTCCGGCCAATTGATCGTGATCGGCTTGCTCGGCGGCGCATAAGCGCTAAGGGCATCGGTGAGAGCGACCATGCCGGCGTAAAAGGCGCGCCGCGCGCTGCGCAACGGCTCGGCCGGCTCCAGCACCACGGCGAACTCTGCGAGATCGAAGCGCCCGACATAGACCAGCGTGCCGGCACCGGCCTCCGGTGCGATGCGGCATGCATGGGCAAAGGCATCTCCGCTCTCGCGCAATCGCACCAACGTGAACGGCGGCGGCAAGTGAATAGGTTCCGCCACGGAAACATGGTTGACTGGGATCGACGACAGGCCGTCCTCCGCTTTCCTTTTCTTCCCGATGGATAATGTCTATACGAGGCGAAGGGCCGGCGCGAGTCCGTCGTCGGCGTCCGAATGGCGGAGGGGTTAACCTGGAGCAGCCGTCGAAGACCGTCCTGATCTGCTCGTGCGAAGACACGATGTCCCTCGACGTGGCTGCGATCCGGCGCGGATGCCCGAACAGCGAGGTCAAGAGCTTTCGCCACCTCTGCGGTGCGGAGCTCGACCACTTCCGCAAGCTTGCCGCGGCAGAGGGCGTATTGACGGTCGCCTGCACGCAGCAGGCAGCGCAGTTTTCGGACGAGGCCGGCGAACGGGCCGATGCGATCAGCTTCGTCAACATCCGCGAAACGGCCGGCTGGTCCCGCGACGGCGCGCGCGCCGGCGCGAAAATGGCCGCCCTGCTCGCATCCGCCTCCATCCCCGCCCCGGACTATCCGCTCGTCAACCTGTCGAGCGAGGGCGTGATCCTGATCTACGGGCGCGATGAGGCCGCGATCGAGGCTGGCCGCCTGCTTGCCGATCACCTCGACGTCACGGTGATGCTGAAGCAGCTCGATGACACGGTGCCGCCAGCTGCAACGGTCTTTCCGATCGTGAAGGGCACGATCCGCTCCGCGAAGGGACATTTCGGCGCTTTCGAGCTTGCGATCGACGACTATGCGCGTCCCCGCCCCTCCTCGCGCGATCGTTTCGTGCTGGACCCGCCGCGAAGCGGAGTCACCTCGCGCTGCGATATCATCCTCGATCTTTCCGGCGACATGCCGCTGTTTCCTGCCCACGATCTGCGCGACGGCTATCTGCGCGCCGACACGAAGGATCCCGCTGCAGTGCTCCGCGCTGTCCTGACCGCGCGCGATCTCGTCGGCAGCTTCGACAAGCCGAAATATGTCGACGTCGCGCCCGCGCTTTGCGCCCATTCGCGCTCGAAGCGGACCGGCTGTCATCGCTGCCTCGATCTCTGCCCGACCGGGGCGATCACCCCCGTCGGCGATCATGTCGCAATCGATCCGAACATCTGCGCGGGCTGCGGCCAATGCGCAGCTGCCTGCCCCACCAGTGCGGTATCCTACATGCTGCCGCCCGCCGATGCGCAGCTCCAGAAAATCCGCGCCATGCTGCTCGCCTACCGCGAGGCCGGCGGCGCGAATGCGGTGCTGCTCTTTCATGACAGCCCGCACGGCACGCCCCTTATCGACGCCCTCGCGAGGCATGGCGACGGCCTGCCGGCGAACGTGCTTCCCTTTGCCGTCAACGAACTCACACAGCTGGGGCTGGAAGCGATCGTCGGCGCCTTCGCCTATGGCGTATCGGCTGTGCGTTTCCTGCTCCGTGCCAAGCCGCGTCACGATGTGACCGGGCTGTCGCAGACGATCGCAATGGCCGAAGCGATCCTCGGCGGCCTTGGATTTGCGGGCCGTCGCCTCGCCACCATCGAAACCGACGACCCCGATGCGTTGGGCGGGCATTTGACTGACATCGGCACGCTCACTGCGGTCGCGACGCCAGCGACCTTCAGGACCGTCGGCAAGCGGCGCGACCTCTTGCGGTTCGCCCTGAGCGAGCTGCATCGACTGGCGCCGCAGCCGGTCGACGTGATCGCCCTGCCACAGGGCGCCCCGGTCGGCGCAATCACCGTCGACACCGACGGCTGCACGCTGTGCCTCTCCTGCGTCTCGGCCTGCCCGACCGGCGCGCTGCGGGACGATCCCGAGCGGCCCGTGCTGAAATTCATCGAGGATGCCTGCGTGCAGTGCGGCCTGTGCCAGAGCACCTGTCCGGAAAAGGTCATCAGCCTCAAGCCGCAGATCGATTTCCGCGCGGCGCGCGCTCCCGCGACGATCATCAAGGAAGAGGAGCCCGCACTCTGCGTCCGCTGCGGCACGGCCTTCGGCGTCAAGAGCACGATCGACCGCATCGCAGCCAAGCTCGAGGGCCGGCACTGGATGTATCCGGCCGGCGACCGGCGGATCGAGGCACTGAGAATGTGCGCGGACTGCCGCGTCATCGTCATGAGCGAGCAGCAATTTGATCCGTTCAAAGGCGTCCCGGAACGAACGCCGCCGCGGACGACGGATGACTATCTGCGCCAGCGTGACGGCAAGGACTAACAAGGCGAACAGACATCTTCGCAGGGCTCGGAAACCAGGGAAGCATCACCATGTCTCGTTTGATCACCACTCTGTCGACGTGCATGATCTCCATCGCTCTCGCCGGCGGCGCGGCCGAAGCTGCCACTCCGCCGCTGACCAAGGCGCAGAAGGTTGCGGTGAAGCAGGCTGTGGTTGCCTGCAAGGCCGAAGCGAAGGGCAAGAAGATCGCGTGGCTGTCGCGCCGGAAATACGTCAACCATTGCGTCGCGGAAGCTCTCAAGGAGCACCCCACCATCGACGTCATTCAGATCCTCAAGCAGCATCCGGAAATGAGGGATTTCCCGATGGACAATTGGGACTCGATCTGAGGGAGCCCAAGCGCGATGAGATTTAGGTGAACCGTCATCGCGCTTCTGGTTGTTGTTACGCATGATCTTCTCGGAAAACCGCTTCGCACTCTTCCGGATCATGCTTTAGCGCGACGTGGCGCGGCCCAGAAACTCGGTGAGCGCGCGCCGGTCCTCGGGCGAGCCGATGCGCTGCTCCGGCATCTTGGTGCCGGGCGTATAGGCATTCGGTCCAACCTCGAACAGCTTCGCAACCGTCTCCGGTGTCCAGACGATGTCCATCGTCTTCAGCGCATCGGAAAAGCGGTAT
Source organism: Bradyrhizobium sp. CCBAU 51765 (assembly GCF_015291725.1). Classification (GTDB taxonomy): domain Bacteria; phylum Pseudomonadota; class Alphaproteobacteria; order Rhizobiales; family Xanthobacteraceae; genus Bradyrhizobium; species Bradyrhizobium liaoningense. Next base: position 5,355,489 of record NZ_CP030038.1, read on the forward strand.
CCCGGCAGCGAAGCGATCCTGCGGCCGTAGAGTCCCGCAAGTGTCGGACCAGCACGCTGTACCTCCTTGTCCGACAGCGTGTGACAGGCAACGCACGCCCGAAAGACATCGGCGCCATGATCGCCGGCATAGGCGGCGAGCGGGTCGGCGGGTGTGCCGATCAGACCTGAGCCGATGGGATCGCCGGTGCGCGCATTCCAGCGCCTGATCCTGCCGTCCGCACCACCCGTCATCAATGTCTCGCGATCCGGAAGGAAGACGACCGACCACACCGGCGGCCCCGGCCCGACCAGCGTGCGCAGCAGGTTGCGCGACTTGCGATCGATGATCGCCACTGTGCCGCCGCTGCCGGCCGCAGCGATCAACGCGCCGTCCGCCGACATCGTCAAGGCCACCACCGGTGTCGGGCTGGCCGCGACCTCGCCGCTGACCTTGCCGTCCTTGGTCAGCATGCGCAGCCTGCCATCGACCGCGCCTGTGACGATTTCACCATCCGGCGCCACCGCCACGGCGTTCAGCGGCGCCGGCAAGGTCACGATGTCTGGCTGGCCATCCGGCAAACGCCAGATGCGCACCGCAAGATCGTAGCCGACGCTGACAAGCCCGCCGTCCGGCGCGAAAGCGACGCCGTTGACATTCTGCGTATGCCCTTCGAGCACGCGCGACGTGCCGTCCGACAGCGACCAGAGCCGCACCGTCCGGTCCCATGACGCCGATGCGAGCATCGCCCCGTCGGGCGACACGGCAAGCGCCGCGATCGGAGCAACATGTCCCTCCAGCACCCGGTCCGGCTCCGGCCGCCCCGCCGTCCACACCGCAATTCGTGCGTCGGCGCCGGCCGTGATCAGGCGGCGATCCTTCAGAAAGGCAACGGCATTGACGCCGCCGGCATGATACCGCAGCACTTGCTCTGCGGTATCCGTCTTGAGCGACCAGCGAATGACCGCCGTGTCGAAGCTGCCGGAGAGAAGGTCCTCCCCATCCGGGGAAACGGCAAGAGCCCGAATCGGGCCACCGTGTCCGACCATGTCGGCGTGCACGGATGATCCGGCAAAGATGGCCCACAGAGCTACGGCCACCTTCGTGCACAAAGGTGATCTGTTCATTTCCGGCCGGCCCTGCTTGAGGTCCACATTCTCAAGATTGCCAGAACAGGCGGCCGAAATGAACATCCCGGACCGGTCTACTTGGCCGGTTCCGTGGTGGTCTTGGAGGATCCCTCCGGCGCGGCCTGCATTCCAGGCGGACTCTGGCCTTGGGGACTTTCGGCCGGCGCACCACCCGAACCTGTATTGATTGGGCCCGTCCAACCCTGCGGCTGTGCCTGGCCCTTCTCTTCAGGAGGGGTTTTCGTCGCCGACGGGTTGGTTTGCGCGGGCTGGGCCAGGGCACTGCCAACAACACAAAGTGCCGCGAAGCACAAGATCGTCCTCGGTAATGTCACGCAAGACCTCCGATGCGCTCACCAAAGCGCGATGCGATCAGGATGAATCGTCATCGCGATTCAGGCTGTTGTTTAAGCATGGCCTTTCGGAAAACCGCTGCGCACTCTTCCGGATCATGCTTTAGGCTTTGCAAGAAACCTGCGAGGCCTGCTTCCGTTCCGAAGCGTGCAGCGCAACAGCCCACGTCGCGCATCCGCCGCTTGAATGCCGATAGCCCGGACACTAGATTCTGCCTGCTCACGTCAAGGAAGACCGCATGCAGGGGCGAACGGGGCCAATTCTGCGGATGATTGCGCGGCTACGCGTTCTTGGCGGCATTGATGGCCTGCGAGATCCCGCCGCGCGAGAAGCCTCCCCTTTCCTCCTCCTCGTTGCCGTCGTGCTCGCGCTGCTGCTCGCAATCCTGGAAGTCGATTCGAACAGCGCCGGGCTTCAGTCCCTTGGCTTGATGGGCAATGCGTTTTCCGCCGATCCCGTGTTCAAGAGCCCATAGGACTGCGGATGCCTTGCCACAGATGCCCTGGCGCGATCGACGAGCTTGCTCGCGATACGTCGCGTCGTATAGATGGCTTGATGTTCCAAATCGGGGGAGGATGAGGATGAAGGCTTTTTTGCTCGGCTGCGTCGCAGCCCTTGTGATCGCGATTGCGGGAATGGAGATCCTGAATCGAGTCCAGGAGCCCGTCGCTCAAGCGTTTGCTACGTCCGCGGTACGACTCTGAGAAGCGCTCAGTCGCGCTTGAGCCCGATCGACTTGACGATGGGAGCCAGGCGGACGAGCTCGTCCTCGACCAGGCGCTGGAATTTGTCGGGGCCTGAATCGATGTCCGGCTCCAGACCCTGCGAACGATAGCTTTCCTGCAACTGAGGATCAGCCATTGCCGTGCGGGTCGCCGCAGCGATCCGCACCACGATTGCATCTGGGGTTGCTTTTGGAGCAAACAGGCCAAACCAGCCGGCATATCTGAGGCCGGGCATGCCGGATTCGATCACAGTCGGAACTTCCGGCGCACCGCTCAGCCGCCGGTCGCTCGTCACGGCGATCAGACGCAGCTTGCCCGCAAAGTGCAATTGCAGGTTCTGGCTCGAGACCACCGCAATGACCGAGTTGATCTGGCCACTGACGAGGTCGTTGGTAGCGGCCGCCATGCCCCGGTAAGGGACGTGGATCAAATCCGCCGCAAGACCAGATTGTTGCCTGAACATCTCTCCGACGAGATGATTCCCGGTACCGACCCCCGGAGTGCCATAGGAAAGCCCGCCCGGATTCGCCTTGGCGAAAGCTGCCAGCTCCCGCAGGTCCTTCACCGGCAGGGACGGATGAACCGCGAATGCGAGCGTGCTGGTAATCAGCCGATAGATGGCACGGAAATCGCGAATCGTGTCGTAGGCAGGCTGCGCCGAGGACAACGGAATCGTCACCTTCGTGCTGCCATTGCCGAGCAGAAGCGAGTAGCCGTCGGGAGCGCTCTGCGCCACCGCTGCGGAGCCGATCGCACCGCCGGCGCCCCCGATATTCTCGACATGGACCGGGCCGAGCAGCGGCGCGACCTTGTCGGCCCAGGGACGGCCGATCAGATCACCTGCAGCGCCAGCCGTATAGGGAATGACCAGCTTGATGGAGCGGGAGGGATAGTCGTCGGCGGTCGCACCGCCGGGCCAGGCAGCCAGCGCCGTGAGACGCGCCGCCGCATCGAGCAGTTCTCGCCGTGAGAGAAAGGACATCGTCTGCGTATTCGGGACTGGGCTCGCTATCTTGCACGAATGACGTGTCCCGAAAATCCACGCGGGGAGATCGCTGCCCTGCACAATGCGGGCAGCAGTGGCCGCGCCGGCCCTGCGATCACACGGTCAATCATGACGCGGATGACAGATTTGCGTCTCAGCGCTCGCGCCTTCAGAATTGCACACCGCGCGTCAGTGCACCGTCGACGACGAGGTTCGTTCCAGTGATGAAGCTGGCGGCGCCACTTGCGAGAAATACGACTGCGTTCGCCATCTCCTGGGGCGTCCCCATCCGGCCCGTGGGATTGAGCGCAAGCGCTGCCTTGTAGAGCTCGGGATTGTTGTCCTTGATGGTGTTCCAGACACCGCCTTCGAAATAGGTGTTGCCCGGCGAGACCGTGTTGGCGCGGATGCCCTTGTGTGCGAGCTGATTGGCGAGACCCTGCGTGTAGTGGATGATAGCGGCCTTGAAGGTGCCGTAGGGGCCGGCCGCGAAATCGACCTCGCGCCCGGAGACGCTGGAGATGGCGACGATCGCACCGGCGCGGCTCTTCTCCAGATAGGGCATGGCCGCGTTCACCAGCCGGACCGTGCCCATCATGTCGGTCGAGAATTCCTTGGCCCAGCTTTCATCGTCCTGCCCAATGGCGAGCGCGCTCACATTGGCCACGACGACGTCAATTCCGTCCAGCTTGGTCGCCATGTCGACCACCCAGGCCTTGAGCGCCGCACCATCTGATACGTCGACCGCAGCGCCGAAGGCCGCGACGCCTTTGCTCTTGAGCGCGGCAACAGTGCTGTCGACGTCCGCCTGATTGCGCGCACAGATGCCGAGATTTGCGCCCTCGGCGGCAAAGGTCTCCGCGATCGCACGGCCTATCCCCTTGGTGCTGCCGGTGACGAGAACCTTGGCGCCCGCAAGTCCTAGATCCATGATCGGCTCCTTCTTCCCAGTAGATTTACACGTTCAATGGTTGTTTGCCGTTGCCCTGACCAACCCGCGATAGCTGTGTGGCATCCGCATCGAAACGAGGTCCTTTCGTCGCACGACGTTGGTCGGATACACGCTGTCGAGATTGGTGGTGTCGACCAGAGCAGTAGCAAGGTTCGTGCCGTCCGCTGCAATCGCTTCGCGGCGCGGAAATTCGAACGTATCGGGGCCAAACACGCCGCTCAGGCCGGGATAGCCGTGTTCGGGATCGAAGACGTTGGCAAACGCCAGGAACACGTTGTTCTCGCCGGCGCGGACCCGGAAGTGGTGCCAGTGATGCGGATCGGCGCCGGTCGGGATCGGGGCCGCCTGCACAACGGATGTTCCCGGATGCGGCGAACCGAAGGGGCCCTTGACCGCCGCGCAGCAAGCGATGATATCGCAGCCGCGAAGTGCGAGCACCCTCCCCGCTTCCGGAAACGCCGCATCGTGGCCGATCAAGAGGCCTACTCGTCCGATCGGCGTGTCGACGACGGCCCAGTCGTCGCCCGCCGTGGCCCAGCTCCGTTCCTCTTCGGTCAAATGCGTCTTGCGATAGATCGTGATCTTTCCATCCGGAGCGATCAGGCAGGCGCTGTTATAGACGGCATCGCCCGCGCGCTCGGCCATCCCACAGACGATGTAGATCTGGAGCTGCGCAGCGAGCGCGTGCAGGCTCTCCGTGGCCGGGCCCGGTATCGGCTGCGCCGATCTCGCCGGATCTGCGAGGCCGGCGACTGCGAGCTCCGGGAATACGACGAGCGCCGCGCCGTCCGCCTTGGCCTGCCGCGCGAGCTTCGCGATCGCCTCGAGATTTCGCGCAACATCGGCACTGGGTGCGAATTGGGCCGCGGCAACGCGCGAGCGGACGCCTTCCGGCCAGGGCTCGTGGCCGTAAAGGCCGAAGAAATCGCGCGGATTCCAGCTGAATGTGTCGGTGAGCAGCTCCGGATAGAGCTCGGGCCGGCGTTGACGGAAGACAGGCTCGCCCAGCACGCGGCGTGCACGCGCAATATCGAGATCGATCTCGGCCAGCGCGACCCCGTCGCCCTTGTCGAGGACCGTAATCACCTGGCCATCCGGCGCGATCACGCAGCTCCCGCCACTGAACTGGACGGTGCGCTCGAGACCCCAGCGGTTGCTCTCGACCACGTAGCAGCCGTTCTCGAAGGCGCGGCTGATCCAGTAGGGCGCTGGCGTTCGCTCCGCGAGCCAGTTGGAGATATGGCAGATGACGTCCGCGCCCCCCAGCGCCACCAGCCGCGCGGTCTCCACAAAATGGATATCCATGCATATGAGGAGCGCGATCCGTCCGATCGGCGTGTCGAAGACCTGGTTGTGCAGATCGCCCGCCGCCGCCCATTTCGGTTCGGAGATATAGGGATGCGTCTTGCGATGGCGGCCGACGATGCCATCGGGCCCGATCAGGACGGCCGAGTTGAAATAGATGCCGTCCTCGTCGACTTCGGGCATGCCGACCACGATGTAGCAGTCGTGCTTGCGTGCCAGCGCCGCAAACCGGTCGGTGGTCGGCCCCGGAATCCGCTCGACATAGGGCCGAACCTCGGCGCGGTCGAACCAGCAATAGCCCGTGGTTCCCATTTCCGGCGTGACGATGAGCTTCGCGCCGGCCGCCGCCGCCTGCTCACAGAGCTCGAGCAGGCGCGCGATGTTGCGCTCCTTCTCGAACATGATCGGCTCGAACTGGACGGTGGCGACCTTGTGCACGGTGGACATGAGCTGGCTGGCCTCAACCGAGATAGGACTTCTTGATGGAAGCGCCGAGCGTATACTTCGGATCGACCATGTTGCCGAGACGCACCCGACCGGCCTGCGTCAGCAGCATGTAGGCATCGATCTCGTCGAAACCGTAGTCCGCCGCCATCCAGCGGCAGAGCTCGCGATAGGCGATGCGGGCTGCATCTTCCATCGGACGGGCCGAGCCGATCGTCATGATGAAGTCCTTGGTCTCCAGCCGCGGCCAGGCGATGGTCCAGCCCTTGATCAGGTCGATCTGCACCGTGGTCACGGTCGGATGCTCGATGGCGACGCCGCAGAGCTCGCCGTCGCCCTGCGCCGCATGGCAGTCGCCGAGATAGAGCAGCGCGCCCTTGGTATTGACGGGCAGGTAGATGATGGCGCCGACGCCGACGTCGGGCAGATCCATGTTGCCGCCATAGTAATCCGGGACCAGCGACGAGATCGCCTCGATCTCCGGCGAGGTGCCGATGGTGCCGATGAAGGGCTCATAGGGCAACGTGATCTTGTCGTTCCATTTGGTGCCGGTCTTGGCGTCGATCTCCAGCTTCTTGACGCGCTCGGGCAGCGCCGGATTAAGCAGCGCCGTGTTGCCCGTACTGACCAGCCCACCGAATTCCGGCATGATCACCGTGGTGCCACGCGGCTGCGGCCCGCGCGGCACGATGCTCTCGATATAGACCGCGAGCGTATCGCCCTTCTCGGCGCCGTTGACGTGGATCGGCCCGTTCTGCGGATTGAGGAACGGGAAGTTGAGGATCTTCGACGGGCTGTCGGTCTCGTTCTTGATGGCGCCCTCGAACGCGTCATGAGTTTCGGCGGCCACCACCGCGCCCGGATCGACGGTGAGCACCGGCTTCACATAGGGGCCGTAGACATAGTGGTACTTGCCCTGCTCGCTTTCCGTGATCGTGTACTCGGTGCCGCGCTCGCCCTTGGCGACGCCCTTGCGGGCCATGATGGAGTCTTTCTGCCAGGACATTTGCTTTTCTCCTTCTGTCGTTGGCGTAGATCTTCAAACCGCGAGATGACGGCGCATCTCGGCCGCGTCGTCGAGCGCCGCGCGATCGAGGTTGGCGACGATGCGGCCCTTGTCCATGACGTAGCAGCGCTGCGCCATGGCGCGGATCATGTCGAGATTCTGCTCGACCAGGATGATGGTCACCCCGGTCCTGTGGTTGAGCTCGACCATGTTGCGCGCGATGTCCTGGACGATGTTGGGCTGGATGCCCTCCGAGGGCTCGTCGAGCAGGATGAGGTTCGGGTCGGCGATCAGGACCCGTCCGATCGCGAGTTGCTGCTGCTGGCCGCCGGACATGGTGCCGGCGCGCTGATGCCAACGCTCCTCGAGGATCGGAAAGGCTTCGACGATCTTGCGCCGGCCCGCTTCGGGAATGCCGCCGCGCTTGATCGCGGCGCCGACCGCGACGTTCTCGCCGACGGTCAGCCGCGGAAACACGTCGCGCCCCTGCGGCACATAGCCCATGCCGAGGCGCGCCCGCTTGTGCGCGGGAAGAAGCTCCACCGCCTCGCCGCGATAGACGATCGAGCCGTCCATGACCGGCACGAGCCCGATCAGGCTCTTCATCAGCGTAGATTTTCCGACGCCGTTGCGACCGATGACGGCGACGATCTCCCCTTCCCGCACCTCGATCTCGAGGCCCTGGAGCACCGGCTTGCCGCCATAGCCGGCGCGCAAGCCCAGGGTCGACAGGATCACTTCCTTGCGCGGCTGATCAAGCATGGGCCTGCCCCAGATAGATCGCCGCCACGCGTTCGTCGGCCACGATCTCGTCGATCGAGCCTTGCGCGAAGACCTGCCCGAGATGCAGCACGGTGACGCGGTGCGCGACCTGCCGCACGAAGGCCATGTCGTGCTCGATCGCCAGCACCGTCATGCCGTCCGCATTGAGCCGCTGCACCATCTCGCCGGTCATGTGGGTTTCCTCGGGCGACATGCCGGCGGTGGGCTCGTCCAGCAGAAGAAGGCGCGGCTTCAGGCTGACCGCCATGCCGATCTCGAGCCATTGCTTCTGGCCATGGCTGAGATTGCCGGCGATCTGCGCCTGCTCCGATTGCAGCCCGAGGAAGGTCAGCAGCCGGCCGATCTCCGCTTCGAGCTCAGCGCCGCGATGCCGGCTTTGCAGGGCGATCTCGAGATTCTGGCGGACCGAGAGGCCCTTGAAGACGCCGGGCACCTGGAACTTGACCGAAAGGCCGCGGTGAATCCGCGCAAAGGATTTCAGCGCCGTGATGTTCTCGCCGGCGAAGAGAATGTCGCCGCTGCCGGGATGATGCTCGCCGAGGATCAGGCGGAACAGCGTGCTCTTGCCGGCGCCGTTCGGGCCGATCAGGCAATGGATCTCACCGGCTTGCAGCGTGAGATCCACGGAATTGGTGACGTGCAGACCGCCGAAATGCTTGTTCAGCTGACGCAATTCGAGCAACGACATCAGCCGGCCCTCTGCGTGAAGCGGGCGGCGATACGGCCGAGCCAGTTCATCACCCCGAGCACGAGACCGTTCGGGGCGATCAGGACCGTGAGCACCAGCAGCACACCCATGAAGACCAGCGCGTACTGGCTGCCGTAGATCGTGAGCGCCTGGAACGCGGCGAGCACCACCAGCGTGCCGATCACGGTCGACGTCAGATCGCTGCGGCCGCCGACCGCGACCCAGATCAGCGGCAGCGCCGCAGCCGTCATGCCCATGCTCGACGGCGTGATGTACTGGCCCCACACCGTGTAGAGCACGCCGGAGAGCCCTGCGAGCGCGGCGCCGATGACGAAGGTGATGAGCTGGTACTTGCGGATGTCGTAACCCAGCATCTCCGCCCTCTCCGGGTTCTCACGGATCGCGACGATGACGTTGCCGAAAGACGAGTTCATCAGGATCCGCAAGGCCAGATAGACGAAGACGAGAAGGCCGAGCACGAGGTAGTAGAGCCCGATATCGGCGAACAGCACGATCGGCTCGCCCGGCCAGGGGATGGTCAGCGGCGGCATTGCGCTCATGCCGTTGAAGCCGTTGAGCCGCGCACTGCCGATGTGCCATTCCGGCCCCGCGGTCTGTGCCATGAAGCGTTCCAGCATCAGGGTCACGGCGAGCGTGACGATGCCGAGAAACACGCCGGCGATGCGGCCGAAGAACATGAAGTAGCCGAGCAACACCGCAAACAGCGCGGCGATCGCCACCGCAATCACCAGCGCCAGCAGCGTGAAGCCGTAGGCGGAGCCGAAATTGATGGTGAGCACGCCATAGCCATAACCAGCAATGCCGAAGAACGCGGTCTGGCCGAAGGAGAGCGAGCCGCCATAGCCCCAGATCAGGCACAGGCTGAGCGCGATGAAGACCCAGACGAAGAAGTAGACGGTGTTGCCGACCGTGTAGCCGTCGCTGAACAGCGGATAGGCGAGTGCGGCAGCGAGCACGAGTGCGAACAAGCCCCAGAAGGCCGGACCGCGACCGACGGTCTGCGGGCCTTCGAGACGGCGGAAAATTGCAAGGAAACCGGTCACGACGCCATCACTCCGTCAGGTGCGCTCGCGCAGAACGAAGCCGGAAATGCCTTTCGGCAACACCCGGACGACGATGATGACGGCGACCAGCAGACCGATCTGGCCGAACAGCTGGCCCTGCCAGGACGTCATCACCGATTTCACCACCGCGAGCACGCCGCCGGCCGGTGCGGTGCCGAGGAAAACGTCGGCGCCGCCGATCACCACGGTGACGAAGGCCTCCATGATGAAAGTCGCACCCATGGTCGGCACCAGCGTCATGGTCGGCGCATAGAGACCACCGGCAAGACCGGCGAGCCCTGCCCCGCAGGCGAAAGTGAGGCTGTAGATCAGGCGCGTGTCGACGCCGAGCGCCGCCGCCATGTGCGGCACCTGGATGGTGGCGCGCGCCAGCACGCCGAACCGCGTCCAGTTGAACAGCGCATAGAGCGCGGCGAGCACGCCGAGTGCGGCACAGAACAGCACGATGCGATAGATCGAATAGGAGTAGTCGCCGACCTGGAAACTGCCGAACGGCGTGCCGACGCCTGCCATGGTCGAGCCGACCATGATCAGCGTGCCCTGCGTGGCGATCAGGCTCAGCCCCCAGGTGGCGACGATGGTGTCGAGCGGCCGGTCGTAGAGATGACGGATGACCGCGAGCTCCACGACGACGCCGACCAGCGCCGACACGAGCGTGCCGGCCAATATTCCCAGCGGCAGCGGGAGGCCCGCATGCACGGTCGCGGCGGTGACGTAGGCGCCGCACATGATGAACTCGCCATGGGCAAGATTGATCACGCCCATCATGCCGAAGATCACCGCGAGCCCGCAGGCCGAGAGCACCAGGAATGCGAAGGCGTCGCCGAATTGATAGAGCGCCGAGAATACGTGGGTCGCGATGTCCATGAATCAACCAGGATGTGGGAGGATGCGGCGTCGCCGCCGCAGATGTCCGTGACCGCCCCGGCGCGCCGCAAGCGCCGGGGCGATCAGCCGCCGGTCAGGGCTTCGGCGGCGGATTCGACGGCGTGTACTGGGCCATCGGATCCTTCTTGGTGAGATCGCAGCCGGCTTCACCCAGCCAGTACGGCTTGATGTCCTCCCAGACCTTCGGGAAGGAGATCGAGTGATCGGCGCCGACCTTGGCGAGATAGATCGTGTGCGACATGTGCTGGCTCTTCGGGTCGATGCAGACCTTGCCCTCCGGCGCGTCCATGCAGACGTCGCCCAGCGCGATCACCTTGCGGATCTCCTCGCGCTTGGTCGACTTCGCGCGCTCCACCATCTGCTTGTAGAGATAGACCGCGAGATAGGAGTTCTCCGCCTCCTGGTTCACATAGGGCTCGCTCGGGAACTTGGCCTTGAACTTGGCGTAGAACGCCTTGCTCTTGGGCGAGTCGATCTCCTCGATGTAGTTGGTGGTGACGTACATGTCCTTCAGGCTCGGCGGCTTGAAGCGCTTGTGCTCGTAGCCCTGCCCGACATTGACCGAGGACGCCATCGGCAGGTTGACGTTGGCGGAGGCCGCCTGCTCGTAGTAGGAGGCCTGCGCGGTGCCGACCAGCAGCGTCACCACGAAGTCCGGCTTGGCCTTCTGGATGTTCTGGATGCTCTGCGAGAATTGCGACACGCCGAGCGGGATGAACTCCTCGCCGGCCATCTTGCCGCCGTTCTCCTTGACGATCTTGCGGACCCACTCCGCCGAGATCTGGCCGAAATTGTAGTCGGCCGCGAGCGTGTAGACGTTCTTGCCGTACTTCTCCATCATGTACGGAATGAGCGTCGAGAACTGCTGTTCGGGCACGGCGCCCGTCACGATCATGTGGCCGTCGCAGACACCGCCTTCATACTGGTTGTTGTAGAAGGCGAAGCCGTTGAACTGATCGACGATCGGGCGGTACGCCTCGCGCGAGGCCGAAGAGAAGCCTGCGAACACGACATCGACCTTGTCGCGCTGGAGCACGCGCCGCATGAACTCCTGGTAGCGGGTGTTGTCGGACTGCGTGTCGTAAGTGACGAGCTCCAGCGGCCTGCCCATGATGCCGCCGGCCTTGTTGATCTCCTCGGCGGCGAGCTGGATGGCGTGAACCTTGCCGATCGTGGCCGCTGCGAAGTCGCCGGACTGATCCTCGAGCACACCGAGTTTGATCGGGTTTTCCGCCGCGAGCGCCAACTGTGATCCAAGGGGTGATCCGAGGACAAGCGTCCCCGTGAGGGCTGCGGCGCGCAGCCCCCGCAATACAGACTTGCTCATTATGCTTCTCCTAGATGGCTTGCTTGTTGCCGCCTTGCAGCGTGATGCCGGTCGTGCGGCCGGACGTATCGGGCGGCTTCGCCCGCCTGCTCAGAAACTCCTCGCAATAGAGTTCCATGTTCTGCCGCGCGCGCATGCTCTCGCGGCGGAGCTGGGAATAGGCACCTTCCTCGTCGAGGCCCTCCTGCCGCATCAGCAGGATGACGGCCCGGATCACCGCGCGGCGGCCGCGGCGGCGCTCCTCGAGACTCTGCAGGCGCTCATACATCTCGGCGCGCAGCAGGAACTGGTTGATGCCCATGAACAGGGACGTGTAGACCGCGCCGCCATGCACCGGCTTGCGCAGGAATGAGGTCGCGCCCAGATTGACCAGCGCCTTGAGCCGGCTCGGCGCTTCGACGCCAACGAGTCCGATCACCGGCGCCGGCGGCAATCGCGAGGCGGGATTGACCTCGATGGCAACGGCGCCTTCGAGATCGCCGTCGATGAACAGGATGTCACGGTCGGCCTGCAGACTCGCAACATCGATCTGGGCGCGACCGTCGATGATCTCCGGGTACTCCGTGGAAACGCCGAGCTTGGCCAGCGTCGTTTCGAGCGCGCTCTCCCACCCTCCTCGCCTGGTGACGACGATGGCACGGCCGCCCTTGAAGTTCTGCAGCAGTCGGGAGCTCATGATTGCACCACCTTCAGATGTGGAGAGCGCATTGCGCTGGCAAAGCGCGGCGACGACTGAACGAGATAGGGATCCGGCGCGATCGGCTCGCGCGATTCCAGCAGCACTTCGAACTGCCCGTTGGCGGTCGACCGGCCGATCCGAGGCGTGAGCCAGGCGTGGAAGGTCTGGCGGTCGATGCGGACCTCGCCTTGCGGCGCATGCAGCCGCTGGTCTGCCACGGCGGCGCGGACCGTCCGGGCGTCGTCGGTGCCGGCCTGCGACAAGGCCGCTCCGAGCAGCTTGACGGCGATGTAGGACGCTTCGGCATCCGCCGACGAAGCCGGTCCGTCCGGAAAGGACGTCGTATAGGCGCGAATGAAGGCGCCATTTTCCGCCGAGTTCAGCGAAGAAAAATAGACACTCGAGGATAGATGTCCATCGATCGCATCCGGGCCGATCTCCGGCAATTCCGGCTCCGACAGCGTGCAGCTCGCGACCGGGATTTCGGCGGCCTGATCGATGCCGCGCGCGCGGCAGGCGGCCCGGAACGCCCGGAAGAACGCGTAGGCGCTGGTGCCGATCAGATTGTTGAAGACGAAGTCGGGGCGTTGGTCGATGATTGCCGCGATCACCTGATCGACCTCGGTGTCGCCGACGGAGAGATAGCGTTCGGCGAGCACGGTGCCACCACGCGCAGTCAGCGCCTCCCGGAAGATGCGGTTGTTTTCCCAGGCCCAGATGTAATTCGAGCCGACGCAGAAGGCGCGCGAACCGACGCGGGATGCCAGGTAGTCGACGAGTGGCAGCACGTGCTGGTTCGGCGCGGCGCCGGTGTAGATGACGTTATCGGAGCTCTCGAATCCCTCGTAGTGAGACGGATACCACAGCAGGCCGTCGAGCTTCTCGAAGCACGGGATCACCTCCTTGCGGCTCGACGAGGTGTAGCAGCCGACCACATGCCGGACCCCCGAGCCGAGCAGCTCGAGGCTGAGCGAGCGATAGCTCGCGAGGTCGCCGGACGGATTCACGACCACCGGCTCGAGCGCAATATCGCCGCCGCTCGCGTTGATCTCGCGAAGGGCGAGCAGCGCCCCGTTCAGCATCGACCGCGCGACGACGCTATAGGACCCCGTCGTCGAGAGCATTATGCCGATCCGGTATGTGGTCCGCGCCATCACTCGTCCCGAAATGAAAAAGGCGCCCATCGGCTCGTTAAGCCGAGGGCGCCCTCGCCGCCAACCGAGCACGCGAAATCCGCGCGATGTTGGAAATGGTTGAAACTCGCTGCGTTGACGGGCTGAACTGCCCAACGCTTGTCCAGCACGGTCGTTGAGATCAGTTACGAAGTCAAGCGCGTTATTGCAGCGAAAGCTGCTACGATTCGTATCGTGGTGCAGCAAAACTGTGCATCCGATCCGAGCCCACGCGTCGATGCGCCGTAGCCATGACGGCACGCCCGAAGTCCTGCCTTCGGGCCTGTCGTGCGCTATCGAAGGTTGCGCGGTCGAACCTGCTGATGGGCCTGCGCCACGCCAAGCCGTCGGCACTTCCCGCTACGAGCGACAGGCATCTCTGCCGGCGCTCGAATTCGCCGGGTGTGAATTCCGGCCGGCTGAGCATCATCCGGCATCGAGCCGGCCGCGCACGATCTCATCCTCAGCCCCGGGTCTGTGCACCTCCGGCATTTTAGGAATTTGGTAACGATACGAACGTCGCTGAACGCATTAATGCAAATCGCACGCTGCCGGTGTCTGCCCCGTAACGACCTTGCTATAAGCCCGGCCAGGCGCGACCGACGCTCGCGAAATCGACATGGTTTCACTGATTTCTCATGAACAAGCTCAGCAATACGTTCGACATCGTCATCGAGCAGTCGTTCGACTTTCTGTCTCCGGAATATGCAGAGCTGTTTGGTCGCTCGGCCGCCACTGCGTTCCAGCATCCGGTCTGGCTGCATAGCCTCTACACCAGGCTCGCGCCGGAAACGGGCGCAACTCCTCTGGTCGTCGTGGTCCGCCACCGCGCGACGGGAGCCCTCGCGATGGTGCTGCCCCTTCTCCGGATCCGGCGTGGTCCGATACGAACCGTCGAGTTCGCCGACCTCCGCGTTTCCGACTACCTGGCGCCGGTTTGCAGCCCGGACGTGTTCTCGCAACTGCTCGACGACGCGGCCGCGTGCGCGCAGATTCGGCGCCTTGTCCGTCCTTTCGATCTGCTCCGAATGGTCAAGCTGCCCGACGCACGGCTTCCGATCGAAGACCTCCTGGCTGCGTCCCGCCGCGTAGCGATGGACACCAATGCCTACGCGACGGTTCTCGTCGCGCCGTTCGAGCAATGGCGGGCCAGCACGCTCGATCGCTCCTATCAGAAGGAGCTCGCAAAGAAACGCCGTCAGCTCGAGAAGAAGGGCGCGCTGAGCTTCCAGTGCTGCGGCGACAGCGCGTCCGTGCTCGAGGCGCTGGACGTCATGAGGAAGTTCCGGGGTCCGCGCTTTCACGCACAGGGCGACGGAGACCTGCTGCAGCGCCCCGAATATCACGGCTTCTATTCCGCCGTCGCACTTGGCGGCCTCGGTTCCTTTGTCCGCCTCTACGCCATGAAGATGGACGGCGAGGTGATTGCCGCCGTGCTCGGACTATGCCATCGGGGCAGCTTCCTCATCATCATGAGCGCCTTCGACATCGCCGGCTACAAGAGCCAATCCCTTGGCGCGCTGATGTTCGAGCAGGTGGCGCGGGACTGTATCGAGCGCGGAGATCAGATGCTCGATTTCACCATTGGCGACGAGCCATACAAGAAACTGTTCGGCGGGCAGCCTTCGCCGATGTGGGCAGTCACGCAGGCCGGCAGCGCCGCAGGCGCCATCGCCCTGTTCGCGCTGAAGCAGGCTCCCTGGCTCAAGCTGGCGGCCAAGCGGCTGTCGGATTTGAGGCTCCAGCCCGCGCGAACCCCAACTCCCACGCGCTGACCGACAGCACGCGAAGGCGGAGCAGAATTCAGGCGCGCAACGCGCCGCGGACACGCCCGAGCCAACCCGGGCGCATCTGATCGACGCGGTGGGTCAGACTGCGCCGCAGGAAGTGCAACCGTCGTCGTACGTCCCAGCCGATGTCGCTGCGGGACGTCAGAGCCTCGCGGAAGCGCGCCATCTTCAGCGACTGCTGGTCAGCCGCGATCTTGTCGCGATCGGAATAGAACTGCGAGATCTTCTCTCGGCCCATGCCTGGCGTCATGAGCCACCGCGGCGCGTATTCGGTGCAAAGACGGTCGACGTCCACCAGCAGACGGGCGACACCCGTGCCGGCCGCGGGACAGTTGGTCTGGAACGCATCGCCGATAAGCACGACGCCGGGCTGGAGATGCCCCTCGACGACGGTCAGATCCATCACCCAGTTCTGGACCCGGTCGGTCACGCGGAAATCGCCGAGGTAGTCCCGCAATCCCGGCAGCAGGCGCAAGACCGTCGCCTCCGGCTCGCGACGCAACTCCCGCATGATCGGGTCGGTCGGATCGCGGAACATGAAGAGATTGGCCCGCATGCCGGCACGGACGGGAAACAGGCTGAGATAGTCGATGCCGTCCGCCGCACGTTCGCCGTAGCAGGTCAGCGCCTCGAAATCGAACGGAGTACCGTCCTGGCGGGCGATCGTGAAGCCGAACGAAACCGAATGGCGCTCGGCCAGCACGCGCCGCCTGATGCCGAGCCTGTAACCGAGGACTCCCGCCATGCCCGTGGCCAGAACGACGAGGCGTGCGGTGACGCGCCGTCCGGAGGCCAGCTCGAGATGCTGGACATCGTCGCTGCTGCTGATCGCAGTGACCTCGTCGACGATCAGGTGGGATGGATCGGGGATCTGGCGACGCGCCATGGCGACGAGATCGGCATAGGGAAATCCGTAAGCCTGGCCGACGCTGACATCGACCACCTTGCCCTCCCGGATATTGAGCACCTGGTCATATCGGCAGGCGACGTCCTCGAGCGCGTTGAGAAAGCCCAGCTTGCGAAACAGCTCCAGCTGATGGCCGCCGATCTTTTCGACCCGGAATTCGTCCGGATAGATCGCGCGCTTGTCGACGAGAGCAACGCGATGCCCTGCCCGCGCCAGCACGGCCGCCGCAAGCGATCCCGCAAGGCCACCGCCGACAACGACGATGTCGGAGACGATCGTTGCCGTCTCGCCCTCATCGATTGGCTCGGTCACGGCTCCATCCGTCGTCATGGCTTCGGCTCCCAGATTAACGGCGGTTCCCTGTGCAACTCTCTCGCCTGATGTCGCATCGCGGAGGCAAGTGCGATCATTTCCGAGGATTGAGGTTAATGACCGGAAGCGGCGGGCGCGCTGTTGCCGTTCCGGCACGCGTCTTGCTCGAGTTGCTCGGTAGATTCCGGGTTCCGACATCCCGGCGACCGATCCCACGCGCCATTCCGCACTCGAACCGCCGATCTCCTCTTCTTCGGTCGTCGATGCGGCGCCAGGCAGTCAGTCGGTCGAGCTGGACTTTGCACCAACCGGGACAATGAGGACGACGATGTTCCAGAGTGAAGCAGCCGACGTAGCCGCGATATCGTCGCGGCCGGCGAGATCCTGCATCTCGTCCATTAACACTCGCGCCGTTGCAGCATGCTAGGTTGTCGCCGGTATCGGAACACGTCTCTTCAGGGGAGCGTAGCCCCTTAAACCTCCATGATCGAAGCCATCCTCCAGTTCATGCGGCGCGATGTCACGCGCGGTGTTGCCGGGACCATCCTCCTCAAGGTTGGCAGCGGCGTACTCGCGTTTGCATTGTTCTCGCTGGCGGCACGGACGATGTCGCCCGATGGCTTCGGCATCTTTGCGACCTGGCTCTCGGTCGCCCAGATCGCAGCCGTCCTGGGACTGGTCGGCCAGGAATCCCTGCTGGTGCGATTCCTCAACGAGTATCAGGTCAGTGACAGGCCGGACCTCACCAAAGGCGTCCTCCTGTCGAGCTTCAAGATTACCTCGGTCGCAATGCTGATCGTGATCGCCGGGATCGCCATCGTGGCAAGCATGAGAGGCGACTGGTGGCTGCTGATCATCGTGGTGTCGGCCTACACGGCCGTCAACGCCGCCGTGATGCTTGGGAGCCAGATCGCGCGCTCGCTGGTCAGCATTCTCATGGGCGAGGGAAATCGCGAGTTCTTCTGGCGGGTCATCGTCGTCCTGTTCCTGCTCGTCATGCTGCTCGGCCATCGGCAACTCGATCCCACCGAGCTGATCGCGGTGATGACGATGGCCATGTCGGTGGGCCTGGTGGCGCAGATCATTTCGATCGCGCGAGTGCTGCCGGATTTGCGCGGTACGCCGGCGCGCACCGAGACATCCCGCTGGCGATCGAGCGCCCTTCACTTCTGGCTCGCATCCATCCTTGAAGCCGCCAACCAGTATTTCGACGTCATTCTGGTCTACTGGATGCTGGATCCGACGACCGCCGGAATCTACTTTGCCGCCTCGCGCCTTGCCAACATCTTCGCCATGCTGTCCGCAGCGCTGTACACTTTCGGCGCACGCCGGCTTCCGTCACTGTATTTCAGCAAGAACCACCGGGAGTTCGAGCGGACCTTGCGGTTGATGGCGGAAGTGACCGCACTTTGCGTGATCGCCGGCCTCGTCATCATCTGGATCGGCGGCCCCTATCTCCTCAACCTGTTCGGACCTCATTTCACCGCACAGCACTCGGTCTTGATCGTGCTCGCGATCGGAACTGCCATCCAGGCGGCAGGCGGCCCGTCTGCTGCGATCCTGCAGCTGACCGGCCATGAACGAATCTATGTGCCGGTCGTTGCCGCCAACGTCGCGCTGCGGCTCGTGGGATTTATCGTCCTCATTCCCTGGCTCGGCGTGCTCGGCGCGGCGATTTCGGCGACGGTGTCGCTCGCGCTCGCGACCATTGCCCTGAATATCCTCTGTCGCCGGCGATCCGGGGTGGATCCCTCGGTCCTCGTGCTCTTGCGCTTCCCTGCTTCGAGGCACGGCAACTATGCAGTTCGCGGCGCGGACTCGGGCGATTAGATGTCATCGGGCCGCGGCTCGGGGAATCCGCAGCCACGCGCCGGCAGCGTGCAGGACCGATTGGTTAACGCACTCGCCGCGCACCGTCGGGAAACAGCGGAAATACCGCGCGAACGATGTGGTTGCAAAGGCCTCGCATTAACTCCGTTTGTTGCTAGCCGATGTCCGGGCGATACCCGCATGATAGGTACGGAGTTAAGAAGGTGAAGATTTCGTTTCTTTAGCAGGTCGGCATTCGTGCTCCACTATCAGCCGAACAAGGAATTGGGCGAGACGAGCGCGACGGCTTTGGCGCGGCCGGACAATAGCGGGCCGAAACTGCACGTGCTTCTCGCGCAAACCCAGGCCGAGAACGCCGGTGCGCAGGAAATCTCGCGGCTTCTCGGCGCCGGGCTCACCGCTCGCGGCTACCGGGTCACCAATCTATTCTTCTTCCGCAAGTCGGACTCTTTCGATGAGCCGCCGGATACGCTCTACTGCGCGCGGAGCCGGCCGGGCAATCCGGTGGCGCTGCTGCGGATGCTGCGGACGCTCGGCCGCCATATCAGGGCCACGAGGCCCGACGCCGTCCTGACCTTCCAGCATTTCGGCAACGTCATCGGCGGTGGCGTGACGCGCCTCGTCAGCCGTGCACCGGTTGTCGCAAACCAGGTTTCATCCGCAATGTCGATGAGCTGGCCGGTCCGCACCGCCGACATCGTCATGGGCAGTCTCGGCTTCTTCGACTGCATCACGCTCAATTCGAAGGACATGCAGCGCGAATATTCGCGCTACCCCGCGGCCTACCGGTCGCGCATGGTGCATGTGCCGCACGGCTTCGACGACAAGGCCCTCACGCTGTCGAAGGAGGCTGCACGACATGGATTCAACCTGCCGCCAGACTGCGTCCTGCTTGGCTGCGCAGCAAGGCTGCATCCGCACAAGCGGCTCGATCTGGCGATACGTCTGTTGCCGGGTCAGCCATCCTGGCACCTTGCGCTTGCCGGCCAGGGCGCCGACGCGGCCCGACTGAGACAGCTCGCGAACGACTTGAACGTCTCGGACAGACTGCATTGGCTCGGGGAGATTCCTCCCAGCCGGATGGCGGACTTCCTGGCCTGCCTGGACGTGTTCGTGTTTCCGACACAGGCCGAAACCTTCGGTCTCGCCGCGGTCGAGGCTGCGAACGCCGGTGTTCCCTCGGTCGTGACCGATCTTCCCGTCCTGCGCGAAGTGTTGTCCTACGAAGGCAGACCGACTGCGCTTTTCGTCGATGCCTCCGACCATGCGAAGCTCTCCGCGGCTGTCTCCACGCTGTTGACGGACGAGCACCTGAGCGAGGAACTGCGACAAAACGCCAAAGGCCTGAGATTGCGCTATTCGGTAGATGCGATGGTTGACGAATACGTTCGTATTCTCGAGCAGGTCATTTGACATGATCCGTTGAAACAGATTGGCTCGACATGATCATCGAGTTTCGCTGTGAACGCGACTATGCGCGGCAATGGATGGCCCGCGAGACGCTGTCGATCGACGGCCGGGACGTGCCTGTGCGAATCGTATGGGCGCCAACGGCGGAGCCGCGGCCCGCAGGACTCGACGCCCTGTTCGAGCTCGAACGCGTGGTGCTGCGCAAAGGCAAACATGGCGGCGCAGACAGGCTGAAGATCGTTCCGGAAGGGGCGCAGGCTTGCGGCGCCGCTGATATGATCGTCGATTTTACGGGCGCCGCGCGGGATCCGAGTTGCTCTGCCCGGCTGTATCTGCGTCCGCTGTTCAACGGAGCTGCGGGCGAAAATGCCGCCCTCGCCGCCATTCTCGCCGGCGACCTGCCCGTGATCGACATCGTCAACGAGGTCGACGGTTCGGTCCTCGACCGTGGCCGTCCATCCGGAGAGATTGCCGCGGGCCTCAGCGGCGCGCTCGAAACCGTCATGGCGCGAACCCTGACCATGGTGGCGGCAGTCCTGTCGGGAAGGCCGCGAATTGTGCCGCAACTGGCGCGCCCCGCCGGGAATGGCTTGCGCCGCGGACCCGTCGGCTATGTCGCTCGCGGCCTTGCCGCATCGATCGCCAAGGAGATCTATCGCCTCTGCTGCTATGCCCCGCATTGGCATATCGGATGGCGCTTCAATGACGGCGGAGGCGTCTGGCAGACCGGAGATCTATCCGGCCCAGGCTGGAACGTGCTGGGAGATCCTGGAAACCACTTCTACGCCGATCCGTTTCCGATCACGTGGCAGGGACGCACATTCGTCTTCTTCGAGGATCTCGATCACCGCATCGGAAAAGGTATCATTTCTGCGATCGAGTTCGGCGACGCGGGGCCGGTCGGCGAGGTGATGCCGGTGCTGGAGGAGCCCTGGCACCTCTCCTATCCGTTTCTGATCGAAGACGATGGCGAGCTGTGGATGATCCCGGAGAGCTCGACGCGCGGCGACGTCGCCCTCTACAAATGCGTTCGGTTTCCGGACAAATGGGAGCGATATGCGACGCTCCTTTCCGGCCTCGAGCTGGCCGACGCCACGATCACGCGGCACAACGGCCTGCACTATCTGTTCGGCGCCTGGCGCGACGGAGCGGGCGGCTATTCGGATTCGCTGGCGATCTACTACGCCGACCGCCTCTTGGGGCCCTGGTTGCCCCACGCCAGCAATCCGGTCTTGATCGACCGCGCAAGCACGCGGCCGGCGGGGAATTTCGTCACCCTCAATGGCAAATTGTGGCGACCGGTCCAGGATTGTGCCGACGGATACGGCGCGGCGCTCGCCCTGGCGGAGGTGGTCGAGCTGTCGCCGACGGCGTTCAAGCAGATCGTCCGCCACTCTCTGAAGCCCGGACCGCTATGGCCCGGCAGGAAGTTGCATACCTTGAACCGCTGCGGCCGGCTCGAGGTGATCGACGGATCGCGCGTCCAACCCAAGACGCGCGCGTTCGCGAGTCACTTTCCGTCGACGGTCGTGTCTGCGCGAACCAGCCCGAGTTCGGCTGTTTGATCTGCGTATCGCGCGCCGATCCGCCCACGGCGACCCGAATTCTCGGGTTGCCCGCTCACTTCGCCGCGTCGATCCAGATCCCCGGCTCTGAATGCTCGCGAATGTGGCTGACCAGGAAGTCGGAGAAGACCCTGATCTTGGCTGGCAGCCTGACGCGGTTCTGATAGGCGATGTTCATGGTGAGCAGCGGCAGCTCCCAGCCCGTCAGGACCGGCACCAGCCGGCCGGCAGCGATATCGCCCTGCACGATGTAGAGCGGCTGGATCAGGATGCCGAGCCCTGCGCGCGCTGCACCACAGATGATCTGGCCGTCATTGCTGTCGAGCGTCGGCGCGATGCGGATGGTCTGCGTCGTGCTGCCCTGGCTCAGCCGCAGCGAATAGGGATCGTTGGCGAGGTTGTAGATCAGCATGTTGTGGCGGGCGAGATCGGCGGGATGCTCCGGCCAGCCGTGCTTCTCCAGGTAGGAGGGAGCCGCAGCCAGCACGCGGTGCATCTGGCCGATCCGGCGGACGATGATGTTGGAGTCCGGTTCGTGCTCCCGCGTGCGGATCGCGACGTCGATGCCGGCCTCGATGAAGTCCAGATAGCGGTTTGCGCTGATGATCTGCACGCTGAGATCAGGATAGAGCGCGCGGAAGGCGGGCAGCATCGGCGCGAGATAGATCATCGCGAACGACAACGAGCTCGTCACGCGGAGCATGCCCTTGGGCGACAGCGCGCGGTCGGAGACGGCATCCTCGGCCTCGGCCAATTCGTTCAGGAGCGTGCCGCAGCGCTGCAGGAGCTCCTGCCCTGCCTCGGTCAGCCATTGCCGGCGCGTGTTGCGCTCGATCAGCCGGACCGCAAGCCGCTCCTCCAGCGCGCTGAGATGACGGCTGACAGCCGCGTTCGACATCCGCAGCGCATCGGCAGCTTTGGACAGACTGCCGAGTTCAGCGGTTTTGGAGAAGACCTCGAGTTGGAGGAGCCGGTCCATTTTTGCGTAAACAGGAAAAGAGACTTACAATTTTTGACCTTTATTTCCGATTTCTGCAAGGCAAAATGGCACCAACAAAGTATTATCGCAGGCGAGGAAACTGGGAAATGTCGGGCCCGATCAGGCACATCGTGATGTGGCGGCTGCGCGGGGACACCCCCGAGGAGCGTTCCGCAGCCCGGGTCAAGGTCAAGACCCTGTTCGAGGGCCTCAAGGGCCGGATCGACGGCCTCACCCATATCGAGGTCGGCCTCGACGTCAGCGCTGTCGACTACGCCTGCGACGTCGTCCTGTTCTCCGAATTCACCGATCAGGCGGCGCTTGCCGCCTACGCCAACCATCCGGAACATCTGCGCGTCCGCGAGGCGCTGGGCGACTTGCGGATCGGGCGCTTCCAGGTCGATTATCCCATCAAAGAGACCGGCGCATGATCGGCTCGTTCACCTACGAAAACCTGCCCTGCCGCGTCGTGTTCGGCAGCGGAACGCTTGCTTCCGCCAAGGCTGAGGTCGAGCGGTTCGGCGGCAGGCGCGCGCTGGTGCTGACGACGCCGCAGCAGGAGGCGCAAGGCAAGAGCTTGGGCGCCGCGCTTGGCCCGCTCTACGCCGGCCTGTTTTCCAACGCCACCATGCACACACCGGTCGAGATCACGGAACGGGCGCTCGCGGCGCTGAAGGCGTGCGAGGCCGATTGTGTCGTCTCGCTCGGCGGCGGCTCGACCACCGGGCTCGGCAAGGCGCTGGCTTTGCGCACCGGCGTCAACCAGCTCTGCATCCCCACGACGTATGCCGGCTCGGAGATGACGCCGATCCTGGGCCAGACCGAGAACGGCCTGAAGACCACGGTCCGCGATGCGGCCGTGCTGCCGGAGACCGTGATCTACGATGTCGATCTAACCCTGACGCTGCCGGCAAGCCTCGCCGCAACATCCGGCATCAATGCGATCGCCCATGCGGTCGAGGCGCTCTATGCGCGCGACAGCAATCCCGTGACGTCGCTGATGGCCGAGGAAGGCATCCGCGCACTCGCGCGCGCCCTGCCCGCCATCGCCACCAGGAGCGACGACCGCGAGGCCCGCACCGAGGCGCTCTACGGCGCCTGGCTGTGCGGCGTCTGCCTCGGCACCGTCGGCATGGCGCTGCATCACAAGCTCTGCCACACGCTCGGAGGCACCTTCGACCTGCCGCACGCCGAGACGCACACCATCGTGCTGCCGCATGCGCTGGCCTACAACGCACCGGCAGTGCCCGACGCGATGGCGCGCATTTCGCGCGCGATCGGCGCGGCCGATGCGTCGCAAGGACTTTTCGAGCTTGCGAAGCGGCTGGGTGCGAAGGTCGCGCTGCGTGATATCGGCATGCCCCAAAGCGGCATCGACAAGGCGGCCGACCTCGCCGTCACCAATGCCTACTGGAATCCGCGGCCGCTCGAGCCAAACGCCATCCGCGACCTGATTGCACGCGCCTGGGCCGGCGAGCCGCCGGGCACCGCAAGAGCGGCGGCGTGAAAGCGATGCGGCGCACGTTGATCAAATCAGCCACCGTCATCAGCATGGATGACGCGATCGGCGACCTTTCGAGCGGCGATGTGCTGGTCGAAGGCAGCCGGATCGTCGACGTGCGCCCATCGATCGAGCTCGGCAGCGGTGCCGCCGAGACCGAAATCGTCGACGGCGCCGGGCGCATCGTCATCCCCGGCCTGATCAATGCGCACATGCACACCTGGCAGACGGGACTGCGCGGCTATGCCGCGAACTGGACGTTGCTCGAATATTTCCGCCGCATGCATGCCGGGCTCGCGACCGTATTCCGGCCCGAGGACATCCATATCGCAACGCTGGTCGGCGCGCTGAACCAGATCAACCATGGCGTCACCACGCTGGTCGACTGGTGCCACAACAACCCGACGCCCGATCATACCGACGCTGCCGTGCGCGGCCTGATCGAGAGCGGCATCCGTGCCGCCTTCTTCCATGGCTCGCCGAAGCCCGAGCCGAAGCCGGGCGAGCCGCATTTCTCGGAGATCCCGCATCCGCGCCGCGAGGTCGAGCGGCTGCTGGCGGGCCCCCTCGCCGACCGCGACGGGCTCGTCACGCTCGGGCTCGCGATCCTGGGTCCGCATTATTCGACGCTCGACGTCGCCATGCACGATTTCCGCCTGGCGCGAGAGCTCGATCTGATCGCATCGATGCATCAGGGCGGCGGCCCGGCCAAGACGCCCGGCGGCTGGGACAAGCTGATCGAGGCCGGCCTCGGCGGCGCAGGCGTCAACGTCGTCCATGGCAACGATCTGCCTGATGATCTCCTGGACCGGATGGTGGATCTCGGCGTGTCCTTCTCGGTGACGCCTGAGAACGAGATGATTCAGGGCCACGGCTTCCCGATCACCGGACGCCTCCTCAAGCGCGGCGTTCGGCCGACGATCGGCATAGATCTCGAATCCGTGCTGGCAGGCGATCTCTTCTCCGCCGCCCGCGTTGCGCTCTCGATGCAGCGGGCGCTCCACAATGCGGAGTCGCGACAAGCGAGCGGAACGATTCCCGCAACGACCACCATTCCCGTCCGCGAGGCACTGCGCTGGATCACGACGGAAGGCGCGCGCATGCTCGGCCGCGAGAGGCAGATCGGTTCGCTGACGCCGGGCAAGCTCGCCGACCTCGTCATCATCAACGCCTCCGATCTCAATCTCGTCCCGGTGCACGATCCCGTCGCCACCGTCGTGATGCAGACGGGCCTCGCCAACATCGAGGCCGTGATGATCGGCGGCGCCTGGAAGAAACGTAACGGCCGGTTGCTGGCCGAGGGACTGGAGACGAAGAAGGAGCAGCTGGCGCAATCCGGCCGGCGGCTGGTGCAGGACATCGAACGACAGGGACGCGCTGCCTAGCAGCGCCATTGGACAAGAACAATGACTGACGCTTCCAGGAATGTTGCTTTCATCGGGATCGGCAAGATGGGTCTGCCGATGTCGGCGCTCGTTATCAAGGCCGGGTATGCCGTGACCGCTTTCGATCAGAGTGCCGCACGGCTCGACGAGGCACGCGCACTCGGCGTTTCGGTTGCCGCTTCGCCGGCCGCCGCCGTGAGCGGCAAGCCGGCCGTCGTCACGTCCCTGCCCGATGACGCGGCGTTACGCGGCGCATTGCTCGGCCCCTCCGGCCTCATCGCCGCGATGGCACCCGAAGCTGTCCTGATCGAGACCAGCACCGTAAGCGTCGAGGCCTCGACCGAAGTTGCGGCCGCGGCGCAGGCGCGCGGAATTTCCTATCTCCGTTCGCCGGTCTCCGGCAATGCCAGCATCGTCCACACCGGCGCGCTGACCTGCTTCGTCTCGGGGCCGAAGCAGGCCTTCGAGAACGCAAAGCCGCTGTTCGCGACCTTTACCCGCGCGCAGACCTATCTGGGGCCGGCCGAGGAAGCCCGCTATGCAAAACTGTCCGTCAACCTGATGATCGCGGTGTCGGCGGCGATGATGGCGGAAAGCCTGGCGCTGGCGCGCAAGGGCGGCATCGCCTGGCAGGACATCCTGAAGGTGCTCGACGACAGCGCGATTGCCTCGCCGATGGTGAAGTACAAGACCGCGCCGCTGCGGACGCGCGACTTCGAGTCCACCTTCTCCTGCAAGCAGATGGCCAAGGATCTCGACCTCATCCTCGGCGCCGGCCACGCCGTCGGAGTGCCGTTGCAGCTCGCGGCGCAGGTGCGCGAGACCTATGGCGCGCTGGTCGCACAGGGCGACGGCGACACCGACTTCATTGCGACCGTCAAGCATCTCGAACGGCTGTCCGGCCTCGGCGAACCAAAACTCTGATCGCGAGATACACATGCGTAATCTCAACGAAAACACGATCACGGATGCGATGCTGGAGCGGATCGCGGGCGCGACCGATCCACGCATCAAGCAGGTCAGCGAGGCGCTGGTGCGTCACCTTCACGCCTTCGTCCGCGAGGTGCGGCCAACCCAGCAGGAGTGGGAGTACGGCATCGATTTCCTGACCCGCACCGGGCACATGTGCAACGACAAGCGCCAGGAGTTCATCCTGCTGTCGGATACGCTCGGCGTCTCCATGCTCGTCGATGCCATCAACCATCCGGTGCCAGAGGGTGCGACCGAGACCACGGTGCTTGGCCCGTTCTTCGTCCAGGCCGCGCCGGAGAAGGACAGCGGCGCTGACATCTCCGGGCCGATGGAAGGCGATCCGATGCTGGTCACCGGCTCGGTCTCGACCGTGGACGGCCAGCCGCTCGCAGGCGCCATCGTTGACGTCTGGCATTCGGACGATGACGGCTATTACGACGTGCAGCAGCTCGACAAGATCGGCGATCTCGCGATGCGTGCCCGCTTCCATACAGATGCCAACGGCCGCTTCCATTTCTGGTCGATCAAGCCGGCGGCCTACCCCATTCCGCATGACGGCCCGGTCGGCGAGATGCTGGAGGTGCAGGGCCGCCATCCCTGGCGCCCGGCCCATGTGCACTTCATGATCTCAGCGCCCGGTTTCGAGCAGCTCGTGACACACGTGTTCGTTGCCGGCGACCAGTATCTCGACAGCGACGTGGTGTTCGGCGTCAAGGACAGCCTGATCCGCGAATTCGTCCGCCTTCCCGCCGGCCGTGCGCCGGATGGTCGCATGGTGGACACCGAGTATTTTCATCTCAACTACGATTTCGGCCTAAAGCAGGTCGCGAGCAACGCGAGAGCCGCTTAAGCTGGACTACGGACCAACAAGAGTCCGGCAGCAGGGAGCAGACGGGAGCTTAAGGATGGGACCGCGGGTCAGCACGGACATATTGGCCGAGCGCCTCACCGGCATGATCGGCCCGCGCGCGAGCGTTGCGCGCGGCGTGCTCGATCAGCATGGGCAGAGCGAGTCGCATTATCGGAGCCTGCCGCCCGATATCGTCGTCTTCCCCGAGACCACGCAGGAGGTCGCGGACATCGTCAAGCTCTGCGCCGGCGCGGGCATGCCGATCGTTCCGTTCGGCGCCGGCACCTCGCTCGAAGGCAACGCGGCCGCGGTCGCCGGTGGCGTCTGCTTCGACTTCGCACGCATGAACAAGGTTCTCGCAGTGCACGACAGCGACATGGATGTCGTGGTGCAACCCGGTATCACGCGCAAGCAGCTCAATGCCGAGCTGCGCAATACCGGCCTGTTCTTCCCGATCGACCCCGGCGCCGACGCCTCGATCGGCGGCATGACCTCGACGCGCGCCTCCGGCACCATGGCGGTGCGCTACGGCACCATGAAGGACAATGTCATGGCGCTGGAGGTGGTACTGGCCGATGGCCGCGTGATCCGCACCGCGCGGCGCGCGCGCAAATCGGCGGCCGGCTATGATCTGACGCGCATGTTCGTCGGTGCCGAAGGCACGCTCGGAATCATCACCGAGATCACGCTGAAAGTGCATCCGGTGCCGCAGGCCATCTCGGCCGCGGTCTGCAGCTTCGACACCCTGCACGATGCCGTCGATACCGCGATCTCGGTGATCCAGTCAGCGATCCCCGTCGCGCGCATCGAGCTGCTCGACGACGTCATGATGCGCGGCATCAACGCCTACGCCAAGCTCGGCTATCGCGAGGCGCCCACCCTGTTCTTCGAATTCCATGGCTCCGAGGGCTCTGTGGCCGAACAGGCCGAAGCGGCGCAGGCCATCGCCGCCGATCATGGCGGCCATGGCTTTGCCTGGGCGAAGGCGCCGGAAGATCGCAGCCGGCTCTGGCACGCCCGCGACAACACGCTCTATGCCGGCCTCGGCCTGCGCCCCGGCGCACGCGCGGTGATCACGGATGTCTGCGTGCCGATCTCGCGGCTGGCGGAATGCCTCACCGAGACGCGGCGCGACGCGGACGTGCACGGCTTTGTCGCGCCGATCGTCGGTCACGTCGGCGACGGCAATTTCCACATGCTGATCCTGATCGACCCGGCAAGGCCGGAGGAGGTCGAAGGCGCCAAGGCGCTGCAGGCCCGCATGGTCGCCCGCGCCATCGCCATGGACGGCACCTGCACCGGCGAGCACGGCATCGGGCTCGGCAAGATCGATTATCTCGCCGACGAGCTCGGCGAAGCCGTCGACGTGATGCGGTCGATCAAGACCGCGCTCGATCCGAATGGACTGATGAACCCTGGAAAGATCTTTTCAGGCGGAGCCAATACATGAGTGCAAAGGCATGAGTCAAAAGTCATGAGCGACGCGCTCCCGATCGAGGTCACCTCACCCACGCCGCTGCTGGAGCTGCGCGGCATCAGCAAGGAGTTTCCCGGCGTCAAGGCGCTGGATGACGTGTCCTTTGCCGTCTACCCCGGCGAAGTCCACATGCTGCTGGGCGAGAACGGCGCCGGCAAATCGAGCCTGATGAAGGTGCTCTGCGGCGCCTACCGCGCCGACGCCGGCGAGTTCTATTACAAGGGCGAGACGGTCGCGATCAACTCCACCGCGGACGCGCAGAAGCTCGGCATTGCCGTGATCTTCCAGGAATTCTCGCTGGTCCCCCATCTCGATATCGCCCAGAACATCTTCCTCGGACGCGAGCCGAAGGGCCGCATCCCCGGCACCATCGACCGCCGCAAGATCCTCGCCGATGCAAAGCGCGTGCTCGGCACGATCGGCTTCGACATCGATCCCTCCACCACCGTCGACAAGCTCGGCGTGGCGCAGCAGCAGATGGTCGAGATCGCGAAAGCGATCAGCCAGGACGCCCGCATCCTGGTCATGGACGAGCCGACCGCGGCGCTCTCCGACCGCGAGACCGAGCTCTTGTTCGCGCTGATTGCGCGGCTGAAGGCGGACGGCGTCTCTATCGTCTATATCTCGCACCGCATGGCCGAGGTGTTCGCGCTCGGCGATCGCATCACCGTGCTGCGCGACGGCCGTCGCATCGACGGCGTCCGTCCCGCTGACGTCACGCCGGACCAGCTCGTCCGCATGATGGTTGGCCGCAACGTCGACATGACCTATCCGCGCCACTTTACCGACAAGCCCGGCGAGCTGTTGCTCGAGGTCAAGGGCCTGACCGCGCCAACCGGCATCTCCGACATCAACATCGAGGTGCGCCGGGGCGAGATCGTCGGCCTGTGCGGGCTCGTCGGCTCCGGCCGCAGCGAGGTCGCGCGCGCCATTTTCGGTGCCGACCCCGTCACATCAGGACAGATCATCTTCGACGGCAAGAGCATTTCCGGCGAGCCCGACCTCGCCGCCCGCCGCGGCATCGCGCTGATCCCCGAGAGCCGCAAGAGCGAAGGCCTCGCGTTGCTGCGCTCGGTCAGCGACAATCTGGTGGTATCGGCGCTGCGAAAGCTGTTCCCGAGCGGGCTGTTCGACCAGCGCAGAGCCCAGCGCACCGCCGACGGGCTGATCCGCCAGCTGCGCATTGCGACCCCAAGCGCACGGCAGACCGTCGGCCTGCTCTCGGGCGGCAACCAGCAGAAGGTCGTGATCGGCAAATGGCTGGCTGCCGGCTCGAAGCTGTTCATCTTCGACGAGCCGACGCGGGGCATCGACATCGGCGCCAAGTCCGAGATCTTCGCGCTGATCGACCGCCTCGTCGCGGAAGGCGCGGCGGCCCTGATGATCTCGTCCGAGCAGGTCGAGATCTGCCATGTCTGCGACCGCGCCTATGTGATGCGCGAGGGGCGCATCGCCGGACACCTGACGCGCAGCGAATTGACCGAGGAGAACATCGTGCGATTGGGGATGCATCATGCGTGAGGCCGCGATCGTCGCTCAACCCAATCCGCTGCAGCGGATTCCCGGCGTTGCCATGGTGCTGGTGCTGCTGATCGCACTGTTCAGCGTGATCGCGCCCGGCTTTCTGTCCGTCGCTAACCTCTCCAACGTGCTGGTGCAGTCGACCATCCTGACCATGCTCGCGCTGCCGATGACCTTGATCATCATGACCGAGGGGCTGGACCTGTCGATGGGCGCGGTGCTGACGCTGACCTCGCTCTGCGTCGCCATCGTGTCGCTCGCGACCAAGTCGATGCTGCTCGGCCTGGGTGCCGGCCTGCTGGTCGGCACGGCCTTCGGCCTCGCCAATGGCTGGCTGGTCGCGATCGTGGGCATTCCGCCCTTCGTCGCGACGCTGGGCACGCTCGGCATGGCGCAGGGGCTGTCGCTGATCGTCAGCGACGGCCAGAGCGTGGTCGGCATTCCCCACAGCGTGCGCGACATCTACTCGGCGACGCTTCTGAGAGTCCCCGTTCCGATCGTGATGGCGCTCGTGACCTACGCGGTCTTCCACGTGCTGCTCTATCATACGAGGTTCGGCACCTACATCTTCGCCCTCGGCGGCAACCGCGAGGCGCTGCGCTATGCCGGCCTCTCGCCGAACCGGCTCCTGATCGCGGTGTACGCAATCGGCGGCGCCATGGCCGGCATCGCCGGTCTCTTGATGACCGCGCGGATGAACTCCGGTCACCCCACCGCCGGTCTTGGCCTCGAATTCGATGCCATCGCCGCGGTCGCCGTCGGCGGCACCTCGTTCGAGCGCGGCAATGGCTGGCTGCTCGGCACGCTGCTCGGCGTCCTCTCGGTCGGCGTGCTGCGCAACGGGCTGAACCTGATCTCGCTGCCGTCCTCCGTGCAGGTCGCAAGTGTCGGCGTGCTCGTCATCGTTGCCCTGTTCCTCGACGGCCTCAGGAGCCGCGCATGACCGACATCACCAAGGACGCTATCGCGCCGCCCCGCTCGTTCCTTTCGCAGGACGCGATCCAGGTGTTCTACCGCCTGCTCGCGGCGCTCCTGATCTGCGCGGTGCTCGCCGTGCTCAGCGATTCCTTCCTGAGCCTCGGCAACATCCTCAACGTGCTCAGGCAGGCGAGCCTGACCTTCTTCATCGCCTCCGGCCTGACGCTGGTGGTGCTGACCGCCGGCCTCGATCTGTCCGTCGGCGCCAATGTCGCGCTGTCCGCCTGTATCGCCGGGACCGTGATCCACACGACCGGCTCGCCGGCGCTCGGCATCCTCACCGGCCTTGCCTGCGGCGGCATCGTCGGCCTGCTCAACGGCATCATGGTCACTGCGCTCCGCATCCCCTCCTTCATCGCCACCTACGGCATGCTCTGGGTGCTGAACGGCCTCACCTACTGGTACATGGCGGGCGAGACATTGCACGGCTTCCCGGCCGGCTTCCGTCAGATCGGCAGCGGCTATCTGTTCGGCCTGCCCATCCCGGTCTATCTGCTGCTGGTCTTCCTCGGGATCGGGACGTTCTTTGCGCAACGCACGGTCTGGGGCCAGGAGATCTATGCGATCGGCGCCAATCCGGTCGCGGCGCGGCTCTCAGGCATCCCGGTCGCGCGACGCCTGCTGCTGGTCTATGCCGTCTCCGGCACCATGGCCGGACTCGCCTCGATCATCTTCCTGTCGCGGCTCAATTCGGCCGAGGCCGACATCGGCGAGAGCCTGACGCTGCCCGCGATCGCGGCCGTGCTGATCGGCGGTACCTCGCTGTTCGGCGGCGTCGGCACCGTGTTCGGCACCTTCATCGGCGCGCTGATCCTCACCCTGGTGCTGAACGGCATGAACCTGCTCTCGGTCAGTGCCAACTGGCAGCCGCTCGTCACCGGCGTCATCGTCATTCTCGCGGTCTGGCTCGACATGAAGACCCGCCGCCGCGCGCAATGAGTTCTTGAAGTTCCAACAAGCAAAACAAGGGATGGAGGCAACATGAAACAGAAACTTGGCTATCTGGCGCTACCGCTGCTGATGGCGGCCGCGTTCACCACCGGGGCACGCGCCGATGGCGAGACCATCGCCGTCTTCACCAAGAACCAGACCAATCCGTTCTTCCAGACGGTGAGGGTCGGCGCCGACAACATGGCGAAGACGCTGAACGCGAAGACGCTGCAATACATCCCGACCAAGCCGGACTCGATCCCCGAGCAGCTCAGCCAGATCGAGGACGTCGTGGTGAAGAAGCCGAGCGCGATCGTCTTCACGCCGGTCGACTACAAGGCGATGGTGCCCGGCGTCGAGAAGATCAACGAAGCCAAGATCCCGGTCGTCAACATCACCGACCGTTCAGCCGGCGGCAAGTTCCTGTCCTTCGTCGGGGCCGACGACTACAGCCTCGGGCTCGAGACCGCACGCTTCCTGCTGAAGACGCTGGGCGGCAAGGGCAACATCGTCATCATCGAGGGCGTCAAGGGCTCGCTGACCAATGTCGACCGCGTCCGCGGCTTCAACGACGCGCTGAAGGAGAATCCGGGCGCCAAGCTTTTGGCCTCCCAGCCCGGCAACTATCAGAGGCTCCAGGCCCTCCAGGTGATGGAGAACCTGATGCAGTCGAACTCGCAGATCGACGGCGTGCTCGCCGCCAACGACGCCATGGCGGTCGGCGCGATCGAGGCGCTCGACGGCGCCAATCGCAAGGCCCAGGTGATCGGCATCAACGGCACCAAGGAGGCGATCGACGCGATCAAGTCCGGCAAGCTGCTGGCGAGCGGCGACTACAACGGTTTCGCGCAAGGCTGTCTCGGCACCATGATGGCGATCCGCTCCTTGCGCAATCAGCCTGTCATCAGCGAGATCGTGCTGAAGCCGACCGTCATCACCAAGGCCAATTACCAGCCGTTCGACGTCCCGCTGGAGCAGCGGACCTGTCCGACCTTCGAAGACGCCGGCAAGCTCGGCGCGAAGTAGACCACCCGATCACGTCCAGTCCGGACGGCCGCCCCCCGCGGCCGTCCCAAGAACCGAAGCAAGAAACGGAGACCACCATGCTGTTCGCCATTCACGCTCTCGACCGCACCGGTGCGCTGCCCACGCGGCTTGCCAATTACGACGCGCACAAGTCCTTCCTGAGCGATACCTCGCGCTTCGGCGTCAAGATCGTGATGTCGGGGCCGCTGGTCTCCGATGACGGCCAGGCGATGATCGGCAGCCTGTTCCTGGTCGAGGCGCCAGGCCGCGCCGAGGTCGAAGCCTTCAACCGCGCAGATCCCTTTGCCGCGGCCGGCATCTGGGACAAGGTCACGATCACGGGTTTCCTGCGCCGGCAGGGCTAGACCCTACGGCAGCTCTTCGAGGTGACAGGCCACCCACTGCTCGGCTCCGGTCGAACGCAGCATCGGCTCCTCTGTCCGGCAGCGGTCGAAGACGAACGGGCAACGGGTGTGAAAGCGGCATCCGTTCGGCGGGTTGATCGGGCTCGGCACGTCGCCCTTGAGAATGATGGGATTGCGCTGTGCCCCGGGCTCCGGCAGCGGCACCGCCGACAGCAGCGCCTTGGTGTAGGGATGCCTTGGCGCGGCAAAGATCTCCCGGCGCGGCGCCACTTCCACGATCTTGCCGAGATACATGACCGCAACGCGATGGGTCATGTGCTCGACGATCGCGAGATCGTGGCTGATGAACAGCAGCGCGAGGCCGAACTCGCTCTGGAGATCCTGCAGCAGATTGACGATCTGCGCCTTGACCGAGACGTCGAGCGCGGAAACCGCCTCGTCGCACACGATCAGCTCGGGTTCGGCCGCAAGCGCGCGCGCAATGCCGATGCGCTGACGCTGGCCGCCGGAGAATTCGTGCGGCCTGCGGTTCAGCGCCTCGCGCGGCAGGCGCACGGTATCCATCAGCGACGTGACGCGAACCTCGAGATCCTCCGCAGACTTGGCGAGGCCGAAATTGCGGATCGGCTCGGCGAGAATGTCGCGCACGCGCATGCGCGGATTGAGGCTCGAGAACGGATCCTGGAACACAACCTGCACCCGCCGGCGCATCTGGCGCATCGTGCTCGGCGCGGCGTCGTCGATCCTCTGGCCGTCGAGGATGACCTGCCCCGAGGTGATCTCGAACAGCCGCAGGATGGCGCGGCCGACCGTCGATTTGCCGCAGCCGGACTCCCCGACCAGCGACAGGGTCTCGCCCCGCGCGATCTCGAACGACACGCCGTCGACTGCATAGACGAATTCGGACTTGCGTCCGAAAAGGCCTTTGTTGACCGGAAAATGCTTCTTGAGGTCGTTGACCTGGAGCAACGGAGGGCTCATGCCGCGACGGCTCCCTTGGCCGCATAGTGGCAGGCGGCGACGTGGCGAGGGCCCTTTTCTTCGAGCCCCGGCGCATATTGCCGGCACAGATCGGTCGCAAGCGCACAGCGGCCGGCAAAGACGCAGCCGATGATCGGCTTTCTGAGATCTGGTACCTGCCCGGGAATTTCCGCAAGCCGTCTTGCCGTGCCCGTCAGCGACGAGCCGAGCCGCGGCACCGCGCCAAGCAAACCTTGTGTGTAGGGATGACGCGGCGAACGAAACAGCTCCGCCACCGGCGCCTCCTCGACCTTGCGGCCGGCATACATCACCATGACACGCTCGGCGATCTCGGCGACGACGCCGAGATCGTGGGTGATGAGGATGATCGCAGCACCCACGCGGTGCTTCAGATCCAGCATCAGCTTCAGGATCTGCGCCTGGATCGTGACGTCGAGCGCGGTTGTCGGCTCGTCCGCAATGAGAAGCTTCGGATTGCAGGCGAGCGCGATCGCGATCATGACGCGCTGGCGCATGCCGCCGGACAACTGATGCGGATATTCGCGCACGCGGCGCTTCGGCTCGGGAATGCCGACCAGCGTCAGCATCTCGATCGCGTGCGCCTCCGCCGCCTGCTTGTCGAGGCCCTGATGGATCATCAAGGTCTCACGAATCTGGCGGCCGACGGTCAGGACCGGATTGAGGCTGGTCATCGGCTCCTGAAAGATCATCGAGATGTCGTTGCCACGGATCGCGCGCATCTCGCGATCGGACAGCTTCAGCAGGTCCCTGCCCGCAAAGCGGATGCTGCCTGCGATCCTGCCCGGCGGCTCCGGGATTAGCCGCATCAAGGACATCGAGGTCACCGACTTGCCGCAGCCGGACTCGCCGACGATGGCGAGCGTCTCGCCCTCGTTGACATGGAAGGACACCCCGTCGACCGCGCGATTGATGCCGCCCGGTGTGCGGAAATGGGTCTGGAGGTTCTCGACTTCGAGCAAAGCCATCGCGATCAGCCTCGATCCATCACAGGCGACATCACAGGCAACATCACAGACTCTTGGCCATGCGCGGGTCGAGCGCATCGCGAAGGCCGTCGCCGAGCAGATTCACCGCGAGAACGGTGACCGACAGGAACGCCGCCGGGAAGAACACGATGTAGGGCTTCACCTGCCACAGTGCGCGGCCCTCGGCCATGATGTTGCCCCAGGACGGGATGGTCGGCGGCGTTCCGGCACCGATGAAGGACAGGATCGCCTCGGTGATCATGGCGCTGGCGCAGATATAGGTCGCCTGCACCAGCATCGGCGCGACCGTGTTGGGGAGGATATGGCGGAGGATGATCATTGGAGAGCGCGTGCCGCAGGCCACGGCCGCATCCACATAGGGTTGCTCGCGAAGCGACAGCACCACACTGCGGACGAGGCGCGAGACGCGCGGGATTTCGGCAACGGTGATCGCCAGGATGACGTTGCCGACGCTGCCGCGCGTCAGCGCCATCAGCGCGATCGCGAGCAGGATCGGCGGGATCGACATCAGGCCATCCATGAACCGCATCAGGATGCCGTCGGCCCAGCGGATGAAGCCGGAGACCATGCCGATGGCGAGGCCAGCGGCGGACGCAAAGATCGCGACCGACAGGCCGACCGTGAGCGAGACCCGCGCGCCGTAAAGCACGCGCGAATAGATGTCGCGGCCGAGCACGTCGGTGCCGAACCAGAAATCGGCCGACGGCGCCCGGGTGCGCTTGGCGGGTGCGAGCGCGGTCGGGTCGACCGTGCCGAGATAAGGCGCGAAGACCGCGATCAGCACAAGCGTCAGCAGCAGCGCGCCGCCGATGGCGACCGTCGGATGGCCGCGCAGGAGGCCGACGAGGCCGCGCCGGATCGTGACCGGCCGCAGGATCTCGGGCAGCTGCGGCGCGACGACGAGGCCGGCCGGAAGCGATTGCGGATTGACGGTGGTGTCGGTCAATAGCGGATCCTCGGGTCAACGAGCGTATAGACGACGTCGATCATCAGATTGACGAGGACGTAGACGAAGCTGAACAGAAGCACGATGCCCTGGATCACCGGATAGTCGCGGCGCAGGATCGCATCGATAGTCAGGCGGCCGAGGCCGGGGATCGCGAACACGCTCTCGGTCACGACCGCGCCGCCGATCAGGAGCGCGATGCCGATCCCGATCACGGTGACGATCGGTACCGCCGCGTTCTTCAGCGCGTGAATGAACAGGATGCCGCCCTGCCCGAGTCCCTTGGCCTTGGCGGTGCGGATATAGTCCTGCTGCAGCACTTCGAGCATGGCCGCCCGCGTGATGCGTGCGACCAGCGCGATGTAGACGCAGCCGAGCGCGATCGCCGGCAGGATCAGGTTTTCGAGCCACGGCCAGAAGCCCTGCGTGAGCGGCGTATAGCCCTGCACCGGCAGCCATTCCAGCTCCAGCGCGAAGACGTAGGCGAGCATGTAACCGACCACGAACACGGGCAGCGAGAATCCGAACACGGCAAAGCCCATGATGACGCGGTCGATCAGGCTGCCGGCCTTCCACGCCGCCACCACGCCGAGCGGCACCGCCACCACGATCGTGAGCAGCAGCGTGACGATCATCAGCGACAGCGT
The DNA here is from genome assembly GCF_015291725.1 of Bradyrhizobium sp. CCBAU 51765. Classification (GTDB taxonomy): domain Bacteria; phylum Pseudomonadota; class Alphaproteobacteria; order Rhizobiales; family Xanthobacteraceae; genus Bradyrhizobium; species Bradyrhizobium liaoningense. Next base: position 5,392,370 of record NZ_CP030038.1, read on the forward strand.
CGGACCCAGACGCTGCCCGATCATCGCCGAGACCGGCAGATTGGTGAAGATCGAGGTGCCGAGATCGCCGTGCAGGATGCGCCAGACCCAGCTTCCGAACTGGACCAGGAACGGTCGGTTGAGGCCGAGGCTTTGCCGGATGCGATCCACATCCTCCGGACTCGCCTGGTCGCCCGCGATCACCACGGCGGGATCACCCGGCGCGATATAGAGCAGGCTGAACACGAACAGCGCGACGATGGCCATGACCGGCAAGGTCGCGGCGATACGGCGAAGGATGTAGGAGAGCATCTGGCCTCAGCGCACGATCATGCAGACTTGGACACGCCCCAGAAGAACGGCAGCGGCCCCTTGGTGATGCCGGAGACGTTCTTGCGCCACGCAGTGTAGCTCAGGAAGAAGCCGGTCGGCGCATAGACGACGTCGTCGAGCGCCGCCTTGTTCAGGCGGCCGATGGCGGCCTTCTCCTCGTCGAGATTCTTGGCCTCGAACCAGGACGCCACCTCCTTCTCGGTACCGGGACTGTTCGGCCAGCCAAACCAGGCCTTGTCGCCGTTGGCGCGAATGGCCGTGTACGGCGCCGGGTTGGTGCAGTCCGCACCAGCGTGCCAAGTATGGAACATGTTCCAGCCGCCCTGTCCCGGCGGAGTCTTCGCCGCGCGGCGGGATCCCACGGTGCCCCAATCGGTGGCAACGAAGTCGACATTCATGCCGAGCTTCTTCAGCAGGTCCGCGGTCACATCGCCCTGCGCCTTGGTGATCGGCTGGTCCTGCGCGACCAGACAGGTCACCGGCTGACCGGAATAGCCACTTTCGGCAAGCAACTTCTTGGCCGCGTCGAGATCGCGCTTGCCCTTCAGGATCTCGCCGCCCACCTCGGTGTAGAGCGGCGTATCCGGCGTGAAGAAGCCGGGCAGCGGCTTCCAGAGCGCGTTGTCGTCGCCGACGATCGCGCGCATATAGTCTTCCTGGCTGAGCGCCATCAGCACCGCACGCCGCGCCCGCACGTCGTTGAACGGCGCAAAGAGATGGTTCATGCGGAACGAGCCGATATTGCCGAGGGGATCGCCGATATCGACGCTGATGTTCTTGTTCTTCTTCAGGACCGGAACGAGGTCAGCAATCGGGTTCTCCCACCAGTCGACCTCGCCGTTCTGCAACGCCGCGGCGGCCGTGGCAGGATCCGGCATCACGATCCATTCGATGCGGTCGACCAGCATCTGCTTGCCGCCAGCCAGCCACGACGACTTCTCCTGGCGGGGCGCATAATCGGCGAACTTCTCGAACACGGCCTTGGCGCCCGGCACCCACTCGCCCTTGGCGAACTTCATCGGACCCGAGCCGACATAGTCTCCGATCTGCTTGAACGGATCGGTCTGCGCGATACGCTCCGGCATGATGAAGGCGCAGGGCGAATTGTTCTTCCCCAGCGCGTAGAGCATCTTCGGGAAGGGCTGCTTCAGCACCCATTTGAAGGTGCGGTCGTCGACGGCCGTGAGCTCCTGCTGCAGCGCCTTGATCATCAATCCCATCGGATCGCGCGCCGACCAGCGCGTCAGGCTTGCAACGACGTCCTTGCTGAGCACCGGCTCGCCGTCATGGAACTTGAGGCCCGGCCGCAATTTGAACGTCCAGGTCGTACCGTCGTCGGTCACTTCCTCGGACTCGACCATCTGACGCTGCGGCTGCAACGAGGAATCGATGCCGTAAAGCGTGTCCCAGACCATCGCGGCCGCATTGCGCACGACATATTGGGTACCCCAGATCGGGTCGAAATTCGCGAGATTGGCCTGGGGTACGAAGCGCAGGGTCCGGGCGGATGCGCCTTGCGCGATCGCCGGCGCCGAGAGACCGGTCAATGCCAGACCGCCCGCGCCGGCCAGTCCCTTCAATACGGTCCTGCGATCCATGAAGTCCTCCAGTAATGCCGTGATTCCGGCCATCGTTGGCCAAGGGCAAAGTGAAACCGAACCCATTTGCAAGCAAATGGTATGCCACTAAATGCCCCTTCGCCAGCGGGATCTCATCTCTCTTTTTTGGCCGCGCCAGGCCTCAAAGAGCGGCCGCCAGCGTCGGTCCGGTCTCGATGTGCGGGATCGCCTCGACCAGTCTGCGCGTGTAGTCGGTCTTCGGATTGTCGAACAGCGCCCGGCTTTCGCCCTGCTCGACGATGCCGCCATTGCGCAGCACGATGGTGCGGTCGCAGAGCATGCGTACCACGTTGAGATCGTGGCTGACGAACAGCAGCGCGATGTCGTTCTCGCGTCGCAGCCGATCGAGCAGTTGCAGCACCACCGCCTGAACCGAAACGTCGAGCGCAGCGGTCGGCTCGTCCAGCACCAGGAGCCGCGGCCGGCAGGCGATGGCGCGGGCGATGCCGACGCGGGCCTTCTGTCCGCCGGAGAGCTGATGCGGAAACCGCGGCAACAGATCAAGCGGCAGTCCGACGCGTTGCGCGCATTCTTCCACACGCTGACGCAGCGCCTCACCCGTGCGCATGCCGTCGAGCCGCATCAAGGGATGGGCAATGCAATCGAACGCCGTGAAGCGCGGGTTGAGACTCTCGTTCGGATCCTGAAAGACCATCTGGATCTCTTTGCGGAGCGGCGAGCGGTGAAAATCACGCGACGCCACGTGGCCGATCGATTGCCCGTCGAACACGATGTCGCCTTCGCTCGGGTCGATCAGGCGACAGATCATCCGCGACGTCGTGCTCTTGCCGGAGCCGGACTCGCCGACCAGACCGACGCTCTCGCCGCCGGCCATGGTCATCGAGAAGTCGGCCACCGCGGCCGAGCCCTGGTCGAAGCGCTTTGCGAGCTTGCGCACTTCCAGCAGCGGCGGCGTGCCATGTGGCAGCACCGGCCGTGGTTTGTCGAGAATGGCGTTGTAACGCTCTCTCTCCTCCTCAGTCACGAGGTCTTCGATCCGTGACGTCGCCGTCGGCGATGCCGCGACCAGGCGCCTCGTATAGGCGTGCTGCGGCGCGCTGAAGAGCTTGCCGGGGCTCGCCTCCTCGACGATGCGGCCACGCTCCATCACGGCGATGCGGCGGCAATAGCGCGCCGCGAGGCCGAGGTCATGCGTGATCAAAATCGTGGCCATGCCTCGCGCGGCGGCAATGTCTGCCAGGAGATCCATCACCACCTTCTGCGTGGTGACGTCGAGCCCGGTCGTCGGCTCGTCGGCGATCAGCAGCGCGGGATTGCAGGAGATCGCAATCGCGATCATGACGCGCTGGCACATGCCGCCCGAGAGCTCGTGCGGGTAGGCGTTCATCCGCTGCTCGGGATCCCGGATCTGAACGGCGCGCAGCAGGTCCAGCGCCTCGGCGCGCGCAGCTTCCTTCGAGATGCGCTTGTGCGTGAGGATCGCATCCGCGATCTGCAATCCGATGGCCCGGATCGGATTGAGCGCCGCCCGCGGGTTCTGGAAGATCATCGACATCGCGGCACCCTGGAGCTGGCGGAGGTCATCGCCCCTGAGCTTGGTAACGTCCTGCCCGCGAAACAGGATCTTGCCGCCGGTGACGCGCCCGGCGGCATCGAGCAGCCGCGTCGTCGCAAAGCCGGTGACCGACTTGCCCGAGCCGCTCTCGCCGACGAGGCCGAGCATCTCGCCGGCCTTGACGGTCAGCGTCACGCCGCGCACGGCCTCGACCATTCCGCGCCGCGTCGAGAACGCGACGTGGAGGTCGTCGATCCTGAGCAGGTCCTCGCTCATGTGCGCATCCGGGGATCGAGAATGTCCCGCATCCCATCGCCGAGGAGATTGAAGCACAGCACCGCCATCATCAGCGCAAGGCCTGGAAAGGCCACCAGCCACCACCGTCCGGTCGAGATGAAGCGTGCGCCCTCGGCGACCATGATGCCCCATTCCGGCGTCGGCGGCTTGACGCCGAGGCCGATGAAGGACAGGCCGGCGGCATTCAGGATGGCCCAGCCGAGATTGAGCGAGATCTGCACCGCCATCGCCGGCAGGATGTTCGGCAGCAGGAAGCACAGTACCACGGAAAAATGGCTCTCGCCGCAGGCGCGTGCGGCCTCGACCCAGCCGACATTGCGTCGGACGTTGACCTCGGCGCGCGCGAAGCGGATGTAGAAGGGAAGATTGATGATCGCGGTCGCGATCACGATGTTCTCGATCCGGTTGCCGAGCGCCGCCACCATCGCCATCGCCAGCACGAACAGGGGGAACGCCATCATCACGTCGACGAAACGGCCGACGGCGCGATCGAGCCGGCCGCCGGCATAGCCGCAGAATGCGCCGACCACGGCGCCGATGACGAAGGAGATGCCGACCGCGGAGACGGCGATGGCAAGGTCGAGCCGTGCGGCAATGATGAGACGGCTGAACACGTCGCGCCCGAGCTGATCGGTGCCGGCCAGATGCGCCGCGCTCGGCGGCAGCAGGGCTTCCGAGACGTTCGAGACCACGGGATCGTAGGGCACGATCCAGGGACCGAAGATCGCGACCAGGACGAACAGCGTCACCCCGGCCGCGGCGACGGCCGTGAGCGGATTGCCGCGCAGGATCCAGACCGAATGGCGAAGGGTTGCACTGGTCATTCGATCGACACCCTGGGATCGGCGATGCCGTAGCAGATGTCGACCACGAGATTGACCAGCACGAACAGGCTGGCCATCAGCAGCACGAAGCCCTGCACCGGCGCATAGTCGGAGGACAGCAGCGCATCGAGCGCGTAGGACGCCACGCCCGGCCAGGAGAACACCTTCTCCACCAGCACGTTGGCGCCCAGCATGGTCGAGAACACGATGCCGGCGATGGTGATGACGGGAAGGATCGCGTTGCGCAGCGCGTAGGTCACGACGACCTTGCGCCAGGACAATCCGACCGAGCGCGCGGTGCGCACGAAATCGCTGCCGAGCGAGACCAGCATCGACGCGCGCGTGATCCGCGCCAGCGGCGCGATCACGAACAGGGCCATGCTGACGGCCGGCAGGATCAACTGCTTGCAGGCCGCCCACCAGCCCTCGAGATCGCCCGCGAGCAGGAAATCGATGGAGAGAAAACCGGTGTGCTGCGGCGGCAGCGAGGTGAAGACGTCGATCCGCCCGGTCGGATCAGGCGAAAGCCCGAGCAGATAATAGAAGACGTAGATCAGGAGCAGGCCCGACACGAAGGTCGGCACGCAGACACCGAGCGCGCAGAACAGGCGCACGCTGTGGTCGACGATCGATCCGGGCCGCAAGGCCGCGACCACGCCGAGCGGCACCGCCGCGATCAGCGCGATCAGGAGCGCGGTGAAGGTGAGCTCCAGCGAGGCCGGGAGCCGCTCGCGCAGGTCCTTGAGCACCGGCTGGCCCGTCATCATGGAACGGCCGAGATTGCCGTGGCCGATGTCGGAGAGATAGAACACCAACTGCTCCGGCACCGACTTGTTCAGCCCCATCTGCTTGCGGATCTGCTCGATCTCCTCCTTGCCGGCATTGGGCCCCGAGGCGAAGAACACCGCGGGGTCGCCGGGCAGGACGCGCATCAGCAGGAAGGTGAAGACCAGCACCCCGAACAGCGCCGGCAGCGACGACAGCAGCCGCCTGCCCGCCCGTATTATCGTTGCACCAAGACCGGTCTTCACTTTTCGGCACCTCTCCTGCTTTCGGAAGCTACTTGCGGCTCAGGTTGCGATAGTCGACCTGGCGGTGGAACTCGTAGGTGTAGCCTTCGACGGTGGCCGCCATCACCGCATCCTGATTTGGCTGCCACAGCATGATCTGCGGCATCAGGTCGAAATGCATCGCATTGAGCTTGCGGCCAGCCTCCTCATACTTGGCCTTGTCCGGCTCGAAGCGGGCTCCCTGCGCGATCGCGGCCAGGTCGGGATTGTTGATCGACGAGTAGTTCCAGCGCTGATTGCCGGTATAGAAGTTGCGGTAGAAGTAGTCCGTCGACGGCAGCCAGGCGACGATGCCTTCGGTGAAGAAGGGCAGCTTCTTCTCGTTGATCAGCGTCGACATCTGCGCGTCAGGCAGCTTCTGGATGTCGACCTTGATCCCGATCTTGCCGAGCGACTCCTTGATCAGCGCCGCCATCGGCTCCGCCTGGGAGGCCCACCCGACATTGAAGCTGAAAGTGGTCGAGAAGCCCTCCGGGAATCCGGCAGCCTTGAGATATTCCTTTGCCTTGTCGAGGTCGAGCTTGACCGGCTGCTGGAACGGATAGATTCCGTTCAGCGGTTTGCCGTCCGGCCAGCTGGCGCCGTATAGCGGCATGCCGCGGCCGAACAAGGCGGCCTTGAACATGTCCTCGTAGGGCAGCGCGAACGCGATGGCGCGGCGGACGTTGACGTTGTCGAACGGCGGGATCTGGTTGTTCATCGAGACGTAGGTGATCGCGTTGTATTGCGGCGTCGAGACCACTTTCAGCTTGCCCTTGGCTTCAAGCGACTGGACGTCGCTCGCCTGGAGATCGAGTACGATATCGGCATCGCCGCGTTCGACCAGATTGGCGCGGGTCGCCGGCTCCGGCACCGATTGCACGATGATGCGCTTGAAGAAGGCGGGCCGGTTGGGAGAACCGCGATTCCAGGCCTCGTTGCGCTTGAGGGTCACCTGCTCGCCAGGCTTGAAACTCTCGACCACATAGGCGCCGCTGCCGGCGGTGTGCTCCTTCAGCCAGGCCATCGCCCACGGATCGTCCGCCGTCGCATGCTCCTTGGCCATCTTCGAGTTGATGATCATCGGATAGACGGTGGCGAGATTCGGCAGCGCAAGCTTGTCGGGCTTCGGCAGCGTCACCTCGATCGTCAGGGGATCGATCACCTTGAACTGGTCGGCCGAGGTGAGCGATCCCGTCAGCAGCTGCGCCTTGCCGAGGATCGGCGCGGTGACGCAGCGGTCGAGCGACCACTTCACGTCGTCCGCCGTCACGGGCGAGCCGTCCTGGAACTTGGCGTCCTTGCGCAGGCGGAAGGTGATCTTCAGGCCATCGGGACTGACGTCGTAGGATTCGGCGAGCTCACCGTTGATGGTGTCGAGATCGAACACCCATTTGCCGTTGAGCTGCTTGCGACCGAACGACACCAGCCGATCGTAGGTGCTCATGCTGAGCCCGAAGGACTCGCGGGTCGCGCCGGGGATGTTTGGATCGAGCGTGTTGACCGATGCGCCGGTCACATAGCGCAGCGTTTCCGCCCTGGATTGCGCATGCGACGGCGCGGTCGCGATCAGCAACAGCGCGGTGGTGGCGAGGATCGTGGTCGCGGATCTGAAAGACACAAAACGCATTCGTTTTCCCTTGAATTGTCGAACAGGAAGGTCGCCAAGGCTGGTCAAGAAAGAAGCAAGTTGCGCGCCAATCTTCGCTGCGGCGGGGCATGGATGATCATCGCTGCTCCTCCATCTTTCGCGCCGGCCGCGCAACCACTGCCTGCGGCACGTCGTAGGCGCTGAGCGAAGCCCAGTGCCGCTCGACATCGGCGCGGAACAGGCCGCGCGTCAGCCCATTCACGAGCTTGGGCACCGCAGTGGTCATCGCATTGATCGACGATCCCGAGGCGCCAAAACTCATGGTGGAGGCGATGGCGAAGAGATGGATGTCGGAGATCCACGGCGTCTTGCCGGGCACGCGCTCGGTGAAGGCATAGTCGTCGGCGAGATAGGGAAAGCGGCCGAGCCGTTCATTGCGTTCGCCCTCCGGCGGCCGATAGCGGTCGGCCCAGGTGGCGATATTGCCGGCAAATCTGGAGAGCTCGCCGCGGCTGGCAAAATCCATCTCGATGCCTGCGCCGCAGATGACGAAATCGGCATTGATGGCGCCGCGCGGCGTCTGCAGTTCAATGGCCTTGCCGATCTCGCGCGCCGCTTCGATCGGCGCGCCCTCGTGCAGTGTGAAGTTTGCGTGCCGCGCGCAGCGATCATAGGTTGGTTGCGGAAATCCTTCCCGCATATCGAGGACCTTGCGCATGAAGCGCCAGCGCCAGGCATCGTCGAGATCGCTGAGATGACGCAGGAAGCCGCGGAAGGTCAGCCAGCGATAGGGCTGGATCACCTGGATCTGCGTCCGGCGGCATAGCAGGTGCACCTCGGCCGCCCCTGCCTCCAGCGCGGTTGCGGCATTGTCGAAGGCGGAGGCGCCGGCACCGATCACGGCGACGCGCTTGCCGCGAAGTCCTTCGAAATCGATGTCGTCGGCGACGGTCGCGACCGAGCTTGCCGGCAGATGCGCTAGCTGCTCCGGGATCATCCAGCCGCCCATCCCCTCCTGCCCCGTCGCCAGCACGATCTTGCGCGCATAAAGCGTCTCCGTCCCTTCGGCATGCTTCACGCGCGCGGCGAGCAGGCCGTCTGCCGCTGGCGCAATCTCCAGGAGCTCACAGCCGTTGCATACCGGCAAGCCGATCGTGCGCCTCAGCCAGAGCAGGTACTCGGCCCAGTGCGCGCGCGGAATCAGATCGAGCGTCTGCCAGCTCTCCTCGCCGAACCGGGCTTCGTGCCAGGACTGGTAGGTGAGGCTCGGGATGTCGAGGTCGGGACCGGTGTAATCCTTCGGGCTGCGCAGCGTCGGCATCCGGGCATAGGTGAGCCATGGGCCCTCCTTCCCCTCCTCGGCCTTGTCGATCAGGAGGATGTTGCTGACGCGCGAGCGCATCAGGCCGAAGCCGATGGCGATGCCGGATTGGCCGGCGCCGATGATGAGCACATCCAGCGCAGGATTGCCGTCCGGCCCGATCTTCGGTTCGAGCCATGCGGCACCGGGATGCGCGATCCGAGCGAGATCGGCGCGCACGTCCGCTTCGAGCTGGATGAGCGCCTCACTCATGCCGCGAGCCAGCCTCCGTCGACCACCATCACGGTGCCGGTCGTGAACGAAGAGGCATCGCTGGCGAGATGCAGCGCGGTCTGCGCGATCTCTTCGGCCTGGCCGAACCGCTTCATGGCGTGACGGTTGCGCGAGGCCTCACGCACTTCCTCTGAATTGGCGTGACGGGCAAAGCTGCGGCGAAGCATTGGCGTGTCGATCGCGCCCGGCGCGATGGCGTTGACGCGGATGCCGTCGGTGGCGAAGTCCACCGCCATGGTGCGGGTGAGGCTGACGATCGCACCCTTGGCGGCGATGTAGGCGCTGTTGCCCTTGCCACCCGCAATGGCGAGCTGCGATGCCAGCGTGATGATCGAGCCGCTGTTCTGCCGCTGCATCTGCGGCACCGCCGCCCGCGCCCACAGCCAGGTGCCGCCGACATTGGCGCGGAACACCGCGTCCCAGTCTTCCGGGCTCGTCGTCAGCACCGTGCCGCCGCAGGAGAAGCCGGCTGCCGTCATGAGGATGTCGAGGCGGCCGTGCCGCGCCACGACACCGCCGACAACGGTCTCGGCGAATGCGGCATCGCCGACGTCGCCGACATGCGTTGTTGCTTCGCCGACCAGGATCAGCGTTTCCTCGAGGCCAGCGGCATCACGATCGACCAGAGCAAGGCGCGCGCCCTCCTCCGCGAACAGTTTTGCGCTGGCGCGGCCGATGCCCGAGCCCGCGCCGGTGATGATGGCCGTGCGCCCCTGCAGCCGCATGTCAGATCCCCTCCTTGTGCTGCATCCACCAGACGCTCATCGCGGCAGCCGACTCCGCACAGCCGAACCGGGCACGCCAGCCGAATTCGTCGGCCATCCGCGCGACGGAGAGCGGCGCGCGATCGCCACCATGAAGCTTGATGAAGGTCTTCTCGCCCGGCTCCGCCAGCCGACACTCCAGCCCGGGATGCAGCGCCGCAAACGCCTCGCCCCATTGCAGCGCCGACCAGGCCACGCCGCTGGAGATGTTGTAGAGACGATGGCGCGGCCGCTCGGCCTCGATCAGCACAGCCACGGCCTCGGCGGCGTCGACAGCGTAGGTCCAATCTTTAACGCCTGGTCCCGGCATGATCGCCGGCTCGCCGCGGGCGAACGCGGCCAGTATCTGGAATTGGAGGCTGGGCGTATCGCGCACCGCGCCGGCCCGCTCCCACGGGCCAAACACGGCGCTCAGTCGCACGCTCAGGAAATCACCGCCGAAGAGCTCGGCGTGGCGCGCGACGGAGCGCTCCGAGGTGAATTTGCTGATGGCGTAGAACGAGACGGGATCGCAGGCCGTTTCCTCGTCCAGGACTTGATGACGCTGGCCTGCGGCGCCATAGGCGGACGCCGAAGACAGGTTGACGACGCGGCGAACGCCGTGACGAATCGCCGCTTGCAGGATCGGGATCTGCGCCATGACGTTGATCTCGAGAACGCGCGCGGGCGACGCCCTCTCGAGATCATCCCCGGCGGTGATGGCCGCACCCAGCACGATTGCGTCCCAGCCTTCAGCGATGAGGGCATCGATACCGGCCGCATCGGTGATATCGCCTTGAACGATGCGGAGCCGCTCCCGAGAATCCAGCAGGGATCGCTGCGCAGCCGGCGGCGGCGAACGATCATACAGCGTCACGTCGTGGCCGCGCGCGAGCAACGCCTCCGCCAGGTTGAGGCCGACAAAGCCGGTGCCGCCGAAGATGACGATCTTCATCGCGCTCGGTCCACCGTCACAGCAGTTTTGCCCCAAAATTCCGCTCGGGATCCATGTCGGCAACGAGCCGGCCGGTCGGCTTCGCCGCCTCGCCGCCGCTGCGCGCCAGGAATTTTCCGCTGCCCGCGCTCGCGAGGCACTTGTTGCCCTCGACGACCACGCGGCCCCGCGAGAGCGTCGTCACCGGCCAGCCCTTCAGCTTGCGGCCGGCAAACGGGGTGTAGCCGGTGAGATCGTGCATCATCTCGTCTGATATCGTGACCTCGCGATTGGGATCCCAGATCGCGATGTCGGCGTCGGCGCCGACCGCGATCGAGCCCTTGCGCGGATGCAGATTGTAGATCTTTGCCGGCGCCGTCGCGGTCAGCTCGACGAACTTCTCCAGGCCCAGCCGACCCTTCGAGACCATCGCGTCGAATAGCAGCGGCAGCCGCAGCTCCAGCCCCGGCAGGCCGTTGGCGACCTGCTTGAAGTTCGGATTGGGACCGGCGCGGAGCTTGCCGGTCTCGTCATAGCGATACGGCGCGTGGTCCGACGAGATGGTCTGGAGATCGCCGAGCGAGAGCGCCTGCCAGAGTGCTTCCTGGTCCGAATGCGTGCGCGGCGGCGGGCTGCACATCCATTTGGCGCCTTCCGCGCCGGGCTTGTCGAGATCGCCTGCGGTGAGGAACAGATATTGCGGACAGGTCTCGGCAAATACCTTGAGCCCCTGCCCGCGCGCGTCGCGGATCACCTTGGCGCCTTCGGCGGTCGAGACGTGGAAGATCATGATCGGCTGATCGATCAGCGCCGCCATGCCGATCAGCCGGGTGAAGGCCTCCGCTTCCGACACGCGGGCGTGACTGACGGCGTGGTATTTCGGCATCGTGTAGCCGCGTGAAAGCAGGCGCTTCACCATCCAGGCGATGATGCCGTGGTTTTCGGCATGCGCGCACAGCATCGCGCCGGACTGGCGCGCGGCGAGCAGAATGTCGAGCAGCGGCTCGTCATCGACCTTGAGCCGGTCGTAGGTCATGAAGATCTTGATCGAAGCATGGCCCTGCTTCACCAGCGCCGGAATGTGCTCCTCGACCGTCTCCCTGGTCGCGTCCGCAATGATCATGTGAAAGGCGTAGTCGATCACTGCGCCCTTCCTGGCCAGCGCGTGATAATCCTCCACTACCTGCGGCAGCTTCATCCCGACATGCTGGGCGGCAAACGGAATCACGGTGGTGGTGCCGCCGAAGGCGGCAGAGACCGTCGCGCTTTCGAACGTATCGGCATTCATGATGCCGGCGGCGGACAATTGCTCGATATGGGCGTGGCTGTCGACACCGCCGGGCAACACCAGCTTGCCGCGCGCGTCGATCTCGCGCTTGGCGGGAGGAAGGCCCTTCCCGACGGCCGCGATGGTCTCGCCGGAGATGGCGACGTCGGCCTCGAACACGTCGGTGGTGGTGGCGACGCGGCCACCGCGGATGATCAGGTCGTAAACTGGTTCAGTCATGAGGCACTCCATGATATGCCTGAAGCAAGTGATCTCCATTTTGCAGGAAGACCATCATGACCCGGCCGCGCATTCTCGTCATCAACCCGAACTCCAACCATAAGGTCACGCAAGGGTTGGAGAATGCGCTGAAGCCGCTCGACCTCGAAGGCGGGCCGGAAGTGGTCTGCCAGACGCTGGCCGAGGGTCCGTTCGGCATCGAAAGCCAGGCGGACGCCGACAGCGTCGCGATGCCGCTGCGAAAGCTCGTCGAAAGCGACAACAGCTCGGCCGCCTTCGTCATCGCCTGCTACAGCGATCCCGGGCTTCAGGTCTGCCGCGAAGGCACCGACCGCCCCGTGTTCGGCATCGCCGAGTGCGGCGTGCTGACGGCGCTTTCCCGCGCCGAGACCTTCGGCGTGATTGCGATCGCCCAGCGCTCGATCGCGCGCCACATGCGCTATCTCAGGCAGATGGGACTGACCGACCGCCTCGCCGGCGAGCGGCCGCTGAACATGAGCGTTGCGGAGACGGCCTCGGGCGACGGCACGCTGGCGAAAATGATCGAGGTCGGCCGCGCGCTGCGCGACGAGGACGGCGCTCGCGCCATCGTGATGGGCTGCGCCGGCATGGCGCGCCATCGCCGTCCGCTCGAAGACGCACTTCAAATCCCGGTGATCGACCCGACACAGGCGGCCGTCACCATGGCGCTGGGTACGGTGCAGTTCTCGGCTCACTAGGCGTCCTTCAGCTCTTTGGCGTCCTGCCGCGCGAGCCATTGCGCATGGCTCTCGCGGACAAGTGCGAACGTATCCCGCTGCGTGGTGTAGAGATTGCCGAACATGCGGCCGATCGGCCGGTAGGCCTCGAGATCGACATACATGTTGGCGGTATCGACGAGGCCCTCGCGGGCGTGAACCCGCAAGACCTCGCCGACCAGGAGCTCGCGATCCGGCGAAAAGTTCAACACGACATGTCGCCGGCATTCCAGCGCAAACGGCGCGGCCGCAAGGCGCGGCACCTTCACGTCGACCGAAGGAAGCGTCGCCAGGCCCGTCGCGGCGACCTCGCTGTCTCCGGAGGGGAAATCGACCGCGCAGTCGTTCATCGCGACCGACAGCGCCTCGTCCACCATGTGCACCACGAACTCGCCGTCCCGATGAATGTTGCGGGTTGTGTCCTTCGGCGAGTGATCGGGCTTGTGCTGGAGCCCGAGCACGATCAGCGCGGGACTTTCGGAGAACACGTTGAAGAAGCTGAACGGCGCGGCATTGACCGCGCCGTTCTCGTCCAGCGTCGTCACCAGCGCGATCGGCCGCGGAACCACCACGCCGCACAGCAGCTTGTAGCGATCGCGCGGATCGAGCTCGCGCAAGGGGATGCCTTTGTCGGCCATCGGCGTCATTTCTCCGGCGGCGGCACCGCGCCGGTCTGGCTGGTGATCAGGCCATAATGCTCGATGCGGCGATGCCGGGCGAAATCGAAGATCGTGGTCTTGCCGAAGGTCGTGGCATCGAGGTCGCAAGGATGAACCAGGACCTCGTCCTCGTCCGTCTTGGCTTCTGCAACGATCTCGCCATTGGGATCGACGATCAGGCTGCCGCTGAACAGCGGGTGGCCGTCCTCGACGCCGGCCTTGGCCACCGCCACGACCCAGGTCGCGTTCTGGTAGGCGCCGGCTTGCACCGAGAGGCGGTTGTGGAACAGACGCTTCTCGACGCCCTCCTCGCTCTTCTCCGCATTCACCGACGGCGTGTTGTAGCCGATCAGCACCATCTCGACGCCCTGCAGGCCCATGACGCGATAGGTCTCGGGCCAGCGGCGGTCGTTGCAGATCGCCATGCCGATGATGCCGCCGAGCTCGCGCCAGACCTTGAAGCCGAGATCGCCCGGCTCGAAATAGCGCTTCTCCAGATGCTGGTGCGAGCGCTTGGTGTCGTATTCCACATGGCCCGGCAGATGGACCTTGCGATATTTGCCGACGATCTTGCCGGATTTGTCGGTGAGAATAGCTGTGTTGAAGTGATGACCGTCGGGCGTCAGCTCCGCATAGCCGAAATTCATCGCCATTCCGTGCTGCGCCGCGCGCTCGAACAGCGGCTTCGTCGCCGCGTTCGGCATCTCCCGCTCGAACCAGACGTCGAACTCGGCCCGGTCCTCGACATACCAGCGCGGGAAGAACGTCGTCAGTGCCAATTCGGGATAGACGATCAGGTCGGCGCCCTTTGCTTTCGCCTCATCCATCAGCGCGATCATGCGCTTGACCACGGCCTGGCGGCTGTCGGCTTTCTGGATCGGGCCCATCTGGGCGGCGGCGACATTGACGATGCGCATCAGCGACTTCCTGATCTCTTCACGAATTTCCTGGCGAGGCTGGGGATCGCAGCTTCAAGGGTGTAGCGGCAGCATAGCGCGGCCTTGCGTCCGTTTTCCAGCCAAGCAGATTTCATGCCGTTCGCCCCCATTCGGCATCCTGCAACAGCCGCCAGTTGATCTTGTTGCTTGCGGTGCGCGGCAGCTGGTCGACGAAGACGACCGCGCGTGGTGCCTTGTAGCTCGCCATCACGCCACGCGCCCAGCCAACAATGTCATCGGGCGATGTCGTTGCCCGCGCCGCCTCGTCCAGCACGACAAGCGCCTTGACGGTCTCGCCGCGGTAATCGTCCGGCGCTGCAATGATGCAGCACTCCCGGATGGCGCGGTTCTGGTACATCGCGGCCTCGACCTCGGCCGGCCAGACCTTGAAGCCGCTGACATTGATCATCCGCTTGAGGCGATCGACCGCGAAGAAATAGCCCTCGGCATCGCGATAGCCGAGATCGCCCGTCCGCAGGAACCGCTTGCCGTCGCGTTCGATGAAGGCTTCGGCGTCCGCCTGCGGCCGGTTCCAGTAGCCCTGCAGCACCTGCGGTCCATGCACGATGATCTCGCCGACGACGTTGTCGTCGAGCTCGACCAGGCTCTCGGGGTCGATGATCCGTGCATCCGTCTCGTGAACGGCGATGCCGAGGCACTGCCGTTTCGGCGCCGCCATCGGGTTCAGATGCGTCGGCGACATCGTCTCGGTCATGCCGTAGCCCTCGACGAAATCGAGCCCGAAGCGTCCTTTGAGCCGTTCGGCCACCGCAGTCGGCATTGCGGCGCCGCCGCCGGTCAACACCTTGAGCTTGGCGAAGCTACGGTCGCGGAAGCCGGCGCTTGCGAGCACATCCACGATCATGGTCGGCGCCGCGTTCCAGAACGTCGCGCCATAGGTTTCGAACAGGTCCGGCAGCAAGTCCTTGTCCCAGCGCGCCATCAACAGCAGCGTGGCTCCGGTGACGATGGCGGCGTTCATCGAGCCCTGCATGCCCGCGACATGGAACAGCGGCATGAAGCCGGTCATCACGGCGCTGCCATCGAGCCCATACCAGCGCGCCTGCAACACCGCCGTGAACAGCGCGCTGCGATGGATATGCATGCATGCCTTGGGCTTGCCCGTCGTCCCGGACGTGTACGGCAGGATCATGAGATCATTCGGCCCCGCGGTCATCACACCCGGCTGCAAGCCTTGTGCGATCGCGGACGACCAGGAATGCCAGCCCGGCGATGACGGCACCTCGGCCGGCGCTTCCGTCACGCATGATGGCAGCGTATACGGCGTCGCGGCTGGAATCTCGTCGCGATACTGCGCGACGATCGCATGCCTGATGGCCTCGCCCAGCAGCGGCGCAAACACATCGCTCAGTTCGCTCCCGATGAGCGCGACCCTGGCCCCGCTGTCCACGGCGAGATACGCGATCTCGGCGGTCTTGTTCATGGGATTGACGGGTACGATCACGGCGTCCGCCCGCATCACCGCGTAATAGGCGATGACATATTGCGGCGAGTTCTGCAGCGCGATCATGACGCGGTCGCCGCGCTTGACGCCGCAAACGCCCTGCAGGAAGCCGGCCATGGCATCGACACGGTCGCGCAGCTCGGCGTAGCTCAGGCTTGCACCGTAAAACACCGTCGCCGGATGCGACGGCCGTTCATGCGCGGCCCGCGCCAGCGCGTCGTACAGCGTTCCCTCCGGCATCGCGAGATGCCAGGGCTCATCGGCCGGCCAGGCCGGCGACCGGCGTGGCGGTGCGTGATCGGCGCTCACCCGTGCTCCTCGTCGGCAATGTCGAGGCCGTGATCGAGCGCGTCCAGAAGCTGGTCAGCCTCGCGCTCGGAAATGACCAGCGGCGGCGCCAGGAACAGCGAGGTCTGCTCGCCGCTGGTGCCGATCACCGCACCGGCCTCCAGCGCCCGCTCCGCGACGCGCGAGGCGATCGGCACTTCCGTGGTGTCGGCGCGCCATGTGCGCCAATCCGGACCGTGCAGTTCCACCGTCCAGTGCAGCCCCTGCCCCGCGACGCGCTGCACGCTCGGATGCTTTTGCGCGATCGCGAGCAGGCGGCGAATGAACAGCTTCTCGAGCTGCTGCACACGCTCGAGAATCTTGTCGCCCGTGACAACCTTCAGGTAGGCGCTGACGGCCGCCATGCTGATGGGATGGCCGCGCAGCGTGCCGTAGTTCTGCCAGCTCGTCCCCTTGAGCCGCTCGACGATGTCCTTGGAGACCACGACCGCTGCCACCGCGGCGGCGCCCCCGCCGAGCGACTTGCCCAGCGTGACGATGTCCGGGCGGCTTTGCGCCCCCTGGAACGCGAACCAGCGGCCCGCGCGCCCGGCACCGGTGACGACTTCGTCGGCGATCCAGTAGGAGCCGGCCTGCCGCGCGCAGCGCGCCACCTCGTCCTGATAGGCGCCGTCGTAATAGATGCCGCCCTGGGTGTAGTCGATGATGGTTGCCGCCGTGTCCGAGAGCAGCCGCGTGGCATCCGCGAGATACTCGCTGGGCGGCGTATTGCTGGCCGGCGCGCCGTAGATCGCGCCATCCGGCGCCGGCAGGATCCGCACCGGCGCCATTGGTGCCGGCAGCTTCGAGCCACCGGCATGCACGGCGAGCCCGCCGTGCCATTGCGGCTGCACCGTCATGCTGCGCGACAGGCCGGTGATGCCGTGATAGGCGCGTTCGCGCGTCGCCAATGCGGACCGCTGCGTCAGCGCCTGGCAGAGCGACAGCGCCATGTCGTTGGCTTCGCTGCCGCTGATGCAGAAGCGCACCGCGCCGACCCAGTCCTCCTCGCCCCTGAATGCGGTCGCCATCAGATCGTCCGCGGCCTGCTCGCGGCCGACCCAGGTCCAACCCTCGTTCACGACCGGCGTGTCGGCGGCGCGGCGGATCGCCTCCACCATTGCGGGATGGCGATGGCCGAGACCGCCGCCGGTGTTGCTGCCGTCGATCAGCTTGCGGCCATCGGACAGGTGGAAGTAGACGCCCTCGCCGCCGACCACGGCCATCGGCGCGCCGTCGCCTGCATTCAGCCCGGTTCGCAACAATCTGCTCATCGCAATCCCCTCACTCTGCGGCCGCGGCGCCATAACCGCCGCCGCCGCACATCTCGATCGTGACGAGATCATCTTGCTGCAGCACCAGATTCGACTTGCCGTCGATCGCGACATTCGCGCCGTGCCTGACCAGCGAGATACGGCATGCCTTGCCGGATTCGCCGCCCTGCATGCCCCAGGGCGCAATCACCATCCGTTCGATGCAAGTGGTCAGGTGCATCGAAGGCGCCAGGATGCGGTAGGTGCGGACCGAGCCGTCGCCGCCGCGGTACGCCCCCGCGCCGCCGGATTGTCGGCGGATCGCCTGCTGCTCGAGCCGGATCGCGTAATTCGCTTCGATCACCTCGACCGGCGTATTCGAGGTGTTGGATAGATGCACCCGGGTTGCCGACATGCCGGCCCGATCGTGGCGCGCGCCTTCGCCGCCGCCGTGAACCTCGTAGAGCATCTTCCACGATCCGTTCGGCCGCGGCTCGGCAAAGAACAGCACACCCGCAGTGGTTGCCCCGCCGGCCGACAGGCGCTCGGGGATGGTGTCCTGCATGGCGCGAAAGATCGCATCGACGATCCGCATGGACGTCTCATGGTTGCCGGCCGCGACGGACGCCGACCAGCCCGGCTCCAGGATCGAGCCCGGGCGCGTGATGATGGTCAGTGGCCTGAGCGCGCCGGCGTTCTGCTGCATGTCGCGCCCGCTCATGATGCGCGCGGCGTAGGCGACGGCCGAGCGCGCCATGAACGGTGTGGTGTTGCAGAAGTTCGAGACGCGGTCGCAGCTGCCGGAGAGGTCGAAGGACGCCTCGTCGCCGCGAATGGTGATCTTCACATGGATGCGCGCCGGCGCGTTGTTCGCGCTGCCGTCGTCGAGGTAGTCCTCGCCCTCATAGACGCCGTCCGGAAGGTCGCGCAGCGCCGCGCGCATCTCGATCTCGGAGAGATCGTGCAGGCGCGACTGCGCCGCCATGAAGACGGCCTTGCCGTGCTCGCGGCAAAGCTCGATGATGCGCTTCTCGCCGGCCTTGGTCGCGGCGATCTGGGCGAGGAGGTCGCCCTCGCAGGATTCGGGATCGCGGACATTGGCCTTGAGCAGCTGCACGATCGCCGCATTGACGCCGGCCGAAGTCGCGATCAGCACCGGCGGAATCCGCATCGCCTCCTGGAACGTGTCGATCGCCTTGGCAAAATAGCTGCCGGGCCAGGTGCCGCCGATGTCGGGCCAGTGCGCGAGGCTGACCGCGAACGCCACGATGTCGCCGTCGACGAAAACGGGCCGCACGACCTTGACGTCGTTGAGATGATTGCCACCGAGCGCGCCGACATTGTAGATCAGCACGTCGCCGTTATTCAGGCTGTCGCGCGGCACCACCTTCAACAATTCGGGGATGGTGTAGGCCATCGCGCCGAGGTGGATCGGGATGTCGCGCCCCTGCCCGACCAGACCGCCGTGGCCGTCGGTGATCGCCGACGACAGGTCGCCCGCCTCGCGAAGCAGCGGCGAGCGCGCCGAGCGCGTCATCACCAGGCTCATCTCCTCGGCTGCGGCCGAGAGACCGTGCCTGATGACCTCGACGACGAACGGATCGAGCTTCATGCTGTCCTCCGCGTCAGGAACAGATTTCCTGATGTATCGGGCCTTGCCTGCCAGCCCGGCGGCACGACCACGGTGGACCATGCGTCTTCGATGATAGCCGGACCGCTGACGGTCTCAGTGAGCGAGGCGCGGTCGATGATTGCGGTCGGAATGTCATGGAAGCCGTCGAACGAGCAGCTGCGCGTGCCAGTAGACACCGCCCTCACTGCCGTCGCGGGCCGGCTGACGACCGTCGTCGACGGGCGGCGCGCCTGCACCCGCACGGATTCGATGACGCAGGGCTCACTGGTCGCATAGCCGAACAACTCGTGATGCCGCGTCAGGAAATCCTGCTTCAGCCTGGCGACATCGAGCGGCAGTGTGAACGGCACCGGAATGGCGTCGTTCTGCGCCGCATAGCGCATCAAGGCCACCAGCTCGACCTGGATCTCCGCCTTCGCAACTCCGTTTGCGAGAAGCGGCGCCGAGGCATCGGCAATCAGGGCCTCGATCCGTTCCGAGACGCGGGCGAGATCGATGCCATCGAGGGCGGCGCGAAGGGTCTGCTGCTGCAGGAAGCTGAAATCGGCGGTGAGACAGCCCAGCGCCGAGAAGGCGCTCGACGCGCTCGGGACGACCACCTCCGCGATCCCGTAGAGATCGGCGAGGCCCGCGGCATGCATCGGGCCGCCGCCGCCGAAGGCGAGCAGCGTGCAATCGCGCCCATCGATGCCGCGCTCGACCGTGACGCGGCGAAGCGCGCGGGCCATGGTCGCGTTCGCGACCTTGATGATGCCGAGTGCTGTTTCGGTGAGGCTCAATCCCAGTGCGTGCGCGATTGGCTCGATGACACGCTTGGCGCTCTCGATGTCGATGCCAATGCGGTCACCAAGCTTGGTCTCGGGATTGAGATAGCCGAGCACGGCATTGGCGTCCGTGATGGTCGGCTCCGTGCCGCCGCGGCCGTAGCAGGCCGGGCCCGGCTCGGAGCCGGCGCTCTCCGGCCCGACCGTGAGGCCGCCGGGACCGTTGCGCACGATCGATCCGCCGCCCGCGCCGATGGAATGCACCGCGAGCATCGGCTGGCGCAGCGGCTTGTCGCCGAGCATGCGGCCGTCGGTCATCTCGGCCTGGCCGTCGACGATCAGGCACACGTCGGTCGTGGTGCCGCCCATGTCGAACGTCAGCATCCGCGAGGTGCCGAGCTGGCGCGCGATGCTGACGGACGCAGAGACGCCGGCGGCCGGTCCCGACATCGCCATCACCAGCGGCCGACGTTTCACCGCCGAGATGGGGATCATGGCGCCGGCGGAATGAAACACCTGCAATCCCGGCCCGATCGGCAGCCGCTGCTCCAGTTCGCTCAGATACTCGACCGCGATCGGCATCGCGGCCGCGTTGAACACCGTCGCCGAAGTCCGCTCATACTCGCGTGCCTCCGGGTTGACCTCGTGCGACAGCGAGACGTGGGCGACGACCTCCTTGAGGCGCTCGCCGAGCATCTTCTCGTGGAGCGGATTGGCATAGGCGTGAAGCAAGGCCACCGCGACACTCTGCACGCCGGTGTCCTTCAGCCAAGCCAGCAGACGCTCGATCTCCGCTTGCTCCAGCGCCTTCAGCACCCGGCCTTCGTGATCGAGGCGCTCGGCAAGCCCGAAGCAGCGTTCGGGCGGCACCAGCGGCGGCGATTTCGGCGGAATGTCGAGCCGATAGAGATCGCGGCGGCGATAGCGCGCGATCTCGAGCACGTCGGCAAAGCCTTCGGTCGCGACCAGCGCGACCTTCGGCAGCCGGTTCTCGACGATCGCGTTGGTGACGCGCGTGGTGCCATGGACGAAGCGCTTGACCTCGTTCTTGCTTAGGCCCACCGCCTCGATCGCCTCCAGCATCGCCTGAACCGGCGCCTGCGGTCGCGACGGCACTTTCGCAATCCGGGCTTCGGCGGAATCGCGCCTGATGGCGATGATATCGGTGAAGGTGCCACCGATATCGGTGCCGACTTCCCAGTGACTTTCAAAAGAGCTCATGTTGCGTCAGCTGCGTGTGGCGCCCGAACCGGACGCCAGGCCCTTCCCGTCCATCGCAACCTCGAATGCCGAACCGAGAGCGCTCATCTTGCATCCCCTGTCATGCCACCGTCCGCGAGCGTGCGACAGAGCGGTGGCCTTCCGACAGGGCCAGAGTTGTCGCAATTCACTGGGCCAGCAGACCCATGGCGCAGCGCGCCACAGCACCGGATGCACGTTTTGGTGCAGCAGTGCCTGCAGAGACAGCACGCGAACGCGCGCTGTTCCGCGCCGGAAACGTACGACGCATCACGGATTTCTCTGAGCAAATCGCGATGTCTATTGCACTGCAGTCCGAGCGACCGAGATCAGCTGTCTAATTTTCAGGCGATCAATCGGCAGGACGGACATCCAGATGCCTATGAGCTATGCACGGCGGTCGGCTCAGCTTCTCTTTATTGTACGATCAGTAAGAGAGCGACTTCGCGGATCGGATGGTGCGTCGCGAGAGGCGCCGCCGATGCAGGCTGCAATTCTTGCAAGCAGCGGAGCAGCATCCTCGACGCGCAACCGCCCGTAGCCGAACACCAGGCCTTGTCGCGTCGGCCGCTCCAGGAAATTCTGCGACAATGGCTGCACGTGGATGCCGGCCTGCTTCAGGACCGCGGCCGCCTCCCGATCGCTGATCCGCGCCTGCATTGCGTCGGTGAACAACGCCACCAAGTGCAGGCCGGTGACGGCGGAGGACACGGTCAGATCATCCGGCATCAGCGCTCCGATCGCCTCGATCAGCGCCTTTCGCCGCGCAGCATAGACCCGCCGCATTGCGCGCAGGTGGCGCAGCAGATGCCCTTCCCGCATGAATTCCGCCAGGGCGAGCTGTCCGATGCCGGAGGTGTGCACGTCGATTCGCGCGCGGCCCTTGGCGAACCCTTCGATGAAATGCCTGTTCGCGACGAGGTACCCGAGCCGCAGGTTCGGCATCATGATCTTCGAGAAGGTGCCGAAGTAGATCACCCGGCCCTCGCGATCGAGCGAGCGCAGTGAGGCGATCATGCTGTCCTGATGCCTGAACTCCGAATTGTAGTCGTCCTCGATCACCCAGACGTCGTTCTTGTTCGCCCAGTCGAGAAGCTCGAGCCGCCGCTCCAGGCCCATGCTGATCCCGAGCGGGTATTGATGCGATGGCGTGACCACGATCAGGCGCGCGCGTGGTGCGCGCCGAATTCCTTCCGAGACGACCAGTCCCTTGTCGTCGACCGGAACAGGAACGAGCTTTGCTCCGGCCGCCGTGAGCGCCCATCGCGCCTCGACGAAGCCGGGCTCCTCGACCCAGACCTCGTCGCCGGGATCGAGGATCATCCGGCTGCAGAAATCCAATGCTCCCGACGTGCCGGAGGTGACGACGACCTCGTCCGGCGAACAAACGAGACCGCGCACGGAGCTGAGGAAGTTCGCGATCTCGCTCCGCAATCGCGGATGGCCTTCGGGCGGAAGATCGAGGCACTCCTGCTCTCTTGGATTCTGCCAGGCCTGCCGCAGCAGGCGCGACCAATCCTTGAAGGGAAAGGTCGAGATGTCAGGCGCGCCCGGACTGAACTCCGACGGCCAGTTGGTCTCGTAGTCGAAGGCCAGCAGCGACCGCCAGCGCTCCGACATGTGGGCGGGCCTGGCCGCAGATGAGGCGGACGATGGTTCGGCATGAGGCGCCGCCACCGATGCCACCATGACGCTGCCGCGCGGCGTCGATTCCAGATAGCCCTCGGCGTAGAGCAGTTCCCATGCCGTCAGCACCACGGTCCGCGAGCAACCCAATTCGCGCGCGATCTCGCGCGAACCGAGAAATTGCGTTCCTGAGGGAAAGGCGCCGCACAGAATGCCGTCACGGATATGCTTCGCGATCTGCAAGTGCAGCGGCACCGCGGAGGTCCGGTCGATATGGATCCCGGCAAGGGATACACGCTTGCTCGGATGACGGCTGTTGTTCATGTCTCGCCTGCCGGGCAACGCAGGTTCTGTCCGCTGTCATTCCGGGGGCGCGCCCCGGAATGACGGCGCGACTTTTCCTTACGCGCTCGCCTGGGTCACGAACTTCGTGTTGAGATAGCCCTCGATCGCCTCGAGGCCGCCTTCGGAGCCGTAGCCGGAATCCTTGATGCCGCCGAACGGCACTTCGGGCAGCGCGAGGCCGTGATGGTTGATCGAGACCATGCCGCTCTCGATGTCGGCACCGATGGCCTGCATCGTCTTGGTCGAGGTGGTGTAGGCATACGCCGCCAGGCCATATGGCAGACGGTTCGCCTCGGCCACCACCTCGTCATAGCTGCGGAACGAGGTGATCGGCGCCACCGGGCCGAACGGCTCCTCGTTCATGATGCGTGCATCGCGCGGCACGTCGGTGAGCACCGTCGGCTCGAAGAAGAAGCCTTCATTGCCGATGCGCTTGCCGCCGGCCTTGACCTTGGCGCCGCGCTGGACCGCGTCGGAGACGAGGCCCTCCATGGCGTCGACGCGGCGCGGATTCGCCAGCGGTCCCATGCGCGTGTCCTTGTCGAGGCCATTGCCGACCTTGAGGCTCTTGGCCGCCGCCACGAACTTGTCGACGAAGGGCTCGTAGACGCTCTCATGCACCAGGAAGCGCGTCGGCGAGACGCAGACCTGGCCGGCATTGCGGAACTTGTTGGCCGACAGGATTTTGGCGGCGTTGTCGAGGTCCGCATCCGCGAACACGATCGCCGGCGCATGGCCGCCGAGCTCCATGGTGACGCGCTTCATGTGCAAGCCCGCGAGCGCGGCCAGATGCTTGCCGACGGCGGTCGAGCCGGTGAAGCTGATCTTGCGGATGATCGGATGCGGAATGAGATACTCCGACACCTCCGCCGGCACACCGAACACCAGCTGCACGACGCCGGCCGGAATGCCCGCATCCACATAGGCCCGCACCAGCTCCATGCAGCTCGCAGGCGTCTCTTCCGGTCCCTTGACGATGATCGAGCAGCCGGCGGCCAGCGCGGCCGAGATCTTGCGCACCGCCTGGTTGATCGGGAAATTCCAGGGCGTGAACGCCGCGACCGGGCCGACCGGCTCCTTGGTCACGAGCTGGGTGACGTTGCCCATCCGCGGCGGCACGATGCGGCCATAGGCACGGCGCGCCTCTTCCGCGAACCAGTCGATGAGGTCGCCGGCCAGCATGGTCTCGCCCTGCGCTTCCACCACCGGCTTGCCCTGCTCCATGGTCATCACGGGCGCGATCTCGGCCGCGCGCGAGCGGATGATGTCGGCGGCCTTGCGCATCAGCTTGTAGCGGTCGAACGGCGAGGTCTTGCGCCAGATCTCGAAGCCCGCCTTGGCGGCCTCCAGCGCGCGATCGAGGTCTGCGCGCGAGGCATGCGGGGTCTTGCCGATCGGCTGGCCGGTGGCGGGATTGAGGATGTCCTCCGACTTGCCGGACGAACCATCGGTCCACTCACCGGCGATGAACATCTGAACTTTCGGGTACATCCGTGCTGCCTCCTGCATGATTTCGGCGGCGGCATTGGCGTCCACCACCTCGCGACTGGGCGCAGAGCTACACCGAAAGGCGGCCGGCGGAAAGGGACCAATGATGCCCTCGCAAGGCATCGCTGATCCCCTCAGCTGCCATGATCACGGAGGCGGACGGGAATGGCCCGTTAGAACCAATCGAGACTGGCGCCTTCCGCATTGAAAATCGGCGGCTCGGTCTCGATATTGCCGGAGCCAGCCAGTCATCATCGGTTCGACCATCGCTGCCATGCCCTTCTTCCGGCTCAACGAAAACGATCTTCGTCCCGATGATGCGGTCGATTTCGATCCGGAGGACGTCCCGCGCGCCATCGCCGCCTTCGGCGGCGAGATGGTCACCAAGGGCACGGAGCTGGCCATGCACACCCATTGCAAGGATGAACTCGTCCTGACCTTGCGAGGCATCGTCCGCTGTGAGGCCGGGTCGGGCGTCTGGATCGTGCCGCCGCGCTGTGGACTGTGGATTCCCCGAAATGTCCCCCACAGCGTCAGCGTCGCCGGAAACGTCGAAGTGTATTGCCTGTTCGTCGAACCGGGTGCGGTGCCAAGGCCGCCCCGGCAATGCTGCACGCTATCGATCTCGCCGCTGCTGGAACGTCTGCTGGTGCACGTCACCCGGATGCCGGCCCTGTATGATCCCGACGGCCCCGACGGGCGGATCGCAACTGTCCTGCTCGACCAGCTGGCGCTGGCGCCCACCGAAGGGCTGAGCTTCCCGATGCCGGCCGATGCCCGGCTGCGCAGGATCGCGAGCGCCATGATCGCCGATCCCTCCGACCGCGCGACGATCGACGAGTGGGCCAGCCGCATGGCCATCGCTCCGAGGACCCTGACCCGCATCCTGCAACGCGAGACCGGCATGAGCTTCGGCCGCTGGCGCCAGCAACTCCACATCCTGATTGCGCTTCAGCGCCTCGACCAGGGCGCGTCGGTGCAGGCTGTGGCGCTCGATCTCGGCTATGAGGGCACGAGCGCCTTCGTCACCATGTTCCGCAAAGCCCTGGGCAAGCCGCCCGCGCGATACCTCGCCGAGCGCGGCGTCGTCACGCACTGACCGAAAATCGCAATCGATTGTCACGTTCGCGGAATGCGGCCGGCAGACCGATTCCGTATTCAGGCTCCGAGGTCCGTCCGCGGGCGCATCTCCCGGAGCCGAGAAACATGGAATCCCTCAGCCAAGGCCTTGTCGCCGACGTTCTCCTTCGTCTTCATCGGGAAGCGGAGGCGGTCGATGCGCCACTGATGCAAGCCATGGGCGAAACAACCGATCAGCAGGGTGCCATCAGCCACTTCATCGAATCCGAGACCAGGGATCTCGCTTGGGTCTATCGCGGGCTCGCGGACAATTTTCTGAATGTCTCCCCCGAAGAAATGATTGGAGCCACGCTTTGAACGAGCCCGACCAACCCCGGATGTCCGAGCCATCAAAGCCGCCGCAGGGACGGGTCACGCGCATGTTGCTGCAATGGCTGATGCGCCCCGCGCGCATCGCCGGGATCGAGGTGCTCTCGCCCCGCTTTCGGTCGATCGCGCTCGAGGGCGACGCCCTCAAGGGCCTCGCTTGGACCGTGGGTCAGAAGATCCAGATCGCGATGGGATCCGGCCTGAGCGCGCGAACCTACACGCCGATGTCGTGGGACGCGGAGAACGGACGCACGACATTGCTGGCTTTCGCGCACGGCAGCGGTCCTGGCAGCCGATGGGCAAGCAGTTTACAGGAAGGCGACATATGCTGGCTCTTCGGCCCGCGCCGCTCACTCGAACCTTCCGCGGGAGAACCGCCCATAGTTGTGTTCGGCGATGAAACCTCATTCGGCCTTGCTTCGGCACTCCAGGAGAGCCGACAGGCGGGCGGCACAATCCACGTGTTCGAAGTTTCGGATGCCGCAGAAGCAGGTCCGGTTCTGGCGGCGATCGGTCTCGGCAGTGCGACACTGATCACGCGCAGCGCCGAGGATGCCCATCTCGCAGCCGTCGAGGCCGAACTGCTGCGCTTTTCCGCAAGCGCGCATTTCGTCCTGACCGGCAAGGCGTCGTCGATCCAGCGCATCAGCCGGGCCCTGAAAGCGGCCGGCGTCGCAACATCGCGGATGAGGACCAAGGCCTACTGGGCGCCGGGCAAGACAGGATTGGATTGACGCAAACGCCGCCAGCCGATGACGATGCCCGTGATCGAGAATGCCAGCCCGAGCGCGCAGAGGCCAACGATCAAGACGTCACGCAGACGCGGGTGTGCCATGAGAGCGGGAAAGTCCAGCGTATGCAACGCGCTGTAGGCCCAGCGATAGGCGCGCCGCGACGCATCCAGCCGTTGCAGCACGCGGCCTTCCGCGCCATCGATGTCGAACCAGAGCTCGCCACAGCGCAATCGGTAGACAGGTGAACCCGGGACAGCTGATCGCACGCTGTAAAAATCGTCATCGGCGACGACGGACGGTGCGTCGCAGCGCGGGGCGAGGCGCGCCGTCAATGCCGACAGTTCGCGCGCGCTGAGAAGCGCCGTCGGCTGATCGTGCGGCAGATCCCCTGCCCTGATCAATCTCTGACCGCCAAGCGCGACCCGGTCGCGCCGATAGACAGTGCCGTTGAAGCCGAACCATTCGACCTCGCGGGCCGAGGAGAATATTGACTGGCTATCGAGCGATGCGGCCTCCCTCCAATCCGGCGCACCGTTGATCACGCCGGCCTCGGCCGGGGTCAACTGCCCGCGCGAAAACAGCCGCCCGTGATCCATCGAGAGCCAGCCGCTGAAGATCCAGCTCAGCACGAAGAGCATCGCCGCGAGGCCAATGAGGTGGTGCAAGGCATGCCAGCTACGATAGGGGGAGGAGATCAGACGTCCTCGAATCTTCACCCGCGCGATCCCGAGCACCGCACCAAGCAATGCTGCGATCAATGCGAGCAGCGACAAGGTCCAGACCACCCCATCCCACAGCGCCCAGTTGCTGCGCAGAACCGTGGGATAGATCCAGTGCAGAACACTGCCGGCCCAATTCCAGGCGCGCTCGCTGCGCGTCGTGTCAAGCACCACCTCGCCGGTCGATGACGAGACATAGATCTCCGTCCCGGCGGCATCGCCGAGGGCAGCGCGGAACAACGGCCGGTGGCGATCGAATCCATTCGGTACACTCCATTGATCGTAGTCGGAATGCCCGGCGATCGTGGCGTGTGCTGCGTCGAGCCCGCGCTGACGGGCGTGAGCTCGCACGATGGCGAGCGCGGCATCGGCGGAGATCACCGATGCATCCTGCCCGTCGGAGGCGCGCACCGCTCTGGAACGCGTCGGTCCCGACGCGATGTAGACCGGTCCGTCGCTCCGCTGGATCAGCCGCACGCGCGTGGCATCCGCGATCCCGCTCGCGGCCACGGCGTCTCCGACCGAAATCCTGATCTTGCCGGGATCCACCGGCGCGAGCCCGGCAAACCGCTCCGCTTCCGTCAGCGACGGAAACGGAACGAAGTGCATCACGATCCCGGTCGCGAACCACATCGCAAACAGAAGGCAGAACGCGATCCCGAGCCAGCGGTGCGAGAGGACGATCGCGCCCATCATGCGTTCAGCGTCCTACCATTTGAACGCGGCCGAGATCTCGTAGGTGCGCGGCGCGCCCAGCAGGATCTGGTCGGGGTAGAACGGATCGCCCCAAATCGCATAGCGCTTGTCGGTGATGTTGCGGATGCGGAAGGTCAGGCGGGCCCGGTCCACCGCATTGAACACCGTCTTGGGAATGTCGACGAAGGCATAGACGTCGGCCACCGTGTACGCCTTCATCGTCACGACGTTGGCATCGGTGTTGTAGCGGTCGCCGACATGGCGGCCGGTGATGCCGAGTTCCACCGGCCAGGGCGTGAAAAACCGATACGACGCGCCGGCATTGGCCACGATTCGCGGCACGTTCGGCGGCGTGTTGCCGGAGAACGAGCCGCCGACGAAATCGTAGTCGGCATAGCGCGCGTCGACATAGGCGATGTTGCCCCACAGCCGAAGCGGCTCGATCGGCCGCACCGCCGCAGCGAGCTCGACGCCCCTGGACTCCTGCCGTCCGGCGATGTTGAGCTGCATGCCGCCGGCCGCCGCATAGACGTTCTTGCGCAGGATGTCGTAGGCCGAGAACGACCATTCCGCCCTGTTGTCCCAGAACAGATGCTTGACGCCGGTCTCGTAGGTGCGCGCAGTCGTGAGATCGAGCCGCTGTGTGGGCGAGAGCAGGAAGATGTTGTTGGCCGCGACGTCGGCGCCGGTGGCGTACTGACTGAAGAAGGTCAGGCCGGGAACGGCCTCCCAGGTGTAGCCGATACGGCCCGTCACCGGCGCCCAGTCTTTCGTGAACGGGAAGCCTGCCTTCTCCTGCCCGCTCACGTTGGTCGAATTGCGGTCGAGCCCGATATGCTCGACGCGGAGGCCGCCGACCAGCGCGAAGCTGCGCGTGAGCTTCAGCCTGTCCTCGAACGAGAGCGCTTCGTTGTCGATGCGCGCGGTCTGCTGCTGGGTCGTGAGCAGGCCGTAGTAGCCGCGATTGGGATCGACCAGCGAAACGGAATCGCCGGGAAAATTTGCCGCGCCCGGCCTGACGAAATCGAGATAGCTCGACGACAAGGTCGTGACCAGCCGGTTGTCGAAGCCTGCGATGTTCGCGTCCCAGGTCAAATCGGTGATGTTGCCGACCAGGCGCTGGCTGTGCGCGACATAGAAGCGCTCGCGATCGACCAGGTTCGTGGTGGAGTTGAACGCCTCGATCTCGTTGTTGAACCAGCTCCGTTCTGCACCATAGCCATAGGCCTGGCTCTTCAATGTCAGGTCAGGAGCGAGCTTCAGCTCAAAGCCGCCGCGCAGCCAGACCTCCTGCGCCACGTTGCGGTTGTCGAGGACGTTGTAATTGGTGTTGAAGGTGCGGTCGTCGATGGTGACCGCGCCAAGATTGGTCTTGTTGTAGTTCGAGACGTAGTTGCCGGAGACGATCCCCGTCGTTGCATGCGAGCCGCTGAAAGCGACCGGCACCAGCGGCGCGCCCCAATAGGCCTTGGAGCGATCCTCGCGGTACTCGAGCGCGCCCCAGATCTTGAGACTATCGGAGATGCGGTAGTCGAGCTGGCCGGACGTGCCGAACGTCTTGACGTTGGTGTCGTCGGCAAAGCCGTTGAGCGTGGAACGACTGATGTCGAAGCGATAGTCCAGCCCTTGCACATTGGTGCTCCCGCCCGAACCGTAATGCGCGCGGAATGAGTTGAGCGAGTCCCAGGAGAACTCGGCTTCGTTCCGGATCGGTCCGGTGTGCGGCTGCTTGGTGACGAAGTTGATGGTGCCGCCGGCGGCACCCTCACCTGACATCAGCGAGGCCGGCCCCTTCAGGAACTCCACGGCCTGCAGATTGGCGGTGTCGGTGATCCGCGAGGTCATGTTCTGCGGGCCGATCTTGATGCCGTTGTAGAGCGTATTGATCTGGCTGTTGGTGAAGCCACGCATGGAAAACGCCGCGGGCTCGGCCGGATTGTCGCCGGAGGTGACGCCGACGGCACCCTGCGCCACCTCTGAGACCGTTCGATAGCCCTGCTCGCGCATGGTCTGGGCGGAGATCACCTCGACCGTCGCGGGCGTTTCGCGCACCGTCAGGCCGAGCCGCGAGG
Source organism: Bradyrhizobium sp. CCBAU 51765 (assembly GCF_015291725.1). GTDB lineage: Bacteria > Pseudomonadota > Alphaproteobacteria > Rhizobiales > Xanthobacteraceae > Bradyrhizobium > Bradyrhizobium liaoningense. The sequence goes on from NZ_CP030038.1 coordinate 5,422,500, forward strand.
CGCTTTCGGCCACGACATTGCTGTTGAGCGGCGTCTGCGCTGGCGCGTTTGGCGCGCTGGGCTTGGGCGGAGCCGATGCGGTCGCTGGCCGGCGTGCAGCTGCACGGCGCGCGCGCTGCGCGTCACGGTTGGCCGGCTTGGCCTGCCTGCCGGCTTCAGCAGGCGAGACCTCGACCGGCGGCAGGGGTTCGCGGACCTGCTGCGCCAAGGCGGCAGTCCTGTCGGCGATGACAAACGACGTGAATGCAGCGGAGGCGAGCAGGAAACGGCTCGGCCGTAAGATACAGATGGAAGACACGATACGAAACCTCGGTATGACGTCAGTGGCACGTCACAGCGAACGAGGTTTCATCTGTTGGCCTTTCAGGCCGTCCGATGAAGCCGAATGTCTGTACTCCCCGACCGACATCTTCGCGTGTGACCACGGCTGACGGCAGGTCTCCTGGCTCGCGGGTCGTGACCGCTTCGTCGCCTTCCCGGGACCGAGGACCCAGTGGCTTGTGACGAAGGATTCACCGCTTACAGTTGCGGGGGCAGCCGCGGCATTGGGGACAAGTTTCCCCGCACCGCATTCCCTTTTCATTCCCTCTCGGGGAAACCGTCGCAATCATCTAGGATTACCATCATGACAGAGTCAATGCGCCAGTTGCGGCGTTGTGGCCACAGCGACCAACTTCCCTGGAGATGAGCATGGAAGGCGAGACCTTCCTCTGGCTGATACGGCATGCGGCCGTCGCGGGCGTGGCGGGGACGATCCATGCGGCGGATGCGCGGGCGGATCTCGGCGATCACGCAGCGCTGGTGGCTCTGCGGCAGCATTTGCCGCCGGATGCCACCAGCTATGCCAGCCCGTCGCGGCGCACGGTCGAGACCGCGCGCGCACTGGGGTGCGAACCGGAATTGGTCGGCGAATTCCGCGAGCAGGATTTCGGCGACTGGACCGGCCGCCGGCATGACGAGCTCGCCGCGACCGGTGGCGAGACTTACGCGCAGTTCTGGCACGATCCGGCGCACGGACGGCCGCCGAACGGCGAAAGCTTTGCGGATCAGGTCGCCCGTGTCCGGCTGGGTCTGTCGCGGATCGGAGCCGGATCGGCTGCGCTCGTCGTGCATTCCGGCACCATCCGCGCCGCACTCTGCATCGCACTGGACCTGACGCCGCAGGCCGCCTTGCGCTTCGTGATCGATCCGCTGTCGCTGACCCGGATCGACCGGCTCGCGGCGGGCTGGCGCGTCGTCTCCGTCAACCAGCGCGTGGCTTGAGCCGCATCAGGCCCGGCGATCCGGCACATTGGCCTGCGCGAACGTCGCCATGCCGTTGTGAAGCGCGCAGGCCGCGCGGACCAGCGGCAGCGCGATGGCCGCCCCGGATCCCTCGCCGAGCCTGAGATCGAGGCTGATCAGCGGCTGAACGTTCAGCGCGCGCAGCACCAGCCGATGCCCCTGCTCCGCCGATTGATGCGAGGCGAGCTGGAACGGCTGGCAGGACGGATTGAGACGCGCCGCCGCCAGCGCCGCGACGGACACGATGAAGCCGTCGATCAACACCGGAATGCGGGCTTGCGCGGCCGCAATGATCGCGCCTGAGATCGCCGCGATCTCGAGGCCGCCGACGGCGCACAGGATCTGCTCGACCGACGCTCCGGCGACACCGTGGCGTGCGATCGCCGCATCGATCACCCGTGCCTTGTGCGCGCGGCCGGCCGCATCGACGCCGGTGCCGCCGCCCGCGATCTCCCCGGCACTCACACCAAGCAGGCTCGCCGCGATCGCCGCTGAGGTCGTGGTGTTGCCGATGCCCATCTCGCCGAGGATGAGGAGATCCGGCCGACCGGCCCCGGCGCGCAGCACCGCACGCCGGCCGGCCTCGAAGGCAAAGGCGAGGTCCGCGGGCGTGAGCGCAGCTTCGACGCTGAAGTCGCGCGTGCCGCTGCGCGGCTTATCGGTGACGATTCCCGCCATCTGCTCCCGGGCCAGCGTGCCGGCGTCGACCACCTCCAGGCTCGAACCCAGTTCACGCGCCAGCACCGAGATCGCCGCGCCGCCGGAGGCAAAATTCGCCATCATCGCGATCGTCACGGCTTGCGGATAGGCCGACACGCCCTGCGCGACGATGCCGTGATCGCCGGCGAAGATGATGATCGGCACCCGCGAGGCGCGCGGCTCTTCGGTCGCCTGCAAGCCCGCAAGCTCGATCGCGAGCTGCTCGAGCCGGCCGAGCGCGCCGGTCGGCTTTGTCAGTTGCGCCTGCCGCGCAATGGCCGCCTCGCGATGGACCGCGGAGACCTCGGGGCAGTTCCGGTAAACCCATTCGGGAAGCATGCTGCCTCGCTTACGCCCTGCGCTTGAGAATATAGCTGTCCATGATCCAGCCGTGCCGCTCGCGCGCTTCCTGTCGCGCTGTCACGATGTGCGGACCGATCTCGGCGAGCGCGCCGGACATGATGATCTGGTCGGGCATGCCGAGATAGGCGCCCCACCAGATATGCAAACGCTCTGGATCGAGCGACTGGAACGCCGTGCCGCCGTCGAGCATCACCACCACGGTATCGACACCTTGCGGCCAGCCGCCTTCACGCAAGCGCCGCCCCGTCGTGACCAGGAAAGGTTCGCCGATATCGTTGAGCGGCAGCGCATGCGCCGCGCACAGCGCCTGGATCGATGTGATGCCGGGCACGACTTCGATCTTCGGCAACGGATTCAGCCGGCGTGCAATGCGTAGCGAGGAATCGTAGAGCGACGGATCGCCCCAGATCAGCAGCGCAACCTTGCCGTCACCTTCGAGATGCCTCGCGATCGTCTGCGACCAGGATGCGGCAACCGCATCGTGCCAATCGTCCACGCCCTTGCGGTAATCGGCTTCACCGGTGTCGCGCACAGGAAGATCGAATTCGGCGATGGCTGTCGTATCGCTGGTGAGCACGTCCGCGCAGATCGTTCGCCTGAGATCGGCGAGATCGGACTTCGCAGCCCCCTTGCGCGGGATCAGGACGAGGTCGGCCGCATTGATGGCACCGATCGCGGCGCGCGTGAGCTGCTCGGGATCGCCGCAACCGATGCCTATCAGGGAGAGCGTGAGCATCGCGAGCGCGACGGGCGGCCGCAGCGGCCGCCCGTTCGCTTGTCTCTCAGGCGCCGTTGTGCAGGCGCGGAGTGACGAGGCCGGGCGCGGTGACGCCGCGCAGCGACTTCGCCAGCGCCAGCACCGCGAGGTCTGCCAGCGGCTCGATCACGATGACCAGCGCGTAGGAGGCCGCGAAGGTCGCGATGTTGGCGAGGTTGCTCATGGCAAAACCGGAGCCGTAGAGCGCCCAGAACGCCACCCAGGCGACAACACCCGCTTGATAAGTCGTCGACAGCGCCAGCGCCTGACCGTACTTCAGATCGACATAGGCGGTGTTGCGCGAAATGATGCGCGTGGCGATGGCCTGGATCGCGAACAGCGGCACCAGCAGCGTGGTGACGTTCATGCCATATTGCGGCAGGTCAGCGGGCTCGAACAACAGACCCTGGAGCAGCAGGCCAAATGCGAGGCCGAAGGCGGCGGGCGCAGCACCAAAGAGCAGGAACAAGGTCGAGCCGAGGATGAAGTGCACTTCGGAGACGCCGACCGGGAAGTGCGGCAGGACCTGGAAGAAGGTGAAGACGAGGCCCGTGGTGGCGAGCGTGCGCGTGGCGAACGAGCCGACGCCCTGCGCGCGGACGGTTTCGGCCGTAAGCTTCAGCGCAACGCCGCCTGCGGCGATGCCGGTTGCGTAACTCAGTACGAGCTTGGCGCCCGTGACGATTCCCGGTTCGATATGCATGGCTCAATTCCTTCCTGCCGTCACACCCGACGGCCTTGGTCTCAAAACGTGCAGGGCCGGTCTCCTGGCTCGCGGTTCACTGGGGTTCTCCGGCCTTCCCGAACCTTTCGGCCCAGTGGCTGATAGGAGCCCCTCACCGCTTACAGTCGCGGGGGCGGCTGGGGTTTTGGGCGCCGCAACTTGGTCCGCCCACCCCCATTCCCGATTATGCTCCGGCGCTTTGCGCCGCGACGAGCACCATGCCTCTCCTGTGTGCGCCTTTCGCGAGCCGGGCGTCAAGAGGCGAAGGGCGACCGCCGCCGTCATGACGGATAATCCCCTGCCAGTGCGCCGAACAGGATCACGGCCGCCGTGGACGCGGCGCCGCCCCGCGCAAGCTGCTCGGCGAGCTCGGCAATGGTGGTGCGGACGAGCCGCTCGTCGGGACGACCGAGGGATTCGGCAAACAGTGCGGGCGTGTTCGGAGCGAGGCCGTGTGCGATCAATTTTGCGGCAAGCGTCGGAAAGGTGCGCCGGCCCATATAGACCACGGTCGTGGCCTCGGGATCGGCCAGCGCCGCCCAGTTCAGGTTGGACGGCAGCTCGCCGCTGACATCGGCACCCGTGATGAACTGCACCCGGCGGGAGGTATGCCGACGGGTCAGGGGAATGCCGGCCTGGGCGGCGGCGACGCAGGCGGATGTGACGCCGGGAACGATCTCGTAGCCGATGCCGGCCTCGCGCAGCGTCTCCAGCTCCTCCTCGAGCCGGCCGAAAATGCCGGCATCGCCGGACTTGAGCCGCACCACGCGCGCGCCTGTCGCGGCATAGTCGACCAGGAGACGGTTGACGTGGTGCTGCTTGGTCGAGGGCCGCCCCGCCCGTTTTCCCACCGCGACGAGATTGGCGCCGGGCCGGGCCAGATCCAGGATCGCGCCGGAGGCGAGGTCGTCATAGAGCACGACGTCGGCCTCGCGCAGCCGCGCGGCGCCCTTCACGGTGAGGAGCTCGGGATCACCGGGGCCGGCGGAGATGAATGACACGAATCCTCTCACCGGTCCTCCGCGATCAGATGAAAGAACGTACCGGTGGCGTGGCCGCGCCGCGAGCCGGTCTCGGCCACGACGGCGCCCGTCGCATCGTGCACGACCGCCAGCGGCGCATCCGGCTGCGCGACGATGGTCGAATAGTGGAACTCGTGGCCGCGCAGGCGTGCGCCGGGCTGATGCCCCGGCATCGGCGCAGCCAGCTCGGCAAGGCGATAGCCCAGATGCATGCGGCGCTTTGCAAAGCTGGTCTCGAGGCCAAGCAGCCCCGTCATCTCATGGCTGACTCCGTCGGCATCGGTGAGGCCCGTGCCCAGAACCATATAGCCTCCGCACTCGCCGTGCACCGGCCGTGTCTCGGCGAAGGCGCGCAGGCCGCTTCGAAAGCGCGCATTGGCCGCGATCCTGCCGGCGTGCAGTTCAGGATAGCCGCCAGGAAGCCAGCAGACGTCGGCGCTCGCGTCAGGCACTTCATCGGCAAGCGGCGAGAATGTCGAGATCTCGGCGCCCGCCGCGCGCCAGGCCTCCAGCATATGCGGATAGACGAAGGAGAAAGCCGCATCGCGGGCGAGCGCAATGCGTTGCCCGGGTGGCGCCACGTTGAGACCGTTCGCGGCAGGCTGCGGCGACCAGCGAGCCGCCGATCGCAACACGGCATCGAGATCGACATGCTCGGCGACGAAGCGCGCGGCCTCGTCGATCAGCTTGCCGATCTCGGCCCGCTCCTCGGCCTGCACCAGGCCGAGATGCCGCTTCGGCAGGCTGATCTCGGCATGACGCGGCAGCGCGCCGAACACCGCGATGCCGATGTCGTCGAGCGCACGCCGCACCAGGTCTTCGTGGCGCGGGCTGGCGACGCGGTTGAGCACGACGCCGGCAAGTCGCACGCCGGGGCGGTAGTCGCGAAGGCCCGCGGCGATCGCAGCCGCCGTCTGCGCTTGTCCGGATGGATCGATCACCAAAACCACCGGCCAGCCCAGCATCTCCGCAATGTCGGCGGTGGCACCGGTGCCGGAGACGCCGCGCGCGGCGACACCGTCGAACAGGCCCATCGAGCCCTCGGCGAGCACGACGTCGGCGTCGGCAGCGCGGCTGACGAGATGCGCGATGGTGCCGCGATCCATCGCCCAGCTGTCGACGTTGACGGAGGCGCGGCCCGTTGCGGCGGCGTGGAACGCGGGATCGATGTAATCCGGCCCGCTCTTGAAGCACTGCACGTTCAATCCGCGATTGCGCCAGGCGCGGGCGAGCGCCAGCGTCAGCGTGGTCTTGCCGACGCCGGAGGCCGGCGCGGAGATGACGAGCGCTGCGGCCATCACGATGCCTCCGGAAAACGCGGCTCGGCGCCGACCGGCCGATAGCGGCGGTCGTAGTCGGCGGCATAGAGACGGCTCTCGTCGAAATCCGCTGCGCCAAGCGTCCTGCCGACCAGGATCAGCGCGGTGCGCTCCATCTCGCCGCCCACAGCCGTATCGAGCGTGCCCAGTGTCGCACGGACGATGCGCTGGTCCGGCCAGCTCGCGCGCCAGACGATTGCGACCAGGCAGTCCGCGCCGTAATGCGGCATCAGCTCGGCCACGACCTTGTCGAGCAAGTGGATTGACAGATGGATCGCGAGCACCGCGCCGGTCGCGGCGAATGCGGCGAGCTTCTCGCCTTCGGGCATTGCGCTGGCCCGCCCCGGCGTGCGCGTCAGCACGACCGTCTGGGCAAGACCCGGCAGCGTCAGTTCGGCTCCCAGCGCAGCGGCAGCAGCTGAGAAGGCCGGCACGCCCGGCGTGACCGAACAGGGAATGCCGAGCGCGCGCAGGCGGCGGAGCTGCTCGCCCATCGCCGACCAGATCGAGAGGTCGCCGGAATGCAGCCGCGCGACATCCTTTCCTTCCGCATGCGCGGCGGCGATCTCCGCGATGATCTCGTCGAGCGACAGCGGCGCGGTGTTGACGACGCGTGCACCCGGTGGGCAATGCGCCAGCACGCCCTCCGGCACCAGCGAGCCAGCATAGAGACAGACCGGACAGGCCGCGATCAGATCGCGGCCGCGCAGCGTCAGCAAATCGGGCGCGCCCGGGCCGGCGCCAATGAAATGGACCGTCATGCGCCGTCTCCTTCTGCGATCGCGGCGGTCGCGGTGCGATCCCGCGAGACAACGCGTGTCGCAATCAGCCGCGCGCGGGGACCGGCGGCTGCGAGCGCGGCTGCTTCGGCGAGCGATCCCGTCCCGAGCTTTTCCAGGACGCGTTTTGACTGCGTCGGCGTGTCGATGCCGGCCAGCCTGTCGGCCGGAACGGCCTTGATCGGTAGGCCGCATTCGCGCGCGAGCTGCTTCAGCGCCTCCGCGTCGGCCTTGTCGCTGACGGTCGCAAATGCCGCAAGACCTTCGGGGCCGCCAGCCGTCACGAGCGCCTCGCGCAGCGAGGCGAGCGTCACATCGCTCTTGAATCCCAGACCGGCGACTTTCATCGGACCGCACTCCATTGCACCACCGGCCGCGTCGCCTCCCAGGAGCGGTAGCGACCGAGGGGAGCCGCATGCGCGATTTCGAGCCGCATCAGCTCGCCGCCATGGCGCTGATGGAGTTCGCCGAGCAGCGCTTCCGTCTCCAGTGTGACCGAGTGTGCAACCAGCCGCGCACCTATAGAGAGCCGCGACCAGATGGCATCGAACATCATGCCATCAAGGCCGCCGCCGATGAAGACGGCATCCGGTGGATCCAGCGCAGCAAGGGCTTCGGGCGCCTTCCCCGAAACGATGCTGATCCGATGCGCCAATCCAAACGCGGCTGCATTGCTGCGAATGTTCGCGGCGCGATCTTCGCGCAGCTCGATGGCCGTGGCCGTCCCACCGCACAGCCCCCACTCCACTGAGATCGAACCCGAACCGGCGCCGACGTCCCACAGCCGTTCGCCGGGCCGCGGCGCCAGCGCCGAGAGGGCGAGCGCGCGCAGCGGCCGCTTGGTGATCTGGCCGTCATGGACGAAGAGATCGTCCGACAATCCCGAACTGCGGGGAATGCCCTGGCCTCCCTTCGCCTCGACGGCGACGGTGACGAGGTTTCCAGCGAGATCACCGGCAAGACTATCGGCGCGATATTCTCTGATGCTTTCGCGCGGGCCACCGAGGGCGGCGAGTATCCAGAAGGCCGAGGCGCCCCACCCGTGCTCGCTCAACCACCTTGCAAGATCGTCAGCCGCTTTCCCATCGCGCACGAGGCAGATGATGCGCACCCCTCGCGCCAGATGCGGACCGAGACGCTCGAACGGTGCGGCGTGAAGCCCGAGGCAGACGGTAGATTCGAGGCGCCAGCCCAGCCGCGCCGCCGCGAGCGAGAATGTCGACGGCGCTGGGTGCGCGATCCACTCGCCGCCATCAAGCATCTCGGCGAGGCTCGCGCCGGCGCCATGCCAGAACGGATCGCCGGAAGCGAGCACCGCCGTCGGCCGGCCACGGCAGCTCAGCACGATCCTTGCGTCGAACGGCACCGGCCACGGGCGGCCGCGGCTGCCAACCTCCGCAAGCGCGAGATGGCGCTCACCGCCGAACACGGTTTCAGCCTTGGCAAGCGCCTTTCGGCTTGCCTCGGACAGCCCGGCAAGGCCATCTTCGCCGATACCGATGATGGTCAGCCAGGGATCAGACATGACGCGCGCCCTCATTCTGGGCGGAACGGCCGATGCGAGCCTGCTCGCAGCGGAGATCGCGCGTGCCGGCATCGGCGCCGTCTATTCCTATGGCGGCCGCACCCGCGCGCCGGCCGACCAGCCGCTGCCGACCCGCATCGGCGGTTTCGGCGGCGTGAGCGGGCTGGCCGATTACATTCGCCGCGAAAGTATCACCCATGTGATCGACGCAACGCATCCCTTCGCAGCCGAGATGAGCCGGAACGCGGTCGAGGCGTGTGCGGAAACCGGCGCGCCGTTGATCGCACTGGAACGCGCGCCCTGGACGAGAGCGCCCGGCGATAACTGGATCGAAACGCGCGATGTCAACGCGGCCGTCGCCGCGCTGCCTGACGTGCCGACAAACGTGTTCGTCGCCATCGGCCGCCAGCACATCGCGCCGTTCGCGAGCAAGCCACAGCACACCTATACGCTGCGCTTCGTCGATCCGCCCGAAGCGCCCCTGCCCTTCGCCGCCGATGTGATCGTGTCGCGTGGACCGTTCACGCTTCCAAGCGAACTGGAGATGCTGCGCACGCGCGGCATCGCCTGGATCGTCGCCCGCAATTCCGGCGGTGACGGCGCGCGCGCCAAGATCGACGCGGCCCGCATGCTCGGCCTGCCCGTGGTCATGATCTCGCGACCGCAACTGCCCGAGCGGCCGCGGGTCGAGAGCGTGGCCGAGATCATGCAGTGGCTCGGTCATTCTACCCGCCTCGGCGCATAGACCCAGTGGCCGACGCGGCGCGTCTGCGAATTGCCGACGATCACGAGCGTGCGCATGTCGGCCATTTCAGGCGTCGCCTCGTTCAGCGTCACGGTCTCGATCTTCTCGTCAGCCGTGCTGATCGCGCGCGCGAAGATCACGAGGCGCCCGCCGCAGCCTGCCTCACGAAGCACCGCAAGCGCGCGGCCAAATCCTTCCGGCCTGCTCGCCGAGCGCGGATTGTACATCGCAATGGCAAAATCCGCTTCCGCCGCGAGGCGGAGGCGTTTCTCGATCACCGCCCACGGCTTGAGATTGTCGGAGAGATTGATCGCGCAGAAATCGTGGCCGAGGGGCGCGCCGGCACGCGCGGCCGCCGCAAGCATCGCGGTGATACCAGGCAGCACGCGGATCGACAGCGCCTGCCATTGCGGCGCCCGTTCGAGCGCCTCGAACACAGCCGAGGCCATCGCGAACACGCCGGGATCGCCGGAGGAGACGACGACGACCTGCCCGCCTTCGGCCGCCAACCGCAAGGCTTCGCTCGCGCGCTGCAACTCTTCGCGGTTGTCCGACGGGTGCAGCCTGAGCCCAGGTCGCGGCGGCACCCGCGCGACATAGGGCGCATAGCCCAGAATGTCGGTCGCGGCTGCAAGTGCCGCCGAAACTTCCGGCGTCACCAGCGCCTCGCTGCCCGGCCCGAGGCCCGCGATGGTCAGCGTGCCCGTCATTCGGCAGGGTCCAGATGCCGGCCCTTGCCGTGCACCAGCACGATCGCGAAATAGGGGCAATCGGCGGCATCGATCTCGGCGAGCCGCACCACGCGTTCGTCCGGCATGGTGCCGCGCTCGACCAGCCAGGCGTCGTCGAGACGGCCGGCGGCTGCGAGCGCGCGGCGCACCTTTGCGAGATTGCGGCCGGTCTTCATGACGACGAGCGCATCGGAATCGCGCATGCGCCGTTCGAGCTCGTCCTCGGGGAGCGTGCCCATCAGCACCGTCGTCACGTCGTCGCCGAGCGCGATCGGCTGACCGACGCCGTTCCAGCACCCGACCATCCCGGGAATGCCGGCGATCACCTCGATCGCGACGCGGCCCTGCAGGCGCGTGTGCAGATGCATGAAGGAGCCGTAGAAGTAGGGATCGCCTTCGCAGAGCACGACGACATCAACCGCGCGCGCCAGCCGCGCCAGGCGCTCCGCCCATTCGTCGTAGAAGCCGGCGAGCAGTTGCACGTAGTCGGGACTGTCGAAGGCGATCTCGGTCGTAACCGGATATTCCATCGGGTATTCGGTGACGCCGGCAGCGAGCATGCCCTCGACGATGCGGCGCGCCTGGCCCGGCCTGCCCTTCTTGCGGAAATAGGCGACGTGGCTAGCGCCGCGAACCGTGCGATCGGCGCGCACGCTCATCAGATCGGGATCGCCGGGGCCGAGACCGCAACAGATGATGCGTCCCATGGCTATTCGCTCCGGCTCGCCAGCGCGTTGACGGCAGCAACCGTGATCGCGGAGCCCCCTAAGCGACCCTCGACCGTCAATGCCGGCACCGGCGGATCGGCCATCAGCGCGGCCTTGGACTCGGCCGCGCCGACGAAGCCAACGGGACAGCCGATGATCGCTGCAGGCCGCGGGCAATCGCGGTCCTCCAGCATGTTGAGCAGATGAAACAGCGCGGTCGGCGCGTTGCCGATCGCGACGATGGCGCCTTCCAGATGCGGCCGCCACAGTTCCAGCGCCGCGGCCGAGCGCGTGTTGCGCATGGATTGCGCGAGCGCAGGAACGGTGGAGTCTCCGAGCGTGCAGATGACGGCATTGGCCGCGGGAAGCCTTGCGCGCGTGATGCCTTCCGAGACCATGCGCGCATCGCACAGGATCGGCGCGCCCTTCCGCAAGGCCGCGCGCGCGAGCGTCGCCATGCCTGACGTGAAGCGAACATGCGCCTCCAGGCCGACCATGCCGGCGGCGTGGATCATGCGCACCACCACCGGCTCTTCATCGGGCGTGAAGCGCGCAAGATCCGCCTCGGCCCGAATGGTCGCAAAGGATTGCCGGTAGATCGCCGCGCCGTCGGTCTCGTAGGTGTGCGGCATCAGTGTCCTCCGACCAGGATGGAGGGATCGCTGACGATGTCGGCGCCGCTCAGCCCGCGCAGGACGGGCTCGTCGCGGGTCGAGCCGTCGCGGACGAGATCGAAACCGGCATGCGTCGCAACCAGCGTGACCGCAGCCGTGCCGGAATGGGCGCAGCCCTTGCCGCAGCCGGAGACGTGGAGCCGCACATCGGCGGCAATGCGCGGCGCCAGCGCTGCTGCGAGTGCGCGCGTATCGGCATGGGCTTCCCGGCAGCGCGGCGCGCCGCTGCAGGCGATCACGCGCAGCGCCGGGTCGTACGGCTCGGTGATGAGGCCCGCCCCGCCCGGCATCTCGCGCTTGCCCTCGCTGAGCACCATCCGCCAGGGCGTCATACGCAGCGCATGTCCGCAACCGGAGAACTGATGGAGCGTGGCGGACAGCATCTGCCCGAACGCGACGCCGACCATCGCGCCTTGCGGATAGTGCCCGGGCCGCGCCGCGGCCATGACGGGCGCCGGCTCGGTCTCGCCGCGCAGCGATTGAGGCAACGCCGCACCGGACGCGATGTGGGCCGCCATACGCCCTCGCCCGTCCCTCGCGCCGCCGGAGACGATGAACCAGCTTGCGAGCGCCAGCGCCGTGCTCACGGCCTGTCCGCGTGCGACGGAGCGGCCGAGTCTTGCGCCATCGGCCCGCACCAGGAGACGACCCAAGCGATCGCGCTCGATGCGGATGTCGGCGGAATCGCCAGCCAGGACGCGCGACCTTCCGTCGTCGATGGCGAAGCCGAACTTGGTGGGAAGCGCAAGGCCGGAATCGGCGAGCGCCTCCTCGAGCTCCGCGGCGAGCGACTGCGTTTCGTCGCCGTTACTCCAGAACGGCGTCACCAGGATGTTGCGCCGCGCTTCGATGTCAGCGTCGGGGTCGAGCAACTGGAGCCGCGCAAGGCCGTCGAGCAACGGCCAATGGCTCTCTTCCTTGACGCCCCTGATCTGGAGATTGGCCCGGCGTGTGACGTCGATCAGACCATTGCCGAAGCGTTCGGCCAGTTCGGCAAGCCCGGAGATCTGTGGTGCTTCAAGTCGCCCGCCAAACGGACGCACGCGCACCACGAACCCGTCGCCCGACAGCATCGGGCGCAGCGCGCCGGGACACCAGCCCTTGACTGCGGCCGCGCTCATGAGGCCTCCCGTAGCGCCGCCGCGATCGAATTGCGACGGGTTCGCCAGAGTGAGGCGTCGTGCAGGCGTGTGAAGCAGGTCTCCATCGCGGCGAGCGCGGACGGATTTTCGCGGGCCATGAAGGCCCGGACGTCGTCATTGCCGAGCGTGGCATCGTAATAGAGGTCGAACAGATGCGGCGGCACGGCGCCCGCGAGATGCGCGAAGGCGGCCATGTGCTCCAGCGTCGCGGTGATCTCGGCGGCGCCGCGAAAGCCATGCCGCATCATGCCGGCGATCCAGGCCGGATTGGCCGCGCGCGCCCGGACGACACGAGAAATCTCCTCCGTCAACGTGCGCGCGCGAAGTTGCTCGGGGCGTGTCGCGTCGAGGTGATAGAGGGACGGCGCGCCTGCACCAAGGTGCGCCGCAGCCGCAGCGACGCCGGCTTCATGCGCTGCATAGTCTGCCGCGAGCAGCAGATCGGTTTCCGGTAGGTCCTGCACATGGACGAAGGCATCGGCAGACGCGAGCCGTTGTTCGATGCCGGCGCGATCTGGCTGCATCGCACCATCTGCCGAGAAGGCCCAGGACGATGCGGATAGCCAGGCCTCGCCCGCCGCATCGCGTGTCTCAGCCGTGAAGGCATCCGGGATAGCGGACAATCCGACGCCGTAATGTCCTGGGCGCGGCGCGAAGACGCGCGAGGTACGGTGACGATACGGATTCTCCTCGCCCTCCTCCGCGCGGCCCGCGAGCGCCTCGGCCGCAGCTTCGAACAATTGCGCAAGTCCAGAAAAGACGTCGCGAAACAGGCCCGACACGCGCAGCGTGACGTCGATGCGCGGACGGCCGAGCTCCGCCGGCGCGACGATGTCGTAGCCGATGACGCGGCCGGAGGCGTGATCCCAGCGCGGTGCAAGGCCGGCCAGGTGCAGCGCCATGGCGAACTCCTCGCCCGCCGTGCGCATCGTCGCCGAGCCCCAGAGATCGACGATGAGGCCCTTCGGCCAGTCGCCATGGTCCTGCAAGTGACGGCGGAGCAGTTCTTCGGCGAGCTTGATGCCTTGCGCATGCGCCGACGGCGTCGGCACCGCGCGCGGGTCGACGGCGAAGAGATTGCGCCCGGTCGGCAGCACGTCCTGGCGTCCACGATAAGGCGAGCCCGATGGGCCCGGCGCAACGCGCCGGCCTGCCAGCGCGGCAAGCAGCGCGTCCCGCTCCGTTTCACCGCAGGTGCCGCGGCCGAACACATGGAGGCCGTCGCCGAACTGACTCTCCTTGAGATCGCAGACGAAGCGATCGATCCGCGGGATCGCTTCGGCCGGCGCGGCCGATGCGTCGAGGCCGAGATCCTCTTCGAGGCCGGCGGCGCGGGCCTCGTCGCGGATCGCCGCGATGAGGCGCTGGCGGCGGGCGGGATCAAGCCCGTCGGCGGTCGAATATTCGTCGAGCAGCCGCTCGAGCCGGCGCAGGCCTTCCGGCACCGCGGATTGTTCCAGCGGGGGCGGCAGGTGTCCGATCGTGACCGCGCCGATACGCCGCTTGGCCTGCGCGGCCTCGCCGGGATCGTTGACGATGAAGGGATAGATGACGGGAAGATCGCCGATCAACGCTTCGGGCCAGCACGCTTGCGATAGCGCCACGGATTTCCCGGGCAGCCACTCCAGCGTGCCGTGCGCACCCATGTGCAGGACGGCGTCACAGCCCTGCTGCCTGAGCCAGAGATAGAAGGCGACGTAGGCATGGCGCGGCGTGCGGGCGAGATCGTGATAGTCGGCATCGCGCGAGGCCGCTTCGCCGCGTTCCGGCTGAATCGCGACAATCGACCGACCACATTCGATCGCCGCGAAATGGAACGCGCCGTCGCGGCAGCTCGGATCGTCTTCCGGCGCGCCCCAGGCCTGCGTGAGATCGTCCTGCAAGGTTTGCGGCAGGCGCGACAGCGCCGCGCGATAATCGGCGACATTCCAGATCAATTGCTGCTTCAGCAGCGTCTCGCCGAGCGCATGAACCGGAGCGACAGCGTATCCGGCCTCCGCGAGATCGGACAACAACGCCTCGACCGAAGCGAGCGCATCGAGACCAACCGCATGCGCGATCTGGTGCGGACGGCCGGGATATTTCGACAGCACGATCGCCAGCCGCTTCTCGCCGGCCGGCGTCTCGGCAAGGCGCCGCCAGGCCGCGACGCGCGCGGCGACGGCCTTCACGCGCTCCGCATCGGGCGTGTGCGCCAGATGCGAGAATTGCAGATCCGGATCGCGCATCGCGGCCGATTTGAAACTCACCACGCCCGCGAACAGGCGGCCGTCGACCTCGGGCAGCACCACATGCATGGCGAGATCGCCAGGCGACAGGCCGCGCAGCGACTCCGTCCAGTCCTCGCGCCGCGCCGTGGACAGCGCGACCTGAAACACGGGGCACGTCGCGGCATCGAACGGTGTCGTGCCGTCATCGCCGATCGCGGAGAACGCCGTTGCATTGACGATCGCGGCTGGAGGATTCTGCGCAAGATGCGCGCGGAGCCAATCCGCGACGCCGGGGGCCTTCAGCGAGCCGACGAATACGCCATACGCATCAAAGCCGCGCTCGCGCAGCGCCGCAATCAGGGCATCGACCGGTCCCGTGTCCGCAGCAGTGAGATAGGAGCGATAAAAGGTCACCAGCGCGCGCGGCTTGCCCTCGCCACCCACCGGCGCCGCAATGACACCACGCGCGGGATCATAAAAGCCCATCTCGGGCACGGTCATCTCGCCGACGACCGGTCCCGCGTAAAGCCCCGAGGCCAGCGCGAGCTGCGCGATCGCGGCCTGCGCGGCGACCGGACCGCCGGTGTCGCAAAGCACCTTGAGCCGCCGCAGCGTCGAGACCGGCAAGGTCGAGTACGCATCGAGCCGCGTGTCGTCGCGGCCGTCGGCCGGCAGCACCGCCAGCACGATGTTGCGGTCCCTCGCAAGCTGCTGCAGGGCCGTAAGCCCGTAGGGCCAGTAGGACTCGCCGCCGATCAGTCGCACCAGAATGCCGCGCGCCTGCGACAGCGTGCGCTCGATATAGGTGTCGACCGACAGCGGATGCCGGAGCTCGGCGAGATTGGCGAGCCGCAGCGACGGCAGGCTGTTCCGGCCACGCCGCCACCCGGCCGCGAACGCCGCAAGATCGGAATCCGAATACGAGAGCACCACGAGATCGGCCGGGTCCTGGCCGATGTCCCTTGGCGTCGCGGTCTCCTCGAGACCACGGCTCTCGCGGAAAACGACGTGCATCAGAGACCTAGTCCCGCCTTGATTGCCGTCTCGTCGATATCGCCGTGCTCGCCGATCACGACGAGCTTCGACTGCCTGATACCCACGCCCCAGGGCCTGTCGAACTGGTGGCGCACGCGCTCGCCGACCGCCTGAAGCAGCAACCGCATCGGCTTGCCCGCGACCGCGATATAGCCCTTGGCGCGCAGCACGTTCTGCTCGCGCGCCAGGCGCTGGACGGAAGCGACCAGCGCATCGACATCAGACACTTCCGGAAGATCGATCACGACGGAGGCGAAATCGTCGTGCTCGTGCTCCTCCTCGCCGTCATGATGCGACGGACGCGCGGCGAGATCGTTCTCTGCGGCAGCGCCAAGGCCGAGAATGACGCGCGCATCGATCGCACCGTCGGTGACGGAAAGCATCGGCACGCGGCGCGGCATCTCGGCGGTGATCGCCGCCCTGGCGGCTTCGATTCCCGCCGCGCCGGCGAGATCCGCCTTGGTCAGCAGCACGATATCGGCGCAGGCGATCTGGTCCTCGAACACTTCCGACAGCGGCGTCTCGTGATCGAGATTTTCGTCCGCCGCGCGCTGCGCTTCGACCGCAATCGGGTCCGGCGCGAAGCGGCCCGCCGCGACGGCCTCGGCATCGGCCAGCGCGATCACGCCGTCCACCGTGATGCGCGAACGGATCTCCGGCCAATCGAACGCCTTCAGCAGCGGCTTCGGCAATGCCAAGCCCGAGGTCTCGATCAGGATGTGATCGGGCCGCACCGGGCGCGCCAGCAATTTCTCCATCGTCGGAATGAAATCGTCGGCGACGGTGCAGCAGATGCAGCCGTTGGCGAGCTCGATGATGTTCTCCTCCGGGCAATTGGCGTCGGCGCAGGATTTCAGGATTTCGCCGTCGACGCCCTCGCTGCCGAACTCGTTGACGAGCACTGCCAGCTTCTTGCCATTCGCATTGGCGAGCAGATGCTGGATCAGCGTGGTCTTGCCGGAACCGAGAAACCCCGTGACAACAGTGACGGGGATTTTGGCGAGCGAGTTCATTCGGCGGCCTCCGGCACGACGGCAATGGGGGGAATGCGGGCAAGCGACTGCTTGCGGAATATTTCCGGCCTGCTGCGCCACGGCACGAGCCCGTCGGGCGCAGCCGCATAGGCCGCCGCGCCTGCGACTACGTCCTGCGCATTCGTCTCCGACAGGCGGCCATAGACATAGGACCAGCGGCCGGGCGCGCTGAGCGCGACCGAGCAGCCCTGGCTGCAGGCCGACAGGCATTCGACGGGAACCACAGTGACGCCGTCGGGGACGCCGGCGTCGAGGATCGCGCCATGCAGGCGCTTGCCGGGCGTCGTCTCGCCCTCGCCAAGCGTCTGGCCGGCGCGGCAGGTGATGCAGACGTGAAGTGTGACGGTCATCGCCTCTTCCAGGATAAAACAGCGGGAGGCGAGAGGCACACGGACCCTGACTCAAGAGGCCGTTTCCCCGTCGCGGAACACCCCGTCCGCCGGTCCAAAACTCTTCGCGCTGGCAGGTCTCCCGGCTTGCGGAGCAGGGCTTTGCCCTTCGATCCCCGCCTTCCCGATTCCCGCGGGAATCAGTGGCTTCGGGCATCTCTCCGGTCACGGTCGCGGGGGCGGCTGCATTTTGGACCCAAATCTTGCCGATTCGGACCCTATCGCATTCCCTCTTCGCCTGTCATAGGACAGGAACCAACGCCGGGCCACCATTTGCCCGTGGCTGCCACTTGTCAAGCCGAAGGACTGGTACGATGACGCCTGAACCGGACACCAGAACGGGCGAGGAAACCGACGCCCGGCACGCCCAGAAGATGGCGAAGAAGAAAGCCGCCCGCGACAAGATCATGGCGACCAAGAGCGGCGAAAAGGGCCTGATCATCGTCCACACCGGCAGCGGCAAGGGCAAATCCTCCTCGGCCTTCGGCATGATCGTCCGCTGCGTCGCCCATGGCTTCCCTTGCGCGGTCGTGCAATTCATCAAGGGCGCCTGGGACACGGGCGAGCGGCGGCTGCTCACCGGCCATTTCGGCGATCTCTGCCAGTTCCACGCCATGGGCGAAGGCTTCACCTGGGAGACGCAGGACCGCGCCCGCGACATTGCCGCCGCGCGCGCCGGCTGGGAGAAGGCGAAGGAATTGATCCTTGACGAGCGGCTGCGGATGGTCGTGCTCGACGAGATCAACATCGCGCTGCGCTACGACTATCTCGACATCGCGGAGGTGGTCGAGTTCCTGACCACGCAGAAGCCCCCGATGACACATGTTGTGCTCACCGGACGCAACGCCAAGGACGAGCTGATCGAGATCGCCGACCTCGTCACCGAGATGACGCTGGTCAAGCATCCATTCCGCTCCGGCATCAAGGCACAGGCCGGCGTCGAGTTCTGAGATCCCGATGGCACGCGCGCTGATGATACAGGGAGCCGGTTCGGACGTGGGCAAGTCGCTCATCGTCGCCGGCCTCGCGCGCGCCTTCACGCGGCGGGACTTGCGCGTTCTCCCGTTCAAGCCGCAGAACATGTCGAACAACGCCGCAGTCACCGTCGATGGCGGCGAGATCGGTCGCGCCCAGGCGCTCCAGGCGCTTGCCGCCGGAGTCGAGCCGCATACCGACATGAACCCGGTGCTGCTAAAGCCCGAGACCGATGTCGGCGCGCAGGTCATCGTTCACGGCAAGCGCATCGCGACAGCGCGTGCGCGCGACTACGCGGCGATGAAGCCATCATTGATGGGCGCCGTGCTGGAGAGCTTCGAGCGGCTGAAGGTGCGCGCCGATCTCGTGCTGGTCGAAGGCGCCGGCAGCCCGGCCGAGGTGAATTTGCGCAAGGCCGACATCGCCAATATGGGCTTTGCACGCAAGGCGGACGTGCCGGTCGTGCTGGTCGGCGATATCGACCGCGGCGGCGTCATCGCACAGCTCGTCGGCATCGAGACGGTGATCGACCCCGACGATGCCGCGATGATCAAGGGCTTTGTCATCAACAAATTTCGCGGCGATCCCACGCTGTTCGACGACGGCTACAGGCTGATCGAGCAGAAGACCGCATGGCGCGGCTTCGGCGTGCTGCCCTGGTTCGCGCGTGCCGGCGAGCTGCCGGCCGAGGATGCGCTGGGCCTGAGCGACGCGCGAAAGCCGGGCCGATGCAAGATCGCCTGCCTCGCACTGTCGCGCATTGCCAATTTCGATGATCTCGATCCGCTCAAGCTCGAGCCGGGCGTCGATCTCCTCATGGTGCGTCCGGGCGAAGCCATTCCCGGCGATGTCAGGCTCGTCATCATTCCCGGCTCCAAATCCACCCGCGGCGATCTCGCCTTCCTGCGCGCGCAGGGCTGGGACATCGATCTGCTCGCGCATCACCGAAGGGGCGGCCATGTGCTCGGCCTCTGCGGCGGCTATCAGATGCTTGGGCAGAGCGTTGCTGACCCCGACGGCATCGAAGGCCCTCCTGGCGAGACACCGGGCCTCGGACTTCTGGACGTGAAGACGGTGATGAGCCCGCAGAAGACGCTGACGCGGGTTGCGGCCGTGCATGCCGCCACGGAGCAACCGATCGAAGCCTACGAAATCCATATCGGCCGCACCGACGGCCCCGATCGCGCCCGTCCGTTCGCGAAACTGAACGGCGAGCCGGAAGGCGCGATCTCGCACGATGGACGCGTGCAAGGCAGCTATCTGCATGGCCTGTTCACGTCGGATGGTTTCCGCAAGGCTTATCTCGCAGCGCTCGACATTCCCGCAGGCGACGAGCCCTATCGCGCCAGAGTGGAGAGCGCGCTCGATGCGCTCGCCGACCACATCGAAACCCATCTCGACGTCGACGGCCTGCTCGCGCTAGCGCGCTAGGACCTCGCCAAGCCGCGCCCATTCGGTTTCGCGGCCGGGAAGCCCGAGGCGCAGCCATGTCGGTTTCTGCGCAAAGACGCGCGACCAGATTTGGCGACGCGCAAGCTTCTCCTGTGCGGCACGCGCGTCTGGCGTTTCGTACAAGCGAAACAGCGGCGTGCCGCCGACAAGCCGCCAGCCTTGCGCGAGTGCGATGTCGTCGAGACGAGCACAATCGCGCGCAAGCCGCGCCGACGTCGCCTCCGCCCAGGCCTCATCGCGCAAGGCGCGGCAGCCGATCGCGATCGCCGCTCCCGAGACCGGCCATGGACCCGACATCGCCGCGAGCCTGGCGATATCGGCGGCATTGCCGATCACAAAGCCGAGCCGCAGGCCGGCAAGGCCATAGAACTTTCCGAAGGAGCGCAGGATCAAAAGTCCCGGCCGATCCGCTTCCGGCGCGAGCGACAATGGCGGAACGGCATCCGCAAAGCTCTCGTCGATCACGAGACGGCCGGCGCGCGGCAGCAGCGCCAGCAGATCCCCAGGCATATGATGCCGGCCATCGGGATTGTTGGGATTGACGACGATGGCGAGATCCGCGCCCGCCAGCGCATCAAGCTCCGCGACCTCCTGCACATCCCAGCCGGCGGTCGACAGCACGCCGGCATATTCATTGTAGGTGGGCGCGAGGATGCGGGCGCGACCGGGCGGCGCCAGTTGCGGCAGCAATTGAATGGCGGCTTGCGCGCCACTCATCGCAACGACCGGTGCACGGGTGCGATAGGCCTGCTGCGCAGCCCGATGCAGCGCCTCGATCTCGGCACGCGACGGCAGCGCGCTCCAGGCATGCAGGCTCACCTCACCCACCGGATAAGGCAGCCGGTTGATCCCAGTCGACAGATCGATCCAGTCCTCCGCGCGTCCGCCAAAACGCTGCTGGGCCTGATCCAGATTTCCACCGTGCTCGCGCATGCCTCGTTGTTTCACGCGAAGGCCAGGATCGCAAGGACGCCGGCGAGCAGCAGCATGGCGCGGCGGTACAGCGTCAGTGCCTCGTCGATGTCGGCGGCGCGCGGATCGCGCGCGCCTTCGTTCAGCCAGGGCTCGTCGGTCGCGCTGCCGTGGTAGATGCGGGGGCCGCTGAGCCGCACACCGAGGCCGCCAGCCATGGCGGCCTCCGGCCAGCCGGCATTGGGCGAGCGGTGGCGGCGCGCATCCCGCGTCATGCACGACAGCGCCTCCGACCGGTGCGGCGCCAGCAGCACGAAGAGAAATCCAGTCGCCCGTGCCGGAATGAAATTGGCAACATCGTCGATGCGCGCCGCCGCCCAGCCGAACGCTTCATGCCGTTCGCTGCGATGGCCGATCATGGAATCCAGCGTGTTGATGGCCTTGTAGCCGAGGATTCCAGGCAAGCCGAACAGCGCGCCCCAGAACACCGGCGCCACGATGCCGTCGGAGGCGTTCTCCGCAAGGCTCTCGATCGTCGCGCGTGCGATGCCGGCTTCATCGAGCGCAGCCGGATCGCGGCCGACGATGCGGGACACCGCGTCGCGTGCAGCGGCGATGTCGCCGGCCCGCAACGGCTCTGCGACGGCAGCCACATGATCATGCAACGAGCGCAAGGCGACCAGCGGCCAGGCCAGGATGCCCACCGCCACGATCCGACTCCAGCCTGAGGGAAGCAAGGATTGAAGCCCCCAGCCGAGCGCGACCGAGAGCGCGATCACCACGAGCGCGCCGGCCACGCCGGCAGCACGGCGCAACGCCGGCGGATCGGACGCGCGATTCCAGGCGGAGTCGATCGCCGCGATCAGCCAGCCCAGCCAGGTGACGGGATGGCCGATCCGCGCGAACAGCGACGGCGGCCAGCCCAGAAGGGCATCCACCGCCATCGCCACTGCCATGGCCCCCGCAAAATCCACGCAAATCTCCCATCTCGCTCCGCCCCCTGTTGCGCAAGACGGCGGCCGAGCGCAAGTCCCTCGCCGCCTGATTTCGGCTTTGTCTTTGGGCGCGTTTGATGATTAGTGCTGGCGACAGGAGACCTTCATGGCCGTCATCTTGATCACCGGCGGAGCGCGATCGGGCAAGAGCACCCGGGCGGAAGCGCGCGCGCGCAGCTTTCCCGGCCAGCCCGTCTACGTCGCAACCGCCGAGGCGCTCGATGGTGAAATGGAGCAACGCATCGCACGACATCGCGCGCGGCGCGGAACCGATTGGATCGAGCGCGAGGTCCCGCTCGATCTCGTGCCGGCGCTGCTCGCAACCGATGGCGGGGGCGCGAGGCTCGTGGACTGCCTGACGCTGTGGCTCTCCAACCTGATGCATGCGGCGCGCGACTGGGAGCGAGACGTGAGAGAACTCGCCGGCGCCCTGCCCCGCCTGAGCAGCCCCGTCGTTCTTGTGACCAACGAGGTCGGCCTCGGCATCGTGCCCGACAACGCGCTGGCGCGCAGCTTCCGCGACGCCGCCGGGATCATGAATCAGATCCTTGCCGATGTCGCCGACGAGGTCGAGTTCGTCGTCGCCGGCCTGCCGATGAAGCTGAAATGATCCCGCGCGCCGAGCTCTTGCGAGACGTCATCGCCGACCTCAGGATCGCAGCGTCGTTCGTCACGATCCTGCCGGTGGCATCGTCGAAGCCCGCCGGCGACGGCGCGATCGCGCGCGCGACCTGGGCGCTGCCCGTCGCGGGACTGCTGGTCGGCCTCGCCGGCGCGTTGGTCTACAAGATCTCCATTCGCTTCGGACTGACACCGGGTCTTGCCGCCCTGCTCGTGCTGGCCACCACCGCTTTCATCACCGGCGCGCTGCACGAGGACGGACTTGCCGACACCGCGGACGGACTCGGCGGCGGCCGGACACGCGAGCGCAAGCTCGAGATCATGCGCGACAGCCGGATCGGGACCTATGGCGTCTGCGCGCTGATCCTGTCGTTCGGCCTGCGCTGGAGCGCGCTCGCGGCGATCGCCAATCCATGGGCGGTGATGCTTGCGCTCTGCGCCGCGCACACCGCTTCCCGTGCCGGCGTGCCGGCCTTCATGTCGCTGGTCCCGCCGGCGCGGCCCGATGGGCTGTCGGCCAGCGCCGGATCGCCGCCGGGCCGCAGCGTCGCCGTCGCCTTCGCTGTTGGAACGCTCGCGCTTGCCCTGGCGTTGGGGCCAGGCAAGGCGCTGGTCGGCCTGGTCCTGCTGTCGCTCGCCGGCCTCATGCTGGCGCGGCTTGCCATCCGGCAGATCGGCGGGCAGACCGGCGACATTCTCGGGGCGTTCGAGCAACTGGGCGAGATCCTGATCCTGCTGGTTGCCGCCGCGTCCTTCCAGATGAGACATTGACCTCATGGTCGAGTTCGATGACGCCTTCCGCCAACACCTGCGCGAGCTGTTCGTGTGGCGCCGCGACGTGCGCCGCTTTCGCAGCGACCCATTGCCGGCCGGCGCCGTCGATCGCCTGATCGAGACGGCCTGCCTCTCGCCTTCGGTCGGCCTCAGCCAGCCCTGGCGCTTCGTCACCGTCGACGACGACGCGCGGCGCCGCGCTGTGATCGACGATTTCAGATCGTGCAACGCCGACGCTCTGAACGCCTATGTCGACGAGCGCGCCGCGCGCTATGCCACGCTGAAACTCTCGGGTCTCGAACAGGCCCCTGGTCACCTCGCCGTGTTCGCGGACAAGGCCAGCGACATCGGCCACGGCCTCGGCCGCGCGACCATGCCGGAGACAACCGAATATTCCGTGGTCGCCGCGATCACCGCGATGTGGCTCGCCGCGCGCGCCGAGGGCATCGGTCTCGGCTGGGTGTCGATCCTGAGCCCGGATCGGATCCACGCCATTCTCGACGTGCCCAGCTCCTGGAAGTTCATCGCTTATCTCTGCATCGGCTATCCGGAGATCGAGTGCGACCGGCCCGAGCTGGAGCAGGCGAAATGGGAGCACCGGCGCGATGCGGACGAGTTCACGCTGCGGCGCTAGAGCACCTTTCGCGCAGATCATGCTCAGACAATGATCCAAGGCGCGATGATGATTCACCCTCATCTGATCACAGCAACCGTGTGAAACATTCGCGTTGGACTCAAATCAACAGTTCGGATTCAAGCCTCCTTAATTCTTTCACGAGTATGTATAAGTTGTTACAACCGACTGCTACACGCAATTGCGGCAACCATAGGGATACTGGCATACCTTCAAAAGGCTCCTGACAGACGAAAGCGGCGCTACGGCTATCGAATCTGGCCTTATCGCTGCAGGTGGCCTTATCGCTGCAGACTGCGTTCGCTGTCATTGGCTGCCGTCAAGAACATCGGCACCGCATTGAGCGGCGTCTTCACAAGCGTCAATACCAAGCTGACCACACTCTGAGCCTTCACGAAAAGCGGGGCGGCCCAGCCTCCCAGCGGCGGACTGCCGGAGATCCGAGCTCCAAGGATATTTTTGGTCAATCCAGGGCCGCCCTGCTTGCCCCTGCAAAGCCAGCGTGCCCGAGCGCCCTCATCGGCCAGCAGACGTCGCTCTCTCAGACCGCACATTGGGGAGCCCACGGCATTTGGTCCGTGCCGGACCGCGATCCTATCGCCCCTGAGCTATCGTCCGCTCCAGCCTCAAGTCTCAGCGCGTCCGCATGCCTGCCTCGTCCTCCCGGCCAAACCGCTCGACCAGAAAATCGATGAACAGCCGCACCTTCACCGACAGATGCCGCGTCGGCGGATAGACTGCGTACAGCGCGAGTGGCGGCGCAGAATAGTCCTGGAGCACGACGCGCAATTCACCTTTCCGCACGGCATCTGCGGCGATGAATTCAGGGAGCAGCGCGAGCCCCCTGCCCTTGACCGCGACGTCGCGGAGCACCTCGGCATTGTTGACGCAGAGTGACCAGGCCGGCTGGATCCAGTGATCGCCATCGCTGCCTGAGAGCTTCCACTGGTTGCCGGTCAGCAGGAAGCCGTAGGTCAGCGAGGTGTGCCCGCGCAGATCCTGCGGATGTCTTGGCGTGCCGTGACGCGCGAGATAGTCGGGCGAGCCACAGATCATGCGCGCCACCGGCATGATCTTGCGCGCGATCAGGCTGGAGGATTCCAGCTCCGCGATGCGCAGCGTGACGTCGAAGCCGTCCTGCACGGGATCGAGCAGATCGTCGCTGAGCACGATCTGGAGCTGAAGCTCGCCA
The DNA here is from genome assembly GCF_015291725.1 of Bradyrhizobium sp. CCBAU 51765. Lineage (GTDB taxonomy): Bacteria > Pseudomonadota > Alphaproteobacteria > Rhizobiales > Xanthobacteraceae > Bradyrhizobium > Bradyrhizobium liaoningense. Next base: position 5,447,194 of record NZ_CP030038.1, read on the forward strand.
TGGCGCGCCATGAAATCGGCGAGCGCCGGCCCGAGCCGCATCGTGCCGAACGACATCGGCGCGTTGACCCGCAACAGGCCACGCGGCGCCGACTGCGCCTGCGTCACCGCCTGGTCCGCGGCCTCGATCTCCGAGAGGATCACGACCGCGCGTTCGAAATAGCGCTGGCCGTTCTCGGTCGGGCTGGCGTGCCGCGTGGTCCGGTTCAACAGCTGGACCCCGAGACTCTCCTCGAGGTCGGCGATGTATTTGCTGATCGCCGAGCGCGACAGCCGCAGCTGGCGGCCGGCCTCGGCAAAGCTCCCGCTTTCGACCACCTTCACGAAGGCTCGGAGGCTGCCGAGCTTATCCAAGGCCCCGCCTCTCCGATTGTTTCCAAATCGTAGACATAGCCGTCATAATTGCATGGATTGTCTCCAATCCCAAGCGGAACAATATTTCCGCCCAGAGCAAGCCCGCTCCCCAAATCTTGGAGGACGACAATGTCTGGACTGCACCATGTCACCGCGATCGCCGGCGATCCCATCAGGAATTTCGGCTTCTACACCCGGGATCTCGGCCTGCGCTTCGTCAAGAAGACGGTCAATTTCGACGATCCCGGCACCTATCACTTCTATTACGGCGACGAGACCGGCCGCCCCGGCACCATCCTGACCTTCTTCCCCTGGGCGGGCGTCTCGGCCGGACGCCGCGGCGTCGGCGAAACCCATCAGACCGCCTTCCGCGTGCCGCAGCGCTCGCTCGGCTACTGGACGCAGCGTTTCACCGAGAAGGGCATCGCGTACGAGGCGCTGGAGAAGCGCTTCGGCGAGTCCGTGCTGCCGTTCACTGACCCGGATGGCATGGCCCTGGCACTGGTCGGCATCCCCGGCGCAGAGAACGAGCCCGGCTGGAGCAACGGCGACGTGCCGGCCGAGCACGCGATCCGAGGCTTCCACGGCGTGACCTTGCTGCTGGACAGCGCGGCGAAGACGGCCGCCGTCCTCACCGACGTGTTCGGCTTCAAGGAGACCGGACGCGAAGGCTCGGTGATCCGCTTCAAGGCTTCAGGCGATGCCGAAGGCAGCGTCGTCGATATCTACGAGGCCAAGGGCTTCTTGCGCGGGCACCAAGGCGGCGGCTCGGTGCATCACATCGCCTTCCGCGCGGTTGACGATGCCGAACAGGGCAAGATGGCGCAGAAGCTCGTCAGCAATCACGGCCTGCACCCGACCGAGCAGCGGGACCGCAACTACTTCCGGTCGGTCTACTTCCGCGAGCCCGGCGGCGTGCTGTTCGAGATCGCGACCGACATCCCCGGCTTCGCCGTCGACGAGCCCGTCGCGACGCTGGGGCGTGAGCTGAAGCTGCCGAGCTTCCTCGAACAGCATCGCAAGCAGATCGAGGACGTGTTGCCGAGCCTGGAGGAGAGCGTGTCATGACCGCAAGTGCATTCATTCATCGTTTCGAGCCCGCGCGCGATGCGGGCTCACCCCCGCTGCTGCTGTTGCACGGCACCGGCGGCGACGAGAACGACCTGCTCGGGCTCGGCAAGATGATCTCGCCCGGCGCCGCCCTGCTCTCGCCGCGCGGCCGCGTGCTCGAGCACGGCATGCCGCGCTTCTTCCGCCGCCTCGCCGAGGGCGTGTTCGACGAGGACGACGTCCGCCGTCGCGCGCACGAGCTCGGCGACTTCGTCGCGGAGGCACGCAAGCAATACGGCCTCGCCGCGCCGATCGCGGTCGGCTTCTCCAACGGCGCCAACATCGCGGCGGCGCTGTTGCTGCTGAAGCCGGAGGCGCTTGCGGGCGCGATCCTGCTGCGCGCCATGGTGCCGCTGTCGGATCCGCCGAACGCCGACCTTGCAGGCAAGCCCGTTCTGCTGCTCTCCGGGCAGGCGGATCCGATCGTGCCGGCGAGCAATTCCGCAAGCCTTGCGGCGCTGCTGTCGGAAGCGGGCGCGCGCGTGACTCACAAGGTCCTGCCGGCGGACCACCAATTGTCGCAAGCCGACGTGACGCTCGCCCGCGATTGGGTCGGCAGCGTCGAGGCGAAAGTGGCATGATGTAGAAGCGGCGCAACGTTCACGAACGGTGCGCCGCTTTCATCGGCTTCACGTTCCGCTCCGAGGTCCGTGCTCGGGCCATAGCGACAGGCCAAGCGCCGTCACCAGAAACGCAGCGGCGACAATGTCCTGCACGGTCAGACGCTCGCCGAGAATCGTCCACGAGGCGGCCAGTCCGAAGAAGATCGAGCCGTAGGATGTCAATGCGACCACGATCGCCACATTGAGCACGCGAAGGGCCATGCTTTGCAGGAGCTGACCGGCGAGCGACAACAGCAACACAAGTTCGACATCGAACCACAGCACGGTTTGCACATCGAAGTGCTGAGCCGGAATGAGAACGGAATCCAGCCGTCCAGCAATGACACCAAGCGCACCGAGCGCAATGCAGCCGAGGGCGCCGAACACGCCGACGACAAACAGTGCTGGATAGACCTTGTCGAGCTGACGAATGCCGAGCGTCAGGATCGCCCAGGCGAGGATGAAGACGGCAATGAGAAGATCGCCGGTCATCGTCGCGGCGCCAGAGGACCTGGACAGCGTCAGCGTCGCAGCACCCGTGATGCCGATGGCAATCGCGATTATCTTCAACACAGAGAGCCGTTCACGCAGGAATAACGCCGCCATGCCGGCGGCCAGCGGTGGAAAGAGACTGAGCAGCAATACGGCATGCGACGCACTGGTGGCGTGTGCGCCGAGAGCGGATAGCGCGTTGGTGCCCGGTCCGTAGGCGATGCCACAAAACAGGAAAAGCGCCGCGCTCCTGATCGTCAGCGGAGGACATCGCCGTGGCCTGGTGGCGACGGCGAGCAGTAGGAACAGTGGCAGCGACCATACGCCGCGCGCAACGAAAAGACCGACGGCGTCAAAACCGGCGGCAGCCTTGGGCGCATAAAGTATCTTCGATGCTACCGCGTTGACGCCAAAGAACACCGCCGAAACCAAGGCCGCACCCACGGCGAGAGGCCGGCTTCTCTGATTGGCGCCCGGGCTTGCTGAAGGATCTGGAGCCTGCTCCATGATATTGAGAGAACTCAGTCTGGATCCTGACGATGGTTCATCGGCAGCTCCCCGATCTTTGAGAGCTGCTGCCGCACAACGGAAGCGGTCATCGCCGGACGGGCTTCACTCCGAGGGCAATCGAGTAAAGCCGGATTGGCCAATCGACGGCGTCCTTGCCCTGATTGAGACCCCGAGTCCGATTGAGCTGGGCGGCCGGCATCCACAACCTGCCTTCGTCGTCTATCCACATGGCATCCACCCATGCCAGGCGCGGATCGGCAATCAACGTCGATACCTTGCCGGTGGCCGACACTGTCAGAATCCGCGAACGATCGGTGTCGCTGACATAGATCGTACCTGCTGCGTCGATCGCAGTGCCACCGGTCGAGGGTGTGTCGGCAAATCGCTCGACGTGACCGGAGAGGGTCGCTTCGTCGAGAGACGCATCATCCAGGAAGCGCGTGCCGATCCGAAACATCGGGCCCGAGCAAGGCTGATAATAGAGCCAGCGTCCGTCGCCGGAGACCTCGAGCTGATCCGCATGCACGACGACCGGCCTGCCGTCAGAATCGAGCAGCTCCCGGCCCTCGGCTATCAGCGGCCGAACGGCTACCGTGGAAGAGTGGTTCTCCAGGACACGACGTGCCTGTCCGGAGGACAGATCGAGGACGATCAGCGCGGGTCGGCCCGCATCGGTCAGGTAGGCGACACCGCCATTGAATCGGACATCGTCGACGAAGCTCGCACCCCGGGCAACGGAGGTCAGATCGTAGACGCGGGTCACCCGATTGGCGGCCAGATCGATGCGAACGAGCTTCGGACCACCTTCCGCCAACGGCTTGCCGATCCCCGGCGCGCCGCGATCGACAATCCACAGGGCTCCATCGGGACCGACGCGCAGAGAGTTTGCGCCAACGAATGCGCGCCGTCCGTCCTGCCCCTCGCGCCAATCATTCCAGGTTGCGTCGGGATAGGGCCTGACCTTCCCGGCTGTGATTTCGGCGATCTCCGGCTGACCTGGCTTTTGCGGCTGAACAACGACGAAGCGCCGTCCGTCGAGCGAGGTCGTAACGCCATTCATGACGAGCTCATCCGATGCGAATTCCGGGACGAGCTTATTCACAGGCTTCGCCATTGCGACCGAACTCGCTAGAAAGAGAACAACGATTGTGCGAAGCATGGCGCGTTCCAGTCGTCCGCTCGATCAGATTCTGAATGCCACGGACCATCGTATCACTTCAGCAAGACGGGTCCCGCGTCGATCCTGACGCGGAAGAGCGTGTACGGCTTCACACGTTGGTCCTGTCCCTCATGGAATTGGGCTTGCCGATGAAGTTGGTTGGCCGTGAAGTACAGGTAACCGTCCGAGGCGACCGACAGCGTGTCAGGCCACAATATTCGTGGATCGTGCGCGATGGTCCTCCAGTCACCATCGCCCTGACGCTGGCGAATGCTGTTGCGCTCGTAGTCGCCTGCATAGATACGGCCCTTGTCGTCGGCCTCGAGACCATCCGAGGCTCCCTTTTCGCCCAGATCGATAACCGCCTCGGCGAGGGCTGCCTCCGATGCGGACCGATCGACCAGAAGGGCTGTCGGAACTGAATACAAGTGCCGGCTCGATAAGGGGCAGTAGTAGAGCGTCGCGCCGTCGGCAGAAATTGCGATGCCGTCGGCGGCGACGTTGAAGGATGCGGGAGGCTTTCCTTTTTCACGAACCGCCAGCCGCTCGCCTTCCACGACAGGAATAAATGCAGGGTCTGGCGAGGTCGACCTGTGCCCTGTCAGTTTCCTCCAGCTTTCGCCGCTATCGAGGTCGACAACAATAATGCCGCCCGGTCCGCTGATCGACGAATCCGTAATGAACGCGACGCCGGCTTTGCCCCGGCGCAGGTCGAAGCGCACATCGTTGATATAGGTCGTCGGCAAGACCGTGGACGACGGCAGCACAATGGTCTTCACCACCATGTTGGTCGCCAGGTCCACCGCGACCAGCTTCGCGCCGCCCGCGACCGGCGGTGAAAAGCCGGGCGCTGCGGTGTCGAGAATCCATAGCCGGCCCGCCGGGTCGACGACGACGCTCTGCACACTGCCAAGGGTCTCTCCAGGGCGCGCCGGATCGAAAATGTTGATTATCGCATCCGGATAGGGAACGACCTTGCCGTCCCGGATCTCGCCGACCGTGAACGGCACGTCATCACCCCACCGAGGGAAGTTGACGAAGATGCGACCGTCGGGGGCTACGGAGACCCCGGTCGGCATGGCATCGTGGAACTCAAAGACCGGCTCGATCGTCCCGATCGAACGATCGCTGGCGAGTTGCCTGCCGGATGCCGATAAAGCCATGGTGGTGTCCTCCGGATTTCGAGCCATCGCCGCCGTTCCTGAAGCGAAGTAGGCAGCGAGACAGGCGATTTTGGCCGCCTTGTGCAGGGTCATCATCAAATTTCCGTGCCGATCAGCGCAAGCGGGCTTCGTCATTCGGAAGCGGAGAGCGCCGCCAATATCGCGTCGCGCCCAGCCTCGGCGACGGCAACATCCTGTTCGGTGGTTCCAGAGCCGACGCCAATCGCCCCTACCAACTCGCCGCGGAAGACGATCGGAAGACCTCCGCCGAGATTGGTGATGCCGCCGTGACTTGCGAATGCCAGGTCCGCTCCGAACTCGAACGGAATTGCCCCCGTCGGCGCACCGATCGACACGCTGGTTGCGGCCTTGGCGATCGCAGGATCGCGGGCAAGAACGGCTGCGCCGTCGACCCTCGCGAACGCCAGGAGATTGCCTCCCGCATCGACGACGGCAATGCATTCCGGCGCCGCGATCTCCCTGGATTTCGCGACGGCGGCCTCGATCGCCATCGCGGCCGCCGCATAGGTGAGTTGCTGTTTGCTGTGCGTGAGGGGGTAGCTTGACATTGCGAGAATTCCCGATTGGCTTTCAATGATGAGACCCGATGCACCTTGCGATCGGGTCGCCATCTCATTTTGACGACGCCGCGATCGAAGGGACCCCGTCGATCCAGTCCTGGCGTTGCGGAGAGAAGAAATCGATATCGATCGTGTCTTCGGTGCAGACAAACTCATGCGGTGTATTCGGTGGAATGATCATGACGGTCCCCGCCGTCATGACGAACTTCTTGCCTTGCGAGCTGACCTCGCACCGCCCTTCGGTAATCCACGTGATCTGCTCGTTCGCGTGATGGTGCAGCGGGAAGACGCCTCCCTTCTTCACGATCCATTTGACGAACGTGGATTGCGCGCCAACCAGATATTGCCGTTGCACCAGGGGAGATATCTGTTCGATTGGCTGCTGGTCGAGCTGATAGAGGGCCGGAACCATCGCCGAATGGCCGCTGACGCTGGGCTGTATCCCGCTTTCAGGCGCGTCCGTGACGACAGGCGCTGCCGATAGTGAAGGCGCGGGGCGGTTCTGGGCGGTTGCAGGCGCGATCAAGGCTGATCCCGAGAGAAGCAGCGCAATGGCAGCGGGGTTGAGCTTCATTGGTCTTTCCTGAACTGATGGATGATTGCGACGGGCTCCGGCCTGAGCATGGCGTCAGAATCCCGATAGAACCGTCTTGCCGATGCTCCCGCCGCTTTCGACTTTCGCATGCACGCGCTTGAGGTTGAACGCGTTGATGGGGCCGGCCTCTTCCGTCAAAGTCGTGCGCAACAGCCCGGCATCGACGAGAGCCCCGACCTCATTGAGCAAATGGTGCTGCATGATCATGTCAGGCGTCTGGTACAGCGTGGGTGTGAACATCAGCTCCCAGTGCACCGAGACGCTCTTGCGCTTGAGGCTGACGATATCGAGGACGCGGGGGTCGTCGATGAGCGCCAGCCGGCCGTGCGGCGCGATCGCTTTCGCGATCGCAGGCAGATGCCTGTCGGTAGCCGTGAGGCCCGCAACATATCTGACCTCCTCGATGCCGATCTCGTTCAATCCCCGGCCCAGAGGGTGATGGTGATTGATGACATGATGGGCACCCATGCTGCGGCACCACGCCTCTGTTTCCGGCCGTGACGCGGTCGCGACAATGGTCAGTCCCGTCAATCGCCGCGCCAACTGCGTCAGTATCGATCCCACACCGCCCGCGCCGTTGATGATCAGCAGCGCGCCGGACTGGGTCTTCACCCCATATGAAATAGCAAGGCGCTCAAACAGCAATTCCCATGCGGCGATCGAGGTCAGAGGAAGCGCCGCCGCCTCACCGAAGCTCAGCGTCCTTGGCTTGCGGCCGACAACGCGCTCGTCAACGAGATGGAGCTCGCTGTTCGTGCCCGGTCGATCGATCGCGCCGGCGTAGAAGACCTCGTCTCCCGGCTTGAACAGCGTTACATCCGGGCCGATGGCGTCGACGACACCAGCGGCGTCAAATCCGAGAATCCGGACCTTCCCCTCGGGCGGCGACATTCTCGCCCGCATTTGCACGTCGGCGGGATTGACCGAAACCGCCTTGATGGCGACACGCAGGTCATGCGGACCGGGCTGCGCAGCCGGCAGTTCGAGATCGACAAGAGAGTCATCCGCCGAGAGGGGCCCTGCCACCCGATAGCCGACTGCCTTCATCAAGGATTCCTTTCGCCAACCTGACCGACGAAACGCTGCAGAATTCATCCTCCGCGGCGCATGGCTTCACGGGCTTATCGCCGCTTGGCGCTGAGAAGAAAAACGCATAGTTTGAATGGGTCCAGTAGCGAACCTAATAGGTGCGGTATGCGCGACCTCGATCTCGACTTGCTACGTGCGTTTGTCGCGGTCGCCGACGCCGGAAGCTTCACCGCCGCCGCCGACATGGTCAGCCGCTCACAATCCGCCGTGAGTCAGAAAATTCGGAGGCTCGAGGATCTGATCGGATATCCGGTTTTTGACCGGAACAGCCGATCGCTGGCGCTGACGGGTGCAGGTGGCCAATTGCTGATCGGAGCGCGGCGGCTGCTGGACCTGAACGACGACGTCCTGCGCTCGCTTCAGGCCCCACAGACGACAGGCCGCCTGCGCGTGGGGATCTGCGAGGATTTCGTGCCGCTCCAGCTCTCCAGGCTTTTGGCACGCTTTCTTCGACTTCATCCCGGCATTCAACTCGACGTAAACACGAGCTTGACGCACGGCTTGTTTCAAGAGTTTGAAGCGGGCAATTTGGACCTCGTTATCGCAACCCGCGAGTTCAAGGAGCGAGGTCGCGTCATATGGCGCGAACCAATGGTCTGGTTTGCTGCTTCCGACTTCCGGCTCGATCCGCACCGGCCAGTGCCGCTTGTTCTTCTTCAGCCACCTTGCAGTTATCGCGAGCTCATGTTCACGACACTCGACGCGGCGCGGCAGGCGTGGGTGACGGCATGCACCGTGAGCAGCCTGATGGGCGTTCAGGCCGCAGTTGCCGGGGGACTTGGCATCACGCTCCTGGGTCGCTCCTTCATTCAGCAAGGAATGCAGATCATCGATGTGCCGAAGCACTGGCCTCCCCCGCCGATGACGGAGATCATCGTACTCGGCGACGACACAGCCGACAAATCGCTCGCTCAACCTCTGTTGGAATTTCTTATAGAGGGAATGCAGATGCCTCCACTTGCGCGAATTGACTAGAGCGCTGGGAGCATCGCGTCGGAGGGCGGCTTCATGGTGGGCCTCGCCTGACGGCGCGTCCCAAACCAGGAAACCGCCGACGATCGCATCATGCCAGTGTTTTGCCCGACGGGTCAACGTCGGCCTTTTCGCGCAGACCACGCAGGGTGCAACGCGCAAGCCTTTAACAAGCCTTTGAAATGACTGGCCCCCGCCTACTGTGCATGGGGTTGTTTTTCAGGTTTCTTGTTTTGGAGCCCGTGATCTTCTCTCGGGAGAATGGACACGATCCTTTCGACCTGGTCTCGCGCGCCCTACTCCCAATACCAGGTCGAGAAATCGTTCTCGTATTGCGGCACGTCCTTCCAGACGCCCTTCAGCTTCTTGTTGGTGATGGTGATCAGCTGCGGCTGGTAGAGGTAGGCGGAGACGGCGTCGGTCGCGAGCATGCGCTGGGCGTCGCCGAGCAGCTTGGCGCGTGCCGCCTCGTCCGGCGTCGAGACGATCTGCTTGTAGAGCGCGTTGAACGTCTCGTTGTTGTAGCCGAGGTAGTAGTCCGGCTCGGTGATCTTGACGAGGTCGAACGGCTCGACGTGGCTGACGATGGTGAGATCGAAATTGTGTGGACCGTTGGGCGCGAACACCTGCGACAGCCACTGCGCCCATTCGACGTTCTCGATCTTGGCGACGATGCCGACCTTGGCAAGCTGGGCTGCGACGATCTCGCCGCCCTGCCGCGCATAGGACGGCGGCGGCAGCTTGAGCGAGAGCTCAAGCGGGGTGGTGACGCCGGCCTCGGCGAGCAGCTTCCTGGCCTTCTCGGGGTCGTAGGGATTGATCCCGGTGGTGTCGACAAAGCCGAGCGCGCCCGGGACGTAGAAGCTGCCGATCGGCGTGCCGAATCCATCGACGGCGCCCTCGATGATCGCCTTGCGGTCGATCGCGGCGAGGATGGCGCGGCGAACGCGGACGTCGTCCAGCGGCTTCTTCCGGTGGTTGATGCCGACGATGGTCTTGGCCCTGGAGCCGCCGACCATGACGTTGAAGCGCGGATCGGCCTTGAACTGCGCGATCGCCCGCTGTGCCGAGACGCGCGGAAACGCGTCGACGTCGCCCGAGAGCAGCGCCGCGGTCTGCGCCGCCGGCTCGGAGATGAAGCGGATCGTCACCTTGGACAGCTTGACCGCGGCGGCGTTGCGGTAGTCGGCCCATTTGGTCAGCGTGATCGAGGAGCCCTTGGCCCAGGCCGCGAGCTGGTAGGGCCCTGTGCCGACCGGCTGCGTGACGTTGGTGGCCGCGCTCTTCGGCTCCACGATCGAGCCGCTCGCCTGCCCGAGCAGGAACGGCAGGTTCGGCTCGCCATATTTCATGGTGATCACGATGGTGTCGGCGTCGGGCGCATCGACCTTCTCGATGGCCTGGAACAGGCTCTTGTCCTTGTTGGTGCTGGTCGGCGCGGCGTTGCGCTCGAACGAGAACTTCACCGCGGCGGAATTGAACGGCTCGCCGTTGTGGAATTTGACGCCCTTGCGCAGCTTGAACGTGTAGGTCTTCAGGTCGGGCGAAGCGGTCCAGCTCTCAGCCAGCAGCGGCGCGACCGAGCCATCCTCGTTGATCTTGGTCAGCGTCTCATAGATGTTGTAGAGCGTGACCTCGGCGATCGCAGCGGCAGCGGCATTGGTGGGATCGAGCCCCGGCGGCTCCAGCGCCATCGCCATGACGACGCTGTCCTTCTTGCCCTGCGCCAGCACCGGCAAAGGCGCTGCGGCAAGTGTAAGGGCAAATGCGACGATCGACAGTTTCCTGAACATACGTGACTCCCCGGCCTGTGCTTAAGCCTACGCCAATCCTGTTGCGAACACTAACCTTCCATGGCCGCCTGCGGCAACGCCATCACGGCCTCGGCCTTGTGGCAGGCGGCAAGGTGCCCCTCGCCGACCTTGCGTAACTCAGGCAGAACCTCGCGGCAATGCTGGTCGGCGAGCGGACAGCGCGCGACATAGGGGCAGCCGGTCGCCGCCGCCGATTGCGAGGCGATCGCCTGCGCTCCGCGCCGCCGCCGGCCCCCGACGGGGCGCGCCCGCGGCACGGCATCCAGGAGCGCCCGCGTATAGGGATGGGCGCAGCGCTCGAACAGATCCTCCGGTCGCCCCTGCTCGACGATCCGGCCGAGATACATCACCGCGACCTCGTCGCAGAGATAGTCGACGACGGCGAGGTCGTGGCTGATCAGGATGTAGCTGAGGCCGAACTGCTCCTGGAGGTCCTGCATCAGGTTCAGCACCTGCGCCTGCACGGAGACGTCGAGCGCTGAGACTGGCTCGTCGGCGACGATCAGCTTCGGCTGGGTGATCAGCGCACGCGCGATCGCAATGCGCTGGCGCTGGCCACCGGAGAATTCGTGCGGATACTTGTCCATGTCCGCATCGCGCAGGCCGACCTGCCGCAGCACCGCGGCGACGCGGTCGCGGAACGTGGTGCGGTCCGCGCCTTCGAGCACGGTCAGCGGCTCGGCGACGATGCGGGCGATGGTCTGGCGCGGATCGAGCGAGCCATAGGGGTCCTGGAACACCATCTGGAAATCGCGCCTTGCGCGGCGCAGCTCGTCTGCGGAGATGCGGTTGAGATCGCGACCGAGCAGCGCGACCTCTCCTGACGTCGGCCGCTCCAGCGCCATCACCAGCCGCGCGAAAGTCGACTTGCCCGATCCGGATTCGCCGACGACGCCGAGGCTCTTTCCGGCGGCGACCTGCACGCTCACGCCGTTGAGCGCACGCACCTGTCCCGGCGGCCGGAACAGGCTTTCGCGCGGCAGCGCGTAACGCTGCACCAGATCCTTCACGTCGAGAAGAGGCTCCGCTGCGGCGGTCATGCGGTCAGCGCTCCGACGCGCTCGGCCATCGACACATCCGTCCTGATGCAACGCACGAGGTGGCCGGGGCCAACGTCCACCATCGGCGGCAGGGCAGCGCGGCATTGATCGATCACGAGCGGACACCGATCGGAGAAGGTGCAGCCGGACGGCAGATCGGCGAGCTCCGGCACCGTACCCGAGATGGTCTTCAGCCGCGTCCCCTTGCGTGCCCCGAGCTTCGGCCGCGCGCGAAACAGGCCCTGCGTGTACGGATGTCCCATCCGGCGGAATACCTCGTCGGTCGGCCCGCTCTCGACGACGGCGCCGCCATACATCACCATCATGCGCTGCACGTTCTCGGCGATGACGCCGAGATCGTGCGAGATCAGGATCATCGACATGCCGCGCTCCTCCACGAGATCGGCGATGAGGTCGAGGATCTGGCCCTGGATGGTGACGTCGAGCGCGGTGGTCGGCTCGTCCGCGATCAATAGGTCGGGCTCGCAGGCGAGCGCCATCGCGATGGTGATGCGCTGGCGCTGCCCGCCGGAGAACTGATGGGGATAGGCGTCGACGCGCCTGACAGCATCGGGCAGCCCGACGCGGTCGAGCAAGGCGATCGCCTCTTTCCGTGCCTGCGCCGCCGAATATTTCTTGTGACGCCGCAGCGGCTCGGCGACCTGATGGCCGATCGTGTGCATCGGGTTGAGCGCGGTCATCGGCTCCTGGAAGATCATGCTGATGCGGTTGCCGCGCAGGCTGCAATAATCGGCATCCGAAAGCCCGACGAGCTCCTTGCCATCCAGCTTGATGCTGCCGGTGACGGCCGCACTGTCCGGCAGCAGGCCCATCAACGACAGCGCGGTGACCGACTTGCCGCAGCCGGATTCGCCGACGAGCCCGAGCGTCTCGCCGCGCTGGAGAGAGAAGCTGACACCGCGCACCGCCTGCGCCGGCCCGCGGCTGGTGTTGAGGCGGACGCCGAGATCGCTGACTTCGATCAGCGGCATGTTGGAGCGCTCGCCCATCACTATCGCTCCCGCGCCAGTCTGGGATCGAGCAGGTCGCGCAATCCGTCACCGAGCAGGTTGAGGCCGAGCACCGCGATCGCGATCGCCGCACCCGGATAGACCGCGAGCATCGGCGACTGGAACAGCAGCGTCTGCGCATCGTTCAGCATCCGCCCCCAGGACGGCTGTGGCGGCTGCGTGCCGAGGCCGAGATAGGACAGCGCGGCCTCGGCGAGGATGGCGAGCGCGAACTGGATGGTGACCTGCACGATCAGGATCGACAGGATGTTGGGCAGCACGTGCTCGATGGTGATGCGAAAGCGCCCCTTGCCCGCGGCGCGTGCGGCGAGCACGAATTCGCGCGCCCAGATCGCATTGGCCGAGCCGCGCGTCAGCCGCGTCAGGGTCGGGATCTGGAAGATGCCGATCGCGATGATCGAGGTCACCATGCCAGGCCCTGCCACCGCGGCGAGCATGATCGCGGAGAGCACGGCCGGAAAGGCGAAGGTAAAGTCGGAAAAGCGCATGATGATCTCTTCCGTCCAGCCGCGCCGGGCCGAGGCGATCAGGCCGAGCGTGACGCCGAAGGTGAGACCGATACCGACGGCGATGACGCCGACCATGATGGTGGATCGGGCACCGGCCAGCAGCAGCGAGACGATGTCGCGGCCGAAGGAATCGGTGCCGAGCCAATGCGCCGCCGAGGGCGGCCGGAGCTTCGATGCGATGTCGATCTCGTAAGGAGACCAGGGCGTCCACACCAGCGACAGCAGCGCGGAGGCGAGCACCAGCAGGCTCAGCGCAGCGCCGAGCACGAAACTGCGATGGCGCAGTGCTCGACGGAAAAACGTGCGGGCCGGCAGCGGCTGCACAGCGAGCGGCGCATCAATGGTGACGGGCGCGCTCACAGGTCATGCACCTTGATGCGGGGATCGATGAAGGCGTAGAGCACGTCGACCACGAAATTGACGATGACCACCATGGCGGCGAGCAGCATCACGCAGTTGCGCACCACGATCAGATCGCGGTTGGCGATCGACTGGAAGATCAGCCGGCCGAGGCCCGGCAGGTAGAACACGTTCTCGATCACGATGGTGCCGGCGAGCAGATTGGCGAATTGCAGCCCCATCACCGTCATCACGGGGATCATGGCATTGCGCAGCACGTGGCTCCACAGCACCTCGCGCTTGCCGAGGCCCTTTGCGCGCGCAGTGCGGACGAAGTCTTCGCGCAGCACTTCGAGCACGGCCGAACGCGTGACGCGCGCGAGGATGGCGGCCTGCACCACTGCGAGCGAGATTGCCGGCAGCAGCAGCGACTTCACGCCGAGCCAGATGCCGTCGTCCCAGCCGGCAAAGCCGCCCGCCGAGAGCCATTGCAGCCGCACCGAGAACAACAGCACCAGCAGGATGGCGAACCAGAAGTTTGGCAGCGCGATGCCGACCTGGGTCAGCGACATCACGCCGACGTCGCCGAGCTTGTTGTGATTGGCGGCGGTGTAGATGCCGGCGGAGAGCGCCAGCGTCACGGTGATGGTCATGGCCATGATCGCGAGCGGAATGGTCAGCATCAGCCGCTCCGCGATCAGGCTGGCGACCGGCGTCCCGTAGGCATAGGAGTTGCCGAGATCGCCGACGAGCAGCCCCTTGATCCAGTGCAGATAGCGGACCGCGAGCGGCTGGTCGAGCCCGAGCTTGACGGTGAGCGCGCGAACCGCATCCGCCGAGGCATCGGCGCCCATCAGCATCTGCGCGGCATTGCCGGGAAGCGCGTCGAGCACCAGGAAGATGATCAGCGATGCGCCGACCAGCGTCGCGAGCAAGGTCAACAGACGTCGGAGGACAAAGACGCTCATGCGCGCTCGGCTTCAGGGCTCACCTGCGGCACGATCAACATGTCTTGCCCCCGGAGGCAAGTCCCTTGCACACACGCCTCCTGCTGCATGCCCATGTCCTCAAGCCGGCCAGCGGGACAGAAGATCGCTCGAAGCCTCGAACATTGCGCTCACGCGCAGCAATTCCGCATCGGCGCGGAAGCGGCCGACGAGCTGGATCCCGATCGGCAGGCCGTCGCGGGCAAAGCCCGAGGGCAGGCTGATCGCGGGATGGCCGGTCATGTTGAAGGGCATGGTCCAGGGGAACCAGTGCGGCCGGACGCTGTCGAAATGCCGGCCATCGATCTCGATGCTGCCGAACAGGTCCTGCTCGATCGGCAGCGCGGTGCGCGTGAGCGTCGGCATCGCCAGGAAGTGCCCGCGCGCAAGCAGCGATTGCACGCGGCGGAACAGCGCGGTGCGCGCGAACATCGCCTCCTGGTAGTCGACGCCGCTGACTTCGGTGGCGAGCGCGAGCTGCTTGAGAAAGGCCTCGCTCAGCTCGTCCCTGTGCTCGGCCGCCAGTCTCGCGAAGCGCGTGCGCCAGACGGTGTGGTTGATGGCGCGCCAGATCGGCTCGATGTCGAAACCATCGCCGGAGAACTCCTCGAGCTCGGCACCGAGCCCCGCCAGCCGGTCGAGGCTCGCCTTGAAACTGGCGGCGACCTCAGTGGACACCGGGCGGCCCGGCGGCGTCAGGCAATACAGGATCCTCTGCCCACGCAGATCGCCGCGCGGGGCGGCCATGCCGACGAAATCGGGCACGGGCACGCCGATCGACCAGGGATCGCAAGGATCCTCGCCAGCCATCGCCTGCATCATCAACGCGGTGTCGGCGACAGTGCGGGTGGTCGGCGTGACATAGGTCTGGTTGCCGAACGCATCCAGCGCCTGGCTGTGCGGGATGACGCCGTTGCTCTGCTTCAGCCCGACCACGCCGTTGCAGGCGGCCGGAATTCGCGTCGAGCCGCCACCGTCGGTCGCGATCGCGAGCGGTGCGATGCCGCTGGCAACGGCGACCGCCGCGCCGCCGCTGGAGCCGCCGGAGGAACGTTCCGCGCTCCACGCATTGCGAGTGCGGCCGAACAAGGGCGAGTCCGTGAGGCACTTGCTGCCGAACTCCGGCGTCGTGGTCTTGCCGATCAGGATCGCTCCCTCGCGGCGCAGCCGCGCCACCGCCACGGCGTCCTCGTTCGGCACATTGCCCTTGTAGGGAACGGCGCCGAAGGTGGTCCTGACGCCCTTGGTGTTGACGATGTCCTTGACGGTGACGGGGATGCCGTGCAGCAGGCCGAGCGGCTCGCCGGCCATCACCTTGCGCTCGGCTTCGCGCGCCGCTGCAATCGCCTCATCGCCGCACAGGGTGATGAAACAGTTGAGCGCGGGCTGGAGCGCTTCGGCGCGCGCGAGAACGGCTCGGACGATCTCGACCGGCGAAATCCGCTTTCCGGCGATGAGGCCGCGCAGCTCGGTTGCGGACAAGCGACAGGGATCGCCGTTCATGGTCACATCGCGCTCCGAAGCGGGCCGCCATTGGCCCGAAGACGTTGACAGCAAGAATGACAGCCTTGTTAACTCGCCGTCCAATACGTTTTTTGCCGTCAGCCCATATATTTTCGGTATGCCAATGGATCTTCGCCGGCTCCGCTATTTCGTCGCCGTCGCCGAGGCGCGCAGCGTCGGCAAGGCCGCCGAGCGGCTGCGGATGGCGCAGCCGCCGCTCTCGGTGCAGATCCGCAAGCTCGAGGCCGAAGTCGGCGCGCCCCTGTTCCGCCGCGGCACGCGCGGCATGGACCTGACCGAGGCCGGCCAGGCCCTGCTGGCGCGCGCCGGCGAGGCGCTGGCCCTGGCGGCCGACGGCGTCGAAGCCGCGCGCGCGGTCGCGGCCGGACGGCGCGGGCGGATCTCGATCGGCTACATGTTCGCGCTGGCAAACGCGGTACTGCCGCGCCTGATTCCCGAGTTGCGGCGTTCCATTCCCGGCATCGAGCTTCATTTTGCCGAGCTCAGCGCCTCGACGCGCGAGGCGCGGCTGCTCGACCGCAACGTCACGGTCGCGCTGTGCATGCCGGCGATCAACCATCCCGAAATCCAGGTGGCGCGGGTCGGCGCGCAACCTCTCATGCTGGCGATGCCGATCCGATCGCCGCTCTCCCGCCTCGGCGCGGTGCCGATGGCGAAATTGCACGGCCGGCCGCTGATCGCGCTGCCGCGGCCGGAGCAGGACCCCGCCTCCTCTGCGGTGACGGCGTTGCTGCGGCGACATCAGGTGGTGATGCCGATCGCCAGCCGGGTTGAAACCGTGCATTCGGCGATGAGTCTCGTGCTGGCCGGCGAAGGGCTCGCGATCCTGCCCGCCTGTGCCAAGCTCGGCGCGCCGCAGGGCATCGTGTTCCGGCCGTTGCGGGACGCAACCGACTCCATCGACGTCGCCGTATGCTGGCGGCGCGACTCGCACAGCCCGCTGATCCGTACCTTCCTCAAGTGCGCCGAGAAGGTCGTCGCGCCAATGTGACGCGAACTACCAACTCCAATTGATCTCATGGCTCCAGGGTGGATCGGCGCCCGGGCGGGTGCAGGTCAGGCCCGCGCAATTGGCGGCAAAGGACAGTGCGCGGCGGAGCTCGTCCGCTCCGATCTTGATCAGGTTCTCGCGCACCAGCCAGCCCTGCTTGTGCAGGGCGAAGAGCAGCGCCGCCTGAAAACTGTCGCCGGCACCAATGGTGTCGGCAACCTCGACCTTCGGCGCGGGAACTTCGATCTGCCCTGCCCCCGCGTGCCACGCGATCGCGCCGTCGTTGCCGCAGGTGATGACGATGAGGCTTGTACCCTGTGCGAGCAGCGTGCGGGCGCACTGATGATACGGCTCGTCGCCGAAGAGATAGGCGAAATCGACGTCTGACATCTTGATGAGATCGGCGCTTCCCGCGAACTCGGCCATGCGCGCGAGATAGGCCGGCTTGTCGCTGACGAGGTTCGGGCGGCAGTTCGGATCGAAGCAGATCGTGGACGACGCACGCGCGTCCGCGATCAGCGCCTTGGTCTCGGCCGCGCCCTGGTCGTTGACGAGCGTGGTCGAGCCGACATGAACCGCTTCGACGCTCGCGAATGGAATGGACCCACGCCGGTAGGTCCAGTTCCGCGTCGCGGTCTCGGCATCATAG
Source organism: Bradyrhizobium sp. CCBAU 51765 (assembly GCF_015291725.1). Classification (GTDB taxonomy): domain Bacteria; phylum Pseudomonadota; class Alphaproteobacteria; order Rhizobiales; family Xanthobacteraceae; genus Bradyrhizobium; species Bradyrhizobium liaoningense. The sequence continues at coordinate 5,464,703 of NZ_CP030038.1, forward strand.
AACGCGTAGTGCGACTCGCCCGCGACGATGCGGACAAAGGCAAGCGTGGTCTGGTGGTCGCTGCGGGTGGCGGGACTGATATCGACATTGGAGGCCGCGGCGTGATCGGCGATCATTCGCCCGAACAGGTCGGTCGAGACGCCGCCGACGAAACCGGTCGGTGCGCCCAGCCGCGCCATACCGATCGCGACGTTGAGGCAGGAACCGCCGACCGCCGGCATCACGGCCTCGCGCCCGTCGATGTTTCGCGTCGGTACGAAATCGATCAGCGCATCGCCGCAGGCAATCAGCATGTCCTTCAACCTCGTTCGACGCTGCGCATCGCCGCGCGGCTACCGCGATCGACCTCGCGCAGCAGCTTGTAGACCTCGCGCTTACGGGCGTGAAACGCGGCCATGTCCGGCGCAGTCGGCTCGCTCTTCCGCCCCAGCGCCGACATTTTGGCCATGGTCTCGGCGATGGTGGCATAGGCGCCGCCGGCCACCGCCCCCAGCATCGCGGCGCCCAGCAGCACCGGCTCCTTCGTCTGCGGCAGCGCGACGCTGAGATCGGTCGTATCCGCCATGATCTGCCGCACCAGAGGACTACGGCTGGCGCCGCCGCCCATGATCATGATGTTCGAGCGGACGCCATGCGCGGCAAAGGCTTCGATCACCTCGGCAAGACCATAGGCGAGCCCGCAGAGGCCGGCGACGAACAACCGCTCCATGGAGGCAACGTCGGTGTCGAGATCGAGACCGGCGATCACCGCGCGCGTCTCAGGGTCGGCATAGGGAGAGCGGTTGCCGATGAATTCAGGCAGCACATGAACGTCACGCGCGAGCAGCGCGGCACGACTGGCATCGCCGGCGCGCGCCATGATGCGGCGCTCCAGGAAGTCGATCAGGTCGAGGCCCTCGCTGCGTGCCGCCGCGCCCGCCTCGCCGAAACCGGGATGCGACTTGAGGAGATGGTCGATCGCCGCGCCCGCGGCCGACTGGCCGCCCTCGTTGAGCCAGAACTCCGGGACCATGCCGGAGTAATAAGGCCCCCACACGCCGGGAACGAAGCACGGCTCCTTCGTCGTCGCCATGATGCAGGCCGACGTTCCCATGATGTAGGCGAGGCGGTCGCTGACATCGCCCGCCCCGCCTGCCCCATCGCGACCGCCGATCGCGCCGACACCGCCGGCGTGCGCGTCGATCAGCGACGCGCCGACCGGCGTTCCCGGTGCCAGACCGAACTCGGCCGCGGCAGCACGCGTGAGGCCTGCGCCGAGCCGCGTGCCGGGTGCGACGATCTCGGTGCCGATGCGCGCGTAGTTCTCGGCGACGAAGTCGGACAGGCCGATGCGCCTGAAGAACGGCGCACTCCAGCCGCCATCATGGGCGAGGTAGTTCCACTTGCAGGTGACGGTGCAGGTCGAACGCTGCAGTGCGCCGGTCGCACGCCAGGTCAGATAGTCGGCCAGATCGAAGAAGTGACCGGCGCCGTCAAAACTCGCGCGCAGATGCCGCTTCAGCCATAGCAGCTTCGGCATCTCCATCTCCGGCGAGATCGAGCCGCCGACATAACGCAGCACGGCATCCTCGGTCTCGTTGATCAGCCGCGCTTCGGCGGTGGCGCGATGGTCCATCCAGACGATGACGTTGCGCTGCGCCTCGCCGGACGCGCTGACGGTGAGTGGCTCGCCTTGCGGATCAAGCACCACAAGGGAACAGGTGGCGTCAAAACCGATGCCGCCGATGCTGTCGGGTGCAATCGCGGCCTCCGCCATCGCCGCCTGCACCGACTTGCAGCAGGCCTCCCAGATGTCCTGGGAGGACTGCTCGACGATGTCGCCGGCCTCCTGCCAGATCCGGATCGGATGCCTGGCGGTGGCGAGCAGGATACCGGCCTCGTCAAACACCCCTGCCCGCGTGCTCGTGGTCCCCACATCGACGCCGATATACGCTCGCGGCATTGTCGCTCCCGGTCGCTTCTCGCCAGTTTTGACGCAAGCCTACCAGCAAGTGTAGCCGCCATCCACCAGCACGATGCTGCCGGTCATCAGGCTCGCGGCTTCCGAGGAGAGGAACAGCACGACGGAGGCGATCTCCTCGACCTGCCCCATCCGCGCCATCGGAGTTCCGCCGATCCAGGCGTCGTACATCTTCGGATTGCTCTTCACGAAGGCATTCAGCGGCGTTTCGATATAGGTCGGCGCCACCGCGTTGACGCGGATGCCACGCGCGCCCCATTCGGCGGCGAGCGACTTGGTCAGATGATGCACGCCGGCCTTGGAGGCGTTGTAAAAGCACTGTTCCTGCGGCTTGTTGACGATGAAGCCGGACATCGAGCCGACGTTGACGATGGCGCCGCTCCCGGCCTTGAGCATGTGCTTGCCGAATTCGCGGCAACACCAGAACGTGCCATTGAGGTTGACGTCGATGACGTTGAGCCAGTGCTCGTCGGTCACGGTCTCGGCCGGGGTCTCGCTGCGCGCGATGCCGGCATTGTTGACGAGGATATCGACCTTGCCATGGCGGGCGACGAGGTCGCTCGCGACCTCCGCCACGCGCCTGGTGTCGGTGACGTCCATGATCGCGGTCTCGATGTCGAAGCCCTTCGCCTTCAGGCCGGCTTTGGCGCTGTCGGCGACCTTGCCGTCGCGGTCTCCGATCACGACCCTGGCGCCGGCCTCGGCCAGCGCTTCGGCGCAGGCGAGGCCAATGCCCTGGCCGCCGCCGGTGATGAACGCGGTCTTGCCGTTCAGCTTGAACTTTTCGAGGTACATGATCGTCTTTCCGTTGTCTCGTCGTTTCTTGTCAGCCCCGAAGAGCGTTGCCGCTCGCGTCGAAGCGGTGGATGCGCGCGGGATCCGGCAGCAGCGACACGCGGTCGCCGGCATGCAGGCTCAACTCGCCGATGTAGCGCGCAGTCAGCATGCCGAGCGGACCGGCATCGACGTAGAGAAACGTGTCGCTGCCGAGATGCTCGGCGACCGCGATCGTCCCCTGCCAGCCGCCACCGCCGTCACGCTCGATCCTGAGGTGCTCAGGCCGCACGCCGATGGTGGCGGCGCCACGCTGCAAGGCGAGCTCGCCGGTGACGAAGTTCATCTTGGGCGAGCCGATGAAGCCGGCGACGAAGAGGTTGGCGGGCTTCTCGTAAAGCTCCAGCGGCGAGCCATATTGCTCGATCTTGCCGCTGTTGAGCACGACGATCTTGTCGGCCATGGTCATGGCCTCGACCTGATCGTGGGTGACATAGATCGCGGTGGTGCCGAGCTGCTTCTGCAGCCGCGTCACCTCGATCCGCATCTGCACGCGCAGCGCCGCATCGAGATTTGAGAGCGGTTCGTCGAACAGGAAGGCCTTGGGCTCGCGCACGATGGCGCGGCCGATGGCGACACGCTGACGCTGGCCGCCGGAGAGCTCGCGCGGCTTGCGGTCGAGATAGGGCGTGAGGTTCAGCGTCGCAGCGGCCGCCTCGACCTTGCGATTGATCTCGTCCTTCGGCAGCCCTGCCATCTTCAGGCCGAAACCGATATTGCCGCGCACGCTCATATGCGGATAGAGCGCATAGGACTGGAACACCATCGACAGCCCGCGCTTGGCAGGGGGCGTATCGACCACATTCTTGCCGTCGATCAGGATCTTGCCGCCAGAGACGTCCTCGAGGCCCGCGATCAGGCGCAGCAGCGTGGTCTTGCCGCAGCCGGAGGGACCGACGAACACCACGAAGGAGCCGTCGGAGATGTCCAGGTCGGCGCCCTTGATGATGTGCACGGGGCCGAAGGATTTTTGCACGCCCTGGAGTGTGATCTGACCCATGATCCGCAAGCCCCTCTACTTCACCGCGCCAAAGGTAAGCCCGCGCACGAGCTGCTTCTGGCTGAACCAACCGAGGACGAGAATGGGCGCGATCGCCAGCGTGGACGCCGCCGACAGCTTCGCCCAGAACAGCCCTTCCGGACTCGAATAGGACGCGATGAACGTGGTGAGCGGCGCCGCGTTCGAGGTCGACAGATTGAGCGTCCAGAACGCCTCGTTCCAGGCCAGGATCAGGTTGAGCAGCAGGGTCGATGCGAGCCCCGGGATCGCCATCGGCGTCAGCACATAGACCAGCTCGCGGCCGATGGTGGCGCCGTCCATGCGCGCGGCCTCCAGGATGTCGCGCGGGATCTCCTTGAAATAGGTGAACAGCATCCAGATCACGATCGGCAAATTGCCGAGGCAGAGGATGAAGACGAGGCCGATGCGGGAATCGAGCAGGCCGAAGGACTTGTAGATCAGATAGATCGGCACCAGCACGCCGACCGGCGGCATCATCTTGGTCGAGAGCATCCAGAGCAGGATGTCCTTGGTGCGCCTGGTCGGCGAGAACGCCATCGACCAGGCCGCGGGAATGGCGATCAAGAGCCCTATCAGTGTCGAGCCGCCAGCGATGATGATCGAGTTCATCGCGTGGTGGAAATAGTCGCTGCGCTCCTGCACGGTCGCGTAATTCTCCGTGGTCCAGTGGAAGAACAGGAAGGACGGCGGTATCGCAAACGCCTCGAGCTCCGTCTTGAAGCTCGCCAGCACCATCCAGAGGATCGGGAAGAAAATCAGGAAGCCGGACAGCCAGGCTGCCGCCGTCGAGATCACCACCCGCCGCGTCGTCGCCATCCGCGCCATGCTTCAGGCCTCCAGATTGCGGCCGACGATGCGGACCAGGAAGAAGGCGACGATGTTGGCAATCACCACGGCGACGAGGCCGCCCGCGGAGGCGGTGCCGACGTCGAACTGGATCAGCGCCTGCGAATAGATCAGGAAGGCGATGTTGGTGGTCTGCAGGCCAGGCCCGCCGCCGGTCGTGACGAAGATCTCGGCGAACACCGTCAGCAGGAAGATGGTCTCGATCAGGATCACCACGGTGATCGGACGCGCGAGGTGCGGCAGCGTGATGTAGATGAAGGTCGAGACAGCGCTGGCGCCGTCCATCTCCGCGGCCTCCTTCTGCTCCTCGTCGAGCGATTGCAGCGCGGTGAGCAGGATCAACGTCGCGAAGGGCAGCCATTGCCACGTCACGATCAGGATCACCGCAAACAACGGCACGTCGTTGAACCAGTCGATCGGCGTCAGGTGAAACAACTGGGCGAGCCAGGCGAACAGGCCTGACACCGGATGCATCAGCAGGTTCTTCCAGACCAGCGCGCTCACGGTCGGCATCACGAAGAATGGCGCGATCACCATCAACCGGACGAAATTGCGTCCGATCACGGGCTGGTCCATCAGCAACGCCAAGGGGATGCCGAGCAGGATGGTCAACGCCAGGACCGAGCCGACCAGCACCAGCGTGTTCCGGAGCGAGGCGAGGAAGGCAGGATCGGTGAGGAAGTAGCGGAAGTTTTCGAGGCCGACGAACGATTCCGAGCCGGGATCGAGCAGGCTGTAGTGCAGCGTCGAGAAATAGAGCGTCAGCGCGAGCGGGACGATCATCCAGATGAACAGCAGCCCGACCGCCGGCGCCAGGAGCGAGCGCGCGAGAAGCTGCGTCTGCCGGGTTGCCATTCTTGGCGCTCCGCTCGGAGGAAGAAGGGCGGCCATCCAGCAAGGATGGATGGCCGCAAGTTTGAGCTCAGGGAGAGCCCGGGTTCACTTGATGTAGCCGGCGCGCTTCATCTCGCGCTCGGTAGCGGACTGCGCAGCCGTGAGCGCTGCATCGACCGTCATCGATCCCGCAAGCGCCGCCGAGAACTGCTGGCCGACCTGGGTGCCGATGCCCTGGAATTCAGGGATCGCGGCGTATTGCACGCCGACGTAAGGAACAGGCTTCACCGTCGGCTTGTTGGGATCGGCCGCATCGATCGAGGCCAGCGTCAGCTTGGCGAAGGGCGCAACCTTCAGATAGTCCGGGTTCTGGTAGAGCGAGGTGCGCGTGCCCGGCGGCACGTTGGCCCAGCCGTCCTTCGACGCCACCAGCTTGGTGTAGTCCTTGCTGGTCGCCCAGGCGATGAACTTCTCGGCAGCTTCCGTCTTCTTGGAGCCGGCCGGGATCGCGAGATTCCAGGCCCACAGCCAGTTGGCGTTCTTGCCGAGCCCGGTGTTAGGCGCGAGCGCGAAGCCGACCTTGTCGGCGACCTTGGAGTCCTTGGGATTGGTGACGAAGGACGCCGCGACCGTGGCATCGATCCACATCGCGCATTTGCCCGCGTTGAACAGCGCCAGGTTCTCGTTGAAGCCGTTGGAGCTTGCGCCCGGAGGACCGGCCTCCTTCATCAGATTGACGTAGGTCGTCAGCGTCGCCTTCCATTCCGGCGTGTTGAACTGCGGCTGCCACTTCTCGTCGAACCAGCGCGCGCCGTAGGAATTGGCCATCGCCGAAAGGAACGCCATGTTCTCGCCCCAGCCGGCCTTGCCGCGCAGGCAAATGCCGTAGGTGCCGGCGCCCTTGTCGGTGAGTTTCTTGGCGGCATCGACCACGAAATCCCAGGTCGGCTTCTCCGGCATCTTCAGACCGGCCTTCTCGAACAGATCGGTGCGATACATCACCATGGAGCTCTCGCCGTAGAACGGAGCGGCATAGAGCTTGCCGTCGGCGGAGACCGAGTCCTTGATCTTGGGCAGGAGGTCGGCGACGTCGTAATCGGCGCCGAGATTGGCAAGCGGCACCAGCCAGCCCTTCTTGGCCCAGATCGGCACTTCATAGGTGCCGATGGTGAGCACGTCGAACTGACCGCCCTTGGTGGCGATGTCGGTGGTGACGCGCTGGCGCAGCACGTTCTCCTCCAGCGTCACCCATTTCACGGTGATGTCGGGGTTCTTCTTGGTGAACTCACCCGTCAGCCCCTGCATACGGATCATGTCGCCATTGTTGACGGTCGCGATCGTGAGGGTGGTTTCGGCCATCGCGGGGACGGCCAGCAGGACAGACGCGCCGCAGACGGCGCCGAGGACGTATTTCACGGTGACCTCCCTTGGACTCGCGCTTTTGAGCATATGCCCACGCGTTGGGCGTATGTTCAACGCAAGGGCCACACGTTGTCAAGCAGCCGGGCGGATGTTCCAGCAACTTATGAGTGCTGCGGTGCGGAAGGAGACCGAAAGTGTTGCCTAGAGCGTTTTCGAGCGAAGTGGACACCGGTTCGCGTCAAGAAAACGCGTCAAAACAAGAATCTAGAGCCCCGTTCCGATTCCATCGGAACGGAAAAGGCTCTAGCCTAGCTGTCATGCTCCGCGACCCGGCTACGCCAAGGCTTCGCCGGGGTTGAGGTCTAGGGGGGCGCCGAAGCTTAGGCGGCAAGCGGGGCATCCGGTACTCCGTGCCCCAAGATGGGCCGCGACGTACTGGATCATCCGCCTTCGCGGATGATGACAGCGGCGCAAGTGGCGAGACCGCCCGCCTACCGCTCCAGAATCGCCCGTGCCGTCGTCTCGTCGGTGATCAGCCCGTTGATCAGGCCCCCGTTCAACGCCGCGGCGATCGCCGTAACCTTGGCCGCGCCCACTGCCGCGCCGATCGTCGTGGTCTTCGCCGGCACTTCCGGCGGGATGCTGGTCAGGCGCTTGTTGGTGCCGGCTTTGAGCAGACGGCCCCTGGAATCATAGGCCCAGCCGGTGATCTCGCCGATGGCGCCAAGCCGCATCATCTCGAACAATTCGTCGCGGGTGACGAAGCCGTCGATATGCACCTGCGCCTTCTGGTCCATCTGGCCGATGCCGACGAGGCGCAAGTCGGCCCTGGCCGCGACCGCTTTCACCTTGGCGATCGGCTCGATGCGCACCATCTTGTTGCGCTCGTCCTCCGACGACATCAGGAACGGTAGCGGCATCGGATAGTGCCGCGCGCCGGTGCGGTCGGCGAGCCGGCCGACGGTGTCGTAGAAGCTCGCCGAACCGTCGGCGGAGATGTTGCCGACCAGCGAGACGATCTGGTGATTGGGCCGCTCGATCGGCGTGACGCGCTCGACTGCGGCGCGCACCGCCCGGCCGGTGCCGAGCGCGACGATGACGGGCGTCTCCGATCTCAGCGTCGCATCCAGCAGGTTGGCGCAGCGTTCGGCGATGCCGGCGGTCGCCTGCGGCGCGGCGGGATCGGCCGGCACCACCTCGCAATGGACGAGATCGAATCTCTCCTTCAGCCGCGACGCCAATTCCATGCAGGCAGCGATGGGATGCTCGAGCCGGAAGGTGATGAGACGTTCGGCCAGGCACAGCGACACCAGCCGCTGCGCCGAGGCGCGCGAGACCTGGAGCATCCTTGCGATCTCGTCCTGGGTATGGCCGGCAATGAAATACAGCCAGCCGGCGCGCGCGGCATCGTCGAGCCTCGACTTGTCGTTCTCGGCGGCCATGCGGGCCTCACGCCTCCCAGAGATCGCTCATATGCGCAAAGACCCGATCGGCCCCGGCGGCGGACAATATAGCGCGGCCGTCGCGCGCGCGATAATGGCTGCCACCGACAAATCCCCAGACCGTCATGCCGGCCGCCTTGGCCGCCTGCACGCCGCTGACACTGTCCTCGATCACCAGCGTGCGCGAAGGTTGCGCCCCCATCTTCTCCGCCGCGTAGAGGAAGAGATCGGGCGCCGGCTTGCCGCGCGCGACCATCTGCGCGGTATAGATCCGATCGCCGAAATGCGCCCGCAGATCGGTGACGTCGAGCGAGAGCGAGACGCGATCGATGTCGCTCGACGAGGCCACGCAGACCGGCACGGTCAGCCCCGAGATCACCGCCCGTACCCCTGCGATCGGCTCGAGCGAGGCGGCAAACGACTCGAGCACGCGCGACTTCAATGCCGGCAGGAAGCTGTCCGGTAGCGACTGCCCGAGATCACGATAATGCTGCTCGATCGCCTTGGTGCTGCGCCCGAGAAACAATTCCAGCGCCTGCGCCTCGCTGAGCGTGAACCCGAACCCGGCCAGCACTTCGGTCAGGCAACGACAGCTCAACAGCTCGCTGTCGACGAGCACGCCGTCGCAGTCGAAGATGATCAGATCGGGTTGTGGCCGGCCTTCGTTCATCCAGCCATTCGATCATATACTCAGTTCCTGAGCAATAGCTCACCCCAAACAACCGAATTGGGCTTGCCGGGTCAACGCACCACCTGCCGATAGATCGCCGGCAGCGCTGCGGGCAATCGCTTGATGTTGCCGACGATGGCGTAGCCGCCGCGCCCGAACAGCGTCGGAAAGTAGGTTTGTGCCGCCGCGTCGATCGTCACGCCGAACACCGCGATACCGAGCCGGCGCGCTTCCCGCACGGATTTCCTGGTGTCTTCGACCGCAAAGCGCCCCTCATAGTGATCGACGTCGTTCGGCTTGCCGTCGGTTAAGACGAGCAGCAGCCTCTTGCGCTGCGGCTGGCGCGCAAGCTCGGCGGAGGCGTGGCGTACCGCCGCGCCGATCCGCGTGTAATAGCCGGGCCTGAGCGCGCCGATGCGGCGCTCGACCACGCCGCTCATCGGCTCACCGAACGCCTTGACTGTCTCGAGCCGCACCCAGGAGCGCCGGCGCGAGGTGAAGGTCAGGATGCTGTGGTGATCGCCGCAAGCCGACAGCCCGTGTGCGAGCACCAGCAGCGCTTCCTTCTCGACGTCGAGCACGCGATAGCCGTCGACCCAGGCATCGGTCGACAGCGAGACGTCGACCAGCAGCGTGACGGCGAGATCGTGCCCTTGGGGGCGCATCGCAACATGAATGCGATCGAGACCGCCGCCGCTCCCGGCACTGAGATCGCATCGCGCGCGCACCAGCGCGTCGAGGTCGAGATCATGTCCGTCGCTCTGGGCGCGCATCATCTCCTGACGCGGACGCAGGACCTCGAAGCGGCGACGCACCTGGCGAATGTGTCGGCGCGTGGCTTCATCCGCCATCCAGCTCTCGCCTTCCTCGGACGCCACAGCCCCGAGCACCCGGCAATGATTCGGCAGGTAGGAGTTGCTGCGATAGTCCCATTCGGGATAGGTCAGGTCCGCATTCAGCTGCGAGGCGTCGAGGGCCTCCGGCGGCAGGTCGAGATCGAACTTGAACCGGCTCGCCGGCTTGCCGCTGCGGCGGCTGAGCGTGATCTCCTCGAGATCGTCGACTGCCTTCTGCGCATCCTCGTCCTCGCTGTCATCAGCCGGACGGTCGACATTGACCATCTCGGCCATCGCGAGGATCTTCTCGAACCGGTTAAGCACGAAGGGATCGCGGCGATTTGCATTGTCTTCGCGCTCGCGGACGGCGAAGCGCTTGCGGTCGTCCTTCGCCGCGGCCTCCGCGCCCGGTGCGCATTCGTCTTCGCACGCATGTGCGGGCGAGAGCTCGCGCGTCCAGCAATCGCCCCAGAGCGGACACGGCAGGATCGCGCGATAGCCCGGCGGCGCCTTGTCCGGCATCGGGCTTGTCCCCATCATAGCCGGCCACAGCCTGCCTGCAGGCGCCTTTCCGGTTCCGAGCAGGGCCAAGACGATCTGCTCGATCTCTTGCTCGGTCCGCGGCAAAGGGCGACGAGGCCGGGCCTCGGCGGCGGCTGCGGCAAGCTGCGCGTAATCGGCGACGAGCCCTGGGAATTGCGTGAGCACCCAGACCGCGGTCTCGCTCGCCCGGCGCAATACCAGAAGGTCCCGCCGCAGCGGATCGGCTTCCGCGACCGCCTCGATCGGCGCGGCTGCGAACCACGCCGCAAGCCAGCGATAGAGCGTTGCGTTCAGGGCCCGGTCGGGAAAGATCGCGATGCGATCGGGCAGGAAGATGGTTGCCGCGTCGCGGCCCGGGTGCTCGAACCGCTCGTCTCCGAGGCCGATGCGCTGCCGCCAGCCGAGACGATGGCCTGCCCTGCGCGCGCCTGCGCTCGCGATCTGAACGCCGGTCTCGCCGCCAAGCGCACGGAATATCACCGCAAGCCGGCTCCTCACCTCTGCGAGCGTGACGGCGTGATCGTCGTGCACCGGATAGCTCGCGACGCCGCCGACCATCCGGTGCCAGGCGCGGCCGACCGTCTCTTCCAGTTCGAGGAAGTCGAGCATGGCGGCATCACCCGATCACGGCACGCGCGACGTCCAGCAACGCCGCCTTGACGTCGCCATCGTCGGTCAGCGGCTCGATCATGCCGGCGAGCACCGCATCCGCCGTCGGCATGCCCGCGGCAATCAGCGTCGCGCAATAGACCACGAGCCGGGTCGAGACGCCCTCCTCCAGATCGTTCCCCTTGAGCGCACGCAGCCGGCCAGCCAGCCCAACCAGCGGTCGCACGCGCTCCGGCGACAGTCCGCTTTCGGCGGACACGACGGCGATCTCCTGCTCGGGCGGCAGGAAGCCGAATTCGATGGCGACGAAGCGCTGCCGCGTCGAGGGCTTGAGCGCCTTCAGCAGCGTCTGATAGCCAGGATTGTAGGAGACGACGAGCATGAAGCTCTTTGGCGCCGCGAGTTCCTCGCCGGTGCGTTCCAGTGGCAGGATGCGGCGGTCATCGGTCAGGGGATGCAGCACCACGGTGACGTCCTTGCGCGCTTCCACGACTTCGTCGAGGTAACAGATGCCGCCCTCGCGCACCGCGCGCGTCAGCGGACCGTCGGTCCATACCGTGTCGCCGCCCCGCAGCAGGTGGCGACCGGTGAGATCGGCGGCGGTGAGATCGTCGTGGCAGGCGACGGTGTGGAGCGGCAGTCCGAGCCGCGCCGCCATATGCGCGACGAAGCGCGTCTTGCCGCAGCCGGTCGGCCCCTTCAGCAGAACCGGCAGCTGATGCCGCCAGGCGTGCTCGAACAGCGCGCATTCATTACCATTGGCGACATAGGCCGGCAGCGCGGGCGCAGCGACGGCGTGAAGGGCAGCTTTCATGGTCATTCTCCGCAATTCACATCGAGACGGCGGCCGCGATGAACCGCGACCGCCGATTGCATTCATTCAGCCGGCTGCAACGCGCCGGGAATGACCGCCTGCTTGGCGCGACCGGGCACCAGCACGGCCCAGACGAACATCAGCGCAGAGATCGCGACGAATACGCCTGAGCCGAGCCGGACCCAGTAGAACATCGCGAGCTGGTCCTGCACGTCCATGTAGCCCTGGCCGAGCACGCGCTGGAGGTGAACCTGGACCACGCCGGCGAAGGTCAGCGCGAAGGTCATCACCATCATGGACGTGCACATGATCCAGAAGCTCGCCATGGAGAGCCACTGGTTGTAGGGTGCGCGTCCCCTGATCTGCGGGATCGCATAGGCCATGACGGAAAGATTGAGCATCACATAGGCGCCGAAGAAGGCGAGATGGCCGTGCGCCGCGGTGACCTGGGTGCCGTGGGTGTAGTAGTTCACCGAGGACAGCGTGTGCAGGAAGCCCCAGACGCCGGCACCGAGAAAGGCCATCACCGAGCAGCCGACCGACCACAGCAGCGCAGCGCGGTTCGGATGCTTGCGGCCGGCCTTCCATGTCATCTGCACCGTGAAGATCACCATCGTGAAGAACGGTGCCACCTCGAGCGTGGAGAACAGCGAGCCGATCCACTGCCAGTAGCCGGGCGCGCCGATCCAGTAGAAGTGATGGCCCGTGCCAAGGATGCCGGAGAACAGCGCAAGGCCGATGATGACGTAGAGCCACTTCTCCACGACCTCACGGTCGATGCCGTTGAGCTTGATCATGAGATAGGCCAGCACCGAGGCCATGATCAGCTCCCAGACACCCTCGACCCAGAGATGGACGACGTACCACCAGTACATCTTGTCGAGCGCGAGGTTCGCAGGATTGTAGAAGGCGAACAGGAAGAAGATCGCAACGCCCCACAGGCCGAACAGCAGGATGTTGGTGATGGTGGTCTTACGCCCTTTCAGCGCCGTCATGGTGACGTTGAACAGGAACATCAGGCAGACGACGACGATTCCGACCTTGATGATGAAGGGCTGCTCGAGGAACTCGCGGCCCTCATGGTAGTGGAAGAGATAGCCGACCACGGCCACGCCTGCGGCGCCAAAAAACATCCAGAACTGGATCTTTGCCAGCAGCGGGCTGTACAGCTCGGTCTCGGTCTCCTCAGGCAGCAGGAAATAGGTCGCGCCCATGAAACCGATCAGCGACCATACGATCAGCGCGTTGGTGTGGATCATCCTGACGATGTTGAACGGCAGCAGGGTCGACAGCGTGTTGGGCAGGACGTAGATCGTTCCGGCGACGAGGCCGAACAGGACCTGCGCGAGGAACAGAGTCAGCGCGCCGTAGAAATACAGCATCGCGACTTTCTGGGTCTGATATTTCATCTCGGGTCTCTCTGTCTTGAAAGAGGAAACAGCGTGCTCAGCCGGCCTTGTTCGGCGGCCATTCCTGGCGTTTGATCTTGCTGGTCCATTGCAGGAAGTCGGCGAGATCGTCGAGCTCCTGGTCGGTGAGGTTGAACTGCGGCATCTGCCGCCGGCCAGGCGCGCCCGAGGGCTGCGACTGCATCCAGGCCTTCAATGTCTCGCGCGCAGCGGCCTGGTCCTCGTTGCCGCCCCAACGATCCCAGACGTTGCCAACTTCGGGGGCGAAATAGGCGCCCTCACCCAGCAGAGTGTGGCAATTGATGCAGGAGTTCTTCTCCCAGACATGCTTGCCGCGGGCGACCGACGACGTCAGCATCGTCGCGTCCGTGGAGGTGGTGGCCATGTAGTAATGGCTGTGCGCCGTCAGCCCTATGAAGATGGCGAAGAAGAAGGCCGAGCCGCCGTAGAAGACATTTCGAGCGGCCGACTTGGTCAGGCGTTCAGCCATTGCCAATCCTTTCCGGTTTGATTCCTGCGAAATCGCGATGGTGTGATTTATTGCCGCTCTGCCCGGCCCGTTCTTTGTCAGGGCGCAATGAGCGCGTCAGATCAGGGCGCGATGGTCGAGGCGAGCCAGGCAAGGAGCAGGACGATCAGGATCCAGCTCGCGACGAGGCCACGCCAGAGTCCGGGCACGGCGCGTAGATCCATGAAGTCGAACGCGATCCGGTGGCCCTTGAGTGCGGCGAAGGCGAGCAGCAGTGCGTTGCCGAGCAGCGGCCGCGGCGCCAGCGGCGGCAGCAAGATGGTCGCGAGCGCGAGGCCGATCAGCACGATCCAGGTGACGTCGATACGATCCGGCATCGTCATTTCACCAGATAGAGAATCGGGAACATGACGATCCAGACCAGATCGACCATGTGCCAGAACGCCGTTGCCGTCTCGACGCCCGATATCCCGGCGCGGCGGCAGACCACGGCGAGGATGACGATGCCGAGGCCGACATGCAGAAGATGAAAACCGGTCAGGAGGAAGTAGAGCGTGAAGAACGGGCTGGTCTCGAACCCGACGCCTCGCCCGATCTCGTCCGCATATTCGGTGATCTTGATCGCGATGAAGAGAGCACCGAGCGCCATCGCGCCGAAGATCCAGTATCGCGCCGCCGGCCATTCCCCGGCACGAGCTGCCTTCGTTGCCTTTGCCGCCGCCCAGCCGCTGGTGACGAGCACGACGGTGTTGAGGCCGGCGAGATTCGAATCGAGTGCTGACTGCCCGGCCGCGAACAGCGCCGGGTGGATCGCGCGGGTGACCGAAAAGGCGCCGAGGAACAAGCCGAAGGCGACGAGCTCGCTGAAGATCAGCACCCAGATCATGGGATCGCCGGGGAGATCTTCCAGAATTCCCCAGCCGCTTTCGTGATGTTCGCACTCGGCCGTCGACATCGTCTTTCCGGATCAGGACACCGGAATGGCTTAGCCGACCCGCCCAGTTCGGAATTTGTCGGAGGACAAACTCGCGAATTGCCGGGCGTCTGTTTGCGCCGACGCAACGTCCGGCCGGCCGGATCGCTGTACGAACCGACTCAGGGTTCCCAGGGAGTGGCGAGTGACGATATGAGCGACGCACAAATCGGGCTGATGACGGCGACTCCCATCATCATCGCCTTCGCCATCGCGCTCCGGCGAATGGGTGTGCTGTCGACTGTGGCAACCGTATCGGCGGTGAGCCTCTCCGTCGCGATCGCGGCGGTGCTGTTCACGACGCAGTAACGGCTGCCGTACAGCAGACAAAGCGACTTGTCCGCCGGAGCTCGAAGAGCGAAGGCGGACGCGTGCCACCACTTCTCTCGATCGGGGACAGATGGTGGGCACGGCGCGTTGCGCCTTTGCCCACCCTACTGGACCGTCAATGCGGCTACCGCCTCTGATTATACACGTCGATGCACACTGCTCCCAGCAGGACCAGGCCCTTGATCACCTGCTGGTAATCAATGCCGATGCCGAGGATGGACATGCCGTTGTTCATCACGCCCATGATCATGGCGCCGACCACGGCGCCGCCGACGCGCCCGACGCCGCCATAGGCCGAGGCGCCGCCGATGAAGCAGGCAGCGATGACGTCGAGCTCGAAGCCGAGACCCGCTTTGGGCGTCGCGGTGTTGAGCCGGGCGGCGAAGACGAGGCCGGCGAGCGCGGCGAGCACGCCCATGTTGACGAATGTCAGGAACGTCAGCCGCTCGGTCTTGATGCCCGACAGGCTCGCCGCCTTGGCGTTGCCGCCGACCGCGTAGATCTGCCGCCCGATCACGGTGCGGCGGGTCACGAAGCCGTAAAGCGCGATCAGCGCGGTCATGATGACAAGCACATTGGGCAGGCCGCGATGCGAGGCGATCAGATAGGTAAAATAGAGCACGGCGCAGGCCAGCAGGATGCTCTTGCCGAGGAAGAACGCATAGGGCTCGACCTCGATTCCGTGCGATTGCTCGCGCGACCTCCCCTTGGCGCTGGCGTAGACCAGGCCGAGCGCCAGCACGGCGCCGATCAGCATGGATGTCGGATGCAGCGTGCCGGCTTCGGGCAGCAGTTCCGGAATGAACCCCGACGACAACTTCTGGAACGTCGCCGGGAACGGCCCGAGCGACTGGCCCTGCAGCACCGCGAGCGCGAGGCCCTTGAACACCAGCATCCCCGCCAAGGTGACGATGAAGGACGGGATCTTGAAATAGGCCACCCAGTACCCCTGCGCGGCGCCGATGGCGGCACCGACCAGAAGGCAGGCGATGAACGCAACCGTGTAATCGACCTTGTAGGTCACCATCAGCACCGCGGCCACGGCGCCGATGAAGCCTGCAACCGAGCCGACCGAAAGGTCGATATGGCCGGTGACGATCACCAGGAGCATGCCGAGCGCCATGATGACGATGTAGCTGTTCTGCAGCACCAGGTTGGTGAGGTTGAGCGGCTGCAGCAGCGTGCCGCCGGTCACGACCTGGAAGAACAGCATGATCGCGATCAGCGACATCAGCATGCCGTAATTGCGCAGATTGTTCTTGATGAAGCTGCCGTGCCGGCGCTCCTCGGGCAGCGACACCGTCTTGTCGGTCATGGCTGCGATCCTCCCATCTCCGCGGCCTCAGGCACGCCGTTTCCATTGCTTCGTTGGTTGCGCATGATGGCGCGCATGATCTTTTCCTGCGTCGCCTCAGGGCCCTTGAATTCCCCGACGAAGGCGCCGTCATTCATGACGCAGATGCGGTCGCAGATGCCGAGCAGCTCGGGCATCTCCGAGGAGATCACCACGACGCCGCGGCCGGCCTCCGCCAACTCGTTGATGATACAGTAAATCTCGTATTTGGCACCGACGTCGATGCCCCTTGTCGGCTCGTCCAGGATCAGCACCTTGGGGTCGGTCATCAGCCATTTCGACAGCACCACCTTCTGCTGGTTGCCGCCGGAAAGCTGGCCGGTCTCCTGGTAGACGTCGGAGCAGCGGATGCGCATGCGGTTGCGATAATCACTGGCGACCTTCAGCTCGGCGATGTCGTCGATCACCCGCCTGGGTGCGATCTGGTCGAGGCTGGCGAGCGTGATGTTCTTGCGGACGTCGTCGGCAAGGATCAGGCCGAGTTGCTTGCGGTCCTCGGTGACATAGGCGAGGCCGGCGTCGATCGCGGCCGCGACGCTCGGCAGCACCATCTCCGTGCCTTCGAGCCGGAGAGAGCCGCTGATATTGGTGCCCCAGGAGCGGCCGAACAGGCTCATGGCGAATTCGGTGCGGCCGGCCCCCATCAGGCCGGCGATGCCCACGACCTCGCCTCGCCTGACGCTGAAATTGACGTTCTTGATCACCTGCCGCTCGGGATGGATGGGGTGATAGACCGACCAGTCCGCGACGTCGAGCACCGGTTCGCCGATCTTCGCGCTACGCTCCGGGAAGCGGTGCGCGAGATCGCGGTTCACCATGCTGCGGATGATGCGATCCTCCTGGATCGGCTCGGCGTGACAGTCGATGCTGTCGACGGTGCGGCCGTCGCGCAGCACCGTGATGTGGTCGGCGACCTTGGCAACCTCATTGAGCTTGTGTGAGATCAGGATCGAGCCGATGCCCTGCTCGCGGAATGTCATCAGGCGTTCGAGCAGCGCGGCGCTGTCGGCTTCGTTGAGGCTCGCCGTCGGCTCGTCCAGGATCAGCATGCGCACACGCTTGGACAGCGCCTTTGCGATCTCGACGAGCTGCTGCTTGCCGACGCCGAGATCCGTGATCAGCGTATCCGGCGATTCCTTGAGGCCGACCTGCGCCAGGAGCTCCCGGGTGCGGCGGTAGACCTCGTCGCGATCGATCACGCCGAACTTCGACGGCGGATGCGACAGGAAGATATTCTCTGCGATCGACATCAGCGGGATCAGCGCCAGCTCCTGGTGAATGATGATGATGCCGAGCGCCTCGGAGTCGTTGATGTCGCGGAAGCGCCGCTCCTCGCCTTCGAAGATGATCGTGCCCTCGTAGCTGCCATGCGGATAGACCCCGCTCAGCACCTTCATCAGCGTCGACTTGCCGGCGCCGTTCTCGCCGACGAGGGCGTGGATCTGCCCGGCCTCGACCTGGAAGTTGACGTCGCGCAGCGCCTGCACACCCGCAAAGCTCTTGCTGACGTTACGCATCTCCAGCATGGCGGTCATGGCATCGTGTCCTTGAAAAACGCCTGTCCGTCCGTCGTCATTCCGGGGCGATGCGCCGGGGCCGCGAAGCGGACCTGGAGCATCGAACCCGGAATCTCGAGGTTCCGGGTTCGATGCATCGCATCGCCCCGGAACGACGGAGCACTCTCCTACTGGAACTGCGACTTCTTGTAATAGCCGCTGTCGACCAGCACCTTCTCCCAATTGTCTTTGTAGACCACCACCGGCTTGAGCAGATAGGACGGAACGGTCTTGACGCCGTTCTCGTAGGTCTTGGTATCGTTGACGGCGACCTCCTTGCCGGCGAGCGCGGCGTCGACCATGTCGGCGGTCACCTTGGCGAGATCGCGGGTGTCCTTGAAGATGGTCGAATACTGGTCGCCGCGCAGCATGGCCTTGATCGATGGCACTTCGGCATCCTGACCGGAGATGATCGGCATCGGCTGGTCGGCGCTGCCGTAGCCGACACCTTTCAGCGAGGAGATGATGCCGATCGAGATGCCGTCATAGGGCGACAGCACGGCATTGATCTTCTTGTTGCCGTAGTAGGCGCT
The DNA here is from genome assembly GCF_015291725.1 of Bradyrhizobium sp. CCBAU 51765. Lineage (GTDB taxonomy): Bacteria > Pseudomonadota > Alphaproteobacteria > Rhizobiales > Xanthobacteraceae > Bradyrhizobium > Bradyrhizobium liaoningense. The sequence continues at coordinate 5,483,098 of NZ_CP030038.1, forward strand.
GAGCAGATTGTCCATGCGGGCCTGCGCGGTGGCGCCATCCCAGCGCAGGGTCGCAACCTTGTCCATGCCCATCTGGCCCGAGGCAACGACGAGCTTGCCGCTGTCGATGTAGGGCTTCAAGACGCTCATCGCGCCGTTGTAGAAAAAGTAGGCGTTGTTGTCGTCGGGCGAGCCGCCGAACAGCTCGATGTTGAAGGGACCCTTGCCTTCCTTCAGCCCGAGCCCCTGCTCGATCGACTGCGCCTGCAAGACGCCGACCTGGAAATTGTCGAAGGTCGCATAATAGTCGACGTTCGGCGTGCCGCGGATGAGGCGGTCATAGGCGATGACCGTGATGCCTTTTGCTTTCGCCTGCTTGAGCACGTCCGACAGCGTGGTGCCGTCGATCGCGGCGATCACCAGCGCCTTCGCGCCCTTGGTCACCATGTTCTCGACCTGCGAGAGCTGGTTCGGAATGTCGTCCTCGGCATATTGCAGGTCGGTGTTGTAGCCGCGCTCCTTCAGCACCTTGACCATGTTGTTGCCGTCGTCGATCCAGCGCGCCGACGACTTCGTCGGCATGGCGATGCCGACGGTCGCCTTCTGGGCGAAGGCGGTGACGCCCGTGGCCATCGTGGCAGCGCCGGCCAGCGCCAGCGCGAAGAATGTCGTCTTCAGTCTCAGCATGTTTCACTCCCTTGGGTGTCAGACTGTTTCTTCGTGACGTCGAGTACGTGGTCGTTGGATGCCTCTGGTCTCCTATGCGAGCTTGACGTCGGGCTCCGCGCGTCCGCGCGCGGCCGCCTCCAACAAGAAAGTGCAACCGGCTTGCGGATCGGCGGCGCGCGCAGTCGCGTCCATGTCCTGCCAGGCCGAGGTGACGAGCAGGCGCGACAGATCCGGGCCGACAAAGGCAGGACAGCTCGCCTGCCTTGCCGGCACGCCGAGTGAGCGCAGGCGCTCGCCTTGCGGAGAATAGACATCGATCCGGCTCGCGCCCCAGCACGCGTTCCAGATGTTTCCTTCGGCATCGCACACCGAGCCATCGAAGCCGCCGATGCCGGTGTGGCGCAACAGCACCTCCGGCTCGCCGCGCGGCAGGCCGGTCGCGGGATTGAGCGAAACGGCGTAGAGCACGGCGCGCGCGCTATCGGCGAAATAGCCGATCGCGCCATCCGGCGAGAAGCAGATCGAGTTGGGAATACTGATGCGGGGAAACAGCAGCGAGATCTTACCGCGATGGAACGCGTAGATCGCGCCTGCCCCCGGCTCCGCGTTGCGTCCCATGGTGCCGATCCAGAACGTGCCGGACTGATGCACCCGCGCGTCGTTGGAGCGGGTCGCGGGATTGTCGGCTTCGAGCGGACAGAGCAGCGTCATCACGCCATCGACGAGCTTGCGGATGTAGAGACCGTCCTCGGCGACGATCAATTGGCGCTCCGCATCGATGCGTCCGAGCGCGCTCGCCATCCGGCCGAGCGCGTGGACGCGGATGCTGCCGCTGCCGAGCTGCGCCTCGAACAGCAGCCCTTCACGGATGTCGAACCACCAGGCTGTGTCGGTGGTCGCGTCATAGGTCGGCCCTTCGCCCAGATGGCAGGGATGGCCCGAGAGCACGGTCGTGGGCACCTGTTCCATCATGGTGACCTCACTGAAAAGCGATAGACCGTATGATGGCGATAGACGTCGCCGGGGTCGAGGCGCGGGCTCGGAAAATCCGTCCGGTTGGGCGCGTCCGGCCAGATATGAGGTTCCAGGCACATGGCGTCCGATTGACGAATGAGCTTACCGCCCTTTCCGAAGGTCGTGCCATCCAGATAATTGCCGGAATAGATCTGGAGCCCGGGCTGATCGGTGAAAAGCTCCATGATGCGGCCTGAGCGCTGCGCCTCCAGCCGGGCGACAAACGCGAGCTTGCCGTCGCGGGCGAGGCAGTAGGTGTGGTCGTAGCCCCTGCCGTTCTGCAATTGCTGATCGCTCTCGCGGATCCGCTCGCCGACCGGCCGCGGCTCGCGGAAGTCGAACGGCGTGCCGGCTACCGGGCGTGGCGGCTCCGGCAGCGGAATGGCGGTGGGATCGATCGCCAGGAAATGGTCTGCGGCGACCGTCAGCTTGTGGTCGAGAATGGAAGTACCCGACGTCGCGCCCTCGAGGTTGAAGAAGCTGTGGTTGGTCAGGTTGACGATGGTCGGCCGGTCCGTCCGCGCCTCCATGATGAGCGAGAGTTCGGCCGGGCCGGTGACGCGATAGGTCACACGCACGTCAAGCCGGCCGGGATAGTTCTCTTCGCCATGCGGGCTGACACAGGTGAGCGTCACCGCGGGTTCGGCGCCCTCGTCGAGGTCCGCAAGCTCCCAGAGCTTGCGGTCGAATCCGTCGAGGCCGCCGTGCAGCGCATTGGGACCGTTGTTGACGGCAAGCTGCACCGTCTCGCCGTCGAGCAAAAACTGGCCCTTGGCAATGCGATTGGCGTAGCGGCCGACGGTTGCGCCGAAGAACTTTCGTTCGGCCAGATAGCCGGCGAATGTATCGTGGCCGAGCACGACGTCGTCGTGGCCGCCCCGCGCATCCGGGGTGATCAACGCCTGAAGCACGGCGCCATGGGTGATGATCCGCGCCTCGAAGCCGCCCTCCCCGCGCAGCACGATGCGCTCGACCTTGCGGCCGTCCGGCAGCGTCCCGAAAACGTCTCTGGTGATTTTTGATGCGGCCATGTTCAGTCCACGAACGGCTCGACGATCGTGCGTTTGCCCAGCAGGAAGGCGTCGGCGACGAGACGCAGCGGCGTCAGATCCATGTCACTCGTGCCGGTCGCTGCGAGTTCGACGAAGCGCCGGTAGAGCCCGCGATATTCCTCATCAGGCGCCTCGGCAAGCACCTTGCCGTCGACGGCCATGCGCGCGCCACCGCTGGACAGAGTCATCCGGCCCCGATCCGTTTCGACGACGATATCCCAGCTCTGCGGCCCGGTCTGGCGGAAATCGAACTCGGCGGTCACAGGCAGGCCTCTGATATCAGTCAGTGTCAGGTTCGCCGCGATCGGCGCCTGGCAATTGGCCGGGAAGGCCAGCTCGGCCGCGGTGACGAACACGGGCTTCGGTAGAATCCTGGTCAGGATCGACAGCGCATTGATGCCGGGATCGAACACGCCAAGGCCGCCCGGCTCCCAGATCCAGGCCTGGCCGGGATGCCAGACGCGGACATCTTCCTTCCAGCTAATGTGCACGGAGGCGATGCGGCGCTCGGCGAGCCATTGCCGCGCCGGCTCGACCGCCGGCGCATGGCGCGAATGCCAGGTCGCAAACAGTGTGCGCTTCGCTTCCGCTGCCATTGCGATCAGCGGATCGAGCTCGGCAACGCCGGTGCCCGGCGGCTTCTCCAGCATAACATGCTTGCCGGCGGCAAGAGCTGCCGCAGCCTGGGCCCGGCGCACCTGCGGCGGCGTGCAGAGCGACACCGCATCGATCGGCGGTCCCCGCTCCAGCAATTCCTCGATGGTGGCAAAATGCGGCAATTCCGGCAGCGACGCGTTGCGGCTGGCGACGGCCGCCAGTGTCGCGCCCGGCACCGCGGCGATCGCGCCGACATGCTGGTCGCGCGCGATCTTGCCGAACCCGACGATGGCGATGCGAAGGTCTGTCACGCTCGTTCTCCAGTATCCGCAGACGGCAGCGCCTCGGCCGGCGCGGTCTCGATCGCGGCACCCTCATGGCGATGCATTCCATTGTGAATGACGAAGACCATCGCTTCGGCGGCGGCGTCGGCGTCGCGGGCCGCGATGGCATCGACGATCCTCTGGTGCCACAGCAGCACAGTATCGCGATCCTCCGGCTCAACCGGGGCGCTGAGGAGGAAGGACGCGCGCAGCGCGGCCTCGATGACGTGCCCGATCGAGCGCATGAACAAATTGCCCGAGGCGCGCGCCACGGCCACGTGAAGCGCGAGATCGGCATCGGCAAAGCCCACCGAGTCGGATGCCTCACGCCGCATGCGCTCCATGCTGCGCCGGAGCTCGGCAAGGTCTTCCTCCGACCGCCGCGTCGCCGCGAGCATGGCCGCACGCGGCTCGACCGCAAGACGGATCTCGGCGAGATCGTTGAGGAAGCGCTTGTCGATGCCGGCGTCGAGGTGCCAGGCCAGCACATCAGCGTCGAACATGTTCCAGGCGCCGCGCTCGCGCACGACAGTCCCGACCCGCGCCTTGGTGGTGAGCAGGCCCTTGGCGACCAGCGTCTTCACGCTCTCCCGCAACACCGGCCGCGACACGCCGAACATCGCGATCATCTCGGCATCGCCCGGCAGACGCGTGCCTTCCGCATAGCGGCCGGCGATGATGTCGACGCCGATCGAACGGGCCACCTCCGCATGGTTGGAATGGGCCCGCCGCGTCGGGATGACGAGAATGCGAGAGGTCATGACGCCGCTCCTGCGCTCTTGACCACCGGCCGGCGCGCCAGCGCGACCAGCCCCTGCTGCAAGGCGATGAAGGCGAACAGTAGCACGCCGGTCGCGATCTTGGTCCACCAGCTCGACAAGGTGCCGTCGAAATTGATGTAGGTCTGGATCAGGCCCTGGATCAGCACGCCGAGGAAGGTGCCGATCACCGAGCCCTGGCCGCCCGTCAGCAGCGTGCCGCCGATCACGACGGCGGCGATGGTGTCGAGCTCGACACCGACGGCGGAGAGCGAATAGCCGGCACTGGTGTAGAAGGAGAAGACGATGCCGGCGATCCCCGCGAGCAGGCTCGACAGCATGTAGATCTTGATCGTCATCTTGCCGACGGCAACGCCCATCAGGCTTGCGGTGGTCCGGTTGCCGCCGAGTGCATAGACGTTGGCCCCGAACCGGGTGAGATGCAGAAGCAAGGCGCCGGCGATCACGATTGCGAGCATGATGATCGCGATCGCGGTCAGTCGTCCCCCGCCGGGCATCCGCACCGCGAAGTCCGACACGGCGGAATAGACCGGCGCGGTGATCGGTACCGATTCGGTCGAGAGCAGGAAGCTCGCACCGCGCGCCAGGAACATGCCGGCAAGCGTCACGATGAACGGTGGCAAATCGAAGACATGGATCACCGCGCCCATCGCCGCACCGAAGGCCGCCGAGAGCAGGAGAATGGCGACGAAGGCGACCAGCGGCGGCATGCCCCAGCGCTCGATCGCGAGCGCGACGAACACGGTGGTGAAGCCGATCACCGATCCGACCGAAAGATCTATGCCGCCGGAGATGATCACAAATGTCATGCCGGTCGCGACGATGCCGAGGAAGGCGTTGTCGGTGAGGAGATTCCCGACCACGCGCGTCGAGGCGATAGTGGGAAACTGCAGCGCGCAGAGCACGAAGCCCGCAACGAGCACGATGGCCGTGATGAGAACGGGCGGCAGGCCTTTCATGCCTTGGTCCTCCGCAGCCGCATGGCAATCCCGGCAAGCCCCGACAGTTTCGGTGATTGCAGCAGCAACACCGCGAGCACCACCACCGCCTTGACCAGCAGATTGAACTCCGGCGGATAGCCTGACAGCAGGATGCCGGTGTTCATGGTCTGGATGATGAGCGCCCCCAACACGGCGAGCACGAGGCTGAAACGGCCGCCGAACAGCGAGGTGCCGCCGATCACCACCGCAAGAATGGCGTCGAGCTCGAGCCAGAGGCCGGCATTGTTGGCATCGGCACCCATGATGTCCGCCGCCGCGATCACGCCGGCGAGCGCAGCGCAGACGCCGCACCAGACGTAGACCGAAAGGATCATGGCGCGGGTGCCGACGCCGGCGAGCTCGCTCGCCCGCGCATTGCCGCCGGTTGCCTCGATCAGCAGCCCGAGCGCCGAGCCGCGCACCACTGCGGCGGTGAGGACCAGCATGCCCAGGGCAATCACGACCGGCACCGGCAGGCCGAGTACCGAGCCATTGCCGAGCCAGACCAGATCCGGCGAGGAAAACGTGACGATGCGCCCCTCGGTGATCAGCTGGGCGATGCCGCGTCCCGCCACCATCAGGATCAGCGTCGCCACGATCGGTTGCATGCCGAGCACGGCGACGAGAAAGCCGTTCCACAAGCCGCAGACGAGTCCGGCGCCAAGCGCGGCCGTCAGCACGATCGGCAGCCCGTAGCTGTCGGCGAGGCTCGCCGCGATGGCGCCTGAGATCGCCATGACGGCGCCGACTGAGAGATCGATACCGCGCGTCGCGATCACCAGCACCATGCCGAGCGTGAGCAGCGCCACGGGCGTGCCGCGATTGAGCACGTCGATCAGGCTGCCAAAGAGACGACCATCCTGGAGGCGCAGGTCGAAGAACTGCGGGGATACCATGCGATCGACCGCGAGGATGACGATCAGCGCCAGAACCTGGGCAAGGCCGCGGCGCGGCAACAGTGCGGTCATGCCCGGCCCTCATGCGCAGTCGCGGCGCCATCGGCGGCGATCGCCGCGAGAATGTTGCCGACGTCGATCGCCTCTCCAGCGAGCTCTTCGACATGGGCGCGGTCGCGCAGCACGACGACTCGGTCCGAATAGGTCACGATCTCGTCGAGCTCGGAGGAGATCACGAGCAGCGCCAGACCATCGTCGCAGAGCTCGCGGATCAGGCGGATGATCTCGGCATGCGCGCCGACGTCGATGCCGCGGGTCGGCTCGTCCAGCACCAACAGGCGCGGCGACGTCGCGAGCCAGCGCGCCAGCAACACCTTCTGCTGATTGCCGCCGGAAAGCAGTCCAACGGGACGTTCCGGATCAGGCGGGCGGATGTCGAGCATCCTGACGTAGCGGCGCGCGATCTCGTCCTGCTCGCGGCGCGACAGCGGGCGATGCAGGCCGCGCTTGGCCTGGAGCGCGAGCACGATATTCTCGCGCACGCTGAGCTCGGCAATAATGCCGTCGGTCTTGCGTTCCTCCGGGCAGTAGCCAAAACCGTGGCGCACGCCGTCGCGCGGCGACTGCAGCCGCACCGGCGCGCCTTCCACCCTCGCCTGCCCGCGATCGGCGCGTTCGGCGCCGAACACCAGCCGCGCCGTCTCGGTGCGGCCTGAACCGAGCAGTCCGGCAAGTCCGACGACCTCGCCATGGCGCAGCTCGAGATTGAACGGCGCGACGTAACCGGCCTTGCCGTAACCTTCGAAGCTCGCGCAGATCTCGCGCGCCTTGTGTTCGGTAGCAGAAGCCCGCGTGCTGGTGGTCTCCGCGAGCTCGCGACCGAGCATCATCCGGATCAGCTCGAGGCGCGGCAGTGAAGCTGTTTCACGCTCCCCGACCAGGCGGCCGTTGCGCAGCACCGTGATGCGGTCGGAGATCTCGTAGACCTGATCGAGGAAGTGGCTGACGAAGACGATGCCGATGCCGCGCTGCGCGAGCTGGCGCATGATGCCGAAAAGAATCTCGACCTCATGGCGGTCCAGGCTCGCGGTGGGTTCATCCAGGATCAGCACGCGCGCGGAGAGATCGACCGCGCGCGCGATCGCGGTGACGTGCTGGATAGCCACCGAATAGTTGCCGAGCGGCGCGGCGACATCGATATCGAGACCGAAATCTGCAAGCAGTGCCTTGGCGCGGCGGCGCATCTCGCCTTCGCGCACGATGCCGAAACGCATCGGCTGGCGGTCGAGGAACAGGTTCTGCGCCACCGACAGGTTCGGCAGCAGGTTGACCTCTTGGTAGACGGTGGCGATGCCGGCGCCAAGCGCCGCCTTGGCCGAGCGCGGCACGACCTCTTCGCCACCGAGCCTGACAGTGCCGGCATCGCGGGGAAACACGCCGGTGATCACCTTGATCAGCGTGGACTTGCCGGCGCCGTTCTCGCCGAGCAGGGCATGGATCTCGCCGGCGCGCAGCGTGAAGTCGACCTCCTGCAACGCGCGCACCGCACCGAAGCTCTTGCTGATCCCGCGCACCTCAAGGAGCGGCGAAACAGGATCGGGGCTGTTTTCCATCGCAACGTCACTCCCACCGGCGTCCGCTTATGATGCGGATGCCCAGCCTATTCGTTCGCGCAGCGGTTTCGAAGGGGGACCGCCAGGCCGCAAGAAGCAGCCCGGCAAGGCGCGCCCGCCTCAGTAACCGAGGCCCTTCTTGCTGTCGTAGATCTTCTGCGGATCGTCCGCCGCGGTATAGAGCTTGGACTCGGTCTGGATCCATTTCGGCGGAACCGTGCCCTTCTCCTTGAACGCCGCGATGGCATCGAGCGCGGGGCCGGCCATGTTCGGCGTCAGCTCGACCGTGGCATTCGCCTCGCCCGCGGCCATCGCCTTGAAGATGTCGGGCACGGCGTCGATCGAGACCGTGAGAATCTCCTTGCCGGGCTTGAGGCCGGCTTCCTTCATGGCCTGGATCGCGCCGACCATCATGTCGTCGTTGTGGGCGTAGACCGCGCAGATCGACTTGCCGCCGCCTTCGGCCTTGATGAAGCTCTCCATCACCTCCTTGCCTTTGGCGCGGGTGAAGTCACCGGTCTGGCTGCGCACCACCTTCAGGTTCGCATACTTGGCGATCGCGGTGTCAAAGCCCTTCTTGCGGTTGGCTGCGACGCTGGCGCCGACCGTGCCCTGCAATTCGACGATGTTGCAGGCCTTCGTCCCCACCGTCTTGGCGAGCCAGTCGCCGGCAACGGCGCCTTCATGCACGCTGTCCGAAGTAACAGCAGTGAGATAGAGGTCCTTGCCTGAGGGGTCGATGTCGCGGTCGAGTAGCACGACCGGGATCTTGGCTTCCTTAGCTTCCTTCAGCACCGAATCCCAGCCGGTCGAGACGACGGGCGCGAGGAAGATCGCATCAACGTTCTGCGCGATGAAGGAGCGGATCGCCTTGATCTGGTTCTCCTGCTTCTGCTGCGCGTCGGCGATCTTGAGATTGACCTTCCGCTTGGCGGCTTCCTGCTTGGAGACCGAGGTCTCGGCCGCGCGCCAGCCGGATTCCGATCCGATCTGCGAGAAACCGATGGTGAGCTGGTCGGCATTGGCGGGCGCCACGAGCAGCAAGGCGGCCATGGCGCTGGCCGCGACGAGGGCTTTAGGGGTCATCAGGCGTGTCTCCCAAGATGTTTATCTGTGGCGCCGAATGGTAGCATGGCACCCGCAGACCGGCCTTTCAGGCGCGACGAGAGCACTATTTCATGGAAGACCGGTTCCAACTAGTCATATTATTTGACTATTCGCGGGAAAACGAGCACCGGCAGGATGGACGGTCCTACGACACGCCCAGGGCGATTTTGTTCCAGCGCTGCAACGGGGAGATGAAAAGAAATTATGAGGCGGCCAGGATGAGGGTGTCCGCGACGACGGTGACCGACAGCCTCGCAATCTCCTCCGCGTCATTGCGAGCGCAGCGAAGCAATCCAGAATCTGTCCGCGGAGGGACTCTGGATTGCTTCGCTGTCGCAATGACGTGGGAAGAGCTCTGCGTCTATCGACCAGATCGACTCGTGGAGAGTCCTCTCACCCGCCACGCTTCGCGTGTCGGCCTCTCCTCGCATGCAAGCGGGAGAGGCGCAGAAACTAGATCAGCTTCCGTTGCGCCAGGTTCTTCATCAGCGCGCCGATGCCAAACGTCCACGGCTCGCACTCGTCGCTGGTGCGCATGCGGTTGACGAGCTTGCCGAGCTGGGGCGCGGAGATCGTGACGATGTCGTCGCGCTTGTGGGTGAACCCCTGCCCCGGCGCATCGCGATCCTTGACCGGTGCGAACATCGTTCCGAGGAACAGCACGAAGCCATCAGGGTATTGATGGATCTTGCCGATGGTCTGCGCGACCAGATCGTTCGGATCGCGGCTGATCTTGCTGATCGAGGAATGGCCGTCGAGAACGAAGCCGTCCGTGCCCTTGACATTCAAGCTGATGTCCAGCTTGCGCGCGTCGTCGAGTGAGAACGTATCGTCGAACAGGCGCAGCAGCGGGCCGATTGCGCAGGACGCGTTGTTGTCCTTGGCCTTCGACAGCAGCAGCGCCGAACGGCCCTCGAAGTCGCGCAGGTTGACGTCGTTACCGAGCGCCCCGCCGACGATCTTGCCGCGGCTGGAGACGAACAGCACGAGTTCCGGCTCGGGATTGTTCCAGGTCGATTTCGGATGCAGGCCGGCGTCCATGCCGGTGCCGACCGACGACAACGTCGGCGCCTTGGTGAAGACTTCGGCGTCGGGGCCGATGCCGACCTCGAGATACTGGCTCCAGGCGTTCTGATCGATCAGCACCTGCTTCAGGTGCATCGCCTGGTCCGAGCCCGGCTTGAGCTTGGACAGATCGTCGCCGATCAGCCGCGTGACTTCCTTGCGGATCGCCTCGGCCGAAGCCGGATTCCCCTTGGCCCGCTCCTCGATGACGCGTTCGAGCATCGAGATGGCGAAGGTGACGCCGGCGGCTTTCAGCGTCTGGAGGTCGACCGGCGCGAGCAGCCACGGTTTCTTGAGGTCACGCCCGTCGGGTGCCGTGTTGGCAACAATTGCTTCGAGATCGCCGATACGCTCGCCCTTGGTCGTGGCCAGCGCCTGAGCGGGATTGTCTTCTTCGCAGAGCGCGCTGATGGTCGGGAATCTCGCGGTGACATCGAACACGCCGTCGCCGCGCACGGCGACCACGGCCGGACCATTGACCTGCGGCAGCCAGACGCGGCCGGCCAATGTTCCCCGCGTGCCGTCCGCGGGAAGAAGATCCTTCACAGTCAATGTCGTCATGGCCGGCGTCCTCGCTGTTTCTAAGGACCGGCCGCACTTGAAGACGGCCGATCGCATTGGCGAAGACCAATAAACGTCTGGCGGGGGAAGTCCAGAGTGGCAACGAGGCCGCTATGCCCCTGCCGGCGCCTTGCGGGCCGCGATCTGCTGCAGCGCCCAGCGTGCGTTCTTGCGGACATCGGGATCGGGATCGTCGGCGATCACCGCCAGGAACGCCTCGCCGTCCGGATGGGCGATCTCGCCCAGCGCGGCGGCCGCCTCCTTGCGCAAGTTCGCCTGGTCATGGTTGATGCACTTGCCAATCGGGCGCACCGCGCGCTCGACCTTCATCTTGCCGAGGCTGCGAATGGCCTTGAGCCGCACCTGCCAGAATTCGTCGGCGAGCGAGCCGACGAGCTGGTCGGCCGCGAGCGAACCGTTGGCGTTGAGACCCAGCGTTTCCGCAGCCATCTCGCGGACCATCCAATCCGAGTCCTTCAGCGCGCGCGTGATCGTCTCTGCCGCGGGCTTCATCTGCGAGAAAGCCAACGCGCTGACCGCGGCGCGGCGGACATGGGCGTCGGGATCGTTGATCAGCGCGGTCAGCGCTGGGATCGATTCTTCCAGCTTGAGGAAGCCGATCACGCCGATCGCCTGCACGCGCACGGCGGCATCGGCGTCCTGGAGTGCTTCCAGCGCCGGCTTGAGCGTGTCCTTGCAACGCAATTCCTTCAGCGCACGCAGCGCGCCCATGCGAACGAAGGCGTGCGCGTGCTTGACCAGCGGCAGGATGATCCCGGCGCAGGCCGGATCCTTGAACTCGGCCATGCTGTCGGCCGCCGCGGCTGCGACGATTCTCTCGGGATCGACCAGCAGCTTCACCAGCGCGCTCGCCGCCTCCGGCCCGTCGAACTCGCCGAGCGCCATCGCGACCTGCTGACGCACGCCGCTGTCGGGATCGGCAACCATCTTGGCGAGATGCCCGACCGCGGCGGGATCGCCGGAATGGCCGAGCGCGATGATGGCGACGCGACGCTCGGCGGGATCGGCCGCCTGCAGCCGCTCGTCAGCGTCTTCGAGGTCGTCATAGGACTCGAACGGACTCGACATGATCACCTCAACAAATAAGGAATGTTGACGGTGACGGCACCGGTCGGGCAATCGGCTTCGCAGGGCATGCAATACCAACACTCGTCATAGGCCATGTAGGCCTTGTTGGTCATGTCGCTGATGCGCAGGACGTCGAGCGGGCACACGTCGACGCAGACTGTACAACCCTTGTCGGCGATGCATTTGGCGTCATCGACGACGACCGGAACCGATGTCTGATAGGATGCGAGAGGCATTTGATGTCTCCTGTTGTGTTCTGGTGCGTCAGGCCGAGGCGCGGATGCGCTGCTTGTCGTAGAGATCCTTCTCGTCGTCGGCGATCGGCACGACATAGGGCTCGACGGCGCGCTTCTCACTGGTCATCTTGCCGTCACGCTTGCTCAGCAACGTGTGGCAGAACCAGTTCTCGTTGTCCTTCTCCGGAAAATCCGTGCGCCAGTGATAGAGACCCCAGCGGCTCTCCTCACGATAGAGCGAGGCGTGCGCGGCCATGTCGGCGCAGTCCATGATCGACTGGACTTCGAGGGCGCGGAGCAGCTCATGCGCGTTGCGCGCGATCATGCGCTCCTGCATGTCCTCGCGCGCCTCGGCCAGGCGCCGCATGCCGAGCTCGTATTTTCGCGTGACCTTCGGCGGCTGCAGATAGTCGTTGACGAGGCGCCGGGTCTTGTACTCGATCTGGTTGGGCGGAATGCCGTCCTCGCGCTTCGTCGGCGCCATCACGCGGTCGCGCTCCATCACGACGTCGGCCGCGTCGAACTCCGCGAAGTCGTGGCTGTCGGCGAACTCCATGGCGTCGATGCCGGCGACCGAGCCGTTGGTGAAGGCGCCCAGCATGTAATTGTGCGGCACGCTCGCCATATCGCCGGCGGCATAGAGGCCGGGCACGGTGGTGCGGGCATTGTCGTCGACGAACACGCCGGAGGCGCTGTGGCCGGAGCAGAAGCCGATCTCCGAGATGTGCATCTCGATCGATTCGCTGCGGTAGTCGACGCCCCGCCCCTGCTGGAACAGGCCCCGTGTCGGACGCTCGACCTTGTGCAGCGTCGACTCGATCTCGGAGATGGTGTCGGGGTGAAGATGCTTGAGCTGGAGGAACACCGGGCCCTTGCCGGACAGCAGCTCGTTGTAGAACTCGAGCATCATCTGGCCGGACCAATAGTCGCATTCGATGAAGCGCGAGCCTTCGTTGTTCGCCGTATAAGCGCCGAACGGACCGGCGACATAGGCGCAGGCCGGGCCATTGTAGTCCTTGATCAGCGGGTTGATCTGGAAGCATTCGAGATTCGCTAGCGCGGCGCCGGCATGATAGGCCATGGCGTAGCCGTCGCCGGAATTGGCCGCGTTCTCGTAGGTGCCGAACATGTAGCCGGAGGTCGGCAGGCCCAGGCGGCCGGCAGCGCCCATGCAGAGGATCACGGCCTTGGCCTTGATGACGAGCATCTCGGCAGTGCGGGTGTTGACGCTGACGGCGCCTGCGATGCGGCCATCGGCAGACTTCAGGAGCCGCGTCGCCATGTAGCGGTTGGAGATCAGGATGCGGGCGCGGCGGAGCTGGCGGTACAGCGCCCTCTTCACGGTCTCGCCGTTCGGCATCGGCAGCACGTAGGTCCCGATGTGGTGCACCTTCTTGACGGCATAGTCGCCGTTCTCGTTCTTCAGGAAGCGGATGCCGAAGCTGTCGAGCTCCTCGATGATCTTGTAGCAGTTTTGAGCGTATTTATAGACCGCCTTCTGGTCGACGATGCCGTCGTTGGCGATGGTGATTTCCTTGGTATATTGTTCCGGGGTCGCGTAACCGGGGATGACGGCGTTGTTCAGCCCGTCCATGCCCATCGAGATCGCCCCGGAGCGCTTGACATTGGCTTTTTCGAGCAGAACGACGTTGGCCTTCGGGTTCTTCAGCTTCGCCTTCAGCGCCGCCATCGGGCCGGCCGTGCCGCCGCCGATCACCAGCACATCGCAGGAAACCTCCGAAAGTCCGTCGACGATCTGATCTAGTGCCATCACTTGCTCCTGGTTCGCCGATGGTCGGCGCCTTTGCGTCAGATTTGTTCAGGCGGCGTCCGGGCGATAGCAATTAGTTGTCGCCGGGATGCGATTTGCGCCTCAGCGCTCGACGAAGGCCTTTTCGATGACGAAATGACCGGGCTCGCTATGGTTGCCCTCGACGAAGCCGCGCGCGGAGAACATGGCTTGCAGCTCCTCCAGCATCGCTGGGCTGCCACACAGCATGATGCGGTCGGTCTCGATATCCAGGCCGGATTGCTCGATATCGTCAAAAAGCTGGTTCGAGGCGATCAGGTCGGTGACGCGGCCGCGGTTCCGGAACGGCTCGCGGGTGACGGTCGGGTAGTACACCAGCTTGTCGCGGATCAGCGGGCCGAAGAATTCGTGGTTGCGCAGGCCCTCGACGACGTGCTCGCCATAGGCGAGCTCGGAGACCTGGCGGCAGCCATGGGCAAGCACGATAGTCTCGTAGTTCTCGTAGACGTCTGGGTCCTTGATCAGGCTGGCGAACGGCGCCAGGCCCGTTCCGGTCGATAGCAGCAGCAGACGCTTTCCCGGAATGAGATTGCCGGTGATCAGCGTCCCCGTCGCCTTGCGGCCGACCAGGATGATGTCACCTTCCCTGATCTTCTAAGGGCGAGGTCAGCGGACCGTCCTGCACCTTGATCGAGAAGAATTCGAGCGCCTCCTCGTGGTTGGCGCTGGCCATGCTGTAGGCCCGCATCAACGGCTTGCCCTCGACCTCCAGACCGATCATCGCGAACTGGCCGTTCTGGAAACGAAAGCCGGGATCGCGCGTTGCGGTGAAGCTGAACAGGGACTCGGTCCAGTGCCTGACCGACAGAACCGTTTCCTTCTGAAATGCGCTCATACTCTCTCCTTCGCGATCGATGGCGCAGAAGATTTCGGAGAGGGGCGAGTCCGGCAATGTGGAAGTGAAATTCCTGGTCGATTAGTTTCACATTTCGCGAGCGCTCATGGAAGAAAGCACGCGATCACGCGACGCCGGCAATTAGTTGCTGTTCGTACATGCCGCGACCACCTAGAGAGAAGTCGGAGGTCCGTCATGACAACGACATTGGTCGCACCGACCGTCGCCGACTACGAAGCCAGCGCCGATCTCGCCGCGCTGCTGGTCCGCACGACACAGGACGACGCGCTCAGCGTTTCTGCCGAAACACTCCGCCTCTCCTGCAAATGCGCCCACTGCACCCGTGCCCGCTTCGACGGCCGCTTCCCCGATAGGTTTCCCGGCATCGCCATCACCGAGATCGGCGATCTCGGCTACGGGCTGAACATCTCCTTTTCGGACGGACATAACCGCGGGATTTACCCGAAGCCGTATTTGCTGAGCTTGGCGGGACGGTAGCCAACGCTGCCTTGAGGATGGTTCGACAGTGACCACAAACTCCACTGTCATTCCCCGCGAAAGCGGGGAATCCAGTACGCCGCGGCCCCTCCGTATCCCTTTGACGCCTCTGGAATACTGGATCGCCCGCCTTCGCTGGCGATGACACCGGTGTAAGCGGCCTCACCCCCATCTGGCACGGACATTGCTCCTCTTTAGAACGATTTGAACGTTCCGGAGGCAGACGATGTTGCAGGCCGCCAATGTGGTTCGCGGGCCCATTCCCCCGGCAGTCCGGCCTGCCGGCAGCTCCTCGCTGCTGCTCACCGAAAACCAGCGATGGATCGGCGGGCCGCCGCCGCTGATGGACAAGCTCTCTCCACGCGAGCGGGAGCTGGTGCTCAAGCAGGGCCGCCGCAAGGTGCTCAACCGCGGCCAGACGCTGTTCAGCCAGGGCGGCAAGCATGACGGCATCTGGCTGATCGAGAGCGGCCGCATCCGGGTGTTCTACACCTCACCGCTCGGGCGCGAGATTACGCTCGCTTATTGGCATGTCGGCAATTTCGTCGGCGGGCCAGAAGTGTTCGAGGGCACTGTGCATCAATGGTCCGGCGTCGCGTCCAGCAATTGCAGCGTAGTGCACTTGCCCGGAAAGGAGTTGCGATCGCTTGCCGCAGAGATCCCGAACCTTGCGATCGGTCTCATTGAAGGCCTCACTTTCAAGGGGAAGTGCTATTCGGCCCTGGCGCAGATGCTGGGAACACGCTCGATCACGCAGCGGCTTGCGCACCTGTTGCTACACCTCGTCGAGCTCTATGGCGTCGACGACGCCGACGGAACTGTGATCGCCGCAGCCTTCACCCACGCCGACATCGCCCACATGGTTGGCGCCACAAGGCAATGGGTCACGATCAGCCTGAAGCGCATGCAGGAGAAGGGAATCGTGGTGACCAAGCGGTCGCAGATCGTGATCTGCCGGGCCGACGTGCTGGAGGAGATGCGCGGTCACGCAGCTGACTAGACAAATTTGCGGCCAAGGCGAATGCACAGGCAAGCGGCTTTATAGTGCAGGACTGCCCAAGGAGTATGCAATCAGCTTTTCCCGGCAACTAATCGACTGCGACAGCCACTCCGGATTTGCCCTGTCCACGCCCTCACCCAATCATGGCAACCACAGCACATCCAACCGAATGAGGATGAGAATGGTCCGCCATCTTCCCACGCTCTCGATCGCGATGTCGGTGACGTCGCTGGCGCTACTCGTCACGCAACCGGCCTCGGCGGAAACCGTCACGCTTGGCATCGGAACGCAGGACACCACGACCAACACGGTGACCGCCGGCGTCGTCATCCGCCAGTTGCGTCTCCTTGAAAAATACCTGCCGAAAGACGGAAAATACGCCAACATCAAGTTCGAGCTGGAGTGGCAGAATTTCACCTCCGGTCCACCCGTCACCAACGCGATGATGGCGAACAAGCTGCAGATCGGCATGATGGGCGACTATCCGCTGATCGTGAACGGCTTCACCTTCGAGAGCAATCCGGAGAGCAAGAGCCGGCTGATCGGCATCGCCGCCTATAGCCTGTCCGGCTCCGGAAATGGCCTCGTCGTCCACAAGGACTCGCCCTACTACGAACTCGCCGATCTGAAGGGCAAGCTCGTCAGCGTCCCCTTTGGCTCCGCCGCGCACGGCATGGTTCTGAAGGCGATGCAGGATCGCGGCTACGCATCCGACTTCTTCCAGCTCGTCAGCCAGAGCCCGGAGGTCGGCTCGACCAATCTCCAGGAGAAGAAGATCGACGCGCACGCCGACTTCGTCCCCTTCGCCGAGCTGCTGCCCTTCCGCGGCTTCGCGCGAAAGATCTTTGACGGTGTGGAGACGAACCTGCCGACCTTCCATGGCATCGTCGTCCGTACCGACTTCGCCGAAAAATATCCCGAGGTCGTCGTCGCCTACTTCAAGGCGCTGATAGCCGCCAACCAGTGGCTGCGCGACGATCCGAAGCTCGCCGCAGAAAAGATCCAGCAATGGACCGGCATCAACAAGGAAGTCGTCTACATCTTCCTCGGCCCCGGCGGCAACATGACCACCGATCCCACGATCAAGCCGGCGCTGATCGATGCCGCGACCGCCGACGTCAAGGTGCTGCAGAACCTCGGTCGCATGAAGGAATTCGATCCGAAGAAGTGGGTCGACGACAGCTACATCCGCAAGGCCTATGCCGAGATGAAGCTCGACTATGACGCGCAGCTTGCGAGCACCAGGAATTACGAGGTCTCCGGTGAAGATGCCTTCTGCAAGAAGCCGATCGCCGATCCGCGCAAGGCCGGCGAGGTCTGGGTCGACGAAGCCGGCATCATGCCCTTCTCGTCAGCCAGTTGCACACTCGGCGCCTATGCCGACTACAAGGCCAAGGGCAAGAAGATCAACGTCGCCTACGTCTTCGATACCACCCGGGGTATCAAGCTGTTCGCCGACCAGGCCTTCTTCGCCGTCGGCAATGGCGATGTCGCTCCGTTCCTGCTGAAGAAGGACGCCGAGGCATACGCGGCCAAGATCAGCGGCAAGGTGCTCGGCTTCGATGACGCGGTGAAAGCGGCGGTCGGCGGGGGCAAGACGTGAGCAGTCCCGCCCTCGTCAGACATCCCGAGGATAGCATGCCGGCAACAGCCATTGCAGAGGCGGGCCCCGCGCCCGCCGCCACGCCGCCCGCAACCCCCGCGTCGTTCGGTACGCTCACGCTGCGCTGGTACCGGCTCAACCAGGGCCGGCTGCGCGCCACCGCGATCGGCATCGCCTCGCTGATCGCCTTCCTCCTGGTCTGGCATCTGCTCACGACCTATCGCGTCGTGTTTTTCGTGCGCTTCACCAACGTGCCCTCGCCGCTCGCGGTCTATGCGAGCTTCACCACGGCGATCCACGACCCCAAATTCCTGATGCATATCCTGCTGAGCTGCCGGCGCATCTTCATCGGCTTCTCACTCGCAGCCATCGTCGGCGTGCCGCTCGGCCTGATCATGGGGCGATTCAAGCTGGCGCATGAGGTGATCTTCCCGGTCGCCGAAGTGCTGCGGCCGATCCCGGCGATCGCCTGGGTGCCGATGGCCATCATGCTGTGGCCGACCAACGAGCAGAGCATCGTATTCATCACCTTCCTCGGCTCGTTCTTCCCGATCCTGGTCAACACGCTGCACGGCATGTCGCTGGTCGATCCCGTTCTGGTTCGCGCCGCGCAATGTCTCGGTGCGCGCGAGCGATCGATCTTCCGCGAGGTATATTTTCCGGCCTCGCTGCCGCACATTTTCACCGGCCTTACCGTCGGCATGGGCGTCGCATGGGTGTCGCTGATCGCCGCCGAGATGATCTCCGGTCAGTACGGTATCGGCTACTTCACCTGGGAGGCGTATTCGCTGGTCCAGTATGCCGACATCGCGCTCGGCATGATCGCAATCGGCGTGCTTGGTCTCGGATCGAGCCTGCTTATCAGGGGCATGGGACAGTTGGTGATGCCGTGGAGGTCGACATGAGCGAGGTGCTTGCGAACACGTCGAAGGGCCACATCGAGGTCAGGAACTTCTCCCTCGCCTACGAGACGATCGAGGGACCCGTTCAGGCCGTCACCGATACGCAGATCCATGTCAAGCCCGGCGAGTTCGTCTCGATCGTCGGCCCCTCCGGCTGCGGAAAGTCGACGCTGCTCAACGCGGTCGCAGGCTTCCTCAAGCCGACAACGGGCATCGTCACCGTCGATGGCGACCGCGTCAACGGCCCCAGCGCCGAACGCGGCATGGTGTTCCAGCAATATTCGCTGTTCCCCTGGAAGACGGTGCGGGAGAACGTCGAGTTCGGCCTGAAGATGC
This sequence comes from Bradyrhizobium sp. CCBAU 51765, assembly GCF_015291725.1. Taxonomy (GTDB): domain Bacteria; phylum Pseudomonadota; class Alphaproteobacteria; order Rhizobiales; family Xanthobacteraceae; genus Bradyrhizobium; species Bradyrhizobium liaoningense. Next base: position 5,502,042 of record NZ_CP030038.1, read on the forward strand.
GCGGCATGCCACGCTCGCAGCGCGAACGCGCCGCGCGCACGCTGCTGGGGCTCGCGGGGCTCGAGGCGTTCGAGAAGCACTATCCGGAAAAGCTGTCCGGCGGCATGAAGCAGCGCGTCGGCATCGTCCGCGCGCTCGCTACGGGACCGAAGGTCCTGCTGCTGGATGAGCCCTTCGGCGCGCTCGACGCGCAGACCCGCGTCATCATGCAGCAGATCCTCACCAACATGTGGCAGCGGCTGAAGATCTCGGTGCTGTTCGTCACGCACGATATCGACGAGGCGATCTTCCTCTCCGACCGCGTCTACTGCATGACCGCGCGGCCCGGCTCGATCAAGGCGGAGATCCCGATCCCGCTAGAGCGGCCGCGGCAGCAAGCGATGATGATGTCGTCGGAGTTCCTGGCGCTGCGCCGCGGGCTGATGTCGCTGATCCGCGAGGAGAGCCTGAAGGCGATGGGCGGCGAGATCAACGACATGGGGATGCAGGGTCTGAACATCGAGCTGCATGGCCATTCACTCGCGGATGTGATCTGATCTAGCTGCCCCACTCACGGCGATGGCAGTTTCGTAGGGTGGGCAAAGCGAAGCGTGCCCACCTCTTTATCGCGATTGCCGAGAGAAGGTGGGCACGGCGCATTCGCGCCTTTGCCCACCGTAGGGCTGTCTTGCTCCAATCATTTGAACCAATGCACCAGCGCGAGGCTGATGCCGAGCAGCAGCAGCAGCGAGAGCGTGACGGCTGCCGTCACCCTGCCTCCGACATTGGCGAGCACGCGGACGTCGACGCCTAGGCCGAGTGCGGCCATCGACACCACGGTGAGAAAACCGGTGATCTTCGTCACAGGACCGACCACCGTCGCCGGCACGATCTCCAGCGAGCGTAGGGTCGCGAGCGCGAGAAAACCGAGGATGAACCACGGAACCAGGCGGAAAAAGCCGACATTGGTCTTCTTGGCATCGTTCTGCCAGCGCGAGGCAATGAGGGAAAGGCCGACAACGACGGGCCCGAGCATCAGGACGCGCATCAGCTTGACGAGCGTGCCGATCTGCGTCGAGACGAGTCCGGCCGGCACCGTGGCGGCCAACACCTGCGGCACCGCGTAGACGGTGAGACCCGCGAGAATTCCGTATTGCGTGGCCGACAATTGCAGCAGCGGGATCAGGAGCGGCAGGCCAAGCACCATCATCACGCCGAGGATGGCGGTGAAGGAGATCGAAGATGCGATCTCCTCGTTGTTGGCGCCGATGATCGGCGCCACGGCAGCAATCGCCGAATTGCCGCAAATCGAGTTGCCGCAGGCGATCAGGATCGACAGGCGCGTCGACAGACCCAACAGACGGCTGAGGCCGAAGGAGACACATAGCGCGATCACGACGACGGCCGCGATCGAGACGAGGAGCGCGATGCCCGAGGCGGCGATCGCGGCGAAGCTGATCGAGGCTCCCAGCAGCATGACCGCAACCTCGAGCAGCTGTTTTGCGCTGAAGGCGATCCCGGTCTGCCACCGGGACGCCGGCTTCCAGAAGCTGCGGAGCGCCATGCCGAGCAGGATCGCCATGACGAGCGCTTCGACATAGGGATGCTCGAACATACCCAGCTCGGCGCGCTCCAGCAGGGCGGAGACGCCGGCGATCAGAACGCAAAGGAGAATGCCGGGAATCAGCGCCGCAATGCGGCTCGCGGCTGTGGCCGGCTTGGCGTCGGCCGGACTGGATGCTTGATTCTGCGACACAAATTTCTCCCTGAGGAGAAGGATTTATACGCAGCGCAGCCCGGGAGGGAAATAAGTTTTCGACATATCAGGCCAGAGGGGAGTTCTATCCTCAGCCCGGACGACCAGCCTCAGAAGATCAGGCTCTTGGCGAGGGAAGCGACGCGGCTGAAGCCGTCATAGACGCCGGGCTCGAAGAAGGCGGCGCGGGCAAGCACGATACCCGCAACCAGCGACCAGAACAGCCCGGTGCCGGCACGCAGCAAAAGCTTCGACGTACGCGACCGCGGCTGGGTGTCCGTCGCGGACACCAATTGCTCGCCGAAGGGTTCAAATCCGGTACGTTCCATGACTCTGGCCAATCCATCAAATTCTGATGGGAATGTCGTCGTTTCGGCCCCAAACGGCAATGGAAGCGATTGGCGTTTTTGTCCTCTCGAGGGAAAACTCCTTCCGTTCGACAACCTCTGGACAATAGTTTTCTTCTTCTGGCCTATTTGTGCACCGGCACCCGACTTACAGGGCCAGATAGCGGCGGCGGATCGCCTCGTTGGCCTTCAACTCGTCAATTCCGGCGGCATAGACGATCTGGCCCTTGTCGATGACGGTGGCGTGGCTCGCCAGCCCCAGGCAGAAATGCATGTTCTGCTCGGCGATCAGCACGGTCGATCCGAGCGAGCGGAGCTGCCGCAGGAGCTCGCCGATCCGCTGCACGATGATCGGCGCGAGGCCCTCGCTCGGCTCGTCCAGCAGCAGCAGCGCTGGATTGCCCATCAGCGTCCGCGCGATCGCCAGCATCTGCTGCTCGCCGCCGGAGAGGCGCCCGGCAGTGCGGTGACGCAGCGGTTCCAGGAGCGGAAAGATGTCGTAGATGCGCTTGATCGGCCATTCGTCCTGGCCGTCCGGTCCCTTCTTTTTCCCGATGACGAGATTGTCTTCGACCGTGTGCTCCGGAAAGATCTGGCGGTCCTCCGGCACGAAGCCGAGGCCGGCGCGTGCGATGGTGTGCGGCTTAAGACCGGATATCACCGTTCCGCGCAGGCTCACCCTGCCCCGTCGCGGCGGCGCCAGCCCCATGATCGCCTTCATCGTCGTCGACTTGCCGGCGCCGTTACGGCCGAGCAGCGCCATCGTCTCGCCCTGCCGCACCGACAGGCCGACGCCGAACAGGATCTGGCTGGTGCCGTAATAGACATCGAGATCGGCGACTTCGATGACGGCGGTGCTCATGCGGCGGCTCCCGCATGCTCGGTGCCGAGATAGGCATCGATCACGGCGCTGTTGTTGCGGATCTCGTCGGGTGTGCCAGCGGCGAGGATGCGGCCGTAGCACAGCACGACGATCTTGGGCGCGATCTTGAACACGATGTCCATGTCGTGTTCGATGAAGACGACCGTAATCTTCTGGGTCTCCCAGAGCTCGCGTACCTTGTCGATCATGCGCCAGCGCTCCTCCGGTCCCATCCCGGCGGTCGGCTCGTCCAGCAGCAGCACCTTCGGCTTGAGCACGAGCGCCAGGGCGATGTCGAGCAGCTTCTGATCACCGTGCGACAGCGTCGCGGCCGTGCGGTGGCGTTTGCTCGCCAACCCCAAGAGCTCCATCACGTGCTCGGCGCGGTCGCGCGTCTCAGGCAGCGGGAAGCGCTTGTGCAGCACCGCGGAGGAGCGTTGATCGGCGCTGACGGCGGCGAGCATCGTCTCCTGCACGGTGAGCGACTTGAAGATACTGGCAACCTGGAAGGCGCGACCGATACCGTGCCGCACGATCTCCGGCGGCGAGCGGCCGGCGAGATCGATGCCGTCAAGCAGAACCTGCCCCGAATCCGGGCTCAAGGCGCCGGTGATCAGGTTGAAGAAGGTGCTCTTGCCGGCGCCGTTCGGGCCGATCACGGCCGTGAGCGAGCCATCGGGGAAGTCGAGCGAGACGTCGTTGGTCGCCTTCACGCCGCCGAAGGATTTTGCGAGGTTGCGGATCTCGAGCATCGTTAGCGCCCCTTGCCTGCATCGTGCCGGTGCGAAAACCATTCGGCGACGAAATCCAGCAGGCCCTTACGCAAACCGAGCGCAAAAAACAGGATGACGACCCCAAGCACGATGCCGTGGTATTCGGTGAACCGCGTGACAGTATCGTTGAGCAGCAGGAGCAGTACGGTGCCGACCATCGGACCAAGAAAGGTGGAGACGCCGCCGAGCATGTTGATGAAGATGCCCTCCCCCGAGATCGTCCAATAGGCGAACTCCGGATAGGCGCCCGAGACGAACAGCGCCATCACCATGCCACCCATCGACGCGAACAGCGCGGCCAGCACGAACACCGTGAGCTTGGCGCGCCAGACGTCGATGCCGAGAAAGCTCGCGCGCGCGGCGTTGTCGCGAATCATGCGCAAGGTGTAGCCGAACGGCGACTGCGCGATCTGGCGCATCGCGAGCAGGCCGAGGATGAGCAGCGCGCAGCTCGTGACATACAGATGGACATGATTGGACAGATCGATGCCGAGAAAGACGGGCCGGGGGATGCCACCGCGCAGGCCCTGATCGCCGCCGGTGAACGAGGCCCAGGACAGGATGGTCGAGTGGATCAGCATCTGGAAGGCGAGCGTGACGAAGGCGAAATAGATCTCCTTCAGCCGCACGCAGATCGCGCCGATGATTGTCGCGAAGACCGCCGTGATGGCCAATGTCGCGACGAAAGCCACCGGAATCGGCACGCCGAGCTTCTGCATGATCAGGCCGAAGCTGTAGGCACCAAGGCCGAAGAACATGCCGTGCCCGAACGAGGTCAGGCCGGTGTAGCCCACCAGGAGGTTCAGCGAAGTCGCGAACAGACCATAGGCTGAGCAGCGGATGACGAAATCGAGCAGCGCCTTGCTGCCGGTGAACAATGGCAGGCTCGCCAGCACGGCGAAAGCGATCAGCGCGATCAGCACGTCGCGATAGCGTTGCAGCACGGCACCGCTGCGCACCGGCACCAGGGTTTGCGCGCGTCCGGCCTCCAGCTCGGTCATGCCGCCTCCTTGCCGAACAGGCCGGTGGGCTTTGAGACCAGCACGATCACCATGAACAGATACATCAGGCCTTCCGTGAACAGGGGAAAACCGAGCGACCCGAAGGAACGGATCAGGCCGAGCAGCAGCGCGCCGATCAGCGCGCCCAGGATCGAGCCCATGCCGCCGATCACGGTAACGATGAAAGACTCGATCAACACCGAGAAGCCCATGCCGGGAGTCAGCGAACGCACCGGCGCGGCGAGCGCCCCGGCAAGCCCCGCCAGCATGCCGCCGAGTGCGAACACGCCGCCATAGATCAGGCCGGTGTTGATGCCGAGCGCCGAGACCATGCCGGGGTTATGTGCCGCTGCGCGGATCACCTTGCCGATGCGGCTGCGCGACAGGCCGATGCCGAGCACGATGGCGGCGAGAAGCGCGACGCCGATCAGCAGCAGGTAGTAAGGCGGCACCACGCCGCCCGCGATGAACAGCGGCATCACCTGGAAAGCCGCCGGCATGCCCATCGCCTTGAATTCGGGCCCCCAGATGATGCGCACGACGTCGTCGAAGATCAGCACGAAGGCGTAGCAGACGAGGAGCTGCATCAAGACGTCGGCGCCATAGACGCGGCTCATGAAGACACGCTCGAAGATCAGGCCGAGAACCGCGGTGCCGGCCGCGCCCGCGAGCATCGCCAGCGCAAAACTGTCGGTGAGCTGATACGCCGTCATCGCGAAATAGGCGCCGAACATGTAGAAGGCGCCGTGGCTGAAATTGACCACCTTGAGCACGCCGAAGATCAGCGTAAGCCCGACGGCGACCAGGAACAGCAGCATGCCTATGATGAGGCCGCTGGTGGTTTGCGTCACCAGGCACGCGGAACTGGAGAGACAGCCGGCAAGCGCATCGATATCCACGGGAGCACTTTCATTGCGACGCGCCTGACACGGCGCGGAAAGCGAAACGACGGCGGAGACGGTCGCCCGTCCCCGCCCCTTGTGCGATCAGGTATAGCCCTTGCTCTTCTTCCACTCGGCTTCCAGCTCGAAGATGGTCTTCCAGTCCCCGGCCTTGACTTCGGGCACGTACGGCTCCTGTGGGATCGTCGTGCCCCAGCCGATGGCGTAGCCGACGAGGGTGTGATCGTCGCCGCGCATGGTCACCGTGCCATCGGCGCCGAACGGGCACTTGATCGTGAGGCCCTTCAGCACCTCTGCGATCTTCTTGCCGTCGGCCGAGTTCGCCTTCTTCGCAGCTTCCGCCATCAGCATGATTGCAGTGGCATTCTCCCACGACCAGTTGGTCGGATATTCATTGAACTTTGCCTTGTAGGCATCGCCCCAGGCAGCATTCTCCGGCGTGGTCGGGAAGGTCTTGATGTAACGGTTGCCGGAGTGGATGCCCTTGGGCAGGTTCTTCACCACGGTGAGCGCAGTGTAGTCAGCCATATTGACCGCGAACACTTCCATCTGGCCGAACATCGCGTAGATGTTGGCCTGGTCGATATAGGAGGTGAGATCGCCGCCCCACAGGCAGGAATAGAGCGCCTGGGGTTTGGCTTGCAGGATCTTCGTCACCACCTCGGTGTAGTCAGCCTGGAACAGCTTCGGCCAGGACTCGCTGATGATCTCGACCTCGGGCGCGAAGCGCTTCAGGTACAGCGTGAACTCCGCCGTGGTGTCGCGGCCATAGGCATAATCCGGCGAGCAGGTCGCCCATTTCTTCAAGCCCTTCGCCTTGGCGATCGCCGCGGCATAGCTGCCGCCGACGATGGAGTCGTGCACGCCCTGCCGCGCGGTACGGAACGCGTTGGGAATGTGCTGCTTGGGATCGGCGGTCAGGGCCGAGGTCTCCGAATTGGTGTGAATGCAGAAGACGCCGAGATCGCGCGCGACCTCGTGCACCGCGAAGGCGCCGGAGGAGGCTTCGGCATCGATCATGAGCTCGCAGCCGTCGGTGTTGACGAGCTCGCGCGCGACGCGGGCGGCTTCCTGCGGCTGGCCCTTGGAGTCGCGGATCACCATCTCGATCTGCCGGCCGGCAAGGCCGCCGGCGGCGTTGACCTTCTCGACCTCGAGCATCACCGCATTGCGCGACGACGTGCCGAGCTGCGCGACGCGGCCCGACAAAATCGTCGGCATTCCGATCTTGATGGTCTTGGCTTGCGCACGCGCCACCCAGGGCGCGGCAACACTCATCGCACCGGCGCCCATCAGCGCCAGTGTTGAACGGCGGCTGATGCCCGGCGTGCGGGTCCTCGTCATTTTCCCCTCCCTCTTTCGGGTCGGCGTTTCCTGATCCCTGTCGGAGATCGTCTCGTCTCCGTGTCTCGAAGGATTTCAGAGGTAGGGGGGTGACGTCAAGCCAAAGATGAATTACGAGTCAGAATTCATCAAGGAAGGAAACGAGGCCCGGGAATCGGCCCGAAACCAGCGAAAATGATCAATCTGTCGAGCTTCATCGCCTTTCATGCCCGACGCACGCCGGCGCGGCCCGCGCTGAAATATCGCGGCGAGGAGATTTCCTACGCGGTCCTTGATGCACGCGTCGGCAAGGTCGCCGGTTGGCTCGCCACGCAGGGCATCGGCCCCGGCGATGTCGTGGCCGTCTTGATGAAGAATAGCGCGGCGTTCCTGGAACTGGTGTTTGCCACCAGTCATCTCGGCGCAGTCTTCTTGCCGATCAACTTCCGCCTCTCGCGCGATGAAGTCGGCTACATCGTCGGCAATGCCGGCGCGCGCCTGCTGATCGTCGATGAAGAGCTGGCAGCGAATGCCGCCGGCGCGAAGAGTGTCGTGCTCGATGAAGCCGCGCAGCACAGCGTCATGCGTCTCGCGAGCAGCGCTGCACCCGCGCCGATGCATCCGCGCCAGCCATCGGACCTGATGCGGCTGATGTACACCTCGGGCACGACCGACCACCCCAAGGGCGTGATGCTCTCTTACGACAATTTCTACTGGAAGTCCGCCGACCAGGCGATTGCGCTCGGCCTCGGTGCCGAGACGCGGCTTCTCGTCGTCGGTCCGCTCTATCACGTCGGCGCGCTCGACCTGCCGGGCATCGCCGTGCTCTGGCATGGCGGCTTCATCCGCATCGAACGCAATTTCGAACCGGAGACCGCGCTTGCGGCGATCGCCGAGGACAGGCTCAACGCCGCCTGGTTCGCGCCGGTCATGACCACGGCGATGCTCACCTGTCCCACCCGCGATCGCTACGACGTCTCCAGCCTGACATGGGCGATCGGCGGCGGCGAGAAGACGCCGGAAGCGCGCATCCGCGCCTTCTCCGAATACTTCCGCAACGCGCGGTATATCGACGCCTATGGCCTCACCGAGACCGTCGGCGGCGACACCTTCATGGAAGCCGGCCGCGAGATCGAGAAGATCGGCTCCACCGGCCGCGCCATTGCCCATGTCGAGATCGAAATCCGCGACGAGGACGGCAGGGTCCTGCCGCCGAACGTCAACGGCGAGATCTGCCTGCGGGGGCCCAAGATCACGCGCGGCTATTGGAAGGATCCGGAGAAGACGGCCTCGGCCTTCTTCGGCGACTGGTTCCGCAGCGGCGACGTCGGCTATCTCGACGACGAGGGCTATCTGTACCTGACCGACCGCAAGAAGGACATGATCATCTCCGGCGGCGAGAACATCGCCTCCTCCGAGGTCGAGCGCGTCATCTACGATCTGCCCGAGGTGCGCGAGGTCGCCGTGATCGGCCTGCGCGATGCGCGCTGGGGCGAGCGGCCGGTCGCCATCGTCGTGCTGGCTGACGGCGCCAGCCTCGACCTCCCTGCCCTCACCGAACATTGCCGTGCGCGGCTGGCGAGCTTCAAGGTGCCGAAACAGCTCGTCGTCCGCGACAGCCTGCCGCGCAATCCAAGTGGAAAGATCCTCAAGCGCGTGCTGCGCGCCGAGCTGGAGACGTCTGAATGACGCAAGTGAACGCCAAGGTGACGAAGCTCAACCGAATCGAGCGCAACGCCTGGACCAAGCAGAAAATCTTCGAGGCCGCCACCAAGGTCGTGGGCAGATACGGCTATGCCGAAGCCTCGGTCGCCCGCATCACCGAACAGGCCGGCGTCGCGCAGGGCACCTTCTACAATCATTTCGAGAACCGCCAGGAATTGCTCGACCAGCTCCTGCCCAAGATCGGCCTCGACATGGTCGAATTCATCCGCGCTCGCACCGGCACGGCGGATGCGGCACGGCAGGAGATCACGCGGTTCTCCGCCTTCTTCGACTTCATCCGCGAGGTGCCGGAATTTCTGCGCATTCTCAACGAGGCCGAGTTCTTCGCACCGATCGGATACCAGAAGCATCTCGACAACATTTCGGTCGCCTATGTCCGCATCCTGCGCCGGGCTCGTCTCGCAGGCGCGATCGAGGATTACAGCGACGAGGAATTCGAGGCGATCGTCCACATGCTGATGGGTGCGCGCGGCTATCTCAGCCGCCGCTATTCCTATTCGGAAGGCGGCGTCACCACGGTTCCCGATCACGTCATCTCCGCCTATCGCAAGCTGATGACGCGCGGCCTCTTCACTGCCTTCGGAGATCAGGACACGCCATGAACATCGAATCTCCGCACAAGCCGCTCGACCTCGCCTCGGCTATCGCCGAGGGCGATATCCGTTGCCTGCTGATGGTGCTGGTGCACATGACCGGCGACGAGAAATGGCTCGAACCGCCCTACCTGCCCAAGCGGGATATCCGCCTCATCCCCGATCCCGAGGCCGGGGTGCCGCGCGACATCCAGGACGAGATCCGCGCCGCTGTGGTCAAGCTCTTCGCCGACGGCACACCGAAGCCCGTGATCACCGACCCCGGCGAGGAATTGCTGCTGAGGATGATGCGCGCCTGCCTCGGCGAGAACGTCGCGCCGGAATATGCGCCCCTGATGCGCGAAGAGATGGGCTTTGTGGCGCGCGAGGCACGCTGGACGACGCGCCCTTCCGACGAGAAGCTTGCGGGCCAGCACGTGCTGATCGTCGGCGCCGGCGTCTGTGCCATCGCGCTCGGCGTGGCGCTCGGCCATCTCGGCATCCCCTACACCATCGTCGAGAAGAACGAAGAACTCGGCGGCACCTGGTGGATCAACCGCTATCCCGGCTGCGGCGTCGATACGCCGAACCACTCCTATTCGTATTCGTTCGGATCGCGCAATGCCTGGACGCGCTACTTCTGCCAGCGCGAGGAGCTGCTCGGCTATTTGCTGAAGGTCGCCGACGAATACGGCATCCGCAAGCACCTGCGCGTCAACACCGAGCTGACCTCGTCGCGCTGGGACGAAGGCAGGCGGCGCTGGATCTCCACGTTGAAAACGAAGAATGGCGAAGAGAGCTTCGAATCGACGGCGCTTGTCTCGGCCATCGGCCAGCTCAACGATCCCTCACGCGCCCGCTTCGCAGGCGAGGACAGCTTCAAGGGAACGATCCTGCATTCGGCATTGTGGTCCGATAACATCAGCGTCGAGGGCAAGCACGTCGCCGTGATCGGCACCGGTGCCACCGCGATGCAGCTCGTGCCCGCGATCGCCGGCCGCGCAGCCTCGGTCACGGTCTACCAGCGCAGCGCGCAATGGGCTCGCCCGGTGAAGGGCTATGCCGACCCGATCAGCGAGGGCGCGCGCTGGCTGCTGGCGCATCTGCCGTTCTATGTGCAGTGGTACCGCTTCAACATGTTCTGGCGCTACGGCGATGGCCTCCTGCCCTTCCTGCGCAAGGACCCGGCCTGGCCGCATCCCGAGCGCGCCGTCAACAAGGGCAACGACCGGCACCGCCAGGAGCTGACGGACTTCATCCTCTCAGAGCTGCAGGGACGCCCCGACCTGATCGAGAAATGCGTGCCGACCTATCCGCCCTATGGCAAGCGCATCCTGCTCGACAACAATTGGTTCAAGACTTTGAGGCGAGACAACGTCGAGCTCGTCACCGAGCCGATCGACCATTTTGACGAAAGCGGCATCGTCACCGCCGACGGCAGGCAGCGCCCGGCCGACATTATCGTTGTCGCCACCGGCTTCAAGGTGACGGAGATGGCTGCGCGCCTCAATATCAGCGGGCGCGGGGGCACGAATCTGCGTGAAGCCTGGACCAACGACAATCCGACCGCATTCCTCGGCCTCACCGTGCCGGGCTTTCCAAACTTCTTCTGCATGCTGGGTCCCAATTCAGGGCCGGCCCATGGCGGCAGCGTCATATTCCAGTCGGAATGCCAGAGCCGCTACATCTCGGCATGTCTCGTCGACATGATCGAACGGGACATTGCCGCGATCGATGTCCGCCAGGACGTGCTCGACGAGTACGTCCGCAAGGTCGATGCCGAGCACGAGGCGATGATCTGGACCCATCCAGGCATGAGCACCTACTACCGCAACAGCAGTGGCCGCGTGTTCTCGGCGATGCCGTGGCGTTTTGTCGATTATTGGCGCATGACGCATGACCCTGATTTGGGGCAGTACAAGCTGACGAAGGGGTAAAGCAATCTGTTGGCACACTGTGGCCGACGCTCAAGTTGCGCTCGACCCACATCGTCATTGCGAGCGAAGCAATCCAGAGTCTTTCCGCGGAGGAATCCTGGATTGCTTCGCTTCGCTCGCAATGACCAGGGCGGCCTTTACGCCGCCAGCCCCGCTCTCCACCGGAGCGAACTCCATCCCGAGGCTCTCTGCCACCGCCTTGTTCGTAATCCGGCCGCGATGCACGTTCAGGCCGCCACGCAAATGCGGATTCTCCAGCACCGCCGCGAACCCCTTGCTCGCGAGCATCAGTCCGAACGGCAACGTCGCGTTGTTCAGGGCCTGACTCGAGGTCACCGGCACCGCGCCCGGCATGTTGGCGACGCAATAATGCACGACCCCGTCGACCTCGTAGGTCGGCTCGGCGTGCGTGGTCGGATGAGAGGTCTCGAAGCAACCGCCCTGGTCGATCGCGACGTCAACCAGCACGGCCCCCGGCCGCATCGATTTCAGCATGGCGCGCGTGACGAGCTTCGGCGCACTGGCGCCCGGCACCAGCACTGCACCGATCACGACGTCGGCCTCGAACACCTCGTCCTCGACCGATTCAATGGTCGAGAAACGGGTGCGCACGCGTCCGGCAAAGAGATCATCCAGTTCGCGCAAGCGCGGAATCGAGCGGTCGATCACGGTGACTTCGGCACCGAGGCCGGCGGCCATGCGCGCAGCCTGGGTTCCGACCACGCCGCCGCCGAGCACGACGACGCGCGCCGGCTGCACGCCCGGCACGCCGCCCAGGAGCAAGCCGCGGCCGCCGGCCGAGCGCTTGAGCGCGGCGCCGGCGGCCTCGATGGCGAGGCGGCCGGCGACTTCGCTCATCGGGGCGAGCAGCGGGAGGTGACCGCTCGCGTCCGTGACGGTCTCATAGGCGATCGCGGTGCAGCCGGAGTCGATCAGGTCCTTGGCCTGCTCCGGATCCGGCGCAAGATGAAGATAAGTAAACAGGATCTGGCCCTCGCGGAGCTGGGCCCATTCGCTCTTCTGCGGCTCCTTGACCTTCACGATCATCTCGGACTTGGCAAAGATCTCGCGGGCGGTCTCGGCAATGGACGCCCCTGCCCGCCGATAGACCTCGTCGGACGCGCCGATGCCACTGCCGGCGTCGGTCTCGACCGTCACCTGATGGCCGGCGGCGACATATTCGCGGACGGCGCCCGGGGTGAGCCCGACGCGATATTCCTGCACCTTGATCTCCTTGGGCACACCGACGCGCATCTCGAGCTCCCTTGCCAACGCACTGATTCCGCTCAGTCATCGTAGCGATGGCGCCCGTTTGGTTTCGTGCAAATATCCGCTAGGTTCGGCACGCGCGCGCCGGTTTCCGGCGCAGAAGTGCCCTTTCACGCTGGAAACGAAACCTTGGCCCTCGACCGGAAAGACCTCGCGATCCTCGCGGAACTCACGACCAATGCGCGGGCCAGCCACACCGAGCTTGCCAACAAGATCGGCCTGTCGAGCACGGCGCTGGCGCGGCGGCAGAAGGCGCTGGAGGACGACGGCTACATCCAGGGCTACCAGGCCACGCTCGACCTCGCCCAGTTCGGCCTCACCACCACCGTGCTGGTTCGCATCGCGCTGGAGAGCCAGAGCGACGATGCGCTGAAGGCGTTCGAGGCGGAGGTGGTGAAATGCCCCTCAGTCGTGCGCTGCTTCCTGATGTCGGGCACCGACGACTACATCCTGATCGTGCTCGCCCGCGATATCCAGGATTTCGAGCGGATCCACCGCACCGAGCTGTCCCGCCTGCCCCGCGTCGCGCGCGTGCAATCGAGCTTCGCGCTGCGCGAGATCGTCAACCGCGCGGTGCCGACCGTGGTGTTCGGGGAGACCAAGCGCTGACCTCGTTCGTCCCAACCGGAGAACCGGTCTGGAACCAAGCAGCTCGTCATCCGTTGGGCGCTATTGGCCGGCGCCGGCGATGCATCCTCGCGTCACAGCCACGATTGCCCGGCTCGGCCTTTCCGAAGGGAACAGACCATGGCCGACATCGCGGATCAGACCCCCGAACGCATTCCGATCAACCTCGTCGTCAATGGCGCAAGGCGCACACTCGAGGTCGCGCCGTGGACCACGCTTCTGGATGCCCTGCGTGACCGCCTGGAGTTGACCGGCACCAAGAAAGGCTGCGACCACGGCCAATGCGGCGCCTGTACCGTGCTGATCGACGGAAGACGGGTCAATTCCTGCCTGACCCTCGCCGTCATGAAGGATGGCGCTGAGATCACGACGATTGAAGGCCTTGCCAAGGACGGCGCGCTGCATCCCCTGCAACAGGCCTTCATCGACCATGACGCCTTTCAGTGCGGCTATTGTACGCCGGGACAGATTTGCTCGGCGGCCGGCCTGCTGGCCGAAGGCCGTGCGCGGGATGCCGACGAGATCCGGGAGCTGATGAGTGGAAATCTCTGCCGGTGCGGCGCCTACCCCAACATCGTGGCGGCGATCGAACAGGCAATGAGCCGGTCATGAACAACTTCCAATATTCCCGCGCAAGCGACGTTGCCGACGCCATTCGCCTGCTCGCTGCCGATCCAGGCGCGAAGCTGATTGCCGGCGGCACCAACCTGATCGACCTGATGAAAGAGAATGTCGAACGGCCCTCCCGGCTGATCGACATCTCCCGCCTGCCGCTCCGCGACATCGAGGAGACCGCCGACGGCGGCCTGCGCATCGGCGCCTTGGTGCCGAATTCGGATCTCGCCTACCATCCGCTGATCGAGCAGCGGTATCCCCTGCTCGCCAGCGCCATCCTGGCAGGTGCCTCCGCGCAACTGCGCAACATGGCCTCGGTCGGCGGAAATCTGATGCAGCGAACGCGCTGCGCCTATTTCTATGACACGACGACACCTTGCAACAAGCGAAGTCCCGGTACGGGCTGCTCGGCACGCGATGGCCTCAACCGGAACCATGCAATCCTCGGCACCAGCACGTCCTGCATCGCGACCAATCCCTCCGACATGAGCGTGGCGCTGGCGGCGCTCGGCGCGCTCGTCCACATTGCAGGCCGTACCGGCGAGCGCACCATCGCGCTGACCGATTTCCATCGGCTGCCGGGCGATACGCCTCACCTCGATACGAATCTCGGCAGCGGCGAGATCATCACCGCAATCGAGCTGCCGCCGCACGGCTTTGCCCGCAACTACAGCTATCTGAAGATCCGGGACCGGCTGTCCTACGCCTTCGCCTTGGTCTCGGTCGCAGCTGCGCTCGAGCTGGAAGGCAACGCAATCAGCGAAGCGCGCCTGGCGCTCGGCGGCGTTGCTCACAAGCCCTGGCGAAGTCCCGAAGCCGAAGCGGCATTGCGCGGCCAGGCGGCAACAGCGGATCATTTCGGGCGCGCCGCCGACCTGCTGCTGCAGGGAGCGACTGCTCGCTCGCACAACGGATTCAAGATCGAGCTCGCGCGCCGAGCCGTCGTGCGGGCGCTGATCCAGGCCACAAGCGCCACACCGCAATCACAAGTTCACAAGAAGATCGCATGAGGGCCCGATGAACGCCTATGTCGGAACACCAACGTCGCGCGTCGACGGCCGGGCCAAGGTCACCGGCGCCGCGAAATATGCCGGTGAGTTCACCGCTGAGGGCCTGGTCCATGGTTTCGTGGTGGAGGCCACCATCCCGCGCGGTCGTATCGTGCGGCTCGACACCCGCGAGGCGCTGAAGGTGGCCGGAGTGCTCGACGTGCTCACGCACGCCAATCGTCCTTCCCTCGCCGACAACGACGAGGCGTGGAAGGACGAGGTGGCCCCGGAGGGTTCGCCGTTCCGGCCGCTATATGACGACTTGATCAGGTTCAACGGGCAGCCGATTGCTCTCGTCGTTGCCGAAGAATGGGAGACCGCGAAGTTCGCCGCAACGCTGGTGCGGATCGACTACGAGCAGGATGGGTTTGCAACCGATCTTGAGGGCGAGCGCGGCAGTGCCCGCGAGATGGACAAGCCGCACAAGCCCCGCGGCGACGCCAAAGCAGCGCTTTCGGCCGCACCCGTGCGGCACGAAGCGGACTACCTCATTCCGACCGAGCATCACAATCCGATGGAGCTCTATGCGACGACGACGGTCTGGGAAAGCGACGGCAAGCTGACAGTCTACGACAAGACCCAAGGCGTCCAGAACGTTCAAAAGTTCCTCTGCGGCGTGTTCGACAAGAAGCCGGAGGAGATCCGCGTGCTTTCGCCCTATGTCGGCGGCGCATTCGGTTCCGGCCTGCGGCCGCAATACCAGGTGGTGTTGGCGACGCTGGCCGCCCTCGCACTCAAGCGCTCGGTCCGCGTCGTGCTGTCACGGCAGCAGATGTATGGGCTGGGCTATCGGCCGATGACCATCGAGCATGTCGCGCTCGGGGCTAGGCCCGACGGCACGCTTGATGCCGTCAGCCACGAAGCCATTGCCGTGACCTCACGCTACGAGGATTTTTCGCGCAATGACGCCGGCTGGGCCGAGCAGCTTTACAAGAGCCCCAACAGCCACTCTTCCCACAAGCTGGTCGACCTCGACGTCTCGACGCCCTGCGACATGCGCGCGCCGGGCGCGGCAACGGGCGTCTTGGCGCTCGAATGCGCCATGGACGAACTGGCCGTCGCGCTGAAGCTCGATCCGATCGAGCTGCGCCTGAAGTGCTACTCGGATCGCGACCAAAGCGAGGACCTCCCCTACACCAGCAAGCAGTTGCGGGAATGCTACGCCTGCGGCGCGGAAGCCTTCGGCTGGGCCCGGCGCACCCGCGCCCCGCGCTCCATGCGCGACGGCAAGGAACTAGTCGGCTGGGGCATGGCGACGGGGGTGTGGGAGGCGCTGCAGATGCCGGTTGCCGCCCGCATCCTGCTGACGGCCAACGGCCATGCCGAGGTCTCCTGCGCCGCGTCCGATATCGGCACCGGCACATACACCATCGTGGCGCAGGTCGCGGCCGATGCTCTTGGGCTGCCGATCGAGAACATCACCGTGCGGCTCGCCGACTCGACCTTGCCGCAAGCCCCTGTCGAGGGCGGCTCCTGGATGGCGGCGTCCAGCGCGCATGCGGTACTGGCAGCGGCCGAAGAGATTCGCCAGGAGCTCGCACGTCTTGCAAAGGCAATGCCGGGCTCGCCGCTCGCCAACCTCGACGCCGCCGACGCGACCCTGGTCGACGGGATGATCGCCAGCGACGGCAAGGACGGTGCTGCCGTCTCGATTGCGGATGTCCTGCGCCACAGCGGGCGCGAGCGGATCGAAAAGGAGAAGCTCAACCAGTTCGCGGAGGACAAATCGCATGCCCGCAACACGCATTCGGCGGTCTTCGCCGAGGTGAAGGTCGACGAGGAGCTCGGTGTGATCCGCGTCACGCGGGTCGTGAGTGCAGTCGCGGCAGGGCGCATCCTGAACACCAAGACGGGCCGCAGTCAGATCATGGGCAGCGTGGTCTGGGGGATCGGGATGGCGCTGCACGAGGAGACGGTGATGGATCACCGCTTCGGCCGCATCATGAACGCGAACATCGCCGAATACCACATTCCCGTGAACGCCGACATTCACGACATCGACGTCATTTTCGTCGATGAGCCCGACAGCCGGATCAACCGGATGGGCATCAAGGGTCTCGGCGAGATCGGCATCGTCGGCGTGCCTGCGGCGATTGCAAACGCCGTCTATCATGCCACCGGCAAGCGCATCCGCCGCTTCCCGATCACGCTGGACAAGCTGCTGGACTGAGGCCGCAAACACTCGAACATTCCCGCGGCACTCGGGCATGTCATCCAACTGTCATCGAATGTGCCGAGAGCTGTGTCTCCGCCACATTCGGGACCCGACATGGACTATTTCAAGCGCTTCAATTTCCTGTTCGCCGCACCTGTGTTCGACAGTGACGACCTCGAAGGCGTTCGCTTCAACCAGATCATCGAGGAGATCCAGCGCTCCGGATTCGAGGTGGTCCGGGCCCGCAAGCTGGAGGATGCCGAGATGGCCGTGCAGACCGATGCGGCGATCGGCTGCATGGTGGTCGACTGGGGCAAGAAGGGCCTCGAGGGCAAGACCTCGGCGCTGATCAATCTGATGCGCCGCCGGGGCCTCGACTTTCCCATCATCCTCCTGATCCGGCGCAAGCGGTTCGAGGATCTGCCGGTCGAGGTGCTCGATTTCATCGACGGCTATGTCTTTCTGTCCGAGGAGACGCCGCCCTTCATCGCCAAGAACCTGATCAGCCGTCTCAAGCAATATGCCGAGACGCTGAAGACCCCGTTCTTCGGCGCGCTGGTCGACTATGCCGAGGAAGGCAACCAGCTCTGGACCTGTCCAGGCCATAACGGCGGCGTGTTCTACAACCGCAGCCCGATTGGGCGCGTGTTCGTCGAGCATCTCGGCGAATCCGTGTTCCGTGACGACCTCGACAATTCCGTGCTCGATCTCGGCGACCTCCTTACCCATGAAGGCCCGGCGCTGAAGGCGCAGAAGGAAGCGGCCCAGATCTTCGGCGCCGAAAAGACCTATTTCGTGCTCAACGGCACCTCGACGTCGAACAAGGTCGCGCTCGGCGCCCTCGTCACCGATGGTGACCTCGTGCTGTTCGACCGCAACAACCACAAGGCCGCCCATCACGGCGCTCTGATGATCAGTGGCGGCGTCCCCATCTACGTCCCGACCGTCCGCAATGCCTGGGGCCTGATCGGCCCGATGCGCTGGGACATGCTCGACGAGAAGGTCTTGCGCGACGCCATCCGCAACCATCCGCTGGTCGGGGACCGCGACGCCTGGCGCAAGGAGCGTCCGTTCCGCGTCGCCGTGGTCGAGCAGTGCACCTATGACGGCTCGATCCACAGCGCCGAGATGATCCTGAAGCGCATCGGCCATCTCTGCGAATACATCCTGTTCGACGAGGCCTGGGCGGGCTTCATGAAGTTCCATCCGCTCTATGCCGGCCGCTTCGCCATGGGACTGGCCAATCTCCCTCCTGAGGCCCCCGGCATCATCGCGACGCAGTCGACCCACAAGCAGCTGGCGAGCTTCTCGCAGGCCTCGCAGATCCACATCAAGGATCGTCACATCCGCGGCCAGAAGCGGCGCGTCGAGCACCGCCGCTTCAACGAGAGCTTCATGCAGCACGCATCGACGTCCCCCTTCTATCCGCTGTTCGCCTCGCTCGACGTCGGTGCGCAGATGATGAAGGGTCGCTCCGGCGAAGTGCTGTGGGACGACACCATCCGGCTCGGCATCGAGCTGCGCAAGAAGATCCGGGCGATGCGCCGGGAGTTCGAGGAGAAGGAGCAAAATCCGGAGCGGCGCTGGTTCTTCGAGCCCTTCGTTCCCGATCGGGTCGCCATTCCCGATGTCAGCCGCCCCGGCGCCGCGCACAACGTCGCCTGGGAGACGCTCTCCACCGACGAGCTCGCGACCAATCCCACGCTGTGGCAGCTCTCTCCGGACACCAACTGGCACGGCTTTCCCGATCTCGCGGAAGGCTTTGCCATGACCGATCCGAACAAGCTGACCTTGCTCACCCCCGGATTCGATCGTGCGACCGGCGCCTATGCCGAGCACGGTATCCCCGCGCCGGTGGTCGCGCAATATCTGCGCGAGAATCGCATCGTCCCCGAGAAGAACGACCTCAACTCCCTGCTCTTCCTGCTCACGCCCGGCGTCGAGGCGAGCAAGGCCGGCACGCTGATCTCCGGCCTCGTCGCGTTCAAGAGGCTGCATGACGACAATGCGCTGCTGGCCGATGCGATCCCGGAATTCCATCAGCGGCGGCGGGCGCGCTACGCGGGCGTGCGTCTGCGCGATCTCTGCGGCGAGATGCACCGCTTCTTCCGCGCCGCCGACGTCAGTGCGCTCCAGGCTCGGCAGTTCATGCCCGAGCACATGCCCGAGATCGCGATGTCGCCCCGCGATGCCGCGCGCTATCTGTTCCGCAACGATGTCGACTATCTGCCGATCGAGGCGATCGCCGGCCGCATCGCCACCACACCCTTCGTGGTCTATCCGCCCGGCATCGCCACCATTGTGCCCGGCGAGCGGCTGACGGAGCGAGCCAAACCCATGATCGATTATCTCAAGATGTTCGAGACCTGCTTCAACACGTTCCCGGGCTTCGACGTCGAGATCCAGGGGGTCTACAAGGAGGTCGATGCGAACGGGCGCATCGGGCTCTACACTTACGTGGTCGCCGAGTAGCGCCGATGAACGAAACAGCTGCGCGCGCGAGTGACGAGCCAGTTCTGGTCAGGCCGTCACGCGAAAGCGATGTCGAAGCGATGCTGGCGATCTATCGCCATCACGTTCGCAACGGTGTGCCGCGCGACGTCGAGGGAACCGGTGCGCCGGAGCCGGATGATCTGCGAGAGCGGCGCAAGAACCTGAAGCAGACCCGCCTGCCGCATCTGGTCGCGACCTATCGCGGCGAGGTGGTCGGCTATGCCTATGCCGTGCTCTTCCGCAAGCGTCCCGCCTATCGGTACACGGCCAAGCACTCGATCTACGTCCACCACGCGCATCTCGGCCGCGGAGTCGGACGGCTGTTGCTCCAGGAATTGATCGATGCCTGTGCGGCGGTCGGCTTCCGCCAGATGATCGGCTATATCGATGCCGACAACGCGCCCTCGCTGACATTGCACGAAAAATTCGGCTTCGTGCGCGCCGGCCTGCTTTGCGGCGTCGCCTATCGCCACGGCCGCTGGTCCGATACCGTGATGGTGCAGCGATCGCTCGGCGCCGGGACGACAACACCTCCGCCCGTCATGACGCCGGGCCGGTAGGCCTTACGACGGAAAGTCGGCCGGTCTCACATGGATGCGGTCGGCGTGCAGCGACCAGTCATGCAATGCCTGTTCCTTGCAGAATCTCGCTTTCGCCCGCTCCGTGGCCTCATTCTCGTCGGCGGCATCGATCTCGAGCGTACCCTGACAAACCTCGCTCTGTCGGCCGTAATCGCCGAGCACGTTCTTCATGAACCTGACGACATAAGTAGCCATGGGACCTCCTGCTGCCCTCGCAGCACTCTAGTCCCATTTAGGGCGGAACGGGGAAGGAGATTTTGACGCGGATCAAGGCGGAAAGGACAATCCATTGCGGAACCTGCCGGTCGGGGATACGCCGGAATACCGGCCGCCCCATGAGGGTCTTGCCTTGCACCTCGTCTCCGACACCGACGTCACGAAAGTTCCAACGTTTCCGATCCCCATGCCGCGCCGGAGGAGGCCCATCGCCGGTCTACCCGAACTTGGTGCCGAGCTGCTTGAACACGGCCTCGCACGTCATGAGGTCGAGATGGCCACCGCCCGCGTCCTTGTGCCCTGGCACCTCGCCGGTAGAGGCGGACGAGCGAAAGCAGGCGGGACAGAGCCGACAGCAGCCATCACGTCGTGATGTCGAGCAGCGACTCCGTCGTCTCCGAGTAGGCCTGAATGACCTTCGCATTGGCGATGAAGCTGTACTTTGCGGCCGCCAGCTCAACGAATTCGCGGGTGATATCGACATTCGGCGCCGCGACCAGGCCGTCCTGGTTTGCGAAGGGGGCGCCTGGGTCGGATTGTGCGATATAGCTCGGCGAAACCGTCGACACGACCGCTTTCGTACCGCCTGGCATCGAGCCACTCGACTGGTCGACCTGATCGACGCGCAACGGCACATAAGCCGCGGGATAAGTCGAACTCGTGCTCAAGCTGGCTGTACCGGCCGACGTGTCCGATCCGCTTGATGCTGGCAGCGGCCCGGTCGTGCGGACGTTGGCGATATTGCTCGCGGCCACGTTCACGCGCAAACTTGCCGCAGAAAGTCCGGATGTCGCGATCGAAAAGATACTCATGGACCTTCAACTACAGGACAAGTGATACGCGTTCACTTACCCGATCGATAAGATGCGGCGCTTTGGCTTTTCGTCGTGGTAACCAATGATCGGAGCGCAATCCAACCTAGCGCGGCCGGCCCCTCACCCGGGCATCACACCAAAAGCCTGCTTGAAGCGCTCCGCATAGCGCGGCCAGACGTCGGGATTGATAATGCGCGGCGGGCGCTTGCCGTCGAGCACATCCAGCACCTGCTCGGCGGCGATGCGGCCCATGTTCTGGCGCGCCTCAATGGTGACCCCTGCCGTGTGCGGGCTCGCCAGCACGTTGTCGAACTGGAGCAGCGGGTGCTCCGGCGGCGGCGGCTCCTTGGACCAGACGTCGAGGCCGGCACCCGCAATGCGCTTGTCGCGCAGCGCCTGAAGCAACGCGTCCTCGTCGTGGATGAAGCCACGCGCCGTGGTGATGAAATAGGCATGCGGCTGCATCAGCGCGAATTCACGCACGCTGATCATGTTCCGGCTGCCCTTGTTCAGCGGGCAGGAGATCGAGACGAAATCGGCGCGGCGCAGGAGCTCGTCGAGCTCGACCTTCTCCCCACCCCGTTCCGCCATCACCTCGGCCGACAAATACGGGTCGTAGGCCAGCACTGTCATGCCGAGCAGGCCCTTGCACAGGGCGGCGATGCGCCGGCCGACATTGCCGAGGCCGATGATGCCGACGGTCTTGCCCTCGACCTCGTTGCCGACGAGTTCGTTGCGGTTGACGTCGCGCTCGCGGCGCAGGCGGCGATCCGACTGGATGATGCGCTTGGACAACGTCAACATCATCCCCAGCGCATGTTCGGCAACCGAATGCGCATTGCCGCCGGACTGGTTGACGACCAGCACCCCCGCGTCCGTGCAGGCCTCGACGTCAACTGGGTCGAAGCCCGCGCCATTGCTGGAGACCAGCAGCAATTTCGGCGTCCGCTTCAGAAAGGCGGCATCGACGTGGAAATGCGGCGCCAGTTCGTCGCGGGCCGCGCCGATCTGGTAGACATGGGCCTCGCTCAGGATCGGCGCATAGAAATCTTCAGGGCTCTCGTTCTCGATGCGATCGAGCCGGACGTCGGGCCGCGACTTCAGAATGTCGATGTAGATCGGATTGGCGAGGTATTTGACGTAGAAGACGCGCTTGTTGTTGACGGACATCAGGACCCTTCCGGCTCGCTCGCGAGGGAGCCTGGCAAGGTCGGCGCGACGCGCTGCCTCCGGTGCTTCCTCCCGTTTCTTCATTGCCGCTCTTATGACATGGCGGAGCCGGCCACGGCAGGCCTTCTGGCGCAGATCACGGTGCCGGCCCGGACATGTTGACAATCCCACTGCCTGCGTCAAGTTCGGCGGGCCGCCGCGACGGCCAGAAAGAAGCAGGCGCGGCTGAAGGGAGAACGCAATGGCGATTGCGGAACAACGGACCTCACCCCAGGCGGCTCAAGGCTCCGAAGGAAGCTGGCACGGCATCGTCCTGCAAACGTTGAAGCGGAACGAGATCAGCCTGATCCCCTACGTGCCCGACCGCGTGCTGACGCCGCTGATCAAGAACCTGCACGCCGATCCCTTCTTCACCACCTTTGCCACCGCCCGCGAGGAGGAAGCGGTTGGCATCGTCTCCGGCGCCTGGATGGGCGGACGGCGCGGCGCGGTGCTGATGCAGACCTCCGGCTTTGCCACGCTGGCCAACGTGCTGGCCTCGCTCGCGGTGCCCTACCAGATCCCGCTGATCATGTTCGTGTCCGAGCGCGGCACGCTCGGCGAGTTCAACTACGGCCAGTCGCTGGTCTGCCGGACCATGCGCCCGGTGCTCGATTCGCTGGCGCTGGAGCACCACACCATCACCCGGCTCGACGAGCTCGAATTCATCACGGACCGCTCGATCAGGCAGGCCGTCACCACGCAGGCGCCGGTGGCGTTGATCCTCAACCCGCTGCTCACGGGCGGCAAGGTCTTCGACAAGTGAGGCCGGCCATGAACACGCGCAACACCAAGGTCATGAACCGCTTCGACGTCACCTCGCGCCTCGTCGCGAAACTCAAGCATGAGGAAGCCGTGATCGGCGGCATCGGCAACACCAATTTCGATCTCTGGGCCGCCGGCCACCGCCCGCAGAATTTCTACATGCTGGGCAGCATGGGGCTCGCCTTTCCGATCGCGCTCGGGGTGGCGCTGGCGCAGCCCGGCCGCCGCGTCTTCGCACTCGAAGGCGACGGCTCGCTGCTGATGCAGCTCGGCGCGCTGTCGACCATCGCAGCCCTGAAGCCGAAGAACCTGACGATGATCGTGATGGACAACGGCGTCTATCAAATCACCGGCGCGCAGCTGACCCCGGCAGCTGGTGTCGCCGACATCGTCGCCATCGCCATCGGCTCCGGCCTCGCCAACAGCGCCTGGGCCGCGGACGAGGAGGACTTCGAGCGGCTGGTCGACGATGCGATGGCTGCAACCGAGCCGGGCCTGATCGCAGTCCGGATCGACGACAAGCCGGGCGTGGGCACCACCCGCCGCGACCCGGTGCAGATCCGGGAACGCTTCATGCACGGCCTCGGCGTGCGCGAGCCACTTTAACATTTTGTCATTAACTACACGGCGATCTGATGCCGACCTCGCGACAACCCCGCCAGATCCGTGCTAAGCGGTCTGGATGTCCTTTTTCATTCGTAGCGTTGCCTGGCTGCTCGCGGCCGCCGTCACTTTCGCCACTCTCGGTCCCCCCGGCCTGCGGCCCCATTCCGATCTCGGCCAGGACGGCGAGCATGCGCTCGCCTTCATTCTGGTGGGACTCGCGTTCGGCCTCGCCTATCGGCGACGACGTCTGCTGATCGCAGCCGCCGCGGTCGTGCTGATTGGCGTGCTCGAGCTGATGCAATTTTGGGCACCCGGCCGCCATGCGCGGCTGGAGGATTTTCTGGTCGATGCCGCCACCGCCTGCCTCGGCTTTGCGCTTGCCGCCGCGGCCGAATGGCTGCTCGCGCGCTTTCGCACCAGCGCTGCCCTGACAAGCGAAGGCCCCGCGGAGTGAGCCTCCGCAGGGCCTGTCTTGTCAGCGCCTGGATTGCGTCCGGTCAGTCGATGATCTTGACGACGCGCCGGGTGCGCGGCTCGACGATCACGCGGCGATCGTTCACGACCGCATAGCGATACTCGGTGTAGTTCGGCACCGGACGGAGCACAACGCTGGGCGGCAGCGGCTCGCCGACGACGACGCGCTCCTCCACGATAACCGAATCGCTTCGCGGGATTCCGCCCAGCACGGCATTCGGAATTTCGAGACCGGCGCCGACGGCCGCGCCAACGGTGCCGCCGACCATCGCGCCGATTGGGCCGCCGATGTCGCCACCCGCACGCGCGCCATCCGCGGCGCCCTGGGCGGTCGTTGACTGGGCGAAGGCTGCGCTCGACGCCAGCAGCGAGACGGCAGCGAACGTAGTCGCAAGACGGGTTTTCATGTGCTTATCACTCCAGTGATTGTCCTGCGCCTTCAACCGCGGGGCGGAGGCATTGTTCCGGTTCCTACGGCGAAGAAGCGCCAGAATCCGGAGACTGTTACGCCGTAACACATCAGGCTGCGGCGATCTCGTGCCCCGCCATCAGTTCCAGCGCACGCACCATCGCCGAATGATCCCACGCCTTGCCGCCATGCGCCGTGCAGGATGAGAACAGTTGCTGCGCCACTGCCGTGCTCGGCAGCGACAAGCCGAGTGAGCGAGCGCCTTCGAGCGCGAGGTTGAGATCCTTCTGGTGCAACTCGATGCGGAAGCCCGGATCGAAATTGCGCTTCACCATGCGCTCGCCATGCACTTCGAGGATCCGCGACGAGGCGAAGCCGCCCATCAGCGCCTTGCGCACCAGCGCTGGATCCGCGCCGGCCTTGGATGCGAACAGAAGCGCTTCGCTCACGGCCTCGATCGTCAGCGCGACGATGATCTGGTTGGCGACCTTCGTCGTCTGGCCGTCGCCATTGGCGCCGACATGCGTGACATTCTTGCCCATCCTGTCGAAGATCGGCTTCATGGTGCCAAAGGCCCGCTCCGGCCCGCCGACCATGATGGTGAGGCTCGCAGCTTTCGCTCCGACCTCCCCGCCCGACACCGGCGCGTCGAGATAGTCCGCCCCGAGCACCTCGATCTTCTTCGCAATCTCCTTCGTCGCCAACGGCGAGATCGAGCTCATGTCGACCACGATCTTGCCCTTGGAGATGCCGCTCGCGACCCCGTCCTTGCCGAACAGCACGGCTTCGACATGCGGCGTATCCGGCACCATGATGATGACCGCATCCGCCTCCTCCGCCACCTGCTTGCCGGAGTTGCAGGTAATGCCGCCGGCCGCGATCAGTTCCGGCGCCACGGGCCCAACGTCATGCAGGAAAACGCGATGGCCCGCGGCCAGGAGATGGCCGGCCATCGGCCGTCCCATGGTCCCAAGTCCGATGAAACCGATGTCGATCATGTCTTCGTTTCCTCTGCGAAAGTTTCTGGTAAGTCTATCCACATGCTCAGTGCACCTCTCCCGATTGCGGGAAAGGTCGGCACGCAGTGCCGGGTGAGGGTTCTGTCCGCGTTGAGAGCTTCTCCGCAAGAACCCCACCGCGGAGATGCCCTCTCCCCAACCTTCTCCCGCAAGCGAGAGAGGGAGCCCACCGTCGGCGTGGCTACAGTCTCAAGTCTCGAACGTCTGTGCCGCGTGCCAGGAAAGCCCTTCCAGCGTCGTGGTGCGGGGCTTGTATTCGCAGCCGATCCAGCCGCGATAGCCGATCGCGTCGAGATGGCGGAACAGGAAGGGATAGTTGATCTCGCCGGTGCCGGGCTCGTGGCGGCCGGGATTGTCGGCAAGCTGGATGTGGGCGATCTCAGGCAAATATTCCTGCATGGTGCGAGCGAGGTCGCCTTCCATGATCTGCATGTGATAAATGTCGTACTGGATGAAAAGGTTATTCGACCGCACGTCCGAGATCAGCTGCACCGCCTGCTCGGTGCCGTTGAGATAGAAGCCGGGAATGTCGAGCGTGTTGATCGGCTCGACCAGCAGCTTGATGTTCTCTCGCGCCAGCGTCGAGGCGGCAAAGCGCAAATTTCCGACCAGGGTCTCATTCAGCTCGCGCCGTTCCGCATCGACAGGCGCGATGCCGACGAGGCAGTTGAGCTGCTCGCAATCGAGCGCCTTGGCATAGTCGATGGCGCGGAATACGCCGTCGCGGAATTCACTGACGCGATCGGGCAGGATGGCAATGCCCCGCTCGCCCACCGCCCAGTTGCCGGCTGGCAGATTGTGCAGCACCTGCGTCAGCCCGTGGGCCTCCAATTGTTCGCGCAGCTGCGCCTTGTCGAAATCATAGGGAAAGAGATACTCGACCCCGGCAAAGCCCGCCGCCTTCGCCGCGGCAAAGCGATCGAGGAACGGCATCTCGTTGAAGAGCATGGTGAGGTTGGCGGCAAACTTCGGCATGATGCTCTCCCCTATTCCGCCGGCTGCAGCACGCCCGGGCGCGCCCGCTCGACCTCGTCGAGCGGGAGGTCCAGCACCTCCTCGAACTCGACGATATTGTCGATCTCGGTGCCCATCGCGATGTTGGTGACGCGTTCGAGGATGAATTCGACCACCACGGGCACGCGATGCCTGGCGATCAGTTCGCGCGCGGTGGCGAACGCCGCTTGCGTGTCCTCGGGCCGGGTGACGCGGATCGCCTTGCAGCCGAGGCCTTCGGCAACTGCGACATGGTCGACGCCGTAGACGCCGATCTCGGGTGCGTTGATGTTCTCGAAGGAGAGCTGGACCTGATAGTCCATCTCGAACCCGCGCTGGGCCTGGCGGATCAGGCCGAGATAGGAATTGTTCACGACGACGTGGATGTAGGGCAGATTGAACTGCGCGCCGACCGCGAGTTCCTCGATCAGGAACTGGAAGTCGTAGTCGCCGGACAGCGCGACGATGTCGCGATCCGGGCACGCCGCACGCACGCCGAGCGCGGCGGGCAGCGTCCAGCCGAGCGGTCCCGCCTGTCCGGCATTGATCCAGTTGCGCGGCTTGTAGACGCCGAGGAATTGCGCGCCGGCGATCTGCGACAGGCCGATCACGGTGACATAAGTGGTGTCGCGGCCGAACGCCTTGTTCATCTCCTCGTAGACGCGCTGCGGCTTGATCGGCACGTCGTCGAAATGGCTCTTGCGCAGCATCGTCTTCTTGCGATCGCGGCAGGACGCGGGCCACGCCTGGCGCTCGCGGAGCCTGCCTGACCGGCGCCACTCCCTGGCGACGGCGACGAACAGCTCGAGCGCAACCTTCGCATCGGAGACGATGCCGAGATCGGGATTGAACACGCGTCCGATCTGCGTCGGCTCGATATCGACATGCACGAAGGTGCGGCCCTTGGTATAGGTCTCGACCGAGCCGGTGTGGCGGTTGGCCCAGCGGTTGCCGATACCGAGCACGAAATCGGATTGCAGCAGCGTGGCATTGCCGTAGCGGTGGCTGGTCTGAAGCCCGACCATGCCGGCCATCAGCACGTGATCGTCGGGGATCGCGCCCCAGCCCATCAGCGTTGGCACCACGGGCACGTTGGCGATCTCGGCGAATTCGACCAGCAGATCAGAGGCGTCGGCATTGATGATGCCGCCGCCCGCCACGATCAACGGCCGTTCGGCGGCATTGAGCATCTCCAGTGCCTTCTCGACCTGCTTGCGGGTCGCGACCGGCTTGTAGACCGGCAACGGCTCATAGGTCTCGTCGTCGAACTCGATCTCGGCCAGCTGCACATCGAGCGGCATGTCGATCAACACCGGCCCCGGCCGGCCCGAGCGCATCACGTGAAAAGCCTGGCTGAACACGCGCGGCACCAGCGCGGGTTCGCGCACCGTCACCGCCCACTTGGTCACGGGCTTTGCGATCGACTCGATATCGACCGCCTGGAAATCTTCCTTGTAGAGCCGCGCCCGGGGCGCCTGTCCGGTGATGCAGAGGATCGGGATGGAATCGGCGATCGCGGAATAGAGCCCGGTGATCATGTCGGTGCCGGCCGGCCCCGAGGTGCCGATGCAGACGCCGATATTGCCGGCCTTGGCCCGCGTATATCCTTCCGCCATGTGCGAGGCGCCCTCGACATGCCGCGCCAGGATGTGGCGGATCGAACCGCGTTTCCTCAGCGCCGAGTAAAGCGGATTGATCGCGGCCCCGGGAACGCCGAAGGCGGTCGAGATGCCTTCCTTCTCCAGGATACGCACGGCTGCATCGACGGCTCGCATCTTCGCCATATCGGACCTCGCTTCAGTTGCGTCAGCGAGCACGATCATCAGTCGGGCAAGATGCAATCTCAACGAGATCGGTTTTATTTTCCACGATGCGGCAGCCGCGGAAAAATCGCGGCGGTCTCAATCGGTTATATCGAGGAATGCGTGAAAGCGGATCACTCGAACAGCGGCGCCAGCTCCATCTGCGGCACCAGCACGAGGCCCTTGTCGGTGATGCGAATTTCCGGAATGACCGATAGCGGAATCAAATTGAAGCCCATGTAGGGGATGGTGCAGCCGGCCTCCGCCCATTCCTTCTTCAGCACCTTCATTTCTTCCGCCACTTCGGTGACGCGCTTGTCGGAGAGCAACCCGGCGATGGGGAGCGGAACCAGCGCCCTCACCTTGCCGTCGGCGACGACGCACACGCCGCCCTGATGCTCCTTGATCGCGGCGATCGCCACCTGCATGTCCGGCTCGTTGGCGCCGGCGACGATGATGTTGTGGCTGTCGTGGCCGACGCTGGAGGCGACCGCGCCGCGCTTCAGGCCGAAATCCTTGAGAAGGCCATGGGCGACATTGCCGGCCGACTTGCCGTGGCGCTCGACGACCGTGACGAAGCAAAGTCCGTAGCGGGCGAACAGGGATGGCCAATCCCTTGCAGGTTCGATCGCGACCTTCTCATGAATCAGCGTGATGCCGGGCAACGCGGTCTTGATCGCGTTGACGGTGCAGGCCTTCGTCGGCAGCTCCGGCGTCAGCTTCAATTTTTCCGGAAGCTTCACCGTGGCGTAGGCGGCCCTCGGATATTGATAGCGTTGCGACAAGGCCTGATCGAGAAGCCCGGTGATCTTGCGGTTCTCGACCACGAGCTCGCCGCCATACCAGGTACATTGCGGCTTGAGCTGGTCGTCCATCAGCACGAGATCGGCGCGGCGGCCGCCACCGAGCCCGCCGATATCGCCATCCATGCCGAAGCGGGTCGCGCCATGCAGCGAGCCCATCGACCAGGCCTGCTCCGGCGACATCCCCACCTTCACCGCCTCGCGCACCACCCAGTCGAGACCGAACAGCAGCAGATCGTCGGCATCGCGATCATCTGTACAGACCGCCGTGCGCTTGTGCGAGGCCCCGAGCTCGGTGATCGTCCGGATCGCCTGCGGCAGCGAATGCCAGGGCGTCGTCGGCGGGCCGCCGCGCAAGAACACCCAGACGCCGGCGTCGAGCAGGTCGTCGGCGATGTCGCGGTCGATCGCCTCGTGCGTATCGGTGACGCCGCTCGCCGCATAGGCGGCGACGAACTCGCGGCCATAGACGTGACCGGACACCGGACGCCCGCGCTTCAGGGCCGCGGCGAGGATGGCATGGCTGCGCTCGTCGCCCATGGTGACAGGCACGAAGTCCATCTTCTCGCCGAGTGCGACCGCCTCGGGCCAGCGATCGAACAGGCCCGCGATCTTGTCCGGCGTGAGGTCACCGCCTGCCGTCTCCAGTTCCGCGGACGTTGCTGGCACCGTGCTCGGCACCGTCAGGAAGACCGAGAGCGGCGCCTCGCGCGCGTCCTCCAGCATCGCCTCGACGCCGGCGACGTCCATGACATTGCCGATCTCGTGACTGTCGCAGAAAATCGTGGTGGTGCCGTTGAGCAGCGCAGCTTCCGCGTAGGCACAGGCCGTCACCATCGAGGATTCGATGTGGATGTGCGGATCGACCAGCCCCGGCGCGATGATGCCGCCGGCCGCATCATAGAGCGGCACGCCGCTCCAGACCTTCTTCGCCGTGCCGGCCGGCTTCATCGCAGCGATGCGGCCGCCGGTGATCCAGACCTCGCGGCCCGGATGGATGCGCTCCGAATAGGTCGAGAGCACCCGGGCCCCCGTGACGACGAGATCGGGCGCAACGCGCGCCGAGGCGACGTCCGCGAGGCGACGCGTCATGCTGTGCAGCGGCGCAACGGAGAAACGGGTGAGTCTGGTCATCTGGGCTCTCCGGTGACATTGCAGCCGAGCGATGGTTACGCCCGGCCCCACCCCGGGCAAGCTCAAATATAGCGGCAGGACCTGCTTACGTCTTCGGCGCCGAAACGCCTGACGCGCCCGAAGCCCTGCGCGGGTTCCGCCTTCGCCGCGGCGGTGCGGCAGTGGGCTTGACCCGGATTCGCATCGACCGGCCTTTCGGCTCATCGATCTCGAACGCATTCGTCTTTCGCACGAGGTCGCTCAGCTTGCGAAAGCCGAACGTCCGCGGATCGAAATCCGAAGCCAGATTGGCGAGCTGCCGTCCGACTTCACCGAGGGCGACCCAGCCGTCCTCGCTCTCCATCTGGGTGATCACCTTCTTGATGATGGGCGTGGCGGCATCGGGCGGCTGAAGCGGCGCCGACCTCGCGGCGGCGCCCTGGGCGGTCGCCGTGCCGGTAAGCAGGTTCTCCGTGTAGACGAATCTCCGGCAGGCCTGCCTGAAGCTTTCCGGCGTCTTCTGCTCGCCGAACCCGAAGACGTCGACGCCCTGCTCCCGGATGCGGGCGGCGAGACGGGTAAAGTCGCTGTCGGAAGACACCAGGCAGAAGCCGTCGAACCGGCCGCTGTGAAGCAGGTCCATCGCGTCGATGACCAGGGTTATGTCGGACGCATTCTTTCCCGTCGTATAAGCGAATTGCTGCTGCGGGATGATGGCGTGCTTCGACAGAATGTCGGCCCAACCTCTGGAACGCGCATTGGAGAAGTCGCCGTAGATGCGTCGGACGCTGGCCTCGCCGATCTTGGCAATCTCCTCGAAAAGTCCATCCGCGATCTTCGCAGAGGCATTGTCGGCGTCGATCAGGACGGCCAGACGGGGCGAGCGAAGTTCCGACGGCATGGCACTTCTCCACGGGATGAACGCAGCATTAGAACATGCGTGCGGCGGAACGGCTAATCCTCGTTCGCCTTGAATCGCCCGAGCCCCTTCAGCACGAAGGGCGCCAGCAGTGCGATCAACGCCACCGCCAGCAGCGTCGCCGAGATCGGGCTTTGGACCAGCGTCATGGGATCGCCGAGGCTGATCGCGAGTGCGCGACGCAACTGG
The DNA here is from genome assembly GCF_015291725.1 of Bradyrhizobium sp. CCBAU 51765. Lineage (GTDB taxonomy): Bacteria > Pseudomonadota > Alphaproteobacteria > Rhizobiales > Xanthobacteraceae > Bradyrhizobium > Bradyrhizobium liaoningense. The sequence goes on from NZ_CP030038.1 coordinate 5,533,340, forward strand.
CTTTCGGCGATCGGGCCGAGGATCAGGCCGACGACCACGGGAGCGATCGGAAAATCGAACCGGCGCATCAAGAAGCCGAGCACGCCGAAGCCGGCCAGCATCGACAATTCCACCACCGACGGCTTGGCGGCGATGGTGCCCATGGTCGCGAAGACGAGAATGCCGGCATAGAGCCAGGGCTGCGGAATCGCGAGCAGGCGCACCCACAGTCCGACCAGCGGCAGGTTGAGCACCAGCAGCATGCAGTTGGCGATGAAGAGGCTCGCGATCAGGCCCCACACCAGATCAGGCCGCTCGGCGAACAGCAGCGGCCCCGGATTGAGGCCGTATTGCTGGAAACCCGCCAACATCATCGCGGCGGTCGCCGAGGTCGGCAGCCCGAGCGTGAGCAGCGGCACCAGCGTGCCGGCGGCGGAGGCGTTGTTGGCCGCTTCCGGTCCCGCCACCCCTTCGATCGCGCCCTTGCCGAATTCTTCGGGGTGTTTGGTCAGGCGCTTTTCGGTCGAATAGGACAGGAAGGTGGGGATCTCGGCCCCACCTGCAGGCAGGGCGCCGATCGGAAAGCCGAACATGGTGCCGCGCAGCCACGGCTTCCACGATCGCTTCCAGTCTTCCTTTGTCATCCACAGCGAGCCGCGCACCGGCTCGAGCTTCTCCTCGGTATGGTGGCGGCGCGATGCGACGTAGAGCGCCTCGCCGACCGCGAACAGGCCGACGGCAAGCGTCGTCACCTCGACACCGTCGAGCAGCTCGGGAACGCCGAACGCGAGCCGCGCCTGGCCGGTCAGCTTGTCGATGCCGACGAGGCCCAGCGTCAGGCCAATGAACAGGCTGGTCAGGCCACGAACCGGCGAATCTCCGAAGGTCGCCGACACCGTGACGAAGGCAACGCACATCAGCGCGAAGTAATCCTCTGGGCCAAAGCGCACGGCGAAATCGACCAGCCACGGCGCAAGGAAGGCGAGTCCGATGGTGGCGAGGGTGCCGGCGACGAAGGAGCCGATCGCGGAGGTCGCAAGCGCCGGCCCGCCACGGCCGGCCTTGGCCATCTTGTTGCCTTCGAGCGCGGTCGCCATCGAAGCGCTTTCGCCGGGCGTGTTGATCAGGATCGCGGTGGTCGAGCCCCCATACATGCCGCCATAGTAGATGCCGGCGAACATGATCAGCGAGCCGCCGGGATCGAGCTTGTAGGTCACCGGCAGCAGCAGCGCGACCGTCAACGCCGGACCGATGCCGGGCAGCACGCCCACGGCCGTTCCGAGGAAGACGCCGATCAGCGCATAAAGCAGGTTCATCGGCTGGATGGCGACCGCCATGCCGTGGGCCAGCGCGGCAAAAGTGTCCATCACAGCAGTCGCTCCAAGGGCCCGGCCGGAAGGCTCAGCGTCAACAGGCGGTCGAACGCGAGATAGATGAGGGTCGACATCACGAGGGCGATGACGGAGTCGACGAGAATGGCACGGCGCCCAAACGCCGCCGACGTCGTCACGAACAGCGCGGACGTCGCCAGGATGAAGCCGCCGCCAAAGCCGATGATCGCAATCAGCAGCGCAAGACCAATGAGGATCAAGACCACCGGCAAGGGATCGGCGCTCTCACGCGCCGGCAGATTGCCACGCAGCGCGTCGATGAAATTGCCGATTGCGAGCAAGGCAAGGCCGGAGGCGACCACAACCGGCATCGCCTCGGGCCCCATCCCGTACATCGCGGCAGATTGCAGGCCGCGCGCATCCCAGACCAGCACTGCGGCGAGACCTGCGAGCAACGCAGCGACAACGAGGCCGGCGCGGTCGACGCGCCGCGGAGGCTGCGCGGGGTCGCCCAAGGTCATGACTTGACGAGGCCGACCGATTTCAGCACGTCGGTGACGCGCGCCGTTTCCTTCTTCAGGAAGTCGGCGAAAGCGTCGCCGCCGAGATAGGCGTCCTCCCAGCCCTTCTGCTTGAGGATCTCCTTCCAGGCGTCGGACTTCACCATCTTCTCGACCGCATCGCTCAAGGTCTTGCGCTGCTCCGGCGTTATGCCGGGAGGCGCGACCACCGAGCGCCAGTTTGCGATCACGAGGTCGATGCCCTGCTCCTTGAAGGTCGGGATGTCACTGCCGGCAATGCGCTTCTCCGAGGTCACGCCGATCGCGCGCAGCTTGCCGGACTTGATCTGCCCTTCATATTCGCTCAGGCCCGAAATGCCCGCGGTGACCTTGCCGCCGAGGATCGCCGCCAGCGACTCGCCGCCGCCGGAGAACGGGATGTAGTTGATCTTCTTCGCATCGGCGCCGACGGCGCCGGCGAACAGTGCTGCCATCACATGGTCCACACCGCCGGCCGAGCCTCCGGCGAAGGTGACCCTGGCGATATCGGCCTTCACCGCGGCGGCGAGATCCTGCGCATTCTTGATCGGCGAATTCGCGGGAACCACGATCACCTGGATCTCCTCGGTGAGGCGCGCGATCGGCGTCACCTGCTCCAGCGTCACCGGCGACTTGTTCATGGCGAGCGCGCCCACCATGACGAAGCCGCTGACCATCATCTGGTTGCCGTCGCCCTTGGCGCCATTGACGAATTGCGCGATGCCGACGCTGCCGCCCGCACCGGGAACATTGGTAACCTGCACGCTGCGCGCGACGCCCGAAGCCACCAGCGCCTGCTGCATCGAGCGCGCGGTCTGGTCCCAGCCCCCGCCCGGAGCTGCCGGCGCCATCAGCTTGAGCTCGAGTTGCTGGGCAAAGGCCGGATTGGCTGCCGCCAGGGTCAGCGCGACGGCTGCGCCGACAAGGCGCAGGGGAAATCGAAACATGGGGGCATCTCCAGGCTCATGCGGACGTTTGCCGCATTGTGTCGTTTGGTCGCATATCAGCCAAAACGGCCGATACTGTCCAGTGACATCGCCCAGGGCTTTTTCGGTCAGCGAGGCGCCGGGATCGTCCCGCCGAGCGCGGCCGTCAGTTCGGCAGCGACATCCCGGACGATTTGCCCGATCTCCGGCAACCGCTGATCGGTCAGCCGGCCGGTCATGCCGGACACTGAAATCGCCGCGAGCGGCTCGGCGCAGTCGTTGTAGACGACCGCCGCAACACAGCGCAGGCCCATACAGGCCTCTTCATCGTCGAGGGCATAGCCCTGCTCGCGGATCTTTTCGAGTTCCTTGAACAGGTCGCTCGGCCGAACGATCGACTTCTCGGTCAGGCGGGGCATGCCGTGATGGCGGATGACGGCGCCGACGTCCTCGTCCGAATAGGTCGCCAGCACGGCCTTGCCGACGCCGGAGGTCACCATGGGAACCCGGCCGCCGACCTTGGTCAGCGAGCGCATGATCTCGCGGCTTTCCATGCGGGTCAGCACGATGATGAACTCATCGTCGACCACGGCGAGGTTGGCCGTCTCGCGGGTGAGATCGCGCAGCTTGCGCAGATAGGGAATCGCCTGCGCGGAGAAATTGCGTCGCCGCGCAAAGCTGGCGCCGACCGTGAAGCTGCGCACGCCGACATGCCATTTGGATTCGCCGCGGTCGAACTGCACGAAGCGGCGGCTTTCGAGGGTTGCGAGCAGCCGGTGCACGGTGGATGCCGACAATCCCGTGCGGATCGCCAAGTCGCTGAGGCGATAGCCCTCGTCGTCCTCAGCCAGCGTTTCCAGGATCGACAGCGCGCGGTCAACGGACTGCACGCCACCGTCACGCGCCTCGTGCTCGGCTTCCGCGACCGACTTGGGCTCGAGCGATTTGCGCCGGATCACGTTCTTGCTCATCGCGACCTGCCGCTTTGGAATTCGTCATTCCGGGATGGTCCGAAGGACCAGACCCGGAATCGTACCCTGCAAGGCGCCGCTTCGGATTGCCGAAGCGGCGCTAACGCCTCAGAGCAGCCCTGCCCCACGCGCCCACTTGTACTTGGCGCCGAGCACCTCGACCGGCAGCTCCGTCGAGTAGGCGTAGGCCGGGATGCCGTTCTGGTAGAGATATTCGGCGGCTTCCTCGACCTCGACGTCGCCGGCCAGAGACGCGACCATCGGCTTCACAAAACCCTTGGCCTCCATCTCCTTCTTCACCTCGACCATGTTGCGGGCGAACACCATCGGCGGGGTGACGATGGTGTGCCAGTAGCCGAGGATCAGCGCGTGGATGCGCTCATCCGACAGGCCGAGCTTCACGGTGTTGACGTAGGTGATCGGCGGCTCGCCGCCGGTGATATCCACAGGATTTCCGGCAGCACCGAACGGCGGGATGAACTTGCGGAAGGCCGCGTCGAGATCCGGCGGCATCGACATCAGCGACAGGCCGTTGTCGACGCAGGAGTCCGACAGCAGCACGCCCGAGCCGCCGGCGCCGGTGATGATCAGCACGTTCTCGCCCTTCGGCGTCGGCAGCACCGGCACGCCACGGGCGAATTCGAGCAGCTGGCGCAAGGAGCGAGCGCGGATCACGCCGGACTGCTTGAACACATCCTCGTAGATGCGGTCGTTGCCGGCGAGCGCGCCGGTGTGCGAGGACGCCGCCTTGGCACCGGCCGAGGTGCGGCCGGCCTTGAGCACGACCACGGGCTTCTTCTTGGAGACGCGTTTTGCCGCTTCGGCAAAGGCGCGGCCGTCCTTGAGGTCCTCGCAGTGTTGCGCGATCAGGTTCGTGTTCGGATCCTGCTCGAAGAAAGCGAGCAGATCGTCCTCGTCGATGTCGGACTTGTTGCCGAGACCGACGATCGCCGAGACGCCCATCTTCGCCGAGCGTGAGAAGCCGATGATGGCCATGCCGATGCCGCCCGACTGCGACGACAGCGCCGCATGGCCCTTGACGTCATAGGCAGTACAGAAAGTCGCGCAGAGATTGGCGGGGGTATAGTAGAAGCCGTAGATGTTCGGCCCCATCAGGCGGATGTCGTACTTCTTGCCGACCTCGACGATCTCGGCCTGCAGCTCCGGCGCGCCGGCTTCGGCGAAGCCCGACGGGATCAGCACCGCGCCCGGGATCTTCTTCTCGCCGCACTCGGTGAGCGCCGCAGCCACGAACTTGGCGGGGATCGCGAACACCGCGACGTCGATCACGCCGGGCACGTCCTTGACGCTCTTGTAGGCCTTGTAGCCGAGGATCTCGGCGGCCTTGGGATGGATCGGATAGATCTCGCCCTTGTAGCCGCCGTTGATGAGGTTCTTCATCACGGAGTTGCCGATCTTGCCGTCCTCGGCGGAGGCGCCGACCACGGCGACCGCCTTCGGCTGCATGATGCGGTTCATCGCCGCAACAATCTCTTCCGTCGGACGCGGCTTGGGCTTCGGCTTGTAGGCGAAGTCGACGACGATGCGCACGTCCGCGGCGGTCGCATCCTTCGCCGTCGCGAACACCGGGTTGAGGTCGAGCTCGACGATTTCGGGGAAATCGGTGACGAGCTGCGACACCTTGACGATGATTTCGGCAAGGGCGTTGCGGTTCACCGGCTCGCCGCCGCGCACGCCCTTCAAAATCTCATGCGCCTGGATGCCGTCGAGCATCGAGAGCGCGTCTTCCTTGGTGGCCGGCGCGAGGCGGAAGGTGATGTCCTTCAGCACCTCGACCAGTACGCCGCCGAGGCCGAAGGCGACGAGCTTGCCGAACGAGCCGTCGGTGATCGAGCCGACGATGACCTCGGTACCGCCGGCCAGCATCTGCTGCACCTGGACGCCCTCGATCTTGGCATCGGACTTGTATTTCTTGGCGTTGGAAAGGATGGTCTCGTAGGCCTTCTCAGCCTCCTCAGTGGTCTTGAGACCGACGATGACGCCGCCGGCTTCGGTCTTGTGGAGAATGTCCGGCGAAACGATCTTCATCACGACCGGGAAGCCCATGGACGAAGCCATCTTGCCGGCCTCGCCTGCCGACTTTGCCACGCCCTCCTTAGGCACCGGAATGCCGTAGGCGTCGCAGACCAGCTTGCCCTCCGGCGCCGTCAGGCTGGTGCGGTTGTCCGCCTTGACCTGGTCGAGCACCTTGCGGACGGCATCTTTGGAATTGGACATCTGGCTTCTCCCTTGACCTGAGTTCGTTCTTTTCAAAGCGCGCGCGTACCGCGGCTGCCCGTGATGCTTGCCATTCGCCGCGCTCTGTTCCATGCGGCGGAACGGAGTGGCATAAAGCCCGAGACTACTCCGCCGGCTTGGATCAAAAATGGCTGGCGATGGCATTTGGTATGCCAGAAGCCAACTTGTCAAGCTGGAGCTTGTCTTAGAACGCCGCAAAAAATCGCCGCCTTGACATTCTGGCATGTGGTATGCCAAAAACTTTCCCGTCATTATTCCTGTAAAAGACGACTCCCACTGGAGGAGATTCGTCGTGTCACTACGCAAACCAACCAAGGCGTTGCCGAACATGGCCGAGGCAGACATCGCAATCGTTCGTATTGCCCCGGAGAGCAGCTTCAAGAACAAGGCGTATGACGCCTTGAAGGAAGCCATCCTCAAGATGGACATCTATTCGACGCCCGAACCGGTGATGCTCGACGAGCGCGCATTGTCCGAACGGCTTGGCGTCAGCCGCACGCCGATCCGCGAAGCGATCGCGATGCTCGAGCAGGACGGATTCGTGAAGACGGTGCCGCGCCGCGGCATCATGGTGGTGCGAAGGACCAAGAGCGAGATCGTCGACATGATCCGCGCCTGGGCGGCGCTGGAGAGCATGGCCGCGCGGCTCATCACCACCACCGCACGCAAGAAGGATATCACGGCGCTGCGCGACTTCTTCAAGGATTTCAGCAAGGACCGCCTGCCCGAGGATCACGTCGAGGAATATTCCCGCGCCAACATCGCCTTCCACCAGGCGCTGATCTCGCTGTCGGAATCGCCGGTGCTGGTCGATCTCACCAATGACCTCCTGCTGCACGTGCGCGGCTATCGCCAGCTGACCATCGGACGCAAGGACCGCACCGCAACCTCGCTGCCCGAGCATCTCGGCATCATCGAAGCGCTGGAAGCGCGCGACACCGAGCTCGCCGAGAAGCGCGCCCGCGATCACACCCTCGGCCTTGCCGCCTATGTGGAAGCGCACGGCCAAGAACTGTTCACGTAGCTGTTCACTTAAGCAACGTTCACCAGAAGGGCGAACAATTCGCCCCAACGACCTTGAGACCAGGGAGACAAGGCCCATGCTGAATACCGCGACCAAGTCCGAAGCACCGGGCACCGAGCAGGAACTGACGGATGGCTTCCATCTCGTCATCGACGCGCTCAAGCTGAACGGCATCAACACCATCTATAATGTGCCGGGCATCCCGATCACGGATTTGGGCCGCATGGCGCAGGCCGCCGGCATTCGCGTGATCTCCTTCCGCCACGAGCAGAACGCCGGCTACGCCGCAGGCATTGCCGGCTATCTCACCAGGAAGCCCGGCGTCTGCCTGACCGTCTCGGCGCCCGGCTTCCTCAACGGTCTCACCGCGCTCGCGCATGCCACCACCAACTGCTACCCGATGATCCTCGTCTCCGGCTCTTCCGAGCGCGAGATCGTCGACCTCCAGCAGGGCGACTACGAGGAGATGGACCAGCTCGCGATCGCGAAGCCGCTGTGCAAGGCGGCCTATCGCGTGCTGCACGCTCAGGACATCGGCATCGGTTTCGCCCGCGCCATCCGCGCCGCGGTCTCGGGCCGTCCGGGCGGCGTCTATCTGGATCTTCCGGCCAAGCTGTTCGGCCAGGTGATGAACGCCGAAGCCGGCCGGAAGTCGCTGGTCAAGGTGATCGACGCTGCGCCCGCGCAGATCCCCTCGCCGGCTTCGGTGAAGCGCGCGCTCGACGTGCTCAAGAGCGCCAAGCGCCCGCTCATCATCCTCGGCAAGGGCGCGGCCTACGCGCAGGCCGACGAGGAGATCAAGAGCTTCGTCGAGAAGAGCGGCGTTCCCTTCCTGCCGATGAGCATGGCCAAGGGCCTCCTCCCCGACACCCATCCGCAGTGCGCCGGCGCGGCCCGCTCGACGGTGCTGAAGGACTCCGACGTCGTGATGCTGATCGGCGCGCGGCTGAACTGGCTGCTGTCGCACGGCAAGGGCAAGAGCTGGGGCGAAGCGCCGAAGAAGTTCATCCAGGTCGACATCGAGCCGAAGGAGATGGACTCCAACGTCGAGATCGTCGCACCCGTCGTCGGCGACATCGGCTCGGTCGTCTCCGCGTTCAACCAGGCGCTGGCGTCGGGCTGGACCGCACCGCCCGCCGAATGGACCAAGGCCGTCTCGGCCAAGCGCGAAGAGAACGTCGCCAAGATGGCGCCGAAGCTCATGAACAACAAATCGCCGATGGACTATCACGGTGCGCTCGGCGTGCTGAAGAACGTGATCAAGGAGTATCCCGAGGCGATCCTCGTCAACGAAGGCGCCAACACGCTCGACCTCGCCCGCGGCGTCATCGACATGTACAAGCCCCGCAAGCGTCTCGACGTCGGCACCTGGGGCGTGATGGGCATCGGCATGGGCCAGGCGATCGCGGCCGCGCTCGAGACCGGCCATCCCGTGCTCGCAGTGGAAGGCGACTCGGCCTTCGGCTTCTCCGGCATGGAGGTCGAGACCATCTGCCGCTACAACCTTCCGATCTGCGTCGTCATCTTCAACAATGACGGCATCTATCGCGGCACGGATGTGAACAGCGCCAACGCCGACCCGGCGACGACGGTGTTCGTCAAGGGCGCGCGCTACGACAAGATGATGGAAGCCTTCGGCGGCGTCGGCGTCAACGCGACCTCGCCCGACGAGCTCAAGCGCGCCGTCAACGAAGCCATGAAGTCCGGCAAGCCGACGCTCATCAACGCGGTGATCGATCCGGCCGCAGGCTCGGAGAGCGGCCGCATCGGCAACCTCAATCCGCAGAGCGTTCTGCAGAAGAAGAAGTAAGTCCACCCCTCAACCCAATATTCCCTGCCGGGTGCAGGGGCAGACAAAGAGTACGGAGCAACACGATGACCAAAGCGCTCGAGGGCGTTCGCATTCTCGACTTCACCCACGTCCAGTCCGGACCGACCTGCACGCAGCTGCTGGCCTGGTTCGGGGCCGACGTGATCAAGGTGGAGCGTCCGGGCGTGGGTGACATCACCCGCGGCCAGCTGCAGGACATCCCGAACGTGGACAGCCTGTATTTCACCATGCTCAACCACAACAAGCGCTCGATCACGCTCGACACCAAGAACCCCAAGGGCAAGGAAGTCCTCACCGAGCTGATCAAGCAGTGCGACGTGCTGGTCGAGAATTTCGGCCCCGGCGTGCTCGACCGCATGGGCTTCCCCTGGGAGAAGATTCAAGCGATCAACCCGAAGATGATCGTCGCCTCGATCAAGGGCTTCGGCCCCGGACCGTACGAAGACTGCAAGGTCTATGAGAACGTCGCGCAGTGCACCGGCGGCGCCGCCTCCACCACCGGCTTCCGCGACGGCTTGCCGCTCGTCACCGGCGCGCAGATCGGCGATTCCGGCACCGGCCTGCATCTGGCGCTCGGCATCGTTACCGCGCTCTATCAGCGCACCCACACCGGCAAGGGCCAGCGCGTCACCGCCGCGATGCAGGACGGCGTGCTCAACCTCTGCCGCGTCAAGCTGCGCGACCAGCAGCGCCTCGCCCATGGACCGCTCAAGGAATACAGCCAGTTCGGCGAAGGCGTGCCGTTCGGCGACGCCGTGCCGCGCGCCGGCAACGATTCCGGCGGCGGCCAGCCCGGCCGCATCCTGAAGTGCAAGGGCTGGGAGACCGATCCCAACGCCTACATCTATTTCATCACCCAGGCTCCGGTCTGGGAGAAGATCTGCGACGTGATCGGCGAGCCGAGCTGGAAGACCGACCCGAACTACGCCAAGCCGGCGGCCCGCCTGCCGCGCCTCAACGAGATCTTCGCCCGCATCGAGCAATGGACGATGACGAAGACAAAATTCGAGGCGATGGAGATCCTCAACAAGGACGACATCCCCTGCGGCCCGATCCTGTCGATGAAGGAGATCGCCGAGGACCAGTCGTTGCGCGCCACCGGCACCGTGGTCGAAGTCGACCACCCCACCCGCGGCAAGTACGTCTCGGTCGGCAACCCGATCAAGCTGTCGGATAGCCCGAGCGACGTGCAGCGCTCCCCGCTGCTCGGCGAGCACACCGACGAGATCCTGCGCTCGGTGCTCGGCTTCAGCGACCACCAGGTCGCCGAGATCCACAAGTCCGGCGCACTCGACCCGCCGCAGAAGCAGGCCGCGGAGTAAGCCAAACCGCCTCGAGTACAACGAAAGGGCCGCCCGAAGGGGCGGCCCTTTTGCTTGCGAACGCCCTACGGTCGCCGGCGCCAACTAAGAACTGAAAAACAACCCCATGCACAGTAGCTAACCCTTTGGGCACGAAGTTACTTCTTATTTTTCGAAACGATCTTTGACCCGTCGGGCAAAACAGGGGTATTATATCATCATCCGGAGCAGCAAACGTCCTGCCAGTTGCGCGAGGCTCAACGCCCTCCGATCTGCTCGCGAAAGAACTCCACCACTGCTGCGTCGAACTCGCGGTGAAAGGCCGTTCTGTCAAAGCCTTGGGGATCGGTGCATACCTGCGGCCTATACGCTGCGAGCGCCGGCGTGCACGGCGGCAGAAACGCATAATGACCGGCCGGCACGACGTGAATGTCTGGCTTGCCAGGCAGACTGCGGGTCACGTATGCGACGCCCGCCGCGTTGACGCCCCCGCCCCCCAGTTCGGATCGCCAGACCTGAAGGGGGATTCCGATGCCGGCCAGATTTTCGGGCGTGAATGAAAAGCTCACAGCGGGATCAACGATCGCTGCGGCCTTGATCCTTGCATCGTGCGGCGGATCGGCAGGAAACTGACCAGCGTGCAACTCCTCGCAGACGGTGGACTTGTTCTCTTCCTTACAATTGGGAGCAAATCTTCGAAAATCGGGCCGACCGCCGGCCAGAACCAGTCCGGTAAAGCCTCCCAATGAGAAGCCGAAGAAGCCAACCTTGGCAGGATCGATCGCGTCCCTGTCTTTCCACTCCTGCAGCATGAAATCGAGCAGGCGGACCATATGCACCGGACGCGACGCCCAGACGGACATCCCGCGCGCCGACATGTCGTTGGTGTTGTTGCCAGGATGATTGATTGCAGCAACGACGAAGCCGGCGTTCGCCAGCGCTTCGATGATGTCGAGATGAAGCGCGAAGTAGCCGCTGTTTCCGTGGGAGATGATGACCAGCGGCAGCTTTGCGCCCGCAACGGGACAGTCCTTCGCTCCCTCCAGCCGATCAACCGTGGGCACCGAAAGACGGCCAAGCGCCACATGCGTCGGCTCCGCCGCGCACGGATACCAGATCGCGCCCGACAGCGCCGGATCGGCGTCAAGCAACTGAATGCCCGCAGCCTCGGCCGGCGAGCCAAGGCAGCAGAGCGTGATGGCAAAAGCCCAGAGCGTGTTGCGCAACGAAAGCTCCCGCTGATTTCCCGCAGGAGTTGAACGAGAAAACGGTAGCGGAATTGTGGCTTCGTCTTGCCGAGCGGGGACACCTTGCCGCCGCTGCCGATGTTGAGGCAGAGTGGCCGCAAGAAGTCAGGGCTATCGCATATGACTGGTGGCGGCCTGCGCGAACGCCTCGTCCTTCGAGACGGCGCTCATGCGCCTCCTCAGGATGAGGCTCATCGGCGTCAGTGCGCGTTGAAACTGCTGCCGCGCACTCCGTCCTCGTCCTGAGGAGCCCGCCTCAAGCGGGCGTCTCGAAGGATGGCCGCGGGGAAAGCTCTCAAATGCGATAGCCCTGCGCAAAAGGGAGGTCAGCATGGCACTGCTCGGCAAGGCCGCCGTCGCGATGTGGTGGAGCGTTCGCGCCGAGCAGCGCGACGAGTTCGGCGATTGGCACTCGCATGAGCATTTTCCGGAGCGGATGAGCATTCCCGGCTTCCGGCGGGGATCGCGCTGGAGCAGCACGACGGATGCCGAAGGCTTCTTCGTGCTCTACGAGCTCGAGCAATATGAGGTGCTCACGTCGAAGGGATATCTCGACCGGCTCAACGCGCCGACGCCATGGTCGACGAAGATGATGCCGCATCATCTCGGCATGGTGCGCAGCCAGTGCCGGATCGTGGCGAGCTTTGGCGGCGGCGTCGCGACCTCGCTGGCCACCATCAGGCTGTCGCCGCAAGCGGGACGCGCTGCAGAGCTGCAGGCGTACCTGCTCGATGCGCTCGGCGCCCTTGCATCGAAACCGGGACTGACGGGCGCTCACCTCCTCCTGACCGAAACACCAAAGACGAGTTCGCCCACCACGGAACAGAAGATCCGGGGAAAGGACGGCGCCGCCGACTGGATCGTGCTGTTGTCGGGTTACGACGCCGATGCCGTCGAGCGTGCCGTGATCGCGCAGTTGGGGTCATCGGTGCTTCATGCGGCAGGCGCTCAGAATCACCCGACGGTTGGCCGCTACCGGCTGGCGTTCACGATGACGCCACAGGACGTGGCGATTTGAGGCAGGGCCGGCCTGGCGAAAGCCGCTGGCACGGGCGGCTCGCATCCTGGCTCAGCTATCGCTTGAGGTCCCTGATGAGGTTCGTCAATCGTGGATCGTCAGGCCGGAGGAGCGCCAGTCGCTCGGCGTAACCAAGCGCGGCAGCGATGTCTCCCTTCTCCCTGCTGAAGTTCAGAGCGGCTGAAAGCAGCTCGGGATTGTTGGGATGTCCGCGCAGACTCTGGTCCAGCACAGAAAGCGCATCGTCGCGCCGACCCATTCCGTTCAGCCCTACAGCATAGACGTAGGCGTACCGTATTTGGCCGGGGTCAAGCGAGGCAGCCCGACGCAGCTCGTCGAGCGCCTCCTCGCTGCGCTTCATGCGCACGAGTGTCAGACCAAGCGCGTGGTGGAGGGATGCGTCCTGCACCGACGCGGAGAGCGCTTCACGCAGGACTTTCTCCCCGTCGCTGTCGCGTCCGAGCTGCCGGTACAGGTCGGACAGGTTGATGGCGGCCGCCGCGAACCAGGGATCGAGCCTGAGGGCGGCGCGGTATTCCGCCTCCGCCGCGCCGGCATTGGCCTGGCGCACGAAGAAGTTGCCAAGCGCCGTGCGCGCTTCCGGCCGATCAGCGTTCAGCTTCTGCACAGCGACGAATTCGGCAGCCGCCCGCGCGAACCTGTCGCGATCGACCGCTGGCTGGCGCGCTGGAGGCACCACGGCCAGAAGTTCGGCGGCGCGAATGCGCACACCACGCACGGCATCGCCCAGCCGCGGCGAGGCGAGCGGCCAGAGCTGATCGGGGAGCACACCGTCAAGCCGATCGAGCGCGCCGAGCCTCACGAGCGGATCGGGATCGGAAAGCCCGCGCCGGACCAGATCGAGAATTGGTTCGGGAAGCTCCGCCAGCGCGCTGGCCCGGACGATACCGGGAGCGTCGGCCGATTCGGCGACCGCGGCAAGTTGCGCTTGCGCGTCGGCAGCTTCGCTCCAGGCCGCATGAAACGCACGCGCATAGGTCTGATGGCCGCGCCGCTCCGGCCCGAACCAGCCCTCGATCTGTTGCGCCGCCCAGGCTGCCGGCTTGTCGGGATGGCAGTCGTTGCACGCATTCGGTGCGCCCGTCTGCACCGAGAGGTCTGGGCGCGGAACGCGGAAGCCGTGGTCGTGGCGGCGATCGACGACCATGTAGCGTCGCTCGGGCATGTGGCAGGACGGGCAACCGAGCGGCGGCGAGACATGGGCGTGGTGCCGGTGCGCCGCGGATTCATATTTGGCGGGCGCATGACACTGCGAACAAACGCCGTCTCCGGGCGCCTTCAACGTTGCGCTGTGCGGGTCGTGGCAGTCGCTGCAGGTCACGCCCTTGGCGAACATCCTGCTCTGTTTGAACGCCGCGTAATTGTAGGTCTCCTCGTCGTCGCGCATCTGGCCGTCGGCATGAAAGCGGTGGCGGTCGAGCAGCGATACGCGGTGTGTGTCGGAGAGCGGCCGGCCCGGTATCCAGTCGTCCGAAAGCTGCCCGCGGCGCGCGTGGCAGCGCCCGCAGGTTTCGACCTCCTTGCGCAGGGCCGGCGCCGGCGCGCTGCGCGCCGGCGTCAATGTGCCGGCGGAGGCGGACCATGTGATGCCGGTGCGCTCGTCGAAGCGCACCAGCAGGCCGTTATCGGCCTCGCGCGTCGCCGGCTTGCCGTGCGCCCAGGCGACGTGGCGCGAGCCGGCACCGTGGCACGCCTCACAGCCGACGCTGATCTCGGAAAAGGTGGTCGCGAACCTGTCCCGGTCGGCATTGTAGCCCTTGCGCACATCAGTCGAATGGCATTCCGCACACATGAAATTCCAGTTCTGGTTCAGCTTCGTCCAATGCAGGGGATCGCTGCTGGTGATGGCGCTCTCCGGGTAGAGATGAAACCAGCGCTGACCGCCCTGCTCTTTTGGCCGCGTGTCCCAGGCGATGGACAGAGCCTGGACGCGGCCATCTGGGAATTCGATCAGATATTGCTGCAGCGGATCGATGCCGAAGGCGTATTTCACCTCGAAGGTCGCGAGCTTGCCGTCGGGCCCATCGGTCTCGACCAGGAACTTGCCCTCCTTGCGGAAGAAGCGCGAGCGGGTGCCGGCATAGTCGAACGTCGCGTCGTTGAAATCGCCGCGCACAGACTGCGCCGTCGCGTGATCCATGGCGCGGCGGTGCTGCGAGGTCCGCCAGAGTCTTGCCTCTGTTTCGTGACAGCCGGCGCAGGACTCGCTGCCGACGAAAGCCATTTCGGCAGGCGCTGAGGTCTGGACGGGAGCCTTCAATGGTTCGAACCACAGCAGTCCGACAGCGATCGCGGCAGCAACTGCGCTCGCACCGACGATCCAGTGCCTCATGGTCTTGTGAGGGACTGACCGCGGCTGCGGCGCCGATTTCACTGGTTCGGGCGCTGGCGCCTTGCGGAGCTGGTGATCCCTGCGGTTCTTTCGCGAGCCACGTGCCACGTCTGCTTACTGCTCCAGCCGTTCACCGCCAATCGGCCTATACGTGAAGGTCATTGTCGTGAAGCGCAATCCTGGTTTCGCGCGCCAGATCGACGAGGGCGGCGCTGAACATCAGCATGGCCGCCATGAACAGGATCGCCACGCCGTATTCGTGTGCGATCTGCAGGAGCGCGCTGACGAATGCAACGAAGATGATGAGCGCCGTGAGGATTGCTGCGACGACGGAGCAGAACAGCGACCGGTTCAGAAGCCGCGCCCTTTCCCGAAGCCGCGGCAGATCGGCTTTCAGGAAGACCCTTGCAGAATCGCCTGCGGGAATGCCGTTGATGAACTGCGAGCGGTCGATCACTCGGTTAACCCGTGAAATCACGACCGAGATGAACGCAGCGACCGCCCCTAGCAGGAATGCCGGAGCTGCGACATTGGCGATGATGCGGCCAAGCTCGTCGATCGAAGGTGTGATCGGGATCAGATCGGTTACGCTTTGCATGTCACCGCCGTTCGATGCTGGCGCGCTTCGTCACGGCAGTGGTTCGACCTTGGCGGCCATGTCGGGCGCACGGCTCACCCGATAGCTCGCATTGCTGCATCGGAGCACCCAGACCGCATGATCGGCCCTCGAGCGCGCGGTGTCCTTCGTCGCGCCGAGCGCCTTGTCACACGTAAACCCCTGCGAACGGATCTGTGCGGCGAGCATGTCCTGCACCGTCTCCGCCGCGCCCTGCGCGGCAGCGCGGCCGACAGTCAGAGCGCCGATCAGTGCAAGCGCTGAAAGGAAGATCCAACGGCCGTTTGTCATGAGCTTCTCCGATTGCACATCGCGTGCATCTGGCCGAACTATCGGCGAACACATTCCTGAACGAACTTGACCCGGTCCACCATACCAAGTCCCTTTGCCTCGGCGTCCTTGCGGCAACCCTCGCGCTTGTCGATCCGCAACTGGATCTTCTCGACCAGATTGAGGCCGATATTGCTGGAGACCTGGGGTTCCGCCGAGGCCATTCTTCCGGCGTCCGCAGACGGGCCGTCGCCCGCCGCACGCGCGGCTTCCTCCATCCGCTTGAGATCATCCGGACTCAGCTTGGGCCGGTCGATGTCCAGGGTGATCCTGTTGATCTTCCCGGTGAAAGCAAATGGGACCTGATAGTCGTTGTCGTCGACCGGTGTGCCGGTATCCGAACCAATGTCCAGCGCCTCGTCCCATTGCAGGATGAAGGGAAGCGTATGCTCCATCTTCTCGGTAGCCACCGATTTGCCGTCGACCTTCAACGTGCCGGTGCCGCCCTTTCCGATGCCGCTGTAGTCGCCGAACAGCATGGTCGCTGCGCCGAGACCGTCATACGTGAAGGCAAACTCGATCACGTGCTTGCCGGGCGTAAGCTCCGTCCCCTCCCAGCGCACGCGCTTGAGGTCAACGAGGTTCCAGGTGAAGACGGGCTTGTTCTTGAGGACATAGAACCCATACCCGCCGAAACGACCGCCCTGGGTGATCAGCATGCCCTCGGCACCCCCCTGAGGAATGTCGACGTCCGCCTTTAAGACGTAGGACGCATTGAGCAGGCTCGGCGCGTCGCCGTTTGGTGTGCCGGTGAACGGCCGCGTCCAGACGAAGCTTGTCCGGCCGGCGCCGAGGCTCGGGCGCGGCGTGATAACGCGAGTTACCACGGACGAGTCCAGTGGCAGCACCTGATACTTTTCCGCCTCCTTCCAGAACAATGCCTGCAGCTCCTTCAGCTTGTCAGGGTATTTGGCGGCGACGTCCTCGGCCTGCGTCCAGTCGTTGTTCAGGTCGTAAAGCTCCCAGGGGTAATCGGCCGGGCTTGGCAGCTTGACACCTCCAGTCACCCACGGAGGCCGCAACACCTTGGTCGAGGCGATCCAGCCGTCATTGTAGATCGCGCGATCCGCAAACATCTCGAAATACTGCATCTTGTGGGTCGACGGCGCGTTCGCGTTGTTGGCGTCGAACGTGTACATCATGCTGACACCTTCCATCGGGCTCTGCTTGATACCGTCGACGATGTCCGGTTGCTTGATCTTCGCGGCCTCGAGAATGGTCGGCACAACGTCGATGACGTGGTGGAACTGGCTGCGGATGCCGCCCTTGTCCTTGATCACCGCCGGCCAGGAGATCGCCATACCCTGGCGCGTGCCGCCAAAATGGGAAACGATCTGCTTGGTCCAGGAGAACGGCGTGTCGAAGGCCCAAGCCCAGCCGATCGACATGTGGTTGTAGGTACGGTCGGTACCCCAGACGTCGTAGAAGTACTTGAGCTGATCCTCGACCGACGGATTGATCTGGTTGAACATCGCCACTTCGTTGGGCGTGCCGTTCGGCTGCCCTTCGGCGCTGGTGCCGTTGTCGCCCTCGATATAGATGATCAACGTATTATCGAGCTTGCCGAGGTCAGCGACCGACTGGATCACGCGACCGATCTCATCGTCGGCATAGGCGGCAAACGCGGCAAACACCTCGGCCTGTCGGATGAAGAGCTTCTTCTCGTCTGCCGAAAGCTGGTCCCATTCCTTGATCAGGTCCTTCGGCCAGGGCGTCAGCTTCGCGTTCTGCGGGATGACGCCGAGCCGCTTCTGGTTCTCGAAGATGGTCTCGCGCAGCTTGTTCCAGCCTTGGTCGAACAGGTGCATGTCGCTGATCTTCTTCACCCACTCCTTGGTCGGATGATGCGGCGCATGCGTGGCGCCGGGCGCGAATTTGATGAAGAACGGCGTGTCGGGCGACAGCGCGTTCATGCGGTTCAAATAGTCGATGGCGTCGTCCGCCATCGCCGTCACCAGATTCCATCCGGGATTTCCCTGGTACGGGTAGATTGCCGTGGTGTTGCGAACGAGATTGCCGGGCTCCCACTGATTGGTGTCGCCCCCCATGAAACCGTAGAAATATTGAAAGCCCATGCCGGTCGGCCACTGGTCGAACGGGCCGGCCTGGCTCGCTTGATACTCCGGCGTGTTGTGGTTCTTGCCGAACCAGGCGGTGTGATAGCCGTTGTCGGTCAGGATGCGGCCGATCGTGGCCTTGTCCTTGGTGATGATACTGTCGTAGCCCGGGTAGCCGGTGGCCTGCTCGGCGATCACGCCATAGCCGACCGAGTGATGATTGCGTCCGGTGATCAGCGCCGCGCGCGTCGGCGAGCACAGCGCCGTCGAATGGAAATTGGTGTAGCGCAATCCGCTCTGCGCGATGCGGTCGAGCGCCGGCGTCGGAACGACGCCGCCGAATGTGCTCGGCACGCCGTAGCCGGCATCGTCGGTGATGATCAGCAGCACGTTCGGTGCGCCCTTGGGCGGGACCACGCGCGAGGGCCAGAAAGGTGTCGAATTGCGCGCATCGCGCTCGATCTTGCCGCCGAACTGCTGCGGCGGGGGTGGCAGTTGATTGCCCGGAATGGTGATGGTCGCGGCGGGCGAGCCGGGAGGCGGTGCGGCTTGTTGCGATTGCTGTGCGAATGCTGGCGCCGAAAATGCAAGGGTCAGTGAAAAGGCGACGAGATGAAAGGATCGGGCAGTGCTCATTGCAATTCCTCCCCTCAAACGAGCCGCCATCATTTTCCGACAACCAGAAAAAAGACTTGATATGGATCAACAGATCAAGATGACGGATCGGAAGCGGAGATGCAGAGAGACAGGGGAGCGGTGTCTGTACGTAAACTCCCGGGACCTCATCTCCATGCGTCGGTATCATGGCGCGGTAGTGTTGTTCTCCTGCTACACCTGACTGCCAAAAATTCCCGGCGCATCGGCAACTCTGGCAAGCCCGGCCGGCTGCGTCATATGATCGGCAGCATATCAGGCGCTCCCACTGAGCGAAGCTCGTGGTTTGGGAGGGGTCACCATGCGATTGACGAAAGCGTTTGCCGCTCTTGCATTTGCAGCCTTTGCATCGATACCGACAACAGCCTTGGCCGATGAAAGCGGCATCAGCTTCTGGATTCCCGGCATGTTCGGCAGCCTTGCTGCCACACCTCAGCAACCGGGCTGGACGACGGCTGCGATCTACTATCATACTTCGGTGTCCGCCGGCGGCGACGTGGCGCGTGCACGCGAAATCCAGATCGGCCGCATCCCCGCAAACCTGACGGCCACGTTGAATGCGAACCTCAACGCGAGTGTGGATCTGGGCCTGCTGAACGCGACCTACGTCTTTGCAACACCGGTGCTGGGCGGACAGGCGTCGGCCACCCTGATGGGAATCTACGGTGCAAACACCACGACGCTCAACGGATTGGTGACGGGTACGCTCGCAACGCCGCTGGGCTCCATTCCCTTCTCGCGCTCCGATTCCATCAGCGATTCCGTAACCGGCTTTGGCGACCTGATCCCGCAATTCGCGCTGCGCTGGAATGCCGGTGTCCACAACTACATGACCTACGTCACCGGGGACATCCCGGTCGGAGCCTACCAGTCGACCCGGCTCGCCAACATCGGGCTCGGGCATGGCGCGATCGACGCGGGCGGCGGCTACACCTATTTCAATCCGCAGACCGGACATGAACTGTCCGGCGTGCTTGGCTTCACCTACAATTTCAAGAACACAGATACGCAGTACCAAAGCGGTGTCGACATGCACTTCGACTGGGGCGCCTCCCAGTTCCTGAGCAAGCAGGTGCAGGTGGGGCTCGTCGGGTATTTCTACCAGCAACTCGGGTGCGACGGCGGATCCGGCGATCGCGTCGGCTGTTTCCGCTCGAGGGTGGGCGGGGTCGGCCCGCAGATCGGATTCATCTTCCCGCTCGGCGACAAGCAGGGCTACCTCAACTTGAAGGGCTACAAGGAATTTGCCGCCGAACACCGGCCCGAGGGCTGGAATGCATGGGTGACGCTCGCGATTTCGCCGGCGGCACCGCCGCCTGCAGTGACGCCGACGAAGCACGTCATCACAAAATGACGGGCGTTCACGATGGTGCCTGGCGGCTGTCTGGAGCGGAATGAGATCGGAATGGATCGCATTGCGCTTCAGGTCGTTGCCTGAGCATGATCTTTTCGGAAAGTCGCCACGCAACTTTCCGGATCGTGCTCGGGCGCGACCGCAGCAGGTGTCGGTGCCCCCAAACAAAAAGGCGAAAAAATTCGAGAGTGCCTGTCGGGTCGGCAGCTTCCCGGTCGTCCTCGTGACATGAATGGGCCATAGACGCCAACATCGGCCCATCAACGCAAGAGGATGAACGAAACATGCCCAATACCGTCCGCCTGCACCGCGTCCTGGCCACCAAGCCGGAGAAAGTCTATCGCGCCTTCCTGGAGGCCGATGCGATGGCGAAATGGCTTCCGCCGAACGGCTTCACCTGCACCGTGCATCATTTCGAGCCCAAGGTCGGGGGCACGTTCAAGATGTCGTTCCGGAATTTCACCACGGGCAACAGCCATTCCTTTGGCGGAGAATATGTCGAGCTCGTGCCCGGCGAACGCATCCGCTATACCGACAAGTTCGACGATCCCAATCTGCCCGGCCTGATCGAGGTGACCGTGATCCTGAAGAAGGTTTCGGTCGGAACCGAAATCGACATCACGCAGTCGGGCATCCCGGATATCATCCCGCCGGAGGCCTGCTATCTCGGCTGGCAGGAATCGCTGCGGAATCTGGCCAGGCTCGTCGAGCCCGAGATCAATCAATAGGCTGGACGCAGTGGCGGGCCCTCAGGATGCAGATCGAGTGTGCGGCTGCCGCTTCAGCAGCAGCGGTGCCGCTTAGCCTTATCCTAAGGAGACCGCCACCGGGTCCGTGCGAAACGGTATCCGACGGCGGCGCGGCAGGCGCCCTCCCGCCTGCGTGCTGGCGCTCCCTGCAGTCCGATGCCCCTTGTGCCGGTTGAGCGGAAGGCTAAACTCGGGCGGAATCGGGAGGGGGTTGATGAAACCATTCCAGGCGTTGCGGATGATTGCCTGTGGCGCGCTGCTCGTTGCGGCCGCAGCAGCTTCGGCCCGGGCCGAAGGGACTTTTGAAATTCCCGCGGGAGCACATTTCAACAAGGACAAGCTGGCGAAACTCGACGAGTTCTTCCGCAACGAAGTGGCGACGGGGAAAATTCCCGGAGCAATCCTGCTCATCCAACAGCACGGCAAGCCGGTCTATCACCAATCCTTCGGCGTGCAGGACGTGGAGTCGAAGGCTCCGATCACCGACCATACCATCTTCCGCCTATTCTCGATGACCAAGGCCATCACCAGCGTGGTTGCGGTGCAGATGATCGACGAGGGCAAGTTCTCCCTCGACGACCCGATCGCAAAATACATTCCGTCGTTTGCAAATGTGAAGGTCGGCGTCGAGAAGGCAGCCAGCGACGGGACCAAGACGCTCGAACTGGTGCCGCCGAACCGGCCGCCGACAGTGCTCGACCTGATGCGCCAGACCTCCGGCATCACCTACGGCTTCTACGGCGACAGCCTGGTCCGCAAGGCCTACAAGGCTGCCGATATCTATGCCGGTGATTTCGACCTCGCCGAGTTCGCCGAGCGGATCGCAAAACTGCCGCTGCACAATCAACCCGGCGCGCTCTGGCAGTATGGCCATTCCACCGACATCCTGGCGCGGATCATGGAAATCGCGTCCGGGAAGTCCCTGATCGAGGTCGAGAGGGAAAAGCTGCTCGATCCGCTCGGCATGAAGGACACCGGCTTCTTCGTCGGCGACCCCGAAAAGCAGAAGCTGCTCGCCAAGCCGATGCCGAACGACAGCGATTTCCGGGTGGGACGCGAAAACGACCCGACCAAGCCGAAGAAGATAATGTACGCCAGCGGCGGCATGGTCTCGACGATGGCGGACTACGCCCGCTTCGCTCAGATGCTGCTCAATGGCGGCACGTACGAGGGCAAGACCATTGTCAGCCCCAAGGCGTTCAAGCTGCTGACGACGGATCAGGTCGGGCCCGGGTCGGGCGTCGAGCGGGACTTCTTCTACTTTCCGGGCGATGGCTTCGGCTTCGGGCTCGGCCTCGCCGTACGCACCGATCCGGGCAACGCCAAACCGCCGCCGCCGGGCAATCTGGGCGAACTGAAATGGGACGGGGCCAGCGGCTGCTATTTCGTGATCGACCCCAAGCAGGACATGTTCTTCGTCTTGCTCGAGCAGACTCCTTCGGAGCGCCAGCGCATCCAAAGGACCGTCAAGCAGCTGATTTATGAGGCCATGGAGAACTGACGACGTCACGTCGGCGAGCGAGCGACTGCGCAAAGTCATGTGCGCGCTTCGGTTCTGGCTGCGCGGTCTTGATGTGCGTCAAACTGTCTAAAGGGCAAAACGGCTAGGAGCAGGAGTCTTCCCTGCCGGCCTCGGAGGCGAGATGATGAGATCTGCTATCGAATGGTTGATCATTGCCGGTCTTGCCGCAGGTTTCGCCGCTGCCGCCAAGGCCGAAGAAGTCGACATCGGCAAGGCCGAGTTTCTGTCGTCATGCGCGAGTTGTCATGGCGCCGACGCAAAGGGCAAAGGACCGGTCAGCGGCCAGCTCAAGACATCGCCTTCCGACCTGACCATGCTGGCGAAGAACAACAACGGGGTGTTTCCCACCAACGCCGTTTACGAAACCATCTATGGGTCGAAATCGGTCCCGGCTCACGGCACGCGCGAAATGCCGGTCTGGGGCGAACGGTTCAACCCCATCGTCAGCCTGCCTCACGCTGTCGATCCCACTTATTGGCAAAAGGCCGGGCCGCAGCAAAGCCCGGAGGTCGTCGTGCGGACTCGCATTCTCGCCGTGATCGATTACCTGAACCGAATTCAGCAGAAATAGCGATCGGATAGCGCTGCTCGCCGCCTGCTACGCGACCTGACTTGCCGCCCAGCGATCCGGGTCGGGACTATGTCCGATCAGCGCCAGCCCGTAGGCGATCGACTCGAACTGGTCGCCTGACATCAGCCGTTCGTTGCCGAACCGCTCGGCGAAAAGTTTCCGGACGGCCGGCACAAAGGACGTGCCGCCGGTCAAGAACACCTTCTCGATCTCGCGCGCGGTGACGCCGGCCTCGCCCAGCACCTTGTCGACGGTCGCCCCCAAACGCGCGATATCGTCGGCAATCCAGGCTTCGAAGTTCTTCCGTGTGATGGCCGCGCCGATATCGACGCCGCCGCCCTTGAAGCGGAAGTCCACCTCGTCCTGCGCCGACAGCGCGACCTTGGCATCGGACACGGCGCGGTAGAGCGAAAAGCCGAGGTCGAGGTCGACGATGGTGATGAAATCCTCGAGCAGATCAGGCTTCAACGCAGTGCGCGCAAGCTCGCGAAGCTCGCGCAGATCGCCGTTGCTCTTCATCATCGCGAGCTGATGCCAGCGCGCGAGGTTGGTGTAGTGGCCGCTCGGAACCGGCAGCACCTTGTCGAACGAGCGAAAGCTGGAGCCTTTGCCGAGCCGCGGCGAGACGACGTGGTCGACGATGCGATAGTCGAAGGTGTCGCCGGCAATGCCGATGCCGGCATGGCCGAGCGGCTCGGCGCGAAGGCTACCGGCCGCACGCGAGAAACGCATCACGGAGAAATCGCTGGTGCCGCCGCCGAAATCGGCAACCAGCACGGTGGCATCCCGCTCCAGCCGGCGCGCGAAGGAGAACGCCGCACCCACGGGCTCGTAGACGTAGCGCGCGTGACCGGCGCCAAGCCGTTCGAACGCGGCCCGGTAGCGCTGCATCGCCAGCGCCTCGTCGGGATTGCCGCCGGCGAAGCGCACGGGGCGACCGACCGTGATGTTGGCCGCCTCGAAGCCGAACTTCCCGCCGCCATGGCGCGCCAGCGTCCGCAGGAACGCCGCCAGAATATCCTCGAACTTGTAGCGCTGCCGGAACACCTGGGTGGTGTTGAAGCTGCTGCTCGCCGCAAACGTCTTGAACGATTGAAGGAAGCGGTAGACGTGGCGGCCTTCGAGGAACTGCTCGATCGCCCACGGGCCGCCCTCGGCCTGGGCGCCGGCGCCGGGCCGGTCCTCCCAGAAGCACAGGGCCGACACGTAGACGCTGTGGCGCTGTCCGCCGTGGTCGAAGCGGATGGCCTCGACCCGGCGGTCGTCCGCCGCAATCGCGACGACCGTATTGCTGGTCCCAAAATCGATGCCGATCGAGACGGCGGGCGAGGCGCTCGACATGAACCACTCTGACAGATGATTGGAAAGGGGGGCAGAGCACTAACGGCTTTGCCGTCCCCTTGCAAGACCTGGTCGAAGATGGTCGCGCCCGGACCTTACGCCGAGGCTTTTGATATTCACGTCGATCAGTTGGATTGATCGCCTCGACGCCAGGCCGGAAACGGATCGGCGAGAGCGGACCATGCGGCGATGTCCATGGCGGACGTTTCCGGGACGAGACATGCGTCAAGCCTGCGGCGGATCTCGGCTTCGTCCATGCCGGTGCCGATGAACACGATCTCCTGGCGGCGGTCGCCGTAGACCTTGTCCCAATACTGGCCGAGCCGCTTGCGCCAGCCTTCATCGTTCGGCCACCGCTCCTTCGGGACGCTCGCCCACCAGAAACCCAGCGCTTCGGTCCTCACGATCGCTCCCGCCTGGCTGATCTCGCCAAGCCATTGCGGCCGCGTCGCCAGCCAGAAATGCCCCTTCGCCCGGATCACGCCCGGCCAGGCCTCTTTTACGAACTTGTCGAACTTCGATGGATCGAACGGCCTGCGGGCGCGGTAGACGAAGTTCTTCACGCCATATTCCTGCGTTTCAGGCACGTGGTCGGCGAAACCGTAGAGCTCCTTGTACCAGAGCGGATGCTGCTGGGCCTTCTCGAAGTCGAACCGGCCGGTGTTGAGCACGCGGTCGAAGGGCACGCGGCTGTGATTGGCTTCGATGATGTCGGCTTCCGGATTCAACGAGCGGATGATCTGGCGTGCCGCCTCGCGCTGTTGCGGCGAGGCATCGTCCACCTTGTTGAGGATGATCACGTCGGCGAACTCGATCTGCTCCACGAGGAGATCGACCAGCGTCCGCTTGTCTCCGTCCAGCGCCTCACCGCGCTCGCCCAGGAACTCGGTCGAGGAATAGTCCTTGAGCAGGTTGGCGGCGTCGACCACCGTCACCATCGTGTCCAGATGGGCGATGTCGGAGAGGCTTTCGCCCTCTTCCGAGCGGAAATCGAACGTCGCTGCGACCGGGAGCGGCTCCGAAATGCCTGTCGATTCGATCAGCAGATAATCGAAGCGCCCGCTTTCGGCGAGCGCACGTACCTCCCTCAGGAGATCGTCGCGCAGGGTGCAGCAGATGCAGCCATTGGTCATCTCCACCAGTTTCTCGTCAGTCCGCGAGAGGTTGGCACCACCATCGCGGACCAGGTCCGCATCGATGTTCACCTCGCTCATGTCGTTCACGATCACCGCCACTTTCAGGCCGTGCCGGTTGTTCAGGACGTGGTTCAGCAAAGTGGTCTTTCCAGCCCCGAGGAAGCCGGACAAGACGGTGACGGGGAGTTTGGGCATGGAGATCGAACAGCCTTTTGAGCGGGATGGGTCGAGGGCGGCGAGACACGGCATCTCACTATGTAATGTTATAACATAACATTCTTTGTTCGGCGCGCCGTGTCAAGGTGCTCTGTCCTGAGCCCCTCACCCGGCTATGCCGCAATGCGGAAGAACGAATGCTGCTATGCAAACAAGATCATGGACGCTGGCATCTGGTATACATAAACTCCCCTCGAGATGAGGCAGCAAGACTGACTGTCTCCAGAAAGGGATTTCCGATGTCCAAGACCGCTTCCGTCGCTCTCGCCCCCTCCGCCTCGCTGTTCGCCCGCCTGATGGCCGCGATCGACAGCTTCCTGATGGCGAGCGCCGAGATTTCCAATCACAACGGCGACCTGCCGCGTTTCGGCCTGTAAGAAGGCCTTGTCCTCCCGCCAACCGGCGGAGCTGACAGACCGCGCAGACGCCAGGTTCGGTCAAATGGCCCCGCTCGTTCGGGGCCATTTTCTTTTGCCTCCTTGCCCGGGCTTGCGACCTCAACTGCGACGATTCGTCCGCCGGACTGGCTGCCGATCCGATTGTTTGTTCGCTGGCATCGCGCATACCATTGGACAAGCAAGAACGATTGCACAATCCAAGGTGTAAGGCGGGGAAACGTAACGCAAGACGGGAACAGCCGAGGGCACACGCACCGCGAGCCTTGGCGGAACCTTAGCCGAAAGGAGCGGATGCCGCGCGGTGTCCCTCCTCATACAGTTTCTATCGGGACTGCCATGGGAGATCGACCGCAAGGGTGACACCAGGCATCTGAATTGAGATGGGCTGACGCAAGTCGACAAAGAGCGGCTGCGTTGAGGGTTCGACAGGGAGAGAAACAAATGAAGCCATCCGTTCTGAGTGTCGCTTTGGCGGCAATCGCGATGTCGTGCGCCAACAGCACCGCAAGCCGGGCAGCCTGGGAGCCGGTCCGTCCGGTCGAGTTCATCGTGCCCGCGGGCACCGGCGGCGGCGCCGATCAGATGGCACGCACCATTCAGGGCATCGTCACCAAGCACAACCTGATGAAGCAGCCGATGGTCGTCATCAACAAGGCGGGCGGCGCGGGCGGTGAAGGCTTCCTCGATGTGAAGACGTCGTCGGGCAATCCGCACAAGATCATCATCACGCTGTCGAACCTGTTCACGACGCCACTGGCCACCGGCATCCCGTTCAACTGGAAGGATTTGACGCCGGTGGCGATGCTGGCGCTCGACGAATTCGTGCTCTGGGTGAATGCCGAGAAGCCGTACAACAGCGTCAAGGATTACGTCGACGCTGCGAAGAAGGCACCAAGCGGCTCATTCAAGATGGGCGGCACCGGCTCCAAGCAGGAAGACCAGATCATCACGGTCGGCATCGAGAAGGCGATCGACGCGAAGTTCACCTACATTCCCTACAAGGGCGGCGGCGAAGTCGCCGTCCAGCTCGTCGGCAATCACGTCGATTCGACCGTCAACAATCCGATCGAGGCGGTCGCGCAATGGCGCGGCGGCAAGCTTCGTCCGCTCTGCGTCTTCGACGCCCAGCCGATGGCCTATGACGAACCGATCGCCGACGGCAAGGCCTGGAAGGATATTCCGACCTGCAAGTCGCAGGGCCTTGCGATGGAATATCTCATGCTGCGCGGCATCTTCATGTCGCCCAAGGCGACGAAGGACCAGATCGAATACTATGTCGAGCTGTTCAAGAAGGTGCGCGCCACGCCGGAATGGCAGGACTTCATGAAGAGCGGCGCCTTCAACACGACCTTCATGACCGGCGCCGACTACGCCAAATGGGTCGAGGCGGAGGAGAAGCGCCACGAAGGCTTGATGAAGGAAGCGGGCTTCCTCGCATCGGCGAATTGAGCCGCGACATCGGCGATGGCTGAGGACCCTGCTCGTCCTCACGCCCGCCGCGACCGCGAAAGACTGCGTTTCCGCCTGGAGGCCCCATGACTGAACGATCTGAACGCGGCCCGGCCCACAAGACGCTGGAAATTGGGATGGCGCTGCTGATCGGCGTTTTCGGCCTCGTCGTCATCCTCGGCAGCCTGAAGGCCGGCATCAACTGGGGCGCCGAGGGCCCGCGTGCCGGCTTCTTCCCCTTCTATATCGGCGCCGCCATCGTCGTGGCGAGCGCCATCAACCTCTGGCATGCGCAACGCGACGACGACGGCCGGCTGTTCGCAGAATGGGGACAGCTGCGCCAGGTCATGAGCGTCGTCGTGCCGACCGCGATCTATGTCGGCTCGATGCCGTTCATCGGCCTCTATGTCGCCTCGATGGTTTTCATTGCCTGGTTCATGCGCTGGCTCGGCCACTATCGCTGGCTGACGACCATCGCGGTCGCGGTCGGCATGCCGGTCCTGACCTATCTCGTTTTCGAACGCTGGTTCCTCGTCCCGCTTCCCAAGGGCCCCCTCGAGGAATGGCTCGGCCTGTAAGAACCGCGCCGTCATTTCCGTCATTGCTGCAGGACGTATCGATATGGAAGAGTTGGCCAATCTGTTTCACGGCTTCGCGGTCGCCCTGCAGCCCTACAACATCATGCTGATGATCATCGGCATCACGCTCGGGGTCATCATCGGCGTGCTGCCGGGACTGGGGGGCGCCAACGGCGTCGCGATCCTGCTTCCCCTGACCTTCAGCATGCCGCCGACGTCGGCGATCATCATGTTGTCCTGCATCTATTGGGGCGCATTGTTCGGCGGCGCCATCACCTCGATCCTGTTCAACATCCCCGGCGAGCCCTGGTCCGTGGCGACCACTTTCGACGGCTATCCGATGGCGCAACAGGGCAGACCCGGCGAAGCCCTGACCGCCGCCTTCACCTCCTCCTTCGTGGGCGCGCTGTTTGCCGTCATCATGATCACGCTCGTCGCGCCCCTCGTTGCGGGCTTCGCACTGCGATTTGGTCCGGCGGAGAAGTTCGCGGTGTACTTCCTCGCTTTCTGCAGCTTCGTCGGCCTCAGCAAGGAGCCACCGTTCAAGACCATCGCGGCGATGATGATGGGCTTCGCGCTCGCGGCGGTCGGCCTCGATTCGATCACCGGACAGTTGCGGCTGACCTTCGGCATCACGGAGCTGCTCAACGGATTCGACTTCCTGATCGCCGTGATCGGCCTGTTCGGCATCGGCGAGATCCTGCTGACCATGGAGGAAGGGCTGGCGTTCCGCGGCGGCAACGCCACCATCAATCTTCGGGTGGTGCTGCAGACCTGGCGGGAATTGCCCGCCTATTGGATGACCTCGCTGCGCTCCTGCCTGATCGGCTGCTGGATGGGCGTCACGCCCGCCGGCGCAACGCCGGCCTCCTTCATGAGCTACGGTATCGCCAAGCGCCTGTCGCGACGCGGCAACAATTTCGGCAAGGGCGAGATCGAAGGCGTGATCGCGCCGGAGACGGCGGCGCATGCCGCAGGCACCGCCGCGCTGCTGCCGATGCTCTCGCTCGGCGTGCCGGGCTCGCCCACCGCCGCCGTCCTGCTCGGCGGCTTGCTGATCTGGGGCCTGCAGCCCGGCCCGATGCTGTTCGTCGAGCAGAAGGAGTTCGTCTGGGGCCTGATCGCGTCGATGTATCTCGGCAACCTCGCCGGCCTCATCGTCGTGCTCACCTGCGTGCCGATCTTCGCCGCGATCCTCCGCGTGCCCTTCGGCATCATCGCGCCGCTGATCCTGGTGCTGTGCGCGATCGGCGCCTATTCGGTCCACAACAGCACCTTCGACGTGATGCTGATGCTGGTGTTCGGCGTGCTCGGCTATCTCCTGAAGAAGTGCAACTACCCGCTCGCCCCGCTGGTGCTCGCCATCGTGCTCGGCGACAAGGCCGAGGAAGCGTTCCGCCAATCGCTGCTGGGATCGCAGGGATCGCTCGGGGTGTTCTTCTCCAACGGCCTCGTCAGCACGATCATGGCGCTCGGTCTGGTCGCCTTGTTCTGGTCCGCGATCCAGGAAGGCTATAGCCGGCTGCGCACGTCGATGGCGTGACGAGCGACCCGCGCCATCATCGCCAACGCCAAATTGCCGCAGGTCGGACTTCTGGAATATAGAATTCCAGGAATCGCGTGGTCAGCGACGGACCGCGCGTCGGCAGCGCGCGCGTGGAGGGGCCCCAACCGCACGGGCTTTCAACAGCGGTCTTGCGGCGTCGGGACAACACGAAAATAAAAGCTGAATCAATTACTTGATCAGGATCGACCGACACTTCCGCGCGTGTGCCGGCTGCGATTGGGGCTTTACAAGCCGGCCCTCATCGCGCATCTGAACAAGCCCGCGTTATTTCGCCGCACCTCCCGTCCTCTGCTTGAATCTTGGCATAATGAATACCAGGATGCGGGCAGCGCATGCATAAAAATGATCGGCGCATTCGGGAGGGTTTTTATGACGGACATGGTGCAGTCGGCAGCGGCCCCCAGTGCCGCACGCGTAAGCGATGCGTATCGCTGGGCGCAGTTGGCGATCGGTGTGATGGCGATGGTGATGATCGCCAACTATCAATACGGCTGGACGTTCTTCGTCCCCGACATCCAGAAGACGTTCGGCTGGGATCGCGCATCGATCCAGTGGGCCTTCACCCTTTTCGTGTTGTTCGAGACCTGGCTGGTACCGGTCGAAGGATGGTTCGTCGACAAATACGGCCCACGCATCGTCGTGCTGGTCGGCGGCGTGCTCTGCGCCATCGGCTGGGCGATCAACGCGCAGGCCACCTCGCTCAACGGCTACTATCTCGGCATGATCATCGCAGGCATCGGCGCCGGCGGCGTCTACGGCACCTGCGTCGGCAATGCGCTGAAATGGTTTCCGGACAAGCGCGGTCTTGCCGCCGGCATCACCGCCGCGGGCTTCGGTGCAGGCTCTGCGCTCACCGTCGCGCCGATCCAGGCCATGATCAAGGACAGCGGCTTCCAGACCACCTTCCTCTATTTCGGCCTCGGGCAAGGCATCATCATCTGCATCCTCGCCTTCTTCCTGCTCGCGCCGAAAGCGGGCCAGGTGCCGAACGTGGTGGCGAATGCCAATATCATCCAGACCCGGCGCAACTATCAGCCGACCGAAGTGCTGCGCCAGCCGATCTTCTGGCTGATGTACTTCATGTTCGTGATCGTCGGCGCGGGTGGACTGATGGTCACCGCGAACCTGAAGCCGATCGCGGTCGACTGGAAGGTCGACAGCGTGCCGGTGACGCTGATGGCGGTGACGATGACGGCGGTGACCTTCGCGGCCACGATCGACCGCGTGCTCAACGGGCTGACGCGTCCGTTCTTCGGCTGGATCTCCGACATGATCGGGCGCGAGAATACGATGTTCATCGCCTTCGGCATGGAAGGCTTCGGCATCTGGATGCTCTACCTCTGGGGCCACGATCCGGTCTGGTTCGTGCTGCTCTCGGGCTTCGTGTTCTTCGCCTGGGGCGAGATCTACTCACTGTTCCCCTCGACCTGCACCGACACGTTCGGCGCCAAGTTCGCGACCACCAATGCCGGCCTGCTCTACACCGCCAAGGGCACCGCCGCGCTGCTGGTGCCGATCGCCAACTACATGCAGCAATCGTCGGGCACCTGGGACGCCGTGTTCATCATCGCTGCCGGCGCCAACATCCTGGCGTCGCTGCTGGCGATCGCAGTGCTGAAACCCTGGCGCAAGGTCGTGGTCGCGAAATCGACCATCTGACCGCTCCACCGCAGTTCACGCGAGCACGACGCCCGGCCTCACGGCCGGGCGTTTTCGTTTGGCAGAAGACCGCCGCGATTGACGGGATGCGGCCTGAACCCGCCGCATTTTGTGAACTCGGAGCCAAGATAGGGCTTGCAATCTGGAATATCGTATACCAATCTCCGGACGACGCCTGCGACGATAAGACACAATATTTGCGACATCAGGTCACCTTGTCGATCTGATGTACGACAGACAGGCGCGTTGGGAGGTTCTGATGATTTCCAGCCCGGATGGCGCCGTCACCGCCGCGCCGCTTCGCACCGGCTTCCGCTGGCTCCAGCTCGGCATGGGCATCGTCTGCATGGCGATGATCGCCAATCTGCAATATGGCTGGACGCTGTTCGTCGATCCGATCGACGCCGCCCATCATTGGGGACGCGCCGCGATCCAGCTCGCTTTCACCATCTTCGTGGTCACCGAGACCTGGCTGGTGCCGGTCGAGGCCTGGTTCGTCGACAAATACGGCCCGCGCATCGTCGTCATGTTCGGCGGCACGATGATCGCGCTGTCCTGGATTCTCAACTCCTATGCCGACAGCCTCACCCTGCTCTACGCGGCCGCGATCATCGGCGGCCTGGGCGCGGGCGCGGTGTACGGCACCTGCGTCGGCAACGCGCTGAAATGGTTTCCAGACCGTCGCGGTCTCGCGGCAGGTGCGACCGCCGCCGGCTTCGGCGCAGGCGCCGCGCTCACGATCGTTCCGATCGCGAGCATGATCGCCTCGAGCGGCTACCAGCACGCATTCCTCACCTTCGGCATCGGCCAGGGCGTCGTCGTGTTCGTGCTCGCCTTCTTCATCCAGCCGCCGCGGATCTCGATTCCGCCGAAGAAGAAGCAGCTCAATCTGCCGCAGACCAAGATCGACTTCACCCCGCCGCAGGTGCTGCGCACCCCTGTTTTCTGGGTGATGTACCTCGTTTTCGTGATGGTTGCCTCGGGCGGCCTGATGACCGCGGCGCAGATCGCCCCGATCGCGCACGACTACAAGATCGCGAATAGTCCGGTAACGCTCGCCGGCTTCCAGATGGCGGCCTTGACGTTCGCGATCTCGCTCGATCGCATCTTCGATGGTTTCGGGCGTCCGTTCTTCGGCTGGGTCTCCGACACGATCGGCCGCGAGCCCACCATGTTCATCGCCTTCGGCACCGCTGCCCTGATGTTGCTGACGCTGTCGGCCTATGGCCACCTGCCGACCATCTTCGTGCTCGCGACCGCGGTCTATTTCGGCGTGTTCGGCGAGATCTACTCGCTGTTCCCCGCGACCTGCGGCGACACCTTCGGTGCGAAGTTCGCGACCACCAACAACGGCATGCTCTACACCGCCAAGGGCACGGCCTCGCTGCTCGTCCCGCTCGCAAGCGTGATCTCCACCGCTTATGGCTGGAAGGCCGTGTTCGTGGTCGCGGTGGCGCTGAACGCAACGGCGGCACTGACGGCGCTGCTCGTGATCAAACCGCTGCGCCGCTCCTTCATCCTTGGCAAGGAAGCCGAGAGCATCAAGGCCGCCACCGGCACTGCCAAAACCGAGACGGCGTAAGCACCCCACGGATGTCCATGCTTGAGAAGGGGCGCAGCGATGCGCCCCTTTTTCTTTTTTGGCCCACGACAAACGTCAGTATGACTGTCGCAAGATTTTTCGGATCAGCCAAATCCAGCGCTTGACGATTGGCATTATGTATACCACACTTCTCCCGTCACTCACCCAGGGAGGTTGCAATGCTGGTCGGAGACATTCTGCGCAAGAAGACGCCGCGCGTTGTCACGGTGCGGATGAACGAAACGGTGGGTATCGCGGCCAAGCTGATGCGCGCCAACAACATCAGCGCGCTGGTGGTGAAGGACGTGGTCCGCTCCGAGGGCAACACCGCGGTCGGCATGTTCACCGAGCGCGACGTGGTACGCGCCGTCGCCGAGCACGGCGCCAATGCCGTCAATGTCAAGGTCTCGCAGCTCGTTTCGGTGCAGCAGCTGGTGTCCTGCACCTCCTCGGATCCGATCGAGCACGTCCGCCATCTGATGAACCGTCATCACATCCGCCATCTGCCCGTGATCGACGATTACAGCCTCATCTCCGTCATCAGCATGCGCGACATCGCCGCGGCCGTCGACGAGGCCCTCAACGGCACGCCGCAAGCCGCAGCCTAAAGCGGCGCCTCACGTCCAGCTACGGAAGAGCTGCGCCTCCTCTCCCGCTTGCGGGAGAGGATTGGGGAGAGGGCTGCCTGCGCCAGCGAGACTCCCCAGGAGGATAGAACCCTTACCCGCCGCGCTCGGGACGATGTTTCGCATCGCCCGGGGCGCGCCGACCTCTCCCGCAAGCGGGAGAGGTGCAGCGAACCTGTGTCACGATCGGTCCACCCAACTGCCAAATAGGTCCCGCGAGGATTTCATGAAGATCTGCATCTACGGCGCCGGCGCGATCGGCGGATATCTCGGGGTTCAGCTCGCGCGCGCGGGCGCCGATGTCAGCCTGGTCGCACGCGGCCCGCACCTTGCCGCGATGCGCGAGCGCGGCCTGACGCTGCTCGCGGGCGAGGAGAAGCACACCGTGTATCCGCGCTGTACCGACGATCCCGCCGAGCTCGGCGTGCAGGATTTCATCATCATTACGCTGAAGGCGCATTCGATCACCGGCGTGATCGAGAAGATGCGGCCGCTGCTCGGGCCTCACACCCGCATCGTCACGGCCGTCAACGGCATTCCCTATTGGTACTTCTACAAGCACGGCGGGCAATACGAGAACTCGACGCTGGAGAGCATCGACCCCGGCGGGCGGCAGTGGCGCGAAATCGGCGCCGAGCGCGCCATCGGCTGCATCGTCTATCCCGCCACCGAGATCGAGGCACCCGGCGTGATCCGCCACGTCTACGGCAACAACTTTCCGCTCGGCGAGCCCTCCGGCGAGATCACCGATGACGTGCAGCGTCTCGCCGACCTGTTCGTCGCCGCCGGGCTGAAGGCGCCGGTGCTCGACCGCATCCGGGACGAGATCTGGCTCAAGCTGTGGGGTAACGTCTGCTTCAATCCGATCAGCGCGCTGACCCACGCCACACTCGACGTGATCTGCACCGATCCGGCGACGCGCGCACTGTCGCGCGCGATCATGGTGGAGACGCAAGCCATCGCCGAGACGTTCGGGGTCAAGTTCCGCGTTGACGTCGAGCGCCGCATCGAGGGCGCCCGCAAGGTCGGCGCCCACAAGACCTCGATGCTCCAGGATCTCGAGCGCGGCCGCCCGATGGAGATCGATCCGCTCGTCACGGTGGTGCAGGAGATGGGCCGCCTTACCGGGATCGCCACGCCCGCCCTCGATTCAGTGCTGGCGATGGTGACCCAGCGCGCCCGCATCGCCGGCCTCTATGACGGGGTCTCGACGCCATCAGATCCGCGCGCACTGGCGGTGGCATGATGGCGAGCGAGATCAAGAAGTGGCTCCGCTTCCGGAGCAATGGCATGACCGGCTTCGGCACGCTGAGCCCATCAGGCATCAGCGTGCATGAAGGCGAGATGTTCGGCCGCAGCACCGCTACCGGCAAGACGCTGTCGCTGTCGGAGGTCGAGCTGCTCGCGCCCTGCGCGCCCAGCAAGATCGTCGCGCTCTGGAACAATTTCCACGCGCTCGCGGCAAAGCTCAACCAACCCGAGCCGCCGGAGCCGCTCTACCTGCTGAAGGCCACCACCAGCATCGCCGCACCGGGCGCCGTGATCCGCCGCCCGTCCTCCTACGACGGCAAGACAACCTATGAGGGCGAGCTCGGCATCGTCATCGGCAAGGCCTGCGCGCGCGTGTCACCCGCAGAAGCGGATAGCTTCATCTTCGGCTACACCTGCGTCAACGACATCACCGCCAACGACATCCTGACGCGCGACCCCACCTTCCCGCAATGGGCCCGCGCAAAGGGCATCGACGATTACGGCCCGTTCGGCCCTGTCATCGCGACCGGCATCGATCCGGCCGGGCTCGTGGTCCGTACCATCCTCAATGGCGCGGAGCGGCAGAACTATCCGATCTCGGACATGATCTTCAGCGCTCAGGAGCTGGTCAGCAGTATCTCCCATGACATGACCCTGCTGCCCGGCGACCTCATCGCCGTCGGCACTTCCGTCGGCGTCGGCGTGATGAAGGAGCCGGTAAACACGGTCACCGTCGCGATCGACGGCATCGGCGAGCTGACCAACGAGTTTCGGCTGTAACCGCCCCGCAGCGCAACAAAATTGATCCGGCGCAAATCGGCCGTCGCGGCCACCGGTATCCTTTCCCTTGATGCAAGGGAGGACGCTATGACGAATGCCGGCAATGCGCTTTTGTGGACGGCCCTTTACTTCGCTCTCTCGTTCGTTGTGATCTTCGTGGTCTGGTTTGCCGACAAGATGCGCTCGAACATCTCCCGGAAACGATAACCGCAGCGCGTGTTCATCTCCGAAACATTCGGACACATCACATCTGCGCGCGCCTGGCATATGCCGCCAACATGTCCCGCGCCCGCCGCAACTTGGACGCATTCGGCCGCCCTTCTGCGAGGCGTGTCTGGGGGCACGGCGGTGCCGTGTTTGGACCAAACCTTCAGGGGTATATGACTGTGAAGAAGATTGTATTTGCTCTCGGTGCTACGCTTGCTCTGGCGACGGCTGCGAACGCTGCGGATCTGCCGCGCCGGCAGCCCGTGCCGGTCTATCCGGCCGAACAGGCGCCGATTGGCAAAATGCCGATTGGAAAGAGCCCGGTTGGAAAAGCCCCGATCGGCAAGGCGCCCGGCCCGGTCGCAGCGCGCTACTGACGCGCAACGGAATACGCGCAGATCTGCGTAGCAGCCGACAGTCAAGGGGTGTCGCGTGACGAACAAAGCTGATCGATCGGGATCCTGCATCCTCGCGGGCTTCGCTCTTGCGGCCATGCTCTCGTGCACGACGCCCTCGGCCTCGGCCCACCAGGCAAACAAGCGCGTTGCCGACGCGAACGCGCTTGCCACGACCGACACCGCCGCGCGACCTCAGCCGCAATCGCGGCGCTCCGTCGCGCGCGCGGAGAAAGGCCCCTACTACGTCGACTTCCGCGCGCGTACCGCCGCGAGCTGGGGCCATGCCTTCGTCTGGTACGGCAAGACCAGCGAGCGCGCCGTGGAGGTCGCAGGGCTCACGCCGGCCGGCGACACGCTCGCTTACGTGCTCGGTCACATCACCTTTGTGCCGTCCGAGACTGGCGCGAGCTACGGCGATCTCGATCCGGAATATCTGACCGCGAGCTATCGCGTCTATCTGAACGAAGCGGACGCCAAGCGCGTGTTCGCCTACATCAAGGAATTGCAGGCGAACTCGCCGGTGTGGAACGCCGAGACTGCCAACTGCACCGGCTTCATCGGCGATATCGCCGAGTTCATGGGCCTAGAGGTCCCCAACCGCTGGCAACGCCCGGAAAACTTCGTCAACCGCCTCAAGGAAATGAACGGCGGCCGTCAGATGGTACGGCTGTCGGCGGAGTAGCCGGAGCCTCAGTTATCCGTGCCCCGGACGCAGCACAGCGTCCCTTCGACGATGCGCTGCAGAGCCGGGGCCCATCTTTCAAGGCATTCGCGGAATGTGGGTCCGGCTCTGCGCCGCAACGCCATAAGCGCGTTCACGCGCGTCTTCGACGCGCTATGGGCGTTGCAGCGCGTCCGGGACACGAGGCCATCCGAATTATCCGCCTCGCGGAATCGCCCCCGCCGCCCGCATGACGCCCCGCCCCTACCGCACACCCCCGCAATAGACATTTGCCACCCCCGGCGGCATCCTCCGGCCATCAACCGATAACAGAGCGCCAACGCAGGCGGGGGAAACACATCATGCTGCAGACACGGTTCACCAAACTCGTCGGCGTCGAGCACCCGATCGTCCAGGGCGGCATGCAGTGGGTCGGCCGCGCCGAGCTCGTCGCTGCCGTCGCCAATGCCGGCGCGCTCGGCTTCATCACCGCGCTGACCCAGCCGACGCCGGAGGACCTGACCAGGGAGATCGCGCGCTGCCGCGACCTCACCGACAAGCCGTTCGGCGTCAATCTCACCATCCTGCCCGCGATCAAGCCGCCGCCCTATGCCGAATACCGCGCCGCCATCATCGAGAGCGGCATCAAGGTGGTCGAGACCGCCGGCAACAAGCCGCAGGAGCATGTCGACGAGTTCAAAAAGCACGGCGTCAAGGTCGTGCACAAATGCACCAGCGTGCGCCACGCGCTCTCGGCCGAACGAATGGGCGTCGATGCCATCTCGATCGACGGATTCGAATGCGCCGGCCACCCCGGCGAGGACGACACCCCCGGCCTGATCCTGATCCCGGCCGCCGCCAACAAGATCAAGATCCCGATGATCGCCTCGGGCGGCTTCGCCGACGCCCGTGGCCTCGTCGCGGCGCTGGCCCTGGGTGCCGACGGCATCAACATGGGCACGCGCTTCATGGCCACCAGGGAGAGCCCGATCCACCAGCTCATCAAGGAGAAGATCGTCGCCAATGACGAGCGCGAGACCGAGTTGATCTTCCGCACCATGCGCAATACCTCGCGTGTGGCGAAGAACGCGATCTCGAGCAAGGTCGTCGCCATGGAGAAGGAGGGCGCGAAGTTCGAGGACATCCGCGAGCTCGTCGCCGGCGCCCGCGGCAAGATGGTCTATGCCACCGGCGATTCCGACGAAGGCATCTGGTCGGCCGGCCAGGTACAGGGCCTGATCCAGGACATCCCGAGTTGCGCCGAACTGGTCTCCCGCATCGTGCGCGAGGCGGAAGCGATCATCCGCGGCAGGCTGGAGGGCATGATCGTTCATCCGCAACGTGAAGCCGCGGAATAGTCACCGCAAGAAACGAGAGTAATTCATGAAGGCTTACGTCTATGGCCCTGGTGGCGCTACGATTTCCGATGTCGCTCAACCACAGCCCAAGGGCACGCAGGTGCTGGTCCGCGTCCGCGCCAGCGCCCTGAACCGCGCCGACACCATAATGCGCAAGGGGCACGCCCATGGGGCGTCTGGCGGCATCGGCACCGTGCTCGGCATGGAATGGGCCGGCGAAGTCGCCGAGCTTGGGCCGAATGCCAAGGGCGTCAAGGTCGGTGACCGCATCATGGGCTCGGGCGGCGCTGCCTTTGCCGAATATACGCTGGCTGATCACGGCCGGCTATTCCACGCCCCCTCGAACATGAATTTCGAGGAGGCCGCCACTCTCCCCGTCGCGCTCACGACCATGCACAACGCCGTCGTCACCATTGGCGGTGTGCAGCCGGGCCAGAGCGTGCTGGTCCAGGGCGCGAGCTCCGGGGTCGGCCTGATGGCGATGCAGATCGCAAGGCTCAAGGGCGCAAAGCTCGTGATCGGCTCGTCGACCGATGCCGCTCGTCGCAGCCGGCTGAAGGACCATGGCGCCGATCTCGCCGTCGATAGCTCCGATCCCCAATGGGTCGACCAGGTGCTGAAGGCGACGAACGGGGAAGGCGTCGATCTCATCGTCGACCAGGTCTCGGGCAAGGTCGCGAGCCAGAACCTTGCCGCGACGAAGATCAAGGGCCGCATCGTCAATGTCGGCCGGCTCGGCGGCACCCACGCCGACTTCAATTTCGACCTGCATGCGGCCCGCCGCATCGACTATGTCGGCGTCACCTTCCGCACCCGCACCATCGAGGAGGTCCGGGAGATCTTCGAGGAGGTCCGCAAGGACGTCTGGGGCGCAGTGGAATCACGCACGCTGCAGCTGCCGATCGACAAGGTGTTCGCGTTCGACGACATCGATCAGGCGTTCGAGCACATGGAGGCGAACAGGCATCTGGGGAAAATCGTCGTGACGCTGTGAAGGTTGCGGCAGCGAGACAGGAGCGGAGCGACGCTCTCTCCCCTCGTCATGGCCGGGCTTGACCCGGCCATCCACGTCTTTACCCCCTGCGCAGAAGAACGTGGGTGCCCCGGGACAAGCCCGGGCATGACGGCGTCTGGGGATCGCTCCTGCAAGTCACTCGCGACTACGGCTGTGGATCGTCGCTTGATGTTCACCCACGCCCTGCTAAATCCCCGCCATGGCCTCTCAGCACAATAAAACCTCGGTCGCCGCGATCTCGATCTTCGCCAGTGGCGGCATGGCGGTGGCCAAGTTCGCGGTCGGGATCGCGATCGGCTCGCTGGCGCTGATCTCCGAGGCCCTGCATTCCTCGATCGACCTGGTCGCGACCATCATCACCTGGGCGGTGGTGCGGGTGTCCGACAAGCCCGCGGACGACGAGCACCATTACGGCCACGGCAAGCTGGAAAGCGTCTCCGCGCTCGGCGTCACCGCCCTGCTCTACGTGCTTGCCGGCGGCATCCTGGTCGAGGCCTATAGCCGGCTGAGCGAGGGAACCCCGCCGCCGACCATTTCGGCCGTGCCGTTCGTGGTGCTGGTGATCGATATCGCCGTCAATCTCTGGCGCGCCCGCGCCCTGCACCGCGCCGCGCGGGAGACCAGGAGCCAGGCGCTGGCGGC
Source organism: Bradyrhizobium sp. CCBAU 51765 (assembly GCF_015291725.1). Classification (GTDB taxonomy): domain Bacteria; phylum Pseudomonadota; class Alphaproteobacteria; order Rhizobiales; family Xanthobacteraceae; genus Bradyrhizobium; species Bradyrhizobium liaoningense. The sequence continues at coordinate 5,572,836 of NZ_CP030038.1, forward strand.
GGATGCACTGCATTTCGCCTCCGACGTGATGGGCTCGTTCGCCGTGATCGTGGGCCTGATCCTCGCCGGTCTCGGCTTCTGGTGGGGCGACGCGGCGGCGGCCGCAGCGGTTGCCGTGATGATCGCCCTGCTCGGGCTGCGCATGGCGGGCTCCACCGTGCAGACGCTGGTCGACCGCGCCCCGGAAGGCGCGCAGGAGAAGGCCACCGCCGCGATCCGCGGCGTACCGGGCGTGATCGACGTCGACCGGCTGCGCGTGCGCATGGTCGGAGCGACCACGTTCATCGACACCATCGCAAAGGTGCCGCGAACCTATCCGATCGACCGCGTCGAGGAGATCAAGCGCAACGCGCAAATCGCCGTGGACAAGGCGTTCGGCGACGCCGACCTCACCTTCACCGCGGTCCCCGTCGCACGCAACAACGAGACCGTGCGCGACCGCATCATGGTGATCGCGCACAATTCGGGCCTCGCTGTTCACCATGTCACGGTGCACGATCTCGGCGCCAAGCTGACCGTCAGCATCGACCTCGAGGTCGACGCCGACATGCCGCTCGAAGCCGCCCATGATGTCGCCAACACGCTGGAGCGCAACATCCAGGAGGAGTTCGGCGAGGACGTCGAGGTCGACGTTCACATCGAGCCATTGGAACCGGAACTGCCGTTCGGCGTCGACGCCGCACCGGAACGGGTGCAGACCATCGCCGCCGCACTGGCCGAATTCGCCGGCGAAGGCGAGATCCACGACATCCATAATGTGCGTGTCCGCAACACCGACGCCGGCGAGATCGTCAATTTCCACTGCCGCGCGGCACCGTCGATGAGCGTGATCAAGGTGCACGAGCATGTCGACGCGATTGAGCGCGCGTTGCGGCGTGCGTTCCCGAGCGTGAAGCGCGTGATCAGTCACGCCGAACCGCCACGCGCGTGATGCAGAACGTGCGGGGAGTCGCACGTTCTCGTTTCGGACTCCTCGCGCGCGCGCGTTTGCGGTCACCCGATGCATAAACTGCGCGTTGGATAAGAATAATTTCGCGTTAACGATTCGTTGACTCTCGACAGCCCGCGAAAACTGGATTCAAATCAGTGTGATTCGGAAGCGACGTGGGGCTGCTTCCGAGCTTCAGTTGCAAGCTGGTTTTCAGGGGGCCGAAGGCATGTCGCGTGCAGACGCCGCGAACGCATGCGTCCAATCCGATTCGATCAAGGGATTGGCGCAATCGATCGCGAAACCTGCCTATCATCGGCTCCTGATCGCGGAGCCGGCGCTGCGCCGCGCCGTGCCGACACTCATCATCGCATTCCTGATCACGATCTGCCTGGGCGCATTCGTGCAGGTGGTCGACCAGACGCGGCAGAAGCGGCTGGTGATCAGCCACGACATTTCGGCCCTCGCCGACCTGCTCGCCGAGCGCATCGACCGCCTGACCTCGGCGCGGCAGGAACGGCTGAAGAACATCGAGAGCCTGCAGGCGCTGTTGCCGGATCTGATCCCGTCCTGGGGCACGGCCTCGGGCCGCCATGTCATCGTCACCTCGGCCGGCGTCGACCGCCGTATCCTCGCCCGCATCCCTGCAGACAACGACTCCGTCGGCAACGACCGCCTGCTCGACGCGATCACGGCCGCGCAATTGATGGCGGCGCCGCCAAGCGACGGCAACGTCTCCGACTTGACGCTGCCGAGCGGCAACGCAGCGATGGCGACCTCGCGGCAGATCAAGTCGCTGCCGGGCTTCGTCACCCTGATCCAGGAGCGCAACGAGCCGATCTGGGGATCGGACGCCGCGCTCTCGGTCACGCTGTCGGCGACCACCGGCTTCGTCGTCCTGATCCTCGGCTTCGCCTTCCACTGGCAGTCGACCCGCGCCCGCGAGGGCGACATCATCAACGACGCCGTGCGCGGCCGCATCGACACCGCGCTCAACCGCGGCCGCTGCGGGCTGTGGGACTGGGATCTGTCGCGCGGCCGGATCTTCTGGTCGCAGTCGATGTTCTCGATGCTCGGCCTCGACGGCCGCCACGAGCTCCTCACCTTCGGCGAGGTCAACGCGCTGGTGAAGTCCGACGACATCGACCTGTTCGCGATCGCCGACCAGCTCATCTCCGGCGAGATCGACCACATCGACCAGACCTTCCGCATGCAGCATGTCGACGGCCACTGGATCTGGCTCCGCGTGCGCTGCGAGAAGACGCGCGGGGCGACTGATGACAGCGTGCACCTGATCGGGATCGCCGTCGACATCACCGAGCAGAAGAGCCTCGCGGAAAGGACCGTGGAAGCCGACCTCCGCCTGCGCGACGCAATCGAGACCATTCCGGAAGCCTTCGTGCTGTGGGATGCGAGCGATCGCCTCGTGCTCTGCAACTCGCACTTCCAGCGTCTGCACCGGCTGCCCGATACGGCCGTCATTCCCGGCACCTCCTACGAGACCGTGCTCGAGGTCGGCCGCATGCCGGAGGTGCGCACCCGCCACAACGAGACCGCCGCCCAGGGCCCGGGGGCGCGTACCTTCGAGGCGCAACTCGACGACGGCAGCTGGCTGCACATCAGCGAACGCCGCACCAAGGATGGCGGCTACGTCTCGGTCGGCACCGACATCACCCGCATCAAGGAGCACGAGCAGAAGCTGGTCGACAACGACCTGCGCCTGCGTGCCACCGTCATCGACCTGAAGCGCTCGCAGGCCGCGCTGGAGCGCCAGGCGATCGAGCTCGCCGACCTCGCCGAGAAGTACCAGCGCGAGAAGACCCGCGCCGAGGAAGCCAACCAGACCAAGTCGAAATTTCTGGCCAATATGAGCCACGAGCTGCGCACGCCGCTCAATGCCATCATCGGTTTCTCCGAGATCATGGGCTCGGGCATGTTCGGCGAGCTCGGAAGCGAGAGATACCAGGAGTACTGCCAGGACATCCTGACCAGCGGCCACTATCTGCTCGAGGTCATCAACGACATCCTCGACATGTCCAAGATCGAAGCCGGCCGCATGAAGCTCGACATGGAAGAGCTCGACCTCTCGAAGACGCTTGTGGAGTCCCTGCGGGTCGTCACCGGCCGTGCGCAGGACAAGCGCCTGACGCTCGACGCCGACATCGCAAAACCCATCTCCGTCGTCGCCGACCGCCGCGCGACCAAGCAGATCATCGTCAACCTGCTCTCCAACGCCGTGAAGTTCACGCCCGAGGGCGGGCGCATCGTGGTGCGCAGCCGGCAGCTCGAGGACAGCATCGTGCTGATGATCGCCGATACCGGCATCGGGATCGCGCCACATTCGCTGGCGCGGCTCGGCCGCCCGTTCGAGCAGGTGGAGAGCCAGCTCACCAAGACCTATCACGGCTCGGGCCTTGGCCTCGCGATCGCCCGCTCGCTGGCGCAGCTCCACGGCGGCTCGATGCGGCTGCGTTCGAAGATCGATGTCGGCACCGTCGTCCGCGTGACCCTGCCGCGCGACGCGATCAAGGCGGCGTCCGGGATATCGGCTGCCGCGTAGCGCTTCCTGTAGCTTCGAGTGGCTTTAGGTTGAATCGGTTGCCGCGGCTTGGACACCTCGCCCGCTTGCGGGAGAGGTCGCGCCGAAGGCGCGGGTGAGGGCTTTCTCCTCTAGGGGATTGTCCCATTGCGGAAACACCCTCTCCCCAACCCTCTCCCGCAAGCGGGCAAGGGAGCGCACCGCCGGTGCAGCAATCAGATCTGATCACATCACGCTGTAGATCTCTACAATTGCAGCGTCGGCGCCACTTCCCGCGCCACATTGACCAGCGCCGCGATCAGCGGCGTCATCGGATCGCGCTGCGGGATCACCATGCCGATGCTGTAGTTGACCTCGGGGTCGACGATCGGGATCGAACGCACCGTATCGGACAGGCCGAGCGTCTCGGCGAGCTTGGCCGGCATCACGCTCGCCCAACGCCCCGTCTTCACATGCGTGAACAGCACCAGCAGCGAGTTCGAGGTCAGCGTCGGCGTCGCCTCCGCGCCGACCGAGCGCAATGCGCGATCGATGATGCGGCGGTTCTGCATGTCGGGCGTCAGCAGGCATAGCGGCACCTGGCCGACCTCCTTCCAGGTCACCGTCTCGCGGTCGCCGAACATCGCATCCGGCGCGGTCAGCAGGCGATAGCTCTCGTTGTAGAGCGGAATGGTGCGCACCTTGCCGATCGGCTCGTTCTCGATGTAGGTGAGCCCCGCATCGACCTCGAGATTTTCGAGCAGCCCCAGCACCTCGGACGAGGTGGTGGACTGGATGCGGAAGCGCACCTCGGGATGCTTGGCGCGAAACGGCGTCGTCAGCGAGGCGACCATGCCGAGCACGGTCGGGATCGCGGCGATGCGGATCTCGCCGGAGAGCTGATGCTTCAGCCCGTTGATCTCGTCGCGCATCGCGCGGGCATCACCCACGATCCGCCGCGCCCAGTCGAGCGCCCGCTCGCCTTCCGGGGTAAATCCCTGGAAGCGCGAGCCGCGCTGGACCAGCATCACGCCGAGGATCTCCTCGAGCTGCTTGAGCCCGGTCGACATCGTCGGTTGCGTCACGCCACAGGCTTCCGCCGCGCGTCCGAAATGCCGCTCCTTCGCCAGCGCCAGCAGCAGTTCAAGCTTGTCGATCAACCGGTTATCCCTTCGGATTCTGTGGTGGCATGCAAGCTAGCACGCCCACTCCTCCGCAACACGCAAAAACCGCCTGCGAGAACGGCTTCGATTGCAATTTGAAATCGAGTGATCGCGCCCTTCAATCGATCCGAATTCGCAATCGCAGCACGGGACAGCTTTATTGATCTTCGAATGATTCCAAATAGTTTGGGAGCAGGAAACGCTCTGGTTGAGAATGAAGAATGACAGCGGTTTTTGATTGGGACGAGACGCGCGGCGCCGAGATCATCGCCGAACATGCCGGGCAGGAAGGCGCGACCCTCGTCATCCTGCATGCGCTTCAGGAGGCGTTCGGCCATGTGCCGCAGGCGGCAATTCCCATGGTGGCGAAGGCATTCAATCTGTCGCGCGCCGAGGTCCACGGCGTGTTCACGTTCTACCATGATTTCCGCCACAAGCCGGCCGGTCGCCATGTGCTGAAGCTGTGTCGTGCGGAAGCCTGTCAGGCTGCGGGCGGCGATGCGCTGGCTGCGCGCGCCGAGGCAAGGCTCGGCGTCTCGCTCGGCAACACCACGGCCGACGATCGCGTCACGCTGGAGCCGATCTACTGCCTCGGCCTGTGCGCGACTGCGCCGTCTGCGATGCTCGATGGCCGCCTCATTGGCCGGCTCGACCAGAAGCGCCTCGATGCGCTGATTGCGGAGGCGCAGCGATGAGCATCCGCCTCTACGTCTCGCGCGATGCCGGTGCGGTTTCCGTCGGCGCCGACGAGGTTGCCCTTGCGCTGGAGCAGGCCGCCGCCAAGCGCGGCATTGCCGTGGAGATCGTCAGGACCGGCTCGCGCGGCCTCTACTGGCTGGAGCCGCTGGTCGAGGTGGCGACGCCCCAGGGCCGGATCGCCTTCGGTCCCGTCACCGAGACCGACGTGCCCGCGCTGTTCACCGCGCTCGCCGACAACACGCCGCATCTCTTGCGGCTGGGAGCGACCGACGAGATCCCCTGGCTCAAGCGCCAGACCCGCCTCACCTTCGCCCGTTGCGGCGTGATCGACCCGCGCTCGCTCGACGACTACCACGCCCATGGCGGCTACAGGGGCCTGGAGCGCGCTCTCTCGCTTGGCTCGGATGCAATCCTCGACGAAGTCACCGCGTCCGGCCTGCGCGGCCGCGGCGGCGCAGGCTTCCCCACCGGCATCAAATGGAAGACGGTTGCCCAGGCCAGGGCTGACCGCAAATTCATCGTCTGCAACGCCGACGAAGGCGACAGCGGCACCTTTGCCGACCGCATGATCATGGAAGGCGATCCGTTCCTGGTGATCGAGGGCATGACCATCGCCGGCCTCACCGTCGGCGCGACCAAGGGCTACATCTACATCCGCAGCGAATATCCGCACGCGGTCGAGGCGATGAACGCGGCCATCATGGCGGCCAGGCGCGGCGGCTATCTCGGCGCGAATATCGGCGGCTCGAAGCGAGCCTTCGATCTCGAAGTGCGCGTCGGTGCCGGCGCTTACGTCTGCGGCGAGGAGACCTCGCTGCTGGAAAGCCTCGAAGGCCGCCGCGGCATCGTGCGCGCCAAGCCGCCGCTGCCGGCGCATCACGGCCTGTTCGGCAAGCCGACCGTGATCAACAACGTGCTGTCGTTCGCCGCCATTCCCTTCATCCTCGCCGAAGGCGCCAAGGCCTATGCCGATTTCGGCATGGGCCGCTCGCGCGGCACGATGCCGATCCAGCTCGCCGGCAACATCCGTTACGGCGGCCTGTTCGAGACCGCCTTCGGCGTGACGCTCGGCGAACTCGTCGACGACATCGGCGGTGGCACGTTCACGGGCCGTCCGGTCCGCGCGGTGCAGGTCGGCGGCCCGCTCGGCGCCTACTTCCCCCGCGCCCTGTTCGACACGCCGTTCGACTACGAAGCCTTTGCCGCGCGCGACGGCCTCATCGGCCATGGCGGCATCGTCGTGTTCGACGACAGCGTCGACATGCGCAGGCAGGCGCGCTTCGCCATGGAGTTCTGCGCCATCGAATCCTGCGGCAAGTGCACGCCGTGCCGGATCGGCTCGACCCGCGGGGTCGAGACCATCGAGAAGATCATCAAGGGCGAGCGCGTGAGCGAGAATCTCGCGCTCGTCGAGGACCTCTGCAACACCATGAAATTCGGCTCGCTCTGCGCGCTCGGCGGCTTCACGCCCTACCCCGTGCTCAGCGCATTGAAGCACTTCCGGGAGGATTTCGCACCGGTCCCGACCACGCTTCAGGCCGCGGAATAGGAGAACGACAATGTCTCTGATCGAAGACATAGACTTCGGCACGCCGCGCTCGAAATCGGAAACGATGGTGACGCTGACCATCGACGGCAAGGAGGTGACGGTGCCCGAGGGCACCTCCATCATGCGCGCCGCGAGGGATGCAGGCCACCAGATTCCAAAGCTCTGCGCGACCGATATGGTCGACGCGTTCGGTTCCTGCCGTCTCTGTCTCGTCGAGGTCGAGGGCCGCGCCGGCACGCCGGCGTCCTGCACCACGCCCGTGATGCCCGGGCTCGTCGTGCATACCCAGACCGAGCGGCTGAAGCGGCTGCGCAAGGGCGTGATGGAACTCTATATCTCCGACCATCCGCTCGACTGCCTCACCTGCGGCGCCAACGGCGATTGCGAGCTGCAGGACATGGCCGGTGCGGTGGGCCTGCGCGACGTGCGCTATGGCTATGAGGGCGAGAACCACGTCTTCGCCAGGACGGACGGCTGCACCAATGACAATTGGATGCCGAAGGACGAGTCCAACCCGTACTTCACCTACGATCCCTCCAAGTGCATCGTCTGCTCGCGCTGCGTCCGCGCCTGCGAGGAGGTGCAAGGCACTTTCGCGCTGACCATCTCCGGCCGCGGCTTCGACAGCCGCGTCTCGCCCGGCATGAGCGAAAGCTTCCTCGGCTCCGAATGCGTCTCCTGCGGCGCCTGCGTGCAGGCCTGCCCGACCGCGACGCTGACGGAAAAGTCCGTGATCGAGATCGGCCAGCCCGAGCACTCCGTCGTCACCACCTGCGCCTATTGCGGCGTCGGCTGCGCCTTCAAGGCCGAGATGCGCGGCGAGGAAGTGGTGCGCATGGTGCCGTACAAGGACGGCAAGGCCAATCGCGGCCATTCCTGCGTCAAGGGCCGCTTCGCCTGGGGCTACACCAACCACAAGGAGCGCATTCTCAAGCCGATGATCCGCGAGCGCATCGAGGATCCCTGGCGCGAAGTGTCCTGGGACGAGGCGTTCTCGTTCGCCGCCGCCAGGATGCGCGGCATCCAGGCGAAATACGGCCGCGACGCCATCGGCGGCATCACCTCGTCCCGCTGCACCAATGAAGAGACCTATCTGGTGCAGAAGCTGATCCGCGCCGGATTCGGCAACAACAACGTCGACACCTGCGCCCGCGTCTGCCACTCGCCGACCGGCTACGGCCTCGCCACCACCTTCGGCACCTCCGCCGGCACGCAGGATTTCGACTCGGTCGAGGAGACCGATGTCGTCGTCGTCATCGGCGCAAACCCGGCCTCCGCTCACCCCGTCTTCGCCTCGCGCCTGAAGAAGCGGCTGCGTCAGGGCGCCAAGCTGATCGTGATCGATCCGCGCCGCACCGAAATGGTGGAATCGCCGCATGTGAAGGCGTTGCATTTGCCCCTGATGCCCGGCACCAACGTCGCGGTCATGACGGCGCTGGCGCATGTCATCGTCACCGAAGGGCTCGTCAACGAAGCCTTCGTGCGCGAGCGCTGCGACTGGAGCGAGTTCGAGGAGTGGGCCGCCTTCGTCGCCCAGCCGCAGAACAGCCCGGAAGCCACCGCCATCCTCACCGGCGTCAATCCGAAGGATCTGCGCGAGGCCGCCCGCACCTACGCGACCGGCGGCAACGGCGCGATCTATTACGGCCTCGGCGTCACCGAGCACAGCCAGGGCTCGACCACCGTGATCGCGATCGCCAATCTCGCGATGGCAACGGGCAATATCGGCCGTCCCGGCGTCGGCGTGAACCCGCTGCGCGGCCAGAACAACGTTCAAGGCTCCTGCGACATGGGCTCGTTCCCGCACGAGCTGCCCGGCTACCGCCACATCTCGGGCGATGCAGTGCGCGAGCAGTTCGAGGCGCTGTGGAACGTCAGGCTCAACCCGGAGCCCGGCCTGCGCATTCCCAACATGTTCGATGCCGCGGTCGAAGGCACCTTCATGGGCATCTACGTGCAGGGCGAGGACATCCTGCAATCCGATCCCAACACCTCGCACGTGGTGGCGGCACTGTCGGCGATGGAATGCGTCATCGTCCACGATCTCTTCCTGAACGAGACCGCGAACTACGCCCACGTCTTCCTGCCCGGCTCGAGCTTCCTCGAGAAGGACGGCACCTTCACCAACGCCGAGCGCCGCATCCAGCGCGTGCGCAAGGTGATGACGCCGAAGAACGGCATGGCCGACTGGGAAGTCACCATCGGCCTTGCCAAGGCCATGGGCTTCGAGATGAAGTACAGCCATCCGTCCGAGATCATGGACGAGATCGCGGCGCTGACGCCGACCTTCGCCGGCGTCTCCTACGCCAGGCTCGACCAGCTCGGCTCGGTGCAGTGGCCCTGCAACGAGAAGGCGCCCGACGGCACGCCGGTGATGCATATCGACGGCTTCGTTCGCGGCAAGGGCAAGTTCGTCGTCACCGAATATGTCGCGACCGACGAGCGCACCGGCCCGCGCTATCCCCTGCTGCTCACGACGGGGCGCATCCTCAGCCAGTACAATGTCGGCGCGCAGACAAGGCGCACCGAGAACGTCGTCTGGCATGCCGAGGACCGCCTCGAGATCCATCCGCACGATGCCGAGCAGCGCGGCGTGCGCGACGGCGACTGGGTGCGGCTGAAGAGCCGCGCCGGCGAGACCACGCTGCGCGCGGAGATCACCGACCGCGTCGCGCCCGGCGTCGTCTACACCACCTTCCACCACCCGGACACGCAGGCCAACGTCATCACGACCGACTATTCGGACTGGGCCACCAATTGCCCCGAATACAAGGTCACGGCGGTGCAGGTCTCGCCCTCGAACGGCCCGTCCGACTGGCAGAAGGCCTATGACGCGCAGGCGCGGCACTCCCGCCGGATCGCGCCGGCCGAGGCCGCGGAGTAACCGCATGCACGTTCCAGTCCAGGCCACCGACCGCGAGATCTGGCGTGATGGCATCGCATCAGAGGGGACACGGCTGATCCCGGAGGAGACGCCGCTGGCGCTGACCTACAATGGCGGCACCTACGCCGTCATGATGGGGACACCGCAGAACCTCGAGGATTTTGCGGTCGGCTTCAGCGTGAACGAAGGCATCGTCGGGTCGGTCGACGACATTCGCTCTCTCGACGTCGTCCGTCTCGACGACGGCATCGAGCTGCGGATGTGGCTTGCACCAGAAAATGCCGCGCGCATCAGCGAGCGGCGTCGTCATATCGCCGGCCCCACCGGCTGCGGGATCTGCGGCGTCGAGTCCATTGCCGAGGCCGTGCGACCGGCGGCCGTGGTGCCGCAGGGGCAGACCTTCACGCCGGAGCAGATCATGGCGGCGATGCAGGCGATCGCGCCCCTGCAATCGATCAACATGCAAACCCGCGCCGTTCACGCCGCCGCGTTCTGGGCCCCCGCAGGCGGCATCGTCGCGCTGCGCGAGGATGTCGGCCGTCACAACGCGCTCGACAAGCTCGCCGGCGCCCTGGCGCGCAGCCGCGCGGATGCGCGCGGCGGCATGGTGCTGCTGACGAGCCGGGTCTCGGTGGAGATGGTGCAGAAGACCGCCGCGATCGGCGCGCCGGTGATGGTCGCCGTGTCGGCGCCGACCGCCCTCGCTGTGCGCACGGCGGAAGCCGCCGGCATCACGCTGATCGCGATCGCGCGGCAGGACGGGTTCGAGATATTCTCGCATGGCAGCCGGATCGTCGCGCGCCATGCCACGGAGGTTGCCGATGTCGCCTGACCGCCTGATCTACATGGCCAACCAGATCGGCAGATTCTTCCGGAGCCAGGGCCATGACAAGGCCGTGCCGGGGATTGCCGAGCACATCAAGAAATTCTGGGATCCCCGGATGAAGCGCGCGATCTTCGCCCATCTCGATGCGGGCGGTGCAGGCCTCGAGCCTGATGTGCGCGAGGCCCTTACCTCGTTGAAGCAGGCGACGTCCCTTCCAGCAGCGCCCTGAACACGCGCCGCACCTCGGTCTGGGTCTCCTTCACCCGCGCCTCCAGCGACGAGAAGTCCGGCGCGTCGCCCGCGCGCGCCATCACGCGCAGGAGGTCGGTGCCGGCGGTCTCCGGCTTGAAGCGCTCGCTGACGCAAAGCCGCAGGATCTGCGTCAGGTCGTGATAGAGCCGCGCCGCGGCACGCAGGATCTCGGTCTCGGACTGTGCGAGCACACCGAGCCTGCATGCATTATCCAGCACCTGCACGGTGCTGACGTCGAGAATGTCCGGCTTCTCGTGGGCATGCACGAGCTGGAGATATTGCGCGATGAAGTCGATGTCGACCATGCCGCCGGCGGCATGCTTGATATCCCAGCAATCGGCCTCGCCCTTCTCCTGCGCGATCGCGCGCCGCATGTCGGCGACGTCGTTGGCCGTGATTGCGGGATCGCGGCGGCGGGTCAGGACATCGCGGATGACACGCTCGATCCGTTCCCGGAATTCGGGCGATGCCGACACCACGCGGGCGCGCGTCAACGCCATGTGCTCCCAGGTCCAGGCCTCGGTGGCCTGGTAATCCGCGAATGAAACGAGACTCGAGGCCACCGGGCCGGCGCGCCCCGACGGCCGCAGCCGCATGTCGATCTCATAGAGCACGCCGTAATTGGTGCGCGTCGTGAAGGCGCTGATCAGGCGCTGGGTGAAGCGCGCGAAATAATGCGCGCCGTGAAGCGATTTCGGTCCATCGGAGTCCGGATTGTCACTGTCGAAATCGTAGAGCAGGATCAGGTCGAGATCGGACGAGGCCGTCATCTCGCGGCTGCCGAGCCGGCCCATCGCGATGATCGCGGTCTCCTGCCCCTTGATCCGGCCGTGCTGGGCGGCAAAGCGATCGGCAACGAGGCCATGCACGGTGTGCACGATTCCTTCGGCGACATCGGCAAAGGCGGTGCTCGCCTGCTGCGCCGAAACCGTGCCGGACAGGATGCGCGTGCCGATCAGGAACAGGCTCTCCTGGCCGAACAGGCGCAGGCGATCGAGAAATTCTTCATAGGAGTCCGCGTCTCGCACGGTGGCCGCGAGCCGGCCCGACAATTCCTGCCTGTCGGGCATGGCGCCGAAGAAGCGCGGGTCGATCAGACCATCCATGAGCTGCGGCTGCCGCGCCAGCATTTCGCCGAGCCGCGGCGCCGCCCCCAGCACCAGCGCCACCAGTGCGACGAGATCGCGGTTCTGGCCGAGCAGTGTGATCAGCCGGCCGCCGCGCTGCAGTGCTCCGAGGAAATGATCGAACGCCACGACGGCGCGATCCGGCTCCTCGGCGTGGGCAAGACCGTCGATCAAGGCCGGCACGAATTCGACGAAGGCGCTTCGCGTCGCCTCATTGCGGAATACGCGGTAGTCGCCGGTGATCCAGTCGCGCACGGTCTGCGCGACGGCGGCCGGCTTCTTGAAGCCCAGCGTCGCCAGGTGCTGGAGCAGGCGCGGATCGTCGGGACCTGCACTATAGTCGAGCGCCGGCAGCCTGGCCGTCCCGATCGGATCGTCGCCCTCGAACAGTTTTTCGTAGTGACCCTGGACGATCTGGAGCTGGTGCAACAGGTCGCGCGCAAAGGCTTCACGATCCTGATAGCCGAAGAACCACGCGAAGCGCCCGACCGCTTGCCTGTCCTCAGGCAGCGTATGGGTCTGCTCGTCGGCGATCATCTGGAGGCGATGCTCGACCCGCCGCAGGAATTCATAGGCCGTCGTCAGCTCGTCGCGCGCCGCAGAGGTGATCCACTTGCTGGAGGCGAGTACATCGAGCGCCCTGAGCGTCGGCCGCACCCGCAATTCCGGATGGCGGCCGCCCGCAATCAGCTGCTGAGTCTGCGCGAAGAACTCGATCTCGCGGATGCCGCCGCGCCCGACCTTGACGTTGTGTCCCTCGACCGCGACCTCGCTCTGGCCACGATAGGTTTGCATCTGCCGCTTCATGTCGTGCACGTCGGCGAGCGCGGCGAAGTCGAGATGCTTGCGCCAGACGAAGGGCGCGATCTCCGCCAGAAGCGCTTCACCCGCCCTGGCATCGCCGGCGCAGGCCCGCGCCTTGATCATCGCAGCGCGCTCCCAGGTGCGGCCTTCCCGCTCGTAGTAATTCAGCGCGGCGTCCCGCGAGATCGCCACCTGCGTCGAGGACGGGTCGGGCCGCAGGCGCAGATCGACGCGGAAGACGTAACCGTCATAGGTGCGCTGCTGGAGGATGCGCGCCATCCCCTGTGTGACACGGACGAAGAACGGCTGCGGCTCGATGTCCGCCGCCAGCGTTGTCGCATCGGGATCGAAGAACACGATCAGATCGATGTCGCTGGAATAGTTCAGCTCGCCCGCGCCCATCTTGCCCATCGCGAGCACGATCAGCCCGCAGCCCTCTTCGGGTGCCTCCGGATTGGGCGGCGAGAGCTTGCCGCGTGCGGCTTCCTGCCGCAGCAGATATTGCAGCGCCGCCTGCACGGAGGACACGGCAACATCGGTGAGCGCCGCCGTCACCCGCATCACCGGCCAGACACCGCCAATGTCGCACAGCGCGATCAGCAGCGCGGCTTCCGCCTTCATCCGGCGAAGCAGCCGCATCACCTCGGTCTCGTCAGGTGCCGCGAGCACCGCGCCCCTTGCCTCAGCGATCAGTGCAGCGAGGTGCGGATCCGGATCGCATTCGAGCAGCCGGATCAGGCGCGGGGCATCGGCGCGCACCAGATCGAACAGATAGGGCGAGAATTCCGCGATCCCGGCCAGGATGTCGCGGGTAAAGGGGTGGCCCAGGAGCGCTTCCAGACGCGCCGATTGGGCCGGCTCAAGCTCGGCCAGCCAGCTTTCCAAACGTCGTTCGTCAGTTGTGGAAGCGGCAATATGGGGAGCCTCCGCGAAGCGTGCGGCCAGCCTCTCACCATGCTTGTCCGCGTTTCCCGGCGCGGAGTGGTTCATGCCACCTTCTGTGGCACATCCGGCATTGGCGGAGCAACCCTGTCGCCCGCGCGCGCCGGCAGCACCAGCGTGGCGACAAGACCGGGATGGGCATCGCCCAGCCGCAATTCTCCGCCATGCAGCGTGGCAACAGCCGAGGCGAGGCTGAGGCCGAGGCCGGAGCCCGGCAGCGTTCGGCTCGCCTCAAGCCGGACGAAGCGCTCGACGACATGCTTGCGGTCGCTTTCGGGGATCCCGGGGCCGCGATCGGTGACGCTGAGCAGCACCTGATCGCCCTCGCGCCGGGCCTCGATCGTGATCTGCCGGCTATCCATGCTGACCACGGTTCCCGCGGGCTGCGAAGCGGGCTTGCCGTACTTGATCGCATTCTCGACCAGATTGGCGAGCGCCTGGCTGATCAACTCGCGGTTGGCATGAACCGGCGTCGGATCGGCCTTCACCTTCAAGGTCATGCCGTCGTCCTCCGCCAGGGGCTCGTAGAGCTCGTGGATGCCATTGGCGACGTCGGCGGCGTCGAAATCATCCATGTTGCCGCGCGCCTGTCCGGACTCGGCGCGCGCGATCATCAGAAGCGCGTTGAAAGTACGAATCAGCCCGTCGGATTCCTCGATGGTCCGCTCCAGCGCGGCGCGGTAGTCGGCCTCGCAGCCTGATCTCGCCAGCGCCTCCTCGGCGCGATTGCGCAGCCGCGTCAACGGTGTCTTGAGGTCGTGGGCGATGTTGTCGGAAACCTCCTTCAGGCCCGCCATCAGCGCCTCGATCCGCTCGAGCATGGCGTTGAGGTTCTCGGCGAGGCGATCGATCTCGTCGCCACTGCGCCCCACGGGCAGGCGCTCGCTGAGATCTCCGGTCATGATCCGCTGCGCCGTGCCGGTCATGGCGTCGATGCGCCTCAGCACCCTCCGCGCGACGAAAATGCCACCGGCGAGGCCAAGCACGACCACGATGAGGACCGACCATTGCGCCGCCTTGGCGACGATGCCGAACAGGCGCCGCCGCTCGGCGAGGTCGCGGCCGATCAGAAGCCGGAAGCCGTTTTCCAATTCGGTGACGCGAACGAGCGCGCGATGGTCGCGATCATCTGTATCCTCGATCCGCCGGTAGGCCGTCTCCGACCAGCCGCGCGTCGCCATCACGCCCGGCGCCAGCGAGCCGACATTGCCGGCAATCGCCTGGCCCGTCGGCGTGGTCACGAGGTAGAGGTTGGCGCCCGGCCGCAGTGCCCGATACTCGATCGTGCGCACCAGACGAAACATGCCGCCGCGGTCGTAGATCTCGTGGATCTCCGAGGTCTCGGCATTGACCGTCTGCGTGATTTCCTCGGTGATCAGACGCCGCGTATTCCAGGCGAAATAGGCCAGCAGCGAGGCCGCGAACATCGCGAACAGCAGCAGATAGACCAGCGTCAGCCGGAACGCCGTGGTGCGAACGAGTTTACCGAATGCCGTCACGGATCATGTGTCCAATTTCAACGTCGCGCCTGCTATCCCCGAGCATCGTCACTCCTTACATTCTGCTTTATTTACAGTGACTTGGCTTCATCAATTATCGTCTGTCTTCGCCAAAAATCGCCGAACGTCGGCCGGTCTTGGTAAAGAAGTGGTAAGGCGGCACGTCGGCCCCTTTGAAAGTATCCGTGATGGTCCCACATCCGAACGGTTCCTTGCGGAACGACTGACCGTGACGGGCAAAGCATCCGTGCCGGTAAGTGGTAAGCGACAGGGGAACGTTAAAGTGGCGCTCAATTCGAACCAAGTTAAATCCCTGCAAGCTGGCGCCCATGCGGACACTGGGGCCTCTATCTGGTCGTGCGCAGGAGCGGTGGTCGGGTGTGGGCCTTCCGTTTCACCGACCCCGGGGGCAAACGGGCGGAGATGGAGTTCGCCAGGGCTGGCGACCGCGACAGCGCAGGGGGTGACGTTCTGACCCTAAGCAGCGCGCGAGAAGGCACGCGACTACAAGGTTGCATTGACGCGCCAGGGCATCGATCCGCGCGTCAAAAAGCGGGCCGCTGCTCAGAGCAGAAAGACGTTCAAGGAATTTGCAGAGGAGCACGACCCTGATTGGTGCCGGGGCTTGTCCTAAGAGGAGTTAACCCGATGGCAGCGCTCCATCCGCGACGTGCCGAGCTTGCACGAGAAGAAGCTCCATGAGATCGCCACCGAGCACGTGCTCTCAAAGCGAGAGGCGACCCGAAATGCCTCGTCCATTAGCTCACTCAGCGGGAACACCGCCCGCTTTAGTGTAACCCGACACCGAGCAGGCGCTCGACCATCTTGGGGTCGTCGCGCAAGTGCGCGCATTCCCCACTCCAGACCGCCTTGCCCCGTTCAACCACCATGACCTGATCGGCAAACCGCAGTGCTCGTTCGATCTGCTGCTCGACCAGAACGATGGTCATCTCGCCAGAGCTCGCTAACGCTGTGATGATGTCCATGATTTGATCGCAGATCACCGGGGCGAGACCCTCAAGCGGTTCGTCCAGCAGGAGAACCGAGGGCCTTCCCAGCAGCGTTCTGGCAAGCGAAAGCATCTGTTGCTCGCCGCCCGATAACTGCGTCCCGAAGTGGCGCCGGCGTTCAGCCAGCCTCGGGAACATCACGTAGACCTCTTCAAGCGCCTCTCGACCGCGATCCTTGAGACCCGCGACCAGGTTTTCTTCCACCGTCAGCGACCGAAATATGTCGCGTGTCTGCGGCACGTAACCGAGACCCCGTTGAGCACGTGTCGATGCCTTGGTATCCGTGAGATCTGCTTCGTCCAGGAATACTTTTCCGCCATGATGGGTCGTCAGACCCATCAGCGATGCGAGCAAGGTGGTCTTGCCGACTCCGTTTCGACCAAGAACGCTGAGACGACCTCCAGGCAAGACCTCGAAAGACATGTCATCGATGACGCGGGTGGGGCCATACCCGGCACTGAGACCTCTGACTTCAAGACGCGTGGCGGGCATCTGCGTAGCTACCTAGATAAGCTCGACGGACTTCCTGATGGTGCGTGACTTCTGTCGGATTGCCCTGGAAGATCAGCTTTCCGTTGGCGAGAACGAGCACACGGCGGGCAAATCTGAAGACCAGGTCCATGTCATGCTCGATCATCAAAACCGCGATATCAGAAGGCAATCTGTCGATCGCCTCGATGATCTTGGAGGACTCCTCTGACGGCACCCCTGCCGCGGGCTCGTCCAGGAGCAGGACCTTCGGCTCGAGAGCAAGCCCGATTGCCAGGTCAAGAAGGCGCTGCTGACCGTACGCCAGTTGCGAGACCTGCCTGTCGGCCAGATGTGCGATACCAAGCATTCCAAGGGCCCGCTCCCACTCCAGGCGAACGTCCGGC
The DNA here is from genome assembly GCF_015291725.1 of Bradyrhizobium sp. CCBAU 51765. Taxonomy (GTDB): domain Bacteria; phylum Pseudomonadota; class Alphaproteobacteria; order Rhizobiales; family Xanthobacteraceae; genus Bradyrhizobium; species Bradyrhizobium liaoningense. Next base: position 5,589,912 of record NZ_CP030038.1, read on the forward strand.
CGATCAATCGGGGAGGAAAACATACTTCTCGTGAGCCCCTTCCTCTGCATCACGGCGAGCGCGACGTTCTGTGCGACCGTCAGGCTCTTGAAGAGCCTCGTAATCTGAAATGTCCGGATCAAGCCGGCATCGACGCGATCGGAAATCGGTAGCGCGGTCACATCAACACCGGCGAGGTGTACGGCGCCTTGTGAAGGGGTCAAGTCACCGGAGATAACGTTGACGAGCGTGGTCTTGCCCGCGCCGTTCGGGCCAATCAATGCGACCCTTTCTCCCTTCCCGATACTGAATGAGATATCATCGTTGACCCTCATCCCGCCGAAGGACATCGAAACATTTCGCAGTTCAAGCAGGGACTGGCTCACGGGCGCCTCCTCAGCAGCGACGCGGCGCGACCAGCAAGCAGGCCCCCCAAGGATACCAGGCCTTTGGGGGCGAACAACACGACCGCAATCAGCAACGCACCGACCATGGTCATCCAATGGAATGGATTCGCAGCCGAGACATAGTGCTCGAACACCTGGAAGACGATGGATCCGATCAGCGCGCCCCAGAGACTGCCTGCGCCACCCAGGACCAGCATGACGAGAGCCTCAGCCGACCGCTCAAATCCGACGCTATCCAGTCCCACGACGCCCGTATTGATGGCGTTGAGAGCTCCACCAATTCCGCCAACAACTCCCGACACGCCATACATCAGCACGAGCCGGGGATACACGCGGGCGCCGATCATCCGTGCCCGAAGGCTGTCATCCTTGATTGCCTGACAGAGAAGGCCGAAGGGAGAGTGCACGATTCGAAGCAGCACCACGAACACGACCATGAGCACCGCAACGGAGAAGACGTAGCCGGTGCGACCGTACATGTCGAACGCATAGACCCCGAAGAGTCGTCCAGGCGAAATGCCGGACAAGCCGTCGCTTCCGCCCGTCAGGCTCGACAGTTTGTTGGCCAGCGCCGCGATGAGCTGTCCGACGGCAATGGATAGCACGAGCTGTGGGAGACCCTTGAACCTCGTGACAAGGAGCCCTGAGACCAGCCCCATCACGGCACCGGCCACTGCCCCCACGAGCAACAACAGCAGGGGGTCGGAATGTCCGGCAAGGCAGGCGTTGCCCACGACATAGGCGCTCACACCGTAGATCGCCGCATGCCCCAGGGTGGCGACACCGCAATATCCAGTGACCAGATCGAGCGACAGCACCAGAAGCGTGATGCTGATCAGTCGCGTCAGAAACGCGAGGTCATCAGGAAAAAGCGTGTAGCCGAGCGCTCCGAGCGCCAGCGTGATTGCGACAGCGCGCAGCTCGAGCGGGACGGAGAAACGAGGCGCGCTCATGCCATCGACCATGATTCGATCGGTCACGTCAGTGTCTCCTGCCCAAAAGGCCGTTCGGAAACAGAAATACGACCAGGATGACCGCAAGATAGAAGAAGAACTCACCATATTCGGGTGCGAGGTACTTGCCGGTCGTGTCCGCAAGGCCAAGCAATATCGATGCCGCCACGGCGCCTGGGATCGATCCCGCCCCGCCGACCGAGACGACGACAAGGAATGTCACCATGTATCTGAGTGCGTAAAAAGGTTCGACGGGCAACAGTTCGGCGCCCACCACGCCCCCGAACGCCGCCAGGCCGACCGCAAGCGCGAAGGTCGCGGAAAAAAGGATCTGCGTCTTGATTCCGAGCGACTCGGCCATGTCACCGTTGTCGACCGCGGCACGCAGCCGGATCCCGAACTCGGTGCGGTCGATCAGTAGCCAGAGCAAGCCCGCGGTGCACACTCCGCAAATCATCACGAAAATCCGATGAGCTGGGATCATTCGGAAGCCGAGATCGACGGGACCGCTCAGCAGCGAAGGCAGCGGAATGGATTTGGTTGTCGGGCCAAGAATGTAGTTGGCAACGCCGATGATGACGAACGCAATGCCGATCGTGAGCAAAATCTGGGTCAGCTCATCGGACTTGCGATAAATCCGGCGGTAGAGAAGAAACTCGAGCGGAAAGGCGATCGCGATGGTGCCGAGGACCGCCAGGACAATCGCGAGCGGATATCCAACTCCTGCGCTCTTGAGCGCAAAAGACGCGAGATATCCCCCGATCATCGCAAATGCGCCATGAGCAAGGTTCACGACCCTCATCAGGCCCATCATGATGGACAGCCCGATGGAGATGATGAAAAGCACCATGCCGTACGAAAGGGCATCCAGCCCGATGCTGAGAGCCGTCCACGCCATTAGTTGAATACTTCCGCGGCTTTGAAATGTTGCGCCCCCAACGCGTCATGCTGAATGGTCCCGCGGACCACCGTCATCAAGGTCTTGACCGACCGCAGGTCGACGGACGAGTCGAACAGGTCCCGTTCCAAGGCGATCAGGCCCGCGGCGCTACCGGCGCGGAGAGCGCTGTGGGCGTCCGTCAAGCCGGGTATCACAGTTGCTCCGCGCAGATCGACGGTGACATGTGCGGAGCGGGCCTCGTCCTGAACGCCGGCAGAAAGAATGGCGCCATTTTGCGTCACCAGCGTATCAGCCGGAATCCGGTCGTTGGCATCGCGATAGATGCAACCATTGACGAAGCGAATAGACTGCAACCGACCACTCATTCCGGGCCCCTCTCCGACACGTTGAAGCGATTGCTCGCGAGATTCTACTTCGCGAGCGATTCGCTCTAGTTCTTCGCCAGACCCCAGTCCGGCTGCGCATCGAACGTTTGCAGTTCCTTGTTGAGGAACTTGCCGTCCTGCTTCACGACTTCGCGCAGATAGACGTTCTGACGAATATGTCGGGTATCCGGGTCGATCGACACGGGTCCGCGCGGACTGACCCATTTCATGCCCTTCACGGCCGCAAGGGCCTTGTCCGGATCCTTTTGACCGTTCGTGGCCTCGACCATCTTGTAAATGAGCCGAGCACCGTCATAGGCCGCGACCGACGCCATGGTGATGTCGTCAGGCTTGGCGCCAGCCTTGACCATATCGGCCAGGAAGGTCTTGTTCTCTGGAGAGTCGTGCGAGACCGCGTAGTGGTAAGTCGACAAGATGCCTTCGCCGCTGTCACCAATATTCGGAAGATCGGGCTCGGTCACGACATCACCCGTGGACAACAACTTCACGCCGGACGCTTTCAGTCCGTTGTCGATATAGGCCTTGACGAACCCCAGGGTTGGTGGACCGGCCGGCAAGAACGTGAAGATCATGTCTGCGCCGGAATCCTTGATCCTTTGCATGATTGGGCCGAAGTCGGTCGTATTGAGCGGCATCCTGACCGATTGGACGATGGTGCCTCCATCTGCCTCGAACGTCTTCTTGAAGGCGGCTTCGGCATCGATGCCGGGGCCGTAATCGCTGACGGCGATCGCCACCTTCTTGGCGGCTCTGGCCTTCGCCACCTTTGCCGCGGGGACCGTGTTCTGCCACATCGTAAAGGACGTCCGCACGATGTAGGGGCTCTTCTCGACGATCGCGGACGTCGCGGCGTTCATGACGATCATAGGTACCTTCGCTTCCTCAAGAAGTGGAGCGACGGCCAGGGCGTCCGGAGTGAAGTACAGTCCCGCGATGTATTGAACCTTCTCCTTGACGATCAACTCCTGAGCCAATGATTTCGACTTGGCAGGGTTCGGCGATTCTTCGTCGCGATAGACAAACTCGATCTGATGATCGCCGACTTTCGATCCATGCTTGGCCACCCAGGCGTCAATGCCGTATTTGAAGTTCTGGCCGAACAAGGCATACGGACCGGACATGGTGCCAATGATCCCCACCTTGATCGTGTCGCACTGCGCCGGCGAGATCCAGGCAGTGGCAATCGCGACGGCCCCAACAAGTCCAAACCTCAAGCTCATATCTCTCTTCTCCCGCTTCGGTGATGCTGCTTCAGAACATTTCGAAATATTCTCGTTGCTCCCACTCGGTGACCGTCGATTGGAAGCGCTCGATTTCCGCGTTCTTGATGAAAACGTAGTAGTCGACGAATTTCTCTCCCAGAGCCTCGCGGAAGAAGGGGTCATCGCGCAACGCGAACACCGCCTCGCGCAAGGAGGTCGGTAGGAGGTTTGCCTTGGTTTCGTAGGGAGTGTCCGCCGACGGACCGGCATCGAGCTGGCGATCAATGCCGTTGAGGCCGGCGAGAATCTGCGACGCCATGTACAGATAGGGGTTTGCGGCCGGCTCGCCGATCCTGTTTTCGAGCCGGGTGGCTTTATCGTCGGGACCGCCCAGCACGCGGATCATGACGCCCCTGTTGTCGCGTCCCCAGATCGCCCGATCCGGAGCCAGCGAATAGGAACGGTAGCGCTTGTAGCCATTGATCGTCGGCGTCGAGAAGACCGCGGATGCCCTGGCATGCTCCAGCAGCCCGGCCATATAGTGCTTGCCAAGTTTCGACAGACCGGCCGGTTCGCTCGTCATGAACGCGTTGGCGCCGTCCTTCCGGGAGACCAGCGATTGATGAAGGTGCCATCCCGATGACATCACGTTCGGTATCCGCGGCCGGCACATGAAGGTCGCGTGATAGCCGTGGCGGTTGCAGATCTGCTTCACGGCCGTACGAAACAGCACCATGGTGTCCGCCGGCTCAATGCCGACGGTGGGCTGAAACACGAACTCGCACTGACTCGGCCCGTACTCCACCTCGATCGACCGAAGCGGCAGGCCCAGCGCCACGATGTTTTGCCTGATCAGCTCGAGCGCAGGCTCCATCTGGTCATAGCGTTGCTCCGTCAGGTACTGATAGCCCTGCGACAGCAGGCTGACCTCCGGAGGCTCACCTGGTTGGCCGGGACTGCCGGCGTCCCCCGGAGTCAGTCGGGCATTCTCGACTTTGAAGATGTGGCATTCGACCTCAAGGCCCGCTTTGAAGTCATAGCCCCGGTCTTTGAGCTGCCCCAGCACGGATTGGTAGAGGCCCCTGGAGGCGAAGGGCACGGGTCGCCCGTCGGAGAAGTAGAGGTCGCAAAGCACCCACCCGGTTTTTGGTGCCCAGGGGAGAACCTTGAAGGTGGTGGGATCGGCGACCATCATGATGTCGCCTCCCCCCTGCATCTCGTGCATCCCGAACCCGCCGCCGGCGGTGAAGACAGGAAACACCGTGCGGTGAGAGGTATCTTTCGCGAGCAATGTCGTCGTTATCGAGCAGCCGCTCTCGATCGACGAGAGCGCCTCGGAAGCGACCAGCGCCTTGCCGCGCAAGATGCCGTGCTGGTCCGGAAAGGAGAGCCGGATCGTATGCAACTCCTGCTCCGCCGCCATCCGCCGCATGCGGATGGCAGCCTCCTTCTGTTCGGCCGACCAGAGACCGTGCTTTTCGACGAAACTCAACGACATCTCCTTTGCTGAGCTGGGCCGGCCTGGGTTATTCGGCGGCGGTCAGGTGAGGCACCTTCTTGGCGAGCTCGGCGGGCACCGGCGCGGTCCAGGGAGCGCCCCGACGACGCTTGACGTCCACTTCCATCCAGTAGGTTTCCCAGCCCTTCGTCGGACCGATGCCGTCCATTGTGGCCGGCCCCTGGATGCTGCGCGCGCTGGCAGCGTCGAGGAACAACAGCGGCTTGCCCCCGGCGGCCACCTTCTCGATCTCCTGGCGAAGCAGCCGGCGGTACTGAATGATCGCCTTGTCGGATTGCCCGAGATGCTCACGCGTCCGGTCCTGAATGGCGCCCATCGACTCCACGGCCCACTGGTCATGGACGTTGATGTCCGCGCCCATGCCGGTGTAAGTCTCGGTCGCCTGCTCGTGCGGATCGAAGCCGTAGTCGTTCGACTTGTTCTTGCGCGAGCGGTATTCCGGCAACTCGTAGAGCTCGAGGCGCTGCGCGCGCATTTTCGCCTTGTCGACGGGCGCGGCGTAGCTGGTGAAGATCGCATACCAATAGCAGTTCTCGTCGTCGACGGGCACATGCCACTGGGTAATCGTCATCTCCGTGCTCATCGGAATGACGAACGCATGCGGGAACAGCTGGTTGGTGACGCGAACGTGGGTGCGCTGCTCGTCGATTTCTCGCAAGGCGATGAGCCGCAGGCCGTATTCAGTGTGCTCGACGTTGATGATCGGCCGGTCGTACTCGCGCAGGACCTTCGTCATGGGCATTTCCGAGTCGGCCGACGCACCGCGAAACTGCTTGCCATAGGCTGCCGATGTATCCTCATCCTCGAAGAACCGGTGAAGGAACGAGGCATGAGCCGGGTCGATGCCGACTTCCAGGGCCTGCAGCCAATTGCATTCGATCAGGCCCTTGAAGGCGAAGGTGTATTCGCCCGGCGCCGCGAAGCAATCGATCTCCGGAAACGCCGGCGGCTCGCCTTCACCCAAATACGCCCACAGGATTCCACCCTTCTCCAGGACGGGGTAGGATCGCTGCTTGATGTTTTTGCAGAGCGAGGAGTTTGCAGGCTCCGCGGGCGTCTCGAGACACTGCCCCGTGGCGTCGAACAGCCACCCGTGGAAGGCGCAGCGCAGGCCACCGTTCTCGAGCCGGCCGAAGGCAAGGTCGGCGCCCCGGTGCGGGCAGTCGCGATCGAGCAGGCCATAGCGCCCCGTTTCGTCCTTGAACAGAACGAGATTCTCACCGAGAAGCTTGACGGCCTTGATGGGGCGTCCCTCCTCGAGTTCGTCGACAAGTGCAGCAGGCTGCCAATACATCCGCATCAGCTTTCCCGCAGGCGCCTTTGGTCCGACGCGGGTAATGAGGTCGTTCTGCTCTTTGCTCATCATGACTTGGATCTCCTCTCTCCGGCTTCGAGATGCGTCCTCCGGCTATCGGGACGCTGACTAACGCTGAAACACGATCTTGCCGCCGACAATCGTCAGATCGGCTTTGATGTCTTTGATCTGTTCCTCGGGGACCGTCATGAAGTCCGCCGACAACGCGGTCAGATCCGCGAGTTTTCCGGCCTCGATCGTCCCCTTCTCGTTCTCTTCGAACATGTAGTGCGATGCCGCGCTGGTATAGAGGCGCAGCGCCTGCTCGCGGCTGACGGCTTCGTTCGCTCCATAGACGCGTCCGGCGGGATCCTTGCGGGTCACCATGATGTACATGTTGATGAAGGGATTGATCGTGTTCACCGGGAAGTCGGTGCCGGCGCCGAGGCTGTTCAGCCCCACCTTCTCGATGAGAGTCTTCGTGGGCACAGCCCGATTGGCGACCGCTGCACCCAGGAAGCGCTCGACGGTGGCGGCCTTGTCCCACATGAACACGTTCTGGAAGTCGACTCTGACACCGAGGCGCTTCGCGCGCTCCATTTGCTCGGGCACGATCAAGCTGCCATGGATCAGGACGAAACGCCGATCCTTGATCGATTTTTCCTTGTCGGCCGCTTCGAAGGCATCAAGGACCTGGTCGATGCCCTTGTCGCCGACGGCATGGACACCCACGCGCCAATTGTAGCGATTGCAGATGGACACCAACTCCTTGAGACGTTGCGGCGATTGCTGGGCAATGCCGTGATAGTCATCATGCGAGTCTGGATAGGCCTCGCGCATGAGCGCCGTCTTGAGCGTCATGCCGCCATCGTAAAGGATCTTGATCCCGGCGAACTTCAGCCAGTCATCGCCAAAGCCCGACGAGGCGCCGTTGCCGCGCATGATGGCCTCCCAGGCCGCGTTCTCGGCGGGAGGCTCCGGGCGCCACATGAGGCCGACCCGTAGCGTTGCTTCACCGGCCTGCGCCACTCGCTGCAGGGCCGCGATGTCCCTGGGCGAAGTGGCCCCTTCCACGGCGCTGGTGATCCCGAACGAGTTCAGCACAGCTTCCGCAAGCTTGAATTGGCGAAACTCGTCGTCCGCTGTCCACTCCGGAACGGCCTTTTCGACGTTTTCGATCGCCGTCTCGACCAGAACGCCGGTCAGCTCGCCGGCACTGTCGCGCTCAAACGATCCGCCGCTTGGGTTTGGGGTGGCCTTGGTTACGCCGGCCTTCTCGAGCGCCATCGAATTGGCCATCGAGAAGTGGCCAACGGTCCGGAGATAGACCGGATTGTTCGGCGCGACTCCATCGATCTCCTGACGTGTCAGGTAGCGCTTTTCCGCGAGCTGTGACGGGGGATGCCAGGCGCTTCCGATGATCCACTCGCCCGGCTTCTTCTTCGCCACGAACTGCTTGATGCTTGCGAGGGCATCCGCAACAGTCTTGGCGCCGCTCATATTCACGACGTAGTCGGACAGACCGGCGGCCCTGAAATGCGCGTGCGTGTCGATCAGCCCGGGAACGACAGTCTTGCCCTGCAAGTCGATCGTGCGGGTGCGATTTCCGGCCAACACCTTGATCGTCGCCGTGTCTCCCACGGCCAAGATTTTTCCGTCGCGAACGGCAAGCGCTTCCGCAACCTTTGACTGACCGTCCATGGTGAGAATCTTGCCGTTGATCAAGGCAAGCGAGGGAGCATTGGTCTCCTGCTGCTGGGCAAACGCCGCGCTTGATGTCAGCACCACGCCCACGATCGCCGTCGTCAGCTTCATTGCGCTCTTCCTATTTGTTCGGTAGTCGAACAACGGTTCGATTTCTTTCAGAATGACTCCAATGTGACGAGCGAGCAAGCAAAATATTTCCGCAAACTGTGCCTAAGGGAACCGCAGACGGGCAACCGGATCGATGTTGAGGAGCTCGCAGGAATTGGTATAACCGTTTAACGAACTTATGTTCTTAGACCGAACAGATACAGAGAACGGAGGTCGGATGCCGCGAGTGAGATTTGTCCAGCAGGACCGCAGCGAAAAATCCATCGAGGTCGGACGCGACCTGAGCGTGATGCTCGCGGCCGTTCGCAACGGTATTCCCGGTATCGACGGCGAATGCGGCGGCTGCCTCGATTGCGCGACCTGCCACGTCTACGTCGATGAAGAACAAACAAGCTCTCTCCCTCAGCCGAGCGAAGAAGAGCTCGAGTTGCTGTCCGCCGTCTCGGGAGAGCGAAAGCCGAACAGTCGGCTGAGTTGCCAGCTGAAGGTGCTGACCCCTCTCGACGAGCTGGTGGTCCATGTGCCGGCGAGGCAGTCATGACGGGGCTGGTCATCATCGGTGCCTCCTATGCCGGGGTTCAAGCCGCTCTCACTGCTCGTGACGCCGGCTATTGTCAGCCCATCACCATTGTGTGCGACGAAGAGTGGTTGCCGTATCAGAGGCCGCCGCTATCCAAGGACTTCCTGCTCGGGCGCATCAGCGAGCAAAATCTGATCTTGCGTGACGAGACTTTCTTCGAAGGCAAGCAGATCAATCTCGTTCTTGGGCAGCGCGCCACGCTGCTTGACTTGCGGGCGCGACAGGTCACGCTGGCCGGCGACAACGCTCTGGAGTTTGAAAAGCTCCTCATCGCCACAGGCTCGCGCGCGCGGCGCATCGCGGTTGAGGGCGCGGACTTCGATGGAATTTTCTATCTGCGTTCGGTGACCGATGCGATCGACCTGAAAGCACGGCTGGCCGATGCCGCGGAGATCGTCATCGTCGGGGGCGGCTTTATAGGGCTGGAAGTTGCGGCCTCCGCGGCAAAGCTGGGCAAGAAAGTCACCGTCGTAGAAGCGAGCAGCCGCCTGCTTGAGCGTGCGGTCTCGCCGATCTTGTCGACCTTTCTTCTCGATACGCATTTGCGGGCTGGCGTCGACGTGATGCTCGACGAAACGGTTACCTCCTTCAAAGGAAACGATCGAAAAGTTTCCGCTGTCGTGCTCGGCAACGGTGCCAGTGTCCGCGCCGACCTGGTGCTGGTGGGGATTGGCGGTGTCGCCAACGACGAGATCGCGCGCTCGGCGGGGCTCAGATGCACGAATGGAATTGTTGTTGACGAGCACGGACAATCCGAAACATCGGACATTTTCGCGGCCGGTGACTGCGCCAACCACTTCAACCGCTTTTGCGAAAGCTGGGTCAGACTGGAATCGGTGCAAAACGCCCAGGATCAAGCGAAGGCAGCTGGACTGGCGATTGCCGGCGCTCCCGCGCCCTATGAGAGTGTGCCGAGGTTCTGGTCCGACCAATATGACGTCAAGCTGCAGATCGTCGGGCTGGCCGGACAGTATCATCGGCAGGCGGTCCGAGGTTCGGTCGACGAAGGAAGGTTCTCGGTCTTCTATTATCGCCAGGGCCGATTGGTCGCGGTGGACAGCGTCAACCGGCCAGGCGAGCAAATGGCAGCCCGACGCCTGATTGCCGCGGGGATCTCCCCTGCACCGGAGCAGGCCGCAGACGCTTCCTTTGACCTCAAATCCCTGGTGACAGCCGCAGACAAGGCTGGCGCCTGACCCGCGCATTTGTGATGGTTCTCGCTTTCGAGAGGCTACCGACAGGGACCGCCCAATAAAATGCCGAGGCTGAAGCGTACGGAAGAAGAGGAAAAGGCGCGGGAGGGAAGCGAGTTCATCGAGACCCTGGATCGGGGTCTTCGCGTGATACAGTCCTTTGGCATCGATCGCCGCCCAATGACCCTCAGCGACCTGTCCAAGAGCGCGAATCTTCCGCGGGCGACGGTGCGCCGAATCCTGATGACCCTCGTAAAATCCGGATTCGTCGTGAGCGACGAGCGGTTGTTCTCGCTAACGCCCAGGGTGCTGCTTTTGGCTTCGGCCTATTTGACGTCGAACCAAATCAGCACCGTGATGCAGCCGTTGATGGACGAGGTCGCCGGCAAGGCCAAGGAGGTCTGCTCCCTTGCGATCCTTGATGGCGAAGAGGTCGTTTTCATCGCCCGTTCGAGTCCGGCGCGGGTATTTTCGACCGGACTGGACATAGGATATCGGCTGCCGGCTTTCTGCACGTCAGTGGGACGCGTTCTGCTGGGCAGATTGGCAAACGACGAGCTGACGAGAACGGTCGACGGCATGAAGCTGGCGGCTCAGACCCAGTCGACGCTGCTCGACAAATCGGCAGTAATTGCGACAATCATTGCCGACCGCACCAAAGGGTATAGCCTTGTCGATCAGGAAGCTGAGGAGGGCTTTCGCTCCATATCGGTGCCAATTCGCCGCTACGATGGCGCCGTCATCGCAGCCGCAAATATTGGCGCTCATGTCGATCGCATCACGACCGGTGAGATGATCGATCGCTTCCTGCCTCTCCTCAAGGAGATGTCCGTCGCCGCGCAGCCCCTGCTCGTCTGAGAAGCTGCCGCCTTTCGGCGAGCACCCGTCATTTCAGCCGTTTCTTGTAGGCGACCGGGTCCATGTCACGGACATCCACGCTTATACTGACCACATCAGGGCATCGCTCTGTCATCGTCCGTCGAAGGCTCGTACTCAGCTCAACCTTCTGGTCGGGCGATCGACCTTCGAGCAGGTAGACCGACAGATGCACGAAGCTGTCACGCTTCCCAGCAACCAGGAAATCGTCGTAGACGCACGCCCGCACCTTGACGTCCTCCGCCTTCATGATCCCCGTTCGCCAAGCGGCTTCAAAGAGCGCCTCCATCAAGCCTGTTACGTCGTCGCGAGCGAGCGCCCCTTTCGAATATTCGATCACCAAGTGCGGCATGACGTTGTTCTCGTTTTTAGGTCGCGCTCATGAGATGAGCTCACCGTCGTAGACCGTTCGCCCCTCAACGATGGTCCGTACAGCCGTGATGTCCTTGATGCTTTCTTCCGGGACCGTCATGATATCGTCGGACAGAACAACCATATCGGCATACTTGCCCGGTTCTATTGATCCGACTTTGTTCTCTGAAAATGAATATCGAGATGCTGCGCTCGTGTAGAGCTGGATAGCTTCCTTCCGGCTGATCCGTTCGCCTTCTCCATACACGTCGCCATTCTTGTCGCGGCGGGTCACCATGACATACATGTTGACGAATGGATTTAGGAGGTTGATCGGATAGTCGGTACCTTGCCCAATCAACTTCAAGCCCATGACGTCGATCATGGTTCGCATGGGGAAGGCCCGGTCGGCGGTATCTTTGCCGAGAAATTTTGCCACGACAGCCGCCTTGTCCCAGAGGAACGAGGTCTGCGCGTCGACACGCACGTCCAATTTCTTGGCACGCTGCATTTGATCTGGTCGCATAAGACTGCCATGGATGACGATAAAGCGCCGTCCCTTGATGGATCTCTCAGCATTCGCGAGCTCGTAGGCGTCCAAGACACGGTCGATGGCGGCGTCCCCAACGGCGTGGACGCCGACGCGCCAGCCATAGCGATTGGCCGCTGCAACCAGGGCATTGAACCTGGACGGCTCGATAACGATGGTCCCCTTGTATTCGCGATCGTCGGGGTAACCGTCCCGCATCGCGGCTGTTCGCAATGTCATCCCGCCGTCGATCTGAAGCTTGACGCCGGAATAGCTCAACCAATCGTCGCCGAAGTCTGAAGCTGCGCCGATGCGAGAGAAGAACAGCTCCCATTCTTCGATCGTCATGCTGGGATTGAGGCCGCCCGTCGGCGCGTACATGGCGCTGATGCGCAAAGACGCCTGTCCGGCTTGCCGGACTCGTTGATGGGCGCGGAAAGTTGCGGGATCGACTGCCGCGCTAATTGCGGAGGTCAGCCCAAATTGATTGAAGTATCGCATCGCGAACTTCATCTGCTCATCGCGATCCTCGTCCGACCATTCGGGCAGAAGGGCGTGAACAAGGTCCTCCGCGGCCTCCTCCAATGTACCGTTCGGCTCGCCGGTCGATTTGTCGCGATGGATGATCCCGCCATCCGGATCAGGCGTGTCCTTCGTTATTTTCGCGAGGGCCAATGCCTCCGAGTTGACGAGAGTGAAGTGGCCAATCGGCAAGCACACCGGATTGTGGGGGGCCGCCCGATCGAGCTCCTCGCGCGTCAAGAAGCGCTTTTCGGCCAATTGCGAGACCGGGTGCCATTGTGCACCGCGCACCCATTTCCCCTTGGGCAATCTGCCAGCGTGTTCCCCGATACGGACCAATGCCTGCTCGACCGTGGTGACGTCGTTCAGCTGCACCGTGTACTTCATCAATCCGGCCTGCTCGACATGAGCATGGGTATCGATCAGGCCCGGAAGGACGGTTCGACCGTCCAAATCAATAACGACCGTGTTCGGGCCCGCGAGCGCAGATATTTCATCGATCTTGCCGACCGCGACGAAGCGGCCGTCTCGCACGGCGACCGCGCTCGCCACGCTGAACAGCGGGTCAACCTTGAGGAACTTGCCGTTGGTGTAAATCGTATCGGGCGCCCTGATGGACTCGCTGCGGTTCGGGCCGCCGGCGCCATGGCCACGTGAATCCATCATCCCATCTCTCATCTTGCTACTTGTTCGACTACCGAACATTAGTTCGGAATTTAACCGCCCAGTTCGCAGTTGTCAAAAAGACCAGGGCTTTGGCGATGTCGAGGACGACAGCTTGCACCTGCACTGTGGATCGCGCTGAGCGAAATCATTCAGTCGACAGCGGGCATCCGACAAGCAGGATCGCTCCGGCCGGCGATCACAGCTGCTCTCGCGCTTTGGTGCGCGTTGCCCCTGATTGTCCCCGCGCGGCGTCTATCGCAGTGTCGCTGCCCTCAGGGCGGATATCACCTCGTTCATCGAACGACACGATGCCGATCCGAAACCATTCCGATGGACCAAGTCCGCTGATGACATCCTTGCTTCCAGCGGGCGCTTCTGCCGATACAATGCCGCGGCAGAAGACGGAGCAATGTTGCGAACTTCTGGTTCAGGACACTAGCTTGCGAGCATCGCATTCGAGGAAACGCGTACTTCTGCAGTCGAGATCGAACCGCTCTCAACGAGAAGCGCGACCGCTCCGCCGGTGAGCGGCAGTTCGCCAGTGTCTCTAACGGTGAACATCTTCTTGCCGTCGACATGCGTCTCGATACACGTGCCGGCCACGCGCAGCTCAACTTTGTATTTGCGGTCGAGTTGCCAAGCGAATGGCTCGCTGGCGAGCACGATCTCGTCGTGCACACGCTTGACCAGTTGCACACGGCCACCCTCGACGCGATCGAACATGACTGCATAATACCGCTCACGACCCTGAACGCGGGCGGCGAGACCCCACGCGTTCGCCAGCAGCGGCGTAATCTCCGAGGTCACTCTATAGTCCCTCCAGTCGCGCGAGCCCTGTGCGATAAAGCCGAGACCGTTACCATTGGTGACGCGCAGCCCCTCCCATCGTGTCTGGAACTGGCTGACATTGTTGACCCAGGCGTGCTTCCACATCGTGCTGAGGTTGCTGTCCGGCCGCTTCAGCACCGTATCCGGCGCGCCGGACCAGGTCAGGTAGTCCAGGTAGAGTGTGCCGTCGACGCCGAGCGGATCAAGCGCCTCGATCTCGATGCCGATTTCGAAGATTGGATATGCGTGCGTCTCCGGCACCTGCCACACCAGTACGGCTTGGGAGCCGTCGGCAAGTACCTGCGCGTCGGCATGAATCTGCACGAGCTCGTCCCTCTCGTCATAGATGCTGGCAAAAAGCCGCGCGGTGACCGCGCCGCCATTCAGCTCCGACTCAAGCCGGCACTCGACACGCTGCCCCGAATACAGCGTTGGACAGGCCACGAGCTGATAGATAGGCATCGTAAACACCTCCTTGTCGAAGAAGGTGGGACTGGCTACTCGTGCGACCCGGCCTGGCGCGAGGCGGCGGAAGTCGATCGCGAGGCTGCGCTCGCCGGTCCGGCTGTGGCCGACGACGTTGCTGAGTTCGACCTCGTGCAGCCGGGCCGGCGAACTGCCTTTGGAATGGAAGCCTTGCAGGCTGCCGGGGAAGTTGAAGTTGAAACGCGCACCGTTCTTGGCGGCGGCAAGTGCCGGCGCACCGGCGAGCGCCAATCCCGCCGCAACCAACGACTGCGTCTCGATCACCGCATCAGTGATGGCGGCACCGCCATCAGCGGTCGAGATGTACATGCGGTCGGCGATGGGGGTGCGGAAATCCGGCCCGGCATCGAGCCCGGCAAGGCCGGAGCGGATGCCGAACAGGCAGCCGACATTTCCCGCGTTGCAGTCGGTATCCCAGCCGGCCGTGTTGGCAATGCGCATCGCCTCCTGGAAACTGTTCGCGCCGTAGAGCGTCGCCAGGATGATCAGCGCGTGGTTCGGAACGACGTGGCAATTGCCGGGAAACTTGTCGTAGCCGTAGCGATCAGCGATCAACGCCCGGGTTCGCTCCCAGTCGTTGCTGTTGTCGCCGGCGTGCCAGTCGCGGACATCGTTCACGACGCGGCGGATCAGCGCGTCCTTTGGCACGAAACCAAGGCCGACATCGATCAGCTTCTGCACGTCGCGTTCGACGAAAGCCTGTGCTTCCATCGCTGCGAGCAGCTTTGCCGCATGCACGGATTCGCCATCATGGCTGACGCGCCCGGCCTGGTCGGCGAGATAGGCAGCCTGCTCCGGATTGCCGGGGCTCACCATCGCCCATCCGTCGATGAAGATCTGCGCGCCGATCTGCTCGGCCACGGTCGTCCCGTTCAACTCGATCGAGCCGCTCTGTGGCGCGGGAATGCCGGATTTCAGGCGGAGATAAGCTGTGTGCTCGGTGGAATTGCCGATGCCGCCCCACCAAAGGACGGCGCGCTCCTCGACGATGTAGTTCAGCCACGCCTCGCCGACCTGCTTTGCGGTCAGGCGCTTGGGATAACCATTGTCCGCAAGCGCGCGCGGAAACGCGAAGGTGCCAGAGACGTCGTCGTCGGTGACGACGAGATGATGAGATCGCAGCGCGACATCCCTACGCTCGTTAACGTAATAGTTGATCGGCCCGAGTTCCTTCATGATCCGCTCATAAGTCCAGCCCTCGAAGGGACGGCCGAGATAGACCCCGATGAGCTTGCCAAGCACGCCGGCATAGACGCGCTCCGCGTAATCATGAGGAATAAAGGTCATTGTTTCACTCCCACGTTCATGCTTCGCCCGTTCAGGCCGACGTGCGTTTCATGATCTCGAACTTCAGCTCATGGCTCTTGCCCGGCGCCTCGAGCCCGCCCGGCAGCAGCCGCCTTACCAGCGTCCTCGCCGCGAGCGCGCCGAGGTCGAATTCCGGCTGCCGCACCGTGGTGAGGCCGAGCAGCTTTGCGACCGGAATGTCGTCGAAGCCGGCGATCGCTATATCGTTGGGAATCGAGAGCCCGGCAATGCGCGCCGCCTCCATCGCGCCAAGCGCCAGCACATCGCTGGCGCCGAACACGGCAGTCGGGCGCTCTTTTCGCTCGAGCAGCCGCTTCATCGCGCGAGCGCCGGATTCCTCGGAATATGCGCTATCGGTGATGAAATCGGGCGACAGACCTGCGTCCCGCATCACCGCACCGTAACCCTGTGCTCGGCGTTGGCTCGGGCCGAATTCGGCCTGAATCATCGCGATGCGGCGATGCCCGCGCGCGATCAAGAAACGCGTCATCTCGGCTGCGGCCTCGACATTGTCGATATAGACGCTGTCGATCGCAAGAGGCCCATCCGGCTTGTGCTGACTCTCCAGCCGTACCAGCGGAATTCCGTTCCGTGAGAGCACCGCGAGCTGCGAAGCGCGCAGATGAAAAAAGGTCGCGACGACGCCGTCGGCGCGCCCCTGCAACAGCCATTCGACGGCGCGCACCTCGCCTTCCGGACGGCCGTCGGTATCGAAGATCAGCACGTCGTAACCGGCCGGCGCCGCGACCGTCTGCAAGCCGCGCACGAGGCCGGGATAGAACGGGTTGGTAATGTCGGGAATGACGCAGGCGAAGGTCATGGTCCGCGCGCTGCGCAGCATCCGCGCCGGATGGTTCGGCCGATAGCCCAGTTCTTGCGCGACTTCGAGGATGCGCGTGCGCGTCGCCGGCGGGACGGAGGGCGTCTCAGCCTTGTTCAGGACGAGCGACACCGCGGCCTGCGAAACGCCGGCCGCGAGCGCAATATCCTTCTGCGTGGGACGGGACGGCGCCGCTATGTCGCGCCCTTTCCCCCGCTTCGTCCTCGTTATTGACGTCGCCATTTCGCTTAGTTATACGTATTACTAAGACAAATCAACAATTGTCACCAGTGTTCGAGGAAACCGAGGTTTCATCCCATGACCATGACCCGACGCCAGCTCGTTGCCTCCATTCCCGTTGCGGCCCTTGCCGCGGGCCTGCCGCGCGGCGCCACTGCCCAGGACGGACGCAAGGTCGTGACGTTCTGGTTCGGCCAGGCGAATTCGGACGGCCAAGCCGCGTTGCGCAACGATCTGGTCGAGGCCTTCAACGCCTCGCAGGACAAGTATCTGCTTCAGCTCGAGGTGAAGGGCGCGGCGGTCAACAACCTCCTGAAGGTCGCTCTCGTTGCCGGCAACGGCCCTGACATCGTGCAGACCGCGGGCCCTGCCTATCTCACCGCGATCGCGAATGCCGGCCAGGTCCTGCCGCTCGACGATTTCGCTGAGAAGTACAAGTGGAAGGAGCGCTTCCTCGCGCCGCTGCTCAACACCAGCGTCTATGGCGGCAAGCTCTACGCGCTGCCACGCGACTACGAGTCGATGCATTTGTTCTACAACAAGGAGCTGTTCAAGCAGAACGGCTGGAAGCTGCCGACCAACCGCAAGGAGATGGAAGAGGTCGCCGACGCCGCGCTGGCCAAGGGCATCATCCCCTTCGGCGCCGGCAATGCCGACTGGAAGGGCGTCAACGAATGGCTGATGACGGTGTTCTTCAACAACGTCGCCGGCCCCGACAACGTCCGCAAGGCGCTCGCAGGCGAGCTTCCCTGGACGGCACCGCCCTTCGTCGAAGCGGTCGAACTGTCGAAGGCCTGGTACAACAAGGGCTATTTCGGCAAGAACTACTTCTCGCTGACGATCGAGCAGAGCTTCCTGCAGGTCGTGAACAGCAAGGCAGCGATGGCGTTCAGCGGCACCTGGTCGTTCGGCACCAAGTCCTACGGCATGTCGAAGCCCGATACGGTCATGGACGTGGCGCCGACGCCGACGCTCGGCTCGGCCTTCTCGGGGTCACTGGTGCATCTGGCCTGCGGCGCGACGCTGTCGATCGCAAAGACCTCGCAGAATGCCGAAGGCGCTGCTGCCGTGTTCGAGTTCATGCTGACCCGCAAGTTCTACGAGACCATGAACCGCGACTGGCCCGGCAAATGGGCCCTCCCCGTCAAGGACCTGCCGCCTGAGATGCTGAGCGGCATCGGCTATCCCCTGTTCGAGAAGACCATCGCGAATCTGCACGAGGCCTTCAGCAAGGGGCAATACGGCTTCACGACCTGGACGTTCTGGCCGGGCGCGACCAACTCCTACCTCATCGAGGGTATCGAGCAGGTCTGGCTCAACAAGATCACGCCGGATGCCTACCTGACGCGGATGCAGACGCTGTTCAGCCAGGAAGCCAGGGAAGGCAAGGTTCCGCCGCTGCCGCCGCGGACGGCCTGATCCCACAATGTGGCTGTTCGCGCTTCCGGCGCTGCTGATCAATATCTGCATCATCCTGGTGCCCGCCGTGCTGACATTCACGGCGGCGTTCTTCATCTGGGATGGCGTCGGCACGCCTGTTTGGGCGGGACTGGCCAATTTTCAGAACATGGTCGCCGATCCCGTGTTCTGGTCGGCGCTGACCAACAACTTCATCTGGACTGCGATCTTCCTCACCGTGCCGGTCTGCCTCGCGCTTGTCATGGCGGCCGCACTGTTGATGGCGCCGAAGGCGCGCATCGTCGTGCAGTCCATCATCTTCCTGCCGCGCATCATCGCAGTCGCCGTCACCGGACGCATTTTCCAGGGCATGATCTTCAGCCCGGCCACCGGCATCGTTGCCTGGCTGAACGAGCATGGATTTTCGATCTCCGATCCCCTCGCCGATCCCGATCGTTCGCTTTATGCGGTCGCGGCCGTCGACATCTGGCACTGGTGGGGCTTCCTTGCGGTCGTGTTCCTGTCGGCGATGCGGCAGATCTCCGTCGATCAGATCGAGGCGGCGCGGCTCGACGGCGCCGGCTTCTTCGCGCTGTTCCGCTACGTGCTGATTCCGGGCATCCGCCCGACACTGACGCTCATGCTGATCCTGACCGTGATCTGGTCGTTCCAAGTGTTCGAGTTCATCTTCATCATCACCCGCGGCGGCCCCGCCTATGGCAGCGAGGTGCTGGCGACGTTTGCCTACCGCCACGCCTTCTTCGAGGGCGATGTCGGCCAGGCCGCGGCGGCGGCCTGCGTCATGAGCCTGTTCGGCCTCTGCGCCACCGCCGTCTATCTCTGGCTCCAGATCACCGACGACGCGCAATCGACATGATCGGAGACCGCTGGAGCAGGACGTTCGCCCTGGGGCTGATCGGCGTTGCATCGTTCAGCTCGCTGCTGCCGATCGTGCTCGCCGTGATGAACGCGCTGAAGACGACGGTCGAGATCGGCAGCAATCCGCTGGCGCTGCCGACACAGCTGCACTGGGAGAATTTCTCCTCGGCCTGGCGCAACGCCCAGCTCGGCCCGAGCCTGCTGCACAGCGCCGAGGTCGCGATCCTGACCATCGTGATGGTCTGCGTCACCGCGACGCCCTGCGCCTACGTTCTGGCACGGCAGAAGGGAAAATTCTGGCGCTTCATGACCTTCTACTTCATGGCCACAATCACCGTGCCCGTGCAGCTCTACCTCTATCCGCTCTACTTCATCTTCGCCAAGCTCGGCCTCGTCAATTCGATTC
Source organism: Bradyrhizobium sp. CCBAU 51765 (assembly GCF_015291725.1). Classification (GTDB taxonomy): domain Bacteria; phylum Pseudomonadota; class Alphaproteobacteria; order Rhizobiales; family Xanthobacteraceae; genus Bradyrhizobium; species Bradyrhizobium liaoningense. Next base: position 5,609,450 of record NZ_CP030038.1, read on the forward strand.
CCGCCGTGGCGCTGATCTACACCGCGATGTTCTCGCCATTCGCGATTTTCCTCTTGCGCACTTATGCGCTGGCGATTCCCGTGGCGCTGGAGGAAGCCGCCCAGGTTGACGGCGCAAAGCCATGGCAGACATTCTTCTACGTGATCCTGCCGATGATGCGGCCGGGGCTGCTCACGGTTGCGATCATTGTCGGATTAAACGCCTGGAATGAGTTCGTCATCGCCGTGACGTTCCTGCAGAACGACAGCAACGTCACCGCGATCGTCCGCTTCTACAATCTTACAGGCCAGTACTCGACCGACTGGGGCGAGATGCTCGCCGCAGCCGTCACCATCGTCCTGCCGATCGTCGTGATCTTCGTGCTGCTGCAGCGTCAGTTCATAGACGGCATGACCTCCGGGGCGGTGAAGTCATGACCCCTGTATTTCAGGTCCAATCCACCACCTTCCAATTGAAGCTCAAGGATGGACTTGATGCCGTAATCTGGCGGGGCGACGATTGAAGCGAAGCAGGCTCCGCAAGGCGAGCGCCCAAGGCAAGATGCCGATCCACTTCGCCGTCGAGCGGATAGCCGACCCCGCCGACTTATGCCGCAGCGCTCATCCCCGCGTCGCGGGCCTCCGCGCCTTTCGCGCTTTACGGTTGTTCGACAGCCCGCTTGCGAATACCTGAGTCGCCGCGATCAGCGTCTCGATCGCGTGCGATGATCTGGCCCTGTTCGGCTTCGCCAGCTCCTGCAACAATAGTCCATCGATACCGGCCAGCATGAACCGCGCAACGTCGGCGCACTCAGCCACGTCGAGCTCGCCGGTGCGCCCGGCAACGCCCTGCAGGATGTCCTGATAAACCTTGATATATGCATCATATTGATAACCCGCGAGCCCGACTGCATCGTCGCGCCGGAGCGCGTACAAGGTTAGCTCGTACTGCACGATCTGCAGCTCGAGCGTTCGCGTCAGGTAGCGCCAGCCGGCACGCAAGGACCCGCGGATGCAGCTTGCGATGTCAGCCGTCTCGCCGGTCTCCTCGCGCAGCGCCGTGGTCGTCTCATCGATCAGATGTTCGAGCACCGCAAGCAGCAGCGCGCTCTTGCTCTCGAAATGGTAGTGCAGCGTCGCGAGGCGAACGCCGGCACCGGCCGCGATGTCGCGGGTCGTCGTCGCCGCGACGCCCCCGGTCGCAAGCGCCTGCAAGGCGCCCGCGATGATCTGGCGCCGCGTCCGCTCGCCCTTGGCGCCGACCTGCTCGCGTGCTGCAGCTGTCATCCGTCTCTCCAATGCGCGCGGGATTGTCTATCTCGTGGCGCACAAATTTGCATGTTGCACAAAATTGGTCATTTGACCAATTTTTGTCCCCGTGTTTATGCTTGAGGCAGCGAACATCGAAGTTCCGGGGAAAACAGGAACGAGAGCATGACCACAGCAGCCGCTCGCAACAACGACACGCTGACTCGTCACGTCGTCTACCCCTTCGCGAATGCCAATTTCCTCGCCGAGAATCCGCCAATCTGCATCGAGGGCGGTGACGGTGTCTATGTCTCGGACGGCCAGGGCGGTCGCTATCTCGACGGACAGGCCGGGTTGTGGAACGTCAATGTCGGGCATGGCCGGCCCGAGATCAAACAGGCAATCATCGAACAGCTCGATCGTCTCAGCTTCTATTCCACCTTCGGCAACACCACCAACAGCCCGTCGGTCGCGCTCGCGGACGAGCTCTGCCGGCTCGCCGAGCCGGAAGGCATGGTCCGTACATTCTTCTCATCCGGCGGCTCGGAGGCGAATGAAGCTGCCATCAAGCTCGCCAAACAGTATTGGCGGCTCGCCGGCCAGCCGCTGCGCACCAAAATCATCTCGCTGCGCGGCGCCTATCATGGCGTGACACTCGGCGCGTTGTCGGCCGGCGGCGTCAATGTCTACAAGGAGCAATTCACGCCGCTGCTGCCGGGCTTCTTCCAGGTCGAGACACCGCACGTCTATCGCAACCCCTTCACGTCGGATCCGGAGGCACTCGGCCGGCTCTGCGCAGAGCTGCTGGAGCGCGAGATCATCTACCAGGGTCCGGACAGCGTCGCGGCCTTCATGGCCGAACCGGTGCAAGGCGCCGGCGGCGTGATCGTGCCGCCTGCGAATTTCTGGCCGCTGCTGCGCGAGGTCTGCGATCGCCACGGCGTGCTGCTGATCGCCGACGAGGTCGTCACCGGCTTCGGCCGCTCCGGCAGCATGTTCGGCAGCCGCGCCTGGGGCGTGAAGCCCGACATCATGGTGTTCGCCAAGGGGATCAACAGCGGCTACATCCCGCTTGGCGCGACCTTGATCAACGTGAAGGTTGCAGCGGCCTTCCAGTCCGACGACAAGTCCCAGTTCACGCCGCGTGCCTTCATGCACGGCAACACCTATGCCGGGCATCCCCTCGCCTGCGCGGCCGCGATCGCCAATCTGCGCATCGTCGAGCAGGAAGAGCTGCCGGCCAATGCCGGCAAGGTCGGCGCTTATCTGCTGGCGCGGCTGAAGGACATCCAGAAGCGCCATCGCAACATGGGTGACGTGCGCGGCAAGGGACTGATGATCGGCATCGAGCTGGTCGCCGATCCCGAAACCAAGCGGCCGTTCGATCTGGCGGAGAATTTCGGCCAGCGGATCTGGGAGAGATGCGTTGCCAAGGGCATCCTGATCCGCAACCTCGCCGATACGTTCATCATCTCCCCGCCGCTCACCTTCACGACCGAACATGCCGACAAGATTGCGGATACGTTCGACGAGGCGATCAGCGCGGTCGAATAGATCAACACGAGGGCGGCGCGTCAGGACGAAGGATTGCACGCATGGCTACTGGGTTTGTCTGCCATGAACTTTACATGTGGCACAACACCGGCAACTGGGCTCAGGTGTTTCCGCCGGGATTGACGATCCAGCCAGGGACCCATGCAGAAAATCCGGAAACCAAGCGCCGCATCCGCAATCTGGTCGAGGTCAGCGGCCTGCTCGATGAGCTCGTGCAGATCAAGCCGCGTTCGGCTACGGTCGCCGAGATCGCCCGCGTCCACACGTCAGAGCATATCGCGCATATCAAGCGTCTCAGCGACGCGGGCGGCGGCGATGCCAGCGAGCTGACGCCGCTCGGCGCCGGCAGCTACGAGATCGCGCTACTCGCGGCCGGCGGCGCGATCGCCGCGGGCGAAGCGGTCGCATCCGGCGCTGTGACCAATGCCTATGCACTGGTCCGCCCTCCCGGACATCATGCGCGCCCCGAGCTCGGCATGGGCTTCTGTCTGTTCGGCAATGCAGCGGTCGCAATCCGCCATCTGCAGGCGACGGGCAAGGTCGGCCGCGTCGCAGTCGTCGACTGGGATGTGCATCACGGCAACGGGACGCAGGCGATCTTCTACGAAGACCCCAGCGTGCTCACCGTCTCGCTGCATCAGGACAATCTGTTTCCGCCGAACTCGGGCGCGCTCGCCGAGAACGGCGCTGGTGCCGGCGAAGGCTACAACATCAACGTGCCGCTGCCGCCGGGATCTGGTGTAGGGGCCTATCGCGCGGCGTTCGAGCGCGTCGTGCTGCCCGCGCTGCATCGCTTTGCGCCAGATATGATCGTAGTCGCATCGGGCTTCGACGCGTCAGGTGTCGATCCGCTCGGCCGCATGATGCTGTCCTCGGCGGCCTATCGCGAGATGACGCGCATGCTGCTCGCCGCCGCCAAAACCTTGTGCAACGGCCGCATCCTGATGACACATGAAGGCGGCTATTCCGAGATGTACGCGCCGTATTGCGGGCTTGCGGTGCTCGAGGAGCTGTCGGGCGTGCGGACACATATGGCCGATCCCTGGGAGCCGCTGATGGCCGCATGGGGCGGTAACGATCTGCAGCCGCATCAAGCCGCAGTGATCGAGGCCGCCGCCGCACTGGTGGCGCGCCTTCCTGCCACGCGCTGAGTTCACTCGATGGTGTTGTCGATAAATGGGATTGCCGGATGCCATGGCATGGTTCGTGCAGCAACGACCGCCGTGCATCTCTTGCTTTAGAGGGAGGCGTCGGATTGTCCGCGCCATTGACGAGGGGTACTGACGATCATGATTGACCGACGTTCACTTCTCGGCGGCGTTGCCGCCGGCGCGGGTTCGATTGCAATGCTGGCAAGCCTGAACGGTGGAGCTCGCGCCGCGGGAGCACCGGTCAAGATCGGCTCGGCACTGCCGATGTCGGGCTTCGCCGCCGCAGATGGCATCGAATTCAAGAACGGCCTCACGCTCGCCGCCGAAGAAATTAACGCCGCCGGCGGCATCCTCGGACGCCCGATCCAGATCGAGATCGAGGACACCAAGGAGATGGGCGCCGACATCGTCACCCAGGCGATGCAGCGCCTGATCGATCGCCATTCGGCCGGCGCCATCATCAACGGCTACAATGTCGGCACCAACATGGTGGAGATGGACGTCGCCGCCGACAACGACGTCATCTTCGTGCATTACAACACGCTGATCTCGCACAACACCAAGTTCCTCAGCGACCCGCAGCGTTATTATTCGTGCTTCCAGGGCGACCCGCCCGAATTCTATTACGGCCCCGGCTTCCTGCTGTTTCTGAAGTCGCTGATCGACAGCAAGCAGTGGAATCCGCCGAACAAGAAGATCGCGATCATCCCCTCGGCCAACGAGTATTCGATCGTGATCGCCAACGCGATCCGCGACCGGCTCACGGAGTTCGGCTTCGAGCTCGGGCTCTACGAGACGGTGCCCTTCCCGACCAATCAATGGGGACCTACGCTTGCCAAGCTGCGGCAGAATCCACCGGCTGCGATTGCGGTGACGCATTTCCTGCCGCAGGATCTGGCACAGTTCATGACCCAGTTCCTGCCCGAGCCGACGCAGAGCCTAGTCTACATGCAGTACGGACCTTCGTTACCGGCGTTTCGCGAGATCGGCAAGGAAGCCGTCAACGGCGTGATCTATTCCACCGTAATCGGCTGCCTGCCGGATGAATTCTCCGCGGCCTACCGCAAGACCTATCGCGAGAAGTTCGGCGCCAAAGCTGCCTTCATCACGGGCTCGCAGACCTATGACGGGCTCTGGCACTACGCATTGTCGGCCGCGATCGCCGGCGGCGCCAGCGAGCCCAACAACAAGGAGCAGACCCGCAAGGTTTCGGAAGCGATGAAGCGGCTGATCTATCGCGGCGTCAACGGCATCTATCACGCCGATCCGAAGGGTCAGTCCGCGTTCTGCTATCCGACCCAGGTCAAGGATCCCTCGCTCGGGATGGCGCACCAGTTCCTACAACACCAGGATTATCGCACCGATCCCAAGCTGATCGCGCCTCCGCTCTACGCCGTCGACGCGATGAAGCTGCCGCCGTGGATCAAGGCGTGAGAGGCTGGCGCGGTGACCTCTCCTGACCGGACGAACGATCCACTGCTCGTCTGCGAGGACGTGACCAAGACGTTCGGGTCGCTCCGCGCGGTGGACGGTCTCTCCTTGACCGTCCGGCCCGGCGAGGTGGTCGGCCTCGGCGGGCCGAACGGCGCCGGCAAGACGACTTTCTTCGACGTCGTCACTGCCGTCACCCCGATCACCGACGGCCGCATCCTGTTTGCGGGACGTGACATCACCGGTCTTGCGGCGCACGAGGTGTGCCGCGCCGGCATCGCCCGTACCTTTCAGCTCAATGCGGCCTTCGACAGTCTGTCGGTTCAGGAGAACATCGAGGTGGCCGCGCATTTCGGCCATAGCGAACGCCGCTTTCCCGGTTTTGCCATCAGTCGTGTCGCCAGGCAGAGCGCCGCCACAGCGCTCGATCTCGTCGGCCTTGCGGGGCGCAAACGCATCGCACGTGACCTGCCGGTGCTCGACCGCAAGCTGCTGATGATTGCCGGCGCCGTTGCGACCTCGCCGCAATTGCTGCTGCTCGACGAGCCGGTCGGCGGCCTCAGCCCGTCAGAGGTCGACCGGATCGCCGACGTCGTGAAGCGGCTTTCGGCCTCGGGGATTGCGATCCTGCTGATCGAGCACGTCATGCGCTTCCTGCTCTCGCTGTCGACGCGCGTCGTGATCATGCACCATGGCAAATCGATCTTCGAAGGCGCGCCCGCGGCGGTGGCCGACGACCAGACCGTGGTCGAGACCTATCTCGGCAAGGCCGCGACCAGCCGGTTGAAGGCCTTTTTCGTCAAACAGCCCGAGATGAGCGCACATGGTTGAACCGTCGAACTCTCCCTGCCTCGTCGTCAATGGGCTCGTCACCGGCTACGACGGCCGTAACGTCCTCACCGGCATATCGCTGTCGGTCGATCCGGGTGAGCTCGTCACCGTCGTCGGCCCCAACGGCCACGGCAAATCCACCCTGCTGCGTGCGATCTCCGGCCTGCTCCCGGTGCGCAAGGGATCGATATCGCTGAACGGCCGCGTGATCTCCGGCCAACCGGCGCATCGCGTGGCGGCCAACGGCGTGATCCATGTGCCGCAGGGCGATCTGTTGTTTGCAGGGATGAGCGTGCTCGAGAACCTGCTGATGGGCGCCTATCTCGATTCCGATCAGGCGGCAGTGGCGCGGCGGCTCGAGGAGGTGTTCACCCTGCTGCCCAAGCTTGCCGAGCGCCAGACCCAGATTGCCGCCAGCCTCTCCGGAGGCGAACGGCGCATGGTCGGCATCGGCCGCGGCTTGATGATGAACGGCTCGGTGATGCTGATCGACGAACCGTCGCTCGGCCTCGCGCCGATCATCATCGAGCAGATCTACGAGGTGATCGCGCGGCTGAAGGCGAGCGGCCGCACCATCCTGCTGGTCGAGGAGAACCCCGCCCGCGTCGCCGACATCGCCGACCGCATCCATCTGCTCGACAACGGTGCCTTCGTCTGGTCGGGCGAGCCAGCCGTGCTGCTGCAGCGCGACGAGCTGCTCGCAACCTATCTCGGAGGCTGACGACGTGGAGATCATAGGACCCGTACTCGTCTCTGGCATCACCACCGGCGCCCTGTACGCGCTGGCGACACTCGGTCTGTCGCTGGTCTGGGGCTCGCTCGGCATGCTCAACATGGCGCATGGCACACTGTTGACGCTCGGCGGTTACGCGGCCTTCACGGCAGCCAGCCAGCTCGGATTGCCGGTGCCGCTTGCGGTGCTTGCCGCTACCGCGGTCGGCGGCGTGATTGGGGCGCTGATCTTCGTGCTGGTCGCCTACCCGCTGTCGCGCCGCAGCCCCGAGACCTTTGAGACCACCATCATGATCGCGACCTTCGGCGTCGCGCTCACGCTCGAGAATGCCGTGCTGCGGCTCTATGGCGGCCAGCCGCTGGGGCAACCGCTCTCGGTTGGCGGCGCGATCAATCTCGGCGGCTTCGCGCTACCCTGGCAGAACCTCATCATCGTCGTCAGCGCCATCGCACTGATGGGCGCTACCGCGCTGTTCCTGACCCGCACCAAAGCGGGCCGCGCCATCCGTGCCACCGCACAGAACCCTGATGCCGCCAAGCTGATGGGCGTGCCGGTCGCGCGGGTCTATCTGCAGGTCTTGATCCTGTCCGGGATGCTCGCCGGTGTCTGCGGTGTCCTGGTGTCATCGATTACCCAGCTCTCACCCTCGCTCGGCGCTGATCCGATGCTGAAGGCCTTCATCATGTGCGTGGTGGCAGGGCTCGGCAATCTGCCGGGCGCGATCATCACCTCGTTCGGTCTCGCGATCGTCGAGGCGCTGGTCCAGTTCCTGGCCGGCGCGCGATGGGGTTTCCCTGCTCTGCTCGCCATCGTGATCCTGGTGCTCATCCGCCGGCCGGGCGGATTGTTCGGCCGGGTCGAAGTGCGGCGTCTGTGAGGTCCATGTGAAACGCGAAGATCTCGCCCATCCCCTGGTCGGCCTCGTCGTCCTCGCCGCGGCGATCGCGCTGCCGTTCTATGTCGACAGCCGTTACGTGATCGGCCAGGTCACGCTCGGCCTATTCTATGCCATCGTCGCCTCGCAGTGGAACCTGCTGTTCGGTTTCTCCGGCGTTTTCTCGCTGGCGCAGATGGCGCTGTTCGGCTTCGGTGGCTACGCCACCGCGATGCTGTGCTTCTATTTCGGCCTCAACATCTGGGCCGCGATGCCGCTCGCGGCTGTTGCCACCGTGCTATTCAGCCTGGTGATCGGCGCGGCCTGCCTGCGGCTGAGCGGCGCCTATACCGCGCTGCTGACGCTTGCGGTCGCGCAGGTGATGTATCTTTTGATCGTCACCGACACGGACTGCTTCGTGATGGTCGGCACCCAATGCCGGCAACTCACCGGCGGCGCGGTTGGATTCGCTCGCTTCGGCGATCTCGGCACACGCGCGATGTTCAAGGCCAAGTTCCTGGTCGCCAACTACGCGCTAGTCGTGGCGCTGTTCGCCATCACGATGGTGTTCACCTGGGCGATCATCCGCGGCCCGATCGGGCTCGCCTTCCGGGCGTTGCGCGACAATCCCGGCTGCGCCATGGCTCGCGGCATCAGCCGCTTCCAGATGCAACTCCTGGTGTTCGGACTGTCGGCATTCTTCACCGGCCTCGCAGGCGGGCTCTACGCCGCGCATTTCAACGCGATCGGTCCTGGCGTGCTGTCGTTCTCGCAGCTGTTCTTCATCATCGCCATGGTGGTCGTGGGCGGCATCGGCCGGCTGTGGGGACCGCTGGTCGGCGCCATCGTGCTGGTGGCCGCCGACGAGGCGATGCGCGAGATCGGCGAATTCCGCTCGCTCGGGCTCGGCATCATCATCGCCGCCGTCATGGTGCTGATGCCAAACGGGCTGATCGGCCTCTTTGAGAGCATCTGGAACCGCTTGCGCACGCGCAACCCCGGGATGACAGCAGAGATGTCCGGTGAAACGCCGGCGTGACCCATGGAGCGAGAGATGTACGATACGATTATCGTGGGCGCCGGTTCGGCCGGATGCGTCTTGGCCAACCGGCTGTCTGCGGATCCGGCCCGCAAGGTGCTGGTGTTGGAAGCCGGGCGCGCCGCGCCGTTGGCGTCGGACATTCCGTCAGACTGGCCGACGATGTTCAACACCGCGGTCGATTGGGGCTTCTACACGGAGCCGCAGGCCGGTTGCCGCGGCCGCCGCGTGTTCTGGCCGCGCGGCAAGATGGTCGGCGGCTCCGGTGCGATGAATGCGATGATCTATATCCGCGGCCTGCCCTCCGACTATGACGGCTGGGAAAAGGCCGGATGCACCGGCTGGGGCTGGCGCAAAGTGCTGCCGGATTTCATCGCCTTTGAGAACAATGCCGACTTCACTGACAGCCCGATGCACGGCACCAAGGGCCCGCTCTATGTCGCGCACGTGCCGTTCGTCGATCCGAACGAGCAGCTCTGGCTCGAGGCGGCCAAGGCCGCCGGTCATGCGCACAATCGCGACTTCAACGGCGAGAGCCAGGAAGGCGCTGGCTTCTTCCAATTCGTGATCAAGCAGGGCGAGCGCTTCGGCACCGGCAAGGCCTATCTGCGTCCGGCGCTGTCGCGGCCCAATCTCACCGTCAAGACCGGCGTACGCGTGATCCGGGTGGTCATAGAGAAGGGGCGCGCTACCGGCGTCGAGTATCTCGAGAACGGCCAGTTCAAGACTGCGCAGGCATCGAGCGATGTCGTGATGTCCTCAGGTGCGATCGGCTCCGCGCAGCAACTGCTGCTGTCGGGCATAGGCCCCGCCGACGAACTCAAGAACGTCGGTGTGACGCCGGTGCACGACCTGCCCGGCGTCGGCAAGGATCTGCAGGACCACATCAACATCCCCATTACCTTCTACACCAAGGAAAAGATCGGCGTCGGCGCCTGGACCGACGAAAGCCTCGAGGCCAGCCTGAAGGAATGGCAGGACAGCCGCAGCGGTCCCCGCTCCTCGCCTTGGGTCGCGGCTGGCGCGCATGTCCGCAGCCGTCCGGACGTCGAGCCCGATCTGCAGCTCTATGGCGCGATCAGCCCGCACCGTGACTACGTCCGCTTCCTGTCCTCGAAGCCGGGCATCACCTTGCACTCGACATTGCAGCGGCCGAACAGCCGTGGCGAACTGACCTTGCGCTCGGCCGATCCGCTGGAATATCCGGCAATCGACCCGCGCTACTTCTCATCCGATCCGAGTGGCCGCGACATCGCAACGCTGGTCGAGGGCGTGCGCATCAACCGCCGTATCGCCGCGCAGTCACCGCTCAAAGAGCTGATCGAGGGTGAAGTCACGCCGAGCATGGAGGCGACCAGCGACGCCGACATTGCGGAGTATGTGCGCGGCCATTGCACCACGCTGTATCACGCCTCCTCAACCTGCCGCATGGGCAACGACAAGATGGCGGTGGTCGATCCCCAGACCTTCAAAGTGCATGGCCTCGAAGGCCTCCGCGTCGCCGACGCCTCGGTGATCCCGATCATGATCTCCGGCAACATCCAGACGCCGACGATCCTGATCGCCGAGCGTGCGGCCGCGGCGATCTGCCATGGCGACGTTTTTCAGGCGGAGCGTACCGGCCAATGAATTCTGCAACCAAACGAGCGATCGGCCTTATCCGATGGTCAGAATAGTTCGGTTGCCCTCACCTGTGTTGCTACGCAGTCGCCGGATAACCTCTCTGCCAAACTCGTCGTATTTGCCGGTCCTTCCGATGGGGCAGATCCAGATACTCCCACTCCGAAGCGCGCCAGCCTTATCCTTCCGAACGAGTTCGGCGCCATAGGCCAGGGCTCGTGCCGACGGTGCGCGAAAACACCCGCGTAAAATAGCTCTGGTCGCCGAACCCGCAGATCAGCGCGATGTCCGCTAAGGAGAGCTTCGTGCCCGCCATCAGCCGCTTTGCCTCTTCGATACGAAGCCGCGAGAGGTATTCATGCGGAGCGACACCCGTGCTGCGCCGAAACGAGCGAGCGAAGTGGCTCGGAGTCAGCTTGCATTCGGCCGCGACGTCGGCGATCGTCAAGTTGCTTGAGAGGCGCACGCGCATGATCTCTTTGGCTCGGCGCTCCTGCCATGGAGCAAGGCCGCTTTCCTGGGCGCCCTTGCGGGCGCAAGCGCCATATGTCTGCGCGAAGTGGGCCAGCAAGCTCAAGCCGAGCTGATCAATGAACAGACTGTTGTTGGCGTTCTCTTCCTCCAGTGCAGTCAAAAGCACACTGGATAGGGCGGAAAGATAGGGATCACGCCGACCACGATCCCAACTCAGGGTCGAAATCGGCTTCGTACCATTCTCGTAGGCAAATTCGTCGAGTGCGCGGCGCGGGATATAATATTGGACGGCGTCGACCGGACCTTTGAACTCGCACTGGGGAGTGTCACGCAAGTCGATGACGCTCACCGTCCCGGCCTGGAATGAGCCTGAATATCGCTGGCGCCCGGCGAGCCAGCAAGAATGCCGGTCCAGGTCGCCGAGTTGATGAAGAATGCTGAAGGCTTGCTCCGAGGGAATTGCGGCGGTCCGCTCCCGCAGCAGACGGTTGCACGTCAGTCTCGTGACGGCAAGCGCGAGCTTTCCTTGACGGTTGATCTTGCGGAGACAGTCGCCGTCCATACCGAGATGGGCGGCAAGTCGGCGACCATAGAAACCTTCGAATGAGCCGTCGCCTTCTTCGGCCATTGGAGTTCCCAGGATACCGCAGACCCGGCCGATGGTTAGGTTCTGCTCCACTTACTCGCCAGTAAAATGTTCCAAAAATCACCGTTCTCCGGCTCATAGAAACAGTTTGCAGTCGCGGACTACCTGGGAATTTGCAAAATTTTGCTGGCCGCGACGCCAGCCAGGGAGGAATATGGCTCATTATCAGGGCAGGAACCCCATGAGCGGCAATTTAACCCAGTTCGGCGAGGACTTGCGTCCTCACCTGCTCCGTTTGCAAGCCAGTTTGAATAACATCAACGGGTTGTTCGCAAGCTGCCCGCCAACGGACGACGCCCAGTGCGCGGAGCAGCTCGATAACTTGCGCGCGCTTGCCATTGAGTCTTGCGCGCGTGCCGGGAAGCTTCGCGAGACGCTCGAAGCCGGACTTGCACGCGATGCAGTCCTTGCCGACGAGACGCTGCCCAGGTGGGTGTTGGGACGGCAGACCGCGCGACTTCACGCCCGCGCCGATTCGATCGAGCTGCTGGCCGCGGCCGCCATGGAGTTGGCCAAACTGTCCGCAGTCCAGGCTGAAAGCATTACGATGACCGCCATCGTGGCGCGTCGGCAGGCGGTCGCCGTGCAGGTGCAGCGGGACAATCAGCCCTGAATCTACCGTCGGTGGGTGGACACCCTGGGGCCCTCCGGGTTAATGAGGCCGCTTGCATGATCCAGCGGCTGATCAATGGATGTCCGATCGCGACGATAGAGCACTGCGTACGTTTCTATTCGGACCGTTTCGTCTTTCCACGTCCAAGCGTATCCTCTTCGAAGATGACCGCGACGTCCGTCTCGGCGCAAAGGCGATCGAGATCCTGATTGCGCTCGTTGAGCGGGCCGGAGAGCTGGTCAGCAAGCGCGAGCTTCTGGAGATCGCCTGGCCGGACACCGTCGTCGTCGAGGCGAATCTTACGGTGCAGGTGGCGGCGCTCCGCCGCACCCTGGGCGAGGACGACAACGCGAATCCATACATCGTCAACATCCCCGGCCGCGGGTACAGGTTCGTCGCTCCGATAAGGGTGCTCGACGAACCCGGTCAGCACGACCACCCGGCTCTGGCGACGAATCACAACCTACCGGCTCAACTCAACCGCTTGATCGGGCGGGACGAAGCGGTCGAGACGCTCAAGCAGAAACTGGCCAACGGACGTCTCGTCAGCATCATCGGCTCGGCAGGCGTAGGAAAGACCGCCCTGGCGCTTCGGTTGGCGGAAACGATGCTTCCGCAGTTTGAGCACGGTGTATGGCTGGTCGACCTCGCCTCGATCACAGACCCCTCGCTGATATCGAGCGTGATCGCGTCCGCCCTCCCGATCGAAGTCCGTTCCAGCGACGCCCTTTCGGGGGTCGTCTCCGCGGTGCGAACCAAGAACGTGCTCTTGGTCTTCGATAATTGCGAGCACCTGATCGAGGGGGCGGCCGCCGCCATCAGCACGATACTGCTGGCAGCGGACAGGACGAAGGTACTGATCACGAGCAGAGAGCCGCTACGCATCAATGGCGAGCAGGTATTCTCCCTCCCGCCCCTTTCCCTGCCTCCGCCGCAAGCGGATCTTCGTCTCAAAGACGCTCTGGCCTACCCGGCGGTACAGCTGTTCGTCGAGCGAGCAGCCGCCGTCACCAACGATTTCGAACTCGATGATACGACCGCCGCTGACGCCGCTCAGGTCTGCATAAGGCTGGACGGGAATCCGCTTGCGATAGAGATCGCCGCGGCCCGCGTGAGCGCGTTCGGCGTCAAGGGTTTGGCCGGCAGACTAGAGGATCGCCTCAGCCTTCTTGAAGACGCTCGCCGCGGAACGCCTGCGCGGCACCGGACAATCGCTGCGGCCATCGACTGGAGCTACCAATTGCTCAGCGAGCGCGAGCAGCTTGTGTTCCGCTGCCTTGGCATCTTTGCGGGAAGCTTCAGCCTCGAGGCTGCGGTCGCGATCGTTCCGCACGGGGACCACGACACGGCGCTCATCGTCGCCGATCTCGTCTGCAAGTCCTTGCTCTCGGTTGACGTCGGCGACAATGGAACAAGGTTTCGACTCCCGGAAATCGCGCGGGCTTTCGCGCTCGGCAAGCTGATCGACCAATCCGAGCAAGACATGCTGGCCGCCAACCTGGCGTCCTGCCTGACCGCGATGCTGCGGAAGTGCGCTGACGGCCCGAACCGGGTGCAGATGGCCCGCGACGCGGTCAAGGAGCTGGACAACGTCCGCGGAGCTCTGGATTGGGCCTTCGCTGCGAACGGGGAAAAGAGCGCGGGTGTGGCTCTCGCCGTAGCTGCCGTGCCCGTGTGGCTGGAAAATTCACTTCTCGCCGAATGCATTGCGTGGACCTCGAAAGCAGTCGACAGGCTCGATCCAACCGCCGAATGCGAGCGAGATGAGATGGTCCTGAAAGCTGCGCTCGGTCTCACCATGATGTACACAGAAGGCATGACCGGCCGCACGCGCGAGGCCTTGAACAGAGCGATCGCGATCGCGGTCAATCTGGAAGACCACAAATGGGAACTCAGGGTTCGACTTGCCTTCGTTCTCTTCCTGCATCGACGCGGCGATCTGAAGGCCGCGCGAGCCGAAATAGAACGGATGGACCGGCTCGTTTCGGACATCGATGAGCCGATTGCCGTTGCCATGGTCAAAAGTGTCAAGAGCGAGTCCTTGTACTTCAGCGCCCGATACCCGGCCGCCTTCGATCTCGCTGTCCAGGCGCACTCCTACTTTCAAACGCATCCCGACACATCGACGATCGGCCGCTGGGGCGTGAATCATTCGATCAATGCCCAGTGCGTCATGGCGTCAGTCGATTGGTGCGAAGGTCGCTTGGACCGCGCACGCCGCACGTCTCTTGCCGCCCAAGAGGCGGCTGAACGGACTGGACACCCCACTGCGATCTGCCAGGCGCTCGTCTGGTGCTGCACGATCTACCTCAGGATGGAAGAGCTCGATCTTGCCGAGGCTGCCATCCTCCGGCTGCGCCAATTGGCCGAGGCCAACAATATCCAGAGCTATGTCTTCTCCGCGATGGCCTTCGAAGGCCGCTTGCTGTTCCTCCAGCGGGAGTTCGAGCGATCCGAACAGCTCCTGCGGACGGGAATCATCAATCTCAGCGATGCCCGCTACGACAATGCCCGCGTCCCGTTTCTGGGGCGGCTTGCCGAACTGCTCGCAGCGGCCGGGCGTCCGGAAGAGGCCGTGCTGGCTTCGACCGAATCGTTGGAGCGGACGAGAGCTATCGATGCTCTGGGAATGCTGCCGGACGCGCTACGCATACACGGCACCGCGCTGCAGGCGCTGGAAGGAAGTCAGTCGCGATCGGCCGAAAGCCACTTCCGCGAGGCGATCGCCATGTCGCGCCAGCAGGGAGCGCTGGGTTGGGAGCTCAAGGCAGCAGAATGCCTTGCCGACATGCTGAGGCTCCAGGGGAGGATCGAAGAGGCGTCCACTCTGCTCGGCCAGACACTCGGCCTGTTTCTCGAAGGACACGCGACTGCCCCATTTCGGCGCGCCAAGCGCATTTTGGAGGATTTGCAAGGAGCGGTGTCGGAGGAGGCAAGTGATCCAGCCGTGCGTGCCCTTGACCCGGGAGGTATGGATGGCTTGTCACGGCGGCAAGGGTGAATACATCGGTTGGAGCGACCCGCGCTCGTGTCGAGGCACTGAGCTAGCTGGGGGCTCCATGGCGACGGTCTCCGTTTCTGGAGAGCAGTAGCCACCCGTCGAACAACATCTTGGGGACGATTAGGCCCGTCGCCATGGCCAGCAGGGTCACCGATACTTTCACAACGTTGCTGGCGATCTCATACAGGTCCGAGACCGGCACGCCGGGCCCGGAGTTGACGATGGACAATGCGTCGGCGGCTGTCTGGAACATGAAAATGCCCGGAATGAGCGACACCACGGCTGCGAACGCGATTGCGCCAAAAGGCACGCGCAAACGGCGCGACAGCAAGGCACTGCTGAGTCCAGCGAGCGTGCAGCCTGCCAGCGCCCCGAGTTGCATGCTCGCACCGGCATCAAGGACGAGCCAGCGGAGGGCGTGTGCCGAGACACCAATCGCGATGGGCGCCGGCAGCATCCTCCAGGGCATATTGAAGAAGGCCCCGTAGGCGGCGACCGCGACACCCGCCGCACAGAGATCATAGAAAAAGGGAACCTGGACAGACGTCACGGGCGCGTCCAGACGCGTCGGGCCGAAGGAGAGGCCGATCAGGAGGCCAGCGCAGATCGCGACGATAACGAGGCTGGCGAACAGGACGCGCGCCGCTCCAAGCGCAATGCGCGCCCTGACGAGGTCAATCGCGCCGTTGAGAAAGTGAGGTCCAGGAACCAGCACCATGCAAGGACAGGCCGCCACGAGATGTTGCGATATCGCCAAGTGTGCGCTGCTCAAAAGGCTCACAATCGCTCCGGCGACCAGAGCTGCGGCGAACGGCTGCACGAAGGGGTTGCGGCTGACAAGGGACAAAAGACGCCGAATGCCCGCGCCGACGCCGGCGCTCACCGCCGTCCATCCGATCGTGGAGAAGTCGGTCGCACCAAAAATCACGCTCAGCGCTGCGGCGCCGGCGGCAGCCATTGCGACAAAGCGCGATAGCCCAACGGCAGGCAATCGAGCGATGTCGTCAAGCTGCGAGAGCGCAGCGCGCGGTGAACTCTTGTGATCGCATAGTTTATCGACCAGCAATTCGGTGGCATTGACCCTGGCCATATCGACGCCTAGCGGCTCTGCAGCAACCTCGGCGCCGAACGTGCATCGGTCCGGTAAAATCCTAAGATCTCCCCAGCGCGGGACGAAGGTCACCCGCGTTCCAAGTCCCCCTCCAAGACGCTCGACGGTACGCCGAGTCCCTTCTGTGGTTTCGCCGTGCACGAATAGTAACTCGGCGACTCGAATGATCACTCTGAGCGGGTCCGTCTCCCTTCGTTCAAGTTGGCGATCAGATTGTTCAGACATGGATCTTGCTCGTCAGCTCGGCGGCTACGCGCCGCCGACCCCGTCTCCCACCATCGCCTGCGGATTGACGACCGCATCGAACGTCTTTTCATCGACATGTCCTGACGCGAGCGCGGCTTCCCGCAACGTCAGGCCTTCTGAATCTGCCTTCTCAGCGATATGAGCCGCGTTCTGGTAGCCGATTACGGGAGACAGGGCGGTCACGAGCATGAGGCTGTTGGCCACATAGCTCGCGATCTTCTTTTCGTCGAGCTCCGTTCCTTCGACCGAATACGTCCTGAACTTTGCGCAGCCATCCGCCAGAATCGTTGCCGAGTGCAAAAAGGCGTTGATGATGATCGGCCGCATGGCGTTCAACTCGAAATTACCTTGCGATCCGGCCAACGCGACGGCGGTGTCGTTGCCCAGAACCTGGATCGCGATCATCACGATTGCCTCGCATTGAGTTGGATTGACCTTGCCGGGCATGATTGACGAGCCCGGTTCGTTTTGTGGCAGTTTCAGCTCGCCGAGCCCACAGCGCGGGCCCGAGGCAAGCCACCGCATGTCGTTCGCGATCTTCATCAATGCAACGGCCGCGCCCCGCAGAGCTGCGTGTGCCCGCACCATGGCATCAAGCGAGCCCTGGGCCATGAACTTGTTCGGCGCGGTGACGAACGGCTTTCCGGTCAGCTCCGCGATCCTCGCTGCGACCGCGACGCTGAACCCTTTTGGTGCATTCAATCCCGTTCCGACGGCCGTTCCCCCGACGGCGAGTTCGTAGAGGCCGGCACGGGAGTCGGCAATGGCGGCGATGCAAGCTCGGATTTGAGCTGCGTATCCCGACCATTCCTGCCCGACGGTCAGCGGCGTCGCGTCCTCGAGGTGGGTGCGGCCGGCCTTGACGATGGACATCCAGCCCTTCGCCTTCGCCTCGATTACGCCGGCAAGAGCATCCAGTTCAGGGAGCAGGCGGTCATCCAGCACAGTGATTGCCGCAATATGCATGGCGGTGGGGAACGTGTCGTTAGAACTCTGCCCCATGTTGACGTCGTCGTTCGGACCAACCGGCTGCTGGGTGCCCAACGTTCCGCCGAGAAGCTGTATCGCGCGATTGGACAGCACCTCGTTGACGTTCATGTTGGACTGGGTACCCGATCCAGTCTGCCAGACATACAGGGGAAAATGCCCGTCAAGCTTTCCCGCAATTGCCTCGTCCGCCGCGCGTATGATTGCGGATGCTTTCCATGGTGGCAGGCGACCGGCGGCCTGGTTGACCAACGCGCAGGCCTTCTTGACGATGCCGTAGGCATGATAAACCGCCTTGGGCATGCGATCTTCTCCGATCGAGAAGTGGACCAACGACCTGGCGGTTTGGGCGCCATAATAGCGCGACGCCGGCACGTCGACGCTGCCCATCGAGTCGAACTCGGTGCGCGTCCCTGTCGCAGGTAGGCCAATCGGAACGTCGGTCATCACCGGCAAGTCTCGATCGGTAGAACCAGGCATTCAATTTTTCCCTTCAGTGACGGTAGAGTTTTGGTAGGAGGCACGCTCTATCCAGGTGTGTCTACCGCATCAGACGTTCTCGATCTTGAGCGTGGCGGCCGTCGCGGCCCGCGTCCGGCGGCAGGCGTCGGCATCGCGAGTGAGGTCGATCCCGAACGTCGGAATGATGCTTCGGAGACGCGGCAGCCAACCGTCCTCGGTCAGTTCGCGATCAAAGCAGCGTTGCAGGACTTCGAGGGCGATGAATGCAGCGGTGGAGGCGCCTGGCGAGGCGCCAAGCAACGCCACGATCGATTTATCCCCGGCAGACACCACTTCGGTGCCGAACTCGAGTACGCCTTCTTCATGCTTGAACCATCCGCTGCTCATATGAGGCTTGATCGTCTGCACGCGCTGGCCCGCGACGGCTCTTGTCCAATCCTGTTTGACTGCCTTCGGGAAGAACTGCTGCAAGGTTGCAAACTGATGGTCTGCGCTCTGCATCACCTGGCCGATGAGATATTCGGACAATTGCAGATTGTCGCGTGCCACATCCAGCAGTGGAATGATGTTGTCGGCGCTCAAGGAGGCAAACAAGTCATCGAGGGATCCATGCTTCAGGAAGCGCGTCGAGAAGCCGGCGTAAGGGCCGAACAGCAACGATTGTTTGCCACCTATGATCCTGGTATCGAGATGAGGAACCGACATCGGCGGAGAGCCGGAGGCGGCCTTGCCATACACCTTGGCGTGGTGTCGCTGGCTGACCTCGTCGACATCGCAACGCAGCCAGATCCCGCTCACCGGGAAGCCGCCAAAGCCCCTGCCCTCGGGAATCCCGGACTTTTGCAATAGCGGCAGCGCGCCGCCGCCTGCACCGATGAAGACGAACTTCGCAGATATCGTCTCGACGCTCCCCGTGCTCGTGTTCTGGGCGGACACCAGCCAGCGGCCATCGCCGTCGCGCTCCAACCCCGTCACCTTGCGATTATAGTGAACCGAAAAGCCTGGCTGCTTGCCGAGATGCTGCACGAGCAGCCTGGTCAACGCTCCGTAATCGACGTCTGTTCCGGTAATCATCCGAGTTGCCGCCACTGGCTGGGCGGAGTCACGACCCTCCATGATCAATGGAGCCCAGGCCGCGATATTCGCGTGGTCTTCGCTGTATTCCATGCCATGATAGCAATGGTGCGCGGACATTTCCTCGTAGCGGGCGCGAAGGAACGCGACGTTTGCATCGCCCCAGACGAAGCTCATGTGGGGACATGGATGCAGAAAGGCCCGCGGATCCGGTATCGCGCCCTTACTGACCAGGAATGACCAGAGCTGGCGGGAGATATCGAACTCGGTGCTGACCTCGAGCGCCTTGGAGATATCAACGCTACCGTCCGCGCGCTGCGGCGTGTAGTTCAGTTCGCAATTCGCCGCGTGTCCGGTCCCGGCATTGTTCCAACCGTCCGAACTCTCCAATCCGCAATCGTGCAAGGTCTCGAACATCAAAACCGAGAGCGATGGTTCAAGCTCCTTGAGAACGACACCGAGCGTCGCGCTCATGATGCCGGCGCCGATCAGCACGACATCGGGGCGATCCGTTGCTTGGGTTTTGGTCATGACACTTTCCGATAATTTGGAATGACACCGCCCATTCACGATTACGCTGATTTAATGAACGGGACTTCAACCTCGGGGCCCACAATCACATAGGCCCGGCGCCAGGGCTGATCATCCATCAGCTTCCAGCTATGTCCCGTTCCGCTGGTGTCCTCGGCCAGCAACACGTCGCCCGGACGAATCACGAAAGTCGCCCCGCCCGCCGTCTCGAACTGCAAGGTCCCGCTAAGCGTGACGACAAACTGTCGTGTCGGAGCATTATGGGGAGCAAAAGCACCGCCCGACCTGGTTTCCCGAAAGGAGATGCTCGACGCCGCGACGGCCTTGCTCAGAATATCGCCGCGCTCACCACCCGCAAGCTCGATCAATCCCTCCTCGAACATGGAGTTGCCGTCCTCGCTGGTCCAAATCCGGACGCATCTGATCATCGACTGTTCCTTTCAGCCAGACATTATCCCGCGACCTTCGGTGCCTGCTCGGTCGCGAGGAACACCGCCGGCAAGGCAATCAGTGGCGGCACAACGAAGCACCAGACGCCAAGACTGGCATACAGCACGGCACCGCCGGCGCATCCCAGCGCGAAGGCGGCCACGCTTGCAGTCATCTTGGCAAGGCGGGGCCGGGCGAGGTCCAGCACGGGAGCGGGGGCTCCGCGGATGACGTCAGCGATGTCGATCATGATCTGAGTCGTGGTTCCTGTCATCAGCGTGCTCGGGGGCTCCGTCCCCATGTGGATACGATGGGCCGCGTTCTGGATCGCCATCGCCGAAACGAGCACCATCCCCGTGCAGATGGCCTGCAGGCTGTCTCCTTGGGGGAACGGGCCGTAGTGCACCGCCAGCGCACCACCGAGCGCAAGCAGGAGCACCTTCAGCGCCAGCATCGATCGAAATATGGGCAGGCCGATCCGGGGCAGGGAAAAGCTGAAGATTCGCGTGCTGACAACGACCAGGCAGAACACCGGAAGCGCGAGCAGCTTGGCAAGTCCACCCGAGGTCCCCTGCACCATGGCCGCACCGAATGTCACGAAATTTCCCGTGACGTGCGCGGTGAACAGCCCCTGCAGGGCGAGGAAGCCCGCAGTGTCCACGAAGCCGGCATTGAAGCTCATCAGGAGCGGAAGCAAGAGGATTTGCCGAGGCATGGTCACCAACCATATTGGAGCTGGACGCCGAGATAGTTGCTGGTGTGTCCGCCAGCGCGAATGATCGTGTCACCCACCTCGAAGTGCACCGCTTCGAGGGCACCGGTGAGGTGGTCGTTGAACGCGTAGTCGAGGCGCAGTTGCCCGTAGGCCCCGATCCAGTTGCTGCCTACGCCCGCGGTGCCCGCGATCGGCACATTGGGCTGAACGTAGATCGCATCCGCCGTGGTTTCTCGCCATTGCAGCCCGATCGCGGCCATGATCTTCAGCCGTTCAATCGGACTCACGGTGATCGAGGGCTTCAGGTGCAGGATGTTGGCGTAACTCGCATAGCCGGCGAGCGTGAAGTAGTAGCCGTTCGGAAACAGGGGGTTGAACGTGCCGAGCGCTCCGTCGCCCGCGTGGTGATCGCCCGAACCGGCGTCGAACTGCAGCCCAAGACGCGGCTGCCAGGGCAGCGATGCCATCGTATAACCTGTCCGCGCGCCGACGGCCCAGGCGCGGATGTCCGTGGTGCCAACCTGGCCCACTTGCCCCATGGCCTCCAGATCCCAATCAAACCCACTCTTCTTTCCCGCAAAGCGCAGATCGAAGACGTGACGCTGCTCGTCTCCCGACGCATCCAGATATTTGGCGGCGCTCCGCTCATACAACGAATAATAGCCTGACAGTTCGTCATCGCCAAAGACCTTGCGTTCGATCCTGAGCGTGCTGAAGCGGAAGCGGTCGTTGGAGGTGTCGTCGAACGGGCGGACATCGAAATACTGGACCGGACGGCTCACAAATCCAATGAAACGCCAGTCGCCGGTCTCCCAGTCGGCCCACAGCGCATCGAAGGACTGGCGGACATTCGGACCGTCGCGCGAGGAGACGAAGCGTTGAAGGTCGAAAGCGAAGTCCTGGCGCCCGGCGCGGGCTTTCAAGGTTCCGCCTGCGAACGTATTGACGTATTCGACGAAAGCCAGGCGCAGGTCGAGACGATCCTGATCGACTGGAGAGATGCTGTTCTTGTCGAATGCGCGATCGTCTTCGAGTTGAACGAAGGCCCGCCAGTTCTCATTGAAGTGGACGTCGGCATGGATTTGCAAGCGTTGCAGAAGGTAGCTGTCGCGCGGCGTCCTCCCTGTACCGAAGCCTGCCGCGTCGTTCGTCTCGAAACGCTCGCGCAGGGTGGCGCCGAGCGAGATGTAGCTCTTCGGATCCGTGGCCCACAGGGGAATGTACTTGAGACCATCGAACGGCTCGGTGCGCAGTCTCGGATCGGCGAGGACCGACCAGTCCTCGGTCCACCGGTTCGCCTGGATCGCGGGTCGCTTCGGAGATGCAACGTCCTCCTCGGCCGCGCGGGCGTAGTCAGCGCCGACAGCGAAGCTTGCCAGCGCAAGCCCGATCCGGAGGCTGCGCAAAACGGCTCGACGCGACCCGGCCAACGTCACCTCATTTGCCGCTGGCTTGCGCCGCGCTCTTCTGCGCCAGAGAATGGACTTCGGCGATATACCCCCCCGGGAACATCACGATAGCCGCTGAGCGTCCGTTCGACGTGTAGGGCTCGACGAGCACGGTGGCGCCCGAAGCCCTGGCCTTTGCGAGAGTGGCGTTCAAATCTGCGACTTCGTAGCCCGTCGTCTCCCGCCCGTATGGATAAGGCAGATGACCGTCGGTGACCAGAACCGCCATCTTTCCGAACGCCGACTCGATCCGAATCCGGCGGAAGGTCGCATCCGGTCGCCCGATCTCGATGCCCGGCGCCTTCGCCTCGTCCGACACCACCTTGCCGCGCGAGAAGGTAAGGAAGCTGCGCGTGAAGGCCGCAGCCCGATCCGCCGAAACGTAGACCCGGTTTTCAGGGATGTGCTCGAAGGCGGCGTAGTTGGGCTTGGCGGTGTGCCAATAGATCTGCAGGTTGACGCCGCCCGGCCATTGGATCACGGCGTCGCGTCCGATCGGGTCGGGGAAGGTGGATACGATCACATCGGCACCGGCGGCACGAGCCTGCCTGATCGCCAAGTCGATGTCGGTCACCAGATAGCCGTTGCGTTCCGCACCGAACGGATACGGGATCGGGGTCTTGAAGCCGAACAGAGACACGGTGCCAACCGGCGTCTGGAGCAGTTGCGATGTCGTGCTGCTCGGCGTCGGCGTCACCGTGGCGACGACCTGCTTGGTGCTCTTGCCGCCGAAGGTCGCAAGAAAGCTGCTGACGAACTTGTCGACGTCCTCGGGCGCGACATAGACGTGGGTGGTGTCGTATTGCGGGGCGACGGCAACCGGCGTGTCTTTCTTCGCCGACTCCTTGGCAACGGAAGGTCCAACCGCAGCGACCGCGACAACGGCGCCCCAAAGCAAGATGGATCTGGTCAATTTCATCGGGAAGCTCCTTGAACGAAGGTGGATGGCCCAGCGAGCGCCGGACGGCAAGAGGTCGATTCGGAAACGATCGCGACGAGGACCAGCGCTGCGATCAATCCCAGATGTTCGAAGAAGCTGTTGGTGGCGACGAACCGTTCGTGACCACTCATCGTCCAGAACGCATTCGCCGTGAGCATTGCCACGAAAGTCAGTACCCCGAGGCCGCCCGCTCCGAGCCAGACCAGCCTGTTGACGACCACGAGAAGCGAGCCGACGAGTTCGACGACGATCGCTGCCGAGGCCCACAGCCATGCAGGATTGAGTCCGAAATGCTGCTGTTCGGCGACCGCGCCCGGGAAGTCGAACAGTTTGGCGAAGCCGCCGAGAATGTAGGCCGACACCAGCGCCAAGCGAGCGGCGTGCCACAGCAGCGGCCAACGGAGGATCGCCGCGATCCAGTGGGGAGTCGCTGCGCTCGCCATGTCAAACCGCCCAGCACGCGCATCCGAGAGCGCCCCAGAAGCTCCTGAGGTCCGAGACCGGCAAGCGGCTCGTAAAGGCCGACGCATGGTTGTGCCCGTGCACACCACAGGAATTCGAGCAGCCGCACGCCTGCATGGCGCGCATCGCCAGACTGCCCTGCTTCCCGTTCGCCTTGTCGTCCGCCCAGGCGGCGTAGCCACCGAAGCGGCGAACGGGCGACCAGTCCGGCATTGCCGCCGGCGGCGTAACCGCCTCCAGTTTCGAGAAATCACCGGCTCCGTACACGATCCGGCCGCCGACCATGGTCAGCAGCGCCGTCGTGTCGGCGATTTCGGCTTCGCTGCAGGAGAAGTAGTCGCGATCGGGGACGACGAGGTCTGCGAGCTGACCGACCTGGATGCGTCCCTTCTTGCCCTCCTCATTCGAGAACCAGGTAACGTTCTCGGTCCACATCCGCAACGCGGTCTCGCGATCCAGGCAGTTGCGCTGCGGAGTGATCCGCAGTCCACCCACGGTCCTGCCGGTGACGAGCCAGGACAGCGAAACCCAGGGATTGTAGGAGGCCACCCGGGTCGCATCGGTGCCGGCCGACACCTTGACGCCCTTGTCGATGATCTTCCTGACCGGCGGCGTCGCCTCCGCGGCACCAGCGCCGTATCGCTCGACGAAATATTCGCCCTGATAGGCCATCCGGTGCTGCACGGCGATGCCGCCGCCGAGCGCGGCGATTCGGTCAATCGACTGGTCCGAGATCGTCTCGGCATGATCGAAGAACCAGTGCAAGCCTTCGAGCGGCATGTCCTGGTTGACGCGCTCGAACACGTCGAGCGCCCGCGAGATCGTCTCGTCGTAGGTGGCGTGCAACCGCCACGGCCATTTGTTCTGCACGAGCACACGCACGACCTCTTCGAGCTCGCCCTCCATTTCCGGAGGCATGTCGGGGCGCGCGACCCGGAAGTCCTCGAAGTCGGCAGCCGAGAACACCAGCATCTCGCCGGCGCCGTTATGGCGGAAATAGTCGTCGCCCTGCTTGTATTTCGAGGTCTTCGTCCAGTTCAGGAAGTCTTCCTTCTCGCCCTTGGGCTTCTGGGTGAAGAGGTTGTAGGCCAGGCGGATCGTCAGCAGACCCTCATCGCTGAGCTTCTGGATGACGGCGTAGTCGTCCGGATAGTTCTGGAAGCCGCCGCCGGCATCGATCGCGCCAGTCACGCCGAGCCGGTTGAGCTCTCGCATGAAATGCCGGGTCGAATTGACCTGGTAGTCGAAGGGCAGCTTGGGACCCTTCGCCAGGGTCGCGTAGAGAATGTTCGCGTTCGGCTTCGCCAGCAGCAGCCCGGTCGGATTTCCATTCGCGTCCCGTACGATCTCGCCGCCGGGCGGCTCCGGCGTATCCTTGGCATAGCCGACGGCACGCAGCGCGGCGCCATTGAGGATCGCCCGGTCGTAGAGATGCAGCAGGAACACGGGCGTGTCAGGCGCAACGGCATTGAGCTCGTCGATCGTGGGAAGGCGCTTTTCCACGAACTGGTGCTCGGTGAATCCGCCGACCACCCTCACCCATTGCGGCGGCGGCGTAACCGCGACCTGCCGCTTCAGCATGTCCATGGCGTCAGCGAGCGACCGCACACCGTCCCAACGAAGCTCCATGTTGAAGTTGAGACCGCCGCGGATGATGTGGAGATGGTTATCGATCAATCCGGGCAGCACGCGACGGCCCTTGAGATCGACGATCTTCGTCGACGAACCTGCGAGCTTCATGACTTCGTGATCGTGGCCGACCGCAACGAAACGGCCGTCGGCAATCGCAACCGCCGAAGCTGTCGGGTTCGATCGGTCGAGCGTCGTGAACAGACCGCGATGCAGGATGATATCAGGCGCCGAGTTCATGAATGCTTCTCCGTTCCTTCAAGCGAAGAGGCGCCCTTCGCTTGGTCGCTGTGATGCCCCGGCAACATGCCGAACATGTGCGGAGCGCATTTCGCCTGGTGCCAGGCGCGCGCAAGACCGTTGCCGGCCAACAGCTGGCGAGCGACCGGCACGATCTGCTCACCGGCGAGGATGCCGAGAAGCCCGACCAGCGCCACGAGGGGTGGCGCCGGGGAGCGTACGTTGAGCAGGCTGTAGATCACGCCGACCAAAAGACCGGCGCCCAACGAGAGCAGATAAATCTTCATGGCATCACTCCCGGCCTGCGGTACCGGCCTCAGGCCGCCTTGGTGCCGCCCTCAGAGGCGTGTTCGCCGAGCGCCCACTTCGAGAAGCGAATCTGGATGCCGTAAGGCGAATGCTCGCGCTGGATGTCCATCATGCCTTCGTAGGTCTCGCTGCGCGCCCAGTCCTGCTGGAGTTCGTAGGCGTATTGCGACGAGGTGATCGGGATGGCGCCAGCCTGGATGGCGCGCTCCATGGCGCGATTGTGCGCCTCGAGCGACAGGTCGCCGCATGCATCGGCAGCGATGTAGATCTCGAACCCTTCGCGCATCATGTCCAGCGTCGGGAAAATCACGCACGCTTCGGTCCACAGGCCGGCCAGAACGAACTTCTTGCGTCCGGTCGCGGCCACAGCCTTGCGGAAATTCGCGTCGAGCCAGGAGTTCATCGAGGTCCGATCGATGATGTCGTGACCGGGAAAAAGGGAGGTGACCTCGGGCATAAACGGCCCCGAGAAGGAGTCCCTCGCGACGGTGGTCAGCACGGTCGGGATCTTGAAGAGCTTCGCGGCCTTGGCGAGTATCTGGACGTTGTTCATCGTGACCAGGCGGTCGTGCGACTGGACGCCCTGGAACATCGCCGGCTGATAATCGATCAATGCAATCGCGCTGTTTTCAGGGGTGAGCATTTCGAGCTTGGACATCGTGATGGCTCCTTGCGATCGGCAGCTACGATGGGCCGACCGGGAATGGTTGCGAACGCCCACATGGTGAGCAACTAGCCTCTTCGCGGCTTGGACGATTTTGTCGTGGCTTGGACTCCAGCGCGGTGATCAGCGAGATGCGGCCAATTGACGGAGCAGCCTCGACGGCCGACGCTCCGGGATCGCAAGCCAGTCCAAAGGGTGATCAGATCGTCCAAGCAGTTTCTTCGGGCCGCCCTCTATCGTCTACGGACACCGCCCGAGGCGGCGAACCAGGAGAGAGCAATGCCTGCCATGACCACGAAAGATGGTGTCGAGATCTTCTACAAGGATTGGGGCTCCGGCCAACCGATCGTATTCAGCCACGGCTGGCCGCTATCCTCCGACGATTGGGACGCGCAGATGCTGTTCTTCGTCACGAAGGGCTTTCGCGTGATCGCGCACGACCGCCGCGGTCACGGCCGATCGGCACAGGTGGCCGACGGCCACGACATGGACCACTACGCCGACGATCTGGCCGCCCTGACCGCGCATCTCGACCTGAAGAATGCCGTTCATGTCGGTCACTCCACCGGCGGAGGCGAGGTGGTTCACTACCTCGCGCGCCATGGCGAGAGCCGCGCCGCAAAGGCCGTGCTGATCGCTGCCGTCCCGCCCATCATGGTGAAGACGGCGACCAATCCGGGCGGATTGCCGAAGGATGTCTTCGACGGCCTGCAGCAGCAGGTCGCGACCAATCGCGCACAGTTCTACCGCGATCTGCCGGCAGGCCCGTTCTATGGCTTTAACAGGCCCGGCGTGGAAACGGTCGAAGGAATCGTCCAGAACTGGTGGCGTCAGGGCATGATGGGCAGCGCCAAGGCCCACTACGACGGCGTCGTGGCCTTCTCTCAAACGGACTTCACCGAGGACCTGAAGAAAATCAGCCTGCCCACGCTGGTCATGCACGGCGACGACGATCAAATCGTCCCTTACGCGGACTCTGGGCCGTTGAGCGCCAAGCTGCTCAAGAACGGCGTGCTCAAGACCTATAAGGGATTCCCGCACGGGATGCCGACGACGCAGGCGGAAACGATCAACGCCGATCTGCTTGCGTTCATCAAGGGCTGATGGAGGATTGTCACGGGCGATCGAAGCGATCGCCCGTGACATCGGTCAGGCACGTGCCCGCCAAGGACGGAGACAGCCATCAGATGGCGGGCGAGGTCTCACGCCTTCGCGGCGTTGAAGGCATCGACGATGACCGCCGCGACCGCCTCCGGCATCGACAGCAAGGACATGTGACTTGCCTTCAGTTCGGTCGTCTTCGCCTTCATCGCCACCGCGAGATTGCGCTGCAGTTCGACACTCACGGCCCGGTCGTCGGCGGAAACGATGTACCAGGTCGGCCGCGAGCCCCAGGCAGCGGCGGTGATCTTCTCACCAAATGTCGTCTTGGACAGCGGCGCCTGGACGACCGACAAGACGCGCGCGTCTTTCGCCGGAAGATCCTGGGCCACGTCGCTGATCCACCCCTCCTCGCTCAGCTTGAGGAAGCCGTCGCCGCTGTCGACGATTCTGGACAGTGCCGACGGAGACGCATGCGCCCCGACCTGATCACCGACCGATTCGCCGGCTTTGGGGGCGAACGCCGCGACATAGACCAGCGCCTTGACCTTCGGATCGTTTCCGGCCTCGGTGATCACTGCACCGCCCCAGCTATGGCCGACAAGGACGACCGGTCCCTTGATCGCGGCGAGCGCCTGCTTCGTGACGGAGACGTCCTGTGCAAGCGACGTCGTCGGATTCTGCACGGCCACGACAGCAATGCCTTGATGCAAGAGGCGCGGAATGACGAGCCGCCAGCTCGAGGCGTCCGCCCAGGCGCCGTGAACCAGAACGACGGTGGGGCCGGCCGACGAGGCACTATGCATGATAATGAGCTCCTTTCAGATCCAAGTGGACGATAGGAGCCAGACGTAGGAGAGCGTCATGTCGTCTTCTTGTGCCTTCGGAAGGCGAATTGGACCTTTCTGCTCCGCCACACCAAATAGACAGTGGCCTCCGAACGAGCCGCCGCTAGTCCAGTGATGGCAAGATCATCTGCAATTCCTGCCGACGTTCCTCCAGAAAGCCTGGAAGCATCAGACGCTCGCCAAGGCGTTCGGCAGGCTCGTCGACCGCAAATCCCGGTCCGTCGGTTGCGATCTCGAACAGCACTCCGCAAGGGGCCCTGAAGCTGACGGCAGTGAGGTAGGTTCGCTCGATGGGCGCGCTGACCGAAATGTCGTAAACAGATCGGAGCTTCTGCACCATCACGGACCGATCGGCTTCGTCCAAGGCGCGGAAGGCGACGTGCCGGATGGTACCGCCGCCAAGTCTACCCCGAGAAGCCTTGCCTACGGTCCTCAAGGTGAGCGAACCGCCGGCCCCATCGTGCGCGACGAAACGGACCGACCGCTCGCCTCGCGCGACCGGCGTGAATCCGAACACATCCTGAAGGATGTCCGCAGTCATATCCTCTTCCCTGACGTCGAGTGTGACGCCCTGGAGGCCGCTGGGCGTTAGAGCGCCAACATCGCCAGCCGCGCCATTGGCCGATTCCACGAGCGCGATGGCCGTGCCGTCCGGATCGAAGGTGCAGACCATACGCTCGCCGAAGGGCGAAACTTCCATCCGGCAGGCAACATCCAAGGACTTGAGCCTCTCCGACCAACCTTCGAGCGACCCGGGCGGGACGCGGAAAGCCGTCTGCACGACTTCGCCGACGCCGACCATTCCAGGCGTGACGCAGCTCCAGGCCAGCGTGCTCATCACCGAACCAGGACTGCCGGCGTCATTTCCATAATACAGATGATAGCTGCCAGGATCGTCATAGCAGACGGTCTTCTTGACGCGCTTCAAACCCAGCACTTTGCCATAAAATTCGGTCGAGCGACGGACGTCACCGATGATCGCCGTGACGTGGTGTAGCCCCCGCGCGCTCACGTGGATACCATCCAATCAGGGCCCCCACTTCCCATTTGCTACAGTCCGAATTACGGCATATCCGGCAAGTTGGTTTCGTGCCGGTCGCGATCTTTCGGAATACACAACAGCCAAAAATTCAGCCAGTCTTGGACTCTTTACCGATTTCGCGACAGCCGGACGGACCATCCTCGCAGATTGCAGCGTTCAGCCCCTTCGGGCCGACGCAATCGTACAAACCGCAGCCAGATCCTTCAATCGGTTCTCGGCGTGCCGGCGGATGCTTCGATTTCGAGAATGCAGCGCGAGATCCGACCCTTGACCGAAATTCACACCAAGACGTGCCGTGCGAACGGCATCAGGCAGTTCTACCTTGAGGCTGGAGAAGGCCCGCCCGTTGTCCTGCTGCACGGCTTCCCGGAAACAAGCTTTGCCTGGCGCTTCCAGATTCCGCCGCTGGCTTCCCGCTACCGCGTCATCGCCCCGGACCTGCGAGGATACGGGGAGACCGACAAGCCGGCGAGCGGCTATGACAAGAGAACCATGGCGAACGACATCGTCGCGCTCCTGACCGAATTGGGTATCGGGCGGATCGCGCTGGTTGGGCACGACCGCGGCGCGCGCGTGGCGACGCGGCTGGTCAAGGACCATCCCGATCTCGTCGACCGGCTGGTCGTGATGGACAACGTCCCGACTCGGATCGTAGCCCGCGAGATGAACGCTCGCATCGCACGACAGTATTGGTTCTTCATGTTCCACCAGATTCCGGATCTTCCGGAGGCGCTGATCTCGGGGCGGGAAGACCTCTGGCTCCGCCACTTCTTCTCAGATTGGTGTCACGATCCTTCGACGATCACCGGCGAGGCGTTCGAAACCTACGTGAAAGCGTACAAGGCGCCGGGTGCCGTCCGCGGCGCGATGGCCGACTATCGCGCCAGCGCCGAAGACGTCGCGCAGGATCTCGTCGATGCCGACAAGAAGATCGAGTGTCCCGTCCTGTCGCTTTGGGGCGAAGACTTCGCCGCGGTCGGCGGCCTCTTCGACATGAAGGCGATCTGGAGCGAAATGGCGGACAATCTCACCACGGCTCCTATCCAGCGCTGCGGTCATCTTCCCCAGGAGGAACAGCCCGAGGTCGTCAACAAGCTGCTGCTCGACTTCCTCGACGGTTGGAAAGGCTGAGCGTCCGGCGAGAAAGTCCAATACGCCTTCAACTCAGACAAGAAAGGCCGGCTTCATCGCCGGATGATGCGCACGCGGTGGCCGAATCGTTCTCGTTCCGCCGGCGACTGCGCTCCGTAAGATCGGGACAAGAGGACAACATGCGATTCTCCTGGTTCGCTACGCTGCCATGGCTCCTCCTGCTGGCCAGCCCCGATGCCGCGGTAGCGGAGGCGCCGCAAGTGAGAACCCAGGCTCCCGGCTTCTACCGAATGATGCTGGGGCGCTTCGAGATCACAGCCTTGCTCGACGGCACGCACGTTTTCCCCGTTCCGACAGTGATGACCCGCAACGAGACGCAAGCGGGCGGCGAGCGACGTGCGGTGATGCTGAATGACGCTCACCCGGGCCTGGCGGATGCTCTTCTCGCCGACGCGAGTCTCGGAATACCGCTCGAGGGCTCGATCAACGCTTTCCTCATCAACACAGGCAACAAGCTCATCCTGATCGACAGCGGCGCCGGCAGCCTTTACGGCGCCTGCTGCGGACATCTGCCGGAAAACTTGCAAGCGGCCGGCTATAGGCCGGAACAGATCGACGAGATCTATCTGACGCACCTTCACGCGGATCATGTCGGAGGCATCGCCCCACACGGCAAGCCGGCCTTTCCGAACGCGATCGTTCGCGTCAACCAGAAGGATCTCGACTACTGGCTCGATGCCAAGAACGAAAACGAGGCGCCGAAATTCCTGAGGCCCATGTTCGAGGGCGACCGAGCGTCGCTGAAGCCCTATATGGATTCCGGACGCGTCCGGACGTTCGTCCATGAACAGGAGTTGTCGCCTGGGATCCGTGCCGTCCCTACCCCGGGTCACACGCGAGGTCATACGTCGTTCGCGGTCGTCAGCGACGGGCAACGGCTGCTGGTCTGGGGTGATCTGGTTCATGTCGCCCCGATCCAGTTTCCCGACCCCAGCGTCACCGTAACGTATGACAGCGATCCAATGTCCGCGGAGGCCGAACGAACGAAAGTGTTTGCGAAGTCCGCCCAGGACGGTAGCTGGGTCGCAGCGGCGCACATCGCTTTCCCTGGCCTAGGGCACATCCGATCGGCCGACGGGCACTTCGAGTGGATACCCGCCAACTACACCACAGTTCTGAATCCGCCTCATGAATGAAGCGATCGCCCTCCCGCAGCGAGACGATACAGCAGGAAGTCAGTTGAGCAGCATGCCTCCTACCGAAAAGCCCGAGTCCCCAGAGGCCGTCAGCGCCTCCCCATGGATAGCTTTTCGGCACAGAGCCTTCAGTGTCGTCTGGATCGCCACTGTCATCGCCAATACTGGAACGTGGATGTACAACGCGGCATCCGGCTGGCTCATGACGAGCCTCAGTCCCGATCCGCTCATCGTCTCGCTGGTTCAGGTCGCGAGCAGTCTCCCGATGTTCCTGTTTGCCCTCCCGGCCGGGGCGTTGGCCGATATCGTCGACAAACGCCGCTTCCTGATCGGCTGCGAGATCGCCCTGACCGTGGTCGCGGCAGCAAGTGCGCTTCTGGTTTGGATGAAGCTCATGAGCCCGGCCATGCTTCTCTTCTTCACATTCGCGCTTGGGGTGGGCGCCGCGCTTACCGCCCCGGCCTGGCAATCCATCGTGCCAGAACTGGTGCCGAAGCCGGCCCTGCCAGCAGCGGTGGCGAGCAACGGGGTCGGGGTCAACGTCAGCCGCGCAATCGGTCCGGCCCTCGGCGGCGCGTTGATCGGCGTTCTGGGTATCGCTGCTCCATTCTGGATCAACGCCCTCAGCAATTTCGCCGTGATCGGGGCGTTGCTCTGGTGGAATCCGCAATCATCGCGGGCGAGCCGGCTTCCTCCAGAGAGGCTGCTGGGCGCAATGCTCATCGGCTTGCGTCACGTCCGGTACAATAGAGCTCCGCGCGACGCTCGTCAGAGCTGTCGCGTTCTTCTTCTGCGCGAGCGCGTATTGGGCGCTGCTTCCTCTCGTCGCTCGCGACCAGATCGCGGGCGGTCCCGCGCTCTACGGCATCCTGCTCGGCGCAATCGGAGTTGGTGCAGTGATCGGAGCTTTCGCGCTGCCGGCGGCCAAAGCCGCCCTCGATGCTGACCGCCTGGTCGCTGCAGGCACATTGGGCACGACGGTCAGTCTCGTCCTGATAGGTCTCGCGCAGCGGCCCGCGATGGGACTGCTGGGGTACGTTCTCGCCGGCATGTCCTGGATCGCGGTCCTGTCTTCGCTGAACGTATCCGTCCAGGTCTCCCTGCCGGATTGGGTGCGCGGACGAGGACTGGCGATGTTCGTAACGGTGTTCTTCGGCGCGATGACCGCTGGCAGCGCCGTCTGGGGACAGCTTGCCTCCACGGTGGGCTTGCCCGGTGCCCACTTTGCGGCCGCAGCCGCCGCGATCGCCGGGATCGCGCTCACCTGGGGATGGAAGCTCCAATCAGGGGCGGGGCAGGATCTCGCGCCTTCAATGCATTGGCCCGCACCAGTCTTCTCGAATGATCCCGACAGTGATCGCGGTCCCGTGTTGATCACGGTGGAATACCGGATCGATCCGGCCAAGCGAGAATCGTTTCTGCATGCGATCGCCGGCCTGGAGCAGCAACGACGGCGCGACGGGGCCTATTCGTGGGATCTCTTCGAAGACGCCGCCGCGAGCGGTCGCTACCTCGAGACATTCAAGGTAGCCTCGTGGCTCGAGCACCTTAGGCAGCACCAGCGCGTGACAAACGCTGACCGTGTCATCCAGGATGCGATCCGCGGCTTCGACGCATCGGGCGCTCCAACCACTACGCATTTCATCGCCACCGACCTTCGGGTGCGCGATTAAGCGGGCTCATCCCCTGCGGCGATCAGAGTCGGAAGGATCGGATCTGGCCAATCCGGCAATCCAAAATCATGACACTTGAAAAAGTGAAACGATCACTCGGCCTTATCTGATCCCGTCACGGATCATGTATCCGGCGCCGCGGATCGTGTGCAGCAGCGGGCGCTCGAAACCCTTGTCGATCTTGGAGCGGAGCCGCGAAATGTGCACGTCGATCACGTTGGTCTGCGGATCGAAATGATAATCCCAGACGTTCTCGAGCAGCATGGTGCGCGTCACCACCTGGCCGGCGTGCTTCATCAGATATTCGAGCAGGCGGAATTCGCGCGGCTGGAGCGTCAGCTCGTCCTTGCCGCGGGCGACGCGATGCGACAGCCGGTCGAGCTCGAGGTCGCCGACGCGGTAGAGCGTGTCCTCGGCCGGGCCGCCGCGGCGGCGCGACAGCACTTCGACACGGGCCAGGAGTTCGGCGAAAGAATAGGGCTTCGGCAGATAATCGTCGCCGCCGGCACGCAGGCCCTTGATGCGGTCGTCGACCTGCCCGAGCGCGGAGAGAATCAGTACCGGCGTCGTGTTGCCCTTGTCGCGCAGTGCGCCGATCAGCGACAGGCCGTCGCGCTTGGGCAGCATGCGATCGACCACCAGCACGTCGTAATCGCCGCTTTCGGCCATGGCGAGGCCTTCCTCGCCGTCAGCGGCGTGGTCGGCAATGTGTCCGACTTCGCGAAACGCCTTGGCGAGGTAGTCGGCGGATTCGCGGTCGTCTTCGATGATGAGGAGGCGCATCGTGCGTTCGGCGGCGGTCAAGGAGGTCAACCTTCTCTAAACATGGCGCGAGCGGCAACGGCATGCAAGCCGGGCGGGAGAGTCTCGAAGCAGGAAAAAGGCGGGCGGTGAAGCTGGGGGGACCTCACCGCCCTAGGCCTTCCGACGGAGGGGGGCGTAATTCCACCGGAAGGTAGACAGGGGAAGCCAGCGTTGCGCTGCTTCCCCGAAGGGCACCGGCGGCGGGGGCGACTGATGCCGGCGATACCCTTCATCTCGTAGGCCTCCTGAAAGCCTCAGCCCTTGGCGAGGGGCACCGCGACGAAGCGCGACTGGCCGCCGCTCTTCACGCGCATCAGGACGCTGTTCTTGTTGTCGGTCCGCGCCGCGTTGATGGCATCACGGACTTCGCCCGCGGTGGCGACGCTCTTGCCGCCGACCTCGAGGATCACGTCGCCTTCCTTGAAGCCGCGTTCGGCCGCGGCACTCTTCGGATCGACCTCGGTGACCACGACGCCTTCCTTGCCGGCACCGGCGACGGAATTGGCGGGCGCCACCGTCATGCCGAGCTTGGGCACGTCGGTGCCGCGGCTGGCACCCTTGCCACTGTCCTTGTCGATGTCGGCCTTGGCCTCGACCGTATTCGGCAACTGGCCCAGGGTGAGGTTGACGACCTTGTCCTGGCCCTTGTGGAGCACGTTGAGCTTCACGGTCGCGCCGGGCGCCATCCCGCCGATGGTGCGGGCGAGCTCACGGGCGTCCTTGACGGATTCACCGTTGACCGCCGTGATCACGTCGCCGGACTCGATGCCCGCCTTGGCGGCCGGACCGTTGGCCTGCGGCTCCGCCACCAGCGCGCCTTCGGCCTTCTTCATGCCGAGGCTGTCTGCGATGTCGGAGGTCACGGGCTGGATCTGCACGCCGATCCAACCGCGGCTGACCGAGCCCTTGTCCTTCAGCTGCGCGACCACGCTCTTGACGGTGTTGGCCGGAATCGAGAACGCGATGCCGACGCTGCCGCCGGACGGCGAGTAGATCGCGGTGTTGACGCCCATCACCTCGCCGTTGGTATCGAAGGCGGGACCGCCGGAATTGCCCTTGTTCACGGGCGCGTCGATCTGGATGAAGTCGTCATAGGGCCCGTTGCCGATATCGCGGCCGCTGGCCGAAACGATGCCCGCGGTCACGGTGCCGCCGAGGCCGAAGGGATTGCCGACCGCAAGCACCCAGTCGCCGATCCGCGGCTTGCTGTCGGCGAGCTTGGCGAACGGGAAGTTCGAGCCGCCCTCGACCTTGATCAAGGCGAGGTCAGTGCGCTGGTCGGTACCGATCACCTTGGCGGTGTAGGTCTTGCCGTCATCGGTGGTGACCTCGACCTTGTCGGCGCCGTCGACCACGTGGTTGTTGGTCACGGCATAGCCGTCGGCCGAGATGAAGAAGCCGGAGCCTTGGCCCTGCACGACGCGGCCACGACCTCCGCCCTTCAGGCCGGGGATGCCATCCGGACCGCCGAAGCGGCGGAAGAAGCGTTCCATCGGCGAGCCCGGCTGGAACGGCGAGGTGGAATCATCGCCGTCATCATTGCTCGCGATCTTCTCCTTGATGTTGACCTTCACCGAGATCACCGACGGCTTCACGCGCTCGACGATATCGGCAAAACCGACCGGACGCTCGACCTTGCGAACCTCGTTGTTGACCTGCGCATGCGCCGGGCTCGAGAACAGGTCCGCCGGCGAGGTCGAAGGGCTGAAGCCGTAGACAGCCGCGCCGAGGCCGGCGACGACCGAGGCCATCAGCGCGAGCTTGCGCGCAGAGAACACCGACCGGCGCGGCTGCCGGTACGACGGAAGGTTCGAAAGGTCGGGACGTTCGGTCATGCAGAAATCTCCAGGGCCTTGAATTTCTTTGGTGCGGGATGCCAGCACCTTACGAACCTGAACATGGGGGCTCGCGCCTTACCGTGCGCTGGCGGCGGGGTTAAACTTTCGTAATGAAGGGGTGCGTGGATGCGGCAGTTCGGCGCACGCCGAAAATCGTGGTCCTACAGGAACTTAACCGAATTCCTGGAACTGCGCCTGAGCGCGATATTTGGCGCTCTCAACTCGCCCTGACGCTGACGATGAACTCGTCGACTTCGCGCTTCAGGGTCTCGGCCTGCTGCGACAGGTCAACCGCCGAATCCCGCGCCTCTGCGGCCATCCGGCCGGTCTCCGCGGAAGTCGAGGTGATCTGGACGATGTGGTTGGAGACGTCGAGGGTGCCGCGCGCGGCATCCTGCGCACTGCGCGTGATCTCCTGCGTGGCGTTGCGCTGCTGGGCGGTGTCGACCTCGATGCCGGACATGATGGACGAAATCTCCGACAGCGTCTTGGAGATGCCGTCGATCGCGCCGCGGGTCTCCGCGGTGATGCCCTGGATGCTGGCGACATGGGAGGTGATCTCCTCCGTCGCCTTGCTGGTTTGATGCGCCAGATTCTTCACCTCGGACGCGACCACGGCAAACCCCTTGCCGGCCTCCCCTGCCCGCGCCGCCTCGATGGTGGCATTGAGCGCCAGGAGATTGGTCTGCGATGCGATCGCCTGCACGAGCTGGACGACCTCGCCGATCTTGTCGGCGGCATCCGACAGCGTGTGGATGGTATCGCGGCTCTTCTCCGCCTGCGACGCCGCGCCCTCCGCGCGCTGGGTCGCGTCGGTGACGCGGCGGCTGATCGTGCCGATCGAATTCGTCATCTCCTCGGCAGAGCCCGCGACCGTCTGCACGCTGGTGCTGGCCTGGTTCGCGGCGCTCGCGACCGCATTTGCCTTGGTGCTGGTGTCGTTGGCCGTCCGCGACAGCGTCTCGGCATTGGTCTTCAGATGCACGGCCGATGACGCCACACTGTCGACGACGCTGGCGACGAGATCGTTGAAACGCCTGATCCGATCGTCCAGGAATTTCGACCGCTCGGCCTGATGCCGTGCTTCGTGCAGTTGCTGCTCGGAGAGGCGGCGTCGCTCGAGGCCGTTGGTCTTGAACACCTCCAGCGCGCCGGCGAGCAGGCCGATCTCGTTGGTGAGTCCGAGCCCGGGAACGGCGGTCTCGAATTTCTGGTCGGCCACCTCGCGCATGGCATGCACGATCGCTGCCAAGGGGGTGAGGATGCCGTTGCGCACGGCGAACCAGGTGGTGAGGCAGATCGCGGCGGCGAGGACAGCGATCACGCCGCAGGCGACCAGGAACCAGGAGAACGCGGTCTGCGCCTGCTGGTAGATCTGCATGGCGTGGTCGCGCACGGGGCCGCTCAGCGAGGCGAAGTCCGAGGACAGGCTGGTGATCTCGTTGTTGAGATAGAGCACCGCGATGAAGCCGGTGCCGCCGCCGATGCCTAGCAGGAACAATAACGCAGCGACGACGGCACCGACCAGGAAGCGGATCGTCAGATTGCTGTTCGCGAACATCAGGAGGACTCGGAGGCTGGAATCGATCTCGCCACAAGCTTCCAGACAAAGGTCAACATAGCATGAAGCGCGCGGCAGCGGCCGCGGGCTTCCGTTTCGTTTTATGGTTGGACGTCAGGAAGATTTGGCATCGTCCGACATCAACGCGGCGAGCCGTGCCTCCTCCTCGGGCGTGAGCGGCGGCGCCGGTACGTCTGCACCGCTTCGCGCGCGGCGCCGGATCTGCAGCCAAAGCGCCAGGGCCCCGCCGATCAGCAGCACCGGCCCGAGCAGCCACAGCAGGAGATTCTGCCGTTCGAAGCGCGGTTTCAGCAGCACGAACTCGCCGTAGCGCGCCACCAGGAAGTCGAGCACCTGGGAATTGCTGTCGCCGGCGGCGATGCGCTCGCGCACCAGGAGCCGCAGGTCGCGTGCCAGCGGGGCGTCGGAATCGTCAATCGACTGGTTCTGGCAGACCATGCAGCGCAGCTCGCGCGACAGCTCCCGCGCGCGCGATTCCTTGGCGGGGTCCGACATGATCTCGTCGGGTTGGACGGCGTGGGCCGCAGGCAACGCCAGCAGCATCAACGCGACGAACGCGGCCATCATGCGGCGCATAGGATCATTCCGCGGGCTGGAGGCGCTGCTTGGCTCGCGCCGGCTTCGGCGCGCCGACGCGCAGACGACGATCGGAGAGCGAGAGCATGCCGCCGAACGCCATCAGTACCGGCCCCCACCAGATCAGCAGCACCATGGGTTTGTAATAGATGCGCACGGCGATCGCGCCTTCGGCGGTGGCGTCGCCGAGAGAGACGTAGAGCTGGCTCGCACCGCGCGTCAGCAGCGCGGCCTCGGTCGTCGACGAGCCGCGCGTGGTGAAGCTGCGCTTCGACGGCGTCATGACCGTGAGCGCCTCGCCATCGCGGCTGATCTTGAACTCGGCGATCATCTCGCGGTAGTTCGGGCCCTGGCGTTGAAACAGCCCGTCGAGCTTCAGGTCGTAGCCGGCGACGTGAGCGACGTCGTTCGGCTTCATCGTCGCAATGTGTTCGCTGTTCCAGGTGGTCTCGCAGACGATCCCGATCAGCGCGACGCCGAGGCCGGCATGCGCAAACGCCGTGCCCCAGGCCGATCGCGGCAGGCCGCGCGCCCGGTGCAGCACCGTCGCGAACGGCAGGCGGACCAGGCCCGTCCGCTCGACGATGTCGGTCACGGCGCCGGCAATGACGAAGACGCCGAGCCCGATCGCGAGCGGCGCCAGCGTGCTGCCGCCAGTTGCCCAGCCCCAGGCGATGGCGACGGCGACGAGGCCGGCAACGCCCGCCGCGAGCAGGCGCTGCATGACGCCGAGCAGATCGCCGCGCTTCCACGCCAGCATCGGCCCGAACGGCACCGCGAGCAGCAACAGGGCAAACAGCGGGGCGAAGGTGAGATTGTAGAAGGGGGCGCCGACCGACATCTTGAAATCGGCGAGCATCTCCATCGCCAGCGGATAGAGCGTGCCGAATAGCACGACCGCGCAGGCCACCGTGAGCAAGAGATTGTTCAGCACCAGCGCGCCCTCGCGCGAGATCGGCGCGAACAGGCCGCCCTGCTTCAACGAGGTGGCGCGACCCGCGAACAGCGCAAGGCTGCCGCCGATGAACAGGCAGAGGATCAGCAGAATGAACACGCCGCGGGTGGGATCGGTGGCGAAGGCATGCACGGAGGTGATGACGCCCGAGCGCACCAGGAAGGTGCCGAGCAGCGACAGCGAGAAGGTCAGGATCGACAACAGGATCGTCCAGACCTTCAGCGCATTGCGCTTCTCCATCACCAGCGCGGAATGCAGCAGCGCAGTGCCGGCGAGCCACGGCATCAGCGAAGCGTTCTCGACCGGATCCCAGAACCACCAGCCGCCCCAGCCGAGCTCGTAATAGGCCCAGTACGAGCCCATGGCGATGCCGAGCGTCAGGAAGATCCAGGCGACCAGCGTCCAGGGCCGCACCCAGCGCGCCCAGGCGGCGTCGATCCGTCCCTCCATCAGCGCCGCAATGGCGAAGGAAAACGAGATCGAGAAGCCGACATAGCCGAGATAGAGCATCGGCGGATGCACGGCCAGACCGATGTCCTGCAGCACCGGATTGAGATCGCGTCCCTCGATCGGCGGATTGGCGATGCGCAGGAACGGATTCGATGTCACCAGGATGAAGAGGTAGAAGGCGCTGGCGATCCAGGCCTGCACGGCGAGCACATGCGCGCGCAGCGACAGCGGCAGATTGTTTCCAAATGCAGCGACCAATCCGCCGAACAGCGCGAGGATCGACACCCACAGCAGCATCGAGCCTTCATGGTTCCCCCACACGCCCGTGATCTTGTAGAGCAGCGGCTTCGCCGAGTGCGAGTTCTCGTACACGTTGGCGACGGAGAAATCCGAATTCACGTGCAGCATCACGAGCGCTGCGAACGACACACCGACGAACAGGAGCTGCGCCAGCGCCGTGGAGCGCGCCACATTCATCAGAGCTGCATCGCGCAGGCGCGCGCCGACCAGGGGCACGATGGACTGAATCAACGCGAGCCCGAGCGCCAGCACCAGCGCGTAATGTCCGGATTCTGCGATCACCGCATCGCTCCTTGCGGATTGCCCTGTGCAGTCGTGGCCGCAGGCTTGGTGCCTTCGGACGCCTTGCCGCCGTAATCGTCCTTCCAGTGCCCCTGCTTCTTCAGGGCATCGGCGACCTCCTTGGGCATGTAGGTCTCGTCGTGCTTGGCAAGGACGGTATCGGCCTTGAACACGCCGTTGGCGTCGAGTGCGCCTTCGGCGACCACGCCCTGCCCTTCGCGGAACAGGTCGGGCAGGATGCCCTTGTAGGCGACCGGCAGCTTGGCACTGCCGTCGGCGACCTCGAAAGTCACCGCCAGATTGTCGCCGCGCTGGAGCGAGCCGGGCTGCACCAGGCCGCCGAGGCGAAACCGCTTGCCGGGCTCGATATGCTTCTCGGCGACCATGGACGGGGTCGAGAAGAACACGATGGAGTCGCGCAATGCGTTGAGCACCAGCGCGGCCGCGAGCGCGAGCACGGCGAGCGAGCCGCCGATGATGGTCATACGTCGCTGCTTGCGCGTCATGGCGTATCCGTTCTCCGCATCTCTCGTCCCGAAATCGTCATCCGCCGAGCCCGAGAGTCCTGAGGCCGTCGTTGAGCTGGCGCAGCCGCTCGGCGTCGCTGGCGACCGCCTGCCGGGCATCGGCCGATGCCCCCATCGCCTTGTCTCGCTCGCCCATCACGAGATAGGCACGCACCAGGCGCAGCCAACCCTCGACATCGTCACCGTTCTGCTTCAGCCGCGTGGCCAGACGATCGACCATGCCGCGCACCATCGCGTTGCGATCACCTTCGGCCATATCCTTGGAGGCAGCAATCGTCTCATCGGACAGCGCCGGCATCGTGCCGCCACCGACCCGCGCCAGCGAGGACTGCACCAGGGCACGCCACGGCGCATCCGCAGGCGCCTTCGCAAGCAGCGCGCGCCAGATATTGGCCGCATCGTCCTTGCGGCCGTCCTGCTCGGCGGCAAGACCCAGGAAGTAGTTCGCCTTGGGATCGTCGGCGTTCAAGGCATGTGCTCGCTCGAATTCGGCCTTGGCGTCGGCGGTCACCACGCCGCCGGCA
This sequence comes from Bradyrhizobium sp. CCBAU 51765, assembly GCF_015291725.1. Classification (GTDB taxonomy): domain Bacteria; phylum Pseudomonadota; class Alphaproteobacteria; order Rhizobiales; family Xanthobacteraceae; genus Bradyrhizobium; species Bradyrhizobium liaoningense. Next base: position 5,650,680 of record NZ_CP030038.1, read on the forward strand.
GCGGCCGAGATCGCTTCGCCGAGATCGGAGCGGCGCTCCGCACTCTCACCATTGTAGGTGAGCGAGTTGCGATAGGCGCGCACCGCATCGTCGAAGCGGCCGAGCCGCTCCAGAACCGGCGCGAGCACATTCCAGCCACGCCCGTCGGTCGGATTCTTTTCCAGATGTTGCTCGACCTGAACGACGAGGCTCTCGAGCGATTGCGCCATGCCCGACCCGCGCTCCCGCTGCGCCAGGGGAAAGTCCTGAAGCTTGGGTGAGCCGAGCGGCATGTAGACGGCGACCGCAACGAGCGGCAGGCCGGCGAGCGCCAGCACGGCTGCCGCACGGCGCCATTTGAGGTTCGACTTCGGCGCCATTGCCGGCTCGCTGGCTGCCGCCGCGAGCAGCCTGCGGCTGATCTCGACGCGCGCAGCCTCGGCCTCCGGCGCCGGAATCAGTCCTGCGGCGAGGTCACGCTCGACCTCGGCCAACTGGTCCTTGTAGACCGCGACCTCGCTGCCCTGATCTTGCGCGCCGCTACTGCGGCCAAGCGGCCAGAGCACGGCGAAAATCGCCGCGACCGTCATCAGCGCGAACACGAACCATAGAGTCATCTGGCAAGCTTCCGGCAGCGCACGAACCGCGCCTATAGGTGCCTTTACACCACGGCCGGACAATGCGGCAATTGACAATTGTCAAAGCGCTGCACGGCGTACAGTCCCGAAGAGTTGAAAATCCAACGGCTTAGCCGATCTCGAAGTCCGCGCTTCGCGCCGCATCCTCGCCGTGCCCGTTGAAGGCCCTCAGGAAGTATGTTCCCGGCTTGATTGCATCCGGCAATCTGATGCGCAATGCTCCCACCGGAACCCGAGAGGCAACCCTCGTGGTGGTCTCCGGCAATTGCCGATCGCTTGCCTTCTCGACCAGCACCACCTTGGCGCCAACCATCAGCCTTTGATACTTGGCAACGATGACGCGGTTCTCAATCTCGATCGAGCTGATAACGGGTTTCATGCGCCCACAGATAGAAATTCCCCGGACTTGCTCGGGGACCGTACGGTGCGCGAGCGATAGGGTCAACCAGAAATTGCGATAATGAAATTTGCGCTCAATCAGCCCGCGCGCGACGATTTGCGTTCGCCTGTGAGTGCGTTCTCCGCGGCCCGGCTCATCAGCGAGGCGTAATCGCCGCCGAACAGCACCTGGCAGAAGCGGATCGCGGCCTGCACCTGCTGCTGCCGATAGGTGCGGACCTTGTGATCGGCGGCACGCAGCGACTGCACCAGCTGCTCGGTCGAGCGTTCCACGTATTGCTGGAGGTCGGAATAGGTGCGCAGCGTCACCTCGTTGATCGCGAGCTCGCTCGCATAGTTGCGGCAGGTCGCGACGAAGTCGATCAGCGCCACCGCTTCCTCCACCTCTGTGCTGTCGATCCTCGCGCCCGGCGGAATGTCCTTCTCGGGGCGCTGGCGCAGGATGCGGCGAACGCGGCCGGGAACACTGTCGATTTCGGACTGCAGCGCATTGGAGATGTCGGCGCGGATCGACGTCAACTGCTTGCCCCAGGCGGAATCGTTGCGCAGGTCGAGCTCGGTGCGCAGACCGCGCACGCCGTCGTGCAGCGTCTTGAGATTGTCGGCGACGTTGTCGAAATGGCCGCGCTTGATGTCCATGCGAAGGATCGCGGCCACGCAGGACAAATCATGCAGCGCGATCGTGACGGCAACGCCATAAGGGGTTGCCGCGACTCGTATCTCGTCGTCGGACGCGGCAATCTTGATGGCGAGGCGGATGATCTGCCAGGGGGCGGTCATCCGCTGCACGACCATCGAGAGCGCGAAGGGCAGCATCTGCGGCGTCTGAAGCGCGGGAATGTTGAGCGCCGACGTCACCGAGGCGATCTGGGGATCGCCGAAGGTGCGCAGGAAGCGCGGCAGCCGCTCGTTCACGGTGGCGATGGCCTCGCGGACCTGGAGTATTGCACCAATCGAATAGAGATCCTCGATCACGTTCGGCGGTCCGACACGGGCCAAAGCGCGCGATTTGTCGCCTCCGCCCGGTCCCGTCAGCTCGAAGATGGCATCCGCGGCCACCGCCTGGAGCCTCGAGGCCAGGGCTTCGACCTGCCCTGCATTGTCGGGCGGCATGCGCGACAGCAGCGCCTCGAATTCGTTCACCTTGTCCGGTGCGCCGTCACGGCCGAGCCACTGCCAGATCGGCTGGAGCGAAGAGCGGCGAATCTGGCCAACCCGGATCGGCGTACCCGCCTCGACCAGGAACGGTTCCAACACCTGGAACAGCAACCGCGACAGATCGTCCGTGCGCGGCGGCGCGGCTTCATCGGCTTCGGTCTTGCGGACGATGCTGCGCAGCTGCTCGAGCACCAGGGTCGCGACAGCCGTATCCTGGCCGCGCTCCAGCGCGCGCTCGAACTCTCGCATCAGCAGGGCCTGCGCCTGCGGCGGGAGCTGCGCGAGATATTCCCTCAGCCGCTCGATCGATGTCTGGCTCATGCGCCCGGGTAATGCACGGTAAAATGGCGGACATGGGATGCGTCCGGGCGCGATCATAGGACGCCCCACTTAAGAAGCCGTTTAGGAAGTGGGTTCGAATGCCCGCGGTTTCCACCAGACGGAGATCAATAAAGACGAAAAACAACGTCAAAACAAGGAACTAGAGTCCCGGAAGGACCAATTCGGCACGCAGGCCACCGGTCGGCGCAGCGCCGAGCGAAAGGCTGCCGCCATAGAGCGCGGCGAGATCGACCACGATGGAGAGGCCCAGTCCCGATCCGGGCTTGGACTCGTCGAGCCGCTGGCCGCGCCTGGAGACCTGCGCGCGTTCCGCTTCCGACAGGCCACGGCCGTCGTCATCGACAATGATCCGCAGGCGCGGACCCGCACCCGCCTGGTGCGGCGACTCGACCAGCACCTCGATCAAGACGCGCGAGGCCGCCCATTTGCAGGCATTGTCGACGAGATTGCCGACCATCTCTTCCAGATCCTGCCGCTCGCCGCGAAATTTTGCCGACGGATCGGCCCTGGCCTCGACGACGATGCCACGATCGCGATGGATCTTCTCCATGGTCCGCCGCAGCGCCTCGATGGCAGGCGCCACCTCCGTCACGGTCGCAACCACCGAGACCCGCGCCGCAATGCGCGCACGCTCGAGATGATGGGCGACCTGGTCGCGCATCAGGTCCGCCTGCTCCATCACCTTGGCCGCGAATGGATCGGCCGGGTGGGCGCCGGCCTCGTTGACGATGACCGAGAGCGGCGTCTTGATCGCGTGGGCGAGATTGCCGACATGGGTGCGCGCACGCTCGACGATCTCGCGATTGGCATCGATCAGCGCGTTGGTCTCGCGCGCCAGCGGTGCGATCTCGACCGGGAATTCACCTTCGAGCCGTTCCGCCCGGCCGGAGCGGATGTCGGCGATCGATTCCGAGATGCGCTTGAGCGGGGCGAGACCGAAGCGGACCTGGAACACGGTCGTCAGCAGCAGCACGATGCCGAGCGCGGTGAAGGTGCCGCCGAGATAGTAGTCGAAGCTTCGCGTCTCGTCGAAGATCTCGGTGTCGTCCCCGGCGACGCTGACGAGATATTTGCCGTCGGCGCCGAGATCCACCGGCCGTTCCACCATGCGCAGATTCTGCCCTTCCGGCCCGTCGACATAGGCGAGGCGGATGCCGGCGGCGGTGAGCTCGGCGCCCTGCTCCTCCAGCTTCGGCAGCTTCTTGTCCCAGAGCGAGCGCGAGGACCGCACCTCCGGCTTTTCGGTGTCGGTCCGCGTGATCTGCCAGTACCAGCCGGACAGCGGCAGCTCGAACAGGGGCTCGCCCAGCGACTGGAACTGTCGGTCCGGCGGCTCGTCGGGGGTAGCGACCTCGGCGATGAGGGTGCGCAGATAAAGATTGAGCCGGCGGTCGAAGGCGCGCTCGGTGGCGTTCTTGTAGACCGACGACAGCACCACGCCCGTGATGGCCAGGATCACCACGAGCCAAGCGGTCGCCGACAGGAACAGTCGGTTCGCAAGTGAGCTAGCGGCCATCGGAACGGTCCGGGCAGAGGCTGGAAGTCAGGTCGTCGGAGATCATGGGCCCGACCAAGGCCCGTGTCAGGGCGGCCGTCAAGCCCGGACCGCTCGGCCTCAAGCCCCCGGCGCTGGCGGCGGGGTCAGGAGATAGCCGAGGCCGCGGACGGTCTGGATGATGTCGACGTCGAGCTTCTTGCGGATGCGGCCGACGAAGACCTCGATGGTGTTGGAGTCGCGGTCGAAATCCTGGTCGTAGAGATGCTCGACCAGCTCGGTCCGCGAGACCACCCGCCCGGAATGGTGCATCAGATAGGCCAGAAGCCGATATTCGTGCGAGGTCATCTTGACGGGATTGCCTGATACGCTGACCCGGCCGGTCCGGGTGTCGAGCGTGACGGGACCGCAGCTGAGTTCGCTCTGGGCGTGGCCGGTCGAGCGGCGCAGCAGGGCGCGGATGCGCGCCAGCACCTCCTCAAGGTGGAACGGCTTGGCGACATAGTCGTCGGCGCCGGCATCGAAGCCCTGCACCTTGTCGCTCCAGCGGTCGCGTGCGGTGAGAATCAGGACCGGCATGGTGCGGCCGTTGCGGCGCCAGGCCTCCAGCACCGAGATGCCGTCCTTCTTCGGCAGGCCGATGTCCAGCACTACGGCGTCATAGGGCTCGTTGTCGCCGAGATAGTGCCCCTCCTCCCCGTCAAAGGCCCGATCGACGACATAGCCGGCATCGGTCAGCGCCTTGGTGAGCTGGCGATTGAGATCGGGGTCGTCCTCAACAACGAGCAGGCGCACGCTTCTCTCCAAAGGCTGCAAGAACAGGCTACATGAACACTGCCAGAGATGAGCAATTCCGGCGTGAACTGAATATGAACGCAGGGAACCGGCCTACGTTACTTTTTGGTCATATAGAACCTGTTGCAAGCCAATGCGACTGCGCCCGCCATGCCGCGGGACGAGCCGGGGCATCGCGGGCGCAATGTGCCGCGTCGGGCGGCGAGCCGGGGGTAGCCGGCGTCCGGATCCGGCGGTCAGGTCCGGAAGAAGACGAACCAGACGACGGCGAGGATCAGGATCGCAAGCCCGGTCGAGATGGCGAGCAGCGCCGCCACCGAAGGCCCGGGCTCGCCCTGGCGCGCCTCGGTCGGAGTTTCCACGATGCGGTTCTGCTCTCGCGTGGTTGCCATGGTGACCTCAATCTGTGGCTGTCGCTTGCGATGACCGCGACTTCCTCGCGGTTATGAAGTGCCCGGGGCAACGCGTGATCCCGGGCGATGTTCCGGACCGTGGGCCCGTCCGGCAATAAGGCGCAGGCGGCGATTAACGCCGTTGCAAGATTCCGCGCCGGCGGTTGCTATGATTCGCACCTGGGCGATGTTATCCTCGGTGCTTGTCCTCTGTTGCGTCTGGAGTAGCCCATGGCCCCCCGCGCCAATTGGAAGGGTTTTCTGCGTCTGTCGCTCGTGACCTGCCCGGTCGCGCTCTATCCGGCCACTTCGGATACCGAGAAGGTGTCGTTCAACCAGATCAACCGCAAGACCGGCCACCGGATCAAATACCTCAAGGTCGACGCCGAGACCGGCGACGAGGTGACCTCCGAGGACATCGTCAAGGGCTACAAGGTCGACACCGACACCTATATCGAGGTCACCAAGGACGAGCTGGACGAGATCGCGCTCGACTCCACCCACACGATCGAGATCGACGAGTTCGTGCCCAAGGCCGACATCGACAACCGCTATCTGATCCGCCCCTACTACCTCGTGCCGGACGGCAAGGTCGGCCACGATGCCTATGCGGTGATCCGCGAGACCATCCGCAGCATGGACAAGGTCGCCATCGGCCGCGTGGTGCTGACCAACCGCGAGCATATCATCGCGCTGGAGCCGCTCGACAGCGGGCTGATGGGCACGCTGCTGCGCTACCCCTACGAGGTCCGCAGCGAAAAGGAATATTTCGACGACATCCAGGACGTGAAGCTCACCAAGGACATGCTCGACCTCGCAAAACACATCGTCGAGAAGAAGTCCGGCGCGTTCGAGCCAGAGCTGTTCGAGGACCATTACGAGACTGCCCTGATCGATCTCATCAACAAAAAGCGCAGCGGCATGCCGATCACCGCGAAGGCCACACCGAAGACCGGCGGCAATGTCATCAATCTGATGGACGCGCTGAAGAAGAGCATCGCGAACGAGAAGGACGCGGCTCCCGCGGCGAAGGTCGCCAAGGAGACCGTTAAGGGCAAGAGGCCGAAAAAGCGCGTCGAGGGCCAGCGCGAGATGCTGCTGCCGATATCAGGCAAGGGCGGCAAGGAAGCTGCGGCGAAGGCTGTGGCCACGCCGAAGAAGGCGGCCGACAAGCCGGTGCGGACACCGGCGCGGGCGAAGAAGGCCGGCTAGCAGCATCACGCCCCGCGAATCGCGCCGTGATGTCTCTCCCCGCCGATCGGCCGGCCTGACATGCCCTGGTCGACGGCGTTCGACGATCCCGTTCGCGTGGGCAACAAGCGCAAGCTGCTGACGCTTCAGGATGCGGCGGACTACATCATGCACCTGCCCGATGACGCCCAGCACGAGGCGCACTGGCAGACCGCCATCGAGACCTTGATCAATGCGGCCGAGACGGGCGGCGGATGGGTGATGTTCGCCCGCATCGCCATGCTGCGGGCGCTGAATGCGGACGGCCGGAGCGGATGAAGCGCGACGGAGATGTCCTTGCCGACCCGTTGACGAACAGGCTCAACAATCGGTTAAGCGGCTACACTACCGCGCCTTGGGCCGGTGCAGCCCTGGCCTGCCGATTTGAAACCATTTGGACGGATCGACGGAACCTTAATTTAATGAGTGCCGTCGTATGAGCGGGGTCGCGATGGCGCGGGCCCAATTCTTCCGGCGCGCACAAAGACATATTCGATCGATTTACGAGTCCGATTAGGACGCGACCATGCATTGGATCGGATGAACAGGAGCTGGCAATGCATCTGCTGAGGTCTTTCCTTGCCGATGAGAATGGCGCAACCGCCATCGAGTATTGCCTGATCGCCGCCGGGATCGCCCTGGCAATCGTGACCGTCGTGAACAACACGGGCGGCGCGCTGCTCAACAACAAGTTCAACTCGATCAGCTCGGCGATGAAGTAACGGCTGGCCCTGGCCCGCGTAACGGCGTGCCACGCCCCTCGCCCCATGTGTCTCCCCGACCCGCGGGCCATGATCTGGGTCAACAGCGCCGGAACGGCGACGCTTAAGCATGGAGGTCCAACTCCCTGCTGCCGGCCTGTCCATGCATCCAGACCTTCCGCACTCCCAACTGAAGATCCGCCGCGTCCGCCTCGATACCGGCCGTGAGAACGTCGTCGTCGTCTCCCGGCACTCGAAGGCGCTGCGCGCGGAAATCTTCCGCGGCTTCAGCCGCGTCGAGCTTCGTCGTGGCGACAAGGTTCTGCTGGCGACGCTGCTGATCACGGATGACGATACGCTGGCGGCTTCGGACGAGATCGGCCTCTCCGAACCTGCATTCCGGCGCTTTGCGGAAGCCGTCGGCACGCTGGTGACGGTCAGGCCTGCCTCGCCTCCGGAGAGCCTGGAAGCGGTGCGCGCGAAGATCCGCGGACGGACCTTGAGCCAGGCCGAGATCGGCGCGATCATCAGCGACCTCGCGCATTACCGCTACTCCGACATGGAGATCGCCGCCTTCCTGATCGGTTCGGCCAGCTTCATCACCAGCGACGAGCTTCTTGCCCTCACGGGGGCAATGGCGCAGGCCGGCACGCAATTGATCTGGCCGAACCCGGTCGTCGTCGACAAGCATTGCATCGGGGGCATCCCCGGCAATCGCACGTCGATGGTCGTGGTGCCGATCGTCGCCGCCCATGGCCTGCCGATCCCGAAGACCTCCTCGCGCGCCATTACCTCGCCCGCCGGCACCGCCGACACGATGGAGGTGCTGGCGCGGGTGAATATCGGCGTCGAGGAGATGAAGGCAATCGTCTCGGCCTGCAACGGCTGCCTGATCTGGGGCGGGCACGTGAACCTGTCGCCGGCCGACGACGTCCTGATCTCGGTCGAGCGCCCCCTGAGCCTCGATACCCGCGAGCAGATGGTCGCCTCCATCATGTCCAAGAAGATCGCAGCAGGCTCGACCCATCTGCTGATCGACATTCCGGTCGGGCCGACCGCGAAGGTCAGCGGCGGCGTCGAGGCGATGCGGCTGCGAAAGCTGTTCGAATTCGTCGGCGACCGCTTCGGCCGCTCGGTCGAGGTGATCACGACCGACGGAAGCCAGCCGATCGGCAACGGCATCGGCCCCGTGCTCGAAGCCAACGACGTCATGGCGGTGCTCGGAAACGAGCCGGGCGCGCCGCGCGATCTGCGCGAGAAATCGCTCCGGCTCGCCGCCCATCTCCTGGAATACGACCCGAAGCTGCGCGGCGGCGCGGGCTATGCCCGGGCGCGCGAACTGCTCGACAGCGGAGCGGCGCTGAAGCAGATGCAGAAGATCATCGACGCGCAGGGTCCGTCGACATGCAGCAACGAACTGGGACCGCTCAGCTTCGACGTCAAGGCGATGCATGACGGCATCGTGTCCGCCATCGACTGCCTGCGCCTGAACCGCCTCGCCCGCACCGCCGGCGCGCCGCTCGACAAGGGCGCCGGCATCCACCTGTTCAAGAAGATCGGCGATCGTGTCGAGCAGGGCGAGCCGCTCTATCGCGTCTACACTTTCGACCACCCCGAGCATGATCTGGTCGCCGACGCCGCCGCCGAAGAGACCGGTTACCTCGTCAACGGTCACGAAGCCCTGCAGGGCACGACGACGCCGTGAGCACGATCGCGCTCCAGACATTGCCGTCCGGCGCCGACGCGGCGAGGCGGCTCGCGGCGCGGCTCGGGCTTGCCTGCGGCGAGATCGCCGTGCACCGCTTTCCGGACGGAGAACTGCGCGTTGCAGTCGCGCCGGCGAGCGACACCACGATCCTCTATGCCCCGCTCGATCAACCCAACGACAAGCTGATCACCCTGCTCTTCGCTGCGGAGGCCCTGCGACGTGGCGGCGCGAAACGGCTCGTCCTGGTCGCGCCCTATCTCTGCTACATGCGGCAGGATGCTGCATTTCATGCGGGCGAGGCCATCAGCCAGCGCGCCATGGGCAATCTGCTTGCAACAACCGTGGACCGCGTCGTCACCGTCGATGCGCATTTGCATCGCACCCTCGACATCAGATCGGTGTTCCCTGGTATCGAAGCGGAGAACCTGTCCGCCATGCCGGCCATCGCGAAGGCGCTGGCGGCCGGCAGCATGGACCCAGCAACCGTCGTGATCGGGCCCGACATGGAGTCCGAGCCCTGGGTGAGCGATGTCGCGAGCCGCCTGGGGTTGCAGCACACGGTGGCGCGCAAGACGCGGCACGGCGATCGCTCCGTCGCCGTCAGCTTTGCCGATCCCGCCCTGATCGCGGGACGACCGGCGCTCATGGTGGACGACATCGTCTCCTCCGGAACGACGTTGACGGCCGCAGCGAAGGTGCTGAGAGCAATGGGGGCGACGGTCGTCGATGCGGTCGTGACGCACGCGCTGTTTCCACCCGCTTTGATCGCCGCATTCACCGAGGCCGGCATACGGTCGATCCGCTCGACGGACAGCGTGCCGCATCCGAGCAATGCGATCCCGCTCGACGAGATTCTCGCGGCCGCCTTGCGGTCCGAACTGGCCACGACACATCTTCCGGAGACGACGACATGAGCATCACCGTTCGATTTTGCGGCGCAGCCCGCACCGTGACCGGGTCGAGCTATCTGTTCCAGACCGCGACGGGCCGCTTCCTGGTCGATTGCGGGCTCTTCCAGGGCCAGAAGACGCTGAAGGAGCTCAACTACGGCGCCTTTCCGTTTCGCCCCGCCGATATCGATGCCGTGCTGCTCACACATGCCCACATCGACCACAGTGGATTGCTGCCGAAACTCGTGCGCGCGGGATTCGAGGGGCCGATCCTGGCGACGCGCGGCACGATCGATCTCTGCTCCTACATGCTGCCCGACGCCGGCAGCATCCAGGAATCGGAAGTCACCCAGCTCAACCGACGCAACGCCTCGCGCGGGCGCAAGGAGGTGCAGCCGATCTACACGCAGGCCGATGCGATCGCATCGCTCCAATCGTTTCGCCCGGTTGACTATGAACGCTGGACCGACGTGATCCCGGGCGTCCGCGCGCGCTACTGGAACGCCGGCCATCTGCTCGGCTCCGCCTCGATCGAGCTCGAAATCGTCGAGCAAGGTTCGCCGCGTCCGCTGCGCGTGCTGCTCTCCGGCGACGTCGGGCCGGAGGCCAAGCTGCTCCAGCCCGATCCCGAAGCCCCAACCGATTTCGATTACGTCATCTCGGAATCGACCTATGGCGACCGGGTGCGCGAGGCCACGACACCCGCACTCCGCCGCAAGCACCTCGCCGCCGAGGTAAGCGACGCCGCGGCGGCCGGCGGCGCGCTGCTGATTCCCGCCTTTGCGGTCGAGCGCACCCAGGAGCTGATCGTCGATCTCGTCGACCTGATGGAGCATGGCGCGATTCCGACCGCACCGATCTTCCTCGACTCGCCGCTCGCGATCCGCGCGACCGAAGTGTTCCGCCGGCATTCCGAGAGCCTCGACCCAGCCGTCGACGCCGCCCGCCTGCTCAACTCTCCGCATCTCAAATTCACCGAAACCGTGGACGAGAGCAAGGCGATCATGCGTCTCAGCGGATTCCACATCATCATCGCCGCAAGCGGCATGTGCGACGCCGGCCGCATCCGCCATCATCTGAAGCGCTGGCTGTGGAATCAGCGCGCGACCGTGCTTCTCGCCGGCTTCCAGGCCAACGGCACGCTCGGCCGCTTCCTCCAGAACGGGACCAGGGCCGTGCGGATCCAGGGCGAGGAGATCAAGGTCGCAGCCCGCATCCGCATGATCGACGAATATTCGGGTCATGCCGACGGGGCCGGCATGGCGAGTTGGATCGCGGCGCGCCGCCCCATCGCTCGCGGGCTGTTCCTGGTCCACGGCGAGGAAGGAGCGATTGCGGGGCTCGCCGAGCGCGTGGCCGAACGCATCATTCCCGCGGCCAAGGTCTACCAGCCGATGCTGGACGATATCTATGAGCTCGCCGCCCCCGAACCGCGCGTGCTCGACGTGGATCATCGCCGGCGGCTCGCGCCGGAGGCCGTGACCCGTCTCGACTGGCACAACGAGATGTCCGAGCTCATGCTCGACATCAACGATCGAGTCGCAGCCGCCGCCGACGACCGCGCCCGCGGCGTCATCATCCGAAGGCTGTGCCGCGCGCTGGAGGAGAAGGCGTAGCGAGGCGCCGGTCGCCGTAGACATCGGCATCTCTCCAACCGCCGTCATTGCGAGGAGCCCTTGCGACGAAGCAATCCAGACTATTTCCGCGGAAGCGGTCAGGATTGCTTCGCTTACGCTCGCAATGACAGAGTTCGTAGGTGGGTAGAGCGAAGCGAAACCCATCAACGCCTCTTCCAGGTCGAACATGATGGGTTTCGCAAGTGCTCTACCCATCCTACGGCATCGCACACACACCTTCGCATCCTCGCGGCGCGTCCTGCCCGAGCTTTGCTCTCGTCTTCCGCCCTTCTCGAAAGCGAGGGCGCAAGGAAGGCCGGGCGCCGGCTGGCACCCGAGGTCCCGCGTGTGCAATAAGAACGCGCACGGGGTGGACGACAGGTGATGCCGGCATTCCGGCCTTCCCTGCGCGGATGGTTTTAACGGTGTCCTTCGTGCTCTCCCCGGGGAGCGATGCACTATTGCCCCCGTCGCCATGCAGATGGCTGATGTGCGTGCCCGGTTGGGCCGTGAGCATCACCACATGACTTGACGCACAGACCCCGGGCGTCAGGACCACACGACTTCTCCGTCCGCGCGCATCTTCGCTGGGTTCTCACCGGCTGGCGTGCGCTCACCGTCGAGACCATACGAAGACGCTGTCAGCGCCGTGTCGTATCGCGCCCGCTGCTGCTCACGGGATCACCGCCCTGCAGCCAATCTTGCGCGCCGACGCCGTCGCGGCCACCGCATCCCGGCCCGCGTCCCGTGACGATCGCGAAACGCCCCTTGTGGCGGGCCTGGATGTTTCGGGTTCTACGCTATATCCGAATTTCGGTCAATACGAATATCCTGCGGACCGCGATTGACCCAGCTTTGGCGTGTTTTGTCTGTCGGGCCACACAAGGGATCGTGGCCCGGGTGGAGCCAGCTCCCTATTTCCGTCAACTTTGACGGTCATTTGAGCCCCGATATTCTTCCACACGGCGTGGCTCGAATGACCATGCGATCGATCATTGAACAAAGCTATTTGAGGATGCGGATGAGACGCACGACGTTCTTGGGCCTCGGCCTTGTGTGTGTCGGCCTCTGGGCACAGGATAGCGCGAGGGGGCAGGCTCCAGTGGCACCGCCGGTTTCGCTTGCTCCGATTGCATCGCCCCCACCTTCGAACGCCAAGAATTCGCGGCCGAAGCGCGCTCCAGCCTTGGCGACACCCGGCACAGATACTTCGACTCCTGTGATCGGCGCACTACCGCCCTCGCCGAATCCCGCTGCCGATTACGATGGCTTCACCGTCGGCAGCGAAGACCGCGACGCCTCGAGCCCGGTCGCGCCGCCCGCGAGGTCACGCGCAGCGAAGAACAGTTCCGCAGGGCAGGAATCGCTCGATCAGGACGATGAGGCGCTGAGGCGAAAGCTGACGATTTGCAAGAACTGCAAGTAGGAGACTGGTCAGCCCGAGTTGAGACAGCGAACACATCAATTCGGACAGGGTTGCCCGGCCGCTCCCCACGTCGCCATGTCCTTGACGTGATCCTCGAAAGTGCCCGGCGGCGTCGAGCGGCCTGCACCGGGCGCCCAGCCCCGCGGGATGAAGCCGCTCAGCGACGCATCGTGCCGCAAGTGCTCGACGAGGCCAGCGGCGTCGCGGCCGCCGTTGCGCTTGGGATCCTTCATCTGCGCGCAAATCTCGGCACCACTTTTGCCGAACCAGATGAAGGCCACCGGCGCGAGTTGCCAGTCGATACCGGCGCGCGGCGGCGACGGTGCCGGCTCATTCGCCTGGGTGGAGGTCATGTGACAGGTCGAGCACGGAATCGCCTCCGCACCGATGCGGCTCTCGCCGCCATGGATGTTCATGCCATGTGGGCGGGGCTTGGTTTCGCCGGCCGGCGTCCAGATGGGTATGGCCTTGGCATCGACATGGCAGTTGGCACACCGGGGATGGGTCACGACGGCTTCGATCCGCTTCCAGGCTTCCAGTCCCTGGGCGCGGCTGACGCTGCCGGGCGGCAGCACGTCCTTGCCGGCATCGTCCTTGGCCACAACGATCCCGGTGAGCGCCGCGACGGCAGAAGCTGCGAAGACGACCGCAATCAGAGATCTCCTCATGGCTCGCCTCACACGAAATCGATGAACTTGTTGAAGGGCATTTCGCGGATGCGCTTTCCGGTGGCCGCGAAGATCGCATTGGCGAGCGCAGGCGCGGCCGGCGGAACCGGCGGCTCTCCGATGCCCCTCACCTTCGGATCGTTTTCCAGCCCGCGAACTTCGATGACCGGACATTGATAGATCCGCATGGCTTCATGGTGGTTGTAGTTGGTCTGCTGCACCGCGCCCTTTGCGTAAGTGAGTTCGCAATTGATCGCATGGCCGAGCCCCCAGACGACGCCACCTTGCACCTGGCTCTCGAAATTGACGGGATCGACGACCTTGCCGACATCGGCCGCGACCCAGACCTTGTCGATTCTGATGCCCCGGTCCGTGGCCGTCACCTCGACGACTTCAGCGGTCGGCGTGCCAAACGATTCCACGAAGGCAACGCCCCGTCCTCGACCGTTGCCGAGCGGTCCCTTCCAGTCCGACATCTCCGCGACAGTCTCCAGCACCTTGCGATAGTGCGGCACGGTGCACATCGCGATGCGCGCCTTCATGGGATCGAGACCGGCCGCATGGATCAATTCGTCGATGAAGCTCTCCGTGAAGAAGCCCGATGTCGAGGCGCCGACCGACCGCCACGTGGTGCTCGGCGACAGTCCCTGCGCCTCGTAGCTGGTGGCCCGGAAATTGGGGATGTCGTAATAGACATTCCACAGGCCGGCGGCCAATTGCCCGTCGGGATCCTTCGAGGGCGTGCCCGAACGCTCGAGCAGTCCCTTGAGCGGCGTCGTCGAGGCCAGCTGCAGATCGGCGGCGACGATCCTGCTCTTGTCGACGCTGCCGCGATGCCGCGCGATCGCAATCTGCCGCGGAATGTCCTGAAGGAAATCCTCCTCGCGCGAGAACACGAGCTTGATCGGCGTTCCCTTCATCTGATTGGCGATCTCGGCGAGCACGCGGACGTTCTCATACTCGAGACGATGGCCGAAACTTCCGCCGGTCCACTGGTTGTGGAAGGTGATCTGCTCCGGCTTGAGGCCGATCGCGGTCGCCGCGACCCATTGCACGAAGCGCGGGCTCTGATGGCCGACCCAGATCTCCATGCCCTTGTCGGTGACGAGGCCGATCCCGTTCAGTGGCTCGAGCGGCTGATGCCCCACATAGGGTGCGCGATATTCGGCTTCGACGAGCTTGCCCGTCTTCAGGCCGGCTTCGATGTCGCCGATTTTTCGCCACTCCTTGCCCAGAAATTCCGGCTTGAAAGAGGATTCCAGCACCTTCCAATGGTCGGCCTGCTCGGCGGGATAGGCCGAGGGCGCCCACTCGCATGCGATGGCGTCGACCGCCTTCATTGCGTACCAGCTGTTCGTCGCGATCACCGCGACGCCGTTCTTGATTTCGAGGATCTTCCTGACCCCCGGCATCGACTGCGCCTTGCTGGCGTCGTACGACTTCAGCGGCTGCCCCTTGTTGGGGTTCAGCTTGACGGAGGCATAGAGCATGCCCTCCGTTTTCATGTCGATGCCGAACTTCAGCTCGCCCATCACTTTCGAGCGGACGTCGAGCCGCATCATCGGCTTGCCGAGCATGCGCCATTTCGACGGATCGCGCGGCTGCGCATCGAGCACCGGCGGAATTTTCGACGCCTCGGCCGCGAGCGCGACATAGGCGATCTTGCTTCCGTTGGGCAGGATCACATGGCCTGATTGGGTACGAAGGTCGGCCACCGCGACGCCCGACCGTTTGGCCGCAGCCGCCTTGAGCGTCTCGCGCGCGATCGCACCGGCGACACGCAGCTTTTGATAGGTGTCCGGGATCGTGCTCGATCCACCCGTCATCTGCAGGCCGGACTCCCGGAGCCATTCGAGCGTCTTGGCGCGCGCTTCCTCGGCGGCGGGACTCTGGTCCGCGGCCACGAACGGTGCGAACTCGTCGGCGAAGCCTGTATTGAAATAGGCGGGGCTCGGAGCGGCGAACCGGATTTCGAACTGGCCGGGATCGAGGTCCATCTCCTCGGCGATCATGATCGGCTGCACCGAGCCGACGCCCTGGCCGATGTCGGCGTGTTGCGCGATCAGCGTGATCTTGTCCGGGCTGATCTCGACCCAGGGATTGAAGGTGACCGAATTCGCGCCGAGGCCGGCGGCCAGCGGATTGTCGCTTGCACTGGTGGCCGCTTCGGCACTGGCGTAGGCGCCGAAAGCGATGCCGCCGGCGATGGCAGCGGAGCCGACGACAAACGCTCGACGCGAAAGGGTCTGCATGTGGCCCATGTCACTTCTCCGCCATCTTCTTCTTCGCCGCCGCATGGATCGCCGCGCGGATGCGCGGATAGGTACCGCAGCGGCAGAGGTTGCCCGACATCACCTGATTGATCTGCTCGTCGTTGGGTTCAGGGATCAGTCCAAGCAGCGAGATGGCCTGCATGATCTGTCCGGTCTGACAGTAGCCGCATTGCGGGACCTGATGCTCGATCCAGGCCTGCAAGACCGGGTGGTGGTCCTTGTTGTCCAGGCCTTCGAGCGTGACGACCGATTTGCCCGCGACCTCGCCGATATGCGATTGGCAGGACCGCACCGCCATTCCGTCGATGTGAACCGTGCAGGCGCCGCATTGCGCGACCCCGCAGCCATATTTGGCACTGGTGATGCCGAGCTCGTCGCGCAGCACCCACAGCAAGGGCATCTCGGGAACGACGTCGACCTGGCGCTTGATCCCGTTCACTGTGAGCTCGATCATGTCGGTATATCCCCTCGCGTATCTGGTCGTCGTAACAGCACTGCACGATGCAAACCGAGCCGTATTCGCGAATCCTGCGGGATCATGCGCAATCTTTGCGGAATGCAATATTGTTGCGATCGGCTTTCACGTCGGCCTGGCCGCAGCACAATTCGCGATACTGCCCCGGTGTGAGACTTGCGGCCTTGCGGAATACGCGCGTGAAATTGGCCTGCGAGCCGAAACCGAACTCCAGAGCAATTTCGACCAGTGACAGGCGATCGCGTGCGAGCTCGTGCCGCGCAGCCTGGACGCGGCGATCGGTGACGTAGCGGTGCGGTGACAATCCGGTCGCTTCGCGAAACAGCCGCGAGAAATGATAGGGGCTGAGGCAGGCCTGGGCCGCCAGATCCTCGAGCCTGATGTCGTCGCCAAGAGATGCCTCGATATAGTCCAGCACGCGCTGAAGGCGCCGCGGATCGAGCGACGGCGACCTGCCGGGCGTGTGCCAGCGGTCGGTCGTGTAATTCCCCAGAAGATGCGCCGCGAGCGCAACCTGGATCCCCTCCACGAACAGCGCATCGGTCGGCTGGCGGGGACGATGGAGCAGGTCGCGAAGCGGCGAACAGATGTGGAATAGCACCTGGTCCGCCAGGCCGTGAGCGTAGGCGATCTCGACCCTTGCGGGATCGATGTCGAAGTCCGCGAGGGCGCTCTGGTCCAGCAGCGCCGGCGGCAGATAGAGATGAAGACATTCCATCCGGTCGGAAAGCTCGAGATGGCTCTCCTGCGTCCCCACGGGCACGAGGTAGCTCATGCCCGGCCGCGCGAGGCTCTTCTGGACTTCGCCGTTGCCGGCGCGGCACACCATCCCACCGCCTGACAGCAGCATGACGAGCTCGGTGCAGATCGGAACGGGCGTCGCCTGACATCCCGCCTCGAACTTGCGATGCTCGATGCTCAGCCCCGGCCAATCGTTGGCCGCCGCGAGCTTCTCGCTGTTCTGATATTTTTGATCTCCATGCGTCACGAGCGCCATCATGACCTCCGCTTCAGTTGCGGCGAATCCCGGCCCCGTATCGCGAGCGAGCGATCATTCCATCCGGTGGTGAGTTGCAGCCCCGGTCGCTGCCACGCCGATGCGGATTTCTCACAAGGCGCAGGAGCGAAGTCCAGAGCCGGCGCGGTTAAAAGAGGTAAAAGGCAAGCAAGACAAAGGCTTGAACGATGCACTCGATTGGCTTGAACGGTTGATCCGGTCCTGATCAGCAAGATACGTCCGTCATCGCGCAGGAATCGGAAATACCGCAATGGCCGGATGAGCCAGTGAAGTCGCCGACGATGGTCCTGTCCGTTACCAGCGAAGGATATGCATCATGGCCCTCAAGGATATTCTGCCGGGAAGACTGGGCTTCGGCGCGGCGCCGCTCGGCAACATGTTCCGTGACATCCCGGAGCAGGAAGCCGTCGCGACGGTGAATGCCGCCTGGGACGACGGCATCCGCTATTTCGACACGGCGCCCTTCTATGGCGCAGGTCTTGCCGAGATCCGCATAGGCGCAGCGCTCGCCGGCCGGCCGCGGCGCGATTATGTCGTCAGCACCAAGGTCGGGCGCCTGATCCTGGACGAAGTCGAGGATGTCAGTGCCCGCGATCTCGGCGAGAAAGGCGGCGTCTTCAAACATGGTCGTCCGAACAGGATCGTGAACGACTACTCCCGGGACGGGACGTTGCGCTCGATCGAGGGCAGCCTGAAGCGGCTGGGCACCGACCATGTCGATATCGTCTTCGTGCATGACGTCGCGCAGGATTTTTACGGAGACGAGTGGCTCTCGGTCTTCGAAAGCGCCCGCAAGGGCGCATTCAAGGCGCTCGACCGGCTGCGCGACGAGGGCGCGATCAAGGCATGGGGACTGGGTGTCAACCGGGTGGAGCCGATCGAGCTGCTGCTCGCGCTCGAAGAGCCGCGCCCCGACGGCTTCCTGCTCGCGGGCCGCTACACGCTGCTCGACCATGCGAGGGCGCTTCAGCGGGTGATGCCGATGGTTGCGGAGCATGAGCTCGCGATCGTCGTCGGCGGGCCCTACAGTTCGGGCGCGCTCGTCGGCGGTCCGAACTTCGAGTATGCGCCGGCGCCTCCGGAGATCCTCGACAAGGTGGCGCGGATCAAGGCGATCGCCGATCGCTACGGCATCAGCATGAAGGCCGCAGGCCTGCAGTTCGCGCTGGCAAACCCGGTGGTCGCCGCCGTGATCCCCGGGGCGAGCCGGCCCGGCCGCATCGCCGAGGACCGCGCGGCCCTTGACCAATCAATACCCGGCGATTTCTGGCGCGAACTTCGATCGGCCGGTCTCGTCAATCCAGCTGCTCCGCTTCCGGACGCCGGCTGACCGACACATGACATCACTCAGACCGAGGAGGCGAGAATGACCGACGAAACGTGCAACATTGCCGAAATCGAACGCCGCAATCTGCTTCGCACGGCAGGCGCCGCGATGATCACCGGTCTTGCGGTCGGCAGCATGCCGTCAGTCGCGTCCGCGGCGCCGGACGGCATGACCCCAGCCGAGCGCAACGAGGCGCCGCTCGGCGCGCGGCTCCAGGGCGTCCAGCATTTCGGGCTGACGGTCCAGAACATGGAGCGGGCTTACGAATTCTATACGGAGGTGCTCGGCGGCACCGAGGTCTTTCGTCATGGCGACTTCCAGGGCGACGGGGTGCAGAACACGCTGCTGGCCGACCAGGAGATCGAGGCGAACGCACGCGGGGTCAATCCGCGGACGATCGGCGTTCCCGACCTGCGAAGCGGAGCGCAGCGGCTCGATGTCCGCTTCATCCAGTTCGACAACATGGTGCTCGAACTGCTGCAATATCGTGAGGCCGATCAGCCCATGGGCAGCGCGAAGAGCTTTGCCGAGCCGCTGGAGCACATGAGCCCGGCTTTTCCGCGCATGATGCACATCTGCTTCTACGTTCGCGACGACGTCGACTTCAACAAGTTCATCGCCGACCTCGAAGCCGAGTCCGCGCGCCGCGGCATGACACAGGTGAGAGCGAACCGCACCATCCGCGTCATGACGGAAGCAGACCGCAAGGCGGCTCCACGCAGCGCCAACACAAACCGCGTGACGGCGGAGCCTTCGAACGGTTGGGAGCTGATCTATTGCAAAGGTCCCGAGGGCGAGCAACTCGAATTCGTCAAAGCGCTCGACCCGGTCAAGAGGCGCTTCAGCGAGGCCCTGGCAAAACGGCAGCAAAAAGTCGTGCGCTGACGCCCTCAAACGTGGCGCGCGACCGGTCAGTGCCGGTGACCTGGCCGCCGCGCACTCACGATCACATGTAAAGGAGCTCATCATGATGCCTTATGTGAAGGACTGGTTCGCCAAGCTACCGGAACTTGCCGACGGCGGCGTCGAAGTCATGCGCATGGCGGTTCTTGGCAAACACCAAAAATAGCGAGTTCGGTCGAGAATCCGTTCCGCGCGCCGGCACCTTCCGGCCGGCGCATGAGCGATTTTGTCGCAGCAATCCCGCGGCAGATGCCCGCGGCAATCGTGCGAATTCAGAACGTCTCCCTTCAACCAGTTTGCAGTGCATGATAATGGCAGGCGATCTGTTCGATCGATTGGCATGGATCAATGCGGGCTGCCACGGAGACACGGCAACGGGCCACACTCCGACAGGAACTCACATACTGCTTCGGCCCATTTCGACTGGTTCCCCGCCGCCAGTTGCTCCTTCTCGACGGACGCCCGGTCAAACTGGGCGGGCGCGCATTCGAACTCTTGCAAGTGCTGGTGCAGCGCTGCGGCGAACTCGTCAGCAAGAATGAGCTGATGGCCGCGGCCTGGCCGGGCACCTTCCTCCACGACAGCAATCTCAAGGTCAACATGTGGAGCTTGCGGCGTTCGCTGGGAGATAACCAGATCGAGCCCGCCTACATCGCGACCGTGGCGCGCCGCGGGTACAAATTCATCGCCGAGGTGCAAATCAGCATCGGCGAGATCGAGGACGATCTGGCGCCCGCCGAACCGCTCCCGTTGTCCAATCCGCCAATGCCGCGCGGCATCGTTGGTCGTGAAGCGGAAATCGTCGAGATCGCCGGTCTGCTGGCCGACAACAGGCACGTGACCCTGGCTGGCGCCGGAGGAATCGGCAAGACGACGGTTGGCGTGGCGGTCGCCCAGGCACTTGCACCACGGTGTCGCGACGGCGTCTGCTTCGTCGATCTCGCCACGATCTCCGATCCGACGCTGTTCGGCGCGGCACTGGTGACGGCGCTGGGCATCAGAGGCAATCCGGACAACAGTCTGGCTGCGGCCCTCGACTATTTGAGACCGCGGCAGATGCTGCTCATTCTCGACAATTGCGAGCATGTGCTGCCCGCCGCGACGATCTTCGCCGGCCGGTTCATGGCGGACACATCGCCTTCCAGGTTGCTTGCCACGAGCCGCGAGCCGCTCGGCACCGCCACCGAGCATGTCGTCCGGCTGGGTTCGCTGGCCTCACCGAAATCCGGCTATGCCCTGACCGTCGATCAGGCCCTCAGGTTTCCTGCGGTGCAGTTGTTCGTTCGCCGCGCCGCCGAATGGTCGGACTACCAGTTCGTCGATCGTGATTGCGAGGCCATCGCCTGGATCTGCCACTCACTTGGCGGCATTCCGCTTGCCATCGAGTTGGCGGCAGCCCAGATCGGCAGGTTCAATCCTCGCGAATTGGTGGCAATCCTCGACCACAATCTGGGTTTTCGCGCCCCCGCCACCGATGGCACGCCGCCGCGCCAGGAAACCCTGATGGCGACGATCGACTGGAGCTTCAGGCTGCTGTCGCAGAGGGAAGCCAGACTGTTCGGCATGCTGTCGGTGTTCAGCGACGCGTTCGAGGTTGAGGACGCGGTCTTCATCGCCGAGGCGGCAGGGCTCACGCCGGTCGACGTCGTCACCGGACTCGGCAGTCTCGTCGCCAAATCGCTATTGAGCGCGCAGGCCCAGGGCGCAAGCCTGCGCTACCGATTGCTCGACAGCACGCGGCGCTATGCCGCCGAGCGGCGCCGGGCCGATCCTGCCTGCGGCCAGGCGCTGCGCCGCCATGCGCAACGCGTCCTCGCGCTGTTCGAACAATCCGAGGAGGAATGGAACTGGCGCGAGCCGGCCGATTGGACACAGCGCTACCTTGGTCGCATCGCCGATCTGCGCGCCGCTCTTTCATGGGCATTCGGCGAGGACGGCGATCCTGTCCTCGGAATCAAGCTCACGGTTGCAGCGATCACCTTGTGGTCGGAAACCTCCATCCTGTCGGAAGCGCAGGCGCGGCTGGAGGAGGCGCTCGCCCTGGCCGAGACCGTCGCGTGCGACGATCTGTTGAAGGCAAAGCTCGCCTGCGCCCTTGGAAGGAGCCTGTTCTACGCCCGCAAGATGTCGAATGAGAACGAGGTCGCCTGGCTCGATGCGATCGCCTTTGCAAGGAGCTCCGGCAACATCGAGTATCAGCAGCGCGCGCTGGTCGGTTTTGCCTTCTACCTGCTGCAGATTGGCCAGGTCCCGCGCGCCATAACCTATCTCGAAGAGGCCACCGAGCTAGCCGACCGCGACCGCGATTTGACGGCAACCTCCGAAGCCGACCGCGCGCTGGCATGGGCCTGCGCCTTTGCCGGTGAATTGAGCAAGAGCCGCGCAGTTCTGGATCGTCTCGCGGCAACCTATTCGCCGGCCAAGGGCCGTTCACGCAAGGATGCGAACGAAGTCTACCGGTTCATCACCGTCCGCTTCAACCTGCCGTTCGTGGCGTGGATGCAGGGGCAAGCCGACTACGCTGCGAAGCTCGCCCGCGACGCCGTCGAGGCCGCGGATCGCAGCGGCCATTGGGTATCGCAGTCGAATGCGCTCGGACTCGCCGCGCTTCCCGTCGCGCTCGAAACCGGCAATCTGGACGCGCTCGCGAGCTTCACCGAGCGTCTGCGTCGCAACCTGGAACGTGAGCGCATCTCGCGCTGGGTTCCGGTCGAGCGCTATTTCTCCGCCTGCCTTCGCGACCTGCATGGCGATCGGCGCGCGGTGGAGGATATTCGGGCCGCGATCGAAGAGTTGATCGAATGTCGCTTCCTGATGCGGATCGGCAGCTATCTCGCGGTCCTCGCCCGCGCCTATTTGCGGCAAGGGCGGATCGCGGAGGCGCGCGAGGCCATCACGCGGGCGATCGGCCATCAGGAACGTCAAGGCGAGCGCTGGTGCCGGTCGGAGCTTCAACGGGTCGACGCAGTGGTCCTTCTCCACGCCGGCGAGCCGCTGCGCGCCGAAAAGCGGCTACAACAGGCGCTCGCCGAGGCGCGCGCCATAGGGGCCGCGACATTCGAATTGCGCATCGCCACCGATCTCGCCGCACACTGGATCGGGACCGGCCGCAGGACCAAGGCTGTCCGGCTGCTTGCCCCGATCTATGAAGGCTTCGCCGAGGGATTCGAGACGCCGGATCTGGTTGCTGCCTCGCGCCTGCTGCAGTGCGCGCGACCGACGGCGAGCCGCTGCAGCGACTATCGCCGGTCGGAGCCACTGCACGCCCGCGATGCATAGCTGGCCTACCGCCGCACCTGCCGTGCATGCTTTACGCCTCGCGTAATTCCTGATCCTCTCTCTCCAATCGGCCGGGACCAACCGGCCATGCCCCAGGGAGAGAGACGTCATGAAGCTCGGGACCGCGATCGCGGAAATCATGAGGCGCGAGGGGATCGAGATCCTCTGCGGCTATCCGGTCAACCATCTGATCGAGCACGCGGCGCAAGCCGAGATCCGCCCCGTCATGGTGCGGCAGGAGCGCGTCGGCATCCACATGGCGGATGCGATCTCGCGGGTCACGTCGGGGCGCAGCATCGGCGCGTTCTGCATGCAGCACGGGCCGGGTGCGGAGAATGCGATGGGCGGTGTTGCCCAGTGCTTCGGCGAGTCCGTGCCGGTGCTGGTGCTGCCGATGGGCTATCAGCGCAGGCTTTCGCATATCGAGCCGAACTTCAATTCCAGCGAGGCGATGAAACCGTTCGCGAAATCGTCCGAGCCGATCATCCTCGCGACCGAAGTCGCCAACATCTTCCGCCGCGCCTTCACCAAGCTGAAGAACGGCCGCGGCGGGCCTGTGATCGTCGAGATCCCCTCGGACATGTGGAACGAGGAGGTGCCGGAGCCGCTCGCCTATAGGCCGGTGCTGCGCACCCGCTACGGCGCCGACCCCGTGCATGTGAAGGAAGCGGCCGGCCTTCTCGTCAAGGCGAAGCGGCCGGTCATCTATGCCGGCCAGGGCGTGCATTACGCACAGGCGTGGCCGCAACTGAAACGGCTCGCCGAGCGGCTGGCGATCCCCGTCACCACCAGCCTCGGAGGCAAATCGTCGTTTCCGGAAACGCATCCACTCTCGCTCGGCTCCGGCGGCCTTGCGGTGCCGCGCGCGGTTCCGAAGTTTCTGAGCGAGGCCGACGTCATCTTCGGCATCGGCTGCTCCTTCACCGAGACCAATTTCGGCATCGCGATGCCGAAGGGCAAGGCCATCATTCACTCCACGCTCGATCCCAATCATCTCAACAAGGACGTGGAAGCGAAGATCGGCCTGGTCGGCGACGCCGCCCTCGTGCTCGACGCGCTGCTGGAGGAGATCGGCAAGACAGTCACCACGGATCGCGACGCCTCGGCGGTCGCGGCCGAGATCGCGGCCTCGCACAAGGAGTGGCTGGCGAAATGGATGCCGAAGCTGACCAGCAACGACGCACCCTTGAGCCCGTACCGCGTGTTGTGGGACCTCCAGCACACCGTCGACATCGAGAACACCATCATCACCCACGATGCCGGCAGTCCGCGCGACCAGCTTTCTCCGTTCTGGAAAGCCGTCGAACCTCTCACCTATCTCGGCTGGGGCAAGACGACGCAACTTGGCTACGGCCTTGGGCTGGCGATGGGCGCCAAGCTCGCAAGGCCCGACAAGCTCTGCATCAATGTCTGGGGCGATGCGGCCATCGGCTTCACGGGCATGGATTTCGAGACGGCGGTGCGCGAGCGCATCCCGATCATGTCGATCCTGCTCAACAATTTCTCGATGGCGATCGAACTGAAGGTGATGCCGGTCTCGACCGAAAAGTATCGCTCGACCGACATTTCCGGCGACTACGCCGCGATGGCGCGCGCCTTCGGCGGCTATGGCGAGCGGGTGACCAGGCCGGAGGACATCGTGCCCGCGATCAAGCGGGGCATCCAGAAGACGCAGGAAGGCGTCCCGGTGCTGCTCGAGTTCATCACCAGCAAGGAGACCGAGGTGTCGCGGCCGGGCACGTGAGCGGGCGCACTTGAGCATGGGGGGCATCAAGCCCGGCTGGTTGCGCCGCATCCACCTCACTCCGACGGGGAGAGGTGATCCCGCCTGCCGGCTTCGTCGCTTCAATCCAGTCTCGTCTCAGTTCGGTGCCGCTGTCGTCGAGGCTGGCTCCTGCCGCGCGGGATGTGATAATCCGGCCCGGTGCCGCGCCTGTCGCGGCATCAAGCCGGATTGCGAATGACCAACCCTCCGAAGGATATCGCCGCTGAACTTGCAGCCGAGAACGCGCGGCTGCGCAGCGAGCTTGCGATTGCGCGGGATCGCCAGAGCGCGAGCGCCGAGATCCTGCGCACCATCGCGGCCTCGCCCTCCGACGCGCGACCGGTTTTCGCGGCGATCGCGTCCAGCTCGAAGCACCTGCTCGGCGGCTTCTCCGCGACCGTGCTCCAGTTCATCGGCGACGAGCTGCACCTCGTGGCGTTCACACCGACCAGCCCGGAGGCGGACGAAGGGCTGAGGGCCGCGTTCCCGCGCAAGATCGCGGACTTCCCGACCTTTGCGCTGGTGCGCGAGGGCGAGACGATCCAGTTTCCGGACAGCGAGGCCGCCGACGTTCCGGAGATGAACCGGGAGTTGGCGCGGCTGCGCGGCTTCCGCAGCGTGCTGTTCATGCCGCTGATGAACCGGGGCGCGCCGGTCGGCATGATCAGCGTCACGCGCGCTGAGCCCGGCGCATTCGCGCCCGATCTCGTACAGCTCCTCCAGACCTTTGCCGACCAGGCCGTGATTGCCATCGAGAACGCGCGGCTGTTCAACGAGACGCGCGAGGCGCTGGAGCGGCAGACCGCCACGGCCGACATCCTGAAGGTGATGGCCGCCTCGCCGTCCGATATGCAGCCCGTGTTCGACGCCATCGCTGCCAACGCCAACCGGCTGATCGGAGGCTTCTCCACCGCGGTGCTGCGTTATATCGACGGCGCCGCCCACCTTGCGGCATTCACGCCGACCGATCCGGCCGGCGATCGCGTGCTCCAGGCCTCGTTCCCCGTGCCGTTCGCACAGTTCCCGCCCTATCAGCTCGTTGCCAATGGTGCCGCCGCGCAACTGCCCGACACCGAGCTCGAGCCGGCCGCACGCGACATCGCGCGTGCGCGGGGCTATCGCAGCATGCTGTTCACCCCGCTGATGAGCGAGGGCGAAGCCATCGGCATCATCATCGCCACGCGCCGTGTGACTGGCAGCTTCGCCGAGCATCATGTGCGGCTGCTCCAGACCTTCGCCGACCAGGCGGTGATCGCGATCAAGAATGTCAGCCTGTTCAACGCCACCAGGGAAGCGCTGGAACGTCAGACCGCGACCGCCGATATCCTCAAGGTGATCGCAGCCTCACCATCGGACGTCACGCCGGTGTTCCAGGCCATCTCCGACAGCGCAAAGTCGCTGATCGGCGGGCACTCCTCCACCGTCACCCGCGTCATCGACGGCATGCTGCATCTGGCGGCCTTCACCACCGACAATGAAGCCGGCAACGCCGATCTGCTCAGCTCCTTCCCGGCGCCGCTGGCGGCATCAGGCATTCACAGCCGGGTGGCAAGGAGTGGAGAGTATGCATTCCGCAGCGACATGCAGAACGAGCCCGGCCTCACCGAGGCCATGAAGGAACTGGCGCGGACCCGAGGCTATCGCAGTATCCTCGTGGTGCCGATGCTGCGCGACGGCGTCGCGATCGGCACCATCGCCGTCACGCGGCCGGAGGCCGGCCATTTTCCTGACAAGGCGATCAACCTGCTCAAGACCTTTGCCGACCAGGCGGTGATCGCGGTCGAGAACACGCGCCTGTTCAACGAGGTGCAGGACCGCACAAGCGAGCTCGCCAGATCGCTGGACGATCTGCGCGCCGCGCAGGACCGGCTGATCCAGACCGAGAAGCTCGCATCCCTCGGCCAACTCACCGCGGGCATCGCGCACGAGATCAAGAACCCACTCAACTTCGTCAACAATTTCGCCTCGCTGTCTGCCGAGCTGACCGAGGAGCTGAACGACGTGCTTGCGCCGGTATCGCTCGCCGAGGACGTGCGCGCGGACGTCGAGGAGCTGACGGGCCTCCTGAAGGACAATCTGGCAAAGATCGTGGAGCACGGCCGCCGCGCCGATTCCATCGTCAAGAACATGTTGCTGCATTCGCGCGAGGGCGGCGGGGAGCATGGGCTGAGCGACATCAACGCGCTGGTCGAGGAAAGCCTCAACCTCGCCTATCACGGCGCGCGCGCCGAAAAGCCGGGGTTCACCGTGTCGCTGGAGCGCGAGCTCGATCCCGCGGCCGGACAAGCCGAAGTGTTTCCGCAGGAGATCACCCGGGTGCTGCTGAACCTGATCTCGAACGGCTTCCATGCGGTCGCAAAGCGCAGGGCGGACGGCGCCGCCGACTACGCGCCGGTGGTGCTTGCCGCGACGCGCGACCGCGGCGACAGCGTCGAGATCCGCATCCGCGACAACGGCACCGGCATTCCGGACGAGGTGAAGGAGAAGATGTTCAATCCGTTCTTCACCACCAAGCCTGCCGGCGAAGGCACCGGCCTGGGGCTGTCGATGAGCCACGACATCGTGGTGAAGCAGCACGGCGGCACGATCGACGTCGCGACGGCGCCGGGAGAGTTCGCCGAATTCACGATTCTCCTGCCGCGGAAGAGCGGATCCATGAGGAGCGACAAGGGATAGCATCACCTCGGAGGATTCATTGAAGAGTCTCGCGTGGTTCATTCGGCGCCAATTGCTCTCGCTCTCCGGCGTCGGCCTCATGCTGGGCGCGCTGCTCTTCGCGGCCGCGCTGACGCCGACGCTGATCCCGCGCAGCTATTTCACGCAAGGTGCCCTCGCCGGCGGCTGCTTTGCGATCGGCTATTTCGCCGGCGTGCTGTGGCGGCGGCTGTGGCACTATCTGGAACTGCCCGAACCGGCGGCGCGCGCGAGATCGATTGCGAATGCGCTGGCCGCCGTCATCTGCCTGCTCGTTGTCCTGGTATGCCTGTGGCGCACCGCCGAATGGCAAAACTCGATCCGCGCCGTGATGAAGATGGCACCGGTCGAGACCGCGCATCCGTTCAAGGTCTGCGCCATCGCCCTGGTCACGTTCGTGGTTCTGCTGGTGCTGGGACGGCTGTTCACGCTGGTCGCCGGCTTTCTCGCCGCCCGCGCGCGGCACGTCATCCCGCCGAAAGTGGCGAACGTCATCGGCGTGCTGATCGCGGGCTTGCTGTTCTGGTCGATCGCCAGCAATGTCCTGATCCGCACCGTATTCAACGCGCTCGACTCCTCCTTTCGCGAGCTCGATATCCTGCTCGAGCCCGAGCGACCGCAGCCGACCGCGTCGAACCGAACGGGCGGCCCGGACTCCCTCGTGAAGTGGCGGGAGCTCGGGCGCATGGGGCGGCGGTTCATTGCCTCGGCCCCGACCGCAGCCGAGATCAGCGCCGTCACGGGACGGCCCGCCCAGGATCCCGTGCGCGTCTATGTGGGGCTCGCCGGCCGCGACACGCCGCAGGCGCGCGCCAAGCTCGCGCTCGACGAACTGAAGCGTCAGCACGGTTTTGAGCGCAAGGTCCTGGTCGTGATCACGCCGACCGGCACCGGCTGGATCGATCCGGCCGCGATGGACACGGTGGAATGTCTCCATCATGGCGATGTCGCGAGCGTGGCGATACAATATTCTTACCTCAACAGCCCGCTGTCGCTGCTCTTCCAGCCGGAGTACGGAGCAGAGGCCTCGCGTGCGCTGTTCGCTGAAATCTATGGCTACTGGACGACGCTGCCGAAGGACGGTCGGCCGCAGCTGTATCTGCACGGACTCAGTCTCGGCGCCATGAACTCGGAAAAATCTGCGGAGTTGTTCGAGACGATCGGCGATCCGATTGCGGGCGCGCTCTGGAGCGGGCCGCCGTTCGAAAGCCGCATCTGGCGCTCGATCACCGCGAACCGCAACCCGGGCACGCCGGCGTGGCTGCCGGAATTTCGCGACGGCCGCTTCGTCCGCTTCATGAACCAGAATGGAGCGACAGTGCCGGCAGATGCGCCGTGGGGTCCGATGCGCGTCGTCTATCTGCAATATGCCAGTGACGCGATCACGTTCTTTTCCTACCGCGACGCCTACCGGGCGCCGGCCTGGATGACGGTGCCGCGCGGGCCCGACGTCTCACCTCAGCTGCAGTGGTATCCTATCGTCACGATGCTGCAGCTCGCCCTCGACATGGCGGTCGCCACCCATACGCCGATGGGCTTTGGCCATGTCTACGCACCCGAGCATTACGTCGACGCCTGGGTCGCGGTGACCGATGTCAATGACTGGTCGGCCGAGGCGCTCGCACGGCTGAAGGGGCAGCTTGCGGCGAAAGCGCGGCAGACGACGAGCGCAGGGGATGACGATCCCGATCGCGGCGGCTGAAGCGCGATGGGATTTGGATGAGAGATCTTTACGGAAAGCCGCTTCGCACTTTTCCGGATCATGCTTTGGGCGTAATCCGGAAAGGCCCCGGTCCTCCGAAGGATCATGCTCAGCCGGCGGCGCCGCTTCACTCCGCCATCTCGACGTGCTTGGTCACGGTGGGGCCGGCCAGCGGCCGCTCCTCCATCGCGATCAGGCACAGCGCAGCACCCGTCATCAGCGCGGTGGCGGCGCCGAAGACGTAACGGAACGCATGCCGCATGTCCTCGGTGGGAATGGCATTGACGACGCCTGCGGCATGATGCTCGCCGGCGAGCGGGATGTCGGTGCCGAGCGCGATCAGCAGGATGGCTGCGAAGGCCGCGACCGTGAACGAGGACATCAGCGAGCGGAAGAAGTTCAATGCGCCGGTGATGGTGCCGACCTGCGGCCGGGCGACCGAATTCTGCACCGAGACCACGCAAACCGGAAAGGTGGTGCCGAGGCCGAGCGCAAACGCGGCCATCAGCGTCAAAAGGCCCCAGAGCGGCAGCGTCGTCAGCGTGAGACCGAGGCCGCACAGCGCGGCCCAGGATGTGCCGATGATGGCGACGCGCTTGTAGTGCTTGGCCCGAGCCATCGTGCGCCCGGCTATGGCCGCGCCGAGGGTCGAGACGGCCGCCAGCGGAATCAGCGCAAGGCCCGCCTCGCTGGCGCTGAGGTGATAGACGGATTCG
Source organism: Bradyrhizobium sp. CCBAU 51765 (assembly GCF_015291725.1). GTDB lineage: Bacteria > Pseudomonadota > Alphaproteobacteria > Rhizobiales > Xanthobacteraceae > Bradyrhizobium > Bradyrhizobium liaoningense. The sequence goes on from NZ_CP030038.1 coordinate 5,680,269, forward strand.
TAATAGAGCGGCAGCTGGACCGTGAGGCCCGTGATCGCGCCGAGCGCACAGCCGCCCGCCATCAGCCCGAAGGGGACGACACTTCCGCCGAGCAGCGGCAGCGGCAGGAACGGCTCGTCCGCCCGCCGCGCGTGCCAGACGAAGCTGACGACGAGCGCGACCGCGCCACCGACCATCGCGAGTACGGTCGGCGACAGCCAGGGATAGCGCGTGCCGCCCCAGGTCAGCACCAGCATGAAGACCACGGCAGAGGCCATCAGCAACACGCCGCCGAGCCAGTCGACCTTGCGCTTGCGATGGAACACCGGGATTTTCTTCATCTTCGGCAGCAGAAGCGCGATCGCGGCGGCCGAGAGCGGCAGGTTGATCCAGAAGATCATCGACCAGTGCAGATGCTCGGCGAACACGCCGCCGATGACCGGGCCAAGAATGCCGCCGACCATCCAGACGCTGGAGAAATAGGCCTGGTATTGTCCGCGCTCGCGCGGGCTCACCACGTCGGAGATCACGGTCTGCACCACCGGCATGATGCCGCCGCCGCCGAGGCCCTGGAGGCCGCGCGCCAGGATCAGCATCGGCATGTTCGGGGCGATCGCGCACAGCACCGAGCCAGCGACGAACAGGCTGAGCGAGATGATGATCATGACGCGACGACCGTAGATGTCGCTGAGCGTGCCGAACACCGGCGCGACCGCGGTCGAGGCGAGCAGATAGGCTGTGATCACCCAGGAGAGATTGGAGACGTCCTGGAACTGCCGCCCGATGGTCGGCAGCGCGGTCGCCACGATGGTCTGGTCGAGCGCTGCCAGGAACATCGTCAGCATCAGGCTGATGACGATGGTACGGACCTCGTCGGAGGTCAGCGGCACCGGCGGCGCGATGGACGGCGCGTCATCGACGCTCAACACCTCGCTGGGAAGGCGGGACAGCTCGTCGGCAATGTCGTCAGGCAATGTCTGGACGTCGGCAGCACTCTGCCGTTCGATTTTGTTCATCTCGTCGGACGTCATGTGGCGGCGCAACGCCGCGAAGGATTCGTTCTATGCAATCCAATGTAGACAGCAAAGTTCTTCCCAGGCAGGCACCACGGCGCATGGGTGCATCCCGCCCCGAGGTCATCCCGAACACGTGATCGCAAGGGGCGACGGATCAGTCCCTTGTCAGTCCCTTGTCAGTCCTTGGGCGTCGCTTCAGACGGGCCCGTTTCGGCAGCACGGCCGGCCATTGCACGATGTGGTTCTCGAGCTCCTCGTCCGGAATCTCCTCCTCGCTTCCCTCGACGCGGCCGCGCACGGAGACGCCGGCTTCGTGGACGGTGTTGGGATCGCCCGAAACCAGCGGATGCCACCAATAGAGGTCGCGCCCCTCGGCGACGAGCTTGTAGCCGCAGCTCGGCGGCAGCCAGTTCAGGGTGCGGACATTGGCCGGGGTCAGGCGGACGCAATCCGGAACCTTGTCGGAACGATTCGGATAGTCCTTGCAGGCGCAGCTCGCCCCGTCGAGCAGCTTGCAGCCGACATGGGTGAAGTAGATCCGGCCGGTGTCCTCGTCTTCGAGCTTGTTCAGGCAGCAGCGGCCGCAGCCGTCGCACAGGCTTTCCCATTCGGACCCCGACATCTCTTCCAACGTCTTGGTTTTCCAGAAGAATTCTTCCTGGCCTGAGGGTCGTTTGGGAGCTGCGGTCATGCGCCTCAACAAAAATTCGAAAGAGCTACGGCGACGCCATCTAGGGGGCACGGACGCAAGGGTGCAAGCGAGGCCTCTCTGAAGCCCGTAATGACCCGGGGTCAATTAGGCCTGTTGTTCAAAATCGCGAGCGTGACCATTGGTTTATGGGCCCCGCTCGGCTAGAAGGAACAGCAAGTCCCTCGGATGCTGGCCGGGCGCCTTGGGTTTGCCGCAACATTCGCCCAAGACGTCTCGATGCCGCCCCGGCCGGGTGCTTGATCGCTTCGAAGCAGGGCTCAAGGGTTCTAGGTGCGACAGATCATACCACCGCATTGGAAGCAGAGGGTCCGGAATTTCTTCCTCGACCTCGATGCGCGTATCGACTCCTCGCTGTTCTCCTCGGCCAAGGGCATCCGCGAGCTCTACGAGCGCTACTCGACCTTCATGGACAGGTTCTATGTCGGGCGCTGGAAGCGCTGGGTGTTCATCGAGCCGCTGTCGGAGGCCGCGACGCTCGGGCTCGGCGGCCTGGTCGTGATGCTCACCCTCGCCATCCCCGCTTTCCGCGAAACCGCGGACGAGGACTGGCTGAAGAAGTCCGATCTCGCGGTGAGCTTCCTCGACCGCTACGGCAATCCGATCGGCAGCCGCGGCATCAAGCACAACGATTCGATCCCGCTGGAAGATTTTCCGGATGTCCTGATCAAGGCGACGCTGGCGACCGAGGATCGCCGCTTCTACGAGCATTTCGGCATCGACATCGCCGGCACCGCGCGCGCGCTCGTCACCAACGCCCAGGCCGGCGGCGTCCGCCAGGGCGGCTCCTCGATCACCCAGCAGCTCGCCAAGAACCTGTTCCTCAGCAACGAGCGCACCATCGAGCGCAAGGTCAACGAGGCCTTCCTCGCGATCTGGCTGGAATGGCGCCTGACCAAGAACGAGATCCTCAAGCTGTATCTCGACCGCGCCTATATGGGCGGCGGCACGTTCGGCGTCGACGGCGCGGCGCATTTCTACTTCAACAAGTCGGCGCGCGACGTGACGCTGGCGGAAGCGGCGATGCTCGCCGGCCTGTTCAAGGCGCCGACGAAGTACGCCCCCCACATCAACCTGCCCGCCGCCCGCGCCCGCGCCAACGTCGTGCTCGACAACCTCGTCGATGCCGGCTTCATGACCGAGGGCCAGGTGTTCGGCGCCCGCCGCAATCCGGCCTTCGCCGTCGACCGCCGCGACGAGGCTTCGCCGAACTATTATCTCGACTACGCTTTCGACGAGATGCGCAAGCTGGTCGACACCTTCCCGAAGTCCTATACCGAGCGCGTCTTCGTGGTGCGGCTCGCGATCGACACCAACGTGCAGAAGGCGGCCGAGGACGCGGTCGAGAACCAGCTGCGCCAGTTCGGCCGCGACTATCACGCGACGCAGGCTGCGACCGTCGTCGCCGATCTCGACGGCGGCATCCGCGCCATGGTCGGCGGCCGCGACTACGGCGCCAGCCAGTTCAACCGCGCCACCGACGCCTATCGGCAGCCCGGCTCCTCGTTCAAGCCCTACGTCTACACCACGGCGCTGCTGAACGGTTACACGCCGAACTCGATCGTGGTCGACGGCCCGGTCTGCATCGGCAATTGGTGCCCGCAGAACTATGGCCATTCCTATTCCGGCTCGGTGACGCTGACCCAGGCGATCACGCGCTCGATCAACGTCGTGCCGGTGAAGCTGTCGATCGAGATCGGCCGGAAGAACGAGCCGAAGGCGCAGAACCCGGCCAAGGTCGGCCGCGCCAAGATCGTCGAGGTCGCGCGCCGCTTCGGCCTCAAGGCGCCGCTGCCCGACACGCCGTCGCTGCCGATCGGCTCGGACGAAGTCACCGTGCTCGAGCATGCCGTCGCCTACGCGACCTTCCCCAACCGCGGCAAGGCGGTGACGCCGCATGCGGTGCTCGAAGTGCGCACCGGCGCCGGCGACCTCGTCTGGCGCTGGGACCGCGACGGCCCGAAGCCGCGGCAGGCGATCCCCGCGTCCGTTGCCGCCGACATGGCCGGCATGATGAGCCACGTCGTCAGCGAAGGCACCGCACGCCGCGCCGCGCTCGACGGCATTCCGACCGCGGGCAAGACCGGCACGACCAATGCGTATCGCGACGCCTGGTTCGTCGGCTACACCGGCAACTTCACCTGCGCGGTCTGGTACGGCAACGACGACTACTCGCCGACCAACCGTATGACCGGCGGCTCGCTGCCGGCGCAGACCTGGCACGACATCATGCTCGCGGCCCATCAGGGCGTCGAGGTCCGGGAGATCCCCGGCATCGGCATGGGCCAGAAGCTGCCGCCGCAGCATGTCAGCAACGCGCAGGCCAATGCGGGGCCGAAGGTGCTGGAGACCAAGCCGGGTCCGCCGCCGGTGCTGACCAAGCGCGGTGCCGACGTCCTGGTGCGCGTCGAGAAGCTGCTCGATGATGCGGCCAGGACCGCGAACAAATCCGCGGCCGACGACAGCAAGCTGGCCAAGCCGTCCTCGGCGACGAGCGCACTCGCCTTCCCGCAGAACTATGCGGAAGAGAACGTCAACGCCTCTGCCCCGCGCAAGAACTGATCGAAACCCGTGCGGCTGATCCTGATCACATTGACGGCGCTTCTTCTCGCAACGGTGGTCGGCGTCGGCGCGACCTGGATGACGACGACGCGCGGCACCGAGATCGGCACGCTGACCATCGGCGCCTGGACCGCGCGGCCGCGCACCGGCACCGCCGACGCCGACCCCTATTCGCGCGCCACCATCGTGCGCAACGGCGAGCTGCCGATCGGCACCGGCGACGGCGTCGCCTTCACCGCCACCACCGACGACAAGAAGAAGGCGCTCGACGGCCGCTGCGATGTCATCGTCTCCGGCGTGACGCCGCCGGCGCGGTTCTGGACGCTGACGCTGTACGACCGCAAGGGCCACCTCGTCGCCAATTCGCTGCAGCGCTACGGCTTCACCAGCCAGGAGATCGTGCGGCAATCCGACGGCTCGTTCGAGATCCGCATCGCCTCGCGCTCCCGTGCCGGCAACTGGCTGCCGACCGGCGGCATCGAGCGCTACGCCTTGATGCTGCGCCTCTACGACACCCCGGTCGGGGTCGCAACGCGCACCCAGCGCGATGCGCCGATGCCCAGCATCACGACGGCGGGCTGCTCATGATCCGGCTCGCGTTCACAATCGTTGCCGGCGTGGTGCTGGGCCTCGTGGTCCATCTCGTCAGCGTGCTGGCGCTGCCGCGGATCGCGACGCAGGATGCCTATTCGCGGCTGACGCCGATGACGAAGGTGAACGCCGTCACCCAGCTTCCGCTCGCCGACCCCAACACTTCGCCGATGCCGTTCATGGATCCGGCCTTCGCGCTGGCGATCTGCCGGTACGATCTGTCGGGCGGACCGATCAAGCTGACGGTGCCGGTGAGCCAGGCCTACACCTCTGTTTCGTTCTACACCCGGAACGAGATCGCCTACTACGCCATCAACGACCGCTCCGCGGGCCGCAAGGTGATCGAGCTCGACCTGATGACCGAAGCGCAGCACAGCGAGCTGCCCGAGGACGAAGAGGTCACCGCGGCCGACCGGCTGATCATCGATTCCCCTGCTACCACCGGCCTGATCCTGATGAAGGCGCTCGCCCCCGAGCCCGGCCTGATGCCGCAGGCGCAAGCCTCGCTCCAGGCCGCGACCTGCGCGCCGCAGACCGAGCCCCCGGCCAAGGCCGAGACGCCGCGCGGCCGGCGCTGAGCGCGGCCGCTTTAGCGCTGCAGAACATAAGAGCGCGAAAACAACCCCATGCACAGTAGCGGGGGCATTGAAATCATTACGTTCTTCCGTCGACGATGACGAAGCGGCCGGACGGACGTGCACGCACCTTTGACACGTCGGGCAAAACACCGGCATACTGGCATCATCGAGAGTTCGTCACACCCGCGCGGAGCCATCCGTCGCGGGTGTTGTCGTGTCGGAGCAAAGATTGCGATTGCGATGTCCTCGCCTAAAGTGAGGATCGCCTTGCCCCACAGCTGACCTCAGCGCTCGCTCCCATGATGTCCGCAAGTCCCGCCCCATAGCCGTCCCGAGCCACGCGTCACATTTGCGACGCAGCATTTGCAGCCACCGAGTGCGGCGACTATCGAGACGTGATATGCTGCCGCCCCTCGTCCTCACGTTGCGATGAGGGTCGAATGAAACGGCGGGAGTTCATAGCGGGCACCGCGGCGCTGCTCTTTTCGCCATGCTATTCGCGCGCGCAGGGAAAACGCCGTCGGCTCGGCTTTCTCGCTGTAGGTGATGGAGGTGGGAAAGCCCTCAATCAAGCCGAGCTCGTGCTTCTTGACACGCTGCGAAGCCTCGGCTGGATCGAAGGAAAAAATCTCGTCATCGAGTATCGCTTTTCTCATCCCTCGGATCGACTGGCGGCGTCTGTCGCCGATCTGATTGCCCTCAGTCCCGAGCTGTTTGTCGCTCCCGGTCCGCAGGCGGCCGTAGCGCTGAAGTCGGCAACCACCACCATTCCTATCGTATTCGTGAGTGTGGCCGATCCCGTGAAGCTTGGCCTCGTGCAAAGCCTGTCGCGTCCCGAAGGCAACGTGACGGGCCTTACGACCATGGTACCGGATGACTTCCTCGCGAAACGTCTCGAAATCCTTCGGGAACTCGTTCCCGGGGCCTCGAAGATCGCGCTCTTGGTCAATCCGGCCAACCCAATGCAAAGGCTATATCTAGCAGAAGACGTACCCCGCATAGGCCGGGAGCTCGGCGTCGCCTTGCTGCCGGTGGAGGCGGCCACGGCCGAGGAGCTCGACGTCGCGTTTGCATCCGCTGCCGCCCAGCACGCCGATGCGATCATCGATTTTGGCGATACGCTCACCTATGTTCAGGCTCCGCGGATCATCGCGCTCGCGGCGAAATATCGCCTGCCGGCAAACTATTTGTTCCGGCATTATGCCGATGGCGGATTGTCGGTGTACGGAGCCGACGCCCGAGATCTGTTCCGCCGTGCGGCGCACTACGTGGACAAGATTCTCAAAGGCGCCAAGCCTTCCGAGTTGCCGGTAGAGAGGCCGACCAAATTCGAGCTGATCATCAACATGAAGACTGCCAAAGCGCTGGGCCTCACCGTGTCACCCTCACTACTCGTCCGCGCCGACGAGGTGATCGAATAGCGAGGACAACTGCGGAAGTGCGTGAGTCCCTTCATGGCCAGCGACCCGGCCGCGAGTGAGGCAGTGAGCCGATCTCGCGTTACGAACCGATCAACTTAGGCCCCGATCACAAAGTCCGCCCGTGAGCCCGAAGGCGAAGTGACGGCAGGACTCATTGGAGTCCGCTCCTGAGGGTGTTGCGTAGTGGATCCAGTCAGGCTGAGTTCCTCTCGGTTTGATCCCGAAGCGGGCATCGAAGCACATGCGCCTTTGACCACGAGTGCTAACGGCAGGGGACGCGTTCCTTTGAACGAAAAGCAGGAGGTCCTATGCAAACGACGGTAGCCGAATTGCTTCCAGTCATAACCCAAGCGCGATCTCGGCCCATCTCAACATGCGGTCGCCATTGAGGAACGCCAGCACCGCCGGCTCCATTGACGCGGGCGCGCCCGGTCCGACCAAAGCCGTCGCGGCCACCATGTCGCAGCGCTGATTGAAGGCGAGTGAGAGCGCGGCGTTGCGACTTCCCTCGACGCGATAGGCCCGGCTGCGGCCGCGCATCGGACCGACGATGATCTCTCGGCCGGCACCGATCGGCGTCGCCTTGCCAATCAGCGCCAGGTCGCCCATTTGATCGAGGTCGCCATCGTCGGCGATGCCGGCGGTGCAATTGCAAAAGCCGAGCTTGGCGCGAACGTAGAGCTGGACCTCGCCGCCGCAATCGTCGGCCTTGCAGCGGAACGCCTTTCCCTTCCCCCAGGGATCTGCGCCGAAGGGCCAGTCGGTTTCCGTCCACACCGGGCGGACCTCGCCGGATGCCGTTGTTGCGCGTCCCGGTTCGCTGGATCGGAATATCCAGACCGCAGCGGCTGCACAGAGCAGTGCGGTGGCTGCGCTGATCGCGACGAATTTGCCTGTCGGGCGCATGAAGGCTGCCGCCGCACTTTTGCTAGTTCTGAGCCATGAACTTTCGTGCGGCCGCGAGGTCCTCCCGCGAGGAGTCGCCATCTCGCGCCATGTCGACGACTTTCGCGTAGTATTGGCGTGCCTTCACGGCGTCGCCCGCTTTCTCGGCGGCGTGAGCGGCGCCGATCATCGCGCCAAAGCGGTTCGGCTCCTTGCGCATGGTGCTTTCGAACGCGGCCAATGCCTCCGTCGTCATGCCGCGTTCAAGCAGCATGGTCCCGTAGAGCTCGCGCGCCGGCGCAAGCGGTCCCGGCGTCACGATGGATTTTTCGGTTTTGTCTTCGGCATCGGCGGCAAGGCGCATCGCTTCCAACGCGTCCGCCTGTCTTCCCTGGGCATTGAGCTGCCAGGCCGTGGCGACCTGCCGCTGAATGTCGACGATCTCGGCCCAATAGGCATCCTTGTCCCGCTGCAGCTTGTCCCGCAGTTCCGCCAGCTTGGCGATATCAGGCGTCGCTGCGTCTGCGTTGCCGGAGCGTGCGGCGCCAAGGGCGCGGGCGAAATAGGTGATCGCATCGACATAGGCAAACCGGCTCGGCTCAACCTTCAGCGCGGCAGCGCCCTGCCAATCGCCACGCTCGACCATATAGCGCGCCTGACTGGCAGCTATCGCGTAAGGACCGGCGCGGACGGCCGGCGCATAGCCCGTGGTCGCAACCATGTCCGCGATGACGTCGCGGGCTCGGCTATCCTGCGCAAGCTGGAGCAGGGCGTAGACCATATAGTCCTCGGCATGCAGCTGCTCACTGGGGTCCTTGCCCTCCTTGGCAGCCTTGGCGGAACGGATGTTGGCGTCGATGGATTCGTTCCAGTAGCCGACTCGCGTGAAGATGTGCGAGGGCATATGCAAAGCATGCGGCGCCGCCGGCGCGATCTCGGAATAGCGCTTGGCGGCGTCGAGACCTTGCTCTGCGATCGCCGGATAGTCGTAAAGGTGGATCAGATAATGCGCGACGCCGGGGTGCCGCGGCTGCCGCTTGAAGATCGGCTCCAGGATGGCAGCGCCCTTGAGCTGGTTGGCATAGGTCTTGTCGTTTGGTGACGCCGTAACATTCAGCGTGATGGCGTAGGCGATCTGCGCCTCGTCATCATCGGGATAACGCGCGGCGACGGCTTCGGTTGCCTTGAGATAGGCTTGCGCGCGCTGACCGAACGTCGTCCTTTCATCGCCCGAATAGAAGGCGAGCAGCGCGTCGATATAGTCGCGTTCGCGGTCGGTCCCGGCGCCGATTGCCTTGGCCTTCTGCAGCGCGGCAAGGCCGTCAGTGAGGTTTTCCTTCGGCGCGGGAAAATGCGGGTTGTACAGCAGGCTCAGGGCAATGCCCCAATAGGCGATCGTGCATTCCGGATCGGCCTGCAACGTCTCCTCGAAAATCTCTTTCGCGGGCCGGTACCAGAACGAGTGCTGATAGCGCATCCCACGGTCAAAACGGCGCTGCGCCACCTCGTTGCAGGAGGTCTGGAAGTGAACCTTGCCAAACTGCTCATCGGTCCCATCCTCCGCGCGTGCGGCAGGCGTGGTGGAAATCGAGCTCAGGATAGCGAGGGCGAAAAGAGAGACGGTTCTCAGGGCGAGCGCGCGCATGGACCCCTCCGCTTCTGTTCAGAAGAAACTTGGTCAGATGGCGCCGATAAAGGCCGGGGCGCCGGAGTAGTGCTGAAATTGTCGATGACAACTGCGTTGCGGGAAGGATTTGCCCATTCGCGATGCGAGTCAATAGGAGCATTAGGGAAGCACGCCTGCCAGGCTCCATTCGTCCGTGCGCGAAGTTGTATGCCGTCCTCCCTAGATAACACCGCCATATCACGAGGCTCTCCGGCTTCGCAGCAAGCAGGCCGCAATGACGCTTGTGAGTCACTTGCAGACATTGCCGTGCTCGAAGGCCGTTTCGGCAAGTGACTCTCAGTCGAAGCCCGACCCTGGCGCTTCGCTGGCCACGTCGTTGACCGAAACGCAGCCGCGCAACACTGCGCGTCAGGGCTCGTTCAAACTCGAGCGCGCGGAACTGTGGTGCGCGCCCTGCATTTCCCGCGGTCAGCGCGGCTCCCATGGCAGCAACTGTCACGCGACAGTAGGACGCAACCACAGATCGATTGCGGCGTTGAAGCGGCTCGTCGCGAGAGATATCGATCGGCACAACCATTATCAATCGGAGGAACGCATGAGCACCATCACCGGCGGCTGTCACTGCGGCGCAATCCGCTATGAGGTCGAGGGCGATGCGATCGTGCACGCGTTGTGCCACTGCCGCGACTGCCGGCTCCACGCCGGGGCCCCGGTCGTCGGCTGGACGATGTACGCGGACGATGCCGTCAAGGTGACCAAGGGCGAGCCGAAGGTGTACCGCTCCTCGGAACATGGCCGGCGGCACTTCTGCGGCGACTGCGGCACCGGCCTGTTCTATGTCAATGCCAGCATCCTGCCCGGGATGATCGACATCCAGAGCGCGACCTATGACGATCCCGAGGCCGTGCCGGCAACGATGCAGATCCAGGTCGCCGAACGTCTTCGCTGGATGGAGCATGCGCACGAACTGCCGGCGTTCGACCGCTATCCTCCACAGCCGTAGCGGCGGAAGTGATACCGGCTCTTTTGGCGTCATCCGGGCAGGTATGACTCGTGGCGGCGCCTGCGCGCACGCCTCGTCCTTCGAGACGGCGCTGACGCGCCTCCTCAGGATGAGGCTCAACGGCGTCAGTGCCCGTTGAAGCTGCTGCCGCGCACTCCGCCCTCATCCTGAGGAGCCCGCCTAAAGCGGGCGTCTCGAAGGATGGCCGCAGAGAAAAGCTCTCATATGCGATAGCCCTGGTCATCGGAGGATTGGCAACGTTCGGCTCGTGCATCAGCTCATCGATGGTGGCGCAGCGTCGCCAGACGCGTACCCGCGCAGCTCGCCATATCCAGCTCAACCGATCACCTGCGAGCCGACAAAGCGCATGAATGGCCTTTGACCATCGGCACCGAACAGCACGACCGTGTAAGGCTCCGGCTTGCCGCCTTCCATTCCGGGCGATCCGACCGGCATGCCCGGCACAGCGAGCCCTTTCGCAATGGGGCGCTCCGAGAGGAGGCGCCGCACGGCCGCGGCCGGCACATGTCCCTCGATGAGATAACCTGCGACTTCCGCCGTGTGACACGCGGCCAGGTCCGAGGGGATGCCGAGACGATTCCGAACCGCGTCGAGATCGGCGGTCTCCTCCACCTGGACGACAAATCCTGCGTCCCGGAGATGCTGCACCCAGCCCGCGCAACAGCCGCAGCTCGGATCCCTGTGCACCGTGACGGTCGTTTCTCCGGCCTGCGCCGCAACGGCAGGCCTGGCCAGGACTGCCGCCGCTGCCGCCGCCATCAGCCCTGCAAGCGACCGACGGGTGATCACATGTCCACGTTCCCTCATCTTCGGCTTCCTTTCCTTCATCGTGGGTCTCCTCAAGCTCGGAGCGCCGCAGGCATCAACGAGGGCTCGCCTGGCCCTCGTACATAAACGTCATGGGCTTCAGCCCGTTCATATAGCCGGTGCGCATCTCGTCGATGCGAAAGCCGTTCCGGGTCAAGACGTCAGCGATGTCCCGGTTGAGATGGCAACCGCCCGAGATGCGCATCCATGCGGGGGTCAGGCGATCCTGCCACCAGCGCACGCGCGGTTCGGGCGCGCGGCCATGCTCGACGAAGACCAGCTTCCCTCCCGGTTTCAGCACACGCCGCGCCTCCGTCATCGCGCGATCGACGTCCGGAATGCTGCACATGGTCCAGGTCGTCAGGACCGTGTCGATGCTGCGGTCCTCGATCGGAATCGCCTCGGCCGACGCTTCAACGAGATCGACCGGAGTGTTCGGATGTGGCGCGGCTCGCGCCATCTCGAGAAGCCTTGGAGCGGGCTCGAGACCCACAAGCTGCGTCACCGTAGCTCCGTAGAACGGCAGGTTGCGGCCGGACCCGACGCCGATCTCGAGAACCCGGCCCTGAGCAGCACGGGTCGCGCGCTGCCGATAGGGCGCAAGGTCCCTGTTCCGCATCGCAAGGTCGCAAAGCCGTGGCAGAATGACGTCGTTGTAGAAGCCCATGCGCGCATCTCCCGGCATCGCAGCTCGACGGTCTTACTGATCTCTTCAGGTGCGGCAAAGATCACGTCCGCACGTTCGCCTCTCATGCCAGCACCATCCCCAATATTAGCGCGATGACGACCAATGCGATGATCAATTCCATCGCCCCACCATTCCTGACAGCCGTTCAACATGACTGACCTCATTCGGCAGACTGCAGCACCCGCAATCTCGGACTGATCGGCTTTGAGGTTTCGGTCGGTTGCCCCTTGTCCTCGGACTCGGGAGGCAGGTGGACGCCTTTCACCAGCCCGAAGATCGCCGGGATCACGATCAGCGTCAGCAGCGTCGACGACGTCATCCCGCCGATCATCGGCACCGCGATGCGCTGCATGATCTCCGAGCCTGTGCCGGTGCTCCACATGATCGGCAGCAGGCCCGCCATGATGGCGATCACCGTCATCATCTTGGGGCGGACGCGCTCGACGGCGCCCTCCATGATGGCCTCGTGAAGATCCCGCCGGGTGAAGGCCCTGCCCTCGGCGCTGCGCTTCGCCTTCAGCTCGGCCAGCGCGTTCTCGAGGTAGATCAGCATCACGACACCGGTCTCGGCAGCGACACCGGCGAGCGCAATGAAGCCGACCGCGACGGCGACCGACAGGTTGAAGCCGAGCCACCACATCATCCAGATGCCGCCGACCAGCGCGAAGGGCAGCGACAGCATGACGATGAGCGTCTCGGTCATGGCCCTGAAGTTCAGGTACAGCAGCAGGAAGATGATCGTGAGTGTCACCGGAACGACGATCTTCAGGCGGGCGGCGGCGCGCTGCAAATATTCGTACTGGCCGCTCCAGACCACGTAATATCCCGGCGGAAACTGGATGCTGTCCGTCACCGCGCGTTGCGCATCGGCGACGTAGCTGCCGATGTCGCGATCGCGGATGTCGACATAGACATAGGTCGCGAGCTGGCCGTTCTCGGTCCGGATCGAGGTCGGCCCCCGCGCCGGCTCGACCTTCGCAACCTCGCCGAGCGGCACCGCGCCGCCTGCGGGCATCGGCACCAGGATATCGCTGGCGATGGCCTTCGGATTGTCGCGCAGATCGCGCGGGTAGCGCATGTTCACCGTGAACCGTTGCCGTCCCTCCACCGTCGTCGTGACCGTCTGGCCGCCGAGCGCGGCCGCGATGGTGTCCTGAACGTCCTGGATCAGGATGCCATAGCGGGCGAGCGCCTCGCGATCCGGGGCGATCTCGAGATAGTAGCCGCCGATGCCGCGCTCGGCATAGGCCGAGGACGTGCCCGGGACGGCCTTGATCACCCGTTCGACCTGCTTCGCCAGCCGGTCGATCTCGACGAGGTCGGTGCCCATCACCTTGACGCCAACAGGCGTGCGGATGCCGGTGGACAGCATGTCGATACGGGCCTTGATCGGCATGGTCCAGGCGTTGGAGACGCCCGGAAACTGCAGCGCCTTGTCCATCTCCGCGACCAGGCTGTCGACGGTGACGCCGGGGCGCCACTGCTCCTTCGGCTTCAGGTTGACGATCGTCTCGAACATCTCGGTCGGCGCCGGATCGGTCGCGGTCGCCGCCCGTCCCGCCTTGCCATAGACCGACGCGACCTCCGGGAACGACTTGATGATGCGATCCTGCATCTGCATCAGCTCGGCTGCCTTGGTGACCGAGATGCCGGGCAGCGTGGTCGGCATGTAGAGCAGCGTGCCCTCGTTCAGCGTCGGCATGAACTCGGTGCCGAGCTGCCGGGCCGGCCAGATCGTGACGGCGAGCACGACGAGCGAGGCCAGGATCACCAGGGTCTTGGCACGCAGCACGCCCTTGATGACCGGCCGGTAGATCCAGATCAGGAAGCGGTTGATGACATTCCTGTGCTCCGGCACGATCCTGCCGCGGACGAAGATCACCATCAGCGCCGGCACCAGGGTGACGGACAAGAGGGCCGCGGCCGCCATTGCGAAGGTCTTCGTGAACGCCAGCGGACTGAACAGCCGTCCTTCCTGCGATTCCAGCGTGAAGATCGGCATGAACGACACGGTGATGATCAGCAGGCTGAAGAACAGCGCCGGGCCGACCTCGGACGCCGCGTCGATCAGGATCTGGACGCGCGGCTGATCGGGCTTGGCGCGTTCGAGGTGCTTGTGGGCGTTCTCGATCATGACGATCGCGGCATCCACCATGGCACCGATCGCAATCGCGATGCCCCCGAGGCTCATGATGTTCGATCCCAGCCCCAGCAGCTTCATGGCGCCGAACGCCATCAGCACGCCGACCGGCAGCATCAGGATCGCGACCAGCGCGCTGCGGACATGGAGCAGGAACACGATGCAGACGAGCGCGACGACGATGCTCTCCTCGACCAGCGTGTGCTTGAGCGTGTCGATCGCCGCGTAGATCAGGTCCGAGCGGTCGTAGACCGGGACGATCTCGACCGATTTCGGCAGGCTGCTCGCGATCTCCTTGAAGCGCTTCTTGACGTTCTCGATCACGTCGAGGGCGTTGACGCCGAAGCGCTGCAATACGATGCCGCTTGCGACCTCGCCTTCGCCGTTCAGCTCGGCGATGCCGCGCCGCTCGTCCGGCCCGAGCTCGACATTGGCGACGTCCCGCAGCAGCACCGGCGTGCCGTTGCTCGTCTTCAGGACGATGTTGCCGAGATCGTTGATGCTCTTGACGTAGCCCTTGCCGCGAATGACGTATTCGAACTCCGACAGCTCGACCGTGCGCCCGCCGACGTCTGCGTTGCTGGCGCGGATCGCCTCCCGGATCTTCTGCATGCTGATACCGCGGTCGCGCATCCGCTGCGGATCGAGCACCACGTTGTATTGCTTGACGAAGCCGCCGATGCTGGCGACCTCGGCGACGCCCTCGGCCTTGGCGAGCGCGAATTTCAGGTTCCAGTCCTGGATGGTGCGCGTGTCCGCGAGGTTCAATTCCCTCGACATCACGGCGTACTGGTAGACCCAGCCGACGCCGGTCGCGTCGGGCCCGATGGTCGGGGTGACGCCGGCGGGAAGCCTGGACGACGCGCCGTTCAGGAACTCCATGACGCGCGAGCGTGCCCAGTAGATGTCGGTGCCGTCCTCGAAGATGACGTAAACGAACGACACGCCGAAGAAGGAGAAGCCGCGCACCACCTTCGATTTCGGCACGGTCAGCATCGCCGTGGTCAAGGGATAGGTGACCTGGTCCTCGATCACCTGCGGCGCCTGGCCGGGATATTCGGTGTAGACGATGACCTGGGTGTCCGAGAGGTCGGGGATCGCATCCAGCGGCAGGTGCAGCAGCGCGTAGAGGCCGGCGGCGGCCGCAAAGCCGGTGCCGAACAGCACCAGCAGCAGGTTGCGCGCCGACCAGGCGATGATGCGCGCGATCATTTGTGGTCTCCCGTCGCATGGCCCGCGTCGGAAGCTTGAGGAGCCGCCTCGGCGAAGCCCTTGAGCGCGGCCTTCAGATTGCTTTCCGCATCGATCAGGAAGTTGGCGGAGGTGACCACCGCCTCGCCGTCCGCAAGTCCGTCCCGCACCTCGATGTAGCCGCCGCCGCGCCGGCCGAGCTTCACCTCGCGCGGCTCGAAACGCCCGTCCCCCTTGTCGACGAGAACGGCCTGGCGCGTGCCGGTGTCGAGCACCGAGCTATCCTGGACCGCCAGGACCGGCGCGCCATCTGCGGTGTCGATGTCGGCATCGACATACATGTCCGGCAGCAGCACCGCGTCGGGATTGGCGAGCTCGACCCGGACGCGAACCGTCCGGGTCTCGCGGTTCACCTGCGGATAGATCACGGCGATCCTGCCGGTGAAGGTTCGGCCGGGAAAGCTGCGCGCGCGCACCGCAACGGACTGCCCCGCGGCGATGTTGCCGAGATCGCGCTCGGCGACGTCGACCAGCGCCCAGACCAGCGAGGTGTCGGCGATCCGGAACAGCACGTCGCCGGGATTGGCACGCATGCCTTCGATCGCATTGCGCTCGAGCACGATCCCGTCGCGCGGCGCCGACCAATGAATGGTGACGGGCGCGACGCGCGTCCTCTCCATCTCGGCGACCACCTGCTCGGGGACGTCGAGATTGACCAGCCGTTGCCGTGAGCCGCGGCCGTACGACTCGACGCCGCCGACGGTCTTCGAGGTGATCGTCGCGAGATATTCGGCCGCCGCGGACGCGACCGCCGAACTATAGATCTCCATCAACGGCTGGCCCGCCTTCACGCGCGTGCCGGTGGTGACGTCCGCGATCTTCTGCACGAAGCTTTCGGCGCGCATCGCGATGACCGAGACGCGGCGCTCGTCCAGTTGGATCGTGCCGGGCGCCTTCACCAGCACCCGGATCGACCGCCGCGCCACCGGCTCGGACTTCACGCCGGTGCGCTGGATCTTGCCGGGCGATAGCTTCACCGTCCCGTCGTCGACGTCGTCACCTTCGTAAACGGGGATGTAGTTCATCCCCATCGGATCCTTCTTCGGCACGGGCGAGCTGTCGGGCAGCCCCATGGGATTCCGGTAGTAGAGGATTTTTCGCGACGAGGCCGCCTGCGATGGCTTCGGCTCTGCAGGGGCTGCCTGATCGTCATCGTAGACCGGCAGATAGTCCCGCCCCCGCTCGTCCTTCCGCGGCCCGGCCGACCAAAGGGGCGCGCCGCCCGGATCGCGGTAATAGAGCGGCGTTCGGGCGCCGCCTTCCGTGGCCGGGGCGACCTCGGCATGAGCGGACCAGCGTCCGTTCATGAACCAGGCGGCGCCCAGGGCCAGGCTGCCAGTGAGCGCGAGTGCGGTGAGAAGACGCTGCGTGTTCATCGCCAGATACCGCGCGCGCCTCGGCGCGCGTCCATGTGAACGGGAAAGAGAAGTTCGGGCGCCATCCGGCGGCGCCCGAAGGCTCACTTGGTCGCCTTGACGATGACCTTGCCGGTGACCGTCTCAGGCTCGCCCTGCACCTTCGCCGAGAGCGTCACCTGGTAGCGGCCGGCCATCGGCAGGTCGGTCTTGAAGGCATAGACGCCCGGCTCCCTGGACGGCAGCGGCGCGACGGCCGACTCCATCTCGGCCATGCCGTCGGGCGTCATGTCGACGCGTGTCTTGAAGATGACGGCATCCGCAACCGGCTTGCCGGTCTGCCTGTTGGTCAGGCGGACGGCGAGCGTGACGTCGTCGCCCTTCTTCATCTCGGGACTGACCGGCTCGAACACGTAGTCGCCTGCGCCCGCCATGGCGGCCGGAGCGGCGAGCAAAAGGGTGGCGGCAAGAGCCGCAGCGCTGAATCTGAAAAGCATTTCCTGTCCTCATGAATTGATCTTCCGCCGTGACGCATGACGCGCGCACGTCAGCCATCGACGCGCGCAGCCGTGCGCACGCGTCGTCAAATTGGCGAGATCAGATTCGAGGAGGCCGGAAGGGAGGACTGCCGCCGCGGAAGGCGACGACCTGATCGTCGGGAATGACGGTTTTCCCCGACGCCATGGCAAGGAATTCGAAGGCCAGGGGACGGATATCCGCAAGTGCGACGGTGCTGCCGACACAGCAGAACCCCATCCCGCACTTGTAGCCGGCGGTGTCGGAGCCCGTTCCCTTCATGTCGGGACAACAATCGTCCATCGACATTTCCCCGTCGCCGCTCATGACCATGGCCGCATGCATGTCGTCCGACGACATGGCGAGGCTGGAAGCGGACGCGCCAACCGGCAGCATCGCCAGGGATAGGGCGATGGCGAATGCCAGGATGGTACGGACGATCCGCATCAGGATGTGCTTAACCTTTTGGATAGTTCTTGGAACCGTAAGCTAGCATAATCCGCCGCCGAAAGCATTCTTTGATCCGGGTCAAGCATTCGTGAGTGAGGCTCCGACGCGGGCCATCGCGCAAGCTATGAATGCTCTCCCCCCGTCGCCTGGGCGTTCCGATCCGCACGAAGCAGCAGCAGCGCGACGAAGGCGGACACCGAGGCCAGCGCGCTGATCCAGAGTGCGCTGCTGCCGAAATGCTCCACCATCAGTCCCAGCGCAAGCGGCGCGAAGGCGCCTGTTGCCCTCGACGGCAGCGAGATCATGCCGACCCGCCTGCCGAATCCCGCCGGCCCGAACAACGCCAGTGGCAGCGTACCACGGGCGATGGTGATGATGCCGTTGCCCGCGCCATACAGCACCGTGAAGGCCGGCGCGAGCCAGGGGCCGCCCGCGACCAGCGCAAGCACGCCGATCGGATTCATGAGCATGGCAAGCCTTGCCGACAGCAGCGGATGAAACCGGCTGAGCCATCCTGCCTCCAGAAGGCGGGCCCCGACCTGCGCAGGTCCGACCAATGCTCCTGCGAACAAGGCCTGTGCCGGCGTGGCGCCGAACGCAACCAGCATGGTCGGCAGGATGGCCGAGACTCCGGAGCTGACGAAGCTTGCCGCCGCAAAGATGTACGCCAGCAGCATCATCGCGAAGCTTTCGCTCTGGCGGCCGGAGTGTTGGCTCGCGCCCGTGCCCGGCCGGGAGTCCAGGTCCAATGGCGCGGCACGGGGCAGCGAAAGGTTGAGCGGCAAGGCAACGCCGATATGGATCACCGCCCATACCTGGCAGGCCGCGCGCCAGCCGTACTCCGAAGCGAGCCACGTCGTGAGAGGCCAGCCGAGGGTGCTGGCGAAACCGGCGATCAGGGTGATGCCGGTGATCGTTGCTCGCGCATTGGCGCCGTAGATGCGCGCAAGCGTCGCGAACGCCGCTTCATAGAGACCCATGCCCATGCCGATCCCGAGCAGGATCCAGGCCGTGATCAGCAGCGCCACGCCATGGGACACGGAGAGCAGGAGCAAGCCTGCCGCGAAGACGAGGTTCGAGACGGCAAGCAGGCTGCGCCCTCCGAACGTATCGATGGCGTGCCCGACTCTCGGGCCGAGCAGGCCGGAGATGACGAGCGCTCCCGACAGCGCGCCGAACAGATAGGTCGGCGCGAGACCGAGATCGTGCGCAATCGGCACAGCCAGGATCGCAGGAAGGTAGTAGCTCGACGCCCAGGCAATGGTCTGGGCGCTGCCGAGCGCGACGACGACAGCGAACGGGCTTGCAGCGCCTCCCGTCATGAGCAACCGCATCCCGCGCCGCCTGCCTTCATGGCGGATTCATCGGCCGCACAGCAGGCTGAGGGTTCGGCCTTGGCCGGACCGCCGCAGCATCCCGCCGCGCCGGCGGACTCGACGCCGCCACGTGTGCAGACGCCGGTCTCGGGCAGCACGAGCTCGACCCGTGCCGCAGCCTCCTTGTCGCCCGCGATGTCGGCGACGATCGAACGGACCTGCTCGTATCCGGTCGTCATCAGGAAGGTCGGCGCCCGGCCGTAGGATTTCATGCCGGCGAGATAGAAGCCCGGCTCGTCATGCGCGAGCTCGCGAGCGCCGTGAGGCCGCACCGTTCCGCAGCTGTGCTCGTTGGGATCGATCAGCGGCGCAAGTGCGACGGGCGCCTCGATCGCCGGGTCGAGCCGAAGCCGCAGCTCGGACAGGAACGAGAGATCGGGACGGAAGCCGGTCGACACCACCAGCTCATCCGCAATCACACTGCGCGCACCGCAGCAGGCACCTGCCGAAATCCTGAGACGTCCTTCGAAGTCCGAAAGATGGGTGACACCGAAGTCGGTCTCGACCTTGATCTTTCCGTCAGCCACGAGCGCTGCGAAGGTGGATCCGAGCTCGCCGCGCGCGGCAAGCTTGTCGTTGCTGCCGCCGCCGAAGGCCTTTGCAGGATCGCCGCCGCGCAACAGCCAGACGGGCTGCGTGCCGGGCACCTCCTCGGCGAGCCGCGCGAGATCGATCAGCGTGCCCAGCGCGGAATGGCCGGCGCCGAGCACGGCCACGGTCTTGCCGGCATATCTGCCGCGATCCGTGCCCCGCACATCCGGCATGCCGTAGGCGATGTGATCACCGTGCTCGCGTTCGCCGATCGAGGGCAGACCGTTGCTGCCGGCGGGATTGGGCGAGAACCACGTGCCTGACACGTCGATGACGGCATCGGCGCGCAGCATCTCGGGGCCCTTGCCGTTCTGATAGCGGAGTTCGAAAGGCGCCTGCTCGCGGCCCCTGGTCTTCGCCTTGTCGAAGCCGACGCGGCTGATCGCCGTGACGCGGCTCGACGTCCGGATCGTCTCGCGCAGCTTCGTTCGCGTTGCGAGCGGCGCGAGGTAGCGCTCGATCAGCTCGCCGCCGGTCGGATAGGATTGAGGATCGGGCGAATTCCAGCCCGTCGGCGCGAGCAGGCGCGCCGCCGCCTTGTCGACATTGAATTCCCACGGCGAGAAGAGCTGGACGTGCTGCCACTGCCGCACCGCATGCGCTGCCTCGGGTCCGGCTTCGAGCACAACGGGCGACATGTCGCGTTCGAGCACATGCGCGGCGGCTGCGAGGCCGACCGGCCCCGCCCCGATGATCGCTACCGTCTTCTTCTCCATTGCGAACACTCCATTCTTCTAGAATTATGGAACAATTGACCAAATGAATCAGGCTGCCGTCTGGGCGTCCTTGCATCCGACTTCGTCCGCACAGCACTCCGCGACCAGGAAGTCGACCAGGCCCCGCATGGCATCGAAGTTGGCGTGGCAGATCAGGGTCGTCGATTCCCTGACCTGACTGACCAGTCCGACCGAGACCAGGGTCTTGATGTGGTGCGACAGCGTTGACGCCGGGATCTTCAGCTTGTCCTGCAGGCGGCCAACCGGCATGCCCGCGTGCCCGGCCCGGACCAATGCGCGGTAGATCTGAAGCCGGGTCCGATTGCCCAGGGCCTCCAAACGTGCAGCTGCGTCATCGACCTTCATGAGGTCACGATGCACCCGTACCACATCGACTGTCAAACGTTATTTCTAGAATATTCGAAATATAGGCTCACAAGGGTTCGGATTTCAGGTTGACGCGGCCCATACAATTCCATAAATCTGGATATATGGAAACAGAAGAAGCCGTCCTGGCGCTCGCCGCGCTGTCTCAACCGACCCGTCTGGAGGCGTTCCGGGCGCTGGTCAGACACGAGCCGGAGGGTCTTGCGGCCGGCGATCTCGCGCGTCTGCTGGAAGTCCCCCAGAACACGCTCTCGGCGCATCTGTCGATTCTCAGCCGCGCACGCCTCGTGTGTTCCGAGCGGCACAGCCGCTCGATCATCTACCGCGCCAACCTCGGCGAATTTCGCGACATTGCCGTCTTCCTGCTGCGCGATTGCTGCGGCGGACGGCCGGAAGTCTGCGAGCCCGTCGTCGAGACTTTGCAATCGTGCTGCGCTCCCAAGCGAAAGGAGAAGGCCCGTGCCTGATCGCGTCTACAATGTGCTGTTTCTCTGTACGGGCAATTCGGCCCGTTCCGTGCTCGCGGAATCGATCCTTCGCAAGGACGGCGCCGGGCGTTTCCGGTCCTTCTCCGCGGGGAGCACGCCGAAAGGCGCCGTGCATCCGCTGGCGCTGCGCACGCTGCAGAGCATGGACTATCCGGTCGACGGGATGCGCTCGAAGAGCTGGCTGGAGTTCGCCGCGCCCGATGCGCCGGTGATGGATTTCGTCTTCACCGTCTGCGACAACGCCGCCGGCGAATCCTGTCCTGTCTGGCCGGGCCAACCGACGACTGCGCATTGGGGCATCGAAGATCCTGCGGCCGTCGAAGGCACCGAGATCGAAAGACTTGCGGCCTTCTCGCGGGCCTTCCGCTATTTGAAGAACCGTATCGGCGCGTTCGTGAACCTGCCCCTCACCGGCATCGACCGGCTTTCGCTGGGGACCAAGCTTCGGGAAATCGGCCGCGCCGAGGGAGCAACGTCCGGCAAGAGCGACGTGGCGTGACGATGGGCATCTTCGAACGATACCTCACCTTGTGGGTCGCGCTGTGCATCGTGGTCGGCGTCGCACTGGGGCACGTCATGCCCGGCTTCTTCGGCGCTGTCGCCGCCGCCGAGGTCGCCAGGGTCAACCTGCCGGTCGCGATGCTGATCTGGCTCATGATCGTGCCGATGTTGTTGAAGATCGACTTCGGCTCACTGGGCCAGGTCCGGGAGCATTGGCGCGGCGTCGGCGTCACCCTCTTCATCAATTGGGCCGTGAAGCCGTTCTCGATGGCGCTGCTGGGCTCCTTTTTCATCGGTCACGTCTTCGCACCGTGGCTGCCGTCCGGCCAGATCCCGTCCTACATCGCCGGCCTGATCCTGCTTGCGGCTGCCCCCTGCACTGCGATGGTGTTCGTGTGGTCCAATTTGTGCGAAGGGGAGCCCCACTACACTCTGAGCCAGGTCGCACTCAACGACGTGATCATGGTTTTCCTGTTCGCACCCCTCGTGGGGTTGCTGCTCGGAGTGGCCTCGATCAGCGTCCCCTGGGACACGCTGCTTTTGTCCGTTGTGCTTTACATCGTGGTTCCCGTGATTGTCGCTCAGCTGTGGCGCAAGGTGCTGCTGCGAGGCGGCGATGCCAGCTTCAACCGCGTCATGCGGATGCTGCAGCCTCTCTCGCTTGTCGCGCTCCTCGCGACATTGGTGCTGCTCTTCGGCTTCCAGGGAGAGCAGATCGTCAAACAGCCCGGCGTCATTGCGATCCTCGCCGTCCCGATTCTTGTGCAAGTCTATCTCAATGCGGGCCTGGCCTATTGGCTGAGCCGGAGGTTCGGCGTGGCCTGGTGCGTCGCGGCTCCAGCGGCCCTGATCGGCGCGAGCAACTTCTTCGAGCTGGCGGTCGCCGCCGCAATCAGCCTGTTCGGTCTGGACTCCGGCGCGGCGCTGGCGACCGTGGTCGGCGTCCTCGTCGAGGTCCCGGTGATGCTGTCTGTCGTCCGCATCGTCAAGGCCACACGGGGCTGGTACGAAGCGGGGACTGGTAAAGTCCCGACGGCTGCCGAGGCCCGTCAATGAACTCATCATTTGCCGGCGGCGGTGCGGCAACGATGGATGCCGGTCTGCCAGTCACGGAGACACGTCGATGAGCGTCACGATCTATCACAACCCCGCTTGCGGCACCTCGCGAAACACCCTGGCGATGATCCGGCAGAGCGGTGTCGAGCCTGTCGTCATCGAGTATCTCAAGACGCCGCCGTCGCGCGAGAGGCTGGTCGAGCTCATCAAGGCGATGGGGATCTCCGCTCGCGCGCTGCTGCGGGAGAAAGGCACGCCCTTTCGCGACCTCGGCCTCGATGACCCCAAATGGTCCGACGACGAGCTGATCGACCAGATGCTCGCCCATCCCATCCTGATCAACCGTCCGATCGTGGTGACGCCAAAGGGCGCGCGATTGTGCCGGCCGTCGGAAGCCGTGATCGATCTCCTGGACAATCCCGTCGGCCGCTTCGTGAAGGAAGACGGCGAGGTGGTCGAAGCGCGATAGGCTTGCGGCGCATCTCCTCGCGCCGCTCGATTGACGGCGCGTATAAGCCGGAGCGGAGCGGATCTTCAGGCGGGACCCGCCTGCTGCGACCCCGCGTTGAGGAGCTGGGAAACAGCGGCAACGACCTGGGCCGGCGCAAACGGCTTTTGCAGCAGGATGCTGTTTGGCACGCCGAGCACCGGCCACTTGTCGGCGGCGCCGCCGGTCATGTAGACCACGGGAAAATGAGGATCGATCTCACGGGCTGCTCTCGCGATTTCCCAGCCGTCGAGGCGTCCCAGCAAATTGACGTCAGTCACGAGAGCACGGTAGGGACGACCACCGTTCAACAACGTAACGGCTTCTTCGCCCGTCTTCGCGGTCGCAGTCTGAAAGCCCCCTTCTTCCAGGGCGCCTTCAACGACAGCCAGGATGGCATCTTCGTCTTCTATGACCAGGACGATTGGTCGTTCCGTCGCCATTGCTTCCCCCGTTACCGCTCTGTTTAAAAGTGCACACAGCGTATTTTGTTCCGGCGGCAGAACGCAGTTCGAGCAACAGGGGCGCCGGCCATCTGGATTCATAGCCGGTGCAGCAGCTGAGCATCCGGCTGAGCTGAGACGGAACGATCTTGCGATTGCCAAGTTTTCCCGATGCCCTTCCCCAAGGGCGCCCCGAATGGCCCCAGCTCAATGCCCCCCAAATACCGCCGCGAGCTGGGGCCTCTTTTTCCGCTATCCGAGCAAGAAGCCCTTTAACCCCGCATAGATCGAGCCGACGCCGGTCGCGGCGACGCCGGCCAGCGGCCCCGCGGTCTGCATGAGGTCCTGGATCAGGCGGGCGCGGCGGCGCAGTTGCTCCTCGCCGACGTGCTGCCCGAGCAGTCGCGCCACGCGGAAGGCGAACGCATTCGGCTTGCCGCCCTGGGTCAGCACACGCGGCAGGATCTGGAAGATCACGACGCTGAGAATGTTTCCCGAAACGAAAGCGAGCAGGATGCTGGCGCCATATTCGAAAACCTCGCGCCACTCGATCCAGACCGTCGGCAAGATCGGGACATCATCGTGCAGGCCGGTGACCGTCAGCATCGCGAGGATGCTGACGCCTGCGGCCAGGAACGCCAGCACGAATGCCGTCAGGGCGGAGACCCGGTGCAGCGGATAGGCCACGAATCCGAACAGGAGCGGGATGACGATCGATGCAATCCGAAGCGGGATCGGCGACACGTTGAAGGTGATGGTCACGAGCACATGCGCGATCACCAGCAGCAGGGACGGAATGAGGACGTAGAGCACCGCATGCGTTCCATAATAGCGCAGCGGGTTTTTGTAGCGCTCGAGGCGGACATTGACGCGATCGAGATCGCGCCTGAGCTTGTCCAGCTCTGCGACGATCTCCTCAATCTCGAGCAGCGTCGGCCGTACGACGCGCAAGTCTCGCGAACAGTGCTTGCACGCGATGGCTTCGTCCTTGATCGTCTCGGAGCAGAACGGACACTCCATCGCTAGCGCGACTTTCTCCGCCTCATGATGGCTTCGACCTCGTCCCTGGCCCGCCGCAGTTCATCGCGCAGCTCCTCGCGCTTGCGCAGGAGATCGTCGCGCTCCGCGCTCAGCGTGGCGGGAACGGCGACGTCGCGCCCGCACGAAGCGCAAACCAGCGCTCCCTCTGCAATCCCAGACCGGCAGTAGGGGCACGTCACTTGGGCGCCACCTTGAGGGTGAACATTGCCGTACCCGGCCGGCCATCACTGTCCTTGATATCGACGCGCACCGTGTATTCGCCGGGCGGCAGCTCCGCATCCTGCATGTTGATGCCGTCGGCCTGCACGAAGGGCTTGACCCTGGGGGTCAGGTCGACGTTCGGCGTCCGGAGGAAGATCACCTTGACCGACTCAGGATCGATCTTGGCCCCGCCATAGGATTGAAATTTCAACACCAGCCGGAGAGGTGAACTCGCCGAGCCGCCCGGCGAGACGAACTCGACCTTGGGACCGCGCAGGATGCCGCGCTGATCGACGGCAACCGCTCCCTTCGGCGGCGGCAATTTCGCTTCCTCCTCCGAGATCAACAACGTGGCGCGCGACGGTGTCGCGAACGACAAACCTGCAGCCACGAGGCCCAGCAAGACTTTACGCTTCATTTCCCTGCCCCCTTCCCCTTCGTCAACGCAGGCCGCCATCGCCGATGATGGTGTAGGGCGCCCAGAACAGCGGATGTGCATAGGCAAACTCGGTCTTGCCTTCGCCGTTGAGATAGCCCGGCCCGTCGACGAGGGCCATCGCCGCCTCGCGCAGCGCCTCGCTGCGCGACAGCTTGGGGTCGTCGGCCTGCCGCTTGAACAGGTCGGTGACCAATTGTCGCGCCGACTGTGAATGGACCGACCAGTTCGTCACCAGCAGCGCGCGCGTTCCGGCGTAGAAAAACGCGCGCCCAAGCCCGGATGCCGCCTCCGCCCCTGCTCCGGCACCGGCGCCGGTGTTGCAGGCCGACAGGATCACCCAGTCCGCATCCAGTTTGAGGCCCAGGATCTCCTCCATGGTCAGGAGGCCGTCGCCGCCCTCACCCGTCACCGCCGGCGACGACAATGCGAGCGCCGGTTGCGTCAGCCCGTTCAGCTCGCCCGGAACCAGTCCATGGGTCGCAAAGGCCAGAATCCTGAAACCGGACAGATTCATGGTCTTCACCGCGCTCTCGGTTGCGCTCTTGCCGAGAAAGAGCACCTTGGAGGGGTCCGCCTGCAAGGCCAGCGCGATCGATTTTAGCTCGTCGGCGGTATCGGGCAGACGGGGCAAGAGGCCGAGCTCGGCACTGTCGACGCCTTCCAGCCTGGGACTGTTGCGCCGCTTCAGCGGGCCGCCACGGGTGATGTTGCCGCCGGCGTCGGCGACCTGAATCTTCTCGCCTGCGCCTTCCGCCTCGGCCTGCTGCTCGCCGTTGAAATAGGGATCGCCAAAGGCCACGAGGTCGCCGCGACCGGGCCTGCCCGGCGGCAATTGCCGCAGCGTGCGCAGCGCCGCCGCCGAAGGCACCGTCGACACGGCATGGGTTCGCGCCAGCCACGGCACATTGCGATAACCGATGAAGAGCGGGTCTTCGTCGGCAGCAACCTCCGCCGGCGCCGTCGGCAACAAGGACAGCGGCAACAATCCCAGCGCGCCGTTGGTCACGACGATCACGTTCCTGGCCGGCTTCCAGCCGCTCTCGACCGGCTTGAGCAGCAGTTCGTAGAGCTCGTGGCCGAGCTTGAGGTCGAAGGGCGGAATGTCGGAGATCATCGCAGCTTGCGGCTCGAGCGCTTCGCGCAGCTTGCGGATCTTCGTCTCGATGTCGCCGATCCTGGCTTGGACGGCGGCGAACGCCACCGGCCCCGACTTCGGTACGGCCCAGACAAAACTGCCGTTCTGGCCGAAATAGAACGACAGCATGGCCTCATCGTCGGCCAGCGTGGCGCGGATTTCGGCGACGCTCGGCGGCCTGGGCGAGACGAGATCGGCGTAAATCGGAAACTTCTGCTTGATTTCCTGGCGCGCCTTGTCGCGTTGCCCGCGCAAGACGCCAATCGAAGCCTGGATTTGTGCAACGCCCTTCTCGTCCCGTTCCGCCGCGGGAAGCGCGAGCACGTTGTTGAGCGTGCCGAGCTGGGCGTTGACCTGCTTGGTAAGATCCTGCTCCTTGCGCACGAGCTCGGCAAGCGCAGGGTCCTTTGCCGCCGCACGCGCGCTGGAAGCTGCCAGCGCCTGCTGCACCGAGCGGCCGCGGACAGCATCAGCGAGGCCGAACGTCTCTTCGCCGACCTCCTTGCCGGTTCCTACGGCCCTGGCAAGCAGCAGCAGATAGCTCTCCACGATGGTCTGCAGCCGCTGGCTGCGCGCGGCCACCACCGTCGTGTTCTCATCGTCAGCGTTTTCCCCGGCGCTCGCCACCATGACCGGGATGGCAGCCTTGAACTCCCGGATAGCTTCCGCATCGCGGCGTGCGCGCATCAGTCCGACCGCCAGCGTGCCGCGCGCCGAGGCGGAATCGAAATGATTCTCGCCGACCCGGGCGACCTGCTTCTTCACAAGCTGCTCGGCCGCGGCGATGCCTGCGTCCAACTGACCGGAGCCATAAAGCGAGAGGATCCGGGACGGATTGAGTTCGAATACCTGACGGCGCTGCGGATCCCAGCCGGCGACCGCCTTGTCGATCCTCGCAAACATCTCGTTCGCTTCGGCGTTCTGGCGCCGAAGTGTCAGAATGCCGGCGAGCTGCGACAGCAATTGTACCGTCGCTTGCGAATCCTCCGGCACACCCACGCTCTTGTTGATCTCGAGCGCCACACGCCCGAGCTTCTCGGCCTCCTCGTAACGGCCCTGATCGACCAGAATGCCCGCCAGCCCCATCACGAAACGCGGCGTGACGGGATTGTACTTGCCGGTGTCCTTCAGGCGCGAGAGCAGCGCGCGGCGCGCGTCCGCCTCGGCCTCAGCGAGCCTGCCCTGCTTCGCCTTCATCCGCGCCTGGTTCAACACGGTGCCGTCGATCACCTGCTGCAGGAGTGTTTCCGCCGGCGCGTTGTCCGACTCCATGATCGCCTTCGTGCTTGCGCGCTTGCGCACCTCCGCATTGCGATAGGCGGTCTCGGCGTCGGCAAATTGTCCGCGCGCCTCGAAAATCAGGGCGCGAGCCAGCTCCAGCTCGCCTTCCCAGCTCTGGCCGAACCTGGAATAAGCCGATCGCCAATTGGGATGGCCGCTGGTCCGGGCCTCCTGGATCGCGGTCTGACTACGGCGCAGATAAGCTTCAGCCTGCGCGACGTCGCCCATCTGGATGAGAACGGCCGCGACCGCGCGGTTGGTGTTGAACTGCCATCCCTTGGCGCCCGGCATGCTGGCCGCTTCGCGCAGAAGCCTTTGCATGATCTCGAGCGCGCGCTTCGGGTCTCCCGCAAGAGCGTGCTGCAGCGACTGAAGCTGCAACATCCGCGCCAGCAAATTCGGACTGACGGCGCCGCGCCCGACTTCCACGGCCTTGTCGGCGTCGGACATCGCCTCGGCGAGCCGGCCGAGCTGCGCGCGCGCGTTGGCGCGATCAAAGTAAAGCTCGGCGAGATCCTGACGGGATTCCTTGCCGGTCGGTGTGGCTTCGGCGTCCGACTTCAATTCCGCGATCGTCTTCTCGTTGGGCCTGTCGCCGTCGAGGATCGCCGTGATGTCGGCGATGCTGCGCGGCGGCGCAACGAAGTCCTTCGGGAGCACGGTGCCTGGCTCGAGCTTGGGTGCCATTTCCTTGGGAAGCTCGACTGCGACATTGGCACGGCCATTGGCGGCATTCAGTGCCGCCATCACGCAGGTCCTGACCTGAGGCGAGGCCTTGGCCCGGCAAGCCTCCAGATTGGCACCGCCGGCCGGCCCTCCACCTGCGCGCATGCAAGCCTGCACGATCGGCCTGCCGACCGTCATCCGGCAATTCTCGAGAGCCGCTTCCTTGGTCAGCGCGGTTGCAGAGCCGGTTGACCCCAGCAGAAGGGCGAGGGTCAGCAGTTGGCGTGGGATAAGGTCTAGACGGCTCTTAAACGGACCAATGGCGTCCAAGCGCATCTCGAACAACCTTTGAAAAAATAACTTGAAGAAACGGGACTATCCTATCCGGACCGTACGGAAGGACAAGGGCAATCAAGGCGGTTCCCGGATGCCTCAACGCTCTAGGCGGCTACGGCCGGCATGAAGGGGCGGCGGCTTCAGGCTAGCTTTGCTGATTTGGCCGCAAGGGCGAGATGGCTGCGCTCGGCCGGCAGCGGGTTGTATGGTCAGCCCTTGGAGATGACCGCCCGGCCGTAGGGCGGCTGTGCCGCGACCGGAGGATTGGCGGTCTGGGCGGCGAGCTCGCCGATCAGGCGGTCGGCATCGGCGGCCATGCCGTCGGGGGCCTGGATCACCAGGCGTTCCAGAGCCCAGCGGTAGGACGAGATGCGCTGCTCCAGGCACTGCTGCACCCACTGGATGATCAGCGAGTTCTCCTGCATGCGCGCGACCGCATCGTCCCTCTCCCTTGGCGAGAGCGCGGAGACGCGCGCCATGCTGGCATCGCGCTTCCTGTCGAGATCGATGACGCGGATCGCGCTGGCGAAGAACGGCTCGAAGCGGGTGATGTCGTTGCGGACGTCCTCGATCAGCTGCGCATAGCGCGAGGAGTGCGAGCGGTGCGGCTCGTCGATCAGCGTGCGTCCGTACATGGTGCGGTCGAACACGACCTTCTGCCGCCAGGGCGAGGGCAGCGCCTTGTAGTCGCCGAACACGCTCTTCCAGGCCGGCCGTGACAGCGGCGGCTCGATCATGGGATAGGCGAGATCGCGAAGCTGGCGCTCTTCGTCGGTGAGCTGGAATTGCGAGGGCTGCAGGCCGACGCTGGAGGTGACCTCCGCGCCCAGCCAGCGGTGCATGTCGTCGCTACGCATGTCGGCGCGGGTGCGGCCGAAATCGCCGCCGCTGCAGGCGCACAGCCCCGCGCCAAGCACGGCGAGCAGGACGGCCGAGAGGACGGGCCGGATCTGGCGGATGGATTCCGGCATTGCGTGAAGCCGGATGTCAGCGGCGGCGACGACGGCGCCCCGGCGCTGCGCCCTGCTCCGGCCCGCGATCGCCGCTGGTTTCGTCCACCTCACGCTCGATCCGGATCACGGGAAGGATCACGACCGTTCCCATGTCCGCGCGCGGAGCGACATCCCCCGACGAGCCCACCCGGCGACCGGCCGGAAATTCGATGATGGTCCCCATGTCAGCTCTCTCAATTGCCGTGCGACCGAACGCGCCTCTGCAACGTGGCGATCATTAAGATCAGTTCATGGTTAACGGGATGTAAACGCGCGCCCTTGGACCGTAACTGCACGGGCGCGCCAGGCCGTCCCGTTGCGGTACGACAACGCCTTGAATTGCAGGACCGGCTTCACGCCTCGTTTTCCTTAACGAGGCTTTAAAAGAACCTGCGCTAGGCTCGCTCGCAAGTATCTCTTCCGAGTTGCGTACGCCTCCATGACCAAGTCGCTGTTTCCCGGATTCGACGGGCTGATGAACCTGTCCCGTCGCGAAGGTGTCGATGTCCGTCCGACGCTGCTGCGCGTGCTGACCGACCTGTATGTCCAGACCGGCACCCACAGCGAGGACGAGCAGCGGCAGTTCGTCGAGCTCGCCACGCGGCTGATCGACCAGGTCGACGATGCGACGCGCGCGGCCGTCAAGGCGCGGCTCGCGGTCTATCCGCACACGCCCGTCCCGGTCCTGCAGAAGCTCGGGCTGGTCGCGACGCAGGAAGGCCGCAGGGTTCCATTGCCTCCCTCTCCGGCGCGCGCGCCGGCCGAGCCCGAGCAGCGCATGGCTGCCGACATGGCGATGCAGCCGAAGGAAGCGGCCGAGATCCACGACATGTTCTTCCGCGCCGGCGCCTCCGAGCGCGCGCTGATCCTGCACAATCTGGCACAGACCCCGCTGAAGGCCGCCCCCCGCATCCCGACCGTGCGCGCCAAGCGCGCGATCCAGATCCTGGAAATGGCGGCGATCGCGGGCGACGTCGACAACTTCACCTTCGAGCTCGGCGACAGCCTGATCCTGCCCTCGCGCGTCGCAGCCCAGATCGTCGACGATACCAGCGGCGAGGCGCTCGCGGTCGCCGCGCGGGCACTCGACATGCCGAGCCCCGTCTTCCAGCGCATCCTGCTGTTCTTCAAGCCGGAGATCGGGACGTCCGTGAACGCCGTGTACCGGCTGTCGCGGCTCTACGACCGCCTCGCCGAGCGCTCGGCGCTGGTGATGCTGGCGGCCTGGCGCGGCTCGACGCTCGCCGTCACGCGCGCAAAGTACCAGGCAGCACTGCACGACGGCGAACGCCAGCGCGCGCGTGCGGTCGCGGGCCAGACGCGGCCGGGCGCGCAGCCCGGCTCCAGCCCGACGGTGCGCAAGGGTACCGGTTCGTCGGATCGCTGATAGCTCGCGCTCAGGCGCTAACCGTATGTGTGAGGCGCATGACGTCTCCCAAGCTCGTCATTGCCAATGCAGCAAGCGACACGCTTCCCCTTGTGCCCCGGACGCAGCGCCTCTTCGGCGGTGCGCTGCAGAGCCGGGGCCAATTTCGCCGCGTCGATTCATGCTGCTTTCTAGGTCCGGCTCTGCACGGCAACGCTGACGCGTTGCCGCTTGTCCGGGACACGGCAGCAGTTACATCTTCGCCAATTCCAGAAAATGCCGTCCGGCACGGTCTTCGGTCTCGACGATCCAGGCGTCGGAATCGAAGCGGATCTCCTTGGTCAACCGCTCCTCGATCGTGTGCTCCGGCAGAGGCTGCGGCGAGACGGGCACGAAGAAGCGATCGATGGGCCGGCCGTCGTCATAGACGGTCTGCGGCGCCGGCGCATACAGCATCGCATTGCCGTCGAGCAGCGACACCTTGACGAACACCGCACCCGCCTCCTCGGCGCCGCGGCGTCGCACGGCGCCAAACACGCCCTCGGTCTGGCAGCGACGCAAGTAAGCCGCCACCCAAATGTTGGATTTCAAACGCATGACTTCGACGATAGGCCAGCGCGAGGTCTCACGCCAGCCTCACTTCGTCCGTCTCACGCTTTGCGCGTGCTCTCCTGGCCGCCGCGAATCTGGGTCGCGACGAAATATGACAGCGGCATCGCCAGCGCGAATCCAACGGCCACGGCGTAGGGAATGTTCTTGATGGCATTCGCCGCAAGGCTCGGCACCATCAGCACCACGATCAGACTGATTCCAGCCAACGTGGTTCCCAACATGATCCAGACCAGAATCGAAACCTTGAACATGACGACCTCTCTCTTCCCTGATGAGGATGAGCGATCATGTTCTCCGAATCCGCCGGCCGTCATTGATCCCCAGCAAATCCCGCGCCCGCGGACGCCGAACTGATGTGCGGACGCGCGCTATGCGGAATTGATCGGCGTCAATGACAGCCGGTACGGCTACTCGACCGGGTGGCCGATCGCGGCGCCGAGCTCGCGCAGCAGCCGATCGGACACCTGCCCGGTGACGGGCATCTTGTGCTCGCGCTCGAACTTCTGGATCGCGGACTGGGTCTCGCCGCCCATCGTGCCCGTGATCTTCAGATTGCCGTAGCCATATTCGGACAGCGCGCGCTGCACGCCGGCGATACGCCGCGCGGCCGGGCTTTGCACCGGAATCGGCGCAGGCGGACGCAGGGCCGAGGGCGGCGCCGAGGTCGTGGCCTTGACCAGGTTCGCCATCGGATCGTTCGCGCGCGTCGAGGCGGTCGCCTCGACGGGCTTTTCGGGCGCCTTCTCGACGGCACGCTCGGCCGGTTTGGGCTCGACGCGGAACTCCGTCGCACGCGGCTCGAGCGGCGAGCTATCGGCGCCGACGGGGCGCGGACGCGGCAACGGGTTCGCCAGCGGCACCGAGGACGGCGCGGGAAGATTGATCACCGTGCCGAACATCGGCGCGGGATGCCGGCCGGTCTGGAGGAACAGCGCATTGGCAACGATCGCACTGATCGCGGCGGCGGCGACGAGGCCGGCCAGCGTATCCTTGGGGCTGTGCAGCAGCACGCGCAGCACGAGGCTGCGCTCGGTCTCGACATCGACGACCGCGGCTTTGGCGCCCCGTCGGCGCGGAGCGGCTTCGTCCTTGGCAGACTTCCTAGGCACTTTTCTTCACCAGAGCGGGTTGATCCTGAGACTGGTCGTGAGTTTGGTCGTGAAGGTCCTGACCTTGAAGGTCCTGGCGCAGCACCGGCGTCAGCGTCGCGATCTTGCCCTCGCTCGCCTTGTCATTGGCCGGCCTGACTTGCGGCGGCGTGTAGACGAGCGGCAGCTTGACGGTGACGGCGGTGCCCTCTCCCAACCTGCTTTGTACCGTCAATTCGCCGAGATGCAACGCCACGAGACTCTTGACGATCGAAAGTCCAAGACCGGTGCCTTCGTGACGGCGCTGATAGGTCCTGCCGGCTTGGAAGAACGGCGCGCCGATGCGCTTGAGGTCGTCGGCCGCGATGCCGACGCCGGTGTCGCTGACGCGCAGCGTCAGCTGCGAACCCGACACCGCGGCTGATACGCAGACCTGGCCACCGCGCTCGGTGAACTTGATCGCATTGGCGACGAGGTTGAGCACGATCTGCTTGAAGGCCCTGGGATCGCCGGTCATGACGGGCAGGTCCTGCGGCGCGTCGGTGATCAGGTCGATGCCGTTCTCCCGCGCCTTCAGCGCCAGCAGATTGCAGCAATGCAATAGCGAAGCCCGCGGCGCGAACGGCTCGGACGCGATCTCGAAATTGCCCGATTCCATCTTCGACATGTCCAGGATGCCGTTGACGACCGACAGCAGGTGCTGGCCGGAATCGTTGATGAGCTGGGCGTATTCCTTGCGCTGGGCCGCCCCCAGCATCAGGCTCTGCTCCTGCGCGATCATCTCGGAGAAGCCGATGATGGCGTTGAGCGGCGTGCGCAGCTCATGGCTCATGGTGGCGAGGAAGCGGGTCTTGGCGGCATCGGCCGTCTCGGCGGCGCTGCGCGCCTGATCCAGCGCCTGCTCGAAAAGCTTGCGATCGGTGACGTCGCGCATCACCGCGACGACTTCGGCTTCGCGGGTTGTGTCACGATCGATATCCTGGCGGCCGAGATCTAGGTCGAGCGGGCGGCAGCGCATCTCGACCCAGATGAAATCGACCTCACCGCGCTCGGAACCAACGGGCTCCCGCCGCAGCCGGAACTCGACGCTTGCGACGTCGCCGCGCGCCGCATCCGACAGAGCGGTGAGATAGGCCGGCCGATCGGCGACATGGACGCGGTCGAACAGGCCGTGGCCGAGCAGTTGCGCCACCTGCACGCCGAGCATGGCCTCCACCGCCGGCGAGATGAACTGCACGGCTCCATTACGCTGATGCCGCGAAATCACGTCGCTCATGTTGCGCGCGAGCAGGCGGTAACGCTCCTCCTCGCGCGACAAGAGCGCGACACTGGTGCGCGCGAGCGATTCCGCGCCGAAGGCGAGCCCTGCGGCATAGAGAGTCGCAGACGCGATGCCGAAGGCCATCAGCACTCCGCGCTCGGCCGCGCTCGGCTCCTCCACCGGCAGCCAACCGAGCTGGCTGATCAGGATCAGCATCCCGGCGCAGGACAGCGCGAGCAGCGAGGCGAAGGCCGCGACGCGGCGCGAGGCCGACAGCGCAGCTTCGAGTGGAACCACGATCAGCCAGACCGCGGCGAATGATTGGATGCCCCCCGTCGTGACCGCGACCGCCATGATCAGGCCGGCGAGCGCCAGCGACGACAATACATGCGCGCCTTCGTAGCGTCCGGTGCGCGACAGGAACCAGGCCAGCATGATGGGCGCGATCAGCCACGCAAAGGCCGCGACCTCGACCGCGCTCGGCGCACCGCGCATGGCGAGATAAACCGGAAATGCGGCAAAGGCGGCCAGGCTGCCGAGCAGCCGCGGCGCCATGAAGGCACGATGGCGCGCTCGCATCAGCGCATCGTAGCGCGCGGAGGGATGCAGCAGCGCATCGAGACAATCGCGGATGATACTCAAAACTGTCACGGGTCTCGCGCTTCGGCTCAATCGTCTCTTGGAAGACGCGCCGGAACGCCTCCTTATCGTTGAGCCACCGTGTCAGAGCGACCTTAAACGAGTGCTAAGGCGACCCCGCGTGCGGCCGGACACCGCGCGATCGCGAAGCTTTTTAGACGATTTGGCGACGTCTTCGGTCGGGATGGTGAACACAGGGTTTCACCTTCCTCCGCATGGTTTCGAATTGGTGGATGCGGGCAGCCGGCGGAATCATGAGCGCGGGCGTCAATCGAAAATTTACGACACCGTCGGCTTCGAAGAATCCTGCGCAAATTTTCCGCGAATTAAGCTCAAGGCAATCACTTGCGATTTATCGAGAGTTGCTAGGTCCGACTTCCGCGGAGATCGCCGCGGGCGGAATCCAACGGACAGGTCGCAAGATGCGCTTTCTGCTTCGCATCACATTCTGGCTCGGGCTGGTGCTGGTGCTCCTGCCGCGGGACAAGACGCCCGAATCGGAGAAGCTGCCGCAGATCGGCGCCGCCGACGCGGTGCAGGCTGCGACTGCGGCCGTCTCCGACATGACCCATTTCTGCAAGCGCCAGCCGGCCGCCTGCGAGGTCGGCGGACAGGCCGCGACCATCATCGGCCAGCGGGCCCAGGACGGCGCCAAGAAGCTCTACCAGATCATCAACGACAAGAAAGAGCAGATCACCAACGACAAGAACGACAAGAACGAGAAGACCGACAAGAAGGCGCCCGACCATACCGGCTCGATCGCCATGGCCGGCGAAGGCGACAGTGCCGCAAGCGAGGCGCCGCGCGATACCCTGACCCAGGACGACCTTGCGCTCGAATGGCGCGGACCAGAGCCGGCGAATTAGCCGCCAAACCCTATCGATTTCACGGCTTCGCGACCCTATATTGGCCTGAACGCGAACACGGGCCAACATGACGACGATCGACGAAATCAGGGACAATTTCGAGCTTCTGGACGAGTGGGACGACCGCTACCGGTATGTCATCGAGCTCGGCCGCACCCTGGAACCGATGCCGGAGGCGGAACACTCCGCCGCCAACAAGGTGCAGGGCTGCGTCAGCCAGGTCTGGCTCCAGAAGCTGGTCGACCGCAGCAATGGCGAGCCGATCCTGAGATATCGCGGCGACAGCGACGCGCATATCGTGCGCGGGCTGGTCGCGATCGTGCTTGCGCTCTATTCGGGCCGCACGCCGCAGCAGATCCTCGCTACCGACGCGATCGCCGTGTTCAACGAGTTCGGCTTCCGCGATCATCTGACGCCGCAGCGCTCCAATGGCCTGCGCTCGATGGTCGAGCGTATCAAGACCGACGCAAAAGAGGCGCTCGCGGAAGCGACGTGACAAGCTTGGTGGCGTCGTAGGGTGGGCAAAGGCGCCCTTGCGCCGTGCCCACCATCTTTCATCACTCGCGCTCGAAGTGGTGGGCACGCTCCGCTTTGCCCACCCTACGAGATTCCAGGCGCGACTACTTCCGCTTTCGCTGCTGCTGTCCGAGGCCCATCTGCTTGGCAAGCTGCGAGCGCGCCACCGCATAGTTCGGGGCGACCATGGGATAGTCGGCCGGCAAGCCCCACTTCTCGCGGTATTGCTCCGGCGTCATGTTGTACTGCGTGCGCAAATGCCGCTTCAGCGACTTGAAGCGCTTGCCGTCTTCCAGACAGACCAGATAATCGGGCGCGATCGACTTCTTCAGCGACACGGCCGGCTTGGCGGGCTCGAGCGGCGCCGCCTCGGTGCGGCCCGACGACACCCGCACCAGAGCGCCATGCACCTGGCTGATCAGGTTCGGAATCTCGGCCGCCGGCGTCGGATTGTTGCTGAGATAGGCCGACACGATGCTTGCCGTCAGCTCGATGAAATTCCTGGCCCCCGCGTCCGACATCGGCCGCCCTCCCTCCACCTTGCGTCTCACGGGATTGACGACGCCAGAGTATTCCATGTCAACAATACGTTCGGCTGAAACAAGATAACGGACGATGATGCGCTGATTACTGGTGAACGGCGCTGCTTTACTTATGCGCGGCAGCCTCAACCACGCTGGTCGAGATGGGCACGGAGCTCGTCGATCGAGGCAAAGCGCATCATGCCTTCCGGCATCTGCGCCTCGATCGAGCCGTCGGAATAGAGCGAATAGGCCATGCCGTCGACGACGCCGGATTTGAGCACGGTCACGGGTGCCGGCTCGACGGGTGGCGGCGGTTCGGGTGCAGGCGGTGGGGCGGTCTCCGCAAAGGTCGAGGGGGAGCGCGGCAGCGGACGGCGTGGGGGAGGAGCCGGCGGCTCCTGCGGGCGCATACGATCCGGCTTCGGCCAGGCCGCGTCAAAGCTCGCGGGCGGATGGTCCGGCGCCTCACCGTGCTCCTCCGCAGGCAGCTGCGACGCCGCGCCTTCGTTGGCCTTCTCCGCGCGCTCGCGCTCCTTGCGCGAGGTCGAGGTGAACAACAGGTTGCGCCGGCGCGGCGCTTCCGGAGCGGGTGGCGGCGCAGGAGCTTCGGCCTCCTGCGGTCCCTCGCCCCGTGGACGCTCGCGCGCGGCAGCTTCGCTCTGCCACGGCCGCGGGCCTGCGGACGGTGGTGGCGGCGGCGCCGGCTCGGGCGTGACCGTGCCTGATACGGCGAGGCCCGGCAGCACGGGCCTGACCCGAACATCGGACGGCGCGATCGCGGCGGCCAGCCGGCGAGCGATGCCCTTGAGCTCGAGCAGCACGAGATACAGGCCGACCAGTAACATTCCGGAGCAGACGCCGATGGCGCCGGAGATTATGAGAGTTCCGCCGAGGCTGAATTCCCTGATCGTCAGGCCGAAAATGATCGCAAGGAGACCCGCCAGGACGGCGCAAATCCCCACGATCAACAATGCCAAGCTCATCGAACTCACCCCCGGCCGCGCATCCACACGCGACAACCGCTACGCCACGATACCGTCATACGATGTTCCACGCCAACGGCCAATTGTAGGCGGTGTTCCTAAAGGGAAGGAAATCAGGGACTTATTCACATTCCCTTCAGCTCCGGCTCGGTACTGCTCAGGGTCCTCCGAAGAACGGGAATTGCTGCGTCGCATCAGGATTTTAGCTATAATGCCCAATTACTTGGTAATGGAACTGCGCTATAGGGAGTCCGGGGAGCAGGCCCGCGCGCACCGGCGGGGCCAAGCGAGGATTCCGGGGCACCGATTGCCATGACATCCATCACGACTTCGGTGATCGATACGCCCCTGCGGCGCTCGGTCGAACGGACTTGCGACGATCTCGCCATGCTGGTGCTGGCTGCGGTCGCCGTCATCGCAGGCTTGACGTTCCGCGACTACGGGCTCGGCTGGGACGACTACACCCACGCCGAATACGCCGACCTACTGCTGCGCATGTTCGGTTCCGGCTTCAAGGACACCGCGGCGCTCTCCTTCGCCAATCTCTACATGTATGGCGGCGGCTTCGACATGGTCGCGGCCCTCCTCCACAAGGTCATCCCGCTCGAACTGTTCGAGACGCGCCGCCTGGTCGGCGCCATCGTCGGCGTGATCGGCCTTGCGGTGACGTGGCGGCTCGGCCGCCGCGTCGGCGGACCTCTTGCGGGTCTTGCCTCGCTCCTGCTGCTCGCGCTCTGCCCGATCTTCTACGGCCACATGTTCATGAACCCGAAGGATGCGCCCTTCGCGGTAGCCATGATCATCCTGATGCTCGGCCTCGTCCGTCTCGCCGAGGAATATCCGCGGCCGTCGCCGCGCACAGTCCTCATCGTCGGCCTGGGTGCCGGTCTTTCGCTGGGCTGCCGCATTCTCGGCGGGCTCGCACTCGTCTACGCCGTGCTCGGCTTCATACCGCTGCTGCTGGAGGAACTGCGCACTGAGGGTTTGCGCGAGTCGGTCCGCCGCTTTGCCCATGTCGTCTATGTGCTGCTGCCCGGCCTCGTGCTCGGCTATCTCGTGATGGGCCTGATCTGGCCGTGGTCGATCATGGAGCCCGGCAATCCCTTCGACGCGCTGACCTACTTCTCGCATTTCTTCGAGAAGCCGTGGAAGGAGATGTTCGACGGCGCGATCGTGTCGGTGCCCGACATGCCCTGGTCCTATCTGCCGACGCTGTTCGCACTGCAGCTGCCGGAGGTGATGCTGGTGCTGACCGCCGGCGCCGTGTTCAGCACCTTCGCCATGTTGCCGCGACGCGGGGTTCCGGCGCGCCGCAAGACCATCCTCTTGATGCTGACGCTGGCTGCGACCCTGCCGCTCGCGATCGCGATGGTGAAGCGCCCGGCGTTGTACAACGGCATCCGTCATTTCGTCTTCGTGATCCCGCCGATGGCGGTGCTCGGCGGCGTCGCGTTCGCCTGGGCCATGGAGCGCCTGCGCGCCAATCACCGCACCTGGCAGCCGGTCGTGCTCGCCACCTTCTGCTTCGGCCTCGCGCTGTCGCTCGCCGAGATGATCCGGCTGCACCCCTACCAATACACGCATTTCAACCATATCGCCGGGACCGTTCGCGGCGCCGACGACCGCTTCATGCTGGACTATTGGGGCCTCGCCCTGAAGCAGGCCTCCGACGAATTGCGCGAGCAGCTCGTCGAACGCCAGGAAGTGCCGCCCAGCAACCGCAAATGGAAGGTCGCGGTCTGCGGCCCGCAACGCCCGGCCCAGGTCGCGCTCGGGCCCGACTTCACCATCGGCTGGGATTCCAACGCGGCCGATTTCGCCATGACGCTCGGCGAGTTCTACTGCAAGGGCCTCACCGCGCCCGTCATGGTCGAGATCAAGCGCGACGACGTGGTGTTCGCCCGCGTCTACGACATCCGCGGCCGCGCCATTTCCGGCCTGCTGTCGATCCCGGCGCCGTAATTTCCTTCCCCGGTCTCCGGGCTGCACAAGAACAACGCAGTCGTGGCCTGGATGAGCGCCACACATCCGGGACCTTCGGGGCAGCCGCGCCTATCCCTTGCGCTCATGCGGGCTACGCTGAACTGCCGCGCTTTTGGCCGTCTTGCTGCCAGCCCGCAGCAAGAATAGGTTTGCGCCCCGCAACAACGATGTTTCGGAGAGATCAGCCATGTCGCCAGCGGAAGCGCGCCTCAGGGAAGTGCCGTCGAACATGACGGAGGCGGAGTGGCAGCAACGG
Source organism: Bradyrhizobium sp. CCBAU 51765 (assembly GCF_015291725.1). Taxonomy (GTDB): domain Bacteria; phylum Pseudomonadota; class Alphaproteobacteria; order Rhizobiales; family Xanthobacteraceae; genus Bradyrhizobium; species Bradyrhizobium liaoningense. Next base: position 5,720,098 of record NZ_CP030038.1, read on the forward strand.
GTCAATCTCGCGGCCTGCTATCGCCTTGTTGCGCTGTACGGCTGGGACGATCTGGTCGACACCCACATCTCCGCGCGCGTGCCCGGTCCCGACCATCACTTCCTCATCAACCCCTACGGGCTGATGTTCGAGGAAATCACGGCCTCGAGCCTCGTCAAGGTCGACCTGCACGGCAACCAGCTCTCCGAGAGCGAATACAGCATCAACCCGGCCGGCTTCACCATCCATTCGGCGATCCACGAGGTGCGCGAGGACGCGATCTGCGTGCTGCATCTCCACACGCTCGACGGCACCGCGGTGTCGAGCAGCGCCGAAGGCCTGCTGCCGCTGAACCAGACTGCCCAGCTCGTCACCCACGATCTCGCCTATCACGACTATGAAGGCATTGCGCTCGACCACGACGAGCGGCCGCGGCTGCAGAAGGATCTCGGCGACCACAACCACATGCTCCTGCGCAACCACGGCACGCTCACGGTCGGCCGCTCGGTCGCCTCCGCCTTCGAGCGCATGTATCACCTCGAGCGCGCCTGTTCGATGCAGGTGCGCACGCGCGCGCTGGGCACGCCGATCTATCCGGTCGACGATATCGCGATCGACAAGAACACCGAGCTGCTGTCGAATCGCGACCGCGCCGAGTTGCGCGCCACCAACCTGGTGTGGCCGCCCTTGCTGCGCAAGCTCGACCGCGTCAATCCCGGCTACAGGTCTTGAGATATTTTGGATCCGGTGTAGAGTAGCGCCCAACGAACCTCTACGCCTTTTGGAATGAAACGCCGCCCAATCCCGGGCGGCGTTTTTATTTGGTGCGGCGGCCTCTCCGCTCGTCATTGCGAGGAGCCCTTGCGACGAAGCAATCCAGAGTGTTTCCGCGGAGGGATTCTGGATTGCTTCGCTGCGCTCGCAATGACGGGGAGAGAGTAGCGGATGAAGCTCTCGTAGCGTGGGCAAAGCGCCGCGTGCCCACGTCTTGTTCCTTCGCAATCTCCGAGAGATGGTGGGCACGGCGCTTTGCGCCTTTGCCCCACCCTACGACGCCGTGCCGTTATTTCACCTCCGCCAGCGCGGCGAGGATGCGGGCCCAGGAGCGGATGCCCTTCTGGAAGCTCCGCAGGTCGTATTTCTCGTTCGGCGAGTGGATATTGTCGTCGTCGAGGCCAAAGCCCACCAGCAGCGAGTCGAGGCCCAACGTGCGCTTGAAGTCGGCGACGATTGGAATCGAGGCGCCCGAGCCCATCAGCACGGTCTCCTTGCCCCACTCCTCGGCCAGCGCCTTGCCGGCGGCGGCGAGCGGCTTCATGGTCCAGTCGAGCGCGACCGCAGGCGCGGCGGAATGGTCGCCGAACTCGACCTTGCAGTCGCCGGGAATGCGCGCCGATACGTAATCGCGGAAGGCCTTGCGGATTCTCGCGGGATCCTGGCCCTGCACGAGGCGGAACGACACCTTGGCCGAAGCATGTGACGGGATCACGGTCTTGGAGCCTTCGCCGATATAGCCGCCCCAGATGCCGTTGACGTCGCAGGTCGGACGCGTCGAGGCCTGCTCGACCAGGAGCCTGCCCTTCTCGCCAGCCGGGAGCGACAGCCCGACCGGCTTGAGGAAGGTCTCGGGGGTGAAATCGAGCTTCTTCCACTGCTCAAGGATGTCAGGCGGCGTCTCCTTCACGCCGTCATAGAAGCCGGGAATGGTGATGCGGTTGTCGTCGTCGAACAGGCCGCCCAGAATTTTCGTGAGCACCCGGATCGGGTTCATCGCGGTGCCGCCGAACACGCCGGAATGCAAATCGCGGTTGGCTGCGGTGATCTTCAGCTCTTCATAGAGCAGGCCACGCAGCGAGGTCGTGATCGCCGGCGTGTTGGGATCCCACATGCCGGTGTCGCAGACCAGAACGTAGTCTGCCTTGAACTCGTGCTTGTTGGCCTCGATGAAGGGCACGAAATTCTTCGAGCCGACCTCCTCCTCGCCTTCGATCAGGAAGGTGACGTCGACCGGCAGCGAGCCCGTCACCTTCTTCCAGGCGCGGCAAGCCTCGACGAAGGTCATCACCTGCCCCTTGTCGTCCTCGGCGCCTCGGGCGACGATGATCTTGCGGCCGTCGGCATGATCCGCGACAACGGGCTCGAACGGCGGACGATGCCAGAGATCGAGCGGATCGACCGGCTGCACGTCGTAATGGCCGTAGAACAGCACGTGCGGCCGCCCGCCCGCTCCGGTCCTGCCGACGACGGCGGGATGGCCCGCGGTCGGCCTCACCTCGGTCGCGACGCCGAAGCTGGCGATGTCCTTGGCGAGATGCTCGGCCGCAGCCTTGCAATCATCCGCGAAGGCCGGATCGGCCGAGATCGACTTGATCCGCAACAACGAGAACAGGCGCTCCAGGCTGTTGTCGAAATCCTTGTCGATATGGTCGAGCACGGATTGAAGCTGCGTGTTGGACATTGTGGTGTTCCTGATTGCGGGGTCTCAAGGTGTCTCCGCTTTTAACGCCGGCGCGGCCTCGGAGCCAGCCGCAACCGGCGGATGCCGGATGTGCCAGGCGAGGCACCCTGCGAGGACGGCCGTCGCAGCGAGGTTGTTGCCACAGGCCTGGATGACCTTGGGAAACCACGGCAGCGACAGCAGCATGAGGATGCCGGCGGCGCCCAAAGCGAGCCAGGTTCCCAGGCGCACATGTGCCCGCACGTCGAAGGCGGCGCGATGCATCAGCACCGTCATCGGGAAGAACAGCCACATGAAGTAGTATTGCCGCGCCAGCGGCGAGGCCACCGTCATCAGGCAAAACAGGATGCCGAGCTCCTCGGCATCCGAGCGCTCGGTCCGCTGCGCCTCCCGCGGCATGATCGCGACGAAGCCGAGCCCGAGCAGTGCCGACAGCGCCAGCACGATCCAGTTCGCCGTCCGGTAATCGACGTCGATCACGTTCATCGTCCGCGGCGGCTTGTTGCGATCGTCCTGATTGTAGTTGATCGGACGGACCAGGCGATGCGTGACGGCAATGAGGGACTGGTTGACCCATGACCAGTTCTGCTCCGCGCGCTGGCCAAAGCCCTTTTCCGAGCTCGTCCCGACCATGCCCTGATACCAGACCGCAAGCTCGGCCGCATTGCGCTCGAAACCGCGGATCGGCGCCGGCACGACATAGAGCAGGATGCCGGTGAAGGCGATCGTGCTGACGAGGGCGGCCCACTTCCGCCGCCAGAGCAGATAGGGCAGCACAGCGATCGGAAACACCTTGATGGCGGCGGCGAGCGCGAACAGGAAGCCGGCGAGCCACGCCCGCTGATGCCGCAGGCTCCAGAAGCCATAGAGCATCATCGCGAGCAGGACGAGATTCGGCTGGCCCAGATCGAACATGTCGAACACGAAGGCCACGGTGACCAGGACCGGCAGCGCTTCCAGCCAGCGGCCAGGCTTGCGGTGCGAGCCGGCCATGACTTGGGAGAGCGTCCCGGTGTACCACCACGCCAGAGCATTCAAGATCGACAGGACGACATAGAGCGGGATTTTGCCGAACCAGGTCGGGATCGCCAGCAGGATCGCGGGGAGCGGTGGATAGATGAAGTCGAAATAGTCGCGGGCCGTGGCAGGATAGAGCGGCCCATCCTGCAAGACCTGCTGTCCGGCCCAATACCAGAGCACGTAATCCTTGGTCTTGCCGTGGCCGAAGATCTCGGGGACGAGCACGTCAGCCGTCAGGAGGACGCAGCAGAACAGAAAAAGCAGATCCAGCGGCGCACGCGGCGACGGACGTCTCGGCGCATCAGGCTTGGCTAAGGGGGCGGGCGGGGTCACGAGGCGGGGGTCCGGTGCGGCGACCAAACAGGACGTAGCAGACCCGCGGGGGCTTGGAGAGCCCTATCACCTGAATGTGTGCAACGTTCGGTCCCTCGATCGAGGGACAGGTCGATGAGCTCGGCGGACGAATTGCCTTCCCGTCGGGCGTCCTGCCTACCGCCGCAGCAATCCACCGAGCGCGCCGCGGACCAGCGTGCGGCCGATCGAGCCCCCGAGCTGGCCACCGACCGACTTGCCGATATTGGCGGCCATCCCGCCGATCACCTGGTTGGTGACCGATCGCGTCACGTCCCGCGCAATGACCTGGCCGGTCGACAGACGCCCTCGCTTGACGTTGGTGCCGAAGATGGTGCCGACGATCGAGCCGATCTGGCCCAGGATGCCGCCGCCGCTTCCGCCCGCTGGACTGTCCGCCGTGGCCGCGGTGTCGGCGATGCGCTTCTGGAGCATCTCGTAGGCGGATTCGGAATCGACGGCGGTATCGTATTTGCCCTTTACCGGGCTCCTGCTCATGATCGCCTTGCGCTCCTCGGGCGTGATCGACCCGATCCGCGCCGTCGGCGGCCGGATCATCACCCGCTCCACCATCGACGGCGTGCCGTTGCCCTCGAGGAAGGACACCAGCGCCTCGCCCTTGCCGAGCTCCGTGATCACCTTGGCGGTGTCGAGCTTCGGGTTGGGCCGGAAGGTCTGCGCCGCAGCGGCGACCGCCTTCTGGTCGCGCGGTGTGAAGGCGCGCAGCGCATGCTGCACGCGACCGCCCAACTGGGCCAACACTTTGTCCGGAACGTCGATCGGATTCTGCGTGACGAAATAGACGCCGACGCCCTTGGAACGGATCAGACGAACCACCTGCTCGATCTTGTCCATCAACGCCTTCGGCGCATCGTTGAACAGCAGATGCGCCTCGTCGAAAAAGAACACAAGTTTTGGCTTCGGCAGATCGCCGGCCTCCGGCAATTCCTCAAACAACTCCGACAGCAACCACAACAGGAAGGTAGCGTAGAGCCTGGGGCTCTCCATCAGCTTGTCGGCAACCAGAATGTTGACCATGCCGCGACCGTCGCTATCGGTCTTCATGAAGTCCTTCAGCTCCAGTGCCGGCTCACCGAAGAATTTCGCTCCGCCCTGGTTTTCCAGCACCAGCAGCTGGCGTTGAATGGTTCCAACCGTCGCCTTGCTGACATTGCCGAAGCTCTGCGCGGCCTTGCGGATCTCGGCTAACGGATCTTCCTCAGCATCCGGTCCCTTCTTGCCGCTGGCGGGAACGATCGCATCCAACAGCGATCGCAGATCCTTCATGTCCAGCAATGGCAGGCCATTCTCGTCCGCGATGCGGAATGCGACGTTGAGAACCCCTTCCTGCACCTCGTTCAGATCGAGCATCCGCGCCAGCAGTAGCGGCCCCATTTCGGTGACGGTGGCGCGGACCGGATGTCCCTGCTCGCCGAACACGTCCCAGAACACGGTCGAGAACTGGTCCGGCTGAAAATTGAGACCCATGTCGCCGGCGCGCTTGAGAATGAAGTCTTTGGCCTCGCCGACTTCCGAGATTCCGGACAGGTCGCCTTTGATGTCGGCCGCGAATACGGGAACACCGGCGCGCGCAAATCCTTCCGCCATCACTTGAAGCGACACGGTCTTGCCGGTTCCGGTCGCGCCCGTGACGAGGCCGTGGCGATTGGCGAGCGCCAGCGTCAGCCATGCCTGCTCGTCTCCCTTGCCGACGAAAATCTTGTCGTCGGTATCGCCGAGCTTGCTGTCGTGTGCGGTCATTATTCTCTCTGATCTCTCTGCCGAGTTTCGCGTATTGAAACTCGAATGCGCCAGTTCCGTAGTTTAACGCATGTCGCATACCGATTAAAACCGTTCAACGCGCCCCGAGCATGCGACATTGTCGGACACAAATGGACGACATCAGCCGAAAGTAGGAACCAGGTATTCGCAGCGCGGCATTTTTTTGCCGATTCGATCTCGGCTCTTGCACGGCTGCAACACTTTTCGCGCGTTCGAGGATGAATCGCGACCGCGCGTGCGTTCATCGCTTGAATTTCACATCACACCGGCTCAAGATCGTTTTTCGAAAGCAATACTCCGGCGTGCAACCGGCTGAGGGGCCTTATGGACGAGCTGATCGGACGGCTGGCGGCAAACGCCAGCATAGATGGTGCTGTCGCTGAAAAAACCGTCGGCATTATCCTGGGCTTCCTCCGCAGCGAGGGTCCTTCCGAGAGCGTGCAGGCCCTGATCGACCAGATCCCAGGAGCGGAAGCTGCAATCGAGGCGTCCAGGAGCGGCGGCGGCCTGTCGCGGCTGATGGGCGGCGGCTTGATGGCGGTCGGCACGCGCCTGATGGGCCTGGGACTGGGCATGTCCGATATTCAAAAGGTCGCCCGTGAACTTTTCCGCTACGGGCGAGACAAAATCGGAGCGGATCAGATGGGCAAGATCATCGCTGGGACTCCGGGCCTCAGCCAGTTCGCCTGAAGCCACGCATTTCACACCGAGTGTCATGACATATCCAATCTCCGAGATTGAGGGCCTGTCGACCTTTGCAGCCAACAAGTTGAAGGCGCAAGGAATCCGCACCACCGACGCGCTGCTCGAGGCGGCCTCGACCGTGAAGGGCCGCAAGGCGCTTTCCGCCAAGACGGGCATCAGCGAGCAGTCGCTGCTGGAATGGGCCAACGTCTCCGACTACATGCGCATTCCCGGCATGGGCAAGGCCAAGGTCGGCCTGGTCCGCGCCGCCGGCGTCACCACCGTGCGCGAGCTCGCCTATCGAAATCCCGCAAGGCTTGCCCAGAGCATGCGCGAAGCCAACGAGAAGAAGAAGCTCGTCCGCATCCTGCCTTCCGAGAAATCGGTCGGCGACATCATCGCCAAGGCCAAGAAGCTGCCGCCGAAGATCACGTATTAGGGCGGACGTCTTGGCATTGGGCGAGCCGAGCGGCCTTCGGCATTTGCCCAACGGGCAATGATGCCTGCTCAAACTCCGCGGTCATACTCCGCGAAAGCGGAGTATCCAGTACGCCGCATCTTCTCCGTATCACGGCACGGTCTCTGGAATACTGGATTGCCCGCTTTCGCGGGCAATGACAGCGAAAGCATGCGATACCCTGCCCAACCCTCCGCACCACCCACCCCACTCCCGCCTTGAATCCCCCCTTCCCGCCCGCTAAAGCCACCCGCATGAACGCCTCGCCCTCCCCATCCGTCTCGCCGGCCGGCTCGGCCCGGTTTGAGGTGCTGCGGACGCTGCTGGAGCGGCCTCTTCCTGCGGTGATGGGCGTACTCAACATCACCCCGGACTCCTTCTCCGATGGCGGCGCGTTCATCGCGCCCGCGCGGGCGCTGGAGCGGGCGCAGGCGATGATCGTCGATGGCGTCGACATCATCGATATCGGCGCCGAATCCACCCGGCCCTACAAGGGTGCCCGGTCGGTCACCGCGGCAGACGAATTGGCACGACTTAAGCCGGTGCTGGCCGACGTGGTGGCGCTCGGCGTGCCGGTCTCGATAGACAGCATGAAGGCCGAGGTGGTGGCCTTCGCGCTCGACCATGGCGCGGCGATCGCCAACGACGTCTGGGGCCTGCAGCGCGATCCCGACATGGCGCCGCTGATCGCCGCAAGAGGCGTTCCCGTCGTCGTCATGCACAACCGCGACAGCGTCGATCCCGCGATCGATATCATTGCGGACATGACGGCGTTCTTTCGGCACTCGCTCGATATCGCCGCACAGGCCGGCATCGCGCACGACAAGATCGTGCTCGACCCCGGCATCGGATTCGGCAAGACGGCCGAGCAGAGCATGACCGCGCTGGCGCGGCTGCGCGAATTCGATATGTTTGGCCTGCCGATCCTGGTCGGCGCTTCGCGCAAGCGCTTCATCGCCTCGGTGTCGCCGTCGGAGCCATCGCAGCGGCTCGCCGGCTCGATCGCGGCCCACCTGATCGCCGCGCAGCGCGGCGCGAAGATCATCCGGACCCATGATGTCGGCGAAACCCTGCAGGCGCTGCGGGTGGCGCATGCAATCGAGAGCAAGCAATGACCGATACGATCTTCGTCACCGGCCTGTCGATCCATGCCCGCCATGGCGTGATGGATCACGAAACCGAAGTCGGCCAGCGTTTCGTCATAGATCTCGAACTCTATACCGACCTGTCTGAACCCTCGCGTAGCGACCGGCTCGCGGACACGGTGTCCTACGCCGATGTCGTGGCGACGACGACGGCGGCGTTCAAGAACACCAATTACAAGCTGCTGGAGCGCGCGGCCGGCGCCGTGGCCGATGCCATCCTGTCGAACTTCCCGCGCGTCCGCGCCGTGAAGATCACGGTGCACAAGCCGCATGCGCCGATCGCCGCGATCTTCGACGATGTCGGCATCGTGCTGACGCGCTCGCGGCATCCCTGAAATGGCGAGCGTGCTGATCGCACTCGGCGGCAATGTCGGCGATGTCCGCACGACGTTCGGCAAGGCGATCGCCCATATCTGCGGCATGGCGCAAGGCACGCTGATCGCACGCTCCTCGGACTATGCCACTCCGCCCTGGGGCGACGAGGACCAGGATCCCTTCATCAACGCCTGCATCGAGATCGAGACCGGTCTCGATCCGCACGCGCTCTTGTTCGTGCTGCAGAAAGTCGAGCAGAAGTTCGGCCGCACGCGAACCAAGGAGCGACGCTGGGGCCCGCGCACGCTCGATCTCGACATGATCGCCTATGACGACGTCTCCTTGCAGAAGCCCGATCTGACGCTGCCGCATCCCCGCCTGTTCGAGCGCGCCTTCGTGCTGGTGCCGCTGGCCGAGATCGCGCCCGACCGCGTGATCTCGGGCATTCGTGTGCGTGACGGCCTCGCCAGCGTCTCCACGCAAGGCATTGAGCGGCTTCCGGATACCGGTTAACCAAAAACAACCGTTTGCAGGGACGGTCTGCCGTGGCAATTTCGCCTGAGAACAACGAGACGTTTGGGAGTCCCTCGCCGCATGACCTCCGTGACTGACGACCTGCCGCTGGCGGCGGATTTTCCCAAGGCGACCGTCGAGGACTGGCGCAAGCTGGTCGACGGCGTGCTGAAGGGCGCGCCGTTCGAGAAGCTGGTCGGCAAGACCTATGACGGCATCAAGATCGATCCGCTCTATCCGCGCACCAAGGGCGTTGCGCCCGTGGTGGGACGCCCGCCGGCTGCGCCATGGCAGATCGTGCAGCGGATCGACCATCCCGATGCGGCGCTCGCAAATGCGCAGGCCCTGACCGACCTCGAGAACGGCGCGACGGGGCTCGCGCTGGTGTTCGCCGGGGGCAGCGGCGCCCATGGTTTCGGCCTGGAACCTTCGGCGGATGCGGTCGCAAAGGTTTTGAAAGACATTCATCTCGACGCCGGCATCGGCCTCGAGCTTCAGATCGGCCCGCAATCGCGGATGGCTGCGATCCACGTCGCGGATTATGTGAAGAGCAAGGGACTAGATCCCGCAGCCTGCAACATCCGCTTCGGGCTCGATCCGCTCGCGGCCGCCGCAATGTGGGGGCACAGCCCCTACACCTGGGACGAGATCGTTCCTGCACTCGCCGGCGCCATCAAGGGCCTTGCCGCGCTCGGCTTCAAGGGACCGTTTGCCTCCGCCGACGGGCGCGTGATCCATGATGCCGGTGGCTCGGAGGTGCAGGAGCTTGCCTTCGTGCTGGCCTGCGGCGTCGCTTATCTGCGCGCGATCGAAGGCGCCGGCATTTCCCTCGAGCAGGCGCAGGGCATGGTCTATGCGCGGCTTGCCGCAGATGCCGACCAGTTCCTGACCATGGCCAAATTCCGCGCGCTGCGGCTGTTGTGGGCACGCATCGAAACGGCCTGCGGGCTGACGCCGAAACCGCTGTTCATTGCTGCCGATACAGCCTGGCGCATGCTGACGCAGCGCGACCCTTACGTGAACATGCTGCGCGCGACCATGGCAACGTTCGCCGCCGGGCTCGCCGGCGCGAATGCGATCACGGTGCTGCCGCATACGCTGGCGCTCGGCCTGCCCGATCCGTTCGCGCGGCGCGTGGCGCGCAACACCCAGCTTCTCTTGCTGGAAGAAAGCAACCTCGCCAGGGTCAGCGATCCCGCGGCGGGCGCAGGCGGCATCGAGACGCTGACCGCGCAGCTTTGCGACGCCGCATGGGCGCTGTTCCAGGAAAGCGAGAAAGCCGGAGGTGCCTTCGCGGCGCTTCAGCAGGGCCGGTTCCAGAGCAAGGTGGCGGCCGCGCGAAAGGCGCGCGAGGCCAACATCGCAAAGCGCCGCGACGTGCTGACTGGCGCCAGCGAGTTTCCGAACCTGCATGAGCGCGAAGCGACCGTGCTGACGACAACGCCGATCGCGCTTCCGCCTTACGGGGAACAGACATACAAGTTCGATGCGCTGCCGCCGATCCGGCTGGCAGAACCGTTCGAGGCGCTGCGCGACAAATCCGACGCAGCGTTGAAGGCACGTGGTGCGCGGCCAAAGGTGTTCCTGGCCAATCTCGGCACACCTGCCGATTTCACCGCGCGCGCCACCTTCGCGAAGAGCTTCTTCGAAGCCGGCGGCATCGAGGCGGTCGACAGCGAGGGCTTTGCCGATCCGGCCAAGCTCGCAGCCGCCTTCAAGGCCTCAGGTGCGGAGCTCGCCTGCCTCTGTTCCAGCGACAAGGTCTATGCCGGTCAGGCGGAACCCGCCGCCCGGGCCCTGCAAACGGCAGGCAGCAGACATATCTATCTGGCGGGCCGCCCGACCGATGCCGAGGCGGCGCTGCGGGCGGCCGGCGTCACGGGCTTTATCTTCGCCGGAGGCGATGCACTTGTGACACTGCAGGACGCCTATCGACGGATGGAGCAGCCATGACCGAAACCGGCAAACCCGTTCTCACGGGCGGCTGCCAATGCGGCGCGGTGCGCTTTGCCGTCATGACGGCGCCGACCAGGGTCTCGATCTGCCATTGCCGGATGTGCCAGAAGGCAGCCGGTGCGCCATTCGCCTCCTTTGCCGATATCAACAAGACGGACTTCGCTTGGACCAGGGGACAACCCTCGTTCTTCCGCTCCTCCACCATCGCCGAGCGCGGCTTCTGCGCCGCCTGCGGCACGCCGCTGAGCTTCGGCCGCATCGACGGCGACCGCATCGAGATCATGACCGGCACCTTCGACCACCCCGACTGGGTGATCCCGACGCGCCAGTTCGGCACCGAATCCCGCCTCGGCTGGGTGGTCGGCATCGCCAATCTGCCGAGCCAGACCACGCAGCAGAATTACGGACCGGAGAAGATGGCGACCATCGTCAGCCATCAGCATCCGGATCATGATTGACCGTCTTCAATCACAACCATGCTAAGGTGACCCGTGCTTCGGTTCCTGGTCGAAATTCTGTTCTGGTCGCTGCCGGATATAATCGCATGGCGTTTGGCGCGCGCACTTGACGGGGCGCAGAGCGCGGAACACACGTTCAATGCGCCACGGAAAACGGGTTTCAATGATCCCGTCTACAAGAAGAATCTTCAGCGATTAATCGAACGAAATCGCCAGTTTGAGGAAACAAAGGAATGACGCGCATTCCCAATTTCGCCGATGTTGCCTTCGAGCGCGCCGCCGCCGCAGCGCCAGTCGGCAGCGCCGAACCGTGGCTGACGCCCGAGGGCATTCTGGTGAAGCCCGCTTATGATGAGGCCGATCTCGCCGGGCTCGATTTCCTCGAGACCTATCCCGGCATCGCGCCGTTCCTGCGCGGCCCCTACCCGACCATGTATGTCAACCAGCCCTGGACGGTCAGGCAATATGCCGGCTTCTCCACGGCGGAGGACTCCAACGCATTCTACCGCCGCAACCTCGCGGCGGGCCAGAAGGGCCTCTCGGTCGCGTTCGATCTCGCCACCCATCGCGGCTACGACTCTGACCATCCGCGCGTCGGCGGCGATGTCGGCATGGCGGGCGTCGCCATCGATTCCATCTACGACATGCGCACGCTGTTTGCGGGCATTCCGCTCGACCAGATGAGCGTGTCCATGACCATGAACGGCGCGGTGCTGCCGATCCTCGCGCTCTACGTCGCCGCCGCCGAGGAACAGGGCGTGCCGCCGGAGAAGCTCTCGGGGACGATTCAGAACGACATTCTGAAAGAGTTCATGGTGCGCAACACCTACATCTATCCGCCGGCGCCCTCGATGCGGATCATCTCGGACATCTTCGCCTACACCTCCACGAGGATGCCCAAGTACAATTCGATCTCGATCTCCGGCTATCACATGCAGGAGGCCGGCGCGACGCAGGACCTCGAGCTCGCCTACACGCTCGCCGACGGCGTCGAATATCTGCGCGCCGGCCTTGCCGCGGGGCTCGACGTCGATCGTTTCGCTCCCCGCCTGTCGTTCTTCTGGGCTATCGGCATGAACTTCTTCATGGAAGTCGCCAAGATGCGCGCCGCGCGCCTGCTCTGGGCGAAGCTGCTGAAGCCGTTCAACCCGAAAGACCCGCGCTCGCTTTCGCTGCGCACGCACAGCCAGACCTCTGGCTGGTCGCTGACCGCGCAGGACGTCTTCAACAACGTGATGCGCACCACGGTAGAGGCCATGGCCGCAACGCAGGGCCACACCCAGTCGCTGCACACCAACGCGCTCGACGAGGCGCTCGCCTTGCCGACGGATTTTTCGGCGCGCATCGCCCGCAACACCCAGCTCTTCCTGCAGCAGGAGAGCGGCACCACCCGCATCATCGATCCCTGGGGCGGCTCGTACTACGTCGAGCGGCTCACGCGCGACCTCGCGGCGAAGGCGTGGAGCCACATCCAGGAGGTCGAGGAACTCGGCGGCATGGCGAAGGCGATCGAGGCCGGCTTGCCGAAGCTGCGCATCGAGGAGGCCTCGGCCAAGACCCAGGCGCGGATCGATGCCGGCAAGCAGGCGGTGATCGGCGTCAACAAGTACAAGCCGACCGACGAGGACAGGATCGAGATCCTGAAGGTCGACAACACCAATGTCCGCCGGCTTCAGATCGACAAGCTCAAGCGGCTGAAAGCCGAGCGTAACCAGAACGAGGTCGATGCCGCGCTCGCCGCGCTGACGCGCTCAGCTAGCGAAGGCAACGGCAATCTGCTCGCGCTCGCCATCGACGCGGCACGGGCGAAGGCGACAGTCGGCGAGATTTCGGACGCGATGGAGAAGGTGTTCGGCCGGCACCGCGCCGAGATCAAGTCCATTACCGGCGTCTACAAGCGGGAGGCGTCCAGCATGGGTAACCAGGTCGAGAAGGTTCAGGCGCTGATCGACGCCTTCGAGGAGGCGGAAGGCCGCCGCCCGCGCATTCTCGTCGCCAAGATCGGCCAGGACGGCCACGATCGCGGCCAGAAGGTGATTGCGTCTGCCTTTGCCGATATCGGCTTCGACGTCGACATCGGGCCGCTGTTTGCCACCGCCGACGAAGCTGCGCGGCAGGCGATCGAGAACGACGTCCACATTCTCGGCGTCTCCTCGCTTGCCGCCGCCCACCTCACCGCCGTGCCGGAATTGAAGGCCGCGCTGAAGAAGCAGGGCCGCGACGACATCATGATCATCGTCGGCGGCGTGGTGCCGCCGCAGGACTACGACGCGCTCTACGCCGCCGGCGCTGAGGCGATCTTTCCGCCGGGGACCGTGATCGCGGACGCCGCCGAGGAGCTGATCCGCAAGCTGAACGCCCGGCTCGGGCATAGCGAGGCGGCGGAGTAGCCGTCGCTCGAACTTCCGGCAAGAAGGATTTGCGTGATGTTTCTCGCGCCAACGTTCATGCGCGCGCTGGCTGCGGCCGCAGTTTGCAGCGCGCTGTTCGGCATCGCCCACGCCGCCGACCCCAAGCCCGACGCCATCGTCAAGACCAGGAGCATCGAGGCGCGCGTCTTCCTCGACGACAGGATCAAAGCGAATGCGGCGCTGGCGGCGGATTGCCTGGCCGAAGGCAAGAAGTGGCTCGACAAGAATGCGGTCGAGGCCGCCGCCTCGCGCAAGGCGGACCCACAGTTCTTCACGAACGGTGGCTGGGACTTCGAGCGCAAATATGAGATCCGCTCGGTCGTCGCCGATCGCTATGTCAGCGTCCTCCGCAACGACTACATGAACACCCGCGGCGCGCACCCCAATTCGGATGTGAACACGATCCTGTGGGACAAGGCGGCGAACAAGCGCATCTCGATCCGCCCGTTCTTCACCGAGACCGCCGACAAGGGTCCGGCCATGAAGGCGATGGTGACGGCCATCATCACCTCGCTCAAGGCCGAGAAGAAGAAGCGCGGTGCCGGCGAGACCGCGACCGACGAATGGTTCAAGAGCGTGGAACCGAGCCTGCTCAAGATCGGCGCGGTGACGCTTGCGCCGTCAACTGAAGCAGGCAAGAGCTCCGGCCTCACCTTTCACTACCCGCCCTACGCCGTCGGTCCCTATGCCGAGGGCGGGTATGTTGCCTTCGTGCCTTGGGAGGCGCTGAAGCCGTATCTCAGCGCAGAAGGCACGCGAATCTTCGGCGGCGCGCGGCCGAAGGGCGACGCGGAGGAGTAGTGAACGATCGCTAACTGGATCGCGGATGGGCTCGCGCCAGTGTCCGCGCCAGCGAATCCGTCCAATCAGGAATCCAGGACGCGAACAGGGCTTGCCAGCGCTCGGCATCCGCGGGCTCCGTCTCGAGTGCAACCGACCATTCGATGAGGGTACGGTTGCCCTCGATGATAGGACGCAGATGCATGGTGCCTCGATAGTGCGTCGGCGTCGGCGCGCGGCCTCCGTCGTCTTGCGGATACGGCAACGCTTCGAGACCGGCATAGGCTAGGGTGTGCTGCCGGTCCGAGTGATCGACCAGGCGCTGACGGATCCAGTTTCCGAGATAGCAGAAACGTCTGATGGCGCCGACTTCATCGCCGCGCTTGTCGTCTTCGATCACGCTCTCGCTCACCCCGTCGATATAGGCGGGATAGTTGTTGAAATCGCGGATCAGCGACCAGACGTCGTCCAGCGGGTGGTCCAGCACGGCGCTGTAATAGGCTCGGGTCATCGGTGGCTCGCCTTCGGTTTCCGTTCGCGCTGAGGTTGGCTGCTCGCGCGGGCAAAACCCACCCGGTTTCCGACTGCCCATCCGATGGCCATCCAACTTTCACGCGCAACGCGACAATCTCGTTGGTAGCGCTATCTTGCGGCGGCTCCGCAAAGCCGACTAGAATGCCGCCATTGACAAGAGCGCCCGGCGTCACGGGTGCCGCTGGGAGGATTCATGTCCAAGATTACGCGCCGCACCTTTGCGGCCTCAACCGCCGCAGTCGCCGCATCCGCCGCCTTCGGCTTCAAGCCCGCGCTCGCACAAGCCTATCCGGCCCGGCCGGTCACCGTGATCGTGCCCTGGGGCGCCGGCGGCGGGACCGACGCGACCGCGCGCATTGTCGCAGCGCTGCTGGAAAAGGACCTCGGCCAGCCCTTCAACGTGGTCAACCGCACCGGCGGCTCCGGCGTGGTGGGCCATAGCGCGATCGCGACCGCCCAGCCCGACGGTTACACCATCGGCATGCTCACCGTCGAAATCTCGATGATGCACTGGCAGGGCCTGACCGAGCTGACGCCGAAGAGCTACACCCCGCTGGCGCTGATGAACGAGGACCCTCCGGGCATCCAGGTCTCCTCCTCCTCGCCCTACAAGACGGTCAAGGAGCTCGCCGATGCGATCAAGGCGGCGCCTCCCGGCAAGTTCAAGGCCTCCGGCACCGGCCAGGGCGGCATCTGGCATCTGGCCCTGGTCGGCTGGATGCAGGCCATGGGCCTGCCTGCCAATCAGGTCGCGTGGGTGCCCTCGAACGGTGCGGCCCCGGCGATGCAGGATCTCGCCGCTGGCGGCCTCGACCTCACCACCTGCTCGGTGCCCGAGGCGCGTGCCATCATCGAGGCGGGCAAGGCCAGGAGCCTCGCCATCATGGCGCCGGCCCGCAACCCGATCTTCAAGGACGTGCCGACGCTGAAGGAGGCGATGGGCATCGACTACGCGACGGGCGCCTGGCGCGGCATTGCCGGGCCAAAGAACCTTCCGCCGGAGATCGCAACGAAGCTCACCGCGGCACTGAAGAAGGTTTACGATTCCGCCGAGTACAAGGACTTCATGAGCAATCGCGGCTTCGGCACCGTGTGGGGCGATGCCGCTCACTTCGCCACCTTCATGGACAAGGGCGACGCCCAGATGGGCGAAGCCATGAAGGCGGCAGGCCTGAGCAAGGCGTGATGTTTCACCCCTCCCCGCTGATGGCGGGGCTATTGCATGTGAAGAAGAACGTGGCGAGTAACTCGCTTGCAGCCCATCCTTCGAGACGCCCGCCCGCGGCGGGCCCTCAGGATGAGGGCGCGTTTAGCAGCGAGATAACAGACCTTCGTGGTGAGGAGGCCGCAAAAGCGGGCGCCTCGAACCATGCAGGCCGAGCACCTTCGGCATATGCGCTGGCCCAGCCCACGCGGCGAGAGGGAGCGCACCTCCCGGAATTCTGACAGGACCCCACCCCATGCGTCTTCCCGACTCCGTGACGGGATCGTTTCTCGTCGTGCTCGGCGCAGCAGCTGCCTATGGCGGCTGGATCCTGCCGCCGGTGCCGGGCCAGCCGGTCGGCCCCAACGTGTTTCCGCTCGTGATCGGCTGCGGCCTTGCGCTGTGCGGGCTCGCGATCGTGTTCGGCATTGGCCATTCCTTCGAGGAGGAGGAAGCGTTGGTTCCGATGGAGGACGGCCAGGCCGCTGCCCCGCCGCCTCAGGGTAAGCTCTACGGCCTGCGCGCGCTGCTGCCGCCGGCGTTGCTGCTGTTCTACGTCGTCGCGGCCGACCGGCTCGGTTTCATCATCACCGCGGCGATCATGGTCTACGTCACCTCGACCGCGCTCGGGGCCAGGTGGAAGCTGGCCCTGCCGCTCGCGGCCCTCTCGCCCTTCGCCATCCACCTCATCTTCGGCAAGCTGCTCCGCGTGCCGCTGCCCGCCGGCCTGTTGCCGGCGCCCTGGTAATCCCATGCTGAAAACCCTGATCGATGCGTTCGCGCTGATCTCCACCTGGGAGGTCATCATCGCGATGTTCGCAGCGTCCGTGTACGGGCTCGTGATCGGCTCGCTGCCGGGCCTGTCGGCGACGATGGCAACCGCCCTGCTCGTCCCCGTCACCTTCTATCTCTCGCCGATCGCGGCGATCGCGACCATCGTCGCGGCCTCCTCGATGGCAATTTTCTCCGGCGACATTCCCGGCGCGCTGCTGCGCATTCCCGGCACGCCCGCTTCCGCCGCCTATGCGGACGAGGCCTACGCGATGACGCGCAAGGGCCAGGCCGAGCTCGCGCTCGGGGCCGGCGTCTGGTTCTCGGCGGTCGGCGGCATCGCCGGAGTGCTGTCGCTGATGATCCTGGCGCCGCCGCTGGCCGAGATCGCGCTGTCGTTCTCGACCTTCGAATATTTCTGGCTGGCGCTGCTCGGCCTGATGTGCGCCACCCTGGTTGCGCGCTCCTCGCCGGTGAAGGCGATCGCCGGCATGTTCATCGGCCTGCTCGTCGCCTGCATCGGCATCGAGAATCCCGGCGGCGTCCCGCGCTTCACCTTCGGACTCACCGATCTGTTCGGCGGCATCGAGCCGATCCCGGCGCTGGTCGGCGTATTCGCGGTGGCGCAGGTGATGCGCGCGATGCTGACGCCGGAGCCGCCGCCGCTGCCGCGGCGCAAGTTCGGAAGCATCATGGCCGGCCAGTGGAAGCTGACGAAGCTGTATCACTGGCAGATGACGCGCGGGAACATCGTCGGCATCATCATCGGCGTGCTGCCCGGCGCGGGCGCCGACATGGCTGCCTGGGTCTCCTACGCGATGTCGAAGCGCTTCTCCAAGGAGCCGGAAAAGTTCGGCACCGGCCATGTCGAAGGCCTGGTCGAAGCCGGCGCCAGCAACAATGCCAGCATCGCCTCCGGCTGGGTGCCCTCGCTGCTGTTCGGCATCCCCGGCGATACCATCGCCGCGATCGCGATCGGCGTGCTCTACATGAAGGGCCTCAATCCCGGTCCGACGCTGTTCACCGAGAAGGCGTCGAGCATGTACGCGATCTACCTGATGTTCATCATCGCGAACATCATGATGATCCCGCTCGGCATCGCCATGATCCGGGTCGCCGCCTATATCCTGCTGGCGCCGCGCTCGGCCATCATGCCGATCATCATGCTGTGCTGCGCGGTCGGCTCGTTCGCGATCGGCAACAACATGTTCGGCGTCGTCACCGTCGCCGCCTTCGGCGTGATCGGCTATGTCATGGAGGCGAACGGCTATCCCGTCGCCGCCATGGTGCTCGGCATCGTCATGGGCACCATGGTCGAGCAGGCCTTCGTCACCTCGCTGATCAAGTCCGACGGCAGCATCCTGCCGTTCTTCGAGCGCCCGGTTGCGGCGATCCTCGCCGCGATGGCGATCGGCGCGCTGCTCTGGCCGGTGATGGTGTGGGTGTGGCGGAAGGTGAAACCGGCGCAGCCGGCGGCAGCAACATCCCGGTGATATGGCGCGGGCGGCCCTCGCCTGCCCCGCCGGGCCGTTGTAAAGCAGGGCATGACTGAGAAGGCCCCGCTCGACATCAAGACCCTCGCCAAGGAGCTCCGCGCCGGCAGCCGCGCGGCGCTTGCCCGCGCCATCACGCTGGTCGAGAGCCGGCGCGGCGATCATCAGGCGCTGGCGCGCGAGCTGGTGCAGATGCTCCTGCCCGACACCGGCAAGGCGTTTCGCGTCGGCATCACCGGCTCGCCCGGCGTCGGCAAATCCACCACCATCGACGTGCTCGGGACGTATCTGATCGAGCAGGGCCACAAGGTCGCGGTGCTCGCGGTCGATCCGTCCTCGGCACGCAGCGGCGGTTCGATCCTCGGCGACAAGACGCGGATGGCGCGGCTCTCGGCATCGGACAGTGCCTTCATCCGCCCCTCGCCGTCGTCAGGCACGCTCGGCGGCGTCGCGGCGAAGACGCGCGAGGCGATGCTGCTCTGCGAAGCCGCCGGCTTCGACGTCGTGCTGGTCGAGACCGTCGGCATCGGCCAGTCAGAGACCGCGGTCTGCGACATGACCGACTTCTTCCTCGCCCTGATGCTGCCGGGTGGCGGCGACGAACTGCAGGGCATCAAGAAGGGACTCGTCGAGCTTGCCGACATGATCGCGATCAACAAGGCCGACGGCGACAATCTCAAGCGCGCCAACATCACCGCCGCGGATTATCGCGGCGCGCTGCATATTCTGAGCCCCCGGTCCGAGCATTGGCATCCGCCCGTTATCACCTATTCGGCGCTGGCCGGCACCGGCATCGCCGAGCTCTGGCAGAAGGTTTTGGACCACCGCAAGGCGATGAACGCATCCGGCGACTTCGCCGCGCGGCGGCGCGACCAGCAGGTGAAGTGGATGTGGTCGATGCTGGAGCAGCGCATGCTGGCGAGGTTGCGGAGCGAAACGTCGGTGCGGACCAAGGTCCGCAAGATAGAAACCGAGGTCGCCGAGGGCCATCTCACGCCGGCGCTCGCCGCCGAGCGCATTCTGGAGTTGTTGCAATGACCAGGCCCCGCATTCTCCTCACCGGCTTCGGGCCATTTCCCGGCGCGCCCTACAATCCAACCCAGGCGCTGGTGGCCCGGCTGATGCAGTTGCGCCGGCCGGCGCTCGACGACGTCGAGCTGTCGAGCCACATCTTCCCGGTCACCTATGCTGCCGTCGACCGCCAATTGCCTGACGTGCTCGCCGCCCAAAAGCCCGACGCGCTTTTGATGTTCGGCCTCGCGGCGCGCACGCCCTATCTGCGGATCGAGACCCGCGCGCGCAACGCCGTCACCATGCTCTGGCCGGATGCCGCCAACACGCGCTCGAGCAAGCGCGGCATCGCCGGCCATGCAGATGCGATGACGTTCGGCCCGCACACCGCAAGGCTGCTGCGCGCCGCGCGCCTCACCGGCATCGACGCGCGCCCCTCGCGCGATGCCGGCGCGTATCTCTGCAATTACCTGAGCTGGCGCGCGATCGAGAACGTCAGGTCGGGCGGGCCGAAGCTTGCGGCCTTCATCCACATTCCGCTGCTCGCGCGCGGCGGCGCCGTGCGGCGCAAGGGCGCCGCCCGGATCACGCTGGAGGAACTGGTGGACGCGGGGGAAGCGATGCTGATGGAGATGGTGCAATTGGCAAGGAAGGCGCGGAACACCTCGGTCTCGTAAGGTGGGGCAAAGGCGCGCTTGCGCCGTGCCCACCATGCATCCGCATTCGTAACGACAATGGTGGGCACGCTTCCGCCTTTGCTCTTCGAGCTACGGCGGACAAGTCGCTTTGCCACCCTACGGCATCGTCTTTGCGGTAAACATTTAACCCTACCGCGAACAATCCTCACCGCCTTCGCCGCCCTGCGCTACCTAGTCTCCGCGGACCTCCCGCGTCCGCCGGAGGACGCGTCATGGACCTCAATCGCCGTCATCTCATCGGGGCTTCGACCGCGGGCATCGCCGGCGCGCTCGCCATGCCGGCCGACGCTGCGCGCGCGGCGCCGCTGACGTCCCTGCTCGGGCGCGACGCCACGCAATATGGCGTTCGCCCCGGCAGCAGCGAGGATCAGACACGCGCGCTGCAGCGCGCGATCGACGAGGCCGCGCGGGCGCAAATGCCGTTGGCGCTGCCGCCGGGCGTCTATCGCAGCGGACTGCTGCGGCTGCCGAACGGGTCGCAACTGATCGGCGTGCGCGGTGCGACCAAACTGGTCTTCACGGGCGGAGCCTCGATGATCCAGAGCGACGGCTCCGATGCGATCGGCCTCACCGGCATCACCTTCGACGGCGGCAACATTCCGCTGCCGACCCGGCGGGGCCTGATCCATGTTCTCGGCGGACGAGATGTGCGCATGGCGGATTGCGAGATCACGCAATCGGGCGGCGGCGGCATCTGGCTCGAGCAGGTCGCGGGCGACGTCTCCGGCAACATCTTCACCAACATCGCGTTAACTGCGGTGGTCTCGTTCGACGCCAAGGCGCTCAGCGTCTCGCGCAACACCATCATCGGCACCAACGACAATGGCATCGAGATCCTGCGCACCGCGATCGGCGACGACGGCACGCTGGTCGCCGACAACCGCATCGAGGACATCAAGGCAGGCCCCGGCGGCTCCGGCCAGTACGGCAACGCCATCAACGCGTTTCGCGCCGGCAACGTGATCGTGCGCGGCAACCGCATCAGGAATTGCGACTATTCGGCGGTGCGCGGCAACTCGGCCTCGAACATCCACATCACCGGCAACAGCGTCAGTGACGTGCGCGAGGTCGCGCTTTATTCGGAGTTTGCGTTCGAAGCCGCGGTGATCGCCAACAACACGGTGGATGGCGCCGCCGTCGGCGTCTCCGTGTGCAATTTCAACGAGGGCGGCCGCATTGCGGTGGTCCAGGGCAACATCATCCGCAATCTGATCCCGAAGCGGCCGATCGGCACCGCACCGGACGACGATGCCGGCGTCGGCATCTACATCGAGGCTGACACATCGGTCACCGGCAACGTGATCGAGAATGCGCCGTCCTACGGCATCGTCGCCGGCTGGGGCAAATATCTGCGCGACGTCGCGATCACAGGCAATGTGATCCGCAAGGCGCTGGCCGGCGTCGGGGTCTCGGTCGTGCCGGGCGCGGGCACCGCGCTCGTCAACAACAACATGATCTCGGAAACGCCACGAGGCGCCGTGGTCGGGCTCGACCACGCGCGGGCGGTGACGTCGGATCTGTCCGCCGAAGGGGCGCAACGCTTCGCGCAGCTTGTGGTCGGCAGCAATGCGGTGCGACGTTAGGCGCGCAACCGGCGGGCGGACCGTACTTCCTTCGAGGCTCCCTATGGGACGCGGGGCGTCCCATGCCTCGCACCTCAGGAGGACGGGGCGAGGGAGGCGGCCGACTCTGCTCGGGCCTGACCCACCGCCTTAGAACGCGTTTCGGAGCAGCGGGTATTTGGCTTCGAGACCGTCGAGGCTGAAGGTGAATTCGACGACGCGCTCGGGGGCTGCGACGATTTCGGCAGTGGGAGGGGCGAACTGCGGGAGGAGCGCTGCCATCGCCGCAGGCGCCGACTTCGGCAGCTTCGCGGCAGGCACCGCGAGCGGCGGCCTCACGTCGGGCGCGGTGAACGGCGTCATGGCGGCGGGCGCAAGGGGTGATCTCACGGCAGGTGCGCTGAGCGGTGCCCTCGCGGCGGGAGCCTTGAGCGGCGGCATCTCGGCGGGGGCGGTAAACGAAGCCACCGCGGCAGGTGCAGTGGGCGGCGCCATCGCGACGGATGGCAACGCCGCCACGATCGGCGCCTCGGTGATCTCTGCGAGCACGTCCGGCTTCTGATCGAGCCTGACCGCCACAGCGGTCTTAGGCGCGATGTGAACGGCCTTGGGCTGGACGGTCTGCGCCTGCTGCTCGCGCGGTGCCATGCGGGGCATCGTCGCCGGCGACCAACCGAATGTGGGCGTCACGCTTGCAGCCGCCTCGGCGACGTCCCCGCCGGTTGCGAGAGCGCGCCAGGTCTGGACCGCACGCTTGGCTTCCTGGATGTTTTCAAGGAATTCGATCTCGGAATGATACCGGCGCCAGCGGCCGGTCTCGAACATCTCGGAGAGATGTTGCAGGCGCTGTTCGGCGAGAGCGCACCAGCGCGCCGCGATGGCGCGGTCGGCGACTGCGTCGCGAACGAACTCTTGGCGATGTGTCATGAACCAGCCCGTCAGGAAAAAATACGGACGCGGGGGACGCAACGCACACGAATCAATTTAGACGCGACATGAATATTTTGTGGAAAAGATTTGACTTGTCCAGCAGCGACACGGCATTCGTCATCAAATACCGTAGTCCTCCGGAAATTTGCTGCGTTTTCGAGTCAAGCTTCGCACAAGCATAACCGAGTTGCGGCGCGTTGCGCGCCCGACCGCAACAGACGGCTGCGGCGACCCTCAACCTGAACGAATGCGGAGCTTCGAAAGATCGGATGCCCAAGGCTTCGGCTCCGGTTGAATCAGAACTGACGCCCTGGATTCTTGGTTTGACGTGTTTTCGTCACGCGGGCCGGCGGCCACTTCGCTCAAGAACGCGCTGAAAAGAAAAGACCCGTCCGGGGGGACAACCGGACGGGTCAAGCCATATGGGCGCTTGGGGTGGATGGGCGCTCGCGCCTGATATGACTGATGGGGAGGGATGACCGCTCCCACATCAGTTGGTCGTGGTAGCTGGCTGAACGTTCAATGCGAGGGTTCGCTTTTTTGAGCTTCAGCCCGTGCGCATCCTTGTCGCTGCCGCTATCTCGCCGCCGGTCTATCTGCCTGAGAAACCGCGGACTTTTCGTCCGAGCCCGACAACGACGGTTGCTCGATCGCACGGCTGCCGGGCTCGCCGCGACGCTTCTCGGCATCTTCACGTTTTGTTGTACCGGACGCAGCCGCAACGGGCGTGGCGCTGTCGGCGGGCACCGCCATGACCGCGGCAAAGGCGTCGGCCTGACCGTCGCCGAAAAGGTCGTCACGTCCGGGGGACCCGAGGTCGCGCGCGGTCTTCGCCAGCGTCATGCGCAGCGCCTCCGGCTTCAAGGCGTGGTTGCGCTCGAGGAGCAGCGCCGCGACGCCGGAGACATGGGCGGCCGAGAACGAGGTTCCCGACGTCATCTGGTATTTGCCGGCGGGTGCCGGCAGGAAGATGTCGACGCCGGGGGCTGCGACCGCGATGTAGTTGCCGCGGTTGGAGGCGATGAACAGCCTGTCCTGCTGATCCGTCGCGCTGACCGCGATCACATTGGGATTGGCAGCCGGATAGAGCGGCGGCGATTTCGCGCCGGCATTGCCGGCGGCCGCGATCAGCACGAGGCCGCGTGCGGCCGTCGCCGCGATCGCGCGCTCGATGATCGCGTCCTTCGGACCGGCAAAGCTCATATTGATGATCTGCGCGCCGTGCTCGGCGGCGTAGTTCAGCGACCGCAGGATGATGTAGGACGAGCTCTCGCTGCCGCCGTTGGCGCCGCCGAAGGCCCGGATGGCGATGATGCGCGCCTCAGGCGCGCTGCCCATCAGGCGGGCATGCGCCACGATGGCGCCGGCGATGCCGGTGCCGTGGACGTGCGGCCCCTCTGCACTGCCGAGCGCGTCGAAACTGTCGGCGACGGAATTGGCGAGTTCGGGATGCTTGGCGTCGATGCCGGAGTCGATCACGGCAATTGTAACGTTGGCTCCGTGCGCCAGCGCATGCGCCTGCGGCAGGCGGAGTTTTGCCAGTGCATATTGCGCGGGATCGCCCTCGACCGGTACGGACGATTTCTGGTCCTGGAGCACGTAGCGGAAGTTCGGCTGGACCGAGCGAACGCTGCCGTCGGCCGCGAACTCGCGCCGTACCGTCTCGGCGGGCCGGCCGTCGGTAATGCGGAACAGGCCGAACGTCGCCCCGATCAGCGGAAAATTCTCGGATGCGACGCGCGCGAGGCCGTGGCGACGCGCAAGCTCGTCGGCCTCCGTCACCGACAGACTGCCGTCGATCTCGGCGACGAATTCGCCTGCGAAGCTGCGCTGGTTCACCGCGACCGGCGTGTTGTTGCCGCGCCCCTTGCGGGCGCTCTTCTTGTTGCCCGATTTTCCACTGCCCTCGCCGCCCGCGTTCGCCTGTGCCAGGCATTCGCCGTCGGCAGACCGATAGGGCGCGGCGCAGGCCGGATAGAGGTTGGGGGAGTAGCGCGCATAGGGCAGCACCGGCGTCAATCCGATCCGCGAAGGAATCCGGGCGGTCGTAATCGGACGCGGGCCGCGATCGACCGACACCGCCCTGGCGGACAGGGTCGGGTTGACCCGCGGGGCAATGCTCGGGGAGATCGTCGGGGTGCGCGAGGGAACGCTGATCGTAGGCGTCCGCATGATCGCCTGCGCCTGCGCAACCTCGACGCCAAGACAAGAGGCGACCAGAAGGGCGGCTCCGATGGACGAAGCGTACGCCCCGGCACGCACCCTGCTGTCGGAATTGCCCGTCATCGGCTCAGCGGCGCGCCTAGGGCGCCGCGACGGCGAGGTTGACGACCTTCTCGCGCTGCATCCTGCCGAGCAGCGAGGCGAGTTCGTCCTGGCTCATCGCCTTGTCGAACTGGAGGCGGAACATGCCGCCCTTGGCGTCGCCGATGATCGAAGCCTGATAGCTGTCGAGCAGCGCGGTGATGTCGGCGACGCGTGCCTCCGGCGTGAATCGCACCAGCGCGCGCGCCGGGGCGGCCGTGCTGCCAAATTCGCGTGTGATCGGGGCGCTGGTCGAGAGCGAAGCCGTCTGGAAGGTCGCCGGCTGGTTTCTCATCAGCACGGCGCCGATGATACCGGCCTGCAGCACGAGCGCGACAGCGCCGAGGCCCGCCGACCACGCCAGCGTGCGCGGCGACAGGCTCGCGAAGAAGGTCGAGATGCGCGCCGACAGCGGCAACGAGGCGCTCGCCCGCGCCGGCTCAGCGTCGATCGCGGCGAACAGCTTCTGCATCGCCCGCGCCGACGGAGCCCCAAGGCTCTCGTTCAGATGGATGGTCTCTTCGTACTCGCCGCGGATCACGGCATATTGCCTGGCAAGCTCGGGATCGCGCGCCAGCGCTTCCTCGACGCGGCGCGCATCGCGCGCGCTCAGCGTACCGGCGGCGTGCCACGGCAGCAGCAGTTCAATCTCACTGGGCTCTTGCTCCAGCATCTTCTTGCTCAACGCCATCATGGCCAGCCTCGCTCAACGCCGGCTGCCTTCAGCAGTTCGGCCAATTTCTTGCGCGCATAGAACAAGCGCGTCTTCACAGTGTTCTCGGGAATTCCGACGATCCCGGCCACCTCCTCCACGGACTTCTCGTGGTAGTAGACGAGATCAACGATTTCCCGGTGTTCCGGCGAGAGGCCCGTCAGACACTCCCGCAACGCCTCACTGGTGTCCTTCTTCTGCACCACCGTTTCCGGATCGTCGGACGTGTCCTCGATCGCGTTCGCGGCTTCTTCGTCCAGTTCGAAATCCTTCCTGCGCCGGAGCGCAGACAGGGCCTTGAACCGGGTGATTGCCAGCAGCCAGGTGGAAACCGCCGATCGGCCCTCGAACTTGCCGGCTTGACGCCAGACGTCGAGAAACACCTCGCTGATGAGGTCTTCCGCCGCCTGCTCGTCCCGCACGAGCCGCAGTCCGAACCTGTAAACCCTGACATGGTGCCGCCCGTACAGCACCTGCATGGCGAGCCGGTCACCTTGGGCGATCCTGGCAATCAGGACCTCGTCGGAAGCCGCTTGTGTCACACTCAATGGCCGTCTCGCAAAGTTGGTCGGGTCGATGCGGCGGGCGGTTCGACGGGGAAGGCAAAATTGTTCAAACTACCGCAATCATCCGGGGGCAAGTGTGAGCTACCCCACACAGGCGCACTTTTATCGTCCCATCCGCGGCGGTCAGCGGTGTCAATCCAAATCGGTAACATAGTACTGAGATACTTTCCCTGCGGACGGCGTTTCCGGCACAGGCGCCGGCCTAGTCCGGTTCCATAGCAGCCCTGCACCAGGTTTGTCGCACCAAGCCCTGCTTTGGCTCGACCGCATCGCACACGATGGATCGCCGGTAAGATCGCGCGATGGCTGATCATCTTGTTCCGTGCTGCAGGGTTCGGATTCGGCTCCAAAGGATACCAAACCTAAAGGCTTGCCACGTAGATTTTTGCGCTGACATCGACCATTGGCGGGACCATGAGCACGGCCGCGACGTCCTTTCCCGAGAGGAATGCCGCAGAGGCCGCGGACCTCGTCCTCGCGCCTGAGACCGCACCCCCCGAAGTCCGGGCGCGCCGGGCCCGGCAGCGCCGCCAGATGTATATGGGCCAGGTCGCAAGCTACTCGCTTGGCGCCTCGGTCCTGCTGCTCTACGCCTATGACGGCACCATCTCGATGGGCGTTCCGTCGCTGTTCTGGATCGGCGGCCTCATCATCATCGGTACGTTCACGGTGCTGTCCGAAGCCGGCTTCGGCGACCGGTTCAAGGATCATTACCTCACCGTCTATCAGATCTCGGCGCATATGGCGCTGCAGCTGGCGTTCCTGCTCGCGGTGCCGACCGTCGGGGTCGCGTTCCTGGCCGTGTTGTTTCTGATCTTCGCGTTCGGCACGCTGCGTATGACGTCGGGGCAGGCGATGCTCACCTGGGCCCTTGCCACCTGCGGGCTCGCCGCGGTTTTCCTGGGATCGGACCTGCCGATCGGACTGCCGGTCACGACCCGGCTGCAGCGAGCCGCCTCGATGCTCTGCTTCGTGCTGGTGATCGGCCAGTGCGCCTTCCTCGGCCTGTTCGGCGCGACCCTGCGCAAGGTCCTGTACCGGCGCAGCATCGAACTGAAGGCGGCCTATCAGCGCATCGAGGAACTCGCCGAGCTCGACGAACTCACCGGCGCCTACAACCGCCGCTGCATCACGCGGCTTCTCGACGCCGAGATCGAAAAGTCGCGGCAGGCATCCACGCCGTGCGCGATCGCGCTGATCGATCTCGACTGGTTCAAGCGCATCAACGACGCCTACGGCCATCCCGTCGGCGACGAGGTGCTGCGCACCTTCGCGATCACCATTTTCGCCAACATCCGCCCGGCCGACAGTTTCGGCCGATACGGCGGCGAGGAATTCCTGCTGCTGCTGCCGGGCATGCCGGGCGACGCCGCGCAGCGCATGCTGGAGCGGTTGCGCGGCATCGTCGCCGATCTCGACTGGAGCGCGTTCTCTCCGGGCATGCGGGTGACCATTTCCGCGGGCGTCGCGACGCTGCGCGACACTGATACTGCCGACACGTTTCTCGCGCGCGCCGACCGCGCGCTCTATTCCGCCAAGGCGCAAGGGCGCAACTCCATTGTGACGAACTGACCAATCCATTTTCTCCCGGCGCGGCAGAAGCCGTTGCCGGGCCGAACGCTCCAGGACAGGGCAATGAGATCCAGATCCGCAAGACCATCCGAAAACCTGCTCGAGGAATTGCAGGCTGCCCTCGCTCACGGCACCGTTGCGCGCCGGGTCGAGACGCTGCGCCGCGTCACCGATCTCTTCGTGGGCAACGCTGTGGACTATTCCGACGACCACATCCGCGTGTTCGACGACGTGTTCCAATGCCTGATCGGGGAGATCGAGACGTCGGCCAGGGCGCTGCTCGCCGAACGCCTCGCACCGATCGCCGCTGCGCCGCCGAAAATCATCCGCACGCTCGCGCTCGACGAGGTCATCGAGGTCTCCGGCCCTGTGCTGTCGAAATCGGAGCGGCTGGACGAGACGACCCTGCTCGAGATCGCGCGCACCAGGGGTCAGGCGCATCTCAAGGCGATCTCGCTACGACGGATGCTGTCGGAAGCACTGACCGACGTGCTGGTGACGCGCGGCAACGAGGACGTGGTGCAGTCGACCGTCAGGAATCCGGGCGCGCGGCTTTCCGAGGGAAGTCTCACCGAACTCGTCATCCGCGCCGAGCGCGACGACGACCTCGCCAGCTGCATCGGCCTGCGGCCCGACCTGCCGCGCCATCACTATTTGAGACTGGTCGCCAAGGCATCCTCGAGCGTGCGCAGGAAGCTTGCGGCCGCGCATCCCGAGCTTGCGGATGAAGTCGCGAGCGTAGTCCAGCAAGCGGCCCAACGGGTTCGCGCTGCCGCCATGACGAAGCAGACCGAATTGGCCCGCGCGCTGGTGAAATCGCTGCACGACGACGGCCGGCTCAACGAGTTCCAGGTCACAACCTTCGCCGAGCAGGGCAAGTTCGACGAGACCAATGCGGGGCTGGCTGCACTCGCGGGCGTCGCGGTCGAGACGGCCGAGACCATGATGATCGAGAGCCGTACCGAAGGCGTGATGATCCTCGCCAAGGTCGCTGGCATGCAATGGTCGAGCGTGCGCGCCATCATCGCCATGCGCGAGAAGCTCTCCGGCGGGTCGCAGACCGACATTCTGACGCTGCGCGACAGCTATGACGCGCTGCGCCCATCGACCGCGCAGCAGGTGCTGCGCTTCCACCGCATGCAGCTGGGCGCGACGCCGGCGGAGTGAACCCGCAGGATCTAGAATCTCAGAACCTTCGATCCCACCAGCGCGCCGATCGCGGTCACCACCGCGGTCGCGAGCGTGTACCAGGTCGCGACGAACAGGGGCGAGTCGTCGGTGCAGTGCGAGGCATAGAGGGTCGCGGCGAGGCCGGCCGACACCAGCCCGGCAAGCGCTCCGGCGAGCGCGGGGCTTGACGGAGCACCGTGGCGCAGGCCGAACAGCGCCCCCGCAAGCAGCGGCAGCGACATCGCAGGGATCGCGACCAGGCACATCCTGGAGTTCTTGCCCATCAGGCGCATCGTCATCGGCATGGCCGGGGCCATCATCGCCTCGCTGCCGATCGCAACCGCCAGCAGCCCGACCGGCAGCAGCAGCAGCCAGGCCCAGCCGCGCAGCAGGGCTTCGGGACGCGACAAATGCAGGCTGACGATGATCGCGGGGATTGCGAGCGACAGCGTCACCGCGAACTTCATGTCGAAGAACGGATTGTGCATGGCGCTCATCACGTCGGCGCGCACGCCGAGAAATGTCGCAAAAAACAGGATCGAAAACGGCGCGGCCACCAGCAGCGCCATGGTCAGCACAGCGCCGACGCGTGGAGCGCGGTGCGCGTTGTCGGCTGCGAGCGAGCGAATGAGTTGATCGGTGTCCATGACTAATGGTCCCGCAGTTTGGCCGTCAGCGCGGCAAGTCCGCGATGCAGCGCGACCCGCACCGCACCCTCGCTCATCGAAAACTTCGCCGCCGTATCCTTGATCGAGGCGGCCTCGACCGCGATCGATTGCAGCACGTCGCGCTGGCGCTGCGGCAGCGTGCCCAGTTGGGCGGCGACCTCGCCAGCCGACGCGGTCTCCTGCGGCACCTCGCCCGGCAACGTCTCGGCAAAATCGTCGATGTTGACGAATACGCGCTTGCCGCGCCGGCGGAGCGCGTCGATCAGCTTGTTGCGGCCGATCGCAAACAGCCAGGGCGCGAAGGCGGCCTCGCTGTCCCAGGTGTGCCGTTTCAGATGCACCGCCAACAGAATCTCCTGCACGATATCCTCGGCCTGGTCGGGAGGCTGACCTGCCCGCGCCAACCCTCGCCTCGCGGCAGCGCGCAGCACCGGCGTGATGGCCTTCAACAGGCGATGATAGGCCGCGTCATCGCCAGCCATGGCCGACCGCATCAGGCCGGTCCATTCGTCCTCACGTCCGCGCACCCGCGCCCCTCACCATGCAATTCGGCCGCTCTTTCAATTTGTTACGCGGACACCCATCACATCACGAATTCGTGATGCACGGCCGGACGACGCGATCAATGCGGCCGCAGAGATCCCTGACGGCTCATAACACCGATCGGCCCGTACCGCATCCGGAGGCAACAATGCAACGCAATTTGCCCCGTTTTTGCCGGGTCTAGCCCGAAGATTCCCATTTTCTGCCCCGCTGTCGTCACGCCCCGGGGTCTCTGTTCGCTGCCGGGACGGGCGGAAATTGGGGAGATCGTCAACATGATGAAAGCCAGCGCACGCGCGGCCCTGATTGTCTTGGCCGGGCTTTTCTTGCAGTTCGGAGGCATTGCACAGGCGGCGCCGAATTCGGCCGCAAGCAATAAAGCGGACAGCGCGGACCAGCAGGCCGACACGGCCAAGCACCGGCGCCAAGACTCGCGCCGCACCAGCAGCAAGACGACGCAGAAATCCGACGACAAGGCCGACAAGAAGGGCGCCGCGGCACGGGCTGACGAGGCCAGGAACGGCAACAAGAACGACAACAAGGCAGGCAGTGAGGTGCCGGTGTCGAGCCAGATGCCGCCGGAGGTCGCCAATGCCAACGCGCAGCTCGCCACGGATACGCCGACTGCGGCTGCCGCCTCCGCGATGACGAACCGCGCCAACGACAATGTCCAGGCTGCAGCCGATAATACCAACGGCGCGCCGGCCGAAAGCCAGGTCGTCGCGCCCGATCAGCTCAACGACATTGATCGCGCCCTGCAACAGGAGACGCCCGGCCAGAAGGCGGTGATTGCCGCAACCGAGGCGCAGCCGCGGCCTGCGCCGGTGATGGCAAGCAGCCACCAGAGCTCGGCCTGGGACCAGAGCTCCCTGATCGGCAAGATCTTCATCGGCGTCGGCACGCTGCTGACGCTGGCGTCCGCCGCGCGGATGCTCATGGCGTGATTGCCGGCCGCTTCCCGGCCCGAGTCGGCCTGGCGGACCTCTTCCGGAACGCGCCCGTCGTCGCGTTCCGGCGGCCTGCAGCCCCTTGAAGCCCATCGCGCCAGCGGGCACATTGCCCACCCAATCAAAAGCGTGGGTGGAGCATGAGCACGTTCGAACACATCATCGTCGAAAGCAAAGGCGCGGTCGGCATCGTCAAGCTGAACCGGCCGAAGATGCTCAACGCACTCTCTTTCGGCGTCTTTCGCGAGATCGCCGCGGCGGTCGACGATCTCGAGGCCGATGATGCCATCGGCTGCATCGTCGTGACCGGCAACGAGAAGGCCTTTGCCGCCGGCGCCGACATCAAGGAGATGCAGCCCAAGGGCTTCATCGACATGTTCTCGGAGGATTTCGCCGCGATCGGCGGCGACCGCGTCGCGCGTTGCCGCAAGCCGACGATAGCGGCGGTTGCCGGCTATGCGCTGGGCGGCGGCTGCGAGCTCGCCATGATGTGCGATTTCATCATCGCTGCCGACACCGCAAAGTTCGGCCAGCCCGAGATCACGCTCGGCACCATTCCCGGCATCGGCGGTACCCAGCGCCTGACGCGCGCGATCGGCAAGTCCAAGGCAATGGACCTCTGCCTCACCGGCCGGATGATGGATGCGGCGGAAGCCGAGCGCTCGGGCCTCGTCAGCCGCATCGTACCCGCCGACAAGCTCATGGACGAAGTAATGGCGGCAGCCGAGAAGATCGCCGCGATGTCGCGCCCTGCGGCCGCGATGGCCAAGGAAGCGGTGAATCGCGCCTTCGAGACCACGCTCGCCGAGGGCATGAGCGTCGAGCGCAACCTGTTCCACTCGACTTTCGCGCTCGAGGACCGCTCCGAGGGCATGGCTGCGTTCATCGAGAAGCGCAAGCCGGTGAACAAGAACCGGTAAGGCAAACCGGTCAGGCTGGCGTAAGGCTCTGCCGCGTTCCTACAGAATGCTGTGACGGAGCTGCAACAAGCACGGATTTCATGGGGGTTTCCCCCGCGGCAGTTTGCCTGCGGGACCTCGGCTGGTTTAACAGTTAAGAGGACCGCCGTCGGCGGGGGCGGACAGCCGGGAATTTCGCGGGAACATATGATTGGGCGTATCGCCAGAGCTGGTCGCGGGGTGACGCGGCATCGATCGGGCGTGGGTCCCGCGTTTGCGACATGGGCCACGCTGGCGCTCTCGTGCGCCCTGCCCTCCGCCGCCTGGGCCGAAGCCCTGCCGGAGGCGCTGGCCAAGGCCTACCAGACCAACCCGCAGCTCAATGCCGAGCGCGCGCGCCAGCGCGCGACCGACGAGAACGTGCCGCAGGCGCTCGCCGGCTATCGGCCGCAGATCGTGGCCAGCCTCAGCGCCGGCCTGCAATCGGTGCGCAATCTGTTGCCCGACAACACCATCCAGACCGCCAACCTGAAACCCTGGATCATCGGCGTCACCGTGACGCAGACCCTGTTCAACGGTTTCCGCACCGCCAACAGCGTGCGGGCCGCCGAACTCCAGGTGCAGTCGGGACGCGAGGCACTGCGCAATGTCGGCCAGGGCGTCCTGCTCGATGCGGTCACCGCCTACACCAACGTGCTCGCCAACCAGTCCCTGGTCGAGGCACAGCGCTCCAACGTCGCCTTCCTGCGCGAAACACTTTCTGTCACCCAGCGCCGCCTCAACGCCGGCGATGTCACGCCGACCGACACCGCGCAGGCCGAGGCT
This sequence comes from Bradyrhizobium sp. CCBAU 51765, assembly GCF_015291725.1. Classification (GTDB taxonomy): domain Bacteria; phylum Pseudomonadota; class Alphaproteobacteria; order Rhizobiales; family Xanthobacteraceae; genus Bradyrhizobium; species Bradyrhizobium liaoningense. The sequence continues at coordinate 5,752,816 of NZ_CP030038.1, forward strand.
CGTCTCAACCGCGGCCTTGCCGACCTCAACGCGGCCGAGGTCGCTCTCGCCGTCAGCCAGGCGACCTATGCGCAGGTGATCGGCAACGCGCCATCGCAGCTTCGGCCCGCCGAGGCCGTCGACCGCTACCTGCCGAAGAGCCGCGAAGACGCCGTGACGATGGCGATCCGCCAGCATCCGGCGGTGATGGCCGCAAGCTTCGACGTCGATGTCGCCTCCACCAACATCCGCATCGCCGAAGGCACGCTGCTGCCGAGCGCCAGCATCCAGGGCAGCGCAAGCAAGAGCCGCAACAACGACCCGACGCTAGGCACCTTTGCCGAAGACCAGGCCTCGATCGTCGCCAACGTCACCGCGCCGATCTACGACGGCGGTCAGGCTGCGGCACAGACCCGGCAGGCCAAGGAGATCACGGCACAGAGCCGGCTCGTGCTCGACCAGGTGCGCAACCAGGCGCGCACGGCGGTGGTCAGCGCATGGGTTGCCAATGAAGGTGCCAAGGTCACGGTCTCGGCCTCGGAGTCCGAGGTGAAGGCGGCGACCGTCGCACTCCAGGGCGTGCAGCGTGAGGCGTCCGGCGGACAGCGCACGACCGTGGACGTCTTGAACTCGCAAGCCGATCTGATCCAGGCCAAGGCCCGCCTCATCGGCGCGCAACGCGACCGCGTGATCGCCTCCTACACGCTGCTCAGCGCCATCGGCCATCTCGACGTCAAGACGCTGAACCTGAACACGCCGGACTACCTGCCCGAGGTGCATTACCACCAGGTCCGCGACGCCTGGCACGGCCTGCGTACGCCGTCGGGGCAGTAGCAGCCGACGCGCGGCGTCTGCAAAGCTCTCCGCACCGCTCGCCGTCTCGACGGTGCCCGGTCGGACGGGTTGACGGCTCACGTCCGCTTGCAGGCCTTGTTGAGCAGCTATGCAGCCAGGCGCAGCAGCTGCCCCGGCGGATCTGATACCGTCCTAGCCGCATTTCCAAAGAACGAGGGAAGCCATGCTCAACCGACGCAGCATCCTGCTTGCCTCCCTTGCCGCCGGAGTAGCCATGACCAGAAAAGCCCGCGCCCGTGCGGCGCAACCCGCAACGCCGATCAATTTCGACATCCCGGCGCATGCCTGCGACTGCCACACCCACATTCACGGCGATCCTGAAAGGTTTCCGTTCTTCGCCGGGCGCGTCTATACGCCGGAGCCTGCGAGCCCCGACGAAATGGCGGCGCTGCACAAGGCGCTGCATGTCGAGCGCGTGGTGATCGTGACGCCGAGCGTCTACGGCACTGACAATTCCTCCACCTTGTTCGGCATGAAGGCGCGTGGCGCGACCGCGCGCGGGGTCGCCGTGATCGACGACAAGACCACGGAAGCGGAGCTCGATGCCATGCAGGTGCAAGGCTTCCGCGGCATCCGCATCAATCTGGCGACCGGGAGCATCAACGATCCCAATGTCGGCCGCGCCCGCTTCACCACGGCTGTCGAGCGCATGAAGGCGCGCGGCTGGCATGTGCAGCTCTACACGACGCCGGCGATGATCTCGGCGATCAAGGATCTCGTGCTGGCATCGCCCGTGCCCGCCGTGTTCGACCATTTCGGCGGGCTCGAGGCCTCATTTGGGCTGGAGCAGCCGGGATTTGCCGATCTGGTCACACTCGTCGAGTCCGGCAAGGCCTATGTGAAGATCTCCGGCGCCTATCGCTCGTCGAAGCTCGCGCCCGACTATCAGGACATGGTGCCCTATGCGCGCGCGCTGATCGCGGCCAATGCGGACCGCATCGTCTGGGGCACCGACTGGCCGCATCCGGATTCCAGCCGCGTCGAGGGACGCAAGCCCACCGACATCGCTCCTTTCTATCAGATCGACGACGGCCGCCTGCTCAACCAGCTTCCGGTGTGGGCGCCGGATGCGGAGGTGCGCAAGAGGATCCTGGTCGACAATCCGGCGCGGCTCTATGGATTCTGACGGTCAGCGCGCGCGGCGGGAAAAGAACGAGATCAGGACCGGCAAGGTCACCAGTATCACGAGCGGCGCCAGCATCATGCCGGTGACGACGACGACCGCGAGCGGCTTCTGCACCTGCGAGCCGATGCCTTCCGATAGCGCCGCCGGCAACAGGCCGACGCCCGCGACGACGCAGGTCATCAGCACGGGGCGGAGCTGAAGCTCGCCGGTGCGGACCACCGCGCTCATGCGGTCCATGCCCTCTTCGATGAGCTGGTTGAACTGCGAGAGGATGATGATGCCATCCATCACGGCGATGCCGAACAGCGCGATGAAACCGATTGCCGCGGAGACGCTGAACGCCGTGCCGGAGATCAGCAGGCCCAGCACGCCGCCGAAGATCGCCATCGGAATCACGCTCATCGCGAGCAACGTGTCGGTCATCGAGCCGAAATTGAACCAGAGCAGGACGCCGATCAGCGCCAGCGAGATCGGCACCACGATCGACAGCCGCCGGATCGCGTCCTGGAGATTGCCGAACTCGCCGACCCACTCCATGTGCGAGCCCGGCGGCAGCTGCACCTGCTCGGCGATCTTGTCCTGCGCCTCGCGGATGGCGCTGCCGAGATCGCGCTCGCGCACCGAGAACTTGATCGGCAGATAGCGCTCCTGCTGCTCGCGATAGATATAGGCCGCGCCGGAGACGAGGCTGATGGTGGCGACCTCGCTCAGGGGAATCTGCGTGACGGTGCCGTTGGGCCCGGGCGCGCCGATCCGCAAATTCTGGATCGCCTCGGCACTCCGGCGGTATTCCGGCGCGAGGCGAACGATGATCGGGAAGTGGCGGTCGCTTCCGGGCTCGTAAAGGTCGCCGGCGGTGTCGCCGCCGATTGCGACCTTGATGGTGGCGTTGATGTCGCCCGGCGCAAGGCCGTAGCGCGCGGCCTTGGCGCGGTCGATGTCGATCTGGATGGTCGGCTGCCCCAGCGAGGTGAACACGGCAAGGTCGGTGACGCCCTGTACGGTGGCCAGCACCGATTTGATCTTGTTGGCGGTGTCGGTCAGCGCCTGGAGGTCGCTGCCGAACAGCTTGATCGAGTTCTCGCCTTTCACGCCGGAGACGGCTTCGGAGACGTTGTCCTGGAGGTATTGCGAGAAGTTGAACTCGACGCCGGGAAAGCGGTCGTCGAGCTGCTTGAGCAGTTGCGCGGTCAGCTCTTCCTTGTCGTGCGTGCCGGGCCACTGGCTCACGGGCTTGAGCGGCGCGAAGAACTCGGCATTGAAGAAGCCGGCGGCGTCGGTGCCGTCATCGGGACGGCCGTGCTGCGACACGACGGACTCGACCTCCGGCCGGGCGCGGATCAACTTGCGCATCTCGTTAACGTAGCTGTTGCCTTCGTGGAGCGAGATGGTCGGCGGCAGCGTGGCACGGATCCAGAGATTGCCCTCCTCCAGCTTCGGCAGGAATTCGAGGCCGAGCAGCCGGCTGAGCGCCACCGTCGTCAGCACGAGGCCGACCGCACCGCCGAGGACGATGTTGCGATTGGCGACCGCCCAATGCAGCAGCGGCGAGTACAACCGGTGCAGGATGAGCATTACCTTGGTCTCGGTTTCCTCGACATGCGCGGGCAGGATGATCGCGGACAGCGCCGGCGTGACGGTGAAGGTCGCAAGGAGCCCACCGGCGAGCGCATAGGCATAGGTGCGGGCCATCGGCCCGAAGATGTTGCCCTCGACCCCGGACAGCGTGAACAGCGGCAGGAAGGCCGCGATGATGATCGCCGCGGCGAAGAAAATCGAGCGCGAGACGTCGGCGGCCGCGCTGAGGATGGCATGGCTCTTCATGCCGAACAGCATCTCGGGCGACGTGTGCTCGGATTCCGAGATCGGCGTCGTCTGCGTCAGGCGGCGGAAGATCGCCTCCACCATGATGACGGTGGCGTCGACGATCAGGCCGAAATCGATGGCGCCGACCGACAACAGGTTTGCCGATTCCCCGCGCAGCACCAGGATGATCACGGCGAAGAACAGCGCGAACGGAATGGTGGCGCCGACGATCAGCGCGCTGCGGAGATTGCCGAGGAATATCCACTGCAACAGCACGATCAGCAGGATGCCGACCACCATGTTGTGCAGCACGGTGTGGGTGGTGAGATCGATCAGGTCCTTACGGTCGTAGATGCGTTCGATGCGCACGCCCGGCGGCAGAATGGTGGAGTTGTTGATCTGCTGAACGAGCTGCTCGACGCGCTTGATGGTCGGCGAGCTCTGTTCGCCGCGGCGCATCAGGACGATTCCCTGCACGATGTCGTCGGTTTCGTCGAGGCCGGCGATGCCGAGACGCGGCTTCTGGCCGACGGTGACGGTTGCGACGTCCTTGACCAGCACCGGATTGCCGCCGGTCTGCGCCACCATGGTGTTGGCGAGGTCGTCGATCGAGCGGATCAGGCCGACGCCCCGCACCACGGCCGATTGCTGGCCGATATCGACGGTGTTGCCGCCGACATTGACGTTTGAATTGCCGACGGCCTGGAGCAATTGCGGCAGCGTCAGGCCGTTGGCGACCAGCTTGTTGAAGTCGACCTGGAGCTCGTAGGTCTTGCTCTTGCCGCCCCAGCCGGTGACGTCGATGACGCCGGGCACGGCGCGGAAACGGCGCTGGAGAATCCAGTCCTGGATGGTCTTGAGGTCGAGCACGCTGTAATTGGGCGGGCCGACCAGGCGGTAACGGAAGATCTCTCCGATCGGGCTGAGCGGCGAGATTTGCGGCTGCACGTTGCCCGGCAGCGGCGCGAGCTGCGCCAGGCGGTTCAGCACCTGCTGCAACGCCTCGTCATAGGTGTAGGCGAAGGAGAACTGGAGTTTGACGTCGGAGAGGCCGTAGAGCGAGATGGTGCGGATGGTGGTGAGATTCTTCAGACCCGCGACCTGGGTCTCGATCGGAATCGTGATGTAGCGCTCGATCTCCTCCGCCGACAGGCCCGGACTTTGCGTCACGATGTCGACCATCGGCGGGGTCGGATCGGGATAGGCCTCGATGTTGAGCTGGTTGAACGCGATGAGGCCGCCGATCAGCACGGCGGCGAACATCCCGACCATCAGGAAGCGCCGGTCGACGGCGAAGGCAACGAGACGATCCATTCAGGTCTTCAATTTCTTGGGGTCGTCGATCAGCTGCCGGAGGCTGCACGGTCGATGAACAGGCTGCCTTTGGTGACGATCTGCTCGCCGGGCTTGAGATTGCCGGTGACCTCGACGAGGTCGCCGTTGATGAGGCCGATCCTGATCTTGCGCAGCTCGACCGACTTGTCCTCGCGCGCGACCCAGATGCGGACGTTGTCGGCTTCGTAGATCAACGCCTGCTTCGGCACTGCCGGCGCGGCGCGGTCCCCGGCCGAATAGATCGTGACGTTGGCGAACATCTCCGGCTTCAACAGGCCGTCCTTGTTGTCGATGGTGGCGCGAACCAGAAGGCGGCGGGTGGCGGGGTCGATCGCGGCGGCGACGTAGTTGATCCGGGCGGTGAACGGACGGCCCGGCAGCGCCATCACGTTGACGGTGATGTCCTGCCCGATGCACACCGCGGCCGCGTCGCTCTCGCGCACGAAGGCGGTGAGCCAGACCGTGGAGAGATCGCCGATGACGAAGACCGGGTCGCTGGCGCCGGAATTGACGTACTGCCCGGGGCCGATCTTTCGCTGCACGACCGTGCCGGAGATCGGCGAATAGATCGTGACCTCCCGATTGATCGTGCCCTTGTCCTGGAACGCCTTGATGGTCTCGTCGGTGAAGCCGAGGATGCGCAGCTTGTTGCGCGCGGCTTCCAGCGCCGTCGCCGAGGAGCGCATGTCGTTCTGCGCCTGGACCTGGGTTGTTTCCGCCTGCTGATAGTCCTTCAGCGGAATGGCGTGTCCCTCATAAAGATCCTTGGCGCGCTTGAACTGGATGTCGGAGAGTTCGAGCGCCGACTTCGCCTTGTTCTGAGAGGTCATCGCCGCGATGAAATCGTTCTGGGCCTGCACGGTGTCGGCGGCCTCGATCGTAAACAGCGGTTGACCTTGCTTCAGCATCTCGCCCGGCTTGGCCAGCAGCTTGGTGACCCGGCCCGCATAGGGCGAGAACACCGGCGTCGAGCGGTCCTCGTCGACCGCGACCTTGCCCTCGGTGACATACTCGGCTCGGAAGCTCTTGGCCTTGACCGGCTCGATCGTCAGCGTCGCCCATTCGGACGGCGTGGGCGTGAAGGTCTGCGCATTCCTGCGCGACTGGCTGGAGATCTCGGAGTGCTTTTTTTGCTTTGGCCCGGAAGAAAGGAAGCCATAGGCACCGGCACCTGCAAGAGCAAGTAGAACTACGGATGCGATCACCCGTCGTTTTGTAAGCACCTGCGATCGTTTGGTCTTTTCAACTACCATGGGCCCGGTCGTGTCTGCGACGATCTCGGCAAACGATTGCCTCATCGGTCGCGCTAATAGTGCCGAATTAGGATTTCAAACAACCTAAAAAACGCTGAGCCTCTTGCGGTTTGCGTTAAAGTTTTGCGACGTGTCAGCTTCATGTCAGCTTCGTGCAGGCCATTGTGCAGGGTGACTGCCGAGTGGCATCGCGGGACGGGCCCATTGTACCGGCGTCTTCGACAGCACTGCCGAATGACGCACCGCCTTCAACCTGCCGAAGCCAGATGGCATGTCTTCGATGAACGCAGCATGTACGGTCTCGCCCGTAAGATCCGGGGTATCCAGTCCGCTGTCGAGCCGACCGAGATTCCACAACCATCGCCCGGTCTGCGCCAGCGAGACGCGCACGTGCCAGCTGCCGCCTTCGCGGGCCTGGCGCGCCCTGGCCATCATCGCGCCGAACGCCATCAGATAGCCGGTGGCGTGATCGAGGATTTGCGCCGGCAATTCCCTGGGAGCATCGATGCCGGCGGCCTGGCCTTCGGCATGATTGAAGCCGGTCGTCGTCTGCACCAGCGAGTCGAAGCCGCGCCGCTCGGCCCAGGGGCCGGTGTGGCCATAGGCCGACAAAGTGACATAGACGATGCCGGGATTGATTTGCGCTGCGTCCTCCGGCGCGAAGCCGAGAGCGGCAAGCGCACGCGGACGATAGCCTTGCGAGAAGATGTCGGCGTCCTTCAGCAGTTCGCGCAACTGCGCGCGCCCGTCCTCGCTCTTCAACTCGATGAAGGTGGTGAGCTTGCCGCGGCCGGTGTCGATGGTGAGCCAGGGAATGGCGGGCAGTTCCGGCCCTGACACCAGCAGCACGTCCGCGCCGTGCGCAGCGAGCGTGCGGCCGGCGACGGGGCCCGCGATGACGCGAGAGAGATCGAGCACACGAAGACCTGAGAGCGGACGATCGCCTTTTGGCCACGGCTTCGGCGGCGCCTCGCCGATCCTCTCGATCGAGACTAGCGGCAATTGCGCGAGCGCACGCGCCTGCGGCAAGACGGACCATTCGTCGTACGATCGCAGCAGGGCGACGACACCGCCTGCGGCGTAAGCCGCAGTCTCGAAATCCTCCCCCTTCCAATGCATCAACGCCGCCTGCACCTTCTCGCGCTCCGCAGCGCAGCCGAGCACCTCGCAGACGGCGTCGCGGTGGTGCGGGAAATTGGTGTGGCAGCGGACGAAGCGGCCATCGCCGGTCCTGTAAACGCCGGCGATCGCGTCCCAGGCCGGCGGGGGCGGCTTGTCGTCGACGCGCAAATAGCGCTCGGAACGACATTCGGCGACGGCGTGGCGCATGTCGACGGAGACGTCCTGCACCTCGCCGCTGCGCAGTCGCCAGATTTCGGCGGCGGCGAGCCCCGCGGCAGCTATCGTCGTCTGGCCGGCGACGGCGACACGAAACGAGCATGGGATTTGTGGCTCGGTGCCGGTCAGCCGCACGCGATCGAGCGGACCCGCATCGCCGCCGGCGGAAGTCCAGATATCCTTCAGAATGTCGGCGGGGCTTTGCATGGCCGTGCCCTCCCTTGAAGCTCGAGCATGATCTCCGCGCAAACGCGGTCCGCGTCTGTCGCGATGGAAAACGGCTGCACACCTTTCCGGATCATGCTCTAATTTTCGCGACCATTCATCAGCACAAGAAGGAATGCAATGGCCGCCATCGATCCCCTCACCGCAGGCGCCGTGTTCATCGCGACGGCGGCCACCGACGCGGTCTATGTCATGTTCACCTCGGCGGTGATCGCGCGCAAGCGCGTGCCGGCGGCGAACTGGAGCGCGGTCTGGTACCTGCTCTCCTCCTACGCGGTGATCAGCTACACCGATAACGCGCTCTACGTCGCGTTCGCGGCGATCGGCTCCTGGGCCGGCGCCTATGCGTCGCTGACCTTCCTGCACCGCCCGCCCGGCGGTCCGCCCGTGGGGGCGGCACCGGAGTGAGGTCTCTCCGCGTCATTGCGAGGAGCCCTTGCGACGAAGCAATCCAGACCGTTGCTGCGGATGCAGTCTGGATTGCTTCGCGGAGCCTGTCATCGGGCCGCGCTTTGCGCGGACCCGGTGGCTCGCAATGACGACGTGGAGGCTTCTGGGCGTCTCTCGAAGCAGCTACAGTCCCTGCGATCAATCAAAAGGAGCCAACAATGGATCTCGGTCTCAAAGGCAAGAACGCCATCGTCCTCGGCGGCACGCGCGGCATCGGGCGGGCGATTGCGGCGACGCTGGCCGATGAAGGCGCCAATGTTGCGGTGTGCGCGCGCAACGCCGATCAGGTTGCGGCAACCGTCGCGGAGTTGAAGGCAAGCGGCATCAACGCCACCGGCGGCACGGTCGACGTCACCGACGGCGCGGCGCTGAAGGGCTGGATCGAGGCTGCTGCAAAGGAGCTCGGCGGCGTCGACATGCTGTTCTCCAATGCCGGCGCGATGGCGCAAGGCGGCGATCCCGCGTCCTGGGAGCAGAATTTCCGGCTCGACGTGCTCGGCGCCGTGCATGCGTTCGATGCCGCGCGGCCGTTCCTCGAAGCCAGCGGCACGAGCAGCGGCGATGCGGCCTTCGTGATCATCTCGTCGATCGCCGCGGCGCAGGCGGACACGGCCAGCTCCTACGGCCCGGTCAAGGCCGCGCTGATCCACATGGCCAAGGGACTGGCGCGGCAATATGCGAAGAAGAAGATCCGGATCAACGTGGTCTCGCCCGGCACGGTCTATTTCAAGGGCGGCGTCTGGGAGATGATCGAGCAGAACATGCCCGAGCGCTACAAGGATGCGATGAGCCGCAACCCGACGGGACGCATGGCAACGCCCCAGGAGATCGCGAGCGCGGCGGTGTTTCTGGCGAGCCCCGTGTCGGGATTCACGACGGGATCCAATCTCGTCGTGGATGGCGCGATCTCGAACCGGGTGAATTTTTGAGGGGCACACTGTCATCGCCCGGCTTTGGCCGGGCGATCCAGTATTCCAGAGACGGTTGTGATTGAGCCGAGGGGCCGCGGCGTACTGGATACCCGCTTTCGCGGGTATGACGACTGAGCGTGGGGCGAAAAGTACTTGTAGGGTGGGCAAAGCGAAGCGTGCCCACGACTTTTCGCGATGAACGTGGGCACGGCGCTTACGCGCCTTTGCCCACCCTCGGCAGTTGAGGATGCGGCAGGTCTCCGCGCTCCCTCAATGAAAATCCCGCGAGGGCGGCAGGATGCGGACGTTGCGGGGGTGACGGATTTTTTGGGCCGGCATGTCCGCGAGCGCGCGGGGGTCTTCGTTGAGCGGCTCGACGACGGTGGCGCCTGCCGGCACCGGATGCTTGCGACCGAGCGCATCGTTGGCGAGGCCGATCAGATCGTGCGAGCGGTCGACCATGCGTTGGGCGATGAGATGCGTCACCTTTTCGGGGCTGCTCTGGATATAACCCTCGACCAGGATGAGGCGCGCGCCCATCACCTCCTTGCGGTACTGTTCCATGATCTTGGGCCACACCACGACATTGGCGATGCCGGTTTCGTCCTCCAGCGTCATGAACACGACGCCGCTGGCGCTGCCCGGCCGCTGCCGGACCAGGACCACGCCGGCACAGCGGACGCGGCGCCGCTCGTTCTCGTGGCTGATGTCCTTGCAGGCGACGATGCGCTCGCGCGAAAACATCTCGCGCAAGAATTCCATCGGGTGGCCCTTCAGCGATAGCCGGATGGTCTGGTAGTCCGCGACCACCTGCTCGGCGCGCGGCATCACCGGCAGCGGCTCGGCGTGCTCGTCCGGCTGCTCGCGCGCGGTCGCCGCCTCGAACAGCGGCAGCGGCACGTCGTCAGGCAGCCGCCGCACCTGCCACAGCGCTTCGCGGCGATCGAGCCCGAGCGAGCGGAACGCGTCGGCATCCGCCAGCAGGATCAGCGCCCGCTTGGGCAGGCCGGTGTCGCGGGCGAAGTCCTCGAGCGAGGTGAAGGGACGGCGGTTGCGGGCGGCGATGATGCGGTCGGCCCAGTCCTGCTGAGGCATCGGCGGTGCTACACCTCTCCCATAGGGAGAGGTCGCGCCGAAGGCGCGGGTGAGGGGTGCGGTCTCTCGAGGGACCTGAGCCCCCTCACCCGATTTGCTACGCAAATCGACCTCTCCCCGTTGGGGAGAGGTGAACGGAGCCTGCGGCAAGGCCGGCCCAATCACGGAAAGTTCTTCAGGTAAATCTCGGAATGACAGCTGAGAGCGCTTCAGCCTCTCCTCATCCTCATCGAGCCAGTGAAAGCCGTCGATCTGGCGAAAGCCCAGGCGCACGGCGCAATATTTGCCGCTCCCTTCCTCCAGCGTGTTCTGCCCAAAGCTGTAGGACACGTCGATGTCGCGAACCTCGACGCCGTTCTTGCGGGCATCGCCGACGATCTGCGCCGGCGCATAAAAGCCCATCGGTTGCGAGTTCAACAAGCCGCAGCAGAAGGCATCGGGATGGTAGTGCTTCAGCCACGACGAAATGTAGACCAGTTGCGCAAAGCTCGCGGCATGGCTCTCAGGAAAACCGTAGGAGCCAAATCCCTTGATCTGGTCAAAGCAGCTCCTGGCGAAGTTGGGGTCGTAGCCGCGCGCCACCATATTGCCGATCAGCTTCTCCTCGTATTGGCCGATGGTGCCGACATTGCGGAAGGTCGCCATCGAGCGGCGCAGGCCGTTGGCTTCCTCGGACGTAAAATGCGCAGCCTCGATCGCAATGCGCATCGCCTGCTCCTGGAACAGCGGGACGCCGAGCGTCTTGTGCAGCACCTTGTAGAGCTCGTCCTTGTCGCCATGCTCCGGCGACGGCGAGGGATAGCTCACCTTCTCGAGCCCGTTCCGCCGCCGCAAATAGGGATGCACCATGTCGCCCTGGATCGGGCCCGGGCGCACGATCGCGACTTCGATGACGAGATCGTAGAAGGTCCGCGGCTTCAGGCGCGGCAGCATGTTCATCTGTGCGCGGCTCTCGACCTGGAACACGCCGAGCGACTCCCCGGCGCACAGCATGTCGTAAACCCTGGGATCGTCCTGCGGAACACTCGCCAGCACAAAACGCTCGCCCTTGTGCCGATCGATCAGATCAAAACACTTGCGGATGCAGGTCAGCATGCCGAGCGCCAGCACGTCGACCTTCATCATGCTGAGCGCATCGACGTCGTCCTTGTCCCATTCGATGAAGGTGCGATCGTCCATCGCAGCGTTGCCGATCGGCACATAGGTGTCGAGCCGGTCCTGGGTGAGCACGTAGCCGCCGACATGCTGGGAGAGATGGCGCGGGAATTCGATCAGCTCGGTCGCAAGCTCGACGGCGAGGTTGATCATGGGATTGTTCGGATCGAGCCCGGCCTGCCTGACCTGCATGTCGTTGAGGCCCTTGCCCCAGCTGCCCCAGACGGTGTCGGCGAGCGCGGCGGTGACGTCCTCGGTCAGGCCCAGCGCCTTGCCGACGTCGCGGATGGCGCTGCGCGGGCGATAATGGATGACGGTGGCGATGATCGCGGCACGATGGCGGCCGTAGCGGCGATAGACATATTGCATCACCTCTTCGCGCCGCGAATGCTCGAAATCGACGTCGATGTCGGGCGGCTCCAGTCGCTCCTTGGAGATGAAGCGCTCGAACAACAGATCGACCTTGGTCGGATCGACCGAGGTGATGCCGAGCACGTAGCACACGGCCGAGTTCGCCGCCGATCCCCGCCCCTGGCACAGGATGTTCTGGCTGCGTGCATAGTGCACGATATCGTGCACGGTGAGGAAGTAATGCGCGTATTTCAGCTCGGCGATCAGCGCGAGCTCCTTCTTCAGCGTCGCGCGCAGCTTGTCGTCGATCTTGCCGCCGAAATATTTGTCGACACCGGCCCAAGTCAGATCCTCCAGATGCCCCTGCGCGGTCTTTCCCGGCGGCACCGGTTCGTCGGGATATTGGTATTTGAGCTGGTCGAGCGAGAAGTCGATCTTGTCCGCAAAGCGCATGGTCTCCGCGATCGCATCGGGGAAATCGCGAAACAGCCGCACCATTTCTCGCGGCGGCTTCAGGAACCGCTCGGCATTGGCCTCCAGCTTCCGTCCGATCGCATCGATCGTGGTCTTTTCCCGGATGCAGGTCAGCACGTCCTGAAGGGGACGGCGCGCGGGATGGTGATAGAGTACCTCGTTGGTCGCAAGCAGCGGCACTTGGGCTTTTGCCGCGAGATCATCGAGCCGCGTCAGGCGACGCCTGTCGTCGCCGCGATAGATCAGGCTCGCTGCCAGCCACACGCCCTCGGCGCGGCTCGCCTTCAGCTTTGCGAGCACATCCAGCGCCCGCGCCGCCTCGAAACGATGCGGCAGCGTCAACACCAGGAGCTGGCCTTCCGAGAATTCCAGGAGATCGGCGAAGGTGAGACGGCACTCGCCCTTCTCGATCCGCGTGATGTCGTCGCCGCGCTTGCCCCTTGTGAGAAGCTGGCAGAGCCGGCCATAGGCCGCGCGGTCGCGCGGATAAACAAGAATGTCGGGCGTATCGTCGATGAAGACGATGCGGGCGCCGATCAACAGTTTCGGCTTGTGCAGCACCTTGTCATTGTCGAGTTCCTTGTAGGCCCGCACCACGCCCGCGAGCGTGTTGTGATCGGCAATGCCGATCACCGGAATCTCCAAAGCGCTCGCCTGATGCACATAGGCGCGCGGATCCGAGCCGCCGCGCAGGAAGGAAAAATTGGTGGTGATGCCGATCTCGGCATAAGCGGGACTGTTCATGCGAAGAGACCGTGCACATACCAGCCGGGAGACGCGGGCTTGCCGTCACCGTCGAACACCTCGCCTTCATAAAGACCGTCGCGAAAGATCCAGAAGCGCAGGCCTTCGGCATCCTCGATGCGGAAATAGTCCCGCGTCAGCTGCTTGCCGTCCTGCTGCCACCATTCCATCGCGATGCGCTCGGGCCCCTCCACCCGCACCACCGCATGCAGCGCGCGGCGCCAGGTGAATTGATGCGGCGGACCATCCGGCACGGTCGCGAACGGCACCTTGATCGGCTCCGGCTTGTCGAACAGCCGCAAGGGACGCAGCGGCGGCTCGCTCTCGGTGCGCGCGGGCCATGTGGCCTGCGTGGCGGCGGCAAGATGATGCTGCGCCGATGCAGCCAGCACCGCACGTTCGGGGATATGCGTGTCCTGCGGCAGGTGCACGACGACGCGCTTGCCGCCGATGCGGGCGGCGATGCGGTCGATCAGCGCGGCAAGCTCGTCATTGTCATGGACGTGGGCGTCGAGATCGCGCTGCTCCTGCACCACGATCTCGGTGCGGCTCGCCGACAGACGCACCATGTCGAAGCCGAAGCCGGGATCGAGGGGATCGGCGAGGGCATCGAGTCGCTCGCGGAACAGGCGATCGACAACGGCGCTACGCGTCACGGGACGCCCGGTCTCGACCGTGATCGTACGCACCACGCCGTCGGTGCGGAAGAAGGCGGCTTCCAGCCGCCGCGCGCCCTTGCCCTGCTTTTCCATCGAGGCAATCAACGTGTCCGCCAGGCGCGACAGCGTCATTGCGATCATGGTGTCGGTCGCGATCGGCTCGGCGAAGCGCTTTTCCACGATGTAATCGGGCAGCGGTTTGCGCGGGCTGATCGGCGCATCGCCCTGCCCTAGCGCATGCGCGAGCAGCGTGGAGAACCGCGCGCCGAACCGCGCGGTGATCTCGCCCGGCGCGCGCGCGGCGACATCGCCGATGGTCTTCAGGCCGGCGCGGCGCAAGCCGGTCGTGATCGCCTCGCCCGCCCCGAGTGCGGACACCGGAAACTGGTCGATCGCAGCCGCCTCTCCACCATCTGCAACGATGGTTCCCGTGGCCTGCCGCGTCAGCGTGCGCGCGCAGACCGAGGTCCCGGCAATCGCGGCGCTGACGGCAAAGCCCTGCCGGTCGAGCGCCCGGACCAGCGTCCGCAACAGCGCGGCTTCGCCGCCGAACAGATGCGCGCAGCCGGTGATGTCGAGGAACAGCCCGTGCGGCGGATCGAGCGCCACCAGCGGCGTGAAGCGGTCGCACCAGTCGGCGATGTCGCTGAGCGTCTTCGCATCGGCCACGGTATCGGCGTCGAACACACGCAAGTCCGGACACATCGCCCGCGCGTTGGCGAGCGGCTGGCCGATATACAAGCCAAGGCGCTCGGCGACCTCGTCCAGCGCATGGATCACCAGCGCATTGTTGTCCTTGATGACGACGATATCAGGCTCATGATTGGCTTTACCCAGCCCGGCGCTGCCGAAAAACCGCTGGATCCGGTCGATGGGCAGGCGCGGCAGCCACAGGCTGAGGATACGTCGACGGTTCACTGAACTGGCACTCATCACAATTCCATTCCATGATCCACCGGCCGCACGGGCCATGACGATTGCGCAACAGCTCGGCATCGAAGCGCGGCGCGCCCCAGACATCCCATGCGGAGCCCGGCGGCGAATGCGCCGCACGCAGCATCCATCGCGTTTCCGCGGTCGAGGGCAGCGGCTGCGCGGCCATGCGCAGCATCAGGCCGGTAACGCCGGAGCCCTGCGCGGCCAGCGTCAGCTTGCGGCTCGCCACCAGATCGAACTGCCTGACATCGCCCCAGAGCTCGAGCACGACGGCACCCAGCGCATCGCAGGCGAGCGCATCGGCCGAGGTGCGCAGCGCGCTCTCGACATCGGCGGCGCGCACCATCACCACGCCGCGCGGATCGAGGCCGAGTTCGGCGAGCCCGCTCATCGATAGCGCGCCGGCTTCCACTTCCGAAAAATCCTGCCGCACCCACAGCAGCGGCCGCCGCGCCGAGACGCGCCCCGCGAGACCCATGACGAAACCCGTCGCGGCCGCGCCCTGGCGCCCCTCGCAAAACACCTCGTGGACCGCCGCACGTGCAAGCCCGCCCTTCAACGCGCCGTCGGCCTCGTGATGGCCGAGCGCGACGCGATCGTGCTGATGCACGACCTCCGCGGTCTCAATGCGCTCGATCTGGCCGCGCAGGATCGCAAGCGCGCTCATACGTGCGCCGCTCATGCTTCGCCGCTCCTCAGAAGTGATTGCCGAGATTCTCAAAAAGAAGAACCTGCGGCTGGCTCATTTGTTCATGATATGTTCTAATATAAAGCTAACGGGACCAGAAGAGTCAATCGAATTGGCGCTCGATCGGATTCGTGAGCTGAATCAAAGGGATTCAAGGATGGACGTACAACGCAAGCTGGAAATCCTGGCGGACGCCGCCAAATACGACGCGTCCTGTGCCTCCAGCGGCACCGAGAAGCGGGATTCCAGCGACGGCAAGGGGATGGGCTCGACCGCGCCCGGCATGGGGATCTGCCATTCCTACGCGCCGGACGGACGCTGCATTTCGCTGCTCAAGGTGCTGCTGACCAACGCCTGCAATTACGATTGCCTCTATTGCGTCAACCGCGCGTCCTCGAACGTGCCACGCGCCCGCTTCACCATCGACGAATTGGTCAAGCTCACGCTCGACTTCTACCGGCGCAATTACATCGAGGGCCTGTTTCTCTCCTCCGGCATCATCCGCAGCCCCGATTACACGATGGAGCAAGTGGTGAACGTCGCGCGAAAGCTGCGCGAGGAGCATCACTTCCGCGGCTACATTCACCTGAAGACCATTCCCGAAGCCGACGACGCGCTGATCGCGGAAGCCGGCAAATATGCCGACCGCCTCTCCATCAACATCGAGATGCCTGAGGAGACCAGCCTGCAGCAATTCGCGCCGGAGAAGGACGTGCGCGCGATCCGCCGCACCATGGGCCGGCTGCGGCTGAAGCTGGACGAGGCCGAGGACGGCCGCAGCGCAAAGACCAAGGCCAAGCCGCAGCGCTTCGCGCCGGCCGGCCAGAGCACGCAGATGATCGTCGGCGCCGACGCGGCCTCCGATCACACCATTCTCCATACCAGCGCCAATCTTTATGGCGCCTACCGGCTGCGGCGCGTTTATTATTCCGCCTTCAGCCCGATCCCCGACGCCAGCCGCGCCTTGCCCCTGGTGCAGCCGCCGCTGCTGCGCGAACACCGGCTCTACCAGGCCGACTGGCTGATGCGGTTCTACGGCTTCGATGTCAGCGAGATCGTCGACGACAGCGCGATGCTGCCGCTCGACATCGATCCCAAGCTGGCCTGGGCGCTGCGCCATCGCGACCGCTTCCCGCTCGATGTCAACCGCGCCAGCCGCGAGGAATTGCTGCGCGTGCCGGGCTTCGGCACCAAGGCGGTCGAACGCATCATCGCGACGCGGCGCACCACCACGATCCGTCTTGCCGATCTCGCGCGGCTGCACGTGCCCCGGCACAAGGCGCTGCCGTTCATCGTCCTCAGCGATCACCGCCCCTCGCTCCATCGGCTCGACGCTGCCGGGCTGATCGAACGGTTCAAGCCGAAGGCAACGCAACTCGGATTTGGCTTCTGATGCAGTACATCACCCTCGATGCCGAAACCGATTTCGACGGCTGGCGCAAAGCTGCCCGTACGCTCGTTCTACGTCATGTGGCGCCGCGTGATATCACCTGGACCGTGCGAGGTGGCGAAGCGGAATTGTTCGCGCCGCCCGCGCCGTCTCCGATCCTCGAGGTGAACGACGGCACCTTCAACGTATCAGCAAAATTCGTCGAGCTGGCCAAGGCCGCAATCCTGCACCGCGATGTCGAGCGTTTTGCGATCCTCTATCGCCTGCTCTGGCGACTGAAGGACAATCACGACCTCATCGAGGTTGCGACCGATCCTGACGTCGCGCAGGTCACGGCCATGGCAAAAGCGGTCCATCGCGACGAGCACAAGATGCATGCCTTCGTCCGCTTCCGCGAGATCGGCCGGGAACGCCAGGCGCATTACGTCGCCTGGTTCGAGCCTGAGCATCATATCGTCGAGCTCGCTGCGCCGTTCTTCGCCAAGCGCTTCGCCGACATGCCCTGGTCGATCCTGACACCGGACCTCTGCGCGCATTGGGATGGCCACGCACTTTCGTTCACATCCGGCGTCAGCAGGAGCGAAGCACCGAGCGAAGACCGGTTGGAAGAAACCTGGCGGCGCTACTACGCCAGCATCTTCAATCCGGCACGGCTCAAGGTGAAGGCGATGCAGGCCGAAATGCCGGAGAAATATTGGAGGAACCTGCCCGAGGCTTCGATCATTAAGCCTCTGATCGAAGACGCCGAGCGCATGACCGGTGCTATGATCGCCAATGCCGCAACCGATCCGCACAAGCCTCAGAAGCGGCCGGAGGCCCCGATGAAACGCAAGCTTGCCGCCGACGATCTCGAAACGCTCCGCGAAGAGGCCGCGCATTGCCGCGCCTGCCATCTCTACAAGGACGCGACCCAGACCGTGTTCGGCGAAGGCCCGAAGTCCGCCAACATCATGCTGGTCGGCGAACAGCCCGGCGACAAGGAAGACCTCGCCGGCCATCCCTTCGTCGGTCCGGCCGGTCAGATGCTCGACCGTGCGCTGGAGGAAGCCGGCGTCGACCGCAAGAAGGTCTATGTCACCAACGCGGTCAAGCACTTCAAATTCGTGCCGCGCGGAAAAATCCGCCTGCACCAGAAGCCGAACACACCTGAGATCCGAGCCTGCCGGCAATGGTACGAGCGGGAAGTTGCGGCAATCCAGCCCGATCTCATCGTGGCGATGGGCGCGACCGCCGCGCAAAGCGTGTTCGGCAAGATCACTCCGATCGGCAAGAACCGCGGCCGACTCATCGACCTTCCCGACGGACGCAAAGCACTCGTGACGGTGCATCCGTCCTATCTGCTGCGGCTGCCGGATCCGGAAGCCAAGGTGCTGGAGTATCGGCGCTTTGTCGAGGATCTGAAGATCGCCGCGGCCTTGCAGAAGAAGGCCGCACGGGCTGCCTGAACACTGGAAGACGGCCCTCACGCCTGAGGTGTCATCCGGCCTTCAAATCCATCGCGGACAATACCCTTACCTGAAAGTGAAGGGGCGTCCAGACATGAGCGATGTTGCATTCGACCGAGCAATAGCCGATCCCGCACCGATCCAGCCAGCGTCGCGGCCAAATCTCGACAAGGGCTTCAATCCGCTGACGATGATCCTGTTCTTCGGCATCCTCGCCGCCGGCCTGCTGTTCGTCGCCTACAGTATCTATGTCGACGTCAACGCGACGGGCGTGCGGGTGACGACCTACCTGCCCTACATCCTCCTGTTCGTCGCGCTCCTGATCGCGCTCGGCTTCGAATTCGTCAACGGCTTCCACGACACCGCCAATGCGGTGGCCACGGTCATCTACACCCATTCGCTGCCGGCAGAAGTGGCGGTGATGTGGTCTGGCTTCTTCAACTTCCTCGGCGTGCTCCTATCCTCCGGCGCGGTCGCCTTCGGCATCGTCTCGCTGCTGCCGGTCGAGCTGATCCTCCAGGTCGGCTCCAGCGCCGGCTTCGCCATGGTGTTCGCGCTGCTGATCGCCGCGATCCTGTGGAATCTCGGCACCTGGTTCTTCGGCCTGCCCGCCTCCTCCTCGCACACGCTGATCGGCTCGATCATCGGCGTCGGCGTCGCCAATGCCGTGATGCGCGGCCGCGACGGCACCTCGGGCGTGGACTGGAGCAAGGCGACCGAGATCGGCTATGCGCTGCTGCTGTCGCCGCTATTCGGTTTCATCTGCGCCGCCGTGCTGTTGCTGCTGCTCAAGTTCATCGTGCGCAATCCGGCCCTCTATGCCGCCCCCGAGGGCAACAAGCCGCCGCCGCTCTGGATTCGCGGCCTGCTGATCGCAACCTGCACCGGCGTCAGCTTCGCGCACGGCTCGAACGACGGCCAGAAGGGCATGGGCCTGATCATGCTGATCCTGATCGGCACCGTGCCGACGGCCTACGCGCTCAACCGCGCATTGCCGGAATCCCAGGTCGTCCAGTTCCAGAAGACCTCGGATGCCGCCGCCCAGGTGATCTCCGCGAAGGGCGCCGGACACAGCGTCATCGGCGATCCCCGTCCGGCCGTGACGCAGTACATCACGTTGCGTCACATCAATGAGGGCACCTATCCCTCGCTCTCCGTGCTGGTGAAGGATGTCGGCGACCAGGTCGCCAAATACGGCACGCTGAACAAGGTGCCGGCGGAGGCCGTCGGCAACACCCGCAACGACATGTACATGATCTCGGAAGCGATCCGGTTCCTGATGAAGGACAAGGAAAACGATCTCAACAGGGAAGAGATCGCGACCTTGAATGCCTACAAGGGCTCGCTCGACGCCGCCACGAAGTTCATCCCGAACTGGGTGAAGATCGCGGTCGCCATCGCACTCGGCCTCGGCACCATGATCGGCTGGAAGCGCATCGTGATCACGGTCGGCGAGAAGATCGGCAAGTCCCATCTCACCTACGCGCAAGGCACTTCGGCCGAACTCGTGGCCGCCGCCACGATCGGCGCCGCCGACGTGTTCGGCCTGCCGGTCTCGACCACGCACGTGCTGTCGTCGGGCGTCGCCGGCACCATGGCAGCGAACGGTTCAGGCCTGCAATGGTCGACGATCCGCAACCTGCTGATGGCCTGGGTGCTGACGCTGCCCTGCGCGATCATGCTGTCGGCCACGCTCTATGTGATCTTCTCGCGGATGTTCTGAAGGTGCCGCCTCTCCCTCTCCCCATTCTTGCGGGGAGAGGGCAATTGCTTTTGAACATTCAGCAGACGCCGTCATGCCCGGGCTTGTCCCGCGCATCCACGTTCTTTGTGCTGCGTGGAAAGGCGTGGATGGCCGGGACAAGCCCGGCCATGACGCTGTGGGTACCGTCGGTGCCCCCAAGCCCAAACCTCATACGCGATTGCCCTTCTGCAAGCGGGGCGAGGTGAACTAAGACGCCGCGAGCTGCTCCTCGACCAGCTTCACCCAATAGGACGTGCCGTAGACGATCGCCTCGTCGTTGAAATTATAGGCGGGGTGATGCAAGCCGGCGCTGTCGCCGTTGCCGCAGAAAATGAAGGCACCGGGCCGCGCTTCCAGCATATAGGCGAAATCCTCGCCGCCCATCAGCGGGGCCATGTCGTGCACATTGGCTTCTCCCGCGACCTGCTCGGCGATGCGCCGCGCCACTTCAGTCTCAGCCGCGTGATTGTTCACCACGGGATAATTGCGCTTGTAGCGCAGGTCGATCTTGGCGCCGGTGATCTGCGCCACGCCTGCCACAACTTCACGCACGCGCTTCTCGACCAGCTTGCGCACCTCCGGCGACAGGGTGCGGATGGTGCCTCTCAGCGTCGCGGTCTGCGGAATGACGTTGCGGGCGTTGCCGGCGTGGAATTCGCAGATCGAGATCACGGCCGACTCAAGCGGGTCGACGCTGCGCGCGACGATCGACTGCAGTGCCGTGATCACCTGCGCACCGACCAGCACGGAATCGACGCATTTGTGCGGGCGCGCGGCGTGGCCGCCGACGCCCTCGATCATGATATCGACTTCGTCCGTCGCCGCCATGATCGGACCCGGCCGGATCGCGAACGAGCCGACAGGGATGCCCGGGCCGTTGTGCATGCCGTAGACCTGGTCGATGCCGAAGCGCTCCATCAGGCCGTCCTTGACCATGGCCGCGCCGCCGGCGCCGCCCTCCTCGGCGGGCTGGAAGATCACCACGGCATCGCCGGCAAAATTGCGGGTCTCGGCGAGATAGCGGGCGGCCCCCAGCAGCATCGCAGTATGGCCGTCATGACCGCAGGCGTGCATCTTGCCGGGGATCTTGGAGGCGTAAGGCAGATTGGTCTGCTCCTCGACCGGCAGCGCGTCCATGTCGGCACGCATGCCGATCACCTTGGGCCCCTCGCCGGCCGGCTTGTTGCCTTTGATCACCCCGACCACGCCGGTCTGGCCGAGACCGGTCACGACCTCATCGCAGCCGAACTCCCGCAGCCGGTCCGCGACGAATGCTGCGGTGCGGTGGACGTCGTACAGCAGCTCGGGGTGCTCATGGATGTCCCGCCGCCAGGCCTGGATGTCGGGCTGAAGGTCGGCGACGCGGTTCACGATAGGCATGGAAGGTCCCAAGCTTTGTTAGCAATAGAGGACTGTCTACCATGCAAGCGCTGGTCCACCCAACCGGCGGAGGGTCCAGGGTAGCTCTGTTCTCTCGTCATGGCCGGGCTTGTCCCGATCCGCTGCGTCTGCCTATTAGACGGAACGCAAAGTGACCATCCGGGTGGAAGCAGAATGCCAAGGCGGCTCGAAGGTGAGTTTGACTACATTGTCGTCGGAGTCGGCACGGCCGGCTGCATCGTCGCCAACCGGCTGTCGGCCGATCGCAACAACCGCGTCCTCATCCTGGAAGCCGGCGGCGACGACAATTGGATCTGGTTCCACATCCCGGTCGGCTATCTCTTCGCAATCGGCAATCCCCGCTCGGACTGGATGTTCAAGACCGAGGCGGAGCCCGGCCTGAACGGCCGTTCGCTCGCCTATCCCCGCGGCAAGGTGATCGGCGGCTGCTCGGCGATCAACGCCATGATCTCGATGCGCGGACAGGCCGCCGACTACGATCATTGGCGCCAGCTTGGGCTGACCGGCTGGGGCTATGACGACGTGCTGCCGCTGTTCAAGCGGCTGGAGGATCACTTCCTCGGCGCCAGCGAGCATCACGGCGCTGGCGGCGGGTGGCGCATCGAGGCCCCGCGGCTGTCCTGGGCCGTTCTCGATGCCGTCGGCGATGCCGCCGAGGAGATGGGCATCAGGCGCATCCCGGATTTCAACACCGGCGACAACGAAGGCACGAGCTATTTCCACGTCAACCAGAAGCGCGGCCGGCGCTGGTCGTCGGCGCGCGGCTTCCTCAAGCCCGCACTGAACCGCCCCAATCTGCGGCTCGAGAAGCATGTGCTGGTCGATCGCCTCGTCATCGAGCAAGGCCGCGCCGTCGGCGTCCGCTTCATCCAGAACGGCGAGATCGTCGAGGCGCGTGCGAAACGCGAGGTCATCCTCTCGGCAGGCGCGATCGGCTCGGTGCAGGTGCTGCATCGCTCCGGCATTGGACCCGCCGACTGGCTGTCCCCGCTCGGCATCGACATTGTCATGGACAAGCCGGGTGTGGGGCGCAATCTCCAGGACCACCTCCAGCAGCGCGCGATCTACCGGGTCGAGGGCGTCCGCACGCTGAACGAGACCTATTACAACCTCTTCCGCCGCGGCCTGATGGGTCTCGACTACGCCTTCCGCCGCCGCGGTCCTCTGACCATGGCGCCGTCGCAGCTCGGCATCTTCACGCGCTCGGACGCGACGCGCGCCCGCGCCAACATCCAGTTTCACGTGCAGCCGCTGTCGCTCGACAAGTTCGGCGATCCCCTGCACCGCTTTCCCGCCATCACCGTCAGCGCCTGCAATCTGCAGCCGACCTCTCGCGGCACCGTTCGCTTGCGCGCGGCGACACCTGATGAGAAGCCGATCATCGCGCCGAACTACCTGTCGACCGACGACGACCGCCAGGTCGCCGCCGACGCCATCCGCACCACGCGCCGCCTGATGCAGCAGAAGGCGCTGGCCAAATATCGTCCAAGCGAATATCTGCCCGGGCCCACCGTCGGCGATGACGACGCCTCGCTCGCGAAAGCCGCCGGCGACATCGGCACCACTATCTTCCATCCGGTCGGCACGGCGAAGATGGGAACGGCAAACGATCCGATGGCGGTGGTGGACGAGCGGTTGCGCTTCTACGGCCTCTCGGGCTTACGCATCGTCGATGCCTCGATCATGCCGACCATCACGTCCGGAAACACCAACACACCGACGGCGATGATCGCGGAGAAAGGCGCCACGATGATCCTGGAGGATGCGAAGTAGCATCCGATCACCATGATCAGTCAGCGCTTTTCAATCGGCCCCACTGATGCACAAATCGCCATGTTGCAATGGGGCGAGAGCGGGAAGCCGCCCGCTCTCCTCGTGCACGGCACCGGTTTCGTCGCCGACGTCTGGGACGAGGTCGCGCGCGAGCTTGCATCGACCTACACGGTCTATGCGCTCGACCGCCGCGGCCATGGCGCGAGCCACAAGCCCCGCGCCTATCATTTCCTCGACTTTGCCGGCGACATCTGTCGGGTGATCGACGCGTTGAAGCTGCGCAACGTCTACGGCATTGGCCACAGCGCGGGCGCGACCGATCTGCTGCTTGCGGCAAAGCTGTTGCCCGAATGTTTCACGCGGCTGTTCGTGATGGAGCCGACCATCATGGACCCGCGCGCGGCGCTCTCGGGCGGATTGGACGAAGACTCCCTGGCCCGCGTGCAAGGTGCGTTGCGCCGTCAGGCCGAATTCGACAACTCCGATGCCGTCTTCAACCGCTACCGCGCAGCGCCGGCATTTGCGGATTGGACCGACACCTCGCTTCGGGCCTATGTGCGACACGGCTTCGTGACACTCGACGATGGCAGGGTCCGGCTCTGCTGCATGCCGGAGATCGAGTCGGCAATGCTCCGCCCGATCTATGAGGCGATGGCGCAGGTCTACGTTGGCGATGCCCGCGGCAATCCGTTCGGCTCGCTCGCTGAGATCGATTGCCCGGTACGCGTCACGACTGCCGCGAAGTCAGGGCCGATCTACCGGGAGATGGCGCGACGCGCGGTGTCGCTCATTCCGCGCGCCAGTACGCTGGTCTTTGAAGGCGCCGGACACTGCGTGGCACAGGAAGTGCCCGCGGCCGTGGTGGAAGCGGTCCGAGAGTTCGCAAGATAGGTCTCGTGCCCCAGACGTCGCGCAGCGTGAAACGATGCGCTGCTGAGCCGGGGCCCACCTCACCGCGTGCCGTATCGCGTCTGGGGTCTCGGCTCTTGCGCAGCAGGCGTTGCAGCGCGTCCGGGACACGAGATACCTCCTCACGAAATCGTCATCGCATCCGGGAATAAGCCTCCCCCATCCCCGATCACCTCCCCGAAGCCCAATTCCGGGCGACGTGGAGAGGCGCGATGAGCGGACAGGATCACGGGGATGACGGCGTCAGCCGCCGCAAGGTGCTGGAGTGCATGACCTGGGCCGGCACCGGGGTGCTCTGGACCGTCACGGGCGGCGTGCCGCGCTCGCTCGGCATCATCGATTCCGCTGAGGCCGCAACCGCGGCTGCGCCGGGCATGACCTTCCTCCAGATCAGCGACAGCCATGTCGGCTTCGACAAGCCGGCCAATCCCAACGCGCTCGGCACGCTGGAGGAAGCGGTCGGCAAGATCAACGCGATGCCGGCCAAGCCGTCCTTCATGATCCACACCGGCGACATCACGCATCTGTCGAAGGCCGCCGAGTTCGACAATGCCGAGAGGATCATCTCGCAGACCAAGCTCGACGTGCACTACGTGCCCGGCGAACACGATTTCATCGACGAAGAGGTAAAGCTCTATCGCGAACGCTACGGCCGCGGCACCAAGGGTCACGGCTGGTATTCCTTCGACGCCGGCGGCGTGCATTTCGTCGGCCTCGTCAACGTCGTCGATCTCAACGCCGGCGGCCTCGGCAATCTCGGCGCCGAGCAGCTTGCCTGGCTGGAGGACGATCTGCGCGGTAAGTCGAAATCGACGCCGATCGTGTTGTTCGCGCACATCCCGCTGTGGACGGTCTACCCGCAATGGGGCTGGGGCACCGAGGATGGCGGCCGCGCGCTGGAATACGTCAAGGGTTTTGGCTCGGTCACCGTGCTGAACGGGCACATCCACCAGGTGATGCAGAAGGTCGAGGGCAACATCACCTTCCACACCGCGCGCTCGACCGCCTTCCCGCAGCCGGCGCCGGGAGCGGCTCCCTCGCCCGGGCCGATGAAGGTCGAGGATACAAAACTGCGCTCCATGCTCGGCGTCGCCAGCATCAACTTCAAGCAGAACGAGCAGCGACTCGCGATCATCGACACGCCGCTCCAGGGTTGAATCCAAGATTGAACGGACGCTGACAATGAAGATGCTCAATCGCCGCGACTTCGGCCTCGCCGTGACCGCGGCCATCCTGTCGCCCGTAACTACGGCCCGTGCCGACGACATGGACGTGCATATCGACAATTTCGTCTTCCAGCCGGCCGAGCTCAAGATCAGGACCGGCACCACCGTGACTTGGACCAACCGGGACGACATTCCCCACACCGTAGTCTCGGTCGGCAAGTTCAGATCCAAGACCTTGGACACCAACGACAAATTCTCGTTCACCTTCACCGATGCGGGCGACTACAAGTACTTTTGTTCGCTGCACCCGCACATGACGGGGATGATCAAGGTTGAGTAACGTCTCCAACCAAGGCATCAACGTCCTGCCCGGCCGGTGGTCCCACGCCGGCCGGGCACGCGCGCCTTCGATCATGACGAAAGAAGAAACAGAGGCAAGGCGAGGAGCGATGCCCGCCACCGACGATGTGCAGAAGGCACAGCGCTTCCGCGAGGCCGCGCTGCCCTATCTCGACGACGTCTACACGCTCGCACGCTACCTGCTGCGCGATGCCTCCGACGCCGAGGACGCGGTGCAGGAGTGCTATCTGCGCGCGCTGAAGCATTTCGACAGCTATCGCGGCCCGGCGATGAAGCCCTGGTTGTTCGCGATCCTGCGCAACGTCTGCAACGCCGAATATGCGCGGCGCGCGCATAGACCGAGCGCGATCGAGGATACGCCCGGCGCCGCCGAGCAGACGCCGCTATGGCAGGAAAGCGAGGTGAGCCCTGAAACCGAAGTGCTGCGCAGCCGCGATGCCGGCGCGATCCGCAAGCTGATCGACGCGCTCGCCGAACCGTTCAAGGAAACATTCGTGCTGCGGGAGATCAACAACCTGTCCTATCGTGAGATCGCCGAGGCCGTCGGCGTCCCCGTCGGCACCGTGATGTCCCGCCTCGCCCGCGCCCGCGCCATGCTGCGCGCGGCCTGGACGGCGGAAGAGGAGCAAGCGAAATGACCTGCGACGAAGCAAGGATCCTGCTTCACGCGCTGCTCGACAACGAGCTCGATGCCGGACACGCGCGCGAGGTCGAAGCACATATCGCAAGCTGCTCGGACTGCACCGCCGAGTTTGCCGCCCAGCGCGAGATGCAGCGCGTGCTCGCAGACACCAATCTGCGCTACACCGCGCCGGCAAGCCTGCGTGCTCGCATCGAAACCTCGCTGCCGCAGGCGCAGCACCAGCAGCCGACGCGCCGCTCCGTGCTGCGCGGCTTTGCGATGGGCTCGGCAGTCTCTGCGCTCGCCGCCTCCGGCGTGGTCGCCGTGGTGCTGCGCCAGGACGACCAGCAACGCATCCTGTCGGAGGTCGTCTCCGCGCATCTGCGCTCGCTCCAGGCCGGCCACCTCACCGACGTGGTCTCGACCGACCAGCATACCGTGAAGCCTTGGTTCAACGGCAAGCTCGACGTCGCCCCGCCGGTGATCGATCTCACCGCGCAAGGTTTTACGCTGGTCGGCGGCCGGCTCGACTATATCGACGCCCGCGCCATCGGCGCCGTCGTCTACAAGCGCCGGCAGCACGTGATCAATTTGTTCGTGTCGCAAACCTCGAGCACCGAGCACCGGCCGCCGAAGACCCAGACCATGCAGGGCTTCAACTGCCGCCGCTGGGGCGACCGCGGCCTGAACTTCTGGGCAGTCAGCGATATCGGCGCCGACGAGCTCGCCGAATTCGTCGACAAGCTCGAGGCGGCGATGAAGGCGAATGTGGAGGGGTAGGAGGCTCAGTCGTCATTGCGAGCGAAGCTAAGCAATCCAGACCATCCCCGCAGCGGGACACTGTGATTGCTGAGACCGGTCGCAAACTTAAGCCGACCGTCGCACCGCGTTGTCCACCAGCGTCTTGCCGAGCGACCAGATCGCGCCGGGGACCTTGTGGCTGCCGGCGATGACGTCGTCGAAGGCGCGCTCGATCCAGCTGCAGTCTTCCTCGGTGATCGTGAGCGGCGGCAGCAGCTTGATGGTGTGGCTGCCGTGACCGGCGACCTGAGTGAGGATCTTGTGATCCTTGAACAGCGGCACGGTGATGAGCTGGCAGAACAGACCCTTGTTGGCGGTCTCCAGCACGTTCCAGGAGGCGCGCAGGCGCAGCGATTTCGGCGGGCCGAACTCGACGCCGATCATCAGGCCCTTGCCGCGCACCTCCTTCATCAGCTCGTAGCCGGGCACCATGCGCGTCAATGCGAGGCGCAGCTCGGCGCCGCGCTTGGCGGCGGACTCGATCAGCTTCTCGGACTCCATGACGTCGAGCGTGGCGATGCCCGCGGCCATGGCGAGGTCGTTCTTGGAGAATGTGGAGCCGTGCACCACCGCACGGTCCATCTGGTTGAAGATCTTGTCGAAGATGCTCTTGCGCGTCAGCACGGCGCCGACCGGCACGTGGCCGCCCGACAGCGACTTCGACAGCAGCACCATGTCGGGCTCGACGTTCCAGTGCTCGACCGCGAGAAAGCGGCCGGTGCGGCCCATGCCGGTCTGGATCTCGTCGGCGACGAACAGCGTGCCGTACTTCTTGCAGAGCGCGGCCGCGCCGGGCAGGAACTCGTCGGTGGGCATGTTGACGCCCTTGCCCTGGATCGGCTCGACGACGAAGGCCGCAACCTCGCGCGAGGCCAGAGCCTTTTCCAGCGCGGCCAGATCGTTGAACGGGACCGGGGTGCAGCCCGGCAGCAGCGGCTCGAATCCGGTGCGGAAGTTCGAATCGCCCGTCAGCGACAGCGCGCCATAGGTCAGGCCGTGATAGCCGTGGGCGCAATAGACGATGCCGGGGCGGCCGGTCGCGCCACGCGCAAATTTGATCGCGGCTTCGACGCATTCGGCGCCGGAATTGGCGAAGAACGCCTTGTCGAGATAGGGGACGTATTTCAGCAGCCGCTCGGCCAGCACGCCGGCGAGCGTCGAGACGTCGAACTGGACGAGGTTGGGCAGGTCGGCATCGAGGACGCTCTTGAGCGCATCGCGCATGACAGGATGATTGCGCCCGATCGCGAACACGCCAAAGCCGGACAACAGGTCAAGGTAGCGAGCGCCCTCGCGATCGTAAAGGTACTGCCCCTGCCCCTTCTGGAAGCCGACATCGTAGCCGATAGTCTTGAGAACCCGGACGAACTGCTCGTTCAGATACCGGTTATGCAGGGTGCTGCGCTGGGCCTGACGGTCCGCGAATAGCTGAGACATGTCTGGATTTGGGCTGTGCATCCGCTACATACTTCGATTGGAGGCCGTCTCGTCAACTGAAAACGGACCGCTGCTGAAAACGGTCTGTGCGGCCTTTTGCCCTTTTTCGGACCATCTTCGCAAGCACAGCTTTTAGATCATGTTGCACTGCCAAGGAACCATCATGCGTTTAGCCCTTTACACCGGACTAATACTGGCTGGCGGTTACACCTGCCTGACACCCGCGCTCGCTGCAGACCCGACCGGCGACTGGCGGGTTGCCGACGGCGTCGCCAACATTCGTGTCGCCCAATGCTATGGCAGCATGTGGGGCGCGGTCTCCTGGGAAAAGCAGCCCGGGGGGCGCGACGAGAACAATCCGGATGTCTCGAAAAAGAACAGGCCGACGCTGGGCATGGCAACCCTGATCGATATGAAGAAGAAGCCCGGCATCGATCAGTGGGAAGGACAGGTCTACAACGCCAAGGATGGACAGCTCTACAGCGCGACCATCACGCCGGCTGGTGCCGATCAGCTCGAAATCAAGGGCTGCGTGATGGGCTTCCTCTGCGGCGGCGAGACCTGGACCCGGATCGGCCCGCCAATCCCCTCGAGTCCCGTCAACGCCATGGCCAAGGGCGCACCGAAATCCGGCGGCGCCACGCCGCCGAAGGCTCAAGGTGCGCAGGCAGCTCAAGCCACGACGGGCGCCACGGCACCTGCGCCTGCGCCTGCAGCTCCGAAGGCCGCCAGCGCCGCCAAGGCCGGTCAGAAGGGCACCGCCGACCCCGTCGGCGACATCTGCCTACTCCCTGAGATTGCGGGGTTTGCCCATTAGGGCCGGCTGAAACAGCAGCACGGCGGCAAGCGTTGTCACCAGCGAGAGTGCCAGCAGCTTGCCCATGCTGGATGTGCCGGGATGGCTCGACAGCCACAGGCTGCCGAACGCGGTTGCGGTCGTCAGCGCGCTGAAAAAGATCGCACGCGTGAGGCTGGTCTGGAGCAGGTTTGTTCTGCCCGACCGCCACGCCACGACATAATAGATCTTGAAGGCGACACCGACGCCGAGCAGCAACGGGAACGCAACGATATTGGCGAAGTTCAGCGGCAGCCCGATCAACACGCAGATCTCGAGCGTCACTGCGCCCGCAACCAGAAGCGGCACCAGCGTCATCAGCACGTCGACGAACCGGCGCAGCGTGATCCACAGCAAGAGCCCGATCACGACCAGCGCGTAGATGCCGGCGTGGATGAACGCCTTCACCACGGTGTCGCCGGATTTCAGGATCGAGACCGGTCCGCCGATCGCGGTCGGCTCGGCCGCGAGCACCGCCGCCGCGAATTTGCGCAGCGTGTCGTTGTCGTTGGGATCGCCCTTGGGCAGCGCCTCGACGCGGATGATGCCGTCCTTGCTCTTCCAGGCGTTGACGAGCTCGGGCGGCAGTGACTTCAGGGTGACCGGCTCGGCCTGCATGGCGTTCCTGAGCTGGCCGAACACGATCTTCATCGGCGTGACGAACACCTCCTGCGCCTTGTTGCGCGTGGCCTCGTCGCTATCGGCGAGCTTTTCGAGCGCGTTTGCAAGACGGCGCGAGGCGACCGCACCCGGCCCCTTCGCGTCGCCCGCGGTCCGGCGCAGATTGTCGACTGAAGATTTCAGCGACTCGACATTTTCCTGATCCGACGGCGCCGCATCGATCTGATCGGGGTTCAGCGCGGGGTTCAGCACCTTGGCCGCCTGCGCAAGCAACTTCAGCTTCGGCGGCTGGTCCTGCGGCACGAAGCTGTCGAGAGACATCACCCTGAGCACCTCGGGCACTTTCTCGAGCCTCGCCTCGACCTGCCTCGCCTGCTCTTCCGACGTCGTCATCACGTTGATGGCATTGGCACCGGTATTGGGGTCCTTGCGCAAATCGAGGAAGGTGGCGATCGATTCGGCCTTCGGATTGCGCAGGTTCATCGGATTGAAGTCGAACTTCATGAAGTAGAGCAGCGGCAGGCCGCCAAGCGCGAGCAGCAGCGTGCCGCCGACGATCAGCACGCGATGCTTCTCAAGGAAGTGATCGAGCGGCGCCAGGAAGGCGTAGCCGACGGGCTCCGGCTCGCCGGGCGGGTTCAGAAGCTTGAGCAGCGCCGGCAGCACGGTGATGCTGGACACGAACGCCACCAGCATGCCGACGCCGGCGATCTGCCCGAGTTCCGAGATGCCCTTGTAGTCGGTCGGCATGAAGCAGAGGAAGCCCGCCGCGGTGGCCATTGCAGCCAGCGACAGCGGCACCGCCGAGCGCTTGGCCGCCAGCACCAGCGCGCCCGAGAGGTCATCGTGCTTGTAGCGCTCGGAGCGATAGCGGACGCTGTACTGGATGCCGAAATCGACGCCGAGGCCGACGAACAGCACCGCGAACGCGATCGACAGCAGATTGAGCGAGCCGACCATCATCAGACCGGCCGCGGTCGTGATCGCAAGGCCCACGAAGAGATTGACGAACACCGCAAAGATGATCTTTGCCGAATGCAGCGCCAGCCACAGGATGAGCAGCACGACGAGAACGGTGCCGACGCCGTTGACGACGGCTCCCTCCTGGACGGTCGCGTATTCCTCGTTGGCGATCGGGACCGGGCCGGTCAGGCGCACCCGCGCCTGGTATTTGTTGGGGAAGTCCAGATCGGCCGCCGCTTTCCGGATCGCGTCGGTCGCGTCCTTGCCCGGCTCCAGTGCGTTGTAATCGAGGATGGGCTTGAACTCGATGAAGGCACGCTTGTCCGAATCCTTCAACGGCTCGTCGCTGACGAGCTCGCGCCAGGAGAAGCTGGCATTGCCCTTGTTGAGCACGGTCTCGACGGTCTGCGCGATCAGATTGAAGGGCCGGTCGGTGTTGTCAAGCTTGACCTGGCCTCGCTTGACGCCGGCAAGGCCGGTTTCCAGCGCGCCGGTCAGGCCGCGGATCGAGGGATCGCCGGCCATGATCTCGATCAGGGGCGCGGCGGATTCGAGCTCGCCGGTCGTCTTGGCGACTTCCTCCTTAGGCAGGAACAACAGTCCATTCTTCTCGAAGAACTCGCCGCTACCGAGTTGCTGCATCGACTGGAAGTTGGTCTTGTCGTCTTTCAGCCTTGCATAGAGCGCGTCTGCTGCGGCGCTCGTCATCTCCGGCGTCCGGGCCTCGATCACGGCGAGAATCGTTTCGTTCTGATCGAACGCCTGGTCGAATTGCTGGTCGCGCTTGCGCCAGTCGAGATTCTGGGAAATCAGCGAATTGATGTCGGTGTTGATGGCGAAGTGGCGCGCGGCGTAATAGCCCGCTCCCACCGACAGCAGGAGCCCGAGAAGGACGACGAGGGAGGCAAACCGGGTGCAGGCCCTGACAATGGCAACGACTACGCTTTGCAGCACTTCTTTTCTTTCTGCGGTTAACAGCTTGCCGGAAACGCCCGCTGTTTATCGGAGTTCCCGGGCGAAACCTATTGCTGTTTTGAGTGGTTCTCGCCGCGAGAAGGTTCGAGGTAAACGACGGGAGACCGGGGCAAAATCATGCGGGGCGGCCGGTATAGCCGGGGAGTTGAGGCGGGAAAGTGACGAAGGACGATGCACGAATGTCGCGCATTTGCACCCACCGCAGATCCTACTATGATACCTCAAAAACGGACCCGTAGCGGTCCGACCTTTCCTTGATGCCGATTTTTTGACACAAAGTATTGCGCCTCCATGCGCCGGAGCCCCTCCGGGGGTGGGCGGCTACCGCGTACGCGACCCAATGGTGCGGATATTGCAACTCATTGGTCAGTATCGGGGTGCCGTCGGGACTTACAAAAGCGGATTGGTGGAACTTGCGTAACGAGCGTCCAATGGAAGTTTATCTGGCGCAACCGCGCGGCTTCTGCGCGGGCGTGGTGCGTGCGATCGAGATCGTGGAACGGGCACTGGAGAAATACGGCCCCCCGGTCTACGTGCGCCATGAGATCGTGCATAACAAATACGTCGTCGAGAGCCTGAAGGGCAAAGGCGCGATTTTCGTCGAGGAACTCTCCGAGGTTCCGCCGAAAGCGGTGACGGTCTTCAGCGCCCATGGTGTCGCCCGCAGCGTCGAGGAAGAGGCCGCCGCGCGCGATCTTCCGGTGCTCAATGCCACCTGCCCGCTGGTCACGAAGGTTCACAATCAGGGGAAGCGCTACATCGGCAAGGGCCGCATGCTGATCCTGATCGGCCATGCCGGCCACCCCGAGGTCGAGGGCACGATGGGTCAGGTCCCCGGGCCCGTGCAGCTTGTCCAGAGTGTTGAAGAGGTTAAGGCGCTCACGCTGGCGGCGGATACGCCGGTGGCCTACATCACCCAGACCACCCTGTCGGTCGACGACACCAAGGACATCATCGCGGCCCTGCAGGCCCGCTTTACAGACATTCAAGGTCCGGATATCCGGGATATCTGCTATGCGACACAGAACCGCCAATCTGCGGTAAGGGACTTGAGCAAGCTGGTCGACGTGATCCTGGTGGTAGGCGCTGCCAACAGCTCGAACTCGAACCGGCTTCGCGAAATCGGCACCGAGGCCGGCGTCGCGAGTTATTTGATTGCCGACGGCAGCGAGCTCAATCCGGAGTGGCTGAAAAATGCCAGGACCGTCGGCATCACGGCCGGCGCCTCGGCGCCCGAGGTACTCGTGGATGACGTGATCGAAGCGATGCGGCGGCTCGGACCGGTCAAGGTCTCGGTGTTGCCGGGCCGCGAGGAGAACATCGAATTTCGGCTTCCGGCCCAATTGGCTGCGAGCTGACCCACCCGAATTTCAAGCCCGGAAAGAAACGTGTAATGGCTATCCCCTTCTTCAAGGAAATGCGTATCGGCGGCTATTTGCTCAAGCAGAAACTGCTTGGCCGCAAGCGCTATCCGCTCGTGCTGATGCTGGAGCCGCTGTTTCGCTGCAACCTCGCCTGCGTCGGCTGCGGCAAGATCGACTATCCCGACGCGATCCTGAACCGCCGCATGACGGCGCAGGAGTGCTGGGACGCCGCCGACGAGTGCGGCGCGCCGATGGTCGCCATTCCCGGCGGCGAGCCGCTGATCCACAAGGAGATCGGCGAGATCGTGCGCGGCCTCGTCGCACGCAAGAAGTTCGTCTCGCTCTGCACCAACGCGCTGCTGCTCGAGAAGAAGCTCGATCTGTTCGAGCCTTCGCCGTACCTGTTCTTCTCCGTGCATCTCGACGGCCTGCGCGACCACCACGACAAGGCGGTGTCGCAGAAGGGCGTGTTCGACCGCGCCGTCTCCGCGATCAAGGCGGCCAAGGCGCGCGGCTTCACCGTCAACGTCAACGCCACCATCTTCGACGGCCATCCGGCCGAGGAGATCGCGAAATTCCTCGACCTCACCGTCGAGCTCGGCGTCGGCGTCTCGATGTCGCCGGGCTACGCCTATGAGCGCGCCCCGGACCAGGAGCACTTCCTCAACCGCACCAAGACCAAGAAGCTGTTCCGCGACGTCTTTGCCATGGGCAAGGGCAAGAAGTGGAATTTCATGCATTCCGGCCTGTTCCTGGACTTCCTCGCCGGCAACCAGGAATACGAGTGCACGCCGTGGGGCATGCCCGCGCGCAACATCTTCGGCTGGCAGAAGCCCTGCTATCTGCTCGGTGAAGGCTACGCGAAAACCTTCAAGGAGCTGATGGAGACCACCGACTGGGAAACCTACGGCACCGGCAAGTACGAAAAGTGCGCCGACTGTATGGCCCATTGCGGCTACGAGCCGACGGCGGCGACTGCGGCGCTGAACAACCCGCTGAAGGCGATGTGGGTGTCGCTGCGCGGCATCAGGACCACCGGCCCGATGGCGCCGGAGATCGACATGAGCAAGCAGCGCCCGGCGCAGTACATTTTCTCGGCCGAAGTGCAGAAGCGCCTGTCGGAGATCCGCAAGGACGAGGCCGCCGCCGCCGAACAGAAGGCTGCGCGGAAGGCTTCGACCGCCGCGTAAGCACACTCGCAAGTCACGAACGAAAAAGGCCCAGTCGCCATCGCGACCGGGCCTTTTCTTTTCCGGCGCCAGCGCCTGCGGCAGGCCGGAGTCATTGCGGAGGCTAGAGCGGTTCACGAATTTATTGAATCGGAAGGGATTCCGGATCTGGGGCGAATATGATTCAAGATGCTGGCTGGGCTGGAGGCCAGCATCCGATGGTGCGACCAATTTCCAACGATTTGCGCAAGCGCGCGGTATCCGCTGTTGCCAAAGGTGAGAGCTGCCGATCTGTGGCGGAACGGTTTGGCGTTGCGGTCTCGTCAGTTGTGAAGTGGTCACAGCGTTATCGAGCGACCGGTTCGGTAGCGCCTGGCAAGATGGGGGGTCACCGCAAGCCTGTGCTTGATCCGCATCGCGCCTTCATCGTCGAACGGATCACTCAGACGCCGCATCTGACGCTGCATGGCCTGAAGGCGGAACTGGCAGCCCGTGGGGTCAAGGTTTCACACAACGCGGTCTGGCTGTTCCTACGCCGGGAAGGGCTGCGGTTCAAAAAAAACATTGTTCGCCCTCGAACAGGCTCGCGCCGACGTCTCTCGTAGGCGCCAGCGGTGGCGATCCTGGCAGGCCGGACTTGATCCGGGTCGGCTCGTCTTCATCGATGAGACCTGGATCAAGACCAACATGGCCCCTTTGCGAGGCTGGGGCCCCAAAGGGGCACGCCTGCGTGGCTTCGCCCCGCACGGGCATTGGCGTACCCTCACATTCCTCGGCGCACTCCGCCATGACCAACTCACAGCACCCTGCGTCTTCGACG
This sequence comes from Bradyrhizobium sp. CCBAU 51765, assembly GCF_015291725.1. Lineage (GTDB taxonomy): Bacteria > Pseudomonadota > Alphaproteobacteria > Rhizobiales > Xanthobacteraceae > Bradyrhizobium > Bradyrhizobium liaoningense. The sequence goes on from NZ_CP030038.1 coordinate 5,787,991, forward strand.
GCCCCATCAACGGCGAATGCTTCCGCGCTTATGTGAAGCACCTTCTCCTGCCAACCCTGCGCGAGGGGGACATCGTCATTCTCGACAATCTCGGAAGCCACAAGTCGAAAGCCATCAGGCAGATGATCAAGGCTGCCGGCGCCAGGCTCTGGTACCTGCCGCCATACTCGCCCGACCTCAACCCGATCGAACAGGCCTTCTCCAAGATCAAACATTGGATGCGGCAAGCTCAGAAGCGCACCATCGAGGACACCTGGCGCCATATCGGTCACCTCGTCCAGGACATCCAGCCTCGCGAATGCGCCAACTACTTCGCAAGCGCCGGTTATGCTTCAATCAAAATGTGAAACGCTCTAAGCTCTCTGCCCTCATTGCTTGGCTGGCCCGGGAGCTTTCCTGCAAAAAATGAAAAACAACCCCATGCACAGTAGAACCAAGACAGCTGGCGGTCACGGGACCCGTTCCGTCAAGCCATTGCAGCATCGATCAAATCAGCCGCAAACCGGCGGGCATCACGGCACGGGTTATTTTCGCAGCCAGACAGGTCGCCAGCCACCGCGACTCAAAGCCCGCACGAATTCGAATTTTACGAAATCAATTTGACGCGTCGGGCAAAACAGTGGCACTATGCCATCCTGCCCCGCTCGAGAGCGACACCAACCAGTCTCCCTCCGCGACGAGGCGCGCTCGCCGCCGAGCAGAAGACCTCCGCCTAAGCGCGACATCAAGTCAAGACACCAAGGCCCGACCGCCGCCGCGATCAGGCCTTTTCATTTGGCTAAGCACAAGTCAGCGCCTTCGGGACGATTGCGGTGTCACTTTTCGAGGCCCTGGGGTTAGCGCCAATAGTAGGTTCGCGGGGCATGGTAGTAGGCCCAGCGTGCATGGTACCAAGGCACGTAGTAATAGGGGCGCGGGCCATAGACAACCGGGCGGGCCGCATAAACGACCGGCGCGGGCGGATATACAACGGCTGGCGCAACGTATGCCGGGGCGACCGCAGCCGCGCCGACGGCACTCCCCACCGCGAAGCCGGCTGCGACAGCACCCGGACCATAGTAGCGCGGAGCGCCGGCCGATCCCCAGCGGGCCGCCGTGACCTCACGGGTGACGGAATTGCCATTCGGCCCGGTGGTGGTGCGGCTGCCGGTGCAGACCCCGCCGCTGCAGGACACCGTCCCCTGGCGGCTTACGCTGTTGCCGTACGGACCGGTGCGGGTGATTTGCCGTGAGCAGGTTCCGTTGGCACAGCTGCCCGAGGCGTTGACGGACGCCGTACCGCGCCAGCCGGACACCGAGCGGCTGCGCGTCCAAGCATTGGCGTCGGCGACGACGGCCACCGACAGCACTCCTGCAAGCGCGGACATGGTCAGGAGCTTCTTCATCATGGCATTCTCCGTGAACGAGTTGACGGCCATGCGCTGCGGCAGGTCCGTGTCACGGAGAATGCAGGAACAATGTCAGCGCCTTTTGATCCTGATTCATCGTTGCTTGGCGTTTGGTCAACGGCACGTAACGTTCTGTAAGAATCCGGCCCGATGAATCCACTTGTCCCAGGTCCGGCAATCGCCCTCGGCGATGCAATCCTCAGCCTGCAGCAAACACCGGCAGCCGGACGGAGAAGCGCGCCCCGCCTCGACCAGACTGCGAACAACTGCGAGGCCGAGACCCGCCCCGCCTGTGCACCGATTGCGAGACTGCTCCAGGCGCACGAAGGGTTCGAGCAAGATATCGCGTTGACTGAGCGGAATGCCGGGGCCTTCGTCGTCAACCATCAAGAGAACGAAATGCGCCTCTCTTTCCATAGCGAGATGCGCGACGTAGCCGTACTTGAGTGCATTGTCAGCAAGGTTGGCGACGATCCGCCGGCACGCGAGGCGATCACCAAGGATATTGGAACCCTCCACGCCCGGACCGACGCGCAGGTCGATCGCGGCTCCCGCCGCCCGCCTGTCCAGAACTTCGGAGCGAACAATTTCGTCGAACTCCAACAGCTCCTCTTCGAGTTCGCCGGCTCCCGCGCGACTGGCAAGGAGCGAGTCGTCCAGCAGACGGATCATGTCCGCGATTCCGTTGACTGCCCGGTCGCGCTCCGTCGCTTCCGGAATGCAATCGACGCTCAGGCGCAATCGCGTCGCGAAGGATCGAACGTCGTGCGAGATGCCTCCGAGCAACGCCATCCGGGCACGCAGGAGCAGAGCCAGACGTGTCTGCAGCCGGTTGAAGGCCGCGATGACGGCCTGTATTTCGGGCGCGCTGGCCCGTGCCTGTGGCAAAGGCCGCGCAGAAGGCTTCGACCGCTGCGTAAGAGCGGACCACCAACATCGAAACACAAAGGCCCGGTCGCCATCGCGACCGGGCCTTTTTGCTTGTTAGGCGCAAGCGTCCTGCATTCCCTTTGCCGCATCATTCCCGCAAAGCCATTCAACAAGCCGACGCCAGCAGGCGTGCTGTTTCAAGACGACATGTATCCGCAACAGCGTTGCATTGGTAACGACACTGAAGGAGACAGAAATCCTTTTGTAGCGGGCGACATGCATCCACTCCACGGGATGGTCGCCGCCGTCAGCGCCTTTGGCGCATCGGCTATCCGCGACGACTACAAAGGAGACGCAACGTGTCAAAGTTGAATTACCGCGGACTGCCAGGAATTGCAGCGGGCCTTGTTCTGCTTGTTTCGCCGGCCCTGGCGGAAAATGTTCAGGCAGCCGATAGCGCGAAGGCCGTCAAGGTGACTCCGATACTCACGACTTTGAATACATCGAGCGGACAGCCAATCGTGATGCCGCAGAAGGACGTGCAGATCTCCGTTTCAACCTACGACATCCCGGCGGGCGCGAAGCTGCCTGAGCACAAGCATCCGCATCCCCGCTATGGCTACATGCAATCGGGTACGCTGCGGGTGACCAATCTCGACGCCAACAAGACCGAGACTTACAGTGCCGGCAGCTTCATTCTCGAAGCGGTCGATCAATGGCACAAGGCAGAGAACATCGGGAGCGAACCGGTCAAGCTCCTGGTCATCGACGTGAAGCCGAAGGGCGCAGTTGCTACGGTCCTGAAGGCCGACTGAGCGTCTCAAAGCGACGAGGCGGCGCCTGGCCTGCACGCACGCCTGGCTGTCAATGCAAAAAGCTCCGAACTCCAATGGAGATCGGAGCTTTCACCTGTTCCGTCGTCGCTTGTTCTCTTGCGCTCAGGCTGCCTTGGAGACCAGGGCTTCGCTCTCGATCAGCTCCGTCCCGATCAGAAAATCGCGGCAGCCGCGCAAGCTGCGCAGGGCGCGGTTGAAGTCGATGCCAGTCGAGACCAGCGCATGCAGCGTTGTGGGATTTCGCACGATGCCGCGCAGCACGGCGGCGAGGTCGATCTGGCCGTTCGGCTTGATGGCGGCGCGGGCGAGCGCCGGCAGCGCGCGGTGGGCGGGATCGCTGATGACGCGGACCGCGGCAAAGGGCAGCCCGGCCTCGGCGGCGTAGGCGGCCGCGATGTGGCTCTCCATGTCGACGGCGAACGCCCCCGTCTCCGAATGCAGCGCCGCCTTGCAGGAGCGGCCGGTGACCACTTCCTCGGCGCCGGCGAGGCTGCCGCGCACCACACGGCGCCGGCCCGAGGTCAGGCGCTCGATCAGGTCGTCGCCGAGCGACAGGCCGGCGGCCCAGCGGGTATCGCCCGACAGCACCTCGGTCGCCAGCACGACGTCGCCGGACCGCAGCGTCGGGTCGAGCCCGCCGGCCACGCCGAACGAGATCACGCCGCGAATCGTCTCAGGATCCACCACTGTCAGCAGCGCCCGCAACTGGGTCGGGCTGCTGGATGAACAGATGACCGCCATTCCGGGCCCGGCCGCAATGCGGGCCTCCTGAACCAGTCCGGTCACGATCAATATCGGCCGCGGGTCAATGGTATTCCCCGCGGTGAAACAGTCCCCCGTCCCCAAAGTCACATTCCGACCCCTACCACCCTGCTGTTGGTGTTCCGCAAGTTCCGATACCGCGCCAACGCCCACAGCGGAAAGAACTTCGGGTAACCATGATAACGTAGATAGAATACACGGGGGAAGCCTGTGGCGGTGTACCGCTGCTCGTCCCACAGTCCTTTTTTGTTTTGTGTTGCAATCAGGTACTCCACCCCGCGGGCGACGGCCGGGTGATCAACCTCGCCTGCCGCCATCAGGGCAAGCAAGGCCCATGCCGTTTGCGAGGCGGTCGAGGGGGCGGCCTGCCATCCCCGGTAGTCCAGCCGGTAGCTGACGGCGTCCTCGCCCCATCCGCCGTCCTCGTTCTGGATCGAGGCCAGCCAGGCGGCGGCTTTCCGGATCATGGGATCCTTGTGGTCGACGCCGGCCATGTTGAGAGCGCACAGAACCGACCAGGTCCCGTAGATGAAGTTCATGCCCCAGCGGCCGTACCAGGACCCCTCCGGGTGCTGGGTCTTCCTGAGGTAAGCGACGCCGGCGGCCACCTGCTTGCTGGTTGTCGCGGTTTCCCCGAGTTGCGCCAGCATCGAGATGCAGCGCGCGGTGACGTCCTCGGTCGGCGGATCGAGCAGCGCGCCATGGTCCGAGAACGGGATGTTGTTCAGGTAATATTCGAGATTGTTGACGTCGAAGGCCGCCCAGCCGCCGTCGTCGCTCTGCATGCCCTCGATCCACTCGCGGCCACGGGCGATTGCAGTGTCATAGCCGGCGACGCCGTGCTCCCGGCGCATGCGGTCCATCGACATCACCACGACCGCGGTGTCGTCGAGGTCAGGGTAATGGGCGTTGTTGTACTGGAAGGCCCAGCCGCCCGGACGCACGTCGGGCCGCTTCACGGCCCAGTCGCCCTTCACCTCGAGCTCCTGCTTCGGAATCAGCCAGTCGAGGCCACGCTTGGCGGCCGGCACGGCTTGCGCATCGCCCGCCTCCAGCAGCGCGTGGGCGGTCAGGGTCGTATCCCAGACCGGCGAGACGCAGGGCTGGCAATAGGCCTCGTCGTCGTTGATCACGAGCAGCTTGTCGATGCCCCGCCGCGTGATCGCGCGCGGCGGGTAGTTCTCGTCCTTGCCGAGCGCGTCATACATCATGACGATGTTGGCCATGGGCGGATAGATCGCGCCCATGCCGTCCTCGCCGTTGAGCCGCTCCTCGATGAAAGCGAGCGCGGCATCGATCGCGCGCTTGCGCAGGCGCTTCGGAAACAGCGGCTCGATCACGCGCAGGATCGCATCGAGCGAGCGAAACAGCAGGAACCAGGCCATGCTCTGGTGCGGCGCCTTCGCGGTCATGCCGATCGAGCGCGGATCCTGCAGGAACAGCTCGTCGATGCCGACGCCCAGCGGATTCTTCGCGCGCGGCTTCAGCGCGGCGATCACCATCAGCGGCACCATGGTGGTGCGCGCCCAGTACGAAATCTTGTTGAGGTGGAACGGCGACCAGAACGGCAGCAGCACGATCTCGATCGGCAGCACCGGCACCGCGCGCCAGGTCACGACGCCGAACGTCGCCAGCAGGAAGCGCGTGAAGACGTTGCTGTTGATCGCACCGCCTCGGGCATGGATCGCCTCGCGCGCGCGCACCATATGCGGCGCATCGACGGAGTCGCCGATCATCTTGAGCGCGAAGTAAGCCTTCACGCTGGCGCTCATGTCGAACTCGCCCTCGTGCACCAGCGGCCAACCGCCATGGTCTCCCTGCACGCGACGCAGGTAGTTGCCGATCTTGGCTTCGAGCACCGCATCAACGGGCTCTGCGAGATAGTGGCGCAGCAGGATGTACTCGGCCGGAATCGTGCAGTCGGCCTCGAGCTCGAACACCCAATGGCCGTCGGGTTGCTGGAAGCCGAGGACGCCTTCCCTCGCCGACGCAATGCTCGATTCCAGGGTCTCGCGGCTGGTCGCGTTCACGGAATCCATGTCGCTCGATTGCTCCGATAGTCGATTGAAAGTTGACCGGGACATCTGCCCGTCAGGGCCGCCTTTCAGGATCCTTTGGCGGCCAGAACCAGATCGGCGGCGCGATCGCCGGACCGGACCGATCCCTCAATGGTTGCTGGCAATCCCGTAGCAGTCCAGTCGCCGGCAAGGAACAGGTTTTTCAGCGCAGTGACCGGCCCCGGACGCAGGGCATTCTGGGCCGGCGTGGCCGCAAATGTGGCGCGGCGCTCGCGCACGATCTGCCAGGGGGGCAGCTCGCCGGAGACACCGCCCGCCTTGCAGACGTCGTTCCAGATCGCCTGCGCGAGCTCCTCGCGCGGCATGTCGACCAGACGGTCGCCATTGCTGATCGTGACGGATAGCCGGTTGGGGAACGCGAACAGCCATTCCACCACGCCGCCGATCACGCCGAGGATCGGCGCCGAGCCCGGCGGCGGTGTGATGCGGAAATGCGCGTTCACGATGGCGCGGAATTCGGTCGGCGTCTTCAGGCCCGGCAGCAGGCTCGCAGCGGCGCGCGGCGGCACCGCCATCACGACGACGTCGCCCTCGCCGATCTGGATCACATCCTCGCCGCCAAAATTCAGCGCACCAACCTTGCCGTCGGTGGTCGCAAACGAGCGCAGCTCATGGCCGAGCTGAACCGCGTGGCCGCGCTCCTGCAAGAACTTCACGGCAGGCTCGATCAGCACCGCGCTGAGACCGTCGCGCGCGATCAATGGACGGCAGGCCTGCCCGCCCGCGAGCAGCGTCTCGCGCACGATCGCGCCCGCGAGCCCCGCCGAGCCCTCGGGCGGATCGACGTTGAGCGCCGCGAGCAGCAGCGGCTGCACCAGACGCTGGTAGAGGATGCCTTCGCAAGGAATGGACTTGCCGACCAGCGTCTGCTCCGACGCCCAGATCAGCGGCGCCAGCTTCAGATAGTCGGTGAGGCCGGTGTCGGGAACGCGGCGGCTCTCGTCGAGCACCCAGGTCGGCAGCCGGCCAGCGCCGAGATCGATCTGCCAGCGCTGTCCCGTCCTGATGTCGACGAACGGAAACTGCGCGCTCTCGGGGCCGACGAGACCCGCCTCGGTGCCGATTGCGCGCGCATAGGCGCGCGCATGGCTGTTGCCCGACAGCAGCAGATGATTGCCGTTGTCGATGGTGAGGTTGGTGGCGCCGTCGAAATAGGAACGGCAGCGGCCGCCGGCCTGGTGCGTCGCCTCGTGCACGGCGACCTTGAAGCCGGCATTGGCGAGCCGCACAGCGGCGGAGAGGCCGGAAATTCCAGCACCGATGATGTGAGCTGTCTTTTGCATCAGATGAAAGCGTAACGGAGCAGGATCAGGATGCGTGCGATCTTCGACACACGCACCGGCTCGCGCGGCGCGGTGAAGCCGCGCGCGATCAGCAGGTCCAGAATGGAATGATAATATTTCGACATGATCCGCGGCGCGCGCACCGCGCGGCGCTTGTTGCGGTTCATGATCTCGTCCGACTTCTCGAAATGCACCTTCGCGCGCTGCGCCAGCGGCAGGCAGACCTTCGGCAGCGCGCGCTCGGCGATCACGCGGTCCGGATCATCGGAGGTGATGCCGGCATGCAGCAGCGCTTCGCGCGGCAGGTAGAGCCGGCCGAGGCCCGCATCCTCGTCGATGTCGCGCAGGATGTTGGTGAGCTGCAGCGCGCGGCCGAGATGGTACGCGAGCAGGATGCCGTCTTCCTCGGGCATTCCGAACACACGCACCGACAGCCGCCCCACGGCGCTGGCGACACGGTCGCAGTAGAGATCAAGCGTTGCCATGTCGGGCGCGCGGATGTCCTGCGGCACATCCATTTCCATGCCGTCGACGATGGCGAGGAAGTCCTCGCGCTTGAGCCCGAAGGCCTTTACCGAGGCGACGTAGTCCTTCAGCCGCGGCGGCGGATGGCCCTGATAGAGCGCGTCGATGTCGTCGCGCCATTGCTGGAGTGCGGCGAGCCGCTCCTCCCGCGGGCCGTCGGAATCGGCGATGTCGTCGACCTGGCGGCAGAAGCTGTAGATCTGGAACATCGCCTCGCGCTGGTCGTGCGGCAGGATGCGCATCGCGGCATAGAACGAGCTGCCGGATGCGGCCGAGCCGTAATTGGCGCCGGGCGTGGTCGCCTCAAGCGTCATGTGCAGTCCCCGGTCTGGAAATGGCCTTGCGTCCGATCGCTCGGCGACCGACTTCGCCGATCATCCCGGCGAGGCTGAAGGCCAGCAGCTCGAACTTGTTCAGATGAACGCGCTCGCGCAGGGGATCGCGCACCTTCAAGAGGCGCACGATGCGGTCTGCATAGGCCTGGATGACCGAGACATCGACGCCGAGACGGAAATCCCGGATTTCCGCAGCGAGCGACCTGCCCTCGTTGAGCAGCGCTTCATTGCGTGCGGCAAGCGCGTGAAGGCAGGCCAGCATCGCCGGCGGCGACTGCGCAAGCCCGAGCTGCTCGACCGAGGCGCCGTGTGCTGCCAGCGCATCGCGCGGCAGATAGACGCGGTTGAGCTCGCGAAAATCCTTGCCGCAATCCTGCAGGTGATTGTTGATCTGCAAGCCTGCGCAGAGCGCGTCCGATGCGGCCCAGGTCGAAGTGCTCTCGCCATGGACGTCGAGCATGAAGCGGCCGACGGGCATCGCCGAGTAACGGCAGTAGTGGATGACCTCGTCCCAATTCTCATAGCGCAGCTTGGTCACGTCCATGCGGAAGGCGATGAGCACGTCGAGCGCATGGCGTGGGGCCATGCCGCGCTCGGCCAGCGCGCGGCGCAGGGTGACGGCTTCGGCCTGGGTATCGCCCTTGCCAAGCAGTTCCGCCTCGAGCAGGTCGAGATAAGCGAGCTTCTGGTCGGGCGGCAGGGTCGCGTGGTCGGCGATGTCGTCGGCGGTGCGGACGAAATTGTAATAGGCCAGGATCAGGGCGCGATGACGCGGATGAATGATCCAGGACGCGACGGGAAAATTCTCGTCGCGGTCACCCTTGCCGGATCGCAATTCGCTCGCAGAGGTCATCGAGGGCTGGTTTACAATCGTTTGGACAGGAAGGCTTTTTCGCTCGCGCGGGCTCATGCCGACGATGCCGCCGCGGCCCCCATATAGGGGAATACGGCCGCAAAACCAATCCTGTCTGTCGATGGCCGCCCTTTGCGGATCGGACCCCAAAGGCGGCTCCGGGATCCGCCTTCGGGAGCCAATGGCCAAGCTTACTGGTTGTGGTTCTTCAGCACCTGGTCGCAGGCCTGCGAGATCTTGGCCCGGTTCTCCTTGAGACAGGCGAGGATCGTGAAATCGCCCTGATCGATGACCGGACGGCAGAATTTCTGCACATCGCGGGTGCAGGCCTTCTGCTCGGCATCCGTGCCGCGCCCCTGCTGGGCGAGCGCTGCAGTCGAAAGGGAGGCCGACAGCAGGGTGAGAGCGACGAGAAGCTTACGCATTGTATTCCTTCATTCTGACGGCAGAATCATACCGGACCCGGCTGCACAGGGCGAACGACCGGAGCGGATTGTCCTGATGGCAAGTCGCCGCAGGAGTGGCGGCCCAGAGAAGGCACAAGCACCGGCAAATGCGGCCAAATTGGCACCGCACGCGCCGAATCGGGTCTTCCCCGCGCCTTCATTCGCAGATGTAAGAGGTTGATACTACGTCATAATTCAGAACATCTGTGTTTTACTGCATACCTGTTGCAGCGCTGCATCTGTCCGCCCTTGCCTTTCCCGCCGGAAACATGCCGAAACGTGGCAAATCGGGGGATCAAGCCCGGCGCGAGGCGTCGTGACCCGCCATCCCGGGCGGACAGGCTTTGAACCTGATACTGGCTCGGAGCACTAAACTTTCGATGCGGCGAGACGTTCTCAACGGGTAAGCGAACCTCGTTCCAAAATGGGATATTTGCGATGAAATTCTTTGGGCGATCTGGATTGGCAATCAGCATCGGGGCGGCGCTGCTCTTCTCGGTTTCGGCGAGCCATGCTCAGTCGTCCGGACCGTTTGCCGGTTTCGACGGTGCGTGGACCGGCACCGGCACGGTGTCGTTGTCCGACGGTTCCACCGAGCGCATTCGCTGCAAGGCGGACTACAAGGTGGCCGGCAGCGGCCTCAACCTGAAGCAGGCGCTGCACTGCGCCTCCGACAGCTACAAGTTCGACCTCACCAGCGACGTGACGAGCCAGGGCGAGCGCATCTCCGGCAATTGGAGCGAGTCCAGCCGCAACATCTTCGGCAATCTCCAGGGTACCGCTGGCGGCGGCCAGATCGACGTGTTCGTCGAAGCCAACGGCTTTGCCGCCAACCTGTCGCTGCGCACCAACGGCACCAAGCAGACCGTGCAGATTTCCTCCAAGGGCGAGATCCGCGGCGTCAACATCACGATGACGAGGGGCTGACGCCCTCCCCGCTGCGAAAGGATACAGCCTCCGGCTCTCGCGACCCGGGGGCTTTTTGCTGACATCGCTGCAAACGTGAAGCCAACTCGCAGACATTTGCTCAAGGCCATCGGGCTGTTCGCCGCCAGTCCCGCCTTCGCCAACGAGCAACCGCGGGTCCGGCGAGACACGAACATGCGATCCTCGTCAGTGAAGCCGCGTCACGTGCTCTGCTTTCTCGGCAAGGACGAAAGCCTGCTGAATCCGCCGGAGGCGGTTGCCAGGACGATCGCCGATTTCAACTTCGAGATCGACCGTACCTATTCGCAGGCCAAACCCGATCCGCACATGGACCGGTCGTTCGGCGTGTGCTGGGACCGGGTCTTCCCGAAAGCATGGTCCGACACGGACGAAGCTGCCGTGGTCAACCACAAGGCGGTCCTCTACGTGCTGGGCCCGCCCATGGAGCAGCAGAAGACGGTCGCCTATTCGGCTGCCGCTTTGCGCATCGTCGAGGAGATGATCGAGGCCGGGGCGACCGCCGTGAAGGGCGAGAGCGCGGGCGTTGCTCATGGCCTCGGGCGATGGCGCAGTCTCGCCGATCAGGCGCGCAAGGGCGCCAGCACCGGCCAGGGTCTTGCCGTGACCCCCGCCGTCGCCAAGGCATGCCGCCTCGCCTTCGCCAAGCGCCCGCTCGGCGGCGACACCTACAACGAAAGCGTCGGCTTCCACCTCGTCGGACTGCCGGATATCTATGTCGCGAAGGCACGCGGCAGCGACCGGAATGCCGTGAAGCTGATGGACGAGATCGCAGACGCAATGGCCGAGCGCGGCGTCGATGCGACGCTGCGCGATCGCAAGCTCGCGCTGTCGCGGGAGCAGGACTACGCCGAGGGCGACTTCAAGTTCAATCCGTACGGGATCGTCCGTATCGAGGCCTGAGAGCGCTGGCCGCCTTCGCCGACCTGCCGCGCTCAGATCGCGGGCTTGTCGGGGCCCTGAAGCCTGGCGTGCAGATTGATCAGCCACATCGCCGTCGGCCGCAGGATGAAGAGGTCGGCGACAAGGGCCATGACCATCGAGAAGGCGCTGAGCCAGCCGAACAGCCGCAGCGACGGCAGGTCCGAGAACACGGTGACGACGAGGCCGCAGGCCAGCACCACCGTGGTCAGGATCAGGGCCGGGCCGACCAGCACGGTGGCCCGCTCCACCGCGAGCGCCGAGCCGACGCCCGGCTTGCTCTCGAGCCTCAAGCGGTTGAGGAAGTGGATGGTCGCGCTCAAGCCCAGGCCGAACGAGACGGTGAGCGCGACGACGCTGGCGAATTGCAGGCCCTCGCCCATCGCCCAAAGCACCGTTCCCGACATCACCACCGGGAAGATGCCCGGCAGAATGCAGGCGAACATCACCACCCAGGAGCGGAAGGCGAGGCCGATGAAGATCGCGACCAGCGCAAATTCGATGGTGAGGCCGTGGTTCAGCTTCTCGATCATGCTGGCCGAGTTGCGCGCAGCGATGGCGGCAAGACCCGTCACCGCGATCTCGTAGCCGGGATGCTTCTTGCGGACGGCGTCGAGCTCGTGGTCGAGCTTGTCGACGATCGGCAGGAGCTGGCTGGAATCCTTGTCCGGTACGCGGCCGGCGACCACGACGGCATCCTGCGCGGCATCGATGAACCGCCGCACCAGGTGCTCGGGGATGACGTTGACATATTCCTTCAACGTCGCCACGTCGGCGCTGCCCGCCTTCTCGGCCAGCCAGCGGCGCAGCGTCTCCAGCGACCAGACGTTGCCGACACCGGCCGTCTTCTCCACGGTCGCATGCACGTCGGCGATGGTCTGGAGCGTCTCCGGCGAATAGAGCGATTCGCCCTTGGGGAACTGGATCAGCACGTTGACCGGGTTGGCGCCGGTCAGCTTGGCATCGAGCCGGTCGCTGGCGGCGACCGCCTGGCGCTTGTCCGGCACCTGGTCGGCGAGCCGGTAGCGCGGCTCCAGATTGGCATAGATGACGCCGAGGCCGCCGACGAACAGCACTGCGATCAGGCTGAACAGGCCGGGACGGCCGACCATGCGCACCGCGATCCAGTAGCAGAAATTGCGCAGGGCCTGGACGCCGGCATCCGCGCTCTGGAACTTGACGGCGAACACCTTCTCGTTGCGCACGAGCAGGACGCCGAACACCGGCACCAGCGACAGCACCGCGACCAGCGCGATGATGGTGGCGGCGAGCCCAGCCTCGCCGAACTTGCGGATCAGGTCGGAGTCGGAGAATTGCAGCGCGATGAAGGAAATGCCGGCCGTGCCGTGCGTCAGCACGCAGGCGGGTCCCACCACCAGCACCGCGTTCTTGAACGCGGTGAACTTGTCCTGTCCTGCGATCAGCCGGTCGCGCGCGGCGAAGGTGAGCTGCATCGAGTCCGAGAAGCTGATGACCATGATGAGTGGCGTCATCACGTTCAGGAACATGTTGAGGTTGAAATTGGCCCAGCCGAGCGCGCCGAGCGCCAGCAGGATCGCGATCATCGGTGGGAATGCCGCCGCGACCATGAACGAGATCTTGCGGAAGAAGATGATGGCGATGATGCAGCCGGCGAGAATGCCGAGGATGTTGTAGGTCAGCCCGTCGCGCTCGACCGCGTTGCGGATCTCGAGCTGCATCACCGGAACGCCGGAGAGCTGCACGTTGAGCCCGGTGTCGCCGAGGTCCTCCTTCATCAGCGCGCGGATGTCGCCGACGGTCTTGGTCAGCTTGTTGGAGCCGACCACATCAGGATCGAGCGAGAGCACGATCAGCGCCAGCGTGCCGTCCTCCGACAGCAGCTTGCCGCGGATGATCTCGTTGTTCTTGACGGTCTCGATGAACTTGTCATAGGCGGCCCCCTCGGGGAGCTCGGCCGGGAACAATGCCGCCGGCAGCTTGCCCGGGGCCGGCGCCTGACGTGCCGAGAACAGCGAGACCAGTCCGCGCGTGCCATCGACCAGCTGCAGGTCGGTGACGAAGTCACGCAGCTTCTCGAGGTTGCTGCGGTCCAGGAGGGTCTTGCCCTCGACCACGACGAGGACGTCGAACTCCTCGGCCGGGAACTTCTTCGTCACCTCTTCATACTGCTTGAATTCGCGGGTGTCGGAGCGGAAGAGCTGCGACAGCGAATCGTCGATCTTGATCCGGTGGATGCCGAACACGGCGCCGACGATCAGCGCCAGCAGGACGATGCAGGAGACGATCGGCGCCCGAACGGCGATCAGCCCGAGGCGCTCCAGCCCGAAGGCGATCGAGGACGCAGGTCCCTGCTCGACCTTGTCGACATGAACCTCATTCTCGCTGTGCTTTTCGAGCATGCCTTATCCAGTTCCTAAATCGGCTCGGTCTTGAGAGCTTGTTGCGCCCCGCGAACGGCTTGAAAACGCCATACCAATGGGAGGCTTGCCCTTTGAAAATGCGCGGAAAATCGCCGCGAGGGGTTTAGCAGGTCAACAGGTCTTCTCGCAAGCAGGCGAAGCGTGCCCGAATCGATCAAGAAGCGGCGATTTCGGGTCCCGACCGCCTATCATCCCGGCGGCGCCGTGCCAATTCGACGCGGCGCCCGGTCCGTGCTCTCGTCCTTCAGAGCCACGCCAGTGGTCTCCCGCGCGAGCCCCTCACGGACGAGCCAGGCGATCTTGAAGGCGGCCTCGTCGTAGTTCAAACCAGCGTGGTGGATGTTCGACACGCAATTGCGTTCGGCATCGGTCCGGCCGGGCTTCGGTGCGAAGGTCAGATAGGCGCCGAGACTGTCGGGCGCGGACAGGCCGGGCCGTTCGCCGATCAGCATCGCGACCATGCGTGCCCCGAGAATGGCGCCGATCTCGTCGCCGAGCGCGACGCGCGCGCCCGATGCGACAACGACATGGCCGATCGCGACGTCATCCCCCTGCGCAAGCAATGGCAACAGGCGCCTCACCAGGATCGCCGCATGGGCCTGAACCGCCGCCGCAGACAGGCCGTCTCCGATCACAATCGCGAGCTGGCACGGCGCCGGGGCGCTTCGTGCCAGAAGCTGCGCCGAACCGGGTTCAAGCTGTCGTCCCAGATCCGGCCGCCGCAGATAGTCGCTGCGATCGACCGCCCGGCTCCTCACTTCGGTCACGGCAAGTCCGAGCGCGCCGAGGTCGGCGACCAGGCGCGGCGTGTCGAAGGCGGCATGCACGGCATCGCGCGCGCGGGCATGGTCCAGCGTGAAATCAAGCAGCGCCCTCGTCGGCATGCTCGCGCCGCTGCGCCCGAGCGCGACGCGCGCGGGCGTGAACGCCCGCAGATCGAGGGTCGGTCGGCGCGGCAGAGCCGGATCAGACATGTCGCATCATTCGGCCGGAACGGCGGCCTCGCGCAGCCGGATCGAATAGTTCGAGGCGTTCTGCTTGCCGCTGGAGGCCGCGCGCGCAAAGGTGATGAGATGGTGCGCAATCAGCGTGCAGCCGATCAGGCCTTCGATGTCGCCGCGCTTGATGCGTCCGAGCGCGAACTTCCAGAACACGCGCCTGTAGTCGCCGAGCACGCCGACCTTCCAGAAGATGTTGCGCAACATGACGAGGCCGCGCCGGATGTTCGGCCAGGTCTTCATCTCGTCCGGCACCGGCATCTTGACTCGGCGCACGTAAACATTGTCGCACTGATACTGGTAGCGCGCGTAAACCTTCTCGGGCGCGTAGGCGACCGCCATCGCATGCTTCCACGAAGCGACGACCTCGTCATAAGGCAACAGGAAGTCGACGTTGGAATCGCGACCGTCGTCGTGGACCAGGCGGCCCTCGCGCTCCAACCGGTCCCACAGCGGCGTCTTGGGCAGCGCCTGGAGCAGGTTGATGGTGAGCAGCGGAATCCGGGACTCGTCGACGAAAGCGAGTAGCGCTTCCGAGGTGTTCGGCTTGTCGGTATCGAGCCCCATGATGATGCCGGACACGACCTCCATGCCGTAGGAGTTGATGGTGTGCACGCCCTCCAGGATCGGGACCATCATGTTGTGGTCCTTCTGCATCGCCTTCAGCGCGTCCGGATCGGGCGTCTCGATGCCGCAGAAGATGGTGACGAAATAGGCCTCGCGCATCTTCTCGAGGATCTCGGGCCTCTTGGCGATGTTGAGCGTCGCCTCACAGGCGAGCCGCACCACGTAGCCGGTCCGCTTCTGCCATTCGATCAGATGCGGCAACAGGTCCAGCGCCGCCTTGCGGTTGCCGATGAAATTGTCGTCGACGAAATAGACCGTGTCGGTCATGCCGCATTCGCGCAGGCGATCGAGCTCGGCGATGATCTGCTGCGGCGACTTGATGCGCGGATTGCGGCCGTAGAGGCCGGGGATGTCGCAGAACTCGCACTGATAGGGACAGCCGCTGGAGTACTGGATGCTGCCGAGGAAATACTTCTTCACGTCGGCGAGCTCGTAGGCCGGAATCGGAAACTCCGTCATCGGCACGCGGTCCCTGGTGGTCAGCACCACCTGGGCCTCGGGACGCGAGGTGTCGCGCGACAGGATATCGATCAGCTGGTTGGTGGCGTCGCCGAGCTCGCCGACATGCAGATAGTCGAAGGACGGATAATAGTCCGGGCAGGCGCTGACCGAGGGCCCGCCGAGCGCGACCGGCAGATCGAATTCATGTGCGCGGCGGCAGATGTCGTTCATCTGCTGGCGCTGGATGTGCATGCCGCTGACGAAGACCGCTTCCGCCCATTCGAATTCCTCCTTCGTCGTCCGGCGCAGGTTCTCGTCGACGAACTTGACCTGCCACTCTGTCGGAAGGTAGGCGGAGATCAGCAGCAGCCCCTGCGGCGGCATGAAGGCGCGGACGCCGTCGGTCAAGGGATAGGAATGCTCGAACGTACCGAAGGACGAGGTGTAGCGCGGAAACACGCAGAGAATCCGCCGGGACGTTCCGTTACTTTCAGCTCGCATCAAAGCTCCCCCGCCACGCTCGATCGATAGTGCGGAAATTGCCAGCCAGACTCAGGGTAATGCTGTCGCCGGAATTTCTCAATATTGTGGCACAAGCACAATTCCGGGGGGCGCCGATAGTTTCATCGGGGTGCGAGTTCGCGCGCCCCCTCACGCGATCAACCGTGAGGCAAAATCGGGCAGCAGGCCTGCATCGCGGGCCAGGCGGAGATCGGCGCCTGTAATTCCCGACTGCACCAGCCAGTCGTCGAATTCCGGCGCGCGGCGCAAGCCGAAGACGTCTCGGACATAGAGCGCGTCGTGAAAAGACGTCGACTGGTAGTTCAGCATGACGTCGTCGGCGCCGGGGACGCCCATGATGAAGGTGACGCCGGCGGCTGCGAGCAGCGTCAGCAGATTGTCCATGTCGTCCTGGTCCGCCTCGGCATGGTTGGTGTAGCAGATGTCGACCCCGAGCGGCAGGCCCAGCAGCTTGCCGCAGAAATGATCCTCCAGTCCAGCCCGGATGATCTCCTTGCCGTCATAGAGATATTCCGGGCCGATGAAGCCGACCACGCTGTTGACGAGAAGCGGGGCAAAAGCGCGGGCGACCGCATAGGCGCGCGCCTCGCAGGTCTGCTGGTCGACCCCGTGATGGGCACCCGCCGACAGCGCCGAGCCCTGGCCGGTCTCGAAATACATCACGTTCTGCCCGACGGTGCCGCGCCGCAGCGACAGCCCGGCCTGCTGCGCCTCTTTCAGGAGCGCGAGATCGATGCCGAAACTGCGGTTGGCGGCCTCGGTGCCGGCGACCGACTGGAAGACGAGGTCGACCGGCACGCCCTGCCCGATCAGCGACAGGGTCGTCGTGACATGGGTCAGCACGCAGCCTTGCGTCGGGATCTTCAGCCGCGCGATGACCTCGTCGAGCAGCCGCAGCAATTGGGCAATGACGGCAGGATCGTCACTCGCAGGATTGATGCCGATGCAGGCATCGCCGGCCCCCAGCAAAATGCCGTCGAGGATCGAGGCGGTGATGCCCCTGGCGTCGTCGAACGGATGGTTCGGCTGGAGCCGCGTGCTCATCCGCCCCTTCAGCCCGATGGTGTTGCGGAAAGCGGTGGTGACCTCGCATTTCCGCGCCGCCAGGATCAGATCCTGGTTGCGCATCAGCTTTGACACTGCGGCCGCCATCTCCGGCGTCATGCCGGGCGCGAGCTGGCGCAGGATGTCGGGCGTTGCAGCATCGGACAGCAACCAGTCGCGGAAGGCCCCGACCGTGAGCGATGCCACTGGCGCAAAGGCCTTGGCGTCGTGGCTGTCGATGACGAGGCGGGTGACCTCGTCGGTCTCATAGGGAATGACGGCTTCCTGGAGAAATTGGCCGAGCGGCACATCCGCCAGCGCCATCCGTGCCGCGATCATCTGCTCGGAGCTGGCAGCGGCAATTCCGGCAAGCCGGTCGCCGGAGCGCGGCGGTGTCGCCTTCGCGAGGAGGTCGCGCAGATCCGGGAAGGTGTAGGTCGTGGCGTCGATGCTGTGGCGGTAGACCACGGGGCTCTCCGGGCTGGGTCGGCCAACGGCCGACTCCAAGACTATGCTGAAAGACTATGCTGAAAGACTATCCTGAGACTATACCTTGGGATCAAGACGCTGAAATATCTTACTTTTCGTTCGACCAAGGACGGACGGAGCCCGGCGGGCGCGTTAACGCCACATCCACCTTCCTCCTGCAAAGCTTTGCATCAATTCTACACGACCCCGCTCACCGGCCGCTTCAGGCCATTCCGGGCTCCCTGCACACCATGACATCAGACCGATCTGGGAATGCCGCCAAGCCGGCAGGCCGTTTCACGCTTGCCGCCAAGCTCTATGCGATCTTCGCGCTGTTCGCGCTGCTCACGGCCGCGATCGCGATGCTGTCCGACTACAACAGCCGCCGCAGCGCCGACCTGACCAGCGCGATCGAGACGGCGAATGCCGCCGCGCTGAACGTCGAGCGGGTCAACTCGCTGGTCTATGCGGTCGTGATGGAATCGCGCGGCGTCTACATGTCGACCGAGCCGGCCGTGGTGAAGAAATACGGCGATGGCCTGCTCAAGTTCAACGCGCAGATCCTGGACGTCGTGAAGCGCTGGGAGACCATCGTCAAGGCCGACGACGCCGAACAGTTTGCCACCTTCAAGAAGCGCATCGAGCAGTTCGTCGAGTTCCGCAAGGAGCTGGTGCGCCGCGGCGTCGAGATCAATGCAGCCGCCGGCCGCGAATGGGGCGACAACGACGCCAACCGCGCGGTGCGCTCGGCGCTGAACAAGGACCTCGAGGCGCTGTCCAAGGTCTATGCCGAGCGCGCCAAGCAGATCGCGCAGCAGACCGAGACCAATCGCGCATTGTCGTTCGTGCTGACCTGTCTCGGCGGCGTGGCGCTGGCCCTCGTCGTGATCGGCATCGTCATCATCGCCCGCTCGATCGCCCGGCCGCTCGCCTCGATCACCGCCACCATCAAGAAGGTCGCCGACGGCGCCGAAAACGTCGTGGTGCCGCACTCTGAGCGCGCCGACGAGATCGGCGCACTGGCCCGCGCGATCCAGGTGTTCCAGGACGCCATGGGCCGCAACCGCAATCTCGCCTCGCAAGTGTCGAACGACGCCGCCGCGCGCGAGGAGCGCGCCCGCCACATCGAACGATCCGTCGAGCAGTTTCGCGAGGCGATCGGCGCGATCATGCGCGGCCTCAGCGACAACGCCTCGGTGATGCGCGAGACCGCGCAGACCATCACCCGCGTCACCGCCGATGCGAACAGCCGCGCCGGCACGGCGGCGAACGCCACCGAGCAGGCCTCGCACAACGTCACGGCAGTGGCGGGCGCGGCCGAGGAACTGTCGGCCTCGGTGGTGGAGATCGGCCGCCAGGTGCGGCAGAGCGCCGGCGCGGTCGAGCAGACCGGCCAGCGCACCGAGAAGTCGATCTCCGAGATCGAGAGCCTCGCCGCCGCCACGCAACGCATCGACGGCGTGCTCAGCCTGATCCAGGCGATCGCCGAGCAGACCAACCTGCTCGCGCTGAACGCCACCATCGAGGCCGCGCGTGCCGGCGATGCCGGCCGCGGCTTCGCCGTCGTCGCCCACGAAGTGAAGGCGCTCGCGGGCCAGACCGCCAAGGCCACGGCCGAAATCAGCGAGAACGTCGCGATGATCCAGGCCTCGACCCGCAACGCCGTCGATGCCGTCCGCGAGATCGGCGGCGCGGTCCGCGAGATCAACGAGGTGACCTCGGCGATCGCCGGCGCCGTCAGTCAGCAGGACGCCGCCACGCGCGAGATCTCGTCCAATGCGCAAAGCGCCGCGCAGGGCAACGAGACGCTTGTGGCGAACATCTCCTCGCTGCGCGACGCCATCGGCGAGACCGACACGGCGGCATCCTCGGTGCTGACGGCGGCGAGCAGCCTGACGGCGACGGCGGACACGCTGTCGCGCGAGGTGGAGAAGTTCTTCCAGAACCTGCGCGCAGGGTCGGCGGACAACCGCCTCGCCAGGGCGGGATGACGGCGCGGGCGCGGGCCGCGAAGCCCGCGCTGACACAAAAGGTGCGAAAACAACCCCATGCACAGCAGGCGGGGGTCGGCGCGCGCGTGCAGAGCAGGCTTGCTCCCAAGAATTGTCGCGCCCGCCATGTGCCCGGAAGGCAGCGTTTGGGTCCATGGAGTCGATAGCGGCCTCGGGGCCCGCCGCCGACAGCTCCCGGAAAATTCCACAGCGCCTGAGACCGAGATCGGACCATTGATCAGATTGGCCCTCCGGTCCGTTGATCCATCTCAAGAGAGCCTTGGCCGGGTCGTTCATAAACTTCGCAAGATGCCCCATCGCAGAGCGATGCAGCGAGAGCGAGAGATGACCAATGGCCAATAAGGAAGTCGTGATCTGTTCACCCGTGCGCACCGCCATCGGCACGTATGGCGGCACGCTGAAGGATTTTCCGGCCGCCGATCTCGGCGCCGTGGCGATCCGTGCAACGCTTGAGCGCGCGAAGCTGTCGCCCGGCGATGTCGGCACTATCGTTATGGGCAACGTGATCCAGGCCGGCAACAAGATGAATCCAGCCCGGCAAGCGGCCATCAATGGCGGCGTTCCCGTCGCTGTTCCGGCACTGACAGTCAACCGGGTCTGTGGCTCGGGTGCGCAGGCGATTGCAAGCGCTGCCCAGGAGGTGATGCTCGGGTTCGTTGACAGCGCGGTTGCCGGCGGCATGGAGAACATGGACCGCGCGCCGTATCTCATGGGTTCCGGGCGCTGGGGCTATCGCATGGGCGATGCGAAGATCTTCGATGCGATGCTGATGGACGGCCTGAATGACGCCTTCTCCGGGCAACATTCGGGATGGCATACCGAGGATCTCGCAGCCTCGCATCAGATCACCCGCGAAGAGCAGGACCGTTGGGCCGAACGCTCGCAGAAGCGATTTTCCGCAGCCCAGGCTGCCGGCAAGTTCGCCGCAGAAATCGCTGCCGTCGAAATTGCCTCCCGCAAGGGTCCAACTCATTTCGACAAGGATGAGCACAACCGGCCCGATACCACGATGGAAAGCCTCGGCAAGCTGAAGCCAGCGTTCCGTAAAGACGGCACCATTACGGCCGGCAACGCGCCCGGGCTCAATACCGGCGCGTCGGCGATGATCGTCGCCGATCGGGCCTGGGCCGACAAGAAGGGTTTGCTGCCGATGGCGCGTCTGGTTGCCTACGGGATAGGCGCTGTCGAACCAGGCATGTTCGGGTTGGGGCCGGTGCCGGCGGTGAAGCAGGCGCTCGAACGGGCCGGCTGGAAGGTATCTGATGTCCAGCGCATCGAGATCAACGAAGCCTTCGCGGCGATCGCAATTGCGGTTGCGAAGGACCTGGGTCTCGACGCCAGTATCGTCAATGTGGAAGGCGGTGCAATCGCGCATGGTCATCCGATCGGAGCCAGCGGCGCGGTCCTGACCACTCGATTGCTGCATTCGATGAAACGCGACGGCATCAAAAAGGGTATCGTTACTCTTTGCATCGGCGGCGGCCAGGGGATTGCGCTTGCGCTTGAATCGATCAATTGAGCAATGCTCACGCGGCATCCCGACCGATCGGAAAATGCCGCGTGACCTCTGCGGCCTGAGGACTGCCTATATTGCCCCACTTTCGCGCGCTGACCGCCCCAACCCCATATCTGTTCTTTACCGGCAAGGGCGGAGTCGGCAAGACCTCTCTTGCGTGCGCCACGGCCGTTAGCCTGGCCGACCGCGGACTGCGCGTCCTTATCGTCAGCACCGACCCTGCGTCGAATCTCGACGAGATGCTCGAGGTCACTTTGACCGATCGCCCCACCCCGGTGCCAAGCGCGACCGGACTTTCGGCGATGAATATCGATCCCGAGGCTGCGGCCGAAAACTATCGCAGTAAAGTGCTTGAACAGCTCGGACCGGAGGTTCCTCCCGACGAGCGATCGACCGTGCGCGAGCAGCTCTCCGGCGCCTGCACCACCGAAATAGCTGCCTTTGACGAGTTCGTGGGACTGCTGGACGGCGATATCGCGGGGTTCGATCACATCATATTCGACACCGCCCCGACCGGTCACACGTTGCGGCTCCTGAGCCTGCCAAAGGCGTGGACCGGCTTTCTCAAGGACAACGATCGGGGAGCATCCTGCCTCGGGCCGCATTCAGGTCTGAAGATGCAGGAGGATCGCTTTCGCAAGGCGCTCCAAGCCTTGGGCAATTCCAAGCAGACCACCATCATTCTGGTCACCCGCGCCGACCGCGGTGCGATCCGCGAGGCGGCCAGAACGGCGGCCGAACTTGACGCGCTCAATCTCTCGAACCAGCTTCTCGCGGTGAATGGGCGCTTCCATGCCACGGACCCGACCGATGTCGTTGCAGTTGCCATCGAGCGGGATCAGGACGAGGCACTGGCCGCAATGCCTGCATCGCTCACGAAACTGCAGCGAGACGAAATTCCTCTGCTTGGGTTCGACATCATCGGCCTGGTGGCTCTGCGGGCACTTTTATCGCCGACCAATCAGCCACCGCTTGTATCCACCGAGCCCGGCACTGAACCGATCGACCTGCCGGGACTGAATCGGCTGGTCGATGACATCGCGCAGGGCAAGCATGGCCTCGTCATGGTCATGGGTAAGGGGGGCGTCGGAAAGACGACGATCGCCGCGGCCATCGCCACGGGATTGGCCAAGCGCGGTCATGCCGTTCATCTCAGCACGACCGATCCCGCAGCTCACGTCAGCTTTGTCGTCGATGGCGTCATGCCCGGTCTGACGGTCGACCGGATCGATCCCCGGGTTGAAACGGAGCGGTATGTCGCAAAGATACTGGCGAGCCGGGGCCGGAACCTGGACGAGCAGGCCAAAGCCCTGCTGCTCGAAGATCTCGCTTCGCCATGCACGGAAGAGGTCGCCGTGTTCCACGCCTTCTCACACATTGTTGCGGAGGCGCGGAGCGCTTTCGTCGTGCTCGACACGGCGCCGACAGGCCACACGCTCCTTCTGCTGGACGCGACCGGCGCCTATCACCGCCAGATGACGAGCCAGGTTGCACCGACCGGTGCAGGACGTATCGTTACCCCGTTGATGAGGCTGCAGGACCCGAATCACACAAAGGTTATCCTCGTGGCGCTGCCGGAGACGACGCCGGTTTCCGAGGCCGCCTCCCTTCAGGATGACTTGCGGCGCGCCGGCGTCGAACCATACGGCTGGGTGATCAACAAGAGCCTCGCCGTCTCGGGAACCCGCGATCCCCTGCTGCGGCTTCGGCTCGACAGAGAGCGAACGCAGATCGCTCGCGTTCAGAACGGGCTCGCAAAACGCGCTTTCATTGTCGGGTGGCGAGCAAAGCCTCCAATCGGTGTGGAAGAGCTGCGTCGTCTGTCATGAACGTAGTTCGACTGCGTGATGTCTGCTGCAGGTCAAAAAGACGAAGTGCCCTCGCGGTCCATCTGGTCGGCGGCCTGAACGGCGAGCAGTTGCAATGATGGATGCGGCTGGGGCCGCGTTGTTGGGCCTTAACATACGCTAAGGCTCACGTCGGCAGCACCGGCTTGAATGACAAAAATCGCCGCCTGGAACGAACCCTCCCGCGAACGGTTGTTTCCGGCCAAGCTGTTGAATGGGTGTCAAAAGTGACCACGGGCAGGATGCTGGATACCGACACCAATCCCCTTTCGAAAGCTCCTGTCCTGCTCGTAGAGGACGACGTTCTGGTCCGCACCACGGTGTCAGACGAGCTGAGAGCGAACGGAATGTCCGTGATCGAGTGCGGCGACGCGGATGAAGCTCTGGAGGTTCTTCGATCGAGAACCCAGGTTTCGCTCGTTGTCACTGACATACAGATGCCGGGATCGATGAACGGGGTCGGCCTCGCGAGCGTCATCAAGCGTGAATATCCCGAGCTGAAGGTAATAATCACGTCATCCGAACGGCCGCCCGACGGCGCCAAGTTCGATCAGTTCGTCGCGAAGCCGTGGGATATTCCCAACGTTATCCGGCACATCAAATCGATCGTCGGCGCTTAGGAACGAAGACGACCGCTTGCCGGTTGTTGGGCATGCAGATAGATCGAACCACCGCTTCCCGCACGATTGTACTCGCCGAACAGGACGTCCTGGTGCGCATGTCGCTCGCCGACTATCTGCGAGGGTGCGGGTACAAGGTGCTGGAGGCGCGATCCGCCGACGAGGCGATCCGGTTGCTTGAAGATTGCAGCATCCCGGCGCATGTCGTGATCAGCAGTGTCGAGCTGGCTGGCGACGGCTTCGGAATCGCGAAATGGCTCAGGGATCATCGGCCCGATCTCGAATTGCACCTCACTGGAACTACCAAACGAGCTGTCGACGTCGCGGCATCGCTGTGCGAGGGAGGGCCGCTTCCGGCGCCGTACGACGCTCAAATTCTCCATCGTCGAATACTGCGATTGACGGGCGGGCGCCGGCCGCGCCCCCAGGAAGGACGGCGGACGATGGCGAAAGTGTCGAAGGGATGACTCGGAGATCGGCCTGACCGCCAGGAAACGTACCGCCCTTCGTCGATCTCACAATATCCCCTACCCCATCACCCCGCCCCGCCTGATCAGCTCCTTGCCCACCGCGGCGAGATGCACCTGGTCCGGCCCGTCGCCGATGCGGATGAAGCGGGCGTAGACGTAGGCACGCGCGAGGAACGTATCCTGCGAGACGCCGGCGGCGCCGTGGATCTGGATGGCGCGGTCGATGACGCGGGCCGCCATGCTGGGGACCACGATCTTGGCGGCCGCGATCAGGTCGCGCGCGGCCTTGTTGCCTTCGCGGTCCATCCTGTCGGCGGCCTGCAGAGTCAATAAGCGCGCCTGCGCGATCTCGCAGAAGGAGTTTGCGATGTCCTCGCGCACCGAGCCCTGCTCGGCGAGCGGCTTGCCGAAAGCCGTGCGCGAGACCGCGCGCTGGCACATCAATTCCAGCGCGCGCTGGGCGCAGCCGATCAGCCGCATGCAGTGGTGGATGCGGCCGGGGCCGAGCCGGCCTTGCGCGATCTCGAAGCCGCGACCCTCGCCGAGCAGGATGTTCCCGGCGGGCACGCGGACATTCTCGTAGACGATCTCGGGGTGGCCGACCGGCGCGTCGTCGTAGCCGTAAGTGAGCATGTCGCGGACGATGCGGACTCCGGGCGTGTTCTTCGGCACCAGGATCATGGATTGCTGGCGATGGCGGTCGGCATGATCCGGCGCGGTCTTCCCCATCACGATCAGGATCTCGCAATCCTCGTTCATCGCGCCTGACGTGAACCATTTGCGGCCGTTGACGACATAGTCGTCGCCGTCGCGCCTGATCTCGCACTGGATGTTGGTGGCGTCGCTGGAGGCAACCTGCGGCTCCGTCATCGAGAAGCCGGAGCGGATGCGTCCCTCCAGGAGCGGCTTCAGCCAGTGCACCTGCTGCGCTGGCGTGCCGTAGTTCGCCAGCACCTCCATGTTGCCGACGTCGGGCGCCGAGCAATTGAACACCTCGGGCGCCCAGAGGATGCGGCCCATGATCTCCTTCACGGGCGCATATTCGAGATTGGAGAGGCCCGGGCCATGCTCGCCTGACAGGAAAAGGTTCCAGAGCCCCTGCTCCCGCGCCAGCCGCTTCAGGTCCTGCATGACGGGCGGCGTCTTGTAGCGCGATGCTTCCGGCTTGACCTGCTCGTAATAGAGCTCCTCGACCGGCTCGACATGCGTGCGCATGAACTGACGGACGCGGTCCTGCAGCTCAAGCGAACGGGGAGAGTGTTGAAAGTCCATTGTGGGCTCCTGTTCCCTTCTCCCCTTGTGGAAGAAGGTGGCATAGGCTGCCTTCGGCAGCCGTTCCTAAGAACGCCGAAGCAAAGCTTCGGCTATGGCGCCGGATGAGGGGTTGTTCCGAGAGTTCAAATGTAGAGACGACTCACGGAGCCATAACCCTCACCCGGCTGCGCTTCGCGCGTCCACCCTCTCCCACAAAGGGGAGAGGGTGCACCGTCTCTGCGGCCCACCCATCACGTCCCGCGCAGGAGCTCGCTCGCCACGACCCAGTCGTTGCCGTCGAACTGGAGCATGTAGCCG
Organism: Bradyrhizobium sp. CCBAU 51765; assembly: GCF_015291725.1. Taxonomy (GTDB): domain Bacteria; phylum Pseudomonadota; class Alphaproteobacteria; order Rhizobiales; family Xanthobacteraceae; genus Bradyrhizobium; species Bradyrhizobium liaoningense. Next base: position 5,813,772 of record NZ_CP030038.1, read on the forward strand.
TCCTTGATCGGGCGGAAATCCTGCGGCGTGGTGTTGAGGGTGATGCCGGGCATCAGCAGCGACAGCGGCACGTTCTTCAGGTTGGCGGCCTGCGCCATGATGTTCTCGCGCGTCAGATTGTCCTTGCATTGCCTCAGCAGCACCACCAGCGCCTCGGCGACGGTGTAGCCGTAGAGGCCGGCGACGTTGTTGACGTCGGCATTGGGCAGGCGGCGCTTCATGAAATCGATATAGGCCGTCATCGCCGGATCGTCCTTGGGCTCGGCGACGAACGGCTTGAGCGAGCCGAGCGACAGCACGCCCTTGCCCGCGTCGAGGCCGGCCGGCACCATCACGGTCGCCTTGTTGGCACAGCCGCTCGCGATGAAGCGCGTCGGCTTCCAGCCGACCTCATGGGCTTTCCGGATCGCCTGTGCGCAGGCGCGCGGCGTCACCGAATAGATCAGGAAGACGTCGGCCTTGGTATTGGCCAGGGTCAGCACCTGGGAATCGACGGTGGGGTCGGCGACCTCGAAGCTCGAGGCCATCGCGATCGCCTTGTCGGCGTCGGTGCCGAGCGCCTCCTTGACGCCACGCAGATATTCCTTGCCGGCATCGTCGTTCTGATAGAGCACCGCGAAGCGTGCGTTCGGGTTCTTGGCGCGGGCATAGGCGACGTCGATCGCGGCCTCGCTGGTGTAGTTCGGCGCCCAAGGCAGCGCGATCGACCACGGCATGTTGGCGGGATCGTTCCATTTCGAGGCCGAGCTGATCAGGAATATCTGCGGCACCTTGTTGCTGTTGAGATATTTCGCGATGGCCGAGCTCGGCGCGGTGCCCATGGTCGCGAAAATGAAGGCGACGCCGTCGCCCTCGACGAGGCGCCGTGCGGCCTCCATCGTCTTCGGCGGCGAGAAGGCATCGTCCAGCGAGATCAGATTGAGCTTGCGGCCGCCGACGCCGCCCTTCTCGTTGATCTCGTCGAAATAGGCGGAGATCACCCGGCCGGTGATGCTGAGCGGCGAGGCCGGGCCGCTATAAGGCATGGTGTTGCCGATCTTGATCTCGGTGTCGCTGACGCCAGGACCGTACGATTTCTGCGCGCAGACAGGGGCGGACACGCAGGCGGCAGCGAGCGCTGCGGCCAGAGCCAAAGCGGCTTTCATAGTTTCTCCCACTGATTATCGCCGCGCGAGGCAGTCACGCGGCGTGCTGCTTTTCGTCAGCGCGTCAGATCAGCGGAGTTCCACAACACGGTCTTGCGTCGAGTTGCTGATGGCTCAGCGGCGGCGTGGCACATGTGTCTGCGCTTCATCTCCCATCGGAGAGGCGATCAGAGGGCTGCGCGCGCCTGCGCCTAGCCGCGTCGCTTCAAGCCAAAGCCGAGGCTGATCCAGCCGGCACCGGCCATGATCAGGTCGATACCGAGAAACAGGCCGAGGATGTAGACGCTGTTCACGGGCCAGCGCGCCACGATGAGCAGGCCGAGCAGCAACGTGATCGCGCCGGAGAGCGCAACCCACACCCACGGGCTCTCGCGCTTCATGCTGAAGGCGAGAAACAGCCTGACGGCGCCCGAGGCGATCAGCGATGCCCCCAAAAACAGCGTCAGCAGGACTGCCGCGAACAGCGGATTCTCGAAGGTCAGGAAGCCGGCGACGATATAGAGCACGCCGAGCAGCACCCAGATCAGGAATTTTCCCCAGCTCTTCACCTGGAATGCGCCGATCACCTCGGCGACACCGGCTACGATCATCATCGCGCCAACCACGATCACGCTCGCCACCGTCGCCATCACGACGCTGCCGAGCGCGACGAAGCCGGCGATCAGATAGACGACGCCGAGCGCGACGATCCAGCCCCATTTGGCATGCAGCGCGGCGATGCCCGAACCGAGACTCGCTTGGTGAGACGTATCCGAAGCACTCGTCATGGTCGCCACTCCTGTGCAAAGCCCGGAGGCACAATTCAAGATAGCACGAACCGCACCGGGACGACAGCCAGCAGAACACTCCTCATCGGCAGCAACATTGACGCAAATCAAGATCGAATGCGGCGAATACGTCTGCCAGGTGCGGCAATGATCAGGCGCGCTCGGCAGCGTTGCGAATGTCGAGCACGGCCTGGGCCCATTCGGCGGGCCGCTCCTGCGGCAGGTTGTGGCCGGCACCCTTGAAGACGCGCCGCTCGAAAACCCCCTCGAACTTGCGCGCGTGGTGGGCCGTGCCGGAATTGACGCCGTCGCTGTCGCCGTCGATCGCAATCGTCGGAACGCGGATCGGCGGCTGGGCGGCGAGCTTCGCCTCGATCGCGGCATAGGCGGGGTCGCCCGCCACCAGCGCGTAGCGGTGGCGATAGGAGTGGATCACGACATCGACGAAATCGGGATTGTCGAAGGACACAGCGCTTGCTTCGAACGTCGCGTCGTCGAACGCCCATTTGGGCGACCACATCGCCCAGAGCTGACGGGCAAAGCCGCGGCGGTTGCGCTCCAGCGCGCGGCGGCCGCGCTCGTTGTGGAAGAGATATTGATACCAGAGTGCCGCCTCCTCCGGCGGCGAGGCCGGTTCCATGGCGCGGGCGATGTTCTGGATGTTGTAGGAATTGCCGGAGACGAGCCCGATCACGCGTTCCGGATGGAGCGCCGAGACCACGCAAGCCGCACGCCCGCCCCAATCATAGCCGCCGACGACGGCGCGCTCGATGCCGAGCGCGTCCATGAAGGCGAGGAGATCGGCGCCCAGCGCCGCCTGCTCGCCGGAGCGCAGCGTCTCCGGGAATCGAAACCGCGTCGGGCCATAGCCGCGCAGCCAGGGCACGAGAACGCGCGCGCCGGCTCGTGCAATGATCGGCGCGGTCTCGGCGTAGGCGTTCACGTCATAGGGAAAGCCGTGCCCCAGGATGCAGGGCCAGCCCTCCGGCACGCCGTATTCGCGGTAGGCGATGTCGAGGACGTCAGTGGCGATGGTTTTCTGTTGCATGCATGTCTTGCGGAGTGACCGCGATCGTAGCCCGGCCTATTTCTGCGGACCGGACAGCGAGATGTCGCGTTCGGCGCGGAACACGTTGCTGTAGAGGTTGGCGATCCATTGCCGGCCGATCTCGGTCTTGTTGAGATAGCCGATTTCGGTCTGGATGTGCGGTGCGACGCTATTCCAATAGAATTGCGGGTAGCGGTTCACGATGTCGGCGGGCGAATCGTAGCCGAGCTGACGGTTGATGCCGACCTCCTCGAACTCGTAATACAGCGCGTTGGCCTTGCGCAGATAGTTGGGATCGCCGAGCTGGCCGATGAAGTCGGCCGCGCGCAGGATCGAGGCCTCCTCGTCATATTCCTGGCCTTCACGGGCGGGAAAGCGCGTCCCTTCGATGGCACGCGCGATGCGCTCCGGGTCGAGACCGCGGATCGGCGGCAGCCGCCGCAGCACGAACAGTTTCGAGCGATCGACGTGATACATCATCAAACTGGCATCCGATGCACCGCGCGGTAGCGACACCTTGGTCCCGGCCTCGTCGATGATGAAACCGTCTTCGTCATCCTCCGGGAACAGGCCGCGGACATAGCCGATGTCGTGCGCCAGGCAGGCGATCAGGATGTGGAGGTAGTCCTCCGCCGCAAGATGCGCGTGGAGATTGCGTCCCGAGAGGATCGCCTGAGCGGCCAGAGTCACGAGCATGGTATGCTCGATGTTGTGGTAGAGCGCGTCGCTGTTGCCGATACACTCCATCGCGGTGCGCGTCGATCCCTCCAGTACCCTCGCGGAAGGTTCGTCGTACCGGCGACGCATGAACCGACCCAGCATCTTCTCCAGGGTCTCGGCCGCCAGTCTCGGCAACGTCATCATGGATGCAGCCCCGTCCGCCGCTGGTATCCCATGCTCTCTCCCGACGTCATTCTTCTCCTCGACGCAGCGGGGAGCATAGCCCATCTTCGGCCGGGTCACCAAACTCCGAAGCAAAAATACGTAAATATCTTGCCGTCCCGCCGCGCAACATCACGGTTGACGCCACAGTATGCCACAACCAAAGGTGCCGGAGGGCCGGGGTCGACTCCAGGCCCGACTACCGCATCAGGGCGCGGCCAGCATGGCGGCACCTTCGGCCGAGCGCGAAAGACTTCTGGCCAGATAGAACAGCTCGACCAGCTTGCCGCGTTTGCCGGCCAGCGAGAAGATGTATTCGGGTGACTCCGCCTCGATCTCCGCGATCGCCACCTTCGCGATCCGGTCGATGCGGCTCGAGCCGTGCTCCCAGACAAAGCCGACACCAAGCCGATTGGCAACCGCCTCCAGCATCCCCTCGCGTGTATTGACGATGATCGCGGGAGTTGCGCGCAGGTTGACGGCGCGAAGGGCCCTGTCCACGGCGCGCTGGGTCGCGGAATCCCGGGTCCGAAAGACCAGCGGATATTGCACGAGGCCGGCGATGGACACGCGCGATTCACGACTGAGCTCGTGAACGGGATGACAGATCGCCACGACGCGCTGCTGCACGCAAGGCTCGCGCCGGAAGCGGTTGTCCTGCGGCACCTCCGGCAAGACGGCAACGTCGACGCGCTGGTCGACCACGGCTGCCATGATCGCCGACCAGCTGCCGATCTCGATGTTGATCTGGATCTTCGGATACAGATTACGGAACGCTGCGATCAGCGCCATGCCCGGCATGGCGTTGCCGAGCCCGATGCGGAGCTCACCTCCCGTGAGCTCATCGCGCTGCTGCAGGATGGCCAGTGCGTCCGCCTCGATCGCCTGCATGCGGCTCGTCGCTGCGTAGAGCCTCCGGCACAGCGGCGTCGCGATCAGAGTCTGGCCGTGCCGATCGAACAGCGCAACCGCGAACTCGGCCTCCAGATCACGCACGAGCTGCGCAACTGACGGCTGGGACACCCCCAGCCGTCTCGCTCCGGCCGCAAAGCTGCCGGTCTCGAACACCGCATTGACCGCCCGGACGCGCGACGACGTCAACGCCACCACAACAGCCCCAAAATCGAAACTCCCCGTCTTCCGGACCCGGCAAAAGCAAAACCTGGGACGACCATAGGGACCGCCATTGACCGTTATGTGAATGTCAGATGCGCTCCCTACTCCTCATGCGCCGCAACAAGGCCAGCAGGGGACTCAGCGCGCATGGCGCAGATCGAACTTTCCGCAATCCGCAAGTCCTTTGACGGCACCGACGTCCTGAAGGGCATTGATTTCCGAATTGAGGACGGCGAGTTCATCTCGCTGGTCGGTCCTTCCGGCTGCGGCAAGTCGACCCTGCTCCGCATCATCGCCGGCCTCGAGCCGCAGAATTCCGGCCAGGTCCACATCGACGGCCGCCCCGTGGATGCCATTCGCCCGAGCGCGCGCAACCTCGCGATGGTCTTCCAATCCTACGCGCTCTATCCGCATCTGAGTACCTTCGACAACATTGCGGTGCCGCTCAGGATGCGGCGCCTCTCGGCGATCGAACGGTTGCCGCTGCTCGGCAAGCTGCTGCCGGCCCGGCGCGCCAAGGAACGGCACATCCGGGCCGACGTCGAAGGGATCGCCGAGCAGCTCGACATCGCGCCCTTGCTGCGGCGCAAGCCCGGGCAATTGTCCGGCGGACAGCGGCAGCGCGTCGCGGTCGGACGCGCGATGGTGCGCGAGCCGCTGGCTTTCCTGTTCGATGAGCCGCTCTCCAATCTCGACGCAAAGCTGCGTGTCCATATGCGCGCAGAACTCGCCGAGCTGCATCGCCGCCTCAAGGCGACGTTCGTCTACGTCACGCACGACCAGGCCGAGGCGATGACGATGTCGAGCCGGATCGCCGTCATGATGGGCGGTGAATTGATTCAGGCCGGGACGCCGGCGGAGATCTACAACGACCCCGACGACATCCGTGTCGCCGAATTCATCGGCAGCCCCAAGATCAACGTCCTCCCCGGCCGGATCCGCAAGGACGCCGGCATCGACGTGCTCGGGACTGCCCTGAAGCTGTCGTGCCATGCGGCGACCGGCGAATGCCGCGTCGGCGTTCGCCCGGAGCGGATCGACGTCGGTGCGGGGCCCTTCTCCGGAACCGTCGTCCATCTGGAGAATCTCGGTGCGGAGGCTTTCGTGCACCTTGCGATCGAAGGCGCCGGATTGCGCCTGATCGCGCGGCTCGCGGACGTCAGGCATTTGCCTGCGATGGGAAGCTCCGTCGCCTTTGGTTTCGCGTCCGACGCGGTGCGGATCTTCGATCCGGCCGGGAAGCGGATCGAGATCAGACTGGAGCAGCCCGAGCGCATCCGTGAGCCCGCCCATGTCTGACGGCTCCATGACCCTAGGCGCGGCCATCGCTCCCGCAGGCGCGACACGGCGCACGCTGCCGGCCCATGGCAGCCGGCGGACATACTCCGCCTACGCCCTGGTGACGCCGGCCGCGGCGCTGATGCTGATCATGCTGCTTGGTCCGCTCGCCGGCGTGATCGCCCTCTCCTTCACCGACTATCAGCTCGGCGCGCCGCATTTCGCCTGGATCGGCCTCGCCAACTACCAGGACCTGTTCGCCGACAAGGTGTTCTGGACCGCGCTGCGCAACACGCTGGCTTACGTCGTGATCGTGGTGCCCGGCACCGTGATCGCAGGCCTTGCGATCGCGCTCCTGATCCAGAGCGGCACCAGCCTGCGCAGCCTCTACCGGACGATCTACTTCCTGCCCGTCATGGCGACCCTGATCGCGATGGCGGTGGTGTGGGAATTCATGCTGCACCCGCAATTCGGCCTGGTGAACGGGATGTTGCGCGGCGCGGGCCTGCCGGCCTTTTCCTGGCTGCAGGACCGCAGCACCGCCCTCTATGCACTGTGCGCGATTGGCATCTGGCAGGCGGTCGGCTTCAACATGGTGCTATTCCTCGCCGGCCTCGTCTCCATTCCTAAGCAGCTTTACGAAGCGGCCGAAATCGACGGCGCGTCGAGCGGCTGGGCCCGCTTCCGCCTCGTGACCTGGCCGATGCTGGGGCCGGTCACGACCTTCGTCGTCGTGATCTCCGGCATCCGCTCGTTTCAGGTGTTCGACACCGTGCACGTCCTGACCAAGGGCGGCCCGTCGAAATCCACCGAGGTCCTGATCCACACCATGTACACGGAAGGTTTCGAATTCTTCCGCTCGGGCTATGCCGCGGCGATCACCGTCGTCTTCCTGGTCTTCGTTCTCCTGCTCACCCTGATAAAATCGAGGCTCGCCGATCGCGGCGTGCACTACACATGAGCTACGCGCATCCCATCCCGTTCCGGGCGATCCTCCGCCACGTGCTCCTGATCGCGGGCGCCGCGCTCATGCTGGCGCCCTTCATCTGGATGATCTCGACCGCGTCCAAGCCACAGACCGAGATCTTTTCCAGCGAGCTGCACCTGATCCCGCACCAGTTCGCGCTGGCGGAGAACCTGCGCGAAGCCTTCGCCAAGGCCAATCTGCTGCGCTTCCTGCTCAACGGCGTCATCGTCACGATCTCGATCTTCGTGCTGCAGGTGATGGTGGCGCTGCCGGCGGCCTACGCGCTGGCAAAGCTTCGCTTCCACGGCCGCGAGACGCTGTTCGCGCTCGTGCTGTTCGGGATCCTGATCCCGCCGCAGGCGACCGCGATCCCCGTCTTCCTGATGCTGCACAAGGCCGGCCTGCTCGACAGCTATGCCGCGCTGGTCCTGCCCTTCACGATCTCTGTGTTCGGCATCTTCCTGATGCGCCAGTTCTTCAAGACCGTGCCGGACGATCTCGTCGATGCCGCGCGCATGGACGGCATTTCCGAATTCGGCATCGTCTGGCGGGTAATGCTGCCGGCTGCAATCCCTGCCGTGACCGCCTTCGGCATCTTCTCCGTGGTCGCGCATTGGAACGACTATTTCTGGCCGCTGATCGTGCTCAACAGCGAGCAATTGCGTACGCCGCCGCTTGCGGTCGCGCATTTCCGCAACAACGAGGCCGGCACCAGCTACGGCCCGCTGATGGCCGCGGCGATGGTGATCATCGCGCCGCTCGTCATCGCCTTCCTCTTTGCCCAGCGCCGTTTCATCGAGGGCATCACCCTCACCGGCATCAAGTAACCGCGTCACCTCAAACAGGAGTCTATCAATGCTGAAGTCCATCATCGCCGCGGCGGCTCTGTCGCTTGCGGCCGGCTCTGCCCTCGCGCAGACCCAGACCGAGATCGTGATGCAGTATCCCTATCCGGAGCTGTTCACCGAGACGCACAAGCGCATCGCCGAGGAGTTCGCCAAGGTGCACCCGGAGATCAAGGTCACCATGCGGGCGCCTTACGAATCCTACGAGGACGCCACCCAGAAGGTGCTGCGCGAAGCCGTCACCAACCAGATGCCCGACGTGTCCTTCCAGGGACTGAACCGCATCCGCGTCCTGGTCGACAAGAACATCCCGGCCGAGCTCGGCGGCTACATCGCGGCCGAAAAGGACTTCGACAAGCAGGGTTTCCACCAGGCGATGTACGACATCGGCACCGCCGGCGGCAAGGTCTACGCCCTTCCGTTCGCGATCTCCCTGCCGATCGTCTACGTCAATCTCGACCTGGTGAAGCAGGCCGGCGGCGACGTCAACAACCTGCCGAAGAGCTGGGACGAGCTGATCGCGCTCGCCAGGAAGGTCAAGGCGCTCGGCAACGACACCAACGGCGTCACCTATGCCTGGGACATCACCGGCAACTGGCTGTGGCAGGCGCCGGTGTTCGCGCGCGGCGGCACCATGCTCAATGCCGACGAGACCAAGGTCGCGTTCGACGGGGCGGAAGGCAAGTTCGCCATCAACACGATTGCGCGGCTCGTCAACGAGGGCGTCATGCCCAATCTCGACCAGCCGTCGATGCGCGCGACGTTCGCGGCCGGCAAGACCGGCTTTCACATCACCTCGACCTCGGACCTCAACAAGGTCACGCAGATGACCGGCGGCAAGTTCGCACTGAAGACAATTCCGTTCCCGGACGTCGTTGCTCCGAACGGCCGGCTGCCGGCCGGCGGCAATGTCGTGCTGATCCTCGCCAAGGACAAGGCCAAGCGCGACGCCGCCTGGGAAGCGGTGAAGTTTTGGACCGGCCCCAAGGGCGCCGCGATCATGGCGGAGACCACCGGTTACATGCCGCCGAACAAGGTCGCCAACGACGTCTATCTGAAGGACTTCTATGTCAAGAACCCCAACAACTACACCGCGGTCAGCCAGCTCGCGCTGCTCACCAAATGGTACGCCTTCCCCGGCGACAACGGCCTGAAGATCACCGACGTGATCAAGGATCATCTCAACTCGATCATCTCGGGCGCCCGCGCCAAGGAGCCGGAGGCCGTCCTCGCCGACATGACCGCTGACGTGCAGAAGCTGCTGCCGAAGACCACCGGCGCGGCGCGCTGAGCGTCCTGACATCCACCGGCACGGGACGCCATCGGCGCCCCGTGCCGCACCAATAACTGGAGATGGCGATGAAACTGCTGCACCTGAGCGACATTCACCTGACGGCGCCCGGCGCGACCATCGGCGGCCGCGATCCGCGGGTCAATTTCGAACGGGCGCTGGCGCATGCGCTGAAGGACCATCACGACGCCGAGTTGATGGTGATCACCGGCGACCTCTCGGATTGGGGCGATCTCGCCGATTATCAATGGCTCAAGCAGCGCCTCGACGCATACCCGCTGCCGGTGCGGCTGTGCATCGGCAATCACGACCGGCGCGCCGCCTTCCTGAGCGTGTTCCCCGACCTCACCGACGACAACGGCTTTGTCCAGGGCATCCACGATACCGCCGCCGGCCGCTGCCTGTTCCTCGACACCGCCCACCCGGAGACGCATGCCGGCCGTTATTGCGAAGATCGTCTTGCCTGGCTCGAGGCACGGCTTGCCGAGCATGACGGACCGTTCCTGCTCTTCATGCACCACAACCCCATGCCGGTGCATCTCGGTCCGCTCGACCAGATCCGCCTGCTCGACGAAGCACCGTTCCGGCGGCTCGTTGGCCAGCATCGGACAAAGATCCGGCACGTCTTCTTCGGGCATTGTCACTTGCCCCTTGCCGGCTCGGTTGCAGGGGTACCCGCCTCGTCGCTGCGCGGCACCAACCACGCGAGCTTTCCGCTGTTCTCCGAGACCACGCTGCTGAGCGCGTCCGACCTTCCGCAATCGTATGGAGTCGTCTTTTTCGGGGAGGATTATGTGACCGTACACATGGTGGAATACGGCTACGATGGTCCCATCCGCGTCGAGGGCTCACCCGATTATCAGGCCTGGGATCGCGAGACCATGGTTCGCTGACCGGCGAGCGCCGACCATTTCCAGCGCGTGTCCTCATAAACCCGCGCTGCACTTCTTGTAGGGCCCGCTCCGTCGAACACGAGGGACTGAACGCTATAGAAAGCGTCTCAGGAATGTCAGCGCCGTCTCTGCCACCTCCGGCCAGCCGCTATCTATAGCCAGTGAGCGGCCGCGTCTTGGAAGTTGGACGAACTCGGTGACAGCGTGCTTATTGCGCCTCTGCTGTTCGTAGGCGGCCCGGGTGACTGTTGGCGGTAGGGTGTGGTCGCGCTCGTAGCAGATCATCAGCAACGGTCCACGCGCGGCGACCTCAGCCTCGATTGCAGCCCCGGTCGAGACGGGTGGCGGCACCGCGCCAAATGAAGCCGGTTCGATCGCTACTGTCGCAGCCGAAAGCCCACGCCCGGCCAGGATCTGCGCGATCAGCCCACCAAACGTATGGCCGATAAGCGCCGGGCGGCGGTCCAGTGCGCCGACGATCCGCGCCAAATGCGACGCGACCTCGCCGATGGTTTCTGGTGCCGCGGCGCCGCCCAGCTCCGCCGGCCATTCAGGCGCCAAGGGAGCAAAGCCGGCTCCCTCGAACACATCAGCCCAACCGTACCAGAAACCGGGCTTTGACCACAAACCATGGATGAAGATGACCGGCTGCTTCTGCGATGAGTTGGTTCGCTCGATGATCGCAGCGTCGACGGTCTCCATGATCATGATCAGCGGCCTTCAACCGCGAACAGGATATCCGAAAAGCCAGGCACTGTTGCCGCACGATTCCAGTCCCGCTGCAGTTCGCAGATGAGCTGCACCCAGCTTGTCGGCATCGGAATTTCCTTGGTGGGTCGATTTGAAGTTCTCTGGGCGGGTCAGCGGGAAGCGGGCGCGGGGACGAATGACGTGTCGCTGGGGCCGATGCCGGTCAGACGGACGACGGCGCCCTCGGCGCGTGTGAAGGCAAAGTGCGCAACGCCGCCGGGCTCGGTATAGAGGCCGCCTGCGGTCAATGGCTTGACCGCGTCTGACGCCCTGCTGCCGTAACCGAAGTACCAGGTGCCGGAGATCACCGTGGCGAAGCGGTCGTCGCGGTGGGTGTGCGGTGCGATCGCAGTGTTCGACGGAACGTGGATTTCGAGCACGTAGGGGCCGGGCTTGGCCGGATCACCGGAGAGCAGCACGGTACGGATGGCGGCAACTCCGGAGGTGCCGGCACCCGCGCCGGACTGCGGCATTGCCTGCGCCTGTTCCAGCGTCAGAGCCGTCTGTCTCAGGTGTCCGCTCTCCGCGGCGACGGGTTTTTCGTCGAGGAAGGTCTCGATCGCGGTCGCCGTAGCCGCCGGTTGCTCCTCCATCAGCCAGTGACCGGAGCCTACGATGACCTGCTCCTGCACGTCGATCGCGCCCGCCTGCATCACCGCCGCCATTGCTGGGCCGAAGGATGCAGCGCCGCCGATCGCGAGAACCGGCATGTGCAGCTTGCCGTGGGCCGAGAGCCAAGCGCGGTTGTCGATCGCGTCCTGATCGAAGGCGGCGAACTGGCGGAAGCCGGCGTGCATTCGCCCCGGCGCGGCGTAAAGCTGCGCGTAGTGCACCCGTGACGCCTCGGGAAAATTGGCCGGATTGGCCGAAAACTCGTTCCAGAACCGATCGAGATAGATCCGCTCGCGGCCCGCCACCAGGCGCTCCATGTCTGGCCCGCCGAACCGGAAGTGCCACAGCAACGGGTTCTTCAGGATTTCTTCCCACGGCCCGACGCCCGGAACCGGAGCATCCATCAGCACCAGCTTCGACACTCGTTCGGCATGCCGCGAGGCCAGGGCGAAGGCGACCATGTTGCCGATGTCGTGCGCCACGATGTCAGCGCGCGACGCGTGCAGCATGTCCATCACGCCGACGATGTCGTTCGCCTGATTGACCTTCTCGAAACCGGCGTCCGCGCTAGCGGAAAGGCCCATACCCCGCAGGTCGGGCACGATGACCGTGTGAGTTCGCGCAAGGTTCGCCGCCAGCGGCGCCCACATGTCGCCGGTCTCGCCATAGCCGTGCAGCAGCACGACTGTCGGTCCGGACCCGCCGACCCGGACGTGCAGGGTCGTGCCATTGGTCGCGATCTCCTCGGTGCGGAAGGCATTCGTAAATTCCGTCGGCACGTCGGCCGCTGGCGCGGCGGTGCCGGCCAGGCCGGCGAGCGCGGCGCCGGTCAGGGCAAACCGGCGAAGCTTGGTGAGGACGTTCATGGGGGATCTCCTGTGTGACGTCTTTTTCGTAGACGCAAAGCTAGACGAGGAAGATCGGCAGGATTAGCCAGTATCCAGGCCAAGTACTTTTGAATGGAGCGCAAAGGTGGCGGTAGATAAGGCGGACCGTGCCCGGGAGCTGGAAGTGTTCTGCGCGGTCATCGACGGCGGCAGCTTCTCGGCTGCGGGCCGCGCGCTCGGACTGACGCCCTCGGCCGTGAGCCGCACCCTGGACCGGATCGAGCAGCGGCTCGGCGCACGCCTGCTATTGCGGACGACGCGCGCGTTGACCCCGACGGCAGAAGGCCGCGCCTATCTGAGCGCGGCCCGCCGCATTCTCGCCGACCTCGACGAAGCCGAGCAGGCGATCTCCGACCAAGGTTCGCCGCGCGGCCGCATCAGGGTCAGCGCTGCGGTCTCCCACGGGCGGCTTTGCATCGTGCCGCTGCTTGGCGAGTTCGTGCGCCGCTATCCCAACATCGTGGTCGACATCAATCTCAGCGACGGGATGGTCGACGTCGCTGCGGGGCAGGCGGATGTGGCGGTTCGCGGCGGGCCACTGACCGACAGCGCGCTCACGGCGCGTCGCCTCAGCGAGAACGGCCGAACCATCGTCGCTGCGCCGGACTACCTGGCGCGGTGGGGCGTGCCCGAAACGCCGGAGGACCTCTACAACCACAATTGCCTGAACTTCAGCTTTCGCCGGGCCGAACCGGTCTGGCCGTTCCGCAGGGACGGCGCCGACTTCGCCTTGAAGGTGCGAGGCGCCATTGAGGCCAACAGTGGCGAGACGCTGGGCCAACTGGCTCTGGACGGCGTCGGCATCGCCCGCGTCGGAAATTTCAGCCTGGGGGACGCGATCGCGAACGGGAGGCTGGTCGCGCTTCTCGAACAGTTCAATCCTGGTGACAAGGAGATCTTCCATGCCGTCTTCGTCGGTGGGGCGAACATGCCTGCTCGCGTCCGGGTATTCGTGGACTATCTTGTGGAGTGCATGGTCGGCGGTCGTGGACGGCATCAATGAGGGACGGCCACCCCATGACCGCTAAGGGTCTTGGTTGTTTGAAAACGCCAAGACGCCTGAGCGCGATAGAATGGATTATTCGCCCGAGAGTGATCTTGCGCTTAAGCTCGCAAGTGATCTCCATTTGGACGACGAATTGATGAATGTAATTCTAGCCTGGTTTGGATCCCGCACGTTTTTGCACAGCCAGGGTCAATCGCGTCGGTTCTACGCGATCAAACCCGCGTCCGGCTTACCCCTCGTTGCCGACATCAAGCCACCCGACTGAGTTTGTCGGTTCGGTCCAGAAGCCGACATTGGTCTCCTACTCTATAACTCTGTCCGCCCGGGCGAGCAGCGTAGGGGGAATAATAACGCCGAGCGCTTTCGCAGTTTTGAGATTTATGACCAATTCAAATCTTGTTGGCTGGGAGACGGGAAGGTCTGCGGGCTTTCGGCCTTTCAAAATTGAATCCACATATCCGGCCGCTAGCCGAAATACTTCCTCGCTGCTTGCCGAGTAAGACATCAGACCTCCGGCGTCGGCGACTTGTCGGTTGCTCGAAAAGGTCGGCAACCCATCCTTTAGCGCGAGATCAAGAACCTCTCTTTTCAGGATGCTCGCCTGAACGATCAACGCATCAACACGTTTCTTGGCCAGTTCCAGAAAGACGCCATCAAGCGGCGTTTCCGGTCGAGTAAGCGCGGTTTCAATCTCGATACCGAGCGCAAGAGCGCCTTGATAAAGATGTGCGAGGAATGGTCGAAAAAAGGGATCAGCTTCGTTGGCAAGAACTGCGACACGGCGAGCTGCCGGGATTACCTCACGTATCAACTCAATGCTCTTGCCTGCAAACGCAGCGCTCGCGGTGGCAATGCCCGTTACATTACCCCCGGGTCTGGCTAAGCTATCTATTAATCCGGTCGCGACAGGATCGCCCGCCGCCGCCATCACGATCGGAATGCTGCTGGTCGCCCGCTTTGCTGCTTCGGCCGTGGGTGTCAACGAAGTAACGATTACATCGACCTTCAACTGCACTAGTTCGGTCGCTTTTTCTGGAAGAAGTGCAGCGGTACCGCCAGCCGTACGCACCTCCAAACGAGCATTTTTACCTTCGATGTAACCAATTCTTCGAAGTGCCTCGCGAAATCCGACCAAAAACAATTCTGGGTCGGGATTACCAGTGAGCAGAACGCCGATGGTCGGTAACCTGCTCCCCTGTTGGGCACGCGCCGCGATTGTCCAGGCTGCTGCAGCACCGCCGCAAAGTAGCATGATGAACTCACGGCGCTTCATTCGATCACCTCGTGAGCAAAGCCATGGTAGGCCGCATTCGTTGCGGTCAGACGTCTGGCCAAGTCAATCTTAGTGGGGAACATATCTGCTTGCAACGCACTCAAAGGCCGGGAGTGGGCGATGTCCGCTATGAGTCACAAGCCGCCGATCACATTCAAGATGACAGACGTCCGCTTCGCCTTGCTAAGCCGACGCATATGAGTACACGCCCTACTCCGCCTGCAGCACGTCGACGGCGACACCGAGCTTCTGTTTCTGCGAGCCGACGATGACGCCGTCGACCGGCGAGACGTCGGAAAAATCGCGCCCCATTGCAAGCACGATGTGATCGTTGCCGATGAGGACATCGTTGGTCGGATCGAGATCGACCCAGCCGAGCTCCTCGCCGCACCACAACGAGACCCAGGCGTGGGTGGCGTCGGCGCCCTGCAGACGCGGCTGGCCCGGCGGCGGAATGGTGCGCAGATATCCGCTGACATAGGCCGCGGGCAGGCCGAGCCCGCGCAGCCCTGCAATCATCACATGGGCAAAGTCCTGGCAGACGCCGTGACGCTTGTCGAAGACCTCGTCGAGCGGTGTCGAGATCACCGTGGCCTTGGGGTCGTAGCGGAACTGGTTGCGGATGCGATGCATCAGATCGACCGCGCCCTTGAGGATGCCCGCGCCGGGCGCAAAGCTCTCCGCGGCATAGGCGCTGACCGGGCGCAGCACCGGCACCAGGGGGCTCGCAAAGACGTAGCCGACGGGCGAAGCCGGCCCGAGGCTCGTCGCCTCGAAGGCAAGGTCGCGAATGCTCTCCCAGGACGGGCTCGCCGCATCACGTGGCGGCGGCTGGCGCGACACCGACACCCGCGAGCGCGAGTCGATGCGCAAATTGCGATGCGCGGCTTCGATCACGACGCTCTCGGTGAGCGTACCGAAGAAATCGCGCCGCACATTGCGCTCGGCCGGGCGCGGATGAATCTCGACATTGTGCGAAATCAGTTCCTGCCCGCCGCCGCTTCTCGGCTCCAGCCGCAGCGTGCAGCGGGCGAAGCTGACGGGATGCTCGTACTCGTAGGTGGTGACGTGGCGGATGTCGTAGATCACGCCAGCCCCGTCAGCTTTTCCGGCCGGCTGGCATTGGGACCGTGCGGGAAATAGTGCTGTCCGATCGCGTCGGCAAGGCTGAGCAGATCCTGCTCCAGCGCGAACAAGGTCTTGACCTCGAGCCTCTCGGCCTCCGCGGTCGCGAGCATCGCCTGCATCGCCACCGCGAGCCGCTGCGGCTTCTCGATCAGGCCGTGCTCCCTCAAGCTCGGCAGCGCGGCGATGTGCTCGTTCAGCGTCGTCACCTGGAACGCCACCGACCGCGGATTGTAGCCGTCGAGCACGGCGAGGTCGCGCACCGGGGCCAGGATCGGCGCCAGCAGATAGCGCGAGCGGTAGGTGATCTGGCAATCCACCAGCGTCAGCAGGATGTCGAGATCCTCATCGCCGGCCTCGTCATAGGCGAACTGGCGGGTGAAGCGCGTGGTGTTGATGGCGCGCTCGATGCGGCGGCCGATGTCGAGGAAGCGCCAGCCGGCGGCGCGGTTCATGTTCTCCTGCGCAAGGCCTGCGAAGCTCGCCAGCTCCTGCAAGGTCAGTTCGGCGGCGCTCAGCACGCTGTCGTCGTCCTCCACCTCGATGGCGAGGCGCTCGGCCATCTCGGTGATGACCTGCCAGGCATCGGGCGACAGCCGCTCGCGCAAGGAGGTCGCGGTGCGCTGTGCCGCGCGCACCAGCGACAGCGCCGAGCCGAAACGCTCCGCGCTCTGCAACGCTTCGGCCGTGATGCGCCCGGGCGCCGCGCGCGACGTCTGCGAGATCGCGCCCCAGGCCACCAGCAGGCGCTGGATGCGTTCGGCCGATTGCAGCGAGGCCGCGGTGCCCTTGTTGGGCCCGCTCGGCGAGCCCAAGGCGCGCACCAGCCGCAGCGTCGCCTCGGCGCGCTCGAGACAGCGGCCGAGCCAGAACAGATTGTCGGCGGCGCGGCTCGGCAGCACGCCGGCGATGCGGCGGATGCGCACCTTGTCGGTCGCCGGCAGCAGCGTCGCGGTCGAGACCTGCTTGTCGGAGACCACCCAGACGTCGGCGGCGCGCGCGCCGTCGCCCATCGAGACCGCACGCGCATCGGGCTGCTCGGCGATGCGGCAGAACCCGCCGGGCATGATGGCCCAGCCGTCGGGCGTGGCGGCCGCGAACACGCGCAGCACGAAGGGTCGCGGCGTCAGCTGACCCTGCTCCCACACCGGCATGGTCGAGAGCCGCACCACTTCCTGGCCGACATAGTCCATGCCGCGCGCGGTGATGGCGTCGACCAGGCGCTGGCGGTCGGCGGCATCCAGCTCGCTCGCGAGCACCGGACCGTTGCTGTCGATACCGGGCACACCGCGCCGGTAGGCGCCTTCGATCGCGACCTCGTCGAGCCGCGCCAGCACCTCGTCGCGCGCCGCGCGCTGGCCGCACCACCAGGTCGCGATGTGCGGCATCTTCAGGTCTTCGCCGAGCAGGCGGCGGCTGAGCGCCGGCAGGAAGCCGAGCAGCGCCCGCGCCTCCAGGACGCCCGAGCCCGGCATGTTGGCGACGACGACGCCGTCCTTGCGCAGCACGTCGATCAGGCCGGGCACCCCGAGCCGGGAGGAGGCATCGAGCTCGAGCGGATCGAGCGAGTTGGAATCGACCCGGCGCAACAGCACGTCCAGCCGCTTCAGGCCGGCCACGGTGCGGATGTGGACGCGGTTGTCGCTGACCGCGAGATCGTCGCCCTCGACCAGCAGGAAGCCGAGATAGCGTGCCAGCGTCGCATGCTCGAAATAGGTCTCGCTGAAGCTGCCGGGGGTGAGCACGCCGATCCTGGGCTCGTCGCGGTCGGCGCGCGCGCGCAAGGAGTCGCGGAACGCCTCGAAGAACGGCGCGACACGCGGCACGTTCATCGACTTGTAGAGGTCGGAGAAGGCGCGCGAGAGCACCAGACGGTTCTCCAGCGCGTAGCCCGCGCCCGATGGCGCCTGGGTGCGGTCGCCGAGCACCCACCAGCGGCCGTCGGGCCCGCGGCCGACATCGGCGGCATAGAGCGAGAGATAGCGCCCGCCGGGCGGCGGCACGCCGCAGACGGGACGGAGATATTCGGGGCTGCCGGCGATCGCGGCCGCCGGCAGCGCGCCTTCGGCAACGAGCCGGCCCTCGCCATAGATGTCGCGCAGCACGCGTTCCAGCAGCTCGGCGCGCTGGGTGATGCCGGCGCAAAGCTGCCGCCAGTCGGCCTCGTCGATCAGAAGCGGCAGATGGCTGATCGACCACGGCCGGTCGGCGCTGTCGCCGGGCGCGCGGTAGGTGACGCCGGCCTCGCGGAGATGGCGGTCGGCCATGCCGAATCGCCGCTCGATCTCGTCGGGCGCCAGCGCGCCGAAGGCGTCGAAGAAGCGGCTCCAGACCGCGCGGGGGGCGCCGTCCGGGCCCAAGAACTCGTCGGGGATGCCGGGCAGCCGGCTATAGTCGCGGACCCATTGCGCGAGGCGGCGCTGGCCTTCACGCTGGCCCTGCGCCTTCTCCGCCTTGTCATCCTGTTCGGCTGCGCCCTCGCCCATGCGCCTCTCCCTGCCCCCGCATCCTACTCATTGCAGGAGCGGGGTCCGCAAGTCGAGGGTCAGCGGAAACTCATTTGTGCGTTCCTCGGGCGGCGGTTGCATCGGACCCGGGGTATGGCCGTGATCCTGGAAGCGCGCCAGCCGCCGCGCCTCGGCCTCGTAGGTGTTGACCGGCTTGGTGTCGTAGCTGCGCCCGCCGGGATGGGCGACGTGATAGACGCAGCCGCCGAGCGAGCGTCCGTTCCAGGTATCGATCAGATCAAACGTCAGGGGCGCGTGAACGGGGATGGTCGGGTGCAGGCCGGAGGCCGGCTGCCAGGCCTTGAAGCGGACGCCGGCCACTGCTTCAGTCGACCGGCCCGTTGGTGTCATCGGCAGGCGGCGGCCGTTGCAGGTGACGATGTGGCGGCCCTCGACGAAGCCCTCCGCCTTGACCTGAAGCCGCTCCACCGACGAGTCGACATAGCGCACGGTGCCGCCGGCCGAGCCCTCCTCACCCAGCACGTGCCAGGGCTCCAGCGCCTGGCGCAGCTCCAGCGTCACCCCGCCATGATGGACGCGGCCGAAGGCGGGGAAGCGGAATTCGAGCTGGGCCAGATACCATTCGGGCTCGAACGGGTAGCCGAACTGCTTCAGCTCGCCGAGCACCTCCAGGAAATCGTCCCAGATGAAGTGCGGCAGCATGAAGCGATCATGCAGCGCGGTGCCCCAGCGCACGAACTTGCCGGCCTGCGGCTCGCGCCACATTTTCGCGATCAGTGCGCGGATCAGGAGCTGCTGCGCCAGCGACATGCGCGGATCCGGCGGCATTTCGAGCGCGCGGAACTCGACGAGGCCGAGCCGGCCCGTCGGACCCTCCGGCGAATAGAGCTTGTCGATGCAGATCTCGGCACGGTGGGTGTTGCCGGTGATGTCGACCAGCAGGTGCCGGAACAGGCGATCGACCAGCCACAGCGGCGCCTGGGTGCCCGGCGGCGGCACATGCGAGAGCGCGATATCGAGCTCATAGATGCTGTCGTGCCGGGCCTCGTCGATGCGCGGCGCCTGGCTGGTCGGGCCGATGAAGAGGCCGGAGAAGAAATAGGACAGCGACGGATGCCGCTGCCAGTACAGCACGAGGCTCTTCAGGAGGTCGGGGCGGCGAAGGAACGGGGAGTCCTGCGGGCTCGAGCCGCCGACCACGACGTGATTGCCGCCGCCGGTGCCGGTGTGACGGCCATCGACCAGGAAGCGGTTGGCACCGAGTCGCACCTTCGCCGCGTCCTCGTAGAGTCCGGAGGTGATCTCCACCGCGTCGCGCCAGCTCTTCGCCGGCTGGACGTTGATCTCGATGACACCAGGATCGGGCGTCACCTTGATGACCTCGATACGTGGATCGAACGGCGGCGGATAGCCCTCGACATGGACCTGCAGCTGCATTTCCTCCGCGGTGGCTTCGAGCGCGGCGACCAGCTCGAGATAGTCCTCGATGCGCTCGACCGGCGGCATGAAGGCGCAAAGCACGCCGTCGCGGACTTCGACCGACATCGCGGTGCGAACCGGGACGGAGGTGTTGAGCTGCTCGGGCGCCGCCCGCGGCGGGGATTCCGGACGCGCGGCAAGCGTGAACACCGGCAGCTTGTCCCTGGCCTCCATCGGATCCTGCTCGACGATGTAGGGATATTGGTTGGGCGGGACGTAACCGAGCGAGCCGATCGGCAGGCGCAGACCGAGAGGCGAATCGCCCGGCATCAGGAACAGATGATTGCGCCGGAGTTGCCATCGCTCGCTGCGCCAGCGCGGCGGCGCGTTCCAGCGCTGCACCGGCAGCACGAAGCCGCGCGGTGTGTTGAGGCCCTCGTTGAACACGCGCGCCATCCGCGCGCGCGCTTCCGGATCCGACAGTTTGGAATCGGAGGGATCGACGTTGACGGGAAGCTCGGCCTCCTTCTGGAGCCAGTACGCGGTGTCCTCATAAGCCGGGATGATGTAGCCGGCATCGAGGCCGAGCCGGGCCGCCGTGCCTTCCATGAAGGCCTCGGCGTCCTTCACCTCGGCGCGGCGCGGATTTTCGATTCTAGCAATGAGGTCGGCGTTCCTCCAGATCGGCACGCCGTCCTTGCGCCAGTAAAGGCCGAAGGCCCAACGCGGCAGACTCTCGCCCGGATACCATTTGCCCTGGCCGTAATGCAAAAGGCCGCCCGGCGCGAAGCGCCTGCGCAAGCGGCGGATCAGATCGTCACCGAGCGCGCGCTTGGTCGGGCCGACGGCGTCGGTGTTCCATTCCGCCGCCTCGAGATCGTCGACCGAGACGAAGGTCGGCTCGCCGCCCATCGTGAGCCGAACATCCTGCGCGGCGAGATCGCCGTCGACCTGTTCGCCGAGATCATTGAGCCGCGCCCAGGCCTCATCGGAAAAGGGCTTCGTGATGCGCGGCGCCTCGCGGATGCGCCGCACGCTCATATCGAAGGCGAACTCGACCTCGGCAAAGCCGGCACCGCCCGAGATCGGCGCCGCGGAGCGATAATGCGGCGTGGCGGCGACCGGAATGTGCCCCTCGCCCGCGAGCATGCCGGAGGTCGCGTCGAATCCGATCCAGCCCGCGCCCGGCAGATAGACCTCGGCCCAGGCGTGCAGATCGGTAAAGTCGTTCTCGACTTCGGGCGGTCCCTCGATCGGATCGATGTCGGGACGGATCTGAATGAGATAGCCGGAAACGAAACGCGCGGCGAGGCCGAGATGGCGGAACGTCTGGATCAGGAGCCAAGCGGAATCGCGGCATGACCCCGCGCAGGAAGCAAGCGTCTCCTCCGGAGTCTGCACCCCCGGCTCCATCCGGATGATGTAGCGGATCTTCTTCTGGAGCTCGCGATTGAGATCGACCAGGAAGTTGACGGTGTTCGGGGCTTCAGTCGGGATCGAGTCGAGATATTGCGCGAACAGGCGATCGGGCTTGACGGTCTCGAGATACGGCGCCAGCTCCGTCTTGAGATCCTTCGGGTACTCGAACGGAAAACTGTCGGCATAAGGCTCGACGAAGAAGTCGAACGGGTTGACCACGGTCATCTGCGCCGTGAAGTCGACCTCGAATTTCAGCTCGGTGGTCTTTTCCGGAAAGACATAGCGCGCGAGCCAATTGCCTTGCGGATCCTGCTGCCAATTCACGAAATGATTGGATGGCGTGACCTTGAGCGAATAGCTCAGGATCGGCGTGCGCGTATGCGGCGCCGGCCGCAGACGGATGGTCTGCGGGCCAAGGTCGATCGGGCGGTCGTATTTGTAGTGCGTAACGTGGTGTAATGCGACGTAGATCGACACGGGGTACGATGCTCCAGCAGCTTTTTTGAGCAGAACACCTGAACTCAGCGCGATCAAGCACTAACAACGGGCAGAGGGTGCCTAGGTAAGGTGCGGGCCGATCTACGAGCACTCGCTCAGACTTGAAAGTTTGGCGCTCTGACCTTTCCACAGCGTCATGGCCGGGCTTGGCCATCCACGACCTTTGCCGCGGCACGAAGAACGTGGATGCCCGGGACAGGCCCGGGCATGACGACCTCTTGTGGGTCTACGTGCGATTACGCCTATAGCGCAGCGCTACGCCGCCGAGGTCAGCCGCTGCAGGAACTGCGTCACCTCGCGCCGGAGCGTCTCGACCTCGCCGTGGACGCGTTCGGAGGCGCTGTTGACGCGGCTTGCCACACGGCCGGTGTCGGCGGCGGCTTCGCTGATGCCGGTGACGTTGGAAGACACCTGCGTGGTGCTGGCCGAGGCCTCCTGGACATTGCGGGCGATCTCGCGGGTGGCGAGACCCTGCTGCTCGATGGAGGTCGCGATCGCGGCGGTGATCCCGTCGATCTCGGCGATGGTCTGCGCGATCGCCTCGACCGCCGCGACCGAATTGGTCGTCGACTGCTGCATCTCGCCGACCTTGGCGCTGATCTCCTCGGTCGCCTTCGCGGTCTGGTTGGCGAGGCTCTTGACCTCGGAGGCCACCACCGCGAAGCCGCGGCCGGCTTCCCCTGCCCGCGCCGCCTCGATGGTGGCGTTGAGCGCCAGGAGGTTGGTCTGCTCGGCGATCTCGCTGATCAGCCTGACCACGTCGCCGATCCGCAGCGCCGCGTCGGCGAGCGAGCGGATCTCGCTGCCGGCGCGATTGGCCTCGTTCACCGCCCGTCCCGTGCTCGCGGTCGAGCCGGCCACCTGACGGCCGATCTCGGCGATCGATGACGCCAGCTCTTCTGCCGCGCTCGCCACCGTCGCGACGTTGCTGGAGGCTTGATCGGACGCGCTGCGCACGCCGGAGGTCTGACGGTTCGTCGTCTCGGCCGCCGCGGCCATCTGGCCGGCGTCGGATTCGAGATCGGTCGCTGCGCTCATCAGGCCGCCTGCGACCTCGTCGAGGTGGGTGCCGAACTGCTTGGCGAGCTCCGCGATCTCGACGACGCGGCGGCCGAGGCTGTCGGTGCCGGCATTGATGACGACCGCCGAGCGACGGAACGAGCCGGGCAGACCTCGCGCGAGGATCTTGCGGAAATACTTGCCGCGGCTCGCATAGTCCATCGACGCCGAGGCCTCGCGGACGAAGGCGTCGGTGATGTCGAGCATGTCGTTGACGGATTTCTGGATCGCGCCGATCCGTCCGGCCTGCCGCTCGCTCATGATGCGCGCTTCGAGATCGCCATGCGCCGCCTTGCGGCACACATCGGCCACCTCGTCGACGGCCACCGCCGTGCGATGCTGGCACCAGACGGCGTAGCCGAGCAACGCGACCGTCGCGCCGAGCAAGACAGCACTGCCGATTCCGGTTGCTCCGAGAAGCGAGAGAACGAACGCAACGACGGCAAGAACACACGCGAGCGCGGTCGCTCCCTGCGCCTTAGAGAGAGAGCACAAATTCATCGTAACCGACACCCTGTTGCTTGAGCAGCCCGACCATCGCCTCGAAGCTCGCATGCATGCCGTCCTTGGCGTTGGCATGCCGCGCCTCTTCCACGCACAGCGTCTTGTAGATCGGCTTGATGCGCTCGATCTGCGCAGGGTCGGGCTTGCGGCGGTTGGAGTGATAGCCGACGATATTGCCGCGCTCGTCGAATGTCGGCGTGACGTGGGCGAACACCCAGTAATGACTGCCGTCCTTCGCCAGATTGACGACGTAGGCGAAGATCTCCTGCTTTGACTGGAGCGTGTCCCACAGCAGCTTGAACACGGCGCGCGGCATGTCGGGATGGCGGATCAGGCTGTGGGGGGCGCCCATCAGCTCCTTCCACGAGTACTTCGCCATGCGGATGAAGACGTCGTTGGCGTAGGTGATGCGGCCCTTGAGATCGGTCTTCGATACGATCAGCTCCTCCTCACCGAGGAGATTTTCCACCCCAGTGGGACGTATCGCCTGCATCGGTTCGATCCTCAAGTAAAGGCCGGCCCCACAACGATGTGGAGCCGCATCACCCCCTATCTACGGCAACAGTGTTAACCAGGTGTAAGTCGGGGAACTTTTGCGAGCGACGCCGCCTCCGTATCACTACGTAGCGAACCATTGTTGCATGTCGTCGAATCGCATGCGGGCGCCGCAAATGGTCGCGACTGACAATTGCCAGCTGCTTTTGATTGGGCTCGCGCGACGGCGCTCGCCCAATGCGACTACATTGTCGCGCCGAGCACCCAGGGTGCGAACTCGGCGCCGCCGAAATCGAAGCTCTCGCTCTTGGTCGGCTGGCCCGAAGCGGTCTTGAGGATGAGATCGAAGATGCGCTGGCCGCACTGCGCGACGCTCTCCTCGCCTTCGAGGATGGTGCCGCAATTGACGTCCATGTCATCTTCCATTCGCTTGTACATGGGCGTGTTGGTGGCGAGCTTGATCGAGGGCGCCGGCTTGCAGCCGAACACGCTGCCGCGCCCCGTGGTGAAGCAGACCAGGTTGGCGCCGCCGGCGACCTGCCCGGTCGCAGCCACCGGATCGTAGCCGGGCGTGTCCATGAAGACGAAGCCCTTCTTGGTGACGGGCTCGGCGTAGCGCAGTACCTCCACGAGGTTGGTGGTGCCGGCCTTGGCCATCGCGCCGAGCGACTTTTCCAGGATCGTGGTGAGACCGCCGGCCTTGTTGCCGGGGCTGGGATTGGCGTTCATCTCGGCGCCTTCGCGCGTCGTGTACTCGTCCCACCAGCGCATCAGATCGACCAGCTTCTCGCCGACCTCGCGGCTGACGGCGCGGCGCGTGAGCAGGTGCTCGGCGCCGTAGGTCTCCGGCGTCTCCGACAGGATCACGGTGCCGCCATGGCGCACGACGAGGTCGCTGGCGGCGCCGAGCGCGGGATTGGCGGATACGCCGGAATAGCCGTCCGAGCCGCCGCATTGCAGGGCTACGGTGAGCTCGCTGGCCGGCACCGTTTCCCGCCTGACCTTGTTGGCGTCAGCCAGCGCCTCGCGCACGAAGGCAATGCCCGCCTCCACGGTCTTGCGGGTGCCGCCGACCTCCTGGATGTCCATCGCGCGCAGGCGGCCGGCGAGCTTCTGCTCTTCCATCAGGCCGCCGATCTGGTTCACCTCGCAGCCGAGGCCGAGCACGATGACATGGGAGAAATTGACGTGCCGCGCATAGCCGCCGAGCGTGCGGCGGAGCAGCGCCAAGGGCTCGTTCTGCGTCATGCCGCAGCCGGTCTTGTGAGTCAGCGCGACCACGCCGTCGACGTTGGGGAAATCGGCCAGCGGATTGTCGCCGGTGAAGGGATTCTTCTTAAAGACGTCGGCGACGAGGCTCGCGACATGCGCGCTGCAATTCACCGAGGTGAGGATGCCGATATAGTTGCGCGTGGCGACGCGGCCGTCCGGGCGGCGGATGCCCTCGAAGGTCGCCGGCAGGTCGAAATTCGGCGTCGGCTTGACGTCGGCGCAATAGGCATAGTCCTTGGCGAAATCGCCCATGCCGCAGTTCTGCACGTGCACATGCTGGCCCGGCGCGATCGGCACCGTGGCAAAGCCGATGATCTGGCCGTAGCGCTTGATCGGCTCGCCCTCGGCGATCGGCTTGATCGCGACCTTGTGGCCGGAGGGAATGCGATCGACCGTGGTCACGCCGTCAGCCACGCTTGTTCCAGGCGGCAGGCTCGCGCGCGCGATGACCACGCCATCATCGGGATGCAGGCGGATGACGGGGCTGATGGTCATGGGAGTCTCCTTCGGAGGCGAGTAGCGAATGGAAAAAGGGAGTAGCCCTATTCGCTACTCCCCATTCGCCATTCGCGAGATATCTCAGGCCTTGCCGCCTGAATCCTTGCGCGTGGCATTCACCTGCATCTTGGCGTAGGTCGTCATCAGGCCGACCTCGTTGGACAGCGTCACCAGCTTGAAGCCCATGTTGATGGCGCGCGCCGCGCCCTCCGCGCCGCTGCAATGGATGCCCGGGTTCAGACCGCGCTTGCCGCACTCCTTGATGATCTTCTCATAGATCGCGAGGATCTCGGGTTCGCTGCGGTCGAGCTTGGGCTCAAGGCCGTAGGAGAAGCCGAGATCGGACGGGCCGATATAGACCCCGTCGATGCCTTCGACATCGAGGATCGCTTCCATGTTCTCGACCGCGGTCCGGGTCTCCATCATCGGCAGCAGCACGATCTCGTCGTTGGCCGTCTTCTGGTAGGAGCCGGCGGTGCCGTACATGCCGGCACGGATCGGGCCGTTGGAGCGGACGCCCTTCGGCGGGTACTTCGAATACGAGACGAGGTTCCGGGCTTCCTGCGGCGTGTTGACCATCGGGCAGATCACGCCATAGGCGCCGCCGTCGAGCACCTTGCCGATGATGCCGGGCTCGTTCCAGGGCACGCGGACCATCGGCGTGATCGGATGCTTGTCCATGGCCTGGAAGCACTGCACCATCGACAGATAGTCCTGGACGCCATGCTGCATGTCGACGGTGACGCTGTCGAAGCCGCATTGCGCGATCATCTCGGCCGAGAAGCCGGAGGGTATGGCAAGCCACGCGTTGATGACTGCCTTGCCCGACTTCCAGATCTCTTTGACTTTATTCGCCACGTTGCCTTCCTTCTTTGTTGATCTCACTCACTGTCGTTGCAAGCCGCCGGGCCCGCGCGAAGCGCGGCCCGAGACGGGCTCCGCGAAGCAGTCCAGAATTTCTCCACCATGACACTCTGGATTGCTCCGTCACTGGCGCGCCTCGCAATGACGAAACGCGTCTAAGCCGTCGCCCTCTGGATGCTGACTTCGCTGACGCCGACCTCACGGGCTGTGTTCACTATTGCCGCCCAGGTGTCATCCGGCAAGGGGATGCCGTTCCGGGTCCGCTCAGCGCGGGTCTTTCGCTCCGGATCGCCCGGAATCAGCACCTGATCGACCCCGGCCATCGGCTTGGTGGCGCGGATGAAATCGACATAGCGCGAGACTTCGGCGTCGAAAAGGTTGGAAGTGTCGACGACTTTCGGATCGACATAGAACGCCAGCATGCCGTTGGCAAAGCGCCGCCCGCCCGAGGTGGCACCGGTTCCGGTCAGCGCGCCGCCCAGGAGCTCGCACATGAAGGCGAGGCCCGATCCCTTGTGCTCGCCGAAGGCACGGATTGCGCCCGTTCCCTTGGTGTGATCGCGCGGCCCGTCCGGCGTGTAGGGGCCGTAGAGCACAGCCGGATCCTCGCTCAAGGTCCCGTCGGAATCGACCAGTGCGCCCTTCGGCAGCTTCTTGCCGCCGCGGCTCGCGACCAGCACCTTGCCCTCGGCGACGACCGAGGTCGCAAAATCCAGCACGATCGGGTCCTGGCCCTCACGCGGGATGCCGACGCAATACGGCGCAGTCGACAGCCGCTTCTCGACGCCGCCGAACGGGGCGACCAGCAGCGAGCCCGCGGCATTGACGAAATGCACGGAGACGAGACCTTCGGCCGCGGCCATCTCGGCCCAGTCGCCGACGCGGCCGATATGGCCGGCGTTGCGCAACGCGACCGCGGCAAGCCCGGCCTTCCTGCACTTCTCGATGCCGATCTGGACCGCCTGCGGCGTCACGGTCTGGCCGTAGCCGAACTTGCCGTCGATCACCGCGAGCGAGGGCGTGTCGAGCACGACCTCCGCGTTCTGATTTGGGACGACCGATCCGGTCTTCTGCCAGCGGATATAGACGGGAACGCGGATCACGCCGTGGCTGTCATGGCCGGTCAGGTTCGCCGTGGTCAGATAGGTGGCGATACGCCTGGCCTCCTCCGGCGAGGACTGCGCATGCGCGAAGACTTCGGCGACGAAGTCGATCAGCTTCTGGACCTGAATGGTGACCATGACGGCCTGTCTGCCTCTCCCCGGCGCCGACTTTGCAGCGATCGGCTTCGGCGGCACTTGAGCGAAAAAACGCGACCATGTCCATGGCCGCTGCCGCATGGGAGCGCATATCTGCTCTCACTCCTCGGGACTTGCTTCCTCGCTGGCGCCGAGCCCGGCGAGACTCCGTTCGAGCTCGCCGAGCATCTCCTGCAATTCGGCAAGCTTGCGTGCGCCAAAGCGGCGCGTGATCTCCGCGTAAATCGCCTCGGACGTCGGCGCAACCGAGGCCATCAGCTTCACGCCGTCCTTCGAGATCGAGACCATGCTGCGGCGCTGATCCGCCTTGGCGGTCTTGCGCTCGATCAGGTTGCGCGCTTCGAGATCGCGCAGGATGCGCGACAGGCTCGGCCCGAGCAGGAACGCCGTGCGCGCGAGTTCCGTGACCTCGACCGCCTCGATGGACGCGAGCGCGCGCAGGATGCGCCATTGCTGCTCGGTCAAGCCGTGCTCGCGCAGCGAGGGACGAAACTGCCGCATCACCGCCTCGCGCGCCCGCAACAGCGACATCGGCAGCGAGCGCGAGAAATCGCGCATCGGCACCTGTCTCGCGGCAGGCCCTGCGGCAGGCGCGCCTCCGTTGGCGGGATCGGCGGGTTTCTTCGTCATGACGCCCCTTCAAGCCGCAGAATGTTTGCGGTGCAGCAAGCCCGAATTGTGTTTGACGCATTCACTTAACATGTTAAGTATCTCCGGGCACCACGATTTGTCAGACTAAAGATGGCGCTTTCCGACGACGATATCCGAGCTTGCGCGAGGCGTCTGCACCAGGCGGAGAAGACCCGCACGCAGATCCGGCAGCTGTCGCTGGATTTTCCCGAGATCACCATCGCCGATGCCTACGCGATTCAGAAGGCCTGGGTCGAGGTCAAGATCGCCGAAGGGCGCATCGTCAAGGGCCACAAGATCGGCCTCACCTCGAAGGCGATGCAGAGCGCGCTCAATATCGATGAGCCGGATTCCGGCGTGCTGCTCGACGACATGTTCTTCGCCGATGGCGGGATCGTTCCGACCGAGCGCTTCATCGCCACGCGCGTCGAGGCCGAGCTCGCCTTCGTCATGAGCAAACGGCTCTCTGGGCCCGATTGCACGATGTTCGATGTCCTCAACGCCACCGATTTCGTCGTGCCGGCGCTGGAGATCCTGGACACGCGGATCGAACGCGTCGATCCGACCACGAGAGCGACGCGAAAGATATTCGACACAATCGCCGACAATGCGGCGAATGCCGGCATCGTGCTCGGAGGACGGCCGATCCGCCCGCTGGATGCGGACCTGCGCTGGATCGGCGCGCTCTGCTTCAAGAACGGCCAGCTGGAAGAGACGGGCCTTGCTGCCGGCGTGCTCAATCATCCCGCAACGGCCGTGGCCTGGCTCGCCAACAAGATCGCGCCGCTCGGCCTTGCGCTGGAGCCGGGCCAGGTCGTGCTCGCGGGATCCTTCATCCGTCCGATCGAGACCCGCAAGGGCGACACAATTCAAGCCGATTATGGCGCCTACGGCTCGGTCAGCTGCTACTTCGCTTAAGGCGAACAAGAACACAGGGAGTGAAACCGCGATGCCGCATTTCACGATCGAATATTCGGGCAATCTCGACGGCCGCCTCGACATGGCGGCGGTCTGCGAGGTGGTGCGCAAGGCAGCTAGCGAGACCGGCATCTTCCCGCTCGGCGGCATCCGCGTTCGCGCCATCCGCTGCGAACACTATGCGATCGCCGATGCAAGACAGGATTACGGCTTCCTCGACATGGTGCTGCGCATCGGCGAGGGCCGCGACCTTCCCACCCGAAAGAAGGCCGGCGAGCACGTCTTCCAGGCGCTCTCAAGACATCTCGATCCCGTCTTCGCCGCCAGCAAGTTCGCTCTGTCGTTCGACATGCAGATCAACGACAAGGACACCAGCTGGAAGCGCAACAACATTCACGACGCCCTGAAAGCGGAGGCCGCCCATGGATAAGCCCACGCCGAAAGCCGATGTGTTCCAGGCCAATCGCGACCGGGTCGCGCCGCTTGTGAAGACGCTGCACGCCGACGGCATCGGCCACATGATCGACGGCAAGATCGTGCCGTCGATATCAGGCGAGATGTTCGAGACGAAATCGCCGGTCGATGGCGCAACGCTCGCAAGCGTCGCTCGCGGCAATGCGGAGGACATCGACGCCGCGGCAACGGCGGCGGCGCTTGCGTTCAAGTCCTGGCGCGAGATGGGACCGGCGATGCGGAAGAAGCTGCTGCATCGCGTTGCGGACGCCATCGAGGACAATGCCGAGGACATCGCGGTGCTCGAATGCATCGACACCGGCCAGGCCTATCGCTTCATGGCCAAGGCCGCGGTCCGCGCCGCCGAGAATTTCCGCTTCTTCGCCGACAAATGCGCGGAGGCGCGCGACGGCCTCAACACGCCGAGCGACGAGCACTGGAACGTCTCCACCCGTGTGCCGATCGGCCCCGTCGGTGTGATCACGCCGTGGAATACGCCGTTCATGCTCTCGACCTGGAAGATCGCCCCGGCCCTCGCTGCGGGCTGCACCGTCGTGCACAAGCCGGCCGAATGGTCGCCGGTGACGGCTTCCATTCTGGCGAAGCTCGTCAAGGAAGCCGGCGTGCCCGATGGCGTGCTCAACACCGTGCACGGCTTCGGTGAAGAAGCCGGCAAGGCGCTGACCGAGCATCCCGCCATCAAGGCGATCGGCTTCGTCGGCGAGAGCGCGACCGGCTCGGCGATCATGATGCAGGGCGCGCCGACCCTGAAGCGCGTGCATTTCGAGCTCGGCGGCAAGAACCCCGTCATCGTGTTCGACGATGCCGATCTCGATCGCGCGCTCGACGCCGTCGTGTTCATGATCTACTCGCTCAACGGCGAGCGCTGCACCTCCTCGAGCCGCCTGCTGATCCAGCAGAGCATCGCCGAGAAATTCGTGGAGAAGCTGGCCGCGCGGGTGAAGGCGCTGAAGGTCGGCCATCCCCTCGATCCCGCCACCGAGATCGGACCGCTGATCCACGAGCGGCACCTCGCAAAAGTCTGCTCCTATTTCGACGTCGCGCGCCAGGACGGCGCGACGATCGCGGTGGGCGGCAAGGCCCATGATGGCCCCGGCGGCGGGCACTATGTCGAGCCGACGCTGGTGACCGGCGCACATGGCAGGATGCGCGTGGCGCAGGAGGAGGTGTTCGGGCCGTTTCTCACCGTGCTGCCGTTCCGCGACGAGACGGACGCGATCGAGATCGCCAACGACATCCGCTATGGTCTCACCGGCTATGTCTGGACCAACGACATGGGCCGGGCGCTGCGCGTGGCCGATGCGCTGGAGGCCGGCATGATCTGGCTGAACTCGGAAAACGTCCGCCACCTGCCGACGCCGTTCGGCGGCATGAAGGCCTCAGGCATCGGCCGCGACGGCGGCGATTACTCGTTCGACTTCTACATGGAAACCAAGCACGTCTCGCTGGCGCGGGGCACGCACAAGATTCAGAAGCTGGGGATTTAGGGACAGTGTCATTCCGGGGCGCGCGGAGCGCGAGCCCGGAATCCATCGAGCAGCAGAGTTGGTGGATGAATGGATTCCGGGTTCGTGCTTCGCACGCCCCGGAATGACGGAGCCGAGAAAAGGGGAAACGCACATGCCCGTACCGCAACACGTCTTCGAGCCGCCGTTCAACATCATCCGCTCCAGTCACGTCGTGCTCGACGTCACCGACCTGAAGCTGAGCCGGGAGTTCTACGAGACCATCGTCGGCCTGCATGTCGAGGATGCCGACGACAATGTCGTTTACCTCCGCGCGGCAGAGGAGCACCAGCATCACTCGCTGGTGCTGCGCAAGGCGGCAGCGCCGGCCTGCGCGCGGCTCGGCTTCAAGGTCGGCAACGACAAGGATCTCGACAAGGCCGCCGCCTTTCTCTCCGAGAACGGCCTGGCCTACGCCTTCGTCGACCAGCCGTTCCAGGCCCGCACATTGCAATTCACCGATCCCTTCGGCTTCCAGATCGAGCTCTACGCCGCGATGGACCGGCGGCCGCATCTGCTGCGCCGCTACGACCTCTACCGGGGCTGCCATCCGCAGCGGCTCGACCATTTCAACGTCTTCGCTGCCGAAGTGCAGGACACGATGGAATTCTACGCCCGGCTCGGCTTCCGCCTCACCGAATATGCCGAGGAGGACGGGCCGAACGGCCGCATCGCCGCGGCCTGGATGCATCGCAAGGGCAACGTCCATGATTTCGCCATCACCAACGGCAAAGGCCCGCGCCTGCACCATTTCGCCTACTGGACGCCGACGGCGATGAACATCATCCATCTCTGCGACGTCATGGCTTCGCAAGGTTTCGTGAAGAACATCGAGCGCGGGCCGGGACGCCACGGCATCTCGAACGCGTTCTTCCTCTACGTGCGCGACCCCGACGGACATCGCCTCGAGCTCTACACCAGCGACTATTTCACGGGGGATCACGACCACGAGCCGCTGCGCTGGTCGTTGCGCGATCCGCGCCGCCAGACGCTGTGGGGCGCGCCGGCGCCGCGTTCATGGTTCGAGCAGGGTTCGCCGTTCACGGGCCAGGCCGTGCGCGAGCCGAAATTCGTGGCCGACGTGCTGGTGGCGGACTGATGCCGGTGACAGGCACAGCCTCTCCCCCCGTCGTCCCTGCGAAAGCAGGGACCCATAACCACAGGGAAGGAGTTTGGCGAAGTTTGGTCGTTCGGGATTGCCATCGCGCGCTATCGATAGATCACGCGGTATGGGTCCCGGCGTTCGCCGGGACGACAAGAGAGATAGATTGCCTATGAAACTCCCTCGCCTCGCCACCTATTCCGTCAGGGGTGCAACCCGCTACGGCGCCGTCGTGGACGGCGGCCTCGTCGATCTCACCGTGCGTTACGGCAAGGACTATCCGACGCTCCGCGAGGTGATCGCAGCCGGCATGCTCGTCGGCCTTGCCGAAGAGGCCGCCGGCCGCGCACCCGATCACGCGCTCAGCGAGATCACCTGGCTGCCGCCGGTGCCCGCGCCGGAGAAGATCATCTGCATCGGCGTCAACTATCCCGACCGCAACGCCGAGTACAAGGACGGACAGGACGCGCCGAAATATCCGAGCATGTTCATGCGGTCGCCGCGCTCCTTCGTCGGGCACGACACGCCGCTGGTGCGCCCGCGCGCGTCCGCGCAGCTCGACTATGAGGGCGAGATCGTGCTGGTGATCGGCAAGCAAGGCCGGCACATTCCGGAAAGCGCCGCGCTCGATCACATTGCCGCGCTGGCGCTCTGCAACGAAGGGTCGGTACGCGACTGGCTGCGTCACGCCAAGTTCAACGTCACCCAGGGCAAGAACTTCGATTCCAGCGGCAGCCTCGGCCCGTGGCTCGTGCCCTACACATCGGAATCGCAGATCGCGGACATCAGGCTCACCACGCATGTCAACGGCGAGCTCAGGCAGGACGACCGCACCAGCCGGCTGATGTTTCCGTTCCGCTATCTCGTGAACTATATCTCGACCTTCGCAACCCTCGTCCCCGGCGATATCATCGTCACGGGCACGCCGACCGGCGCGGGTGCGCGGTTCGATCCGCCGCGGTACCTGAAGCCCGGCGACGTCGTCGAGGTCGAGGCCGAGGGCATCGGCCGCTTGCGCAACGGCGTCGTCGACGAAACCTGACCAATCATCGAAGTGGAATAGCCAAATGACCACCCTCACCGGCGGCGAAGCGATCGTAAGCGGCCTGGTCGCCCATGGCGTTGACACAGTATTCGGCCTGCCCGGCGCGCAGGTTTACGGCCTGTTCGACGCCTTCCATCAGGCGCAGCTCAAGGTGATCGGCGCGCGGCACGAGCAGGCCTGCGGCTACATGGCGTTCGGCTATGCGCGCTCCAGTGGCAGGCCCGGCGTGTTCAGCGTGGTGCCCGGCCCCGGCGTGCTCAATGCCAGCGCCGCACTGCTGACCGCATTCGGCTGCAACGAGCCGGTGCTGTGCGTCACCGGCCAGGTGCCGACGCAGTTCCTCGGCAAGGGCCGCGGCCATCTGCACGAGATGCCGGATCAGCTCGCGACCTTACGCACCTATGTGAAATGGGCCGACCGGATCGAATATCCCGGCAACGCACCGACGGTCGTGGCGCGCGCATTCCAGGAGATGATTTCGGGGCGGCGCGGACCCGCGTCGGTCGAGATGCCCTGGGACGTCTTCACCCTGCGCGCGGAGACGACGGCTGCTCAAGTGCTGGAGCCGCTGCCCGCGCCGCGGCCCGATCCCGACCTGGTCAGGCAGGCAGCCGCGCTGATCAAGGCGAGCAAGGCGCCGATGATCTTCGTCGGCAGCGGCGCGATCGAGGCGGGCGAGGAGATCCTCGAGCTCGCCGAGATGATCGATGCGCCCGTGGTCGCCTTCCGCAGCGGCCGCGGCATCGTCTCGAACGCGCATGAACTCGGCCTCACCATGGCGGCGGCCTACAGGCTGTGGCCCACGACCGATCTGATGATCGCCATCGGCACGCGCGCGGAGCTGCCGGCCTCGGGCTTTCGCTGGCCCTATCAACCGAGTGGACTGAAATCCATTCGGATCGATATCGACCCGGCCGAGATGCGCCGGATCATCTCCGATGTCGCCATCGTCGCCGACGCCAAGGCCGGCACGGCCGATCTCGTCGCGACCGTGAGGAAAGCCGGCTATGCGCGCACCCGTGGCCGGCGGGAGGCAATCCGCGAGGCGACCGCGACCGCGCAGACCGAGATCCAGCGCATCCAGCCGCAGATGGCCTATCTCAACATCCTGCGCGAGGTGCTACCGCCCAACGCGATCGTCACGGATGAACTGTCGCAAGTCGGCTTCGCTTCCTGGTACGGCTTCCCGGTCTACCAGCCGCGCACCTTCATCACCTCAGGCTACCAGGGCACGCTCGGCTCGGGCTTCCCGACCGCGCTTGGGGCCAAGGTTGCCAATCCCGACAGGCCGGTGGTCGCCATCACCGGCGACGGCGGCTTCATGTTCGGCGTGCAGGAGCTTTCGACCGCCGTGCAGTTCAACATCGGCGTGGTGACGCTGGTGTTCAACAACAACGCCTATGGCAACGTCCGCCGCGACCAGCGCGAACGTTTCGACGGCCGCGTGGTGGCATCGGACCTCGTCAATCCGGATTTCGTCAAGCTCGCGGAGTCCTTTGGCGTCGCGGCTGCGCGCGTCACCGCGCCGGATCAATTCAAGGCCGTGCTGGAGAAGGCGCTCGCTCATGGCGGGCCATATCTGATCTCGATCGAGGTGACCAGGGATTCGGAAGTGAGCCCCTGGGCCTTCATCCACCCGCCGAAGCCGTAGACGAAGCTTCGTCGTTCCGGGACTCTTCCCTTCTCCCCTTGTGGGAGAAGGTGGCGCGAAGCGCCGGATGAGGGGTCTCTATCCGCGGAGACACACCCCTCATCCGTCTCGCTGCCGCTTCGCGTCAGCGATCCACCTTCTCCCACAAGGGGAGAAGGAAGGTCACCGCGTCCTTCGAAACGTCAAATTGATCCGCTTGCGTCCAAGCAGCGGATGCTCGCCATCGGCGAGCGGCGCCACGCCGTGATAGGCGAGCCTGCTCGGCCCACCCCAGACCACAACATCGCCATGGACAAGCCGGAAGCGGCGCGGCTTGTCACCGCGCGCCAGGCCGCCGAACAGGAAGGTCGCTGGCAGCCCGAGCGAGACCGAGACGATCGGCGCGGAATAGTCGAGTTCGTCCTTGTCCTGATGCAGCGACAGCCGCGTGCCCGGCTCGTAGCGGTTGACGAGGCAGGCATCGGGCGCGAAGCTGTCGAAGCCGCCCTGCTCGGCCGCGCGGCGGGCGAGATCGCGCAGCAGCGGCGGCATCGCCGGCCAAAGCGCGCCGGTGCGCGGGTCGACGGGATCGTAGCGGTAGCCGGTGTGATCGGTGATCCAGCCGCGCTCGCCGCAATTGGTCATCGCCACCGACATCAGGTGACCGCCCGGCGTCGTCATCCGCCGGAACGGCGATCGCGCCACGACGCCGCGCACGGCTTCGATCAGCTCGCTCTCGATCGGCTTGACGAAGCCGCGCAGAAGCACGGCGCCGTCGGCGATCTCCTCGCGCGACGGCTGCGCTTCGGCGACACTGTCGAACAGATCACCCGTCAATCGCAGCACTCATTTGGCATCGTGGAAGATCACACCCAGGGTGTGGCGGTGGCCAGACCTGATCCGGCTGACGCCGTGGCGGAGATTAACGCGGTAGGTGCCGCGTGTCCCCTGCACCGGACGGTGATGCACAGCGAAGGCGACCGCATCGCCCCGCGCCAGCGGTACGACCTCGGCGCGGGACTGCATGCGCGGGCGCTGCTCGGTCAGCACGAACTCGCCGCCGGTGAAATCGCGGCCCGGCTCGGAGAGCAGGATCGCGACCTGGAGCGGGAACACGTGCTCGCCATAGAGGTCCTGATGCAGGCAATTGTAGTCGCCGGCGTCGTATTGCAGCAGCAGCGGTGTCGGCCGCGCCTGTCCGGCCTCATGGCAACGCTTCAGAAAGGCCGCATGGTCTCCGGGATAGCGGATGTCGATCCCCATCGCCTCGTTCCAGCGATTGGCGACGCCTTGCAGATGCGCATAGAGCGCCGGGCGCAGCTGCGCGATCAGGTCGGGCAACGGATAGGCGAAGTACTTGTACTCGCCGCGGCCGAAGCCGTGACGGCCCATGACGATGCGGCTGCGGAAGTGCGCGTCATCGGGATAGAGCGCGGCGATGTCGCGGCATTGATCGGGCGTGAGCAGGCCCTTCAGGACGGCGCAGCCCTGGGAGTCGAGCTCGGCGGTGATTTGCGACCAGTCGAGGGCGTCGACGTGCGCGGGGAGGTCGGCTGAGGTTGAAGGAGGCGATTTGCGTGCTGTTGCTGTCATAGCCACCACCTTCGCAAGACCGGCCCGCCTACCGCCACCCGATTTCCGATTATCTCCCCGTCATTGCGAGCGCAGCGAAGCAATCCAGAATCCCTCTGCAGAACCAGTCTGGATTGCTTCGTCGCAAGGGCTCCTCGCAATGACGGCGGAGATGGATCTACCCCCTCACCGGCAGAACTCGTAGGGTGGGCAAAGGCGCTCTTGCGCCGTGCCCACGTCTTCGCAAGATGTGGGCACGCTTCGCTTTGCCCACCCTACGAGACCGTCGTTTGCTCAGCCCCTCACCGGCAGCGTCACCACGTCATAACCATGCCTGATCATCCGCTTCAGCACCGGATCTTCAAGCTCGAACTCGAAGCGATCCGCCGGGCGGATACCGCCCTTGGCGGCGAAGGTGCCGCCGAACATGGCGCAGCCGTCGGGGAACTTGCCACCGTCAAAGCCGCGCGCAATGAGGTCAGTGACCGGCAGCATCGCATCCAGCGTGCCTTCCTGGTAGAGCACGCGCTCGCCCTTGATGGTGGCGTAGGAGCGCAGGATCATCTTGT
The DNA here is from genome assembly GCF_015291725.1 of Bradyrhizobium sp. CCBAU 51765. Taxonomy (GTDB): domain Bacteria; phylum Pseudomonadota; class Alphaproteobacteria; order Rhizobiales; family Xanthobacteraceae; genus Bradyrhizobium; species Bradyrhizobium liaoningense. Next base: position 5,850,857 of record NZ_CP030038.1, read on the forward strand.
CCCAATGGGCGATGACGTCCTCCAGCTCCCACAGCGTCGAGGCGATCGGCTTGTCGCACATCTGCTTGGACACCGTGACGCTGTAGGCCTCGACCTTGCGGTCGGTGTGGTCGGAGCCGCAGCCGACGAAGATGCGGCCCTGCCAGCCGATCAGCACGAACTCGACCTCGCCACTGGAATCGCCGCCGGTGCATTCGATGCGATCTTCCTGGGTCAGTCGCCGCGCCGAGGCGCGGTAGTAGATCGGGGTCGACGCCGGCGGGGCGATGCCCATCTCCTGCAGCTCCGCGATGTGCTTGTCGCGGGCGACGGGATCGCGGCCGGTCCAGCCGGCGATGACCATCTGGTCGATCGCCAGCGTCAGCGGCGTGGTGGTGTCCTGGGCATCGACGGTGAAAGTCAGGTCAAACACGAATGACGGCCTCCATGCCGGCAGCAAGCTCGAAGATGCGACGGTCTGATCCGCCCGCCCCCGCCAGCATCAGGCCGACGGGGACGTCGCCCTCACGATGTGCAGGGATCGAGATGGCGCAGCCATCGATCATGTTGATCAGGGTGCAGTTGCGCAGCGCGCGCAGGTTCTGGGTGGTGAAGGCCTTGTCGTCGGCGAGATCGGCGATCTTCGGCGGCGTGTTGGCGGTGGTCGGCAGCACCAGCGCATCATAGGACGCAATGCGCGCATTGACGCGGGTGATCAGCGAGCGGCGTTCGTTGAGCAGGTCGATATAGTCGGCCGCGCTCTGTGCCTCGCCGCGCATGATGCGCACGGACACGCGGGGATCATAGACGTCGCCCTTGGACGTGATGAGATAGCGATGCCAGGCGTAGCTTTCAGAGGCCGCAAACCCGCCTTTGGCGTTCATCGGGCCGACATCGTGGAACTCCGCCATCTCGATGCGCTCGACGATGGCGCCGTGATCGGCCAGCGTCTTCAGCGCCCGCTCGAAGGTTTGGGCCACTTCCGTGTCGAGGTCGTCGAGCGCGATGGTGGTGGGCACCGCGAGCCGCATGCCCTGGATCGGCCGCGGCTTCAATGCGGCGATCGGCTCGTTCGCGAGTACGGCGTCGAGTATGGCACAGCAGCTGACCGATCGTGCCAGCGGGCCGATGCTGTCAAGCGAGAACGAGAGCGGCACGGAGCCGTCGAGCGGCACCCGGCGCTGCGTCGGCTTGTAGCCGACGATGCCGTTGAAGGCCGCCGGAATCCGGCAGGAGCCGCCGGTGTCGGTGCCGAGCGCGCCATGCGCCATGCCGTCGAGCACGGACACCGCCGCGCCCGAGGACGAGCCACCGGGCACGTGGCCTTCGGCGCGGTTCCAGACGCCCTTCGGGGTGCCGTAATGTGGATTGATGCCGATGCCGGAATACGCGAACTCGGTCATGTTGGTGCGGCCGATCACGACGAAGCCGGCCCCGCGCAGCCGCGCCACCGTTGCGGCATCCTGCTCAGCCGGCGGCGAATCATCCAGCGCGCGCGAGCCGGCGCGCGTCACTTGGCCCTTGATGTCGAAGAGGTCCTTGATCGAGATAGGAATGCCGGCATAGCGCGACGGCGCCGCCTTGGCCTTGCGCAAGCCGTCCATTGCGTCGGCCGCCGCCAGCGCGGCGTCCTTGTCGACATGGATGAAGGCGCGCTGGCCCTCGCCGGCGGGATCGGCGATCCTGGCAATGCACGCCTCGACCAGCTTGCGGGAGGTCGTGCGGCCGCTTTCGAGGTCTTCGGCGAGCTTCGCCAGTGTCGGAAAATCGGGCATGTCTGTCTCACGGAATATTGGCGCGCGCAATCTATAGCGCTGGTTCAGTTCGACACAAGCATTGTGCGCATGATGGCATGCATGCGCATTGGTGGACCGTTGACGCACTATAGTCGATTGTCGCATCAAGATCAGGCGGGCGCGAAGCCTGTCTTTTGGGAGGAGCCGCCAATATGGCCGAACCGCAACGCGCGCGACCGAAACCGACGCCGGAGACCCAGCATTTCTGGGATGGCACGAAAGCGGGCGAATTGCGCCTGCAGCGCTGCGACGCCTGCGCGCATGTCTACTTTCCGCCGCGCCCGTTCTGCCCCTCCTGCGCCTCGCGCAAGGTCAGCGTCTTCAAGGCGAGCGGCAAGGGCTTTCTCTACAGCTACGTGATCAACCATCGTCCCGCCGCACCGGGCTTCACGCCGCCCTACGCCATCGCGGTGGTCGAGCTCGACGAGGGCCCTCGGATGATGAGCAACATCATCGACTGCCCGCAGACGCCGGAGGCGCTCGAGCTCGACATGAAGCTCGAAGTCGCCTTCCAGGAGCTCGACGACAAGATCACCCTCCCCGTCTTCCGTCCGGCGAAGGGATAAGCCATGCGCAAGAACCAGGTTGCCGTCGTCGGCGCGGCCGAGACCACCGAGCTCGGCGTCATCCCCAACGCCTCGCAGCTCCAGCTCCATGCGGACGCCGCGCTCAACGCCATTGCGGATGCCGGGCTGAAGCTGTCCGACATCGACGGCTTTGCCACCGCGGTCGAGACGCCGCAGCAGGTCTGCCACTATCTCGGCATCAAGCCGACCTGGGTGGACGGCACCTCGGTCGGCGGCTGCTCGTTCATGCTCCACGTCCGCCATGCCGCCGCGGCGATCGAGGCCGGCCTGTGCAAGACCGTGCTGATCACCCACGCCGAGAGCGGCAAGTCGATGATCGGCAAATTGCCGCGCTCGACCCCGCCGGACAGCCTCAACGGCCAGTTCGAGGCGCCCTATGGCGTCTACGGTCCGCCCAGCATGTTTCCGATCCCCGTGCTGCGCTTCATGAAGACCTATGGCATCACCCACGAGCAGCTCGCTTCGGTCGCCGTGGTGCAGCGGGAATGGGCGGCGAAGAATCCGCGCGCGATGATGAAGGAGCCTATCACGGTCGCCGACGTGCTCAACTCGCGCATGATCGCCTATCCGTTCCGCCTGCTCCAGTGCTGCCTCGTCACCGACGGCGGCGGCGCGCTGATCCTGACCTCGGCGGACCGCGCCAGGGACTTTCCGCGCAAGCCCGTCTACATCATGGGCACCGGCGAGAGCGTGGAGACACCGATGGTCAGCCAGATGGAGACCTTCAATTCCTCACGCGCGTTCAAGACTGCAGGGCCGCTGGCGTTCAAGGAGGCCGGCATTGCCCACAGGGACGTCGACCATCTCATGATCTACGATGCCTTCGCGCATCTGCCGCTGTTCGGGCTCGGCGACCTCGGCTTCATGCCGTATGAGGAGACCGGCCAGTTCATCGCGGACGGCAACACGCGGCCCGGGGCTAAGTTGCCGCTCAACACCAATGGCGGCGGCCTGTCCTACATGCATTCGGGCATGTACGGCATGTACGCGCTCCAGGAGAGCGTCCGCCAGATGCGCGGCATCGCGCCGGCGCAGGTGCCGAACGCGAAGATTTCGGTGTGCCACGGCGTCGGCGGCATGTTCGCCGCAAGTGGCACGATCGTGTTTACGAACGAGAGGTAGTGACTGTCATTCCGGGATGCGCCGAAAGGCGCAGGCCCGGAATCCATAACCACGATCGGGAGTATGGATTCTCAGGTGCGCAACCGCGCACCTGAGCTCGCGCCAAGAGGCGCGCCCCGGAATGACAGCGGAATTTGGAACGGCTAGCGGAGAACTATCATGACGAAATCACTGCAAGACAAGGTCATCATCGTCACCGGCGCAGGCCGCGGCATCGGGCGCGAGATCGCACTGCTGTGCGCGGCGGAGGGCGCCAAGGTCGTCGTCAACGATCCCGGAAGCGCCGCGGACGGCGCCGGTGCGAACGCTGCTCCGGCCGAGGAGGTGGTCGAGGAGATCAAGAAGCGCGGCGGCACGGCGGTCGCCAATTTCGAAAGCGTCGCGGAAGCGATCCCCGCCAGCAAGATCGTGAAGACCGCGACCGATCATTTCGGGCGGCTCGACGGCGTCGTCAACAATGCCGGCATCCTGCGCGACATGATCTTCCACAAGATGAGCGTGGAGGCGTTCGAGGCCGTCATCAAGGTGCATCTGATGGGCTCGTTCTACGTCAGCCACGCCGCCGCCCGCGTCTTCCGCGAGCAGGAGTCGGGCTCCTTCGTGCACTTCACCTCGACCTCGGGCCTGATCGGCAATTTTGGCCAGGCCAACTACGCCGCCGCAAAGCTCGGCATCGTCGGGCTCTCCAAGTCCATCGCGCTCGACATGGGCCGCTTCAACGTGCGCTCCAACTGCGTCTCGCCCTTCGCCTGGACGCGCATGATCGGGACCATCCCGACCGAGACCGAGGCCGAGAAGGCGCGCGTCGAGAAGATCAAGCAGATGGGACCGGAGAAGATCGCCCCGCTCTGCGGCTATCTGCTCGGCGATTCCGCCAAGGACGTCACCGGGCAGATCTTCGGCGTGCGCATGAACGAGATCTTCCTGTTCAGCCAGAACCGGCCGATCCGCTCGGTGCAGCGGAGCGAGGGCTGGACGCCGCAATCGATCGCCGAGCACGGCATGCCGGCACTCAAGGGTTCGTTCTACAAGCTCGACCGCTCCGCCGACATCTTCACCTGGGATCCGGTCTAGCTGCATTTCCGGCACCCCTGCCCTGCGATCTCGGGTTGTCTCCGCCTGAGATCGCCCCGCTTTACGCCCGAATGGGGGCGAATGGTGTCCTCCCAACAAACTTTGGGAGGAAACCATGACAAGAATACTGACCAACTCCGACGACACCACTGCGACCGGCGGCCTTGGACGCCGCACTCTCCTCAAAGGCACCGCGGCTCTCGCGGCGTCCACCATCCTCGCCTCACAGGCCAATGCCCGCGACTTCGGCGCCAATGCCGAACCGCAGCGCTATCCCGATCCCGACATCGTCGTGATCGATCCCAAACGCTTCAAGGCCAAGGTCGGCAACACCGCCATCAAGCGGCTCTACACCGGCTGCCTCTGGGCGGAAGGGCCGGCGTGGAATGCGCAGGGGCAATATCTGGTCTGGAGCGACATCCCCGCCAACCGGCAGCTTCGCTATCTCGACGATGACGGCCATATCTCCGAGCAGTTCCACAAGCCGTCGAACGAATCCAACGGCAACTCGTTCGACACCGAAGGCCGCCAGCTCAGCGCCGAACGCACCCGCCTCGTCCGTTACGAGCACGACGGATCGGTCACGACCTTGGTCGAGCAGGCGGGTGGCAAGCCGCTCAACGGCCCCAACGACATGGTGGTCCATCCCAACGACAAGGCGATCTGGTTCACCGATCCCGGCTATGGCGCGATCAGCATCTACGAAGGCAAGCTCGCCAAGACGGGCTCGCTCCAGCCCCACCAGAAGGAGGCGGTCTATCGTCTCGACACCCAGACCGGCCAAGTCGTGAAGGTCGCCGACGAGCCGTTCAAGCCAAACGGCATCGCCTTCAGCCACGACTACAGGAAGCTCTATGTCTGCGACACCGGCATCACGCATTACCCGCAAGCGGAGAACGTGGTGTGGTCCTATGACGTCGACGGCCCGAAGCTGTCGAACCCGAAGAAGCTGATCGACATGAAGCTGGACGGCAAGTCAGGCTTTCCGGACGGCCTTCGCGTCGACACCGAGGGCAATATCTGGGTCGGCGCCGGCTGGGTCGGCCCCGGCTATGACGGCGTGCAGGTGTTCGCACCGAACGACGGCGCGCGGATCGGGCAGATCCTGCTGCCCGAGACCTGCGCCAATGTCTGCTTCGGCGGCAAGAAGCGCAACCGCCTGTTCATGACCGCGAGCCAGTCGCTCTATGCGGTCTATGTGGAAACGCAGGGCGCGCATTTCTGTTGAGGGCCACTGCATCACCACGCGTCATGGCCGGGCTTGTCCCGACCATGACGGCTGAGGATTTGGCGACAGCGTCGCCCCCTACCCCGTATTCCGCAACCCCGCCGAGATGCCGTTGATGGTCAGCTGAATTCCGCGCAGCACCTGCTCGTCGGGGTTCTGCGCGCGGTGCTCTTTCAAGAGCTCGACCTGCACGTGGTTGAGCGGGTCGAGATAGGGGAAACGGTGGCGCACGGAGCGCTCCAGCAGCGGATTGCCCTGGAGCAGCCGGTCCTGGCCCATGATGTCGAGCAGCGTCTCGATGCAGGAATGCCATTCGCGGCGGATGCGGCCGAAGATCTTTTCGCGCAAGGTTTCATCGGGCACGAGCTCGGCATAGCGCGAGGCGATCGCGATCGAGCTTTTCGCGAGCACCATGTCCATGTTCGACAGCAGCATGCGGAAGAACGGCCATTCCTGGTAGAGCTCCTTCAGGAAGGGCATGCCCTTGTCGGGATGCTCGGCAATCCATTGCTCGACCGCGCTGCCGAAGCCGTACCAGCCCGGCAGCATCAGGCGGCATTGCGCCCAGGAGAACACCCAGGGGATCGCGCGAAGGTCCTCGATGGCGCGCGTCTTCTTGCGCGAGGCCGGACGGCTGCCAATGTTCAGCGTCGCAATCTCGTTGATGACGGTGGAAGCCCAGAAATAATCGACGAAGCCGTCTGTCTCGTAGACCAGGCCGCGATAGGCCTTGAACGCGAGATTGGAAAGCTCGTCCATCGCGGTCAGATACTCGCGGCGCGGTGCGCTCTGGCGCGGATGCAGGAGACTTGCTTCCAGCGTGGCGGCGGCGAGGATCTCCAGATTGTTGCGGCCGACCTCGGCATTGGAATATTTCGACGAGATGATCTCGCCCTGCTCGGTGATGCGGATCTGGCCGTTCACGGCGCCGCCGGGCTGCGCGATGATGGCGTCATAGCTCGGCCCACCGCCGCGGCCGACCGAACCGCCACGGCCGTGGAACAGGCGCAGCCGCACGTGGTGGCGTTCGAACACCTCGACGAGACCGATCTCGGCCTTGTAGAGCTCCCAGCCCGAGGTGACGAAGCCGCCGTCCTTGTTCGAGTCGGAATAGCCGAGCATGACCTCCTGCACGCTGCCGCGGCTGTCGACCAGCCGGCGGTAATCGTGCAGCGACAGCATGCGGTCCATGATGCCGGATGAGGCCTGCAGATCCTCGATGGTCTCGAACAGCGGCACGATGTTGATGGCGCTGCGGCCGGAGGGATGGACGAGGCCGACCTCCTTGAGCAGCACCGCCACTTCCAGCATGTCCGACATGCCTTTGCACATCGAGATGATGCATTGGGGGATGGCGTCCGAGCCGAACTTCGCATGCGCTTCCGCGGCGGCATGGAAGACGTTGAGCTCGCCCATGGTCTCGTCGCTGTATTTGACGAATGGCGAGACCAGCGCGCGCGTCGAGCGCAATTCGTTGGTCAGCAGCGAGATGCGGGCATCCTCGCCGAGCGCGAGATAGGACATGCCGGGATTGGCGGCGTCCATCAGCTCGGCGATGGTGCGTTCGTGCACGGCCGAGTTCTGGCGGATGTCGAGCCGGGCGAGATGGAAGCCGAAGCAGTCCACCGCGCGACGGAGCAGCCGCAGCCGGCCGCGGGCGATGACGCGGGCGTTGTTGGAGATCAGCGAGCGGTGCAGCACATCGAGATCGGCCTGCAGCTCCTTGACGCTGGCGTAAGGCGCCGCTTTGCCGACCGGCCGGCGTGTGATCTCGACCTCCAGCATTTCGGCCGTTGCGGCGAGCCGGGCATAAATGCCGGACACCGCGAGGCGATAAGGCTCGCCGCTCCGGTGCGGCGAGGTGTCCGGGGAGCGCTCCGCCAGGTTGCGCAGTTCCTCGGAGACATCGGCAAGATGAGCCGCGATCGACAGCTCGGAGCCGAGCACGTGCAGCTCGTTCAGATAGAACTGCATCACCCGGCTCGACTGCAGCCGCAGCGTGCCGCGCATGACGTCGGCGGTGACGAAGGGGTTGCCGTCACGGTCGCCGCCGATCCAGCTGCCCATGCGCAGGAACGAGGCGAGCTCGCCGGCAGCCTGTGCGCCGTCCTCCTCCAGCCGGTCTTCGAGCGCGTTTACGAGCCGCGGCACCTCGCGCAGGAAGGTGTAGTCGTAGAAGGACAGGCCGTTGGCGACCTCGTCGAGCACGGTCAGCTTGGTCCGGCGCAAGAGATTGGTCTGCCACAGCGTCAGCACCTCGCGGCGAAGCTGCTCGTCGCTGGCGGCCGCCTCCTCCGCGGTCAACGCGACCCGCTCGCGGCGGTCGAGCAGGCTGGCGACCTCCATCTCGCGGTCCATGGTGCTCTTGCGGCGGACTTCGGTCGGATGCGCGGTCAGCACCGGGCTGACCAATGCGGTCTTGAAAAAGGTGCGCAGCTGATCGGGGCCGATACCGGCGTCCCTGGCGTGGGCCAGCGTCTGCGCCAGGCCGCCTGCACTGCCGCCATTGGCCGCGCCGCGCGCGCGCATCTGGCGGATGTTGTTCTGGTCCTCGGCAATGTTGGCGAGGTGCGAGAAATAGCTGAAGGCACGGACGATCCGCACCGTCTCGGAGGTCGACATGCTGTCGAGGATCTGCTCGAGCTCGCGGCGGGCGAGCCGGTCCTCGTCTCGGTGGAACCGGATCGAGGTCTGCCGGATGCGCTCGACCAGGTCGAACACGTCGGCGCCCTCCTGGTCGCGCACGGTGTCGCCGAGGATGCGCCCGAGCAGGCGGATGTCGTCCCGCAGCCGCGCGTCGGCCTCCAGCGCCTGGACGTCCTCAGGGCGGTTGGCGCGGGGTTCAGCGCTGTCGGATGGTACGGTCTGGAGGGACATGGCTCGCTCCTTGGTTCGAGCTCGCTTGGATGCCCGGCAACGGTGAGTGTGCGATATTTTTCTGCCGCAGTGCAAGATGAACTTGGTGGCGGCGCGGCAGGGCTGGGGTGATGATCGCGTGTCCCGGACAAGCAGCAACGCCGCAAGCGTTGCTGCGCCGAGCCCGGACCCGCCAGAAGCCACAGAGCACATTGCCGCAACATGGGCCCCGGCTCTGCAGCGCATTACCCGCGAAGACGCGGCGCGCTGCGCTGCGTCCGGGGCACGAGAGATTGCTGCAATCTCACCAATGGACATAGTCCCGCGGTCTCGCGGCGCAGGGCCCGAGCTTTGCTGTCCGTTTCGCCCTCATCGAGCAGAAGGGCGCAGGGAAGGCCGGGCGCCAGCTGGCACCCAGGGTCCGCACGCGAAAAACGCACGCGGGGTGACCACAGGAATCTGCAAATTCGGTCAATCAGAATATTTGCACCCATGTCTCTTGACCTCGATGCGGCGTGTTCTGCCTGCGGGCACCGCGAGCGATTGAGGGGCTCAGCGCGTAGGATAGGTTGAGCCGTTGCGAAACTCATCACGTTGCGGCATCGGCGGAGGTTGATGGATTTCGCTTACGCTCTACCCATCCTACGAGCTAGTGAGCGGCGGCATTTTCGGCACGTGCAGGAGCATCACCGACGTTAACCCTGTCGCGCAAATGATTCGTCGCGGGGCGGCAGCCGCCGACAAGTTGCCTTATTGCAGCGGAGAATTTTCAGCGGCACTAACCTTGGTTAGAGGCGCATTATGCTGAGAATGGCGTTGCTGGGCCTTCTTATCCTGTTGAGTGTAGGAGTGCTCTCAGCAATGGAACTGAGAGCTCCACCGCGTCGCGCGGTCGCGACCGTCCAGCCGCCTGCCGAGCAAGACGCAGGCAAGTCTGCGCATGACGCATTGGCGAAGGCCGATCGCCTTGACGTCGTCGCTGTGAGCAGCGAGATGCCGACACAGGCTGCTTTGGTCGAACCGCCCGTTGCTCCGCCAGACGACATCCATTTCGATTCGCACAAGCCGGAAACGATCACCCGTCATCGGCACCATCCGAAGAAGATCGCGACCGCCGAACGTCCCAAGCCAAAACCGAAGGCAGCCGTTATCAAGCGAACTGCCAATGTCCAGCGTTCAAAGGCCGCCGACAATACCGAGCCCTGTCGGCTCAAGGCGTTTGGTGGCTTGCGCAAGGCATTGAATTTGACCAGTTGCGAAATCTGAGGACGCTTCCGGCCCCTTGACCTGCATGTGGCGTGCTTGGCCCGACCGGGCAACGCGAGGAATTGTATGCGACCACGCATTCGTACATGATCGCATAGTTCATCACGATTGGCAGACCATAGATGAAACCTGCCTCGGCGAAGTCCATGGCGGAGCGGATGAGGTCATAGCCGCAGGCTGGACCGGCCGAGGTACTCGAGAGCTTGTGCTGTCGTATGCCTTCGGCTCAGGTGACCTGCTTGACCGGCGGAATCTTCCAGGATCCATTGATGATCGAGGGGTTCTTCTCGTTCGGCCAATACAGCCGCATCATCAGGACAAAATCGCCTGACGGTGCGGGAAGCCAGTTGGATTCCTTGTCCTTCCCCGGCGAGTCCTTCTGGATGTAGAGATCGGTGGAGCCGTCAGGATTCGATTTCAAATTCTGTCGCGCGCTGATCGAGTAGCGGTCGAGTGGATTGGCTACGAAGAAATAGTTCGCATCGTACATCGTCAACGACCAGAACCCGAGCGCCGGCGGCAGCTGCCCCTTGGCAAATCGCAGCACGTATTTGTTGGCACCGTTGTATTTGCGGCCGTCAGCGTCTTTCAGCGATGTCGGATATACGGCGTCCTGCGGCCGGTTGGCACCGAGCCCGATGGCGGTAATCAGCGCACGCATCAGATAGTCGGTACCGTAGATGCCGGTCTTGGTGGTGAAGCCCCAGCCGTTCTCGTCCTTCATGTCCTTGTTGATCTTGAACTGAAGCATGATGCGATCGAAGCCGATTTCCGGAACTCGCTTGACGAAATCCGCCTTGAGTTTGCTTGCGTCGAAATCCTGCCCGGGCACGATTCCGATCCTCGCGAACTTGGCGAGTTGCGGCGCGTCGGCGGCCGCCGGCGGATTGTCCTTCATGAGCTTGCAGAGCAACGTGAAATAGGCCGTCGCATCCATGCGATTGACCTGATCACGAACAGCAGTCTTCATGTCGATGGAAGCATCGACCTTGCCTTGGGGCGGTGTGTAGGGTTTGCCATAGGAGCTCAGCGGGACCAGCCTGCATTCATCCTGCAGCTTGTGCACCTCGGCGTAGTCTTCGGGCGTGCCGGTGCAATAGATACGGCCGAGCAGCCACACGATGCTGGTGGGCGACTTGTATTCCTTGACGCCGGACGGCAGCGTGCCCTTCCATCCGGGGCCCGTGATGGCGTAGGTCTGCGCGCCGGTGCCGGTCGTCCGCTTGCCCGGCACCTGGAATACCGTCGTCCAGCCGTCCAGCATCGGGAAGAGTGCGTAACGGCCCTTCATGTCCGGGATGCTGAGCACCCACGGTTCCTTGCCGACGTCGAAGAACGCACTGGTGTAAAGCGTGTCTGCATTTGGTGCCGTCACGTCGCGGAAGGACGCATCAGGGTACTTGCGCAGCTTGATGATCTGGCCCATCGGCGCGCGCGTGCCGACCGGCGTTGCAACGTTGGTGATGACACGGCGCGTCATCTCCATCGTCACGAGCGGATAGCCGAAGATGTAGGCGTCGGTGGCGAGTGCGAACTCCTCGAGTCCCTCGCCGATGCCGAGAAGTTCGCCGAGCTCGGCGTGGCCCATCGTGCTTATCGAGGAACTGGCGAGCAGGCTCATGCCGCCGATCGTTACGTTGCGACGGGTGATATCCATGATACGAACTCCGTTGAAATGAAGAACTGGAAAACTTTCGATGCGCTGGTCGCTCAATTCACCGAGCTAAGGGGAAACCCGCTCTTCTCTCGTCTCAATAACAGGGCGGATACGGGTAATAGCCGCATGCCGGCCGCGCGTAGGGGTGATAGTACGCAGCCGCGCCATGTGCGGCGCCTGCATACATCGCGCCGCGGAATGCGCTGCGCCGGGCAACGCCGGCAAACGACATCGGTGTGAACGGCCGCCCGATGATGTCGATGAAGAGGGCAGCGCCACCGTCGGCGCCGGCAAGATCGCCTTCCAGAGTCTGGACATGGAAGGGGAGCTTCTCGCCCTCGAGCTTCGGATTCTTGAGGACCACGACGGCGTCCTTGATCGAACCATCCTTGCCCAGCACGGAAACGGTCGCGTTCGGAGGATTCTTGACAAAATTGTCATCGCCCGAGCCCCACTCCGCAATCACATCAGCCGTCGCCTGGTGGCCCGCGGATCGCACTGGACGGTCGGCAAATATGATCGAGTTGAGCGACACGCCGGTCAAAGTGAGTGTGTCCCCTTGCAGCGTGGCGCCACGGGAGTTGAGCACGAACAGCGACGGCACGATCTCGGGTTTGGCTGAGGCTGCTGGCGTGCCGATCGTCTTCATGGAAGACGGTGCCGCGTTCTGGGCGAGCGACGCACTGGCGCTGCAAAACGTCATGGCCAGGGCGAGTGTTGCGATAATCCGATCTGATCCTGCGATCCGCATGTGACGTTCACTCCTGTTCTGCCGCTCGTCTTTTTCGTTGGCCGTTACCTGCCGAAACCCAATGGTTGACGGCAGGTATTCCAAATGCCTGCAAGACGCACTTCCCAGTTCACTGATCAATCAAGGTACGCTCGCACCAGCGTTCAGAATGATCTCTCGATGTCGCGACGTCTTGCCATTTCGCGCCAATCATTCCGAGGTCGAGTTAGTCATTTCGAGGTCCCGAGAAGCGCTTACCTGCCGGCTTTGGGGCAAAAGGACCTTACTTCGAGCCATTCGTCCGGTTTGACTGCTGTCGCCGATAGGCAATGGGTTGGATCTTCATCAAGCGCGCGAAGTTGCGGCTGAAGCTGCTTGCACCTGCGAACCCCAAGCGCGCAGCGATGTCGGCGATGTTTTCGTCCGATTCCGCGAGCAGATGGCAGGCGGTGTCGAGCCGAACCTCCGCGACGAGCTCAGCGTAGGTGGTGCCCATCTCGGCAAGGCGGCGCTGCAGCGAGCGGGCACTGATGCCGAGCCGCCGCGCCGTTTGGGGGAGCACCGCACGGTCCTGGCGCAGCGATGCGGCGATGGCCGCTCGGACAGCGTATCGGGACGGTGTGGAGACTCGCTTCATGATGCGGCGCAAAACCTCCGCTCTTCCGACATATTCGCCAATGTTTACGCAGAAGACGCCATTGCGTATGGCCATCGCGCGCCAAAATGCGACCTCGCCGACCGTTGCGAAGGGTAGCGCCGGCATGATGCCGCGGCGCAGCGTGGCAAGGTTGATCTCGAACTCAGTCTAAAGTAGCATCATACGCAGGGCGCACGGTTGCATCACCTTGGGAGGCCGGGACAGCGGAAAGCCGTGTCGTCCCGGGGCACGACCATGAAGGCCATTGTCGTGGCGCGTTGCGCCCTGCTTGCACCATTCGTTGAGGTTTTGAACGATGCCGGGGCCCCGGCTGAACGGATGCTGAGCAGGTTCGGCCTGCCCGCACATCCCGAACAGAAGCCCAATGACTATTTCCCTCTCATTCCCGCACTTCAGTTCGCAACGATTGCACAGTCATCGCAGGGGATTGCGGATCTTGGATTTCGAGCCGTCCAACGAATGCACTTTGGTCATATGAGTGACCAACTTCAAGCTGCGGTTCGCCACGCGCCGACCTTGTTTTCCGTCTTGGAGCAATGGTGTCAGCTTATCCAGATCGAAGACAACTTCGTCCGCTATTGGCTCGAGCGTCATGATGACCTCTTGAGGGTTTGCAACAGCATCTCCGGAACTGCTGGAACTCTGCATCTCGAGCATACGCAATGGCTGCAGAACGTGATGATGGTGTACGTCATCCGCCAGTTTGCAGGGCCGAACTGGGCGCCGGCGACCATTGCCTTTGAAGCTCGATACACGCCTGGTCCCGAGACCCAATCCCGGTGGCCTCACACCCGTTTCCTATCGGGTCAGAAGGTTTCATGGATTGATGTGCCCGTTTCACTGCTGAGCTTGCCCAATCCGGTGAAGCCCGCGGCATCAGGCCCATCGGAGCGCGAGTTTCGGCGCATCGGCACCGATGCCATAACATCGCTCAAGATGATGCTTCCATCGTACCTGGATAAGGGCCCCCCCGGCATCGCCGAGGTGGCGGAGATCGCCGGGACCAGCGTGAGAAGCCTTCAGCGCGGCCTCGCAAGCGCAGGACTGACATACTCTCGTTTGCTCGATCAGGTCCGGTTCGAGAAAGGTGCCGACTTGCTGCGCAAGACGGACGCCAGGATAATCGATGTTGCCTTTGCCACGGGTTACACCGACCCGGCTCACTTTGCCCGTGCGTTCCGCCGCATGGCGGGCATAACGCCGCGCGAGTTTCGAGAGAATTCGCCGCGAGCCTAGCGATGCGAAAGTCCTACAGGAGCGTCGAGCGTCGCGAAGCTCCAAAGTCTGCTTCGCCGGAGCGCACCGGCCCCCGCGACCGACATTGACGCGTCCGCGCGCCTCAAGCCGGCACGATCACCTTGCCGATCGGCCAGAGCGCGATGCCGGCGAGCTTCAGGTGTGCCCAGGCGAAGGGAATACCGATGATGGTGACCGCGAGGACCAGTGCGGTCAGGACATGGCCGAGCGCCAGCCACCAGCCGGCGAGCACGAACCAGATGATGTTGCCGATCACCCCCAGCGGGCCGGTGCCGATATCCTCGACGCCGGTGACGTCGTAACGGTTGACTGCCTTCGAGCCGAACGGCAGCAGCGTGTAGACGGCGATGTTGAACGCCGCCCGCGCCCAGGGCAGGCCGATGATGGTGATGGCCATGATGATGGCAGCCACCAGCCAGCCGAACGCCATCCAGGCGCCGCCGATCAGGATCCAGAGGATGTTGAGGAGAATGGAGACGGGGGCCATGGTTCTATCCGCAGGTCGATGACCCCTTCACTATAGCACGTCCCGCGAGGTCATAGTCCATGACGCCGGCTGCGTTCCGCACGCAGCGATGTGCCGACGAACCCGACATCCTCGATCCCGCGCAAAATCTCCTTCGCGCAGAGCCAGAGCGTCAGCACGGCGACGCCAATCGCGGTGAGTCCCGAGATGAGAATGGGATTCGGACAGAATATGACAAGAAGAACGTCGAGCGGAAGAAATCCGATTGGCATGTGCGGCCAGCAATAAAATGCCAGAGCCCAACCGCACAGCATCACGACGGCGGCGTTCACTCCGGCCAAGGCCGTCACAACGATCGCGAGACCCTTCTTCATGGAGAGCCCGAGATCAACCAGCTTCACGACGGCACAATATGCGACCGCGATCATGATCACCGGCTCCCAACCGGAAGCCCCCACGGCGATGGCCTGGGCCGGACCGCTCCAGACCCACAGCGCCATCACGCAGGCAAGCACGGCCAGATTGACCTTCACGGCTTCGGGAAACTTGCAGCGAAGCAGATAGGCATTCGCCTTCTCGACCAGGTCCAGCAGCGCGCAGACGATCAGCCCGGCCGCAAAGCCACCGAGGTGAACGCCCCAATCGATGCGCGAATTGCCGAGCGCGAACGCAATGTTCAACCCGATGTTGATCGCGAAGAAGTCGAACTCGACCTCGAGCTTGCCGAGGATCCACAGGCAAAGCAGCGCGCCGAGGATGCCCGACGTGGCGCCGGACGCGCCGACCGTCAAATAGGGCGTGGAATGGATACCATTGCCGATGACGGCACCGAGCACCATCGCGCAGAGATAGATGATGAGGAAATAGGCCGGCCCGACCCGCCGCTCCAGATGTGCCCCCCACAGCACGAGGCACAGCATGTTCATGGTGAGATGAACGAAATTGACGTGCAGGAACCCATAGGCGACGAGGCGCCAGTATTCATGCCGAGCGATCACGGTCGCATACATGCCGCCGTAGCGAAACAGCAACTCCGCCGGCGCCGCCGGACCGCCCGCCTGGATAAAGCAGAACCCCGACGCGAGGACCGTCACGGTCATCAGCGTATAGACGGCGGCATGAGGGACTTCGAAGAAGCCGGGACTGGCGCGGTATGAGGGCATGGATGATCGCAACGGGCTGGCGTGGACAACGCCAACCTAGCCGAGCCGACCGACGATTGCTACTCCAGCGCGTTACATCCGGTGTCCGCTACCGTCCCTCGAATTTCGGCGCGCGCTTCTCCATGAAGGCCTTCATGCCCTCGGCCATGTCCTCCGTTTTGAACAGCGGCAGGAGCTGGAGATAGACGTGGTGGACGTGGTCCTGGAAATTCTCATTGAGGCCCATCCGCATCATGCGCTTGGAGGCCTGCACCGCGAGCGGCGCATTGGCGGCGATTTCGCGCGCGATGGCCATGGCGCGGCCCATCAGCTCGGCGTCCGGCACGACCTCGTTGGCCAGACCCCATTCCAGGCACTCGTGCGCACTCAGCGTACGGCCCGTGAAGATCAGCTCGGAGGCCCTTGGCCCAGCCGAGCATGCGCGGCAACAGCCAGGTGCCGCCGGATTCCGGCACCACGCCGCGCTTGACGAAGGCGGCGGCGAGCTTTGCGGACTCGGCCATGATGCGGATGTCGCAGCCGAGCGCTGTGTCCATGCCGTAGCCGGCCGCGCCGCCGTTGACGGCGCAGATGGTCGGCTTGTCCATGGCGTGCAGCACCGTCGGCGGGGTATTGCGGAGGTTGATCGTGGTCGGCGAGGACGCCGCGCTGAGGCCGTTGCCGTCGCGCTCCTTGCGCAGGTCGAGGCCGGCGCAGAACGCCCTGCCCTTGCCGGTGAGGATCACGACGCGGACATTGTTGTCCTCATTGGCCTCGGTCAGCAGCCGGGCGAGGTCGTTCAGCATCGGTCCGGAGATGGTGTTCATGCGCTCCGGCGCGTTCAGCGTGATGGTCGCGATGTGGTCGGCGACTGTGTATAGGACTTCTTTTGTCTCGCTTGCCGCATCACTCATGGGAGCCCCTCTATTACAGCCCGGATGAGCGAAAGCGACATCCGGGGCTTTACTCTCATCGTCCCGGGTATCGCTGCGCTCACCCGGACTACGCACCGTCAGATTTTCCGGCCCACCTGCTCCCAATAGGGATCGCGCAGCCGCCGCTTGAAGATCTTGCCGGAATCTTCGCGCGGCAGCCCGCTGCGGATCTCGATGTGCTTGGGCACCTTGTAATCGGCGAGCGAGGTCTTCAGTCGCGTGCGGACTCCGGCTTCATCGAGCGTGACACCGGCCTGCGGCTCGACCACCGCCATCAGCGCTTCACCGAATTCAGCGTCGGGGATGCCGAACACGGCGCAATCATGCACGCCGGGCACGGCGTGCAGCACGGACTCGATCTCGGCCGGGTAGATGTTGACGCCCCCTGATATCACCATGTCGCGCTTGCGGTCGCAGATGAAGACGTAGCCGTCCTCGTCGATGTAACCGACGTCGCCGGAGGTGATGAAGCCGTCGCGGTCGATCTCGGCGCGCTTCTCCGGCTTGTTGTGATAGGTGAAATCGGCCATCTCGGCCATGCGGGAATAGATCTCGCCGACCTCGCCGACGCCAAGCACGCGGCCGTCCTCGCCGAGGAACCGCAATTCGGCGCCCGGCGAAATCCTGCCGACGGTACCGGGCTTCTTCAGCGCGTCCTCCGACGTCGCGAAGGTGACGGCGCTGGATTCGGTCGAGCCGTAGAACTCGTAGATGACCGGTCCCCACCATTCGATCATGGCGCGCTTGACGTCTGCCGGGCATGGCGCCGCGGCATGAATGACGTGGCGCAGCGAGGAGACGTCGTACCTCCTGCGCACCGCCTCGGGCAGCTTCATCAGACGGATGAACATGGTCGGCACCATGAAGATGGTGTCGATCTCATAGCGCTCGATCAGCTCCAGAAACTCCTCGGCTTCGAAGCGCGGCATCAGCACCAGTACGCCTCCGAGCTTGCCGGCACGGATGCCGAAGGAGTTCGGCGCCGAGTGATAGAGCGGGCCCGGCAGCAGCGCGCGGGCGCCGGGCTTGAGCCCGTAGATCATTGCGCGCATGCGCTCGCCGGCCGCCTGCTGCTCCGGCGTCGGCGCGTGGCGGCGTACGCCCTTGGGATGGCCCGTCGTGCCCGACGTGTAAATCATGTTCATCGGCTGCGGCACCACCGGCCCGTCATAGGGCTGGTGCTGCGCGAGCCAGGATTCGAGACCGATCGCGAAGTCCGGCGTTGTCAGATGCTCGGGATCGATCTTGTAGGTGGAGCGGATCTCGGGCGGCGTCGGCACGCTGAGCACGGTGACGCCGTTGGGGATCGCATCGCGCAAGCCGTGCAGCAGGTCGGCATGGCCGATCAACACCGACGCACGGGAGTCCTCGAGGATATAGTTGATCTCCTCCGGCTTGAAGTGCCAGTTGATCGGCACGCCATAGGCGCCGAGCCGCATCGTCGCGTAGGCGGCTTCGAGGAAGGCGATGTCGTTGCGCATCAGCATGCAGACGCAATCGCCAGGCTTGACGCCGAGCTTGGCGAGGCCGGAGGCGATGCGGTCGCTACGGTCGGCGACCTCGGCGTGGGCACGACGGCGCTCGCCGGAGACGAGGCCGAGGAATTGGGGCGTTTCGCTCATTGTTGTTTTTCTTTGATGTTATCTGCCGTCATTCCGGGGCGATGCGAAGCATCGAACTACGGCGCGCAGTTGCGCACCTGAGAATCTCGAGGTTCCGGGTCTGGTCCTTCGGACCATCCCGGAACGACAGGAAGCTAGTCCGCAAACTTCGGCGCGCGCTTCTCCAGATTGGCGCGCACCGCTTCGGTCTGGTTCGGGCTGCCGATCAGCTTCTGCTGCTCGACGGATTCGGCGAGCAGCGCTGGCCCGGGATCGACCGAGAGATTGTTTAGCATCCGCTTGGCCGCGCGGATTGCTTCGGGGCTTTTTCCCGCGATCGCGCGCGCGGCCTCGAGCGCCGCGGCGCGGGGATCTTCGCAGATGCGCGTGGCGAGGCCGTAGGCCATCGCCTCCTGGGCGGAGAAGATGCGGCCGGTGTAGGTGAGATCGCGCAGGATGTCGTCGCGCACGAGCGAGGCCAGGATCGGCGTGCCCGCCATGTCGGGCACGAGGCCCCATTTGATCTCCATGATCGACATCCGCGCATCCGAGCTGAGAAAGCGCATGTCGGCACCGAGCGAGAGCTGGAAGCCGCCGCCAAAGGCGACGCCATGCACGGCCGCGATGACAGGCACCGGAAGCTGGCGCCAGCCCCACACCGCTTGTTGCGGAAAGTTCGCCTGGCCGTGCGTGCGCTTGGTGAGATCGCGATTTTCGCCACCCGGAATTCCGTTGCCGCCCTTCTCCTTCATGGCGGCAAAACGTCCCATGTCGAGCCCGGCGCAGAAGGCGCGGCCTTCGCCCGAGAGCACGACGGCGCGAAGGCCTTTCTCCCTGGACAGCCGCTCGGTTGCGCCGACAAGGGCCTCGAACATCGCCTGGTCGAGCGCATTCATCTTGTCCGCGCGCACCAGCCGCACGTCGGCGACGCCTTCCGAGATCGAGATCGAGACGCGCTCTTCCATGGACGAATTCTCCCCTGTTCTTGTTCAGTGCCGCTTTACAGGACGCTGGCGGCCGGATTTAGTCAATCGACCAATTAACTGACAATCCCTACGGGGGAAACAGCCATGTTCAAGGAAAATCTTCTCGCCGGCCGGAGCATTCTCGTGACCGGCGGCGGCACGGGACTCGGCAAGTCGATGGCGGAGCGATTCCTCCAGCTCGGCGCCGACGTGCACATTTGCGGACGGCGCAAGATCGTCTGCGACGAGACCGCGACCGAGCTGATGGATCGCCATGGCGGCCGCGTCACCAGCCACGGCGTCGACATCCGCAACGCGCTCGCGGTCGAGGAGATGGTGGAGAACATCTTCCGCGAGGCTCCGCTGACCGACCTCATCAACAACGCCGCCGGCAATTTCATCTCGCGTACCGAGGAGCTGTCGCCGCGCGGCTTCGATGCGGTCGCCAACATCGTCATGCATGGCACGTTCTACGTGACACATGCAGTCGGCAAGCGCTGGATCGCCTTGAAGCAGCCCGGCAACGTCGTCTCGATCGCCACGACCTGGGTGCGCAACGGCTCTCCTTACGTCGTGCCGTCGGCGATGAGCAAATCGGCGATCCACGCCATGACGATGTCGCTGGCGACCGAATGGGGCCGCTACGGCATCCGCCTCAACACCATTGCGCCGGGCGAGATTCCGACCGAGGGCATGAGCAAGCGCATCAAGCCGGGCGACGAGGCCGGCGCGCGCACCAAGGCGATGAACCCGATGGGCCGCGTCGGCACCATGGAGGAACTGCAGAACGTCGCCGTGTTCCTGATCTCCGGCGGCTGCGACTGGATCAACGGCGAGACCATCGCGATGGACGGCGCACAGGCCCTCGCCATGGGCGGCAATTTCTACCAGCTCCGCGACTGGAGCGACGACGACTGGAAGACCGCGCGCGAGAGCATCATGGCGCAGAACGAGAAGGACCGCGCGAAGCGGGGGTGATGCTCTCTCGTGCCCCGGACGCAGCGCAGCTCGCCCCCGGCGATGCGAAGCATCGTCCGGTGCGGCGTGGAGCACTGCTGAGCCGGGGCCCAGATTTCTTGCACGTGGATAGAATGGGTCCCGGCTCTGCGCAGCAGCGCAAGCGCTGCAGCGCGTCCGGGACACGAAATCATCGATTATCTCTCCCATCTTGTCTTCACCCGCGGATGTCGCCACACTCCCAGGCATAAGAACAAGACGTACGGGAGAAACATGTCCACACAGCCATTGGCGAATCTCGCCGATATGGTGCGCGAGCGCGCGAAGAGCCGCCGCAACGCCATCGCCTATGAGTTCGAAGGCCGCACCACCAGCTTTGCCGAATTCGATATCAAGACCAACAAGGTCGCCAACGCCCTGATCGCGATGGGCGTGAAGAAGGTCGACCGCATCGCCTATCTCGGCAAGAATAGCGATATCTATTTCGAGCTGCTGATGGGCGCGATGAAGGCCGGCGCCGTGATGGCGCCGGTGAATTGGCGGCTCGCAGGGCCCGAGGTCGCCTTCATCGTTTCGGACTGCAGGGCGCCGGTGCTGTTCGTCGGGCCGGAGTTCATCACACAGGTTCGCCAGATCAGGGACCGGCTGCCGGGCGTGCGCACTGTCATCACCACCGAAGGCGGCGCACCGGAATGGCAGGATTTTACTGCCTGGCGCGATGCGCAGAGTGGCGACGACCCGAGGGTGCCGATCGACACCAGGGACATCGCGATCCAGCTCTACACCTCGGGCACGACAGGCAAGCCGAAGGGCGCGATGCTGAGCCACGCGAACTTCCTCAACCTGGTGCAGACAGGCAATGCCGAGGACAAGCCGGAATGGAACCGGTGGTCGACCGACGACGTGTCGCTGGTCGCGATGCCGGTCTTCCACATCGGCGGCTCCGGTTGGGGCGTGATGGGGCTCTATCATGGCGCCCGCGGCGTGATCGCGCGCGAATTCGATCCGACCAAGGTTCTGGACTTCTTCGAGCAGTCGGGCATCACGAAATTGTTCATGGTGCCGGCGGCGATGCAGTTCGTGGTGCGGCAGCCGCGCGCCAGGACGGTGGATTTCTCGCGGCTGAAATACATGCTCTACGGCGCTTCCCCGATTCCGGCAGCGCTGCTGAAGGAGTGCATCGACGTCTTCAAATGCGGCTTCGTGCAGATGTACGGCATGACCGAGACCACCGGCACGATCGTGGCGCTGCCGCCGGAGGATCACGTCGAGGGGCTCGAGCGGATGCGCTCGGCCGGCAAGGCGTTGCCGGGCGTCGAGATCGCGATCCTGGACGTGGACGGCAAGCCGCTGCCGCCGCGCCAGGTCGGCGAGATCGCGACGCGTTCGGGCTCGAACATGGCGGGCTACTGGAACCTGCCCGAAGCGACCGCCGCGACGCTGCGCAGTGACGGCTGGCTGCGCACCGGCGATGCCGGCTACATGGACGAGGACGGCTATCTCTACATCCACGACCGGATCAAGGACATGATCATCTCGGGCGGCGAGAATATCTACCCGGCCGAGGTCGAGAGCGCGCTGTGCGATCATCCCGATGTCGCCGAGGCCGCCGTGATCGGCGTGCCCGACGACAAATGGGGCGAGGCGGTGAAAGCGGTCGTGGTGATGAAACCGGGCAAGCAGGCGACCGCCACCGACATCATCAACTTCACCCGCGAGCGCATCGCCGGCTACAAGACGCCGAAGAGCGTGGAGTTCCTGCCGGCGCTGCCGCGCAATCCATCGGGCAAGATCCTGCGACGGCAGTTGCGGGAGCCCTATTGGGCGGGGAAGGACCGAAGGGTGAATTGATCCGCGGTCTCGTAGGGTGGGCAAAGGCGCAAAGCGCCGTGCCCACCATCTCCGTATTCAAGGGATTGTGGGCACGCTCCGCTTTGCTACGACAGCGATGCAAGCCTCAATGCTTCCCCGGGCCCATATAGCCGAACAGGAACCCCGCCACCTTGCGCATCTGGATCTCCTCGCTGCCTTCGGTGATGCGGTAGCGGCGGTGGTGGCGATAGATGTGCTCGAACGGCTTGTGGCGTGAATAGCCCATGCCGCCGTGGACCTGCATGGCACGATCGGCGGATTCGCAGCAAAGGCGGTTTGCCCAGTAGTTGCACATCGAGACGCGGTCGGAGAGCGTACGCTCGATCTGCTCCTCGGTGAGCTGGTCCATCTCCCAGGCGGTCTTGCGGATCAGAAGACGCAGCATCTCGGCTTGCGTGGCGAGCTCGACCAGCGGGAACTGGATCGCCTGGTTCTCGGCGAGCGCCTTGCCGAACGGCTTTCGCTCGCGCGCGTATTTCACGCTCTCATTGATACAGTAGACCGCAGCGCCGAGCGAGCTCGCGGCCTGCCGGATGCGGTTCTGATGCACGAAGCACTGTGCCAGCGAGAGACCACGGCCGACCTCGCCGAACAGCGCATCCTCCGGAACGAAGACGTCGGTGAAGCTGACGCGCGGATGGTCGGTCGGCATGTTGAAGGTCCACATGTACTCTTCGACCTTCACGCCATGGCTCTTTGCGGGCACCAGGAAGCAGGTGATGCCGCGGGCATCGCCGTCATTGCCGCTCGTGCGCGCGAACAGCGCGCAGTGCGTCGCGACGTGCATCCCGGTGGTCCACATCTTCTCGCCGTTGATGATCCAGCCCTTGACGTTGTCGCGCGTCGCCGGCACCGCGCGCGTCTCCATGTGGGTCGCATCCGAGCCGTGATGCGGCTCGGTCAGGCCAAAGGTGATGCGGTACTTGCCCTTGATCGAACCGTCGATCATCGCCTTCTGGTCGTCGCGGCCGTAGCGGTCGAGCATGGTGACGACGGGGAAGTTGCCGACGATCGAGTGCTCGTTCTGGAGATCGTTGTGGAGGCCAAGCCCCTTCGCGGCGAAGTGCTCGCGGATCACGGCCATCCAGAGGTTGGACCCGTCCTTGCCGCCATATTGCTTCGGCACCGGAAAACGCAGATGGCCGGCAGCGTCGGCGAGATCCTTGGCCTTGCGCAGCAGCGCTTCCCATTCGTGGCGCGGCAGGCCGCCGTTCTCGAAATCGGTACGTGCCCATTCGCGGCGGTGGTCGAAGAAGCGGATGTTGTCGTCCGTCTCTTCCAGCGGCTTGATCTCGTGCTCGATGAAACGGTCGAGCTCTCCGAGATAGGCGACGAGATCGGCAGGCAATGAGAAATCCAAAGCTTCTCTCCCGGATGATTTTGTGGTTTTGCGTTAAGGCGCTAGGCGCACTCATGCTTCGCACGATTAAGGTGAGAAGAGCGCGTGCAAGTCAAGCAAGCCGAGACGTGTGGCGCGCGCAAGGCGCATTGCGTAATTCAATGGTGCTCTGCCGCCGGCGCGCTGTAGTATGTCGTCAAATATTCATTCACGAGAAAATGCGGGAGCGCGCGATGGAGCTGAAATTCTCAAAGGTGGAACGCAAGGGGCCGATCACGATCGTCACGCTGTCGCGACCCGAGGTCTACAATGCGCTGCACACCGATGCGCATTTCGAGCTTCAGAAGGTGTTTGACGATTTCTCTACCGATCCCGAGCAGTGGATCGCCATCGTCACGGGCAGCGGCGACAAGGCGTTCTGCGCCGGCAACGACCTGAAGTGGCAGGCGGCGGGCGGCAAGCGCGGCTGGGACAAGGGCGGCTTTGCCGGCCTAACCTCGCGGTTCGACTGCGACAAGCCGATCATCGCTGCCGTCAATGGCGTCGCGATGGGCGGCGGCTTCGAGATCGCGCTGGCGTGCGACCTGATCATTGCGTCGGAGAACGCGACCTTCGCCCTGCCCGAGCCGCGCGTCGGCCTCGCCGCCCTCGCTGGCGGCCTGCACCGGCTGCCGCGGCAGATCGGGCTCAAGCGCGCCATGGGGATGATCCTCACCGCGCGCCATGTCAGCGCCAAGGAAGGGCTCGAGCTCGGCTTCGTCAACGAGGTCGTGCCGCAGGGCGAGGCACTCGCGGGCGCGCTGCGCTGGGCCGAGATGATCGCCAAGAATTCGCCGATGTCGATCCGGGCCTCGAAGCAGGCGATCCAGAAGGGGCTTGGCGTGTCGCTGGAGCAGGCGATCGAGGAGCAGCGCGAGTATCCGGCCGTGAAGGCGATGGTCGCCTCGCAGGACTACATCGAGGGCCCCAAGGCGTTTTCCGAGAAGCGGCCGCCGAAATGGGTGGGGAAGTGACCGCGCTCTGCGCGGTCATTCCGGGGCGCGCCCCGCTTGGGGCGCAAGCCCGGAATCCATTAAGCGTCAGAGACAATGGATAAATGGATTCCGGGCTCGCCGCTTCGCGACGCCCCGGAATGACGGCGGAGGGAGCGCGTAGGATGGGTAGAGCGCAGCGAAACCCATCAATGGTGAAGCGGGATGTGAGATGATGGGTTTCGCTGCGCTCTACCCATCCTACGAATTGCGCCCCTGCTCACGCTTGTAGGACGCATAGTTCGGCTGATCCACCGCGAGCTTGTCCATCGTGGTCGCCCACAGGTGCTCGGCGAAGCCCGGGGTTGCGAGATCGATTTCTCCCTTGGCGATCCGCTCGGCGAGTGCGCGGTTCAGCTCCGTCACCGAGCCATCCATGCCGAGCAGCGCGCGCAGGCGTTCCGCTTCGGCAGCATCGCTCCCCTCTTCCTGCGTCAGCTGCCGGGTCACGAGATCGAGAATGTTGACGGCAACGCGCAGCTTGAAGGCCTGGTGGCCTGAGATCAGCGGCGTGATGTCGTTGCGGAGGAAATCGGCGACCGCTTTCGTCAGCTCGATCGGTGTCGGTTCGTCCTGCATCCGTCAGCTCCCGCGCGGCACCAGGAGCCGCAACAGATCGATCTCGGTCTCGGAGGCACGGCGGCCGATCATGGCGCGTTCCATCGAATGGTCGGGCCCCTCGCGGAAGCGCTGCATCATACCGCCGCACATGATGCCCCAGCGCAGCGTACCCATCACTTCCCAGAATTTCACGCGCGCCGGATCGACCTTTCGGCCCGCCGCCTCGTAGCCGGCGAACAGCTCCTCGCGTGTGCCAAAACCGCCGACCGGCTTGTCGATCTCCCCGAAGCGCCAGGAGTTCACACAGACCCAGCCGAGATCCTCCATGGGATCGCCGAGATGGGCGAGCTCCCAGTCGAGCACGGCACGGACGCCGTCGGCGCCGATGATGAGATTGCCGTTGCGGAAATCACCATGCACCAGCGTGGTCTCGGCCGCGGGACCGGGATCGTGGTCGCGCAGCCAGCGCAGCGCCAGTTCGAACACGGGCTTGGGCCAGTTCAGGCTGCGATAGTCGCGCTCGAATTCGGCGATCTCCTGAGTCGCACCCCGGCTGCGCAGCTCGGGCAATCTGTCCTGCGGCAGCCTGTGAAGGGCCGCAAGAATGTCGCCGATCTGCCGCGCCAGACGCGGCCGCGCCGTGGCGTATTCGTCGTCGCGCAAAATCTTGCGCGCGATGGTCTCGCCCTCGACCCGCTGCATGATGAAGCCGGTGCCGAGATCGTCTTCCGGCACCAGCACATGCATCACGCGCGGTGACGGCACACCGGCCTCGTAGGCGAGCTGCATCAGCTGCGCTTCCGCGGCAAGACCCGCCGCACGCGTCGGTGCTGCGCCATAACCCTTGGGCGAGCGACGGAGGATCGCGCCGATCGGTCCATCGGGATGCACGATGTCGAAGCGCCAGGTTTCCTGGCTGGCGCCGCCGGACAGCTTTGCCGCTCCGGTGACGCCGCTCGCCCCGCTGCACCAGCGCGCGACGCTGCGCGAGAGCTCGGCCTCGATCATTTGCCCTTGAACTGCGCGGGACGCTTCTCGAGAAACGCGCCGACGCCCTCGCGAAAATCCTGGGTGTCGCCGGCGCGGAGCTGGCACTGGAACTCGAGGTTGAGCTGATCCTCGAAGGAATTTTCCGGGCTGTCCCAATAGAGCTTGCGGATCAGCGACAACGCGACCGTCGGGCCGCTGGCGAGATCGCGCGCGAGCTTCATCGCCTCTTCCATCAGTACGCCGTCATCGTAGACGCGGTTGACGAGGCCCCATTCCAGCGCCTTCTCGGCCGGCAGCCGCTCGCCCATCAGCGACAATTCGATCGAGCGCGCCCGGCCGACGAGACGCGGCAGGAGCCAGGTCGAGCCGCAATCCGGCACGAGGCCGATGCGGCGGAACGCCTGCAGGAAGTAGGACGAGCGCGCGCACAGGATCATGTCGCCGAGTAGCGCGAAGCTCATGCCGGCGCCGGCGGCGGGACCATTGACCGCGGTGACGATCGGGCAGTGCAGATTGCGGATGCGGCGCAGGAAAGGGTGGAAGCCGGTTTCCAGCGTCAGGCCGGCCTTGGCCTTCTTCGACTGGTTGTTGCGGCCCTGGAGATTCGCACCGGTGCAGAACGCGCGGCCCGCGCCGGTCAGCACCACACAGCGCACCTCGTCCTTCTTCTCCTCGATCGCATCGAGCGCCTCGGCAAGGCCACCCAGCATGTCCACGGAGACCGCGTTCATCACCTCCTGATGGTCGAGCTTGAGGATCGCGACGGCGCCATCGAAATCGAGCGTGACGTGTTTGAACTGCATGGTTTCCTCGTCGGTTGCGCCTGCGTCAGTTTCGCAGACCGGAATTACTTTTGCCGGGGCGCATATTTGATTTTTGTCGCGACCTTGTCCATGGTGATCGCAGCATGGCAAGCAATCTTGTGCGCAGCGGCTGATGCTGCGGCATGCCAGGATGACTTGCCGAGAACTTGCCAATAGCAGGGAACGCCATGAACCTCTTCGACCTTACTGGCCGCGTCGCCGTGATCACCGGCGGCAATGGCGGCATCGGGCTCGGCATCGCCCAGGCGCTCGCCGCCCAAGGCTGCAACGTCTCGATCTGGGGCCGGAATGCGGACAAGAACAAGGCTGCGGCCGCCAGCATGGCCGGCCTTGCCGGCAAGGTCGAGACCCGCGTCTGCGACGTCACCGATCCCGCATCGGTGAATTCCGCGATGAAGGCGACGCTCGACATTTTCGGCCGGGTCGACGGCTGCTTCGCCAATGCCGGCATCGGCGGCGGCGGCCGGCGCTCCTTCATCGAGCGCACCGAGGAGGAATGGCGCACGATGTTCGCGACCAATCTGGACGGCGTGTTCCACGCCTTCCAGGCCGCCGCGAAGCACATGACGGATCGCGCCAATGGAGGCGATCCCTTCGGCCGCCTCGTCGCGACTTCGAGCCTCGCCTCGATCTTCGGCACGGCACGCAATGAGCATTACGCTGCGACGAAGGCCGCCATCAACGCGCTGGTGCGCGCGCTCGGCGTCGAGCTGGCGCGCCATGGAGTCACCGCCAATGCGATCCTGCCAGGATGGATCAAGAGCGACATGACGGCGGGGCTCATGGCCAACGACAAGTTCGTCGCCAACGTCATGCCGCGCATTCCGATGCGGCGCTTCGGCGAGGCGTCCGATTTCGGCGGCATCGCCGTATATCTGATGAGCAAGGCATCGTCGTATCACACCGCGGACACGTTCGTGATCGACGGCGGCTATACGGCGTTTTGAGATTTCGTAGAGTGGGCAAAGGCGCACTTGCGCCGTGCCCACCATGAGCATTTTTCGAATGTCGGGGGGCACGCTGCGCTTTGCCCACCGTACGGCACCTCGTCTTGTGAGCGCAGAAGGGAATGGGCAAATGTTCTCGCACGTCATGATCGGCACCAACGACCTCGACAAGGCAAAGGCCTTCTACGACCAGCTGCTCGGCACGCTCGAGGTGCGGCCGGCCAGGGTCGACGGCCATCGCATCTTCTACATCACCAAGACCGGCGTGTTCTCGGTGTCGAAGCCGATCAACGGCGAACCGGCGACCTGCGCTAATGGCGGCACGATCGGTTTTGCCTGCAATTCCCCGGAGCAGGTCGACGCGTGGCACGCGGCTGGTGTCGCAGCCGGCGCAAAATCCATCGAGGATCCGCCAGGGGTGCGTCAGGGCCCTGGCGGCAAGCTCTATCTCGCCTATCTGCGCGACCTTGACGGCAACAAGATCTGCGCGATGCACCGGATGCCTGCGTGATCTAGCCACAAACACATCTGTCATGCCCCGGCTTGACCGGGGCATCCAGTACGCCGCGGCCTCTCGGTAAACGACGGCCGTCTCTGGAATACTGGATCGCCCGGTCTTCGCCGGGCGATGACGGTGGGGAGCGGGGCACGTCCGTGGCCGCCCCTCCGCCTCATTCAAACAACATTTCAAACGTCCTCGCGAATTCCATCGCATGGCATGCTTGCGGGTGAAAATGCGCGCTCGCACTTTCACGGCGCTGCGACTATTCTTCGCTCAACACATTCTACCGATCCCGGGAGGAACAATGACAAAACACGCCTACATTCCCCGCACCACCAACTACACCCTCAATCCCGGCGACGAGCTCAACGACCTCAGGATGTCGGACCAGGTCCGCCCGCTCTATGATCACGTCAAGAAGTTCATCCGCGACACCGTCGAGCCGATGTCGATCGAGTTCGCCAAGGCGGGCGAAGGCAAGGAGGATCGCTGGAGCTTCACGCCGAAGCAGCTCGAGGTGCTGGAGAAGGCCAAGAACAAGGCGAAGCAGGAAGGTCTCTGGAACTTCTTCCTGCCCGATGACGAGACCGGCCAGGGCCTGAAGAATCTCGACTACGCCTATATCGCGGCCGAGCTCGGCAAGAGCCCGCTGGCCTCCGAGACCATGAACTGCTCGGCGCCCGACACCGGCAACATGGAGGTGCTGGAGCGCGTAGGCACCAAGGAGCAGAAGGAGAAGTGGCTGAAGCCGCTGCTCAACGGCGAGATCCGCTCGGCCTATGTCATGACCGAGCCGAACGTCGCCTCCTCCGACGCCAAGAACATCTCGACCACGGCCAAGCTCGTCGGCGACGAATGGGTCATCAACGGCGAGAAATACTACATCTCAGGTGTCGGCGATCCCCGCTGCAAGATCCTGATCGTCATGGTGAAGACCAACCCGGATGCAGCGCCGAGCAAGCAGCAGTCGCAGATCCTGGTGCCGCGCGACACGCCCGGCGTCGAGGTGCTCGGCCCCATGTACGTGTTCGGCCAGGACCACGCCCCGCGCGGCCACATGCACATGCGCTTCAACAACGTGCGGGTGCCGAAGGAGAACATCCTGCTCGGCGAAGGCCGCGGCTTCGAGATCTCGCAGCTCCGCCTCGGCCCTGGCCGCATCCATCACTGCATGCGCACCATCGGCAAGGCCGAGAAGGCGCTCGACCTCATGGTACAGCGTGGCCTGACCCGCGAAGCCTTCGGCAAGAAGATCGCCCATCTCGGCGGCAACATGCAGATCATCGCGCAGGCGCGCTGCGAGATCGAGGCGATGCGGCTGATGGTGCTGAAGGCTGCGAAGGCCATGGACGTGCTCGGCAACAAGGAGGCCCGCGTTTGGGTTTCCATGGTCAAGGCCATGGTGCCGGAGCGCGCCTGCAAGATCATCGACCAGGCCATCCAGATGCACGGCGCCACCGGCATCTCGCACTGGACCCCGCTCGCCGAAATGTACCAGGACGTGCGTCACCTGCGCTTTGCCGACGGTCCGGACGAGGTGCACTGGATGGTGGTCGGCCGGCACGAGCTGAGCATGGCATGATCGACGAGATGCCGTGGGGTGGGCAAAGGCGCCCTCGTCGCGCGCCGTGCCCACCATCGCGGCCTACGAGAGAGGTGGTGGGCACGCTTAGGCTTTGCCCACCCTAAGATATTGGCGAATGACGTTACGCAGTCTTCGCCGCCTCGAGCTTGTCCTGTGTCCTGGTCTCGAAATCGCTCGCGTCGTGGCGTTCGTGGAGCTGGCTGGCGGGATCGCCGGAGATACGGTTGACCATGCGGCCGCGCTTCACGGCCGGACGCTTGGCGATCTGGTCGGTCCAGCGCTGCACGTTCTTGTAGTCCTGCACCGAAAGGAATTCGCCGGCGCCATAGACCAGCCCCTTGGCGAGCGCGCCGTACCAGGGCCACACCGCGATGTCGGCAATGGTGTATTCCTTGCCCGCGAGATATTCGTTGTCGGCGAGGCGGCGGTCGAGCACGTCGAGCTGGCGTTTGACTTCCATCGCGAAACGGTCGATGGCGTATTCGATCTTGGTCGGCGCATAGGCGTAGAAGTGACCAAAGCCGCCGCCGAGATACGGCGCGCTGCCCATCTGCCAGAACAGCCAGGACATCGCCTCGGTGCGCGTCTTGATGTCCTTCGGCAGGAAGGCGTCGAACTTCTCGGCCAAGTAGAACAGAATCGAGCCGGACTCGAACACGCGGATCGGCTCCGGACCGGAGCGATCCATCAGCGCCGGGATTTTCGAGTTCGGATTGATATCGACGAAGCCGCTGCCGAACTGATCGCCGTTGCCGATCTTGATCAGCCAGGCGTCATATTCAGCGCCCTTGTGGCCGAGCGCCAAGAGTTCCTCCAGCATCACCGTCACCTTCACCCCGTTCGGCGTCGCCAGCGAATAGAGCTGCAAGGGGTGCTTGCCGACCGGCAGATCCTTCTCGTGGGTCGGGCCGGCGATCGGGCGATTGATGCTGGCGAACTGCCCGCCATTTTCCTTGTTCCAGGTCCAGACTTTGGGCGGCACGTAGGCGGGGGTGTCGGTCATGCGAGGGCTCCGGCGAAAAGATGCGTCTGCATTAATTAGCCCGCGAACGGCCGATGACAAGGCCTCGGAAACGCATTGCCCGGCGGGGAAACTCACCGTTTCGTCATGGCAAGCCCTTCCCCGTCATTCCGGGGCGCCCATAGGGCGAGCCCGGAATCCATCGCCCGCCAGGAATGCGCTGAGATATGGATTCCGGGTTCTCGCTTGCGCGAGCCCCGGAATGACTGAGCGAGAGTGCGCGCTGTCTTAAGATGCCGCCGCCCGCGGCTGGTCCGCCCGCCCCAGCGAAAACCCTTCATATCCCTTCGCAGCGACCTCATCGCAGATCCGCCGGTAGACGCCGACGCCACCGATATAGGGCATGAAGATGCGCGGCTTGCCCGGGATGTTGGCGCCCATGTACCAGGAATTGGCCTGCGGATAGAGCGTGCCCTCGGCGACCTCGTTGACGTGCGCGACCCATTTCTCCTCGGCCTCCCCGCTCGCCTCGATTGTCGTGAGGCCGCGCATGCGCATGTGGGTCAGGCACTCGGCGATCCAGTCGACATGCTGCTCGATCGACACGATCATGTTCGAGAGCACCGACGGGCTGCCGGGCCCGGTGATGATGAAGAGGTTCGGAAAGCCAGCGCTCATCAGGCCGAGAAAGGTCTTGGGGCCCTCCGCCCATTTCTGGTTCAGCGTCTGCCCGCCACGGCCCAGAATGTCGATCCTGGCGACCGAGCCTGTCATGGCGTCGAAGCCGGTCGCCAGCACCAGCGCATCGACCTCGTGATCCTTCCCGGCGACGCGCACGGCGTTCGCCGTGATCTCCTCGATCGGATTGGTCTTGATGTCCACCAGCGAAACATTGGGTCGGTTGAAGGTCGCGAAATAGTCGGTGTCGACGCAGATGCGCTTGGTGCCGATCGGGTGGCTGTTCGGCTGAAGCAGCTTCGCGGTGTCAGGATCTTTCACGATCTCGGCGATCTTGCCGCGCACGAAATCCGCCGCGGTGTCGTTCGCGGCCCTGTCGAGGCCGAGATTGTTATAGGCATACATGAAGGTGAGCCCGCCGCGCTCCCAGCGGGCGGAATACTTGGCGCGCCTGACATCGTCATCGTCATCGAGCGCGCCAAGATCTGGCTGTTCGGTATAGATGCCATTGCGGGCGACCTCGCGGGCGAAGCGACGGATCTCCGGATAGTTCTTGCGAAACGCGCTGCGCTCCTCATGCGTGAGCGCGGCGTTGCGGGCGGGAACGGAGAAATTCGCGGTGCGCTGGAACACCGTGAGATGTCTCGCCTGCTCGGCGATGATGGGAGCCGACTGGATGCCCGATGATCCCGTACCGATCAGGCCAACGCGCAGGCCCGTAAAGTCGACCTCTTCATGCGGCCAGTTGCCGGTGTGGTAGACCGGCCCATTGAAGTTTTCCAGACTCTTGATGTCCGGCTTGCGCGCGTTCGAGAGACAACCTGTGGCGAGTACGACGAATTTGGCTTCGACCGTCTTGCCGTCCGAGGTCGTCACCGACCAGCATGTCGCGCGCGCGTCGAACGCGGCGCGCTCGACGCGCGTGTCGAACTGGATGTCGCGGCGCAGATCAAAGCGGTCGGCGACGTGGTTGGCATATTTCAGGATCTCTGGTTGCGGCGCGTAGCGTTCGCTCCAGTCCCATTCCTGCTGGAGCTCTTCGGAGAACGAGTACGAATATTGCATGCTCTCGACGTCACAGCGCGCGCCGGGATAGCGGTTCCAGTACCAGGTGCCGCCGACGCCGCCGCCCTGCTCGTAGACGCGCGCGGAGAAGCCGAGCCCGCGCAGGCGATGCAGCATGTACAGGCCGGCAAAGCCGGCGCCGACGACGACCACGTCGTAAGCCTCGGCGGCGCGGGCCGGGTTCGATTGCGCTGACGACATTGGCGCTCCCTGATTTTTCTGTTGTTGCGAGCCAGCATTTGCTGTCGCTCTCGAAAGCGCAAGAGGCAAATCGGGCGGCTCTGGGCCGCTTATTTTGTACAGCGGAATGGCTCGTCCGCCTCGTGGCGCCTGCACGCAAGATGCGCGGCCAAATCCGGCTTGGCATCGCGGATGGCGATGGGCTAGCGTCGAGCGCCTGCACAAGCAAAGCAACAACAGCAACGCGAAGGCTGCTGCCGGGAGAGGGCCATGAAATCGCCGATCTGCGACATGCTGGGCATCGAGTTCCCGCTGCTCGCCTTCAGCCATTGCCGCGATGTCGTTGCCGCCGTCAGCCGCGCCGGCGGCTTCGGCGTGCTGGGCGCGACCGTGCACACGCCCGAGACGCTCGAACGCGAACTGGCGTGGATCGATGCGCATGTCGACGGCAAGCCCTACGGCATCGACGTGCTGATCCCCGAGAACATCTCGACCGCGGGCGAGAAGGACGTCACCTGGAAGAGCCTGGAAGCGCGGGTGCCGCAAGAGCATCGCAACTATACGCGCGATCTCCTGAAGAAGTACGACATCGAACTCACCACCACCGAGGTCGCGGAAGACCAGCCGCAGCCGTTCGATGCGAAGACGGCGCTTGAGCTGCTCGAAGTCTCTTTTCGTCATCCGATCCGGCTGATCGCCAACGCGCTGGGCGTGCCGCCGAAGGCGATGATCGAGATGGGCAGGAAACACGGCGTCCCCGTTGCGGCACTGGTCGGCGCCAAGGAGCATGCGCTGCGCCAGGTCGCAGCCGGCGTCGACATCCTCGTGGTTCAGGGCACCGAGGCCGGCGGTCATTGCGGCGAGGTCTCGACCATGGTGCTGGTGCCGGAGGTGATCAAGGCAATCAAGAATATCCGCGACGTGCCGGTGCTGGCGGCCGGCGGCATCATGACGGGACGGCAGATGGCGGCCTGCATGGCGATGGGCGCGGCCGGCGCCTGGACAGGCTCGGTGTGGCTTGCGACCGTCGAGGCGGAGACCACGGAGATCTTTCGCGAGAAGATGATCGCGGCCTCCTCGCGCGACGCCGTGCGCTCGAAGGGCCGCACCGGAAAGCCGGCGCGGCAGCTCCGTTCGGTCTGGACCGATGCCTGGGACCGTGCGCCGGAGAGCCCCGGAGCGCTGCCAATGCCGCTGCAAAGCATCATCAGCCGCGACGCCTTCAATTCGATCGACCGCGCGGCGGCGAGCGGGAATGCGAGGGCGCGCGATCTCGTCAGCTATTTCGTCGGCCAGGGCGTCGGCCTGGTCGACAGCGTGAAATCGGCAGGCGCGGTGGTGCAGGAGTTCAAGGAAGAATTTGCGGAAGCCGTCGAGCACATGAATGCGCTGGTCGCGGAGTAAGCCCTATTCGTCATTGCGAGCGCAGCGAAGCAATCCAGGCTGCCTCTACGGAAAGATCATGGATTGCTTCGCTACGCTCGCAATGACGAAACAACTGACATCGTGAATTGAAGCATGACAGATAAGAATGAGATTCCTGAAGACTGCATTCCCGTCATCGTCGGCGTCGGCGAGATCGTCGACCGCCCGAAAGAGATCACCGAGGGCCTCGAGCCGCTCGATCTACTCGAACGGGCGCTGCGGCGCGCGGAAGCGGATGCGAGCGCAAAACTGCTCGGCGAGGTGCAGTCGCTCGACGTCGTCAACTTCCTGAGCTGGCGCTATCGCGATCCGGAACAGCTTCTGGCGCAACGGCTCGGGATCGCGCCCGCGCATTGCTATTACGGCCCGGTCGGCGGCGAGAGCCCGATCCGCTACATCCACGAGGCGGCAAAGCGCATCGCGCGGGGCGAATGCAGCGTGGCGGCCGTGTGTGGTGCCGAGGCGCAGTCGACCGCGACCAAGGCGGAACGCGCGGGCGTCAAGCTGCCATGGACCCCGTTCGCGCATGACGTCGAGGAGCCCAAGCGCGGCGCGGCGTTCCAGAAGCCGCTGGCGGTCAAGCTCGGCGTGTTCCGTCCCGTCACGGTCTATCCGTTCTATGAGGCGGCTTCCTCCGCCCATTGGGGCCAGACGCCGCGCGAGGCGATGGCCGAGTCCGGCGTGCTGTGGTCGCGCTATTCCGAAGCCGCCGCGCAAAATCCCAACGCGTGGCTGAAGCGGCGCTATGCGCCCGAGGAGATCACGACGCCGACCGCCGACAACCGCCTGATCGCATGGCCCTACAACAAGCTCATGGTTGCCAACCCGAGCGTTAACATGGGCGGCGCGCTGCTGCTCACCAGCCTTGCCAAGGCGCGCGACGCGGGGATTCCCGAGGACAGGCTGGTCTACCCGCTCGGCGGCGCCTCGGCCGAAGAGCCGCGCGACTATCTGCTGCGCGACCAGTTTTACGAGAGCCATCCGCAGAACGCGGTGCTGAACGCCGTGATGGACCTCGCCGGCGGCAACGGCAGAAAGTTCGATGCGATCGAGCTCTATAGCTGCTTCCCCTGCGTGCCCAAGATGGCGCGGCGGACGCTTGGCCTGGGCGCTGACGTGCAGCCGACCGTGACCGGCGGGCTCACCTTCTTCGGGGCGCCGCTCAACACCTACATGACGCATGCAGCCTGTGCGATGGTGCGGCGCCTGCGCGGCGGCGCCGGGCTCGGCCTGCTCTACGGTCAGGGCGGCTTCGTCACCAAGCACCACGCGCTCGTCGTTTCGACGACGGCGCCGCGCGAAGCGTTGATGCAGGAGACGAGCGTGCAGGCTGAGGCCGACCGCAACAAGCGCGCGGTGCCGGAGTTCGTCACCGAGGCCGGACGCAAGGGCAGGGGCGAGAGCTTTACGGTGCTCTATGGCCGCGGCGGCGATGTCGAACACGGCGTGGTGATGCTGCGCACCGAAGACGACCGGCGCACGCTGGCGCGGATTCCGGCGACCGACGGCGCGACGCTCGCGCATCTGCTCGACATGGATCGCACGCCGGTCGGCTCAATCGGCGAGATCGCGATGGCCGCGGATGGCGTGCCGGAGTGGCGGGTGGCGTAGCTCCCGCAAGGTAGGCAAAGCGAAGCGTGCCCACCATCTGCATGTGAGAAGGATTGGTGGGCACGGCGCAATCGCGCCTTTGCCCACCCTACGAGACCTGCGTCCGGGGCACGAGACCGTCCTAGCTCTTCGGTGCCTGCTTCTCGGACGCCGTTGCCGGTTTGCCCTTGGCGCCGACGACGCGGACTGCATCGCCATCCGAGAGACCATCCGGCGGGGCGGCGATGATGCGATCGTCCGGCGCGATTCCCGACGCGAGCTCGATCTCGCGGCCGAGATCGCGCGCGATGGTGACCGGCTTGAACAGCACCTTGTCGTCCGCACCGACGGTCGCCACGCGCAGGCCGCTGCCGTTGAAGATCAGGGCGCTGGCGGGGATGCTGAGCGGCGCGGAGTCACGCTGGAGGCTGAGCTTCACGCTGGCATAGCCGCCGGGCATCAACTCGCCTTTGGAATTGTCGAGCCCGAGCTGCATGCGCGTGGTGCCGGAAGCGACGTCGACGGCCTGCGAGGAAGCCTCCACCGTCGCCTGAAAAGTCCGGTTGGGATATTCCGGCAGCGTGATGATCGCCTTGGCCCCGATCTTGATCGCCGGCACGTAGTTCTGCGGCACGTTGACGTAGACGCGCAGCTTGGTGATGTCCGAGATCACGAACATCGCCGGGCCCGAGCCGCCGCCGGCATTGATGAGCGCGCCGACATCGGTGTCGCGCGCTGTGACGACGCCGTCGAACGGCGCGGTGATCTTCTTGTAGCCAGCGAGCGCTTCCAGCCGCTCGACGTTGGCCTGCCCCGAATTGACGGCGGCCTTCTTGTTGGAGAGGTCGGCGGTGCGCTCGTCAATCTCCTGCGCGGAGACGAAGTTGGAGGCAACCAGCGTCTTGCGCCGGTTCAGCGTTGCCTCCGACAGCCTGGCGCTGGCCTGCTGGCTGGCGAGGTCGGCGCGGGCTTGCAGCAGCTGCTGATCGAGGTCGGGCGCCTCGATCTCGGCAATCACCTGGCCGGCCTTGACGCGCGCGCCGATGTCGGCGCTCCACCTCGTCAGGTAGCCCGACACGCGCGCGAAGATCGGAGCGCGGTAGTAGGCTTCCAGCCGGCCTGGCAGCTCGATGGTGGCATCGAGGTCCTTGGCATTGGGCAGCGTCACCGCCACGCTGGGAATGGCCTGGTCGTCGGTCCATTCTTTCAGCTTGGAGCCCTGCTCCTCGCGGGCACGGATGCCGGTGCCCACGACGAGGCCTGCCGCAATCAGCGCCACCACGCCGAAGATGCCCAGTTTCCGGTGCGACACCGGGGAGCGGGGTTCAGTGGGCGACATGCGGAGTCTCCAATGAGGCGGCGGCTTCGGCGCCCTGTTTCTTGTGAACCATGCTGAACACCACGGGAACAAACATCAGCGTGGCGAAGGTTGCAAAGATCAGGCCGCCGATCACGGCCCGGCCGAGCGGTGCGTTCTGCTCGCCGCCCTCACCCAACCCCAGCGCCATCGGCGCCATGCCGATGATCATGGCGAGCGCGGTCATCAGCACCGGGCGGAACCGGACGAAGCCGGCTTCGAGCGCGGCGGCGATGGGATCGCCGAGTTCCTCGTAGCGCTCGCGGGCAAAGGAGATCACGAGCACGCTGTTGGCGGTGGCAACCCCCATGCACATGATGGCGCCGGTCAGTGCCGGCACCGACAGCGTGGTCTCGGTCATGAACAGCATCCAGACGATGCCGGCGAGCGCGGCCGGCAACGCGGTGATGATCACGAACGGGTCGGACCAGGACTGGAAGTTCACGACGATCAGGAGGTAGATCAGCACGACGGCCCCGAGGAGACCGAACAGCAGGCCGGTGAAGGCGCTGTTCATGGTCTGCACCTGGCCGAGCAGCACCACGGACGAGCCCTTCGGGACCTCCTTGGCGGTGTCGGCGATCAGCTGGCGGATGTCAGCGGCAACCGCGCCGAGATCGCGGCCGGAGGTCGTGGCAAAGATCTGTACCATGGACTGGATGTCGTATTGCGAGACCACCGCGCTCGACGTCGAGCGCTTGATGTCGGCGATGCCGCCGAGAATCGGCGACTGCGCGTTGCTGGCCGCGGTGATCGGCAGGGTCTGCAGCGCACTGAGCGAGTCTATCTGGTATTGCGGCGTCTGCATCACGATCGAGTAGGACACGCCGTTGTCGGGATTGAGATAGTAGGTCGGCGCCACCTGCGAGGAACCGGCGAGATTGACCACGAGGCTGTTGGTGACGTCGCGCTCGGTCAGGCCGACATATTGCGCGCGGGTGCGGTCGACATCGATGTTGAAGGTCGGGTTGTTCGGCGATTGCTGGATACGCGCATCGGCAACGCCGGGAATCTTGCGGACCTTCGCCAGCAGGCTGTTGGCATAGGCGAAATTCGCGCTGACATTGGCGCCGCGGATTTGCAGGTCGATCGGCGCCGGCGCGCCGAAATTCAGGATCTGGCTGACGATGTCGGCCGGCAGGAACGCGAAGCTCACGCCGGGAAACAGCCGCGGCAACTGCTCGCGCAGCACGCGGACATGCTCTTCGGTCGGCTTGTGGCCTTCCTTCAGCTTGATCTGAATGTCGCCGTCCTGCGGGCCGATCACGCCGGTGTTGTTGTAGGTCAGGTTGATGCCGGAGATCGGCATGCCGATGTTGTCGGTCATGGTTTCGATCTCGCCCGGAATCAACCGGCGCACCGCCTTCTGGATATCGGCGAGCTGGTTTGCGCTCTCCTCGATTCGGGTGCCGACCTGGGTGCGGACATGCATCAGGATGTTGCCGGCATCGACGGCTGGAAAGAAGTTGCGGCCGAGGAACGGCACCAGTGTGAAGGACGCGCCGACGATGCAGATGAAACCGATGACGAACACCGCCCGGTGTGCCAGCGCCAAGCCGAGGAGGCCGTGATAACCACCGCGGATGCGTTCGAACCGCGCCTCGAATCCGCGCTGGAACCAGACGAAGGGATTGCGCGATGCTGGGGGCCCCCCCTCGTGATGGACATGCGCCTTGAGCAGATAGTTCGCCATGGTCGGCACAAGCGTGCGCGACAGGATGAACGACCAGATCATCGCGAAGATCACGGCTTCCGCCATCGGCACGAACAGGAAGCGCGCGACGCCTGAAAGGAAGAACATCGGCACGAACACGATGCAGATGCACAGCAGCGAAACGAAGGCCGGGGTCACGATCTGGTTGGCGCCGTCGAGGATGGACTGCTCGACCGGCTTGCCCTGCTCCAGATGGTAGTTGATGTTCTCGATCGTGACCGTGGCGTCGTCGACGAGGATGCCGACCGCGAGCGCGAGGCCGCCGAGCGTCATGATGTTCAGCGTCTCGCCGATCGCCGACAACATGATGATGGCGCCCAGCACCGACAGCGGGATGGAGACCGCGATGATGATCGTCGAGCGCCAGCTGCCGAGGAACAGCAGGATCATGACGCTGGTGAGCAACGCCGCGATCACGCCCTCGAAGGCGACACCCTGGATCGCGCCGCGGACGAACACCGACTGATCACCGATGAAGCCGATCTTCAGTGCGTCGGGCAGCTGATCCTTGACGTCGATGACCTTCTGCTTGATGCCGGCGATGATATCGAGCGTCGATGTCGCGCCCGCCTTCAGCACCATCATCAGCACCGAGCGGTTGCCGTCGACATGAACGATGTTGGTCTGCGGCGGATTGCCGTCTCGCACGGTCGCGACGTCTCGCACATAGACCATGGCGCCGTTGACGGTCTTGATCGGCAGATTGCCGAGTTCCTCGATCCGGAGCGGCGAGTTGTTGAGCTGGATGTTGTACTCGAACTGGCCGATCTTCTGGGTGCCGACCGGTGTGATCAGGTTCTGGGCGGCCAACGCGTTGGCAACGTCCTGGCCGGAGAGACCACGGGCCTGGAGCGCGGTCGGATTGAGATCGATCTGAACCTGGCGCTGCTTGCCGCCGAACGGATAGGGAATCGCCGCGCCCGGCACCGTGACCAAGGGCGTACGAAGCTGGTTGATGCCGATATCGGCGAGATTCTGCTCGGTGAGCCCGTCGCCCGACAGCGCCACCTGAATGATCGGCACGGTGGACGCCGAGTAGTTCAGGATCAAGGGTGGCGTCGCGCCCGGCGGCATCTGCTTGAGCAGCGTCTGCGAGATCGCGGTGACCTGGGCGTTGGCGGTGCGGATGTCGACGTTGGGCTGGAAGAAGATCTTGATGATGCCAAAGCCGTTGTAGGAATTGGCGACGATATGCTCGATGTCGTTGACCGTGGTCGTCAGCGCGCGCTGGAACGGCGTGGTAATGCGGCCGGACATCTGGTCCGGCGGCAGGCCGGTGTACTGCCAGACCACGCCGATGACAGGAATACGGATATCCGGGAAGATGTCGGTCGGGGTCCGCAGCGCCGCGAGCGGTCCGATAATCAGCAGCAGCAGCGCCAGTACCACGAACGTGTAAGGCCGGCTCAGGGCAATACGGACCAGAGCAATCATGCGCCAGGCAATTCCAGGTCAAGCGAGAATATGGAATCCGCCCCCTACGGCGATCCCCTTCCCCCTTTACCTGAGCACCGCCGGAAACGCTAACCCCCGGCGACTATCCTGCATTCACTTCCCCGCTACCGCACTGCGAAACGGACATCGCAGCCATGC
This sequence comes from Bradyrhizobium sp. CCBAU 51765, assembly GCF_015291725.1. Lineage (GTDB taxonomy): Bacteria > Pseudomonadota > Alphaproteobacteria > Rhizobiales > Xanthobacteraceae > Bradyrhizobium > Bradyrhizobium liaoningense. The sequence goes on from NZ_CP030038.1 coordinate 5,891,347, forward strand.
GGCCGCACGCCTCAGGCGGCGCGGACCGAGTTCAGGAACTTGCCGACCTCGAGCTTGAGGCGGTTGGAGTCGCGCGACAGCATCTGCGCCGCCGACAGCACCTGCGACGACGCCGAGCCGGTTTCGGAGGCGCCGCGCTGGACATCGCCGACATTGGACGACACCTGCTGCGTTCCCCTGGCCGCCTCCTGAACGTTGCGGGCGATCTCCTGGGTTGCGGCGCCCTGCTGCTCCACGGCCGCGGCGATCGCCGAGGCGATCTCCGACAGGCGCGCGATGGTGCCGCTGATCTCGCCGATGGCGCTGACGGAATCCTGCGTCGCCGCCTGGATGCCGCCGATCTGCTGGCCGATCTCGCCGGTGGCTTTGGCCGTCTGCTCGGCCAGCGCCTTGACCTCGGAAGCCACCACCGCGAAGCCGCGACCGGCCTCGCCCGCCCGCGCCGCCTCGATCGTGGCATTGAGCGCCAGCAGGTTGGTCTGGCCGGCAATCGCGTTGATGAGCTCGACGACATCGCCGATCCGCGATGCAGCCCGCGACAATTCGCTGACACGTTCGGTAGTCGCGTGGGCCTGACTGACCGCCTCGCTCGCGATCCGGGAAGAATCCTGCACCTGCCGGCCGATCTCGCGTACCGAGGACGACATCTCTTCGGCGGCCGACGCAACCGAATGGACATTGGTCGACGCGGCTTCCGAGCCGGTTGCGACCGCCGTCGCCAATTCCTGCGCCCGGCCCGCGGTCGAGGACAGCGTCGAGGCCGAGGCCTCCAGCTCGGTCGCCGCCGACGACACGGTCTCGACGATCTCGCCGATCGCGGCCTCGAAGCCGTTGGCGAGCTTGGTCATGTCGGCCTTGCGTTGCGCCTCGGCACGGCGCTGCACCGCCTGCACCTCGTCGCGGCTGAAGCGGACCAGGGTTTGCACGGTCTGAAGGTTGCGCAGCGCCTCGCCGATCTCGTCGTCACGCTCGATCACGATGCGATTGTCGAGCTTGTCCTGGACGATGTTGACCAGAGTGTCGTTCAGCTGCCGCATCGGCTCCTGGATCGCACGCATGGTCGCAAAGCCAGCGAAGCAGACGATGGCAGCGGCTACGACGGCAAGCGCCGACAGGATGAGACTGGCCGAACCGCCGGTGGAGAGCGCCCCGCCGACGCCGAGCGCGAGCATGAACAGCACCTGGAGCACCATGGTCGTGACCAGGCGTGCCTTCAGCGTGCCGGTGAAGATGCTGAAGCGGTCGAGCCAGGAGCGGCGACGGATGATGCCGGCGTCGATACGATAGCCGTGCGCCTTCTTCTCACGGATCGCGGCGTAGACCTCTTCGGCGAGCTTGCGCTGGTCGGCCGGCAGCCTGGTGCGGATCGAGGTGTAGCCCTTGACCTCGCCGTTCTCGCGGATCGGTGAGGCCGTCGCCAGCACCCAGTAGAAGTCGCCGTTCTTGCGGCGGTTCTTCACTGCGCCGAGCCAGGGCTTGCCGGCCTTCAGCGTGTCCCAGAGATTGTCGAACGCCTCCGGCGGCATGTCGGGGTGGCGGACGATGTTGTGCGGCTGGCCCATGAGTTCCGCCGACGTGAAGCCGGCAGCGGCAATGAAATCCTCATTGAAGTAAGTGAGCTTGCCCTTGAGATCGGTTCGCGAAACGATCAGCGTCTCGTCACTGACGGGATATTCGACGGCCGTGACCGGAAAATTCTTGCGCATCGGATCCCCCAAAAAGACCGGTTCAGTGTGAAATCATTCCAATGGGAATCTCGCCCCTTGCTGGGCTGCCCTCGCCCCAACATTCGTAAAGCCGGTTTAACTATCCATGAAACGGCGTGCCCGTAAGATTACTGGGAAGGCCTCGGACGCTTGCATCAAATGACATGATGCTACCGAAAAAAAAACGAGCGGCGCTTACAGCGCCGCTCATGGGCTTGATGGATGGGCCGCGCTTTACGCAGCGCGGACGTTGGTCAGGAATCTGTCGACCTCGGTCTTGAGCCGGTTCGAGTCGTTCGACAGCATCTGCGCCGCCGACAGCACCTGCGAGGAGGCCGTGCCGGTTTCGGTCGCCCCGCGCTGCACGTCGGTGATGTTCGACGACACCTGCTGCGTGCCCTGCGCGGCCTGCTGCACGTTGCGAGCGATTTCCTGCGTCGCCGCGCCTTGCTCTTCCACCGCCGCCGCGATCGCCGACGAGATCTCCGACAGCCGCTCGATGGTCGAGGAGATCTCCTTGATCGCACCGACCGAATCGTTGGTCGCGGCCTGGATGCCGGAAATCTGCTGGCCGATCTCGCCGGTCGCCTTCGCGGTCTGCTCGGCAAGCGCCTTCACCTCGGAAGCGACCACGGCGAAGCCGCGGCCGGCTTCGCCCGCTCGCGCCGCCTCGATGGTGGCGTTCAGCGCGAGCAGATTGGTCTGGCCGGCGATGGTGTTGATCAGCTCGACGACGTCGCCGATGCGCGCGGCGGCCTTGGAGAGCTCGCTGACGCGCTCGGTGGTGGCGCGCGCCTGGCCCACGGCATCGCCCGCCATCCGCGCCGATTCCTGCACCTGACGGCTGATCTCGCCGACCGACGAAGCCATCTCTTCGGTCGCCGAGGCGACCGATTGCACGTTGGTCGAGGCTTCCTCCGAAGCGGAGGCGACCGTGGTCGCCAATTGCTGCGAGCGTTCGGCCGTACCCGTCAGGGTGGTGGCCGACGCTTCGAGCTGCGTCGAGGCGGACGAGACCGTTCCGATGATCTGACCGACAGCGCCTTCGAAATCGTCTGCGAGTCTGGTCATGTCCTGCTTGCGTTGTTCCGCATTCCGTCGCTCAGCTTCGACCTGTTCCGCCTTCAACCGCTCGACCTCGATGGCATTGGTCTTGAACACCTGGACCGCCTGGGCCATCGCGCCAATCTCGTCCTTGCGTTCTGTGCCCGATACGACCACCGACGTATCTCCCTTCGCCAGAATGCCCATCTCGCTGGTGATGCGCTGGATGGGACGGGTCACCGCGACGGCGACACCGAAGGCGCCCACCAGCGAAAGCAGCAGAGTCAGGAGGCCGCCGATCATCATGGAGAGCGTCGCGTTGGCGGAAGCGGCATCGGATGCCGCAGCGCGCACCGACAGGAGCGATCGCTCCTCTGCATCCATCTCCTGCACGACCGCGCGCAGTCCATCCATGGACTTTTTGCCGGCGCCGGATGCCTCGAGTTCCCGTGCCTTGGACTGGGTTGCAGGGTCCTTCATCATCGCGATTTCGCGCTGCGCGACATTGGTGGTCCAATCGCTGGCGAACGCCTTCACGCGCTCGAGGCGCTTCTGCTGCGCGGCGTTATCGGACGTCAGGCTGCCGACCTTGGCCGCTGCGGCCTGAAACTGCTTCTGGCCGGACTCGTAAGGCCCGAGAAAGGCGCTGTCTGCCGAAACGAGGTAGCCGCGCACGCCCGTTTCCGAATTGACCATGGCTCCGACGAGGTCGGAGAGCTGCTCCAGCACCTCATAGGTATGCACCGTCATCTTCGCCGTGGAGTCCATCACCCTCAGCGAATTGTAGATCGCCGCGGTGCTGCCGGCGACGACGAGACAGATCGCCACAAACACCGCAGAAACCTTAATCGAAATGCGAACGTTGTTTATCCAAGACATCAAAATTCCCCAGTATTGCAGATTGAAGGCGCCTATCGGATCGCCGGCCCGTCCAACCTCGACCAACTCCAACCCGACATTGATACGGCCCCTCAGGATCATTCACCTTAACGGCACTCCGTACTTGTACTGAGCCGCCATCAAGGAAGTAGTCCGGACTTCTTCGGGCATCTCCAGGCGCGACCCAGTATACGAGCGCCCCGGAGAGTACAGCTGCTGATGCCGACCTCGTTGACTCTGTGGCCATGGCCCGGAATGCCAAGCCGTTCCGTCGTCGGCAGGTGCCCGAAAAGACGAGAGCGGCGCACGGCGCCGCTCTCACTTGACGAAAGGAGACGCGCTCGCTTCTAAGCCGCGCGGACGTTGGTCAGGAACTTGCCGACCTCGGTCTTGAGCCGGTTCGAGTCGTTCGACAGCATCTGCGCCGCCGACAGCACCTGCGAGGAGGCCGTGCCGGTCTCGGTCGCCCCGCGCTGCACGTCGGTGATGTTCGACGACACCTGCTGCGTGCCCTGCGCGGCCTGCTGCACGTTGCGAGCGATTTCCTGCGTCGCCGCGCCTTGCTCTTCCACCGCCGCCGCGATCGCCGACGAGATCTCCGACAGCCGCTCGATGGTCGAGGAGATCTCCTTGATCGCACCGACCGAATCGTTGGTCGCGGCCTGGATGCCGGAAATCTGCTGGCCGATCTCGCCGGTCGCCTTCGCGGTCTGCTCGGCAAGCGCCTTCACCTCGGAAGCGACCACGGCGAAGCCGCGGCCGGCTTCGCCCGCTCGCGCCGCCTCGATGGTGGCGTTCAGCGCGAGCAGATTGGTCTGGCCGGCGATGGTGTTGATCAGCTCGACGACGTCGCCGATGCGCGCGGCGGCCTTGGAGAGCTCGCTGACGCGCTCGGTGGTGGCGCGGGCCTGGCCGACGGCATCGCCCGCCATCCGTGCCGATTCCTGCACCTGACGGCTGATCTCGCCGACCGACGAAGCCATCTCCTCCGTCGCCGAGGCGACCGATTGCACGTTGGTCGAAGCTTCCTCCGAAGCGCCGGCCACCGTGGTTGCCAGCCGCTGCGAGCGATCCGCGGTCGCAGTCAGCGTCGAGGCGGAGGCTTCGAGCTGAGTCGAGGCCGACGACACGGTCTGAACGATCTCGCCGATCATCGTTTCGAATTCGCGGGTGATATTGTCGACACGGCGGCCGCGCTCGATCTTCGCTTCGGCGTCCGCCGCGGCGGCTTCGTCGGCGGCCTTCTTGGCGATCAGCGCCTCCTTGAAGATCTGGAGCACGTCAGCCATGGCGCCGATCTCGGTCTTCTCGCCGCGGTGGGGGACCTCTGCGGAAAGGTCGCCCTTGCCCAGCGCCTGCATCGGCTGGATGATCGAGCCGATGCCGCTGGAGACGTCTCGGACGAGATAGAAGCCGAGCCCAAGGCCGATCACGACAGCGGCGCCGAGAATGACCGAAACCAGCATGAAGGCATAGGCGTAGCTGTCGGCAGCATCCTGAGCGGCCCGATCGCCGCCCATGGTGTTAAGCTCGATGTCCTTGTTCAGGACCTCGTCGGCCTGGAGCCCGATCTTGTTGACGGTCTTGGAGTTGAGCTCCTGCGCCTCGCGCGGGAGCTTGCCGGCCTCCTTGCGCGACAATGCCATGACCTCCTCGGTGCCCTTCTTGTAGTCGTCCCAGAGCCTGGACCACTGGTTGTAGAGCGACCGCTCTTCCGGGGAGGTGATCATCGGCTCGTACTTGGCGCGCACCTTGGCGAGCGACTCAGTTACGGTGGCGGCGGTCTTCTCGGTCGCGAGCTTGTCTTCCAGAGCTTCGGCCAGCATGTGCTGGCGAACCACGTTGCGGTAGGTGATGACGCTGGCGCGCAAATCCCCGATTGTCCGCACGCTGGGCATCCAATTGGTGGTGATGTCCACGGTGCTGGCGTTGATCGATCGCATCTTCATGACGGCAAGCAGGCCCATGCCGGCCATCGCAACCAGCAGGAATGCCACGACACTGACGATTTTGGTGCGGATGGAGAGTTTGGCGAACATAATCGGGTCTCGCTGTATTGGCGCCGGCGCGCGTCGGAATTCTACGAATCAACCAAAGGGAGCAGCACCGACATCCAACACCAGAGCACTTGTGCAGATGTTAACGACGGCTCCGCGCGAGTACGGAGCCCGAAAGAAATGAACAGGCAGCTAAAAATGCTCTGCGCTCAGCGCATGAGCCTAAGTGCGTCGGAGAAAAACTCCGCTCCGCCGAAATTTCCGGACTTCAGAGCGAGCAGCATGTCGCTTGCGGCACCCACCGCGCGCAGCACCGGAACGCCTGCGGCAATTTCCACTCCCACGAGAAATCCAGGAATCTTCAACCGATCGACAACGGCCCCCGACGTCTCGCCGCCGGCAACGATCAGTCGCCGGACGCCCGATTTTACGAGGCTTTCTGCGATATCGGCCATGGCCTGCTCGATGGCATGGCCGGCGGCGTCGCGACCGTGGCGCGCCTGCAGCGCGGCGACCTGATCGGGTGTCGAGCTCGATGCGATCAGCACCGGACCGTCGGCCAGTCGCGGTGCTGCCCAGTCCAGCGCGCGCTGCACTTCGTCTGCCCGCGCGATGATACGGTCCGGATCGAGATGAAGCACCGGCATGATGCGTTCGGCATTGGCGATCTGCTGAAGCGTCGCCTGCGAGCAACTCCCGGCAAGGCATGCCGCGGGTCCGCCGACCGGCGCGCCTGCATCACTGATTGCCGCTGCCTTGACGCTTCCAGTCGATACCAGAGCCCGTGCGAGCCCAAGGCCGATGCCTGAGGCGCCGACCGACAGCCGATGTTCGGCGGCGACGAGACCGATGGTCTCGAGATCACGGTCGAAGACGGCGTCGATGATCGCGGCGCCGATGCCCTTGCCCGCGAGCTCGGCCAATCGCGCCCGCACGGCCTCCGCGCCGCGCGTGACGGTGGCGAGATCGACGAGGCCGATCTGCGTGTTGCTCTGGCGCGCCAGCACGCGCACCAGGTTCGAATCGTGCATCGGGTTGAGCGGATGGTCCTTCAGCGGGCTCTCGTTGAGCGGCACGGCACCGACGAACAGGTTGCCCTGGTAGACGGTGCGGCCGGTCTCGGGGAACGCCGGTGTCACCAGCACGACGGCTTCGCCGCAATCGGCCCGCAACGCGTCCATCACCGGGCCGATATTGCCGGCGTCGGTGGAATCGAAGGTCGAGCAGATCTTGAACAGCACGTGGCGCGCGCCACGGCCACGCAGCCATGTCTCCGCCGCGCGCGAGCGCGACACCGCGAGGCCGGCTTCGATCGAGCGGCTCTTCAGCGACACCACGACGGCATCGACTTCGGGCAGCGCGAGATCGTCGGCGGGCACGCCGATGGTCTGCACGGTGCGCAGGCCCGCGCGCGTCAGCGTGTTGGCGAGATCGGAGGCGCCGGTGTAGTCGTCGGCGATGCAGCCCAACGCAAGCGTCACGACTTCACTCCTGCGTAAGGCTTGAACCAGGCGAGCCCATCGGTGGTCTTGCCGCGCGGATTGTATTCGCAGCCGACGAAGCCGGCATAGCCGAGCCGGTCGAGCTCTGCGAACAGGAACGGATAGTTCAGCTCCTCGCCGTCGGGCTCGTTGCGTGAGGGGATGCTGGCGATCTGGACGTGGCCGATGATGGGCATCATCTCGCGCAGCCGCATCGTGACGTCGCCATGGATGATCTGGCAGTGATAGATGTCGAACTGGAGCTTCAGGTTCGCAAGCCTCAGCTCCTGGATCAGATCGCGCGCGAAGCCGAAATCGTTGAGGAAGTAGCCGGGCACGTTGCGGGCATTGATCGGCTCAAGCACGATGTCGATGCCATGCGGCGCGAAGAATTCAGCAGCCCAGGCCACCGACTTGTAGAACGCCTCGATCGCCACGCGCTCGCCGCGGTTGGCGATGCCGGCCATCAAATGCAGCCGCTTGACGCCGGTCGCCTTGGCATAGGGCAGCGCGGTCTCCAGGCTCGCCTTGAGATCATTGAAGCGCGCTGGCAGCGCCGCAAAGCCCTTCTCGCCGGCGTTCCAGTCGCCCGGCGGCAGGTTGAACAGCGCCTGGGTCAGGCCGTTGCGCTTGAGCCGCTCGCCGACGGCCTCGGCCGGATGCTCGTAGGGAAAGAGAAACTCGACGGCGGTGAAGCCGGCCTGGGCTGCGGCGTCAAAGCGGTCGAGGAACGGCACCTCGGTGAACATCATCGAGAGATTGGCGGCGAAACGGGGCATTGGAGTTCCTCTTGCTTATTTGTCGCCGGGCAGCTTGACGCCGGTGACCTGCGCGTACATGCGCGCCACCGAAGCATCGTCGTCACGGCCCATGCCGGCGGCTGATGTCATCAGAAACATCTGGAGCGCGGCGGCGGAGACCGGCACGGGGAATCGGGCCGTGCGTGCCATGTCCTGAATGATGCCAAGGTCCTTGACGAAGATCTCGACGGCGCTGCGCGGCGTGTAATCGCCGTCGAGCACGTGCGGCATGCGATTCTCGAACATCCAGGAATTGCCGGCCGAAGCCGTGATCACCTCATAGACCTTGCGGATGTCGAGGCCCTGCTTCGCCGCGAACGCCATCGCTTCGCTGGCGGCGGCGATGTGCACGCCGGCGAGCAATTGATTGATCATCTTGAACGCAGCGCCCTGCCCTGCGGCATCGCCGAGCTCGTAGAGCTTTGCGGCCATCGCATCGAGCGCGGGCCGCGCCTTTGCAAAAGCGGCGGGACTGCCGGAGGCGAGGATCGTCAACTCGCCTTGCGCGGCGCGCTGCGCCCCGCCGGAGATCGGCGCATCGAGATAGTGGCGGCCGGTCGCCTCGAGCTGCTTGGCAAGGCGCCGCGCCACGTCGGGATCCATGGTAGCCGAGGATACGAACACGCTGTCCTTCGGCATGGTCTCGGCGGCACCATCCTTGCCGAACAGGATCGCCTCGGTCTGCGCGGCATTGACGACGACGCTGACGACGATAGCGGCCTCCCTGGCCGCTTCGGCCGGCGTCCTGGCCCCCGCGCCGCCATCCTTCACGAAGCGCGCGACGACATCCGTGGAAACGTCGCAGCCGGTCACAGCGTGGCCGGCGCGCTTCAGCGAGGTCGCCATGCCAAAACCCATCGAGCCGAGCCCGATGACGGCGATACGCTGATTTTGTGACGTGGAGGCCGACATGCAACTGATCCTTGCGAACGTTTCCCGGACGGCCGCCCTTTGCGGCGGCTCATCGAACCGATAACACGGCTTGGCCGCGCTGCCAAAGCGTGAGACAAGCAGGCATGACGGCCATGAGCAACGAGACACGGCTGCGCGAGGATATCTGCCGCTTCGGACGATCCCTGTTCGAGCGCGGGCTGACGCCGGGCTCCTCCGGCAATATCAGCGTGCGGCTGGACAGCGACGGCTGGCTGGTGACGCCGACCAATGCCTCGCTGGGCTTCCTCGATCCCGCGAAGCTGTCGCGGCTGGACGATCAGGGCCGGCTGCTGTCGGGCGACGCGCCGACCAAGGAAGTTCCGCTGCACACGGCGCTCTACGAGACGCGTGGGAGTGCGCGGGCGATCGTACACCTGCACTCGACCCATTCGGTCGCGCTCTCGATGCTGCCCGAGATCGACCCGCGCGCCGCGCTGCCGCCGATGACGGCCTATTACCTGATGAAATGCGGCGCCACCGCGCTCGTGCCCTATTATCGCCCAGGCGATCCCGCAGTCGCGGATGCGATCAAGGGACTGGCGGGAAAATATTCGTCCGTGCTGCTCGCCAATCACGGCCCGGTCGTTGCCGGCGACACGCTTGAGGCCGCGGTGTTCGCGACGGAGGAGTTGGAGGAGACGGCGAAGCTGTACCTGCTGCTGCGCGGGATGAACCCGCGGTATCTGTCGCCGGAGCAGGTGACGGATCTGGTGAGGGTGTTCGGAGTGACGTTGCCGGAGCATGGGCACGGGCATTGATCCCCCACTGCTGTCATTCCCCGCGAAAGCGGGGAATCCAGTACACCGCGGCTTCTCCGCATATCACTGCCGTCTCGGAGTACTGGATCGCCCGATCAAGTCGGGCGATGACACCGAATATGTTGCGCTGGCGTGGCCGATACTTCTCGCCTACAGCCCCAGATACGCCTTTCGCACATCCGGATTTCCCTTGATCTCGCTTGCTGCGCCCTGCATCAGCACGCGGCCGGTTTGCAGGATGTAGGCGCGGTCGGCGATCTCCAGGCACTCGGCCATGCGCTGCTCGACGATCAGGACGGTCATGCCGGCATCGCGGATGCGCTTCACCGCCTGGAAGATCTCGTCGACCAGCTTCGGCATGATGCCCTGCGACGGCTCGTCGAGCATCAGAAGCCGCGGGCGTGTCATCAGCGCGCGGCCGATCGCGAGCATTTGCTGCTCGCCGCCGGAGAGCGTCTCGGCGCGCTGCTCCAAACGTTCCTGAAGACGCGGGAACAGCTTGAAGACGAGATCGAGCGGCCCTTCGCGGTTGGCTTCGCCACGGTAGAGGTAGCTGCCGAGGCGAAGATTGTCGCGCACCGACAGCCGTGGAAACAGGCGGCGGTTTTCCGGCACATAGGCGATGCCGGCGGCGGTGATGTGGTGCTGCGCCATACCGTCGATGCGCTTGCCGTCGAACGTCACCGTGCCCGAGCGCGGACGCTCGGCACCGGCGATGGATTTGAGCAGCGTCGACTTGCCCGCGCCGTTGGCCCCGGCGACGCAGACGATCTCGCCCTTCTGGACCTCGATCGAGACCGCGGAGATCGCGACGAGGCCCTGATAGGCGGTCGTGACTTCACGCACCGACAGCATGACGATCTCCCAGATATGCGCTGATCACCTTGGGATCGCGGACGACGTCGGCGGGCTTGCCCTCGACCAGCACCTTGCCGAGATCGAGCACGATGGCGCGGTCGACCAGCGGCATCACGATCTCCATGACGTGCTCGACCATCAGCACGGTGATGCCGGCATCGCGCACCTTGCGCACCAGCGCCACACCGGTCTGCGCTTCGGTCGGCGTGAGCCCGGTGAGAACTTCGTCGAGCAGCAGCAGCTTCGGTTCGGTCGCGAGCGCACGGGCAACTTCGAGACGGCGCTTCTCGGCCGGCACGAGGTCGCTGGCGAGCACGTCGGCGCGCGCGGCAAGGCCGGTGAATTCCAGCACCTCATGGGCCTTGCGGCGCGCCTCGCGCATCACGGTGTTGCGGACCAAGGCACCGACGATCACGTTGTCGATTACCGTCATGGTCTCGAAGCTCTTGACGACCTGGAAGGTCCGGCCGATCCCGCGCTGACAGCGCTCGGCCGCCGGCATGCGGGTGACATCCTCGCCGTCGAATAGAATCGAGCCTTGGGTCGGCGGCAGCACGCCCGCGATGAGATTGAACAGGGTCGACTTGCCGGCGCCGTTCGGGCCGATCAGGCCGACGATCTCGCCGCGGCCAACCGAGATCGACACATCGCTGTTGGCGATGAGACCGCCAAAGCGCTGCCAGACGCCGCGGGTTTCAAGGAGCGCCGTCATCGCGTTGCTCCCTTTGCTTTCGAACGGGAGAACAGGCTCACCAGACCTTGCGGCAGGGCCAGCGAGATCAGCACGATCAGGGTGCCGTAAACGATGAGATCGACGCCGCGCCCGGAGCCGCCGATATAGGAGCGGGTCAGCTCCGTCATCGGGATCAGGATGGCGGCCCCCAACACCGGGCCCCAGAGGGTGCCGATGCCGCCGAGCACGGCCGGCAGCGCCATCAGCAGCGAGAACTGGAAGCCCATCACGCTTTCAGGATCGATATAGGCGAGAAACTGCGCGTAGAAGGCGCCGCCGATGGCGACCAGGAAGGCGGAGACGGCGGCCGCGCCCATCTTGGAATTGAACACGACGACGCCGAGGCTTTCGGCCGCTTCCGGATTGTCCTTCACCGCACGCCACCAGAAGCCCCATTTGGAATCTTCCAGCCACCAGGTGACGAACCAGGCGAGGCAGCACAGGCCCAGCGCGAAGTAGAAATACGGCAGCTTGGTGCGCAGGAACTGGAATTTCAGCCAGCTGTCGCCGCGGATCGGAATGGTGATGCCCATCGCGGCTCCCGCCCATTCCCAGTTCTGGAACAGGAGCAGACCGATCTCGGCGATGACGATGGTCGCGATCACGAAGTAATGGCCGCGCAGGCGGAAGAAGGGATAGCCGAGCCCCATTGCGATGAGTGCCGCGATCACGCCGCCGCCGAGCATGCTGAACCAGGGCAGCACGCCGAACTTGGTGAACAGCAACTCGGTGGTGTAGGCGCCGATGCCGAAATAGAGCGCGTGTCCGAGCGAGATCTGTCCGCAATAGCCGGACAGGATGTTCCAGCTCTGCGACAGCGCTGCGTACATCAGCGTCAGGATCAGGATGTTCTGGACGTAGACGTCCTTGACGAACAGCGGCGCCAGTGCGGCGATCCCGGCCAGTCCTGCGGCGATGATGAGGTCGCGGCGGCGCCGCGCTGCAAAATTCTTGTCCATCACATCGACCCGAACAGGCCGCGTGGCCGGATGAAGACGACGAGCAGGTAGACGGCGTAGATGCCGACGGATTTCAGCGAGGGCGGCAGCACCAAGGCCGTGACCGCCTCGACGAGACCGACGATGATGCCGCCGGCGAAGGCCCCGAACACGCTGCCGAAGCCGCCCAGCGCCACCGTGACATAGGCGATCAGCGCGAAGGACGCGCCGACGTCGGGGTAGATGTAGAAAAACACCGCCATGATCGCGCCGGCGAGACCGACCAGCGCGGCGCCGAGGCCCCAACCGAACGCGAACACGCGGTTCTTGTCGATGCCGACGAGAGCCACCGCACCTGGATCTTCGCGGGTGGCCTCGATCGCGCGGCCGAAATCGGTGCGGTGGATGAAGAAGTAGAGACCGGCAAAGGCGAGAATCGAGACCAGCGCGCCGACCAGCTGCGGCTCCGGCAGGAAGATGCCGGCAAAGGAGATGGTTTTGCCGCCGAGCCAGGACTGCGGAATGCTGCGGTAGTCAGGAGTGAAGAAGAACTGCGCGAGCCCGCGCATCACGATGGCGAGACCGAAGGTGGTGAAGATCTGCACCATGCCGGCATTGGCCTTGGCCCGCATGGCGAAGCGAACAATGAGCAGGTAGATCACCGCTCCGAAAACGAACAGCGCCGCGGCGACCAGGGGCGCCGACAGCAAGGGGTCGATGGCGAAGAACGCGAACAGAAAGAAGGACAGGTACATCGCGAGCATCAGGAACTCGCCATGGGCGAAGTTCGTGACGTCCATCAGGCCGAAGATCAGCGCGAGGCCGACTGCGATCAGTCCGTAGAGCAGGCCCATGAGGAGGCCGCTCGCGAGACTTTGAATTATGGCTTGGGCTGTCAAAAGTCTGTCCCCCGAAATAGATCCTCATCCTGAGGAGCGCGCATCAGTGCGCGTCTCGAAGGATGGCCCAGCCCTCGTCCTTTGAGACGCGGGCTACGCCCGCTCCTCAGGATGAGGGCGGGAGCTACATCTGAGCTCCCGCTTCCCACTCTTACTTCATCGGCCAGATCGCCTCGGCGATCGCGGCCTGCGGCGGGAAGATAGTGACGAACTTGCCGCCGACATATTGCAGCAGCACCGGGTCGGCGTCGTTGTTCTGGCCCATCTCGTCGAACTTGACGCGCTTCCAGGGCATAATGGTCTGATCGCCCGGGATGTCGGTCGCCGCCAGCGCGTCGCGGATCTTCTCGCCGTCGGTCGACTTGGCGCGGTTGATGGCGTCGGCGAGGATAATCAGGCCCATGAACTGGCGCGAGGTGAGATCGTTGAAATCCTTGCCGGACTTCGCCTTGAACATGTCGTTGATCTTGCCGACCATCGGACGCTTCTGCGCGAGGTCGAGCGAGAAGGTGCCGCGCGAGATGACGCCTTCGAGCTTGTCGCCGACGGCATCATAGAGCGCCTTCTCGGAGAAGCCGGCGTCCTGCGCCACGATCGCATTCGGCTTGTAGCCGAGCTCGGCCATGGT